>CAWGCH010000001.1:0-106959 GCA_963821115.1 uncultured Acidobacteriaceae bacterium
ATAAAAACAAATTGCGTTTGAAATGCGCCCCAAATGCTCGCGTAATTTTCCTCATTGTGGGGTGAAGCATGCTCACTCAAGGCTGATCTTTGGCGATTTGGGTGATGGGTCAGTTTGAAGGGTACGGGCTTCAGCCCGTACATAACTTGCTCAAAACGGATACGGCTTTAGCGGGAGCGGCTCAGACCTCGTGATTTTTGAATCGGTCAATCAGGTGATCGCAGGCGCGCACCGTGATAGCCATCATGGTGAGCGTGGGATTCTGACATCCCGACGAGACGAAGCACGCGCCGTCCATGGCGAAGACGTTCTTCACGTCGTGCAACTGGCAGTACTGAGTCGGTGACCGAGGTTTTCGGATCGCTCCCCATGCGCGCAGTTCCCAGTTCGTGGATGGCCATGCCGGGTTCGGCGACCGTCGACCGCATCTCGATATTCTTCGCGCCGGCGGTCTCCAGCATCTCCGCCGCAGTCGCGGCGGCATCTTCATGCAGAAGTCTCTCGTTCTCTCCGTGGGTCATGGAGATGTGCAGCGCCGGAATGCCCCAGACATCCTTCAGATTCGGATCGATCGAGATGAAGTTTTCGTCGCGGGCCAGTGATTCGCCAAAGGCTCCCAGGCTGATCCGGTACATCCCCTTCTTAACCGCCTGCTTGTAAGCCGCACCAAAACCCTCGGCCCCAAAATCGAATACCGCCCCGGCGCCGCCCTGAAATCCATAGCCGCGAATGAAATTAGGCTGCTGCGTCGCTTTCGACGTATTGCGGTAGCGAATGACATAGATCCCGTTGGCGCGGTGCGGTCCGCTGTACGGATCAGGAGCATTCTTGAACTGCGGCAGCTCTCCGGCTACGCCCGCGCCCGTCGAGTGATCCATCAGCCCCCGCCCGAGCAGTCCGCTCGAATTTCCCAGCCCGGCCGTGTGACTGCCGCTCGACGAGTTCAGCAGGATACGCGTTGACTCCAGCGCCTGCGCGCACAGGATCACCGTCTTTGCGCGGATCGACTTCGTCTGCTTTGTCTTCCCATCGACAAACGTCACGCCCCGCGCCAGATTCGTAGCCGGGTCCATATCGACGCTCGCCACGATCGCATTCGTCAGCAGAGTGCAGTTGCCGGTCTTGAGCGCGTCCTTCACCGTGGTGAACGGGCTGCTGAAGTAAGAATTGGAAATGCAGCCGCGTTCGCAGGTGCCGCAGTAGTGGCACGCCGAGCGGCCATTGTGATCCTGGGTCAGGATCGCCGTACGCCCGATCGTCACCGTCCTGCCGTAGTTTTTGGCCACGACATCGCGGAGATGGACCTCGCCGCAGGTCATATTCATCGGTGGCAGAAAGTGCCCGTCCGGCAGCGCTGCATTGCCTTCCGCTGCGCCGCTGATGCCCACATACCGCTCGACAATGTCGTAAAACGGATCGATGTCCTTATATGCGATGGGCCAGTCCTGCCCGTGCCCATCGATGCTCGCGGCCTTGAAGTCCAGATCGCTCAGCCGATAGCTCTGGCGGCCCCAGCATAGCGTCCGCCCGCCCAGGATGCGCAGGCGCTGCCAGCTGAACGGCTTGTCCGCCGGGGTGCTGTATGGGTTCTCCTGGTCGTCGACAAACCAGTCGTAGTTATACTCGGTGCACGCATAGCACTGCGTCTGGACTGGCCGCGTCTTGCGCCAGTCGCCGGATTGGGCCATGTTTCGGTACTTAAGCTCGAAGACAGGCTTGTGTTCGGTAAACTCCCGCGGCGAAACATCTCGCCCCGCTTCCAGCAGGGCTACTTCAAGTCCGGCTTCGGCCAGCCGCTTTGCGGCCCACCCTCCGGTTGCTCCTGAGCCCACAACGATGGCGTCATAAGTGCGAGTCAGCGGATCATCGAAAAACATCACTCTGCACAATCTCCGGTTCTATTAGCTATTCTTATGTTCGGCCGGCTGGTGCTCACAGCCGGTAAATGTCCCGCGTGCTGCCCATCCATCCCAGCCCTGTTCTTTCAGGCCCACGGGCGAGCTGTAAAAGGCGCTCACCGTCCACCGCTTCAGCACCAGGAAGTGCTGATGCCCGGCGAAACCATTCTCTGCCGAGCCCCACCGCTCATGCGTATGCGGCCAAGCCGCCAGGTTCAGAAGGTCTGACTTCTCTTCAGGGGTCAGCTTCACGAAGGTCGCCTTGTAGCGCTCCTGCCCGGCCGTATCGAACCAGGCCAGCGATTCAAGAAACGCCGTCTGCACAGCCGGAGGCTCCGCGGACAACACAAGATCGAGGAAGCGGTTCACCAGCGCCGCCTTCGCACCCGGAGTGTCTGTGGCGGGAATGATCGCCTCGCTGAGCTCGATCAGAGTCTCATTCTGGTGTGCATTGAAAAAAGCCGGAGTCCAGTCCGCCCGCTCCAGGTCGATCGAGGGATCTTCGCCGATGGCGAAGATGCGCGCTCCCGCGTACGGGCTCACAGCGGCTACTCCCATGGCCAGTAACGAATTACGAAGGAGCTCGCGTCGATTCATGTGTTGCTCGCTATCCTACTCGCCCGCATGGCGGGCGTGCACGCTCAAGGCTTCACAATGGGAATCATTTCCAGAAAACGCGGATCGGTCGGCAGCTCCGCTCTTCCCGGCGAAAATTTGTTCTCACTAAGGATATACGCGATCACCGCGGCCGTATCCTTCGGCGACATCGTTCCCGCGTCCGTCGCCGGCATCATGACGATCGTCTTCATAAACAGATCGGCCACACTCTGACCGATCCACCTGTTCAGGAACTCCGTGCCGGCCAGAGGAGAACTTCGCCCCTGTCCCTCGAGCGCGTCCCCGTGACACACGCTGCACTGGTCCTGATAAATGGCCTTGCCCTGCTGCGCCTGTGCCGCGGTATACACGCCACTCTGTATCGATATCTCATGCGAAACTGCCTGCGCAAAAAGCATCTGCTGAAGCAGTCCAACCGTCAGCAGCAGTCGGTACATTCTCGCCGGACTCATACACGCCTTTTTACACCAATCGGAGCCTGATGTGTTATCCGGTCCTTATATCTCGCCAGATTTAGCCGTAATGTTGTCTGCAGGAAACGGCGGCGCGGCAAAGGCCGCGGTCGGTCGAATCCAAGCGGTCAGGGAGCCACGCTCATTGCTTTGGCGGCCGGCGGGACAGCATATCGATTTCGCCGTCCTGATTTTCTCCGTTGACAAACACAATCGCGCCCGTCTCCCGAGAGGACGAAAGCATGATATCTCCCGCCGGCGGAGATGCCTGGAGTGCTGTTAGCTGTTGTTTCCGGCCCGCATCTCCGTTCACCGCTCGAATGCTGGTGAATCCAGCGGTGGTGCTCACAAAAACTACGTCGTCATCTCTCACATCCCATTTGCCCCCCGGGTCCCACATAGGCCGTAACCCGCTGCAGCGCCTGTTGTTCGGTCGATCAACGGAGCGCCATCCGCACGATGCCCCCTTCAGCTCGCCCGTGAGATCTGTAACCAATCTCCCCCAGGCGACTCATTGGCCCTTACTCCCCCACTATGCGTTAGCTGTGTCGGCTCCCGACCGATCCACTGTTACAGCGTGAGGCAAGGGTGATGGTGTGCCCTTGTGCATCCAGCCAGGCGCGCCTCGCATATTCTTAGATATTGCCGTGAAACAAGTTGGTTCCGGATTTCAGTGTGCTGTCGAGTACGTCGCCTGCGATGCGGCCGTACTGCGCATCGCAGGGATTGCTGATGATTTTGAATTCCTGCACCGAATCGACTGGCGTGACATAGGTGATCACACAGTTGAATCCGCTTAGTTGCGGTTGATTTTCATTTGGTATGCCGTCCAGGAGCGGCTCATTGTTGCTCTCTCCACCGCCATTGACGCTAAGGCTCGTCGGAGGAGTCCCAGGAATATTTTCGGAGTGAAAGTGAATCAGATGGAACGACGATGCCCTGATCGTATTTGGCGAAGTCCGCTGTTTCTCCCAGTTCCTCAGCCATGCGGGGTAACAGCTTCGCGCAGTGAAGGGTATAGGAAGAATTGACTGTGAAATCAGTGCCAGCCTCCGCCTAATGCCGCGTAGAGTTGCACGAGCGAGGCCGCTTCCTGCTGTTGCGCCTGGGCGAGGAGCAGCTGTGCGGAGTAGAGATCGGTATCGGTGGTGAGCACCTCAAGATAGCTGGTGTTTCCGCCGGAGTAGCGCAGGCGCGCGAGGCGCACGGCATCGGTTGCGGACTGCACCTGCTCCGCCTGTTCCTCGCGGCGTTCCCGCGTCTCCTTATAAGAGACGAGCGAGTTGGACACATCCTTGAAGGCGTTCAGAACAGTCTTTTGATAAGCCAGCAGCATTTCCTGCTCCTGCGCCTTGGACAAACGATAGTTGCTGCGGATGCGTCCGCCATCGAAGATGGGCTCGGAGATGGAGCCTGCAGCGTACCAATAGGAGTTGGGGCCGCTGAAGATGGAGTTCAGCTGATTGCTGGCTGCGCCTCCGAGGCTGGTGAGCGAAATTTGCGGAAAGTATTGCGCGCGCGCGACTCCGATCCGCGCGTTGGCGGCGATGAGCTTCGCTTCAGCCTGCTGAATATCCGGGCGACGTTCGAGGAGCTGAGAGGGAACGCCAACTGGAATTTCCTGTGGATGCGGTTGACCTTCGATCGGCAGGCCGCGATCGATCGCGCCTGGATTGCGCCCCAGGAGAATGCTGATGGTGTTTTCCTGGATGGCAATCTGCCGGCGCAGGTCGGGCAAATTTGCCTGGGCCGCGTGGAGCAGCTCTTCCGCCTGACGCACATCTGCGAGCGAGCCAGCGCCGTGCTGTTCAAGCACCTGGGTGAGGTGCAGAGAATCCTGGCGTGCCTTGATGGTGTTCTGGGTGATCGCCATCTGCGCGTCGAGGCTGCGGAGCGTGAAGTAAGCCTCGGCGACGCCCTGGACGAGAGCTGTGCGGGTCGCTCTCTGGCCCCATTCGCTGGCGAGAAGCTCAGCCCTGGCTGCCTCGCTCTGGCGGCGATACAGGCCCCAGAAATCAAGGTTCCATGAGGCAGCCGCACTGGGACCTCCGCCGTTGAAGAAGGAGTTGGCGGGTGTCCCATTGCTGTTGTTGCCGGCCAGCGAAGAAGGGATCTGCAGCGCGCTGTAACTTCCGCTGGCGTTGATCGAAGGCAACTGCTGCGAGCGGGTGATTCCGACCTGAGCCTGGGCTTCGAGCACACGCTGTGCGGCCATGCGCAGATCCAGGTTGCTGGCGAGCGCTTCCTGAACGAGGCGCTGCAGCGTTTGATCCTGAAAGATCGCAGCCCACTGCTGATCGGCAATGGACGGCGCGGGAGAAGCCGGGGCGATGTCGGGGGCCGACGCCTGGCGATAGCTGCCCGGCACATCGAGGGCGGGCCGTTTGTAGTTCGGGCCGACCGTGCAACCGATGACGATGAGCGCGATCCACGCGAGGAGCGCGCCTCCGACAAATTGCCCGACGCGTTTTGCAACCAAAGATGCCGACATGAGCGATCTATCCTTCCTCAATTGCGCCGCTGCGCGATGCAGCGGCTCAACGGACTTCAACGTTCTGGCCGTCGTGGAGCAAGTCGCTTGGACTGGCCACGAGCACGTCCGACGCGCGAAGCCCGCTCAACACCTCTACCTGTGTTCCCATGTCTTTGCCGATCACGACGGGAAGAAAGTGAACGGTGCGATTGTCCTGCACGGTGACGACGTGCATGCCGTGGCTGTCGATGACCAGCGAGCTGGTGGGAATGATGAGCGAGGTGCGCGGTTCGGGCAGTGTGAAGCGGACCTGCGCATACATGCCGGGCAGCAGAGAGCCGTCGCGGTTATCGACCTGCACTTCGGTCAGCATGGTGCGCGCGGCGCTGTCGAGCGCACTCGCATTACGTACCACGGTTCCCGTGTATTCGCGTCCAAGGCGTTCCCGGACGAGGATGGAGGCCTTCTGGCCGTCCTGGATATTGACTGCCTGCGACTGGGGCACATCGACCTGTATGCGCAGCGTGCCGCTTTGCGCGATATCGAAGAGCGGCTTGCCGGCGGCCGCGCTGCCGGTCGTGACCAGGTCTCCGCGCTCGACGTTGCGGGCGGTGATGACGCCGTCAAACGGGGCGGCAACCTGCTCGAAGCTCTGCATCTGCAGGAGACGCGCGACGTTGGCGTGATTCGCCGTGACGTTGGCCTGCGCAGCGCTGATGTTGGCCTCGGCCGCGGCCACGTCGGCGACGCGGGCGTCGTAGAGCCTGAACCGCCTCATCGACGATCTGCTGGGAGATGGCGTGCTGCTGGCCAAGGGGCAGATCGCGCTCCTTGGTGAGACGAGTCAGCTCCGCGTTGGCCTTCGCCTGTTCCAGAGTGGCGTCGGCCTGCTGCAGCGACGCCTCGGATTGCGCCAGCGTGGCGCGCGCCTGGAGGAGCTGCTGGTCAACTTCAGGCGAGGAGATGACCGCCAGCACCTGGCCCGCTTTTACTTTCGAACCGATGTCGACGTTTCGCCGCTCGATGTAGCCTTCGGTGCGGGCATAGACCGACGCACTGTACAGCGGCTCGATGTTGCCGGGCAGGAGCAACGTCGACGTCGGCTCACCAATCTCGGGATGGAGGATGCTGACAACCGGATGAGTGACCGGAGAGTCGCGCACGGCGGCAAGGGCCTCACGGTGACGCGCGATGCGGGGAATAGCGCCGATCGCTACGAGTGCAATGACCAGTGCTGCCGCTCCGGCTAACCGGAGCGCGGTTCCGGCAGCGGTCTTCTGCTTCTGTCGCGTCGGAATCGTCTCAGTCTGCTGCGTCATAGAGCCTCCTGTTGGCTGTTGGCGTTTCTTCCGTGAATCAATGTGAACATCAAGGGGACAAAGAAGAGGGTCGCAAAGGTGGCGACGCTGAGGCCGCCGATGACGGCCCGCGCCAGAGGCGCATTCTGCTCTCCGCCTTCGCCGAGGCCGAGGGCCATGGGCAGCATGCCGATGATCATGGCGAAGGCGGTCATGATGATGGGCCGCAGCCGCGTATAGCCGGCGGTGACGGCCGCTTCAAGCGGAGCCATGCCGGTCACGCGAAGTTCGTTGGCAAAGGTGACAAGAAGGATGGAATTCGCGGTGGCCACGCCGATCGACATGATGGCGCCCATCAGGCTGGGCACGTTGAAGGTGGTCTGAGTGAGGAAGAGCGCCCACACGATTCCGGTGAACGCTCCGGGGAGGGCGCAGATGATGATGAAGGGATCGAGCCAGCTCTGATAGTTGACGACCATCAGCAGGTAGACCAGCAGCGCCGCAAAGGCCAGGCCGAAGCCGAGCCGGTCGAAGGCCTCGTTCATACTTTCCACCTGTCCGCGCACCACGATTTTGGTTCCTGGCGGAAGATGCTTGCTCTCTTCGTTGACGATGCGGTTGATTCTGGCCGCGACGGAACCAAGGTCGCTGTCCTGAGTGTTCGCATAGATATCGAAGACCGGCGCGCCGTTGTGGTGGTTGATGACGACAGGCAGAACGGCGGGCGTGAGCGTCGCCATGTTGCCCAGCAGCTCGCTGCGGTTATTGAGCGTGTGAATCGGGATGGGCGTGTTTTCCAGCGCGTTGATCGAGTTGATGCGGTACTGCGGCGTCTGCGCGGCGACCATGTAGGTGATGCCCATCTTCGGGTCGAGCCAGAAGTTCGGTTGCACCGCTGCGCTCGAGCTGAGCGAGATGTAAATGCTGTTGGCGACGTCCTGCTGGGTGAGGCCGAACTGCGCCGCGCGAACTCTGTCGATGTCGAGATGCAGATCGGGCGCATTGACCACCTGGTGCATATGAACGTCGACGGTGCCGGGAACAGTGGCGAGCCGCGCGCGCAGACGCCGCGCAACCTCATAGTTGGCAGGGTCGTATCCCTGAACCTGAACGTCGATGGGCGCGGGCAGGCCGAAGTTGAGAATCTGGGTGACGATGTCGGCGGGCTGAAAGAAGAAGGTCAGGTCAGGAAACTGCTCCTGCAGTTGCGACCGCAGCTCCTTCACGTAGCGGTCCGAGGGGCCATGATGCTTTTCATTGAGAGCGATGAGGATTTCGCCGTCCGCGCTGCTGATGGTTGCACCGTCGCCGAAGGCGTAGTTGAAGGTCTCCGGGCTGAGGCCGATGTTGTCGATGATCAGTCGAATCTCGTCGGCGGGGATGGTCTTCCGGATCTGCTCCTCGACCTGGCTGAAGAGCACTTTGGTGGTTTCAATCCGGGTTCCGGGCTGCGCTCGCACGTGCAACCTGATCTGGCCTGAATCGACAGCGGGAAAGAAATCCCTGCCGACAAAAGGCAGCAGGACAAATGCTGTAGACATGACGGCGATCGACGCGATCAGCGCGCGGTCTGCGATGGTGCAGGAAAGCTTCGCAGGGTGCTGTGTATAGCGTTCCTGGACCCAGAAATATCCCTGATTGAAGCGGTCGTTGATGCGCCTGAAGATGGAGCGCCGGGCCGACGCGGCTTCGATATCGGAATGGCCTTCGAAGGAGTGTTCGGCGCCCAGCATGAAGTTGACCAGCACCGGAACCAGGGTCCTGGAGAGGAGGTACGACGCCAGCATGGCGAAGACGACAGCCAGCGCCATCGGCGTGAACAAATACTTTGCCGGGCCGGTGAGGAAGACGACCGAAACGAAGACGATGCAGATGGTGAGAGTCGAGACCAGCGTCGGCGTCGCGATTTCAGATGCGCCGATGAGCACGGCTCTCGCGGAGCGGCTGCGAACCCATGTGACGATGGATGTTCTCGATGGTGACTGTCGCGTCGTCGACCAGGATGCCGATAGCGAGAGCGAGTCCACCGAGCGTCATGGTGTTCATGGTTTCGCCCATGGCGCTGAGCACGATGATGGAGCTGAGGATCGAGAGCGGAATCGAAATCGCAATGATGAGCGTGCTTCTCCAACTGCCGAGGAAGAGCAGAATCATCAGCGCGGTGAGACAGGCGGCGATGATGCCCTCACGCAGCACGCCTTCGATCGACGCGCGGACGAAGAGCGATTGATCGAACAGCTCGGTGATCTTCATTCCCTTGGGAGCTGCGGCGCGCGAGGTGGGCAGCACATCGTCCTTGATCTGCTTCACGATGTCGAGCGTGGACACCGAGCCGGTCTTCATCACCGAGAGCAGGACGTTGGGTTTTCCGTCGGCCCGCGAGGCGTTCTGCTGCACTGCCCAGCCGTCTCTCACGTGCGCGATATCGCGCATGTAGACGAGCGAACCGTTGACGGTTTTCACCGGAACGTCGTTCAACGTGAGCGCATCGACGGGGCTTGAGTTCGTGCTGACGGTGTACTCGTGGGTTCCGATCTTGGCCGTGCCCGAAGGAAGGGTGAGGTTCTGCGCGTTGATCGCGGCGGTCACATCCATCGGCGTGATGCCCTTGGCCAGCAGCGCATTCTGGTCCATGTCGACCATGATCTGGCGGGCCACGCCGCCATAAGGCGCGGGCAGCAGCGTTCCGGGAACCGTGGACAACTGCTGGCGAACGCGGAAGAGACCGTAGTCGTATAGCTCCGATTCGGAAAGCGTGTCGCTCGAAAGCGATAGCTGAATGATCGGGACGGTCGACGCGCTGAAGCGGAGAATCCATGGCGGATTTACGCCCGGAGGCATGCGGAAGCGAATGGAGTTTACGGCCGCGCCTATCTGCGACATCGCTGCGTCGATGCGAACCTGCGGCTGGAAGGAGATCTTGATGACGCTCGCGCCGTTGACGGTTTGCGAGTCGATCGCTTTTACATCGTTGACCACGGCCATTACGAATTCACTGAACGTTGTGACGCGCTGCTCCATCTCCTTTGCCGAAAGCCCCTGGTAGGACCAGATGACGGTGACGACGGGAATATCGATGTTGGGAAAGATGTCAGTCGGCGTGGTGGCGATGGAGGTGAAACCGAGAACGAGGATCAGGATCGAAGCTACAATGAACGTGTAAGGTTTGTTAAGCGCGAGTCGTACGATCCACATTTTGATCTCTCCTGGGGTAATTCAGTAGTCCAGTGTGTACTTAGATGAGCATCAAAATAGTAAGATTCAGAAATGCGCCCGCCGCTCCGAAAGACAGCCTGGTGCGTCTGATGCAATATGAAGAAACTGACGGATCATGAGGTTGCGCAGATCGGGAAGGCCCTCGGGGATCCCAATCGTTTAGCGATCTACACGGACATTGCGGGGCACGACGAGCTTGTTCTGTGGAGAGATTCACGCAAAGTACGCCATATCCGCGCCAACCCTGTCGCATCATCTCAAGGTGCTGGCCGACCTGGGATTGATCACATCCAGGAAAGATGGGCTGAATGTCTACTATCGACTTGTTCCGGAGAGATTCGCGGCTTATTTGAAATACCTGACCGCAATCGGGCCGAAAAATCCTGCCAATCGTGGACTCTAGCGTCCACCGGCAAAGACGCTAGCCTGTCTTATTGAAGAGAGACAGCCAGAGCTCTACGCTGCGCGGACAGGCAGCGAAGTTTGTTCCCCCGTTCGGTCAGACGATCTTGTTCGTTCTTGAAATCCCCGTAGGATGTCGCTGCGCGGCTTGTCCGCCATCTCGCGAGGCGCGAACGCGGCCCGCGAGATGCCATTGAAACGCAATTCCAGCCGGGCTTGCGATGACAGGATCTTTGCATGCGCAACTTCAATTCGACTCAGGTAGGCTTGGGGGGAAAAATCTCGTCTACTACGGTAGACAAAAAAACGAATGCGCTGAAATACCAGGATGATGTTTCGCAATCCATAGAAATCGCTGTGGCGGGAGCCGGCGCGGATGGCCGACAAGGAGACAGGATGAACATCTGCTCGAAGAGAATGATGCGCGGCATCGGCGCACTGTCTGCGATCTGGCTGCCGCTGACAGCTGCTATGGCGCAGACGGCGACTGCGCGGATCGTGAGCGCGGCGAATACCTTTCTCTCCACGCTGAGCGAGAAGCAGCGGCAAAGCGTGATGTATTCCTTCGGCGACGAACAGCAGCGGGCGCGATGGTCTAATTTTCCGACGGGCTTCGTTCCTCGCGGCGGCATGAGCCTGAAGGAGATGACTCCCAGGCAACGAGCCGCCGCGATGGCCCTGGTGTCGTCCGCGCTCAGCAAGCGGGGATTCGAGAAGGTCCAGCAGATTATGGAGGGGGACGAGGTCAACAAGATCGAGGAGGCGAAGAATGGCAACCGGCCGCCGCGTGGGAACGGCCGGCCACCGCCAGGGAATGGTGGCCCGCCACCAGGCGCCGGAGGGCCGCCCGCCGGCAGCGGAGCGCATCGGCCACCGTTCGGCGGCGGACTCAGTTCGGATCTCTTTGGCAAAGATCTTTACTACATCTCCATCCTGGGTAAGCCCTCGGTAAAAGACCCGTGGATGCTGCAGTTCGGAGGTCATCATCTGGCGCTCAATATCACCATTGCCGGCGAGCGTGGGGTTCTCACGCCGACTCTGACCGGCGCTCAACCTGCGCTTTACACGATCGATGGGAAAATCGTGAGGCCGCTTGGCCAGGAGAGCGATAAGGCGTTTGCTTTGCTGCAAGCGCTTGACGAAAAGCAGCGGAAACAGGCGATTCTGAGTTACCAGCTTGCGGATCTCGTGCTCGGTCCCGGACAGGATGGCAAAACAATTGTTCCGGAAGGGTTGAAGGCTTCCGCCATGACGGAGCAGCAGCGAGCCATGCTGCTCGATGTGATATCAGAATGGGCGGGCATTATTCACGAGAGCGCGGCCGCGGCCCGCATGGCCCAGCTGAAGGGAGACATCAACGAAACCTGGTTCGCATGGAGCGGCCCAACGACCGTGACTCCGGGGAAAAACATCACGGCCTACTACCGGATTCAGGGCCCGCACCTCGTCATCGAATATGCGCCCCAGACTTTGGGCGGCGATCCCTCGATGCACGTCCATACCATGTATCGCGATCCGACGAACGACTACGGCCGAGGCCTTATAAAGGAATGAAATCGAAGCTCATCGCCGCTGCCACGATTCTTCTTTTCCTCGGAGGAGCAGCCTCAGCGCACAGGCTCGATGAATACCTGCAAGCTACCATCCTCTCGGTGGAGAAGGACCATGTGCAGGCATCCATGCGCCTGATCCCCGGTGTCGCTGTGTCTTCGTCTGTAATTGCGAGCATCGACAGCAACGGAGACGGAGTTATCTCCGAAGCAGAGCAGAAGGCCTATGCGGAGCGGGTGCTTGGCGATTTGTCGCTCACGGTTGACGGCCATCGTTTGAAGCCGAAGCTTGTCTCAGCAGACTTCCCACAGATCGAGGAGATGAAAGAAGGCCTGGGGGAAATCCATATTGTGTTCACCGCGGATTTGCCGCGCGGTGGCCCCAATCGAAGGCTCGTTCTTGAAAACCATCACCAACGGCGAAACGCGGCCTACCTGGTGAATTGCCTGGTTCCGCGGGACCATGACATCCGCATCGTCGGGCAGACTCGGAACGAACAGCAGTCGTTCTATCAATTGGATTATGTGCAGAGCGGCGTTCCTGCAGCGCCGCCATCGCTTCAATGGTGGACAAGCGTCCGTTGGGGGATGGGTACGGTCGGCTTCGCCAGTCTGTTCCGTCTCGGCATGCGGCACATCGCTGAAGGCACGGACCATCTTCTATTCCTGCTGGCGCTTCTTCTGCCCGCGCCTCTCGTCGTCGTGGGTTCGCGCTGGGGCGGAGTTGCCGGCGTGCGCGGCAGTGTGCTTCGCATTCTCAGGATCGTGACGGCATTTACGATCGGGCATTCGATCACGCTGGGGTTAGCCGCGTGGGGATTCGTCTGCGTGCCCAGCCGCCCAATTGAGGTTCTGATCGCGGTTTCGATTCTCGTGTCGGCGATTCACGCTCTGCGTCCAATTTTCCCAGGGAAGGAAGCCTGGATAGCAGCCTTCTTCGGTCTGATCCACGGTCTGGCGTTTGCCGCCACCCTGAATGAACTGGGTCTGGCGCGGTGGGAGCGTGTGGCCGGAATTCTTGCGTTCAATCTGGGTATAGAAACCATGCAGATGATTGTGGTCGCGGCGACCATGCCTTCGCTGCTTTTCATGAGCCGCACGCGTGCCTACCCGGTCTTGAGAATCGGCGGAGCGCTCTTTGCCGTTTTCGCGTCAGTGGGCTGGATCGCTGAGCGGACGTTTGCAGCGCATACCTCGGTAGACGTTGTCGTGGATTTCGTAGCGCATCATGGAGCTTGGATCGCCGGAGCGCTATTCCTCGTTAGTCTCGGTTGCTGGCTGCTGTGCAACATTCCCGATCGGCTAGCCACACATGCGGCGCTCTCTGTCGTGCGGGGCCGGCCAGCACGGCTGACAGCGCAGTCGATCGATTCCATATCTGCAGCGCAAAGCGAATAGGCATCGGGGGATCAGTTCCGTGCGTCGATCGCGGCGAAGTCTAAAACCCGCTCTAGCGTTGCATGGCCGCCGTGCGTGATGTTTCCAGTTGAGCGCGAAGGAACGAGAGGAATTCGTCCATCCCCTGCCCGGTCTTCGAGGAGACTTCAAACACCTGCATCCCAGGGCGAACGCTCTGGATATTTCGGCGCGTGGCCATCAGGTCGAACTCGGTTGCTGCGGCCAGATCCATCTTCGTGATCACGGCAACGTCTGCACCATTGAAGATGGTGGGATACTTCAGAGGCTTGTCCTCACCCTCGGTCGTCGAAAGCAGGACAATGCGGAGCTCTTCACCCAGATCATAGCTGGACGGGCAAACCAGATTGCCCACGTTCTCGATGAACAGAAGATCCAGATCGCTCAGCTCCCACTCATCGAGCGCCCTCTTCACCATCTGAGCATCGAGGTGGCAGATGGTGCCGGTAGTAATCTGCTTTACCCGCGGCGCCGCGCGGCGCAAACGCGCCGCATCATTTTCAGTGGCCAAGTCCCCGACCAACGCGGCGACGCGATGGCTCGTGCTGGTGCGCGCGAGCAACTTCTCAAGAAACGCCGTCTTACCCGAGCCCGGGCTGGATACCAGGCTCACCACGTACACCCCGCTGCGGCGGAACTGGTCGCGCAGTTCACGCGCGAGAAGGTCATTCTGCTTGAGCACCTTCGCGCGTACTTCAATCAACCGGGGCGCGGTGCTCATGCGGCCAGCTCCAGCGCTGCAACTTCCAGCTCGCGGCCGCGAAGGATTTTTTGCGAGGGCCTTCGGCAACGCGGACAGGCGATGTGCTGAATGGATTCCGGCACGCCTTCTGCGGCGCATGCATCGCAGTAAATCAGCAACGGCACGGTGTCGATGACGAGCTTCGAACCGGCAAGGAACGTACCCTCGCAGGCGATCTCATAGGAGAACGCCAGCGCGTCCTTGTCGACGCCGGAGAGCACGCCCAGCTTGAGATGAACGGCCTCCACCTGCAGGCCGCCCCGGCTCTCCGATTCTTCAATGATCCGTTCCACCATGCTTACGGCGATGGAAAGCTCGTGCATACGAGTCCCTGCTGAGGAGCGCAGCTTCGTGTTCCTCCATGTTTGCGCCGGGTTTGTGCCGGCGCACCTGGAGCCGTTCGTTACATCGACCGCATGCGCATATAACGCTTCAGATCTGGCGCGGCTACGATCGCCACGATAATGATTATCAATCCAATTGCCCCGCCCACTATTTTCATCGCCATTCCCTCACCTCGTTCTGCGTTCATGCCGGGCATACTCCTGTTGTGGCAAGAATGCGACCGACAAGATCCTCCACCATTCTCACGGCTTCATCGACGGATGACTGGACGGTTTCCGACAGTCCCATTCGTCCCTGTAGCTCATCTCCAAAATCCTCAGGCTCGCAGCCGACGACATACACGCGCGCGCTCACCTCGCCCAGTGAAAACGCCAGGTGCAGCACATGCAATGGATCCATGCCATGAGGGTTCATCATCATCCCTACCGATTGCGCATTCTTCAGGCTGCTCAGGTCCGGCTCCAGCAGATAGAGCGTGCCCGGGCGGCCTCCGCGCGGCAGCGCATCGACCAATATCACCGCATCCCAAGATTCAAGCAGCGCGTAGGCCAGGTCGAAGCCGCGAATTCCATAGTCGACGACTAAGACCCCCTCCGGCCAGTCACGCCTGGCCAGCGCTCGCGCGGCTTCGACGCCAAAAGCGTCATCTCCGAGGAAGATGTTTCCAACGCCGGCGACCAGAATCGATGCGCTCATGCCGTCTCCGGTTTCTCAGCGCTTGCGAACGGTTCAACCTCTTCGGGTGAGAAGAAGAATCGATGCCCAGGCTGACGCATCATTCCAAACTCGCGTCCCGGATCGTCGTCGAGCACGACTGCGAGCTGGATGTTGTCTTCGAAATCCTGCTCGATCGCCTCGATCAGCGCGACTTTGCCTTCAAGCGCCATGTCGATGATGTCGGCCTTCTTCTGCGGCCACAGGCGCACGCGATCGCCCACTCTGAGCTCGACGCCGAAGACGCGCACACTCTCCACCGCGGGCTTTTCCGCCAGCGGATTCCACTCGCCGAATTGAAATTGTTCCGGCTGGCTTTCGGTCACCGGTCGCATTCCTCGAATCGCGCCGTGCACCTTCATCAGGAAATCCTGCGGGAGAGCTTCAGTTCGCTCCAGAATTTTGGCTGCGCGGTCGTCGCCGTCCCGTATCTCCTTCTTTTCTTCGTCCGTCAATGTGAGCACCCGCAACGCGAGCATTTCATCCATCTCAGTGCCGTCGAAGAAATCCCCTGCGCTCTCGGGCGCAATCTGGGGATAGTCGTAGAGGATGATCGGCGAGCAAAGCAACATCGTCCTCTGCCCCTGTTGACCCACGAGCACAGGGAAGACCCCGGCGTTGCGGCAATTCGCTGCAGCCTCGCTGAATTCCTCAGGGGTGTCCAACAAAGAGACGAACTCGCCTCCTGTTACTCCGAGCAGAGCGTGGGCAGAAACAAATGCCTGCAGCATCGCGTCCTGCCGCGCGCGGTTCGCGGGATTCGTCATCGGTGTGACGTTCAGAAGCTCGAGGGTTATCTTATAAAGTCCACTCTGAAGATCTGCGACCTGAATCATCAGACGGCCATTGATTTCTTTCGGAGACGTTTGTGCGTCCGGTCTCTCATTTGTAACCATGGTGGTTTCATTAAAAGAAAAATTGTGACTGAGTGGCGCTGCCGCCAGGTCACCAAGCCTCAAATCCTTGAAATTGCACGATCGCTCGACACCTTCGTCGCGGTCTTTCACGCGAACCATATGGAGGAATCGAATGCATACATCCAGCGTCGCATCCAGGTCGGCAGCATTCACCAGGCATTCGGTCAGCAGCCGAAACGGCTCCGCGGGGCGCTGCGCCTCGGCATAGTCTCGCGGATAAAGAGTGCCGAAGTTCCATCGCTGCACGTTCTTGGTCGAGCTCGCGCGGTAGGGATAGAGCATGTATCCCTCGTAGAGGACAGCGGCGGCAATTTGCTCCGCGGCGGCGAAGTTCATACCGGCACCTCGTCCTCTTCCTTGCTGGCAACCAGCTTGTCCAGCAGTTGCTCCCAGGTGGGGATGCCGTGACGCACCTTGTATTGATAGAGCCGGTCGAATACGTCGCGCTGCAGGCACAGCCACGCTGAATTGGGATAGTGCGCGTCCATCATCTGCTTCCAGATGGCTGCCGGAAATCGGTAGTTGACCTCGCGGTCCCACGGGACCTGCTCCACCTGCAGCGCACCTGCTTCGCCGACATAGAACACGGTACCGCTGAACAAAACGCAGAGCGGAATCTCTCCCGTCTGCAGCGCGTGAAAATACTTGGTGGTCGCGACATTGAAGTCGAACGTGCAAGGCAGCTGAAGATCCACGACCGTGCTGCCTGTGAAGCCCGGAACAACGACGCTGGTGTTCATCCATAACAGGGAACGGACGGTTCTGCCCCAGCGCTCAGGCTCGCCAAAAAGATCCCGCAGCTTTTCCTGTTCCTCCGCGGTATAGTGCCGGCGCGTCGGCTCAATCTGAACCTGGCAGCGCAGAGACAGGCTGTGGATTGCCTGATCTTCGGGAAGATTGATGATGCGCAATTTAAGAGCGAGCAAGGGCGCAGCCGCATGCGCTACGGCCTCTGCGCCATCGATCTGGAATCGCAGGTCAGGCATGCATCCCCTCGGCGCGCTTCGCCGGTTCAGTGGAGCGCGCCCGCACATCGGCAAAGAATTGCTGGATGTGACCCCATACTTCCGTGCCGCCGGACAGCCCCTTCCAGTGCATGCGGATAATGCCGACCAGGCGGAAGCACTCGTCGATGGGGACGATAAAGTATTCGGCGTTCGCCGTTACGCGGTTCACCAGGAAGGCTTCCACGTCGGATTCCATGGTTTGCAGCGCGTGGTTTTGGGTGCGAATCTCGTCCCAGGATTCCAGGCTGAGCAGCGATTCGGTGGCCCCGGCTGGGCTCGGATACATCGCAATCATCCTGGCTGATGCATTGTCGCGGTAGAAGAACGCCAGATTGATAGGAATCATCATCGCGTCCCACTGCATATCTGTCATCTGGAAATCTGAGAGCATCTGGATACGCCGCGGGATGCGCAGGTAATGCGCGCCCAGCCTGCCGCAAAACAGCAACGCGCAAGCCTCGCAGGCGCATAGAATCTGCCGTTTCTCCGCCTCCAGCAGATGAGAATGCAGCGCCGCAAGCTCCGCGCTGCAAAGCTCACATCGCTCCGTCGCGGCCCGGCGGCGGGCGAACTGACGAAGCACAGATGGTATTCCGCTGCGGTCTACAGCTCCGTTGGATATCTCACTCATTCCGATTCCTGAATGTCGCGGCTAAGCTGGCGGCGCGTTGGGCATGCGCGGATCGATAGGACCGCGCTGCTCGAGGTTGACGCCGGTCGATTCGCTGGCTGGGCGTCCCCCTTGTTTGGAGGGAGTAGGTGAGGGCTTCGGCTTCTCTTGAGTTGCTGCCATGGATTCTCTCCTGCTGAACGAGTACCTATTTCAAGACCACGAGCTTCGAGGAGTTCAACTCCGCCTCGCCTTTTTCCGCGATGAGTTCCACAATGTCCGGCGCCGCCTCGTAGAGCGCATCTTCCACCGCGCTCTTGAGCGTGACTGAAGACGACGGACAGCTCCCGCAGCTGCCCATCAGCTTGATCCGCACAACTCCCTGCTCGACGCGGAGAAGCTCTACGTCACCGCCGTGCGAGTGTAGATACGGGCGGACCTTTGCCAGCGCCCGCAATACCCTGGTTTCCATCGGATCGGGATGCAGCCCATGCAGGAGAAGAACGCTCGCGATTAGATCGTCCTCGAGGGCTTCGTCCAGTGCGCTCTCGCCCGCGGGCGTTCGCGCAATGCTCTCCAGCATCCGCTCCAGCGCCGCGCCATGCAGCTCGACGACACTCTGCACAAGCTCCAGCGCAACGGCTCGCAGCTCCGGATCCCCACAGGCGTCGAGCCGTGCTACCAGCTTCTCGACGCGCTCCGTGTGGACCCGGAACTCCTGCTTCTCCGCAATGCCCGCAGCAGCCTCCACGCTTGCCGCCATCACTCGTGCCCTGCCACTCCGAACATCGGAGAGTGGCGCGTTTCCAGCACCTTGCCATCGCCCAGGTACATGTGGACGCCGCACGGCAGACACGGGTCGAAGCTGCGCACCGCGCGCATGATGTCGATGCCCTTGAACTTGTCCGGCCCATTCTCTTCGAAGATCGGCGTGTTCTGCACCGCGTCTTCATACGGTCCGGGTGTTCCATAGATGTCGCGCGGGTTGGCGTTCCATGGCGTTGGCGGATAGGGATGATAGTTGGCGATCTTGCCGTCACGGATGACGACGTGATGCGACAGTACGCCGCGCACCGCCTCGTGGAATCCGCAGCCGATGGACTCTTCAGGAACTTTGAACTCGGTCCATGTCTTGGTCCGGCCGCCGTGCAATTCGGCGAGAGCCTTCTCGACGAAATGCAGCGCTGTTGCCGCCGCATAGGCCTGGAAGTAAGTGCGGGCGCGGTCCCGCTCGATGGCGTTGCTCCACTGCGGAATCTTCCACTCGAATTCGGCTTCCGGCTTCAGAGCCGTCTTCGGCAGGTTGATCTTCACGCTGTTGCCGGTCGCCTTCACGTAGCCTATGTCCACCAGGCCGGAGAGCGCGGTCGACCATAGGCGGGCAATTGGGCCGCCCCCGGTGTCAAGCGCGAGATGGTCGCCCGTACGCTTGTCGTACCAGCGCGGCGACATCACCCAGGTGTAGTTGCCGTTGAAATCACGCTTCTGCGGACGCGGGATCGTGGTCTGATTCCAGGGATGATTCTTATCGACCGGATTGCCAAGCGGATCTTTGGCGACGAAGGTTTCCGCATTCTGCCAATCGTCGTAGAAAGAGCTGCCGAGCAGAATCCGGATGTTCAGATTGATGTCGATCAGATCGTTCGTCACCAGTTTGCCGTCGACCACCACGCCCGGCGTCACAAACATCTTGCGACCCCAGTCGCCCATGTTTTTGTAGGTGTAATCGCAATAATCGGGATCGTTATAGGAACCCCAGCAAGCCAGCAGGATGCGCCGCTGGCCGACCTTCTCGTATCCCGGCAGCGCTTCGTAGAAGAAGTTAAAGAGGTCGTCGTGAAGCGGAACCACCTTCTTCATGAACTCGACGTATTTCATGAGGCGCACGAGGTAGTCAGTAAAGAGCTGGACGGTTGGAACTGTTCCCACGCCGCCCGGATAAAGTGTCGACGGATGCACGTGGCGGCCTTCCATCAGGCAGAACATCTCGCGCATCAATCGGCTCATCTGCAGGGTCTCGCGATAGAACTCTCCCGTGAATGGATTCAGCGCGGTCATGATCTCCGCAATGGTGCGGTAGCCGTGCTTGTCGCCGTTGGGCGCGTCGGTGTGCTGCGCCTTTTCCCAGACGCCGGGGTTTGTCTCCTTCACCATCTGCTCGCAGAAATCCACGCCGACCAGATTGTCCTGAAAGATGTTGTGATCGAACATGTACTCTGCGGCTTCGCCGAGGTTGATGATCCATTCGGCAATCGCCGGAGGTCTGATACCGAAAGCCATGTTCTGCGCATAGACGGCGCAGGTGGCATGGTTATCGCCGCAGATGCCGCAGATGCGGCTGGTGATGAAATGGGCATCCCGGGGGTCTTTACCCTTCATGAAGATGCTGTAGCCGCGAAAGATGGAAGAAGTGCTGTAGCACTCCGCGACTTCGCGATTCTCAAAATCGATCTTGGTGAAGATGCCCAGGCTGCCCACGATCCGGGTGATCGGATCCCAATTCATCTCCACCAGATTGCGCTTCCTGCTCGGATTTGCCTGTAACGGCTCTACTGTTGTGGCCATGGAATGTATCCCTTCCTCTGGTGGATTAATAGGTTTGCGGACGATAGCCTGTGGTTAGCTGCGGTCTGGGGTGTCGCCACTTTGGTTCCTTGTTGACCGTGGCATTGGTGATGCCGCGCAAGGCCCGGATCATCGATCCATAGATGCCGACCGCGGTCGACGACAGCTTGCCGCCCGGCGGCTCATCCATGAAGGGCATGAACTTGTCGGGGAACCCGGGCATGGTGCAGCCGATGCAGATGCCGCCGACATTGGGGCAGCCGCCGATGCCGCGCATCCAGCCGCGTTTGGTTACATTGCAATCAACCACAGGACCCCAGCAGCCCAGCTTTACCAGGCACTTGGAGCTGCCGTATTCATGCGCGAAGTCGCCCTGCTCGTAGTAGCCGGCGCGATCGCATCCCTCGTGAACGGTCTTGCCGAATAACCAGGTGGGACGCAACTGCTGGTCGAGCGGAATCATCGGCGCCATGCCCGCCACCTGATAGAGCAGATACAGCACCGTCTCCATGAAGTTGTCCGGCTGTACCGGGCATCCCGGCACATTGACGATGGGCAGCCCGGCCTTCGAGCGCCAGTTCCAGCCGAGATAATCGGCCAGTCCCATGCAGCCCGTCGGATTGCCCTCCATCGCGTGGATTCCGCCATAGGTGGCGCAGGTGCCGATGGCGATTACCGCCAGAGCCTTCGGCGCCAGGCGATCGATCCATTCGCAGGTGGTGATCGGTTGACCGGTGTCGGAGTTGGTGCCGACCGCGGCCCAATATCCTTCCTTCTTGATCTTCTCGTTAGGGATGGAGCCTTCCATCACCAGCACGAAGGGATCGAGCTCTCCCTTCTCCGCCTGGTAATAAAACTTCATGAACTCGTCGCCATTCTCGTAGGCCAGCACCGGATTGTGCAGGTGCACCTTGGGCAGCCCCGGGATCGCCCCCAGCAGAACATCTTCAATGCTTGGTTGCTCGGCGGCGGTGATCGAGACGCTGTCTCCATCGCAACCCAACCCTGCGGTGATCCAGACAATATGAACATCGGTTACGGCGGACGACTTGCCGTTGGAACTAGGTGCGGCCATAGAGCCCTCCTTGCGAGACTTTCCCGTTCGCTACTTTCGCGGATCGGGCCATGCCTGTTTCTTGTTCATGGATGTGAGCTGTGCGGGGTTCGGCGAAGCAGCGATACAAGAGAGGATGGAATGAAGAAGGCGGCGGATACAATGAGAGCAACGGCTGGAAAGGTGAACCGAAATAGGGTGCGTTACAACTCACTTGCACCTCACATTTCTTGAGGAAGGAGCGGAAAGATATCTCCCGACTTCCGCGAGAAACTTACTCCGCGCTTGCAGCTAAGTCAAATGCCGATGTTACTGCTACTTCCCGGCCCATCGATGTTGTGAACACGTGCGTCAGCAGATCCTCGGCAACTGTTCCCCAAACATAACGTCCAGAATTCGCGTACCGCCTACTTCCGTCTCCATGCGCACCATTCCTGGGTGCTCGGGGACGGCTTCACCGACAATCGCCGCATCCTGTCCCAGCGGGTGCTTACGCATTCGCTGGAGAATTTCATCCGCAGCCTCGGCTGAGACAACTGCCACCAGCTTGCCTTCGTTTGCCACGTACAAGGGATCGAGCCCGAGAATTTCGCAGGCTCCCCTCACGCTTTCGCGCACCGGCACCCGTTGCTCGCGAATCAAAAGCCCAACTTTTGATTGGGATGCAATCTCGTTCAGCGTGGTGGCCACGCCGCCCCGGGTGGGGTCGCGCAGACAATGAATTGCATCCGTCTCCGCGCCAGCGCAGGCGTCGAGCATGGCCGAAACCAACCCGTGCAGCGGCGCACAATCGCTTTCGATAGCGCCCTCGAACTCCAGGTTCTCGCGCTGCGACATGATGGCCATGCCGTGATCGCCAATGTAGCCGCTCACGATGATCTTGTCTCCCGGGCGTGCGCGACTTGCCGAGATATTGACCGGGCGCTCAATGACACCAATGCCTGTGGTGGTGATGAAAACCTGGTCGCCCTTGCCGCGGTTCACAACCTTCGTATCGCCCGCGACAATCTGCACGCCGGCCTCTCGCGCCGCGGCTCCCATCGACTCGACCACGCGACGCAGATCCTCGGCAGGCAATCCTTCTTCAAGGATGAATGCCGCCGAAAGATAGAGCGGCCGCGCGCCGCTCATGGCCAGGTCGTTCACGGTGCCGTTTACGGCGAGCCGCCCGATATCGCCGCCAGGAAAGAAGATCGGCGTCACGACAAAGCCATCTGTGGTGAAGGCCAGCCGCGCGCCGTTCACCTCAACAACCGCCTGGTCGTCCAGCTTATCGAGAACCGGGTTTGCAAATGCCGGCAGAAACATGTTGCTTATCAGCTCCGCCGTCAGCTTCCCACCGCTTCCGTGACCGAGCACAATATTCTTGTGGCTGAAGATCGGCAACGGACAGCTGCCGAAGAGGGGAGAGATGGCGGTTTCGCTTGCCGCTTTCGCATCGGTGTTTTGAGGGTCCGCGATGGGTTCGACTCGATTCATCGGCTCACAGCCTCCCTCTCACCCATCACGCGGCGCCGCCCAGTGAGTGGACCGGAACGTCGACTTCTTCTCTCTTCAGATGCCGCCCGTAGGCGTAGTAGGCGGCACACGCGCCCTCCGCGGAAACCATGGTCGCGCCCAGCGGACGCTGCGGAGTACACAGCGTCCCGAAGGCGGGACAGTCTTTCGGCTTCTTAATGCCACGCAGAATCTCACCGCTGATGCAGATCTCCGGCTCGCGGGTGTCGATCATTGCCACATCGAAGAGCTTTTCCGCGTCGTGTTGGCCGAATTCCGGACGCAGACGATAGCCACTCTTCGGAATGGAGCCGATACCGCGCCACTTGCGATCGGCGATCTCGAAAACCTGAAAAACCAGTGTTTGCGCGGTCCTGTTGCCTTCGCGGTTCAGAATGCGGGAGTATTCGTTTTCGACCTCGGCGCGGTCCGTCTCCAGCTGACGAATGGTCATCAGAGTCCCCTGCAGGATATCCAGCGGCTCAAAGCCGGTAATCACGATCGGCACATGGAAACGCGCGCTGATCGGCTCATACTCTTCGTAACCCATCACCGCGCAGACATGGCCAGGCCCCAGAAATCCCTGGACCCGGTTCTCTGAAGATTGCAGGATTGCCTCCAGCGCGGGAGGCACCAGCACATGCGAAACCAGCAGCGAGAGGTTGGTCACACCTTCCTGCTTTGCGCGCCAGGCCAGCATGGCGTTGGCGGGCGCAGTCGTCTCAAAGCCAATGGCGAAGAAAACCACGCGCTTGTCCGGATTTGCGCGAGCAATCCTGAGGCAGTCAAGCGGCGAATAGACGACGCGGACATCGCCTCCTTCGGACTTGATGGTGAAGAGATCGCCCTCCGATCCGGGCACGCGCAGCATGTCGCCAAACGAGCAGAAAATCACATCCGGGCGCCGCGCGATGGCGTGTGCCTTGTCGATCATCTCCAGCGGCGTGACGCAGACAGGGCAGCCGGGACCGTGCACCAGCTCCACGCCTTCGGGCAGGAGGTAGTCGATGCCGTTCCTGACGATGGAGTGAGTCTGTCCACCGCAGACCTCCATGATGACCCAGGGTTTAGTCTGTATCCGGCGAATCTGCTCAACAATTTTTTGCGCCACACGTCCATCGCGATACTCATCGAGATATTTCATCGATCCTCCTCGCTGCTCCCGCGCTCGTCGACCACTGGAGCCATCAGTTCGGTCAGCTGATCCATCTCTTCGAGTAACTGGTAGGTCCGCTGCGCCTCTTCTTCATCCACCTTGCTGATGGCGAAGCCTACGTGGACCAGAACGTATTCGCCAACCTTGGTGTCGGGCACGTATTCCAGGCAGGCCTCGCGGGTAATGCCGCCGAACTGCACCCTGGCCATTCGCATCCCGCCTTTGTCAAACGCATCGATCACCTTGCCGGGTATCGCCAGACACATAGGTCAGCCTCCGTTACGCAAAAGCTCATTCGCGATTACCGCCTGCCCAAGAGCAATCCCGCCATCGTTCGGCGGAACCGCCGCATGCAGATAAACCTCGAACGCATGACTATATAAGCCCCTTACGGTCTGTTCCAGCAAGTAGACATTCTGAAAGACTCCTCCGCTGAGGCATACGCGGTTCAGCCCATTCCGGCGTCGAAGGCGATTGCACACCTCGACAGCGGCGGCCGCCACCGTGTTGTGGAAGCACGCCGAAATGTGCCCGACGGCTCTACCGATGGACAGATCGCGAACGATCTCTTGCACCGCAGGACGCATATCTATTTCCATGGGCTGAACATCCTCGATGCCGAAAGCGTAGCGTTCTTCTATTCCTGCCGCGGCTGCCGACTCCAAAGCGATGGCCGCCTGGCCCTCAAAACTGACCTGCGCGCCCAACCCAACCAGCGCGGCCACGGCATCGAAAAGCCGCCCGCACGACGACGTGTCTACAGTCTGGATGCGGCGCGCGATCATCGCGTCTACCAGCGAAACCTGTTTGTCAGGCACATTCCGCAAAAAGCTCAGGGATTCCGGCAGTGGATCGGCGCCAAACGTATCACGCAGATAGCTGAGAGCCATTCGCCACGGCTGCCGCACGGCCGCATCCCCGCCGGGCAGTGGCACGTATCGCAAATGAGAGCACCTTTCAAAGCCTGCGCAGTCGGCCACCAGGAACTCGCCGCCCCAGATTTTGCCGTCTATTCCGTAACCTGTGCCATCGAGGGCGACGCCGATTACCTTGCCGCGCAGGTGGTTTTCGGCCATGCAGCTGACAATGTGCGCGTGGTGATGCTGCACGCCGATCTTGTGCTCGATCGGCAGGGCGAGGGCGAAGCGGCTGCTCATGTAGCTGGGGTGCAGATCGTACGCGACGGCGCAGGGCTCCACGCGAAAGAGCCGCTTCAGGTTTGCCAGCGTCTCCTCGAAAAAGCGCAGCGTCTCGTAGTTCTCGAAATCGCCAATGTGCTGGCTGAGGATGGCGTATCGGTCTTTGGTCAGACAAAAGGCGTTTTTCAACTCCGCACCGCACGCCAGCAGCTCACGCATCTGCAATCCGAGATCGACCGGCTGCGGCACGTACCCGCGCGCCCGCCGCAGCACGCGCTCGGTGCCGTGAAAAACCCGCACCACCGAATCGTCGGCGCGCATGTAGATATCGCGATTGTGGAACAAAAACCAATCGGCCACCGCTTCCAGGCATCTCATCGCTTCTTCGTTCGAAGTGACGATGGGCTCTTCGCTGAGATTGCCGCTGGTCATCACCAGTGCTGGAAACTCCGAGGGATCCTCTGGAGAATCGCTGAAGAGCAGGTAGTGCAGCGGCGTGTAAGGGAGCATGACGCCGATCGAGTCGTTGCCGGGTGCGATTGCATCGGGAAGATGGGAATCGGGGCACCGTTGCAGAATCACAATCGGCCTGCGCAAGCTCTGCAACGCAGCACGATCCGCATCCGTCATCACGCAGAAGGATTCGGCCGCGGCGATGTCGCGCGCCATGAGCGCAAAAGGTTTGTCGCTGCGGCGCTTGCGCTGCCGCAGCGATTCCACGGCATCCCCGTTCCGGGCGTCGCAAGCCAGCAGAAATCCGCCCAGGCCTTTCACTGCGACGATCCGGCCCTCGTGCAACAGGCTGCGGACGCTGCGCAACATCGCCAGCGACGATTCCGCATTCCCGGCAAAATCCGCGGCATCCGGTAATCGTGATCCGCCTGGGACCAAAACCAGACTCGGGCCACAGACCGGACACGCGTTCGGCTGGGCGTGGAAACGCCGATTGGATGGGTCTTCGTACTCCGCGCGGCAGAAGTCGCACATCGCGAACGCAGCCATAGTGGTCTTCGCGCGATCGTAAGGGATGTCCTGGACGATGGTGTACCGCGGACCGCAGTTCGTGCAATTGGTGAAGGCGTATCCGTAGCGGCGATTCACGGGATCACCGAATTCCCGCCAGCACTCTTCGCAGGTTGCGACGTCAGGGGATACCAGCACAAACTCCGCGTCGTCGGCATGGCTCTCGCGAATTGAAAACTCACCGCTCCCCTGCGGCGGAAAGTCGGCGACCGTGATGTCTGTGATCCGCGCGAGCGGCGGGGGACTCTTCTGCAACGTATCCAGGAATTTTTCAATCGTGGGGTCCGCGCCCTCAACCTCGATCGTCACTCCGGAAGAAGAATTCAGAATGTAACCGCCCAGACCAAGAGACCGCGCGAGTCCATAGACAAACGGACGAAAACCAACACCCTGCACAATCCCGCGAACCAGAATTTGTTTTCGCGAGATCGGGACGGAGGGTGTAGTGGGCATGGATTTCGACGGAATGTCAGAGACAAAGGATTAATTCATATTTGAGCACCGAAGATCCTCGCGGCGCGATTGGCGGGAGTTGCGAATCGAGAGGAGTGATGGGCATGTCCAATGCTCCCTGCCTGGAAGCGCCGAGGATACCACCCCCTATCGGCCTTGACGAGTGTGCTCTCAAGGCGGGCGTCATCGCATTCTTTCCAGTCACACGAAATTCTAGACACGGCCGGAGCAATGTGTTATTCGTGCTCGTAGCTTTTTCCCGAGAGCTGTTGCTTTCCTTTTCTTACTGCGTCTCAGCAAACATTTGGTACTTGACTGCAGATTTGGTTTCGAGGAAAACTTTTGTGCTCATTACGCCGGGATGCGGTCCTTCGTGCCCGAATACCGCTGACGCCGATGAATTTGTAGATAGGCCTGAACGTGTTATCGCTTTATGCTGCACCGCATTTCCTCTTGATGTAGAGAGCCCTGGCTATCCAGGGTTAGCGCGTTGTCTCTCGAAAGTGCTCCGGATCGCCGGGAGTAGTAGTGAGCAGCTTAACAAGCAGACCTCGGCAGAGTTCGATCTACGAGGCATTCCATCCTCAATAAGGAAGATCAATATGTCAGCCAGGAATTCCAAAACAATACCGGGTGGCCATGGACGCCGCCTTCTGCCCGCAGCCTTTCTGATCGCGTTGTTCGCCACATCTGTAGCTTCTTTACCCGCTCATGCTCAGGATGCTGCCGCGGAAAAGAAGTCCGATTCACCCTTCGCGGGGTTGACCTTCCGACAGATCGGGCCGTTTCGCGGCGGACGCGTCACGGCGGTGACCGGGGTGCAGTCAGACCCGATGACCTATTACTTCGGCGCGACGGGCGGCGGAATCTTCAAGACCGTCGACGGCGGAATGCATTGGGCTGCCGGTCGCCGATGGCCAGGTGAAGCTTGGCTCGGTGGGCGCGATCGCGGTTGCCGACTCCGACCCCAACATCGTCTACGCGGGCATGGGCGAGGGAGACATCCGCGGCAACGCCTCGCACGGCGACGGGGTCTACAAGTCCACCGACGCCGGCCATACCTGGACGCACATGGGCCTGACGGACACGCAGCAGATTGGCGCGCTGCAGATCGATCCGAAGAATCCCGACATTGTGTTATGTGGCCGCGCTGGGTCACATGGCCGGCCCTAATGAGGAGCGTGGAGTCTATCGCACGCTGGATGGCGGCAAGACCTGGAAGAAAGTTCTGTTCAAGAGCAATGTCGCGGGCGCAGTGGACGTCGCCATCGATCCGCTCAATTCCAATGATCGTGTATGCAGCCATTCTGGCAGGTCATTCGCAAGCCCTGGACGTTCGAGAGCGGCGGCCCCGATAGCGGCGTGTATAAGTCGACCGACGGCGGTGACACCTGGAAGGAAATCACCAGCAATCCCGGCCTGCCCAAGGGCGTGATCGGCCGGATCGGCATCGCGGTCTCTCCGGTCAAGTCAGGCAGCGTGTGGCTGAACGTGGAGGCCGAAGATGGCGGCGTCTTCCACAGCGATGACGGCGGAGCGACGTGGACCAAGGTGAACGACGAGCGCGAAGATCAGGCAACGGGCGTGGTATTACTCGCGCATCTTCGCCGATCCGAAAAGCGCCGACACCGTCTACGCCGTGAACACCAGCTTCTACAAGTCGACCGACGGCGGCCGCACCTTCAAGGCGATTCCGACGCCACATGGCGACAATCACGATCTCTGGATCGCGAACGAACGATCCCGAGCGGATGATCGAGAGCAACGACGGCGGCGCGAATGTCTCCTTCAACGGCGGCGCAGAGCTGGAGCACGGTGATGAACCAGCCGACCGGCCAGTTCTATCGTGTGACGCTCGACCAGGATTTTCCGTACAACATCTACGGCGCGCAGCAGGACAACTCGACCGTCGAGACTGTCGAGCCGGGGAAACAGCGGCTCCATCACCGAGTCCGACTGGCATGACGTTGGCGGCGGCGAAAGCGGATGGATCGCGCCCGATCCGACCAACTCGGAATTCGTCTATGCCGGATCGTACGACGGGCTGCTGACCCGCTACGACAACCGTACTGGAAGCCTGCGCGACGTTACGGTATGGCCCGACAACCCCATGGGCTCCGGCGACGAGGTGATGAAGTATCGCTTCCAGTGGAACTGGCCGCTGTTGTTCTCGCCGCACGATCCCGAAGCTGCTGTACGCGGGCAGCAACGTGCTGCTGGGCACGCGCGACGAGGGCCAGCACTGGCAGGTGATGAGCCCCGACCTGACGCGAAACGACAAATCCAAGCAGGGTCCGGTCGGCGGCCCGATCACCAAGGACAATACGGCCGTCGAATACTACGACACGATCTTCACCATCGACGAGTCTCCGGTGAAGCAGGGCGTGATCTGGGTCGGCTCCGACGACGGCCTCATCCATCTCACGCGGACGGCGGAAAGAACTGGGCGGACGTCACTCCCAAGGATTTTCCGGAGTGGATCCGCGTGAACTGCATCGCGGCCTCGCCATTCGATCCGGGGACCGCCTATGTCGCCGCCACCATGTACCTCTCCGACGACTTCCGGCCCTTCCTGTACAAGACGACCGACTACGGCAAGACCTGGACGAAGATTGTCAACGGGATTCCGGCGGATGACTTCACCCGCACCATTCGCCCCGACCCGAACAGCAAAGGGCTCTTGTTCGCCGGAACCGAAGCGCACCTCTACGTCTCTTACGACGACGGCGACAAGTGGATTCCATTCCAGCTGAACCTGCCCAACGTCCCCATCACCGACATCGCCTTCCAGAAGCGCGAGGACGAGATGGTCGTCGCCACGCAGGGACGCGGATTCTATGTCCTGGGCGATCTTCCCCTGGTACGGGCTCTGGCGGGCAAGACGCCGCAGGAGGACGTTGCCCTCTTTGCCCCAAAGAAGACATATCGCTACTCAGGCGGCAGAGGGGGCTTTCGCACACCGCCCAACACGGGGCAGAATCCTCCGAGCGGCGTGGAGGTTTACTACCGGCTGAAGAGCAAGCCTGAAGCGGACGTGAAGCTGCGCTTTCTCGACGCCGACGGCAAGCTGATCCGCGAATTCACCTCCAAGGCGGAGAAGCCTGAGGAGGGCGGCGATCCGGAGGAGAGAAGGCCGGCGCCGAAGCTGCCTGCCAAGGAAGGCATGAACCGCTTTGTCTGGGACATGCGTTACTCGGATACGACGAAGTTCCCTGGCCTGATCTTCTGGGCCGGCGGCCTGGAAGGTCCTGAGGTGATCCCCGGCACCTATACGGTTGAGTTGACGGCGAATGGAAAGACCGAGAGCCGCAAGTTCGAGATCGTGAAGGACCCCCGAGCGCCGACCACGCCCGATGACTTCAAGAAGCAGCTCGACCTGGCTCTGCAGATCCAGTCGAGGGTCTCGCTAGCCAACCAGGCTGTTCTCGACATCCGGCAAGCCAGGAGCCAGCTCGAGCCCTATACGAAGCAGAGCAACGCCGATGTCGCCGCCGCGGCCAAGAAAATCACAGCCTCGTTGACAGCAGTGGAAGAGGCCATCTACCAGACCAAGTTGAAGGCCGGTGAGGACGCCTTGAACTTCCCGATCAAGCTGAACAATAAGCTGGCGGCTCTGCAATCGACGGTGATGGATAACGACATCGCACCGACGGCGCAGAGTTACGAAGTCTTCAAGGAGCTCAACGCGCAACTGCAGGTACAGCTCGACAAGCTGGATCAGATCAAGCATCAGGACATCGATGGATTCAATAAGCTGGTCCGGGATAAAAACGTACCAGCGGTCACCTTCACCAGCGCCAAGTCGTAAGCGGGAGAAACAGATCGCGCGTGCGGATGCGGTCTGAGCATTGCAGAATCACGGTCGCTGTGACGTGCCGTGGAAGAATCCCGACGATGCGTCAACGCATCGTCGGGATTCTTCGCTGTGCTCAGAATGACGGCGCGCTTACCCCGTCTTTGCATTAGCGGGCAGTCGCGTCGAAGAAAGCGTCTACATCTTTCTTCAACTTGTCCAGGGATGGCTGATCGATGTAGACCATGTGTCCAGCCTTGAAGTAATCGTGCGAGATGTTCTTGTGGGCGTCTGCCGTCAGGCCCATGTGATTCAGCGTGTACTCGATGCCGAAGTACGGCGTTGCCGCGTCGTAGTAGCCCTCGGCGATGAAGACGTGCATGTAGGGGTTCTTGGCGAAGGCGTGGCGCATCATCTCGCTGGTGTCAGGAAATCCGCGCCCATTACCCGGATACTCCCACCGTCCGATTCCACCGCCGAGCACCCAGTAATTGAGATCGGTTTCGTACCCCAGCTCCTGCTTCACGTAGTCGCCGAAGACCGAAGTATATGGGGGACGAATCGCGGCTTCGCTTGGATCGTAGTCGGTCGACTGCTGGGTTCCCGACTCGTTGACTCCCACGAAGCGGCCGTCGAGCCGGCCGATGGTCTTCTCGTCGTCGCGCATCAGCTCCGCGTCGAAGTGCGAAAGGTCGATGCGCAGGTTGCTGCGATCGATATATTGCTTGCTCAGTCCGGTATAGCGGGCGAGATGGTCGATGGCCGACTGGCGCTCGGCGGGCGTCAGCGAATCGCCCTTCTGCAGGATCACCGGATACTCGGTCGTGTCCCACTCTTCGACCTCCTTCTTCAGCGCATCGATATGGTCGTTCAGGTCGGGCGCGAGCTTGTGATGGTAGGCTGCGGTCATGGCATAGGTGGGCAGAAAGACAATGTAAGGCAGATCGTTGCCGGTAGCGAAACCCGTCGTCTGGAAATTGAGGATGCTGGAGATCAGCACGATCCCATTGAGGGCGATGCCGCGATCGATCAGCCATCCGGATAGACCGGCTGCGCGGGTGGTTCCGTAGCTCTCGCCGGCGAGGTACAGCGGCGACTGCCACCGCGAATTCTGCTGCAGGTACAACCGGATGAATTCACCGAAGGCATCGAGGTCGCCGAGCAGCCCCCAATACTTTTTGCCTGCTTCCGCAGTCAGCGCGCGGCTATAGCCGGTACCGATGGCGTCGATGAAGACCAGGTCCGTCTTGTCCAGCCAGGTATCCGGATTATCCTCCGACTGGAACGGCGGAGGCGGCATGAAGCCGTTAGGCAGCATCTTCACGCGCCTCGGACCGAACGCCCCCATGTGCAGCCAGATGGTCGCCGAACCGGGTCCGCCGTTGAACGCGAAGGTGAGCGGACGTTTTTCTGTTGCCCCGTCGAGCGTGTAGGCGACATAGAACATCTCGGCATCGACAACGCCTTCCGAGGTCTTGATGGGCATACGCCCGGCGGTCGCGGTGTAGTGCAGCGTCTGCCCGTGCAGGGTGATCGAGTGGTGGGTGACGACGGGCTTCTCTACAGGCGGTTGATCCTTGTGTTCGAGCGCAGCGACCGGCTCGATGCCGCCCGGCGTCGCAGCCGATGGCCCGTACTGGCTGCTGGGGCGGCTTTGCGCGAGAAGGGTTATGGCGGACGCACTCATCATCAGCGCGATCAGAATGGGATGAGCAATTTTCACTTGTTCCCCCGAATAACACGTTCTTGCCGGTCGCATGTAACTTCTGCGCCGGAATCTGGTTGTGAAGAGCGCCTGAGGTGTGGCTTAACCTACGGCGCTCCGAAAAGGCGAGGAGAAACTTCCGGCATTTGGAGATAACTGGAGATGCTTCGATGCGGGCACGCGAACGCCCCGTGGTCCGGAGCGTTCCACTTATCAAGGCACGCGGTTTGGGCCAAGTCAAGAAATATTTGTATTCAAGGATGCGCACAAATACGCTTACGGAAACGTATCCACGCTGCTACACTTTGCTCACGTTGCATCCGACCGCGCTCCGGCGCATCGGGGCTTCTCCTCTCGCGCATTTCCCAAAACTTCTTCGGAGGACCATGTTGAGCCGCAGACGTCTCCGTGCTTTTCGCCTTGTCAGTCTCGTGCTGCCGCTGTTTCTCTCCGCTTCCTCCCCTGCCCAGTCCGCGGGTCAGGCTTCATCTTCAGCAGCGGAATCGCCTTTTGGGGCTCTGCGCTTCCGCTATATCGGACCTCCGGGAAATCGCGTGACTTCGGTGGTCGGCGTGCCCGGGGACATGAATGTCTACTACGCCGGCGCGGCTTCCGGCGGGGTCTGGAAATCCTTCGATGCCGGGCAGCACTGGTATCCCATCTTCGACGCCGAGAGCGCGCAGTCCATCGGATCGATCGCCATCGCGCCCTCGAATCACAGCATTTTGTGGGTGGGGACCGGCGAGCCGTTTATCCGCAGCAATGTGTCGCTTGGCGACGGCATTTACAAATCGATCGATGCGGGTAAAACATGGCAACACATGGGCCTCGAAAAAACCGGCCGCATCGGCCGCATCCTCATCGACCCGCGAAATCCGGAGATCGTCTACGCCGCTGCTCTCGGCACATGCTATGGACCACAACAGGAGCGCGGCGTCTACCGCACCACCGATGGCGGCAAGACCTGGAAGCAGGTGCTCTTCGTCGACCAGAATACGGGCGCGTATGACCTGACGATGGACCCGACCGACTCCAGTAAGATCATCGCCGCTACCTGGCAGATCGACATCAAGACCTGGGGCCGGACCAGCGGAGGTCCGGGCAGCGGTCTCTTCATGACCACCGACGGCGGCGATACGTGGAATCGCCTCACCGGCCATGGCCTGCCTCCCTCGCCGCTGGGTAAGATCGCCGTCAGTTTCGCTCCCAGTGATTCGCGACGCGCCTATGCGCTCATCGAAACCGGCCAGGGCGGCACGCTCTGGCGCTCGGATGACGGCGGATCGAACTGGAAAGTGGTGAACTACAGCCGGCTGCTCAATGAGCGGCCGCACTACTACACCCGCATGCTGGTGATGCCGGATAACGAGAACGAAGTGTACTTCCCGTCCAATGGCATCAGTGTCACTTTCGACGGCGGCGAGACCAGCGATCACATGCACTGTCCGGGCGACAATCCCGCTCCTCCGATGGTTGGGTCTGGCCGCGGAGGCGGCGGCTGCGGCGGAGACAATCATGACATGTGGGCCGATCCGACCAACCCCAGCCGCATGATGATCGGCTCAGACGGCGGAGTACTGATCAGCACGGAACGCGGGCGCTCGTGGACGGAGATTCGCCTGCCCATCGCGCAGATGTACCACGTCGCGACGGACAATCGCATTCCCTATATGGTCTATGGGCAGATGCAGGACGGCTCGCCGCTGCACGGACCGAGCGATGTGCCGGGGGAGTCGCACATCAGCGCCAGCGAATGGACGACCACCGCCGGCTGCGAGACGGGATGGAACATGCCCGATCCGGTGGACAACAATATCGTGTGGGGCGGCTGCTACGCGGGTGTGACGGAGCGCTTCGACGCCAAGTCCGGCTTCTCGCGCTCGGTCAGCGTGTGGCCCGACCGAACCATGGGCGCGAATGCCGGCCAGGTCAAGATCCGGATGAACTGGACTTATCCGATCGCCATCTCTCCGCACGACCACAACACGGTCTACGTCGGCAGCCAGTATGTGCATCGGACCACTGACGGCGGCCAGACATGGACTCGCATCAGCCCCGACCTCACGCTGAACGATGCCTCGATGCACGGCGACTCCGGCGGGCTCACGATCGACAACCTGAGCGTCGAGTACGCCGGTGTGGTCTACGCGATCGCCGAATCGCCCGTGGCTAAAGGGCAGATATGGGCCGGCACGAACGACGGCCTGGTGCAGATGACCCGCGACGGCGGCGAGCACTGGACGAATCTCACGGCGAATATTCCCGGCCTGCCGCCGAAGATGACGGTCGACAGCATCGAGCCCTCGAAGTACGCCGCAGGCACCTGCTATGTCGCCTTCGACGGCCACCAGGTCGACATTCGCGATCCCTATCTTTACAAGACCGCCGACTACGGCAAGAGCTGGACAAAGATTACCGATGGCATTCCGTCTTCTCCGCTGAGTTACACGCATGTGCTCCGCGAAGATCCGGTGCGGCAAGGCCTGCTCTACGCGGGCACGGAGAACGGCCTGTACATCTCCTTCGACGATGGCGTGCACTGGAAGCCATTCCAGTTGAACCTCCCGCACACGCCGGTCTACTGGCTGACTATCCAGCCGGAGTTCGATGACATGGTGGTCGGAACCTACGGCCGTGGCTTCTGGATTCTCGACGACATCTCACCGCTGCAGCACCTCAAGCCGGAAGTGGAAGAGAACGCGGACACACTGTTCCCCGTGCGCCACGCCTACCGGCTGCGTGCCGGCTCGAAGCGGGATATGGCCCCGTCCGGAGTTTCCATCGGCCAGAACCCGCCGTACGGCGTGCCGGTGAACTACTTCCTCAAGGCCAAGACCGATAAGGTGACGCTGCAGGTGTTCGATAGCGAAGGGAAACCGGTGCGCCGTCTGACCGCTACGACTCATGCCGGGATCAATCGCGCGTGGTGGAACCTGCGCTACGAGAAGACAGTGGAGGTCGCGCTGCGGACCACGCCTCCGGGTAATCCGCACATCTGGAGCGAGAAGCGCTTTGTCGGCAAGCTGACTCGGCCCATCTTCTACTACGGTGTCGGGGGCGAGTCGACCGACGGCCCGCTGGTGCCGCCTGGCGCTTATACCGTGAAGCTTACTGTCGGCGGAAAGACGGAGAGCCAGCCAGTCGTGGTGATCAAGGATCCAAACACGCCGGCATCGTTACAGGATGCGATCGCCTCTTCCGAGCTTTCGTACCGCATCTACACCGATACGAACGTTTCGGCCCAATTGATCAACCAGATCGAATGGAGCCGCAAGCAGTTGGAGGATACGCGCAATCTGCTCACGGCGCGGGGCGCGGATAAATCGCTCTTCGATGCGACCGACGAGTTGAACAGGAAGTATCAGGACCAGGAAGACCTGCTCATGCACCCGACGATTGCCGAGGGCGACGAGAAGTCATTCCGTGGACCGCTCGGGTTATATCTCAAGTTCATCTGGCTGGGTGCGGAGGTGGGCACCGGTGGTGGAGATGTCGCGGGCAATTCGGACTTTGCGCCTACTGAGCCGGAGAAGGAAGTCTTCTCTCTGCTTGACACCCAACTTCGTGGAGTCCAATCGGCAATCGACGCTCTCGATAAGGAATCGGTGGCCGCCTACAACTCCACACTGCAGAAGGCGGGCATCTCGCTCATCACCACGGTTCCACCGCGAGAAACGCCAGCCGAACCAAAACCCGACGAACCTCATGATGGAGATGCGCCTGATTAGAGCAAAGGCAAAGATGGTATAGGGCGGCGTCATTCTGAGCGAAGCGAAGGTCGTCAGAATGACGGCACATTACAGAAACGCTGATTTTGCTTCTGGACCGAGCTAAAGAGATGGACGCCATTACTCTCAGTGCGGACATCGCCCTGGCGGCGATTGCGTCCGCCACACTCAGCATCTGTTTCGGCCTGCTCATGGCTGTGCGCTACAGTCCCGTGCGCCTGTGGCCGCACCTGCGCATCGATATCTTCCGCATCCATCGCTACCTGGCCTATTTCACGCTCACGGCCATTGCCGCGCATGTTGTTGTTCTGTTGTTCGCGCACCGGGTGGTATTCCGGGTGATCGACATTCTTTTCCCCATCCACTCTCCGCTGCAGCCGCTGCAGAATACTCTGGGCGCGATCGCGCTCTATGTGCTGCTGGTGGTTCTGGTCTCGTCATTGCTGCGGGTGCAGATCGGACGGCGCCTGTGGAAGTCGCTGCACTACCTCGTTTATCCGGCCGGTGTGCTGCTCTTCATCCACGGCGTCTTCACCGACTCGGATTTGAGAACCGGCAAGGCCGATCTCCTCGATGGAGAGAAGGTTTATGTGATGGGGTGCTTTCTGTTGGTACTTGCGGCGTCGCTTTTTGCGCTTCGCCTTCGCCGCACACGTGCCCGCGCAAGAGCCGCGTAATCGACTATCCAAGTCCCGGTCAGCCAGCCATCAGGCTTGTAGCACATCGCGCAGTCGCCGAACCGCACGAGGCATTTCTGCGACTGTAGTGCTTCCGAATCCGAGGATGAATCCCTGGCGCGGCTTGTCGTTCAGATAGGACGGAGACAGAGGCCAAAGCCAGAGGCCTTCGCGCGCCGACCTGGTCGCGATCTCATTATCCTGAAGACTCTTCGTGAGCGTGACGGCCAGGTGCATGCCGGCCTCGGAGCCATGAATTGTGAGTGCATCCCCGCACTCACTGCGAAGGTTGTCGACAAGAGCGGTCCGGCGCTGACTGTAGAGTAGCCGCATTTTGCGGATGTGACGCGCAAAATGACCCTGGCGCATGAAGTCCGTCAGTACTTCCTGAAAGAGGTATGGCGGATAGATGTCCATGGAATAGCGGACCGCCTGGAAGCGCTCGACCAGGTCCGGAGGAATGACGATATACCCCAGGCGCAGGGACGGAAAGAGAACCTTGCTGAATGTACCGATATAGATGACACGCGAATTGTTATCGAGGCCTTGCAGGGATGCGATGGGCATGCTCTCGAAGCGATACTCGCTGTCGTAGTCGTCCTCAATGATCCATGAGCCTGAGCTATGAGCCCAGTTCAGCAACTGGAGACGCCTCGAGGCGCTCATCGTCGATCCCAGCGGATACTGATGCGACGGAGTCACGTAAGCGGCTCGCGCCTTGCGGCCTCGTTTGATGCCGCCGGAGACGTCCATGCCTTCTTCATCCACCGGGACAGGTATCAGCCGGCAGCCGGCTCCGGCAAAAACATTTCTGGCGAGGCGATAGCCCGGTTCCTCCATCCACACCGAGTTTCCCGGATCGAGCAGAACGCGGGCGGTGATCTCCAGCGCCTGCTGCGAGCCCGCAACCACCATCACCTGCTGTGGGTTGCAGCGGATGGCGCGTGCCGTTCGCAGATAAGCGCAGATTGCTTCGCGAAAGCGCTGCGAGCCGAGTGGGTCGATTTGATGAAGCGCATGGATCTGCGGATTTCGGCCGTGGCGCATGACCAGGCTCGACCATACCGAAAACGGAAACTGGTCCATAGCGGGCTGGTGCACGCCGAATGCTCCCCACCCGAGTACCCATGGCGGCCGTTCGAAGCGGGGAAGAAGCAATGAGCGCTGGGCCACCGGCCGCGGCCCGGCATCGATCCCGCCGCTTGTGGCGACCGGATCGTTGCAGTCGGTCAACTGTTCGGGAAGAGAGCCTGAGACGAAGGTGCCCGCGCCGACACGGCTTTCGAAATAGCCTTCGGCGAGGAGCTGGGCATAGCCGTTGAGAACGGGAATCCGAGAGATGTGGAGTTCATCCGCCAAGGCGCGGCTCGATGGAATCCGTTGACGCGGCTGCAGATTGCCTCGGACGATGGCTGCTCGAAAAGCATCATAAATCTGCTTGTGCAGGGGGTCTGCGGCCTTGCGATCGACTGCAATGACGGGGGAGATTGCCTCAGCAACGTCGCTCATCAACCTATCCTAGTGGCTATAACAAAATGCGTACAAGTGGTCATTGCTATCTGCCACCCTGTCTGCGATATTCGATGGCGGAATTGACCCTTTGCAAAGCTCGACGCATGGATGGATCGCCAAAGTTCGCAGCGAGCGCCGGTTATTGCCTGCGATCCTTGCAATGACAGGCGCCGCAAGTGACAGGCGCGCGCGAGGTTTCGCGCTCTTGACCGCTCCTTTGAGCCGCAAATACCGGATTTTCGGGAGGAGAGCGTGACCTCCTGGATCAGCAGCAGCTCATTCTGGATCCACTTCATCGGCGCCGCGCTCCTGATCGTCGGCTGCATCCTCGTCGTCAAGAGGGAAGTGCCCGGAGTCCACGGCATCGATAAGATTGTGCCCTTCGGCAAAGTATTCTTCGCCGTCCCTATGGCCGTTTTCGGAATGCAGCACTTTTCCTCTCCCTCATTCGTAGCGCAGGTGGTTCCATCCTGGATGCCGTGGCATCTGTTCTGGGTTTATTTTGTCGGGACGGCTCTCATCGCGTCGACCCTCAGCATCATTACCGGTGTGCAGGCGCGTCTGGCTGCGTTGCTCCTGGGATTGATGCTCTTTCTCTTCGTTGCAATGCTGCATGTGCCCAATGTCGTCCATAGTGCGTTCAACAGATTCGCGGTAGCAGCGGCACTGCGGGATCTGGCTTTCGGAGGGAGCATCCTGGCCTTTGCCGGCGCCCTGCCCTGGCGCGGGCAATCGCGCGTTGCTCATGCGCTCATAACCCTGGGGCGCTTCTTGTTTGCCATTGCGATGATCGTCTTCGGCGTGGAGCATTTTCTGCATCCCGGCTTTGCGCCGGGCGTTCCCCTCGAAAAGGAGATGCCCTCCTGGATACCTGGGCACCTGCTCTGGTCTTATCTCACCGGCGCGGCCCTTGTGGTCTCCGGCTTATGCATCGTCTTCAACAAGCGGGCACGCTTAGCGGCAACATGGCTGGGAATCGTGCTGCTTCTCCTGGTCTGGTTTGTCTATCTGCCAATGGAGATCGCGCATCCATCGGCAGAGATAAGCGGCGAGCTCGATTATCTGGTGGATACGCTGGCGTTGAGTGGGAGCGCCCTGCTGATTGCAGAGGCTCTGCGCGAGCGAGACATTCGACGACAGACCGCAGATGGGCAGGCAGAGCAGAGCGAGGCAGCCGCCATGACGCAATCCCGATGAGGGGCGATTGCCAGTCCTGCGAGTCGCTAAATTCAATGGGCATGGAGTTAGCCAAGGGCTAACGCAATCGGTTTTCAGCAGTAAGAATCCATTCAGCGGCATGGGGAGCTTTACGACGTGACGGTTGCTTCCGCGATTGAGAACCACAAGGCAGTCGACCAGTTTCTCAAGCTGGGCCGCTATCTGCTGGCGCTGCCCATGCTGATCTACCCGGTCCTGCATTTCGTGTATCCGCGGTTTGTGGCCGCCATCGTGCCGCCCTGGATCCCCTGGCATCTCTTCTGGACTTACTTCACGGCGCTCACGATTTTCGCTGCGGGACTGGCGATCCTGTTTGAAAGATGCGCATGGCTGGCAGCGACCTTACTGGGCACGGAGATTCTTCTGTTCTGCCTGCTGATCCATGTGTTCCTGCTCTTCCACAAAGCAGATGACCCATGGGCCGGGGCCGCTATGTTTGGCGATCTTTCGAACCGATTGATGAACGCTCCCAAGGATTTCGGACTCAGCGGTGCGTGTTTTATCTTCGCCGGCGCTCACTCCAGGGCATGGCGAACAAACGGAAAGGACCCGGTCATGACGCTGGGGCGATTGATCCTTGCCGTTTCCATGATCGCTTTCGGCGTGTTGCATTTTGTTTACCCGGCGTTCGCGCCCGGTATCCCCCCAATGTTCAAGGACGTCTCCTTCCCGATTCCGGGGCATCTGTTCTGGGTTTATCTCACTGCCGTTGCTTGTCTGAGTGGCGGCGCCAGCATCCTTCTCAATAAGCAAACACGGCTGGCTGCAACCCTGCTGGGGATGATGACCCTGGTCTTCGACCTGCTGACCTGGGGCCCCAGGTTTCCCTCGCACCCCGGAGATTTGACCGGAAATTGGCTTAAGGATATAGGAATCGCCGGCGGCCTTTTGATTTTGGCTGCGGCATTTCCGAAGGAAACGTCGTGAGGCGTTACCTCTCTTCAATCAAGACTGCCGGTCGTGGATAGGCGGTTTGGTGAAGAGCGCGATCTGGATGTGACTGCTCGTTGCGAGCAGGATCCAGTTACAGTGCGTCTCGAGCCTCGCCGTGGGGCAGGCGCAGACCAGGAACTTTGCGCCGCGCGTTGGATTCGCCGAACGCCTGATGCCGAATCTGGTGGTTCGCGGCGGATACGGAATTGCTTATGGTGCGCTCGCAAACATCGGCTACGGCGGAACGCTTGGTCAAAACTATCCGTTCATCTATAACATCGCCTCTCCCAGCACAAACACTTCAGTTATCCCGATTACTTTGTCTACCGGCCAAACAGCAACTGTAGAGAATACCTTCAACAGCATTAATCTCTCTGATGCCACGCAGATAAGCGGCGTCGGCGTCAGCCTCTATGGGCGCCAATATAACTACCAGACACCGTATGTCCAAACCATGAATCTCATGGTGCAGGAACAGTTCACCAATCACGACTCATTTCAGGTTGGAGGAGTGATGGCGCTTGGCCGTCATCTGGATAACTACTACAACACTTTCAATTCGCCATCGCAGATACTGCCGCCTGGAACCGTGGTCGCGAAGTACATCCCCTACCTAACTTCGCGGCGAATACAACCTATGAAACAACGAATGCCGACAGCAATTACAGCGCGTTGCAGGCGACCTATGAGCATCAGCTTGGGCAGGGGCTGTCGCTGCTTGGCAATTACACGTGGAGCAAGTGCCCGAGCGATCAGCGGACTCAGGCCAAGACAGCACCTAACTACCGCGCCCCATGGCTGGCCGGATTCGGCATCGGCGGGGATTACAGCGTCTGCGATATCGATGCGACGAATGTGGTTCATCTCGCCGGAACCTATGATCTGCCCGTGGGCCGCGGCAGACAGTTCGCAGGCGATATGAACCGTGCGGAAGACGCTGTCCTGGGCGGCTGGACGGTGAACTTCATCTACAGCTACCAGAGCGGCCAGCCGCTTACCATTGCGTGCGCTACGTCTACGACCGCCGATTTTGGCTGCGACGCGAATGTTGTCGCCGGACAGGGTGTGTATGCCGGGCCCCACAATGCGAAACAATGGCTGAACCCGGCCGCGTTTGCCACTCCTCCGACCGCGACCCAGATCGGACAGACGGATTACTCGCCTTTGGGTGCATTGCCGGGACAGGCGCGAGGCCCCGGATTTAATAATGTGGATTCTTCGTTGTTTAAGAATTTCACTTTTACGGAGGCGCTTCACCTTCAGTTTCGCGCCGAGGCCTTCAATACATTCAATACAGTTCAGCTCGCTCAACCAAGCAGCCTGAATTACACCAATACAACCACGTTCGGCTCAATTACAAGCCTGCGCAACGGGCCTCGAGTACTGCAACTGGCGCTCAAGCTGTTCTACTAGTCAAGTGGGCGCGGCTGACGTGCAATGCACGTCAGCTGCGCCTCGTTCTTTCTGCGGGGTTATCCTCAAGGCTATGTTGCGTAAATGCGGTTTTATCGTGCTGCTTATCTTTCTGGCGACGTGCGACGGGCAGAGTATTGCTGCGAATGGCGCCCCCAATCTTGTCCTGCAGGGCGTCGTGCGTTCTTCGCAGCACCAGTCTTACTTCGATGTTCCGTTTGATGTTCCCGCAGGCGTTCATCGCATCACGGTTTATTTTCATAACCTGGGGAAACAGCAGGGAACTGTTCTGGACCTCGGCGTTGCCGACCCATTTCGTTTTCGTGGCGAGAGCGGCGGAAACAAGGATCACTTCACCATCGGCGAGGCCGATGCGACGCCGTCGTATCTTCCCGGAGCCATTCCCGCCGGGCGGTGGAAAATACTGCTGGCTGTGCCTAACATCCGGCCCGGAGTTACATCTCGCTACCAGGCCGAGGTTTACTTCAACCGGGTTATTGACGATAGCTCATTTACGGAGAGCCCCCTCAGTGAACAGCCCGGCTGGTATCGTGGCGATCTGCACATGCACACGGCGCACAGCGATGGAAGCTGCCCCAGTGAGACCGGCCACCCGGTGCCGTGCCCCGTCTTTGTGACCGTTGAGGCGGCTGCGCACCGTGGTCTCGACTTCATTGCCATCTCCGACCACAACACCATGTCGCAATATGATGCGATGCGGGAACTGCAGTCATATTTCGACAAGACGCTGCTCATTCCTGGCCGGGAGATCACGACCTTTCACGGTCATGCCAATATGTTCGGTACGACGCAGTATGTCGATTACCGCCTGGGAACTCCGCAGGTGCCGAACGTGAATGTCATTTTCCGAAATGCGCACAGGCTCGGAGCAATCGTGTCCATCAACCACCCTGAGGCGCCAACCGGCGAAATCTGCATGGGCTGCGGCTGGAACCCCGATTCGCCTGTCGACATGAGCCTGGTGTCGGCTATCGAGGTCATGAATGGCGGAGGCGGCCACGGATATCTTCCCGGCATTCGCTTCTGGCAGGCGCAATTGGAAAAAGGCTATCGGCCTACGGCCGTTGGCGGCAGCGATAACCATCACGGTGACTGGGCGTCCACAGTCGTTGGATCTGTCGGCAGTCCCACGACGGTTGTTCATGCACAGAACCTCTCGGTTGCGGCAATTCTCGATGGCATTCGGGAAGGTCATGTCTTCCTCGACATGACCGGATCACGCGATAAGGTGCTCGAATTGCATGCCGACAGTAAGGCCGGCCACGCTGATATGGGAGATGAACTGACGGTCACCTCAGGCGAAGCAATCAATCTGCAGCTTCATGCCTCGCGCTGCCAGGGAGCAACCGCGAGCATAGTGGTGGATGGAGCGCCCTCACACGAACTGCCGCCGCAAGCTGTATCCACGGATGATCAGGTTCTGCATTCGACGTGGATCAGCGACGGCGGCCGCCACTGGTTACGAGCCGAAGTGCGGGATGCGAGCGGTCAACTGCTCCTGCTTGGCAATCCGGTCTATATCAACTTCGGTTCAGCTGCCGGAGAGAGTGGCAATCCATGAGGTTGCGTCGTGGATTCGCCATGTTCCATCGCAGACCGTCTCCTATGGCGAATGCTTCATCTAAGACGAATCGTGGGAGCAAACTCACTGTTGTTGAAACGCGCGACTGCCAATCACATCACGGGTTCGTGCTCACGCATCGGCCTGAGGTACAGATTTCCTTTATACCTCGCCTCTACGGAAAGCGTTCGATCTGGCCCTTGATCAGACGACGGAGGGGTGGTCGGAGGCGCCGAGCGTGGAACCCATTACGCGTCCAGACACGAAGTGCTTGGATTCACCGAGAGCGTGGCTCTCGAATCATCACGGGAAGAATCAGCAGTTTTCCTCAGAGGCTGTTATGAACTTCAAGCGAGAGTTTTAGCGAGGTTTCGCAGCATGAGGATGTCGAAGGCAAGCAGATGGAGGCCTTTCAGGGTAGTGTCGAGCCGCTCGTAGTCTCTGTTGAAAGTCTCTAGTTTAAGGGCATGCTTTGCAGCCTCTGCCATCGGCTTCAAACATCGGATGTCGGAAGCATCGAGTACTACGGCGCGTGCAACGATCAACGCGTGTTCCGTATCAACGGCCGTCTGGACGTTGTAGGCCAGCAGCGCGGTCTGACGCACCAACATGTAGCCAGCCTCTGGTTCAGGATGTTGCTTTGGCCGTTCTAAAGCAGCTTGCACGGCGGAGGGGTCCATATTAGTTTGTTGCTCTTCATCCACTTTCTTAATGCTTTCTAGATAGCGTCGAAGATCCAACCGTTCGCGAGTGCTGTCAACGCTCGCGAACGCACGAAACTTCGACCCGTCGATAGCGATCCACTCACCACGGATAAGGCCACAACTCCGCGCAAAGCCAACGATGGCTGCGCCAGCTGCTGTCGTGGCATCAGAGTGCATTCGCCGGAACTCCGAGATGCTCTTGTGGTCTGGATACAAGCGGCATAGAAGCCACATCAGTTTAACGTTTCGACGGCACTCAGCCTCCAAGCGTCGTGACGAACGAATCTGATTCAGATAGGCGTACAGATAAAGCTTCAACAAATCGCGCGGATCATAGCCGGGGAGTCCCGTCTCCGCAGCTTGAGCGCGCTCGAAGCCAAGCTCCGATAGCGCAAGCGTTGCGACGAAGGCATCGATGACGCGGCACATGTGATCGACGGGAATAAGGTCGTCGAGAACGACCGGAAACAACGAGCCTTGACTCCGGCCTTCACCTTGGATATAAGCCATAAAATACGATTTCCTCGTGCTTCCGAAGGCATCGTCTCATTGATCACCATTGGAACCGCAAAAAACTACACCGTGGTGCTTTTTTGTGCACCCTTCAGGTGACCACAAGCGCATTTCCTAGGTTTCATCTGGTCGATAAGAAACCCGATCAGTCGAAGTCATCAGTCCTCTACTCGACTATCTTCCTTTTGCAGTTTCTCGATCTTCACCGTTGCGGCGCGAGCACGCTCCCCAATCATGGGCTGCTAGAGCTTGTTCATAACTTTGGACCAAGCTAGATGCTTTGCGCGGTGTTTGATTTTGGCCAGCATGGTTGTATGGGGAACAGTGGTGTTGTTGGGTATCCGAGCGATGTAAGTGATGAGGAGTGGGCGTTTGTGGCGCCATATCTAGCGCTGTGCCGGGAGGACGCTGCGCAGCGAACGCACTCTCTGCGGGCTGTGTTCAACGGTCTGCGGTACATCGTGAAGTCGGGCATGCAGTGGCGGATGATGCCGCATGATCTACCGCCCTGGAGAGTGATCTGTCACCAGACGCATCGCTGGAGCCGAGCCGGTTGTTTCGAGGCGATCGTTGAAGACCTGCGCTCGCTGCTGCGCGAGTTGGCCGGTCGCACTGCCAAGCCCACCGCGATGATTCTCGACAGCCGCACCTTGCAGTCGACGCCGGAGTCGGGTGCACGCGCCGGATACGATGGGGCCAAGCGGCGCAAGGGATCGAAGGTGCATGCGGCGGTGGATACGCTAGGTCATCTGCTGGCGCTGCATGTGACCGCCGCCGATCAACAGGACCGTGCGCAGGTGGAACGACTGGCCGCAGAGGTGCAGCGCATCACGGAAGAGAACGTAGAGCTGGCCTATGTGGACCAGGGTTATACGGGAGAAGTGGCCGTTCAGGCTGCCAACCAGCACCGCATCCAGTTGGAGGTGGTCAAGCATGCACAGGCCAGGCGAGGCTTTGTGCTGCTGCCGCGAAGGTGGGTGGTCGAACGCAGCTTCGCCTGGGCCGCACGCTTCAGGCGACTCGCCAGAGACTACGAACGCCTCTCAGACACTCTCGCAGGATTCCACTACTTCGCCTTCACTTGCATCATGCTCGCCAAATTCTTCACCCCGCTCAACCAAAGTTAAGAACAGCCTCTAGTGAGCTGCGCTCGGTGCCGCGGGTGCTGGGCCTTGATGTTTCTTTCGTGAAAAAACACCCAACAGCGTTTTCAAAATGACGTAAAGAGCCGGGATGAAGAAGAGGTTCAGCACGGTCGAAAGCAACATTCCGCCTACGACGGTGGTGCCGACGGATCTCCGTCCCAAGGCCCCGGCGCCGCTTGCAAAGTAGAGCGGCAGTACGCCGAGAATGAAGGCGAAGGAGGTCATCAGGATCGGCCGCAGGCGGAGCTCAGCGGCCTCGATCGCAGCGTCGACAATCGATTTGCCCTGCGCGCGGATCTGCTCTGCGAATTCTACGATGAGAATCGAGTTCTTCGCAGAGAGTCCGATGAGCATCACGAGGCCGATTTGGCAGTAAACGTCGTCGGCAAGACCGCGCATGGAAACTGCTCCGAGTGCTCCGAGTACGGCCATGGGAACGGCGAGCAAAATGATGAATGGCAGCGCGAAGCTTTCGTATTGTGCGGAGAGAGTCAGGTAAACAACGAGAATTCCCAGTCCGAAGATGATGACCGCTTTGCCGCTGGACTCGATTTCTTCGAGCGATAGCCCGGTCCAGGAATAGCTCATTCCCTGAATCATGTTCTTCTTGGCCAGGTCTTCCATAGCCTGCAGACCTTCGCTGGAGCTGTAGCCGGGGGCGGCCGAGCCGTCGATCTCTGCCGAGCGGAAGAGGTTGTAATGGCTGATGACCTGTGGCCCGGAGGACTGCTGAATCGACACCAGATTGTCGAGCGAGATCATCTGGCCGCCGTCCGAGCGTACATAGAACTTGCGCAAGTCTCCCGGCGTCATGCGGCTCGACTGATCAGCCTGCACGTACACGCGATAGGAACGATTATTGAAATCGAAGTCGTTCACGTACTGCGAGCCCATGAACACGCTGAGCGTCGAGCTGATCTGGCTGAGTGAAACTCCCATCGCCTTGGCCTTCTCGCGGTCGATGGAGACCAGCAGCTGCGGATCGTTCGCGGTAAAGCTGGTATAGAGATTGACCAGCTTTTTGCTCTGGCGGCTAGCGCCTACGATCTGATGGGCGACGCGGTCAAGATCGGACAGCGTGTTGCGGCCAAGGTCCTGCAATTCGAACTGGAATCCTCCGAAAGTACCGAGGCCCTGAATCGCCGGTGGTTCCAGTATGACGACGAGGCCGCCAGGAACGCCGAAAAGTCGCGGGGAGAGCCGGGCGCGCACATCCGCAGCAGAGTGTCCGGTGCCCTCCTTCGTGCGCTCCTCGACGGCCTTCAGCGGGACGAAGATCAATCCATAATTCGAGGCGCTGCCGCCTGTAATACTGAAACCCATGACGGCGAAGGTTCCGAAGACATCTTTATCCTGCCGGATGAGCTTAACGGCGCTGGCGGCCACGTTGCTGGTGTAGGTGAGCGAAGCTCCCGGCGGGGTCTGCACGATACAGATCAGATAGTTCTGGTCTTCTGTGGGAACGAAGGCCGTGGGAACGTGGATATAAAGATAGACTGTTGCCCACAACCCGGCGGCAAAGACGAGGAGCACGACATAGCGCGCCTTTAAAACATAATGTGTGACGCGGCCATAGAGCTGCGTTGTCTTTTCGATGGTGCGGTCGATCAGCCCGAAGAGTCCATGTTTTACCCCTTCACCACGCAGGAAGAGCGCTGCGAGCGCAGGAGAAAGCGTAAGCGCGTTGAAAGCCGAGATGGCGATTGCAAACGCGATGGTCAGAGCGAATTGACGGTAGAGAATGCCCGTAGTTCCTGGGAAAAACGACACAGGCACGAATACCGAGATCAATACCAGGGATGTCGCAATGACGGCGCTTGTAACTTCGGACATGGCGACAGAGGTCGCCTGGTGCGGATCAGAGTGTTCTTTGCTGATGTGCCGCTGTACGTTCTCAATGACCACGATGGCGTCATCGACGACGAGACCCGTAGCCAGCGTAATGCCGAACATGGTGAGCGAATTGATGGAGAAGCCAAAAGCCTTGATAAAGGCGAAGGTTCCGACGAGCGAAACCGGAATAGTGATGGCGGGGATGATCGTCGCGCGCCAGTCGAGCAGGAAGAAGAAGATAACGATAATTACGATGATGATGGCTTCGCCGAGAGTCTGCACGACTTCGCGGATTGAGTCACCGACAACAGTCGTTGTGTCAAAAGGAATGACATATTCCAGTCCCGGAGGGAAGGACTTCGCGAGCTCGTCGAGCTCAGCCTTGGCATCGCGATCCACCTGAAGTGCATTGGCGTTGCTCAGTTGCTGCACGCCGATGCCGATGGCATCCTGGCCGTTATAGCGCAGATCGGTGGAGTAGGTTTCGGCGCCCAGTTCGGCGTGTCCTACGTCTTTGATCTGAACAATTCCTGAACTCGTATTTTTGATGATGATGTTGTCGAACTGCGAAGGGTCCGACAATCGCCCAATCACGCGCACCGCGATCTGGTAAGCCTGCTTTGCGTCCGACGGCGGCTGGCCAACCTGCCCGGCAGGAATTTCGACGTTCTGCTCGGACAGTGCATTCGTTACATCCACGGCGGTGAGCGAGCGCGCAGCCAGCTTCGCCGGGTCGAGCCAGATGCGCATGGCATATTTGCGCTCGCCAAAGATCTGCACATCGCCGACACCCTTGATGCGCTTCAAGGCGTCCTTTACATAGACATCAATGTAGTTGCTGATAAATAAGTCGGAGTAGTGTCCGCCGGGCGAGAGAAAGGCGGCGGCAAAGACGTAATTGGAATTAGCCTTGGTAATGGTGATGCCGGTGTTGTTCACGGCAGCCGGCAGGCGTCCTTGGGCCGATGCAACACGGTTTTGCACGTCGACGGCCGCGATGTCCAGGTCGTAGTCAGTCTGGAAAGTAGTGGTGATGGTGCTGCTTCCGTCATTCGCACTGGTCGAAGAAATATAGTGCATGCCTTCGACGCCGTTGATCTGCTCTTCGAGCGGAATGGTCACGGCCGACTCCACCGTCTGCGCGTTGGCACCGACGTAGTTGCTGGATACTGTGACCTGTGGGGGAGCAAGCTGCGGATAGAGCGAAATCGGCAGCGTGGGAATAACGACTGCGCCCGCCAGAACAATGAGCAAGGCGCAAACTGTTGCGAATACTGGCCGGTGGATAAAGAAATCTACCAAGAGAGCCTACCTGTCTACTTTTGTGCCGAACTGGATTTGGCGGGAGGAAAAGCACGCAAAGGAGCTTCTCCTCCCGCGATCGATGGCAACTATCCCAAAGGCTGCACGGGCATACCGTCCACGAGGAACTGCGTGCTGGACACGATGACCTTGTCGCCGTTCTGCAGCCCGCTCAATACTGCATAATTGTTGCCCACGGGGTCGCCCAGTTTCACCGCAAGCTGATGAGCGAAGTATTTTCCGCCTTTATCCTGGGCAACATAAACGAAAGCCTGTCCGCCCAGGCGCGTGATTGAAAGCACGGGAATCAGGGGCATCTGGGTCGTGCTCCAGACCACGCGCGCCTTGACCAACTGGGCCGTTCGAATCAGAGCCTGTTCCGAATGCACGGGTGCCTTTACGAGTATCCCCTGCAACTGGTTGTCCACTTGCGGAGATATGAAATCGATCGCCGTATGCTCGATCAGCTGTTCGTTATTGTCGAGAATATCGACCGCCAGCCCCCGGCGTACTTCGGATGCGCGTTCCGTCGGGATATAGATGTAGGCCTCAAGGTCGCGGTTCTCATCCACAGTGGTGAGCAGTGTGCTCCCTGAGACATAGTCGCCCAGATGAACGGGAATGTCTCCGACAATGCCATCGAAGGGAGCGCGGATGTTGTAATAGCCAAGCTGCTTTTGCTGGGTGACCGTCGCGGCCACAGAAGATTGATAATCGGCTTTGGAGTTGGCATACGCCTGCTCGGCCTGATCCAACGCATCGCGGCTCGTGACTCCCGCAGCAAAGAGCTTGCGCTGGCGCGCAATTTCGGTCTGGTTGAATTGATAGACCGCCAGCTTCTGCTGTTCCGTTGCCGCCTGCGATTCTACAGTCGCCGTCTGCTTGGCCGGATCGATCTCCATTAGCGGCTGGTTCGCCTTAACGCGATCGCCGGAATGCACAAGGATCGCGGTCAGATTTCCGTCGACCTGAGGGTTAAGTGTCGCGGAGCGCCTGGATTTGATGGTGGCCACGTATTCGTCCGAACGTGGAACAGGCATGGACGACACGGTCAGCGTCTGAACCGGAAGCGCCTGGAATGAAGCCTGGGTCGCCGGCTTGGCCTGTCGGCAGGCCGTAATCGTCAGCGACAGGAGCAGTGGTAACAACGCGATGCAAATGCGAAACGGTCTCTTCAAAGGGAAATCCTTCATCATCCATTCCGGTGGTGCCGGCTTTGTAATGTTTTGCTGCGTTCGATGTTGCGGCGAGTGCGTTTCGGGGTTTATTCCGGAACTCAAGTCAATATACATAAGGAGTTGTTGCCGCCAAAGCCCTCGCGAACGTTAACCGTCTGTTCGCAGATGAGTCAGAAGGCAAATTTGCTTAACATTTGGACAAACTAACTCTGGTCTTCTTGTGCCCGCCACCGCTGCTCTCGCAAACGCGGTGCATTTATTGATTCACGGTTGCGGCGAAGGCTTCACGAAATCTTCGCTGAATGTTGAAATTAACCCTTCACCCCATCGGGCCGAACGGTCAGTATGGTTTATTGATCGCCAAGGATGCTTTCGGCGGTCAGCGACCCGACGCAATGAGATACGAAATCTTGTCTTAAGGTGTTCCATTTGGGGGCAGGTTGTGCTCACTGAGAAGCCGCGAAAATCAACACCGCACTCCGCAAATTTGAGCCTGCGGCTTGCCGGCTGCATTTTTGACACATCAGGTGCTTATTGATACATTCAGTATGGCTTTTGCTGTTTGGCTGCACATTTGCCCTGTGCCCAATTTACGTCCCCGTCGTCTAGCCCGGCCTAGGACACCGCCCTTTCACGGCGATAACACGGGTTCAAATCCCGTCGGGGACGCCAAATCAAACCAACAACTTAGCGGGAATTTCCCCTTTTTGCCGCGGAGCATTTTGGGGAGCATTTAAGCGGTGATTTCGGCCTCCAAACGGCGCCGTTGCGGCCGTACCATCTCCACCACCTTCTGTTGCGCTGCGCGTTTGGCCGAGGTCATGGCCTGAGCGTAGACGTCCATCGTGATGCGAGCGGACGCGTGCCGTAACAGTTCCTGAACCACTTTCACATCCTCGCCATTGGCTTTGAGCAACGACGAATAGGTGCGCCGGAAAGTGTGCCACGAGACGCGCTTGTTGATGCCGAGCTTTTGGACCACCGGTTGAATGTGGTAACGCATGATGGTCTGCAGCCAAAGGGGTTGTTTGCCCCGCTTGCTGCCGGCTCGGCTGCTGTTCGAAGCGAACACCCAATCCTCGGAATTGCGATAGGGCGTTTGCCTGTACCACTCTCGGAGATCCTGCGCCGTGTACTCGTCGAGGGGAACCGGTCGTTTCGATGCCTCCGTCTTACAGGGGCCGACGACCTGATAAACCACCGACTTGTTGACATCGATCAGCAGGTTTCCAAAATCGATGTCTTTCCATTGCAGGCCGGCCAACTCCCCTTGGCGCAGGCCAGTAGCCATTGCCAGGAATAGAAGCAGACGTTCGCGCAGTTGGAGGCGGCCAAGGATTCTCTGGAACTCCTCGACGTCCAGGATGTCCGGAATGCTTTGCCGCTTTGAACTTTGCCGAACCCCCGCGCCCTTGTTTGGCCCCGAGATGGGATTCTGGTCCGTGAATCCCCAACGGATGGCGTGGTTGAAAAGTACACTCATCAGCCCGCGTATCCGAGCCTTACTCGCGGGAGAAAGGGGCAGCATCTGCATTTCGGGCTTTGGCTTGGCAGCCCGAGCCCTCTTCTTTTGCCGCCAGGTGTTGTCGAACCGGAGGTCTTGCAGCCACTCTTCCACGACCGGAGCTTTGACAGAACCAAGTTCTTCCCGGCCCCACCTTGGCGCTATCCACCGGTTGAGATAGCTCTCGTACCGGTGACGGGTCGACCAGGCACGGCGGCTTTCGCCCTTACCTGCGAGTTCCTTTACCCGAAAATGTTCGATCACATCACCCACCGTGATTCCACTGAATGCATGTACCTGATTGGAATTGATGGCCAGTCTCCAACTTCGGACTGCGCGCTCTGCGGCAGCCTCCGTTTTGTACTGGTCGAGTGTGCCAAGCTGTCTCTTTCGGCGAACGCGCTTTCCTGTGGGCAGGATGTGCTGCCAGCTGAACATCCAAACAGGAGTTCTGCTTCCGTTTCGGTCGAGGTAGAGAGAGCCGTTTTGCCTCCGCGCCTTCCTCATGAATTCCTCCTTTCGCTGAGGGCGCGGAATGCATCGGTAATTCTCACTTTACTGCCGAAATGCGCCCGCCGGAAGATCAATGGTCTGCGGAAAAGTGGTCCTCTCTGTTCCGAGAACGCAGCCAATCGGCGAGTTCAGAACGAAGGAATCGCCAGTGCTTTCTCTTCCCGCCTGCGACAGGGTGTGCCGGGATCAGCCCCTCGCGTGCAAATCGCTGTACTGTCGCGGGGTGGAGTTCGAGGAAATCTCCAGCTTCAGAGGCGTTCACGAAAACTTCCACGCTACCCAAGGCGTCTGCGGCCGACAGGCGTTGTCGTTCGTTGGTGTTGAATATGACGGTATTCGACATAGAACTCTCTCCGAAAGCGGTTTGTTGGGCCTGAGCCCGGCTCGTTGGCGGTGGATCGCAGTCACGAGCACGACCCGGCGGAGATGGCCACCTGATCGGGTGCAAGTGCGCATCGTCCGACAGGTAGGTCCGCCCGATGTATGTGTAAGACAGCTCCCAAACTCGGTCAAATGGACCGCCCGCGAGGTCGAACGAGTATCGCCCACGCAATTCAGCGTTGCGCAGCAGGGAGGAGTTCCACTGTTGAGGCAGTGGGGAACGGTGGTACAAAGAGATCAACTAGCGCGCTGCGAGGCTGCGGTAATGAGCAATGAGTTCGACATGGAATCCGAATGGATCACCGAGCTAGGAAAGGCGCGCAGCGACGAATATACGGAGAAGATTCTTGCCTTCGTTCAGGAACTGGAAAAGTCGGCCCCTGAACCCTTTCTGCCTCTGCTGACGGATCTTGCCTTGGCACGCGCTTTGATCGTGCACCTGGTCATCCGCTACGGACCGGAACGAGGGATGGCTGAGGCGCGGGACGCTTTCGAAAGCACGCTCGGACAGATGAAACCGCTGCTCGAAAGAATGAAATCTCGCAAAGGACCTCCTCCCCAATGAAGAAACCCATTCCCTCAATCCTCCTGCTCACGGCGTTTAGCCTTTTTGTATGGCAGTTAACCGCATGCAAGCGCACGCCGGCTCCGCCCACGGTCCAAGATGCGATAGCAGTTTGGAGAGATACACACGCCAACCCTCACTTGAGTGACTTGATTAGTCTCAAGAAGACAAACGGCCAAATGCAGAATTCAAACGGATCCTACGTCTATATTCTCTACTATCAAGCAGTTGAGAAAAGCGTCGTCCGACTCGGCAACTCGCCGCCGGGGACAGTCGATGAATATCAAGGCAATTATCCGTTTCAGTGGACGGAAAAAGGCTGGATGGGGCCCGACAACCACGTTTACCCAGTGCATTGAGGCCGTGTCGCCGCTGATTGCCGTTTGACCGAAATCCGAACCTCTCCTACGCTCTCTTTGCGAAAGCGATCCTCGGGAGGTCGGAGCGGATGTTTGCGTCGCCATCAGAGACCCTCGCTGGGCTGGACAGCGTAGGCTACTTCACCGACATCATGACGGCGACTGCCGTTTACCTGGCAGGCCGGATCTGTCGGCCCGTTCTGCTCGAAGGACCTGCCGGCGCGGGCAAGACGGAACTAGCACAATCGACGGCACGCGCGCTGCGCATACCGCTGCTGCGACTGCAGTGCTACCAGGGAATCGACGAAGAGAAGGCCATCGGGCAGTATGACAGGAGTCTGCAGGAACTCTATGTCCTGTTGATGAGCAGAAGCACCCAGACACTCGATTGGGCGCAGATCAAGCGCGAGATCACGAGCCGGGCCTATTTCATGGCAGGCCCCCTGCTCGAAGCGATCGAACAGGAAGAACCCTGCGTTCTGCTCATCGACGAAATTGACAAAGTTGATTATGCCTTCGAGGCAATGCTGCTCGAACTCCTCTCCGTGTGGACATTGTCGATTCCGAGAATGGGCACCGTTCGCGCGACCTCCATCCCGTGTGTTTTTCTTACCTCTAATCAGGAACGCAGGCTTGGCGATCCACTTCGCCGACGATGCTTCTACCTCGTTGTAGAACACCCAAACGCGGAGCGTGAAGCCGCAATCGTGGCAAGCCGTACGCCCCACGCGGACGCGGCGACTCATCGATTCATTGCCGGACTGGCCAGAAGCCTGCGGGCTTACACGCTCGAGAAGCCACCCTCGATCTCCGAGATGAACGACGTGGCGATGGCGATGGAGTTACTGGGAATCGACCGGATCCTACCTGCGCACAAGGAAATCATGTTGCCCCTGATAGCCAAGACAGAGGGCGACCGAAAGCGCCTGCTCATGAAGGAGGCATTCGAGTCCATCGTCCGCATGGCCGCGAAATACGCCGAACAGATCATGGAAGGCGATGCGGGTGAGGACCGGTTGGCTCCTGTGGTAAGCGAGGTGGGCCAATGATGAGAATCTCGCACCGTTACGTGATTGTGGCTGTCTGCTTCGCCGTCGCAGTGCTCCCGACCGCGGGCGCGCAAGATCAGGAAACTACGTATTACGCGAACGCTTACGCGGACCATTACGGCGTCCCGCGCGCGCTCGTTGACGCCATTATTGAGCAGGAATCGGACTGGAATCCTCTTGCGCAGTCGGTGAAAGATGCCGAGGGTCTGATGCAGCTCATGCCGGCCACCGCCGCCATGTACGGTGTCCGCAATCGGTACGACATCCTGGAAAACCTGAGCGGCGGGGTTCGGTATCTGGCCGATCTGCTCAGCGAATTCCACGGCGACATGCGGCTCGCCGTGGCGGCCTACTACTGTGGGTCCCGGCACATTCTTCAGCGAGGACTCTCCTACAGAAACCGCGATGTCGTGGCCTATGTGCAATCCGTGCGTCGCCGCTACCAGCGCAACCTACTCAATCAGACAGGACAGCAGGCTTCCGGACTAGAAGGAGAAAACTGACATGAATATCCGTCGCCTCGGCATCGTCGCTTTCATCACCGTTGCGTTAGCAGCGGGTACTGCCTGTGCGCAGCAGACAAATCAGGTTGGGGGCGGCGCACAGCAGGTCGATCCCGCAATCGTCGATCTGCCGATCTCCGCCAGCACGGTGACCGACGTACACCTGCACCCGTTTTTTACGACCACCATTCGCCTGCCCGATGCGGTAACGTCCGTCGCGGTGGGAGCGCCAACCCTTTTCAAGGTCGAGCATTCAGCGGACAGTCCGCAGCTCGTTTTTATTAAGCCGACTACTGCTGCGATCGCAACCAGCAATCTGATCATCTCCCTTCAGTCAGGGCAGGAGATCAGCTTGCGCCTGCTGTCGGAAGGTGCAAACAGCAAGATCCCGGTTGACTTCGTTGTGAACTATGAGCCGAGACAGAGTTTTCTGATCGGATCGACAGATGAAGTCGGCGCGAGTTCCGCGACCGATCCCGGTCCGGCGGCCAAACCCTCGGCGATCGACCTGGCGCTCAAACAGCAGTCCCAGGTTGCAAGCCCGGATTGGTCAACCGGCAACAGCAAGAATGCAGGGGATTCCGATCGAACTGACCTCGGAAAGCCGATCCTTGGTGCTCTGGGAACGGTCCAGGAGCAGGGACAGGTTATGCTGGCCGCCTATTCGATTGAGAACGCGTCCGATCACTGGATCGAAGTGCTTCCGCCACAGGTCGAGCTCAGAGGCCCAAACCTCGATGCAAGAAAGAAGAAGAGAAAAGATCAGGTTCTGGCTGACGAGGTACCCGTGGCCGGATATCGACTCACTGCTCGCCGTCTCGCTCCCGGAGAACGGGCGGACGGCGCCGTGGAGTTTTCGCGGCCGAGCTTTAAGCAGAGCGCGGACCATCTGGTTTTGGAACTCGGCACGGCCAGCGCTGTGGATCACCCGCTGCTACTCCAGTTGCCCTTCGTCGCTCCCGGACAGTGAAAGAAGAAATCAGTTCAAGAAATGAGGTGAACCATGGGTCAGGCAGAGACAGTGCAGATGGATGAAGCGGTCCAGAGGGTAGACCCCGGAACGGCTTCCGCTGAGGAAAAGGAGGCGCCGCTCGGATCGGTAACCAAACGGCCATTTGTGCTTAAGAAGAGCCGTGGTTCAGGCGGCGGCAATTTGGCAACGATGCTGATTGTCCTCGGGGCGATCGCTGTCCTTGGAATTGCGATGGTTGCGTTCCTTTCGACCAAGGGAACGCTCAAGGGGAGACTGCCGGCACAAGCCAGCAAGCCTAATCTCGGACAGTCGCAAACCGCGGGTCCGGGCGGAAATTTGCTGCCGAACAACGAGGTCAAACCGACTCCTAATGGTGCGCAGGAACCCGGCACCGTCGACGCTACCGATATCGAGCGGACAAAATCGCCCGAGAATCCGCAGGCCCTGTCCCAGGAAGGGTTCGGAGCAAACCCTTCCAACAATTCCAAAACTCTCGGAGAGGTGGGGAAATTCAATGAACCGAACACCGCTCCCAACGCTGAATCTCGATGGACGCCTCCGCCTTACGGAAGCAACTCCTCCGGGGATCAGCAGGCGGTGAAAAAGGCCGTGGATGCGCTGAATGCCCCATCACTCGTCTTCACAGCGCATGAACAGTCTACCCCCCATTCGGGAAGCATGAGCGCGATGGCGGCTCCTGACAATTTCGGTTTGGTCCCCGGCTATCATGTGGCGGCGTGCCTCGAATCCATGGCGACAACAGCTGTACATGCACCTGTCGTCGCTGTGATCGAGTACAACTACGAGCGCGATGGAGAGATCATCATTCCGGCGGGAACCCGTGCCGTTGGCAAGATTACGCAGGCAGATCCGTCAGGACTCGTGAATATCGAATTCTCCTCGCTGGAATACCCGGACGGCTCTTCTGTCCCGATAGATGCTGTTGCCGCAGACATGAACCTTCAGGCCGTAAAGGGCAAAGTGACGGGGCGGCAACGCGGTAAGAACATGTTGGTTCGCTCCCTGTCGGGGATTGGCGAGACGGCGGCGATGATTGTAGGAGCGCCCAGCGTAAACAGCTCCTTCAGCGAAAACGACCTCTTGCGGATGCAGGTCGCGAACAATATCGGGAACGCCGGCGACGAGCAGATCATGCAAACGCTCACTCTGGAACACATCGTTGTCAGCGTTCCCGCCGGTACGGAGATCTACATTGTGTTTGAGAAGTCCGCCGGAGCGAGCATTCCAGGCTCAGAGAAGACACGGGTTCCGCACGACCGGAACGGTCTCAACCAATCGGACAATGCTGGGAACCAATGACGCAGCGAAGCAGCACCTTTGAAATCGAGGGCCGCTCCTTTCGTGGTGACGCTCCGGATCAGCGCAGAAACGGTGATCGACCAAAGCAAGATGGATACGCTTGGCAAAGAAGAAAAACTGCGGACCAGGCAACAATTATCGGCTGACGCGGCCGCCAGTTCTTAAGTTGGTCATCTGTGATCTGCCGCAACACTTTGATCGGCGCATTGCGAAATTGATGCTCCCCTGAAATCACAAGAGGGAAGGACTCGGTAAGTGCTAGTTGATTCTCCATGTTTCCCAAGAACACTGTAAGTGCGTCAATATCACGTTCATATCCCGGACGCTTTCTGTCATCCGTGCCCCGAAGCTTTTCGAGTTCGGCCATGGCGTTGGTGCATTCGCTCACAACAGCAACAACCGCGCCAAGGCGGAACTGTATTGTCTCAACACTCCCTCGGACCGCATATGAAACGCTCAACCCGTCTTTCGGACCTGGAACACAGCGATGCCCTCCATCGGCGGTTCTGAAGTATATATCCAACCCGGCAGATCTAATCATCGGCGGGGCAACAGGAAGACCAATCCTCTCGATGTCTCTTGAAAGGGCCTGCTGAACGTCGTGGCAGAATGGCATTCGAAGGCGCCGTCGCCTTTGGAATCCATCCCGCTTCAGTCCTCGAAGCTCGCCCGCTGGCACGGTAGCGAACCTCTTGAGCTTCCAAACGATGCGATGGTTCTTTCCCTCAATCTCGACGAACTCGGTAGAGGTGGCTTCGTCGGAAACTGGGACAGGATGCTGCTGTAGTTCTCCGGGAACCAGCAGTACAGGCTGTTCAGGAACGAAGGGCCGCTCGGATTCTGGCTCGGGAGCATACAGCAGATCGCATTCTGCTGTGGCAATCATGCGGACCGCGCCGTCATCGCGGAAAAAGAGATCGCCGCAATGCGCGTCGGGAGGGGCATTATCGCCGAGACGCATACGTTCGCGTTCAGACAGACGGGGATGTGTGCCAAGATCCTCGACCGATTCTGATACAACATTTTGGTAAAGACCGACAAAATCAGGAGAGGGAGCAGACAGGGCGTCTGGAATATGTGAAAACACCATCGCATCGACTACTTTGCGGCCTTCCGGATTACTGCGTCCGAGTAGATGGGAGAAGTACATGCCAAACAGCCAAAGCACATAATCTCCCAATGGCTGCCCCTCTCCTTGCAGGCTCATTTTCTGTATGTACGCGTAATCCTCAAGAGAAAGCCCTCTGATCTTCTTCTGGAAATCTGCCGCAATGCCATGGATCGCGCCGTCATAGCGCTCCACGAACTGCTGAATCTTCCGGCCTTCTTCGATGGAGCGAACCATGAGAGCAAGCTTGAGGACCAAAGTATTGCGTTCTTGCAGGTCTGTCTTTGGGATGAAATGAAACATGCCACCAATGATTTTGGCGGTATCGCGAAACAGCGATCGGTTTTCCGGCTTAATGTCACTTACATTGGACATCAGCACGACATACGGTTTCGGGCGCTGGGTATAACTGAGCTGGAGATTCTCCCCAATCGATTGGGCGATGGGCAATGATGACTCAAGGCCGCCAGGATCGAGGTAATAATCCAGGAAAATGAGATCCGGCAAAGCGGCAAGATCCAATGGAGTGAGCGGGGCAAGCTCATGAGGGACAATGCCAAGTTCGGCGAGAAGCTCCCTCAAGGCTTTCAACTGTTCGCGTTTGTGCGCCTGGATTTCATCAAACGAGCTGAGGATTGCGTGTACACTCGCGCTTTCGCCTCTGAGTTCATATAAGCTTCTTAGTCGCTCCTCGTTGATGTCTTCGGGCGCGGTAATTGAAAAACCGCGGCGACCAAGAAAGTCGAGCGCTTCGTCCGACGCTTCAATAGCTGCCCATAACGATTTAAGGCCATCAATAGCTCGCAGATCCGCGACAGTAGGGTGCTCAAGATAGGCGTCATCGATAATTGCGACTATCCTGATTCCGTGTTCCCGGAACAGACCTCTTAACTGATCAATGCTCATTTTCGGGCAACTCCAGAATGAACGTGCTTAGCCGGTTGGGATAGCTTGCCGATCGCGCATCAGAGAGGAACAGGCGCGCTCCGTGGTACTTGGCGATCTCCTGCGAAATGTATAGTCCCAGACCTTTTCCTTCCCGTGCCGGCTTCGTGCTGACGAACGGATAAAAGATCTCGTCACGGCGATCCGGTTCAACGCCCGGTCCGTTGTCGCTGAAGGACAACATTCGCTTGTCCGTATCGATTGAAATCGCAATAATCGGCTCGAAACCGGGGTTGGTGCGTTTCTCGCGCTTTAGCCAATACACCGAATTGCTCAAAAGATTTTCAACAATCTGGGCAATCATGCCTCGAACGGCCTTTACCCAGAGTTCGCCACGCCCCGGAACCGCCTTGACGCTGACCCCGATGCCGTGTCGTTCAAACTGGGCCGAATGGGAGCCAAGGATCTCTCGTACCCAAGCGCCCAGCTCGAACCGTTCTTTGACCTGCCGACCCGCAGTGCTGAGCGGATCTAAGATCCGCAGGCGCTTTTGCAAGGTCTTGAGCTGACTTTCGAGATTCCTGAAGGCGGTCCGAACCTCGGTTGGGGCAGTGTTCAAGTCAGTTCCGGACAGCACTCCCAGAGCGTGTTGCGTTGCACGGTTGAGTTCATGCGCAACCACCTCGACCATCAGGCCAACGCCCGCCAGATGTACGAGTTGCGACTGGCGATTCTCATAGGTCGCTGCCAAGAGTTTGCCTTGTGCGATGAGTTCGTTGAGCTGGCTCGAAAGGTCGAAAATGGTGTCGGCCAATCGCCGCTCGGCTGGATACTTTTTCGCAAATGTAGCGAGTGTTTTCCGGAGCTCCTCCTCAGTTTCGCTCGCACGCTCCTCCAAGGCTTCGAAGCTTTGGCGTTCCTGTTCCTTGAGGGTCGCGTCAATGCGGTCCAAGAACGTCCGGAAACTTGTGAGGATACTCTGCAGTATCGCCACTAGAGCGAGTTTTTCTGGGGTATCGCGGAGTCCCTCGCGGCTTGTCTGGTCCAACAGGCAGGGATTCGACCTGCGACCGATATCCACTTTGCCTATGATCTGTTTTCGGTTTACCTTGTAGCCCTTGGCTCGGAAAGCCGTGGGATCCAGTTGGAGCCAATCGTCGCTTGGCCCTCCGTAGGGATGAACCCGGAAGCCGTCTCGATACAGCATGAGGCCGCCGCCCCACTGATCCACTAACCGACGCACCTGTTCGATATCGCCGATTCCTTCAATCGCGCGCAGGCGCTGCCGATTGAACCAATACAAACGGACGGAAAATCCCCCAAGCCGTTGGAGCTGATAGGGCGATTGTAGGCCGGCAAGATTCAGCAGATGGTCTTCCTCTATGTGAATTGCCGAACTCTTCTGCCGCAGTCGGTAATTCATCGTCCCGGTCAACTGAAAAGTGCCGGCGGCGTTCTTGGTTACCTGTGCCTCCAGGTCAGCATCGGCATGCTCGAAGAGGAGGGTGCTGATCGGCGGGACGGCGATGAGCTCGCCGTTGAAACGGAGGGTGATCCTGAAGCGCTTGTCGAGAGAGAATGGATCATTGAGCCGCGCGAGCTCGCTTTCTGCCACTTCTTCAAGCGTCTCTTTGGTCCACTCGCCGCTTAGAGCCGATATATGTATAACCGTCCCATGTATTGATCGCTCCGATTTCCTTTTCCCCCTATTCGCGTTAATGGTTCGCCGAACCATCGTCTTCCCGGCAACCTCAATGTCACGTTCCACGGGGTCGACGGCGAATCGATAATGACGGCCCTAGGAGACGTTGCGATTTCTAGTGGGTCTGCCTGCACCTCAGCGTCGATCGAACCGTCACACGTCCTCCGAGCAATCGGTCTAGACCATGAGGCCGCACACAGCTCGCTTCGAATCAGTCTGGGGCGTTTCAATACGCAAGAAGAGATCGATTACGCCGCCGACCGTCTAATCGACGTTGTACGTATGCTCCGCAACGTTTCATCTGCTGCACAGGGCTGACATTCGCCCGATCTGGCCACTATGAAGCAGGGTCAATCCACGACCCCAGTAGAAGAAACGCTTCGCAGCTTTTCGAAAACAGCCGAACAGTCCATTTCTCCGACGTGTTTTTGGGGTAATGTTGACACAAGTGTCACACATGACTAAAATGTCTAGTGGTGGCGGAAAGCGATGAGGAAACGAAGTGATTCCACCCTTTCAGCCAGACGGGCTCTTGCCAGCGGGCGACTATGAGGTTTCCTTCGACGAATTGCGAAGCTCGGTTTTGGTTCATGGGCCGACCGGAAGTTCTGATCAAGAGTTGTGGGATCGCAGTTGGCGCCGGCAACTGGTCGATAACCTCGAAGTGCTCACCAAGGAGCTCTGGCAGGTTGGCATTCGTGATGTCTTTGCGGACGGGTCATTTGCCGAGGATAAGGACCATCCGAACGACATCGATGGGTATTTTGTCTGCGGGCTGAGAGAATTGGCTTCAGGTGATTTGACGCGGCAATTGAATTTGCTCGACCCGTTCAAGATCTGGACGTGGGATCCACTCACGCGAAAGCCCTATCGGGGATACCCGAAAAAGCAGCTTCCGATGTGGCATCGCTACCGAATCGAGCTCTATCCTCATGTGCCGGGGCTCGGCTTGGGGTCCGGAATCCTGGACAAGTGGGGTAACGAACTGGAATTTCCTTCCGCGTTCCGCCAGTCCCGCCGCGATGGAACGCCGCGGGGCATTGTCAAAATCAAATACGGAGGGCTCTTATGATCCGGAACGAAGCTGAGTATCAGAATGCTGCTGTGCGCCTGAAGGAAGAACAGACCAGGCTTGCCGAACATCGTGCGCGTTTGGCAGCCACAGGAATGTCCGAAGTGGAGGTCAAGCGCGTCATCGATCCGATCGAATCCTTCCATCTGCAGCTGAAGGAAGAAGTGGAAAGCTACGAGCGACTGAAACGGGGCGAGTTCGACGAGTTGGAGAATCTTCGCGGCCTCGGGCATCTTCTCATCGCGCTGCGCATTGCGCAGGGCGTGTCTCAGCGGGAACTGGCCAAGAGACTTGAAGTGCACGAGTCCCAGATTTCGCGAGACGAACGCAACGAATACTTTGGGATTACCCTCGAACGTGCGATTAAAATTCTGGATGCGCTGAACGTCCGTCTGCGGACGAAGGTGGAAGTAGAGCCCGAGCGTGAAATGGCTGCGGTGTGATCGGGGACATTCGAATGTCTTTGTTGCGAAAGATCTCGGGGCTGACTCCGCACAATCAGGGCTGGGGCGTAGCCATGGTCCAGCCGGAGGGCTTCGGCGTGCCCGCGGACGATCGCGGAGCATTTTGGTTGTGGACTACGGCTGCTGGGATTCGGTCCGATGCATTCCGGTTCTCAGCGATTCGTTAATGCTACGGTTTAGGTTGCGGCTTTCACGGCGATAACACGGGTTCGAATCCCGTCGGGGACGCCAATTCAATAAAATTAGCGATGACGAGCGCAACCGGCGGTCTGTCCCCCCTGGGAGGGCCAGATGACGGAACGCCGCATGGCCCTCCACTCCCGGAAATTTCGAAGTCGACTAAATCCCAGAATTCAGGGCTAAGATCTCAAAAAATCGGGACGAGCGCTTCGCGCATCTTCGTCTTGCATCCGGCTCCTTCGTGGTAGCGTAAGAGCACTGAAAATGAAGGGCTATTTGTCGAGACTAAGATTTTATCGAGTGCGCCGCGGTCGCGAGCTCCGGCGTCGACGAGTGGCTCCCGCCTTGATCGGTGTGCTCGCGGCCGTGGGTGTTCCAGCGTGCTTATCTTCCCACGCGCGCGCTCAGCAAACTGAGACTTCATCGACGCCGGTTGTGGTACAGCCGGGAGCACCAGGGACGTCGAGCAAGGTCCTGCCCCTGTCAACGAGGCCGAGCCTGCCGCCGCTTTCGCCAAAAGATGTCGAGTTCATGCAGGGCATGATCATGCACCATTCACAGGCCGTGGAGATGACGGCGCTGATCGTGTCGCACACGGAGAACAAGGGAGTCCGGTCCCTGGGTGCAAAGATCAGCAGCTCACAGTCAGACGAGATCAGGTTTATGCAGCGATGGCTGGCGGCGCGCGGACAACCGATTTCGATGGAAATGCCGGGGATGGCGGGTATGGATATGTCGGGCCACCCCATGGCCCCGATGCCGGGAATGCTGACGCCGGAACAGATGGAAGCCCTGCGGAAGGCGAGGGGTGCGGAGTTTGACTACCTGTTTTTGACAGGGATGATCCAGCATCACAATGGGGCCCTGGTGATGGTGAAGGATTTGTTCGACACGGCAGGCGCGGGACAGGACGCCGATCTGTTCAACTTCGCGACGGACGCCGACAATACGCAACGGGCCGAGATAAGAATTATGCAGAACATGTTAAAGGAGAAACATTGATCCGATCGAAGAACGTTGTTTTCCGTTTGGCCGGTGTGACGGCGATTGTTCTGTGTTCCAACATGGGCCGCGTGCAGGCGCAGACATCCGCCCCCTCGCAGCCAGCACCCGCGGCACAAGCGCCCGCAGCAGCCAAGGGGCCTGAGCTAGAAAAGAACCCGTTTGCGCCGCAGCCCGCTCCGCCGCTGCCGCCAGGAATGACAGGGTCGGACACCAACGATCCTCGCTTCAAGCTGAAGCCGGGATTGTATGACGCGGGCGAGGCGGCGATGGGCATGAAACATATCGCATTTTTGAAGAAGCCCGATGCATTTCAGATCATGGCCACCTCTCCCGACGATCCGACGGTGCAAAAGACGCTTGCCCAACTAGGTGTCGGCGACCCGTCAAGGATGCCGAAGCCCATGCAAATGGTGATCGCTCAACTTGCGTTTGCAAACTCGGACTTTGCGTTCGAGGGGAGCCGCCTGTTTCAGGGAAACTTCTACGGCATCAATATCTATGACATCTCCAATCCCGCGAAAACGGCGCTGTTGACCTCGCTGGTATGTCCCGGCGGCCAGGGCGACGTATCGGTGTACAAAAACCTGCTTTTCATGTCCGTGGAGATGCCGAATGGACGCCTGGATTGCGGCGCGCAGGGGTTTCCGCCGGAACCTCCGCCGGCTGCGGGGCATGAAAAGGAACGCCGTTTACCCGTGGCGCAAAAAGAGCGTTTTCGCGGCGTGAGGATCTTCGACATTTCGGACATCAGGAATCCGAAACAGGTGGCTGCGGTGCAGACCTGTCGGGGCTCGCACACCCACACTCTGGTGGTGGATCCTAATGATAAGGACAATGTCTATATCTATGTGTCGGGAACATCCTTTGTGCGTCAGCCGGAAGAGTTGGCTGGATGCTCGGGCGGCGCTCCGGACAAGGACCCCAACACCGCGCTATTTCGCATCGAGGTGATTAAGGTTCCCTTGGCGGCTCCGCAGGAGGCAAAAGTGGTGTCGAGCCCGCGGGTGTTCGTCGATCCACGAACGGGTGCGTTGAACGGCCTCAACAATGGTGGAAGCCATGACAAAGGCGCGGAGAAGCCGGCGGACACGAACCAGTGCCACGATATTACGGTGTACTCGGCGATAGGGCTTGCTGCGGGCGCGTGCTCCGGCAACGGGATTCTGTTGGACATCAGAGATCCTGTGCATCCCAAGCGCGTAGATGCGGTGAATGACCCGAATTACTCCTACTGGCATTCGGCATCGTTCTCGAACGATGGGTCGAAGGTGGTGTACACCGATGAGTGGGGTGGTGGGCTGGGAGCGCGCTGCCGTCCGACCGATCCGAACAAGTGGGGCGCTGACGCGATCTTCAACCTGAAGGACGATAAGCTGAGCCTGGCTAGCTACTACAAGCTGCCGGCAGCACAGGGAGATACCGAGAACTGCGTGGCGCATAACGGTTCTCTGATCCCGGTTCCGGGGCGCGACATCGAAGTGCAAGCCTGGTATCAAGGCGGCATTTCGGTCATGGACTTTACCGACCCGGCGCACCCCTTCGAGATTGCGTACTTCGATCGCGGACCGATCGATCCAAAGACGCTGGTGTTGGGCGGCGACTGGTCGGCGTATTGGTACAACGGCGCAATCTACGGCTCGGAGATTGCACGAGGGCTGGATGTCTTCGAACTGGCACCGACGAAGTTTCTGACACAGAACGAAATCGACGCGGCGAAGACGGTGCGCGTGGCGGAGTTAAATGTACAGAACCAGCAGAAGATCGAGTGGCCCGCGCAGTTGGTAGTGGCAAAGGCATACGTCGATCAATTGGCTCGGTCGCAGGCTTTGCCGGCAAAACGAATCGCCTCGTTAAGGAAAGCGATTCGCGGTGCGGAGAAGTCGCAAATGAGCGACAGCGCGTTGGCAAAGCTGAAGGCGGCCACACGATTTCTGGAAGAAAGCGCCACCACAGCGAAGAGTCAAGCTGACTCAGCGCGCCTGCGCTCTTTGGCAGATATCCTTCAGCATCCCGTGGCATAATCACGGGCCGGATGTGACGGAGCCCCGCTCGGACATCCACGAGTGGGGTTTTCTATTTCGGCATGCGACCCACAACTGAGTACCGGCTCGCGTGCCAACCCGACTTATGAACGTGATTCGTGTGGTCTCGCCGCAGCGGGTCCCGGGTGCGGATCGGGCGCAACGATCACTCATCGCGCAAGCTCGAGAAGGTGGAAGGCCCAGGGACCGAGTTCCACATACAGGCCCGGCGAGGACATCTCATTTCCGTCACGCTCGTAGCTCGCACCCGAGAATGCATCTGTTAATTGCCACGTTTCGGCGGGTACATCAGCCCACGGGATCTGCACTCTGGCCTGAGCAGGCCGGTCACTCAGATTGACCGCAATCAAATATCTCTGCTCCTCTTGCTGCCAGCACCAGGCCAGCATATTTTGACTGCTGGTGTTATCGGCCCAGCCGGTTCGTCTGCATAAGCGCCACTCGCCATTACGAAACACCGGGCGATTCGTGGCTTCCAGTAATTTCCTTGAGAAGGCTTGCAGATCCTCATCTACCGCCTCATCAGGGCGCCTCGCCAGGAACACCGGCAGCCGCACCTTCCTTCCTTCGAACTGTCCTTCGTGGAACAGCCTGACTCCGGGAAGAGTGGCTATGTTCAACATAAGGGCGCGCAGCTTTGCGGATGAAAAAATGGCGGCAGCCCTTGGCTCGTCATGATTCTCGATAAAACGAAGTAGTCTGTCCTGGTAAGTAAGATCAGCGCTGAGATGGAGACGGATGCTCTCCGCGTCACTGTTTGCGAGCCGATCGTAAAGCTTTTTGTCGTAACAGAAATCGAAGCCCTCCTGCTGCAATTCCCACTCCAGGCCCCAATACGCCTCGGCAATGAAGAGGAAGCCGGGATGCCTGTGCTTGGTGGCGGAAATGACCTCCTCCCAATATTCGGTCATGGGACGTGGGCCCGTACGGGAGCCCCACGTTCGCTCGAAGATGGGATTCATTACAAGCATCGCCATGTCGCAGCGCACCCCATCGCATTGCTCGGCAATGCCGGAGATGGTTTCAATCACGGTTTGGCGCAGGCCAGGCGCAAAAGCATTCAGCTGCAGAACGTCCGGCCACGCCGGAAAGAAAGGATCGCGTCCGCAGGCGAAAATTGTTCCATTCACATCAAGGAAAGATGAAGGATCATTCCTGGCATCCTCGCTATTCCCGTGGATGAAGTATTCGGGGTGTTCGTGGACCCAGGGATGGTCGGGCGCGACATGATTAGGGACCCAGTCCAGCAACAGCTTCAAGCCCCGGCTAGCGAGCTCTGCGCGTGCCACAGCCAGCGCTTCAGGGCCTCCAAGGTGCTGGTCGACAATATAGAGCCGCACGCAATAGGGCGACCCCACGTTGTCGTCTGGACGAAAGTCAGGAAGGGCTCGCCGGAACTCCTCAAGTAGACCCTCGTTTCGATTTGCAATCGCAATGCTCGCGGGACTTCGTTCCCACACGCCCATCAACCACACTGCACCGAAACCATAGGCTGCGATGGCATCCCATTCGGGCGAGGGAACTGACGCCAAATCGACGACTTTTCCATATTTCCTGCTCAAGTCAGAGAGCCAGACCCATGTGTTGATCTCGTACAACACAGGATAGCGGGGCCACACCGAAAGGCCGGACGGTGCGATTCCTGGTTCAGTTCGTGCTGCAGTCATCGAAACTTCTCCTCATGCCGACGGTTTTCTAAAAGCCGTCCACCATCGGCCTGGCAGGCTGCTGAGTAACATCGCTGTTCATCGCATCGCGCCTCATCCTCGATGGCCTCGGTTTGGCTAAGAGCGAGCAAGTTCTGCGCATTCAATTGGGCAGAAATAAATTTGATCCACGCTGCGAACCGGAGGGATCAAATTTACTTCGCTGGCCCGAAACGAGCGCATTCTGCGGGAAGCCGGCCATGGGCTCTCGTGCAATCCATGCAAATCACTCAATGAGCGTATCGCTGTTCAGGCAAATGCTGTCTTTATACAACCATGTGAAAAGAAAGCTCACGTGAACAGTTCGGAAAGCAATTCTTCAGCCCCTTATCCAGGAAGGCGGCGCCGGAAGAATGCCTTCGGTGAGATAAGCGGACGGTCGAATGGCTACACTATAGAATGAACAGACCGAACTCGCTTGAGGCGTCATGACGACAATCCTGATACGGGATTTATTTCTCGGAATCGCAGCAATCCCATTCATCTACTTCGCGCTCGTCATCATCAGCACGGTGCGGTTTTTTCTTGCGGCCGATGCTGATAGCGAGGCGGCCTTCCAGCCGCCCGTCAGCAATCTGAAGCCCGTGCGTGGACTTGATCCAGACGCCTACGAGAACTTCGCAAGCTTCTGTCGGCAGGATTATCCGAATTACGAGATTTTGTTCTGCGTGGGCGATACCACCGATCCCGCGCTCCCGGTGCTGCAGCAGCTCGTCCGCAATTTCCCTGAGCGCCAGATCCGCATCGTGATCGGTTCGGGCCGAGACGCCGCGAACGACAAGGTTGCTAAACTGGCGCGCCTCACCGACGAAGCCTCGTACGAGCACCTTGTCATCAGTGACAGCGATGTGCGCGTGGAGCCGGATTATCTAAGCAAATTGATGGCTCCGCTGGCCAATCCCAAGGTGGGCGCGGTTACCTGTTTCTATGTCCCGGTAGAACAGAAGCACTGGGTGGATGAGTTGCAGGAGGTTGGTATGCTGTCCGACTTCTACCCCGGCATTCTTGTGGCCGAGCAACTGGAAGGTTTGAAGTTTGCGCTGGGTCCCACCATTGCCACGACTCGGACACGACTGCTGGCTTTCGGGGGATATGCTGCCATCGAGAACCGGCCGGCAGATGATCTCCTGGTAGGACGATTGATCGCCGAACAAGGCTTCGAAGTCAAACTGCTGCGATATTCCATTGCCACTGTTCCAGACTACGCGTCGCTTGGCGAGTTGTTCTACAAGCGTCTCCGCTGGATGACGGTAATGCGTCACATGCGGCCCTGGGGCCACGTTGGGCTTATCTTCACACTGGGGTTGCCCTGGATCGTTGCTGCGGTCGCGGCGCGTCCTACCGCCGCCATCGCCGCCATTTACCTTGGCGGATATTTTCTTTTTCGCGGCGCGATGACCGCGCTGGTGGGCGCATGGGGGCTCAAGCAGCGCGGTGTATGGGGCAAGCTGATTCTGATACCCTTCTGGGACGTCTTTGCCACCATCATCTGGCTGGCAAGCTTCACCCGTAAAACCATCCGCTGGCGCGGGCAGGACTACCTGATCCGCAACGGCGAGCTGGTGCCCGCCGCCGCGACCGAATCGGTTTCTAAAGCCAAGGTTCAGCTCATTCCTTAAGCAGTTTCCCTGACCAGAAGCGATTGCTTGCTTCCGAGATGGCGCTCATTTCGAGCCTGGCGCCAATTGACCTGGGGAGCAAAAAGGGCTGGGTCAATGCGTTCCCGATAACGCAGTGCGATATTGATCAGCGAATCGACCAGCGAGTCAGAGAGCATGTGGGGAGCCAGGCCGAGATCAACTAGCTTGGAATGCTTGGCGTTGTAATAATGCGACTCGGCTTCGACGCGAGGATCGGGAAGATGATCGATTTCCACCTGCAGCCCCATTTGCGCGCCGACCGTTTTTACAATCTCAGCCAGTTCAAGGATTGAGAACTGTTCGGTGAACTGATTGAAGACGCGGAACTCGCCAGGCGCAGCTGGATTGAGGCAGGCGAGCTCCACGCAGCGGACTGTGTCGCGAAGATCGAGAAAACCGCGTGTCTGTCCGCCTCGCCCATAGACCGTCAACGGAGAGCCGATCGCGGCCTGTGCGCAGAAGCGATTGAGAACTGTCCCAAAGACCTCGTCGTAATCGAAGCGGTTGATGAGCGCTTCGTCGAGGGTAACTTCGTCGGTAATGGTTCCGTAGACCACGCCTTGATTGAGGTCGGTTGCCCGCAATCCCCAGGCTTTACAGGCGAACATGATGTTGTGGCTGTCATGCACCTTCGAGAGGTGATAGAAGGAGCCCGGCTGCTTGGGAAACGGGAGCGTGTCCTTGCGGCCGTTATGCTCGATGGTGATGAAGCCCTCTTCGATATCGATGTTCGGGGTCCCGTACTCGCCCATGGTTCCCAATTTCACGATGTGGCAGTCCGGCTGCAGCTCCTGGATAGCGAACAGGAGGTTCAGAGTGCCGACGACGTTGTTCACCTGGGTAAACGTCGCATGCTTGTGATCGATCATGGAGTACGGCGCCGATCGCTGTTCCGCAAAGTGCACCACGGCTTCGGGCCTGATGCTCGCGATGGTGGAAGACAGAAAGTCGTAATCCGACACATCCCCCACGAAGAGATCGATGTTCTTGCCTGTGAACTGATGCCAGACATTGAGCCGCTCGGCTAAAGGACGGATCGGTGTGAGCGTCTGCACGCCTAGTTCGTAGTCCCATTGACGGCGCGCAAAGTTGTCGATGATCGCGACCGAGTGTCCTTTCGCCGCAAGATACAAAGAGGTGGCCCAGCCACAATATCCATCACCACCCAGGACGGCAATCCGCATGTTTTCTCCAAATCAGGTTAGAAGTAAATTTCAGGTGCAAGTTGTTAAGATCCAAGCCCAGCCCTGCCAGCAAAACATCAATCGGGATTTAAGGACTACCGGCCGCAATTGGATGGTTGGTGAGCAGTATCTTCTCTCCGCTTACGTCGACGGTTTCGAGCTGCCCGCTGCCTACTAGTGATTCCAAATGAGGAACTGCGGATGTCTTGGCCACAATGTAATATCGTTGCGGTTTGCGCCACAGATCCTGGAATTGACTGTCATCAATAAAGACGTTCGGAACATTCGGCGCGTGAGAGCCATAAACCAGGTTCATAAATCTGCCATTCAGCAGCAATGCGGTTCTATCGGTATAAAAGAACACCGAAGAGAACCAATAGTAGTGGTGGTCGATAATCAGGCCGCCCGGCGGCGAGCGGTCCAGCGCCGTGACCAGGGGCCGGGAAGAGAGATATGGATCGAACGTGACCATCGCCAGGCGGGCGGCCTGAAAGAAGACAACCATCATCAGGCCGAGCGCAATGTACGCTCCGCGGCGCGCGGCGCGCAGGGTGCCGACCGCGCCGATCAGGAAAGCAATCGCGGCCAGAGCCAGCGGAAAACGGAGGTAGGCGAACGAATCGAGCGTCAGATCTTCCATGTGGCCAAGCGAGAGCTTGTAGGCATTCGGGTGTGGGCTCAGCGCGCTGGAGATGTCGCCGGGCGTGGGCACATGCCGGACAGCGATCAGGATGGCAACGGCCGCCACCGCGGCGCAGGCGCAAATGACGGTCAAGGCACGCGTTCCGCTTCGTACCATCCGGCCATTCATGGCGATCGCCGAACCGATCAGCAGCGCCATGGCCGGATAGCACGGCATCGAGTAGTACTCCTGCGTGGTGGAGAAGGTAAAGAACACCATCACAAATCCGATCCAGCAAAGCGCAAGTAGTCTCGTCCGCCCGGCGCGGTCCACCGGCCGATAGGACAGCCGCACGGTCGCTGGAAGGTAGACGCTCCAGGGAAAGATCCAGATCAGGTTGAAGAGCCAGAAATAGAGCCGGGGAACTGTGCTGTAATCGCGCGGATAGCGAAGGTTCAGGAAACGAAGAAGCTGCTCGTTGATGAAGAAGAACCACAGGAAGCCGTGATACTCCCCGGGAATGCTCTTCATGGTGAAGGAGAAATAGGGCGGATTGTGCAGCGTGGCAAGGATGTGCCAGGGAGCGGCAACCAGCAGGATGATCAGCGTCCCGCTGAAGGGTCGAAGCCGCCGCCAGACCTGCGCTGAGAAGAGCTGGCGCGTGCACGCGAGATAGACGATCGCGGCTCCAACAGGAAAAACGATGGCGATCAGGCTCTTTAGCAGCAAACCGATGCCCAGACTGGCTGCCAGCGTAGCTGCCCACGCGCGCGGATGCCGCTCCTCGGGATCGAGCACGCGAAGAAATGCCCACAATGCCAGAGCGATGGTGAAGGTTTGCATCGCGTCAGGAAACAGCACGCGCGTGAAGAGCCATAAGCCGATGCAGGTGGCCATGCACAAGCCGGCGTAGAACCCTGCGCGCTTTCCGAAGGCCCAGATTCCGAACGCCGCGGTCAGCCAACACAATCCCACCGCGGAGAGGGCGACCGGGATGCGCGCAGCCCAGTCATGCACGCCAAAAATCTTGTATGAGCCCGCGATCATCCAGTAAAGGAGCGGGGGTTTTTCCAGGTACGCCACTCCATCCAGGCGCGCGGTAACCCAGTCGCCCGACGTCAGCATATTTCGGGCGATCTGCGCCTGTACCGCATCCACATCGTCCATCAGCGACGGCGGAGACAGGATGCAGCCAAGATAAACCGCCGCAGCGAAGAGGACGACAACCAGAAAAACCTGCCGGCTGCTTACCCTTCGACTGCGAGCGTCAGTCTCCTCGACTTCGGAGACGGTGCTGACTGAATATTCCATCGTTTCATCCACAAAAAAAGAATCATCAGGCCCCAGAGATGGTAGCCGACGTTGATCTGCCTGTTCAGGTGAAGCTGCATGTAGTTTCGAATCTTCTCAAAGCGAAATAATTCCGAGTGCTCCGCTTCGGCAGAGGCTAGCGTTTCCATCATCATCGATCGCAGCGTTCCGCGCAGCCATTCATGCGCCGGGATGTCGAAGCCGATCTTTTTGCGGCGCACGATCGCTTTCGGCAGCTTGGGATTCATCAGCTCCTTGAGCAGATATTTCTGGCTTCTCCCGCGAACCTTGAGATGGGTGGGGAGGGTCGCTGCGAATTCGACGATGCGATGGTCCAGGAAGGGAGGACGGACCTCGACCGCATGGGCCATGCTCATGCGATCGGATTTCACCAGAATGTCGTCGGGAAGGTAGTATTCCTGGTCAAATTCCAGAAAAGGCGCGACCCCGTCTCCGGGAAGATTTTTTTGAAGGCGAGCGAGCACCTCGGTGAGCGCTCCGGGCAGCGGCGTGTGAAGAAGGGCCGCTTTTTCAGCCTCTGAAAAGGTTCCGTTCCAGTAGACATGGGATAGCTCGGGCGGCATCAGCGTGCCTTCGAGCAGTCGCTTCAACTTGTATTCCAGGCTGATCTTTTCGTTCGAAACCGGCCATAGGCTCAGGCTCCGCAGAGCTGCGCTGATTGCGGGTCTGGGTAGATGCCGAATCTGCCCTGCGATGCGGTTGGCGCGATAGGTGAGGTAGCCGCCGAAAATCTCGTCGGCGCCTTCTCCGCTAAGAGCGACCGTAGTGTGCGCCTTGCAGAGCCGGGAAAGAAACCAGACGGGCAAAGCTCCGGCGTCCGCGCTTGGCTCATCCGAGTAATACGCGAAGTTCTCGATCGCGCCTTCCAGGTCCTGCTCCGGACTTAGGTCCAGTTGTTCATGATCCGTTCCGTAATGCTCAACTACCTGCTCGATATATTTCGTTTCATCAAAACTCCGCCCGTGAAACGTGATCGAGAAGGTCCGGAGGCGTGACCTCGATGCCTGGGCCGCGTAGTGCAGAATCGTCGACGAATCCAGGCCGCCGCTGAGCCAGATTCCTGAGGGCACGTCAGCCATCAAATGCTCTCGAACCGACGAGTCCAGGAGGGAATCGAGTTCCGCTTTTGCGTCTTCGAGCGAGGTTGACTGCGGCGCTATCGCTGGGATGCGCCAATAGGCCTGTTTGCTTGTGCGCCCGTCTCGCCATTCAAGCCACTGGCCCGGGGGCAACTTCTCAACCCCGGCAATCAGCGTCCACGGAGACGGGACGTAGTTCATGGAGAGATAGCAATCCAGCCCCTCCATGCTTAGCTCGCGGTCGATTTCGGGATGAACGAGAATCCCTTTTAGCTCCGAGGCAAAGAAGAGATCCTCTCCTCGTTCCGCGATGTAGAGCGGCTTGATGCCGAGACGGTCTCGAGCCAATACCAGCCGCTGTCCGTCATCGCTCCAGATTGCAACGGCGAACATGCCGCGAAGCCGCCGAAAGCAATCGGTATCCCACTCGAGAAAAGCCTGGAGAACGGTCTCCGTGTCGCAATGAGTCTGGAAGCGTCGCCCCAGCGATTCAAGCTCCTGGCGGATGGCGAGATGGTTGTAAATCTCACCATTGAAGACGATCACCGCATCGCCGTCTTCAGAAAAGATAGGCTGGTCGCCCGCAGCGAGATCAACGATCTTCAGGCGGGTTGCGCCGAGCGAGCATAGTCGGGATCGAAAGACGCCCTGCTGGTCCGGTCCACGATGAATCAGGGTATCCGTCGCATTTTGGATGCGGTCGTGCTTCGGGCGCCAGTTTCTTGTTGTGAACCCAACAATGCCGCACAAGTGTGTTATGCCTCTTCTGCTTGGAGAACTGGGGCCTGACGCACACCCCTACCCTCACAGCTTACGCCATAGACGATAGACTCAAGTTCAAGCGTGAGAGTTTCATACTCACACGAAATCGCGGGCCGGCGGGCGGTCACGCTGGCTATAAAATCAGAATATGCTCGAGTGGCCGATGCGCTCCCTATCAAGATGACGTCTCTGAAAGATTCCAACTTTAAAACTTACCTCTTGATCCTGGTGATGGTGATCGCGGGGCCGCTCGGCAATGTCCTGCTGGGCAAGGGCATGAAGCAGGTAGGCAGTGAATTAAGCCTGTGGCCTCTTTCGCACCTGCTGCACACCGGTGTCGCCATCTTCTCTTGCGCGACAATCTGGATGGGAATCGCATCGCTGCTGTGTTTTTTCGTCGCATATATGCTGGCGCTCTCCTGGGCCGACTACAGCTACGTCCAGCCGGCCTCATCATTGGCGTATGGCGTGGTTGCGCTGCTCGGCTATTGGATGCTGGGCGAGAAAGTTTCGCCCTTGCGCTGGGCGGGAATCGCCCTGATCTCCGTGGGTGTTTTTGTCGTTGGCCGCACCAATCCTCGCACCGCGGAGCATGTTTAGTTTGGTCCAGGTAATCCTGTTTACGCTGATCGTAGTAGCCGGCACAGGCGGCGAGCTCTGCGTGTCCCGCGCAATGAAGGAGGTCGGAGGCGCGATCAGTTTTCATCCGCGCGATATTGTCGGGATCATTCTGAGAGCGTTGCGCGTGCCATGGATGTGGGCCGGCGTGGGCATGATGGCCCTGGCTTTCTTCTCTCTGCTCGGGGCTCTCTCTCGAATGAATGTCAGCTTTGTTGTGCCGGTCACCGCACTCAGCTATATCGCGGGTGCGCTCGGCGGGTTGACCTTTCTGGGTGAACGGGTAAGTCCCCAGCGCTGGCTGGGCGTCTTCTTTGTGGCGGTTGGCGTCTTACTTGTGTTCCTGGGTAATCGATGAAGGGACCGCCGAGACAAGAATGACCGAATCCCCAGTCCTGGTCAGAGAACGAAGAATTTTCGGGGATATCTTTCACCTCGCCATCGATACCTTCCGGGCCAATCGCTCCCGCTTTCTTCTTACATCCCTGGGCACGATCATGGGCACCGTTTCGCTGATCTGGGTGGTGACCATCAGCCTTACCGGCGAAAATTATGTCGTCGCTGCGATCCAGAACATCGGCTCCAATCTGATCTGGGTCGAATATTCGGGCCTCGCCGATCCCGCTGTCGGCGCGAAAAACGACTTTCTGACCGTAGACGACATGGAAGCCGTGGAACAACAGGTTCCAGGCGTTGTGTCGGCCACACCAGTCGTGAATCTCCATGTTCCTTATTCGACCGGTGGCGGAACGGAACTCACTCTGCTGATCCTCGGCGTCAACCCTCAGTACCAGAAGATACGCCGCCTGCGCCTACTGTCCGGACGGTTCATGGATGAGGAGGACGTCCGTTTGGCCAGCAAGGCAGCCCTGGTAACGGAACACTTTGCGGTGACCCAGTTCGGAAGCCTGGACGATGCGCTGGGGAAAGATATCACCCTGTCCGGCATCCCATTCCAGATCATCGGTACCTTCACCGAAGGCTTCAATACGTATGGCCAGTCTGAGATTGTCGACGACACCGTCCTCATTCCCTATAAGGTCGCGCGCTTCCTTACCGGCAGCGACGCAATCAATCAGATTTATCTCTCCGCTTCGGATATCGGCAGCGTTCCCGAGGTCAGCCGGGAGACTCTGCGGGTCATCCGGTCACGCCACCGGCCCGAAGCTGTGTACGAAGTAGGGAATCTGACGCAGGTCCTCGGTGTAGCCAGAAGCACGGTGTATGCCATCAGCATCCTGCTGCTTTTATTCTCGCTGATCACATTGCTGGTGGGCGGCATGGGCATCATGAACATCATGCTGGCAACCGTGACATCCCGAACCCGGGAGATCGGAATCCGGAAGGCTCTGGGCGCGACGAGCGGCCAGATTCGACTTCAATTTCTGATGGAGTCGACCCTCATTTCGATGGGCGGAGGGCTCGCCGGCACGATTCTCGGCATCGGCCTGCCCCTGGCGATCGCCGCCTACAGCAATCTGAAGCTGCAGACGTCCTGGATTTCAGCCATAGTGGCGCTCGTTGTCTCTGCCGCAATCGGCGTCGGCTTCGGAACGGTACCTGCTGTCCGCGCAGCCCGGTTCGACCCTGTTGAATCCCTGAAAGCTGAATAGAAAACTTCGTAAATCCTATCGCTGCGGATTTAGAAGAGCAGCTTTAGAGAGAATTGAATTTGGCGCGAAGTCCCCGCTGTTTTGCTGATCTCGCCAAATCCCGATCCCTTGATGGTGTTGGCGGGCAGTCCCATGTCGACGATGTTGAAGAGGTTGAAGAACTCCGAACGAAACTGGACGATGAAGAGTTCGCCGCCATTTGCGCGGGTGCCTACGGGAGTGTCTTTGATGAGCGAGAAGTCATAGTCGTAGTATGCGGGACCGCGGAAGGTGTTTCTCCCGAGCGAGCCGAAATAGCCCTGGTTTGGTCCTGTGCCTCCAGGCTCGTTGATGGGGATGGAGAAGTAGGATGCGTTGTTTGCACCGAGGCCGAAGTAATCTTCGCGAGTCTTGCGTGCGGTGGAGAGATGGGGCTTGGCGATCTGGTTGGGGCGGTCGACTCCATTGGAGCCTGCGGCGGTCTGCTGAATACCGGAATAGATCGTGAAGGGCAGACCGCTGCTGATGGTCGAAATGCTGAGCAGCTCCCATCCGGCGGTAACTTTTCGATTGACGGGCTGAAGGAACTCGATTTTCTCGAGCTGAAGGTCCTGAGCCAGGCTCATGGTGAATCCATGGGCAACGTCAAAGCTGGACGGTCCCTTCTCTGCATGGGTGTTGAAGGGATTTTGCGGCAGCGGGCTGCTCACGGCGCCAGTGGCATTTCCGTTGGGGGAGACGCCGCTCGTGTCATCGAGCGATTTGGACCATGTATAGCTCACCTGGATGCCCGGGCCGTTATGAGGGACCGTTCCGGCGAGCGACGCCTGCAATGCGTGATAGCTGGAGTGCGACGTGTCGGTGATGAGTTGCTCAGTGCCGAAGCCCCCAATGGGGTTTCCGTTGCTGTCGAAGATGGTGAAAGGAGCAAAGCCCGGCCCGGCTCCCGAATAGCCGTTGGGGTAGGCAATACGTGGAAGTCTGACCGAGGCCGTTCCGACATAGGCTGCATCCGCGGTGAGCTTGCCAAACTGGCGTTCGGCGCCCAGTGTCCAGGTTTGCAGATAGCCATTACCGAAGCGCCGGTCAATACCGGTGAGGTTGATCGGCGTGAGCTGCGAGCCGGGTGAGAGCGCGGCTAAATCCTTCTGAAAACGATCGACGTCAAGCACCGTGTTGGCGGGGACGGTGTCGGTCTTGCCGCTGGCGAAGACGTTCTGACCGGACGGCGTATAGAACGGCGGAAGCTGCGCCGAGGTGATCTGGAAGCCATAGGGAATCAGGCCGCCCGGAGCCGCGGTGAGATGAGGGTAGATCACAAACGGTGTCGCACCGGTGAGGAAATTGTCCTGCCAGATATTGGGCGGGATGGTGGTGATGCCTCCGCCGACATGAAGGTGCAATGTGTCTGTGGCTCGCCAGTCGAGTTGCACACGCGGCCCTATGCCTGTCCAGCTGAAGCGGTAGCCTGGCTGGGGATTGTCGACATACTCCTGTTGCGATCCATTCATCAGGAAGCCGGAGGTGCGATGCGCGCGCTCGGTGATGGGCGAATACAGCTCGTAGCGGATGCCGTAGTCGAGGACGAAGCGGTCTGACATCTTCCACGTGTCCTGGATATAGAGGCCGCCTGCGTTACGGGAGATTGCGGCCGGTCCAATGCGATAGCCACCCGAGGAATAAGATGGCGCGACCGCTGTCGTATATACGAAGGCGCTGCCGGTAAGCAGTTGGCTGAGCGTGTCTGGCAGTGGGTCGCCGGGACGAATGTCGTGGGTTCCGCTCTGCGACGGAATGGCAACCGGCGAATAGGCGGTGCCTCCGCCGAAGTCGTATTCGCCGTTAGGGCTGATGCCGAAGTAAGTGGTGTCGCGATTGAGACGAATTTCTCCGCCGGCCTTGATGACGTGGCGCTCGGTAGTGACCGTGAAGTTCTGCCTCGCCTGAAAGAGGTTTCCGTAGGCGGACATCACCGACCCGCCAGCCGTATTGAATCCTTCGAACAATCCGTCGTCGAATTTGACCGCGGGGTCAGTCTGGTTTGGGGTTGGAAACTGCGGAGTGGTGCGGGTGAAGCTGATGGAGCTTTCGAAAGCGAAGCGGGGCGAGACGGCCCGGGTGTAGGTAAGCACGCCGTTGCGTTGGTGGTCGACGTAAATTACGCCGAAGCTGGGATCGATGGTGGTCTGGTCAGGATTCGTCGTCGGACCGAAGAGGTTGTTGAAGTTGAATCGGGCCATGAGCTGCGACTTGCTGGAAAGTTGTTGGTCGAGGCGGAGGGAAAACTGGTTGGCGTTGGTTACGACTTTGGAGGAGATCGCGTAGGTGTTCGCTCCGTATGAGCCTGTGGGGTTGTTAGGCAGCGGGTAGCGGGCGAGGATTCGCGTTATCGCAGGGTCGGGAGTGATGACCAGGGTGTCGCCGGGATAGGCCGTGGTATCGAGCCCCGAACGCTGCTCCGCAGTAGGGACGGGAAGCACCTGGGTGGTTCCCAGCACCTGACGGAAGCCTTGATACTGGCCGAAATAAAAGGTCTTGCCGCGGCCGTCGTACAGATGCGGGAGGATTACCGGGCCGCCATTGGTGAATCCGAATTCGTTGCGGCGAAAGGGCGGGATTCTTCCTGGGTCGGCGATCGACGGGTGATCGAAATAGTTGCGGGCGTCGAGAGAGGAATTCCTGAGGAACTCGAAGACTGATCCATGAAAACCGCTGCGGCCGGAACGGGTGATGATGTTGGTGAAGCCTGCGGCGCCGCGTCCAATCTCGGCGGGCATCCAGCCGGATGTGGATTTGATCTCCTCGACGGCGTCTACGTTGAAGTTGCTGAAGGTCGCGCCGCCCATTTCCGGGTCGCTGGTATCGGCTCCGTCCATCGCGAATGTGGCTTCGACTCCACGCTGGCCGTTGATGGCAAACTGCTGGGTGAAATTCGTCTGGCCATTCGCGTCGGTCATGGTGCCCGCAGCGAGCAAGAGCAGTTGGCTGAAGTCGCGCTTGTTCAGCGGAATGGCGCTGACGGTCTGGCTGGAAAGCTGTTCGCCTCCGGTTCCGGTGGCGGCCGTGATCTTCTGTTCAAATGTAACCGACACTGTTCCTTGTGGGGAAAGAGTGACGACAACCGGGGCCGCGTCGGTTGTGAGATCGAGAGGCGTCGCGTAGTCGTGGCCTACGCCGCCGATCACGACGGCCAGTTGATAGCTGCCTGGGGGCAGGTTGGGGAAGCGGAAGCTTCCGTCGGCCGCTGTCTCAGCGACCATCTCGCCGTGGCCGCCGATCAGGTGAATGCTCGCCGACTGGATAGGAGCGCCGTCGGCATTATGCAGTACTCCCCGCCAGGAGCGGGTAGTCAACTCCTGCCCTTGCAGGCTGAAGCAGAGGAGTAGAAAAGCGAGCAGAAATAGGGCCGGCTTACGCATCAGCGGCAATTATATTGATGCCGCTTTCCGGGACGACCTTTTGCCGATATTCTCGTCCCACCTTTCATTGCCGCCCGGTTTTCCAGAGCAGTGTGAAAAGCAACTTCGAGATGAAACGAGAATCAGGTTACGAGGTGTTACTGCACGACGGAGTGAAAGAGGGGTGACTGCAGCAGGCTGGAGAACTGGCTGTCGGAGGCGGCGAAGCTGACCTCCAGGTTGCCCGCGGTTGAGTCGATAGTGGTCTCGTCGATGGCCTGCTTTTCGACGGCCGTGCCGCTTACTTTCTTGTACATGGCCGCTGCATTCAGCAGGGAAGACATGGTTGCCGCAGTAAAGGTGTCAGGGGTAGAGACGGTGAGGTTGAACTTGACGCCGTTGTCGAAGTTCATGGTATAGGTCGAACCGAGCAGGCGCTTTTTGATCGATTCATAGTCTGTGAGCTGCGAGGCTTCGCCGAGCAGCCCGCGCATCATGAACTGCGTGCCCTTCTGATCCATGATGCTCCACAGCGGCTGCGAGTCCACGGAGGACATCTGTTGCAGCATGTCGGGATTGCTCAACACATTCGCCGCGTAGCCATCGCGCGCATCGAGGGCCGGCTTCATGGCATCGGTCGATCCGAAAACCATGGTGGTGGGATTCAGGAAGGTGACCATCATGCCGCTCGCACCCATGGGATAGAGCTTGTTGTTATGCCACATCGTGGCCTTGATCTTGTTCTTCTTGATGTTGGCCATGATATCCGGCAGAGAGAACTGTCCCTGCGCGATTCCGACAATCTTGGTGTTGTTCTCGCCGACGCGATAGGCGGCGAAAGCAAGCTCTTCCACGTCGTGATTCTCGTTGAAGCCGGAAACCTTCAGGGCCTGCTCCAGCTGCTTCAACTCCGGAGGAAGAATGCGCGCCTTCAGGTCCATCGCCGCGGGCGAATTCTGCATGGCACGATAGTCGACGACGATGATTTGCTGCACATCCTTCGGGATTGCCGTACGCGCGTCGCTGTCGAGTTGCGCGGCCATCGCCGAGACGGGTGCGAGCGCCGCAGCCCCAGCCCCCAGAATGGCCGCCATCGTCAACCGCTGAAAGTTCTTATTGAAGCTCATTTTCAAATTTCCTCCGGACCACGCACATCCGCGGATCCTCGACTCTATGATGTGTCTTCGCGCCCGTCACTATCTCGCGCGGTTTAACCCTGTCTGATCTTTATCTCAATCATTATCTTAGACCCGGATTCGAGGACTTGGTTTCAGGCCACGCCCGGGGGCGCAGCATCTTCCGTTCCAGAATCTTCTCCTCCGGATCGAATTCATGGAAAAGACGCAGCCATTCGCTTTCCTGCTCGGCTGCCGCAACCGGGAGCAGACCAATCAGCTCTCCGCGTATTGGCTGCACGCCAAAGCGAGCCGCTTTTTCCTTCACTGCGGCATAGACCTGGCTGACCGGTGTCTGGCGGAAATCGGTGATATTCATCGAGATCTGCGCCTCGCCATGAGCCAGCACCCCCATAGCTTTAACGCCTGTAAGGCCTCCACTGGATGCACGGATTTCGCGGGCAATCGCGCGGGCCTTGGCTACGTCGGCGGTATTGAGATAGAGGTTGTAGGCGATCAGGAACCGGCGCGCGCCTACCGCAGAAGCTCCCGCAGTAGGATGCAGATCGGGTCCGCCGACATCCGGACGACGCGCAACCTCGCGGCGTACCGCCTCTCTGAGCCCTTCGAACTGGCCGCGGCGCACATCCTCGAGCAGCGCCCGGTCAGGCCGGGCCGCTGCCGCCTCGTAGAAGTAAACGGGAACGCCGTGGCGGTCCCAAAGCCCCGCGCCGGCCTGTCTCGCGAAGAGAACACATTGTTCCAGGGAGATGTCTCGAACGGGGACGAAGGGGATCACGTCGGCCGCACCGATACGCGGATGGACTCCCTGTTGCGACGTGAGGTCAATCAACTCGGCCGCCTTGCCCGCGCCGCGAATTGCCGACTCCACAACCGCCGCAGGCGGACCCACGATGGTTACTACCGAGCGGTTATGGTCCGCATCCAGCGAGTAGTCCAGCAGGGAAACGCCCTCAACCGCCATTGCTGCCACGATGGCTTCCACGATGGCCAGATTCCGGCCTTCGGAGAAGTTGGGAACGCATTCGATCAGCGGGTCGGACATTCAAATTCCTGGGGTATAGGGGGTAGGGTTTAGGGCATAGAGTCGGGGAAACAAGCTCGAATCTTCGGAACCGCCTTCACTGTTACTGGGCGAACGTCGCAGCATTGAATACCGGGCCAATAGTCAAGACCGAAGGCTAAACCCTACACCCTATCCCCTACACTCTGCCTCTCTTACTTCCACCACGTGTAGCCGATCTGGAACTGTACGCTGGCGTTGACTCCGGGATTCCGGTCGCCCAGCGAGGCGCTGGAAATATGGATCGCATTCGCGGCGAAGTTGATCGACTGCCGCGGCTTCACAAAATAGTGAAAGCCGATGCCAAACTGCGGCGTGAAATTGAAGACGCTGGTTCCACCGGGTGTGCCATGCACCACCAGAATGTCCGGCGGATACTTGTGCGTCGTGTAGATCAAGCCGCCCGCGCCTTGAATCCACGGAACCAGCCGCTTGCGGGCCTTCAGATTCCAGCGCAGGATGATTGGGGTGATGCTCACGCCCGTATACGTACCGCCGCCATACGGGAACACCGCATAGCCGACCTGACCGTTGTAGATGTATTCCGTCAGCGCGGTGTGCGGCGCCGGCGTGAACGACTGCCAGTAGGGCATGATCTCGCCGGCGTACTCGAACTGTCCGCGTAGAATGCCGGGCAAGTGCTGGTCGGTGATCACCTTGCCCAGCCGCACGCCCGCCGAGGTGAAGGTAAAGTCGTCGCGGTCACCCTGGCCTAATCCACCCTGAAAGAAGGGTCCGAACTCCCAGGGATCGGTGGCGAGCACGGCTTTGGCCGGCGCATCATTGGCCGGCGCGGGAATTTGAGTGGCAGAAGTCTGAGCGCTGGCACTCACTGAGGCTGCGGCGAAAAGCGCCGCGCCTAAAACACAAAACCATTTCATCCGCATTCGAATCCGTGTCTTCTCTTCTTAAAAAAACTGGCAAATCTGCTGAGAGCAGTTCAGGAAAAAGAGTGGCCGCCAATCGCGGCGGCCACCTTCTTCATTGAGGGATAGCCGCTTAGCCCGCGACCTCTTCCAATTGCTTGGCGTCGATGTCGAGATTTGAGTAGACGTTCTGCACGTCCTCGTTATCCTCGAGGGCATCCAGCAGCCGAAGCATCTGCGCCGCGACCGCGCCTTCAAGCTTTGTATAGGTAGACGCGACCATGGTGATTTCGGACATGACCGTCTCGATCTTGGCGTCGCGCACCGCCTGGGCCACGCCTTCATAGGAGCCGGTATCGGTAAGGATCTCCCAGGTATCGCCTTCGTCGTTCAGGTCTTCGCCGCCCGCTTCGAGGACGATGTTCATCAGCGTGTCTTCGTCCGCCGCTTCCTTGGTCACGGCGATCACACCCTTCTTCGAGAACATGAAGCGCACCGAATTGGGCTCGCCCAGGTTGCCGCCGTGCTTCGAGAAGCAATGGCGAATCTCGCTCACCGCGCGGTTGCGGTTGTCGGTGGTGGCGTCGACGATGATCGCCACGCCGCCCGGACCGTAGCCCTCGAAAGAAATCTCTTCGTATTGCAGGCCCGGGATTTCGCCCGTGCCGCGCTGCACGGCGCGCTTGATGTTATCGGCCGGCATGTTCTCGGCCTTGGCCGCCACGATGGCCGAGCGCAGCCGGGGATTGCCGTCAGGGTCGCCGCCTCCGGAGCGGGCTGCGATGGTGATTTCCTTGATCAGGCGGGTAAAGATCTTGCCGCGCTTGGCGTCCAGTGCGCCCTTCTTGTGCTTGATTGTCGCCCATTTGGAATGGCCGGACATAAGAACCTCAGGAGTCGGTGTTGAAGTGAATTTTGCGGCGAAATGCTGAAAACAAGGCTGCTTTGAAGCAACTCCCGCAACCTCAAAGTATAGCAGGACGGATCGACCGTCGCGAAACGTCCACGGGACCTCCATCGAGGCAGTTCTCGCGCTAGGCACGAATCACAGCGATGCCCAACTGTTCGTATGGGCTGGTCAAAGCGGCGTCCGCTGATCGCTCGGTGATGATGCCGCTAATTTCTGCAAGCGGCACCACCTCATAGGCCGAGGCGGCGTTCAGCTTTTCAGAAGATGCCAGAACAATAGTTTCCGCGGCCGCGTGGCTCAACGCGCGCTTGACGGCGGCTTCCTCATAGTCGCCGGTCGTCAGCCCTGTTTTGGGATGTACACCCGTCACCCCCATGAAGAACGTATCCGCATGCACCTGGGCGATGGCCTCGGCCGCAACCGCTCCTACCGCGACCACCGAATGCTTGAACAGGCGGCCGCCGATCAGGAGCACTTCAACGCCAGGGTGATTTACAAGCTCCAATGCGATCGTGGGGCTGTGGGTAACGATCGTGGCCTTCAGGTCCTGAGAGAGATGCCGCGCGACCTGCCTGGCCGTGGTGCCACCGTCGAGGATAACCACCTGTCCCGCTTGAATCATCTTCGCGGCCGCGCGCCCGATCGCGATCTTGCCCTCAGGCGTAAGGCGCTCTCGCCCTGCGAAATCGGCAACGGCGGGTGAGGCCGGCAATGCACCGCCGTGAACGCGCTGCAGAAGCCCGTCCTTTGCCATCTCTCGCAAATCGCGCCGGATCGTGTCTTCCGACACCGCCATGGACTGGCTCACATCCTTCGCCACGACCTGTCCGTCTCGCTTCAGGAGGGAAAGAATCTGCTGCTTCCTGTGGGTGGTTAGCATAGCTCTTCTTCACGATAATACTTGACCTTGCACGATATTGCACGATATCTTCACCCCATGATTAGCTCTCTTGAAAGCCCGGCGATGAGTGAGCGCGTGCGCATCCGAAAGGTCGAGACGCTCTCCGACGACTGGTATGTGCTCAAGAAAATCACTTTCGATCTGCAACGCAGGGATGGAAGATGGCAGCAGCAGACCAGGGAGACATACGACCGGGGCAACGGGGCCACCATTCTTCTCTACAACCTGGAACGGCGCTCTGTAATCCTTGTCCGGCAATTTCGATTTCCCGCGTTCGTCAATGGTTACTCCGGCTTGTTGATCGAAGCGCCGGCAGGGCTCCTCGACGAGGCCAGCCCGGAGGATCGCATCCGCTCGGAAGTGGAAGAAGAGACCGGCTACCGCGTCGATCACCCGCGTAAAGTTTTTGAAGCGTTCATGAGTCCCGGTTCGGTCACTGAGAAACTTTATTTTTTCGTTGCGGAATACGACAGCAGCAGCAAGGTCACCGGCGGCGGAGGCAATTTCATAGAGGGCGAGGACATCGAGGTTTTGGAGTTGCCAATCGAAGACGCGATGGAAGCCGTTGCGCGTGGCGAGATCGCAGACGGAAAGACCATCATGCTGCTCCAGTACGCCAGCCTTCAGTTGTTCCATCCGTTAGCAAAGGTCGTTTAGCATGCCGTCACAGTCGCTGATGATTCTGATCGCGGGCCCGTACCGGTCGGGCACCGGCGACGACCCTGAGCTGATGGCGCAGAATCTGCAAGCGCTGGAGTCCGTTGCGCTTCCGCTCTATCGCGCCGGACACATTCCGATGATTGGCGAATGGCTCGCTCTGCCCCTGTTGCGGGAGGCCGGCTCCAAGCGGCCTGGCGACGCCATCTATGACGAAATCCTCTATCCGATTGCGAACCGGCTGCTCACCCGCTGCGACGCGGTCCTGAGGCTTCCTGGCCCGTCCAAGGGCGCGGATGAAGATGTTCGTCTCGCCAGGGAGAGAGGCCTGCCCGTATTCGAAAGCCTCGCTGACGTGCCCGGCTGCGCGTGAGAAGCAGGACCTCAGCGGTCAATAAAAACTAACGGCTGGCCTTCAGCATCTGCTCGGCGTGCTTGATGGACGTTTCGGTGAGCCTGGCGCCGCTCAGCATGCGAGCCACTTCCTCGGTCCGCTCGGCATCGGTCAGCAGACGCACCGAAGTGCGGGTGCGGCCCTGCTTCTCCTGCTTTTCAATCAGGAAGTGTTGATCGGCAAACGACGCGATCTGGGGCAGGTGGGTCACGCATAGCACCTGCTGCACCCGCGAAAGCGCTTTCAGCTTCTGGCCCACGGCCTCGGCGGCGCGGCCTCCGATGCCGATGTCGATTTCGTCGAAGACCAGCGTGCGCGGGACTTGCAGCTTCTTTTTGCCTTTCGAGGCGCCCTCTTCAACGCTGACCTTGAGCGCCAGCAGTACGCGCGACATCTCGCCGCCCGACGCGACCTCGTCCAGCGGCTTCAACGGCTCACCGGCATTGGTGGCGATGCGGCATTCGACCGTGTCCCATCCATGGGCGGTCCAGCCCGCAGCGTCCTCGCTGGAGGTAACCGCAATCGCGAAGCGAACTTTCATAGCGAGATCGTTGATCTGTGCCTCGGCCAGCTTTTCGAGCTTCTTCGCCGCTGCCGATCGCTCGCCGTGCAGGGTTTGCGCAGCTTCGCGATAGGCCTGTGCCGCTCGGGCAAGATCGGCACGAAGGGTTTTGACGATCTCATCGCGGTTCTCGACCTCCGAAAGCTTCTGCGTAACCTCTTCTCCGTAGGCGATCACATCGGCGAGCGTCGCGCCGTACTTGCGCTTGAGCCGGTCGAGCGCGGCCAGCCGATCTTCGATTTCGCCCAGGCGGTCCGGCGAAGATTGAATGTCTTCGGCGTAGTCGCGCACGGTGGCACCCACATCTTCGACGACAGCGAGAGTGGAAGCCAGTTGCTGCTGCGATTCGCTGAACTTTGTGTCGTAGCGAGCGAGCTCCTCGATCTGTTTGAGGGCGGCGCGCAGCGTGGCCTCGGCCGAGCCCGTTCCATCGTAGAGTAGGTCGTAGGCGCTCATCGAGGCGGCATAGAGCTTCTCGGCGTTCGCGAGAATGCGGCGCTCGCTTGCGAGAGCTTCGTCTTCGCCCGCCTGCGGCTTTGTGCTGTCGATCTCGCGGTGCTGGAAGCTCCAGAGGTCGACCATGTGCAGGCGATCCTGTTCGTCGCGCTCCAATTCATCGAGCCTGGTTTGAATCTCGCGCCAGCGCTCGTAGGCCGCGTTTACCTGATCGCTGGAGAGGCTCGCGAATCGATCCACGAGCTGGCGCTGCTGATTCTGATCGAAGCCGCCCAGGGTCTCACTCTGCGCATGGACCAGCGCGAGCTCAGGCGCGAGCTGGCGCAGCACGGCGACAGTGGCCGGTTGATTGTTCACATAGACGCGCGCTTTGCCGTTCTCGAGAATCTCGCGGCGCAGGATGATCTCGTTGCCCTCGGCGTCGATCCCGTTGGCTTCGAGCGTGGCCTCGGCTCCCGGCGTGCTCTCGAACACGCAGGACACGACGGCCTTGTCGGCGCCGTGACGCACTACGTCGGACGAAGCTTTGCTGCCCATCAGCAGCGCCAGTGCGTCGACGAGGATGGATTTGCCCGCGCCGGTCTCTCCGGTCAGCAGATTGAGGCCCGGACCGAAGGAGGCGATGGCGTGATCGATGACAGCGTAATTTTCAGCCCGCAATTCGAGCAGCATGGGGTTCCCGGGAACGATTCTTCGCGCAGCATAGCAGGAGGCGGCCTAGGAGTGAAATGCGAGCCAATTTTCGCGCCTCGATTTCTTTCTTCCTCCTTATGCGTCTATGATTTGTAGCGTATTTCTGTGGATGGCAAAGCGCAAACAGCGCCGCCGGCATCCTTCTTCTTCTGCCTTTTCGCCGCTGTTTACGAATTGAGAACGAGCAGCGAGACAACTTGGTTCGGTCAATGAGCGTCTGGTAACGTTGAAATAAGAGCGCGATGACACCTTTGTTTGCTTTTGTAGCCCTATTCCTTTTCCAGACGGACGCCGATGCTGGCGCTGCGCCTGTAACCAACAACGGCAGCGCGATCGTGGAGATGCTCCGCAACAGCGGTCCCATCGCCATGGTGGTGCTGGGCATTCTGTTGGTCGCCAGCCTGTGGTCGTGGGCCATTATCCTCGGCAAACTGGGCGGCTTCCGGCGGGCGGCGGCGCAAAGCAGGCGTTTTCTTCGCGCCTTCCGCAAAGCGACGCGGCTGCAGGAGATCGCGACCGTCAGCGAGCAGTTCAAGCCCAGTCCGCTGGTCAATGTCTTCGACGAAGTCTACGAGACCTATCGCCGCCAGACCGGCGGATATGGTCCGCCGCGCAACATTACCGCCCTGGAGCGAGCCGCGCAGACTGCTTCAAGCGAATCGCTCACAGTGATGGAGAGCCGGCTTACGTGGCTTGCCACAATCGGCGCGATCTCTCCCTTTGTGGGACTCTTCGGAACCATCATGGGCATCGTCGACGCCTTCCACGGGCTCGGCCAGTCAGGCACAGCGACGCTGCGTGCGGTCGCGCCCGGTGTCTCTGAAGCGCTCATCACTACTGCCGCCGGCCTCATCGTTGCGGTGCCCGCGGTCGTGGCCTACAACCAGTTCACCGCGCGCTGCCGCGACTTCGCCGCCCGCATGGATGACTTCGCGCGCGAGCTGCTGAACAGCATGGAAGAGGTTGCACTCAAGCCTGGACAGGATCCAGTCGAGAGGGAGGCCGCGCGTGGCCTTCACCAGTAAAGTCGGGCACACCCAGACCTCGCTCTCCGAGATCAACATCACTCCGCTGGTCGATGTGGTTCTGGTGCTGCTGGTCATCTTCATGCTCACCGCTCCGGTGCTGCAGTCAGGCATCGAGGTTGCCGTTCCCAAGACCAAGACGGTGAAGGAGATCACCCAGCAGCGTCTGGTGGTGACCATCAATAAAGACTCCGAAGTCTTTCTTCAGGACAAGCCGATCAACCTGAACGACCTGACATCGCGGCTGGCCAGCTCGAGCAAAGATCCGGCCCATCAGACGATCTATGTTGAGGCGGACGAGAAGGTGCCCTTCGGAGCGTTCGCGTCGGTGATGGATGCAGTGAAACAGGCGGGCATCACCAATATCAGCATCGTGACCCAGCCGATTCAGAACGGCCGGCACAGCGCCAGGTAAGAGAGCCTCACTCATGACACAAAGAACGACTTTCGATTTGGAGCGCGAGCCATTTGGTCCGCCGATCGCGAAGTCGTTCGGGCTGCACCTCCTTATCGTAGGCATTGCGGTGGGCTATGCGTTTCTGATGGGCCGATTTCACGGCCAGGAATGGGGCGACAACAAAGCTCCGGGCGCGATCCAGGCGACGCTGGTCAGCTCCGCTCCATCATCGATCCCGCTGCCGCAGGACACGCCGCCGACTCCCAATGTATTGGCGACGGATCAGCCTTCCCCTGCGCCCCCTCCTCCGCAGCCGAAGGCCGTGCCGGTGACACCGCCACCGGATGCGATTCCGATACCGGTCAAGGTGCCGCCCAAGGAGAAACCGAAGCAGGAGAAGAAGATTGAGCCGGCTCCAAAGCATGCTCAGCCCCAGCCGCTGCAGCATCGCGCCCAGTATGGCGAAGCTCCGGCAACGCAGATCCCGCATTCGCTCGCCCAGAACCAGAACCCAAGCCAGGTCAATCCCATCAACATCACAGGCGGCGGGGAAGGTTTCAACTTTCCTTACTACGTGGGGATTATCCAGCGAAAGGTCCAGCAGGCCTGGTATGTCTACGAGGTGGCCGGCGGCACGCCCGTTGGAAGCCAGGTAAAAGTAACTTTTTCTATCGCACGTGACGGCACGCCGAGCAATATTCGCATCTCACAATCCAGCAGTTCCCCTACGCTCGACAGTTCCGCGGTTCGCGCTGTTCAACGTATCGAGAGCTTCGGCCCCTTGCCCCCCGGATATAACAAGTCAAGCGTTTCCGTGGAGTACACTTTTACTTACGATCAACCCGCGCATTAACTCACTGAGGACGTGATCGATCGGAGTCGGTCCTAATCATTCGCCAACCCAAATTCGCGAGCGCAGAGGCACGATGAACGGTAAGTTCCTGAAGCTGAAATTTTCTTTTTCTACCCTGGTTGCATTCATTTTTCTGCTGATTTTGTCAGTATCCGCATTGCCCTCCGCATTCGCCCAGGACTGGGTGCGCACCGGAACGAATCTTGGTGTGCAGCGTATACGCCTCGCCGCGGCCGACTTCAAAGCCGCGTCCAGCGATCCGCAGACCGCGCCGCTCAAGACCGTCTTCGACTCGGTGCTCTTCAACGATCTGAAGAATTCGGGCGTCTTCGACATGGTTTCGAAGAGCATGGCTCCGGCGCAATCGCCGGGCGGTCCTCAGGAGATCAATCTCTCCGCGTGGTCGGCCGCGCCCGCAAGTGCGCAGATGGTGGCGTTCGGATCGTTCGCCGTCAACGGCGGCAGGATCACGGTGCAGGGGTTTGTCTTCGACACCAGGAACGCGCAGACGCCGCAGATTCTGGGCAAGCAATATTCCGATACGGCCGCGCAGGAGAACGCGCGGCAGATTGCACATCGCTTCGCGGATGAGATCATCCTGCAGCTTGGCGGCGGCATTAACGGAATCTGCGAGACACATATTTATTATGTAGTCCGGAGTGGAGACGGCAACAAAGAGATCTGGGTAATGGATTACGATGGCGAAGACGCGCACCCGGTGACGCATCTGGGTACCATCACTCTTTCACCGCGTGTCTCTCCAGACAACTCGCGCGTCGCCTTCTCCTCGCTGGGCAAGAATGGCTGGTCGATCCGGATGTACTCCCTGGTGCTCGGACGCATGGTGAACTTCCGATCGCCGGGAGGCACGACGCTGTCTCCGGCATGGTCGAGCGATGGCGCGAAGCTGGCGTTCTCATCGAGCGTGACCGGCGACCCGGAGATTTACACCTCCGATGCCAGCGGCGGCGCATTGCATCGCATCACCGCCTTCCGCGGCCCCGATGTCTCACCAGTGTGGAATCCCAAGTCCAATGGACAGATCGCATGGGTGAGCGGCCGCACCGGGCTGCCGCAGATCTACATCATGGATTCCGATGGCGCGAACGTGCAGCGCCTGACCGACGGCGGATACGCGACATCGCCCTCGTGGTCGCCCAACGGCCAGTTCCTGGCCTTTGCCTGGAATCGCAAATACGGGCCGGGCGCTCCAGGCGGGCAGGATATCTACATCATGGATATTGCGAGCAAGCGCTGGATTCAGCTGACCCATGACACCGGCGCGAATGACTTTCCATCCTGGTCGCCTGACGGGCGGCACATCGTTTTTCAACGCGAGGGTGAGGACGGCACGCAAATATGGTCGATGCTCGCCGATGGAACAGAGCAGCAGCAGTTGACGCATCGAGGGTCCAACTCAATGCCTAACTGGAGCTGGAAATAAAGTTTACGATGGATGGCAGGCGGAAACTTTTCCGCCTGTTCTGCTTTGGTTGAACCACCAATTGGCCGTAGCGCCAAAACATAGCTCCCAAGGAGGAGATCGTGTACTCTGCTTCGCGTAAATCGTCTTATCGCCTAATTTCATCTAACCGACCGCTCGCCCTCGCCGCCAGCCTGGCGGCAGTGTTTGCCATTGCCGGCTGCCATAAGAAGGCGGCGCCGCCTCCGCCACCTCCGCCATTGGCCAACACCGCGCCCGCGCCTACCGCGGACATCACGGCCAATCCCACTTCGGTCAATCCTGGCGACAGCGTAGTTCTTACCTGGCACACCAGCAACGCCAACGATGTGTCGATTGAGGGTATCGGGCAGGTCGCCAGCTCCGGAACGCAGGCAGTGAAGCCGACCGAATCGACGAATTACCATCTGATCGCCCGCGGCGACGGTGGAAGCGCCGATGCGACCGCACGGGTAACGGTGAACAGCGCTCCTCCTCCGAGCAACATGTCGGAATCGAACGTGGATGATGCGATGTTCCACCAGAATGTGAAAGATGTCTTCTACGACTACGACAGCTACGACGTCCGTGGCGATGAGCAGTCGGTGATCTCGCAGGATGCGAACTTCCTGAATCAGCATCCGGACCTGAAGGTGGTGATCGGCGGCTACTGCGACGAGCGCGGCTCCGTCGAATACAACCTTGCCCTCGGTGAGAACCGCGCCAACGCTGCCAAGCAAGCCCTGGTGACTGCGGGGGTGAGCCCTCAACGTCTGCGCACGGTAAGCTATGGCAAGGAGAAGCAGTTCTGCACGGAACATAACGAGAGCTGCTGGCAGCAGAATCGCCGGGCGCAGTTCTCGATCGACCGGTAGCACGGCTGTTTACGATCATCCACGGCAGCACCGCAGACAATGCGGTGCTGCCCTTTTCCATGAACGCTTTGTGCGCTCCCTTCATTGATCGGCGAAAGATCATGAACACAGGATCAAGGGAGCGATCCAGGGAGAAATCAAGTTATGCGCAAGACCCTTATACCGCTCTCGGCAGTCGCCGCCCTGGCTCTTCTGCTGCCCGCCCCACCGGCTCACGCCGTCTCCAAGGAAATGATCCAACTGCAGACGCAGGTTCAGCAGCTGCAGGACATGCTGCAGCATCTGCAGACGTCGAACGATCAACAGATGGGCGTGCTCCAGCATCTGGTCGAGCAGACCGCGGACAGCGTGAACCGCATGTCGCAGACACTGAATACGCTCCAGGAGCAGGTGCAGGCGCAGAACGGACAAGGGGGCAAGGTCGATCAACTCTCCGGCCAGATCCAGGGAGTGAACGATTCCATCGACGAACTGAAAACCCGCATGGCGAAGCTCGACAAGTCGCTGCAGGACATTCAGTCGCAGCTCCAGAACATCAACGCGCAGCCGGCTGCGGCAGCGCCGGGCTCGGCAGTGGCACAACCTGGTCAACCCGGGCAGCCAGGCCAACCCGGGCAACCGGGTCAGATGATGGGCCAACCAGGCCAGCCGGTGCAGCAGCAGCCGCAGGCGCCCCCACTCGACCAGCTCTACCAGAGCGCGCTGCGCGACTACACCAGTGCGCGCTATGACGTCGCCAGCGGCGAATTCAGCGACGTGATCAAGTATTATCCTCAGGAAGATCTGGCGGGAAATGCCTACTTCTACCTGGGCGAGATTTCCTACCGCAAGGGCGATTACCCGACCGCGATCCAGAATTATGACGCGGTGCTTGAGCAATTCGCAGGAAGCCCCAAGGCGCCGGCAGCTCAGCTGCGCAAGGGATTGGCCGAGCTTGACTCGAACCAGCGCGAGGCGGGCATCCGTGACCTGCGCAGCCTGATCCAGCGCTATCCCCAGACGCCGGAAGCGGCGCAGGGGCGCAGCCGCCTGAACGGCATGGGGGTGAGAATTACTCCTCCGAAGCCCTCGGCCTATCGCTAACGCTCGCATCGGCGAGTGCAACCGCTTTGCGCTCGCCTTCATCTCAAGGCCGAGTGATGACAGTGAAAACGACGAACCATCCCGATAGCGACGCCGCCAAAGGCGCAGTGGAAAGCCAGTCCCCCAAGGACACTCCGCAGAGGCCTGATTTTCACAGCAACCTTGCCGATCAGCTTCCGCACCGCGACAGCGGCAGCGACCTTGAGGGCGCGGACTCAGATTTTCCCGAGCCTGGCTCGAGTCCTGAGCATAGCGGGCAAAACAAGTAGTTCGAGGAAACCGCGAGGCCGCTGTGGACCAGACTCAGTGCGAATCAAGTTTGTGTTAACTTGAGCCTCGGATGAGTGATTCGCGTAAAAAAAATCTTCTTATCGCGGTTGTTGGCTTGAGCGCCACGCTCGGGTGCAGTGGAACTGGTTTGGGCCAGACCACGGCGCCACCTCCAGCCGCTCCCGCGAGCATATCCGCGGCAGCTCTGACGGAGCAGGGTCTGGCCGCGCTCAAGGGCAACCAGGCGCAACAGGCCTTGGACGATTTCCAGAAAGCGCTTCAGTCGAATCCCGACGATGTGGGCGCCAACCTGCTGGCGGCAACCGCTGCGCTAGACCTCTACAAGGGCGATCTCGCGGTGCAGTACGCAGAGAAAGCGCGTCAGCTCGACTCCGGCAACTGGAAGGTGCATACGACGCTGGTGGCTGCCTATGCCGCGGCGGGCAAGAAAACGCAGCGAGACCAGGAGCGGGAAATTCTACATAAGCTGCACGACGATCCGCACGCTCCGGATGCGATGCAGACCAGCGGATTTCTTCTCGAGATGTTTCCCGTGAAGCAGTATCGCGTCGAAGCCATCGAGTACTTCAAGCCGGTGGGAAAGTTCCATCTCTACTACCGCTTCTTGATCCGGAATGCCGAGGGGAAACGCGTATGGCAGATCGATGCCGAAAGCAACGACTTCGATCAGAAGTCCTGGGCTGAGGCACATCCCGACGAAGCTGCCGCGGGCAAACGCCAGTTCCAGCTGGTTGGTGAAGATGCTGACGTTCGCACCGATTACCACATGTTCTCCGGCCTTCCCGAGTACGACCTGATTCGCGGCCAGGTGGCGAACGTGATCCAGCAACAGACAACGCCATTTCCAGGCGAAGCAGCGCGATGAGGCAGCGAGCCAGTAATCCCAGGGGCAGAGATTAGCCATTAAGGATTAGGCAGTATGGATTAGAACAAAAGTAAATTCCGATTCTGCTCCCAGCCATCGGGGATTCGAGAGGAATCAGCGGCGCGCTGTCACTTCACGCTGATGTCGCCGTCCATGTCGACCACCAGCGCGTCGCCTTGTACGGACATGGAGTGAATGAGCAACCGATCCAGCGTCATCGTATAGCCGGTCGTCTCGGTCGATTTGGTCAGCAGCTGACGAAACTGGGTCGCAGCGTTGACCTTGAGGCTGGAGGGCACGCGATGGGCGAGAAACGGCATGAGGATGGCGTCCAGTTCACGCGATCCGCTGAGCTTGTCGATGCGGGCGTCACGAAAGCCTATGATTTCGCCCTCCGCCTCGGGGACCAGCGATACGTCGACGTTACGCGACAGACCGATACCGAGGCATTGTCCGTGGATGGCCGTTCCCAGCTTTGCGCGGACATGCAGGTGAACAACGACGCGATCCTCTGAAAATGAGATATGGGGGGAATCGGCGACGACGAAGCAGGCTGAGTGCTCGTTGCCGCGCAGGTAGAAGAGGCCATTGTCCTGGGCAAAGAGCTGCGTCTGAAGAGTACGCTCCAGCGCGCCGGACGAGACCTTCAACTCAGCTGCCCGGCTGCTGGTCGTAAGAGCGCCTGCCAGGCAGGTCAAGACCAGAAAATTGCGAATATATCGGTTCACAATGCGTGCAGTTTTGATTTTATTCGAGGCGCACGGCATTAGATCGAGGGGATGGTCTAACATTTCTTTTCGCAAGCTGCGACGCTGGTAGGAGAATGATGTCAGCCTCTCCCTGGAATCACTCTGCGCTATCGCAACGAAAACGCCTGAAATATGGGCGCGCATCAGAACTGTCACTCCCCTGACTCGACGAATTTGCAGAATATGTGGCTGGTTAAATTTTCCGATGGACGATGTGGTAATTGCAGTAAGTCCAATTTCACGGACAAAAGGCCAGAAAGCGCTTTCTGGCGGAATGCTCGCAGTTCTTGTGCTGCATGCGGTTTTGCTGCTGACCCTGCGCACGGGGGTAGTGAGCATCTCGCGGCTGTGCACTGCCGCGATCCCTGCGCTGGCCGCGCTCTGTAGTCTATGGCGCGCGCAGCAGCTTCCATTGCGGGAACGCATTTCCTGGCGGTGGCTGAGCGTCGCTCTTCTCTTGTGGGCCGGCGGCCAGGTCGTCGAGACCTTTCTCGCGCAATCCAATGCCGCGAGTAACCTGTCGGTCGATGCATCGGATTTCCTCTATCTCGCAGCCGCATTCCCATTGCTGCTGGCAATTTCAAGCACCGCTGAAACTGAATCGATACGTCCGATCTTTTATCTGCATCTTGCTCAAGTCCTTTTGGCAGGAGCTCTCACGTACATCCGGCTGTTCAGGATGCCGATGTCGCCGGAGATGGCGTCCGACGTAATGTTCAAGATCTACGCCGCCGAGTGCGCTCTGCTTGCGGTCTCGGCCGTGCTGCGGCTGGTCAGCTGGTCGACCCTGGAAGAGCGGCGGCGTATGCGCTGGATGTGCGGCGTTCTGTGGATCTATCTGCCCATTGAACTGGGGCTCGACTACGCCACGAAAACTTGGCACCTGCGGGCCGGGACATTGCTCGATCTTCTCTGGAGCGTCCCCTTTCTTTTCGGCGGCTGGCAGGCGCTTTACTTGCCCATAGAAACTGAGTCCACTGGCCCGCGCAGGGCTCGCCCCCGCGGCAGCATGCTGATCGAGACCTTGTGCCCAATCCTGATCACGATCGGAATCTTCGCGCTGGCAGCCTCGATCGTCATTCAGCATCCGCTGATCGCGCTGGGATCGATCTTCATCCTCTTGCTGATCCAGAGTCTCCAGTCCGGAATGGTTCAGCTGAATTATCTTGCCGGGCAAAATCTTCTCCTGGAGCGGGAGCAGGCTCTGGAGGAAGCGAATGCGGGACTCGAGCAGCTCTCCCGGCTTGATCCGCTGACCGGTATCTCGAATCGTCGCCAGTTCAGTGTCGCCCTTGACGAGGCATGGAGGCTGGCCGTGCGGCGGCAGGCGTCGATCGGCATTCTGATGATCGATGTAGACCACTTCAAGGGCGTGAATGATCTCCACGGACATACGTATGGCGACGAATGCCTGACTGCGATTGCCAGGATATTGGCAAAACAGGGAGCGCGCGCCAACGATCTGCTGGCCAGGTATGGCGGAGAGGAGTTCGTTCTTCTGCTGCCGGAAACAGACTGCGACGGCGCGATGGCGGTCGCTGAGCGGATGCATCATGCGGTTGAGGTTTCGGGAATCGCAAATCAGGCTTCGCCGTTCAACCAGCAACTTACGGTGAGCATTGGCGTCGGCGTGTGCGCCCCAAACCCGGAAATGAACGCGCTCGATGTGGTTGAAATCGCGGATCAGGCTCTCTATGAGGCAAAACGCCAGGGGAGGAACAGAATCTGCGCGCGCAATCTCTGATCCGCGAATTCGAAGGATGCTCGTGTCAGCGGTCGTAGCGAAGCCGATACGCTGCCATGAGTCTTGAGATCAGCACGGCAAGATAGAGAATCCCGAGAATGGCCTCGATGATGCAGAGCGAACGCGCCTGGTTCGAAACCGGCGTAATTCCCGCAGTGCCAAGGCAGGTCATGCTTCCAAAGCTGAAATAAACGAAATCGAATCGGTCCGGTACCTTGTGCAGGTTGGTCAGCGGATCGAGATAGAAGGCGCTGGGTTGTACTGCGGTGACCATCTCGTAGATGCGGGCAAAGCTGAATCCAATTAGAAGATAAATGCACAGCGCACCGAAGATGGTTTCGGAATTGGGCCGCTCGTGGCCAAAGACGTGACGGAAGATCACGACGACAACGAAAACATCGAAGACCAGGCTCAGGGAGGTACTGAGAAGGGACGCCACGCTGGGCTCTACCCGGAGAAATACCACGCGCTGCACCAGGGACGGCGCTCCCAGCAGTACCGCAAGGATCACCAGGCTCCGCCGGAAGCTGACCGCATAGATACTTAGCAGGATGACTGCGAAGGTCAACGCGCGGAAGGCGTAGTAGCGAAAGCCTGCGCGGTCCGTATACGGATACAGGATCAGATTGAACATCTGGAATACGAACAGCAGAGCAAACCTGTGTCCAGTCAAGGCCCGCGTGTATCCCAAAGGCGTCCGGGTTTGGACATGGGCTTGAGACATGGATGGGGAAAAGCCTGGGCTCGTTCGAACGCATCCACAGTAGCAGACAATTTCTAAGTCCGGTTCGAAATTCCCGAGCGCCGCAGCCTAGAGTTGTTCCTGGAAGGGCTTTTCCCGCCCGCGCATGGCGAGCTTGGCTCCGATGGAGTAGCCAACCATAGCTGCCGCCGGCCATGTTCCCACGAACCGGCCCTGGCCGTCGATCATGCCGCTATCCCAGTGGAGGCTGAAGAATGTGTACCAGAGCTTGTCGCCGGGGCCGCAGCGGAAGCACGCTCCAGGACCCGTGGGCATATCGAGAATCCAGAGCCCCACGATCATGAACCACACCAGCCCGGCGAGCCAGGTGAGCGTGGCAACGTCGCTCTCGCGAATCCTGACCAGGATGAAGCCGACGAAGAGTGGGAAGGCCACCGATAGACCCAGCGTAAGGGTGGCGGGAACCGATTCCGGATGGAGCAGCGTGATGACGCCCATCAGCAGGCCCCACGCCAGAAGGCTGAACAGTGAGTGCAGGAAAAACCACAGCGCCTGCGAAAACATCTGCGAGCCGCTTAAGTTCGTCCGCTCCGCCTGAGTCGTATCCATTCCGCCTGACTCCATGCGCCGCTGCGCTGTCCTGCAGCAAGGTTAACGAAAGTAGAACGAGCAGGGAAGCGGGAAAACCTGCGTCTTTTGTGGGATCGGAACCAGGACGTACAGAGCCTGGAGACTTACAATCGAGCCATGCTGCTCGAAGGAATTTTCGCTGTTGCGACCACGCCGTTCCACTCGGATGGGCGCCTCTCTCTAAAGAAGCTGGAACAGAATATCGAGCGCTACTCACGCACCCCGGTCAGTGGAGTCGTGCTGCTCGGTTCGACCGGCGAAGCGGTCATGTTGAGCGACGATGAGTCGCGCGAGGTGCTGCGCGTTGGCCGCGGCGCGGCTGACGCCGAAAAAGTCTTGCTGGCGGGTGTGGCGCGCGAGAGCCTGGTCGAGACACTGCGCCTGGCGGAGTTTGCCGCCGCCCAGCAATACGACGCTATCCTGGTGCGGACTCCGCACTTCTACAGCCCGCAGTACTGTGGTCCGCGCCACGGGGGCGCGAAGTCCGACGCCCTGGGCATCCTGACCTACTACCGCGCTCTCGCTGACCGCTCACCGCTGCCCGTGGTCTTGTACAGCATTCCCAAGTTCACGCACTACGATCTCCCCGTGGAGGTGATCGCGGAGCTGGCCCAGCATCCGAACATCATCGGGTTGAAGGATTCCAGCGGGAGTGTGAAGAAGATTGCCGAAATTGTAGCGGCCACGCGCAACGCTCCGCGGCGGGAAGTGCCGGTGACGACAACCTTTGCGGCTTTTACCAACCGTATGTTGCTGGAGATGACGCTTCCCGCCGGAAATTTCGTTCCGACAGGCGCGCTCGGCGGCGGGACAGCCGTCGCTGCGCCCCCGGCGCCCAGAGTCAAAGCTGTACGTAAGAAAGAAGTCGGGTTCCAGGTACTCTGCGGTTCGGCAGAACACCTCCTTCCGTCGCTCGAAGCCGGAACTCCGGGAGCGGTGCTGGCACTGGCCGCCTGCGCGCCCCAGGCCTGCCATGAGATATATACGGCCTGGAAGGAGAACGATCCGACGCTGGCGGCGTTGAAGCAGGACCGTGTGGTCCAGGCATCGCGTTACGTCTGCGGGACGCTGGGCATACCGGCCATCAAATACGCGTGTGATTTGAATGGATATTACGGCGGCGTCCCGCGCATTCCGCTGCTGCCGCTTGATGCGGAGACCCAGGCGGAAGTGGCACGTGTGATGAGAGATCTCCGGAATTAGCGCTTTCCGAAGCTGGGCTGCGCTCCCATTCGGGATTGGATTGTCGCCGCTTGGTGGAAAAATTTTCCATTGACCATTGGATGACAACCATCTCCTCGCATGATCGCTATAATTATCAGTGAGAAAGAATGATCGCTTTCCATCCAAACTCTGAAGGGAATCCCGCCAAATGGCGACAGGAGACGTTGCCTTGGGCAATGCAGGCGTAAACGCTGCACAGCTCGCTCCGGGCACCAACGAAGACAAATCCTCGCGAAAGCCGGTAATTAACGACTTCAGTATCCAGGTAGCCACCGTCAACGGCTCCGGATCGCAATCCGCCAACAGCGTGCTGCTGCGCAGCATCTTCGGCATGGGCATCCCGGTAAGCGGCAAGAATCTCTTCCCGTCGAACATCGCCGGACTTCCGACCTGGTACACCATTCGCGCCAGCAAGAACGGCTATGTGGCCCGCAAGAAGGAGATCGACATCCTCGTGGCCATGAACGCCGAGACTGCGAAGGAAGATATTCTTTCCCTGCCAGCTGGTGCGGTTGCAATCTACGAAGCGTCGCTTGACCTTCAGCAGTATCGCAGCGATGTGGCCTGTTATCCGATTCCCTTCGACAAGCTGACCGCGGCCGTCTGCCCGGAGGCGAAGCTGCGCAAGCTGGTCAAGAACATGATCTACGTCGGCGTAGTGGCCAAGATCATATCGCTCGACATGAAGGCGGTTGAGACCGCGCTGCGTCGTCAGTTTGCCAAGAAGCAGAAAGCCGCCGACCTTAACTGGTCCGCCGTCGAAGCCGGCTACAACTATGCCGCCGAATCGCTGACTAAAGACGATCCGTTCGTGCTGGAGCGGATGCACGCCACTGACGGCAAGATCATCATCGACGGCAATGCCGCCGCCGCGCTGGGCGCGATGTTCGCCGGCGTCACGGTGGTTACCTGGTATCCCATTACGCCTTCGTCCTCGGTTGTCGAACAGTTGATCGACTATCTCAAGAAGTATCGTGTCGAGCCGGATGGCAAGGCGACCTTCGCCGTCGTCCAGGCGGAAGACGAACTGGCCGCCGTCGGAATGGTGCTGGGCGCAGGATGGGCCGGAGCCCGTTCCATGACCGCGACTTCGGGTCCTGGCATCTCGCTGATGGCGGAGTTTGCCGGCCTCGGTTACTTTGCCGAGCTGCCCGGAGTGATTTTCGACATTCAGCGCGTCGGTCCCTCGACGGGCCTGCCGACCCGCACTGCGCAGGCCGATCTGCTGTCGGTCGCTTACCTGTCGCACGGCGACACCAAGCACGTAATCCTGCTGCCCGGCAGCGTGAAGGAGTGCTACGAGTTCGCCCTGGCCGCTTTCGACCTCACGGAACGGCTTCAAACCCCGGTCTTCGTGCTTTCCGATCTCGATCTGGGCATGAACAACTGGATGTCCGAACCCTTTGATTATCCGGAAAAGCCGCTCGATCGAGGCAAGCTGCTAAATGCTGAAGATCTGACCCGCCTGGGCGGATTCGCCCGCTACAAAGATGTAGACGGCGATGCGATTCCCTACCGCACCTTGCCTGGTACGGATCATCCGCAGGCCGCCTACTTCACACGCGGCAGCGGCCATAACGAGAAGGCCCTCTACACCGAGCGGCCCGAAGATTATCAGAACCTGATGGAGCGGCTGAACCGCAAGTTTGACACCGCGCGCACCCTGGTTCCTCCGCCGATCGTAGTCCAGAATGGAAAATCGAAGATCGGCCTGATTGCCTTCGGCACCTCGGACTTCGCTGTCGCCGAGAGCCGCGATCTGTTGAAGAACGAGTACAAGGTGGAAACCGACTATCTCCGTATCCGGGCGTTTCCGTTCACCCGTGAGGTTCGCGAGTTTGTGGCCTCTCACGAGCGCGTCTACGTCATCGAACAGAATCGCGACGCCCAGATGCTGAGCCTGCTGAAGCTCGATCTGCCTGCGGAAGACATCGTGAAACTGCGCAGCATCCGGAACTTCAACGGGCTACCCATGGATGCCAGCTCCGTCACCGACGAGCTTGTGCTGCAGGAGGGAATCTAAATGGCGACGACTACAGTTGCAAAGCCTAATCCACCGAACCCGAAGGTCAACCGCCTCGGCCTGCAGGTGCTCGATTACCGCGGCGGCAAGACAACGCTCTGCGCTGGATGCGGCCATAACGCCATCTCCGAGCGCATCATCGACGCCTTATACGAGATGGGCGTCAAGCCTGAGCGGGTCATGAAGCTCTCCGGTATCGGCTGTTCCTCGAAGAGCCCGGCCTATTTCCTGTCGCGCGCCCACAGCTTCAACAGCGTCCACGGGCGCATGCCCTCGGTCGCCACCGGCGCACTGCTGGCGAACAAGACGATGACGGCGCTGGGGGTCTCCGGCGACGGCGACACCGCCTCCATCGGCGTGGGGCAGTTTATCCACCTGATGCGCCGCAATCTGCCGCTCATCTACATCATTGAGGACAACGGCGTCTACGGGCTGACCAAGGGACAGTTCTCGGCGACTGCAGATCTCGGTTCCAAGCTGAAGACCGGCGTCATCAATGACCTTCCGGCCATCGATACCTGCGCACTGGCCATTCAACTCGGCGCGACCTTCGTCGGCCGGTCGTTTTCCGGCGACAAGAAGCAGTTGCTGGCCATGCTGAAGGCGGCCATCGCCCACAAGGGCACAGTCATGCTCGACGTCATCTCACCCTGCGTTACATTCAATGACCACGAGGGTTCGACCAAGAGCTACAAGTACATGCAGGAGCACGAAGAGGCGATCACCGAAGTCGGGTTTGTCCCCCACTTCGAGGACATCGCCATCGATTATGACGCCGGCTCGACCTACGACGTGACTATGCACGACGGCTCGCACCTGCGCCTGCGCAAGCTGCGCGAAGACTATAACCCGACCGATCGCGTGACCGCGGTCAAGTCGCTGATGGAAGCCCATGAGCGCGGTGAGGTCCTGACTGGCGTCTTCTACCTCGACACCGAGAAGCCCAGCTTTACAGACCTGCTGAACCTGGTCGACGAACCGCTTGGCACCTTGCCGGAGGAGCGAACGCGGCCTTCGAAGCAGGTGCTCCAGGAAATCATGACGCGACTTCAGTAAGTCGTGCCGGCTGACTTTTCGTCGTCATTCTGAGCGCAGTGAAGAATCGCAGGGATGTTGATGCGAAAACATCCCTGCGATTTTTTCTTCGACTTCGCTAGGGACAGACTCTTTCTCTGGTCGTCAGAATGACGTTCTTTCTCGCTTGAATCAGTCAACAACCTCAACCGCGGTGATCTCATCCAGGATGGCGCGGGCCGCCGCAGCAGGACTGGGGGCCTGGGTGATTGGCCGGCCGATTACCAGGTAATCCGCACCGGCGGCAACGGCCGCGGCGGGAGTGGCAATCCGCTTCTGATCGGCTACTGCGCTGCCTGCCGGCCGGATGCCGGGAATGACCAGTGTCAATTCGGGAAATGTAGACCGAAGTTGCGTAACTTCTTCCGGGCTGGCTACCAGTCCCGATATTCCCGCCTGCGACGCCAGCCTCGCCAGCCGCATAACCTGTTCCGCAGGCGATCCGGCGATCCCAATAGCATGAAGCTGATGCGCGTCCATGCTGGTCAATACGGAGACGGCCAATAGTTTTGGTGCGGAAGCCAGCTTATCCGCGGCCTCCGCCGCTGCGGCGAGCATTGCCGGTCCTCCGGCGGCGTGGATCGTCAGCATGTCCGCGCCCGTGGTCGCTACCGAGCGAACCGCGCCTGCCACCGTATTTGGGATGTCGTGAAGCTTCAGGTCAAGGAAGACGGAATAGCCCCGCGCCTTGAGCGTGTGCACGATCTCGTTGCCTGCGGATAGATAAAGTTCCAGGCCAACCTTAAACCATTGCACGAGGTTTTCCAGGCGCCCAGTAAGCTCCAGTGCCGAGGCGGAGTCAGGAAGATCGAGAGCCACGATAACCTGTGCGCCGGGAATGGGAGCCGAAGATGAAGAGGTCAAGGGCGTTTCACCGCTTTTATCTTACTGTCGCATGCATCGACACGCGACGGTTTCTTCACTCTCGAACTGGTGAGTGGAGTCTCCTTCGAAAGGGAGGGAAAATTGGATTTCTTGGGGTCCGGCAACCCCTGGGAGCAGGCCCCAGGGGCGAATGCGCCGATCAGTGTGTTAGTTTTGCAAGGCTGGAGACAACGGAAACAGCACTTGAGCAAGCTGAGCAGTATTATCGACGAGGTCGATACGCACTTTGGCGGTGCCGGTGAAACCAAGGAAATGTGCAGCAGCATACGAGAGATCGATGACCCGATTCCCGGGAACGGGGCCGCGGTCGTTCACGCGCACCACCACCGACTTATGGTTCCGGAGGTTGGTGACGCGGACCAGCGATCCCATAGGAAGGCTGCGATGGGCGCAGGTCAACCCGTTCATGTCGTAGTTCTCGCCGCTAGCAGTCTGATGGCCCTGAAAGAACCGACCGTACCACGAAGCGCGGCCTATCTGATACCAATGGTGTTGCGACTTGGGAGGAGGCTGAACGGCGGCCTGCTCCGCGTTGCCGGCCTGCGTGCCGGATATACCAAGTACGGTCATCAGCGCCGCACTGGCGAGGATCACGTAGCGTCGGGTGCGAGGTCGTTTCGTAATTGCGATAGCGTTCATGTTCCTCCTGTTCAAATTGTATGCAGTAAAAGAAAGGTAAGTCAAACAATTATAAGGATTTATTTCGTCGATTTCCTTGACCATGACGCAGTGGATATGATAGGCCTCCAGCCGGTAATCTGGCATGTGTCGGGTTGGTCCAGCCGTTGCCGGATGAGGTGGGAGTGAATACAAAGTTGGAATTGAACCCATCCCGGCCGGTAGTTTTGACCATTGCCGGCTTCGACCCCTCTTCGGGAGCAGGCATCACCGCCGACCTGAAGGTCTTCGCGGCCCACCGTCTCTATGGGGTTTCCGCGATTACGGCGCTGACCGTGCAATCGACCCAGGGAGTCCGGGCGATTGAGCCGATCCGCCCGGAGATCCTCGAAGCAACGCTCTCCTGTCTTGCCGACGACGTACCGATCAAGGGGGTGAAGATCGGCATGCTGGCCACGGCCGGGAATGTTGCGGCGGTCGTCAGGTTCCTTAAAAGAAGCGGTATCCAAAGAGAACGGATTGTTCTCGACCCGGTGATCCGGTCCTCTTCGGGAAGGGAACTTCTCGATTCCGCAGGGCTCGGCCAGCTCCGAGGCGAGCTCCTGGGCATGATTGGATGGGTAACCCCTAACGTCGAGGAACTGGCCGCCTTGATCGCAGCACCGGTTTCTAGTTCCGAGAGGGTGCCGCAAGCCGTGGCCGAGCTGCAGGCGGGCTGCCCGGGGCTCAATGTCGTCGTTACCGGAGGCGAATCAGATCCGCCGAACGACTTTCTGAGAACGGCCGGAGGAGCCGAGCACTGGTTCGCCGGTGGTCGGATCGAGACCTCAGCGACCCATGGCACCGGATGCGCATTTTCTTCGGCTCTGCTGGCGGCACTGGTTCAGGGAAAGCCCGATGCAGAGGCGGTGAGGACGGCGAAAGAATATGTCTGGGAAGCTATGCGCGCTGCCTATCGTGTTGGACGGGGTTTAGGCCCACTTCATCATCTTTTCCGGTTGAAAAACGGGGCGTAAACCGACCGCAACGTTTTTGACGCACCTGACCGCATTTGATATAACCACAGAGGACGAGATGTCCTCCCGTCACCACACTCCTCAGTAGCTCAATGGCAGAGCATTCGGCTGTTAACCGAAGGGTTGTAGGTTCGAGTCCTACCTGAGGAGCCAAATATTTTCTTAGATTTACGAATCCGCACCATCCCCCGATGAAATTCAGAACTAGCCGATTGTGGGGACTTTTGTGGGTACTCGCCTTCAAAATGCTGCTTAATTGTGGGTAACCCTACGCAATCCGGTTTGGATGCTGACTTTACCGCGGGGCCGATTCTAAAACCCTGAGCTCGATGTGGGTACCCCACACTTTTGGCGTCGTCAGACAATCGAGAGTCCTCCGTCTGGTCTGCGGCGCCATTCGTCTGTTTCTTGACGATCGATTCAAGCGCCGTACGCTTTGCTTCCATTCGAATATGACTGTAGTGGCGGAGCATGCGCTTTGAGACATGGCCGGCGATGTCCATAATTGTCTGATCGCCCGCACCGCTTTCCGCTAGATCCGTGATGAGCGTGTGCCGGTTGTCGTGCCACCTTCCCCTCACCTTGGCGTTCCTGCGGACGTTCTTCCAGGCTGTTTTGAAGGTTGTAATGGGCCGCGTTGGATCACTGGGGCGAGGCCTCCCAAACGGAAAGACGTACCACTCCGGGCGAGTCTCGCCAAACTTCTGTCGGTACCAGACCGCATATTCTCTCAAGACCGGAAGCAGCGAAGAGTTCAGCGGAATTGTTCGGCCTTCCCCGGCTTCCGTTTTGCTCTGCCCTACGACTAGATAGCCCTTCGCAAATTTGATTTGTTCCCAGGTGAGCCCACGAAGTTCCGCATCTCGAACGCCCGCGTTCAATGCCAGGGTGAGTGCCAAATAGATGTGGGGAGAACGCGCGTTCGCGGCTTCGGTCAGCATTCGTTCCTTCTCTTCTGCTGTGTATGCTTTGCCGATATCGTTCCTTACTTTAAGCTTGAGCTTCTTCTTCTTCTTCTTCAGTCGCACTCGCAACAGATCTCCCAGATCGCCCATGATGCGAAGCAAGAAGCCAACTTCTTCATTCACGGTTTTTGGAGCTGCGCGCTCCGTAAGACGCTCGTTCTGGTACTTGATGATTGAAGCCTCATTCATATCGACGAGCATTCTGTCACCGACGAGACGCTTGATGTGGCCAATGGCGTACTCGGCGAATGTTGCCGACTCATGAAGGGCCTGGCGAAAACTGGGCCAGATTGAAGGTTAGTTTTTCGGCAAAAAACTTACCCTGAGAAGGGTTGGAGGATTTTGCCATGAAGAAGAAGTTTTCCGTGGAGCAGATTGTTGGAGTATTGAAGCAGGCTGAAGTGGGAGTCCCAATAGCGGAGCTGATCCGCAAGGTGGGAATCACAGAGCAAACATACTACCGCTGGAAGGCGAAGTATGCCGGCCTGGAAGTGGATCAGGTCCGTCAAGTCAAACAGCTTCGCGAGGAGAACACGAAGCTGAAGCAGTTGGTGGCGGAGCTGACGCTGGACAAGACGATGCTGCAGGATGTTCTACGAAAAAAGTGGTAAAGCCCTCGCGGCGCCGCCCGTTGGTGGAGTATCTGGAAGCGAGCTACCGGGTGAGCGAACGGCACGCGTGCAAGGTTCTGGAGATGGGACGGACAACATACCGCTACGAAGGCCGCCAGGAGCAGTGGGTTGAGCTTCGTATGCGGATGCGGGAGATCGCCCAAGCTCGAGTGCGGTATGGGTACCGCATGATCCGCGTGCTGTTGAACCGCGAGGGCTGGAAGGTGGGTAAGGATCTGGTCTATCGCCTGTACAGAGAAGAAGGTCTTGGTCTGCGCACACGGCCCACAGGACGAAGACGTGCCGTGGTGCATCGTCAGGAACGCTTTCGCCCCACCGGACCGAATCAGGTGTGGGCGATGGACTTCGTCTCCGATCAACTCCACGACGGCAGACGCTTCCGCGCGCTGACGGTCGTGGATATTTACACGCGGGAAAGCGTGGCCATCGAAGCCGGCCAGAGCTTGAGAGGAGAAGACGTGGCGCGTGTTCTGAATCGGTTGATACTGGAACGCGGTGTGCCCCGAGTCTTGTTCTGTGACAATGGCGCGGAGTTCACCGGTCAGACGATGGATATGTGGGCGTATCGCAATGGAGTGAAGATCGACTTCTCCCGGCCGGGCAAGCCTACGGACAACGCCTTCTGCGAGTCGTTCAATGGAACCTTCCGGGCAGAGTGTCTGGACGCCAACTGGTTCCAATCCTTGCCCGAAGCAACGCTGCTGATCGAAGCCTGGCGGCAGGAATACAATGTGAGTCGTCCTCACAGGGCCCTGGCTGACAGGACACCTGCTGACTGAATCAAAAACAGGCCGAGAACTAACCCTCTCGCCGGTACTGAATTTCCAGGCCCTTCATATCGGTCGAAGACTAACATTTCATCTGGTACAAAATTGCCAGGGCCCATCAA
>CAWGCH010000002.1:0-277893 GCA_963821115.1 uncultured Acidobacteriaceae bacterium
CAACGTGCTGTGATCTCGGTGAATTCTCGGAGAGAAGGGGGAAAGAGCAGCGGCGCTCAAGATCTTCGTTTGTTTCGTGACGGTCAGCTGGTGAAGTTCATTCCCGGCAATTTGAAAGATGGAGAGTATCCATTTGACGGGATTCCGCTGGCGCATAAGGGGCCGAAGCAGGAAGTGTTGCTGACGGCATACGCTTTTAACACAGACCTAGTGAAGAGCGAGACGGCGAGAGCAGAGCCCTACAAAGTTCCGGGTGACTGGCCGGTGCATCAAGGGCGGGCGTTTCTGGTGAACATCGGTGTGAATCGAACTACGGCAGAGGGGTGCGATTTGCACTACACAGTCACGGATGCGACGACGATGCAAAGCATGTTGACGAAGCGGCTGCAGGAGGCTGGATACACTGTGGAACAGCATCTGCTGATATCGGACGACACGCATCTGAACGGAGCGAGCAAGAGCGAATTGGAATCGGTGCTGCGGGAGATCGCGCAGAGAGCTACGCCAGATGATCTGTTCATCCTTAGCTACTCCGGGCACGGCTATACCGACCGGGAGGGAATATTCTACCTGTTCCCGTCGAGTCTCGAGGGCAACTGCAGGGCAGAGACCATCGAGCCCAAGCTGCTGGACTCAGCGATCTCGAGTGACAAGCTGACGGAGTGGATCCGGCCCATCGATGCCGGGGAGATGGTGATGATCTTGGATGCCTGTTACTCAGCGGAGATCGTCGAAGGGCAAGACTTCAAACCGGGGCCGATGGGCAGCCGAGGCCTGGGCCAGCTGGCCTATGACAAGCGCATCCGGGTTCTTGCAGCGAGTCAGGCGACGCAGCCGGCCGGGGAAGCGGGCCGATTGGGGATGGGATACCTCAGCTACGCGCTGCTCAAGGACGGTTTGGAGAAGGAGCAGGCCGACTGGCAGCCGAAGGACAACTCCATCTGGCTGCGCGAGTGGCTTGCCTGGGGGGTGAAGAATGTCCCGTATCTCTACAACGCCGATCCAAGCCAAACCGAACCCACGGCCCTAAAGGGCATCCAGGTAAACCTAAAAGGCACTCTGCCTCTGCAAACTCCAGCCCTGTTCGACTTCAGAGCTGAACAGGATCAGGGATTACTGCTGCAGAAACTTCAGTAAGCGAAAGCGCGTCTCGCATTTCGGTCGGTACGGTCTTAAGACGTCACCGGTTTCTCGCGGTGCTCGCCACCGTCCACCCCGTAACGAATGAATGCGGGCATCTTCGCATCTTCTCAGATTCCTGCTCAACCAGTCGCGCGAGCTCAAGGCAAATGGTTACGTCGACGTGCGTCGTGGGAAGGAGCGAAGGAGCGGCAGAGGTCAGGACAGAGGTCGTCGTGGCAGAGGCCGCAGGCACGATAAGGTCACAATAACTCTTCCCCGGTGTTTCCTAAGCGCCAAAAGGAGCCATCCGTTACGCGTATTTTCTGGTGGTTGCAGCTTCTGTCACGGCAGAGGTCGCGGGTTCGAGTCCCTAGTCGTAGCACTTAATTTTCGCGCGTGGTTTTCTTCACGAGCACTGTGGGGACTTTTGTGGGTAGAGCTGGTTAAGAATAGTGGGCAATTGTGGCCCCTCCCCACATTCTTCTGCGATGAGTGACGCTACACAAGTCATCGAAAATGAGCAATATGTAAGTATTCTGAGCAATGCTGAAATGTGCAAATGTCTAGCTGTTAACCGAAGGGTTGTAGGTTCGAGTCCTACCTGAGGAGCCAATTCTTTCAAGCACTTGCAGCAACCCTGCCGAACTTCGCCGAATTCCATTCAGACCTTTCAGATTTCTCCCCTTCAGGCTCGAACTTTCCTCCTGCATTCTCCAGTCGCCGAGCACCGCTGACGTGCGCGAGTTCACGGCGGCTATGACACTCTGTTCGATCGTCTGAACGTACACGTCTCTCCGTCGTCTTGATGTTCGCGTGCCGCAACATGTCCGTCCCCGGTGTTCGCCGCATCGCCTGGAAAGCGATGAGGCTCAGCCGACCCCCAATACGCGCGGCCGAAATCGCGGATAGTCACAAGCACGGAGGGCGTCCCAACCGGGACGCCCTCCGTGCTTGTAGTCCTCGCGGCAATGCCGCAGGTGGTTAGAACTCCAGCCGCAGCGCGCCCTGCAGCACACGGGCCGCCTGATCGCTGCCGTTGGGAATCACTGTGCCCGGAATGACGCCGAACTCGTCTCGGCGGGGCAACCAGGCTCATGTTGTTCTCGAAGCTGGGCGCCTGAAAGTTCGGATGGTTGAGAGCGTTGAAGGCGTCGACGCGGAACTTCAGGTTGACCTTTTCCGCATAGATCGGGAAGGTCTTGCCGAGTCCGAGATCGAGATCGAAGAAACCGGGACCGCGCAGGTTGTTGCGCGAACCCATCTCGAAAGCCCACAGGACCCGTGTACTGGTTAAAGGCCTGCTCAGGATTCTTGAAGGCAGAGACCTGGCCATTCTGCACGGTCACATGGGTCTTCGTCGGTCCCAGGCTGCCGGTCAGAATCGCAGGGTCTTCGTTCGAGTAGCTCATGAGGAAGGCAATCGAGTTGGCCATGAAAGGAGTGCCGGTATGCCAGACTGGGCAAACCGCTCAGCTCCCATCCGCCGATGGCCTCGTCGGCCCAACGGGGGACATTCGCCGCAAAGTCCCGGCCGCGGCCGAACGGCAGCTGGTAGAGGAAGTTGCCGTTCAGGTAGTTGGTCACGTCGAAGTCCGAGTTGCCGCGGCACAGGCGCGGGCGGAGAACATCGCAGATAAAGCCGTAGCCGCCGTAGGCATAGGAGTTGGCAATCAGCGAGACGTTGTCGATCGAGTGCGACCAGGTGTAGTTGAGGTCGAACTGCAAACCATGGTGGTGTTCTTGTGCAGCGTAACCAGCATGCCGTTGTATGCGGAGAAGCCCATGTCGGTGAAGAAGGTGTTCTCCGAGAACTGCGCGGCCATACCGACATTGGCGGGCAGCAATCCGGAGTTGGACATCAGCTCAACGGTGTCGGCAACGTCGCCGCGCGCCGGATACGGAGCGAAATTCGACGCGACATAGCCGGTATTGGTCTGGCCGCGTCCCGCCGCGTGATTCAGCACATGTTCAAACCAGGGCTGCGGCGGGGCCGATTGGGGATTGGCATTCGGATTCTGACGCAGCCAGGTGGTCAGAGCGGCCATGGCCTGGCTCAGATTCTGCCCCGAGGCCTTATCCGGGAAGTCGATGAGCTGCTCGGCATCGGCCTGGGCCAGCAGACGGCGTCCCAGGCGGCCCACGTAACCGAGCTTGAGGATGAAGCCTCCCTTGAGCTCCTGCTGCATGCCGAGGTTATACACGATGTTGTACGGCGTAGGCAGATGGCGATCGACCGAGACGTTGAACGCTCCGCCGTTGGCCAGGCCGCAAGGCCCGGCCGCGCCGTCGCAGTTCGGATCTCCGGGACCAATGAAGGGTGAATAGGGCTTGGTGATCGTCGGAGCAGAGGGCCTGGGGGCGGTGCATCGAGCGCCGCGAAACGCGGATTCTGCAACAGCGAGTAATAGGCCGGGGAATGGGCAGCGATCGCCGGCTACGCCATAGTTCTTTGTTCCGGCACTCTGAAAGAGGTAGGAGTATCGCCGACTGTTCCTGCAGAATGGCGTTGATGACGGTCTCGTCATAGACGATGCCGCCGCCGCCATTGATGACCAGCTTGCGATCCTTGTCGGGAGTCCACGCAAAGGCCAGGCGCGGAGCAAAGTTCAAGTGGCTGGGGCTGAAATAGGCGGGGCCATGGTTTGCCTTGCCGCCCAGGCTATAGGTGATGTACGGCACCGTACCCGAGCAGCGGCGGTGCCCGGCAGCGAGGCATCGCCGCCCACACCAGCCGCGCTCTGCGCGATGCGCGCGTGCATGATAGTCCCAGAAGGCTCTCGCTCTGGACCGACTCGATGCCGTGGACTTCATAAGGCACGGTGAAGTTCTGGTAGCGGAGCCCGTAGGTGATGGTGAGAGACGGCGTCACTCTCCAGGTATCCGCGAAGTAGATCTCCGTCTCGTAATAGCGGAACTTGGTCTGCAAGCCGGTGCCCTGTGGCACCGTGCTGCCCGCCGCGGTGTAGTTATAGGTTGCGCCTGCGCTCGCGAAGCGGCCCAGCCCAAAGACAAAGGCGGAGTCGTAGACCGTCAGACTGGTCTGGTTGCGGTCGAGATCGTCGGGGCGGAACTGCCAGCCGCTCGGATCCGCGTCGGTCAGGCCGGTAACGCCGCCGCCCAATCCGAGATTTGGACCGTTGTAGTCGCTATAGACGCTGAAATGAGGGTTGGGGTACTTGAAGGTGCCGCCGAACGCGAAGCTGTGACGGCCTTTCTCCCACTGAAAGTCGTCGCGCACAACGGGAATCGGAAAGTAGCGCGACTGGGCGCCGCTAGCGCCGGCGTAGATGCCGTCGAGGAAGGAGCCGCCGGTCGGGTCTCCATCCCAGGAGTACTGGTTTGCACCCTGCGGATTGTAGGTGACGGGGAAGCCGAGATTGGCGATCGTGTCGCCCCAGATGAGGCTGTTGGTCTTGTTCGTTGCCGATGACCCAGTCCCAGCCGACCACCCAGGCATGACTGCGTGTCGATGAAGGGAAAGGTCTCCGGATCGCCGGGGAATTGAGCTGGCGTTCAATACCGCGTTGGTGCGGTTATAGGTCACGCGGCCGAAGAGGTGGTGATTGGGGAAAGGATTTAGATCGAGCCTGCCGACGTAGTTGTTTTCGATGTAGGGAGTCGGAGAATTGAAGCGGAAGCCGGCTGTATTGAGCAGATCGCCTTTATCGCCGGTGAAATCGTTGGGCGAGGGATAGACGGCCGCCGCATGGTCTTCATCATGTTCGCGTTGAAGCCGATGCCCTGCGGGTCATAGCCCGCCACCTGTGCCGCGTCGATGCTGTCGGTCGTTCCCGCCGCGATATTGGTGTAGTAGGTGATGCTGTTGCCTCTTCAGGAAGCTATCCGTCGGAACGGTGCGCTCGGCCTGGCCGGCAAGCGTATCGCGGCGACCGTTGTAGTCGAAGAAGAAGAAGATCTTGTCCTTCCAGATAGGACCGCCGATGTTGCCGCCGAATTGATTGCGGATAAGCGGCGAGCGCGGCACGCCGTCGAAGTTGTTGAACCACTCGTTGGCCTCGAGATCGGTATCGCGGTGATACTCGTTGATATTGCCGTGGAAGTGGTTGCTGCCGGACTTGGTGACCATATCGAATTGGCCACCGCCGCCGTTGCCATTGCTCGACGAGATCGCCGGCCGTCGTACCGCGGAACTCCTGCACCGAGTCCACCGGGGCGTTGCCGATAATCGTGTGAACGATCGCCGCCCCATTATTTGCAGTATCGAGAATTGTGCCGGTGGTCATATCGCTCACGTCCAGGCCATCCAGCGTCAGGCGGTTCTGGTCGGTGCGCGCACCGGTCGCCGAGCCATCCTGCGTCATGCCCGGCTGTTGCGTCAACAAAGCCGTAGGTGAATCGCGAATGGCGACCGGCAGCTCATTCAGATACTGCACCTCGAAGTTGTTGCCCACCGAGGCATCGGTGGTATCGAGAGTCACGTCCTGGTTCCCGGCTGATACGGAAACTGTTGTGGAAACCGAACCGACCGCGAGCTTGACGTTCTGCGTACGGGTCGCGGCGACGTTCAGATAGAGGTCGTTCAGCACCGTTGTCTGGAATCCGTCGCGGGAGACAGTTTCCTTATAGCCCGGGCCGGGCACAACGCTGGTGAAGGTATAGGAGCCGTTCTGGCCGGTCACAGTCTTGTAGGACTTGCCCGTGGCCGGGTTTGTCAGTTCAACGGTCGCGCCCGTTATGGCCGCCCCGCTCGCATCCGTAACCGTTCCAACTATCGATGCCGAATCCTGCGCCAGAAGGGCGAAAGAGCAAGAGAAAAGTGCGACGAACACTAACAGGTATTTCTTCATGCGATGCATTCGAGACTCCTATTCCGAGGTGCCAGCGTGCGCAGGCCTTGTTGCAGGAAAATCAATGATCGTTCGACCAAACGGCGTGATTCGAACTCATGGGTAGCGGGCGCAAAAGAGATCGGACTGAGGATTTCGGGCCTGGGAACCACTTAGCGACACGAGTGCACGCAATGGTGACTCAGCGCCGGAAAGGCAGCTTACCCGTGGACCGGAATCCTTAATTGGAAAATGTGAGTTTCACTGCGATCAAGCGTCGCCAGTGAATATCTCTGGCGACGATCGACTGCGAAATCGACGTTATGTCGTTCTCACCAGCCGCCGCCATTGCTTGCGCACCGCAGTCTCGCATGGCCGGCTTCGGTACCGGACGCGGTGCGCTTCGAAATGTCTGAAATGATTTCTGAGCCAGCCCCACAGGAGGCAAGCAATAAGACCGTCACAAAAGGACACGTCACACGTGCCCAAAATGGATGATTCTGATGCATGGGAACCTGCCTGAATTTATTTCTTGAACGAATTAAGAAAGCGGAGAGGGCAGCAGCGTGGTACTTCTCCGCTGCCACCGGGACAAGCAATTTGCAGGCCGCTTCGACGCGACACGCTCGTAATCATATGTTATTAACCAAAGAGTAATCATATGGCGCAGGTTATCGTCGCCATTTCTCGCTGGTAATGTGCGCTCTTAACCTCTTGCCTTCCCGGCTATCTTTGGCGTCGCATTCCTTCCTGTCCACAATTCTTAATACCCAGGGCGGGATATCTCCATATTTCCATAGCCCGGAAAGCTAAAAAATGCGCTTTGTCATATTCTTGAAACGGATTTCCATCGCGCGGAGTGGATCCTTTTCATGAAGAGCGGCCGGCGGTTGATCTTGATCTTCCGTATCCCAATCGTGCCCGGTTATGATGGCCCACCGCCCTGCGCGAGCATGACAAAGTAGCGCGGCAATGCGCGACTCGAACAAGTCGATGAATCCCCGCGACCTGCTGCAGATGGGAAGAGTTGCAGGCGCGCAGCCCCCGACGGGAAGAGAGTGGGCACGAGAAACACGGGCACAAAAAGGCCGGCTAGTAAGGAGAACTTATCTCTCCCGACGCGCACCGCTCCTGCGGGATCGCATCCCGGGCTTTCCGAATATGTTCGCCTGCCGGGTGTGTGAGAAACTGAATCGGTCAACAAAGGGCACGGTTCACGCCGACAGGAAAATCAATCAGACCTTCTGCAAAAATTCGTTGCTCCTGGGCAGAGAATGACGATCTCATGCGTGCCTATCACGATCAGGAGTGGGGCGTTCCCGACTTCGACAGCCGTTCCCTCTGGGAGACGCTTATGCTGGAAGGCTTTCAAGCCGGTCTTGCCTGGATTACAGTCCTGCGCAAGCGCGATGCCTTCCGGGCCGCCTTCAAGGGCTTCGATCCCGCAAAGGTCGCCCGCTTCGGCCAGCGCGAGATTGCAAGGCTGATGGATGATGCAGGCATCATTCGTTCCCGCTTGAAGATCGAGGCAACCATCGGGGGCGCCCGGATCTTTCTGGAGATGCAGCAGGCGGGAATTAGCTTCTCCGGTTGGGTGTGGGATATGGCCGGTGGTAAGCCGATTCAGAATACCGGCCCCGTTCCTGCAACTTCGCCGCTGGCCGAGACCATGTCCCGGGAACTCAAACGCCGCGGTTTCAAGTTTGTCGGACCCGTGATCGTCTATGCCTGGATGCAGGCCGCGGGAATCGTCAACGATCACGCGCCGGACTGCTTTCGCCGAAAGCCCAGCGCTGCCGGATTGCCTCCGCACCCGCTGCTGTGATCCGGCGATAAAGCGCAATTTTTCTGAACCCCGAAGGGCCCGGTTGATATGCGCTAGGCTTACTTTTCTATATCGATGCCAGTGGCTTCAGATCGAAAGAATAGAACTTCTTATAGGCTTCGTCTGCAAATCTATGCTTCGGGCCGATGAAGCAAGATCCCAAGCTGATCATGCAACAGGATCTGAATGTCGACCGGCATCTTCTCCTTGAGCCTTCTTCAGGGGGCTGATCTTGCTCTCGCGCCGCAGTGCGGTATATAGTCATGCTCAATGGACATGACCTTACCATCGCAGCCGGATGTGCGTAGCTTGTCCACCAGGCTCTCCGCCTGTTGTTGCTGCTAATTTTTCCACCCCGGCATTCATCTCTCCACTATTAAGTCTCCACTGCACGCGTTTCTACGCGCGGGAGGGCACTATGTTCTACACACTCGCCTCATCCCTATTCTGTTGACGAATTTTGGGTTAGACCTTCGATTCAGGCCCTCAATGCATCGCAATCTATAGTCATCTATAAAAATAGATTGCCAAGAATTTTGTCTCGTGCCTATAATCCTCGACCGTGCTGAAAACACGCGAAAACACATAGGGAAAATGAGAATCGGTTCAGCGAACGTAATCATGTCAAGGCGGGCAGCATTGCAGGGTTTGACAGCTCTAGCCGCGGGCGGCGTGCTCAACTCCATTGTTTCTGGACAAGCATTCGCGGAAGAGGCACCGGAAAGCGCCGGCATTCGTTTTGGCGCGCAGACGAATGCGTGGCACGTCGATCCGAATAGCTTTGATTCTCTTCTGGCAGTGCTGGCGCAGGTCCGGCAGGTTGGCTACGCGGGCTTTGAAACGGGCTTTGCAAATGTGAGGCAGCAGTTTCCGCGCGCGGCGGAGGCCCGGCAGCGTATTGCCAGTACCGGGCTCGTGTTCTTCGGAGTTCACATTTTTCTTCCCGCCGAACGCTACGATCCGCAAACCAAAATCGCGCCGCGTTCTTTGTACGAAGAAGTCGCCAGAGACGGAGCGGCACTAGGAGCACGGCACCTGATTTTCAGTTCGGTTCCAACCAGCGATGCGGAAGATCTGCTGCACAAAGCGGCGGGATTGAATGCGGCCGGTCAATTTGCCAGGAAACTCGGTATCGCGCTCGCTTACCACAACGAGAAGAATAACGAGGGTGCCCGGGAGCTAGATGCTCTTTATGCGGCGACCGACCCTGAGTATGTCTCCTTTCTGCTCGATGCGGGCCACGCATATTTAGCGGGTATCGATGTGCCGGCATTTTTGCGCGAGCACCATCGGCGCATCGTCGGAATCCATCTGCGCGATTTTCGCGATGGAAAGCAGGTTCCCCTGGGACAGGGGACGTTCCCGCTCGCCGAAGCCGCCGCCGCGTTGAAACAGGTCAATTGGCAAGGATGGGCGCTGAACGAAGAAGAGCGAGAGGACGGCACTAAGGCCGGCCTGAAGTTTATAGAACCGGCATTTCAGGCAATGCAGAGGGCATTTGAAGCATGAATCGACGGGAATTTATCTATAGCGGAGCTGTCAGTGCGGCGGCGATGAGCGCGCGGTCTTATGCGCGAGTGGCGGGCGCGAATGATCGCGTCGGGCTGGGCGTGATCGGGCTTGGTAGGCGCGGCACCATTGTGGGCACGGCGTTTCTCAAAGATCCACGCGCCGAGATTCGGGCAACCTGCGATGTCTACGACCTTCACCGCGAGAATTTCTCCCAGGCGCTGCACTTGAACCTGTCGGCATCGGCCACATTTGACGCCTACGAAGATCTGCTTGCGCGCAAAGATATCGATGCAGTCTTGATCTCTACTCCCGACCATCTGCACGTGACAGTGGCGACGGCTGCGCTGGGAGCAGGTAAGCATGTGTACCTCGAAAAGCCGACGGTTCATCACTGGAGCGAGCGTAAAGCGCTCGCCGATGCGGCACAGAAGGCCAACGTCGTTCTGCATTGCGGCATGCAGCAACGGAGTGGAGCGCATTACCTGCGGGCCAAGCAAGAACTTTTCGAGGGCGGAAAGCTGGGCGATGTATTGTTTGCGCGGGCGGTGTGGCACAACTTCCCATGGCAGGCACGCAATATCAAGCCCGAGCCCAAGCCTGCGGGCCTCGACTGGCAAAGATTTCTCGGCCCTGCGCCAGACGTGCCGTACGAGCTGATTCGCTACAGCTCGTGGCGCTATTTTCCGGCGTACGGAAACGGCCTGCTCGCCGACATCCTGACGCATTGGGTCGACGTCGCGCAGTGGATGATGGACGATGCCAGCCCGCAAAGCGCGGCATCCCTGGGCGGGATCTATCGATTGCACGACGGCAGGGAAAATCCAGATACCGTCAGCGCAATTCTCCAGTACGAGTATTGGAACCTGAACTTCGAATCGTCGGTGATGTCGATTCGCAATAAGACACCGTCTGTGTTCTTCGAAGGAACGCTGGGCACGCTTGACCTGGCACGCGATGGCTACACTTTCACGCCCAATAGCGGGGCTGCGCAGCGCGTCGACTCGACCGAAAACCTGGAACAGGCACATACCAAGAACTTTCTGGATGCAGTTACTCGGAGAAGTACCACCAACGCGTCACTAAAGGCGGGTATTGAAGCGTCTCTACCGGTGCAGATGGCTCTGCGCGCCTACTGGGGACACAAGGTAATTGCTCAGGCTGAACTTACTTAGCGAATTCGGGGTGTAGGTGACCCGCGGCTGGGTTGGCAGGCAGAAATCAGGGCCAGGTAAGTAATGGATAAATGCGGTGATTGAGAGGAAGCGAAAATATGATGTCAAGCCTTCGTAGATTGTTAATAGGCGGCTTTGGATTGCTGGTACTTACTTTGGGGGCAGGCCACCTTCTGGCGCAATCAACAGGAAATATTCGTGGAACTGTCGCGGATTCAACAGGGGCAATCGTTCCCGGCGCCTCTGTGGTGCTGCTCAACTCCGGAACAGGTCTGAGCCGAACCGAGGTTACGAACGACGATGGAATCTTCGTCTTCCCGGATTTACCCATCGGCACATACGGACTGACAATCACCAAGTCCGGCTTCAAGACGGAAAAACGGGAAGGGACTGTGCTGCTGACCGGGCAGACGTTAGGCTTGCAGATATCCCTCGAGGTTGGATCGAACTCGCAAACAGTCACAGTGAGCGGCGAAGCTCCGCTCATTCAGACCGCTTCGACCAGCATTCAGGCATCGGTCGATCAGAAGCAGATGCAGGACCTTCCGCTGAACGGAAGAAACCCTCTGCAACTGACGGCGCTGACTCCGGGCACGGTGCTGACCAATGTCGGCACCGAGAGCGGACAGCAGGACAACACCGGCCTGAGCGTGAACGGACTGCGTGCAACGCAGGATACGTATTTGCTCGACGGCGCGATCTACAACGACCGGTTCTTCGACTCCGTTCCGATTCTTCCCAATCCGGATGCGCTGCAGGAGTTCACCATTCAATCGTCGAACTATGGCGCGGAGTATGCCGGCGCTGGTGCGCTGGTGCAGCTCTCGACGAGGTCAGGCTCGAATCAGATTCATGGATCGGGATATGAATTTCTACGCAACACAGTGCTGAATACGCGGAATTATTTCCAGCAGACGGTTCCGCCCTTCAAGCTGAATCAATTTGGTGGGACCGCCGGTGGGCCAATCATCAAGGACCGCACCTTCTTCTTCTTCGCGGCGGAGGACTTGCAGCAGCGGTCGTCACCGAATCCGATCTCTATCCAAGTCCCGACTGCAGCCGAGCTACAGGGAAACTTTTCTGCGCTGCTGGCACAAGGCATTGCACTCTTCAATCCCGCAACGGGCGCTCCTTATCCTCAAAACATGATTCCGGCGCCGATCGACACTTTGTCCGGCAAACTGGCTCAAAAGTACCTGGTGCCGCTAGCCTCGAACCCTGTAACGGGAATCTTCAATTCAACCTCTAACTCCAATATCGACAGCACGCAGTATCTGGCCAAGATCGATCAGGTGATCACTATGAACAACCATCTGGCGGGCAGATACTTTTATAACCAGGATAATTTCCAGAGAGCATTCAACGCTCCGCTGGGATTCTATGCAGCGAATCGATTCCGCAATCAGTCGGCGATTGTCACCGACACGCAGATATTCAGCCCGACATTTACCGCAGAATTTTCGGCGAGTGCCGGTCGGTTTGCGCGCACCCAGATTCCGGAAGCACCGGGCCTGCAGTCTCTCCAGGACCTGGGACAAAATGTTCCGCTAGGCAGCCCCGGCGAGTCTATCTTCCCCGGCATTCGCGCCAATATCTCCGGGTTTGTGGACATCTTCTCCGGCGGAGCCCTTACTCAGGATTCAACCTCGTTCGATTACAAGGCATCGGCTGTGAAGGTGCTCAACGCGCACACGTTCAGCTTTGGTGTGGAGTTTGAACGGGACCGGATCGATATGGACGATTATTCCTACACTCCGGGCGATAACACCTTTAACGGTCAACGCACCGCGGCGCCATCAGGAGCGGCGCTGCCCGCGGGAACCACCAAGAGCGGTTCGGCGCTGGCGGACTTCTACCTCGGATTGGATTCTCAGTTTTACCAGGACAACGGCCGTAAGGCATACCTGCGTACGAACCGGCCATCCCTCTATCTGCAAGACGACTGGAAGGTGAATAAGGCTCTGACTGTCAATGCCGGATTGCGCTGGGATCCCTGGCTGCCTCCGTCGGATCTGAACGGAACTCTGGTTGGATTCATGCCGGGCGTGAAATCGACGATTGCGCCGAACGCCCCGGCAGGGCTGGTCTTCAATGGCGATAGCGGACTGCAATCCACCGTGTTCCAGAAAAATTGGAAAGACTTTGCTCCGCGTCTGGGCGTGAACTGGGATGTCAGCGGCAACGGGAAAACCGTCGTCCGTTCCGCCTATGGCATCTTCTATGGGTTCCCTGAAGGGCTGCTCTACCAAAGGACCGATGCGATGCAGCCGATCGACCTCTACCTGAATATTCCTAACCCTCCGGTGTGGGATAGCATCTATGCCGGTTATCCGGGAGGCGATCCCTTCCCACGGGCGCATGTTGATTCGTCGCAGTTCAAAACGTATAACTTTCTGCTGCCGGTCTCGGGTGGCGTGCTTGACCCCGGGTCGAAGGTTGCCTATGTCCAGAACTGGAACCTGACGGTGGAACAGCAGCTCGCGAGGAATCTGGCCTTCTCCATAGCCTATGTAGGAAACAGGGGCGAGCACATCATGGGCTCGCGGCAATTCAATCCCGCGGTCTACATTCCAGGGCAGTGCGGTGCCTCAGCATGCTCCACCGTCGGCAACGAAAACTCGCGCCGTCTGTATCCGGGTCTGGGCGCGGTTGAGCTTGCGCAGTCTTATGAGTACAGCATCTATCACGGCCTGCAAGTGAACGTTACGCGGCGTGTTTCACGTGGGCTCACGCTGCTGACGAACATCGTGTGGTCGCGCGCGATCGACAATACGTCGAGCGCGACGGAAGGGAATACAGGGCCGCCGAATCCGTTCAATCTCCGCAGCGGGCGCGGGCCGGCGGACTTCGATCAGAAAATCCGCTACAACGCAGCAGTAAATTATTTCTTTCCGCGTGCCAACGTCGGCAGGCTGGCCGGAGCCTTTATCAATGACTGGCAGGTAAATGCGATCGTTGCCATCGATACTGGCTTGCCCTTCACGGTATTGAGCGGAACGGATCGCTCGCTGTCAGGCATAGGCAATGACTATGCGGATCAGATAGGCAGTCCATTGCGGCCGAGCGGCGTGAGCCGGGTGAAGGAGTATTTCAACAAAGCGGCATTTACGCAGGCGACCCTTGGCACCTTCGGTGATGTGGGCCGGAACAGCCTTTACGGTCCGGGGTATGGTGATGTCGACTCCTCGATCTTCAAAGATCTGTTTCAGGAGAGCAGGGTCCACGCACAGTTCCGAGCCGAAGCATTCAACACCTTTAATCGGGCCAACTTCAACAATCCGTCGTCCACTGTATCTTCTGGAACATTCAGCCAGATTACCGGAGCCAACTCGCCTCGCGTGCTGCAGTTCGGTTTGAAGCTGATGTTCTGAGTTAAAGGAGCCATGGAGGAGGCTTTGATAGCCGTAACAGAAGCGCCATCCAGAGCTACTCTCAGTCGTCTAAACGAGGAGGAGATATGGGTGCCGGCTTGACAATCGATAGCAATCGATTATAGGCTTTGCCTTCGGTTGTTGAGCTGGCAAACGCGCGCGGCGGGCGCGAAGCAAGTAAATTAGGGCAGGTTCACTGCTCATTTCAATCATGAAATCAATCGTGCCGGGGGCTTCAATGACGGGAAACAATCTGTTGGTTGTTCAAGGCGGAGGCCCCAGCCCGGTTCTGAATATAACTCTGGCGAGTCTGATTGATGAGGCCGCGCGACATGCAAGGAAGCCCTTCAGTGGTCCATCGAAGCTGGGCAAGGTGCTTGGAGCGCGCTCCGGAATTCTTGGATTGGTCAGCGGCGATATCGCGGATCTGAGTGGGTTGTCTGTGCAGGAATTGGATTTGCTGCGGACGAGCCCGGGAGCGGCGCTGGGAACTTCACGAGCGAAGTCGTCTCCCGAAGATTTCGAGCGCATTGTCGAAAACCTGCGGCGCTGGGGTGTCCGATACCTGATTTTCATGGGCGGAAATGGGACGATGCGCGGCGCCGAAGCGACTGGCCAGTTATGCCGGCAGAGCGGCTATGAGGTGCAGGTGATTGGCGCACCGAAGACGGTAGATAACGATATAACGGGAACTGATCGCTGCCCGGGCTATGCCAGCGCCGCATATTACGTCGCTCAGTCGGCGCGGGACCTGGGGATGGACGTGCGTTCGCTGCCGCAGCCCGTATCGATCTTCGAGACAATGGGACGGAGCGCAGGATGGCTGGCGGCCGCATCAGCCGTTGCTAAAACAAACGAGCAGGATGCGCCGCACCTGGTCTATGTGCCGGAACGTCCGTTCGCGATGGACGCATTTCTCTCCGCAGTGGACAAGGTAGTAAGCCGGCTGGGGTGGGCGATCGTCGTCGCTTCCGAAGGAATTCGCGATGAGGCAGGGCAGCTTGTCTATCAGACTGAAGACCGGGTGCAGGCCGATGCGTTGAAACGTCCCCTGACGGGTGGTGTGGGGCAGCATTTGGCAGAAACCGTTGCGAAGCAGTTGAAGTTCCGTTGCAGGAGTGAAAAGCCGGGCTTGCTGGGGCGCGCCTCGATGCTGCACGCGTCCGCCCAGGACAGGAAAGATGCGGAGTTCGTGGGCCGGGCTGCTGTTCAAGCGCTGCTCGCCGGGGAGACGGACAAGATGGTTTCGCTTCTTCCGCTGCCTGCGACGGACTATGCGCTGGTTCCGTTGAGCAGTGTGGCCGGCGTGGAAAGAACATTGCCTGACGAGTGGATGCGCGATGGAGATATTCCCGTGACGGAAGGCTTCTTGCAATATCTCCGCCCACTGATAGGGGAATTGACGCAGTATCACTCGCCCTTCACGTTCAGCAAGGATGTCTCAGGAGATTTTGAGTATGCAGAAAACAATCGGCGGTAGCGCCAAGGGCGCGATCGGCGTGCTGATCCTGGGACGAAAGCGCCCCGGGTTCGATCAGGAGTGGAATCAAATCATCTGCAAGCGCAGCATCGCTGCGCTGCAAGGGCTGGGATTTGATTGTGTCGGCGGCGGTGCTTCCGTGGTCGACGACGCAACGGCGCAGGCCGCGCTCGAGAAAATTGCGCAGGCAAAGTGCGAGGCCCTGGTGATGCTGCAGCCGTCGATCGGCCATGGGCAGCTTGCGTTCACGGTCTCGCAGTGCTGGCCGCACCCTATCGTGTTGTGGGCGACACCGGAGCGTCCGGGCGATGGCAAAGTGAGTTCTTGCTCTCTGGTAGGTCAGCATCTCTGGGCGTCATTGCTGCGACAAGCCGGCCATCCATTCGAGTTTGTCTATGGAGACGCCGAGGACGCCGGAGTGCGGGCGGGACTGGTGCGTGCGATCGCGCTGGCATCGACAGTGAAGCGTCTGCGGCGTACGAAGGTCGGCGTTGTGGGCACGTATGTGCCGGGGTTCGTCGATCTCGCCGCCGATCCGTTTCTGTTATCGAAGTCGCTAGGCGTACAGTTACACGCGCTGAGCCTTCCCCAGTATCTCGATCGTGTGCACAGTATGGCCGAGGATGCAGTCAGTCAAGACGTGCAGTTAGTTAAAGATATGGGCATGCCAACGGTCAATGTGACAACCGACGCGCTTGCCATGAACTCGCGCTGCTATCTCGCGATGAAGGAACTGATGCAGGAGGAGAGCCTCGATGCCCTGGCGCTGCAGTGCTGGCCCGAGATTCCCAACATGCTGGGACAGTGGCCTTATCTCGCTGTAGCGCGGCTGAGCTCCGAATCGCACGCCATCGCCATTGAAGGCGATGTGGACGGATGTATCAGCAGCCTGATGAATACGACGCTGGGACTGGGGCCGAGCTTCCTGACCGATTGGCTGGAGCACGACCAGAAGAATATTTTCTTCTGGCATCCGGGCATGGCTCCGCTGACGATGTGTAATGCCGTGGGATCCGAAGATGGGCCCGCACTGGCGGAACACTTCAACGTGGCTAAACCGTTCGTCGTAAATGGCCGGGTTCGTTCGGATGAGCCGGTAACCATCACGCGACTGTGGCGCTGTGACGACCAGTATCATCTAACCGCATTCGAGGGACGCACGATCGCGTCTCACCGCAAGGTGACGGGCAATAGCGTGTTGGTCGAGACCTCGGATGGAGACGTTCCGGCGCGCTTTGACCGGTTGCTCCATGCGGGTATGCCTCACCACGTGCTCCTATCGTTCGGCCATCATGCGGACACGTTTCATCGGATGGCCCGGCTGTTGCGGTTGCATTGGCACGCATAGGTGAATGCCAGGCAAGGATATGAATTTGAACCTTCTCATCCCATAGATTGCGATAGTTTAGACTCAGCACGAGATTGAAGCTATGGGGAGAAATGACATGAATCTGTCAGCAAGCTGTTGTAGAAAGAGGATCAACTGATGCCAGGCCGCGTTGCTCGACATCATGTGCGCGAGGAGATCAAGCGGAGAATCCTGTCCGGAGAGAGCAAGGCCGGTGAGCGCCTTAGCCAACAGAGTCTGGCTAAGGAACTCGGGGTCGCTCAGGGTACGGTGCGCGAATCGCTTCTCGAATTGCAGTGGCTCGGACTTGTGGAGTCGGTCGATCACCTCGGCGTCTTCGTCGGTAATCTGGATGTGGCTCGCATCTGTGAGGCTTATCAGCTGCGCGAGGTACTGGAAGGGCTCGCCGCGCGGCTATGCTGCCACCATGCAGGCAGGGGCGATATCAACGAGCTGCGCTTGATGGCAGACAACATTTATAAGCTCGCCAAGAAGAACAAGACAGACGAGATGGCTTCGCTGGATCGCAGTTTTCACTTCCACATCACCGAGCTATCGCGAAACAGCATTCTGCTGCGTCTGGCGGAGACTTATCGCGTACTAGGCATGACGGTGCGCGCTTCACGCGAGCCGAAGTTGATTCACGAAGAGCATCTGCGCATTGTGGAAGCGATTGAGCATAACTTTGCCGATGAGGCGGAGCGGCTGGCCCGGCATCATGTTGCGGAAGCGATCCGCACCATTGAGCAACAGGCCGCGCAGGGCAAGTTCGTTCCTAAGTGGGTGGGATAGTCCCTGTTAGTAGGGCGGAAGCGATTATGGGAATGCAGCAGCTATTCGACAAACCGTACAAGGTCTATCTCAATGGCCAGTGGGTCGCGACAGGCAATGAGATCGATATTGTGAACCCCGCGACCGAGCAGGCATTTGCCCGTGTCTGCACCGTTGATCAGGCTCAGGTGCGGACTGCGCTGTCGGCTGCGGAAGCTTCGTTTGCCGCGTGGCGCGCACTTACAGCGAGAGAGCGTGGAGCATTGCTGCATCGCGTGGCCGATGAGGTGAAGCGGCGGCAGGATGAGATTGCACACACCATCACGCTGGAGAACGGAAAGCCGCTGGCGCAGAGCAAGGGCGAAGTGGCCATGACTGAAGATCACCTGCGCTGGTTTGCGGAAGAAGGACGGCGCGTCTACGGGCGGCTGATTCCACAGCAAGTGCAGGGCAAGCGCAACATGGTGATGAAAACTCCGATCGGCGTCGTCGGAGCGATTGCGCCATGGAATTTTCCACTGGTGCTGGCGGTGCGGAAGGTTGCTCCGGCTCTCGCCGCAGGCTGTCCAGTCATTCTGAAGCCGGCTTCGCAGACGCCATTATCTTCGATTGCGTTTGCCGAATGTGTCGAGGCCGCTGGAATTCCGGCAGGAGTCTTCCAGCTTGTCATCGGCAAGGCGCCGATGATCGCGCAGGAGTTTCTTACGAATCCGATATGCCGCAAGATCAGCTTCACCGGGTCGACCCGCGTGGGGCAGGAGTTGATTCGCGGCGCGGCTCATTCCGTCAAACCGCTTTCGCTGGAGCTTGGCGGCCTGGCTCCGCTGCTGGTCTTCGACGATTGCGATATGGACCGCGCAGTTCAGGAGACACTCGTAGCGAAGTTCCGCAACACCGGCCAATCCTGCATTGCGGCCAATCGGGTGTATGTGCAGCGCAACATCCGCGACGAATTTCTCTCACGCTTCGTGGCCGGGGTCAGGAAGCTCAAGATATCTCCAGGCACGGAAGCGGGTGCGGATGTGGGGCCGTTGATCAACCAGCAGGCGCTCGACGGCGCTCTCGGGCAGATCGACGATGCGGTGAAGCACGGTGGAAAGATACTATGCGGCGGCAAGCGCGCGGACATGCCGGGATACTTCCTGGAACCGACAGTGATTGACGGCGCAGCCGAACAGATGTTGTGCATGCAGGAAGAGACATTTGCTCCCGTCGCACCGGTCGCCTCATTCGAAACCGAAGAAGAGGCCATCGGCTATGCCAACGGCTCGCGATACGGGCTGAGCGCGTACGCGATGACGCGCGACGTGGGACGCATCTTCCGGCTGAGTGAGCGCATTGAGGCCGGAACGATCGGGATCAACGATGGCGCGCCGACGATAAGCCAGAGTCCTTTTGGCGGTGTGAAGCAGAGCGGCTGGGGCCGTGAACTGGGCATGGAAGGGCTTGATGCTTTTCTTGAAACGAAACATATTTCCATCGGCGGTATTTAAGACGCCGCGGACCAAACAAGGAAGGAAAAGACACGATGATTCACTTCTTAGTGCATGATTCGGCGGACACAGTGGGGGTTGCGGTCGTGGATATCGCCGCGGGCACCGAATGCACCGGCCGCAATCTGTCGAACAACGAAGGGTTGAAGGCCAAGGCAATCGAGGATATCCCGCTGGGGCACAAACTGGCGCTCAAAGATTTTGCTCCGGAAGAGACAGTGATCAAGTATGGATGCGAAATCGGTAGGGTAGTGCAGCCGATCACGACCGGACAGCATGTCCACACGCACAACCTCAAGACGAAAAGGTGGGCATAGCAATGGCTGACAAAAAGATCTACGCATATCGCCGGGAAAACGGCCGGGTGGGGGTTCGCAACCATGTGGTGATTCTGCCGGTGGACGACATCTCGAATGCTGCCTGCGAGGCGGTCGCCAACAATATCAAGGGCACTCTCGCGTTGCCGCATGCTTATGGACGCCTTCAGTTCGGCGAAGATCTGGAATTGCACTTCCGCACCATGATTGGCACCGGGAGCAATCCGAACGTCGCTGCGGTTGTTGTCATCGGCATCGAGGACGGTTGGACCAAGCGCATCGTAGACGGGATCGCGAAGACCGGGAAGCCGGTCTCCGGTTTTTCGATCGAGGGCAAAGGCGACATTCGCACGATCGCGGAGGCTTCTTACCGCGCGAAGGAATATGTGCAATGGGCGTCTGAGCTGCAGCGCAGCGAGTGCGAGTTCCGCGAGCTCTACATCAGCGTGAAGTGCGGCGAGTCGGATACAACGACCGGCCTTTCCAGTTGCCCTACGGTGGGCAATGTGCTTGATAAGCATTGCGCAGCTGGTGGAACCGCCTCTTTCGGTGAGACCAGTGAGTTAACCGGCGCCGAGCACATCGTCGCTGCCAAGGCGGCGAACGAGACGGTGCGCAGGGAATTTATGGCGGCCTTCGACGACTATACAAAGCTGGTCTTCAGCCAGAAGAAGGACGATCTTTCCGAGTCGCAGCCGACGAAGGGCAATATCGCAGGCGGCTTGACGACGATCGAAGAAAAGGCGCTGGGCAACGTGGAGAAGCTCGGCAAACACACCATGATCGCCGGATGCCTGACGCCGGCAACAGCGCCCTCGGGCCCGGGTATGTGGTTCATGGACACGTCAAGTGCAGCGGCAGAGGCCGTGACGCTGTGGGCAGCCTCGGGGGCGGTGGTGCATTTGTTCCCCACGGGACAGGGAAACGTGATTGGCAATCCGATTGAGCCGGTCATCAAACTCTCCGGCAATCCCAAGACTGTGACCACGATGAAGGAGCACATCGACCTCGATGTATCTCCGATTCTGCAGGGCGAGATGACGATTGATCAGGCAGGCGACGCCCTGATCGAGATGATTGTGCGCACGGCGAACGGCAGGCTCACCGCCGCAGAGGCTCTGGGACATCGTGAGTTCGTTATGACGAAGCTGTATCGCAGCGCGTAGCTCAACAAGCTACATATGGACGCGCATCGATGCATGTCGGGCGCGTCCGCAAGATGGAAAAGAATCCGGTCTGCGGAGGAAGTTCCGAGCTGAGACAGAGGATATGAAGAGATTTTCCAAAGAGCAGTTGGAGAGCCTGGTATCGCGGTTGGCCATAGCCGCCAAAGTGCCGCCGAAGGATGCAGCGCTGTTTGCCGAGACGCTGGTGGACGCTGACCTGCACGGAGTTTCGACGCACGGCATTTCCCGGCTCAACATCTACCTGCGCCGCATGCAGGCAGGGCTGATTATGCCTGATGCGAAGTTGGCGATTGACCGCCATGTGGGTAGTATTCTTTCTCTCGACGCCGGCAACGGGCTGGGGCAGGTGCAGGCACGCAAGGCTCTCGACATGCTGCTCCCACTGGCGAAGCAGAACGGAGTTGCAGCGGCTACCATTCGCAACTCGCAACACTTTGGAGCTCTCTCATACTATTGCAATCTTGCCGCCGCACAGGGGTGTGTACTGCTGGCGATGACGAACTGCGAGCCGGCCATGTCTCCGGAAGGCGGATGCGAAGCCTTCTTCGGGACGAATCCGATTGCTGCTTCGTTCCCGACGGGCAAAGGGTTCACGGTAAAGATCGACCTGGCTACATCGACGATTGCGCGCGGCAACATCATTGCGGCGCAGAAGAAGAAGGCTCCCATTCCCCTGGGCTGGGCGCTCGATCGCGATGGCGAGCCGACCACCGATGCGCAGGAGGCGCTGCTGGGCACCGTGCTCACCATGGCCGGCCACAAGGGATATGCGCTGGCGCTGATGGTGGAACTCTTTAGCGGCGTGTTGTCGGGCGCGGCCATCGGCGGCGATGTGGGCTCCATGTATAAGGATATGGATCGGAAGCAGGATGTTGGGCACTTCTTCTGCCTCTTCCAGATCGAGGCATTTCTCGACTACGCGGAATTCCTGCGCCGCGTCGACGCCACTATCGATCGCATCAAGCTTTGTCGCAAGCGCCCCGGCACTAAAGAGATATTTGTTCCCGGCGAGCGGTCCGCACGGCAGGCAGCGCTCCACACGGCACAGGGAATTGACGTTCCGGAAGAAACGCTGTCGGAGCTTCAGCAATGGTGTTCACAATTTGATGTACCGTTCGATGGCCACGAGGCGGCTAAGCAAGCATGCGCGACATCCTGATCTCAGAAACCATTCGCGGCGCGGCGGTCGACGCCTTGCGTGCACGTTTCGATGTGGTGAGCCTGCCCGATCTGTGGAAAGATCCTGCACGCCTCAAAGAAGAAGTCGTTGACGTCCGCGCGTTGATGGTCCGCAATCAGACGCCGGTGACGGCCGAGCTTCTGGCGGCAGGGAAAGATCTGATGGTGGTGGGCCGTGCCGGTGTTGGACTGGATAATGTGGATCTCGGCGCGGCCGCGAAGGCCGGCATTGTGGTGAGCTCCACTCCGGACCAGAATGCAATCAGCGTGGCAGAGCTTGCGCTGGGGCTAATGCTTTCACTCTCGCGCTCCATTCCGGCGGCCGACCAGGACACCAGAACGGGGCACTGGAATCGCCATCAGTTTGTCGGAAGCGAACTCTACGGCAAGACTTTGGGGATTGTCGGCGCGGGGAAAATAGGCTATCTGACGGCAAAACGCGCACAAGCTTTCGGAATGAAGGTGCTGGCGTACGATCCGTTCCTGAGCCCGGACAACATCCTGCTGAGTGAGCTGCAAGCTGAACTGTTGGAATTGGACGAACTGCTGGAGCGCGCGGACATCGTCTCGTGCCATCTGCCCGCGACACCGGCGACAGCCAGACTCTTCAACGCGAGCCGCTTCAGCAGAATGAAGCCGACCGCATTCTTCATCAATACCTCGCGCGGAAAAGTAGTTTGCGAAGACGACCTGACCGCGGCGCTGAAGAATAAGACGATCGGCGGCGCCGCGCTGGATGTTCGTTCCACTGAGCCGCCCAAGGCGGGCGAGCTGGAGTCGCTCCCCAATGTCATCCTTACACCGCACGTGGCTGCGTTTACTCGTGAGGCTCAGGATCGTGTCACGAAAGCGATTTGTGAAGACGTGGCGCGGGTGCTGGACGGCAAGCCCGCGCAGAATGCTGCCGGCGCATCCGTTCCCGCAAAACAGCGCTTGGCGCAACAGGTCAGTTCGTAGGATTGCCGCAATCCGCGAGCAAACTAATCGAAGAGAAGGACACCAATGCCGAGAAAGTTGACTGAAGGAAAGATCGCCGGGCTGAAGTCCGTATCTGACGAACGCGGTGTAATCGCAGCGGCCGCCATGGACCAGCGAGGACTGTTAAAAAAAATGCTCGCGAAAGAATCGGGCGTGATCGATCCTCCAACTGCGATGATGACCGAGTTCAAGGAGCGGGTGACGGCCGCGTTGACGCGCTACTCTTCCGCGATTCTGCTTGATGTGGAGTATGGGCTGCCAGCGATGAAGTACAGCAATGGCAAGGGTGTAATGCTGGCCTACGAGAAGTCAGGTTACGACGCCACCGCCCCAGAATTTCTTCCCAGCGTGACGGAAGGATGGTCGGTGCTGCGCCTGAAAGAGGCGGGGGCTGCCGCGGTGAAGATTCTCATCTACTACACTCCGTTTGAGAAGCAGTGGGTCAACGACCAGAAGCAGGCATGGGTGGAACGCATCGGCGCAGAGTGTCGCGCACTCGATATGCCGTTATTCCTGGAGTTCCTAGGCTACGATGTGCACGGCGAAGATGAAAAGGAGCTGGCATACGCGAAACGCAAGCCGGAGATCGTCATTCGATCGATGGAAGAATTCAGCAAAGATCGCTATGGGGCCGATGTGCTGAAGGTCGAAGTCCCCGTGCAGATGCAATTCGTGAGCGGCACGAAAGCATTCAAAGGAGAGCAGGCGTACTCGCTCGCCGAGGCGCACGCGTATTTTCGCAAAGCGGCAGCCTCAACCTCGAAGCCCTTTGTCTATCTCTCCGCCGGCGTCACGAATGCGATGTTTGTGGAAGCGCTGGAGACGGCGGTCGCGAGCGGGGTGCACTTCCACGGCGTGCTGTGTGGGCGGGCCACATGGCAGGACGGGGTTCCGGTGTTCGTGAAGCACGGAGCAGATGCCTTTGCTGAATGGCTGGACACCAAAGGCGCAGAGAATATCAAAAATGTGAATCGTGTTCTGGAGGCCGCGAGCCCCTGGCATGAGAAGTTCGACTGAGCATAGGGAAAGCGGCCTGGGGGCGTGATTGTCTGCTAATCCAACCATCATCGGCGAAGCAAATGCGGTTGCGTCCCGGCGGCGGTGGGCGATTCTGGCGCTGATCTTCTCGATCACCGTCATCAATTTTATCGACCGCCAGACACTCTCTGTACTTGCGCCCGTGCTGCGCACCGCCTTCCATCTTACAAACGAGGCCTATGGGCGAATCGTCTCGGCTCTGCAGTTCGGGCTGATGTCCGGTGAGTTTCCAATGGGCTGGCTGATGGACCGCTGGGGAGCGCGGCTGGGATTGTCAGCGGCTGTCCTCTGGTGGTCTGCGGCGACGGGTTCGCAGATTTTTGCTAGGTCCGGAGTGCAGCTTGGATTCATCCGCTTCTGGATGGGCTCCGGCGAATGCGGCAACTATTCCGGCGGCATGAAGACAGTCACGCGGCTCTTCGGGAAGAAAGAACGCACGCTGGCCATCGGCATATTCAATAGCGGCAGCATGATCGGCGCTACGATCGCGCCACCGCTCATTGTCTTCCTGATGCAGCATTACGGATTCCGCGCAGCGTTCCTGGTTCCGGCATGTCTCGGCCTGCTGTGGGTTCCGCTCTGGTGGTTCATGCAGCGCGGAGAAGATCGTGATCGAGAACAAGAGGCCGCGGCGCAGGTTTCCACCAGAGAGCTGCTGGGCCAGTCTTCGGCGTGGGCGGTGATGCTGTGCCGCTTCTTCATCGGGCCGGTGATGCAGTTTTACTGGTACTGGATCCCAAGCTATCTCTATAGCGTGCGGCACATGTCGCTCACGGAGGTCGGCTTTCTGAGTTGGATTCCATTTTTCATGGGAGACACGGGTGGTGTTGCAGGAGGCTGGGCCGCCGGATGGCTGCAGTCGCGCGGAATGGGAATTCGCAACGTCCGCCGCATCACGATGTATAGCAGCAGCCTGTTATGCGTCTTCAGCGTGGCCGTTCCGTACATGCCGACGGCGGCGACCGCGATTCTGATGATCAGCATTGCCATTATGGCGGACAATTTTCTCTCGGCCAATATGTTCGCCGCCATCACCGACCTGTTCCCGGACCCGGCGATCGGGCGCGTGACAGGATTCACCGGAGTTTCCGGAGGGTTGAGTGGACTCATCTTCCCCCTGCTCACCGGCATTCTGATCGACCATTTTTCATACCGCCCGGTCTTCCTGCTGGTCGCGATCATGCCCATGATGGGAACCGTCGCACTGTTTCTTTGCGGACGGAAATACCGGACACTACAACAGCCCGAAGCGTCTCCTGTGTGAACCCAGGTTGACTGATTAAAGAGAAGAGAGGTGAAGAATGGCCGAGAATGAATTTCCAGCAAGCGAACGTACTATCGAGCTTGCGGAGAAGCAGGAACGCCTTCAAGGTTTTCTTGCAGAAAACGCCCTCGATGCCTTGCTGATCTCGCGCCATGAGAATATCGCGTGGGCCACGGCCGGACTGGTCGATGTGCGCATCGGACTGCCCCGGGAGACGGGCGCAGCCAGCCTGCTGATCACGCGCGGGAGCGGATGCTACTACCTGACAACGAACAACGAGGCGCCGCGGCTGGAAGCGGAGGAATTCGCGCATCTGAATTATCAGCCCGTGATCCAGCCCTGGTACGCCAATGACCCGGTGGCGTCGGCCCGGAGGATTGCCGGCGGCGGAAAACTTGCCGGGGACGATGTCGCTGGCGGTCTCCCGTTGATCTCGATGAAACCGCTGCGGCTGGCATTGACGGAAGGCGAGATCGCACGGTATCGCTGGCTGGGAGAAAGTGTAGCGGATGTTGTTACGGATGCCCTTTTCGCGCTGAAGCCGGGAATGACCGAAGCGGCGATGCAGGCCATGGTCGGTGAAGGATTGCTGGCGAGGAGTATCATGCCCAGCGTTTTTCTTACCGCCGTGGACGATCGTATCCGCGCCTATCGACACGCCGTTCCGCGCGATGGAGTGCTGAAGTACTTCGGCATGCTGAACTTCTGTGCGCGGCGCTGGGGGTTGTCGGTTTCGATTACGCGGTTTGTCCACTTTGGCGCGATGCCTGCGGAACTCGAAGAGAAGTTTGCCGCCGCGGCTCGGGTGAACGCAGCGATGCTGCACGCTACGCGTGAAGGTGTAACAGCGAATGCGCTATACACCACGGCGCTGCATGCATATGCGGAACAGGGGTATGCAGGCGAAGAACAGATGCACCACCAGGGCGGTGCGACTGGCTACTGGGAGCGGGAGTGGATTGCGCGTCCCGGCGCAATGGAGAGAGTGCAAAATCACCAGGCAATGGCGTGGAATCCGAGCCTTCAGGGCGCGAAGGTGGAGGACACCGTGCTCCTGCAAGGGGAAGAGATTGAAACGCTCACTAGCACACCCCGTTTGCCGGTCGTTGAAACTCCTCTGGGTGGGCGGGTGTATCGTTCTGCCGGAGTATTGCCGGCGTAAGGGACTACAGGCTCCGACGAAGTGAAGTTAATTATGCAATGGAGAATGTGTTGCGGGGCACCGCAGTTGAAACAATACGGCGCGGCGGTGATGGAAGACCGAACGAGCTAGAGGCAATGAAGGGCAGCGTTCGACACGCGGGATAACCACGCGTCAAGCTGCATGAAGTTCTTTGCAGACAAAGAAGAGGAGAGTTCCACATGCAGACGAGAAGAGAGTTTCTTGCAGGGGCGGCAGCGGGCCTCGCAGTTACGGCGCTGGGGGCGACGGCCTACGGAAAGAAGATGGATCGGCCGCTGGGAGTCCAGCTTTATACAGTACGGTCGATCATCGAAAAAGACTTGCCGGGCACACTGCAGGCCATCCGCAGGATTGGCTATCGCAATATTGAAACGTACGTGGCGCAGTACAAGATGAGCGCCAAGGATCTGCGCGCGGCAATCCTCGATGCGGGATTGACGGTCCCGAGCGCGCATTTTGGCTACAACGATTTCGGGAGCCGTTTCGATTACGCGAAGGAGCTTGGAGCAGAGTGCGTGGTATGCTCAATGATTCCAAAAACGATTGCCAACTCCGCCGACGGCTACAAGCGCGCTGCCGACCAGTACAACACGTGGGGTGCGCAGGCGAAGACAATGGGCATGCGTTTCGGCTTCCACAATCACAACGTGGAATTCCAGACCTATGATGGATCGACCGGCTTCGAGATATTGACGCAGCATACCGATCCTTCGCTGGTGCAATGGCAGATGGACTGCTACTGGGTGGCGGAGGCGGGACATGATCCGGTAACGATGCTGCGCAAGTATGGCAAGCGCATGCAGTCGCTGCACCTGAAAGACCGCAAGCCGAACGTACCGGTCTCGACGGAGCTTGGTCCGGCCGCGGCACACTTCACCGAAGTCGGTGAAGGGACTCTGGATTGGAGAACGATACTGCGCGTTGCCGGCAAGGAGCGCATCCCGTATATGTTTGTCGAGCAGGACCAGACAGAGCGGCCGCCGCTCGAAAGCCTGCAGATCAGCTACGACAATCTCGTGAAGTTCATGAGCTAGGGCGCAGTTTGTACGCCACGCGATCAACATCGGCTCATAACCGCTGCTTATCGCCCATGCCATTTTTCGATTGGAAGAACCGGCGGTATCCAGGTAAAACAAGGCGTGAGAATGGCTAATCAGGATCGGCGAACAAGGCAAAACGAATCACCGGCTAGTAAGACACAGCCTCCCACGCAAGTGGACCATCTGGAAGACGTCGGGCCATTAAATCCGTTAGATCAGCAGTCCGCGAGGCGGCAGCGAATGTTCGTGCTTTTACTGCTGTTGCTAGGTGCGATCCTGGCGGCTGGTGCGATCCGCTTCTTGAATCTGCAAGCCCCGAGCCAGTCGGGTTCGACCGAAGCAACGCCGGCGCGGAGCAGTCAGCCTTGAGCGAAGCTGCCCGAGTGGGGCGTGCGCCGGTAGCAACGGGATTGGTGCGGGCTCACACATACGCAGCTTTTGTTGGATTGATATTGTCGGCGCTCTTTGGGTTGGCCGTTTCGGTCAAGTTTCATGTCCCCGAATTCCTGACAAATCACGCGTGGGAGACCTGGGGACGGCTGCGCTACGACCATACGCAAGGGATTCTGTATGCGTGGCTGGGAAATGCATTTCTCGCCTTCATCTATTATGCGGTTCCATTCTTAACGCGTAGACCCGTGACGAGCGAACGGCTGGGTTGGGTCATGTTCGTTGTCTACAACTTTGTGGCCGTGCTGGGCGGCTGGACCCTCGTCCTCTCCGGCATTCTGCAGCCGCTGGAATGGGCGGAATTTCCTCTGGCGATTGCCGCAGTGATCGAAGCGTGCTTCGCGCTGATGATCGTGCAGTTCTGTATCCCATTTCTGAAGTGCGGCGCGTCGGAGCTCTATGTTTCGGGATGGTATCTCCTGGGCGGCCTCACCTTTACCTTCCTGGCCTATCCTCTCGGCAATATCGTTCCGCATGCGTTGCCCGGAGCTATGGGCGCGGCCTTCAGCGGACTGTGGATTCACGATGCGGTCGGCATCTTTATCACGCCTCTGGCGGTGGCGGTGGAATATTTTGTCATTACCGCGGTTACAAAAAGGCCGATCTACAGCCACTTCTATTCGATGGTCGGCTTCTGGCTGTTATTTCTCGTCTACCCGCTCAATGGAATCCACCATTACATCTATTCTTCACTGCCGATGACTGCGCAACACGTCTCGGAGGCAGCATCGATCTATCAGGGAATTGATGTGATTCTCGTAGTCACCAACTTGCTGCTCTCGATTGCGGTTGCTACAGAAGGAACCGTGCTGAAAGATCTGCCGCTGCGCTTTATCTGGACGAGCATCGTGCTGTACCTCGTGGTGAGCATTCAAGGCTCGGTGCAGGCGGTGATGACTTTCAACAGCTTCATTCACTTCTCTGACTGGGTCATCGGACATTCGCACTTGGCCATGATAGGATTTGCCTCCTTCGCGGCCATGGGCGGCCTAAGCCATCTCTGGCAACGCATGCCGGGAGTGAGGCAGAGCAGACGTGCGCTGGCGTGGTCCTACTGGCTTCTTCTCATAGGGCTTGGCCTGATGGTGTTGGACCTCACTGGAGCGGGACTCGTGCAGGCCAGTCTCTGGCAGAGGCATATTCCATGGATCGATTCGGTTCGCGCTTCGAAGCCTTACTGGGTCTTTCGAACCTTGGACGGGTTGGTGCTCCTGGCGGGTTTCGTCGTCTTCGGAGCGAGCTTCTTTACCGGATCAAGAAACGCCGAAGGATTTCTCGGCGTCGAACTCGGCCATTTGCCGCGCGAGCGCAAAGCTCAATACTGGTTTACAACCGCCTACGCTGCAACCTTCGGCGCGGGAGTTGTCTTCTTCGTTGTTTCATTTCTCTCTCTGGGCGTGTATCCAGCCATCCGTCTGCACGACGCAATTGAGAGGAGCACGCCTCCCAAAGCGAAGTTGACGCTCACCGCTGAGGAGCAGCGTGGGGCAAGCCTCTATGCGGTCGACGGTTGCGCGTACTGCCATTCCATGCAGGTGCGTTTCACACCAGCGGACGTCTGGCGCTTCGGAGAGCCGACCCAGGCGTGGGAGACACAGCAGGAATATCCGCAGATGTGGGGCACGCGGCGTGTGGGACCGGACCTGGCTCGCGAATCTGGCAAGAGGCCGGTGGATTGGCAATTGGTGCATCTGTACGATCCTCGGTATATCGTGCCGGATTCGGTGATGCCTTCGTATCCGTGGCTCTTCGACGGTTCACCGGAACGGCCAACGAAGGACGCGCTGTCTCTGGTTGCATATCTCAACACGCTGGGACGTGCCGCAGCAGAACTCACGCCTGCTATACCCGCCAAGGCCTACGTCCGACCGGTCGCGATCGCATCGGACGATCTCGAAGAGGGCCGCAGCGTCTTCGCGGCGAACTGCTCCGGGTGTCATGGCGCGCATGCGAACGGCCGCTCCATCGCCGGCCGCGCGCTGCGTCCCGTGGCCTTCAACCTCTCAGGGTTTTGCCTCAGCGACGACCTCATCTGGAGTGCGTTGCAGCAAGGTGTGCCCGGATCGTCAATGCCGTCATGGGACGATCTTCCCAGCTCCGAGTTCAAGGCAGTGGCGGACTACGTCGCTTCGGTGGCGAGCGCCGATACTCTTACTCCGCGCGAGCAGTTTGCCCCGCCCGAAGTCCTGATGAAGGGTGGTAAACGGGTCTTTGAGACTCACTGCGTCCGTTGTCATGGAGAGAGTGGAGCGGGCGATGGCCCGGATGGGCGTAAGCTTCTTCCCGCTCCAGCAAACTTTCGCGAAATGATGCCATCGTATGAAGCGGCCGCCGAGATATTGCAAGACGGAGTGCCCGGCAGTGGTATGCCTGCGTTTCCACTGCTGACGCCTGCAGAAACGCAGGCGGTGACCTACTATCTGCGCTCATTCTACGAAGACCACAGCGAGCAATCAGGTGTGGCTGGGCGGTCCGCCTCGGTGCGCATGGGAGGCATGCAATGACAGTCTATTTGCTCGGTGCAGCCACCTTGATTCTGGTGGCGCTCATCTTGTGGCGCCGGTCATCTCCGGAGTTTCGCAGAAAGAGCGAGCAGCCCAAGTTTCAGGTTCTGGCTAACCTGGGTGTTCGACCAAAAGTAGATTCCGAAACAGAAGCAACATCCGAGATAACTCCATCAAGCGAATCGAAAGGAAACCATGAAGAGCATCAGTCGTAGATCGTTCGTCACCAAAGCTGCAGCCGGGGCTGCCTCACTCGGAGCCATCGGCGTTATGCCCGCTGCGTCAGAAGCGCAGCTCGTCTACACGACAAAAGACTGGACTGTGTCCGAATTCGACAAGGTCGCAAAGGATCCGGCGCGGGTCAAGCAGGTCTATGACATCGTTCCGATCGATGACGGAAGGTTTCTCAACAATATCAAGAACTCCCTCAACGGATTGCATTTTGGTTTTGGTGTTCCAGACGGTCAGATCAAAATAGTCGCTGCGCTGCATGGGCCGGCCAACATGCTCAACTACGACGACTTCATCTGGGACAAATACAAGATCGGGGCATGGCTCAAGGTTGACGATCCTGCGACCGGGCAGCCGGCAGTAAAAAATGTGTTCTATCCCAGTAAGGCCGGAGCAGAGCTGCATTACACCTCGGATGATCCGGATAGTCGCGATTCCATTTACCAGGACTTCAGCATTCAGGCATTGCAGCACCGCGGCGTCAAATTCCTAAGCTGCCACACCGCGACGGAAGAACAGGCGCGCGTGTTGATCAAGCACAATAACCTGTCCGAGCAGCCGGAGCAGATCGTAAAGGAGATGCTGGCGCACACCATTCCCGGAGTATTAGTTGTTGCCTCCATGGTTGCCGCGATTGCTTTGCTGCAGACCGAAGGCCGCTACAGCTACATCACCGTTAACTAGGGACGTGAGCAAATGGCTATGGACTTACGAAGGCTCATATGGATTCCGCTCGCCGCGGTCGCACTTACCTGCTCGGTGCGAGCACAGACCACACCACCCTGGAGCAATGGCGCGAACAATCCGGCTGGCAGTAAAGGATATGAGTTCCGTGCGGCGGATGTGGACAATGTTCCCGACCTGCATGGAAATCCGGTTGATGCCAGACTGGTGTTGTTTATTGGCGGCAATCAATTTTTTGTTCTTCCACAGCTGGTCGACCGATTCGTCAGACTGCATCCCGAGCTCCGTGGACGCATCTTCTATGAAACGCTCCCACCCGGTATTCTTCGCAGGCAGATCGCTGCGAATGATACGCTGACCCTCGGAAATCTCACCCTCCAGATAAAGCCGGATGTCTACGAGGCCGGCGCACGCGTATTGCACCAGATGCAGGATCAGAAACAGGTGGAGAATGTCACCCAATACGCGAGCAACATACTCGAGATCATGGTGGGCGCCGCTAATCCCAGGCACATTGCATCTCTCACCGATCTCAGTGGCCCGGGTATTAGGCTTTCGATGCCGAACCCGCAGTGGGAAGGCGTGGCCAACCAGATCGCCGATTCATTGCGTAAAGCCGGCGGCGACAAGCTGTACGAATCTGTCTATCAACAGAAAGTGGCAGACGGCACCACAGTGCTGACGGAAATCCATCACCGGCAGACCCCCATGCGCATCATGCAGGGTAAAGCCGACGCGGGCGTAACCTGGGCTTCGGAGGTCCAGTTTCAAAAGAAGATTGGTAATCCGATCACCGGCGTCGAGATACCGGATGCCCAGAACACGACCGCGATCTATGCGGCTGGAGTAATGACCGATGCTCCGCACCCGGAAGCCGCCGCGCAGTGGCTTGCCTTTCTCGCATCTCCCGAAGCACAGGAGATCTATCATCAGTTCGGGTTCAAGTCGGTGACGGGTAGCGCAAAGTAGAAACGCATGACTTCACGAATCCTCAACTTCGCTTGTACCTGCGCGATGATTTCAGCGGTTATCTGCGCGGGTTGTTCCGGACCTCATCCGTCTCTTCAGCCTGCGCCCGTGACGGAACAATCGCGCTCTCAGATGAGCGAGGTGCCATCGGGCGGCCAGGGAGATTTGATCCGCAGAGGCAAATTGATCTTCGATGAAACCCCGAAATACGCCAGCGCCTACGTCGGCAATCGACTAGCCTGCAGCGACTGCCACATTCAAAGCGGCACCATGCCCCATGCAGCGCCCATGATCGACATGTCCAATATGTTTCCCATGTTCAACAAGCGGGCTGGCCGCGTGATTTCCATGCAGGAGCGGTTTCAGGAGTGCTTTACGCGCAGCGAGAACGGTCATCCTCTACCTGAAAATGGTGGGGAGATGAGGGCGCTGACCGCCTATGTGGACTCGTTGTCAAGGGATGGTGTGAAAGGGAAGGCGTTTAAGGGGCGCGGCTTCGTGAAACTGTCCGATCTCACAGGAAACCCGGTTCGAGGAGGAACACTCTATGCGAGTCAATGCGCAGGATGCCATGGTGCAGACGGCGCCGGTGTTCCACCCGTGATTCCTGCGGTGTGGGGGCGCGACTCCTACAATGATGGTGCCGGCATGAACGATCCGAAGAAGATGGCCGCTTTTCTCGCGCACAACATGCCGCAAAATCATCCGGGTACGCTGACTCCTCAGGATGCATTCGATGTAGCATCCTTCGTTCACACCATGCCTCGACCGAAGTTCAACGAGGCATACAAGGGGTATTAGCTCGGGTTTTCATTGCGCAGTGAATCGGCTTCCCGCCGGCCGAAAACTCTCCACTCGCATATGCAAGAGGCATGCGGCATTAGAAACAGTCTGCGTTGCCGGGCGCAATACGGTTCCGGACTCTGTTTCAAAGTTATGGCACTCACTTGTATAGTGCGAGCTATGACAGTGCGCTTGAAGGACATAGCAACGGACCTTGGTCTCTCTGTCGTCACCATCTCCAAGGCTCTTCGCGACCACCCTGATATAGCAGCGGAAACGCGCGAGCGCGTCTTAAAGCGAGTCAAGGAGATGGATTATCAGCCAAATGTTCTGGCTCGCGGACTGGTCACGGGGCGTAGTTTCCTTATCGGTATTGTTGTTCCGGATCTGTTGCACCCGTTCTTTGCCGAGGTCGCCAAGGCGATATCGACTGCGGTCAGGAGGCGCGGATACTCCCTCATCATTTCCTCATCGGAGGAAGATCCAAAGCTGGAAGCGCGGGAGATACAGCAACTGGTTGCGCGGCAGCTCGACGCTCTGGTCATCGCCTCTTCCGGCCGCGATACGGATGCATTCGAGCGAATGGATCGCCTTGGGCAGCCATATGTATTGATTGACCGCGAGGTCCCAGGTTTGCCGGCAAATTTTGTCGGCACTGACGATGAAGCCGCAGGTCGAATAGCCACCGAACACCTCATCGACCAGGGCTGTCAGAATATCGCTCATATTCGCGGCAGAGAAAACAGCACGGGTGTGCGCAGATTCGAGGGGTATCGGCAGGCGCTTCAACGCCGCGGACTGGAGTATTCCGAACGCCTCGTGGTTTCCAGGTCGATCGTGGATATCGAAAGCACGCGCCATGGCGCGGAAGCTATGCAGCTTTTGCTCAGGGAGAGGCCGAGGCCCGACGGAGTCTTTTGTTACAACGACCCACTGGCAATCGGAGCGATGAATGCCATCCTGGCGGCGGGCCTTCGTATTCCGGAGGACATCGCAGTGATCGGTTGCGGCAATCTGCACTACGATAGTTCGCTACGCGTTCCGCTCTCCAGTATCGATCAACACAGCCAGAGGATCGGAGAGCATGCGGCCGCGATTCTGCTCAAGCTGATCGAATCAAAAACTCGCCACCATCTGAAGCGGGTCATTCTCGACCCTTCTCTGGTTGCCCGCGCCTCGACGACGAGCGCTTCTCCGAAAGTGAAGTATGCGGCGCGGCGCGCTTCGCAAACTAAATCCTCCGCTCCAGCATCTGCGAAAAAAAGTTGACAGACCTCCTCGCGTAGAAACTAAAAATACGCCCGGCCAATCTCAAAGAAGAATTTGTAATGTCCCGCGTCTCCGATGGCGGCGCCGAAGACGACTGGGCCGAGGAGCGTGTTGATTACGATTCCCGCGGAGCCGTCTGAGGGTAGATGCGAGACGTGTTCCAGATAGTATGCCTTGCTGATATCGGCGCCGCCGAAGAGCATGACGCGGCCGCCCGCCAGTGGCGACAGCTTGCCCAACTGATAGACGTACCCGCCCTGGAAGAGAAAATACTGGTTGGTCAGAAGCTCATTCGTGTTGTACGCAGGCACCCGGAAGGAGCCGCCGAGAGAGAAGTCCGGAAGGACGGTTGGATTTGTCCAGAGAGTGCTGCCGCCCGATGCACCGAGGTAAATCGATGACGTCTGGCGCACGGGGAGAAATCCCAATGTCTTCAGCTCGACCTCGGGAAAGGCGGAACCGGCGACAGGTTTCGCATCCCACCACTCCCACGCGGTGCTCAATCGAAATCCTTTCAGCGGAGTAATGGGGTCGTCGAGCTGATCCAGCACGTAGCGAACATGGGTATTGCCTTCTCGCCCGCTGAGGTTGCCATAGGTCAGCCGGTCTCCCACATTGAGCGAGAGTTTCTGGTTCGCCAGCTCATATCCAACGCGTAGCTCCGAGGAGCGATTGAATTCGTAGCCGATATCTCCTCCTCCGCCCAGAGTACGGTTGCGGTATTCAGCTTCCAGGCCATTTTCTGTATAGATATTCAATGGCGCATTGTCGGCAAAGAGGCGCGGCGCTACAAACCATTTGCCTGCAGTACCGAGCGGGTGGTAGTACTCCGACCTGAGCAGCAACTCCGAGCCGAAGAGGCCGTCGGTACGCAGCTCAGAGCCATATTTGCCAAGGTCCAGAACTGTCGCGCGTGCTCCAACGCTGAGCGTCACATTCTGATAGTCCCACCCGTCAATCAGCAGCAGGGGCCGCACGATGGTTCGGCCGTACGGGTCTTCGCGACCGCTGACCGAGATTCCGGGAGCGCCGGAAAGATTGGTAGTGAGGCCATAGCTGAGTCCGGAAACCCGCTGATCGCTGGCTATGGTGGAGAGCTGCCCCGCGATCACGTCGGGCTGGAGTGGCTTCCGCAGATTAGGGGCGAGATCTTTCTTGATCTGGAGCGCTTCGTTCGTATCCAGGCCGGCAACGTCGATGTACTGAGGCACGGGAACAGCCAGCTTACGCTTGTTTCTCTGCCGTACATACGCCTGCCAGGTGGCATCGTCCACGGAGAGCTTTTCGAGTAGAGCGGCCTTGCCTTGAGCCGCCTTGTACCCTTCCTCAATCAAGGCATTGACCTTGTCGTAGTCCAGGGCAGTGTATTTCTGCAGCGGGATGGTGATCAGAACATCGGCATCCTGGATGCTCTTTAATTCGTTGGCGGCGATCATCACGCTGATGCCGTGTCCGAGCACTCCCAGTGAGGAAAGATGTTCTTTTGGCGATAGAGGCTCGGTCTGCAGATAGACGGCCAGTGTTATGTCGGCGCCCATCTGTTTGGCCACGTCCACCGGGAGGTTATCGAGCAGACCGCCGTCCGCGTAGATGGCATTGCCGACGCGCACCGGTGCGAAGATGCCCGGCAGAGACATCGTGGCGCGCATCGCAAGCGAGAGCGATCCTTCACGAAATACTTTGGCCTTGCCGCTCACCAGGTCGGTGGCGACACACGCAAATGGAATGGGCAGGTTATTGAAGTTGCGAATTTCAGAGTAGGGCAGCGCAATTTTGTCCAGCAGCAATTGCACCTGCTGGCCGGACTTGTAGCCCTCCTGAAAACGAATGCCTTTGTTGAATCCGAATTCGAGCGTGGAAGGATAATCCCGGGCATCCTGCTTCCGCCGATAGGAGACATCGCGATAAGGAATCGTATCGCTGAGCATCTGGTCCCAGTTGATGCCCTTCACCAGATCTGCGATCTGGGCTGGCGACTCACCGGTCGCGTAGGCGCCGCCCACCAGACCGCCCATGCTGGTTCCGGCCACCGCGTCGATGGGAATGTGATGTTCTTCGAGCCAGCGAATCACGCCGATATGAGCAAGACCCAGAGCGCCGCCGCCGTTGAGAACCAGGCCGATAGTTTGTCTCGGTTTTGGCGGAAGAGTGCCCGTCTGGGCGCTCCCGTAAATCGGAAGCAATCCGCAGACCGCAATCGAGCAAAGCGCTGTTCGGAGGAGAGGGGTGCGCATCATCCGTCTTGAAAGAGATTGGACCCGCAACTGGTTTATACCAGAGGGCCGAGCGGCGCACGAGGTTAAAGCCGCAGCCCGTATCTACTCCGTCAGTACGTTAACCGCGCCATTTGTCTTCTTTCATTTCTGGTCGGGAGGAGCGGCCGGCGGCATGGAGTTCATCTGAATATCGGTAATCTTCTCTGCAGGGCCTGAAACTGCCTGCGCCGGGGCCAGGGAGACCGGGTCGAGGTCGAGTGGTTGCTTCAGCATATCCAGCACGCCGGGCGGCAGTGGTTTGTCGGCGTTGGCCAGCAGGAGGGTAACCTGCCACATCTGGGTGGGGTTCAACACCTTGTCGAAGGAAGGCATGCCGGTCAGGCGGATGCCGTTGGCGACCTTCCAGTAAGTCTCGCCGGGAGGGTCATCGCTGACGCCGACGACTCCATTGCGGTGCGGCGCCCAAAGCTGAGGTGCGTGAGGATACATGTGGGCTGCAAAGTCGGCTGGACGGCCGTAAAGTCCATGGCAGGCAGCGCATTGCTGGCGATAAAGATGAGCTCCCGCCTCCAGATTGGTGGCGCTGGCCTCGATGGGAGAGGCCTTCGGCATTTCCTTTCCGATTCGAGCCCTGAGGGGCATATGAACAATCTGCCTTTCCAGCGGAAAAGGCTGATCCGCAACCGCGATGGGAGGCCACCCTACTCGAAAGTAAACGAATACGACAGCGGGAAGGATCAATAGTCCCAGGATGAGCCCGGCCAAAAATGATTTCATGCGTATGTTGTGCCTCGATTCGGAACCGATATCTCCGGAATTTGAACAGCCGAAAACCCTATTCTTCAGGAGAGCAGGGCGCGAAGAGCCACGCAAGTGCTTTAATACATAAAGAAGGAAACTTTTTTGTCATCTTTCACCCCCCGGAACCAGCAGGTAGTGGAGGCATCAGGATTCATGTATTTCAGAAAGCGCAAGCTTTTGGCGCTGGCACTTTTTGTAGCGCCAGCTTTGTTGTGTGCGCAGAGCACAACCGACCAGCAGCCGTCACAGACACAGGCTCCAGCGACTCAGGCTCCAGCACAGCGGGCAGAGGTGCTCAGGGAGGCTCAGGCCAGGGTGAGGGCGCGCCGCAAGCTGCGTATCCAGCAGATCATCCAGGATACCTACTCTCATAAATACGAAGTCTATTTTGGAGGCGGATATCTCCGGTTCCGGCCGGGGTCTTCGCTCCAGAAGATCAACGAGTCTGACTGGAACGTTGGTGTGACCGATTATGTGGCGGGCAAGGTGGGCGTAACCGCGGATTTTCGTGGCTATTACGGAACCACCTATACCAACATCAATGCGTACCAGGTGTTTGCTCCGAGTATCAGCCAGTACACCTTCATGGCGGGTCCAACGGTGCGTTTCTTTGAAGGCCAGCACTGGGGCTGGACCGGTAATGTTCTGGCAGGCGTTGGACACGGCAACTTTGGGACCGGCACTGGCGGACTTCCGCCTGCTCTGATCGGTCTCTATCCCGACGGCAACTCAGTAAATTTAACGGTGGGCGCGAGCGTTGACTACAACCTGGGGCCTGGCCTGGCCATCCGGCTCACACCCAACTACCTGATGACCGACTATGGCAGCGAGTTGCAGCACAACCTCGGCTTCAACGCCGGGGTTGTTTATCGCTTCGGGCGGCAAAAATAGAGGTTTTTTAGGCTGGAACAAGGAGCTGCGTTTCCAACGCGGCCCTTTTTCCGCCTGGAGTCGAGGTGTTATTGCGGTTTGCGATCGCGCTGCTTCGCAGCATCCAGCGGATATTGCGGCTCGGTCATGCGCCTGGGATCGAGGATTTCGGCTATCTCCTCCTCGCTCAGCAGTTTCTTTTTCCGCGCGATGGAAATGATCGATTCTCCACTGGCTACCGATTCCTTGACGATCTCTGCAGCTTTGGCATAGCCGATGTAGGGATTGAGCGCGGTGGCCAGCGACACTGTGCTTTGCGCATAGAAATTGCAGCGCTCGACGTTCGCAGTGATACCGGCCACGCAGCGCTTTTCGAACTGACGCAGCATGTTGGCCAGAATGGTAGTGCTCTGCAACACGTTGTAGGCCATGGTAGGCATCATCACGTTGAGTTCGAGTTGTCCAGCCTGCACCGCATAAGCCACGGCTGTATCGTTGCCGATCACCTGAAAGCTGACCATCGCCGCCAGTTCCGGCATGACGGGGTTGATCTTGCCCGGCATGATCGACGAACCCGGCTGCAGACTGGGGAGATGAATCTCGGCAAAGCCGGTGTTCGGTCCGGAAGAAAGCAACCGGATGTCGTTCGATATGCGAATGACCTCCAATGCAATTCCTCGCAGCGCGGCGCTCGCCTCCGCCATGCAGGCATTGGACTGCATCGCCCACCGCATATCTTCCGCGGGCACAAGCCTCTGACCTGCAATGCGCGCTAGATTTGCGACCGCTATCGCGCGGTAGTCAGGGTGCGTGTTAATGCCAGTGCCGACGGCGCTGCCGCCCAGACCCAGTTCCCGCAGACCATCCGCGGCGAGCACAAGTGACTTTCTGCCTTTCGCAATGGCGATTCCATAAGCGGCAAATTCCTGACCCAGGCGAATCGGCACGGCGTCCTGCATGTGCGTGCGGCCGGACTTCATCACTCCATCGAACTCTCGTCCTTTTGCCGCAAAGGTACCCGCCAACGAGTCCAGGACGGGATACAGCGTCTCAAGAGCCAGCAGCGTGGCGAGACGCATGCCGGTGGGGAAGACGTCGTTGGTCGACTGGCCGTAGTTGACGTGGTCGTTGGGGTGAACCTGGGCATACTCGCCCAGTTTGCCTCCGAGGATCTCATTCGCACGATTGGCGATCACCTCGTTGGCGTTCATGTGGAAGCTCACGCCGGCGCCTGCCTGAAAGACATCGACGACGAACTGCGCATCCCATTTTCCGTCGATGACTTCCTGCGCCGCCTGGACGATGGCCTTGGCGCGAGTCTCATCAAGCAGCTCCAACTCGAGATTCGCTTCCGCCGCCGCCCGCTTCACAATGCCGAAGGCCCGGATGAGTTGCGGATGTGCCCGCAGGCCGGAGATAGGGTAATTTTCCACCGCGCGCGCCGTCTGTGCTCCGTAATAGGCGGACGCGGGAACCTTTACTGATCCAAGCGAATCTTTTTCTTCGCGAAACTCCGGCATACATACTCCTGCGGAGCGGCAAGATTCAAGCGAGGATGGGAATCCCCGCCAGCTTCGACTGAATCCTCGCCTTCCACTCACTCGGTCCTGTTTGATGCACGGAGACGCCTTCCGAATTCACCGCTACGGTGACTGGCATATCCGCAACCTCGAACTCATAGATCGCTTCCATGCCGAGATCTTCAAACGCAAGCACGCGTGACGCCTTGATTGCCTTTGAGACGAGATAGGCCGCCCCACCCACGGCCATCAGGTAGACGGCGCGATTGTCGCGGATTGCCTCGATGGCCGCCGCGCCACGCTCGGCCTTACCGACCATCCCCAGCAGTCCGGTCTGCTCCAGCATTTGCCGCGTAAACTTGTCCATGCGTGTGGCAGTCGTGGGACCGGCAGGGCCAACCACCTCGTTCCCTACCGGATCGACCGGGCCGACGTAGTAAATGAAGCGATTGGTGAAGTCGACGGGCAGGCTTTCGCCGCGGTTGAGCATGTCGGTCATGCGCTTATGGGCGGCGTCGCGGCCTGTCAGAAGCTTGCCATTGAGCAGTAGCACCTCGCCTGGCTTCCACGTAGCCACTTCCTCGCGCGTTACCGTGTCGAGATGGACGCGCCGCGCCGAGGAGACGTCATGGGTCAACTTCGGCCAGTCATTGAGCGATGGCGGATCAAGAGCCACCGGCCCCGATCCGTCGAGAACAAAGTGAGCGTGACGCGTCGCGGCGCAATTTGGAATCATGGCCACGGGCAGGTTGGCCGCATGCGTCGGATAATCCTGAATCTTGACGTCGAGCACCGTCGTGAGCCCGCCTAATCCCTGTGCTCCGATCCCGAGTTCGTTCACCTTTCGATACAGCTCGATGCGCATCTCTTCGATCTTGTTTTGAGGACCGCGCGCGATCACATCCTGAATATCGATCGGGTCCATCAGCGATTCTTTGGCCATGATCATGGCCTTTTCGGCCGTCCCACCGATGCCGATGCCGAGCATCCCGGGCGGACACCATCCGGCGCCCATGGTCGGCACCGTCTTCAATACCCAGTCGATGACCGAGTCTGAGGGATTAAGCATGACGAACTTCGATTTTGCTTCCGATCCGCCACCCTTGGCAGCGACGGTCACATAGACATTGCCGCCGCGCACCATCTGCACATGGATGACCGCCGGAGTGTTATCCGTCGTATTTTTTCGCGCTCCCGCCGGGTCGGCAAGGATCGAAGCGCGAAGCTTGTTGTCCGGATGCAGATAAGCGCGGCGCACACCCTCGTTGACCATTTCATCGACTGTCATCTGCGCATCCCAGCGCACATCCATACCGATCTTGAGAAATACCGTAACGATGCCTGTGTCCTGGCAGATCGGTCGATGACCCTCGGCGCACATGCGAGAATTCACCAGGATCTGCGCGATCGCGTCCTTGGCCGCAGGGGATTCCTCCGCCTCATACGCCTTCGCCAGGCTGGTAATGTAGTCCACCGGGTGGTAGTAGCTGATGTACTGCAGAGCGTTCGCCACGCTCTCGATCACGTCTTCCTGTCGAATTGTCGCCATGCTTGCGCCTTTTACGCTCTTCTTAAGGTTAAATGAATGCGGAAAGAAAGCGTAGCGACCAGCCGAGCGCGAAAGCCATGCGATCTCGTACAGCCGATATTTCTCACCGCCTCCGATGCGAACGGGCCTCGCAGGGGATAGCGCATTGAATTTATCGACACCTCCTAGTAGGGTAAAAGTTACTCCATGATTTGCTGATTGGCGCACGCAGGTAAGGAAACGGCAGCTCCGATAAGCCGTAGCGCAACGAATCTGTTCACCCCCACGGAGATCGTCAACATGGCAAGCACCTTGGAATATAAACAGGGAAAGCACTTTCCTCCGCTTGATGGAGTGCGCGCAATCGCGTTCCTGCTGGTTCTATTAGCTCACTCGGTGGATGCGTTGGGAGTGCATCACATCGATAAAGGGTTCTTGGTGCAGGCGATCACCTTCCCGCTAGGGGAGGGTGGGGTGAGACTCTTCTTTATCCTGTCCGGCTTCTTGATTACTTCAATTCTTCTTGATGCGAAACAATACACGCATTACTTTAAAAATTTCTATGCGCGCCGCGCCCTGCGCATCCTTCCGCTTTACTACTTTTACCTGATCCTGGCGTTTGCAATTCTGCCTCTTTTGATTGCGGTTCCGTGGAAGGATGCCCTCGTTGCAAAGCAGATTCTTCCATTCTGCTTTTACACGGCAAATAACGTCGAGCATATCCAGTGGTTCCAGGTGCCAGGGCAGTTGGCGCTTTGGGATTACCCGCACATCTACCATCTGTGGAGTCTTGCCATCGAAGAGCAGTTCTATCTCTTTTGGCCGCTTGTCGTCTTTTTACTGAATAAGCGCGCGTTAAAAGTGCTCTGCATAGTTACAATTGCCGCCACGCCATTTGTGATCTTCCTCTACAACATCACGCATGGCAGAGTTTCAGGGCTCGCGGCCGTAACCTATCTCCATCTTGACGCGTTGTGCCTCGGAGGCCTGATCGCCTGCCTCGCTACTGAGGAACGCGGCGCAGCTTTACTGAACCGTCTTACGCGGCCGGTCTTCCTGGTCGCGGGATGCCTGGCGATATCGCTCTTGGTATTGAAGAAAATTACCGGCTTCCACGATACGTTTCAGGTATTGCTCTGCATCTTAAATTTCCTGCTTGCTTCCGTACTTGTGAGCTCTTTGTTGACCCGGAATCGGACGGAGCGAGCGCTTCTTTCGAAGCGGTGGCTCACGCGCATTGGCAAATACAGCTATGGCTTATACGTGTATCACCAGATTATCCTGCGCATGATTGTCACTCCGGCGATTATGCGGATTGGGCTTTTTTCCCATCACGGAATGCTGCTGGAAGTGCTCGTGACGGCAGCGTTCGGCCTGGCGATCACATATGTCGTTGCCTGGGTCAGCTGGCAGATATTTGAGAAGCAGTTGCTCAAGCTGAAACGGTATTTTCAATACCGGGAAGAACCGAAAACCGAAGCTCAACCGGCAGCAATTCAGGAAGGAATCGCCTAGAAACCCATCGAAATTCGTTTCGAGAGCGGGTGTTTCCGTGAATTTGGGCGGTTGCCGCAGTTCGGACCTGTCTAACGCGGCTTCTTGTTGAGTATTTGCAGGCGCCGCGGGCTTATGGGAGGGTCAATCCTGGGCCGGCTTCTCTTGCGGCCTCATGCTTGTCTATAGTTAAGAGATGAGCCAGCAGATCGGGATTGCGGCCGCGGATGCTTTTGATGTTCTGGTGATTGGCGCGGGGCCGACGGGTCTGGCATGCGCCATCGAGGCCCAGCGCGCAGGGTTTCGCAGCGTTCTGGTGGATAAGGGCTGTCTTTGCAACTCGCTCTTTCACTATCCGTCGCACATGACGTTCTTTACGACGTCCGAGCTGCTTGAGATCGGCGACATTCCCTTTCCCAGCCCCAACGCGAAGCCCACGCGTAACGAGGCGCTGGAGTACTACCGCAAGGTCGCAGACCATTACAACCTCGATGTCCGCCAGTACCAGACGGTGGTTTCGGTGAGCGGCGAGGATAGCGATTTTCGAGTGCTCATGCGCGACAATTTCGGGCGGGAAAGTCTCTACCGTTCGCGCAAACTGATTGTCGCGACCGGCTACTACGACCTGCCGAATTATATGGACATTCCAGGCGAAGAGATGCCCAAGGTGATGCACTATTACGACGACCCGCATCCCTATTACAACCTTGACGTTATGGTGATCGGAGGAAAGAACTCGGCGGCCATCGCGGCGCTGGAACTATGGCGGCACGGCGCCCGCGTGACACTGGTGCATCGCGGCGCCGAGATCAACAGGCACGTGAAGTACTGGATTCTGCCGGACATTGAAAATCGCATCAAAAACGGCGAGATCACGGCCTACTTCAAGAGCCGGGTCATCAGCATCGGAGCCGACGGCGTAACGATCGAAACGCGGGGCGGAGCACAGACCATTCCAAACGACTTTGTGTTCGCTCTTACCGGATACCACCCCGATTTCGATTTCCTGAGGACGCTGGGCGTGCGACTTGAGGGCCGGGATTTGCTTCCGCAGTGCAATCGCGAGACTCTGGAGAGCAATATCCCAGGAATTTATCTTGCCGGAGTAATCGTTGCCGGGTCGCGCACCAGCGAGATATTTATCGAGAACGGCCGCTTCCATGGTCGTCAGATCGCCGTCGATCTAGAGAGGAAGATCGCTTTGAGCAGCGGTTTCGCAACCGCTCTCCGCTGAAATGAGCACGATGTTTTCTCCTTGCAGAAAAGGTAGTCCATGGGATTTTTGAGACCTCGCACAATTCGCGGTCAATTGATGGGCGGGCTCATCCTCTTTGAAATTCTCGTATTGGCAATCCTCTCGGCCCTGGTTATCCGCGAGCAGCGCACCGAGCTGCAGACTCGGACCGATCAGCGGCTTGAATACGAGGCCTCTTTTATAGCGCTGCAGAGCGGCACGGCCCTCGAAGACAATCAAGTGGCATCGCTCGACCACATCGTAAATGCGATGCATGCCGCTCCTGGAATCCGTTCCGTTCGAATCACGGATTTGCAGGGCCGAACCCGGGTGAGCAGCGGGCCTGAAGCAAAAGGCACGATGACTCTGTCTCCGCGCGAGAGAACGTTTTTGCACGATCTTAGCAAGCCAGCCATCTTCTGGGCAGATGCGCGCACGCGCGAAGCTGTGGCGCCGATCCGCATCCATGGCGAACTGCAAGCGCTGGTCTGGATCTATCCGGATGATTCCCGGGATCGCCAGCAATTGAAAGACCTCATGCGTGTCACCCTTCTTTCCGCACTCTTTGGAATTGCCGGGTGCACGATCTTCGCGAGCCTCATGGCCAAGGAAATTGCACGACCGCTGGGTGTGCTGATGCAGGCTACGCGGAGGCTAATCCGTGATCCGGAGAACACAAGTTCGTTTCCCATCCCCGTGACGTCCGCCAACGAAGCGGCAGATCTCACTATGGCCTTCAATCTGATGGTGGCGTCGATTGCAGAACAGCGCGCCGGGCTGAACGACACGCTGGCATTGCTCGATTCCATGCTGGCCAACGCGCCTATAGGTTTTGCCTTCTTCGATCATCGGCTCCGCATGGTGCGCGTCAATCAATTCCTGGCAAAGATGAATGACCTTCCCGTCAGCCGGCATCTGGGCAAGGCCATCGAAGAAATCTTTGCTTCGTCCGCTGCGCACAAACTTAGGATCGGCATCGAGCAGGTCTTCAAGGATGGCAATGCGGTGCGCGATCTGGAGGTGCAGAGCGAAGAACTGGCCCCCGGAACTTCGCGAGGGGCGACAGAGATGCGCAGCTGGCTCGCAAACATCTATCCCGTCCGCACGGACGCGCAGACTGTACGCTGGGTTGGCGTAATTCTGGTGGAGACAACACAGCGGCGTCGAGCCGAGGAGGCGCTGCGCAAGTCAGAGAAGCTTGCCGCCACCGGAAGGCTCGCCGCATCCATCGCGCACGAGATCAACAATCCTCTGGAAGCGGTTACGAATCTGCTCTATCTCATCCGACACGGCAGCCTCGATCAGAAGTCGATGCAGTATGCCGAGCTCGCGCAGGACGAGGTCGCGCGCATGTCGGAGATCACGCAACAGATGCTCCGTTTCTATCGGCAATCCACCAAGCCGGTTCTCTCGAACGTCAGCGGACTCCTCGATTCTGTGCTCGCGCTGCACAACAGGCGCGCGGCCGCGCTGCAGATAGAGATCACGCGCAATTACGAGTCGGACATCGAGCTTTTCTGCTTCGCGGGGGAGATGCGCCAGCTCTTCAACAATCTGATCGCCAATGCGATCGACGCGATGACCCCGGGCGGCGGCCGTCTATTGCTCCGTGTCCAGCATGTCCGCCGCCATCCCCGGTCCGGTCTTGCCGGCGTGAGAATTACTGTCGCCGACACCGGGGCAGGCATGACGAGCGAGGTGCGGCGTCATATCTTCGAACCCTTTTTTACCACCAAGGAAGACACCGGCACCGGCCTGGGCCTCTGGGTGAGCGCAGAGATTATTCAGAAGCACAAAGGAGTTGTGGCCATTCGCAGCCGCGTACGGCGCGTGGATGGAACAGATGGCGGAACTGTCTTCTCGCTCTTCTTCCCCTCTGACCTGGAGAGAATGCTCCAGGCGAATACTCTCGAGCTCGAGCACTCCGACGCTGTCTAATTGATAGGGAATGCGGCTTGTGGCGAGTCCAGGCCGGAGTCGATTTTCGCTCGTCCCGTTCCCACTGATCGGAGCCCGCGAAGCGCGCAAGCCGAAGTATGGCGCTGGCTCGAATACTTCGATTGCGTTACGTGGAACGGGTGCAGTTTCATGTAACGCACGCGTAGACCGCCAATCGTTTGAGGCATCGACCTCGGAGTGCGGTCCATATCTACCAACACCAGCAACGCCGGCTCGTCCGGATTATCCTGGCTCTGCGTGACACCTGTGCCGAAGATCGCCGGGTCGCGCAGCAGCTCCGGCGCATACTGGCGCACCACTGCGGACGCTCCGGCCAGCAGATTCGCGGAGAGATGAATGCCGGTGGTCGCTGCAGGGTGCTCCGGCGCCTGGTCGCGGGCCAGCGCGGAGGCATCTGTCGGGATCATTTGCGTCCGCAGGCCATCGAAGATTTGAGGTACGCTGACGAAGCCTTTCGATTGGTCCGTATAGACGATCAAGGCCGCCTCACCCGGGCTGTCGAGACTCTTGCCACCGGCGACGGCAAGGATACCTCCCTGCCGCTGGATGAGCGACTGGCCTGTGGTCTCGGCAATGAATTGCGCGCGCGCGGCGGCGTCGTTGGGGACGATGAGCTTGCTAAATGCATCCGTTGGCTTCGTTTCGTACTGCACGCACGCTACCTTGTGCGGAACACTGGTGCCGGTGACGGTTAATTTCGTTCCAGCCTCCGAGCCCAACTCCTGTAACACATCGGAGATGGGGTTGGCCACGCTCAGCCCCGCGCCATCGCCATCGGTGCCGCCCGAAAAAAGAAGTCCCACCGGCTCCGCGTTGCTGGAGTCGACGACAAGCGCGCCTGAATCGCCGCTGTCGGAGAACTTCTCTCCGGCGATGCCTATCTGGTTGCTGAACATCTTGGTGTAGTAGGGCTGTGTCTCCGCGCAGTCTTTGAAGTAGTTGATCTTAACGCTCAGATCGACGCTCTCGACTGTGGAGCAGGTGAGCCCCGTGGTGCGGCCGCTCTTCACCAGCTGCACGCTGCCCAGGTTGCTCGCGTTCAATGCCTCGCCGGTGCCTGCCATCGGTGGCGCTGAGCCCAGAGAATCGTTGCTGCCCGTCGCAGCTCCGTCGAGTTGAAGAATGCTGCCTGTGGGATCCACTGCGCCCGGCGAAACGGCGGCCAAGGCCGCATCGACATTGCTCTGTCTGCTGGCCAGCGGGACGAAATAACTCAGCGTACCCACAGGCCGCAGCGTGGAGCCGGCATGGCTCAACGGCACGCACCCGTTGTCGATCAGCCCCGGCTCGTCGATGGTATCGCCGATCTTTCCTTGATCCGATTCAGCCAGCACATGATTGTTGCTCAGAATGTATTGATTGTCGGCATTGTCTTCGACAAGCGCGCCGAGCGTGCCGCCGCAGCAGTTGGCAATGTAAGGCGTGCCGGATTTGTCTTCGTAGGTATCGTAGTCGTTGTCATTGCCGCCCGAAGTGCCGAGCGCAATGGCGCCGGTCTGCGTCGCCTGATTGATCGAGGGGCTGGTGTTCCATCCATTCGTATTGAGAAGAATTCTCAGCGGGGAGGCGACGGTCGTGCCGTTCACCGATGCTGAGAGAAACATGGTTTCTTTACCGTAGATCGCGGCTGGCGCCGTATACGTAACTTTGCAAGTGGTGTATTGATCGAGGCTGTGGCTGCAACTCGAGTTGTTCAGAATCCCTGTATTGGCATTGGCTTCCGGCCCGCTTCCGGCCCCGGCCATTGACCATGTGACCGCGCCCGCGTTCACCTCTGCGATCTCCGCAGTTACCTCCAGGGAGCTGCCTGGCGTCAGCGCCGCGTTCTCAGGCAGCAAAGACTGTACGAATCCTGGAGTTACCGTGAGCAGATCGCTGGCTTGCGCAGCCGGATTGTTCCTGAGTGTGGCCAGGATGCGAATCTGCACCGAATCGCGTGCCAGCGCGCTTGGCGGCGTGTAGAGCCCGTTTGCGTCGATGTGTCCTTCACCCAGAGAGGACGCGTTTTCCCCCTCGGCCACCGACCAGTTCACGGCTGCAGGTTCACCGTTCGGGAGGATCGCTGTAAATTGAGCTCGTCCATTCGTCTGAATCGCACTGGAGGAGGATGTGATGGAAAATGCTCCGCCGTTTGCTCCCAATCCGCTGTATTGGCCTACACCGCATCCTGCTATGCCGAGCAACAGCGCGGGCAGAGCCGCCGTAAATTTCCGTGTTATGCGCTTTGACATAAAGCATCTGCAAGGGGGATGGCGGTAGATGTGAGCCTTCATTTTAGACGCAGAATTCAAATTAGCGGTTAATCAATTGCATGGACTAGCCCATATGGCGTAGCCCTTTCGAAATAAGAAGAAGGGATCAGGAGATGACACGCCGCAAAAAGCCCTTGATCCCGAACGTGCCCAGCACGCCGAGCGAGGCGAGGAGCGCGACCAGTATCAGCAGGGAGGGCATGTGGGGCACGCTGGGTGTCAGCGCCGCGCGCAGCCCCTCGCTCATGTACACGATTGGATTGAGGAGCACTGCAAACTGCAGCCAGCGCACGTGGCTCAAAACGGCCCAGGGGTAATAGACGCAGCCCAGGAACGTAATTGGCACCACCACGATGGAGAAGACCAGACCTATTTGTTGCGGCCTGACATTGGAGCCGATCGTCAATCCCAGCGCGCCTGAGACCAGGCTTGCCAGGATAAGCGTGGCCACCAGCATCGGCCAGCTTGCCACATGCACCTGCACTGGCGTGGCCGGAATGAAATAGGCGAGGGGCACCACCAGCACTGCGGCCAGCACGCTCTGAATCGAGCTGAAGCATATCTTCTCAATCGCTACCGCAGCCACCGGCAGCGGACACATCACGCGGTCGTCAATCTCTCGCGTGACACCGAACTCCTGTGAGAGCGGCAGCGCGACGGCGGCAATCCCGCTGAACATAATGGCCACAGCCATCAGTCCGGGAAGGAGGACGGTGGCGAAGTTCGCGCCGCCCACCGTATTGCCCTGTCCGATTCGCGGAAAGATGTAAGTGAAAACGAACAGGAACAGCAGTGGCTGCATGACAATCCGGACGACAAAGGGTCCAAGCTCGCGCCGCAGCACCCGCAGGTCGCGAAGCATCAGTCCGGTGAATGCGGACACGAAAGAGTGTTTCTTCGCCTCAATTCCAAAGTGTTCTATCCCTGCGACGCTACTCACGTAAATCTCTCCCCGTCAGCCGAATGAACACCGTCTCCAGGTTCGGCTCATTCATCCGGATGTCGCGCACCCCATAATCGTGCGCGGCCTGAAGTATCTCCGGCAGAAGTCCGTCGGTGCCTTGCGCGAACAGGCGCAGACCTCCATTGATCTCTTCCAGTCGATTGATCTGAGGCAGTGCGTCGAGCCGCTCCATGAGTGGTTGCAGCGGTTGCTTGCCGTCGTTCCGTCGCAGCGTCAATTCGATCATCGTGTCCGTTCCGAGATTCTTCTTCAGGTGCGCGGGTCCATCGAGCGCCAGAATTTTGCCGTGATCCATGATGGCCACCCGTTCGCAAAGTTCGTCGGCTTCTTCCATGTAGTGCGTGGTCAGAACCACGGTGATGCCTTCCTCGCGCAGCGACCGAACCGCATCCCACATGGCAATGCGGCTCTGGGGATCGAGCCCGGCGCTGGGTTCGTCGAGGAAGAGCACACTCGGCCGATGCGCGATAGCGCGCGCAATTTGCACCCGCTGCTGCAATCCGCCCGAGAGTTGCGAGGGAAAGTTGGCGCCGCGTTCTTCGAGATGAAACTGTGCCAGTAGATTCTTCGCACGCTCACGGGCATCTGATCCACTGAAGCCAAAATACTTGCAGTGGAAGTACAGATTCTCGAAGACTGTAAGCGACCGATCCAGCGTGTTGTACTGCGGAACCACCCCGATGTTGCGTCGCGCCGCTGCGGGCTTTTCCACGACATTAATGCCCGCGATCATCACCTTACCGCCGGTAGGCAGAATGCGGGTGGTGCAGATGCCAATGGTGGTCGTCTTGCCGGCGCCATTCGGGCCCAGCAGGCCGAACAGTTCACCCTTTTCCACTTGGAGATCGATGCCGTCCACAGCTTTGACGCGCTGTTGCTTGTCTTGATAGACCTTGCTCAGTCCGGAGATGTCAACGATCACTGAGGCAGTCCCTGTCCGCACGGAATAGAAGAATCATTTTCTTCAGTATACGGAAGGGGCACTGATCGCTCACTATCGCTTACCGTGGAACTGAGTGATCTCATCAAAGAAACAGGAGCGCCGTCGCACTCCTGAGATCGATCACAAAGTTGCTGCCTCGTGAGGGGTGCGAGCTTCAGCCCGTACATAAAACCAGCTAAACAATGGGGCTTCAGCCCCGAGGGTAAACTCACCCACTAACCGCAGCAATCGCGGTCAGGCGGCATTCGGCTCGCTGCCGTTCGTGGCGACCAGCGCGGGTTTGGCGGCAGTCGATGGCATAACTTTCATCTCGCTGGCCTCAAGCGCCTTCATGCGGCGAACCTCACGCCTACTAAGCGGACGCATGGTTACCGGCGAATAATAAATCTGTGAGCCGCAATCGAGACACACTTTGTAGGTGCGCTGCCGCAGCGTGAAGGGGCGAGTCAGCCTTTCGTGGCTGCAACCAAAGAAAATTTCATAGAAGAAGTTGAAGATTGCTCGGAAGACGTTCATCGGATTCGGCCTCCCCTGGGTAGTCTTTACAGACTGGCGTCTCGGAAGGGAACCCGGGGTGCGCAGGCGTTTTGGGGGCAACCACGCGCCTATTAGGATGCTGGAGCAGGCAAAATGTCGCTGCCTTATGGCAAAAATTACGCGTCAACGCGAACAACGATCTTGCCGAAATGCGAGCCCTTCTTCATGACAGCCAGAGCGTCTGGCGCGTCTGCAAAGCTAAATACCTGATCTACTTGAGGTTGCAAATGATGAAGGCTGATTGCTCGATTCATCTCCTCAAAGTCGGCGCGCGAGCCAACGTAAATTCCCCTTAGGTGAACCTGTTTGTGCAAAAGCGGTCCAATCTGCATTGGATCGGCTGATTGCGATAACACCCCGATCTGTGCCACGCATCCGCCCACCCGGATGCACTTCAGCGACTGCGCCAGCGTTCCTGCGCCGCCCACCTCGACCACCAGGTCTGCACCTTTGCCGTCTGTTTGCTCCAGAACCCACTTCGCCCAATCTTCGCGCTTGTAATTCACGCCGGCATTCAGACCGAGATTCGCCGCGCGCGCCAACTTCTCGTCACTGCTTGAAGTGCCAAGCACACGCGCTCCGAGCAATTTGGCGAACTGCAGTGCAAAGATGGACACTCCGCCGGTTCCCTGAATTACCACTATGTCGCCGGGCTTGGTCTCCCCCGCGTGCACCACCGCATTCCAGGCGGTGACGGCTGCGCACGGCAGCGTCGCTGCTTCCTCCCAGCTCAGATGTGCGGGAACTTCGACCACCCCATGCTGATCGAGCACGACATGTTCGGCGAGCATTCCATCGATATCGCCGCCCAGCGCGCCACGCTGTTTCGCTACGTCGGGAGCGCCTTCAATCCAGTTCTGCATGAAGATGCCGGCGACGCGCTGCCCGGTCTTCACGCGGGTCACGTCTTCTCCCACGGCGACGATCTCGCCCGCACCGTCCGAGCATGGGATACGGGGCAACGCCATCTTGGGGTTATATTTACCCTGCACAATGAGCAGATCGCGATAGTTGAGCGACACGGCGTGAACTTTAATCAATACCTGTCCACGCGAGAGAGCAGGTAAGGGTCGATCCGCGATGGCGAGGTGATCTACGCCGAAAGAGGGGATTTGCCAGACTTTCATCGATGCTCCATTACAAAAGAATTCACGATATCTCGACAGAAGTTCCAAATCTGAGCCGGATGCCGCGCAATAGAGGTAGCATAAAGGTATGGCCAGAGGATGGGAAAGTAAGTCTGTAGAAGATCAGGTTGCCGACAAGGAAGCGGCGTCTTCGAGTGCAACGAATCACCGCGTCGCCACTGCCGCCCGCGCTGATCGGCAGCGCGAGCGTCAGTCCCTGGAGTTGCAGCGTGAGCGGATTCTGGATGAGCGCACCTCGAATCCTCACCGGCGGGCGGCGCTGGAAGCGGCGCTTGCGGACATCGAGTCGCGTCTCAATCAGCTCCCCTGAAAAATACTCGTAACCGTTACGGTTGCCTTCTGTTGAACATCAGTGAATTTGCCTGATCGATCGTAGTCATGAGTACGCGCGCGATGTTCACATGCGCGGGACGAGTGGCCGCCCACACAATCGCATCTGCCACGTCGGCAGGGTAGAGCGGCGTAATGTTCTCATAGACCTTCGCCGCGCGCTCGTTATCTCCGCGAAAGCGCACCAGGCTGAAGTCCGTCTCCACCATGCCAGGATCGACGCTGGTCACGCGGATCGGCGTGCCCAGCAGGTCCTGGCGCAGGCCATCGTTGATGGCTCGTTCCGCTGCTTTGGTGGCGCAGTAAACCGCGCCGTTGGGATAGGTTATTTCACCTGCGGTCGACCCCATATTGATGACATGTCCCGAGCCGCGCTCCACCATGCCGGGCACGACTGCTCGTGTCACGTACAGCATCCCCTTCACGTTGGTGTCGATCATCTCATCCCAGTCTTCCACGTTGCCCTGGTAAGCTTTGTCGAGCCCGCGGCTGAGTCCGGCATTGTTCACCAGCACGTCGATCCGCTTCCACTCGTTGGGCACGTTTTCGATGGCATTCACCACCGCAGCGTTCTCGCGCACATCGAGCGCAAAGGAGTGAACATCAGCCGCGCCTGCTTCCTTAAGCTTCGCCGTCATCTCTTCCAGCAGATTGAGGCGGCGCGCTGCCAGCAGCAGGCGCGCGCCTTCCTGAGCAAAAGCAAACGCGCAGGCCTCACCGATGCCTGAGCTTGCTCCCGTAATGAAGACTGTCTTTCCGTTCAGCTTTCCCATAGCAGTATCGTAAGTCACCGCTCCTTTGTCGTGATGCTCTTCACTAGCCGGTAGTAGCCGGCGGCCCAGTCCTCTTCTTTCATGCCTGCTTCTATCGCCCGCTGCAGGTGCGCCTCGAAGGTGTCGCCGAGCGGCGTTTCCACGCCCGCGCTGTGCGCTGCCTCGCGAAAGAGGCGCATATCCTTTTCTCCTACGGCAATGGTTCCCCCCGCCTGCTTGGGCGGGTCGAGCATAATCTTGCCATAGGCCTCATAGAAAGGAGATCGAAAGAGGGCGCTGTTCACTGTTTCCATGAACAGTCCGGGTTCGATACCATTCGCTTCGGCGTAAACCAGCGCTTCGGAGAGGGAAGCGATCATCGCGGTGATGAGAAAGTTTCCGCCCAGCTTGAGCGCGTGAGCGCTGGATGGTTTTTCCGACACGATGGTCACGCCCCGGCTGAAAGACTCGAGCAGAGGCCGAACCGTTGCGATCGATTGCTTCGAGCCCGCAGCCGCTGTCCAGAGTTTTCCCTCCTCGGCAACGTTGGGCCGTCCGAAGACTGGTGAGCCTACGTAATCCTGGCCCTTGGCGCGATGGTCCGCGGTGAGCCGATCGGAAAGCTCGACGCTGATCGTGCTGAGCGAGACGTGAATGACACCCGGGGCCATCGCCCCCAGCAGTCCGCTCTCATAAATCACATGAGTCAGCGCTGCGTCATCCATCACCATTGTGAAGATCACCTCTGCGCCGCTTGCGGCTTGCGATGGCGACTCCGCCACCTTGGCCCCCGTGTCTTTGAGCGCTTCCGCGCGTTCGCGGCTCCGGTTCCAGACGGTGAGATCGTGTCCAGCTTTGATCAGATGGCGGGCAATGGCGCTCCCCATCTTGCCCAGGCCTAAAAATGCGACTCGCATAACCGCTCCTGAAAGCTACGAAGAGAATTGCATTCCAGTAGTTGGATGACCGGGCACACGGAAAGGACCCAGGGGTATCGCGGGCGTGCACGAAATATCAGTTCAAGCATAAAAGAAAAAGGGCCGCTCTGTTGAGCGGCCTCTTCGTCTCTCGAGAGTTTGTTACTACTGAGGCTCGTTGGAAACACCTGTCGCATAAGGCTTGGGCTGTTGTTGCTGCTGCTGTGGAGCGGACGACTGTGGTGCGGACTGTGGCGGAGTCATTGCCTGTCCTCCGCCATTGGATGGAGCCGACTCCTGCACCCCGATTGCATTGCCCGACACCACCAGCTGAACACGCCGATTCTGCTGGCGGCCTGCAGCCGTCGAGTTGTCAGCGACGGGATCGCCCTTACCGTATCCGGCGGCGCTGATATTCATCTGCGCGACGCCTTCCGTGACCAGATAATCGCGAACCGCGTCCGCACGCTTTTCGGAGAGCGTCTGGTTGTACCCATCCGATCCCACGTTGTCCGTGTATCCTTCCACCTGCAGTTTCAAGCCGGGATAAGCGAGCAAAATTCCCGACACCTTGGCCAGTTTCTCGCGCGCCTCCGGCTTCAACGTGTATTGGTTAAAGGCGAAGAGCACATCCGACATATTCACGATCAGGCCGCGGGCAGTTTCGGTGGTTTGCAGAACGGCATTGAGTTGGTTTTTCAACTGTTCGCGCATCTGCTCGGTCTGGTTGTTCGCCGTCTGAGCCTGATGCTGGGCCGCAGCCTGTTCGGCTTTGGCTTTCTCTGCCGCCGCTTCAGCCTCGGCAGCGCGCGCCTCGGCCTGGGCCTGCTGCGCAGCCGCCTGTTGTGCGGCCAGGGCCGACTGCTGCGCCGATTGTTCAGCCTGCATCTGCGCTTCTTTACGATGCAACTCGTCCTCGGATCTCATCTTGCGGACGGTCATGATGCGCGCATCTTCCGCAGTCTGCACCGCCTCGCGCGCATAGGTGATTTCCTGTTTGCGATCTTTCTTGTGCTCGTCGAAGTCCTGTGCATTCCCAAGGTCTTGCTTTGCCGTCGACAGAGTGTCGGTCGCATACTTCCCGGCTCCTTCGGCTTCAGCGATCTGAATAGCGTTGATCGCTTCGTACAATTCCAGCGGGGAACGGTCATTGCGCGTGATCGGATGTAGAACGGAGTGCTCGCCCGCCGTCTGCACATAAGCGCCACGCGGCAACAGGCTGGTATGAGCATTCACCTGCTCGATGATGCCCTGAGTCTTATCCGGCAGCACATAGTTCTGAAGGACAACCAGGTCGCTCGGCATGGTGACTGCATAGTAAGGCTCTGCAGTCACGATGAGGCCGTAGGCCTGTAAGTCTGTCGTAACCGTGATTTCGCTCTTCGAGCCTTGCGGCAATACTTCGCCGAGATTTATCGGTCTGCCTTCAGGCGTGATTGCCCACAGAACGTAAGTCAGATATTCGACGCCGAAGCCGTTGGCGGGAACGAGCCCTTGAAATTTGGCGTCGATAACCATGCGTCCGCGCCGGCTTTCCACAGTTGCCGAGCCTTTGCCTTGCGGCATCAGGCTGGTGCCCTGGAATCCAATTTTGGTTGCACCGCTCCGGTGAAAATAATTAATAGCCGGAATGTCGCGGCCCACGACGGTGATTTTGTAGACCGGAACCCCGCCCTCCATCTGCGCCTGAGGCTCCTGCTGTTGTTGATTGGGCCACTTCATCGTTGACGTAGGATTCGCTTCTTGCGCGGCGGAAGCCCCACATACAGCGCATACCATCAAGGCCATAAACTTGATCTTCTTCATGTTTGTCTCTTCCATCTTTCTGTTGCGCTCAAGATGAGCGCAAAAAAGTCGCGCAACCCCGGGGGATAGTCTTGCGCTCGCTCGATAAAGATGGATGCAGGGAATTACAGGGAAGGTGGCTCGCCATCGCACACGCGAGCCCAGGGTGAGAAAAGAATAGGTAACAGGGGAAAGAAAAATTACATCTGTGGGGCAACCAATCGGTGAGCGATAGCGAACATAGCGAGTTCCAGACGCGTGGACACGCCCGTCTTATCGAAAATGTTCGAAAGGTGTCGCTTCACCGTTTCCTCGCTGAGCGTGAACTGCTTGGCAATGTCGCGGTTGCTGCAGCCTTCCACGATGCAGCCAACGACTTCCATTTCGCGGGGGGTGAGACCGAAGGTCTTCCGTTCAGGAACCGCGGCCTGTTTCATCAGGTCATGCAGGGCGCCCACCAGGTTCACGACACGCTTTCCACCGATCCAATAATCGCCGGACACTACGGTGCGGATAGCGTTGGTCAAGTGGTCGGCCAGCGCATCCTTGAGCACGATGCCGCGAGCGCCAATCTGCAGCGCCTCGATAATCTCCTGGGGGGTGACGGTGCTGGTCAGCAGAATGATCTTCACCGCCGGTGAGCCGCTCATGATGGCTCGCATGGCTTCCAGGCCAGGCAGTCGCGGCATATTCAGATCGAGCAGCAGAATGTCCGGGAGCAAGTCGAGGGTTTGTGTAATGGCCTCATCGCCATCGCCGGCCTCGCCGACGACAGAGAACCCTTCGCCCGCCTGTAGCATGTTTCGCACGCCTATGCGCACTACCGGATGATCGTCGGCCAGCAGGATTCGCACAACAGGGGCCTTATTTCGAGCAGGGGAGCTTCTTATCGGTTTTGTCCGCACGGTCATAATTGATATTAGGGGTTAGTCAATATGCCTTAACTTTAGTTACCAGAATACGCTGGAGTTGGTCACAACTGTCCAACAATTTGTTTATCAGTTCGGGCAGATCATCCTTTCGGTAAACGTCGAGTTCCAGCCGGGCCGCGGCATTCGCCAGCACCCTGGCGCCGACCATGCCCGCGCCGCCTTTGATGGCATGAGCCGATCGCCGGACTGAGCGTAGCTCCTCTCCGTCTTCATCGGCTAAGTTCGGCATTTGAGCAGCTCGGTTGCGTGCATCCTTCAGGCATATTTCGTAAACCTCCGCGAGCGAGGATGCCGGCATCATGCGTTGCAGCTTAAGATAAACCTCTTCATCGAGCACAGCAGTGTTTCCGTTGTCTGGATGGCCGACGCCGGCTCGCATGGGGTTAGCGCCGATATTCGCCAGCAGTGGGCGAAACGCCGACGGGTCCAGCGGTTTGCCGAGAAATCCGTCGTATCCTTCGATCTCGGCAGGGGTAGCGCTCATCGATAAGATCGTTGCATGAGGCAACAGGGTACGCATCGCCAGCGCAAGCTCGCGTCCGCATAAACCCGGCATCTGCAGATCTGCCAGCACCACCGAGGGGTGGCCGCCCTCAGCCAGCTCCGCCGCGTTTTTCACGGCCTGATCGCCACCCGGAGCCTGGATGACCTTATAGCCCTCGGCCTCCAGCATCATGGAGATGATGGCGAGACTTATCTCATCGTCGTCAATCACCAGGATCGTTGGCGGCTCCTGCTTGAGAGCCTCGTCACTCGGCATTGACGCACCTACCGTAAGAGGAATGAAAGCTTGAGCCCGAGACTGGACCCTATTGTCTTTTGCGATCAGCACCCACGGAAGACGCAAGCGCTCTCCTGCGCAATACGTAGGCACTCACGCCCGCCGGATTCTCGTTCTGGAAATCGCGCGCAGATGAAGTTCTATTCATCGTCCGTTTGCGGAGAATTCACCGTATTTTCGCGAAACGTTTTTATCCTTGACGTCATGCACAAAAAACAGAAACCAGCAGTTCTCTATTGGGTAGGCCTCGTTATCTCTTTTCTATTCTGCAGTTTAGCTCATGCCCAATTCGAAGACGGCAGCCTCGTGGGAACCATTCACGACTCAACCGGAGCAGCAGTAGCCGGAGCGAACATCCAGGTTGTGAATACCGCTACTGGAATCCAGAATACCGCGGTCAGCAACGGCAGCGGGGATTATGAAGTGCTTTCGCTGCGCGTAGGGTCTTATCGCATTACGGCTTCGGCCTCCGGATTCGCCAGCGCCGTTGCCAATAACATTACCATCTCCGTGGGCAGCCGGCAGCGCATCGATCTGACCTTGAAACCTGGGCAGGCGCAGACCACGGTCGAAGTCAGCGATGTCGCGCTGCAGCTGGAAACAGATTCCAGCCAGCGCGGGCAAAACATCACGAACTACCAGACCGAGGCCCTCCCGCTGGTAAGCCGGAACTATTCCGACCTGCTGGGACTGGTGACCGGTTCGCGCCAGGCGCCGACCGCGGCGACCACCAGCTCCATCAACAGCCTGGTGCGTCAGGGTGCGTACAACGTCAACGGGCAGCGCAGCATGTTCAACAACTTCCTGCTCGACGGCATGGACAACAACGCCTACGGCGAGAGCAACCAGGGCTTCGACAATCAGATCATCGCCATCCCGCCCGACTCTGTGGCGCAATTCAGCGTCGTCACTAACAATGAGAGCGCAGAGTACGGACGGTCTTCCGGCGCGACCGTCAACGTGGCCTCGGCGAGCGGAACCAATCAGTTCCACGCGACACTGTATGAGTTTCTGCGCAATACGGATCTGAACGCCGACGGATTCTTCAAGCCCAACGTGGTCAGCAATACCGGGAGTGTGACCCCCTTCAAGAAGCCGACCTTCAACCGCAACCAGTTCGGCATGAACTTCGGCGGCCCGATCATCAAGGACAAGCTGTTCTTCTTCCTCGACTACGAGGGCTTCCGCCAGACGCTGACTCCGCTCAGCGTGCTCACCCTTCCCACGCAGAATGAGCTCAACGGCAATCTGGTTGTCCCGGTGAAGGATCCTCTGACCGGCAACATCTATCCGGCCGGCACAGCCGATTCCCACGGCCGCCATCGACCCGCTTTCGCTCGCAGATCGTCGAATGACTTCGCGAAGCTCTCTCTTCCGCAGTCCGGCCTGGCGACCACCGGTCTGAACTCCAACGACTACTCCGCCCAGGTTCCCTTCACCGACAACTCCGACAAGGGCGACCTGCGCCTCGATTACCAGCAGAACGCCAGCAGCTCATGGTTTCTGCGCGTCAGCGACCGCAAGGAGACGGGCGTCAATTATCCTGCGATCGCCGCTGCCGCTCGACGGACAGACCAACGGCACCATCCGCATCCTCGACCAGCAGGTAGCTCTCGGCTATACGCATCTCTTCGGCGCGAACAAGATCGCTCGATGCGCGCCTCGGCCTCTCGCGCACCAAGGCCGGCAAATACACTCTTTCGATCGGCAACAACGCTCTGGGATCACCATCCCCGGTCTGCCCCAGAATCCGGTCGTCGCCGGCGGCCTGCCTTCCATCGGCATCACCGGCTTCACCGGCTTCGGCCGGCAGAGCACCAACCCGCAGTGGCAGAACCCGGCGCTGCTCGATCCCAAGGTGAACTTCACCTGGGTCAAGGGCAACCACTCGCTCAAGTTCGGCTATGAGTACGAGCACGTCTGGATGGCGGTGAACGACAACAACCCGCTCTACGGCTCCTGGACCTACGGCAGCGGCTACAGCACGGTGAGCGGCTCGCCGGTGTCGGACAACTACTGGGCGGACTTCCTCTTCGGAACCACCAACCAGCTACCAGCTGGCCAACTACTTCGTCGCCCACCTCCGCCAGACACTGGACAGCGCCTACGCGCAGGACGACTGGAAGGTCCTTCCCAACCTGACCCTGAACCTCGGCCTGCGCTGGGAGTACGGCTCGCCTTACTCGGAGCAGAACAACTACATCTCCAACTTCGATCCCGTCTCGCAGACCGTGCTCACCATCACTCCAGGCGCGTGCGGGCAACGGCATCACGCCGGTCCATCCGGGCGGCGTCTACGGCAAGACGCTGGTGAATCCCGACCTGCAACGACTTCGCGCCGCGCGTCGGCTTTGCCTGTGCGGCCACGCCGAAGACGGCTGTCCGCGGCGGCTTCGGCACCGGCTACGTGCACTACACCCGCGCCGGCTCGGGCGACATCCTCGGCATCAACGCGCCGCAGGCGCAGTTTGCCGCCGTCACTCAGATTGCCCCCACGACGACCAACCAGTGCTCCACGCCGCTGCCCGCGCAGATCATCGCCGTCGGCACCACAACTCCAAGCTGCTACGCCACCGCCAGCCAGGGCTTTCCCTCGGGTCTGGTGACCACCTTCAACCCGGCCACCGACAACATCACCTGGGTTCCCAAGAATACGCGGGACAGCTATGTCGAGAACTACTTCCTCAGCGTGCAGCAGCAGCTGGCGAAGAACACCCTGCTCGACATCGCCTACGTCGGCAACCACGGCCTCAAGCTGCAGGGCTTCCTGAACGGCAAACCAGAAGAACCCCGGCACAACGGCTTCACGCGGCCCTTCGCCAACTGGCCGAGCGATATTACCGAAGCGCTCAACGAGTTCTGGTCCAACTACAACGCGCTTGCAGGTTCGCTACGAGCAGCGCTTCGTCGCCGGCCTGACGCTGCTCAACTCCTTCACCTGGGAGCACTCGCTCGACAATGCCAGCGCGTCGCTCGAAGGCAACACGCCTTCGCCGCAGGACGCCAATAACATCAAGGCCGACTACTGCGCAGTCGGACTACAACCTGCCTATCGCCAACGTCACCAGCCTGGTCTACGAGCTGCCCTTCGGCCACGGACGGCAGTTCCTCTCTGGCGCCAATGGTCCGGCCGAACGCGGTTCTCGGCGGATGGCAGATCAGCGCCATCAACACCGCGCAGGCCGGCACGCCCTTCAACCTGACCTATACGCCCAACGGTGCGCAGGCAGTCTCATCGCAGATCTCGGCGACCTACCGCGGCGCCAACGAATACCGCCCGAATATCGTGCCGGACCAGAAGGTCACCCAGGGACGGTCTTCGCGCGCAGCCAACACCGGCTACGTGAACTACATCAACTACAAAGCATTCGTGCTGCCGCCGATCAAGGACGCGGCCGGCAACGTCCTCAGCCCCTTCGGCGACGCTTCGCGCAATCCCGGCCGCACGCCTCCCTTCTACGAAACCGACCTCGCTCTCAACAAGAAGTTCAACACCCCCATCGAGAGCCTGAAGGTCGAGTTCCGCACCGAGTTTTACAACCTCTTCAACCACACCAACCTGTATCTGCCAAATACGATCAGCGGAACGCAGGGCACCTCCGCCGCAACCCTCGGAGCCGGAGCCACGGCGCCGCTGTCGGCGATCGCTGGCGGAATTCCAAGCAGTGGTGGACAGATCTCCAGCACCTTCGAGCCGCGCATCATTCAATTCGGCTTGAAAATCATCTACTAAGGTCAACACTACAATTGAAATCCTGGGGAGCCCATGCGGGCTCTCTTTTTTCTTTCCCTCAACACGCTGTACAGTGAACGGGGATGAGCAGCGAAAACGAAGAACTCCGCCAGCAGGTCGCCGAGCTCAAAGGACGTGTCGCGCGGCTCGAAGCCCGTCTAGGAGAACCTCCGTCCAGCCCTGCTGCTGAGGTACGGGCGATGCCTGTCCCTCCGCAGAGACCAACTGGTGTCCCGAATTTCGCTGCCAATACTTCTACAGGCAAGTCGCTCGAATCGCGTATCGGCTCGCAGCTCTTCAATCGCATCGGCATCGTCGCAGTGCTGGTCGGCGTCGCCTGGTTCCTCAAGCTCGCCATCGACAATCAATGGATCGGACCGGCCGGCAGGGTGCTGGCAGGACTCGTCGCCGGCGCTGCGATCGTCGGATTGTCAGAGCGCTTTCGCGCCAGCGGTTATCGCGCCTTTTCCTACTCGCTGAAAGCGATCGCGACCGGCGTTCTCTATCTCTCGCTGTGGGCGGCGTTCGCCCTCTTTCACCTGATCTCCGCGGAGATTGCATTTGTGGCGATGGTCATGGTGACGGCCTCGAACGCACTGATGTGCTGGATGCAGAACTCCGAAGTGCTCGCCTTTTACGCGGCAATCGGAGGGTTGCTTACTCCGATCCTTCTTTCCATGCATCCCGGCAGCGAGCTCACACTTTTCAGCTATCTCCTGGTCCTGGATATAGCCGTCGTGGCGCTGATTGCTCTACGCCCCTGGTCGCGGCTTCTGCTCGCCGCCTTTGCCGGAACGACTTTCTACGCGGTCGGGTGGTACGCGAGCGACTACGGCGAAGAGGAATTTGCGTTGACCCTCTTCTTCATTCTCGCCTTCTTTCTGCTCTTCACGGTTTCGCCGCAACTGCTGCGCAGTCTCAGGCTGTCGACAGCCTTCGCCACCCACTTGATTGAAGACAGTCTGGTCGTGCGCTTTCTGCCCATTCTCAACGCGGCGCTCGGCTTTCTCGAAGTCTTCATTCTGATGAGCAACCCCGAACACATACATTTGCGGCACTGGATTGCTTTGCCCTTCGCCGCTTTCTACTTGATGATGCTGCGTCTGGGCCGGCGGGGCGCACGCGATGGCGCGCCCGCCGCGCTGCCGCCAATCTATCTCGTGATCAGTGTCGTCTTCATCTCCATCGCCATACCCATGGAGGCGGATGGCCGCTGGATCGCCATCGGCTGGTTCCTTGAATTCGCGGCGCTTGTCTGGCTGACGGCGAAGTATGCAATTCCGTATCTCCGCGCAGTCGCACTATGGGTGCTTGCGGCAGGCATCATCGCACTGCTGCTGCCTGTTCACTTCTTCAATCCGCCCGCCTCACCGGCTGTCCTGCTGAATACCCGTTTTGCAACTTATCTGGTGGCCATTGCGGCCAGCCTCTTCGCTGCGCGCACAGCAATGTTCGCAATGAAACTTCCGGCGTCAGAACCAGGGCGCGCATGGCGCACCATCGCCGGAGTTTCCGGCCTCACCGCCACATCGCTCTTGATGGTTGCTGTCTGCCTGGAGATTCACGCCTACTGGTCGACGCCAGGAACACTGTCCGCTGTTCGGGGCAGCTCGATTGACGAACAGTTCAGCTATTCCACGTGGTCGATGCTGTTTGGAGCAGCGCTTCTCGCCGCGGGATTCTGGCGGAGGTCGCCGTTTCTGAGGTGGCAGGCGCTGGTTTTGTTAGCGCTCAGCATAGCCAAAGTATTTCTCTTTGACACACGTCAGTTGAGCCAGGGCTATCGCATCTTCAGCTTCCTCGGTCTCGGAGCATTGCTGCTCACCGTGAGCTTCGTTTATCAAAAAGACTGGCTTAATCTGCGCGGACAGGGCGGGAAGCTGGGCTGAGCAGACGCTGCGTAAGAAATTTGCTTGACTCGGCGCTGTACTTTGCAATACAAAGTTAATCGATGAGCGAACTTTCCAAGGCGCTGGGCGACATCGATCACATTCGGCAGCAGGTGGCAGAGAGCTCGGAGTTCCGTGGTTACGGTCCGGCTACGGTGACGGGAACAGGCGCGCTAGCGATCGTTGCCGCGCTGCTGCAGGCGGTCTGGTTCCGGGAGCCGGGAACTCATCGTGTCGCATACCTGAGCCTGTGGATCGGGACGGCTGCGCTCTCGGTGGTATTGGTGGCTATGGAGATGTTGGCGCGGACGCGCCGCGTGCACACGTGCATGGCGAGCGCGATGCTTCGTATGGCGGTGGAGCAGCTCCTTCCGGCGATCGCGGTGGGTGTCCTGCTCACGATCGCGATGGTGCGCTACGTGCCGGGGAGCTTCTGGATGATGCCCGCGATCTGGCAAGTAGTTTTCAGTCTGGGCATTTTCGCATCGTGCCGATTTTTGCCTAGGCCGATGGTGCTGGCGGGCGGATGGTATCTCGTGTCCGGACTGTTGCTCATTTCGCTGGCGGACCAGCGCGGTCTTTCTCCGTGGGCTATGGGCGTTCCGTTCGGTGCCGGGCAATTGCTGGTGGCGGCTGTTCTGCTGTGGGGTGCGAAGACGGAAGACGATGCGATCTGATGAGCCGATCGGGGAAGCGCGTTTCGCCTACGAGGGGCTGGACCGCGTGATCCATGAACGGGCGCGGCTGGGCATCCTCACATCGCTGGCGGCGCGGAAGAAGGGCGTGAGTTTCGGTGACCTGAAGCAGCTTTGCGGCCTGACGGACGGGAATTTGAACCGCCATCTGAAGGTTTTGGAGGAGAAGAAGATGGTGCAGGTGGTGAAGACGACAGCGGGCAACCGTCCGCAGACGATCTGTCGCATTACGGCGTCGGGACGGGCGCGGTTTGTGGAGTATCTGGCGACGCTGGAAAAGGTAGTGAAAGATGCGGCGGCCATGATGGAGGACAGCAGCATGCTCGAAGCGCTGCGGGCGGTATCGGCGAGCAAGGCGTAATATTTTTCGCCATTAACTTTGCAATACAAAGTAGTTAGCAGAGATTTTTTCTGGGAGGGTAACGATGAATACTTCAATGTCAAACGACGTACGGGAATGGAATTCCCGCTCGATGGGGATGAAGCTGCTGTTGCTCAGCGTGCTGGCGCTGTTTATGACGATTCCTTCGTTCTTCGTGAGCGGCCTGGTAAGGGAGCGCAGTCAAGGCGCGATGCACGAAGCCACTCCTGCGCAGTATGCCGCGGACGGTGCGTCGGAGAGCGTACTGCCGATCCGTATGGTGGATTCGTATCGTTCGGTGACGCGCTCGCTGAAGTATGTGCTGCTGTTTCTCGGGCTGGTGTTTCTCACGTACTTCGTCTTCGAGGCGACGACGGGAACGCGGGTGCATCCGGCGCAGTACGTGCTGGTCGGGACGGCGCAACTGATCTTCTACCTGTTGTTGTTGTCGCTGGCGGAGGAGGTTGGATTTGACCGGGCCTTTCTCATGGCGGGAGGCGCGACGGTGGGCTTGCTCTCGACGAATGCCGCGTGGATCTTTGAGAGCCGCATGCAGGGATGGCGGGCGCTGGCCGTTTTCGGGCCACTGTATATGCTGATCTACCTGCTGCTGCGGTTGGAGCACGATGCACTGCTGATCGGCGCGATCATGAGCTTCTTGGCGGTAGCCACGGCGATGTACTTCACGCGGCGGATCGACTGGTACAGCTCGCGGGCGACTGGGACAGGTGGAGGTCCCGCGTTCTTCAAAGGACTGGTATAAACGAAATGCCGATATGCCCCCGGAGCGTAGCGCGTGGATAGCGCTGCGCTCCGGGCGGATATGTTTATGCGGCTTCATGTGCGGCACGCCGACTTATGTGGCATAAGCACAATTTTTCAAAGGACTCATGCGACCCGAAGATTACAGGCGGCGGATTCGTGTCTGGCTACTTCTCTTCATTATCGGGCTGGCAATCAGCGGTATCACGGCGTTTCCGCTGCTCGATGAATTGCGCTGGTTTCACCGTCTGCTTCTGACAAGTGCGCTTCAGCCAATTGCGGCCGCGAGCGGATTACTTTCCTGGATCGCGAAGGTTCACGAGGGGCTCGCGGCGATGCATCAGAGCTATCCGTTCCTGGCTTACGGTACGGACTGGCTTGCGTTCGCGCATCTGGTGATGGCTATTGCGTTCATTGGACCCTACCGTGAGCCGGTCCGAAACAAGTGGGTCATCACCTTCGGACTGATTGCCTGTGCCTGCGTCGTTCCGTTAGCGCTAGTCGCGGGTGCAGTGCGAGGCATTCCCCTGCCGTGGCGGCTGATCGATTGCAGCTTCGGACTTTTCGGGTGCATTCCCCTGCTGCTGTGCCGCCGATGGATTCAAGCGCTCGAGCGCGGCTCTGCATAGAGCGACTGCTGGACAAAGAAACGACGTGACCTCAGGCCACGCCGCTTTTGTTGGTAGATCAAGCCTTGTTTAGCGAAGCGATGTTTCAACTTCGTTGAGCCAGTCGGGGCGTTTGAGGATCTCTCTCGGCTTCGATCCATCAGCCGGGCCGACGATCCCGTCCCGCTCCATCATGTCGATCAGGTGCGCTGCGCGCCCATAGCCGATGCGCAGCCGCCGCTGCAGCAGGGAAGTGGAGGCCTTGCCGAACTCCAGCACCAGGCGAACGGCATCCTGGAATAGCTCGTCGTCGGTGTCGTCTCCGTCGCCGTGCGCATCGAGATCGCGCCCCTGCGCATCTTTCGGCGCTTCGAGGAAGCCCTGCACGTACTCGGCCTGTCCCTGCTTCTTCCAGAAATCTGTAACTGCTGCGATTTCTTTTTCCGTGACGAACGGAGCATGCACACGCTGCAGCCGCGAGGTTCCCGGAGGAAGGAAGAGCATGTCGCCGCGGCCCAGGAGCGACTTCTGCGCCGTTCGAATCGAGAATGGTGCGCGAGTCCACCTTGGTTGCCAGCCGAAACGACATGCGCGTCGGCACGTTGGCTTTGATGAGGCCGGTGATGACATCCACCGAAGGCCGCTGCGTCGCCAGAACCAGGTGGATGCCGACGGCGCGCGCCATCTGCGCCAGCCGTGTGATTGCCTCTTCGACGTTGGCCTTGTCCAGCATCATCAGATCGGCGAGCTCGTCGATGATGATCATGATGTACGGCAGCGGCTCCTCATCGTGCGCATCGTCGAAAAGGCTCGGCGTTCCGTTCTCAAAGAGCTTGTTGTACTGGTCGATGTTGCGCACGCTGCGCGAGGCCAGCAGCTTCAGGCGGCGTTCCATCTCGCGCACCGCGTTCCGGAGAGCGTTGGCCGCGAGCTTGGGCTCGGTGATGATCGGCGTGAAGAGGTGCGGGATGCCCTCGTACATGCCCAGTTCCACACGCTTCGGATCGACCAGGATCAGCCGCACCTGCGCGGGCGTGGCCTTGAAGAGCACCGACATGATCATGGCGTTGATGGCGACCGATTTGCCGCTGCCCGTCGAGCCGGCAATCAGCACGTGCGGCATGGTGGTGAGATCGGCGGTAACGATGCGCCCGTTGATGTCCTTGCCCATGGCCAGCGTGAGCTTGCTCTTGCCGGTGCGGAAGTTTTCCGCCTCGATCACATCGCGCAGCCAGATGGTCTCGCGGTCGTGGTTCGGCACCTGGATGCCGACGGTGCTCTTGCCCGCCATGCGCTCGATCAGGATGCTCTCCGCGCGCATCGCCAGGCACAGGTCTTCGGCCAGGCCGGTTACGCGGCTGTACTTGACGCCGGCGTCGGGACGGAATTCGAAAGTCGTCACCACCGGGCCGGGATTGATGCTGCTCCACCTGCCCCATCACATCGAACTCGGCGCATTTCTCGACCAGGATCTGAGCTTCCACGCGCAGCTCGTCTTCGCGCACGGTGGTGGCATCCTCGCTGCGGTGCAGCAGGGTGCTCGGTGGAAGCTTAAAGCCGCTCACCGATTTGGGCGCCACGGTCACTGGCCTCGCCTCCGCATCGGCCCGGCCGCCCACAGCAATTGTCTGATCCGACAATGGTTCGGGACGCGTCTCCCGCCTCGTCACCAGTTGTGGCTTCAGCACCGGCGGCGGTGCCTGTTCAACCACCGGCTCCGGTTCGGGATCGGGAACGCGGGCCTGCGGAATCTGCTCCCATATGCTTGGAGCAATCGGCTCTTCAGCGAACATTTCCGCGAAGCCGCGTTGCCGATGTCCGGGCGCATCATTCTCGTCGTCAGCGTGGGCGGCCCGGCTGAGTGGCTCGACGATCTTCTCCTGCTGAAATCCCTGCTTTTCGAGCCTGGCTGCTGCTTTGCGCGCCTTTACCAGCTCTTTTTCGCGAATCTTGTCCTGCCGTGCCTCGGCCTTCATTTCCTTCGCGCGAGCACGCGCCGCGCGCCAGTTCACCAGGCGATCGCGCCACGCCATCACAAACGCGAAGCGGATTGCCAGCCATTCGCGCGCCGTATTGAAGCTGAAAGTGGTCGAGAGATAGAGCGCGATAGCCACCATGCTGGCGGAAACCACGCACGCGCCCGGATAGTTCAGCCACGCTACCAGCGCGTCCGACGCCAGTCGTCCAACGAGGCCGGCGATGGGTAAGCCATAAAGAAAATGCAGATGGCCGGGCAGAAGGCCCAGCAGCGCGGGGCCGAAGATCATGCAAAGGAGGATGCCGAACAACTTGGCTCCGGGCGATCCTGCGGGGCGGGAGCGCAGCCAGGTCCATCCCAGCGCGCCACCGAGCACCGGAAGGCAAAATGCCGTGAGACCCTCGATCTGCAATAGCAGATCGGCGATCCAGGCTCCGATCAGGCCGGTCCAGTTATGTGCGGGACGGCCATTCCCAAATCCGCCTACCGTGTCGAACGAGGGATCGGTGGGGCGGTAGGAGATAAGGGCGAGAAGAAGGAGGATCGCGGAGACCAGCACCAGCAGCCCAATCAGTTCATTCAGCCGGCGGTTGCGGGTTGGAGTAGTAACCAGTTTCAGGGGCTTCATCAAGACACAACGCGGTTATCGCCGCCGAGCGACGGCAAACACAGTCCGAACCCCCAGAGCAACTCCATTATTTCAGAGGACAGCGAACGATTGGGGAAAATGAAACGGGGGAATCGACCTCGCTAAGGGACCCGCAGGACCCCGTCATGAAATGCGCGTGTCCCTTGGACGGCCAGTCCTTATTCCCGGTCGTTTCCGCAGATAGGGATGCTTTGCTCGATCTTGTAGACCAGGGTCGCCGCCCGCGCAGCATAGACCGACTGCGGATACTTCGACTCCAGATGTCCGGCAATATCCTGCGCGTGAGAGCGGTCTTCTTTCGCCCGTCCCTCATTGCCGTCTGCCTGCCACATATCACCGGCCGCCGCCATGCGGTAGGCCGCGTTGTATAAGGCCTCCGGAGCGCGCGGCGAATCCGGATGCTCGTCGACGTACTTCAGATAGAAGTCGGTCTCCTTCTCCGGACATTTCTCGGATCCCTTCCAGTCGCCGCATAGTTTGTTCTCGATCATGTCGTATGCGGCGAAGTCGGCCCACCTGGTGTGCGGAAAATACTTCTCGATCTTCCGCATCTCGTCCTCGTCCATCTGCTCGCGCAGGTAGTTCTCTTTCTCGTGAGCGGACGGGAGCGTCGCAGCGTCGGCCTTCTGCAACTGCCAGCGAATATCTGCCGCGCGCCACATGGCCTCCGGCGTCAGCGGCGATTGCGGAAACATCTCCACCACCCGCCGGTAGAGCAGCCGCGCTTCCAGCGCCGCGCCCGGCGGGGGATTAGGATTCGAGGCCGCGTTCTCCGCGCTCACTGCTTCGCCGAAGAGAATCTGGTCTCCGTGCGGTGTGGTTGTGTCGACGATACCCTTATCCAGCATCCAGCCTGAGATCGGCGTGACCTGCTGGCTGTCCTGCATCACCGGCTGATCGGCCTGGCGCGACTCTGGCGCATCCACATTCGCAAACACCCGCAGCCAGTGGCCGCTGCGCTCGACAATGACCAGCTCGCGTCCGGGCGTAATTTGGCCGGTCCGGTCAGTCGACTCGTCCGATTGCGCATAGAGATTCGCCAGGCGGATGATGGTGGCCTGGGTGCCGTTCTTGGGCATCTGAAGCTGCGGCATGCGCTTTTGCGCCGCAGCGGCCAATGCAGAGGAAATCAATAGCAAAGCGAAAAAGCGTCGTCGTAGGTTTCGCATCACGATGGTGAGACGGAGATTGCCCCGCATTCGTCTCGCCTCAATATACGCCGGATCAAACTTAGGCTTTACCAGCCATAGCCGTATTACTCAGGATCGCCGCCAGCACTCCGGGCTCAACATTGCCGCCGCTCATCACCGCGACTACCTTGCGATAGGGAAGAAGCTGCTCCTGATGGAAAAGCACCGCTGCCGTGGTTACCGCCCCGCTTGGCTCCGGAGTGAGCTTCGCCGAGTGAACCATGGTGCGCATCGCCTGTCGGATTTCATCCTCGCTCACGGTCAGAATATCGTCCACAAACGTCCGCACATGCAGAAAATTCAGCTCGCCCAGACTCTGTGTGCGCAGCCCATCGGCGATGGTGCGCGTGGTCATCTCCGCGGGCCAGCTCACCAGCTTGCCGCCACGAAAACTCTCCTGCGCGTCGCCTGCCAGCTCCGGCTCGATGCCCAGAACGCGAACCTCGGGCTTCAGATGTTTCACCGCCGCGGCCACTCCGCTCAGCAGGCCGCCCCCGCTCACCGGAGCCAGCACCAGGTCCACATCGGGCAGGTCTTCGAGAATCTCCAGCCCGCAGGTGCCCTGTCCGGCGATGATCTGCGGATCGTCGTAAGGCGGGATCATCACGAAACCGAACTGTGCCTCGAGCTCCTCCGCTTTGACCTTCCGCTCCAGGCTGCTTGGTCCCACGGTCACAATCTCCGCGCCCAGAGCCGTGGTGGCTTGTCTCTTCACCTCGGGAGCATTCGAAGGCATCACGATGACCGCCTTCGCTCCGACCGCCCGAGCCGCATACGCCACACCCTGCGCGTGATTGCCGCTGGAGTAGGTGATTACCCCGCGTCTGCGCTCGTCCTCGCTAAGCTGGGCAATCTTGTTGTAGGCCCCGCGCAGCTTGAAGCTCCCGATCGGCTGCCGGCTCTCGTCTTTGACATAGATCTCACCGACGGCACCGGCAAGCGCAAAGGGAACCAGCGGAGTGTGCACCGCCACGCCCTTTATGCGGGATTGGGCGGCTCGAAATTCGTCGAGGGTGACCATCGAGGTATTCATTCGTATTTAGGGTAGATCCTTCGCCGCAATCGGATCGTCGGGCGCCTCGGCCTTCCAGACGATCTGCGCGACCTTCCATCCTGATCCGTCATTCACCGCCTGGATCGCATTGACCCCGCGGGTAGTTGCCTTGCCATCCGGCGTCTCGCGAATCTCGTAGGTGCTCCAGAGCTGGGCAATCTGACCGTAGCTTTGGACGGAGTATTTGACCTGGCGCTCATAGAACGCCTCGCTGCCGCGTTTGGCAACCCGGCTGATCCAGTCCTCTACCGTCAGGACATGAGGAGACCACTTGCCGTCCGCAGACTTCACCATCGGAATGAGCCGCGCGTCCGGCATGAGCAAACCCCGCAGGCAGGTGCGGTCTCCATTGGCGGGACCACTCACGGCGTCGTCCAGCGCCTTGACCAGTTCCGGAATCGTGCTGGTCGAAGGGCAGGCCTGTGCGCTGCAGACCGGAATGCCAAGTGCGAAGATGCAGCCAAGCACCACGCCGCGGAAGGTCATCGTTCTCATGCTTCGGCTCAGATCTCCAGGATCACCGGCATGATCAAAGGCCGGCGGCTGGTGTTCTTCTGGATATACCGTTTCAGATCGATGCGGATTTTTTCCTTGATGACGCCGTAGTCAGCCTTCTCTTCGGTCGAAGAATTTTCCAGCGTCGATGCGACCACCTGCCGCGCCGATTCCATCAGGCCGGCCTCTGCCACAAATCCGCGTGTGACCAGCTCCGGCTGGCGCTCGACCTTGCCGGTCAGCTTGTTGATGGTCAGAATCGGCAGCACAAACCCGTCCTCGGAGAGATGCCGCCGGTCGCGGATCACCAGGTCCTCAACCACATCGGCCGTAGAGCCTGAATCGATGCAGATTCGTCCCGCCGTAACTTTGCCCTTCTTTTGCGCGTTGTTGCGATCCAGCTCCAGAATGTCGCCGTCTTCGATCACCAGCGCCAGCTCGACCACGCCGATGCTCTGCGCCAGCTCGGCATGCTTCTTCAGATGGCGATAGTCACCGTGAACCGGGATGAAGAACTTCGGCTTCAGCAGGTTGATCATCAGGCGCTGCTCTTCCTGGCTGGCATGTCCGCTCACGTGGATCAGCCCCGAGGCGCCGTCATCGTAGATCACGTGCGCATCGCGCCGGTAGAGGTGGTCGATCACGCGGAAGATGCTCTTCTCGTTGCCGGGAATCACGCGGGAGCTGAGGACGACGGTGTCGCCGGGCAGAATCCGCGCATGCTTGTGGTTGTCCACCGCGGCGCGGCTCAGTGCGCTCATCGGCTCGCCCTGCGTGCCGCTGATCAGGATCATGACGTTTTCCGGCGAATGATCCCCGATCTGGCCGGGATGGATGAGCAGCCCGGGCGGCAGGTCCAGATAGCCCAGGTCCTGCGCGATCTCCGACGACTCCACCATCGAGCGTCCGACCACTGCCACCTTGCGCCCGTGGAAGTGGGCCAGGTCGAGAGCAATGCGGATGCGATAGATCGACGAAGAGAAGCAACTGAAGAATAGCTTCTTCTTCGTGCGGGAGAAGACTTCGTCCAGCCTTGGCTTTACCGACCACTCGCTGGGCGTGTAGCCGGGCCGGTCGACATTGGTCGAGTCCTGCAGCAGCGCCAGCACTCCGCGCTTGCCGTACTCGGCGAACTTGTGCAGATCGAAAGCCTTGCCGTCGGGCGGTGACAGATCGATCTTGAAATCGCCCGTATGCACAATCACGCCCACCGGCGTCTCGATGGCCAGCGCGACGCAGTCCACCAGGCTGTGGGTAACGCGAATCGGCTCAACCGTAAATGGGCCGAGCGAAAACTTCGCGCCCGGAGCGATCTCGATCAGCTCCGTGTCGTCGAGCATCTTGTGCTCTTCGAGCTTGCCTTCGACATAGGCCAGCGTGAACTCCGTGCCATACACCGGCACATTCAGCTCGGAGAGAATCCACGGCAGGCCGCCGATGTGATCCTCGTGCCCGTGAGTCAGGATGATCCCGCGCACATGGTCTTTGTTTTCAATGAGGTAGGTTATGTCGGGAACAACAATGTCCACCCCGAGGAGCTCGGACTCGGGAAACATCAGTCCGGCATCGATCACCAGGATGTCGTCTTGCCAGCGAACCGCCAGGCAATTCATGCCGAATTCGCCTAACCCGCCCAGGGGGATAATCTGTAACTTTGCGTCTGCCATCGGAAACTACGATCCTAGCAGGAGCCGCCCCTGCCTCAAAGTTTCCATTGTGCACCCAGGTAATCGCCGGCTGGAGGTTTTCATGGCAACTCCGAGCGATCCAGAGGAGATGCGAAGCGCCCCGAACATTTGCCGCGCTCGTTGAGTGTGCTTTTTCCGCCTCGTAGATTCAGCGAGGCTGTGAATTCGCCCACCCGCCGCGAGCTTTTCCTATGTGCTCTCCGGGAAGATCGCGATCTGATCACGTCCGTTTTTCTTCGCCTGATAAAGTGCTTCGTCAGCCGCCTGGAGCAGTTGCGATGAATTCATCTCGATCGCAGGGTGCAACGTTGCGACTCCGATACTCACGCTCACGAAGGAAAGGCCGCTTTTCGCGTGCGGCAGACTAGCCTGGACGATGGCCTGTCGGAAGCGTTCAGCGATGATGGCCGCGCCCTCAGCGTGCGAGCCGGGGAGGATGACGGCGAACTCCTCGCCGCCGTATCGGGCGACAAGATCCGTGGAGCGGACCATGGCTTTCGAGAGCAGGAATGCAATGGCCATAAGGCATTGGTCGCCGGCAGGGTGCCCATAGTGGTCGTTGTACAGCTTGAAGTTATCGACGTCGATCATCAGCAGCGAGAGGCTGCCTTGTTCGCGGATCGCCCGCCGCCACTCACGGGCAAGCTCCTTGTCGAATGCTCGGCGATTGGCCAGTCCTGTCAAATGATCCAGGCCCAGCAGCTCCTGCGCCTGCCGATACGCCTGCCCCATCTCGTCCTGCAGGCGGTCGCGTTCGGTGAGCGCAGCCGAGACGGCGTACACAATCATCAGCAGCACACAGAAGAAGCACTGCAGCATGAAGATGCTGTGGATCAGAGCGCCTTTCCTGATTAGGGCGAAAGGGCCCTCGCCCTGCACCGTGAAATATGCGGCTGGAATCGCGATGAGGAAGATGCCGATCGCCGAACCCGAGGCGCGCAACCGGAAAATGACCAGCAGCAGTGCAGGCAGAAGAAGGAAGGCCAGCGGATACCGGCCCTGGTTGAAGACGAGTACCGAAAGAACGGTTAACCCGGAGAGCAGCGAGATGGTTTCCGTGCGTCTTGTCCGGCTGATCAGATCTGAAAGCTCGTCCGCATGGATGGCGAGCAGCAGCGGAGTCATGATGGCGATGCCGAGCGCATCGCCCATAAACCAGTTCCACAGCCCCAGCAGGTCGGCGGGTTCTCCGCCGAGGACGCGAAGAAATTCGACGACGATAGCCGAGACAAAAGGCGCCAGGAATACTCCGCAGAGCATGAAACGTCCCAGCGTACGCCATTCGGTCAGATTTGGCCGTGTTACTCCAGCACGCCACATCAGAGATGCGGCGACCAGTATCTCGGATACGTTCGCGACGGAAAAGACCAATGATCGCGTCAATGGAAAATGAAAGACGCCGTGCACGAGGACGCTCGCGGTAAACCCGGCTATCAGGTAACCGCCCCACGTCCGGCGCGGCGATTGAAGCAGAAGCGCGAGCAGAATTCCATTGGCTGGCCAGATCACATCGGCCTGCGCCGGGGTCTGGCCCAGCCAGATGCCTCCGTATCCCGCTAAAAAGCACAGCACCCCCGCAGAGAGCCAGAGCAGCAGTTGATTCGGAGCATCGCTTTGAGACAGCAGGCCGGCATCGGTGAGCAAGGCGGGCCGAATGGCATCCAGCAACTTCGAGTGGGGATTCGCTAGCATAGGCGCGTTAGGCCTCCCGATTGGACCCTGCATCATACGCACGATGCAGGCGATCGGGCAACGCTTTTGAATAGTTACAGTTGCGGCAGGCGAGTAAATGTTTGCTAGGAACTTACGGTTTCGTGAAACATCACGGAGCCCGAAATTCCGGCCAGCTCCGCAATGATTTCGTACGAGCGCAAGCGCACAGAATGTTCGTAAGGATTGGTCACGATCATTAGTTCATCCACCTGCGTCTCATCGAGAAACAATTCCAGCTTCTGCCGTACCGTCTCGCGGCTGCCCACGATCGACGCGCGAAACTTCGCCGCGACAGCGCTTTCTTCAAAGGGGTTCCAATCGAGACTCTTCACCGGTGGAACCAGCGGGCCAGGATGGTTGCGGATCAGGTTCAGGAACATCTGCTGCGGAGTCGTCGCCAGAAACTCTGCCTCCTCATCGGTTTCCGCCGCAATCACCTGGATGCCGGCCATGCTGTAGGGCCGGTCGAGGATCTCCGAAGGCCGGAAGCTCTTTCGATAAAGATCGAGAGCAGGCAGCAGATTGTCCGGCTGAAAGTGAGCCGCAAAGGCAAAGGGAAGGCCCAGCTCCGCAGCTAGCGCCGCACTGAATCCGCTCGACCCCAGCAGCCAGATCGGGACGTTCGTCCCAGCGCCCGGGAACGCGACGACAGTCTGCCCGGGCTTCGCGGGAGCGAGGTAGTGGCGCAGCTCCTGGAGAAGAGCAGGGAAGTCGTCGCCGTTGGCGCGCAAGTCTTTGCGTAAAGCGCGTGCCGCTGCGTAATCGCCCCCTGGCGCGCGTCCCAGTCCCAGGTCGATGCGCCCCGGATACAACGTCTCCAGTGTGCCGAACTGCTCGGCAATTACCAGCGGAGCGTGGTTCGGCAGCATGATGCCGCCCGAGCCCACGCGAATGGTGCTTGTGCCTCCGGCGACATATCCGATCAGCACCGAAGTCGCCGAAGAGCTCACTCCGGCGATGTTGTGGTGCTCCGCAAGCCAGAAACGCTTGTATCCCCAGCGCTCCGCCTGGCGCGCCAGGTCGAGCGTGTTGCGGAAGGCATCGGCGACGGTGCCGCCCTGCCGGACATGAGCCAGGTCTAACACTGAAAGAGGCGTACTCGTAAGTCGGGAATTTTCTGCCATAAGCGGTTCCAACCAGGGCTGCGCAAGCACCCCCTCAAAAAGAGATGTACGAGATTGCAAATCGGTGCAGTACGCTTAACCGGAGCCCTGAACGCGCCGCCATCGCTGCGGAGAGGAATTGAAGATGCCGCCGACCCTTGCCAACGGAAAGATCTGCTACCTGGAGCTTCCGGCCGAAGACGCCCGGCGCTCTGCGGACTTCTACAAGGCAGTTTTTGGCTGGAAGATGAGGCTGCGGGGCGATGGACATACCGCTTTTGACGACAACACCGGGGAGGTGAGCGGCGCTTTCATCCCAGGCCGTTCGCCCGCCTCAGAGCCCGGCCTTCTCGTCTACATCATGGTGGACAGCGTGGCGGCAACTGCCGACGCAGTCGTAGCGAATGGGGGTGAGATTGTCCAGCCGATCGGGGTCGACGCGCCGGAGATCACGGCCAGATTTCGCGACCCGGCGGGAAATGTCCTTGGCCTTTATCAGGAGCCGGGATGATCGAGCTTTGCTCTTTGGACGGCCTTCCTGGGCAGCTATTTCGGCTGAACATGCGCATTGACACCTCTACATTCTCAGTGAAATCCTCAAGTGTTTTGCCGGAGCCGACACACGATGAATCCTCAAGCCGCCCATCTCACCGTTGCTGAACACTACCTGATCCAGCAGGATTGGGCGGCCTATACGCCGGAGCAGCACGCGGTCTGGGCGGAGCTGGTGCGCCGCCGCATGCCTCAGCTCAATGAGCATGCCTGCCAGGAATATCTCGACGGATTTCATCAGATCGGTCTGCGGGAGGACACCATTCCCAACCTCGCTGAGGTCAACAGGCGTCTCGGCCCTCGTACCGGATGGAACGCGACCCCAGTCAGCGGGTTTCTGCCCCCCGAAGCCTTCTTCGAGATGCTGGCCGCGCGTCAGTTTCCCACCACCACCTGGCTGCGCAGCCGCGACTCGCTCGAATACACGCCGGAACCGGACATCTTTCACGACGTCTTCGGACACGTGCCCATGCATGCGCACCCCATCTTCGCCGATTTCCTGCAGGAATACGGACGTGTCTGTGCGGGGCTCGATGACAAAGACAAACTGGAGCGCATGGGCCGCCTCTTCTGGTTCACGGTCGAATTTGGCGTCATTCGCCAGAATGGAACCATCAAGCTCTACGGCTCCGGGCTGATCTCCTCGCATGGAGAGTCCAATTATGTCGTGGAGAGCGTGAAAAGCGGGCACGGCCCTGAGATTCGCGATTTCAACCTCGATCAGGTGCTCGACCAGGAATTCCTGGTTTCGGAGATGCAGAAGGTGCTCTACGCGGTCGAGTCCTTCGACCAGATTTACGAGGCCGCGCAGCAGGCGGAAGAACGCCTGGCGTAGAAGTGCCGATAGGGTCCTAGAAGGGAACCAGTCGCATCATCCTGAACCCGTGCCGGATCGATAACACCTTTGTGCGATAATTTGCGACTCTTTCATATGGCATGATGCACAATGCAGGTTGGGAGATAATTTTGCCGCGCATTCACTTTCATCAGCAGCTCGCCGAACTGAAGGACAAGCTCCTGGCCATGGCTGCGCTCTCCCAGCAGGCCCTCGAGTCCGCGGTCGAAGCCTATCTGCGACGCGACCCCGGCATCTGCCAGTACGTGCGAGAGAATGAAACCGCGATTAACGCCGCCCAGCGTGAAGTGGACGAGATGGCGTATGAACTGCTCGCTAAGGAGCAGCCTATGGCCATCGACCTACGCTTTATCCTCGCCGTCATCAAGATCAACGGGGACCTTGAGCGCATCGGCGATCAGGCCATGAGCATCGCAATCCGCACCCGCGAGCTCATCGACGAGGCTCCGGCCGATCTTCCGGTGGATATTGAAGGTATGGGCGACTATGCCGCGCGTATGATTCGTTCTTCGATCCAGGCCCTCCTCGAAGGGGATGCCCAGGTGGCCGTATCCGTGCGCGACATGGACGACGAGATCGACAGGATGAATCGCATCGCGCATGTCGAGCTGACTCGCGTCATCCAGGAACGGCCCGAGATCACGAATCTGGCGCTTCACGCCATCCTGGTATCGCGCAATCTCGAGCGCATCGCCGATCATGCAACCAACATCGCCACGGACGTGATCTTCTGGATACGTGGAGCAGACGTCCGCCATCAGCTCAACGCCGTCATCGATTGAGCCCCGTGCCCGTTTTGGGCCGCGAAGCCTTAAACTGGTTCTCTATGTCGGGACTTGTTTTGGATGGTAAGGCGTACGCGAAGGAGCTCGAAGCCGAGCTTGCAGCCAGGGTCAAAAAAGTAGTTGAGCGGACAGGCGCGGAACCGCCGATTCTCGCAACAATTCTCGTTGGCGCGGACCCGGCATCCGCAACCTACGTGCGCATGAAGGGCAATGCCTGTCGGCGCGTAGGTATGGAGTCGCTCAGCATCGCGCTTCCCGAAGAAACCACCACGGAGCAGCTGCTCACCGACATTGACGATCTCAACGCCAACCCCCGCGTCCGCGGCATCCTGCTGCAGCATCCCGTGCCAAAGCAGATCGAGGAGCGCGAGTGCTTCGACCGCATCGCCATCGAGAAGGACGTGGACGGCGTCACCAGTCACGGCTTCGGCCGCATGGCCATGGGTGAACCTGCCTACGGCTCGGCTACGCCGGCAGGCATTATGCGTCTGCTCGAAGCGCTACGGCATCGCGCTGGAAGGGAAGGAGGCGGTCGTGGTGGGCCGCAGCCCGATTCTTGGCAAGCCCATGGCCATGATGCTGCTTGGGGTGAATGCCACGGTCACCATCTGCCATTCACGGACAAAGAATCTGCCCGAGGTCGTCCGCCGGGCCGAAATCCTGGTCGGGGCCGTGGGCAGGCCCGAGTTCATCAAGGCCGATTGGATTCGCGACGGGGCCGTCGTTGTCGATGCAGGCTATCATCCCGGCGGCGTCGGCGACATCGAACTCGCACCGGTCATCGACCGCTGCGCAGCGTACACGCCGGTGCCCGGCGGAGTCGGGCCCTATGACCATCGCCACCCTCATCGCGCAAACCGTGGAAGCCGCGGAGAAGGCCGCCGGCTCTAGGCGAAAGGCCGCGCCGCAGCCATCCCCAGCCAGACCGCCCCATATCCCAGCACTACGCTGAGCACGACGTACAGCAGCCCGCTCAACGCCTGGCCATGCTGCGCCAGGCGCAGCGTCTCGTATTCGAAGGTTGAGAATGTGGTGTACGCGCCGACAAATCCGATGGGGATCGCCAGGCGCCACGCCGGAGGCAGGCCCATCCGCTCGTCCAGCACTGTCAGTGCGAAGCCGATAATAAAGCAGCCACTGACGTTAATGACAAACGTCCCGTAAGGGAAGCGCGTACCTGTGCGCTCATAGATCCAGAGCCCGACCGCGTATCGCGCCAGGGAACCTAACGCACCGCCCAGAGCAACCCAAAGATATTTCATGATCCTCCCGCCCATCCGCGCCAGGGTGTAAGCGCGTGTAGTCAGGAGTCATTGGCTTGCCGATCGGCAGCGGTTCGCCGGAGCACCACTCCGGAAAGGCGAACTCCTCCGCCCTGCTTCCAGATTCACGGAAGAAGGCGCTGTCCGTCAAGCCTGATGGACAGGATTCGGGATTTGCCCACGTAGACAAGGGAGAACGGTCCAGCAGCAGCACGGAAATGAGGATATCGATGACAGCGTTGTCATTCCCCAGCCAGCCACCGAGGCCGTACACTCATCCAGACGCTTCTGGCAGGGCGCGTTGGAGCTGGCCGCCCGCGCCATCAGGATAGAAAGCAATACCGAGAGGAGGCGATTCGATTGCGCCTGCTGGTAGTCGAAGACGACAATACAATCCGCGATTTCCTCGTCCGTGCGCTGACCGAAGGCGGCTTTCGCGTCGATGCCTGTGCCGAGGGCAAAGAGGCGGAGCGGTTGGCAGTGGAGGGCGTCCACGATGCTCTTGTCGTCGACCTGACCCTTCCAGACATGGATGGCCTTGATCTCATCGAACGTCTGCGTGCCCAAGGCGTCAGCGCGCCTGTGCTCATCCTTTCCGCGCGGCGTTCGGTCGATGAGCGCGTCCTCGGCCTCGAGCGGGGTGGGGACGATTACCTGACGAAGCCCTTTGCGGTCGCTGAAGTCCTGGCCCGCCTGCGCGCCTTGCTGCGCCGCAGCACTCCGGGGCAACCCGAGCCCACCCGGCTCCGTGTCGCGAACCTGGAGCTGGACCTCATCCGCCGCGAAGCGCATCGCGACGGCGTCGAGCTGCAGCTTACCCAGCAGGAGTTTGCCCTGCTCGAATATCTCTGCCGCAATGTGGGCCGCGTGGTGACCCGCGCCATGGTCCTCGACCACGTGTGGAAGGTGAGAATCGACACCTCAACCAACATCGTCGATGTGCACATCCATCGTCTTAGGAATAAAGTAGATAAGGAAGCCGCGCGGCCGCTCATTCGAACCATGCGGGGGGTGGGATACGTTCTCAAGGATTAGCGGCTCCTTTTACCGCACCGCGGCGTGGCGGCTGGCGCTGCGCAGCACGATTGTCTTTGCCGTCGTCAGCGCTGCTGTCTTTATGCTGATGTATGGACTGGTGGCCAGCGCCGTCCGCGAACGCGGCGACTCCTGGCTTATCGGTGAGAGCGAGACGCTCAAGCAGGTAGCGATCACCACCCCGCGCGACGCTCTTTACGGCCGAATCGTGGAGGAGGTAGCCGAGCTGGCTACCCAGGAGCTGGCCTATGACGGCAAAGGCAATCGCTCCGCTGCAAATACCGTTTTCTTTCTGCAAACCGATGATTCCGGCCGGCCGCCCCTGTGGGTAGGGCCGGCAAATAATTCGCCGTTCCTCGATGCGATTCGCAAGCGCAATATCCGCGAGCACACCGCTGTTTCCATTCGAATGGCCGGCTGGCGATCGCGCTTCCGTGTCGTCGCCGCCGATCTCGGTCCCCAGGTGGGAGGCGGAGCGGCATCCGGGCGAATCTATCTCGGACTGCTGGATACGGACGCGCAGAAATTGCTCTTTGATCTGCTGCTCTGGTTCATTTTCGGCTGGATATGCATGGTGGGCTTCGGGTTTCTGACCGCGATTCTCGGTCTTCGACGCACACTGAAGCGCGTTGACGCCATCACAACCGCGGCTGCGAACATCGACACCGCCGACCTGAGCAGCCGCGTCGTCTCTGCCAGCAGGCCTAACGACGAGGTGGCCCGCCTGGCGCGTACCTTTAACACCATGCTCGACCGCATATCCGCTTCGGTCAACCAGCTCCGTACTCTCACCGACTCCGTCGCGCATGACATGAAGAGCCCGATCACCTCGGTGCGCGGCGGGCTCGAAGCAGCCCTTTCCACCGACGATGTCGACCTCTCGCGCGAATATGTGGCCAAGGCCCTCGACCATCTGGATCGTCTGTCAGAAATCGTCACTACGTCACTCGACGTGGCGGAAGCCGAAGCCGGAGCTTTGCGCCTCCACCGCGAAAAGATGGACCTCTCGGAACTGATGCGCCGCGTCGCCGAGCTTTATGCGCCGGCATTCGCCGATCGCCATCAAATTCTGACCACCTCCGCTCAGGATAGTATCGAGGTCAGCGTCGATCAGCGATTCCTGACCCGCCTGCTATCGAATCTTATGGAAAACGAGTTGCGCTACGCCGGGGAGGGCGCGCACATCGAATTTCGCCTTTTCGCTGAGGGCAACATGGCAACCGTCTCCGTTGAAGATGACGGTCCGGGCTTTCCGCCGGAGCTGCAGAATCAGGTCTTCCAGCGCTTTGTGAAAGGCCATGCCTCGCAAGGCTACGGACTGGGTTTGGCCTTCGTGAAAGCCGTTGCCTGCGCGCATGGCGGCTCGGCTCACGCGGCGAATAGGACTCCACTTCCCGGAGTTCGGATCGTTATCGAGATTCCGATAGGATTGCCGTCTGATAACTTACATAAGACGGTCCATGACAGCGCTTTGCAGGGAGTTGCATCCTGACGTATTGAATTCTTCACCGTATTTCCGGCTTGACAGAGAGATATCGAATGAATGACCCGGGCATTGACTTTCTCTGTTGACCGGAGCAAAGCGGCATGACACATTCGTAATTCTCAGTTGAGCGATCTTTCAATCCGATTCATTATCCTCAAGGCAGAGCACACAGAAACTATGCGCATTGCAGCAACCGCTACAGCTTTTCCTGAACACTACTTCGAGCAGCAGCAGGTTGTAGACGAACTGAAAGCTTACTGGGGACGGGACGCTCAATCCTCCGCCGTTCTGGAGAGGCTTCACGCTCGCACCGGTGTTCACGGTCGTCACTTTTCCCGCCCTCTCGGCGACTACCAGGCGCTCGATACCTGGGGTAAGTCTAATAACGTCTGGATCGAGGTCGCCGAAGAACTGGGCGAGCAGGCGATCGAGTGCCTTCTCAAACAGACCAATCTCCCGGCCGACCGCATCGCCGCGCTGTTCTTTGTTTCCGTGACCGGCGTCGCCAGCCCCTCCATCGACGCCCGCCTCGTCAACCGCATGAAGCTCTCGCCGCATATCAAACGCAATCCGATCTTCGGACTGGGCTGCGTCGCCGGCGCCGCCGGCCTTGCGCGCGCAGCCGACTATGTACGCGCCTATCCCGATCAGATCGCCGTGTTGCTTTCGGTCGAGCTTTGCTCTCTTACCTGGCAGCGCGACGACATGTCCGTCGCCAACCTCATCTCGGCCGGCCTCTTTGGAGACGGCGCCGCCGCCGTCCTGGTCGCTGGCGATCAAGTCCCCCTGCCCGGCCCGCGAATCGTTGCCAGCCACCAGGTCTTCTATCCCGACACGGCGTACGTGATGGGCTGGGATATCTCCGAGAAGGGTTTCAACATTGTCCTCTCTCCCGATGTCCCGAAGGTTGTCCGTGAAAACCTCGGCCGCGATGTCGACCAGTTCCTCGCTGCCCAAAACCTGACCCGCTCCGACATCGGCTCCTGGATCATGCATACCGGCGGCCCCAAGGTCCTCGAAGCCAGCGCGGAGGCGCTGGGTCTGCCCGATTCCGCCCTGCAGGTTTCATGGGATGCCCTGCGCCGCGTCGGCAATCTCTCTTCCGCCTCGGTGTTGGTTGTGCTCGACGAAGTGATGAAACATCAGCGCCCCAAGCCAGGCACGCGAAGCATCCTGGCTGCCATGGGACCCGGCTTCTGTGCCGAAATGCTACTGCTCGAATGGTAGGTCGGCTCTGCATAGAAGCGACTGCGATGTACTGATTGTCGGCGGAGGCCCGGCGGGGCTGACCGCGGCGATTGCTCTTCGCCAGCGCGGAGCTGACGTGCTGCTGGCCGATGCGCTCACGCCGCCGATCGACAAGGCCTGTGGCGAAGGCCTTATGCCTGATTCGCGACGCGACCTCGCTCTCCTTGGCATGGAGGTTCCTGAATCAAGCGGGGCCGAATTCCAGGGCATTCGATTCTGCGACCAGCGATCCTCAGTGTCCGCGGCATTTCCCTCCACTCAAGGGTTAGGAGTCAGGCGCACAGTGCTTCACCAGCTCCTTGTGGATCACGCTGCCGATGCAGGGGTGCGCTTTGCCTGGAAGGCCAGCGTCAAGGCCATGCCGGGCCAACCCATCACCATGAATGGCGAGCCGGTAAGATACAGAATCCTCATTGGTGCGGATGGACAATCCTCGCGGATACGCACCTGGGCCGGATTGGACAAGGGCTCACTGCTCAGCCGGCGTTTCGGGTTTCGTATCCACTACCGTATCGCGCCATGGACTCCCAATGTGGAGGTTCATTGGGCGCCCGCCGGCCAGGCATACGTCACGCCGATTTCATGGAACGAAGTTTGCGTTGCCGTGGTCACCCGTTCTTCCAGCGGAGTACGCAGCAAGGACCTGATTGAAAGCATCCCTGAACTAAGAGACAGGTTGAGGGGAGCGGAGATCATTACCCGCGAGCGCGGCGCAATCACCACCACCCTCCGGCTCAGGAAGGTAGTACTCGGCAATGTCGCACTCGTAGGCGACGCCTCCGGCTCTGCCGATGCGATCACTGGAGAGGGATTGGCCATGGGCTTCCGTCAGGCCATCCTGCTGGCCGACGCCCTGCATCTCTCGATGGGAAATGAAGGTTTATTGCTGTATCAGAGCCGTCATGCCTCGATGATGCGTCTGCCGCAGGCTATGGCCCGCATCCTACTCCTGATGGATCGCTGGCCACCGTTACGCGACCGGGCTTTGCGCACGTTTGCGAGCGATCCGGCCGTCTTTCAAAGTTTGCTGAATGTGCACATCGGTGAGAAGCCGCTGCGCCAGTTCCTTCTGCAGCACGCGCCCACTCTCGGCCTCCGCCTGCTGCTCCCCTCGCTTGCCTGAACCGTTTGCATAACTCTACGGAGAAAGCATGAAACCCTATCGCACTCTTTCCGAATCGCTTTGCGGGCTCCTGCTGTTCGCTGTTGTCCTCGCAGCGCCTGTTTTATCCCCAGCGCAGACCACGCCTGTTCAGAAAATCACTGTGCATCTGGATCCCGCCACTACCGAAATTCATTGGACACTGACCGATCCGCTGCACACCGTGCATGGTACATTCGCGCTGAAGGGCGGCTTGATTACCATCGATCCTCAGACTGGAGTTGCTCAGGGCGAAGTGGTGGTCGATGTTGCCAGCGGTCAAAGCGGCAGCCATGCGCGTGATTCTCGCATGCAAAAGGATGTCCTCGAGAGCGCGAAATTTCCGCAGGCCATCTTTCATCCGGAGAAGATGGTGGGAACCGTCAGGTCAGGCACGCTGCAGAATGTAACCGTAGACGGCACCTTTACGATTCACGGCAGCGATCATCCGCTGGAGCTCCCCATGGGTATTCAGATCACGGGCAAAAACGCCGTCGCTACCACCCATTTTGTCGTGCCCTATGTCGCCTGGGGCATGAAAGACCCCAGCAGCTTCATGCTGCATGTGCAAAAGCAGGTGGATGTGGATGTCGTTGCGCGGGGAACAGTCGAAGGACTTCAATAATAGGCCCGCCGCTCTCTTTGGCGGCGAGCGACGCCGGAATGCAATAAGGCATTCCGGCCCGGCCCAGACAGCGAGTACTTATTGAGTGCGATTCCTTACATTAAGTGCTTCACTGCATCCCACACATACATGCCGAGAATGCAGGCTGAAAGGACGCAGGTTGCACTGATGGACGCGCGCACAAAAGGCTGAATCTTCCCGACTTTTGCGAGAATCTCGGTCTGTTCCTTGTGCTGATGTTCGGAGCAATCATCCAGAAAAATCTGGTCCTCCTCGTACCGGGTGATGGTTCCTCGATAGGCCAAGAGCACAAGCATGATTGCTGTGACTCCGGCCCAGACGATCCATAGGATAGGCATGTAGCTCATAAGCGCCTCAGGATTCGAATTTGAGCCGGCTCCAGATACCGAGCGGGTCCGGGATTCCGGGCTCAGGGGGTAGGAGGGGCCGTTCGTCAAGCATATTAGTCCCGCGCTCCTTCGCTTGGATACACGATTTTTGGTATCGCGAAACTAAGTTGGCAACCCGCGGAGAATGAATAGATTCCATAGGTGTGACACACTGCGCCGCCGGACGTGAGGGCACGCGCACAGGAGATGCGGATGAATCACCACGGCACATTGAAATTCCGGAGAAAAAGAATTTTCCTCGGACTTGCGGCTCTGGCCGCATCTGTCTCGTTCTCGGCGTTCTTAAGCTGCAACAATCCGCCCAAAACCGACCAGCAGCTCCAGCAACAAGCCGCCCAGACCACCCAGCAGGTAAAGCAGGACGCTCAGCAAGCTGCTGCGAACGCCCGGGTTGCAGCGGCGAAAGCCGAACGCAAAGTAGATGACATCGCCGCCGGCGTGAAGGAGGGAATGCACAGTGACAAGCCATTGCCCGGCCGTGCCGAGACGGTTGACATTAATTCCGCCAGCGCTGCGGAGCTCTCACAGCTCCCCGGCATCTCCATGGCGCGCGCGCAGCATATCGTCGCCGGCCGTCCCTATGCCTCGCCGCACGACCTAGTCGACAAAGGGCTTATCTCGGAAACCGAATACCGCAGAATCTCCGGGAGAATCGTGGCGCAATGAGTCGATTTTCGAAGAATCTCATCTAAACAAATTGAATAGATTGAATTCTGGGAGCGATGTTGTGTCTTGTGTCCCGCCCGATTCGGGCGATACACTGATTACACCAGTTCCCGTAGCTTCAGGAGATATCGCATGGCCACTATAACTGCCGTACCCGAAACAGTTCAGACCAAGACGCCGCTTACGTTGACGGAAAGCGCTGCCGCGAAGGTGCGTGAAATCATGGCGACTCAGGACCCTCTACCGTCCGGTCTGCGCATCGGCGTGGTCGGCGGCGGATGTTCCGGTTTCCAGTACTCGATGTCCTTTGAGAACCAGGCCGGCATGATGGACAAGGTGCTGAGCTTCGACGGCCTTAAGGTCTTCGTCGATGCCACCTCGCTCATGTACCTCAATGGCTGCGTCGTGGACTACGTCGAGACCCTGGAAGCCGCGGGGTTCAAATTCGAGAATCCCAGCGTAAAGAGCACCTGCGGATGCGGCTCGTCCTTCAGCGTTTAGGCGCTAATTTGTGGTAAGGGATAGAAAAGGCCTCGCTCAGCGAGGCCTTCTGCTTTTCTGCCCAGGCAGTTCATTGCTGCGGTGTTGTCGGGGCTGTCGGTGTGATCCCCGTGGGTTGGCTTCCGCCTAATCCATTATTGAATGTGGACGGGGCTCCGCTCCCGAATCCGCTGGTGTTCGACCCATTCAGGTTCTGCTGGCCCCCGGCCAGCGCGCCCATGGCCTGGAGCTGGTCTTCGATCGGGTTGTAGACAAATTCCCACTCGTTGTAGTGCTTCTGCTTCTTGTATTCCTTGATCGAGGCCTTGGTGTCCGGAATTTTCACGCCGACGATCGGTCCTCCGCCAAGTGTGGACCCCGTGCTTCCGGATGAGCCGAAGCCCGAACCGGTGCCTGTCGTGGTCCCGGTGGACGACCCAAAACCCGAACTGCCCGGGTCGGTTGTGCCCGAGGCTGTTGTTCCTGAGCCGCTCCCAAAACCGCTTGCCGACGAGGTGCCCGATCCGAAGGCGGATGAGCCCGAAGATGAACCGAAGCTGCTCGTGCTGGTTCCGGTTGAGCCGCCAAAGCCGCCGCCCGTCGACGATCCCGCAACCGGCGCGCCCAATGCGCCCGCGCCCAGAGCGCTGGCGCCGCCCGGAAGTCCTCCGTTAGCGATCGGCTGCCCAAAAAGCCCCAGGGGTGGCACTTTCGCCTGCCCCAAATAGATGATTTTCCAGTCATCCTTGCCGGTCATCGGGTCGGTGTAGCGCTTGCGCAGGAAGCGGACCTGGTTCGTGTTCATCAACTGATCGATGGTGGAAGGATATGCACCGAACTTCTTGTAGTAGAGCTTGATTGCCCGCCTGTATTGTTCGCCGCGGTGAATGAGTTCGAGCTCCTTGTCGCGCTGGATCGATACGGCGATCTTCGGCATAGCGACAGCCAGCCCGATCAGGATCAAGGCCACCAGGAACAGTACGGCAATCAGGACAAACCCGTCCTCGGTATTCGCGTGGCGCTCGGATTGGCAAATGCTGCTCATGTGCTTCTCTGTAGGATGCGCTGATTGACTCAATTCTGAATCAGCGGCAGGGTCTGCGTGTTGTGGTAGGGAAGGTCTTCCACCTGCATGGAGAAGGGAGCGATCTTGACTACTTTGTAGCGATGATCGACCACATCACCCTCCGACGCAATGAACACATCTTCCCCATGGAGCAGGAACGCCTTGCGTGTTCCGCCTTTGTTCGCCTCGTATCCGAAGAATTTCAGATCGATTGGCGGCGGCGGAGGGGGACCGGCCGGAATAGCAGGGCCCATGTTTGGACGGATCGGCCCCTTAACCGCCTCGATCACCGGAGCCGTCGAAAACATGGAAAATATATTTCGCCCCTTGCCGGTGTATTCAAGCGATTCAGCCTCGGCCATCCACTCGGGATGCAGTGTAGGGTCCAGCCGCGATAGCGATGAGGCGCTCTTCGCCGCCTCGTGCCCGTGGCTGGTGCTCGTCCGGCTTTGCGGCGCGTTCGATGCCGGAACGGGAGCTTCGGTGGTGGGTGGTGCGGATGGGCCAGGCGTGCCGCTGCCAAAGAAGTTCTGCACCACCATCCGTCCCGCCAGGAACAGCACTACCACTGCCAGCACGGCGACGATCGCGACCTTTTTCTTGTCTTCAGAGCCGATCTTCAGCGTCATTACCGTACCTCCCCGCCCGCAGGTTCAGCACTGGGAGTGGATTCGGACGCAGCCTCTGTCGATGCCGCGTCCCCTTCATTGGAGTCCACGGGCAGGTCGGTCGCTCCAGCCTGCAGATAGGTGGTCATTCTCAGGCGGAGATTCACCATACCGCCCTGCTGACCAGTCAGGGTAATCCCGTCGATGATGAAGAAGACGTGGTTCTTATCCCGTTCCAGGTCGTTGATGAAGTGCATCAGCGCGGTATAGTCGCCGCTGAGGGTGCCGTCGATCCGAACCTCGCGGAGGCCTTCGATCGCCGGAGCCGGCGCGTACTGCGCATGCGTCAGCCGCACCTGATCTTTCACCTCGATCGAGCCCAGTTCTTCAAGAATGGTCGAATAGTTCGGCGCCAGCCGTTTTTCGTAAAAGTGAATCGCATCGTCGCGGGCCTGATCCACTTTCTCCGGGAGCCCTTGTAGATGCGACATCTGCGCCTGCAACTGCGCGTACCGGATCTCCTGCTGCTGGAAGCTCGCCGACTGCGCAGCGCCCGCGTCATGTACCGCAATCAGCGCCTTAACTCCGAGGAAAAGCACGGCACCGCCCAGAGCGACGACAACAGCGATGTGCAGGTTCAATGCAGTGAAGAAACGCCGCAGGGTGCTCATTGCGCCACCCGCTTCTTTGTGCCGCGGCTTATGGCCCTGGCTGGCCGGCGAGCGCCCACTTTGTCGGATCCCGTCTCGGTGGTCTTCTTGCCGGCCTTCGTCTCATGCTCATCGGCGTTCTGCTTGTCCTCGGAGGCACTCAACGGCCGATAAGCCGCGAGGATGTCGAAGTTCACGGCCGTCGAGGCGCTCACCGGCTGCAACGGAGCATTGGGGTTCGTATTCTGCCCTGACGTCTGCGCCAGCGCCTCGCCTGTCAGCCGGGGCGAGACGAAATGGCGCGACTTCTCCAGATTCCGGACTAGTTCGACCGCGCGGTCGCGCGCGCCGCTTACCCGCAGGTGAATCACCACCGAACCGTTCTTTGCGACCTCGGGATCGATGCTTAACACCTCGACTCCAGTGGGCAGCACCGTTTCCAGATCGGTCATCGTTGCCGTCCAGGAAAATGCCTTGTGCCGGAAAAGTCCATTCAGAAATTCCGATTGCGTCAACACCGCGGCGTTTTGCGGCTGCTGCATCAGCTCCTGATAGCTCTGCTGCTGCTGCTCCAGCCGGCGGACATTATTCTGCATCGCATGCACGCGAGCGGTGGCAGTCGCCGCTTGTCCGCGTTCCGCGCGCAGGAGGAACCAAAGCGGCACGGCCAGAACCGCCAGGACCAGCATCAGCACGCGCAGCCGCTTCAGGATCGAGCGCACATCGACGTAAGGCTGACTGGCGAGATTGAGTGTGACGCGCATCAGTTTGCCAGCGCCCCCACCACGCCTGCCACCAGCCCCTGCGTCATCGCCGTCAAAACTCCGAATGATGGTCCGGGCACCAGGTCGCGCACCTGCAGGCCGCACTCTTCGATGACCGGGCCCAGCACTCGCCTGAACTCCTGTGCTCCGCCTGGGCCAACGTAGTTCAACACACCCGGCTGGGCCCGCAGAGTGTCTTCAAAGTAGGCCATGGCAACAGAAACGATCTTAGCCAGCTCTTCCTGACGGAATTCATCGCCGGCCGGCAGCTCCAGCGTACGGTGCAGAAGCAGTTCATCGCCCCGTGTAATCGCCGTTGTCAGCGAATGCCCATTGTGGTTGATGACCAGGGACGCGCCCTCGGTGGGCAACGCGGCCAGCGATGCCAGGGTCGCCGGCAAGACCACTCCCGGCTCATATCCCGCTGCGCGCACTGCGCTTTCATACTCCGCGCGAATCACAGCGGGCATCACCGTCGCCAGCACTTTTGTCTGCTCCGATTCCTGGCGGAGAACCTGGTAACTGACCGCGGCGTCGTCCACCTCGAACGGCGCCAGCTTCTTGAGCCTGAAGCGCACGATCGGCAGAGCCTCCTGCACCTTGGCCGGAAGCGTGTCGAAGTCCATCAACAATACCCGCACCGCAGCATCAGGAACCACCAGGGTAAGCTGCTTGTCGCGCGCGGCAACCTCGTCCAAAGCCTTTTTTAGCGCTGCGACCACCCGCGGCTGGTCGGCGAAGTTTGCATCCGTCAATCCTGGATTCACGATACCGGCAGGGAAAGGGGCGAATGCTATCACCGCGTCGCTGTCGCTGCTTCCCTTGGCGCTCTGCCGGGCAGCGATGACGCCCCCAGGCGTGATCTCGCACGCCAACGTCGGGCGGAGACTGGTCTTCGGAGCGAAGATGCGAAAGGAAATCGGCACTAGCGCGACGCCTCGATAAAGGTAACCTTGTTGATTTCTTTAAGCGTAGTCAAACCACGCCGCACACGGTCGATTGCCGATTCGCGCAGGAACTGCATGCCCTCCTGCTGGGCCAGCTTGCGAACCTCGGAGGCCGGCTTCTTTTCCAGAATGATTTCACGAATGGGATCGGTCAGGTCCAAAAGTTCGTGAATCGCGGTTCGCCCTCGGTAACCGGTCCCGCCGCACTCGATGCATCCGGCGCCCTCGCGAAAGTCGAAGCTGCGCCACTCGTCGGGATTCAAGGCGCTCGCCAGCAATGCTTCGTCATCGTAATGCACGGTATGCACACAGTACTCGCAAATGGTGCGGACCAGCCGCTGCGCCAGGATGCAGTTCAGCGCCGAAACGAAATTGTAGGCTTCGACGCCCATGTTCAGAAAGCGTCCCAGCACGTCGACCACATTATTGGCGTGTACGGTGGTGAATACGAGGTGCCCGGTCAGGGCTGAGTTGATGGCGATCTGCGCCGTCTCCTGGTCGCGGATTTCGCCCACCAGAATTTTGTCCGGGTCGTGGCGCAAAATTGAGCGCAGCCCGCGCGCGAAGGTCAGCCCCTTCTTCTCGTTGACCGGAATCTGCGTAATGCCGCGAATCTGGTACTCGACCGGGTCTTCAATGGTGATGATCTTGTCTTCGTCGCTCTTGATTTCGTTCAGGGCAGCATAGAGCGTGGTCGTCTTGCCCGAACCGGTTGGGCCGGTTACGAGCACCATGCCGTAGGGCTCCCGGATGTAACGCCGAAACCGCCTCAGGTCATCTTCATGGAAGCCTACGACGTCCAGAGTCAGTTTGCGGAACTTCTCGCTCATCGACTCCTTATCCAGTACACGCAGGACAGCATTTTCACCGTGAACGGTAGGCATGATCGACACGCGGAAGTCGATCAGCCGCCCTTTGTAGCGCACCCGGAAACGCCCGTCCTGGGGGACGCGCCGCTCCGCGATGTCCAGTTCGCTCATGACCTTGATGCGCGAGAGGATAGTCGAGTGGTGCTCGCGCGCAATCGGCGCCATGGCCAGCTGCAGCACGCCGTCGATACGGTACTTCACCACCAGAGAGTCATCGTAGGTCTCGATGTGAATATCCGAGGCACGGCGTTCTAGCGCGGTAAAGATAGTCGTGTCCACCAGCCGGATGATGGGGCTGATGTCCTCTTCCGACGTCAGCTTCTCGATCGAGATGGTCTCATCCGGGTTGTCCTCGGACGAGATCACATCGAAGGTCATGCCCTCTGAAGCCTCATCGAGTACCCGCTGCGACTGTTCCGTCTTCTTCAACAGGTCGGTGATCTGCGTCAGCGTGGCCACCCGGGTCGAGATCCTCTTCCCCAGCAGCCCGGCAATCTCGTCCAGCAGCATCAGCTTGCTGGGATCGCTCACGGCAATCGTCAACCGGTTCTCATCCTGCTCCAGGGGCACAAAGTTGTAGCGGAACATCATGTCCACCGGAACCGTCTTGAATAGCTCGTGCTGAATGCGGAAATTTCTCAGGTCCACGAACTCGCAGCGATAGCGCAGCGCCAGAGCCTGAGCCTGCGTGGTCTCATCCTGCTCGGTCGGTAATGTGAAAACCGGTGCCTGTGCCATAAACCTTTACCTCGAATCTGATCCTGCCGAAGGCGCGTCCGCCTGGACGGCGAGCGCCTTACCCCTCACCTACCGCTGAAGTTGTTGGCGTTCCCCAGAGAGAATATCGGCAGGTAAAGGGCAATCAAAATGACCACCACCACCACGCCCATCACGATCAGGATCGCCGGCTCGATCAAAGCCAGGGAAGCCGTCAACGCCGTCTGCACATCCTCTTCAAAGAACTCTGCCACGGAATTCAACATCTGCGGCAGCGCGCCCGTCGATTCGCCCACCTCAATCATTTCCACGGAGAGGTCGGGAAAGACCCGCGTCGCCTCCAGGCTCGTCGCTAACCCTTTGCCCTCGCGCACATGCGATACCGATGAAAAGACGGCTTTTGCGATCCGTTTGCTCGCGATGGACCGGGCCGCCGTCTCCAGCGACGGGACCAGCGGCAACCCGCCCGAAAGCAGCGTCGAAAGCGTCCGCGAAAACAGCGCCACCTGGTACTTGATCCAGATGTTGCCGAACACCGGGAGCTTGATCCGGATCCCGTCGATCTGATCCGCGCCGGCTTCGGTCTTGCTCCAACGGTAGAGCAGAAACGCGATCAAAGCGAGCGCCGGCAAGATATAGACCAGGTAATGCTGGGCCCCATTTCCCAATTTCAGCAGCAGCAGCGTCAGCCCCGGGAGGTTGGTGCCCAGCTGATCGTACAGTGTCGCGAATCGAGGCACCACGAACGTGATCAGGAAGATGAAGAGCCCAAAGACCAGGGTAATCAGCAGCGCCGGATAGATCAGCGACGCGATCAGCTTCTTCCGAAATGTCAGCGAAATACGCTGAAACGACAGGAACCTTCCCAGGACCTCTTCGAGATTTCCGCTTCGTTCGCCGGCCAGCAGGGTGGTGGTATAGATCACCGGAAAGCCGCCCTGAGCCTCGAAAGCCGCCGAGATCGATTCGCCCGTCCGCACCCGCGCCGCCACGTTCTGCAGTTGTCCGGCAAAGGCGGAGTTCTTCTGGCTTTTGGCCAGCATCTCCAGGGACCCGAGAATTGGCAGACCGGCACGAATCAGGGTCAGGAACTGCTGGTTGAAGATGATGAATGTCTCCAGCTTCGCCTTGCGCCGGCTGCCCGTAAGTCCCCGCGGCTTAACGGAATAGACATAATAACCGGCATGGGAGAAGCGCTGGCGCAGCTCCTCGGCCGAGGCCGCCGACTGCACCTGCTCCTGGACGCGGCCGCGCTCGTCGGCCAGCTTGATTACAAATTCTGCCATGGATTACTACTTCTTAAGGTTACCAGTTTCCCGCAGACGATAGACGCAACCAGCCGCCGAACCGTTCAATGCAGTGAAGCTCTCGTTTGGTCTTATCGGCAAAGCCCGACGCCTCGTCGATCACCAACCGCTCCGCGTCAGGATTTTTGGATATGGGGCGGCTCAGTTGACAGCCCTCGTATCCTCTATCAAATTTGTCATCCCGACCGGAGCGAAGCGCAGTGGAGGGATCTGCAGCGCGTCTGTTCAACCGCAAATCTTAACTTCTCGCTCGGCATTTCGAATCCAGCGAACAAGCATGCCAACAAAGCCAAATGGGGTCAAGGCCGCGCGACTGCTTACTTCAGCCGTTTCAATCTCCCTTCATCCAGTTTGGCAATCCGGCCCTTGGGGCCAACCACCCACGGCAGGCTCAGGGCATTCCAGTTCCCGTTATCCAGAGGAGACCAGGTCTTGCCGTCGTCATAGCTGATATCGGAGCCGTTCGGGCCGGCCGCAATCCATGCCTTGGCATCGGCATCCCAGGCCACGGCGGAACGATACCCGTGCGAAGGCTGCTCCGCGGCCGTCCAGTGCTGGCCTCCATCGGATGTCCAGGCAGCCGTGCCCGCAGAGTCGTCCGGCTTCAGGTAGTCGCCGCCGACACCGACGCCATGCTGCTGATCGCGGAAGGCGAGAGAGAAGACTCCTGCACTATCGGTGCCACTAGCCAGCGGTATGGGCACACGGTGGGTTATCCAGATTTCATCTGGAGGAGTGGGATAGCAGCTACAGATCGAGTGCGCTGGAGCATTCGCATAGCGATCCCCGAGAAAAACGTATGCTCCCAGCCTACCGCCCGTCCCAAGCCACATTCTGTGTCCCAGGACGGCCATGGAAGAATTGCTGGCGGCGAAGGCACCTGCATCGCCGGTGACTCCCATCTCGTCGTAGAAATCTTGTTTCTGGCGCGACCACGTTTTGCCGGAATCCAGCGTCACGAACGTTTGAAACTCTTTGGCTGTCCGGCCCGGGGCCTGGACGGGATCACCAAAGAGATAACCTTCCTTCTGATCACTGAACACCACCGCATCCCAGAACCCATCCTTATCCGGGTTTGTGTAGAGAAGAGTCCAGTGCGAACACCCATCCGTAGTCTCATAAATGCGGGACAAATCCCCCGGCCCCGAGGACATCACCACAGCCGTATTCGCGTCCCACGCCCAGATGCCCCGGAAATCCAGCTTCTCCGCCCCCGGGGGCATGGCGCAGCTCTGCCACATGTACCCGCTGTCTTCGGTGCGCAAAACCGTGCCGTCTGTCCCGCTGGCCCAGGCTACGCCCCCGCCAACCGCGTGAATTCCGCGAAAGCTCGCCGCTGAATCGCTCGACTGCATCACCCAGGGCCCGGATGTAGTGTCCTGAGCGCACAAAGCCGCACGCCCGGCAAAGAACAACACACCGAAAATGAGGAATCGAAGCATCTTGACCATCGACAGTCCTAGGAATTCATTCCACAGGCGTCATCCTACCTGACTGCAAAGCGGCCAACGGAGCGCAGTCAGATGGAACATGCGCCGAAGGCGCGTATGCCTGGACAGCCTGCCCTGAGCGTAGTCGAAGGGGCAAGTCCTTAGACCGGGGGCATTCCGTTCACGATGTGCACCCCGGGCGGCGGATTAAAGACGAAGCTCGCGTCGGGAGCAGGAACGTTCACTGCTTCGCCGGAGAACGAGAAGTTATTTGTGATCCCATCCGTCTCTTCCACGCGCAACGTGCGAATCACACCGTCGGCGCTGGCCGTAACGCTGAACGCGGCGACTCGCTTCTCCAATCCTCGGGGAATTCCGGTAAGCGTATAGTCGCCGTTCGTCGATGGGGAGATGGTGATTCCGCGCAGTTCCTTGGCCAGCTCGGTGTGGCCCAGCAACAACCGCAGCGGCGAGCGCATGTCATCCAATTGCTTGACCGGAACCCGCTGCACCTCGGTGTCGCCCGGCGAATAAAAATATCCGTTGTGGCCGTCCAGGATGAACAGCTTGCCATCGGGCTGGGTATAGGTCCAGCGCATCTTGCCCGGCTTTTTCAGCAGCAGCGCGCCGGACTCGCGCCGGTTCATGCCCATGCCTTCATAGCTTTGGACAAAGTGAACCTCCAGCGAGTGCAGCGAGTTGTAGTGGTGATCGATGCGGGCGGCGAGAACATCGGCAGTCGGAGCCGGCGCGACGGGCTGCGAATATCCCGGAAAGGCGACGCCGCATACCGACGCCGCGAAGAGAACACGGATGAAAAAAGCGACGGATACGGACTTCCGAGAACCAGACCGAAAAGAGAGCTTCCTCACTTCACCAGCTTACTCAAAGGAACCGGCCTATTGCAGGGAAACGGTGCAGTTCGTGCCGCCGGTCGGATCTTTCTTTACTTCCCCCTGCTGGTCGATGCAGAAACCGCTGTGCCCCGTCTTGCCCACGGCCTGCGGAACCGCCGTTGCTTCATAGCCGGTGTACATATCCTGGTTGTTCACCGTGACCTTGGTGCAGTTCACGATGTTGAAGGTGTACCCGCTCTTCTGCCCGTTTGCCAGGTCGCCCTGCAGCAACTGCGCCGACTGCGCTGTAGGGGCTCCGGACTTAGGGTCGCCGCCCAGCGCCTGCAGCGAGCAGGCAAAGCCGTTGGCAGGGTAGGTGGTCTGGAACTGAATCTGCGATTCGTAGATTGCGCGCAGCGACTGAATGGCCGACGTCTCGTTGGCCTGCATCTTCATGCCCGCGAAGTTGGGAATGGCGATCAGCATCAGGATCAGCATGATGGAGATCACGATCAGCAACTCCATCAGAGTGAAACCCGACTCGGGCAAAGTGAAACCAGCTTCGGGCACGGAACGGCCGGCGTTGTGCCGGGAACGATCCTCTTTGCAGACCAGGCTGCGGACAATCGAATGCATCATAAGTCAATATCCTTAGGAAAAGACTGCGCAGACAGCCTCACCAAACGCAATCCTAATGGATGAAGACGCAGGAAACCAGAGCCGCGCTCGAAAAGCAGGGAATCGCGATGGGGATTAGCTGCTGCCAAGCTGGTTTTGTCCTATTCCCAATGGCTAATCTCTACCCCCGCGGTTAGCAGACCAGCTGGTTTCGTGCCACCTTCAGCCCATCCAGGCGTCCCAGCAGCGTCACCGCCACGCGATCCGGCTGGAAGAGGGTATTGGCCATGGCCATCACCTGCTCGTCGGTCACCTGTTCCACCTTGTCCAGAATCTCCTGCAGCCCGAAGAAATAGTTGAAGTACATCTGCTGGCGCGCCAGGTTCGACATCCGGGACATCGAGCTCTCCAGCGACAGCAGAAGATTCCCCCTCAACTGGTCTTTGGCCCTGCGCAGTTCATCTGCGGGCAGCGGAATATTCTTCAGCTTGGAGAACTCCGCCATCACCAGGTCGATCACCTGCACGGCTTTGGCCGAGGACGTTCCCGCATACACGCACAGCGATCCGGTATCGCGGTAAGGGTTCAGATCGCTATAGATCGCGTAAGCCAGGCCGCGCTCTTCACGCACCGTCTGGAACAGCCGCGAGCTCATCCCGCCGCCCAGCACCGTATTCAGAACCAGAGTCACATAGCGCGATTCGTCTGCCACCGGGGGAGAAGGCACGCCGAGGCAAAGCTGGACTTGTTCAAGCGACTTTTTATTGCGCAGGTTGATCCGCGCCGCTGTCTTCGGCGGCGTATCCGGATGGGCGCTCTGGCCGCCGGGAAGCGACTCGAAGCGCCGCGTTACCTGTTCCACGAAGTCGTCGTGCTCGATATTGCCGGCTGCGGAGAAGATCATGTTTCCGCCTAAAAAGCGCGATCCGTAGAAGTCGAAGAGCGTCTCCCGCTCAAACTTCCGCACCGTCTCTTTGGTCCCGAGAATCGGTTTGCCCAGGGGATGGTCTTTCCAGAAGTTCTGGGTGAAGATCTCGTGCACCAGGTAGTCCGGATTGTCCTCGTCCATCTTGATCTCTTCCAGGATCACGCCGCGCTCGCGGTTAATCTCGTCGGAAGAGAAGACCGGATTCAGCACCAGGTCCGACAGCACCTCCAGCGCTGTGGGAACATGCTCGTCCAGCACCTTCATGTTGAAACAGACTGTTTCTTTGCCGGTGAAGGCATCGAGGTTGCCGCCAATGGCGTCCACCTCGCGCGCAATCAGCTGGGCCGATCGGGACTTGGTGCCTTTGAATACCATGTGCTCCACGAAGTGGGAGATCCCATTCACCTCCGCCAGCTCATGTCGCGACCCAGCGCGAATCCACACGCCCATCGCAACCGAGCGGATGTGGTCCATCTTTTCGGTGAGAATCGTCAGTCCGTTCGGCAGGAGGGTACGTCGTATATTTCTTTCGTTGCTCATGCAGTCTCGCGACCTTTCTACTTGAGGCCTTTCGTCGAAGGGCTGACCGGTATCCGATGGTCATTGCGAGCGGGGAAGAACAGTGATCTTCGGCCTTGCGAATGCGCTATGCTGACACAGCGGATCCCGGAATTACGATGACGTCAGGCAGGAACAATCTTTACTCCATTTTAGACGCTCCGGCACTGGTTCCGATTCGATCCCTTTTTGGCCTTAAGAATGAGCAACTTGAAGCGGTGGCCCAGGAGTTTTCCCTCCCCGCGTACCGCTCCCGACAGCTGGCGCACGCCCTCTACCGGGACTGGATAGCCTCGGTTGAGGACATCACGACACTGCCGAAATCGCTCCGCGATCGGCTCGCGCAGGCCGGATACACCATCGGTCTTCCTCGAATTGTGGAGACATTCAAATCCGTCGACGGAACCGAGCGCTACCTGATTGCGGCCGGCGACGGACAGACGGTCGAGACCGTCTGGATGCCGGAAGGCGATGATGGCGAAGAGGGCGATGGCTCGCAGGCAGGAGACGAGCAAGCGAGCGGCCACCACGACGCCACCATCTGCGTGTCGAGCCAGATCGGCTGCGCGGTCAATTGCCAGTTCTGCCTCACCGCCAGGCTCGGCATCATCCGCAACCTCACCGCCGGAGAGATTGCCGGGCAGGTGGTCGCGGTGCTCAAACGCCACGACGCGCAGATTGGCCGCGACCGCATCAACCTGGTCTTCATGGGCATGGGCGAGCCCTTCCTCAACTACGACGCCTTCATGGACGCGGTCCGCCTGCTGGTCGAAGAGGTAGGCATCGCCGAGTCACGGATGACCGTCTCGACCTCAGGCATTGTCCCCGGCATCGAGCGCTTCGCATCGGAACCGGTCCGTCCCAAGCTGGCTATCTCTCTCAATGCATCGAATAACAAGGTCCGCGAAGAGATCATGCCCATCACCCGCAAATGGGATATCGCAGACCTTATGGACGCGATCGGCAAGGTCCCGCTGCGAACGCGTGAGCGCGTGACTTTTGAATATGTCCTGCTGGGGGGAGTCAACGACCAGCCTCGTCACGCTGACGAGGTTGTCCGCCTCATCCGGCGCGCCAACCTGCCCGCCAAGGTTAATTTGATCGCGTGGAACCCGGGCCCCGGCATTTCCTACGCGATGCCCAGCCCTGAAGATGTGAACCACTTCCAGCAGCATCTGATCGACCACGATATTCCCGCATTCGTACGCCGTCCGCGCGGACGCGACATCTACGCTGCCTGCGGTCAGCTCAAACGCACTGTCGAGACATAGGATTGAGCAGTTGGCGATGCGACCGGCCAGGTCAAGGTGTCAACGCTAACCGGCGCTGATCGAGAAAACGGCGTACGGCCGGGTCGCGCTCCAGGCCAATGGCGATTTCGTATGCGTGATGGGCTTCCTCAGTCGCACTTGTCCGGGCCAGGAGTTCGGCGCGGGCTGCCCAATAGGGCTGGTATTCAGCCAGTCGCGCATCCTTTCCCGGATCGGGCATCGCGGCGAGAGCGGTATCTGCTCCCTCTATTTCGGCGACAGCCAATGCCCGGTTGATGGCCACAACCGGCGAGCCGGTGATGGCCAAGAGAGCGTCATAAATTTGCAGTATGGCCTCCCAGTTTGGCTGGCCAGTCAGGTTGCGAGCGACGTGCGCGGACTGCACCGCTGCTTCCAGTTGATAACGTCCAATGAATCTGAATGCACTGGCGCGGAGCAGCAGCGCCTCGGCCTCGGCAATCATCCCGGAATCCCACAGCGCAGTGTTCTGATCGGCGAGCGGGACATATTCGCCGTCATCGTTTCGTCGCGCGCGGCGGCGGCCTTCGGTATGCAGCATAAGCGCCAGCAGACCGAGCGCCTCCGGTTCGTCAGGCAGCAGTTCGATAATCAGCCGGGCCAGAAAGAACGCTTCGCCGGTCAGTTCGCGGCGGGAGGCATCTGCTCCTGCTGCATCGCTCCAACCCTCGGCGAAGGCTGCATAGATCGCTTCCAGCACAGTGTCGAGGCGTCCCGGAAGCTCTTCGCGTTCGGGAACGCGAAACGGAATGCCGGCTTCGCGTATCTTCGTCTTCGCGCGGACCAGTCGTTTGCCCATGGCCGCGGGAGACATGAGGAACGCCGATGCGATGGTTGCGGCGTCAAGTCCCAGAATGGCCTGAAGAATTAAGGGAGCGCGTATGCCGGCATCAATAGCCGGATGCGCGCAGGCAAACATGAGCGCGAGGCGACGGTCGGGGATGCCGGCATCGATCTCCGCATCCGCAGGCAGGGCAGCGGCGATCTGCTGCAGGTCTTCGTCGACCATGTCGCTGCCATGCAATCGCCGGGTCATGTCGATGGACTTGCGCCGCGCCACGGTCAGCAGCCAGGCTTCCGGGTTTGACGGGCAGCCGTTCTTTGGCCAATCCGTCAAGGCTGAAGCGAAGGCCTCGGAGAGCGCATCCTCCGCGGCCGCCACATCTCGCGTACGTGCCGCAAGAAAGGCGACCAGCTTGCCGTAGCTGCGGCGGGCGACCGCCTCGGCCGTCGTACGTGCGTCCGCATCGCTTTCAGTGGTGTTCACCGCTTCACATCCGAATCATGCATTTGCCTGCTTAGCTTAAGCCGCCGGTTCGAAGCACAGGTAGACTTTCCCGTTCTTGAAAGTCTTGGTCTTTGCCAGCTTCAGGGACAACTGCTCCTGAATACCCTCGAACATGGTCCGCCCTTTGCCCAGGGCTACCGGATCGACCATCATCTGGTACTCGTCGATTACATTTTCGAGAGCCAGTTGTGCGACGATGCTGCCGCTCCCCAGAAGCGCCATTCCCGGCCCGGGCTCTTCCTTCATCTTTCGAATTTCCGAGACCAGGTCGCCCTTCACCAGCCTGGTGTTGTTCCACGATGCCTCATTCAGGGTTCTCGAAAACACGACCTTCGACATGCTGTTCATTCCTTTGGCTACCGCGGAATTGTGCTGGTCCGCAAGCGCCGTCGGCCAGTAGCTTGCCATGAGCTCATAGGTGACCCGCCCGAACAACAGCTGGCCTCCGCCGCTCGCATTTTCCGCCACAAAGGCCGAGTATTCCGGATCATCGTTGCCCTTGGATGCCCACCGGAAGTCGCCGCTGGCGCTGACAAAGTATCCATCCAGCGTTACATGATTGAAGACGATTAATTTGCGCATGTCTCTTCCTTCTTTCCTGTTGAGGAGTTGTTTTGACACTCTTGCGGTTATCGGATTCTCGCCGCTTCAGCGGCTCGGCTCGGAGACCTCGGCGATCCAGTCAGCAATGGTCTTGTCCTGGATGGGGCGCACCTCGACTACGCCGTGCAGGGAAGTGGGGCTGCGGGACGCCCACGAGATGGCGGCATCAAGATCGGGGACCTCGATGATGTGAAATCCTCCCAGCTGCTCTTTCGAATCGGCATAGGGGCCGTCGAGCACCACATGCTTGCCATCCGCAGTTCGTACGGTCGCGGCTCCTGAGGGTGAATGCAGACCGACGCTGCTCTTCAGAACGCCCGCGTTCGCCATCGCTTCCATATAGGCGTGATAGGCTCCCAGCCAGTGCTGCTGCTCGACCCTCGTCAGCTGGTTAAAGCCCTTTTCCTGCACATAGTCCATCAGAAGGCACTTCATCGGAATTTTCCTCCACGGTTCCACGGCTGCTTGTTTGCCGTTCTCATTCCTATGACGGAGCAAGAGCGGCGATTTGGACATCATGCCGGAAGATTATGGCCAGCCGGCGCCTGGCGCTGGAGCTTCCGCGGTCAATATCTGCCCGCTTCCAAACCCGTCGGCCATCCTTTCAAAGCCATGCCACTCGGCTGCCATCATGAACAGCGTTCTGTTGTCTCGGCCTCCAAGCATGCAGGCGAAGCAGCCCCGGTCGAGGTTGATGGCCTGCAGCACCTCGCCGCCTTCGCGGACGCGCACGCAGCGCTTATTGGGCACATCCCCGTACCAGACCGCGTTCCCGGAATCGATGCAGATGCCATCGGGCACGCCATCGCCGAGGTCCGCCCACACGCGCCGGTTCGACAGGTTGCCATCTCCGGCGATGTCAAATGCCGTGAGCTTCTTTCCATGAGACTCGGCGATGATCAGCGTTGAGTTGTCGGGGGTGACAGCCATGCCATTGGGAAAGGCAATGTCGTCAGCTACCTTTCGAACCGAGCCGTCCGGAGCCACGAGCGCGATCATTCCCGGTCCTCCATTGACGTACGCGTTACCCCGGCTGTCGACAACGATTTCGTTGCAGGCGCCTTCTGAGACGCCGGCGAGATCGGCATGAGTCACCAGCGAACCATCCGGCTCCATGCGCAGCAGGCGTCGCTCGCGCCCGGAGACGACGAGCAGGCGTCCATCGGGCAGCCAGTCGATGCAAAACGGAATGGTCGTAGGCACCTGCGCCATGACTTCGCTTTGGCCGTCGAGATCGACGGCAACCACCTGTTGCATGCCCCAGTTGGAGAACCACAGCCGCCCATCGTGCCAGCGCGGAGACTCGCCGATGCCAAGGCCGGTCAACAGCGGTTGGGCTTCCAGAACTGAAGATCGCGTCGAAGCCATCACGGTCTCTCCTGGTCAGCGGAAGGGCGTCCGGTTGCTTCCGCCGTGTCGCCCGGCATGCTCCAGAGCGGGCGTACTTCCACCACACCGTGTCCGGCGGCCGGGCAACGGGCTGCCCAGGAGAGCGCCGCGTCGAGGTCGGGAACGTCGATCAGATAATAGCCGCCCAGCTGTTCCTTGGAGTCCGCGTAGGGTCCATCCAACACCTGCGACTTGCCATTGGCAGCGCGTACGATGGTTGCCGTTGAGCTGGCCTGCAGGCGGCCTATCCCCTTAAGGACGCCGGTTTGCGTTAGCGCTTCCGTGTACGCGAAATACGCCGCCATGCCCTGTTCCTGCTCTGTCTTCGACAGCCTGGGCCAGCCTGCCTCGTCCACATAGAGCATCAATAAATATTGCATCGCAAACCTCCGCCTGGATTGTAGGCGGGCATGATTGCCCGCTGCTACCATGACGGGCGAGAGTCGGCGATTTGGACACAGAAGCTATTTGAATTAACGCGAACGGAAAGATAACTGGGAGTTTCGCGCTCGATAAGCGCTACTCGGCATCCTTCACACATCGAAATCCGAGAGTCCTGGAGCGATCGTACGCCGGCGCCATCATGAGCAGCTTGCCGTGGGTGCTGTTCTTGTACGCTTGCGGAAAGTACCAGATAAAGCATCAATAGATATCGCAAAACAAACCTCCGCCTGGATTGTAGGCGGGCATGATCGCCCGCTACTACCATGACGGGTGAGAGCCGGCGATTTGGACACAGAGGTTATTCGAATTCACCGAACGGAAAGATAACCGGCAGTTTCGCGCTGGATAAGCGCTACTCGGCATCCTTCACACATCGAAATCCGAGAGCCCCGGAGCGATCGTACGCCGGCGCCATCATAAGCAGCTTGCCGTGCGTGTTGTTCTTATACGCCTGCGGAAAGTACCAGATGGAGCCTTGCGGCTGATAGTGGCTTCCTCCGCGCAGAATACCGCCGCGCGTGTGGTCATCGACGTACTCATCCGTCCATTGCCAGACATTCCCTACCATATCCATCACGCCGAAGGGGCTTGCTCCGCTGGGATGCGCATCGACGGCGTCGGGGCCGCGCATGGTGCGCGCCTGATCCGGCTCCGGTACAGCAGACGCCTGCCACGTATTGCCCCACGGATACTCTCTGTCATCCGTGCCCTGTGCCGCGAATTGCCACTCCCATTCATGCGGCAGCCGCTTGCCGGCCCACTTGGCATAGGCCCGTGCATCTTCAATCGAGACCCAGGTGACCGGCTTGTTGGCCCAGCCCTCGGGAAACGAACCATTGGTCCAGTCCTTGAGAAAGTTCGGCGTCGTCCTTCGGTTGGTAGTGTGTTGCATCCATGAATTTCTTGAAGTCGGCATTCGTGACCGGATACTTGTCGATGTAGAAGGGCTTGATCTGCATCCGGTGTTCGTGGAAGCGCCGAGGAGAATCCTCCCATGGAAATTGCACGTCGACTCCGACATCATCGGATCCTTCCACTTCGATCCCCTGGACCTTGAAGACATAATCGCCGCCGGGAATCTTCACCATGCCCTCGGGTGCAGACGCGGCAGGCTTTGTCGCTGCGATCTCGACCATCTGTTGCGGCAGCATCTTCCATTCATGCGAGAAGCTGGAGAGCGGCTCCTTCGTCATCTCCTTCATCGTCGCCATCAGCTTCTGCATCGCCGGACTCGGCTCACCGGAAGTGGCGAGGATCATGCCGAAGCCGTGCGCTTCCATGGCGAACGAGAGCACCGCTTGATCCCCATCCTGCTCCGGCGTGAGCTCAACACCGTGATAGAGATCGAAGTACCGCATCCCCTGCTTGAGAGGCACCGTCATCTGACGGCCCTTCACGTCGTACTCATTGCGATTGACGATAGTCCAGATGTTCTGGTCGCCGAGCGGCCAGCGGCTGGCGTAGATCCCATACATATGCGTGGGATAGAAGGGCTCCCATCCCGGACTGACCAGGAAGGACGCGGCGCCGCGCTCCAAGGTCGCCATGCGGCGAGTCGCCTCGGCATCGCGTGGTGTGATCCCGTTCCAGATGCCCCACACATTCTCCCAGCTCTCCCAGCCTTCGCCGTTGAAGAACGCATACTGAAGATCATCCGTCTTGTCGCGGTTCCAGCGATCCGAGATGTTGACCTGGTGCCGTGTCTCCAGCCAGCGATACTTATCAACGGTTGGTGCAAATTGAAATTTGTACTGTCCCCAGGTAAGGACATTCCACGCCAGCGCTTCATCCGAAGGGCCCATCTCCGGTTCAAAAGCCAACGGATGATCTATCTTCTCCGCGGCCAGCGAGAAGGCCAGAGGAACGCCATCCTGGGTGTCGCCGTTCACCCCATCTGCGCCGATTTCCTTCATGAATTCCGCGGTCGCGTCGGGCCAGCTCTTGCCCGGATCGCGCGTGCCCTGGTCCCACATCATGATGGGAAAGAGAACACGGACGCCGCGGCGGTGGAAGTCGGCAACCATCTGTCTAACACCCTCGACCCCGCCAGGCATGGAGCGCACCATGTCCTGCTGGTTTCGATTGTCGATGCCCATGTTCGGATACGTCGCCCAGATCAGCACCGCATCGATGCCGCCATATCGTTTCTCCAGATCGTCGAGATAGCGATCGACCGTGTACTTGCCGGCAACCGGGTCGTAAAAATAACGATCGTGCACCATCATCTGTGGTTGCATAAACGACGATTGCGTCCACTCGAGCGCGGGCATCGCGTATCGCGAGCCGTCATAGCCGGTGCGAATGTGCCTTTCGGTGCGCCAGTCGGTGATAGCTTTCAGCCACTCCTCGTGCGTGCCCGGTGAACAAGGTGTATTGCCCCCCTCCCATGGCATGCGCAAGCTCAGGCAGGCCGGCGGAGGGATCTGCTGCTCGCGCGGCATATAGCGAAAGTCCTGGGCCGCCGCGGGCACTGACAGCCCGGCAAGGAAAAAAGCGACGGCGCAAAGTCCGGCAGGAGGTTTCGCTGCAGAGAGGGTCTTCATTTTGTCTTGTCTCCTCTTACAAAGTTGCTGATCTGTTTCCGTAGCAGCCTGGCATTAGATACGCGCTCTCTCCACCAGCTGCTTCACATCGGCCATCGTCGGCATCGAAGGCTGGGCGCCGGGCCGCATCACCGATATCGCCGCTGCAGCCGCTGCGAAGCGCGCGCTCTCCACTGGGTCCATCTGCATAAGCAGCGCGGTTGCAAAGGCGCCGTTAAAGGCGTCTCCCGCTGCGGTGGTATCAACCGCGTTGACGGGGAACGAAGCGAGCAGTTCGGCCAGACCTTTTCGCGAGGCGATGAAAGCACCCCGGGAGCCGAGCTTAAGGACCACTCCCTTCAGGCCTTTATTCATCAGCATTCCCGCCATCGCCGCCGGATCGCCCGCGTCCGCCGAGCCGTTCAAATTCCCTGCAAAAAACGCGGCCTCTGTTTCGTTCGGCGTGAACCACTCCACATCGCGCAGGAGATCCTGAGGAAGCTCCTTGGCTGGCGCCGGGTCAAGAATGAGCGGCACTTTTTCCTGTGCGCAGATTTTTGCGAGATGCTGCACCGTTTCGAGCGGTATTTCGAGCTGCGTGAGTACGACGCCGGCAGATCGGATGATGTCGATGTGCGTATCGAGGTCTTCAGGCGTGAGCAGCGCATTGGCGCCGGGCGTAATGACGATGCAGTTTTCTCCGCTCCGCCCGACCACGATCACCGCCACGCCCGATGTTCCCGGCGAGGTCATGACCCCCGAGACATCGACCCCGGCGTTCTCGAGCTGGGCTCTGAGCTGCGAACCGAAAGCATCATCGCCGAGGCGGCCGATCATCCGCACCGGGTAGCCCAGCCGCGCGACAGCGACCGCCTGATTCGCGCCCTTGCCGCCGGGATGCGTCTGAAAGTCGCTGCCCAGGACCGTCTCGCCTTCCACCGGGATGCGCTCAGTATTTGCAACTAGGTCGATGTTGATGCTGCCAACGACAACGACCGGCCGGTTCCCCGTCTGCATAGCCTCTCCTCGAATCAGATACGGCGGTGACTTACTTCCACAGGATCGGTGCAAGCGCAATCGCGCTCAACCCGCAAAGGAAGAACACAAACATCCAAACCAGAAATGTTTTTGATCGCCGTGGCGCCGCCGCAAACTCGCGCCAGATAAATACGCCCCACGCGGCAGAGATCATCGTCGCGCCCTGGCCAATGGAGTAGGACACCGCAGGTCCCACAATATGTGCGCGCGATGCGACGAAGTTCAGCACCGCTCCGGTGCACCAGATGACGCCGCCAAGAATTCCCCACACGTGCCACGCGCCGCGCGCCGTCCAGTAGCCGTTCATGGCCACAGGCTCGCTGCGGTCGAGCGGGCGCCGCATCAGCAGGTAGTTGAACGGGACTGCGCAAAGGGCGACGCCGAGCGCAAAGAACAGCGTCACGGCGTATGGCCCGGGAGCGTCCCCGCCGGTCATAGAGCGGGAGACGAAGGGATAAAAGCTGCCCATGAGCAGGCCGGCAATGAGGCTGATGACTACCCCGCGAGTGCTCATGGCGCGATGTTCCGTTTCTCGCAGGCGATACGCGATCGCATCAAAAATGATCGCCGCCACAACAAGCGCGATGCCGCTGAAGAGCAGGATGGGATTGCCGTTGGGCGAAAGAACATAGCTGCTGATCGCTCCCACCACCAGCGCCAGTCCGATGCCGATGGGGAAAGCCACGGCAAGTCCTGCGATCTCGATGGCGGCTACGAGAAGCAGGTTCGCGATATTGAAGACCACACCGCCAATCACCGCGAAGAGGATGTGGCTGGCGTCGGCGCGTTGGATGTCCTGCAGGAAGGGCCTGCCCGAAGTCCCCATGCTGCCGAGCGTGAAGCCCCACAGCAGCGCTCCCGCGATGAGGCCGAGAACATAGTCCCAGTAGAAGAGCTGGAAGCGATAATGCGGGCACAGCTTGATGGTGTTAGCCCACGATCCCCAGCAGAGCATGGTGATGACCATGAACGAGAGAGCGACTGCGTACGTTTCAGGCTGGAACAATATCCCGCTCCTCCGGAGCTCATTGGGCGCGCCATAAGTAAGACGGCGATCCCGGTGATGCAACTGAGCAATTATCGTTCTTCGCCGGCAGTGCTTCTATTTGCAAATCTGCTGATGAGGTAAATGAAAGCTTTCAAGCTCAGGCTGTCGCAGAATAGATAGCTTCCCGGCTGCTTGTCAAGGTAAGTTTTCAGGCATCCTCCGAAAGAGTCTGATATGTCAACTGTCTCGACCATGGGAAGCGCGCGCGCCGGCTCCTCGAGTGTGATGTGCGAAACTCAGAAATGTTGACGGGCTGTAGGAGCCCGGTCCTTGATAGCGAGAGGCTGGAGCAATTCCACGTCGGCTCGATAGGTGCAACGAAGGTTGACCACGGGACCTTCTCATTCTCATTCACGGAGCAGGAATGGCGAACATGAAAGAGATCGCGCGTATTGCCGGCGTATCGCTGGGCACGGTGTCGCATGTGCTCAACGGCTCCGCCGCTGTTCGCGAGCCGCTCCGCAAGCGGGTCATGGATGCGGTAGACGCGCTTGGCTATCAGCCGAGCCAGCTTGCGCGCGGTCTTCGGCGGGACAAGACCAACATGATCGGCATGATCATTCCGGATGTAACGAATCCGTTTTTCCCGGCAGTCGTTCGCGGCGCGGAAGACGTTGCATTCGAGCATGGATATCGGCTGGTTCTGTGCAACACGGACAACGATCACGCCAAGGAGATCGTTCACCTGAACGAGCTGCGAACGTATCTCCCCTCCGGGCTCATCGTCATCCCCTCAAACTTCAGCGATCTGACGGCGCAGGCCGAGTCGTACAGAAAGTCCGGTACCGCAGTGGTGTGCGTCGATCGTCTCCCCAAGGACTGGAATGGAGACAGCGTGACTGCGGATAACGAACACGGCTCCTATGAAGCGACGAACTATATCCTCCGCCAGGGGCACAAGCGGCTCGCGATCATTACCGGGCCCCGTCACCTGACCAATGCTCAGGAGCGCCTGAAGGGATTCAAGCGCGCTCTACACGAAAAGAAGATTCACATCGGCCCGGAATACATTCAGGAGACGAACTTCGATCAGCACGGCGGCTATGCGAAGACGATGCTGCTTCTTCGCATGATTCCCCGGCCGACCGTTATCTTTGCGGGAAACGACATGATCGCCTTCGGCGCGCTGCTGGCCTTTCGCGAGGCCCGCTTGCGCTGCCCTGAAGATATCTCGCTCATTGGATTTGACAACCTGGACCTGGCCGAGATGACCAGCCCGCCTCTGTCTTCCGTGTCGCAGCCGGGCTATCAGATGGGCAGCACCGCCGCCCGCTTACTGATCGGTCGCGTAAAAGGCGATCATGGGCCGCCCCGGCATGTGGTGATCGAGACAGCGCTGAAAATAAGGGATTCCGTCGCGGCCCCCGCTGACGAGAATCATCTATCTGATACTGCAAGATCGTAGTGTCCAAAGTCTTTTCGTAAAAAAGCTCGCGCCAGAAATGTATTTTTAGAAACCCCCATTACCAGGCGAGAGTATTTCCAACCCTGCTTTGCGTTTGTTATCCCGATGCTCCATTCGGCGGGAATGACGTGAGCAAATTTTCCTGTTGACAAATTTCCGTTGCGCCAACTACTCTACCGCCCGAATCACTTGAAAGCTTTCAAGCGGCAGCAGAAAGCAACCTGCTGACTGCGGAAATAGCTCAGCTCTCACTCATTTCAGTATTAGAGAGGCCACCATGCGGGAGACACATTCAGCAACACACTTTCTGGCCAGGGCGCTCTGCCTGGTTGCTCTATTGATTGCCCTAACGGCGCCTGCGATGGCCCAGTACAGCAGCGGGGTGGAGGGAACGGTGCTCGACCAGAGCGGCGCGGTCATCCCCTCAGCTCAGGTTGTGCTCACCAACCAGGACACGCAGGTCAAGCAATCCGCAACGGCCAATGCTCAGGGCTATGTGCAAATACTTCACCTGCCGCCGGGCCGTTACACGGTCTCGGTGTCGGCATCCGGTTTCACGACCTGGGCGCAGAAGGATATCGACGTCGAAGGAACGGACATCCGTACGATTTATCCGAAGCTCAGCGTCGGCACGACGCAGTCGACCGTCGAGGTCACCGCAAATTCCTCTGCAGTCGAGACCACCAGCGGCACCATCAGCAGAACGCTGGAGCAGCAGACCGTGAATAATGCGCCGCTGGTGGGCGAGAATCTGTACGCCAGCGTTGCTACGTTGGCGCCGGGCGTCACCGGCCTGGGCGGATCGTTCGGCGGAGCCGCGGGTTCAGGTTCGCAGGGAACAAACAGTTTCAATGCCGAGCCGGGATTTCAAATCATCGGAGCGGGCCAGCGCCAGGAGGCGAACGAGTATCAGGTGGACGGAACCAGCGTGAACGGCAACTCACGTGATGGCATTACCAACCTCACCCCGGAGCCGGATAGTGTTGCGCAGATGAAGGTCAGCACCGATGTCTTCTCCGCCGACAAAGGCCGTCAGAGCGGGGCGTTGATCGAGGTCTTCACCAAGCCCGGCACCAATCAGTTTCACGGAACTCTTTCCGAGTTCTACACCGGCTCCGCGTTGACTGCGAGAACAGAGTTCCAGTCTGTCGTTCCCCGCTATCTGCGCAACGACTTCGGCGGATCAGTAGGCGGTCCCATTCTGAAGGACAAGACCTTCTTCTTCGGCTCACTGTTCTGGAGCAAAAGCAATCAGGGAGTTACCCTCACTCAGCCGATGGAGACTCCACAATTTGTCAACTACGTGACGACAAACTATCCGAATTCGCTGGCTGCGGCCTTTTTCAAAGGCGCGCCTTCTGGTGGCGTGCCCACGAGCGGTTTTCAAACCGTCGGCCAGATCGAGCAGTCGCTCCAGAGTCCCTATCTGCCACCCGATATTCCCACGGATCTTGTCGCTCTCGGCAATGTGTCCATTAACCAGTCGCCCATTAACAACGGCTTTCAGGGCCACGTGCGCATCGATCACAACTTTCACGCCGGCAACGACAAGCTCTTCTATAGCCTCTTTCGCAACACCACGCAGGGCGGTGTCGCCAATCCACGTCCCAACGACGCATATGTAAGTCCAAACGCAACCTGGTATCACAAGATCGATTACGTACACACCTTCTCGCCGCGGCTCTTGAATGAGGCGAGCATGTCCTACGTGCGCGCCGACGGCAATCAGCCCGCGGCTCCCGGCGATCTGCCCTCGCTTCCCAATGCATATCCCGGCGGTCTCGGCGGCGGCTTCTCCTCGTGGGGGCCGTCCGGCTGGGTGCATAACAACTGGAACTGGCATGACGTTCTCACCTATGTGCAGGGAGAACACACCATTCGCGTGGGTATCGATGTCGACCGCCAGCAGGATCTGGATAACTTTACGGCCGGCCTCGACCGCCCGACATTCTATTTTGCGAACATCGTCGATTTCGCAGTCGACCGTCCGGACTACCAGAGCGGCCCCATTGTCGACGTGAAGGCAGGCGGCACCGCGCAAAGCCTGTACTCGCGCGTGCTGATGCTTCAGACGGCTCCCTATGTTCAGGATGACTGGAAAGCGACGAAGAAACTGACCATCAACGCCGGCGTGCGTTTCGACTACTTCGGCCACCTCGGCACCGTTACCTACGGAAGCAATCCGCTGGCGCTCTTTACGCCCGGCTCCGGATCGACGCACGAAGAGCAGATTGCAAACGGATCGATGCTGGTTCGCGGATCAAACGGACAGGTCGTCAACGACGCATTGTGGCGATTCGCACCGCGTCTCGGCTTCGCCTATGACGTTTTCGGGGATGGAACTACGTCGATCCATGGCGGCTGGGGGATGTTCAACAACAAGATCGGCGATCTCGCCTACGTGGACGGCATTCGGACGAATCCACCACAGTTTGCCGATCCCAGCATAAGTATCTTCAACGCCGGCACAACACTGGCTAACTTCTCTTATGGAACAAGCAGCAGTGGGCCTACCGGATTCGCGCCTCCGCCTGGCATCAAATATGAAGTGGACGACCATGGCGGTCTGGTCGGCACACGCATCGGCGTTGGCGGTCTTCAGTCGAATCTCGTGCCGCCTTTGGTTCAGGACTGGGCCTTTGGAATCCAACGCAGCATTGGCAAGAGCGTAGTGGTAGAGGCTGACTACTTCGGCACCGCGAGCACTCACCTGTACTTCCAGACCGATTCGAATCGATTCGCCGGCGACCTCATCGTGAACAACGGAAGTCTGGCGCGTCTCAACTCGAGCTTCGGAGCTGTGATCTATGGCCAAAGCATCGGTATCTCCAATGCCGATGTTGCTTCGTTCGCTATTTCGAAACGATTCTCCCGGGGATGGTCGGTCCACGCGATCTATAACTACGGCAAATCGCTTGACTACACCAGCAGCAATGACAACGGTGTAGGCGGAGCCGAGAATGTCATCGACGTAAATAATCCGGCGCGGAATTATGGCCGTTCGGACTACGATGCGCGGCATAGGATTTCAGTCGACGCGGTTTGGAACATCCCCGAACTCAACAACGGCATTCAGCATTGGATTACAAGTGGGTGGACGCTGTCGCCGGTCATCGTCGTCGAATCGGGTCAGCCTTTCACCGTCTACACCTCCGCGTCGTATCCGTCAGGAGACTTCAACGCGGACGGCTACAACTACGACGTGCCCAACGTTCCAAGCTTCGGCAGTAACGTCAGTACGAGTCGCTCTGATTTCCTCAAGGGCGTGTTCAAAGTCAGTGACTTTCCCATCCCGGCGCTGGGCACCGAAGGCAATCTGGGTAGAAATACTTATAACGGGCCCGGCTTGGCAAACGTGAATCTCGCGGCTGAGAGACTTTTCCGGTTGCCCTTCCTGGGTGAGCAGGGCGGCTTCCAGATTCGCGGCGAAATTCTTAACCTGTTCAATCGCGTCAACCTCGTCAACCCGGTAAGCGATATGTCGAATGGTGAGTTCGGTAAGTCCACGGACCAGAATCTCCCGCGCAATATCCAGGTGCTGGGCCGAATTCGCTTCTAGTCGCCGACGTCGCTGCGGCTCAGGGTTCATCTATACTGGGTCGCAGCGAAATCCGCTTTTATCCGTCATCCTCGAATAGGCAGGCGTGCTTTCTGAATTCGAAAAAGTTACTGTGACCGCGGGAAAAGGTCGTCGGAGTTACAGCCACCCCGCCTTCGAGGCCTCATCCTTTTTGGGCAGGGGGCACGAGAGGATTACGCTCGTCTGCCTGCTCCTCATAATTTGTTTCATGACGCAGCCGGTTCGCGCGCAGGAGTCGGAAGCGATGCATCGTGCAGCGGCCGCTGTTTCTGCGCGTCAGTTCAACAACGCGCTTCAGATACTGCAGCCGCTTCTAAAGCAGTATCCGCGAGATCCAAGGCTCTGGACGCTTCACGGACTGGCGCTGGCCGGCTTGGATCAGACAAAGGCCAGTCTGGCGAGCTTTGACCACGCCCTTCTCATCCAGCCGTCGTTCCTACCCGCGCTCGAAGGCGCTTCGCAGACTGCATACCTCCATGGCGATCCGGCGGCGATGCATTATGTGCGCAAGCTGCTTGCTGCTGCTCCGGAAAATCCGGTCGCGAACGCAATGGCGGGAGCGCTCGCGTATCAGGCTCATGACTGCTCCAACTCTGACAAGTATTTCCAGCAGAGCAGGGAAGCGGTCTTCCAATCTGCGAATGCGCTTGCCGAATTTGCAGACTGCCTCTTGAAGAGTAATCGGGCGGATGAAGCTGCGCAGGTTCTCACGCGCGGGGTGGAACTCCACCCGGAGAGCATTCAGCTCAAGTACAACCTCGCCGTCGCAGAACTCCAGGATCATAAGCCCGAGCAGGCAATCAGCGTGCTGGCGCCGCTATCCGCAGTCAGGGATTCCGGACTACTGAACCTGCTCGCTTCCGCTTATATCCAGACGAATCAGCCCGACGCTGCTTTTCGGACACTGGAGGCCGCGATCGAGATCAGCCCGACGGACGAGACGAACTATCTTGACCTGGCCATTCTCTGCCTTGAGCACAATCAGGAAGATCGTTCCGTAGCGGCGGCCACCGCGGGAATTGCGCGGATACAGAAGCCGGCGTCGCTCTATCTCATCCGCGGTGTCGCCTACGCGCAGCTCGCGCAATACGACAAGGCGGAAAGCGATTTCGTCGCTGCGGCGCAGATCGAACCCGATCAGCCGCACAGCACCATCGCTATGAGTCTTCTTTACTCGGATCGCAATCAGCTCGATAAGGAAAAGGAGCTCCTGAATCGCCAGTTGAAAGCAACGCCCAACGACGCGGTCACAAATTATCTCCTTGCCGACCTGTTGATTCGTTCGGGTGCGGAGCCCGGTCAGCCGGCATTTGAGGAGGCAGAGGCGCATCTGGCCCGATCGCTAAAATCGAAGCCGGATTCGGCAGAGGCCCAGATACTGATGGGCAAACTGCTTGAGCAGCAGAGCGATCTTTCCGGGGCCCTGAAGCATTATGATCTCGCGCTCGCGACGGAACCGGAGAATCGCTCAGCGCTGGATCGCAAGTTCGTGTTACTCCGCAAGCTGCATCGCAACCAGGATGCGGCCGAAGTGCTCGCCCGCTTGAAGCTGGTTCTCAACAGCGAACTCCGGCAACGCGGCGCCCCGGGAACCCAGGTAAGGGTGGAACTACAGCCTACGCCGAAATAAGAATCCCGTTCGCGCATAAATGCCGACCGCCGCCGGCTCAGTTCCGCTCTGCTTCCGAATACACCTTGATCCAGTGCGTCCGCATCCTGGTGCGGATTGTCTTCTCCGCGGTCTGCGATACGATGGCGTTCGTCTGCAGCGCCGGCATATGGCAATCGATGCAATTGTCGGCGATCTTCGTTCCCATCGTCTTTTCCATCCCGCAACTCTCCACGCGGTGGCAGCGCAGGCATCGCGTCGAGTACGACGCAGCGTCCCGCTCCGGAGCATGCACATCGTGGCAGGTGGAACAGGTCATATTCCGCGAACTGAGATAGCACCGGCTCCGCTTCAGGAGTCCGACCTGATTCGCATGCACATCGGGCCGTGGAGCCGTATCCGCGGGATTCGGGCCGAGATATTCATCGAGCGGCTGACCGGGCATGTAGGAAAACGCCTCTCCCGTTTGCGTTTGTTGAGCGCCGTTATGGCAGAGCGCGCACATGTCAACCTGCCGGTCTCGTGAGAAATGCGCAGGGTTGAGGATCTCCTCCGCCGACGACAGCACGTGTGCACCGCTTCGATGCAGAGCCACATGCCTCGCTCCCGGGCCGTGGCATACCTCGCAGGAGATGCCCGTCACCAGGCTCTCCCGGTCATATCTGTTATCCCCCGGATCAGGCGAGAGCGGTTCGAGGTAGGTCACATGGCACTCAAGACACCGCGGCGATGCCGGCCGATCGAATATCGGCGGTCCGTTGCCGAAGCCCGGGCTGTTGATCCACTGGTGTCCCTCTTCCCAATAGCTCACGGGTAGCTCGTACAACTCGTCGCCGTGCCAGTAGAGATAGCTCTGCCCACGCACGCCCGATCCAATCACGATCGCAATGCGCTCGCTCCTGGTCGTGGTCCGACCAGAGGATTCCGTGACCGCTGTCTCGTAGTAGCCGGTTTCCTTTTTCTCCATCCGGTAAGAAACGTCAGGACCGTCGTCGCTCGGATTCTGCCGCGAAATTCTCAGCGCGTTCGATTCCTCACGGAACGAGCCCAGAATTGACACGGCGCTTGGCATCTGGGATGTCAGATGGTGCGCCGTATGAGCAAAGGGCAGGCTCTGTTCGCGATGGCACGATTCGCAGGCAGCGTCGCCGGCGAACCCCGGCCGCTGCGTGTGTTCTCCATTGTGCCCGTGAGTGAGCGCCTTGTCGGACAGCGAATCGTTCAAGCTGCGTAGGTGCGGCAGCATGATGCCAAGCGCGATGAGCAGTGAGATGACGGTTGCAGATGGCATGAGGTGGACTTTCTCTGATTGCACGGACAGGCAAAATCGCTATGAGTCTCTCACATTTCTTCGCGCCGGTGGCACCCTATGCGCGTGGCCCCGGCGCTCCGAGAGAAACGCCGCCGCCTGCTACCACACGTCGAAGTCGCCGATATTTCGGTGTTAACAAAGTTTCGAAATCCGTGCGCTCTCCGTTCTGAAATCTATTTCCAAGCATAACTTAGTATGCAAAAAATACCCCGGGATTTTTAAGGGTGCTGAGAGCACTTCCCTTCGACTTGCAAACGCAGCGCGGAGATGGGCCGAAGGAGAGTCTGCCCGCTCAAGTGGGCTTTTATAACTCTCGTCCAATGAGTCAGTTCTTCGGTTTCGCCGAATCTAATCCAGCTTTCTCCGTCGAGCGTTTTCAATTGCAGGAGAGATTCCTGAATTAAAACGTCTCGTAACCTCCATTGCGGGTTAGCTAGTAATGAGGAATTATTTTTCTATTGACATTCATTTCTCCTGTCAGATAGATTCCGGCCCGGTTGACAATTTCAAAAATTGGTCAGACCACGTTGAAAAAACGCCGGATGCACCACCACTTTCAGGAGGCTTAAGATGCGAAAGATCAGGCTGGCGAGCCGCTGCCCATGGACCCTTGCGAAACTCCGGAGCACGATCGGAACAAGAGTGCTGCCGGCCCTGGCTATTGGCATCGCGCTGCTGGCGCCTTCCGCCCACGCACAGACAGCGGGCGACGGCGCGATTACCGGAACGGTAAAGGACTCGAGCGGAGCGGTCGTTCCGAATGCCACCGTTACCGCTCACAACGACGACACCGGCGTTGAGACCTCACGGCTGACGTCGTCCGCCGGCGTCTACCAGATCGGCCCTCTGATCGTCGGCACCTATTCCGTGACGGTGTCGGCGTCAGGATTCAAGACCTTTACGCAGCGGAACGTGGTCATCAACGAAAACCAGGTCTTTGGTTTGAGTCCCGTGCTTTCGGTTGGGAGCCAGAGCGCAACGGTGACCGTAACCGAGGCCCCGCCCGCTCTGGACACCGAGAACGCAACTCTGGGCGGCATCATATCGAGCAAGGAGTTCGCCGACCTGCCCCTGTTGGTATCCGGTGGACAGCAGCGCGATATCACATCGTTCTCGAACTATCTGCCGGGCGCTCAGCCGGGCACTCGTTCATCGCTTTTCTCCGGCACAGCGAGCCGTGTACAGGAGGTCTACCTCGACGGCATCCCGCTTACCACCATCAGCCAGATAGGGGATAACCGGCCGATCTTCAATGTTGTGCCTTTTGAGGGCATCGGTCAGGTTGGCGCTCTCACCAGCGGCCAATCCGTCGAGTATCAGGGCGCTGGTTCTGTGAACTACTCGATGAAGTCTGGCACTAACCAATACCACGGAACCGTCGCTGACTTTGTGCGTAACACCATCTTCGACACCTGGGGATTCACCGCGCCTTCCGCCACCGTAAAGAAGCTTGTCAACGGCGTCATCACCACCGTTCCCGCGGGAAAACCGGTCGACCACCAGAATGAATTCACATTTGCGCTCGGAGGGCCCATCAGTATCCCTCATCTGTTCAGCGGTCATGACAAGCTGTTCTTTTTCGCCGCCTATGACAGAACCCATACCAGGGCCGCGCCCGCTTACTCCACGCAAACTGTTCCGACTACGCTTATGAGGCAGGGAGATTTCACCGAACTGCTTGCGGAAAATGGCGGCCCCGGTTACGAGATCTACGACCCGACTACGCAGTCCTGCACAGGCAATACCTGCACGCGCCAACCTTTCATGGGCATGAAGAACGGGGTAGCGACCGTCAACGTAGTCCCGCAAGGCGAGAGCTCGCCGATCGCGCAAAAGATGCAGTCATTTCTACCCGACCCGACCACGGCCGGCATTCAAAACAACTACCTGGGCGGAATTCCGAGCGGCTACGACAACTGGTTGTATTCGGGGCGCATCGACTACACCGTTTCGCCGAAGCAAAGCTTATCTTTTACCGTCACCGGCGGTAACCGCAAAGCGGTGCCTTATACCGCAACGACCAACGTTCTCCCATTGCCTTACCTGGGCACTACGTTCTCAACGGTGGCCGGGCATTGGGCCGACATGTCGGATACCTATGCCATTACGCCGCGCCTCGTGAACCAGTTCAAATTCGGATTCAGCAATTTCGGCGGCCCTCCCCTGAAGAACATTACCCAGGGGGTCAGCCAATACGAAGCAACCGCCATGGGTATCGGCTTCAGCGGCGTTCCCTCAGACGGACAGGCCGCGACCGAATTTCCTACGAGCATTTTCGGCGGAAGCAACGGGCCATCGGAATGGGGAGAAGGCGGTTCCGGCGTGACTGCCACGACTGTGACCGAAACCTACACCGCGGTCGATAACCTCTCGTGGATCAAGGGTAAGCACGCTATGACCTTTGGCGTACAGTTCCAGTGGCTGGAGGAGAATGCATCGTCTTATGACGGCCCTACCTCCTCGCTGACACTCAACTGGAGCGTAAACGAAACCGCGCAGGAGAAAGGCTCAGCTTATGTCGGCAGCACCGGCTATTCCTACACCAGTTTCCTGCTGGGCGCGGTCGGCAGCACCGGCGTGACCCTGCAGCCATTCTCAGTGCTTGGCGGAAGATATCGCCCGATAGCCCCCTATTTTCAGGACGACTATCGGATCACTCCCAAGCTGACGTTGAACCTGGGGCTTCGTTGGGATTACACGCCGACCTATCAGGAGGTGCTGAACCGCTTCTCCTTTCTCAACCCAAATTTAACTAACCCGGTCACCGGCAATCCAGGGGCCTTGGAGTTCGCGGGAAGCCATGGCGGCTCCTCTGTGAGTTGTAACTGCGCCACGCCGGCTCATAACTACATGAAGAACTGGGGCCCGCGCGTTGGCTTCGCTTATTCATTGAATGACAAAACCGACATTCGCGGAGGCTTCGCTACCGTGTATTCGCACGGCGGCGGAACAGGCGGCGCTGGTGGCGCATATTCCGGACCTTCGCAGCTTGGCTTTACCAGCTCACCATCCTTCGCCGACGGGGCGGCCGGTCCAGGAGCCGGTCCCGCCTTCTATCTCAACAACAGCGCGGCTTTTACCGCGCTCGGTCTCGCAAATACGAATTTTGGCGGGACCGGATACACGGTTCCTGCAATCACCGCGCCCGGTGCGGTCAGCCAGACCCTCAACGTGGGCAATACGGTCAGTGGCTCCGGAGCATTTGTTCAGGCCGCCGGCGCACCCGGCTTCGCCGATCCGTATCTATCCGGACGCGCGCCCCAATTCAACTTCTGGAATTTCGGCATTCAGCGGCAAGTTACAAATAACCTGACCGTGATGATCAACTACGCTGGATCGGAAAGCCATTTCCTGGCCGGCGCCAGCAATATGCGCGGACTATATTCGGGTCAGATCAACCCTGCGTTTTATTCGTTGGGCACGCTCCTGACGGCGCCGGCCACCGCTGCCAATCTTGCGGCTGCCAACGTCGCCGCGCCCTATGCCTCCTTTGTTCAGGCGGCCGGTACGACGGCGGGGGCAGGCAAGGCTACCGTAGGACAGGCATTGACGTGGATGCCGCAGTTCTCCGCAACCACAGATACATGGGGAAGTCAGTCGGCGAATGCCAGTTATCACTCCTTACAGCTGTCTGTGGCGAAGAGGCTCTCCAGCGGGCTGACGCTGAACTTGAATTACACTTATGCGAAGAATCTTGACGACGCGGGCACTCAGCGCAGCGGCTGGCCCATTCCTGCTGACCGCATCCTCAGCGGCCGAGCCTGGAAGGCGAATGCTATCGATCGTTCCTGGAGTTTAAACAGCGTTCCTCAAAATCTCATCGTCTACGGTGTGTACCAACTTCCCTTCGGCAAAGGCGGATTTGGCTCGGACAATCTCTTGGTCAGAACTCTTGCCGGCGGATGGGCGCTGTCTGGCGTCTTTACATATCTGTCGGGAACTCCGCTGGCGATTACTGCCACGTCATGCAACAGCACGTACGAACCGACCGCGGGACAGTGCATGCCGGATATCAATCCTAAATTCGGCGGAAAGACCATACGCCAGAACAGCAGCTGGGGGCACGGCATTACGGCAAAGACGCTGGGAACAACAACGGCGGGCGGAGGAATTTCCTACGCCAACGGCTATATCGGCAATGCGAATCAGGGAGATGGAAGCAACAACGGCGTTGCCGCTCCATGCGCCGGCAGCACCTCTGCCTTCTGCAACTCGGGAGAATTCATGTTCGGAGATGCGGCGAGAACCGCGGATTTCGGCCTGCGCAATCCAAGCGTCTACAATCTGAACGCCAGCATCCGGCGAACCTTTAATATCACGCCCGAGCGCATAAAATTTGTTTTTGCTGTGGATTGCCAGAATGTAACCAATAAAGTTACGTTTGGAGGCATCGGCGCCAACGTCGACAGCGCCAGCTTCGGCACCGTAAGCACGGCCACCAGCAATACCGGCAGCCGCTACTTCCAATTCTCGGGGAGGATCAACTTCTAACCTGAGGATATCTCCGGCATGCCGGGACAATTCGTTATTCTGGCGAACAGAAGGAAGAGTCTCAGCCATTTGTCCGGTCAGCACCTCTGAGATTCTTCCTGTGTCCGGTGACACGTCACGGTGACCTATCCATGCGCGTATGCTTCCTGCTTAAAGTTCGCCCCGAGAAGATAGAAGAATACAAACAGCGCCATGCGCAGGTATGGCCGGAGATGCTGGAGGCTCTCCGCGAGACGGGCTGGCGCAACTACTCACTGTTTCTGCGGCCCGACGGCCTTCTGATCGGCTATCTGGAGACGCCCGATTTTCAAAAAGCCCTCGCTGCGATGAAGAATCACCCGGTCAACGCGCGGTGGCAGGCGGAAATGACGCCATTCTTCGAGTCGATGAGCGACGGGGCAGCGGACGACAATATGCTCCCGCTCGCCGAGGTCTTTCATCTTGATTAACGTATGAGTTACGTGAAGTGCGGCCGGGTATCCGTCAATAACCCGTGATCTGTGAGCATCAGTTGATCCGAGGTTTCCTAATCAGTTCAAATACATTTCTTCTGATAAGAAGCTGCTCTCATGAAACAGTTCGGCTCTTTACGCCGCAATTTCCTCCGGTCCGGCGACGTGGGAACGGCTGCCGCCATTCTCTAAGCCGCGCCCGCCGCAGCAAAAGCTACCCGGATTGATCTCTATTTCGAAGCGCCAGCTGCGATGCCGTGATCGTCCGAAAGCTTGAGGCCGGTCGTGTCCTTGAATGTGAGTTGGCCCCCGTCGGCGATCTGGAGGACGATATGTCTGAGCGTCCAGTTTCGCGCGTCGTTCACGCCGCCCGAAGACTGCGCCACGATCTTGATGTGATCCAACACAAAGTCTTCGAGCGGAGCCTCCGGCGATGTGCTGACATCGAAGGCCCGCTTCGCGCCGGTGGCCTGGATGTTCCAGATGCGCACGTTGCGAAAATGCGCGAGACCGCGATCAGACGGCACAGGTGTAGCCAGCACTCTGTAATAGGATGGAACATCCTTGAGCCCGGCCGGGATAGCAGCGTAGCTGTAACTAGGATTCCAGTTCATTGTGATGTGGATGGGGATCGCGACGTCGTCTAGTTGCAGATCATGGATTCGGATGTTATCCGCCCATCCGCCGCGTGTGTGTGCCGATTTGAAAAGCACGCCGGAGGCCACATGTCCGAAGGCGTGAATCTTATACACCTCAATATTGCGAAAACCTCCGGAGGTTTCACTGCCGATGGTGATCGCCGCCGCACCGTCCCGCACGGTGGAGTCACGGACGATAATGTCTTCATCCGGACGATTGACGCGGAGCCCGTCGGAATCGCGACCGGCTTTGAGGCAGAGTGCGTCATCATTCACCGAGATATCCGCGTGTTCTACAAGCACGTGCTTCGACGAATCGACATCGATGCCGTCAGTGCTCGGGCCCCGTCCACCGACGTTGTTGCGGATGGTGATGCCATCGACGTGTACGTCGCTGGAATAGCAGATGTGGACTGTCCAGAATCCCGAACGCGTAAGGAGCGGACCAGCCAGCTTCACATGACTCGAGTTGTAAATCTGTATCAGGCGCGGTCGCCGCGCGTCGTAGTCGGCCGCCCATCGCAGGCCTTTCTTGTCGTATTGCCGCCGGAGAGCCCAGTATCCGTCCCACCAGACCTTGCCGTCTCCGTCAATCGTGCCACCGCCAGTGATGCTGGCATTGTGCTGGCCATAAATATTCACCAAAGCCGCGGGCCACGTCATCTCGATGCCGGCAACGCGCGTCGGCATCATCGGATATCCATTCAGGGTCTGTACGCCGCGCAGTATAACGCCCTGGTCAAGATGTAACTCGGTTCCCGATTTCACAAAGATCGCGCCGGTGAGATAGGTTCCCTGGGCAAATGTGACGATGCCGTGCCCGTCGCCGGCCGCGGCGTCGAGCGCAGCCTGGATCGCCCTCGTATCTACGGTTACCCCGTCACCCTTCGCTCCGTAGTCGTTGGCGCGAAACGAATGAGTGTTCGCTGCTCCTGCCGAGCTGCCCAACAAGAGTGGCAGGATGCAGAGGCCCCATAGGTAGAGGGCAACGGAGCGGCGCCTCATTGCGCATCCTTGCTGATGAGTTCGATCTTGCCGAGGAGTCCGGAGGGGAGCGGCTGCAAATTGTCCATATCCTGCGGTGCGAACCGGCGGCCATAACGGGCCCAGAGGAGCTCGTAATCGGGAAGCGACTGCCCAGCCAACTCATTGATCGCCGTGTTCGCCACGCGCACTTCGATATCGTTGCTGCCCGGCTTGAGCAGGGAAGTGATATCCAGCTCGTACGGAGGGTGCCATAACGAGCCTGCCCGCTTCCCGTTAACGGAGATTACTGCGGCATCACGGATCGGCGGCTCGATCCACGCCTGCGTGCCGGGATGGCGGGTCTCGCCGGGGGGGGCTGGAATCGGCTTGCTGGTCCCGAAATTGAGAAGCAGCCGCTTGCCGTGTAACTCGGAGGGCGAAACCTTGATAGTCTTCGAATAAGTCGCTGCTCCCGAGTAATAGCGAGTGCCCGATCTCTCCGTCCATGAGGTAAGTTTCGGCATAGTTTCTTCGGCTTCATTTCCGCTGAAGTGGAGGTGCCATTCTGTGCTTAGGTCCAGCACGAGATGTGATTCGGATGCGGCAGCTGTCGCGGTTTCGGTGTTTTCAAAGCTCGCACCGTCGTGGAGCACAAGAATGCGAGATTGGTAGGGTGCGAGGTCGAGTTTAAATTCACCGTCTTCGCATATCGCTGTAACACCTTCGCCTGTATCCGCGTCGAGCCATTCCCCGATCCTGCGCGTAGAGCCGAACTTGACCTTCGTATCGATAGACTGGTTGCCGGTATTTGCGACAAAGTAGATGTCCGCGTCTGCGAGCTTTCGGTGGATGAAGCCGACTGCGGGCGCGGGCGCCGCGAGACGCATGTCCGGCGCGAGCATCGCATTGAGCGTCTGCTGAAGTTGTCCCGCGTCTGCAATGAGCCGCGCCTGTCCTGGTTGCTTATCGAAGATAGATCGGGCTGATGCGGCCACTCGCTCCGATTCCTGTTTCTCGTTCAGCAATCCGGGAGCACGCTGCGGCATGCCGCCGATCGCGATAACTTTGCCTCCATGCTGCACGTACTCCTCGATCAGTTCGAGAGTCGCGGGTGAAATGCTGTGCACATTTGGCAGGATCAGCACAGGGTATTGGATTCCCCGCGCTGCAATGGCGGCGCTGTCAATGTAGTCGAAGTTATATCCGGCGTCTTCGATGCCCTGGGTAAGAGCGGGCGTAATCCAACGAGGCATCAGGTCTGACAAAGATACTTTGCCGAGAGTAAACGCAGCATAGGCATCGTCTTCTGGAAGGTATACAGCAACTTCGTTCGCCGGTTTACCCTGTCGAAGTATCCAACTTACTCGCTGAAGGTAGGTCGTAACATCCGGCATCACGATCCACCACGGGTTATGTGCATTGAAAACGCCAGCTGCGTAAAAACGCCAGCCAGGCTCGCCGGCGGACGGCGGCGAATAGGCCCAGCCGTGGCCCATGAGCTGGTTGATGCCCTGCAGAAAGAAGCGATCCGCTTCCGCTTTCATATCGAGCGGTGTTGCGCGGAAGGCTGGCGAGTGAAGCCACGTCCATGTCTCGGAGGACGTGATCGGCCGCCCGTAGACGTGGCTCGCCGAAGTTGCCCAGCGCGTATAGGAAAACTGCCGCCATTGCGGTCCTTCGCCTTCGGGCAAATCTACGAGTGCATTGCTCGAGAGCGAGACAGCGGGATCGCCGTAGGTCTGGGAGCGGAAGAGTGTGTGGTGCGCCGCAGCCCAGGCATTGATCGGTTTGAGGTAGTTCTCGTCGATCAATTCAGTCAAGGTTTGGCCCCAGTCATGCCGCACCGCAAGGTCTTCCTCGCTTGGCCGGATAGCAAAGAGTGCGGGCAGGTGCGGCAGCAAGTCGTATCCGCGGTGCTGGCGAAATTCATCGAGAAAGCCGGGTGTCCAATCGGCTCCATACACCTCCAGCGAGTCGCTGAAAACGGAATAGGGAGGGTGATCGCCAAAGGCGGTGATTAGTTTGTCTGCAACATCATGTAAGTGATCTTCGACCGCTTGCCGTGAGAAGTGATCCAGCACAAAGCCATCCGCGTCGACCGCCGGCCTCTTTACCTGTTGACCCGTCCGCGTTGCGACGAACCACAATACAGTGTGCTGGCCATCCGACGCGTCGGCCGGCAGCGGCATGCGAAGGCTGCCTTTTGCCGGCAACGGCAGCATGGTCGGCTGCGGCTGGGCCATGGTGTTGTCGCCGAAGCCTGCCGGCGCGAGAAACATGCCGACGAGATTCTCTCCATTCCCAAGGGCGGGCAACGGGACCGAGTCAGCACCCTTTGCCGCCGGCATCCGGATCATACGCAGCTCAGCTGCTGCTTCCGTAACAGGCGTCTGCGGACCGCCATATGGCCATCCGCTGGAGAGAGTGAGGCTCGCTCGCAATCCGAGTTTGTGTGCTTCATCGTTGACGAATCGTACGTCATCAAGAAACTCATTCGAGAGATACGGCAGATTGCGGAAGCCTGTCTTGGGATCGTCGAGCTCGAGCGGATACACTGGCTGGATTTCAAAGCCGCCGAAGCCACCGGCCTTCATCTGTTGCAGCTCACGCGCCAGTTCGGGTTTGGTAACCGCCGGCCCAAACCACCACCAGCGCATCATGACCCGCGCATCGTCGGGCGGCGACTGAAAGGTCTTCTCCAGCAGGCGCACGTCGCTCTGCGCCCGCACTGCGCTTGCACCGAGAAGTAGCGCGGTCAACCCTCCGCATATGGAAAAGAACCTGCGCAAGTGGGTGCCCTTCGTTTGCCGCGTGGGATGAGGAGTGTTACGTCCGCAGGTCATCATATCTCTCAGCCTACAAAGCGGTAAATAACTTCCCTATTGGATAGAAATTTCTAATTGGGAGCCGGTGGCGGCACGTTTTCATCGGGTGCTGCCTTTGGTTCCGGTGTTGGCGCATTCAATATCGGCTGAGGCAGTCCAGCGAGTCGTGGCATATGTTTGCGCGCAAACACATCGAGCACCACAACCTCATTCGCTCCGGGCCGCAGCCACGGTCCGGGGACGTACAACGTCGCCTGCGGTCCGATATTCCAATATCTGCCGAGTGGATGGCCGTTGAGCCAGATCGCGCCCTTGCCTAGGTCACGGATATCAAGGAATGTGTCGGGGATGTTCTCAGCGTGACCTTCGATCTTGAATTTGCCTCGATAAAACGCAGGTCCATCCATCGCTCGTGCAGCATTGCTGCTGGCAGCGAAGTGGGCCTCCGCGGGCCGGCCCGGGTGATCGGCGACGGAAGCGGGGTTCATTGGCAGCGGGTAAATCTGCCATCCGCGAAGCTCTTCGCCAGCGAGTGTGATCGATCCGCTGAGTCCCTTGTTTTCGCCGCGCATCATGCGAGTGGAATTAATTCGTCCGGAATTTTCGACCAGGATATCGAGCTGCGTCTTTGCCGTGTCGCTGGAAATATGCAAATGCGTCTGCTTTGCAGTGCGATCGAGGGCGCCCACCAGCTTGCCGTTGCGATAGACCAGCGCATAGTCGTTTAGCCCATCGATCGCCAGGTCTCCATCTACGGGATGATTCAGTTCCGTGCGATACAGGATGAATCCATAAGATTGGCCGAAGTCCTCCATCGGGCGTGCTTGCTGCGAGTCGATCGCGCGTGGCAGACTGGCCCATAACGAGGCAACCGAGGTCAGAGTGAAAGGCGCAATCGCAGCCACGGGCGGCGCCGGAGGCACTGAGGGCAGCGCATGGCCGAGATAGCGCGCGATTTCCTCACGGTAGGCGTAGAACTTCGGTGTGGGATGCCCGGCCTCGTCGAGTGGCGCGTCATAGTCATAGCTGGTAACGTCCGGCAGAAACTGGTTGTTCGTCCAGCTTGAACCGCTCATCATGCCAAAACTCGTGCCGCCATGAAACATGTAGATATTGACTCCCGCATTGTGGCGGAGAATGTAGTCGAGATCTTTAATCTGTGGCTCAATCGGACGGGTCTGATGTGGCTCCCCCCAGTGGTCGAACCACCCCGGCCAATACTCCGAAGCAAAGAGTGGAGCCCCCGGACGTAGCTTAGCGAGCGCGTCGAGCCCAGTCTCTGCATGGCCGACGCCGAAGTTGACCGCGGCCAGCACACCGGGGATGGAGCCGTTGGCGAGAGTGCGCGAGGGGTTGGCGGTATACAGCATGGTGTCTGTAAAGCCGGCCTTCAAGAAGATCTGGTGCAGATGCTCCATGTAAGCAGCGTCCGAGCCAAAGTTTCCATACTCGTTCTCGATCTGCACGCCGATGACAGGTCCGCCGCGGCCTATCTGCAGCGGCGCGACTTCCTTGCCCAGCCGCATGATCCAGGTCTCGACCGGCGTCATAAATGCTGTGTCATTCGAGCGAAGCGCTGTTCGCATCCGCGGATCAGCCATCAGCCACGCGGGAAAGCCGCCGAACTCCCACTCCGCGCAGGAGTAGGGGCCGGCACGCAGCATCACCTTCAGCCCCTCCTGCTGAGCTTCGCGGATAAACTCCGCCAGATCGGCATTGCCGTCGAAGTTGAAATGTCCAGGCTCCGGCTCATGCAGGTTCCAGAACACATAGGTGGCCACGGTATTCAGGCCCATGGCCTTGGCCATCCTCAGCCGTGCGCGCCAGTACTCGCGCGGAATCCTGGCATAATGCATCTCGCCCGAGATGATCTGGAACGGCTTTCCGTCGAGAAGGAATTGATCTCCCTGAACTACGAAAGTGTGAGGACGAGTTTGTGGGCCGGCCGTATCGGAGGCGGAGCACGTGAAATGCATAGCAATTGCGGACAGGACGAACCCCGCAGTTGCCAACAGCGCCTTGCGAGATATCTGGAGCGTCCGCATTGACATTCTTTTTAATCCGGGAATCCTTATACGCGATATGAAATAAAATGTCTATTGACATTTCATTGATCGAACGCTTATCGTTTGCGGCGTCCCAAAAAAAGGATTCCACCTGCATTTGTTTGCTCATGAAGGCGGTATGCAAGATACGGTCCTGCGGCGCTGGCGGCTAGAAATCGGCATTCCTCTCCTCTCATTCGTCCTGCTCTTTACGGGCGCTCTCGCAGCATCGCAGACGCTGACGCCGGAAGAATCAACGAGCATTCAAAAGGACACGAGCCGTCATTTTGGCGATGCTCCCGAGGATCCGGGTCCCAAAGCCACTGATCTGTCGGCCGCGATGGAAGCGGTTGCGGTGAAGGCCGCGATGCGCAAGGTTGCCGACTGGGAATTGGCGCGGTCCCAGCCTTATTTCGACCGTATCTGGACGTGGAGTGTGCTGTATAGCGGATTCATGGCCGCTACATCGACGCTGGATGATTCACGCTACAGCGACGCGATGCAAGCGATGAGCGAGAAATTCAATTGGCAGCTTCGCTCCGAACATCCGAATGCCGACGACCAGAGCGTCGGTCAGACTTATCTTGAACTCTATCTCCGGCAGCATAAACCGGAGATGAAGGCGCCCACACAGGCGGCGTTGGACAGTCTGCTCGCAGGCGCATCGGCGCCCATTCCGAAAAATCAGGCGCAGATTCCATGGTGGTGGTGCGACGCGCTCTTTATGGCGCCTCCGGTCTGGTCCCGCATGTATGCGTCAACGCATGACGCGAAGTATCTGGTCTATCTCGATGCCCATTGGTGGGAAACCTCGAATCTGCTCTACGATCGCGTGCGGCATCTCTATTTTCGTGACGTGACTTTTCTGCACGCTGCCGACAGCCACGGCAATCCCATCTTCTGGTCCCGCGGCAATGGATGGGTAATGGCCGGCATCGCGCGTACGCTCGATGATCTGCCGCCTAAGTATCCCCGCCGCGGAAAATACGAAACACAGTTGCGCGAGATGGCTGCCGCGGTAGCCCGTCTTCAGGACCCGCAGACCGGCCTCTGGCACGCCAGCATGCTCAACGGCGCCGACTTTCCTCTGCCCGAAACATCAGGCTCCGCATTGATGACCTTCGCGCTTGCCTGGGGAGTCAATCACGGCGTGCTGCCGCGATCTGTCTACGCGCCGGTAATTGCAAAGGCATGGCGCGGGCTGGTTCAACAGATATACGCGGACGGACGACTCGGCTGCATCCAGCAGACGGGCGCGGCACCGGCGCATTACCTGCCGTCTTCGAGTTACAACTACGGCGTCGGCGCATTTCTTCTCGCCGGCTCCGAGGTCGAGCGGCTTGCCTTGACGATGCATGCTAAGCGTCCCGAACCGCGGAGACAAAACCGGTGAAACTCCACAGCAGCTTGCCGATTTCCATCCTCCTGCTGACGCTCGCCACTTGCAGCGCCTCCGCGGCAGATTCACCATCGCCCGCAAAATGGAAGCTCGTCTGCACCACGCGTAACATACCCAACACGCTCTCGGGGACTCGTTTTGGATCGGAAGGCGGCCCGCAGGCTTTTGGCTTTGACCTCACCGCATCGCCTCAGGTAACCAATGCCGGATGCACCAGCGACAGCCCATTCTTTGTTTCCGTTGCGGAGCCGGAGGGCAATTACCGTGTGACCGTGGAACTCGGCAATGGAACAAGCGCGGCGGTCACAACGGTAAAGGCGGAAGCACGTCGACTGATGGTGGAGCAGGTGTCGACGCGACCGGGGCAGAAGGTGAAGCGCAGCTTCGTCGTTAATGTGCGCACGCCGTACATCAGTCCCAGCGAAAGCGTCCGGCTGAAGCCACGCGAGATCGGCAACCTCGATTGGGATGAAAAACTCACGCTGGAATTCACAGGAACTCATCCCAGCGTACGTTCCATCGAAGTCGAACCCGCCAATGTGCCGACGATCTACCTCGCCGGCGACTCCACCGTCGTCGACCAGGATAAGGAGCCGTGGGCCGCCTGGGGACAGATGCTGCCGGTCTTCTTCAACGACAAGATTGCAATCGCCAACGATGCCGAATCGGGCGAGACAATTCACAGCTTCGTGAGCGAACACCGCTTCGACAAGATCATGAGCACGATCCGCAGCGGAGATTATCTGTTCATGCAGTTTGCGCACAACGATCAAAAGCCAGGGAAGGGATTCGTGCCGATCGCGGAGTACCAGGACCTTCTTCGTCGCTATATCTCGTTGGCGCGCGACAAAGGAGCCTATCCGGTGCTGGTCACTTCGATGAACCGGCGCAAGTTCAATCCGGATGGCGCCATCGAACAGACGCTGGGCGGCTATCCCGACGCGATGCGGCAGGTCGCCCGCGAGGAGAAAGTTCCGCTCATCGACCTGAATGCGATGAGCAAGACGCTGTTCGAGGCCATGGGGCCGGAGGGTACGCTGAAGGCTTTCGTGCATTACCCCGCCAACACCTTCCCCGGCCAGACGGAAGAGCTGAAGGACGACACGCATTTCAACTCCTACGGCGCGCTCGAACTCGCGAAGTGCGTCGTCGAATCCATCCGAACGCTGAAGCTGCCTGTTGCAAAGGATATTCGCAACGACGTGCCTCGTTTCGACGCTGCGCATCCTGATCCTCCGACAATCTGGTTCTTACCCTACGATCCTTTTCTGTCCACGCAGAAACCCTATGAACGCTAGAAGTGTCTCAGCCCCGGGAGCACCGACATGCACATTCTCCGTTCTTCCTTAAGGAATTTGCGAAATCTCGTTTTGCTGTTTTCCTGCTTGCTGCCTTACGCGGTCCATGCGCAATCCGATTCGCAGCCGGCGACCGCTGGCAAAGAGCCGCCCAAGTCGTGGATCGATCCGTCGACCGGTCACAGGGTGGTCCGCATTACAGACGAGCCCGACTCAGCCAGCTTCTATTTCAATGTGAACAGCTACACCCCCGACGGCAAGGAGATGGTGTACACCACGCCGGACGGCATCTCCGTGATCGACCTGTCTACCTGGAAGACGCGGTCCGTCGTCCATGGAAGAGTTCGCACCATCGTGGTCGGCCATAAGACACCGAGCGTGTTTTATATCAAGCCCGAGGAGCGCGCGCTTTACGTGACCAACGTCGACACCGGAGAGACGCGCAAGCTCGCCACGGTGCCGCCTCGCGGATCCATCGCCTCGATGAATGCCGACGAAACTCTGGCCGCGGGTACCTACATTGAAGGGAGTGCCGGCCAGGACTACGGCGAGCGGCGTCCGCGGTCAGCAGGCTCAATCGCTCCTGCAGCCTCGCAACAAAGGCGAGATGATGCAGCAGCGCTTGGCGTTCGCATCTGCCGCTGGTGCTTTTCACCATCGATCTGCGCACCGGCGCGATAAAGGTTCTGCTGCACAGCACAGACTGGGTCAACCATCTCCTCTTCTCGCCCACCGATCCGGAGCTGCTGATGTATTGCCACGAAGGCCCGTGGCAAAAGGTCGATCGCATCTGGACCATCCACACGGACGGCACCCACAACACGCTGATCCACAAGCGCACCATGTTCATGGAGATCGCCGGCCACGAATTCTGGGGACACGACGGCAAGACCATCTGGTACGACTGGCAGACGCCGAAGGGCGAGGACTTCTGGCTGGCCGGCTACAACGTCGAGACCGGCAAGCGCACCGCATACCACATGCAGCGCAACGAATGGTCCATTCACTTCAACGTTTCAAGCGACGCCACGCTGTTCTGCGGCGATGGCGGCGATCCCGGCCAGGTGGCCCATGCGCCCGACGGCGAATGGATCTACCTCTTCCACCCCGAGATCAAGACCGGCGATGGCATCAACTTGCCCAGACTTCATCCAGCCCGGCGTCTTCCATGCGGAGCGCCTCGTAAACATGTCGAAGCACAACTACCGCCTGGAGCCGAACGTCAGCTTCACTCCCGACCAGAAGTGGGTGATCTTCCGCTCGAATATGTTCGGACCGACTTATGTATTTGCCGCGGAAGTCGCCAGGAGCGACAGCCCGGCAAAGGGAGAGTGACGCTTCAGGCTTACCCGCACTTGGCGACGATCAGCGTAACATCGTCGTGCTGCTCTCCGGGGCTGAAGCGCTGCACGTCCTCCACAATCGCAGCGACGCTGGCCTGCGCCGTTAGCTTGCAATGCCGCCGCAGGGCCTCGGCTACCCGCTGCTCTCCGAATTCCTCCCCTTCGTCGTTGCATGCCTCCGTCACGCCGTCGGTGTAGAGAGCCAGCGTATCGCCGGGCGATAGTTGGCACTCCACGCTGGGACCTTCCCAGTCCCGAAAGAGGCCTAGAACCGTAGCGGTGGAGTGAAGCTGTTCCAGAGCGCCGTCATTACGGAGTAAAAGCGCGGACAAATGTCCGCAATTCGCGTAGCGCAGCTTCCGTGTCGCGTCATCGTACTCGGCAAAGAAGACGGTGGCGTACGCGCTGTCCACCGTGTTCTCGTAGAAAAGCTGGTTCACCGATCGCAGGAAAACCTGCGGCTCTTCGCGAGCCAGCGCAAACTGGCTTCGCAGGTTGGCCTGCAGGTTGGCCATCAACAGGGCAGCGGCGATCCCTTTGCCCGAGATGTCGCCTATCAGCAGTCCCACGCGATTTGACCCCAACGCGAGGAAGTCGTAATAGTCGCCGCCGACATGGCGAGCTTGAATGCACACGCCGGCGTAGTCCAGCGTCCGCAGCGGAGGATTGGTCTGCGGAAAGAGCCGCGCCTGCACCCGCTTTGCAATCTCCAATTCCTGCTCGGTCCGCCGTTGCGCCTCGACTCTTTCGGCAATGGCGCGGCGATGCGCCTCGATCTCCCGGCTCATTTCGTCCGACCCAAGCAGTTCGAACGCGTTTCCATCGACATCCATGAAGCCGGCAAACGTGCCGCCCCACAACTGCGGCTGAGGCGGCTGATGAAAATGAACACCGCGGCTGCGCCACAGCTCGAATGTCGCGTTGATGTCCTCGGCGATAAAAGCGATCTGTGTAGGTTTGCCGATCAGCCGATAGTTCTCCGCGCCGCGCCGCGGCGCCAGCAGCGCGAGAATGGCGCTGCCATCCGGGGGCGCGATCGCCACCCAGCGGCCGAATTCGAAGCGGCCGTCGGCAACCACGTTGAATCCCAGCTTATCCACATAGAACTCCAGGCTGCGATCGTGATCGCGAACGAAGACGTTCGACTTGAAAATGCGCAGATAAGGATTTCGCCGATCGACCGTGAACATGGATGGATCGGCCAGGGCGCGCCGTTCCTCACGGTTCACTCGAGGGCTTTGTGATTCCGTATCCAAGTCGATCTCCTTGAGGGGTTCGTACACCGGTGCCGTAGAAGGATTCGCATCGCCGGCGGCCTTATCGGAAACATTCCGCAGTCTTCGCAATTGCGGAGTACGGCCGGCAATTGCTGAGGCTACCACATCGCTGCAAACCCATCCGCTGTAGACACCTTAGCCTGCCTCCGAGGCCGAAGCAATGGCTGCACGCTCTACCCGGTCCGGATCAAGCAGTCTCCGCCCTGGGCCCTCTTCAGACAACCTGTCCCGAGGGACTCCGCAGCGGGCAGACACCAGGCGAAAGGCACCCGCAGCCGGTGCAGCCGTCGAGGTGATTGCGGAACAGGATCGGCTGGTCGATCTGGTTGTTTAAATACGGTTTCCATTTTGCCAGTGCGAGCCACTTCGCGGGCGAACACCCTCAATACACATTGGAATTGTGGGAACTAATCAACGGCGGCTAACGTACGAAGCCTCACCGGGGCGGTTTTGCGAGCGTAATTTTGCCGCCCGGAGGCATGGTGCATCGCAATGTTTACCGACCAACTGAAGCAGGTTCTCCGCCGGCTCGGCCGCGCTCCGATGTTCACGGCCATCACGCTGCTCACGCTTGCCATCGGCGTGGGCGCGAACACTGTGATCTTCAGCGTGGTGGAAGGCGTGCTGCTGAAGGCATTGCCTTACCCGCATCCGGAGCAGTTGATCGGCGTGTGGCACCGCGCGTCCGGAATCGGCCTCGACGAGGTGAACATGGCGCCGTCGATCTACTTCATCGATCGCGAGCAGAACACCACCCTTCAGGACATCGGAGTTTACGATAACGATTCGTTCAACATCACCGGAGCCGGCCAGCCCGAGCACGTTCGCGGACTTGATGTGACGGATGGAACGCTGCCTATCCTCGGTGTGCATCCCGCTCTGGGTCGTCTCTTCTCGCGTCACGATGATTCACCCGGTTCGCCCCAGACGGTGCTCATCTCCTATGGGTATTGGCAGCGCAAATTCGGCGGCTCGCCCAGCGTCATCGGTCGCTCCATCACCGCCGACGGCAAACCGCGCGAGATCATCGGCGTGCTCCCCAAGGGTTTTCATTTCCTCAATGAAACCGATGCTGACATCATGGCCCCGTTCCAGTGGGATCGCAGCAAAACACATCTCGGAAACTTCAGCCAGCGCGCGCTTGCACGGCTGAAGCCCGGAGTCACCATACAGCAGGCCAGCGCGGACATGGCGCGCCTGCTGCCTGTCGTACTGCGCAGCTTTCCTGCGCCGGATGGTTTCAGCGTCAACCTCTTTGTGAAAGCCCACATTGAGCCGAACCTTCGGCCGCTCAAGCGGGACGTCGTCGGGAATGTGGGAGATGTGCTCTGGGTGCTGATGGGCTCCATCGTCATGGTCCTCCTCATCGCCTGCGCCAACGTCGCCAACCTTCTGCTGGTGCGGGTCGAAGGCCGCCGCCAGGAGCTGGCCATCCGCTCCGCGCTCGGCGCTGGCTGGCGCGAGATTGCCCGTGAGCTGCTCTTTGAAAGCTTTGTGCTGGGAGTGGCGGGCAGCATGATCGGACTGGCGTTGGCTTATGGAGGGTTGGGTCTGCTGCTGGCGCTGGCGCCCACCGGTCTGCCCCGCATCCATGAAATCGGCATCGACCTGCCGGTGCTGCTCTTCACGCTGGGCCTTGCGCTCTTTACCAGCCTGCTCATCGGCTTCATCCCCGTCTTCAAGTACGCGGGCGCCACATTGAATCGCGAGCTGCGCGAGGGCGGTCGCGCACTGAGCCAGAGCCGCGAACGCCATCGCGCGCGCAAGGCGCTGGTGATCGTCCAGGTGGCGCTGGCCCTGGTCCTGCTTATCTGTTCAGGCCTGATGATCCGCACTTTCCGCGCGCTCATGCACGTCTCGCCCGGCTTCACCTCGCCTGAGTCGCTGCAGATGTTCCGCTTCTACATTCCGGAAACGCAGATTCCTGATTCACAGCCCGAGCGCATCGTTCACATGCAGCAGGAAATCCTCGATAAGCTGGCCGGCATCCCCGGCGTCTCGTCCGTCGCCCTCGACAGCGCCGTGCCCATGGACGGCTACGATTCAAACGATGTGCTCTTCGCCGAGGACCACATCACCGGAGTCGGCGAGCTGCCGCCGATCCGCCGCTTCGAATTCATCTCCCCCGGCGCCTTTGCCACGCTTGGCACGCACATCATAGCCGGCCGTGACATCACCTGGAGCGACACCTACGAGAAGCACAATGTCGCTATCATCTCCGAAAACTTCGCCCGCGAATACTGGCACAATGCGAATAACGCTCTCGGCAAACGCATTCGCGTCGCCACTACTGACAACTGGCGCGAGATCGTCGGCGTCGTTCAAGACGTCCACTATGACGGTGTCGACAAGCCGGCTCCATCCGCCGTCTACTGGCCGCTTATGATGGATCGCTTCGAAGGCCAGGACCACAATATCCGTCGCGGCATCGCCTTCGTCATCCGCAGCAGCCGCGCCGGCTCGCAGGCCTTCATTGGCGAAGTCCAGCAGCGCGTGTGGTCGGTGGATAACGATGTTCCGCTGGCCAACGTCGCCACCGAATCCGAGCTCTTCACCAAGTCCATGGCGCGGACATCATTCACTCTCGTCATGCTCTGCGTGGCCGGATCGATGGCCTTGCTGCTCGGCATCGTCGGTATTTATGGCGTCATCTCCTACTCCGTATCGCAGCGCACTCGCGAGATTGGCATACGCATGGCTCTCGGCGCGCAGCGCGGCACGCTTACCGCAATGTTTGTGCGCCAGGGCCTGGTGCTGACCGGCATTGGCGCAGCCTGCGGCCTGGTGGTTGCATTCCTCACCATGCGCCTGATGTCGTCGCTCCTCTTCAACGTGAGCCCCGTCGATCCCGTCACATACATCGCAATTACCGCGGGCGTGGTTGCTACCGCGTATGTCGCCTGCTATCTGCCCTCTCGGCGCGCGGCTACGGTCGATCCTGTCGACGCTCTGCGCGCGGAATAGCCCGTAGCGTCACCACCTCGGCTGCGGATCATTCGTGACGCAAGGCGTCCATGGGATCCACGGCAGCTGCGCGAACACTCGGAATGAGGCAGGCTGCCAGCGTCGCGACTAGCAGCAACAGGGGGACAACACAAAACGTGAGCGGATCGATGGCCGGTACATCGTAAAGGAAACCAGCCACCAGCCGCGTACACATCGCGGCCGCGCCGACGCCGAGGAGCAACCCGATGGCGACTAGTCGAAAGCCTTCCAGCAGGACCAGGCGCACGACCTGACCTCGCGATGAACCCAGCGCCATCCGCAGCCCGATCTCGCCGGTTCTCCTTCGAACCGAATACGCGAGCAAGCCATAAACGCCCACGATGGCCAGCAACATCGCGATGCCGGAGAATACCGTCAGCAGCATCGTCTGAAAGCGTCGCGTTGCCGTCTCTTCTGTTTCCAGAGAGCGCATGGTGTGAATGTCGGAGACCGCTAACTCAGGATCGAGGCTTCGCACTGCGGCGCGAATCTCAGAGACAACGGCATCCTGAGGGAGAAGCGAACGCACCGCCAGATAGGCTCCGCTTGTCGGCGTCTCATCGTTGTCTTCCAGCCAGAACGGCCGATAGAGCTGCGGCGCCGCAGTAGTTTCCAGACTCAGGTTCCGGACATCGCCCACTTCTCCAACAATGGTCGTCCACGGCGAATCGGCCGAGCCTCGTACTCGGCGTCCAATGGGATCATTGCCTCCAAAATACTTCTTCGCGAAGGCCTGATTCACAATAGCAACCAGTGGATGCTCAGGGCCGTCCTGATCCGTGAAGATTCTGCCGTTGACAAGCGGAATCTGCATCGCCGAAAGATAATCGGGCGTGATTCTCCTCGTCTCTTCAAGCTGATTCTTGAGGTTCGGATAGCCCTCAACCTCGATCGTCGTAATGCTCTCCGAGTGGCTGAGGGGAAGGTGATCGACAAGCCCGGCAGCCTGAACGCCATGGATGAGTCTTACTCGTTCAAGTAAGTCGCGGAAGAAAGTATTCACCTTTTGCCCGGTGCCATACTTAGGAGTTAGATCGCCCACGACCTGCGGACTCAGCTCCAGATCGAGCGCAACCGTCGAAGCAGAAAAACCGGTTGGTACAGACAAGACCTTGACATAGCTCCGCAACAGCAGGCCGGCACCAGTAAGCAGCACGACTACCAGCGCAACCTGCGCGATCGTCAGAGAGCTTCTTAGCCGCCTCCGGTCGCCCACTGTGCCGCGCGTGCCGCCGCTTTTCAGGAACTCCGCAAGGTTGATGCGGGAGGCGGAGAACGAGGGGAGTACGCCGAATAGCACGCTGGTCAGCAGTGTCACGGCAGCCAGAAAGAGCATGACACGGATATCCAGCCTCGCATCCTGCATGCGCGGGATATCTCCAGGATTGAGTTTCAGGAGCGCACGCAGAAAGAGCCATGCCAGTCCGATGCCCGCAATACCCGCGGTTACGCTCAACATCAGGGACTCGGTCAGCATCTGCCGCACCAACCGGCCGCGGCGAGCGCCCAGCGTTGCCCGCACGCCTAATTCATGTGTCCTGTTCGCAGCGCGCGCCAAAAGCAGGTTCGCTGCATTGCCGCATGCAATCAGCAGCACAAAGGCGACGGCGCCCATCAACAGCAGCATCAATGGTCTTACCGGCCCAAGCATCGTGTCGCGGAACGGCTTGACGAAGGCGCCCCAGCCGCGCATGTTCGCGCGATGCAGCAGATTGAGTTGCGCCATTAAGACGCCCATCTCAGTCTGGGCTTTTCTCACAGACACGCCAGACTTCAATCGCGCGACCGCGCAACCACTGGAGCCGTCACGGTCGGCCTTCTCTTGCGCGGTCAGTGCGGAGGGCAGCCAAAGCTGCGTCACACTGACGTGCGAATTCCCGTAGCCACCGAGATCGCTGAAATGGGGATAGCCGAAGTCCGGCGGCATCACGCCCACCACCTGATAAGACGCTCCATTGAGTTGCAACGTGCGGCCCAGGATGTCGCTTCCGCCGCTGAACATGTTTTGCCACAGAGAATGGCTGATCACCGCGACGCGGTCATGTCCCGGCGCCTCGTCGCTCAGGTCGATCATCCGCCCGAGCTCGGGGCCCGCGCGCAAGGTCGAAAAGAAGTCGGCATCTACCTTCGCCGCGCCGGCTCTTACCACCTGGCCACCCACAGCTAAGTTATAAGTCGCTTGCGAAAACAGCGTCATCTCCGAGTAGAGTGGCTCTGCCTTTTCAGATCGAAGAAGTCGGCGTTGCTCGGCCCGAAGACCTCAGGCGGAAGATGGAAAAGGGGATTTGGAGTGAACAGGTAAACAAGCTTCTCCGCCGAACCGTACGGCAGCGAGCGGAGCAGCACGGCATTCACCAGGCTGAAGATCGCGGTGCATGCGCCGATGCCCAGAGCCAGCGTGAGGACAGTGATGACAGTGAAGGAGCGCTGCCTGATGAGGGTTCGCACGCCGTAGCGAACGTCCTGCGCCAGATCGTCGACAAGGGCCACGCCCCGGGATTCGTAGCTTTCTTCGGTAGCCTGCGCCACGCTTCCGAAACTCTCTCGTGCGGCTGCTCGCGCCTCTTCAGGAGACATTCCGAGAGCGATGTTCTCTTCCGTTTGTCGCTCTACGTGAAACAACAGTTCCTCACTTAATTCGACATTGGTCGAGTCTTTGCGAAGAAGCGATCGCAGGCGACGCAGCAGACTATGAAACCATCGCATAGCGGCCTCTCACACAGCTTTCAATACGCCCTGGACCGCTGCCGACAGCCGGTCCCATGACTGCTCTTCGGCCTGCAACCGCTTGCGGCCGGCCCTGGTCAATGAGTAGTACTTCGCGCGGCGGTTGTTCTCCGACTCACCCCACGTAGATTCAATCCACGCCTGATGTTCAAGCCGATGCAGCGCCGGATACAGCGCCCCCTGATTCACGCGGAGCACATCGCTCGAGAGTTGGCGAATGCGCTGCGCGATGGCCCAGCCATGCATCGGCTCCAGGCAGAGAACCTTCAGAATGAGCAGGTCCAGCGTGCCCTGGAGCAGTTCGGAAGACTTGGTCATGCTCTCCCCTCAGTGATTGACAAGAGAATACGCAGGTCATTCCCGCTTGCGCAAGTGTCCTCATAACTATTTTCAGGAAATGGGCGATCTATCTTTCGCTTCGATATCGCGAATCAACGTATCGAGGGATGCCCGCACATCCTCGAGCGCCTGCTGGTTGTCCTCAATCCGGCTGATCATCAGCGCCCCCTCAAGCGTGGCGATGACCGTATTTGCGATTCTTCGCGGCTCGACATTCTTCCGGATCTCGCCGTTCCTGATACCGTCCGTGATGATGCGGGAGAGCCTCGCCTTCCAGTCTTTGATCCCGTCGCGGGCCAGGCGGCGCAGCGCGGGGTTGCCGTCGTCGGCGTCGATCGCCGTGTTCATCAGCGGACAGCCGCCCGGCATCGCCGAAGGGACCTCGGTAAATCGGCGGACGACATAACTCAGCTTCTCCACCGCGCCGTGAACATTCTCGAGATTGTCGGTGCGCATCTTTACCGAATTCGACAGTGCGTAGCGAAAAGCCTCGACCGCCAGCTCTTCCTTGCTGGAAAAGTGCCGGTACACCCCGCCCTTTTCCAGACCGGTCGCCTCCATCACGTCCTGCATGGAGCAGCCCTCGTACCCACGCCGATTGAAGATCGGTGCCGCCTCCGCAATGATCCTCTGCCGGGTAAGTTCGCCTTTGCTCATGATCGCTCCTTCGCAGAACAGGATACTCTCCGCAAAAATCCGGAATCGATCCAGCCGCTCTAATGAATCAGATGCTGAAAGCGACCAATCGGTCTCTTTCTATCTTAGCCCGAGGAGTTCTGCTGATTCATGGCCACCGCCGCGCTCATCCAATCCGGCCAAGACTGCGCCCCGCGCCCGTCATCAATCCCTGGGTCGTCGCCCTCACCGTCACGCTCGCCACCTTCATGGAGCTGCTCGACACCTCCATCGCCAACGTCTCGCTGCCCTACATCGCCGGCGGCCTGGGCCGCTCCTACGACGAAGTCACCTGGATTCTCACCACCTACCTCGTCGCCAACGCCGTCGTGCTGCCCATGTCCGCCTGGCTCTCGCGCGTCTTCGGCCGCAAGAACTACTACATGGCCTGCGTCGCGCTCTTCACCATCACATCGTTTCTTCTGCGGCATCGCGCCCAGCCTCGACATCATGCTCATCGCGCGCGTGCTGCAGGGCATCGGCGGCGGCGGCCTCGCGCCGGTCGAGCAGGCCATCCTCGTCGACACCTTTCCGCCGCACAAGCGCGCCTCGGCCTTCGCGCTCTACACCGTCGCCATCGTCACCGCGCCGGCCATCGGCCCCGTGCTCGGCGGCTGGATCACCGACAACTACAACTGGCGCTGGGTCTTCCTCATCAACATCCCCATCGGCATCCTCTCGCATGTTCCTCACCACGCGCTTCGTCCACGATCCGCCGGCCTTCGCCGAGGAGCGCAAGACCGTCCGCGACGAAAACGGCAAGCCTGCGCATCGACGGCATCGGCATCGCGCTCATCGGCCTCGGCTCCGCCGCGCTCGAAGTCCTTCTCGACCGCGGCCAGATCGACGACTGGTTCGGCTCCACGCTTCATCATCTGGATGTTCGTCATCGGCGTCGCCTGCCTGGGCACTGCCGTCTTCTGGGAGCTGCACCACACCGACCCGGTCATCGACTTCCGCATGCTCAAGGTCGCGCAACTTCGCCATCGCCAACGTCTTCTACTTCGTCTTCGGCTTCGGCCTCTTCGCGTCCACCACCATGATCCCGCAGCTCCTGCAGTCGCTCTACGGCTATCGCGCCATCGACGCCGGCCTCGTCCTCGGCCCCGGAGCGCTCGTCATCACCTTCCTCGCTCCCGTCGGCGCGCAGCTCGTGCAGCGCGGCATCATCCATCCGCGCATCCTGCTCTTCGGCGCCGTCATGGTCGTCGGCATCTCGTTCCTCCACTACAGCCACTTCAATCTCGACACCGACTACACCCACTACGCGCTGGCCCGCGCGCTGCAGGGCCTCGGCTACGCCTTCTTCTTCGTGCCGCTCTCGGTCATCACCTACTCGCAGCTCAAGCCCAACCAGAACAACAACGCCTCCTCGCTCACCAACTTCTTCCGCAACTGGGGCGGCAGCTTCGGCATCGCCTTCATCACCACCATGACCGAGCGCCGCCAGAACTTCCACCAGTCCATCGTCGGCGCCAACCTGCCGCCTTCGTCGCCCGCCTGCAATACAGCAGTGCCAGCCGGACCGCCGGCCTATCTGCAATCGCACGGCTTCTCGCACGCCGACGCGCTCAACGCCGCCTACGCGCACGTATCTACGACCAGCTCCAGCGCGCAGACCCAGCTGCTCGCCTTCATGGACTGCTTCCACATCATCGGCGTCATCACGCTGATCGCCGCGCCGCTGGTTCTGCTCACCAGGAACTTCAAGATCGGCGGCAAGGCTTCTGCTGCCCATTGATTGAAGCTGAGACCGCCGCGGTGTCGGCTGATAAAGTACGTTCCATGAGCCTGGAAATCCGGCGCGACGAACTCCAGACTGACCGGCTGATCCTGCATCCGCTTCAACTCGCCGACGCGGAGCGGACACAGCAGCTCTTTCCCCAATGGGAGATCGTGAAGTATCTGAACGCCAAAGTGCCGTGGCCGTTTCCACCCGATGGTGCACTCGCTTACTATCGCGATGCGGCGTTGCCCGCCATCGAGCGTGGAGACGAATGGCATTGGACGCTGCGCCTGAAAGAATCGCCCGAGGAGCATATCGGATCGATCTGCCTGGTGAGGGGCGAACAGATCAATCGCGGATTCTGGTTGGGGCTGCCCTGGCATGGTCGCGGGCTGATGACCGAGGCGGTCATTGCGGTCACCGATTATTGGTTCGACGTGCTCGGCTTCAGTTTCCTCCGCGCCCCGAAAGCAATCGGCAATGGGGCATCGAGGCGCATCTCGGAGAAGACCGGTATGCGGGTGATCGGCACGCACAAGAGCGACTATGTCTCAGGACGCTTCCCATCCGAAACCTGGGAGGTCACGGCCGAAGAGTGGCGTGAAAAGAGGATTGCTGTGCGCGGTGCGCATGGTTACGCGCGGAAGCTATAATCGTGCCGCACTTTGAAGCCATCCTGCCAACTCGACAAGAACATTTGAACTGGAAAGGCACTCCATGACTCGTCTGCTCAGCAGAGGTTTGCGGCCCGCTTATGCGGCCGCTGTTTTATGCGCAACTTTCGGTTTTTACTCCGCCTTCGTTGTTGCGCAACAGGCATCCGCGCCTGCGGTGGAGCGGACGGCGCCTGTTCCCCTGGTTCCTGCGCCCCCGCCTTCGCCGGAGGTGCGCGGCGACGGGTCGGTGGTGTTTCACCTGGCCATGCCGAATGCGCGGAGCGTCGATCTGCATCTCGAAGGCGTGAAAAACGCGTTTCCCATGAACAAGGGCGCGGACGGAGTATGGACGGTCACGGTTCCGGGCATCGCGCCGCAGTATTACAGCTACTCTTTCACCGTGGATGGCACCAGCGTTCTCGACCCGCACAATACGTTCGTCAAGACCAGCTACTTCAGTAACCAAAATGTGTTTCTCGTGCCCGGCCATTCGCCCATGCCGTGGGAGAACGCGGATGTTCCGCATGGCGTAGTCCACCACCACTACTACCACTCAGACATTGTCGGGATAGACAGCGAGTATTTCGTATACACGCCCCCGGGCTTCGATGAGCACAGCGACAAGAAGTATCCGGTGCTGTACCTGCTGCATGGTTACAGCGACCAGCCAACGGCGTGGACGTTTATGGGCAGGGCCAACATCATCCTCGACAACCTGATTGCCGCAGGCAAGGCCAAGCCGATGATCGTGGTAATGCCGTGGGGCTACGGCGATATGGCGATCATCAAGGAAGGCTGGGCAGCGTGGCGCGATCGTGAGGTGGTGTCAAGCAACTTCACTAAGTTTGGGACAGCGCTGTTTACGGAGGTGATGCCGCGGGTGAAGGCGGAGTATCCATTGTCGGAGAAGCGCGAAGACCATGCCATCGCCGGGCTGTCGATGGGCGGTGCGGAGACCCTGCTGGTGGGGCTGAACCACACCGACGACTTCGCATGGATCGGCGCGTTCAGCGCGGGCGGCATCGGCAGCGACCATTTCGACGCGCTCTTCCCGGCAATCACTCCGCAAACCGGCGCGCAGGTGCAATCGAAGCTGAAGCTTTTGTGGATCTCCTGCGGGACCGAGGATGGGCTGTACGAGCCGAACCAGAAGTTCATCGCCTGGCTGAAGAGCGACGGGATGCAGCCGATGGCCGTATCCACGCCGGGCATGCACGCCTGGATGGTCTGGCGCGATAACCTGAGTAAGTTCGCTCCGCTGTTGTTTCAGGGGAAGTAGGGATTTCCCTTCATGGCTCGGAGATTGTTTCTGGTTGCAAGCGAGTTTTGGGGACACATCCTCTGGACCTCGTTAGTGAGTTGATCAGCATCCCGTGGGGTGGCATTGGGATGGCCACAACCTGCGAAGACAGGTCTCGAGCAATGCCACGAAGTCATTCGGAATGGAGTGTCGTGATTGGATCGACCCGCATGGCGCGCAGCGCCGGGATATAGCTGGCGGCGAGCGCGACAGTGGTAAGTACAAGGGTGACGCCAGCGAAGGTGGGCAGATCGCTAGGCGATACGCCGTAGAGCAGCCCGGCCATGAGGTGAGAGACGATGAGCGCAGCGGCCACACCCAGCCCGGCGCCAGCGGCGGCCAGACCGAGTCCCCGGCGCAGGACCATCTTGAGGATATTGCTTCTTTGCGCTCCCAGCGCGAGGCGAATGGCGATCTCGCGTCTTTGTTCATTCACAACATAGGAAATAGTCCCGTAGATTCCAAGCCCGGCCAGCAGCAAGGCAGTGGCTGCAAAAAGCGCTACGATTTCCATCGAGAATCGCCTCACGGAAAGCGAGGTGGAGAGCACCTCATCCAGGGTCTGGGCGTGGAAGACCGGAAGTTCTGGATTGACGGACTGGATCTGCGTACGCATTTGCGAGGAGATGACGATGGGATCGAGTTGTCCGCGAAGAAAGATAGACAGGTCTTTGGCGGGGTGCTGGTACACGCTGCGGTAGAGCTGCGGAATTGCCGCGTCCGCCAACGATTCCGTGCGGGCATCCGCAATCACGCCGACGATCATGGTCCAGGCTGGCCTTGCAGAGCTCAACGGCTCGCGGGCATCCAGGTGCAAACGGACTCGTTTGCCAAGCGGGTCCTCGCCTGGCCAGTAGGTGCGAGCCGCTGACTGATTGATGACCGCAACCTGGGGAGTATCTTCAAGGTCGTGATCGTTGAAGATGCGTCCGCGCAACAGCGACATGCCCAACAGGTGGAAGTATTCGGGCGAAACGATGGGACTGTCGATCACAGGAGCCTGATTGTCCATCGTTTCGACGCCTTCGCGGATCAATGGCAGCTGGCCGGGATGGCTGTGGCCCAGGGGAAGAGCGGCCTCGTCGCCGATAGCCGCTTCTTCCACGCCCGGCAGGGTTCGGCTGCGGCGGAGAATCTCGCGCAGCAGGACCGATTCCTGCGCGGCAGTTCGGTAGGGATCCGTCGCAGGATCGTTGGGCCCGGGCAGCCAGGTCTGAATGGCCAAGACGCGCTCAGGATTGAAGCCGGGCTGCACCGCAAACAAGTCCCAGAAACTGCGCAGCAGAAGGCCCGCGGCGACCATGAGCACCAGGGAGAGCGCCAATTCACTGATGACCAGAATCTGGCGGGCGCGCGAGCGATCAAGTGATCCGCTTGACCCGCGTCCCTCCTGTCTGAGCGTGCCCATCAAATCGACACGGCTCATGAGCCACGCGGGAGCCAGCCCGAAGATGGTTCCCGCTGCGACAGAGACGACGATGGCAAACACCAGCACGTTCCAGTTGATCGATATGTCGTTCAGGTGCGGGAGGTTCTCTGGAACAAGCTGCAGCAGGAACTTCCTCGCGAGGAAGAGAATCGCAAAACCAGCGATTCCGCCAAGCAGGAAGAGCAACAGACTCTCGGTCAGGAGCTGCCGGGTGAGACGCGCTCCTGTGGCTCCCAGCGCCTGGCGAACCGCAATCTCACGCCCTCGCACACTGGCTCTCGCGAGCAGGAGATTGGCGACGTTGACGCAACTGATCAGCAGGACCAGCCCTACCGCGCCGAATAGCAGAATGAGAGATTGGCGAACGCTGCCGACCACGGTTTCACTGAGCGGACTCAGGCGCACGGTCCATGCGGACTGTGCCGGATACTCCGCCGGATATTGCTTTTTCAGCGATGCAACCAGCGCATCGAGGCGCATCTGCGCGGCCGCAATCGAAAGACCGGGCTCCAGGCGCGCGACCACTCGGCTCTGCAGACGTGTATCGCGCATCGGAGGCGGAAACGGCAGACCGGACATGCCAGCCGCCAGCCACACTTCCGTATTCAGCTCCTCGCTGGTTGAGCCCAGATCGCGAAAACCGCTCGGCATCACGCCCGCGACGTGATAAACGTCATTGTCCAGGAGCAGAGCTTTGCCGACAATGTGCGGGTCGGCTCCGAATTCCCTCCTCCAGAGCCCGTCACTGATCACGGCCTCCAGGTTGAAGCCGGGAGTGGCATCGTGCGGATTGAATGTGCGCCCCAGCTGCGCGTCAACGCCGAAGACCGCGAAGTAATTCGGCGTAACATGCTTGTAGCTGAGACGCTCGGGCTGCGCGCTGCCGGTGAGGTTCACGTCTGCGCCGTAACCGGAAAGCGATACGGACTGGAATATCCCGGAGCTCTCGAGGTCTCTCCATTCGGGGACGGAGATGCCGACGTTCTGCGCGCCTACGCCGGGAAGGTCGTCCATAACGCGCACCAACTCTGCGGGATTTGGGTACGGCAAAGGGTGCAGCAGCGTGGCGTCGATCACGCTATAGATCGCGGTAGTGGCTCCGACGCCCAGCGCCATTGTGGCAATCGCAATGAAAGAGAATCCAGGAGATCTCAGAAGCATGCGAACCGCGAACTTCAGGTCGAAGAGCAGATTCTCGATCAGGGGCAGACTCTGCTCGGCGTGATGGTCTTCCCGTATCGCTTCGGCCGCGCCGAGCTTGAGCACGGCCTGCCGCCGCGCCTCGGCGGGCGACATACCGGCGCGCAGGTTCTCCTCCGTCTGGAACGCAAGATGTTCGGCGATCTCTTCCCGCAGGCGTTGATCGGCACTCTGCCCTGTCGCGAAATTCAACAGGCGTATGAAGAAACGTCGCAGGATTTTCACGATAAATCCTCCGCCTTGACTTTGAAAAAGCGCGCGATGATCGCAGCGGTTTGCTCCCATTCGCAGGTCTCCGCCTGGAGTTGCTTGCGGCCGGCCCCGGTAAGCCGATAGAAGCGCGCGCGGCGGTTGTTCTCCGATGCGCCCCACTCGGATGCAATCGAGCCTTCATTCTCCAGCCTGAGCAGAAGTGGATAAAGCGTGCCCTGGTTGACAGCCAGAAGGTCTCCGCTGATCTGCTCGATGCGACGGGCGATACCCCAGCCGTGCTGCGACCCCAGGACATCGAGTGTCTTGAGGACCATCAGCGCGAGTGTTCCTTGCAAAACGTCCGGCTTTTCCTTCATGGCAAATCAACCTTTAGGTTTCCAACAGGAATAATGACACGGCTCCTTTTGGAAAGCAACAGGAACTTTGAACTTTCCTTCGACGACAAATCCACATGATCTGTCGGGAAACCGCTGGGACTCTGTTCACGGAAGACGGCATAGTTTGATTTCCAATGAAAAGCCGTCTTCTCCGAGGTCATGCTTCGCTTTTGCCATTTCTGCATTGGATCGAAAGACGGTATCGGAGGGAACCGGCCTCCGTCCGCCGTTGATTCTTTCCCCATCCACGCCAAAAATCTGAAAAAATAGACCTATCATGCCAGGAACCACAGCCACCAAGCTCTTCGCTGACCGTATTGGCCGTATCGAAGTTTCAGCCACCATGGCCGTCACCGCGGAAGCCGCCAAGCTCCGCGCCTCGGGCCTCAACCTCGTCGATTTCGGCGCAGGCGAGCCGCATTTCCCCACGCCGCGCCACATCAAGGACGCGGCTATCGCGGCCATCGACGCCAATTTCACGCGCTACACCACGGTCTCGGGCATTCCCGAGGTGCGAAAGGCGATTGTCGGGCGGCACGCCTGCGACTTCGGGTCGGACTACTCGGCAGATGAGGTGGTCTTCACCACCGGCGGCAAGCTGGCGATCTTCAATCTGGTCCAGGTGCTGGTCGATCACGGCGACGAGGTGATCCTGCCTGTGCCCTACTGGGTCTCCTATAAGGACATCATCCAGTACGCCGGCGGCACGGTCGTCTACCTCGAAACCGAAGAGTCGGAGAACTTCCGCATCACCGCCGACGCCATCGAGAAGGCCATCACGCCCCGCACCAAGGCTATCTTTCTCAACTCGCCCTCGAACCCGGCCGGCTCGGTCATCGCGCCCGGCGATCTTGAGCGCATCGTCAGGCTGGCTCATGAGCGCGGCATCTACCTGTTCCTCGACGAGTGCTACGTCTATCTGCAATACACCGGGGCCCTGGTCAGCGGCGGCTCGTTCACCGAAGCCAAGGAGCACATCATCGTGCTCGGTTCGCTCTCGAAGACCTACGCCATGACCGGATGGCGTGCCGGCTATGCGCTCGGTCCCAAGCCCATCATCGCCGCCATGAGCAAGCTGCAGAGCCAGTCCACGTCATCAACCGCGTCCTTCGTCCAGAAGGCTGCCGTAGCCGCGCTCAACGGTTCGCAGGAGTGCGTCTCCGAGATGCGCGCGGATTATCTCAAGCTGCGCGACCGCATCCTTGGCCGCCTTGCCGAGATTCCGGGCGTCACCTGCACCACGCCCGAAGGCGCATTCTATGTCTATCCGAATGTGAGCGCCTACCTTGGCAAGCCAGGAGCGCAGACCTCGATCGAGCTGGCTGCGCGCCTGCTGCACGAAGCGCACGTGGTCGCCGTTCCCGGCGAAGCCTTCGGCACCAGGGAGCACATCCGCCTCTCCTACGCCGTCTCGCACGCGGACGTAGATGAGGGCCTGGACCGCATGAAGGCTTTCTTCGCCAAGCTCTAAATCACAACGCGAGGACGCGCCGCCGTCCTCGCCCAATCCCTTTTGCATGAGCAACGAGTATTCTTTCCGCCTCGGATGAGAAATGTGATGCGCCTGCTCCTCTTCGTCTTCATATCCCCAGTCCGGCGGGATACTTCCGGACTGGTAATCTTGAAGGATGAGAGTCATTGTTCGCGGCATTCTCTTCGATATGGACGGCGTCTTGGTCAGCTCCCTCGGCTCGGTCGAGCGCAGCTGGACCACTTGGGCCGAAAAGCATGGCATGGATATCGCCGAGGCCATCCACACCGCGCACGGACGGCGGGCCATAGAAACGGTTCGATTCCTGCGTCCCGACCTCGATGCCGTGGCGGAGACGAAGTTCATCGAGGACCTGGAAGTCGGCGATGACGAAGGGCTGGAAATTCTGGGCGGCGTCAAACCCATCCTCGAAGGCCTGCCGGAAAAATACTGGACCGTGGTGACCTCCGCAACCGATCGTCTTGCGCGCAGCCGCATGAAGGCCGGCGGCATTCCCGTTCCATCGCGCATGATCACTGCGGACATGGTTGCCAAAGGCAAGCCCGATCCCGAGCCGTATCTGCGCGGCGCTGAACTCCTCGGTCTCAAGCCCGAAGATTGCCTGGTGATCGAAGATTCCGCTTCCGGGGCCAAGGCCGGGCACGCTGCCGGCTGCAAGGTTCTGGCCACGCTGTTTTCCCACTCGGTCGAAAGCCTCACCGCCGCCGATTGGATTGTGCGTTCGCTCGAAGATGTCCGGTTCCGGCTGGTGAATGAGTCAATCGAGCTGGAGTTTGAGCCGCTTCCGCGCGAGGTAGTTGCGGGAGCGGAGCAGGCTGCGAAGCCCTGACACCGCACTTGGTTCGTCACGGAGAGCAGAGATGCCTCCTTTTTCATGGACCGCTCTGTGTTCTCCGTGTCCTCTGGAGTGAAATGCATTTGGATGTCGGTAGATCGGTTATCATCGCCTCAGTGCCGGAGGGGACTGTGCGCAAATTTGCCTGCATTCTGATGTTGTGCCTGGGAGTGAGTTCAGCCATGGCGGTCGCTCATAGCGTTTATGACTTCACGCTGAAATCCATCGACGGCAAACCGACCAGCCTGCACGAGTATCACGGCAAGGTGATGTTGCTGGTCAACGTAGCCAGCAAGTGCGGCTACACTCCGCAATATGCCGCGCTCGAATCCCTTTATGAGAAGTACAAAGGCCAGGGCCTGGTCATAGTCGGCATTCCGGCGAACAATTTCGCCAGCCAGGAACCCGGCACCAATTCTGAGATCAAGAGCTTCTGCAGCAGGAAGTACAACGTCACGTTTCCAATGATGGCCAAGGTTTCTGTCAAAGGTGACGACAAGGCGCCGCTCTACCAGTTTCTGACAGACAAAGCGGTCAATCCCCAGATCGGCGGGGATATCCAGTGGAACTTCACCAAGTTCCTTTTCGATCGCAACGGCAAGCCAGTCGCCCGCTTCGAGCCCGCCGTCACACCGGATTCCCCGCAGGTCATCGCTGCGATCGAAGCAGCGCTGAAGAGCTAGCCTCCCGGTCCCGCAAAATAGCGGGACGGACACCTCCAGCGACACACATGGCCTACACCGTCAAAGTTGAAATATTCGACGAGCGCAAGATGCGCACGCGGAACAAGCCCTGGTATCGCGTGGCTCACTGGCCCATCTGGATCTGGGTTTTCTTTCTTGCTCCAGGTCCGCTTACGTTCAATCTCTTCGCCCATGGCGGAAGCACCGGCAATCTCATCTGGCTGGGAATCGTGCTGCTCGCGACTGGCGGCGCGGCAATCTTCGGGCAACTGCCGGGGGCCGAGCCCGCGCCCTATATCCTGCGCTTCAATGAGGATCGCCCCAACCCGCTCTACCGCAAGGTCTGCTACAGCTTCGCCTGGAATGCGCTGCTCAACTTCGCGCTGCTGAACCTCGCCGGGCTGGCCGTGGCGGTGGCGACAGGGAAGTGGTACCTCAAACAGGTTTACGCTCACGGATACACGCCGCTGTGCCTGCTCATCCTCGCTCTGGGGGCCTTTGGTGTCCTTCCTCGAGTACGGCGGTCGACCAAAGGAGAGGGGATCGAGCGCCGCTATTTCTACGGGACAGTCTGGGCCGTCACGGCCGCCCAGGTGGTGCTGCTTCTACTATGGAAGACGCTGCCCCGCACCCACGCCACCGACATCCTCAAGCTGGCCATCTACAGCGCAGTGCTTGCCGGAATGGGCATCGCCGCCGCCTTCGGACGCCTCCCGCGCACCCGGCCCATCCAGCCCGGCGAGCTCATGGTTGCCGACTGAGCGTTGCTTCGGGCTGCCGCGGGGTTGAACGTCGAGCCGTCGTACGGATACTGCGCCTGGTTCGGAAAAACCCCGCTTCCCCACAATACTTCCGCCAAATTACTTGGTCGTAAGCGTCCGCTCCGTGTTACCGTTGCTGCCAACGTGCGATCACTGGTAACGGCGCTGTAGTTACTTCCTCGTTCTCGCCGTAGCCCGCGCGAGCCGCCGCACGGAATGCCCGCAACTGTCTTCCCAAAATCCGCAAAAAAAGGAGCTTCGCAATGAATGAAGCAATTCATAGAAGTGCGGTTTCCCGCGTGTATCGCAGGTCGACTTGGGTGTTATTCGCAATCGTCGCGACTCTGTTAGGCGTGACCGGCAACGTCCAGGCTCAGTATGTATCCACGCGCCATGTCCGGGATGTGGTTCGCAACGCGACCGCACAGCCGGTAGGACACCTCCCTGAATCTCAGCTGATGAGCCTCAACATCGTTTTGCAACTCAGCGATCAGGCCAGCCTGGAAGCCTTCCTGGAGGACCTCTACAACCCAGCCAGTTCTTCCTATCGCCACTTCCTCACCGTTCCGGAATTCACCGCAAGGTTTGGCCCCAGCCAAGCCGATTACGACGCCGTAGTCCAGTTCGCGAACACCCATGGCCTCACTGTGACTGGTGGCTCGCGCGATGGCATGGACGTGCAGGTCAAAGGTACTGTTTCGGCCATCGAGTCCGCTTTCCACGTAACCATGCTTACTTATCAACACCCCACGGAGAACCGCACCTTCTACGGGCCGGACCGTGAGCCCACCACCACCTTGCCGTTCGCGCTCTGGCACATCTCTGGTTTGGACAACTACTCCATCCCTCATCCTCTGCTGGTGAAGAGAAGCGACTATGCTTCCGCCCACGGAATCGATTCCAGGGCCGTCGTCTCCCACGCCACCACCGGCTCTGGTCCTTCGGCTTCGTTCTTGGGCAGCGACATGCGCGCCGCCTACTACGGCGGAACGGCCCTTACCGGCGCTGGCCAGAACCTTGGATTGTTCGAGTATCTGGGCACCGATCTTGCCGACCTGAATACTTACTTCAAGAATGTCGGCCAGACCAACAGCATCCCCATCACGCTCCTCTCCACAGACGGGACCAGCACCTCTTGCGTGGATAGCCGCGCCGGCGGCCGCTGCGATGACACCGAACAGACGCTGGACATGACGCAGGCCATCGGCATGGCTCCGAAGCTGTCCAGCCTGGTGATGTATGTCGGATCCACGGACACCGCCATCATCAGCGCCATGACCACGCATAAGCCGCTGCCCACCACGATCGGCTGTTCGTGGGGCTGGACGCCCGCCGATCCGAGCACCCTCAACCCCTATTTCGAGAAGATGGCAGCTCAGGGCCAGACCTTCTTCGCGGCCTCCGGGGACAGTTCCACCTGGTCCAGGCGCAACGAGGCGTGGCCCGCGGACAATGCTTATGTGGTCTCCGTTGGCGGCACAGATCTGACCACCTCAAAAGCGGCCGGACCATGGGCGTCGGAGACGGCCTGGGTAGACAGCGGCGGCGGCGTCTCGCCCGATAGCATCGCGATTCCGTCATGGCAGAAGAGCGCGATCAACTCCAGCAACAAAGGTTCGACGACTTTACGCAACGGACCCGACGTATCGGCAAACGCGAACTTCACCTTCTACACCTGCGCCGACCAGACCACTTGTCTGGCTAACGAATATGGAGGAACCAGCTTCGCGGCTCCCATGTGGGCTGGCTTCATCGCCCTGGTCAACCAGCAACTGGCGGCCTACAGTGATTCCTACGTCGGCTTTCTTGACCCCACGATCTACCCGCAGAATTCCAACGCAACCACCTACAGCACGGATTTCCACGACATCACCAGCGGCAAATCCGGTAGCTATTCGGCAGTCACCGGCTACGATCTGGTGACTGGATGGGGCAGCCCGAAAGCCGGTCTGATCACCACCCTCGCTCCTTAGAACAATATCGATGACGGCGTAATGTACCCGTCATTGTGAGCGTAGCGAAGAATCTCAGGGATGCATCCACGCCCGCATCCCCGAGATTCTTCTTCCAAGTCGTTTCTTTTTCCGCCGTTAAGCCTTTACGAGGATCGAGTGGCGCCGTGAATAAGGATTCCCATCAGCACGAAACCCGTCGTTTATTTTCCCTTTATGATTCGCTTGCGCCTTCCTTCCGCCTCAGCCTTTCCACTGGAGGCTGGGGGCTTGCATGTCGGCCAGTCGAATTGTTGTGGACATCGTTCTCTTCGCGGCGGCCATGGGAATTGTCTTCCTCTGCTGGGTTCTGGTTCAGTTGATCCGGGAAGGCAGGAAGCAAAAAAAGGGAGAACAATCCGTAGAGCGCATACGGCGCAGGATTGCCTCGGGCCGGGGTGGCCGCTCGGGATCTGCCCCATAGACGGCCCCGATCGGTTGGTGCTTAAAGATTTCCGCGTTCCGCCTGTTCCCGTTCGATAGCTTCGAACAGCGCCTTGAAGTTGCCCTTGCCGAAGCTGCGGCTGCCTTTGCGCTGGATAATCTCGTAGAACAGCGTAGGCCGGTCTTCAACTGGACGCGTGAAGATCTGCAGCATGTAGCCTTCATCGTCACGGTCGACCAGGATGCCCAGCTCTTCCAATTCCTGAAGCGGCTCGTCGATGCGGCCGACGCGGCCCTCCAATTCCGTGTAATACGAGTGCGGCACCTTCAGAAATCCCACGCCCTGCTGCTGCAGCTTTGCCACTGTCGACAGGATGTCGTCGGTCGCCAGCGCGATGTGCTGCACGCCGGGGCCGTGATAAAACTCCAGATACTCCTCGATCTGCGACTTCCTGCGGCCTTCCGCGGGCTCGTTGATAGGAAATTTCACCCGCCCGTTGCCATTGGCCATCACCTTCGACATCAGCGCCGAGTATTCGGTTGAAATGTCCTTGTCGTCGAAGTGCTGGTAGAGCGAGAAGCCCATCACGTCCGAGTAGAAGTCTACCCAGCGGTTCATCTCGTTCCAGCCGACATTGCCAACCATGTGGTCCACATACAGCAGACCGGTCGGCCGGGCCAGCGGGTCGGCAGCTTCTGCTCGATAGCCGGGAAGAAAAGCCCCGTAGTAGTTGTCGCGCTCGACGAAGGTGTGGATGGTATCGCCGTAGGCGGCAATCGAAGCCAGCTTTACCGTCCCGAACTCGTCTTTCCGTTCGTAAGGCTCCTGAATGCTGCGCGCACCGCGCCTTGTGGTCTCCTTCCACGCCTGCTTCGCGTTGTCCACCCAGAGGGCCACGTCGCGGACACCGTCGCCGTGTACATGGACATGGTGGGCAATCTCTCCGTCGGGACGCAGTGCCGTCGTCAGCACAAAGCGGATCTTGCCCTGTTGCAGAACATAAGAAGCTCGATCGCGGACGCCGGTTTCCGGGCCCGCATAGGCTACAAGGCTCATGCCAAACGCCAGTCGATAGAAATAAGCCGCCTGGCGCGCATTGCCTACATAAAATTCAACATAATCTGTGCCGTTGAGAGGGAGAAAGTCTTTCCGGACAGTGACTTCCGGGTGAAGCAGGGTCGACATAGTTCGATACTCCAATACATTTGATGCTGGCCGTCTGCGTGCCGGATAATCTACCCCGGACGCACGACGACCACCTACCATATACCGACGCACTTACGCTTGCATAGTCGCACGCGAACCAGCATCAAGAGATTAACGAGGGCGCCGGCATCCCGGATTCTGTATCGGCGAATTTCTAGCGGAGTGAGGCTTTGTCGTAAATCGCTACGAAATGCGTCTGCTGGAGAAGGTAGATGCGTTCACGCCGCGCATCGCAGCTCGCGAGCTACCGCAGCAGATCTTCCAGGGCAAGGCTAAGCTCCGTCTTTTCATCGCGGTACTTCACAATGACGGGAGTATAAACACTCAGCCCCCACTCCTGACCTTTACCCTTGTTCACCGCTCGTGCGCCGGGAACCACTACCGCGCCCTCGGGGATTACCAACGGCGTCTCACCCTCCGCCCGCAGCACCTCGCCACGCACCACGTCATACACCGGCGTACCCCGCGTCAGCACCGTTCCGGCCGCCAGCACAGCACGTTTGCGGACGATCGTGCCCTCATACACGCCGCAGTTGCCGCCCACCAGGACGTCGTCCTCCAGGATCACCGGGCTGGCGTTCACCGGCTCCAGAACGCCGCCCACCTGAGCGGCCGCGCTCAGATGGACGCGCTTGCCGATCTGCGCACAGCTTCCCACCAGGGCATGAGAATCGACCATGGTGCCCTCGTCCACGTATGCGCCAACATTGATATACATGGGCGGCGCGCAGACCACGCCGCGTGCCAGATACGCGCCTGCGCGAACTGCCGAGCCGCCGATGACCACCCGGATGCCGTCATCGGGCGCAAAATGGCGCGCCGGAAAGGTGTGTTTGTCGACGAAGGTCAGCCCACCGGATGGACGGTCGCCGAAAGCCTCCAGATGCCCCAGCCGAAATCCCAGCAGGATGCCCTGCTTGACCCATGCGTTCACCCGCCAGCCGAGCGGAGAGCTGACGTCGGGCTCGGCCGCGCGGAGCACACCGGATTCCAGTGCATCTCTCAGCTCGAAAAAAGCAGCCAACGCCGCGGGATCGCTGGCTGCGGCGCCGCCGGCTGCGAAATAATGTTCAATCTGTGTCTTCAGGTTTGAATCGTGCATTCCTCGTTGAGTCTATCAATCCAAAGGCGCAAAAAGGGCAGGGCGAAGATTACGGAATGAGATGCAGATGACGCGCGCCGTCCGTAACAGCGTCCGCAACCAACCGCCGGTCAAACGTCGCCAGCTGGCCGCCGTGCGATTTAGCTAACCCCAGCAAATAGCTGTCCGTAACCTGCGCAGCGGTCAGGAGACGCGCCGTGTCGAACCTGCCGCTATCCAGCAGGCTGATATTGTCGGCCCAGAAGACGTGCCCGGGCAGAGCGCGTAGGCCGGCCACCAACGGCACGACTGCGGCCGCGCAGTCCTAGAACATCCGCAGATCGCCATCGGGCTGCGGGCCATCGACCAGCAGGCCCAGCTCGCCGGCCAGCTTCTCCAGCCTCGACCGCGTCGCCGGCGAAACCGGCACCATCGGCAGCCGGTAGTTCTCCTCCAGCTTGCCCATCATCGCCAGCACGGCCTTCACCGGCCCCGGACTCGTCTCCCAGAAATTCGCCAGCATCAGCCGGTAGTTCTTGCGGTTGAGCCGGCGGGCCGTAGTCCATTCATTCTGAAGCGCCGCCCGAACCATCTCCGCCATATGGCCCGGAATTTCATTCGAGGCCACCGAAACCAGCCCGGCGCCGCCCGCGCCGATCACGCCCAGCGCCATGTTGTCGTCGCCCGCGTAGACGCGGAACCCCCGCGGAGCCAGCGTGATCAGCTCGGTAATCTGCGCCAGGTTGCCGCTCGATTCTTTCACCCCGGCAATGTTGTCCGCCGCCTCGATCAGCTTCATCACCGTCGCCGGCTCCAGGTTGACGCCGGTGCGCGACGGAACGTTGTAGAGAACCACAGGCAGATCGACGGCGTGCGCGACCGCCTGAAAATGCTCGAACTGGCCTTCCTGCGTCGGCTTGTTGTAGTAAGGGTTCGCGGTCAGGATCGCGGTCACCCCCGGCACCCGCGCCGCCACTCGTGCGCGCTCGACCGCCTGCTTCGTTGCGTTGTGCGTGCACCCGGCCCATACCGGGGCCCGTCCCGCAACCGCCTCGGTCACGATGCGCAGCACCCGCAGGCATTCCTCGTCGTCCAGCGTCGGCGTCTCGGCAGTCGTGCCGCAGGCTACCAGCCAGTCGATCCCGCTTTCCACCTGCCATCGCGCCAGCGAATAAAGCGAATGCTCATCCAGGCTCCCATCCTGCCGGAAAGGAGTCACCAATGCCGTGCCGCAGCCCACCAGTACGTCCATCACGAGTCGAGTCTACACCGGGTTCCCGTCACCTCAAGCCTCATGGTGTAGTGCTTTTCTTCGTTCAAAAAGCTTAGCATCCACGAGGAAGCGGAACCAGAACGTCTGCAGCACATAGAAGATGAATCCCTCGACGCCATCCAGGAAGCCGAGCCGCAGGATGTAGCGATAGAACAGCAGCACAAAGGGACGAACAAAGAGAGGCGTATCGTTATACAGCCTGCGCAGATAGCGCTTTCGCTCGACCGGATTGCCTCCTAGCCGGGCCTGGATTCGTCCCTCGCTTTGTCGCGCGGTCAGCTCCTCGACTTCAGCGTCCGCCCAGCGGTTGTGCCGGAAAGTCCACTCCGTAAGCGGCATGCGGATATCGTCGATCATGTCTCCATTGAGCTGCGCAGTCGCCCCCTCGGTAACGTAAAAATGCTGATCGTACTTGCGCGATTCGCAGCGCCCGAAACCGGACCGGAACAGCCTCATGTGCCACGTCGGATACATCGCTCCGTGCCGGATCGCGCGGCCCATGAACACCATCATCCGCGGCAGGTAGAAGCCGTTGACCGCGGCATCCTCCGGAAGGGAAGCGATCGTCGCGGAAAGAGCCGGCGTCAGCCGTTCATCCGCATCCAGGTGAAGCTGCCACGGGTACTTAAAATCGAGCAAATCGATCGCCCAGTTCCGCTGCGAGCCATAACTCTCAAACGCATGTACGACGATCTTCGCGCCGAATTTCTGAGCAATTTCAACCGTCCCGTCTTTGCTGAAGGAGTCAACCACGTGGATGTCATCGGAAAGAAAAGCCACCGACTGAAGCGTCTCCCCAATCGACAATTCAGAGTTATAGGTCAAAATTACAATCGAAGGCTTCAAACGAGGGCTCCTTGTATCGCGTGAGGCTGGAAATGAAAACCACCGGATCAGAGACTTCACAATAACGATTTGCTGCAGCTGAGGATGAATGCCAGGCGGGGCGCACATGCAGATTGGTGCGCTCGCGGAGATGAATCGACGGGACTGGCCCTAGCTTAACTCGCCGGCAATTGAGCTGAACTCCCACACGCCCGTTTTGCCGGCGATCCACTCGGCCGCGCGCACCGCGCCCTCGGCAAAGCCGCGCCGTGAAAAGGCCTCGTGCTTCAGTTCGATCACATCATTCGGCGACCGCGCTTCGATCACATGGATTCCCGCAGAGTCGCCTTCGCGTTTCGACTTGATCTCGACTTTCAGCTCCGGATTCGCCGATTGCAGCGCCTGTTGAATCGACAGCGCGGTACCGGAGGGCGCATCTTTCTTATCCGCATGATGGGTTTCCGTAATGCTGAAGCGATAGTGCGGAGCCGCCTTCGCCAGCTCTTGCGCCACCCGCAGCATCGCCTGCACGCCGACCGAGAAGTTGGTTCCGTAGAGAAAGCCGGCGCCTCGCCGCGCGGCCAGCGCCCGCATGTCTTCGAGACTCGCATACCAGCCGGTCGTGCCGACCACCATGTGCGCGCCATTCGCCAGACAGGCTCGCATGTTGGAGATCACCGCCTCGGGCGTCGTGAAGTCGATGACTGCGTCGAAGCCGGCCAGGAACGGCCCGGTCAGCGCAGCGGCGTTGCGGTTCTCTTCTTCGCCCACCACGCGCACGCCATGCCCGCGCTCGTGTGCGACCTCGGCTACCAGACTGCCCGTCTTCCCTCGCCCCAGTACCAGAAACAGCATTCGCTCTTACCTCGCTGCCGCTTTCACGGCCACTGCATCCCCGGCTGCCTTCGCAGCTTCGATGTCGAAGATTTCGGGATCGGGATCGCTGAAGAACTCCGCGTGCAGCGACCGGATCGCCTCATCCGCATCATCCTCTTCGATCATGAAGCTCATGTTGATTTCCGACGCGCCCTGCGAAATCATGCGCACATTCACGTGCCGGATGGCCTGAAATACCCGCGCCGCAATTCCGTTCTGGCCGCGAATATTCTCACCCACCATGCAGATCAGCGCCTTGCGCCCGTCGTACTTCACATCCGCAAGCTGGCTCAGGTCGGCGGCAATCGCCGGCAGCTTCTCATTCGAATCGACGGTCAGCGAGACCGAGACCTCCGACGTCGAAACCATGTCCACCGGACACTTGTGCTTGTCGAAGACATCGAAGATCGCCTTCAGGTAGCCGTGCGACATCAGCATACGGCTGGCGACGATATCGATGATCGTCAGCTTGCGCTTCGCCGCAATCGATTTGAACGGGCTGTTGCAGTGCGGAGCCATCGAGATGATCCGCGTGCCCTCGTTCTCCGGGTTGCGCGAGTTCAGCACCAGCACCGGGATGTTCTTCTTGACTGCAGGGAGAATGGTCGCCGGATGCAGCACCTTGGCCCCGAAGTACGCCAGTTCCGCGGCCTCTTCGAAGCTGATGGTCTTTACCCGCAGCGCGTTTGGAACGATGCGCGGATCGGTGGTCATGATGCCGTTCACATCGGTCCAGATTTCAATCGCGCCGGCATCGACACCGCCGCCCACCAGCGCCGCCGTGAAGTCCGAGCCGCCCCGCCCCAGCGTTGTCGTTACGCCCTTCTCACGAGGCACGCGGAGCCGATGTAAGACCCAATAAATCCGCCCATCACGCAGACCTTGCCAGCCAGCGCATAGGGAAGGACGTGCTCTTTCAAACGCGCCTCGATCAGCGCATCCTGCGGGATGGCTTTGCCGTGCTGGTTGTCGGTGATGATGCATTGCCGTGCGTCGATATGAACCGCGTCCAGCCCGCGCTGCGCGAAGGCTGCGGCGATCATGCGGCTCGACAGCCGTTCGCCCATCGACACGATCATGTCGCTGATGCGCGGCGTCAACTCGCCGACCGCAGCCAGGCCGCGGAGAATTTCATCGAGCGAGCAGAACTCCGCGTCGATCCACTTGCTCACTTCGCCGATCGCAGTCTGGTCGAGAAGCGCACACGCTGTTTCGAGGTGCCGGTTGCGCAGCCTTGCGATGATCGCCAGCGGTCCGGTGCGGTCGCCGCGCCCGGCAGCGCTCGCCGCTGCCAGCAGCTGGTCGGTGACCTTGGCCATGGCGCTCACAACGACAATCGGCGTCAGCCCCTTATCGCGCCGTCCGCGGACGATCCCCGCAGTACGGTCAATGGCCTTGGCATCTTCGACGGAGGTCCCGCCGAACTTCATCACGATCAGATTTTTCATACAGCCACAGCGTCGAGCCTGGCCGGTTCCAGTTTTCCGAGCGAGACCAGCAGTTCCGCGTTCAGCAATGCCGCGCCCGCCGCGCCGCGAATCGTGTTGTGCGAGAGGACGGTGAACTTCCAGTCCAGCAGGCTGCAGGGCCGCAGGCGTCCCACCGTGGAAGCCATGCCGCCGCCGCGCATCTTGTCCAGGCGAGGCTGCGGACGATCCTCCATGCTTACGAACTCGATAGGCTGCGCCGGAGCCGTCGGCAGATCGCGTCCGGCCAGCGGCGTAAACTCGCGCCACGCCGCCAGGATTTCTTCGCGTGTCGCCTTGCGCGAGAACTTCACGCTCACGCTCTCCGTGTGGCCGTCTTCGACCGCCACGCGATTGCAGTGCGCGGTCATCCTCGCGTCCAGCGGACGGACAACCTTGCCGTCGCGCGAACCCAGCAGCCGCAGCGTTTCGGCCTGCATCTTCTCTTCTTCATTCTTGATGTAGGGGACCACGTTGCCGAGAATGTCCATCGACGCCACGCCCGGATATCCGGCGCCGCTCACCGCCTGCATGGTGCTGACGAAAATGGATTCGATGCCGAAGCGCTCGACGAGCGGCTTCAACACCAGCACCAGCCCGATGGCCGAGCAGTTGGGGTTGGTTACGATGTAGCCGCCCGACTGCTTCCGCCATGTCTGGTTTTCGAGAATCGGCAGGTGATCGGCATTCACCTCGGGGATTACCAGCGGCACATCCTCGTGCATGCGGAAGGCGCTGGAGTTCGAAATCACCGCGCAGCCCGCTGCCGCGAAGGCCGGCTCCATCTCGCGGGCAATATCCGCATCGAGCGCTGCAAAGATCACCTTGGGCGCGCCGTCCGGCACAGCCGGCGATACTGTCATGTTGGCGATCCGCTCGGGAAGCGTCGTATCCAGCTTCCACTTCACCGCGTCGCCATACTTTTTGCCGCTTGACCGGTCGCTGGCCGCCAGCCAGGCAACTTCAAACCACGGGTGATTCTCGAGGAGTTGAATAAACCGCTGGCCGACCATCCCGGTCGCGCCGAGAATTCCAATCTTCTGCCGCATGTCCTTGTATATGCCTGCCTTAGTGATCCAGAGTGCGGGATCTCCCAGCCCTGAAAGAAGAAAAAACCGGGAGTTTTCCTATGTCAATACAGTGTATCGTTTTCTTTCACTTCGATGAATGCGATTCCCGTCGCGGCATGACCGCTGAAGTTGCCGCCGGAGCGACATGCCCGGTGCCGGCGCCGATTGAGGCAAAAACGAAGGGCTCGCCATATGATGGCGAGCCGTCCCATTCGGACCTGATTACTTACCGTCGTCGCCGCTCTTGCTGTAGGTAAAGTCATGCGTGGCCGTCTGCTTCGATCCCACAGTCACGGTCGCCGTCTGGGTTCCTAACACCTCATGGTCGGCCACGATGGTATAGGTGCCTGGCGGCAGGCCGTTGATGGTGAAGTGCCCATCCGCGTCGGACACCGCATAGAAGGGGTTCCCAGCGACATTGATGAACGCCTCCATCCACGGATGGTTGTTGCATCGTACCGGAATCATCAGCTCCGGTGTTCCCAGCGTCCGCATTTCGCCCGTCCCGTTGGGCGGCTCGGAAAGGTCGACGGTCTGGTTGGTGTTGATCGTCGGCGTCATATGCACGTTGTGCATGGTGCTGTCGCTATTGGTGAACTTCACCGGCTGCCCAGCCATGACCCCGATCACATGCGGTATAAAACGGCAGCCTTTTTGGTCGATCACCACCGGCTCGGATGGCGCAGGGTAGAGTTTGTTGCCCAGCCCGTCTTTCACATAGATGAATACATTCTGCAGGCCGCCGTCATGCACCACATACTGCTCGGCGTAGTTCGCGTCGGAAAGCGCGCACACCGGATCCTGGCCCATGTCGATCTGCACCCGCACCGGAGCCTTTCCCGCAAAGTGGATGGTTCCGCTGATGGTGCCGGCGGTGCTCGGGTCAATCGTGGCGTAGACTTTTGCGGGGCCTTCCGCCCCGGCTGTGGTTTTCTTGCATCCCGCGCCGGCCAGAGCCAGCGCGCAAAGGGTTACGCCCAGTATTCGTTGCATTGACATGCTTGTTCGCCCGCTTCCATTTTCAGATTCCTCGTAATTGGGGGAGGAGATCCTCTAGGCTGTCGCCGTGAGGCCGGCAATCACCGCGTCTGCAAAGGCGCTCGTGCCTGCCGTGCCGTGCACATCCCGGGTCAAGGTCTTTTTCTCTATATAAACCCGCTCCAGGGCAGACTGCGCGCGATCCGCGGCCTCGCTCTCATCAATATGACGCAGCATCAGGATTGCCGACTGCAGCAGCGCCGTCGGATTCGCGATATCTTTACCGGCGATATCCGGAGCCGAGCCGTGCACCGCCTCGAAGATCGCCGCATCCTCACCCAGGTTCGCACCCGGAACGAGGCCCAGTCCGCCCACGAACGCCGCGCACAGATCGCTCACGATATCACCATACAGGTTCGGCAGTAACAGAGTGTCGTACTGGTATGGGTTCGTGACCAGCTGCATGCAGGTGTTGTCGATAATGTGCTCGCCGTATGTGATCTCCGGGTAACCCTTCGCAATAGCCCGCGCGCACTTGAGGAAGAGCCCGTCGGACATCTTCATGATGTTCGCTTTGTGAATTGCATGGACCTTGCGGCGGCTGTGCTTGCGCGCATATTCGAATGCCCATTTCGCGATGCGCGTCGAGCCTTTTTCCGTGATGACCTTCAGCGAAGTCATCACGCCCGGCACCACTTCGTGCTCCAGACCGACGTATTCGCCTTCGGTGTTCTCGCGCACGATGATCAGATCCACGCCGGGATACCGCGTCTCCAACCCGGGGAGATTCTTGATCGGTCGGAAATTTACATACAACTCGAACTTCTTCCGGAGCGCCACGTTGATCGAAGTGAAACCGCCGCCCACCGGTGTCGTCACCGGCCCCTTGAGAGCCAGCTTGGTGCGCTCGATCGACTCGTAGAGCTCCTTCGGGACGTAATCTCCATGCTTCTCAAATGCCTCGGCCCCGGCAGCAAAAGGCTCCCACTCAAACTTCACGCCGGTTGCTTCGAGAATGCGGACAACCGCGGTGGTAACTTCAGGCCCAATCCCGTCTCCGGGGATCAGCGTAACTCTGTGTGTCTTCGTCATAATCATAATTTTTTGGCTAGGCGCCCGGAATTTAGCTGACCGGACTTTAGCAGCCCGTTTCTCAACTGCCTTTCCGCTCTTTCGCCATCAGCAATTGCTCCAGCTCTTCCTTGAACTCGCGCACGTCCTTGAAGTCCCGGTACACGCTGGCGAAGCGGATATAGGCCACGGTATCCAGTGTTTTCAGCCGGCTCATCAGCAGTTGGCCGATCTCGCTCGTGGTGCGCTCCCGCTCCGGCGATTCGGTCAGGAAGGACTCGGTTTCGTCTACCAGCGACTCCAGAGTGCTCGCCGATACGGGACGCTTCTCGCACGCATGCAGCAGCCCAGAAAGCACCTTCTGCCGCTCGAACTTTTCCCGGCGGCCGTCCTTCTTGACTACCATGTAGGGGATTTCGTCGATGCGCTCGTAGGTGGTAAATCTCTTGTTGCAGCGCTCGCATTCCCGCCGTCTGCGTATCGAATCGGCTTCTTTGCTCTCGCGCGAGTCAACGACCCGGTCTTGCGCAAACCCGCAGTAAGGACACTTCATTTCGTATGGTTCAATTCTATCAGCCGCATCTCCTGCGATTCGACGCCCAAGCACTCATTCGAAGAGGGAATCCGGATCACGCCGACCGCTGTGTCATCAACGACTTTTCCGCATCTTAGTGACCATGACCACCCGAGAACGATCCATCCTCAAAGGCGCAATGGCGGGCATGATCGGCGGCCTCGCCGGCGCCGGCGCCAAGGTTCTTGCCGAGAAGCTCTTTCCGCCTCGCGTTCAGGGACAGACCCCGCCGCCCGTGGTTCTGGCTGAGCAGTTTGCCGGCCACCCCCTGCCTCCGACGCAGCAGCAGGCTGCCATGCACAGCATTCACTGGGGATTTGGGGCCGCCGCCGGGGCTGTCTACGGCGCGCTGGTGGAGATGGAACCATCGATCGGAGCCTGGAAAGGCGCAGCCTTCGGCCTCACGCTCAACAAGCTCACTCATGAGTCCATTCTGCCCGGCCTCGGGCTCTCGGCCGCCAAAGAAGATCAGCCCACCCAGGAACGCATCAGCGAATGGGTCACCCATGCCGTCTACGGCATCTTCACAGACGCAGTACGCAGGGCGGTGAGGAAGGGTTTATAGGGCGGGTTCGTCCGTAACCGGGCCGGTGAGCGCCTCCACCCCGGCATGCTCGCTCTCTTCGGAGACTTTCTTCAGCGACACGTGTTCGATCTGCGCCCAGATCAGGCCCAGCGGAATCACGCTCATAAAAGTCACCAGCAGTAGAACCGCGCCGCATCCCAACGCGGGCTCGGAGGCCACGTGGAAGAGTGCCTGCATCGCGCCCATGGTCAGGCCGATCTGTGTAAACCATCCGATCACGGGTAGCTGCAGCAGCGACGACCCCATGCTCGCCGCCATCAGAAGCATGCACTTGGCCAGCGTCATGTTCGCCAGTTGCGGAGAAGCCACGAACGCGCGCGTCGACTCCAGATAGGCGTAGGAAATCATCAGCCAGTGAACCAGCGACAGGCCCACTACCAGCAGAAATTCGCCGAACGATGCAATCACGTTCAGGCCGTCGCGGAATCCCAGTATCTTTTCGCTCGCAGTTTCGCCCAGGCTCGCCGAAAAGAATCCCAGCGTCTTGCCTGCCACCGCGGCGACCGCCTTGCCCGAAACCCGCGCCAGCACGGCGAAAACCGCCAGCGCTACGGTAGCCAGCAGACCGCCCAGGGCTGCCTTGTGAATCAAGTCGGGGCGCGGCAGGCTGGCCCGGTCAGGAGAGAAGAGAAGCACGGTGGAGAAGATCAAAGCCACGGTGCCCAGGTCGAACATCCGCTCGACCGTGTACACGGCGACCTGCGAGCTCAGGGGCAGATTGGTGCGCCGCGAAACCAGATAAGGCCGCACCAGGTCCGCTAACCGCCCGAAGAGAGCGACCGCCGTGAACCCGATCACCTGCGAGCCCACCAGCTTCAGAGGCGAAACACGCTTCGTAGGCCGCAGCAGTACCGACCACCGGACCGCCCGCACACCATACGCCAACCAGATCAGCGCCACGCCGATGCCGATCTTGCGCCAGTCCGCCAGCTTCAGCTGTTCGACAAAGACGTGCCAGTCAAAATGGATGCGATCGCGCGCGACGAAGACGATCACGATAACGGCCATCGCGACGACCAGCCATAGAATCCAGCGCTTGCTCTTCAAGAATCGATCTCCCCAAGGAATAGATAGGAAAAAGAATTACGGTTCAGGACTGTTTTGGCTGCGTCCTTTTGTGGGTAACTCCAACGCTTATGGATGTGCGCTCGCCAGCTGTGCAACCGCTGCCCGGCTGTGCTGCCGTGCTTCGATGCGCCGGTTGAATTCATGAATCACACGCGCCACATACGCCCGCGTTTCGTGATAAGGGGGAATGCCGTGCCACCTGTCCACCGCGCCCGGTCCCGCGTTGTAGGCCGCCAGCGCCAGCGCCAGGTTGTCGTGATAGCGCTTCAGCAATGAGTCCAGATAGGCCGTTCCGCCATTCACGTTCTCGCTGGGAATAAAAGAATTGCTCACCCCAAGCTCGGTCGCCGTGCCCGGCATCAATTGCATAAGACCCTTGGCCCCAGTCCGGCTCACCGCCCTGACCTGGCCCCCGCTCTCCTGCTTCACCACGCTGGCCAGAAGATCCACATCCAGATCGTGGGCCTCGCCGGGCTTCGTGAGCAGCTGATGCAGCTCGCCATCGCTGAGCTTGCTTTCCGGGGTCAATTCCGCCGCGGAGTGCTTCGCCGCAACCGTTGGCGGCAGGTCCACATGTTCACTGCGAGCGATCTCGGCCGCGCTTACCTCGACGAAGCTCGCGCTATCCAGATAAAGCCGCACGCGATTTCCATTGGCCACGCGATGGTCGCAGATCAGGTCGAAGCCGTTGGTCAGCGTAATCAATTCCGCCGCTCGTGCGCACGGCATCGCCAGCGCTGCCAGCGCCAGTCCCGCCGCACCTGTTTTTAGGCCAAATCGCGCCATCAGGCTCACTCTACCATGCCTCGATTGCATCCCCATGAGCCGCTCTCTACAACTTTCGCACACCAGACTGGACGCCCAGAGACTCCAGCACGCTCTCCAAAATCTGCGCCACGCCATCCTCGTCGTTCGAAGGAGCGATCCGCCACCCCATCCGCTCCGCCATGGCCACCAGGTCGGGAGCCCCGTTGGCCATCACCAACGGCTGTCCTGACGTCCGTAACATCTCGAGATCATTGAAGTTATCGCCAATCGCCATAATCGAGCTGCGGTCGATCCCGCGGCTCCGCGCCAGCCGGTCCAGCGCCACTCCCTTCGAGCACCCGGGCGGCAAAATATCCAGAATGGTCAGGTCGCGCTTCGGATACTCCGTGCGGTGCATCTCGATCCGGCGCGATATCTCGCTCGCAGACAGCCAGATTTCAGCCCGCTGCATGGCGGCCACCGTCCCGCAAACCATCGCCTGGACCGGCGCCTCACCTGAATCGAAGGCCCGCTCCAGCGGATCAATCTCCTCGATCCATCTCAGATTGGCCGCTACCCAGGCCGAAATCCTCCCCTGCAGCTGCTCGATCGACTCGAGGACCAGCTCACCGGGGCCTTCCCGGTCAAAGGTGAAAACCGTCGTACCGCCAAACTGCCGGAGTATCGGGCAGAGCTCGAGAGCCGTGTCTACAGGCAGGGTAAACCGGTCGATCCGCTCGCCCTCGACCGTACGCGTCCCCAGCATCCGCGTGACCGTCCCGTTCGATGTAATCATCACCGTTCCCGGCTTCAGGCCCACCGGCAGAATCAGCGGAGTGGCGTACGCCTGTCGCCGCCCGGTCGCAATCACCAATTCGATGCCCGCCGCCTCGGCCTCCAGTAAAGCCCGCCGGTTGCGCGCGCTGATCTCGGTACCGGCCGAAGGCAGCAGTGTCCCGTCAATGTCGATGGCAATGAGTCTTACCGGAGAAGTCATTCCTTCCAGTTTACGGGACGAGCCTCGGCCGACGGCGTGCTGCCGTGCGGATCGTCCGCGAAGTTGTCGCGGCAAGTGGGTGCGTGAAAGGATTAGAGAGTTGTTCATCGGCGCATCGCGGTTCATTCCCAGGAACCTTGCCGTCCGATCGACCTCTCCGGAGGAAATTTCCGATGCAGCGGCGGCGTATCCCCAGCCTGGACGGTATACGCGCGGTGGCCATTCTGATGGTCATTGTCTTTCACATCTGCCAACGATATGGTCTGACGAATCCGCATACAAAAGCTGGAGTAGGGCTCTATTTTCTGCTCGGGCTGGGCGGCGATGGGGTGAGCATTTTCTTCGTCCTCAGCGGTTTCCTGATCACCACTCTGTTATCCCAGGAGTACGAGGAGAACGGCCGCATCAGTCTCTCCGACTTTTATCTGCGGCGGACCTTTCGTATCCTTCCGCCACTCTACTGTTACCTGCTCTTTCTCATCCTTTTCTGCACGGCCGTCCACTACCCGCTGCGCGTGGGAACCATTACCGGAAGCGCCTTCTTTTATCGGAATTATTTTCTTCAAACCGGGCAGTGGTTGACCGAACATACATGGTCGCTGTGCGTCGAGGAGCAGTTCTATCTTCTCTGGCCGTTTGCTCTGCTCTGGGCATTGCACAGGGGCGGCAAGGCATTCGCAGCAAAGTTGGCTGCCGCGCTGATCGTTGTGGCGCCTCTGCTCCGCATTGCAATCAAGATAAGTCATCCGCATGACCTTACCTACCCCATCGCGACCATGCTGCCAACACGAATGGACGCATTAATGTCCGGCGGGCTGACGGCTCTTCTTATCGGCTCACGGGAATTCGAAACCATGTATGAAAGAGTGGCCCGGCTCTGGTGGTTATTGCCAATTGAGTTTATGGTGCTCTCCGGGATGGCGAAGTTCACTGTCGGCAATATTTATCGCGACAGCATCGGCTATACCGTGGACAGCGCTTTCATCGCGCTGTTTCTGGTGTGGGTGGCACGCAACGAGCACACCTGGGTGGGTGCAATTCTCAATTCACGGCTGATGGTCACTCTCGGCGTCATGTCCTATAGCGCTTATATCTGGCAAACTTTTTTCATTCATCCCGCTAACCCGACCTGGGCCAATCGCCTGCCGTGGAGCGTAGCGTCGATCTGGGTCGCCGCCGCGCTGTCCTATTACCTCATCGAACGGCCCTCGTTGCGGTTGCGAAGGCATATCGAGCGCAGGTGGAGAAAAGATTTAGCGATGGCAAATCCGGCGTGATTATTTTGGATAGCCCCGGTCAGAGGGCAGATTATCGCCGTTCTGCTTCTGGCCAGGCGGCTCACACCGGCGTGATGATCCCGCCGACCGGGCTCCGCTCCGGTAGCTTCTTTTTATTCGTAGACGGCGCTGTCTTCATCGCATCGGCGCTCATATCCGCGTACTTGAAGCCTGACGTGGTGTTGAACAGCACCACCCGGTCAGATGGCGTCAGGAATTTTGTCTTGAGGAGGCGGTCGTAAGCCGCGGTTGCGGCTGCTCCTTCCATGCCGAGTAGCATGCCTTCATTCCGCGCCCAGTCCAGCCGGGAAGCGAGAATTGCCTCGTTGTCGATATCGGTGCTCGTGCCCTCCCACGCGCGTGGGATATCGACGACGGCGGAAACGCTTGGAGGCTGTGAGGCAGGCAATCCCGGGGCAACTGTTCCTCCGGTCGCTGATACCGTAGAGGCCCGAACGACGATCAATTTTGGCCTCTTGCCCGGCTGGACCCACCCCAGAGCCTCCATTTCCTCGAAGGCCTTCCAAATGCCGGCCAGCTCCGTTTCACTACCAGCCGGATAAATCACGGCATCGGGATACTCCCACTCCAACTGCTCCACCAGTTCGTAGCCCATCGTCTTTTCGCCTTCGATACGGAACGGGTCTCCTTGCCCGGACGCATCGAACCAACCCTCGGCCTCTGTGCGCTCTGTGACCATGCGTGCACAATCGGAGACCGTTCCGTCCACCAGCGTCACATGCGCACCGAAGGCCGCGGATTCCGCGCGGCTGGCAAAGGGCGCATCCTCAGGCATAAAAAGATGCGCCTCGAGTCCGGCTGCCGCCGCGTAGGCAGCCAGAGCGCCGGCCGTGTTTCCCGCAGAGGAGGCAGCGAGTTTTTTCACTCCGTAGCGCCGAGCCATGGACGCCACCATGGACGCTCCCCGCGCCTTAACCGTCCCCGCAGGATTTGCGCCTTCATCCTTGATATACAGCTGCGGGTAGCGCCGGCTGCGCAGCATCGGCGTCCATCCCTCGCTCAGCGTTACGGGTTCCACATCCGGCAGAACAGCCGAATAGCGCCACATGCTCGGCACGCCGCCCTGTGAGGGCCGCGCGGCATCGCGCTTCAGCGCCTCGAGATCGTAGCGAACATAGAGCGGTCCGCCGCAGGCGGTGCACACGGCGCGTGGCAGATCCACCGGCACATGCTGATGGCAGCGGGCGCATTCGAGCGAGGCAATCGCGGGCATGTTCTCAGGCTACTAAAATCCTGTGCCTGAAAGAGGGTCGTCTTTTAACCAATCGCAATCCTCGGTCGCCGGCTCATGATCGAGGTCGCGAATCGTCGCGTGGCAAGCGCTGCCTTATCATGGAGCGGGCTTTCTTTCTCGATCGGAGAGCCACTTTCTTCAATGCTGGGAACAATGATGAACCGGAGAATTCGTTTCGGATGTGCCGCCCTCCTGGGGCTCGCTATGTGTGGAATGGCCAACGCTGCGGACAAATCCAGCGCCGCGATTGGGCCGCAGTGGGTTGGGACGTGGGCGGCCTCGCCAATGTCCATGAGGGTGGATGATCCCGTCGCTGACTCGACCTATCGCAATATCGTCCACATCAGCCTTGGCGGCGATACGCTGCGCGTGCAGCTCACCAATGAGTTCGGCACCGCGCCCCTCAACGTCGGCGCGGCCCATCTCGCGGTCAGCGCCGGAGAGGGCAAGACGCAGCCCGGAACGGACCACGCGCTCACCTTCGGTGGCCGGCCCACAATCATGATTCCCGCCGGCGGCTTCGTCATCAGCGATCCCGTGCCCATGCAGGCCGCGGCCACGGCCGATCTGGTCATCAGCGTATACATCCCCGAACAGCCGGTGGAGTCTCCCACCTGCCACCAGCTGGGTACGTCTGTGAACTACATCGCTCCCGGCGACGCCAGTGCCGCGACCGAGCTCCAGAACCCCAGGCCGCTGAAGTCGTGGTGCTTCGTCAAAGGCATCGACGTGCGTGCCGAAAACAAGAACGCCGCCGCGATCGTGACCTTTGGCGACTCCATTACCGACGGATATGGCTCTACGCCTGACGCCAACCATCGCTGGCCCGACGATCTCGCCCAGCGCCTGCATGCGGAAAAGAAGACCGCGAATATCGGGGTGATCAACGAGGGCATCAGCGGCAACCGTCTGCTCTACGACGGAGCCGGTCCCAACGCCATCGCCCGCTTCGATCGCGATGTGCTCGCTCAGGCCGGTGTCAAGTACGTCATCATCCTTGAAGCGATCAACGACATCGGACGCATCCCCAAAACCGGCGACCCGGAGAGCGGCGTCACCGCCCAGGACATCATCTTCGCCTACAACCAGTTCATCACCCGCGCCCATCAGCACGGCATCAAGGTCTACGGCGCGACCCTCACCCCCTACGTTGGCGCGAAATACGAATCGCCCGCCGGCGAAGAGGTCAGGGAGGCGGTCAACAAGTGGATCAGAACCAGCGGTGCCTTCGACGCGGTCATCGACTTCGACAAAGCCACTCAGGATCCCAAGAACCCCACCATGTACCTGCCCGAAGACGACCACGGCGATCACCTGCACCCCAGCGATGCAGGCTACAAAGCCATGGCCGACTCCATCGACCTCAAGCTCTTCCACTAAACGCCCGCGCCCCGGTGCCCATCCTTCACTGCTTCACCGTGAAGGGTGGGGCACCAGGTGAAGGGTGGGACGCCGGCAAGCTTCGCGTTCTCTCCCGATCAAATCCGGCGGTTCCCATCCCCGGTCTCGGCGAAGCCGGGAGCCGTCTTTTCCTCCATCCGCGAAACGGCGCTGAACCGCGTCCGTGGAAATGCGTCCGGATAGTTCTGCTGGATAAACGCAACCATCTTCTCGCGCACGTTGCAGCGCAGGTCGAACTGCTTGCCCGAGTCGGCGGCGCTCAGCAGGCAGCGTATCTCCATCGTGTGCTCGGAGAGGTTGGTCACCTGCAGGCTATTGACGCGTTTGTCCCATAGCTGGTCGCTCTCCAGAATCCGCGTGAACTCGTCGCGCAGCGCCTGCACCGGAATCGAGTAGTCCACGTAGAGGAACGAAGTGCCCAGCAGGTCGGAGGTGTTGCGGGTCCAGTTCTGAAACGGCGTCTCGATAAAATAAGACAGCGGCACCACCAGCCGCCGCTGGTCCCAGATCGCGACAATCACATAGGTTGTTGTAATCTCCTCGATCTTGCCCCACTCGCCTTCGACGATCACCACGTCGTCCAGCCGGATCGGCTCCGTCAATGCGATCTGTAGCCCCGCCAGAAAGTTCGACGCCGAGGTTTTGGCGGCGGTCGCCAGCACCAGGCTGGCCAGTCCTGCCGAAGCCAGCAGCCCCGCGCCGTAGTGCCATATCTGTGAGTCGCGGAAGACCGAGAGGATGAGCCCGGCATCCACCAGGATCAGCAGTGTGATCACCATCCGCCGCATCAGCTGCATCTGCGTACGCGCACGGCGCGCGCGCAGATTGTTCGATACGGTCACGTCATAGCGCAGCAGCAGGAAATCTTCCACGCAGTAGACCAGCGCCACCAGCAGCCAGCCCAGCGCGAGGAACCAGATTACCGCCAGCGTCTTCTGCAGGATTTCAAGATAGTGCGGGGACACGTCCAGCAGCGGCAGGATGATCCCTACTCCGGTCAGGATCACCAGCGCCTGCGCCGGCGGTCTGATCCTGGCCACGATCTTCAGTGTGTGGCCGCGATCGCCGCCTTTCACCCGCCGCAATTTGTCGAGCGCTCCGAGCAGGATGCGGTGGGCATAGGCGCTCAGCGTGGTCGCGATGACCAGGATAATGATGCCGATCGTCCAGTCGCGCTGGTGCGCGCGCAGCAATGCAAGAATCCAGGAGTTCATGCCTCAACGGATGCATCCTCCATGCCACAGGTTTGCATCCGTCTGGGAACCTTTAACGGCTTGTGGATCGACCAGGAGCAGAAAAAATAGCAGCGCCGAGACAGAGAGCGATCAATATTTCAGTGACTACCGGGGCAAGAAAGAAATAACGATAGGAATCCGCGGCGAGCGCCAGATAACCCACCAGAAACGCTGCCAGGACCGGACGCAGCCGAAGAGCATCGGTCCTGGCCAGCGATCCCAGTTGCCAGAACACTACCGCTTCAATGGTCAGAAAGACGCTGACGCATCTACTCCACGAACAGGGAGAAGGCGCGCTCCACCTGAACCGCCACGCGCACACTCTTGCGTACCACCGCTTCACTTGCCGTTCTGCTCATCGTCTGCGCCATCCTTCTCTCCTGACTTTGAGCTTCTGGAAGATGGCCATGCGGGTGCCGTCTTCGAGTGCTTTCAATGCGTATTGGATGTAAGTTTCTATTTACGGTAAGTAATAACTTACCGACTGCGGGTCGTCAAGGAAAAGTCGTGATTTTTTCGGCGGCCAACGAAAGCCGCCCCCGAAGAGACAGGGCGGCCCGTTTAACACACTGAATAAAATGAAAGACTTACGCCGAGAAGTATGGCAGAACCCGGTGTGGAGAAGACCAACAGGGGGCCCGGAGTTGTTCTCGCGACCGAATTACTTCTCGATTTCCACACCCCGCCAGAATGCGATGTGCCCTTTGATGTTCCGCGCTGCCGGCTTGGGATCGGGATAGTACCACGCCGCGTCCTGGTTCTCCTGCCCGTCGATGAGCAGGGAATAATACCGTGCCTGCCCCTTCCAGGGACAGGTCGAGGTAGTCGAGCTGGGGCGAAGATATTCCCGGTTCACTGCGCTCTCCGGGAAGTAGATGTTCCCCTCAACTGTTTGAATCGAATCGCTTTCCGCGACAACTTTGCCGTTCCAGATCGCCTTTGCCATTCCCGCTGAACCCTTCTTCACTAAAATCCGACTCTTCACCTTAGCAGATGCCGCGCTTTGCGTGCAGATGCAGCCGCGGCGGGAGTGCTTCCGGAACCCCGGCTGCCACTCCCTCGATCGATTCGTGGTTCGTTTCGGGTTCTGTTTTATCGGTACGGGCTGCTGTTTTTGGCCGCCAGAGCCGCGGCCTTCCGCGTCGGCATCCCCTGCGCCAGTTGATCGACCCGGGCTCGCGCCGCCGGATATTCCGCGACGATCTGCTCGACCTTGACGAAGAAATGCGGCGACTTCTTCCGGATCTCCGGCAGCAGCGCCTGAAACTTGGCGAACAGGAAGAAGGGCTCGGTGTTGCAGTCCAGAAACAGCTCGGCATTCAGCGCGCCGTGCAGTACGAAGGCTGCGGCCATGTCCCAATAGGTGGATACCTGTTGCAGCCAGGCGGCCTCCTGCGAGGTGATCGCTGCCTGCACTGCCAGGATCTCGGCGGCGGTTTCCGGGAAGAATTCGGATATGGCCCAGGCGCGCGCCTGGCGCATGGTGGCTTCGGTGCGCAGTTGATACAGCTTCAGGATCAGGTCAGCGTCCTGGGTGGTGGCTAGGGTCGATTCAAACATGCAGAGCTCCGCGCATGAGTCTACAAGGATTGCGTGAGGAGGGAAAGCAGCGCAGAGAAAAGAACGGGGAGGAAGTCTCCTCACCCGTTCTCTGGTTGCAATCAGGCCACCGGCTCTTCCACCAGCGGGCCGTGAGTCTTGGCTGTGGGAGCCGGCTTGACCTCAGCCACCGGCGCGTCGCCGATGCGCTTGGTGAAGCTGCATGCCACGTCGCTCTCTGACTCGCCCTTCTTGGCGCGCTTCTTGGGAGCTTCTTCATCGTCCGCCGAAGGCTTCTTGTTGTTGGGGCAGACCAGGAAGATGCCGGACTTCAGCGTCTTCTCCATCAGGTAAGGGCTGCCGCACTCCGGGCACTTCTTTTCGACCGGTTTGTAGTTCGCCGTGAAGTCGCACTTCGGATATTCCGAGCAGCCATAGAATATGTTGCCGCGCCGCGCCTTCTTCTCGACGATGTCGCCGTCGTGGCACTTCGGGCACTTCATGCCGATGGTGTTCTGCTTGATGTACTTGCACTTCGGATACGCGGAGCAGGAGACGAACTCGCCGTACTGTCCGTTGCGCAGCACCAGTTGGCTGCCGCACTTCGGGCAGTTCTCATCGAGCGGCTGCGGAGGCTTCTGCTGCTGCTTCTGGTGCAGCCGGCGAACCGTCTTGCAGGGCGGGTCTTCGTTGTAGCCGGGGCAGGCCATGAACGGACCCCACGGCCCGTTGCGCAGCACCATGACGCGCCCGCAGTTCTCGCAGTACTCTTCTTCCTGCTCGCTTCTTCGCCGGGTATGGTCAGGTTCGGCTTGGCGTCGAAGTTTTCCTTGGTGAAGGTGCAGCTATCCTTGTTCTTCTTGTCGTAGGCGCTGCACGCATAGAAGGAGCCGAACTTGCCCCACTTCAGAACCAGCGGCGAGCCGCACACGTCACAGTTCTCGTCGGTGGGCTTCTCCATCCGCTTGACGTCTTCCATCTTCTTCGCCGGCATCGACAAGCTCGTCGGCGAAGTGTCCGTAGAAGCCGGTCAGCAGATCGGTCCACTTCTCTTTGCCGTCTTCGATGTCGTCCAGCTCTTCTTCGAGCCTCGCCGTGTACTTGGTGTCGAAGATGTAGGGGAAGTTCTTCACCAGCAGGCCGGTGACGACGGTGCCGATTTCGGTCGGGACGAAGCGTCCATTGCGGCCGCCCATCTTTTGCACGTACTCGCGGTCCTGGATGGTGTTGATGATCGACGCGTAGGTCGACGGCCGGCCGATGCCGCGTTCTTCGAGCTCCTTCACCAGCGACGCTTCGTTGTAGCGCGGAGGCGGCTCGGTGAAGTGCTGCTCGGGCTTCAGGTCATTCAACGTGAGCTTGTCGCCGGCGTTCAGCGCGGGCAGCTTGTTGGAGAGCGCCTCGTCGTCCTCGTCCTTCTTCTCCTTCGACTCTTCGTAGACCTTCAGGAAGCCGTCGAATTTCAGCACTGAGCCGGTCACGCGGAAGTCGTAGCTGCGATCCGCCTTGGCCACGATGTCCACGGTGGTCTGGTCGAAGATCGCAGGCATCATCTGCGAGGCCACGAAGCGCTGCCAGATCAGCTTGTAGAGCTTGTACTGCTCGTCGGAGAGATACTTCTTGATCTGATCGGGATGCAGTTCAGGGTCCGACGGACGAATCGCTTCGTGCGCGTCCTGCGCATCCTTCTTCGACTTGAATGCGTTCGGAGCCTCGGGCAGATAGTTGTTGCCGAGCTTCGACGTGATCTATCCGCGGACTGTGGTGATGGCCTCGGGAGAGACGCGCGTCGAATCGGTACGCATGTAGGTGATCAAGCCCACGGTGCCTTCGCTGCCGAGGTCGATGCCTTCGTACAGGCGCTGTGCCACGCCCATGGTGCGCTTCACGTTGAAGCCGAGTTGACGGGATGCGTCCTGCTGCAGCTTGCTGGTGGTGAACGGAGCCGCGGGATTGCGCTTGCGCTCCTTGCGCTCCACATCGCGTACCGACCAGTTCGCTTTCTTCAGTTGCGCGACAGTCTTGTCGGTCACCTTCTGGTCGGGCAGGGAAGGCGCGTCGACGGTGTCGACACGCGCCCGCTCGCCATCGATTCCGATGAAGCGCGCGGTGAACTCCTGACCCTTCGGCGCAGGATGGAGATTCGCGTCGATGGTCCAGTATTCGACCGGATTGAATGCCTTGATGACCTCTTCGCGCTCGACGATGAGGCGCAGCGCAACCGTCTGCACACGTCCTGCGGAGAGTCCGCGGCGCACCTTGTCCCACAGCAGCGGAGAGATCTGATAGCCGACGATGCGATCGAGCACGCGCCGCGTCTGCTGCGCATCGACAAGATGCTGGTCGACGCTGCGCGCATGCTCGAAGGCTGCCTTCACCGCCTTGGGGGTGATTTCGTTGAACGTCACGCGATGGATGGCATTCTTCTTGACCGAGTTCTTCAGCACATTCGCCAGATGCGCGGCGATGGCTTCGCCTTCGCGGTCCGGGTCAGGCGCGAGGTACACGCTGTCAGACTTCGACGCCAGCTTCTTCAGCCGGTCGACAACCTTTTCCTTGCCGGGAATTACAATCAGCTCCGGTTCGAAAGTGCCGTCCGTGAGATCGACACCAATCTTGTTCTTCGGCAGATCCATGATGTGACCGACCGAGGCTTCAACGGTGAAATCTTTACCGAGATACTTGCCGATCGTTTTGGCCTTTGCAGGCGACTCGACGATCACGAGAGATTTACTCATCATTTTCCTTTGCAACCGGATCGCATACTAACAGACGCGACTCCGGCACATATGGCACTGTCATTTTGTGGAAGCTACCACGCCTTGCCACTTCGAATCTACCTGCACTCCCGCAGAGCGTGCCTTCCTGCTGCGGCCAAACCGGCGTCGCGCGTTGCAAATCCGTCAAAAGCTCTTGACGTAATTTTTTCCAGGAAGTTGTCGCACGCGTCCTGTGAGTTCCAATTCGAAGAGCGCGGTAAATACCTCAGATGAACTCAGTTCAGCCTCAAGCTTTTCCATGATCTCGTCAATCTGCAGCGCCTCATCGGGTCGCAGCAGCGACATCAAGCGGGCTTCGTTTGGTGGAAGTGGCTCTTCCCTGAATAACGATGCAGCAGGGGGCTCATTCGATGCAAGTCCCTCGCGCTCCTCAATCTGCAGACGAATCTGCGAAGGCAGGTCTTCCCACACGTCTTCCCATGTGGCGGTGAGCTTTGCGCCCTGCTTAATCAGCGTGTTAGGCCCCCAGGCGTTCTTTGTCGTTACGTTGCCGGGCACCGCGTAAACGTCCCGGTTCTGCTCCAGCGCGCAACGCGCCGTTACCCGCGTGCCGCTGTACTCGGCCGCCTCGATCACCAGCACGCCCACGCTCATTCCGCTCAAAATTCGATTGCGCAAGGGAAAATTCTGCGGCGCGGGAAACGTTCCCAGCGGCAGTTCCGATACGATGGCGCCGCCCCCGGCGACGATCTGCTCGGCCAGCAGCTTGTTTTCCTTGGGATAGATCACGTCGATTCCAGTCCCCCAGACCGCGATGGTCGGACGATTCGCTGCGATCGCGCCCTTGTGCGCACAGGTGTCGATACCCCGTGCCATGCCGCTCAGAATCAGCAGCCCGCGATGGGCAAGATCGCGAGACAACATCTCCGCCATGCCCGATCCGTAGGGCGTGGGATGACGCGTGCCGACCACTGCGATCGAAGGCTCGGCCAGCAGCTTTGCATTGCCGCGCAGCCATAAAAGAGGAGGCGGATCGAAGATCTCGCGCAACCGTTCCGGGTAGGCCTCGTCGGTGTAGGTCAGGAAGGAACCGCCGGTCTTCACCAGCTCCTCCAACTGCTGATTCGCCGCGCCCCGTGCCCGTCCATCGGCGATGAACTGCACGCTCCCGGCAGGGAACTGCAGGCCCTCCAGCTCGGTGAGACGCATCTCCAGAATTCTGGCCGCAGCGCCCGTGCGGTCGACGGCGCGCAGGATGCGCCGCGGACCCAGTCCCGGTGTCAGCGCCAGCGCGAGCCATGCAACGCGCTCGTCGTTCGGCGCGGAAATAGACAGCTCACTTGCGGGAGCAGTGGTCATGCGATTCCTTGAGGTTCGGTGAGATTTGCTCGGAGCGTAGTGGGCGCTTTGTCCGAAGTCAAGGAGAAGTCGGGTCCCGGCGCCGATCATGCCGTTACGGAAGATAAGGCCGCAGAGATTGTTACACTGGGAAGTGAGCCCGGTTTCGAACAAGTTAGTCATTGCTGCCATCGACTTCGTGAATCCCGCACCGCTGATGTGGGACTTTGAGCACGAGCCCCGCAAGAGCGAACTCGCACAGCGATACAGCATCGTTTCTTCGACGCCCGCCGAATGCGCGCAGCGGCTCAGCTCAGGAGCCGCCGATATCGGACTCGTTCCCGTCGCTGCCTACGCTTCGGCGTCCAGGCAGAGCATCATCCCCGGTTGCGCCATCGCATCGCTCGACCACATCCGATCGATTATTCTCGTCGTGCGCGGCGATCGCGGTGTAGCCGGCGTCAAAAGCGTCGCCCTCGACACCGCATCTCTTACATCCGCGACCTACACGCGCATTCTCTTCAACAAACTCTGGAAGATTTCCCCGGCATTCCTGCCTCACGCTGCCGATCTCGATGCCATGCTCGCGGCCGCCGATGCTGCGCTGCTGATCGGCGATCCGGCCCTGCTGGCTCTCGAAGATCGCGGGCATCGCCAGGAACGCACCGGCGAGCGGCTCGACTACATCGATCTCGGGCGCGAGTGGCGAGCCTGGACAGGCACACCCTGGGTCTCGGCGTTCTGGGCCGTGCGTGATGCTGCCTTCTCATCCGCGACGGTCACGCCGGGGCAGCTGGTCCACGATTTCGAGCGCTCCCGCGACAACGGCCTTGCGCACATCGAAGAATTGGTCTCGGAGTGGTCCGCCCGAATCGCAGTTCCTGCCGCAACCTTGCGGACTTACCTCACTCACAATATTCACTATGCGCTCGACGAAGCCTGCCTGGAAGGGCTGCAGCTCTTCTATCGCTATGCGGCGGAATGTGGTGCGCTCCCGCCCCCGCCGCAATTGAAATTTTTGTGACACCGAACCTTCCGGCGACTTAAATTCAGGAAAAAGCGTCCAATGGAGCGTGCTCTCAGCCTCGAAGCGCTCAGCCCGGAAGCACCTGGTGCCGCATTGGCTCATTCATCTGGGCGCGCTCGGCGTTTTCACTGTCTCGGCCTTGGACGCCTCGCTCATTCCCCTGCCGATACCAGGCAGCACCGACCTGCTGATCATTCTGCTGGCCGCGCATCGCGGTAACCCCTGGCTGCTGGCCTTTGCAGGAATCGCCGGGAGCCTGCTCGGCGCATACACCACCTGGGGAGCGGCGAAAAAGGGCGGCATGAGCATGGTGCAGCGCTATGTGCCGGAGCGCTTTCTGAAAAAGATCGAGCGATGGGTCAAGCGCAATGGAATGCTCACCGTCGCCGCGGCCTGCATCCTGCCTCCGCCGATTCCGGTATTGCCGTTCCTGCTCTGCGCCGGAGCGCTGGGCGTGGAACGACGGCCGTTCCTCATCGCCATTGCGGGCGCACGTACGGTTCGCTACGGATTCATGGCGTGGCTCGGCGTTACGTACGGACAGCGAGTGCTCCATCTATGGGCGCGCTACCACTCAGGATGGTCCGACGTCATTCTCTGGACCTTCGTCGCGCTCCTCGTGGCGGCTATCGTCTTCGGCCTGTGGAAGTACAAGCACGATAAACGCCGGACGGGTTCGGAAGCTCATGCCCGCGCTGTTAGCTAGTTCAGATCTCCCAGCGGAGCAGCGTCGCACCCACTGTGAATCCTGCGCCTACGCTGGCAATCAGCACCAGTTCGCCCTTGTGCAGGCGATTCTCTTCCACTCCTGTACCTATGGCCAGAGGAATGGTGCCGGCCGTGGTGTTGCCGTAGCGATCGATATTGATGATTACCTTCTCCAGCGGAAGCCCCATGCGCTCGGCGCTTGAGGTAATGATGCGCTTGTTCGCCTGGTGAGGAATGAAGGCACCGAGTTCGTCGATGGAGACGTTATTCCGGCTCAGCACCTTCTCCGAGGCCTCGACCATCTTGCGCACCGCGAATTTGTAAACCGCCTGTCCATCCTGGTGCACATAGTGCATCTTGTGCTCTATCGTCTCGACAGTAGAAGGATGCGCGCTGCCGCCGCCCGGCATGTTCAGCGCCGGTGCGCCCGATCCATCGATCTCATGCGTGAAATCGATCATGCCGACCTCGCCTTCTTCCGTCGGTTCGATCAGCACCGCGCCGGCGCCGTCCCCAAAGAGAACGCAGGTGGTGCGATCCGTGTAGTCGATGATCGACGACATGGTGTCCGCGCCGATGACCAGCACCTTCGAATGCGCTCCGCTTTCGACCAGCTTCGTGCCCATCTGCAGCGCGTAGACGAAACCCGAACACGCCGCCGAGAGGTCGAATCCCCACGCGCCTTTCGCTCCCAGCTTATCCTGGACCAGGCAGGCCGTCGCCGGAAAGAACATATCCGGGGTCACGGTCGCGACGATGATGGCCTCTACGTCGGTAGCTTCGATGCCCCGGCTCGCCAGGCAGCGCCGCGCCGCTTCTACGGCCATATCGCTGGTTGCCATGCCCGGCTCGACCAGATGGCGCTCGCGGATGCCGACTCGCGAGTAAATCCACTCGTCGGAGGTCTCGACCAGCTTTTCAAGGTCCTTATTCGTTAATACGCGGGGCGGAACGTAGGTTCCGAGAGCGCTGATTTTGGCGCGTCGGGCCACAAAAGGACGCACAGCGAGAGTCAATGACATTCTCCAAGCTTAGGAATCAAAAAGGCTATTGTCGCTGAGGTCGAAGAGGACTGTCCATTGCGGCTCAGGGAAGGGCGAGATAGCCGCTGCGAGGCGGGAAATTTCACATGTACCGGGAGACCTGCTGCGCACGCACTAGCCCGTTACCGTTGCTTCCTTCCGGACCTGGCGGGGTTAGCGGGATTGCGCCGCGCAGGGCCCGGCACATGTCTGATTCTACCACCGCGCGCGGGTGCCCAATTGCGTCCGGTGTAGACTTCCAGCAGAGGTCTGGAACATGGCAGCCACCGCCACGCGCACCTTCGTTCCTGTTGAAGATTATCTGCGCTCTTCCTCTGACTTTGAGCCGGATGCCGAATATGTGGACGGGCAGATCGAGGAACGACCCATGGGTCAGTACGACCACGCCGCCTGGCAGGAAGCGATAATCGTATGGTTTCGCGAACACGCATCGGAATGGAATGTGCGGGTGAAACCCGAGCTGCGCGTTCAGGTCTCCAAGACGCGTTTTCGGGTACCCGATGTCACGGTCTTGGATCGCAAATTGCCGATCGAGCAAATCATCGCCCATCCGCCCATCGCCGTCTTCGAAATCCTGTCTCCAGAAGACACCATGACTCGCATCATGCGCAAGCTCAATGACTACGCAGTCATGGGCATTTCCCACATCTGGGTCGTCGATCCGGAGAACGGCAAGTCGTACATCTATCGCCATGGCGAACTGAAAGTCGCCTCCACCTTCGGCGAGCCGGGAGATCCGATTTACTTTGCCATCGCGGAAATCGAGAAGCTGCTGGACTGATCTCACCACAAAGGACACAAAGAGCACAGAGGTTTCAATATCTCGGAATTTTTCTCTGTGTATTCCGTGGTCTTTGAGGTGAAAAAGCTTTGGCGTTCCCTATCCGGTAAAATAGGGAAGTGACCCACTCTCTCCTCGACGAACCCGCGATCGGGCTCGCCGATACCCCAAAATCTGCTTCACCGGCATCCCGCCCCCGGGTGGGATTCGTCTCCCTCGGCTGTCCCAAGAATCTGGTCGACAGCGAGGTGATGATGGGTCTGCTCGACCGCGCCGGCGCCGAGATGACCTCCGACGCGGCGACCGCGGAGATCCTGGTCGTCAACACCTGCTCCTTCATCGACGCCGCCAAGCAGGAGTCGGTCGACGCCATCCTCGAAATGGCCCAGCACAAGACTGCCGGAACGGCGCGCAAGCTGATCGTTGCCGGCTGCCTGGTGGAGCGCTACCGCGACGAGATTCGCAAGAACATCCCCGAAGTCGATGCTGTCGTGGGAACGGGCGAGCTTGAGCAGATCCTCGCTGCCGCCGGCCTCGCGTCGCCCGCACCGCCCATCGTCGAGCCGTCTCCCTTTACCATTTTGACCGCCGCGCAAACGGCTCGCGCCGAAGGCGATCTGCGCGAGTCGCAGGGTCGTTTTTCGCGCTCCGAGTGGGATGGCGCCGAAGCTCATCTGCCGCAGTATCTCTACGACCACACCACGCCGCGTCTGCTGGCGACGAAGAAGGCATCGGCATATATAAAGATCGCTGAGGGATGCGATCACCCCTGCAGTTTCTGCATCATCCCCAACCTGCGCGGAAAGTTCCGCTCCCGCCGCTTCGAATCCGTCGTCGCCGAGGCCGAGAATCTGGTCGCGCAGGGCGTTCGCGAGATCACCCTCATCGGGCAGGACACCACCTGTTACGGCGAAGATATGGGCCTCAAGGATGGCCTGGCGCAGCTTCTCGACCGCCTCGCAACTATCCCCGGCCTGGTCTGGCTGCGCTTTCTCTACGCCTACCCCAACAAGATCACGGGCCGCCTGCTCCAAACCATCGCCAGGCACGACAACATCAGCAAGTATCTCGACGTGCCGCTGCAGCACGCCTCCGGCCCGGTGCTCAAGAGCATGAAGCGCGGAGCGAACGCCGAAATCTTCCTCAAGACTATCGAGAAGGTCCGCCAGACGGTGCCCGGGATCGCCCTGCGCACCTCGTTCATCGTCGGATTCCCAGGGGAAACCGATCAGGACTTCGAGACCCTGTGCAACTTCGTCCGCGAAGCGAAGTTCGACTGGCTGGGTGTCTTCGGCTACTCCGATGAAGACGGGTCGAAGGCCTTTTCGCTCGAAGCGAAAGTGCCACAGCGTGTGATTGAGCAGCGTAAGCGGAAATTAATGACCATCCAGAAAAGCATCAGCAATAAGGCAAAATCCGCCTGGGTCGGCCGCGAGCTGGACGTGCTGGTGGAAGGCGAGTCAGAAGAGACTCCGCTGCTCTGGGAGGGCCGCACCCAGTTTCACGCCCCGGAAATCGACGGGACCGTCTATATCAATGATTTCGGGTCGTTTGAGCAGCTTACCGCAGGCCAGTTTTACCGCTGTGAGATCACCGAGGCGCACGACTATGACGTCGTAGCACGCGTCATTTCAAGCACTTCCGCATCTAATTAGAACGAGTACACAATGAGCGCCAACCAAGCATTACGCTGTCCAACCTGCCGCACCCTGGTTACGGCGGGGGACGAATATTTCCCCTTCTGCGGCGACCGCTGCCGCCTCATCGACCTGGGAAAGTGGGCCAGCGGGGCCTACCGGATTTCAACGCCGATTCTCGATCCTGAAGTCCTGGAAGGACTGGAAAACACGCCCCGATCTCAGGACGAGGACGATGAACACAGCAGCCGCTAACGCGTCCGCCCACACGCCAAAAGTCCGTTGGGGAAAAACCACCTGGGCCTGGCTCACCGGGACCTTCTTCGGCATCGGCCTGCTTCCCGGCGGTCCCGGAACCTGGGCATCGCTGTCTGCAACCGCCCTCTGGTTTTTCGCCGCGCGCGCCGCCCATCTCAGCCCGTTGATGCTGACCGCCGTGACGCTCGGCTTCGGGGCAGTCGCCACGCTGGTCGGCATCCCTGCTGCCTCTATCGTCGAGCGCGAGAGCGGCCGGGAAGACCCCGGCCACGTGGTCATCGACGAGGTTGCGGGGCAGTGGATTGCGCTGGCCGCCTCACCTGTGGAAATCCGGCATGCGCTGCTGGCCTTCGCTTTTTTTCGCCTTTTCGACATCACCAAACCCGCCCCCGCTCGCCAGTTGGAGCAACTCCATGGCGGTCTCGGTATCATGATGGATGATGTGGCCGCGGGGGTGTACGCTCTACTCGCATCCCTGATCGTGCATCATTGGTGGTAAGGCTCTTAGAAAGAAAATGACAGCACTCATCAAATCCGATTCCGGTAACACCCCGCGCATCGAGATCGTCCAGCCCGATGTCGTTCTCCCCGGCGGAGAGATCGAGGTGCTCGGCGCAAATCTCGGGGCCATCTCCTATCGGCGTCCGGTAGCGATGGTCGGCGATCTGGCTGCGCCTGTCCTCATGAGCCGCAACAAGCGCATCGTTCTGCGGATCCCGGACGAGGCCGAGAGCGGCCGCCTGCGCATCCTGCAGAACGGCGCGCAGAGCAACTCGGTCGACCTTGCCGTGGCCTCGCTCATCGCCACGGGAGTACACGCCGTTTCCAGCCCGGCTGTCGACCGCGAAGGAAACATCTTCGTCACCTACTCCGGCTCGCGCGGGCAGGAGACGCCGGTTTCCGTCTTCAGAATCGAGCGCGACGGCGAGATGCGTCCCTTCTTGAGTGGCATCATGAACGCCACCGGCCTGGCCGTCGGCGACGATGGAAACCTGTATGTCTCCTCGCGGCAGGAGGGCACCGTCTACCGCGTCACGCCCGCGGGAGCTGCCTCCGTCTATGCCGAAGGCATGGGGGTGGCGACCGGCATGGCCTTCGATGTCGAGGGCAATCTCTATGTCGGCGACCGCAGCGGCACCATCTTCAAAATCGCACCCGACCGCCAGATTTTCGTCTTCGCCACGCTGGAGCCCAGCGTGGCCGCCTATCACCTGGCCTTCGGGATCGACGGAACCCTCTACGTGACGGGCCCCACCACTTCCAGCTACGACAACCTCTACGCGATCGACCGCGATGGAGCCACCACCGTCTTTTACCGCGGGCTCGGCCGTCCGCAAGGGGTTGCGGTCGACGTGTCGGGAGCTGTCTACGTAGCCGCGTCGCTCGGAGGACGCCGTGGCGTCATCCGCGTGACCGGCCCTGACGAGGCGACCCTGGCCGTTGCCGGATCGGGAATCGTCGGCTTCACGTTCGTTCCCGGCGGAAACGCTCTCGTCGCCACCAGCACCTCCGTTTATCATGTACCGTTGGGCATTGAGGGATGGCGGCTCTTCTAAGGTGCCCCTCAACGCTCCAAATCCCACACTCAGGCTGGTCGGCGCTCGATGAACGCGGAGATCGTTGCAATTGGTTCAGAGCTGCTCACCCCGTGGCGCCAGGACACCAACTCCCTTTACGTAACCGAGCGGCTTAACCAGCTCGGCGTCGCTGTCATCTTCAAGACCATCGTCGGCGACCGCCAGAAGCACCTGGTCGAGGCCATCCGCAACGCGCTCCGCCGCAGCGACATTGTTGTCATCATGGGCGGCCTCGGTCCCACCGAGGACGATCTCACTCGCGAAGCCGTCGCCGAGGCTATGAAGATTGGTCTCAAGCGCAATCCAGACCTCATCGCCGAGTTGTATGCGCGCTTCGCCGCCCGGCGTATGCAGATCACCCGCAACAACGAGAAGCAGGCCGACACTCTGGAGGGAGCGGTTATCCTCGAGAATCCCCGTGGCTCCGCGCCCGGCCAGATGCTGGACACCGTTTACGGGGACCACCGCAAGCTGGTTTTCCTGCTGCCCGGGCCGCCCTCCGAGCTGAAGCCGATGGTCGACGAGCAATGCGTGCCGAGGCTGCGCGAGATCCTGCCCAGGCGGCACATCGCCACGCGCGTGCTCAAGGCCGCCATGATCGGCGAATCCGCCGCCGACGCCCGCATTGCGCCCATCTACCAGCAGTTCAAGGATGTGGAGACGACTATCCTCGCCCACCTCGGCGACATCCAGCTCAACCTGGTGTGCAGCAAATCCGTCATGGAGACGGCGCAGGCACGGGTTGACGAACTGGCTGGGAAGATCGAAGAGGAGCTCGAAGACCTGATCTACTCCTCGCAGGGCGAGACGCTGGAGCAGATCGTTCTCTATTACCTGGAGATGCGCGCCGCCACGGTGTCTGTCGCAGAGAGCTGCACCGGAGGCCTCATCGCCGAACGCCTGACCAGCATCAGCGGCTCATCCCGCTCCTTTGCAGGCGGCGCCGTGGTCTATTCGAACGAGTTGAAGAGCGAGTTCGCCGGAGTGCCGCCTTCCCTCATCGAACTTCATGGAGCGGTCAGCCGCGAAGTGGCCGCCTCGCTCGCGGAAGGTATCCGCGAACGCTGCGACACCACCTTTGGGCTGGGAGTGACCGGCATCGCTGGACCCGGCGGTGGAACGGAAGAGAAGCCGGTCGGCCTTGTCTACATCGGCGTAAGTGACGGGAAGAACACGGATGTCGTCGAGAAGAAATTCACCGGCGACCGCAACAGAATCCGCCAATACGCCAGCCAGCAGGCCCTCGATCTCGTCCGCCGGCGCCTGATGTAGCCGCGGTTTTCCCACCATAAAAACAGAGTGTGTTAAATTCCGCCCCGCTTGCTAACCAATCTTGGCAGGGCGGAAATGACATTCCGCTGACAACCGCGTGACATGCATCCCGGTTTGCCGATCTACCTTCATCGTGCAGGTTGACCCTTGACCTGCATAGAAAAGGAGATCTATGGCAAATGTAGAAAACTCGGTTACAGGTGCAGTGGGGCGCCGTGCGTTTTTGAAAAACGGCGTGCTCGCCGGTGGCGCCGCAATTGGCGCCGGATTGTTAGGCGGCGGAAAACCAGCGTCCAGCCAGGACCGGGATGACAATCGTCGGGGACTTACACGGGGCGACGCAGCCATCCTGCGCTTTCTGGCTGCAGCCGAAATCATCGAGACGGACCTGTGGATACAGTATGCAGAACTGGGCGGTCTCACGCCTGGCCAGGTTCCGGTAGAAGTCAATCCGAACTTCACCCCGATGAACAGCTATCAGGCAGCCTTCATAAATCTCGATGGCGACGGCCCGCAATACGTCACCAGCAATACGCTCGACGAATTGAGCCACGCCACCTTCCTGAATGCCTACCTCGAGTCGAAAGGAGAGGAACCCGTCGATTTGACAACGTTCGCCAATCTGAAGGGAAGCAGCGCTACCGGAGCCAAGGACATCGGCCGTCTGACCAACCTGATGAACCTCAATGTGGACACCAGCTGGTTCGTCCGCTATCGCAGCACGACCAATCCGGACTTCGGCGCGACTTTTTCTCAAGCCGTCACCATCACCGGCCGCACCGCCATTCCGAAAACCGATGCCGACTTCGGACCGAACAACCCGACCGTCACCAACCATATTCAGGTAATCGCGAATACTGCGGCCTTCCACTTCGGCACCATCGAACAGGGCGGCTCAAGCCTGTACGCGGCTCTCTCGCGCAAGGTGACCAGCGAAGAAGTGCTTCAGATCACCCTCGGCATCGGGGGGGACGAGGTCGCTCATTTCCTGGAATGGGTTGATTTCGCAGGCAATGGGGTCCAGCCGCCGATTGCACCCGTCACGGACTCCGGCCTGACGTTTCCTAATCTCTTCACCAAAGGTCCGCTCTTCCAGCCCAACCTGATCTTCCCCGTCCCCTCTGAATTCATCAGTCCAAGTCTTCCTCACTGCGCCGCGATACGCCCGCTGACCGACAAGTTCGCAGGGGCCAGGGCGGTCGTAGCATTCCTGACGGAGATGAACCTGTTTGACGGCCAGCCAAAGGACTTCTTCCGCTTGTTGCAGGGTATGGCAGATGAAGCAGATGCGGCCCGGCGCGAGTCGTAGCCGCCGCACACAAACATTCTGCTTGTTACACATCGTTTGCAGTGAGGGCCAAAATCATTCGATTTTGGCCTTTTCCCCCGAAGTCGTGGGCGAGGTCGCCTGGTCGATATCGCTGCGGCGGTTTTGTTTCAGGAAGGTGGCAGATGTCCCAGATTTGCGCGGGCCTGCGCATGATCGGGCGCAATCTGTAGCGCGTGCAGGAAATCCGCGCGTGCTTCCGCATTCCTGCCCGCTCTCGCCTCCAGCACGCCCAGGTTATTCCAGCCGTCGGCATCGTTTCCGGCGAGATGCAGCGCCGTCTTCTGCTCCTCGATCGCCTGCTGTAGATCGCCAGTTGCAGCCAGAGCCTGCGAGAGCAGCGCATGCAGCGCAGGGTTCTCCGGCGAGATGCGAATCGCCGCGCGCACCTGGATCACCGCGTCGCCCAGCCGCCCCGATTGCGCGTAGGCATCGGCAAGATGCTCGTGAGCATCCGCATCGCCGGGGCGCTGTTGCGCCGCGGAGTCAAGCAATTCCACCGCGCGGGGAAACTGTCCAGACTGGAGCGCCAGATCGCCGAGGTTGTAGAGCGCGATGAAATCATGCGGATCGCTGGCCAGCGCGCGTTGAAACTCAGCCTGCGCGGCGTCTGCGCTGCCCTCGCTGGCCAGCGCGACTCCGAGCCCGCTGTGCACGCCGGCATCGGCGGGACACTGCTTCAGCATGGTGCGGAACTGCTGTTCGGCGTCGCTGGCCTGATCGTGTTTCAGCTCAAGGCTGGCCAGGTTGAATCGGCCATCGCAGGATTCTGGATGTGCGGCGACGAGACCCGAAAACACATTCTGCGCGCGTTGCCAGTCGCCCGAGTCATCAAGCGCCGCGCCCAATCCATTCAGCGCGCGCTCGTCGCCGGGGTGCAGCGCAAGCATGTGCCGATACGCCGCAACGGCGTCCGCATATTTCCCCTGTCCGGCAAGCGAGGATGCCAGGTTATAAAGCGCGATCGGATCGTCCGGGTCTTTGGCCAGCTTGTTGCGCATCCACGCCTCTTCGAGCAGCAGCCGCGGATCGGGCCCGTCTTTCTGTGCATTCACCGGCAGAACCTGCAGCCATAGGTGCGCCATCTCGTCCTCCGAGCGGTTGCCGGCTTTCACGCGAATCGGTGGGTCGTGCGGGTTGTGCACGTTGTCCGGCGAGTTGTCGTAGATGTAATGCATGTGCAGGACTGTGTTTTTCGGCAGGAACACCGGCTCCCGGTATCGATAGACAGACTGCCGGTCGATGTCCCAGTCGGGAATCCGGATCAGCCATCGCTTTTGCTGGTCGGGCAGTGTCGCCCACGCTTCCAGCACCTTGCCCAGATAATGCGCGTGCGGATAGATGCCAAGCACGTCGACATCGACGGGCAGCTTGAGCTCATCTTCGACCACGAAATTGCGCACACCCGGCAGGAATGTCCAGCGCGCTGTCGTGCTCCAGCTGCAGCAGCATGGGCTGCTTCGTCGGCGGTTGGTCGGTGAAGTACAGTCCCACCTGCGCCGTGATGACCTCCGGCTTGCCCGAAGGCTTGAGGTGCATGTTCAGGATGAGATCGTTGCCGGGATCGAGCCGCCACGGCATGCCCGCGGGCTCGACCAGCACCGGCGTGTCCGGCTTCCAGAACAGAAAATGACTGTCGGGATCGAAAGTCGTTGCCGGCATCCACTTCCAGCTCCATGCCCGGTACGCCGTCCTGCCATTGCGTCGGATGCGCGCGGCGGAACGACGCGGTGCGATCGATGAGCACATTCGCGTGATGCACGATCGGCGGAGCGCCCGGACGAATCTCCATCGCCCGAATGTAGTGCGTCTGCTTCAGCGGATAGGGCAGGACGAAGTTGCGGAAGACATCGACTGCCGGAAGCGGGCAAGTGCAATGGCCGCTCTACGGTACAGCACCAGGTCAGGCTGGCCGTACTGCCAGGTCTCGCTGTACTTCGGCGCCGGCGGCGCCGTGCGCCGGATCGCCCTCCGGCATGCCGGCCTTCACCCACTGCGCGATTGCGCGATCTCCTCGCTGCTCAGTCGGCGCTCGTCCTGCAAAATCGCCGAAGCCGTGCTCCGGCAGCCACGGCGGCATGAAGCGCGACTGCGTCACCGTCATCATCTGCGCGCCCCAGCGCTGCGCCTCATGGTAGGTCAGCAGGCTGAACGGACCGCCTCCGCCGGGATGATGACAGGTGGTGCAGTTTTTATAAACCAGCGGCGCGATCTGCCCGGACCAGGTTACGTCGGGCTGCGCGGCGTCGACTTTCCGATTCGTAACTGAGATCGTTACAAAACAAGCGGCCAGCGTTGCGAACAGCACCAATCCTCGAGCGGGAAACCGATTCTTCATGGATGCAGGGTCACAATCGAGCAGCCAATCGGAGGGCCGCCCGGCGGCGGCGCGGGCTGCCCGGCCAGCACCGCGCGAAGGGCGTCTTCGAGATCATGATGCTGCGCTTGTGGCCGCTCGCGGCCGAAGGCGATATAGCGGTCGTCGATGCGGCCCCGGTAGACCTCGCGCAGTCCGGAACCATCCGGCACAAAGACGGCGACTTCGGGTGTGATCGTCACATGCGCCATCTGCACCAGCGTCTGCGCCGTGTCCAGCGCCGTCGGAGTGCTGATCGCATATTCGCTATCGTGGGCCCGGACGACTTTCGCATCGTCTCCCGGATTGGGATACACGAACCACATGCGTACGCCGCGGGCAGCGAACTCTTTGGCCATGCGTTGCATCTCGGGAATATATCGATTGGAGATAGGGCAGTCGGACGCGGCAAAGAAGAGCACCACGGCGCGCGATCCGGCCGGAGCCAGTTGGTCGATGGCGTTGCCATCCAGATCCGTCGCCAGTCTTCCCGTGCCGGCTGCGAACATCACCATACCGGCCAGCAGAGCGCGGATTGCAAGGCCCGTCATTCCTCGATTACCTCCAACAGTTCGGGGAAGAAATTCGGCTCCCGAAGCGCACCCCTATTCTCGATTGCCGCGGTCGGTTCGCGCTAGTCCATCGATGGATTTTTTGGAGGACTTCACTTGCGCGAGGTCTGGCCGGCGCAATCCGAACGCAAACCGGATAAACTCGTAAATCGATGCCCCTGCTAACGTATCTGCTGGTCAGCCTCGCCGCATATCTGTTGGGCTCCATCCCTTTCGGCTATCTATTGGTGCGCCTCTTCCTGAAAGAGGACATCCGGGCCAAGGGCAGCGGTAACATCGGCGCGACCAATGTGATCCGGTCCGGTAACAAGGGCCTCGGCGCTCTTACTTTTCTTCTCGATGCCTGCAAGGGCTACGCGGCGGTAGTGCTGGCGGCCCGCATCGCGTCAGCGCCCGGCCTTACACCGGTGAATTATCAGAATGCCGCGGCTCTGGCCGCGCTCTTCGCTATTCTCGGACACGTCTACACCATCTGGCTGCACTTCAAAGGAGGCAAGGGGGTCGCAACCGGGCTCGGAGTCTTCCTCGCGCTTGCGGTGTGGGCTGCCCTCGCCGGCCTGTCCGTCTTCATCCTGGCCGTGGTTCTCACCCGCTATGTTTCGCTGGGCTCGATCCTCGCCGCCGCAGTCTTTCCGTTCTTCGCGTTGCTGCTGCCGCACTCGCAGCGGACGCCTCTGCTCATCGCGGTCATCTTCCTCGTGCCGCTCATCATCATCGTCAAGCATCACCAGAACATCGCACGGCTCCTGCAGGGAAAAGAAAGCCGCTTCGGCAAATCAGGCACTGAATCCGGAGCGACCACCGCATGAGCAGCATCACCATCATGGGCGGCGGAGCCTGGGGCACCGCCATCGCGCTCAGCCTCGCGCGCCGCGGCGGCCACGGCCTCACTCTCTGGACGCACTCCGAACAAGTTGCGCACTCCATCCGCGCCGGCCGCGAAAACACCGGCTTCCTGCCCGGTTTCGCGATTCCCGAGAGCATCGCCGTTACGACCGACCCTGAGCGAGCTATCGCCGGCGCCGAAATCCTGGTTAGCGTGATGCCCTCGCATCACGTCCGCGCCTCCTACGAACGATTTGCGGCTTATCTGCGCCCCGGCCAGATGCTGGTCAGTGCCACCAAGGGCATCGAGGACGTCAGTTATCTCCGTGTCAGCGAGATCATCGCCGAGGTGCTTGCATCGCGCGGCCTCGACTTGCCCTGCGCCGTCCTCAGCGGGCCCTCCTTCGCACAGGAAGTCGCCGCGGGGTCGCCGACGGCGATCACCATCGCTTCATCGGACCAAACGATCGCGGCCCGCATCCAGCGCGATTTTTCCAGCGGCACCCTGCGCCTCTATACCAATGACGATGTGATCGGCGTCGAGCTCGGCGGCGCGCTCAAAAATGTCATCGCCATTGCCGCAGGCGTGGTTTCCGGACTGGATCTGGGCCACAACAGCACCGCCGCACTCATCACCCGCGGCATCGCCGAAGTGACGCGTCTCGCCATCGCCTGCGGAGGCCGCCGCGAAACACTGGCCGGGCTTTCCGGCCTCGGTGACCTGGTGCTTACCTGCACCGGCGCGCTCTCCCGCAACCGCTGGGTCGGGGTCGAGCTGGGCAAAGGGCAGCCGCTGCCGGCCGTCCTCGATGCTCTGCACGGCAAGGTGGCGGAAGGCGTGCGCACCACGACCGCCGCTCTCGGCCTTGCGGCCAGGCACGGAGTGGAGCTGCCCATCGCCGAGCAGGTGGCGGCCATTCTGGAGCACGGCAAGAGCCCGGTGCAGGCCATGCAGGAACTCATGGTGCGGCCCGGCCGCGAGGAGTAGCGGCTACGAGAGCGACAGCGAAAAAGTCGCACTCCCGCGTCTGCCACTTTCGAGGTAGCCAGTTTCTGAGGCAAACGAAGTAAACTGACACCTTCCGGACTCCCCGCCGTTGTGTGTTCTCGATCGTGTGCTCTCGGATGAATGTTACGCACCCATTTCGCTGGCGACTTCTAGGGCTTTCCTTTTTCGTCCTTGTCTGTACGTGCATCGCGGTACTGCTGCTGGAAAGGCTGGCCGTCCGCCTGGCCTGGAATAGCGTTCTTCCATGGGTCGGCGCGATCCTCATCGCCGCCGGCATCAGCATTGCGATCACGATTCGCCTCACCCGGCAGAGCCGCGAGCTGGCAGCGGCCATCTCCTCGCGTTCGCTGCATCAGGCCGAACGCCAGACCCAGATGCTGCTGGGCACCGCCTATGCCGAGACGGCGTTCGAGTGGAACAGGGCACTGCGCTCGCTCCAGGACGCGTTCCTGGACCGGCAGTCCGATGCGCGGAAGAACTATTCGGCTCTCTGCGAGCTGATGGGCATGGTCGGGAAGGCCGTCGACGAGCGCGCGTCCTATCTCCGTGGCCATTCCGAACGGGTTGCTCTCTACGCAGGAGAAATCGCCCGCGAGATGCAGCTCGATTCGGCTCAGGTCGAGCGGATTCGCCTCGCCGCCCTGGTTCACGACATCGGCAACGTCGGCGTGGACGATGCCATCGTTACCAAAGACGCACCGCTCTCGCCCGAGGAGTTCGAGATCGTGAAGGCGCACACCGTCAAGGGCGCATCCATTCTCCGGCCCATCGAAGCGCTCAGCGATCTCATTCCCGGAATCGAGCTGCATCACGAGTCGCTCGACGGCACCGGCTACCCCTACGGCTTGAGTGGCGACGAGATTCCGGTCATGGCGCGCATCATCGCCGTAGCCGACAGCTTCGATGCAATGACTACGGCGCGCCCGTATCAATCGGCCATGGACCCGCACTACGTCCTCGAAATACTGGGGCGCCTGGCCGGCAAGCGCTACGACGCCGCCGCGGTCCAGGCCCTCACCACGCTGGTCAAGCGCGGGACTATCGTGGTCAAGAACCTGCGCGCCCCGGCCTCCTTCTCGCGCCGGCGGCGCGCTCTCACCGAAGTCGTCTAGCAGGCCCCCTCTGGCCGGGGTAGTAAACTCACTGAAGAGACCCAGAGGAAATTGCAGGCATGATTCAGACCCTGTTCGGCAGCCTGAAAGACGAAGAAGAACCGCCGAAAAAAGGCTTTCTAGACCGGATGAAGCAGGCCGTCTCGCGCACCCGTGAGAGCCTGGAAGATCGCATCGAAGGCGTCCTCTCGCTTACCCGCACCGTGGACGAATCCGCCCTCGAAGATCTCGAGATGTCGCTCATCGCCTCGGACATCGGGGTGACCACAGCCAGTGAAATCCTGGAGGCCCTCCGCGAGCGCGCCAAACGGCAGCAGATCCGCGATGGCGCCGAACTGAAGGAGCTTCTGAAAGAGCAGCTCAAGTCGATTCTGGATGAGCAGCGGCGCCCGCCGCGCGCCGTCGCCAGGCCGCCTGAGGTCATTCTCATGGTGGGCGTCAACGGCACCGGCAAAACCACCACCAGCGGCAAGCTGGCCGCCTTTTATCGCGCCCAGGGCAAGACTGTGCTCCTCTGCGCCGCCGACACCTTTCGCGCCGCCGCTATCGAACAGCTCGAAGTCTGGAGCGAGCGCAGCGGCGTGGAGCTCATCAAGTCGCGCCAGGGCGGCGATCCCTCGGCCGTTCTCTATGACGCGCTCCAGGCGGCGACCAGCCGCTCCCGCGACTTCCTGATCGTCGACACCGCGGGCCGTCTGCACACCAAAAACAATCTGATGGCCGAGCTGGACAAGATGCGCCGCACCACGCAGCGGCTCATCCCCGATGCGCCCCACGAAGTGCTGCTGGTGATGGACGCCACCACCGGCCAGAACGGCCTGCAGCAGGCGCGCCTCTTCACCGAGTCTGCCGGAGTGACGGGCATCGTTCTCACCAAGCTCGACGGCACGGCCAAGGGAGGCATCGCCGTCGCCATCGCGCGCGAGCTCAAGCTGCCTGTGCGCTACGTCGGCGTGGGAGAAAAGATCGATGACCTGCTGCCCTTCGACAGCGATGCCTTTGTCGACTCTCTGCTGGAGAGTTAGTATGCTGTGTCGTTGTCGATTGCGTGGATATCCATGTAAGAGAGCAAAGTGCGCGCTTCCGGCTGAATTGCTGAACTGATTTGCGACTTCGTTCGCGAAACGATTTTTTGGGCGATTGAAAGAGATGCCAGTGCCGGGAAATAGCGCTTCTTCTTCAGAACAGAATCCCGCAGAAGCAGCCGACGAACGCTGGATGACGCAGGCGCTCGACCTGGCCCGGAAATCCATCGGCCTGGCCTCTCCTAATCCCAACGTGGGCTGCGTTCTGGTGAAAGACGGCCACGTCGTTGGCGAAGGTTTCCACGAATATGACCGCAGGGATCACGCCGAGATCGTCGCGCTCAAAATGGCTCGGGGCGAGGCGCGTGGAGCTACGGCCTATGTCACGCTCGAACCCTGCTCCCATACCGGCCGCACCGGCCCCTGCGCGGACGCGCTGATCCAAGCCGGCGTCGCGCGTGTGGTCGTCGCCACGGCCGACCCCAATCCCGCCGTCAACGGACAGGGAATCGAGCGCCTCAGAAAAGCGGGCATCGTCGTTGACACCGGTGTGTGTCTCGTCGATGCCCGCGAGTTGAATGACGGCTTTGCGCGCCACATCCGCACCGGCCTGCCGTTCGTCACCCTCAAAGCCGGCCTCTCGCTCGACGGACGGATCGCGCCCGCGCCGGGTACGGTAGCGCCCGGCAACTTCGCTCACGCTGCTCCGGTCATGCTCACCGGCGAGGAGTCCCGCGCCGACGTGCAGCGTCTTCGCCATGCCTCCGACGCCATCATCACCGGCATCAACACGGTGCTCACCGACAATCCCCAGCTCACCGACCGCAGCGGTCTCCCGCGCCGCCGCCCGCTGCAGCGCGTGGTCCTCGATTCGGCACTGCGCTTGCGCCTCGATTCCCAGCTGGTCCGAACCGCCAACGAGGACCTGTTGGTCTTTTGCACCACCCCCAGCCATGAGCGCCAGAAAGCTCTCGAAGCCTTGGGCGTGCGCGTGGAGGTTGTCGAAGCGGCCGGCGGAGGAGCATCGCGCGTCTCGCTCAGCCGGGTTCTGGAACGACTGGGAGAGCAGGGCATCACCTCTGCGTTGCTCGAAGGCGGATCGCAGGTGAACGCATCCGCGCTCGGCAATCAGCTGGTCGATAAGCTGGTTCTCTACTACGCTCCCATCCTGCTCGGCGGCGCCGGCGTGCCCCTGGTCAATAGCGTCGATGAGTGGAAATGGCCGTTGACGCACACTTCCGTCCGGCAATCCGGTCGCGACGTTCGCATCGAAAGCTACCTGCGCGATCCCTGGGCTTAAGCAGGTTCGTCTTCACGCCCGCTAAAATAGAGCCATGTTTACCGGACTGATCGAGACCACCGGAACCATTCTCGGCATCGAAGAACGCCCCGGCGCAAGCCGCATCGCCATCGAAGCTCCCGCGCTCGCCGGCCGCCTGCAGACCGGCGACAGTATCGCCGTCAGCGGAGTCTGCCTGACCGCGCTCGATATCGAGCCGCCCGTCTTTCACGCCGATCTGGCCGCCGAAACGGTCGACCGCACCTCGCTGACCGCGCTGAAACCCGGCACGAAGGTCAATCTGGAGCTGCCGACCCCCGCCGGCGCTCCCCTTGGCGGACACATTGTTCAGGGACATGTGGACGCCGCCGGCACCCTGGTCTCGCTCAAACCGCTGACACCCGATGCCGACCACACCGACTGGTGGCTGCAGGTCGACGTGCCGGAAAATATTCGTCCTTTTATGGTCGAGAAGGGATCGGTGGCGATCGAAGGCATCAGCCTCACCATCGCTCGATGGGACGGCAGGACGCTCGGCGTCGCCATCATCCCGCACACTTACGCCGCCACCAACCTGCACCTGCTGGCCCCGGGCGACCCGGTCAATCTCGAAGCCGACGTCCTCATCAAACACGCCGTTTCTCAGCAGGCGCACTCCGAAGACAAATTCGAGCTGACCGTCGACTACCTCGTCGCCAACGGCTACTGACCGATTTTCTTTCCCGGTACGTCATTCCGACGACCGGAGGGAGGAAGGATCTCAGCCCATCGTGGCGTTGAAGACTCGTCCCTGTAGACATCCTACGGCCAGGGATGTAGATTCTCTACATCGTGGCCAAGGAAACTTACCGCAATCGCATAGAACTCCTCCAGGGCACTTTGGACCTCTTGATTCTGGAGACGCTGCGCTGGGGGGCCCAGCATGGCTACGGCATCAGCCAGGCCATCCGCGCGCGCTCTGGCGAAGTGCTGCAGGTGGAAACCGGCTCTCTGTATCCGGCGCTTCACCGGCTGGAGCGTCAGAAGTGGATCGTGAGCCAGTGGCGGCTCACCGACCAGAACCAGCGCGCCAAGTTCTACGACCTCACGGCGGAGGGCAGGGAACAACTCTTCCGCGACCGCACCAAATGGGAGGCCATGGTGCAGGCCATTGCCGGAGTCCTCGGCCCTTTACCCGAACCGGAAGCCTGAGAGGAGCGTCCTGGCATGAGCATATGGCAGAGGCTGTTTCGTCCCGAAGATGGCAAAGCCGATCTCGATGCGGAGATCGAAGCGCACCTGGCGATGGCTGCGGCCGACCGGCGCGAGCGCGGCGCGGGCCAGGAACAGGCAAACGCCGAAGCCCGCCGCGAGTTCGGCAACGTGGCCCTGGTTAAGGATGTGGCCCGGCAGTCGTGGGGATGGGTGAGGCTCGAACGCCTGCAGCAGGACCTGCGATACGCGCTGAGGCAGATGCGGCGGTCGCCGGGATTTGCAGCGTCGGTCATCGGTACCTTGGCGCTGGGCATCGCCTCCACCGCGGCCATGTTCACCGTGGTCGATCACGTGCTGCTGCAGCCGTTGCCGTACAGGCACGCCAGCCAACTGATGCAGATCAGCGAGGGTGGAGTCGGAGAGAACGAAGACTTCGCCGCGCCGTATCTCGACATAGCCGCCTGGCGGGAGCAGCTGCATAGCTTCGAGTCGATTGCATTTGACGACGGTGGATTCAATGGACGTAACTTCATCCAGGGAAACGGCGGGGCCACGCAGGTGGGTCTCACAAAAGTGAGCGCCAACCTGTTTTCCACGCTCGGCGTGTCTCCGCAACTGGGCGCGGGATTGCCGGATAAGCCGGAAACCTTCGCGAAATCGAGCGATGCGGACGACGTTGTGTTGAGCGACGCGGCCTGGAGGACACTCTTCGGAGCCGACCGCAACATCATCGGCAAGACCGTGCACATCAGCGACCAGCCTTATACCGTCGTCGGCGTGATGCCGCGGGGTTTCTTCTTTCCAAACCGGTCGGAAGACCCGCAGGTCTGGGCCCCGGTCGCGCTAGGCGAGATGGACCGCGGCCGCACCAACGACAGCCCATACTACGGCGTGATTGCCAGACTGAAACCGGGCGTAAGCATGGCTTCGGCGCTGGCGGAAATGAAAATCGTGCAGGCGCGCGTGAGCCAGGGCTATGTCGATCCCGAAGCCCGCAAGCGCGCGGCCCAGGTAGGCATCAGAAGGTATTCCGGCACGCTGGTGGGCGTCGATCAGCAGCGCGCGCTGCTGGCCCTCACCGCGGCCTCCGGGCTGCTCTGGCTGATCGCCTGCGTGAACGCGACCAACCTGCTGCTGGCCCGGGCATCAGCCCGGCAGCGGGAGATCGCCATGCGCGGCGCGCTGGGCGCCGGCCGCAGCAGGCTGATGCAGCAGATGATTGTCGAAGGACTGGCGCTGAGCGGAATGGCGTCGCTGCTGGGCGTCGGCCTGGCCGTTGCGGCCATCACCCTCTTTCATCACGCCTTGAAGCAGAATCTATCGTTCTCCGTCCCGGCCGCGCCAAGTGCAGCCGTGCTGGTTGCACTTGCCGCGCTCACCATCCTCTCCGCGATGGTTTCGTCGGCCTGGCCGGCGTTTCTTGCCGCGCGCTCGCCTATCGAGCCGGCGCTGCGGCAGGGAGGCCACCAGAGCGGCCTGAGCCGCGCGCAACACCGGACCCGCGGCGGCCTGGTCATCGCCGAGATCGCCATGTCCCTCGCGCTGCTCGCGGCCTGCGGCCTTCTGCTGCGCACTATCTATGCGCTGCGCCACGTGCCGCTCGGCTTCCGCACCGACCACATCATCGTGGCCAACCTGGAGATACCGACGTATCGTTACGAGAAGACAAATGCCGCCACGTCGCTTTACGAGCCGCTGCTCGAAAGGGTGCAGCATATGCCCGGCGTCGACGCGGCCGGCCTCGTCACCCAAGTGCCGCTCGGACACACCTTCATGATGCAGTTGCAAATACGCAAGAAAAACGAGACATCCAGCGAGAAGAACTCATACATCACCAGCACCTTCAAGGCAGTCAGCCCGGACCTGCAGCGCGTCTTCGGCTTTCAGATGCTGCGCGGCCGCTACTTCAACGCCCAGGACACCGCGTCCTCTGAACCGGTAGTCGTGGTGAACCGCGCCTTCGTGCGCGCCTTCACTCCGGAAGAACAGGACACGGGAAAGATCATCGGACAGCAGCTACTCAGCATGAGCAAAGGAGGGAAAAAGGCCACCATCGTCGGCATACTCGACGATTTCCACCAGCAGGGCATCGCCGGACCATCGTTCCCCGAGGTGGAAGTGAGCTTGCCCCAGATCACGCCCGACAGCGGCTTCTACACGGTGCTGGAAGGCATCGCCATGGACCTCGCGGTGCGCACCCGCCGCGCTCCCTCTGAAGTGATTCCCGAGTTGCGCGCGGCATTGAAACAGGCCAGCCCGGAGCTCGCCGGATCGAACTTCAGCACCATGGACCAGATCGTCGAAGACTCCTACGGCAGCCAGATGCTGGCCGCGCGCCTGCTCGAAATCTTCGCCGGCTCCGCGCTCCTGCTCTGCGTCGCCGGACTCTACGGCCTGCTGGCTTACGTGGTCAGCCAGCGCACCCGTGAGATGGGCGTGCGTTTCGCGCTGGGCGCTGGGCGCGGGGATGTGGTCTGGCTGGTCATGCGCCAGGCGGGAATTCTGATAGCCTCCGGAGTCGCGGTTGGATTGGCGCTGGCGTTCCTCTCCGGCAAACTCGTCCGCAGCTATCTCTACGGAGTCTCCCCGCACGACGGATGGACGCTGGCCGCAGTCGCCATGGTGCTGACGCTCGCCGGAGCAGTCGCCGCGTATCTGCCGGCGCTCAGAGCAGCAGAGGTTGATCCAGTGGAGGCGCTGCGGGCGGAGTGACTTTAGGGTGCAGGGGATAGCGTTCAGGGTATAGAAAATCTTCTCGCCGCGGCAGTGCCTGCGATACAAACCAGGCATGATCGAATCCTACAAAGAGCTGCATGTCTGGCAGCGTGCGATAGAACTGAGTATCGCGATTTATAGGCTGACGGCCGGCTTTCCCCGCGAAGAAATTTATGGACTCAGCAATCAAGTTAGACGCGCGAGCGTCTCGATACCCAGCAACATAGCTGAAGGTTACGGGCGGGGATCGAGGGGAGAGTACAAGCAATCTTTATGTATTGCGAGAGGCTCCAACCTTGAGCTCCAAACGCAACGGGTAATTGCAAGGGAGTTGAAGTATGGTTGCGGCGACGCAATCGACCACGTAGAGAAGCTCTCAGTAGAGGTGGGAAAAATGCTGACAACCATGCTGAAGAAACTGTAAGCGCAAAAACAGGCGGCAGAGGAGAGAGGCTACACCCCACACCCTATCCCCTCCACCCTGCTTTTAATACGCTTGCAGCTGCTCCATAGGCAGCCTCACCTGGAAGCACGTAGCCCCGGGCTTCGACTCCACGCTCACATATCCCCGATGCCGCCGGACGATGCGCTGCACCGTATCCAGCCCTAGTCCCAGCCCGCGCCCCGGAGCCTTGGTAGTGAAAAACGGCTCGAAGATGCGGTCCCTGATCGCGGGCGAGATGCCGGGTCCGTCGTCCCACACCTCGATCAGGATCAGTTCACCCGAAACCTGGGCGGCGAGTGTGATTTTGCCGTGGTTGTCCATGGCATCCAGCGCGTTCTCAAGCAGCGCTGTCCATACCTGGTTCAGCTCGCTGCCGTACGCGGCAATCAGAGGCAGGTCCTCGGCATAGCGGCGCTCGATTTGCACATGCGCCAACCGCGACTGCAGCATGGTTAGCGTATTTTCCAGGCCTTGCCGCACATCCACTTCCTGGATGGGCGCCTGGTCCATGTATGAGTAGTCCTTGATGGCGCGGATCAGGTCGAAGATGCGTGCCGTCGAATCGAGCATGGCCTCGGCGATGCGCTCGGCGCGCACCGAAGATGCAAATTGCCCCAGCACAACCGTGAGCGACTCCGCGTTGAGAAATTCGCCGAGAGGATCGAGCTGCGCGGCCCTTACTCCCAGCTCTGCCAGCTCCGGCGCAATCTTCCACGTCTCCGCCACGCCATGAGTTCGCAGCCATGTCTGCAGATCGTCTTCGAGCGCTGCGTGCTGGTCCGGGGCCGGTTGCACATCTTTGGCATGCTCGCGGATCGAATCCTGCCAGTCGCGCACCAGAGCCAGGTGGGCCGTGTCGAGACAAAGCCCGCCCAGTCTGAATTTTTCGTGGCCATAGACACGCAGCTCATCCAACAATCCGGATGCGGCACGCTGTGCGGCCGATGCCGGATTGTTCATCTCGTGCGCCAGGTTGCCGGCCAGCTTGCCGAGCGCGTTGAGCTTCTCGGTCTGCTGCTCCAGGCGCGTGACTTCACGCACTCTGTCGAGCAGCACCGACACGCACCGCTGTGTCATCGACGGCACTGCGCGCATCATCTCGGAAAAGCTGGAGCGATGGTAGTCGAGCCCCCACAGATCGGCGACCACGTAACCGTGTCCGCCGTAAGTCTTCATCCGGGAGAAGGGAAGCAGGCCGGTGATCTGGCCGGTGCGCCCGATGAACAGAGCGGCGGGTCCACCGCGCTCCCGGCGCACATGAATCTCGCCGCGCAGCACGATGCTCATCGTGTCGGAGGGATCGCCCTCGTGAAAGACACTGGTTCCCGCGGGGATCAATCGTTCCTCTCCGTGCCTGGCCAGCCATTCGTACTCGCAATCGTCCATCCCCTGCAGGGGGCCGACACGCTTCAATGCTTCTATCAACTCAGGGATCGGCGTCCGGGACGTGGGAACGAATGCAGCGCGAGGGTCGGCCGGGTCCAGCGTGGGTGTGGTGCTGGCAGTCGTCATAGATCAGCCTCTCTTTGATGGTAAACGATGCGCCCCATAGCGGTGGCGACGCAAATATCCCTGCTGTGGAAGACGTTAGTTCGCGTGCGGGCGTTCGCGCTCGATCCTGCGCTTCGGCAGCGTGTCGATCAATGCATTCAGGCGCGCGGACGGCACCGGTCGTGAGCTGCGCAGCTTGATGCTTCCGTCCTCATCAAGCAGCAATACGAGGAACACATCTTCGGATACATGGAAGCGCTCCCGGATCGCCTTCATCTCCCCCGCGCTCAGCACCGTATACGGCGTGTCCAGCGGCGTCCGGTAGCCTTTGCTGTCCGGCAGCACCGGCGTCAGCATGACGAAACGATCCATCATGTCGTCAGCGTCCGCGTCCAGGATCTTGCCCTGATCTTTCAGCCGCGGATCGTTGGCGCGGGGACTGAAGACCAGCAGCGGGCGGTAGCAATGCCGCATCGCGGCCAGCGACTTTGGAATCACCTGGCATTTGAGGCTCGCCTGCCCGAAAGCGAAAGAAGCAGTGGCAACGCAGGCAAAAGCCGTGACGAGTCGGGGGAAATTCGTCATAACTCCAATAGACACGCATGGCCGCAGCAAAGATGCCCGCGGCCAGTGCTTGTTTCCGGTTAAGGCCGGATTACGCGGTAACCGTCTCCGGCTGTGCCGCCTGCGGTGCGTTGTCTTTCACTGTCACCGGATCGAGGAACGGCATAGCCGCGCGCAGCCTGCCGCCAACTTCTTCGATCGGGTGCTTGGCTTCGATCTTGCGCGTTTCATCGAAGTGCTTGCGGCCGGTCTTATTCTCTTCGATCCACTTCTTCGCAAACGTGCCGTTCTGAATCTCCGCGAGCAGCTTCTTCATCTCGGCGCGCGTTTCGTCGGTAACGATCCGCGGACCTGCGGTGTAGTCGCCATATTCGGCTGTGTCGGAAATCGAGTAGCGCATGTAGGCCAGGCCGCCGCGATACATCAGGTCAACGATCAGCTTGAGTTCGTGCAGGCACTCAAAGTAGGCGATCTCCGGCTGATAGCCGGCATTCACCAGCGTTTCAAAGCCCGCCTTCACCAGCGCCGAAGCGCCGCCGCAGAGAACCGCCTGCTCGCCGAAAAGATCGGTCTCGGTCTCTTCCGTAAAGGTCGTCTGGATCACGCCAGCGCGCGTGCAGCCGATACCCTTGGCATAAGAGAGAGCCAGTTCCAGGGCCTTGCCCGACGCGTCCTGATGAATCGCAACCAGCCCGGGAGTGCCGCCGCCTTCGGTGAAGACCTCACGCACGCGATGGCCAGGAGCCTTGGGCGCGACCAGCGAAACATCGATGTCCTTCGGCGGATCGATGGTGCCGAAGCGGATGTTGAAGCCGTGCGCGAACATCAGCGTCTTGCCCGGCTTCAGATGTTGCGCAATATCGTTCTTATAGGTGTCGCCCTGGGAGTGGTCCGGCGTCAGGATCATGATCACATCGGCCCAGGCCGCTGCCTCGCTCACTGTGTTGACTTCGAGGCCGGCCTTCTTCGCCTTGTCGATCGACTTGCTGGTTGCGGGTAGTCCGACGCGGACCTCCACGCCGGAGTCCTTCAGGTTCAGCGCGTGCGCATGACCCTGCGAGCCATAGCCGATGATGGCTACCTTTTTCTGTTGGATGAGCGACAGGTCTGCGTCCTGATCGTGATATGTCTTGGCCATTCTTGATTCCTCGTGTCTTTCCTTCGTTGTGTAATTTCGCGTTAAGGTCAATGGTATTCGCAGCGGTTCTACTGAGGCAGGTCGGCCTCTTCCTCTGCAATCTCTTCTTCAGGAATCTCTTCCACCTCTTCCGCGCTGGGCACGCGCATGGCGTCGAGCACGCGGCTGGTGTGCTGTCCGCGCCGCATCACCATCCGTCCGGTGCGCGAGACTTCGAGAATCCGGTCGTCGCTTTCGTTCAACACCTGCAATAGTCCTTCGATCTTGCTCTCGACGCCGGTGATCTCGATCATCAGCGACTCCGGCGCGAGATCGACAATCCGCGCGCGGAAGACCTCGGCCAGCTCAAAGATATGCGAGCGCGTCTTCGGAGTGGCGGCAACCTTGATCAGCGCCAGCTCGCGGATGACGCAGGCCGCCTGGCCCACATCGTCCACCAGCAGCACATTCTCGAGCTTGTAGAGGCTTGCCATAATGCGATGACCTGCGGTCGGAGAGGCTTCGGAAACGATCGTCATACGCGAAACCCCAGGCTTCTCCGAGCGGCCCACGGTGAGCGAAACAATGTTGACATTGAGCCTCCGGAACAGCGAAGCCACGCGCGTCAGCACGCCGGGTTTGTCTTCCACTAAAGCAACAAATGTGTGCAGCATACGGTTACAAATCTTTCTGATCAGGTTTTTCTATGCCCTAAACCCTATTCCCTGGGCCCTGCCGTTAGACATCCTGCGCTGTCTCAATCAGCGGATTTTTCCCCGGCCGCCGGATCATCTCGTGCAGCGCCGATCCAGCGGGAATCATCGGATAAACCGAATCTTCTTTTTCGACCAAAAAATTGATGAGGAACGGACCCTTGCGCTCCCGCGCCGCTTGCACCGCGGCCACGCCTTCGGCCCGCGTGCGCACCGTTGCGCCGGGAATGCCATGCGCTTCGGCCAGCTTCACGAAGTCCGGGCTGAGGATCGGCGATGACTCGTAGTTCTTATCGTAGAAAAACTCCTGCCACTGCCGCACCATGCCCAGATATCCGTTGTTGACGATGGCGATGTTGATGTCGATGTTCTCCTGCGCAATGGTGGAGAGCTCGCAGGCTGTCATCTGGAAACCGCCGTCGCCGGCAATCACCCACACTTCCTTGTCCGGGCAGGCGACCTTCGCGCCAATGCCCGCCGGCAACGCGAAGCCCATCGTGCCCAGGCCGCCGGAGGTGACGAGCGAGCGCGGCTCCTCGTGCTTGTAATACTGCGCTTCCCACATCTGGTGCTGTCCCACGTCGGTCGCCACGATGGCCTTGCCGCCGGTCGCGTGCCACAGGTCGTGCATTATGTGCGCGGCGTAAAGATGGCCGGTGTCGGGCAGGTTCTGGATATCGCGCACTGCGCACTCGCCCTTCATCGCGTTCACCTCGCGCACCCACGCGGATTCGCCGCTGATGGGGGCCAGATGGGGCAGCAGCACTTCGAGCATCTCCGCCAGGTCGCCGATCAGCGCGACATCCACCTTCACGTTCTTGTTAATCTCTGCCGGGTCGATCTCGATGTGAATCTTCTTCGCATTCGGGGCGTAGGTGGCAATCGAGCCGGTGACGCGGTCGTCGAAGCGCATGCCGCAGGCAATCAGCAGGTCCGATTGCTGAATCGCCTGATTCACCCACGCCTCGCCGTGCATCCCCATCATCCCGAGTTGAAGGGGATGGGTTGCCGGCATGCCTCCCAGGCCGAGCAGCGTCGTTGCAATGGGAATCTGCAGCCGTTCGGCCAGCGCCAGAACCTGCTCTCGCGCATTCGATTGGATGACTCCATGCCCGGCAAGAATCACCGGACGCTTCGCCGCGCGAATCATCTCCGCAGCGGTCAGAATCGATTCGCTCTCCGCGCGCAGCATAGGATGCGGCCGATAGGCCGCGGGAGCCGCGGCGGCGAAATCATAAGCAGCGGTGCCCTGCTGCGCATCCTTCGTGATGTCGACCAGCACCGGACCAGGCCGCCCGGAGCGAGCCACGCGCAGCGCCTCGCGAATGGTCGGCGCAACGTCTTCGGCGCGAGTGACAACGTAATTGTGCTTGGTGATGGGCAGCGTGATGCCGGTGATGTCTACTTCCTGAAAGGCATCCGATCCCAGCACCTTGCTCGACACCTGCCCGGTGATGCAGAGCAGGGGAATCGAGTCCAGCATGGCCGTGGCAATGCCTGTAACCATGTTGGTCGCACCCGGCCCGGAGGTCGCGATGGCCACGCCGACTTTGCCCGAAGCGCGCGCGTATCCGTCGGCCATGTGCACCGCGCCCTGCTCGTGGCGAACCAGGATGTGCCGGATAGGAAATTTGCGCAGCGCATCGTAGGCCGGCAGAATCGCGCCGCCGGGATAGCCGAAGACCTCGCGTACGCCCTCGCCCTCCAGCGTCGCCCAGAGAATCTCGGAGCCGGTCAGGCGTGTCGTGTGCGTCGGTGTATCGTTCGTCTGGCTCATCGCAGTTCTCCTCGTAGTGCTAGTGCGTAACCGCACCCTGTGACGCGGAAGAAACAGTGTTGACGTATTTGCGAAAGACTCCGCGTGCGAAGCGGGGGGCAGGCTTCTCCCACGTCTTCAAACGCGATGCCATCTCTTCATCCGAGATTTCGACCGACAATTTGCGGTTGGGAATATCGAAGTGGATGATGTCGCCTTCGCGCACCGCGGCGATGGGTCCGCCGTCAGCCGCTTCGGGCGCAACGTGTCCGGCCATCAGGCCGCGTGTCGCGCCGGAGAAGCGTCCATCGGTGAGCAGCGCAACCGTATCGCTCAGCTCGGAGATGCCCGCGACCGCAGCCGTGACCTGCAGCATCTCGCGCATGCCCGGTCCACCCTTTGGGCCTTCGTAACGGATCACCACCACGTCATTCGGCTTGATCTGCCCGGACTCGACCGCGTGGAAAGCATCCTGCTCGGTATCGAAGACGCGCGCCGGGCCGCGATGCTCCAGCCGCTTGTGTCCCGCGACCTTGATTACGCAGCCCTCGGGTGCAAGATTGCCCTTGAGAATCACCAGGCCACCGGTCGGCTTGATGGCCTTGTTGAGTGGATGAATCACATCCTGTCCCGCCGTCTCCTTCGCCAGCGCCGCTTCTTCGGCCAGCGTATTGCCCGAGACATTCAGCGCGCTGCCATCGATCAGGCCGGCCTCAAGCAGGTGTTTCGCGAGCAGGCGGCTGCCGCCGGCCGCGTGATAATCCGCGGCGACATACTTGCCGCCCGGCTTCAGGTCGCATAGCAGTGGAGTCTTCGAGCTGATGCGATCGAAGTCGTCGATCGACAGCGGAATGCCCATCTCATTCGCGATGGCCAGGAAGTGCAGCACCGCATTGGTCGAACCACCCGAGGCCGCAACGCTGGCAATCGCGTTCGCAATCGCCGTCGGCGTGATGATCTTGCTCGGCCGCAGGTCGTTCTTCGCCAGCTCCATCACCAGCCGCCCCGCCTCGCGTGCGGAGGTCAGCTTCTCAGGAAGAAATGCCGGAACTTCGGAGATGGCCATTGGAGAGATGCCGAGAAATTCGCACGCCATAGCCATGGTGTTGGCCGTGAACTGCCCTCCGCATGCGCCCGCGCCAGGGCAGGCCGCCGCTTCCACCGCTTCCAGTCCCGCGTCGTCGATCTTGCCGGCGGCGTGCGAGCCGATAGCCTCGAACACATCCTGGATCGTGATGTCCTTGCCATTCAGGTGTCCCGGCTTGATCGAGCCGCCGTAGAGCATGAGCGAAGGGATATCGAGCCGCGCCAGCGCCATCACCGTGCCCGGCATGTTCTTGTCGCAGCCGGCGATGGCCACCAGGCCATCGAAGAGATTGCCGCGAGCGACGAGTTCTACCGAGTCCGCAATCACCTCGCGGCTAATCAGCGAAGCCTTCATGCCCTCGGTACCCATGGTGATGCCGTCGGAGATGGTGATGGTGTTGAACTCCATCGGTGTGCCGCCCGCCTCGCGAACGCCTTGCTTTACGGCCTCGGCAATCTGCCGCAGGTGAAAGTTGCAGGGGCCGATCTCGGTCCAGGTATTCGCGATGCCGATGATCGGCTTGTGCAGGTCTTCCTTCGAGAAGCCGACGCCGCGCAGGTACGAGCGCGCCGCGGCGCGGCTCGGTCCTTCGGTAAGAGGAACGCTGTATTTCTTTGGGTCGTGCTTTCCATTCGAGCTCATACGTGCGACGTCTCCTGCGCTGGCGATTCTGATTTAGGGGCCAACCAGAAGTCGGCGTTATGTTTCTGCTCGAACTTGTCCAGCGCATCCGCGTGACGCAGCGTCAGGCCGATGTCGTCCAGTCCTTCCAGCAGGCAGTAGCGGCGGAAGGGATCGATGGTGAACGCCGCTGAAAATCCCTGTTCATCTTTCACCGCCTGATCTTCGAGCGACACCGTCAGCGTGTAATTCTCGGTCGATGCGGCGCGGTCCAGCAGCAACTGCACCTGCTCTTCGGGCAGCGTGACCAGAAGAATTCCATTCTTGCCGGCGTTCGAATAGAAGATGTCGGCGAAGCTCGACGAGATCACGCAGTGGAAACCGTAGTCTGACAACGCCCACGCGGCGTGTTCACGTGAAGACCCGCAGCCGAAGTTCTTCGCCGCAACCAGAATCTGCGCGCCCTGGTAGCGCGGATCGTTCAGCTCGAAGCCCGCATCCTTGCGCCAGTCGAAGAAAAGAAATTCGCCGTAACCGGTGCGCTCGATGCGCTTCAAAAACTGTTTGGGGATGATCTGATCGGTATCCACGTTCACCCGATCGAGCGGCATCACCCTGGAAGTGAGTGCGCGAAATACCTGCATTAGACCAACACCTCTGCCTTTCTGAATTCCCAAGTACGCACGTCGGTGAAGTGGCCGGTGACTGCCGCCGCGGCGGCCATCATCGGGCTTACCAGGTGCGTGCGTCCGCCGCGCCCCTGCCGTCCTTCGAAGTTGCGATTGCTGGTCGAGGCGCAGCGCTCGCCCGGCTGCAGAATGTCCGGATTCATACCCAGGCACATCGAGCATCCGGGCTCGCGCCATTCGAATCCCGCTTCGCGGAAGATGTGGTCGAGGCCTTCGCTCTCTGCCTGCGCCTTCACCTGCTGCGATCCGGGAACAACCATCGCGCGAACGTTGGCATGCACGTGATAACCGGTGACCACCTTCGCCGCCGCGCGCAGGTCTTCGATGCGCGAATTGGTGCAGGACCCGATAAAGACGCGGTCGATCGTCACATCTTCAATCGGCGTGCCGGCCTTCAGAGCCATGTACTCGAGTGCGCGCTCGAAGCCGCGACGGTCGGAGTCGGATTTCGTAGCCGCCGGGTCGGGCACCGCTTCCGTCACCGGAATCACCATGCCCGGGCTCGTCCCCCACGTTACGTAAGGAGCAAGCTCGATGGCTGGAATCACCAGCTCGCGGTCGTACTTCGCGCCGGGGTCTGATGCCAGCTGCATCCACTCGGCAACCGCCTTATCCCAATGCTCTCCCTGCGGAGCAAACTTGCGGCCCTTGAGATACGCAAACGTCGTCTCGTCCGGGGCGATCATGCCCGCGCGCGCGCCCGCCTCGATGCTCATGTTGCAGAGCGTCATGCGGCCTTCCATCGAGAGCGAGCGAATCGCCGAACCCGCATATTCGATCACGTGCCCGGTCGCGCCGTCCGTGCCGATGCGGCCGATGATGCCCAGCGCCACATCCTTCGCGCCCACGCCATCTGGCAGCTCGCCTTCGACCGCAATGCGAAACGTCTTCGCCTTCGACTGCGGCAGGCACTGCGTCGCCATCACATGCTCGACTTCGGAAGTGCCGATGCCGAATGCCAGGGAGCCGAAAGCGCCATGGGTCGACGTATGCGAGTCGCCGCAGACAATCGTCATGCCCGGCTTGGTCAACCCCAGCTCGGGCCCGATTACGTGCACGATGCCTTGCTGCGGAGACTGCACGTCGTAAAGCTCAACGCCGAAGTCGGCGCAGTTCTTGCGCAGCGTGTCGATCTGCTTGGCGGCGATGGCGTCTTCGATGATCAGGCGGTTCGCCGTCGTCGGCACATTATGATCCACCGTCGCCACGGTGCGATCCGCGCGGCGCAGCTTGCGGCCCGCCAGCCGCAGCCCCTCAAAGGCCTGCGGCGAGGTTACCTCATGCACCAGGTGCAGATCGATGTACAGCAAAGCCGGTTCATTCGCAGGCTCGGCCACCAGGTGTGACTCCCAGACTTTCTCGAATAACGTTTTTGGTGTCGACATATTTGTAACTCCAACTGCTACGAAATTGGTATTTGGCGCCAAAGGCGCGCCCGCCCGTGCGGCCAGCACCGCCGAAGACGCGATCGCCCGAACGGCCAATCCTAGACCGCGTGCATGGCCTGGCGGCGGTCGATGATCTCGTTCAGCGCCTGATGCACCTGCTTGCCCATCTCCTGCGTGCTGAGGCGCTGCTTATTCTCGCCGCGCACCAGGTCTGCCGTGCGATAGCCCTGCTCCAGAACCTTGCGGACCGCGGTCTCGACGGCCTGCGCATCCTGATCCAGCTTCGCGGAGTGGCGCAGCAGCATGGCCGCGGTAAGAATCGCCCCCAGCGGATTCGCCAGTCCCTTGCCGGCAATATCCGGAGCCGAGCCGTGAACCGGCTCATACAGATTCACCGTCCCGCCCACCGTCCCCGAAGGCAGCATGCCGAGCGAGCCGGTGATGACCGCGGCTTCGTCGGAGAGAATGTCGCCGAACAGGTTCTCGGTAAGCACCACATCGAAGTTCCGCGGCGTATTCATCAGGTGCATCGCGCAGGCGTCGACATACTGGTGCTCCAGCGTAATATCCGGATACTGCGCCGCCACCTCGATTACGGTCGCGCGCCACAGCTGCGAAACCTCGAGAACATTGGCCTTGTCCACCGACGTGACTTTTTTGCGCCGTCCTCCGGCCAGTTCGAAGGCCACGCGCGCCACGCGGAGCACTTCGTCGCGGGTGTAACGCATCGTGTTCCACGCCGAGCCCGCTTCGCGATCCCAGGAGCGCGGCTCGCCGAAGTAGAGGCCGCCCAGCAGCTCGCGGACGAAGATAATGTCCGCGCCGTCCACCACCTCCGGCTTCAGCGGAGAGTTGGTCGACAGCGAGGGCCACGCAAACGAGGGCCGCAGATTGGCGAAGCCGCCCAGCGCCTGGCGAAGCTGCAGCAGGCCGGCTTCGGGACGCCGATCGGGGGGAAGCGCATTGAACTCGTTGCCACCCACCGCGCCAAGCAGCACGGCGTCGCTCTCGAGCGCAGCATCCAGTGTCGAAGCGGGCAGCGGCGATCCATGCTGCTTGATGGCGACCCCGCCGATCAATGCCTCGCTGAATTCGAAATCGTATCCGCCCAGCTCGGCCACCGAGCGCAGGATTCTTACCGCCTCACCCGTAACCTCCGGTCCGATGCCATCGCCAGCGACAACCAACACCTTCAACTTCATCTCTCTCTCCAATTCGGTAGACGACCGCTACTTCGCTGGCAAAGCCGCGCGGAAAATCAGCTCGGCTTGTACGCAGGCTCTTCGGTAATCAGATCCTGATGCCGCTCGTGATGCGCCACCAGGTTGATCAGGTCCTGGTCATAGATCGCCTTCTTGCGATCCGCCAGTTCGGTAAAGGCGCGATAGGCGATGTCCAGATCGGCAGGTTGCAGGTGATATCCCAGCGCAATCAGCCGCGACCGCAGCGCGTGCCGCCCGGAATGCTTGCCCAGCACCATGCGATTGGTGGGAACGCCCACCGACGCCGGCGTCATGATCTCGTAGGTCAAGGGATTCGACAGGACGCCATGCTGATGGATGCCCGCCTCATGTGCGAAAGCATTGCTGCCGACAATCGCCTTGTTCGGCGACGGCGAAAAGCTGATGGTGCGCCCCAGCAGCTGGCTCACCCCGTACAGCCGGTCGAGCTTCAGCCCGTGCTCTACGGGGAAGTGGTCGGCGCGCACGTGCAGGGCAGCGGCAATCTCTTCCAGCGCTGCATTGCCCGCGCGCTCGCCGATGCCGTTGATGGTGCACTCCACCTGCCGCGCGCCGGCTTCAATGGCCGCCAGCGCATTGGCGACAGCCAGTCCCAGGTCGTCGTGCGTATGCGCCGAAAGCGTAATCTTCTCCGCGCCCGGAACTCGCTCACGGATCAGGTGAAACATGGCCGAGTAGTCGCCCGGAACCGCGTATCCCACAGTGTCGGGCAGGTTGATGACGGTCGCGCCGGCCCCGATCGCGGCGGCGACGATCTGGCACAGAAAATCAGGATCGGTCCGCGTGGAATCTTCGGGGGAGAACTCAACCTCGTCGACGAACTTCTTCGCCTGGGCCACCGATCTGGCCGCGCTCTCCAAAGCCTCTTCGCGGCTGATCTTCAACTTGTACTGGAGATGAATGTCGGAGCTGGCCAGGAAGATGTGGATGCGCGCGCGCCTGGCGCGTTCCAGGGCCTGGGCCGCCCGCTCGATGTCGTCATGCCTGGCCCGCGCCAGCGAGGCGATCACCGGTCCGCGCACTTCGCGCGCCACGCTATCGATTGCCGCAAAATCGCCGTCGGAGGAGATGGCGAAGCCCGCCTCCAGAATGTCCACGCCCAGGTCGGCCAGGGAGTGTGCCATTTGCAGCTTTTCCTGCTGAGTCATGCTGCAGCCCGGCGACTGTTCGCCGTCTCTCAGCGTCGTATCGAAAAAATCAACTCGGCTTTGTGCCATCGACATCACCTGCAAGCGAAACCTGTCTGACCCTTAGTGTGCCAAAATCCGCTCCATGATTCAAATTTATAATTTCTACCGAATCGATAAAAATCATTTATAGTTTGGTGAATCGCAGCCGAATCCGCGATTCCTGCTTATGGACCTGTCTCAGCTCGAAACCTTCCTCGCCGTGATTGAAGAGCGCGGCTTTTCGCGTGCCGCTAACCGCCTTCATCGCACCCAGCCGGCTGTCAGCCATACCATCCGCCGTCTCGAAGACGAGATCGGCGAGCCCCTCTTTGAGCGCACCTCCCGCGAGGGCACGCTGACTGCGGCCGGAGAGTTACTACGCGAATACGCCCAGCGCATGCTCAAGCTGCGCGGCGAAGCCACCAGCGCTCTCGACGAGCTCCGCTCGCTCGAACGCGGACGCCTCCACATCGCCGCGAATGAATATACGTGCCTTTACCTGCTGCCGGTGCTCGACGAGTTCCGGCGGCTCTGCCCGCATATCAGCGTTCTGGTCCAGCGCGCCCTGGCCAGCCGCATCCCGGACCAGGTCCTGGACCGCAACGTGGAGCTGGGCATGGTCACCTTCCCGCCTCAGGACCCTCAGCTCCACGCCATCGGCGTCTATACCGATTCCGTAGTCTTCGTCGTCAATCCACGGCATCCTCTGGCGCGGGAAAAGAAGGTGGCCCTGCGCCAGTTGGGCGCGGAGAGCTTTATCGCGCACAACGTAGTTTCGCCACTGCGCCGCCGCGTCATCGATCTCTTCGAGAAACACAAAACGCCGCTCAACATGTACGTCGAGCTGCCCAGCCTGGAGGCCATCAAGCGCTTTGTGGCGATGGGCAATGGCGTTGCCCTGGTCCCGGGGCTCACCGTGCAGCAGGAGCTGGCCCGCGGAGAACTGGTGCAGGTTCACGTCCCTGAGCTGAAGATCGATCGCCAGCTGCTGCTCGTTCACCGCCGTCAGGGCACGCTTTCACACGCCGCTCAGGCATTTCTCAAGGTGATTCGATCGGTTGGACACGACCGCGGCGCTCCCTTCTGCTACCGTCCGATAGCTTCGTGAAGTCCAATGCTTGAGTTTCGAGCCTGATTCCCGAGTCAGATGCTGTCGAAATACGGTGTGACAGGTACAATTGCCAGAGTGGACCGGGGGATGACTCGCGGCGCCACATATTTTCACCGGCCGCAGAGGCATTGCGCCCGCTCTGGCGGGCCAGAGGTTCACGAACGAATGAAGAAGAGTCTGTTGGTGTTGTTGCTGCTGCCCGCGATGGCGGCAGCGTGTTTCGCTCAGGAAAGCCGCCAGGATATCAGTGCAAGCGGGTCGGCCCTCATCCCAACCTTTATCGCAGGAAACGCGGTTCAACTGCATGCCACCGTCGGTTACGGCGGATTGATCAGCTATCGCTATCTGCTTACGCCGAGCAGTGGGCTCGAATTGAACTACCAGTATGCCCAGCAGGTCCAGCACTACTTAAATCCGACAAATAACATCTTGATTCACAACAGGTTCCAGGAAATCTCCGGCGCCTACGTCTACAGCTTCACCTTCCGGAATTTCAACCCCTTCGTGGAAGCCGGTATCGGCGGATATATTTACAGCCCTATCGACGACCAGAAGACGCAGCTCCAGAATCTCAGCCAGAGCACAAATATCGGCGGACTCTATGGCGGCGGCATCGCCTATGAGATCAGTCCAAGCTTCGACATCAGGATCGAATATCGCGGCATCATCGTCAAGACGCCAAGCTTCAACCAGACCGATCTCAAAACCAACCGCTACTACAACCTCAATGACCCGGTGATCGGCGTAGCCTACCACTTCTAGTTCCACAGCTTTAATTTTCTTATAGAGCGGGCCGCCGGACTGAACTCCGGTGGCCTTGCTGTTTCTGCTGGCACCTTTGTAATCAACGTGGTCTTGATCGCAGAGAAGCCGGTGTTCCGCCCGGCTGCCGGGCCGTCTCGTCTGAGTTACGAGCGTTGGGCAAGAAGAAAGGCTGGGCGCACGCGCCCAGCCTTTCTTCTTGCCGTGGAATGGAACTATCTTCAGCGGACGCCGAGGAGCCGGTAGGCCACGCCTATGTTGAATCCGTTAGGCGTCAGTCCATTGCTGTGCTGCCCTGCAAATCCGGGGGCCGACGGCAGGATCTGGTACTCGTATTCGCCACGGACGAAGAGACGGCGGGAGAGCCGGTAATCAACCGAACCGCCGGGTGCGTAGGCGAAGTAGCTTCCGGTGCCGATGTCGTCCGGATACCTGATCCAGACTCCGCCAAGGAGGAACTTGGCGTTGACCGAGAACCTGTTGAATTTGAAAATGCGGTATTTCACCCCGCCCAGATAGTCGCTTTGAGTCTCTCCCTGGTCGCCGTGGTAGTGGAGCCAGCGGGCCTCCCCCTCAATTCCCAGCTTGGGGGTCAGGTTGAAGTCGCCAAAGATTCCAGGACCATAAATGCGCTCAGCCGAACCGTAGTCGGGGTTGAAGCTGGAGAACTCACCTCCCACCCAGACCGTTGCATTTCCACCGCGAGCGGACGGCGCGACTTGCGCAAAAGCTGCCGTAGTTCCAAGCATCACGCAAAGAATCAATAGTTTTTTACGCACGATTCCATTCTCCAGTTTTTAAAGGATGCAGTACGTCCACTAACTGAACTGTTCATGCCAACCCGGCCAGAAGCGCTAAGATGCGTCGGCAAGACAATTGCCGGCGCATCTTTTTTCGCTATTGGGGGTTGGTTGCAGGCGGTGCCTGATTCGTTGTGTCCGCTGGTGGCGCCGCCGTGCCGTTCGCTCCGGGAGCCGGTGCTGCCGCCGGAACTGCCGTGGCTGGAGCCTGGTAGCGCACCAGCCGGTAGTAAATCGGTGTTACCTCGAAAGGCATCTTGTCACGCGCGTTGAGCAGGGGAGCGGGCCGCACGTTCAACTGGAACACTTTGTCATCCCAGGGATCGATGCGCAGGTGGCTGTTGAGCGGAAGCGCGGCAATCTGGGTCAGGTTATCCACATCCAGCTTGGGCGCACCTTGCGTCAACCCGGCCAGCCATGGAGTGCCATCGGCCTTGAGCAACGAGTCTCCCAGCCGCGGCGTAAGCAGATAGGTCAGGGCTTTCTGACGAGTCTGCAACTGTTGGAAGAAGAGACCCACGCTGGCGGCCTTGTCTTTGTAGACGGAGTTGTTGAACAGCTCTACAGCCTTTTTCGCGGCCGCTTCGTTGTCCAACGTGGAATGGTTCATCGTGATCCGCTGGAACGTCGCCTCATCCGGGAACAGAAGCCGATCATTGAATGCGTACCGGGTATCGATGTGGTGCCCAAGCACGATGTGGGCTAACTGGAAGCTCAGGACCGCCGCCAGGTCTTCTTCTGACGGCAATACATCGACCAGTCCCTTGCTGATCAGGACAGTGTTGCCGATGGCCAGCGATTCCAGCGGCGTCGTCAGCATCACGCGGCAATGAATGTCATCGGGCAGCACCAGCTTGTTGCCGATTACGATGTTGTTTGTAACCGTCTCCAGCACTTTATCGAAGTCGCTTGGAGGCGCCAGCAGACCGGCCTGGGTCAAGCGGTCCAGCACGTTGTTCTCCGCCTGTGAAACCCACTGCCGCTGCGCTTCCAGCGGGCTCACGTCCTGCGACTGTCCGCTCTGGTCCTGGGCGTTCTCCACCTGCACCGATTCGTTGTCCGATTCGCGCTGCGGCAGCTTGAGCGAGTAGCCCCAGAGGTAGGTCTGCGCGCGGAAGCCGAATGTCTTCTTGGATCCCTCGAGCTGAGATTCTTCCACGTAAATCGCGCTGGGCAGCCATGCGTCGGGCTGCACATTGGTGCGCCAGCTGTCGAAGTGGTAGTAGTGTGCGACCTCATCGTCCTTGGTGCCGGTGTAGGAGCCGTTAAACCGCACCACGTGTCCATCCTGGTCCTCTACCCAGATGCGGCCGAAGAAGCGTCCTGCGCCCTTCACCTCCGGCTTCGGCCGGACATCGAACACCATCGTGCGTACGGTGCCCAGGAAGTCCCGCCGCACATACGTGAAGATGTAGTGCTGCTGATCGAACCCCACCGGGTCGATGAACATCATGTCCATGAAGCCGGTCGCCGAGTAGGTGATGTGGAAGCTCTTGGTCAGATCGCCGAGGTACTTCAGCGAGCCCTTGAAGAAGCTCCGTCCGGAAGCCTTGCGCGAGTCGTATTCATTGGCGGAGAAGGTCTTGCCGAAATCCACCCGGGCGATGCTGTACTCGTCCGACATGGGCACCGCGTAAAGCTTCGGATCGGGCCGCATGTTCTGGATGTAAGTCTGCACCAGCGGCGTACTCTTCTCGATCTGCTTCACGGTGATCTTTTCCTGCGCGATGGCCTTCTCGATCAGAGCCGACTGTTCAGGGGTAAGCGGGATGGGCGGCGGGTACTTAGGCTGTTTCTTTGCTTGGGCAGCGGTCACGCCAATAAATAGAGCAAGACCTAGAGTCCAAAACTTGCGCAGTTGCATTTACAGGCTCCTCATGAAAACTTTCTAATTCCTTATCTGCTAGATCTCGCTATTGCTAAGTACGAGGCGTGATGCGCCAGAGTAGAACCATGCGGAATCGTATCGTGGATAGACTTCACCACACCACCCGTTTGACTTACCGTTGAGCCATCTGGGAGCCAAGAGTCATCAAGCCAGTTGGAATGTCACTCGAATCACAGTTACTTCATCCACGGCATGGCCATCCTTTGTGGCGGGTTTGAAGCGAATCCCTTCCGCAACCACTTTTGCCTGCTCATCCAGTCCGTGGCCAAGTCCGTTCAACACCTGCAGAACCTGCACCTGCCCACTCGCCGTAAATCTCACCTGCAAGGTCACATCTCCCTCGATCCGAAGTTGCCGCGCCTCGGGCGTATAAGCCGCCCTGGGCTTCGATATCACGACAATCGGAGTGGACTGCGCCCGTTCCTCAGCCGCAGGCTTCGGTGCGGCCTGGCCGTAGCCTGTTCCGCCGAACCCGCTCTGCGCCACTCTTCCGGTTCCCCCCGGTTTGCCCGTTCCACCGACGATGCCGCTGGAGAATCCGGCGGAGGCTACCGTTCCATGCACATCCCGGCCGCCGGGAACACCATTCGCCACGCCGGAGCCGAATGCTACGCCCTGCACCGTTCCGCGCCGCGCTGCGCCCGCTCCCTGGCCGATACCCGGCGTTCCGGCAAAGGAACCAACGGCTGCTACCGTTGCCGGACGATTCGCGTTCGGATTTGGCCGTACCCCCTCGGGGTCTCCAAAACCTCCCGTCTTGGGTGTGGGAGCCACGTTGTTGTTCGCCACCAGGGTGGGCGTTGAGCTCTTGAACAGGCCGACCTTGGGCTGCGGCGGAGGAGCAACCGCCTTAGGCGGCGCCGGGGCGATTTTAGGCATCGCCGGGGTAACGACCCTCACTTCCGCAACCTTGGGAGGCTCGATGGGCTTCGGGCGTTCGAGTCTGATCTTGGGTGGTTCTTCGACTTTGGGTGGAGGAGGGATCACGCGCACCTTGGGCACGGGCGGCGGAATGGGCGGTTTGGGTGGCTCCGCAGGGAATACCAGCGTCGCCGTATTGTACTTTTCCACCTTTACCTGGTGCACGCGTGCCGCCGCGAACAGGAGCAACAGTGCTCCCACAGCAACGTTCACGATCATGCTTACCCCAAAGGATCCCAAACGGCCTTGCGGTTCAGGCAACAGTCCAAAGCTAGAGTGATTCAGAGGTTTGCTCGCCATAATTCCTTAAATTAAGTATCAACCTGCATTCTTAGAAAAAGTCACGGGTGTTTACCCGCCTCGGATACTTGCGTGCATTCCAGATTCCATTCGCAGGGCGACGCGAGACGCATTCGCCTTACGATTCATCTCCATCCAGATCCTTGAATCTTGTGGCTTATTGCGCTTGCCGATTCGGTTGTTGCTACGATATATCTGATGCCGTTTCGGCCGGAAAATACACCCATCCAAACGGTCACAGTAGCGGTTACACCGGTAACGAATCGGTAGGGGAAAGTGTAACCATAAAAAGGTTACCAAGTAACCCTTATCATAGTCGAGCGTAATTTCGCGTAATTTTTTCTGCACTGTAGCTGGGTCACTTCGACGTCATCCACGCCGCTTCCTCTGTTTCCCCGCGATGACACCGGGAACACCGTCCATGTAGATTGTAAATGTTTAAGCTAAAAGGAGATATGCAGTGCGAATACTCGTTACAGGCGGAGCCGGCTACATTGGGGGCACGGTCGCTCAGTTGCTGCTGGACCACGGCCATCTGGTCGTAATTTACGACAACCTCTGCCACGCACAGCGCTCCATGGTCCCTGCTGGCGCTGAATTCGTTGAAGGCGAACTCGCGGATCGGGGCGCCCTGGAACGGGTCTTGCATACGGATATAGACGGAGTCATGCACTTCGCCGCTCTGATCGAAGCCGGAGAAAGTATGAAGAAGCCGGAAATCTACTTCCGGAACAATAGCGCTTCGACGCTGAGCCTCTTGGAGTCCATGCTGGCGACGGGCGTTTCTCGCCTGGTCTTTTCCTCGACCGCCGCCGTCTACGGCGAGCCGGAGTCGACGCCGATTTTCGAAGACGCTCCGCTGCGCCCCACCAACGCCTATGGCGAATCCAAGCTGCTGGTCGAGCAGATGCTTTCCTGGCTCAACCGCATTCATGGTTTCCGCTACGCCAGCCTGCGCTATTTCAACGTGGCGGGAGCCATTGAAGGGCGTGGCGAAGCCCATGAGCCCGAATCGCATATCATCCCGCTCATCCTCGATGTCGCCCTCGGCCGCCGCCAGAGCATCAAGGTCTTCGGCCAGAACTACCCGACTCACGACGGGACCTGCGTCCGCGACTACATCCATGTCCACGACCTGGCACGCGCCCACCTGCTTGCCTTCGAAGCCCTCCGTGATCCTGGCAAGGACCGCGGCAAGCTCATCTACAACATCGGCAATGGTGTTGGATTCACGGTCCGGGAAGTGATTGAATCGGCGCGCCGCGTAACCGGCCATCCCATCCCTGTTGAAGAGTGCCCGCCCCGCCCCGGAGATCCCGCCGTCCTCATCGCCAGCTCGGAAAAAATCGGCAGGGAACTCGGCTGGGTCCCGGCCTATACCAACCTCGACGACATCATCGCCAGCGCCTGGACGTGGCACCAGCAGCGCTACGTCAAGACCGCCTGATTCTGAATCCGCTCCCAGTGCTCAAGCCCAAGCCTCGATCCAGAAGCTTCGATCCAGAATCCGATACGCGATCTCAGAGCACAGATATCAAAGATCAGTGGGCAGTCTGAGTGTCGGCGGTCGCTGTCGAATCCGCCGCGCTGCGGGCGAGTGACGCCATTCTCCCCTCCTGGGCCCATGCGGGAACCCACCCGCTGCCCGCGAACGGAGACGGGGCGCGCCGTCCCCACCACAGGACCATCAGCAGGGCAGTCAGCACAAGCAGGAAGATCGCCAGCAGGCTGCCCTCCGGCCCGGTCACGCCTCCACTCCAGAGAATGTTGCCGATCGGATGCTCTCCAAGCAGGTGACCCCTGGCCACGAGACCGCTGTCCGATGTGCCGAAGAAGTACGATTCGCCCCAGTCCCATGCCGCGTGAAAGCCGACCGCCCACCACAGTGAGCCGGTGTACCAGAGGCTGATGCAGAAGACCAGCCCTACCGCCCCTGCGCTGAAAAGCCCAACCGGCGTCTCGCCGGGGTTGCCCTTGTGAATGAAGCCGAAGAGGAATGAGAAAATCAGCGCGCCCCACCAGAAGCCGACGCCGCGTGTCATCGTGTACTGCACATAGCCGCGCAGCAGCGACTCCTCGAAGAATCCCGTGCCGAGAAAAACCAGCCCCCAGCCGGCTGCGTATTTCCAGATCGCGGGCCCATGCAGCAGGACCCCGTCAAAGGCCAGCAGGTGAGCCTTCCAAAGGACAAGCACCACCGCGCAGATTGCGGCGAACCCCCACGCCAGCCCGGAAAAGAAGCGGACACCGCGCGCAGTTCCCTGGAAACCGTACGAGAAGACGGAGCGCCGCTCGATGAGCGCCATGACCAGCGTAGCCAGAAAGACGCAGATTACCTGCGAAGCTTCGCTGATGAGTCCGGTGCGCAGCGAAAAGTCTCCAGGCTTGCCCGTGGAGTGGAAGAGGGAGTGCAGCACCATGCCGTCGGCGATGATGAGGATAACGAAGAGAACCGCGAAGGCCAGGACGCCCCATCCGGCTCGCAGCCCATTTGGGCCCCAGAAGATCCACTCAATGCCACGATCCTGCGGTGCGGGGGCAGGCGGTGTGAACTCAGGTTGCAGCGTAGGTTCGTCCAATGATGTTCTCCTCGAGCGTCGTCCGGAAATTCTGCTCATTGTACGTGGCAGAGGCTCGCATCGTTCCTTCGCTCGCAGATGGGAGCGGCTTCGGCGCGGGCAGCGCCGGCGTTTGCGGACGTCTGTTCGCCGTGGTACTTTCCCGGAGTAACTTGGATTGCTTAAGCGGGAGCTCTATGAAACGAGCGGCCCTGGGGTTTCGGGTTCACTCCGGCTGGACCGCGCTCGTCGCGGTCTCGCTTGAGGACGGCCGCCCGCGAGTCCTCCTGCGCGAACGCCCTCATCTCGTGGAAATCTTCACCTATGAATTTCGTCAGCCCTATCACACCGCCGAAAAAAGACCCGCGGCCGAGGCGCGCAGCTTCGTTTCGCGTATGCACGTCGAAGCGCGCGGCCTCGCCTATCGAGTGATCCAAACTGCTCAAACAAATCTTGAGCAGCAAGGCTATGAGCTCAAGTGCTGCGGACTCCTTCTTGCATCGGGAAGGCCTCTTCCCGAGCTTTCCCTTATTCTCGCCTCTCACGCGCTGATTCACACCGCCGATGGAGAACTCTTCCGCGAAGCGCTCGTCCACGCCGCCGGGCGCTGTGGTGTTGAGATGTTTACAGCGAAAGAGAGTGAACTGCTCGAAACCGCCGCATGCACTCTTCACGTAGAATCCGGCGAACTTGGTCCCCGACTCGTCGATCTGGGTCGCTCGCTCGGCTCCCCGTGGTCGCAAGACGAAAAGTTCGCCGCGCTCATTGCGTGGCTCGCTCTGATTTCGCTGTAGGTCCGCTTGGCCTCGACTTGAAAGAGCGCGCTTCATCATGCGGCCCAGTAGTCCGTCAACCCATACGACTGATCCCTGCGGAAGGAAGCGTTTGTGCGGCCTTTCAGCATTTCGGGAACCGCGCCCATCCGCCACCCGTATCTACGCTTTGAGGATACCCATGCAGACGTTGCGCCAGGATATCGCCTACGCTCTCCGCCAGATGCGCCAGTCTCCCGTCTTCACGCTTACCGCCATGCTTACCCTGGCGCTCGGCATCGGAGCCACCACCGCCATCTTCTCGCTCATTCACACCGTCATGCTCAAATCGCTGCCGGTGGTCGATCCCTCCAGCCTCTACCGCATCGGCGAGGGAAATGACTGCTGCGTCGAAGGCAGCCCGCAGGACACCTGGGGCATGTTCTCCTATCCCTTCTACGAGCTCATGAAGAAGAACACTCCTGAGTTCGAAGAGCTTGCCGCCTTCCAGGCCGGAGGCTCGCAGATCAGCACCCGCCGCAGCGAGACCGACCACATCGCCCGGCCCCTGCGCAACGAGTTCGTCAGCGGCAATTACTTCCACACCTTCGGCCTCGGCGCCTTCGTCGGACGCACCATCCAGCCTTCCGACGATCAGCCCTCCGCCACTCCGGTCGCCATGCTCAGCTATCGCGCCTGGCAGCAGCAATACGGTTCCGACCCCAAAGTCGTAGGCTCGAACTTCATTCTCAACGGCCATCCCTTCACCATCATTGGAATCACTCCGCCCGGCTTCTTCGGAGAAACCCTGCGCAGCGACCCGCCCGACCTCTGGATCCCCATCAACCAGGAGCCCCTCTTCAGCGGAGCCAACTCCTTTCTGCATCATTTCCAGGCATGGCTGCGCGTCATCGGCCGACTCAAGCCCGGCGCAACCGTCAACGCCGTACCCGACCGTATGACCGCCCTCATCCGCCAGTGGCTGGTTAATGGCAGCGGCATGCCCGCCGACTGGATGGCCGGGATCAAAGCCGGTCTGTCCAAGCAGGTCGTCAAGGTCGTTCCCGCCGGAACGGGCGTCGGCGACATGAAAGCGAACTACGGTGACAACCTCCGCATCCTGCTCGGGGTCTGCTGCCTCGTCCTGCTCATCGCCTGCGCCAACATTGCCAATCTCCTGCTGGCCCGGGCAGCCGCGCGCCGCGCGCAGACCTCCATCCGCCTCGCCCTCGGCGCATCGCGCCGCCGCCTCATCCGCCAGGCTCTGACCGAAAGCATCGTCCTCTCTGTCCTCGGAGGCTTCGCCGGCCTCATCGTCGCCTACCTCGGCGTCAAGCTCATCGTCGCCCTCAACTTCCACGGCGCAAAGTTCGTTCCCATCGATGCAACGCCGTCGCTGGCCGTGCTCGCCTTTGCCTTTGCTCTGTCTCTCGTCACCGGCTCGCTCTTCGGAACCGCCCCCGCATGGTTCGCCTCGCGCTCCGAGCCCGCCGAGGCCCTGCGCGGAGTCAACCGCAGCACCCACGATCGCTCCAGTCTTCCGCAAAAGATCCTTGTCGTCTTCCAGGCAACGCTCTCCGTTGTCCTGCTCGCCGGCGCCGGCCTGCTCACGCGCAGCCTCATGAACATGCAGCACCAGGACTTCGGATACGACACCGACCGCCGCGTCACCATCAGCCTCACCGCACCCTACAGCGCCTACCCGCAGGCCAAGCTCGACGCCATGTATCGCGAACTGCAGGATCGGCTCTCCCATATGCCCGGCGTGGAGCGCGCCGCGCTTGCCCAGTACACGCCTCTTCAGGACAACTGGGGCGAAATCGTCATCCGCGAAGGCCACCCCATGCCCAGCATGACCGATCAGCACATCGGCTCCTCCTGGGATCACGTCAGCACCGGCTACCTCGAAACCCTGGGGCAGAAGATCATCCGCGGTCGCTCAATTACTCCGGAAGACACCGCCTCGACCCGCAACGTCGCCGTCGTCAACGAAGCTTTTGTGCATACGTTCTTCAAGCCGGGCGAAGACCCGATCGGCGCACACTTTGGCCTCGACCTGCCCCGCTACGGCTCGACCTTCGAAATCATCGGTGTCGTCGGCAACGCGAGATACAACTGGGACTTCGCCAACCGCGAACCACCCCGTCCACTGTTCTTCGTACCGCTGGCGCAGCACACCCGCTATGACAATCCGATGATGCAGAGCATCGACGACGAGACGCACTTCATCGAGGGAGCAGTCCTTCAACTGCACAGCAGCAGCATGGAAGGCCTCGAGGCGCAGGTTCGTAACATCCTCGCCGACATCGATCCCAATTTCGTTCTGCTCAACATCCAGACCCTGCAGGCACAGGTCGACTCCAACCTCGACCAGCAGCGCGCCATCGCGCAGATGACCGGCCTCTTCGGCCTGCTCGCACTCGTCCTTGCCGCTGTCGGGCTCTACGGCGTCACGGCTTACACCGTGGAACGGCGCACCAGCGAGATCGGCGTGCGCATGGCGCTGGGCGCGAACCGCGGCAATGTCATCCGCCTTGTCCTGCGCGGAGCGTTTGGGCAGATTCTTGTCGGCCTGCTCATCGGCATTCCGGTTTCGATCGGATGCTCGCGCCTGATCTCCGCGCAACTCTACCAGGTCAAGGGCTGGGACCCGCTCGTGCTCGGCGGATCGATTATCGCTCTCGGCATCTGCGCTTTCTTCGCCAGCATCATCCCGGCGCAGAGGGCGGCATCCATCAATCCGGTCAACGCTCTGCGCTCGGAGTAGCTCGGCAAAGTCGTTTCTCAGCAACTACCGGCGGGACTTCTCGCGATGCAGCGCGAAGTCCCGCGAATCGAGATTTTCTGAAACTTCCTCGGCGCTGCGTCGGATTGGCGCGCTGCCCAAAACCTTCCGCCTTGACATTGTGCTCCGGCCCGGCAATCCTAGTCATTTCCCGTCATCTAATTTGCGTTTGTGGAGCACCCCAGTTTGAAGGTACGCGTTTTCTATCACGACAAGTGTTTCGATGGGGCCTGCTCGGCTTCTCTTTTCGCCCGTTTTCATCGCGAGTGCATCTCTTCCGATGCAGAGTACGAATACCATGGTCTCGTCCACCGCGCCGGAGCGCTTTTCAACGAAGCCGACTTCATCGGCGACGAAAATGCGATCGTCGATTTCAAATATTCGCCCTCGCCGAAGATCACCTGGTGGTTCGATCATCATCTCAGCGCCTTTCTCACTCCCGCCGATGAGCAGCAGTATCGCCAGGGTCTGGCCGACGGCACCTTCACCAACCGCCGCTTCTTCGACCCCGCCTATACCTCGTGCACCAGCTTCCTCGCGCACATCGCCTCGACCAGATTCGGATTCAACGCCGAGCCTGTCGCCGAGTTGGTGAAGTGGGCGGACATCGTCGATGGCGCGCTCTACCAGAGCCCGCAGTCGGCGGTAGAAATGGCCGATCCGGCCATGAAGCTCACGCTGGTCATCGAGTCCACGCAGGACCCGGAATTCATCCCGCGTCTCATTCCGCTGCTGACTACCATGCCCCTCGGCGAGATACTGCGGGAGCCCTTCGTTGCCGAACTGCTGCCGCCGCTGCTGGAACGCCATCAGGAATCGATCTCGCTCATCCGCGCGCGCTCGGAGTCGAAAGACGGCACCATCTACTTCGATATCAGCGATCACCAGCTCGAGGGATACAACAAGTTCATCCCCTACTACTTGCATCCGGAGGCGACCTACTCCATCGGCCTCTCCAAGTCCAGCTTCCGCGCCAAGGTCTCGGTGGGATCGAATCCCTGGACGAAGGCCGATCCGAAGAAGATGCTGAATCTTGCCACTATCTGCGAGCGCTATGGAGGAGGCGGCCACGCCCGCGTCGGCGCCATCTCCTTCCCGCCTGACCGCTCCGATGAGGCGCGCAAAGCAGCGGCAGAGATTGTCGCAGAGCTGCGGGCTCACAACCCGTTGGAGTAACGATGCGATTTGCGGCCGGGATGCTCGGCGTGGCCTTCTGCGCAACTCTGGCGCCCGCGCAGAACGCTCCGCCTCCGGCCTGGACCATCGCCCCCTTCACGCGTCCCGCCGCAGGCAATCCGGTGATCTCGCCCGATGCGAGCGCGGTTTTTGAAGATCCCATCCGCAAAGCTCCGGTTCATTGGGAGTCGCTGCATACCTTCAATCCCGCGGCCGTCGTGCGCAACGGCAAAATCTATGTCCTCTACCGCGCCGAAGACGACACCGGTGCGATGGAGATCGGCATGCACACTTCGCGGCTCGGGCTGGCCGAGAGCGCGGACGGCATTCACTTCACGCGCCGTCCCGAGCCGGTGTTCTATCCAGCGAATGACGCGCAGAAGTCGCGAGAGTGGCCGGGCGGTGTCGAAGATCCACGCATCGTCGAATCGCCAGACGGCGGATACGTGCTCACCTACACGCAATGGAACCGGCAGACCTACAGTGTGGGCATCGCAACGTCGCACGACCTTCTGCACTGGACCAAATACGGCCCCGCCTTCGCGGCTGCGTCGAATGGAAAATATGCCGGTCTCAAGTACAAATCCGCCGGCATCGTCACCGAGGTCAAAGACGGCCACCTCATCGCCGCCCGCATTCACGGCAAATTCTGGATGTACTGGGGTGAGGGTGTCATTCGCCTCGCCACGTCGCCCGACCTCATCCACTGGACACCCATCGAAGACGCGAAAGGGCAGCCGCTCGAACTGCTCCGGCCGCGCGCCGGCCACTTCGACAGCACCTTCCCGGAAACCGGGCCGCCGCCGGTGCTAACCGCCAAAGGCATCGTCGTTCTCTACAACGGCAAGAACGCAGCTACGGGCGGCGATCCCGATCTCGGCGCGGGAGCTTACGCGGCGGGCGAAGCTTTATTTGCGGCAAACGATCCGTCAAAGTTACTGGCGCAATTGGATAAGCCGGTACTCCAGCCCACGCTGGCCTACGAGAAGACCGGCCAATACGCCGCCGGCACCACCTTCGCCGAGGGCCTTGTGCTTTTCCACGGCGGCTGGTTTCTCTACTACGGTTGCGCCGACTCGCTGGTTGCCGTGGCCACGGCTCCCGTCTCGGTATTGAGATAAAAGTATCCGCAACGCCGCAATCGCCATCGAAAGGCCCAGGAGAATCACCCATGAACGTCGTACTCTACGGGGCCACAGGAATGATCGGCAGCCGCGTGCTGAAAGAACTGCTCTCGCGCGGTCATCGCGTCACAGCGGTAGTGAGAGATACCACGAAAGTGCCGCAGCTGGACGGCATCGTCGCAGCGAAGGGCGATGCGCTGGACGCCGGGGATGTCACCGCAAAGACGGCCGGCGCAGATGTGGTGATTAGCGCCTACGCGCCTCCGCAGGAGCAGCCGGAAAAAATGGTGGATGCGGTGCGCGCCCTCATCGCTGGTGTTAAGGGATCGGGCGCGAAGCGAGTCCTGGTGGTTGGCGGAGCGGGCAGCCTCTTCGTCGCTCCTGACGTCGACGTCATCGATTCCGGCCATCTGCCCGAGCAGTGGAAGGGAATCGCCATTGCCCATCGCGACGCGCTCAACGTTCTCAAGGCTTCCGACATCGACTGGACCTACTTCTCGCCGGCGGCCTTTATCCAGCCCGGCGAGCGAACCGGAAAGTTCAGGCTGGGCGGCGATTCGCTGGTGGTCGACGACAAGGGAACCAGCAGCATTTCGGCTGAAGATTACGCCATTGCGCTGGTCGATGAGCTCGAGCATCCCAAGCACATCCGCAAGCGCTTCACGGCGGCTTACTAAGTCTCAGCCCAGAGTGACGAGACGCGGTTCGATCTTCCCATCCCGTATTTCGAGAAATCCCACCGAAATGGGGAGCGAGAACCGCCGTGGACCCGCGCTGCCCGGATTGAAATACAGCACGCCTTTCTGCCATTCGATTGCGGGCTGGTGGGAGTGCCCGCTGATCACGGCGGCAATGCCGGCAGCCCGCGGATCGAGGTCTAACGCATTGCGATCGTGCAGCATATAGATGCTGAGCCCGGCAAATTCCGTCATCTCGACCGCAGGCAGCCGAGCGCAGACCCCGCCGCGGTCGATATTCCCGCGGATCGCGGTGACCGGAGCGATCTGCCGCAGGTCGTCAAGGATTTGCGCGTCGCCCACGTCCCCGGCGTGCAGGATGTGCTCTGAACCGCGCAGCGCCATCACCGCTTCAGGGCGCAGCATGCCGTGGGTGTCGGAGATAACGCCAATCAGCATTTTGCGTCACAATCCGATGCTGAGGCGCGTGCGTGGATCGAGGTAGTCGCGCAGCGCATCGCCCAGGAAATTGAAGCACAGCACGCAGAGCATCACCGCGAGCGCCGGGAAAACGACGAGGTGGGGAGCGTCGAACAGATGCGAGCGCGCTTCGTCGAGCATCGATCCCCAGCTTGCCGTTGGCGGAGGCACGCCCAGCCCCAGGAAACTCAGCGTCGCCTCAGCCAGCACCGCGCCCGCCATGCCGATGGCCGATTGCACGATGAGCGGCTGGATGATGTTGGGCAGAATATGTATCAGAAAGATGCGCAAATTGCTTGCGCCAAGCGCGCGCGCCGCCTCCACAAATTCCCGCTCCCGGACTGCCAGAACCTGCGCCCGCACCAGCCGCGCGTAGCCCACCCATCCGCCGATGGAAAGAGCCAGGATCAGGTTGATCATGCCCGGGCCGAGAAAGGCGACGAAGGCGATCGCCAGCAGGATTCCCGGCATAGCCATGAAGGCATTCATGGCAAAGGTGTTAATTGCCGTATCGACAACGCCGCCATAGTATCCGGCAATGCCTCCGAGGATAATGCCCAGCGTCAGCGAACACGTGACCACAGAGACGGCCACGGAGAGGGACAGCCTTGCACCATAGATCACCCGGGAGAAAACATCGCGGCCAAGTTCGTCGGTGCCAAACCAGTGCGATGATCCGGGAGGTGATAATCTATGAAACAGGTCGATGGTTGCCGGGTTCGCTGGAGCAACAACTGGTGCGAAGAGCGCCAACAGCAGGAAGCTCAACAGGAGCAGAATTCCGGTGCAGGCAAGCGGTTGTCTTAACAGTTGTCGAAATAGAGATCGGCTCATTGTCAGCGTTTCAAAACAGCATTTTCATTAGATTATTTTAAAAAACTGATTCGTGTGAAGTAGGTTTCCTGGCGCGGTGTTTCCACTGCTCTCTCAGAATTTCCCTACTATCAGACGGGCAAGCTGCATCGAAGCGTATTAGTCATTTAAATTTGGTCCCCCAGGATTGCGCGACTGACCTCTGCGGCGGCCAGATTCTTCCCGGTTCTTCGTTCGTCTGGCTGGAAAGGACAGCAATTTTGCGCATACTCCTGTTGGGTCTGAACTACTCGCCCGAGTTAACCGGTATCGGCAAGTACTCTGGTGAAATGATGGAGTGGCTCGCGACACGCGGCCATGAAGTCCGGGTAGTGACAGCTCCCCCCTATTACCCTGCCTGGAAGGTGCGTGCAGACTATCGCTGGTGGGAGTATCGCGTCGAGACCTCACCGGCTGGAGCGCGGATCTACCGCTGCCCGCTGTGGGTGCCGAAGCGTCCCAGCGGTTTTCGGCGCATGTTGCATCTCGGCTCCTTTGCTTCCAGCAGCTTGCCCCTGATGCTCGGCCTGGCGGCATGGCGGCCGGACGTCGTTCTGACCGTGGAACCAGCTTTTTTTTGCGCTCCGACTGCAATCTTGACCGCGCTTCTCTCGGGCGGCGCAGCATGGTTGCACATTCAGGATTTTGAGATTGACGCGGCCTTCGATCTTGAGTTGTTGCCGGGAGGCGGCCTCATTCACGATTTTGCTCTCGCCTATGAGCGCATGGTCATGCGCGGCTTCACGCGCATCTCCAGCATTTCACCCAATATGGTCAAGCGTCTCGGAGCCAAAGGCATTCGCAAGGACAAGACGACGCTGTTTCCTAACTGGGTTGACGTTGACGCCGTCCAGCCGACGGTTCGCGGAGTGGACACAAACGCAATTCGTCAGGAACTGGCCATCGCCGACGATCGCGTGGTGCTGCTCTATTCCGGTAACCTCGGCATGAAGCAGGGACTCGAAGTGCTGCCTCAACTCGCCCAGGAGCTGCGCGACGATCCCCGGCTGCACTTCATCTTCTGCGGCGATGGGGCCTTCCGCCCGCAGCTGGAACAGATGACGGCCGGGCTCGGAAATGTTTCACTGCTCCCTCTGCAGCCGATCGAGCGGTTGAACACATTGCTGAATGCGGCAGATATTCACCTGCTTCCGCAGCGTGCCGATGCCGCCGACCTCGTCATGCCGTCCAAGCTCACCGGCATGCTGGCCAGCGGCCGTCCCATCATTGCCACCGCGGCTGCAGGCACGCAGGTGGCCGATGCCGTGCAGGATCGTGGCATGGCGGTGCCTCCGGGCGATCTGAATTCCTTGCGCGATGCAGTTCTGCTGCTCGCCGAGAATCATGAATTGCGGCTCGAAATGGGGCATCAGGCCCGCCGCTACGCAGAAGAAAACCTGGGGCGCGATCAGGTGCTGCACAGGTTCGAAGCGGCCATGGCCGGTCTGCTGGCGTCGCGGCAGGAACTCGCCGTCTCCGAGCAGCGATAGAACCCGTGAACGGATTCGCTTGGAGAAGCCTCGCTATCCCGCATAAAATAACTGTGTCTTTGCTGAAATTCATGCGCCGTTCCTCCATCGCACACCATGGACGAAGGGCAATCGACTCGCCAAATTTTGCATAACAGGAGCTCCCCCTCTTGAAGAAAGCCCTCATCACCGGAGTCACCGGACAGGATGGCGCGTACCTAGCGGAATTCTTGCTGAAGAAGGGATACGAAGTACACGGCATCAAGCGCCGTACCTCCCTCTTCAACACCGACCGTATCGACCACCTGTATGAGGACCCGCACCTCGAAAGCCGTCACTTTGTGCTGCACTATGGCGATCTGACCGATGCTGGCGGGTTGATTCATATCGTTCAGAAGGTGCAGCCTGACGAGATCTACAATCTGGCCGCGCAGAGCCACGTCAAGGTCTCCTTTGAGGAGCCGGAATATACGGCGAACTCCGATGCGCTCGGGCCATTGCGCCTGCTTGAGGCCATTCGCATTCTCGGTCTGGAAAAGAAAACGCGCTTCTACCAGGCCTCCACGTCTGAGCTGTACGGCCTGGTTCAGGAGATTCCGCAAAAAGAGACGACGCCGTTCTATCCGCGCTCGCCGTATGCGGTGGCCAAGATGTACGCCTACTGGATCACGGTGAATTACCGCGAGGCTTACGGCATCTACGCCTGCAACGGAATTCTCTTCAACCACGAATCTCCGCTGCGCGGCGAGACCTTCGTGACCCGCAAGATCACCCGTGCTCTGGCGCGCATCAAGGTGGGACTTCAGGACACTTTGTATCTCGGCAATCTCGACGCCCACCGCGACTGGGGACATGCGCGCGACTACATCGAAATGCAGTGGCTGATGCTGCAGCAAGAGGAGCCGAAGGACTACGTGATCGCCACCGGCGAGCAACACAGCGTGCGCGACTTCGTGAAGCTGAGCGCTGAGTTCCTCGAACTCAAGCTGAACTGGGAAGGCGTCGGCGTGGAGGAGCGGGCATACGACGACCGCAGCCGGCTGGTTGTCGCCGTCGATCCGCGCTACTTCCGCCCCACGGAGGTCGAGACGCTTCTGGGCGACCCGTCCAAGGCCAAGCGCGAACTGGGCTGGGTGCCGCGGACGACCTTCCGCGAGCTGGTGAAAGAGATGGTGGTCGCGGACTTCGAAGCCGCCGAGCGCGACGCGCTGGTCAAGCGCCACGGCTTCACCGCCTACAACTTCCACGAATCCTAGGAGCGTCCGATGGAGAGCACAGAGAAAATCTTTGTCGCCGGCCATCGCGGCCTGGTCGGCAGCGCCATTCGCCGCGAGCTGGAGCGGCAGGGCTATCGCAACCTGCTGCTGAAGTCGCATGCCGACGTGGATCTGACCGACAAGTCAGCCACGCTCGGATTTTTTGAGCGCGAGCGTCCTGATCATGTCTTCCTGGCCGCGGCCAGGGTAGGCGGCATCGTCGCCAATGACACCTATCCCGCCGACTTCATCCGCGAAAATCTCGAAATCCAGACCAACGTGATCGATGCTGCCTGGCGCAGCGGCGTCAAGCGCCTGCTCTTCCTGGGCTCGAGCTGCATCTACCCCAAGCTCTGCCCGCAGCCCATCAGGGAAGAGTATCTGCTCACCGGGCCGCTGGAGCCGACCAATCGCGCCTATGCGCTGGCCAAGATCGCCGGCATCGAGATGTGCTGGTCGTATAACCGGCAGTACGGAACGCAGTTCCTCGCTGCCATGCCCACCAATCTCTACGGTCCCAACGACAACTTCGACCTTAAGAATTCGCATGTCCTGCCGGCGCTGATCCGCAAGGCCGCCGAGGCCAGGGCGACTGGCCAGAAGAGCATCACCGTATGGGGAACCGGAACACCGCGCCGTGAGCTGCTCTACAGCGACGACCTGGCCCAGGCCTGCGTCTTCCTCATGAACCTGCCCGACGCCGATTTCAATCGCCTGATGAGCGCCGAAGAACCGCCGCTCATCAACATCGGCACCGGGGAAGACCTGACCATCCGCGAACTGGCCGAGCTGGTCTGCAAGGTGGTCGGCTTCCAGGGCGAGCTGGTCTTCGACGCCTCGCGTCCAGACGGCACACCGCGCAAGCTGCTGGATGTGGCTCGCATCAACGCGCTGGGATGGCGCGCCCAGACCGGCCTCGAAGAAGGTATCCGTCGCACCTACGAGACCGTAAGGGACCTGTTTCTGGCGAGCATCGGATGATCGCGCGATTTCAATGAGAAGCCGCGTTCCCGCTGCTGCCGCAACCCCTTCCGAAGTGTTAAAGTTGCATCGTACCCGGATGCGCGCGGATACGTGAGCTGCGACCCATTTCATTGGAGCGAGAATGTCTTCTTTTCCGAAAATAACGGCTGTGGCGCTGGCTTCGGCCACCGCTCTGCTATGTCTTGCAGGATGCGAAACCGGCCGCATGAATAAGCGGCACAGCGCCGCGATGGCGGTTTCCGACGTGTCGACCACCGGGAAGCAGGATGCTGCATTTGCATCGAATGCCGAAGGGCAGCCGCCGGTTCCAGGTTCGCCCACCGCCGCCGGACCCGATGGTAAGCAGCCCTACAATGACTCCGACGCTCGCGCCGGACTGGGCGCCGAAGAAGGAAAAGCGCCGCCGCCGGGCAAGCAGCTGAAGGATACGTTCCAGCGGCAGTGATGCGTGGCCGGATCGCGGTCGGCATCTGAAATCTCAGGACGACATTCTGAGCGAAGCGAAGAACCTCAGCAACGCGGGTGCGCATCCTTTGTGAGCCTTTTCTACGGCGCGCTGTCTCGAAACCTGTTTAAGCCACCAGTCCGCGCGGCTTCACATTTTCGCGGATGAACTTCACCGTAGCGTCGAGGGAAGTCCCCGGCCCGAAGATCGCCGCGACTCCTTGCGCCCGCAGGAACTCCATGTCCTGCTCCGGGATCGTCCCACCCAGAACCACCAGGATGTCGGAGGCTCCGCGCTCTTTGAGCAGGCCGGTCACGCGTGGAACGATGGCGTTGTGCGCGCCGGAGAGAATGCTTAATCCCACACAGTCCACGTCTTCCTGAATCGCCGCGTTCACGATCATCTCCGGCGTCTGGCGAAGCCCGGTATAGATGACCTCCATGCCCGCATCGCGCAGCGCGCGGGCAATCACCTTCGCGCCCCGGTCATGGCCATCCAGGCCGGGCTTGGCGACGAGCACGCGAATGGGTGTGGAGCGAACGGTCATAGGAGCGACTGCTGAGAATACCACAGGCGTCGAAAGTCAGAGGGGTCTTCAGAATCTCAATGGATCGCACGATCCATGCTCATCGATGCCGAATCGATTGCACCAGCAACAGGATTCCAACGCATAAAAGGCCGCCATGAACATATTTCAGAAAAGTATCCCCTCGCAGGCGGTGATTGACGGCTCGCCCGAGAAATATGGCCGGAAATGCCACCGTCAGCGAAATCAGGTAGTAGTGAGTGACGGCCGGGAGCCACAGCCCCGCGAGCCAGTATCCGGCCATTGCGACGACACTCGCGGGCAGGAAGTATCCCTGGAGCGTGGCGCGGAAGTGCTGCGGAGACCATCGCCGCAGAGCCCCGTAGACGACCAGCGGCGGACCGTTCATGCCATATGCGCCGCCCAGCACGCCGGCCAGAAACCCACAGCTCAGCAGCCAGATCGGCCTGTCGCTGTGGAGTTCGGGCGGCTTCTTGCCAATCAGGAAATACCCGGAAAAGGCGATAATGACGAACGCTAAGGCCGCCTTTACGATCTGCTGATGAATGCTGGTCAGTAACGCGATCCCGATAGGGATGCCCAGAAGAGTAGGCGCCAGCAGCCAGCCCGCGCTGCGCACATGAATCTTCCGCCAGTCCTGGGCGACGACCACGGCCGCGATGGTGATCGATAACAGGACGGCTACCGGAGCTGCAATCGCGATAGGGAGAGTGAGCGCGAGCAGGGGAACGGCGATCAGCGCTTCGCCAAAGCCGAATGTCGATCGAATGAAAGTGGCAAAGAAGACCACCAGCAGAACGTGCAGAGTTGTAGCATCCATCAATTCGTCAACCACCGCCTATCCGCAAATATCCCGGTGAATTCAACTGCAGTGACAATGCCGGCTGGTCGCGGGCCCGGGCCCGGGCTTCCGGCCGCTATTTCCGGGCTCATTGCGGAACCTGCGAAATCCGGACCTCGACAACATCTCCGTCGCGCAGACCTCAGGCGTCGCGAAGGCGAAGCTCGGCAGCGACCTCGATCAGATTTTTCGGATACGGCCCCTGTCCCGATTCGTTCAGGTCGGTGCGCAGGATGAAGGCGGGAAGGTCGAAGATGCGGCAGGGAACCAGGCTCACCGAAACGCTTCCGCCGTACTCTTCCTTTTCGAGGCGAAGGCAATTTGCCGGGACCGACCACGGATGATCGAGCAGCAGGTTGAGAGTGCCGGGGTAGAGGTGCAGGCCCGTCGTGCGGAAGTAGTGGCTCTCGAGCTTCTCGATCCAGTAGGAGAAGTTACCCTGCCCGCTGACCACTCGTCCCCGCAGCAGCTCTTCGCTACTTGTCACGCGCAACGACGAAGTCGGGCACCCACAAGAGGGCTCGTTTGTAATCGGAGTCCGGCAGCGCCACCAGCGCGGCTCGTGCCGTGTCGGCATATTGAAACGCCGTGTTCATCGCGTAATCGACCGATCCATGCCGGCTCAGGATGGCCAGAATCTCCGCATGGGTTACGCGGTGAAAATCCTGGTCGGCAAGAACCATCTGAATGGCCTCGCGCTCGGCGTCTGATCCATTTTCGAGAGCATGAATGACCGCCAGCGTCGCCTTGCCTTCGCGCAGGTCACTGGCAACAGGCTTGCCCAGGACCTCTTCCGTGGCGGTGAGGTCGAGCACGTCATCGACGATCTGGAAGGCCATGCCCAGGGCGCGCCCATACTCGCCCATGCGCTCTTCCATGCCCTCGGCCGGGATTCCATCCGTCGCGGCGTGGCCGTTCGACAATCCATTCACCAGCGTTGCAGAGCCGGGTGTGGCCGCCAGCACCGACCCCAGCCGCATCGACACCTCGAACAGGCAGGCCGTCTTGCGATAGATCAGCGCGTTGTACTCCTCTTCCGAGATGCACAACCCCAGCTTCTCCATCTGCAGCAGCTCGCCCTCGACCATCTGCTGGGTGAGGCCGATCAGCAGGTCGAGAATACGGAAGTTGCGCTCGTCGAGCGCCACGCGGAAGGCTTGCATGTAGAGCCAGTCGCCGGCCAGCACGCACTTGGCGTTGCCCCAGGTGGTGTTCGCGGAGGGCCGCCCGCGCCGCGTGTCGGCGGCGTCGATGATGTCGTCGTGCACCAGCGTCGCGGTATGCACCATCTCCACCACCGCGCCCAGCCGGATCATGCCCTCGCCGCTATAACCCTGCGCCTTGGCGGAGAGCAGCAGCAGCAATGGACGGATGCGCTTGCCGCCGCCCTCGCGCAGGTACTCCGAGATTTCTGTAATTGCGGCAACCGTGGAAACGGTGTAGCCGCCGAACTCGCGCTCGATGGCGCGCAGATCGTCCTGCAGCAGATCGAAGACTTCTTTTGCCGTCGCTATGGCCAGTGTGCTCACTCGGGCTGGGCTCTCGTCGTCTTTCCTTGGCCTGTGGTTCGTTAGCCTATGGTTCTTAGTTCGACCGATAGTTCGTGAACTGCATGTCGATGCCGAAGTCCTTGCCCTTGAGCAGAGCAATCACCTCTTGTAGAGTATCGCGATCCTTGCCTGTGATGCGCACGGTGTCGCCCTGAATCGTCGCCTGCACCTTCTTTTTCGAGTCCTTGATCACCCGTACCATGTCTTTCGCCTTCTCCGAAGGGATGCCCTGCTGCAGGGTGATCTTTTGCCGGACGCTCGATCCGGTGGCCGGCTCGACCTTGCCGTATTCGAGGTTCTTGAGCGGAATGCCCCGCTTCACCATCTTCTGCTGCAGGATTTCAACCACGGCCTTCAGCTTGTACTCGTTCTCCGACGCCAGCTGCAGGACCTTGTCCTCTTCTTCCAGCTTGATCTCCGATTTCGAGTCCTTCAGGTCGAAGCGGGCGCGGACTTCCTTCGTCGCCTGATCGATCGCATTGCGCACCTCCTGAATATCGACTTTGGATACGATATCGAAGGAATTCTCGGCTGCCATAAGTTACTCCTACCATTAGATTATCCGCTCGGCCTTCCGGCGCCAGCCTGGGGGACGAAATTGTCAACCGGGTATGGTACCGAAAAAGCGGTGAAAGTTTTCCGCCGTGGCGAAAGCGGTGTTTTCTGCGGAGATGCCCTTGACCTCGCCAACCTTGGCCGCCACCTGCGCCACCCAGGCCGGCTCGTTGCGCTTGCCGCGGTTGGGGACAGGCGCCAGAAACGGCGCATCGGTCTCGATCAGCATCCGGTCCAAAGGCACGTCGACCAGCACATCGCGGATAGGCTGGGCCCTGGGAAAGGTGATATTGCCCGCAAAGGAGATCAGGAATCCCAGGTCCATCGCCCGCTTCGCATGCGTCCGCTCGCCGGTAAAGCAATGCAGGATGCCGCCCAGTCCGGTGGCAGCCCATTGCGTCTCCAGCGCGTCAAGCGTGTCATCCCAGGCATTGGTCGATCCATCCGAAGGCCGGCAGTGAATGATAATCGGCTTCTTCCGCGAAGCGGCGATCTCCATCTGGCGGGCGAAGACGGTCTTCTGTACATCCCGAGGCGAGTGATCGTAGAAGTAGTCGAGGCCGATCTCGCCGCAGGCCAGCACCTCGGGCTCCTGCAGCAGGCGATCTAATTTCGAGAAAGCTGCCTCATCCGCCAGTTGCGCCTCATGCGGATGCACCCCCGCGCTGGCATAAATCTTCGGGACATTCGGAGTCGACGCATAGCGGCGCGCCAGATCCAGCGCCTGATGCATGGTCTCCGGACCCTCGCCAATGCCGATCGAGAGCACGGTGCGCACCCCGGCTTCAAAAGCGCGCGCCAGCAGAGCGTCGCGGTCTTCGTCGTAGCGAGGGCTGTCGAGATGGGCGTGAGAATCGATCATGAAGGTTATCCGTGGTTGTGAGGCAGAGGCCGCTAAGAACAAATCAATTTAAGGACGTCATTCTGAGCAAAGCGAAGAATCTCAGCCATGTCTACGCCGCAAGATCGGCCGGATGCCCCACGTCTCGCGTTTGAGACGTGGCATACCAGTACCGCCCGCGTTAGAAAAGCGCCCAAGGCATAATCGCCGGGTGCCCCATGTCTCGCATTTGAGACATGGGATCAAACATAAATGGGAAGCCTATTTGAGCCGCGCCCCGATCTCTACATCCTCCAGGAACCCCGCCAGCACCGGCTTGCCACCTTCGAGCGAAGCGGCGACGATCATGCCGTTCGATTCGAGGCCACGCAGCTTGCGCGGAGCAAGGTTGGCCACGATGACGACCTTGCGCCCCACCAGCGACTCCGGCGTATAAGCCTCGGCGATCCCGGCCAGAATCTGCCGCTGCTCGTAGCCCAAATCGACTTCGAGGCGCAACAGCTTGTCGGCCTTGGGTACCCGCTCGGCCACGACGATCTTCGCCACCCGCAATTCCACCTTCGCGAAATCGTCGATGGTGATCTTGTCGCCCGCGGGGGCCGCGGCTGCTACGGGTACGGGGGGCGTGGTCCACGGAGCGGTCGCCGCCGGCTTCGATCCTCCGCCGACGTTGTCCTTCACGAAATTCTCAAACGCCACTACTGCGGCGCTCTCGCTGGTCGACTCGGCCATGGCCACGGCGAATCCATCGAGCGCCGCCTCCAGCCGCGATGTCTGATGCGCGGCCGGAATTGCAGGGCTTCTGACTGGAGTGTGACCGGGCGTGGATTCGGATGCAGCCGTCGCAGGCGTCTCTGCGGGTGTGTTGTTCTCTTCGAGGTCTTTCATACGTTGAATCGCGTCCTTTTCCGCGCGGGGAAACACAGGGCCAAGCTCGCCCAGCTTCGTGCCGGGCTGGAGACCGCCCCACTTGAGGTCTTTCAAATCAGCATTACGAATGTCGCCAAGCCCAAGCTGCGCCCAGACTCTGGCGGCGGCATCGGGCAGCACCGGATAGACCAGCGCCGTGATGATGCGGATGGCTTCGGCCGCGGAATAGAGATGATTATCCAGCGCTGGCCGTTCGGATTCATCTTTGGCCACCAGCCATGGCTTGAAATCAGATATACCCATGTCGAGGATGGCCACCAATCGCCACGCAGACTCAAGTGCTCGGGAGAAATTAAGAGCGTCGAAGTGAAAACCAAACTCTTCGATCGCACCTTGAACTGATGCTTCAAGCCCACAAGTCGGCAAAGGCGGCGGAATCTCTCCCCCGCAGTACTTTTGAATCATCGTCAGCGTGCGGCTGACGAGATTCCCATACCCATTCGCCAGATCAGAGTTGTACCGCTGCACCAGCGCGTCGAACGAAAAGCTGCCGTCCTGTCCGAAGACGATCTCGCGCAGCAGGAAATAGCGGAGCGCATCCGCGCCCAGCACATCGAGGATCGTCTCTGCGCGCACGATATTCCCGCGCGACTTCGACATCTTGCTCTCTTCGAAGAGCAGCCAGCCATGGCCCACGATGCTCTTCGGCAGAGGCAAGCCCGCGGCCATCAGGAACGCCGGCCAGTAGACGCAGTGAAAGCGCGTGATCTCCTTGCCGACGATATGAATGTCCGCCGGCCAGTATTTGTCGAATTTACTCGTGTCGTCCGAGCCCCAGCCGAGAGCCGTGATGTAGTTGGCCAGCGCGTCCATCCACACATAGATGACGTGCTTCTCATCGCCCGGCACCGGAATGCCCCACTTGAAGCTGGTCCGGCTGACAGATAAGTCTTTCAGCCCCGCCTTCACGAACGAGATCACTTCGTTGCGCCGCGTCTCCGGGCGTATGAACTCCGGATGCGCCTCGTAATACTCGAGCAGCGTGCGCTCGAAGGCCGACAGCTTGAAGAAGTAGTTCTCCTCGCTCACCGTCTCGGTGATGCGTCCGCAGTCCGGACACGGCGCACCCGGCGGCACATCGACAAACGCTTCGTCCGAAACACAATATTGGCCGGTGTAGGTGTCCTTGTAGATGTAGCCGCGCTCCTGGAGCAGCGTAAAAAGCTTTTGCACGGCCTTCGTATGCCGAGGCTCCGTCGTGCGGATGAAGTCGTCGTAGGTCAGCCCCATGCGGTCCCACAAAGCGCGGAACTGCGCTGAAACCTGGTCGGTAAACTCCTGCGGCGTGCATCCGGCCTTTTGCGCCGAGCGCTCGATCTTCTGGCCGTGCTCGTCGGTGCCCGTCAAAAAGAAAGTGTCGACGCCCAGCGCCCGCTTGCGCCGCGCGATCACATCCGCAACCACCGTGGTGTAAGTGGTGCCGATGTGCGGGCGCGCGTTGACGTAGTAAATCGGAGTCGTGAGATAGAACTTATTGGACATGATGTGCTTGAACAGAAGCAGAGGCGGCAGCGTGCCTGACCCTTCAGAGTATCGTTAACGCACGCCCTTAGTCGAGGTCGGCAACGAGCGCGCTCATCTCGATGCGGATAGGCGTGTCCGGTACGACCAGCACCGGCGAAGCCTTCCAGTCCTTGAAGTCCGGGCCCTCGCACTGGTAGCCGGTCTGAGTCCGTGGATCGATGACCCATACGGCGCGCACGCCCATGCGGAAGTAATCCTCGAGCTTTTCTCCCATTCGCGCGATGCGGTCTTCCGGCGAAAGTATCTCGACGCACAGCAGAGGCGGATGGCTGATGATCTGTTCATCGGGTGAGGTGCGGCTGATGGCCAGCACATCGGGAACGCGAAAGCATTTTTCTGAAACCTGCAGCCGGAGTTCGGGATAAACACGGATGTTTGCGCTCTGCCGATATGTGCTGAGAAAGCGAGCCAGTGCAATTTGCCAGGAAGCGTGATCTTTCTCGCCCGAGTTTCGCTCCACAATTTCGCCATCCACGAACTCCCGGTCAGGATCCCAGGTTTCGTGCAGGTAGTAGTCGAGAGCGGAGAAGGTCGTGCTCATGCATTTACCTCGGAGGGCACACTTTCAGCTTACACCGAGAGCTGCCGTCCAGGCCCTCGCGTCCCCGCCGCGCCTGCTAAAATCGATAGGAAAATCAGCTATTTCCGCTCTTCTCACCGGTGGTCGCCACGTGTACCTGAAACAACAGAAAAAGCTCGAAGACTCGCTCCGCGCGGTGCTGCGCACTCAGTACCAGATCGAACCTGAAACCGTTGCCATCGAGCAGCCTCCCGAGATCAAGTTCGGCGAATACGCGCTGCCGCTGGCCTTCGAGCTGGCGCGCAAGCTGCGCAAGGCTCCGCGCAAGATCGCCGAAGAGATTGTCGCCGCGTTGGGCCATGTCGAGGGCTTCGCCGCATTCGAAGTCGCAGGCGCGGGCTACATCAACGCCCGCCTCGACCGCGGAGCCGCCGCTCGCGCCATCGCCTCTGAAGCCGGGATCGCACCTGAGAGCGCCATCCACTCGCTCGTCGAGCACACCAGCATCAATCCCAACAAGGCCGCGCACGTCGGCCACTTGCGCAACGCCATCCTCGGCGACACCTTCGTGCGCCTGCTGCGCGCCGCCGGGCAAAAGGTCGATGTGCAGAATTACATCGACAACACCGGCGTGCAGGTCGCGGACATTGTCGTAGGCCTCATGCACCTGGAAAAGATGTCTTTGTCCGACGTGCAGGCTCTCATGCAGCGTCTCGCGCAGGAGGGCCTACGCATCGACTATTACTGCTGGGACCTCTACGCCCGCGTCTCGCGATGGTACGAGGCCGAAGAAGCAGAAAAAGTAGCGCGCAAGAAAATTCGTCTCGACACCCTGCACGAGATCGAGCAAGGAGGCAATGACACCGCTGCCGTCGCCGAGCTCATCTCGACCGCGGTGCTGCGCCGCCATCTCGAAACCATGCTCCGTCTCGACATCGAGTACGATCTGCTGCCACGCGAGAGCGAAATTCTTCACTTGCATTTCTGGGACCTCGCCTTTGAGCAGCTCAAGACCAGGGGCGTGCTCTATCACGAGACCGAAGGCAAAAACAAAGGCTGCTGGGTGATGAAGCGGGCTCTGGGGGCATCGTCCACTGAGCCGTTGCAGGAACCGCGAAGCGAGTCGCCCGTGCGGCAAGCTCCCGACGAAGACGCCAAGATCATCGTCCGCTCCAACGGCACCGTCACCTACGTCGGCAAAGACATCGCCTATCACCTCTGGAAGTTCGGGCTGCTGGGGCGCGATTTCGGCTACCGGCGCTTCTTCCGGTATCCCGATCACGAATGCTGGATCTCTGCCGAAACCGGCGAGCCCGACCACCCTTACTTCGGCGGAGCCCAGGCCATCTACAACGTCATCGATTCGCGCCAGGCCGATCCGCAGGCCAATGTCATCGAAGCCCTGCGCGGCCTCGGCTATACCGAACAGGCCGACCACTACACGCACTTCTCCTACGATATGGTCGTACTTACGCCGCGCTGCGCCCTTGATCTGGGCTATGAAGTTTCCGAAGAAGACCGCAGCCGACCGTTCATCGAAATCTCCGGGCGCAAAGGCTTCGGCGTGAAGGCCGACGACCTCATCGACAAGCTCATCGAGGCCACGCAATCCGAAGTCGACCAGCGTCATCCCGAACTGAGCGAAGCCGAACGCAGCCAGACCGCGAAGGAGATCGCTGTCGGCGCGCTGCGCTATTTCATGCTCAAGTACACGCGCAATTCGGTCATCGCCTTCGACTTCAAGGACGCGCTCAGCTTCGAAGGCGAGACCGGCCCCTATATCCAGTACGCGGTGGTGCGCACGCGCAGCATCTTCCGCAAGGCGGAGACGACGCCGGAAGCATCGCTCGCGGCCATGGCCGGGCTGGACGCCGCACCGTACCTCACCGGCGAAGGTGCCGACAGCATCTGGCAGGTGTGGCTGCGCGCCGCGAAGACCTCGCTGCTGCTTGACCAGTGCATCGCAACTGCCGAGCCCGCGTATCTGGCCAAGCACGCCTTCCAGCTCGCGCAGGAGTTCAGCAACTTCTACCGCAGGCATCACATCCTCACCGAGGCCGATCCTGCCCGCAGGCAGTTCCTGCTGGCGACGGCAGCCGTCGCGCAGCGTGAGCTTATCCGGTCTCTCGGCTGGCTCGGCATCGCCGCTCCCGAAGTGATGTAAAGCGGCTCGCACAGGAGCATGGCGATGCCGCCGGGTGAATCCTTTGACCGGCTTCTTTCTCCATCGATTGGTCGATGCGCGTCTCACCCGCACCTCGCTAGAGTGGTTGGCGTTGCTTCACTTTATTGGAGAGCCCACTACTTGCGTAAATTGCTCGCGACGCTGCTCGTGTGTTCTGCGCCTTGTCTCAACGCCCAGACCACCCCGCCGGACAAGCACCCCGTAGATTTCAACGTTTACTACCGCGCGCGGGTCGACGCCTGGCAGTTCTTTTCCGCGCCGCCGTATACCGAAACCTATGGCTACGGCGAATCGCTTCTCCGGGTCTCGCTCTCGCAGACCCTTCCTCGTTGGGACTGGAAGCTGGAGCTGTCGCAGCCGGCAATGCTCGCGCTGCCCACAGATGCTGTCTCACCCGTAAGCGCGCAGGGCCAGTTGGGGCTGGGCGGGACCTACTATGCATCCAGCGCCGACAACGACTATCCTGCCGCCGCATTTTTCAAGCAGGGTTATCTGCGTCGCCGCTTCGCCGGCGCCGACAAAAACCTGCGTATTGGACGATTCGAGTTCTTCGAGGGTCAGGAAACCAAGCCCGGCAATGCAACCCTCGCCTGGCTGCAGACTAACCGCGTCGCCCAGCGACTCATCGGAAATTTTGGATTTACCAATGCCCAGCGCAGCTTCGACGGCGTTGACGGACATTACGGCTCGGACTCCTGGGATCTGACCGCCATGGCTGCGCGCTCCGATCAGGGCGTATTCAATATGAATGGCAATCCGGAGTTGAATGTCGATGTGCAATATCTCGCATTCAGCAAATATGAGCTGAACCGGCATGTGCTCTGGCGCGTGTTCGGCATCGACTATCACGATGGCCGCACCGGCCTCACCAAGACGGACAATCGGCCGTTGGCTGTGCGTCAGGCCGACCATAAGAACATCCGGCTCGGAACCTATGGCGCAGATCTCATCGCGAGCGTTCCCGCGGGCTTCGGAAACTTCGACTTCCTCGCCTGGGGGGCCCTGCAGAACGGTAACTGGGGAACGCAGAGCGACTCCGCCGGAGCTGCTGCTGTCGAAGCTGGCTACCAGTTCGGACGCGCCGGCAACAGCCCCTGGTTCCGCTCCGGCTGGTTTCGCAGCACCGGTGACGACAATCCCGGTGACAACCAGCATCACACCTTCTTCCAGATTCTTCCTACGCCGCGCGGTTATGCGCGCCTCCCCTGCTACAACCTCATGAATAGCACCGACGAATTCGTCGAGCTCATGGATAAACCCGTGAAGCGGGTGGCCGTGCGTAGCGACCTCCACTGGCTCCAGCTAACGTCTGCAAAGGATGTCTGGTACCAGGGAGGCGGGGCTTTTGACAACAAGGTCTTCGGTTTCACAGGGCGTCCTGCCAATGAACACAGCTCCTTAACCTCGGTAGCCGGCGTTAGCGCCGATTGGAATGTCAACAGCACCCTGGCGCTCAACTTCTACTACGGATACGCTTGGGGAAAGAGCGTTGTGGCCGCCATCTATCCCACCGGCCACGATACCCAGTTCGGATTTGCGGAGCTGGTCTATCACTGGGGTACACGGCAGGGACCTGCTCAGAAATAGAGCCTGCAAAGTGGACCGGAGACACCAAAGGCGCTCCGCGCGGAGCGCCTTTGGTGCATCTCGCAGTCCCGCCAAACCCTTACTGAATGGGCTGTCCCGCAGCGGTCATCTGGTTCAACTGCTGCTGGTCGAACTGCTTGATCCCATCCGGCAGCGGAGCGTAGTTGAGCGTACCGGCAACCGCCTGGCCATCTGTAATGACGTACTGGATGAAGCTCTTCAGCGCTGCCCGCTTCGCGGCATCCGGACCATCTTTCGGGATAATCAGGAACGTCAGCGTCGAGATCGGATACGCATCCGGAGCGTTGGCCGGCGGATTCACGATCGGAGTTCGCGGGTCCTTGGTCAGCTCCGCCGTAAACGCATCGATTGCCGCCGTCGTGCTTTCCGTGCTGGGGGCAATGTATTTGCCGCCCTGGTTCTTCATCTTCACCACCGGCAGGTGGTTCTCCTGGGCGTAGGCCAGCTCCACATACCCGATCGCGCCAGGTGACTGCTTCAACTGCCCGGTCACGCCTTCGTTGCCTTTGCCGCCCAGACCCGCCGGCCAGCTCACGCTCTTGCCCGCGCCCACCTTCGTCTTCCACTCCGGGCTCACCGCGCTCAGATAGGTCGTGAAGGCGCTGGTCGTGCCGCTGCTTTCCGCGCGATGGATCACGACGATAGACTGCTTGGGCAGCTGCACGCCGGGATTATCCGCCGCGATCTTGGGATCGCGCCAATCCTTGATCTTGCCCAGAAAAATATCCGTCAACACTTCGCCGGATAGCTGCAGAGGCTCTTTCAGGTCAGGCAGGTTATAGGTAACGCAAACCGGCCCGGCGGACTCCGGAATCTGGATTACCGGCCGCATCGCAGACATCTGCTGGTCCGTCAACGGGGCGTCCGACGCGCCGTAGTCTACCGTGCCGTTCTTCACCTGCTCGATGCCGCCGCCGGATCCGATCGACTGGTAATTGAGCTGGACGTTGGGGTGGGCCTGCGAAAAAGCCTGCTCCCAGCGGGTCATTACGGGATAAACAAAGGTGCTCCCGGCGCCGGACAGCGTGACCGTGCTGGGACCGCTGCTATTGGATTTACAGGCAGAGATGGAAAAGGCTGCGATGGCAAGCAGCGACACAGCATATATTTTCTTGGACATTCTTCCTCCGGATGGTTTGTGGGGCGGGAACAAGTAGCTGGAAGCAGCAGAGATCGGATCCCGATACCTCGATTTCCCTTCCCAATTTGCCTGATTCACAAGCCTTTTCACAAGGCGGATAATCTCTTTTTGCCCTGGGGGTAGGCGTGTAGTGAGAACAATCTCCACGCCCTGCGCGTTGGCTGCGGCTTCTTGAATTTCTCGTGAATTCGAACATTGCGCTTCCGGGCAACGGCCGGAGCCTTTGAGCAATCACACTAAACAGAACGAGCACGAAAATTGTTTGGAACCGTGGAGGGTTCGTTCAATGGCAGTAAATCTCAAAGGCAAGAAAGTCGCAATCCTCGCAACAGATGGTGTCGAGCAGGTGGAATTGACAGAGCCGAAGAAGGCTCTGGACCAGGCCGGCGCCACAATCCATGTCATCGCGCCGAAGAGCGGGGAAATCAGGGCGTGGAAACTCAAGGACTGGGGCGACTCGATCAAGGTGGACAAAACCCTCGACCAGGTGCGGGCGTCCGAATACGATGCGCTCGTCCTCCCTGGCGGGGTTATCAATCCCGACCACTTGCGCACGGATGTCAAGGCGGTGAACTTCGTCAAGGAATTCGCCCATTCCGGCAAACCGGTGGCCGCCATCTGTCATGGCCCGTGGACCCTGATCGAAGCCGGAGTCGTGAAAGGGAAGAAGATGACCTCCTGGCCCTCCCTCAAGACCGACCTCAAAAATGCCGGGGCAAACTGGGTCGATGAACAAGTAGTGATGGACGGAAACTTCATCACCAGCCGCAAGCCCGACGATCTCTCCGCCTTCAATCAGAAGATCATCGAAGAAATCGCCGATGGCAAGCATTTGAAAGCCGCCTCGTAGAGACTGGCCGGGAGGACTGGCCGTCCAGGCACGCGAGACTTGCCGTCCAGGCACACGCGCTTCGCGCCGGCCCCGCCCGGAATTGTTGTTGATGTCGTGCGCCGACCAAACCACCGGACTGGCCCAGAGCAGAAAGGCACGCCTTCAAGGCGTGCCTTTCGCGTGTTGAAAATTTCATTTGCAGCTATTCACCGATCGCCATTCACATTCCAGGTCGTCATTCTTAGTGCACTTAGTGCAGCGAAGAATCTCGGCAATGCGGGTGTGGAAACGTCGCTCAGATTCTCCTGCCTGCTGGTCGTCAGAATGACGGCATGCTTGGCTCAGTCGATGACGTCGCGCCGCGGTCAACCCGCGTAGCTGCGCACCCACTCCACGATGCTGCGCACCGCAACCCCGCTGGGGCCGCGCGCGATCCACGATTTATCGGCATCCAGCCACGCCATCGCGGCAATGTCCAGGTGCAGCCATGGCGTGTCGTCCACGAACTCCTTGAGGAACATGGCCGCATTGATCGCTCCGCCATAGCGCGTGAGCCCGGTGTTCTGAATATCGGCAATCGACGAACGAATCTGTTCGCGGTATTCGTCCTCGACCGGCAGCCGCCAGAATTTCTCACCCGAAATCTCCAGCGCCTTCGAGAAATGCTGGAATGCGTCTTCATCGTTCGCGAACACACCCGCATTGATCTGCCCCAGCGCAATGGCAACCGCTCCGGTGAGCGTGGCCGCGTCGATCAGGTGCGTCGCGCCCAGCTGCCGCGCGTAATACAGCCCGTCGGCCAGCACCATGCGGCCTTCGGCATCCGTATTGATGACCTCGATCGACTTGCCCGACATCGCAATCTGAATATCGCCCGGCTTCTGCGCCTTGCCCGAGGGCATGTTCTCCGCCGCGCACACAATGCCGATCACCTTTACCGCCGGCTTGAGCTGCGCAATGGCGCGCATCGCGCCGATCATGGCCGCGCCTCCGGCCATGTCGTACTTCATCTTCTCCATGCCCTCCGAGGGCTTGATCGAGATGCCGCCGGTGTCGAACGTAATGCCCTTGCCCACCAGCCCCATCACCGGTCCAGCTGTCACTCCGGCCGGCTCGTAGGTCATCACGATCAGCGCCGGCGGCTCGTCCGATCCCTGCGACACGCTCCAGAATGCGCCCATCTTCAGCTCGTGCAGTTTCTCCGCGCCGTACACCTCGCACTGCAGGCCGAACTCCTTCGCCATCTCCGCAGCCTTGCTGCCCAGGATGGTCGGCGTCATACGATTGCCGGGCTCGTTGATCAGCGTGCGCGCAAAGTTCTGCGACTCGGCGACAATTGCTCCCTCGCGATGACCGATATCGGCCGCCGCTTTGTCGAAGCTCTCCGGCGCGACAATGGTCACCGATTGGACGCTGCGGTCCTTGCGGTCCGTCCGATAGGTATCGGAGTCGAAATCGGCGACGATGGCCCCTTCGGTAATGGCGCGCAGCGCAAGCTCCGTATCGAACGAAGCCGAAGGCGCGGCAATCGCCAGCTCCCGGATGCCGCGAGGCTTGGCGAAGCGCACCGCCGTCCCCGCGGCCTTGCGCAGGTTATGCGGAGTAGCCTTCCCCGCCTTCCCCAGGCCGATAATCAGCAGCCGCGCTGCCTTCAATCCCTCCGGCGCGTGCAGCAGCAGAGTCTCATTGGCGTCAGCCTTGAACTCGCCAGTGGAAAGGACAAATGCGGCGGCTTTCCTGACCGCTTCTTCGGAAGTGAGCAGGGAGACTTCCGGCCTGGAGTCCTTATCCTTGCTGGTATTGTTGTCCACGGCGAAGACGGCAAGCAGTTCCGAAGAAACCGCGGCGGCGGGGGTAAAGAGAAGTTCTGTTTTCATGCGATCGCAGTTCACCTTTGCTCGAAAGATGATTTTACAGGCCACGACCGGGCATTCAGCGCTCCACCGCAAAGACGCGAAGTCCGCAAAGTGAAAACCTGGCGATCTTTGCGTCCTGGCGGTGAATGGTTTTGTACAGGAGCCCGAGCTCCAACCATATTTGGCCGGTCAATTCGAGACCGCATGCTTATAATCGGGAGCAAAACGAAGCGCTTCCTCTAGACTGCCCGCTTCACGGAAGGTTCCACTTGTTCAAATCCGCGCTCGCCGTTAGTTTCAGCTGCCTCTTGTCGATAGCAGCCTGCTCTTTCGCCTTTGCCTCCGATCCGAGCCTCTCCCAGCAGCTCGACACCATCTTCAACAAGCATGCGTACGCGGAGAAGAATGTTCAGCTCGCGTGGCTGAATGATGGGGACGAGTACACGATTCTCGAGCCGGCCGCGGGCGGCGTGAAAGGGCTGGACATCGTCGCCTACGAGACCGCCTCGGGCAAGCGCAGCGTGCTGGTGCCCGCGGCGAAGCTGGTGCCGCCGCGGCAGGACGCGCCGCTGGCCATCCAGGGCTACGCCTGGTCGGCAGACAAGAAGAAGCTGCTCGTTTTCACCAATTCGAAGAAGGTGTGGCGCGCCAACACCCGCGGCGACTACTGGGTGCTTGATCTGACCGGCGGGGAAGTCTCCTCCGGCAAATTGACCAAACTCGGCGGCGACGCTCCCGCATCCACCCTGATGTTCGCCACGTTCTCGCCCGACAGCAGCCGCGTCGCCTATGTGCGCGCCAACAATCTCTATGTCGAAGAACTGGCCACCGGAAAAATCACGCAGCTCACCACCGACGGTTCGGCGGACATCATCAACGGCACCTCCGACTGGGTTTCCGAAGAAGAGCTGAAGCTGCGCGACTGCTTCCGCTGGAGCCCCGACAGCCATTCCATCGCCTACTGGCAGTTCGATCAGTCCGGAGTCGGCGAGTACACGCTGATCAACGACACCGAGGCCGAGTATCCCGTCACCTTCAAGTACAAATATCCGCAGCCCGGCACCACCAACTCCGCAGTGCGCGCCGGCATCGTCTCGGCCGAAGGCGGCCCGACCACGTGGATCAAGCTCGAAGGCGACCCGCGCAACCACTACATCGCGCAGATGGAGTGGGCGGGGAATTCGAATCAGGTCATGCTCGAGTACCTGAACCGCCTGCAGAATTCGACCCAGATGATGCTCGCCGACGCGCGCACCGGCGACACCAGGCTCTTCTTCGAAGACACCGACAAGGCCTGGGTCGACGACTCCCCGCTCGACTGGATCGATAGCGGGCGCTCCGGTCAGCCCGCCGACCTCTTATGGATCAGCGAGCGCGATGGCTGGCGTCATGCGTATCGCGTCGATCGCGGCACAGGCCAGCCACGCCTCATCACCAACTTCCAGGGCGACCTCATGGCCAAGGAAGCCATCGACTCCAGCGCCGGATGGCTCTACTTCACCGCGTCGCCGAATGATCCCGTCCGCCTCTATCTCTACCGCACCCGCCTCGACGGCACGGGAACACCGGAACGCGTGACTCCAACCGACGAGCCCGGCTACCACTCCTACGACATCGCGCCGAACGGCAAGTGGGCCGTGCACCGCTACGGCAGCTTCAACCATCCGAATCGCATCGAGATCGTCAGCCTGCCCGATCACAAGCTCGTCCGCACCCTGGTCGACAACGACGAGCTGGCGAAGAAGGTCCAGCCGCTCATCGGCGAAGAAGACGAGCACAATCCCAGCACGGAATTCTTCGAGGTCCCCGTCGCCAACGGCATCAAGCTCAACGGCTACATGATTCGTCCGCCTGATTTCGATCCGAAGAAAAAATATCCTGTCCTGGTCAATGTCTATGGCGAGCCCGCCGCCACTACCGTCCGCGATGCCTGGGGCGGCAACGGCCGGCTCTTCCATGCGCTCATCGCGCGGCAGGGATACCTGGTCATCAGCTTCGACAATGAAGGCACGCCCGCACCCAAGGGCCGCGAATGGCGCAGATGCGTCTACGGCGCGGTCGGCGTTCTGTCCTCGGCGCAGCAGGCGCAGGCCATTCAGGAGCTGGCCCGCGAGCGCAGCTACATCGACACCACGCGCATGGCCATCTGGGGATGGAGCGGAGGCGGCTCGAACACGCTCAACGTGATGTTCCGTTATCCGGGCGTCTTCTCGACCGGCATTGCCGTTGCTCCGGTCGCCGACGAGAGCCACTACGACTCCATCTACCAGGAGCGTTACATGGGCCTGCCTGAGGACAACAAGCAGGGATACCACGACGGCTCGCCCATCAACTTTGCCGCGGGCCTCACCGGCCACCTGCTCGTCGTGCACGGCTCCGGCGACGACAACGTCCACTTCCGGGGAACCGAGCTGCTCATCAACAAGCTGGTAGAGCTGGGCAAGCCCTTCGACTTCATGGACTACCCCAACCGCACCCACGCCATCTCCGAAGGCCCCGGAACGAGCTTCCACGTCTACAGCCTGATCGCCCGCTACCTTGAAACCCACGTCCCGCCGGGAGGCGTCGTGCAATGATCGGGTCGTAAGACCTGCATCCGGCGGCGCACTTTTTTGTTGAAATCCCGCCCGGAACGGCGACAATGCGGAGGGAACGGTGAGGTGGCAATGAAAAGACTCGCTATGCTCATCCTCCTGCTGCTCGCGCTTCCGTCGTTGCACGCGCAGGACGCCACCAGCCTCAGCCAGTACTTCGAAGGCAAACAGGTGGTCGTCAAGATCGACATGCCCGGCAGCCAGACCGGCGTCGATATCCGTCCCCAGCGCGAAAATTCGCTCGACACGCGGGCTTACGGCAACAGCCTCAAGGCCTACCCCGTCGCTCTGCACGCCGGCGACGCCGTCATGATCACCAAAGTCAAGGTGAAGGATAAGGCGATCGAGTTCCAGCTCGGAGGCGGAGGCTTCGGCACCTTTCTGGACAGCAGCGATACGTCTGTCCACTTCACTCCTGAAGGAAAGAGCCGGCGGGAAAAAGACCTCGAAGATCAGATCAACCAGACCGACGACAAGGACAAGAAAGACCGTCTTCGCAGAGAGCTCGACTACCTGCGCCGGCAGCGCGAGCGCGACGACCAGCGCAGCCGGGCAATCGCCGAACATGCAGCCGAGATCAAGAAAGAGCAGGTCGATCAGGACCGCATGAAAGGCGGTTCGCGCTTCAACCTGAAGTACGACGGCAAGGTTCCGGCCAACCTCACGCCTCAGGATGTAATGGCTGCATTAGCGCGGTACGTCAGCTTCGACGCCGCAGGTCCGGCACATTCTGCAGCAGCCATCGCCGTTCCTCCCGCCACCGGAGGAGGCATGCCCGATCCCGCGCATGAACTGCAGAAAGGAATGCACGAGGACCAGGTAAGAGCTCTCCTCGGCGCACCCACCAGCACCGCCGACACCGACCACGACGGCCTGCAGGTTCATTCGATGACCTTCGTCAACGGAAACACCAGCATCCATACCGAATTCGTGAACGGAGTCCTGGTGAAGTATTCGGTGAGTGTGAATTAGTCTGCGAGTCAAAGGGCAGAGGCAATCCATCACAGCTTGATGCGCATGTCGAACGGGTAAGCGATGGTCTGCGCGACACGAAACGACTTCGCATCGGGATGAAGCGGATTCAAGAGAAAATTTGCGGTCCAGGGCACGATGGCGCTGGGCAGCCTCAGCAGAACGCCTTCGCCCCTGCGCAGCCATGCGCTGCCCAGATCGCGCGTCACCTCCAGGCGCATCCGCCAGTCTTCCGGGAGGGTCTGGACAGCGATTGCAGCAACGTCGAGATCGGGTTCTTCCACCCGCAGGAGCGTGAACGCCGGCGGAACGTCGTTGGCCGCCGTGTGCACGCAAACTTCGAGAAGAGCCGAAGCCGGATTTTCGCTCAGGTACACAACCGGTTGGCCCGGGTAGTGCCATCGACCGGCAGCCCTCAGGCCGCCAATCCCGCTGAGATCGCGGTGACGGCTGATTCGCCACAGCACCATTTAGACGAACATGCCTTCGTCAATCTGAACCAGTAGCTCTTCGACCATACGGCTGCCCGTGTCCGTTTTCAGAAGGGTGAGAGGAACCCGGCCTTCCAGCCGCGGATGCGGCGTTCGTAACCATGCCATCGCCCGCTCGCGGCTTTCATAAACCGCCTCCGCACTGGAGAGAACGCGAATGACCCGGAGCACGCGGTCCGATTCTTCGACCGTCAGCTTCTCGCGCCGCGAGCGCCGGTGTTGCAGGGTTCGCGAGGAGATGACGATCTGGTCAATCTCGGAACGTTCCAGCCCCAGCGCCAGAAGACGCCTGATTACCGACGAGGCAAGGCGCCCTTCGACGATCCGTAGAATGTCTGCCTCGGTAGCCGGAGGGGCTAAACCAAGCCAGTCGCCGATCTGAGCATTCGCTGCATTCATGATTGTCCTGATGACATTATGCCACAATTGCAGCGGCAAAATGTATGAGACTGCAGCTGGCAAGATCTTGTCTGCACGCTTCAATTTCGCGATGCATGGGACAGGAGTTACTTGGCGTACTTTCCCTTGCTATGAGCAATCGCCGAGCGCGCCTCGCGGTCGGCCTCTCGCCGGCGCTCTGTTTCCCGCTTGTCCCAGTCCTGTTTGCCCTTGGCCACGGCAATCTCGCATTTGACTTTGCCTTTGCGGAAATAAAGCCGTGTGGGGATGAGCGTATGGCCTTTGAGCTGCGTCTGTCCGGTTAGCTTGCGAATTTCTTCTTGGTGCAGGAGGAGTTTCCGCGTCCGGAGAGAATCGTGGTTGCTGCTGTTGCCGTGGGAATAGGGGCCGATATGAGCATTGAGGAGAAAGGCCTCGCCGTCCTTGATAATTCCATAGGAATCTTTCAGGTTGGCCTTGCCCTCGCGAATCGACTTGACCTCGGTGCCGCGCAGCGCCACTCCGGCCTCGAACTTGTCGAGGAGGAAATAGTTGAAGCCGGCCGAACGGTTCACCGCCGCATCGCGGTCGCCGGAAGCAACCGGGTCCCGCGGCCTGTTCTTCTGGGGTGCCTGCACGTTGGAGTGAGTAGATTGCCGGGGCATGACGAAAGGTCCGAATTTTCATGCTAGCATGCGAAGATCGCGCGTCGGCGGGGGCTAAGCGCGATGCTATACTCGACCTGCGCCGGGTGATGACAGCAAGCACCGAGTTATACCCCGGACCGCGACAGCGGCCGAGGGCCAGCTACTCCGGATCACTGCTTACCGGATATCAGGCCGCCGGGAACGGGGCCTCATGGCCTCCGTTGATTCCTAAGCCAGCCTGGAGTTTCATGAATTACCGCATTTCGCAATGGGCAGTGCTCGCGGCGTTTGCCCTGATGCTCGCCTCCTTTGCCCCCAGCGCTCACGCCCAGTCGGCCTCCAAGCTCTACAAGCAGGGCCAGTCCGCCGAAGACAAGGGCGACATCGATGGCGCCTTTAACTTCTACTACCAGGCCTACCAGAAGAACCCCAAGGACGAGCGTTTTAAGGTTTCCTACGAGCGCCTGCGGCTGCCCGCGGCGGCCCTCCACGTCAAGCGCGGAGAAAAGCTGCGTGATCAAGGCGACTCCACCGGCGCAGTGACGGAATTCCTCCGCGCCCTCGAGATCGATCCCAGCGATGAACTGGCGCAGCAGGATATCCAGGCTGTTCGGGAGAAGGAAAACAGCGTACCCCCCAACCAGGAAAACCCGACTCCCAGATCGGAAGCATCCCAGTTGCAGGACATCGGCGGCCCCATCCACCTCAAGCCGCTCTCGAATGAGCCCCTCACCCTGCACTCCGTCGAAGACAGCAAGATCATTTACCAGACGGTCGGCAAACTGGCCGGCATCAATGTCCTCTTCGATCCCGACTACACGTCCAAGCGCATCCAGGTGGATCTGGCCAACGTCGATCTCTACGACGCGCTGCGCATCGTCGGCATCACCTCCGGCACCTTCTGGCGGCCCATCACTCCCAACACCATCTTTGTCGCGCAGAACAGCCGCAGCAAGCGCACCGAGCTTGAAGAGGAGGCGGTGCAGACCTTCTACCTCACCAACGTCTCCCAGCAGAACGACTTCACCGATGTGCAGACCGCTCTGCGCAACATGTTTCAAACGGGAGCCAAGATCTATGGCGTGGCCAGCCAGAACGCCATCATCATGCGCGGCACCCCGGACGAGCTGCTGCTGGCCCAGAAGCTGATCGACGATCTTGACCGGGCCAAGCCCGAAGTGGTCGTCGACGTCGCCGTTCTCGAAGTCAGCCGCAATTACGAGCGCACCCTGGGCATCCAGTTGCCGCAGACGGCCAGCGTGGCTTTCCAGGCCTCGAATTACAACTCGACCACTTCGTCCTCCACGTCGTCCACATCCACTACTTCTGGCAGCACCAGCAATGGCCTGACCCTGAACAGCCTGGCTCACCTCAACGGCACCAACTTTGCCGTCACCATCGGCCAGGCTACGGCGAACCTGCTGCTGACCGACGCTCATACCAGGATTCTGCAGAACCCGCGCATCCGCGCCTCCGACGGACAGGAAGCCACGCTCAAGATCGGCGAACGGCTGCCCGTCGCCACCGGTTCGTACCAGACCGGCGCGGCCACGGCTATCGTCAGCTCCCTGGTGAACACCCAGTTCCAGTATCTCGATATCGGCGTGAACGTCACCATCAAGCCGACGGTGCACTACGACCGCGATGTGACCCTGAAACTGAAGATTGAAATCTCCTCCGAGGGCAGCACCCTGAACCTTGGCGGCGTCAACGAGCCCATCATCAACCAGAACGTCGTCGATCAGACCGTTCGCCTCAAAGAGGGGGAGGCGAATATTATTGGCGGCATTCAACAGAGGCAAACCAGCATTTCGATCAGCGGCACCCCGGGCCTGGCCTCGCTCCCTCTTCTCAAATACCTCTTCAGCAGTCAGGACAAGACGATTTCGGATGACGAGATCGTCTTCCTGCTCATCCCTCACGTAGTGCGGGCGACGATGCTCAACTCGGAGAATCTCCGCGAGATCGACACCGGCACCAGCAACTCCATTGAGCTGCGCCACATCAACGACGACGCCTCCAGCCAGGCCGCGAAGCCGGTTCCCGCCGTCGCACAGGTTGCTCCTCAGGCAACGCCTCCCGGGTTTACGGTTCCGCAGACGCCGGGCGCGACGGTGACCGCCGCCAATGCGGCAGCGGCGGCCGTCGCCGGCATGCAGCAGGAAGCCAATGGCCAGCCGGTGAAACTGGGATTGACGCCGGAAATACAACCCCAGAAAGTCGGCGCGACCTTCCCCGTGGCGATCACCCTTAACGGTGGAAACGACGTCTTCTCTGTTCCCATGCAACTGCAGTATGACCAGACCAAGCTCAACCTGATTAACGTCGACCTGGCCGACACCGCCAAAGGCACGAATTTCCTCGGGCAGGATGGGCAGGCTGTAGCCCTGGTGCATCGTGACGACGGCAACGGGAATGTCGCGATCTCGGCCTCGCGGCCGCCAGGCACACGCGGCGTCAACGGCTCGGGCACAGTCTGTATTTTGACCTTCCAGGCCAAGGCCCCGGGAGACGCGGCGGTAGTGATTACGCGGCCTGTAGTTCGCAACAGCTCGCAACAAGCCGTGCCGGCCACCGGCGCGCGGGCGCTGGTCCAGGTCCAGCCATAGAACGTGAGCAGGTATAGGATTTGCGAGCTTGTCGGGATGCGGCGAATGGCGAAATCACGATTGCTCCAAAGTTCGGGCTCGAACTCGCCGGCGGCGCGTGGCGAAGCCGGCCTCACGCTGGTCGAGCTCATCGTGACCGTCGCGATCCTGGCCATCGTAGCCTCAGCTGCAGTCCCCGTGGCTCGCTTCCAGGTTAAGCGGGAAAAGGAACGCGAGCTGCGCTACGACCTGTGGAGAATGCGCGACGCCATCGACCACTATAAAGATGCCGCCGACAAGAACCTCTTCCAGACCAAGGTCGACAGCCAGGGATATCCGCCCGACCTGCAGACCCTGGTCGACGGCGTCGACGTGCAGGGCAAGAAGGTTCGCTTCCTCCGCCGGATTCCGATCGATCCCATGACCGGCAAGGATGACTGGGGGCTTCGCTCCATGCAGGATGATCCGACCAGCGACTCGTGGGGCGGCCAGAGCGTCTTCGATGTGTATTCAAAGTCCGACGACACGGCGCTGGACGGAACGAAGTACTCGGATTGGTAGAGAAAATATTTGGGCTCGCAGGAACTGGAATCGCTTAAGTGAACTGGCTGAGAAACAATCCGAGGAAAGAGCGCGGCTTTACGCTGGTGGAGCTGATGGTCGTCATGCTGATTATCGGCGTGCTCGCGGCCATCGCCATCCCCAGCTTCATCGCCTCCATCAAGAATGCCAAGGAGGCCGTGCTCAAGGAAGACCTGCACGTCATGCGCAACGCCATCGACTCCTACACCATGGACAAGAACAAGGCGCCGCAGTCGCTCGACGACCTGGTCCAGGGCGGCTATATGAAGACGATCCCCAAAGATCCGATGACCCATTCCTCCGAGACCTGGGTCACCTCGACCGACGACACTCTGCAGAGCATCGACCAGACCGATCCCGGCGTGAACGACGTGCACAGCGGCTCGGAAGAAGTCGGCACGGATGGGCAGCCCTATTCAAGCTGGTAGGCGTTTCCAGCAGCGATTCGAGCATAATTTACAGTCGAGATTCACTAAATCAATTTGCTTTGGTTCCATCGATTTCCACGGTGTCGATCGGCGTACACTTCCACTGCGCTTTGGCTTAGAGTGAAAACATGTTGTTCGGCCGCCCATCCTCCCTCGAATTTCCCGAAATAGAAACTGTCTACGACCGGTTCGCCGCTCTGCATTCGTTCTCTCCCGAACTGGGCGGCAGGCTTCTGCTGCACGCTCTGCTCGACCGCGATGGCGTCGGCCTGAGCATGGCTGCCAACGTCGCCGGCATCGCGTCTCTGTGCATGGAGCCGGAGACATTCCTGGCCAAACAGGCGCTCCGCGCAGGCGTCTGCGATTTCCTGGTGAAAGACCTTGACGAGGCGCTGCGCATCCTCAAGAACGAGATTCGCAAGCAGCGGCCCGTATCTGTCGCTCTGACCGGTGAGCCTGAGATCGTCCTCGCCGAAGTCGTTGAGCGGGGCCTGCAGCCCGAGATCGTTCATCTGCATGTCGAAGGCAGCAATCTGCCCGGAGCAGAAACTCTGATCGCACGCGGAGCTCGCCCATTGCCAAGGCGGCACTATCCCGCCGATAGCATTGCGGTTCACTGGAGCGTGGCCCGCGAGCCCCTGCGCTGGCTTCCGCTGGCCGATTCGCGCGCCGCACATGTCCTCGATCCGCGCGATCGTACGACACAGTGGCGCAAGCATTGGATCGAAAGCTCGCCGCGCTATCTCGGCCGTCCCTTCGCCGCCCAGCGATTCCTGCGCATGACGCCCGCCGAAGCCGACGCCTTCTTCGCTGCCGTGCAGCGCGATGTCGAAAGCGGCGAAATCCAGGTCGCCGTCTCCGTGGTTCGCAACGGCGAAGAGGAACTGGTCCTGTCGTAGAAGCCGGGCGCCCCATGTCTCGCCTTTGAGACGTGGGATCGCGCGAATGTCAAGGAACAAAATTACGCGGTCGGAAAGCCAGACGATCTAGACCGGCTCCGCGGCAGCCGCCTGAATCGCAGCCCAAAGCTCCTTCAGTCCCGCGCCGGTCTTGGCCGAGCAAAGCAGCACATCGTCCACAGCTAGCCCATTTCGGAGAGCAGCCTGGGACTTGGCGCGCCCGTTGCCGGAAAGCTTATCGGCCTTCGTCGCCACCACGATGAGTTGCCGTCCCATACTCTTCAGGAAGTCGATCAACTGCACGTCGCTGGCCTGCGGCGGGATGTTGCTGTCCACCAGGCAGAGGCAGAGCGCCAGCGTGGGCCGCTCCGCGAGATAAGGCTCGATGAACTTCGGCCACTCTGCTGAGATCGACTTCGAGATTTTCGCGTATCCATATCCGGGCAGATCGGCAAAGTACATCTGCGGCTGCTGCCGCTGCGGCGAGTCGGTAATCGAAAAAAAGTTGATGGACCGCGTCCGTCCCGGAGTCGACGAAACTTTGGCTTGCTTCGATCCCAGCAGCGCATTCAGCAGGCTCGATTTGCCCACGTTCGAGCGGCCGAGAAACGCGATCTCAGGCACCGAAGGCGCCGGGAACTGCGCTGGGGACAACGCCGAAATCAGAAATTTAGGAAACGCAATGGGCATAGTTCAATAAGCCTTCGCATGGAACCACAGCATGAAAAGAAGAGGGCTGAGGAGAGAAACGATCCAATCGTCAGTATAGCGGTGTGCGATCCGGCGTGACGGAGCAGAGGCACGGACAGCGCATAGACACTGCACTCGGAGCGGCGCGCCTCCCGGTCGCCGTCGCCTTCGCGCCGGAGACGAATCATTCTGCTTGCGCGGATTCCCGACCGTCGTCCAAAATTATCGGCATCATGGGAACCAAAGACGGACGCATCGACCTCTACATCGCCAACGCCGCGCCCTTTGCGCAGCCCATCCTGCATGAGCTGCGCGAGATCGTCCACGAAGGCTGCCCCGGCGTGGAAGAAACCATCAAGTGGAGCCGCCCCTTTTTTCAATACAAAGGAATGCTCGGCTACATGTCCGAGTTCAAGCAGCACTGCGCCTTCGGATTCTGGAAGGGAAAAGAGATTCTGGGCGCGGAAGCCGCCGCTGTCTCGGATTCCAGGGGACAATTCGGCCGCATCACCTCACTCAAAGATCTGCCGCCCAGACGCACCATCCTCAATTACGTAAAGAAGGCCAGGCAGCTCAACGAAGCAGGAGAGGCAGCTCCCGCCAAGCCGAAACCTCGCGGCACAAAACCGCCATTGCCCACGCCGGACTACCTCGCAGCGGCGCTCAAAAAAAATAAAAAGGCGAGTGCTGCTTTCGAGGCCTTCTCGCCGAGCCATCGCCGGGAGTATATCGAGTGGCTCATCGAAGCCAGGACCGAAGCCACCCGCCAGCGAAGGCTGGATACCGCGATCGAGTGGATCGCCGAAGGAAAATCCCGCAACTGGAAATACGAGAAGTGCTGAACCATTCCTTCAAAACAAAACAACCACGATGTAAGGGATCGTCATTCTGAGCGAAGCGAAGAATCTCAGAAATGTGGGCGCGGACGCGGAGCTAAGATTTCTCCTCCCGTCGATCGTCAGAATGACGACGCATTCCAAAAAACCTGATTTGCTTCAGCTCCTGGAAGCATCCAGTGTCCCGATAACGTCTTTTACTTTCTCGATATGATGCCGGGTGCACCAGCTCTCCAAACCCCGCGCAATCCGCTCAACGGCTCGCGGATCGGCATACGTTGCAGTGCCCACCTGCACCGCCGTAGCCCCGGCCATCAGGTACTCGACCGCATCTTCCGCGGTGACGATGCCGCCCATCCCCAGGATGGGAATCTTCACCGCCTTCGCCGCTTCCCAGGCCATGCGCAGCGCGATCGGCTTGATGGCCGGGCCGGAAAGTCCGGCGGTGACGTTCGCAATCCGCGGCTTGCGCGTCTCGATGTCGATGGACAGCGCGACAAAAGTATTCACCAGCGAGAGCGCGTCCGCTCCTGAATTCTGTGCACAGCGCGCCATCTCCGGAATCGATGTCACATTCGGCGACAGCTTTACAATAATCGGACGCGTGGCCAGTTGCTTCGACCGCCAGACCAGCTCGTCCAGTGTGACGGGATCGGTGCCGAAGGCCATGCCGCCGTGGTCTGTGTTCGGACAAGACGCGTTCAGCTCGTAAGCGGCAATCCCCTCGGCGTCGTTCAGCTGCCGAATGACCTCAAGATAATCGGTCACCTGGTTGCCGAAGACATTTACGATCACCGCGCACTCCGGGTAGCGCCGCAGCTCCGGCAATTTTTTCTCAAGGAATGCCTTGACGCCGACATTCTGCAGGCCGATGGCGTTCATCATTCCGGAAGCTGTTTCAATGATGCGCGGCGCGATGTTGCCCGCCATGGGCTCACGCGAAATGCCCTTGGTGACCAGGCCGCCAATCTTCTCCAGGGACACGATTTCTTCGAACTCTACGCCATAGCCGAAGGTGCCGCTTGCCGCGATAACCGGGTTCGCCAGCTCGATGCCGGCGAACTGAATGCGCATGTCTGTCTTCAATGCTTATGCTCGTTCATTGCTTGCTCTCGCTCACTCGTCGCCGATGCACAGGACGCGTCTTTACCGGAACCGGCTTCGGATAAGTGACTGCGGCGGCGGGCTTGAGCGCCTGCGTGAGAATGTGGCCGATCGATGCCGAAGGCTGATTGACGCCGAGCAGGGAAGCGAAGGTGGCCGCGAGATCGACCGGCTCCACGCGGCCGTGATAGACGCCGGGCGCGAACGGCGCACCATAGAAATCGAGCGGCACATGCCGGTCATACGAGTAAGGCGTGAAGTGATTGGTGCCGCCGCCAGGATAAGCCGCCATCTGGAAGGCGTCGGGAATCACCATCACATACCAGCCGCCGTTCGGCGTATAGCTGTGTGCGATCAGTTGCCCAAAAGGCGTATTCGGAAGCTGGCCATCGGCCATCTGCAAGCGTGTGTAGCTGCGGAACATCTCCGGCGTCGGTGGCAGTTTCGCGGTTGCCGGCGCGGTGGAAGCCGCGGGTTTGACCAGCGCCGCAAAGGCCGCGGGCAGGGCATTCTGCACCGCCTGCTCCGCTTCAAGTTCATTGATGCCAGCCCGGTCAAACGAAGGCGGATTGAGCGCCAGGTAAGGCAGCGACGGGTGCGGAAGCAGGTATTCCACCTTCTCGCCCGGCGAGAACTTCATATTGATGGCGTCGTTCAGATTCGCTGTCAGCTTCTGCATATCGATGGTCGCGGCGTTGAGGCCCAGCTTGGCGGCATCGGCGGGCACCGGCGCAACGCCATGATCGGCGGTCAGAGCAATCCATACATTGCCCAGCCCGCCTTCGACATTTTTATCCAGCCAGGTGAAGAAGTCGTCCAGGTCGGTATCCACCGCGTCCACCATCGCGCGTTGGTCCGGCGAGTCCGGCCCCACGCGATGCCCGAGAATGTCAGTCGACGAGATGCTCAGCATCAGCACGTCGGTCGTGTCGTGCTTGCCCAGTTCCGCGCCCGTGATCAGCGCCTTGGCGAAGTCGAACTCGTAGCTCACCGCCGCCGGAGTCGCGCCCACATCGTTGTAAAAATTCTTGCTGCCCGGAGCGTTCGCCTCCTGCTTCGCCTGGTCGATCCGTCCGCTGTCGTCGAAGGTCTTCACCCAATCGGGAAGCTGCTGCATGTAATAGGTCGAGGTGATGAAGCGGCCCGAGGCCTGGTCGATCCAGAACGCGCCGTTCGCGGCTGCCCCGGCGGGCAGAATCGCGGCGCGGTCCTTCAGCGACACGCCATAGACCAGCGACGTGCCCAGCGTATCGAGCCGAAGCTCATCGCCGAAGGTGGAAGCGAGCAGGTTGCGCGGCGAAGCGCCGGGCGACGTCTTGCCGCCGCTGGGCACGCCCACCAGCGCGTAGCGCTCGTCCTCAACGGAGGTCACAGGATGGTCCTTGCTCCGCGCCAGGTCCCACCACTCGTTGCCGCCGATGCCATTGCCGTCGGTGTATGCGCCGGTGCCGATGGCGGAGTGTCCGGGCGCTGTCTCAGTGTTCGCATAGTTGAAGTAGCAATCGGAGAAATCCGCGCCGTGGTCCAGAAAGAGCTTGAAGCCGCGGCCCTTGAAGTCTTCCCGATAGCGCTCCAGGTAGTCGGCACGGAACTGGTCCAGCACGATCACCACCACCAGCTTGGCATGCGCATCATAGGCGCTGGCTGTCGCGCGCGGAGTCGAGGCGAACGTGAGCGTGCAGACGACGATGAGGGCAAGAAAGCGCTTGAGCGTCGGCATACTGTTTCAGTATCGCAAGGATTACGCGCAGACGTCTAAGGTTGCCCGGCTTCATCGTTAACAGCACGAGCCATGAATTTCACCACAGAGGATACAGAGAGCACAGAGAGGGTACGTCCCGGCATGACGTCCTCTGTGAACTCCGTGCCCTCTGTGGTGAAGAATTGCGCAAGAGATCGGTGCCGGCCTGCGGACTTCCGTCGCTGATAATCTTGATTGGTATGCTCGATTTAGCCTTTGTGCGCTCCAATCTGGAGCTGGTAGAGAAGAAGCTGCGCGACCGCAGCCAGGACCCCGAAGCCCTGCTCGGAGATTTTCGCAGCCTGGACCAGAACCGCCGCGAGCGCATCACCGAGTCCGAAAGACTGCAGGCCGAGCGCAACCGCCTCAGCGCGCAGGTGGGGCAGCTCAAGAAGTCCGGTCAGGACGCAACTGCGGTGATGGAGGAGACCAGGGCCCTCAAGCAGCGCATGGACGACCTCGCCACGGCGGCCGCCGAAGCCGAAGACCAGCTCCGCGCCATCCTGATGCGCATTCCCAACCTCCCGGTCGATGGCGTGCCGGTTGGCAGGAGCGAAGAGGATAACGCCGAGGTCAAGCGCTGGGGCGACCCTCCGCAGTTCGATTTTGCGCCCAGACCGCATTGGGAGATCGGGGAAGCCTTAGGCATCCTCGACTTCGAGCGCGCAGCCAAAATCTCCGGAGCGCGCTTCGCCGTCTACTGGGGAGCCGGTGCGCGCCTCGAACGCGCTCTGGCCAACTTCATGCTCGACATCCACATCCGCGAGCACGGATACACCGAAGTCCTGCCCCCGGTCATGGTCAACAGCAAGAGTCTCTACGGTACCGGCCAGCTCCCCAAGTTTGCCGAAGACCTCTTCCGCTGCTCCGATGAGCAGGCTTACGAGGCGGGCGTCTATCGCGACAACGACCACTGGCTCATTCCCACAGCCGAAGTCCCGGTCACCAACCTCTATCGCGACGAAACCCTGGACGACGCCGATCTGCCCCAGTCGCTCGCCGCCTACACTCCATGCTTCCGCTCCGAAGCCGGCTCTTACGGCAAAGACGTGCGCGGCATCATCCGCCAGCATCAGTTCCAGAAAGTAGAGCTGGTCAAGTTCGCCCGTCCCGAAGAGAGCGAGGCCGAGCACGAAAAGCTCACGCGCAACGCCGAGACCATCCTTGAGCGCCTCGGTCTGCCTTACCGCCGCATGCTGCTCTGCACGGCGGACCTCGGCTTCAGCGCGGCTAAGACCTACGATCTGGAAGTCTGGTTGCCGGGTCAGCAGCTCTATCGCGAAATCTCCTCCTGCTCCAACTTCGGCGATTTCCAGGCCCGCCGCGCCGGCATCCGCTACCGCCCGAAGGGGCAGTCCAAAACCGCATTTCTGCATACTCTGAATGGCAGCGGCCTGGCCATCGGCCGCACCTGGCTGGCCATCGTCGAGAACTACCAGCAGGCCGACGGAACGGTCAAAATCCCCGAGGCGCTGATACCCTATATGGGCGGGGAAACGGTCATCCGCTCCCGCAAGGAGAAATAGCCATGGGACGAATTCTGAGGAGCTATCTCTTCTGGACATACGATCGCGGCAGCTTCCATTACGACGTGATGGTGACGCTGATTCTCGCCTTCATCTTCCTCACCCCGCGCGTGTGGGACTACGGCGACCACCCGCAGCAGAGCAAGCTCGCCACCGGGGATGTTCTGGTCAAACTTGCCGGCCCGGGCAACTATATCTATGACATTCCCGCCGGAGCGGTCCATGCCGACGGCGCATCGCTCGACGCCCAGTTGCAGCAGGAGATCCAGTCCGTGTCCGGCCCGGTCGTTATGGACCGCTACCAGCCCGTCAAGGCGCCTCGCGGAAAAATTACCGCTTACCGCGTTTGGGCCCACCGCTAACTTGAGTCGGCACTGTCCATTTCAGAGCCCGGAAGGAACATTCCGACGCCTCCGCGCATCCTAACTTGCGGATGAGCGTCACTTTCTCTATGAAGATACGAACGAATCGATTTTCATTCACGATGGCCGCTGTCCTCGGCGCCGCGCTGCATGTGGCCACCGCGCAAAACGCCGACCTGCAGAAGGTCCTCAGCCAGATGGACGCGGCCTCGGCAAAATTCCAAAGCGCAGAGGCCGATCTCGTCGCCGACCAATACACCGCAGTCGTACAGAGCCATGATATCCAGAAGGGAACCATCGCCTTCCGCCGCGCCGGCGCCTCGACGCAGATGATCATGCACATCAAGACCGATAACGATCAGCCGGCAATCAAAGACGTTCTCTACAAGGGCAACGAACTCGACCTGTACGAGCCAGTCGTGAAGCAGGAGACGATTCTGAGTGCGAGCGCGGATTACCAGCGCTACCTGTCCCTGGGTTTTGGAGGAAGCGGCAAGCAACTCGCCGCGGACTGGAACATCGCCTACCAGGGCACCGAGACTATCGACGGCGTGGAAACCGCCAAGCTCGACCTCACGCCCAAGACCGGCCCCAGCAACCAGTTCACGCACATCACCATGTGGATCGATCCCAAACGCGGCGTGTCGCTCAAGCAGCAGATCTTTCAGGATGGCGGCGACTACCGCACCGCGACCTACTCCGACATAAAACTGAACAGCGTGCCCGAGAGCGCCTTCAATCTGCAGATTGCTCCAGGAACGCAGAAGATTTATCACAAGTAGGCGTGGGCCTTCGCGGCGCAAGCGCCACGCCCGCCAGCACCATCAGCATGGGAAAGCATTCCAGCGTGTAGCGCGGCTCGGGGCCTTCGATGGTCGCCAGCAGCGTGCACCGCAGCAGGATGAACGCCACCACTGCGCCCGACAGCAGCGGCCAGCGCCGCAGCCCCAGCAGCCCGAGGACGATATAGAGCAGGTTCAGCGCCGCATAGGCCACGGCAAAGTCGGTCTCCGCGTTGTGATGGTTGTACTCCCACCAGCGCAGCTCGATCCACAGCATCTCGGTGCGCGGACGAAGCCACATATCGGTGACCCGCGCCAGCGGCAGCTCGAGGTAATACCGCAGCGGATGATCCTGGATGCGCTTTGCTGCCAATTCCGCAAATCGTTCGTCCAATGCTGGAGTGAGTGTTGTAGTGCGGTTGTAATCGTCCAGCAACTGCCGTGTCTGCGCGTATTGGTCCGGCGAATCGAAGGCCCGCGCGGGCAGCGTGTCCAGCTTGATCACGTCGCTGTTCGCGTTCCAGTAGATCTCCCATGTGCACGCCAGGTCGACGCATACCGTTTTGGTCCAGCGATTGAAGCCCGGAAAGGTATCCTCGCCCGGATCGGTGGCGTAGCGCGGCGCCAGCGGCTGGATCACATGAAAGGTCCGCCAGTTGCGGATCGTCCAGGGAATAAAAGGAAGTATCGAGAGCAATCCGGCGACCAGAGCAAATTTCGTCATGCGCCCAGCGCCCCAGCGCCTGCGCCCATACCAGACCATCGCCGGACACAGCGCAACGGCGATCAGCGCCCCGTCCGGACGCAGCAGCGAGGCGTAGCTCCACGCGAAGGCCTGCAGCAGAGCCCACTTCCACTGCGGCGCATCGAGAAAGCGCAGCAGCGCGTAGAGAGCCAGCGCGATCATGAACAGTTCCAGCGTCTCGGTGAGCGGAGCGGCTGTGTAGTTCGCCGTGAAGGGGCACACGGCGGCCAGGCACAACGCCCACCATCCGGCTTTGTCGTTCCAGATGCGGCGAGCGGCGGCTGCGATCAGGAGGCAGGTGGCCAGGTCGATGGCCGTCTGCGTATACATTACGGCGTTGTAGTGTTCGAGACCGAAGAGCTTGAAGCAGAGAATCAGAAAAAGCGGGTATCCCGGCAGGCGGATCAGCGTCGGGCGAAGTGAGCCGCTGGTGGTAAGGCCATAGACCCCGTGAAGCATCCAGTTTTTGGCGATCCCGCCGTAGACCAGCGGATCGCCCTGCACATCGGGGTAGGCGTGGATAAACCACAGCCGCAGTATGGCTCCGCCGGCGAGAGCGATCAGTCCCACCCACCAGCGACGAGGAAGCGCAAATCGCATGAAAGTGAATCATACAAGGATCGGCCGGCAGGGAATCGCATCCGCGCAGGCAGGACCACGCGGCCGCGCAAAGTAGATGGCGAGGGATGAGCGGTAAGTTCCAGAGAAGCAGCCCCCGGACCTCAGTTCGGGGACAGAAGTCAAAATAAATCAGTAATTTAAAGAAAATCGGAGTTTCTGCAAGGGTGCGCCGTTATGACGGCGTTCAGAATGACGGTGCCTCATCTCTTTTTGCTTTTTCTATGGCCGTCGACCGATCGTGAGCTCGCCTGCTGCGGCTGCATCCTAAGGATTAACCAAGAGTAAGCTGAAAAGGAGTTACCTCACCCCTTCTTGTAGAGTAGGGGAGATCACCCACGATCCCGATGAAACAGGTTTTCTACGATCCTCAATTAAAACGATGGAGACGCCTCAGGCGTATTTTGGACCTGACCGGGGTGGTCTCCACGGTCGTGCTGATCGTATTTTTCTTCAGCGTTGTGAAGGAGCAGCGGCTTCCCGATCTCCTGCTGCCCACGCAGAAGCGGAATTACCGGGCCCTCAAAGACCAGCGCATCGGCGATCAGCTCAGGAAAAATGTCGCCCGCTCCACCCGCCGCAAGAGCCACCTCCGCCCTTCGGAGGTCCCCCTCAACGCCGATGAAGGCCTGCGCGCGGCATTTTATGAGAATGACGACGCCAGCTACTCCTCGCTCAAGGCCCACCTCCGCCAGGTCGACATGCTCTTTCCGGACTGGCTGCATGTGCTCTCCGGCAGCGGAGACCTGATTGCTTCCACCCCGCTTTTCCCCGTGCGGCTGTACAACGTGGTCGACAGGAATGGCGTCCATGGGGTCGACCCCGAGGACAAAGTTCACCGCCTGCTCACCGTGACGAAAGACGACATGGAAGTCTTTCCCATGTTGAACGACTACAACCCGCTCACCTCCACCTGGGACGGCGACGTGATCGGCAGCATGCTTGAGAGCCCAGCCTCGCGCAACAACCTGCACATCCAGATCGACAAATTTCTCTCCGCGAATCCCAACTATCACGGCATCTGCCTCGACTTCGAGCAGGTCCCGGATGAAGACCAGAAGCTTTACGCGGAATGGATCGCCGAGATTTACAACGACCTGCACGCCAAAGGCCTGCGCCTGTATGTCGACTTTCAGATCAGCGGCAGCGACTCGTCTCTCAAGGCTCTCGCCAAAAACAGCGACGGCGTAATCCTGATGAATTACGACCAGCACGAAGACCAGGGCGAGCCCGGACCGATCGCCTCACAGGACTGGTTCGAGGGCAATCTGCGTCACGCGCTGAAGCTCATCCCCAAAGACAAGCTGATCTGCGGCCTCGGCAACTATGGATATGACTGGGCCGTTCCCATGCCCGAGAAGGGCAAGAAGCCGCCCAAGTACGTCGCCGACGCCGATGACCTGAGCGTGCAGCAGGCATGGCAGCGCGCCGCCGATGCCGACGCCGATGTGCATCTCGAAGGCGACGAGCTCAATCCGCACTTCGCCTACGACGACGAGGATGCGCATGTCCGTCACCAGGTGTGGTTCCTCGATGGCGTGACCGCGCTCAACGAGCTGCGCGCCTCGCGGCAGATGGGCATCCGCACCTTCGCGCTCTGGCGCCTCGGCGAAGAAGACGGATCGCTATGGTCCATCTGGGATCATCCCAGCGCCAAGGATGCGCCGCAGCTGCTGGAAAAGGTTCCTCCAGGAAACGACGTTGAAGTCGATGGCGAAGGCGACATCCTGCGCATCGTCTCGCGTCCCAGGAGCGGCGCCCGCACCATCAGCATGGACGCCGACAACTTCACGATTACCGACGAGGAGATGACCGCGCTGCCGCGCTCCTATCTCACTCAGCAATACGGCTACAAGCCAAAAGAAGTGGCGTTTTCCTTCGACGACGGGCCTGATCCTGTCTGGACCCCCAGGATCCTGGACATCCTTAAGAAGTACAACGTCAAGGCCACCTTCATGGTCATCGGCGAGCAGGCCGCGGATAATACCGGCCTTCTGAAACGCTACATCCGCGAAGGCCATGAGATCGGGAACCACACCTGGACGCACCCCGACATCAGTGAAATCTCGGACGGCCAGCTCAAGCTCGAGCTGAACTTTACCGAGCGCCTGTTCGCCGCGAAGCTGGGCATCCAGCCGCTCTATTTCCGTCCGCCCTACTCCATCGACCAGGAGCCGCAGACCAACGACCAGGCCGCGCCCGCCGACCGCATTCAGCAGATGGGCTACACCATCATCGGCAACAAGATCGACACCGACGACTGGAATGAGCATCCACGAAAGTCGCCGCAGGAGATCACCGACAATGTCCTCGACACGCTCGCGGATATGAAGACGGCATCCTGGAAGCGCGGGAGCATCATCCTCATGCACGATGGCGGCGGGGACCGCTCCGCGACCGTCGCTGCGCTGCCTCTGCTCATCACCACTCTGCGCGCCAAGGGCTACCGGATCGTCAATGTCTCCGACCTGATGGGGAAGACGACCGCCGAAGTCATGCCGCCCATCTCTTCCAAGATGCGCTGGCAGGCCCGAATCGACTCCGTGGCCTTCTTCTTCTACGGATTCTTCACGCATTTTGTCGTCGACGTATTTTTCATCGGCGACGTGCTGATGAGCGGCCGGCTGATCCTGGTCGGCATCTTCGCCCTCATCGATCGCATTCGCCGCCGTCGCCTCCCGCCGGGTGACTACGAGCCGCGGGTTGCGGTGCTGATCCCGGCCTACAACGAAGAGACGGTGATCGTCCGCACCATCCGTTCGGTGCTGAACTCGGATTACCCGAACATTCGCGTCATCGTGATCGATGACGGCTCCAAGGACAACACGTTCGAGGTGGCGCGCGAGGCCTATCTCCCTGAGATCGCCTCCGGCCTTCTCACCGTGCTTACCAAGCCGAATGCCGGCAAGGCCGAGGCCCTCAATTTCGGACTTCAGCAGCTGGAGGAAGAGATTTATGTCGGCATCGATGCCGACACCGTGATTGCGCCTGACGCCATCTCCCGGCTCGTCTGCCACTTTGCCGACCCCAAGGTCGGCGCGGTGGCCGGCAACGCCAAGGTCGGCAACCGCGTCAATCTCTGGACTCGCTGGCAGGCGCTCGAGTACATCACCAGCCAGAACTTCGAACGCCGCGCACTCGATCTCTTCAATGTCGTCACGGTCGTGCCCGGAGCCATCGGAGCCTGGCGCACCGCCCCGGTTCTTAAAGGCGGCGCTTATCCCATCAATACCGTCGCCGAAGACGCCGACCTCACCATGAACCTGCTGGAGCAAGGCTACAAGGTCATCTATGAGGATCGCGCTCTCGCCTTCACCGAGGCTCCCGTCAACGCCAAAGGCCTGATGCGCCAGCGCTTCCGCTGGTCGTTCGGAACGTTGCAGGCGGTCTTCAAACACAAGCAGGCCTTCCGGACCAATCCCGCCATGGGCCTCTTTGCGCTGCCCAACATCGTGATCTTCCAGATCATGCTACCCCTGGTTTCGCCCTTCATCGACCTCATGTTCGTGGCCGGGACCATCCACTACTTCGTCGACAAGCACTTCCATCCGGAAGCAGCCAGCGCCGCCAGCTTCGAAAAGCTGCTGACCTACTTCCTTGCCTTCCTGATGATCGACTTCATCACCTCCGCGCTGGCCTTCTCGCTCGAGAGACGCCATCCCTCAAGCAAGGGCGATGGATGGCTGCTTTTCCACATCTGGCTGCAGCGCTTCGCCTACCGCCAGGTCTTTTCGGTGGTTCTTTTCAAGACCATCAAGAGAGCCATCGACGGCCGTCCTTTCAATTGGGACAAGATCGAGCGCACCGCAAAAATGTCTCGCCAGACCGAAGAAATCACGGCCGGAAGCTAGCGATACCCGCCGGCAGTCCCCAAAACGCGGTTCCCAAATGAAGCTGGATTGCGCGCCCGTTTCCATCTGGAAGAGGGCGTTGCTGACCTGTTTTCAGACGCTTAGAGATTATGTGGAACGTGCCGATTCAGTGAATCAACAAGGTTCTTCGCGATAGCAACAACAAGATGTTGAGGGATCGGCGCAATCATGCTACGTTTTTATCAAGCCCTCCCTCAACAAGATAAGCAGAGATCAAATGACGGGCCTCGCAAGGCGCTTCCGGCGTCCCCCCATCCGTTGCGCCCGGAAGCTGGTATTTCCCGGTTGTTGACTTTCATACCCCAAGGAAAGCTCTCGATGCTTACTCACGTGCGGGCGGCGTTCGCGCTGGCTCTGTTCACCGCCCTCCCTCTGTCCGGCCATACCCAGGTCGCCGCGCCGTCGACCGCGACGACAGCGAGCGCATCTGCGCCGGCTCTCTTTTCCTCCAGCCGAACAGACATCGACGCGGCCACGTCGCCTGATCCCGCACCGGCTTCCAGCGCCATCACCCGGGGCCAGCCCGCTCCAGCCAGCATCGCCTGGAATCCGCTCCACCGCATCGCCCTCGGGAGCTACACCAGCCCCCTAGGCGTCGGGGTAGGCGCAGCCGCGGCCGTTACCCGTTCCACCAACGTCCGTCTGGGCTGGAACTTCTTCAACTACAACATCACCGGAACCGACGACGGCGCGAACTACTCGGGACATCTGCATTTCCGCTCTCTGCAAGCCAGCCTCGACTGGTTTCCCTTTCACGGCAGCTTTCATGTCAGCCCCGGCCTGCTGTTCAACAATCAGAACCGTGTAACTGCCCAGGGCGGCATCGCGGGAGGTCAGTCCTTCACCCTGAACGATGTGAATTACTACAGCAGCAACACGGATCCCGTTACCGGCAATGGAACAATCCATTTCAACAACGCGGCTCCTATGCTCACGGTCGGCTGGGGCAACTGGATTTCCCGCCGCGAGCACCAGCATTTAGCCTTTCCTTTCGAGGTTGGCTTTGCCTATACCGGCGATGCGACGGTCAAACTCAATCTTCAGGGGACCGTCTGCGAGGATCCACACGACGTTAACTGCAGTCAGATCGCCACCGACCCCTCGGTGCAGGCCAATATCGCTGGCCAGATTGGAAAGCTGCAGAAGGACTTGCAGTGGATTCGCTTCTACCCCATCCTCTCTGGCGGTGTCGCCTACAAGTTCTAGTTTCCCGAGCCGGCTGGGATGACCTGGGGTTTACACATGTTTGAGTCCTCACATTTGGGCTAAACTAGCCAGTTATGGCTACCCTAGAATCTCCCACCGTCATCCTGCGTCGTTCGCCTCAGGGCGAATTCAGGAACGAGCCGTTCGTCGACTTCACCCGGCACGAAAATGTGCACACAATGAAAGAGGCTCTGACGCGTGTGGGTGACTTGCTGGGCCACGAGTATGAGTTAGTCATCGGCGGCGAGCGCTCCCGCACCTCGGGCAAGATCGAGTCCCGCAATCCGGCGCGCCCCGCGCAGATTGTCGGCATTCATCAGAAGGCCGGCGCGGAGCACGCCGAGAAGGCAATGCAGGCCGCGCTCAGCGCTTTCGAGAGATGGAAAAATTCTTCGGTCGAGGACCGGACCTCGCTTCTGCTCAACACCGCGCACATCATCCGCGAGCGCAAGTTCGAATTCTGCGCATGGCTCACCTATGAGGTAGGCAAGAACTGGGCTGAGGCTGACGCCGATGTCGCCGAAACCATTGACTTCCTGGAGTTCTACGCCCGCGAAGCGATCCGGCTTTCGAAAGCAGTTACACCCATCACTTATCCTGGCGAACACAACGAGCTCAGGTACATCCCGCTCGGCGTCGGCGCCGTGATCCCTCCCTGGAATTTCCCCTTCGCCATTATGGCCGGCATGACCGCCGCGGCCATCGTCACCGGCAATACTGTCATTCTGAAACCATCCAGCGACTCACCCACGATCGCCGCGCGCTTCATCGACGTTCTCGAAGAAGCCGGCATGCCTGGAGGAGTCGTGAACTTCTGTCCGGGCTCCGGTGCGACCTTCGGCAACGCGATTGTCGAGCATCCCAAGACGCGCTTCATCGCCTTTACCGGATCGAAAGAAGTTGGCCTCGATATCCACGAGCACGCCGCCAAAACGCAGCCTGGTCAGATATGGATCAAACGCACCATCCTCGAAATGGGCGGCAAGGATTCCATCGTAGTGAGCGACGATGCGGATCTCGATGCCGCGGTCGCAGGCGTGGTCGCGTCGGCTTTCGGCTTCAGCGGTCAGAAGTGCTCAGCCTGTTCGCGCGCGATCGTCGAAGAGCCGCTCTACGATGTTTTCGTCGAACGCATTCGCGAGCGTGTCAGCGCTCTCACCGTCGGCGATCCCACGACGAATCTCAACATGGGACCGGTAGTGAATGCCGCGGCGATGAAAAGCATTCAGGAATATATCGCGATCGGCCGGCAGGAAGGCCGCTTGATTTGCGGAGGCAACGCCATAGAAACACCGGAGGGCGGCCACTATCTCGAGCCCACGGTGATTGCCGATATCGCTCCCGAGGCTCGCATCTCGCAGGAGGAAATCTTTGGTCCGGTGCTGGCGCTGATCAAAGCCCGCGATTATGACGATGCGCTCGCCATCGCAAATAACACTGAATTTGGATTGACCGGCGCGGTCTACACTGCTGACCGGCGGAAGCTAGATCGTGCGCGCCGTGAGTATCACGTAGGGAACCTGTATCTCAATCGTAAATGCACCGGAGCAATGGTGGGAGCGCATCCCTTCGGCGGTTTCAATATGTCTGGAACCGACTCCAAGGCTGGAGGCCCGGATTATCTCTACTTATTCACTCAGGCTAAGTCCATCGCCGAGAAACTTCCTGCGTAACAGGCTGATTAGAAGTATATAGTTGCGAGGTAATCCAAAGAGTTTCAAAAGGTTGACATAAAGCCAGTCGTTCAGCAAAATGGGCGGGATCTTGGAGTGATGCTTTGGCAAGAATTCTCTGCGTTGACGATGAACCAGCTGCGCTGTCGCTCAAAAAAGAGATATTGGAACAGGCAGGCTACAGTGTAATGACGGCTATGTCCGTCAAAGAAGCAATTCGACAATTGGAATTAGCGGGCTATGACGCGATCGTCACCGACTGGCGTTTTGAAGAAGGGGAAGGCCGGGCAATCGTCGAGGCGGCGAAGTCCAGATTCAGTATTCCCGTGGTCGTGGTCTCGGGGTATGTGGGGGAGGCCTTTCAAGCCGCCGAGCCCTTGGCAGACATCTATATCGAGAAACCTGCTGACTCTCGCGAATTACTGCAGATACTCAAAATACTGCTGGAAGTGAGGACCAGCAAAGACCATTAGCACATCCATGAGTCCTTGATCGGTTCCCTGCCATCGCACCATTTCTTCACCGGTTTACTTTCTTTCACCAGAGCTTCCCTGGTTGGTTCAGCATGTTTAACGCGCCGGAACAGCGGCGATGGACTCGTGATCGTCTGGTCTTGCGGTTGTGATCAATTGGCCTGCAGCATGATGTCGCCTGCGGCGGCTGCGGCTTCTGCAAGGATGCGATGGTGAATCGTGAAGAGAGCAAGTTCCAGTCGGTCAGATACCCCAGTCTTGTCGTAGATGCTGCGCAGGTAGTTTTTGATTACCTGCTCTGTAGTGGTCAACCGCATGGCGATTTCCTTGTTCTTGCAGCCCTGAACGATCAGCGCAACAATCTTCATTTCTTTCGGAGTCAGCCGATCCCGGACCCGCGCACCTACCAGGTCTTCCTCCAGCGGACTCGCCCCGGAACTCACTCCTTGCACACCCTGCTCGCCCCTGGCAACGCGCCGCGCGCAGTCAATTAAAGCTGGACCTGTGACACAACGATGCACCGCCCCTTGCACCCCGGCGGCGATATAAGGCTGAGTTGATTCACTATTTTCAACAATTGCAATGGAACGGCTTCCCTGAACGCGAACGCGTTCGATGAAGTGTTGAAGATTCAGTTTTAGCGCGGAAGCAAAGACAAACGTCGCTCCCCGGAAAGTTTCCAGCGTCTGGTAAAGCCGCTCCGCGTCACCGCATTGCGCGATGATTCGGAAGTCGTCTTCCATGGCTAGAATCTTGGCTGTTCCTGCCCGGAATATTGCCTGGTTATCGGCAAGGATCATCTTGTTCATATCGTTCTCTTCCATCGTTCCAGTACTTGCAGCCAAGGCCCGCTTGAAAACAGCGCAGACCTCATCATGATCGATTGCCGACAGGCGCAAGGCAAAAGCCCTACCCAGGCTTTATCGACCTCCGTGTGCATTTGGACTCCATGTCTCTCATTCGGACATTTGAGTACCTGACCCATTACTTCAAATTGTCGTTGAAGCTGGTGCGCATAGGGAAATTAGAAAATCAAGTTGTTGTTGATGAAAGACAGGTTACTTTGGAATCCATACGCTGTATAGGAAAAAGCACCTATAAAACATAAATTTTCCTATCTATTTTCACAGACTTCCCATTTTGGATCAGGTTGGCCGCAGGTAATACACTGAATGCTGATATGGGAAAGCCTGTCATCCTCGCCGTAGACGACGACGTCAGCGTCCTCGAAGCCGTCATCCAGGATTTGCGGCGGAAATATGGCGCCGCCTATCGCATCATGAGGGCTGCCTCGGGCCAGGCTGCTCTCGATACCTGCACCCAGCTGAAGCAGCGGGGAGACGCAGTCGCGCTCTTCCTCTCCGATCAGCGCATGCCGGGCATGTCGGGGGTCGACTTCCTTGAAAAAGCGCAGTCCATCTATCCCAAGGCGAAGCGCGCCCTGCTCACCGCCTACGCCGACACCGAAGCCGCCATCAAGGCCATCAACACCGCGAAAATCCACTATTACCTGACCAAGCCCTGGGATCCGCCCGAAGAGCAGCTCTATCCCGTGCTGGACGATCTTCTCGAAGGCTGGAAGCAGGACTATCGTCCGCCCTTCGAAGGATTGCGGGTGATTGGACCGCGCTGGTCGCTGCAGGACTACCAGGTCCGCGATTTTCTCTCCCGCAACCAGGTGCCGTATGTTTGGCTCGACCCCGAGCGCGATGCCGAGGCCGTCGAGCTCATGCAGCGCTACAAGCTGGACGACGCGAAACTCCCGGCGCTGCTCTTTCCCGATGGCAGCTCGCTGGTGCAGCCCAGCCAGATCCAGGTTGCCGAACGGGTGGGCCTCAGCACCCATGCGGCCAAGGATTTCTACGACTTAGTGGTTGTCGGCGCGGGCCCCGCCGGCCTGGCGGCAGCGGTCTACGGGGCGTCCGAAGGGCTGCGAACCCTGGTCATCGAGCCCGAGGCCCCCGGTGGGCAGGCAGGCTCCAGTTCACGCATCGAGAATTACCTCGGCTTTCCGTCCGGTTTGAGCGGCGCCGACCTGGCCCGGCGCGCCTACGTTCAGGCCACCCGCTTCGGCGCCGAGTTCCTCACCCAGCGGGTCTGCGGAATCCGGTTGGAAAACCAGTACCGCCTGGCCTGCCTGGGAGACAGCCGCGAAGTCTCCAGCCACGTTTGCCTTATCTCCACCGGGGTAAACTACCGCCGCCTGGATGCACCCGGCATCGACCGGCTCACCGGGTTGGGCGTCTATTATGGCGCGGCCTTGGTCGAGGCTCGCTCCTGTAAAGATGAGGAAATCTTCATCATCGGAGGCGCCAACTCGGCCGGGCAGGCCGCCATGCACTTCTCGAAGTACGCGGGGAGCGTAACTATGCTTGTTCGCGGCGACTCCCTGGAAAAAAGCATGTCGAAATATTTAATCAATCAGATCGCTGAAACATCCAATATCCGGGTTGAAACGCGATCCCAGGTACTTGAAGTGATGGGAAGCACCCGGTTGGAGAGCGTGAAAATAAGGAATTCGGGGGGCGAAGAGGTTCGTCCGGCGACCGCGTTGTTCATTTTTATAGGCGCTGCGCCGGCCACCGACTGGCTCCCGGAAGGTATCATGCGCGATCCAAACGGCTTCATCCTGTCCGGGCCCGACCTGCAGGTGGAGGGGAAATATCCCCGCATCTGGAAGGAGGATCGGTCGCCGTACCTGCTCGAAACCAGCCTGCCCGGCATTTTCGTAGCCGGCGACGTTCGGCACGGATCGGTGAAGCGCGCGGCGTCGGCGGTGGGCGAAGGTTCGATCGCCGTGCAGTTTATGCATCAGTATCTGGCTCGTTTTTGACGGAAGACCGTGGTTTAGTTATTGATTGTGCAGTGTTTGTGACGAGAAGTGCAGTATTTTGCGATTTGGCCGGAACTACCTGGGGAGGCTTCAGCTCGTCGAGCAGGATTGGGCGAACTTGATGCTTTTGGTTTTCAGGTGCCGGCTGTAGGGTGAAAAGACAAAAGAAGATGGAAGAGACGCACACGAATCTGTCCACGAAAACGGTCCCGGCGAGTGAGCTGTTCGCCGAATTAAAACAAATTTCCATCTTTCAACAGGTCAAAGAGCGGGACCTCGACTGCCTCGGCACGGTGGACGTGGTCGACGTGCCTGCCGGCGCGGTGCTCGTCGAGCGCGGTGAAAAGGAGTTCTTTTACTGGGTCCTCCTGTCCGGCGAATTGCGCATTACCAAGCCGGAATCCGAAGGCGCGACCCTGCTGGGCACCCTCAAGGCTGGCGACACCTTCGGCGAGGTGCCCCTCCTTACCGGTGCTCAGAGCGTCCCCGTCCACATAGAGGCTACCCAGCACGCCGAGCTGGTCCGGGTGAGCAACTCCGGCTTCTGGAATCTGATGAGCACCTGCCCGGTGGTCCGCGCCGGGGTGCTGGCCCATGTGGGCCGGCGGCTTGAAGCCTATCAGGTCCTCACCCTGCATCGTGAAAAACTGATCTCGCTCGGCACCCTGGCCGCGGGCCTGATGCACGAGCTGAACAATCCTGGAGCCGCCGCCCGCCGGGCTGCCTCGCAGCTCCGAGAAAACCTTACCCGGCTGCAACAGATCAGCCTTCGCCTCTCTGAAGCGGACCTTACGCCGGAGCAGAAAAAGTGCATGGCGGATCTGCAGGAGCAGGCGCTGAACTGCAAGATGCCGCAGGCCATGAGCTCGATGGAGCAGGCCGACGCCGAAGATGAGTTGCTCCAGTGGCTGGAGAGCGCCGGCGTTGAAAATGCCTGGAAGCTCGCTCCCACTTTGGTGCAGGTGGGATGGCGATGCGACGATATCGAGTGCGCACATCACGCCTTTCCACCTGAGATCCTCTCCGACTGCCTGAACTGGCTGGAGTCCCTGATTTCGAGCATGCAATTGGTCGGAACCATCGAAGAGAGCATCGCCCGCGTCACCGATCTCGTCGTCGCCGTCAAGAAATACGCATATGACGATAAGAATCGTCCTCGCGAGATCGATCTCCACGACAGCATCCAGAGCACGCTCACCATCCTGGCCCACAAATTCCGCAACAAGCAGCTCGCCATCGAGAAGGTCTTTTCGGCGAGCATGCCGACCATCCGGACCACCGGCACCGGCCTCAGCCAGGTGTGGACCAATATCCTCGACAACGCCATCGATGCGTCGCCGGAGGGCGGAAAGATCACGATCCGCACCTGGGCGGAAGGCGGCCAGGCGTATGTAGGGATCTCTGACGAGGGAACCGGAATTCCTGCGGAGTTTCAAGAGCACATCTTCGAGCCCTTCTTCACGACCAAGCCGGCAGGAGTCGGCACTGGTCTCGGCCTGGACATCGCGCATCGCATCGTCGTAGGCCAGTTCAAAGGCAAAATCTCCTTCGACTCCCAGCCGGGAAAGACGGAATTCATCATCGAACTCCCCGCCGTGGACTAAGGCCGGCACATAGCCGGCAAACCCAGGACGACAGTCCTGGGTTTGCTTTCCGTCTCCGCTCTCCGCTTCACGCCTCCAGACTAAGGCGCTCCGCCTGTCCGCCGATAGAGCAATCAGTGACCCGGAAAAGACCGTCCGAGCTGTCGGGCAAGCATTGCCGTCGAACCGGGCTCATGTTTCCACATCGGTGTTGAGGAGAGCCTGCGCCAATGTTCGCCATCATTGGAATTGTGTTGGTCTTTGGAGCCGTCGTTGCCGGCTTCCTGATGGAGAAGGGACACCTCGCGGTGCTGATACAGCCCGCCGAGTTTCTCATCATTGTCGGCGCCGCCGCCGGCACACTGCTCATCGCCAATCCTCTGCATACGCTGAAAGGCATCCTCTCCGGAGTGATCGGAGCCTTCGGCTCATCCCATTTCGGCAAACCGCGTTACGTCTCCTCGCTCAAAATGATGTACGAGCTGTTGAACAAGGTCAGACGCTCTGGAATGCTGTCCATCGAAGCGGACATTGAAAAGCCTGAAGAGAGCGAAATTTTCAAAGCCTATCCCGACTTCATCAAGGACCATCACGTCCGTCACTTCGTCTGCGACACCCTGCGCATGGCCGTTACTGGCGGCGTCGAGCCCTTCGAGATCGACCAGATGATGGACCTGGACATGGAAGTGCAGCACAGGTGCGCGCATGAACCCATCGTCGCGCTCACCACCGTCGCCGATTCGCTGCCCGGCCTGGGTATCGTCGCCGCCGTGCTCGGCGTGGTCATCACCATGGGCGCGCTCGGCGGGCCTCCGGAAGCCATCGGAGAGAAGGTTGCCGCGGCGCTGGTCGGAACCTTCCTCGGCATCCTGCTCTGTTACGGCCTGGTCGGTCCGCTCGGCATCAACATGGGCAAGTCTTCGGAAGAGGAGCACGCCTATCTCTACATGCTTCGCGTACTGATGGTCGCATTCATCAAGGGCAATGCGCCGGTGCAGGCCGTGGAGATTGCCCGCCGCGCCATTCCGACTCACGTGAGGCCAACCTTCGAAGAGGTGGAGGCCGCGCTCCAGGGCGAGAAAGCCGGTGCTTCGACGGCTGAACAGCCCGCCGCGTGAGCCGCCCATGAAGAACATCATCATCATCAAGAAGATCAAAAGGCACAGCGGCCATCACGGCGGGGCCTGGAAAGTGGCCTATGCCGATTTTGTAACCGCGATGATGTCATTATTCATCGTCCTCTGGCTGCTCAACAGCAGCGAACATGTCCGCAAGGCGGTTGCCGGATACTTCAACGACCCGCTGGGCCATTCGAAGATGAACGGCACGGACAAAGCCGGCCAGGACACCAATTCGCCCGTCACCGGCGAAAACATCCAGCAGCTCAAGGAACGCCTGCAGCAGGCCCTCATGCAGGCCAAGGACTTCAAGGCGCTCTCCAAGCAGATCGAGATGACCATCACGCCCGAAGGATTGCGGATCGAGCTGCTCGAATCCAAGAACGGAACCTTCTTCGATTCAGGAAGCGCCAACCTCAATGGCAATGGCCGCGAAATCCTCGGCATGCTGGCCACGCAACTGGGCACAGTGGCCAACCGTCTCTCCATCGAAGGGCACACCGACTCGCAGCCCTACTCCAATTCCTCGACATACGGCAACTGGGAGCTCTCCGCGGATCGCGCCAATGCCGCCCGCCGCATCATGGAAGACACCGGCCTGCGGCCCAACCAGGTCTCCCAGGTCCGCGGCTATGCCGACCAGCGCCTGCGGCTTCCACAAAGCCCGCTCGACCCCTCCAACCGGAGAATTTCGCTCATCGTGCAGTACATCGACGGCCAGCCGCTGCAAAACCCAATTTCGCCGAAGCTGGGGAAGGAAGAGCGCACGCAAACCATCGCGGCCCCGCCGCCTGCGAAAGTCACAACGCCGCTGCCACCCCAGCCAGCGGTGGTAAGTCAAACAACGCCGCTCACCGGCGCCTGCGCCCTCTCAGAGTCTGACCAGACGCCTGTTCTCCAAGCTCCACTCCAAATAGCGGCAGTGCGGCGCACCTCCGCGCCGCGAAGGCACGGATGACTGTCCCGCAAGACTTGATCCCGGCGAAACGCATCGAAGATGCGCGAAGTACGTCGAGCCTGCATGAATCGTCAGCGGCTGCACCGGAACGCGCAACGGTGGCATCCGATTACTGTTTGGGAAGCGGGTCTCTATTACCTGCGAGGTAATTGCGAGCGATTCCGAAGAGATCGATATTAGGAAGGCAGCATATCGATTTCAACTCGGGAGAATGCAATGACGACACTCACGATTACGAAAATGGCGCCGCCTCAATGGCTCCTCGACTTTTGGAAAGAAATTGACGACAAAACCTTTGGCAAGGGCTTCGACTGCTTCGTCAGCGATGCCACCTGCCGCCTTGGTGTCGCAGAATGGAATGGGCGCGAACAGATTCGTGAGAGCCTTCGCGCATTTATCGATACCGGCTTCACCGCGCACCACGACGTTACGGAATACTGGGATGGAGGATCGATCAAGATCTTTCGCGGCATTGTCACGATGAAGCCGGATGACACCAGCAAGCCGACCGTAAAGCCGGTGATGACGCATTTCTTCTACATGGATGAGGCAGATCCCTCCAAGGTCCGCAGCTGGATCGGATCCGTGGGCCCCGTCCAGTTCTAATGCGCGAACTTCAGTTGGCGGCGGCAAAAACCCGCTGCCGGCAAGGATGCCCGATGACTTCCTTGAATCAAGCGACACAGCAATCCGAGCATGAGCTGGGCGGCTTCCTGCGCTACTGGAGACAGCAGCGCGGGAAGAGCCAGCTCGATCTATCGTTAGACACCGGCATCTCTCAACGCCACATCAGCTTCGTCGAAAGCGGGCGCAGCGTTCCCAGCAGGGAATTGCTGCTGATTCTGGCCACGACGCTGGACGTTCCTCTTCGCGAGCAGAATGTTCTCCTGCTCGCATCCGGATACGCCCCGGTTTATTTCGAGAGCGACTGGAATGCAACGGAAATGGCAGTCGTCAGCGGGGTGATCGATCGCATGCTGAGCCAGCATGAGCCGCACCCGGCGATGATGATGGATCGCTACTGGAACGTACTGAAGACGAACGAAGCCGCGCCGCGTTTCTTCGGCTCGTTCGTGGACCTTTCGACCAGGAAGAAACCGCGAAACCTCCTCCATCTCATCTTCGATCCTGACGGCGTGCGGCCGTTCATCGAAGACTGGGAGAACGTCGCAGCGGGGCTGCTACAGCGCGTGCATCGGGAGGCTATCGGACACGTCGCCGACGCAAAGACGAAGGAGCTGCTGAACGGCCTGCGCAAATATCCAGGAGTGGCGGAGTTGACCGCGGTCAGGAAGAGTCAGGCCCCGGTACTGCCGATCACCTTCGTGAAAGGGAGTGAGAGATTTTCGTATTTCTCGATGATCTCGACGATCGGCCTGCCGCAGGATATCACCGCGCAGGAATTTCGGATCGAATGCATGTTCCCTGCGGAATAGCGGCAGAGATGGCAGCGGATGCGATCTGACCTTATTCACACCCGCACGACCGCCGCACCACCAGCTCCACCGGAAGCACCACCTCGCGCCCGATCTTGGGCAGCGCCTCACCCGAGAGGCGGTTGAACAAGAGTCCCGCCGCCATTGTGCCGAGCTCCGCAGCCGGCTGGCGGACAACGGTCAGCGTGGG
>CAWGCH010000003.1:0-182288 GCA_963821115.1 uncultured Acidobacteriaceae bacterium
GGACACGGTGACCTATCCGGACGGTAGCACGGACACTCTGCAGGTGAATGTTAATCCTGGCATCGCAACTGTACTGGCCCGCTACCCGCTTCCGAACAACCCGACTGGCGCATTTGGGCCTCGAACATTCGCAGCACCGTCGAAGGTCGACACAGATGCAGATCAGTTTTCAATTCGCATCGATCAAAAGCTGGGAGCGAAGGGGCAGTTTTTTGGTCGATTCAACTACGACAACCTGACGGGACCTACGACTAATCCCGACCAGACACTGCTCGATCCGACCTTCGGTGTGCAGTATGTAGATAGACAACGAAACGTAGTATTCACCTATACGCGCACAGTGTCGCCGCGATTTCTCTGGTCGTCATCCCTGAGTATTACGCGGACGACTCCATCATTTCCGACACAAAACTACACCGACCCCGCAGTGAAGTTCACGGATGGCCTCTACGAGGCATTCAATTCAGCGGCGGGATCGGTCATGTCCGCATTCGGCAATCTGTTTCACGGACAGCTGAATTTCGTCAGGACGACACAGCAGCATGCAGTGAAGTGGGGTATCGAGGCGCGCCTCAATCGAGACACGACCTATTTCGGCACCAGTCCGAACGGGGAATACGACTTTGGCGGTGGAACGGTCTATTCGCCGGTATTTATTCCTTCTGCATCCGGAGACCATAACGTGCAGGTGGGCGATCCGCTGCCGGACACGCTGAGCAGTCTGCTGATCGGGTATCCGTATGGTTACACGATCGGGGTCGCTCCGCCCTATTTGTCGAACGGTGCACACATTGGGCCGGCGGCGATCAACAGGAACGACGTGAATGTCTATGTGCAGGACACATGGAAAATCAACCGGCAGTGGGTGCTCGATTACGGGCTGCGGTATGAGTTATACACACCGATCACGGAGCGGGCAAAGCGGACAGCGGGTTTTCTGGACGCGTTTCCGCCGGCAGGAGTTGGACAGCAGTATGTGATCAATCCTCAGCCTGGCTATCAGACGGGTTGGAATGGCTGGGAGCCCCGTGTGCAGGTGAATTGGAATGCGCCACAAGCCGTGCATGTGCACCTGGGTGGAGCGATCACTGTGATTCCACCGAACATCTGGCAGGACAACTCTCTCACAGGATCGACGCCGTTCGTGATCTATCCGCGCGTCAATGCGACGAAGAACGGCGAAATTGCATACGGATTCCAGATCACACCCGGCGAACTGCCGCAGGTCTATACACCGGATGGCGTGAACGTGTTAGCCGGTGGCGATACGAAAAAAGTTCCAGCGAACACAGTGATGGACGTGAATCGATACCAGGAAGATCTGGCGACACTGTCACCGGGCAATCAGCTGTCTCTGTTGAATCTGAGCGGGATCGATCGCCGCTTCAACAATGCCTATCTCCAGACGTGGACGCTGGGACTGGAGCGGGCATTCGGCGGGCTGACGGCCGATGCGGCGTATGTCGGAACAGCGGCGTTTCGCCTTCCCCGGTTTTCATACCCAAACGCATATCAGGGAGCGGGGCCGGGGTTCGCGAAGTTTACGAACTTCGACAGTGGCGGCGTCGCAACTGGGGGCTTCGGGTTCGAGTCCGTGATTACCAATACGGCGCACTCGTCCTATAACGCGTTGCAAACTTCGTTGGCAGGGCAGGTCGGACACGGCGGTCCGGGATTGCAGGCGGGATACACCTGGAGCAAATCGTTGGATGATGTTAGCGGCCTGCTGGGAGGAACAGGTTCGACGGGCGCAGTCTCTCTGTTCAGTCCGCAGAACCCATTCGACACACATGCGGAGAAAGGTCCGTCAGACTTCGACGTGACGCACGCCTTCACTTTGAGCGCGGCGCAGGACATGCATTTGCAGGGCCTGGGAGACCAGCCCGCCAGGATCCGAGGGTTCACTCAGGGCTGGCAGTTGCTGAGCATCTCGACGATCACCAGTGGAGCGCCGTTCACCGTTTACTCAGGGATTCAGCAGACGGGCGCAGGGACAGTTGGGGCGGACCGGCCAGACCAGATTGGCAAACCGAGCCTCTCGACGGCTCATAGCTCAACTCGACGACGGGAAGACTATTTTGGGCTCGGCGCCGCCAACGCAACGTTCTTTTCGATTCCCATCGGGATACAGGGTGGAACCGGACCTAACTCAGGGCGATTCGGAATGCTCGGTCGGAATAGCTTCCGCGGGCCGGCTTATTACGACTTCGATGCTGCTGTCATCAAGACGACGCCGATTGCCCATCGAAGCAGTGGTCTGGAGCGCGCCGACCTTCAGTTCCGCGGGGAGTTCTTCAACGTGTTCAACGTGGCGAACATGGGCCTGCCGGCGAACACGATCAAAGGCTCGGGGTTTGGAGTGATCAGCAAAACGGCCGGGACCTCTCGGCAAATTCAGTTTTCCCTGAAGCTCATCTATTGAGGGCAATAATATAGTTAGCAAAAATGGCGGCTGCTACTTTGCCGCTGAATTCTTGAAAGCCTTAAAGCAGCCCCACGTGAGCAATAGATAGCAGGGATCGACAAAAAGCAGGACGGTCTTGGTCAGACCTTGATTAATCATCCGGTAAGACATCACCGAAATAAGAACGGTAAAAGCAAGCGCCAGATAGAGGTAGACCCATCGTCGAGGAGATTGCCGGCAGGCCAGAGGGGCCGTTCGGGACGGAGACGTGCCACTGGCCGTAGTTAAGGGGTCGTATAGCCGGTTGCCTGAAGGAGTTTGCCAAAAGTAGGAAATGCAGGATTGAGGACCGGCAGGTTGGGATTGGAGAGGATGGTGGTGACGAGCCAGCTTTGATGAGAGTACAGGCCGGTGATGATGGTGCCGCGGGCAGGCGTACACGCGCAGGCTGCTGTTGTAATTCGAGAACTTTACGCCCCCTTTCAGATGCATCGCTGGAGATCCGGCATGAAGCGCTTGAAATATTCTTCGGCACTGTTGACGCCGATGGGGAAGACTGAGGGCCAACGCAGCTCGTCGACAAGGATGAAGACGACGTTAGGTTTCGCTCCTGCTTCGGTGGCGTTTTGAGAGAAACCGAAAGGATAGGAGCGCCCGGTGGAATCCCACATCTCAGAATCGAGATGTAGGGCACCCGGCAGGGGGAGGAAGCAGACTTCCCCATCCTGATTGCCGATTCGGTCCACCACTCACTTCCACTGCAGCGAGTACACCTGCTCGGCTCCGGCGTAGCTCATGATCGCCGGCTGTCCGTCCGCCGTCACGCTCACGAACGCCTGATTCGATATCGTCGTATCGGGAATGTCCGAAACACGCTGCCGCGCGCCGTCCGGTACCGACAGCCGGTACATACCTGCATGGGTTTGGGTCTGCGAGAAGTAGATGGCGCGACTGTCTGGAGACCAAGCATAGAAGCCGTCCGGCGCGTCGAACTACATCAGTGTCCGCCACTGTTTCGTCGCCACGGAGTAGATCACCATCCGCAGCGGCTCGCGCGCCGTGGCCAGCAGATACTTTCCGTCCGGGGACCACTGTTCCATCCAGGCCGGCACGTCTGTCAGCTGTACCGCCTCGTTGCCGTCCGTCTACCCGGCTCTTCCACAGATGCCCGCTTGGATATTCCGTGTACGCCATCCACTGCCGGTCCGGAGACACGACAAGGTCCGAAGCTGGCAGGCCCCCGAGAAACGGCACGAGCTTCCCTGCCCGTGGATCGAACACCTGCATCGCTCCCGATTCCACCCGCCCCAGCACATAGATGCTTTTGCTATCTCGCGCAGGCGTCGCGTCCGTGATGTTCAGCTGATTCCCGGTCAAGCGCATCGCCTCCGGCTTCTTCCAGAATTCGAACCAAAGCGGTTTCACCAACTCATACACGTTCCCGCGTCCTTCGCGGTCAGAATTGAAGAGAAAGCGCCGCCCGTCCGGAGTCCACTGACCCTGAGTTTCGGCGGCATCCGCCGGCCAGTCCAGTTTCAATGGATGGGGGTCGTTTCCGTCACTGCCGACCAGCCAGATACGCGCTGTCCGGGAAAGGACCGTCACCGCGAGCTGTTTCCCATCCGGGGATACGGCCAGCGTAAACGGAGGCTGGGGCGGCTTCCACAAAGCCCGTGCATCACCGCCGTCCTCATCCATCACCCACACCTGTTTCCCTTCCACGAAGTAGATCGACTTTCCGTCCGACGACCACCGCGCAATGGGATTGGCTTCCTGCTCCGTCCCAATCTTCCTCCACGCTCCCCCCAGACTCGATCCCGCTAGGAACCGACCGTCGGCCACCTCATTGTTCAGGTTCTGGGCCCACACCAGGACTTTCGATCCGTCCGCCAATACATCCACCAGATACATTCCGCCGCTCAGCCCCGGAATCGGCGCGATCATCCCCCCGGTCACAGACATCGCCGACGGAACATTCCCGCTCTCGAAATAAAGCCGGGCGCCGTCGGTCAACTGCGGGCCGAGCTTGGCCTCGTTGGAAAAGGAAATCTGCGTCGATTCGAGGTTTCCAGTTGTGTGCGCCGGACCGCGCAACATCAGGATTGTCCCCGCCACCACCAGCGCACCCGCTGATCCTGAACGTCCATCGCCTTCCACGCCATCCCCGGTTCCTCTGCGCTCCCTCCGCGAACGAAGAAGTGTAAAGGATGTCCCGAGACAAGATGTAAAGCATGTCATGAGACTGAACACTTTGAGATGTGGGGCACCCGGGCTTATCTTTCTCGCACCTGTTGGCGGGTTCGCGTGATCGAAGCGGTAGGCGCCGTTTGGCGGTGCAGTCTGACTTTTTAGGAGCAATGAATGCCACTTCCTACCGATGAGAAGCTTCTGGCGCTGAGCCACGGCCTTCTCCAGCAGTTTGACAAGATTTTTGGTTTGAACGCAGGGTATCGTCCGGCCCACGCGAAGGGCGTGATGCTGACGGGTACGTTTACGCCATCCCCTGGAGCGGCTTCGCTGAGCAGAGCGGCGCACATTACGCGGGAGTCGACGCCGGTGACGGTGCGCTTCTCGAACTCAACCGGCGTTCCGATGATTCCGGACAACGATCCCAACGCGAACCCGCGCGGCTTCGCCATCCGCTTCAACCTCGCCGAACATGTGCACACCGATATCGTGAGCCACTCGACCGACGGCTTTCCTACGCACACCGGCGCGGAGTTCCTGGAGTTTTTGCAGGCGCTGGCGTCGAGCGACCCGGCGAACCTTTCCGGCTCGCCGCTGGAGGCCTTTCTGGGCAGCCATCCTGCGGCCCTGGCGTTTGTGCAGGCGCCCAAGCCGGCTCCGGAGAGCTTTGCGACGGAGACTTATTTCGGCGTGACGGCGATGCGCTTTATCAACAAGGACGGCGTCGCCCGCTATGGGCGCTACCGCATCGTTCCCGAGGCCGGTAACCAACACCTCGACGACGCGGCGACCAAGGCCAAGAGCGCCAACTATCTCTTCGACGAGATCGCGGAGCGGGTCAGCAAGGGACCGGCGAAATTCAAGATCCTGGTGCAGGTGGCCAACGAGGGAGACATTGTCGACGATGCGACCGTTCCCTGGCCGGAAGACCGGGCGCTGGTGGAGCTGGGGACGCTGAGCCTGACCGCGCTGGTCGGGGAGAACGAGACCGAACAGAAGCAGATTATTTTCGATCCGATTCCCCGGCTTGATGGGATCGAGCCTTCGTCTGATCCCCTGCTGGAGCTGCGGGCGGCGATCTATCTGGTCAGCGGGCGGAGGCGCCGCTCCGCCTAGGGACTGGACGTCCAGGCGATCGCGGGACTGGCCGTCCAGTCAATCGCACCTTCGGCGCCGGAGGCGATTGCTTCGCTCCCTCTGGTCGCTTCGCGCGGGCGTTCGTGGTTTCCCACATCTCAGAATCGAGATGTGGGGCACCCGGGGACTGGCCGTCCAGGCAATCGCGCCTTCGGCGCCAGGGTCGATTGCTTCGCTCCCTTTGGTCACTTCGCGCGGGCGTTCGTGGTTTCCCACATCTCAGAATCGAAATGTGGGGCACCCGGGGACTTTCGTCCTGGCGTTCGTCCCGGCTTTTTGTATTCGGGCGAAAACTGGTCGGTGCGCTTCGCTGCGTGGGGGCTAGAATGCCGGGATGACGCGACTTCGTACTTCCCTGCTGCTTCTCTTTCCGGCAATCTTTCTTCTGGCCGTGCCGCTGGCCGGCGCTCAGACTCCGGCATCCGGGCCTCCGCCGACGCTGCGGAGCATTCTGCTCTCGCAACTCCGCTCGACGCACGATAAGGCCGAGTGGTTTGTGCCGGTGAATACCGCCGTGGCCGGACTCAGCGCGGAGCAGGCGAAGTGGGTGCCGACCAATGCCGCGGGCAAGCTCGATCCGGACGCCAACCACTCGGTCGGCATGCTGACCTATCATCTGCTGTTCTGGAACAGGCGGGCTCTTGCCCAACTGAAGGGCGAGAAGAATCCGCCCGCGCCGAGCAACAACGACGAGACCTTCAACGACTTCGATGCTGCCGCATGGACCAAGACGGTCCACGATCTCGACTCGGTGCTCAGTTCCCTTGAAGACCTGGTCGCCACCTGCGACGATGCCACCCTTGAGAAAATCGCGCCGACGATCAGCCATATCAGCACGCACAATGCCTATCACACGGGGCAGATTCTCTATGTCCGCAAACTGCAGGGTTCGTGGAATCCCAACAACGGGGTGAAATAGAGCCAGGGTTACCGGCCGGGGCGTAGGATGCATGCCACGGAGGGTACCGATATGACAGAGGCTGAGCGGGAGCTGGGACGGCGCTGGTTCGACGAAGTGTGGAACAAGGGACGGCGCGAGGCGATCGGCGAGATGCTGGCGCCGGATGTGGTCATCCACGATGGCGGCGAGACGACGATGGGGTCTGATGCTTTCTATCCATTTTTCGACCGCCTTCAATCGGCGTTTTCAGATACGCAGATCACAGTTGAGGACACGATCGCCGAGGGCGACAAGCTCTGTGTGCGCTGGGCGTGTACGGCGAGACATACGGGCGATGGGTTGGGGATTCCAGCTACCGGCGTAAAGATCAACGTCACCGGCATCTCTGTGCTTCGCGTCGCCGGCTCCAGGATGGTTGAAACCTGGCAGAACTGGGACATGCTGGGGATGATGCAGCAGCTCAAAGGCGAGCGCTCATCGATCACGTACATCGCTGCTGCGGCGAAGGTTCCCGAGCTCGTTAGTTAAGACAGCCTTGGAAGAATCTCAACGACGCTGGCGCGGATGTATCGCTGGGATTCTTCGCTGCGCTCAGAATGACGGCGCCTTATGCCGTCTTTATTTTTTCTAGTTGTCGTCATCGTCTTTGTGCAGGCCGTGGGGATGGAGGAGCATGGCCGGGACCGGCTTGCTGCCCATGGCGTCCTTCCAGAGGATGACGTTGAGCTTGACCGGATTGGCGCGGTCTTCGTGGGTGAAGTCCATCTTCATGGACTCCTTCGCGCCTTCAGCCTTAGGCAGGTTCGCGGTGTAGATGAGCTTGTTGTCGCGGTTGCGGTAGTCGGCGTTGAAGGGCGGCTGATTCCCTTCTCCGGCGAAGAGCGGCGCGATCAACGGGGCGAAGGCGTCGTTGTTGTTCATGGGCGGGATGCCGAGCAGGTCTTCCATGGTGTGCAGGACGCTGACCGTGGTGTAGAAGGTGTGGTCGATGGTCGGCGCGGACGCGCGGGGTGAATATTTACTGACCACGAGCGCGACTGAGCGGTGGGCGTCGACGTGGTCGGCTCCGTCCTGGGCGTCGTCTTCGAGGATGAAGAAGGCGGTGTCGTTCCAGTAGGGGCTGTTGGAGACGGCTTCGACGGCGCGGCCTACGGCGAGATCGTTGTCGGCTACAGAGGCGCGCGGAGTGGGCATGCCGGGGCGGGTTCCGGCGGTGTGGTCGTTGGGCAGGCGCAGCATGACGAAGGCGGGCATCTCGTCGCGGCCGGCTTTGCGCTCCTCAACCCAGGCGTTGAAGTGGGTGAGGAATTCGTTGACGCGGAGCTGGTCAGGGAAGCTCAGGTTGAAGTCCGGATATTTGGGATCGAAGTTGCCTTCGAGCTCGGGCTTGGTGGCCACGTTGCGGTAGATGAGCGGAATCTTCCATGGATAGGGGCTCTTGCCGCCGCCGTAGTTTTCGGGAACCTCGGCGCCGGGCTGGATGTAGGAATCGGCGCAGTAGTGGGTGGGCTCGGGCGTGCCTTCGAGCGGCGACTTCTCTTTCGGCGCCTCGCCGGAATCGTCGCAGAACTTGGTGGAGATGAACTCGCCAAAGTGGTAAAGGGTCTTGCCATGCCTGGCGAGATCGGTCCAGAGATATCCGCTCTCCGGCTCGTTGATGTCGGGAATCTTTTCCTGGATGGGGTAGCCGTTCTGCACGACTCCTTCGAAGTCGTAGGTGCGTTCGGCGCCGCGGTAGGACTGCTGCCATTCGCGCTCGGTGTAGTCGCTGGTGATGGCGGCGGTGGACCAGACGTGTCCGTCGCCGGAGACCTCGCCGGAGTCGTAGAAGTTGTCGAGGACGCCGAACTGGAGCGCCAGCTTGTGTTCGTTGGGCGTGATGGAGTCGCCGTACATGGTCAGCGCGGGATCGCCATCACCCACCTTCTGGCCGTTCTGCTGAAGGTCCCCGAGAATCTGATCGTAGGTGCGGTTCTCCTTGATGATGTAGATCACGTGATGGATGGGGTTGGCGCCCGAGGGATTGTCGGAGGACTCGGCGAAGGCGAGGTGGTTCTGCGCGGCCTGCATCATATTGCTGGCTACTACCTGGCGGGTGAGTTCGGGCAGGTCTTTCTGCGCGCCGGGGAGGTCGATGGTGGCGAGCGAGCCGTGGAGAAGCGTGGCGATGTAGGTATGGGGACGATGCGTGCGGGTGGGCAGGCCCTCGGTTGGATGAGCGGGATCGGGCTGAGGCGCTACGTTCGGGCCGGTTCCCTGCCCTTTGGCGGTGGCCACGTAGAGCTTGTCTCCCTTGATGGCCATGGCCGAGGGATACCACTCCGTAGGAATGAAGCCGATGGGCTGCTCGGGGGCGCCGACCTCGCTTGCCGGCTTGGTGTGAAAGACGGCGACGGCGTCGGAGCTGGAGTTGGCGGCGTAGAGCATCCTGCCGTCGGGCGAGATGGAGACGGCGTCGGGCATGGCTCCGAAATAGCGCTGGCCGGGCAGGCGCGTGTCATAGAGGCGGACGTAGCGCAGCGTTCTGCCGGCGATGTTGACGGCGGCTACTCCGTCGCGATTGGCCAAGGCGACGAAGAGGGTCTTCTCGTCGGGGCTGAGGGTCATTGCGATGGGGTGCGAGCCGGGCAGGATGCTGGACGAGGACGGGAGCAGATCGACCGAACCGGCTACCTTGCCGCTGCGCAGGTCCAGCTCGGCGACGGCGGACTCGTTCCAGAGCGATACGAAGGCGCGGCGACTGTCTCTGGTGACGGCGATGGCGATGGGGTAGGCAGACGGGACGACGGGCGTGCTGGCCAGGTCGAAGCGGGTGAGAATTTTGCCGGACGCCGGATCGAGGAGGAGAACATCGTCGGAGAATTCGTCGGCCACGAGGAGCTTTTCCTGCCCGTCTTCCCCTTTGAAAACGGCGAGGCCGGTAGGCACGGGGATGGCGAGGCCAGCGGCGATAGGCTTGCCGATCTGGTTCTGCGAATGTCCCGGAGCGAGGTGCTGGAGAGGGATGGGAATGAGGCGGTCGGGCTTCAGCTCGCCGTCGGTGAGGCTGTAGACGGCGATGGCGTTGCCGGTCTGGTTCCTTTCCCCGCCTTCAGGCGCGGAGAGCGAGTCGAAACTGACGTAGACGTGGGAGCCGTCGAGCGAGAAGGCGACGCCGGAATACATGGTCTGGGCCGCGCCAACGACGGTGCGGTGATCGGGAAAGTCAGTAAGCTTGCCGTTTGCCGTGTCGAGGATGGCAACGGACTGCGAGTAGTCGGAGTCGGGCGTGCCGTAACCGGCATTGACGAGCGCGAGGTAGCGTCCGTCCGGGGACCAGGCGGCGCCCATGGGCAGCCCGTTCGTTCGCGCCGGGTCGCCGGGGACGGGCTGGACAATCTGCTTGCTGGTGGGCAGATTGATGGACTGCGCGACCAGGGTGGATGGAACGGCGGAAGCGAAAAGCGGGAGAGCCAGGCTGAGCGGGAGCAAGCGAAGGGGATGCCGGGTCATAGGTTTATCGTCTCGACTATCTTCCGGGCTTGAGATTAACAAACGATGAAGGAGGTCACGCCATTTGTTCATCTGAGCTCATTTCTCAAGAGCGGGACATGGAACACCCTGATGGTATTCACGGCGACCCACATACTCAAGAGTCGGCATCCATAATAAGGGGCGCGAGAGAAAGCCGGATCTTGTCCGTTCCATCGGGCCGGATATGCGCCCGGAGCCGGTACATCGATCGGCGGGTGTAGTTCGGCAATGCAGAAGGGTAAACGGATGCGGGTGTTGGAGCGGGAAGGCGAGCCGAGGCTCCTGATGGAGTCGGCAATTCTGGGCGTCGCGGGAGCGTTGAGCGCCCAGCTCTTCATGTGGATGCTCCGGCTTTGCGACCGGTTCTTTCTGCAGACGATCGCCGGCTACCAGCCGCCAGGGCTGGAGATCGGCGGGCTGGTGCAACACATCGGACCGCACGGGCTGTGGCTGATTCCTGTGGTCACGACGGTGGGCGGCCTGCTTTCAGGGTTCCTCGTCTACCGTTTCGCGCCGGAGGCCGAAGGACACGGCACGGACACCGCCGTGACCGCATTTCATCGCGAGGAAGGCATCATCCGGCCGCGCGTGGCGCCGATCAAGATGGTGGCCTCGGCGATCACCATCGGCTCGGGGGGCGCGGCTGGGCGCGAAGGCCCGATTGCGCTGATCACGGCGACGCTGGGATCGTATTACGCGCGGCTGACGCACCATACCGAAGCCCAGCGCAGACTGCTGCTGCTGGCGGGGATGGCGGCAGGATTGTCGGCGATCTTCCGGTCGCCGATGGGGACTGGCGTCTTCGCCATCGAGGTGCTGTACGGGAATATGGAGTTCGAGGTGGGAGCGCTGCTCTATACCATGTGCTCCTCGGCAGTGGCGTATGCGGTGAACGGGCTGTTTGTGGGCTTCGGGCCGCTGTTTCGCATTCCCGCGATCCCCACGCCAAAATTGACCGACTACGCAGCCTACGCCGCGCTTGGAGTCGCAGCGGGACTGGTGGGGACGCTGCTGCCGGAGGTCTTCTACCGGGTCCGCGATTTCTTCCGCGCGCTTGCCGTTCCGCAATGGACCAAGCCGGCAATCGGCGGACTGGGCGTGGGGCTGCTGGCGTTGTGGCTTCCCCAGGTGCTGCAAGGCGGGTACGGGTGGATCCAACTGGCGATCAACGGGCAGCTGGCTTTGAAGGTTCTGCTGATCCTGGTGTTCGCGAAGATCGCGGCGTTTGCGCTGACGGTTTCCTCGGGCGGCTCGGGCGGCGTGTTTGCGCCGTCCCTGTTTGTGGGCGCGATGCTGGGCGGCAGCTTCGCGATTCTTCTGCACCAGCTTCCCGCGGTCTTTGTAGTGGTGGGAATGGCGGCGGTCTTCGGTGCGGCGGCGCGGGTTCCGATTGCCACCATGCTGATGGTCACGGAGATGGCCGGCGGCTTCCACCTGCTGGTGCCCGCAGGCATGGCGGTGATGATCAGCTACCTGCTGCAGGGACGGCTTTCGGCGAAGCTGAAGTATCGCAGCCTGTACGAGGGCCAGGTGCCGACCCGGCGCGATTCGCCGGCGCACTATCTGGAGCATATCCAGATCGCCCTGAGCCTGCTGGGAAAGAGGAACCTTTCCTTCACCGAAGAGGTGGGGCATCTGGACCTGATGCGGCTGCTGCGGTCGCACGTCCACTTCGACCTGCCGGGCAATCAGGAGCTGACCATGGCGGTGGTGGCGCAGGACAGTGCGCTGGCGGGCGTGACCATCGAGGCGTTTTACAAGCAGATGGCGGGATATCAGTTCGAGATCATCGCGATCCGGCGGCGCGAGCATGTGGTGCTGCCGCATCCGGACACAGTGCTGCGGGAGAACGACCGGCTGATGATGATCGTTTCGCGACAGGCGCGCGAGGCGCTGGCGCAGTTCGTTACGCCGGTGTCCCAGGTTGCGGAGGGCGGCGTGGAGGCTGCGGCGTCTTCTTCGTGAGAAGCTGTCAAAAAGATGGGGTGGTTCTGTTGACATCCCTGTTCTCGAATCGCGGAATGCGCTGTGGAAGCGAAAATCTGCGGTTGCGCCAGCAAGAAGCAGGTCCCTCGGCTCGCTCCGCCACCCCGGTTGCGCTCGCTCGGGATGACAAATTTGTTATAGAGAGACGAGGGATGTCAACAAAGCCAGACAGGTTCTAAGATAGCTCCGCATTTCCGCTGCTTGACGCCTGGCTGAACAGGTTCACTGCCCCAAGTCTGGCGGATCGCCGATTCGTTCTCAAAGATCGCCGGGCACCGATGCGGGCCTGAACTTTTTGATTCCACGGCGATTACAAAAGTCTTACAACTGGGCATGGCCCGGGGCTGATACGGTCAAGACAGATATCCAAACCCACCCCCGGAGAGAAGTTCCACTTCATGCCTACTGAATTGCTCGACGACCCCATTGCTACCACAGAATCTGCAGCAGCAGCCAAGCATTTGACCGCGGAGAAGAAGCCGCAGTTTGCCCTGGGACGCAAGGCGCAGAGTGGATCGCTTAGCACGATCACCACGATTTTCATGGTGCTCTTCCACATCGGCGCGGTGGCGGCGCTGTTCATGTTCTCGTGGAAGGCGCTTATCTGCACGTTGGTGTTGTGGATCTATGCCTCGAACATCGGCATCGGCATGTGCTATCACCGGCTGCTGACGCATCGCGGCTACAAGGTGCCGAAGTGGGTGGAGTATTTCATGACCATCGGCGCGACGCTGTCGCTCGAGGGCGGACCGATCTTCTGGGTGGCGACGCATCGCGTTCACCATCAGCTCTCCGACCATGAGGGCGATCCGCATACGCCGACTGAAGGCGGATGGTGGGCGCACATGGGCTGGATCCTGAGCGGCGTTTCGATGCACGCGGAGACGGCCATGCTGTCCCGCTATGCTCCCGATCTCGCCCGCGACAAGTTCCATGTATGGCTGAGCAAGTATCACTGGGTTCCGATGGTGGTGGTGGGTTTCGCGCTGCTGGCCATCGGCGGATGGTCCTGCGTGATGTGGGGCATCTTCCTGCGCGTGACTTTGGGGCTGCATGCAACCTGGCTGGTGAACTCGGCGACGCACATGTGGGGATCGCGGCGCTTCGAGACCAAGGACCACTCGCGCAACAGCTGGTGGGTCGCCATGCTGACGGGCGGCGAGGGATGGCACAACAACCATCACGCGCATCCGGTGTCGGCGCGGCACGGGCTGGCATGGTATGAGATCGATCCCAACTGGATCGGCATTTCGCTGCTGAAGAAGCTGGGCCTGGCGTGGGACGTGAAAGTGGCGCAGTACGATCCTGCGAATCCCAAGCCGGCTGGAGTGGCTTAAGAGCAGGGTTCAGGGGATAGGGTGCAGGGTGTAGCGTTCAGCTGACCTTCGAGCCTAACGAGATATCACAATTGAATCGCCCGCCCGGTACACTTGCCGAGCGGGCGTTTTCGTTTGGTGCCGCGTCTTTCGCAGAGGAGCGGATGACACTGTTGCGTCTAGAACTGAAAGATGGTGTAAGAGACCGTCATTCTGAGCGCAGCGAAGAATCTCAGCGATGCGGGTGTGGACGCATCGCTGAGATTCTTCCTCCCGTTGGTCGTCAGAATGACGGCGTTAAATAGTAATGACAGTCCACAAGCGAGACGTGCGATTAAGAGAATTCTGGATTCAACGATGAGAATCAGCGGGCGAAGACGGAATATGGTGCTGTTCATCGTGCTGGGCTCCTGCATGGTGGGAGTGGCCGTCACCCTGAATGTGGGATGGATCATTCTGAACTGGCGGCGGCTGATGCCGATGCTGATCGGAATTCCCTTTTTTCTGCTGCTGATCGCGGGCGTAACGCTGAACACCATCTTCCTGGTGCGCGAAGTGCGGCGCAACGAGCGGCACGACGCCTTTCTGAATGCCGTTACACATGAGCTGAAGACGCCGATTACGTCGATTCGGCTGTATCTCGAGACATTGCAGCGCCGGGAGGTTCCGGAGGCCAAGCGGCGCGAGTTTTACGCGATCATGCGTGAGGACAGCGAGCGGCTGCTGGCCACAGTCGAGCAGGTATTGAAGGCCGGCGAAGTCGGGCAGCGGTCGCGTAAGCAGGTGCGCATCCCGGTCGACATGCGGGCGCTGGTGGCGGAGTGCGTGGAGATGACGCGGGCGCGGAATCACCTGGAAGCTTCGGAGCTGGAGCCATCGGGGATTTCTTTCGAATCTACTTCGGCGGATTCTCCGGCGATTGTGCGGGGCAGCCCGGAAGAATTGCAGACGGTGGTGCTGAACCTGCTGAACAATGCGGTGAAGTATTCGCCGAGCGGCGCGAATATCCGGGTGACGCTTACGGTCGAGAAAGATGCGTGGGTGATGCTCAGCGTGGCGGATTCGGGGATCGGGATTCCGCCTGCGCACCTGAAGCGGATTTTCAAGCGCTTCTATCGCGTTCCCTCGCGCAGCGTTCTGAAGACCAAGGGCACCGGGCTGGGACTCTTCCTGGTGCGGACGATTGCGCGCCAGCATGGCGGAGACGCGTTCGCGGAGAGCCCGGGCGTGGGCAACGGCGCGACGGTGAGCGTGCAACTGCCGCGACTGCTGGGGCCGGTAGCCGAAGCGCCCGACGACGGCCACGAGCAGGAGGTCTCATGAGCGAAGCGGAGCGCATTCTGGTGGTGGAAGACGAGACACACCTGGCGCAGGGGCTGCTGTTCAACCTGCAGGCCGAGGGGTACGAGGTGGCCATCGACGACAACGGCGAGGCTGCCCTGGAGCGGCTGACGCGCGAGTCTTTCGACGCGGTGCTGCTGGACGTGATGCTGCCCGGCAAGAGCGGGTTCGACGTGCTCGCCGAGCTTCGCGCTCAAAAAAACTTCGTTCCGGTGCTGATGCTGACCGCGCGCGGGCGGCCGGAAGATGTGCTGCGCGGATTCGAGGCGGGCGCGGACGACTATCTGCCCAAGCCTTTCGATCTTTCGATTCTGCTGGCGCGGTTGAATGGACTGCTGCGGCGGATGAAATGGCATCGTCCTGTCGAAGAGAGCCGCGCGCCGGTGGAGGAGGTGTCCACGTTCACGTTTGCGGGGCGGACGATCGACTTCGAAGCGCTGGAGCTGAGCTCGTTCGGCAAGACCATTCGGCTGACGCTGATGGAGGCCGATCTGTTGCGCTACCTGGTGCGTAACCAGGGGCGGATCATCTCTCGAAAAGAGCTGCTGGAGCAGGTATGGCGGGTGCGCGAGGACACGGATACGCGGGCCATCGACAACTTCATTGTGCGGCTGCGACGGTATATCGAGGATGAGGCGGCGCAGCCGCGCTATCTGCAGACGGTGCGCGGCGTGGGCTATCGCTTTCAGACGGGAGACTAGAAGCTGTCTCATATGTGCATTTGCGGCTTCGGCGGAGAGATCGTCAGCGTAGAGAAAGTTGCAGACCCACATCCAAAGGCGAGATGCGGGGCGCCCGGCTTGCATCGTTGGTGCTACCAGATGCATATATAAATAAAGGAGTTTTTCTGTGAGCGAGATTACGTTGAGCATTGACGGGATGCATTGCGGCGCTTGCGTGAAGCGTGTTACGCAGGCGCTGCAACGGGTTCCGGAGACCGAGGTGGAAGAGGTTCGGATTGGCGCGGCGCGGGTGAAGTCTCCCGATGCGGGCGCGGTGGTGGCAGCCTTGTCGAAGGCTGGCTATACGGCGCACGCGGAGTCGCATTGACTCCGGTGAGCGCGGAGAATTCCGAGGCGATCACTCTGACAGTGGAAGGAATGACGTGCGCAGCGTGCCAGGCGCACGTGGAGCATGCGCTGCGCGATACTCCCGGCGTGACAGCGGCCAGCGTCAACCTGATGACGCACTCGGCGCGCGTGGTGTACGAGCCGAAGGTGACACGGCTCGACTCGCTGATGCCGGCATTGATCGATGCGGTGCGCGAAGCCGGGTACGACGCGGCGGAGAAAAATTCTACCAGCGGGCACGACGACGAGGTCACGCGCGCAGCAGACGAGCGGCGGCTGAGGGATCGAGCCATTGCGGCCATGGCGGGCGGCGCGGTGTGCATGATTTTGTCCATGTTCATGCACGGGCCCCTGATGCACGGACTGCCGGCCCGGCTCGATCATCTGGCAATGAATCTCTTCCCTGCCCTCGACCCGGCTCGGGTGCTCATGCTGAAGTATGCGATGCTGGCGATCACTGTCCTGGGGATGGTCTTTGCAGGCGGGCCGATCTACCAGCGGGCGTGGCAGGCGTTCACCCATCGCAGCACCAACATGAATACGCTGGTCGCGCTGGGCACGGGTGCTGCCTTTCTTTACTCCGCCGCTGCAACTTTTCTGCCGAAATTCTTTTTGAGCCACGGACTGCAGCCGGATGTTTACTACGATTCGGTACTGCTGATTCTCGGCTTTCTTCTACTGGGCAACTGGCTGGATGCGCGCGCCAAGCGCCGCACGCTCGATGCGCTGCGAGCTTTTGCCGCGCTGCAGCCGCAGTCTGCGCGGCTGGTGCGCAATGGCGTTGAGACGGAGGTCCCTATCGCGCTGTTGATCGAAGGAGACGTGGTGCGGGTGCGGCCGGGCGAGCGCATTCCGGTCGACGGCGTGGTCGTCTCGGGCGCGAGCAGCGTGGACGAATCGATGATTACCGGCGAATCGCTGCCGGTGGCGCGGACGGCGGGCGACCGGGTGATCGGTGGATCGTTGAATTATGACGGAGCTCTGGAATATCGCGCGACCTCGGTGGGCGCGGAGAGCGTGCTGGGGCAGATGCTGCGGATGATGGAAGAGGCGCAGTCGTCGAAGGCTCCGATGCAGCAGCTTGCAGACAGGGTGAGCGCGGTGTTCGTCCCCACGGTGCTGGGGCTGGCGGCGCTTTCGTTCGCGATATGGGCATTTGCGGATCACGATCCCACGCGGGCCTTTGCCATTGCGGTCGCGGTGCTGGTGATCGCGTGCCCGTGCGCAATGGGGCTGGCGGTACCGGCGGCGCTTACGGTTGCCATCGGTCGCGGGGCGCAGCTTGGGATTCTGTTCAAGGGCGGCGAGAGCGTCGAGCGGCTGGGGCGTGTCGACACTGTTGTGCTGGATAAGACGGGCACGCTGACCGAGGGCAAGCCTCACATCGTTCAGACGAAGTTGATCGGCTTTCCAGAACCGGAACTGCTGACGATGGCGGCTTCGCTGGAGCAAGGGTCCGAGCATCCCCTGGCGCGGGCGGTGTTGGATTACGCCGGTGCGAAAGGGGTTCGCGCGCTTCCTGTACAGGAGTTCAGGGCTGTTCCCGGCAAAGGAGTCACGGGAAAATTCGATGGGCGTTCGGTCGCGGCAGGAAATCGGGCCTTGATGCTGGAGCTGGGCGTCAAGGGTGAGATTGCTTCTTCCTCGACGGCGACGCTGCTTCATCTTGCCGTCGATGGCGTTTATGCCGGCTGGCTCGCCGCACAAGACACGCTTCGTCCCGGCGCGGCCGAGGCGATTGCCGCGATGCAGCGCATGGGGCTGCAGGTGGCGATGCTTACCGGAGATACGTCCGCGGCGGCGCAAGGGATGGCGCGCGCGGCCGGGATCGATACGGTTTATGCAGAGCTGCTGCCTGCGGACAAGCTGGCGAAGATCCACGAGCTGCAGGCGCAGGGGCGCGTGGTGGCGATGGTGGGCGACGGCATCAACGACGCGGCAGCGCTGGCGGCGGCCGATGCCGGGCTCGCAGTGGGCACAGGGACAGACCTGGCGCGCGAGGCGGGAGACGCGATCCTGTTGCGCGGCGAGCCGCAGCAGATCGTTACCGCGCTGAAGCTGGCGCGGCAGACGCTGCGCGTGATGCGGCAGAACCTGGGCTGGGCTCTCGGCTACAACGTGCTCGGGATTCCGATCGCGGCGGGCGTGCTGTATCCGCTGATCGGGCTGTTGCTGAATCCGGCGGTCGCCGCCGCGGCGATGGCGCTGAGCTCAGTAAGCGTGCTGGCGAACAGCCTGCGATTGAAGCGATACCAGGCGGCTGTCTCCCACCCTTCACGATGAAGCTATGAAGGATGGGCACCCGAGATCGGTTGGCGATCCCGGCCCAGAATTCCCCGTAATTCGTCACACCTATGGTTGCAACTTCCACAGGTTTCTCGCCATCTTTTTGCTGTAGCAGGACATGTGTTGATGGAATGCACTCGTCATTCTGAGCGCAGCGAAGAATCTCAGCGATGCGGGCTTGGACGCATCGCTGAGATTCTTCCTCCCGCTGGTCGTCAGAATGACGGCATATTCCGGCAGCTCTGATGTTGTCCTAGCCATACGAGGAGGATATTTATGCAGACGCGGTTGGATTATCAGGCGGGTTTTCCGGAGGGTGTTCAGGCGATGCTCCATCTTGAGGCGGTGATTCGCCGCAGCGGGCTGGAGGCTCCGCTGATGGAGCTGGTGAAGGTGCGGGCGTCGCAGCTGAACGGCTGCGCGTTTTGCCTGGACATGCACACCAAGGACGCACGGGCCCACGGCGAGACCGAGCAGCGGCTCTATACCCTGAATGCGTGGCGCGAGGCTCCCTTCTTTACCGATCGAGAGCGCGCGGCGCTGGCCTGGACGGAGGCGATCACGAATATCCAGCAAGGGCATGCTGCGGATGAGGTGTATGCCGCGGCGCGTAAGCACTTCAACGAACAGGAGCTGGTGAAGCTGACGTTCGCGATCACCCAGATCAATTCGTGGAACCGTATCGCGATTGCGTTCCGGCCGGAGGTGGGTCCGTATCAGCCGGCGGGACTGGCCGTCCAGGCGGACGCGCCTTCGGCGCAATAGTGGGTTGTATCCCACATCTCAGAAGCGAGACGTGGGGCAGGATTGGCCGTCCAGGCGGACGCGCCTTCGGCGCAGGATGGCTGAGATTCTTCCTTCCTTTGGTCGTCAGAATTACGGAACGTGGTGGATGCCCGGAGTTCGTCTTGATCCCACGTCTCAGAAGCGAGACGTGGGGCAGGACTGGCCGTCCAGGCGGACGCGCCTTCGGCGCAGGATGGCTGAGATTCTTCCTTCCTTTGGTCGTCAGAATTACGGAACGTGGTGGATGCCCGGAGTTCGTCTTGATCCCACGTCTCAAAAGCGAGACGTGGGGCACCCGGAGAGACACCCATCCATCGATCTGGACTGAGCGGCGCGATACACTTGAGCTGGATCGATAGTTTGTGCGCATTCTCACTCGTTACATCCTGAAGGAAGTGCTCTCCCATGCCCTGATCGGCGGGGCGCTTTTTACCTTCGTGCTCTTTATGCGCGACCTGCCGCACCTGCTGGAGCTGGTGGTGCGCAACACCTCGTCACTGGGCGTGGTCGCCGAGATATTTCTGCTCACCCTGCCGAACATGTTCACGGTCACCATTCCGATGGCCGTGCTGGTGGGCATTCTTCTGGGCCTCAGCCGGCTGGCGGCGGACAGCGAAATTACCGCGATGCGGGCGTCCGGCGTGGGGGTATGGAGGTTTGTCGGCATTGTGGGCGTGGTCGCGGCTATGGGCTGGGCCGTGGGATTGGCCAACACCCTTTACTTTGCCCCCCGGGCTTCGGCAGCAGGCTTGCGGCTCGAGTCCGAATTGCTGAACGCGCAGGCTTCGTACGAGGTGCAGCCGCGGGTTTTCTATGAAGACTTCAAAAATTACATTCTCTATGTAGAGGATGTGCGAGCGGTGTCGGGCTCTTCCAACTGGAAGCAGGTCTTTCTGGCCGATCTCTCCGACCCGAATATGCCGAAGATCACCACCGGCGCGTTCGCAACGGTGGTGAACCACAAGGGCGAAGGCGCGGTCATGCGGCTGCGCGACGGCACCGAGCACCAGACGGAGACGGACCACCCCGACCAGTACACCGTATCCACCTTCTCGCAGACGGACCTGCCCTTGCAGCTTACGACCCAGGAAGACACGCACGCGCGGAGCGATGCGCCGATCCTGGCGATGTCGAACCGCGAGCTGCTGGCGCGTTCGCGCCTCAAGGGAGGCCGGTGGTACCTGATCGAGCTGCATAAGCGCTTTACGTATCCCGCGGCGTGTCTGGTGCTGATGCTGGTGGGCGTGCCGCTGGGCATCTCGTCCAAGCGCGGAGGCAAGAGCGCGGGATTCGTGCTGACCATCGCGCTGGTGTTCATCTACTACATCCTGTCGTACACGGGCACGGCGCTGGCCCGGCAGAACAAGGTGTCGGCTGCGGTCGGCGAGTGGGCGGCGAACTTTATTTTTGCCGTCTGCGGCGTTTTTCTGCTGCGGCAAATGTCGACCGGCGGAGCGGCGCTGGCGGCGCTGACGTCGATCGGCGGCTGGTTCAAATCGTCGACAAAGGAGCCGGCCACGGAATCGATGGAGCGGGTGGTTGAAGCCAAGCCCCGGATTACCCGCGGGCGCTTCCCTCTCATCCTCGACGAGTACGTGCTGAAGGAGTTCCTGGGCACCTTCACGATGGTGCTGGTGACCTTCGTGATGCTGCTGCTGCTGTTCACGTTTCTTGAGCTGCTGGGCGACATTATCCGCAACAAGACGCCGCTGGTGACGGTGGGCGCGTACCTGATCAACCTGACGCCGAGCATGATCTACAACCTCACGCCGCTGGCTGTGCTGATCGCGGTGCTGGTGGTGTTCGGCCTGCTCAACCGGTCGAGCGAGCTGACGGCGATGAAGGCGGCAGGCATCAGCCTGTATCGCATTGTGCTGCCGGTGATCGTGATTGCCGCGGTGCTGGCGACTTCGCTTTTCGTCTTCGACGAGGTTTACCTGCCGAAGGCCAACCGGCGGCAGGAGGCGCTGCGCAATGAGATCAAGGGCCGGCCGGCGCAGACCATGGAGCATCCGGGACAGAACTGGATTTTCGGACGGCAGCAGCCAGGCAAGCCGGGGCGCATCTTCTATTACGAATACTTCGACGCCGACCAGAATTCGTTCGGGAATATCACCGTCTTCGAGTTCAATCCGGATACATTCTCGATCACCAAGCGCATCTTTGCCTCGAATGCCTACTGGGAGCCGCGGCTGCAGAACTGGGTCTTCGAGCATGGCTGGGAGCGAACCTTCGACGGGGATGAGATCAGCAGCTACCGGCCCTTCGAGGTGAACACGTTTCAGGAGATCAGGGAGCAGCCGCAATATTTCAAGAAAGAGGTGCGGCTGTCGACGGAGATGAGCTTCGAGGAGCTGCGGGTGTATATCCGCGACCTGAGCCAGAGCGGTTTCGACACCATGCGGCTAAGAGTGCAGCTTAATCGCAAGCTGGCGTATCCAATCATTACGCTGGTGATGGCGATCCTGGGCGTGCCGTTTGCCTTGTCCATGGGCAAGCGGGGATCGCTGGCCGGGATCGGCGTGGCTATCGGCGTGGCGATTGCGTATTTTGTGGTGTCGGGCACGTTCGAGGCGATGGGGGATGTGAACCTGCTGCCGGCGTTTCTGGCGGCCTGGTCTCCGGATGTGCTTTTTGCTCTGGCGGGCGGGTATCTGCTGCTTCGGTCGTCGACTTAGGACTGGCCGTCCAGGCATACGCGCCTTCGGCGCAACGGCGCGGCTGGGATTCTTCGCTGCGCTCAGAATGACGTCGATCGATGGAGTGAAGGCCGGTTTTTTCTTGAAGGCGATCGAGAGGATGAGGATTCGATGTTTCAGCGACTGAAGCCGCTTATACCGTACATGCGACGCTACTCGCGCGGCTATGTCTGGGGCGGCGTTGCCGTGGTGTTGTCGAACGCGGTCTGGATTCTCTTCCCTAAGGTGATCGGCGTCGCCATCGACGATCTGAACCATGGCGTGACCCGGCAGAAGATCTTTCTTTATGCGGGGCTGCTCGTGGCCATTGCGGCGGTCAAAGGCGTGTTCCTGTTCTTTACGCGCTGGATATTGATCGGCATCTCGCGCGATATCGAGTTCGACCTGCGCAACGATCTGTTCCTGCAACTGGAGAAACAGCCCGCGGTCTACTACCAGCACCGGCGCACCGGCGACATCATGGCGCGCATGACCAACGATCTGAGCGCGGTGCGCATGCTGCTGGGACCGGCGATCATGTACAGCGCGAACACCGTGCTGTTCTCGATCGGGGCGCTGTATTTCCTGCTGCGCATCAGTCCGGTGCTGACGCTGTGCGCCCTGGTTCCATTGCCGGTGGCGAGCATTCTGGTGCAGGCCATGGGGCGGAAGATCCACGAGCGCTTCGAGCGCATCCAGGCCATGTTCTCGGATATTTCGGCGCAGGCGCAGGAGAACTTCTCGGCGGCGCGGCTGGTGCGGGCCTTTGCCCAGGAAGAGGCGCAGACGGCGGCCTTCGAGAGCTCGAACCGGGAATATATTCGCCGGGGCTTGCGTTTGGTCCAGCTGATGGGCATGCTGTGGCCGACACTCGAATTCATGCTGGGGCTGGCCATGATGATCGTGCTGCTGGTGGGCGGCCACGAGGTGCTTTCGCACCGCATCACGGTGGGCAATTTCACCGCCTTCGCCACCTACACGATGATGCTGACCTGGCCGATTATCGCGCTGGGCTGGGTCGTCAACCTCTTCGAGCGCGGCACGGCTTCGGTGACCCGCATCCATGAGCTGCTGGCGGAAGAGCCGACGATCGACGACCGGGACGCGGATATCGAGCTGGTCCAGGATCATGCCATTCAGGGAGAGATCGAGTTTCGCCACCTGACTTTCACTTATGACGAAGGCTCTCCGTCGGCGCACCCGGTGCTGCGGGATATCTCCCTGACCATTCCCGCGGGGTCGAGCCTGGCGCTGGTGGGGCCAACGGGCGCCGGAAAATCGACGCTGGTGAACCTGATTCCCCGCATTTACGATGCGACGCCGGGAACCGTGCTCATCGACGGACGGCCGGTGCGGGAGTATCCGCTGGAGGTGCTGCGGGAGAGCATCGGCTTTGTGCCGCAGGAGACGTTCCTGTTCAGCGAAACGGTGCGGGAGAACATCCTCTTCGGCGTTCCGGACGCTTCGCAGCACGACATGCTGCGCGCGGCGGAGGCGGCGCACATCCGGCAGGAATTCGAAGAATTTCCGCGCGGCTTCGAGACCATGGTGGGCGAGCGCGGCCTGACGCTTTCCGGCGGCCAGAAGCAGCGTTCGGCGCTGGCGCGGGCGCTGGTGCGCGAGCCGAGAATACTCATCCTCGACGATGCGCTGGCGAGCGTGGATACCTACACCGAAGAGCGCATTCTGGAAGGGCTGCGGCAGCGGATGCAGGGTCGGACGACCATCCTGATCTCCCATCGCGTGTCGACGGTAAGAAATGCCGACCGGATCGCGGTGCTGGCGGGCGGCCGGATCGCCGAGCTGGGCACGCATGAGGAGTTGCTGGCGCGCGGCGGCTACTACGCGGGGCTGTATGAGAAGCAGCAGCTTGAGGAAGAGCTGGCCGGGGCGCGATAGGGGTGGCTGATATAATCCAGCTTAAGCTAGCTTATCTGGATTGCCTATGACTGAGATTGGTGCTTTCGAAGCCAAAAATACACTCGGCTCGCTGCTCGACCGCGTGGATCGAGGCGAAGAGATCGTCATTACCCGGCACGGCAAACCTACGGCCCGCCTGGTGCCGTATGCCGGCGGGATCGACCGACTGGCGGCTCGCGCGGCAATCCAACGAATCCGTGCAAGGGTATCCAAGGTCGAGCCTGTGCCGTTCGATTGGCAGGCTCTCAAGGCGGATCGAGACGCCGGCCGTCCGTGAGCCTGGTTCTTGACACTTCGGCCACCCTGGCTTTTGTCTACGCGGAGGAAACCACTCCCGCCATCCGCGAGGTATTCGAGCGGGTTGCCGATGGAGGCGCGTGGGTGCCGTCGCTCTGGCGGCTGGAGTTGGCCAACATCCTTGAAATGGGCATCCGGCGCGGGCGCCACGATGCTTCCTTCCGCAATGAAACCCTGGCGGATTTTTCGCTGCTTCCGATCAGCATCGATCCGGAAACCGACCGCCAGGCCTGGAGCGCCACGATGAACCTCGCCGCGCAGCATCAGTTGACCTTATATGACGCAGCTTATCTTGAACTCGCCTTGCGCCGGGGTCTGCCGCTGGCCACGCTTGATAGTGAGCTGCGCGCCGCGGCAGTGAAGGAAAAGATCACTCTGCTGGGTGTGTGAGGAATCATCGGGCGGGTGGTTAGAAAGCGGCGACGGGACTAGACTGACTCTCACTTCATGATCCGCGATGAGCCGGCTTCAGCGCGACGACCGATAGCTGTGACCGTGGCGGCGGCGTTTCTATTTCTTGCCACTGTAATTTCGTCGGTTACTGCGGAATCTCTTCTGTTTCCGAGTCCCTGGTGGAACTGGCTGTGGGATTTGAACCGGGCTGCTTATGTTTCATTCGCCAGGCTGGGCCCGGCGGCCGGGTTTCTGCTGCTTGCTGTGGGCGCGGTTGCCGCGGCGGCGGGAACAGGCTTGATTCGGCGCAGGCGATGGGCGTGGTGGATTGCTATTTCGCTCTTCACGATCAACGGCCTTGGCGATGCTTTCACCCTGTTCGTAAAGCAAGACCTGGCGAAGGGCGTTTCCGGGATGCTGATCGCCGGCGCTTTCCTCTTCTGGCTCTCCCGGCCGGCGGCGATGCGATATTTTCGCGAAGCCAGATCGGATTAGTTTGCCTTGCGGGCAGTCGGGGCCGGCATGGAGGATCGCTGAGATTCTTCGCTACGCTCAGAATGACGTCCGCAATTTGTGCGAATAATTCCTGCGCTGCGCACTCGCACCCGTTCATGTTGCTACGGCGACAAAGTCCCTGCGACAACCCCCTAGTCTGAGTTTGTCTGTACGGCTCCGTTTTTGAGCGCCCAATCGATGAATCCGCTGGGCGGGTTTTTCACGCCTGCTATGTTGGCGGTCCGGATGTTCCTGATCTGCTTCCAGTCGGCATTCCTGAGGTCGGTGAACCTGAGGTCGGCGCCGCCGAGGTCTGTTCCTGCGAAGCGCGCGCCGGCGAGATTGCTTCCCACGAGGTCGATGTTGTGCAGGTCGGCGTCTTGAAAGGAGGCATTTTCGAGGTTGCTGCCGCGAAAGTTGGCGTCATGGAGGTCGGCGCTGGTGAAATCGACGGACTCCAGGTCGCTGCCGCGCACGTCGGCAGCGCTGAAGTCGGCGCGCAGGAGATTCGCGCGCTCCAGCTTCAGGCCCTGAAGGAATGCTAACGAAACATCGACGCCAACCAGCGGAACTTTGTCCGCGTTCAACTCCTGGAGCGCATCGATGCGGCCTCCGCTGCCGCCTTTGCCCTGCGCGGTGTTGATGACCTGCCAGGCCTGGTAATGGCGCTGCCTGACGCGGTCTCCGGAGGCGCTGAAGTAGAAGATGACGGCTACCAGAACCGAGAAGCTGCCTAAGTAGTCGAGGACTTCGAGGAAGCTCCAGTTGCTGAGAAAAAACGCGACCCACTGCCATGTCCATTCGAAGGCGATAAAGGGAACGATCCAGCGGTTTTTTGTATGAGACCGGAGCGCGCGCCAACTGGCCGGCCTGCTTCTGGGTGGGTGGGCGATCATTCGATTTCTCCTCGCTGTTGAGGGTACTCGCGGTTAGGCTCCGCGGCATGTTCCCCGATCTGAGCACTGATCAGACCGTGAAGACGATCACGAGGTTACGCCGGTGGGTCAGTTTGCCCTCAGGAGCTAAAGCCCGTACCCTTCAAACTGACCCGTTGCCGGGCGCTTGCAAGCCGGAGAGCGAACGGTATAATTGCTGCGTTTCTCGCGTGCGGCAGAACTCCCCTGCTATATCTGATCACCGATCCCCTTCGTGACCAGCGGCCCAAATTCCAATTGAGAGAGAGCTTATGACGTTCGATGTCATCCGCCGCCGATCCGCGGCCGTTGTCTTCATTTTTGTTCTGGCTTCCGCCTTGGTTCTCACCGCTTCGGCCTCCGCTCAGTTCATGCGGCCCTCTGGAGGCAAGGGGGCGCTGAAGATCGTGAATTACCCCTACAACGGGCAGACCTACCAGATCATGGTCATGAACGGGCAGCCGATGCAGGTGAGGCTCAACAACCAGGTTGTGGTGATGGTCAGCAATGGCATGAACGTCGGCTATCCCGGCCTGGATGCGCACCTGGTTGCCAATGCCGAGGACGCTCTCAAAGCCTATGAGGCGGCGAACGGCATTACTCCGCCGGGAACGCCTGCGGGCGGAGCCGCACCGCCTGCGGCAGCGCACTCCGGCGGCGGGCTCACCGTCGACGGGGTGGTTCAGATGCTCGATGCCGGCCTGTCCGACGAGATCATTCTGGACAAGATTCACTCCAGCGGCCAATCGTTCGACCTGAGCACGGACGATCTCATTCGCCTCAAGAAGTCCAAGGCCAGCGATGCGGTGATCAAGGCCATGATGGACGCGAAGCCCGGGGCAACTGCCACTGCGAGCGCTGCTCCCGCCTCGTCGCCGGCAGCCGCGCCGGCTGCTGCTTCGGCAACTGCCACGCCGCCAGCTTCCGCTCCCGCCGCCCAGCCGGCTAAGAAGGAGGGGTTTTTTTCGTCGATCGGCCACGATGTGAACGATACCCTGCACGGGCGCACGGTGATCGACAAGGAGGGATTGCGGAATATCCTGCCGGAGTGGGACCCGCAGAAGCCGCTCTCCGAGCAGTTTCCGCACGTCGCCATTACCGTTTTGTCGACCCCAAATGGCTGGATGGATCCCTACGCGACCGACAAGAGCGCATCCGGCCAGAGCGTCTTTTCCTCATGCTTCAAACTGAAGGCTGTGGTGTGGTCCGATGCCGAGCATTCGAAATCGGTGGGGCCGTTCGACTGGTGCAGCAATCACGACGAGATGATGGCCGACCTGATGCCGAGCTATCCGTATACGCTGATGGGCAACTTCGCGTCGGCGCGCGATACCACGGGCGTCAATCGCACCGATGGCCCCGAGCCGCCGGAGAAACTGCTGCCCACGGATCGGGCCACGATGGACATGATCGCCAGGACGAATCCGCGGGGCCTGAGCATCGATCTGAACACTGACGCGTCTAGCCGCTTTGCCCTGATGTTTGCGAATGTACGCAAGGACCTGGGAGAAACGCTGACGACGAACGGCGATTATCGCGTTTGGATCGTGTCGATTAAGAAAGCCGGCGGCCCTTCGCTTTTCTAGCCAAGGCAATTTTCTTTCGCAGCTAACCCCAAGGCAGCTTTACCGCCTCCTACTAGGGAGGCGGTACACAGGGGGTTCTCATGATCATTATTGTCAGCATTGTCGCCGTGATTCTTCTGGCCGGGATGTTTGCGCTGATCAAACTGACGCCGCACGCCAAGGCGGGGGTAAGTGAACGGCCGCACCCATCCGATTCAGGGCCGCTGCATCCGAACGAGACTCGCTCGTCGCACCTGAATTGAGCGGGGGCGGACGTTTCGCGCTAACATGCGATCGGCTACGGAGCCGGCTGAAAGAAACTGCGGGTCCCTCCACTTCCCCTTTCGTTGTGCTCAGGGTTCGGCCGGGATTACAGATTTATGCGAGTAGTCGATGATCCGAGAGACTAGTGGCCTGTCACGGAGAAATCGTTGGCGCTGGGGAAATGTAAACCCACGTCTCAAAAGCGAGACGTGGGGCACCCGGCGGGAATTCATCGCCGAGATTCTTCCTCCCGGTGGTCGTCAGAATGCGGGAAAAGGGTTCGCCATGATGGATGGCGGGCGCAACGCGCATTTCGGTCACATCAGCTGTATGAGAGATGACCATCACCGCCGATGAGACTACCGAGGCGCATCATCGTCCGAAGGCCCAGGCCACCATCAGCGGGAACTCTTCTCGCCAGAATGCGCCACCGTGCGACCCAGCTCGCTCCTTCATGACAACATCTGCACCTGCGTGGCGCAGCGCGTCCGTCCATCTCCTCGCGTTCTCGAGGAAGAACGGCTCCTGAGTGCCAGCGACAAGGTAGGTGCGTGGAAGCGGACTCGGCATAACGCCGTGCGGCTTGTAACCGCCGCCAGGCGAGGCGCAGAAGACCGCGCCGTAGACATGTGGATGCCGAAGTCCAAGAGCGAGGGCCAGCTCTCCACCTGCGGAGACGCCAAACACTGCGGTACGTTCAGTGGGCAGCACGACGCCCAACCGCGACTCCGTCCAGCGGCGAACGTCCTCGACGAAGAACTTCTCGTGTGCCGCGAACCGCACCGGATCAAAACCCGGTGAGTACTCATGGAGCCGCAGCGTCTCATCGGTCAGCCCATGTACACCGACGATCATTGTGGACGGTACATCGGCCTTTTCGAGTAACCGGCCCCACTTCGAGATTCGCTGACCGTCACCGGCGAAGACGATTGCCTGGGGCAGGTTCGGCGGAACGTACACCGTGACCTGCCGTCCACCGTCGTACTCGAAGATATCGGTGACAAACTCTCCCGAGACTGTGCCGGTTGGCTTGGCGGGCGTTCCGCCAGACTCACTTAACTTGTGGTTGACATGATTGCGTGCCTGCTCCGTCATGGCGTTGCCTTCATTTTGTAGAACTATGCTCGCCCGTTCCGCCGTCCCATCTGCAGGCAATCTAAGACATCCTGGGAAAAGTCACCCACGCTCGGGAAGCTCTGCTTCAATGACCTGATTAACGGCGGACTGCGCTAGAACGCCTTGAGGGCGACGATCTCCTGATAGATATCTTCCGGCTGGGGCAGGATGACGTCTTCGAGGATCGGCTGGTAGGCGACGAAGGTGTCCATGGCGGCGACGCGCTTGACGGGGGCGTCGAGATCGTGGAAGAGCTCGTCGGCGATGCGGGCGGCGATCTCTGCTCCGTAGCCCCAGCTCAGCATGTCTTCGTGCGCGACGATGACGCGGCTGGTCTTGCGGACGGATTCGGCGATGGCTTCCCAGTCGTAGGGATTGAGCGTGCGCAGGTCGAGGATTTCGGTCTCGATGCCGTGCTCGCGCTGGGCTTTCTGCGCGGCCTGCAGGGCGCGCGGAACGAGGGCTCCGTAGGTGACGAGGGTGATGTCCTTGCCTTCGCGGACGCTGGCGGCCTTGCCGAAGGGAATCATGTAATCGGGTCCGGGATAGGCGGCGCGGCCGTAGGTCTCGCGATAGAGACGCTTGTGCTCGAAGAACATCACCGGATCGTCGCAGCGGATGGCGGTGCGCAGCAGGCCGTTGGCGTCGAGTGCGTTGGACGGGAAGACGATGCGGATTCCGGGCGTGTGGGTGAAGAGGCTCTCGCCGGACTGCGAGTGGTAGATCGAGCCGCCGGTGAGATAGCCGCCGATGGGCACGCGGATGACGGCGGGAGAATCCAGTTCCGTTGGAGCGCCAGCGCAGCAGGCTGAGCTCATTGCGGAGCTGGTGCATGGCAGGCCAGATGTAGTCGAAGAACTGGATTTCGACGACCGGCTTCAGTCCGCGAGTGGCCATGCCGACGGCGCGGCCGACGATGTTGGCTTCGGCCAGAGGCGAGTTGAAGACGCGGTCGGAGCCGAACTCGGTCTGCAGGCCGGCGGTGAGCTTGAAGACTCCGCCTTTGCCTTTCACGCGCCCCTGGTCGAGGAATTCGTCGCGGGAGGCAGTCGGCCACGTCTTCGCCGAAGACGACGATGCGCGGGTCGCGGCGCATCTCGTCCTGGAGGCAGGCGTTGATGAGGTCGGCCATGGTGCGCTCCTGGCTGTCTGCGGTCTTGGCCGGAGCGGTTGCAGCTCGGGGCGGTGGGATCGTAGTCCTCCGAGTACACGTGCTTCAGGATGGCGGCCTTGTCGGGCTCGGGAAGCGGAGCACGCAGAGCCCGTTCCGCCGCCTGGCGGACTTCTTCGTCGACTTCCTTTTCCAGCCGATTGATGCCGTCGGCGTCGAGAATGCCTTCGCGCAGCAGGCAGCATCTGAATCTTGGAGAGCGGATCGCGCAGCGCGTCGGCGTTGACGCTCGCTCTCGGGGCGATAGCTGCTGTCGTCGTCGGAAAGCGAGTGCGAGTAAGGCCGGATGACGTGGCCGTGAACGAAGGCCGGGCCGTTGCCGGAGCGGCACAGCGCAGCGGCTTCTTCAAACGCGCGATAGCAGGCGACAGGGTCGGTGCCGTCGATCTCGGCGAAGTGGAAGTTAGGGAAATTCTGGACCAGCTTGCGAGATGTTGCCGCCGGGAGTGTTGACTTCGACGGGCACGGAGATGGCGTAGCCGTTGTCTTCAATGACGAAGATGACGGGCAGCTTCTGATTCGAGGCAGTGTTGAGCGCTTCCCAGAATTCGCCCTGGGAGGTGGAGCCTTCGCCGATGCGAGACGTAGGACGACTTCATCGCCGTGGAAGGCGACATCGCGCCACTGCGCGGTAGTCGCCCTCGTGCTTTTCGGCGGCTTCGGGATGGCGGGTGAAGTAGCGTCCGGCCTCGGCGCAGCCGACGGCGTGCAGGCACTGGGTGGAAGTGGCGGACGACGGCGAAACGATGTGCAGTGCTGCGGGCTGCTCCAGTGGGAGGGCATCTGGCGGCCGCCGCTGGCCGGGTCGGCGGCGGCGCCTACGGCCTGCAGCAGCAGCTCTTCGACGGTGACGCCGAGGGCGAGGCAAAGCGCGCGGTCGCGATAGTAGGGGAAGAACCAGTCGTATCCGGGCTTCAGGACCAGGCCGGCGGCAACCAGCAGCGCTTCGTGGCCCGGCGCCGGAGATCTGGAAGAAGATCTTCTGCTGGCGCTTGAGCATGATCTCGCGGTCGTCGGTGCGGCGCGAGAGGTACATGAGCCGGTAGATCTCGATGAGGCGTTCCCGGTCGACTTCGAGAGCCGGAGACTGGGGTCGGATTTGGTCTTGCTCCGTTCTGCGCCGGAGGCGGTACTGCGCGCCATCGTTACCCTCTCGGGGAAGCTAAACTGCCTCTTCTTTCATACGCGAAAGACGGCTCATACGTCCAGGTCACCGGGCATATGTGGTATCCGCATCTAAGTGCGACGTGGGACATCCGGCATCGGTGGCTCCCAGGGCTCGGTGCGAGTGTGGGGCACCCGGGTTACTGCGACGCCGATCGATGCTTCAGCCGTTACACTCGACGAAAGGATTGCAATGGGCTGCAGTTGCTCGCGGTGCGCATAATGCCGTAGACTCGGCTCTTTCGACGGGCATCCTGAATTTTCCGAGCCATTCCGGGTGGCGAGAACGGAAATTCGACCGCCCCTGCACACCGGGAAGCAGGCACATTGACCATGGCTTTTGCCGCGTGCTTTAATGACGCGTTTTGTGTAAGTTCGCGCCGACAGGCCGACCCTCTCCTCGATGCTGAGGCCCTGGGGTCAGAGATTTCATCGGCAGGACCTTTCGTTCGCATCCGCCGTGGATGCTGATGGCGTCTGAAATACGGATTCTTACTATCATTCGGAGGCTGTTTGAATGGCTTTCTCTTTTCCGGCAACGACTGCTGCAATGCTGGCAGGCCGGTGAAGCTTCTGATGGGCAACGACAATATTTACCTCTGGATCGCACTGGCTACCGGCGTGCTCGGCCTTGCTGGCGGCCTTCTTTTTGCGCGATCCGTTCTCAGCTCCGACACCGGGCACGCCGGAGATGCAGCGCATCTCGGATGCGATCCGGCAGGGCGCGGAAGCCTTCATGAAGCGGCAGTACAGGACGATTGCCATGATTGCGGCGGTGCTGGCCGTGGTTCTCTATATCGGATACCGGCTTTCTCCTTTCACGGCCCCGATGGCCAATAAAGTGGTGATCAGCTTCCTGATCGGCGCGACGTGCTCGGCGCTTTCCGGGCAGACCGGCATGTGGGTTTCGATCCGCGCGAATATCCGCACGGCGGCAGCGGCGCGGACCAGCCTGGGCAAGGCGCTGCAGATGGCGCTGCACGGCGGCGCGGTGACCGGACTGGTGGTGGTGGGGCTGTCGCTGCTGGGAATCGGCCTGCTGTTCCTGGCCTTCGGCGGATTGACATGATCCGCAGCAGGCGCCGTATCAGCTGGTGGGATTCGGCTTTGGCGCCTCGCTGGTGGCGCTCTTTGCGCAGCTCGGCGGCGGCATCTACACCAAGGCGGCCGACGTGGGCGCGGACCTGGTGGGCAAGGTCGAAGCCGGGATTCCGGAGGACGATCCGCGCAACCCGGCGGTCATTGCCGACCTGGTGGGCGATAACGTGGGCGACTGCGCGGGACGCGGCGCGGACATCTTCGAGTCGACAGCGGCGGAAAACGTGGGCGCGATGATTCTGGGCGCGGCGCTCTATCCGGTCTTCGGGATCAAGGGGATTCTCTTTCCGCTGATCGTGCAGGCGATCAATCTGGTGGCCAGCATCGTCGGCGTGAGCGTGGTGCACAGCGGCGAGGACCGAAGACCCGATGCACGCGCTCAATCGCGGCTACTACGTGACCACCCTGCTGGCGCTGGCGGGTTTTGCCGCCGCGATCTACTTCATGCTGGGAGCGCGCTGGTGGCTGCTGGGCTGCGGCATCTGCGGCATCGTGACCTCGTTCCTGTTTGTGCGCATCACGGAGTACTACACGGAGACGCGCTTCCGCCCGGTGCGCGCGATCGCGGAGGCTTCGACCACCGGACCGGCAACGAACATCATTCAGCGGGCTGGCGGTCGGCATGGAGACGCCCGCACTGCCGGTGATCGTGATCAGCGCGGCACTGTTGCTGAGCTACTACTTCGGCACCCAGGGTCTGGCGGATGTCACGCACGGTTTCCGACTTATGCGAAGGGCATCTACGGCACGGCCATCGCCACGATGGGCATGCTGTCGTCGGCGGCGTACATTCTGGCGATGGATACCTTCGGGCCGATCACGGACAACGCCGGCGGCATCATCGAGATGAGCAACCAGCCGGACAGCGTGCGCGAGAAGACCGACAAGCTGGACGCGGCGGGCAATACGACGAAGGCGCTGACCAAGGGCTACGCCATCGGCTCGGCATCGCTGGCAGCCTTCCTGCTCTTCTCGGCCTATCTGGCGTACGATTCACGACATTGTGCACCAGCGGGTGGTGGCGGCTGGCGGCGTTCTGCCGGCGAGCTGGAGCTTTTCCAATGTGAACCTGGCTTCGGTGCCGGTGTTTGTCGGCGCGCTGCTGGGCGCGATGCTCACCTACCTCTTCTCGTCGATGGCGATCAAGGCGGTGGGACGCGCGGCGCAGACCGTGATCGAGGATGTGCACGAGCAGTTCCGCGATAACCCCGGAATCATGGCGGGCACTTCGCTGCCGGACTACGGCCGATGCGTGCGGATCGTGACCGACGGCTGCGCTGAAGGAGATGGTTCTGCCCGGGAGTGCTGGCGGTGAGCATGCCGCTGGTGGTGGGCTGATCTTCCGCCACTTCGGCGCGGAGTTCAATCCGACGGCGCTGGCCGACGGCCCGCTGATCGACGGCCTGCCGATCAATCTGAGCGGCGCGGAGGCGGTAGCGGCGCTGCTGATGGTTGGGACGATCAGCGGCATCCTGCTGGCCATGCTGATGAACAACGGCGGCGGCGCGTGGGACAATGCCAAGAAGTACATCGAGACCGGCGCGCACGGCGGCAAGCGGTCGGAGGCGCACAAGGCGGCGGTGGTCGGCGATACGGTCGGCGATCCTTTCAAGGACACGGCCGGACCCTCGCTGCACGTGCTGATCAAGCTGCTGGCGACGGTGACGCTGGTGCTGGCTCCATTATTTCTCTAAGACGAGCCTCCGGCGGCGCCTGCGCGGCGGGCGGTCTTCGCCAGACAGGCCCAGGAAAGAAAACAGGAGGGCTGAAAACGCCCTCCTGTTTTCTTTCCGGTGCTCGGAAATCGGCGGGGCAGGAACCGCCGGGGCGTGCCTCGAAGATTGCCGAATCGGTGAATACCGCTCTTTCCGCCATCCGAGAAGCCTGATGGAGTCTGCTATCTTTGCTGGCAATGGCAGCTACGTCTCAAACACCGTGGTATCTGCGCTATCCCAGCCGCTGGAATCACTTCCGATCGGTTCCGTTTTCGCACCTGCGGATGCTGTTAATCGCCGTCTTCCTGCTGTTCTCGACGTTTGGTTTCTTCAATGACGTGATGTTCGGCGGCCATCAGCCTTATTCGATCGTGTTCGTCAACGTCGTTTTGAACGGCCTCGTCTCCATGGTGTGGATTCTGGCTCTGGCGCGGCTGCCGCTTGTTTTTCTTGCCATCCCCGTTCTCTTTTCCGCGCTCAATCCCTTCCTGATGCAATGGGTGGACGGGCTTTTGACCCGCACCTTTCATCTACAGGCGGTGAACGGTGACGTTGGGACTCGTTTTGCGGCCACTGGAACGATGGTGGCAATCGTTGTTTCTTATGTCTTCTTCGTCATCTTCATCCGGGGGCAAGGCAAAGAGGCGTTCAAGCTGCGCAATGAGCTCGAGCTGGCGCATGGCATTCAGAAGACGCTGGTGCCGCCGGTTGCGCTGCGAACGACCCGGTTCGAGGTATACGGCATCTCCTGTCCCAGCGAAAAGGTGGGCGGGGACCTGGTGGATGCGGTCTGCCTGCCGAACGGGGACGCTATCGCCTATCTTGCCGACATTGCCGGTCACGGTTTGCAGGCGGGAATTCTGATGGGGATGCTGAAGACGGCAGCGCGCACCGCCCTGCTGGAGGCCGGTGAGCGCGATGCCTCGCGAACACTGCCGGTGCTTCTGGACCGGCTCAACAACGTGCTGCCGGTCGTAAAAGAAGCTCATATGTATGCGACCTTCACCGGCTTCCGGCTGGGCGAAGACGGCAGCGTGCACTATGCCCTGGCGGCGAGCCCCCCAATCCTGCACTGGCACGCGAGCGGGGCCGCGTTGTCCCATCTTGAAGAGGAGCAGTTCCCGGTCGGCCTGCTGCCGGTGGCTGCGTTCGATGGGCAGCGGCTGGAAACGAAGCCAGGCGATCTGCTGGTGGTGGCCACCGACGGCATTCTAGAGGTCTGCGACAAGAGCGAGGAAGAGTTCGGCTACGAGCGGCTGAAGGATGTGATCGCACGGCATGCCGCGACTCCGCTCGCTGAATTGGCGAAGAAAATTCTGGAAACGGCGAATGGGTTCGGGAAGCAGGCAGACGACCAGACGATTTTGATCGTACGCTGTTTGTAATCATGGTTAGGCGCGCCGGCCGCATTCTTTAACCGGCATGGCGCATCCAAAATAGCGGGCGCGGTATAAACACTCCATCTCTTGCCGGAGACCATCATGGAACGCAGAGATTTCCTCAAATCCGCCGCGGCGGCAGCAGTGAGCTCCGCCGCCTTTTCGTCGATTCGTGCAAGCGCTGAAGCCCGGGCTGCTGCGGGGAGTCCTGTTACTCGCCCCATGTCGCCCGACATGCAATACCGCGAGCTGGGACGCACCGGCGAGAAGGTTTCTGTCATTGGGCTGGGCGGATATCACATTGGAAAGCAGCAAGATCCGGCGGAGAGCATCCGCCTGGTGCGCAGCGCGATCGATAACGGCATCACGTTCATGGACAACTGCTGGGACTACAACGGCGGCATCAGCGAGGTGCGCATGGGGCAGGCGCTGCGCGACGGCTACCGGGGCAAGGTTTTCCTGATGACCAAGATGGACGGGCGCACCCGCCAGGAGTACAACTCGCAGCTCGAGCAGTCTCTGGATCGTCTAAGAACCGATACCATCGACCTGGTTCAGTTCCACGAGGTGATCCGGATGGAAGACCCGGACCGCATCTTTGCTTCGGGCGGTGCAATCGAGGCGGCGGTGGCGGCGCGCGAGGCGGGCAAGATCCGCTATATCGGATTTACAGGGCACAAAGACCCGGCCGTGCATCTGCGCATGCTGGAGATGGCGCAAAAGCATAACTTCCATTTCGACACGGTGCAGATGCCGATCAATGTGATGGATGCGCACTTCCGGTCGTTCACCAAGGAGGTGATGACGGTGGCGATCTCGCAAGGGATCGGCGTGCTGGCGATGAAGACCTTCGGCGACCATTTTGTTCTGGACAGCAAGACAGTCGAGCCGATCGAGGCGCTGCACTATTCCTTCACGCTGCCGGTTTCGGTGGTGATTACCGGGATCGATTCGCCTGCGATTCTGGAGCAGGCAATGACGGCGGTAAAGACCTTTAAGCCGATGACGGACGAACAGGTGTCCGCACTGCTGGCGCGAACCAAGGATGCGGCAGCGGATGGGCGATTTGAGCCGTTCAAGACTTCGGCGCATTTCGATGGCACGGCTGCGAATCCGAAGTGGCTGGGATGAGCGGTGCTCATTTGTTCGCGCGTCTTAAATATCTACATCATCATTCTGACGGTAGCGAAGAATCCCAGGGGTGCCTGTGTGGACACATCGCCGAGATTCTTCCTCCCGATGGTCGTCAGAATGACGGCACACTACGGAAACTCTGAAATTCTGCTCTAGCTTTTTACCTTCCGGCCTTGAGCACTTTGGCGGTGGTGACGATTTGGCCGGTGTGGCGCTGGGTGTGGTCGGCGAGGTGCACCAGCAGGCCGCCGACGCTGGTGGGAAACTGCTTTTTGCCTACCGCGCGAGGCTCTTCGAGTTTGGCTCCCTTGAAGGCGCGGACCCGGTTTGCGGCGGCTTCGATTCCCTCTTGAAATTCGGCAAAGAGTTCTTCACGGGTTGCGCCGGGCTCGGTCTCGCGTTTCAGCAGCGATAGCTGCTCGGCGCTGAGCTGGCTGCCTTCGGCGTAGGTCAGCAGGCGATCGAGGCTGCGCGGGACATGGCGCAGATGGTAGGAGATCGGCGTGAGGCCGATGGGTGAGGCGTAGAGATCGGTCTCGCTGAGTCCGGCGCACCAGTGAAGCACATCTTCGCGCGCAAGATCGAAGGCATGAAGAACAGCGCGAAGCACCGCGGGCAGATCGCTGTGGGTTCCTCGCAGCCAGGGTTCAGGTTGAGCGGTAACAACAGGGACAGTCGGCACATCCGACATCGTAGTCGCGCGAGGGCTGGTTGTCATTTGGCTTTATTCACATCCTTGTTCGCCTGATCCGAAATGCCATGCGAGAGGCTGAGATTTGTGCTCGAACAGGGGAACTGCAGGTCCCTCCGCTGCCCTCAGGGTCCGGTCGGGATGACAAATTTGCTGGAGGATGCGATGGATTTCAACAGAGCGAGTTGTCATTTCAAAGTCCTTTGCTGCGGCGAAATTCCTGCACGACCTGGGCGGGATCGCGATGCTGGCCGTCGACGGCCTCGTTCATGGCTCGCATATCGTCGGCGGTGATTTTGCCGGCCAGCGCGTCGAGGGCGATCTGAATCTGCGGCCAGCGTTTGAGCGCCGCATCGCGCACCAGCGGCACCGCCTGGTAGGGCGGGAAATAATGCTTGTCATCTTGAAGTACGGTGAGACCGAAGGCCTGGATGGGCCCATCGGTAGAATTTCCGGCAATCATGTCGACCTGATGCGAGTTCAAGGCTCGGTAGAGCAGGCCCAGGTCCATGGTTCGCGGCGGCCCGTCGAACTTGAGGCCGTACGCCGCGCTGAGGCCGGGAAGCCCGTCGGGCCGCTGCTCGAATTCGTAGCCCACGCCGAGGCGCCAATGCGGGGTGTACTGCGCAGCCTGGCTCAGGGTGGTGAGATGCAGGCGGCGGGCATCGTCTCCGCGGATGACCATGGCGAAGGTGTTCTCAAAGCCCAGCGGAGGTCCGACGGTGACGTGATAGCGCGAGGCATAGAGGCGGCGGACGGTGTCGAGGACCTGCTGGGGATTTCTATCCAGAGGCTGCTTGAGGATGGCGGTGAGCGCGGTCCCGGTGTATTCGACATAGCCGTCGATGCGGCCCGCGACCAGCGCCTGCTGGCAAATGTAACTGCCGGCGAGATAAAAGCGGCGCTCGACCTTGAGATGGGATTTGGCCTCGATTTCCTGGGCCAGAAGCTCGCCGAGAACGACCTGCTCGGTGAAGTTCTTGGCTCCGATAACGGGGTGATCGGGGCGCGGCGGCGCGCAGGAAGTCAGAAGGATACATATTGTAACTGTGACGATGACAAATAGGGTGCGTGTGGACTTCCCAGGCATCTGCGGGATCAGCAGCCGCTGAGATTCCTCGTCGCTTTGCTCCTCGGAATGACGTCCGTTATTTTTTCGATTCATCGGGAGTTGATTCATCGGAGTTGCTCTATCGGGAGGGATGCTGAAACCAGCGTTCGAGGAGGCCGAGACCGCCGTCGGCGGCGAGCGCGAGCAGGGCGGCGGGGATGGCTCCGGCGAGGACGAGGCGGTTGTCGACCGAGGCCACGCCGCGGAAGATCAGTTCGCCGAGACCGCCTGCTCCTACGGCGGCGGCGATGGTCGCGATGCCGACGCAGGTTACGGTTGCAGTGCGGAGACCAGCGAGGATGAATGAGGCGGCGAGGGGCAGCTCGACTTTGAAGAGACGCTGGCGGCCGGTGAGTCCGAGGGCCTGCGCAACTTCGACGACAGCGGGATCGATGCCGCGGATTCCCGCATAGGTGTTGCGCAGGATGGGCAGGAGCGCGTAGGCGGTAAGCGCGACGATGGCGATGCGCGCGGCGCGTTCTCCCAGCCAGGGCAGCGGCAGCAGGAAGCCGAACATGGCGAGCGAGGGGATGGTCTGCAGGATGTTGGCGATGGCGATGACCGGTTTGGCCCAGCGCGGCGAGCGGGTGAGCCAGATGCCGGCAGGGACGGCGATGGCGGTTGCGAAGAGCATGGCGGCGCCGGTGAGCCAGAGATGCTCGATGGTGAGCTCGGCGATTTCTCCGCCGTATTGCGACAAGAAGCCCGTAGTCAATTTTTGCTCCCCGTGCTGACCGGCGGCGCGGCGGTTCCCTGTTCGGCGCTTCGTTCGCCGCGATGGAAGGCGCGGATGTAGGACTGCACCTCGGGCTGCGGCGCGTGAAGGAATTCCGTTGCGGCGAGATCGGCGATCAGCCGGCCTTCGCCCAGGAGCACGATGCGATCGGCGAGGTAGAGCGCCTCGTCGAGATCATGCGTCACCAGCAGCACGGTCCTTTTGAGGCGCGCGAGCAGGCCGCGCAGCATGTCCTGCATTTCGGCGCGGGTGAGAGGATCGAGCGCGCCGAAGGGCTCGTCCATGAGCAGGATTTTAGGCTCGGCGGCGAGCGCCCGGGCCAGGCCTACACGCTGGCGCTGGCCTCCGGAGAGCTGATGCGGGTAGCGCTTGGCGAAGCTGCCGGGATCGAGGCCCACGGCGGCCAGCAGATCGTGGCTGCGGCGGATGCGGCCGGCGTGGGGCATTCCTTCGATTTCCGGAACGAGCCCAACGTTGCGTTCGACGGTGAAGTGAGGAAAGAGGCCGGTCTCCTGGATGACGTAGCCGATGCCGCGGCGCAGGGCGATGAGATCGGCGGCGCGGACGCTCTGGCCGTGGACGAGGACGTCTCCGCCGGTGGGCTCGACCATGCGGTTGACGGTGCGCAGGAGAGTGGTTTTTCCGGAGCCGCTGCGGCCGAGAATCGCGGTTGTGGTTCCCTCTTCGAGCGCGAGCGATATCTTGTCCAGCAGCACACGGCCTTGCGGCGTGGCGAAGGAGAGGTCGCGGAATTCGATGGCTGCGCTCATGGCTGGCGGTGTCGCGTCACTTCAGTGTATTGGCTCTTGCCTGGATGCTGTGAAAGCGGATTATCCAGAGGACTGCAGTAAAGTGTAACTATCGTGATCATCAACCTGGCACGGCGCGCGCACAACCATAATTGGGAACTCGATCCGATTACGCGGTCGCTGCTGGATACCGATTTCTACAAGCTGTTGATGCTGCAGTTCATCTGGAAGCATTTTCCTGCGACGACGACTTCGTTCTCGCTCATCAATCGCTCGAAGCAGGTGCGGCTGGCCGAGGTGATCGATGCCGACGAGCTGCGCGCGCAACTGGACCAGACCCGGAAGCTGCGCTTTCACAAGTCGGAGCTGATCTGGCTGGCCGGCAATACGTTTTATGGCCGCCGCGGGATCTTCGAGCCGGCATTTCTGGAGTGGCTTGAGGGTGACTTCAAGCTCTCCGACTATGAGTTGTCGGTTCAGGACGGACAGTTCTCGCTGACCTTTCGCGGACTGTGGCCGGAGACGACGCTATGGGAGATTTATGCGCTCTCGGCGATCAGCGAGCTGAAGACGCGGGCCAGCCTGAAGGCTTTGAGCGAGCTCGATCTCGATATTCTTTATGCCCGGGCCAAGACGCGGCTGTGGGAGAAGATGGCGCGGCTGCGCGGGGTTCCGGGGCTGCGGGTGAGCGACTTCGGGACTCGGCGGCGGCACAGCTTTTTGTGGCAGGAGTACGTAGTCAAGGCCATGAGCGATGTGCTGGGCACGAGCTTCACCGGCACATCGAATACCTATCTGGCCTACAAGCACGATCTTGAAGCGATCGGCACCAATGCGCATGAATTGCCGATGGCGCTGGCAGCCGTGGCCCGGAACGACGAGGAGTTGAAATCGTCGCAGTACCGGCTGCTTGAGATGTGGCAGCAGACCTATCAAAAAGAGTTGTTGATCCTGCTGCCGGACACTTTCGGGACGACGCAGTTTCTGCGCGACGCTCCGGACTGGATGGCGGACTGGACCGGCCAGCGCGCCGACAGCAAAGACCCCTTTGTGGCCGGGGATGAATTCATCGCGTGGCTGCAGGAGCGCGGGCGCGACCCGCGGCAGAAGCTGTTCATTGCTTCCGATGCCCTCGATGTCGAGCAGATTCTGGGATTGCACGCTTATTTTGCGGGAACGATTCGCGACGGCTGGTCGCCCGGCGATTTTCAGCAGGCGAGCGATTTTCTCGACGAGAGGAAATGGCTGCATCAGCGGCGCATCCGCTTCAGCGCCGGCTGGGGCACGCTGCTGACGAACGATTTCCGCGATTGCAATCCACAGGGCAGCGATGGGTTCGACCCCATCAGCCTGGTGTGCAAGCTCAACGACGCCGATGGCAGGCCGGCGGTGAAGCTCTCCGATAATTTCGAGAAGGCGATGGGACCGCCGGAGGAGATCGAGCGCTACCAGCGGGTGTTCGGGCTGGCAGGGGTTGCCGATGCTCCGGTGATTACCTAGGCACCGGTCGCGAAGAGACGCTCCTCATAAATCTTCATTCATCCGCGCGAAATATCAAACTTCCTGATTGCTCTATCCGTCTCCAGATGTTTGTGTGGAGCTGCGCAATGCGAGCATCCCATTAAGCGGCATCCAGAAGTACGGTTGGCGGTACGAAGAAGGTGACTTCTATGCAAGCATTGTCCCCGTTCCAGATTCTGCCCCGGATTCTGCCCCGGATAGCGTTCCGGACGGCAGTCTTGATTTTCCTCGGCTCCTGCCCGCTCTTCGCAGTGGCGCAACAGGGCGTTCCCTTGCCTCCGGGCGCTGCGTCCTCGGAATATCCTCCTCCTGCCGTCAGCCGCACTATCACCCTCGACGTGGTGGCGACCGATCGATCCGGAAAGCCGATTTCCGGCCTCGAACAGCCGGACTTCACGGTCCTGGACAACAAGCAGCCGCAAAAGCTGCTCTCGTTTCGCGCCATCGACCAGACCAGCTCGGGTCCGGCTCCGGAAGTCATTCTGCTCATCGACGCTGTGAACGCGACCTTTCTCAATGTCTCCTATGAGCGGAACCAGATCGTCAAATTCCTGGGGCAGAACGGGGGTAAGCTCGCCCAGCCGGTGTCACTGGTTTTCTTTACCGATACCAATACGTCGATGCAAAGCGCGCCGACCACCGACGGAAATTCGCTGATTGCGGCGTTCGACAAGAACATAACCGGCCTGCGCTCCATCACCCGGTCCGAAGGGTACTGGGGCGCGGTCGACCGTTTCGATCTCTCGCTCCGCGCCATTGACCTGCTGGCTCGTTACGAAACCCGCAAACCAGGTCGCAAATTCGTGATCTGGATCAGCCCAGGGTGGCCTATCCTTTCCGGGCCGCGGATCCAGTTGACAGGCACCCAGCAGCGGCAGCTATTCAATACGATCATCGCGATGTCAACGGTGCTGCGCGCGGCCCGCATGACACTCTATAGCGTCGATCCGCTGGGAACGGCGGATGCCGGCGGCTTCAGAACTTTCTATTACCAGTCCTTCCTCAAAGGAGTGAAGTCTCAAAATCAGGCCGAGCCAGGGAATCTTGCCTTGCAGGTGCTGGCCACGCAGAGCGGGGGCCTGGTGCTGAACTCAAGCAACGACCTCACGGCGGAGATTGCCCGTGCCACCATCGATGCGACCAGTTATTACGAGCTGACCTACGATCCCCCGCCCGCCGACGGGCCAAATGACTATCGTCCGATTGAGGTGAAGATCGGCAAATCAGGACTGACGGCCCGCACGCGAACCGGCTACTACGCGCAGCCCTGAATAACGCCGCGGGAAGCGCCGCTCATTGCAGAACAGGACTCGCGGGCCCGGCGACCTTTGCTGCGATGAGCGCTTCGACCCGGTTCCACACCAGCGGGTCGTTCTCGATCTCGATGTGGGGACGCATAAAGGCGCGGGCGTACCAGGGAAAGCCGGCGCAGGACACCGGGTGCTCCCGGTAGCTCGACTCGAAATTCCCCAGGATTTTCGTCCTTGACGGGTCCCTGGCTTCGATCGAACTTCGGCCGTGCAGCAGTCCATCCTGCTGGTAGAAATTGACCGCCTCCCTCACGTTCGGCGGGATGATGCCGTCGTTCTCATTCGACTTCTGTACGCTGTCTACCTGAACGGTCAGCAGCACAGGAATGTTAAGCCGGTTCAGGCGCCGGGCAAGATTAACGGTTTCAGAGGCTCCCCAGCTATGCCCATAGATGACGATGCGCGCCGTCTCTTTCTCTCTAGCGCTGAGGCAGCCGTCTCCATCCCTGTCCAGCAGCCGAAGCACCGCCTCCAGCGCACCGTGCCCGTCACGATTAGCAAAGACCGCGGCGTGCACCCTGGCGGGATAGAGGTCGCGCAAAGTCCTTGCCAGCTGGGCTTCCCGGTGAGCGAGGTTGTTCGCCTTGATATGGCCGCCCATGAAGCCGACCACGATGAGCTTCCGTGAGGTTTCGAGAGATTTATCTCCGGTATTTGCCGTTCTGTCGGATAAAGACAGGGCGGCGGGTACGATCCTTCCCGGCGCTGCTTCGCTATCGGGACAAGCTCGCGCCACTCCCCTGGCCAGCGCCGCCTGCGCCAACGCAGCCATCAGCAGCAATGCTGCGTACTTTGCAAGCCCACTCATCCAGATTCACCTCCGGCCCAGCGACCGCCTCTAACGGCATTGATTCTCGGGGAGGGAAATCGGCGTCACGGCAATCGTTTCGTTGTTTGCGCTGATAGTATGCCCGGCGGAGGTGGAATGTCTTGCGCGATCTCATTCAAAGGTGGGATGAGGGCCATTGCCGCAGGCCGATTCGCCGCTAAGGAGCGGTCAGAGTGAACTGATCTTTCACTTCGAGGTGAAAGTTTGCGTCCTTGAGGCCGGCCACCCGATACATGGTTGCGTCGGCGACCTTGCCGTGGATTTGCAGCACGATGTAGTGGTAGTTCGGATAGGACCTGCTCTGGAACTTGTCCTCGGGCCCGCGGTATTCGACGCGGTAAGGAATGGCGCCGCCGCCGCCCGAGACGATGTACGTGATCTTGCCGCTTTCGAAGCGCTCGTAATTGTGGATGTGCCCATTCAACATCACCATCTTCGCGTTGACCTTAGGCGCCAGCGACAGGATGTACTCCCGGAGCGAAAGCTCGGCCGGGGTGGGCAGGCTGGCCATCACCTGGCTCTGCAGGTCGGCATAGAGCGGCATGTGGGAGAGAAAGAAAACGAAGTTGACCGACCTGGGCAGGTGTTCCAGCTGCGAACCCAGCCACGCCCGCTGCCGCGACCCTTCCGGATAGCCCTCGGTGCAGTCGAGAGTGATGAGATAAACGTTGCCGATCTGCACGGAGTAGTAGAGGTAGCCCTTCAACTCCGGGAAAGTGGCGTCGAAGTTCCTGATGCCGGCCGCCCAGCCGCCGCGCACGTCATGGTTTCCCAGCGTCGGATACACCCGCAGGTGCTCCGTCTGCCACGGCTTGGATTCCTCGCGGTAAATCTGCCAGTCGCCCGGATTGTCGCCGTTGAAGGGCAGGTCGCCGGTCATGAAGATGGCGTCCGGCTTCTCGCGGGCGATCTGGTCCACCAGGTACTTCCGCACCTGGGGATTGGTGTTGATGACGTCATCGGTTTCGGTAAAACGGGTGTCACCGTAGGCCACAATTTTCAGCGGCTGCGTCGCCTCGATACCGGATACGGTGAAGGTGGGACCAAGCAGGGGCGGTTCCGGCGATTGCTGCGCCTGGGCGAGGCCAAGGGTAAACGCCAGCAGAAGGCCGAGCAACGCCGCGCGCCGTGCCGCAGGGGATAAGCCGGGAGATCCCCCGCCCACGAAGTGAACAATCTCGAATCTGTCACCGGAATGAACGGCTGTGCTGGCCCAGCTTGCGCGCGGAGCAATCTCGCCGTTGTGTTCGAGGGCGACGCGGTCGCCTTTCAGCCCGAGCGCAGAGACCAGATCGGCAAGCGTGGCGGTTGTGGAAAGTTCAGCGAGGTCGCGCGTCTGCCCGTTGAGAATGATTTCCATTCTCTGAATTTAGCAGGTAGTAAAAAGCGGCAGAGGAGGGAGCGAATCAGCGGATGAGCCGCCACAGAAGCCATCCCGCGGCCCCGGTAAGCACCAGCAGAACGTTAAAAACCATGGCAAAGGCCAGCCCGCGAAACGCGCCGGTGGGGTTCTCGGTATAGACATCGTCCAAAGGAGCAAACCGCGCCCGCCGATAGACAACGATGGCCAGCTTGGGTTGCTCAAAAGATGCGCTGATGGTGGGGCTGCCCATGGTCCACGTTCCTCCGCTGCGCAATGTATCGGCGCAGAGAACCCGAACTTCAAAGGGCAGATCGAAACGTCACATTGTGTCGCAAGCTGAGACAGAAGCGGATCGTGGAGCGAAGCTTCCACGATCCGAACGTCCGCTACTCGAAATCGATCTCGATCTCGTCCAGGTAGCACCAGCCCCAGTTTTCGCCTCGCTCGATGGACCGCATGATGGGATGGTCGGTCGCATGGAAGTGTTTCGTCGCATGTTTGTGCTTCGATGAGTCGCAGCATCCCACGTGGCCGCATTCCATGCACATCCGCAGATGCACCCATCCGTCGCCCATCTTCAGGCATTCCTCGCAACCCTGCGGCGTGCGCGGCTTCACTTTGTGTATGTGGTCCAGGTGCGTACAGGTAGCCATATCGGCGCCTCCGGTGCTTTCATCAGGTTGGCTGGGAAGGAATGCTATGCGGGCAGTTTGGATGCCAGCACATCCACGAATTGAATGTTGGGAGCATTCGCGAAGAGCTCGGGCGCTTTCTCCATCAGCGCCGCGGCAACCTTGCCGGAGAGATGAGCCTGCCGCCCCGCTTCATCGGGGAAAGCGTCGAAGACGCCGAATGTGGACTTGCCGATCTGAATGCCGAACCATGCAACCGTTCCGGCTTCGGCCTCAACCAGCGGCAATGCGCTCTTAAGAAAAGCAGCGGCGGCTTCTTCTTTGCCGGGTTTTGCCTCCAGCAGGACGAGTAACGCAAATTTCACCATGGAATCCCTCCGGGAATAAGACCCTACCTTAGATGCATGGATGCGGGAAACGCTGCCGAGGTTACAGCTGCTTCCATCCCGGAGGAATTCTTCTCTGGAATGTAAGGGAAACGGCCCCTCGCAACTTGACTCTTGACAGTCGAAAAACTAGAGTCGAAAGGTAGGCGTTCGGCGCTTCCCTTCTTGAGGTCATAGAGGATCATGCAATCCCATCCATACACCTGGAATTACCTTCCGCTGATGATCCAGATCCTGGTCGCGGTGGGCATGGGCTGCTCCATGACGACGGTGTCGTACCTCATCGGCCGCCATCGCCGGACCAAGGTCAAGCTCGAAGCGTACGAATGCGGCATTCCCGCGGAAGGCGACGCCCGCGGACGATTTTCGGTCCGGTTTTACATGGTGGCGATGCTTTTCATCCTCTTCGATGTCGAAGCGGTTTTCATGATGCCCTGGGCTGTCATCTACCGCAGGCTTCCCGCCATCACCGGCTCACGCCTCTTCGGCTTCTGGGAAATGCTCGTCTATCTCGGATTCGTTCTGGTTGGTTTCTTTTATATCTGGAAAAAAGGCATTCTCGACTGGGCATCGGACAAGGCCGATCTATAGACAATGACCACCGCGCTCGATAAAGACGCTGTTCTTCAGGCTCACGCGCAAAACAGAGCCGTTGCTTCCCTTCTCTCTTCCATTCCCGATTCCATCACCGACGCAAAATTCGACCACAACGAGCTGACGCTGACCATTGCCAGAGACCAGATTCGCGCTGCCTGCAGCGTAGTTCAGAAGGCCGGCTACACCTTCCTCGAAGATGTAACCTGCGTCGACTGGTACCCGAGCGAGCCGCGCTTCCAGCTCACGTATCACATCCTGTCGATGGCCTTCAAAGAGCGCCTGCGGCTGATGGCCTTTGTCGAAACCATCGATCCGACGATCGACAGCATCACGCCGGTCTGGCCGTCGGCGAATTTCTACGAACGCGAGGTCTGGGACCTCTTCGGCGTGCGCTTTGCCGGCCACCCCAGCCTGCGGCGAATCATGATGCCGGAAGAGTGGGCGGGGCATCCTTTACGTAAGGACTATCCGGTTGAGGGGTACCGCTGATGGGCGCTAATCTTCCTGATTTTGTAGCCACATCCACGCTCCTCACTCCGCGTCCGGAGGAGGGCTCGAAGGACCGCACCATGGTCCTCAACATGGGCCCGCAGCATCCGTCGACGCACGGCGTGCTGCGCCTGGTGATCGAGATTGACGGCGAGACCGTGCTGAAGGTGGTGCCGGACATCGGCTACCTGCACACCGGCATCGAGAAGACCTGCGAAGCGAAGTTTTACCAGCAGGTGGTGCCGATGACCGACCGCATCGACTACCTGAGCCCCATGACCAATAACCTCTGCTACTGCCTGGCGGTGGAGAAGTTGCTGGAGATCGAAATTCCCGACCGCGCGCAGTGGATTCGCGTGCTCTTCAACGAGCTGACACGGCTGAATTCTCACCTGGTCTGGCTGGGCACGCATGCCATGGACATTGGCGCGCTCACCGTCTTCCTCTACACCTTCCGCGAGCGCGAAGAGATTCTGCGTATCTTCGAAGCCGTCTCCGGACAGCGGATGATGACGTCGTACTTCCGTATCGGCGGTCTGGCGCTCGAACCTCCGCTCGATCTCTTCGCTCACATCCAGAGATTCCTGAAGGTGATGCCCGAGAAGATCGACGAATACCAGAACCTGCTTACCGGCAATCCCATCTGGGTGAGCCGTCTCAAGGGCGTAGGCCATCTGAGCGCCGACGACGCCATCGCGCTCGGCGTGACCGGGCCGCCGCTGCGGGCATCGGGCGTGGACTGGGATCTGCGCCGCGACATGCCCTACTCCAGCTACGAGAAGTTCCAGTTCAAGGTGCCGATCTCGAACGACTGCGATGTCTGGGCGCGCTACGTGATCCGTCTGGAAGAGATGCGCGAGTCGGTGAAGATCTGCCAGCAGGCGCTTGACGGCATGCCCGAGGGCGACATCAAGGCGAACGCGCCGAAGGTCGTGCTGCCCGACCGCGAGAAGATGAAGACCCAGATGGAGTCGCTCATCTACCACTTCAAGATCGTGACGGAGGGCTTTACCGTGCCGGCCGGCCAGGTCTACCAGGCGGTGGAATCGCCGCGCGGAGAGATGGGCTACTACGTGGTGAGCGACGGCACGGCCAAGCCTTATCGCGTGCACATGCGCAACCCATCGTTTGCGACGCTGCAGGCGCTGCAGGCCATGTGCGAAGGACGACTGATCGCCGATGTCGTGGCCGTGATCGGATCGATCGATATCGTACTGGGAGAGATCGACCGATGAGCACCGTCGCCGGCAACGAGCAATGGATCGAGACGCAGCAGAAGGAATTCGAGGCGCGCACGGGTGCAGCTCTCGCTTTCCTGCCCGAGTTGAAGCGGGCGTTTCTGGATCTCGCCGAGCACGAGCCGGCTAAGAGCAGGGTGACGGTGCACGTTGCCGATGAAGATCCCTACCTGCTTACGGTGCGCGCCGGCATTTTCGATCTCAAGTTCGCGGCGGATATTTTCAGCGACACTGTTTTTTATTCGTTTACATCGACAACGCTGAAGCGGGTGATTCCTCGCGACAGCGCCATCTTTCATCACGGCCAATTGAAGCTGACGCGCGGGCCCTGGGGTGTGATCGATAATCCCGGACCGGATGTTTCCAAGGTGTTCGCCGACGATCCGCAGGGCGTTCAATATTCTTTGCTGGCGGACCGGGTTGCGCGGTGGGGCCTGGAACAGCTGTTTGGCGGATACTCCAGCATCGTTGCGCTGGAAGAGGCTGTGGCCAAGACAAAGGAAGCGGCGGTAGAGAAAGAGGCAAGACGTGACAGCGCCGGCTCCGAGTAGCCTGTACCGCGAGTTATGGATCTCCTTCGCGTCGCTGATTCGCTCTTATGTTGCGGCGCACGATATCGGCAGACCCGTTGGACACGCACTGGTCGATGAGGGCGAAGATGGACACCTCACCCTGCGCAGTGGGAGCAAGACTCTGACCATCGAATTCGATGCGACGACTGGAACCGGAAGCTGGGCCGTATACGAAGATGACCCTGGGCCGGACAGACTGCTGGCGCAGGGCGAGTTCAAGATCGGCGACGACAGCCAGGTTGAGTTCAGCGACCGCCGCGGCAAGTTAGAGTTGGAAGTGGCAGCAGAGGCATTCACCGCAAAGGTTTTTGACGAGGAGTAAGCGTTGGCTACGGAAAAGACAACGATATTTTCACCCGAACTTGCAGCGCGCTTCGACCGCCTGGTCACGCTCTATCCGGTAAAGCGTTCGGCGCTGGTTCCGATGCTTCTCTACGCGCAGGACGAGGTCGGTTATATCTCTCCGGCGGTGATTGCCGAGATCGCGGAGCGCATCGGCATCAAGGAAAACGATGTGGTGAGCGTGCTGAGCTACTACTCGATGCTGCGCACCAAACCGGTGGGCAAGTACAACCTGCAGGTGTGCACCAACATCTCCTGCATGCTGCGCGACGGCTACGGAATTCTCGAGCACTGCAAAAAGAGACTGGGTATCGGCCATAAGCAGGTGACCCCGGACGGTCTTTTCTCGCTGGAAGAGGTCGAGTGCATTGGAGCCTGCTGCTGGGCGCCGGCCATGCAGGTGAACTATGACTTCTACGATGATCTAACGGCAGAGAAAGTCGACCAGATTATCGAGGACTACAAGGCGGGACGCGGAAAGGAAACGGTGTAGATATGCCCAGGCTTGTTTCCCATCCCGATGAAGTTCGCATTCTCTCCCGCCGTTTCGGTCAGGGCGCGGAGAACATCGACAAATATCTTGAGCTGGACGGCTACAAGGCCGTGCAGAACGCCATCGAAAAAGGCGCGGACTGGATCATCGCCGAGATGAAAGCTTCCGGATTGCGCGGACGCGGCGGCGCGGGCTTTCCCACTGGCCTGAAGTGGTCGTTCGTTCCCAAGCAGTCGGCCAAGCCGAAGTACGTTCTGGTCAACGGCGACGAGAGCGAACCGGGCACCTGCAAGGACCACCTCATCTTCCTGTACGATCCGCACGCGGTGATCGAAGGCACGATGATCGCCGGCCTCTCCATCGGCTCGAAGCTCGGCTTTATCTACCTGCGCGGCGAGTACCGCTATCTGCTGAAGATCATGGAGAAGGCTGTCGCCGATGCCTACGCGAAGGGCTTTCTGGGCAAGAACATCTTCGGTTCCGGCGTCGATTTCGATATTGTCACCCAGACCGGTGCGGGCGCTTATGAGGTCGGCGAGGAATCGGCGCTGATGGAGTCGCTCGAAGGCAAGCGCGGCGTGCCGCGCATCAAGCCTCCCTTTCCCGCGGTGGTCGGGCTCTACGGCGGTCCGACGGTGATCAACAACGCGGAGACCATCGCCAGCGTGCCCCATATCCTGCTGATGGGCGGCGAGGCGTACGCCAAGGTGGGGACGGAGCGCAACGGCGGCACCAGGTTGTTCGGCATCAGCGGTCACGTGGAGAAACCCGGCGTGTACGAGCTGCCCATGGGCTACAACCTGAAGAAGGCGATCTATGAAGTGGCCGGCGGCATTCGCGGCGGAAAAAAGCTGAAGGCCGTTGTTCCCGGCGGCTCGTCGACGCCTGTGCTCAGAGCCGACGAGATCGATATCGGCATGGACTTCGATCAGATGGGCAAGGCCGGAACGATGCTTGGCTCCGCCGGGGTCGTGGTTCTCGACGAGACAGTCTGCATGGTGGAGTTCGCGCTGCGCACCATGCAGTTCTACCAGCACGAGAGCTGCGGCTGGTGTATCCCCTGCCGCGAAGGCACCGACTGGCTGAAGAAGTCCCTGGTTCGCCTGCACGCGGGCGGCGCGGTGGACAAGGACATCGACAACATCAAGTACCTTGCCGAGAACATGCTGGGCCGCACCTTCTGCCCGCTTGGCGACGCCGCGGCGATGCCGACTCTGGGCTTCGTCAACAAGTTCCGCAAAGAGTTCGAGGATCACCTGGACGGCAAGGGCTGCCCCTATCACGCTTCGATCGACCGCGAACCGGTGCTGGTCTAGCGCACGCAGAAAGAGATTGGAATGGCTAACGTAAATTTCACCGTCGACGGCAAGAAGCTCACCGCACCTGCGGGAACGCTGCTCATTGACGCCTGCAAGGCCGCGGGCATCGAGATTCCGGCCTTCTGCTACTACCCGAACCTTTCGCTGCAGGCCGCGTGCCGCATGTGCGTGGTGCGCATCGAGAAGATGCCCAAGCTGCAGACCGCCTGCACCACTCCGGTGGCCGAGGGCATGGTGGTGCAGACCGAGACCGACGAGATCAAGCAGGCGCGCAAGGCGACCATCGAGCTCCTGCTGGGAAATCATCCGCTCGACTGCCCGGTTTGCGATGCCGGCGGCGAGTGCGAATTGCAGGACATGACGTTCAAGTACGGGGCCGGCGAATCGAAGTATGTCGAGACCAAGCAGCACCGCGAAGAGCAGCAGTGGTCGCCGGTGGTCTACTTCGACCGCCCGCGCTGCATCCTCTGCTACCGCTGCGTGCGCGTCTGCGGCGAGGGCATGGATGTGTGGGCGCTGGGCGTGCAGAACCGCGGCGTGACCAGCGTGATCGCTCCCAACGAAGGCGATCACCTGGACTGCGAAGAGTGCGGCATGTGTATCGACATCTGCCCGGTGGGCGCGCTTACCTCGGGAACCTATCGCTACAAGACGCGGCCCTGGGAGATGAACCACGTGGGCACCGTCTGCACGCATTGCGGAGACGGCTGCAAGACAACACTCGGCGTGCGCAGCGTGAACGATGGGGTCGAGATCATCCGCGGCGACAATCGCGACAAGAGCGGTATCAATAACGACTTTTTATGTATCAAGGGCCGTTACGCATTCGACTTTGCCAATCATACTGAGCGCCTCACCAAGCCTCTGGTTCGCGGCGCGGACGGCAAACTCGGGCCGGTGAGCTGGGACTTCGCCATCGATTTCGCGGCGAAGAAGCTGGCTGAGATTCGCGACACGCGCGGCGGCAAGGCCATCGGCGTGATCGGATCGAACCGCACGACGAACGAAGAAGGCTACCTGCTGCAGAAGTTTGCCCGCACGGTGCTGAAGACCAACAACATCGACCACCATCGCACCGCCGACTATGCCGCGTTCGCCGCAGCACTGAAGGGTCATGCTGGACGCGAAGCCTCGCTGCGCGACTTCATGACTGCGCCGGCGATCCTGCTGCTTGGCAACGATCCGACCGACCAGCATCCCGCGCTGGCCTGGCAGATTCGCAGCAATGTCCGCCTCCATCGCGGACGGGTCTACGTCGCGAACGACAAGGAGATCAAGCTGCGTCGCCAGGCCAAGGCCGCCGTGCAGATCCCGCAGACGGGCTACGCATCGCTGGTCCAATATCTCGCCGGTAAAGACGATGCCCTGCAGGCCGACGACAGCACCGTCGCTTTCCGCGATGCGATCAGGAAAGAAGAGTCGCTGCTGATTGTCTTCGGCTCGGAGTATCGCGGGCGCGACATCCAGGCGCTGGTTGAGTTCGGGCTGTCGCTGCCCAACACCAAGTTCGCTTGCCTCGGCGACTATGCCAACTCACGCGGCGCCGCAGACATGGGCATGCTGCCCGACCTGCTTCCCGGCTACGTGCCGGTCAGTGCCGCGGGGAATTTCGCCGCGGAGTACGGCGCACTGCCGACCGAAGCCGGCCTCGATCTGATCCAGATGTTCGATGCCGCGGGAGCAGGCGATCTCTCCGCGCTGTATGTCGTCGGCGCGAATCCCGTGGCCCGCTACGGCGTCGATCCGTCGGCGCTCAAGAATACCTTCCTCGTGGTGCAGGACATGTTCCTCACCGAGACCGCGGTGCTGGCCGACGTTGTCTTCCCTGCCGCCAATCTTTACGAAAAAGCAGGGACGGTTACAAATACCTACGGCGACCTGCAACTGGTGAAGAAGGCAGCGGACAAGAGCGGCGTGCGCGCCGACTTCGAGATTATCGTCCGCATGTCGGCGAAGCTGGGAGCCAATCCACGCGACCTGGTGCCCGTCGGCAAGGGTGTTCGCGCCGACTTCGGTCAGACGCGCGGTGCGCAGTCCGGCGAGGCCGACCGCCACGCGGTATGGCTCTCCGCCAACAACCTCGAGCCCAAGCTCAGCCCCTTCGATCCCTTCGCCATCTTCGACGAGATCCAGCGGCTGGTGCCGGCCTACGATGTTCCGCGCTTGAACCTGATGCTCGGTAACGACGAGCACCTCAAATCGGAGCTGGTGCAGATCGACACCGGAGTGCAGCGGCGCGATCTCGTACTGCCTGCGAACGATCATCTCTACACCTCCGGCACGCTGGGCAGATACAGCGCCAAGCTCGCCGAAGTTGTCGCATCGCACACGATTCTGACCGGCCCCGCGGAAGCAGCAGCGGACTGAAGCAGCATTCGAGAAACACGGCGCACGAGCAGGTTTCGTAAAACGTAACTGAAGAAGAACGTATTCAGGAAGGCCCTGTGGAAGTTAGCATCTGGATTTTTCTATTGCTGAGCGTGCTGAAGGTGATCATCGTCACGGTGATCCTTCTCACCTCCGTTGCCTACACGGTGCTGCTGGAGCGCAAGCTGGTCGGCCGCATTCAGAACCGCTGGGGACCCAGCCGCGTCGGCCCCTTCGGCCTGCTGCAGCCGCTGGCCGACGGGCTCGAAGCTGTTTCTCAAAGAAGACCTGATGCCGACCAGCGTGTATCGCCCGCTGTTCATCCTGGCGCCGATTATCGCCTTGAGCTGCGCGCTGCATGTCGATTGCGGTCGTGCCCTTCGGCGCGGATATTCGCTACAAGGGCGTCGACCTGTTCCAGATTGCCGACGTGAACATCGGCCTGCTGATTCTTCTCGGCATCACCTCGGTCGGCGTCTACGGCATTGCGCTCTCGGGCTGGGCATCGAACAACAAATACTCGCTGCTCGGCGCGCTGCGCGCCAGCGCCCAGGTGATCAGCTACGAACTGGCTCTCGGCCTGTCGCTGGTGGGCGTGGTGCTGCGCTCGCAGTCGCTGCGCCTGCGCGACATCGTCGAGCGTTCAGTCGACGCATGGCATGCTCTCCTGGAATGTCTTCGGCGGCTTCCAGTTCGTCGCGTTCTTCATCTACCTGATGGCGGCCTACGCCGAGACCAATCGCGCGCCCTTCGATCTGCCCGAGGCGGAGAGCGAGCTGACTGCCGGCTATCACACCGAATACAGCTCGATGAAGTTCGCGATGTTCTTCATGGCCGAATACGCCAACATGATCACTGTCGGCTGCGTGGCTACGCTGCTCTTCTTCGGCGGCTGGACCAGCCCCTTCGGCAATCTGATTCCGGCCATCGGCGGCCCGTGTGGTGCAGGCGCTGCTGCCGGTCTTCTGGTTTGTGGTAAAAGTCTTCTTCTTCCTCTTTCTTTATGTCTGGGTGCGCGGCACGCTGCCTCGCTTCCGTTACGACCAATTGATGGGCTTTGGCTGGAAGTTCCTAATGCCGGTAGCGATTGCCTGAACATTATCGTCACCAGTTTCTGGCTTGCATTCCGCACCCACTGAGCTGATTTACAATCGTCCTTCCGGTTTCTGGTTTTAGTCCTGTGCTGTTTAACCTGCGAGCGACTGAAGCATGTATCTGGTTCTGTTCTTCATCTTCGGCGGACTCTGTGTAGCGGGTGCATTGAACCTGCTGCTGCAGCGCCATCCCATCAACAGCGCGCTATCGCTGATCGTGGTGATGAGCTCGCTGGCTGTGCTTTATCTTCTGCTGGGCGCGGAGTTTCTGGCCGCGGCGCAGGTGATCGTCTACTCCGGCGCGGTCATGGTGCTCTTCACCTTCGTCATCATGCTGCTCAACGCGGGCCTGGAAGAGCGAACACACGGCAGCAAGGCCGCATATATCGTCGGATTTCCCGGAGCCGCTGCGCTCTTCGCCTGCTGGCTTACATGTTCCTGCAGAATCGCGGACCGCTTGGCTATGCCAAACTCGGCGATCAGCTGGTGACGACCGCGGATCTGAGCCGGGTGCTCTTCCGCGATCTGCTGCTGCCATTTGAAGTCACATCGGTTCTGATCCTCGTTGCCATTCTCGGCGCTGTGGCGCTGGCCAGAAGGGAGCACTGAGCCGTGGAAGTTCCCATCTACTACTATCTGATTCTCAGCGCCATCCTTTTCTCGATCGGCGTTGCGGCATTCCTGATCAAGCGCAACATCATCACCGTTTTCATGTCGATTGAGCTGATGCTCAACGCCGTCAACCTGACCTTTGTGGCCTTCGCGCACCACTGGCACCAGGTGAGCGGACAGATCTTTGTCTTCTTCGTGATGGTCGTCGCCGCCGCCGAGGCCGCTGTGGGCCTGGCCATCATCATCGCCGTCTTCCGTACGCGGAACACTTTGAACGTCGACGCGGTCGACCTGATGAAACTATGACGAGCACGGCTGATCTTCATCTCTGGCCACTGTGGCTGATTCCGGTAGCTGCCTTTCGCCGGCTTTCTCGCGAATGGGCTCATCGGCCGCCGGCTGCCCAAGCCGGTTGTCTCGGCGATCGCGCTGATCGCCACCCTGATTCCGTTTCTCCAGGTCACGAACATCTGGCTTCACTTCAAATCCATCCCAGTGCCCTATGTCGAGAACGTCTGGGCACGTGGATCTGGACCGGAGCCTTCCATGCCGACTTCGCTTTCCAGCTCGATCAGCTCACGCTGGTCATGCTGCTGGTCGTCACCGGCGTGGGCTTCCTGATCCACATTTATTCGGTCGGCTACATGGCGCACGAAGAGGGATACTGGCGGTTCTTTGCCTATCTCAACCTCTTCATGTTCTTCATGCTGACGCTGGTGCTGGCGGAGAACTTCCTGCTGATGTTTGTGGGCTGGGAGGGCGTCGGCCTCGCGTCGTACCTGCTCATCGGCTTCTACTTCCTCAAAGACTCGGCCGCGAAGGCCGGCAAGAAGGCCTTCGTCGTCAACCGCATCGGCGACTTCGGCTTCCTGCTGGCGATGTTCCTGCTCGTCGCGCACTTCGGCACGCTGAGCTTCAGCGGCGTCTTCGCGCAGGTCACGCAGCATCCCGAGTGGCAGGGCGGATTCCTTACCGCCATCGCGCTCTTCCTGGTGCTGGGCGCGACCGGCAAGTCGGCGCAGATTCCGCTCTATGTCTGGCTGCCCGACGCCATGGAAGGCCCGACACCGGTCTCTGCGCTCATCCATGCAGCGACCATGGTCACCGCCGGCGTCTACATGATCGCGCGCACGCACGTGATCTTCGACCGCTCGCCGCTTGCGCTGAGCATGGTCGCCATCATCGGCGCGGCAACTGCGTTCTTCGCCGCGACCATCGGCCTCGTGCAGACCGACATCAAGCGCGTGCTGGCCTACTCCACCGTTTCACAGCTTGGGTATATGTTCCTGGCCTGCGGTGTCGCTTCTTACGCCTCGGGCATCTTCCACCTGGTCACGCACGCCTTCTTCAAGGGGCTGCTCTTCCTCGCGGCCGGATCGGTCATCCACGCGCTGGGAGGCGAGCAGGACATGCGCGTGATGGGCGGCCTGCGCAAGAAGATTCCGGTCACGTTCTGGACGATGACCGCCGCGGTCTTCGCCATCTCCGGCCTGCCGCCTTTCGCGGGCTTCTTCAGCAAGGACGAGATTCTGTATCAGGCCTTTCTCTCGCCGAATGGCGGAAAGATTCTCTGGTTCGTCGGACTGGTTACAGCCTTTCTGACGTCGTTCTACATGTTCCGCCTCTGGTATCTGACCTTCTTCGGCGAGAGCCGTGCCAGCGACGCGCACCCGCTTGAGCAGCACGGAGCAGCAGTCCATGCCCGCGCCGATTCGACTCTGGTGATGGAGGCTGATCACCGAACATGGCCACGCACACGGTGTGCATGAGAGCCCGTGGATCATGCTCGGCCCGCTGGTCATTCTCGGCATCCTGTCTGTGATCGGAGGCTGGATCGGCGTGCCTGCGGCGATGCATGGCCACAACGAGATTGCAAACTTTCTAGCGCCGATCTTCGGCGGCGAAGGGGCTGAAGGCTCGAATCAGCTTGCGCTCACCTTAGCTGCTGTTTCTACGCTCACGGCGCTGGCAGGCTGGTTCACCGCGCACATTTTCTACTACGCCAAACCGGAACTGCCCGCGAAGCTGGCGCAACAGCTGCGCTTCGTCTACCTGCTGCTGCTCAACAAGTACAAGGTGGACGAGCTGTACGGCGTAGTCGTCATCGGCCCGTTGTTGCTCATCTCACGCTATCTGCTCAAGGGCCTTATTGACACCGGCATTATCGACGGCGCGGGCTACGCTGCCGGCTACACCGCACAGGGATTCGGCGCGCTGGTGGCGCGCATTCAATCGGGCAACATTCGTTCGTATGCAGGCTGGCTGTCGCTGGGCGCAGCAGTTCTGCTGATCGTCACTTACTTTGGACTCACGGCGCACCTATCACTGCGATGACCGACACACAAGGAACGTATTCGTGCTGACCGACCACATATTGACGCTGACGACCTTTGTGCCCGCCGCGGGCGCATTCGTCGTGGCTCTGCTGCCGCGCAAGGGGCGCATCATCCAGTGGTGGACGCTGCTGGTAACCGTCGTCACCTTCCTGCTGACGCTGTACCTGCCTGCGCACTTTGCCTACGGCCGGTCCGGCTTCCAGTTTGAAGAGAACTTCGCCTGGATCGCGAGCCCGAATATCCACTATCACCTCGGCGTCGATGGCCTGTCGATGTGGCTGGTGGTGCTCACCGGCTTCCTCGCCGTCGCGGGCTGCCTCGCGTCGTGGAAGACGATCGAGACGCGGCGCAAGGAGTTCTACTTCTTCTTCCTGCTGCAGCAGACGGCGATGATCGGCGTCTTCGTCGCGCTGGATATGTTCCTCTACTACGGATTCTGGGAGCTGTCGCTGGTGCCGATGGCCATCCTGATCGCCATGTTCGGCAAGGAGCGGGGCCCGAAGACGGCGCTCAAGTTCTTCACCTACACCTTTATTCCGTCGGCGCTGTTTCTGGTCGCCATCCTCTGGCTGTATGCGAAGACCGGCACCTTCGATTACGTGCAGCTGCAGCAGGCGCTCGCGAATAACGGCGGCCTGTTCACCGCCAACGCACTCGGATGGGTCTCGCTGGCCTTCCTCGCCGCCTTCGCCGTCAAGGTTCCGGTCTTTCCGCTACACGGCTGGCTGAGCGACACGATCACCGATGCGCCGACCTCCATGGCCATGGTCGTCGCCGGCAAGCTGGGACTCTACTCCATCCTGCGTTTCAACCTCGGGCTGTTCCCGGCGCAGGCTCGTGCGATTGCTCCGCTGATGATCGCGCTCGCCGTGATCGGCGTGCTCTATGGGGCATGCATCGCATTGGTCCAGCGCGATATGAAGCGGCTGGTGGCGTATTCCATCCTCAGCCATCTGAGCTTCTGCACGCTCGGCATCTTCTGCTTCGCGCTTTCCGGGTTGAATGGCGCGGTCTATCAGATTCTCAATCACGGTCTCTCCGGCTCCGCCATGCTGATCCTGGTCGGCATTCTCTACGACCGCTACGGCACTTACGAGATGGCGCAGTACGGAGGCCTGGCCGCGAAGACTCCCTGGCTGGTCACACTCTTCGTCATCACTACTCTTTCGCTGGTCGGCCTGCCTATGATGAATGGCTTCGTCGGCGAGTTCCTCATCCTGAGCGGCAGCTTCGCCAGCCATATGGGATGGGTAGCCGCTGCGACCATCGGCGTGATCCTTGGCGCGGCCTACATGCTGGGGATGGTGCAGAAGATCTTCTACGGCCCTGAGTCAACCATGATCACGGGACGTGTCGTACCCGATCTCGGCTTCCGCGAGCACGTCATCCTGTGGCCCATGGCCATACTGATGCTGGTGATGGGCGTGGCTTCGCCCTACTGGATGCGTGCGATCGACGGAGCGGTGACCGGGCTGGCCAATTCTGCAAACCAAACAGTTGCCTACACGGCGACTCATCTTCTGGAGAAGCGATGAACACGGTCCCGCAAATCCTTCGCATTCTCCCCGAGGTCATCCTCACCATCGTGGGTGTGGTCATCATGCTCATTGAGCCGGTGATGCCCAAGGCCTCCAGCCGCAAGCCGCTTGGCTGGTTCGCGGTCGTCGGAGTCATCGCGTCCCTGGCCGCCAGCCTCTACCAGTATCAGCTCGCGCCCGGCACGGCCTACTTCGGCACGGTGCAGACGGATGCCTTCAGCATCTTCTTCCACGTCCTGATCGCCGGCATTGTCCTCGCTTCCCTGCTGGTCGCCCTGGACGTGACCAGCGACAGCACACCATTCATGGGCGAGTACTTCGCGCTGGTTGCGTTCGGCGCAGTGGGCATGATGCTGATGAGCTCTGCTGTCGAGCTGCTGCTGGTCTTCATCGGCCTGGAGATCTCGTCCATCTCCACCTACATCCTCGCCGGCTTTCGCAGGAAGAGCGCAAAGGCTCCCGAGTCGTCGCTCAAGTACTTCCTGCTCGGCTCGTTCGCGACCGCGTTCTTTCTTTACGGCATTGCCCTGATCTTCGGCGCGACCGGCTCCACATCAATCTATGTGATAGCGCAGACGCTTGGATCGAGCCAGACACCGATGCTCGCGCTGATCGGCGTGGCCATGATCCTCATCGGCCTGGGCTTCAAAGTCTCCGCCGCTCCGTTCCAGGTGTGGACGCCCGATGTGTACGAAGGCGCCGCTTCGCCGGTGGTCGGCCTGATGTCGACCGCACCCAAGGCCGCGGCGTTTGCCGTGCTGCTGCGCGTGCTTTACGGGGCGTTTCCGTCGCTGCATGAGCACTGGGTTCCGCTGGTCTGGCTGCTGGCGGCGCTTTCGATGACGGTCGGCAATCTCGGCGCTTTGCGGCAGAAGAATCTCAAGCGGCTGCTCGCTTATTCCTCGATTGCACACGCGGGATACCTGTTCGTAGCCTTCACCGCGCTCTCCGCAGACGGCATTGCCGCGGCCAGCTTCTACGCCGTCTCCTATGCCGCAATGAACGTGGGCATCTTCGTCGTGGTCAGCCACGCCGGCGGCTACGACGATCGCCTCACGCTGATCGAAGATTATCGCGGACTCGCCTACCGTTCGCCGCTGCTGGGCGGGGCGATGGGATTCTTTCTCATCTCTTTGATTGGGATTCCCTTCACCGGCGGCTTCTTCGGCAAGTTCTATGTCTTCTCGGCGGCGATTCATTCGGGCTTTGTCTGGCTGGCGGTGATCGGCCTGATTAACAGCGGCATCGCTGCCTTCTACTACCTCCGCGTGCTGGGCGTGGTTTACACCAAGCCGTATGAATCTTCACCGGTGATCAGCATGCCCGCGGCGACCTTCCCGCTTCTGCTGGCCCTGCTCATCACGGTCTCGACGACACTGATCCTCGGAATCGTGCCGGGGAGGATTCTGGCCCAGGCCAAGGCCGGAGCGGCTACCTATCCTGCTGTCAGCACGGATGCGGCGCCGGTTCAAACTGTCGCAGGCCGCTAGGGCGTCTTCATCATTTCGTTGCATAGAGCGTGTTTGGCTCTGTTGACATTCCCTGTTCGCCGGATGCGAATTATCGTGCAGGCGGCAAAGATTTGTGGCTATGCCTGCAAAGAGCAGGTCCCTCGGCTCGCTGTGCTCGCTCGGGATGACAAATTTTGTTGTATATCCGAGGGATGTCACCAGAGCCAAACAAGCTATAAGAAAAAGCCTCCGTCACCGGAGGCTTTTTCTTGGATGCGTCGAAACTGTGCTCTAGCGTTTAGTGGACCTCGAGGAAGATCACGACCAGCGTGAAGAGCGTGAGGGACTCGATAAACGCGAGGCCGAGAACCAGCAGCAGCTGGATGCCGGCGCGGGCTCCGGGATTGCGGGCGAGGGCCTCGGTGGCCGACGCGGTGGCTTTGCCCTGGCCCAGGCCGCAGAGACCGGCGGCGATGGCCATGCCGATTCCGGCGCCGATGGGAGCCAGGCTGACCGTGCCGCCCTGTCCGGATTGTGCGAACGCGGGGACGGCCATGAACAGGCACGCCAGCGTCATAAGAACATATTGCAGTTTGCGCATACTCTCTCCTTGCTTCCCTTATGAATGTGCCGCCAGTGGGTGGTTGAGGCTCACCGTGCTGGCCCCCTCACGCTGAACGGCGCTTCCGGCGGCGGCGGAAGCGCTCCGCCGCGGAAGAATCTTAATCGCAAAACCTGCTGACTCCCAAACCAATGCCGTCATTCTGAGTGAAGCGAAGAATCCCGGCAATCCTTTCGCAAACCCGATCGCCGAGATTCTTCCTCCCTGCGGTCGTCAGAATAACGAATCAAAAAACGCATGAACGGCCAAGCTACTCTCTAGTGCTCGACCGCGACTGCCTGCGACAGGTAGATCAAAGTCAGCAGCATGAACACGTAGGCCTGAATCACGGCTACGCCGAAATGCAGCCCGAGAAAAACGACTGGAATCCCGAAGGGGATCATGGAAAAGAAGACCAGGGTCAGCAGATCGCTGGCAAACATGTTCGCGTAAAGACGAATCGTCAGCGACATGATGCGGGCGAGGTGCGAGATGATCTCGATCGGGAACAGCAGCGGTGCCACCCACCAGATGGGTCCCGCGAAGTGCTTCAGATAGCCGATGGGGCCCTGGGCGCGCACGCCGTTCCAGTTGTAGTAAAGGAAGGTAAGCAGGGCGACGCCGAGCGGAACCACCGGGTTCGCGGTGGGCGTATCCAGGCCGGGAAAAAGGCCGCCGAAATTGCACAGAATGATAAACAGCAGCACGGTGGTGGCGAAGGGAATGTGCGGCTCATAGCCGTGGCCGATAATGGATTCGCCCTGGTTGCTGACGAATTCGTTGATGACCTCGGCAATCTGCTGCACCGTGCCCGGCTTCTCGACGCTGAGGGTCAGCCTGGCGGCTACGAAAAAGAGCAGAAGCAGCAGCATGACCAGCAGTTCGAGGGTCAGCGTGTTATCGCGAAGCGGCGCGCCGGGATGCGCGAAGTGGATGCCCAGCCGGCTGAGAAGCGGCACCAGCGGCGCGGCAAAGTAGAGGTTCAGTAGTCGCGTAAGCGCGGAGATGATGCCTAGCATAAGTCCTGCAATGCAATGATTTGTGTTTCAGGAGCGGATGAGCCGAACGGCTTCGATAGTCAGGGCCACCACTGCCAGTCCGAGACCTGCTATCAGCCCATAAGGCGAACCGCGAGAACGTTTTAGACTAACATAAATGACCAACGCCGCGAACCCCATCTGGAGGAAAAACATGGTCACCACCCAGGCTGTTGACCGGGGAGGGCGCTGCTTGTCAAGCCGGGCGTTGACCAGCGTGATGAGCTGCTGCCATTCGTAGATGCCGGTAACCGACACCAGCATCCCGGCGAGGCAGGATGCCCCGACCCGCCAGCTGACCACAAAGGCCAGGACGCCGGAGAGGATCACGCCCATGGCGACGCAGGAGCGCATGGCACGACGCAGGGCCGCCTTCAGGTCGGCATCGGTAAAGTTGAGAAAAGGGTTGGTCTCGGTCATGGGTTTTTAATCGCCGGCGCGCAGGGCCTGACGGACCGCCTCCACCAGCCCGGCAATTGCGCCGAAGATGAGGCCGACGATGTAAATCCAATGCTGGTGCAGCCATTTGTCGAGCAGCACACCCGCTCCCCAGCCGATCAGCAAAGCGCACGGCAGCACAACCGCGATCTGCGTGAGCTTTTCAGCCTTGACCAGCGTTTTGACGCCGGCGCCGGGGGCGCCTGTTTTAGGGTTGGACTGCGGATTCGTGCCGTGATTCGCCATGGGTTCGTTTCGCAATCGTGCGCGGGACCGGGGGAACGGCATCGCGGGATTGCATCCTCCATTGGAACACAGGCGAACGGCCTGCGAATGCTCCGAAGTAAACCCCTTATACTGGCCAGAGGAATCTCATACAAGGAAGTCCAGTGTTTCAGTCAGAATTCGAGCGGGACCTTTTCACGCAGCGTCAGGAGACGCTGAAAAAGATCGAAGCGCTGGGTCAGCGCGCCTATCCCAACTCCTTCGCAGCAACCCGTACGCTGGCGGAGATTCGCGAGAAGTACGATGCCGCAACCGGCGAGCAGCTCGAAGCTGAGCGCGTCAATGTAACCGTGGCCGGACGCATCATGGCTATCCGCGCCCAGGGCAAGGCGGGCTTCGCGCAGCTGCAGCAAAACGGCGAGCGCTTACAGCTTTATGTCCGCAAGGATGCGGTGGGCGACCAGGGCTTCGAGCTCTACAAGCTGCTCGACCTTGGCGACCACATCGGCGTAAGCGGCTATCTCTTCCGCACTCGCACCGGCGAGCTGACCATCCACGTCGAGACCATCACGTTCCTGGCCAAGGCCATGCTGGCGCTGCCCGACAAGTTTCACGGCCTGGCTGATGTCGAGCTGCGCTATCGCCAGCGTTATGCCGACCTGATCATGAACGGCGTGCTCAACGAAGACGCGCAGCCAGCCGAAGATACGGAGAATCCACAGCCTGTCGAGGAAACGCGCAAGCCCATCCGCGTCCGCGATGTCTTTGTGAAGCGGGCCAGGTTGCTTGCCGCCATTCGGAAATTTTTCGACGCACGCGGATACATCGAAGTCGAGACGCCGATGATGCAACCCATCGCCGGAGGCGCAGCGGCCAAGCCCTTCACGACGCACCACAACGCGCTCGATCTCGATCTGTTTCTGCGCATCGCACCGGAGCTGTATCTCAAGCGCCTTGTGGTCGGCGGCATCGACCGCGTGTATGAGATCAACCGCAACTTCCGCAACGAAGGGATTTCGACACAGCATAATCCTGAGTTCACGATGCTTGAGTTCTATCAGGCGTATGCGAACTATCACGACCTGATGGATCTAACGGAGGAGCTGATCAGGTTCGTTGCGATGGAGGTGAATGGGACGACGAAGACCACCTTCAACGATGTTGAGATTGATCTGTCTCAGTGGGAAAAGCTGACAATGCGGGAGGCAATTATCAAATGGTGGCCAGAAGCAGCTGGTCTTAAGCCAACCCTGACAACGTTTAGTCGTTACGACATATTCCAGGATGTAGTGACTACAGCCTTGAAAAACCTCTTCGCCGATCAAGAAGAAGACTCGCGCGAAAGCGATTCAATTGAGAATGATGATGGGATCGATTCAGCGGGCAAGACACCCTTCGAGACTACGAAGCATTCGAAAGAGGCGTTCTTATTTGAAGCAATTGCTCGCCAACTTGATAAGCATGTTCCTCTTGGGAAAGCCATTGCGAACCTCTTTGAAGGATTGGCCGAAGAACATCTCATCCAGCCCACCATCATCTACGACTTCCCGCTAGCGGTCTCGCCGCTCTCGAAGCAGAAGCCCGATGAGCCGGACTGGGTGGAGCGCTTCGAGTTCTACATCGGAGGCTTTGAAGTCGGCAACGCCTTCAGCGAGCTGAACGATCCTGAGGAGCAGCGCAAGCGTTTCGAGCAGCAGATCACGGAGCGCGAACGTGGCGACGATGAGGCTCACCAGATGGATGAGGACTACGTGCGCGCGCTGGGCTACGGCCTGCCGCCTACCGGCGGCGAGGGCATCGGCATTGATCGACTCACCATGATTCTCACCGGCGCCAAATCGATTCGCGATGTGATTCTGTTCCCGCTGCTGCGTCCGCAGAAAACCACTGGCAACGAACAGGAGTAATTGGCGCGGATTCGCTCCCGAGCCGTGGACAAAGTGGCCACAACAAGATCGTCATTTTGAGGAGCGGAGCGACGAAGAATCCCGGCACACTTCATCGCAAACATTGCTGAGATTCTTCGCTTCGCTCAGAATGACGTGTTCAGCTGGAGTGATCTCCACCGCGGCATCGCCTGCCGCTAGGCCGCAGTCAGCAGCATCGGCTTGCCGGTGGTAATCACCAGCGTGTGCTCGTGGTGCGCGGCGAGGCCACCGTCGGCAGTGCGCATGGTCCATCCGTCCTGCCCGAGATAGGCATTGCCCGAGCGGCTGGCGATGATGGGCTCGACGGTGATGACGAGTCCCTCGGTGAGCATGGCGTGGGCATGCGGGTCGAGGTAGTTTGGAATATTCGGCCGCTCATGAATGGTTCGTCCGATGCCGTGCCCGCACAGCTCGCGGATGACGAAGAAGCCGGCGCGGTGCACTTCATCCTCGACCGCAGCGCCGATGGCAGAGACGCGATTCCCTGCTTTCGCTACCGACATGGCGCAATCGAAGGCGCGACGCGCGCAATCGATCATCTCACTGCCGATGCGCGATGAAGATGCGCTGACCGCCTCGCCGCCTACGATCACAGTTTCCGCGGCGTCGGCCATGAATCCATCTTTTTCGATGGTGACATCGAGCTTCAACAGATCGCCCGCTCTCAGCCTGCGTGCGCTGGGGATGCCGTGAACGATCTCTTCATTCACGCTGATGCAACTGACGCCGGGAAAGCTGTAGACCAGCGATGGCGCGGAGCGCGCGCCATGCTCACGCATGACTTGTCCGCCCACCTCATCGAGCTGGCGCGTGGTGACGCCGGCCCGAACCGCGGTCTTCATCGCCTCAAGCATGCGGCGGACAATGCGTCCCGCCAATCTCATTCCTTCAAGTTCTTCCGGCGTCTTGATCGACATGGAACTCCTCACCTACTGGCGCTGTTTCGCGGATACTTCTTTCAACATGGCGGAGCGCAGCAATGCATTCATCCGCGTCTGATAGCCGGCACCCTTCCTGCGCAGCCAGGCGATGACGTCAGAGTCCAAACGCACCGTGACCTGTTTTTTCACGGGGCGATAGAAGGGACTGGGGATGGCATTCTTCCAGAAGTTGTCCGTCAACTCAGGGATATCGGAAAAATCGATTTCGCTGTCCGGCCGGCTAGCCAGTTCTTTGAGGTGGCGTTTCATTGCCGGAGTGACTTTGATGTCCGCTAAAGTCTTACGTACGATTTTCCCCAACGCTTTCTCTCCTTTCCGTTCGCCTTTCGAGCTGAAATGATGCGGACGATCTCCAGTTGCGGATCGTCAGCGAGTTCAGAAGTATGAGCCACGAGTAACAGCAAGACTCCATGGACTAAACCTACGGATTGCCAGCGAGCTTCTCCATCGATGACGCGCTCCTGTTCCGACACAACGTACGGGTCTTCGAAGACGAGAGTCGCTTCTTCAAATGTGACGCCATGCTTAACTCGATTCGTTTGCGCCTTCGCCTCGTCCCATTCGAACTGGATCATGCATGACTCAATTGTAACTACAATTCGGTAACGCCGGCAACGTCATTCGCCAAGCAGCAGCCGCTGGGTAGATTTCGCTCGTCCCGTTTTTCCATCGCACTCGATCAATAGCGCGGCCATGCGCGGGTCGCCTTTCGCGGCGTCGAATTTGCCGGGCATGCCGGTGAGAAACCGATTCAGCACCTGCTCTTTTTCTACACCGATCACGCTGTCGTAAGGACCGCTCATGCCGACATCGGTCTGGTAGGCTGTGCCTCCGGGCAGGACGCGGTCATCGGCGGTGGGCACGTGCGTGTGGGTTCCCACGACGGCGGTCACGCGGCCATCGAGATACCAGCCGAGAGCGGCCTTCTCCGATGTTGCTTCGGCGTGAAAATCTACGAAGATTACTTTGGCTTTGATTTTCTCGAGCAGGGTGTCCGCCACGCGAAAGGGGTCGTCGTTCGAGGCCATGAAGACGCGTCCCTGCAGATTGATGACGGCGTAAGTCTGTCCGCTGGGGAGCTCGCCTTCATACACGCCGTGGCCCGGTGTTCCGGCAACATAGTTCGCGGGCCGGATAACACGCCGCGGACGCTCGTGGCTATCCGCAGGCGCCGACTGCATGTACTCGATGATCTCTCGCTTGTCCCACACATGGTTGCCGGTGGTGAGAACATGCGCGCCGAAATCGAAGAGATCTTCGGCGATGGCCGGGGTTACCCCGAAGCCTCCGGCGGCGTTCTCCGCATTGATGATGACCAGGTCCACGCCGCGCTCGGCGATCACGTGCCCGAGATGCTCGCGGACGATGCGCCGGCCGGAGCTTCCGAATACGTCCCCTACAAAAAGAATCCGCAAAGTGCTTTCTTCTCCCGCAATTTAGATCAACCTTCTTGATGCTATACCGTAGGCGCGGTCCGATATATGACTTTGCACCTGGATCGATGTCGAGAACATTTTCGGGTGCGCTGCGGATGCCTTCTATCGACGACGCAAGCGATTGAGATTCACATTCCAGAGTATCGGAGAGAGAATCTGCCACGGTTACGAATCAAGTTTCCAGAGATTTCACGTTATAGATTTGGCAAAACCTGTGGTAGCGTGGCAACATATGGCCGTCAATACCCGATTCGCAACCGGCGTCCACGCCCTCGTTTTGCTCGCTGCCGAACCGGATGTACTGCAGACCTCAGAGGACGTTGCTCGCAAGCTAAACACTAATCCTGTCGTGATTCGCCGCGTGTTCTCGCTGTTGCAGCAGGCGGAACTCGTGGAGAGCCAGAAGGGCCCGCACGGCGGCTCGAAACTGGCTCGCCCGGCGAAAGAAATCACGCTTAGCCACGTTCATCGCGCGCTCGACACGGGAGGACTTTTTCATCCCGTATCATTCTCCGGCGCGCATCATGCAAAGGTCACCTCAACGCTCGATCAGGTCTTTGCGAACGTCTCAAAAGCTGTTGAAAAAGAGCTGGCACAGACCACTCTCAGTCAGCTCGTGAAAAAAGCATCGAAGAAGCCTCACCACTGAGACTCAAGCCCGGAAGTGCGCTAGAGCATTTTTCCTATTACTGTGTCCTTTGAAAGGTTCGCTAAGTGCAGCTTTTCTTAACGGAAAAGCTGCGTAAAACGCCTCTCTTCGGTCTACACCAATAGGAAAAATGCACTAGCTGCAACTTAGAACGATTCCCGCGCTGACGATCGCCGGGCGCTTTCCGTCACTGGAGAGCAGGGATTTTTGCGGTCTGCCATCGCCTCACGAGCAGCGATGCGATCAGCACCAGTGCAAGCGTGAGTCCGATCCACAAGCCGAAGAGCCCGAGACGCATGTGGAAGCAAAGCCACGCGCCCAGGGGCAGGCCCAGCAGCCAGTAGCCCGCGAAGTTGATGAGCATGGGAAAGCGTGTTTCGCCGAGGCCTCGTAGCGCGCCTGTGGCCACCGTTTGCGCGCCGTCGAAAACCTGGAAGGCGGCAACGATCATGAGAATGTGCGCGCCAAGCAGCAGCACCCGCGGATCGCGGCTGTAGATTTCGAGGATCGGCCGCGGCAGCAGAAGAAACAACAGCGCGGCGGCGGCCATGAATCCAGCGCCGAGCGCGAGCGCCATCCATCCGGCGCGGCGCGCACGCGCGGGATTGCGCGCGCCGATGGCGTGGCCCACGGCAACCGCTCCGGCAGCGGAGATGCCGAGCGGAACCATATAGGTGTAGGCAGCACAGCTCAGCGCGATCTCATGCGTGGCCAGCGCCACGGGGTCGAGATGCGAAGCCATGATGGTAGCTGCTCCGAATGCGGCAACTTCGAGTACAACCTGCGAGGCCGCGGGAACACCGAGGCTGAGCAGGCTGCGTATGCGGGTCCAGTCCGGGCCGGGCCAGCGCGCAAAGAGCGGATGTCCGCGCCGGCGTTCATGCTGCCATGCAAAGAAGACCAGCACGCCCGCCATGTAGATGCGCGAGACAACGGTCGAATACGCGGAGCCGCGCACGCCGAGCGCCGGCATCCCCAATTTGCCGTAGATGAAGATCCAGTTCCCTGCGAGATTCACAAGGTTGGCGGAAATCAGCGCGAAGGTGACCGGACGCACGCGCCCTACTCCCTGCAGATAGCGGCGGAATCCGCCGTAGACCAGCAGCGGCAACGTGCCCCAGTTCAACAGGCCGGCGTATTGCCGTGTGAGCAGGCCGACGACGGGGTCGACGCCACGGCCTGTAAAGAGCGGTCGTGCGACCACGATAAAGAGCATCAGCAGCGGTGTGAAGGCCAGCGCGATGTACATGGCCTGCGCCAGCGAACGGTGGCAGTCGTCGAAGTCCTTCGCTCCCCAGGAGCGCGATACCAGCGTGTCCAGGCCAAGCAGCAGGCCGATGCCGAAAATTGACGGCGCATAGTAGATGGCGTTGCCCAGGCCGACGGCTCCGATGGCTGACGGGCCCAGCTTGCCGACCATGATGATGTCGACGACGGTCATCGTCATCCAGCCGATCTCGGACAGGGCGACGGGAATGGCGAGTGCAAGCAGAGCGCGCATCTCCGCAGCGAGATTTACTTCGCCGCCTTGGCCGCTGTTGTTTTCGTCGAAGATGAGATGACTTTGCGCGTCCATTGCCGACCTGGAAACCGGGACAGATTTCCCGATTCTACCCAATGCGGCAGGCAGGGCCCGCTATGTTAAATTCAAGAGAGCAGTTGGAGAGTTGGCCGAGTGGTTGAAGGCGCACGCTTGGAAAGCGTGTTTAGGGGAAACTCTAACGTGGGTTCGAATCCCACACTCTCCGCCATCGCTTTAGAATCAATAACTTAAGTGGTCGGCTACCAGCCCGGCTACCAAAGTTAAAGACATATTCGAGGTCGTCGCTGTTCGGCGGGTATTTCCACAGAGGAGATACTCGAAATGTCCACCGTAAAGCTCTACATCCGACCCACATTTTCAGATGGTAAGCGTCCATATTTGGACCCCGCTTACTTCGCTAATAAACGCCTTCGCGCCGGTCACGCTCTCGTGAACGGTCAGGTCATCCCCTGCCCGGGAGCTTCCTATTCCCTCCGTTACATGGTGAACGGGAAGCGTTGTTTCGAGAACGTCGGACCTGATCCGGACACCGCTCTTCGTGAATTCGCCAGACGTCGTCACGCGATCGAAGGTGCCGAACTCGGCTTGGCAGCTCCCGCTTCGATCGCTCCACCCAACTCGACCGAGGCGGCGATTACAAAACGTTCTCTCGGTGATGCAATCGCCTCTTACCTAACCGAAACGAAGAACCTCAAGTCTCGTAAAACATTTCTGGCGTACGACCTCACCTTGCGGTTGTTCGCCGTGAGCTGTAAAAAAGAACACCTTGAGGATTTGGACCGGGACGATCTCCTGAGTTTTATCAGCTTCCTGAAAACGCGAGCCAACGTGCCGCGCACGATCAGAAACCGAATCGACTTCCTACAAATTTTCCTGCACCATTTTGGGATCTCCTCGATTTTGAAAGGGAAGGACCTGCCCAAATTCACTGAGAAGAAAGTTCGCGCCTATTCCGAATTTGAACTAGGAAAGATGCTTGGCTACGCGGACCAGGACACGGCTGACCTCCTTCAGTTCTTTCTTTGTACTGGGGTCCGCGAGCAGGAAGCGCAGCACGCATGTTGGAGCGATGTTGACCTCGACAGGAAGACGTATACGGTGACGGAGCATCTCGATCTCGGTTATCGACCGAAGGACAAAGAGGAAGGCACGGTCCCCATTCCCGATTCGTTGGTCGAGGTTCTTCGAGATCGACGTAAGCGTCATCCCAAAGGTCGTCTGATCTTTCCTGGGCCGAACGGGAAACAGAACGGTCACCTGTTGAGAATCATCAAGGCGCTCGCGCTGAAGACGGGCGTGAATTGCGGGTTCTGTGTGAATAGGGCCGGGCAGTCCTGCCTCACTCATCCGGTGTGCAGACATGTGCTCCTTCACAAAATGCGGAAGACGTATGCGTCCAAGTTGAACCGGCTGAATCTCCCGCCGCGAACCCTGATGCGCTATTTACGACACTCTGACCTCGAAACAACCTTGCGATACATCGCCGATGAGGATGACGACCAGACCCGTGGAATCGTCAACTCTGCCTTCGGTGTTCAAGGCGGTGCGCGATGAGCCTGGCAGCCGTTTGTCCGACCCGAATTCCTTTCATCGACGTTGTTCTGTCATTTCTGGAGGGCTACAAGCCAGCCGTGGAACCTCTGATCAGGGTTCCGCTCCCGGTTAGGCGTTCGGTTCCTGTGCCGCCTCAGCCGGAATTCCCGCAGGCGGTCAGCGTGCCGCCGCCGCCCCAGGTCCGGCAAGCGAGCACCCTACCGCCCTTCAACTTCTCACCTCTTCACAGGGAGATCATCCGCGTCGCAGGGCAGCGATACATTCATCTCTCGACCATCGCGGCGGAACTTTCCCGTCCCATGAACCGCGAGGTTGTCCAAGCTGCGGTGGAGGAACTTGTCACGGCTGGCCGCTTGCTATCGAAGGCTGATCGTGCCGACCGTGGACAAAACATCTACCGACTCGCGCTGGGAGGCAACCATGTATAAATCCATTGTCTTGGTTGTCTCCGGTTTAATCGTTGGGGCTGCGCTCGGCGTCTACGGTCATTTGGCTTATGTGAAAGCTCACGTCGACCCTGGTCCTCCGGATTCGCTCATGGAAGGATGGCTCGTTTTTCACCCGTTTGCGTTGCAGCCCGACACACCTGGTTATCAGGATTTCGAACGGACCAGTATGCATATGGAGAACGTCGACGCTGAGCGGAAGCTTATCGAGGTTTCCCGAGAGGGCTACGGAGATGTGCCAGCCGCTCAGCTACAGCAGTTCGTGAGTGACCTAACCTGGGCGGAGACTCAGTTTCCATCCGACTCTCCGCTCCGCCAGGGACTCGACCGTGATATCACCTGGTCGAAGCACCGCCTGAAAGTCATCGGAGGTAAATCATGAGAGACGCTCGCGATCTGACCGTCCACGATCTGGCTGCGATTGTGGACGGGATGGATAAGCTGCCGGTCGAGGGTAGGGAATACCGGCGACTCAACGATCAAATTTCCGCCGCCGCTCTTACTCTTGAAAATTGCGGTGTCCTGGCGCGGCTAATTTCGGCGATCAGCGATTTGGAACCGGACCCTCCTCCAGGGGAGAAGGCCCGGCTTTTTGTGATGCCTATCCGATGAACGAAGAAAGGCCCCCGGTCACGCCGGGGCCTTTCTATTGCCTTCTTTTCCTTACCCGCCGGGTTGACCATTGAACTCCGAAGGAAGGATGTTGTACAAAGAGAGCGGCATGATCAGAAGGAATCGACCGGCCATCAGTCAATGGATGACAGATCATGTCTGTTATTCATCGTTGACCACTTGATCGCTTACAGGACATACAAGAAAAGCAAAGTCGCCAAACCTTGAAGAAGTTAAATCATCGGAACTCTGTTTCTTTATCAATGGCACATTATGTTCGCCGCAGATCGGCGGATTTGAGTTCTTCTTTATAAAGCACGGTCTTGCCATGCGCTGCCTCGAGCGAAGGTCCTGTGGTGTCTATATTCGCACGCTTTGGCTATGCTACGGCAACAATTTGGTGCCCAGCGGCAAGCCGGGGCGGGCAGCCCTGGACGGATTGGTTTTCCGATCCAGTGAGCCTGTTCCGGAAACCCGCTCTTGAGGCGGGCCAGCGAGAGGTTTCTGGAACCTTGGATGGTCAGCTGCTACGACTTCCGCCCTCGTCATCACGGGGAGCCTTTAAGCTCCAGGGACGGTGAAAGGCGACCGTGTCCGAGCCTTGGTCCAGATGCCGCGTTTTCCGCTGATGGTAGTAGAAGCTCATGCCGCAATTGTGGCACTCCCACCGGTAAAAGCCCGCTAGCGACAGGAGACGGCCACAAGGAGTCCGCGACGATGGCGGCGGGAAAGAGAATTGTTGCAGGCTGCGCAGTTCATCACGAGAGCCTGGGAGATATAGCCAGACAGCCGCTTTCTCCACCGGGCTCTATCTTGCTCGTATACTGCGCTAGTGGCCAGCATGTGTGCGCATGTTCTTTCTGTTCGAGGTCCATTTCCTTCGGGAGCGACGCGACCGTACCAAAGCAACGGAGACAGATTGAATCAACTGTACCGTTGTTGTTTACGCGGTGAGCGAAATCTTCGCGAAAGATCAGTGCTTGGACGGCCATGGTGACCTCGTTCAGCGCAACCGACATGCTGGGAACCGGGGAGAGCTAAATTCCAAATCTACCCCAGGGCATCGCGCTGGACTGTGCAATATTGCACACATCCGGGGAGGATTTTGATTACGCGGCGGGATGTGGGCAACGTGCGGAACAATCGACCGGACCTTTGTCATCCCATGAATGATGGACAGGAAGGTATGCCTGCATGAGCGGTCTTACTGCTGAGGAAGAAAACTACTTTGCTTCGCTCCATGAGCGGCATAGCACGGCTGAATCCATGACTTATCGGAAGGCCTCGTCTCCCGACTGGTCGCCGAAACCGAACTGCTGTCACGAGAATGTCAATCACTACGTGAAGCTGAATCCACACTGCACAGCGATTCGCGGGTGGATGATTATGTCCGAGGATGCAGACGGACAGTGCTTATATGCAGCACATTCCGTTGTCGAAGACGCTGGCAAGCTGTATGACATCACCCTAAAAGATCAAGCGGAGTGCGACGGCATACGATTCTTAAGACACCCTGGACAGAAGGAAGTGTTCTGGGCTATCGAGAGATGTCATAAGCAGATTCTGTATCCATGCTCTACACCTAATGAACAGGAAGAAACCATGAGTGCGCGGTCGCCGAACTTCAATGGTGACGACTAGCCGTCTCTGACCACCGCGCCGAACGGGCCAGACGACCTCTGATAACCTTAAGTCTCAGGTATAAGGAGACAGATTGGAAACGAAGCAGATACTCGCAGCAATCGATGAACAGATCGCACGCCTGATGCAAGCCCGGGGTCTCTTGGACGGTGGAAGCACAGGAACACGCGGCGGCAAGATGACCGCAGGGAAACCTACCAGGGCGAAGCGAATCATGAGCCCCGAAGCCCGCAAGAGGATCGCAGACGCACAGCGTAAGCGATGGGCGGCGCAAAGAAAAGAAGTCAAATAAGTAAAGCCCCCGGGGGTTAATCCCCGGGGGCTGCGTCATCATGAACTATCATGAGAGGCCGCTACGTATAAGCAAATAGATGCGCCCTTCCCTGCGTTCGAACGTAGAGTGAATCCAGACAGTACCGTCGAGTTGATCTGCCTTCGCTGCTTCCTAACAGTTGTGACGACAACCTCGGAAACGGAGATTATCAAAGCCGAGGCGGAACATACCTGCCGCTGCATGGGGATTACAGGTGAGCCTTATTTCGTCAAGCGATCACCGGTGAAATAGTAAGTATCCAACCACCGATACGACGCCACTCGCACCCGTACAGATACCCAACATCTTCCAGCGCCACGCCTGTAGGTCATTCACAGCTTCTTCGATGAGGGTGATCCTTCCCGGCTGCCCGTTCCCGATCAACAATTTCATCAGCGTTTCGAGCGAAGCGATCCGCTCTCCCGTGGCCACGGCGTTCTCGGCCACATCCGACCGGAGGCCTTGGACTTCGGAGAGAATGAGAGATGTGGTATCGGTTCCGCTAGGCACTTTTGACCTCACTAGCTGTCGACGCAGCCGGGGCGGGAGTGATCCCGCTGGATTTCATGGCAGCCGCTTTCTTCGCGAGCCCCGTAGACTTCTGCCCCGATATGTCATGACCATTCGCCTTCGCATAGGCTTCTAGGGCCAGCTCTTTGACGTCCATCGCCGTCTGGGCTTCGGCGATGCAGGTGGCCCGTTTGGAAGCGGTCAGAACGTCGACGTAGATATGTTGGACTGTTCCGTAGTCGTCCATCAGGACGATCTGCTCCTGGTAGCGATCGGGGAGAATCCGCGTTGAAATGATGTCACTCGACAATGTGAAGCTCCTTAAACATAGGTTGGATTGCGCGGTCCGCCGCCGCCCGTCCCAGATCCACCGCCCGAGGTTCCCCCGGTGCCTCCCGCTGCGCAAGTGGTGAGTGAGCCCAGGATGATGTAGCTGTCGGAAAGGCTGGAGCTATAGGAAGTCTGGACCAGATAGGTCGACGTGAGGGTGTCGTAGACCACGATCACCGCAGTGGAGTATCCGATTCCGGTGATCGATGCCGCTGGGTAGGTCGTTGTTCCCTGCCCGTTGATGCTGTCCCATGCTGCGCCAACGCCACCAGGACCGTAGATACGAACGGTCGCGGAGGTCCCGCCATCGATGGAATCCACGACGGCGTCGTTGGAGACATTCCAAGGGGCACCGGGTACGATGCCGTTACTCGTGATCGAGGAGTAGGTGGTCGAGACAGTGTAGGAGTCTTGCTCAAGCCACACTGAAGTCGCGCCATTCTGCCCTCGCACTGAGCGGATGCGTACGTCGTAGACCTGGCCCGCAACTACGCCAACGATGAAGGCGGATAGATTCCCGACATCTGTCGAACCTGCATCGAGCCATGCTGACGAGGAATGCAACTTGTATTGAACCTGGATCGAAGTCACCCAGGCATCGAGGGGCGAAGTCCAGGTGACCATGATCCGTGGAGTGGTAACACCGTCTAGGCCGGTGACCGCCGTCGCAGCACCACTCGTAAGAGTTAGATCGGTTGGGACAGCGACAACGGATGGCACACCGCCGAGACCGGCGGGCAGGTCATATATAGTCAGCTCTTCGGTTGTGCTCCAGGCGTAGACCGAAGGGTCGGTCTCCTGAACATCGAGCGGGCAGGTGATGCTTGGCGCGGAGTCCTGGTCGGAACCTCCCTGTGAAGTGTTGACCTGCATGTGCACGCCGCAGATTTCGAGCGTCTTCTCGCTCCAGCCAAGGGGAGCGAAGTTCATCGAGATGACATCATTGGGCTGGCACTGCCATGCGGAGGCCATCAGCGGCAGCTTGCCGCTTCCCTGTTGCCGATTCCGCATCAAGTAAATTTTGAGCAGACGCTGGGCCTGGCCGATAGAGGTGACCATCTTGAGGTCGTAGTTCTTCCACAGCTCTACATTTCCATCTGCCGTGAGAAACGCATCGGTCGCGTATCCATGCTGAACGTCGCAGGCGTAAGGCGGAATCGAGGTGGGCTGATAGGCGAGTTCGAAGTTGTCTTGCTCGCTGCCGTCAGGGGCGAAGCCATTGTTATCGTAGATCGAGTCCCCGCCGACGTTAACGTTGTACGGGTAGTTAGGCGCGATATAAGTTCCCGAGCACCGATTGATGAGGTCCCGATAGCTACGGTACTGACTCCATTCGACGGCCCCGGTCAAGGAGTTCTCGTCGAAGGTGAGACTCGGGCCAACCCAGGCCCCCGGCCAGAAGAACCACTGGCCTCCGATACAGGCGATCCGCCCGGCCCCGGCCATCATCATTGACTGAAGGATGTCTCCCGGGTCGGAGGACGTGTCGAAGTTGCAGTTGATGGTGTATCGGGCTTCCGTGTTACCGTTCGCGAGCGCTACCTGTTCGTCGACGATATTTGCGGCGGCGATCCATGCATCCGTGTTGATCGCGGACATGGGCACGCCAAGGCCGTACTGTGTGTTCATCAGCGTGTCCGCGACAACCAAGGCCCAGTTATTCGAGTAGCCTGTTGTTCCGGTGCGGGGATCGTAGACTTGTTTGCCCTGGACGGTGACCCTGACTTCAGGCAACAGATTCGGGAACAGGCTCGTGGAGTAGAGCGTGTGGAGATAGAAGTAGGCGCAGCCACCGAGATAGGGATTGCCATTGGCGGAGGCCGCCCAGTTCGGGTCGTTGGCGGTCAGGTTATAGTCGACGTCACCCGAGACTTGATTTCCAATGTGGCCGCTGGCGAATACATTTGACCCAAACGAGTAGTGATCCCCATTCGGTGCGATGTAGGTGTTCGAATTGGCCCAACCGCCCCAGTTGAAGTTGTTGAGGGTCTGGTTTGCGGCATTGCCGTCCGACGTGTCCCAAAAGACGGTCTTTCCGTCGAGATACAAATTCACCCAGGCGGTGATCTCGTGACCGGCGACGACGGTCACCTGGTTGAGGATGCCGGGGCCTGAGCCGGTCGAAGAAATGTAAACGAGCACGCCGCCGACCCGCATCTCGCCGTAGATGACCTGGCGATAGGCCGCTGGCTGCCGCACAGTGATTCCCGCGCCGCGATTCGACGCGAGGGCAGACGCAATCGCGCCAGCCTCCATCGAGATCCCGGTGACAACCAGGTCCTCCATGATCTTGTCGAACAATGGAGAAGCAACGAGAGCCGGGTCGAGGAATGCAGCCACACCCATCCCGACCGCCGCACCCAGCACAGCTATGCCTTCGAGAGACTTACCCATGTGCTGTCACCGCTCCTTTCGCTGTCAGTTGTTTCGCGTACCGGATCGAGGACGCATCGAGAGGTCCGACGCGCCATGCTCGCTTGACCGAAGAAAGCGGCAGCGCCTTCATCCCTTTGTCGCCGACGGAGAGGGGTTTGCTATTTAGGCCGATAACGCCAGCGATGAGCTGCCCCGCGTCATTCAGCAGAACGAGGTCGCCACGGTGGGCGAAGTTCGGATGAGGCAGCTCGGGCAGACCGGCCTTCGTTGCGCAGTAGAGCGCCGCGTCTTCGACCGTAGTCCCGCCGGTGACCGACTTGATTGCGTCGATTGCCGATGCCTGGTCGGAATAGCGGCCACGAAAATCTGAAGCTATGTCCACACCGGTGATGGCCTGGATCGCGTCAGCCGCAAAGAGACAGCAGTCGTGCTCACCCCATTTGAAAGGAGTCTTTCGCCGTTCCAGGAGGAACTGGTGCAGGAGGTCGGTATCCCAATGTTCGAGTCTCTTAAGCATAGGCGGGTGTATCGCACGGTCCGGGGTTAGCTTCACTGCAAACGAATGGCTTGGTCATTTAATCTCTCAATCCAATCAAACCCGGTGTCGTCGGGATAGAGCCGACGCTGCTCGGCGGATGTGTACTTCAGGCGCTGGCCTTGCTGCAGCCGGATCGCGTTCGTTTCGAGGGCGATGGAGATGGTCGATGTATCGGTTCCGATGTTGGCCGTCGGCTTATCCATCAGTCCGCCGAACCAGACGGTCGGGGTCCCGACCATGTTCATGTCCTGGTCGAGGAGAGCGAGGTAGATGACAGCCGGTGCTCCCTGCCGAATGTCAGACATCGACTCGCCCAGGAGCGTGTTGTTGATCCCCGACAGGGACATCGTCATGCCTGAAGCGACGAGGTCCATGCCCTCGGAATAGGTGCCTACGGAACCCACATCGCCGACGCCGGTCCAGGTCTGGCCGTTGAACGAATATGGCCCCACGCCGGTCCAGACATATGAGGTCTGAGAACGGAAGGTCAGCTCCGCGAAGAATGCGGGACGGATCAGCGGACTTACGAGTTCCGTCTCAAATGTCGGATCGAGGTCGCGGGGCATCTATCGGTACTCCGTGAATTGAATCGACATCGTTGTCTGAAACGCGGCGCTAGTCTGCCAGGTCCGTTTGTTGGCAGCGAGCCGGAACAGGCCTTGAGGATTGTTAAGGACGATCTGCTGACCATCCGCCGGAACTTCGCGCAGTGACGGCCAGATACTGATGGCTGCGTCACCGTTCGCATCGGAGTTGACTTGCTCCAGTACACGATGCAGCCTATATCCGACTTGAAGAGCATCCCCAGGTAAGAGAAGACGGAAGCGGTTAGGCGTCCAGCCTCGCGTATACAGCGTGGTGGTCGCTACGGCGTTGTTTCCAGTCGCGCCCGCCGTATTCGCAACCGGTGCACCCGATGGTGTTCCTTGCGGTGTGGAGCAGAGCGGATCTCCGAGCAGGAGGCCGTTCTGCATGCCGCGCAGTTCCATGAGGAACGCCGTCCATTGAGCCGACTGCGCTGCCGTGAGGGGCGGTAGAGTAGCCGTGGCCGACCACCAGTCCGCGCCAGACCAGCTCTGAGTCTGTGTCTGACCCGTGAAGGGCGAGCGGACGACCGCGACCGTGTCATTGACTTCGAACTGGATGTCTCGGAATCCAGGGGTAGTCGGCAATGCGACGAGCGAAACCGAGTTGCCGTTGACGGTAATGGTAGAGATCATTGGATTTTCTTAGGGGGGTGAAGTCTAGGCGTGAAGAGCCCACTTGGAATTTAGGTAAGAGTCCATGAGCGTCACCTGTGAGGCGCTGAGCGAAGTATTGACGATGACAGCCTCGAACACTGTCGTCGGATCGTTATACGCTGAGGCGGGTTTTGTGAAGATTGAGAAGTAACGTGCGGCGGACTGCAGCAATGTTCCCGCACCCGTGGTGCCCACCGTCGCAGCGGGTGTAACCAAGACACCATTTAGATACATCTTCAGCCCGGCGATAGCGTTCGATCCGTCATAGGTGACGGTGAGGTGGTACGTGGTTCCGCTCGCTGGCTGCGGATAACCGATCTTCAGGGCCGTGCCCCCAGGCGGCTCAAGGATGAAAGCCAACCCAGCGCTGACGGTCGAAGACCTGGACTCGATATACCATCCCGTCGCCGCGATTCCGGTGCCGATTAGTAGCTGGTCCGTCGATGTTCCCGTGAACGCCCCGGCTTTCAAAGCCATCGACACAGAGAAAGGCGTGGTCATGTCGAAGTCAACGCTGTTCTGCGCTGTTGTGCCGGAAAAGCTGGCGGTTGAAAGGAGTGCCGTCCCGCTGTTTGTCGTGAGCGAAGTGACGACGCCAGGAAGACCGTTTTGGTCTGCGGGAACATAGTCGATTGGCGACGCACCGACCGACGTGAGGCTGATCCCGTTTCCGCTCTGGTCGGCCCATGCGCTCACAATGTTGCTGGCCTGGGTAATCCCGGCGTTGGCCGTGAACCAGGCCTTGAGCGCGGAGCCGAGCTGTTGAGGATATGGGAATACGTTCGGCAGCGCCGAGAGCCCGCTCCGATTGAAGGTAACATCCGTCCGCTGAATTAACATAAAAGGGTTCCTTAGTTGCAGGTCATCGAAAAAACAACGCACCAGTTATAGAGAGAGTTGCCGAGAGAACTGACTGCGGGGTCAGAGTCGCGCAGGTTGCCGCGTGGTCCCGTGGTAGGTCCAGCGAGTGAATAAGTAGGCCCTGGCGTTGCGGTGTACGCATACCGAACGTGATTGCTCGAACCGGCGGGCGATGCGGCCAGGGTCAAGATTACCGAGTTCCCCGAAATCGCGGCAGCGGTGATCGCAGGCGGTGATCCGCTCCCATCATCAAACTCGAATCCATACAGACTTCCAGTCCAGAAGGAAGGCTGAGTCACTAGCGTGGTGTCGAAGACGAGAGGACCCTTGGGGACATTAAAGGTGACGGTGACGGTCAATCCGCTGCGAGTGACAGTGAGCGGACGCAGAGGCTTGAAGTCCCCGGTTGAGAAATAGGAGTCGAGCGCCTTTGAGTAATACTCTCCGTGCCACCGCTGGCCCGGGCCGGTAAAGTGCAGGCCGTCCGTATACGGGAAGAAATAGCCCGGGCACGCATTGATGATCTTTCCAGGATTAGCTTGCGCCGCAATCTCCACCTGCAACGGCGTCGTAGGCACCGCGTGGTCGTACGTGCCATTGGACGCCCAGCTCGCAATCTGCGAGGTAATAAGAGGGATTCCTTGCCATTGACCAGAGATCGTCTTGAGGTCCGATTCGTAGTTGGCCTGCAACGTGGCTAGGTTCGCCGCATAGGAGGTGTTCTGAATGCGGTCGTCGTCCTCTCCATGCACCAACATTACCGACGGGAAGACGGTAGGCGAGGGAGCGAGGCCATAGAATGCCGTGGCAATGTCGATTGCGTTTGTGTATGGCTGCGTACCCTTCGCAATCCCGGAGTACGCTGTCGAATTCTGACCAGACACGCCGACACAAAGCTCCGGGGCGTAGCCCTTCGCGTTGAGCCGAGCTGCCACCCGATAAGCGAAGCCCGAGGACATGGTCTCGGCATCGGCGGACGCGTCCGCAGACTCCGCGAGCGGGACCAACGATGTGAGGTTCCCCGCAGGTATGGCAGTGCTGGGGGATGACTGTCCGGCCCGGACGCCTCCATTCACCATGAATGCTTGCGCGTTGATAAGGGGCGGTTGAAGTGTGTTGTTATGGCCCGTCGAGTTGCTTTGACCGGTGATGATAAAGGCCAGAGTAGCTGGCCGCGCTGTGGGCAACGCTTGAATCAGCGTCTGGCTGGCACCCGTCGAAGTCATAGACCACAGTTCAAGCTGTCCGTCCCGATCCGTGATGAAGAGGATGAGGCCAGCCGTGGAGACGGCGATGGCCGAGTTATTCCCCAGGAAAGTAAGCTGTGTGAGCACCCCCCCGGAATCGGCGAAGATGTTGGTCCGTCCCATGAAGGGAACGGTGAAGATATAAGCCCCGCTCGCGAGCTGAAGACACTGGAGAGAGCCTGGCGTCAGATCGACGCCGGTCATGCCCAAACCGAAGGTGCCGACGCCCCCCACCGTGAGAGAGTTCGGGCTCATCGTTGGAGCCGAGACAGTCCCGCTGGCGATAACGCTCCCCAAAATATGAATATCGGCTGTGAACCAGGTGTTCCCGTATTGATCGACATAGCGTGAGCATTGGCCGAGGGAGTCGGCCTCTTCGAAGACAACCCCGGAGATCCCACCGCTAACGGGCTGGAGCACCGTAGTTCCGACTTCCAGGCGCGGGAAATCAATGTTTGAGGGAAGGCTTAGGGTGCCGTTGATGATTGACGGACCATTGACCGTGATTCCCGCTTCGAAGTGTTTCACGCCGGTAGAGTCAGTCCAGGTGGACATGGCACCGGTGGCATCCGCCTCCGCGAATAGAGCACCGCTGGGCGTCAGGGCTGGGACCGGCTGGAGTACGTCAACGCCCACTGTCACCTTTGCGGACGCGGTCAGCCTATCGACAGAGGCTCCTCCGGTGATCGTCGCACCCTCCGGTGCAACGAGTGGGACAGATAGTGTCCCGGTTAGGGTGCCGCCCGCCGCGATCAATGTCCAGTTTGCAGCGTTAAAGGTAGCACCGGAAGTGAATACCACGATCGGGGTGTAGGAGCTGCCGCTGTAGGTGACGATATCGAGGAGGTTATATGCGGTGGTCGCCGCCCATGCACCGCGCACGGTGAAGCTATTACCTTGAGGCCCGATTTGAATCGTTGCGAGGACCCCGATGTTCGGGATAAAGGCATCGAAGGACCAAGTTGATCCGGACGGCTGGATAATGTAGCCCGGACCAAGTAACTGCTTTCCTGATAGGTTATCGACGCAAGTTACCAGATAGCCGACATTGACCGGTGTGGTCAGTGTCGTATCCGCCAACACGATACTGAACGCGCCCGTCGTAACCGTGGCAGAGACGGGCTGGTCGATGACCTGGCCGCTGCCGCCTGACCGGAAGGAGATAGGAACACCCTTGGCATTGCATGGAGTGAAATAGATGGTCGCGTTCGCAATCTTAGTTCCGGTCGCATCGGCGAGCAGGGTTGCGGATACCGTCGTGTAGCCGGTTGGCATAGTGTTTTCCTTTGGGGGATTAGCGGCGCGAAGAGGGCGTGCGCTTCCGCTGCTCATTCGCAGCATGGAGACTGGCGCTGACGATCTGAGGCGCGGCTGCGGCGATGCCGCGTTGTACTGCGGCCTCGGTCGCTGCGGGATCATTTGCCCCGCGTGCGTCGATATTCCAATTGTGGGTGGTCGATCCGCCGAGGGCGTGATTCGGGACGATGGTCCCGGCTGTGCGAGGAACGAAGAGTTCCGGGCCTTGTTCTCCGACGATGGATGGTCGGTTCACTGTCGGATCTCCGCCACCCGCGAACCCGGGAAGCGAATCGAGGAACGAGGTATCCGTATCTATGTCGGCGGGTTGAGCAGAGAAGTTCAAAGCGCCTTGAGCAGAGCCGAAGAGAGTATCCTTCGATCCGCCACCGAACAAGCTACGCACGCCGGATAGGAATCCGCCGCCGTTGCCTGCCCAGCCGCCTTGACCGAAGCCGGGCAGGGATGGCAGGCCAGGAATACCGCTTCCCGGACCACCTTGATTCTGCACCCAGACATGGAGTGGATCTCCAGCGGTTCCGGTCGGCTTTTTACTACCGCCGAATCCGAAGGCCGACATCACATCGCCCTCAGCATGTTGGAGTGCTGCCTTCGAGATCGTCTGGAATAGCTCAGAGCCGACACCAGAGAAATCGGTCCTGACATGGTGGCCCTCGAAGGCTTTGACAACCTGGTCGTTGAAAGAGTCCAGCGTCTTTACGAAAGTGGAGCTGATCTGCTCTGCAGTGTCTCTCGATGACTGGACGAATGCGTTCAGTGCGTTCGTTAGCGCACCGGGAATCGTGTTCCCATTGACAGCCGCCGCGTCCTGGTTAGCGGTTAGGTCACGCTGCCCCTGGACGACGAGAATGTCTTTTTGAACGGCGCTTGCTTGCTGCTGGCGCTCGATCTGGGTCAGGCCCGCATTCCCGTTGATTTCATCAAGCTTCTGCTGGAGGCCGTCGAGCGTGGTCTGATAGTCTGCCGCATGCATCCGTGCAGCGACGGTCGCCGCGTCGAGCTGCGACATCCGGCCCGTGGCGACGGCCATTTGTAAAGCTTGTTCAGCGAGGGCCTGTGCGTTCTCCCGACCGACCTGGACCTGCTCCTGAAGGTTCTTCAGGTAGTCGACGGCGCTTTTACCCTGGCCTTCGAGGAATGATGTGTCACCCTTGGATAGGTCGGAAGTCTGACCGATGCTGGTCAGGAGGTCATCCATCAGCTTCGGTGTGCGTGCTGACTCGCGGACATTGTCAGCGCGAACGGAGGCGGCCAGCTTCATGGACTCCTGCAGCGCGTTCACATACGAGAGCGAGCCCCGCTTCACCATCGCGGCACGCGACAGCCAGAAGTCGCTCTCCTGGGCGAGAGTCACATCTTCATTCGACTTGAGTTCGGTGAGCTGTTGCTTCCAAGCTTCGAGCTGCGCGGCAGCGGCCTTCTTTTGCTCCTCGCGATATTGATTGGCTGCCTGAAGCTGCTTTTCCCGTGATGACTCCGTGGAGTTCGTGTTCTCCAGAGTCTGACGGTCCTGAGTGTCGGAGATCGACTGGGAGAAGCCTTCAAGGATATTGATGTTTGCTGTCTGGTTGCCCGTGGTGTGCTGGCCGGTGCGGCGATCGGCTATTTGTGCCTTGGCCCAATCCAGCGCCGACTGCTGCGCATCTGCGATTTGCTTTTGAAAAGAGGAGGCGAGGCCGGTGTTTCCGGAGTGGACCGCACTGTTGTACTGGAAGCCGAGGTCCTGAAACTGGTTTTCCCGCTTTTTGATTTCGTCCGAGACATCACCCGTCCCGCCTTGGTGCGTGAGTAGAGCGGCGAAGAAGCCGACGCTGTTTTTGGACAGCAGCTCGGTAATCCGGCTGTTGTCCTCTTCGAGAGAGCGAGCCAACTTGTCTGCGGCAAGTCGGGTCTCATCGATGGCAATCTTCGCGTTGTTCTGCGGCTTACCCTCTAACTTCGCGATCTGATTCGCCAACTCGTCATTGGTCAGGCGGAGGGCGTCGTTGGTCTGTAGCGCCGATGTATGAAGCGACTCGAACCCGCGCTTGATCTGGTCCGGTGCCTGGAGTGCAGTCTTGATGAATTTTTCAAGCTCGCCACCCATCCGTGCGAGAAGTCCGGCGAGAGCTAGACCACCCACGAGGGGAAAAGCAGCTTGCAGAGCCTTACCTACTCCGGGAATCGAGGCTACGAGCCTCTCGACTGCCCTGACGTTATTTTGCATCCCACCTTCCATGAGGCGGATAGCAGCGGAACTGGCCTGCATTGAGGAGACCGTTGCGTGGCCCGCACCCTTCGCTTTACCAGCGAAGGTATCAAGCTGCCGCTGGGCCTCTTTCATAGCCTGCGTATAGGTGGCCTGATCGACGCTTAAGACGATTTGTACATTGCCAGCAGCCACTATTTACCCTTGCTTGCTTTTTCTATTTCGGTTGCGAGTGTCGTGGTGATCGCCGCTGTGACTGCTTCGCGGGACTCCTCAAAAGCAGGGCGGATGAAGGGGTACGCTTGGACTTCCCCAACCTGAGAACCCGAGCCGTGTGTCTTGCCGGTGCGTTTGTTCAAATAATTTCGACCGCCTCTAATTAACCTGTGTCCGTATTCAAAGCCACCTCGCAACGTGCGCAGTCATTTTGTCCGGGCCTACGATCGCGGCAATGTGGCCCTGATCGGATCTCTTAACGTGGATCACGATGTCGTTTGCGAGAGCGCCTGGCGGTAGCGCTGTGCCCGACTCATCGTCAACTCGGATCGGTGCACGTTCCTGGATCGCCGCCTGCTCGATCTCAGCGCCAGCTCGGAGCGCGGTGCGAATACAGCGGTCGGCGGCGGTCGTGGATAGCTCGGTCAGTTTCTTCTGCAGCTCTGCCAGCCCCTTGATTTCTACTTTGATTTGGTCTGGCATCGATTACCCAATTCCGAAGAGACGAGCGACCTTAGCGGCGGCTTCGGCCCGGCGTTTCTTAGTCATGCGTTTCCGTTTGGGTGGTGTGACATTACCCTTCGCCCATTCCGAAGGCATGAAATCACGCGGCGATGTTGGTTCTTTAGGAGCGCGGAATCCGAAGTTGGCTACGATGCTGGTGAGCTGCGCGAAGAGGAACTCACGCTCCTGCGATTCGCGTTCCCGTCTCCTGATGAGAGCGTCGAGCTGCCTCGGAGTCAGGACATAGAACTCGTCCGACGTGAGCCCAAGGTCATAGCGCCCGATAGCAAACAACCTCAGCCACTGCTGCTCGCGAGTGAGCGGCTTCGATGCCGGGCCTACTCGCCCGGCTGCTCTTCCCCCTCCGGGGTAGGCTCGGGGACTGATTTAGACCATGCGTCGGTCACCGCCGCCGCGACGACATATAGCGACGGGAAGTTAACGAGATTCTTTGCTTCCTCGAAGCCCAGCTCAGGATGAAACTTTTTCACCGCGCACGCAAAGATGATTCTGACGCTGGAGACATTCAGCACCGGCAGCGCCCGCAGCAGGTTCACATCATGACCTTGCGCTACGAACGCGGCCTCCGCTTCTGCGAGGGAGCCGAGATCGAATACGAGACGATAAGTCGTTCCGTCTATTTCGACGGAAACGGAGGGCAAAGTTGGGTCAAGCGGAGTTTCCGCAATTTTGCGTTTGGACATTCGAAGCATCCTTATATGTGTTGGTTGGTGTTACAAGAAGCCCAGGGAGCTACCCTGGACCCGGAAAATGGTGGAGGAGGCAGGACTCGAACCTGCGAGGATGCCGTCGCCGGGCATGTCTACGGAATCGAACCGTAGCTCCGCCCTAGGTCATAGGGCCGCGATGCCACTTCGCATACTCCCCCGGATGTTGATTAGCTGCCCGGCGCGATGGTGTACGCACCATCGATGGTCAGTTCGAAGGTCCACTCACTGGCCTTGGTGTCCGAGATATCGAAGTCGGCCTGGGTAACGAAAGCGGAGAAAGTAATGAGCGTTCCGGTAGTGGTCTGACCGGCCTTGGCGTTCACAGGTAGCTGGATCTCGAAGTCGTAGGGAGCGCGGGCAACCTGGGCGGCGAGCACAGCCACTTGGCCCGTATCCCCAAAAACAGTGATCGCAGTGAGGGAGAACGTGCCGTAGTCGAGCATTGCGGCGATCTTGCGGGTGATCCCAGCACTCTGAAAGCTGGACGCGTCGACGGTCGCGAGTTTGCGGCCAGAACCTTTTGCATCGGAGACTTCCCCGATGGGAATGAAGGTTTCGGTGCCCGTTGCTCCTGTGGTGGAACCAATCGAGACGACAGTTCCAATTCCGTAGACTAGACCCTTGCTGCCCGTATAAGTGCTGGCTGGCATGTGTGTTACTCCTTAGCCCTACTCGGGCGGTGATTTTACTGCGAGAATGAAACGTAGAACTCGGCCACGGCCTGAAACTGCAGAAGCTCGTAGTCGAAGAGGTCGACCGGCTGGATGAACTGGATGTTGAGGTTCTCATCGACGTAGCCATTCAGAGCCGCGATGACGGCGTTCCGAAGGGTGACGGCCTGGAGATACTGGGTTGACCAGGAATCGATCTGAACTCTGGCCCTGGTGATGCCACCCGTGTCGAACGTACCCTTGGCTGCACCACCGACGATCTTGTATGTCAGCGCTGGAAGCGGAGGATCGTCCGGCAGTTTTACCGGGAAAATGTTCGGGCCGGTAATGGCTGTGATCGCCGTGGCTGCCGATAGCACGGAGAAGAGATTCGTCTCTAACATTTACTCCGCTCCGTTCAGTTCGTAACAGAGGAACGTCAACCAGAAGTTGTCCTGCTTGGGGTTCAGGATCGCTTCGAGGTTGTATGTGTGCGTGACGTTCGTATAAGGCTCGGTGAACACGATCCGCATGTTAGGAGCGAAGACCTGTGAGAAGGTCCATCGAATCGTTATCCGATGAGTGACCTTTGAAATGAATTCCGCCGTCGAGTAGATCAACTGACTCTGCTGCACGTCGATCTCTGCCCGGCAGGTGTAGACCGTGGACCAAGTGGCGAGCGGTTGCCCGGCGGCGTCCTGCATCATGCTTTGCTGCTGAATTTGAATCCTGCGGTTTAGTTTTGGAGTCGGCATTAGAAATCGAAGGAGTCAAAGACTTCACCGGCGAGGAGTTCGTCGACGCCGAGAGGGATAGTTTTCAGGTTTTCGTCCGTGGCTGCGGCGCGATGGTCGTACAGATGTCTAATGACCAGGTACATAGCCCACACGATGGTCTCGGGACAGTTGTTCACCGTGTAAGAAGCCGTGAGCGTCTGCCCGGAGAGCGAAGCATCGAAGGTCAGGGTGCCGGTCGCATTGCTGAGCGCAACTGAGGCGTCCTCAGAGTTCGTCACTCCGTTGAATGTGATGAGCGAGGACACCTGCTCAAGGGTGTATGTGTACGGTGCGGTCGAAGGAACCGTGAAAGGCTCGCTTACCGGTAGCTCATATGTCCCGGCGGTGAAGTTAACCTTAACCTGACCGGGGATATAGTTCTGTTGGTACGGCCATGTGTAGCCCGGAGTCGGCGAGATCCGAGCGGGCTCGGAGATGAGGTCAACCGTGTATTTCGACGGATCGATCGTGACGATAGTCACGCCGTCGTTCGCGATATATGACAACGAGTCCACGGACACGGTCGCGGGCTTCGGAATCCGAATGGTCAGGCCCCGGTAGTACCAATGCATGAAATAGTCATGCGCGGTCGATCCTGTCGTCGATCCCCAGCCCGGCCAGGGGAAATAGTCGAGCGTGAGAATCATCTTGCGATTGAAAATCGCTCTGTTTGTGAGCTTCTCAACATGCCGTCGCGCCCCGACGATTAGCGACGTGATGTATTCATCGTCATCCGGGAAGTCCACGCGAAGATGTTGCTTCGCCTGAGTGAGCGTTACCGGCTCGATAGCGGGCTTCGACAGGTCGCGATAGGAAAGAGGCATAGGAAAATGGGGGATCGAGTCCCCGGAGAGGTGAGTCTCCGGGGACGGGTTTGTTACTGGACCTTCAGTCCGACAAGCGGGCTGTAGGTCGTAGCGTTCGCGAGCGTCGGAGCACCGCCAGCGCGGGCGAAGCCGATGACGCCGAGGCGGTTCAGTTCGATCCAGCGCTGGGCGCTCTGCTTGATGACCAGTCCAGGGTTGACTTCACGCAGGAGGTAACCCTTCTGGTGATCGCCGAAGATGATCGGCACATTGTTGGTCGCCACGGTGGGAGCGAATTGGTTGATCTTCACCGGGAAGCCGAACAGCATCCCAGCGAAGCCAGACGCCGCGCCATCGGTGAACTCCAGGAAGATCGGACGACCGTACGTGTCCTTGATTCCCCGGATCTTGGCAAGAGTCAGGTTGGAGAAACTGAACACAGCATTGTTCTGGTAAGAAGGATCGAGATCCGATACCAGAGCGTTCAGGTCGTCATATCCGACCAGGCCTACCGACGCGGTCGTTGTCGGAACGGGAATGTTTCCGACCAGGCCGGTAAAGTTCGAGCTGTTGCCGACGTTGATGTACTGCGAGACGCCACGCGTGTAGCGGTCGGTCAAGGACTGATTCACGTACGACACAATGTCGTAGGAGAGGTCCTGGACCAGCTTGTTGTCAAGCAAAAGGGGATCGCCGGTGCGAAGACCGTCAGTCTTCACCGTGACACCTGTGACGCTGGGATCGGTGCCGTTGCCGATGGCAGCGGAATCGAGCACCAGAAGGTTCGAGGTGTCATCCCACAGCGGAACGCGAACGTCTTCACCGGTGTTCGAACGCATCTTACCGACAATGTCGTAGATGGTACCGGCGCTGCGGGTCGCCACGACGGGCGGCAACGCGGCCACCGGGATCATGACTCCGCCGTCAGCGGCGACGGTCAGGTCGCGCTGCTCGAAGCGCTCACCGCGCAGGAACGAACGCATTGCGACGTTGGTCGCACGGTTGCGCTCTTCCTGGGAACGGTTGTCAGTCCCTTCCTGCTCGAAACCTTCACGAGGAGGCCGGTTCGCGGGCAGGCTGCGCTCTTCAGTTTCGGCAGAGGCTTCAAGCCGCTCGATGTCAGCCTTGAGGGTGTTTGCGTCGGCCAGCATGGTATCTACCCTGCTGCGCTGCTCAGTGGTTAGTTCGGGAGCCGTCATGATCTGCCGGGCTTCCGACAGTAGGCGGTTCCGCTTCTCGTTCAGTTCGCGGATGGTCATTGTTTCCTTGTGGTGCTGTGGTGTCCGCGAGACGGAACGTCTGCGGCGAAGTTGGGGAGTTAGAGCGCCTCGGCGAGACGGAGACGAAGCTCGGTGTCGGCGTGCCAAGATGCGGACTTACTTTCGGCTCGCTCGGCTCCGATACAGAGGGGGGCGGCGCTGCAGATGCCGCACGAGCCCGCCAGACACTGCGGACAGGGGCATGTGCATTGATCGGTCAGGGCGCGGATAGACTTCTTCTCGCTTACGTCGATCCCGTATTTCTTGCAAAGTTCCTGGAGTTTCTCCCAGGCCGCGTCGAGCGCCTTCTTATCGACGCCTTCTACCTGATCGAAACGAGAAAGCGCATCGCGCAGATGATCTTTGGTCTTCCCATCGGTAGAGAACTTCCACGGGAGATGCCATGTGCTCGTCTTATCGGGATCTCCAACGATCAGAAAGCAATCGGCGGTGAGGTCTTCGTCGTCGACCCGCTCGGTCTTCTCTGAGGCACGATTCTCGAACTGCGACCGCATTTCAACCGGCATGGACTCCGGAAGGCTTCGCGCCTGCGAGGTCGCCTGGTCATAGGCCGGGAAGGTGACGGGCGAAACGTCGATCAGTTCCGCGAACTCCAGAATGCGGCGAGTAACAGTGCCGTCCGAATTATCAGTCCACTGGTCGCGCTTGCAGATAAAAGAGAAGCTTGACTGCGTCACATCGCCGCGCCGCATCGATACGACTAGATCACGGGCAACGGTGGTGTCCGGCGCAGTGATGTTATATGCGAGTCCGCGAGCGTCAACGTTGAGGGAGAGTGTTCCCGCAGCCGTGCGACCCAGGACATAATCAGGGTTGTGGTTCCACAGTGAGCGAACGTCCGGGTTCGTCGCCATCACAGAATCGAATGCGTGTGGATCGATCTCTTCGCTCCACCCCATATCGTTCGATCGTGTGTCGAACACGGCAGCATAGCCGAAGATGACCGGCGTGGCGTCCTGCGATACGCGGAATTCCTGGGTGATGTAACGGCGTTCAGTTTTCATCTATTTCTTTCGAGGCTTGGGGTTTTGAGTGGTGAGGTCGTCGGGTGCGGGCTGTGCGTCATCCGGCTGCTGGGTGATCGGGATGAAGTTCTTGTCCTTCAGCAGTTGGTTAGCGTCACCCATATTGGTCGGATAGAGGAAGGTGTCGCCCTCCGGTCCGATCGGGTTCATGCCGATCTCCTCGCGAATATCGTTCACGCTTAGAAATCCCCATTGGCGGCCTATCGCATACGACGCCATCTGTGCTTGCATGTCGCCTCTGAGCCTCTCGGACAGATCGAAGGAGACGAACAGGATTCCGGCGCTCTTCATCAGGAGTTTGACCTGTAACTCGGCTTCGATCCTCATGATGATAGGGCGGAGACAATCTGAGACAAAGCTAAGTTGCGCTTGGACGTAGTTAGCGTTCGACAGTCGCGAGGTATCCCCGACTTGGTGCGGCTGAAGATGGAACATCGCAGCGATATCGGCTCGCTGGAAGTTCCTTGTAGCTAGGAATTGTGAGTCCTCCGGCGAGAGACCAACCGTCTTGACGTCCCAATCGCCGAACAGAATAGCTTGCTTGTTCGCATTCGATCCGCCGTAGGCTTCATGCCACGATTCTCGGAATTCCCGTTGAACCTTCGGATCAGGCTTAGGTCCTTTATTGATCAGGATGCTCGGCGCGTGAGCGCCATTCCCAAACCAACGCGCTCCAAAGTTCTCTGCAGCCTTCGCTAATGCGAAAGCTTCGCGGGCTGCCCTGACTGGACCAACTCCTTTGATCCCGTCCATCGAGAACAGCGGAAAGTGTAGGATGTCCTTCGCCGCAATGATGCGGTAGGTTCCGTCTTTCATTCCGTCACGAGTTCTAAATGCGAGCGTTCCATCTGACTGACGCACCGGCTCAGTTTTCAACGGGTGCAGCGGCCACAATCCGTTGACGGTGCCGTCAGAATCACGCCTAATCTCCGCGTATCCGTTACCGGTGAAGGCGGAGCAGCCAACCATAGTCGACCAGAACGTAAATGCCGTCATCTCCGGGTTTGGAGCGTAGGCGAGCAGGTTATAGAGATAATGATCCGTAGCCTCTTGCCGTCCCTTATCAAGGCGGCGCATCAGTTTGCAGGGCAGCGATGCTACGGCCTCCCCCAAGGTTGTCACGGCTGTGTAGACCGTGGAGACGGCCATCGCCGTCCGCTCGGTGATGATTTCTCCCGATGCGGTTGGGCCACCGTCTAGTTCGTTCCATACCGCGACGGCTGTCAGCGGAGTGGTCGGGTCATCGAACATGCCACTGCGCTTCTCTGGGGGCTGTAGTCCCAGGGTCGTGATGTCAGAGTTGAACAAGGGCATTCGTAACCGTCGCTGGTCTAAACAATGAGAAAACCTATGGAGCCGTTCAAGTCCGGCAGAGGAACTACCATCGCCCTGGACAAGGCGTCGAAAATGGCCATGATGCCGTCGATTTTCTCGATGCTTTTCGACTTATCAGGTTTGAGTAAGCCGGTTGGCCGAACTTCGACGACCAGGTTTGTGGCCATCCACCGCAGCACGGGATTCTTGTTGGTCGCGATCTCCTTACGGAGGACCATCTCCATGAGTCGCTTTATAGGCGGAGTCATGGAAACATCACCTTGGTTGATCGGGACCGCTGTCAATCCGGCAGCTTCGAGCTGAGGAGTTAGGTCCGCCGAGAGCGCCTTGTCGTAGCCGATCTCGACAATCTGATACTTCTCAGCCAGTTCGACGATCTTCGCCAGCACAAACTGTGTGTCGATGACATTGCCCGGAGTCAGGATGAATAATCCTTGCCGATGCCACACGTCATAGGGAACGCGATCTTTCTTGACTCGCTGCTCAATGTTGTCGGCGGGCAAGAAGAAGTAAGGCAGTACTCGCCAAAGTTTGTCGTCACCGTAGGGCGGAAACAGCAGGACGAATGACGTAATGTCATCCGAGCTGCTTAGATCGAGGCCACCGAAACATGGACGGCCCTTGAGGACTTCAGCATCGACGGGTTGGTCGCATGCGTCCCATTTGTCGAGCGGCATCCACTGCTCGTGCGTCGATGTCCAGACGCCGAAGCGAAGACGTAACGTTCCGTTGAGCTGGGCCGGATCTCCGAGGGCCTTGTTCAGGACCTCGCGAAGTTCCTTCACTTTCACTGTGACGTGAAGATTCGGGTTCGCCTTGATCCAGTTAGCTTCGTCCACGTAATCGTCGTCTTTGTCGAGACAACATACCCAGGCGAACCACGAATCATCGGGGTGAATTCCCGATAAAACTTTGTCGCTGTAGTCGTGCTGCTGCCTACAGAGCGATTCTGTTCCCCAACCGGCGGTGGTGATCGCTAGGAAAAGCGGGCTGCGGCGCTTGCCGAACGAGTTCGATAGCAGGTCCCAAAGTTCGCGGCCTCCGTTACCCCAGCGATGAATCTCGTCCGCCACGATGCATTGCGGACGCTTTCCATCTAGCGCTCCGGTCTCAGCGGATAGAGGCTGAAACTTGCATGGAGTGCCCGGAATATGGAGGTTATTACGGTGCTTCTTGATGCGCTTGCGGAGCGCTGGCGACTTCGAGACCATGAAGGTCGCTTCATCCCAAACTACTTTCGCCTGGTCCCTGGTGACTGCGGCGCTATAGACTTCGCTGCCGGGCTCGCCAGTTCCGATCAGCTCATAGATCGCAATGGCGGATGCCAGGAAGGATTTCCCGTTACCCTTGGCCATTTCGACATAGGCTGTCGTGAATCTGCGATAGCCTGTATCGTCCCAGTGCCATCCATAAAGGATGTAGAGCAGAGCGCATTCCCAGGGAGCGAGAACTACCTTGTCACCAGCCCACTCACCTGTCGAGTGATGACAGAAAAACTCGATGAAGTCGATCGTTCTCTGACCCTGCTCAGGGACGAACCGCAAATTGCGTTCGGTGGCGGTCGAGAGGTCATGCTGATGTCGCTCGACTGCAAGTCTTACTAACTTCGAGGTGGTGATCCGCCCGGCGAGAACATCCGCAATGAAAGCCTCTGCTCTACTCTTGCGGTTCGGCTTCTCCATCTGCGATATCTTTCGATCCCTGGACCGCTGTGTTGCTCCTCATGAAAGCGTCGAAAGAATCCTCCTTCGAGCCGGTGTTGAGGTCGACGCTGATTCGCGAGCGCGATGCTGGCGTTAAGCCGAACTCGATGAGGAACTTTCGCATCAGGTCGAGAGCCGTGTTGGAGATTGACACGTAGGGGTTCTGGATCGGGTAACCAGACTTCGGCGACTTGATCACTGTCCCGAACTTTTGAATGCTTTCTTCGGCAGCAATCCAGCGCGACCAGGCGGCGCAGTAAGCGGATAGGGCAGCGCGATCGGCAGCGGACAGTAGCCCGACAGCAGAGAGTTCTTTGCTGATGCGCCTCCACTCGGCCTTTGCGTTCTTGTCGAGATGACCCGGGCACTTCGGCAATCCGCCGAATTGGGGCTCGTTCAGGTTCAGTGGGCGCTTGCCCGGGTTGCCCTCGCTGATTTTTAGAGCTGTGGGTTTGGGTCGGCGACCTGACATGTGGTTCGTTCAGCTTTCTTCCCGGTGGCGGTTTCCCAGCGCTTCACAATCATGTCCACGTATGCGGGGTCCAATTCCATCCCGTAGCAGACGCGTCCTTCTGATTCCGCCGCGATCAGCGTTGTGCCTGAGCCGAGGAACGGATCGTAGATGATGTCGCCCGGCTGCGAATTATTCAGAATCGGACGGCGCATGCACTCAACCGGCTTCTGAGTGCCGTGTCCGACACGCTCCTCACCACGATTGCCTGTGGGATTGAGCGTCTGGATCTCCCAGATAGTTGTCTGCTTGCGATCCCCAGCCCAGTGACCGGTGCGGCCCTTCTTGACCGCGTACCAGCAGGGCTCATGCTGCCAGTGATAATCACCGCGAGAGAAGACTCCCTGTTGCTTCGCCCAGATAATGTGCGAGCGCCGAATGAAGCCTGCCGCTTCAAGCGACTGAATCACCTCATCGTTGTGCATCGATGCGCACCAAATGTAGGCAACGTCACCCGGAAACAATGCCCAGGCTTCGCGCCAATCAGCCTGATCGTCATTCGCGACCTTGCCGCGCATTTTGACCGCTGCCGTGCTGAATCCGCCCTTGCCGTCACGCCACGTTGGATCGTACTCGACGCCATAGGGCGGATCGCTGACCATCAGGTGAGGTGTAGCGCCATCGAGCAGGCGGGCCACATCATCGGCAGAGGTGCTGTCACCGCAAAGGAGGCGATGCTTTCCCAGCAGGTAGAGGTCACCGAGCTTTGACAGCGGTTCCGCCGGAGGCTCGCCCTGGTCCGCATCCTCATCACCAAGCAGATTGTTGGTTGGGGGGATGATATTCCGTAGCTCGGCGTCCGTGAAAAAAGGCTTGAGGTCCAACTCCGTTGCAAGTTGTCCAAGGACTACAGGGTCCCACTCCAGGCCAAGCTCGGCGGCGCGATTGTCCGCGATTGCGAGTTCTTTCGCCTTCGGATCATTAAGGTCTAAGTCGGTCCGCTGAACAGCGATGATTTTGGTGCCGTCGCTGGGGACCAGGATTACGTCGTCGATCCCTGCCGCTGCTGCATTCGCGGCGGTCTTGTTACCCGCGATGATCTTTCCATTGCGGTCGACGAGGATGCTACGTCCTGCTCCGTACGCTTCAAGGCTGCGCTTTACTAATACGTGACCACGCTTGGTGCCCTTGTTAGCGTTACGATCATCCTGGATGAGGTCGGCTATCTTCAAGCTTGTCGGATACCCCCTCACTTCATTTCGCGGTTGCGCGTGCGAGCCCATGCGCGGGTCTATAGATTCCAAAGGACTTACGGATTTGACCCCCATACCCCTATGGCTTCCCATATTCCTCGCGAGAATCTACGAGATTAGGTATACGGTTAACTGTAGCTGTGACAGTTACAAACTCTCTAGCTCTTCATGACACTCGCGGCAGACGCTGAGCAGGTTCTCCAGCACCAATCGAAGATGTGGATGCGTCCGAATCTTCAGCAAGTGATGAACCTCAGTCGCAATGGTCACGCGCTGCTTAACTGTCAGACAGTGCTGACATAGATACTTGTCACGCTTTAGCGCCTGGACGCGGACTCGCTGCCACGCAGCGTCATACCCCCGGCTTGCGGCGGAGCCCCTGAACCTCTCATGATCTTTCGATTGCGCAGCTTCCTCCGACGAGTGCTGCTCGCAATACCGACCATCAGTTGTATTCGGACAGCGCGGGGCGCAGCACGGACGTTTCGCCCGCTGAGGCATTGACTACGGCTGTTTCGCTTGGTGCATCGTGAGCCCGGCAGCCACCAGACTTGAGCCAACTTGATAGCTGTGATCGCCGTGAGCGATCGCTACACCGCCGCCAATGACCACAATCAGGATGGACCAGATACGATCGGGCACGTCGGAGAGAAATTTGAGGATACGGTCGAGCATGTTAGACCTTCGCTTTGATGTCTTTAACGACTGCCTCGAAATCGGCCTTGAGTTTAACTTCGAGCTTGGCGGCTTCAGAGGCAATCTTGACACCTATTACGTGATCAGTGAAGAAACCGGCGGTGAACGCGACGAGGGCAATAAGTTCGATATGCATAATTTGCTCCTTTATAGATGGGCCAGATGCGGATCACTCAGTGTGACCTGGTTGCAGATGCTGGCCCTTGTGCCCCGCGATGGCGGGATTCGTACTAACTTGCTGCTGGAAGTTGGACACCAGCGAAGAATTCACGCCAGCGGTCGGGCTTGGATTTAGTCGGAATAGAAACTGCTCTGGCTACCACCAGACACTTGTGTTTCTCGTGTTTCTGCTCTGCTGCCAGTTTCTTAAATGGATCACTTAGGACTAATGGCGTCATCAGGACTAAAAATAAGCACTGATCGCATCTCAGATAGGTTCGTCCGGGAGTCGAGTAATCAAGTGTCATCATGAAAATGTGAATGAGCTGCGGGTCGCGGATATCGGACGGTGAAATGGCTGAACACCGACGACTATCGACGACCCTTGATACTCGACTCGCTTTCTCAGGGAGAGGGCTGAGGGTTAGGGCGGCGAGCAGCTCGACGGAAATCTGGCGACTTCCTTCTCTACTTATATATTCGTCCCAGCGCCGACTTTTTATCGTTTTGAAGAAAAATAATCACAATTTGTTTTTCAACAAAGCGATTCGTCGTTGAATTGTGCCCACGGATACTCCCTGGCGAGTCGCTAACTCCTCGTAAGTGCACCCGTCGATGATGTCCTCCGCAAGCTTGCGATCTTCACCGTCGAGACGGAAATAATTTGGCACTTTAGTCAGGTCCGCCTTCGTCTCATCCGAGTCTTCCTGATCTTGTCCCCATTCTTCGAGCATTTGGGAATCTCTGTACCGGACACGAAGCACATCCTGGACTTTACGCCAGGCGATCGTTCCAATCCAGGTCTTGACCGGCCCTCTGTCGGGGTCATATTGCGCCCACGTTGACCACAGCGCGATTGAGGTGGATTGTCCTACCTCATCTGCCTCGGTAACGCTTAGGCCCCGGCTGAGCGCCATTTTGACGCCCACGTTTCGAGCCTCGGTGAGCTGTTCATCGCTTGGTAGGGTCTGGGCTACCATGCCACACCCCAGGAGGTTTCACTCAGCTTCGCGAAGTCGGAGGTTTTGACTCGGCTGATCGGAAAGTTGAATTTCCACGAGTCGCGTATCCGCATAGCGGTCGGATCACCCAGAACACAACGAAAAATAAGCTTTGGTCCCGGTTTCAATGACGGTGCGGTTTTCATTGCCATTTCGTTCTCTCCTTGTTAGTCAGGCGCTCTTACCACCTGCTCTACCAAGGAGTTCGGTAGTCGCTTTCTTCGTTCACTTCCGAAGTGTGACCAGGATGATGTCGTCCTCGGGCTCGTCGGCATGCTCGTAGTGGAAGGTGACTTTCATGCCTCGCGTTTCGGCGGCCTGGTAGATTGTTTTTGCTTTTTTCCCGGGCTTCGTCCCTGAGATCAGGCGAGCTGGTATCCCGTGGTATTCATCTGGCACGTCGGTCACCGTCTGCATCAGTCCGTCGAGCAGGAATAGGCGGACGTGGCGAATTGCACGGTTACATGCCTCGGCAAGTGTCGCGGTCCGTGCGAGCGCCTTCCCGTCTTGAGTGATGATCTGCCACGGGCGTGGAGACCGGGGATGCGGCAGGTAGCGAATGTGGATTCTCATGAAGTGCCTCTGCAGGAGGGTCTGATAGTCGATCTTTCCAATGACTTTCGACTTGTGGCGATCACAGCTCCGTTAGATCGATGTCCCTCGTTATCAGGTCGTCGAGCTGGATATTATCTGATTCCGTTCCCTTGGGCACACCGGCAGGGCCGTGGTCTTCAATGTTCTGGGTCATTCGTTCTTGCCAGGGGTCTGGAACTCTCTCGCGGTGCTCATTCATTGCCTGCTCCCTCCTGGGGAGCGCGTAGAGAGTACCACAGGCCGCCGATTCGCCGGGCGCGGGCGCGTCCCCGTCTTTATGCATCTTTCTCCCGTCTGCTCACAGGACAATGTCTCCTTCAGGACTGAGGCTGCCTTTGCTCTGGCTTTTGCCTTTGCCTTGGATTTTGCCCTTGCCTTGGATTTTGCCCTTGCCTTGGATTTTGAACTTGTGAGCGATAGCGATACTCCCATCAGGTCAAGGTTTTCCGCGCTTGCGCGGCATGATTGAGTGATGGGAGTTTCTCTCTCTTCTTCAATGTCCGATTAAATGGAAAGATTCTTGATTGATTACGTGGACATTGTGTCGCAAATTCGGACACCATGTCACCACCCCCCTGACACCATGTCACCAGGGTGGTGACATTCACGACACACAAATGTCACCACTACGGTGACACCATGTCACCACCCCCTGACACCATGTCACCCTACGTGCACGGAATCCGTGCACGTCGCTACCGGATTTCCGAAGCCCAACTCTATGGGGCAGAGGTGATCTCTGCAAAATCACCTCCGACCGAATTGCTCTTCTACGGTCAAAATCGACAGTGGACACAGTTTTACGACTTTCTCCTCCTTAGGTAGAGCGCTCCTGAAAACGACCTCGAATTTATTTCCGACAAAATTCGGGCATCGGATCAGCGGCGCGTATTACACCGACAGGAGAAAAAAGAGCCATGAAAATTGTCACAGCAGAGATCGTCCCCGCAAGCGGCGGACGGTATGAGGAAATCGTCAAAACGCTCAAGAGCAATCCCGACCAGTGGTTTGAAGTAGGTCCGGGTGAAGTCAAAGGAGATACAGTCCAGGTTCGTCGCCGGGCGCTCTACTCAGCCGCAGCCTATCGGAAGGTCAAAATCACCACTCGGCTATCTGGTGACACGATTTACGTCCGCCTAGTGTCGAAGCAGGACACTTCCAATGTCTAATAGGGCCGCACGGCGGGGACCAGGCATCGTGACAATCCTGCTCGCGATTCGGGACGGCTTGGAAGTCAGGGGCGCTGAACGCGCTGTTCTGGAGGCAATTCTCCTCCGTGCAGGTCCAGAAAAAAATTGGGGATCTTTCCCCGGCCTCCCCCAAATTGCGGTGGATACCCGGCTGAGCGTCCGGTCCGCCCAACGATCTATCCTCACGCTTGAAAAGGCAGGCCTGATCAATATCACTCGCCGTGCTTACACGAGTCACTTCTACCACATAAACGTAAAAAAGATATTGGAGGCGGCGGCAGCGAAGAAGGTCGAATCAAGGACGCTTCCGCCATGTCCTTTTGAGTATGAGGATGCTTCCGCCGACGCAATCATCGATGAGATCGTTGACGGTCCGCAGGTGAGCGCCGAGACAGAGGAGGAACTCGATCCATCGGACCGCGCATCGACTCCCCCCGCACGCGCCCAGGCTCCAACGCAGAAACCGTACCACCGGGGAGACCGAGACGAGATCGCTGCGGCTCTGGTCGACTATGACCTTGACCCGGCTGACCGCGAGAGCATTGCGACTGCGCTGATCAAAGGCAATGACAGGGATGTCATCGAGTCTGCGATGGGCGCACTGGATCGGAACGCCGTCGCGGATGGAATGGCGAAGGCGACTAATCCCGCCGGATACTTACGTGCCTGTATCGAGCGAAAAATCGATAATTACTGGCGTGACAAAGAGGCGGATGAATGTCTAGCAGCAAGTTGACTACGAAACCCATAGTCAGAAGCGCAATCTGCGTGATGGAGAGCGCGAAAATAAATCCCCCCAATGAGGGGCCAGCTACTGAGAATGCAAGTAGAGGAGATAAATATGGATTACCAAACACCTATTAAAGTCGGCGTCGGATACGTGACCGTCACCTGTCCAAACAACCACGCACTCCGCGCAAAAGAGCTGAAGGGCAATACCTTCCTGCAGAATCTCATTTGCCCAAACTGTCTAGCGCAATGGGAAGTTCAGACGGCGGGTTTGGACTATTTGCAGGAGCTTCGATAACGGGAAAGAAAATTCCCCCCATTTGAAGGTCACCTGCTGAGGATGTAGATAGAAAGAGGACACAATGCAAGACAAGATCAACGTATCCATCGGCGTCCGCGTTAAGCAGCATGCGGACAAGACTATTGCAACCTTTACCTTTGGCGATGGAAAAACCGCGACCAGGGACTTTCCGGCAGGCTACACAAGGGACCAGGTGTCTGCGTGGGTTCTGGACAGTCTGAACAAAAACTAGGCGCAATGAGGAGAAAGATATGACCGCTCAGGAATCCCTGTCTGCCAAAATCTATAACTACTATCTGATCCACTCGGGTCGACGCGATGAGAAACTTACCTCCCACACAGCCGATCAGCTCGCCGCCATGCATGGGATCGCTGTCGATTGTCCACCACTTATTGTCGATCATTCGGGAGAGATCACAGAAATCTGGGGAGCACCGGTTGAAGCGGCGAGCGGCGGCGGATATATCTGGTCGTTGTCGCGTATCCCTTCCGTCCTCCTGTCTGCCTGCATATCCCGCACTCGCAAACGTCTGCGTAACCTGGGTCAGTTGGATCGCTTTCCCGTGCTGAGGGCGGAAATCATACAGCTAGATGCCTTGCTCGTTGATAGCGACCGGGTCGCTTTGATGGAGGCGTTCGACGGCGCGGAGGACCCCGCCACAGTGATCGACGAGTTCGGGGATAAGGTCTGAATCTCGGTAAGTCAACCACCCAAGATCACAACGGCATCCCGATTGCGGCGCGGAATAAATTCCCATTGGCAGCGATACCCTGAGAATGCAAGCATGAGACGGAGGCAAGAATGACACGCACGATTTTCCAGATCATCACTCAAATGAAGAGTGGGGCATCACTGGTCACAACTGACTATACGGACCTGAGAGGTACGCATGTATTGATCTCAGCCGATGGGTCTGTACATTCGCGGGTTGCCGAGACTGTGCTCAGCGAGATGCTTAGCTATGACCTCATAAAAGTATCGCCTGAGAAAGGCGAATTTACGCGGTGCTACGTCCTGGCCTAGAAAAACGCTTCAACAAAGGCCCGCTCCTCGACCAGGGAGCGGGCCTTAATTTTTTTCAAAAAGATATTCGAGGTCCGGCGATCCAGATGGGTATTAGTGAATATGAAAGAGAATAAAACATCACCAAACGCCACATCCACCGTCATCCAGTCATCCGCAGAGCCCCTCCTGCGGAGTCGCGATGTCATCGCCCGGCTCGCCGTCAGCCGGAAATTCTTTTACTCGCTCATATCGTCGGGCCGCTTGCCCTCGATCCGAATCGGCAGAAACCTTCGTTTCGATCCGGAGACGGTTCGTCAGTTTATCTCCGAGTCGACGACCGGATCGGAAGCGCGGACGGGTTGAGGCAGCCCAAAAGAAAACTCCCCCCAAAGAGGGTCCGAGACCCTGAATTACGTAGTAACGAGATTCAAAAACTGCACTATAGGAGAACTTAAATGAGCACGAATGGTAATAAAAAAGCGGCTCGGGCAGCAAGCCGGGGCTTTAACTCACTACATGGTCTCGACGAAATGCTAGGCCTCATTGATTATGACGAGATGTATTCCTCAGCAGTGTTACCAATGGTCGCGATGCTGAAGGATCGTGGGAAGGGTGACATGGAAGAACCCTGGTATGTAATAGTTTCAGGTCAAAAACAGGCGTCCGCGTACAAAGTTCGGGGCATCCTCATACATGCCAGCGCCGACGGCTTCGACGGGACCTTGTCTCTCGACGGGACCAGTTTGAAACTTAGCGGTTCCGAGGAAAATATTGAAGTCGATTTCCTCGACTGGGATTACCTCGGAATGGGTAACGCCCCGCTCCTCGACAACGCGCTTGGTATTTTCAGCGGCAACTATGGTCCCTTCTACGCGAAAATGTGGGATATGGGACGGGTCCGGAATGCCATGGCGAGAATTCAGGCGGGCGAGACCCTGCGGAACGCTATCGAAGGAGCGTCCGGGTCTTTTAGGGATGACCGGTCTGAAATTTTTGATAGTCTGAAGGGCTGGTATCGGACGTATCGTCATCGGATCATCCTCAACGAATATCGTGAACGGTTTCGGGTATCGGGGGAAGACAGGATGATGGACTTTGGCCCGATACGGGAACGTTTGATCGAGCTGGAGAACGAAATAGTAAACGCGAGGGCGGCACTTTACAGGGCAGTCCGCTTACCCTCCGGCTATCAGGAGGACAGCCATGGATGAGCAGAAGTCTTTACCGCCCGCGACCGGCCTCCTCGGCGGCTTGTCCGAACTGAGCGGAGACCTCCGTCATTTCTTCGCAGACAGCAAAAGCAATTCAGCCATTATCAGGAGGTTCCGACAGCTGCTCCGGGAGGCCCATGAGGCCAACTTGAGAATCCGGGCCGTCGCGGTCCCCGCATACTTCCTGTGTGGTTGCCGCTCCTGGATCACCCTGTCCGGATCGGCGATCAAGAAAAAGAGTTGGTCGAAGGGACTGAAGAGTGGCGGATATAAAATAGATACATGTAAGAAATGTATCGAGCGGCAGCAGTCAGAGCTGCTCGCCTCCATGGTCATCCCCTTATCTGAAGATCAGCGTGAGAAAGTCCGCCACCTGAAAGGCGACCGAGAAATATGGAACTTTCTATACACCGCCGAAAAGACGAGGGCGAAGGAACAGGCGGATTTCAACCAGTTCTGTGCCGACCTGCATAGGTTGGCAGCAGAATAATTCGAGCGCCATTTTTCGGTTGATGCCAGAAACGCATCCCTGAAAAATGGTAGCCGAGCCCGATTTAGCCCCCCGGCAGAGAGCCGGGGGGCTCTTTTTTTGACCATTTGGGGCTTTTTTGTCTCGATATTTCAGCTCGGGGCAGGTTTATGAGTATTAGGGCAGTATGAACGCTCACGACTCAATCGTCCCGAATGCTACTCAAATTCCCTGCGCCCGTTGCGGAGAGACCGACTGCGGGTTTTACACGACCGAGGAAGAGTTCAAGGAGGAGTTGGAACAGGAAGAGGATGCTATTGCAGAGTTTGATCATTGGTTATTCATGGAGGAGGAAGGGCTCAACGAGGAAATCTATCAAGAAACGGGTGAACTGGTCCCGTCAGCCGAGCAGTTTGGATTTATCTATCTGATCACGAACAGACATTCAGGTAAGAAGTATGTCGGCCAGACCGTTGGGAGCCCAACCAAACGCTGGAGGGTTCACTTGAGGGATGCCAGGTGCGGGTCTATGACCAGATTCCACCAGGAGCTTAGAAAGTACGGGGAGGCTGCGTTCACCTATGAAGTAATTGATCACGCCCAATCGCAGCCGGAGTTGAATCGACTCGAAACCCATTTCATCCGCCTGCTTAACTCCTGTCATCCTGACCTCGGGTACAACACCAGGAGGACGGCATGACCTTCGAGCCACTTTTGACGCCAGCCGACGCCGCCGCTTTAGGTCAAGGAGCGGGCCTTATTTTTTGACTATATTCCGAGGCACCTTCGAATCGCCGCGTATTGAGAAAATAGATGGCAGCGGCGACCCAACCCGGACGAACCAAGCTGGCCGATCAGCGCCATTTCAGCCCTTCGGAGATCGCTCAGCAGTGGTCGCTCTCTGTGACAAAGGTGCGCCGGATGTTCGAGGAAGAGGAAGGTGTCCTCCGAATCGGGGAACCGTCACAGCGGGTGGGCAGGAAATTGAAGCGGGGTTATTTCACCATGCGCATCCCGGAGAGCGTGCGCGACCGCGTCTACCAGCGCCTCTGCTCCTGATCACGCACCAGCTCTGACCTCAAACACGCGCCGAACGTGGGCCTCGTCCAGTTTCTTCACCCAGGGCGCATAGTGCTTCTTAATCATGTTGGTGTTGCTGTGCCCCAGCATCTTCGCGACATCCTCTTCGCGCTGACCAGCAATGAGTTGTCGCACCGCAAAGGTATGCCGGAATTGTTTCGCGTTGGCGTCCTTGGAGCGCGTCTCCCCGTCCAAGTCATCACCAGGGATTTCCACTTCATCGACGCCTGCCGCGTTCAAGCATTTTGACACCCGGAGAGACCAGGTCTTTCGATCGCTGTTGAGGTCGGTATTGGTGCCTCGGAAGGGCATTGAAGCCTTGTTGTTTTTGCAGGGAACTGAACGCAACAGGGAAGCGACCTCGCTATCGAGCGGAATGACTGCGCTGACTTTCGTCTTCGTACGCTTGTAACGGTAGACCGGGATAGTCTGCCCCCCGAGTTTTTCGTCTCTGATTCGGGACGGCTCGAATAGAACCGCATCGATGACATCGCATCCGGTGTGGAGTAGGAGATTGATGAACGCCGTCAGTCGGGGTGCATAGAAGTCTCGCTCAGTGTCATCGAGACCGGTCGGCGTGAAGGCCGCTGCACATTTAAGAACCGCCTCGACTTGCTCTTCGGTGTAGGGTCCCTGGAGGAAATCGTCGTCGACTTTGACCGCCTTCAGACCCTTGATCGGGTCCGAGTCGATCACTTTCAGCTCATGCATGTAAGAGAAGAAACTTCTGAGGACACCCCACCGCTGATTCTGGGTCGAGACAGCTAGATCGGTCCAGTCTGACGAAGCTTGCCAGCTCGCCAGGTCGACGGGAGTGATGTCCTGGATGTGTTCGAAACCGTGGGCCGACGCCCAGTTTTCCAGATGTTGGCAGAGGGTGCGATAGCTCGGTAGGGTAGAGGTTTCACGTTTCTTCTGTGATCGGGTTTCGGATCTGGCGATCCAGAGCTGGCAGGCCTCGGCGACGGTCTTCTTCTTGCGGGTCGATACAACCTTTGCGGCCCGGAAGCCAGCCAGCTCTGGATCGAAGCCCCGCAGGACGTCTGCGGCCATTCGGGTCGCCTCAGCGAAGGACGGCGTGGAGAGGGAATAGCGCCTGGGCTTTTCGCCACGCTGGTTGACATACAGCCACCAGGAACAACCGCACTCTTCGTCCTCGCCCGCCTTCGAGCAGGCAGATGTGTGCCGCTTGTAGGGGCTCACCGAGCCCCACTGATTCTTGTGGACCGCTATCCCCCGTCCTGCGCCCTTCGCCATCATGGCCCCCTCGTCTTGCCGAGGACTATTCTAGCGATTTGTACATTCTTTGTACATGATGTCTTGCTTATCGCTCAAACCCGCATTATTATTGGGTCCCAGGAGGATAAGACATTATGCATTATAAGGACGTCGACAGCGCGACTCCGATAGATTCAGGCGCGTACCGGAGCGGGATTGCCGCCCTGGCTGCTGCCGGACGACGGTTCCTGCTGAATCGCGCTCTCGATTTTTTCCCACACGCCCGGGCTGGGGTCGTGAATCGGAAGGAGCAGTTTTGCCTGCTGGGCGATATATTCGAGGTCGCGCACCAGGGCGGAGCAGTTTTCACAGCTCTTCAGGTGCTCTTCCGCAGTGAGATCGGCGTGGGATTCGAAGAGTTCAGGCAGTCGTTCTTGAAAATCAGCACAATTCATGTTCGTCCGGTCAGCTCGGTTCTCGGTCATACGGCCGGCTCCTTCCGTTCCCCGGTGCGGAGCAGGTCGCGCAGCTTCATGCGCGCTTTGTGTAGCTGCGACTTGCTGTTTCCGATGGAGCAGGCCAGCATGTCGGCAATCTCGTTATGTTCGTAGCCCTCCACGTCGTGAAGGACAAATACCAGGCGGTAGCCCGGCGGCAGATTCTCGACAGCGCGTTCCAGCGTAACCCGATCGATCGAGCCCGACAGCATCAGGTCGCGCGCGCCAATGTCCTTGCGCGGTCCATCTTCCTGCGACGGTTCGAGCGTTTCTTCGAGAGAAACCTGGGGAAGACCCTTCTTGCGCAGGTGCATCAGCACCACGTTTACCGCCAGCCGATGCAGCCAGGTAGAGAACGCAGAGTCGCCGCGGAAGGTGCTGATCTTGCGATAGAGCTGAAGAAACGCTTCCTGGGTAAGGTCCTCGGCCTCGGCCACATTGCCCAGCATGCGGAGACACAACGAGTAAACCCGGCGCTTGTGCAGGGCGTAGAGCGTCTCGAAGGCGCGTGCATCGCCGCCCTGAGCGGCCTGGATGGCTTCCGCCTCGCCCGCGATCGGGGGATTGCGTCTCATATGTTGGTGGGCCGGTTTCGGCGCCGTCTGGCCGGTGCTCATGCCAGGCTCCTGATTGCTTGCGAAAAATCCATTCGGACTTGCTCCCTGCGAAGTGCCAAGCGGTGTTGGGGCTGGGTGAGTCATGTGCAGTTGCTATTCAATATGAATGACCGGACACAATTTCAAATTGAGAGGAGAAATACGCGCAAAAGGTTGCCCGGATTCGGGTTATCTGCATCTTACACCGCACATCCAGCCAGCGTCCGGACAAGCTACGACCCAACAAAACGAGCATAAAGGCTCCGCGCCAGCGCCACATCCGTCGTCCCCTGGACAATGGCGCGGCCATCGGCGAAGAGGGTAAGGACGTACTCCCCGCGCTCAAAGCGCAAAAGCATGCTGTTCGATCGGACCTTGCCGTGCGGACGCAGCCGTGGTCTCCATCGCCGCCAGATCGACAGGCCGGCTATGTTCATGAATCTGAACGGAGTTTCGCCCGCAAAGCGTGATATGCGGGCGGCCCTCGCCGCGCAGGTGCCGGAAATCCCGCTGCCGGCAGACCAGGCATCCGGCGCGGGGAGCGGCGGATCGAGACCTCGGACCACTCATTGGTCCAGAGATCGCAGGAGAGCAGGCTTCTCCGCATTTTGGAATGCGCGCCGGTGACGTGCTTCATGGCCTCGGTCACTGCCAAGGACGCCGCCAGGTTGACCGCAGAGTTCAGGATTCCGGCAGTGTCGCAGGTTTCAACGGCTCCGGACGGCGGCTCGGGAAAGATGCAGGCCAGGCAGGCCGTCTCTTCGGGCAGGATGTTCATGGTGACGGCGTAGGCGCCGACCGCGGCCGAATAGATCCAGGGCTTACCCTGCTCGACGGCATAGTCGTTCAGCAGGTAGCGGGTCTCGAAGTTGTCGGTGGCGTCAAGGATCAGGCTGGCGTCCGCGAGCAGCTCGTGGATATTTCCCGGAGTCAGATCGGCGACCTGCGCGTAGACTTGGACGTCGCTGTTGAAGAGAGCGATTTTGCGCCGGGCGGCTTCGGCCTTGGGCAGCGCCTCGCGGACATCCGATTCATCGAAGAGCACCTGCCGCTGCAAATTGCTCTCTTCTACGAAATCGCGATCGATGAGTGTGAGCGTGCCGATTCCTGCGCGGGCAAGTAGACTGGCCGCGGCCGCGCCCGGTAGCTCCGCAGCCCACCAGGGCAATATGAGCCGCGCCCAGCTTCTCCTGGCCGGCCTTGCCGATGCCGGGAAAGAGGATCTGCCGCGAATATCGTTCGCGAGATGCCGGGGGATGCGCAACGGTCTCCGGGATGATGGTGTCTCCTTCTCCATGAAGCGTCATTCATTCTTTAGTATAGGAGTCGTGACAGGGGCGTATGCCATGGAAACAATGAGAGAGGCAGCGTATCCGCTGGCGACGCCCGGACAGCATCCTAGAAACCTTGTTGAGATGTTTGCGGATAACCAAAGATTCAAACACGAGAGGGACTGATTGGTTTTCTTGCGAACAGCGGGCCAGCGATATCGCCGCGCAGTCCCCGGACTATTTCCCGGGCTCTTTGCAGCGCTTTTGCTCATCGTTGCCGGAAGTCCGCTCTTGGGGCAGGCGACATCGCCGCCGTCGTCGACTCCAGCGCCCGCGACGGAATCCCCGCTGCAGACGACCGGTCAGAGCGGCGGCCAGACCGCGCCCTCAGCCCACAAGGCTCCTGATTACGATGCTGCTGCTGCGGCGGCGGCTCCCAGGGTCGAGCAGCCTTCAGGGGCCGCGACCGACAGCCTGCGCGCCTGGACCGGCCTGCAGGTGGAGGCGATCGATTTTCAGGGCATTAATCGTTCGCGTCTGGCCCCGCTGCCGGATATGCTGCCCCTCCAGCCGAACAAGCCTCTTCGCGCCGAGGACGTGCGCCAAAGCCTGCGGCGGCTCTTCGAAACTGGACTATACAAAGGCATCGAAGTCGAGGGAGAGCGCCACGGCAACAGCGTGACCATTATCTTCGCCGGTACCCCGGCGCTTTTCCTGGGCCGCATCACCGTGCAAGGGGTGAAAAGCGATCGCCTGACGAACCAGCTGCAGCGCTCCACGCGGTTGAATCCGGGCACAACGTTTAACGACACGAAGCTTTCTCAGGCGGATACCCTGATCCAGCAGACACTGCAGGAGAACGGCTTTTATCAGGGAACCATCGCGCGCACCACGGCTGTCGATTCAGCCGACGCGCAGGTGGATATAAACTTCGATGTCCAGTCCGGAAAACAGGCCCGCGTCGGCAGCGTTGCGGTCGACGGCGATCCGGGAATGCCTCTCGACAAGTTTCGTAAGAAGGGCAAGCTGAAGCAGGGCTCGAAGGTGACCCGCGACACGGTGAGCCGCGCATTGAACAACCTGCACAAGAACTACCAGAAGCAGCAGCGCCTGGAGGCGAGCATCGGCCTGGAGTCGAAGGAGTTTCAGCCGACCGTGAATCGCCTGGACTACAAGTTCCATGCCTTGCAGGGGCCGCTGGTCACGATTCGCGTAGACGGCGTGAAGCTGAGCAAGGGCAAGATCAAGAACCTCGTGCCGGTCTACGAGGAAGGATCGGTCGATGAGGACCTGTTGAACGAAGGCAATCGACGCGTTCGCGATTACTATCAGCGCGAGGGATATTTCGATGCGCAGGTCTCGCACACCCGGAACACAAATGATCCGAAGCACACCCTGATCGAATACGACGTAAAACTCGGGGAGCGGCACGAAGTGACGTCGGTGAAAGTTACAGGCAATAAATATTTTCGCGACGACGTGCTCGATCCGCGCCTTTCCGTGCACAAAGCCAGCCTGCTGCAGAAGCACGGAAACTATAGCCAGGCGCTGGTGCAGGCCGACATAAACAACATCACCGCTCTTTATCAGAGCAACGGCTTCAGCGACGTAAAAATGACGCCCGAGATCAAGCCGGTGCCGCCGCGAGCGAAAGGGAAGCCCGAAGGCCTGGCGGTGACCTATGTGATCGACGAGGGTATACAGCAGAAGATAGGGAAGTATGTCATTACCGGGAACAAGGAGATCTCGCGGGAAACCCTGGACTCCGTGATCAACGTGCTGTCCGGACAGCCGTACTCGGCTGTGGGTATTTCCGGCGACCGCGACTCGATCCTGACCTACTATTTCAGCCACGGCTTCGATCACGCGCAGCTCAATGTCAAGCAGCAGCCGGAACAGGGACACCCGGAGCTGATCGACGTCACAATGAACATCGATGAAGGGGAGAGGATCTTCGTGAACCGGGTCCTGATCTCCGGTCTCAGTTACACGCGCTCCGCGACCATCGAGCCGCACGTTCTGGTGCGCCCCGGCGATCCGCTGGACCAGTCCGCCCTGCTCGAGACGCAACGCCAGCTCTACGATCTCACTCTCTTCAATGAGGTCAATACCGCGGTCCAGAATCCCGCCGGCGATGAGCTGCGCAAGAATGTTCTGCTGCAGTTCACCGAAGCGCGCCGCTGGGATTTGAGTTACGGGTTCGGCTTTCAGGCGCAGACCGGCAATCCTTCGACGAACTGCCCCAACCCGGCCAGCCTCATTCAGCTCGGCATCAATCCCTCCAGCTATACGGCGAACTGCAGTGCCAACGGCAACACCGGCGCCAGCGCTCTTGTTCTCTTCGACGTCTCGCGCATCAACCTGTGGGGACGCAACCAGTCGGTCACGCTCCGCACCGAATATGGCTCGCTCGAGCAGCAGGCCACCGTCATCTACAGTTTTCCCCACATCTTCAACTCACCCAAGCTCGATTTCTCGCTGAGCGGCGGTTACACCAATGCCCAGGACGTAACGACCTATGCGGCCTCCCGCCTGGAGGGGACGGTGCGGCTCACCCACCGGCCAACCAAGCCGAACACGTTGATCTACCAGTTCACCTACCGGCGGGTGAAGGTGAATCCGGACAGCGTGCAGGTTGCGCCCGATGAGATTCCGCTGGTTTCCGAGCCGGTGCGCGTCGCGGGGCCGGGCATCACCTGGATTCGCGATACGCGGCGTCCGTCTCCGCTGGACGCGCAGGCCGGCACCTATACCAGTGTGGAAGAGTTCGTTACGGATAGCGCGTTCTCGTCCGAGGCCAACTTCAATCGCCTCGATGCGTCGAACTCCAGCTATTATGCGGTGGGCAAAAAGAAATATGTCATCGCGCGCAACACCCGTTTCGGTTTCGAGCGCGCCTTTGGCGAGGCCAAATATGAGACCATCCCTCTGCCCGAGCGCCTGTACGCGGGCGGCGCGCAATCGCTGCGCGGATATTCCATCAACGCCGCCGGTCCCCGCGATTCGTTGACCGGATTTCCCATCGGGGGCGCCGGCGTTTTCGTGAACAGCACCGAGCTGCGTTTCCCCAATCCGACGCTGCCTTATTTCGGCAACGCCCTGGGCTTCGTGCTCTTTCACGATATGGGCAACGTCTTCACCAAGTCGTCGGATATCTGGCCCAGCTTTCTCCGCACCCGGCAGCCGCATAGCGGAACCTGCAAGGACCTGAATCCCGACGATCAGGAAGTGGTGACCAACCCGACCACTCAGGCCGCGGGCACCTGCGACTTCAACTACTTCACGCATGACGTCGGCCTCGGACTGCGCTATCACACCCCCATCGGGCCTATCCGCGTGGACTTCAGTTACAGCCTGAATCCCCCCATCTATCCGGTGATCATCACCTACGGCACGCAGTCGAACGGTCAGCCGATTCAGCCATACGTCGGCAGCGCCGGCCACTTCAACTTCTTCTTCAGCATCGGGCAGGCGTTCTGATGAGATTCCCGATCAAGCTCGTGCTGCCGATGCTTCTGCTGTCGTCGTGTGCTTTCGCCCGCGCCCAGGCAACCGATGCCGCGCCGGCCAGCGCGGCCCAGCCCGTGGTGCTGGATAGAGTGGTAGCGCTCATCAACGGAGATGTGCTGCTCCAGAGCGATGTGCAGGAAGAACAGCACTTCGCCAAGCTGGAGCCGGTCGGGATTCCCTCGGGCAGCGACTCCCTGCGGCGGGCCGCACGGAGACTGATCAATCGCACGCTCATTCTGCAGCAGATGAAAGAGCAGCAGCAGGCCGTCAACATCCCGGACAGCGACGTTGAGAAGCGACTCGTCGAGATGCGAAAGGACCTGCCCGCCTGCCGCCAGTTCGATTGCACTACGGACGCCGGATGGAAGGCATTTCTCGCCGCCAACGATCTGACCCAGCAGGATGTCATCGAACACTGGCGTCAGCGGATCGAGATCCTGCACTTCATCGATATCCGCTTTCGCGCCGGCATTCGGATTTCGAAACAGGAGGTTGCGGATTATTACCAGAAATCGATTGTCCCAAGTTACGAGCGCGACAAGCAGAAGCCTCCGCCGATCGAGACGCTGGCGTCCCGCATCCAGGAGGTGCTGTTGCAGCAGCACGTGAACGGCTTGCTGCAGGACTGGCTGAAAACGCTGCGCCAGGAAGGCAGCGTACAGATTCTCGATCCCGCTTATGGGCAGAGCAGCGGGGGGTCGAGCGATGATGACGACTAGAAAACATGGCGACTGTTCCTAATCCGGTTCCCCCTGAAGCCGCTCCGCGCCGCTCGCCGTGGCGCCATGTCTGGCGGGCAGCGCTCGTGGTGTTTATTGTCGTCGCTCTCCTCATTGGAGGAGTGGCGTGGTATGCGAGCACGCCGCAGTTCGAAAATCGTGTTCGCGCCGAATTGATCTCGGTGATCGAACGCGCGACCGGAGGCCGCGTCGAGCTGGGCGCGTTTCGCTGGCGGCTGATGCACCTGGAGTTCGAAGCCGATAACCTGACCATCCATGGGCTCGAGGGACCCAGTCAGGTTCCCTATGCCCACGTGGATCGCGCCTTCGTCCAGGTAAAGATCGTTTCGTTCTTCCGTCCGAAGATCGCGCTGAACTACCTGGGTGTAACGCGGCCCGTGTTTCATCTGATCGTCTATGCCGACGGCTCGACCAACCAGCCGCATCCAAAGGTGCCATCGTCCAGCAGCAAGTCCGTTCAGGACACCCTTTTCGATCTCGCGGTCGATCGCACCGAAGTCACGAACGGCGTGGTCCTGCTCGACGAGCAGGCGCTTCAACGGCGCGCGATCCCCTTCGATCTGGCAGCCAGCAATGTGGGGTTGATGGTGCGTTATGTGCCGCCGCCGCCCGGGGTGAGTGATCCCGCCCAGGAAGAGCGCTATGCGGGCACTCTTCATATTGAGGACATGATCGCGACGCGAGGCAAGGCGCCGTCGGTGCACTCGACGCTGGACGCGAGCGTGAGCGTCGGGCGCAACCTGGTCGATCTGCAATCGCTGCGGTTACAAACCGGAGAGTCCACGCTGAATGGCAAGGGAACGCTCAAGAATTTTTCGAATCCGGCATGGAATATGCAGGTGCAGGGTGCGGTGGATATCCGCGAAGTCGAAGCGCTGTTCGATATCCCCGGATTGAACCGCGGACAGGTGGCGATGCAGTTGACCGGGCAGGGCAGCAAGACCACCTTCAAAGTCGATGGCCATGCGGATGTAAAGGCGGCTACCTACCACGTAGCGACCATCCACATAGCCGGCGCCAGCGCGACCACGCAGATTCATCTCGACCAGGACGAACTTGCTCTGACCGGCATCAAGGGCAGGCTGGCCGGAGGAGGTGCGATCGACGCCGATCTTCGAATCACCCACTGGCTGGAGCCCGCTCCGCCGAATGAGGTGCCGAACCTTCCCCCCGCCACCACGCGCGCCTTGCGGAAGGCAAGCACCCTGGACAAGGATCGCGGCAAGCAGCAGGGGACGATCCGTGCCAAGATTCGCGGGATCTCGCTCTTCTCGATCATGTCCATGGTCGCCCCCGCTCATTATGCCGACCTGGGATTCGATACCGCCGCAACCGGCGACGCGAGTGTGGACTGGACCGGGAGCGCGGACGCGTTCAAGGCCGCCGCCCGGGTCGTGCTCACGCCCACCGGCCGCGGCCGGCCGGGTGCGGTGCCGGTAAGTGGATCGGTGGACGCGGAGTACTCCAATGTCAGCGGCCTGGTGAGTATCCGCAAAGTCGTTGCGAATACGCCGGCGACGGAGTTGGAGGTGACAGGCAATCTCGGGGTGTATCCCATCACCCGCGCTTCGAGCCTGCAGGTGCAGCTGACGACCTCGAATCTGGCGGAGTTCGACCGAACGCTGACCACGCTCGGATTTGCAGCCGAGGGCAAAGCAGGCGTCAAGGCCATTCCCGTTGCCTTGCATGGCAGCGCGGCATTTCAGGGAGTCATCACGCGAAGCATTCTCGATCCCGACGTGGAGGGTCACCTCAACGCGACAAACTTCGACCTCCTCTTCAACGCGCCCGCGCAGACCTCGGCCGCCGAAGTCCCCGCCGCTGAATCCACGCAACCGGCAGCTCCTTCCGAAGGCGAACTTCGCAGCGTTCACTGGGATTCCGCCGACGCGCAGGTCGAGTATTCTTCCAGCCTCATCGCCGTGCAGCACGGCGTTCTGCAGCGCGGCAAAACCGCTGTGCATCTCTCCGGAGAACTGCGCGCGCACCAGGTTTCGCGGCGGAGCTACGCCTTCGACGAGCACTCGGCAATCGATGCGAATATCGGAGTACAGGACGCCTCCGTGACCGATCTGCTGACGATGGCGGGGCAGGATCTGCCCGTGAGCGGCACCTTGAATCTGCAGGCGACGGTCAGCGGGAATTTCGGCAACCTCAACGGCGGCGGCCATGTCGCCGTGAATGGCGGCTCGATTCACTCAGAGCCGTATCACAGCTTGAACGCCGATCTCCGCTTCGCCGGCAAGGAGGTAGGCGTAACGCATCTGGAGTTCCTGCAGGATGGGGGGCGGCTCTCCGGCGACGGCGGATACAACCTGTCCACTAAAAATTTTCATTTCAACGCGCGAGGCTCCGGATTCGACTTGGCGCACATACAGAGCCTGCAGAGCCCGAAATACACACTGGGCGGCATGCTGGTCTTCGATGCGCAGGGCAGCGGGACGATGCAGGCTCCCAGCGTGCAGGCGAATGTTCATCTGACCCGGCTTAACTTCGATAATCGGGCCTCCGGCTACGTCGACCTCAACGCGCATACCCAGGGTCATACCCTCCTGATGACCGCGAACGCCCATCTGACCAACGCAACCGTTCAGGCGCAGGGCCAGGTGCAGCTTAACGGCGATTACCAGACCCGGGCGCAGCTCAACCTCATCGGTCTGGATGTCGATCCCATTCTGGAGTCGATGTCGGTGCGCGGCGTCGCGGTGCATTCCACGATCGCCGGGAATATCAGTGTCGCCGGGCCTCTCAGATATCCCCGCAAGCTGGGCGGGGAGGCGACGCTGGCGCAGTTCGAAGTGGCCATAGGCGGCATACCCCTGAAGAGTCAGGGAGCATTGCACGCGACGCTGGCCGACGGCACGCTCCACCTCGATCCCTTTCACATCACCGGCGAAGACACCAACCTGCGCGCGAACGGCTCGATCGGGATCTTCGATAAGGCCCGCGAACTCGACCTGCATGGCGAGGGTGCTGTGAACATGAAGCTCGCCCAGACTCTGGATAGCGATCTCACCGCCTCCGGGCATGTCGACTTCAACGTGGATGCCGACGGCACTCTCCTGCATCCGAGCCTGACCGGACAGGTGAAGTTCACCAACGTCGCCATGGCCCTGGAGGACTTCCCCAACGGGCTGAGCCAGATGAACGGCACGCTGTCGTTCGATCAGGACCGTCTCGATGTGAAGGACCTCACCGCGTTGAGCGGAGGCGGCAAGCTCAAGCTGGGCGGCTTCGTTACCTATCAGCAGGGGCTTTATGCCGACCTGAACGCGACCGCGAAGGATGTCCGCATTCGCTACCCTCAAGGCATCAGCTCGATGGCGGACGCGAAGATGCGTCTGCAGGGAACGCAGGCCGCCCTGCTGCTGAGCGGCAATGTTACCGTCACCCGGTTTGTCATCGGCTCAGACCTCGATCTCGCCTCGTTCGCTACGTCGACCGGCAGCGTGACGCTTCCCCCCGATCCCAATTCGCCGTCGAACCATCTGCGCCTGGATATTCACGTAGTCTCCGCGCCGCAGCTTGATTTCCAGAACTCCTATGCCAAGCTGGCGGGCGATGTGGACTTGAGGGTTCGCGGCACGCTGGCGCAGCCTTCCGTGCTGGGCCATATCACCGTCACCGAAGGCAGCGCCACCTTCGCCGGTACGAAGTACGAGCTGCAGCACGGCGAGATCTATTTCACCAATCCGCTGCGCATCGATCCGTTGATCGACCTGAGCGCGACCGCCCGCGTGGAGGACTACGACATCACCATCGGGCTGAACGGCACGCCCTCGAAGCTCAGTCCGACCTTCCGCTCCGAGCCTCCGCTTTCCGAGCAGGATATCTTTGCTCTGCTCGCCCTGGGGCGCACCCAGGAAGAGCAGCAGGTTTACTCCAATATGCAGTCGCAGGCCGGAGTGAACTCGACCGCCGACACCCTGCTGGGCGGAGCTTTGAACGCCACCGTCAGCAGCCGCATCCAGAAGCTCTTCGGCGGTGGCAGCGTCAAGATCGATCCCACCTTCGTCAGCGGAACCGGGAACTCGACGGCGCGCATTACGGTCGAACAGCAGGTCTCGAAGAACGCGACCCTCACCTATGCAACCAACGTGAACTCGACGGCGCAGCAGCTGATCCAGGGCCAGGTGAACCTCACCGAGAACGTCTCCATTCTCGCCGTGCGCGATGAATCGGGCGTATTCAGCCTGCTCTTCAAGATTCGGCGGCGCTATCGTTAGTTTGCTGGCCGTAAATTGGCCATCCCATTGGCTTTGAAGACGGCGCGGATGGAAACGAAAGCGAAAATCGGGTATATTCTCGAATCGCAGGCATCTCCGAACGCCGGGGTGTTGTATCGGCGTTCAATGGAATTCGCGGAGCCAACAACAAATCGTGCCATGAACCGAAAGGGGAGGTTTAGACGATGAGAGGTACTAAGCGTGGTATCGCCGCAGTGGCGGCCGCTTTTCTACTATTCAGTGGTTCTGTTTTGATGTCGCGTCATTCCGCCGCAGCCGCGCAATCCACGGCTGCCGACAATAATCTTCGCGCAGAGGTTATGAACAAAGCCTTGAACAAGTCGAAGTTCAAGGGTGTGCAGGTAAGCGTTCAGAATGGAGTCGTGAAGCTGACTGGCACGGTGGATGTCTTCGACACCAAGGAAGACGCGGACAAGCGCGTTCACCGCACCAAGGGCGTCGTGGCCGTGGATAACGAAATTCAGGTCGCCGGCCCGTCAGTTCCGGATTCCGTGCTGCGCGACAAGCTGGGGAGGGCCATTCAGTATGATCGCGTGGGGTATGGGACCACAGCCTTCAACGCCATCGGGGTTAGCGTGCAGGACGGAGTCGTTACCCTGTCCGGCCATGCCTACGGCCCCGTCGATGCCGACTCCGCGGTCGCCGTCGCGGCCAACACCAAGGGTGTGAAAGATGTGGTCAACGACATTCAGGTCGATCCGCTTTCGCCCATGGACGACCGCATTCGCATCGCGGTCTTCCGCTCCGTCTATGGCTTCCCGTCGCTGAATAAGTACGCTATTGATCCCGGCAAGCCGATCCGCATCTCCGTGCAGAACGGCAACGTGACGCTCTACGGACAGGTCGATTCGCAGGCCGATAAGGACGCAGCCAACATCCGCGCCAACGCTGTGCCGGGCGTCTTTCATGTCACCAACAACCTGCAGGTGGCGGGAAAAGCTCCAGAAAAATAACCCGCAATCGTTTGTCATTCCCAAGCCCTCGCCAGTACTGGTGGGGGCTTTTCCTTTTCTCCGGCAAAATCGAAGTTCCTGTAGTTTGCCGTCATTCTGACGACCAGCGGGAGGAAGAATCTCAGGGATGAATTCACGTCCGCATCGCCGAGCGCCTTCGATGCGCTCAGAATGACGACCTTGCCCGTCTTTGCTCTTAATGCCGCGTCCGTACCTTCGTTAAACTTGAAGCATGGCTTTCTTTCGCAACATCGGTGTAACCCTGGAGATGATCAAGTGGGAGCACTCGATCTTCGCATTGCCCTTTGCGCTTACCGGAGCCATGCTGGCCGCCCGCGGCGTGCCTCATGCGGCCCAGATTTTCTGGATCATCGTCTGCATGGTGAGCGTGCGCTCCGCGGCCATGGCCTTCAACCGCTGGGCCGACGCCGGCCTTGACGCCACCAATCCACGCACCGCCTCGCGCGCCATCCCCGCGGGGCTGCTCTCACGGAGCTTTGTGGGCGGCTTCACCCTCGTGATGATCGCCGTCTTCCTCATCGCCGCGAGCCAGCTGAATCGCCTCACGCTGATCCTGACTCCGGTCGTCCTGGTCGTGGTGCTGGCCTACTCGTACACCAAGCGCTTTACGCGCTGGTCGCATCTGGTGCTCGGACTTGCGCTGGGCATCGCGCCCGCGGCGGCATGGATCGCGGTGCGCGGAAGTCTCGACCCGCGCATCCTCATCCTTACAGTCGCCGTGATGTTCTGGGTCGCCGGCTTCGATCTGCTCTACTCCTGCCAGGATGTGGAACACGACCGGGCCGAGGGCCTGTTTAGCGTGCCCTCCACGCTTGGCGTGGCCGCGGCCTTCTGGATCGCGCGCCTCATGCATCTCGCCATGCTGGCCCTGCTGGTGTGGCTGGCGCACGCCTTCGCGCTGGGAGCTCTGGGGCTGACGGGAATCGCGGCCGTCGCCCTGCTGCTGCTCTACGAGCACATGATCGTCTCGCCGGGCGATCTGCGGCGCCTGAATGCGGCATTTTTCACGATGAACGGCGTGATCTCGGTGGTGTACTTCCTCTTCGTAGCCGCCGATCTGCTGCTGCGCCGATAAGCCCGGCAAACGTGAAACGGCCCGCGGACTTGCCGCGGGCCGGGGGGAGGGAACCTATGCTGCGCCGTGGGACACGATCTGTTATCTGTCCTAAGCCGGACGGCGCTCTTCGACCTTGTGCTTGTGCTCGTCGATCTTCTCGTTGACGCTCTTCTTGATGTCCTGCACCTTGTTGCTCACGTTGTCGCGGGCTTCGTTGGCTCGAGCTTCACTCTCACGCTTGTGCATTTCGGCCGTCTTGTGGGCGTCGTCCTTCACATTTCCCCACGTTTCCTTGGCCGCGCCCTTCACCTGATCGGCAACGCCTTCGTTGGCGAGATGCTGGTTGCCCACGGTTTCCCCGACCTTCTGTTTCATCTTGCCCATTGCATTGTCTACTTTTCCTTGCACCTGGTCTTTGTTCATGGTGGCTTGCTCCGCTGCTTCGGTTGACGTTCGTTAGGGTTATGTTCGTTGTCGGTTCGGGCGAGCCCTTCCGCGGCCGCCTCAATCGCTGATGGCCGTTATACGACCGGGCGCCGTCCGCTTATCAGCTGGATGAGCAGCACCACTAGCGCCAGCACGAGCAGAATGTGAATGTAAGCGCCAATCGCGTGAAAACTCACGAGGCCTATCAGCCAAAGAACCAGAAGAATCACAAAAATTGTCCAGAGCATCGTCGTATCTCCTCTTGCGTCTTCAAAGCATGTCTTCTACGGAGTGATAAGGTGCGCGCTGCCTGCTTTGGGTTGCCGTACAATCGAAAATTTGAGGGTGAGTGCTAGATGCGGATCGCAATCCAGGGAGAACCGGGATCATTCAGTCATGAAGCGGCTTTGAGGCTGGTTCCCGAGGCAACCATTTTGCATTGCTCGTTTTCGCCGGAGGTCTTCCGGCGCCTCATGGAACGGGATGCGGACGCCGCCGTAATTCCCATCGAAAACTCGCTGGCGGGCTCGGTGGTCGAGCATTACGATCTGCTGCTGGCGCACGATGTCGCTGTCGAGCGCGAGACGCTCCTCGGCATCCACCACAACCTGATCGTGGTTCCCGGTACGACGCTGGACCGCCTGCACCGCGTCTACTCCCACCCCATCGCGCTGGCGCAGTGCAGGAAGTTTTTCGAACAGAATTCCCATATCGAGCCGGTTCCGTATTACGACACGGCGGGCAGCGTGAAGCAGCTCATGGAGCTGCGCGACCGCTCCTGCGGGGCGATCGCCAGTGCGCAGGCCGCGGCCCACTACGGAGGCGAAATCCTGACCCCGGACCTCGAAGACGCTGCCGAGAACTACACCCGCTTTTTCTTTGTCCGCCGCCGTGAAGAGGTGCCGCCGAACCACGACGCCGACAAGGTGAGCCTCGCCTTCCGTGTCGAAAACCGCCCGGGAACGCTGGTCGGCGCGCTCCAGGCCTTTGCCGGTCTGGGAGTCAACCTCACCAAGATCGAATCCAGGCCCGTCCACGGCCGCCCCTGGCAATACGTCTTCTACACCGACTACCAGCTTTCCTCACCAAAGGCGGCCGACAGGGCATTGGAACTGCTCGCCCAGCACTGCTCGATGGTCAAGGAGCTGGGCCGTTACAAGGCTGGCCAGGTCGAAAAATAGTCCAGAGGCGTTCCTCGAATTTGCGCTGACCAACTCTCCCATCCCTCACAGTGCGGAGATTTTCATTGGACAATGCCAATCCGCCGATAAAAGTCAGTGTGCGCCGGAGACCTTGCCGCTTCTCACCCGCATCTAAGCCGCCAATAACGATCCTGGTCAGGGCTTCCGGGAGATCCCGAGCAGTTCGATTTTTTGTCGTTTTATGGTTAAGCCTAACAAAACAAAGCATCAGCGGCCTGTTCCCGTGTTTTTTGCGACCTCTTGAAGGATGCAGCGTCTAATAGCTAATAATCTGATAAGAAGGCACTCAATGGCCAGCGATTTTCTAAGCGTCATTCAACCCAGCGATCCAAAACAACGTGAGGAGCGCTCGGGCGAGAAGTCTCTACCCATTCTTCCGGTGCGGGATACCGTATTGTTTCCGCATGCCGTTCTACCCCTCACGGTAGGCCGGGAGAGCTCGATTCAACTCATTAATTCCCTAGGTGACGAGAAGAGCATCGTGGTCGTCGCGCAGCGCGACGCACGCATGGATTCTCCGCAGCCCAGTGACCTGCACGCCTACGGCACCCTGGCGACCATTCACAAAGTGGTTAAGATGCCCAACCAGAGCCTGTTCGTCTTCACCGAAGGCACGGAGCGGGTGAAGCTCGGTACCTTCTCGCAGATCGAGCCGTTCATGACCGCGGCGGTGCAGGTGGTGCCGGAGATTCACTCGCCCAAAGGGCCGGCCCTGGAAGCGATGCAGCGAAACGTGCTGACCCAGTTTCAGCAGATCGTGACCGCCTCCTCGACTCTGTCCGACGAGCTGCAGACCATCGCCATGAATATCGACGAGCCGGGCCGGCTGGTCGACTTCATCGCATCCTCATTGCCGTTCCTGGCGACCACCGACAAGCAGGAGCTCCTCGAAACTCCCGATGTTGCGGTGCGTCTGGAGCGGATCAACAAGCATCTGGCCAAGGAGCTCGAAGTCCAGCAGCTGCGCAACAAGATTCAGTCCGAAGTGCAGGACCAGGTCCAGCAATCGCAGCGCGACTACTATCTGCGCGAGCAGATGAAGGCCATCCAGAAGGAGCTCGGCGAACAGGACGAGGGCCAGAAGGATATCGAAGAGCTGCGCGAAAAGATCGAAGCCGCCGGTATGCCCGAGGAGACCAAGAAAGAGGCGCTGAAAGAGCTCAACCGCCTTTCGCGCATGTCTCCCATGGCCGCCGACTACTCGCTCACGCGCAACTACATTGAGTGGCTCGCGGTTCTGCCCTGGGCGAAATCTTCGGGCAGCGAAGTGGACATCTCCAAGGCCCGGCAGATTCTCGACGAGGATCACTACGACCTCAAGAAGGTCAAGGACCGCATCCTGGACTACCTCTCTGTCCGCCGGCTCAAGCCGGATATGAAGGGGCCGATCCTCTGCTTCGTCGGACCTCCCGGAGTGGGCAAGACCTCGCTCGGCCGGTCGATCGCGCGCGCGCTGGACCGCAACTTCCGGCGCATCTCGCTCGGCGGCATGCACGACGAGGCCGAGATTCGCGGCCATCGCCGTACCTATATCGGTGCGCTGCCGGGGCAGATCATTCAGAACCTGCGCCGCGCTGGCACCAACGATCCCGTCTTCATGCTCGACGAGATCGACAAGCTGGGACGCGACTTCCGCGGCGATCCGTCATCGGCATTGCTCGAGACGCTCGATCCGGAGCAGAACAATACGTTCCGCGACAACTATCTCGATCAGCCCTTCGATCTGTCGAAGGTGCTCTTCATCTGCACCGCGAACCAGCTCGACCCGATTCCGGCGCCGCTGCTCGACCGCATGGAGATCATCGATCTGCAGGGTTACACGGAAGAGGAGAAGACGCATATCGCCTTCCGCTATCTGATTCCCCGGCAGATTAAGGAGAACGGGATCAGCGGAAGAGAACATCGAGTTCCCGCTGGAGTCCGTCGCCTACATCGTGCGCCACTACACGCGCGAAGCCGGAGTGCGCAAGCTGGAGCAGTTGATTGGCACCGTCTGCCGCAAGCAGGCGCGCCGCATGGCGGAGGGAGCGGCCGACAAGCTGGTCGTGACCAAGGAGATCATCCAGGAGTTCCTGGGCGGCATCAAGGTTCGCGTCGATACCGAGATTGCGGAGCGCACCAAGCGCGCCGGAGTCGCAGTCGGCCTGGCCTGGACGCCCGCTGGCGGCGATGTGCTCTTCATCGAAGCCAATCGCATGAAGGGCAAGGGCGGCTTCACCATGACCGGACAGATCGGCGAGGTCATGCAGGAGTCGATGCAGGCCGCGCTCACCTGGGTGCGCTCCAACGCCCGCTCGCTGGGCCTCGAAGAGGACTTCACCCGGGATGTGGACATTCACATTCACGTCCCCGCGGGAGCGATCCCCAAGGACGGTCCCTCCGCAGGCGTGACCATGGCGACGGCCTTGGTTTCGCTGATGACCGATCGGCCGGTGCGTCCGCTCACCGCGATGACCGGCGAGATCACTCTCAGCGGCAATGTGCTGCCTGTCGGCGGAATCAAGGAGAAGTTCCTCGCCGCCAAACGCGCAGGCGTGGAGCGGGTGATTCTTCCCGCCGAGAACCGGCAGAACGTGGAAGAAGATCTCATGCCCGAGCAGATCGCGGGCGTGGCCATCCATTACGCCAGCCGCATCGAGGATGTGCTCGCGGTAGCATTGCCCAGCTCACTGGCTGAAGAGAAAAAGGACGAAGAGGTGAGGGAAGAGGTGCTGCAGCATTCCGAGGCGTAAGTTGTTCGCGTCTTGACATACGAAGGCCCGCTAATCGGCGGGCCTTTTTCATTTTGGAGGCAGCTTACGGCGGTTCATGCGCTATACGAGCCCGTTCCGAGCTTGGTCCAGATGGCCTGGAGCGATGTGGGACCGCCATCGCCGTAGTCGGCTTCCATGCTTCGAGGCGGGTTTGCCGGCACGCCGGGTATCTGGAAATGATCCTCGTCCTTGAACGTGATCCAGTCTCCGCCCCAGACCAGTCCCTGGGCTTTCAAGGCTGAGACGATCGCTTGAAACTGTGGTGTGTCCGCATGCCAGTTGAGCGCTCCCGATTGTCCTGAAAGGTAGGGAACTACATCCACAGCCAGACCATAGTTGTGCATCGACTGGCCAGCCTTGGCATTGGTTACGATGTGGCCAGGTGTGCCGTTTCGTCCCTGGGCATAGAGTGCGTTTTGCTCGGTCGCGGTGCGCAGGCCCGAAACTACCAGCAGATAGGTTCCGGCGGCGGCTAGCTGATCCGCTGCCGTCCTCACTTTCGCAGCCAGATCCGGATCGACATTGGCCAACGCTGCTTCACTTCGACTATCCATTGTTTCTCCCCTCTTCCGGGACGACTACTTCAGATTGTTATTGAGCAGCAACGCCAGTCGCGTACCGGCGAGTGCGATTCTGGCCTGCGCGTCAGATAGAGCCCGATTGTAATAAACCGTGGTGATAAGGAAGCCGGTGCTGCTGGAGGGTTTCGGCGCCGCCCCGACCGGCGCGGCATAGGCGGCCTTCTTCGCCATTGCCAGAGACTCGGCCGCCCAATCGGAAGGATCGGTGTCGGTCGTCTTGCCCGTGGCGGCAGGAAGAGCTTTGCCAAACGCCGCAGCCTCGGGCAGCGCCGGTGAAGGCTCGCCCTCGCCCGGTAGATCGTCCCAGAGTGCATGCAACTCCGTAGGCGCGCTCTTCGAAAGCGTGCCCTCAAACTGCTTCTTCATCGCCGTAGGCAGCTTGATGGCGACATCGTTTCCACCCGCGTCTCCCTTACCGGCGTAATAGCGCACAGTGGCATGCAATGGCTGGTGGATGTCCCCGACCAGGTGTTCCAGCCACACCAGGTCATAGGATTTAAGGCTGTCGTCTTCATCGGAGGCAAGGAAGATCCTTAGCGCGACAATTTGTGTGGCCGCATTGGGCACCGGAGTGCCCGGCACGGTCGACTTGTCGGAGGCGAAGGCGGTGTCGATGAAGTGCCAGTAGCCGTGGCTGGCGGTGTCGGCGTAGCCGATGTGGACATCGGTGCTGATTCCCGCCGGCGGCACGTCGGAATCGTGCAGCCACTTGTGCTTGATGCTGTCCGGCCACGTCGCGGCCACCATGAACAGGTAAAGGTCCTGGTCGTCCGGTGAAAGGCCGGCGGGCATGGCCTGCACCCATTCCGCATATCCCGGAATGGACTCGGTGTTTGCCGCGTTGTGCAGGGCCGGCACCTGCTTCAGCAGCTCGATCACTCGCGCCCGCGTGGCGGGTGTCATCTGCTGCCACGCGACATACGCGACCGCCTCATGTCCTGCGTTGCCCCACGCCATTGCCTGCCTGGGGAGGAGCATGAAGAGCCCGGCCGCGATCATCGCCGCGGCTGGAGCCAGCCTGTTTTTCATGGGGAGCCTTTCGTCGGCCGGCGGGTGGGAGGCGACCGGCGCCAATCATACTAGCCCCACCCCGCGGAATTGCCACGAGAATTTCCTGCACCTACCCTCTCGGAGTCAGCCCCAGCGACGGCTGTCAAATCTGAGCCTTTGCCCGGAGTTGAGGAATCATGCAAACTGAGTGAGCCATCCGCCCGTCGAACCGGTCGTCTTCGCGAGGCGAACTGGGACGGCGGTGGAATCGAGAGGGGTAGTCTTTGCCGAACTGGCATTTGGATATCGAATACCTGGTGAAGGAGAGCGTGCTTGTCGTGGCGGCTCTTTTCCCCATCGTCAACCCGCTGGGCAGCGCCGCCATCTTCAGCAACCTCGTCGGCGATGTCGAAGAGAATGTGCAAAACGTGCTGGCGCAGAAGATCGCGATCTACGGCGCATTTCTGCTGATCGTTTCCATGCTTTGGGGCGTGGAGGTCCTGTCCTTCTTCGGCATCTCCATCTACGCGGTGCAGATCGGCGGCGGCCTGATCGTGACCACCACCGGCTGGTCGCTGCTAAACCGGGATGGAACGCGGACCAAGTCCGAAGGTGATGACGGCAGCAATGTGCTGGACCACGCCTTTTATCCCTTCACGCTGCCGATTACGGTGGGCCCGGGTTCCATCTCCGTTGCCATCACGCTTGGCGCACATCTGCTGTCCAATCGCGGCGACGCTCGCTTTCTGGCTTTTCTGTCGCCCCGGGTCCTGGTGCCCGGCATCGTCGGGGTGCTGATCGTATGCTTCACCATCTACATCTGCTACCGCTATGCGCGAAAGGCCGAGCGGCTGCTGGGCAAGACGGGAACCATCGTGGTTATGCGACTCTCGTCCTTCATCCTGGTATGTATCGGAATCCAGATCGTTTCGACGGGAATCAGGTCTTACCTCGGCACGATTCACCATTTCTGATCGTGCTCGCAGCCGGCATTTCCGGCGTGGTTACCGGTGCGGCAGAGGTAATCTTCCCAATGAAACCAAAGAAGATTACCAAAAGGGTATAACATTTTTTTGCACTTGCTGATACGCTTCTTTCACTGAAGGCAAGATTCTTCAGGTTGCATTTCCGACAAGGTTCGACATGGGCATTCATTCAGATATCCTTGATGATATGTAGCCGACATGGGCGAAGCCTGTACGGTTATCTGAGATACCATGGAATCCCCCTTGCAAAGAATTTGGCCGGGGCAGCATTTCATGCGGGACTTGGATGTCTGCCGTCGGATATAAGTAAGATTCCGGTTGATACATTCTCTCGATATCTGTTCCAGGAACCGGGTCCCCCGCCACGTGGATTGTCAGTGCCACCTCTTTTGCTCCGGGACACTGGGCTCGCTTCTCATCTCCATCCGCGTGTAGAACCTGTTCGTCTGGCGCTGTGCATCGTTGCTGATGGGCCCTGTCCCCCGTAACAAGCGCACTCAGAAGATCAAGTTCAAGAGGCAAAAAGAGGCAAGTATGGCATTAGTTCAAGAACCCGGCATTATGAGCATGCTGGCGGATAAGATATCGCTTCCCGCCGGCACAAGCGAACTCGCTCGTTCTTTCAAGAGCGCCCACCCCTTCTCGCATCTCGTGATCGACAATATGTTTCCCGACCAGATGCTTGACGAAGTCTTCGCTGAAATTCCACCACCCACCGATGAAAAGTGGGTCCATGAGAAGCGCGAGCGGCTCACCAAGTCCAATCTCCGCTCCGCCGTGGAATTGGGAGAAGCCGGTTTTCAATTCACGGCCTTCTTGAACTCCGCCAAGTTTCTGTATCTCGTCTCGGAACTGACCGGCATCGATGCGCTGCTTCCCGACCCTTACATGGGCGGGGCGGGATACCACGTCGTCCCATCTGGCGGAAAATTCGATGTGCATGCCGACCGCAATATCGATCAGGTGACAGGCCTCAAGCGCCGCCTCGCCATGCTGGTCTATATGAACAAGAACTGGAAGACGGAGTACGGTGGCCAGCTGGAGCTGTGGGATACCACCGGATCGCAATGCGAGGTTGTGGTTGAGCCGATCTTCAATCGCACCGTCATTTTCGAGGTCACCGATCAGAATTTCCATGGCGTGCGTCCCGTGCTCAATAAGGAGCGCGCGCGGACTTCGTTCGCCGTCTACTACCATACGGTGCCCGAGCCCGGCATGATTCCGCACAACTCCATCTACGCACCCAGCTTCTATCTCAAGAAAGAACCGCTGCGCCGCCGGGTCATGAACGAAGTGATGCCGCCAGTGCTGTTACGCGCAGCCAGGAAACTGACCGGGCGCGGCTAGTCTTGGACCGCTGCCCGGTTGACTGTAAATTCTTGAAGTATCAGCCATGCGCGCCTTCCACGCTGGTTTAAGTTGAATATGGAGCCGCCCAAACGTGAACTTCAACGTGTAGTTGACGGATCCGCGCTGAGTACAGAAAATTCGCCCGCTGCTTCCGCTCCGGCACGTGTAGCTCAGCCGCACTTTAACTTTCCTCGCTGCTAATCCCGCACACCTGTTTGCGGATGGAGACAAAGATATGTTTGCCCCCTTGCTTCACTTGAAGGCCAGAGTTTCAGTTGATTCCAGTCCCGGTGAGCGGACAAATCGCGTTTGGGCGTCGTCGGCCCGATGAACAAACTCAAGCTCGAATTTCAGAGGCTGAAGTCAAGCTCTCTTGCCCGGAATGCCGGCTGGATGCTCCTGGGCCAGGGATTGGGACTCTTTTCGCAGGCGCTCTACTTCGTATTTCTGGCCCGCCTGCTCGGAACCGCCGAGTACGGCGTGTACGCCGGAACCTTCGCATTTGTGTCGATGGCGGCACAATATACGTCGCTGGGCTCCGATACGGTTTTCATCCGGTATGTCAGCTCCAACCGCCAGAACTTCGCCGCATACTGGGGCAACATTCTTCTTCTGGTATGCGGTTTAGGCGCGCTGATCGCGCTCATCCTTCACCTGGTAGGGCACTGGATACTGAACCCGGACAGCGCCGCCATCGTCTTTCCCGCGGCCATCAGTCTTTGCTTCTGCACGCAGATGGCTTTTGCCGCGGGCCGGGTCTTTCAGGCGTTCGAGCAGCTTCGCGTTACCGCGATGATGAACCTGCTTACGAATGTGCTGCGGCTGATCGCGGCGGCGGTGATGGTGGTGACGATGCATCACGCCACCGCCAGGCAATGGGTGATCGCTTCCATGGGTGTCTCGCTCATCGGAGCGATCGTTGCAGTTGCGACCGTCACCGTAAAGTTCGGGCTGCCGAAATTTCAGCTCCGTCTCATTCCCAAGCACGCCGCGGAGGGACTGCAGTACTCGTTCTCCCAGTCGACCTCGTCGGCTTACAACGATCTCGACAAGACGATGTTGAGCCACTACGGGATGAACGTGGCGAACGGCATCTACTCCATGGCCTATCGGGTGGTCGAGATCGCCACCATGCCGATCTTTTCCCTTCGCGATGCGGCCATCCCGCGCTTCTTTGTGCAGGGCGCGAAAGGTGTCGACCACGCGTATGCCCTAGGGCGTTCGCTGATGAACAAAGCGGTGCTGCTCGGCCTTGCCGCAGCCGCGGGAATGTTTCTGCTGGCCCCGGTGCTGCCCTACGTTGTTGGTCATGGCTTCTCGCAAAGCGTAAGCGCTCTTCGCTGGTTATGCCTCATTCCGTTCTTCCGCAGCTTTCACCAGATGACCGGAGCCGCGCTTACCGGCGCCGGGCTGCAGCGATATCGCATGACCACCCAGTGCATCGCGGCAGGCTTTAATTTCGCGCTCAACCTGTACCTCATTCCCCACCATGGCTGGCTCGGCGCCGCATGGGCCAGCCTGATGACCGACGGCGGACTGGCGATCATGAACTGGACCATTGCAGCACGCCTGGCCAAGTCTGCGATCCGGCAACGGTCGGTGGCCATCTCGGCGTAGGTCGATCGTCGTGCGGTCACTTGCAGGCTGTCTTCAAAGCAGCTGCGGAAACCGCCAGGGAAGGCGTCGGAGTGAAGTCCGGGGTCCAAAGGCCGGATCGATGCGGCATATGGTCGGCGCGGGTATGGCTGGTGTCGTAATTGAGCCAGTTGTCTCCATCCCAGGTGGTGAAGAAGATGACCCGCTTGCAGGAACTGGCGCTCAACACGCTCTCAAGGTAGTTCTGGTAATAGTTCGCAACCCGCTGATCGCGCGCCGCAATGTCTGAAGTGAGCAGCATGTCGTCAACGTCGAGTTCTGTTATCAGTATCTGCATCCCGAGATCCTGCAACTGCTTGATAAACGCATCGCGTCCAGCGGATGCCAGCGATCCATGGCCGTCCAGGTGAGATTCCAGACCGACAGCCTGAATCGGAACGCCGCGGGCCAACAGCTGCTTGACCAGAGTGATCGTGGCCGCGCGAGTGAACGAGCTTTGCGGGGAGTCCTGTTCGACCTCGTAGACATTCAAGACCCGCAGAGCTTTAGGATCGGCGCTGGCCGTGGTGTGGAAGGCGAGATCGATATAGTTGACGCCCAGCAGATCGAACCAGGTGCCGGTTCTCAGGCCGTCGGGACGGCCGCTGCGAAAGTGGATCGGTTCGTTCACCACGTCCCAGGAGTCGATGCGGCCGGCGTAACGTTTGGCTACTGTCGTGATGTGGTCGGTCAGGTAGCGTGCGGCATTGTCTTTAGTCAGCGTCGTCGCCATCCATTTCGGATTGGCTGCGTTCCAGGCCAGGTTGGTCGCGTGAATAAGCATTCCGTGCTGCTCGGCGAATTGAACCATGTAGTCGGTGTCGACAAAGTTGAAGATGTCAGGACCGGGGTGCAGTTTTCCCCACTTAAATTCCTGGCCGGGCGTGATGAGGTTGAAGTTTCTGATCGCAAGCTGGGCGAACGTGGCGTTCTGAAGGTTCTTTCTCGAGGCTTGGAGACCCACAAAAAGCCCGCAAGGGGTCCCATAGGACTTGAGAGGCGCGATATTTTGGCCGAGAGCGGGTTTCAGGTCGATCGTTCCGGCAAGCGCCGCCGCCCCAAGAGCTAAGAATGTCCTGCGATCCAAAATGAGCCTCCAAAGATAGGATGAACCGGAAACGCCACACTAAAGTTTCCGCCGGAACACGATTTCACACCAACGAGTGTACGGCGGATGAGTGAGATCAACTAAAAATACGGTAGTTGGGCAGCCAAATCCCACCCATGATCATCCCAATGATGTCCAACGGTGATCCAGAGACGAAGCATCCTCCGGCCGGCGAGTTTTTGCCCCGGCAAGAAGCGGTTATCCAAAAGAGAACTTTGTTGCGCGGTTGCTGAAGACTCGGTAAGCGTGATCGGGCCAATCGGAAGATAATCATCTGGCAAGCAGTTACAAATACATTTTTTATTGTTCGCAGCCGCTTCATTCATCTCTTCTACCGGTGTTTCCACGTGAAGTCTCCGATCCATGCGGTGATTCTGCTTCGCAAAGTGCGAGGCTCGAGATTCTCCAATTTGGAATTGGCTTCGATCACAGAACTGTTTAGCTGAACATCGGTCCTTACCGGACTGACAAATTTGCTTAGCTCTCCCTGGCTTAAACAAGAGGTGTAAATGCAAGCTCTTCCTGGTCGCAAAAACGTGCTCATGGTGGACCTTGGCGCGGTTTTCGGTGGCGTCGAGATATATCTCGAAAACTTGCTTCAGGCACTCAATCCGCATGCCGATTGCCTGGTCCTGTGCTCCAACGAAGAGCTGAAGAGACGGCTTCGCGACAGCGGCGTAAAGTACCTGTCGCTCCCTTCGTGCACCGGCATCGCCAAATCGCTGCAACTTCTTGCCGCCTTCGTGATGCTCCCTTATCTCCTTGTCCGGCATGACATCGAGATCGTCCAAATTAACGGCTATGGAGAGATCATTCTCCTTCCTCTTGCCCGTCTGATGGGACGAACTGCCGTTGCGACGCGGCACCTCAGCTTTGATATCGAAGTCGACCACTGGCACCAGGCGCCAGGACGGTTTTTGGCTCGCTTTCTGTATCGTCACCTGGCGCGATTCGCGAGCCGCATCGTGTGCGTATCGCAGGAAGTTGGGCAGGAAGTCGGCGAGCTGGTGCCGTCAGAGCGGGTTGCCATCATTCCAAACTGGGTCGAAGCCATTCCGCCTTTTGCGGTTAAGCGTCTGGTAAGGAATGCTCCCGTCAACATTCTCTTCGTTGCCAGGATGGTGGAACATAAGGGACTGCAGGTTTTGCTCGGAGCGATCCGGCACCTGAAAAACAACAACAGAGATTTGGATTTGAAGGTCACGGCGGTCGGAGACGGACCATTTCGCCCCCAGCTCGAGCAGCTCGCGGAAGGCCTCGATGTTCACTTCGCGGGTTTTCAATCGGGAGTGGATTCCTTCTACGAAGAAGCGGATATCTTTGTCAGCACGTCGCTGGGCCCCGAAGGCAGCTCGCTCGTCGCAATGGAGGCAATGGCCCGTTGTGTGCCGTGCATCCTGAGCAATCTGCCCGTGCATCGCGAGATCGCGCTCCAGGGCGAGGCCGCGGTCCTGTTTGAACTGGGAGACTCCATCGACCTCGCCAATAAGCTGGTCGCCATGGTTGAAAATGACAGCTTGCGGCGCCACTATGCCGAGGCCGGCTATCGCACCGTGAAGCTCAACCATAATCCGGAATTTGCGGCTGACGCCTATTCGAAGGCCTTCGGCATTATGGAGCGGGAGGGTGAGTTGGCGACTGCCGACGTATAAACGGCCGCGACTCCGGACAGACCAAAGTCAATCGGCCAGAGAACCATCCTCGCCACTGCGAAGCATCCTTGCTGCAGGTTAGTTCGGTATCATAAAGGGTACAGATTCCAACGTATCCTGAGGTAAGAATGTCCGTTGCCAAGACGCGCGAAAGCCAGTTGTTAACTCAAAAGATCGAAACGCGCACGGCTCGCATCGGAATCATCGGTTTAGGCTACGTCGGCCTGCCCCTCACCCTCCTCTTCAGCGAACAGCGCTTTGCCGTCACCGGCTTCGACGTGGACCAGAATAAGGTGACCGCGCTGAACGGCGGCGGTTCCTACATCGTTCGCATCCCCGCCACCGAAATACAGGCGGCGCAGCGCAGCGGCTTTCACGCCACCGCCGACTACGCCGAGATCGCCCGGATGGACGTGGTGATCATCTGCGTCCCGACGCCGCTCACCGAGTTCCACGAGCCCGACCTCAGCTACATTCGCAACACGGCGGAGGCCATCGCCCCGCACCTGCGCCAGGGGCAGCTCATCATCCTGGAAAGCACGACCTATCCCGGAACGACAGAAGAAGTGCTGATTCCCATCCTCGAGTCCAACAATGGACGAGGCCTGCATGTGGCTCGCGATGGGGATGCGACCGGCTTCTACGTAGCCTTCTCGCCGGAGCGCGAGGATCCCGGCAACGATACAGTGGCGCGGCGCGATCTTCCCAAGGTGATCGGCGGAGCCGGCCCCGTCGCGTTGGAGCTGGCTTCCGCGGTATATTCCACCATCTTCAATCGCACTATCCCCGTCTCCACGCCGGCCACGGCGGAGATGACCAAGCTGCTCGAAAACATCTATCGCTGCGTCAACATCGCCCTGGTCAATGAGCTGAAGCAGCTCTGCCAGCGCATGGACATCGATATCTTCGAAGTCATCGACGCGGCGAAGACCAAGCCCTTCGGCTTCCAGGCCTTCTATCCCGGGCCGGGGTTGGGCGGCCACTGCATTCCCATCGATCCCTTTTATCTGTCATGGAAGGCCAAGCAGTTCGACTTTCGCACCCGCTTCATCGAGCTGGCCGGCGAGGTCAATACGCGCCATGCCGTACTACGTCATCGAGCAGACGGCGGCGGCGCTCAACGAGCATGCGCAAGGCGCTGAAGAATTCGAAGATCCTGGTGCTGGGCATGGCCTACAAGCGGGATGTCGACGACCTCCGCGAATCGCCCTCGCTGACCATCATCGAGCTGCTGCGCCAGCGCGGCGCGATTGTCTCCTACAACGATCCCTTCTTTCCCTATGTCGGCCAGGGGCGCCACTACCACCTGGACATGCACTGCGTCCCGCTGGACGATCTGGCGCAATACGACTGCGTGCTGATCGTCACCGACCACTCCGATTACGACTATGCGCAGATCGTCAGCGAATCGAAGATGGTGGTCGACACACGCAATGCCACGAAAGGCATCGTCTCGGACAAAATCGTCCGCTGCTAGTCCCGCGAGCCGGTGATTCTCTGCATAACTTTGTCATCCCGACCGAACCCTGAGCACCGCGAAGGGGCAGTGGAGGGACCTGCAGTTTCTTTCCTGGCCGTCCCAGGTCTCGCTTTTGAAACCTGGAAAACCGCCGACCTACACTGAAAATCACTGCCGGACCGGAACGGCTTCTGTTAGAAAGACAAGCAAGGTCTTTCTCACGAAAGCTATCGGGACCGGCATTTTCTTTGCTCCACTGCTCGGTTGGAAGTCGCCGCGCTGAGGGAGAAGGACAGGTTTCGCGTAATACTCCGCTTCGCTGACGAAGCGAACGAGGGCTATTTTCGGATGCGCATGGAAGAGATTGCCAGGCTGGCGGATGTTTCGATTGCGACAGTATCGCGTGTGATGAACGGATCTTCCCTGGTAAGCGAGAGCACCGCCGCTCGCGTGCGCCAGGTGATGAAAGAGACGCGCTATCTGCCCAACAATACGGCCACCAGCCTGAAGTCGGGAATCAGCCGCATTTACGGGCTGATCATTCCCGACATCACCAACCCGTTCTTCCCCGAGTTCATCAAGGCCTTCGAATCGATTGCCATCGAAAAGAACGAGGAAATTCTCCTTGCGAACTCCGACTTTCATCCCAACGGCATGGAGCTCTCCATTCGCCGGCTGGTTACCCGCCACGTGCAGGGAGTGGCGCTGCTGGTCTCGCAGGTGCCGGACGAAACCTGCGACGCGCTGCTCAAGAACAGCGTGCCCATGGTGACGTTTGATCGCCGCATAATCGGCCCGGGCACCAGTGACGTTGCCATCGACTCCTGGCCGGGAATGGATCAGGCGGTCGCACATCTGAAGGGGTTCGGTCATAAACGGATTGCATACATCGGGGGCATTGCGGACGAGCCCATCTCCGATCATCGCTTTCAGTCGTTTTTGCGGGCGCTCAAGAAGCATGATCTTCCCCTCTGGCCTGAATTGGTCCGGGTCGGCGACTACCGCATTCGCGGTGGAGAGTCGGCCATGTCCGAGCTGCTCTCGCTGAACACTCCCCCTACAGCCGTGATCGCTGCGAACGACCTGACCGCGATCGGCGCGATGCGTGTCATTCACGAACGCGGCTATTCGACGGGAAGAGATTTCTCGGTCGTAGGCTTCGACGATATCGAGTTGAGCGGAATCATCTCGCCGGCCCTGACCACCATCGCGCTCTCCCGCGTTCAGCTGGCCCGTTGTTTCTTTGACGCACTGGAATCGTTCAAGCGCCGCGTCGATTGCGAAGGCCGGCAGTGGAAGGTCGACACGAACCTGGTTGTCCGCCAGTCGACGGGGCCTGCGCCCCGCTCTCATCGAAAGCGGTCAGGCTCTTCCCAGCCCGTCAACGGGCTCGCGATGCTTCCGGCTGGAACAGCAAGGCAGGACGACGGGAAGCCGGTGCTTGACAAGCGAAGAGAGCGCTTTCTATAGTTATCGCGTAAATTGTTGTAATCCGTTACATCATCGTAAGCAAGATACATGGCCCTGAAACGATCCCGCATGCGGCAGTTTCGGGGCATTTCTGGGCGGTCTGACTAAATGCATTTAGTGGCCACTTCCAGACCGCTTGTTCCTGTTGCGATGGTCTGACCGCGGCTGCCGTACAAGCTTTCGGCAGCACACGGTAACGTCTCCTTGGAGTGCCGGACCGGGTGCCTCCGTCCGGCGCGTTTTGGGGTGGCGCAGAGCATTTTCATTGCACAGGCTCGCGAAATCGAGCGCTTGCGCTGTGAAGGCGCTCCATCCCGCCCCGCTTCCTTTTTGTTGTAACTTGAATGCGCCGGATTTTCAGGAGTTTCGCCGTCCCATGAATGTGCGCTGTTTTTTTCTCTGCTGTGCTCTCGTTGCTGCCCAGGCGTTCGGACAGTCCTCCTATCAATATCCCTTTCAAAATCCATCGCTGCCAACCGAGCAGCGCATCACCGATCTGCTTTCGCGCATGACCGTTGCTGAGAAAATCGATGCCTTGAGTACCGATCCTTCGGTGCCGCGCCTGGGCGTGGTCGGCACCGGCCACGTCGAGGGCCTGCATGGCCTCGCGCTGGGCGGTCCGGGAGGCTGGGAGGGGCGCGGCAAGACGGTGATTCCCACCACCACCTTCCCGCAATCGCGCGGTCTCGGGCAGACGTGGGACCCGGCGCTGTTGCAGCAGGCGGCAGCCGTCGAAGGCTTCGAGACGCGCTACGCCGACGGTAAATACCATCGCGGCGGTTTGGTCGTCCGGGCGCCCAACGCCGATCTGAGCCGCGATCCGCGCTGGGGCCGCAGCGAGGAGTCCTACGGCGAAGACCCGTTCCTGGTGGGCACGCTCGCGGTCGCCTTTGTCAAAGGCCTGCAGGGCGACGATCCGCATTACTGGCTGACTTCGTCGCTGATGAAGCACTTCCTCGCCAACAGCAATGAAGATGGCCGCGGCGGCTCGTCCTCCAACTTCGATGCGCGCCTCTTCCACGAGTACTACGCGGTCCCGTTCCGCATGGGCATCGAGGAAGGTCGCTCCAACGCCTTCATGACCGCCTACAACGCGTGGAACGGTATTCCCATGGCGGCGCAGCCCGCGCTCCGCGATATCGTCATGAAGGACTGGGGGTTTAACGGCATCATCTGCACCGATGCCGGCGCGTTGACGAATATGGTCACGCTGCACCACTACGCCAAAACCATGCCCGAGGCCGCGGCGGACGCCATCCACGCGGGCATCAATCAGTTTCTCGACAACTACAAGCAGGCGGTGCGTGATGCGCTGGCCCAGAAACTCGTCACCGAGCAGGAGATCGACGACAACCTGCGCGGTGTCTATCGCGTGATGATCAAGCTCGGTGAGCTCGACCCGCGCGCAATGGTGCCCTACTCCAACATCGGCGTCACCGATCTGGATGCGATGAAGGGCGACCCGTGGAACTGGCCCGAGCACAAGGCTCTCGCCCGCAAGGTGACCGACGAGTCCATCGTTCTGCTGAAAAACGAGCAGCACGCCCTTCCGCTGGACGCCACGAAGCTCAAATCCATCGCCGTCATCGGCCCCTACGCCGATATCGTCGCGCTCGACTGGTATAGCGGCACGCCTCCATATGCGATCAGCCCGCTGGAAGGCATCCGCACCCGCGCAGGTGACGGCGTGACGGTAAAGTTTTCCAAGGGCGACGACTTGAACGAAGCGGCACAACTCGCCCGCTCGTCCGATGTAGCCATCGTCGTCATCGGCAATCATCCCACCTGCGATGCAGGGTGGAACAAGTGCCCGCTGCCCAGCGAGGGCAAAGAAGCCATCGACCGTAAGTCGCTCACGCTGGAGCAGGAAGCCATTGCCAAGGCCGTGTACGCGGCGAATCCGCATACCATCGTCGTGCTCAACGCCAGCTTTCCGTACACCACGAATTGGACGCAGCAAAACATCCCCGCAATTGTGGAGATGACGCATAACAGCGAAGAGGAGGGAACCGGCCTCGCCGACGTGCTCTTCGGCGACTACAACCCGGCCGGCCGGCTGACGCAAACCTGGGTCGCCTCCATCGACGACCTGCCGCCCATGATGGACTACAACATTCGCGACGGCCGAACCTACATGTACCTGAAGCAGAAGCCGCTCTATCCCTTCGGCTACGGCCTCAGTTACAGCAGCTTTGCATATTCAGATCTGAAGCTGAGCGAGAAGACCTTCAACGCCGCATCGAACAAGGAGATTTCCATCTCCTTCAAGGTGAAGAACACCGGCGGCGTCGCCGGCGACGAAGTAGCGCAGATGTACATTACGCACATCAATTCCAAAGTTGCGCGGCCCATCGAAGAGCTCGAAGGATTCGAGCGCGTTCATCTCAATCCAGGAGAGACAAAGACCGTCTCACTTCCTCTCGCATCGAAGAACTTGGCTTACTGGGATGAGAAGATAGGTCGGTTCGTAACCGAACCCGATCAGGTAGAAGTTCGCATCGGCAGCTCATCGGCGGATATCCATCTGCGCGACACTCTTTCTGTTGCGAACTAGACTGGCTTTTGAAGGGACATGGCTTTAGCCATGCCATAAAGGCCGCACAGAGTTTGGGCTTTAGCCCCTGAGGAAACGCTCCTGGGAATTAAAAACCGTGGATGAAGCAGCGTTCAGGCATTGGGAGCGCAAAGAAAAGATCAATCAGTAGAGGCGGACGATGAAATTCAAGCAGCAGTTCTGGACGCTCATCGCTTTTGGCGCCCTCGCGCTTCCTGCGTACGCGCAATTCCCGGTAACCGTCACCCAGCAGGACAACGTCGTCACCGTGAAGACGCCAACCGATACCATGCGCCTCACCGTTTGCGGCCCGACATCCATCCACGTGGTCGCCAGCCCCGACGGAAGCGCCAACGATGCGACGCCGAAGCAGCCGTGGCTGATCCAGCCCTGCAAACCGGGAAAATTCGTGCTCACTATGCCCAAATATCAGCCCACCACGGCGCCGGTCGAGGGGAGATTGTGGAATCCGGTGACCGCCACTCTCGATACCGGTTCGCTGAAAGTGCTGATCTCGCTCGATTGGGGAAATATTGAGTTCGCCGACGAGCAGGGGCATCGAATCCTGCAGGAATTCCAGGATTCTCCGCGCCGCTACGTGAGGACCGAAGTCAACGGCGAGTCTCTCTACTCCGTCACCGATCAGTTCTATCCGCAGGTGCGCGAAGCCCTCTACGGGCTGGGCCAGCACCAGAGCGGCGCCTTCAACTACCGCGGCACGACAGTTGAGCTGGGGCAGGCGAATACCGATGTTGCCATCCCACTGCTGCTCTCAACGCGGGGTTACGGCATCTTCTGGAATACCGCCGCCTTGTCATACTTCGACAATCGCTTTCCCTCCGAGCTCCGATTCTCCGCCAATGCCGCGCACGCTATCGATTACTACTTCCTCTACGGGCCCGAGTTCGACCAGATCATTCATCAGTATCGCGACATGACTGGCCACGCGCCGATGTACGGCGAATGGGCCTACGGATTCTGGCAGTCGAAAGATCGCTACAAGAGCTCAGAAGAGCTGTTGAACATTGCGGCCGAGTACCGTGCCGCGCACGTGCCGCTCGACAACATCGTGCAGGATTGGTTCTGGTGGGTGCACCAGGGCGATCCCGCCTTCCGCGCCGACGCCTACCCCGATGTGCCTGCAACGCTGCAGAAGCTGCACGACGAGCACGTCCACGCCATGATCTCGGTGTGGGCCATGTTCGATCCGCAATCGAAGAATTTCCAGCAGATGAAGTCGCAGGGACTCATCGTTCCCGGCACAACGGACTACGACGCCACCAACCCCGCGGCCGGCGATTTCTACTGGAAGAATCTCGTCGGCAAGCTCGCCGCACAGGGTTGGGACGGCTTCTGGCTGGACAGCTCCGAGCCCGAGCAGGCCTATCCACACGGCGGCGAGAGCAACACATCGCTCTACGACAAGAAACTCTTCATCGGCAACGGTGCGCTCTACACAAATGTTTTTCCCCTGATGCACACCGGCAACGTCTACACGCACTGGCGTGAGACGACCGACAGGAAGCGGCTCTTCATCTTGACCCGCTCGGGATTTGCGGGCGACCAGCGTTACGCCGCCACTACCTGGTCCGGCGATGTCTTCAGCACCTTCCACGCCTTCCGTCGCCAGATTCCCGCCGGACTCAACTTCGCGCTCTCGGGCATGCCCTACTGGACGACCGACATCGCCGGCTACGGGCCGCCCTACGCGCGCGACACACATGATCCCAGCTACCAGGAGCTCTACGCCCGCTGGTACGAGTTCGGCGTCTTCTGCCCCATCTTCCGCACGCACGGGCACCGCGAGAACAACGAGAACGAAGTCTTCAGCTACGGCCCGGTCACGCCCATCCTCGTCAGCTATGACAAGCTGCGTTATCGCATGCTGCCGTACATCTACTCGCTGGCATGGAAAGTGACCAGCGACGACGCAACCATCATGCGTCCGCTGGTGATGGATTGGCGCACCGACGAGAAGGTCTGGGACATCGGCGACGAGTTCATGTTCGGACCGGGCATTCTGGTGAACCCGGTAAGCCTCGAAGGCGCGACCGAGCGCTACGTCTATCTACCACCGGCTGCGAGCTGGTACGACTTCTGGACCGGCAAGTCGATGAAGGGCGACCAACGCTTCGACGCGCCTGCGCCGCTCGACCGCATCCCGCTCTACGTGAAGGCGGGGTCGATCCTGCCGCTGGGCCCGGAGATTGAATACACTGGCCAGAAGCCCGATGCGCCGCTCGATCTGCGCATCTATCGCGGCGCCAACGGACACTTCGATCTCTACGAAGATCAGGGCGATACGTACAACTACGAGAAGGGCGAAAAGGCAACCATTCCCATCGACTGGAACGACGCCTCGCAAACCCTCACCATCGGCGCGCGCTCAGGCAGCTATCCCGGCATGCCGGCGCATCGCGAGTTTCACGTTGTCTTCGTAGGAGAGAACCACGGCGCTGGACCCGGCATCACAGAAAATCCCGATCGCACGGTCGACTACAGCGGATCGCGGGTTATCGTCCATCCATAGTCAAGGTGCAATCGTCGCTGTCCGCAAAAATTCGTAGTTGCCCGACGGCGACGTGCGCACGCCTTGAAGTCGCCGCGAGTGTACGACGACGGTATCCAGATACCATAGATTGATCGACGGCAGATCGCGCGCCAGAATCTGTTGCACCTTCACGTAATCCGCGCGGCGCTGCTGCTCATCGGTGCTCTCCGCCGCGTCTTCGAGCAGGTGGTCGAGCTCGGGGCTGGCATAGTATCCGCGGTTGCCGCCGTGGGGCGGAAAGCTGGCCGCCGAGTAGGCGTAATGAAAGATGTCCGGCTGCTCGTTGCCGCCGATCCAACGTGACGGAGCTAGCTGGAACGCGCCCTTGGTTAGATCCGCATAGAAGGTCGCAAACTCATAGCTGCGAAGATCCAGAGCAATTCCTATTTGTGCCAGTTGCTGTTGCATAATCACGGAGAGCAGCCGCGTTGTCTCGTCGGTTGACGTTTTCATGCCCAGGTGAAGTCGAATACCGTCTGCGCCGCGATGGTAACCCGCCGCGTCGAGCAGGGAACTCGCCTGTGCGGGATCGAAGGTGACCCGCGCAGCATCGTTCTTCGAACTCCAGTAATCCGGCTGCTCAGGAGGCAGAATGCTGTCGGCCTCGCGCGCCAGGCCGCGCAGCAGAGATTGAATGATCAGAGGCCGGTTGATGGCCAGGGCGATCGCTCTGCGCACCCGCGCATCCTTCAGGATCGGATCGCGAACATTGAAGACGATGTAATTGAGAATCGTTCCCGGACCGTCTTCGACGACCAGATTTGGCTTCCTGCGCAGGGCAAAGACCATGTCGGGAGGAAGCGCGTTGACCAGCACATCCGCCGATCCTTTTTCGAGTTCGAGCGCGCGCGTCGTCGCGTCCGGCACAACAGCGAAGCGGATGCGATCGATGTGCGCTGCTGGTCCCCAGTAATTCGGCGAACGCTCCAGGACCACGTCCTTGTCGGTTTCCTGGCTAACAAACCGGTAAGCCCCGCTGCCCACGGGATGCCGCCAGAAATCGCGCCCGCTGCCGTAAGGAACCACGCCGAATGCGCCGTCGCAGAGGTTCCATAGAAGCGCCGGGTCGGGCTTCTTCATGTGGACGATCACGGTCTGTGCATCCGGAGCATCGACGCTTTGAATGGTGCGATACGCGCCGGATTTCACTGTAATGACGGTGCCGTTCAGAATCGAATCGAGCGTCCACTTCACATCGCGCGAAGTCAGCGGTTGGCCATTTTGAAATATGACGCCGCTGCGCAGATGAAAAACGTAGGTCAGCGGATTGGGAGTCTCCCATCGCTCTGCCAGCCACGGATCGAGCCCGAAGTGATCGTTGCGCTGAACGAGGGGATCAAAAATGAGTGGATCGATGCGCTCCGATTGCGCATCCGTGCCGACGCGCGGATCGAGATTGGTGGGGCTGCTCTCGATCAGCATCGTGACCGTATCTCCCCTGGGCGCGGAATGCGAACACGAAGCGAGCAGGGCAAGCAGCAGAGAGGCGCAGAACGCCTGCGCGAACCTGCTAACCATAGCAGATCTCACCCAGCACCACGGCCCGCTGCGCGCCGGTAGCGCGCGGAACATTAGATGGCCGTTGGTGCCACGTCTGCCACGCGAGCAGCGCAAAGGCCACAGCTTCCTTCGCCTGCGACGGCAGACCCGTTTCGTCGATCAACATCACCTTGCAGCCTGCAGGCTCCAGCCGTTCGCGCAACATGGATACCAGTGTCCGATTGCGGGCGCCGCCGCCGGAGAGGATATAGTCCAGAGCGCTCGTCTTCGCGAGAGGTTGCACGAAGCGCCGATACGAAGCTGCAATCGTCTCGGCGGTCAGCGCCGTGGCTGTGGCGATCGCATCTTCCGGACGCGTGCTCTCCTTGTGGCACATGGCAAGCAGCCGCGCGGCAAACGCAGCGCCGAATTGCTCGCGCCCTGCTGATTTCGGCGGGGGCGCAATGAAATACCGCTCGCGCAGCAGCGTGTCGATGACGCGCGGTAGAACCCGCCCACGCTTCGCGATCCGCCCATTACGGTCGAATCGCTGCTGGAAGAGCTTCTCCATGAGAGCATCGATCACCATGTTGCCCGGTCCCGTATCGAACGCGAGCAATTGGTCGAGCCTCGCCGCAGCGGGGATAAATGTGAGATTGCCGATGCCGCCGATATTCTGCAGCACCCGCGCCCGCTTCGGGTGCGCGAAGAGCACGTAATCGAGAAAGGGGACCAGCGGCGCGCCTTGCCCGCCCGCGGCCATGTCCGCGGGGCGAAAATTCGATACCACCGGCACACCCGTTTTCGCGGCGATCAACGCCGGCTCGCCGAACTGCCAGGTGCACGCGATGGGGCGTCCCGCATACGGCGCAGGCTTGCCCTGGTGATAGATGGTCTGCCCATGGCACCCAACCAGGTCTGGCTTGATCCGATATTTTGTAACTGCAGCAGTTACTGCTTCTGCGTAGGCCATGCCCAGCCGCCAGTTCAATCGCGCCAGTTCTGCGACGGATGTCCTCTCAGCATTCATCGCGGCAAGCACAGCGCTTCGCAAAACCTTCGGATAGGGCACAGCGTAATGTGCGAGCAGCTTGACCTTCGGCTGCCCCAGCGAATGCGTAATCCGCACCAGCGCGACGTCGATGCCATCCGCTGAGGTCCCGCTCATTACGCCGGCGACGATCATGCTCTTCTTCATGCCGCTACATCCTTCGCAAATCGCTCGACGGCCGCGCGCACCCGCGCGATCGCCACATCGGAAGGAACCCGCGGCAGCGCCGATACAAGGCAACGCCGCTTAAGCGCCAGCACTCGCCGGCAGCTCGCCTCCACGCGCCGCCGAAAGACGACGGACCGCTCGGCCTCGGCCAGCACAGCCTCGTACGCGCGCAGCACCAGCGACGGATCTTTGCATATCTCGAGGATATCTGTTCCCGCTGCGATGGCTTGCACCGCTGCGTCTTCGATCGAAGTCTGCGTAAGAATGCCGCCCATCTCCATGTCATCGGAAACGATGACTCCCGAATATCCGATCTTCTTCCTGAGCACTTCGCTGATCCAGAATCGTGAGATCGACGCAGGTTGTCTGTCCTTCACGAGCCAATAGGAGGCGTGCGCCACCATCATCATCGGCAATCGCGGAGCCAGCCCGCGAAAGGCGGCGACGTCGTTGTCCCAAAGCTCGGGCCAGCTTCGCTCGATGACCGGCATCGCGTGGTGTGAGTCTAAAGCTCCTCCGCCAAGGCCGGGAAAATGCTTTCCGCATCCGAGCACCCGCTCGTGCGCCAGCCCGTCGAGAAAGCCATCCGCATAGGCAATCACATCCTGCGCATCGGCCGAGACCGCGCGCGTGCGCATCACTTCGGCGGAAGCTGGGAGGGCAAGGTCCAGAACTGGCGCGAAGGTTACATTGAAGCCCAGCGTTTTCGCTTCCTGGCCGATCAAGCGTCCGTGCTTCACGAAATTTGCGCGTTTACCGGTCGCGAAGACCGCCGCTGGGGATGGCATGGGCGCGATGAGGTCGCGCGGCCGGTCAACCAGGCCGCCTTCAAGATCGATGCAGCGAAACTGCGGCGATGGCGTCGAACCCGCGACATCGCGCAGCAGCAGCACTACCTGCTTCGCTTCTTCAATGTTTCTGCGGAACAGGATCACGCCGGAAGGTTGAATCAGTTTGAGCCACGCCCGCTCCATAGCGCTAAGCGATGTGCCTTCGACGCCCGCGATGATCAGCTGCCCCACCTGCTGTCTTAGATTCAAGCGGTCGCGACTCCTGTCTGCCCGGCCTTAATCTCAGCCTTCAGCTCCTCCAGCAGGTTCAAGGCCTGCAGCGGCGTCAGCGAATTGATGTCGGTTTCATCCAGCCTGTCGAGGATGCGCTGCGACAGCGGCGTGAACATGGTCATCTGCAGCGGAGCCTCGGTCTCCGCGGCAACCGTCAGCCGCTCTGATCGCTCATGCTGCTTCAGCACCTGCCGTGCCCGCTGGATCACCTGCGGCGGCAAGCCGGCCAGCCGCGCCACGTCGATGCCGTAGCTCTTGTTCGCAGGCCCATCTTCGATGGCGTGCAGAAACACGATGCCTTGCGGCGATTCCTTCACCGCGACGCGCAGATTCTTCAATTTCGAAAGCTGCTCGGCCAGAATGGTGAGCTCGTGATAATGCGTCGCAAACAGAGTGCGCGCGCCGACGCGCGCGTGCAGATATTCCACTGTCGCCCAGGCCAGCGCAAGACCATCGAAGGTCGATGTGCCGCGGCCCATCTCGTCCAATAAGATCAATGACTGTGACGTGGCCGTATTCAGGATGGTCGCCGTCTCCATCATCTCCACCATAAACGTGGAACGCCCACGCGCCACGTTGTCGCTCGCGCCGATTCGTGTGTAAACCCGATCGACGATGCCGTAACGCATGCGCTCCGCCGGAACGAAGCAGCCGGTCTGCGCCATGATGGCCAGCAGCGCCGCCTGGCGCAGATAGGTCGATTTGCCGCCCATGTTAGGGCCGGTGAGCAGCAGCAGGCTCGGCCCTTCCGCATCGAGATAGAGATCGTTCGGAATGAAGCGCCCTTCGCCTGCCTCTTCCATCAGGCATTCGATCACCGGATGCCGTCCCGCCACAATCTCCAGCACCGAAGACGCTTGCAGCAGCGGCTGCGTGTAGTTGCGCAGCGATGCAAGGTGCGCGAAGTTCGCCAGCAGATCGATCTCCGCCACCACCGCGCTGCTCTTGCGGATGCGGCCTGCATTCTCCATCAACCGGCGGCGAAGTTCCGCAAAAATCTGCTTTTCGATTTCAATCGACCGCTCGTGCGCGGTGAGCACCTTCGTCTCGTACTCCTTCAGCTCCGGAGTCGTGAAGCGCTCGGCGTTCACCAGCGTCTGCTTGCGCTCGTAGTCCTTCGGAACATTTGCAAGATTCGACTTGGTGATCTCGATGTAGTAGCCGAAGACCGAATTGAACCGCACCTTCAGCGATTGAATCCCGGTGCGCTGCCGCTCGCGCTCTTCGATGGCCGCGATGGATGAGCGTCCGCTATGGCTGATGCCGCGCAACTCGTCCAGTTCTCGATGCACACCGGCAGCGATCACTCCGCCATCGGCCAGCGTCAGCGGCGGCTCGGCCACCAGCGTCTGCGTGATCGCCGCACACAAATCTTCAAGAGGATCGAGGCGCGTCTCTGCTGCTCTCCACAACTCCGCGCCCAGCATCGCCGCATCCTGCTTCAGTTGCGGAAGATGTTTGAGCGATGCTGCCATGGCGAGCACGTCGCGCGGCCCGGCGCTGTCCAGCGAAATGCGCGCCAGCAATCGTTCAAGATCCAGAATGCCGCCCAGACCGCGCCGTATCTGCTCTCGCTGGATAAGCTTCTGCTTGGCCTCGGCGACCGCATCGTAGCGCGGCTGAATCTCGGAAGTATCGAGCAGCGGACGCAGGATCGAAGATCGCAGCAGGCGCTTGCCCATCGGCGTCATCAGGCAGTCGAGGGTGCGAAAGAGCGTGGCCTCGGCGCCGGCTTCGGTGAAGATGGGGTCGAGCAACTCCAGATTCCGCACCGTCACCTGGTCCAGGTGCATGTGTTGGCTGCGCTCGTAGTAGCGAATCGCGTCCACGTGGCCGGCGTCATTCTGCTGGGTCTGCCGCACATAGTGGATGATGACCCCGGCTGCGATGGCCGCCGCGCGATGCTGCGCCAGCCCAAAGCCTTCGAGCGACATGGTTCCCATCTGCCGCTCTAAAAGCGGAAGGGCATAATCGGCCGTGAAAGCCCAATCATCGACGCTGGTTTTCGTCCGCGCGCGCCCCAGCGCCTCGGCCAGCTCCTTGCTCTCGCTCAAGAGCGGATTGTTCGCGCTCGCCAGCACTTCGCTCGGGGCCAGCTTCTCAAGTTCGTCGGCGCACTGCGCAAGCGCTGTGGCTCCGCGAAACTCAGTCGCGCGAAAATCGCCGGTCGAAAGATCGAGGTACGCCAGCCCCACGGTGTTTCCCGCGACCTGCACCGCGGCCAGATAGTTGTTCTCGCTCGACCCCAGCGCCGGATCCATGGCCGTGCCCGGCGTCAGTACACGGATCACGTCCCGCCGCACGATCTTCTTCGTCAGCTTCGGGTCTTCCATCTGCTCGCAGATGGCGATGCGATATCCCTTGCGCAGCAGCCGCGCAATGTAGCTCTCCGCGGAGTGGTAGGGCATGCCGCACATGGGCTGCGACTTTTCCTTATCCCGGGCGGTCAGCGTGATTTGCAGCTCGCGGGAGGCGACCTTGGCGTCCTCGAAGAAAAGTTCGTAGAAGTCGCCCATGCGAAAAAACAGCAGGGCGTCGGGATTCTGGCGCTTGGCCGCCCAATACTGGCGCATCAGCGGCGTCTGGTTCGATTCGTTTTGCGGCGTAGGAATATCAGACACGGGAAACGCCAGCATATCGCGAAGGATAGGCTGGCGTGTAGTCCCGCACCGGCAAAGCTGTGGAGATGTGGCTAGACGACTCGCGCCGTCTGGTCGCTGCCGTGCTGTTTCACCATCTTGTTATAAGTGCCGATAATGAGGAATGGGGCGGCCCATTGGCCGATAAAGAGAGCCAGCTGGTCTTTGCCGGCTGCCTTGAGAGCCAGCGAAGCGGCCATCGAAGCGACCGCGGCTCCCAGATAAAAACTTGAAGGCAGCTTCGCGGACTGACTTTCCAGATACGAGGTCACCTGGTCTTCCTGCAGGTCACCCGGTTTTACGCGGTAATCCATATTTTCTCCAGTAATCGGGAATGTGATCTCCCTCATAGACTTGGATGCCTTCCCTGCGTCGAGAAGGGAAGGGTCGAGAGGGAAGATTGGCGCGTGGTCAAACTTTCGCTCTATCCTTTCCGCTCCATCGTTGCCGGGCTGGCAACCTCCGCGGGCGGCGGGGATTACGAGTCAAAGCCGCCAAAAGCTTATACTGAAGGATCAATTTCCATAGAAGGCACCTATGTTTCTAGTCTGGCTCCGAGTGGCGGCGGTTCTCTATGGACTGGCCTCGGTGTCGGCATTTGCCGCTGTTCTCGGCGACCATCCCCGCTTTCGCAGGGTCTGCCTTCCGCTGGCCGGGCTGGCCTGGTTTTCTCACCTCGTTTCCACCGCCGAGAGGCTGGTCCTCGCCCATCGCTGGATGCCGGCCGGCATGCACGAGGTCCAGTCCATGCTGGCCCTCCTCATCTCCACCGTCTTTCTGGTCATCGCCTTCCGCTATCGAACGCTCTCTTTCGGCGTCTTTGCCCTGCCCCTGGCTCTTTTGCTGGTCATAGTGCCCGCGCTGGGGCCGGACAAGTACACCTTCGCTTCGCCCATGATCCGCAGCGGCTGGCTCTTTCTGCACATCACCGCGCTGCTCATGGCCTACGCCGCGCTCATCTTCAGCCTCATCGCCAGCTCGCTCTATCTGCTTCAGGAGCGCCGCCTTAAGAACAAGCACTCGCCCGGCTTTCTGAACTGGCTGCCGCCGCTGGATACCATGGATCAGATCGCGCAGAAAACGCTGATTCTCGGCTTCCACGGCATGACCATCGGCCTGCTCGCCGGCTCTCTGATTGCCCAGGAGAGCGTAGGAGCGGCGTATTTCGCAGACCCTAAAGTATTGCTTTCATTTGTCATGTGGGGGCTTTACGTAGCAATGCTCTTTGTGCGCCGCAGCACCGGGCTGCGCGGACGCCGCGCCGTCTATTTGTCCTCGGTCGTCTTTCTGGTGATGCTTAGCGTCTGGGCCGCGAATCTATTAAGTACCGTGCACAGGTTCAGCGCCCCATGAAAATACTGCTCACAGGCCTGAATCACAAGACCGCGCCCGTCGAGCTGCGCGAACGCCTCGCCATCTCTCCCGAACGCCTTGCCGAGGAGACGCGCTCGCTGCTCTCCCATCCCGGCATCCGCGAGGGCATGATCCTCTCCACCTGCAATCGCGTCGAACTGCTGGTCTGCTACGAGGGCGGCGACCCCGAACTCGCCGCATATCTCAACCGGCAGTATGCGGTCGATCCGGCGTCCCTCCAGCCGCATCTTTATGAGCATCACGAGGTTGAAGCCGTTCGCCATCTCTTCCGCGTAGCCTCCAGCCTCGACTCCATGGTCGTCGGCGAGCCCCAGATTCTCGGCCAGGTGAAGGAGTCCTACTCCGCGGCGCGCTCTGTCGGCGCCGTTGGCGGCAACCTTGACCGGCTCTTGCAGGCGGCTCTTTCAGCTGCGAAGAAGGTCCGCACCGAGACCCAGATAGGCGCATCCTCGGTCTCCATCGCCTCGGTTGCCGTGGACCTGGCGCGCAAGATATTCGGCTCCCTCGAAGGCAAGCGCGTCCTGCTCGTCGGAGCAGGCAAGATGAGCGAGCTCGCCGCGCGCCACCTCATGCAGCAGGGCGCGGGATCGCTGCTGATCTCGAATCGGACCCAGGAGCGCGCCGTCCGCCTAGCCCAGAAGTTTCAGGCCCACGTCATCCGCTTCGACGATCTGTACGCGCGCGCCGACGAGGCCGACATTCTCATCACCTCCACCGGCTCGCCGGAATTCATGTTCCGCATGCAGCATGCGCAGCAATTCCTCCACCGCCGGCGCAATCGTCCCATGATCTTCATCGACATTGCCGTGCCGCGCGACGTCGATCCCGAGATCAACCGGCTCGAAGGCATCTTCCTCTACGACATCGACGACCTGCAGTCAGTGGCCAGCACGAATCTCTCCGATCGTTCGCGCGAGGCTGAGCGCGCCGAGGCCATCCTCGAACAGGAAGTCGCCCGTTATCAGCAGCGCCTGCAGGCGCTCGATGTGGTGCCCACACTGGTCGACCTGCAGTCTTACGCCGAGGGCGTTCGCCAGGCCGAGCTCCGCCGTGCGCAGTCCCGGCTGCAATCGCTCACCCCGGATCAGCTGGCGGCGGTAGAGGCCGTCACCCGCGGGCTGGTGAACAAATTCCTCCATCATCCTTTGCAGGCGCTGAAGACAGCGGCGCGCGAAGGCGATGCCGCGGCGGTCGATGCCATCCGCACCGCCTTCCAGTTGAACGAAAGCAGGGAAGCGGCCGAGGCAGCCCACGATCCCACGTCTCAAAAGAGAGACATGGGGCACCCTGCAAGGGAAGAGAATGACTGAACCCTATCCCCTGTCCCCTACCGCCGGCACCCTGAGAATCGGCTCCCGCGGATCGCAGCTCGCCCTCTGGCAGGCCAATCACATCGCCGATAAGCTACGCGCTCGCGGCCACCAAGTCTCTATCGAGATCATCCGCACGACGGGCGATGCCATGCAGCACCTGACGTTTGCGCAAGTAGGCTCGAAGGGCATGTTCACCAAGGAGATCGAGGAGGCGTTGGCCGAGAACCTCATCGATCTCGCCGTGCACAGCCTCAAAGATCTGCCGACAACGCTGGCCGATCCTTTCACCATCGCCGCTGTTCCGCCGCGCGCCGATCCCAGCGATGCTTTTGTCTCGATCCATCACGAAACCTTCGCCGCGCTTCCGCAGGGCGCGCGCGTGGGCACCAGCAGCCTGCGCCGCCAGGCCCAGCTTCGCGTCCAGCGCAGCGATCTCGAATACCTCGAATTCCGCGGCAACGTGGACACGCGCCTTCGCAAGCTCGCCGAGGGCCAGGTCGAGGCCATCATCCTCGCCAGCGCCGGACTCGAGCGTCTCGGCCGCACCGAACATCTGCGCGAGCGCTTTCCCGCGCTCATTCTCTGCCCCGCCGCAGGACAGGGCGCACTGGCCATCGAAACGCGTGCCGGCGACACCGCAGCCATCGAGGCGCTGGCATTTCTAGACGACAGCGCAACGCGCTTCTGTGTGACAGCGGAACGCGAAGCCCTGGCCGCGCTCGGCGGAGGCTGCCAAGTCCCCATCGGCATCCACTGCTGGCCGAGACCGCACAGCTACAACATTCTGGGTGTGGTGGCCTCGCCGGACGGGACGAGCGTGTTGCGCGCCGAGCTCGACTGCCAGCGTGGCGAAAAGCCCGAAGCGCTGGGAGCGAAACTCGCCGCTCATCTCATCGAGCAGGGCGCGGGACAGATCCTCTCACTAACCGAACCGGCACAGCTGCAAACAGGTGTCGCCGCTCCGTGAGCCCCGCACGGCCGCTGGCGGGAAGACGCATCCTGGTCACCCGCGCGCGCCATCAGGCCGGACAGCTCTCCGCGCAGCTCGCAGCGCTGGGAGCCGAGGTCATCGAAGTTCCAGCGATTGAAATCCTGCCGCCCGATTCTTTCGAGCCTCTGGACGCCGCTCTCCAAAACCTCGCGCATTATCGATGGATGATCGTAACCAGCGCCAATACCGTGCGCGCGCTCCGCGACCGCATGACGGCGCTCAAGCTCGCCTCCGGGGACTTTGCTCATCTCAAGATTGCGGCCATCGGCTCAGCCACAGCACACGCATTGAAGGAGCTCGGCATCGCAGTGGACGTCACGCCGGAAGAATATGTGGCCGAATCTCTGCTGGCGGCTTTGGGCGATCAGCTTCGCGGAGCGCGCGTGCTGCTGGCCAGGGCCGCAATCGCACGTGACATCATCCCCGAGACGCTGACGGTACGGGGCGCAAAGGTGGACGTAGTGGACGCCTACCGCACCGTCATCCCCGCGGAGTCGGTGAAGCTCATATCCGAGCTCTTCGCCAGCGCCGCGCGCATTCCCGATGCAGCAACCTTCACCAGTTCATCGACGGTGACGAATTTCTTCCACCTACTCAAGAGCGCCGGGATCGACCATCCCCTCGCGAAGATGAAAGCCATCTCCATAGGCCCCATCACCACCCAGACACTGAGAGATCACAACTGGCAGCCGGCTGCCGAGGCCAATCCGCATGACCTGCCGGGATTGGTCGCCGCGGTGACGGAAGCCCTGCGCTGACCGGGCGGCATAAAGCGCCGTCATTCTGAGCGCAGCGAAGAATCTCAGCGATGCCGGCACCGATATGTCGCTGAGATTCTTCCTCCCTTCGGTCGTCAGAATGACGTGCTTTCGAGGAGCAGCCATTCTGTTCTAGTCTCCTGAGTCTGAAGTTCGCCACATAGGTTTGTCATCCCGACCGGAGCGAAGCGAAGTGGAGGGACCTGCAGTTTCTTTCGGTTGGCTCCGTAGGTGAACCGAGGAATGATGCTGTCAACTTCAGACTCAGGACACTAGCTGACCGCGTCTCCGCTGCTCCAAGTCTTATCCCCAGAGTGGCAAAGCGTCTCCAGCGTGCAATCGACGCATTTCGGCCTCCGCGCAATGCAGATCTGCCTCCCGTGATGGATCAGCTCATGCGAGAACTGAATCCAGTGGTCCTTCGGGATAATCTGCATCAATTCCTGCTCCACCTTCTTCGGCTCGTCGGACTGGGTGAGGCCCAGCCGCTTCGAGAGCCGCAGAACGTGCGTGTCGACCACCACCCCTTCCGCCACCTTGTAGGCCACGCCCAGCACCACATTCGCCGTCTTGCGCGCCGCGCCCGGAACGGTGAGCAATTCGGCCATGGTACGCGGCACTTGACCTTTGAATTGGGTTGAGATGATCTTGGCCGCACCGGAGATCGACTTGGCCTTGTTGTGATAGAAGCCGGTAGAGCGAATCTCCGCCTCGATAGCCGGAAGGGAAGCCTCGGCCATCGCCTTGGGAGTAGGGAATTTGCGGAAGAGCTCGGGCGTTACCATGTTCACGCGCGCATCGGTACATTGCGCCGAGAGGATGGTCGCCACCAGCAGCTCCCACGCATTGCGATGGTGCAGAGCGCATTCGGCGTTGGGATAAGCGGCAGCAAGCCGACGCAGAATCTCCGCAATACGCTCAGGCGCAAGGTCGGACTTCGCATCGTGCTTCGTTTTTGCTGCCAGCGGCTTCTTCCCGGCTGCTTTCGCAGGAGTCGTCTTCTTGCTTGGCGCTTTTACTGATTTGGTTGCGGCTTTCTTTGTGATCGGCATGGCAATAGAAATGTTTTACAGGAATTCGAAGGCATATGCCTGCAATCGGCAAACTGCGCTGGCCCAACTTGATCGAGATTCCGCGATGCGATGGTCGGCGCGGAGGGTGGGGAACAGCCGCTCCCGCGGCTTGAGAATCACTCCCTGTCGCCGGATGGCCGCTAAACGGACTTTGGCTGTATACATAGCTATGACCTTTCTGCGCCGCGTCGCAACGCTCTCTCGCAGCCGCAAGTCCGGCCGGTATTCAAAGGCCAGATGGGCGATTCCAGTGTCCATCGCTTTGCTGGTGCTGTTGTCGCTGGTACAGCCATCGCGAGCCTTCGCGGTGAATGCCGACCTGGAGACGGTGCTGACTGGCTCACGCCAGCGGATTGAGAAATCGGATTACCGCGTGACCGGGCGACTTACGAGGGTGGACGGCGGCGGCAAGCGCACAAGTTACAAATTTGCCGCCAAAGCCCACTGGTTTCCCGATGGTTTGCGTATGCTGTGCGAAATCACCGGGACCGCCTCAGAGAAGACGACCCTTCTTCTGCATATGAGCCTGAGCGGCCGCATAACCATCGAGGCAATCCTTCCCGGTGAGAAGGCCGCCAGCCCGTTGCCTTTCGAGCATTGGAACGACTCCATCATGGGAACCGACTTCTCCTATGAAGACATGGCCGAGAGCTGGTTCTTCTGGAAGAATCAGGAACTCCTGCCACCGCAGAAATATGGCGCGCGCGACTGCTTTGTCCTTAAGAGCACGCCCGGACCCCAGGACCGGACGCACTATGATTCGGTCACATCATGGATCGACCGCAGCATTTTGTATCCGGTGCACGTCGTCAAGTCGCTTCACGGCGCCGGACAGCAGAAGGAATTCATCTACTATGGGCTGCGGCAGGTCAGCGGCGTTTGGTCAGCGGCGCGGGTGGAGGCCCAACTGCAGGGCAAGCCCGGCTCCTCGATGCTCATCATCGAAAACGGCTCGGCCAAAGCAAATCTCAAACGCCAGGATTTTGATCTCAGCCAGCCCGGCGCTCAAGCAAAGAAAGCAAAATAATCGAATTGCTTCGTCAGACTGTCGCCGGGCCCCTTACCGTCGATGGACCATCCACGGTGCTCTCGGTCAGGGAACCAGCTCTTTTTCAGCTGTCATAGGTGCCCCGTATAAGCCGAAGGGCCACCAGTTCCAGTCGCCGGCAAGTTGCAACAGTGCCGGCCCGACCACCATCCGCACCACTGTAGCGTCAATGAACACGGCCACGGCGAGCGTGAAGCCGAGCATTTGAATAACCAGAATCCTTCCCAATGTAAATGCGATGAAGACGGCAATCATGATCGCCGCGGCGCTCGTAATGAGCCTCGCCGTTCGCGACAGACCCTCAATCACCGCTGCTCTTTCGGGTAGACCGCGCCGCCGTTCTTCGAGGACCCGAGCGACCAGGAAGACCTCATAATCCATGCTCAGTCCGAAGACGATGGCAAACGAGAGAATCGGCACGATCGGGAATATGCTGCCCGTCGGCCCGTGAAGCCCGAAGAGTCTGCTGCCGTGGCCATCCTGAAAGACGAGAACCAATGCGCCGAATGAAGCGCTGACGGAGAGCAGATTGAGCAGAATTGCCTTCACCGCAGCAAATAAAGAACGTAATCCGATCAGCAGCGCCACCAAACTCCCCAGCACGACGCCAAGGATCACCTTCGGCAATCGCTCTTTTACCACCGAGTCATAGTCTGCATTCTGCGCCGGAATGCCGCCGACGCGCAGAACAGCGCCAGGCACACCGGTGATCGCCGCCACATCGGAGGAGCGTACCTCCCGCACCCATCGTATTTGTTGGTTGGGCAAAAGTGAGGCGGCGGGCAGCAACTCAATCAAGGTAGCTCGGCCATCGCTGCTCAGGAAACTCTTGCGGATTGGCTCGGGCACGTTGTCGACAGCATCCGCGGTGTCAGACATCTGCGTGAGGGTCGGAAGAGATAAGACCTCTTCTGCTCTGGGATCGCTCTGGAAGTGCTTCGTCAAACGGCTGACGGCAAGCCAGCCAGCCGGCGAGAGCGGCGGAGACTGCGGGGGCAACTCGAGAATCACTCGGAGGGACTGCACAACACCCGATCTTCCCATGCGTTGAAGCGTGTGCAGCGCCTGCACTGACTCGGCTGCGTTCGGAAGCGAGTCATGGTCAGGAAGCCCGGGAGAGATTCTCCGCGCCTGGAATGCAAGGACCAGCAGAGGAATCACGGCGACAAACAGAGCCGTCAGAGGACGGCGAGTTATCATGCTGCCCCAGCGCCTCCATCGCTCACTCGGCGCGCACAGGTTCTCCGGTGTTTTGAATCGTTTGGCGGGAAGAGGCACGCGGATGGCATTGACGCGATGCCCTAACAGGCCAAGCGCCCAGGGCAGGACGGTTGTGCAAAGCATGATACTCAGTACCGTCACCAGAAGCCCCGCGACTCCGATGGAGCGCAGTTCGCTGATGGGTACAATAAGCAGCGCTGAAAATCCGATGGCAACCGTCGTCGCCGAGATGATCAGAGTGTGCCCCGCCTGCCGGGCAGCAATGTCGGCAGCCTGGCCGGGATCATATCCCTCCACCAGCGCTTCGCGAAACCGGCTCACCATCAGCAATGCATAGTCGATGCCCAGGCCAAGGCCGAGCATCGTCGCCAGGTTCTGCACCAGGATCGACAGATGCAGGTAATGCGCAAGGAGCGCAGCCGCACCCAACGCCATCGAGATGGAGAGTATGCCTACTCCCAGCGGCAGGAGCGCCGCCACCAGGCTGCCGAAAGCCAGCAGCAGCAGGAGGAGAGTCACCGGCATCGCTCGTTCCTCGGCATGGTTCACGTCATCTGCGCTGACCTTGCGAAGATCGAAGTTCAGCGGCGTTTCACCCGTAATCTCCAGTTTGATATTGGGGAACTGCGACCTGAGCTGACCTTCCATCCAGCTGGCCTTTGCCCTCACTTTCGGAATCAGCGCCTCGACAGATTCGTTGTGCGGGGCCAGCCCGAAGATGATCAGGGCCCCGCCATTGTTCCCGGTGAACAGAGGATCCGGCCAATCCAGACTCGAGACGGCGCCCGACACTCCAGGCACACTACGCAATGAACTGGTCAGGAAGCTCAACGCCTCTGCGCCTTTGGCAGAATCCGGATCGGAGATACCGCTGATCACCAGAACCAGGCGCTGAGCATACGGAGACTGGAACCGCTGTGCGAGTTCCTGATCAACTTCTTCGGATTGCGCACCCTTGATGTGAACCGCTGTCTCCAGCCGACGTTCGACTTTGTAGGAAAACGGCAGCAGCGCAAGCGCCACGACGAACCCCGACATCGCCAGCCAGAATCGGCGGCGAGCGGCATTATGGCCAGTCTTCAAGCTTGGCTTTACCATGAAAGACCCATGTCGTTTCCTGGTTCATCTGATGCGGGCAATGAAACGACCTCGGCGATCGCGCATATTATTTTCATTCATGATATAGGGTCAACTGGAGAGCCCCTTGAGCTCAGTTAACAATAGCTCTGGGAATGCCGGTTAAGCCCTTGTCAATCGAGGGATGTGGCTGACCAGGTGTTAGTTGTATGAGGGAGTGAATGACAGAGGACATTGTCATGCACAGCTTCGACGAAGAGGTGTAAGGACATCGGATAACAGCAATCACCGTTATCCCCGAAGTGCTTCTAGTGTAGATATCCGTTCGAGCGCCGATTCCAGCTGCTCCCGCAGAGCCGCGACCTCGCCCTCAAGTTGCGCAAGTCGATCTGTATTGGAGTTCGCAGCCGCTGCAACGACAACCTCACGCCGCGCAACCTCCGCAGCTCCGGACAGCAGATGCGCATACCGCGCCTCCTTCTCGCCCGCCTGCCGCGCAAGCAGCGTGACCAGCGCTCCCTGCTCTTTGCGCTGGACCGAGTCTTCCGCCGCAGGTTCTCGCATCAGACGTTCCAGGGTTGATTGCACCGCCCCGATGTCATCGAACGTATAGAGCCGGTCGGACCGGTTGCGCAGCTCGCCGGGCGTCTGCGGACCCCGCAGCATCAGCAGGCAGAGCACGGCGATCTCCGGCCGCCGCAGATCGAGACGGCTGCGCGCCTGGTGCTCGAATTTGGGCACGCGGCTGTCGTAAATCTGCCGCACCAGCTCCAGCTCTTCAAGGTGCGAAAGCCCTCGCCGCACCGTCATCTCATCGAGCTGCATCACCGGGTCGCGGCTCGACTTCTGGTTGCACGCATTCACCAGCGCATTCAGCGACAGCGGATAATATTCCGGCGTCGTGATCTCCTTCTCGATCAGCGCGCCCAGCACGCGGACTTCATTGGCATCGAGCAACAACGGCATACGCCTCCGAACAAAACGAAGCGCGAACCGAAGTCCGCGCCCGCCTTTACCCTACACCCTATCCCCTGTCTTTAGCCCAGCCGATCCAGCATCTCTTCCGCCGTCATCCGGATGCAGGTAAAGATAGGTGTGTCGCGGAGGGTATAAGCGCTAGCTTCCGTCTCGCGAAGCTGCTGCACTAAATCCAGGAAATCTTCAGGGAAGTTCGATTCGAAAGCCACCACGAACTCCTGGTCATCGATGCCGAAGGAATAAGTGGTGTTCAGCTTCACCCGCGGATAGAGATGCCCCACGCGAATATGCTCGTTCATCAGCCTCTGCCGTTCGTCGATCGGCAGCAGGTACCATGCGCGCGTCTTCCAGAAGGGATAGATGAAGATGTACTTCTGACCGCCGGGCCGCAGAAAGCCGCGCGAATCGGCCTGCCCCTCGTGCTCGTGTCCGATAAGGTATTGCGAGCGCTTGGTCATGGAGAGAAAGTTGTGGGGTGTGGTCAGATAACCGCCCAGCGACGTCGCCAGCAGCTCGGCCGTCATCTGGTTCAGATCGTCGACCGAGTAGCAGATGCGCCACAGCACCATATCCACGTCGCCGCGCATGCCCACCGTCGAATAGGTCAGGGAGAGCAACCGTCCGGGCTGGTTCCAGCGCTTCAGCACCTCGGCGAACTGACGCTTGTGCTCGGCGCGCTCTTCGGCCGGCAGCCGCCGCCACTCGGGCAGCACCTTAAAGAAGGTAAAGCCAATCATCTGCCGCTGAACTTTCTTTTCGTCCGCCTTCGCCGGAGCCGTCGCGGAATGAGCCTGCCCGGCGGTTTCGGCCGCGGGAACCGTAAGCGTGTCAGCCATAATGCACCCCTGATTCTTTCCTCATGCTAACAAATTCGCGACGAACCCAGCCGAGCCTGCACGCTCCCACCGCGGCGCTGCCAACCTTCGGCGTTCTCCGTGTCCTCTGTGGGGAACGCCTTTAGCGTCTTGGCGTCTTAGCGGTGAACGCCCTTCCCAGCCTCACCGCAAGAATTTCCTCGAAACGCTGTTAACCAACCCACCCCATTCCACGTTTTACCGGACGAAAGCGGCACAAAGAAAAGCAGCAGGAGAGAAAAAATGGAAGACATTGTCGTACCGGGTAGTTTGTTCTTCATGCTTGGATGGATCGTCTGGGTGCTCTTTTCCTCGATCCGCCGTTACAAGATCGCCAAGTTCCAATCCCAGGTCCAGACTCTGCTCCTGCAGCGGCTCGATTCCGGCCAGAGCCTGCTCGCCTATGTGGAAACGCCTGCCGGCAAGCAGTTCGTCGAGGGGTTGACCACGGAACGCATCACCCCCTACGAACGTATCCTCAGTGGCACGCAGGCGGGCATTATCATCGCTATCTTCGGCGTGGCGTTACTGGTATTGCGTTCGAAGCTCCCATTCTCCGACGAGGCCTTCACCATCTTCGGAACCCTGGCCATCGCACTGGGAGTGGGCTTCGGAATCGCCGCACTGGCCTCCTACTTTCTCTCCCGGTCCTTCGGGCTTCTGGATCGTGGACCGCGCAATTAAGGCCCGGCTCGCAAGACTCGATCGATGACCTTGGCGGAAACCATCACGAATTTCACGGAGAGCGGCGGCCGGGCTGCTGCCATGGACGAGGATGCCTTCCAGGCGATCTACGACCGCACCGCGCGCCCGCTATGGGCTTACCTGCTGCGTGTCTCCGGGCGCGGAGACGTCGCCGACGATCTGCTGCAGGAGACCTACTGCCGTTTTTTCGTCCGCAATCCGCCCGGCCTGGACGAGACGCAGACCCGCAGCTATCTCTTTCGCATCGCCACCAACTTGCTGCACGATCGCTGGCGCCGCGGCGACGATGAATCGGAAGACGAGCAGTTGAGCGAAGTTTCCGCCGGCGAGATCGATCAGGTCGCGCGGGTGGACGTGGGCAGCGCGATGCGGAATTTGAAGCCCCGCGAACGGCAATTGCTCTGGCTGGCCTATGTCGAAGGCATGAACCACGCCGAAATTGCCGCGGCAACCGGATTGAGCGCCCTCAGCATCCGTCTGCTGCTCTTCCGCGCACGCCGCCGGGCAGCAGGCCTCCTGAGCCCAGACAAAATAAGCCCGGAAAAAACCGGTACGATGGTGAAGAAATGACCGCAACGCAATGCAAATTCGAAGGTGAGACGATCAGGGCTCTCCGCTCCGGCTCGTGGCCGGCGGAGCTGGTTCAGCACTGCGGCGAGTGCCCGGATTGCCGGGAAGCGCTGCAGGTCGCGCAGGCGTTGCTCGAGGATGCCGGCCGGCTCAATCTTCCATCCGAGATCCATTCCAGTCCGCCGCCGGCGGCGCAGGTATGGTCGGCGGTGCAGCGCAGACGAAAGCTCGCCGCACTCGACCGCGCCACGCGCATCCTCCGCGTGCTCAAAGTCGCCGGCGTCATCTACACTGCCGTCTTCCTGTTGTGGGTTGTGCGCACGCTGCCGGGGGTTGCGACCGAATCGGTACTGCCGGCGCTGAATGGAAAAGCGCTGACCTCCTCGGTTGCCGGAGGATGCTTCGCGGTGCTCTGCGTCGTCAGCGGGCTCTTCTACACGCTTCTCAAGGACGAACGGCGCAGTAACTGACGCTGAAGGACAGGCTCCTTCGCCGTGGGCAGAATATTCGCACGAGCCTCCCGCCCTTCTACGCCAAGCTCCGCCGGGGCTGTGCTTCCTTTATGTCCCAGATAACTTCACCGAGCTGCCGGTAATCGTCCACGACTTGACGATTCCGCAGAATCGTTCAACGTGAACTGTTGCATCTGGAAAAAGAGCTTCGAGTTTCTTTCGGGTTAGAAGCTGAATTTCCTCAACAGCTCTGCGCGCAAGAAGCGGATCGGGATAGGGACCTAGCGAGCCACAGCGCCAGCGTTGAATGATCGCCGCTCTTAAACCAATCGGGAACCATTGCCACCCTGGAATAAGGAAATGTGGTTCAACCGGAAACCAGAAGTTCGGCGTCTGCACCCAATATATCTTCCCTACTCGTTTGACTTCTTCTGCCATCCGTTGCTGACTTTCGAAAACGAACAGGTGCTCGATGACAGAGTTGCTGAATACCACATCGAAAGACTTGTCTTCAAACTGTGAAAGGTCGGTCGCTGTGCCCGTGATCGGCGTGATATTTTCATACGTCTGTTTTTCTGGCTTCAGATTCAAACTGGAAATGTAGACATCCGGACGGCCAGCCCATCCTCTCTCTTCCCAATAGCGGGTGCGACCGCCGACGTCGAGAATTCGCAGTGGTCGGGGAAAATGACTTACAGCCATCTCAAATTGGCGAAAACGAGCGGTGCGCAGGCGGGTCGCCACCGATTTCGGGTTGTCTGAGTTAGCTGAAATCCATCTCAGCCACTGCCAAATTGAAGTGGGCGCAAGCTCAGGGCGACTAGTCGACATTGTCAAACCTCCGACCTTCTTGATTGTTATCTCGAATATTTCACCGCATCGCCTCAATAAAGCCCTGCAAATCCCGGCCAGCGCGGCTCCAATGATAGGCGTCCAGCATTGTGGTGCTAGGACGTTCGGCCTTAAGCGGCCATTCTTTCTATGAAGTCCAGAAGCATCGGTCGTCCAAACCCGCGGTCATAAAGAAAGACCAAGTTGGCGTCGGCTATCTTGCGCAGTGCGGGCAGAGTGCTGCGATTCGGGGAGGCTTCAACTTCAGTGCTCTGGGACAACGGGAGTACCTCTCCGAGCTCAGTGCAACAGTCGGCTAAGTATAGCCATAATTCTTTAGTTACCAACATGTATTTGTCGCTATCGATTCGAGAGGGAAGTTCCTGATCCGGAAAAAATCTATGTTCGATAATCATCATGATGGTAGGGACCTATAGTTTCTACGACATAACTCACAGACGCATATAAACGGACGACTTAGCCATGTGCATAGTTGTCGGATAGTTAGCTGAACTATCGGAAACCTAGAAAATACTGGGGAAAGTAAGACCGTCGCGCCAAAATAGATTTGAGTTATGCGACAGCTTGGCTCTGCTGACATTCCTCGTATCGATAACAAATTTGTCATCGCGAGCGAGCACTGCGATCCGAAGGGCCTGCTTTTTGTCGGCTCAACTACAAAATGTCTGCTTCTTGCCCTATATTTCAGAGCCGACCAACAGGGAAATCAACAGAGCTCGAAAGCTTCTGGAGAAGAAGCGCCGCCGAAGAGTCGGGCTTATTTGTCGATCGGTGACCATCGAACTATCTCCAGGAACCCTTGCGAGATCGGTGCGGCAATGGCGAAAGGTCGATCACGTATACTGCCCACGAATGACTGAGAAAATCCTCGCCCTCCTGGCCCACTTCATCATCGCGACTATCTCAGCCTCGGGATACGCCGGCGTCGCCTTGCTGATGGGCATCGAGTCTGTCTGCATCCCGCTGCCGTCCGAGATCATCATGCCGTTTGCTGGCTATCTTGTTCATATGGGACAGCTTACGCTGATCGGCGTGGCCACGGCGGGGGCCATCGGCTGCAACCTGGGTTCGGCGATCGCGTACTGGATCGGAGCCTACGGAGGCCGGCCCTTCATCGCCAAATATGGCCGTTTCGTGCTGCTCGACCACCGCGATCTCGACCGCGCCGAGCACTTCTTCAGCCACTACGGTTCCATTACCGTCTTCGTCGGCCGCCTGCTGCCGGTCATCCGCACCTTCATCGCCCTTCCCGCCGGCATCGCGCGCATGAACCAGGTTCGCTTTCATATCTACACCTTCCTGGGTTCATGGCCATGGTGCTTCGTTCTGGCCTACGTCGGGATGAAGCTCGGCCAGGCGTGGGAGACGAATCCCGCCTTCAAGACCGCCTTTCATCGCTTTCACACGGTCGTGATCGTTCTCCTGCTCGTCGGCGCCGTATGGTTCGTGTGGACCCACTTGAAAGACCGGGTCCGCCCCGAACAAGCGTAGGGACGGTAAGTCTCCTGGTATTTACATCTCGCTTCTGAAATGTGGGTTCAGACGGGCGGAAGGGGAACTCCAAGGACCGGCTCCAAAGGAGCGTATGCCTGGACGGCCAGTCCCCGTCGAACCCTTGATTCTGACCGTTCGCATCTGCGCCGTTTGCCAAACCTCCGTGGCGCAAGCGACACTGAAATGTTTGAAATCTCAAACATTTTCAATTGAGAGGAAGACCAGCAAGCGATGTCTACACCCAGGGCTGAGAGCATTCAGCCAGCAAACGGAAAACTAGGAGTCATGGTGGTCGGCATGGGCGCCGTCGCCACCACGCTGATCGCCGGCGTTGAGGCGGTCCGCAAAGGTCTCGCCAAGCCCATCGGCTCACTCACCCAGATGGGCACCATCCGCCTCGGCAAGCGTACCGACAATCGCACGCCGCTCATCAAGGAATTCGCTCCTCTCGCCTCGCTCGACGACATCGTCTTCACCGGCTGGGAGATCTTCCCCGAGGACATGTACGAAGCAGCCAAGCACGCGCAGGTGCTGGACAGCGACCACCTCAATACCATCAAGCCGTTTCTTGAAAGCATCAAGCCCATGCCCGCGGTTTTCGACCAGTACTACGTCAAGCGGCTGAATGGCACCCACATCAAGAAGGGCAAGAGCAAGTGCGATCTGGCGCAGCAGCTGCGCGCCGACATCCAGAACTTCAAATCCAAGGTCGAGCGCGTGGTCATGATCTGGACCGGCTCGACCGAGATATTCCTCGAGCCCTCGGCCGTCCACGAAACCGTCGCCTCCTTCGAGAAGGGCCTCGTCGACAACGACCCCAACATCGCGCCTTCGCAGATTTACGCCTACGCCGCACTCAAAGAGGGGATCCCCTTCGCCAACGGCGCGCCGAACCTCACTGTCGACCTGCCCTGCATGATCGAGCTGTCCAAGCAGACCGGGGCCCCCATCTGCGGTAAGGACTTCAAGACCGGCCAGACCTTCATCAAGACCGTGCTCGCGCCGGCCTTCAAGTCGCGCATGCTGGGTGTCGCCGGATGGTATTCGACCAACATTCTCGGCAACCGCGACGGCGAAGTTCTCGACGATCCCGAGTCCTTCAAGACCAAGGAAGAGTCGAAGCTGGGAGTGCTGGACTACATCCTCCAGCCCGAGCTATACCCTGATCTCTACAAGGATATTTACCACAAAGTTCGCATTAACTATTATCCGCCGCGCGGTGATAACAAAGAGGGTTGGGACAATATCGACATCTTCGGCTGGCTCGGCTACCCGATGCAGATCAAGGTCGATTTTCTCTGCCGCGACTCCATCCTGGCCGCGCCGCTGGCCCTCGATCTGGTCCTCTTCCTCGACCTCGCCCAGCGAACTCCGGAGCTGAAGCACCTGGGTATCCAGGAGTGGTTGAGCTTCTACTTCAAGTCGCCGCAGAGCGCGCCGGGACTCTACCCCGAGCACGATCTCTTCATTCAGCAGATGAAGCTGAAGAACACCCTCCGCCACATCCAGGGTGAGGAGCTCATCACTCACCTCGGCCTCGAATACTACGACTGAGTCCAGATAAGCGACCGGGCGCGCGCCGCAATGCGCGCCTGAATCGCCGGGGTACGTTCGCTCATCTTGAATACGAAGGCGGGGGTGAGTGTGTGCCGGTCGTGAATCTCGAAACCAAGTTGGCATCGTTCTCTGATCACTGGTCACCCAAGATCGTAGACCGGTTCAATGGCCACGATGTGATGGTGGTGAAGTCGAAGGGCGAATTCGTCTGGCATTCGCACCCTGACACGGACGACTTCTTTCTCGTTCTGAAAGGTCGCCTGACCATCCAGCTGCGCGATGGGGACGTGCAGCTGGGCCCCGGCGATCTCTACATCGTTCCCAGGGGAGTGGAGCATCGGCCGGTGGCGAACGAAGAAGTGCATCTTCTGCTGATCGAGCCAGCCGGTACACCCAATACGGGAAACGAAACGACGGCGGCCAGGAAGGACGTCATTTAGCCGTCCCTGCGAAGTTCGTCTACCGTTTCACCTCAAACAACCCGACAGTATTCCCCTCCGGATCGGCCATCCAGGCGAACCGTCCCGTAGGAATCGGCACCGGTGGTACCACCATTTTTCCGCCCAGCGACTCGGCCTTCTTCAACGCAGCCTCCACATCGTCCACTTCCACGTAGAAAATCGTGTAATTGTGCGGCTCGTGACCGAGCGAGGTGATATGTCCCGGAATCCCCTGCTCCGATCCTGTCGCGATCATCGCCGCCGGACCCATATCCTGAGTAGTCCAGTCGAAGAGCTGCTCGTAGAACTTCGCCGTTGCCGCCTTGTCTCTGCACCCGATCTCGAAATGCACTACCGGCCTGCCCATAATTCGCCCTCTTTCACGCATATCTCAAATTCGCACCACTCTGTCGCACCCCGGCGGCTGAGTCAATGAAATAAGACAGGTACGCAGGATTTTCATCCAGACAGCGCAGAGAACCCACATCCGCAATTCCCGTAGAATAGCCGTTTGGGAAGCAGGCCGGGTTTGTCCAAAGCATGAAGGTTTTTCTTACAGGGGCAACAGGATTCGTGGGCGCGCACGTCGCCACACACCTCGCCTGCCAGGGCGCGCAGCTTCGTCTCCTGGTGCGTCCCACCAGCAACCTCGCCAACCTCGAAGGCCTGCAGGCGGAAACCATTGTCGGCGATCTGCTTCAGCCCGATGCGCTGCGCTCCTCGATCCGCGGGTGCGATGCGCTGATGCATGTCGCCGCCGACTACCGGCTCTGGGTGCGTGATCCCAAGACCATGTATGCCGCCAACGTGGAAGGCACGCGATCTCTGCTCCGCATCGCGCGGGAGGAGGGCGTCGCGCGCGTCGTCTACACCTCGAGCGTGGCCACCATGGGATTCAAGGAAGACGGCACCATTGTCGATGAGACCACCCCGGTCTCGGTCACCGACATGGTCGGCCACTACAAGCGGTCGAAGTTCATGGCCGAGCAGGTGGCCATCCAGGCCGCGCAACTGCGCCAGCAGGTCATCATCCTCAACCCCACCACTCCCATCGGCCCGCAGGACATCAAGCCCACGCCGACCGGCCGCATCATCGTGGATTTTCTCAACAGGAAGTTCCCGGCCTACGTCGACACCGGCCTGAATCTCGTCGACGTGGTCGAGGTAGCGCGGACGCACGCCACGGCGCTCGAAAAGGGGCGCTCCGGCGAGCGCTACATCCTCGGCGGCGAGAATCTCACCCTGAAGCAGATTCTCGACAAAATGTCCGCCATCACCGGTCTTCCATCGCCGACAATGAAAGTACCCCACGAGGTCGCCATGATCTTCGCCTTTTTCGACGAGACCATCACCGGACGCATCCGGGGCCGCGAGCCGCGCGCAACCATGGAAGCCGTCCGCATGGGGAAGAAGAAGATGTTCGCCTCCTCAGCTAAGGCTCAGCGCGAGCTCGACTTCCACATCGTTCCCGTTTACGAAGCCCTGCGCGCCGCCATCGAGTGGTTCCGTGCCCACGGCTACGCCCCGCCAGCATGACGAGTCAGGCGCGCCTCTCCGGGTGCCCCATGTCTCGCTCTTGAGACGTGGGATTCCACAGCCGTTAAAATAAATGGGGCGTGAGCCGCCCGGGGGAATAGCTTCTCTGCCTGATTCAACGTCAACCTCTCAAACCCGCATCGCCATCATCGCCGCGCTGCCCGGCGAGCTTGCGCCCCTGGTGCGTGGCTGGAAGAAGACCGGGAAGGATGCGTGGACCGGCGAAATCGGCGGCCACCCCTGCCTCGCCGTTGCCGGAGGCATGGGCGCGCCCTCGGTCAACCGTGCCGTCGCTCGCGCCAGGTCGGAATTCGACCCCAACGTGCTCGTCTCCTATGGATGGGCCGGGGCCCTCACCTGCGCCGTCAAGCCCGGCATGGCCTGCGCCATCTCCGAGGTTGTCGATGTCACCACCGGCAAGCGCATCGCCACCGACAACCCTGACGGCATCCGGCTGCTGACCCTTAACCACGTCGCTCGCGGCGATGAAAAGCGCAAGCTCGCCGAGCGCTATCAGTCCGTGCTGGTGGACATGGAAGCCGCCGCCGTCTGCCGGCTGGCGCGCCAGCAGAGGCTGCGGTTCTTCTGCTTCAAGGGCGTCTCCGACGGATATAACGACAAGCTGCCGGACTTCGGCCGCTTCATCTCCCAGGAAGGCCAGCTTCGCATGCCGCCGTTCCTCGGCTATGTCGCGATGCGTCCCTGGTACTGGGCGTCGCTGGCCCGGCTGGGCACAATGAGCCGAACCGCGGCATCCGCTCTGGCCACGCTTGCAGCGGAATCGCTGCAACAGTCCTTATAATCTGGAGGGAAGTTCCGGTGAGCTGTTCAGGCGTTGGAGGCGGGTGGGGCTCATGTTTGTGAAGGGTACGGGCTTCAGCCCGTGCGTAAGTTGCTCAAAATAGGTACGGCTTTAGCCGCTGAGGACTGCACCCGGGTCAACTGGAACTCCTGGAAAAACCATGGCGACTGTTTCCGCAATAAACGCCCAGACCGGGCAGAAAAAAATTCCCGACACCATGCGCGCCGCCGTGTATCGCGGCGTCAATGATGTGCGCGTCGAAACTGTTCCCGTTCCTCAGATCGGGCCCGGCGAAGTCCTGATCCGCGTAGCCGCCTGTGGTGTCTGCGGAACCGATCTCAAGAAAATCCACACCGGCTCCCACTCCGCACCCCGCATCTTCGGCCACGAGACCGCCGGAACCATCGCCGCGGTGGGCGAGGGCGTGCAAGGCTTCGCGGTCGGCGATCGGGTCATGGTCTTCCACCACATCCCCTGCGGCAAGTGCTACTACTGCCGCAAGAAAACCTTCGCGCAATGCGCCGTCTATAAGAAAGTCGGCTGCACCTCCGGATTTGAGCCGTCTGGCGGCGGCTTTGCCGAATACGTCCGCGTGATGGACTGGATCGTCGAGCGCGGCCTGCTCAAAATTCCCGACGGCGTCCCATTCGAGCAGGCGGCCTTCGTCGAGCCGGTGAACACCTGCTACAAGGCCATCCGGAACCTCGCCCTCGCGCCGGATGAAACCGTGCTGGTTATCGGACAGGGGCCGATCGGCATCCTTCTCGCGGCTCTGGCGGCGCGCTCCGGGGCGAAGGTGCTCACCTCCGATCTCTATGCCGAGCGTCACTCCGTCGCCGCTACCTATGGATTGAAGCACCCTATCCTCTCCGGACAGGCGGACGTTGTCGCTGAGGCGCGGGCCGCCAGCGACGGCAGGGGAGCGGATGCCGTCATCCTCGCCGTAGGCGTCGATTCGCTGATTCAGACCGCCATGAACGCGGCTCGCCCCGGAGGGCGTATCCTGCTCTTTGCCCAGACGCAGCACGGCGACGCGGTCATAGACCCGGCGGCCATCTGCATGGACGAAAAATTTCTGGTCGGCTCTTACAGCGCTTCGGTCGAGATTCAGGATGAAGGCGCCAAATTGGTCTTCGACGGTTACCGCGACGGATTCGACCTCACCCGCCTCATTTCGCATCGTTTTTCTCTGGAAGACTCGGTGCAGGCGATCGAAGTCGCCTCCCACCCAACTGCGGAGTCGATGAAGATCTTTATCGAGCCGAATATGTAACTGACGATTGGAAATCCTGGTTTATGAAGGGTACGGGCTTCAGCCCATACATAAATTTGGCTAAAAATAGGGCTTCAGCCCTTGAGGGCAAACGGACCCGCTAGCACCGAGGGAAACGCTTTGAGCCATCGTGGACTTTTGCGCATCCTCTTGATCCGGCAGTCCTCGCGGAAGGCCCGGGCAAGTCGGGAACTCGCAAGTCTGAGAGAATAGGGATTGGAACGATAGACGACAATGGCCTCGGAAATGATTGCCGCGGTTCTTTACGGACGCGAAGACCTGCGCATCGAGCGCCTGCCTGTGCCTACGGCGGGTGACGGTGAAATTGTCGTCCGCGTACACGCGGCCCTGACCTGTGGAACCGACGTAAAGGTCTACCGCCGCGGTTATCACGCCAAGATGCTGCAGCCTCCCATTCCCTTCGGCCACGAACTGGCCGGGACGGTCTACGAGGTGGGCGCGGGCGTGACGAAATTCCAGCCTGGCGACCGCGTGGTCGCGCTCAACTCCGCTCCATGCGATGCATGCTACTTCTGCCTCCGCGGCCAGCAGAACCTCTGCGAAGACCTGCTCTTTAACAACGGAGCCTATGCCGAGTTCCTCCGCATCCCGGCACGCATCGTCGAGAAGAACACTCTGCTCGTTCCGGATGACATTCCATTTGAGCACGCCGCCCTCACCGAGCCGCTGGCCTGCGTACTGCGCGGTCTCGAAGAGAGTCAGGCCCAGCCCGGCGACCTGCTTGCGGTGATCGGCGCCGGACCCATCGGATTGATGTTCATGCACGCAGCCCAGCTGGCCGGCATGCGTGTGATCGCCGTGGTCAAGCACGATGAGCAGATCGCGGCGGCACACACCTTCGGCGCGGAGCACGTCATCCAGACGACAGCCGTCGATGATCCGATCGCCGCGGTCCGCGCTCTTACTCCGGATCATCGCGGAGTCGATATCGCCATCGAGGCAGTAGCGGTTCCCATCACCTGGCAGTGGGCCGTCGATATGGTGCGCAAGGGTGGGACGGTAAATTTCTTTGGCGGTCCGGCACACGGCACCAAGGTCGAGCTCGACACCAACCGCCTTCACTATGGCGACATCACGCTCAAGGCCAGCTTCCACCACACGCCGGGAACAGCCCGCGCCGCCTTTGAGCTGATCCGCAGCGGACGCTTCAAGTGCCGCGAAGCCATTACCGGCCACGCGTCGCTGGCGGACCTTGCCGAGGTCCTCCGCGGCCTGATGAACCGCTCCCGGCAGGATGGTCTCGGCGATATCAAGACGGCGATCATTCCATAAAAGAAATAAGCAGAGAAGTATTGATAGATCGAATGACTCCAGAGGCAGTTACAGATACGGGACAGCAGCAGTTGATCGAGCGCGGCTGGGCTTCGCTGCCTGCGGAATATCGCATGCCCGCACAGCCGCCCACACTGGATGAGGCGCGCGCCTGGTGCAAGCGCCTGGCTGAAACTCACTATGAGAATTTCCACGTCGCGTCGTGGTTTCTGCCCAGGCGGCTGCGCCCGCATTTCCACTCCATCTACGCCTACTGCCGCGTCTCCGACGATCTCGGCGACGAGACCGGCAATCGCGAGCAGTCGCTCGCGCTTCTCGATCTCTGGGGACAGGAGCTCGACGCCTGCTATCGCGGCGAAACCCGTCATCCCGTATTCGTCGCACTGGCCGAGACGATTCGCGAATGCGATATCCCGAAAGACCCGTTCGCCGATCTGCTCGTAGCCTTCCGGCAGGATCAGTCCGTCACCCGCTTCAACACCATGGCAGAGGTGCTCAACTACTGCCGCTATTCCGCGAATCCAGTGGGACGCCTCGTGCTCTACGTGTGCGGCTATCGCGATGCAGAGCGCTTCGCGCTCTCCGACCACACCTGCTCCGCACTGCAACTGGCCAACTTCTGGCAGGATGTGCGCGAAGACTACGCGCGCGATCGCATCTATTTTCCCCGCGAAGATATGCGGCGCTTCGGAGTCGACGAAGCAGCCATCGCATCGGCGGAGTTCATGCCGGCCTTCCGCGAGCTGATGCGCTACGAAGTGGATTATGCGCGCAAAATGTTCGCGCAGGGCATGCCCCTCATCGGCATGGTCGATCGCGATCTCGCGCTCGATCTCGATCTCTTCTCGCGCGGCGGCCTGGAGATCCTCGACGCCATCGAGCAGCAGAACTACGACGTGCTGCGCGCGCGCCCGTCGATTTCGAAATCGCGCAAGGCCGCCCTCCTGCTGCGCGCCCTCACCGGAAAGTTTCTAGGCAGAAACCTCGCGCAGGCGGCGGGAAGACCGGCCGCGTGACTCCGTCCGTTGAAGCGGCCTATCGGGTATGTCGTGAGATCGCCCGAAAAGAGGCTAAGAACTTCTACTACTCGTTCGTCGCCCTACCCCGCGCGAAGCGCGACGCCATCTGCGCGGTGTACGCCTTCATGCGCCACGCCGACGACCTCTCCGACGACGAAGCCATCCCGCTGGCCGAGCGCCGCAGCAAAATGGCCGAGTGGCTCGATGCCTGGCACCATGTATCACAGGCCCATGCATCGCAGGGCGAACCAACCGCCGATCCCGTGTTCGTAGCCTTGGCCGATGCGCAGGCGCGCTTCCAAATCCCATCGCAGCTCCTCGACCAGCTGGTACAGGGCGTCACCATGGACCTGCATCGCGACAAACTGATCAGCGATGCGGCGCACCCGCTGCACTACGACACCTACAAGACCTTCGACGATCTCTATCAATACTGCTACCTCGTCGCATCGGTGGTGGGATTGGTCTGCATCCGCATCTTCGGCTACTCCGATCCGCGCGCCGAGAAGCTTGCAGAGGAAACCGGCATCGCCTTTCAGCTGACCAACATCCTGCGCGACGTGAGTGAAGACCTGGAGCGCGGACGCATCTACCTTCCGCTGGAAGACCTGGAGCGCCACTCCGTTTCCGTGCAGAATCTGGTCGATCTGGCCGGCAACAAGCGCCATCTCACTCTCAATCCGCGCGAGCTTCTGGAGACCGAGGCGAAACGTGCCGAACACTATTACGAATCCGGCCGCGCCCTGCTCCCCCTCATCTCACCCGATGCGAGGCCCGCCCTGTGGGTGCTCATCCGCATCTACCACGGCCTGCTCAACGAAATAGAGCGCAGAAATTACGAGGTCTTCGTTCATCGCATCCAGGTATCCACCTCAAAGAAGCTCTGGATACTGGCCTGCGGCCTGATACAGGCTTTTTTCAACCGGTTCAAAGCCCCGAACGTCAGAGCAGGGAACTGAGCCATGTCGTCGACGAAGCCGCAGAGCGTCACCGTGGTTGGCGGAGGAGTCTCCGGTCTCGCGGCTGCGTGTGCGCTCGCCGACCGCGGCTATCGTGTGCGCCTGCTCGAACGACGCCCCTACGTCGGCGGACGAGCTTCCTCTTATGAACATCCAGGCACCGGCGAAGTGATTGACAACTGCCAGCACATCCTGCTCGGCTGCTGCACCAATCTCATCGATCTTTATCGGCGTCTGGGCGTTGAGAACCAGATCTACTGGTCCGATGCGATTACCTTCATCGAGCCTGGAGGTCGCCAAAGCGTTCTCCAGCCCTCGTCGCTGCCTGCTCCCCTGCATACGGCTGCCTCGTTTCTCGGAGCCAAATGCTTTTCTGTATCCGACAAAGTTACGATTGCCCGCGGCATCCAGGCCTTCCTGCTCAAAACACCCCCGGATTCGGAAGAGAATTTTGCCCAGTGGCTAAAAAAGCATCATCAGAGCCAGCGCGCGATCAAGCGATTCTGGCATCCGGTGCTGGCCAGCGCGCTGAACGAAGATCCGGAGTTCATCTCCGTGCGCTATGCGGCCAAGGTCTTTCGCGAAGCCTTTCTCTTCTCGGCGGAAGGCGGCCGCATGGGCATCCCGCGCATCCCGCTCAGCGACCTTTACGGACGCGCCATCGAGTACATCGAATCGCGCGGCGGAGAAGTGCTGCTGCGGGCCGGCGTTGAGTCCTTCGCAGCTTCCGCCAGCCAATGGACCATCCGCACCGCCGACGGCAACAGCTTCACCACCGACGCGGTCGTCCTCGCATTATCCTTCGAAGGCCTGGCCACGCTGATGCCGGCTCTTCCGCAAAATACGGCAAGTCAGCAGCTCGCGGAAAATCTACGAAAGTTCAGCCATTCGCCCATCACCAGCGTTCATCTCTGGTTCGATCGCGAGATCACCGAGCTCACCCATGCCGCGCTGCTCGATACCACCATCCAGTGGATGTATCACAAGTCGAAACTGCAGGCATCGCATCGCAACGGGCAGGGGAGCTACATCGAGCTCGTAGTGAGCGCCTCGAAGTGGTGGGTCGCGCACCCTCGTCAGGAGATCATCGATCTCGCCATGCGTGAGCTGCAGCTCTTCTTCCCGGCCGTGAAAGAAGCCGCGCTCCTGAAGGCCGCCGTGACCAAGGAAGTGCGCGCCACCTACAGCATCCGCCCCGGGCTGGACAGCATCCGCCCGCAGGCGGAAAGCCCATGGCCCGGCATCTTTCTCGCCGGCGACTGGACGGCCACCAACTGGCCCTCCACCATGGAGAGCGGCGTACGCAGCGGCTACCTCGCCGCCGAGGCGCTCACACGCAGCTTCGCCGACGCACAGCAGTTTCTCGCGCCCGACCTGCCGCCCACCGGCCTGATGCGGCTCATCCCCTGAGGACATTGGCGCAAAACATAGCGATTCCCGGTCACCCTTTCTCCATTCCCTACATCTAATCTCATGAAATGTTAGAGAACGAGCCAGACTCCAGCTTCCAGCCCATTGAAAACTACGGCGTCATCGGCAACATGCTTTCCGTGGCGTTGGTCAGCGTGCAGGGCAGCATCGATTTTCTTTGTTTCCCCAATTTCGACTCTCCGACCGTCTTCGCCGCCCTGCTCGATCCCCAGCGTGGAGGCTCGTTTCGGCTCGCCCCCGACCTTGAGAACATGCGCGTCAAGCAGCTCTACCTGCCGGACACCAATATCCTGGTGACGCGATTCCTCTCCGAAAGCGGAGTAGCCGAGCTGACCGACTTCATGCCTGTGGCCGAATCCAAAGATGAGCAGCCCTTCGGCCACCACATCCTGCGCATGCTGCGCGTCATCAAGGGCAAGATCAAATTTGAGATGCGTTGCGCGCCGCGTTTCAACTACGCCCGTTCCGGGCATGCGGCGCATATGGAAGAGGCCTCGGTTTGTTTTGCGCCTGATTTGAAGGAATGCCCCAGCATGGCGCTTCACGCCACCTTCCCCATGCAGCTCGACGGCAACGATGCGGTCGCGTTCTTCACTCTGAATGCCGGGGAGACCGCGATGCTGGCTTTCGGCGAGGTCGACGAGGAAGAGAAGGGCGGCGCATCCGTTCTCGACGAGGAGAACGTCACAAAGCACTTCGACGAGACCGCGCATTACTGGCGGACATGGGTCTCTCGTTCGAACTACACGGGCCGCTGGCGCGAGATGGTGAACCGCTCGGCGCTCGTCCTCAAGTTGATGTGCAGCGCGGAATACGGCTCGCTCATCGCTGCGCCCACCTTCGGTTTGCCCGAGCGCGTAGGCGGCGAGCGCAATTGGGACTACCGATATACCTGGTTGCGCGATTCGTCGTTCAGCCTTTACGCCTTCATGCGGCTGGGATTTGTGGAAGAGGCGCAGGGCTTCACGAGCTGGATGCGCGATCGACTGCATGACGACGCCGAACGCGGGCCCTTGCAGGTGATGTATCACCCCGATGGACGGCAGGATCTCGAAGAAGAAATTCTCGACTCGCTCTGCGGATACAAGAATTCAAGGCCGGTCCGCATCGGAAACGGAGCCTACCGTCAGCTGCAGCTCGATATCTATGGGGAGCTGATGGATGCTGTCTACCTGGCCGCCAAGTATGGCGACGGATTATCCTACGACGGCTGGCAGAATCTGAAGCGCATCCTCGACTGGCTGGCCAAAAACTGGAAGCGGCCCGACGAAGGCATCTGGGAAGTTCGTGGAGGCGCGCGGGAATTTCTTCACTCGCGCCTGATGTGCTGGGTAGCTTTCGATCGCATGATCCGCCTGTCGGAGAAACGCTCTCTGGCCGCGCCTGTCGACGAGTGGCGCGCGATTCGCGACACCATCTATGAAGACATCTTCGCGAATTTCTGGAGCGAGGAGCTGCAATCGTTCGTGCAGTACAAGGGCTCGCAGACGGTCGATGCTTCGGTGCTGCTTATGCCGCTCATGCGCTTCATCAGCCCGTCAGACCCTCGCTGGCTCTCGACCATGGAGGCGATTGAAACGCATCTCACCGAAGACAGCCTGGTCTACCGCTATGACAACATCTCATCGCCAGTCGACGGCCTGTCGGGCAACGAAGGCAGCTTCACCGCCTGCTCTTTCTGGTTCATCGAATGCCTGGCGCGCTCGCACCAGCTCGACAAGGCGCGCCTGCTCTTCGACAAAATGCTGGGCTACGCGAATCACCTCGGGCTCTACTCCGAGCAGCTGGGCTCAAGCGGCGAGCACCTCGGAAATTTCCCGCAGGCCTTCACGCATCTCGCCCTCATCAGCGCGGCCGCCTATCTCGATCGCGCGCTCTCAGGCAAAATCAACACCACCTGGCGCTAGTTTGGACAGCCATTAATTCACTCAACAAATTTGTCATCCCGAGCGAGTGTAGCGAGTCGAGGGACCTGCAGTTTCAGCGATGTACCTCGGGGCCACCGTCTCCGCGTTGTGTCACGAACTTCAGACTCACCACACTGGTTTGGAAGATTGTCCCGATCCCATGTCTCAAAAGCGAGACATGGGATCCCGGCTGCGCACAAAAATCGGATCGTCATTCTGAGCGCAGCGAAGAATCTCAACGAGGTTGACGGGATTCTTCCTCCGGTTGGTCGTCAGAATGATGGACTCTTCGAATCCGGTGTCTGCATCAGTGCGCCATCAAAATAACGCCCGCGCACACAAAGACTGCGGCAATCCATCGCCGCCGATCGACGTTTTCTCGGAGAAAAATCTTCGCCGCGACCGCATTCGTCACGAAGGTAAGTGAAGCGGAAGCTGGAGCCACCAGGCTCAGGTCGGCATGGCTCAGCGCAAAGAGCAGGGAGAAGAAACTCAGCGCCATGAAGAAGACCCCACCCACGAAGCGCACGCTGCCCAGCACCGCAAGAATCGCGCCCATCAATCCGCGAGCAGCTTTAATGTCATCCAGGTCGCCGATCGCCCGCATGGCCGCGGCGATCATCACATCGCCGATGGTCGCAAAGATCACGATGGCTGCGATCATCGCGGCGTCGGCCCACAGGTGTTGGGGAGAGTGCATCACGCCGACTGCCTCGCTTTGGGAGCGGTGTCGGCAGTTGCTGGCTCGGAAGCTGCGCCTTCTTTTTCTCTGACGGTGTACGACGGTCCCTGCGCCACAAACCCTACCGCGGCAGTAATCAGCAGAATGCCCAGCCATCGCGCCGGCGATATCTGCTCGTGACGCCAGAAGCGAGCCAGCAACGCAACAATTACATTTCCAATGGACGTCGCCGGCAGCACGTAAGTGAGGTCAGCCCACGAAAGGGAAGCGAGGTAGGAAGCGAAGAACGCAATCAGCAGCGCGATCCCCATCAGTATCTGCGGAGTTCGCACAGCGTAGATCAGCAGCGAAAGGTGATGCAGCGAAACCGGGCCCACCTTCTCCATACCTGCGCTCAGCAGAGTGTCGCCCAGCGGAGCCGTGACGGCCACCACTCCCAGCACCAGGTATCGCCGGAATGTCATCGTAGACTTGGTCATTGACTGCGGATAAGCACAAACGGCCAGCGCGAGAGGCTGGCCGTTTCGCCTTCGAGATACGGACTAGGCTCCGACGTTGGCTGCTGCTGCGCCTTCCGTCGTCTGCTTCGACTTGGCCGCCTGCTTCACAACCTTGTTGCGCTGCGCGCGGAGCTTCAGGAATGACTTCGACTCCACGTAGAGCCGCTTCAGGTCGCGGTTGATAATCGCCTTGCTCACCACGCGCCACGCCGCCTTGGGGCGGAAGTAGTACTCGTCGTAGAAGCGGTGAACCATCTCCAGCACGTATTCCTTCGGCAAGCCGGGATACTCGATGTGCGCCAGCTGGTGGCCTTCGTCGTCGACCATCTGGCCGCCGTTCACGATGAAGCCGTTCTCGCGGGCGAACTCGTAGAACTCGGTGCCGGGGTAGGCGTGCGCGATCGAAACCTGAATGGTCTCGACATCCAGCCCCTTGGCGAAGTTGATCGTATTGCGGATCGACTCCTTCGTCTCGCCGGGCAGGCCGAGGATGAAGTCGCCATGGATGGTGAGTCCGAGATCGTGGCAGTCCTTGGTGAAGTCGCGCGCCCGTTCGACCGTGGCGCCCTTCTTGATGTTCTTCAGAATCTGCGGATCGCCCGATTCGAAGCCCACGATCAGCAGCCGGCAGCCTGCTTCACGCATGGCCTTCAACGTGTCGCGGTCGGTGGTGACACGCGAGGTGCAGGACCAGGTAAGGCCAAGCGGCTTAAGCTTCGCGCACAGCTCGATGGTCCGGGCCTTCTGGATGTTGAAGGTATCGTCGTCGAAGAAGAATTCCTTCACGTGCGGGAAAAGCTTCTTGGCGTGCGCCATCTCTGCCGCAACGTCGTCCGTGGACCGCTTGCGCCACGCATGGCCCGAGAGCGTCTGCGGCCACAGGCAGAAGGTGCACTGCGCCGGGCATCCGCGCGTCGAGTAGAGCGACACATACGGATGCAGCAGGAACGGGACGTTGTACTTGGTCACGTCCATGTCGCGGTTGTAAATATCGGTTACCCAGGGCATCGCGTCGAGATCTTCCACCTGCGGCCGGTCGGGATTGTGCACGACGTTGACGTCCTTGCGGAAGCTGATGCCGAGAATCTCTTCGAGCGGCTTGCCGTTGGCATATTCGACGACGGAGAAGTCGAACTCGCGGCGGCAGACGAAGTCGATCACCGCGCATTCGTTCAGGGCGCGGTCCGGCGAGGTGGTGACCGGCGGCCCCACGAAGGCGATGCGAATCTTGGGATTCGCGTTCTTGATGGCCTCGGCCAGCTTCTGGTCGCCGGTCCATCCCGGCGTGCTGGTGAACAGCACCAGGAATTCGTAGCCCTTGGCGATCTCAATGGTTTCGGGCGCCGTCACGTGGTGCGGAGGCGCGTCCAGCAGGCGCGAACCCTCCAGCATCCCGGCGGGATAAGCCAGCCAGACCGGATACCAGTAAGACTCGATCTCGCGGGTCGCGGGCCAGCGCGAACTCGCGCCGCCATCAAAATTCTCGAACGAGGGTGGGTTCAAAAACAGTGTTTTCAGAGGCATGTCGTTGACCTTAAGTTTACCACTTTGCGTCAGTTGCAGGCTTAAATAGCAATCCGTCCGGGTGCCCATGTCCGGATTCCCGGACGTGGGATTGCGGCCGCCCGCTCAGACATTCTTGTTATCTCAGGGGTTAACCTGGGTGCGAGCTACTGTCGAATGCACCCAGTCCTGAATCTCTCCCAGGGATCGCATCAGGTTCAGCTCCACACTGGTCACCTGGAAGCTGGCGTCGAGGGCGTCCTGGTAGCGCTCGCGCTCCTGAATGTGGGCCAGCTCTTCGTCCTTCGGTGTCACCTGCGGCGCGTTCGGTGAGCCGCTGCCGTTCTGCAGCTGCGACTGAATCGCCGCCAGCTGCTCGCCGGCCAGCTCGCTCTTCAACTCCGCGACGTGCCGTTGCACCTTCAGCTCCTCGATACTATGCCGCATCGACAGCACCTGTTCGCTCACCTGGTTCTTGGCCTGGTCGGCTTCTGCGTTCGCTCTGACCGCCTCCGCCGCAGACTCCCGAGCCTTCGCGCGTCGGCTGGCGTCGAAGAGAGGAATCGTGATCTGAACGCCGATGTCGAAGTTGTTGTGCTGGAAGCGCAGGTAGTATTCGGCATAGTTATTGAACTCGGCGTAGCGGTTATACTCCGCGCCGAAGGCGAACTGCGGACGGTAATTCTGCTTGGCGTCTCCGAAGGAGAGCATGGTCTTCGATTTGGCGTTCGCATACGCCGCCTGGATCGCAGCGTTAGCGCCAACCTGGTTTTCTCCGCTATCGGCGGCAAGAATCGTGGGGTCCGCCGGGATGCTCTTGCTGTCCGGGGTGAAGTTGATTGCCGGCAACCCGGTCAGGTGCGCAATCTTTTCACGCAGCAGGTTGGCATCGTCTTCGATATGAAGACGCTTCTGATCCACCTGGGCCGAAGTAAGCTCAGCCTTGGTCAGCTCCATACGCCCGTCTACTCCGGCGCGCAGCCGCTCCTGCTCGATGTCCACCAGCTTTTCGGCGAAACCTTTCTCTTCGTCCAGCGCCGCGATCTCCTTCAAATCGTTGTCCAGCTGAACGTAGGCCAGGGCAGTATCCAGCGCCACCTGCTGCTCGCCGTCTTTGAGGTTGAGTTCGGCAGCCTTGAGGGAAGCGCGCGCCGCGCGAATGTAATCCGGTTGCGAGAACGAGAAGAGCAGCGACTGCGATCCGATGTTGTAGACGGACGGCTGGCCAACCGGAAATCCATAGGAGTAGCCCAGGCTCGACCCCAGCACGAAGCTGGGCAGATACGCATCCTTCGACTCGGAAACGCCGGCAAGCGCGCGCTGCACGTTCGCCATCGCGATATGCACCTGGGTGCTGTTTTGGAGAGCCAGGTCGACGACCGAGGACAGCGAGACCTGGGCGTTCGCCTGGCGTCCACCAAGCAGCGCGCAAACTCCGATCCCGATCCAGTAGACAACCTGCTTCTTCAACGCCAACCCCTTCACTCGTGACGCGCAAACTCCGATTCTACCGGCCTGATTCTGTTTCCACACTTGGGCCCGGACAGTAGCTCTTAACGATCTGTATTCGTCTTGCCCTGCTGCGCGCCCGTAAAGTCTGAGGCCAGGGCCCGGGCCTGGGCGTATTCACGCTCCGCCCGCCGCGAGTCTCCCTGGCTCTTATACAAATCTCCGAGTTGCCCGCGCACCACAAATGCCGGAGCCTCTTCGCTCAACGCATTGCCATCCAGATACTGCCGCAGCCACTCTTCGGCCAGTCCCGGATTGCGTCCGGCATTGATCAGCGTGGACGCTCCGTCCGCGAGCGCCGAGCCGTGGTCGGTCGCCGCAACCGCTCCGCTCTCCAGCGCCGCCTCCATCTCGTCAAGCTGGCCCCGCCGGCGATAGAAACTACCCAGGTCCATCCAGGACTGGGCAAAGGCCTGCACCGAGGAATGGGACGACGTGGAAATCTTGGCGCGAAATTCCTTTTCCGCCGTTGCATAATCCTTTTTCTGTTCCGCGATGCGCGCCTGCAGTTCGTGCGCGCGCTCTGGCGCAAAGCCGTCCAGCTGCCGTGCGAGCGCTTCGGCTTTGCCTGTGCCGCCGCCGAGAATCGCGGGAGCCTCAACGTAATACTGGCCAAGGTCGGAGAGCGCCTCGCCGTTGCGGGGATCGAGGCTGGCGGCCGATTCGAACTCCGCGCGGATCAGCTTGGCCATCTTGTATGCCGCCACAAAGCTCACGCGATCCGCCTTCTCTCCGTATGCACGGCCCAGCCACATGTGATAACTGCTGTTTCCCGGAGCGATCTGCACCGAGCGTTCGCAGGCCGCAATGGCGTCGTCCCAGCGATGCTCGGTGAGCAGCACCCGGCAGCGTAAGTTCAGCGCCTCTGCATCCGATGCATTCTCCTGGAGCGCTGTATTCAACAATCGGAGCGCCTCATCGGCCTGGCCGTGGTTCAGCGCCGTGCGCGCCGCGTTGCCAGTATCCCGCGACATCCCCGCTGCCGAACTGGCGACAGCCAAAGCCAGCAACGGGGCCCAAAATAAACCGGTGTAAAATCGCGACTTCAATCCCGCTTCTCTACTTACTGCACTGGAGCCACGGCCACTCCGTTGCCGATCGGCTGTCCGTTGGTGCTGCCCAGGGCGACCACATCGCCCTCTTTTAATCCGCTCAGAATCTCCACCTGCGTGAGATTCAAGTTTCCGATTTTTACTACAACGCGGCGCAGAATCCCCTTCTCGACGCGGTAAACATAATCCTGTCCGGCCTCGGTGTGCAGCGCTTCACGGGGAACATTCAAGGCATTTGGCTCGTTGGCGGTGGTGACCGTGATGCGCACATTCGTGGCCGGCAACAGGCTGCCGTCGGCGTCATCCAGCTTCACCAGTACCTCGCCCACGTTGCGCGTGCCGTAGGTGATGATCGTGGAGGGAACTCGCGCCACATGCCCATGCCACACCTGGTTCGGGCGCGCATCCCAGACGATGGTGACGGGCTGCCCGACCTTCAGGTTGCCGATCTCCGGTTCGTCGAAATATCCCCGCACCTGCATCTGGCTGAGATCGGCGATCTGCAGCAGCCGATCGCCCTGCTGCACATACTCGGTGCGCGACACCGGCAGCGAATACACGGTTCCGGCAAAGGGGGCCTGCACGTGGGCCTCGTCCAATACCTCCGAAGCCGCGGTATAACCTGCCTCCGCCTCTTCAAACGCGCTCTTGGCGCGCGACAGATCTCCCGGGCCGTAGGGCTGAGTCTTCCTCGTCTCCAGCACCTGCAGCGATGCGTTGTCCGCGGCCACGCGCTGCTGCGCCGCCGCTACCTCGTTGGCCGACGCCGCGCCCGTGAGTTGCAGCTTCTGCAGCGCGCCGACATTGTGCAGTGCCTGGTCGCGTTCCACCTCCGCCCTGTTCAGATCGGCGTTGAGCGAGAGTCGCTCCTGGTGTGTTCCACCCTTGAGCGTGTCGTCATAGGACGCCTGGGCGGCGCGTAGCGCAGCAAGAGCCGTCGCGACCCGGGCCTTGGCCTCGGTGTCGTCCATCGAGAGCAGAAGCCTGCCCTGGACCACCTTTTCGCCCTCATGCACGAAAAGCTGCTTCACGACTCCCGGAAAGGGCGCGTGCGCCTCAAAATTTACCTGCGGCTCGACTCGGCCGTTCGTAGCGATGGTGCTCCTCAATTCGCTGCGAACCACAACCGCGGTGCGGAGGGGAACCCGTGTTCTGGTGGCCAGATGGACGCCGTAGAAGACCAGTGCTACCGCGATTGCAGCTCCCAGCCAGATCCACCGCAAATTGCTCGTTCTTTTCTTTGTGACCATGCGCAGGTTGGGGACCCTAGGTTTCCGCTAACGACTTCCCGTTAACCGTGTGTAAGTATATAAGACTCATCTGGATGCGATTCGGAGTCAAAATATCGGGCAGTGAATGAAATCAGCTGTCGCAAGCGTCATCCCCCGGGCCATCTGCCATGCTCGCGGTCTTTTACAATTGAAACATGGCAACCGTTTCAAGCACCAACGTCTCCCGCTATACCGATGAGCACGCCAGGGCTGGTCTGGACTTCGCATTCCCATCGATCGAGACCTGGCAGAACCAGTTTCCCGCCTACGAAATTCTCATCGACGACCCCGAGTTCACATCGGTCTGTCCCAAGACCGGCCTGCCTGACTTCGGCGTGATCAAGCTCCGCTACATGCCCCGCGAGCATTGCCTCGAGCTCAAGTCCTGGAAGGAATATCTCTTCAGCTATCGCAACCTCGGCATCTTTCAGGAGAACATCGTCAACCAGATCCTCGAAGATGTGGTGAAGGCCTGCGATCCGGTGTGGGCGCACGTTCACGGAGACTTCCGTCCCCGCGGCGGCATCTCGACGATAGTCGAAGCCCGCTGGCCAAGGCCAAAAGTCTAGCCGTTAGCTTTTAGCGCGATGTCGCAAGAATTTCGCTACCGCAGCCACTCGGGTGCCCCACATCTCGCACTTGAGATGTGGGAGTCCACGGCTGCCAGGCGAGTCAGCCGCAACCGGCGAGCCAGCGCATAGGCCTGGACGGCCAGTCCTGCCCTACATCTCGTTTTTGAGATGTGGGATATCACAAACGCTCCCACACCAAACATGCGGTCAGAAAGCTAGAAGCTAGAAGCTAGAAGCTAATAGCTAACAGCTGTACTTTGCTATTCTCGAAGCACCTCATGGCAGCACCGCCCCAAGCGATCCAGCGCGTCAGCCCGGCCCGCACCGCCGGCATCGCGCTCTTCCTGCTCACCAGCCTGAATCTCTTCAACTTCATCGATCGCTACATCCTCCCCGGCGTGCAGCCGCTGGTGCAGAAAGAATTCGCCGTCAACGACGCGCAGATCGGTCTGCTGACCACAGCCTTCTTCTTCACCTACATGCTCGCGGCGCCGCTCACCGGATGGCTCGGCGACCGCTTCGCTCGCAAGCCCCTCATCGTCATCGGCGCTCTGCTCTGGAGCCTCGCCACGCTCTTCACCGCCTACGTCCACAGCTACGAAACGCTGCTCATCCGCCACGCCATCGTCGGCATCGGCGAGGCGACCTTCAGCATCTTCGCTCCCGCGCTGCTCTCCGATTTCTATCCGGAAGCCGACCGCAACCGCGTCCTCAGCATCTTCTACGTCACCATCCCCGTAGGCGGAGCGCTCGGCTACATCACCGGGGGCGTCCTCGGCCAGCATTACGGATGGCGCATGCCTTTTTACATTGCCGCGCTGCCCGGAGTGCTCATCGCTCTAGGCTTCTACTTCTTCGTGCGCGAGCCGCGACGGGGAAGCGCCGACAAGCTCGCGCCCACGCTGGACCGCGCCACCTTCTCCGGTCTCATGCACAATCCCGCGTTCTGGGCAGCGACGTTGGGCCTCGCCATGTGGACCTTCGCCGTAGGCGGCATCTCGACCTTCCTGCCTACGTTTTTCGTCCGCTTCGCTTCCATGTCCCTCGCCAAAGCCGGGACAATCGCCGGCGGGCTCACCGTCATCTGCGGCCTGCTCGGCACCATCGTCGGCGGATGGGTCGCGCAGATCTGGTTGCGCCGCAATCACCGCGCCCTCTATCTGATTTCAGCCTGGGGATCGATCCTCGCCATCCCCTTCGCCGCAATGGTCTTCTTCGGTCCGCCGAAAGTTTTTCTGCCAGGCGCGTTCATGGCTGAGTTCTTTCTCTTTCTCGGAACCGGCCCGCTTAACGCCGCCATCGTCAATTCGGTAGCCGCGCCCATCCGCGCGACTGCTATTTCCGTAAACCTCTTTGTGATTCACGCGCTCGGCGACGCCTTTTCTCCGCGCCTGATCGGCATGCTCTCTGACGCAACGAACTTACGCATCGGGCTCAGCATCACGCTTGTCACGCTCACCTTGTCTGGAATCATCCTCTTCGCCGGTGCCCGCTTCGCACCCCCGCTCGCGGAGAAAACAGTCAAATAAAAAAAGCAGAAAGCAGTTATATAGAAGACCGGACCGCGCTCCTGCACACACTCCTGCTCATCGTCGACTGGCTGATCGCGCTCCTCTGGGTTTGGAGAACGCTCGTCGCGCTTCGCAACCTCCCGGCGATTCCCAATCTGCTGGACGAAAAGTATGCAGCGCCGCTCCGCGCCCAGCAAACGCCGCTGATCTCGGTCATCGTTCCCGCGCGCAATGAAGCGGAAACAGTGGAAGCCGGCCTGCGCTCGCTGCTCGCCATCGATTCCGTGCTGATAGAAATTATCGCCATCGACGACCGCTCCACCGACGCCACCGGAGCGATCCTAGACCGAATCGCTGCGCAAGCCCACGCCGATCGAAAAAATCTGCGTGTGCTGCACATCACCGAACTCCCCGAAGGATGGATGGGCAAGACGCACGCCATGGCCCTGGCCGCGCGCCAGGCGACCGCGCCCTGGCTGCTCTTCACCGACGCCGACATCCTCTTCGCGCCTGATACATTGCCGCGCGCACTCAATTTCGCCGAAGCGGAAACCGCAGATCACGTCGTCATCTTCCCCACGCTCATCCTCAAGAGCTTCGGCGAGCGCATGATGATCGCCTTCTTTCAGGGCCTCGCCGCGCTCTCCTCACGCTTCTGGCGCATCCCCGATCCCAAGGCAAAAGAATCGATCGGAGTAGGAGCCTTCAACATGGTGCGCACTGACGTCTATCGCGCCACGGGAGGTTTCGAGGCGCTGCGCATGGAGGTGCTCGAAGACCTGCGCTTCGGCTTCGAAGTCAAGCGCCAGGGATTCCGCCAGCGCGTCGCCTTCGGCCGCGACCTGGTCCGCGTGCGTTGGGCCGTCGGAGTGACAGGCGTCATCCGCAATCTCACTAAGAATTTCTTCGCTGTCTTCCGCTTCCGCGTCGCGTTAACGCTGGCCGCCTGTGGAGCGCTCTTCGTGGTATGCGTCGGCCCATTCGCGGCCTGCGCGGGCGGCATCGCAATGTGCATCCCCGCCGCGCTCGTCCTGCTGATGCTGGTTCTGCTCTATCGCTACTATCGCCGTTTCACCGGCATCGCCGCTGCCTACGCCCTCACGTTTCCGCTCGCCGCCTGCCTGGTCGTTTACTCCATCCTCCGCTCCACGGCAGTAACGCTCGCGCGTGGAGGAGTGCAGTGGCGGGGCACCATCTATTCCTTGGCCGAGCTAAGAAAAAACGCCGGACCCCTGCGGTGAGGTTCCTCCTCAACATCGTCATTCTGAGCGAAGCGAAGAATCGCAGCGCGGCATCATCCGCGCGCTAAGGCAGAATATTCTCCGCCGCCTTGCGCTCGCAGAGCAGCATGATCGATCGGCCTTCGAGCTTGACCCGTGTCCGCGTGTGGCCTGTCTTGAACGGATTTGTCAGATCGTTCGTGTTGAGAACCACCCTCCAGCGTCCGCCCGCGGACGTTCGCGGAAGAATGAAGCTCACCGCCTCGTGATGGGCGTTAAAAAGCAACAGGAAAGAATCATCGATCACCGGATTTCCCAGTTCATCGCTGATGCTGAGCGTCTGCCCGTTCAGCATCATCCCAAAGCTCCGTATCCAGCCTGCGCCCCACGCGGTAGCGCTTAGCTCGCGTCCATTCGTCCCATACCACGCAATATCGTTCGAGTTATGAATCGCGCGGTCCTGGAAAAACTTGCGCCGCCGCAGGTTGGGGTGGTTCTTGCGCATCTCGATCAGCCTGCACGTGAACGACACCAGCGCTTCTTTCTCCTCGGTGGGCGCCCAGTCGTACCAGCTGGTCGGATTGTCCTGGCAGTAGGCGTTGTTGTTCCCCTTCTGCGTCCGCCCGATCTCGTCCCCGCCCGAGATCATCGGCACACCCTGCGATAACAGCAGCGTCGCCAGAAAATTCCGTATCTGCCGCTCGCGCGCGGAGCAGATGGCCAGATCGCTGGTGTCTCCTTCCGCGCCCATGTTCCAGGAACTGTTGTCGTTCGCTCCGTCCTGGTTATTTTCGCCGTTCGCTTCGTTATGCTTCTCGTTGTAGCTCACCAGGTCTCTGAGCGTGAATCCGTCGTGCGCGGTGATGAAGTTGATGCTCGCGTACGGCCTTCGCCCATCGTGCTGATAGAGATCACTCGATCCCGTCAGCCGATAGCCCAGATCGGAGAGCTGTCCGTCATCGCCCTTCCAGTAGCGGCGTACCGTGTCGCGATATTTTCCGTTCCACTCCGCCCACAGAATCGGGAAGTTGCCCACCTGATAGCCGCCCTCGCCTACGTCCGAGGGCTCCGCGATCAGCTTCACATCGGCGAGCGTCGGGTCCTGGTGGATGATGCGGA
>CAWGCH010000004.1:0-287296 GCA_963821115.1 uncultured Acidobacteriaceae bacterium
AGAGCTGGCAACTTGTACGGCTCGGACGATTTCGGGCGGGCATGGTCATCGGGGAGCACCAGACTGCCGACCCCGAGCGGCGTTCTCATATGTTGAGGAAGGCGATTCCTTCTGTTCTTGTCTCTTCTAAGCTCCTTGGCTGGCTCCGTTCGCATGGAACCGCACGACCCCGCTGACTGGGTTCAATCCGCTTCTCCCCGGTCGCTCATGTCAACTAGCGCATGGATCGTCAAGGAGCGTTTCCAAGCAGGCAGATTCTGGAAACGTGGTTTGGCCTGTACTCGATAGCTGAGAATTGTGGTTTCCGAAAAGCTGACTTTTCGCGAGTGGCATGTCACCAGATGAATACGCTCAAGTCTGCTTCTCACCATCATGTATCATTTCGGCGAAGGGGAACAGCGAGGCGACTTGATAGACCATGTCTTTATGCTTGTCGAGGCGAATGGTCCAGAAATGGACGGCATGGTCTCTTTGGGTTTAGTGGAAACTTATCGCCGCCCTCATCCAGGACAGGGCACCCAGAACGTTTGCTATTGCTTCGACAATCTATATCTCGAACTAATCTGGGTGAACGATGAGGAAGCTGTGCGCAGCAATAGAATCCAACGCACCGGCCTGTACGAACGTTCTCTTTGGCGGACCAAAGGGACTTGCCCCTTTGGCATTGCTTGGAGGAAATGCGAAGGTCAGCCAGCGTCCGCGCTTCCGACTTGGGAGTTCACGCCTCCCTATCTCCCCAAGGGCATGTCGATCAGGGTTGCCACGGATAGCGACGACCCGAGACAACCGATGATGTTCGAAGCGCCAGCTTCGCCCCCCCCAGTTGAATGGCCGATAGAGAAACGGGGAAATCTTCAACATAGCATTGGGCTAGGGGCCGTAACTGAGATTAGACTCACGATGCCTACCGATGCAGCTCCGAGTAGCGCTTTGAAAAGTATCGCTCTAAGCGACCACCCACAAGTTCACATCGAGCCAATAGGAGCGTATGGTCTGCATCTGAGGATTGCCTCCTTAGTCGGTAAACCGGACTTGCAAATCGCTTTGCCATTGCTTCCGTAAGGCTGCGCTAAAACGGCACTTTCGGAACTTGAGGATAGTCGTGATCTCCGTGTCGACTGGTGACAAATCTCTAGTGCCGTATCGACAGTGCTCCGCAGGCAGAGAGATGCGGTTACCGCGTTAGCAATCGGGAGCAGTGTGGATACGGCGATTCGGACTAAACCGTGTGGGGATTTGGCAGGGCAATTGCTTTATGGGGATTCAATGCAATGCAGCAATTTGGTGCCGAAATTGACATATAGCGGTTTTTGAGGGTTCTGACCCCAGCGGTCGCGGCGATGTTCATTTCGCAATTTCCTTGCCAAATCGTACTACTTTTCAGCTACCCGCGAAGCGGGTTTAGTCCAGATCGCCAATGGACTCATCGAGGATGAGTCAGTACCGAAATGTCGGCATTGCGACTGGGACGACCTGCGCTCGGGGATCGACCGCAGTCGCAATCGGCGTTTGTGGAGAGTAATCGAGCAATCACGGTTGTGAGTATCCATGGGTTCATTTCCCCTTGGCCCGGCTTCTGAGGTAGAAGATTGGTACGTACGATCAGGCGGGAGGCGTCATCTTTTGTCTATGATTCGTTCAAGGTGAGGAACCGGACGCATGAATAAAGCGGATGCTCAGGACACGGCAAATCGCCTCTCTGCAATTGTCGCAAACTCCCTGGACACTAAGGCGAAAACACAGGATCTGGCGCGCCAGGCGTATCAAAGCCGCACACAGTTCCACAGGTTGTTCCGAACCGTGGTCGAAGAGACTCCTGCAGCCATGCGACGACGGCTACTGCTGGAAAGAGCAGCCTATCAACTCGGGCATACTGGAATGTCGGTTACGGATATTGCCCTGGATGCCAACTACGGTTCGTTGGAGGCGTTCACTCGCGCTTTCCGAAAAGCTTTCCGGACTTCTCCAAGCATCTACCGGCGAATGCGTCATACTCACTTTCATTTGCCAGCGTCCAACCAAATTCACTTTTTTGCCCCCGGTTCGTCAACAAAAGGAGGGAAAGACATGGATCTATTCGATCGTTTTGCAGGCAACGACTCCTGGCACACCCGGCGTTTGCTGGAATACGCGGGTACTTTGACAGAGGAACAATTGGATCGGCCGCTGCCCACCGTCGTAGAGCTGCTGCCTTGGCGAGAGTCGAATAAGACGCTAAGGCAGCTATTAGAAAACATTATCTTCACGAAGGAAGTCTGGACTGCCGCGCTGGCTGGAGCGGAGATGGATATGAACGGTCCTCCCAAATCGCAGCGCTCTCCGCAAGCGATGCTGCAAAGGCTCGAAACGACGGATGCCGAACTGCATCGTATTCTCGGTAATATCCGAAACCGCTCCAGCTGGGATGATACTTTTGTCGACGCTCTGTGCGAACCGGCGGAGACCTTTACGTACGGCGGTGTCTTCGCCCATATCATGACATTCAACGCGCATCGCCGATTGATGGCCTTGGACGCTCTACGCCAACTCGGCGTCCAAACCGAGGGCTTCGGCGATCCCATGGAGTATGAGGAAAGTGTCGCACCCTGGAACCAGCCAGTAGCTCTCGAAATGCCATGATGTGGAGCAACGGTGAGAACGGAATTGTTACGATTCAACGGCGCTGTCATGTGGGATCCCAACATCGATGCGTGGATGAAAGAGCATGCAGGTGAATTGGGAGCCATCGCGCATCAGTGGTTTGAGGTGATGCGAAAATGCGGGGACGAAGTACGGGAACTTTTGCACGACGGGTGTCCGGTTGCATGTTTGGGAGATGCACCATTCGGTTACGTCAATGTATTCACTTCGCACGTAAACGTGGGGTTCTTTCACGGCGCAGCTCTGCCGGATCCGGCCCGGTTGTTGCAGGGCACAGGCAAGTTCATGCGCCATGTGAAGTTGAGACCGGGAACGGCCAAAGACGACGCATCGCTCAGCAGGCTCATTGAGACGGCGTACTCGGACATAAAGGCGCGCGTTGAAAACGGCTAACTCAGGGAAAGCCTTGGGTGGGCATCGCGGATGTGAGCCGTAAGATTAGTAACTATGAGTCGGCTTGTATTTAGTCAGGCATAGAATCTTCCTATGCTGGCGATCTCTAAGCCGCTGTCAGCTTCACAGGTACGGATGTACCACGAGCGGAGGTTTGCGTCAGAGCGGCAGAACTACCGGTGCCGCGACCACCAGGGACATAGTGAATGGCAACGCGTTTGCCAGTGCAGGTAGGGGAAACAAATACACATACAATACATAAGTCCCAATTCTGGAGGATAGTTGATGAGCGGTCCATCTATCGCACGTGTCATTCTTTACGTAAAAGACATTCAAGCCGTCGCTGCCTTCTATGGGCGTTTCTTCAACATGACACCGTTGCCGGGAGCTACAGAAGGCTGGTTAGAACTATCTAGTTCTTCGGGTGGTTGCACCATTGCACTTCACCAGGCTGCCAAGTCGCAAAAGAGCGGAGCAGCGATCAAGATCGTCTTCGCGGTTACTGATGTAGAGACGTTTGTGGAGACGAAGAGACGAGAAGGGCTGCAGTTCGGTCCCATTCATCGGCCAGACGGTTTTCAGTTTGCCAACGCTAAGGACCCTGCTGGGAATTCAATAAGCGTTTCGAGCAGAGGGCAAACGAGGACGGAGTAAAGCTCGCGTCATTTCGCCGGATGCAGTGGATGTCCAACTGGCGCAGGTTGTGTGTCAGCATCTTCTTAGATGCTCCTGGAATAAGCCTCGGCCGAGAGCTGTCCCAAACGTACTGGACCTGTACACAGCGCACAGAGGATTTGCACTCTCCATTTGCTTTGGAAGAGCACGCCGACGGTAGGTCGCATTGCGCATATATCTTGTATTCGCGCTATTCATATAGTGCTGGCGGCTCTCCATGTCTTAGGAATCCTACTGGGGACTGTCGTTAGAATCCGGTGCTTGATTTGTTTAATTCTCCCCAACGTCGCGCTCTCGGCCCATGTTCAGCAATCGAGTAAGCTTCTCGTATTCCGAGGGACACATAACTGATAGCGCGAGTCTCTAGGCCAAATTGCCTGGATAGTTGATGTCTGCTCGGAGCAGAGCTTACTTTGGCTCGCTCGATGGCAACCGACCAATGATGAACTGGGATACTTGTTCAGCAGCCGGGGGGTCTAAACTCGCCAGCGTGACAACCGTATAGGGGGAGTCCAGGCACATTTCAAGATCACCATTGACTCCGCGAGAGCTGCCGTTATGGCCGAAACACTGATTCCCATTTATGGTCTGGACTCCGAAACCATATGCGTCAAGACCGAAAGAGTTGGACACCCTGCCGGTCGTCATGAGCGTCGTGTGTTGCGCATCGAGGAGTTTGTTCTCCCGCAGAGCATTTGCAAATCGTAGAAGGTCTCCGACAGTCGAGAAGCCAGCACCCGCTGACGATCCACTATTGGTGGGGGTATCCGTAATCGGAATCCAGTGAGTCGCTCCCATCTTTGTATATTCGATGCTGAGACTTGGGATCGGCTTATCTTCCATTCCTGAACTCGTTGAGGTCATTCCAGCTGGATTGAAGACGTGCTGGTGCACGTAATCGGAGTAGCTTTCGCCACTTACTTTTTCAATTACAGCACCGAGCAGAATGAAACCATAGTTGCTGTACTCCCAACGGCTGCCTGGTTCAAACCTGAGCCCACGATTGCCATAGAGATGAATGTAGTCCTGCAGGGTATGCAACTCCAGGTGATGTTGATCAAACTCTGATCCCCAGATATCGCCGGTTCCACCAATATTGGTCAACAACTCTCCAATTGTCACTTTGGCTGCGAGTTCCTTGTTCGGGTAGTCAGGCAAATATTTTCCCAGCGGATCGCTAAGTGCCACTTTTCCAGCTTGCACCTGCTGCATTAGGGCTACGGCCGTGAACATCTTGTTCATGGATGCAAGGGAGAAGCGCGTCTGCAGTGTGTTGGGGATGTTATGTTCCCGGTCGGCTAGCCCATACGCTTGGGCAAAGATTGGCTTGCCTTCCTTCGCAACTAATACGACGCCGGCAAACCTGTCCAATGCCGTTTCATCTTCGAGTCGCTTGCGCAGCGCAGCTACCAATTGACGATTGCTCATGTGGGGTAAAGCAAACTCGGCCGGTCGCTCAATAAGCTTAACTTCCAACTTTAAGATTCGATGTGGCTCTTCGGGCTCGACCTCCAGGACAGCTCGCGCGAAACCATCACCAGCCCGCTCCTGAATGAGTGCCCTCACCTCGGTCGGAGTTTCACTCTCGATCTTCTTTAGATCGTACCCGCCCGTGCGATCGCGGAAGGCTGGGTCTTGGAACGCACCTCCTGGTTGAATCGCGAAATTCGTTTTCAGAAACGTGAGGTAAGCGTTCCAATCAGACCCCTCATATGCCACTAACCATCCGGCAAGTTGCCGACGGGCCGGAGTTTGCCTGGCTGGTTCCTGTGCGACGGAGAACACAGACATAGAGAGCACGAGACAGACTGCTCCTAAAGGATGTGTGAAGTTCATACGAATGAAACCTCCTTTTCCACCAGCAGGCCGGCGGCAGTACTTTCGGTCGGCACCTCTTCTAGGTGGGCGATGCCGATCTCACGCGCAACCTTCTGTTCATCCGGGAGACGAAGGTCGCAAAAGACTGAATCGTGCCGATGGGACCTCAACTGGTGCAGCCTACCCGTCCTCTAGCATTCGGCAACGCGTGGCTCACTGTTAGGCGCGCCGGCCGGCGATGGTTGTTTTGCCGGGAGGAGTGCAAGCAGCGTGCCTCCAATCACGACAAACATCACAATGTCCTGGGGACTATCCTGCCTGTGCATCCCGTGCGCCACGGCCTGCGCCGACATGATTGTCATGGTGAACGCATGGGCAAGGCTTGACCACGCCCCATAGGCGATCATCAAACGATGCTTGGCCGGCTGCTTAGCGGCCAACAACAGACAGACCCCAAGCGCCGTGTTAAGGCTCAGGAACATCGGCATGACGTCACTATGCCCGCTAAGCCACTTAGCGTGCCACAGATTGTCGAACAGGAGATAGCCCCAAAAGCAATAAAGCACGCCCACCAACACCAACACTACCTGTAAGGCGCGCTCACGTTTCATACCGTACTCCGTTTTGTGCGACGCAAGGTTATTACCACCTTTTTTACTTCAGATTGTGCGATTGTCAGCTGTGATGCGTCCGATACTGGAACCCTGCGAGCATCCGCAGTGTGAGCAGAATGCTTCTCCCCCGCGAATAGGCTTGCCACAGGAGCTGCAAGGCCCAAGGAGAGGCCCTCGGAACAGAAAATAAAGGATGAATCCAATGAAATTGGGTATGAGGAAAGCGGCAATCACCCAGGCCCAAGCAGGCATTTGACGCCTTTTTGCATCCCCATAGATATATCCGAGGACAAGGAAAAAAGCCGCGGTGAAGACGCCAAACGTCAAGCCAAACCAAAGCGCGTCCGGCATGGTACTGAGAAATCCTTTGGAAGCAAGGAGGGAACGGCCCTGGCTGGAAGCAAAATAGACTACCCAAATCGGGATCGCCAGTGCCGCGATGCCCATTGCAGATCGGGGTAGAATCTTCCGCGTTGCCGTTCCCAATAAGACAGCCGCAACTACAATTCCGGCCAAAAACGCTATCAAAAGCACCGCCGATTGCTGTGTCATGCAATACCTCTATTCTCACTAGGCGCCGCGAGCAGACATAAGGCCGCGCAAAGAGATGGCAGCAGCCAAAAGACGAGCACGCCTGCCTGGACTTGAGCAGTGACAAAATGCATTGAGACCGGCAGGCGCTCGGCCATCTGGTACACGAGTCCCGATCCGACAAATGACATCGAGAGTGCTAGAACAAATGCAGCCCAGTTCTTGAATGGCACGTTGTGCTGTCGCATTGTCCCGGTGTGATGCAGCCTGATGGCTGCCAGAACCCTGACATTGAGGGTAGGATTCACCTCGAAAGAAAAACCGCTGAGACCCGCGATAACCCGATTGCTGGCGCTGAGATAGTCCCTGCAGGCAGCGCAAGTGGAGAGATGCTCGCGAAGAGATTGTTCCTTCTCCGCTGAGAGGGCGCCCGCAAGACTCTGGTCAATCATGCGTTGGAAAGTGTCGTGGTGGTCAATATTCATGCTGTGTCTCCCTCAAACTGCGGCCGCAACGTTGCCAGCCCTCGATAAATTCTGGAAGCTACGGTAGAGACCGGCGCTCCCACAATCACGGATATCTCCTGTAGAGATAAATCTTCTTGAAAGCGCAGTACGAGGGCTTCGCGATAGACGGGCTCCAGAGTTTGCAGCGAGTCGGCAAGCCGCTCGGCATCTTGTGTCCGCGCCGCAAGCGTGTATGGCGAAGGCTCACCGGAAGCAGGCGATGAGCGAACGCCATCCGCCTCATTTGAGTCCAGACTGAACAGCGGTCGCTTACGCATGGCATCGAGAGCAATATTGCGTGCCACCCTGAAGAGCCAGGGTTCAAAGCGGGACTGCCCGTCGTAGGACCCACCCCGCTCCAAGACTCGGAGCCACGTCTCCTGCACGAAATCGTCAACTCCATCGCGTCTGCCCAACAGGGAGACGAGATAACGAACAAGCCGGTATTGGTATTGCTCGACCAGAGCCTCAAGGACGACGACATCTCCTTGGCGCAACCCAAGCGCGATTCGTTGCGTATCGCTTTCCATGGACGCCCTCGAAGTCAGCTCACAGTCGAACATACGTGGGGTATACGAACCATGAACCCGAAATTACGAAAAGTAGAACCAGTGGCTATTGGAAACCCGAAACTTGCTTCTGGCGGTTCGAGTGCATCAGCGTCCCTTATGGGTGTCTACAAATCGCTTCCAACTCCATCAGAGAATTCTGTGGCACGATCCCTACGGGAACATGGAACAACGGAAGTTGAGGGTCTATCTCCCGGATGTGTGTTCGCAATCGATCCCGTTCGGGTTCGGAAATCGTGTGGCACAACACGATCACGTCGAACGAACCGATGTGGGGGAACAACGTCCCGATCTCTTCGCGCGTACTCACGGTGGTCACGATGTACCCCGCGTGCTCAAGCAAACTTTGACGAGTCTGTAACAGCATCTAATCGGAACCATAGCTGGCCACCAATCCCCGAAATGGACGTGCTTCGGACATCGTCCGATTTTCGCAGCAAAAGATAGCAGCTCCAATCGCATTGGAGGGAGGAGTTGCACTCCTCGCCTGTCTTCAGCCACTTCGCGTCTTCCGCCACCCTCCTCAAGGTAGACGCGCACGTTGCCAAAGCCATAGCCGTGAAACCGGAGCTTGTACAGATCAGCACGGCTTACGGTGCACAGAAGGAAGGCAGCCCGGTATTGCCGCGCAACCGGTACACCGCGATTCGGGATGACAGGCCGAAGTCGAAGGACGACGCCAGGCGCCCCGAGTTCAAGGAGTGCAAGTTCACCACCGAGGCCATCATCACCGAAGGGAGCGACGTTGGCACCATCCATAAGGTGTGCGCCAATCCATCGTGCCCGGTGCATCACCTCAAGCCGCAGCGCAACGACCGCGACGAGGCGACGTGGAAGGCGGAGCAGGAGAAGCAGCGCAAGGAACAAGCTATCGCCAATGTAACCGGGCTACGCGTCCTCACTGCCATCGGCTCGGCTGTCCCGGTGCGCTTGCTCAAGCGTGACCTGCTCTTCGTCATCGACCAGCTGATGGCTACGATGGATGAGAGCCGCGTCGAGATGCTGGCACGGCAGCATGGCATCCGGCAGAAGCGCGATGATGGAGGTGTCAAAAAGACCCTGAGCGCCTTCGTCCGCCGCGCCGATGAAGGCACGCTCTCCCGGCTGTTGGTGGAGGCAAGCATCCTGCTGGCTGCGACTCGCGGGAATCCGAGTACCGTCCTCAAGGAAGCCGCGACCGCCTATAAGGTGGACACTGATGTCATCGCTACCAAGGTGAAGCAGGAGTTTGCCGCGAAGGAAAAGGCCAAGAAGGCGTCACAGCCGACTGCCAAGGTTGCAAAAAAAGCAGCCTAGCAACGTCATTCTCCGAGGGACGGCGCTTCAGCCGTCCCTCATTTCTTGCCCTCAAAAAACGGCAGGGAGAACGCGTGCCGCTCTCTCCCTGCACCCTCTGCCCGCCATCCGGCCTTCGCTCGCCGGCGCGCGGCAGGAGTCAAGTTCCGAGGATGTTACGAAACTTTCGGTTCGATTGGTTTGGTAGAATCGAACCAGCCCAAAAGAGCATTGGCGGGTTGGTAGTCCTGCCCTCGCTGTCTTTAGCGAGAATTCGTTGCCCGGTACCATCGGCGACAACCCATGGCGAAGGGGAGTGGTGTACCTTGCCACTCATCCGTCGCGTGGTCTTGTGGACGCGCGAATCCGTACAAGGGGAATTCGCATGAACACTCTCAATCACCTAAATCTGAACACATCGGATGTAGCCTCCCTCGCAGACTTCTTTAAGCGGGTCTTCGACTTCCGCATTGTCGCTGAGCGCGGAGCGGGTAACTTTGCCATCCTGACCTCGGATGACGGTTTTGTCTTGACCCTCATGAAGGACAAGAAGCTACAGGAGAACGCTTACCCAGATGGCTTCCATGTGGGATTTCTCCAGCCGGATTGCATTGCCGTGCAGGACTTGCATAGGCGAATACAAGCAATCGGTCTGACAGTCCCTTCGCCCGGACTGATGCGCGAGAGCACCTTTGGTTTCTACGTGCAGGCGCCTGGGGGTGTCTTGGTAGAAGTCAGCTCCCGTACATGACGCCGGATTGAATTCGATTTTCATGACACCCTCACTCGCCGTACCTCATTTTGTTACCCAAAGTGGTAGGAAGAAGGGCCTGTACGTGTTTGGCCCAGCGGTCGCTGGTATAACAGGCCCTCCGGAGATGGCAACCCGGTGACTGTGGCGGCATCCGCCGCCGACATCAATTGAGTCATCTTCAAGTAGACACCATTCGTCCAGCCGAAACCAGATACATTGATCGAGTATCCGTTGTTGACCACCACAGCGGAGGAGCCTGTGCGAACGTCATACTTTTCTCGAATAGTGCCTTCAATGGCATAGTTTCTCTGCACCATCGTCACGAAGTGGCTAGCAATCCGGAGCGCGTCAGTTCGATAGCCATAGTGCCAAAGAGCATCAACGACGATCCAGTTACAGGGAGCCCCTCCAAACGGAGCATCCCACCGCAGTCCGCTCACATGGCGGCTCATTGCAATTCCATACGGCTGTTCCAACGTGAATAGGCTGCGAATAAGAGCCGCAGCCTGTCGACCATCCGCTGCACTGGACCACAAAGATAGAAAGCAGAAGCATACAAGTAAGATGATCGCTTGCCCCGAACGAGCAAAGATGGCGAAGTGAGCGCGAACGATGCCCACGATGTATCGTCCGAACACTGGAAAAGCGTTCACGCAGGGCCAAACTGCGGACACGTAATTTCTCACGCCGCACCGATGAGGGCGCGGAGCAGGATTCACATTTCGGCTCATTCGCTACGAGAACCGGCGAACCGTTGTCCCGAGCGCGAGCGGCGTCTTGTTCGCGAGGTTGTGTCATCGGCCACCGCCGATGGGTATGGTCGCGCCTGTGATGTAACGCGCTTGATGCGACATGAGCCAAAGGATGGCATCGGCGACTTCGTCCGGCGTTCCAGCGCGCCCCATGGGAATTCCTTCCGCCATATTGGTTATCCGCTCCGGAGCGCCGGCCTCCGCATGGAAGTCGGTCGCGATCAATCCTGGTGCGACCGCATTAACGCGGATGCCTTCCGCTGCCACCTCGCGGGACAAGCCAATCGTCAGTGTGTCGATGGCTCCCTTGCTCGCGGCATAGTGAATCCACTCACCTGAGCCTCCTAACTTGGCCGAGATGGATGACACATTAACAATATTTCCACCCCGACCACCGCGTTTGGTGGACATTCGACGTACCGCTTCGCGCGCACAAAGCATCGCGCCAATTACGTTGACAGCAAACACGCGGCGAAGAGTGTTGTCCGACAATGAATCAAGGCGTGAGATGCCACCCGATATACCCGCGTTGTTGATGAGCCCGACGAACGGCGAGCGAATGGCATCGGCCGCTGCGTACAGCGCGATGACACCCTCCGCCGTGCCAATGTCGGCCTGACAGGCAGAAGCCTTTCCACCGGAGAGTCGGATACGCTTGGCAACCTCATCGGCAGAAGCGCGATTGCTGCGGAAATTGATAAGCACGTGATGGCCCACAGCGGCTACCTTCGACGCGACAGCCGCGCCAATCCCTCGTCCACCACCGGTGATGATCACCAAGCCAGGCGAAGGCTCTTCCAAGGTCGCAGGGGATCGTGTCATACAACATCCTCGTCACCAATACTCAACGTCATGAACACGCTATTACCGTTTTCCCGATAGTCACCAAAAGGGTCGCAGTTCACAAAACCAAAGCTTGCAAAGAGAGCCCTTGCTGGCTCGAAATACGGCCATGAGCCGGTTCCCAAGCTTAGCCGCCTAAGGCCTTCGTTTCCAGCAGTATGGATGATATGGCTACCTCGTCTTGCTCCGCTCGCCGCGTGTTTGCTTTCGCGTCATGTGGGCATTATAAGGGAAGAACAACTACTATAGTAGAAACTACTGTCTCCTGGGGGTGTTGCCCTTGAAAATCCGAATGGCCGAAGACAGAGACATCCCTGAAGTCACTGAAATCTACAACGAAGTGCTGCGCACTTCGACTGCCATCTATCGAGATGTAGAGGTGCCATTGGACGAACGCGTTCTGTGGTGGCAATCTCAGCAGCAAAAGAATTACCCACTGTTTATCGCAGAGGAAGATGACGAAGTCCTGGGGTTCGCGTCATATGGCGACTTCCGTCCATCGCCGGGCTATCGCTTCACGGTTGAAGGTTCGATCCACTTGCGGCCGGATGCTCGTCGCAGTGGAACCGGAACGAAGCTCTTCGAGGAACTGATCGCGCATGGCCGTGCGGCTGGAAAGCACGTGTTGATTGCTGGCGTCGATGCCGAAAACCTCCCGTCTCGCCGCTTTTTGGAGAAGATGGGGGCCGAACAGTGCGCCCACTTGAAAGAGGTGGGCTACAAGTTTGGCCGCTATCTGGACCTGTTGCTTTACCAGTTCAAACTTTACTAAGGAGGAGTCCATGATATTCACGTCGAGAAGAGATTGGTTGAAACAATCGGCGATGGCCGCAGGAGCTACGATTCTCCCGCAAGACGATCCCACAAAGCTGCCCCCAAACCTTCCTGTTCCCCTAGATGACGGCGCCTGCGATCATCTTCTGGGTATGGCGACCCCGTCGATATTCCTCCCCAGTACGCACGCCGGTGCTGTCAATCTAGCGCAGTTAAAGGAGGATCGGATCATAGTGTACTGCTATCCCCGCACCGGTCAGCCAGGGAAGCCCTCCCCCGACGGTTGGGACGCCATTCCCGGAGCTCGCGGATGCACGCCCCAGAGTTGTTCCATGCGGGACAACTACCACGCTATCCGGAGCCAGGATGCGGAGGTCTTTGGACTCAGCACGCAAACAACGGCTTATCAAAGCGAAGCGGCTACGCGTCTGCATCTTCCATTTGCCCTGCTCTCTGACGAACATCTGCAATTCACACATGCGTTACGCCTGCCGACTTTTCAGGTCAATGGATGGACACTTATCAAGCGCTGTACGCTCGTAATGTACCGCCAACGGATTGAGAAAGTGTTCTATCCCGTCTTCCCTCCAGACAAGCATGGGGATCAAGTCGTCGCGTGGTTGCGAGACAAACGTCGAGGCTTGATCTGACGATAGAGCTGGGGAAGCTCTATCATTCGCCCCTTCCTTCCTGAGCAGAGTCAACTGCAACAAAAGAGCGAGCAATGAATCAGATAATCGGTGCGCGGGATTTGCTCCCTCGTTGGCCGATGCGAATGTGAATCGACCCGCGACATCTGTTCGGTTCGACGATATGGACGATCAATTCACGAGGGGCGCTACAACGAACCGAAAGGGGCCATCCAATGACAACAATTTTCGTACTTTTTCGGGGAACGGCGAAGGCCGGGAAGGAAGACACAGTGGCACAACTGCTCCTGGGAGTGGTGGGGCCGACACGCAATGAGGGAGCATGCATCGCCTATGAACTGCATCGTGATGTCAAGAATCCTCGACGATTCTACTGCTATGAGGCATGGGAGAGTGACGCCGCTCTCGAACGGCATCTCCGGACTGACCACATACAGAAGCTAGCCAAGGAGTTGTGGCCTTTGCTTGAGGAGAGTTTCAACGAGGCCGTCATTCGACTCTCACCTATGTCATCGATCTTTGTACCGACGAAGTGAGGGCTTTCACTTGAAAAGCGCATGCAGTTGACCATGAGTCGCAATGAGAGTAATAGTGCTTGACGGTCCAGGTGGCCCTGAAGTTCTTCGGATCGCGGAGACCGACGCGTCATCACGCCGGTACGGAGAAGTAATCCCGCTTCATTGGCGTGGGCTTCGTCGACACCCTTTTTCGAAAGAACTGTTCAAAATGCCACCACCGGTCGAGCACAAATTACCTCTGCATATCCACCGGCACCTGGCAGATTAACGAAATTGTTCACCCAAAGCTGCAACCGGTTGGCCACGCCGCAAATCGGTGACGCCCGCTCCGATTCCGCGAACTGTGCCGACGACTCAAGGTCGATGACGAGCCGATCCTACTGTGCCGTTGCGCAATTGTGAACGAGGTCCCTTCGCTGCCGCAATGCTGATCAATGGAACGACGGCCTGGTTGGCGATCCAAGACATCGCCGCGCTTCGGCCTCGCGAAACGGTGTGTATCCTAGCTGCGGCGGGTGGCCTGGGATCTAGGCTGGGTCAGCTAGCACGCTATATAAGGGCAGGGCGGGGGGAGCCCAAGCGCTGCTCCGTGCTGCTAGGGATGGTCCGTAGATGTGACTGCGAATTTCTTCGACCGCCGGTGGTTTTTTCTTCCGCGATGAAGCGGGTTACCATATTGCGATACAGTTCCTCGACCATATCGGGATCAAGTCCGGCTGCTTCAGCCCATTCTTTCCGGACGGTGAGCATTGCGGCAAAGCGCTCTGGGGCTGCAACTGCTGTCTCGTCTGTCTTGAACCGCGCTGCCGCTTTCACACACAACGACCTTTTGCCAATTAGGCCGACGATCTCCCTATCAATCCGGTCGATCTCATCTCTGACCTCCGTAAGCGAATGAAAAGAATCAAGTTCAGAACTGCCGTTCATCGAAACTCCTTTTATGTAGAGTCAAACCTTCAAAGTCAGCTTTAGAGCATGAGTTGATCTGCAGTCTGAGATCGCTGAAGCCGGTCTCGATCTGGCTAAATGAGTGCGGAGGCGGATCATCTGATGGACTTCGTTCCAAGAAGGCAGCTGCTCGTTAACAAAGCACAATTGATTCACAAGCGCGTTTCCAAAGACTAATCCGGATCAAGCATTCCTCAGCGGACGACTACGTATGTGAGCAGGACAGCTGCGGTGGCGAGAGCGGCTATGCGCACTCGATGTCTACGGTCCCAAATCCGATGTATCCGCTGCCAATCGGCAGCACCTTCCGCCACCCGACTATTGAGTGGAACCAAGACGAAGATTGATGCCAGCGAAGTAAGAATCCAGATCGAATCCGCTGTAAGCAGGATTGCACGTCCAGGTGCGTTCCAACAGAGCCAAGTTTGGATACCGAGAAGCAGGGTAGCGACCGGGTACCAGACCGGCATCACCTTTCCAAGCACGAGAGCAAAACGGCTTAGCATCTTCAATTGCGATTCGGGTTCGAGCCGCCACGCGGCCGGGTTCACGAATGCAGATACTGAAAACTCAACACCTACCAGAGTAAGAACGACGAAGAGCGTCGCCATGTTGAACAAGTGCATCACAGGCTCCTATTGACTCTTCGTTAAAGACGCTTTTGAATGGAGCACTGATGCAAAAAGCAGCACTGACAAAGTTGTCAGTTGGAGTCATCTATGGGTGTTTCAAAGAAAGAGATCTCACCATGCCCCATCGATGTGACGCTCAGCGTCATCGACGGGCGATGGAAGGGCACAATTCTCTGGCGACTTTTGGACGGGCCGATGCGGACGAACGAATTGCGGAAGAGCATTCCTGAAATGACAGAGCGGATGCTCCTTCGTCATCTACGGGATATGACAAGGGCTGGGGTTCTGGAACGTCATCAGGAGCAAGGCTTGCCGTTGCGCGTGAGGTACTCGCTGACGCCGTACGGACGGACGTTGATCCCGGTCTTGGATGTTCTCTGTTCGTGGGGCAGAGAACATTTGAAACAAGGTCCCTCTACCTGATCCTTGCTGAGATGGTGTTCATTCTGCATGCGGCAAACCCGTGGGCACGATACGCTCTATTTCAGCCTCGGCCGCCTCAAGCAGTCTGAACCCTTCACTCACGTTTCGCTCCACAAGGGCTTTGTCGAGATGTATCAGTAGCGATTCTGATAGCGGCATCGGCCCCTCATAATCCACTGGGGCGACGACAATCGGCCCAGTCACCGTGCGTTGCATGCCGCGCAGCATACTGGGCGTTTCGGTCGTCGACGATCCTGAAGATCTATTCCAACAAGGGTGTCCGGCCAAATAACCTGATCACAGCTGACGAACGAGCCGGCGGCCACGTTCAGTCATCTGCGAGACACTCGCCGGGCATTGACCCGATTAAATCCCGGATTGCCGCTTAGCTTTTAGCGGCCAAACCAGTACGATCAGCATTGAAATCGCAAAGCACTGCGGGAGAAGGAAAGACTTGTCGTGTACGGACCAAGGTCTCCAAGCTACGAGAAAGATCATCGATAGCAAGCCCCATGCTGCATAAAGCCGGATCCGGGGAATGAGCAGGCCAATGCTGCAGATAATCTCGATTACACCAGAACCATACAAAACCCAGTACGGTTGGCCAGCCTGGAGGTACGAGTTTACAAATCTGGGGTAGCCAGTCACCTTCAAGACACCAGCCGACCCCAAGAGTAGTGCTATGCAAATTGCAATCACCCATGCCACCACTGTCTTCAGGGTGTTGGACTTCGCCTGGGTTCCCTGTGATGCTAACGGCTCGCGAGCGATCATTCTGGTCCTCCCTTCGACGCCTGTTCGGCGATAAACTCATCCAAGGCTTAAACTAATGATATTACGTATACTCCATTAGCTGGAGTATCGGCAAGGTAAATGATTTGCACATGTGGAGAGGACATCATGCAAGCGCGTAACCGAATAAAAGCTGCTCCGGTCGAAGGCTCAACCCCAAAAAGAGATCCAGGTCAAGAAGCATGGGGGCTGTTACTGGAGTTATTGAAAAGCAGCCGAGGCTCGCTGCTTGCCATCTGGGCTGAATTTGAGCTCTCCTCAGCGCAGGGCGATCTTTTGTCCTCTCTGCATAGTGGGGGGCCGGCAACGATGGTGTCTCTTGCTAGAATGCTTCATTGCCATGACTCCAACGTGACCGGTCTCGTAGATCGACTCGAACAACGTGGCCTGATTGAACGCCGCGGCGATCCTAAGGATCGGCGGGTCAAATTGATCGGGTTGACGAAGGAAGGAGAGGCGCTCTCTAATCGTCTGATTACGCGACTGCTTGAGCCTCTACCGTTCATTGTTTCTCTCTCGACGAAAGACAAGGTCGCACTGCGGGATATTTTATCCAGAGCCACGAAGGCGATGGACACTAGTCAATGCAACGGCTATTAGTGTTTCCTCAATTTGGGGACGCTTCTGTCGAGGTCATCGGTGGCTAGTGCGGTCTATCTGGGCATTTAAGGGTCGCGGCAAACCCTATCGTTCCCTTAGTGGTTCCGCGGACTATTCTTCGGCAGCTTGCGATTTCGTGAGGTCGGCAGATTTACCCCCGGCGACCCTCACGAGATCGGCGGCCGAAATCTCCAGAGTCGCGTCGGTGCGTCCTGACCCGCAGTAGATCGTGCCAAGGTCAAGGACTCTCCGATCAAAGACAACCGAGGCGCCATTAATAGGTAGCGGGACAACGCCTCCAGGCATCATATGGAGGGTTTGGAGCAGGTCCTCGGGCTCTGCAGCCTTTAGATCGGCTCGGCGAGCGCCCAATGCGTCAGCGATCTTTTTATAATCTGCGCGATCAGCGGCACACATTCCCAGGATCACGTATGCCTTATTCGGAAGTTTAAACGCCAAGCCCTTCACCATAGAGCCGGGGTCGAAAGGCAACGCTGATTTTGCTTCTGAGAAGGAGACGATGGGCGAATGGTCATGGACCTTGAATATGACCCCTGCTGCTTCCAAAAAGTTACGAATTTCCGGACTCAACGCCCACCTCGCGGCTAAGATATGCGGATGGTCACCCCCGCCGGGCCGTTATGCGTCTCCCAACGTTGTTATCCGCATCTGCGGTTCTCACCAGCTTGCGACACACGAACTCATGAACTCAGGACCCCAGCGCCCGCCCAGGGTCTCAGAGGCGATAGGCAAGTGCACCTGCAACTCCTACATGTTCTGTGCCGGAACTCAGTCGCGTCACAGAGTCAAAACCTCTTTCCTTGCGAAAGGCTTGTGCGACTAGATAAGGCCTTTGTCCTTCTTGTCGAGCCAGGCAGCCACCTGTTCTCCATGCCTATCTGGAGGAAAGACTGGATATTTGTCCCGCATCGAACAACTCTGCGGAGTACACCCTCTTGGCCCGGGAATTGAGTCCCAACCGTCGGGCGATGGCTTACCCGGCTCGCCTACCCTTGGATAGCAATACACAATCGTCCGTCGGGCACGCACTTCCACGAAGCTCACACAGCCGCCGCGGGTCGAGTTCAATCGTATCCCAGGCACCCGCATACGAAGAGGTGATCGCATGCACTGTCGTCCATCGGAACCGGGAGTTCGCCGGCAATTCGTGAAATCCTCCTGGCCAGCAGCGGCACTTGAGATTGCCAGCATCGCTGCAGAGCAGCGCCAGCATCGCGCGTCATCAAGTTGCTCATTGTGTCTCCTGCGTTTTGAAATGGCCTTCAGGATATTCTCGACGAACTTCGCTAGAGCAACTGTTTTTCACGGCGCGCTCGTCTCCACGTTCAATGCCTCGCGCTGTAAAGCTCCGTAGAGCGCTTCAATGTCGGTAATAGTTGTCCGGTGATTAACGATGCATGCCCGCAGCCAAAACTTCCCGTCAATAACAGTGCTCGATATGAACGTCTCGCCGCCGAGCTGAATCTTCAGAAGGATGCTCTTATTGATTGAATCGAGGTCTTTGGGAAGCGGCGGAATCGTAGAGCCAACGTACCGGAAGCAAACGATGCTGAGAGATTGTGGCTCAAGCAGCTGGAACACACGGTTATCTCTGAGCAGGGACGCGAGGTGCTCCGCAAGTGCGATGTCTTTATCGATTGCGGCGCGATATCCGGCGATCCCGTGGTACCGAAGCGCCATCCATACCTTGAGTGCCCGGAAGCCTCGCGTCTGCTGAAACCCATACTCGCTGAACCACGGCAACCCGCTGACGCCCTCTGGCTTTCCTTCCGTTTGCAGATAAGGTGGAACCAGGCTGAAGGTCTGACGAAGGACCGAGCCGTCGCGCACGAGCACGAAGCCCGCTTCCACTGGAATGGACAACCACTTATGTGGATCGAGCGCAATGCTATCCGCACGCGAAAGCCCCGATAGAGCCTTCGCATATTTCGTACTCAGCAGCGCAGGAGCTCCATAGGCTCCATCAACGTGAAACCAGACGCCGTGCTGTTTACAGATATCGGCAATCTCATCTAGCGGATCGATCGCTCCGCAGTTGACGGTCCCCGCTGAAGCGATCACTGCAAGCGGCCTCCTGCCTGCGCGACGGTCTGCGGTAAGGGCGGCATCAAGCGCTGATGGCACCATCCTCCTAGCGGTGTCGTGGTCTACCGTGCGGAACGAGCCGTTGCCGAAGCCCATGAGCTCGACTGCTTTTTGATAACACCCGTGAGTTTCATCTGTGCGATAGAAGACTGGTCGTAGATTGGAGCCCTGAAGTCCGGATGCGCGGAAATCGAAATCACAACCATTTTGTCGAGCTGCGGCAAGGGCCGTCAACGCGGCCGCAGAACCGCCGCTGACCAAGAGACCCGCCGATCCCTCGGAAAAGCCAAGAAGCTGTCGAAACCAATCGATAACCTGATGCTCCACATAGATCGCTGCATGGTTCCCACCAGCACAACTTGGATTCATCGCCGCCGCTAGAGCTTCTGCAAAGATGCCGATGACCGTCGGTGGAGAGTTCACCCAACCGAAAAAGCGTGGATGTCCGTTTCCAAATGGAAAGGGAGCAATCTCGCTAGCGAACGTCTCCAGAATCTCTTCCCATGGCGCACCGGATTCAGGCACATCCGAATGCGAGTAGCCATCTGTCCATCCGGCAGGAAACGGCCGAAACACCGGACCTTCTCGGAGATGACAAAGATGGTCTGCAATGAGGTCGACGACTCGATACCCCATGCGCTTGATCTCTTCTTCGGACCAGTCCCACGTGCCCCTATTTGCCATGAGGCACCTCTCTCTGACTTGCGCTCGGGGAACGCTTCGAAGTTGTTCTGGGTGCCCTAGTTCTCCGCTTAAGCGTGGCTTGTTCTCCGATGGACTGAGGACGCTTCGAGCTTTGATCAAAGGCACCGGGAGCGGCTACCCGATGTTGCGTTCCGCTAGGATCCCCAGAGACATCCATCGCGAGGTAGTACACACATGCTGTTGAATGTGAATTCGCAAACCCATGAAGGCAGTCGCCGTCATAATAGATGCTGTCGCCCGCCGCGAGTTGGTGGAGCACACCGTCTATCGTAAGATCGAGCGTCCCCTTCTCGACAGCCACGTACTCGCGCGATCCATGTGCGTGTGGCAGAAAGATTCCCGCGTCAACTCCGGCATTCAGCGTTGTCCGCATGAACTCGAACTCAACGCTGGGAAGAACCGGCGAGAGAATCCGTCGCTCCCACCCGGCGGGGTCGCGGGCTACAGATTGTTCCGCCGAACGTAGAACGTGAACACGGGATTGAATCTCAGTAGCAAGCAGACGCGCAAGACTCGTCTCAAGCCCCGTCGCGATCTTGTCGATCACCAGCACAGTTGCGGCCTTTGCTCCCCGTTCAATCGCCGAGATCATGCTTCGGCTCACTCCCGAGCGCTCCGCTAAGGTTTCCAGCGATATGTTCCGCCGTTGTCTTTCGGAGCGCACTCGTTCGCCGAGCAGCAGAAGGTTGAGCCCAGTTGATTTTTTGGCAGTGCGTTTCATCCAGAGCTATTCTACTATAGAAGAGGACTGTGCACTAAAGGGAAGATTGTTAGACGAGAGAAGTGCCCGAAGGCCGCCCTTGTCAGAGCGCTATCGGGCAAACCCCTCGCGGTCCGAAACAGAGAACCATCATGCACTTGATCAACACTATGAACGACTCGTGAGCACCGACTCTGGACCAGAATCTTGAAGACCTTACGAAATCAACTCGCACTGGAAGGCTCCAACAGTTCACAGCTGAGTCATCTAGTGCGCGGTGTCAACAGCGTTGCCGGCAAGTGGACAGCACAGATTCTTTGGGCCATGAAAGATAAACCGGTTCGCCTCAGCGACCTCATGCGGACGCATCCTTCGGCCTCAAAGAAAGCTCTCACCGCTAGTCTTCGCTCCTTAGAGTCTTCGCAAATCATTTTGCGCAAGGATTCTAAGTACATCCGTCCTCCACGTCGAGTATGAGTTGACCGAAGCGATGCGTCAGCCGGTGATTGAATTGTTGGGCTGTCTAGCCGAGTGGGGCGGTCTCCTTTAGGACTTGTCGTGGATGATTCAGATAGATTGCACCCCTACTATGGCAGAACCGCACGGCGAGTTCATCGTCCCAGTGAATTAAGCTGTTACGAAAGATGAGTCCGGCCACCCAAGATCGAAGAGGACAGTATGACAAAGCCCATGGCGCTACACTAACCAATCATCTGATTCAAAAGGTCGGGCAGACCACAGTGGATGCCGTGTATTTGAGTGAATGGAAGGATCATGCTGAGCCATCTGCCCACAACGGCAAAGCGGCAGCACAATAGGTACGCTTCAATGAGCGTGAACGCGTGTGTACACATAGCAAGTCTCCAGGTAGCGGTCTTTAGGCCAGGTCCCTATCAAATAGATATTTTGCTGGAACAATTTCGCGGTATCGGGTCAAAATGGATGAATGTCAGATTTGTTCGTTATTACTGAACAAGACGGTCTCGCCATCAAGAGAGGACTAGGTAGAGTCGTAAGGACAATGACAGGTGAAGGGCTGTCCTATCAGGAAGCTGTTCATCGGTTTGAGGCTGCCTACATAAGCCATGTACGAACGCAACAAGCCGGGCATCTCGGGAAAACTGCTGCCGAGTTGGGAATGCACCGCAACACCCTGACACGAATCCTAAAATTGCTCAAGAGCGATCAAGGTGGTCATGCACGGCAAGTAGAAACTCCGAGCGGAAGCCCTTCGATGCCCGTTACGGCGGCGGCACACAGGCCAAACCCAATAATGCAACCATCTCCAAAGTGACCGCTCGAACATATGGGGATGCTTGCCGATAAGTCGTGACGGGTTCTCATCCCTGACTTTATCCTGCCGCCTCGGGACACAGTACGTCTCAGTGCGGAAGTAAACTTCTGATATGTCGGTAAAGGGGGGCGAGATGGCAAATGGAAGGCACGGTGGCACGTCTAGTGAGACATTCAAAGAGTTTGTGGCGGCAATCAATCGTCACGACATCGAGACGCTCGCCTCGCTCATGACTGAGGATCATCTGTTCGTTGATTCCCTGGGAAACCGAGTGCAGGGAGTAGACTCCATGCGAGGCGGCTGGAAGGCATATTTTGCGATGTGTCCGGACTACTGGATTCAGGTCCGGAACCAATTGGCTACAGAAGACACCGTATTGGCCATTGGAGAAGCGGGTGGCACCATTGATAACACCGTCTGGCGGATACCCGCAGCTTGGTGCGCAACCATTCGTGGCAAATGTATTTCAGAGTGGCAAGTCTTCGCTGACAACAAGCCGGTTTATGAGATTTTAGCGCGCCGGACTCGATAAGGAGCTTTTTCTCGAAGGCAAGCCTACAGCACGATTGTCGAAGAGGTCGCAATGCGGAGCTTTGGTGTCTGACGATAGCGCGATGCGGACTAGGCATATGTATAGTTGCTGCTAGAGAGGCCGGGCGGAACCTTATCATCCGTACGACGATGGCACGTCTGGGTGTTCGACTTCTCGCACGATAAGAGTCAGAGAGGCCCACCCAATCGTGGGCCTCTTCTTTTGCCTCAATCGTCACACCTGCCAGTTGGGACCGCCGAACCACTCGAACAAATGCACATCAGTTGCCACCCCTCGACGTCCGTATGGCATCAAACTAGGTTGTCCCCATCGAGCCGGGAAGAGAAACTAACGAATATCGTTCGAGTTGAGGCAAGGAATGTCCACCCCCGATCCTTCGAAGATGGACTCCAACCTGACTCCCCCCGCACCGGATTCTCAGCTCGAAAGCTCCGCGTCGTTGCTGGAGACGATCGTCCATTCGCTGGAAGACGCGATCATCACGAAGACTCTGGATGGGACAATCACAAGTTGGAACCCGTCCGCAACACGGATCTTCGGATATCAGGCCGAAGAAATGACCGGGCAACCCATCCTGCGTCTGATTCCTGAATATCTGCATGAGGAAGAACGGGAAATTCTGCGCAAACTGCGGGCCGGTGAGACGATCGCGCATTATGAGACCGTGCGGCTGACGAAAGAAGGCAAAGAGATTCCCGTCTCGCTGACCATCTCTCCAGTCAGAAACAAACAGGGCCAGGTGGTCAGCATCTCGAAGATTTCGCGCGACATCACCAAGCACAGGCAGTTGGATCAGGTACGTTTTTCGCTCGCGGCCATCGTTGAATCCTCCGACGATGCCATTATCAGTAAAAACCTGGACGGTACGATTACCAGCTGGAATAGCGCAGCCGAACGGATATTCGGATATACCGCAGAAGAAATCGTAGGCAAGTCGATCCTGACCCTGGTGCCGGAAGAATTGCATTCCGAAGAGCAAACCATCCTTGAGACCCTTCGGGGCGGCAACCGCGTGGAGCACTTTGAAACATTCCGTCTCCGGAAAGATGGAACACGAATCAATGTGTCTCTGACAACCTCGCCGGTGAAAGACGCCCATGGGAAGATCGTTGGAGCCTCCAAAGTTCTCCGCGACATCTCCGAGCGCAAGCGGATGGAGCAATCACTCCTTCAGGCCGAGAAGCTTGCGGCCAGCGGCAAGATGGCCGCCACCATCGCGCATGAGATCAACAATCCCCTCGAAGCTGTGCTGAACCTCATCTACCTGGCACGTTCCAATTCGTCGGACCCGAAGCAGGTCAACGCCTTCCTCAACGCAGCCGAAGGTGAACTCGTACGTCTCTCTCACATCACGAAGCAAACGCTTGGCTTTTATCGCGAAAATCTTTCACCGGTGTATATTCCGCTCTCTGATCTGCTCAGCGATGCAGTGAAGATCTACGCCCCCAAGCTCAATTCCGCCGGCATCGAGATTAAGACGAAATTGGCGTCGACCGAGAAACTCGTGATGAGAAAAGGGGAGATCATCCAGGTGATCTCCAACCTCATCGCAAATGCCAGCTATGCGATGCCCCACGGCGGACTCCTCATGAGCTGTGTCGAAGACCACTTGATCGACGAGAAAGCTGGGCTGCTTCTAACGGTGGAGGATATCCTTGTCTGATCGACCACGATCGCCTTAGCTCTGTTTGCTGCCTGCTTGGCCACAACGGCGTAACAAAGCGCCACCATGAAACCCGCTTCACCCCCGACGATAGCCTCGATGATGGAAGCGCAGTTAGGCATGGTCGAACGTCAGTTTGTTGCGGCAGCCGAGGCTATGCCAGAAGACAAATACTTATTTGCGCCTGATGGCTCCAACTTCACTGGTGTCAGGACCTTCGCGCTCGAAGTTCGGCACGTTGCGACGGCCAATTTCGTCATCTACAGTGCAATCCTTGGACAAGATCCGTCGCGGCGGGCGTCACGGTAGACGGGGCTGCAAACGGCCCCGAGAGCCTGCGGACGAAAGAGCAAATCCTTCAGTACCTCAAGGACTCCTTCACTTTAGGCCACAGAGCTATGGCGGTGCTCAACAACGTTAACGTGCTCACGCCGCTGGATTAAGCTGCCGATCGCGATTCCTTAGCTCAACACACGTTTGGCTGTGGCCATCTTCAGTTTTTCCCACGCCACCGGTCACTACGGACAGATGGTTGAGTACCTCCGTATGAACGACATCATTCCTCCCGTCAGCACGGGGCAGCCACCGGCGAATCCTCCGACGAAATAAACTGGGCGTGGCCTGGGCCCGGTGGACTCAGAAGTTTTACAAAACTTCTGAGAGCAAGCGAATGCCTTCCCGAATCTCATCCTCGTTCAATGTTGTGTAACCAAGCATGAAGCCTGTGCGGGACGGCTTTTTCAAATAGCAATGAGAAATCCGATAGATTCCCATATTTCGCAAAGCTGCTTTGGCAATCACGTTGTCCTCAGACGTGTGCTTCTTTGGCCAGAGAATGACATGGGTTCCTGAGCCGTCTCCGCTCATTTCCACCCGCCCGCCTAAATAGTCGCGAATTGCGTCGAGTAAGGCTTCGCGTCGTTTCGCGTTCCTGCGACGTAAGCGGCGTAGATGACGCTCGTAAAGGCCAGATGCGATGAATTCCGCCAGTGTCTTTTGTTCCAGAATGGCCGAGTGCTGGTCGGCGAGCCATTTGGCTGCCGTAAACGCGGGTGCGAGCGATTTAGGTACGACCACATAGCCAATGCGAAGAGCGGGGAAAATCGTACGCGAGAATGTGCCCATATAGACGGTCCGACCATTTGTGTCGAGACCCTGAAGCGACTCTAATGGTCTTCCTCCGTAGTGAAATTCTCCGTCATAATCGTTCTCGATAACCACCGCATTTCTGCGCTGAGCCCATTCTAGTAGGGCAAGGCGTCGATCAAGAGGAAGAATCGCACCTGTTGGAAACTGATGCGATGGTGTCACAAAGACGGCCTTGGCCCGACCAGGGAGTTTGGTCGGATCCAAGCCTTCCCGATCGACCGGTACCGGCACTAAGCGAGCACCAGCGGCGCGAAGCACCTCTCTGGTCCCTTGATATTGAGGGTCTTCGATGGCTACGGGATCACCGCGGTCAACAAGTATACGGGCGACCAAATCGAGCGCTTGTTGGGCACCGCTGACAACAATCACGTCAGATGAGTCGCATACAACAGTTCTGGAGCGTCGCAGATGGAGGCAGATTGCATCTCGTAATGCAGGTATGCCAGCTGCCGGCCCGTAGTCCACTTCACGAATCGATGTTTTCAATCCGTGACGCATCGAGATGCGCCGCCAAGCTTCGAGAGGGAAGGTCGACATGTCGCTTCGCCCGAATGCGAAGTCATAGCGAAGCCTGGAGGGCGGACGATCGGGAAATTCGAGTTTGTGCGATGCCTCGGCTACTGCGGTGCCGAAACACGAGAGCGGTAAGCTTGAGACCTTTTTGGGTCTTTGGGCGGTGCTCTTGCTCAGGCTGGAAGAGACATAGGTTCCCGACCCTCGACGACCCTCGATGAAGCCTTCTGCAAGCAAGTGATCGTATGACAGAACAACAACGGTCCGTGATATGCCGAGTTGTTCGGCCAGGTCGCGGGTCGATGGGAGCCGTTCTCCTGCCGAAAGGCTTCCAGACAAAATGGCCGTCCGCAGACCGGCATATACCTGTCGAAAAAGAGGTCCGCCCTTTTCGGAAAGTGGTATCGCTAATTCCATAATAAGGTGGATCTTTGAAAATACCACACTGCGGTTGATATTCGTAAGCGTGGCTCAGTAATCATTCGACGGCAAGCTGCGATCAAGGCAGCACCCAACCACGCGGAGTGACAGATTATGGATGTGAAGAAGACGCTGAATTCCATTCGAAACGTTGGAAGATTTTTTGTTTCGACCGTGCTCGTTGGATACTTGCTTTCAATCGCCGCCGTCGCTCAAACCGCGGCAGGAGCGCCTCAGCCATCGTCCGGCGAACTGCGGGACGGGCAGCATGATTTCGATTTCAATATAGGCACATGGCAGACCCATATACGCCGCCTCGTTCATCCACTCACGGGCTCCAACGAATGGGTGGACTTGAATGGAACGGTGCATGTCCGGAAGGTTTGGAACGGCCGCGCGCAGCTGGAGGAGATCGATGCCCACGGCCCGTCCGGACAACTCAAAGGCCTCACATTGTTTCTTTACAATCCGCAGGCGCATCAGTGGGGTCAGTACTTTGCCAGCGAGGCAGAAGGTGTACTGAATCAGCCTCTGATCGGCGAGTTCAAGAACGGCCGCGGCGAGCTCTTCGACCAGGAATCGTTCAACGGGCGGACCGTCTTTGTTCGCTTCGTCTGGTCGGATATAACTCCAGATTCCCACCACGTTGAACAATCGTTTTCCGACGACGGCGGCAAAACCTGGGAGCCGAATTTTGTCGCCACACTGACGCGCGATAAAGAAACATCAGCCGGCAACGAGACGCCTTCACCTTCTGCCTCAAGTACACGCGATGGTGCGCACAACTTCGACTTCAATCTTGGCTTGTGGAAGACCCATATCCGGCGCCTGCAAAAGCCTCTCACCGGTTCACACACGTGGACCGACTATGACGGTACGTCTCAAGTCAGTCAAATCTGGGGAGGGCGCGCAAGCCTTTTGGAACTAGAAGCTACCGGCCCGACGGGGCACATCGAAGGCGTTGGATTGCGGCTCTTCAACCCGCAATCTCATCAATGGAGCCTGAACTGGGCAAACGGCTCAGATGCCGTCATGACCACTCCCATGGTTGGCAGATTTGTCGACAGGCAAGGGCAATTCTACGACCAGGAAGAGTTCCAGGGGCGAATCATCATGTCCCGCAATGGCTTTTCCTCTATAACCCCAAGCTCGAGCCGCTTTGAACAGGCCTTCTCCGACGACGCTGGCAAGACGTGGGAGACAAACTGGATCATGACTTTCAAGCGATAGGTCTTCCCTAATCGAATGCTCACGATACGCGACGCCATCTCGGAGGATGCTGCCCTGATTCGAACGTTGATTCAGGAACTTGCAGAATACGAAGGAAAAGCCGGGCACGTACAAACAACAGAGGCCGACATCGCTCGTGACGGCTTCGGAACCAATGCGAAGTTTCGAACATTCATTGCCGAATGGGGTTCGCAGGCGGTGGGCTTCGCCGTCTTCTTCCCCTACTACTCCACCTGGCGGGGATCCGGCATGTATCTTGAGGACCTCTATGTACGGTCCGAGTTTCGGAGACGTGGAATCGGCACAGCGCTGTTAGCGCAGGTCACACGCACAGCCCAGAAGGAGAATTGCACCTTTGTTCGATGGGCAGTTCTGAACTGGAATGAACCGGCTCTGAATTTATATGCGTCACTTGGCGCAACCCCATTAAACGACTGGCGGTGTGTCGTTCTCGATGGCGATTGGCTGGACAGCCTGGCAGGAAAGTGACTTGCGCATGGGCTTGAGGTAGCCGTCCCTCCGCTCCCGATGGTGGAGATTTTTACGATGTACTCCACGCCTGCTCGCAAAGCCTTATCGATCAGATTCGCTCGTCAAGAGAAACATCGCTGGATTAAGATTCCTTTTTCCCCAATTGCACAGTGCTGGCATAAGTTCAAGCCCTCGAAGGGCGAACCTGCCCATCGCGAATGGCGCAGAGGTGGCGCGGATTCGATCATCGGCACGAACATCAACCACCACACGCGCCCAATGGCCATCCGAGGCATGAGCAGATGTCGTCACGCCTACCGAGTCGACTGGTTTCGTAAACGTCAGCGCCAGAATTCGCTGAGCTGCTCGGCAAGGGTTTTGCCCTGGTTGTAACCCGCTTGAGCGGAGGGCGGACGGGCCGACACATCCATCATGCTGACGCCGAATGCGTCGCGCGAGTTGCTGTCTGGGAAGATCGTCTCGACCTTGCTGCCGCGTGCTCGCAGTTCGTCGACATGCGCTGCAAGATGGACCCCCCAATGCAGCGGAGCCCTTGACCTGCCGCCGAAGGGTGACAGCACCAGAATCTGCTCGCATCCGGCTGCCAGACCGGCATTCTCGGCGGATGGGTAGCCGCCGTCGATGTACCGCTTGTCGCCGATACTGTAGGGAGGGACACCGAAGCCGTTGGCAGTGCTCGCGGCGACGGCGTCCACCAGTTCGACTCCGCTGTAGCGGTCGAACACGACCGGCTCACCGGTATGGGCATCGATAACGACGATGTGTAACGGTCGCTGGGGCCAGTATTGGCTAGGCAGTCGAGAGGCGACGGCGGCGCGCCACCGCATCTGAATGGAGCTGTCCGACGCCGCATCCATTTCGAGCGCCGCCGCACCCATTCTGCGACGCAAGTCGGCCGCGTCCGCAGCGGCGGCGAAGATTGCATCCGTCCTCTCCATATGGTTCGCGACCGGCCTCGGGACGCCTCCACGATCGGGCCCGACCCCGCCAGCCCCCGGCTGGGGCGCAGCGGCGAGGATGTCGGCAAACAGTTTTGGCGGTCGGGTCGAGCTCGTTATCTGGGCCGCGACCGTTGATCCCGCCGACGTCCCGATGATCAGATCGGCCCTGGTCACATCCAACCCGGCATCGAACAGGCCGGCGATGACGCCGATCTCCCAGGCATTGCCTGCCCCTCCGCCACCGCCAAGGACCAGCGCTCGCTCGCCCTTGACCGGCACGCTACGCAACGCAAGGTCCGTGATGCGCTTATGCGCAGCGGTCAAGTGAAATCCATGCTTGCTGATGTCGTCCAAGCAAGCACTCACATCCACGCCTTGATACGGTTCGTCGTGGTGCAGCTCTATCGTCTTGAAGGGGGTCCACGGACCATATTGCAGAGGCAGGTTCATCCCCTGCTCATCGAGCGTAAAGCCGAACACGCGATCCTGGCCTCTTAAAACATGCACTATCGCCATGGGTAGTTCTCACTTCGCTTTCTGAGAAATCAATTGGGACACAAGATGTCATCCGGCCTGCACCTTTCGCGGGGCGCAGCAGTCGACGAACCGCTCGGAAGAGCGATATCTTCCAGTCAGATCGTTGGCACTACCAACGATCTGTTATAAAGTAGCATGACTACCCGGTGTCGCCAATAGAAAATCGTTGGTGCCACCAATCTTTTTCGAGGCGCGATGGACATCACTAGACATGCGGGCCAAGCACCTCTATGGCGCAATCTGGCGTCTCGGTTGCTGAATCAGACGGCCATCCTGGTCGGCAGAGTCGTGAACGAAGCTCTCGCTATGGAGGGGACTCATCGCTACCAGCTCGCCGTGCTCGCAACGCTCGATGCGTTTGGTGCCGTCTCGCAGGCCGAACTCTGTCGGCGCACGAACATCGACCGCAGCGATATGAACGCGGTTGTCAATGCGCTCGAGGCGGAAGATATTGTCACGCGCGTTTCAGATCCCGAAGACCGCCGCCAGAATATTGTTGAGATGACAGAAACGGGCAAAGCTCGCTTCAAGCGGCTGAAGGCTGGCCTCGCAGAGGCAGAGGGCCGTGCGTTGGCGCCATTGGCTCCAGCAGACAGGCGAGAGCTGCTACGTTTGCTTCGGATACTCCACGACTATCACGCCGTTCCGCCGCCTTCCGCAGAAAGCCGTGGCTGAAGCTCGCGATTGCCCGATGATCGTTTCCTAGAGGCGCGGATCGTCTTGTCCTATTTTGTTTCTTTTATATTATTAAGGACATGCATACGTTCCTGATCATCGTCCCCGAGGGGGGCATGTTGTTCGAAGCCGCGGGGACCGCGGACATCCTGATGCATGCCAACCGCCTGAAGTCGGCGGATTCGCGCAAGCAATCCTACGAAGTGACAATTGCCACAACTCAGCCCCATCGCGTGGTGCATGGGCAGTCGGGATTGAACCTCCTGGCGGACCATCGTCTCTCGGATCTCGATCCCGAACTTCAGCGCGACACGATCATGATCACGGGAAAAGGCTTGACCGAAGAGGAAAACGCATGCGTTGTGGAATGGGTTCGCCGCGCAGCTTCCAAGGCACGGCGTGTCGTTTCCGTCTGTGCAGGAGCCTTCCTGCTTGCCCAAGCCGGCATGCTCGATGGGCGCCGAGCCACCACGCATTGGCGGTTGCTGGACACCTTGCAAGCCCGCTTCCCCAAAGTGAAAGTTGAAAGAGGGCCGATCTATGTCCAGGACGGAACGGTTTGGACCTCTGCCGGGGTCAGTTCGGGCTTTGACCTCACCTTGGCCCTCGTCGAAGACGACCACGGCTTCACCCTGGCCCGCGATGTTGCGCAAGACCTCGTCATGTTCCTGCGCAGACCCGGTGGACAGTCCCAATTCAGCCGCTATCTCCTGAATCAGGCCAAGAGACCAGGTCCGATCCGCGATCTCCAATCCTGGATCCTCGAGAACCTCGCCCACGACCTGTCAGTCGAGAAACTCGCGGACCGGGTTGCCATGAGCCCGCGCAACTTCACACGCGTGTTCACCCGCGAGACAGATACTCCTCCAGCGAAGTTTGTGGAAGAAGCGCGCCTGGATGCAGCCAGGCAACGCCTGGAACAAGGCACAGAAGGGCTCGAGCAGGTCGCGGGGGCCACCGGGTTCGGCAATAGCCTCAACCTGCGCCGTGTTTTCGAAAGGAACCTGCAGCTCACCCCTACGGAGTACCGCGAACGCTTTTGTCCCCGCATTTTGGCGTAAATTGATCGATAAATGTCATGTACGCCACTCTTTCATCGCAGCTAGATTGGAGATGAACGGAAGATAAAGGGCTACACATGGTCAAAGTCGGTATCAATGGATTCGGAAGAATCGGTCGGAATGTTTTGCGCGCCGCTCTGGGGCAAAGCGATTTCCAGGTTGTTGCGATCAACGACTTAACGGACAGCAAGACCCTGGCCCATCTCTTGAAATACGATTCGCTCCTGGGCACTTTACCAGCTGAAGTCGAAGCCGGCGAAGGCCAATTGGTGATCGAGGGCAGACCCATCCGTGTTTTTTCAGAAAGGGACCCAGGATCGATCTCATGGAAGAGCGTTGGTGCGGACGTCGTGATCGAGGCCACTGGTTTCTTCACCGACAAGGCCAAGGCCGAGGTGCACATCACGAACGGTGGAGCTAAGCGAGTCATCATCTCCGCGCCAGGAAAGAACGACGACATCACGGTGGTGATGGGAGTCAACCATGACCAATACGATCCGGCTCGCCACAAGGTTGTCAGCAACGGAAGCTGCACCACCAACGGCCTTGCGCCCGCAGCCCTGGTGCTTCATCAGGCCTTTGGCATCGAATACGGCTTGATGAATACCACCCACGCTTATACCAATAGCCAAGTCCTGCTCGACCAACCGGAAAAGGATTTGCGTGGAGCCCGGGCCGCGGTCCTCTCGATCGTCCCCTACCCCAGCGGAGCTGCTAAAGCGCTCGGCAAGGTGATCCCGGAACTGAACGGACGCCTAACCGGCTATTCCCTCCGGGTTCCGGTTCCAGTGGTCTCCATTGTCGACTTGACGGTCACCTTGAAACGCGATGTGACGGTGGCCGAGGTAAATGCGGCCTTAAGCAAGGCCGCGGAATCTGGCCCCCTCGAAGGCATTCTCGGCTACAGTGAAGAGCCCCTGGTATCGAGCGACTACCGAGGAGACCCGCGTTCGTCCATTATTGACGGGCTTTCCACCTTGGTTATCGGTGGCAGGCTGGTCAAGATCCTCGCATGGTACGACAACGAATGGGGCTTTTCCAACCGCCTCGTTGATCTGGCGCTTCTGATGGAAAAGCGGGGATTGTGACAACCGATTGGCGACTCCCCGATCGCAGACGAAAGGAAGAGGTTAAGCTCGATTCCATGCGCAACCGAATCTTCAACGTTAGCAACTTCGCCGTTTCGTTCAATATCTTGGTTCTGTCCGCCGCTATGGGACCTGCTCTCACCGCAGGTGCTCGAGCACAGGGGATAGCTGAGCCTCACACTGCAACCGCGGTTATTGCCGACGACGAAGGCTGGTCGAAGGCTGAAGAAACTGGCGACACCAAGTATGTCGATGCTCTGCTCCTTCCGGAATATCGCTCGATCAGTTCCGATGGAAGCACACACAGCAAGGCCGCTATCCTTGCCCACACTGCCAAAAACGGGAACAGTGGGGAGGGCGCAGCTAAGGCCGAGCAATGGCGGGCCGCTCATCCATTCCGTGCCTCGGTCGAGATGAATGGCGATGTGGCGATTTTGACATTCGCATTGGACAAGGGTGTGGATCCCAGGCCGATCATGTCCTGCGACATCTTCGTCTACCGAGATGGACACTGGCGCGCTCTCTACTCGCAACACACGGAAGCAGAAAAATGACTGGGACAACTGCATAAGTCCGTGTGCTTGTGGTGAATGCGTTCATGCTCTCATGGACGAATTGAGCCGACACCGCGAAGCGCTTCGTGTGATTGTCTCTTCACGCCTACGTGCTGACGCCACGATTGCGGCGGGCATACCTACGGTGGCAAGAGGAGAGGCGGCAACTTTCTGGGCCGTTGCGATGTGAGAGGAACCGTACACAATGAAAACCAGAAACAGAGTTATGCGAAGAGAGGACATGATTCTCCGGGTGATCTCAAGTTGATGGTGATGCCTTGATTTCCTTGTGCCTGTACAGTAACTGAGAGAGCCGTTGTTACGATCCAGAATCCACATGAACCGCTTCGTCGTATTTCTCAAGCAATCGATCTGGCACGATTCTTATCTCGAGTTCCGTCAGCTTTTTTGGTTCGGCAATCACGTTGAATTCAACTATCTGCTCGTTCGCGACGATGCAGAGGAGTGCCATTACCAACTGCCCGTGCGGCGCGACGACAATTCCAACCTGGTCATTGATGAGCGCCATCTGGCAGAACTTCGCCTTTGAAACATTTGTGGCTGCTTCTTGGGCTACCTTGCTCTTACCGACGATCAACAGTTCGCCCGGAGGCGGAACTGCTGCGGCATCAGCACTCCGGATCACCTCGGGGTGCAAAACACTCATAATGCCATTTACATCTCCTGCGCGGAGATAGGTGAGAAACAAAGAGATGACTTTCTGGTCCTTAAGATTTCGCGGAGACTGCTGAGGAGCACCTCGGACTCTCCTGCTGGCGCGGCTGGCGAGTTGGCGCACCGACGCCGGAGTCCGTTGCAGAACAATTGCGATTTCCTCGAATCCAAAGGCGAATATATCGTGCATGACGAAGGCAAGGCGCTCAGGTGGGGCAAGGGTGTTGAGCACTACAAGCAGAGCGACACCCACGGCGTCGGCCATTTCCGCCTCTTGTTCTGGATCAGGCATTCCGGACCTTATGCTTCCCAGCTTCTCTTCAAGATCGAGGCTCTCCTCGGCTCGCGCTTTGCGTCGCCGCAGCACATCAAGGCAAATGCGGGTCAGGACGGTGACGGTCCAGCCTTCCCAATTGTCAACCTGTTCACCAACACTGCAGTTCAGCCTCAACCAAGTCTCCTGAACCGCATCTTCCGCCTCCGCGACCGACCCAAGCACGCGAAAAGCGATGGAACGCAGATATGGCCTACGTTCCTCAAACCGCTGGATCCAATCCGTTCGACTGTCCACTCTTGTCACACTCCGCTCTGCTCGTTCGTCATAGGGTTGACGATTCAATCGTTGCTTCTGTGACAGTGGCGAGCAAGATTTATCGCTCCTGCCTCAGAGAAAGGAGACCTCTTGGTCACGAGACAAAAAGTCCGTTTCAATGTGAAAGCCACACACGTGAAAGAGTTCGAGAGTGCGGCTAATGGAATTACGAAGGCGCTTCGCGAGGCGGTGATTCGCGGGATTTGATACAGCATATGTAGGTCGAATGATGGGATAACGTTCTTGGGCATCCTGCACCGGACTGAGGGCATGGAGAATCCGCTACTAACACTCGCGGAAGGCAAGACTTTCCTGAAGGGTTTGGAAACATGGCTTGCGTCTCCCCCGGAACGGCTGCAGTGGGAACAAATGGCTGAATTCAGCGGATTAGCAAACTCGGGAGAAAACCGATGAACATATTACACATCGATTCTGGAATCTCGCCATCCGACTCCATAAGCCGCCTCCTCAGTACTGAGATTGTGGAACGGCTCAGAGGTCAGGATCCTTCGGTGACGATCGTCTATCGCGACCTGATAACGGACCATATTCCGTACATGAATTTCAGGACAATGCCTAGTTCGCACCCATCTGCCGTCGCGTCCGACATGCTTTCGGAGGAGGAGAGGTCGACGCGAAGTGTGACGGAGAGAGCGCTGAGTGAGTTCTTGTCTGCAGATGCAATTGTTTTGGGAGTTCCCATGTACAACTTCGGAATCCCGGCTCAATTGAAGTCCTGGTTCGACGCGATCCTTATACCTGGCAGAACCTTCACCTACACCTCTGATGGACCGAAAGGATTGGCGGGAGCCAAACGAGTGATCTTGGTAATAACTCGCGGAGGCTTTTACGGTGCGACCGGATTTTCGAATGCAATGGAGCATGCCGAGTCGTATGTGCGCGCGGCTCTTTCCCTCATTGGAATTTCTGTTCCGGAGTTGGTGCTTGCTGAAGGGATAGCGGTTGAACGACTGGCAGCCCTTGAACGTGGTCGGACAAGCATTCAAGATTTGATGCCGTTGTCCGAGCACAGTCAATGCCACGAGATCCGCACCAGACAGCTTTAGTGATATTGAACCAAACTCTATCAATGCGTAGGCTCCTTGGAGTGTTATGCCAACAGGACAGATACTCCATCAACAACGAAATGGGCAATGATGTTGATCCAGAGATTCCTTCGCCACACATAAAGAAGCGTTAGAAGCAAACCTCCAAATCCCGCGATGAGCACGTGTGACCATCCCCATGTGGCTATGTGCTCCAGGCTGAAAACGATCCAGGAGAGTGCGCTTGCGACGCGCAAGCTTCCGAAAACTTCACGGCCTCGTTCGATGCCGAACCCTCGAAAAATTACCTCTTCTCCAATGGATGCTCGGATTACGGAGATGAGCCGCCACCAGAAGGGGGTAGCCACCAACTGATTTACTTGCGGGCTCTCGGACAAATGCAACGCGGGCAGCAGCCCGTAGTAAATTCCCGCGAGCCCGGCAATCATTACAGTCCCTGCACCGAGACCGATCAACACATCCTGCAGGCTGACATTCCGAAACCCGATCGAACTCAGCGGACGGGATTCTACGCGTCGCACGTAGAAGAGAACCGAAAGGATGAGAACCCACCAGATGACCTCGTAGCCGACGAGGTGACTTACTCCAGCGAATTCGTTCTCCCACTTCGACAACGGCAGGCCGGGGATCGTCAGAATAAGCAAAAGAGCAACTATCGTTGGCGTGGATCGCTGGTCTTTTGCGAGCATTTGCTACGCCTTTCTTGTCGGCACAATTGTGTCGAGGGTTTGCAGCCACGCGGAAACCGCACGATTCACACGCAGGCGGTCTTGCGTTGCGCACAGATCAAGTAAGAAACCGCGAAAACCAGCGAGTACAGTTGTCGCAACGAGTATCGCTTCACGGCGTTGGTAGCCGTCTTCCCGTAACTGCTTCACCGTAAACTCAAGCCAGTCGTCGACGGCGGACGCGAGAAAATCCTTGTACAGCACAGGCTGCCTCAGGGCGATTCCATGCAGCTCAAAGAACAAACGCACATGCGGCTCAAACGCCGGAGAACTCAAAATCTTCCACATCTCGCCGCACGCCTCGGCAAATGTCTCGCTTCGTATCTGAGTGAAAAGTGATCTTTGCTGTTGCCTCATGTCGGCCAATACGGATATGACAAGATTTTCTTTCGACTCAAAGTGATAGAGCAAAGCGCGGGGGCTAGATCGAACAGCTTTCGCTAATGGCCGAAGGGACAGATCTGTGATCCCATGCTCGATCAGGTATTGGAGAATGGCTGCGCGCAGTTCTACCGGGCGCTCTTCGTCGACTGGACGGCTCATCCATTTAAAATACATTATTGAAACAACTGTTTCAAGTAAGTGAAAGTCATTTCGTGAAGGTGTTGATCAACCGCTTCCACCACCTTCCGGACGCAGTCGAGGTCACCCGTACAGTGACGTATCATCGTGGGGTTTCGGAGACTTCGTCTTCTGCTGGGACTATGACTTGTTTGCGGACGGATCGAAGGCGAGAAGGTTTGGCTTTCAGGAGTATGTGAAGGGCCTGGCGAAAACTGGGCCAGATTGAAGGTTAGTTTTTCGGCAAAAAACTTACCCTGAGAAGGGTTGGAGGATTTTGCCATGAAGAAGAAGTTTTCCGTGGAGCAGATTGTTGGAGTATTGAAGCAGGCTGAAGTGGGAGTCCCAATAGCGGAGCTGATCCGCAAGGTGGGAATCACAGAGCAAACATACTACCGCTGGAAGGCGAAGTATGCCGGCCTGGAAGTGGATCAGGTCCGTCAAGTCAAACAGCTTCGCGAGGAGAACACGAAGCTGAAGCAGTTGGTGGCGGAGCTGACGCTGGACAAGACGATGCTGCAGGATGTTCTACGAAAAAAGTGGTAAAGCCCTCGCGGCGCCGCCCGTTGGTGGAGTATCTGGAAGCGAGCTACCGGGTGAGCGAACGGCACGCGTGCAAGGTTCTGGAGATGGGACGGACAACATACCGCTACGAAGGCCGCCAGGAGCAGTGGGTTGAGCTTCGTATGCGGATGCGGGAGATCGCCCAAGCTCGAGTGCGGTATGGGTACCGCATGATCCGCGTGCTGTTGAACCGCGAGGGCTGGAAGGTGGGTAAGGATCTGGTCTATCGCCTGTACAGAGAAGAAGGTCTTGGTCTGCGCACACGGCCCACAGGACGAAGACGTGCCGTGGTGCATCGTCAGGAACGCTTTCGCCCCACCGGACCGAATCAGGTGTGGGCGATGGACTTCGTCTCCGATCAACTCCACGACGGCAGACGCTTCCGCGCGCTGACGGTCGTGGATATTTACACGCGGGAAAGCGTGGCCATCGAAGCCGGCCAGAGCTTGAGAGGAGAAGACGTGGCGCGTGTTCTGAATCGGTTGATACTGGAACGCGGTGTGCCCCGAGTCTTGTTCTGTGACAATGGCGCGGAGTTCACCGGTCAGACGATGGATATGTGGGCGTATCGCAATGGAGTGAAGATCGACTTCTCCCGGCCGGGCAAGCCTACGGACAACGCCTTCTGCGAGTCGTTCAATGGAACCTTCCGGGCAGAGTGTCTGGACGCCAACTGGTTCCAATCCTTGCCCGAAGCAACGCTGCTGATCGAAGCCTGGCGGCAGGAATACAATGTGAGTCGTCCTCACAGGGCCCTGGCTGACAGGACACCTGCTGAATTCGCCAGTCAGATCGCGGCTAGCCGCGATCTGACTGAATCAAAAACAGGCCGAGAACTAACCCTCTAGCCGGTACTGAATTTCCAGGCCCTTCATAAGACCAGTTTCTATCATCACAACTGGTACAAAATTGCCAGGGCACTCCACTTTCAACACCGTGAATACCTGTCCGGGGCCCAGTTCTACGCGTTGATTTTCTAGCTCAAGGATTAGCGCGCCGTCGAGTCCAATGAAAGTTTCGTCCGAGTTCGGATGGAAATGCCAGAAGTAAGGTTCTGTCATTCGTGACATTCGGAGCACATGGTTGTTGTTGCGCGAGATGATCACATTCTCGTATTTTCCAGAAAGCGTTCGTGCCCTCTCCATCAAATCAATCATCTCCGTTGATTCAGGCATATATTCCTTTCCTGCGTGCGATGGCCATCGGAGCCGCATCGTCTATGCGGCCACACTGCAACCTGCTTTTGCATCCGGTTCTATCACTACTTTGTCTCCTACGCTCGTACCATCGCAATCGCGGTACTTCGGTCGAAGCGAAGGAGATTACTTTCATCCATTCTGAAGCTCTGAGGCACCCAAAACGAAGCTCAACTGTCGCCTTAGCCACCTTGCCCGAGACGAGCAATCGAGAGGTGAGATCACTGTCCCGTAACCTCCCAACCTCTGCTAGTCAACTGCAATCCAGCGACCTCGGTTGTTTTCGATGCTCCGTTGAGCGTCATTCGGATATCCGAAAATGCTTGCTGCACCTTCGTGCGTTCGGCCCAAGCTGCGCGGTTCACGATCCTGTAGCTGTAGGTGACCTCGGTCTGCGAGCATGTTCCCACCGTTGCGGGGACCGTCCATTTGACGATGGAGTCGACAATCTTCTGCCCATAGCAGAGGCCGCTGGCCTGTCCTAGCGGGCCGGGGATCTGCTGAAAATACTTCCTGCCATCCGCTGTGAGCTCGTACCGCTTCACAGGCTGAGGCGGAGTTGAACCGCGCAGAGGATCGAGCATTGCGTGAACCACCGCCATTGTGTCGCTCGAATGCACCAGGCCAGCTTGTTCCAGAGCCGCCAGCTTTGGCCCGATACCGTATTGTTCGCTTTGCTCCGACCTTGGAATATCGATTGGGAATTGACGACCGATCATCGTACACGCTGCGCCATGATTCGTCAGATACTCATTGATTGCCTTTGTGAAATTGGCGTCACTCGGGTTCTTTGCGCTGTTGCATGCGGCAAGGCCGAGCAGAACTGCAATGGAGACTAGATAGAAGCGTCGCATGAGTTGTTCTCCTTGAATATTGGTTGAGCGGCGAAGCGTTACTGATGCCGGGGCTAAGGCGGATTTGCACGCAGGGCCGCAGTCTCGATCCAGGCCAGATCGGCGAAATCCAGCACAAGCTTCTCGTTGTGGTCGCGTCGCGTGAATATCCCGCTTTTCACGGTGAGCAGACGGTCCGAAAGCGGTCTAACTGCAACGTTGTGACGACAAACTGAGGCAGAGAACCTTGTCATTAACGAGATTCCGATTCCTTGCGTCACCAGCCACAGCGCCTCTTCCGGTGAGTAGGCATCGGTTACGTAGTTAAGCGCTACGCCGTGACTCTCAAAGCGGTTGCCTATCTCTTGATGTCTGCCTGGCACTTCCTTGCGTGCTACAGATACAACAGGTTCGTTTTCCAGGTCTTCGGGCTGAATCGTAGACTTTGCTGACAAGCGGTGCCCCACCGGAAAACACACCATAAGAGGCTCTTCAAAAAGAAGACGGGCGGAGATGTCACTCTCGAGAATGGGCAGAATCCCGCATGGAGGTTTCCTCGCAGGACCCCAGAGACGACCTGACGCGTCGATAGGCTTTCTCGTGTCACATTCGTTGAACGAACAGCCAAGCGTCGGATTACATCTAAAAGCCTCGTATTCAAATAGGTCGAGTATGCAATTCGCAATTCACTGGATTGCGCCTGGACGAAGGCTCGGACGCGATCAACACCAAGCCAGGCGTGCCTAACGGACTCACGCACTTGCAGGAGATAAAGATTCCCGGCTTCCGTCGGCATCATGCCCCTGCTGCGGGAGGGATAAAAGATCGAAGCCCCAAGTTCATTCTCTACACTCTGGACCCTCTTTCTAACGGCGGACTTTCCGACGCCAAGGTATTTCCCAGCGGCTTCAAAGGAGCCTTTGTCTGCCACCGCGAGGACGGCGATCTGCTCGTCCATTGTGATCCCCAGCTGACGCATAGCTGACCCATCAACGCAGAAGAGGCTATTCGCCGGTCGGTCGTGGAGAATCGCCGTCCTGCTGTTCTCAAATAGATCCCGTTGCTTAGACCACGTATTCCTCCGATGATTTTCGCCCCACTCCGAATATTAAGGAACGGCTGAGTTAGACCTTCACGTTTCCAGGAAGCCCTAACTGAAACATTTGCTCCGAACGACTGCTTATTCGCTCCCACAGTGGCGTGCTAGAACCGATCGATCACGACGACGCCAGTCGTATCGTAGGTCCCCATAGACTCCAGAATCCCGGTAATGCCCTCAAGCCCTACCTGCTGATGAACAACACGGCCTGGCTCCAACGTGCCTGCCTCGCACATCGCGAGCATTGTTCCGAAACGTTGCCCCTGCATCCCGAAGGCGCCATAAAGCCGAAGTTCATTGAGCAGAATCACATCTATTGGGAGAGAACGGAGTTGCGGCAGGTCTCCGCAATTCCCAGCGCATCGACAGAAACCTGAGCGCCTCCCTGGGTAATCGTTCGAACCGCTTCCACAGGGTCATCGATACGGCTGTCGATGGTATGAATTGCTCCAAGATTTCGTGCGGCAGCGAGAGCCTTCTCTGAAACATCGACGGCAATTACCTTCGCGCCGACCGCTGCAGCGATCTGCACTGCAGACAGCCCCATGCCGCCACCGGCGCCATGTACAACCACCCACTCGCCGCCACGCACAGAAGCCTGGTCCACAACCCCATGGAACGCAGCCATATAGCGGCAAGCCATGCTCGCAGAATCTACAAATGATATGGAGTCGGGCAGCCGAACCAGGTTCACATCCGCATAGCGGACGGCGACATACTCTGCGAATGCGCCCCAATACGAGACGCCGGGGACGAGCAGCGCGCCACTGTCACATACGTGCTGGTTTCCACTCCGGCACCACTCGCAGGTGCCCTCGCCCGGGTTCATCGGAAAGATCACCCGATCTCCCTTATTCCACCCCTTCACATCCCCGCCAACTTCCTCAATTGTGCCGCTAAACTCATGACCCAGCACAAAGGGAGGCTTGATCGCGAGCCCTCGCCACGCCCAATCGTCCGTCCAAAGGTGCCAGTCCGTCCTGCAAATACCGTTAGCTCCGACACGCAGAATCGCCCCATCGGGCGGGCATATCGGATCAGGCACATTTTGGATTACCAGGGGTTTGTTCAATTCCTCAATGACTGCGGCGCGCATCACGGCGTCCATTCTTTGCTGTTTGACAAAGAATACCATATCAGGCGGTATTATTGAATAAATAACAAAGAAGCGGAGGGATTAGCGAAATGGCTGGACGACCTCGGGAGTTCGACCGGGACACCGCGCTCTTGCGTGCTCGCGATCTCTTTTGGGAGCGCGGTTTTGAGGGTGTATCGATGGCCGAATTGACAGACAAACTTGGTTTGGCGTCAGCGCGGATCTACGCGGCGTTTGGGTCGAAGGAAGAACTCTTCCGTGAAGCGATAGAGCATTACGAAAAGCAGGAAGGTGGCTTCGCTGACCGCGCTCTGGCAGAGGAGCCTACTGCGGCGAGCGCCATCGAAAGAATGTTTCGCGAGGGAATCGAGCTTTATACACGGAAGCACGGACCACATGGTTGCATGGTTGTCTCTTCTGCAACAAACTGTACCGACGCAAATGATCCCGTTAGGGAGTGGCTTTCGGAACACCGTCGAGCACGCACTGCAAGCATCGCGAGACGTATTGAGAAAGCCGTCCAGACGGGGGAGTTACCTCAGAGAACAGATGTGGCGATGCTCGGTGATCTCTATGCCGCAACGCTCCACGGCATATCGATCCAGGCTCGTGATGGTGTGACGCGTAAACGTCTGTTGGCGCTCATACCAACACTTCTGAAGCTATTGCGACATTAGGGTCTTTCCATCGCCTTATATCGTTTTCGGGTTGCCATATGCCCAGAACTGATCAGGACCAGCAAGAAAAGCGCAATAGGCCGCAGGGTGCTGCTTTCCGATTGCGCGCCATGGAAATATTCCGCTGTCATGCACGGTGGTGGCATTCCGAGACACCACTTGTGTCGCGTTCTCGATAAATTCGAGAATCACATGGAAGAAAACCTCTCGTTATCTTTCTTGCTCAGAAAGGACAGACGCTGAATCGCTCATCAGAGCGGGCTTGTCAGACGCGGTGCGGCGCATTCACTGCATGGATGGCCCACTTCGATGAGGCGCTGCTTATTGACGATCTCTCCCTTTGTTGTCGCAGGTCAGATCTGCAACCACAGATCTTTTCCGATAGACCACACCTCCCGGCAAGCTGATCGAGGTACCGTAGCAAAACGCGGCCGGTGCGACGCGTCTCATTTTAGGGCGGACCGAATAGTCCGCGAGCGAACCGCCCCAACATTTATTTTGGTTTCCTGCTTACGAGTCCTTTGATCAACTGGCGAAGCCAAGTACACCCTAAGTCCGCGTGGGTGCGCGCCGAATGAAGAAGATACTGATCGAAAGTACCCCCATCCAATGGAACCGCTTTGGTAACCAAGTTGAGTTTCGCAGCGTACGCCTGAACTAGGCGCTCTGGAATCACCGCGATCAGCTCAGTCTCGGCGACCAGATGAAGGGCCTCCATGTAGTGAGGAACAGTGACAACGACATCCCGGGGATGACCCACTTCTTGCAGCCATGTATCAACGGGATCGGCGGAGAATTCTAATGCCGCGACGGCAGCATGCGGAGCTTCAAGAAATGTCTTGAGATTAAAGTTTTTCCGATACAGGCGGTGTCCCGCTCGCATTACGCAAACATCACGGTCCGTATATAGGCGTTGCCGGTAAAAACCTGGCACATCGCGCGTCTGGCACGCCACGACGACATCCGGAGTCCGTCCGGTTTCCTTGGAATCCGCCGGGATTCCTCTCCACGGATGAACCTCGATGCGGACGCCGGGCGCAGTCCGCTGAATCTCCTTTGATAATGATGAAAGAAGAAGACCACTCGCATAGTCCGACATGAATATGCGAAATGTGCGAGCGCTCGAAGCAGGTACAAAAGAATCGCTTACAAAGATCTCACGCACACGCTCAAGCGTGTCCTTTACCGTGTGCTTTAGGGCCTGAGCGCGAAGGGTCAGAGCCATGCGGCCACCTGTCCTCACGAGTAACGGATCGCCGAGCGAGTTGCGCAGTTTGCTAAGGGCATGACTCATCGCCGGTTGCGACAGTCCGATCTTTTGCCCACCGCGGCTGACGCTTTCTTCCTGGAGAAGTGCATCCAGCGCCACCAGCAGGTTCAAATCCAATGCGGCTACATTCATGATAAGAATATACATTATCTATCAAATCGATTGGAAGAATATACATTGAGAAGCTAGCATGGTCTTGCTTCGAGATTTGCAAAATTTCAAAGGAGACGATAATCATGCCTGATTCGCAGCACACAACCTTATTCAATCCCGAGACGATGTTTAGTCCGACAGCGGGCTACTCGCAAGTAGCAGAAGTCAGAGGTGGAAAGCTCGTTTATATCGCTGGACAGGTTCCGTTCGACAAATCCGGACACTTGGTTGGCCAAGACGACTTCCTCGCACAGACCGAACAGGTTTTTCGGAACTTAAAGGCGGCGGTAGAAGCGGCAGGAGGTCAGTTTAGTGATGTTGTGAAGTTGAACTATTTCTGCGTGGAGGCCGTCGACCCCGCTCTTATCCCGCAGGTTCTGAAGGTGAGAGATCAATTTGTAGATACTAAGAACCCACCGATAAGTACTTTTGTGGTGGTCAAGAGATTGGTCAATCCCCAATGGCTCATTGAGATTGAGGCCGTTGCAGTCGTGAATCGCTAAAGCCTGGTAGTAAATACTTTTGGATGCTTAAAGGAGACAGATGAGAGTTGGAGTGATTGGCACAGGGGCCATGGGACGTCCTATTGCGATGAACTGCCTCGCAGCAGGACATTCGGTGATTGTGTATAACCGTACACGCGCGAAAGCTGATGAGTTGCAGTCATTCGGCGCCGAAGTAGCAAGCTCCGTTTACCAAACTTGCTCCTGTGACGTTGTCATCACGATCCTGGCAGACGATGTAGCGTTGGAAGATGTTGTCTTCAAATCCCAAGAGTTTTTCTCTTCATTCACAACAAACAGCGTTCATATTTCTGCAAGCACGATCAGCGTGAGTATGGCGAGGAGACTCGCCAATGCTCACGCTGATCGAGGTGTCTCGTTCCTGGCTGCGCCGATCATGGGGCGGCCCGAGATGGCTGTATCTCGCAGAATTGCCTTATTGGCCGCTGGCGAACATTCAGCGTATGAGCGATGCCTACCGGTTCTTGAAAGCATTTCACAAAATGTTCGACTCGTTAGCGACGCACCGTGGCACGCGAATCTGCTGAAGCTTTGTGGCAACTTCCTGCTTCTCTCCGCTATCGAGACTCTTGCCGAGATTTTCGCATTCCTACCCGAGGAAGGCATTGCCCCGTCGCGGTTTTTGGAAGTCATGGATCAAACGCTGTTCAGCATTCCCTTTTACCAATCGTACGGTAAGAGAATGATTGCGGGTGAGTTCCTCCCGTCTGGATTCAGACTTGAACTTGCTCGCAAGGACAGTTCTCTTCTGCGCGAGATTCTGAACGAGCGCGGAATCAGATTGCCAATAAACGACGCTATTCACACTCGCCTCGAATCTGCTGTTAGTCAGGGCTACAGCGCTGGCTTTGACAATGCAATATGAATGCCAGGCTCTTTTCGAAGCGCATCTTGCAGGTCTATAAAATTCGCGACTATCACAAGAGCTAAAACAATAATGGATTTGATGCATCACTGGCCTGGGTTAATTTGGAGACTGGATCATGTTCCTCGGACATTTCGCAGTTGGGCTAGCATCCAAACGCTTCGCCCAACGCACGCCACTGGTTGTGCTCTTTACCGCAGCGTTGCTTCCCGATATCCTCGGGGATATTTTCGGGCCCTTGGGCTGGGAGCATGCGAGTATTCAACCCGGCAACACGCGGTTCACTCCGCTGAATCTTTACGATTATCCCTGGTCCCATAGCCTTCTTATGACGATCGTTTGGGGAACAGCTCTCGCTATCATTTGGAACTTCAGAACGCGCGATCTCGTGGCATCGTGCATCATTTGGCTTGCGGCGGTGAGCCATTGGTTTCTCGACTGGCTCACCCACGGTCCAGACCTTCCCCTTTACCCCGGTGCTCATGAGCGGCACGGCTTGGGACTCTGGAATTCAATTTCTGGCACATTAGCGGTTGAAATTGCAATGTCTGTGTAGGTGTTTGGCTGTATGTCAACGTGACCAAGTCGAGAGATTGGATCGGTAAATATATGTTCGGATGCTTACTCGTTCTGCTTCTCCTGGTCTATGTGGCGATCCCATTCGCCCCTCCCCCATCCGACATCCATCAAATGGACCTCGTTTCGATTGCCTTAACCGCCATTCTTCTTGCGTGGGCATCTTGGGTTGATGGTCACCGCGTTTGTGATGGGCTGTCCGTAGATTGATCCAGTTTCTATCCCTCTCGATTACGAAACCTCACCGATCAACGAGCCTAAATCGGCTCAGCCGAGAATTGAACGCGGCTGATTGGCTCATCGAGTGGGGCATTTGACCAAGTGCAATCATGCGCGAAACAGATATCAACCTCTCCGAGGAGCGGTCAGCAGCTACTTGCAGCATGCGTGGGGCAGCTCAACGATGTCTGCCCGGCGCGGCAGAAGTAGAAGCCGGGCAGGCCCTGTCTGAATGGTCGCACGATCCCCAGAGTCCTCGAATTTTGGCTGAAAGCGAGAGAAAGTTAGATGAGACAGAAGAGGGGGAAAAGCGGATTCGTCTCGCTCAAACGAATTGGTCAGACAGTGTAGAGAAGTTGCCCCGATCGCTCCTATGAGAATATGCGCGAGCGCAGTTCCTAAAGAGCTTTCAGAACGTCGCCCATCTAACGTTGAACCAGCTTGTTTTTGCAAGCCTGAGCAGGTTGGATCGAATAGAGGTGAGTAGCCAGCGGCTACCCACCTTTTACAGTCGTGACGAGCTTGTATGCGATCACAGATCAGATAACTAAAGAGTTTCGCATAGTTTCGTAAGGGCCTGAAGCTCTTCGTCCAAGATTGTTGTGGTTTCCTCGACGGTAGCTCCCGGAACCACCGGCAAAGTCATCACAATGACGCATCCCCCGCGTGGCCGCGGCAAGACCCTGAGAAAGGCTCCCCCTTTCTGATCTGGCGTTATCTGACGCAAGTAGTCCACCGTTCCAGCAGGAACGGACGCGACCACCTCAAGGGAAAATGTTTTATCGCCCTTCGTGACCCTCCAACCTCCACCGCCATCTGCATCTACCCGATCAGCAAAACCTGATGCCCACTGGGGGATTCGTTGGGGATCAGACAAGAACTGAAGAACAAGTTCCGGACTTGGATCGGTCTCAATGCTGCGCGTAACAGTTCGCGAGTTCGTATTCATTCCGTTCTCCTTGTTTGTGGTCCACGGTAAGTTCCGAAGTCAATCGCCTCTCAGTCGTCACCTCAATGGAGTGCTTCCTCATAGCCGGCTTCCGCTACAACGAGCCGCAGTCCCTAGGCTTGCTTTTGCATTGCTCTTCGAGCGTCGAGTAATGCAGTGATATGGATGGCTCGAAACCACTGAAAGCTTCTGTGAACGACGAATCGATGCCAAGAATCGATCAAGACGAGCAAGAAATGCGCAACGCGCATTGTTCGGCGCTGAAGTTCTAGGCTGGGAAGCCGGTTGGATCAAGGCTCTAGCCTATTCACTAACAACGAGATTCCATATACTTAATTGACAGTATATAGACCGGTCTATATAGTAACCAAATGCGCAAATCGGACAGCCGCGAGCGCTTTATACAGTCGACGGCATTCCTTCTTCACGAACGTGGGTACTCCGCAACATCGACTGGGGACATTGTGGCAGCGAGCGGCAGCCCGAAGGGCTCGTTGTATTTTCATTTTCCTGGTGGCAAAGAAGAGCTTGCGGCCCTTGCTCTCTCTCATGCCGGAAGAGAAGTCTGCGAAGTCCTCAATCACGCCCTCTCGCCCAGTAGATCCATGGAGCAGGGATTGAAGGAAGTTTTTGCTTTGTTTATTGCGGGGCTGGAGCGGTCCGAATTTCGCGCCGGCTGTCCGGTAGGCACCGTGGCTGCGGAAGCTCCCGATTCCAAACCAATTGCCGAGGCTGTCGCGACGGCTTTTCAACAATGGCACGCCCTTGTAAGAGAGCGACTGATGCAGGCAGGCCTATCAAGCAAACGCGCAGATGAATTAGCCGAATTCATCCTGGCTGCCTTCGAAGGCGGAGTACTTTTGGCGAAAGCAACAAAAGGCACGAAGCCGCTGCACACCACTCTCAGAGAAATCCTTCACCTTCTGCGACTGGAGAATGTGCGATGAAAAGAATATGGAGGTTGGGAGCGGTTACTCTTGGCGTCTTGGCCGTTCTCGCCATCGCCGGACTTGCGGCATTATTGATCCGCAATAGGCCTCTTCCGCCAGCACCCGAGCATGCTTTTGTGAAACCTTCCTACAATGATCTGCCGAAAATCAGCGCCTGCTGGGTAGAGTTTGATCATCGTTTGGTACCTGCTCAAGCAATGACTGCTGGAATTACGCACCTAAAGGTAGCCGAGGTCACCGCTTCAGGTCTTGTCATCCGTCATCCTGGCGGGAACATACTCGTGGACACAGGAAGCAGTACTCATTTGCAACAGGAGATTGCCGACTATCCTTTTTGGAGCCATCTTCATTTCGAAATCCTCACCGACGGGAAGAACGGCGCCGCTGACACATCCGCCAATGTTTTGCGTCAGGCTGGGATTCCTCCCGAAGCGTTGACAGCAGTCATCTTGTCGCACATCCACATGGACCACGCGGGAGGACTTGTCGACTTGCCGAATGTCCCCGTCTATCTTTCCAGCGAAGAGATAGATTTCATGACACGGTATCGGCGTCTGCAGACCATTCAGGTAGTACCCGCTGAGGCCAAAGCGATGGACGGTAGAGTCCACGCATTGCATTTTGAATCAAAACCCTATGAAACTTTCGACGAGAGTGCCGACATCTTCGGTGATGGATCTATAGTCGTCGTAAAGTTGCCAGGACACACGCCCGGCAGCATCGGAATCTTCGTTAATCTCTCTCCTACGTTCCGTATCTTTCACGTTGGCGATGCCGTCAACGCAAACGAGGCTATAGAAAGGCGGCTTCCTAAAAGCTTCGTAATGGCAGCGACGGACAACGACGCATCCCAGGCGAATGCCACAGTCGCAAAGCTCTCTCAACTTCATACGCTTGATCCTGAACTCCTCATGATTCCGGCCCATGATCGAGGTGCGTGGAAGCAGGCGTTTGGCGCTGCTCCAGGCTGTATTCCGTGATCAGTCGTCTTCTATCTTCTTTTCAGAATTGCAGTCAACTTGTCGCCAGGGAGACACCTACGCATGAATATGCCACCATCGCCATCTGGAGCAGAGCGGGCTGACGAATCAGCCGTGCGGATCGGCGCTCTGGTTCCGCTCACTCGGCCTGGCTGGGTCGAGGCAGGCAGACACTTGCTCGCTGGACTCGAGCTGGCTGTTTGCGAAGTCAATACCGCTGGAGGAATCGCCGGAAGACCACTTGAGCTGGTGGTCCGAGACACCGCGGCTGATCCACAGAGGGCAGCGGCAGCCGTAGATGAATTGGCTTGCCTGGGCGTGGTTGCCCTGGCGGGGGAGTATCACAGCGTCGTCGCTCGCGCGGCTGCTGCCAGGGCCGACGCCCTCGGTCTGCCGTTCCTCTGCTCGTCGGCGGTTCTCGACGCGCTCACCGAGCAGCCAACGAACTGGGTCGCGCGCCTCGCGCCTGCGCAGTCCCACGGCTGGCAGATATACGCAGAGTTCCTCCTCAGCGCGGGCCACAGCCGAATAGCGACAGCAGCCGCGCCGAGTGTCTACTGGACGTCCGGAGTCCGCATTCTGCGGGACTACCTCGCTCCACGCGGCGGCACTATCATCGAACTCAGCGTGAATTCGTTCACCACCGCGGCGCTATGCGACGAGCTCGTCGACAATCGCGCGACAGCCCTGCTTCTTCTGGCCGGCCACCCGGAGCCGGCAGTGTCGATCGTCAGGTCCGTCCGCCACGACAAGCGCCTTGCCGGGATCATGATTGGTGCTCCGGCCGGACAACCGGAGTTCGCCGAATGGGCGACGTTGCCGGGCGGCGATGGCGCCGCGATCCCGTTCCTGCGCTACCTGCCCGAGCGCCTCAGCCCACTTGGTGCACGAGTCGAGACGGCCCTCAGTGAGCGGCTAGGCGAAGCGCCCTCCTTAGTCGCCTTCGAGGGCTACGACACGGTCGCCGTCCTAGCCGATATGCTGCGTTCTCACGGCGTGGACCGGGCGTGCATTGCCGAATCCTGGCCGCGCGTCGTAGTTGAAGGTACCCGCGGCCAGATTCAGTTCTCCTGCGCGCCGGGCATCAGCGTTTGGCAATGGGCCTGGCCGCCAGTCCAAGTCGTTGATCGAGATCCGGCGGAACCTGATCACTTTCGGGTCCTCCACACCAGCTGAGAGCGCGTGGAGATAGCAGAAGCGAGTACATCACCTTCATTTAGATGGATCGTGGCTCGTCAGCGGTTACTTAACGGCTTTAGGACGTCGTCAAAAAACTCGATTGCCTCCTGAGCTGTTTCGGCGTGGACAGCATCCCGTTGTATACCTGGTCCATCTATGCAGAGCTCCGGACTTTCCTTCTTGCCCGACTCCGTGCAAGTATCCAGAAAGGTATAGTGAGCCACTCCGGCCGGGTACATCTTTAGCTTCGCATTGGGAATGTGTGCGGCGTAATAGCGAGCGTTGTCCTCAGGAGGGACATTGGTGTCACTGGTTCCAGCTACGATCTCCACTGGAATAGAGATCTTGCTCAGCGCATCGGGTGAAAAGTTTTGGCCGTTACCGGGAGCTATCGCAAATACGGCCCGTATCCGAGGATCGCGGCGTGGACTGTTCGATTGCTTTAGTGCGGCAGCGTAGCTCGCGTCCATTTCGTAAAGTTTCACCGCCTTCTGAACAAGTCCAGGAAACTCTGGCGGCGAAGCGCACATTGGGTCTGCTGCTTCAAGGGAGCCACACCGCTTCTCGATTTCGTTCAGGTTCCCTATTTCTCCTCTTCCTCCGGCCAACTCCATCACGGTGTATCCACCGATAGAGAAGCCGGCTGCGCCTACACGGCTAACGTCGATGCGGTCTCCAAATTGGGGGTCGGCCAACATACTATCCAGCACCCGGCTGATATCCGTCGCTCGTTCCCACCACAAAGTGAAGCCCTGGACGGTATGAGGTTCCAATGAGTTGTTGCCGGGGTGATTCACTGCAACGGCAATATATCCGTGCGCGGCAAGTTCGGTGCCCAGCCATGCCATCATGTGTGCTGAACCACCCGTTCCATGCGACAACAAAATGAGAGGGAACTTCCTCGGAGTCACAGCCAGATCCGCATCACGCGCGGCCTGCCCCGCATTGGCAAAGGGATGTGCAGGGTCTCCGACCCACTGCTGAGTCTCCGTCGCATGGACGCTCGCGGGGTACCAGATCATGGTGATCAGCGCGTGCGTCTTTGCTCCACGCCAATCATACGCAGGATCTCCTCGCAGAAATTCACGGCTTGTCACCCCAACGTGAAACGGGGGCGCTGCCCATGCCACGGAACCCAGCGCACTCGCCACTATCGCAATCAGTAAAAACCTTCTCATCTTCTGCTCCTTCAGCTCTCTGCGCACGTACTTGGTTATGTGGCCTGCTCCTAGTCCAATGTACCGGGGAGTGCCGTTGATCCGATGTTAGAGACTTCTGGCGCGTGAGAGTACAAATCTACGCTCCCAATTGTCCGCGTGCGACCAGACGAACATCTCCTGCGACAGAAACGTCGAGTCTCCCGTTGCCTCTGTCCTGCACCGTAACGAACAGTAGGCTGGGCCGCCCAACAAACCGTCCTTGTTTCAGCACAAGTTCTTGGCCGGGTTGGAGGAGTTTTTGGCGGACCAGATACGCACCGGCCGGACCCGCTGCACTACCAGTAGCAACGTCTTCGACCAGCCCTTGGTTATCCCATGTCCGCCCCTCGCACCGATTCACGTCTAAGACATAGACAAACTTCGCCCCAACTGTTGCCAGCAGCGACTCGAATCCAGGTTGGACGATCCGAGCGTTCTCCAGGCCATGCGAAATTGGCACGATCAGATAAGGGAGACCAGTCGAGACTTGCTGGAAATGTAACGATTGTGGGATTTGCATCACCTTGAGGTTCAGAGCCTGCAGGAATGGTCTGCTCTCTTCGATCGAAAGAGTTCGACCAAACTCGGCTGTTCCTTGGTTCATATTGGCCCGGTACCAGGACTTTTCCCGTGTGGTGACGATAGGCACTGTCTTTTGCCTCAGTTCAATCGTCCACGAGGCGGTTTGTCTTTCTGGCGATCGCTGTTGATGCAATACTGCAGCCGCGCCTAGTAAGGGATGTCCGGCAAAATCTAGTTCTTCTTCCATGGTGAAGACCCTCGCTCTCACTACATTTGGGTCGGCGGTTGATTTTAGGAAAATCGATTCGAATTGACGCATTTCGCGAGTCAGCGCCTGCATCATGCCTGGCCGAACTTCGTGTTCTGACGCGAAGACGATCAACCCATTGCCGGACAATAGCTCCTTGCTGAACACATTTACATGCCTATACTCTAATCGGGGCAGCGTCCCCTGTTCCGATTCCTGATCCACAGTCGTTACTACGCCTGATCTGTCCCGGCTCAATGCCGGCTGTGCAGCCGCAGACATTGCCGCAATCAAGGTAAAATTGCGCCTCGTCATCCACATCATGGGTTCTCCTCTACAGATCGGCTCTTAACTGCTTGCAAAAGTTCAAATGACTACTTCGTCGTGGCGACAGAACGCACAAACCCTCGCTGGTGGTGACGATACTGGCCACCAAGAATGACTCGCGGCAGATTGCGCTTGATATCCAAATCTCCGGTCTCTCGTCTTTCGGAGCAATGTCAGACTTCAGTTCTTCTTATGTAGCATTTGCCTCGAAGAGTTACCAAGCGCAACCTATGCCTCGGAAGTGCTCTTAGAAGAGAGGGGGTCCCAGTTGGAACCAGGTCTTGCGACGGCTCCCAGCAAGAGTGCAGCACCTATACCGGTGAACACTCCGTATCCCAGAGTGGTTGGGATGCCTAGAGCAATGCTCATCGTAACCGCAAACGAAGCGAGAAGCGCCGCGCTAGACCACGCAATCATGCGTGGATAGATTCCCAGTAACAGTGCCACGGCAAGCGAAAATTCGATAATTGTTTCTGTGGCGCCAATCGCCGGAATGAACGTGCGAGGTCCAATCTTGATAAGATACGCAACGAATTGCAGGAAATGTGTCCAATCTCCCCATGAAACACCCTTCGTCCCATGCCGACCGTAAACGCCAAAACGATCAGCGATTGCAAACAGAAACGCAGAACTGAGGCACAGGCGCAGAACGATCCTTCCGATTTGCAATACTCGCTTATCTGTCATAGCAATGTCGCCGAATCCCTTCTTTTATAGGCGAACTCCAAGACGGGGTCCCTATCAAGTATGCTTTGGCCGCACATCTAGTACTGGCCGAGTAAGTTTGCGCGTGGATTAGTCTTTCGTAAGCATATTTTTCTCCTCTGTGCCGAACTCGCAATTCGGCAATACGCGTTCGAACACGTTCGCGGTGCTGTTTGAGCAGGTTGAACCGATCGGCCAAGTCATTGGGCCGCCTTTTAGAAGTATTGCGCGTTGCGCAGCATATCCCGATTGGCTCGCGCATATGTCTCATAGGAGCGATAAGGACAACCTCTCTACACTGCCTGACCAATTCGTTTGAGCGAGACGAATCTGCTTTTGTCCCTCTTCTGTCTCACCTAACTTTCTCTCGCTTTCAGCCAAAACTCTAAGACTCTGGGGATCGCGCGACCATACAGACAGTGCCTGCCGGGCTTCAACTTCTGCCGCAGCGGGGTTGCCAGCGGCGAGGAGCGCGGCTGCGACGCTACGGCGTATGGGATACCACCATGCCGGAGGATCCATGATGGTTCCCAACTTCGCTTCTTGTATCTCAGCAGCATTTCTATATGCAGCTTCCGCGTCGCTCCAGCGCATTTCCAGCATGGCCGCGCGCCCCACAAGCACCAGGCGCGCAATATCCACCATGGCCGAAGCCTGCGACGACGAATCCTGAAATTTCTGTGCTTCGTCTACTCCGAGGCGGATTGCCGAAGCTTCTATCTTCACTGATTCAACGTCGCGATTGCGCGCTGCAAATTCGCCTCGCGCATAGTGCCACATAGCCCGGGCGTACGGCATGCCCGCGCCTGGGTCCGCGAGAGCGTCAACTTCAGCTGGCGAGCCGTAACGACCGAATACCACATAGGCCGAACCAAGACCGAACTGCTGGAAGGGCTTGTCTGGCTGCATGACGGCCAGTTGCTGTACCTCGGTTCTCGCTAGCGCTATGCCTCCGCTGACATCGCCATCGAGGAGAGACGCTGCTTCTCCATAGATCACGTTGTGGTCGTGGTAATTAAGGCCAAAGACTCCTCCTTTGGGCTTGAGTCGTTCAGCATTCGCATTGTCGATGGCTATCGCGGCAAAGTTTGATTTTTCAGCACCCCGGTAACGGCCTAACCCGAAGTAGACGTGAGACGGCATATGAACGAGATGACTCGCGGCCGGAGTAAGTGCCGCTAACTTCTCTGCATACGGAAGCGCTTCTGCTCCAACTCCGTCCATTTCGGTGGCATGAATATAGAAGTGGATGACTCCGGTATCGTTGGGGGATCTCTGCAGCGCTGCCTCGAGGATTTGAATGACTCGGTCCAAATGGTCGCGCGTGTTTTCCTGGGATGCAGGGATCATCCAGGCATCTGCGGTCATGATTGCAATCTCATTGTCCGTAGGATATCGAGCAGAAAGTGCGTCCATCGCGCGAGCATATTCCTGGTCTCCCGCACCCTTGCCCCCGCCCTTCTTGTAGCGCTTTTCCAGGGCTGCAATGAGTGCCCTCTCCCGTTCGGGACTATTTTTTGCAAGAGCAGCTGCCTTATCGACAAGTGGTACCAGCTCAGCCTGCGCGTCATCGCTGATCGTGAAATTGATTGATGGGCCACGTGCCCACGCTTCTCCCCAGACACACATCGCGCACGCAGGGTCAAGCTGTTGCGCACGTCGAAACGCAGCAACTGCCGACCTGTGCGCGAACGCATGAGCGAGTTGCATACCATTGTTGAAATACTCCTGGGCTTCGGGACTGTCGGTCTTGATAGTGAATCCTCCAGTGCCGTACCCCTGGAGAATTGACTGTGCGGCCTCTGTGCCCTTTGCAACAGGCGGGTTTGCATGACAGCTAGAAGCGCTCTTTTCAACTTTCGGGGGAGGATTTGTCTGCGCTCCGCCAGCGAGAGGAGCCAACACGACCACCAACAACAGAAATCTATATTTGCGCATCTTCACTAATGTCCTTATGTGTGCAAGCAATGCACGATCCTCGCCGTTTGGAATTGGAAGTCGCAAAGCAACGTCCTCATTTGCGATCGGGCGCTGTAGGGGGGAAATGGACTCTCCCTCTTTTGGTGAGGGAGTATAACTGACGTCGGAAGGCTGTTGGCGTGACGCCAGTCTTCTTCTGAAAGAGTCGCGCAAAATGATTCTGCTGGACAAACCCAGAGCGCAGACCGACCTCGCCCACGGTAAATTCTCCACTACGCAGAAGTATTTTCGCGTGTTCAATCCTCCGGTGGAGAACGTACTGATAGGGACTTTGATCCATGCTTTGCCGGAAGGCCCTGCTGAAGTGAAAGAGGCTCATCGCCGCCTCTTTCGCAAGCGACGATAACGAGAGATTTTCTCCCAAGTGACCCTCGACATAATTGAGAACACGCCGCAACTGATGCCTAGGAATGCCGCCACTGCTCATGGCTGCCGGCGGCCCGGATACATGGTTCCCGATTAGGTGGAGGGCGATAGCGCTACTCAGCATCTCGCCAACCAGCGGGCCTGCAAGGCTTTTCTGCGTTCCCGCATCGTGCAGCGCCCACAGCAAGCGTTCCAGTGGAAGATCGCGAAAGATACGGGGCTTGAAATTGTTCAGAGAGCAATTGAATACGGTCATGATGTGACTGCGTTCGTACGCTCACCTCAGCGTCTCGAACGGTTTCAGGATCGCATCACAATCAAAGAAGGAAATCTGTTGAATAGCGCCGATCTCGAACTTGCCGTTCAAGGCCATGACGCTGTGTTGTCGGGATTTGGTCCGAGGCTTCCTATCTCGAAATCTGATACGCACCTCTTACAGCAATTTTCCGTGGCTCTGACAGAAGCCATGCAAAAGGCTCATGTCAAACGTGTCGTTGTCATATCCACGGCCTTTCTCTTTAGGGATTCCATCATTCCTCCAACACGCCTTTTGGGTCGATTGTTATTTCCTAGTGTGGTGGCCGACTCGATGGCAATGGAACGAGTGTTCGAGGAGAGCGCGCTCGATTGGACGATGATTCGACCGCCTCAGCTTACAGACAAGCCGTTCACAGGAAAATATCGAATGCGAGTGGGCTACCTTCCGCGCTTTGGCTTCAAGATCTCGCGTGCGGATGTAGCGGACTGTTTTCTCAAGATCGTCGAAGACAGCGCTCTAGTTCGCGCGGTCATAGGCGCAAGCAACTGACTCAATTGAACCCCAGTCACCTGCACAGCTAGGGGTCAATGAATAGGTAAAAGTTGAGTTGGGCGAAGCTTCTTCTCAAACCTGTTGTTCCATTACAGCATCGAGGTCAATTATGACGTTGTATCAAGTGATTTTGTTTGTACATGCCGTTTCGGTTCTCATGCTCGCAGCTAGCCTGAGTTGTGAAGCGTGGATGCTGTTCCAGTTGAGGCGCGCAGTGAGTATGAGTGCAGTGAAAGAATGGATCAACCCTGTGCGTAGCCTCAGCGTAATAACAACGGTTTCGTTGGTGATCGTGGAGCTAACAGGAGCTTATCTAACAGACCGCTTGAATTCCTGGCAATTCGCTTGGCCAAAGCTAGCCTTTTGGGGGGTTGTTCTTGTCGGCCTGTTGGGTGGTCTTAGCGGTAAGCGGCTACGCATGATTCGAGGATCTTGTATTGAAGGGAAAATCGATCAAACCGTTTTGTTGCGGAGTCATTTTCTAAAACTTTCACTGAATATCAGGGTCTGGCTCGTTCTCGGAATTCTTTTGCTAACTGTGGTCAAAGCCGGTGTGGTCGGATCGGCAAGCATTGTTTTGGCGTCTCTAGTCATCGGCTTAATCTCAGCCGCTTTCCCATTCGGAAAGACAACAGAGGGCACATCAGTCAGCCGCCCATAGGCTCTAGTGGCACCGGATATTGCTGCGGAATTATCAGCCCTCCTTCGTCATACGCCGGCTACCAGATGCAATTCAGTATCTGGAGAATGGGATTCGGTCCGATATCGGCTATGACCAAAGAGGCAACGCGAATCGCCGAAGCTCATTTTGGCCGCACAACATCCTTTCATTCGAGCAATGAACGTGATCCAGCACCCGTTCCAGAGAAATATCTATGAGATGGATTCCAGGGCGTGTCATCAAATTCTCACTCGCAGCGTGCAAACACTCTGCTGTGGCAAGGACCGGAAGGGTCTGGTTTCAACCAGGCCGCAAAAGCCAGAGCCAAAGGCCCGCACCTGCGCTGCCGCAGACCGAAGTGGAGGCGTAGCCGAAACGACCGAATTGCCTTCTTTCATGCTCCAGAAGATTTATGGGAACGACCCGTGTTCCCTCCACGATGCTGTACCAAACGAATATGACGGCAATTTGATGACACACCTTAGATTAGATGTGTGGCGCGAGAATCTTCTGGGCTCTTCGATGTCTGCGGATCTAAAGCCAATTTAGATCCTCGATCTCCGTTCGGCATTTGCATTTCGATTATTGGCGAACTCAATTCTGAGCGAGCAAAGTCACCAAGCGGATCAACGCTTTGCGATCAGACCCATCCAGACGCGTCAGCATCGACCGGCAAGTTTCAACCTGATTTGTTCGTATCTTCGCCACAAGACGATCACCGGTTGTGGTCATGCTGATGTGGACGACACGCCGATCTCCGGGCAACCGTTCGCGCCGGATCAAATCGCGTTGCTCCAGACGGTCTAGTGCCGACGAAATCGTAGATATTGGCGCTCCCAACGACTGGGCAATCTTGCGCACACTCCATGTTTCCGTGCCTGAGATCATCACCAATAGACCTACATCATTGACGTGAAGGTCAGCATAAGGGCTTCCAGCTACGATGCTCGGCTCTAGTTTAAAGCGCTGCAGCAATGCGGCGATACCCTCATCGAGAGCTCTTGCCTGTTGATCGCTCACCGTATTGCGCGCCGAAAGGGACTTCTTCATCTTGTCATGATAGTGCATCAACATCGTTGCCGAGCCAGGCGGCCATGTGCCGAAACTTGACCAATTCAGGGCGCAACCCCCAGAGGCTGCCCAAGCACAGTACGGACAGCGAAGATTGAACGATTAGAATTTGACATAATATTCCGACACTCCTATATTACGAATATCGGAATATAGGAGTGTCGAAACATGATCTTCCCCCAAAAGACTATTCTGTTGATACTTGCCATGATCTCCCCAATTGCCCCCACCGTCAGTGCCATGGCACAGATTTGTACACCTCCTCCCGACTTTATCGACCAGCAGCACCCCACAGTCGCAGCGCCATCGCAGCTCGTCGCTCATACAGAAGAGATCACGGTTGCAAAACCACTCGTCCAAGTTCTGGAGACAAATGCTAAAGTTGGGCTGAAGAAGGCGATACACAAAGCCGGCGCTCTGCCAGGAGTCACAGGAGAATACTCCTTGGGCAACGTCCCATTTCCTAACCCCGGTGCTCGGCGTATGGTCTGTCTCAGCGACGGCTCAACGCTTCAGGAGCAATCACTCGTGGAGGAACATACCAGCACTTCCTATCGCTTTCGTTACATCGTGTGGCACTATACGAGCCCGCAGGCACGGCCCATCGAATACGGCGTCGGAGAGTTTCGTGACCTACAGATAGACGCTGGCCATACACACATTGTCTGGACCTACGCCTTCAAACTCAAGGGCGATACATTCCCGGGTAATCTTGGAGCACTTGGCCGCTATCTCTTCAAAATCTATTTCCTCGACAGAGATTATGCAGCCATGATGCGCGCTACGCTACGCGCAAACGATTGAACGCCAACAATTGACTGCACAGATCGCTTCGGGTCGCCATTGCCCGACCAGAAGAAGTAGCTTGGTTGTGAGTTGGGCAAGATTCGCAGAGCCTCTCCGACTTCGTTAGCCAAGCGCGCCACGCAAGCGTCCATGTAGCAAGGCAGATGGGTAGAAGAGCATCGGTTTGCTGCCGTGCGGCAGCCCAGCGCGCAGAGATGGTCCGCCGTGCGCACCCGTGTCTGGGAAAAGGCTACAGAAGCGATTGGTTTCGTTCGTGATGACAAGTTCGTTGGCACCATGAGTTTCACGTACGACTTCAGCTTTTCGGATATCTCGCCGCAGGCACGAATCCTGCGGCTCGATTCCTGACAAGGCGCATATGACGGGTTCCGGTCGATTTGAGATTTCGATTCAGCCTGATCTTCAGGAAACGCGGCCGGAAGGCCTCTGTGCAAAAGACAAGCGGCATCTCAGCCTGAGATGCCGCGATAATAAGTTCGTTGATTGTCCATGTTGCGACTCGTGGAGCAGACACTGAATGCTGCTTCTTCAGGGTGTTCGTTCGGCATGTAAGGCGCTCCTCTGCAGCACGAGTTGGTGAGCCTGCCGGTCGAGAGGGCCATCTCTCTTCAGCAGATGATCCGCGATTCGCTCTCGATGGGCAGGCGTTCTATTGCCCCCAAATTTGAACTTCGATGTGATCGAGCGAATTTCGAAACGAATCCCTCGAATCGCCAGCAGCATACGGCCGAAGGGACTGGAGTCGGCGACGACTTCGTGGTATCCCCCTTCAGGTTGGAAATGGGTCATTTGCCGATTGATCAGGGCAGCAAGGTCGTTGGGCTCACTCACAATCTCGGCTTCACCCTGAACCTGCACAGCGCCGTAGTAGCTCGTAGGAGCAGACCATTGCGGGTCCGCGCCTTCGTCTCCATTCCATGCGGTTGGGATGTACACGTAAGCACCTATGACTGCGAGTGTGACCGCAGGATTTACTTTTACCGCTTCCAGCATCGGATTGTTTCTGTGGAGATGGGTTTCGATTGCGTGTTCGCCGAGCAACGTGAAATGGAGCGGGGTGACTAACGGGGCGGGCGAATCCGTAAGCACGATGAGTTGTCCAAAATCATTCGCCCGCAGAAACTCAAGTTCCTCTTCCCGAGAGAAGGCCATATCAACGGTTGTCTTTAGCATTTGTGCTCCTGTAAATCCTCGCCGGCGGCATCGTCCAACCTCTGAATGCGAAAGTCGAAGCAGCCTGCGGTTTTATCGCGAACGTGAACATAGCGAACGGCCTCGTCAATCAGAAACCTTTCAACGACACTTGGCTGGCTTCCGTCGTCAACATGTTCCTCAGCGAGCAATTTCTGCTGCGCACCATATGCACTGACGACCGACCCGTACTTGCGAAGATGTTCCGGATAACCCGACGTTTCCGGATATCGTTCACGCTCTTCCGCATGGATGTAGATCGGACCGGGATATGGAACGTCATCGACGCCTTGAAACGGGTTGTAGGTGAACAAGATTCGTTCGTCCTTTCCGATGGCGAAGACCTTGAGGCAGTGCCGGCACGGCCCATATCCACCGGCTAGTTCCTGATGCGCCGGGTGTCCGTACTGCGGCGACTTTTTGGTTTGACGGACTTTGGTGGCAACTTCTGTGGTGATTGTCATCACACGAATGAATGTTTCGCTCATGTTCTCTCCTCTTTGGGTGACTTACTTCGTCTTCCATGAGCTTCACGCAAATGAAATTTCCGTGCCATCCGAATCTTGCTTTCGAATTAACTTCGCTCTGCGCGGAATATCAGAGCAAGAAACGGATAGCGGTTCGTAGCGCATGACGGTTAGCGTTGCGATTGACACACTATGAATACCGAATCGATCGCCACACCGAGCCTGTCTCCCGACAAACGTCGTTCCGCACAAACGAATCAGGCCTTGAATGCTGCGTTCTATTGGCTATGGGGCGGCCAGAGCATCTCTCTCGCAGGGAGCAAGCTAAGCTCATTGAGCTTTCAGCTGGTCGCCGTCAGTACGCTTCATGCCAGCGCCTCGCAGATGGGCGTATTGGCGGCGTGCGACTCCATTCCCAATCTGCTGTTGGGAGTGTTTCTCGGAGCAATTGTCGACCGCGCATCCAGACAACGACTCTTGATCCAAAGCGCGCTCGGCGGCGGCGGAGTTCTTCTCATCAGTGCGATCGTGATCTTCGCCGGATACATGAGCATACACGTGATGTGGGTCGTGGCGTGTTTGATTGGAACACCCTTGAAAAGCTTTGGCTCATCAGGCCCGATCACGCGCCGTATTGCTCATCGCTGACCTTTTCCAGCCAATCCACGGCCTTCCCGTCGAGCTTTTCCTGAATCGCAATGTGAGTCATGGCTGTGGCCGGTGAAGCGCCATGCCAATGTTTCTCGCCGGGTGAGAACCAGATCACATCGCCGGGCCGAATTTCTTCGATGGGTCCGCCCTCACGCTGCGCCCGGCCAAGGCCAGCCGTGACAATCAGCGTCTGGCCCAGCGGATGCGTGTGCCATGCGGTGCGAGCGCCCGGCTCGAATGTGACGCTCGCGCCCCCAACGCGCGCCGGATCGGGCGTCTGGAAAAGGGGGTCGATGCGAACCGTTCCAGTGAACCAATCTGCAGGTCCCTTATTTGACGGCTGTGAGCCAGCTTTTGTGATTTCCATGTCCTGTGCCACGACTCCTCTCATTTTGTTAAGGCCCACCGTTCAGGCTGGAGCGCGTTCTTCGCCGCCGTTCACTTTCAGCGGCCGGTCAACTTCTCCAGGTGCTCCGGATAACGCTCACCCTGCGCCGGAATTTTTGAAACCGCCTCTTGGATCTCCCGCAGATCGCCGGGTGTGAGTTCGATGGAAGCCGCCCCGATGTTCTCCTCCAGACGCGAAAGTTTCGTCGTCCCGGGAATCGGCACGATCCACGGCTTCTGCGCGAGCAACCACGCGAGCGCGATCTGCGCCGGTGTCGCGTTCTTCTGCTTCGCAATCGTGGCCAGCAGATCGACAAAGGCCTGGTTGGCCTTCATCGCCTCTGGCGTAAAGCGAGGCAGAGTGCTGCGGAAGTCGCCTTTGCCGAGCTGCGTGTTCTCATCCATCTTGCCGGTGAGAAATCCTTTGCCGAGAGGGCTGTATGCAACCAGGCCGATGCCAAGCTCTTCGAGTGTCGGAATCACTTCTGCTTCAGGCTTCCGCCACCACAGCGAATACTCGTTCTGCAGCGCAGTGACAGGCTGAACGGCATGCGCGCGCCGGATCGTCTGTACACCTGCTTCGGAAAGGCCAAAGTGCTTCACCTTGCCTTCCTGAATCAGTTCTTTCACCGCTCCCGCCACGTCCTCAATCGGCACGTCGGGATCGACGCGGTGTTGGTAGAAGAGGTCGATCGCGTCAATGTTGAGGCGCTTCAGCGAGTCTTCGGCCACCTGCTTGATGCGCTCGGGACGGCTGTTCAGACCCTGCCATCCAGGGCTGCCATCGGGATTCAGATTGAAGCCGAACTTGGTCGCGATCGCCACCTTGTCGTGCATCGACGAGAGGGCTTTGCCGACCAGCACCTCATTCGTGAAAGGACCATAGACCTCGGCCGTATCGAAAAACGTGATGCCCATGTCTACAGCTTTATGCATCAGCGAAATCATCTCGTTCTCATCGTGAACGCTACCGTATCCAAAGCTCATGCCCATGCAGCCCAGGCCAAGCGCAGATACTTCCAGCTTGCTGTTGCCTAACTTCCGTTTTTGCATTTCTTTTCTCCTAATCCCGTGTTGGTGCCTGGAGCAGAAGCTCGCTCACGCTCATGTCATGAGCGGCTCAAAGCGGTACAACAGCTCTCGGCTAAGAGACAGCCGCCGCACGATGCGTTTCGCGCCAGTGTCCCGGCGGCATGCCCTCCCAGCCGCGAAACGCCCGAGCGAAAGAGTTGGCATCTTCGTAGCCGAGAAGGTAAGCGGCCTCGTTCAACTCCAGAACGGAATTGCCCAGGTAATAGCGAGCCATCTGATGCCGGGCTTCATCGAGAACCCGCTGAAAGCTGGAGCCGGCCTCCTGCAAACGCCTTTGCAACGTCCGTGGACTCATGTGCAGATCGCGCGCGATATCCTCCACGTTCGGCCGGTGTCCCGTCAGTCTTTGCTGGATCGCTCCCCGGGCAAGTTCGATAAAGCTGTCCTCGCCGCTATGTTGCTTGAGTTCCTGCTCGAACTGCGGCGTAAGCATGTCCAGCAGCTCCGCATTCCGCGTGACGAAGGGACACGCAGCATCGCTCGCGCGGAAAACTAAAGCATTGCGCGACGCTCCGCACACCACAGAGCAGCCGAAGAATTGTTCGAGCGCTTTCAGATGCGGGCGCGGCTGCACTAGCTCCACTCTCACCGGAGAGATGCGCGTCCCGCTTCCGTGGCGCGCGATCGTGACCAGCCACGCGAAGCAATGGTCGATGAGCACCTGCGGCTCGACGTCCACCGCCAGCGTCCATCGAAACTGGATGCTCCACTCTTCGTCATCCACTTCATGCAGGATCTCTTCCGGCGCGCACAACTTCTTGTAGCGCGCCATGTGCTCCACCGCAGCGCCGAGGTTTTCTGTTGAAAGAGCGGCGATACCCATCGGATGAAAGCGTTCGGTCTTTGTCTCGATGGCAAGTTTGAGGCCTATTGCCGGATCCTGGCTCACCTCGCCGATCGCTCGCCATAGTGCGAACAGTTCCTCGGTGCTGACGAGGATGCGGGTTTGATCGAAGAGGTCCTGGGGAAGCCCGGCTCTGCGCAGCACCGCGGAGACACCGACTCCCGATTCTTCCAGCCTGGTGCGGAGACTGCCGGCAACTCGAAAGTGTTTGACCATAGGTTTACTCAGCTTTGAGAGAAGCCATGTCGATAGAGAAGCGGTACTTCACATCGGACTTGAGCAGCCTCTCGTATGCCTCATTTACCTGTTGGATGGCGATTACTTCGACGTCGGAGGTGATGTTATGTTCGCCGCAGAAATCGAGCATCTCCTGCGTCTCCGCGATCCCGCCGATGAGCGATCCGGAGACGCTGCGACGACCGAAGATCAATCCGAAAGAGCTCAGGCTCAGCGGCTTCTCGGGCGCGCCGACGAGGGTCATGTTGCCGTCGCGGGTGAGAAGGTTGATATACGCGTTGATGTCGTGATCGGCAGCGACCGCATCGAGGATGAAATCGAAGCTGCCCGCATGCTTCTGCATCTGACTGGAGTCGCGAGAGAGAACCACCTCGTCCGCACCGAGGCGCAGCGCGTCCTCCACCTTGCTAGGCGACGTTGTGAAGACGACCGTGTGAGCTCCCAACGCGTGTGCGAACTTCACACCCATGTGGCCTAATCCACCCAGTCCCACGATGCCGACTTTCTTTCCCCTGGTCACGCCCCAGTGGCGCATCGGCGAATAGGTCGTGATGCCTGCGCAGAGTAAGGGCGCGGTGGCGGCGAGATCAAGATTCGACGGAATGCTCACGACATAATGTTCGTCCACGACAATGCTGTCGGAGTAGCCGCCATAGGTGACACCGCCGAGATGCTTATCCGGGGAGCCGTAAGTGAGCACCATGTTTGGACAGAACTGTTCGAGTCCTTCCTTGCAGGCCGGGCAGGTTCCATCCGAACTCACCATGCAGCCAACTCCGGCAAGATCGCCGACTTTGACCTTGGTCACCGCCGAGCCGACCTTGGTGACGCGCCCGACAATCTCGTGCCCGGGCACGCAGGGGTAAACGGTGGGCATAACGTCGCTCCACTCGTTGCGGGCATAGTGAAGATCGGAGTGGCAGATGCCGCAGAACAGAATCTCGATCTGCACATCGTTTTCGATGGGATCGCGCCGCGCGATCCCGGTGGAGGCAAGCGGCGATGTCGCACTGGCAGCGGAGTATGCTTTCGCGTTGAACATGTCCCTAGGTTAGAGGCTTCCACCGCCCCACGCCATGCAGAACCCGCCATTATCTATGCGGAACGCGCCATTCACACCCGGGAAACGCGGCTTGAAATTGTGAGTTCAGGCTGCCTGCCGGGGTCGGCACCTCACGATGAATGCCCTGGTGCGTTTCGCAATCATGCCTTAATCCCCACGCAGCGCGTCCATCGGCTCCACGCCTGCCGCCCGCCGCGCAGGCAATGCCGCTGCCAGCAGCGCCACAGCGCTCAGCACGAGCGTCACGGCTCCGAGCACCAGCGGATTCCACGCGCTCACCCCGAACAGCTCCGCCGCCATCAGATGCCCCGCGGCAATCGCGATAGGAATGCCGATCAGCAGCCCGAGGCCCACCTGCAGAGACGCCCCGCGCAGCACCAGCTTTTGCACATCCAGGCGATTCGCCCCCAGCGCCATCCTGATCCCAATCTCGCTGGTCCGCTGCGCCACGGCATACGCGGTCACGCCGTATAGCCCGATGGCCGCCAGCACCAGCGCCACCAAACCGAACAGCGACGTGAGCTGCACGATCAGCGCTTGCTGCGTGAATCCGAGATTCACCTGATCGGCAAAGCTTTGATACCGCGTGATCATCAGGTTTGGATTGATGGCTGAGAGCGTGTTCCGCACCTCGACCTCAAGATTCGGCATCGCGCCGCGCGTCTCGATCTCCAACGATCCCATGTAGTGCGTGTTGGTGACAAACTGCTCATACTCCGCCGTATTCAGATTCGTAGCGGGCGGCTGCACCCACTGCGCCGCGGGCACAAAATACATGGGGTGCGCTTCCTCCTGTGGATCGTCGGGTGGCCAGTACTGTGCGTCCTCCACGACGCCTATCACGGTGAACATCCCGGTGCTCGATGGATCCGAGTCTCCAAAGTGCGCGCCGATGGGATTCTGCCCGTGAAGATAGCGCTTCACGAAGGCCTCGTCCACGATGGCCACACTGGGCGCGGTCCGATTGTCGCCGTCGGTAAACTCACGCCCCTGCAATAGCTTGGTACCTAGAGTCGCGAAGTACTTGGGGCTGATGCGCGCCCACGACGCCAGGTTCACATCCGACCCCGCCGGCGGCGTCGGCTGACCGTCGATGTAGACATCCTCGCTATAGTTGTTGCCGTCCATGGGGCTCCATAAGGACCATGCGACGCGCTTCACGCCGGGGATCCCCGAGATCGCCCCGTCAAGCCGCCGATAGAAGTCATCCAGCTGATCGGGCTGCAACCCCGCCGTCTGCGCGTTGAACTTCACGATCGTCCGGTGCGCGGTCTCGAATCCGAAGTGCTGATTCTCCAGCTTGCGCAGGCTGAGGATCAGATATCCGGCGGCGCACAGCAGCACCACGGAAACCGCGGCCTGGGCCACCACCAGCGCCTTCTGCGCCACGGTGGTGTGGCGTCCCGTGGAGCGGTTCGCTCCGCGCAGAGCTTCAATCGGATCAGCCTGCGCGGCAAGCCACGCCGGCGCCACGCCGAACAGCAGCCCGGTGAGCAGCGATGCCGCGAAGGCGAATCCAAGCACCACCAGCGAGGGGCTTGCGCTGATGCTGACCGGATTGTCGCGGAACGCCAGCTGCAGAATCAGCTTGGCCCCGCCCCACGCCACCAGCACCCCCGCCAGTCCGCCCAGCATGGCCAGCAGCACGCACTCCACCAGCGCTCGCTGCACCAGGCGCTTGCGTTGCGCGCCAAGCGCAGCCCGCACGGCAATCTGCTGCCGATGGGTGACCGACCGAGCCAGCATCAGATTCGCCAGGTTCGCGCACGCGATCAGCAGAACGAAGCTCGAAATCCACATGAGCAGATGCAGATCGCCGTGGTACTGATCCTGCATGCGCTGCACCCCGCCGCCGCCTGGGCTGAGCCGCAGATACTGCAGCGGAATCAGCGCCTGCTCACGGCCGTTAATTTTGCTCAGCGGGCTCTTCAGAAATTCCAGCAACTCGACCTGCATCTGGGCCTGCACTGCCGATGGGCTCGTTCCCGGCGTCAGGCGGCCGATCAGGTTCAGCCAAAGCTCATCGCCGCGCTGCAGAAAGTTCGCGTCCCTGGGCGTCACCGTCGTCACCATCTGCATCGGCAGCCAGAAGGACGGCGGGGTTGGGCTCAGCCGCTCGCTGTAGAACCCCGGCGGCGTGATCCCCACGATGGTTACCGGCTGGCCGTTAATCAGGTAACTCGACCCTACCGCCGATGGATCGCGGCCCAGTTGCTGCTCCCACATCTGGAAGCTCATTACGGCCACCGGCGCCGCGCCCGGCACATCGTCGCTCGGCTCCAGCAGCCGACCCGCATAGGAGCGCAGTCCCAGCGTATCGAACGAATTTCCCGAGACGAACTCCGCATAAAACGGCTGCGCGGGATGCGCGCTGCCTGCTCGGCGAACCGCCATCTCCTGATCCGAGGACTCGAAGGCCGCGAGGCTGGCCATTCCGGGCGTGTGGTCGCGGAACTGCGTGTATTGCAGGTAGGAGAACAGCGACCAGTCGTTCGGCTTGTCTGTGTAATCCGGCAGCCCGGCGTTGTTGCAGCACTGCTCGTTGTCGCCCACCCGCCACAGCCCCGCCGGATCCGCGACCGGCAGCGACTTCAGGAGAACCTCGTGCACCAGGGTGAAGATTGCGGTGGTGGCTCCGATGCCGAGCGCCAGGGTTAGAATCGCGGTCACAGCAAATCCGGGCGATCTGCGCAACTGCCTCAACGCATTTTTCAGGTCGGCCAACACAGGATGCATCCTCCAGAAGCGGGTAGGTTCCCCCGCTGACTCTTTCTAATGTGGATGCACCCGAGCCGCCATTCGCGGGCTGGATTATCCACCTGAAAAATAAAGGCCCAGACACCGGAGCAGCCGGGGGCGGCCGTCCACTGCGAGACGGCACTGTTCGGATTCGGACGGTGCCCGGTGGTTATCTTTTCCTCCATCGCCGGTTGAAGCTAAACAGCCAACCCGTGATTCGAACCTTGTCATTCATGGAAATGTGCCGTTGGATTTATGTACGGACTTAAGCCCTTACCCTTCCAACTGACCCACTACCCGGCGGTGGGTAGTGTTCTCAATTGACAGCTATTGACACCGTTGCAGATACTGCAATCTGCGCATGTAGGAAGCAACGGCAGGTCGCCGAAGGGCAATGCCCACCTACGATCTCATCGTGGAGGCCTACATGCCCAATCTGGAGAACCTCAAAAAGCAAGCCAAGCTCATATTGCGGTGGCATCGCGAACGCCACTATCCCGTAGCCGCACAAATCCGCGAGCATTTGCCTCGTTTCCTGAATATGCCCGACTCCGAGATTCTTGCGGCGAGCTTTAAGCTCAGCGATGCGCAGGAAATGGTCGCAAGACAGCAAGGCTTCGATAGCTGGCAAGCCCTTAAAACCGGACTTTCGACTACGTCGCCCGAGGTGAAATCATCGCCATCGAAAGCAACGATTGTCGGTGCAGAGCCGCAACTGTTCGTCACCGATATCAAGAGATCATGCGAATTTTTCCGTGAGAAGTTAGGCTTTACGCTTGTATTCAGTTATGGCAGACCTCCCTACTATGCACAGGTGGGTCGCGACGCGGCGCGTCTCAATCTAAGGTGCGTCGAGCGACCGGTCATCGAGTCGGCGGTCCGCGATCGGGAGGAACTGTTGTCGGTATCGATGACCGTCGCTACAGCGGACGAGATCAAGCTGCTGTTTCTTGAGTTTCAGTCCGCGGGAGTTGCCTTTCACCAGACGCTGAAAAAGCAGCCCTGGGGCGCCAGGAATTTCGTCGTCAAGGATCCGGACGGGAATTTGCTGCTGTTTGCTGGACCCGCAAACTAACGGCTACCGAGCGAAATGTGCTAATCGAGCGTGAATAGTCGGCCAACCGGCGACTGCCGTGCGCGCGATTCTTCACTTCCCGGGGATCACACGCGCTGTGCCTGATCTTCGATAGCATAGATTCGTGCCCTCGCTGCTGGAAATCGATCATCTCTCGATCCGCTTTGGTTCGACTGAAGCTGTGCGTGGTCTCAATCTGAGGATCGAAGCGGGCCAGGTTCTCGGCCTGGTCGGCGAATCGGGATCGGGCAAGTCGGTGACCGCGCTGGCCGTCATGCGGCTGCTCGACGCTTCGGCCCACGCCGAAGGCGCGATCCGGTTTTCCGGCTTCGGTGACGCTCCAATCCATCTCTTGAAACTGGCGCCCGAGCCTATGCGGCGGCTGCGCGGCCGCGACCTGGCGATGATCTTCCAGGAGCCCATGACGGCGCTGAATCCGGTGCTTGCGGTGGGCGAGCAGATTGCCGAGGCTATTCGTGTCCATCACCCGGAGAAGCCACGCCGGCAGGTGCGCGAGGCGGTGCTGGAGGCGATGGAGGCAGTCGCGCTGCCCGATCCCGCTCGCCGCTATAGCGACTACCCGCACCAGTTTTCCGGGGGCCAGCGGCAGCGCATCATGATCGCGATGGCCATCGCCAACCGGCCGCGCCTGCTGATTGCCGACGAGCCGACGACCGCGCTCGACGTGACCGTGCAGAAGCAGATTCTGGACCTGCTGGCCGACCTGCGCGAGCGCTTCGGCCTGACCATGCTGTTCATTTCGCACGATCTGGCGGTCGTCTCGCAGGTCGCGGACCGGGTTGCGGTGATGCGCCATGGCCTGCTGCTGGAAGAGGCGCCGCGCGCGGCCATCTTCCGCAATCCGCTGCATCCTTATACAAGGGCGCTGCTTGGCGCCATTCCCACCATGGAAACCGATATCCGCCGGCCGCTCGCCGTGCTGGAGCGCAGCGTCGATCCCAGTTCCCTGCCGCTCCGCGAGGTCGATTCGGGCCACTGGGCGCGGGTCTAGGCGCGAAGCCTGGTCTTTTCGCCGCGCGGTCTGTTCAATCGGGCCGGTTGGGAATAGATTGGGAGAGGTTCTCAATTTCACTCCTCGCCGATACCTTTCCCGATGCGCGCCCTCATTCTTTCCGACATTCACTCGAACCTGGAAGCTCTGCAGGCCGTTCTGGCCGCCGCTCCTGAGCACGATGTGGTGTGGAATCTGGGAGACGTGGTGGGCTACGGGGCAAATCCGAACGAAGTGATCGACCGGGTACGGGAGCTGGGGCAGGTTTTCGTTCGCGGCAACCACGACCGCGCCTGCAGCGGCGTCAACGGGATTGAGGACTTCAACCCGATTGCCGGACGCGCGGCGCGATGGACGCGCATCGTGCTCTCGGCCGACCACACCGACTGGCTGCGCAATATGCCGGCCGGGCCGGTGATGCCGGACGGCCCGCAGGTGAGCTGTGCGCACGGCTCGCTGCTGGACGAGGACGAGTACGTGACGTCGGTGCGGGATGCGTGGGGTCCGCTGCACGACGCCAAGACACGCATCAACTTCTTCGGCCACACCCATCTGCAGGGCGGGTTCGCGACCAATGGCAACGAGTGGTTCCGGCTGACGCCGCAGTATGGCTCGCGCGACGAGGCGGAGGAGTTCGAGATGCCGCTGCGCCAGAACGGGCGCTACCTGATCAATCCGGGCTCGGTGGGCCAGCCCCGCGACGGCGACTGGCGCGCGGCGTTCGCCATCTATGACGACGCACAGATGACCGTCACCTTCTGCCGGGCTCCCTACGATGTGCAACTGGCACAGTTACGAATTGTGGAAGCTGGGCTGCCCGATCGCCTGGCTCTGCGGCTGCGCGACGGGCGTTGATTTTTTCTGATCCTGAGCCTTCTCTGGCTTTGCCGCGCTTCAAAATGCATGCGGGACACTCGTGAATTCGATCAGAGGAGAAAAGCAGATCCCCTTCGGCTTCGCTCAGGGGGTAGGCTTTCGACCGCGCGTGACCTGCGTCCTTGGATTTAGTCCAGCGGAAGTGGGAGTTCTCCAACAAATTGGACCCATCACAGCCCTCTGGAGTGTTTCATTTCGCAGTTCTGCCCCTGTTCCTCATATGAGTAAGAACCGTGAGGAACGATCCATTGCGCACGATCTCTGATCTTACGAATGGTGTGTCAATGCTTGATGCTGGCTCCAAAATCAGAATGGAACCGAGATCAACACAACACGCGGCACTGTCGAATATTTTCACCAGAGTGCGACGTAAAAGCCGAAGTTACCAGGCGTCCTCGCCAACACAATTTCCGAGAACATTTTGTCACGTGGCAAGCTCTCCCAAATCATCAACCGACCGTCAGCAGTTCTTCGAAGAAGCCGCCGATCCGGCGCTTACGGTCGACGAAGTGAATCTCCAGAATCCAGTGACGTAATTGACCCTCCTGGTCGGTCGAACGCATGCGCAGGTTGCTCTTCGGGTGGACGTAGAGCGTTATCTTGTCGTAAGCAATCCACTCGTGGGGAAATTGACCGATCAGGTGTCCGGCGATCGGGCCGCCAAACTCCCATCCGTATCTTTCCGCAAGAGAGACGGCGTAGGAATAAAGTTGGCTTGCAGTAACATCTGAAGTCTTCTTGAAGTAGCGCTTCCCATCAACAAATGCCTCCGCAACGTCATCGCGCATCTTCAGCTTGACGGGGTCTGATCCGATGACGAAGGTGCGACCGAAGTCTGCTTCGTGCTCCTCAAACACGGGGCCGAGATCGAGAAAGAGTATTTCATCTTCGCCAATGATGTGGTCTGGTGGATTATCAGCATAGGGCAGTAGCGTATTGGCACCGGCCCGAACAATTCGCTTGTGCCAGTACGTCGAAATCCCGAACATCTCTTTCGCCAGATCGTAGATCTTCTGGTTGAGCCGGCTCTCAGTGATACCTGCACGGATTAACTCTCGCGTTTCAACCTCATGAAAAAGCCGTTCCGCGTTGCTCTGCGCAATGCGAAGTTCTGTAACCTTTTTCTCCTCAAAGGTGTCTACTGTAGAGATCTGCTCTGACACGTGGCTTATACCTCACAACACTTATAGTGCCTGACGGAGACGGCCAAAAGCAGATGCCTGCTGCTTTCAATTGGAAGAAGATGAGACTGTCTGTCGTGGTTGCAATTGCCACGATGCTAAGCTGCACGGTTGTCAGAGCGCCTCTGGTCGAGGGGCAGGAGCCACCAAGCATTGTTGGAAGTTCCCCGCTGTATGGCCTGTCCGGCGCAACCGGATGGATCAATTCCAAGCCCCTGACTGCCAAACAGCTCAAAGGAAAGTTCGTCCTCATCGACTTCTGGGCCTATTCCTGCATCAAGTGCATTCGCGCCGTTCCCTATGTCCGTGCCTGGGCGGAAAAGTATAAGGATAGCGGCCTCGTGATAATCGGTGGCCATACCCCGGAGTTCGACTTTGAAAAGCAATTACCGAATGTGCAGAAGGCTGTGCAAAAGTTCGAAGTCACGTATCCCGTTGCACTCGACAGCAATTACGCGATCTGGAATGCGTTTCACAACCGTTACTGGCCTGCACACTACTTCATCGATGCAAAAGGAAAGGTGCGTTACGAGCACTTCGGCGAAGGCGACTATGAACAATCCGAGCGATGGATACAGGAGCCGCTGAAAGCAGGCGAACACTAAACCGATGCCAGAGACCGCGATCAATGTTCATGGCCAAGGCGTTCAGACCGCTGCCGACATGAGCGATGTACGCTCTCCCGAAACCTACATCGGTTATGCACGCGCTGAACACTTCGCATCATCGGCTGGGATAACGCGAGACGCAGAGCAGCTCTATATTGAGCCCGCTCATCCTCAATTGAACGAGCGAGGACTTGCGGGCAGATGGGCCGATCACGAGCAAGTTGCTGTGCTTAAGTCCGCCGGGGGAAAGATCGTCTTTCATTTCCACGCTCGCGATCGGCACCTTGTGCTCGGTCCGAGTGCGGACGGCAAGCCGGTTCGCTTCCGAGTGACAATTGACGGGCAAGCTCCTGGAGAGAGTCATGGGGTGGATACGGACGCGCAAGGCAACGGCGTTGTGACCGGATACCGCTTGTATCAACTCGTGCGGCAAAAGGGCGGCGTCACGGACCACATCTTCACAATCGAATTTTTGGACCCGGGCGTCCAGGCGTTTTCCCTCACCTTCGGATGAGTGGGACGGCATTATGATTCAACAACGAGATGACCGCGTGAGGCGGAATAGTCGGCGAGCGTTCATTATTGCTGGGGGCGGGGCCGCGGCTACGTTTGCCTTCAATCTTCGATACGGCATAGAGATGGTCGCAGCGAAGGCTGTTGCTCAGAAAGAGGTGAAGATCGTTGGTTTTCCTCCTCTGGGGCGCGGGAGAATGCTATTGCCATGCCCATCATTGTTAAAACGGATGCGGAGTGGAAGCAGCAGCTATCGCCGGCCGCATATGAGGTAACGCGTCGTGCCGGCACCGAAAGGCCTTACTCCGGCCGTAACTGGAATCTCCATGACAAAGGTCTGTATCGCTGCATCTGCTGCGACACGCCGCTTTTCAGCTTCGATACAAAGTTCGAGTCGAGCACAGGATGGCCCAGCTTTTGGGAGCCCATCGCCAAAGAGAATGTTCTATGAAAGCCTCGACCTGTCCCTAGGGATGGAGCGCACCGCAGTCTCTTGCAGGCGCTGCGACGCCCATCTAGGGCATGTCTTTGACGATGGACCTAAACCGACCAGCCTGCGTTATTGCATGAACTCGGTGACGCTCACATTCGTGAAATTCGCCTAGCCTCAGACAAAGGTGCAGAATAGAGACATGTCGGAGATCGTCTTTGCTCAGATCCTTTCCAAAGTGAGCACATTTTAGGAATCCGCAAACGATCTCGCGGCTTTGCAGAACTTCATCGTTGAGATCATTTCGAATCGTTTGCCCTACTACAACTGGACGGGCTTCTACATGCTCGATCCCGAGGACGCAGAGATTCTTGTCCTTGGTCCATTTCGCGGAGCACCAACCGAGCATGTGCGTATTCCCGTAAACCAGGGAATATGCGGTGCGGCTGTTGCGCAGAACACCACGGTCATTGTGGACGATGTCAACTCGGACCCACGTTATCTCGCCTGCTTCTTGAAACCAGATCCGAGATCGTCATTCTTGTACGTGCGAATGGTGTGGTAGTGGGTGAGATCGATATCGACAGCCACGACCTGGCAGCCTTCTCATCGCAGGACGAGGAGTTCCTCGAAAAGTGCGCGGCTATTGTGGGTGGATTTATGGAGCGGCCTCAAACGCTATCTTGAGGCGCGAAATAGAAGTAATAGTGGTTTCTACATGCAGGATTAAATCCAGCCGTACAGCGCGGACAGGAATAGCTGCTGCTCATGTATTCACGGATCGTTAACTCGTTCCCGCAGGCTGCCGCAGAGAATCGCTCGCATGTCCCATTCCGAGCATGGCCATACCCTGATTTCATGATCCGCCAATGCTCCATGGCAATCTTTGCAGGCATAGTAAATGCCGCAGCAAGCCATCTTGATCGCGACGATGTCGAGCACAGAATGGTAGTGGAAGCACCGAGTCTCCGCATCCACCTCCACGCCACGAACCTCCGCTCTTGCTGCCTTCACATGTCTATCAAAACACAAAACGGGACGCCGATTCCATAGCGTCTGCAGCGCAAGAATCTTGTGCGAATGGGGCGCGGTACGGGTCGCGGTGGGACTCTTTCTACTCGATCGCTTCCAAGAAGAGAATTGGGCTGCGTAAAAGCCAATTGCTGCAGCGTAGAGATTGAAACCATAATAATTTATGGCGACGCCGATCCCGATCCCGATTGTTCCAAACGATAGCTTGAGCCTGTCCGAGTCATTTCAGAAGCCTCCGCTGCCGCGGGATTGCACCTTTTCTGAATCTGACTGGCGCGCCCTTGCTCCGCACTGGTATCCGATAGCATTTTTCGATGAGGTAAAAGACAAGCCCCATGCCGCCCGGTTGTTGGATGAGCGTGTGGTGGTTTATCGACTGAGCGACGGAAAGATCGCCGCTGCGAAGGACATCTGCTACCACCGTGGTGCTCCGCTAAGCCTGGGCAGCGTCGCAGGCGACGAGATTATCTGCAAGTATCACGGTCTGCGTTACAACGCCTCCGGTCAATGCACTTGTATTCCTGCGCATCCTAATGGAGCGATATCTCCGCGTCTCAGACGTTTGTCCCGATTTGCCGCAACTTCGCTAAAGATGCGCCAACGCAGGCAACGCTGGATTTCAATCATCAGGTGTTTGCGGAAGATCGGGCCATTGTGGAACAACAATATCCGGAAGACCTGCCTCTCGCGCGCCATGCTCACCACTGCTGACCAGCTCCTTGACCGGGCGCACTTCGACGCCTCCCGCGCGTGCACAGGGAATCCTTGAGGCTAGCTGGATTGCCTCGTTCAGGTCTCTGGCCTCGATCAGGATGAACCCGCTGATCTGTTCGGCCGTCTCCGCAAACGGGCCGTCGGTGACGGATACCCGGCCGCCGCGCGCTCGCACAGTAGTGGCCGTAGAAACCGACTGAAGCGCCTGCGCGGCCAGGAAATGACCGCCTTCGCGAAGCACGTCATCGTATGCCAAGGCCTCGTCCGCGGCCTCCTGGCGCTCCTTGTTCGACAGGGCATCGAATTTGGTTTCGTCGACGATGACCAGGCAGAGATATTTCATTGCATCCTCCTCAAAAGCCTTGGATTGCCTCGCTCACGGAATAGTCGTTTCCACCACCGTAAATTGGACAAGAAGGTGCCTGCTCTCTGCGGCCCCCAAAAAGCTGATCCGGCGTGGGACGCTGTTGTGTCCCGAAATATTCAGCTTCTTTAAATCCCGTTGTCCAATTTGCACTCATCCGAGCGACTACCTCGCAAATACGCCGGCTTTGCCACTGCATGCGATGGCTCATCAATCTCCGGTCCGGCAGGCAAACCGATACGAGGATGCCATGTGCCCAGTTTGCATCGCAACCGCAGCGTTGATCGCAGCCAGCGCGACTTCGACGGGTGGACTTTCCGCGATCGTCGCAAAGAAGTTTCGTTCGCAGGCCCACGCCGAAGTGCTCCCTGCACAACCCGAACCAAAGGAGAACAATCATGACAACTAGTACGTTGGAACAAGCGGCAATCGTCTCCCGAGAGGAATGGCTCACAACTCGCAAGGAATTGCTGGCCAAAGAGAAGGAGGCCGGAAGTCATGGGCCTCCTGGCGCTGATGCTGCTGCACGAATCCCGCCGCGGCGCGCGAACCTCGCCAGAGGGAGAGCTGGTGTTACTGGACGATCAGGACCGCTCGCAGTGGAATCGCTCGCAGATCGCCGAGGGAGCAGCCCTGGTGGAGCGGGCATTGTCATCGCGCCCGTTCGGCCCGTATGCGATCCAGGCGGCAATCGCGGCAGTGCATGTCGAAGCTCCCAGCGCGGGAGAGACGGACTGGGCCCAGATTGTCGGACTTTACGATGTGCTCATGCGGGCCAACCCCTCTCCGGTGGTGGAGCTAAACCGGGCCGTGGCCGTAACCATGCGCGATGGGCCCGCGGAGGGCCTTGCGCTGATCGACGCCATCCTGACGCGGGGCGAACTGGCGGACTACTATCTCGCCCATTCCGCGCGGGCTGATCTTTGCCGGCGGCTGGGGAGAACCCGGGAAGCCAGAACCGCCTACCAGATGGCGCTCAGCCTGGCCCGGCAGGAACCGTCGCGACGATTTCTTGAACGTCGGCTGCGCGAACTGCCGGACGAAGAATGAGAGCGGATGGATTGGCATAATCACCAGACAGGACTCCGGCAACAGATATCAATCGCATCGTAGATAAGATCGAGGAAAATATGCTGACTCAATCGGAAAAGTGCTCCGCCTTCCGCGCGCTCCACGAGCGCGACACGGCATTTATCATTCCCAATCCCTGGGACGCTGGAACGGCGCGCCTGCTGGCACACCTGGGCTTCGAGGCGCTGGCAACTACCAGCGCAGGCTTTGCCTTCTCCGCCGGACAGCGGGACGGCACGATGGACCGCGACCAGACACTGGCAAACGCAGCGGCCATCGTTGCGGCCACCGATCTTCCCGTGAGCGCTGATCTTGAAAATGGATTTGGCGATGATCCCAGGACCGTCGCAGAGACGATCGAACTCGCCGCTGAAACCGGCCTGGCGGGCGGATCGATTGAGGATAGGTCAGGCGGTGCAGAGCGCGGTATCTATGAGATCGGTCTCGCCACTGACCGAGTCCGCGCAGCCGTGGAAGCAGTCCGTGGGCTTCCCTTTCGGTTCACCCTGACCGCGCGTGCGGAGAATTATCTGGCCGGAAAACAGGATCTAGCCGACACCGTCGCGCGCCTGCAGGCCTATCAGGAAGCTGGCGCAGACGTTCTCTACGCGCCGGGGCTCACGACGAAGGATGATATCGCCGCCGTGGTCCGCTCGGTGGATCGCCCTGTGAACGTGGTTATGGGACTGCAGGGCGTTCAGTTGTCTGCGGCCGAGCTGTCGGCGATCGGCGTGAAGCGGATCAGCGTGGGCAGCACCCTCGCCCGGGCTGCATTCGGTGCGTTTCTGCGGGCAGCCCAGGAGATGCGCGATTCCGGAACCTTCGAGTTTGCAAAACAGGCGGTCAGCTACCGCGAGATCACTTCCATGTTCGAGCCGCCAAAGCCTTGAGTGAGACCGATTCCCGAAAAGAGGGGAACCGGTGCTTTTACACGCTAAGATTGAGGTTCCAGAATCCCACGACCCGGACCAAAATCCCAATGCTCAATTCCCTTTCCCGATCGATAGGGCTCGCCGTTCTCTCACTGTTTGCCCTGCCCGCTCTGGCGCATCAGAATGCGCCAGACGCTGGGGTCATCCACACCGCTGACGTCGATCTCGCCTATAAGGTCTATGGCGCTGCTACGGCGGAGACACCTGTGATCGCAGTCAACGGAGGGCCGGGCCTCTCGCACGTCTACATGATCCAGAACGATGTCTGGACCAGGCTCGCCCAGGGGCGGCAAATTATCTTTTACGACCAGAGGGGAACGGGCGATTCGAAACGAGTGAGAGCAGGCGCATCGCAGGACATTGATGCGCAGGTGGCCGATCTGGAGGCCGTCCGGGCGCACTTCGGCTTTCAAACGGTCGATCTGGTGGGTGATTCGTTCGGCGGATTTCTCTCCATAGCGTATGCGGCTGCACACCCCGAGCACGTCCACAAACTCATTCTCAGCGATTCCGCGCCACCTGCGTTGAAAGATATCGTGCATCTGCTCCCCGAGGTCTTTCCCGACATCGAGGAACAGGATGCAGAAATCGCGAAGAAACTCGGCAATACCGACGAAGCAGCGCAACAGCAGCTGCTGAATCACTTCCGCATGATCTTCTACAGCGAAGATCTTCTGCATAAGTATCTGAGCAACATAAAAGATCTCGGCTACACACCCAGCGTCGGACGGGCAGTAGGAGAAGCAGCCTCGAAGGTTGATCTCACCGCAGAATTGCCGAAGTTTAAGTTTCCCACGCTGGTCATTACCGGGCGCTACGACATGAACGTCGCCCCGCTGACGGCATGGCGGATGTACAAGGCGATCCCCGGTGCAAAGCTGGTGATTTTTGCCAAAAGCGGTCACCTGCCGTCCTACGAGGAGCCGGACAGATACGTGCAGGTGGTGGATTCGTTTCTCCGCGCGAAGTGATGCAAAGCAGCGCCGAAACGGGACCGTCCTATGCCGAATCCGCTCCTGTAGCCTGCTTCTTTCGCTTCTTCCGCGCCAGTTCGATAAAGGAATGAAGAACCGGCCGCTCGTGTTGTGAAGACCAGGCAATTACCAGGTCGACGGATGCGCCGCGATCCGCGAGCGGCACGAATACCACGACGTCCCTGCTCAGAAAGCGCGACCCCTGCGGCAGAATGGCCACCCCCTGTCCCGCCTCGACCAGCGCGATGACGCCCGAGGAAACGCTGCCCGTAGCGCCAAGCTTGGGCGAGAACCCGGACTCGGCACAAAGAGTGATCACTTTGTCGAAGACCGCGGGAGAATACTTGCGGTCGTTCAAAATGAAGATTTCGTCGGCAAGCTCGCGCATCAGGATGCTGCGCTTCTTTGCGGCCGCATGGCTCCCGGGCAATACCGCGTAGAGCGGCTCGGTCAGGAATGGCTCCGAGCGCAGAGACTCGGAAGTAGCCAGCTGTATCGCCCGCGTGAATCCGACATCGATCGTGCCGGCTTGCAATGCCTGGTGCTGCATTGCGGGCGCCATCTCTACCAGGGATACCTGAACATCCGGAAAGCGCCGGCGAAACTCCCTGATGATTCCCGGGAAGAATGTCCCTGTACCGCCGACAAAAAATCCAATATTAAGCGTGCCTATCTCTCCGCGTAGGGACTTCTGCACGTTCGCCACCGCCTTGTCGGCCAGGGCGAGAACGGCGCGCGCATCCTCCAGGAACTGCTCGCCCTGGTAGGTCAGGCGGATGCGTCGGTTATTGCGATCAAACAGCATCACGCCTAACTCGGCTTCGAGATCGCGAATCTGCTCGCTGATCGCAGATTGGGCGACATGTAGAAGCCGGGCAGTGCGGCCGAAGCCTCCGTTTTCCGCGACCGCCGTGAAGTAGCGTAGATGTCTTAATTCCACCCAGCGGATTCTACCTTAACGGTGGCATCGTTTTTTCCGACGCTTCCAGTCGGAATAAAGTACGAGTCGCACAGCAGGGTCGTGAGTCAAAATAGACATAGCGGTTTTTCCGATGGCCGGCCCTGAGCCATCACGCGGAGGCCTCCCCAAACGTGTGGATCGTTAAATTAGCGCTGGATCGCCCCTATACTTTCATCGTCCTGGCTCTGCTCATCATGGTCCTGAGCCCGGTAGTGATCCTGCGCACGCCCACCGACATCTTTCCGAACATCAATATCCCGGTCATCGCAGTGGCATGGAATTACACAGGGCTGAATCCGGAGGAGATGGAAGGCCGTCTCACCACGCCGTATGAGAAGGCGCTGACGACGCTGGTCGATAACATCCAGCATATCGAGTCCACGACCTACAATGGCGTGTCGGTCATTAAGCTGTTTTTGCAGCCGGGCGCCAGCATCGATACCGCGAATGCGCAGGTCACGGCGGTTTCACAACAGGAGCTCAGAGCGCTTCCTCCCGGCACCTTGCCTCCGGAGATCATCAATTTCAGCGCTTCGAGCGTTCCCATCCTTCAGCTGGGCGTGTCCGGCAAAGGCCTGAATGAGCAGCAGCTCGCCGATCTGAGCCAGAACGTTGTGCGCCCCGCCCTGGTCACGGTTCCCGGCGCCGTGCTTCCCCTGCCCTATGGCGGTAAATCACCTCAGATCACGGTCAGCATGGACCAGGCAAAGATGCAGTCGAAGGGGGTTTCGCCGGGCGACATTCTGAACGCTATGAATGCTCAGAACGTGGTGATGCCATCGGGAACGGCAAAGATCGGCTCGGAAGAATACGACGTCCGCAGTAACGCCGCGCCACGCTCGCTCGATGGGCTGAGCATGATGCCAATCAAGGATGTCAACGGCGCGATTGTCTATCTGCGCGATGTTGCCACTATAAGCAGCGGCGCCGCATTCCAGACCAACATCGTCCGTCAGGACGGCCGCCGGGGTGTGCTGATCAGCGTCCTCAAGGCGGGGAACGCTTCGACATTGAGTGTCGTCCAGGGCATTCGCAGCCTGCTGCCGCGGGTGGCGCAGATTACGCCGCCCAATCTGAAAGTCACGCCGTTGAGCGACCAGAGCGTGTTCGTGCGCGCCGCTATCTCCGGAGTGATCCGCGAAGCTATCATCGCTGCGGCGTTGACCGGCCTGATGATCCTGCTCTTCCTCGGAAGCTGGCGCTCGACGCTGATCATCGCTGTTTCCATTCCGCTATCCATCTTGACTTCGGTGATTGTGCTAAGCCTGCTGGGCGAAACCATCAATACGATGACGCTCGGCGGCCTGGCGCTGGCGGTCGGCATCCTGGTGGATGACGCCACGGTCACCATCGAGAACATCGAGCGCTTTCTCGAGAACGGCTACGAGATGCGCGAGGCGATTCTCGATGGCGCGGCGCAGATCGCTGTTCCCGCGCTGGTTTCGACGTTGTGTATCTGCATCGTCTTTCTACCCATGTTCTTCCTCACCGGCGTTGCGCGCTACCTCTTCGTGCCGCTGGCTGAGGCGGTCATGTTCGCCATGCTCGCCTCTTATGTTCTTTCTCGTACGTTGGTGCCGACACTGGCCATGTACCTGCTCCGGCATAAGAATCACGAGCCGTCGCGCAATCCACTCGTGCGCTTTCAGCGCGGTTTTGAGCGTTCCTTCGAACAGGTCCGCTCCTCCTACCAGCTCCTGCTGACCCGCCTGGTTTTTTCACGGAAGTTTTTTGTACCCGCATTCCTGCTGGTCTGCGTGGCGGCGTTCCTGCTGGTTCCGTTCCTGGGAGAGGACTTCTTTCCCAATACGGATTCCGGCGAGTTTATTCTGCACATCCGGGGACGGACGGGCATGCGCATCGAAGAGACGGCGCGACTCGCCGACCTGGTCGAGACCTCCATCCGGAACAAGATTCCGCCCGGCGAGATCAACAATATTCTGGATAACCTCGGGCTGCCGTACAGCCAGATGAACACCATGCACAGCACGTCGGGCATCATTGGCGCGGGCGACGGCGACATCATGGTCAGCCTGAACGAGCATCATCATCCAACGGCGGATTATGTCCGTGAGCTGCGCCGCGACCTCCCGCGTGAATTTCCCGGCACGCTCTTCTATTTCCTGCCCGCGGACATCACGACGCAGATCCTGAACTTCGGGCTGCCGGCTCCTATCGACGTGCAGTTGCAGAGCAACGACATAGCGGCAAGCACTCGTGAAGCGACCGAACTTCTGCGACAGTTGCGGCAGGTTCCGGGGCTGACCGATCTTCGCATCCAGCAGCCGATCGACTATCCGACCCTTGACGTGGATCTTGATCGCACCAAGGCGGAGCAGGGCGGCTTTACCGCTCGCGATGTGGCACAAAGCATGCTGACCAGCCTGAGCAGCAGCTTTCAGGTCACGCCCATGTTCTATCTGAATTATAAGAACGGCGTTGTCTATAACCTGGTGGCGCAGACGCCGCAGTACCAGATGGATACGCTGCAGGACATCCAGAATATTCCCATCAACTCCGCTACCCCATCCACTCGCGCCACTCCCGAAGTGCTCGGCGATCTGACCTCCATTCACCGCAGCGAGGAGATGGCGGTTGTTTCGCACTACAATATCCGGCGAGTCATCGATATCTACGGCGCCGTTCAGGACCGCGATTTAGGAGCGGTAGCCAGGGACGTGGAGAAGATCGTTCATCAGCATGAAAAGAACCTGCCGCGCGGTATGTTCGTATCGGTTCGCGGCCAGGTGGAAACCATGCGCAGCTCCTATATATCGCTGCTCGGCGGCCTGGTCTTCGCTATTCTGCTGGTGTACATGCTGATCGTGGTGAACTTCCAGTCATGGCTGGATCCGTTCATTATCATCACCGCGCTTCCGGCCGCACTCGCCGGTATTGTGGTCTTTCTTTTTCTTACCCACACTTCGCTCAGCGTTCCTGCACTGATGGGCGCCATTATGTGTATGGGCGTGGCCACCGCGAACAGTATTCTGGTTGTGTCCTTCGCAAAGATCCGTTTCGCGGAACATGGCGACGCGATCCTCGCAGCGATTGAAGCCGGGGCCACTCGCTTCCGCCCCGTCTGCATGACGGCGCTGGCGATGATCATCGGCATGGTGCCGATGGCGATGGGGCTTGGCGATGGCGGCGAACAGAACGCGCCGCTGGGACGTGCGGTGATCGGCGGCCTGCTGTGCGCGACCGGGGCCACGCTGGTTTTTGTGCCGGCAGTCTTCGCAATGCTTCACGGCCGGAAGAAACATGGCGCAGGCGCGCTGCAGATGGAACGGGAGCACCGGCCGCAGCACGCATAGAAGCTCTGAGTTTGACCTCAGGCGAGATTCGAACAGGAATAGACAGAGGGCGAGGGACGATGCCATACATCGGTGAAGCGCAGGACGAGGAAATGCACAACCGCGGAATGACCGACGCGAGAGAGAGCGTAACGCCGGACGAGAACGGCCAGGCCGCGCATAGCGCTCCGCAAGAGCAGTCCATCGTAATTGATCCGAACCGCAAGCTTGGCCGGGGCCCGATCATCGGCGCAATTGTCGCGGCGCTCGTGCTCGGGGCTTTCATCTTTGTGGGCATACGCTCGCGGGTCCATGCCGAAGAGGCGCTCACCACCAGCACCAGGCAGGCGGCCATCATGACGGTGGCTGTCACTACGCCCCGTCACGGAGCGGGGCCGCTCGAGATCACCCTGCCCGCGAATACCCAGGCCTATATCGATACGCCTATCTATGCTCGAACCAGCGGCTACCTGAAGCACTGGTATGCCGACATCGGCGCACGCGTTCACCAGGGAGAGGTTCTGGCCGACATTGAAACTCCGGAGCTCGACCAGCAGGTGCTGGAGGCACAATCGGATCTCGCCACGGCGCAGGCAAACCTGCAGATTGCGCAGATCACCGCGGAGCGCTGGAAGAAGCTGCTCGCCAAGAACGCCGTCTCCAAGCAGGAAGCGGACCAGGCCACCAGCGACTTCAGCGCGCGCCAGTCGGCGTTGTCTTCCGCTGAAGCGAATCTCCGCCGCCTGCAGCAGCTGCAGGGATTCGAGAAAATCTATGCGCCTTTCGATGGCGTCATCACAGCGCGCAACATCGACATCGGCTCGCTCATCCAGGCCGGCGACAGCAACTCGCCGCGGTCAGAGCTGTTCCACATGGCCTCGACCGACAAGCTGCGTCTCTATGTTCCGGTCCCCGAGGTCTATGCCAACGACGTACATAACGGCGATCGGGTCGCGGTTACATCGGATGCTGCTCCGAACGAGAAATTCATGGGCACCATCGTTCGCAATTCTGACGCGATCGATACCTCCAGCCGCACCCTCAACGTCGAGATCGATGTGCTCAACACAAGCCACAAGCTGCTGCCGGGCCAGTATGCCTTTGTTCATCTGCCCATACCGCCGTCGACTGCATCCATGACGCTGCCCTCGAACGCGCTGCTCTTCCGCGCGGAAGGGCTTCGGGTTGGGGTCGTGAAAGACGGCAAGGTACAGCTAGTGCCCGTGCAGGTGGGCCATGACTACGGCGCGACGGTCGAGATCATCTCCGGGCTGTCTCCTCAGGATGAGGTCATTCTTAATCCGTCCGACTCGCTCGCGCAGGGTGAGCGAGTACAGGTTGAGAAGGGAGTCTCGGAATGAGAAGGGCCTCGGCTCTGGCCATCGCTCTGGCTCTGTTGAATATCACCGGCTGCATGGTTGGGCCTAACTACAAGACACCCGCAGCGATCGTTGCACCGTCGTTCAAGGAAGCGCCGCCTCCGTCTTACACCGCGCGGGATGGATGGAAAACCGGCCAGCCAAGCGACACCGAACTGAAGGGCGACTGGTGGACGATGTTTGGCGATCTGCAGCTGAATGCGCTGGAAACTCAGGTTGACACCGCGAACCAGACGCTGAAGGCGGCAGATGCGAACTTTCGTGCAGCGCGGGCGCAGATTGGCTTTGCACGCTCCAGCGAAGCGCCCACGATCGGAGCAGGACCGAGCATCAGCACCGAACGCGAGTCGGCGCACCAGCCGTATTTTTCACCCTCACTGGCGAACAACGGCGAAGGGAATTTCACTCTGCCCGTCGACCTCAATTACGAGATCGATCTATGGGGGCGTATCCGCCGCAGCGTGACTTCGGCACGCGAACAGGCGCAGGCCGCCGATGCCGACCTCGAAAACGCACGGCTCAGCCTGCACGCAGAGCTGGCCATGGACTACTTCGGCCTGCGCACTGCGGACGCCCAGACGCAGCTGCTTGAGGACACCGTCAAGGCTTATGAGCAGGCTCTCCAGCTCACCCAGGATCGCTTCGAAGGCGGCGCCGCGCCGCAGTCCGATGTGGCCCAGGCGCGCACCCAACTGGACCAGGCGCGCGTGCAGCTGACCGATCTCGAAGTGCAGCGGACGCAATACGAACACGCCATCGCGGTTCTCATCGGCAAGCCGCCTGCGGAATTGACGCTGCCGCCGCGGCCGCTGAACATCGAGGCTCCCAGGATCCCGCGGATTCCCGGACTCGTACCCGCCGCATTGCTGGAACGCCGTCCCGACATCGCAGGAGACGAACGCCGCATGGCGTCGGCGAACGAACAGATCGGCATCGCGCAGGCCGCTTTCTATCCCACACTCTCGCTAAGCGCGGTCGCCGGACTGCAGGGGACCTCCGCACTCAACTGGTTCAACTGGCCCAGCCGTTTCTGGGCGGTCGGGCCTACGTTTTCGCAAACGCTCTTCGACGCCGGCCGTCGCCGCTCGGTGAAGAATATGACCGAGGCAGAATACGACGGCACCATCGCCAACTACCGGCAGACGGTGCTGACGGCGTTTCAGCAGGTAGAGGACAATCTCGCCGCGCTGCGCGTCCTGTCTACCGAAGCGCAGCAGCAGCATGAGACCACAGCCTCAGCTGAGCAGTCCCTGGATCTCTTCCAGACCCGTTACGAGGGTGGAGTGGACACCTATCTCCAGGTTGTCACCTGGCAGACCGCCGCGCTCTACAACCAACGCAACGATCTCGACATCATGCAACGCCGCCTCGACGCCAGCGTGCTGCTGATCAAAGCGCTCGGCGGCGGCTGGGACACCACCAAGCTTCCGCACATGTAAATTGATCTTCCGGCGCCCCAGGTCCCGCACTTGAGACGTGAGGTGCCGGCGGTCGATCGACGCAAATCACCGTACACTTGAAGTGCTTGGGTATCGCTCCAGACCGATATCGGGAGCCTGCCTCGATCTCCTATGCGCATAGCTATCGACACCGGCGGTACATTCACAGACTGCGTTTATCTCCAGGACGGCAAGCTCCAGGTTCTGAAACTATTTTCCACCCCAGCCGACCCCAGCCAGGCAGTTCTTGAAGCGCTGCGCCGGATTGGCGCGCCGCAAAGGATCGTCGTCCGCCACGGAACAACCGTCGGCACCAATGCCATGCTCGAACGCAAGGGAGCTCGCGTCGCCTTTGTAATCACCGCGGGCTTTGAAGACACCATCGCCATCGGACGCCAGGCCCGCGCCAAACTCTACGACTGGTTTCAGCCCGCACCGGATTGCCTCGTCCCCGCCGAGCTTCGCTTTGGCGTGGAGGAGCGCGCCAGCGCGGAGGGGGAAGCACTGCGGAGCGCCGATCCAGCGGCACTCGAGCGGCTCGCTGAAAAAATCTCACGCTCCAGCGCCGACTCGATCGCAATCTCGTTGCTGTTTTCCTTTGCGAATCCAGACAACGAACGCTGCGTCGCCTCGGCCCTCGAGAAATTAAATATTCCAATCTCGATCTCCCATCGCATTCTGCCCGAGTTCCGCGAGTACGAGCGCGCCTCCACCGTCGTCGCCAATGCCTATCTCTCACGAGCGGTGGGCAGCTACATGGAAAAACTGGTGGCGAGTGTTGATCGAGAGGTGCAAGGCAGGGTCGACGTCATGCAGTCTTCGGGAGGCATCATTCCTGCCAGGCTCGCCGCTGAGGAGCCGGTCCGGACGATGTTGTCAGGGCCGGCTGGCGGTGTGATGGGAGCCTATCAGTTCGCCAAACTCGCGGGCTTCGATCGCATCATCGGCTTTGACATGGGCGGAACGTCCACCGATGTCTGCCTGGTCGATGCGCAGCGCGGCGGCCCACAGCTCAGCACCGAATCGCATATCTCAGGCGTGCCCATCGGCGTTCCCATGCTCGACATCCACACCGCTGGAGCCGGCGGAGGGTCGCTCGCCCGCTTCGACTCGGGTGGACTGTTGCGCGTCGGCCCTGAATCCGCAGGCGCATCTCCCGGTCCCATCTGCTTCGGCCGCGGCACACAGCCCACGGTGACTGACGCCAACCTCATCCTCGGCCGCCTGGACTCGGAGAGTTTTTTAGGCGGCACTGTAAAGCTCGATCGAGAACGCACCGTCGAGTTCATGAACAAGGCCAGGGGACCGATTGGCAGCATAGAGGAATTCGCAACAGGCATCATTCGCCTTATCGAAACCTCCATGGAGAAGGCGATTCGTGTCATCTCCGTCGAGCGCGGCTACGATCCCAGGGACTTCACGCTGGTGGCCTTTGGCGGAGGCGGTCCGTTGCACGCCTGCTCGCTGGCGTACGCATTGCGCATTCCGCGCGTGCTGATCCCCGCCATGCCCGGCGCGCTTTCCGCTGTGGGCATTCTGCTCGCGGATGCGGTTCGCGATTTTTCACGAACCGTGATGCTTCCCTCCAACGCCGATCTCGAATCCGTCTTCCTGGAGCTGGAAGAACGAGGCTGCGCGGGGTTTCGCGCCGAACAATTGGACGGCGTCCCATTGCGGACAGCAGACCTGCGCTATCGTGGACAGGGCTACGAGTTGAACGTTCCCTTCCGGGAAAACATGCTCGAAACATTCCACAGCCTGCACCGGCAACGCTATGGCTTCGCCAACGAGAGCCGCGAGGTGGAAATTGTGAATGTGCGGGTGCGCATGATCGCAAAGACTGAAGTCTTCGATCCGCCAAAGCGCGAACTGCAGGAAGGCGACGGACAACAGGCCGTTACCGCTACGCGCTCTGTCTACTTCGATGGAGAAATCCGTACTGCACCCATCTACGACCGTCAGGCTTTGCGGCCCGGAGACTCGTTTCCGGGTCCCGCCATCATCACCGAGTACAGCTCCGCCACCATCCTGCCACCGGGCAACCGATTGCGCGTGGACGCATTGGACAACCTGGTTATCGAGGTTCACTCATGACAAAGCAGGAAACGTCTATCGATCCGATCGCGCTCGCCATCTTTCAGAGCGGTATCCATTCCATTGCGGAAGAGATGGGTGCGGCTCTGCGGCGCACCGCCATTTCTCCAAATATCAAAGAGCGCCGCGACTACTCATGCGCGATCTTCGACAACCAGCGCCGCGTCATCGCCATGGGCGACCACATGCCGGTCCATCTGGGCTCCATGCCCATGTCGGTGAAGATTGCCGTGGAGTCACTCTCGCTGAGGCGCGGAGACATGGCCATCCTGAATGATCCCTATGCCGGCGGCACGCACCTGCCCGACATCACTCTCGTGTTGCCTGTCTTCGTCGATGGGCGGGAAGAACCGTTCTTTTACGTTGCCGCGAGGGCCCACCACGCCGATGTAGGCGGCACTTTCGCCGGGTCGATGGGCCCCGGACGCGAGATCTACCAGGAAGGCATTCGGATTCCTCCGGTCCGCATCATGCGCGGCGGCGAGATCGATCGGGAAATCCTCTCGCTCATTCTGCATAATGTGCGTACTCCGGCGGAGCGCGAGGGCGACCTCGCCGCGCAGATTGCAGCATGCCAGGTAGGCGAACGGCGGCTGCGAGAAATCGTTCAGAAATATGGACTGGAGAGCGTTGCCACGCTCTCTGAAAATCTACTCGCGTATTCGGATCGCCTCATGCGCGCGGAGCTGCAAAAACTGCCCCAGGGAAGCTTCCGCGCCGAAGACTTTCTCGACGATGACGGAGTAAATCCAGAACCGATTCGTATCGCCGTCACAATCCAAATCGATCCGCAGGCAGGGTCGGTCGTTATCGACTTCTCCGGCAGTTCACCGCAGGCCAGCGGCAGTATCAATGCTGTCTACGCCATCACCTACTCCGCCTGCTTCTACGTCCTGCGCTGTCTGCTGGCAGAGGACGCGCCCGCTACCGCGGGCCTGATGAATCCGGTGACCGTTCTGGCGCCCGAGAGCACGATTGTGAATGGGCGCCCACCAGCCGCAGTTGCAGGAGGCAATGTCGAAACATCGCAGCGCATCGTCGACGTGCTGCTGCGTGCCCTCGCGCAAGCTGCTCCTGAAAGGATTCCCGCGGCCAGCTCCGGCACGATGAGCAACCTGACCATCGGCGGCATCGATCCGCGCAGTGGCCAACCCTTTACCTACTATGAGACGACCGCGGGAGGCATGGGCGCGCGGCCGGGGCGCGACGGCATCTCGGGAACCCACTGCCACATGACGAATTCGTTGAACACTCCCATTGAAGCTCTGGAATATGCTTACCCCTTCCAGGTGCGCTCCTACGGATACCGAAAGGGCTCAGGAGGAGCGGGGCAATTTCACGGCGGCGATGGGCTGGTACGCGAGATCGAGCTCCTGGCCGACGCGCAGGTGACGCTCCTATGCGACCGGCATAAGTTTCCGCCTTATGGGCTGGCAGGCGGTTCTCCCGGAGCAACCGGCCATGCCCTCCTCATCGACAAGGAGGGCAACCTCACCCGGCTGCCCTCGAAGTGCAGCGTTCAGGCTGCGAAAGGCAGCCGCATCCGCATCGAGACCCCGGGCGGTGGCGGCTGGGGAGAGAAACCAACAGGCAGCTGAGTCCTGACCTTGCCGAGCTTTTCCTATAAGCTGTCAACGCGACCATGAAAACATTTCGAAGTGTTCTCAACGTTCTGCTGCTGGCCTCTTGTGTAATCGTTCCGACCTCTCTCATCTCCGCCCAGGAGGGTGGACACGGGCATTCATTCACAGTCGAGCACGGACAGTTCCTGCTCGACGGCAAGCCCTTTCAGATCATCTCCGGCGAGATGCACTATGCCCGAATTCCGCGCGCCTACTGGCGGGATCGCCTGCGCATGGCCAAGGCCATGGGTCTGAATTCCATCACTACTTACGTGTTCTGGAATGAGCATGAGCCGAAGCCCGGCGTGTTCGACTTTTCCGGAAATCGCGATGTGGCTGAGTTCATTAAAGAGGCCCAGCAAGAAGGTCTGTATGTGATCCTGCGCCCCGGCCCTTACTCCTGCGCGGAATGGGATTGGGGAGGTTTCCCTTCCTGGCTGCTCAAAGATCACAGCATGGTTGTGCGCTCCCGCGATCCGAAGTTTCTCGCTGCGGCGCGCACCTGGCTGCTGCGCCTGGGCCAGGAAGTGGCGCCGCTGCAGATCGGCAATGGCGGTCCCATCATCGCCGTGCAGGTCGAAAACGAATATGGCTCCTATGGGAGCGACCACGCCTACATGGAAGACATTCACCATATTCTGATCGACGCTGGCTTCACCAAAGCGCAGATGTATACCGCCGATGGAGCGGACGAGCTTCTCAACGGGTCCCTGCCCGAGCTGCCCGCGGTCATCAATTTCGGAACAGGCGATGCGAAAGCCGAGTTCGCAAAGCTGAAGAAGCTGCGCCCCAATGGTCCGTTCTCGGACGGCCCCTTCATGTCTGGCGAATACTGGGCCGGATGGTTCGATCACTGGGGGTCTCCGCATGAGACACGAAGCCCACAGGAAGAGGTCAACGAGGTTGACTGGATGTTGCGCCAGGGCTACTCGGTGAGCATGTACATGTTTCACGGCGGAACCAGCTTCGGCTGGATGAACGGCGCGAATTCGAACGGCAAAAACTACGAACCCGATGTCACGAGCTACGATTACGACGCACCTCTGGATGAGAGCGGGCGTCCCACGCCGAAGTATGCTCTGCTGCGGGAGACGATCGCAAAGGCGACGGGCAAGGAGCTGCCGCCCATCCCAACGGTCCCGCCTCCGGTGACCGTCGCGCCCTTTTCGCTAACCGAGGGAGCATCGCTATGGGGGACGCTTCCCTCACCTGTGCATTCGGATCAACCGCTCTCCATGGAAGATCTCGATCAGGCCTATGGATACATCCTCTATCGCACCACTATCGTGGGGGGCGTCAATGGCGACCTCTCGATCGGCACGCTGCATGACTACGCGCAAGTCTACGTGGATGGAAAATTGGCCGGAACCATCGATCGCCGGCTGAATCAGCACGATCTTGCGCTGAGCGTTCCGTCCGGAAAGGCACGGCTGGATATTCTCGTCGAGAATACCGGGCGGGTGAACTTCGGCAAGACCCTACCAACCGAGCGGGCCGGCATTATCGGCAGCGTAACCCTGGCGGGAAAGTCTCTTCAGGGCTGGGAGAACTATCCACTGCCCATGCTGACTCCCAGCAAATTGCACTTCTCAAGCGAACCCTGCAACGGAGCCTGCTTCTATCGCGCGACGTTTAACATTGCAAAGCCGGCCGACACATTTCTTGATACGAGCGCTTTCGTCAAAGGCGAAGTGTGGGTGAATGGCCGCCCTCTGGGACGCGTCTGGAGTATCGGGCCGCAGAAGGCGCTCTACCTGCCGGGGCCATGGCTGCATGAGGGCAAGAACGAGGTAGTAGTCTTCGATCTCAACGGAGAATCGGGCCGCACGATGCAGGGGCTGGATCATCCGGTGCTGAATGCGCCGGTGAAATAGCGAGGAAGACGAGTGGAATCCCACGTCCCGGGAGCGGGACGTGGGCACCCTGTTACCTTTGAAAAATCAGTTCGCGCCGAAGGTGCGTATCGCCGGCGCGCAGCCTTACTCGGCTGCGGCCTCTTCGCCTTTGACTGTGACCGCAACGTGCGCGGTGACTTCGCGGTGCAGCTTAACCGGGACGTGGAACTCGCCTACCTGCTTGAGCGGCTCTTCGAGCTGCACCTTGCGGCGGTCGATGTTGAATCCCTTCGCTTCGAGCTGCTGCGCGATGTCCGCTGAGGTCACCGAGCCGAAGAGGTGATCGTTCTCACCCACCTTGCGCTCGAAAACCAATGCAACATTGTTGAGCTGCTGGACCAGTGCTTCCGCCTCAGCCTTCTCCTTGGCGGAGCGGCGGACAGCAGAGGCCTTCATCTGCTCAATGACAGCCTTGTTGGCGGCGTTGGCTTCCATCGCAAGCTTCTTGGGCAGCAGGAAATTGCGGCCATAGCCATCGGCCACCTTCACCACGTCACCGCGATGGCCGAGGTTGTTGACGTCTTCTTTCAAAATAACTTCCATGCGAATCTCCTTAACGGCAGGAGCGGGGCTCGGCGTTCAGGGCTCAGGAAACCACCCCAGGGCGCCGTGCCGCATGCTTCTGCGCCGATCTTGTGGACGACTTTGTGGCCGTCCCCTTCACAAAACTAGAAGCGCGCTGCGAACGGCAGCAGGGCGATGTTGCGAGCCTGCTTGATGGCCCGGGTCAGGCGGCGCTGATGTGTGGTGCAGACGCCGGTAAGACGACGGGGAACGATCTTGCCCCGTTCGGCCACGAAGCCCTGCAGCAGGCGGACGTCGCGATAGGGAATCGCGTCGATCTTCTCGGTGCAGAACTTGCAAACCTTCTTGCGGCGGAAAAACTTGCGTCCGCCAGGACCGCCGGGACCGCCCGAGCGGGGTCCGCCGGGGCGAGGTCCGCTGGAGTGCGATCCAGACTCAGGGGCGCGTTGTGGTGTTGTTTCGTCAGCCATGTATTTCCTCTATCCTTCTCCGCGCGCTCGCGTAAAGCGGCGGTTTCAATCGGGGCCCCGTCATCAACTGGGCCGTATCTTGTGGTCGCAGCCGATGCTAGGCGCTCGCCTGAACAGCTTCCGCGGGTGCTTCCGCACTCTCCACCGGGGCCGGAGCGGGTGCGGGAGTTGCAGCGGGTGCCGGAGTTGCAGCGGGAGCAGGAGCCTGGGCGCTGATCTTCTTGCGTGTGGCGCGGATGGCCTTGATCTTGTTGAGCCGCTTCTCTTCCTCATCCATGCGCACGGTGATGAACTTGATGACCGGCTCGGAGACACGTAGGCGGCGTTCAAGCTCGGCTACCAGCTTGCCGTCGGCATCGACGGTGAGCAGCACGTAGTTGCCGTCGTTGAACTTGCGAACCGTATAGGCCAGCTTGCGGCGGCCAAGCTTTTCCGTGGAGCGGAGATTTCCGCCGCCATTGACGATCGTCTGCTCAAAGCCGGCGATCAGCTTGTCCACGTCTGCGTCCTCGATATCCGGACGGACGATAAACATTACTTCGTAGAAACGTTCCATGCTCTGCTTCTCTTTTCTTTGGGCGCGGCGGCAATTCGCAACCGTGACCGGACATAATTTTTAACGGCATACCTGCCGCACATCGTTTACGGCATACCTGCCGAATATCGTTTACGGCATTTCTGCCGTCATTGCCTCAGAAGCCTGATTCTGCTTCTTCTTTCTTTACTCCGCGGGACCGTTTTGCTCGCGCCCGTTTTCCTTACGGTTAAATTCGTTCATCGCGGCCTTGATGCCATTCGCTGCCACCACTTCCACTGCTCGCCCTACCCGATCGAGAACCTCGTCGAGCGTGGCTAAATCCGCTTTGCGCAACGGCGTCAGCAGATAATCCTTGCCGCGCCGGAATGCGCTTTCCGGCGCTCCGTCTGGCCCGATCCCGATCCGGATGCGCGCCCAATCGTCCGAACGCAGCGTCCCCGAGATCGACCTCGCACCGTTGTGCCCCGCTGCCGAACCACGCTCCCTTACCCGCAAAGCGCCGAGCGGCAAATCGAGTTCGTCGTAGAGCACCAGCAAATCGCGGCCAGGATCGACATCAAACTCCTCCACCAGCGCCGCGACCGAAAGACCACTGAGATTCATGAAGGTCTCCGGCTTGGCCAGAATCACTTCACGTCCAGCGATTTGCACCTTGGCCGTGAGAGCCCGGCAGCGGCGGTTGGCTACCACTGCACGATGATCGTCGGCGATCCGGTCCACGGCGAGAAAGCCCGCGTTGTGCGGCGTGAACTGGTATTCGATCCCCGGATTGCCGAGACCGACAACCAGCAGCACGCCCGAACTTCCCGCCGAACCTTCTTCCCCGGTCGCCAAAGCTTACTTCTTCGCGCCCTTCTCCGAAGCAGCGGCAGCATCCGCCGTCTCCGTCTTGCCCTTCTTCACGACTTCGGGTTCAGCAGGCGCTGCCGCAGCCAGTGCATCCGCCGCGGGAGCCGCTTCTTCCTTGATCGAAACCACGTGCGCGACAGTCGCATCCTCGTCGCTTAGGACCTTCAGCTTGTCGCTATGCGGCAGATCGGCCACGCGCAGCACATCGCCGAAGGCCAGGTTAGAAACATCGACATTGATGTGGCTCGGAATATCACCCGGCAGGCACTCGATTTCGACCTCGCGCAGCACCTGGTCCAGAATGCCCCCCTGCGTCTTCACGCCGACAGGAACGCCGGTGAGCTGGATCGGCACTTCCACGCGAATGGCCTTATCCAGCGCAATGCGCTTGAGATCGATATGGATCAGGTTCCCCTTGATCGGTTCATACTGCCAGTCGACGATCATGGCCTTGGTCTTCGCCGTCGATCCATTGATCTCCAGGTCGAAGATCGAGTTGTGGCCGGAATCCGAATGCAGGATCTTCTGAATCTGCTTGGGATCGACTTCAATGGCGATGGCCGGCTCGGCCGCGCCGTAAACAACGGCAGGAATCTTGCCCCGAACGCGTACACGGCGAGCGGCGTTTTTATTAAACTTGCCCTCACGGGGGGTGGCTGCGACGACTTCTTGACTGATCATTTTCTCTTTCCCTTCGGGCACGGAACAGCAGGGGGTAAGGTGCAGGCAATAGGGTGTAGCCCGCAACCGATCCGCTGTGATATCCGCTCCCTTTCTTGAACCCTGAGGTCCAGTTATTTTTGAAGAACCGAACCTTACGTCCGGTTCTCGCTATTCTCTGTTCCCTGAACCCTATTCCCTGTTTCTTAGTTGAACAGCGAACTGACGCTGGTCTCCATATGAATGTTTTCGATTGTGGCGGCAATCAGCCCGGCAACCGAAAGCACTTTAATCTTTGCCACCTTCTGCGCCTCTTCCCGCAGCGGGATCGAGTCGGTAACCACCAGCTCGACCAGCTTGGAATGCGCGATGCGCTCAATCGCCGGTCCGGACAGCACCGGGTGCGAGGCGCATGCGTAAACCTCGGTTGCGCCGTTGGCCAGCAGCGCATCGACAGTCTTCACCAACGTGCCGGCGGTGTCGACGATGTCATCGTAGATGAGGCACGTGCGTCCCGCCACATCGCCGATCACGTGCATCACTTCCGTCACATTGATGTCCGTCCGGCGCTTGTCGACAATCGCCAGCGGAGCCCCAATCTTCGTTGCGAAAAAGCGCGCGCGTTCCACGCCTCCCGCGTCCGGCGAAACCACGGTCAGATTCGGCAGGTTCAGCTCCCGGAAGTAGCTCACCATCACCGGGCTCGCGAACATGTGATCCACAGGAATATTGAAAAATCCCTGAATCTGCGCCGCATGCAGATCCATGAACAAGGCGCGGTTCGCACCGGCCGTGGTCAACAGATCGGCAACCAGCTTCGACGAAATCGCCACGCGCGGACGGTCCTTGCGGTCCTGCCGGGCGTAGCCGTAATACGGAACGACCACGGTGATGCGGCCAGCCGACGCACGTTTTAGCGCATCGATCATGATCAGCAGCTCCACCAGGTGCTGGTCCACCGGATTGCAGGTGGGCTGCACCACGAAAACATCCGCGCCGCGAACATTCTCCAGCAGCTGGAAGTAAACCTCGCCATCGGCGAAGCGCTGCATCTTGGTTTCTCCCAGGGCCACTCCGATGTGCTTGCAGATATCCTGCGCCAGCACCCGGTTCGCAGATCCGGAAAAGATCTTGAAGCGCTTATCTTCGCTGTACGACCGCGCCCGCTTCTTCTCCGCTACCGGTTTGTGGCGCCCTGTGCCGTCTGCTTCAGTAGGAGCTGCCTGGTTGACTGCTTCCGCCTCTAACACCGTTTCGTTCTTCACAAGATCCTCCCAAGCTGGTTGGCTATGGTTGTCCTGCCCTAATTGTTTCTGGCCATGGTGCTTGCCAGGGCTGCTGCGACCGGCTGGTGAGCCGGCACTTCTGAAACCCTACTGGCTGGGCGACTAGGATTCGAACCTAGACAAAGTGCTCCAAAGGCACTTGACCTACCATTAGTCGATCGCCCAGTAACTCAACGTCCGTACTGCCACTGCATCGCGGGCCCCAATGCGGCCCTTCGTGGGCCGTATTGGGCAGAAAGGCACTTGACCTACCATTAGTCGATCGCCCAGTAAAAAACCTGTTTTCCGCTACTTCACCACCATGCTGCGCCAGTATTCCTCGCGCGGCAAGGTCTTTGTCAGCAGCGAGCGAATTCCCCGCTCCTGAAGCCGAATCACCGCCGCCTCCGCGGCTCTCGCGGAGCCGTACAACCCGAAAAGGGCCGAACCGGAACCAGAGAGAGAGGCAAAGAGAGCCGACTGCTCCGGAACGTCCGAGGCCGCAAGAATGCGCTTGATTTCACCGAGCAAGGGATACTTAGGAAAGACAACTTCTTCGAAGTCGTTTTCAATCCCGGTTCGGACAAGCGCGAGAAGCGGATTCTCGGCCAGGTCCCCACCCAAGGTGAAGACACCGGAGGAGTGCGGCTCGCACAAAGCAGCAGCGAGAGCCCTACTCAACTCACTTAGTCTATCGGATGGCTGGGTCCCGGTCAATGAAACATCCAATGCAGCACTGACGGAGAGACCTGGCGCCGGTCCGGAAGGCTCAGTATGCCGGATGTCCCAGTCGCGAAACGCCTGCGGAGTCGAAACGCCGATCTCCGGGAGCGCCACGACACAGTGCGTAACCGGCAGATCCGGGAGGGGATAGACCTCTTCCCCCCGCCCCAGTCCCAGAACCGCCCCTCCAACCAGGAAGAGCGGCACGTCGGACCCTATCCCGGCGGCCATCTTCAGTCGTTCCGCGCGCGAAGGCAAGGCGCAGCCATGCTTCTTAAGCTCGATCTCGAGTCCGATAAGAGCCGCAACCGCGTTTGCCGAGCCCGCCCCCATCCCGCCTTGCACCGGCAGGCGCTTGTCAATATGGATCTCGACAGCGGCCTTTAAACCAGCAGCCTCCAGGAGAAACTCCGCCGCCTTCCAGGCTGTGTTGCGGCTATCCACGGGCACGCGACCGTCGTTGCTGGCCAGTGAGATTGTGGTCACCGTGGCCGGCCGAGCCTCTACTGCGACCAGATCATGCGCCTCCAGGGTCTGGTAGAGCGTGGTCAGCGCATGGAACCCATCTGCACGCGATGGACCAATAGCCAGGCCAAGATTGATCTTCGAAAATGAGCGGATAGTGGTGGGCATGGCCTTCATGATTGTAGCCAGCGCCGCCAACCGAATCAGCGCTGCCAGGTAAATTCGCTAAGGAGTCCGGCAATTACGCGCCAGTACGCGCTAGACTACCGGTAATCCATGACACGCTACGCTACTGCCCTTGCCCTGGCTGTCTGTCTTTCAACAACTTCTTCCCTTTACGCGCAGGATGCCTCGCCGGACGACTCGAGGAACAACGCAGTCGCTGCGGACAACGAGCAGCCGGTCCGGACCAGGCACGCGATGGTGGTCACGATTCATCATCTGGCCACGGACGCAGGCGTCGAAATCCTCAAGGAGGGTGGAAACGCGGTCGATGCGGCCGTGGCCGTCGGCTTCGCACTGGCCGTGGTTTTTCCCTATGCGGGCAACCTGGGCGGCGGCGGCTTCATGCTGGTTCATCTGGCCGGTCATGGGAACGACGCGGGCAAGTCAACCTTCATCGACTATCGCGAGCGCGCACCGCAAGCCGCAACCGAAAACATGTATCTGGACGGCAAGGGGAACGTCATCCCCGGCCTGAGCATCACCGGGTACAAGGCGATCGGCGTGCCCGGATCGGTCGCCGGCATGGTCTACGCCGAAGAGAAGTATGGCGCGCTGACACTGACGAAAGTGATGGCTCCAGCCATCCGCCTCGCCAGCGAGGGCTATGTCCTGGGCAACGAAGAGGCTCAGATGTTGCACGACAAAGCGCTGACCGAGTTCCCGGAATCGAAACGGATCTTCCAGCGCGACGGCAACTTCTACCAGCCGGGCGATACGTTCAAGCAGCCTGAGCTGGCGGCAACCCTGCGCACCATCGCCTCCGACCCGGCCGACTTCTATCACGGCGAAATTGCAGAGAAGCTGGCCGCGGATATCCAAAAAGGCGGCGGACTCATTACCACCGAGGACCTGGCGCGATACTCCGTGAAGGAGCGCGAGCCCATCACCGGCACGTACCACGGATACACCGTGGTCAGCGCGCCGCCGCCGTCCTCGGGCGGCATCGCTCTCATCGAGTCGCTCAATATCCTCGATGGCTACGATCTGAGCCGTTGGAAAGATCGCACTCCCGAAGAGATGCACCTGATCGTGGAAGCCTACCGCCGCGCCTATATGGACCGCACCGATTACCTCGGCGACCCGGACTATGTGAAGATTCCGATCGATGAGCTCGCCGATAAAAAGTACGCCGCGGCCTGGCGCAACAGCATCGTTGCCGACCAGGCGACGCCGTCGAAGGATCTGAAACGTCCTGCGGGATTTTTGCCTCCGCCGCCCACCATGGCGGAGGTACGCCATGAGTCGACCCAGACCACGCACTACTCCGTCCTCGATGCGGAGGGCAACGCCGTCTCGGTGACCACCACCCTCAATAACAGCTTCGGCTCCGGCGCGACGGCGGAGGGCCTGGGCTTTATCCTCAACGACGAAATGGACGACTTCGCCTCCAAACAAGGCGTGCCCAACATGTTTGGGCTCATCCAGGGACCAGCCAACGCCATCGCCCCCGGCAAACGGCCACTGTCGAGCATGACGCCGACCATCGTTCTTAAAGATGGCAAAGTCGCTTTCGTCCTGGGCTCGCCCGGCGGTCCCCGCATCATCACCACGGTAGCGAACGTCTTCCTCAGTGCCGCCGACGAAGGCCTCAATATTCAGCAGGCCGTCGACGCTCCCCGCTTCCACCACCAGTACCTGCCCGACATCCTGTTCATGGAGCCAGGCTTCTCCGATTCCACGGTGGAAGGCCTGCGCGCCATGGGCTATCAGCTCAAGATCGGCGGACACTGGAGCGATGCCGAATGCATCGAGGTCGACCCCAAAACCGGCGAACTCGAAGGCGGCCACGACAGCCGCCATCACTTCGGCAAAGCTGCAGGATATTGAGACATCGCGAGAATATATCCCAGCCAGCCCAGCGACCGCGGGGAGCGGAATAGAACTCATGGCAGCTAGTTGTGAACGGCGCGAAGCGCGTCCGCCTGGACGGCCAGTCCCGTCCGCTTGGGCGGCCAGTCCCTGGACGGGAAGTCCAATGAGAGAATAGGCTTGAGGGTTTGCTTAGGTCTCATTCATGCTGAAGGTTATCTCGACGCACGTATTTCTCCGCAACCGTCTCCATCCGGGCCTGCTCGATACATTTCATAAATCCGGAGCGCAGGGGGTTGAGCTTTTCGCCGCGCGCCAGCACTTCGATTACAACGACCGGGCTGCGATTCGCGAGCTGGCCGACTGGTTTCGCTCCAACCCGCTTGAGGCTTTCTCCATGCATGCGCCGCTCTATCCCGATCACGAGATGGGCCGGGCCGGTGCCCCTGCAGTCAACGTGATTCACCCCGACAAGTCCCGCCGCATCGACGCCATGGATGAGATCAAGCGCGCCCTGGAAGTCGCCGAACAGATTCCGTTGCGCTTTCTGGTTGTCCACCTCGGGGAACGCGACGATACCTGGAGTCCACGGGCCCTCGAGTTTTCGATGACCGCGCTCGAGCACCTCCGCGCCTTTGCGAATCCCCTCGGCGTCAAGCTCCTGGTCGAGAACCTGCAGAACGAGGTGACGCGCCCGCTCAATCTGCTGGAGATCCTCAACACCGGACACTTCACCGACATCGGCGTATGCCTGGATGTCGGTCACGCGCACCTGGGCGAAGGCCTGACCGCCGCATTGGCGGAGCTGAAGCCACGCGTCCGCACGGCGCACCTGCACGACAATCACGGCCAGAAAGATGAGCACCTGTGGCCGGGCGATGGCGGAATTGCCTGGGATGAGGCGTTTGACGGATTGAAGTCTGCGCCGCAATCACCTGCCGGCGTGCTCGAAATTCACTACGCGCTCGATGAAACACCGGAGAGTATGACCCAGAAGGCGGCGAAAGCCTTCGAGAAATTCTAGAGACAGGTATGACGGAAGAAGCAAAGACCGAAATCGCAACCGAGACAGTGCCGGAACCCAAGCCCCTCACCACCATCGCCAAAATCGGCGAATACGAAGGCCGGAGCGTCACCCTGCGCGGGTGGCTTTACAACCTGCGCGAGAGCGGCAAGCTGCTCTTCCCCATCTTCCGCGATGGCAGCGGAACGATTCAGGGCATCGTCCCCAAGGCCGCGGTTCCGCCCGAGGTCTTCGAGACCATCAAAGGACTTACCCAGGAGTCGAGCGTCATCGTAACCGGCAAGGTACGCGCCGACAAACGTGCGCCCGGCGGTTACGAATTGGATGTCGAGGGCATCGAGGTCATCCAGCGTGTGCCGGAAGACGCTCCGTTTCCCATCTCGCTCAAGGAGCACGGCACCGATTTTCTGATGGAGCATCGTCACCTGTGGATTCGCACGCCCCGCCAGGCAGCGATCCTTAGGATTCGCGCCGAGATCATCAAAGCCGCGCGCGATTTCTTCGACGACCGCGGATTCGTTCTCACCGATCCGCCCATTCTCACCCCGGCTGCCTGCGAAGGCACCAGCACGCTCTTCCCGGTGGAATACTTCGGCGATGAGGCCTACCTGACGCAGAGCGGCCAGCTCTACATCGAGAGCACGGCGCTGGCGCTCGGCAAGGTGTATTCGTTCGGGCCGACCTTCCGCGCGGAGAAGTCGAAGACACGACGTCATCTCACCGAATTCTGGATGGTCGAGCCGGAGGTTGCATTCTGCGATCTCGACGGCCTGATGGAGCTGGCCGAACAGTTCCTCAGCTTCATCGTCGACCGCGTACTGACCCGCCGCTCCGCCGATCTCAAAGTGATTCAGCGCGACACCGCCAAGCTCGAAACCATCAAGGCGCCGTTTCCGCGCCTCAGCTACGACGATGCGGTGCAAATGCTGAATGACGCGCACGCAAAGGGCCTGTTGGAGCAACCCTTCGAATACGGCAACGACTTCGGCTCGCCCGACGAAACCTACCTCTCCTCGCAGTTCGATCGCCCGGTGATGGTGCATCGTTATCCTGCAGCGGTGAAGGCCTTCTACATGGAGCCGGACCCGCAGAACGCGAAGTACGCTCTCTGCGTGGATGTGCTTGCGCCCGAAGGCTATGGCGAGATCATCGGCGGATCGCAGCGCATCGCATCTTATGAGCTGCTGAAGCAGCGCATCGAGGAGCATCATCTGCCGCTCGACGCCTTCCAGTGGTATCTCGACCTGCGCCGCTACGGCTCGGTGCCGCACTCAGGCTTTGGAATGGGAATCGAACGCGCCGTGGCATGGATCTGCGGACTGGATCACGTCCGCGAGACCATCCCCTTTGCGCGCACCTTGAACCGGATTTATCCATAAGACTCATCGGCAAAGGAACAAACAGGAAGCGGTATGGCAAAAGTCAGTGAAGGGTTGGAAAGAACAGCGGCAACAGCGATTGCGGGCCCCGCATATGGTGGAGTCCAGTCGCTGCCGCCGCGACAGATCAAGATCATCGGAGTTCCCCTCGACTTAGGCGCGTCCCGGCGCGGCGTGGACATGGGCCCATCGGCAGTACGCGTGGCCGGCCTCGAAGCGAGGCTCGAGGCGCTCGGCCACGAAGTCAACGACAGCGGGAACATCAGCGTCGCGATTGCCGAGACCAAGCACGTCGGCGAGACAGAGCGCACGCTATCTGAAGGAGATCACCGAAACCTGCACCAAGGCTGCCGAGCTGGTAGTGCGCTCGCTCGAAGAAGGCATGACCCCGGTGGTGCTGGGCGGCGACCACTCCGTTGCAGCGGGAACGGTCTCCGGCGTCGCGGAATTTTACCGCCGCGAGAAGAAAAAAATCGGCCTGCTCTGGATCGACGCCCACTCCGACATCAACACGCCCGCAACTTCGCCGAGCGGCAACGTACATGGCATGCCGCTTGCCGCGCTGCTCGGGCTCGGCCCGGAGCCGCTGGCCAATATCTTCGGCTTCTCACCCAAGGTCGCGCCCGAGAACACCGTCCTCATCGGCGTGCGCGATATCGACGCCACGGAGAAAGAGAACATCAAGCTCGCCGGCGTAACTGAGGTCTACACCATGCGCGACATCGACGAGCGCGGCATGCGCACGGTGATGGAAGAGGCCCTGCGCGCGGCCGGACGCGGCACTGCCGGCTATCACGTCTCGCTCGACATGGACTGGATCGATCCCGAAGACGCGCCCGGCGTAGGCACCCCGGTCCGCGGCGGAGCCACCTATCGCGAAGCCCACCTGGCGATGGAGATCATCGCCGACCACGGCCGCATGCTCAGCTTCGAGATCGTCGAGGTGAATCCGGTGATCGACGAACACAATCGAACGGCCGATCTCGCGGTCGAGCTGATTTCCTCAGCTTTTGGTAAGAAGATTCTGTAGATGAAAAAAAAACTCCGGGTAGGCGTGCTCTTTGGCGGACGCAGTGGCGAGCATGAGGTCTCGCTGCTGTCGGCCGCCTCGGTCCTTAAAGCGATCAATCTCAAGAAATATGATGTGGTGCCCATCGGCATCACGAAGCAGGGATGCTGGGTCACCTCCTCCGACGCGCAAAAGCTGCTGACCGGCGAGCCTACGCAGCGCAATCTGCGCGCAGGCGATCCTGACACCACGTCGGCCGCCGCGGTGCTGGCGCGCGGAGAATCGGTGATCGTCCCACCCATCCCGTCCGGCGCCCTCGCTCCCTTTGAAACGGAGGAAAAAGGGCTAGAGCTTCGAGCAAACGCTGCTCCTGACTCGGCTCTGAAGCTGGATGTGATCTTTCCCGTCCTGCACGGGACCTTCGGCGAGGACGGCACCATTCAGGGCGTCTTTGAGCTGGCCGATATCGCCTACGTCGGCTCGGGCGTGCTCGGCTCAGCGGCCGGCATGGACAAAGATGTAATGAAGCGCCTCTTCGCCGCCGCCAGGCTTCCCATCCCCAGGCATGTGAGCTTCCTGCGCGTCGATTGGGAGGCGAGGCCGAAGAAGACCATCGCGAAGATCGAAGCGGCGCTGAAATATCCGCTCTTTGTAAAGCCCGCGAATCTCGGCTCGTCGGTCGGAATCACCAAAGCCCACAACCGCAAGGAACTCGGCCCGGCGATCGACATAGCTGCGAGTTTCGACCGCAAGATTGTCGTAGAGCAGGCCGTCGGCGGCAAAAAGGGCAAGGCTCGCGAGCTGGAAGTTGCCGTGCTCGGCAACGACGCGCCCGAAGCCTCGGTGGTCGGCGAAATCGTCCCCGGCAAGGAGTTTTACGACTACGAAGCCAAGTATCTGAGCGAGGGCTCTTATCCCATCATTCCCGCCAGGTTGACGAAGCAGCAGTCGAAGGCAATCCGGGAGATGGCCATCGCCGCTTTCCGCGCCTGCGACTGCTCTGGCCTGGCCCGCGTAGACTTCCTGATGGACCCCGCGTCGAACTCCTCCCGGCCGCCCCGCATCTATCTGAATGAGATCAACACGTTGCCCGGCTTTACGTCGATCAGCATGTATCCCAAGCTGTGGGAGGCATCAGGCGTCGGGTATCCTGAGCTGATAGACCGCCTGGTGTCGCTCGCGCTGGAGCGCCGCGCAGAGAAGGATCGCACCTCGTACAGCCGCTGAGGGAACCACGCGGGCGGATGTGGTGTCAGAATAGGTAAGTGGGCTCCTGCGTTGACTTTGGATTTCGCCGATCTTGAAAGGAAACTTGCTGCCGATGACTCTGCTGGACGCTCCCAAATTCGACGCCAAAAAAGCGCGCCTCGTTCGTAATTTGAGCATTGCCGGGGTGACCGTGGCTGTCATCGGAGCCATCCTGCTGGGAATGTTCCTGCTCAATCAGCCCTGGTGGCTGTGGCACTGGCCCGCGGATCACCGGGTCAACAATTTCCTGGCCACAGTAGAGGCCGGCGACCTGCAGAAGGCCTATGGCACCTGGAATAACGACCCCAACTGGCAGCAGCATCCCGATCAGTACAAGCCCTACGACTTTGGCCAGTTTCAAAAAGACTGGGGTCCGGCCAGCGACTACGGCGTAATCCGCTCCCACAAGATCATTATGGCAGCGACCGTAGGCAATGGAGTGGTCATGGGCGTGGACATCAACGGCGGAAAAACGCCGATCTTCCTGCGTGTCGACAGCAAGACCAAGACCATCGGCTTCTCGCCTGTGGAGCTCTATACCGGCCCCTGATTCGCCCTGCATCCGGCCCTGTTTTCTTGAATCTCATGGCATGGGGAGCAACCGCGAATGCAGCAGCGCAAATTAGGTAATCAGGGACTTGCCGTCTCGGCAATCGGACTGGGATGCATGGGCATGTCCGAGTTCTACGGGGAGCGCGACGAAACCGAATCGATCGCCACCATCCACCGGGCGATTGAGATCGGAATCAATTTTTTCGACACCTCTGATATCTACGGCCCCTTCACCAACGAGATGCTGGTAGGCAGAGCGCTTCGGCCTCACCGCGACCAGGTCGTCATCGCCACGAAGTTCGGCATCGTTCGCGACGCCGATGGAACGCGCAGGGGCATCAGCAGCCGCCCTGAATACGTCCATCAAGCCTGCGACGCCAGCCTGCAGAGGCTCGGTATCGACACTATCGACCTTTACTACCAGCATCGAGTCGATCCCAACACTCCCATCGAAGAAACGGTAGGCGCAATGGCGGAGTTGGTAAAGGCGGGAAAGGTCCGCTTTCTAGGCCTCTCCGAAGCGTCGCCCGCAACCATCCGCCGCGCCCATGCTGTGCACCCCATCAGCGCGCTGCAGACGGAGTATTCGCTCTGGAGCCGTGAGCCGGAAGATGAAGTCCTGCCCACCCTGCGCGAGCTCGGCATCGGCTTTGTGCCCTATTCTCCGCTTGGCCGGGGATTTCTGACCTGCCAGATTCAAAAGCCTGAAGACCTTGCGCCCGACGACTGGCGCTCCGCGTCCCCGCGCTTCCAGGGAGAGAATTTCCAGAAGAACCTCGATCTCGTCCGAAAGATTGAGCTGCTAGCCGCAAAAAGGGGATGCAAGCCATCTCAACTCGCGCTGGCCTGGGTCCTCGCCCAGGGTGACGACCTCGCGCCCATCCCCGGCACCAAGCGCCGCAAGTATCTCGAAGAAAACGCCGCCGCAGAGCAGGTTCAGCTCACGAAGAGCGATCTCGAAGAGATCGACACCATCGCTCCCAAAGGCATCGCAGCCGGAGAACGCTACGACGCAGGCGGCATGCGCGCCGTCAGCCTCTAGTTCGCCTCACTCGCTCAACCCGGCCAGCGCCTTCTCTAAGCTGGCTTCGTCCTGCACGTTCAGGCACTTCTGGCTGCGATCGATCTGCCGCATCAGTCCGGACAGTACCTTCCCCGGCCCCACTTCAATGAAGTGAGTCGGCTGCTGATCGATTAGCAAACGTACGCACTCCAGCCAGCGCACCGATCCCGTCACCTGGCGCACCAGGGCGTCCCGCAGGGAGCCGCCGTTGGTGGCCAGTGCTGCGTCGACGTTCACCGCGACCGGCACGCTCGGATTGGCGAATTCAATCCCCTGTAGCAGCGGAGCCAGGCGATCCTGGGCCGGCTGCATCAGCGCGCAATGGAAGGGCGCGCTCACCGCCAGGGCAACCACCTTCTTCGCGCCGCGCTCCCTGGCTAGAACACTCGCCCGCTCTACTCCAGCGGATGCACCCGAGATCACTGTCTGCTCCTGCGAGTTGAAATTGGCAGGAGACACAACCTCGCCGGTTTCGGCGGCCGCCTCGGTGCAGATTTTTGCCGCATCCTCGGGAGTCATTCCCAGCACTGCGGCCATCGCGCCACGACCGGGAGGCACCGCGTCTTGCATAAACTGCCCACGGTTGCGCAGAGCGCGCACCGCATCGCCCACCGAAAGAACTCCAGCGGTTACGTTAGCCGAATATTCGCCGAGCGAGTGGCCGGCGACAAAGCTCGGCGTCACTCCCTTCAATGCCAGAACTCTCTGCGCAGCGATCGAAGCCGTAAAGATCGCCGGCTGCGTGAATTCGGTGAGCTTCAGCTGCTCCTCTGGCCCCTCGAAGCACAATTTGGAGATAGGAAAACCGAGCGCGTCGTCGGCTTCTTCGAATGTCTGTCGCGCTACGACGAATTTGTCGAACAGGTCGCGGCCCATGCCTACCGCCTGCGAGCCCTGTCCAGGAAAAAGAAATGCAAGTCGATGCGTACTCATGCCAGACGATATTTCAAATGATCGGGGTCAGGAAGGCAAGCGGACGCTCGATTCATCGACCCCGATGCACTTCCGGACCTTCGCGATCTTTACGTCTTCCCATCGCAACAGAGCAAGAGCGCAATCCAGCTCTGTGCTCTCCGCGCCCGCTGTGGTGAATCTTTTGTGGCGAATCGCTTATTCGTGACGGAGAGCCTGCATGGGCTGGACTTTTGATGCTCGGCGCGCCGGGACCCATCCCGCCAGCAGCGCGACTGCAAACAGCAAAGCACCGGCACACACCAGGGTTGCCGGGTCGTTTGGCTTGAGACCGAAGAGCATCGTCCGCAGGAAACGCGTAAGCAGCAGCGCCGCTCCCAGGCCCGCAGCAACTCCCGCGACCGCGAGCCACGATGCTTCGCCAAGCACCATGGCCATAATCTGACGCGTCTGCGCACCCAGCGCCAGGCGAATGCCGATCTCATTCGTTCGCCGCGCCACAGTGTAGGCCATGATGCCATAAATCCCGATCGAGGCCAGCACCAGCGCCAGCAGACCAAAGCCGGTAGTCAGGTCGGCGAACATGCGCTCATCCTGCACCGTCGCTTCAATCTGCTGCTCCTGGGTGCGCACATCGATCAGCGGAAGATTCTTGTCCACCGACTGCACGGCACGGCGCAGCAGCGGCGTCAGGCTGGCGGGATCGACATGCGTGCGTATCTCATAAGTCATGCCGCTCGCCGCATCCGGCAATTGCCGATAAGGCAGATAGAACTGCGGGGGCGGCTCCTTGCGCAGACTGTCATACCGCGTGTTGGCGCAGACGCCCACAATCTGAAATGTCATGTCGTAACTGCCGAATCTCTTCCCGATCGGATTCTCGCTTGGAAAAGCCTCGCGTGCCAACGCCTGGTTGATCACCGCGACCTTCAGTGACATCTCCGTGTCGCCCGCGTTGAAGCCCCGCCCGGCAAGCATCGGAATTCCCATTGTCGCGAAGAAGTGCTCCCCAACCGCAGTGTCGTACCGGCCGGTCTCTTCCGTCTTTGAGTTGGGCCGGTCCAGCGGAACGAAATCATCCCGATTGATGTTGTTCGCGATCAGGGCGCCGCTGGATACTGTAACCGACTCCACTCCTGGCGCCGTCGCCAGGCCCAGCTCGAGCCTTCGGTGCAACTCGATATCTTTGGGCGGCGGATACTGCGATCTAGGCTGCTGAATCTCGAAGAGCAGAAGATGATCCGCGCGAAAACCCGGATCGATCGAATCCAAGTTCGCCAATGTGCGCACGAATAGGACCGCTCCCACCACCAATAGCGTCGAAAGCGCCACCTGAAAGGCCACAATTGTCTTCCCTGCGAAGCCCTTACGACGATGTGTGGTGGTTTGCGCGCTATCCTTCAGTCCGGAATTGACCTGCGTGCGGGTTGCCTTCCAGGCTGGCGCGAGGCCGAACAGCAGTCCGGTAAGGATTGAAACAGCAGCCGTAAACCAGAAGACACCCCAGTCGAACCGGCTCACGCTCTCAAAGGGCTCCCAGGACGACGACATCAGGCGAGGGATGGCATTCCGCCCTAGATATCCAAGCACAAATCCTGCGGCCCCTCCCAGCAGGGAGAGCGAAAGACTCTCCGTAAGCACTTGCCGCAGGACCCGCCCCCGGCTTGCACCCAGCGCCAGGCGCACGCTCATCTCCCGCTGCCGCGCCGACGAACGCGCCAGTAACAGATTGGCAATATTCGCGCACGCCAGCAGCAGCACTAGACCCACCAGCGCCATCAGCACATACACCGGCTGCGTGAGGGTGCGCGCACTTTCATTCAAACCGCGGCTGCCGTCAGCCAGAATAAGATCGGGGATGGCCTCGCGGGGGTTGAGTTTCGCACCCGCACGAACCGCTGCGGCCAAGTGCACTTTCATTGCGGCGGCGGCAGTTTGTTCCGGGATACCGGCTTTGGACCGGGCCATGATCTGCATCCACCACACTTCCGGATCGCCGAGCATCGAACCGTGGCGCCGCGGGATGAGAACGGGCTGGATGCTGAATGGTACGAACACTTCCGGCGACACATGAACGTTCTTCGCCCCTGTAAAACGCGGCGGATTGACGCCGATAATCGTAAAAGGCGCCGAGTTCAGGTAGATGGTTTTGCCGATCGCACCAGGCGATCGCGCAAAGCGCTTCGTCCAGTAGCCGTCGCTGATAACGACTACCGCTCCGCTCCCCGGCGTCGCATCATCTACCGGCTCGATCGGCCTGCCCAGCGCAGTCTGAACACCCAGTGCCTGGTAGTAGTTACCGGAGACCATCTCGCCCTGCACCACGCTGGCGTCGCCATCGACGGTCGCCGTCAGACGCCCCACTCCTTTAAATCCAAACAGGTCCTGCAGCACTTGATTCTGCGCCCGCAGCTGCCGATAGACGGGATAGGGAAACGATGTGCTGGTCGTCTGACCTTGCGTGGTTGCCTCGTCTCCCCATTCATGATGCACGATGTTGTTTTCAGGAGCGATCCAATGGAAAAGCAGCAATTGCTCCGGATGAGGCACATGAAGCTGGTCGAGCAGGACACCCTTGGCCAGGGTGAAGATCGCGGTGTTCGCTCCGATCCCCAGCGCCAGCGAGCCCACCGCGATCGCTGTAAAACCGGGACTCTTCCACAGCATGCGCAACGCGTAGCGAAGGTCGGCCCGGAGATCGTCCCAAAGCCGCAATCCCAGTGACGCCCGCATCTCTTCCTTGTGGACCGCGATGCCCCCGAATTCGATTCGCGCCTGCCGCTCTGCTGCCTCTCGCGGCGTTCCCCGTTTCACCAGGTCTTCGACGTAGCTCTCAAGGTGGAACTTCAATTCCTCATCCATGGCGTCTTCGAGACGCGACCGAAATGTGACGGCTCGCAGCCACGAATGAAGACGCGCGCTCACGCCACGGGCGATCCGCATAAAGGAGTTCATAGTTCCCTCGGCACCGTTTTGAGGATTCCGTTCGTCACGCCGGCCACGTGGTTCCACTTCTTCGTTTCGGCGCGCAGTTGCGACGGTCTTTCCTCGACTGCCTAGGAAGCAAGCTAATGCCCTCCTCCTAGATTGTCAAGGAGAGAAAATCGAGTCTTGTGTAACAATGACGGCGAAGCGAATCCCGTCCAACACGCGAGGTTTCCATCCATGCAGCGGAGTCTTGTCGCCGGTCTTATCTGTGCAACCTTAACCTTGGCCGTATTGCCACTCGCCGGGCAGGATGCAGCCGCACCGCCTGCCGGTCAGGCCCCGGCGCGCCGCCCCATGCCCAGGCCCACCAACCTCCAGGTATTGCCCAAAGACATCTCATCGCCCGACCTGATGGCCACGATGCGCGGGTATACCAAGGCGCTGGGGGTGGAGTGCGAGTTCTGCCACGCGCAAGATCCGCAGACTCATCGACTGAATTTTGCGTCCGATGCGAAGCCCGACAAGGCCATCGCCCGCACCATGATCAGCATGACGAAGGAAATCAACGAAAAATATCTCTCGAAGGTGAACGATCCCGACGCTGCACCGGCCGACAAAACGGTAACCTGCGGCACCTGTCACCGCGGCAACACTATGCCTGCACCTTTCGCGGGCAGCGGCGGCATGCACCAATAAGCGCCGCCACAGCTTGAATAATTCCCTGCTATTTGGGCGGCAAGATGACGTTGTCGATAAGGTGGGTCGATCCCACCCACCCGGCGATGGCAATGAGAGCGCCGTGCTGGATATCAGCAACATCTTCCAGCGTGTCGGGATTGACGATCTTCAGATAATCGAGACGGACTTCAGGTTCCAGTGCCAGAACCTTCAGACCCGCCTCAATCAGCAACGAAGACCGTGCCTCGCCCTGCATCGCATGCCGCTCAATCTCGGACAGAGTGCAACGTAGAGTCAAAGCTATCTGTCGCTCTGACGCTGACAGATAGCGATTGCGCGAGCTGAGAGCAAGCCCATCCGGCTCGCGAAGCGTGGCGCAGGCAACAATCTCCAGCGGAAAATTCAGGTCGCGGACCATCCTGCGCAGCACTGCCACCTGCGCCGCGTCCTTCTGCCCGAAAAATGCCAGATCGGGGCCAACGATGTGAAACAGCTTCGCGACAACCGTCGCAACTCCTCGAAAATGTCCAGGACGCGAGACGCCGTCCAAACGATCGCTCAGCCCTTCCACTTCGACGAATGTGCTTGCGCCTGCGGGATACATCTCCTCCACGCCTGGCGCAAAAAGGAGATCGACGCCCTCCTGTTCAAGCAGACGACAGTCTTCTTCAAATGTGCGCGGATACTTCGAGAAATCCTCGTTGGGGCCGAACTGCGTGGGATTGACAAAAATGGTGGCCACAACGATATCGCACCGTTCGCGCGCAGAGCGAACCAGAGAGATGTGCCCCGCGTGGAGCGCGCCCATAGTCGGCACCAGGCCCACTGTGCCCTTATGCGCGCGCAGATCCCGGAGCGCCGACCGTGTCTCGGCGATGGAGTAGACGACCCGCATCAGGCTTTGCGAAGCAGTTGGGCAGGCTCTTGGATGGCCGCAGCCGTTTCCTTCGCCAGGTGGTAGCTCTCAGATTCGTCCGGAAACGACCTCGCTTCCACGTCATGGACGTAGCCTTCAATCGCCGAGCGGAAGAGAGAAGCTGCATCCGCATACTGACGAACGAATTTCGCGGGCCGCGAAAAGCTGAGATTCACCAGATCGTGAAAGACGAGAATCTGTCCATCGCAATCCGGGCCGGCTCCTATGCCAATGGTGGGAATATGTAACTGTGATGTGATCTTTGCGGCAACCTCGCGAGGTATGCCTTCGAGAACGATCGCCGAAGCCCCGGCCGCTTCGAGCATGCGCGCATCGCGAACCAGCTCTTCCGCTGCGGCAACGGTTTTTCCCTGGACCTTGTATCCGCCCATCCGGTTCACCGCCTGCGGAGTGAGTCCCAGATGACACACCACTGGAACTTCGGCATCGGTCAGCCGTTCGACCAGCTCGCACCGCGTGGCTCCGCCCTCTATCTTCACTGCTTCCGCGCCCGCCTCTTTGAGAAAGCGCGCCGCGTTGGCAACCCCCTCGGCAACGCTCACATGATAGGAGCCATAAGGCATATCGACGACCACCACCGCCCGCTTCACCGCCCGGCGCACAGCACGCGCGTGGTGCAGCATTTCATCCATTGTGACGGGCAGGGTGCTGTCGTAGCCCATCACCACCATCGCCAGCGAATCGCCGACGAGAATGAGATCGACCCCGGTCTCATCGACAATCCGCGCGGTGGCGTAGTCATAGGCCGTAAGCGCGGTAATCGGCTGCCTTGCCTGCTTTTTCTCTTGAAGGGATTGAAAGGTGATTTTGCTCGTGATCGCTTGCGCGCCAGAGTTGGCGTCGCGGAAATTCGTAATGCTCATTGTCGTCTCCAGTGCAGCTCCCTCCTCATGAGGGATACCGCCCGAACCCAATTTCTGACGATACGCCGCAGCTGAAGCGATGTAAAGTTCGCGGCTGGGCCTTACGCCTCTTCGCCCACCAGGCTGCTGCTTTCCTCTTTGCCCCGAACACTTTGCATCAGCACGATGTAGAGACCACCCGAGACAAAGAAGCCGGTAAACCATGCGTAATCATAGAGCCAGTGCAGGGATGGCACGAACCGCCCGGTAAGCGCCAGCACCACACCTGTCGCGAGCGCCATCATCGCGCGGTAGTTTACGCCGTTCGCATACTCATACAGCCCGTTGCGACGATAGAGATCGCCCACGTTCAGCTGCTTGCGCCGCACGATGAAATAATCCGTGACCATGATGCCCGCGACCGGGCCCAGCAGGCCGGAATATCCCACGAGCCATCCGAAGATGTAGCTGTTGAATGTGGCCATCAGCTTCCAAGGCATCATGGCCAAGCCCAGAAACCCCGTGATCAGGCCGCCGGTGCGGAACGAGATCACCCGCGGATTCAGATTGGAAATATCGTTCGAAGGCGAGACCACATTCGCGGCAACATTCACGTTCAGTGTCGCCACCAGCAGGGCTACCATCGCCAGCAACGCCACCACCGGCTGATGAAAGCGACTCAGCAGCTCAATCGGATTCCAGATCGCGTGGCCGAAGATCACAGCCGACGCCGACGTCACGGCAACACCGATGAACGAATACAGCGTCATCGCCACCGGCAGACCGAAGGCCTGCCCCCACGCCTGCGAATGCTGCGATTTCGAGTACCGCGTGAAATCCGGGATGTTCAGCGCCAGCGTCGCCCAGTAGCCCACCATTGCGGTTAGTGAGGGAAAGAAAAAGCGCAGAAACGCGCCGGTGGAGTGGAACTGGCTTGGCTGCGAAAGCATCGGCCCGAATCCTCCCGCCTTCACCACCGCGTAGATAAGCAGCGAAAGCGACATGACCAGCATGAATGGAGCCGAAAATCCCTGCAGAAAGCGGATACTTTCCACGCCCCGCCACACCACCGCCATGTTGAGCGCCCAGAACCCGAGAAAGCACGCCCACACCGACCAGGGCACAGCCCCCGCGCCCGGCCATAGGATCACCAGCATCGAATGAATGGCCTGACCGCCAATCCACGACTGAATGCCGAACCAGCCGCAGGCCACAATTGCGCGCAGGATTGCCGGCACATTTGCCCCGCGAGTGCCGAATGGCGCCCGCACGAACACCGGAAAGGGGATTCCATACTTGGCCCCCGCATGTGCATTCAGCAGGAGAGGAATCAGGACCACCAGGTTGCCCAGCAGGACGGTGGCGATGGCCTGCTTCCAGTTCATGCCGCCGGCGATCAGCCCCGAGGCCAGCATGTACGTGCTCACCTCCATGGACATGGAGAACCACAGCGAGATGTAGTTGTATGTTCCCCAGGTGCGGTGGACAGCCGTCGTCGGCGCGAGATCGCTGTTATACAACCCCGACGTGTAGCCAGAATCGTAGCTGGCGGACTGAGTCTCCATGCGCCTCCCGCAATCTCTTAGAACTGTGCAGGCGGTGCGCAGTTCGACCCGCTTGTCCGCTCTTCCCAGCTCTCCGCAGCAAGGCCGGTCGGCACCTCAACCATGGTGATACATTCCTCCACCGGACAAACCAGAGAGCACAGGTTGCAGCCTACGCACTCCGTCTCGTCCACTCTCGGGATGCGGGCGATGGGTGTCCCAGACTTCGCTCCGCCGTTCACGTGCGCATCGAGTTTGGGAATCGGAGTGACGGAAATGCTGGCACGCGTGACTGCTTCAACCGCGGCCGGCGTCGGATGCAGTTCGACCGGCCCATCGATCTTGCCGCTCACGCGATCCAGATGGATGCACTGGTGCGCTCCATCCCAGCACGCGATGTAGCAGAGATCGCAGCCGATACACTTCGACTCGTCGATGTGCGCCACGATCTTGTAATTCAGGTTGAGGTTCTTCCAATCCGTCACGCGCGGCAGGCTCAGCCCGCGAAAGTCCTCAATAGAGGCGAATCCCTTCTCGCGCATCCATCCTTCCAGGCCCTCGATCATGTCTTCGACGATGCGATAGCCGTAGTGCATCGCTGCGGTACAAACCTGAACCGTGCCGCAGCCCAGCAAGAAGAACTCCGCGGCATCGCGCCAGGTGGCAATGCCGCCGATCCCGGAAATCGGAATCGCAATATCCCCCGCAACCTGCTGAACAAGATTCAGCGCGATGGGCTTCACCGCCGGTCCGCAATAGCCTCCATGCGACGATTTGCCGTCCACATTCGGCCGCGGCGTAAACGTGTCCAGGTCGATGCCGGTGATGGAATTAATTGTGTTGATCGCGGAAACCGCGTCCGCTCCGCCCTGCTTGGCTGCGCGCGCAATCACCCGAATGTCGGAAATATTCGGCGTGAGCTTGACGATCACCGGCGTGCGCGCCTTCTCCTTCACCCACGCCGTAATCATCTCCGCGTATTCGGGTACCTGGCCTACAGCCGCTCCCATCCCGCGCTCGCTCATACCGTGAGGACAGCCGAAGTTCAGCTCCAGCCCGTCGGCTCCGGCATCTTCTGATTGCTGCACGATTTCATGCCAGGCTTCGCGCTTCGACTCCACCATCAGCGATGCGATCACGGCATGTTTCGGATAGCGCTTCTTGACCTCGGTAATCTCGCGAAGGTTCACGTCGATGGGCCGGTCGCTGATCAGCTCGATGTTGTTCAGCCCCATCATGCGCTGGCCATTCCAGTCGATCGAGGAATACCGCGAGCAGGTGTTGGTCACCTGCGCCCCGATGGTCTTCCAGACCGCGCCGCCCCATCCGGCATCGAAGGCGCGCATGATCTGTTCGCCGGTATTGGTCGGCGGCGCGGAGGCTAGCCAGAAGGGATTGGGCGAGGCGATGCCGGCAAAATTCACCGCCAGATTCACGTCAGACATAAGCCGCCTCCAACTCGCGGGCGATGGCTATTCCGGCGCGCTTCCCGTCCGCGACCGCATCCACAACCTCGCGGCCGCCGTTCACGCAATCGCCGCCGGCAAAGTACTTCGGATTCGCCGTCTGTCCGGTGTGGCGCTCGATGACAACGCGGCCGCCATCGAGCGCCACACCGCGAACGCTCTCTAGCAACTCCAGCAGCGGCGACTGGCCGATGGCGGGGATGATGAGGTCGCAGGCAAGATGAAATTCCGATCCGGCGACTGGCGTGAGCGATGAATCGACGCGGACGCATTCCAGGAACTCCAGCAGGCCGCCATCGGCATGCACGCGAACCGGCAGCGTCTCCCACAGGAAATGCACGCCCTCCTGCTTGGCATGCTCATACTCGAACGAAAACGCGGACATCGTCTCGGCGATCCGGCGATAAATGATCGATACCTGCTCCGCGCCCAGCCTGCGCGCCGCGTTGGCTGCATCGATTGCCGTGTTGCCCGCTCCAACCACAACCACATGGCCGTTGACGCTGGTAAGCTTTGCTGTTTTATACGCCGCAATAAAAGCTAGCGCGTCGACAATTCCCGGGTGATCTCCGCCAGGGATGGCGAGCGCATGCGTGGCGCCAAGCCCGACACCCAGGAAGAGAAAGTCGTACTCGCGTTCCAGCACTGCGAGCTGCTCAGCGCCAATTGCGACGCCATATTGGATCTCAACGCCGAGCTGCTCAATCAGCTCGATCTCGCGCAGGCTAGCATGCGTGGGCAATTTGTACTCGGCCACACCATAGGTATTAAGGCCGCCGGGAAGCGGATTACGATCGAACACAGTTACAGAAAACCCATGCTGCGCGAGCTCCGCCGCACAAGCCAGAGACGCGGGTCCGGCGCCCAGGCAAGCCACCTTCCCTGATCTCGCAGAGGCGGCCTTTCTGGTCAGTTTGCCGCCGCGGGCATGAAACGCGTCCATCGCAAACCGCTGGAGTCGCCCAATCTCGATCGGCTTCTCGCTGCGTCCGTGCATCACGCATGCGCCCTCGCACAGCACGGCCACCGGGCACACCCGTGAACAGCTGGCGCCGAGCACATTCGCATCAAGAATCGTCTGCGCCGACCCGGCGAGATTGCCGCTGGCGATTTTCTTGATGAACTTCGGCACATCGATATGCGTGGGACAGGCGGCCGTGCACGGCGCGTCGAAGCAGTTGAGGCAGCGATTGGCCTCGACCACCGCAGCCTGTGCCTGGAAAGGCGGATGAAGATCCGGAAATCGCTCCCTGATTGCCAGCAAGCGTTCCGGAAGAATGGGATCAGCTTCGCGCATGCAACTCCTGAGGCTCAGTCAAGTCTGCGTAGAGTGCTGGGAGAAACTAGTGTACGCGAAAATCGTTGTACTACCAGCGGATTCGAGCTATCACGAAGCATGAGAAACATCGACGCGGCTGGACGGCACTGATTTTCGGACTGGCAGCGTTTCTATCGCCCCTGCGTGGAGTCGCGGCAACCGCGTACGGGCACCGAGGACCTGCAAAGAGGGCCTTCAAACCTGGACTGTGACGCCACGCTAATACTCGATCTTGTCCGGCGTATCCGCCCAGGTCTGGAAGCTCTCCCATGCCTGGTCACTCATCAACCGGCGTGAAGGAAGCGAGCGTGCCTCTCGATCGAGCTTGAATTCCTTGTACAGGAAAGAATCGTCAAACCCCACACGAGCCGCCGCCTCGCAATCATTGCCGTAGTAGATTACGTCGATGCGTGCCCAGTAACTCGCCGCCAGGCACATTGGACAAGGCTCGCAGCTGGTATACATCTCGCACCCATTGAGCGAGAAGACGCCGAGCGCCGCGCAGGCCTTGCGGATGGCGTTGATCTCGCCGTGCGCCGTCGGATCGTTCGTCGCCGTCACGCTGTTGGCAGCCTCGCCCACCACCACCCCGTCCTTCACAATCACCGCGGCAAAAGGGCCGCCCGCGCCGCTGCGCACATTCTCCGTGGCCAGTTCGATGGCTCGCTGCATAAAGCTCGGATTCGGATCTTTCGGCATTTGCTCTTGCTCTGTTCGTCCTATGGCGGAATCATGGACAGTATGGCACAGGCCTTTGTTTCCGAGCGTGTTGTGACGCCAGGGGGCGTGCGCCTCGCCGCGATCCTCGAAGACGCGGGCAAGATCAGCGCTGTCTGCAGTACCGCCGAAGTTCCTTCCGGATATGCCGTGCGCGACTTCGGCAGACTGGCCATCCTTCCCGGCCTGATCGACAGCCACGTCCACATCAACGAGCCAGGCCGCACCGAGTGGGAGGGTTTCTGGACCGCAACCCGCGCCGCTGCAGCCGGCGGATACACCACCCTCGTCGACATGCCGCTGAATTGTCTGCCCGAGACGACCACGGTGCCGGCGCTCGAAGCCAAGCGTGCCGCGGCCAAAGGACAATGCTTCGTGGACTGGGCCGCCTGGGGCGGCGTCGCCGGCGAAAACGCCCCGGATATCGAACCACTCGCGGCGGCCGGAGTAAAAGGATTCAAGTGCTTTCTGATCTATCCCGGCTGCGAAGGCTTCCAGATGGTCACGCAGGCTCAACTTGAGATGGCTTTGCCGCATGTAGCCCGAACCGGATTGCCTCTGCTCGTCCACGCCGAGCTCGACGGCCCGATTCAAGCCGCGGCGCCTGCGCTGGCATCCGCGGACTGGCGCCATTACGAAACATACCTGCGCTCGCGTCCCGACGAAGCGGAGCTCGCGGCCATTCGCATGCTCTTGCAAATGTGCCGCAAGTACGCGTTCCACCTGCACATCGTGCATCTGGCTACGGCGCTCGCACTGGACGAGCTGCGCCAGGCGCGCTCCGAGGGGCTTCCGGTCACAGTAGAAACCTGCCCGCATTACCTCCACTTTGCCGCGGAGGAAATCCCCTACGGCAGCACGCTGCACAAATGCGCGCCGCCCATCCGCAGCCGCGACAATCGCGAAGGTCTTTGGGATGGGCTGCGTGACGGCATCATCGATCTGGTTGCCACCGATCACTCGCCGTGTCTCCCGGAATTAAAACGGCTGAAGGACGGGCGCTTCGACACTGCCTGGGGCGGCATCGCCAGCCTCGCGGTTGCGCTTCCCGTAATGTGGACCGGATTACAAGCGCGCGGCTTCGCATTAAACGACATCGCACGGCTCATGGCGGAAAAGCCTGCGCAACTCGCGCAACTGCGAGATCGCAAAGGCCGGCTGGCGGCAGGCTACGATTGCGACCTCGTCATCTTCGATTCCGATACAACGGTTGAGGTAACCACTGACGTGCTGCACACCCGTCACCGCGTCTCCCCCTACGTCGGCGAGAAGCTTCGGGGAAGAGTAGTTGCCACATATCTGCGCGGCTCGCCTGTCTTCGCGGAGGGCCGGTTTGCAGAGTCTCCGTTCGGCACGGAGGTTTGAACGGCATGGCTCCGGCAGTGCACCATAGTATGATGAGTCAATTTCCCTGAGGTCGTGGATCAGCGGCGCTCAAACCTTTCATGAGTGCCGAAGTGAGATTCAGCTGATCCGCGATGACGCCAGGAGAGGATTTGCAAAAGGAACGCATCGTCGGCACCCCGGTCTTTCGCAAGGAAGGCGTCGCCAAGGTGCGCGGTGCGGCCCGCTACATCGACGACCTCTCCCTGCCTGCAATGATTTACGGCGCAACCGTTCGCAGCGCGATTCCGCGCGGAAAAGTTCTCAACATAGAATTCGGCACCGGGATTCCCTGGGAAGAATTCACTATCGTCACGGCAAAAGATATCCCCGGCAAGAACTACATTGCGCTCATCCAGAATGACTGGCCGTGCCTCGCCGACGGCGTCGTCAACCACCCGCAGGAGGCCATCCTGCTGCTCGCGCATCCCGACCGTCATCTGCTGCCCAAAGCCGTGGCGGCAGTGCGGATCGAGTACGAATCGCTGCCCTCCATTCATTCCATCGAAGAGAGCGAAGCCGGCGAAACCATCATCTGGGGCGACGACAACATCTTCAAATCGTTCCTGATGGAGAAGGGCGATGTGGATGCAGCCTTCGCCCGCGAAGACGTATTGATCGTCGAAGGCGAATACACCACCGGCGCGCAGGAACAGCTCTACATCGAGAACAACGGCGTGATCGCCGCCTACTCGGAAGAGCAAGGGCTGACGGTATGGGGTTCGCTGCAATGCCCGTTCTACGTGCACAAATCCCTGCTCGGGCTGACCGGCCTCGCTGAAGACAAGGTCCGCGTCATTCAGGTAGAAACCGGTGGCGCGTTCGGCGGCAAAGAGGATTATCCGTCGCTGCTTGGCGCGCACGCCGCGCTGCTGGCTATGAAGTCGGGTCATCCGGTGAAGATCATCTACGACCGCATGGAGGACATGGCAGCGACCACCAAGCGCCATCCCTCGCGCACCCGGCACAGAACCGCCGTTACGCGTGACGGCAGGCTTGTCGCTGCCGACATTGAGTTCTGCCTCGATGGCGGAGCCTACTCGACGCTCTCCTCTACCGTCCTCTCGCGCGGAACTATCCATTCCGGCGGCGCTTACTTCTGGCCCAACATTCGAGTCCGCTCACGGGCCTACGCTACGAACACGCCACCCCACGGCGCTTTCCGCGGCTTCGGTGCGCCGCAGGCCCTCTTTGCAACCGAACGCCACATGGATCGCATCGCAAAAACGCTGGGACTGGCGCCGGAGGAATTTCGCCGTCGCAACCTGCTGCACACCGGCGAAACCACCAGCACCGGGCAGTTGATCCATCAGCAGATCGACCTCGAAGGATGGATGGAGCGAGCGCTCGGCCACGCCGGCTATTACGAGAAGCGGAAAAGGTTCGACCGCGAAAATCCCGGCACCGTGCAGAAAAAGGGTATCGGCTTCGCCGCCTTTCTGCACGGTGCGGGATTCACCGGATCAGGCGAACGCTACCTCAACTCGCTCGTCGGTGTCGATGCCACGCCTGACGGCCGCATTCGCGTTCTCGTCTCCAGCACCGAGTTCGGCCAGGGCACGAACACCATCCTGTGCCAGATCGCCGCAGAAGCACTCGGCGTCGATTACGAAATCGTCGAGATGGCGCCCAGCGATACCAGCATCGTCCCAAACAGTGGGCCGACAGTGGCATCGCGCACTGCGATGGTCGTAGGTAGGCTTGTCCACTCGGCCGCACTTGGGCTTAAGCAGACACTCATCGCCAGCGGCCTGCTCGCCGAAGGGTATACCACGCAAGATCTGCAGCAAGCAGCAGTAGGCCACATCGCAAAACACGGCAAGCTCTGCTCCATGAGCCGCTATGAAGCGCCGCCCAACATCTACTGGGATGACCAGAAGTATCGCGGCGAAGCCTACGCGGCTTATGCGTGGGCCGTCTACGTGGCCGAGGTCACGGTCGATACCGTCACTTACTCCGCGAGCGTGGATGACTTCGTCGCTTTCCAGGAAGTTGGGCGCGTCATCAACCCGACGCTTGCCACCGGGCAGATCGAAGGCGGCGTGGCGCAGGGCATCGGCTATGCGCTCTATGAAAAGGTCGTATGGGATCGCGGCTTGATGGTGAACAGTCAGATGACCAACTACATCATGCCGACTTCGCAGGATATCCCGCCTATCCGCGTCTTCTTCGAAGAGGTTCCCTTCGAGCACGGCGCTTTCGGAGCCAAAGGCATCGGCGAGCTGCCCATGGACGGTCCCGCGCCCGCGATTCTCAACGCCATCGCGCATGCCACCGGCCGGGATTTCAACTCCATCCCCCTGCTGCCCGAAGATATCGCCCAGCGCCTCGCCACTCCGGCATCGATCCCGCATGAGGCCGTGACCGTATGAGCGAGCATGCCTTCACGCTCACCGTGAACGGGGTGAACCGGACGGTTCACGTTCCGCCCATGGCGCGCCTGCTCGACGTCCTGCGCCACGAGCTCGAGTTGACCGGTGCAAAAGAGGGCTGCGGCGAAGGGGAGTGCGGATCGTGTTCCGTATTGATGAACGGCAACCTCGTAAATAGCTGCCTCGTGCCCATCGCGCAGGTCGCCGGCTCGACCATCGTCACCATCGAGGGCCTGGCCCCGAATGCGCAGCTCCACGCAGTTCAGCAGGCGTTTCTACAATGTGGCGGAGCACAGTGCGGTATCTGCACGCCGGGAATGATACTCGCCACCGTTCACCTGTTGAAGAAAAATCCTTACCCTACACTCGTCGAAATCCGCGAAGGGCTCAACGGCAACCTATGCCGGTGCACCGGCTACATGAGAATCTTCGCAGCAGTAGAGCAAGCTGCGATCGAGACAGGTAGCTCGGCCACGGGTGTTGCAGAATGAGGTCGTATCCAGCCGGCTATGAGCTGCTCTCTCCCGGAAGCCTCCATGCCGTGCTGCGCCTGCTGGGTGAAGAGCCGGGCCAATGGACGCCCATCGCCGGCGGTACAGAAATCATGGTGCAATTCGGTGCGGGAAGGCTTGCCGCCCGCAAGCTGGTGAACATCTGGAATCTCCACGAGCTGTGCGAGATATCCGAAACAGAAACGGCGATCTCCATTGGCGGCGGCTGTACTTTCTCGGAGATTCGCGCCCATGCGGGGATTCAACTGCACGTCCCGCTTCTCGCACGGTGCGCCTCGTGGACCGGCGGCATCGCCAATCAGAATCGGGCAACACTGGCCGGAAACCTCGCCAACGCCTCGCCCGCCGCGGACTCGCCTCCAGCTCTCATCGCTTATGACGCCCAGATTGAACTCGTCTCCGTGCGCGGCCGGCGTCGCTTGCCTTACGATCAATTTCACCTTGGATACAAGAAGACGGCGCTCGCACCCGACGAGTTGATCTACGCCCTGCATCTGCCCAAGAAATTCGGCCACCATCTTCTATTTGCACGGAAAGTAGGCGCCCGCAATGCCCAGGCCATCTCCAAAATCTGCATCGCCGCGACTGCGCGCATCGAGGCTGGGATTGTGAACGAGCTACGCATCGGCATGGGCAGCGTCGCGCCAACACCGCTGCACCTGGCTCGAACTGAGCAATCGATCCGAGGCCGAAGGCTCGACCATGCAGCCATCGCCGACGCGCGGCAAATGCTCCTGCAGGAGATCGCGCCTATTGACGATATCCGCTCCACGGCCGCGTACCGCAGCCTCGTAGCGGCCAACCTGCTCGAAGAGATGCTGCGCACCTTCGCCGCGGCGGAGACGCGCGAATGAATCCCGTTCTGCAGCGATGGAATGAAGTTGATATTTCGACCGCGGAGAGCGAAATCCTGCCATGCTGCGGCTCGCGCGCGTGGGCTCAGGAGCTCGCTTCGCTCAGGCCGTTCGCCGGACCTCATGATCTGCTCACGACCTCGGACAGTGTGTGGTCGAATCTCGATGTCGCCGACTGGGACGAGGCCTTCGCCAGCCATCCACGCATCGGCGAGCAGAAAGCGCCCGCGTCAGCCACGGCCCAATCCTCGCAATGGTCGACTCAGGAGCAGAGCGCCGCGGAGCTTTCCGATTCCCGGATAAAGGATCAGCTGAGACGCGCGAATGCCCTCTATGAAGCTCGCTTTGGAAGAATCTATATCGTCTGCGCCACCGGCAAGTCGGCCGAGGAGATGCTGGCAATTGTTCAGCGGCGGCTGGACAATGAGGATGCAGTCGAACTACACGAAGCCGCCGAGCAGCAGCGGCAAATCACGCAGCTGCGGCTGAGAAAGTGGCTTCAACTGTGAGCGGAATCTCGACGCACATTCTCGACACCTCGCTCGGGCGCCCCGCGGCGGATGTCTCCGTGACCCTCGAACTGAATATCGACGGAGCGTGGATGCCGCTTTCGCACCGCACGACCGATATGGACGGACGGGTAAAACAGATGCTGCCGGAATCCAGCGAGCTGGAGGCCGGCGAGTACCGCATCACCTTCGGCACCGGAGCTTATTTTGAAGCAATAGGAACCTCTGGCCTCTATCCTGAAGTGCAGATTACCTTCACGGTTCGCGACAGCGGGGGCCACTACCATATTCCGCTGCTGCTCGCCGCGAACGGTTACTCTACCTATCGGGGAAGCTGAAGGAATGACGATCGCTCTGGGACCCAATCGCTACGGCAAATCCCGCATCCGCCTCATGAAGGTCACGCGAGCCGGCGGCGCGCACCAGGTTGCGGAGTGGAACGTCGAGGTATGGCTCACCGGCGATTTTGAAGAATGTTTTGCGGATGGAGACAACAGCCGCATCTTGCCCACCGACACCATGAAGAACACCGTCTACTCGCTGGCCCGAGCCTCCGCTGCCGCATCGATGGAAGAGTTCGCCATCGAACTCGTCTCGCACTTCATCGAGACCAATCCTCATGCGGAATCCGCAGAGGTCCGCATCCAGGCCACGCCTTGGAAGCGCATCGTAGCCGGCGGCGAAGAATTCCCGGCCGCTTTCACTCACGGCGACGACAAACTCGACACCACCACAGTTACACTTTCTCGCGCCAACGGGCTAACCGTCACCTCAGGCTTTGAGAAACTCTGGCTTCTGAAGACCGCGCGCTCCGCCTTCGCCGGCTATCTCAAGGACCGCCTCACCACGCTGAAGGAGACACGCGATCGCCTCTTCGGAACCCTGGCCAGCGCCGAGTGGGGATATGCCGGGGTCAATCTCGATCCCAACATCCTCCGCGAGCGTGTCCAGACCGTGCTGCTGCGCGCCTTCGCAACCCATAACAGCCTCTCCGTCCAGCAGACGCTGTACGCAATGGGCCACGCCGCGCTCGACGCGGTGCCCGAAGTGACCCAGATCCATCTGTCCATGCCTAACAAGCACTGCAACCTCGTCGATCTTTCACCGTTCGGTCAGGACAACCCCAACGAAATTTTCGTGCCGACCGACGAGCCTCACGGGTCCATCGAAGCGATCGTTCGAAGAGGCGAGGCAGTTGCCCGGAGAGTCGAGTGAAAACGGCCGAAGCCAGTCTGGCCGCACCGGCAACGAATAATCTCGACACGCTAGCCGCGGTGGTGCTCGCACGCTGCCAGGCGCTGTCCAGATTTACCGAGCAGCCGGGCCAGATCCTCCGCACCTTTCTCTCACCTCCGATGGAAGATTGCCATCGCCTCCTCGGTCGCTGGATGGAGTATGCAGGCATGCGCGTATACGTCGACCGCGTCGGCAATCTGCGTGCCTACTACCCGGCCGCGCACGAAAACGCATCCACGCCGCGCCTGATTCTGGCCTCGCATCTCGATACTGTTCCCAATGCAGGCAAATACGACGGAATCCTCGGCGTGGTGCTCGGCCTTGCGCTCGTCGAATCTCTCCACGGACGAAGGCTGGGTTTCGGCATCGAAGTCATCGGCTTTTCTGATGAAGAAGGTGTCCGCTACGGAGTGCCGTTCATCGGCAGCCGCGCCCTCGCCGGAACGCTCGGACCTGCGCAGCTCGCGCGCAAAGACGCCAACGGCGTTCGTATGGCAACCGCGTTAGGCGATTACTCCGCGGCGCATCCCGAGGCCATCGAGGCAGCGCTCGATCCGCAAACCCGCGGCTATCTCGAGTTCCACATCGAGCAGGGTCCGGTTCTCGAGGAAGAAAATCTCGCGCTGGGCATCGTCGAAGCCATTGCAGGGCAGAGCCGCGCCACTGTTGTCTTTCGAGGGCGCACCGGTCATGCAGGCACAACCCCAATGCCGCTCCGCCGCGATTCTCTCGCTGCTGCTGCCGAGTGGCTCGTCTCGGTGGAGGGCATTGCACTTGCGATTCCAGGACTGGTTGCGACAGCCGGACGCATCGCCTGCGAACCCGGCGCGGCCAATGTGATTCCAGGATTGACCCATTGCAGCCTCGATGTACGCCACGCGAGTGACGAGATTCGCCGTGCGGCGCTCCAAAAAATTCTTGCCGGCACTCAGACCATCGCCACGCAACGGCAGATTGCAGTCGAGCACGTAGTCGAGAACGATCAGGTCGCGGTTGCGCTCGATCCGGCCCTGGCCGCGATTGCCGAAAGGGCGGTGCATCATGCTGGAGTTCGCCCAACGCGCATGGTCAGCGGTGCTGGACACGACGCAATGATTCTCGCGCCGCACATTCCCGCCACCATGATTTTCCTGCGCAGCCCCGGAGGCATCAGCCATCATCCCGATGAGTCGGTTCACGCCGAAGACATTGCCACCGCTCTGCGCGCCGGTTTAAGTTTTCTTGATCTGTTCGAAAGCCACCTGTTTTCGAAAAACAGGGAAAGCGAGTCACCTGCTTGCACAACCTAGGTCAGACCCGCAGCACGCGGCGCCAGAATCACGCCCTGCATACTCCCGACACCTTCATTCGCACCACGCTCCCGGGTATGGCGAGAGGCGCGGCTATCGTCCATGCCTCGCCCGTACTCGGAGCGGCCTTCACGCAATACTCGGCGGAGCTCGAATCCGAAGGTGCTCTCGGCGATTGCGCCTTCCAGCGCTTCGTCTATGTGCTCGAAGGCGAATTGAATCTCGAGTTCGGAAACGTCCTGCGTACGCTCTCTAGAGATGACTACGCCTATCTGCCTCAGGATTTCCCGCATCGCCTTACCGCGACTCAGGCCGCGCGGCTCGCGGTCATCGAGAAGGGTTATCGGCCCATAGCTGGCGTCGCCGCACCCGCGCCCATCGTAGCCAGCGAGCCCAAGATCACGTGCCAGCCCCTCACGGGCGACCCTGACTTGACCGTGCGCGGCCTGTTGCCCGACACCATATCTTTCGATTTCGCCGTGAACACCATGACCTACCAGCCCGGCGCGGCTCTCGCCATGGTCGAGGTTCACGTCATGGAACACGGGTTGCTTATGCTCGAAGGCGGAGGCATCTACCGCCTCGACGATGCCTGGTACCCGGTGACTGCCGGAGATTTCATCTGGATGGGTCCATACTGTCCGCAATGGTTCGGAGCGCTCGGCAAGACGCCGGCAAAATATCTCATTTACAAAGACTGGAACCGCCATCCCCTCGGCTGATGATATGAACTTTGAGATCGACCAGACACGCCTGAATCAGGAGATCGACGCCCTCGCATCGTTTTCCGCGGACCCAGCACCGGCCGTTACACGCATCGTCTTCAGCGAACAAGACAGGCATGCGCGCGCGTGGCTGAAAGAACGCTGCTGCGAAGCAGGTCTCGCCATTCGCGAAGACGCCGTCGGCAACACCTTCGCTCGCTGGGTGGGAGCCAATCCTGATCTTCCCGCCGTCGGAACCGGATCGCATATCGACGCCATTCCGCACGCGGGCAAATATGATGGCGTGGTTGGCGTGCTGGGCGGCCTGGAGGCCATTCGCGCCCTGCAAGCCAGTGGCTTCAAACCGCAGCGCTCCATCGAGCTACTGCTGTTCACCGCGGAGGAGCCCACCCGCTTCGGCATCGGCTGTCTCGGCAGCAGGCTGCTTGCAGGCAGCCTGGATCCCTGCGCAGATACGAAGCTGCGCGACACTTCTGGCAGTGAAGAAGGTCGGAGCCGTGCGCTCGAGGAAATCAGAAAAAGTGCAGGCTTCACCGGATCGCTCGAAAGCGTGCGCCTGCCGGAAAATTATTATTCGGCCTTCGTCGAGTTGCACATCGAGCAGGGCCCTATCCTGGAGCGCGAAGGGATCTCGCTCGGCCTCGTCACGGACATCGCCGCGCCGGCCAGCTTCCGCCTGGAAATCGAAGGCGAAGGCGGCCATGCCGGCGGACGGCTTATGCCCGGCCGTCGCGATGCGCTCTGCGCCGCAGCCGAAATCATTCTCGCCGTCGAGCGCGCCGCGCTGGCCACAGGCGTAGTCGATACCGTCGGCACCGTCGGCATCTGCCAGGTCCATCCCGGAGCGATCAATTCCATCCCCAGCCGCGTCCTGCTAACCGTCGACCTGCGCGACACCGATGCGGCCCGGCGCGACAGGGCGCTCGCTGAAATTCGCCAGTTCTGCGAGCAGGTAGCGCAGCAACGTCAAGTCGGCGTCAAGCTGGAGATGATCAACGCCGATGCCCCCGCACAGAGTTCACCGGAAATTCTGGCCGCGCTCAAATCGGCGTGCGAAGCGGAGAATATCTCGTGCCGAACCATGGTCAGCCGCGCCTATCATGACTCGCTCTTCATGGCCCGGATCGCGCCCGTCGCCATGCTCTTCATCCCCTGCCGCGGCGGCGTGAGTCATCGGCCGGACGAATACTCCTCGCCAGAGCAGATCAACAACGGAGTTCGAGTCCTGGCTCGCACCCTGGGCCGCCTGAGCTTCGTCTAACAGGTGTGGAGTTGACCGGGCCGCCCCGAATCCTTACCCTCAAGAAGGACCCCCACAACACGAGGCCAAAGGATTTCTCTTGTAGGCATTGACAGGGGAATCGAGGTCAACGCAGGTTTTCGTTAAGAAAAGCTGCACGAAACCGCGGGCGGCAGGGGCAAAGTAACAGGAGAAATACTCTTATCATGCTGATCACCGTGCTTGATCTGGAGCGGGAACCGCTCGAATTCGATCTCGCGCTCGATCCCGGCGCTGTCGACTACGGAGAGGAGCTCACCCAGAAGGGTCCTCTCGCCGTAAAGGGTCGCGCCGAAGTGATCGAAGAACACCGGGGCCCGCGGGACATCGTTTCCGATATCCGGCTCCGCGGCGGCTACAAGGGACAGGTCGAGGTGCCCTGCGCCCGTTGCCTCGAACCCGTTGAGATTCCCGTGGAGGGGCAGTTCGACCTCATCTTTCGCCCGCTCGGTGCAGATCAGGGAGCGCCCGATCACGCAATCTCCACGTCCGAGACCGAAATCGGGTATTATCAGAATGGCGGTCTTGCGCTGGAAGATGTGCTGCGGGAGCAGGTGCTTTTGTCCCTTCCCGTACGTACTCTCTGCCGGCAGGACTGCAAGGGACTTTGCCCGCACTGCGGCCGAGATCTGAACTCCGAATCCTGCACCTGCGAAGCGGCTTCGTCCGATCCACGGTGGTCGGCGCTCTCGGACTTGGGCAGCCGGATAAAATTATAGTTTTTGACGGTCAGCCGGGCCTGCGTCGAGCGGTAATGACGCCTCAACGAGGTCTGGAGCGGACCGCGAAAGGAATCAGCAATGCCTAATCCAAAGCGGCGTCACTCCAAGGCCCGCACCTCCAAGCGTCGCGCTCATGATGCGCTGACCGCCACTGGACTTTCTGAATGTCCCAACTGCCATGAACGTAAGCTTCCCCATCGTGCCTGCCCCAAGTGCGGCACCTACAAGGGGCGCGACGTTCTCGACGTAAAGGAAGCCAGCTAGCCCCGGCTATCGATGCTGATTGACATCGCCCTCGATGCCATGGGTTCGGATAAATCTCCGGAGCCGGAACTCCGGGGAGCCATCCTCGCCTGCCGCCAGCTTCCCGTCCGCGTTCACCTCATAGGCCCTCAAGATACTCTGCGGCGCGGCCTGCACAGCTGTCTCGATGGCGAACGTCTGCCTATCGAGATCGTGCACGCGAGCGAGCATATCGGCATGGACGAGAAGGCCGCGCACGCTGTCCGCACCAAGAAGGACAGCAGCATGCGCGTCGGCCTCAAGCTGGTCCGCGACAAGAAAGTCGCTGGCTTCGTCACCGCCGGCAACACCGGCGCCGCCATGGCCACGGCCAAGATGGCGCTGGGTGCGCTGCCCGGTGTCGACCGGCCAGCCTTGGCGATGGTCATGCCCACCCTTGCCGGATCACCCTCGGTCCTGCTCGACGTAGGTGCGAATACCGACTGCAAGCCGCAGAACCTCGAACAGTTCGCCGTAATGGGCGAAATCTACGCGCGCAGCGTGCTGAAGATCAGCCGTCCGCGTGTTGGCATTTTGTCCGTCGGGGAAGAAGAAGGCAAGGGCAACGACCTCACCCGTGAGGCTTACGCGCTGCTCAAGCAGCTTCCGATCAATTTCATCGGCAACGTCGAAGGCCGTGACATCTACAACGGCAACTGCGATGTGATCGTGTGCGACGGCTTCGTCGGCAACGTCGCTCTCAAGACCTCGGAGGGCTTGACCAGGCTGGTGCGCGAGATGCTCAAGGCATCGCTGACCACTACGGTTACCGCGCAGGTCGGCGCTTTGCTTTCGCGCAAAGCCTTCAATGCCTTCAAGCGTCGCCTCGATCCCTCCGAATACGGCGGAGCGCCACTGCTCGGCGTGCGCGGCGTATGCATCATCGGACATGGCTCATCCAACGATCGCGCCATCATGAACGGCATACGCGTCACGGCGGAGTTCGCCCAGGCCGGCATTAACGAGCGCATCGCGCGCGAGTTCACGCAGCACCCCGACCCACAACCGTCCGGAGCATTCGGCCTGCCGATTCAATAGCTCTCGGCAACGAGAGGCGAAAGAAAAGCCCGCGTAGATCGCGGGCTTCTTGATTGCAGTGCTTACTGCACCTGAACCGTTTCGAGCTCTTCTTCCTCGTCGAGCCCGTGGCGGCGGAGCAGATTGGGCAGGTTCTGCGAGAAGGCAGAGCGCGGCATCACCATGTCGCATCCCGCTTCCACTGCCTTCACCTTCAGGTCTCCCTGAATGTGCGAGAGAAAGCCGATAATCGAGGTCTTCCCCTTCTTGAGCTTGGTGCGAATTTTCGGAATCAGGGTCAGCGGCTTGGCATTCGCATTGTTCAGATCGAAAACAATGAGGGACGGACGATCCTCCTCCGCGCCTTCCGCCAGCTTAGCCACAATGTCTTTTTCTGCTTTTACGAAGCTGACCTTGATGCCCAGCTTGCGCGCAGTCTCCTGAATCTTGGCCAGAAAAAAGAGGTCTTCGATGAAGCAGTAGATCCGCGTCGGCGCATCTTCACGGACCATCACCGGAGGCGCATCGTTGGAAGAGGAGGCCTCATTCGCATAGCTATAGCTATGGCCGTTGCCATTCACATTCCCGTTGCGGAGCTCGATGGTCGAAGGCGGAGAGTCGGCAATGTTGCCGTTGATCGTTCGATAACTGTGATCCATTGGGCCGACAAACACCTGCTGCTTCCGCTGTTTGCCCTTACGCCGGCCGCCGCCACGCCCATGCTGCTGGCCTTCGCCGTTGCCGCCGTTCTTCTGAAAGAAGCGATTCTGGCTGGAGGGTTTCGCCTTCTGTCCCTGATTCTGATGCCCGGCGTTCTGGTTGCTGTGCTGCCCTTGCGGCGCGCTCTGGCCGTTTGCCTGGGCAGCTGGCTTGTTGCCCTTCCGTCTGCGGCGCCGTCTCCGATGTCCCTGAGCCGGGAGCGCTCCTTGCGGCGCTTGCCCTTCAGGCAGGGACGCCTCTGGCTGGTTCTGCTCTGTTGTCATGCTTGCACTTCCTCGTGCGTATTGAATGCTTAGTGCTTTCGCACGTTCTAAGAGGCAGCGGAATCCGGCTTACGCTACCGCTTTCCCATCAAAGATGCCGGAGAGATTGACCATCCATCGGCCAGCGGTGGATCCGCGAAAACAGTTGCGCTGCTGGTAAGGGGCCAGGCGGCAAACCGAACGGATTAACAGATCGCGATGGAGGCAAATGCTTTGAAACCTAAACAACGGACGTTGTCATTCAACCACGGTTCCAGTTGGCTACATTTCCCTCAACCCAAACAGGCCGAGGTAAGGTGCGTCAGTTGAATCTTTTTTCGACTCTCGAGAATTGCGGCGAGCCCCTCTTCCTAAGAGGTTGGCTTCAGCCGCTCGATAGGCAAAGATGATATTACTCCCAATCGAGTTGGCTGGCAAGTACTCTCAAATCCAGGTAGTGGGTCAGTCCAAACTGACCCACTACCCAAATCCAGATATCCTCAACCCGCCTCATATGGGGAGCCAGATACTGGCACCGGGTCGATTTTGAAGCTCATTTATCCGCCACTATATCGCAAGCAGCTGATTTAAAAAAGAAATCGGACGCTATACCAAGCGGATCATCACTTCATGATCTCTGCCTGCAGGCCTCCCGACCGCATCAATCCTTACTACCGAATATTCCCTGACGCCGGTGTCGCGGTCAGCATGGCCATATCGCCGCATTCTCCCCGTTTCCTCTCTTATCTCATCGGCGATGGATCTCGTATCTGTAAGTAGTGAGATGCATTTCAGCCGGCAAGAGGATCTTTATGGTAACCAGGCAAACGCGACGCCGGAAAGAAAAAAGCCATCGCGTCGGCGATGGCTTTTTCTTTTCGTATCTTATGATGGCCAATCACTGGCCTCCCTGAAAGCTCCCTCCGCTCATCGACTGGAGCTTCGGGATTCCAACCGCCCCGGCCTTGGGAAGAATCTCATTGGATTCTCGCTCTCTGTGGCCGGAACTTGTCTTGTTTGGCTCTTCTCTTTTATGGAGAGCCTGTACGTCGCTGGCTGCCTTCCTTATAAGCAATCTCTATGCCGTTCAGATTTCCCAATGAAATGTGTGAGTTATGCGCGGCCCCGGCCTACAGGAATCCACAATCTGGAAGCCTGCCGGCTATGAAACTTCATAAAACCATACCTAAGCAAGTTGGGAAGCGCTACCACGCACAACTCTTGTTGTCGCAACACGCACCCCGCTCAACGCTGGCAGTTGGGACAATAGTGAGTGCCTCGTCCAGCTAGGGTGATCCGGTGAATGGGTCTCCCGCATACCAGGCATGGCTCGCCTGTTCGCATGTAGACGCGATGTTCGAGTTGAAAAAATCCGGCCACACCATCCGCATCCACGTAATCCGAAACCGAAGAACCTCCCAGCTCAATGGCCTTCCTGAGAACATCCTGGATCGCGGAATGGAGAACAAGAAGCCGCTTCCGGGTGAGGCGCCCAGCCATCCGCGTGGGCCGGATTCCCGCCCGGAAAAGGCTCTCATCAGCATAGATATTGCCCACGCCATGCAGCAGCGACTGATTCAGCAAAGCCGCCTTGATGGAAAGCTTGCGCCCGCGGAAAAGCGCAACGAAATCCTCGGGAGCGATAGACAAAGGCTCGCTGCCCGGTCCGTGAAAGCTTCCTGAAGAGCTCGCCCCGGAATCGATCGCGTGCAGCGCAAGCCGGCCAAAACGCCGCGCATCCACAAAGCGCAATTCACGGCCCGAACTTAGCTGAAGAATCGCATGGGTGTGCGCAGGAACCGGCACTCCGGCAGCAGAGACCAGCAAGCGTCCGGTCATTCCCAGATGCACGATCCATTGCACCTCAGGCCTCTCGGTAGGCGTCCTGGTGCGGCGCTTCTCACCCGCCGCGATGTCGAAGACAATATGCTTTCCTACCCGGTACACCCGATTGATCCGTCGGCCGATGAGAGCTTCGGTCATCACCTCGGGATCGGTCTTAAAGGGCTCCTTGTATCGGCTAAACCAGACGGAGTCGATTCGCTCCCCGTGGATTCGTTCGTTCACGCCATTCGCAACGGTTTCGACTTCAGGCAGTTCAGGCATCCATTTTCATTCTCGCAGAACGGTGCAAGTCTGCGTCCGGGCCGGCGACAATGGAAGATATGCCTCGCTACTGCGTGGTCTGTGTTGCCGCATCCTGTGCTTCAAACCGCGCCAGCACCTTTGCGTCCCTGCCCAGCAGCGTAAGCGTGCTGTTGTGGATGTGGTAGCTCTCGGTCTCTCCCAGCGCAGCCAGCAGGCCATGCTCCTGGTTCGTCACGTCGCCGGGACACGCCATCATGGTTGTGGCCACTTGTTTGAAGTGCAGAGCGTGCCCGTTCACCTCATAGCTGCCCATCAGGCGATTGCACGCGCCCGAGCCCTCGATCCGGCCTGTCTTATCGTCGAGCTTGATATACGCCTGGGGCGTATCGTTTTCCGGCCCTTTGCCGTTGAGCTCGGTCAGCGTCCACTGGGTTCCGGTCAACTGCCGGTGAAGATGGCCCGAGGCCTCGCTCGGAACCTGCCCATACTGAGCGCTTACCTGCTCCAGGTCAATCGCGACACGGTCGGCGGGCGCGCCGTGCGTGAGTACCGGATACAAGGCTGTCGAGGTAAACATCAGCCGTCCGTCCGACGTGATTTTCGCGCGGATCTGATAACGGTGCTCAGGGTTGACGCCTGCGGGATCGTATTTAACCTCGAACTTGATCGGCACCTGGTGGCCGCGCGTCGGAACATCCTCCTCGGCAAAGGATTCTGGCGCCCCGCCGGCATGAGAAACATCCTCAATGATGATCTGCACCACCGCGTCCGGCGGAAGCGCGAGACGCTGGCGATAACTGACCGTGCCCCGCAAAGTGTGCATCGTCGATTCCGCAGGGCTGCCGCTCGCCTGGGCCACACAAACCGGGCCCAGGAAAATCGACGTGATGCAAATCGACGCCCCCAGGAGCACGAGCGGCGCGAAAGAGAATCTCAAATTCTGCATGCCTGTATGTCTCAAAGAACCTCTTGTCGCAAAAATCTAAGGATGGCCCGGATCGTCAGGTCGCAGCGGCTCGGTCCAGGTGCGCCCGGCGTCAAGCAGCGATCCGGAAAGATTTTCGCCATCCGGTTGGACTCCCGAGCGCACCCAATGGATCAAGTCGTTAAAAGCCCGCTCCCGCTCGGCGTCGGAAAAGTCGCAATGCAGAAAGCGGCGCACGCTGCGCTGAACAAGCTCATTTCCCTTGCCGGCCGCATCCACCCTTTGACGATAGCTCAAGGCGTTCGAGAGCGGAACGAAAAGGTCTCCTGTGTCATAGATGGCAAGGAGGGGAGCCTGCAATCGTCCTGACAAAACAAATCGTGCCCGCTGCGCCGGATCGGCGGCGACACGGCGCACCGATGCATTGATCTCAGCGGAGTTTGCGCCTGTCGCCGGGTCAATCCGATATTGCGTGTCGACATTCGTGCCGGCTGACACCGCTCCGCCGGGCAGAAGCCCGTAGAGCACCCGCGCCGGCTCAAAGATAAGCTTGTAGGCCGCGGCAAATCCCTCTTTAGCAAAAGTGCGTGGGCCGCCCCCCAGATTGATCTGCGCATCGCGAAAGATTCGACCCTGTGGCGTGAGAATCATGGTTGGCGGAAGCAATGGGCTGCCGTTAAGCCCGTTTTCATCGAATGTGTAATCGGGAGGCTCACCGAGCGCGGGATAGACCTTGTCGCGGAGAAGATCCATCTGCGCCTTAAGTCCCTTGTTCTCGACCGCAAACAGGTCGACTCCGGCCAGCGCATCCGCGAGAGCGTTGAGGCTCACCAGGTAATCGAGTTCCTCGGCGCCGCCGGTAATGCCGCATTCGGAAACACCGCCGGCGTAGATGCCTCCATAGCGCTCCAGAGAGTCAACCACCACGAAGCCGCCCATGGAAGAGCCGTAGATGAAGATGTGCTTGGGATCGCCCACTTTCTTCTTGAATTGGTCGATCAGCAACAGCGTGTCCTGCACCCCATCCTGCGGATTGAAGCCGTTCGCGCGGTAGCTGGAGGCAGCCCACGCGAAACCCTGTTCAATCGCCGCTTTGCGCACCGGGAGGTTCGTCACCGTAAGGTCGGGCTGCGCGTTGCGAAAGCCGTGGGCGTAGACAACGAGATCGCCGTTCCAGTGCTCGGGCACTTCAATGCGATACCCGGAACAGGCGCATTCCCCGGTGATGGCGCGAGCGCCCGGCAGCGGCGCAAAGGCCAGATCGCGAATGTTCGGATTCGACGGCAGAAGCCAGACCGGCAAAATGCGGGAGAGCAAAGCGCAGGGCTGTATCTGCGGCACGAAGACATAGACCGCGGCGCAGGCAACAACCAGCGGCACCAGTAAAACAGCGCAGATCCTGACAAGCTTCTTCATGCAGGCATGAGCCTCGCCGCCATATTCTCATGGCAACAAGAGTGGAGGAACAGGCCTTCGATCGAGGTCAACGCCTTCTCCTCCAGCCGCATCCATTTCTGTATGATCCGTAAACTCAAATCCGGTGAATATCGCTTGTACTCGCGTAAGAAGGATGAATCCACAGGAAAGCGTCGCAATCTGGGGACTTTCTCCAGCATGGAAAAGGCAAAGCAGCATGAACGAGAGGTGCAGTACTTCAAGAGACACTGAGCTCTTCCGGAGCGGCCGTCGAGTGCGTTGCCGCAGGGATTTCGTCACCATCGCTACCTGGACGGACACCCTACGTCTCGCATTTGAGACATAGGTTTACACCCGCCCAGCGCTAGCGATTTCTCCGCGACAGGGCGCCTAGTCGACCGGCTCCTTCGCTTTAGCGTCATTGCCAGTGCCATGAGAGGACGTCTTACGCCCAAGCGTGGCATAGCCGGGGTGCACTCCCCGGATCAGGCCTTGCCGGCTTGCGATTCGCTGCAGCAAGCTCGAAAGAGTCTCGCGCTCCTCGGGACTCAAGACCGCACAGATGTCCTCGTTGTGCTGCCATGAGATTCTGCCCACCTCCCCAAGAACTTCGGCTCCCTTGGAAGTGAGCCGAAGCGAATACGAGCGTCTGTCATCCGCATTCCCCTCGCGCACGACCAGCCCCAATGATTCCAGTTCGTCCACAACCCCCACCAGCCGGCTCGCGTGCATTCCTAGTTGTGTGGCCAGCTCACGCTGGCTCAGGCCCGAGGATTGGGCCAGCCGGCGCAGAATTCCTGCATGAGGAGGCGTTAATCCCAACGGCATCAACCGTTGGGCGAACTTCTTTGCCGCTTGGGCACCCACCTGCGCCAGCAAGAAACTGATGAAATTTGTTCGCGAGGGCCGTTCTGAATCCATAAAAGAATTCTTGCATTGAATTAATCGTTAATGATAGTAATCATTTCATGGTGAAATTAAATGACGAACTCTCTCCCATGCCGATGCGTCATGCCGGACCGCCGTTGATGCTGATGGCTATCATCTATCCCATCCTCATGATGGCCGGAGGCTCGACGCTGAGCGCCGCCTTTCGCGTACCGCACGATTCTGCCGAGAAGGCAATCGCCTATGTTGCCAGGTACAGTTGGACGATTCGCTGGGGCTCCTTCTGCGAACTCGCCTCGGCGATTCCCCTGGCGATTTTCGTAGCCGTCGTGGTGAGCCGGTTGCGATTTCTACGGATTCGCGCCGCCGGCGAGCTGATCGCTCTCTGCGGCGGCATCGGAGCGGCGGGTATGCTGCTGCTGTCGGCCCTGTCCACCTGGTCGCTTACCAGGCCCGGCATCGCGGAGGCAACGGGCGCGGTGCGCACCTTGCAGGCTCTGGGCTTTGCCGGTGGAGGGCCCGGGTTCGTGGTAACCCTGGGCCTGTTTGTCGCCGGAGTGTCTATTGCAGCTGGGCTGCACCGGCTGATTCCACGTTGGCTCATGTGGCTGGGCATCTTTGTTGCCGCCGCCTGTGAGCTTTCATCGCTCACGCTGCTGGTCTGGAATGCGGGATACTTTATTCCGGTCGGCCGCTTCATCAGTATCGTCTGGATGATCGGGATTGCAGCCACGCTGCCCACTCACCTCGCTGCCAAGCAAGATGTGGCATGAAGCACAGCAGCGAACCGTCGGCGGAACAAACAGGCAGCCGCCGATAAGAAGGGAGAGCATCCATGGAGGAAATCACTTCAACAGCTGAACCCACAGACCGCGTCTCCCCATGGGTCTGGACTTTATTCCTCCTGCTCTGTGTGATCGCGGCGGCAGCAGCGGTTCGTCGCATCGCGGTGCTCATCGTCCCCCCGGTTGTGCAGCGCGCACCCCGACTCGAGGCGCTGGACTCGTCCTTCGCCTCGCGCAAGGCCCTCACCCTTTCGCATATCGTGCCCGCGCTGCTGTTTGTGGTGCTTCTGCCCGCGTGGTTCTCGCGGCGGGTGAGAGATCGCGCAGCTATCCATCGCCGCATCACGTATGCATTATTTGTTCTCGGTGGGATTGTCGGCGTCACTGCGCTCCCGCTTAGCCTTCATCCCACCGGCGGGGTGAACGAGGCGACGGCAGCTATCCTCTATGACTGCCTTTTTTTGTTCTCGTTGACGCGAGCCTGGGTTGTGCTCCGGCGGGAAGATCTGGCCCTGCACCGCACGTGGATGTTGCGCGCCGTCGCAGTTCTGCTGGGAATTGCATTCACCCGGCCGCTAATGGGTTTCTTCTTCGCCACCAGTTCCATCACTCATCTGCAGCCGCAGCAATTCTTCGGAACGGCATTCTGGATCGGCTTCACATCAACCTACATCGCAGGCGAAGCGTATATTCGCTCCCACCCGGCACGGGCAGCCGCGTAAAACAGGTAAGGTCGCTTTTCTTCCTTCTAGACACGAGACCCGGGAAAGAATCTGCAGTTGCGCGCATCGGTCCGAGGATTTGCTGCCCAACGCGCCCGGTTCCTCGTTCATCTTCCTTTCACCCATGCTTCCGTCGATATATCATTAGATACCGGGTGGGCCAGTTCGCCACGCGGCTCCCATCCTGATCGTCCCCATCGCTCCCCGAAAATCCGGCAGATGAATCCAGTGGGTGGCGTGTGTGACAAGGCAAAGAAAATTCAGTTCGAAGCAGGCACTCGAGAGACATGCGCGCAAAGACAGCAGTAGTAGTGGGAGCCCAGTGGGGCGATGAGGGCAAGGGCAAGATCGTCGATGTACTTTCCGACCGGTTTTCCGTGGTCGCCCGCTATGCCGGTGGACACAATGCCGGCCACACGGTCATTATCCGCGGGCAGAAATTCATCCTGCAGCTCGTCCCTTGCGGCGTGCTGCGCCCCGATTGCCAGGCAGTCATCGGCAACGGCGTCGTGCTCGACCCCATGGCCTTCCTCAAGGAGATCGGCAAGCTCCGCGACCTCGGCGTGAATGTGGATCGCCAGCTCTTCGTCTCCAACCGCGCGCAGGTCATTCTTCCCTACCACCGCATGATTGAGCTGGCTGCGGAGAGCGCACCCGGACGGCAGAAGATCGGCACCACCAGCCGCGGCATCGGCCCCGCCTATGAAGACAAGATGGCGCGCAACGGGCTGCGCGTAGTCGACATGATGAATCGCAACCTGCTCAAGACCCACATCGAAAACGCCTGCCACGAGAAGAACGCCATCGCCCATGCTCTCTTCGGCACCGAGCCCCTGGACCCCGCGCAGATGTACGAGGACTATGCCAAAGCGGCCGAGCAGGTTGCGCCTTTCGTCACTGATACGTCGGCGCTGCTTAATACCGCCATCCGGGCCGGCAAGAGTGTGATGTTCGAGGGCGCGCAGGGCACCATGCTCGACATCGACCACGGCACCTATCCCTTCGTGACCTCGTCTTCGGCGACTGCCGGTGGAGCGGTTACCGGCACAGGCGTCGGCCCCACAGCCATCGGCACCGTCATCGGTGTCACCAAGGCGTACGTCACACGAGTAGGCGAAGGCCCCTTCCCGACCGAATCCCATGACGAAGCCGGCGAGCTGCTTCGCGCCCGCGGAAACGAATTTGGCGCGGTTACCGGGCGGCCGCGGCGCTGCGGCTGGCTGGACCTGCCCCTGCTCCGCTATTCCAACCAGGTGAATGGGACCGAGTGGCTGGTGGTAACCAAGCTCGACGTGCTCGACGGCCTGGAGGAAATTCCGGTCTGCACCGGTTATGAGGTCAACGGGAAAAAGGTGGATACCATGCCCGCCGACGTGCGCGGCCTCGACTCCATCAAGCCGGTCTACACCAAACGCAAGGGATGGAAAGATTCCACCGAAGGCATCACGGAATTTGATAAGCTTCCGCAACCGGCACAGGAATACCTGCGCTTTCTCGAACAGGAATCGGGCGCGCGGATCGGCATGGTTTCGACCGGGCCCGACCGCGAGCAGACCATGCTGCTTCCGGATTTCGAAAAGGCGCTGCAAGAGCTTCAGGCTTAGAGCGGGATATCGCCCGCCCCGAGGAAACTTCGAGTTCGGAATATGCAGTTGATTTCCCCAGAAAGCTTCAGGTAGCGAACCATGATCACGTTTACAGTTCGAATGAAGTTCAAATCAGAGGATCGTGATGAGATTCATGAGGCTCTCCGCGCTTTGACGGAAGCCTCGCGGAAGGAGCCGGGTTGCGCCACCTACATCCCGCACGCCGTGGAATCCAATCCCGACATGGTAGTGATCTATGAGCAGTATCAGGACGGTGCGGCTCTAGAAGCCCATCGCGCCTCAGCTCATTTCAAGAAGTATGCCGTGGGATGCCTTTACCAGCGCATGCTCGAACGCGACATGGAGAACCTGAACGCGATCGCTTAGCGCTGAGCGGCCACCCAAGTTCCCACCTGCTCGGGCGTCTGGAAGCCCTTGAGCAGGTTCTCGATCAAATCGTGCTCTTTCAGGGCCGGGAAAGGCTGGGCAATGGTCTGAGCCTCGGTCTCGCCGGGCAAGCAAACCATCAGTGTCGGCCGCGGATCAAACCTCCCGCCAGAGGCCCTCTCATCCTCTGCAGTCCAGCCGATGGCGTTGCGCCACATTGGGACACGCCAGCTGTGATCCGACGAAATGACGAGGACGGTCTGAGACGCAGAGGTGGTTGTTGCCAGGGCCGCTTCCAGCGCGCCGAGGGTGCGATCCGCCAAGGCGAGATTGTCGATATAGCTGCCGCCTGCCGTGAGCTGCCCCGTCTTCCGGTTGAAAATGCCAGGAGGGTGGGGCACCGGAAGATGCACGAAGGCGAAGTCTATATCTTCGTTTTTCAGCAGCTCCTGCGCAGCGTCCGTAAGGGCATTGAATTTTTCCGCGTCCGTAGGCGTATGTTCGACCGGCCAGTGCAGCGTGCGGGCGATGGTCGCATAGGCGGGAGCTACCACATTCGCCCAAGTGGACTTCTGTCCGGAAAGATGCTCGCCGAAGAGCAGCAGCTCGGTCCAGCAATCGTTCAGCTGCTGCGGCAGCAGGCGGCAGTAAGGGTTATAGGAGCCCACCAGTCCGGTGCTCAGGTGCATTCGCTGTGCATCGGCGAAGAGCGTGGCGTCGGGGTCAAAGGCCCTCCACGGGGCACGCGAGGATGTGCGCAGAAAGAGCTGTCCTGCGACTGAGCTGCGAATCGCAGTCACCGGCTGCCCGATCATCAGCGAGGGCAGCACCTCTTCGGTGAAGTAGCCATCCGGGGTTACATCCGAAAAAATGATACTTTGCTCGCGCAGCCGATCGAAGTTGGGCATGGCCAACCCGCTTTGACGATGCTCAAAGAGCTGGTCGTAGGACATCTCGTCGAACAGGAGCCACACGACGCGGCGATGAGGCCCCGCCTGCCTCGGGACAGCGGTAGCGAACGCGAGCTGGTCGTGCGGCTGGTACTGGAAGCTAAGAAAGAAGAGCTGCGGCACGATCCACAGGATCGAGAATCCGAAGAGCAGGAGCATGCCCTGGAACAAGCGCATCGCGCTTGAATACCAGTGTCGCTTCCAGAGCCAGAGCAGCGCCCCCGCGGCGAAAACGAAGACAAAGATGCGAATCGGAGTGATTCCCTGCCGTGTGATGACCTCCGCGGTGATCAGGCCGCCGATAGCCCGCGCGGCCAGCGCCGCGGCAAAGAGCGCCCACAGGATTGTCCGGTTCCTGGCGTCAACGCGGCGCAGCAGCCAGATCAGCCCTGCTCCGAAGAGCGACGCAATCACGACATCGATGGCAATGGCGCGCAGAACGGAGTTGATCGGCAACAGCCGGTGATAGAGGTCCAGGTGATAGGAGGAAAGCTGATTCCAGCTGAGCCCGAGCGTCAGAAGGATTCCGGCGCCCGCCCCCTCAAGAAGCGTTCGTGGGGTCGTCGACGCCTTCATCGAGCCCGGAAGAGATAAAGAGTCCGGCCGTTGCTTAATTTCTCGTGGAGGGCAGATGAAAAGTAAGGTTCCATGGCAGCGAGGAAAGCTTCTTCGTTCAGATGACCGTAGATCTCCTCGCGGCCACGTACTAATTCGACAAATCGGGGATCGGACGCGGGCACCCATTCGACGATCGCCCAGCTCTGCGTCAGGTCGCGAAGCAGAGCAGCCACCTCGGGGAGCGGAATCTGGTCGGCGACCAGCAGGTGATGAATGAGCCCGAGAGCCATGACGCAGTCGAAGTTCTGGCGAGCCCGGTCGAGCAGTCCCAGCGACTCGGCGTTGCGCCAGCCCGCCGCGGGCGTAGGCCGCGCGGCATCGGCAAGCAGCGGCTGCACCGGCCAATTCTCCGCGCGAGACTGAGCCCAGTTGCGCTCTGTCGCAGCCAGGTCGGTATCCCAGGCCACCACGCTGGCCCCCATGCTGGCTGCGATGCGCGAATAGACGCCGGTGTTTGCGCCCAGGTCAAGCACATGCAGCGGCCCGGCAGAATGCAGGGCCCGGCGCACGAAAGCCTGTTTCTGCTGGTGATCGTCGCCGGAATAGTGCTCCGCGCTCTCCGGATAATTGCTCCAGCGGGATTCTCGCTCGGCGGGCGTAAGGCCCTTGAGCACCTTGCGCAGGCCACGCAGATTGCCCCGCAACACGGCCTCGGCAACCTCCGGCGATTGCCGGAGACGGGCAGGGCCGGAACCGCCAGCGCTCGACCGCTTCTTCTCCAGGAGATAGGGAATGGTCACCAGCGAACGGAAGGGCTGACGCCAGCGCTGAAGCCGGCCGAGAAAGGGGTACAGGTCCGCGGGCTCATAGCCATCGCGGCGCTGCAGGCTGGCGGCCAGAGGCCAGCCAAGATAACGGTGCGCCATTAAGGGCAGCAAAAAGGTGCGCACAAACTGCGCATAAGCCAGCCACAGCGGGCTCTCCGGATCGCGCTTCTCGATGGAAAGCACGTCGACGAAGACCGGCCTTGCGCCCTCGAAGAGCACATTCAAAGGCGTCGCATCTTTCAGGATGAGTCCGTTGCCCAACAGGCTTTCGCACAGGTCGAGGGTGAGATTGGCGGCGGCGATCCAAGCCCCGGGTGTCCACTCCCAGGGATAGGAGGGAAAAAAGATGCGAGGATGCTCGAGGAGTATTTCGTCTTTGTTTTGCAGCTCGTCATCCAGGTAATCTTCGCCCAGCGTCGTGGTTGCGACCATTTGCCCTTGAGCGACCCACTGCCGGGCAAGATCCGATCCGAGGAAGTCCAGTGCCGCGCGGGCATAATTCACCCGGACCCTGCGTCTTACCCGATTCCCTTCGACCCGGAGAGAGCCAGCCGGATCGCGAAAGGTCTCGATCGCGGCTGAACCGGCAGCCATCATCTGTGGGTTCCGGTTCGAATGGGAGATTTGTCGGCGGTTTCGCTCCGGTCGTCGAGAACGTTGACTTCGACCTTAGGTTTCAAGCCAAAAAGCTTGCGGACCTTTGTCCTCATGACAAACAAGGCACCCGCGAGCATCGACCCACCGATCTGGAAAAAGAGCAGTCCCGAACCGGGATCGACGTACGCATGTGCCGGCTTGACCGTGGCGGCCAAAAAGATGCAAACCTGTAAGCCGCTGAAAATAAACAGTACGGAGCGTTTGGCGAGTTGCACTATCTACCTGCCTGCTTGCGTGTGATGACTACGTAATGAACTTGTAACGTCAGATGCAGCAAAAAAGTTTCGGGGCGGGCTGAAATTAGCCACCCCTCCGATATTTCCCTTACCTTGGAAGGTCGCCCTATCCGGATGTGCCCAGAAGGTTTATCGTGCTTCGATGCACGCGCCGGGTCCGCGCAGTAAAATAGACTGACACTGTTTCGGAAAAGACTACATGCCTACGCAATTTGAGAATGCACTGACCGCCATGCTTCAGGATGCCGCCCGCCAAGCGGGCCTGGTCGTCCTCTCTGCCGAGGCCGGCGCCGATTTCAATCAACACCCCACTGCGAAATTCCGGCTCGGACTGACTCAGGACGCGGCCCCGGAGCGCACCCTTGGGCTGGAGCTGCGCGAAGCCTTCGATTTCCAAAAGCCGGACCTCCTGCCTGAGATGACGACTTACCTGCGTGAGGCTGCCAAGCGGCTGCGAAATCCCCGGCCGGATGCATATGTGACCCAGGCTGGATTGCCTGTGCGATTCAGCGATTTTGGCTGGCCCTTTCACCGCTCCACCTCGGGCGCGGATACCTATATCGTCCACGGCACTCTTCATCTGGAAGACGGAGAGGCTTCGCCGCTCCATGCCAAGATTTCGGCCAGCATGACGGTGACCTTCGCCGAGATCGTGGCCACTCCCGAGCAGCCCTACGCCGAAACATTCATCTACAACGCGATCCGCAAGACTCTCGATCAGGGTCAGATGGAGTTGCTGAAGAGCGGCAACCGGCAGCCGGTTCCGGTAACCACCCGCTACTACTCGCGCTGGCAGAAGAAATTCTTCTTTACCGATACCACCGATGAGAGCCGGATGGATTTTCTCCTGCTCAAGGTCTATTGGCTCTCCGGCGTGCTGGGCGGAAATCAACCGGTATGGATCGCCGACCCGCGCGATGCGCAGTACCTGAACACCACATCGGATGAGCTGGCCCGCATGGCGGCAGATCTATCCCGCCAGAGTCTGCTGAGTCTCACCGACGATACCGCCGCAGTCACTCCCATGCTGCTGGGTCGTGCCGAGCAATACAAGGAGAAGATGCTCAACGCACTTGCCGCCACCAAGCCCGAGTTCAATGAAGAGATGCGGCAGGGCCATACAAATATGTAAACGAGAGGGTGCAGCGATCAGCGTTCTACATCCTGCACGCTATCGCCTGCACCCCGCTGTCAGACTTTTGCCCCGCAGCGCGCGCAGAATTTCGCCTCCGGCAGAACGCCCGTCCCACAAACCTCGCAGGTGCGGATGATCTCCGGTGCGCCCATGGTGGGCGCGGCGAAGCCGGCAGGTGTGGCATTGGCCACCGGGGAGACGGCGCCCAGTTGCCCCGCAAAGTATGTTGCCAGAGCCAGGTTGTACTGGCGCACCCGTCCAGGCATGAAGAAGCACTCCACCAGGCTCACGATGGTTGGAATCCCGGTAAACGAGAAGACGACATAGAGAATTCCCAGGCCGGTTCTGCGCAGGTAGAAATGGTGTGCGCCGAAGGTTCCGAGAAAAAGCGCAAGGAGGACTCCAACCACTTCATCCTTCTGCCAGGCCGACATCTGGGCCTGAAAGAGCGCTCGCTGCTGATCATTCCAGCTCGCCTCGGCGAGCGGTGTGGTAGCGGCCATCGGAACTCCTTTCCACGCGCGTCTCTGTATCCGGCCTGACCGTTTCCGGGCCGGACCTGTCCGGGTTTAGCGTTTCCCGTTCTGTTTGCTCCTCAAAGATACGCATTGGAAGCAGGATTCGTTCACTTCGTCCCTGACGTACATTGAACTGGCCAACCGCTTTTCCACCGGGTTATGGTAATTCAGTCTAAATCCGCATCTACCTCAATACATTGCGGCCGCCCCCACGGCGCTGAAAGACCATGAATTCTCCATCGATGACACGACCGCGCCGCGGGCTGCTGAGCAACGAGCCAATCATTCTGCTCGCATTGGTGCTCTCCGGACTCTATTTCGCGCGCGAAGTGTTGATTCCGCTGGCCATGGCTCTGACCCTCAACTTCCTGCTCACGCCCCTGGTCATCCAGTTCGAAAAGCTGCGGTTGCGTCGCGTACCCGCGGTCATTCTGGTGCTCATCATGGCCTCGGCGGTGGTTGGCGGAGTGGGCTGGATCGTAACCCGGCAGCTGATCAGCGTGGTTAACGACCTGCCGAATTACACGGACAATATCCACGACAAGATGGAATCGCTGCACGCTCCGGCGAGCGGCGAGATCGGCCAGACCATTAGCAGCCTGCGGGCCATTGGAGCGGCACTCACTCCCGGAAACGCGACTCCCGCTGCTCCCATTCCTCCCACGCCCTCTCTGGTCCACAGGGGACACCGGGTCGAAGAGGCCGAAAAGCTAAAGCAGGCAGAGGAGGAGGGTAAACCCACTCCGGTGACGGTCGTCGCTCCGACGGAATCCAGCCGCCAGTACTTCAGCGAGCTGCTGGAGCCCATCGTCAAGCCGCTCGGCACGCTAGGGATGGTGCTCATCTTCACCATCTACATGCTGCTGAAACGCGAAGACCTGCGCAACCGCCTGCTCCTGCTGGCCGGCTTCGGACGCCTCAATCTGATGACCCAGGCGCTGAACGACGCCGCCGAGCGCATCAGCCGGTACCTGGTGGTGAACGTGCTGGTCAATGCCAGCTATGGAGTGGTCTTCAGCCTGGGCCTCTACCTGCTCCACGTTCCCAACGCCACGTTGTGGGGCGCTCTGCTGGCCATCCTGCGCATGGTGCCCTATGTGGGAACCATGATGGTGGGCACGGTCACTCTCGTCTATACGCTGGCCATCTTCAGCAGCTGGTGGCATCCTCTCTGGGTATTCCTGCTCTTCGCCGTCCTCGAAATTGCAGTCAGCAACTTCGTCGAGCCGCACCTCTACGGCAGCCACACCGGCATCTCCGCCCTGGCCCTGGTCACCATGGCCCTGGTCTGGACATTGCTTTGGGGATGGCCGGGGCTGGTCGTGTCCACCCCGCTCACCGTCTGCCTGATTGTCTTTGGCCGCTACCTGCCGCAGATGTCGTTCCTGCATATTTTGCTGGGAGACGAAGCGGAGCTGGCTCCAGAGGCGAAGTTCTATGAGCGGCTGCTGGCTACCGATCAGGCGGAGGCGCACCAGATCGCCGACCGATTCCTCGACAACCATAGCCTGGTGGATCTCTACGATGCCGTCGTGATGCCCGCGCTGACGATGACCGAGCAGGACCGGCACAAGGGCGTTCTCGACGAGGTCCGCAGCTCATATCTCTTTCAGAGCGCAACCGAGCTCATTGCCGAATTGACCGACTATCGCTCTCCTGCGTCCCTGGAATCCGATTGCGCCCCGGGTCCGTCCAGCTCGCGCAGCACGCCGGTCGTCTGCCTACCGGCGAACGACCAGGCCGACGAGATCGCCGCGACCATGTTCGCGCAACTCCTGGAGCAGTGCGGCCACAAGACCCTCCTGCTGCCCGCAGCCGCTCTGTCGCAGGAGATTCTCACCCGCCTGGCGGAGGAAACTGAAACTATCCTCTGCATCTCCGCGGTGCCCCCGTTCGCCTTTGCCCACGCCCGCAAACTCGCGCTCCGCCTGCGCCAGAGCCTTCCCGGCAATCGCATCATGGTGGGATTGTGGGGCAGCGCGGGAGACAAGGATGCGCTTCGTGAACGCTTTGGACAGGCGCGCCCGGACGTTATCGTCGGCAGCCTTAGCAACGCTCTGGATCTGGTGGGAGAGATGGAGAAGTCTCCCAATCCTGCCCCGCAGCTGAGCGTGATGGAGCAGTAGAACCTCGTGTCGATGTAACCCGGCAACGATCGAAGGTTCAACCCATATGTCGCGCTGCTCCAGAACGGCTGGAGTAGTCTACGACAAGCGGCAACGCGGAAGGCCGCGGGGGCGGGCGCGGTGAACCTCTTTTCCAGCAGCATCATCGGATTCTTCTTCGGATTTTTCTTCGGAGCCGGCTGCGCCCTGGCCCTGATGTATGCGATTTACTCCGGCGGCTATCGCAAGGCTCTCGAAGATTCCATGCGCGAAGAAAAATCCGATGCATATCGCCGTTGGCTGCCGTACGTTGAAAAACGGTTTAAGAAAGAGCAGGCCGGCCGAGCCGCCAAGCAGGCAGTTACGTCCAACGACTGATGCCCTGCAAAGCCTCAGGATCGCCGGGCGAAGAGATGGAGACGGACGTGAATAAGGGAATCTGGCTGATCGGGTTGATGGCGATTGCTCCCTGGGAATTGTCGGCGCAGACGCAGAGCTTTGAAGGCGCGGTCAGCATGACCATGCAGGCCAGCGGACAGACGATTCCCGTCGACTACTCGATCAAGGGACACAAAGTCAGAGTCGACCTGCACATGTCGTCGCGGACCAACACGGTGCTGATCGACCTCGACACGCATACGCAGACCATCCTCATCCCGGAGCTGAAGGCCTACGCCGTTCACAGCGGCAATACTCCGTCGGAGCTGTCTTCGTCGACGCCGCCCAAGGTGACCGACCGGGGAGCAACTGAGACCGTGGCCGGTCATGCCTGCGAGGACTACAAGCTCGAATCCGAAAAGTATGACGGCACGGCTTGCATGACCAAAGAATTCGGCGTGAATCCGCTGACCGACACCATGAATGGTCCCCTTGGCAATGCCTTCAAAGCCGATGACACACTGAAGAAGGCAGGCATGCCCCTGAAGATGTCGATCACTTTCAAGGACGGTGAGAAACAGGGCGAAAAGGCGACCCTGGAAGTGACGAAGGTCACGCCTGGCCGTGTCGAGGAAGCGCAATTCGAAGTACCTGAGGGTTGGCACCAGCTCACTGGCCTGCCGGGGACGCCCTGAACGTCGTTCGCTGGCGCATCCATTTTCAACGCAGATAGGAAATCTTTATCTCGAAACAGGAGCGTTGCTGATACCGCGACCGTTTCACAGGAATTTGATCGACATCACCCATTGCGGTGAGGCTACACTGAGGAAGTTGTAGCGCATCTGATCAGAAGTAGCATGGTCAGTTCTGATTGCAGAATTCTAGCTTGTCTGTGCTCACCGAACGCCTGTTGAGGGGGAATGAGTATGCAAGTTCTGTGCGTGGCAACCAGTGAATCCGCCGACATTGCCTGCAAAATCTGCGGCCATCAGTACAAGCTCTACTTCGCGCGACCCTCGCAAGCAGAACGGGATGAAGCGATTGCCCGCGTCGACCAGACTCTGGCCAGTCACCACGCGATGGGCGGCGACCCTTCCGTTCATCCGGATAAGCCCTTCAATGTGCCCGAGTGGTCCGGTCGAGCCCAATGGTCTGCAGCCGCCCTCCTGGGCGGCGCGCCCATCCTGGCAGCTTAGTCTCGGTCATGCGCCATCACGGATGGCGCATACACTTCCTGCGTGAATTTCACTGCGCCCCGCACAATCTATAAATGCGGAGACGCCATCCTGAGCGCAGCGAAGGATCCCAACTTCGACGTTCATGCCGCGCTAAACGTGCATGACCTCGGCTTCTTTCTTCTTCGACATCTCTTCCATCCGCTTGATCTCTTCATCGGTCAGCTTCTGCATCTCGTCGAGCGAGCGCTTCTCTTCGTCGGCTGAGATCGCTTTTTCCTTCGCCGCCTTCTTGATGGCTTCGTTGCCGTCGCGGCGGATGTTGCGAATGCCGGTGCGATGCTCCTCCAGCACCTTGTTCAGATGCTTGACCACCTCTTTGCGCCGCTCCTCCGTCATCGGAGGCACCGGAATGCGCACCACCTTGCCGTCGTTCTGCGGATTGAAGCCCAGGTCCGACGTGCGCAACGCCTTTTCGATCTCCGAGATCAGGCCCGCGTCCCAGGGCTGGATGACAATCATGTTGGCGTCGGGCGTCGTGAGTTGGCCCACCTGGCTCAGCGGCGTGGGTGTGCCGTAGTAATCCACCCGGACCTGGTCGAGCATCTGGATCGAGGCGCGGCCCGTGCGCGTGGAGGCGAGGTTGGCCTGGAAATCAACAACCGCCTTCTCCATGCGGGTCTTGAGCTGCTGGTAGGTATCTTTCAGTGCGGGAATGCCCGCCATCACTGCAGGTGCCATGATTGTCTTCGTCCTTCTGGTGCGGTATCCAAAGTGAGTATTGTAAACGCCCGCAGCAGGGCTAGACCAATAGCCGGACGCTGCTGGCTCCGGCAGCATCGGCCTGTTCGTGCGCATGATACGACGAGCGCACCAGCGGCCCCGATTCCACATGCCGGAAGCCCATCGCCAGCGCCTCCTGCTTCATGAACGCGAATTCCTCGGGCGTGTAATAGCGGGCCATGGGCAGGTGGTCCTTCGATGGACGCAGATACTGGCCGATGGTGAGCACGTCTGTTCCCACGCTGGCGAGATCACGGTAGACATCGAGCAGTTCATGCATCTCTTCGCCCAGGCCAACCATCACGCCGGATTTGGTGACAACCGTGGAGTCGATCTGCTTCGAAAATTCGAGCAGGCGTAGCGTGCGCTCGTAGCGTGCGCCCGAGCGCACCGCGCGATAGAGCCGCGGTACCGATTCCGTGTTGTGGTTCAGGATCTCGGGATGCGCGTCGACCACGATGCGGATGGCGTCTTCGCGGCCCTGAAAGTCAGGGATCAGCACCTCGACCTGGCATCCGGGAGCCTGCTTGCGAATCTCCTCGATGACCATGGCGAAGGCCCGCGCGCCGCCGAGAATATCGTCGTCGCGATTGACGCTGGTAATGACGGCGAACTTGAGCTCCAGCGCGGCGACAGCCTCGGCCACGCGGCGCGGCTCGTCGAAGTCGATGGCGTCGGGACGGCCTTTGGGCACGGCGCAGAATCCGCATCGCCGCGTGCAGAGGTTGCCCAGCATCATGAAGGTCGCGGTGCGATGGTTCCAGCACTCGCCAATGTTGGGACAGTGCGCCGACTCGCAGACCGTGTGCAGGTTCAGGTCGCGCGCCAGCTTCTTCAGATTGTGATAATTGTCGCCAACCGGCGCACGCGCCTTCAGCCAGTCGGGCTTGGAAACAGGACGCTTCGGCGCCAGGTCAATCTGGACGAGTTCGGGGCTTGTTGCCATGACCCTTTATTGTAGCCGGTTGGGCGGATGGCTATGAAACGGGTGGCTGGTGAAGCGGGTAGCTCAGAGGCGGTTAGCAATTGGCCAATCTTGCTGCCGCTCGCAGACTTTTTCCCAGTTGCACCCAGTATTCGTTCTTTACTCCGTGTGCGGTTGGGTGTGTCGCCGAGACCATTATCGTAGGCCCAATCTTGATTACCTCGTCGTCATCCAGAAAAGGATGGCCAGCTATTTCTCTCCACTGCTTCCTCGCACCCCGACCATACATGACAACCAATTTCGGCTTGTTCTCCAATATCTTTCCGCGAATAAAACGAATCCGTTCTTTCAGAATTTCGTCGATTTGCTTTTGCGTGAACAGTTCGAGCATCAACGCTTTGTATGCTTTGAAAATAGGGGCTGGGAGCCCAAACAATTCGCATACGCAGGTATCGTCTTTCCCCATTCCCCAGTGCTCACGCTGGTACGAGAGCAGGATTTGTTTGTCCGCATCCTCTTCAAGAAACGTCATCAGAAGCAGCATCAGCGGTCTCCAGGTTTTCTGGGGTGTCGCCTTCTCCCCATGCCATCTGTATTCGCGAATACGTTCATGAAATCCCCGACAGTCACTCAGTCCTGTTTCGCGGCCAAGAGCAAGCCACGCCTCAAGCCGTGGCTGAATACCCTCGTTGGACATCGCCTCCCCAATACCAATGAACCAATAAGGCGCATCCCAACGCCCGTATCCATAGCAACGACATGCCATTTCATAGATATCAGAGTGCATTTGCGATCTGTCTCCGCCCCCAACTGTCAATGACTTTGCCAGCAAGCACCTCGGAGTGGATACCGCCCGGACGGATTCCACCTTCGGATCGGCGCAACATCGAGTTTCTCCAAATCGTCTTAATTCTTTGCAATAAAGAAATCGGCTGGAAGTCTAAAGCGAACGCTCAATCTCCGCACCTGCTCCAGAGTAAGCTTCCGCTGCCCCGACAGAAACACTGAAACCGCGCTCTCCGAACCAAACTGCGGAATCAGGTCTCGCTGAGTCAGGCCCTGCCGTTCAATGAGGAAGCGCACCACAGAAACCGGATCGGCAGCGGGAATCGAGAAGTGCTCCTGTTCGTAGCGCTCGATCAGCAGAGTCAGCAGTTCGATAGCGTCCAGTTCCGAGTGAGACGGATTCTCCAGAGCCGTCAACTCGAAGAGCGCTTCTGCGTACGCTTCAAGCTCGCGGTCATTGTGAATCACGCGGGGAGCGCCGCGGGCGATCATTTTTGCCGGATTGACGAGGACTGTGCTCATCTTGTGCCGAACCTCTTATCCCAGTTGCAGCCCACTAAAATGCAGGTCCTTCGACTGCGCTGCGCTCAGGATGACAAATCCATTATGGGCACGGTAACAGAGGTTAGTCTTCAACAAACGCCTTCAGCCGAGACAACTTCCCATCCTGCGGATTTCCATCGCCAGTTACCAGATTGCAACAATGCCGTGACACCGTCGCAACAACCGGGGCATATGGTCGCTGATCGGACGTTGAAATCAATTTCCCCACGAGGTTGTTCCCCCATGGCGACAGACCGCCGTACTTTCCTGCAGCTTTTGACCACAAGCGCACTTACCGCAGCTTTTCCATCCAGCATCGCTCGCGCGCTGGCGATTCCCGCGCATCACCGCACCGGAACCATCGAGGACATCGAGCACATCGTGGTCCTGATGCAGGAAAACCGGGCCTTCGATCATTACTTCGGCACGCTGCGCGGTGTGCGCGGCTACGGCGATCCGCGCGCTGTCAATCTGCCCTCGGGCGATCCGGTCTGGTATCAGCCCGCGGCCTCGGGGGGCTACGTGCTGCCCTTCCATCCGGGAGCTCCCGATCTCGGGCTGCAGTTCATTCAGGATCTCGCGCATGACTGGACGACCACCCATGCGGCCTGGGACGAGGGAAATCACGACCAGTGGGTGCCGCAGAAAGGCACCACCACCATGGCGCATCTGACCCGCAGCGACATCCCTTTCCACTATGCGCTGGCGGACGCCTTCACCATCTGCGACGCCTATCACTGCTCGCTGCTCGGGCCGACCGATCCGAACCGGTATTACATGTGGACCGGCTGGGTAGGCAACGACGGCTCCGGAGGCGGGCCGGTGATCGACAACGCCGAAGCTGGCTATGGCTGGAGCACCTATCCCGAGCGCCTGCAAAAGGCCGGGGTAACCTGGAAGATCTATCAGGATGCCGGCACCGGACTCAATGAAGCCGGGGAGTGGGGCTATACCAGCGATGCGTATATCGGCAATTACGGCGACAACTCGCTGCTCTACTTCCACCAGTACCAGAACGCTCCCGCCGGCAGTCCGCTCGCCAACGGAGCCAAGACCGGCACGGATATCTCGGCCGGCGGAACACTCTTCGATATCTTCCGCGCGGATGTCCTTGCCAACAAGCTGCCGCAGGTTTCCTGGATCGTCGCGCCCGAGGCCTATACGGAGCACCCGAACTGGCCGGCAAACTACGGCGCATGGTACGTGTCGCAGATTCTCGATGCGCTGACCGCCAACCCTGAAGTCTGGAGCAAGACGGCATTCTTGCTCACCTACGACGAAAACGACGGCTTCTTCGATCACGTGGTGCCGCTGACCGTGCCGCCCTCCAGCACGCTGGGCAAGTCAACGGTCGATACGACGAACGAAATCTTCCCGGGGGATTCGGAATACCCCAGCGGCCCCTACGGCATGGGCGTACGCGTGCCGATGATCGTAATTTCGCCCTGGAGCAAGGGTGGATGGGTCGACTCCGAGGTGTTCGATCACACCTCGATCATTCGCTTTATCGAAAAGCGCTTCGGCTCACAGTATCCGGGACTGCAGGAGCCGAACATCACGCCCTGGCGCCGTGCGGTTTCAGGCGATCTGACCTCGGCGTTCAACTTCAAGTCTCCGAATGACGCGACCGTCCCGCTCCCCAGCACAGTCGCCTACATCCCTCCGGACAACAATCGGCATCCGGACTATGTGCCCGTCCCGCCCGTCGACCAGGCCCTTCCATCACAGGAATCCGGCACGCGACCTGCGCGCGCCGTGCCGTATGAACTGTATGTTCGCGGAGAAGCTGATCTTTCTGCCGGCACCTTCCGCATTCACTTTGGTAGCACCAGTAAAGCGGCCGTCTATCAGGTTCGCTCCGGCAACAACACCCAGGGGCCCTGGACGTATACCGTTGGCCGCGGGGCTAAAATTTCCGATATCTGGAATGTCACCGCAAACGGCCAAACCGCCTATGACCTGTCGGTCTACGGCCCCAACGGCTTTTTGCGCGCATTTAGAGGAAGCATCTCGGGCAATGGGATCGCCGATCTCGACATCCGCAGCGCTTACGACACGCAGCGTAACGGCATCATCCTGCTCATCAGCAATGGCGGGACAAGCAAGGAAAAGCTGAGCATTCGGGATGCTTACACCGGCGAAACCTTCACCTGCGACCTCGAACCCGGAGAGTATCGGGAGAAGACCTGGTTCCTGCAGCAATCCTTCGGCTGGTACGACCTCACAGTCCAGGTCGAATCCGATTCGAGCTTTAAGCAGCAGCTTGCAGGCCACGTGGAGACCGGAGAGGACAGCGTGACCGATCCGGCAATCGGCGCGGCACAGTAGAGCGATCACAGGTTAGAGCAAAAGCAGAGCCCTGTAATATGCCGTCATTCTGACGACCAACGGGAGGAAGAATCTCAGCGATGTGTCCCGCGCTCACATCGTCGAGATTCTTCGCTGCGCTCAGAACGTGGAAGAACTCACTCCTCGACGAAAGACTTGAGCCTGAGCAACTTCCGATCCCACAGCTCGGAAACCCGATCCAGATATCTCCTCATCTCATCGATCGGCCCGGGGTCGAATTCGAACAGGCTCTCGCGTCCGGAGCGGACGCAGCGCACCACGCCCGCCCGCTCCAGCACGCGGAGATGCTTGGTGATGGCCTGCCGGGTCAGCTTCGATCCCTCGGTCAACTGCGAAATCGAATAAGGCTGTCCGCCGCAAAGCCTGGCCACCAGCGCCAGCCGCGTCTCGTCACCCAGGGCCGCGAAGACCGGCGCCTGCGATCGCCGTCGAGCGGACATGCTGCTACGGCTTTTGTCCGACATAGCTCTCGATGCTTTTCATCTGCTGCATCCAGCCGCCATCGTTCATGCGGAAGGCCTCGGCGCGGCGGTCGCTGGGTATCTTGTCGAAGCCGGACTCGGTGACCACAAGCAGCGTGCCGGCCGCGGTCGGCTCCAGCATGAACTCGACGAGGGTCGGCGTCTCCTTCGAGTAATCCTTCTTGGGATCGATGGCATACGGGTGCCAGGTGAAGGAGAAGAGCCGTTCGGGCTCCAGCTTCTGCACCGTCACTTCCATCGTGAGGTGTTCGTAACCAGGATGGGTGATCTGCCCGCGCGTCACCTTGTCCGGCACGAACGGGCTTTCCAGCTTGACGTGAAACCACTCGCCGAACTCGCGGTAGTCGGTAAGCGCGCGCCAGACACGCGACACCGGCGCCTTAAGCTCGATGCTCTTTTCAATGTGATTCGCCATAAGCAACCTCCAGGTTGCATATTAGAGCACAGCGATTTCCTGAATGCAACCTTTTGGTTGCCGTTTAGGCAAGGAACTTTATGCGTTTCCAACGATTCCAGGAGACCTACTTCACCCGCTCCAGCACTTCGGGACGGATGAGGTAGAGAAAGAAGACCAGGTTCACCACGACCATGACGATCATCGGCCCCTGGTGGAAGCGGAAGAGCATGTACGCTCCGTAGCAGAGCGAAAGAAAGGCGGCGGCAAGGGACAGCGCCCAGCCCCAGCGGCGCAGCTTGAGCAGGCCATTGGCCGCCACGGCGAAGATGACGCAGAGGATCATGACCGCGGGCGGCAGGTTGTGAGTGATCACGCCGACCAGTCCGATGCCGCAGAGCGCGAGCATCCAAAGGCAGATGACGGCCATGCCGGGAAGCAGGCCCGCGGGTTTTGTTGGCTCCGGTTCGGTCATAGCGTATGCAGATAGGCGAGCAGGTCCGCCAGTTGTTGATTATCCAGATTATTCCCGAATGCGGGCATCATGTTGCGCCCGTTCTCGATCACCGCGGTGATGCGGTCGTCGTTCGCGGGCGCGCCGCTGGGCAGATATTTCTTCTTATAAAGCCCCTGCAGACCGGGGCCATGCAGCGGGTTTTCGGTGTTGGCGTAGTGGCAGCGCGAGCAGCGGGATTCGAAGACCCGATATCCGCTCGTCTGCTGCGGGGTAAGCTCGCTGAGCGGCGTCGACGGCGGAAGGGACGGCTTGCAGCCTAATGCAGCAACAACCAGAGCCACGGCGACAACAAGTGATTTTCGTGAAGCGTTCAAAAGAATGCACTGATTTTAAATCAGATCGCGCATCCTGCTCCCGCTCTCAGCCGATGTTTCTCGGCGGTCTTGCCGCTCGGACACCTGGAATTGCCGAGAACGTCTACGAATGTCATTCTTGGAAGATGAAGCGAGAAACGTCTTTCTGCATCGCGGCGGTGTTGTTGCTGGCCGGCTGGGCATCTCTCTCGGCACAGGAATCAGGATATTGGCGTCCAGCAAGCAAAACAGCACAGTCCATTACGGGCGACGTGGCAATATCGGATACGAAATTATCGATTAACTTTTCCAACTTCGACATCGTTCGTGCGCGTGATCTGCAACCAGCGGAAGTAAGCTCGGTCTTCAATACAGACAGCGGCGGCCGCAAAATAGGCGGTCTCTATGGACTGAGCATCCCGGCTGCGAAGAAGTTTCTGCACAAGAACACTCTATGTGGAAGTGAAGACACCAGGTGGATGGTGGCTTACGCGGACGGAAAGTCATTGCAACTTGCGTTTTTCTCCGGGGCAACGGTCCCTGTCTTCACGGCGGACGCAATCTCGAATTCAACCAATTTATGTGGCACCTATAGCTACGTGCGTTGAGCCAGCGGCACGATTGAAGCGGCGTTACATCGATCCACACTGAGTGGGGCGGCCAACAAGAAATCAGTTGGCGGCGGCGATTGCCGCAACAATCTTGTCCATGGCCACACGGGCCGCGTTGCCGGTCGGCATGCGGTCGTTGCACAGGATGGAAAAAGTCAAGCTGCGGCCGCTGGCAGCGGTCAGATATCCGCTCAGAGCGTGGACTTCCGAGAGAGTGCCCGTCTTGGCGAAGACCTTGCCCTTGAGAGCAGGTTCCGTGAAGCGGCCGGCAAGGGTCCCGTCGACCCCGCCCACCGGCAGACTCGCCCGATACGTTGCTCCCCAGGGCTGGCGCGCAGCATAGGTAAGCAGGCGGGTGAGAGCGCGCGGCGTAACCAGGTCCTGCGGCGAGAGGCCCGACCCATCGCAAAAAACGAAATCTTCGGGGTCGATTCCGGGACCACCTTCGGGACCGGTGTTTCCGGAGTCGGTAAGAAAGGTGCGCACCACGCGCAGGCCTTGAGCGATCGACCCGTCGCCGCCCTCGAGACGGCCAAGAATGCGCAGGTAGAGCTCGGCATGCAGGTTCTGGCTGACCTTGTTGGTAACGACGATGTCCTGTTCAAAGGGAACCGACACATGCGAGGCCAGAACCCGCATGCCGTTGGCGGGCGGCTCGATGGTGCTGAGAGTAAGCGGATGCAGGACAAGCGGCTGGTTGACCTCGGGGCGAAGGTCTTCGGTGTCGATATCGGGACGGTGCTGGGCGTGCGCGCCTCCCTTCACCTCGATGCCATGCGCGAGCAGCATCTGGCGGAGGGCGATTGCCGCATATTCAGCCGGGTCTTCGATGGCCACGCCAACGTGCAGCCCGTTCTGATTGACGGCGCCGAAGAGACGAACGACCTTCGAGCCCGCAGGCCGATCGATTCCAGGATTGGCGGCCTGTGTCCCCGGTACGGTTTGCAGGGAATTTTCGAGCACGTAGTAGGGTGCGTCAGGACTCCATGCCGGCGGCTGCCCATTGCCGGGCACATTGAGATAAACGACGTTGTCGTTGACAGTAAGCGCGGAGATGGGTGCGCCGTAGTCCCAATCGAGGTCATCCCAAGCCCAACCCGAGCCATAAGGCTCCCACGGAAACCATGCGTCGTCGCCGATTATGTCACCGTCGATGCTACGAATTCCGCTGGCGGCGATCTGATCGGCGATCCCCTGCAGCGCCATCAGCGGCGGATTCGGCCTCTCCGTCTTTTCAACATAGGGATAGCTGCGTCCCGACATGGTCGGGTCTCCCGAGCCGAGCAGCATCACGCTGCCGTGCAGGTGGCCCGTGCTGTCCACCTCTCCGGATGTGTCGGCGGAAGTCGTATAGGTGGTGTTCGGAGGCAGCAGCGCGAGCGCCGCGGCCGTCACCAGCAGCTTGGCATTCGATGCCGGCTCGAAAAACTGTCCGTCGTTCAGCGCATAGACCGGCGCGCCCTCCGCGGTAACAACGGAGATGCCCCAATGCGCGCGCGACACTGCAGGATCGGAGACGATGGCATTGATTTCCGCGGCCATCGCGCCCGGCTTAGCCTTGTGCCTGGCCTTCGGGTGATGAGCGGCGGCAGCGAATCCCTGTGCAGCCAGAAGAAGAGCGAAGACGGCATGGATGAGAACGGAGCGCGAAGATTTCATCTTTTCGCGGAGTGTAGCATGATGCTCGATGCCTTTCACATTCCGCGAGCGCTACCAATGGACGCTGCGCACGCAGACGCTTGCCCTCGGCGAACGCACGCTGGTAATGGGCGTGCTCAACATCACACCGGATTCGTTCTCGGATGGCAACCTCTTCCTCGATCCGCAGGCAGCGACAAGGCAGGCCCTGCGCCTGCTCGACGAAGGCGCGGATATTCTGGACATAGGCGGCGAGTCCACACGCCCAGGCAAACACGAGCCCGTCACCCGGGAAGAAGAGCAGAGACGCGTGCTGCCGGTGATCGAGGCGATTCTGAAAGCGCGTCCCGGTACGGTGATCTCGATCGACACCTACAGGGCGTCAACGGCTCGGCTTGCTGTTGAGGCCGGCGCGGAGATCGTGAATGACATCAGCGCCTTCACCTGGGATGATGCGATGGCCGCCACCTGCGCCGTTCTTGGCTGTGGTGTCGTCCTCATGCACACGCGCGGGCGCCCGGCGGAGTGGCGCAGCCTTCCGCGCCTTAGCGCCGAAGAAGTGACACCGCTCGTCAGGCGCGATCTGGACGCGAGCATGAAACTGGCCATCGATGCCGGCGTGGTGCGAAACCGGATCGCACTCGATCCGGGATACGGCTTCGGCAAGTCCTTCGATGAGAATTATCCGCTGCTGGCGCATCAGGACGAGCTTCGTTCTCTGGGCCAGCCAATTCTTGCCGGGGTTTCGCGCAAGTCTTTTCTCGGAAGAAGTCTGGCCGATCTGCACGACGGCTCCGTTGCTCCGGTCACCGAACGGGGCAATGCAACGATCGCCGCGTCTGTCGCGGCGATTCTGGCTGGAGCGCATATGATCCGCGTGCACGACGTTCGCCCGGCGGTCGAGGCGGCGCGCATTGCCGACGCAATTCTCAAGTATGTGTAAGCGCGGGTGCCGTATGATTTCGGCACCATGAGAAACCGTCTCTGCTTCGCCGTTGCGCTTGCTCTCCTGTTGCCCGGATTTGCCTCATTTGCGCAGACTCATCACACTGCTGTCTCCGGCGCGGTCTACCCCATCGAAGAAGGCTATGTCGATGCGCACGGCGTGATGATCTACTACACCTCCGTCGGCCGCGGCTCGCCCCTGCTTATCGTTCACGGCGGACCCGGCGCCTCTCACGATTACTTCCTGCCCTCTCTGCTGCCGCTGGCGCGCACTAACAAGCTCATCTTCATCGACGAGCGCGGGTCTGGACGATCCGAGAAACTTGAAGACGTAAAGCAATACACAGTCGAGAAGATGGCGGACGACGTGGAGGCCGTGCGCGTCGCGCTGGGGCTGGGCAAGATCAGCCTGCTCGGCCACTCCTACGGAGGCGTTCTGGCGCAGGCTTATGCGCTGAAATATCCCGAGCACTTGTCTCACCTGGTGCTGGCCAGCACCTTTGCCAGCACGAAAGAAATGAACCAGGTGCTGCAGCGAATCAAGAGTCAGATGCCGCCCAACAAGCTGGCGCTGACCAATGCCCTCGAGAAAGCCGGACTCTTCGGCAAAGGTGCGCCGTGGGAGCACGGCCGCTATCCCGAGACCTACGCCACGCTGGCGTGGGGCGACGGATACTTCCCGAAGCTCTACGGAGCACGGCCCGATCCGGACTACGATCCGCAGGCCCAGGATACCCAGACGGCGTGGGACCTCTACCGCGAGATGTGGGGATCGCACGGTGAGTTTGTCATCGACGGCAACCTCACCAGTGTGGAGTATCTGGACAAGCTGCCCACGATTAAAGTACCGACGCTGATCCTGGCCGGAGATCATGATGAGTGCGATCCATCGCTGGCCCGGGAGATGAACGCGAAGATCAAAGGGTCGAAGCTGGTCATCCTGCCCAACAGCGGCCACATGGCATTTGTGGATCAGCCGAATTTGTGGAACAAGAGCGTGGCGGATTTTGTGAACAGCAAGTGATCACGGCTCCGATTTCGGAGGTCCGAAGAAGGCATGGCCTGCGGATCGCCCGGAGCCCTGCCAGCGTTTCACCGTCTCGTAGACCAGGATGCTGATATAGCTGACCGTGATCCACAACACCACCTCTTCGATGGGCAGCCGGGACCAGGCGGTGATGCGCAGGCCGATCATCTGGTCGTCCTGGAAGTTCCACCAGCCGTAGGGGAGAGCCAGCGTCACCTCCCACAGCAGGCTGATGAGCAGGACCATGAACATGGTCAGGGAGAAGGCTCTCCAGTTCACCACCGGACGCGCCGAGGGCAGCAGGATCGACGAGGGAACGAGCGCTCCCAGAACCATCACGATGAAATAGCCGGGGAAACCGGGCAACTCGGGGACGACGAACCGCCGGTAGGCGAACGCGGCGCCGATCAGCACCACGGCGAGAATCAGCGACTCGGGATGAAAGCGCAGCAGGCGGTCGAAGTTGACGCGGTCCGCTGCGGTCCCCGGCAGCGTGTAGGCTGAGAGCCAATATTCATCGAACCAGACGTAAAGCAAAACAATGCAGAGGAAGCCGGTCAGGTAGAAGACATATTCCTCGACGGGCACCGGCTTATGTAGCGCCGGCGCCGGAATTCCCAGCGTCGCTCCGGCGTTGGGAAAATCAAAGAAGAAACTCGCGAAGAAGAAATCGAGGGCCGCGCCCAGCGGGAAAAGCAGGCCGATGGTCCACGACACAGCCTTCTTCGAAACCTTGATTCCCTCCTGCGGAATGAGCCAGAAGACGATGACGACGATGGGAATGATGAAAAGCAGCAGGCTGACGGTGTAGCCGTACGGCGACGGCTCCGGCGAGAGCGCTATCGGTGAAGGAGTAGCTCCAGCCCTGTGCAGCGTGAAGTACGCCGGAACGCTCACCATGCCCAGCATAGCGGCGACCAGCCAGAAGCTCAGGCGCGGCGACGGCGATCCCGTTGGACTCGGCATATCGGCTCCGTGAAAATCACAGGCTCAACGTGAAGCCGAATCGTACGCCTGATTTCTCACAGCCGCAGCAAAAATGAAAAGGGCGCGATCGCTCGCGCCCTTTTCCAGTCTTGTCGCTCGAACTTATGCGGCTGCGGTGTTGTTGCCGAGAGCTTCTTTGGCCTGTCCGACCAGCGCGGTAAAACCCGCAGCGTCGTTCACGGCGATATCGGCCAGCATCTTGCGGTCGAGCTCGACTCCGGCGGCCTTCAGGCCGTGGATGAACTGCGAGTAGCTGATGCCGTTGATCTTGGCGGCGGCGTTGATGCGGACGATCCACAGCGAGCGGATACTGGCGCTTCTTCTGCTTGCGGCCGCTGTAGGCGAACTTCAGTCCGCGCTCGACGGCTTCCTGCGCTGCCTGGTAAAGCTTCGATTTTGTAAGGAAGTAACCGCTCGCACGCTTCAGGATCTTTTTGCGGCGGTCGTTGCGTTTTGTTCCACGTTTTACGCGGGGCATTGTCTATTCTCCATTTTTGCGTCTCGTTATGCGGCTGGAGGCAGGAGCTTTCGCTTTAACCTCTTCACTCGCTTGTCATCCTGTTCGCTCGTTTTTCTCAGAGTCCCGAAAAACGGGGGCCATGTGCGGAACGCTTGACCGCGGGCCCGTACACTTGGAAGTGCAGATCAGGCGTAGGGAATCATGCGCGCAACCTTCGCGTAGTCGGCGTCCGAAACCAGCGTGCTGTGTGCCAGCTTGCGCTTGGTCTTGGTCTCCTTCGACGTGAGGATGTGGCGCATCTTCGACTGGCCGCGGACGATTTTGCCCGTGCCGGTCTTCTTGAAGCGCTTCGCAGCGCCTTTATGGGTCTTCAATTTGGGCATGGTTATCCTGCTCGAAACGAACGTGCTTGCAACATCAACCAGTATACGGGAAGGCGTTCCGCTTGACCAGCTTTCCGTGCGCGAGCACCAGTCGCGAATTGACCGAGCGTGAGCCATCAAAAAGACCATGCCTTCTCCGCCCGGCCATGCTATCCTCGGCAGCGCATATGCCTGAGCCCAATATGGTTTCCGCTTCAGACACTCCGAACGACCCGGTCGTGAGCCGGCTTGAAGACCAGATCGGCTGGTACGACCGCAAAAGCCGGTCGGCGCAGCACATTTTCAAGCGCATCAAGGTGGTCGAAATTCTCGCCGCTGCGGTCATCCCCTTCCTCACCGGTCTGAAGTTTCCGTATGTGACGCTGGTGGTGGGCGCGCTGGGGGTTCTGATCACTGTCCTCGAAGGCGTCCTGCACCTGAACCAGTATCAGCAGAACTGGACGACCTACCGCACCACCTGCGAGTCGCTCAAACACGAGAAATATGTGTATCTCGCGCTCGCCGGGCCATACGCCGGCGTTGCGAATCCGCGTGCCGTGCTGGCCGACCGCGTCGAGTCGCTGGTTTCGCAGGAGCACGCCCAGTGGGCCTCGGTGCAGCAACAGAGCGCGAAGGCAACCGGAGCCGCAACGTAGACGAATATCTCAGGTCTCATACGCCAGAGCAGCGGCCGGTCAGCCTACGGTTCTCTTACAAATTCAAAATTGAGGCCGTTTTGCTTGGGCTGCCCGTCCGGGCCGGTCCATCTGTTCTGGATATACATATCCAGATTCGCACCCGCAGGCCGGAGTGTAACGACTGCCGTTCTGTTCTGCGCGGTATCCGCTTTAGTGGCTCTCGGCGACCACGTCGTGACCGCCTGACCTCCATTAAATGTCAGCGGCTGCGTTCCCCAACTGCACTCGCCCTGGGGGCAGTTGCCCATAATCTCCATCTGATAGCTGGGAGCGGCGCCGGTGATGCGCAGCTCGTCCACCCCGTCCCCGACTTTCTTCACGCGGGTGCATCGCCAGTTGCCTGCAAGCCCGGCGATCGCTCCTGGATTGGAGGCCGCAGCCATCGTGGTGGGAGCATTCGTAGTGGCTGCGGCGCTCGCCGCCGGTGGAGTTGGCTGCGGGGCGGCCGTCTTATGAAAAACGGCAAACGCAATCACCCCGAGAAGAACCAGAGCGCCTGCGATTCCGCCCGCGATCAAGGGCATCTTGGACTTCTGAACCTCCGGAACCGGATGCGGTGAAACCGGCGGCGGCAATTGCACAGATACAGTGGCATGCACCGGCTCAGTCTGGGTGGCGCGGGTGGTCTGCACGTACTGCTTCAGCGCCTCTACCAGGAGCTGCACATCGGAGTTCCAGCGCGCATGGGATATCTCCACGCTGTTGCGGTAGGCGAGGTCTTTGATGTTATCGGGAAGCTGCTCGGGGCGGGGCATTCGCGCATCGTGCACCAGCACCGGGATAACCGCAATGTTGCGCGTCAGCGCCGACGATATCTCGAGGCGTACAAAGTCGTTATCGTCCTCCAGCCGACGCTGGCCATTCGCGCCGGTGATCGTCGCCCACTGCGAACCAATGATCGCCAGAAAGACTCCGCAGCCGGAAACATTGTCATCGATTGCCTTGCGGAAATCGAGTCCAGGAGCAATCCCTGCCACATCCATGAAAACAGAATCATCACCATAGGCCCGGACCAGATCGTCGTAGAGCCTTCCTGCCTCACCCTCAGCATCGTCACGGCGGTAGCTGATAAAAATCGCACGCTTCACAGATAACATTCCTCAGCGACTGTAATTGCATGCGCGGGGGACGCGTTGCAGTCGAGCCTAGAATAGGCGGTATGAGGCCATTCGGCAACACGCTTTCAAATGCTTAGAAGCGAAAGCACCCGAACGCATCGGTTTGCTTGCAGCCGAATCAGCGACGGCCCCCCAAAAAACCTGAAGCGCCGCGAGTTTGGTCAAGAGAGGTTACTCCGCGTTTAGTCTTCGGGCAACGTTGGATAGTCGACGTAGCCTTCCTCGCCGTGAGAGTAGAAGGTCTCGGGTACCGGGGCGTTGAGGGGCGCGTTCTCCGCGAAGCGCCTGGGCAGATCGGGGTTGGCGATGAATAGCTTGCCGAAGGCCACGGCGTCCGCCTCTCCGCTCTCGACCACCTGCTCCGCCGTCTCACGGGTGTAGCCATCGTTGGTGATCACAACACCTTTGAAGGCGTCCTTGAGTTTGCGGCCGAGATGCGCGGGGCCCAGCGGATCGCGGGCACAAATGAAGGCCAGCTTCCGCTTGCCCAACTCGCGAATTACGTAGCCGAAGGTCTCAAGCGGATTGGAATCGCTGATGTCGTGCGAGGGAGAATGCGGCGCAAGGTGCATGCCGACGCGGCCGGGTCCGAAGACCGACGCCGCGGCATCGGCGCACTCGAGCATCAGCCGGGCGCGGTTTTCGATCAGGCCGCCGTATTCGTCGGTGCGATGGTTCGTGCCGTCCTGCAGAAATTGATCAAGGAGATAGCCGTTCGCTCCGTGCAATTCCACTCCGTCAAAGCCGGCCGCCTGTGCATTCTGCGCGCCCCGGCGAAACTGCTCGACGACTCCCCTCACTTCCTCGGTGGTAAGCGCGCGAGGCGTCTCGAACTCGGTCAGGGGACGGATGCGGCTGACATTCCCCTTCGGCCGGATGGCGCTGGGAGCAACCGGCAGCTCGCCGTTAAGGTAACTGGGGTGGGAGATGCGCCCGACATGCCAGATCTGCATGAAGATGCGTCCGCCGGCATTGTGCATGGCTGCGGTGACAGGCTTCCAGGCTTCGACCTGCTCCCGGCTCCAGATGCCAGGGACGTTGGGATAGCCGACGCCGAGAGGATCGACCGGCGTGCCCTCGCTGATGATGAGGCCGGCTCCGGCGCGCTGTTCGTAGTATTCCACCATGACGGGCGTGGGAATGTGTTGGGGGGTGCCGCGCAGGCGTGTGAGCGGCGACATGATGACGCGATTCGGCAGCTCAATATCTCCGACACGAATCGGGTCCAGCAAAGACGGCATGCAAAGTACCTCTGTCATTTGGGCTTTTCGTTGGATGATTGCCAACGGCTCAGGATTCGCGGGCAAAAGAAAGGCCGCCTTTTCAGGCGGCCCATTTTTCTTTGTTTTTTTACTCGGTGACCGAATCCACAAACGCCTTCAGCTTGCGCGAACGCGACGGATGACGCAGCTTGCGCAGCGCTTTGGCCTCTATCTGGCGGATGCGCTCACGCGTTACCTGGAAGCTCTGGCCCACTTCTTCGAGCGTGTGCTCGGAGCCGTCTTCGAGGCCGAAGCGCATCTTGATCACGCGCTCTTCCCGCGGAGTCAGGGTACGCAGCACCTGCGAGGTGTACTCCTTCAGGTTCACGCTGATCACGGCATCGGAAGGCGATACGGCCTGGCGGTCTTCGATGAAGTCGCCGAGGTGCGAATCCTCTTCTTCGCCGATGGGCGTTTCGAGCGAGATCGGCTCCTGTGCGATCTTCAGCACCTTGCGAACCTTCGCCACAGGAATATCCATGCGCCGCGCGATCTCTTCGGAGGTAGGCTCGCGGCCCAGCTCCTGCACCAGCTGACGCGACGTGCGGATCAGCTTGTTGATCGTCTCGATCATGTGCACCGGGATGCGAATCGTGCGGGCCTGGTCCGCGATAGCGCGGGTAATGGCCTGACGAATCCACCACGTTGCATACGTCGAGAATTTGTAACCGCGACGGTACTCAAATTTGTCCACCGCCTTCATCAGGCCGATGTTGCCCTCCTGAATCAGGTCGAGGAACTGCAGTCCGCGATTGGTGTACTTCTTGGCGATCGAGACCACGAGTCGCAGGTTGGCTTCAATCAGCTCCCGCTTGGCGTGCTCGGCGTCCATGTCGCCCTGGATCATCTCGCGCTGGGTGCGCTTGAGCTCGGCGATGGAGACGCCGGCCTCCTGCTCCAGCTTTTCGAGGTCGACCTTGCAGTTCTTCTGCTGGCGCCGGTATTCCTTCTTAAGCTCTTCGCTCTTGGACTGATCGAACTTCTGGTCCAGGGTGCGAATCTGCCGTTCGAGCGTACGCATCACGTCGACGGTCTTGTTCAGCTTGTCGAGAAGACGCTTGCGCTCCTGGTTGGTGTACTTGAGCTCGCGAACAATGCGCGAGACATAAACCTTCTCGCGCGCAATGGCCCAGCGCGTCTTGCGATACTCTTTGGCCTTGGCCTTCGGATTGATGGTCTCGAGCTTTTCCTCGAAGCCGGCCGATTTCTTCTGGTGCTTGATCAGTCCGTCGATCTTGTTGACGGTCTGCCGCACGCGCGCCTGCAGCACCTCTTCGGTGATCTCTTCCTCATCGAAGATGACCACTTCTTTGATATTTCTGACGCCGCGCTTGAGATCCTCGCCGAGGCCGACAATCTCACGAATCACAATGGGCGAGCGCGAAATCGCCTTCATCACGCGCAGCTGGCCGCGCTCGATGCGCTTGGCGATTTCGACTTCGCCCTCGCGCGTCAACAGCGGCACGGTTCCCATCTCGCGCAGGTACATACGGACGGGGTCGTTCGTCTTTTCCAGTGTTCCAGGGGTCAGATCGAGTTCGACATCTTCGCCGTCCTCGCTCTCGCTATCGAAGGCGTCGCCACCCTTGGGGCCGCCTTCAAGCAGGTCGATGCCCTGCGTACCAATGGTCGTGATCAGATCGTCCAGGTCATCCGGGGAGTGCATGTCGCCCGGGAGCAGGTCATTGACCTCACCGTAGGTCAAATAGCCCTTCTCTTTTCCTGTATCGATCAATTTCTCGATATCTTCTTCGTATTTATCTTCTATGGCCAAGCGCGTGTTATCTCCCGCGTCGATTTGTTCGAATCTGTCTGCTTGGATCGGACGAATGTGCGGTCGAGGCCAAATGAGGCGTATCCCGGTGCGAATCAATGTCGCTGGGCAGAAGGCGCACGTCCACCAAAGACTTTCAGGATATCACGCCGGTCGGCCGAAACTGCTATAATTCGCGGCTTCCAGGCCCGCATTCCTCTAAATTCTGGACAGATCCCTGAACAATTAGATGTGGAAATCGCCGATTCGTTTCACTCGATAACGAATGTCGGCAACGAGTGCACAGCTTCGGTGCAGTTTTCTAGTGCGACGTGATGGAGAAAACCAGAAATCCCACCACTCCGAAGGCTCCAATCAGGAATGCCAGGAGAAAACCACCGATCACCAGATTCGCCAGCTTTTCCTGCTCCGGCCGAGGCCGGGTAATGCCAAAGGTCGCAATAAAGGTCTCGGTGAGATAAGCAAGCAGCTTCACTGGATTACCTCTTCGTTCGTCGCGGTCGCGAGTACGTCGTTGATTCTAAGGGCACGCGTTGCCGATTGCACCTGTGCAGGTCGCCGGCTAGTCGAGGTCGCGAAGCTTGCGGGTGACATCCTGAGATCGCCTGGTCAGTTGCAGGACGTCGTCGGCCTGCCCTTTGCGCTCGGCTTCCTGGAGCGCTGCGCGCAGCCCGCGCTGCTCCTGCTCGAGCGAGGCGCGCCGGACGGTCATGACCGCCTCCTCCACGTGGCTGACCTCTGGCTCAGCGCCGTGAACCGAGATAAAGATGCCAGCCAGCAGCTGCCGGTGCGATTGGTCTGCCAGGCAGTGCATGGGGTCTGCCCCGTCGGGCCGCCCGCGGAGGCAGTTGACCATCTCGTGCACGTCCGACCGCATCCTGGCGAAGTCGGCGTCGTGCTGCCGATAGGCTCCCTCAGCCAGCAGATAGATTTCGCTGCTGCGCGGCGACGAGAAAGCCTGGAGCAGGATCTGCTCGGCACGCGTCAGCGGTGAAGCCATGGGCGTGGCCATGAAATCCCGTCGCTTGTTTGCCGCCTGCTTCAGCTCCTCGCGCACCAGCGCCGAATCGATGTCCAGCTTCTGCGCCGCATCGGTGGCAAACTCGTTCCGGCCGATGGGGTTGGGAAGGCGGCGGATATGCGGCAACAGAAAGTTGAGCGCCTTAATCTTGTTCTCCGGCGAGCGCGGCGGAAAAAGCTGTCGGGCACGCTCGATGAGGTAGTCCTGATGCCGGCGCGCGCCGCGCAGTGCGGCCATGTACTCCTTCGCCCCGCGTTCCCGAATATAGCGGTCGGGATCGAGGCCACCCTCGAGCGTGACCACCTTCACCTCGAATCCCTCCTCGGTCAGCAATGCCAGCGATTTTTCGGCTGCATTCGCCCCCGCCGTGTCAGGGTCGAAGTTGACGATCACGCGCGTGGTGTAGCGGCTCAGCAGCCGCACCTGGGCCTCGGTGAATGCCGTCCCGCTGGTAGCGAGAACATTCGTAATTCCAGCCAGATAGGCGGAGATGCAATCCATCTGGCCCTCGACCAGCAGCGCAAACTGCAGCTCACGGATGGGCTGCCGCGCCTTGTCCAGATTGAAGAGAACCTGCCCTTTCGTGTACAGCGGCGTCTCCGGCGAGTTCATGTACTTCGGGCCGGCCTTGTCGCCGCTTTCCAGGGCCCGCGCCGTAAAGGCGATCACCTTGCCCGACTCATTGGAGATAGGAAAGGTGATCCGCTTGCGAAACTTGGCGTACAGCGGCCCCGGCTTGCCATCCTCCTGCGGTTTGAACGAGAACAGCCCGGAAAGCCGCAGCGCCTCCTGATCGGCGATGGATTGCAGCCGGTCGCGCAGCGCGTGGAAAGACTCCGGAGCATAGCCGATATGGAATTTGGCGATGCCCTCATCGGTCAGTCCCCTGCCGCTGAGATATTCGCGGGCCAGCGCGCCCTCCGGCGTGCGGAGCTGCTGCTCGAACCATGCGGTGGCAACCTCGTGCAGCTCAATCAGCTTGCCCCGCTGCCGGCTCTCGGCCGCCTCTTCCGGTGAAGAGAACTCCCGCTTGGGCAGCGGGATTCCACACTTGATAGCGACGGTTTTGACCGCCTCGGGGAAGCCGACATTCTCGATCTTCTGGATAAAGGAAAAGACGTCCCCCGACTGCCCACAGCCGAAGCAGTGATAGAACTGCCGCCCGGCGTGGACCGAAAACGATGGGGTCTTCTCGCCGTGAAAGGGACACAAACCGCTGAAGTTCTGCGCACCAGCCTTTTTCAGGCGCACATATTCGCCAATGATCTTGACGATGTCGGCCTGCTGCTTGACGGTCTGGGAGAAGTTGTCGGCCATGGAGGCTGGATTGAGTTTATCCGGCTTGGTTCCCGAGTTGCCAAGACCCCGAATCCAGTGTCGACAACGAGCTGAAGGTGACGGCCTTTCCGGCATTGGGGAAGCCGGCTCTTCTCGCGAGAACAATCATGCAAAAGATTTCTTGCATCCGATAGCTGCATATACATCTAATGTCCATGGACAAGCCTTTCGCCCCGGCTCTTCCCTGTATGTGCGCGAGTTTTCGCCGTGCTTCGCGGCTGCTCACCCAGCACTATGAGGCTGCTCTGCGACCGCTCGGACTCCGGGCCACGCAGTTCACCATCCTGCAATCGCTCACCCTGGCCGGCGAGGTTACCCAGGGGCGACTAGGCCAGATTTTGGGTATGGATACCACCACACTTAACCGCACTTTGACCATCATGAGCCGGCATGGCTGGATTGCCCGCCGACGCGGTGATGATCGCCGGGAGCTCAAGGTCCGGCTCTCGAAAGAGGGCCAGGCTCAGTACGAACGTGCGCAGTCGCACTGGCAGAGCGCACAAGATCAACTGCGGGATCGCATCGGAAAAGATCTCTCAGACAACCTCATGAAAGTCACGAACGAAGTAACAAACGCACTCACCGAATAAGGAGAATCCTATGGCAAACGTGAAGTTTGGAAAGCTCACAGCCGGGCTGGTTGGCGCCTGGTTCCTCGTTTCTCTCACAGCCTCAGCTCTGCATTTATTCAACAACCCTGGCAAGCCGCCTCTTCCACTCGGACTGGCCGTGGTGATTCCCCTGTCGCTGTTCCTGCCGTGGTTTGCTACTTCGAAGGGATTTCGCCAATTCGCCCTGGCACTGAATCCGCGCACGTTGACTTATGTGCATGCCTGGAGGCTCGGCGGTTTCACATTTCTCGTGTTGTACACCTATGGAATATTGCCTGGCCTCTTCGCGTTGCCGGCCGGGTGGGGCGACATAGCGATCGGAGCCACTGCGCCCCTCGTCGCAATGACGCTCACGAATCCAAGCCACCGCAAGGGATTCATCTTCTGGCAAGTGCTCGGAATACTAGATCTGGTTCTCGCAGTGGCTCTCGGCACGACTGCCGGGCTGATCCATCCTCAGGGTGCCGGGACCACTGCTATGTCCGTTCTCCCGCTGAGCCTGATTCCGACGTTTGCCGTTCCGCTGCTGCTGATTCTGCATATCATCAGCATCGCCCAGGCTCGTCGCTGGCCGGCCCAACGGCTTTCGGGTGTTCCGCAGCAGATTCCGTCCTCCGCGGTGTAATGCGCGTGCAAATTCGTCTACACCCATCCGCTGGGAGGCGACCTACTTTCGCCTCCAGCGCACTCCGTCCTTCGAATCCTCAATCAGAACGCCCTTTTCCGCCAGTTCCCTGCGAATCTGGTCGGCTCGGGCGAAGTTGCGGGTCTTCTTGGCCTGGGTGCGCTCGTCCACCAGCTTCTGAATCTGCTCGTCGGCGAGATCCCGCTGGGCCAGGACTTCAGGCGATGCCTCGTTGAGGCGCCCTTCGCGCTCGGCCCACTCCAGGGCAAATTTTGTCCACTCGGCGTCGTGGTCTTCGAGCACCGAAAAGACCTGATCGAACTGCTTGAGTACACCGAGAATCTGCGCCGCATTCTCCGCGCCTAACGTTCCCGCGTCCATCGCCGCGTTGCCGGCGCGGACCAGATCAAAGATTGCCGCTCGGGCTTCGGCGGTGTTGAGGTCGTTGGCCAGGCCGTCGATGAAGCTCTTTTCGCAGCGAGCCGTTTCGTCGGCGAGGCCGACGTTTTCCTCTTTCGCAGGCGAGAGGGACCGTACCCGCTGTTGAAAAGTTCGCAGGCGCTCGACGGCTCCCGTCTCGGCAGCCAGCCCCTCAAAAGTAAAGTTCAACTGCTGCCGGTAAGGCACGGAGATGAGCAGCATTCTGATCGCGGACGCCTTGTATCCCTTGAGCAGCAGGTCGCGGAGGGTATAAAAATTCCCTTCTGACTTCGACATCTTGCGCCCTTCGACGAGCAGAAACCGCACGTGGAACCAGTGGCGCGCGAAGCATTTGTGCGAAGCCGATTCCGACTGGGCGATCTCGTTCTCGTGGTGCGGGAACATCAGGTCTTCGCCGCCGGCGTGTAAATCGAAGCCGTCACCGAGATACTCCGTCGCCATCGCCGAGCACTCGATATGCCAGCCGGGACGGCCCGGCCCTAACGCTGTCTGCCAGTGATACTCACCCGGCTTCGGCGCCTTCCACAGTGCGAAGTCGCGGGCGGAGTCCTTGTCGTACTCGTCGACATCCACCCGCGCGCCGTCGGTGATGCCGGTGAAGTCCTTCTTCGAAAGCTTGCCGTACCCGGGAAACTTCGCAATGCGGAAGTACCACGATCCGTCTTCCGTGCGATAGGCACAGTCCTGCTGCGCCAACTTCTCAATCAAGGCCACCATGGAGGGAATGTGCTCGGTGGCGCGGGCTACGATCTCCGGCTTCTCGACATTGAGCGCGTCGAGGTCCTCGAAAAATGCTTTTTCGAAACGGGGAGTGTAGTCGCCGATGTCCACGCCGGCCGCGGCGGCGTTGCGGATGATCTTGTCGTCCACGTCGGTGATGTTCATGACGTGCTTCGGCGTCATGCCCTGCAGCTTGAGAAAGCGCCGCAGCACATCCACCTGCAGAAAGGTCCGGAAGTTGCCGATGTGTCCGTAGTCGTAAACCGTAGGCCCGCACGCATACATGCGGAACGATTGGCCGTCTACAGGAGCAAGGTCTTCGATTTTTCCGCTAAGGGTATTGAAAAGTCGGATGGTCATTCGTGCGGCAGAATACTCGTTTTCGTCTCAGGCGATTCTAACGCACAGCGATTGTGCATCCGTTTTCCGGCAAGCAAAAGGGCGAGCACAGAGTGCTCGCCCCATATGAATCGGCTGCTTACCGTGCGCCGACAGCCTTGGGCTCATTTGCGCTCAGTTCGGAGACGCGCTTGGCCAGGAGCAGCTCGAGGGTCTCGAGGGCCTTGGTGAAGCCTTCGATGCCTTCCTTCAGCTTGTCGTGGGCCATGCGGTCGGCGGCGTGCATCTTGTCGAAGGTCGCCTTGTCGATGGTGATCTTCTCGATCTCCTCGGACTTGGCCTTCGCCGGATCAAGCTTGCGCGGCAGCTCTTCCTGCACAGAGTCGAGCTCGTGCAGCAAATGCGGCGAGATGGTGAGCAGGTCGCAGCCGGCCAGCTCGCGGATTTCACCGATGTTGCGGAAGCTCGCGCCCATAACCACGGTCTTGTAGTCGAACTTCTTGAAGTAGCTGTAGATCTTAGTCACCGACTGCACACCAGGATCGTCCGCGCCCTGGTAGTCCTTGCCGGTGTCCTTCTTGTACCAGTCGAGGATGCGGCCGACAAAGGGCGAGATCAGCGTGACCTTGGCCTCAGCGCAGGCGATGGCCTGATGAACGCCGAAGAGCAAAGTCAGGTTGCAATGGATGCCTTCCTTCTCCAGCTGCTCGGCTGCCTTGATGCCCTCCCAGGTGGAGGCAATCTTGACCAGGATGCGCTCCTTGGAGATGCCCTGATCGGCGTAGAGCTTGATGATGTCGTGCGCCATTTTTATCGTGCCTTCCGTGTCATAGGAGAGGCGGGCATCGACTTCCGTCGAAACGCGGCCGGGAACGATGGCCAGAATCTTCTTGCCGAAGGCGATCGCCAGGTGTTTGAAGGCCTCTTTGGCGACGTCCGCGTCCTTGGCGTCCTCACCCAGCTTGCTTTTCGCTTCCTTGAGAACGTCGTCGACGATTTCCTGATACTGCGGCATCTGCGCCGCGGCCGTGATGAGAGAGGGATTCGTGGTGGCGTCTTGAGGCTTCACCTGCTCAATCGCTTCAATGTCGCCGGTATCGGCGACCACCGTAGTCATCGTGCGCAGCTGTTCCAGCAAAGTCTTGGGCATAAATCCTCCTTGCCACTACCCGCAACCATTATCGGCCATTGAGCGAAGGAATGAAACTTAACTTGCCGTCAATTCCACGCTGCTTGATCCGATTATGATTCGGGTGGGCTTTCACATGGTTAGATGCCTGGCTGAGGCATGCGGGTGCGTTTCAGATCGAGCCATCCGGCCGCACGGACTTCGCGGCTGCATTAAGCCCGATCAGGCCACTGGATTCCCCAATACACCGATCCCTTCCACGCGCACTTCAACCCGATCGCCAAGCCGCATGGGCGCGACCCCGGCCGGAGTGCCGGTCGGAATCAGGTCTCCGGGATAAAGCGTCATCGCCGCAGTGATATGGCGAATCAGAACGTCAATGGGAAAGATCAGGTCGCGTGTGTGTCCGTGCTGCTTCAACTCCCCATTCAGGCGGGTTTCCACTTCGACTCCGGTCGTCAGATCGATCTCGTCGGTCACCAGCGGGCCGACCGGGCAGAAGGTGTCAAAGCCCTTGGCCCGCGACCACTGTCCATCGGATTTCTGCAGATCGCGCGCGGTTACGTCGTTCACGATGGTATAGCCGCGAATATAGGAGCGGACATCCTCCTCCGGCCCGACCTTCGACGCCCGTTTCCCGATCACAATCCCCAGTTCGCCTTCGAAGTCCACCCGCTGGGACAGCGAAGGAATCTGAATCGCGCCCTCCGGGCCAATGACCGCGGAGGGCGGCTTCAGAAATAGCAAGGGCTCTTTGGGAACATCGTTGCCCAGCTCCGCCGCATGGTCGCGATAGTTGCGGCCAATGCAGACGATCTTTCGCGGCACTACCGGACTCAGCAGTTTTGCCGTCGTCAACGGAATCGGGGCGATCGGCTGCAAAGCCAGCTTCGTCCAGGGATCTTCCTCAAACGGCGGCAAGAGGCGCTCGATCCATAGCGTCCCGGCGCGGTCCTCGACCTGGCCGTATTGCTGCCCGGCATCGGTTTCAAAGCGGCAATATTTCATCGCTAATTCCTCTTATTTCTTTCTGATCTCTTGTCATTGCTGCGGAAGGCCTTCCTCCACGTCCGCTGACCGCGCGCTCTCATTACCGTCGCGATCGATGGCGCTTACCGAGTACGCGTAGTTGTGCCCGGGCAGCGCGCTCGAGTCGCGGAACGAAGGTGCCACCACCCCCGGCGGCGATACCCGCACAGGATTGGTATTTGAGCTCGGCTCCCGGCGATAGACAATGTAGCCGGCGATGTCTTTCTCCGAATCCGGCGTCCACGAGAGGTCGATGACATGCGCCTCGGGATCGGCGACGGCTTGCAATCCAACCGGCACGTGCGGCGGGAAGATGTCGCGCGCATTGATCGTAAACAGCTCGCTGGGCGCCCCGGTTTCCTCGAAAACATGTCCCTGCAGCGTGAACTTGCGTACCCGCTCTGCCGAGTACCGATATACATTGTCGAGCGCTGCATCCCGGTCCAGCGCCTGTCCCTCGCCCGCGCCTGTTACCTCCAGCGCCTGTTCCTGCGGAGCGGGCGTGCCCGCCATTTCATCCGGCTTGACCGCCTTCGGGTTGACGACCAGCGTGCGATGAATCCGCACCAGTTCCTGCTCTGTACTGTCACCCGGCGCAGGATTCCATTTCAGAACGATGCCGTCGGCACTGGCTGCCGCAGCGAAACTCTCGATCCGGGCAGGTGCTGCGCCGGTTGCGCAATATGCCTGATTCGATGGGCCCGCATCGTGCCCTGCATGGTTGAGCAGCTTGACGGTATAGGTCAATAACCGGGGCGAACCGGAGGTCAGCCCAGAGGGAAGATGATCCACAAAGGCGGCTGGTTTATCGGGCGCGGCCATCAATTCGCCGGCATTCTCGCAGGGCTCGGTTTCCACGCGGCGACAGACACGCACCTTCTGGTCGCCTTTCAAAATCACTTTGTCGGTATCCCGCTTGGGCATGATCCAGTGCAGGCTGACATCGTCGCCTGCCCGCGCCGCCGACAGATCCGTAACCGGCGCCGGGAGTTTTAAGCTTGGGGGCTGCGGGGACGCTTCCATTCCGCATCCGGTCAACATCAGGAGGGGCGCGGCAAGCCCTGCCGCCGCCATCCGCAGTGCAACGTTCATGCGCCGAACCATTCGCTCCAACTCATTCCTTTTCAGCGTAGCAGGATCAAAGCATCGCCCGAAGCGCCGCCCCGATTTCTGGATACCGAAACTCGAATCCCGTGTCGAGCAGACGCTGCGGCACAGCGCGGTTCGACGCCAGCAGCGCCTCGTCTGCTATCTCGCCGACTGCCAGCCTGAGCGCAAAGGCCGGGACCGGAAGAAGGGTTGGGCGATGAAGGGCACGGCCAAATGCGGCGGTAAAATCACGATTCGTTACCGGATTCGGAGCGACCATGTTTATCGGGCCGTCCAGGGTTTGCTTCTCGATCAGGAACTCAATCGCGTTGATCACATCGGGCATGGCGATCCAGCCCATCCACTGGCGTCCACTGCCGAGCCTTCCACCAGCTCCGAGACGAAAGATCGGCAGCATCCGCCCCAGCGCCCCGCCGCCGCCTGCCCGGGAAAACACGACACCGAAACGGAGGTGGACGACGCGGACTCCAGCGTCCTTGGCGGTGTTCGCCGCTGCTTCCCACCGAGCGCAGGTATCGGCCAGGAAGCCTTTGCCAGGGGCCGAAGCCTCGGTCAGCAATTCATCGCCGCAATCGCCGTAAATGCCGGTAGCCGAAGCACATAACAATGCTTTCGGTGGCTGCTTGAGGCCTTGAAAGATTCGAGCGAGCGCGCGGGTGGTGTCCACGCGGCTGGCGACAATCTCCCGCTTGTAGCTCTCTGTCCAGCGGTGAGAGGAAATATTCGCTCCAGAGAGATGGATGGCCGCGTCGAATCCTTCCAGCGCTCGAAGATCGGTAACCGGCAGGTCGGCTTTAGGGTTCCAGACGATGCGCCCCGGGCCCGGCTGTGAATTTTCTTTTCGTACCAGTTGAAAAGTTTGAATCCGTTTTGCAGCCAGCGCCCGTACTAAATTTGCGCCGATCAGCCCGGAGGCGCCGCTGAGCAGAATTTTGTTGGATACATCGGTCACGGATTTGGCCTCATGAATACCGATTTCTGAGTTTGATGACAGTTTGTGTTTCACACGGTAAAAATATTTTGTGACACAGGAAACATGATTTGCAGAGGCAGCATCCATAGCTAAAAGAGACGTGCCCACGAGGTTCTAACGATGGCGACAAAAGATCTCTCCAGTTCAAAAGATCTCTCCAATTCCAGGATCGACCCGGCAACGGCCGAGGCCTTCATCTCCGAGCGCCGCATTGGCGAACGCATCAAGCGGCTGCGGTTGAAAAAATCCATGGGCCTGGTCGAGCTGGGCCGTCATACCGGCCTTTCCGCCAGCTTCCTTTCGCAGCTTGAGACCGGACGCGTGGTCCCAACGCTTCGCAACCTGGCGCGTATCGCCATGGTCTTCAGCAAAGACCTATCCTATTTCTTCGAACCAGAACCTCATACGCTGTTCCGGATTCATAAGAAAAACGAGCGTGTCCGCCTGCCGCAGACGGGCGTTGACGATCCCACCTATTACTTTGAAAGCCTCGGGTACATGGTGCCGGATCGCCATCTCGACCCCTACTATGCCGAATTCATACCGCTGAAGATCCCGACCGAGGTGCGCCCCCACGTCCATCCCGGCTATGAATTTCTCTTCATGCTGGAAGGCGAGCTCGAAATCCGGCACGGCGACAAAACCCACATCGTGGAACCGGGAGACGGCGTCTACTTTGACGCCAGCACGCCGCACGCCTACAAATGCGCGGGCAAAATCTCCGCGGTAGCTCTGATCGTGACCATGCATCAACAGCACGTGCCGCAGCCGGCGATGAATCTCCGCCCGCTTGGCGCGCCCGTCGGCACTCGCGCCGGGGCGCAGCCCGCCGCTCCGTCCGTTCCGTCCGGAACCTCGACGGCCGGTCTGCGTACGGCGGACCGGCCCGCGGGAGTAGTACAACCGCGTCCCGTGCTCGACCCGCCGGGGCAGCGCCGCGTCTGACGCAACGGCTCCCTCCCCGCTCACAAAGGGCAAGCTCACCGCTTGCCCTTTCTGCTTCGTCCGTGAAGATAAAGCGCCAACCGGTCGCAGCGTACTCACCTGGGGTGCGGTAGGGCTCATCCTTGCATTGACTCAAAGAATTGACTCAGAATCGATCTTTCGCGGAGGTTCCAGCAATGGATAGCACTCGATTCGCAGCGGACAAGTTGCAACGCCTGCACGACGCGATGGCGGCTTACGTAGCCTCAGGGGAGAGGCCCGGCATGGTGACTCTCGTATCCAGGAATGGCGAGACGCATGTCGATGCCATCGGCACGCATGAATTCGGCGGCGGGGCGCCGATGTGGCGCGATACGATTTTCCGGATTGCATCGATCACCAAGCCGATCGTGGGCGCGGCTACGATGAGCCTGATCGAAGAAGGCAAGCTCGCGCTCGATGAGCCGGTCGACAGGCTGATCCCCGAGCTTGCGAATCGGCGGGTGCTCAAGCGCCTCGATGGTCCGCTGGATGACACAATCCCCGCAAAACGGTCGATCCTGGTCAGCGACCTGCTGACCATGCGGATGGGCGTGGGCGCCATCATGACGCCGGGCGAATATCCCATCCAGACGGCCATGATGGAGGCCGGCATCTCCGTGCCGTTCAAGATGTCGGCAGCGCAGAACTCCGACCAATGGATCGCGAAGCTGGCGACGCTTCCGCTGATGGACCAGCCCGGCGAGGTCTGGCGATACGACACGTCGATGACACTGCTCGGCGCGCTGATTGAGCGTGCAACCGGCAAGCCTCTGGGCGAGGTTCTGGCTGGGCGCGTGCTCGAGCCGGTCGGCATGAAAGATACAGGCTTTATGGTGCCGGCCGACAAGCTGGATCGCTTGCCGCCCTGTTACCAGAAGAACCAGCAGACGGGAAAACTCGAGGTCTGGGATCCTTCCGGACCCAGCAGCTTCTGGGCCAGGACGCCGGGATTTGAGGACGCCCGCGGCGGCCTTGTCTCGACAGCCGATGACTACCTCGCCTTCGCGCAGATGCTGCTGAACAAGGGAAGGGCCGGGGATCGGCAAGTGCTGTCGGCGCAATCAGCGGAGGCGATGATGACCGATCACATTCCGGCAAATGTGAAGGCTCGCTCTGGCTTCGTACCCGGCTTCTGGGAGCAGCGAGGATGGGGCTATGCCGTTTCCGTCATCAACAAAGAGCTCCCCAGCGAGCCTCGCGGGGTGGGCTGGGACGGCGGCTATGGCACATGCGCCTATTGGGATCCGCAGACTGGTGTTGTCGTCATCATGATGTCGCAGCGGATGGTGGACTCGCCGACCTATTCCGAGATGTTCCGGAAGTTCTTCGACAGCGCTTATGCCGCCGCGGGTGTTTAGTGGCGCGAGCGCGATCAAGACTGCGCCGATGACTACGAGAACAACCGAGCCTATCAATTCTCCACGTGCGATCATGCTGCGCAATGCCTGAGTGCCCATAACAGCGGAGTTAGCCAAGCAGGACCATGCCAGGAAGGCGATCAGGTTGCGACTCGTCAACAGGCCTCTGTCGTCTGAATTGGTTCTGGAGCGAGCCTGGAGATCGTGCCTGACCGAGAAAAAGCAGATCCTTCGACTTCGGCTGCTACGCAGCCTTCGCTCAGGACGACGTCTTCTTCCTCTATTTCTTGTATTTCTTGCGAAACTTCTCTGATTCGAATGTACCGAGTTAGGAGAAATCCCGTTGCTGGGTCAATTTCGTTGTAATTGACCCAGTAACGGAATCCCCGACCAATCGGCGCGGCTCACGGATCTGTGGTTATATTGTACCGGCCACAAAATAGAGCCGAAGGAGAGAATTGCCATGTCGTCTTCTCCCGCTTCTCTGCCTGTTCAGAGTCCTCTCAATTTGATGCTGAACATTCAACCTGGAAAAAACGAGGCTATAGCCAGCTATCTCGTACAGAACCAGGCAGCGATTAACGCAGCTCTTACCCAAGTAGGCACGGTACACTTTGCGCGCTTTCTGATGATACCGGGCACTCAATATCTATTTGTGATTACTGCTTTCGACGGCGACTTTGACGCGTATATCCAGGCATTCACAAACATACTGGGAGATGTGTTTAATCTGCTTCTCTCCTGTGTGGACCCGGCGCCGCCGCTTCCCGTGCAACAGAATGTCGCCGCGTTCCAGGCATTCGTAAAACAGTACAACCTGCCAACGGGTCTTTACTCAGCTTACCCCAATTGCACCGTCGTACAGATATGGGGCAACGGATGCACGCCGCCGCAGTAAGCGCAGGGGGTGGCCGGTGAGTGCGCTCGAGTTAGATGATATCCAAGGGATCATTCTGCGTGGCTACGGCTCGTTCGTCCACGTGCGGCACTTTATTGTTGCCGTTGGGGACGCAGACGCCGCAAGGTCGCTTATCAGCAGCCTGGTCCCATCAACTCCGGCCACGGTTAATCCGGATAGCCTGGCGGTAACGACCGCCGCCGAGTGGCATGTGAAGCCGGACTATACGATGAACTTGTCCTTCACTTACGAAGGGCTCTCTGCTCTGCGTGTCCCATCAACTCTTCTCAGTGGCTTCGCGCCGGAGTTCGCGAGCGGAGCCATCGGCAATGCCAGCAAAATCTTCGACGTGGGTGACAGCGCTCCTGCGAATTGGGAAGGCAAGATGGGCGTTGCGTCAGAAGTTCACGCGATTTTTTCACTCTTTGCGAGAACCGCGCATGAGATGGAATGGCGGACTGGCGAATTGCTTGCGGCCATTTCGGAGGCGTTCCGCCTTACACACCGCCACGACGGCAAGGCTCTCCCTGACGGGTATGTGCATTTCGGTTACCGGGATGGTCTCTCACAACCGTTCGTAGCCGGTGGACCTCGTCCCGCGCGACCGTATCCCTATCTAGGAGCCAATAAAGACGGAAGCTCGCCGGCAGGGGACTTCCTTTTGGGTTTCAAGAATACCTTCGGCAATCAATACTCGCATGTCGTTGCCAATACCAGTCTGGGGCGCAACGGCAGCTTCGGAGCGTTTCGTATTCTCAAGCAGGATGTCGAGGGTTTTGAAGACTACCTGCAAACGGCCGCTCCCAAGATCGGCCTCTCGCCGGGCCAGCTAGCCGCTAAACTCATGGGTCGCTGGCGCAGTGGTGTACCGCTCGCGCTTTCCCCGAACGGCACGTCCCCCATCCCGTCCGATCGCCTGAACATGTTCCTGTATGAATCAGCCGCGCCTAATCAGGCCGAGTCGGACCCGAAGGGCGTCGCTTGTCCCATCGGCTCGCATATCCGTCGAGGTAATCCGCGCGACGAAACCGTCGCAGGGTTTTTCACCCAGCAGGCACGGATCATGCGCCGTAATGTTCCCTATGGCCCGCCGTTTAATCCTGAGCAGCCGAACGATGGAATTGAGCGGGGACTCGTTGGCTACTTCATTAACGCCGACTTCGCGAATCAGTTTCAGTTCCTCATGTCCCAGTGGCTGAACACGGATAACTTTGCGGGTGGAATGATTTCCGGGGTTGACCCTTACGTTGGAGCCAAGAGCGAATCCTCCAACGACTTTACCCTTCCAACTTCGCCAACAAGTTCGGTAAAGGTCAGCGGTTTCGAACGTTTCGTCATCACACGCGGCAGCGCCTACTGTTTTCTACCGAGCATGACCGGCCTCCGCTATATAGCCTCGATCGGGAAAAGCGCATAGCCGGCAGCCAGGTCCGGACTATCTCGGCCGCAAGCAGAATCTGGAGGAACCGTGAACAACCGGTTTGGCCGCGTGCACCGCTTCGGCGGATTACGGGTTAATCCGAGGTAGCTCCTCCTCACCCAGCGCTTATGGAGGAAGAATCCGACGATGTGTCTACGCCGTCATTGCTGAGATTCTTCGCTGCGCTCAGAATGACGATACCTTACGCCGTCATTGCTTTTGCTCTGGATGCGAAGCAGCTCTGTTGGCGTCCCCTTTTTTGAACCGCGCAATGCGCTGCGGCAGCGAAAATTTGCGGTCGCGCCAGCAAAAGCAGGTCCTTCGGCTCGCGATGCTCGCTCAGGGTCGCTCGGGATGACAAATCATATGTATCCAAGGGATATCAACGGACGCCATTCTCACTCGAAATTCAGGTAGGGCAGAAAGAGTTGAGCGACCTGCCGCCAGTTATCGACCCGGCGAAATCCTGAGACGCCCAGATTGTGCGGGGCGGTAAACAGAATCCCTTCGCCCTTGAAGCGGCGGAAATGCAGGGGCTGGTCGTCGATCAGGTAATCGGCGTTGAGTATTCCCTTGTCGCCGCAGTAGACGAAATGCGTGGGGTGCAGATAGGGGAAATGGCGGCGCAGCCAGCGATACTTGGGGCCGAAGGAGTTGGGAAACTCCATGGCCGCGGTGGCGATGTAAACCTCGTAGTCCTTTACCAGCTCGCGCAGCACCCGCTGGCTATCTTCGATGACGGGCAGGTCTTCGAAGAAATCCTCGGAGCGCAGATAGCCTTCGAGCCGGTCGTGCCGGTCCACCGAGACGATCTCCCACAGCCACTTGCCCTCGAGGTCGGCCTTGGTTACCGCTTCGCTGTGATCGCGGTTATAGCGGGCGATGTGCTCGGCAAGCGTGTCCGCCAACACCTCGTCCATGTCGACGCAGATTCGCTTCATCTTCCAGTCCCGGAGTTTTACAACGCTTTGTTCTTGAGCCCGGATGGCGCAGCGTCGGCCACCGGAGGCTTCTCCTGGTCGAAGTAGAGCAGGCGTCCGCAGCTCTCGCAGGGCAGCAATTCGCCGGCGCGCACCTGGTTCCACAATTGCGGACGGAGCCCCATCTGGCAGGCCAGGCAGCGCTGCCCTTCGACCCGCGCCAAGGCCGCTCCCTTACCCCGGGCGATGCGATCGTACTCGGCGAGTAACCGCTCGGGGACCTGGCTGCGATAGCGGGCGCGATCCTCTTCGAGCGAGGCCAGATGTTTCTGCTGCTCCTCTGACGCGATGCGAGCCGCCTCTTTTTCGAGCTCAACCACCTTGGCGTTGTCGGTCAGCTCCTGCCTGGCGGCCCGGAGCTGCGCGTCCAACTGCTCCGACCGTTCCATGCTGTCCAGCTCGCGGTCCTCGATCTTCCGGATCTCTGCCTCGGCGAAGCCGATTTCGTGCTGCAGCGCCTGGTATTGCTCGTTGGTTTTTACACTGCTCGACTGCTCGCGGAACTTGACGATCTTCTGCTGCTGATCCTTGAGATCGCTCTCCATCCGCCGCCGCTTCGTGTCTTCTTCCTTGATAGCCTTCTCGGCCTGCTCTACAGCGGCCTTCTGCCAAACCAGCTTTTCTTCAAGAGCAGCCAGTCGTTTGGGGAGTGCGGCGATCTCTCCACGCAGCCGCGCGATGCCCTGATCGGTGTCTTGCAACTGAACTAACGCTAATAATTCATCATTCATGAGAGGAAATTGCAGTCTATACGCTTTTGGGGCTCGCCAATCGAAAATGGCCGGCAGCTAATATTGTGCATCCTTGTCCGATGCTGCATCGTCCATTGAAAAGCTTTTATGGCAGAGCAACTTGCGGCGGGCTGGCAGCCGAAACATAATCGCTGGGCGATCGCGCTCACCGTTACCCTGGCAACGTTCATGGAGGTGCTGGACACCTCCATCGCCAATGTCGCGCTGCCCCACATAGCCGGCGGCCTGGGCGCGTCGCAGGACGAAGCGACCTGGGTGCTCACCTCTTACCTGGTATCCAACGCCATTATTCTGCCGGCGAGCGCTTACCTGACGTCGTTCATCGGGCGTAAGCGCTTCTACATGATGTGCGTGGTGCTCTTCGGCATCAGCTCCGCGCTGTGCGGACTGGCGCCGTCGCTGCCGCTGCTGATCTTTTTCCGCGTGCTGCAGGGAGCGGGCGGAGGCGGCCTGGCCCCCAGCGAGCAAGCCATCCTGGCCGATACCTTCCCGCCCAAGCAGCGCGGGCAGGCCTTCGCCGTCTATGGGATGGCGGTGGTCTTCGCGCCGGCCATCGGCCCCACGCTCGGCGGATGGATCACCGACAACTATGACTGGCGGTGGATCTTTTTCATCAATGTGCCGGTCGCGCTGCTCTCGCTCTTCCTCACGTCGCGCATCGTGGAAGACCCTCCGCATGTCCAGCAAGAGGTGCAGGAGCTGCGCAAACGCGGCCTCAATCTCGACTACCTGGGCTTTGGCCTGCTTGCTATCGGCTTCGGATCGCTGGAGTTCATCCTCGACAAGGGCCAGGAAGACGACTGGTTCGGCTCCCACATCATCACTGTCTTCGTCATTCTCTGCGTAACAGCGCTGACGACGCTGATTGTCTGGGAGATTCGCCAGATTCGGAGGAAGCACAAGCCCATCCTCGATCTCACTATGTTCCGCAACCGTACGTTCGCCATCTCCTTCACGCTGATGTTCGTGCTGGGATTCACGCTCTTCGGCACCACCGTCCTGATTCCGCAGTTTGTGCAGACAGTGATGGGCTACACCGCGGAGCAGGCGGGGCTGGTGATTTCGCCGGGCGGAGTCATGGTGATGCTCATGATGCCGGTTGTCGGCTTCCTGGTGGGACGGGTCGATCCGCGCTATCTGATTGTCTTTGGCTTCGCGGTGCTGTCCGCGGCGCTGGCCGCCCTGCATACCATCGACGCCATTGCCAGCTACAGCTACATCGCGTGGATGCGTATCTTCCAGGCAGTAGGGCTGGCCTTTCTCTTCGTGCCGATCAATACGCTTTCTTATACCGACGTGCCGCGGCAGAAGAACAACGATGTCTCCGGCCTTACCAATCTCGCCCGCAATATCGGCGGCAGCGTCGGGACATCCTTCTTCGTGACCCAGTTGGCCCGCCGCGCCCAATTCCACCAGGACCGCCTCCGCGTCCATCTTTCCGACCTGGACATGATCTTCCGGCAGCGCGTGGATGCCATCGCCAACCTGTTGACCCACGTCGGCGGCAGAGCGGCTTCGATGGATCAGGCGCGCCAGATGGCGCAGGGCAGCATTTATCAGCAGCTCGTCACGCAGAGCAATATTCTGGCGTATCTGGACGTCATCGCGGTGCTCTCGGTAGGCAGCGCCTGCATGATTCCGCTGGTCTTTTTCATGAAGAAGAAGTCTTCCGGCGGTGAGATCGCGATGCATTAAAAGGCTGTTTGCCCTTTCAAAAAGTGGCGTTGATGCGGCAATATGCACCTGTAGAATTATTTTTCATCTCAAACTGCCTTCTCGATCCCGCTGAAATCTCCGCGTGCAGAAGTGCGGCGCGGGCTGAATGAATTCTTACGGTCCACATTTCGACCGACTGGAGCTGCCTTGCGTCGTCCTCTCCGCCTTGTTCTTTGTCTGCTTGCCTCCCTCCCTCTTTCCCTGGCCGCGCAAACTTCCGCTGCGCCTACGCACCCATGGACGGTAAAGGAGATTTTCGGCGGTGAAAGCCTCACCGGCTATCCGCCTTCGGGCATCAGCTGGTCGCCCGACGGCAGCCGCGCGACCTATATCGCCGAGAGCGGCGACGTGATGCAGATCGAAATCGCCGACGGCAAGCTGAAAAAGCTGATCGATTCTTCCAAAATCAGCTCGCTGCTGAACGCGAACATCAGTGAGAAAGATCGCGACCACCGCAATCGCTACGATGAGCCCGACTACATCTGGTCGCCCGACTCGCATCACCTGCTCTTCGACACCAATGGAGAACTCTGGTTCTATAACCTGGGCAACGGCACCGGCGTCGAGGTCGGCAACACTGATATGCAGAGCGGAGACGATCCCAAATTTTCGCCGAGCGGCCAGTTCATCTCCTACGTGCGCGATCACAACCTCTTCGTGCAGCCGGCGCAAAAGGGCGGCGCGCCGCTCGCGCTGACCGAGACGCACGATGGAACCATCCTGAATGGCGAGATCGACTGGGTGTATCTCGAAGAGCTCAATGTGCGCAGCAACTACTTCTGGTCGCCGGACTCGAAGCAGCTCGCGTACCTGCAGATGAGCGAGGGCCAGGTCCCCGTGTATCCCATCACCGACTGGATTCCGGTGCATGCCACGGTCGACGAACAGCGGTATCCGCAACCCGGCGATCCGAATCCGTCGGTGCGCGTGGGAGTTGTAAGCGCCAATGGCGGATCGACGCGCTGGCTCAAGGTCCCGCTGAGCGAAGGCAATGACTACATTCCCCGCTTTGGGTGGGTGAATCCGCATGTGGTGTGGGTGGAAGTGCTGACGCGCGACCACAAGCATATGAATATCTACTTCGCCGATACGCGCACCGGCGAGGTGAAGCTGGCTCTGGCTCAGACCGAGCCCAAGTATTTCACCATGACCTACGACGTCACCTTCGTCGGCGACGACCAGTTCCTCATCCTGAGCTGGCGCGACGGCTTCACACACATGTACCGCTACACTTTCGACGCGAATAATCCGCTGGGAGGCGATGCACAGCTCGCCAATCAACTGGAAAGCGGCCCCTACGAGGTTGGTGAAATCAAGACGGTCGATGAGGCGACGAAGACTGTTTACTATCTATCGAACGAAGGCGATTCCCATGAGCAGCAGGTGTGGGCGATCCAGCTGGATGGCACTGGCAAGCGCCGCGTGACGAAAGACCCGGGCTTTCACGAACCGGACTTCCCGGCCAAGGGTGGCTCGTTTATCGATACGGCGTCCACACGCACGACTCCGCCGACTGTGAGCTATTGCACCTCGCACGGAGACTGCACCGCGTTCTGGACCTCGCATAAAGTGGAAGGTCACACCCTCGTCCCACCGGAAGAGCTCACGCTGAAAGCCGCGGATGGAACAACTACGCTCTACGGAACGCTGCAGCTCCCGGTCAATGCTACCGCTCCCGCCAGCGTTCCGCTCATCGTCAATCCTTATGGCGGCCCGGGTGTCGGCTCGGCCAAGAATGAGTGGCATGGGAAGAACTGGTTTTTCGACCAGCTTCTCGCCGAGCATGGATTCGCCGTTCTGCACGTCGACAATCGCGGCATGGCCGGACGCGGGCGCGACTTCGAACAGGCTGCGTATCACAATTTCGGGCCGCCGCAGTTCGCCGATCAGATGACGTCGATCGACCAGGTGCTGGCGAAGTATCCGCAGCTCGATCCTCATCGCCTGGGCTGGTGGGGATGGAGCTGGGGCGGTACTTTCACGCTGTATGCCCTGACTCACTCCGACCGCTTCCTCGCCGGAGCCAGCGGTGCGCCCGTGACCGACTGGCACAACTACGACTCCATCTACACCGAACGCTACCTGGGGCTCCCGGCCGAGAATCCCGACGTCTACCGCGATGACTCCGTACAAAACAGCGCGAAGGACCTCAAAGGACATCTCCTGATCCTGCACGGAACCGGCGACGACAACGTCCACTTCGCTAACACCATCCAATTCATTCAGAAGCTCATCGATGAAGGCATTCCATACGACTACAACGTTTTTCCGAGAAAGACCCACTCCGTCGCCGGACCGACGGCGCAGGTGGAGTTGTTCAACAAGCTGCTGATGCACTTCGAGACTTATGTGAAAAACGCTCACGCCTCGGAGTGAAAGGAAGCAGCTCGGCAGGGTGCGGACGAAAGATCGCAAGTGATAAGTTGATACGTGGAGATATCGGAGCAGAGCAGGCTGATGAACACGGCGCTACATACGGATGACCTTATCCGCGCCCGCACCACGGTTGGCGATTTCGAACTTACCGTCCTGAGCGATGGCCCTTATTATCTCGATGGCGGCGCCATGTTCGGCGTTGTTCCCAAGCCGCTTTGGGAGAAACGACTTCCGGCGGATGCACAGAATCGCGTGACGCTGGGGCTGAATACGGTCGTCGTCCGCGCCGGCAAACAGACCGTGGTGATCGAGACCGGTATTGGTAACAAACTGAGTGACAAATTGCGCGGCATCTATGACGCCAAGCAATTGCTGCCCCAGGCCTTTGCCGCCGCAGAGATCCGCCCCGAAGAAGTCGACATCGTCATCAACACCCATCTGCACTTCGATCATTGTGGGTGGAACACCACGCGCACCGCGGAAGGCAAGATCGTCCCGACCTTCCCCAACGCGCGCTACTTCGCCCATCGCGGCGAGGTCGAGCATGGGCATCTGCAGCTGGAACGCGACGCCGTCAGCTACATCAGCGAGAACTACGATCCCCTGGTCGAAAGCGGGCAGATGACTCTGCTCGATACGCGTCCTGGACAAAGCGAAGAGATTGCTCCGGGCATCTCGGTCGAATGCTTCCCTGGACACACCGCCCAGTTGCTCGCAGTCCATATCGAATCCAGGGGCAAACACGCCTGCTACATTTCAGACCTGATCCCCACCAGCGCGCATCTGGATATCACGTGGGTAATAGGCTATGACTTGTATCCCCTCACGGTCATCGAGCAGCGCAAACGGTTTTATGCGCGAGCCATCCCAGAGCGCTGGCTCGTGCTCTTAACGCACGATCACCAGACGCCGATGGGTTATATCCGCTTGAACGAAAAAGGCAAGCCAGAGATGGAGCCAAGCCTTCCCTAAGCATTACCCGCCAGGGAAGGCTCGATTCAGCAGCGTTAGGCTACGCGGCCTGACTTGGTGTGCTTTGGAGGCTTGGACGGCTTCGGGTGGTGATGATGCTTGCCGCCTCCGGAGCCGGAACCAGATCCGGTTCCCGACCCGCCACCACTTCCGGACCCGCTACCCGTCCCGCTCCCAGGCCCGCTACCCGTGCCCGTGCCAGATCCGCTGCCCGTGCCCGATCCAGATCCGGTCCCGCTTCCTGATCCGCTGCCGGTGCCGCCGAGCGTCGTTGCGATCGCCGTCCCGATGGGAGAACCAAGGCCGGTGCACGCATCCCATCCCGTGGTTGCCGAGTATGCGCCGTTGTTTCCCGAAGTAATGTCGTGAAAAGAGGCCGGCGATGCATAAAGAGTGGGGTTCACAAAGCCGACCGGCGAGCCCTTCAGCTGGTTCACGATAGCGATCAATCCCGCCCACAGAGGGGCTACTGCGCTGGTGCCGCCAACAACCTCCGCCTGCCCATCCACCAGAATGGTGTACCCGGTGGTGGGTGAAGCATCGCCTGCCACGTCCGGCACGCCACGCCCGGTCAATGCGCCGGTGGACGAGGAAAGGCCGGTCTGCCAGGTGGGCGCGGGAAATGCAACGCTTACACCGCCGCCAGTCGCGCCACCGCTCGATCCATCGTTCCAGACGACTTCGCTGGTGATGGTTGTGCCGCTGGCCTCTAGCGTGGTGCCGCCGCAGGCCAGCACATGCGGGCTCGAGGCGGGGAAATCCACGTTGTTGCCGCTGGCGCCGTCACTCGATCCGTTGTCGCCGGCGGCTACGGTGATGGTGACGCCGAGAGCGCCGGCCGACTGGCAGGCATTGTCCAATGCAGTAATCGAGGATTGCGCCCAACTTGTTTCCGGACCGCCCCAGCTGATCGAAATCACCGATGGCGTATTCGCCGTGTCATGCACCGCGGTGGTGATGGCGTCGATAAATCCCTGATCGGTGTTCGGGGTGAAGTAGACGGCGATCTTGGCGCCGGGAGCGACCGCGCCCGCGACTTCGATGTCCAGCGCCACTTCGCCATCGGCGCTGCTCGGGTTGGTTGGGGAGTTCATGCCACCGTCGACCGAGACGGCTACGACCGTGGGCGGTGTAAGACCGAGACCGGAAAAATAGCTGGTTATGTCGCTGGGGTTATATCCGCCGCCGAGCTCGATGATCCCGATGGTTTCGCCGCTGCCGTTGGCGTTTGTCGGGTAGTTGTAAAAACCTGCTACCTGGACCGGGGAGTAGCTGGTCTCGGCGGCGGCTGGAGCGGCTGCTCCCTGGGCTTTTTGGCGAAAGCGAAAGTGCGGCTTGGCGATGGGCCGGGCATCCAGGCCCAGCACCGCCTCCACCGCCGGCGCATGCGTCTCGGGAATGGAGATTTCTCCAGTGAAACCGTGAAACTTGTGACCGGTCTCGGTCGTGAAGTCGTGCAGCTCAACGCCGAAGGCCTGCTCCAGCGCTGCCGCGGTGCCCCGCAGAACAATGGTCCGGCGCGCCAGGCTCGAGGCCGATTCATCCACGGTGAGGCCGTGATTGTGAGCGAACTGGCGGATCTGATCGAAGTCCGCCGGATCGGCCGCGTACTTCTCATTGAATTCCTGGCGGGATATGCGTTTTCCGCCCAACTCTTTCAGGCTGAGGGAGCTGCGACGCCGGACAATCACCGATATGCTGATCGCCTGCTGGGGCGAGGTAGGTCCCGTTTCGGATGCATTGTGTGGCGTTTTGCGTTCGCTGCGTGCCAGGAGCACTCGTTTCACAGATGGGGTCGTCATTATTGCATCACCTTTTTTTGATTTCGGATTGGATAGTGCGAACTCGGGCTTGAACGTTTCACTCATTCGCAATCGACAGCGGTTGGCTAGATTGTTTTTCCTGTTGCTGCGTTTTCCGGAAGATTGGCGAAGAGCCCTTTTCCAGTCGACACCTATCGGAAAAATGGTCTGCCGGCCGGTCTTCGGTCTTTCCGCATGCGATACCTCACAGAACCTCCCGGAGCGCTGTAAAGATAACCGAAGGACAGCGTCCTTCGGAATCACTCGCGGACATTACCCGTCTCCGCGGCATTCTACGCCGAGCATGTGGTTAGATGCTTACGCCGGCTGGCGGTCACCCTGGCCGGGCGGCTGGGAGATGACTAAAAAGCGCACATCGGCTTGCGACGTGTTCCTCGCCTGATGCTTCTCGCCGGGAGCAATCTCCAATCCCTGCCTCTCGGTCAGCCGATGGAGCCGGCCGTCCACCTCCATGGCCAGCTCGCCCTCCAGCACATAAAAGAACTGACGCGAGCGAAGATGAAAATGACGCTGCTCCTCGGAGCCCGGCGGCATACGCTCCTCGATTACGCTCAACTCCGCGCCACGAACGAGATGCCAGCCTTCGCAGACGCCTCCCCATCGGTAGTGATTTTCGTTCGTGGGTTGAACGGGTTCATTCATCACAAGCTCTCGCCCTGAAAAAGTCTTTGCGCCAAAGGCGCGTATCACTGGACGCGCAGTCCTACAGTGGGATGTTGCCGTGCTTCTTGGGCGGATTCTTGTCCCGCTTGCCGTCCAGCATTTCGAGCGCCGAGATCAGTCGCCGCCGTGTCTCATGGGGCAGGATCACCGCATCCACGTATCCCCTCTCGGCGGCGATGTACGGGTTCGCAAACTGCTCGCGAAACTCGTGGACTTTTTCCGCGCGCGCGGCAGCGAGAATCTCCGTCTTTTGCTCCTCCGTGAGCGGATGCTTCTTCTCGGCATGCTTCACCACTTGCTCGAGCTCGCGGCCGTAGACGATGTTAACCGCGCCCTCCGGCCCCATCACCGCAATCTCAGCCGTTGGCCACGCGAGGTTCAGATCGGTGCGAATGTGCTTCGAACTCATCACGCAGTAGGCTCCGCCATATGCTTTGCGGGTAATCACGGTGAGCTTCGGTACGGTAGCCTCGGCGAAGGCATAGAGCAGCTTGGCCCCATGCCGGATGATGCCGCCATACTCCTGCTGTGTGCCGGGCAAGAACCCCGGCACGTCTTCTAGAGTGATGAGAGGAATGTTGAAGGCATCGCAGAAGCGCACGAAGCGCGCGCCCTTGACGCTGGCGTCGATATCGAGGACGCCGGCCAGGAAGGCGGGCTGGTTGGCGACAATGCCCACGGGACGGCCACTCATCCGCGCGAAGCCGATCACGATGTTGCGCGCGAAGTGTTCGTGGACTTCGAAAAAATATCCCTCATCGACGAGCCGCTCGATCACCAGCTTGATGTCGTAGGGTTGATTCGACTCCGCCGGCACCAGTGTATCGAGCTCGATGTCGGCACGGTCTACGGGATCGGTGCACGGCCTGCGCGGCGGGTCTTCGAGATTATTCGATGGCAGAAAGCTCAGCAGTTCGCGCACCATGGCAACGCATTCCTGGTCGTCATGCGCCATAAAATGCGCCACGCCGGAGACCTCATTGTGCGTGGTCGCGCCGCCCAGCTTCTCCTTTGTCACTTCTTCGTGCGTGACCGTACGAATCACATCGGGACCGGTAACAAACATGTAGGAGGTCTTGTCGACCATCAGCGTGAAATCGGTGATGGCCGGAGAATAGACGGCGCCCCCCGCGCATGGTCCCAGGATCGCGGAAATCTGGGGGATCACTCCGCTGGCCAACGTGTTGCGCAGGAAGATATCGGCGTATCCCGCCAGCGAAACGACGCCCTCCTGAATGCGCGCCCCGCCCGAATCGTTCAGACCGACGATGGGCGCGCCTACGCGCATGGCCATGTCCATCAATTTCACGATCTTGGCCGCGTTCGATTCGGAGAGCGAACCGCCGAAGACGGTGAAGTCCTGGGCGAAGACGAAGACTATCCGGCCTTCGACACGGCCATAGCCGGTAACGAAGCCGTCGCCGGGAATGCGCTTCCCGGCCATCCCGAAATCGGTGCAGCGGTGGGTTACGAACTTGTCGGTTTCCTCGAAGGAGCCCTCATCCAGCAGCAGGGCGATGCGCTCGCGTGCCGAGAGCTTGCCTTCCTTATGCTGCCGCTCGCGGCGCTCCTGGCCGCCGCCTTCTTCCGCCAGCCGGTCGCGACGGGCAAGTTCGGCGACCGCCTCATTCCTCTTTTCCATCGTGTCGGGATTATAGAAGACGACGCATCCGCAAGGCGGCACAGAGCATTCTTCAATGGAATGGGGAGAGCTTGCCGGGAAAAAGTCATGACTGGAGTCGGATACGGCAGAAGGAAATAGGGACGCAACGAGATTACGCGTACTGAAATTGCATGCAATTCTTCGACACACGAAACGCCGAAGTTATGACAATCAGTACACTTCCGGATGAAAAATGTCGTCGTTCTCCTCGCACGGAGTGCACACACAGCCTACCGCGCACCCGATCAGCACAGCGACTCCGATCGTCACCAGGATTGCCGGAAGATAGTCTCCGACCCGGGACAAATGAGCGAGAACATCGTGCATTTGAGTGAACCACATAATTCAGCTCCACCTTCTAAGAATGCTGAAACCAAAATAGGGTTTCCTGCATCGTGGGTCACGGGGGGTTGAAATCATGATCTCACCTAAATGGACGGTGCAAAATATATTTGTGCCGCAGCTCCCTGCCCCCAATTTCAAAAAAATCTCATGAATGCCTGAAAGCGCCTGTTCGGGAAACCCATCCGGCTGTTGAAAATCCCATGTCTTGAAAATCGGTGAAAGAAAGGCGAAAATCGGCTGTGCCCGTTTTGTCCAACGCGGCCTCCTCTGCCGAACCGCGCATCCGCTGGCTCTTCCTCGATCTCAATTCCTACTTCGCGTCCGTGGAGCAGGAGCTTCGCCCCGAGCTTCGCAATCGCCCCATCGCCGTGGTGCCGGTTATGGCCGACACCACCTGCGCCATCGCAGCCAGCTACGAGGCCAAAGCCTTCGGCATCCGCACCGGCACCCAGATTGGCGAAGCCAAGCGCATGTGCCCCGGAATCGAGCTGATCGAAGCGCGGCACGAGCTCTATGTCGAATATCACCATCGCATCATCGAAGCGGTGGAGCGCTGCGTGCCGGTGGCCGCGGTGATGTCGATCGACGAGATGGCGGCCAGCCTTATGGGCCGCGAACAGCCTCTCATGGCCGCGCTCGATCTGGCTCGCCGCGTCAAGGAATCGATCCGCGAACACGCCGGGCCGACCCTGCGCTGCTCGATCGGCCTCGCTCCCAATCGCTACCTTTCCAAGATCGCCTCGGACATGGAGAAGCCCGACGGACTGGTGGCGCTCACGCCCGACATTCTCGAAGCTGCGCTCAGCGGCCTCACTCTCCGCGACCTGCCTGGCGTGGGCGCGCGCATGGAGAAGCGGCTTCACGACTGCGGCATCCGCACCATGCCGCAACTGCTGGCCCTCGGGCGCGAGCAGATGAACGATGCCTGGGGCGGGGTGAACGGCGAGAAGCTATGGCACTGGCTGCGCGGAGAAGATTTCAACGATCCCGAACTGGAGCATCAAAAATCCATCAGCCAGAGCCATGTTCTGCCGCCCGACCTGCGCACCCACGAGGGCTGCTACGCCGTCGCCCATAAGCTGCTGCACAAAGCCGCCATGCGCCTGCGCACCGCGAGGCTGTGGACGACCAACGTGACGCTGAGCATCAAGTTTGCCGTGTCCAAGGCCGATGCCAAGCGGCTGCACAACTCCGGCATTCCGCAGGCCGGCTGGTCGCACGGAACCACGGTGATCGAGTGCCAGGACAACCAGACCCTTGTCGAGGCTCTGCAAAAACTATGGGCGCTTCGCCCGCAGGATGCGCAGCATCAGAAGCCGTTCTATGTAGGAGTGTGGCTCGGCAACCTGGTCCCCGATCACCTGCACACCCTCAACCTCTTCTCCGGGCTGGAGACGGAGTCGCGGCGCACCCGCTTGTCCACAACCATGGACGCTCTCAACCACAAGTACGGCATCGACACGCTGATGCCGGCCAGCATGCTGCTGGCTAAAGCTGCCGCACCAACCCGCATCGCCTTCACCAGCATCCCGGACCTTTTCTGACCTGTTCTGAACCCGCTCGTCAGGCCGGCTTGCCCACGAGAGTAGAGCGCAACGGCATAATAGGACCCATAGATTCCATGGACCCCTTTTCCATCCTGCCCGAAAAACCGAGGCCTTATCGGGGCCGGCTCGCGCCTTCGCCCACTGGACTTCTCCATCTCGGCCACGCTGCCACCTTCCTTACCGCTTACGTCCGCGCACGCGACGCGCGCGGCGTCCTGGTTCTGCGCAATGAAGACCTGGACACCCAGCGCTCGCGGCCGGAGTTCGTCACCGCGATGGTCGAAGATTTGCAGTGGCTCGGCATCCACTGGCAGGAAGGAGCCGGTCTGGGAGGGCGCTATCGCCCCTACAGCCAGAGCAAGCGCCGCGAGTACTATCTTGCCGCTTGGCGCACCCTGCTCGATCGAGGTTTCATCTACCCCTGCCGATGCACGCGCAAGGATCTGGCCGCGATCGCCAGCGCGCCGCATGAGAATGAAGACGACGAGGGGCCGAACTATCCCGGCACCTGCCGCCCGCTGCCCGTTCTTCCCGATACGTCGGGAGCGGATAAAGAGGAAACCTACGATTCCCCGGCCGGGCTCAACTGGCGCTTCCGTGTTCCCGATGGCAGCGCTGTCGAATTTCACGATCTGCACTGCGGAGCCCAGCGATTTGTCGCCGGGCGTGACTTCGGCGATTTTCTAATCTGGCGGCGGGACGATGTCCCGGCCTATCAGCTGGCCTGCGTGGTCGACGACGCGGCCATGCACATCACCGAAGTCGTTCGCGGCTCGGATTTGCTCAAGTCTACGGCGCGTCAAATTCTTCTCTACCACGCCCTCGGACTCGAGCCTCCGCTCTGGTATCACTGCACCCTGATGCGCGATGCGCAGGGACAACGGCTGGCGAAGCGGCACGATGCGTTGTCGATCCGCGCCATGCGCGAGCAGGGACGCACCCCGCACGAGCTGCGTCTCGCGCTGCTCGAACTGCCAACCTTGCGGAAAGCGGGGACTAGAGATTAGCCATTAAGACCAGGGATTTTAAGCTTCTGCTTCGACGATGGTGCATTCGACCTGGGCCACTTCTTTGCCGCTCTTGAGGCGTGAAGAAGTCACAAGCGCCACGGCGATCACGATGGCGACCATCCCGATATATTCAGTCGGTGCCAGGCGCTCATGCAGAATCACCGCTCCTAAAATCACAGCAACCATGGGATTCACATACGCATATGTCGCGACTTTGGCCACCGGAACGTGGGCGATGAGCCACGTATAGCAGCTGAATCCCAGCAGCGACCCAAACAGCACGAGGTATCCGACCGACGTGACACTGCTCCAGTTCCATACTGCCTTCGGCCACTGGCGGAAGAGCGTGGCGACGATGATGTCCGTGGCGCCTGCGGTCAGCATCTGCCACCCGGCGGCGACGAGGGGATCGACGGGCAGCTTCATGCGCCTGGATAGCACTGACCCGGAGGCCCATGAAAACGCGCCGAGCAGCACGCCGACGATCGCGATCATCTGCATGGGATGGCCGCTTCGTCCGTGGCGCAGGCTCGGCCACAGCAGCGCCACCAGCGCCGCGAAGCCCAGCGCCAATCCTATGTAGCCCTGCTTGCGGAGCCGGTCTCCACCAGTGAACATTTCGATGAGCACGACATAGAGCGGCACAACCGCGACAACTAGCGCCGCCAGTCCGCTGGCCAGATACTTCTCGCCCCATACCAGGGCGATATTGCCGCAGAAGAGCAGCATCACTCCCAGCAGCATGAGCCGAGCCATCACGGCGCGGTCCCAAAGCAGACGTCGGCCGCGCAATGCGCAGAAGGTGAGCATGATGGCGGCGCCAATCAGCATCCGGGTCCCGGCGAGGATCGTCGCCGGCAGAAGTTCCACACCCACCCGCGCCGCGGTGTAGGTCGCGCCCCAGCAAAAATAGACACAGAGGAAAGCAACGAAGATGGAGAGACGGCTCGGTATGCCTCGGCCGCCGGAGATAGGGGAAACTGCCATGACAGGATTACTTCCATCCTATCGCGCACCGGGGTCGATTCCATCCATCGCCGGATGCAAGAACCCGCTCGATCGCCGCCGTGCTTCTCCTCGTTAGCCGCCGCTGCGAGATGCACCGGGCGATGGCCCGCCCCGCGCATCTCACATTCGGTGTCTCTACGGCGCGGGCTTTTCGTGGAGAATCATCCAGGACGTGCCGAACTTGTCCCGAGGGCATGAAGATCTCTCCACCATTGGAGAGCAGGGCATAAATGCGCTCCGCCTCTTCCGAGCTGTCCAGGCTCAGCGACAGATAAACACTGCGCATCGGTTGAAAACGGTCCGGCGGTACGTCGCTCGCCATAATGTCTGTCCCGGCGACGGTGATGCGGGCATAGAGAATCGCGTCCTTCCATTCGGGATCGATGTTGTTTGCACCCGGCTGCTGGGCGTGCGTCATCATCATGGTGATCTTTCCGCCAAGATGCTCCTGGTAGAAACGGAAGGCTTCGGCGCAGTTGCCGCCGTAGTTGAGATATGTGTGCAGGTTCATAATTTCGCTTTTCCTCTCCTCACTTCGCGCAGCACGCGTGTTGCTTGGGCGCGTTTTCATATTCGTCATGACGGCGCACGAAATCCATCGTCGTCTTCTCGTTGCGGCCCTTCGGTGCGCGGTCGAGGATCATCAGCGTGCCGATCAATTCCTCCGGACCACGACCGTAGCTTGAATAGGTGTGGAAGACGTTCCCCGCGTCATCCTTGTAGAAAGCGCTGACGCCGGGCAATTCACCGTCTGAGGGATTCGCGGGAACCGGGGCTGCCGCGTAGTTGTAGACAGCCTTCCCAGCTGCCAGGTCGTCCCTGGTGAACGACACGTGATAGTCGAAATTGAAATCGCTGCCGAATGCGGAAACCCAGGGAAAGCACCATCCCATGCGCGTCTTGTAGGCCTCGATCTCGGCCAGCGGCGCGCGCGACACCGCGGTCAGGGTAACGTCATGATTTTCGAGATGCGGGAGCGCCCCGTCGAGATGGTCCGACAGGAAGGAGCAGCCAGGGCAGCCCGCAGCCCAGCCCGGCCCCAGCATGAAGTGATAAACAATCAGCTGGCTGCGCCCGTCGAACAAATCAGCCAGCGTCTTCTTTCCGTCCGGAGTATCGAAGACATACTCTTTCTCCACTTCCACCCACGGCAAGGCCAGGCGTTCGGCGTTGACCTTGTCACGCATGTGGGTTGCTTCCTTTTCATTGACCAGCAGCGCTTTGCGCGCGGCCAGCCATTCCTCCTGCGATACGACCTGATGATGTTCCATGCGATTCCTCCGTCTATCTATTCCTATTCGCTTGACAGATTACGTTGATATCAACATTAATAGATGCATGTCAAGCGACGGAAAGGTGCCTTACGAAACCACGCTTAAGGTTCGCGACTGCTGCCTCTGTCTTCATGTGCAGCGGGCGGCGCGATCGCTGGCCAGGCGTTTCGATGAGGCGCTGCGTCCGTTCGATCTCACCAACGGCCAGTTTTCGCTGCTGATGTCGCTGAACCGTCCGGAGCCTCCCGGCATGGCTGGAGTGGCTTCGCTGCTGGCCATGGATCGGACTACCCTGACTGCCGCGTTGAAGCCTCTGGAGCGTCGCGGCCTGGTAAAAATCACCCCCGACCCGGCAGACCGGCGAGGGCGCTTGCTGTTACTGACCGCACAGGGAAAGACCTTGCTCGCTCGAGCCGTTCCAGTGTGGGAGCTGACCCACGTAGAAGTTGAAGCCAAACTGCCCGACGGCGACCCCGAGGCCCTCCGGAAGAACTTACGCGCGCTCTCGTGATTGCGGCGCGAATGACCTGAGTCCGCCCTCAGAGGTTAAAACCTCATTAGTTTTAATCGAATTTATCTACGGCTGAAGAGGATGCGGAAAAAGTCGAAAGAAGGGTTGAGATGTGTCCCACAGCGGCTGAGGCCGTAGCTATTTTGAGCAACGTACGTACGGACTGAAGCCCATACCCTTCACAAAGCGAAGTTTCGCCCGCAGCCTATGAAGCCCCATTAGTTTCAGCCGGATTTATATGCGGGCCAAAGCCCGTACGCTTCAAACTGGTCCACTCACGAGCAGATTCAACCCTCGCCGGGAGCAGACCTGCCGTGCTATCCTCGGGCACAAGAGAGCCATGCGCGTCATCGCTACCAATGCGACCGTATCTTCCAGCACCAGGTGCTGGAGCCGGGCCTACGCGCGCTCCATCGCTCCCCGGAAACATCTCCGCGTCCTTCCCACCCGCACGCGACCTAGCCTCTTCGGCAGCGATTAGTCACCGCTGCCCGCCGCTGCCTCTTTATCGCGCCTGGCCTCGAACCATCAACAGCCGATAACGGATGCACCGGTGACCGGAAGAAGACTCTCTCGCACGCTCGCCCTCAAGAACAGGAAATTGGCCGTTCCACCAGGCCCAGAGCAGCCGGAAACCACCGGCACCCCATACGGGAATTCAGGAGAGAATTATGAGCACCATCTTGGCGAACACCTCATCGGCCGGAAAATCCAGCATCAGGAACTCCAGCATTGGCGAGCAATACGGACCGAAATTAATCACGACGCTCCCCGGCCCCAATGCCCAGCGCATCGTCGCCGACGACGACCGGCTCATTTCTCCGAGTTACACGCGCTCCTATCCCATGGTGGCCAAGCGTGGACGGGGGTTGCGGGTGGAAGACGTCGACGGGAATGAATTCCTGGACTTTGCCGCAGGCATCGCCGTCACGTCGACCGGGCATTGCCATCCGGAAGTGGTCAAGGCTATCCAGGACCAGGCGGCCGAGCTGATCCATATCTCCGGCACCGACTTTTACTACGAATCGCTGGTCACACTCTCCGAGCGCCTCTCAGCGATCGCGCCCATGCCCGGGCCACACCGCTTCTACTACGGCAACTCCGGCGCCGAGGCCGTCGAGTGCGCCTTGAAAATCGCGCGCTACCACACCGGCCGCCAGAACATCATCGCCTTCTTCGGAGCATTCCACGGGCGCACCATGGGCGCGCTGTCGCTGACTGCGTCGAAACCCCAGCAGCGCCGCCGCTTTGCGCCGCTCGTGCCCGGCGTCACCCACGTCCGCTATCCCTACGCCTATCGCGGCTGTAGCGGCGGCCCGCAGGAGGGTGCCGACAGCGAGGCAAATGTAGACGCCTTTGCCCTGGGTTGCGCGCGCTACATCGAGGAGAAGCTCTTCAAGACGACGCTCGCTCCCGAAGAGGTTGCCGCGATCTTCGTCGAGCCTATTCAGGGCGAAGGCGGATATGTGGTCGCCCCCACCATCTTCATGCAGGAGCTACGCCGCATCTGCGACAAGTACGGCATCCTGCTGGTGGCCGACGAGGTGCAGTCCGGAGCGGGACGCACCGGCAAGTGGTGGGCCATCGAGCACACCGGCGTGCAGCCGGATATCGTCTGCATGGCGAAGGGCATCGCCTCGGGCATGCCGCTGGGCGTGTGCATGACTCGCGCCGAGATCATGGACTGGAAGCCGGGCTCGCACGCGTCTACTTTTGGAGGCAATCCTGTCTCCATTGCCGCAGCGCTGGCCACCTTGGATATCCTCGAGCGTGAAGGCATATCGAACGCGGCGAAGATCGGCGGCAAGATACTCGAACAGCTTCGCACCTGGCTGGCCAGGCATTCCATCGTGGGCGAGGTGCGCGGGCGCGGCCTGATGATCGGCATCGAGATCGTGAAGAACCAGCAGTCGCGCGAGGTCGCCGGAGCATGGCGTGACCGGATCGTGGAGCTGGCCTTCGAGCGCGGACTCCTGATTCTCGGCTGCGGCGAAACCTCGATCAGACTGGCTCCGCCGCTCATTGTGAATGAGCAGGAGGCCGCTATCGCCCTTGAAATCCTCGAGGAGTGCGTTTCGATCGTGGCTGAAGAACAGGCCCGCTAGGGTCAACGGCCTGGTGGGCTCGCGCGCTGCGGTGTGCGAGCCCACCAGCAGAGTCCCTGCGGGTGGGAGTCATCTTTCCCGCTTACAGCGCGCCGCGCTCTTTCATTACCAAAGTAATGTAAAATTCCATCCAGATTCCGCGTGCTCATACATGCTTCCCTGGGCGGGCCGATGTTGGCTTATGCCGGATATCGCGAATCTTCCCCTGAGGCGAATCGGTTGCTGGCCGGTAGACTCAAGGGAGTAGAATGTGTGATAAGCGATGAGTGTCATTGGCCTGGGCGTGTGTCGCTCCGTTTCAAGCATGGATTAGTTGATACTTCCCTGCGGCCATCGACGTCTAATGCAGCAAAGCAGATGTGAAGCAGCGAGCTTCCTCGATAGCTCGTATTGAAATCTTCCTCCATCTTCTTTTCTGTCGGCGCTTGAGAGAAAAGAGGTTTTCTTCGTGAATTCAACGGTCAAGACGATTATTTTCTGGGTCTTCATCTTCGCGTGCCTGGTAGTCCTGTGGCAGGTCTTCCAAAAGAGCACCGGGCATGGGACGGACACGGAAATCGCCTTCTCGGAGTTTCTGCAGGACGCTCAGCACGGCCAGATCTCTGACCTGACCATCACTGGCAACGAGGCGCGCGGCAAGCTGCTCGGCGACAAGCCCGGCAACTTCCACACCACGATCCCGACCAACTATCCGCATCTTTACGACATCCTGGACCAGAACAAGATCAAGGTCAGCATTCACGACAACCAGGGCAGCGCGTGGTGGAATATCCTGATCCAGTTCTCGCCGGTGATCGTGATCGGCGCGCTGTGGTTCTTTATGATTCGCCAGATGCAGAGCGGCGGCAACAAGGCGCTGTCGTTCGGCAAGAGCCGCGCACGGCTGCTCTCGATGCAGCAGAAGAAGATCACGTTCAAGGACGTGGCCGGCGTCGATGAGGCCAAGGAAGAGCTGAAGGAAATCATCGAATTCCTGCGCGAGGCGCAGAAGTTCCAGCGCCTGGGCGGACGCATCCCCAAGGGCGTGCTGCTCGTCGGACCTCCGGGCACCGGCAAAACTTTGCTGGCGCGCGCGGTTGCGGGCGAAGCGAATGTGCCGTTCTTCTCCATCTCCGGTTCGGACTTCGTCGAGATGTTCGTCGGCGTCGGCGCAAGCCGCGTGCGCGACCTCTTCGAGCAGGGCAAGAAGAACGCACCCTGCATCATCTTCATCGATGAAATCGACGCAGTCGGGCGTCACCGCGGCGCAGGCTTCGGCGGCGGACACGACGAGCGCGAACAGACCCTCAACCAGTTGCTGGTGGAGATGGACGGTTTCGAGTCGAACGACGGGGTCATCCTGGTCGCCGCGACCAACCGCCCCGACGTGCTCGACCCTGCGCTGCTCCGCCCCGGCCGCTTCGATCGCCGCGTGATTGTCGGGCGTCCCGACGTTCGCGGACGCGAAGAGGTTCTTCGCGTACACTCCAAGAAGGTTCCTATCTCCGAGGACGTCGATCTTCGCGTGCTGGCTCGCGGCACACCGGGCTTCTCCGGCGCCGACCTCGCCAACATGGTGAACGAGGCCGCCCTGAACGCCGCACGCTCCAACCGCAAGGCCGTGGCCATGATCGACTTCGAGCAGGCCAAGGACAAGGTCCTGATGGGCGCTGAGCGCAAGTCGATGCTGTTGACGGACGAGGAGAAGCGCGTTACGGCATACCACGAGGCCGGCCACGCGCTCGTCGCCGCGATCCGCGATCACGCCGACCCGCTGCACAAGGTCACCATCATCCCCCGCGGCATGGCCCTCGGTGTCACCATGCAGCTTCCCGAGGACGACAAGCACACCGTCACCAAGGATTATCTCGAGACGCAGCTTGCCATCCTGATGGGCGGCCGCTTTGCCGAGGAGATCTTCCTCAAGCAGATGACAACCGGCGCCGGCAACGACATCGAGCGCGCGACCGATCTCGCCCGCAAGATGGTCTGCGAGTACGGCATGAGCCGCCTGGGTCCGCTGACCTTCGGCAAGAAGGAAGAGCAGATCTTCCTCGGACGCGAGATCGCACAACATCGCGACTTCTCCGAGGAGACAGCGCGGCAGATCGACGGCGAGGTACGCAGCCTCGTCGACGAAGCCTACCAGTCCGCCTACAAGATCCTCAACACCAACCAGGACATCATGCACCGCATGGCGGCCGCTCTGCTGGAGCGTGAGACACTCGACGCCAACGAGATCAACCTGATCATCGAAGGCAAGGAACTGCCTCCGGTGAAGCCGACTGGCGGCGCAGGCGCCACCACCGGCGACGTGCAGCAGGTGCTCAAGCCCGAACCGGGACGCGGGTCGAGCTTCCCCGAAGGCAGCCCGTCACCCGCTTAAATTAACTCCGGAAAGATAAACGGCCCGACGCTCAACAGCGCCGGGCCGTTTTGTTTGTATGCAGGGAAAGGGTCGCGTTGATAGGATGCTCTCTCTATTCAAACGAGGAGAAATCACTTATGCCGAAATTCGTCATTGAACGGGAGATGCCCGAAGCTGGAAAGCTATCACCAGAACAGTTGCAGGCCGCGTCGCAGACCTCCTGCAGCGTCCTGCGCGAGCTCGGCCCGCAGATTCAGTGGGTGCAGAGCTACGTGACCGACGACAAGGTTTATTGCGTGTACATCGCGCCCGACGAAGAGACGATTCGCCAACACGCGCAAAAAAGCGGATTCCCTGCCAACAAGATTTCGCAGGTGCGATCCATCATCGATCCCAGCACCGCCGAGTAGCGGTAAATGAGAAGGGTGCAACCACTTGCAGATTGCACCCCTCCGCCTATTGATTTGAGAATTCAGGCTCGTCCTCAGGTTCGTCGTCGACCAGCAGACCCAGGGCCTGCCTCTCGAACAGGCGTTTGTACGTACCGCCGTCCTTCCGCACCAGCTCGTCGTGAGTTCCTTCTTCGACCACCTTGCCGCGGTCGAATACCAGAATGCGATCCAGCATGCGCACCGTCGACAACCGGTGCGCGATCACGATCGCGGTTCGTCCGGCGATGAGCCGCTCCATCGCCTCCTGGATCAACGCTTCCGATTCCGAATCCAGACTGGATGTCGCTTCGTCCAGCACGAGAATCGGGGTGTTCGCCAGAAACGCACGAGCCAGCGCAACTCTCTGACGCTCTCCGCCCGAGAGCTTCACACCGCGCTCGCCCACTAACGTCGCATAGCCCTTCGGCTGACGGCCGATGAAGTCGTGCGCGTTCGCCAGCTCTGCGGCTTCTTCGATCTGCCGCGAAGCGGCTTTGGGATGCGCGTACGCAATGTTCTCCGCAAGCGTGCGATGGAACAGGATGGGCTCCTGCGGCACCAGGGCGAGTTGTGCGCGCAGCGAATCCTGCGCCACCTGCGCGATGTCCTGGCCGTCGATCAGGATCCTGCCGTCCGACACGTCGTAGAGGCGATGCAGCAGCTTCACGAATGTCGTCTTGCCGGAGCCCGAATGCCCCACCAGTCCGACTCGCTCTCCCGCCTTGATGCGCAGGGAGAAGTCATCGAACAGCGGCGCGGTGTGCGTGCCGTACCGGAACGTGACGCGGTCGAAGACGATCTCTCCCTCGCCGATGCGGATGGGCCTGGCCCCGGGATGGTCGGACACTCCGAGCGGCTGAGACTGAAACTGCACCATCTCCTCCATCTCGTTGACGCTGCGCTGCAGATTGCGCACGTGCTGTCCTATATCGCGCAGGTAGCCATGCACAATGAAGTAGCTGGTCAACACAAAGGTGACGTCGCCAGGCGTTGCCCTGCCGCGCCACCACAGAAGCAGGGCGTAGGACGTGATGAGCGTGCGTAGGACGAGCAGCATGGTGGATTGCATGCTGCCGCTGCGCGTGGCGTTGATCCAGGTGCGGGCGGTGCGCTGATTCCACTTGTCAAGAACTCGCGCCAGGCGGAAATCTTCGCGCGCCTCCGCACCGAAGGACTTCACCACCGTGTTGCAAGTGACGGCATCGGCCATTGCCCCGCCGATCCTGGTGTCCTGCGCATTGGACAGACGTGCGGCAGGAGCCACATAGCGAAGCGACAGGGCGATTGAGATGCCGACGTAGATCGTCGATCCGGCGGCGACCATCAACCCCATGCTTGGCCAGCGCAGCCCTAGCAACAGCGAGGAACCGGTGAGCACCAGCAACGCCGGCAGCAGCGCGAGCAACAGAGTATCGTCCATCATATCGACGGCCCACATGCCGCGCGTGACGCGGCGCACGATTGACCCCGCGAAGTTATTCGCGTGCCAATCGGTGGAGAAACGCTGGACGCGCCAGAAGGCATCACTCGCGAAGCGGGACATCAGGCGCAGCGTCAAGCGGGTAATGCCGATCAGACCGGCATAGCGCGCGGCCATGAGCACCGCTCCCAGGCCGGCCATGATGGCAATCGCCTGCATCGCCGCATGCAGGGCGGACACGCGGGGAGCGGTGTGGGCGGCGATGGCGTCCACCAGCCGCCCCGAGAACACCGGCAGCAAAAGATCGGCCACAGTGCCCACGGTCATGCTTATGGCGATTCCGGTAACGGCCGCTGCTTCGCGCCGCCAATGTCGGAACAGGAAAGCAAGAACATCGCGCATCGCATTCTTATTCGAATAAGTGTTCATAAGTCACTCGGCGACTGGATCAGTTAAAGCCAGGGCATCTGCCCGGCGGGTAAAGGTAAGTCTTCCTCAGCTGGAGATACGGCTTCCAGAACGCGAGATATGCAGGAGTCCGATCCGGAGGCTGCGCCGCCGGACCACATATCACAGTAAGCGGAGGAAGTTAGTGGCGCTGGATGCCGGGAAGTGCGACGACGGGCCGCTGCGACTGAGAATCGCCTGGCAGATCAAACTTTTTCATCATGCGCCTTCCTTTCGGCAAAAAGTGAGTGGAGGAAGTGTATCAGACTTTTTGTATTTTCTGCTTCCATTCGGATTTATTGTGAAGAAAATCCGGGCACGTACTGAGGAGCATCGGACCCTGGTTCGCAAACTGCCGGGAAGTGACCCTCCACCGCGCCTCTGCGACAATAGATCAGCATGCGTAGCGTGTTTGTTGCCGCCCTCTCTGCTCTGTTTCTTTCGATCACCGGCTGCGGTTATCACACCGCCGGATCGGCGGCTCATCTGCCGAACACCGTTCATACTCTGGCCGTGCCGGTATTTCAGAACGCGACACAGTCCTATCACCTCGAAGTCGCATTTACGCAGGCCGTCATCCGCGAATTTTCCAGCCGGACCTCGTACCACCTCGTCTCCAGCGGCGACGCGGACGCCGATGCGACGCTGCAGGGAACCATCACCAGCTACCAGGTGGTTCCACTCACCTACAATTCGCAGACCGGCCAGTCGTCCAGCTTCCTGATCACGGTGAAGGCCCGCATCCTGCTCACCGACCGCAATCACAAGACGCTCTATAAGAATTCCAACTACCTCTTTCGCCAGCAGTATGAAACCACGCAGGACCTGGTAAGTTTCATCCAGGAAGACCCGGCCGCGCAGCAGCGCCTCTCACGGGACTTTGCCCAGGCTGTCGTCTCCGATATTCTGGAGTCCTTCTGATGCGCGACCTCCGCCTACAACGCGTTCTGCCGGAGCAACTCTAGATGGGCGCGGGATTCGCAGCCGCGGAGCGCTTCATCGCCGAAGTGCGGGAGAACAAGCCCCGGGCCGGTTACGTCCTGATCGGCGACGAGGTTTTTCTCTACGACCGCTGCCGCCGTGCCGTGCTGGAAACGCTGGTCCCGCCGGACCTCAGAGACTTCTGCCTGTCGGAGATGGACCTCGCCGAGTCCAACATCTTCGAGGTGCTGGACCGCGCCCGCACCTCTTCCTTGATGGCGCCATTTCAGGTGTTTTTCGTTCGCGGACTGAAGTCGCTCTACACTCGCGGCGCGAAGAAAGACGAGTTCGCGGCCATCGAGGAATATTTTCGCTCGCCCAATCCGCAAAGCCTGGTCATCTTCGTCGCCGATCACATCCGCATCCCCTCCGATCCGCGCCGCATGGACATGGATGACAAGAACCGCTACGAGCGCATCCGCGAAACGCTGGGCGACTGGTGCGGGATCGTCGAACTCGCGCGCGTCGATGAGACCGACGCGCTGCGCTGGATCGCGACCGAGAGCGAGCGGCAGCAGGTCCGCTTCGATCCGGATGCGGCCCGCGAGCTGGCCGACGCGCTGGGCGCGGACATGATGCTGATCGCCAGCGAGTGGAACAAGCTGGTGCTCTTTGCGGGAGAGAAACGCCACATCACGCTCGGCGATGTAGAAACCATGGTGCTGGCCGCCAAACAGCGTTCGCTCTACGAGCTCACCGACGCGATTTCGGCCCGCGACACGGCGCGCGCGCTGATGCTGCTGCATGGGCTGCTTAACGCCTCCGACGGCGGCGAGGACTCGGCCATCGGCCACCTCTACATGCTTGCGCGCACCTTCCGCCAGATGCTGGTTATCCTGGAAAAGAATGTGCGCGACTCGCGCGCCATCTGGCAGGCGCTGTGGCAGGGCTTCCGCATGCCGCCCTTCGCCGCCGACGATCTCATCCGCCAGGCGCGACGCTACAAATCGAGCCGGGATATCACCCGCGCGCTGCGGCTCATCGCCCGCGCCGACCTCGAGCTCCGCTCCCAGCCGCCGGACAAGCGCCTGGTGCTGGAACGGCTGGTCTTCGATCTGACCAAAGAGCCCAAAGCTGCGCCCGGGGACGGCAGCATTCAATATGCGATGGAGTTATAGAGCGTATTTGCTTTTACAAAGTGACAGTGAGCAGCAGCAGAAGGGCAGCGGCGAGGGTAGCCGCCTGGTAGACATAGTCCGCAGCTGCGCGATTGGATCGCCTGATAGACTGTGCGCGAATTATCGGTATCTGAGGATCAGTCATTGCCAGCTCATTCACATCGACGGTACGCAATCCCGAATGCAGCGGATCGACCTGCTTTCTTAGACTCATTGTGGTACGGCGAGATGCGAATTTTGCAAAAAGATTTGCGAAGGTTACCTATTTGTCACCTTCCGCAACGGAATGCTTCGAAGTCGTTCAGCCCGGAGCCTGGGCATGAAGATGTAAAATCTCGCTGATGGCATCCGGCGACCAGCAGTCAGATTTTCTCAGCCCGGCGGATCAGGCAGCCAAAGAACCGCGATCGATGGCTCCCTGGATCATAGCCGGCGCAGTTGTCCTGCTGGCGATTATCGGCATGATTCTGTTAAGCCGTCACGCGAAGCCGTCGAATCCCGGCGGCGCGGGGCTCGCGCCGGCCGACCCGTACACCGCGAACCTGACTTTTTCCGATATCAAGATGAGCGAGTCCTCCAGCGTGGCCGGTGCCAAGCAGACTTATCTGGACGGGGTCATCACCAACCACGGAACGAAGACTCTGACCGGACTCACGGTCCAGGTTGCCTTCCGCGATTTCGCTCATCAGCTGGCGCAGAAAGAGACCATGGCGCTCAGCCTGATCCGCACTCACCAGCCATACATCGACACGGAGCCGGTTTCGGCCGCGCCGATCAAGCCCGGTGAAAGCCGCGAGTTCCGGCTCATCTTCGATCACGTTGCGGACGGCTGGAACCAGGAGTACCCCGAACTGCGCGTCATCGAAGTGACAACCCAATAAAGCAGGCTGACGGCGATCTCGCTGCTTTAAGGAACGCACCTGCGGGTGATGGCTTTGCGCCAAAGACGCGAGCGCTGCCTTACTCGTTGCGTAACACCTGCATAGGCTCCGTCGACGCGGCGCGGCGCGCCGGCAGATAGCAGGCCAGCAGCGCTGCCGCGAGCAGGATGCACCCCACGGCGCTGAAAGCGGAGAGGTCCATCGCGCCCACGCCATAGAGCATCGTTCGCATGGCCCGGCCGATGAAATAGGAGCCGACCAACCCCGCGACCAGCCCGATACAAGCCAGAAGCACCCCTTCGCGCACGATGAGACCGACCACCCGGCCCCGGGTTGCGCCCAGCGCCATGCGCAGAGCAATCTCATGGGCGCGCTGCGCCACCGAAAACGCCATCACTCCATAGATACCCACGCCCGCCAGCAGCAGCGCTACTGTGGCAAAGCTGGCGAAGAGGAGCACGGTGAAGCGGTCGTTCGCCAGGATCTCATCGCGAACCTGATCCAGGGTAAGCGGCGCAGCCAGGGCGATCTCCGGATCGACGGAATGCACGGCGGCGGCAATGCTCTTGGTCATCGACGCGGGATCTTCCGCCGTTCGCACCGCAATCCCGGCGCTGGGCCAGGGAATCTGCCAGAACGGAATCAGGATCTCCGGATTGTCCTCGCGGAATCCCCGGCTCTTTATGTTGTGGTACACGCCAATGATCTGCCACTCGATCGGCGGCCCCAGCTTGGTCACGCCGGGGATTAACTGCTCGACTACGACACGCTGCTGCAGCGGATCTTTGCCTTTCAGGAACTGGCGCACAAAGTCCTGGTTCACCATCGCTACCTTGACGCTCGAATCGTTGTCCTGATCGGTGAACTCTCTCCCCTTTATCAGGCCGATGCCGAAGGTGTGGAAGTAGTCGGGAGTGACCATGCCGAAGCCAGCACCCGGCCGCTGCGACGGGTCGGAATAGGTCTGGCCGCCGGCGATCGTGAACGGCATGCCGAAGCCCGCGCCTTCCATCGGCATCCCTGTCATCGCCGTCGCATGGGTCACGCCGGGCACAGCATCGACCGCGGCCAGAATCTGCCGGTAATAAGCATTGATCTTTGCCGGGTCTTTGGGGCGCGAGTCGGGAACCGGGAGGAAGAACGTCAGCACATGATCGGTATGGATGCCGATATCCACGTTCAACAGATTCACGAAGCTGTGGATGGCCAGGCCAGCTCCGGCCAGCAGGGAGAGCGCCAGCGCAAATTCTCCGATCACCAGCACGCGGCGGAGGCGATGGCTTCCCGCTCCCATGCCAGCGCGGCCGCCCTCCTTCAACGCCTCGCCCGGATCGACCCGCGATGCGTACCACGCAGGAGCGCATCCGAAGAGAAGTCCGGCCAGCGTCGTTGCCAGCAGGGTGAAGAGGAGGATGGGAACATTGAGCCTCAACTCGGCTTCCGTCGGCAAAGTGTTTTGAGGCAAGGCTGCGATGAGTCCGCGCAGCATGGCGTAGCCTACGCCGATGCCAAGGATGCCCCCCATCATGGCAAGCAGCAGGCTCTCGGTCAGCAACTGCGCGAAGATGGTTTTCCTGGTCGCGCCCAGCGCCCCGCGGATGGCCATCTCCTTCTGCCGCGTCATGCCCTTGGCCAGGAGCAGATTGGCCACATTCACGCAGGCGATGAGCAGCACGAAGGCGACCGCGCCCAGCAAGAGCCATAGGGTCAGAATCCGATCGCTGGGCAGGAAATCGTTTTTGAGCGGCTCGACGAACGCTCCCCAGCCCTTATCACTCTTGGGATACTGCTGGGCGATGTGGGCGGTGACCGAGTTCATGTCCGCCTGCCCCTGTTTCACCGTGATGCCCGGCTTGAGCCGGCCCATCACCAGCAGCCAGTGAAAGTCGTGGTTGATCTGATCCGGCTTGAAGACCAGAGGAACCACGACCTTGTTTTGTTGTCGATCGTAAAGACCGGGCGGCAGCACACCTACCACGGTGTACGGCTCGCTGTTCAGGCGAATGGTGGTGCCGATGATCTTCGGGTTCGCGCCCAGGCGCCTCCATTCCCTGTTGGCGAGGATGACGACGTGGTCTTTTCCCGCCTGACCTTCTTCGGGGAGAAAGTCCCGCCCCAGAAAGAACGGGATTCCCATCATCCGGTACATGCCCGGAGTCGTGTAGCTGCCGTCGATGTTTTCCGGCTGGGACGCGGTGGCGATATTGAAGGAGCCGCCGGTCCAGGCTTTCAAATCCTGAAAGGCTGTGCTCTGCCGAGTCCAGTCGGTAAAGTCGCCGGCAGAAACAGAGTTGTGATAGGTCTGGATCTTCGACCACACCATCACCAGCTGTTCCGGATGCGGATAGGGCATCGGAGCCAGCAGCGTGGCATAGTCCACGGTGAAGATTGCCGTGTTCGCCCCGATGCCCAACGCCAGCGTGAAAAGAATGGTGATCGTGAGACCCGGATGCTTGGCCAGCATCCTGAGAGAGTGCTTGATGTAGCCAACAACGTTTGCCACCGGCGCTCCGATCCTCTGACGAGAAAGCGTGAACAGATTGAGCTTTTTTTGGGCGAACCAGCTTTCGAAATCTGAAGCCAGCCACGCCAGAGACTACGCAAGCTTTCGGGGCCCAGTTCTCGGATTTTGAGGTAATTCAGGAATCCGCAATCAATAGGACGCAAAGCGAAGAAAATGGCTCGCTGATTTTCCGCAAAAATTAGTCGACCAGCTTCGCCTTGCCGTCGCGGAAGGCCCGGTCGATCAGTGCGTTCACCCGCTGCGCGGCATCCCGTGAAACACGCGCTTCCTGGCGTCCGAGCTCGGCCTCCTGTCGACCCAGCGCGGCCTCTTTGGCGCCGAGTTCACTCTCTTGCGGGCCTATGGCGGCCTGCCTGGAGCCGGCGAGCGCCTGCGCCTCGGCCAGCCTGGCCTGCAGCGCCCCCAGCCGCGCCTGGACTTCGGCCAGGCTCCGCTGTGTCACCTCCTGAGCGTTTCCGGCGGCGAGCGTTTGCACCGACTGCTGCAGCTCCGCCATCTCCTTCGAGATGTCCGGCACGGGTACCCGGACCGAAGACTGCTGCAAGCCTATCCGGGCCTGCTGCCTGGCGAGGTCTGCCTGCATTGCCTGGAGCCGCTCCTGGGAGCCCTTAAAGTCGCCATCACGAGCGTAGAGCGCCTTGACCCCAGCCACCAGCGCCGGATCGGTGATCACGTAAGACTTACCGTCGCGCTTGAACCAAATGAAGCTGCCGCTGATCTTCTTTCCTATCCGATCCGCTTCGCCTCCATAACCCCACGAGCTGTTATTGGCATATGCGGAGTTCCGGTCGCGGTCGACAAACACAAATGCGTTGTCGCGGTCGGAATCCTGGTCATAGTCCTGCGAAGCCGCAACCATCGCGTGCGCCCCGTCTTCGAGATTCACTGGGACGGAGGCAGTCAACGCCGGAATTGCCGGAAGCGAAGGGACCGGAGGAATAGGAACCGACACTGGAACAGGCTCCGCACTCGGCGATGGGCTGGCCTGGGCGAGAGGCGCGACAGCGCGAACGGCCTGGGGCCGCTGCGGCATGGGTTCGGTCGGAGCCGGCTCGGCGGCCTGATCTTCATCCTGATCGGGCGGAATTGTGTCAGGCGAAATGGCGGCAATCGCCTTCACCTTCACCGTCTCGGCTGCCTGCACATGCAGAAGCGAGGTAGCCAGCACCAGTCCGCAAGGGATCAGCAGTGCGGCGATCACCGCATGGCGGCGTCCGCTGAGAAAGGCGATCCGGAAGCTGCGGTCGTTCAGAATGCGCTCGATGCGGCGCTGAATGTTGCTGGAGCGCGCCATGCCAACTCCAGCGGTGACACCGGCAAAGCCATGGCGCGGCAAAGCGGCGAACTCCAACAGCACTTCAGCGTAGGACGACCTGTCATCGGCCTCCTGAAGCGCGGCGCGATCGCTGAGGGCTTCGCCGAGATCCGCGAGCCGCCGCTTCAGCCACCATCCCAATGGGCTGAACCACACCAGCGCCGCATAAAGCGACGCCAGCAACTGCAGGTAGAAGTCGCGCTGACGGACGTGCGACCGCTCATGCGCGAGCACGAATCGCAGCTTGGCCCGGTCCCACTCGGTGTAGTTTGCCGGCAGTACGATTCCCGAGCCGATGGTGACCGGGCTCTGAATTGACGAGCTGATGCGCACCGTCGCGCGGGGTTCGAGGATCGGCGAGGCGGGCTCAGCCTGGCGCCAGATGCGCATGGCCAGAACAAGACCGACGAACATGCGCAGCAACAGCGCACCACAAATCACAAGGTAAGCAGGAATGATCGAGCGGGCGAGATCGGACAGGTGCCACACTCGCGCCGGGGCCGGTCCCTGCTGAAACACCGAGACCGGAATTGCAGAGACGTTTGGCGCGGATGCGATGGCCGTATCGGCACTCGGTGTCTCAGCGGCGGCCGGGGACGAAGATACAGGTCTCGAGATGGAAGCCGAAACGGAGGCGCGCTCGATGTGCAGCGAAGACATCTTCTTTTCGAGCGCCGTGACGGCGGCTGACTGCTTTACCGGGACCACCAGCGCCATGCCCGGATGCGCCGCCTGCCAGCGCATCAGCAACGGCATTGCGAACGCTACCAGCAGGACGAGGCTCCAGGCGATCTTTTGCGCGAGGACGTGATGAACGCGCAGCAGCTTGAGCCCGGCCCACACCACTGCCGCCATCAACAGCGAGCGAAGCGCCGATTCCACCACCAGAGTTGTCATCACTTTTTCCCCTTCTTTGCCGCTGCAATACGCTCGGCCAGCCGCTGCAGTTCCTTGCGGTCCAGCACCTTCGAATCCACCATGCCCACCAGCAGGTCCTCGACCGACCCGTCGCAGAACCAGTCGACGATCCGCTTTACCGCCCTGCCCGCTACCACCTGCCGCGGCTCGGCCGGCTCGTAAACGAAGGTGCGATTGTCGACGGTGTGGGTTACGTATCCCTTCTCTTCCAGCCGGCGGAGCACAGTGCGGATGGTGGAGTCCTTCAGCGGCCGGGCTATCCGCTCCATGCGCTCGCGGACCTCGTCCGCTGTGATCGTGCCCTGCTGCCAGACAATCTGCATGATTTCGCGCTCAAGCTCGCCAAGGTCGGCCGGATCGTGACTTGGTGTAACGTTACCCGTCATAGTGTTACTCACTGTAACATATAAAGCGGGGCGAAATGCAAGCGGCGTTTCCGAAAGTTATTTGCTTGAGGTTGCCTCAGGGAAGACTTACCGGCTGGGAGTGAGACGGACAGTCACGGAAAGCGGTGAGCGACGAAGCAGAAGATTTTTCCGGAGCGGCAGAGATTCCCCCCCAAAAAAGAAGCGGCACCCCCCTGGAGAATTAAAAAGGATGCCGCCTGCGGTTGCTACTGAACGATTGATGCTATTCGATGTGGAAGCTTGCCGTGAGAGGAGTGTCGTTGCACGAGGGGCCGGCGAGGATCTTGTATTCGCCGGGCAGCAGCTTCCAACCGTCCTTGGCTTCGTCGAAGATGGAGAGAAGCGTGGGATCGATCTTCAGCGTGACCGTCTTCGATTCGCCCGCCGCCAGCGGAATGCGGTCGAAGGCCACCAGCCGCTTGTAATTCTCCCCCGCCGCCTCGGGAAGCGTGACATAGACCTCTGCGATCTCAGCTCCCGCCCGGGAACCGGTGTTCTTCACCGTGAGCGTGACTTCGCGGCCGTGGCCATCCACATTGAGATCAGAGTATTCGTAGGTGGTGTAAGAGAGGCCGTAGCCGAACCAGAAAAGTGGTTGAATGTGCTGCGACTCATACCACTTGTAGCCGACCTTCGCGCCCTCGGTGTAGTTCACATCGAAAGGTGGCAGACGCATCTCATTGTGACGGATACGATGACCGCCCAGATTCGTCTCGACCTCATGCGGCACTTGTTTGAGGTCCATGCCGGCGATCACAGGATGGGGAAGCTGATCATCACTCTTGGCAAATGTCGCCGGAAGCTTGGCTGTCGGATTTACATTGCCGAAGATGAGATTGGCCAGCGCCTGCGCTCCGCCGATGCCCGGATACCAGGCCTCGAAAATGCCTGCGACATTATCCGCCCACGGCATCGACACCGGTCCTCCGGTTTCGAGCACCACGATGGTGTGGGGATTGGCTGCGGCCACCGCGCTCACCAGCGCGTCCTGACTGTCAGGCAGCGACAGCGTCTTCGCGTCCATGCCCTCATGCATCGGCTGATGCACGAAGACGATGGCTACGTCAGCAGACTTGGCGAAGCTCCCAGCGGCTGCTTTGTCATCTCCGGCGTTGAATTCCACCTTGGCATTCGGCGCGTGCTCGCGAATGTACTTGAGCGGCGACGACGGAAAGTAAACCGTCTCGCCCCAATAGGCCGAACCGGGATGTGGATTGATCGCATTGCCTCCGGGCGGATCCACCTGCGTCGAGCCTCCGCCGGAGAGCACCCCGACGTCGGCATGCGATCCGATGAGTGCGATGGAATGAACAGTCGCTGCATTCAGCGGCAGAAGGTTGCTCTCGTTCTTCAGCAACACGATGCTTTCTTCGGCGATGTGCTGCGCGTCATCACGTCCCTTGAATGGATCGACCACCGAGCGCGGAAATGGCGGGTGGTCGATCACGCCGGTAGCGAACATGCTGCGCAGGATACGGTGGTCCATATCGTCGAGGCGCGACATCGGGACTTCACCCTTCTGCACCGCTTCCTTCAGCGGCTCGCCGAAGTAAATGTCCTCGGGCTCTTCCTGGTCGAGTCCGGCGAGCGCGGCCTTCACCGTGCTATGCGTGCCGCCCCAATCGGAGAGCACGAAGCCCTGGAAGTGAAAATCCTTCTTGAGCACCTGGTTCAGCAGCCAGTCGTTCTCGCAGGAATAGGTTTCGTTCACGCGGTTATAGGAGCACATTACGGCCGCCGGATCGGAGATAGCGATGGCGATCTGGAAGGCGAGCAGATCGCTCTCCCGCGCCGCCCGCTTGCCGATGTTGGCGCTCAGAATATCGCGCCCGGTCTCCTGATCGTTAAAGGCGTAGTGCTTGATGTCGCCCATGATGTGTTCGGCCTGCAACCCCTTCATCAGGTTGCCGGTCATGGTGCCGGCCAGCAGCGGATCTTCCCCCGCATATTCGAAGTTGCGGCCGTTGCGCGGCTCACGCATGATATCGACGCCGCCGCCGATCGACATGTTCGAACCCCACGCGCGCAGCTCGCGACCAATCACGTCGCCATAGAGCTGTGCGCCCGCGGGATCCCAGCTCGAGGCCGCGGCCAGCGTGGAGGGCAGCAGCGTAGCATAGCGGCTCTGATAGGCAGCCATACGCAGTCCCACAGCCGAATCGGCCTCGTTGACGCCGGGAATGCCCAGCCGCTCAATTCCCTCGACGTAACCAGCGGCAAAATTCGAGCCCGGTGCAATCGGATCGCCCTCGCGCAGAACGCCCCAGCCGGTGCCGTGCACCAGCCGGATTTTTTCATCCAGAGTCATCTCCTTGACCACCAGGTCGGCGCGCTGATCGGGAGAGAGAGACCTGTCGTCCCATGGATGATGTTCCGGTTTCGGATGATTGGGTTCCTGGGCAGAACTTGTAAGAAGTGGTGCGGCGCAAAGGCCGGCAAGCAAAGCCGCCATCGCGAGCGGCTTTCGCATCGTCAGAGGTATCATGGTTCTCCTGAGAGCCGTCCTATCGAGCGCCGCGAAATCGCGGATCCCTTGTGCCGGCTTTCCCGCGGCAATCGTAACCGCCGGGAAATACCATAGTCAAACTCAAACGATTTACTCAAGCTCGCGAGTCGGTTTATCTCCGGGCTGAAGTCCGTGCCCCTCAAGCCCGCCCAACACCCGATTTACTCAGGCTCACGGGCCGGATATACCGTAAACGCCTGACAGAGCGCTGAAAGTCGGGGTAAGATGTCTGCGTTGAGGCGTCATGAAGAGACTGCTGGCCGCGCTGTGTCTCGTTCTCCTCGTTACTGCGGCGGCTCACGCCGGCAAACTGCGCTCGCCCTGGGACGACACCAAAATCAATCCAACCGACGCGCCGTACACCTGTCCAGCCCCTCCGGCATTTGCTCAGACCCTAAGCGCGGAGGGCTACTACACCGACAAAAAAGCTTCCGTTATCGATGCTCAGAAGCTGGCCGTTTTCAACACCGAGTCCGAGGGGCCCACGCATCTCGGTCAATTCGTCGGCCTGGCTGCCGACGCATGGCTCAGCAAGGGAAGCAAGGCGGCCGCGGCCTGCGTCTATGCTCTCCTCGATGCTGCGGCCAAAGCAGATGCCTGGGACGGCAAGATGCCGCAGATCGTCGGTGTCTATCTTCAAAACTGGATGCTCAGCGGCACCGCTATCCCTTATCTCAAGGTGCGGGATAGCGGGGTTGGCACTCCGGAACAGGACGCGGAGATACAGAGATGGTTCGGGTTGGTAGGGGCGCGAGTGCGCGACTACTTTGACGTGCAGCGCAACCGGCCCGGCAGCGACGCGTACAACAATCACATGTACTGGGCAGGGCTCGCAGTCGCGGCGCAAGGCATCGCAGCCAACGATCAGGATGCTTTCATCTGGGGCCTGACGACCTATCGCATGGGTGTCGACGCCATTCAACCCGATGGGTCGTTGACGGCAGAAATGAATCGCGCCGCCATGGCGGAACACTATCAGCTTTACGCCCTGGGCCCACTGGTGATGCTGGCCGAGCTGGGAGCTGCAAACGGTCTCGACTTATATGCGGAAAACGGGGATGCTATCCATCGGCTGGCGAAATTCACCGTAGCCGGCCTCGAAGATCCTTCGATCATCGAAAAACGCACGGGCGTTCCCCAGAATCTTCCCGCGGATATCTCAGGACTGGAGATCGGGTGGGCCGTACCCTACGTGAAGCGATTTCCCGATCCTCAGCTCTCGGCGATGATCGCGAAAGCGCCCTGGGTGCGCTTCTGGCAGTGGGGCGGTGCGCCTCCCGAGCCGGAGGTTCCCCGGCCGCAGCCATCCGCTGCACAGACGGCGTTCGAGGCAGATCTGCAGCGCAATATAAATGGCGCAATCTCGGCGCAGTTTCCCGATGCGTCTCAGCTGGCAGCCTTCTTCGGGATGTGGTGCGGCCAGGGTATTCCCGAGGTTCGCGCCTCCATCACCCACAGCGGAGACTATCTCATGCTGAGGAATGAGAACGGAGACGCCTCCGCGGGGAGAGCGAGTGGACGAAATAGCATCATCGCGCTCGGCTGGCAGAACGTGATCGGAACACTGAGCCCAGGCGGCACGCAGATCGATTGGACGAACGGCACATTCTGGGAACGCTGTGACGCGGCTCGCGGCAGCGAAGGATCTGGCCCCATCAACCTGTCCGGCCAATGGTACGCCGACAGTGACCGCACCCAACCCTGCTCCGTCCGTCAGCAGGGCGACGAGCTGAAGATCAACTGCGGAAAATGGGGCCGTGCGAGCGGACAGATGGACGGAGACCACCATCTGACGACCAGCTGGAGCGGCAAAACTATCACAGCAACCGTCACCGCCGATGGCAACCATCTCAACTGGGATAACTCCACATACTGGACACGGTCGACTGTCTATCGGTCCTCGAGCCGCTGAGACTACAGGTCTTTACCCGGCTTGCTGGGAGCGGCAGGAGCCTGCGGTGTCAGGTTTTCAGCTGGCTTGGCGTTCTCCAGAATCTTAAGGATGCGTGCGCGCAGGTCGTCATAGGTCGGCTGACCATCGATGAAGGTGACGAGCCCCTGCATCGGAGCTCCCTGCGGGTTCCGCGCATAAACATCGATCGAGAATCGCCGCTCGCCGGCCGCCGCTTCCTTCGGGTGCTGCTTCGCGAACATGGCCTGATCGGCATCATCCGACTCCAGCGCGTAGAAGCTCTGCAGATGACCGTCTGAGTCGAAGACATTGAACCGGTAGTAGAAATGAAATTTCCCTGCAGGCTCATAAAACTCGACTGCCTGCACCTCCTTGTCCTTCACTGTAAAGGTCTCGATCATGAATCCCATCGCTTGCGTGAAGTCGGGATGTTTGCCGTCGCTGTGAAATCCGCGCAAGATGGCGCGCTGCTCGTCGCGTTTCCTCGTATCGCCGGTCTGCGCGTAGGCCTGGAGCAACAACGCGTGGACGGTTGCGTCATCGGGATCAAGTTCCAGCGCCTTCTGAAAGTATGGCAGCGCGTCGGCCGCCTTCTGGTCATCAAGCAGCACTACGCCGACGAGCTTGTTGGCCTGCGAGCTGGATGGCTTCTCAGCGAGAATCGCCTTCGCTTCAGCCAGGGCGTCATCGAACTTCCTGGCGCGAAGATCGGCAATCACTTTATCGCGAGCCGCGGGATCAATCTGCGAGGCCGGCGCAGCAGGCTGAGACGCAGGCGGGGCAGCCGGTTTGGTGGGCACCGTCATTACCTGCGCATAGGAAACGCCAGCCAGACTAAGAACCAGCATGCAGCGGCGGAACGAAAAAAACATGAATCCTCCCGAACACGATACGCAGGCAGCCGCTCCTCTCGGAATATACATGGCTGCGCACAGACGACGACGCGGCTCCCAAAGCTACTTCTTTGCGCTCTTCACCGAATCCGGACGGAACATCCGTTCCGCGGCTCCGGTCACCATGCGGCGCGGCACGAACCGCTGCATAAACACCTGAATGCGTCCGCCGGCATAGGGGATCACCCACGTCTTCCCCTTGGCCATGCCTTCCAGGCCGAGTCGCGCGACCTCCGCCGCGGATTGATACTTGCGGCTCTCGTCGCTGCGCGCGCCGGCCACCTGGCCGAACTCGGACTCGGTAGGACCCGGGCAAAGAGCGCTGACGCGGACTCCGTGCCGCCCTACTTCTTCCGCCAACGCTTCGGCAAAGTAGCGGTCGAAGACCTTGGTGGCCGCATAGGTCGCCATATACGCCACCGGCTGGTACGCCGCGGTCGAAGCCACGATCATGATGTCGCCGCGCCTGCGCGCGATCATGCGCGGCAGAAACAAATGAGTGATATCGACGACAGCGGCGCAGTTCACATCCACCATGGTGCGCTGAAAGGACAGGTCGCCCCGGATAAACTCACCGTAGTAGCCGAACCCTGCGTTATTGATGAGGACGTCGACAGCGATTCCCTTGCCTTCGGTCGCATCATAGAGGCTCTGCGGCGCAGCCGGATCGGCGAGATCGCCGGGGATAACCATCGTCTGAATCCGATGCTCTGCTTTAAGCCGTGAGCTCAGCGCTTCGAGACGCTCCGTCCTGCGCGCGGTAAGGATGAGATTCGCACCGGCTGCCGCCAGCTCCACGGCCAGCGCCTCGCCGATTCCAGCGCTCGCGCCCGTGACCAGCGCCCATTTCCCCGCATACGCTTTTTGCAAAATTGCAGAAGCCGGCATTCTCGTTCTCCTCACTCGTAAACAGCGGCAGCAGCCTGAAATTCTTCTCCAACCCAGCTCACAAAAGCGTCCGCCGACTGCCGGCGTCCGAGAAAGCGCATCACGATCTCTTTCCCCGGCAGCGATCCGCCCGGCTCGAGCACTGTCCGCCGGTATTTCATCGAAATCGGATCGTCGAGCAGGTTGGTGCGCGCGAACTGCGCAAAGAAGTCCAGCGCGATCACCTTGTCATAAAGATAGGTGTAGTAGTTCGACGAGTAGCCGACGAGATGCGTGAAGCTCGCATACATGCGGTTGCCGTCGATCCAGGTGTAGGGCAGGAACCGCTCGTAAAGCGAGCGCAGGAGTGCATCAGGGTCGAGCGTGGCCGGTTCCTGAATGTGCGTCTGCAACGAATAGGTGGTGTAGAAGAGCTGTGTGCGCACCCAGTCCGCGCGGCCGAAGGCCCCGGCGCGGTTCATGCGCAAGACCAGCTCCGCAGGAATCGGCTCGTCGGTTTCATAATGATGCGCAAATGTGGCCAGCAACCGCGGATCGCGGAAGAATTCCTCCAGCATCTGCGAGGGAACCTCCACGAAGTCGCCTTCCGTAGCGATGCCGCTGATTCCGGCCCACTGTTGCTGGCCCAGCAGGGCGTGCATTAGGTGGCCGAACTCGTGGAAATAGGTGACTACATCCGAGTGCTGCATGAGGCCGGGATCTCCGGATTTGCCACCGGGAAAGTTACAAATCAGCGCCGCTTCGGGAATCTGCCGTCCCGAGGGATGATCGAGGATTCCCGGAATCAGCGGATGGGCGGAGAACCATTTGTCCTTCCCCTCGCGCGGGTGCATATCCAGATAGAAGCGCCCAATTGCAGTATCGCGGTCGTAGACATCGTAGGTCACGACGTCCTCATGCCAGGTCTGCGCATCCGGGACCGGCCGGAACTCTACCTGAAAAAGCCGTGCCGCGGTCGCCAGCACACCCTGCTCCACCCGATCGTAGGGGAAGTACGGTCGCACCGATTGCGAATCGAACTCGAATGCCGATCTGCGATATTGCTCCAGCCAGAACCCGCGGCTCGCGGCGTCGATGGTCACATCGATGGTCTCCAGCTCCGGCTGCTCTACCCGGGCGAAATCCACCACCATCGCGTATTCCTTCTCCGCGCCGGCCTTGCTCGCTACGTCCAGCTCATCCAGGAACGCCTGCATGTTCGCCGCCGACTCCATCATCTGGTCGGCTGTTGCCAGGTCGGCCCAGTTGGAGAAGCCGAGGATCCCGGCGATCTCCTTGCGGATTGCGAGCAGGTCGAGAAGATTCTGCCGGTTTTGCGGAAAGGCGCGCGTGTTGTAGGCGAGAAACATTCGCCGGCGCAGGCTCTTTGACCGGGCAAAGGTCATCACCGGAAGATAGTCGGGGAAGTCGGTGGTCAGAGTGATCTTGCCGTCGTCGCGTGGCTGATGCGCCTGGAGGTAATCCTCGGGAAGGCCTTCGAGCTCCGAGGCATCTTCCACCACGACCGCATTTACGTTCTCCTGCACATTGCGGCCAAACGACAGGGCCAGCATCGTAGCCTTGTCCTGCAGCTCTTTGATGCGGCTACGCGTAGCCTCGTCCTTGTCCACACCGGCCAGCCGATATTGGAGAAGCGTCCGGTCGAGGTAATGCCGGGTCGCATCGTCGGCGCTCTCCGGATCGATCTGGTTCAGCGCCTGGTAGACCTGCTGGTTCAGGCCAAGCTGCACTCCGGCCTGGGCTATCTTCTGGGTCAACGCCTGCGCCATGTCGCGGATCGCCTTATCCGGATGCACGCTGTCGAGCAGGCCTGTCTGCGAGCCGGTCGCCGAAAGTTCGGCCACAGCATCGTCGTAGGCCCGTAGTGTGTTCTCAACGGTGCGCGGTCCCGGTACGGCGAGAAGCTTGTCAATGGCCTGCTGATGGCGATCCAGCCGGGCATTCACCCATGCCTCCAGGCTCGCCGGTGAGACGCCACCGTCGGGAAATCCCTCCGTGTTCCACGGGTGGTAGGAAACAGTCTGCAGTTGCTGAATATCTACGTCGGACAAAGCTTCACCTCGGGGATTCACCTTTCAGCAGGGTATCGCAGGAACTCGTTTCCGGTCGTTACGGGCTCGCCGGAAAAGGATTCGCTGAACAGAGGTTGCATCCTTAGTCAGCACCCGGTAAGATGCCGCAATTGCACCCATGAAAGCAACGAAGCAAGAAGCGCAACGTGCGACCGTCCAGCCGGAACGAGTCCTCCACTCGCCGCAATTCATCCGTTCCCGCATCGGACGGGTCTGCGTCGCGATTGCCGGTTCTACTCCCGCGGAAATGGTTGAAAAAGCCGCCGAAGCCGTACGCGAGAACACCTTTATCGAGTTTCGCCTCGATTACCTCCCCAAACCGCTTCTGGCATTGCCCAAGCTCAAGCAATTTCTCTATGAGCGCAGCGAAGTCACGGCTGTGGCCACGTGTCGCCGCGCGGCCACCGGAGGCAAGTTCAAGGGAACCATCGCCGCCGAGCTGGAAGTTCTGGAGAAGGCGGCGACCGCCGGTTTTCATCTCGTCGACCTCGAGCTGCAGACCGCCGAGGCCATCAAGCAGGGACAGCTCGACAAGCTGCGCAACCACGGCGCCGCGCTCATCATCAGTTATCACGACTTCACCACCACCAGGGACCTAGACGGAATCTTCGAGCGCATCCGCCCCTACGAGCCCGAGTTCATCAAGATCGTCTCGACCGCCAAGACCCTGGCCGACAATGTGACCATGATGCGCTTTCTGGAGCGCACCCGGGACCTGGCCAGCGTGGTGGGAATCTGTATGGGCGACCAGGGAGTCATCAGCCGCGTGCTCGGCCTCCGCGCAGGGAGCGTTTTCACCTTTGCCGCGGCCCACGTCGGCGAGGAGACCGGCCCCGGACAGATCGCTGCCCGCACCCTGGAAGAGACCTATCGCATCGACCAGCTGGACGCGGCGACCAAGGTCTATGGCGTCGCCGGCAACCCTATCAAGCACTCGCTCTCGCCGATCATGATGAATACCGCCTTCCGCCGCGAGACCGTCAACGCGGTATTCCTCGCCCTGCAGACGGCAAAGCTCGGCGACCTGCTCACCCTGGTGCGCGAGGTGCCCATCAACGGCCTGGCGGTTACCATGCCGCTCAAGGAAGAGATTCTGAAACATCTGGAGCGCACCGATCCGCTCTCCGAGAAGGTGGGCGCCTGCAACACTGTGGTTCGCTCGCAGGACGGCAAGCTCTACGGATTCAACACCGACGTCGCGGCTATCGTTCGCCCGCTGGAACGCCGCCTGCAGCTTAAAGGCGCGAAGGTTCTGGTCCTGGGCGCCGGGGAGCGGCGCGCGCCGCCGTTTTCGGCCTGAAAGACAAAGGGGCGGAAGTTTTCGTCATGAACAGGACGCCGGAATCGGCCCAGAAGCTGGCGCGCCAGGCCAAGGCCAAGACCTTCAAGCGCGAGCAGCTCGCCAAGACCAATTTCGACGTCATCATCAATGCCACGCCGGCCGGCATGCACGGCGTCAAGCCGCACAGCATCCTGGAAGCCAAGGAGATCAACGCCCGCATCGTCTTCGACCTGGTCTACAACCCGATCGATACACCCTTCATTCGGATGGCCCGCGAAAAAGGAATCCCGGTCATCACCGGGGTGGAGATGTTCGTCCACCAGGGCGCTCGCCAGTTCGAAATCTGGACCGGCAAACCGGCGCCAGAGGAAGAGATGCTACGCGTCGTCGTGCATGCCCTGCGCCAGCAGGCCGAAGCATCTAAGGTCGCGGAAAGCAACGGCGCCCGGCGATAACGGCCCAGGAAATCTGGTTCGGTCTGCGGGTTGAACCCCTGCTACAGGACAGAGGTTCGTGGCTGGCAATTCGAAACTTGGCGCTATAGTTGGAAAACAGGAACTCCCCCATGATTGATGAATTGATGACCAAGCTGGGCCGTTCCCGCGAGTCGGGTCGGGGCTCCGCGCACGAATCCGCTGTCGACCGCCTCATCGAGCTGGCCTCCGATGCGAAACCTTCGGCAAAGCCGGCAGAAATGCTGGCGCTCGAAGAGCCGAAGGACTCTGACCAGAACGCCATGTGGAAGGCTCTCCTGCAGCTCAAAACGATTCTTCCCTATGTCTCGCGCTTTCTGCCGCTGCTCGATCTTATCGGCGTGGGTCAGGCGCAGAACGCCGGACTTTCCAAGGAAGTTCGCGACAATGTCACCAGTATTCAGAGCGGCCAGCGCGAAATGCGCCTTGCCGTTCAGGATCAGGCGCTCGAGATCAAGCGGCTGGAAGATCAGATTGCCCGGCTTCGGGAGACCTCGGAAAAGAACAACTTCGAGCACGCCGAACTGGTCGAGGATGTCAAGTCAATCGGCAGCCTGGTACGCGCCGTGGGCGCCGGACTGGCCATCCTGCTGGTCATCCTTATCCTGATGGTCGGCGTGCTTCTGGCCCACGCCGGTCCCCGCTTCGCGCACTGATCCGGGAGCAATTCAGAGAAATTTCTCAACCAAATTCTGGCTCGCAGAAAATCCCCCAAAATGGGTGCTCTGCCCGTTGCTGGCCCAAAATGGTCATTAAATTGACAGGATCAACATAGTTTTCACTTTTATCAATACAAAGACGCTTCGAAATTGCTAACCAAGCTGTGCAAAAGCGATCGGCCGTTGCCAGTTGTTCATTTGCGGGACTAGCATACGTTCCAGTTCGAGGCGATTCAACAACGAATGGATGCGCCCAAAAAAAGAGACACAAATTCTATGCAGTCAACCTCCGCAATGCCGCAATTCCAATCCCTTACAGGCCCGCAATGGAGCGATCTTCTATGGCATGGTACGCCTACTGCATAACCGAAAAGCAAGCCTTTCCTGAACTGCTTCGTCACCGTAAACCCATTCCGATGGAATCAGTTGCGGGAATTCAGGGAAATCAGGTTTTCCTCTATCCAGCCAGCGATTTAGCCGTTATCGTCAGTGAGCATTCCCCCATCGACAATCTCAACCAGAAGGCGGCCATGGATCATGCGCGAGTGATCGCGGATTGTTTCAAGCTGTCGACCGTCCTGCCCTTCCGCTTCGGCACCGTCTTTGCCGATGATGATTCCCTCCGGCGCTCGATCCGTTCGAATCAACGCCAGTTCGTCACCAATATTGAACGTTTACGCGGTAAGGCTGAAATGCATCTCAAGGTCACGCTCGACGACTGCTGCCGTGAGCAGATCCGCCGGTTCTCATCGGAAGTTATTCCCACTGTCGGCCGGGAATACCTCACCAACCTCCGGGAAAATGCCACCCTGCAGCGTGAACGCCAGACCAAGGCCCGCGCCGTATCCGTGCAGATGCACCGGATGTTCGCCCCCCTGGCGGAAGAGATCACCTGCAAGCGCACCGACTCCGGCAAGATGCTGCTGGATATCGCCCATCTCATCGATCACAAAGGTGTGGAGCGGTACCAGAACAAATATTCGAGCGCCAGTCAATCCATGAAGGACTGCCACATGCAGCTCTCGGGGCCGTGGCCCCCTTATCACTTTGTGCATCGCTTGACGCGGGCGGCCCAGGCCTCTCACGCACACGCAGGACACGCGCTGCCGGCCTGACTCTTCAGGCTCCAGACACAGGAAAGCCCCGGTGGACCCACGAACCACCGGGGCTTACCCTTCAGGAGGGCCGAATCGGGAAAATTCTCTGGAAGAGCTGCCCGAGCGAACCTCTCAATCAACAGACGCACTCAAGGGTAGAAAAAGACGCAGGTATTTTCGAAATCTCCATCGGCAAGAGCTGTAGTTTTTGAAGCTGGCTCGTGTCCGGACACGGATTGCCTTACCAGACCGAAATCTCAGAAGATTACTCCTCCGGATTCCCTAAGAGCTTAGGTTAGGTTTTTTGCCGCTGGGATATTTTTTTTCCCTCGGGAGAGAACAAATTCGTTGTCGTGTTTTCGCCGCCCGCTCGATGCCTTTTCGATCTTCCGCCAGAACGCGACGAAATAATCGACCGCAGAGATGGTTGACACCAGCGCCATGAAGTAGATGCCCACCACCGCGATCAGGTCGACCGGCACGATGAACCAGCCGAAGTGCCACTCGTACCAGCCGCGATCGAGGATCGCCGCCACCACGGACACAATCTGGATCACTGTCTTCAGCTTGCCCAGATCGCTGGCGGCGATCGTAAAGCCTTCTGTCGAAGCGATCGAGCGCAGGCCGCTAACGAGGAATTCCCTCCCGATCACCAGCACGGCGATCCACGGCTTGACCACGTGCGGATTGAACTCCACCAGCACGATGTAGGCTGAGGTGATCAGCAGCTTGTCCGCCAGGGGATCGAGCAGCATTCCCATGGTCGTGATCTGGCCGCGCCGCCGCGCCAGGTATCCATCGACCCCGTCGGAGATGGATACCAGGATGAAAAACAGCGACGCAAGGATTTCCTGCTCGCCATGCCAACCACCATGTGGAAAATGAGGCGAAAGCATCCAGATAAGCAGAGGCACCGAAAAGATGCGGCTCATCGTGATGGAGTTAGGGAGATTCACGTGGTCGTTGGCTCAATGGGCCCGATTACGGCGGGCAGAATCAGGCCTTACGGCCATTATGCACCAGCAGCCGGAGGCACGGCTTGGCGCTGCCACAAACCTTGTGCACCCAGGCCTCTAGAGTTGGACGTCAGATCGGCAGCGCCGGGCAACGTGCCCCAGGCGGTATCCCGCTGGGCACTTTTTCGCTCCCGACAAATCCATCACAGTAGAGGGATGAGACGCATGCATTTCTCTCCCTTTCTTGCCCTTATAGCTTTCATTCTGATCGGATTAAATACCGCCGCATACGCACAGACCGATGTCGCCGCCAGCATCTATGGAGCATTCACCGGGACACAGGAGGCGAACGGCACGGTGCAGAGCCCGTCCAACCAGGCCGGCTTTCTGCTCGAGATGCGCCACATCTCGAGTCCCCTTGTCGGCTACGAGCTCAACTATTCCTTTAACCGCGCCAACCAGAGCTGCAACCTGCAGTCGGTGAAGGCGGGCGCGCATGAGGTGGGCGCGGACTGGTTCATCTCGTTGCCGATTCTCAACTTCAAGCCGTTCGTGCTGGCCGGCGGGGGTCTTCTCTTCTTCCGCCCCGACAGCGGCCAAACCGGCGTCTCCAGCGAGACCAAGCCGGTCTTTGTCTATGGTGGAGGGGTGGACTGGACGGTGATTCCGCACTTCGGCCTGCGCGGGCAGTATCGAGGGAACCTCTATCACGCGCCCGACTTGCTGAAGGCAGCATCGTCCACGCGGCAGTTCGCAAACACCGCGGAGCCTATGCTGGGCGCATATTTTCGCTTCTACGGAATGTTTTCTTTCAACGATCGGTGCGGCGCCTTTTCTCGCGCCGTCTGACCGCAGTGCTTCGATAGCGGAGATAGACAACGCCGGCCAGCAGCACCGCGCCAACTATGATCCTGAACATCATCTATCGACAATTTTAGACTTTCATCGGGTAATTTGATGGCCACCCGAAACCCGTGCTAGCATCCAAAGCTCTTGAGGAAGCAGTCGTTTCGATGTAGTGAAATCTCTGCTTCTCTGGCACGCGCCTCGCATGAAGGATGAGGACGGCAGATTCGGCAGCAGCGCGATCAAGACGCCTCAAACGACGCCTTCGCGATACTTCTGTGCGAAACCGGTACGCCCCTCCGATGCACAAGTAATCCCTGACAATTCTTATCCTCCCATTGGCACCCACCGCCGCGCTCAGTATTCGGGGCGAGTTTATCTTTCAGGAGCACTCGATGAAGTCCTATCTAGGAAGTGAGATCCGCAACGTAGCTGTAGTCGGGCATGCACACAGCGGCAAGACCACGTTGGTCTCCGCTCTGCTGCATGCCTCGAAAATGACGCCGAAGTTGGGCCGCGTGGAAGATGGGAGCGCTGTCACCGCATACGACGAAGAAGAAGTCTCGCGGCGCACGACCATGCAGAATGCGGTCGCATTTGCCGAGTGGAATGGGGTGAAGGTCAACCTGGTCGACACGCCCGGCTTCCACATGTTCGTTCACGAAGCCAAGTCGGCGATGATGCCGGTTGAATCCGCGCTGGTGGTCGTGAATACGCCAAATGGCGTCGAGGCCATGACCGAGCGCGTCTGGAAGTATGCCGAGGAGTTCAATCTGCCGCGGGTTGTCGTGCTTAACCAGATGGACCATCCACGGGCGGCGGAGTCTGTGCACTCCACCATCGCTGCGCTGCGCTCCCGCTTCGGGCGCAATCTCATCCCGGTGCAGCTGCCGATCGCGAACGGCAAAGGTTTTGAGGGCATCGTCGACCTCGTCACTATGGAGGCCTTCTACTACACGCCCAATGGCGATGGCTCGGGCAAGATCGGCGAGATTCCCGCCCACATGCAGGAAGCCTGCAAAGCCGCGCATGAGGTCCTGGTGGAGCTGGTGGCTGAGGGCAAAGACGAATTGATGGAAGAGTTCTTCGCCGAGGGGACCATTCCCGAGCAGCACCTGATTACGGCGCTGCACGAGGCAATCCGCGAGGATCGCATCTTCCCGGTGCTCTTTGCCAGCGGGCTGGCGAATGTCGCGACCGATCATCTGCTCGATTTCCTCAAGGTGTATGCGCCCGCTCCCATCGAGCGGGCTCCGGTTGCCGCGCGCGCCGTTCTGCAGCCGGTCGCCGCGAACGGACACGCAATCGATGCCGAAATGCATACCGTGGTGGACGGCCTGCAGCAGGAGTTCGTGATGCGCAAGGTCGAGGACCAGGAACCGGTATCGATATTCGTGTACAAGACGATGACCGATCCCTTTGCCGGCCGCATCACCTTCTTCAAGGTTTTTTCCGGCATGGTGAGAAACGATGCCACGGTTGCCAATTACTCCCGCCGGGGCGTGGAGAAGCTTTCGCACCTGTCCATCATGCAGGGCCACACCGCTGTGCCGGTGTCCGAATTGCACGCCGGCGACCTGGGCGCGGTGGCCAAGCTCCGCGACACCTTCACCTGCGACACGCTCGGCGAAAAGGGTCACGAGATTTTCTTCGAGCCGGTCTGCCTGCCCGAGGCTGCGATGACCTACGCTATCGAGCCCAAGACGCGCGCCGATGAAGACAAGCTTGCGCCCGCGGTTCACAAGATGATGGAGGAGGATCTGCTGGTCCGCTTCTTCCGCGACCCGCAGACTAACGAGTTTCTCATTGCGGGAGCAGGTCAGCCGCACATTGAGGCGATTGTCTCCAAGCTTCGCCGCCGCTATCACACCGAGGTCATGCTGAAGGCTCCCAAGGTGCCGTACCGAGAAACCATCCGGGGCCGCGCGGAAGCGCAGGGGCGCCACAAAAAGCAGACCGGCGGCCATGGGCAGTTCGGCGATTGCAAGATCCGCATCGAGCCCCTAGCCCGCGGATCGGGCTTCGAGTTTGTCAACGACATCTTCGGAGGCTCCATCCCCCGGCAGTTTGTTCCCGCTGTCGAAAAAGGTATTCAGGAGTCGGCGGCGCGGGGGTATCTCGCCGGGTATCCCGTCGTGGACTTCCGAGTCACGGTCTACGACGGCAGCTATCACGAAGTCGATTCGAACGAGCTTTCCTTCAAGATGGCGGGACGCATCGCTTTCCGCAAATGCATGGAGCAGGCCAAGCCGGCACTCCTGGAACCGGTGATGCGGGTGGAGATCGATGCCCCCGAGGAGTTCGCAGGCACTCTAATGGGAGATTTGAATCAGCGCCGCGGCCGCGTGCAGGGGATGGAGACTCGCGGAGCGTCAACCGTGGTGCGCGCCGAAGTGCCCATGGCGGAGATGTTGAGCTACGGGCAGAGCCTCACCGCAATGACCCAGGGACGCGGAAGCTTCCACATGGAGATGGATCACTATGATGTGGTTCCGCAGCCGATTGCGGAGAAGATTCTGTCCACCGCCAAGAGGCAGAACGACGAGGAAGACGAGCAGTAAGCTCTATCTCAGCAGCAGCTAAGCCTTTTTAAAGGCGCGGTTTTGGCAGTCTTCCTCCGGAAACGAGGCTGTTTCCTTGGGAAAGGGCGCTGTCCCGCCGGTTTCACTGGTTTTCGCAGTCATGATGGGAGCCGCGCCAGCTCGGGGTAGAACAGCCTGCGGACGCAGATTGGTTGGCAGAAACAGGCTGAACACCGTGCCATGACGGTCCGGCGCAGTCGAAGAGCGAAGCTGCAGGTTTCCGCCATAACGATTCAGGATGGAACGCGTGACCCAGAGGCCGAGGCCGGTTCCGTGCTGGCCCTTGGTGGTAAAGAAGGGTTCTCCCAGGCGGTTGCGGACCTCGACCGGCATCCCGGAGCCGTTATCGGCGACGGACAGCCGCACACCGCGTACACCTTGATCCGACCAGTTGCGGGCGGGGCGAAGGCGAAAGATCAGCAAGCCGCCCGGTTCAGTGGCCTCAATGGCGTTGGCGATCAGGTTCGACAGCACCTGACGCATCTCTCCGGGGAACACGGTGACGGCCTCACTCGATTCATACTGCCGCACCACCCGCAGATCCGCTTCGGCAATCTTTCGGCCGTAAAGAGCGAGCACTTCCTCAATCAGATCGGCCAGCTGTACACGCACGGGTGAGCTCGTCTCGCGAGAGAAGGTAAGCGTCTGCTTGCTTATCTGCACCACGCGGCTCAGCTCCCGCTGCGCCATGCGCAGATATTCCTGGCCCTTTTCCGGGGAGTCGCGATCCACTTCCATCAGGTAAAGCAGGTTGGTGAGGGATTCCAGCGGGTTGTTGATTTCATGGGCGATGGATGCGGTAAGGCGGCCAATCACGATCAGTTTCTGGTTTTCGCGGAGTATCTCGGCCGCGCGGTTCAGCTCGGTTTGTATGCGGGCGTTTGCTTTCTGATTGCGCTGATGGCGCATGACCCGATCCACGACGGACGGCAGGCGGTCGAGCTGCGAGACGGATACGAAATCCGCGGCGCCCTCACGCCATGACCGCAGGATGCGAGGTTCATCCGACTCGTGCCCCAGAAGCACAATCGGGATGGGATTTTCGCCGCTGCGTGCCTGCTCCACGATCTCCGGCACCTCCAGTCCCTGGATGCCGCCGGCGCCAGCCACAATAAGATCGACAGAGCCGTTGCGAATGCGCGATAGAAATCCCTCGCGGCTTGAAACCGGGTCCAGGATGACGATCAAGCCTGCCCGGCGAATCGTCTGTCGCACCGAGTGTGTCGACGCCAGGTCGTTCGCCAACATCATGACCCTCGGTATGGACACTTGACTCGTCATCTCATAAAACCCCAATCTGAACCTTCAATATCCCCGCCATGGTCGCGCTTTCCTGGCCGAGAAGGAAATTGAAGCTGGAAAACATCTATTCAATTTCTCCCCGGCCGACGATCGGCATGCCGGTTTGCACCTTTTTGTTCGTATCAGTTACGATGTTCAGCTCTGCTCGTCTGTTGCTTCGTGCGGTTACTCTGGAGACACTGCGGATTTCCGCCAGATCACGGGTAAAAATCCAGACAGCGCGTGATGCGTCTCCTGGCCCGGATACGCCTTATAGAATGATGGGTTTATCGGCATCTCCGGCATCCGGGGCTGCGCGAAACCTGAAGCATCGCCAGGTTTCCATGTGCCATATTTGTAATTATTTGGCATCCCTGCAGCGGTATGAAAATCTAAAGCTCGTAGACCCGAGAAGGACACTCCCAGCAACAATGAATCTTCCCAGAGACCTGAAGCCCGGAGCGACCGCCTTGTTCTTCCTCGCGGCATCGCTTTTTCCCGCCTTCGGGCAGGCCAATCCGGACAATTCCGCCCAGAATCCTTATGTCGGAAGCGTCCAGGCGGTCGCTGCTACCTCCGACGTCAAGCAGCTTTCCCTGGATGACGCCATCCGGCTGGGGATCGAGAACAATCTGGCTTTTACCATCGCCAAGGAAAACCAGAAGAGCGCCGAGGCGCAGAAGCTACAGCTGGCCAACGCGCTTCTGCCCAATCTTTCGCTTCACGCAGAGCACGGGGTGCACGAACTGGATCTGGCCGCGTCCGGATTCAACGCCTCCCTGCTTCCCTCCTTCGGCATTCCTCCGGCCGAAGCTGCGCAGTTTCCGCTTATCGTCAGAGTCAACTCCACCATCGCGCAGGTGAACATGACGCAGGCACTGTTTACCTGGGCTGGGTGGGATGTCTGGAAAGCCGCCAAGGCCAATGCCAGTGCCGCTTACTACAATTCGCAGTCGTCCCGAGGGCTCGTCGTCCTCAACGTGGGGACGGCATATCTGCAGGCTCTTGCCGCCTCAGCACAGGTCGACTACGCCCAGTCCCTGCTGAAGACCGATGAGACGCTGCTGTACCAGGCGCACGAAGAGCATCTGGCCGGAACTGCTGCCAATCTCGATGAGCTGCGCGCGAAGGTCCAGTACCAGACACAGCAGCAAGTTGTGATCGCCGACCAGGACACCTTCGAGAAGGCGAAGATTTCCCTTAATCGCCAGATCGGCCTTGCTCCCGAACAGAAGATTCAGTTGACCGACGCGACTCCTTACGCCGACCTTGCCGCGATGACGATCGAGGACGCGCGCAAAGAGGCCTATGCCAGCCGACAGGATTTCCAAAGCATGCGGCAGCAGATTCGCGCCGCGCGCCTGGAACGCCAGGCGGCAAAGCACGAGCGCTTCCCGAGCATCAACTTCGACGGCAACTACGGCGTCACCGGCGTGACCGGTCAGGTCTACCACGGAACCTTCACCGCGGAAGGAACCGTGAGCATCCCGATCTTCCAGGAAGCCAAGTTTCGCGGCGACAAGGACGTTGCGGTGGCGCAGATCGACGAACTCAATTCGCAGTTCAACGATCTCACCAATAAAATTGACCAGCAGCTACGCGACAGCTTGCTGGACCTGCAATCCACCGCAGAGCTGGTGCGGGTTGCCCGCAGCAATGTCGACCTGGCCACCACCGCGCTGGAGCAGAGCAAAGAGCGCTTCGAGGCCGGCGTCGATGACAACCTTCCCGTAGTGCAGGCCCAGTCCACCCTGGCCCAGGCTCAGACGCAGTACGTGAACACGGTCTACCAATACAACCAGGCCAAGCTGGGATTCGCCCGCAACCTTGGGATCATCGACACTCAGTACAAGAACTTCATGGCCAACGGCGCTGCTCCCGCGCCGCACCCCTAGCTCGCCGCATCCGTTGGAGTGACCGATTCGTAAGCTGTTTGCCGGAGCCGGCTGGCAACGTCAATCTGAGCGCAGCAAAGAATCTCAGCGCTATTCACTCGCATACGTCGCTGAGATTCTTCCTTCCGATGGTCGTCAGGATGACGGCGTTACCAACATGCCGTTGATCCCGGCTTCTACATCGTCTTCTTTACCGCGCGTGCCGCGGGACGTGTGCGCGGTCTCGCTTTCGGCTGCGATGTACCGTTTGTCGACTCGATGACGCCGCGCGTCCAGAACTGGCCCTGCGCGTCGACCTCGATGCCGTGCACCTCGCGCTCGAATCCTGGAAACCGCTTGCCGAATTCCTCCAGCGCCAGCAGCAGCTTGATGGTGGGGCTCTCCGCGTCTCCCAGCCGCTCGCCGGGCATGCGGATGGGAATCCCCGGCGGATAAGGCACCAGCATCACCGCCGGAATTCTTCCCGCCATCTCCGTGACCTTCACCCTCTCGGTACCGTTGCGGATCAGCTTCTGGTAGGTCTGCGCGGGAGTCAGCACCGGGTTCGGCTCAGTGTCACAGGCGGCGTGCAGCAGGCCGGGCAGATTGAGCTCCTTCATGCAGGTATGCATCTCGTCGCTCAACTGCTTGAGCGTCAGGTTGCCGTAGCGGTCAGGATACTTGGCCGCCAGCGCAGGGAGCGCCTCGACCAGCATCGCCTCCTGGTCATAGAGCCGCTTGAATTCGAAGAGCGTCTCCAGCAGGCTGCCCCACTTGCCTTTACTGGTGCCGACGGAGAAGAGCGTGAGGATGGTGTAGTCGCCGGTTCTTGCAATCTCTACGCGCCGCGCATCGAGGAACGCCGTGAGGATCGACGCCGGGATACCCCAGTCCCCCATTTCCCCGCGCGGATTGATGCCGGGCATGACGATCGTGACCTTGGTTGGATCGAGCAGCACGTAGTCTTCTGAGACATCGTGGGCTGCGAAGCCGTGCCAGTCCTCGCCCGGCTTCAATGTCCAGCACTGCGAAGACTGCGTCAGGAGGCTGTCCGGAGCGTCTTCGAAGCGGAAGGTCTCGCCGCTTGCCGCGTCGGTTACGAAGTCCGGCTGGAACATGCCGAAGAACCACCAATCGCCTTCCTCGGACTTGAGGCGATGCGCGACCGAGGCCATCGTTTTACGGAAGGTGATTGCGTCCTGAATGGTCTCCGTCATCAGTGTCGTGCCCGCCGGCTCGTCCATCATGGCGGTCGCAACATCGATCGACGCAATCATCGGATAAAAGGGCGAGGTGGTGCCGTGCATCATGAAGGACTCGTTGAACTGGTCGAACTCAAGCGGTGCGCGCGGGCTCAGCTTCACGTGGATCATCGAAGCCATGGAAAACGCCGCCAGCATCTTGTGCGTCGATTGCGTGGCGAAGATCAGCGGGCGGTTGGCCATCTCCTCCGGCACGTCCATCGCGAATCGGCCGCGATACAGCGAATGAAACTTCGCGTAGGCGTACCACGCCTCGTCGAAGTGCACGCGCGGCACGCTCTTGGCCAGCTCCTCGACCACGGCTTCAACGTCGTAGCAGAAGCCGTCATACGTGGAGTTGGTGACCACGGCGTAGCTCGGCTCTTTGGAGACGGCCTTTGCCGCAAACGGGCTCTTCTCGATGAGCTCTTTGATGTGTTCGGGGCGGAAGCGGTCGAGCGGTACGAGACCGATCATGCCGTAGCCGTTGCGCGTGGGCTTGAAGTAGACAGGCCGCGCTCCGGTGACGGTCAGCGAATGGCAGATGGACTTGTGGCAATTGAGATCGGCCACGACCATCTCGTCCTGCCCGATCACGCCATGCCCGACGATCTGGTTCGATGTCGACGAGCCGCCGAGGACGTAAAAGGTCCAGTCGGCGCCGAAGATGCGCGCCGCGTTCCGCTCCGATTCCGCGGGAGGTCCGATGTGATCCAGCCACGAGCCGAGCTCGGCAGTCGAAATGCCAAGGTCGGAGCGCATCAAATTTTCGCCAAAGTACTGGTGGAAGGCCATGCCCACCGGATGCTTCAGGAAGGCCACGCCGCCCATGTGTCCCGGCGCGTCCCAGGAGTAGGCACCCTGGTCGGTGTACTTTACCAGCTCACGGAAATACGGCGGCAGCAGCTGCTCGTGATAGCGCTCGACGGCGAAATCTACCCGGTTCGCGATGAAGGCCGGCGTGTCTCCGAAGAGGTGGATGTATTCGTGAACCTGCTTTACCACTTCAAGGGGTAGCTCGCTCACCAGGGTGCGGTCGGCGATGAGAAAAATTGGCAGCTTCTTGTTGCGACGTCTGACCGCGCGGATGATCCGCAGCGCGGCGCGCTCGTCGAACTGGTTGTTCTCCGCCAGATCCCAGTCCAGCAGCACCGCGCTCTGCGATGGGTCTGACTTCACCAGCGACAGCCCGTCCTCGGGCGTAACCGTGCGAACGACACGATATCCCTCTTCCTGAATGGCCGCGCAAAGCCGCTCCATCGCCCGGTCTGCGACCGAATCCGTTCCGCCGACTTCGCTGGCGATAAGCAAGACCCATCGGCCCTGATGCATACCCAACCTCACTTCTCCCGTGGATCTAGCTTTGCGTGTTTTACGACAGAATCCAGCTTCAAATATTACAGGGATTTGTTGAATTTCCGGTGAGCGGGGCGGGTAATTTATGGATCGCCCGAGCGTCGCTCCGGGACCCGGCAATTCCACTCACCCCAAGCCATTGTTTACACTGGATGTGGATGCGCTTTTGCACGAGTGGTCGCGCCGTTTCGCGCACGCACAAGCCGTGCGGGCTATCGGCCGCAGTTTTTACCGGGCTGATTTTCGGCATTGCAGGATGTCATCGTGCTCCGCCCGCCGGAGCACTGGCCGAAGTCAACGGCGCGCCTATCAGCGCGTCGCGGGTGGATGAATACGACCGGCTGCATCCCCAGGCCTTCTCCGGCGAGACCGGCGAGCAGCGCCGACTCGACGTGCTCGGCCAGGTCATCACGGAGGAGATTCTCGAGCAGCGCGCCAGGAAATTCCATCTCGAGGCCAGCGACGACGACGCCTCCGAGAAACTCACCGAGATGAAGGCGTCTTATACGGAGGAAGAGTTCGCTCAGCAGCTCCGCGCGGCGAATCTCACCGTGGACGACATGCAGTCGCAGGTGCGGCGCGAGCTCACCATCGACCGGCTCATGAACAAGGATGTGTTTTCAAGAATCAACATCACGGACGCCGATCTTTCCACCTACTACACCAGCCATGAAGATGAATTCAATCTCACGGAGCCTCGCTATCACCTGGCGCGAATCCTGGTAAGCGCGCTGCCGGGGCAGGCGTCGACTGGGCCGTCCGCCAGCCAACAGCAGAGCCGGGAAAACGCGCAGCGCACCATCCAGATGGTCCATCTTCGCCTGCAGGAGGGCGAAGATTTCGCCTCGCTCGCCAACAGCCTCGCGAATATCAAAACAGCGGCCATTAGCGGAGACGCAGACATCGCCCTGACCCAGTCGCAGCTCGATGCCGACCCATTGCTGCGCCAGAGCATATCGAAGCTGCTGCCGGGGCAGTCGACCGACGTGCTGCAGAGCCCGGACGGCGATCAGTTTGCCATCTACAAACTTCTTTTTCGGGAACCGGCGGGTTTATATGGCTTCGGCGATCCACGTGTGCAGCAATATATTCGCGAGAAGCTGCGCGCCCAGCGCGCCGAATTACTGAAAACCGCCTATCTCGATATGCTTCGCTACCAGGCGCACATCACGAACTACTACGCCGAGAGCCTGTTGAACGTAAAATAGAAAACGAGCGTTGCGGCAGAGATAGAAGGTCGATCTAAGTCACTCTCTTAAGCTGTCTAACTCAGGCTGGTTCGAGTCGCAAAGACACCCATCCTGACATTCCCGAACCTGAACGGTACAAATAAAGAGCATGCCCGACCGACCCCCCAGTAAGGCCGCAGCAGCATTTCTATCCCGCGATTTTCGCCGCTACCAGCTGGCCCGCATCATGGCCATTGTGGGGTCGGAGGCACAGGCGCTGGCCGTCGCATGGCAGGTCTACCAGATCACCCACAAGGCAATCGACCTTGGCTATACCGGCCTCGCGCTCTTTTTGCCCGGCCTGCTCTTCATCCTGCCTTCCGGCCACGTCGCGGATCGCTTCGATCGACGCCATGTCATCCTGGTCTGTTACACGCTGCAAACATTCTGCACGCTGACGCTCTTTCTCTTTGCCTGGCATGGGTCGCGCAGCGTCATTCCCATCTACGGTGTACTGTTTCTCATCGGGACGGGGCGCTCTTTCAGCGGACCGGCCAGCTCTGCACTGCTCCCGCACCTGGTCCCGAAAGAGCATTTCGTCAACGCCGTCACCTGGGGCGCGACCATCTTTCAGATCGCCAACATCAGCGGACCGGCGCTGGGCGGCATCCTGTTCACACTGCCGTTGCAACATAGCGTCGCCCATCGTTTTGCCGGAGCGCAGCTGGTTTATCTGTTCACTCTGGCCTGCCTCATCTGGTTCATTGTGCTGGTCGGCTCGCTCTCCGTTCGGCCGGGACGCATGGAGCACCGCGCCACTTCGATGGAAGTGATCCTCGCCGGGTTTCACTACGTCGCGCGCACTCCCATTCTGCTTGGATCCATTTCGCTCGATCTCTTCGCCGTGCTGCTGGGGGGCGCAGTCTCGCTCATGCCGATCTTTGCGCAGGACATTCTCCACGCGGGCCCGCGCGGGCTCGGCCTGCTGCGCGCGGCTCCGGCCATCGGCGCGCTGTTCGTCTCCTTTTCGCTGACCTGGTGGCCGATCCAGCGAAAGGCCGGCGTGCTGATGTTTTCCTGCGTCGCGATTTTCGGCGCATCTACGGTCCTTTTCGGGCTGTCGAAGAGCCTGCCTCTTTCTCTGGCCGCGCTTGCTGTCGTGGGTGCTTCCGATATGGTGAGCGTGGTTATCCGCTCGTCGGTGCTGCAACTGAGCACTCCAGCCGAGATGCGGGGGCGAGTCAGCGCCGTCAATTCGCTCTTCCTTGGCGCGTCCAATGAGCTGGGCGAATTCGAAAGCGGACTTACCGCGCAATGGTGGGGCGCGGTGCGAGCCGTCGTTATTGGCGGCATTGGCTCGATGGCTGTCACCGGCCTCTGGAGCATGCTCTTCCCCGCCCTGCGGAAAGCCGACCAGCTTACCCCCGAGGCGCTGCTGAATGTTGCCGTCGCGGAATCCGGGCAGGAAGTCAGACAGCTCTGATCCGCATCATAAAAGTGAGAAACATCTGTCCTGTAAAGGAGTTATCCGATGAAGACATGGCAGGCGATCGGACTCGTCACTTTGCTGGTGCTGGCAATTGCCGGTATTCGCATTTATTTCATCTGGCGCGAGCGCAACGCGCCCGATGTGAATACCAAGCCGCAGGTGGCGGAACGCAAGCTCTCCGCCGATGACGTCGTGCTCCCGCGCAAGCTCTACATCGACGACCTTAAATCGGCGAAGGCTCTCGACGGCAAGACGGTCTGGGTCCAGTCCGGATTCACGCTCGACTACTACCCTTACGCCGCCCACCATGTCGAGTTCGCGCATCCTGCGGGAGTGCTTCCCTCCGTCGAGCCTCTGCAGATTGAGGACATCATCACCGAGAAAGCTCCTGCCAATCTGGCCACCCGTGTCCCGCTTGGCGACAAGCAGGTCTTCGCTGTTTTCAAGGAGCCCAACGACGCCAAGGAATACGCAACTGCCATCGGCTACATTCAGGGCGACGACTCGAAATACTATTGCGATGACATTTTCTACTACGACGATCCCCATGTAATGTACAAGTTCTGGCCGGCGGACGTCTGGCAGACCATCGACCAGCACAAGGCCCAGGCGGGCATGAGCGAGTTGCAGACGGCCATGTCTCTGGGCATGATTCAGCAGTCGGAATCTTCCGACATCGGCAACCGCACTGTTGACTACGACGCCGGCGACAAGAAGTGGGCGGTGACCTTTCAGAACGACAAGGCCTCCACTGTGACGCCGCAATAAGCCTACGGCCTTACGCCTGAGGCTTTCGATATTGCCGAATCAGCTCGTCCGCCTCCGGATAGCTGGTCGGCAGTTCGACACCGGTTGTTGATGCTCCCGCGTGGAGCAGGCTTTCGATCGACTCCGTGGTGCGCCCGTGTTTCCAATGGGAATCGACGCAGGCCCGGATTGCCAGATCGAGCGGTGTCTGCGCGCGGGCGTTCCTCGCGTTCACCGGGGCTCCCCGCTCAAGGAGAAGATTCACGGTGGCGTGACGCGCGCGCCACGCGGCAACATGCAGAGCGGTGCTGTCCTTTGCAATCTCGAAATAGGGATCGCCCTCCTTGTAGGGCTTTGCAACATCGACGCCTAAATCAAGCAGGTGGCGTACTCCGTCCGTATTCCCGTTCCCTGCGAACTCGGCCAGCAGCGTCCCGCCCATTGCCAGGAGCTCGCGAAGCAGATGAGGCTCTGTCTCGATAATCGACGCAATGGCGTCGCCGTCATTCGTCGCGCACGCCGCGATGAGCTGCTCCGCGCCTTGAAGGCGGTTCGAAATGCCTCGCCGCTCGAGCGAGTCGAGCACATCGCCGCGCCCCCTGTACGCGGCCATCGAGGCTGCGGTGCGCCCCTCGCGGCCGTTCACCAGAGATGGGTCGGCGCCGTGATCGAGCATGGCCTCGATAATTTCGAGATGGTTGTCGCGCCGCAATGCCTGGTGCAGCGCGGTGTGCTTCCAGATTGTCATGCGATTGGGATCGGCTCCGTGATCCAACAGATAGCGGATGCCCTTCAAGTCATGCCAGTCGGCCTTGCGCAGCAGCATCGTGGTAAGGCCGGTGTCGTTCAGCTTGCCGCTTTCGACGACGATCTTCATCACCGTAAGGTCGTACGACTCGGGAATATGGTAGGGCGCTTCCTCGTCGTTGGGATCGGCCCCATGCTCGAGGAGCAGACGCGTCACTTCGGGATGCTGCGCGATGCCAGCGGCGCCATAAATGGCGCTCTCAAAATATCGCTTGGGCTCACCGGTGTTGTCGTACCACCCGGTGTTGGCTGGGGCTCCGGCGTCGAGCAGAGCCTTCGCCGTCTTCACAAAACTCGCCGACCGCGCGCGATCCAGCCGCAGATAGCGTGAGAAACAGAGATAAGTGAGCGCATCCCAACCGTGAAGGCCGCCCTTCGCCGTTGCGTTCTTTACGTCGAGCGCGAGCAAGCGGCGCACGCCTGCGTCATCGCCCAGGATCGCAGCGGTATAAATGCTGGCGGATGCGATCTCGGGATGTTTGGCCAGAATGGCCTCAGCACCCTCGAGCGTGCCGTCGATATGATAGCCATCTACCGGAACGCATGCGGCTTCGATAAATGCCGCTGCGGGATCTGCGGCCAAGAGCGCCGATCTCTCGCGCCGCACGGCCTCGATGTGCCGGGCGAACTTTACCCAGCTTTCGAAGCCGTGGCGGCGGGCGATGACCAGCTGCGCATCAGCCAGAATGAAGCGTGCGCTCTGCGCGTTCGCCGCTGAAAGCGAAAGGAAGCGAGGATGGTATTGAGTGATGAGCTGGAGCGAAGCGGGATCGCCGATTCTGCGATTTTTGAGGAGGCCTTTCGCCTGTTTCCTATACTGCTCCAGGCTGGGATGGCGCGGTAATTCTCTGATATCCATACGAAGCTCCTTTCAATGCTTGCCTGGAGTCCGCACGAGTCAGGCTGGAAAGAAGATTCGTAGTCTTCGCTAAGTTGGAGGTGGGCACGGCCCTTTCCGCGGACTGGATGCGCCCTTCGCGCTGAGGAAAGCGTAAACGGGGCCGAGAGCCAAGTCAATCGAGCAGCAGATCTAAAGGCCCGCTTCCGGTTGCTATCATCGACTGCCCTCATCAAGGGGCCCGGGGGCTATGCCCACGCGTTCTGGATTCATGGTCGAGACGTCTCGATCTAAATTTCAAAATCGATTGTCCATTTGGGTTCTCCCAAACGACTATCTTACGTACGAAGCGGAAGCACGCTTTTTCGGAGGAAAAATGAAATATTTATGCATGGTTTTGGTCGATGAGAAGAAGCTGAACGCGCTGTCGGAAAGCGAGTCGCAGGTCCTGGATGACGAAAGCTTGAACTACGACGACACGCTCCGGAAGGGCGGCCACTTTCTCGCAGCCCAGGCGCTTGAATCTGTTCACGCGGCAACGACGGTGCGGCTTCGAAACGGCAAAGTGTCCATGACCGACGGGCCCTTTGCCGAGACCAACGAACAGATCGGCGGCTTTATTCTCATCGAGGCTCGGGACCTGGATGAGGCGATTCAGCTGGCTTCTAAGATTCCAGTGATCCGCTTCGGCGGGGTTGAAGTGCGGCCCGTCAAGGAACTGACGAAAAGCACACCGGAGAAATAAATCCATCTGGGGACAGATGGACCGCTCGGCGTGAGTCCTCGCATCTGCGCGTTAATGCCGGCAGCATTGTGTGCAGCCAAAAGTGACGCGAAGGGCAGCTTCATAACATTCGCGTTTCTTCGCAGGTGAATTGAGCGCTTGCCCTATTTGGGTGCGTGCGCTTCATTGTGCTTCTGGCGATCGATCTGCTTGCTTGTTCCATTCTGTCTTCGATTGATGTTCTGCCGTTGCTGTTGGGTTAGCTTGCCGCCATTCGCCGCGCGGTCCGCCGCAGCGCTGTGGTTGATGTTTTGCTCGCGGTTCTCCGTTCTAGCAGCTTCCGATGGCGACATCTGTCCGCTGCGAATGCCCTGCGCGACGCGCTGCTGTTGTTCGTCGCGGCGCGCGCCGACTTCGTTGTTGCCGTAGTGGGCTGTCGCGGCGTTGTGCTTGTCGTCATAGATGGAGCGGCTCAGATTGTTCTGCTGGTGGTTCATCTGTTGACGCTCCTGCGAGGTCAGCCTGCCGTCATCGGCAGCGCGGTCGGTATGCACCTCGTGATTGAGGTTCGCCTCGCGGCCTTCGAGATTCCTGGTCTCATGTGTATTCAGCTGGCCAGAAGAGACGCCGTTGGCAATTCGCCCCTGCTGGTTGTAGCGCCGTCCATTCACCGAATCCATGGCGGCGGTGGCAGGACGACCATGGTTCTCCGAGGCAAGCTGGCTGCGGTCCTGGCTGGCCATCTGCTGGTGCGAGACCTGATTCGCGGTCGGTTGAAAGTGCTGTTCGTGGAATGCGGCTTGCTCCATCGGCGTCGGGCGCGCCGCAATGCCGCCGGGGCCGTTGAAGCTGGCATGGTTATTGACGATCGTGGTGTTTCGGATCACCGTCCGGTCGACATAGGTGTTGTGAATCACGGTCGTGTTCACATTCATTACCGCGGTGTTATACCGGAAGACGCCGCCGCTCCAGACGCCGCCTCCAAAGCCCACTCCACCGTAGCCGAATCCATAGTTCACGCCACCGTAGAAGCCCACGTGCGGGCCCCAATATCCAGCGTGCCACCCGTAGACTCCGCCAGCGAAGCCCCAGTAGCCGGGAGTCCACAGCACACCAACCCGCGGCGGCCTCACCCAGACACCCGGCACCCAGTAGTAGCCTGCAGGGCCGTATGCCCAGTAACCGGGCGTCCACAGATATCCATCGCCAGGGCAGATTGGCTGCGTATATACAGGCAGCGCAGGAGGCGCGACGTGGATCGATATTCCGATTCCCACACCGATCTGTCCGAAAGAAGTTAGTGGAACGGCGCACAAGACAAGTGCGAACAATGGAGTGAAAAGCGTCTTCAGTTTTAGCATGATCAAATCCTTTTTCGTGGGGGTAAGGTTACTGAGGGGAGGTAGAGCCAGGGCCGCTGGGAGGCGCGCTGTTCTGTTGCTGCATTCTCTGCTGCCTGCGGGCTCGCTGGTCCTGCTTCATCTGCTCGTACTGCTGCCTTTGCGTGTCGTTCAGAATCGCTTCGATCTGGTTGTTGCTGTCCTGAAAAACGCCGCGCACTTTGGCTCGTCTGTCTTGCGGCGCGAGCGTGCTATCGGTGCGGACATCTGCGATCTGCTGCTGGCGATCAGCGAGGATGGACTCGACCTTCGACTGCTGATCTGGTGTTAGATTCAGCTTCTTTGCCATCATCCTGGCTTGGTGCTTCGGATTTGGCGCATGGCGCGGTTGCGCCGCCGGGGCTGGAGAGGCTGTGGATGGCGATGTGGCGCCTGCCGGCGGCTGAGTCTGATCCTGCGCCGGAGCTGAACTGCACGAGAGTCCGAGAACCAAGGCGGCGATCAACGTGAAAGAAGGGGAGGGGATTCGCATACGGATACTCCTGAACGAGTCTTTACAGCGTGCTTCGCAGAGGCCGGATTCACGGGGCCTGAAGCTCGCTGCAAGTGTTTGCTTGCACACTGTCACCAATACCCGGAATCAAGAATGAAGTTGCGGTCTCTCCCGTCGAGAATGAATTCTGCTTCAGTTTTTTCGACTGAATCTGTGGCGGCTGAACCCGCATGCATGCCTGAATGTCGGCTTGTTTGTGGGGTTGCTTCTATCCACGCGTCAAGTGTTTTTTAGCCGATAAAAAAAGTCGTCTTCGTGCAAGATCCGGTTCCATGGCTAGAGGTGGATCCAGCCAAGGATCAGCATCATGTGCGAGCCAGATAAGCTGTTAGAAGATATTAAGTCAGCGTAATTTGCTGGTTTTGCGCTTATGGTGCAGGCATAGCTTCATTTTCATTCAGTTGTTGTCGATCCATATGCCGCCGGTCCCGGAGCGGCACCGCGAATCTGTTGAATGAACAGCGACGCCTCTCTTTCAATCAACTCCGGGCGGTTCAGTTGAATGTAATGCCCGCTGCCTTTGGCAATGATCCTGCGGCTGCGCGTCGAGAGATTCTTCAGGTTCTCCTGCATCCGATTCCAGGCATTTCCTAAATCCGCAGGCTCACCGCTAGAAACAGCCTTCGCCGTATCTTGCGAGAAGATGAGAATCGGCAATGCGCCGTAGGGGCCGGTGTGCGCCGTCTCCTCGCCCGGCCGGTCGAAGCTGGCCATCTCGCCGGCGATTGCTCCAAATGGCTCGTGGCATAGATCCTCGGCTTGAATCAGCTTCGCAACGGAAGCGTACCGGACACTGGTATAAGTAACTACGCCGGGCTGGTTTCCTTGCAGCCTCGCGGGACGAGTCGCAGTGGCCCCTCAGAAACGCAGTTCGAATCATGTCACCCTGCTCGACGTGGCGCGCGCAAGCGGCTTCTCCGCCTCGACCGTGTCGATCGTGCTTAACGATGCTCCGCTGTCGCGATACGTCGCGGCGGCCACCAAGGAGCGCATCCGCCAGGCGGCCCAAGCGCTTGGTTATCACCCCGATGCCTTTGCGCGCTCGCTGCGCCGCCGCCGCAGCAACACGATCGGCCTGATGGCCTTCGATCTCTCCGACCCGTTCTGCACCCAGATCGTACGCGGCGCGCAGACGCAACTGAACGACACGCGCTTTCTGCCCCTGCTGATGGACGCGCAGAACCAGCGCAAGCAGTTCGAAGCCTATCTCGAGCTTCTCATCGAGCGGCGCGTGGAAGGGCTGATTGTCGTGGCTAACTGGATATTCTCCGGCTTCCACTTCCTCGCCGATATCGAGAAGAACAATGTGCCGGTGGTCGTGGTCGACCGCGATCTTACTTCGAGCAACATCCATTCCGTGCTGGTCGACAACGAAGCCGGCGGTTACATGGCGATGCAGCACCTGCACTCGCTCGGGCATACGCGGGTCGCCGTGATCCGCGGGCCCGGCGAATTGACCGACAGCGAAGGACGCTGGGCCGGCATCCAGCGCTACGCCGCGGAAGCCAATCTCAAGCTCGACCCGAAATTCATCCGCCAGCTGCCCGATGCGGTCGATCCCTCCTCCGGTTTCGAAGGAGGATTGCGCCTCACTGCGGACCTTCTCCAATCGCGCGGCGGCCGCCGCAAAGACTTCACGGCGATCATTGCGTTCGACGATCTCACCGCTCTGGGCGCGGTTCGCGCGCTGCGCCACGCCGGCCTCCGCGTGCCTGAGGATTGCTCCGTAATCGGCTTCGATGACGTGCTGCCGGCCGCGGTGAGCAGCCCTGGAATCACCACTATCCGCCAGCCGATGGGGACCATGGGCCAGATCGCGGCGTCGTGGATTCTGGAGGCCATTGAAGCCAGGGAAAAGGGTGATTCTAAAAAGCCGGCGACACCCAGGTTGCGGCTTCTCTCGCCGGTCCTGGTGGAGCGGGAATCGACGGCGCGATATAAAAAAATTCAATAGCTCTTGACAGTCCCGTGCGGGAAGGCGATATTTGGCGATATTCAAACGTTTGAATATCGGGCCCTCATCTCCGGTCTTCTAAGCGATTTCAAGTTTCAAGCTCGTCTTTTCGGAGGTCCTCGCCATGCCACTCTCCTTTCCGACTCGCGGTACTGCCCGTGCATGCGAAGACCGCACATCCGGGAAAACCCAGCTGCGCCTGCTTGCCGCCGCCGCGATTCTTCTCCTCGCGGCATCCGCGCTGACTCGCGCACAGGAAGTCACCGGCACCATTCTTGGCGTGATCACGGACAGCACGGGCGCCGTGGTGCCGAATGCCAAGGTGACCATCACCAATGTCGACCGGCACGCGGTGGAGCGCATCGTGAAGACCAGCCCGGCGGGCGAATACTCCGCGCCGCAGCTGCCCATCGGCAGGTACTCGGTCACGGTGGAAGCGCCGAATTTCAAGAAGGTCAACGAGACGGGCATCGTTCTGAATGTGAATGACCACCGCACCTTGAACGAGGCGCTCCAGGTGGGCAACATCTCCGAAACAGTTTCCGTGCAGGCTAACAACCTGCAGGTGGATACACAATCGGCTGCAGCCACCGGGCTTATCACCGGCACCCAGGTGCGCGAACTGGCCCTGCAGAGCCGCAATTACGAAGAGCTCGTTGCGCTGATGCCCGGGGTATCATCCGACCTCGGCGGCGATTTTCTCTACGCCGGAGTCAGCGCTCCGAGCGGCGCCACCAACGAGACCGCCTTCTCACTCAACGGCAGCTTCGGCACCGGCAACAACTGGACCGTTGACGGTGCGGACAACGTGGATCGCGGCGGTAACTTCACGCTGCTCAACTATCCCAGTGTCGACGCCATCGAGGAGTTCAAGGTTCTCCGCGGCAACTACAACGCCGAATACGGACGCAGTTCCGGCGGGATCATCAATGTCATCACCCGGTCGGGGACGTCGAAGTTCCACGGCGGTGTGTATGAGTTCTTCCGCAACGATGTGCTCGACGCGAACACCTGGGAAGACAAGCACTTTTCTACGCCCGCCGTGCCCCGCCAGCCGCTTCGCTATAACGACTTCGGCGGGACATTTGGCGGACCTATCTTTATTCCCGGCCACTACAACGTGGACCGTAGCAAGACCTTCTTCTTCTTCTCAGAGGAGGCGCGCCGCGTGGTGCAGTCGGGCTCGGCGACAAGCATCGTTCCCGATGCCGGCATGCGCGCAACCAATCCCACCTTCCCGTATCCCGTGTGCATGGTGCCTCTGCAATCGGATGGCACATGCCCGGCTGGTTCCTCGGGCACCGCGATTCCGCAGGCGATGGTGAATCCCGCGGCGGCCGCGTATCTCAAGGACGTGTATTCCAACGTGCCGCTGCCGCAGGACACCAGCATCGATCAGTTGGTTGCCAACCAGGCAAACATCTTCAACTACCGGCAGGAGATTGGCCGTCTCGATCACACCTTCAACAGCAAGTGGTCCGGCTGGCTGCGCATCATGAACGACACGATTCCCACGCAGGAGGGGGGCGGCCTCTTCAACGGCAACGCCATCCCCAACATCGCAACAACGAGCACGCAGTCGCCGGGCAAGAACATCGCAGCCAGCCTGAATACCACCTTTACGTCGACCCTGCTCAACCAGCTCGAGTACGCGTGGTCGTTCGGTGCAGTGCTTAGCACCAACATCGGCGCGCTGGCCGCAAGCAATTCGCCTGACGTGGCTTCTGCCATCACGCTCCCTTACACCGAAACGCTCGATCGCATTCCCAGCATCGCGTTCGGAAACGGCTCGGCCAGCTTCTACGGGTTCGGAAGCTATCGCGACTACAACAAGAATCACAACGTCTTTGATAACCTTACATGGATTGTAGGCCGGCATTCGCTGAAGTTCGGAGCAACTTACTATCACTATCAGAAGTCGGAAAACTCAGGCGGCAACAACGCCGGCACCTTCACCTTCCAGGTCACCCCCGACCCGACTCTGGCTGCGCTCGATCCCGATCCTACCGGTGGCGATGCCGAATGGCGCCAGGAGTTCGCCTACTTCCTGCTGGGACAGTCCACTAACTTCACCCAGCTACAGCAGGACATTCGCGCAATTATCGATCAGAACGAGTTCGAGACCTATGCCCAGGATGAGTTTCGCATCCGGCCTAACCTGACTCTCACTTATGGCCTGCGCTACTCGCTCTTCCGTCAGCCCACTGACGCCAAGGGCCACGCGACCAGCTTCGACTCCGGGGCTTATAACTCGGCGAATGCGCCAGTGCTCGATGACCAGGGTTATTTATGCACCCCGCAGACTATGCCATGCGGCGGAACGTCGAACACCAATCCTAACTACAATCCGCTGAATGGCATCATCATCGGCGGTAATGGATCGCCCTTTGGCACTGCAGTGGCCAAGCAGACCACACTCAACTTTGCGCCGCGGCTTGGCTTCGCATGGGACCCCACCGGCGTCGGCAAAATGTCGGTGCGCGGCGGATACGGAATATTTGTCGAATCGCCCGGCATAGGATTTGTCGAGAATAATGTTTTCGCCAATCCGCCGTTCGTTGGCACAACCACGATCTACAGTGCCGCCTTCAACGATCCGGGATCGACGCAGGCCGCACCGAATAACAATCCTCCGCCCATCGGCGGCACTGAGCCCAATTTCCGTCAGCCCTACATGCAGTCCTGGAATCTGGACATCCAGCGCCAGCTGCCCTTCGACATCATCGGCGACATCGGCTACTACGGCAGCAAGGGAACGCACCTGCTGGCTGTCGCCGATATCAATCAGCCCATCCCCGGCGCCTACGCCAGCGTCTACGGAGCGGGTTCGATCAATTCCGGCAATGAGAACCTGATCAACGGTCTGCGGCCATATATCGGCTACGCAGGCATCGATGAGTACGAGCCGATCTTCATCTCCAACTACAATTCGCTGCAGGCCAGCATTCAGAAGAGGTTCAGCGCCGACTCACTGCTCACGGTGAATTACACCTGGTCGAAAAACCTCAGCAATGTTCCCTACGATCCGAACTATACCGTGGTGCAGGACACGCGCAATCTGGCGGCCGAGTACAGCTATGCCCGCTTCGATCAGCGCAACGTCTTCAACGCAGACTTTGTTTATCAGCTTCCGTTCTTCAAGAGCCAGCAGGGGCTGACCGGCCGCGCGCTTGGAGGCTGGGAGTTTTCCGGCATCATCGCCGCGAGCTCCGGGCACTGGCTCGACCCTTCGATCAGCGATGGCCAGGACCCTGGCGGCATCGGCTTGAACACGGGCGTCGATGGCAATACCGTGCGCCCCGACCAGGTTGGCAACCCCAACAAGGGCGTACACCGTGGCTCTGAGCAGTGGTTCAACACCGCAGCCTTCGTTGCGCCAGCCTCGTTCAATCCCAACCAGACCACGGCCGGCGATGCAAAAAAGAATTCGATTCTTGGGCCTGGCGAGCAGCGCTGGGATTTGTCCCTGCTCAAGAACATCAAGGTGTATGAGAGCTCGTCGCTACAGTTCCGCGTCGAGACCTTCAATGCATTCAACCACACCAGCTACGCAGGCATCGACACCAACGTGAGCGACTCAACTTATGGGATCGTCACCTCCGCGCACGAGCCGCGTATCATGCAGCTTGGCTTGAAGTTCAACTTCTAGAAGGAATCTCTGCCGCATGCGTCTTTTCCCGGTATCCCTGGTTGTCCTCTTTGCGCTCGGCTCTATGCCTGCGCTTGCCGTTACTCCCGACGCATCCAGCGGCGACACGCCTCTCCGCGATGGCTGGGGCCTGCAGTCTGCCTGCAAGCTCCAGCAGGATGGAACCGCGATCTCGACTTCGGCCTTTCATCCCGACCACTGGCTTTCGATTGCTGTGCCGTCTACGGTGCTCGCTGCGCAGGCGGCGGCCGGGGAGGTGAAGCAGCCTTACTTCGGGACTAACCTGCGCGATATTCCGGGAACCACCTATCCCATCGGCCATGACTTCGCCGACCTGCCTATCCCCGATAACAGTCCTTACCACTGTGGCTGGTGGTATCGCAAAGAATTCGCTATTCCCGCCGCGGACAAGGGTAAGACCGTCTGGATGCATTTCGGTGGGATCAATTACCGCGCCGACGTGTGGGTGAACGGTAAGAAGATCGCAGATAAGTCGCAGGTGGCAGGCGCTTATCGTACTTATAACTTCGATGTAACCGGCTTCGTCGAGCCCGGCAAACCGAATGTCGTTGCCGTCGAGACCTTCGCGCCGGACGCGAAAGATCTCGGCATCAACTGGGTGGATTGGAATCCGTGCCCTCCGGATAAGGACATGGGCTTATGGGGTCCGGTGGATCTGGTGACCACGGGTCGAGTCTCGCTACGCTCGCCGATGGCGGTCACACACTTCACGGATCCGTCTCTGAAAGAAGCTGAGCTCACTGTCTATGCCGAGCTGCACAATGCAACCGGCCGGATAATCCACGGTGTTGTAACCGGTACTGTGGCGAATGTGCCGGTGCAGCAGCCGGTCGACCTCGCCCCGCATGAAGACCGCACCGTGGTCTTTACGCCGCAGCAGTTTCCGCAGTTGAATATCAAGAACCCGCGCATCTGGTGGCCTTACCAGATGGGCACGCCGGATCTGGAAACGCTGACGCTGCGCTTCGTCGAGAACGGCAAGACCTCAGATGAACAATCCATTCGCTTCGGCATCCGTGAGATGACTTCGGAGCTGACCGACAAGGGATATCGTCTCTTTCGCGTGAACGGCAAGCCGATCCTCATCCGAGGCGCAGGCTGGTCGCAGGATATGCTGCTGCGCGAAGATCCGGCGCGCCTCCGCGACCAGTTTCGACTCGTCCGCGATATGCATCTGAACACCATTCGGCTCGAAGGCAAGATGGAGACGGATGATTTCTTCCAGCTTGCCGACGAGCAGGGGGTTCTGGTGATGCTGGGATGGTGCTGCTGCGACCAGTGGGAGCACTGGAAGGACTGGACGCCGGAAAACTATTCCGTCGCCGCCGAGTCGCTGCGCTCGCAGATGCTGCGCATCCGCCACCACGCCAGCCTGCTGGTATGGCTGAACGGCAGTGATAACGCGCCGCCCGCGTTCGTCGAGAGCGCATACCTGAAGATCGAAGCGGAGACGCACTGGCCTAATCCGACCCTTTCGGCAGCCTCGACACAGGACACGAAGCCCAGCGGAAACAACGGCGTGAAGATGAGGGGCCCCTATGACTGGGTCGATCCCTCATACTGGTATGTCGATACCAACAAGTATGGCGGTGCTTACGGATTCAATACCGAAACCAGTCCCGGCCCCGCCATTCCCAACATTGCCAGCCTGCGTAAATTCATTCCCGCCGATCGGCTCTGGCCGCAGAACGCGGACTGGGCCTACCATTTCGGAGGCGGCGAGTTCACCAAGCTCACGGTGTTCGATGATGCCATGCATGCCACCTACGGCGATCCGCACTCCCTCGAAGACTACGTGCGGATCGCGCAGACCATGTCCTACGACAGCGAGCGCGCCATGTTCGAGGCCTATGGCCGCAACAAGTACACTTCGACCGGAGTTATCCAGTGGATGCTCAACAACGCCTGGCCTTCGATGATCTGGCATCTCTATGACTACTATCTCGACGCAGACGGCGGCTACTTCGGCACTAAGAAGGCTTGCGAGCCGCTGCACATCCAGTATTCGTATGACGATCACAGCGTCGTCGTGGTGAACAGCACTTATCAGCCCTCGCCTGCGGTTACTGCGGAAGTTCACCTGTACGACCTGAATCTGAAGCCTCTCTTTACGCAGCAAAAGCAGATCGAGGTCGGCGCCGATAGCTCAACACGCGTGCTCGACATTCCCGCCAAAGCTTTCAATTCGGAATCGAAAGTATACTTTGTGGAACTCACACTGAAGGGTGCGAAAGGCGAGGTGGTGAGTCATAACTTCTACTGGATTCCGGCGAAGCTTTCGACTTTCAACTGGGCCAAAACCGACTACACCCACACACCGGTGCTGGAGCATGAAGACATGACGCCGCTGCTCTCGCTGCCCCGAGCCATTGTCGAATCCCGCGTGACTATCGGCGACTCGGCTGAGGGCAGAAAGGTTGAGCTGCAGTTGCAGAATACTTCCCAGGCGCTCGCCTTCCAGATTTCTTTCGCGGCACGCACGAAATCCGGCGACCTGATCGCGCCCGTTCTCTGGTCCGACAACTACATCGAACTGATGCCCGGAGAATCGCGCGCCGTTACCGCGGTCCTTCCCAAGGACGCGCCGGCCAATGCCGATGTGCTTGTCTCCGGATGGAACATCAACTCCGAGACCCTGCACCCAGCCGTCGAGCGCAGCGTAGCCGCGCGTTGACATTGATCCGATTCCTTATCCCGGCTATATAGAGCGATTGATGCCCGCTGAATCTGCCGCAATTAACCCGGCCCCGGTCACGCTCAGGCGCAGCCTGAGCTTCTGGGACCTCGTGCTCTACGGCATCATCCTGATTCAGCCGACCGCTCCCATGCCCAGCTTCGGCGTCATCTATCAGGAGGCGCGCGGTCACGTGGTGACCGCCATCCTGTGCGCGCTGGTGGCGATGCTCTTCACCTCGGTGAGTTATGGGCGCATGGCTCGTGTGTATCCGCATGGCGGCTCGGCCTTCATGTATGTCGGCAAGGAACTGCACCCCAGCCTCGGCTATCTCACCGGCTGGTGCATGGCCATGGATTACATTTTGAATCCGCTCATCTGCACTATCTGGTGCAGCAAGGCGGCGCAAAACTTCCTGCCTGAAATTCCATACGTTCTCTTCGTTCTCTTCTTTGCGGTAATGTTCACCGCGCTCAACCTGAATGGCGTCGAAACATCGGCGCGGATCAACACCGCGATGGCGGCTGCGCTCGGCGTGGTTATCGTGCTTGTGGTTATTGCCGCCCTTCGCTACCTGTTGCATCTCGGACATCAGCCGGCGTCGTTCTACAAGCTGCCGTTTTATGATCCCACCACTTTCTCGTCGAAGGGCTTGCTTCGAGGGACATCGATCGCAGTGCTCACCTATATCGGCTTCGACGGCATCTCCACGCTTACTGACGAGGCGAAACAGCCGGAGCGCAGCGTCCCGCGCGCCATCGTGCTCACCTGCCTGGTCACCGGCGTCCTCGCCAGCATCGAAGTCTATCTCGGTCAGCTCTGCTGGCCGCGCGGCCACGCCTTTCCCGACATCGATACGGCGTACGTTCACATCTCCGGGCGCATCGGCGGCCCGATTCTCTTCGCTATCGTCAACGGATCGCTGCTGCTGGCGAATGTCGGTTCGGGCATGGCGTCGCAACTGGGCGCGGCGCGACTGCTGCTGGCCATGGGGCAGGACGGCGCCATCCCGCGCCGGTTCTTCGGCGCTGTGCATCCGAAGAATCGCATTCCCCGCAACAACGTCCTCCTCATCGGAGGCATCTGCATCGTCGGCGCGCTGGCATTCAGCTATCAGCTCGGGACCGAGCTGCTCAACTATGGAGCGCTGCTGGCATTCATGGGCGTGAACGTCTCGTCCATGGTCCTGGGATGGCGCCAAGGCAAGTTCGGCCAGTGGCTGCCCATGCTCATCTCGCTGGCCGGATTTGGCACCTGCTTCTTCATCTGGCTGAACCTCGGCAACGTGGCTCGCATCGTCGGCACCCTCTGGGCTTTCGTCGGCATTGTCTTCTGGATCGTTCGCCGGAAGCAGACTGTGTTGCCCAGAGACGAACCAGGAAACGCTCCCGGAGCAGCGGCATGAGCATGTCGAATAGGCAAAGACGTTTCGATGTCACGCTCGTGGGCGAGTCGAACATCGACCTGCTGCTTTACGGGCTGCCTAACGATCTGCCACCGGAGCGGGAGCTGCTGGCCGATCGCATGGCCATCACGCTCGGAGGATCGCCCGCGATCACCGCGCACAACCTGGCCGCATTGGGCAGCAAAGTAGGGTTCATCACCGCCGCCACTACCGACGCCTTCGCAAACATCTGTCTTCACGACCTGGAACTCGCCGGCGTCGATACCTCGCGCGCGATTCAAATCGGGGATGACGCGGCAACCGGAATTACCGTCCTTCTCCAGCACCCGGAGTTTCGCCGCATCCTGACTTATCCCGGCGCGACAAATGCGCTTTGCTACAGCGACCTGGATCTCGAATACCTGTGCTCCGCGCGCCACTTCCACCTGTCGTCGTATTTCCTGCAGAAGAATCTTCGCGCTGATGTGCCCCGCCTTTTCGCCGAGCTAAAGCAAGCCGGCCTCACCCTCTCGCTCGACACCAATGACGATCCATCCGGCGAGTGGGATTCGTCTATCTATGAAGCGCTGCGCTTTGTCGACATTCTGATGCCCAACGAACGCGAAGCGTGCCGCCTTGCGCGTGAGCCGCAACTCGATCTCGCGGTGCGAAAGCTATCGGAAATGGTTCCGCTCATTGCCGTCAAGCGCGGGGCGCAGGGCGCAATGGCTTTCACTGAGAGCGAGACCTGGTCTGCTCCAGCGCGTGTGCTGATCCCGATCGATGCCGTGGGAGCAGGCGACAGCTTCAACGCGGGCTTTCTTCGCGGCTATCTCGCAGGCGAGTCGATGGAGCAGTGCCTCGCCTCCGGCAACCTCGCCGGAGCCTACTCCACCACGGCGGCAGGCGGAGTCGCCGCATTCCGCGACCGCGAAGGCATGCGGGAATTCTTCGCCGGGCACACCGGACAGCTCAGACGATGACCAAGATGGGATTGGCCGATTGAACTGGCGGAGAGGGTGGGATTCGAACCCACGATACCCTTTCGGGTATGCCGGTTTTCAAGACCGGAGCCATCAACCGCTCGGCCACCTCTCCTGAAGGCGGGACTTGCAAAGGGCGGTAGCTGCACTTCGATTATAGAAAATCCAGCCCCCTGCAACATCCCTCGTCGACGGAATCTCAGAAAATATCCGGCCGCCGCGCGATCACCATCCCGCTGAATCCAAAGGCAGAGCCGGTTCGGGGGAAATCCCTAGCTTGTCACGCCGTCTTCACGCACATTAAGGGTCTCGTCGGGTTTCAGGTAGCCTTTGCGCCGGAACCAGTCTTCCATGGCTATCTGTAACTGCGGCAGTGGCACACGAAATCCGGCTTCGAGAATCCCATCCCCCGCCGGCAGCGTGTCATCGAAGACCGCCTCGTTGGTGAAGTTGCGCATGGCGAAGTTGTCGATCCATTCGATCGGGCAGGGATGACTCCGCCCGTCGCCACCCACCCGCTCGATGTGCAGTTTGCGGACAAACATCAGACGCGGCTCCTCCGGCGGATTGCAGGTCGCTGCTACTGGAGTGCTATGGCAAGGGCTGCGCGTCGTCCGACGGAATCAGCGTCGGCAGGTTGCTGGTATGCCCGGCCTCGTGCAGCACGGCGTCGAGCTGTTCGAGCACCTCTTCCACGCTCATGGTGTACATCTCGCGGCCGTTGTCGTAGCCGGACTCGATGGCCTGCTTCAGGTAGCGGCCGGCAATCTGCGCGGCCAGCGCATCGGTAATCACGTTTCCGGTCCGTTTCTTCTGTTCCACCCACGCGGTGCACGGCATCGCGATCCATACCGGCCGCCCGTTCACGTCGTAGCGGATATCCACAGCGTCGGCATGCCGCGTGGCGATGGCGACGACATTGGCGGTCCAGCGGCAGTGCAGATTCTCGCCGCTCCAGGTGTCGGTGATACTGAAGTCTTCATACATGGCAAGTTCTAGCCTAATGGCAGGCTCCCGCCGCAGCAAGAGGGAGCCCCGGGGTACTCAGGGTCGGACCCCGAAAAAAATCCGAAAAAATGCACCTTAAAACATATTTTTGGGGGGAATGTGCGTCCAATGGTTGTCACATTGGTAACCAGAAGCAACCCACAAGGAGTCATAAGAAGTGAATCATACCCCTAAATCTGCCCGCCTTTATGAAGACAACCTTCTCCAGCAGAAGCACTTGCTGGAAAGAGCCATGATGACCACCGTACAGCAGGGACGCCAAACCATGGCCGAAGATACCCAGGATCCCGCCGACCAGGCCGTCTTTTCCTATCAGAAGGAGCTGCTGTTCAGCCAGGGAAGCACGGGCCACGCCCAGCTGACCATGGTCAAAGAGGCGATCCGGCGCCTCAAGGACGGCGATTTCGGCGAGTGCCTGCACTGTGGCAACGCAATCGGCGCGAAACGCCTCGAAGCGGTTCCCTGGTCACGCTACTGCATCGATTGCCAGGAAAAAATCGAGCGCGGCGACATCGTAGATCCCGTGCGCGCTGCCTGAGATCAACCCACTCCTTGCGAAATTGACCGCACTCCGGTCGTCACGACGGAATGCAGGGGGACGGCCCTGTCCTATGAGAGTCGTGGATGATTACTTCTCGACGTTATGGCATCTGCGGGCGGCCGCTCGCGAGGGTCTTTGCGATCCAGCCGGCGTGTGGAAGTTTGCAAGTCGAGAGCGCCTTGAGCTCCTTATCGAGGTCGTATTCCACGCGGCGGATGGAGGGGTGCCCGTCGTCGAGCAGGAGATAGGCAGCGCGCCGATCACCATCGTACGAGAGGCCAACGCTGCCTGTATTCACGACCGTCCGCTCTGTGGTCCGCGCCAAGCGATGGGTCGATTGAGCGCCGGTGAGCGTTCGAATGTAGGGCCGATGAATGTGAGCGTAGGCGGTAACCCGTTCATCGAGGGACGCGTACGCGGACTCCAGCTCAGTGTCGCTTGCTTCCGGCCCAGGTGCGCGCCACGTATCCCCGGGACTGCCATGCACCAGGGCTATCGGACCGCGGTTCTGCGTTGGCGGCAATTCGCTCAGCCACTTTAGCCTCTCCTCACCCAGTGCTTCGCGGGTGGCAGCCGCCATTTCCTCCACGAGCGAGAAGAGCGGTTGCAGCTGCGGCGACTGACCGGCAAACTCCTGCAGCGATTCCGGCCTGAACAGCAGTTCGTCCGTATTGCCGACCACCCCCTGCCAGCCCAGACTTCGAATCTGATCCACGATCTCGACCGGGCTTGCTCCGCTGTCGGCTAGATCTCCGCCGTGGAGAACCAGATCCGGAGAGGCTTCCCTCAGATCAGCCAGAACCGCCTCAAACGCGGTCCGATTGCCGTGGATGTCGGATAAGATCGCAATGCGCATCGCGGCCCTGCTCCCTTGCTCTTTGACCCTGCCGATTCCAGGCTGCTACACTTACTATATCTGCGAGCAGACAGCCGCTGAGAACCCTGCGGGTCTGCCAAGAGCCTGGTCATCGGCAAGCTCCCGCCTAAAGGATTCTGAAGGACCACAAGTGGACACACAGACACGTCACGCGTTAAAGCAGGATAAGTTCGTCGCGACGACGGCTTCCGGCATCGACTGGCTGCAATCGCATCGCAGCAACGTCATCAAGGTTGGAGCTGTCGCCCTGGTCGCGATCGCGCTCATCGTCATCGGCTCAATCGTCTATAGCAACCGTTCCGGGCAGGCGCAGGATCTCTTTGGCAAGGCCATGGATATCTACAACACGCCGCTTTTGCAGCCCGGCCAGCCCGCCACGCCGAACGAGCCGAGTTACGCCTCCGCCGCCGACCGAGCCAAGGCCGCCAATCCCCTCTTTGTCGAAATAGCCGACCGCTATGGCTGGCTCAAGGCGGGCGCAAACGCCGAATATTTCGCCGGACTCACCTATCTCGACCTGAGCCAGACTGCCTCGGCCGAGAGCCAGTTGCAGAAGGCCGCCAGTTCGCACGACACGGGTCTCTCTGCTCTCGCCAAGATGGCGCTTGCGGGGCTTTACCGCCAGACCGGCCGACCGAGCCAGGCGATCGACCTCTACAACCAGGTCATCAAGAGCCCCACGATCACCGTGCCGGCCTCGTCCGCGAAGCTGCAACTCGCCCAGCTCTACGAGACCACCAATCCCATCGAAGCCAAGAAGCTCTACGCCGAGATCAAGGACCAGGACAAAACCACCGCTGCCGGGCAGATTGCCGCGCAGAAGCTCGCCGGAAAATAGTCATCTGAACCGGGAGGCCCGCGCAGCCTGGCGCTGCGCGGGCTTTCGCATCTCTGCCCCGGTCGCTGCCAGCTCAACATCCTCCCCGCCAAGGCGTCCGGTAGGACAACCAATCAGGTAGGCGACAGACACCAGCCTTCCCCGCTCCATTCCGACATCCCAGCGGTAATCCTCGGCAGCGAAGTCCGAAACCAGTTCCTGAAAGTCGCTCTCGGAATAAGAGCGCAGGCAGGAAAGGAGGCCGTCCATCCAGAGCATGAATGGAATCACGGGAACCAGATAGGTGTAGACGAGCCGCGACCAACGGAAGGGTCGAATCCCCGGCGCCAGCAGCAGGGTAAGCAGGGGCAGCAAAAAGATGGCCAGGATGGTCTTTGGTTCGCGGGTCGCGGTTTCAAATACGGCAATCCCCTGCCGTGCATCAAACGCGTCCTTCAAGATTGTCCGCGCGTCATCCGGACAGAAGTGGTGGAAGGACGAAAAGATCGTGCGGAAACCCGACAGCTCCGGCGGAATGTGCATGGCATTGACGGGTTCGGCCCGGAATTCCACCTCGGCCTCCTCCCGCAGCCGCTCAAACGCCCGGCGATTGGGATAGATATCAGTCAGGCAGACCTCCGGTGAGCGCTCGCCCGCGGCTGCAAAATCGCGGGAGAGCCTCAGCCACGGGCCGCCGCCCCCTGAGCACAAATCCACCACATGGTTCGTGCCCGCCTCGCCCAGCGCTTGCCGCAGCCGGGGGACGATGGGACCGTACGTGTCCTGCGCATTCCACATGGCTTCCAGCGCATCTGTCACCAGGTCGCGCAGAACGCGGGGGAAATACCGGTGGTCGTGGATCTCAAACCAGGCCCGGCGTTGCATAGGCTCCGTTCTCTGTCCGAAATTCAATCCTTCAAGCTCGGATTCTAGAGGAATTGCGTCTTCAAGACGATTGATAGCTTTGATGAGCGCAAAGGCGCTATCCTCCGTCTTTAGAGCATGGAGTTAGGATGAGCGCGTTTCCAGGACAGCTTACCGGCTGGATGACTCCGTCTCTAACGACGGCGGAGACCTTGGATTCCAGCGAAACGATTACCGCCCTGGTCGCAGAATATTCGACGACCTTGTACCGCGTGGCCTATTCGGTCATGCGCAATGCCGCAGAGGCGGAAGACGCCGTGCAGGAGGCATTCCTGCGCGTCCTCAAGCATCGTGACAAGCTTTCCGAGATTCGCGACCTGCGCGTCTGGCTGGTTCGCATCACCTGGAACGTCGTTCTCGACAAAAAACGCCGCAGCAAAACCCGCCCGGAAAACGAGGACGTCGCCGACTTCGCCCGCGTCCTGCCTTCCGACGACCGGCGGGCCGACGAAATTCTAATTTCCTCTCAGGAGCATAGCCGCATCCTGAAGGCCATCGACCAGCTGCCCTCGAAGGAGCGGCAAGCGCTCCTGCTCTCCGCCGTCGAGGAACTGGCAACGCCCGAAATCGCGGCTGTGCTCGGCGCTACGGAGTCCTCCATCCGGTCGCGCATCTTCCGCGCCCGCCGCGAGCTCTCCGAATTGCTGGCGAAGCAAGGAGCCCCCCGATGAACACCAGCCGCGAAACTGATCCTTCCCGCCTGGAAGACCAGATCAACCGTACTCTGCACCTTATCGGTGCAGCCGATCCCCGGCCCGGACTTGAAAAGCGCATTACTGCGCGGCTCGCTCATGTCCCGGTCCAAGACCCTTCCCGTAAGTCCATCCGCCTTATGGGAATACCTCGTCTGGCCGTCGCCTCCGCGGCAGGGCTGCTGGCGGCGGTGGTCATCATCGCCGCCAGCGTGAACCATTCCCGCCACCTGCTCCCCATTGCACCTGGCCTTCAGGTACCCGGCGACTCTTCATCAGGAGTCGGCGCGGCGTCCGCTGAGAAGGTAGCGCCCAAGCCGGTTATCGCGCCGGCGAACGGACACGCCCGGTCAGTACGGCAGATGGGAAGAGAAACAGCGACAGAAGCGCAGCGCAAAACCGGAACCGGCCGGGCCACCATCTCGCCGGACGCGCAGAAGCCCGACGGCGTAGCCGTGCCAAAAGGTCCACCGCCCCAGGTGAACCCAAATCCGTAGCTCCAGTACGGCATGAGTGGCTCGGTTGACATCCCGGCGGGTGAATTCCGAAGGCGATGCTGACGGCAGAAAATCCGTGGTTTAGATGTGAAGCTTCAACAAAGCTGCTCGGAGCCTAATCGGCGATCGCTTCCACCAGCATGTGCAGCAGGGCCAGCACCGCCGCTCCGATAAATGCCGCGCCAAAGGTGGCCACCACGAAGCCGGGCACCACGCCGCTCGCCAGCTTCAAAATAAATGCATTGATCACCAGGAAGAAAAGACCCAGGGTAAGAATGCCCAGCGGCAGGGTGATGATCTTCAGCAGCAGACCCAGCGTCGCATTGAGCAGGCCGATCACCAGCGCCGCGATGAGCGCCGATGCGAAATTCCGGACGTGAAAACCAGGCACGAACTCGGCCACCAGCAACAAGGCCACGGCCTGCAAAAACCAGCGAAGAAGAAGACGAAACATTTTCCTGAAACTCCCCTCGTTCCAAATCGACCGGATACCCTGAGAACAGATCGGGGGAATACGGGGAACCGGTCAGCAGCTAACAGCGTACGTTATTTCTATACTGTTTCTACAAATGGTGTATCCCGGGCTGCCCTTTTTTTGGTCTTCAACGATTCCCCCTCGCATGCGCTCTGCAATCGCCATCGTTCTTCTTTATCTCGCTGCCGGAGCGTACGCCCAGCAGGCCCCCATCCCCGATGTGCCCACGCTCATGCAGCAGGTGCAGGATCATCAACGGAAGATGGACCAGGTTCGCGAGAACTATACCTTCCTCGAGTCCATCGTGACGCATCAGCTCAACAAGGACGGATCGCTCAAGAAGATTGAAAGCGAAGAGCACGAGGTGTTCTTCGTTAACACTCACGAGATCGACCGGACCGTGAAGAAGAACGGCAAGGACCTCAGTCCGGATGAGCAGAAGAAGGAACAGGATCACGTGATGAAGGACGTCCAGAAGGCCCAGAACACGCCGCCCGGGCATTTGACAGACAAAAATGACGTCAGTGTAAGCCAGCTCCTCGCCATCATGAAGGTGTCAAACCCGCGCCGTGAGATTCTCGACGGACGCAATACCATTGCCTTCGACTTTGTCGGCGATCCCCACGCCAAGACTCACGGCATGGCCGAAGACGCATCGAAGAAGCTCGCAGGCACGGTGTGGGTCGACGAAAAGGATCGGGAAGTCCGCCGCTTGATCGCCCGCTTCGACGATAACTTTCATCTCGGATTTGGGCTCTTCTCCGTGGGCAAGGGCAGCAATTTCACCTTTGACCAGAAGCTGATCAACAACGAGCTCTGGCTGCCCACCGACGGACAGGCTCACCTCATCGCCCACGCCATCGGCATCATCGGCTATCGCGCCGACATCACCGTCAGCGACAGCGACTACCAGAAGTTCCATGCCGAAGCGCAGCAACAGGTCGGCGCCAAACCGGTTCAGCCGCCATCCAATTGATTGCGGACTTCTCTTGGCGGCGGGTTCAAACCAAATCGCGCCGCATCAGGAAACTCCGAAGACCGTCCGCGCAAGCTCGCTGAAGGCCCTCGCAATCGGCCGCACCTCGCCGGCGCGATAGGCCAGATCCAGTTGCGTGTGCGCGGCCCTGGGGCGCAGACGCCGGCAGACGGTGTCCGGTACGTTCAACTTCTCAACACAGGCGGGAGCGATGGTCACGCCTAAGCCCGCGCCCACCAGGCTCATGATCGTGAGCCACTGCGGAGCCTCCTGCACCACGCGCGGCAGAAAGCCCTGCTCCTCGCAGACTGCAGCCGTCTTCTTCCAGGCCACGCTGCCGTAGGATCGCGAAAACAAAACGAATGGCTCGCCCTGCAGGCTCTTCACCGCCACCGTCTTCTGCTCGGCGAGAGGATGCTTACGCGGCAGCACGACTACGAATGGTTCGCTGATTACGGCTTCGATATGGAGACCATCCACCTCGCCCGCATCGCGCAGAAAGCCCACATCCACGGTTCCGTTCAGCAGGGTATTCACCAGCTCCGAGGTATGAAATTCGCGCAATTGCAGGTCCACCTGCGGAAACTGCCTGCGATAGCGTCCAAGCATTCTGGGCAATGCCGTCAGCATGCCCGACCCCACAAAGCCCACCGTCAGCGCGCCGGCCTCGCCGCGTCCGATGCGCTGCGCAGCAGCCACATCCGCCTCGATTTTGGTCAGCGTATGCCGCGCCCGCTCCAGCAACTCCTCTCCCGCTGCGGTGAGCCTCACGTCGCGTGACGTGCGCACGAACAGCGCGTGCCCCAGCATCTCTTCCAGACGCCTGATCTGCTGCGACAACGGCGGTTGAGCGATATGCAGCCGCTGCGCCGCTCGACCGAAGTGCAGTTCCTCCGCAACCGCCACGAAATAGCGGAGATGGCGAATCTCAATGTCGAAGGGATTCATATGCAATCGATATTAATCCGATGTAACAAGATATTGGACGTATCATCCAGCATCGTCCTACAGTGAAGGTATGAACATCGATACCGAGGAACAGCGCCAGGTCGGGACACTTCTGCTTCGCACCTTCAGGCCGGGAGATGAAAGGCCTTTCAAAGAGCTCAATGAAATCTGGATCAGCCGCGGCTTTGCGCTTGAGGCGGCCGACCACGAGGTTCTCGACAACCCCAGGAGCATGATTCTCGATCAGGGCGGCGAAATCTGCGTCGCGGAAATCAATGGCCAGGTGGTCGGCTGCTGTGCCCTGCTCAGCATTGCACCGGAAGAGTACGAGCTCGCCAAAATGACAGTGTCCGAGTCAGTGCGCGGACAGGGCATCGGACGCAAGTTGTTGCAGTTTGCCATCGATCATGCCCGGACAATGGGGGTGCGGCGGCTCTATCTCGAGTCCAACACAAAAGCTGCCGATGCGATTCATCTTTACGAGCAGCTGGGATTCCGGCACATGGCCGCTCCTGAGCATGCATCCAAGTACGCCCGCGCTGACACGTACATGGAGATGTTTCTATAGAAAGCAAAGGCCGCCGGTTGGGCGGCCCTCGCTCCAATCGTTATTCGTTATAGCTGAGGCTGCGGAGCCGATTCCTGCCCCCCCCGCATGCGGTCGTGCATGCGCTCCTGCATAGCCTCGTACTTCTGCTTCTGCGTGTCGTTCAGGACGGCTTCAATCTTGGATTGGGAGTCCTCATGAATCGACTTCATCTTCGACATGCGATCTTCGCGCGAGAGCGACTGATCCTCGTGCAATGACTGCATCTGGTCATGCTGCGACTGAAGAATCGGTTTGATCTGGGCCTGCTGGTCTGAAGTCAGATCCAACGCCTTGGTTATGTGCTTGAGTTGAGCATCCGGATCCATCCCCCGATGTCCCGGCCCTCCACCCTGTTGCGGCGGCGGCGGAGCGGATTGGTCCTGCGCAATTGCGGCGCTGCCTGCCATGCCTAGCGTAAGCAGTCCGGTCAGCGCGAGAGTACAAAATTTGTTTCGCATTGTGTTGTCCTCCAACACTCCCTGAGCACCCCGACGGCTTTTGCCGGCTGCAGTGCTTCCAATCAACCTAGACGGCGAAAGTCCCGCCGGAGACGGCAGCACATACACAATTTATCCAGATTTATCCGGGAATTCTCTATTTGCTCTCCGGCTTGGGAGGCATGATGACCAGGTTCGAACGCAGGCCGCATGGCAGCAGTTGGGGCGCATGTTCCTGAGGAGCCGGGAGATACGCATAGGCAAACACGGCCTTGTACTGGTGCTCTCCGGGATAGTTGCAAATCGCACAGCTGGGCCTGTAAGACAACGCGGGATTCTCGTGCTCCCGCTCCACCCACTCATAGTTTCCGTGCGCAGGCACCGTAATGTATTTCGGATCAGCGGGCGCGACTTTCGGCTGATAGGCAAAAAGCGGTCCCCGTTCGTTCACCGCGTCCACATAGCTGCCACCCAGTCCGGTGGACGCGCGCCATAGCCAGCGCGTCCCCACCGCCGCGTACCAATGAGCGCTCGACGGCACCGGCTCCGCCAGCTCAATCGGTTTCGCTGTGCCATTATCGATCCGGAACAGGAAGCCGATTCCCTCCCCGGGTTTCGTCTCCGCCAGATAGCTCGCGGTGAGAACGATCTGGCGCGAGCAAAGGGGTACCGTCGGCCCGGGAGAATGTGCCGCCGCAGAAACGGTCAACAGCGAAAAAGGAAATCCGATCAGGAATGGAACGGCGGTCCGGAAAACGCGGCGCAAGAGTGGGTACACGATTCAGATTAGCGTACTTCCCTCACCGCAAATCGCGAAGCTGCTCCGGGGTATCCAGATCTTTCACCCCGTCCTCAAACTCGAGCAGCGTTACCTCGCCGGGGTATCGCTCGAGGATGCCACGCGCGCCGCGATCTCCCGGAACTTGAAGGAGTTCGGGGAAATACCGTGCGGAGAAGATCGCCGGAACGCCGGTGCGTCCGGAATACCGCGATGCCGTGATCGGCCGCGCGCCCCGGGCATGCACGCGCCTCAGCTCGCGCAGCACCTCGGCGTTCAGCGCTGTCTGGTCGCAGACCAGCAGCAAGGCATCCGAAGGGCTGGGGTCGAGTCTGCTTAGCCCCACCACTCCGCATCGCAGGGACGAACCCATGCCCGCTCGCCAGTCTTCGTTCTCCACGATGGCGACTGGCACGTCGCCGAGAACCGCACGCATCCTCTCCGCTTCAAAACCCAGAACGACGACGATGGGATCACATCCCGCTTCTCGGGCTGCGCTCACGGTTCGCAGCAGGAGCGGTTCGCCGTCGATGGCAACGAGTTGCTTGGGCTCGCCGAGCCGCGTCGAGGCTCCCGCGGCGAGAATCACCGCGGCACAGCTACTTTCGGGCATGGGCGGCGGAAGGGCGGCGTTTCACGGCAGCGCGCTTCTCCAGCACGGCATGTATCTCAGCGGTGATCGAGAGAGCGATGCCTACCGGGTCTTTCGCGCCAATATCCAGACCCACGGGAGAGTGTAACCGTGACCGGCACTCTTCGAAGGTGAGGTCAAGCTCGGGCGCAATCTCGGCCAGCAGCCGCTCCGTTCGAAGCTTTGGCCCGAGAATGCCCAGGTACGCTATCTCGAGGGGAAGCATGGCCCGAAGCGCCGCGCGGTCCTGTTCATAGCTGTGCGTAAGGATCACCGCCGCGTCGCGCTCCTGGGGCAGGATCTCTTCGAATTTCCGCGAAACAACCACTTCGCTGGCGAGTGGAAACCTCTCGGCCCTGACGAGATGCGACCGTCCGTCAGCCACCGTCACGACCCAGCCAAGGCGATGCGCGAACTCCACGATCGGCTGCGCGTCATCGCCGGCGCCAAAGACGAACAGCGCCTGCGGAGGCGGGACATATTCGACGAAAAGGCCTGAATTGTCGCCGAGCCAATAGGACCTGCAATCGCGAATGGCCTTTTCCGCGGCTTCGCGCCAGGGATCATCTTCCTGGCCCGTTAATACGTAACCGTCATCGGAAACAATCAGGCGCGTCCCCTCGCTCTCTTCTTTATTTGTATCAATTACAGATACAAATGCGATTCCCAAGCGATGTTCTGCGCCGTAAATAAGCGCGGAGAGCGTGCGATCCACGGCATCGCCGCGCTCGAGCAGCACATAAACCGTTCCGCCGCAGCCCAGTCCGTACGGCATCTCGGAGTCTTCGTCGTAAAAGCTGCTGTAGCGCTGAACCGTCGATCCAGACTCGGTGAGCCACCAGGCTTTCTTCTGAACCTCACCTTCAAGGCATCCGCCGCTGATAGTTCCGGCGCGATGTCCTCCACTGGTCAGTAGCATCCTGGCTCCGGGCTTGCGGTACGAGGAGCCTTCGACGCGGACCACCGTCGCCAGGCAAACGTCCTCGCCGCTGGCTCGCGCCGCGCGCCATAATTCGAGAATCTGTCGCAGCTCCGCCATTACTTTAGGCCACCTTGCTCTGCATCAGCTTATCGAGACGAACCGGAAGCTCGCGCACGCGGATGCCTGTGGCGTGATATGTAGCCATGGTCAGCGCTGAGGCAACACCGGTGAGGCCGATCTCTCCGATACCTCGTGCGCCATACTCACCCAGCACCGTATCCGGATGATCGAGGAAGATGCACTCCAGTTGAGGAATATCCGCATTCGTCGAGACGATGTAGTCCGCGAAATTATTGTTGATCGGCTTGCCGTTGCGCGAGTCGTAGACGGTCTCTTCGAACATCGCCAGCCCCACTCCCATCACCACTGCGCCGAGAATCTGGTTGCGCGCCGTCTTCTCGTTCATGATCCTGCCGGCGTCCATCACCGTAACCACCCGCGTCACCCGCAGCCTGGCGATGCCCGGGTCCCAGCTCACCTCGACAAAGTGCGTGCCGAACGAATGCGCCGAGTAATTGCGAGCTTCTGGATTGCTTCCGGTCTTCACTTGCCCGTCGAGCGCCGCGACCTGACGCAGAGCCAGCAGGTCCTGAAAAGGAGTCCCGTTGTCGGGCGATTGATCGCTCCGGTGCACGCGGCCGTTCGTCATCTTCAGGCTCTTGGGATCGGCACCGTTGAATGGCGATTTCTCCGTCTTCACCGCAAGCTGGAACACCGCATCGACCGCCGCGTCCGTTGCTCCAGCCAGCGCCGGCAGAAACGAGGCTGTCGCGGTCGAACCTCCCGAAGTCGGGCCGGGAGGCAAAGAGCTGTCGCCAAGAGCGACATCGATCTTCTCGATGGGAATCCCGGTTCTATCCGAAACTACTTGCGCGAAGATGGTATACGTGCCGGTGCCGATATCCTGCGTCGCGCAGGCAGCCCGCGCGCGGCCGTCCGCCGTCAGGCGGACCCGCACCTCGGCCGATCCCCGATGCGCGGACCACATTGCTGAGCCTACGCCCCATCCGAGAATCAAATCGCCCTTGCGCATGGAGCCAATCCCCGGTGTGCGCCTGCTCCAGCCGAAGCGCTCCGCGCCCGTCTGGTAAGCCTCACGCAGATGCTTGCTTGAAAACGGAAGCCCCGAGCTTTCGTCCTTCTCCGCGTAATTCTTCAGACGAATTTCCAGCGGGTCCATGTTCAGCTTCACTGCGAGCTCGTCCAGCGCCGAATCCAGCGCGAAGATGCCGGGCGTTGCGCCCGGACCGCGCATCGGCGTCGGCGTGCCGATATTGAGCGGCACCAGCCGCTGTATGGCGGAGACATTCTCGCAGCTGTAAAGCACAGGCGTTGGCTCCGTGCAGTTCTCCATCACGTTGTCGATCATCGACGTGGGGTTCTGCACCTCGTGGACAATCGCCGTCAGCTTCCCATCGGCAGTGGCGCCCAGCCGCACGCGCTGCCTGGTCAGCGGACGATGTCCGACCGTGGTGAACATCAGGTTGCGCGGCACGCTTACCTTCGCCGGACGCTTCACTCTACGCGCCGCCATCGCCGCCAGCAGCGAGTGCGGCCAGGGAAACAGCTTGCATCCAAATCCGGAGCCTACAAACGGCGAGATTACATGGACGTTCTCCAGAGGAACACCCAGCATCTCCGACATCACGCCATGATGGTTGACCACACCTTGCGAGCTTTCATAGAGCGTGACCTTGTCGCCATTCCATACCGCGATGGTCCCATGCATCTCCATGGGATTATGCGTTTCCACTGGCGTGATGTAAGTCTCGTCGATCTTCACCGCAGCGCCGGCGAACGCCTGCTCCGCATCGCCGCGGCCGTATTTCTTGACCGGAGGTTCCGGCGGACCGGCAACATCTTCCAGATGGACCGCCGGTTTCTCCGCCTGATACTGCACCTTTACGTGATACGCGGCGTCCTGGGCCTGCTCGAAGGTATTTGCAACCACCAGAGCTACAAATTGTCCATAGTAGTAGACCACGTCGTCCTCAAACGGAGGACGGCTCTCGCTGGTCTTGCTGTTCGGCTGGAATGGTCCCGCGGTGCGGAAGAGTGGATCGGCATTTCCGTGATGAATGATCGTCAGCACACCCGGCATCCGCTCGGCGACCGACGTATCGATATTCACGATGCGGCCTTTGGCGATGGTGCTGCTCACCGCGAATCCGTAGGCGATGCTCTCCAGCGGATGGTCGACCGCATAGCGGGCTGCACCCGTGACCTTTAGAGGTCCATCGATGCGGGTAACCGGGGCTCCAATAATAGAACTGGACATATTCGCTCCTATGCCGTTTGGGTGGCGACAGTCAGCGCGCGGACGATCGCGCGCTTGGCCAGCTCAACCTTGAATGCGTTGTCGTGTAGCGGCCTCGCGCCTTTCAGCGCCGCCTCGGCTGCCGCACGAAAACTCTTTTCGTCCGCTGCCTTGCCTTCGAGCGCCTGCTCCGCCTCGCGCGAGCGCCACGGTTTGGTGGCCACACCGCCCAGCGCCACGCGCGCGCGCCGTATCCTGCCGCCGTTCACCTGCACCACCACCGCGGCCGACGACAGCGCGAATTCATATTGCGCGCGGTCGCGAAGCTTCAGGTAGTAGGACTTCGTCCCCTCCGCCAGCCTGGGCAGCGTCACATAGGTAATCAGCTCACCGGGCTCCAATACATTCTCGCGGTCGGGGGTCGAGCCCGGCGTCAGATAAAACTCATCGAGCGCAATCGACCTCTCGCCCTTGGAGGAGCCCCGAGTGTGCACGGTCGCCTCCAGAGCCATCATCGCGACCGCCATGTCAGAGGGATGCGTGGCCACGCATTGCTCGCTCGTGCCCAGGATGGCGTGAATGCGATTGAATCCGTCGATGGCCGAACACCCCGCACCCGGTTCCCGCTTATTGCACGCATAGGCCGTGTCGCGGAAGTAGTAACAGCGGGTCCGCTGCAGGAGGTTGCCGCCGGTGGTCGCCATGTTGCGCAACTGCGGCGAAGCGCCGGAGAGCAAGGCCTCCGAAAGCACCGCGTAGCGCGCCTTCACGTCGGAGTTGAAAGCGAGATCGCTGTTGCGGACCAGCGCGCCTATCTTCAGGCCGCCTTCGGGAGTTGCTTCTATCTGCGCCAACGGAAGCTGATTGATGTCGACGAGCGATTTGGGCGTCTCTACGTTCAGCTTCATCAGGTCGATGAGCGTGGTGCCGCCGGCAACGAATTTTCCGCCCGGCTCGACGGTCACATCCACTGATTTAGCCTGCGAATAGCGAAAAGTCTGCATCGCGCCTCTCCCTTTTCAGCCTATGCCTGTTTGCGAGCCTGCTGAACCGCTGCCACGATGTTGGTGTACGCGCCGCAGCGGCAGATGTTGCCGCTCATGGCCACCCGGACGTCGTCATCCTCAGGCCCGATCGGCTCCTTCAGAAGCGCTGATCCCGACATGATCTGTCCCGGCGTGCAGTAGCCGCATTGGAAGCCATCATGATCGAGAAAAGCCTGCTGGACAGGATGCAGGACACCGTTCTGCTCCAGCCCCTCGATGGTCGTGATTTCGTCGCCCTCATGCATGACCGCGAAGCTCAGGCAGGAATTTACGCGGCGGCCGTTCACATGCACGGTACAGGCGCCGCACTGTCCGTGGTCGCAGCCCTTCTTGGTTCCCGGCAGCGCCATCCGCTCGCGCAGCGCGTCGAGCAGCGTCACGCGCGGCTCCAGCATCAGGCGGTAGTCCTTGCCGTTCACGCGCAGCGTTAGCGCAACAGCGCCTGGAACCGCGTCCGCCGAGGTTTCCGTCTGTGGTTCGGCCACGGCAGCCGTGGCATGCGCCAGAGGAGCAGTTGTAGCCGCGATGCCGGCAACTCCCAGTTGCGAGAGGAAAGACCGCCGTGAATATCTGCCGAATAAGGGCGTCTTTTCCTGCGGGATCCGAGGATCGTCAATCGCGCCTGGAACGGTCTCGGGGGCAGGAGTTTCGTGGGAGGGTGAATCGCACGGCTTTTTCATCAAGCTGTTCCTGTTCGGTTGCGCAAAAGCTTTGGAGACGACGCGAGCAAGAGGTCTGACCTCTGACAACGCAATGAGAGCGCTTTACTTCGCACATTACTGCAACCCCGGCACGGAGTCCACTGATGCGTAGCCTGCAGCGCCTGTTTTGTAGACGAAGCGCTTCCATTCCAGGATGCAAAGAGATCGCTTCAATAGATGAATATCGAATTTATCCGTATAAATTACTGTATTTTTCCCCGGGAGAACTCGAAATCATGCTTTTGTGCCGTAAATACTTTCTCCCCGTCCTTCTGCTGACCTCGTCCGCCGCAGCGCTCGCGCAGAGCCAGTTCCTCTCGGATTGGCAATCCCGGGTGAACCGAACCCAGGCGGAGCAGCCTCACTGGGTAACACCGCTGGTGACCGTCACCCCGCGGCTGGAACAGGAATTCCGCACCGACTTTGTCCGCGAATATACGCCCACGCACACCGAAACCTGGATCTACGGAAACGGCAAAGGACTGGAGCTCATCCGTGCGCGCCACATCGAGCTCCTCTTCAACGTGCCGCCGTATCTTCAGCACAATTCACCGAAAGCGAAGGACGGCTTTGGCGACCTCACGATGCTGATGAAGTATCGTTTCATTGCCCGCAATGAAGAGCACGGCGGCTTCATTCTGACCGGGTTTCTGGGAGGCAGCATCCCTACCGGCAGCTACTCCAATGGCGGCACCGACGCCAGCGTCTCGCCGACCATCGCGGCCGGAAAGAGCATCTGGCGTTTCGATGTGCAATCGACCCTGGGGACCACGCTGCCTGTGACGAACGGCGAGAAGATTGGCCGCCCGGTGCTGTGGAATTCGGCTCTGCAATATAAGTGCAACCCGCATTGGTGGCCGGAGGTGGAATTCAACACGACCTATTACCACGCCGGCGCCAACGACGGAAAAATCCAGAACTTCGTCACGCCTGGCATTGTTGGCCGCTATTCCCTGCACAAACGCATCGGCATCACCATGGGCGCAGGCATGCAGATCGCGACGTCGCAATACCATTCCTACAATCACGGCCTCATTATTACGGCGAGAATGCCTTTCTAGAAGCATCTCTGCAAATGACGATCGTGTCTACTCGTTCACGACCGCCTTTACCAGGTTGCGCGGCGCGTCCACGTTCACGCCATGCAGAATCGCGGTGAAGTAAGCGAACATCTGCAGCGGCACTACTTCCAGCAGCGTGAGCAGGAATTCATCGACAGCCGGTACCGCAACCGAGTGCCGGCTCAGCTTCGCGGCCTCTTCATCGCCTTCAGTGGTGATCGAGAAAATGGTTGCGCCCTGCGCTTTCATATCGCGCATGAGCTGCAGCGTCTTCTGGTAGCGCAGCACCGAATCCGGATCGGACTCGTCCTTCGTCGCCAGCACCATCAGCGGCGCCGACTCGCTCACCAGCGCATTGGGCCCATGCTTCAGCTCGCCCGCCGGATACCCCTCCGCCTGCACATAGGCCGATTCCTTCAGCTTCAGCGCTCCCTCGCGCGCAATGGCGTAGTGCACCGCCCTGCCGAGATAAAGAAAGCCCTTCGCTGAGCGGAGCTCCTCCGCGATGGCGCTGATCTGCCTCTCCCAGCGCTCAAGCGAAGCCTCCATGAGACCCGGCAACTGCTGCAGCTGCTCCAGGTGCGAGGAGACCGTCTGGCCCGTCATCCGGCCGCCCAGGCGCGCTACATACAAGGTCAGCAGATAGAGCACGCTCAGCTGCGTGGTAAAGCTCTTGGTCGCTGGAATCGCGCGCTCCTTGCCGGCCAGTGTCGGCAGGGACGAATCCGCCTCCCTCGCCATCGACGACTCCGCATTGTTGGTAATCGCGGCCGTCGCCAGCCCGCGCGATTTCGCCTCCCGCAACGCCGCCAACGTGTCTGCCGTCTCTCCGGATTGCGAAATCACCAGCACCACCGGATCGTGCAGGGTGTGGGTGGAGCGATAGCAGTACTCGCTCGCGTATTCCACGTCCACGGCCAGGCCGGCATAGTCCTCGAGCATGATCTCGCCCGCCAGCCCCGCATGGCGGCTTGAGCCACTGGCCGCAATCACCAGCCGCTGCCGGCCGCGATACGTATCCGCAATGCCCGGAAAGGCGTCGGCGCTCAACGCGCCGTTGGGAGCATACCGGGCGATGGTGGTGGCCAGTGCCTCCGGCTGCTCGTAGATTTCCTTGAGCATGGCATGAGGAAAGGCGCGGACCCGGCTGTGGGCAGATTGCGTCATGACTTGAAGTTTTCCTTTCTGGTGCGTCGCGTTGATTTTATTTTCGCTGAGCCGAAAATCGATAAAAGCAGCCACGCCTCCAGGCGTCGCTGATGCCGGGAACCGCGGCCTGCGGGCGGGGCGATCGGGTGGACGCCCAAAAACCTCTCCGTTCCAAAGGTTTACGCGCGATCCTCGGGATCACCCTATGACATCTGTTGGTCCAGAGCATAAACGCGACCCCTTTCGATGACTCTTTCAACTTGCATTCCTATCTGGCTGTCTATACATTTCAATTTATTAAAAATCCGCTTCACCTAGAGTAACCCGGCGTTCTTGATCCGGCTTCACCGCTCCGTGAATGCCGTCTATGTACCGCTCTTTCGATTTCTCATTCTGCCCGGGTTTCGCATTTACATACTTATGGAGGCTTTTTACGAAACGTCTCGCCGCATGGCGAACCCGGCTTGTTCAGCTACGCCGGCCGGTTCACCGCCGCCCACACACCAAGCGGCAAGACCTGGGCGTTACCGATGGCCATTTTGGACAAATCGACAGCACCCGCTCCAGCGGACACCATATCCAGCCCGCGCGGAAGTATGTGTTCTATCCGGGGTGCATTATTATTTCTTCCATGCAGCGGCCGGCGAACCGGCTGTTGCCCTTTCTGGCGGCGCTTTCGAAGACTCCCCCTACATCTCCGCTTGTCTGCCTGGTAATGCCGTATGCTGCGGGCGCAGTCGAACCGTTTAGTGATGAATGGCCTTTACAAATCGCGCGGTAATCGACTCCGGCCGGGTGATCGCCGAACCGACCACTACCGCGAAAGCTCCCATATCCAGGGCTCGCTTTACCTCGTCCGGCTGGGTGATGTGGCCTTCCACGATCAGCGGCACCTTGATCCGCTTCTCCAGCTCTTCCACCAGGCTCCAGTTCACCGAACGGGCTCCCGCCGTCTCCGCCGTGAATCCGTAGAGCGTGGTCGCGACGGCATCCGCTCCGGCCTCTTCCGCGGCCAGTGCGTCGTCCAAGGTTGCGATATCCGCCAGCACCGGCTTCTCCAGCTCCGCATGAATGCGGGCGATCAGGCGCGGCCACGGCTCCGCTGCAGTCAGGCGGCGAGGAGCCTTCAACCGGTCCAAGGTGCAATCCAGCGCAACCACATCCGCGCCGGCTGCACTCACCTCGGCGGCTGCGGCGAAATCCGGGGTGATCGCCACTTCGCCATCGACGTAGCGCTTCAGAATCCCGATGATCGGGAGCTCGGTCTCCTCGCGGAACGCCTCGATACATTCGACGCCGTTCGCGCGCAGTCCTCCTGCGCCCCCGCGCAAAACGGAGATCGCCAGCCTGCGCAATGTCTCCAGGTGATCGAGGGGATCTCCGGGCGCGGCCTGGCACGACACAATCAATTTTCCGCGAAGCGATGCTGGAAACATGCGGAGAAAATAGCCTCTATGTATGCTTTGCTCTTATTTTTTGGGGCGAAGCAGGAACGCATTTCACACTGCAAACGTAATCTACGACCACGGCTGATAGCAAATAAAGCTCGCACGGCCTGGCGGACTGCGCCAAGACTTTGTAATCATTCTTTGGGAAGAGGGAACAAACGTGCCGAAGAGCCGCATCATCAGTAGCCAGGAAAATGAACCAGCCGTCCAGCCGCTCGATAAAAAGGGATTCATCCCGCTTTATTACCAGATTCAGCGGGCGCTGATGGAGCAGATTCAGTCCGGCCAGCTTACCGAAGGCGATCCACTCGCCTCGGAAGAAGAACTCTCCCGCTACTACCAGGTCAGCCGTATGACCGCGCGCCAGGCCCTGCATGGTCTCAAGACCAAGGGCTACGCCTTCAGCGAAAAGGGGCGCGGCACCTTCGTCACCAAGCCGAAGCTCGAGAAGAACATCCTGCACCTGCAGGGGTTCACCGAAGACATGCGCCAGCGCGGCATGAAGGCCAGCTCGAAATTGCTGGAGCAGGCCGTAGTGAAAGCCGATGAGAGCCTGGTCGAGAAACTCAAACTCACCACCGCCGACCGGGTCATGCGGCTCCGCCGCTTGCGCCTGGCCGACGGAATCCCCATGGCCATCGAAGAATCGAATATCCCGCTGCTGCAATTCCCCGGCCTGGACCGCATCGATTTCGCAAAACATTCTCTCTACCAGACGCTGCGCGAGCGCTACGGTGTCCGCGTCGGATATGCCGACGAAATCATCGAGGCGCTGCCTGCAACCCGCGAAGAGGCCGACCTGCTCACCATTCCCAAGCGCGCCTGTGTTCTTTCCATCAGCCGCATCATTCTTACCACTCAGGAATCGCCTATCGAAGCCGCCTGCTCGCGCTACCGGGCCGACCGCTATCGCGCATCTATTCGCGTTCCCATGACCACCATCGAATAGTCCTCTCCGCGTTCCGGATGGTTCACAATAAATGAAGATGAAGCTCCGGGACAGGAAAGGCTGATGAAGCTCTGGGACGCAATCGTGGTAGGCGCAGGCCCCGCGGGCTGCGCCGCAGCCTACGACCTCGCGCGCAACGGCCACGCGGTGCTGCTGCTGGACCGGGCCGAATTCCCCCGGCAGAAGGCCTGCGCCGGCGGACTCACCACCAAGACAGTGAGGGCTCTGCGCTATTCCGTCGATCCCGTCGTCCGGCAACGCCTGAGCCGTCTCCGGATCGAACGAGACGCTGATCGCAGCACGGTTCTGCGCCGCCGGGCAGACTACTGCTTCATGACCGTCCGCAAAGAGCTGGACGACTACTGCTTCCGCCAGACGCTGGCCGCCGGCGCGCAGTTTCTGCGCATCCGCGGCATCACGGCGATCGCCGAAAATACCGACGGGGTCGAAGTCTCAGCCGACGGCCAGGCCCTGCACGCCCGCTATCTCATCGGCGCGGACGGCGTTCACAGTCAGGTGAGACAGCTCACGCAGAGTGCAACTGCAAGCGCTTCCCATCCCAGCTCTGCCTGGTTCTGGAGAGCCTTCGCTCTTGAAGCCAATGTCAAAGTGGCGAATGCCGCATCCGAAGAGCTGGTTTTCGACTTCGCGCCGGTCCGCGACGGCTACGGGTGGATATTCCCCAAAGGCGACCACGTCAACGTCGGCCTTTACTCCTATTCGCCGGACGAGAAGATCGATCGGGCACGCCTTTCTGCCTACATCCGCGCCCGCTACGGCGATGCGCCGGTTGAGGACGTCATCGGACAGTACGCGGGCTTCGGCGCGGCGCAGCATAAAATCCCGGATACACGAATTTTTCTCGTCGGCGATGCCGGCGGATTCGTCGATCCTCTCACCGGCGAAGGCATTTACTTCGCCATCGTGAGCGGACAGGCCGCTGCTGAAGCCGTCGAAGCCGCATTGCACACCGGCATCCCCGCGCATCTGCGCTTTCAGCAGGCGACCGAGAGGTTGCGCGCCGATCTGGCGGTCTCCACCAACGGGGCACGCTGGTTTTATGAGCACCTCGACCAGGGCTACAAATTTCTGTCCATGCCTCTGCTTCAGGGCACTGCTTTACGCGCATTTGCAGAGGGACTGAACCTGTCGAAGCTCGCTCTTCGTGTACGAAAGTTGAGGACCGCGCTCCCGCAGTCGCAATCGGCTCGCCATTCGCTGCTAAACTAATTTGTCAGCCACGCTCCGCAAATTTCTTAGTCCACTGCCCACTCACCCGGAATCTTTACTCGTGAAAGGACACGAAATGCTTCGGCACTGGCTTTGGAGAACCCGAAAGGGCGCGCTGGTCGCGATATTGTTTGCATCCTGCGTTGGTCTTGCCTTTGCTGAAGGTCCTCAAGCCTCCCCGAGCATCTTCGCGCCCGCATCCACGCCCGCCGCGGAAATTCAGAGCCTCTCCTATTTCGTTCTCGAAATCACGGGCGCCATCTTCGTAGTCGTGGGCGGACTCCTGCTCTACGTCATCATTCGTTTTCGCGAGCGCGACACGGACGACGACCGCGAGCCGGCCCAGGTGTACGGCAGCAACCAGGTCGAACTGGCCTGGACCGTTATCCCCGTGCTCATCGTGGTGGTGCTTTTTCTGACTACGGCGCGCATGATCTTCGCCATCCAGGACGCGCCCAAGCCAAAGGCCGCTCTCGACGTCACCGTCGTCGGGCACCAGTTCTGGTGGGAGTATCGCTATCCGGGCCTGGGCATCATCGCCGCCAACGAGCTGCATGTGCCGTTGAGCAGCACGCAGGAGCCGAAGCCGACCTATTTAAAGCTGCTCTCGGCCGATGTCGATCACAGCTTCTGGGTGCCGCAGCTATCGGGCAAAACGGACCTGATTCCCAATCATCCGAATGAGCTGTGGATCGATCCGCTGTATCCGGGACTTTATAAAGGACAATGCGCCCAGTTCTGCGGCGCCGAGCACGCCCTGATGCTGCTGCGCGTGTACGTCGATACGCCGGACCAGTTCGCCGCCTGGGTGAAGAACCAACAGCAGCCGGCGGTGCAGGACCCCTCGGTGGCCGACGGCCGACGCGTCTTCGAAACGCAGGCCTGCATGAACTGCCATACCATTCGCGGCACCGCCGCAACCGGCAGGTTCGGGCCCGATCTTACGCATCTGATGAGCCGCGATACGATCGCCTCCGGCGCGGTTGAAAACACGAAGGAAAATCTAAGACAGTGGATCAAGGATCCGGACAGTTTCAAGCCTGGATCGCTGATGCCCGCTATGCAGCTCAACGACCGACAGCTCGATCAACTGACCGCCTACCTGGCAACGCTTAAGTAACCCAACGCAGTAAACGCAACGAAATAGAGATCGCGATGGCAGACAGCTCTCTTCCCATACAAGGCGCCCTGGACCTCACTCCACCATCGGTCCGCAAGAGCACGCTCCTCGAGACGCTCCATTCCTGGCTGGTCACGGTAGACCACAAGAGACTGGGCATCCTCTATACGCTCTACGGTCTGGTCTTCCTGCTCGTGGGAGGCGCGGAGGCCATCGCCATCCGCATCCAGCTGGCCAAGCCGAATAACCATTTTCTCTCGCCGCAGGTATACAACCGCTTCTTCACCATGCATGGCACCACCATGGTCTTCCTGGTCGGCATGACCATGATCTTCGGCTTTGCAAACTACCTGGTCCCGCTGATGATCGGCGCGAGAGACATGGCCTTCCCCCGCCTGAACGCTTTCAGCTTCTGGGTTACGGCCTTCGGCGGCCTGCTGCTCTATTACAGCTTCCTCGGCGGCAGCGGACTCTACGGCGTGGGGAATGCGCCCGACGTCGGCTGGTTCGCTTATGCGCCGCTCACCGCCCGCGCGTTTTCCCCCGGCCACGCCACCGACTACTGGGCAATCGCGCTCATCGTCAGCGGATTCGGAACCATCGGCACCGCCATTAACGTAGTGGCCACGGCGCTATGCATGCGCTGCAAGGGTATGACGCTGATGCGCATGCCGCTCTTCGTCTGGCTCTCCCTGGTCACCGCCGGCCTTACTCTGATCACGATCACGCCTCTTACCGCGGCGCAGATCATGCTATTGATCGATCGCTACCTTGGCGGCCACTTCTTCGACACCCAGGCCGGTGGCTCGGCCGTGGTCTGGATGCACTTCTTCTGGATCTTCGGCCATCCCGAGGTCTATGTGCTGGTGCTGCCCGCCTTCGCCATCGCTAACGAGGTCATTCCGGTGTTCTCGCGCAAGGCCATCTTCGGCTATCCGGCGATGGTCGCGGCATCGGTCGGCATCGCCTTCGTCAGCCTTGGCGTATGGGCGCACCATATGTTCACCGTAGGCATGACCTCGGCATCGAACGCCTTCTTCACCCTCTCGACGATGCTCGTCGGCATCCCGACAGGGATCAAAATTTTCAACTGGCTGGCGACCATGTGGGGCGGAAAGATCCGCTTCGCCACCCCTATGCTCTTCCTTACCGCCTTCGTCTTCCAGTTCCTGATCGCCGGACTCACCGGCATCATGCTTTCCGTTTCACCCTGGGACTGGCAGCTGCACAACTCGTACTTTGTGATCGCCCATTTCCACTATGTGCTGGTGGGAGCCATCATTACGGCGATCTTCGGCGGCATCTATTACTGGTTTCCGAAGGTCACCGGCCGCATGCTCAGCGAGCGGCTCGGCAAATGGCACTTCTGGCTGTTCACCATCGGCTTTCACGTCACCTTCGACACCATGCACATCCCCGGCATCCTGGGCATGCCGCGCTCGATCTATACCTATGAGGCCGACCGCGGCTGGGGCACGCTGAACATGATTGTCTCCATCGGCGGCATCATCCAGGGCATCGCGGTGCTGATCTTCCTCTGGAATATCATCGTGTCCCTGCGCAGCGACAAAGAGGCCGGCAACGATCCCTGGGACGCATGGACGCTGGAATGGGCAACCTCATCGCCGCCGCCTGAATACAACTTCGCGGCCGATCCGGTCGTCAACAGCCGTCGGCCCCTGTGGGACCTGAAGCATCCTGAAGATCCTGACTGGAAATACGAAGCATGAGCGCTATTCCTCTTATTCCTGACGCCTCCGATCCGCACCCGTGGCACCTGCCTTACCGCGGACGCATCGGCATGTACTGCCTCATCGTCGGCGAGTCGGCCATCTTCGTCATCTTCGTCGTCGCCTACATCTTTTACATCGGCAAGAGCCTCTACGGACCGACGCCGCAGCAGGTGCTGGAAGTCCCGATCCTCAACTCCATCGCCCTGCTCTCCAGCAGCGTTACCATCTGGCTCGCCGAACGCAGCCTGGAACACAAGCGGATGAAGCCGTTCACCTTCTGGTGGGCGGTCACCATCTTCTTGGGAGCTTTCTTCCTGGTCGGCACCGGCATGGAGTGGCACAAGCTGATCTATCAGGACGGCCTGACCATCAGCACCAATCTTTTCGGAACCACCTTCTATTCGCTGGTCGGCCTGCATGCCACGCACGTCATCTTCGGATTGATCGGGCTCTCCCTGGTGCTCATCTTCACGCTCACCGGCCATGTGAAGGAGGAGCACTCGGAGCGCATTCAGGTGCTGGCTCTTTACTGGCATTTTGTCGACGCCATCTGGGTCGTCGTCTTCACCGTGGTCTACATCATCGGGAGATAAAGAAAATCCTCGGGAAATCAGGACACGCTATGACCGAAGAACAACATCCCGGAAGCCACGCGGAATCCATTCATCTGCCCGCGCCCACCGCCTGGCCCATCATCATGGCCTTCGGCGTCATGCTGGGCTTTGCGGGAATGGTCACGAATTTCGGCATCACCCTGCTCGGCATCGCGCTGGCCCTCGCCGGCGCCATCGGCTGGTTCCGCCAGGTACTGCCGCACGAAGCTCATGAGAATGTGCCGGTAGTGGTCGAGAACATCGTGATCACCACCACTCGCCCGCACGTCGACCGGCTGATCGTTCCTGAAGACAACCGGGCGCATCTGCCCCTCGAAACTTATCCCATCCTCTCCGGAATCAAGGGCGGCATCGCAGGCGGCATCGCGATGATTCCGCCTGCGCTGCTCTACGGGCTCATCGCCGAGCACAGCATCTGGTATCCGGTAAATCTTCTCGGAGGCGCGGGCGTAGCCAACTGGCGCAATCCGTCTACCGCGGACATCGCCGCCTTCCACTGGCAGGGCCTGCTGGTAGCCGGCGCGATTCACGTCGTCACCTGTCTGCTCGTAGGGCTCCTCTACGGAGCCATGCTCCCTATGCTTCCTCGCCGGCCGGTACTGCTGGGCGGAATCCTCGCCCCAGTCCTCTGGACCGGCCTGCTCCACTCCACCATGGGAGTCGTAAATCCGGTGCTCAGCGAGCACATCGCCTGGGGATGGTTCCTGGTCTCGCAGGTAACCTTCGGCCTGGTCGCGGGAGTTGTTGTCGCCCGCCAGGAGCGCATCCGCACGGCGCAGTCCATGCCCTTCATGGTGCGCATGGGCATTGAAGCCTCGGGAATCGACGTGACCCAGGAACCGAAAGCGGGAGACGACCGGAAATGAAGGAGCGCCGCCTCGCCGCAACCCCCATCGCAATCAGGATTTCTGCGATCGCGCTGACTTCCTTTCTCACGCTTGCCGCCGGCTGCCACATGCCTGGAGCTACGCGCGTCGAAACCGTGGAGCGTCCCGACCAGATCACGAACTTCAACACGCTCTACAGCCAGAACTGCGCCGGCTGCCATGGCGCGAACGGCCGCAACGGCCCGGCGTTCGATCTGTCCAATCCGGTCTATCAGGCCTGGGTCAGCGACGCCACACTGCAGCAGATCATCTCCATGGGCGAGCCGCCTACGCAGATGCCGGCCTTCGCACAGTCTTCCGGAGGCATGCTCACCGACGCTCAGGTGGATGCGCTGGTGAAGGGCATGCGCACCGCATGGCCGTCCAATGGAGCTCTCAATGGCTTGACTCTGCCGCAGCCCGGCGGTCACAGCGACGCCGCACAGGGACAGAAAACCTATCAGATTGCCTGCGCACGCTGTCATTCGGCGCCCAACCAGCAGGTGACCGATCCAACATACCTGGCGCTGATCAACAATCGGACCCTGCGCACGATTATCGTCGCCGGCCGCCCCGATCTCGGCCATCCCGACTGGCGCGGCGACATCCCCGGCCGGTCGCTGACCGATCAGGAGGTAAACGACATCGTCGCCTATCTCGATTCGCTCCGGAGCGAGACGCCCGGACAGCCCTATTCTCAGCCGCAGAAGTGAGGCCAAAGTTATGACCGACAATGTTCACGAAGAACAAGGACCTATCCCCCAGCAAGCCCCCGACGATCCGCGTATCGTCTCCCGCCGCTGGATGCTCCTCGGCCTGGGAGCATTACTCAACGGCGTCGTCGGCGTGGCCGTCGCCGTGCCCGTCGTCCGCTACCTCCTTGGGCCGGTGAAGCGCAAGGGAGCTTACAACTCCTGGATATCGCTCGGCACCCTCGACCAGTTCCCCGAGGGCGAAACCCGCCTCGCTACCTACGAGAATCCCTTCAACCGCCCGTGGGATGGCGAGACCGCGAAAACCGCCTGCTGGGTTCGTAACACCGGATCGAACAAGTTTCAGGTCTTCGCTATCAATTGCGCGCACCTCGGCTGCCCGGTGCGCTGGTTCCCGCAGTCCTCACTCTTCATGTGCCCCTGCCATGGAGGCGTCTACTACGCCGACGGCTCGCGCGCCTCAGGCCCACCGGAGCGCGGCCTCTTTGAGTACAAATACAAAATCGCGGGCAGCGAACTGCATATCGACGCCGGCCAGATGCCCACTCTCGCCACCGAGGCCAAAAATAGCCTGCCTGTCATCAACAACTCTCCCAAAGGATGCGGCTCATGCGCTGGCTGAAAGCGACCTACAACTGGCTGGAACTACGCCTGCAGCTCGAAGGGCCGGTGAAAGATGCCGTTCTTCACCCGGTCCCGAAGAACACCGCCAGCTGGTGGTATGTCTTCGGCAGCGCCGCCTTCACGCTGCTGATGCTGCAGATCGTCACCGGCATTCTGCTGGCCATCGTTTATGTGCCGTCCGGCGCGGAAGCCTGGAGCAGCCTGCAGATTCTCAACCATCAGCTGCCGCTCGGCTGGTTCCTGCGCGCCATGCACGGCTGGGGTTCGAACTTCATGGTCGCCGTGGTGCTCATCCACATGGCGCAGGTCTTTCTCTTCGGCGCCTACAAGTATCCCCGCGAGCTCACCTGGACCCTCGGCGTTTTCATGCTGCTGATGACCCTGGGTATGGCCTTCACTGGCCAGGTGCTGCGCTTCGATCAGGATTCCTACTGGGGTCTCGGCATCGGCGCATCCATCGTCGCCCGCGTTCCGTTTATCGGCGGCCCGCTCGTCCACCTTATGCTGGGAGGACCAATCATCGCCGGAGCCACGCTGACCCGTTTCTTCGCGCTTCACGTTTTCGTGATTCCCGGCATGCTGCTGCTCTTCACCGGCCTCCACGTCTGGTTGGTCCTGAAGCTGGGCATCAACGATTGGCCCATGCCCGGCCGTACCGTCAACCGCAAAACCTATCTCCAGGAGTACCACCACCTCTCTCACACTGAAGGCATCCCTTTCGTTCCCGGTGCATTCTGGAAAGATCTGATCTTTTCCGCCGCGATTCTGGCTGCCGTGGCCGTCTGCGCCGCCGTCTTCGGTCCTTACGGGCCAAGCGGCCAGCCCGACCCCTCCATCATCCAGACCGTTCCCAAGCCGGACTTCTTCTTCCTTTGGATCTATGCCGTCCTGTCGTACCTGCCGGCCAATCTGGAAACGCCCTTCCTGCTCACCGCCCCGGTCCTTGGTATCGCTGTTCTGCTGGCGCTTCCGTTTTATGCCGGAGAAGGCGAAAAGAGCTGGCATCGCCGCCCTGTCGCCGTCCTGGTGCTGGCGCTGGTCGCGGTCTCCTGGGGCACCTTCACCCATCTCGCCACTTACACGCCGTGGAGCCCGGTGATGAACGCGTGGAGCGCCGATACGGTGCCCCCACATATCGTCCACAACCTCTCGCCCACCGAACGGCAGGGCGCCGTCGTCTTCCAGGCCAAGCAGTGCCGCAACTGCCACTCTCTCGCCGGCGAAGGAGGCCAGCGCGGCCCTGCGCTCGATACCGTAGCCGTGCGCATGACCGAGGACCAGCTTATCCGCCAGGTGATCCAGGGCGGAGGCAATATGCCGGCCTACGGCAAGAGCCTGTCGCCCTCCGAGGTTACGGCGCTGGTGCGTTTCCTTGGAACCCTCCACCCGCCCAACCAGCCAGCGGCCACCGATGCCTCACAAGCCGCGGTAGAGGCAAATCCGCCCCCGGCAAAGAGCCAGTAATCGCAAGTCTACAAAGCACCGGGTGCCCCACATCTCGCCTTTGAGATGTGGGATCTCTCCCTGACGACCGTCATTCTGAGGGACAACGCAACGAAGAACCCAAGCGAAGCCGAAGTAGCAGCGAATGGTTGATCCAGTCCAGGCCTCCATCCTCAACTGGGACTTCCCCCCCATCGTCTGCACCGCGCTCGCCCTCACCGCCGCCATCTACCTTCGCGGCTGGATGAGAATCCGCAAGACACGCCCACGCCTCTTTCCGCCCTGGAAACTCGCCTGCTTCCTCACCGGAATCGTGTCGCTGGTCGTCGGCGTGGCATCTCCCTTCGACACCCTCGGCGACAAGCTGCTCACGCTGCACATGGTGCAGCACTTCATCTTCATGTCCGTTGCGCCGCCGCTGATCGTCCTGGCCGCGCCGGTCGTGCCCATGCTCCGCGGATTACCCCGCTGGTTTGTCCGCCCCGTCCTTGGCCCTCTGCTCCGCACCCGCTGGCTGCGCGGCTTTTTTCACTCGCTGGTGAATCTGCGCGTAGCCTGGCTGCTGATGAACCTCAGTTACATGGGCTGGCACATCCCCGCCGCCTACGAATTCGCGCTGAGCAGCGAGAACTGGCACAACTGCGAGCACGCCTGCTTCTTCTTCACCAGCATCATTTTCTGGTGGCCGATCATCGAGCCCTGGCCGAGCCGCTTCCGGCACTCCCGCTGGCTGCTCCTCCCCTACCTGCTCAGCTCCGATATCGTGAACACCATCATCTCGGCGCTGCTGGTCTTTTCGGGGCGAGTCCTCTATCCCAGCTATGCCCAGCAGCCACGGCTCTTCGGCATCAGCGCGCCGTCGGACCAGGCCGCCGCCGGGGCTTTCATGTGGGTCTTCGGTTCCATTGTCTTCCTGGTCCCCGCCTTCGTCATCACCATGCAGCTGCTGTCCAATCGAGGTCCCTTCAGCCACGGTCGCAGCAGCGCCCGCGCCATCGGCAGCCAGCATTCCACGCTCTGACGCAATCTGGCTCCTGAATTCCTGGCTGAAGGACTGATCGCCGGTCACATGAATGACGCGTAAGATACGTGTAGCACGCAATGCACGTGCAGGAGCAATCCGTGATGGCAGAGGCCAACAAGAAGCAGAACGTTACCGTCAGCCTTACGGCGGAGACCATACAAAAAGCCAGAGTGCTTGCGGCAAAACGCTCCACGTCTATCAGTGGATTGCTCGCCGAACAGATCGATGCCCTGGTCGGCGCGGATGCCGCCTATGAGCAGGCGGAGCGAGCGGCTTTGGCGCTGCTGGATCGGGGCTTCCATATGGGCGGCCTGATCACTGCCAGCCGGGATGAACTGCATGAGCGATAGGACCTTTATCGACACGAACATCCTGATCTACGCTCATGACGTCGACGCTGGAGCCAAGCATGGGATCGCCAAGGATGTTGTACGAGATCTTTGGAGCCGCCGCTCCGGATTGCTGAGTGCACAGGTGCTCCAGGAGTTTTACGTGAACGTGACGCGGAAGATTTCGTCACCGCTGACCAGGGAGGCTGCGCGTAGCGTAGTGAACAGTTATGCAGTCTGGTGCGTAAACACGGGGGTCGAGGAGATTTCGACCGCGTTCCAGATCGAAGATGAAGCGCGCATCGGCTTTTGGGATGCCCTCATTCTCGCGGCTGCACGGAAGGCCGGCGCCAGCCGGGTGTTGTCGGAAGATCTGAACCCCGGCCAGAAGATCGCGGGAATAAAAATCGAAAACCCTTTCGTCATTCCTCAACGGGCCTGATCGGGATCAGAAAATTCGACCCACCATCGCAAAGACTGAGGCTGATTTCGAGCCAAGTTATTTGCAATGAGCCTGTTATAGGCGGAGAAAAAGCTCATAACGAACGCGAATCCGGGTCGTCCAATAAATACCGGATGCGCAACAAGCGCAGCCAAAGCGGGTCCGCAAGAAATAGACCGAATGCCACCCTCATCCACACCTCCGCCCCGCATCTAATTTTCGAGGTTTTGACCACGCCTCAACCGCTGTCGACCCGGAGTCATTACGATTAAGACTATGGATTCGTCCTTCGCACGTCTGCGCTTCTTTGCTCTTTGCTCCGCCGCCGTTCTTTTGTTCGCCGCGTCCACGCGCGCCTTTGCCGATCCCGCGACGTTCGACCTGTCCGGCCCCAAACTCGAGGTGAAAGTAACGCGTGGCGGACAGACGCTGCCGATCACCCAGGTGCCGAACCTTGCCGTGGGCGACAAGCTCTGGATTCACCCCGATTTTCCTCCCGGCCAGGCCGCCCATTACCTGCTCATCGCCGCATTCCTGCGCGGTTCGACCAATCCTCCACCCGAGGACTGGTTCTTCCGGGCCGAAACCTGGAATAAGAAGTTCGAAGGGCTGACCGTGACCGTGCCCCAGGGGGCGCAGCAGGTGATCGTCTTCCTGGCGCCCGAAACCGGGGGCGACTTCAAGACCCTGATGAATGCCGTCCGCGGACGTCCCGGCGCTTTTGTGCGAGCCTCCCAGGATCTCAACCAGGCGACGCTCGACCGCTCCCGCCTCGATACCTACCTGGCCGCCGTTCGCAAGATCAATGCGACGAACCCGGACCAGCTAAAAGAAGCCACGCCTCTGCTCGCCCGCAGCCTGGACATCAAGCTCGACGAGAAGTGCCTCGAACTCGACACGACGCTGCAGGCCCCCTGTCTCACCGAGAAACAGGACGGCCTGATTCTCAACGACGGGCATAGTATGTCGATCGTCGAAGCGCTCACTTCCGGCCCGGCTGGGGACCTTGCCATGCAGGCCAGCTACACGCCGCAGGCCAGCTTCGGCTACTACAGCCCCTACGTCGGATCAGTGATCGACATGGCGCGCATCCTGGATTCCTTCCACAACGCGCAATACCAATACATTCCCGCGCTTGCCGACCAGCAGGACGGCTCACTCGATCTCAAGTTGAACACGCCGCCGTCCTTCCATAACCCGAAGTCGGTGATCGTGGTCGCGCTGCCGGCCATAGAGGCGGCGCAGCCTCCGCCGCTGCACCCGGTCGATGAGAAGCAGGTCTTCTGCGCCGAGAAAACCGCGCTGGTGCTGCCCGTCGATGGGGCGCCGCTGGTCTTCTCCACGCAATACGCGCACCATCTCGTTCTGCACCTCGAAGCCGGCGGCAAGAGCATCGATCTTCCTCTTGTGCCGGATGCGATGAGAGGCGGACTGCTGGTCGACTCCAAGCCTCTTGCCGGCGTCACGCCGGGTTCCGATGTGACCGGAGCCATGCAGGGTACGTGGGGATTTCAGTCCTTTAGCGGCCCCAAGTTCCACCTGCAGGGCGCGCGGCAGCAGCAATGGCAGATCGCCTCCGCCGACCAGAATGCTTTGGTCGTGGGACGCGAGGACACCATCCACCTGGTAGCCGATGACACCAGCTGCGTCGATTCCATTCAATTCAAGGATGCGGCCGGCAAAGAAGTGAAGGCGGTCTGGAAGGTCGACAAACCGAACCAGCTTGAAGTCAAACTGCCCCTGAAGGATGCCCATCCCGGCGACTTCACCCTCATCGTCAAGCAGGCCGGGCTCGATAAGCCGGAGGACATCTCCGCGCACACCTATTCGGAAGCTGGCCACCTGGAAAGCTTCACCATCCATTCGGGCGATCACGAAGGATTGCTGAAGGGCAGCCGCCTCGATGAAGTTGCCAGCCTGTCGGTAAAGGGCATCAAGTTCGTTCCCGGCAAACTTTCGAGTTCGCAAGGCAGCGACGAGTTGCCCATGGACACCAACGACATCAAAGCGGTCGGCGCGTTGACCGCCGGGCAGAGTCTCCAGGGGAGCGCAACCTTGAAGGATGGCCGCACGGCCGACCTCCAGGTTACCGTCGATGCTGCCCGTCCCAGGGTCGCGCTTATCGGCAAGAACATCGAGGACGGCAATTCCAGCTCAGCCAGCAACATTCAACTGGCCAATCCCGACGAGGTTCCGCAGAGCAGCAAGCTCGTCTTCTCCATCAAGGCACAGTCGCCGGTGGCCTTTACCCGTGAAGACAAGATCGAGGTAGCCACCAACGACGGTTCCTACTCCACGGTGCTCAGTATGGGTGAAGGCACGCTGACGCTGCAGGATTCCAGCACCGCGCTGGCGACTTTCGACCCGGGCAAGGCCTTCGGAGGATCGGCATTCGGTCCGCTCCGCTTCCGCATCATCGATGCGAACGGCATCAAGGGCGATTGGCAGCCCCTGGCAACACTGGTGAGGCTGCCGCAATTCCAGGCGCTCAAGTGCCCCTACGCCACCGACCAGCCCTGCAAGCTAACCGGGTCGAACCTTTTCCTGGTTGACGCCGTCTCGGGCGATGCGCAGTTCGCGCATCCAGTCCAGGTTCCCGATGGCTTCCCCGGCAGCATTCTGCCCGTGCCGCACCCCAGCAGCGGCGAACTCTACGTGAAGCTTCGCGACGATCCTTCCGTCGTGAATCAGGTAAGCCTGACGGCGGAAAACGTCGGGCCCAAGCCCATTCCGGCGCCGGCAGCTTCCAATCCTCCGGCGCCCTCGGCTCCGAGCCAGCAACCGTCCTCCGGCAAGCCGCGCCCCGACTATGTAAGACCAAACCAACCCGGAGCGAACAAGCCGGACGGCGGGAACCCCGCTCCGAATCCGCCCACAACTGCGCCTCCTCCGCCGTCGACCACACAACCGCAATCGACGCAGCCCGCAACTCCGGACACGCAGAGCCAGCCGGCGCAGACCACGCCGCAGACGTCGCCTGCAAGCCCTCAGGCAGCATCTTCGTCGACTGCAGCAGAGAGTCAACCCGCGGCAACATCCGCTGCGCAGACGCCGCAATAAGCGAGCGATTTCGAAGCTGCTTGCGCCGCACGCGCCGGGATGAAAAGCTGGAAGCGCCCAGCCATGAAATACCGTCACGTCATCCGCGGAACGGCTTACACATTCGAGAACCTGCGTACACTGCTGGCCAAAGCCACGCCGCCGCGCAGCGGAGACGAACTGGCCGGTGTGGCCGCCGCCAGCGCCATGGAGCGCGTGGCCGCGCAGATGACGCTGGCGAATATTCCGCTCTCCGAATTCCTGAATGAAGCCGTTATTCCCTATGAACAGGACGAAGTAAGTCGATTCATCCTTGACTCGCACGACGGCGCAGCATTCGCCCCCATCGCCGGCTTTACCGTGGGAGAGCTGCGCGATTGGCTACTCACTGAAGAGACAACAGGTGATCTGCTCTCGAGCCTTACCTTCGCTTTCACTCCTGAGATGGCCGCCGCTGTATCGAAACTCATGCGCTTACAGGATCTGGTCCTGGTAGCCCGCAAGCTCCACGTCGTTACCCGATTTCGCACCACAGTCGGATTGCCCGGCACCCTCTGCTCGCGCTTGCAGCCGAATCATCCCACCGACGACCCCGCCGGCATCGCCGCTTCGATCCTCGATGGCCTGCTGCTCGGAGCGGGCGACGCAGTCATCGGCATCAATCCCGTCTCCGACAACGTGGCCAGCGTTATCGCGCTGCTCACGATGATCGACCGCATCCGTGAGCGCTACCGCATCCCCACGCAGAGCTGTGTTCTCGCGCACATTACGACGCAGATGAAAGCTCTCGAGCGAGGCGCGCCGGTCGACCTCCTCTTCCAGTCGATCGCGGGAACCGAGCAGGCCAACACTTCGTTCGGAGTGAACCTCAACGTGCTTGACGAAGCCTATGCCGCGGGCCTCGCACTCAACCGCGGCAGCATCGGCAATAACATCATGTACTTTGAAACCGGCCAGGGCAGCGCGCTTTCCGCGAACGCCCACCATGGAGTCGACCAGCAGACCTGCGAAGCCCGCGCCTACGCTGTGGCTCGCAGATACAAGCCTATGCTCGTCAATACGGTCGTCGGCTTCATCGGACCCGAGTATCTCTATGACGGCAAACAGATTCTGCGTGCCGCTCTCGAAGATCACTTTTGCGGCAAGCTACTTGGCCTGCCCATGGGCTGCGACGTCTGCTATACGACCCACGCGGAAGCCAACGACGACGATATGGACACCATTATGACCATGCTCGGCGTGGCCGGCGTGAACTACATCATGGGAGTGCCCGGCGCCGACGACGTCATGCTCAACTACCAGAGCACCTCCTTTCACGATGTCGCTTACCTGCGGTCGGCGCTGAAACTAAGACCCGCCCCGGAGTTCGAATCATGGCTCGAACACGGGACGCGCGAAGAACTATCGCTCGCTGGGCTGCTCACAGCATGACCGCGCCCATCGAGCGGCGCTCGAAGCCGACAGGCACACCGGACCGCGGCATCCTGCGAGCACAGACTCCGGCCCGCGTCGGCTTGAAGACAGCGGGAACCAGCCTCGCGACAACAGAGATTCTCGATCTCAACCTCTGCCTCGCAGAAGCCCGCGACGCACTCCAAGCCCGCATCAGCACTACGTCGCTGCTGCCTCAACTCACCAGCCGAGGATGGCACCCGATCATCTTGAAGAGCGCGGCCAGGGATCGCAGCGAGTATCTGCGCCGGCCCGACCTCGGACGCCGGCTAAGCGCGGAATCACGCAATCTTCTCGATGAGAGTGAACCGCCGCGAGATGGAAATGGCCTTGTAGTAGTGATCGCCGACGGGCTATCCGCGATAGCAGCGGAACGCCATGTCATCCCGCTGCTTGACGAGCTGATACCGCTCTTAACGCCCGTGACGAAAGCGCCGATCGTGATCGTGGAGCAGGCACGCGTGGCCGTCGGCGATGAGATCGGCGAGCAGTTGAAAGCCGAACTCCTGCTGTTGCTCATTGGCGAGCGCCCCGGCCTCAGCTCTCCTGACTCGCTCGGGGCTTACATCACCTGGGCGCCGCGTGTGGGCCGCACTGATGCCGAGCGCAACTGCATTTCAAACATTCGCCGCGAGGGCCTGAGCTACTCCACAGCAGCGACAAAGATCGCGCACTACCTGAAGGCTGCGCATCAGAACCAGCTAACCGGCGTCGATCTAAAGGAGGACGCTTTGCTCTTGCCCAACGTCGGGGAAGATACACGGCAATAGCAAATACACGACCCGCCCTCACGGCACGATCATGATCGGAGCCCGCCAGAATGCTCCCTTCTGCCCCGCCGGGTTCAGCACGGTGACCTGGCAGTCGTACTGGCCCGGAGGAAGTTGATTGAGCGCTATGCTGAAGCTCAGAGGCATTGTCTGCAGCCGATCGTTCGCACTCTGCGCAACTTCTATCGGCCGGGATTCGAATACTTTCGCCTTTGCGCGATAGAAACTTACGTACGCGATCACCGGCTGAGCCGTGGGCAGGCCTTGTTCATAAGCCTGAAGATACACATACATATCGCGGCTCTTACTGAACACCCGAGTCACACTCGGAATCAGCTTCAGGCCGTTCTGTACCAAGGGATTGACTACCTCCTTCCTGTCTTCGTCCTTAGCCTTGGATGTGTTGTACAGCGCATCACGGAAGTCGATGCGCTGGCTGCTCAGAACGACAGAGCTGATTGGAATTCGCTTCTGCTCCCTGTTCAGGTTCGGAACGACGAACGAGGTCTGATAGGTGCCGATCCTTCCCGTTTCATCGTCACGTGCCAGAAACTTGATCGTGTACTTTCCGGGAAGCAATGTGAAGCCCGTATCGTACTCGATCGGCCGCTTGGATAACTCCGCGGCAGTAGCGTCGCTCAGCTTGATGTTAACCTTGTCGCGTACATTGGATACGGTCATGCCGCCATAGTCGTCCTTGATCTCGCCGATAAAGTCGATGAGCGTGTGCTCTGCGCCACCACGCTTGGCCAACGCAAGCTCACGCCCCGGAATCTTTACCACGACGGGAACAAAATATTCCGCGCGGTTCAACTGGAAGTAATCGATCTCCATAGCAATGGTCAGATCGGTGATAGGGTCCTCTAACATCAACGCATCTTCAAGCTGCCTTTCTTTGTCGGCGGTATTGAATTTACGAAACTGTTTGCCCGCGTAGTAGCCCTGCCGGTAATCGAGACTGGCAACTGGATCATTGTTCAGCGATATCTTGATCCTCCGGAACTTTCCGTCCTGAGCCGTGTTGCTGGTGTAATACCCCAGGATGTAGTAGCTCGAAACCGTCTGCTCGGCGTGCACAATCCCACGTGTCAGGTCGTTGTCGTCGAGCAGCGCTTTGCCGCCGGTGTCGCCGGCGAGCGCGAAGAGCGTGTCCTGCGATTGCTGAAAATTAGTGGTCGCCGCGAGCGCCGATGTGCCGGAATACATGCCGATGCCGCCCGGCGATCCCTGCGTGGCATCCCCCAGCGGGGCTTGCGCGACCAGGCCGCGCGCGTCGATTGGCCAGAACGACACATTGGCACGAATCGCTGCGTCGATGGTGGCATGCAGCTGCGCCTGGTTGTCGATTCCGTTCAGCCGCAGGCCGCTGGCGAAATAGATGAGCGATTTCTTCTCGCTGAGCTGCCCCAGCATATTGGCCGCCGTCTGCAGCGCTGATAGCTGACGATCGGTGTTGAAGATATTGAACTCGCTGTCATCCTGGCCAAACGCAGCTCCGGTATCCGAACTGCTGGCGTCGTCCGTGGCTTCTGCGGATTCCTGACCTTCGCCCACGATCATGGTTTCGATAATGCTCAGTAGCCGGTTGCGATCGTCAGTGAAATCCTGCAGCACATCGACAGCGCCGCCCGAATATCTCAAGATGGCGACAAGGTCCGCCGGCTGCATCTGTGTGCGAATGAATTTCTGCGCTGCATTGAGCGAACGCAACTGGTCTACGGGCGGCATTGCGGTCATGTCAAAGTACAGCGCCAGCAGGCGCCGGTTCTTGTAGCGAACGCTCCCCGGCGGCTCGGGCAGGATTCGGCTGTTGGCGAGCCGATAGTAGAGCTTGAGGTCTTCCGGTGTGGTCAGCCGCGACGGCGATGTCGCCGGCGTTTCAGGCAGATCCTGATGCTCGCAGAGGCGGATCGATTGCGGGATGCCGTTCTCGGTAATTGTGAAATCTTTCGCGGTCAATCCGTCAATAGATTTTCCTTGCTTATCCTTAACCACCACCGTCTCGACGACCAACTGCGTGCTCACGCTGATCGTCGGCGTCTGGTTGCTGTCGAGCGGCGCGTTCTGCCCTACCTGCTGCGCAAAGACGGACAGCGCTGACAACAGAACGGCGGCAAAGGCAAGTCTCATCTCTCAAAACCTCAGCCGCATCGTCGTCTGGACGCTGCGCATGGCATTGGCGGAGGCGGGCAGACCGAAGAGCGTGCTGTTGATGGTGGCATTCCAGGCTGTGTAAGTGACATGGTTGAGAAGGTTGGTGGAATCAATCCGGAAGTCGAGATTGAACCGGTCGTGAAGACGGATGGTCCGCCCCAGAGAAGCATCCAGCGTGAACTGGGAAGGCCCACCGATGGAATTTCTGCCCGCGTCTCCCCATTGCCCTGAACGCGGCGGCATATAAGCGGCCTGATTCAGATGGAACCCCGCCGGAGCTGCATAGAGTGAAGCGCCTGTAGTGTCTGGCCTGATCGTTCCTGTAACTCCTGTATCTGGAACCGCAGCGAGATAGACAGGTGTCTGCGGCAGCCCGCTCCCGGCGGAGATGCGAGTTAGCACTGTCCATTCTTTGATGAGCGATCCGCGCCAGCCGTTCGAGAGCGTCCTTCCGCCCAGCCCCATGCCCGTTGTATATTGCAGCTGCCCGCTCAGTAAGCGCCGCTGATCGAACGTAGACGGTCCGCGCTCCGCATCCAGGTCCAGCCAGTTCTGCGCGATGACCGGAGAACTCGGAGTGCTCCCACCGGAGGTTGCACCTTCGACGCTCTGGGGATTTAGCGAGAGCGCGTTGCCGGCAGTTGCAT
>CAWGCH010000005.1:0-785687 GCA_963821115.1 uncultured Acidobacteriaceae bacterium
CACCATGCTTGGTCAGCAGAGGGGAATCGTGTCGTCTAAGTCGACCTACCCCGAAGGTAAGGTAGCCGTCACCTTCGATCCCAACCGGATAACCGAGCAGGCCATCGTCACCTTCATCAGCGAACTCGGCTTTACTGTGGAACCCGGATACAAAGCTTGAGATAGAACGCCCGATTCACCCGCCGTAAGTCAGTCAACAGCCAGCCATCCCATCCCAATCAGACGAGCGACCGTCGTCATCTGCCATCCATACCAGCGAAGGAGTGGAACCGGACACATGCATCAGGCAAACAAATACTCACAGTTGGCATCCAGCCTCGCGGCATCGCTTCATCTTCAGCAGCCTCCGGTAGCGATCTGCTTCACTGAATCGATTCCTGCTGATGTGCCCGAGCATGTGGGCCGCGTGCCCGCCGGATGCAGATTCTGGGAAGATGCTGCAACCTCCGCGTTTGCGACCTCCGCTTCCGACCACAACCACTGCGCTATCGGCGTTCACACGCATAATCTCCAACCTTCAGCGGCTCAGCAGGTCGATCTCATGGACGCGCTGAAGATATTCGGCGAGCTCGATTACGTGAGACCCGAGGATGTCGCGATGATTCCCGTTTTGCCTTCACGACCGGGATACGTGTTGTACGCTCCGCTTGCCGAGTCACCATTGCCGCCGGATGTCGTGCTCCTCTTCGTCAATGCCACCCAGACCCTGATCCTCTCCGAGGCAGCGCAACAGGTAGAGAATCAGAATCCGCCCGCCATGGGCAGGCCGGCATGCGCCGTCGTTCCGCAGGTCGTGAATACCGGCCGCGCGGCCTTGAGCCTGGGCTGCTGCGGAGCCCGCGCCTATCTTGACGTCCTCACTGAGGACGTCGCAGTTTTTGCGCTTCCCGGCGCCGGGCTCGAGGCTTACACGCAACGCATCGAATCGCTGGCCAGAGCGAACGCGGTGCTTTCCACCTTTCATCAACTCCGGCGCCGGGACATCGAAGAAGGGAACAATCCCACCATTCAGGAATCATTGGCAGCGTTGAATGGATGACAGAAACGTCTCAATCATCCGACATCTGTTTACTTTCTCTCGAGCGCAGTCTCCAGCAGCTTATCCATAGCCGCCGCGATCTCCTCGACATGCGTTTCAAGCGCAAAGTGGCCGGTGTCCAGCATCTGCACCACCGCATTCGGAATGTCGCGCCGGTATGCCGCCGCTCCTGGTGGAATGAAGAACGGATCGTTCTTCCCCCAGATCGCCAGCAGGGGAGGCTGCGCCGTACGAAAGTACTCCTGGAACTTCGGATACAGGGCTACGTTCGAAGCGTAGTCCAGAAACAGGTCGAGCTGAATGTCGGTGTTGCCTGGCCGCTCCAGCAGCGCCGTATCCAGCGTATAAGTCTCCGGCGCAACTTGCTCCGGATTGGGCACGCCATGCGTGTACTGCCACTTATTCGCGTCCAGCGTTAGAAACTGCCGCAGCGCGTCGCGGTGCTCCTGCGTTGGTTCTTTCCAGTAAGCCTTGATTGGATCCCACGCATCGCCGAGCCCCTCTTCATACGCATTGCCGTTCTGCGAGATGATCGCCGTCACTCGCTCCGGATGCGCCACTGCGAGCCGGAAGCCGGTCGGCGCACCGTAATCGAAGACATAGATCGCATACCGCGTCAGGCCCAGCGCGTCGACGAACGCCTCGATCGTCCTGGCGATGGACGCGAACGAATACCGGTAGTTGCGCTCAGCCGTCACAGTCGTAAATCCAAACCCCGGCAAGTCGGGGGCGATGACGCGATATTTGCCCGCGAGTCGCGGAATCAGTTCGCGAAACATATGCGACGAAGTCGGATATCCGTGCAGCAGCAGCACCACCGGCGCATCCGGCGCACCCGCTTCGCGATAGAAGACATTGACGCCGTCCGCGGCAACGGTGTGGAAAGAAACGCGCGGCAACGATACGCCGGAGGGAAGGGATTGAGTCGCTGTAGCCATGTTCAAGCTCCTTGAATTGTGTAACCGTAAAAACTAAGCAAGATGGTTACATTCTGCGTGTAACTTGTCAAGCGCATTTTTGAGGGTTACAATAAATTTGTCGTCGTTTGCTGTGAGGATTGCCCGAAATGCCCCAACCCTTAGAGTCGCCCAGCGCCGGGTCAGCGCCACTTTTCCTGGCCGATCACCCCGCGCTTGACTTCCTCAACACTGTCGCCGTTGTCGATGGACAGCCCGTCGATTCTCTTCAGGCCGACGAAGATGTTCTCCGCTGGCTGAAACAGGCGGACCTCTCCGGCGGCGCCAGGCCGCCGAAGTTTGCCGCGTCCACGCTGCTTTCTTCCGCGCGAACCCTGCGTGAGCTCGTCCGCGATCTGGTCGAAAAGCGCAAGGCCGGGGGGCGCGCCGACACCGCCGCTTTCAATGCGTTTCTTATGAAGGCGGGCAGCTATCCGCAGCTGGTCTGGGACAGCCGCAAGCCGCCGCGGATCGAGCGCGTCCGCGAAGCGAAAACGCCGGCGCACTTCCTCGCACCGCTCGCCGAGTCTGCCGCCGACCTGCTCGCCAACGGCGATTTCGATCTCATCCGCAAATGCGAAGACGAAACCTGCATCCTCTGGTTCTACGACCGCACCAAGTCCCACCGTCGCCGCTGGTGCAGCATGGCCGTCTGCGGAAACCGTAACAAGGTGAAGGCATTCCGTCAGCGGCAGCAGGGATAGGCAAGCTTGCGTACAAGACCGGGAGCTGGAAAGTAATGGATCAGTTCTGAAGGGTTCGGGCGTCAGCCCCTGAGGGGCAAACTGACCCACTACCATCTGGGATAATGACTGGCTGAAGTTAGGACGCGGTCAAAGCCACACCCAGCACGGTCGCCGCAACCCGGTCCGCGGCGTGGCGAAGAACATCGCCCTCCGCCGAGAAGTCGCCCGTAATGCAGCGTATCCCCATCGCTTCGATGCATTCCACGTCGGCGTCGATCACCTCCGCGCCCTCCGCGGCGTAGCGCTCGCGAATTGCCTCCGACACCGGAGCAGTATTCACCAGCGCGTAGTCGAAGATTGGCTGCCGCGCGTGCGCATAGATCCGCTCGATATGCTGTGAGGCGGTCAAATGCAGGCTCTCATTGGCCTGCGTCATCAGGTTGGCGATGTATACCCGCGTCCCCCGCGCCGAAGCCAGCGCCTCGGGAATGCCCTTGACCAGCAGATTGGTAATCAGGCTCGTATAGAGCGATCCCGGCCCGATGGTGATCAGGTCGGCCTGCGCGATCGCTTCCAGCGTCTCGGGCAGCGGCTCGGCAATCGCCGGGTCCAGCATCAGCTCTGCAATCGATTGCCGGCTCGCCGTGATGTTGGTCTCGCCGCGAACCATCGATCCGTCAGCCATGCGCGCCGTCAGCGTCACATCGGCGAAAGTCGCAGGATAGATATGTCCCCGCGTCGCCAGAACCTCGGCGGCCAGCTTGATCGCCTGTCCGAAGTCGCCTGTCATCTCCGCGAGGGCGGCGACGAAGAGATTTCCGAAGCTATGTCCTTCGAGACCGCCGCCTGCGCGAAAGCGATGCCGGAAGAGCCGCGCGATCAGGTGCTCATCCTCTGAGAGCGCTACCATGCAGTTGCGCAGGTCGCCCGGAGGGAGCATGTTGAAGTCTTTGCGCAGCCGGCCGCTCGACCCGCCGTCATCGGTCACTGTCACAATCGCCGCCAGGTCGCTGATCAGGCAGGGAAAATCGTCGCAGCTGCCCGCATTGATTCCCGTGACAGATGGAACGTACTGCTTCAGTCCGCGCAGCAGCGTCGAAAGCCCGGTGCCGCCGCCCATCGCAACCACGCGAAAGCTGGGACGCTCGGCGCGATGCTGTGGCTGGGTCGACGGTGCGGCGACGGCAGGGGAACGCATAAGAGGGTTCACAGAAAAGTGTACCGTGCGCGCGGCCGCCGGTGCGTCGCCCTACGGCGCTTCGGGATAAAGCAGCTCCGTAAAGCGCGGATCGTCCGCCATATCCGAAAAGTCGGCATCGCTGCGCGCCTGGATGCGGTTCTGGACATTCAGCTCGATGGCGCGCGACAGGTGGCCCAGGCATTCTTCCGCCTGCCCGGTCATGCTGTTCAGCACCGCCAGGCCGTAATGCGCAAAGTCGGCGTTCGGATTCTTCTCGATCATTCCGTCGAACTGGTCGCGCGCATCTTCATACTGGCCCTGGTTCAACAGTGACACGGCGTAGTCGTACCGCTCTTCCATGTTGGCAAAGCTCAGAGCGTGCTTCACCGCGTGCCGCGTGCATACGGTCAGATACACGCGCGAACGGTCCAGCAGCTCCGGCGCGCCGTCCTGCGCCAGCTTCTCGAATAGCGCTCGAGCCTTCTCGTACTTGCCTTCCTGCATGAACTGTACGGCGTGCTGGAACTGCTGAACGGATTGAAGATGGATCGCGTTACCGGCCTGCCGCGTTTTACCCGCCGTTGCAGCCGGCTGACGACCCTTGGTATTTCCCTGGCGTGCTTCCTGCATGCAATGAATCCTTAAGGCCTCATTGGATGGCCTGCCTGGGAGTTCCGTTGCATGCAGCGCATGAACGAAATTCCCATTATCGTCGCAGTTATACGCACAACATTGTTCTGCGTCAAGAACCCGACAGCCGGCGCAGAGTTGCGGTCCGGTGCAGGCTCGCAGGCGGCCACGCTGTCGTTGCTAAGGAATCGTCTTGTCCAGATACATCGCGGGGTTCAGCGAAGGATCGTTATACATCTTCAGTTGACGATAGATCTTGAACCGCCGTTGGCCCGCGACAACCTTGGCCCACACCGCGTCAAGACAATTCGCAAGATCCCCGCGCTGCGACTCCAGCAGGGCCAGCCGTTCGCGATTGCGCTCCGCATGTCCCTCCGGCGCATTCGCGCGTTCCATCTCCTCGCCCGTGTGATAAATCTTCAGCGCCAGAATCGACAGCCGGTCCAGCATCAGCCCCGGCGACTCCGAGTGCAGCTCGGCGTCCGCCGCCGGCAGCTTATGCGATTCAAGCTGGCACAGCAGCAGGGCGTCGCACTGTTCCGCCAGATCGTTGCGCCGCTGGTTGGTGCGATCCACCGCGCGCTTGGTCTCCGCAATCTGCCGGTCGCTGGCCCCCGGCGCGCGCGCCTGGTCCTCGATGTGCCAAAGCTCGAAGTTGGCGCGATGCAGCTCCAGCACCAGCGCCAGGAATTCATTCTTCGGCAGCGCGAAACCCGGAGCCGGTTTGCCATGCCAGAGCGCCGTAGAGAGATCCTGCAGCGTCACTACCGCAGTCGCGGAGACGAGTTGAGCGATCGAGTTATCCGGCAGAGTGGTCATCGAATCGAGCAGGGAAACGGTTCCGGGGAATTTGCCTTCACACCCTATGGTAGAACTATCCACAAGAAAGCGGCGAATCCAGATGAGCGACCAGCGGATCCTTTGCCTCACCACCTATGAGAAGGGCCAGTCTTTCATGCGGCAATGCGCCGCCATGGGCTGCAAGGTGGTCCTGCTTACACTCGAAAAGCATCGCCACGGCGACTGGCCGCGCGACATCCTCGAAGAAATCGTCTACATGCCCGGCAACCTCACCCAGGAGCAGATCACCAATACGGTCACTTACCTGGCGCGCGGCCGCAAATTCTCCCGCCTCGTCGCGCTCGACGAATTCGACATGGAGACTGCCGCGCATCTCCGCGAGCACATGCGCATCCCCGGCATGGGCCGCACCACCACGGCTCACTTCCGCGACAAGCTGGCCATGCGCGGCGAGGCCCAGCGCGCCGGAGCCCTGGTCCCGGAATTCATCGGCGTCCTCAACTACGACGACCTGCGCGCCTACATGGCGTCGGTGCCCGCGCCCTGGGTGCTCAAGCCCCGCGCCGAAGCCTCCGCCATCGGCATCCGCAAAATCCACGAACCGGAACAGCTATGGCGCACCCTCGACGAATTGGGCGATCGCCAGAGCTACTATCTCCTCGAGCGCTTCGTCCCCGGAGACATCTTCCACGTCGACTCCATCACCAGCGAGCGCGAGGTCCTCTTCACCGCGGTCAGCCGCTACGGCAAGCCGCCCATGAAAGTGATGCACGAGGGCGGAGTCTTCACTACCCGCGTCATCGACCGCGGCTCGCCCGACGCGAAGACCCTCACCGGTATCAACGGCGAGCTGATTCCGAAGATGGGCATGGTGCGCGGCGTCACCCACGCCGAATACATCCGCGGAGAAGACGGCCGCTACTACTTCCTCGAAGTCGCCGCCCGCGTCGGCGGAGCCTTCATCGCCGACGTCATCATTCAGGCCACGGGCGTCGACCTATGGGCGGAGTGGGCCAGGATCGAAGTCAGCAACCTCAGCGGCGTCGCGTACAAGCTGCCCGAGGTAAGCGAGCAATACGCCGGCAGCGTCCTATGCCTGGCCAGAACCGAGCATCCCGACACATCCATGTTCGACGCTCCGGAGATCGTCTGCAGAATGAAGAAGCACCATCATGCCGGGCTCATCGTGCGCTCGAATGACCCGAGCCGCGTGCAGGCGATCCTCGAAGATTACAGCGAGCAGTTTGTGCATCGCTTCCTCGCCACCGCGCCGGTGCCGGATAAGCCTACGGCATGAGGAACGCAAAGTACCGCAAGAACGCGAGCTATCCATGAGGGACGATGTCGCGTAAATCGCTGGATAAGTCCTCGCAGGTCGGCATATAGGACGGCGGAATGTCGCGTGCCCGGAACTTCCCCTCTCTCACCTGCGTAAACACCTTCGGCGCCCGGAGGTTCTGAATGCTCTGGTTCTACGAATGGTTCTTTCCCGTCGTCTGGATTTTCTTTTTTGTCTACTGGCAGATCAAAGCCATCAATACCAAAACCACCCAGCGCCTCGAGGCGGCTGCTTCGCGCATCCTGCGTGTCTTCATCTTCCTGATCGCGATCACCCTCCTCGTGACAACTCGCATTCCGCTGCCCTGGCTTTACCTCCAGCTCTGGCCGCCTGGCTTTTGGCTCTTCTGGCTGGGAGCAGCCGTCACCATCGCCGGCCTTCTGTTCGCCATCTGGGCGCGCGAGTACCTCGGCAGCAACTGGAGTCGCTCCGTCACCATTAAGCAGGGCCACGAGCTGATCAAGACCGGTCCCTATGCCGCGGTCCGTCACCCTATCTACACCGGCATCCTGACCGGTTTCCTTGGCATGGCGGTTGCCATCTCCGAAGTACGCGGGTTCATCGTTTTCGTTCTTATCTTCCTCGCGCTCTGGATCAAGCTCCGCATAGAGGAACAGTGGATGCGCTCCCAGTTCGGCGAGGCGTATGCCACCTATGCTCATCAGACCGCTGCCCTGGTGCCTTACCTCCTCTGATCACCGGCTCACGATTTCAGCCCCAGCGAGAGGGAGTTAAACCAATCTGACGAGTTGAATCTTGAGATCAATCCCCGGTTCCGGTCGAGTTACCGCTTATCCGTCAGTTACTACTTGACCCATCCTGATTTATCCTTCCCCTCGATGGCATCCACAACCCAAATCCCAACCTGGTTCGAGCGTAAGTTCGAGTTTTCGTTTCCGGTCGAGCTATATCCGAATCTCTGCGCGCGCCTCCGCGGCACTCCCGCGAGGCTGGAGGAAGTCTTGCGCGGCTGCTCGCACGCAATCCTGACCAGCAAGCCCCAGCAAAAGTGGTCTGCCCAGGAACACGCCGGCCATCTGCTCGATCTCGAACCGCTGTGGCTGGCGCGGGTGAACGATTATGTCGCTGCCAGCGGCGAGCTAACTGTCACCGACCTGCAGAATCGGAAGACCGACGAAGCCAACCACAACGCGCGCCCGCTCGAGGAGATTCTCACCGGCTTCCGCGCCGCAAGGGAAAAGCTTCTGGCGCGCGTGGACGAACTGGACCCATCCCTCTTCGCCCGAGCCATCCCCCATCCCCGCCTGAGGACGCCCATGCGGCTCGTCGACCACTTGTATTTTGTCGCCGAACACGACGATCATCATCTGGCGCGCATCTGGGAACTGGTGAACATCCCCAAGCCGCGATGAGCGAAGACCCGGGTGCCCCATGTCCGGATTTTCGGACGTGGGATCATGGATTATCGAGCCTAGAACTTGACGAGGCCAGGACCTGAAAGGAACAGCAGTGCCATCCGAAGCCATTCAATTTCCGCATCGCCGTTACAACCCGCTCCGCCGCCAGTGGGTGCTCATCTCCCCGCACCGCACGCAGAGGCCATGGCAGGGCGAGGTCAACCCGTCCTCAGGCTTCTCCGACGTTCATTACGACCCCACCTGCTATCTCTGTCCGGGAAACACGCGCGCCGGGGGACATGTCACGCCTCGTTATGAAAGCGTGTTCATCTTCGACAACGACTACGCCGCGCTGCTGCCCGACTCACCCGAGCCGCCCTCCGACAGCGCGCCGCTGCTCCACGCCGAGCGCGAGCGCGGACGCTGCAAGGTCCTCTGCTTCCATCCCGACCACAGCCTCACCCTCCCGCGTATGCAGCTTGAGGACATTCGCAAAGTCGTCGATGCCTGGACCGAGGAGTACATCTCGCTCGGCCAGCAGCCCGAGCTCAGCTACGTGCAGATTTTCGAGAACCGCGGAGCCATGATGGGCGCAAGCAATCCCCATCCGCACTGCCAGATCTGGGCCACCGAGCACATCCCCGACGAGCCGGCCAACGAGCTCGATGCCCTGATCGGCTATGAATCGGTCAACCACAGCTGCCTGCTCTGCGACTATCTCAAGACGGAACAGCACGAGAAAATCCGCATCGTCGCCGAGAACGAAGACTTCCTGGTCGTCGTCCCGTGGTGGGCGGTGTGGCCCTTCGAGACGCTGGTGCTTTCGAAACGCCACATGGGATCGCTCGCCGACTTCAGCGACCGGGAGAAGACCTCGCTGGCCGACATCCTGAAGCAGACCACCACCCGTTACGACAACCTCTTCGAGACCAGCTTCCCCTACACCATGGGCTTGCACCAGAGCCCCGTCGACGGCGAGCCCCACCCGGAGTGGCATTTCCACGCGCACTTCTACCCGCCGCTGCTGCGCTCGGCAACGGTGCGCAAATTCATGGTCGGCTTCGAAATGCTGGGCATGCCGCAGCGGGACATCACGCCGGAATCCGCCGCGACCCGGCTCCAGGACGTGTCGGCCGTCCATTTCACCAAAAGATGAAGCCGGGAGCGGACGAAGCGCGAGCATGAAGTTCAGCCACGCCAAGTCCGCTCCAGTGGACGCCTGAAAGTCGCCCAGGACGCAAGTCCTGGGTGAACAGGGAAGGCGCGCAAGTCCCGCAGGGACGACTGAATCTAACCGGACGCGCACAGAATTGCGCTGAGCCCCGAAGGGGCCGTTCGACCATCCTCATAAATAGGGTTAGGGATGGTGAGCTCGCTGGGGCTCGAACCCAGGACCCACGCCTTAAAAGGGCGATGCTCTACCAACTGAGCTACGAGCTCTTACCTTCCCCAAAATATCACAGAAGAAAAAGATGGCCAAAGGTAACCCGCATAGCGTTACTATGGAGTCCAACTTCTCGCTTTTGATACGGGTGTACTGACATAGCAAGCTATTTGCAAGCCTACGTTTGCGCAGAGCGATTCGACCGGACAGCACTTGATTACTGTTATCTGATACGTAACTTGGTTCACGGGCATGCTCTCTCGGTGGTCTATGAGACAACAAGTTTTTCGATAATGTGTGGACTATCAAATAGCTGAAAACAAAGCTCAATTTTTACCATGCCAGGATGGGAAGCCGGGTTACTCAGGTTTTGGATCGCAGGCGCTGAGCCAGTAATCGGGTACGAGGGTAACAGGATGACAAACGAGGATCGCAAGGAACAGAAGCTGAACGCAGAGGCGCAAGCCCTGCCCGATGATGTCGCGACCCTGTATTCATGGGCCAATCTGCATGGAGCGAAGTATCGCGACTTCAGCGCGACACGGCAGGAAGCCCGCTCGCAGGCCCGCTTTCGCTCTCAGGTCGAGGCTCCTCCCGCTGAATCGCCGGCTCCCGAAGAGACGGCTATCGAGGCAAAGACAGAGGCCAAGGCTGAGGCTGATGTCGAAGCCAGGCAAGAGCCCAAGGCTGAAACCAGGCCGGTAGCCAGGGCCGAACCGGAGTCCGCCGTACGCCACGCATGGGAAGAGTTGATTGCGCCCACCCCGGCTGAGCACGCCTCCACAGCGATCCTCCCCTCCCTCGAGGAGAAAGCGCCCGGGGCGGCACACCACGCGCCGCTGCAGAGTCCGTCGCACGGTCCAGGCCAACTCTTTGCTTCGCCTTCCAATAAGCCGTTTGCGCCACCCGCACATTTGTATGCATACGATCAACAGGCCCGCGAACCGCAGCCCACGGAGCGAGTCTCCTCACGCTGGTACACACTGAACAGCGTCCTGGGACAATCATCCGACGCTCTGCAGAGTCGCATGCCGGCGCGCGAGTTCCGGATCCCGGTCCTGGCGGTCTTCTCGCTCGCCGGGGGAGTGGGCAAAACCGGCATTGTGGCCACGCTGGGCAGAATGCTCGCCGCCCACGGAGAAAATGTCCTCCTGGTCGATACGAATTCCTACGGGCTCCTGCCTTTTTATTACGGCGCGCGGGATGTGCGTCCCGGCGCGGTCCGCACCTTCTCGGGTGGAACGACCGATGCCTCCGTCCAGCTTCTAAGCCTGGATGTCGAGCGCTATGCCGATGACGACCGGCATTCTGTCGCGGATGAGATTGCCCGGCGCGCCCAGAATGCCAACCGCATTCTGATCGATGTGAGCACCGCCTCGTCTTCCTTAACCCGGCAGATTCTGCGGCTCTCGCCGAGGGTGCTCATGCCGCTTGTACCCGATGTCAGCTCGCTCGCCAGCCTGCCGGCGGTCGACGCTTTCTTCGCCCGGCTGTCGGAGTCCGAAGGCCGTTTTGTCGAGCCGGTATACGTTCTCAACCGCTTTGACAGCTCGATGCCCCTGCATGCGGAGGTGAGCGAAATTCTCCGCCAGAAGCTCGGGCCGCGCCTCCTGCCCTTTGCCCTGCGCCGTAGCCCCGCTGTCGCCGAGGCTCTGGCCGAAGGCATGACTGTCGTCGACTACTCTCCCGGTGCGCCGGTTGCAGGAGATTACGCCAGCCTTTCTTCGTGGATTCGCAACGTGGCGCCTCCAGCAGGCAACGCATTGCGGGGAAAACGCTGGAGCGAGCAGCAACCGGGGTGATCAATGAGCGGACCTGAAGTCTGGGAGGGGATTGAGTCCGGGGATGGCTTCGCTTATACCCTGTTGCGCTCCCTGCTCCTGATCGCGGGCGCGGTGTGCATGATCTTCTTCGCCGTGCTGCCCCTCACCTGGCCGCAACAGGCGGTGATGGGACTGCTCATGCTGCTGATCGCGGTGTGGCTCACCCGCGCCTCCAATTCCTATCTCGTCACTCTCGCCCTGATGGTCATGTCCATGTTCGCCACCTTCCGCTACGGCTGGTGGCGCATCGCCACGGTCATCGATTTCTTCAAGGATCCCGGCAACAAGTGGGGTCCGCTCGACGCCTTCTTCATCTGCCTGCTGCTCGTTCGCGGAGAGCCTATGCCTTCGTCATCCTCTTCCTCGGCTATCTGCAGACGCTCTGGCCGCTGCGCCGCACGCCCGTGCCGCTGCCCGACGATCCCGACCAATGGCCCGCCGTCGATCTGCTCATCCCCACCTACAACGAGCCGCTCGAGCGTCGTGACGCTACACCGCCCTCGCCGCGATGAACATCGACTGGCCCGCCGGACAAGCTGAACGTCTACATCCTCGACGACGGCCGGCGCGAAGAGTTCCGCAGGCTTCGCCGAAGAGGCCGGCATCGGCTACATGACGCGCGACGACAACGAGCACGCCAAGGCCGGCAACATCAACCGCGCGCTCGCAGCGACTCGACGTCGCCCTACGTCGCCATCTTCGACTGCGACCACGTGCCCACGCGCAGCTTCCTGCAGGTCACCCTGGGCTGGTTCCTGCGCGACAGCAAGCTGGCCATGCTGCAGACGCCGCACCACTTCTATTCGCCCGATCCCTTCGAGCGCAATCTGGACCAGTTCCGCACGATCCCCAACGAGGGCGAGCTCTTCTACGGCGTCGTGCAGGACGGCAACGACTTCTGGAACGCGACCTTCTTCTGCGGCTCCTGCGCCGTTCTGCGCCGCACCGCGCTCGACGAGATCGGCGGCATCGCCGTCGAGACCGTGACCGAAGACGCGCACACCTCGCTGCGCATGCAGATGAACGGCTGGAACACGGCCTACATCAACATTCCGCAGGCCGCCGGCCTCGCCACCGAACGGCTCTCAGCGGACACGTCAAGCAGCGCATCCGCTGGGCGCGCGGCATGATCCAGATCATGCGCATCGACAATCCGCTCTTCGCCCGCGGTCTGAAGTCCTGCGCAGCGGCTCTGCTACTTCAACGCGATGACGCACTTTCTCTATGCGCTGCCGCGGCTCATCTTCCTCACCGCGCCGCTGATCTATCTCATCTTCGGCGCACGCAATATTCCCGGCTACTGGGCCGCCATCCTCGCCTACGCTTTCCCGCACCTCGTGCTCTCGAACATCACCAACTCGCGCATCCAGGGCCAGCACCGCCACTCCTTCTGGAACGAGATCTACGAGACCGTGCTCGCGCCGTACATCCTGCTGCCCACCATGCTCGCGCTCATCAATCCCAAGCTGGGCAACTTCAACGTGACCGCCAAGGGCGGCGTCGTGAACGCAGACTTCTTCGATGGCCGCATCGCCCGCCCCTTCCTCGTGCTGCTGGCCTTCAACTTCCTCGGCCTTCTCATGGTGATTCCGCGCTGGTTTCACGTGCCCGGCCTGGGCAGGCTCTGGGACGGCAACCATCCCGGCACCATCGTCATGAATGCCATCTGGACCGTCTTCAACATCGTCATTCTGAGCGTGGCCACCGCCGTCGCGCGCGAGTCCAAGCAGCAGCGCCAGCAGGTTCGCATCACCTTCGCGATTCCGGTGAAGGTCAGGCTCTCTGACACCCTCACCGGAGCCGGCCAGACCATCGACGTGTCCAGCGGCGGCGCGGCCATCACCATGTCCGACCCCTCCGTGGCGGTCAAAGGACAGGCGGCAAAGATCGTCTTCCCGCTGCGCACAGGCGATGCCGAGCTTCCCGCGACGGTCGTCGCCATCGACGGCCCGACGGTGCGCTTCCAGTTCGACGACCTCACCATCGTTGAGGAAGAACTGCTCACCATGATTCTTTACTCGCGCGCCGACACCTGGCTCGGCTGGGGCGAAGCCCGCGAGAGCGATCAGCCGCTGCGCAGCCTGTATCGCATTCTTCAGCTCTCCGTGCACGGCCTCCGCGAAGCCCTGCTCGTGCTCACCTTCATGAAGCGCACGAAGAAAGGCAAAACATCAGACCAGCGCCGCCTGGCGCCCAAGGGAATCGCGTCGTTCCTCCTGTTCTCTGTGCTCGCCGGGGCCGCGGCGTTGAGCGCTCGTGCCCAAACCACAGCGACTGGCAAGCCGTCCTTCGGAACCTCCGGCAACTCCTTCAAAAGCGAAGTGACGTTGAAGGACCTGGGGATGAACTCAGCCGTCGAGATGCGCGGCATCGACAGCACCTTCAATCTGCCCTTCGCCTTGCCCCAGGATCAGATCGTGAAGACCGCGAGCATGCACATGGTCTATCACTTCTCGCCGGGCCTGATTCCGCAGCTCAGCCACATCAAGGTGATGCTCAACGGAACCCTGGTTGGCGCTGTCCAGCCGCCGTCGACGCCGGCGTCGGGGGACGCCATTCTGGAGCAGACCTTCACGCTGCCCGCCGAGCTTCTGGTGCGCAACAACCAGCTCAGCTTCGAGTTCATCGGCCACTACGTAATGACCTGCGAAGACCCTGCGAACACGGTTCTGTGGGCCCGCGTCGATCCGACTTCGACCATCGTGCTCAATGGTGAACTGCTCCCGCTGGCCGACGATCTGAAGTTCCTGCCGCTGCCCTTCTTCGACTCCGCGCTCACCAGGCCGCCCATCATTCCTATTGCGTTCCTCGCCCCGCCGTCGCCGAAAGCCCTGGAAGCGGCGGGAATCGTCACCTCTTATTTCGGCGTGCTCGCCAACTCCCGGCCCGCGCGCTTTCCGATAACCGTGGGAGCACTTCCCGCCGGCAATGTCGTGCTCATCGCGGAGAACCCCGGCAGCATCCCCGCGGGATTCAACCTCGGCAATCTCGGCGGTCCGACCCTGGCTATCCGCGCCAACCCCAGCGACCCTTACGGCAAGGTGCTCATCGTCACGGGAGCCGATCCTGATCAGTTGCTTGTCGCGGCCCAGGCGCTGGCCATGCGCTGGAATGGCATCCAGGGCCCGACCGTGACCGTGGAGGACTACACCGCTCCTGGCCGCCGCGTGCCCGACGACGCGCCGCGCTGGGCCAGGACCGACCACAAGATCGAGTTGTGGGATTACTCCTCCGCCGACACCATGCACACCGATGGCTCGGCTCCGATCGAGACCTTCTTCCGCATTCCGCCCGACCTTTACTTCGCCGACAAGGTCAATACGCTGCTCCACATCGACTATCGCTACAATCCCATCCCGATCGGACCCAACTCCAGCATTCAGGTGCAGGCCAACCGCGCCTACCTGGGCTCCATTCCTCTCATTCCCGGTAAGCAGGCCACCAGGACGACCTCGACAGACATGGCTCTGCCGGTGGTCGACCTGCGCCCCTTTTCCAGCACCCTCTCGTTCATCTTCACCTTTCAGGTGCTGAAGGGAGGCGGCTGCAAAGACACCACGCCCATCAATATGCAGGGCGCTATTCTGGGCAGCTCCTACCTTGACCTGAGCGGGTTCGCGCACTGGGCTTCGCTGCCCAGCCTCGACCTCTTCGCCAACGCCGGTTTTCCTTTCACCCGCTATGCCGACCTCGGCGACACCACGGTCGTGCTCCCGGACCAGCCCACGCCCCAGGAGATCGAGCTGTATCTCACTCTGATGGGCCATTTCTCCGGCCAGACCGGCTTTCCCGTCCTGCGCGTCCAGGTCGGCAATGCCGACGAGATGAAGGCCGGCGCGGATCGCGACTTCCTGGTCATCGGCACAGGCGACGACAACCCGGGCATCACCAAAGCCGCCGCCAATATGCCCGTGCTCATCTCCAGCGACGGCCTGAAGGTTCAGGACACGGAAGGCTTCTTCGCTCCGCTCCACCACGCCTGGTGGAAGATCAAGGAGATCGAGAATCAGGTATCAGGAGAGCTCGCCACCACCGGCGTTCCCGATGCGATCGTGGAAGGCCTCGAATCGCCTTACACGTCCAAACGCAGCATCGTCCTCATCAATCTCAAGGACCCATCCAGCGCCGGACCCTTCCTGACTTCGTTTCTCAAAGTGTCGCAGTCGGGCGACATCTCGGGAACCGTCAGTGTCCTGCAGGGCGCGGACTTCCAGTCCTACCGCATCGGCAACAGTGTGTATCACGTGGGCTATCTGCCCTGGTGGGAGGCGGTCAGCCTGTGGTTCACCCAGGTGCCATGGACGGTCGCGCTGGGCGTCCTCGCGATCTCGTTTTTATTCGCCGTCTGGATTCGGGCCTGGCTGCGCAAGAGAGCCCGCATACGGCTGCAGGTATATCAGAGCTAGATCGTAAGGCCGCGCGGCCGATGAGCGCGGAGCTAGAGCGCGGATGTAGATCACGGGAGGCAGGAACCTTTCAATGAAGCAGTGGTTTTCCAGATACATGGGCCTCGCAATTCTTGCAGTAATCGCGGCAGGCCCGGTCGGAGTATATGCGCAGTCGCCGGCGGTTCGCGTGCTGCTCGATCGAGCTCAGGCGCAGGAGCAGTCGGGCCATCTCGACCTTGCCGCGCAATCCTGGCAGCAGGTGCTGCTCGCTGATCCTAACAACGCCGAGGCCTTGGCCGGCCTCGCCCGCTGGGCCAAGCTCGCCGGAAACAGCGCCGAGGCCCAGAAATATCTCGATCGCCTGCGGCAGGTGAACCCCAACGATGCCAGTATCTCCAGGATTCAGGGGCTGGCCAGCTCCAAGGCGCAGAACCTGCAGCTCCAGCAGGCAGCCCGCCTCGCTCAGTCCGGCCATCCGCAGGAGGCGCTTCGCATCTATCGCGATGTATGGAGCAATCATCCGCCGGACGGCGACTGGGCGCTCGCCTATTACGACACCCAGGCCTCCATTCCGTCGGAGCGCGATGCCGCCGTCGCCGGCCTGCGCGAGATGAACCGGAAGTATCCCTCCGATGCCCGCTATGCCGTCACCCTCGGACGCATTCTGACCTATGGAGCGAAGACCCGCGCCGAAGGCGAGCATATCCTCCGCGAGCATTCCGAGGACCCGGCCGCGCAATCCGCTCTCCGCCAGGCGCTCGTCTGGGATGCTCAGAATCCCAATGCCGCGCCGGCGATCCGCGAGTATCTCAAGCAGCATAAGGATGAGGAGCTGGCCAAGGATCTCTCCGACGCTCAGGCCAGACAGACCGCGGCCAACAAGGGCCTGGCGCAATCCGCCTCCGAGAGTGCGGCCTTCGCCGCTCTGTCGGCGAACAAAGTCGACGAGGCGCAGTCGCGCTTCGCTGCCATCAACGCTTCGCAGCCTAAAAATCCGCGTGCGCTCGCCGGCCTCGGCTTTGTGAAGATGAAACAAGGCGATTTTACCGGCGCTATTACTTATCTCGAACAGGCGCAGCAGAACGGCCTTCACGACAAAGCGGTCGAGTCGTCGCTCGTAACTTCGCGTTTCTGGAACAATGTCCAGCAGGGCACCGCTGCCCTCAACGCCAATCAGTTTGACGAGGCGGAGAATCACTACCGGGCCGCGCTCGAGATTCGGCCCGACGCGCCGGAGGCCCTGGATGGCCTCAGCGGCGCATACATGAAAGCCGGCCAGCCCGCCGAAGCGATTGCAGTTTATAAGCGCATGGTCAAGGCGCGCCCCGCCTCCGCGCCCGCATGGCGCGGACTGTTTACCGCGCAGGTTCAGGCCTCGCAGTTCAGCGACGCGCTGGCAACGGCGCGCAGCCTGCCGCCTTCGATACGCGACGGCCTCGCCCAGGATCCGGAGTATCTTCGCAATCTCTCCTCCGCCTACACTGCAACCGGACAGGATGCGGAAGGCCAGCGGGTTCTGGCCGAGGCGCTGACGCTGCCTTTCCCTGACAACGGCCGCAACATGAAGGCCGGCATGCGCCTGCAATACGCTGCGCTGCTGGTCGCCGGCAAACGCTATGAGCAGGCCGCGGGCCTCTATCGCGGCATCCTCAACGACGACCCGATGAATGTCAGCGCCTGGCAGGGGCTGGTCTCCGTTCAACACCAGTCCGGCCACGACGCCGACGCCGTCGAAACCGTAGAACGCATGCCGCCCACGGCCTATGAGTCGGCCATGCAGGATACCGGCTTCCTCTCGCTGGTCGCTGCGATTTATCAGCAGCAGAATCACTTCGACGTAGCTCAGGGCTTCCTGGAGCGCGCGGCCAAGATTGCCGCCGACAAAGGTGAGGCCGTTCCCATCCCCTTGCAACTTCAGATCGCCGCGATTCGCCTGCAGGAAAACAGTCCGGCGCAGGCCTACGCCATCTATCGCAGCGTCCTGCTCACACATCCCGACCGCCTCGACGCGTGGAAAGGCCTCATGTCGGCCCTCCACCAGACCGGTCACGATCAGGATGCGCTGGCGCAGATGCAGCAGATTCCATCCGATGTTCAGCGGCAGCTGGGACAAGACCCCGAATACCTGCAGACCGTAGCCTCCATCTACACGGCGACCGGCAACCAGCCGGCCGCGCTTCAGATTGTCGGAGAGATTCAGGCCTACTATCGCGCGCAAAAGATCGCGCCGCCGGCCGAGGTCGAGATCCAGAGCGCGTGGCTGCTTTACAACGCCGGAGCTGATGGCAGCTCCACCGGCAATGTCGGCGTGGACCGCGATCTCTATCGCACCCTCATGGATCTGGGTGGCCGCACCGACCTCACCGACGTGCAGCGCCGACGCGTACAAACCATCTGGGCTTCGTGGAGTGTGCGCCGTGCCGGTCAGGCCGCCGATGCCGGCAACACCCATCGCGCCCTGCAGATTCTCACCGCCGCGCAGCAGGCCTTCCCCGGCAATCCCGATGTCACCAAGGCTCTCGCCAGCGGCTATCTTCGCGCCGGTCAGCCCAGGCAGGCCATGACCATCTACCAGTCGCCGGAAATGGCGGATGCGCTCGCCAACCCCACCGTCTCCGACTATCAGGGAATGGTTGGCGCGGCGCTTGCCCTGCCCAACATGGCGCAGGCCGAAACCTGGATCACCAAGGCGATGGCCGCCTATCCCAGCGATCCCGCGATCCTTGCTCTGGCCGCCAGGTTCGAGCAGGCTCGCGGCGACAATGCCCGCGCCGCAGCGTACTGGAAGGCTTCGGTCGCCGCCATGCCGCCGGTAAGCCCGGCCAATCAGCTCGCGCACATCCTGGATCGCCCGGACATCGTCAATCCTGCGCGCTCCATGCAGAGCTCCAGCCTCGCCGGCCTGCTCAATCCTGATGGGGATGGGTCGCAAGCGCGCACATCGCCGGCCCTCCCCAGCTATGCCGATTCCTCTACCAACTCTTACGTTGCAACGGCCCAGGCGCCTCCGGCCTTGTATGGTCCCGATCCCTCTAAAACCGGCGCTGCGCCCGTCCCGTTGAATGCCCCATCGAACGCCCCACCGAACACACAGGGAAGCGAGCCGTCTTCTCCGGCAAGCCACACGACCGTCACGACCACGACGACGACGACCTATGCTCCGCCAGCCGCGCGAAGGCCCCGCACCGCTTCCAGCGGCACGACCGGTCAAAGCGCGACCGCGGACGCGTCGTCAACCGCCGCGCCGGTGCATCACCGCCGCGCCGCTTCGTCCGTACGCAGCTCCGCAGACCGCACCATCACCACCACCCACACCGTCACCAGCGGCGGCGATGGCTCGGGTTCATCCGGCGAGCGCCTTGGCGACTACACGCCACAGTCATCGTTACAAATGCCGACGCTCCCTCATACCCGGCTGCCTGATTCCATCCCTTCCGGCGACCGAATCACCGCGCAGCCCAGGGACGAGGCAAGAGCAGCGGCCGATCCTTTCGCTCCGCCCCTGCTGCCCGAGGCCCGCGCCAACGAAGATCTTGCATCCGGATCTGAGCTCGATTCCGGAGCGTCACAGCATGCGCAGCTTCATCTCGGCATCTCGTCCGCCAATGCCTCCGATGCACATTGGGACACGCTCGCTCTCACCAATCCTCCTCCGCCTGCGCCTCAGGAGCAGCCGGTCCAGCTGACACTGGACTCCAGCCCCGCTATCCAGTACGTGCCCAACGGCTCGCCGGCTGTGGAAGCCTGCGGCCGCGCCTCCAGCACGCTGGCCGGAGCCGAACAACCGGTGAACGCCGCTTTCCTCCAGCCACAGACGACCTCGGCGCCGCAGCAACTCACCCAGACCTACACCAACCCTTCCTCGTCCACCCAGTACGCGCCGCAATCGCAGCAGCAGCAACTCCCATCGCAGACCACGCAGGTTCAGCAGCCCCCGCCCGACTGGACCAGGGTTAAGCAGACGGTGACCACGACCACCACCGTTGCCCAGAACCAGCAGGGACCTCTTACCGATGCCCCGCAGCAGCAGAACCTGCCCCCGCTCCGTGGCCCGTGGGGAAACCGGCGCGTCGTCAAGCAGCGCGATCCGCGCGAAGAGGCTGAGATGCAGCTTGCCACCATCGAAGGTGGATTCAGCCCCTGGGTGGGCGGCACCGGCTACGTCAACCACCGCAGCGGCGCTGTCGGCCTCGATCAGCTCACCGTGCTCGAGGCTCCGTTTGAAGCGTCCACACCGCTCGGCGGCTTGGCCCGGCTCACCGTCGTCACCACACCCTCGTTCCTCGACGCCGGGGTGCTCGACGGCACCAGCACGAATCGCCTCGGCACCCTTGCCGTCGGTGCAACCTCGGGCCAGCAGAACGCCGCGGGAGTGGGTGGCGAACTCCAGCTTTCCACCGCGAACCTCGGCGCCAGCGTCGGCTACACCCCGTATGAATTCCTGGTCAGCAATGTCACCGGCCGCTTCAACTGGCGTCCCGGCGGCGGACCCCTGACCTTCAGCTTCAATCGCGACGCGGTGAAGGATTCGCAGCTCTCCTATGCCGGGCTGCGCGATCCCGGCTCCGCTTCCGCCACCTTCAGCGGCAACATCTGGGGCGGAGTCATCGCCAACGCCGCCAATGTGCAGTTCGCGAAAGGCGACGCCAAGTCCGGACTCTACCTCGGCTTCGGCGGCCAGGCCATCACCGGGCATCACGTCGAGAGCAACACTCGCATCGACGGAGTAGCCGGGGCCTACTGGCATATCCTCGCCGTTCCCGATACCGGCGACCTCACCATCGGCGCGAACTTCTTCGGCATGCACTATGCCAACAACCTGCGCTACTTCACTTACGGCCAGGGCGGATACTTCAGCCCCAGCGCCTATCTCCTCGCGAACGTTCCCGTCACCTGGAGCGGCCGCTACGGCGTCAATCTTCATTACATGATCACGGGCGCCTTCGGGCTGCAGGCCTTTCAGGAAGAAGCCTCGCGCTTCTTCCCGCTCGACGCCGGCCTTCAGGCGGCCTCGAACAACGCGTACTATCCGACGCAGTCGAACGTAGGCAGCAACTACGATCTCCACGGAGAGGTTTCGTACCACCTTACCGACCATTGGTACATGGGCAGCTTTGTTTCTTTGAACAACACCCGCGACTACAACAGCCAGTCGGTCGGTTTCTTCGTCCGCTTCCTCGGCCGCCCTCAGTATCCAACCGAGCTTGGACCGACAGGCCTCTTCCCCTACCAGGGCAATCGCCCGCTCATGGTTCCTTAGGCGATTCAGAAGTGGGCGATCGGAAAGGATTCGTTGCTGTTGCCACAAGCACGGGCGCCCCACGTCTCGCTCTTGAGAGGTGGGTTTATAAGATCCCCGACACCAACAATTTCTAGACAGGCTGCCGGGCCGCCAACCAGTGCGACGATCGAGCGCCAGTCATCGTAAAACATCGCAAAAATCCTTCGCCAATAATCGCCGGCAACTACAACGAATTGGCCATAAAAACCCTTGTCCATACCACGCCAAGCCAAGTAATAATAGACCGACCCCCCGGCGGCCAGATGAATCTGAACAAGCCAGGCCTGTATTGATCAGGCCGGCTCCGGCGGGGATATTTCTCTTTTTGTTGAGGTCTCTGCCTTGGTCGTTCTCGTTCGCCGTCTGCTCCTGCTTTGTCTCTTTCTGGCTCCCTGCGCCGCCTTTGGCTTCCCCGAATGGCAGCAGCCGACCCCTGATGAACTGAAGATGGCCTCCGACCCCGCGGCTCCCGACGCGCCGGCTGTCTATCTCTTTCGCGAAGAAACCGTCAACGACGACCTGCACGAGCACAGCATGTACGCGCGGATCAAGATCCTTACCGAAAAAGGCAAGGAGATGTTCAGCGACATCGAGATTCCCTATGAGGGCCGCACCTTCAGCGTCACCGACGTTTCCGGCCGCACCATCCATCCCGACGGCACCGTAATCCCATTCACCGGCAAGCCTATGGAGAAGCTGGTCGTGAAAACCGCCAAATTCAAGGTGATGGAAAAGGTCTTCAGCATGCCTGATGTGCACGTGGGCAGCATCATCGAATACCGCTGGGAGCTTCGCTATGACGACAACTACTTCACACCGCCGCAGTGGTACATCCAGCAGCCGGTCTTCGTCCACAAGGCTCACTATCATTTCAATCCCACCAAGACCGGACGCACCATCGTTTCCACAGACGCCTGGGGCCACGAAGAGCCGGTCGCCGGCCTCGTCTACACCTCCAGTCTTCCCAAGGGAGCGGCATTGCGGAGCGGGCTGGACGGTTTCGACCTCACCGTCGAGAATATCGAGCCTCTTCCCGACGAAGACTACATGCCGCCCTTCCGGAGCTTCTCTTACCGCGTCATCTTTTACTACTCGCCCTGGCGCACCGGCGACGAGTTCTGGAGGACTGAGGGCAAATACTGGTCGAAGGATGTCGATCGCTTCGCCGAGCCGTCGACAAAGATGCACGAAGCCGTCCAGCAGATCGTTGCGCCAGGCGACAACGACCAGCAGAAGCTCGAAAAGATATACGCGGCCGTGATGAAGCTCGAAAACACCAGCTTCACCCGTCAGCACTCCGCCGCGGAAAACAAGGCCGAAGGCCTGAAGGTAAAAACCGCAGACGATATCTGGGAGCAGAAGCGCGGCACCGACGACGAAATCACCCGTCTCTTCATCGCACTCTGCAAGGCCGCCGGCTTCAAGGCCTACGCCATGATCGTCGTCGACCGGAATGAGAATGTGCTGCAGCCGTCCTACCTCGACTGGAGCCAGTTAAACGACGAGCTGGCCATCGTCTCGGTTGGAGGCAAAGAGCTCTTCTTCGATCCCGGCCAGAGATACTGCGAATTCGGCAAGCTGCACTGGAAGCATACCTGGGTAAGCGGCCTGCGGCAGACCGACAAGGGCACGCAGATCGCCAATACTCCCGGTCTGAATTACACAGACACCCGCACCGACCGCTATGCGCAGCTCACTCTCGACCCTGCCGGAAAAGTGAGCGGGTTTATCCGCATTACGATGACCGGCACCGAGGCCCTCCGTTGGCGGCAGGCTGCCCTGCGCGGCGACGAAACCGAGGTGAAGAAGGACTACGAGGATGAGCTGCAGCCCACCCTGCCTTCCGGCGTGCAGGTCAAGACCAATCACTTCGTTGGCCTCACCGATCCTGCGAGTCCCCTCATGGTTCAGCTCGACGTCAGCGGGTCGCTGGGTACGGCTACCGGCAAACGCATCTTCCTCCCCGCGGTCTTCTTCGAGGCCGAAGCCCGGCGGCTCTTCACCAGCAGCGAGCGCAAGAACCCGGTGGACCTGCACTACCCTTACACCATTTCCGACCAGGTCATCCTCGACCTGCCGCCCGGCATGTCAGTGGAAAGCGTGCCCCAGGCATCGAACATCTCCTTTGCGCCTTTCGGCGATTACGCGGCCAAATATGTGTCCAAGGGCCCGGTGTACGGATACGGAAGAATACTGCGCCTGGCCACGCCCTTCTACAAGGCCGAGGAATATCCTCAGCTGCGCGGCTTCTTCCAGAAGACCGGCGCCGAAGATCAGTCGCAGGTAGTCCTGAAGATGGATGCGGCTGCCTCCATGCAGCCGGCGGTCTCCGGGAAGGGCCGATGAGCCTCCGCAGCCGCGTGATTCTCACCGCTTTTCTTGCCGCCGTGTCCGCATCGGCGCGCGCCTCCACTCCGTTTCCGGACTGGGTAACGCAGGCTGCGAGCAGCGCACTCCTGCCTGCCGACGCCCATGACGCCAAGGCCGCGATTCTCCTCGAAGACACGCTGCTGAACGTCGACGCCGACGGCAAGACCACGCTGCGCTATCGCCTGGTGGTCAAGATCCTCCGCCCCCAGGGCCGGGAATACGCCCACCCCACCGCCTGGTTTCGCAGCGACCGCAAGCTGCTCTCCTTCCACGTCTGGAGCATCGGCCCTGACGGCCACCAGTACACCGTCAAGGATGACCAGATCGTCGAAGTCGGCGCCGAGGAGTGGGGCATTCTCTATAACGATGTTCGCTACAAGACCGCGCAGGCTCCCGGAGCCGATCCCGGCGGCATCGTCGCCTATGAATACACGCAGGAAGCGCCCATCTACTCCGGCGAGGAGTCCTGGGAATTCCAGGGAGAAATTCCCAGCCTCCACTCGGTCTTCGAGGTCGACCTGCCCGCCGGCTGGCAGCATCGCGCGCTATGGTGCAGGTACACGGGCGTCGCACCCGCCGAAGTCGCGCCCAACCACTGGCGCTGGGAGCTGACTAATATCCCCGGCATTCATCTTGAAGACGTGCCGCTGGCTCCGGCCGACGATGCGCTCACCGGCCGCATGGCCCTCCACTACGCCGCCAGCGGCCTGACGGAAGCCGCAACCGGCTCGGCGGCGATCGCTGCCTCGGCTCCTGAAGTCGATGCCCTGTGGGCCAGAATCGGCGAGTGGTATAGCCCGCTCGCCGCCCCCAAGACGGAAGCTTCCGCCGAGATCGCCGGCCAGAGCCGCCAGCTCGTCTCGCCCGACGCCGATTTCATGACCCGCATCCAGAAGGTCGCCGCCTTCATGCAGCAGAACATCCGCTATGTCGGCATCGAGATCGGCATCGGCGGACTGATCCCCCACGCGGCGGCGGATATCTACCGCAATCGCTACGGCGACTGCAAGGACAAGGCCACCCTGCTCATCGCCATGCTCGATGCGGTCGGCGTGCGCGCCACGTGGGTCATGGTCGATACCCAGCGCGGCGTCGTCGATCCGCACACCCCGTCGCTGATCGGCAATCACATGATCGCGGCCATTGAAATCCCCAAAGGCTACGACAATCCGCTGCTCAAGGCCGTCGTCACCGCGAAGACCGGCAAGCGCTACCTCATCTTCGACCCCACCAATGAATACGTCCCTGTCGGCCTGCTGCCGACCTATCTCCAGGGTGGCTATGGCGCGCTGATGGCCGGCGCGGACAGCCAGGTCATCGCGTTGCCCATCCTCAAGCCCGACACAGACACCGTGGAACACACGGCGGAATTCGAGCTCGGCGCCGACGGCTCTCTCAAGGGAGATGTCACTGTGTCGCGCCTCGGCCCATCCTCCGCGCGCGCCCGCGGCTTCTTTGTCATGAGCAGCGATAAAGAGAAACGCGAAAATCTCGAGCAGTCGCTCCGCCCGGATTTCGCCGAGTTCGAGGTGAGTTCGGAAAAAGTAGAGAACCCCCGCCAGCTCGATGCGCGGCTCATCCTGCATTACGACGTGAGCGCGCCGTCCTACGCCAGGAACGCCGGCAGCCTGCTCCTCCTTCGCCCGCGCGTCCTCGGCACTGACGTCACGCCGCTCCGCGACGGGCCGCGAAAATATCCCATCGAGTTCAGGAGCGTCGGCCAGTGGAGCGACAGGTTCGACGTTAAAATCCCCGCAGGCTATACCGTCGACGAGGTGCCCGATCCGGTCGATCTCGATACTGACTTCGCAAGCTATCGGAGCCAGGTCAAAGTAGACGGGAACACCCTTCACTACTCCCGCGAATACGTCCTCAAGAAACTATCCCTCGATGCCGGACAGTACGCGGACCTGCAAAAATTCGAAGGCGAAATCAATGCCGACGAAAACCGCAGCGCCGTCCTCAAAAAGCAGTAGGCGCGAAACAGGCGCTCATCGTTAGAGGACGCCCGGCCTGAGCCAATCCCGCACGCTGTCGATGCCTTTCAGAGCCGCGCCGATGTACTGGCTCTCAGATCATTGATGCTGCGGGATTTCCGGCCGCTTTTCAACAGGAAGCCGCGCATACTTTAGTCGGTTATTCACTGGAAATTCTCCGGATATTTACAGGCGGCTGCGACCATCGACTTCGGGCGGCGTGTGTCGCCATGCCTGGGATTGCGCGCCACCCCCGCCGCGCAGATCGCATTTGCGCTCGGTTGGAAGGAATCCGCACGCAGGCAAAGACACCCGCAGCTTTTGACCTCAAGTTCCTCGGAGTTCTTGTCACGTCAACGGTAATCACAATCATGAGAGGCCAAATGAATACGAATTTGAAGGCGCTTGCAGGTCTGGTGCTGGCTTCGGCGGTCGTCGCCGGGCAGGCACAGACGACTGCTGGTACCACGAGCACATCTGCCAAGAAGACCACTGCGCACAGAACTCATCGCGTAGTAGAAAAGAAGCCATCGATCGAGTCCCAGATCGATGCCCTTCGCGAGGATCTCCAATCGCAGCGGTCGCAGATCGACTCGTTGAAGCAGCAACTTACCGACAGCAACTCCCAGTTGCAGCAGGCGCAGCAGGCCGCCCAGGCTGCCCAGGCAGCAGCGCAGCAGGCGGCAGCTGCCGCCCAGCAGCAGCAGGCGACGATCACCGACACCACGCAGACCGTCAACGGCCTGCAGGGCGCCGTGGCTGACCTCAAGAGCAACACGCAATCCATCGTCACCACCGTGCAGGAGCAGCAGGCGCAGGTGAAGAAGGCGATCGAGCATCCGGATGAGATTCACTACAAGGGAATCACTCTCTCGCCGCACAACAGCTTCGTTGAAGCTGCGACAGTGTACCGGAGCGCGGCTACCGGCGGAGGCATCAATACTCCGTTCACCGGTGTACCGCTGGACAATTCGGATGCGGCGCAGTTGAGCGAGTTCTACGGTTCAGGCCGTCAGTCGCGCATTGCCCTCAAGGCCACGGCAAGGCTTCCAATGCGACCCTGACCGGCTATTACGAAGCGGACTGGCTCGGCGCCGGCATCACCTCCAACAACAACCAGTCGAACAGCTACGTCATGCGCCAGCGTCAAATCTGGGCTCAGGTCGCTCTGAACAATGGCTGGAACTTCACCGGCGGCCAGATGTGGTCGCTCGCGACCGAGACCACGCACGGCCTGGATAACGGCACCGAAATTCTTCCCGCCGTCATCGACCCGCAATATACCGCGGGTTTCGTGTGGGAGCGCCAGTATGGCTTCCGGGTGAGCAAGAACTTCGACAACAAGCTCTGGGTTGGCGCTTCGGCCGAGAATGCCGAGACCCTGAGCCCCGCGGGCGCGGGCCTGCCGCTTAACCTGCTGATCGGTTCGGCTGGAACCGGCGGCGGTCTCTACAACGCCACCGCCAACTACTCCTTCAACCTGGCTCCGGATATGATCGCGAAGATCGCCTGGGAGCCCGGATGGGGGCATTACGAACTGTTCGGCATCGCTCGCTTCTTCCGCGACCGCGTCTATCCAAACGAGCCCGCGGCCGGTGGCAGCGGCACGCTCGAGCCGGCGCCTATAACGACAGCACCGTCGGCGGCGGCATTGGCGGCAGCCTCCGTGCTCCTCTCTTTCAGAAGAGGCTGACAGTCGGCCTGAAAGGTCTCTACGGCGAAGGCACGGGCCGCTACGGAGATTCAACCATCGCCGATATCACCCTGCGTCCCGATGGGCAGATTGCTCCGCTGCACAACTTCTCCGCCCTCGGAACGCTCGAAGCCAATCCGACGAAGCGGCTGAACCTCTACTTCAACTATGGTGGAGACTACGTCGGACGCCGTTACTTCGGTAAGGAAGGCTACGGCTCACCGCTGACCAACATGAGCGGCTGCAATACCGAACCGATACCCGGCAACGGTGCGGCAGGTGCGTACGGTGGCGGTGGTACTGGATTCAGTCCGGCCACGCCGTCCAATTGCGGCAATCAGAACAAAGACGTTCAGGAGTTCAGCTCCGGCTACTGGTACAACATCTACGACGGCCCGATGGGACGCATTCGTCAGGGTATCCAGTACAGCTACATCCGGCGCGACCTCTGGTCCGGAGCGGGTGGCATCACCAACCCCGGCGGCGGAGCGCAGGGCACCGACAACATCTTCGAAACCTCCTTCCGCTACTATCTCCCTTAGTCGCGAGCAGGACTTAACCTGGAAAGGGCATCCGCAAGGATGCCTTTTCTATTGGAAGCCGGTCAGCGGCGCGAGGCGCGCTTCTTCTCCGCTGTGAACGCCGCGAGAAAAGCGTCGGCGACATGGATTTCCAGGTTATCCGGCGCCTTGCCGCCCACCTTGTGCACAAACACGTGACGATAGAGCATGGGGCCGAGCAGCAGCGCTATGCCGATCTCGGGATCGATGCCGCGGCGCAGCACGCCGCGCTTTTCTCCGCGCTTGATGATGTTGGTGAGCGCCACCCGTATCGGCTCCACAACCAGTGAACGCCAGGCAGCGCCGAGCACCTGGTTGCTCGCGGCATAGGCAATCATATGCGGGGCGATTTTTTCACGGAGCGCCTTGCGGTCGGCGGCAGGCTGGTATTGGAGCTGCGCGATGAGGTCGGCGCGATAATCGCCGGAATCGAAGACCGGTGGTTCTTCATCGAGGCCGTGCAGGTAGCCCATCACTTCCAGGCACAGGCGATCTTTGTCCGGCCAGTGCTTGTAGATGGTGGCCTTGCTGACGCCCGAGGCTTCGGCAATGGCATCCATGCTGGTGGCATCGATGCCGCGTTCGGAAAACAACTCCACAGCCGCGTCCAGAACTTTCTTGTGCGCCTGCGCGCTTCTCGGTCTCGCCATCCGCTACTTCTTTTTCTCCTATGCTTCGATCTTCGAGAATAAATACGCTCCGGCACTCAGGAACACCGCTGCAATCGCCGCAAGCAGCGTCACATCGAACGCCAGGCTGAAATGCCAGCTGTTGATCAGCGCGCCGCGCAGCCCGTCCACGCCATAGGCCAGCGGATCGAGCTTGGTGATCACGCTCATCACCAGCGGCAGGTTGGCCAGCGGAAACAGCGCGCCCGACAGAAAGAAGATCGGCATCACCAGGAAATTCATGACCAGCTGAAAGCCCTGCATGTCCTTGATGACCGAGCCGATTGCGGTGCCGAGCGCGGCGAAGACGACGGCGATCATGACGACGAAGAGAAACGCAGTCGGAATCGCCAGCCAGCTATGCGGGCGGAAGCCGGCGATCAGGCAGATGATCAGAATCAGCGTGCCCTGGATGATGGCGACGGTCGCGCCGCCCAGCGTGCGTCCCACCATGATCTGCATGCGCGAGACCGGAGCCACCAGCGTCTCTTTGAGGAAGCCGAACTGCCGGTCCCACAGCATGGCGATGCCGGAGAAGACCGAGCTGAAGAGCACCGTCATGCCGACCACGCCCGGCGCCATGAACTGCAGATAGCTGCCGTGCCCCGCCTGCCGGAAGACCGGCCCAAGGCCGAAGCCCAGCGCCAGCAGGTACAGACACGGCTGGCCCAGCGAGACCACGATCTGCACCCGCGAGCGCACATAGCGCTTCAGCTCCCGCAGCCACAAGATATAAATCGCGCCCATAATCTCTCCCCTCCATCTGGGTGCCCCACATCCGGATTCTCAGATGTGGGAGTTGACGGTTAATCAACGCGCCTGGCGTCTTCTGAACGGCCAGTCCTATCTGCGGAACATCTTCGCTACCTGCCGCAGCGCGGCCTTCGAGTCCGCGCCCTCGTCGCGCAGCGACGAGCCGGTCAGCGCAAGAAACGCAGCTTCGAGCGAATCGGTCTGCGTCTGCTCCTTCAGCTCCGCCGACGTTCCCTGCGCCACGATCGTGCCGTGGTCCATGATGGCGATGCGATGCGCCACGCGGTCGGCTTCGTCCATGTAGTGCGTGGTCAGAAAGACGGTCGTCTTCTCCGTCTCGTTCAGCCGCTTCACGTGCGTCCACAGCTGGTTGCGGCTCTGCGGATCGAGTCCCAGCGTCGGCTCGTCGAGAAAGAGAATCTTCGGCGTGTGCAGAAAGCCGCGCGCAATCTCCAGCCGCCGCTTCATGCCGCCGGAGAAGGTCTTCACATACGCGTCCTTGCGCTCCCACAGCTCGAAGAGCTTCAGCAGCTCTTCGCGTGCGCTCGGCGCGAATCTTGCGCGGCACGTGATAGAGCACGCCGTGCAGGTCCATGTTCTCCCACGCCGTCTGCTCGCCGTCGAGGCTGGGGTCCTGGAAGACGATGCCGAAGCGCTGCCGCGCCTGCTTCTGCTTCACCGTCGGATCGAGCCCGTCGAGCTCGATGCGGCCGCTGGTCGGCCGCAGCAGCGTGGTCAGCATCTTGATGGTTGTGGTTTTGCCCGCGCCGTTCGGCCCGAGAAAGGCGAATATCTCTCCCTGCGCGACATCGAAGGTGATGTCCTTGACGGCGGTGAAATCTCCAAACGTCTTCACCAGATTTTGAACGGAAATCATCCGAGGAAGTCCCTCCTTGCATGCCGATAGCTTCCCGATAGAATTCAATACTGAACGGTTTAGTTTAGATTGTCAATCGAGAGCTAAAGAATATGCGAGAAATCTCTGTGACGAGCTTACGGTGGTTTATCCGCCGAGCTTTTGCAGGCGTAACCCGCCGCAAAAAAAAGCTGCAGGGGCCATCGCCCCTGCAGCCATTGGTCGAGCAATCGTTCGATAAGCTTTACTGGCGAGCGCCGCCGGCGAGAACCAGCGTCTGTCCCGTTACCCAGCCCGCGTCGTCCGAAGCGAAGAAAACCGCGGCCGTCGCAATGTCCTTGGGCTGCGCGATGCGCCCCAGCGGAGTCGTCGCTTCTACGTGCTTGCGGAAATCGCTCTCGGCGAAACCGACGGAGTGCAGCCCCTCGGTTTCCACCATGCCCGGATTGATCGAGTTCACGCGGATCTTCTTCGGTCCCAGTTCACCTGCGAGCGCGACGGAAATCGCGTCCACGGCCGCCTTCGTCGCGCTATAGACCGATGCTGTCGGTACCGGCATCGGGCCGACGATCGAGCTGATGTTGATGATCGAGCCGCCTTCGGGGCCGATCAGCTTCACCGCCTCCTGCGTCGTCAGCAGAAGTCCCAGCACATTCAGGTCGAACTGCTTGTGGAAGTGCTCCGCCGTGATTTTTTCCAGCGGCTGGAAATCGTAGACCCCGGCATTGTTCACCAGGATGTCCAGTTTGCCATAGGCTTTCTTGGTCTCGGCAAAGAGCTTCTTGATGTCCTCCTCTTTGGACACGTCTCCCTGCACCGCGATGGCCTTGCCGCCCTTTGCCGTGATGTTCGCCACCACTGTGTCGGCAGCAGCCTTGCTGCTCGCATAATTCACCACCACCGACGCGCCGGCGTCCGCCAGGTGCTCTGCGATCGATGCACCAATACCTTTGGAAGCGCCCGTAACTACTGCAACCTTGCCTATGAGTTTGCTCATACCGTTCCCTTCATTTCTCGATCCCGCCTGATGCTTCGATATTTCGATGAACATCTAAGCAAAAGATATCTGCGGAGAAGATGCTTCCCGTGGCGGGAACGATTCATGCGGATTCGTCAATATCTGTCGAAAATTCCAGCGCATTTATATCGGAGCAACTCGCCCCTTTCTTCTGGAGACTGACTGTTCGACGCCTGCTTCCGGATGTATCCTTTCCGCACCTATGATTGCACTGGCCCTTCGCTCTCCTGCATTCGCCTTTTTACTGGCCTTTCTGCCTGCACTGGCGCAGCCCGGCGGCAAGACGCTGCCTGCGGTCTCACTCGCGCCGTAGAAAAGCGCATAGCGCACGAGGCTTTAGCAACAGCGGCGGAGTTGTCTTGAGAAGTTCGCCGAAGCGTTGCCTCCTTCCGGTCCCTGCGTCGTCTCGTATAGCATTCATGCGGGATAGCTGGAGTGTGGGGCATGACAGGTTCTTTTGCTGGGCGTTTTGTTGCGTGGTTGCTGTGTCCGGCTCTGGCCCTGGGGCAGGCCGTCGCGCCTTCTGCCACCTTCCAGATCACCTCCCGCATCGTCTACGTGGACGTGGTGGTGCGCGATCGCTCCGGGCACATCGTTCGCGGGCTCACCGAAAAGGATTTTCGCGTCATCGAGGACGGCAAGGACCAGAAGGTCGACTACTTCCGCGACCATACGCACGACCCGGCTCCGGCCACTACGGCTCGCGCGGACCGGCTGGAGTTCAGCAACGTAGCCCCCGGCGGTGAAGCTTCGAACTCGGTCAACATTATCCTGTTTGATTTTTTTAATACCGCTCCGCAGGATTATCTCTACGCCCGCAAGCAGATGATCCGCTTTTTGGAGAAGCTGCCGCCGGGCCGCCAGACCGCGCTCTTCGTGCTGGGCACGCGGTTGGAGATGCTGCAGGGCTTCACCGGCAGCACCGACCGGCTGCTGGCAGCGGCCAAGGCTATGCAGCTTGGGACATCGACCGTCGAGACCGTAGGCGAGCAGCAGCAGGACGGGGACCTGGTGGCAGCGTTGACAGCGGCGACCGGTCGAAGCCCCTCCGGCACTTCGGCCCTTGCACAGATGTTTATGCAAGCGCATGGCCAGGACGAGATTCGCGCCCACGACATCACCAAGACCGCTCTCGACCAGCTCGCAGCCGCGGTCAGCGGGTATCCGGGCCGCAAGAATCTCTATTGGCTGGGCGAGACGTTTCCCGTCTACGGCGGCCCGGTGCTCGAACTGAATGACGCCGCGCAGTCCATGATCGACAACACCATGAGCACCGCTGACATGGCCGAGGCCAACCGGGCCGAGGCCACGGCGCAGATCGCCATTTACCCCATCAGCCTGATGGGGCTCGATGCCAGCGGCATGGGTCCCGAGGCCGCCGGGATGACCAGCAGCCAGACGCTCTTTACGCAGCGCAACGCCATGCGCGAGATGCTGAACAATCTCGCCGACGCGACCGGCGGCCATGCCTACTACGGCACGAACGACTTTGCCGGCGCGCTGGACCGCGGCTTCGAAGATGGATCGAGTTATTACTCCCTCGCCTATCGCCCGGCGAATCATAACTGGAACGGCCACTACCGTAACATCGCGGTCAAGCTGGCCGAGCGCGGCTACTCGCTGAGTTACCGGCGCGGCTACTACGCCGTCCCCGACCAGCCGGCGATGGCGGCCGATGTCGGCGGCGTGATGACCGCGGCGCTGCAGCCGGATACTCCCGAGGAGACCATGCTGCTGCTCAAGGCCAGGGTCGAGCTGCCCGATGCCGCGCATCCCGCGGTGCGCGTAGACTCGGTGATCGATCCCGGCAACGTAAGTTTCCAGACCGATGCGCGCGGTCGCCGCCATGCGCGGCTGTTAGTCACGCTGGAGGCGATGCCCGATCCTCAGCCGGGAACGAAGGCCGATCCGCCGAAGGATTCGCAGCAGCCCCCGCAGGAGTCCGGCATGTATGTGGCCAACGTGGATGAGGCTGCCTTCCAGAAGCTGTTCACCGCGGGCATGCCCGCCCACCAGGAGATGAAGCTCGCGCCGGGACGCTACCGCCTCCGCCTCGGAGTATGCGATCTCAACAATCACCGCATCGGCACGCTGGATATGCCGGTGGTGGTTAATCCCTGACCGATGGTGCGAGAAGCGCAGGGACGCTGAGGAATAGTTGCGCGGAGCAGGATGAGAGTTGCTGGAACGTGTCGTCATTCTGACGACCGGCGGGAGGAAGAATCTCAGCGCTGTGCCCGCGCCCTCCATCGCTGAGATTCTTCGTTGCGCTCAAAATAACGGTGCTTTACACTCGCTCGGCTTTCGGCGAGCCACCGTGCTGGCCCGGATGACGAATCTCCGCTTCCAACCCCTTCTTACCCTCAGGTAGCATGCAGGCTACTGTTTTCCGTCTGAATCGAGGCGCATGTTCGTTTTCCCGCTCAACCGTCTACTCGCCTTTCTTATTTGCCCGGCCATGGTCATGGCGCAGGCCGCGGCTCCCGACAACACCATCCGCATCACCAGCCGGATCGTCTATGTCGACGTGGTGGTTCACGACTCGTCAGGGAAGCTGGTGCGCGGACTCACGCAGTCGGATTTCAAGATACTCGAGGACGGCAAGCCGCAGCAGGTCGATTACTTCGTAGCTCACACGTATGAGGTTGCGGGCGCGCATCCTGCGCCTGCCCCTCCGCATTCGACGACCGATTTCTCGAACATGCCCGCGAGCGGGCCGGCCGGTTCAGTCAACATGATCCTCTTCGACATGGTGAACACCGCCGCGGCCGACCAGCAATATGCGCGCAGGCAGATGCTCGATTTCCTGAAGGCCCTGCCGCCCGGCCAGCAGGTCGCGTTGTTTGTGCTCAGCGACCAGTTGCACATGTTCCAGAGCTTCACCGGCAGCTCAGACATGCTGGTGGCGGCGGCCAAGCTCATTGATCCTAAAAATATGCGGCTCATCCAGTCCGATGCCGAGCAGCAGCGGGATATCGATACGCTGGGGCGGATGCAGGATGCGCTGGGGGGACGCGATCCGGGCGCGTCGGTGGAGAAACTGGCCGAGCAGCTTGCGGAAGAGAATACGCGGACGGCGGAGATCCGGCAGAGGATCACGCTGGAGGCGTTCGCGGATATTGCGCACGCGGCAGCCGGATATCCGGGACGGAAGAATCTCTACTGGGTGTCGGGGAGTTTTCCGTTCAGCATCGCGACCCAGGGCCAGTACAACATCACGGCTCCGGCCTTCAGCACGCTGAGCGAGCCCAACCAGCCGTCGATCGATACGAATGCGGTGGTGAACACGTCGCAGCTGGTGGCGAATTCGCAGATCGCGGTGTATCCCATCAGCGCGCTGGGGCTGGAGGTGGGCGGCGTAGGCGCGGACGTGAGCGGCGGCGCGATGGCCTCGCTGCAGGGGCAGGCTCCGGTCACGGGCGGCGTGGATACGAACAATGTGAAGCACACCCTGGGCGACACCACGGCGCAGCAGTTCGCCAACCGCAGCGCCCTGCACTCGTCAATGAACGAGATTGCGTACCAGACCGGCGGCGAGGCGGTCTTCGGCTCGAACGATCTGGCTGGCGCGCTGCGACGCACCATCGCGGACGGGTCGAACTATTACACGCTCGCCTACCGCCCGGAGAATCATGACTGGGATAGTAAGTTCCGGAAGATCAAGGTAGAGCTGAGTAAGTCGGGTTACTCGCTGACTTATCGCCGCGGTTACTTTGCCTTCCCTGAAGAGATCACCACCGACGACACCGCGCAGGGATTGAACACGGCTTTGCAGCCCGAAGCGCCCGAGTCGACACTCCTGCTGCTCAAGGGCAAGGTGGAGTTTCCCGACGCGCAGAATCCCGACGTTCATGTAATCACCACTGTCGATGCAGGCGGCGTGGAGTTCACCACCGACGCCGCGGGGCATCGCCACGCCAGGCTGCTGGTTCTGCTGGTGGCGTTGAACGACGGGCCCACGCAATCTGACAGTCCGCCGCAGACCTCCGGCTCCATCAAGATCGATCTCGACCCGCAGCAGTACGCCGATGTGCTGAAAGAGGGAATCTCGTTCCAGCAAAAGCTTCAATTGAAGCCGGGCAGGTATCGCCTGCGCCTGGGAGTAAGCGACATGGGCAATCACCGGCTGGGAACGCTGGATATGCCGGTGGTTATCGGAGGTTAGTGTGGGAGTCAAAGCTCCATGCCTACTTAGGACTACGATCTAAGTAGGCGTTCGCTTCCTGTCAGCTCCTTCAGCGCTTCTGCAGGTAATCGGCGATGGCTTTTTCCCACTCCGGCCCCATCTGCGGGTCGGTCTGCGCCATCTCTCCCACATCTTCATAGGCCGATGGATCGAGCGCCGTGCGTTCGTACCTCACACGCACGCTGGTGGTCTGCGTATTGACCGGCGTGAGCTGCACGTCGATGCGCGTCGCCAGCTTGCCGTCGATCACGTAGACGTACGCGGCGTGGCCTGCCTGCGCGTCAAAGACGGTATTGACCCAGGTCGCCTCGTGATGTCCATGATGGATGCGGAAGACCGCGCCCTCGACGTCCTGTGCGGGCTTCGGATAAAGGAACTGCGGATCCCAGTGCGCGCCGGCCCAGGGACGCTCACCCTCCGGTCCGAAGAGCGGGAACGCAACAGCGACAGGCGCGTGGACGGTGAAGGTGAATTCGCTTTTTGCATGGCTCATAGGTGTGCTCGCAAGCTTGGAGTGATGGTGATGCAGGTGCCGGTGCACAAGACCTGCGGCGATCAGGATAGCCGCTAGGATTGCCAGAACTGCCGCTCCGCGTTTCATAACGGCTCTCCGCTCTTCTCTTTCAGCCGGTGGCTGGCCTGCGCGTCGAGGTCGAGGCCGTAAATCTTCTTGAGCGCCGCCACCTGCACCAGCGTCTCCGCGCCCAGCGCGCACTTGCCTTCGAGCGCATGCAGGACGATGCCCTCCAGCAGGTCACCTAGTGTCAGATCGCAGTATTCGGCTAATCCCTTCAGCACTTTCAGGAGCCTCTTCTCGATGCGGACGCCGGTTTGGACGCGTTCGATGAGGTAAGTGTCGGGTGTATCCATAAGTACCAATATACTTTGGTACAGAGTTGCCGTCAACACACTCTCCAGGATGATCGCCCCTTGACAACTCGAAATATCGCAGTAGCATATGTCGTTATGAAACATATGGGAGCGCAAGTCTTCGACCGCGAGCTGAAAAAAGGCAGCGCCGAGCTGCTGATCCTTTCGCTGATCGAGCACCGGGCGCGGCACGGCTACGAGATCAGCAAGCTGATCGAAGCGCGCTCCGGCGGCGTGCTCAAGTTCAACGTGGCCTCGTTTTATCCGCTGCTTTATCGGTTGGAGGAGCGCGGGTTGATCGACGGCCGCTGGGTGGAGAAGGCCGGTCAGCGGCGGCGGCGTTACTACCAGCTCACCGCGCAGGGCAGGGAAATGCTCAAGACCCAGCGCTCGACCTGGGCGGATTTCGTCAACGCCGTCCATCGCATCACGGAGGCCGAGAATGCCTGACTGGTCGAAAGAGATACGCGCGGCGATTGCCTCGCTGAACCTGGAGCCGACACGCGAGGCCGAGGTGGTGGAGGAGCTGAGTCAGCATCTGCGCGACCGCTACGATGAGATGCTGTTCGGCGGCGTGAGCGCGGAGCAGGCAAAGCGGACGCTCCTCTACGAGCTGAATGACGGCTCCCTGCTCGCCGGGCTCAGCGCCACCGTGCGTACCGCGAAGCCGCCGCTGGCTGCGGGCAAAGACGGCCAGGAGAAGCTCTTCCCGGCGCTGCTCGCCGACCTCCGTTACGGGGCGCGCCTGCTGGCCCGCAACCCGGGATTCGCCGTCGTGGCCATTCTCTCTCTGGCCCTGGGCATCGGTGCGAACACCACCATCTTTCAGCTGCTCGACGCAGTGCGCCTGCGCACGCTGCCGGTAAAGGCTCCGCAGGAGTTGGCTACCGTCGATATCGTGCGCTCTCCTCATTGCTGTTCTGGGAATCATTACGGCGAGCAGGCTGAGCTCACCGGCGTCCTCTGGAACCAGGTGCGCAAGCAGCAGCAGGGGTTCAGCGAACTCGCGGCATGGTTCCCCACCCGTCATAACCTCGGCCTGGGCGGTGAAGCGCGCTACGCGAACACTTTGATGGTAAGCGGAAACTTCTTCGGAGTGCTGGGCGTTGAACCCGCCTTGGGCCGGCTGATCTCTCCGTCCGACGATTACCGCGGCTGCGGTGCGCAGGGCGCGGTCCTCAGCGATTCCTTCTGGCAGCGCGAGTTCGCCGGCCGCACCGATGTGATCGGTAGCAAGCTGCTGCTGGACGGTCATCCCTTTCAGATCATGGGTGTCACACCGGCCAGTTTTTATGGCGTTCAGGTGGGGCAGAACTTCGATGTGGCCATCCCCCTGTGCAGCCAGCCGGTCTTTTCGACGAAGGGCGGTTTGATGGATGATCCGCTCTCATGGTGGATCGCCACGATCGGCCGCCTGAAGCCGGGCTGGACCATCAAGCGCGCCTCCGCGCAGCTCGACGCCGTCTCTCCCGGGATATTCGCCGCGACACTGCCCGGCCAATACGATGCGATTTTGAAGAAGGACTATCTATCCTTCCATCTGGGTGCATTGCCAGCGGCGACCGGCGTCTCCTGGCTGCGCAAACAATATGACGATCCGCTGTGGGCGCTGCTGGCGCTTTCCGGGCTCGTTCTCCTCATTGCCTGCGCCAATCTCGCCAACCTGATGCTGGCGCGGGCCAGCGCCCGGCAGCGGGAAATGGCTTTGCGGCTGACGCTGGGCGCGTTGCGCGCGAGGCTGATCCGCCAGCTGCTGGCCGAAAGCCTGCTGCTGGCCGCGCTCGGAACGCTGGCCGGCGTGGGCCTGGCGCAGATTCTGAGTCGCGCGCTGGTAGCCTTCCTCAGCACGCCGCAAAATCGCCTCTTCATCGAGCTTACTCCGGACTGGCGGCTGCTTGGCTTCGCAGCCGGCCTTGCGCTCCTTACCTGCCTGCTCTTCGGGCTGACGCCCGCGATTCAGGCCTCGCGTACCGAGCCTGGAGCGGCCATGAAGGCCAGCGGACGCGGCGCAACCGCGGGGCGGGAGCGCTTTGTGTTGCGGCGCGCTCTGGTGGTGTCGCAAGTCGCGCTCTCGCTGGTGCTGCTCACCGGCGCGCTGCTCTTCGTGCGCACCTTCCGCAACCTCTTAACCCTGAATGCGGGCTTCCAGCAGGATCACATCCTGGTCACAAACTTCGATTTCTCCCCGTTGAAGCTGTCGCAGGACAGCCAGATGGTCTTTACGCATCAATTGGTCGAGCGAATCCGGGCGGTTCCCGGCGTGAGCGACGCGGCTGAAGTTCTGATGGTGCCTTTGGGATACGCCGGATGGGACGACAACATCGATCTCGCGGACGGACCGCAGCGGCAGGACGTGACCTTCAATCGCGTAAGCCCCAGGTACTTCCAGACCATGGAAACACCGCTGCTGACGGGCCGGGACTTCAATCAGACCGATACACCCAAGTCGCCGAGCGTGGCCATTGTGAATGAAACCTTTGCGCACAAGTTTCTTGGCGGCGGAAATCCGGTCGGGCGCGTCTTCCACTTCACGGATAAGCCTGCCGAGAGCTATCAGATCATCGGTCTGGTAAAAGATACGAAGTACTATGAACTGCGCGAAAAGCCCGTGCCCATTGCGTTCTTCTCGTTCACGCAGATCAACGGGCCGGAGGCGGACTCGACGTTGATGATCCGCTCCGACGAGCCGCTGCTCCCGCTCATCGCCTCCATCAAGCGGGCGGCCAACGAGATCAATCCCGCCATGGTACTGAACTTCACCGTGCTCAAGACCCAGATCCGCGAAGGCCTGCTGCGCGAGCGGCTGATGGCTACGCTCTCCGGCTTTTTCGGGGTGCTGGCCACCATTCTGGCCATGGTGGGCTTGTACGGAGTGATCTCCTACATGGTCATCCAGCGCAGAAACGAGATCGGCATCCGCATGGCGCTGGGCGCGAAGCGCAGCAGGATCCTCGCCATGATTTTGCGCGAGGCGGGCATCCTTCTCGTCATCGGTCTCGCAGTCGGCACAGCTCTCGCCCTCGCCGCCGGAGCAGCCGCACGCTCCATGCTCTACGGACTCAAGCCCACCGATCCGCTCACGTTGTGCGCTTCGATTCTCGGCCTGTCGCTGGTCGCGCTCGTCGCCAGCTTGCTGCCCGCGCAGCGCGCAGCGACGGTCAATCCCATGGTCGCGCTTCGAGAAGAGTAGGCTCGCCAATCTCAGGTTTCGAATCCGAGACCTGGGGCACCCGGATTGAATTTATCTGCCCGGCTTCTCGCCGCTGCGCACGATCATCGCGGCCACGTACGCTGCACCGAAGCCGTTGTCGATGTTCACCACCGAGACGTTGGGCGAGCAGGAGTTGAGCATCCCCAGCAGCGCGGCGATGCCTCCGAATGCAGCTCCGTAGCCGACCGAAGTAGGCACGGCGATCACCGGCGCGGCCACCAGTCCACCGACCACGCTGGGCAGCGCGCCTTCCATCCCCGCGCAGACAATCACCGCCCGCGCCTGCGCGAGAATCTCACGCTGGGCCAGAATGCGGTGAAGTCCGGCCACGCCCACATCGACCACGCGATGCACTTCGAGCCCCAGGTATTCGGCGACAACCGCTGCTTCTTCGGCTACGGGCAGGTCGGACGTGCCGGCGCAGACTACGGCGATCGGCCCTACGGTTTTGGCCGACGATTGCTGCCGCAACCCGATCACGCGAGCCACCTCGTGATAGCTGGCCGCAGGAGCGATGGCGTGCACGCCAGAGAAGACTTCGGCACTGGCGCGGGTGGCGATCACATCCCCGCCTGCAGCGGCCATGCGCTCGAAGATTCCCGCTACCTGCTCCGGCGTCTTGCCGGCGGCATAGATAACTTCGGGCAGGCCGAGGCGCAGCGAGCGGTGGTGGTCGATCTTGGCGAAGCCCGTGTCCTCGTAGGGTAGCTTGGCAAGCTGTGTGAGCGCATCCGCGGTGGAGAGATTTCCGCTGCGCACTTCTTCGAGCATCTGGAGAATGGTGTCGCGGGTCATGCCGTGGTTTTTTCCTGCGAGGCGGAGGCCGCGTGGAAGGCGATCATCGCCGCTTCACTCACTGCCTTGAGCGGAACCGCGTGCTCCCGCGCGGCGCGGCGGCAATCTTCGTATTCGGGCATAGCGTTGAAAGTTTCATCTCCACGGCCAGCGACCTTCACGCGAATCTTTCCGTAGACGGTATCGACCGTGACGAAACCCCGGTCGAGAATCGATCGCCGTTCGGTGCGACGGCGAACGCCGAGCGTCGTCGTCTCGCGGAAGAGCAGGTCTTCGAGCGCAGGCGCGTCTTCGGGTTTTGCGAGGACGGTCAGCAGCGTGCCGAGGCGGCCTTTTTTCATCGTCACCGGCGTTGCCATCACATCGAGCGCCCCATTTTCGATAGCCAGCTCCAGCGCGTGCGCCAGCACCTGCGGCGAAGCGTCGTCGACCGCGCATTCGAGCACCGTTACCGTGTCGCTGTTCGCTGGGAAGGCCCGTTCCGCGCCGCTGCTCTCTCCCAGCGAGAGCCGCAATACATTCGGGAAGCGCTCCGGGTTGCGCGTTCCGGCTCCATAGCCGATAGCATCGGCTGCGAATTCAGGCGCGTCGCCGAAAGTGCAGTTGAGAGCGCGCAGCAGTGCGGCCCCGGTGGGCGTAACCAGCTCTTTTTTCGGTCCCGCCGCGTAAGTAGGGATGCCCTTCAGCAGCTCCGCCGTCGCCGGCGCCGGAACAGGGAACGTTCCATGAGCGCACTCGACGAAGCCCGATCCAACATTGACGGCCGAGGCCTGCCAGCGCTCTACGCCCAGCGAACAGAGCCCTACAGCGCCGCAAACAATATCGGTGATGGTGTCCACCGAGCCTACCTCGTGGAAGTGGACATCCTCCACAGGGATGCCGTGAATCCTGCCCTCGGCCCGTGCCAGCAGCTCAAAGGTAGTGAGCGCCAGGGCGCGAGCGTCTTCAGGCAGGGAAGTGTGCAGGATCAGCTCCCGGATCTGCGCCCAGCTTCGTCCGTGTGTGTGCTCATGCGAGTGCGAAGCCTCGGAGCCGGCATGCGAGTGCGAATGCGAATGACTGTGGCTGTGCCCATCCGCATGCGTGTGTTTATGGCTATGCTCGTGCGAGTGACTCTCATGTTCGTGATGATGGTTAGCGGCTTCCGCCGGCTTGCCGTTTTCGAGGACGTCGACCTTTACCGAGCGGATGCCGCTGCGGTCGACGTGATGAATGTGTAGCGCGGCTCCTATATTCAGGGCCTTCGCGGTCTGCTGCAGGAGATCAGGTGAAACGCCCACGCCGACGAGGGCGCCGAGCAGCATGTCGCCGCTGATGCCGGCGAAGCATTCGAGATATCCGATACGCATAATGTCTCAGTTTTTCCCGGAGCTCAGGAGCGCTTCCACCGGAAGCACTTCGTTCATCGATCCTGAGCGATAACCATCGCAGTCGATGGCCACGTAATGAAAGCCCGCTTTGCGCACTGCGGCGGAGATGCGCCGCATCCATCCGATATCGAGCGTGGAGGCCAATTCTTCCTCGGCAATCTCGATGCGCGCCACGGCTCCGTGATGCCGCACCCGGAAGCGTCTTAGCCCCAGCTCGTGCAGCGCGTCCTCGGCCTCTTCCACCATGCGCAGATTCTCCGGGGTCACGCGCCGCCCGTATTCGATGCGCGACGACAGACACGCAGATGCCGGCTTGTCCCAGATGGACAGCCCCGCCTCTTTGGCCATCGCGCGCACATCGGCCTTGTCGAGGCCGGCCTCGGCCAGCGGGGCCGCGACCCGGTGCTCCGCCGCCGCCCGCTGTCCGGGGCGGAAGTCCTTCTTGTCGTCCAGGTTCAGGCCGTAAGCCACAGTCTCGAAGTTCAGCCGCTCGCGCTCCTTTTCAAGAACCGTGAACAGCTCGTCCTTGCAGTGGAAGCAGCGGTTCGAATCGTTGACGGCGTAGGCCTCGCGGTTGAGTTCGGTGGTCTTGAGGACGGTCAGCGGAATGCTCTGTTCTGCGGCGAAGGCGACGGCGTCGCGGTACTGGCTCCGCGCCAGCGACGGCGAGTCGGCGATGATCGCCAGCATCTGCTCTCCAAGCACCTGGTGCGCCGTAAACGCGAGATATGCCGAGTCGATGCCCCCGGAGTAGGCGACGATCATGCGGCCGGCGCGGCGGATGGCATCTTCCAGACGCGCTCGCTTTGCGGCTAAATCCGCCATCAAACCCTCTGTCATGGATATACCTGCGCTTGGGATGATCGTAACTCCTCAAGTGCCGCCGAGGCTAATCCGGGGATAACCGACTGTCTTTGATTGGATTCAAATGGGTAAAGAACGATAAGGTAATAGATGATGTCTGTCTTTGAGCTGCGCTCCCCACTGTCAGCCGAGGAACGGCTCGAGAAACGCAGGCTGATCCTCCGAGATTTAACGGCTCTCATGAGCCTCTTCGCTATCACCGTGGCGCTGGCGGTGCTTACCTATTTTCTGTACAACTCGTTTTCCCGCCACCGGGAAGACCTCGCTGCGCGCTGGCTGGCGCGCGGACGGGCGGCCATGGCCGCCGGGCATCCGGAGCAGGCGGTGCAGGCGCTGCGCTCCGCGCTCGAGTATGAGCAGGACCAACGCGAGACGGAGATCGAACTGGCGACGGCGCTGGCTGCGGCCGGTCACGATATAGAAGCGACCGCGTACTTCAATACCCTTCTCGAAGCTGAGCCGGGAAACGGCCTCATCAACCTCGAGCTGGCCCGGCTGGAAGCCAAGCAGGGCCATGAAGCGGACGCCATCGAGAGCTATCAGCGGGCGCTGGACGGCACTTGGCAGGGCGACGGTTATCAACGGCGGCTGCAGGTGCGGCTGGAGCTGTCCCAGTACCTGCTGAGTCGGCACGAAGTCGCGCGGGCGCGCGGAGAGCTGATCACGGCGGCCGGCAACGCTCCCGACGAGCCGAAGATCAAGCTGCGCATCGCCGGGCTGCTGGAGCAGGCGCAGGACTCGCAAAGCGCCTTCGAGATATATCGCAAGCTGGCGCTTAACCGGCCGCCGCCGCTGGATGCCCTGGAGGGCGCGGGACGCACCGCCGCCGCGCAGGGCCACTATCTGCTAGCCCGTGAATATCTCACCCGGGCGCTCAGCAACCTGCAGCTGGAGAATCGGCCGTCGGCCGAGCGCGATGCGGTTCGCAACTCTCTGGCCGACGCAGCGCACCTGCTGGCGCTCTACCCCGGGCCCGAGTTGAGCGCGCGGGCGCGCGCCGAGCGCATCCTGCACAATGTGGGCACGGCGCGGGCGCGGATCACCGACTGCTCCGCGGGCATGGTTACGCCCAACGCCTCGGCCCTTGCCGACCTCACCAATCGCTGGCAGCAGGCGCCCGCCAACTTGACGGTCCGTGAGCTGGAAGAAGATCCGGAACTGGAGCAAACCCTGATGACCCTGGTGTACGACACCGAAAAACTGACCGCGCAGACCTGCGGCAAGCCGACCGGCGAGGACGCCCTGCTGCTGCAAATTGCGCAGGCTCCGTGGGCGGTGGAACAGCAATGAGCGAGTCCGTGGCATCCCCCCTTACACAGGCTCCCGCAAGCGTGGCCGCTGCAGCTGCTCTGCCCGCAGCACCGCGCAACGCGCTGGACCTGATGAAGATCGCGCCCAAGCGCGACGAACGCCTCTTCCTCGTCCTGTCCATCTTTATCGGAGTCATCTCCGGGCTGCTGGTGGTTTCTTTCCGCGTTGCCATCGAATGGATCAAGATTCTCACCCTGGGCTCCGCGCCCCATCCCGGCCAGTACCGGCTGCTCATAGCCCCAACCATTGCCGGGCTGGTGGTTGCAGCGCTGGTGCAATGGTTCTTCCCGGCGGCGCGCGGCAGCGGCGTCAACCAGACCAAGGCCGCGCTTTATATCTACAACGGCTACATCTCCTTCAAGACGGTCATCGGCAAGTTCATCACCTCGGCTCTGGCGATCGGGGCCGGGCATTCTCTCGGGCCCGAAGACCCGTCCCTGCAGATCGGCGCCGGCGTCGCCTCGATGGTGGCGCGGCGATTGAATCTCTCCCGCCAGCGCCTCCGCCTCTTCGCCCCCATCGGCGCTGCCGCCGGACTGGCTGCCGCCTTCAACGCTCCCATCTCCGCCATCCTGTTCGTCATCGAAGAAGTCATCGGACAGTGGAGCGCCGCCGTCCTCGGCTCCATCGTGCTCTCGGCCATCTCCAGCGTGGTGGTGGCCCGTTTCTTCCTGGGCTCGGAGCCCATGTTCCGCATCCCGTCCGTAACCCTCCGCGATCCTCGCGAACTGATGGCCTATGCGGTCCTGGGTGTAGTCGGCGGCGTGTCTTCGCTGGTTTTCGCAAAGGCCCTGGGCTATCTGCGCCCGCGATTGCGCAATCTCCCCCGCTCCACGCACTACTGGCAGCCGGCAGTTGCCGGATTCATGGTCGGCTGCATCGGGTTTTTCGGCCTGCCCCAGGTCATGGGCCCCGGCTACGAGATCATGGATCAGGCCATGCACGGCACCTTCGCCTGGAAGCTGCTGCTGGCGCTGGCGCTGTTCAAGATTCTGGCCACCACGCTGTCGTTTTCCAGCGGCACGCCGGGCGGCATGTTCGCCCCCACTCTGTTCGTCGGAGCCATGCTCGGCGCCTCCATCGGATCGTTCGAGAAGCTGTATTTTCCCCACTTCACCGGCACCGTCGGCGCTTACGCCCTGGTCGGCATGGGCGTGCTCTTCGCGGGATTTCTACGAGCTCCGCTGACGTCCGTCTTCATGGTGCTGGAGGTCAGCGGCAACTACTCGATCATCCTGCCCGTCATTCTGGCGAATACCATCGCCTACCTGCTCTCGCGCAGCCTGCAGCCGGTGCCGATCTTTGAGATCTTTACCCATCAGGACGGCCTGGAGCTGCCTTCGATGGAGGAGCAGCGCGAGGAGAACCCTCTGCATATTGAAGACGCGCTGGAGCCGCTGCGCGTGCCGGTGGTGCAAGGCAACGCCACGATCGAGACGGCCGCCAAGATGATTGCGGCGGCTCACGCTCCATCGTTCCTGGTGCAGCTGTGGGATGGGTCATGGTATGCCATGACCGCGGGCGAGCTGACCGGCGCATCGGCCACGCTCACACCGGACACCACCATTGAATTCGCCCTGAAGCCCGATCGTACGCCGATGCTCTTCCCCGATCTTTCCCTGGACAACGCGCTGCACTACTTCCCGCGCTGGCCGCTGTTGCCGGTGCAGAACCGGGCCAGCAAGGACAAGCTCGAAGGCGTCTTGACGCTGGAGGGAGTGCTGCGGCGCTACCAGGAGCATTCCTAAGCGCGCTGTCCGTATTCGAACGGTGGAGTTCGGTTGTGGACGGCGCAGCATCTCTCGAAATGCGGACGCTCCAAGGATTCAGCAGGTTAGCCGGCTGATTTCGCGCTCGCCTTTGGCCTGTGGTGTGCACAGGACAATCCTGTTCCTGCCCCTGTTACGTCCGGAGGCCTCATGCCTGCACTCTCGAATGACCTGCAATATGCGTTTCGCCAGCTGAGAAAGACACCCGGTTTTACGCTGGTCTGCGTGCTGACCCTGGCCCTGGGCATTGGCGCGAACACCGCCGTATTCAGCGTGATGAATGCAGTGCTGCTGCGCTCCCTGCCGGTGGCCGATCCCGCGCGCGTCGTCTACCTCAGGACATCGAGTTCCCCGCACCGGGCCGGCACCATCGACACGACCGAGACCTTCTCCTATCCGGTCTACGATGCGCTGCGCCGGCAGAAGGGCGGCTTATCGCAGCTGATGGCCTACGCTCCGCTTTCTATCGAAAAAGTCGCCGTTCGCGTCGACGCGCAGCCCGAAGAGGCGGAAGGCGACATGGTAAGCGGCAATTTCTTCTCCGGGCTCGGCGTCAGGCTGGCGCGCGGCCGCGGCTTCACGGAACAGGACGAAGCAAACCATGCACTGCTGTCCGTGATCAGCTACGGTTACTGGACCCGGCGCTTCGAGCGGAATCCTGACGCGCTCGGCAAGACACTGTACGTCAACGGTGTGGCCACTACGATTGTCGGCGTCGCCGCGGAGGGCTTCGAAGGGGTCGAGTCCGGGCACTCGACCGATTTCTGGATACCGCTGCCCAATCGCCCTGAGCTGAATGCCTTTGGCAATCCCCTTGAGAACGGCAAGACTTATATTGCGAATCCCACCTGGTGGTGCCTGCGGCTGCTGGGACGCGTCGCACCCGGTGTAACCCGGGCTCAGGCCGTTGCGCAGCTCCAATCCACGTTTCAAAGCGCGGCGTATATCGGGCTCGGCAATCCTGAGCCGGGCGAAAGCCGTCCGGTCTTGAGCTTTGCAGATGCCAGAAGCTTTCCCGGCTACGACGAGCAGTATGGCAGACCGCTCCGCATGCTCATGGCGATGGTAGGGCTGGTGCTGGTGATCGCGCTGAGCAACGTGGTGATGTTGCTGCTGGCGCGCAACTCCACCCGTCAGCGCGAATTTTCGCTCCGCATGGCCCTTGGCGCCGGTCGCAAAGAGCTATTCCGCCAGTTGCTGACGGAGAGCCTGCTGCTGGTGACCGCGGGAGGAATACTGGCGTGGCTCTTCGCCGCCTCGGCCACAAAGGCCCTCGGCGCATGGGCGCAGATCGAGTCGAGCCTCGCCCCCGACAACAGCGTTCTCTTTTTCACCCTCAGCATTCTGGTGCTGGCTGCACTGCTGCTGGGTCTGGCGCCGCTGCGCATCGCGCTGGCTGCCGGACCGGACCTGGTGCTGAAGACTTCCTCGGCCACGGCAAACACCGACTCGTCGAAGTCCCGGGCCGGCAGGTTGATCGTAACCCTGCAGATGGCTCTGTGCCTGGTGCTGCTGGTGGGCGGCAGCCTGCTCATCCGCAGCCTGCGCAACCTCGAAAATACTCCGCTGGGTTTTTCTACGCACGGGCTGGTGGTCTTTGGCGTGAAGCCGCAGAACATTCGCTCGATACCTGAGGGCGTAGCGTTTTATCAGCATCTGATAGGCAAGCTGCGGGCGCTGCCGGGCGTGGAGTCCGTCACCATCATGGAGGAGCGTCTTGGATCGTGGAGCTCGGACAACAGCGATATGACCGTGGACGGCAAGCTGCCTGATGCCGCCGGCGGATCGCGGACCGTGCGCAGCAATGTGGCCGGCCCCGATTTCTTCACTACCCTGGGCGTGCCGGTGCTGGCCGGGCGCGACTTCGCCGACTCCGATACCGCAAGCTCACCCCACGTCGGCATCGTCAACGAAGAGTTTGCGAAGCGCTTTTTTCCCAATCAGAATCCCCTCGGGCACCACATCGGACCGAGCGGCTTTGACTACCAGATGACCGTCGTCGGCGTGGTCAAGGATCACAAGTACCGCAGCATCGACGAGAAGCCGATTCCCATGGCCTGGTACATGTACGACCAGATTCCGATTATCGGCAGAATGAATGTCGAACTGCGCGTTCATGGCGCGCCGCTGGCCATTTTGCCCGCGGCACGCAAGGCCCTGCAGGAACTCGATCCCAACCTGCCGCTGATTGAGCCGACGACGCAACAGGCGCAGTTCGAGACCACCATCTCGCAGCAACTGCTCTTCGCGCGCCTCGCCGGATTCTTCGGCCTGCTCGCTGTGGTGCTCGTCGCCACCGGACTCTACGGTACCCTCGCCTACCGCGTAAACAATCGCACCATGGAGATTGGCGTGCGCATGGCGGTCGGCGCGCGCCGCGGACAGGTCGTCTGGATGGTGCTGCGCGACAGCCTGCTGCTCACCGCCGCCGGCGTAGCCATCGGCGTCCCACTGGCTATGCTGGTGGGCAGAACCCTGACCTCCACTCTCTACGGAATCAAGCCGTATGACGCAACCAGCTTCGCCCTTGCCGCGCTGGGCGTAGCCATCGTGGCGGCGTCCGCGAGCCTCGTGCCCGCACGCCGCGCGGCGGCCATCGATCCGCTGCAGGCGCTGCGTTCGGAGTAAACGCCACGTATCAACCAACCAGGATGCGATCGTCGATCGAAGGCACCATTCTGCCACGCCCCGGACTTCTCGGTTCGACATCGATTTTTCGATGCCATATCTGCCTGACTTCAGTGCCCGCACTTGCAAGGAAGAGCCGCGCCCACTAGCCTGAAAAAAAGAATCTTTCAGAAAGAAAGGGCCGCGCCGCACTGGCAGAACGATGCTGAGCTTGTATCAAAGGCTGGTCCTCGGATGCCTGCTGCTGATCGCCCTGGTTACCGGCGTCAGCATGCTGGTGCGCGCCTCGTTTGTGCAGTTGGCGACGCTGGATGCCTCCGAGCACATCGCGGACAAAGCTCTGGCCCGCCTCGCCGCGGTGCGGGCGGCGCTGGCGCGCGAGGAACTGACAGCCGCCCTGCTCGAAAACCGGCCCTCCGCGCAGATATCCTCCGAATTGATCGCCCAGGCGCGTGCCACACAGGACCGCATCGACGCCGCAGCCAGCGCGGTCAACGATTTCGATCCCACCATTCCGGTAGGAGCGCTGCAGTCCGAGCATGCCCGGCTGCTCGCTCATATCAAGGAAAATTTCGGACGCCTCGCCCCGCAACTGGAGAAACTCAACAGCGAACTCAGCAGCAGTTTTGCCCTGCTGCAAACTCGCCACGACGCCGTCGTGACCGGTCTGGAAGACAGGCAGGGATGGCTGCGCGCCCGGCTGATCAGCGCCTGCGGAGCCAGCATTGCCGCCGCCATCGCCATCTCCGTAGTGATGGTGTTTTTTGTGGTCGCGCCGGTGCGGCAGACGGCGAAGGCGGCGCGGCGCATCGGGCAAGGCGACCTGCAGCATCGCATCGAGTGGCGGCAGAAGGATGATCTCGGCGTCATCGCCGCGGAGCTGAATCGGCTCATCGTCAGGCTTCGCGACCTGCGCGAGACCGAGTCCGGGCGGCTGCAGATGGAGCACCAGTTGAGCGACGCCGTCGTCCAGTCCATATTTGAGCCGGTGATTGTTACAGATGCAAAGGGCCACGTGCTCAAGCTGAATCAGGCTTCGATGGAGCTGCTTGGCGGAGCCTCCTCGGACCGCATGATTCTCACCAACACCCCGGGCGGAGAGAAGATTCTCAGCGCGGTACGGCGGGCGGTCACCATGCAGCGAGCCTCGTCCACAGAGGGCGAAGCGGCCATGCTGCCCATGCGTATCGGCAAGGCGCAGCGCAGCTACCGCCTGCGGACCACCCCCATGCGGGATAGCGACGGCAAGCTGCTGGGCGCGGTCGCGGTGCTCGAAGATGTGACGGAGATGCAGGAAGTGGACCGATTCAAGACACGCTTCCTCACCGTCGCCTCGCAGAAGCTGCGCGACCCGCTGCAGCGGCTGCGCATGTCCCTGTATGCCATGGCCCAGGGCTATGCGGGCGAATTGCGCCCGCTGCAGAAAGACCTGGTAAAAGGCGCGGAGCAGGAAGCCGAGCAGCTCGACGACCTGATGGCCGACCTGATCGAAGTGGGCGAACTGGAGACCGGCCGCCGCAAGATGAAGCTCGAAAGACTGCGCCCCATCGACCTGCTGCAGGAGGCCATCAACCGGCATCGCGATGACGCGCGAGCTAAAAAAATCGATCTCGAATTGAACGCGTATGCCGATCTCGGTCACGTCGAGGCCGACCGGCGCGCCATGCGCAGCATCCTCGACAACCTGGTTTCGAATGCATTGCGCTACACGCCGGAGGGCGGAGCTATCGTTCTCTCTGCTACTGAAATCAAGGACGGCGTGCAGTTCTTTGTGCGCGACAACGGCCGCGGCATCGAGGCCGAGCGCCTCCCCGCCATCTTCGGACGCTTCACCACTGGCTCCGGCGAAGGCGGCACAGGGCTGGGGCTGGCGCTGGTGCGCCGCCTGGTGGAATCGATGAGCGGACAGGTTTCGGTCGAGAGCAAGCTGGGCCACGGCACCACCTTCAGCTTCACGCTGCCCATGGCCACCGTGATCAGCAACCGGCATCCTGTGGAGATCGGATGACCGAAGCCGAAAATACGGGAATTGTAAATACCGCCCTCGAAGCATCGAGCCTTGAAACGCCGCTGCCTGACGAAGCCGCCAAGCTGCGCATCTACATCGGGGCCGCGCCCGGCGTGGGCAAGACCTACCGCATGCTGGAGCACGCCCACCAGCTGCGCAAGCAGGGCATCGATGTCGTAGTCGGCCTGGTGGAAACGCACGGCCGTGCCGAAACCGCCGCGCTGATCCGCGATCTCGAGGTCATCCCGCAGAAAGAGATCGTCTACCGCTCCGTCACTCTGCGCGAAATGGACCTCGACGCCATTCTCGCGCGGCATCCGCATACCTGCGTCGTTGATGAGCTGGCCCACACCAACGTGCCGGGTTCGCGCCATCGCAAGCGCTACGAAGATGTGCTGGAACTGCTCGACGCCGGCATCAGTGTGATGACCGCCGTCAATATCCAGCATCTCGAAACGCTCAACGATGCCGTCTCGCGCTCTGCCAGCACGCAGATTCGCGAAACCGTTCCCGACAGCTTTCTCAAGCGTGCGGACGAAGTGGTCAATGTCGACATCACCGTCGACGAGCTGCGCACCCGGCTGCGCGACGGCAAAATCTACGCATCGGAAAAAGTCGAACAGGCGCTCTCGAATTTTTTCCGCAAAGGCAATCTCAACATGCTGCGCGAGCTGGCCCTGCGCACCACCGCGGAGCAGGTAGGCAGCGCTGCCGCCGTCTATCGCCGCAATCAGGGACTGGAGCAGGCCCCGATTCCGGAGAAAGTAATGGTCTGCCTTTCTTCACGCCCCGGAACAGAGCGGCTGCTGCGCGTGGGAGCGCGCGTAGCCGGCAGGCTGGCGACCAACTGGTACGCCGTATACGTGGAAACGCCCAGCAAAGACCTGCGCCACGACGACCCGGAAGGCTTTGCGCGTCTCGAAGACTACGAACGCACGGCGCGCGAGCTAGGCGCGCAGGTCGTGACGCTGAAGGGCAAAAACGTCTCCGATGTGCTGATCGACTTCGCCAAGCAGGAGAACATCTCGCACGTAGTCTTCGGACAGTCGGCGCGAACCCGCTTCGACATTCTGCTGCGCGGGTCCATCATCAACAGATTCCTAGCCGAGATGCGCGAAACCACGGTGCAGGTCGTTCCGCTGCGCCGCGAGAAGAAGTAGCTACGCGGCAAAGACGCTCGTCCTTAAAGAACGCCGTCCCACAACCGCAGCTCGGCTTCCTGCGGATTCTCCACCACGCGGCTCTGCGTGTCCAGGGTCATGGTCGGGCGCGTCGCGCTTGTATATTGCGGCCACGCCGGCAATCCCGGAGCCATGGGCGATTCACCGCCGATGAAGCTCACCCACGCCTGGTGCACCTGCTTCGCCAGCGCAGACTCAGCCGCGGCGTTGTTCACCAGCGCATGCGGATGGTCCCACACCAGACCGATATCCAGCGAGTGATAGGCGTAGTCCTGCAGCCATCCGCTCGTCTCCTCGAAGTCCAGGAGATACATCCACGCCGTTCCGCCGCCCTTCACATGCGCGTCCGCCACGCGCATCGACGGCACCCAGTATTCTTCTGCGGAGAGCGCGCGGATGCGCAACTGTTCGGCTGTCAGATCGGGATAGATCGACTTATACCGCCGGTACACTTCCACGAACTCCGCCAGCCTGATATTGCCGATGTCCTTTGCCGTCGCGTCCTTTGTCGGATGCGGCCCTACGAACAGTGCGCTCTCTTCGCGATTGGTCCCGATCAGCAGCCGCTTGCCCCGGGTCGAACCGGCGGCAATGGTCTCCACCGGCAGCCGCGGCAGCAGCACGCCGTCGATCTCCGCGCGAAGCGGAAAGTGCTGCGGCCAATCCGCGATGAATGCGTGCTGCGCCTGGATCAGCGATTCCGGAGCCGCCGTCTCGATGCTCGCGGCGTCGCCGCCTGTGCGCCGGCTCCATACTTCGGCGTAGCCCTTTCCCACCGCTGCCGCGTTCGGCTGCGGAAACACCCGCTCCGCGCCGCCGCTCTCTGAAATCATCTGCTGAAAGAGCGGCTGCGCCTCGGGCACCCCCATCAGGATGCCGGTCAACTTCGCACCCGCGGATTCGCCGCCAATCGTCACGCGCTCCGGATCGCCGCCGAACGCGGCAACATTTTCACGCACCCACTCGAGCGCCACCATCAGGTCGCGCAACGCATTGTTGGCCGAGCCCGCATACTCCGCTCCCAGCAGCGGCTCCACATCCAGAAAGCCGAAGACGCCCAGCCGGTAAGCCACGGTGATGCACACAATGCCCGCACGTGCGAACTCACCGCCATCGTAGATCGCCTCGAAGGCGTGGCCCCCCACAAAGCCGCCGCCGTGAATCCACACAAAAACCGGGAACGGCCCTTTGCCCTCCGGAGCCCAGAGATTCAGGTAGAGGCAGTCCTCGCTGTGCTTCACTCGCGGCTCGCCAAACTGCATGGGCGAGGCGGAGAACTGCGTCGCGTCGCGCTCGCCGGTCCACGGCTGCACGATCTCGGTCGGCCGAAAGCGCAATGGGCCCACCGGAGGTTGGGCAAAGGGCACTCCGCGGAAGATGCGTACGCCGTCAGCGCTCAGGCCGCGCAGCTTGCCGCTCGCTGTCTTCACCGCGGCGTCGGAAGAAGCGCCGAAGGCGAGTGCGCGCGGCCCACGGAATGCCAGCGCGGCCAGCGAAGCATTGATCAGGAACTGTCTGCGCGAGATGCCCCTCGCCCGGAACTCCTCAGCCACGCTTGTCGTCTCTCAAGGCCGCATCCATCTCTCGAATTCGCTGTTCTCTGCGATAAAGGCGACCACGATCCCGCCTTCTTGGCGTACTTAGCGTCTTCGCGGTGAAATCATTTTGCAGGCTGGGTGACAACTCTCCACGTCCTCTGTGGGGAAAGCCTCACCCTCACCGGCCTGCATCCAGTCCCGGATTTTTACCCAGGCTGACCAGGTTAGCCAGAATACGGTAAGCGCCCGGCACCGCCGCCGGAAACTGCCGGTAGAGCGCATACGCCGCATAGATATAAACGCCCTTGCCGTAGCGCGCAGCCAGCAGGCCGCCGCGCTGCGGGTCCTGTCCCGGATCGGCGGTCTCAGTCAGCGCCGTGTAGCGCGGGTCCCACGATTCCATGAAGCCGTGCCCCCGCTCTTCCACCCATCCATCGAAATCCGTCGAAGTGATGTGATTGGGCCACGCAAAGACCGGATTGCCGGCATCGAGCAGCTTCACCGGATCGCTCTCGTCCACTACCTTTTCCGCATTGCGGCTCAGCGTGTAAGGATACGGCCCGTAGTCGTGGTCATATTCCGGGCTCTGGTACTGCACAATCACCACGCCGCCCTGCTTCACATACTCGAGCAGCCGCGCATTGTCCGCCGCCAGGTCGGGCCGGTTCGAATAGGCGCGAATGCCGATCACGATTGCGTTGTAACGGCTCAGGTCGGCGTTTGCCAGCTCCGCCGGGCTCAACATATGCGGATGCACGCCAATCTGGTCGAGAGCCGACGGCGTCTCGTCGCCCGTGCCCATCACATAGCCCACATTCAACCCTGGAGCCGCCTTCACATCCACGCCCCGTGCCATGTACGCCGACGGCCGGTAGAGAAAATACGGCCGCAGTCCCGGATACCCGACCGTCTCCACGCCCTGCTGAAATTCGTAGTTGCCGCTCTGCGCGACGGCCTTGATGCTGTAGCTCTGCGCCGCCAGCGCGCCGGGATGAATCGAAAACGTAACCGGCACTGAGTCATTTGCGGGAAGATGAAAATTCTCCGCCGCCGGCTCGGACGTCCACCCCGCGGGCAAAGTCAGGCGCAAGGTGCCGTCGGCCGTGTCCTGCTGATAGTTCTTCACTGACACCGTAAGCGGAAACGCCGTGGTGCCCAGCGGCACGATACCCGCGTGCATGCCCAGGTTGACCGATATCCGCGGTTTCACTACCAGCGGCTGCAGCAGGTTTCCGTAGCCGTGCTCGCGATGGTTGGTCTGCACCACCTGCCCCACCTGCAGAGGGACGCCGCCATAGCTGAACTCCGCCCACCCCGCCAGCGGATAGGGCGCAAAGGGCCGGTTCAGCAGCTTGGGGTCGGAGATATCGTAGTAGGTCTGCTCCGGCGACGGCCGCGTGAAGTAAGGCTCGGTGTACGCCGCATCGCGCGGCGCCGTCACCCGGTAGATGGCGTCGCCGGCATCGCTGCTCGGCGTGTCCAGCCCCGGAGCGCCCAGCTTCTCCACCTTCCACGGCTCTTTGTCCGAAGAAGCCACCCATGTTTTCGTCAGCTTCAGCGGACCGCCGGTGACCCACGGTTCAGCGCTGGTCACGTGCACCCGCACCTCGAACTCCTCGCCCGGCGTCACCGCCGTCGGCGTCTCATCCGAGCCGATCGAGAAGCTGGAGAAGCCCGACTGCCGCTCGCCCGCCCTCGGACTCATCAGCGCGTTCACCTGCAGCCCCAGCGCCTCCACCAGCGCCGTGTTGAACTGCGCCAGTTTGATCTTCAGCTCGTAATTCACGTTGGCCTTGTCGTCCGCGCTCAGCGCGCTCGCGTCCACCGCGGCCATCAGGTCCTTCGTCTTCAGATAACCCGCCGCCAGTTCCGGAGCGATCTTCGCCGGGTTCGCCGGCAGGTAGCCGAAGGTCGCCGTCATCACATGCTGGTCGATAGCCTTGAGCCCGGCGGTCAGGAACGCCGTATCGCCATGCGCCAGCGAAGCGATGCCGGTGAGCGATGTGTCGATGCCGTCGAAGAAGCTGCCTTCCTGGTCCGTCGTCTTCACCCGCGAGCCGTAGCGGTGATACTCCACGCTGAATGGCCCCGGCAGCGGAGGATTGCCGCCGCCGTTCTGCGACTTCTGCTGGCTCCATCCCTCGCGCGACATCTGGATATAGCTGCGCCCCAGGATCGGGTCCCACTGCCCCTCGTGAATGGCCACATTCTCGGTCGGGACCTTGTCCGACCACTGCTCCGTCACGTAGTCGTAGAAGCGCACCGGCGCCCACTTGTTCGTCGCGTAGTCGTACATGCCTTTGCTGGTGATGGAGAAGAAAGGCTGCCGCGCATACACTTTCAGCGGAGACCAGGGCCGCAGGCCGGCGGCGATCTGGTCGGGAAAGACAGACGGATCGCCGGCCATCTTGAAGACCTCCTGCGCCGCCTCGCCCGACATCTGGTGGTGCCCGTGCCCGTCGGTGATGTTGCCGGTGAAGACCGAGGTGATCACCAGCGGCCGGTACATCCGCACCGCGTGCACCACGTCGTAAAGCACGCGGTCGCGCCCCCACTTCTGGTGCGCCTCTTCGAGAGTCTTCGAGAATCCGTAGTCGGCCACGCGCGAGAACATCTGCTCGGTGCCCGAGTACTGGTCGGCTAGCAGCAATTCATTGGTGCGGATCAAACCCAGCGCATCGTCCGCCTCGCCCGACATGGCATTCTGGCCGCCCTCGCCGCGCGTCAGCGTAAGGATCGCCGTCCGCGCCCCCAGCCCCCGCGACTCGTAGGTCAGCATGCCCCCGTCCTCGTCATCGGGATGGGCAACGATCATCATCAGGCTGGCCCAGGTATGCAGCTTCTTCAAGGTCTGCGCCAGTCCATCCGCCCCGCGATCTTCGGGCAGAGTCTGCGCATCGGGAGAAGCCTCAACCGCCGTCTGCCACGGAGTAACCTGCGCCCGCAAAGGCACAGCAGCAGAAAGCAGGCCAACAATCGCTGGAATCAAGGCCGAGCGAAGGCGAGTGAAAGCGGCAGTATGCATGTACGGACAGTGTACAAGGGCTCGACACTCGATCAAGGTGCGCTCAGGCCGCGAGGCAGTGCGCCTGAGACGATCCGGGTGCCCCACGTCTCGCTTCTGAGACGTGGGATTCAGCCGGCCTCGACTCCCGAATCTATGTGCCGCCGACGGCTACTCCGGAAACGCCGATCATGGATTCGGCTGCGCATCTCGCAGACGCCAATCAAGCCTCTCCTGAAAAACCCCAAATCTGTTAACACGCCACACCGGCATCGGCCCGACCCGCTCGCCCAGCTCCTGGCAGACATCCTTCGTCGCATCGTAAACAGGCCAAGCCGGCAGTCCCGCGCCGTTCAGATTCCCCGTCGTCACGAAGCGCACCCAGTAGCCGTCGATGATCTCCGACAGCGTCTCGTCATAAGGCCGTGCGATCCAGCTGGTCCAGTATTTCTTGCTCAGGAACATGCTCTCTTCGCTGTGAAACGCGCCAAGAGCGGCGAACTCTCCCGCGCCCTTGTAAGTGAAGTGATAGAGAAACGCGTTCTGTCCGGCACGCGCGGTCTGGATCGCGAGCAGCCGCGCGCCGAATCCGAAATCGAGATCCGTATCCATCTGCGTGAAGACTGCGCGCACCTCGGCGTCGGACGAGGCCGGATATGCGGCGAAGACAGCGTCGGCGAAAGTGTGAAATCGACCCCGAAGCCATTGCCGGTACTCAGCAACCGTCTTCGGCCGATACGATGTACCGCCCACCAGCGGGCTGGCGAAAATCGACATCTCGTTTTCATTGCTGCCCGTCAGCACAGGAACCTTCAGCTGTGCGCCCCGCGCAAAGGTCGCCGCCGGCTGCTCGCGCAGGAACCAGCCATCGACCACCGGCTCCAGGTCCGCATGCTGGTCCGTCGCCGCCGCCTTGAGAAGCCGCGCAGCAGGCATGGCGCGCAGCTCGGCCAAGGCATGCGGATCGTCCTTCACTCCCAGGCCCTTCACAAACTCCGCATCGCTCTTCTCCGCCGACTGCGAGGTCGGAAAGATGGAGTCGACGCAGACGCCGCTCTGCAGAATCGCGCCTTCCAGCAATCCCGCGGAGAGCGGCGACGCCAGCAGGTTGCAGATGTCGAGCGATCCCGACGACGCGCCGGCGACCGTCACCCGTTGCGGATCGCCGCCGAAATGCCGGATATTCCTCTCCACCCACTTGAGCGCCGCCAGCTGATCGAGCTGCCCATAGTTTCCCGAGACATGTTGCGGCGACTCCGCCGCCAGCGTGGGATAAGCGAAGAATCCAAACACGCCAAGCCGGTAATTCAGGCTAACGACAACGATCCCCCGGCGGGCAAGTGTCTCGCCCAGCGGAGGCCACTCCGCCGAACCCTCCACATTGCCGCCGCCATGCACCCACACCAGCACCGGCAGCTTCGCGTCCTCGGCCAGCTTCGGAGTCCAGACATTGAGATACAGGCATGCCTCATCGGTGGCCATCGCCTTGCGGCCCAGCATCTCCGGCAGCCACGGACTCGGAGCCTGCGGGCACGCCGTGCCATAGGCCGCCGCTTTTCGAATGCCGCTCCAGTGCGGAGGCAGCTGCGGCGCTCGCCAGCGCAGGTCGCCCACCGGCTGCGCGGCATAAGGAATGCCCAGAAACGCGCCACCAGGGGGAAGCGATGCGAGCGAAACCCCGGCAAGCCGGCCGCTATCGATCACAACGAGTGGCGCGGTCTGCGCATGCACCGAGGAAGAGATTGTTAACAGCGCAAGCAGCGCGAACGCGGCAGCCCGGGAGCCCATGAAAACAGCGCGGCGCAAACCGCTTACTCCGAAGTCGAAGCGAACGAAGGAGAGTCGTGCCGCGTGCCTGTGGCCAGCAACTGCTCAATGGCGTCAACCGTTTGAATCCCGCCGCGCGCGCCCACGCCCATGCAGTTCAGAGCAGCGGCGGAGCAGGCAAAATCCAGCTGCTGGTCGAGCGGCCAGTCCTGCAGCAGGCCGTAGATAAACCCGGCGCGAAAAACGTCGCCTGCGCCGGTCGTATCCACCACCGGCACGGAAAACGCCGGAATCGAATGGAACGTTCTGCCATCCCACGCCAGCACCCCCTCCGGTCCCAGCGTCGAGGCGGTAAGCCGGCAATCGAAGCGCTCATACATCCGCCGCAAAGCCCTCTCAAGGTCCTGCTCGCCGGTGAGGCGCCCTGGGAAATCCTTGTTCACGATGAGATAGTCGATATTCTCCAGCAGCTCTTCCACGCCCGGATACGTCTCATCCAGATCGGCAATCACCATGACCCCTGCGGCGCGAGCCCAGGTCGCGGCCAGCGTGGCCGCAGCCGTGTCGTATCCATCCACGTGCAGCGCGCGCGCATTCACAATCCATTCGCGATCCAGTTCGTCCGGCTGCAGAATCAGCCGATCGTCGCGCCGGTTAAGCACTGTGCGCTCACCCGCGCCATCCACCAGGATCAGCGACTGCGCGCTCGCGCCTCCGGGAACCGTGACGATCTGCGTCTCCACGCCGGCCCGCGCAAACTCCGCGCGATGCAGCCGCGCCGCATCGTCTTCGCCCAGCTTGCCCACATAGCGTGTCTGCAGGCCCCAGTGCGCGCAGGCCGCCACCGTGGTTGCCACCTGCCCTCCGGGCAGCACAGTCGCCCGGCGATACTCGACCTTCGACCCCAATGTCGGATAAGTGGAAAGATGGATCAGGGTATCCGTGGCATTCAGCCCCACCCCCACCACGTCGACTTTCGAAAATTGCCCCATCTCTCCAATGTAAATGGAAATGCGCTCCACGCGATTCCTGACTATCTGTGATTCCGAGAGAAGCGGAAAGCCCGCCCTGAGCAGGCCGTAGGGGATCTGCTTTTTGCACGCGGCCACAAGTCCCCCAGGAGTACCCTGTAAACCATGAGAGCCACCATCCGTGCCGCTGTCCTCGCCGCGACCCTCTGCCTGCCCGGCCTGCTTCACGCGCAAGGCGGCGCCACGCTGCTCGCGCTCTCCAAGCAGGATCACAGCCTGGCCATCGTCGATCCCGCCAGCCTCAAGGTCATCGCCAAAGTGCCGGTGGGCAACGACCCGCACGAGGTCATCGCTTCGACCGACGGCACGACCGCGTACGTCTCGAACTACGGCTTCGGAGCCTTCAACACCCTCGCCGTCGTCGACCTGGTCAATCACAAGGCGCTGACGTCGATCGACCTCGGCCCGCTGCACGGCCCGCACGGCCTCACCTTTGTGGGAGGCAAGACCTGGTTCACCGCTGAAGCTGCCAAGGCCATCGCCCGCTACGACCCGGCAACCCACAAGGTCGACTGGATCCTCGGCACCGGCCAGAACCGGACCCACATGATTTACGTTTCGCCCGACATGAAGCTCATCCTCACCACGAATGTGAATTCGGGAACGGTGAGCATCATCGAGCCCATGGCGCTGCCCCGTCCGCCGGCGGCGATGCGCGGCGAGCCCATGGTGCGCACCGACTGGAACGAGACAGTGGTGAAGGTAGGCAACGGCTCTGAAGGTTTTGATATCTCGCCCGACGGCAAAGAGGTCTGGGTAGCCAACGCTCAGGACGGCACCATCTCGGTCATCGATCTCGCCGCCAAAAAAGTCGTCGACACCCTCGCCGCCGATGTCCACGGCGCAAACCGGCTCAAGTTCACTCTCGACGGCAAGCGCGTACTCGTTTCCACACTCGGCGGTCCGGACCTCGTCATCCTCGATGCGGCCAGCCGCAAGGTGGTCAAGCGTCTGCCCATCGGCCACGGAGCAGCCGGCATCCTGATGCAGCCCGGCGGTGCGCGCGCCTACGTCGCCTGCACCCCGGACAACTACATCGCCGTCATCGACCTGAAGGATTTCAAAGTAGTCGGCCACATCGACGCCGGCCCCGGTCCCGACGGACTCGCCTGGGCCGTCCGGCAATGAAGCCGCCCCATCGCCTGAGATAGTCTGAACATCGAGCACTCGCGCCCATCGATAGACTTCGCCCATTGACCGACTTCGCCCATTGACCGACTCCGCCCAGCCCGTGCCCATGCTCGAACGCAAGATCGGCCTCGGCAGCGCCATCTCCCTCAACATGATGAACATGATCGGCGTGGGGCCGTTCATCACCCTGCCGCTGGTGGTCGTCGCCATGGGCGGATCGCAGGCCGTCCTCGGCTGGCTGCTCGGCGCGCTCATTGCTGTGTGCGATGGCCTGGTGTGGGCCGAACTCGGCGCGGCCATGCCCGAGGCCGGCGGATCGTATGCATTTCTGCGGGAGATCTATAACCGCGACGGCGCGGGCCGCATGATCTCCTTCCTCTACATCTGGCAGTTGGGCTTCAGCGCGCCATTGTCCATCGCGTCGGGATGCATCGGCCTCGCGCAGTACGCCGCGTACCTCTGGCCCGCACTGAACGCCCCTGTGCTCGGAGGCCACGTACGCGCCGTAAGCCTGCTCGCCGCCGCCACCTGCATGCTGGCCGTGGCGCTGCTCTATCGCAACCTGAGTTCAATCGCCCGCACCGCGTGGGTGCTCACCGGAGGCGTGCTGCTCACCGTCGGAGCGGTCATCGTCGCCGGCGCCACGCACTTCCACCCGTCGATGCTCACGCCCACGCCTGGAGCCTTCACCCTCAACATCGGCTTCTTCGAAGGACTCGGCGCGGCCACGCTGCTCGCCACCTATGACTACTGGGGCTACTACTCCGTCTGCTTCCTTGGCGGGGAAGTCCGCGACCCCGGCCGCACCATCCCCCGCGCCGTGCTGTGGTCCATCGTCATCGTCGCCGCGCTCTACCTGATGATGAATGTCAGCGTGCTCGGCGTTATCCCGCTCGCAGACCTCACGCACGCCGGAGCGGCCAGGTTCGCCGTCGTCGCCGTCCTCATGGAGCGAACCTTTGGAGCCACGGCAGCGCGCGTGCTCGCGCTGTTGGTCATGTGGACGGCCTTCGCCTCCGTCTTCTCGCTGCTGCTCGCGTACTCGCGCGCACCCTACGCCGCCGCCGTCGACGGAAACTACTTCCGCATCTTCGCGCGACTGCATCCGCGCCACAAATTCCCCACCGTCTCGCTGCTTGCGCTCGGAGCAGTCGCCACCGTCTTCTGCTTCTTCAATCTCGCACAGGTCATCGCCGCGCTGGTGGCCATCCGCATCCTGCTGCAATACGTGCTCCAGCAGGTAGGTGTCATCGTTCTGCGCATACGCAGGCCGCAGTTGCCAAGGCCGTTCCGCATCTGGCTCTACCCGCTGCCGCCGCTATTGGCGTTGCTCGGATTCCTCTTCATCGTCTTCTCCCGCCGCGAAGCCTCGCGCGAGCTGCTGGACGCTGTCGTCGTGGCCGCAAGCGGAAGCGCGCTGTACCTCGCGCGAGCCTGGCGGCGCCGCGAATGGCCGTTTGCTCAGCGTAGTTATTTGGCTGCCGAAGGCAAATGATCGCGGTACTCGCTCCAGTGCGCAACGATGGTATCCACCACCGGATGTCCCACCCCGTATGCCGCTTCGAGCGAAGGCAGATAGGCGCCGTACTTGCCGGCCTTCTGCTCCGCAAGGCTCTGGGCCGCGGTTAATCCCACCGCCTGCTGGTCGTAGTTGCTTACGGTGCGCAGCACCAGCACACGTTGCAGATCCACCTTGCCCGCGTGCGCCAGAAACGTGAGCGACTGCAGCGTGCCGGTGTCTTCCATGCCGCTGACCATGAAGTTTCCCTGGCCGCCGGTGTAGTAGCGCACCCACGCGTTGGCCCATTCGTCCATCTTCTTGCCGTGCCAGAAGGTCGAAGCCGAAAGCTCATCGCCCATCGCCACAAACGGAGGTCGTTTCGCCGCCGCTTGCTCGAAGTGCGAGCGCTTCTCGCGCATGGTGTCGTCGTCTGCCAGAGGCGTGTCTTTCGTCAGCTGATAAGCCCATTGCACCAGTGCGGGATTCAACTCATAGACCTCGCCGAAGCCTGCGTCGACAGGCTGTTCGTAAGGCGTCGACCGTCGCAGCGGAACATACCCCGTCGGCCAGTCGGCGGGAATCTCCCGCGCATCCAGTTCGTGCGCGATATCGCCGTCGATCACGCAGCGCGCCCACACCGCCGAGCCCAGCGACACATCGGCAGGATCGCCGCCCGCGATGCCTGCCACCAGCCAGTACGCGTGCGATAGATCGAAGCGCGGATCGAGCCCCAGCGCCATGATGGTAGCCGCGGCCTTGGCCGTTGCCACACCGGTAAGCACGCCCAGCACGCCCTCGTCGTTCATGCGGAGATGGTGATAGCCCGCGTCGAGCGGCAGCACGTGATCCAGGTGCTCGCGCTCCACCCAGTACTGAAATTCGCCGGGAGCATCGCCCGTGTCGTCGCCCTGCTCATACATCGCCACCACGACAACCTTGATGGGAATCGGCGCAGTGGAGGAGGCAAGCAGCGCCCAGGGAGACAACAACAGCAGCAGGCCCGAAAGCCACGCGCGCAGGTGCATTTCATATTCCTCAGAGATGGGAATGACGGGACAACCTCAGACTAAAGCCAATCGCGAATGCCGGAAACGAAATTCGTCCTGCACGCCGCGGTCAATTCTGTCGACGGTCGTCATTCTGAACGCAGTGAAGAATCTTGGCTTGATCGCCGCTTCAGCGCTCGTTAGTAGTTTCATGATTCTGAACCCGCCGCAAAATTTGTCATCCCGACCGGAGCGCAGCGAGGCGGAGGGACCTGCAGGTTCACGTCGACAGCGGGTGTCCCACATCTCGCATTTGAGATGTGGGACAAACGAACGTCAACCACGAAGCCCCGCGTCCCACTCGCTCGTTCGCCGGACTCAACGCCCGCTCAACCCTCCGCGACCTTACCCACGTTCAGCTCCGTAATCGCGCGATAAGCCTGGTTGATCGCGCAATCGGTATAGGCGTAAGCGTCCGCATCGGCATTGGCGATGGCCACGCGCCCATACGGCTTGCGCGCTATCACGCAAGGTCCAGGCTCGCCAGCCAGCCAGAACGGATCCCACAGCGAGTTGTACTGGTAGGCGTAGCCATGCGGCCAGCGGTTCACGGTGATCGCGGCAATGTCCTCCGCCGGATCGAAGCCGCCCGCACCCACGCTGCGCGCCAGCTGTTCGCGGATATTCCGTTCAAATGTATCAAACGGAGTTACATATAAATCAGCCCGCCCGGCCCGATGCTGCTCGCGTGCAGGCAAACCCGGCGAACACGGATAGCGGTGCATGGTCAGCACGATCGGCTCATTGGGCTTGGTCGTGCAGTGATAGCTGCCCAGGCTCACGCGATGGTCGAGGCTGGCTTCGGAAAAATAGCATCCCGGCGAGTAGATGCTCGACGCGTGCACCTTGGAGAAGGCCTGCCAGTTCCTGATCGCCACATTCGTGTAGACGATCGGCACCTTCTCCGCCTCGCGCAGAGCCTCTTTCTGCTCCGGTGGCAGCTCATTCGTCAGATAGGGAATCACCGGATGCCAGCAGGCCAGTACGCAATGCGACGCCTTCACGGTATACAGCTTGCCCTGCTGCACGTACGAGATCTCGACCTCCTTCGCCGTCTCCACGTCGCCCATGTGCCGCACCCGCACCACGGTGCTGTTCAGGCGGATGCGCGTCGGGTTCGAAGCCTGGTCCAGCTGGTCATAGCCGACCTGCTCGGTCACGATGTCCTGCGCTGTGCTGCCTCCGATCGCATTCGGCGCCAGCCCGCGCACCAGCATCCGCGCAATCGATGCATTGCCGTCAGGGAAGTGGAAGAAATACTTCTCCGCCTCGTCATTGTGCCTTGCGTCGCGGCCCATGCCCGGACCGTAACTTGCATCGAGCTTGAGCCCGTCGAAGCCCGGCAGCCCCAGTCCCCACGCATCCTGCGCCGACACCCCGTCGATGCCCAATCCATAAAGCGGCTGCGGATGCGCCTGCAGCAGCGCGACGACCGCCGCATCCACCTTCACCATGTTGGTGAGATAGTCCGCATAACTGATGCGCGCCAGTTTCGCCTTCTTCTCATCCGACGACAGTCCCGGATACAGATCGATATCGAGCTCGTACAGCCGCTTCAGGTCGGCCTTCGCCTTCTCCGGCATCGGAGCCTGCGCGGAGAATTCCGACCACCGCTGCGCCGCGTTGCCTGGCAGCACTCCGCCCCACCGGCTGTAAGGGCTGACCGTCAGCCGATCCGCCCCGAACGTCTCCTTGTCGAAGAAAATCTTCTGCGTCAGTCCAAGCTCGCCGTACAGCTTGTCATTCGAAACCTTCGAGTAAGAGGACACATCGATGCCCAGTTCTCGAACCACACGCTTGGCCACGGGGCTATAGGGCGCAGGGCTCTCGATCGCATACGTCCCGCCGTAGCCCAGCATGAAGGTTCCGTTCACTTCAAATTCGTTGCGCTTGGCGTGGCCGCCGAAGTCGTCGTGATTCTCGAGGATCAGCACCCGCGCTCCTTTGCCCGCGGCCTCATGAAAGAATCGCGCCGACGACAAACCGCTGATGCCTCCGCCTACAACGACAAGATCGTAGCTCTCGCCCGTCTCCGTCGGCGCGCCCGCGCTGTGCCAGAAAGTGCCGTCGCGAAGACTATGCGCCACCTCGAACGAACCTTTGTGGCTGCCCCGCATGCCGTGCGTCGCCGGCGGATCGTAGCCAGCGCGATTCTGCGGCTCGGCAGCCATCGCGCTGCTCTGCGCGAGCATCGGCCCGTGCGGCAATGCTGCCGCGCCAATCGCCATCGCCGCGCCCTGCATGAAGTCGCGGCGGCTGATCCTGCGATCCATTCCAAGTTCCTTGTCGGTAAAACTCATCGTTGCCCTCGAAGAAGTAAAAGAAGTGTTGGAAATCTATGCTCGCAAAATCAATGCAGCAGATGGCTCGCCGCGATCTCGCCCGTGCTCACCGCGCCTTCCATAAAGCCCTGCCAGTCCGCGATGTGCTCGCCAGCGAATAGCACCTTGCCGTGCGGCTCCTCCAGCAGCGGACGAATCCGGAACCACTGCCCCGGCCGATAGATCGCATACGCGCCGTGCACCCAGGGATCGAGCTGCCAGGGATGATCGAAGCTATCGATCAGCGCCGCCTTCGCATCCGGAGACACCGCCGCAAGGTCGCGCATCAACTGCGCCTGCCGGTCCGGCTTCGACTGCGCCGCCAGCACGTCGGCCTTGTCGCCGCACGCATACGAGCAGAGGATGCCCTTCGTCCCCGCCTGCCCCAGCGTCGAGTGATAGTACTGGTGCGAGGTCTCATCGCTCATCAGCGAGAAATCGTCAGCCGGCCAGAAGCGCTTGTCGAACAGCATCTGCGTCTTGATAATCCGCCCGTACTGGAGCTCGTCGGCAGCCAGCGATTTGAATGGCGACAGCGCGGGCTCGAACCGAATCGAATTCAGCACCGACGACGGAGCCGCGAAGATGCACGCATCGGCGGTGAAGCTCTCTGTCGCCGTTGCAGCCGTCACCTTGCCCGCATTCTGCGTAATCGATGTGACAGCGGAATTCAGTCGCACCGATCCGGCCGGCAGACGCGACACCAGCGTGTTCACCAGCTCGCTGTTGCCGCCGCGCACGTGGTAGTCCATCTCGTCCGTGTTATTCGGGTTGATGTAGTCCGTGTCCACATACTCATCCGCCGCGACGAACGCCGACACCTCGCGGATCGATTCGCCGTAATCGGTCGAGTCCATGATCTCGCGGATGCGCCGGTCCTGGTCCGTCATGCCGATCTTGCCCAGCCACGTCCACCAGTCGTACTCGTCGAGCTTGCGCTTGTCGTGGTCGTCGTATTTCTTGTACTGCTCCATGAAGCTCTTCCACGCCGCACGCGACTGTTCCGAGAAGTTCCAGCTTCCCGGCGCGTGCATTTGATCGTGCTGCAGCAGCCACACCCGGTATGCATGCGGCTCCAGCCCCACATTCAGCTCGCGCGTCAGTGCCAGAATCTGCTTGTGGTCCTTGCCGATCCACTCGCCGCCCATCTCGCACGAGAGTTCCGGAGCCTGTGCGAAACGATAGGACCACGCCCGCCCGCCGGCGCGATTCCTCGCCTCCAGCACTGTCACCTTCCATCCCGCTGTTGAAAGCCGGTAAGCCGCGGTCAGCCCTGCCAGTCCCGCGCCTACGATGACGCACGAGTGCTGCGGCTTCGCAGAGCGCAGCAGTTGCGCGCGCATCGACAATCCGCACGCAGCCAGCCCGGCGCCTGCCAGGAAAGATCGCCGGCTGATAGCCGCCGGTTTCAACGAAGCATCGTTTGCAGCACTCACTCCACGGCTCCAGTCAACAGGGTTTCGGTGATTGCGGCGTTCTTTCCGTCGGTCGCGTCGCGGCCGATGAGCCGCTGCGAGACGAAGATGGTTAAGAGAGAAAAGAGAAAGATCAGTGTCGAGATGGCATTCATCTCCGGCGTAGCGCCGCGCCGCAGGCGCGACCATATCTCCAGCGGCAGCGTGTTCTCGCGCCCGATCAGAAAGAACGTAACCGCGATCTCATCTATCGACAGCGTGAAGACCAGCAGCGCCGTTCCGACGAGCGAAGTGCGCAGCAGCGGCAGCGTTACGCGACACAACGTCTGCCAGCCGTTCGCTCCGAGATCCGCAGAAGCCTCTTCGAGCGATCGGTCGAGCTTCGAGAAGCCCGCGAAGATTTCGGTGGTTGCGACTGCGGTCAGCGCCGTCGCGTGGCCCAGGATAACCGTGAGCAGGCTGAGGCGAAGTCCGCTGCCCACTGCGAGCAGCAGCAGCGAAATGCCGGTGATCACGCCGGGAACGATCAGCGGCAGCAGAATCAATCGCTGAAAAAGAGTCTTGCCGGGGAAGTCATGGCGATCCAGCGCATACGCCGCGGGAAAGCCGATCAGCATGGAAAGAGCAACCGCCGCAATCGCAACAATTGCGCTGTTGCCAACTGCGTTCCACATCGCAGCGTCGGCGAAGAGCGTGCCATACCAGTCAAAGGTGAGGTGCCGCGGAGGAAAGCCGCCCACGCCGTCGCGATTGAACGAATAAAGGATGAGCACCGCGATAGGCAGATAAAGGAAGGCGTACGCGCACGCGGCAAAGCCGCCCAGAATCACCGGCCGCCGCTGCGCACTCATGCCGTCCTCCAACGCCGCTCCAGCCGCTGCGTCGCGGAGAGGATTGACACCACCACCAGCAGGATGACGACAGCGACCGCAGCTCCCAGGGGCCAGTTGTAGTCGGCTCCGAAGAGGTTGGCGACGATGTTGGCGATCATCACGCTGCTCGGGCCGCCGAGCAGCAGCGGCGCGAGAAAGTCGCCGAAGCTGAGCAGGAATGCGAAGGTCGCTCCCGAAATCACTCCGGGCAGCGAGAGCGGCAGCACAATGTGGAAGAACGTTTGCCACGGCCGAGCCCCCAGATCGCTCGACGATTCGAGCAGCTCGCGGGGAATCTTTTCGAGGGAGGCCACCACCGGCAGCACCACGAACGACACATAGATATGCGTGAGCGTAACGATCACCGCGAACGGACTGTACAGCAGAAAGCCCAGCGGATGCCGCGTGGCGTGCAGCCACAGCAGCAGCGTATTGAGCACGCCCTCGTTGCCGAAGATTACTTTCCATGCGTACGCCCTCACCAGGTAGCTCACCCACAACGGAATGATGACCGCCTGGTAAAGCAGCTGCCGATGCCGCCCCGCATGGAAGGCCAGGAAGTAAGCCAGCGGATATCCCAGCAGCAGCGAAAACACCACGACCGAGAAGGCGATGCGCAGCGACCGCAGGATCACGACGAGATACACCGGCGTCGTCAGCAGGTGAAGGTAGTTTGCCAGCGTAAAGTGATGCTGGATGACCTGGAACGAATTGAGGCTCCAGAAGCTGTAGCAGAAGAGCAGGCAATACGGCGTGAAGAGGAACAGCGCGATCCAGAGAAAAGGCGGCGCGACCGGCAGCATCGCCATCGCGCGCAATCCGAATCTCGATCTCGCGGTGCTCATCGCGAAAGCCGCTCCTCTGCTTCCCGTTCCAGGACCACGCAGTCCCCGCTATGAAAGGCGAAGACGCCGTCCGCAAGTCCGTGATCTTCCACACGGGCTGTCAGCTCCACATCGCCGGAACACCGCAACGTGAGCAGGGAATTCGCGCCGTGGAATTGCTCTCCCGCAACGGCCGCCTCGAAGCGGACCACATCTGTTCCGGAAAAATCAGCCGCCAAACCGATTGCCTCCGGCCGCAGCGACAACGTAACAGGGCCATCCAGCGCGGCCAGCGGAAAAGAGATGAAACCGCAATTCGCAACGCCCGCGGTTACAATTCCGCGAAGCAGATTGCTCTTGCCGAGAAAACTCGCAGCGTAAGCCGTGCGCGGCCGCGTATAGATATCGCGCGGCGATCCGCACTGCTCGATCCGTCCGCGATACAGCAGCACCACGCGGTCGGAGATCGCCAGGGCCTCGCTCTGGTCATGCGTCACGAAGAGGAATGTGATTCCCAGGTCGCGCTGCAGCTGCTTCAGCTCGCGCTGCATCTCCACGCGCAGGTTGGCGTCCAGGGCTGACAGCGGCTCGTCCAATAACAGAACCTTGGGGCTGTTCACCAGTGCCCTCGCCAGCGCCACGCGCTGCTTCTGTCCACCGCTGATCTGCCGCGGAGAGTGCTGCGCGAACCTCTCCATCCGCACCCGGGCCAGCGCCGCTTCCACCTTCGTCTTAATCTCGTTGCGGCTGCATCCGCGCACGATCAGTCCATAGGCCACGTTGTCGAAGACATTCTTGTGCGGGAACAATGCATAGCTCTGAAAGACGGTGTGCACCGGGCGCTTGTAGGCAGGCACATCGTCGATGCGTTCGCCTTCGAGCAATATCTGCCCGGCGGTCGCGTCCTCGAACCCGGCAAGGATGCGCAGCAGCGTGGTCTTTCCCGACCCGCTCTCGCCCAGCAGGGTGAGGAATTCGCCCCGCTCAATATCCAGAGAGATGGATTCGAGCACCCGGTTCGCGCCAAAACTCTTGCCGATATTTTCAATGCGCAGGAAAGCCGGCGCCGCATCGCGCGCGCTCTCTGTATTCGCCGCCGCAGCCGGGCTGCTCAAGCCGCGCTCCCGCGAAACCGGCGGCAGGTCACTGTGCGGCCTTCACTTCGTTCCATATCTCGGTGTACTTGGCGCGGCGCGGAACATCCTGCCAGAAGATGATCTGCCGCTGGTACGTGTCGATGTCGTCCAGATGCAGCCCATGCCGCTGCTCGGCGGTCATCAGCGCGGCCGCCTGCGGATTGGCCGGATCGTATCCCGTCACATCGCTCAGCATCTTCTGCGTCTGCGCGGCAATCATGTAGTTGATCAGCGCATACGCAAGGTCTTTGTTCTCGCTCGACGACGTGATCATCAGGTGGTCGATCCAGCCCGTCGTGCCTTCCGCCGGAATCTCTTCCTCGATCGGCAGCCCCGCCTTGCGCAACTGGTTCGTCACCAGCGGCCAGCCCATCGCAGCAATCACTTCGTGATTCTGAAAGAGATTGGTAAGCTCGCCGCCCGTCGACCACAGCTTGCGGATGTTCGGTTTCAGCGCCAGCAGCTTCTGCTTTACCTGCTCCAGCTGCGCATCGCTCAGGTTGTAGATAGCCGCCGGATCCTGCTTTCCGAAGCCCAGCACCTGCGCCGCCATATACACCGTCGAGAGATCGTCCCACAGCGACAGTTTGTCTTTGTACTTCGGGTCCCATAGCGAAGCCCACGTCGCGGGCGGCTGCGCGAATGCCGTCTTGTCATAAAGCAGCGGATTCGGCCCCCACGTCAGTGGGACGCCATAAACCTGGCCGCCATTCTTCACCAGCGGCATCGAGGTCAGCTTCGGCGAGAGCTGCGCATAGTTCGGAATCCTGCCCAGGTCCAGCGGAGCCACCAGTCCCGACCGCGCCAGCATCGTCGCCACGTCGCTCGAGGGCGAAATCACGTCGTAGTTCGAGGCCGCACCGCCGCGCAGTTTGGCCACCAGCTCGTCGCTCGACCCCATGTAGGCCGCCGTCACCTTGCATTTGCAGGTGGCTTCGAAGCCCTGGATGAACGAGGGATCGGCGTAGCCCTCCCACACCAGCAGGCTCAGCGTGGGCATGGGCTTCCTGCAGCCCGAAAGAAAAGCGAACACGCACAGAGCGCAGCACCACAGGAAGCGCCGTGCTGACTTTCCCAGTGCCTGCCCTTCCGGATTCGACAAGTGCTGCTCCTCAACGTCGCAGAGTCGCCCGATCGGCGTCTCATAAGAATCATTCACGAATGACGGTTGCGATGAGCCGGACCTCGTTCGGCCGGGCCGTCTTATCTCGGCGACCCGCGCCAGCAAGCATGTTTTGCTTGACACACGATGCAAAATTTACTAATTTTTGCAAAATTACTACAAGGTTTTCCGCGTGGCAACGTCTTTCCTGAGAGACTGGAAAAAGGGCTGGACTTCGCGGGTTTCCGGGCAGGTCTCATCCGCCCGAATCAGTGCACGGAATCAGGCAAAAAGGAGCGCGCCGGCAGTGGTTTTATCCTCCAATCGCGATGGCTGTCGTCGTTCGGGTGCAATCCCCGCCCGCGCCGGCGAGCCTGTTTTCCGCCGACTTCCCGGCCATCTTCGCGCCAGAAAAACCATCTTTCCGCAGATACTCTCCCGCCGCTTTCGCATCGCCGGAACGTATTGCCGCCAGCGCTGGTTCGTCAGGTACGCCCGCAGTGAATCTCTCCTGTGCGCGCTGTCCACAAAGCCTGATTCGCAGCCGGTTCGCGTTTCAACACTAGCCGCCGCGCTGCCCAGCTGAAACACCCTGCTCAAGGGATGGCCGCCCGCACGGGCAAAGGATAATCCGTATGCACCAGCTTCTGGAAAAAGAACTCGCTTCGTTTGAATCGCGCACTCCCGCATCGCGCGCTGCGCTGAAGAAAGCCGAGCCGCGCCTGCCGCTCGGCGTGGCCAGCAACTTCCGCAGCTATGAGCCCTGGCCGCTGTTCATCAAAGACGCGAAGGGCTCGCACATCCACGACCTCGATGGCAACGAGTACATCGACTTCAACCTCTGCTTCGGCGCGCTCATGGCCGGCCACTGTCATCCCGCCGTTGTCGCCGCGGTGCAGGAACGCCTCAACGTCGGCACCATGTACGGCATGCCCCACACCCTCGAATACGATCTCGCCGAAGAAATCTGCGAGCGCTTTCCCGTGGACCAGGCCCGCTTCGGCAGCAGCGGGACCGAGGTTACGATGCATGCCGTCCGCCTGGCACGCGGCTTCACCGGCCGCGACAAGATCATCAAGATGGAGGGCGGCTACCACGGCGTGCACGACTCGGTGATGGTGAGCATGAAGCCCAGCGCCGCGCTCTTCGGCGATCCCGAACGTCCCACGCAGGTGCCCGCCGGCGGCGGTGTTCCCGCTGACACCGTGAAGAACACGCTGGTCGCGCAGTTCAACGACCTCGATGCCGTCAAGCGCCTCTTCGCCGAGAATCCCGGCCAGATCGCCTGCATCATCCTTGAGCCCATCATGATGAACATCGGCATCTGCATGCCGGTCGAGGGCTACCTCGAAGGCCTGCGCAAAATCTGCACGAAAGAAGGCGCGCTGCTCATCTTCGACGAGGTCAAGACGGGAGCCAAGCTCGGCCGCGGCGGAGCCTGCGAGTACTTCAACATCAAGGCCGACATCGTCACCCTGGCCAAGTCCATCGGCGGCGGCTTTCCGCTGGCCGCATTCGCCGCAATCAAGCCGGTCATGGACATGATCGCGCAGCACAAGGTCTTCCATGCCGGAACCTACGCGACGAATCCGCTGGTAATGGCCGCGGGACTCGCCACCTTTCATCACGTGCTCACGCCCGAGGGCTACGCGCACATCGCCAGGGTGAGCGACGCGCTGGTCGCCGGCTACAACCAGATCGTGAAGAAGAATGGCATCGAAGGCTATGTTGAAAGCGCGGGCGCGAACGGCGCGCTGCTCTTTTACGCCAAGAAGATTCGCAACTACCGCGAGTGGCTTGCCGTCGATACCGATCTCTGGCGGCTCTACTGGTTCGGCATGGTCAATCGTGGAGTGATGGCGCAGCCCTACTGGTGGGACGAGCAGTGGACCATCTCCGTCGCGCACTCCATGGCCGACGTGGACCGTCACCTCTCCGCATTCGAAGACCTCGCGCCGGCCATCGCACAGGCCCAGCAGGAGAGCGGGGTAGCAGTTTAACGATTTGCCGGGTGCCCCACATCTCGTCTTTGAGATGTGGAGACCACGGAGCCCGAACGCTTCGACGTAGCGAAGGAACCAAAGAGGTGCGAAGCGCCTCCAGGTAGAAGGCCCTGAGCTTTAGCTTGGGGAACAGAAGGCGGAGGCAAGAGGGCTTTCGCCCTGGGCCTCTTAGGATTCTCCAGAGGGCAATCTCAGGAGGCAACGGTTGGGAAAGATCGCACCAGGGATCGGCGGGGGCGGCGGCAATCACACACCGGGACTCAAGCGCGTACTTGGGCGCGGAGATCTCATCCTGCTGTTCATCGTCGCGGTCGCCAACCTCAACATGGTCCCGCCCATCTCCGCCTCCGGCCCTATCACGCTCTGGCTGTGGATCGCGGCCATGCTCTTTTTCTTCTGGCCGCAGGGAGCGGCCGTCACCGAGCTATCCCAGAAGTGGCCCGGTGAAGGCGGCATCTATCTCTGGGCCAAGCGCAGCTTCGGCGAGCAGCATGGCTTCTTCGCAGGATGGTGCTACTGGCTCTCCAACGTCTTCTATCTCCCCACCGTCGTCCTCTCCTGCGTCGGCGTAGGCGTCTACGTCTTCGGCCCGCATGTGCAGAAGCTCGCCGACAGCCCGGCTTTCACCGCCAGCATGGCGATTGGCCTGCTGCTCTTTCTGCTCGTCCTCAACGTCCGCGGCCTCGAGCTCGGCAAGTGGATCAACAACCTCGGCGGCGCCGGCACCATCGGTGGAGCGGCCGTTGTCGTCCTGCTCGCCGCGCTCACGCTGCATCACCACAACAGCGCCTTCCATCGCGCCGACCTGCGCCCGCAGTTTCATGACTGGCGTCTGCTCGCAGCCTTTGGGACCATCTGCTACAGCCTCGTCGGTCTCGATCTCGCGTCGATCATGGGAGATGAAATCCGCGATCCCAAGCGCAATCTGCCCGTCGCCATCTTCTGGGGAGGCCTCGCCGCTGCTGCCATCTATCTCGGCACCACCATGGCCATGCTCATTGCGCTGCCCCACGAGCAGATCGGCATTCTCTCCGGAATCCTGCAGGCCATCAACGTCATGTCGCTGCGCAACGGGCTCTTTTTCATCGTCGCGCCGCTGGCTTTCCTCGAATGCCTCGCCATCCTCGGCACCGCCTCCGCATGGTTCAGCGGTGCGGGACGCCTGCCCTTCGTCGCCGGCATCGACCGCTATCTGCCCGCCATCGTCGGTCGCGTGCACCCGCGCTATCGCACGCCGTATGTCAGCCTCATCATCTACGCCGCGCTCTCCTCGCTGCTCACACTCATGAGCTTTCTCGGCGTCTCGGTCGGCGAAGCCTATCTCACCCTGCTCGACCTCGCCGTGATTCTGCAGCTGCTGCCGTCCTGCTATCTCTTCGCCGCGCTGCTCAAGCACACATTCGACGGGCGCATGCCGCTCAACGCGTCCAAACCTTATCTGCTCGCCAACGGCCTCGGCGGCATGCTGGCCACTCTTGTTGGACTCGGCGTAGCCTTTGTCCCCTCGCGCCAGGTGAACTCCGTCTGGCTCTACGAAATCAAGCTGATCGTCGGCTGCACGCTGGTCTTCGGTTCGGCGTATCTTTTCTATCGCCACGCGCGCAACACCGCGCTGGCTTCTGAACCCATCGCCGCTGTCACCCCAGCGTTTTCCGGCTCCGGCGACGGCACTCTATAAGGACTCACCCATGGCAATCACCCAAAGCACTCCCGAAGCAATGTATATCGACGGAAAATGGATCGAAGGCGCATCCGGCAAGCGCATCCCCGTCTACGATCCATCGACGGAAGAAGTCATCGCCGAAATCCCCGACGCCAGCAACTCCGAGATCGACTCCGCCATCAGCCGCCGCGCGTCGGGCTTTCGACGAAGGCGGCTGGCCGCAGACTACGGCGCAGGAGCGCGGGCGCATCCTCTTCCGCATCGCCGAAAAACTCCGCGCCGAGACGCCGCAACTCGCCGAGCTTGAATCCCGCAACAGCGGCAAGCCCATCGTCGAAGCCGAGTACGACATCGCCGACGCCGCTACCTGCTTCGAATATTACGGAGGCCTGGCAACCAAAGTCTCGGGGACAGTAAACCCCGTTCCCGACAACGCGCTCAGCCTCTCGCTGAAAGAACCGGTCGGTGTCGCCGGCCAGATCATCCCCTGGAATTACCCGCTGCTCATGGCCGCATGGAAGCTCGCGCCCGCGCTGGCCGCGGGCTGCACCTGCGTGCTCAAGCCGGCTGAACAAACTCCTCTGACCGCCCTCAAGCTCGCCGGATGGCTCACCGAACTAGGCGTGCCTCCCGGGGTCGTCAACATCGTCACCGGATACGGCGAAACCGTCGGAGCCCGCATCGTCGAGCATCCGCACGTCGATAAGATCGCCTTCACCGGCTCGGCCACAGTGGGCAGGCTCATCATGAAGTCCGCAGCCGACACGCTCAAGCGCGTGACCCTCGAACTGGGAGGGAAGTCACCCAACATCTTCTTCGCCGATGCCGACTTCGAAGCCGCAATCGACGGCGCGCTCTTCGGCGTCTTCATCAACCAGGGCGAGGTCTGCTCGGCGGGCAGCCGCGTGCTGGTCGAGCGCTCTATTTATTCGAAATTCGTCGAAGCCATGACCGAGAAAGCCCGCAGCATCAAGCTCGGCGCGCCCCTCGATCGCGAAACCAAGATGGGGCCGCTCGTCAGCCGCGAGCAGTACGAGCGCGTGTGCAGCTATCAGCAGATCGGCCGGTCGGAAGCGAAAGTGGCGATCGGAGGCGGCCAGCCCGCAGCATTCAAACGCGGCTACTACGTAGAGCCCACCATCTTCTACGATGTAGATAACTCCGCCCGCATCGCCCGCGAAGAAATTTTCGGACCCGTTGCCACCGTCATCCCTTTCGAAGACGAGCGCGACGCGCTGAAGATTGCCAACGACACACCCTTCGGACTTGCCGCAGCCGTCTGGTCGCGTGACATCTACAAAGCGCTGCGCATGGTCAAAGCCATCCGCGCCGGCATCGTCTGGGTCAACCACATGCAGCCCACCTACGTCGAAGCGCCGTGGGGAGGCTACAAGCAATCGGGCTTCGGACGCGAGCTTGGCATGCACGGCATCGACGAATATCTTGAAACCAAGCAGGTACACATCAACTTGAACGAGCAACCCATAGGCTGGTACTAGATAGATTCGCAACAGAGACGGTTTCAAATCATGTCCAACATCAAGCTCAACACCGAAATCCCAGGCCCCAACTCCCGCGCCCTCAACGCCCGCCGTTCACAGGCCATCCCGTACGGGGTCTACGCGTCCACGCCGCTCTTCATCCGCCACGCCGAGGGCGCATATCTCGAAGACGTGGACGGCAACCGCCTGCTCGATCTCGGCGGAGGCATCGGCTGCGCCAACGTCGGCCATCGCAGCCGCCGCGTTGTCGACGCTATCCGCGCGCAACTCGATGCCTTCCTGCACCTCTGCTTCACCGTCGCCGGATACGAGAGCTATGTCGAGCTCGCCGAGAAGTTGAACGCGCTCACCCCCGGCAGCTTCGCCAAGAAGACCTTCCTCACCAACAGCGGAGCCGAGGCGGTAGAGAACGCCATCAAGATCGCCCGCGCCCACACCGGACGCCATGCCGTCCTCTGCGTTGAAGACGCCTTCCACGGCCGCACCATGCTGGGCCTCGCGCTTACCAGCAAAACGCATCCCTACAAGGAACACTTCGGACCTTTCCTGTCCGATGTCTACCGCATCCCCTTCGGCGTAGCCGCCAATGAGCGCCTTGGCCACTGCGGGTCCGTCACGCATGCCGAGGTCGAGGCCCTGCTCGACCACACCTTCCGCCGCGTCGTCGCCGCCGAAGACATTGCTGCGGTCATCGTCGAGCCTATCCTTGGCGAAGGCGGCTTCGTTGTTCCTCCGCAGGGCTTTCTCACCGCGCTCGCCGATATTTGCCACAAGCACGGTATCGTATTCATCGCCGACGAAATCCAGACCGGCTTTGGACGCACCGGCGAGCTCTTCGCCTGCACCCACTTCGGCCTTGAGCCCGACCTCATTCTCACCGCCAAGTCGCTCGGCGGAGGCCTGCCCCTTGCCGCCATCACCGGACGGGCCGAAATCATGGACGCTCCTGGTCCCGGTGGGCTCGGCGGCACCTTCGGCGGCAACCCGGCGTCGTGCGCAGCCGCACTCGCCGTTATCGAAGAGTTTGCCGACGGCAAATTGCTGGCTCATGCCCGCCTGCTCGGCGAAATCTTCCACCAGAAGGCACGCGCCTGGCAACGCCGGCATCCCTTCATTGCCGATGTGCGCGGGGTGGGGGCTATGCAGGCTATCGAATTCACAAATCCCGACGGATCGCCTTGCGCCGCAGCCGCAAAAAAGCTAGCCCAGCACTGCCTCCGCAACGGAGTCCTCATCCTCACCGCCGGCACTTACGACAATGTCGTCCGCATGCTCATGCCGCTAAGCATCGCGGAGGAAGACTTTGCCGAGGCGCTCCAGGTCGTCGAGAACGGCCTGCACGCTGTCGCCCTTGAGACCGCGGACCTGGCCTCTGTCGCGCGTTGAAGCGTCTCCGGACCCTGAAAGCATAGCTCCTCACTCGCCGCCGATTTCACGATTCCATTGCTCTCCTTGCCGGAGACTGCTACAAAGATACTTTTGAGCATGTAACCGCCACGCTGCCGTATGCCCACGAAAACCATTCCATCCAGGACCTCCGGCCGGACCTCAGGCAAGACATCCGCGCCAGACAAGGGACATCTCTCCTTTCGCATCTCCGAAGTCTCGCGGATGCTCAAAGTCAGCTCCTCCACGCTGCGCCAGTGGGAGAACGCCGGGCTTACGCAGCCGAAGCGCACCCACAGCGGCTACCGCACCTACACCCGCGAAGAGGTCGAGCGCCTCAAATCCATCCAGCACCTGCGCCTCGAAAAGAACCTCAATGTCGACGCCATCCGCCACCTGATGGGCAGCAGCGCCAGGCGCTCCAAAGTCAACGGCGCTCAGGCGCCCAAGGTCGATCCCATCGGCAACCGCCTGCGCAAGCTGCGCCGCGAACGCTCCATGACGCTCTCTGAGGCCGCAGCCGGAACAAGTCTCTCCGTAAGCTTCCTGAGCTGCCTCGAGCGCGGACAGGCGCACGCCTCGGTAGCCACGCTGCAGCGCCTCGCCATGTTCTACAAGACGAACGTGCTCTCCTTCTTCGGAAGCGCGGAACAGACCGGCAAGCTCGTCCGTCCGAACCAGCGCATCGAGCTGTCGAGCGAACCGGGCGTGCATCTCGAGCTGCTGGCCTTCGGCGTCACCGCCATGGAGCCGCATCTTTTCCGCCTCGCCCCTGGCACGTCGAGCGGCGGCTCTTACCATCACGAAGGCGAAGAGTTTATCTTCGTCGTGAGCGGAAACTGCGATGTCTGGTTGGACGAGGTCGAGCACTATCAGCTGCGCGAAGGCGACAGCCTGTACTTCTCCAGCTCCCAGACTCACCGCTGGAGCAACCCCTACAAGCAGCCCGCCGTGCTGCTATGGATCAATACCCCGCCAACGTTTTAGCTAAGAAACAACCCCGCAAGAACATGCCGTCACGCTGATGACCAACGAGAGGAAGAATCTCTGCGATAGTGGCGTGGAAGCATCGCTGAGATTCTTCGCCGTGTTTAGAATCGCTCCAGTCTTGCGCCGAAGGCGCGTCCTCACATCTTGAAGCGGATTGCCAGCTGAATCTGTCTCGGATCGCGCACCCGCGTTACTTCGCCGAAGAGCCCGCCGGCTTCCGGATTTCCATTGCTGTCCAGCTGCGCGTCGCCCAGCTGCCCGTCGGGATTCAGAAATTGCGTGTGGTTGAAGACGTTGAAGACCTGAAAGACAAACTGCAGCGTCTTGCGTTCTCCCAGCTGCGTAAGCTTCTGCACCGCAAGGTCCGTGCCGCTGATCCCCGGGCCGCAGCAGATGCTGCGTGGCGCGCTGCCCACCGAGCCCAGCGCAGGCGTCGCAAAGATCGTCGGGTCAAAGTAGTAGCCGGTATCTCCTCCCAGAGGCGTGCGCGGGTTGCGGTGCGTGAACGTCTTCACGATATCAGGACGTCCCGGCGCTTCGAAATCCGCGCTGCCCTGCAGTTCCTGGTCGACATTCGAATCCAGCCGGATAGGAAAGCCGCTCTGCAACGTAAGAATTCCCGAAAGCTCCCAGCCATCCACCAGTGCTCCCCGCCCTCCCGCGTATTTGCGCACGGGAAGGTCCCAAACACCGCTGAAGACGAAGCGATTGCGCGCATCGTAAAGCGAGAGGGCGCGATCACTGGCCGGGTTATACGGATCGAGGCTCTGCTCGAAGCTCGAAGCGTCGTCTTCGGACTTGCTCCACGTATAAGCTGCCAGAAATTGAAGACCCTTTGAGAAACGTTTTTCGAGGGACGCCTGCAGTGAGTTGTAGGCCGAGTTCGCAACCACGTCCTGGGCAAAGATGCTGGAAAACACCGGCACGCCATCCGCCGGGCAGCCGCCGCCGGTCAGCGGATTGCAGAACGGTGACGAATATTTGCGAATGCCCACCAGCGTGATCGGGCCCGGCGTTACTCCGCCTGTCAGCAGGGGAGTGGGCCCATAGGGGAGATGCAAGCCTCCCGGCGGCAGAGGCGTTCCCGCCGGAATGTAGTACGAGCTATCTTCGCTGTACGGCCCGCATCCCTGTCCCATTGCGATCAGGTCCAGGCATGTCTGTGTATCGCCGTGGTTCAGGTCATACGTCGCCAGCAGGCGATGCCCCTGTGAGCCCACGTAGCCCAAAGTCATCACCAGGTCGGATGAAATCTGTTGCTGCAGTTGCAGGTTGTACTGCTCCGTATATTGCGTGCGCAGGTTGGGCTGCAGCTCGCCGTACATGATGATGGGACGGAAGGCCGACCAGTCCACCGCCTGGCCCCGCTTCGGTTCCAGGAATCCGTTGAAGGCGTTGGGCGCAACAGTACCCGACTGGCTTACGAAGGGCGCCTGGAAGAGCGGCGCGGCCAGGCTGTTGCTGCCGCCGAAGGGCGGCTCGCCCTGGAACTGCTCCAGCACCAGCTGCTCCATCGGGTTGTAGAAGATGCCGAAGCCCGAGCGCACCACCAGCTTGCCGTGGAAGCGGTCCGGGCTCCATGCCAGGCCCACGCGCGGCGCAAAGGCGCTGTAGTAAGTCTTGGTAAGTCCCGCCGGCACGCCCTTGTCGCCGGGAACCACCAGGCCCAGGGGAAAGACGGCTTCGTTGTCGCTGCCTGGTCCGCAATCGGTATTGGTCGCGCCCAGCGCTGCCTGGCTGGTCGGCGAGAGCGTGCAGGGAAATTGCGTATCGGCCTGCCCCGGCCTGAAGGTCTGCACGCGATGCGATGCGTCGGCCAGCGGTTGATTCAGTTCCCAGCGCAGTCCGTAGTTGAGGGTTAACGTGGGTTTGATCTTGTAGCTGTCCTGGGCGAATAGATAAACGGCATAGGCGCGGATGTTCTCGGTCTGCGGCGAGCCTTGCGAGTAGTTATCCGGCAGGCCCAGGAAGTAATTGCCGAAGAGGTTGGAGGCCTGGAGATCGTTCTCGCTTCCGCCGCTGTAGCTGTAGTAGCCGTTGATGTTGTAGTAGAGCGTCTGGTCGAAGCGCTGGTTGCGGGCATCCACACCGAACTTCATGTTGTGGTTGCCGATGGTCTTGGAGAAGTTATCGGTGAGCGAATAGGTGTTGCCTATTTGCGGCAGTTGCCCTTCGCTGTCGTTGCCGATCGTAAAGCCGCCGCTGATGCTGACGTAGGGTAGGCCCTCGTACGCAGCGCCGAGCCCGGGCGTGATGCCCAGCTTGGGGTTGTTCGCAATCGGATTGCCGTTCGCGTCGGATAGCGGCGTATCTGTGTTGCCGTTAAAGCAGTAGGACGCGGCGCTGCCTGTGCAGGAGTTCGTGACCAGGTTGGTGCGCTGCGGAGTCAGAAAAGTGAGCTGCGCCTCGCGATAGTAGGTGGCGCGGATCTCGTTCTGCGCAGTCGGGCTCAGCGTCCAGGTTTCCGAGATGTTGATCTGCTGATTGCGCGTAGAGTTGTCGCTGCCAAAGCCCGGCAGCAGGTTGGGAATCTCCGCCTGAAAGCGTGTGAAGGGATTCTCTTCAGCATCGTCGTCCACATAGAAGTAGCCGGTGAAGGAGTTTCGATCGCTGAACTTGTGATCGATGCGCACCGTCCCCTGATTTTCTCGTGCGTGCTGATCGGGCGCACTCTCGTACTGGTACTCCGCGGTGTCCGGCAGAGGCACGTAGTTATTCACGATGTTTGCGGCCACAGGATCGAAGCACGCTGTGGGAATCACGTTGCCGGGAAAGATATTTGTCCACGGGGTTCCAGCGGCGGGCGCGGCACCACTCTCGCTCGAGATAGCCGCCGCGCAGCCGGCGCGATTCTGCAGGATAGACGCCACCGTAGGATCGGTCAGCGTGCCCTGAAATGGAGTCGAATCGTCGAAGACGCCTGCGCGCTCCATGGCGTTAGGTACGCGCACACGATCCGAGCTGATGCCCTTTCGCAATTGCCGCCCTTCATAGGAGAGGAAGAAAAACGTCTTGTCCTTTTTGATCGGGCCGCCGACCGTTGCGCCAAACTGCAGCTGCGAGTCATCCGGAGTCGACAGATCGAAATAGCCCTTCGAGTCCATCGCCTGGTTGCGGACATAGCTGTAAATGCTGCCGTGCATGTCGTTCGTGCCCGACTTCGTCACTACATTGATGACTGCGCCGGAATTGCGTCCATACTCCGCGTCGAAGGTGTTCGTGATCACGCGAAACTCGTCGATCGCGTCGGGAGAAGGCTCGATCCCCGGCGAATTCACAAAGAGATCGTTGCCGTCGCCGCCGTTCACGCTGAAGTTATTCGAGCGTCCGCGCCCGCCGTTCACTGAAACCGCGCCCGCCTGGTCGCTGCCGTAGAACAGATCCGATCCGCTCACTCCGGTTACGCCCGGCTGCAGTTGCAGTAACTGATAAGTGTTGCGCTGATTCAGCGGCAGGTTCTCGACGGCGCGCGTATTCACCACCGCACCCAGCTGTGTGGTTGTCGTGTCCACCAGCGGCGGAGCGGCCGTCACCTCTACCGACTGCGTGTTCGACCCCACCACCAGCTTCACGTCGTAGGTCACCGTCGCGTTCAACTGCACCACGACGCCGTTCGCGATAAAGTCTTCGAATCCCGAGCTCTTCGCCGTAAGTTGGTAGCGCCCGACCGGCACGGAGATAAAACTGTAGTCGCCGCTCTTTGTCGATTCCACGGTCTGGGTCGCGCCGGAGTCGGCGTTGGTCAGCGTAATGCTCGCTCCCGGAATCACCGCGCCCGTGGGGTCCACCACTCGCCCCAGCACTCGGCCGCCGGTCGATTGCCCCGAAGATCGCGATGGGAAGCACAGCAAGCAGAGAGAGAAGAGAAGCGTGAAGGCGAAGAACGAAGAAAAGCCTGATCGACAACGACCTGCGGGAGACGGCATTCTCTGCACCTCAGCTGAGGAGAATGATGACCTGGCAATGCCTGCGAATCTGGTATGACGAACGAGTTGGAAATATGCAGGGTTGCGGAGCGCGAAAACCTTACATATATTCAGCAAGATTAGTGAAATTTTAATGTCTGTCAAGGAAAACTTGACCGGGCTGCCAGGTGCGGGTTTTCGCCTGCACATCAACTGTCCTGATTACAACGATTCAAGGAACTCTCTGCCCGTTGAGGAAGCATGGAAGAACGTTCGATAACCATTCGCGCCGCCATCGTCGAAGACATCCCGGAGCTAGTGCGTCTTTACGTTGCCTATCGCCTTTTCTATGGAGAACCGGCCGTGGCGGATGCTGCTCTGGAATTCGTCACCGATCGCATCCAGCGCAGCGCGGGCGAATATTTCCTCGCCCGGGCTAGTCCTGCTTCTGCGATTGCCGGCGCACCGGCGCCGCCCATAGCCTTCATGCATCTCATGCCTTCGACGAATACACTCGCCATGCGTCCCGTCTGGCTTCTCGAAGACCTGTACGTCGAACCCGCCGCTCGCAATCAGGGCATCGCCACTGCTTTGCTTCGTCATGCCGAAGCCTTTGCCCTTGCTACCGGAGCTGAGCGCATCACACTCTCTACCGCGCATGACAACCAGGCCGCGCAACGCATCTACAAAAAACTTGGGTATGTTCGCGAGGAGCACTTCTGGTACTTCCATCGAATCCTTTCGTAGCGCGTCGCCCAGCCATCGCCGAGGTAGCGAACATTGCACGAAATCCGGTAGGGAGCTTAAGCAGGTAGAAACGACGTCTCCATCAGCGGAGACCTTTCACGCCTGGCATGAAAACAGCCCCACGTGATTCAACTCGACCGGCACGATGAAACTTGGCGGTTTCCGCTCAGATAGAAGAACAGGCCTCAGTCTTTGGATCGCAATGAACCGCGAAGATCAGTTGCGTTTCTAGTTCGACTTCTTCTCCTCGTCATTGTCCTTGGGTAGCTCAAGGTAAACAAGGCCAAAGCGCGTTGAGCCATCGTGTGCATCGTTGATGCCCACGACGCGGTACTTATGCGGAGCGCCGGCGCGCAATTCATGATCGGACGAGGAATCCGCGCTGCCATTGACCTGCACATGCCCGCCATGCTGGTCTGAGCAGGTGAGTCCGCTGTGTGTCACGGTAAGCGCGCCCACCGGTTTGCCGTGGCTGCACTCCAGCACCTCGCCGTATCGCGAGAGCGGCTTGCGGTAGAAGGCCAGGATCTGTACCGGTGAATCGCTGGTTACGTAATTTGCCGCCATCACGGTGAAGCGGAAATCGCCGAAGCTGAATCCCAGGTCGACCGCAGAATCGTTGTCTGCGTCCTTGTAGAGCTTCGCGCCCGGATAAAGCGGCAGCCCGATGTCCGCCGCCGTCGCATGCGAGTTCGCATGAAGCGAAAGGTCCACGTCAGAATTCTGCGCGAGGGATGCCATGCCGCCGAACAATAGCACGGCTGCGAACAGAGCAGTTGCCGCGAACGCCGTAAAACGCCGTAGACGCTGGGTCATGGAGAATCCTATTCAAACAAGAGTTTCGGATAGGAGTACGCGGAACCGCAGATCAAAGTTCCGCGGGCAGCGCAAGGCCTGAGGCAAGCCGCAGGGAGTAATTTGCTATCGCAAAGAAACCGGCAGTTGAAAGTTGACCCCGGCGTCGCGATTCGCTTTTTCGGTGGCATCGAGATCGATCTCATCCACGGGGATATCGCGATGATGCTCGTCCATGACGTACAGTGTCGTCCGGGTCAGCGCATAGTTATGAATCTGCTCCGGAGCCCGCCCATCCTTGAAGACGACCGTTACAGCATCCTCGCTCTGTGGAGTCGCCGGAGGATTTGAGGGCGCGACCGCCGCTGAATCGTAATAGGGAGGGCGTGCCTGAGCCTCATCCCCTTCCGCAGCCTGTGTATCGTAGGCCGGAGGTGCATCGTTCGCGGCTGCCTCAGAATTATTGGGGGCCGAATCGTCATAACCCGAATCGTCATAACCCGAATCGTCATAGTCGCCGTAAAAGGGATACCCGAGATACCCAGGGCATATGAAAGCCGGCACAAAAATGGAAGACCGCACCCCACCGCGCCACACATTGATCCTGCGATAACGTCCGCCTCCGTTGTATGGCAGACGCGCATGGGAAGCGCCAAAACCCGCTCTGGAATACGCCGGAAAGGAGGAAGGCGTCCGAAAAGATGGTCCGCCGGCAAAACGCGAGGGAGCAGAGAAACCGCCGGTGGGGAAATGCGGAGCGGAGAATCCACCGCCGGAAAAGTGAGAAGGAGCCGAAGGGCCGAACCCGCCGCCATGAAAGCCCCCGCCAGCGTGCCCTGAGAACCCGCCACCATGTCCCCCGCCGCGCTGCGCGCACGCAGGAAGAGCAATTCCAGCCATCAGCAGCGCAACTGCGGCGAAGCGCCTCATGCGCATAGTTTACTCCTCACATATTCGGTTACGCTCGATAAGCTTCCAAAGTTTCCGCCTTGCTCTCAGGTCGTTGCCGTATAGCGAATCTGGCATCGCCGGTGCTCAGAGAACTTCCCCCAGCAGCCGGATACCCTCTCGAATTTCCTCTTCGTTCATCCGCGAGTAGCCGAGGACCAGTCCCGCCCGCGAGGGTTGGCTCAGGAAGCAGTGGGCCACTCCGTAAACCCCAACCCCGCGTTCCGCCGCCCGCGCGACAACCGTCGCCTCCGAGATATTTTTCTTGGGCCACAGCACCACATGGGCGCCGGATCCATCGCCGGTCACCTCGACGCGCCGCCCCAGATAGCTATTGATTGCGGAAAGCAGCGCTTCGCGTCGTGCCGCGTTCCTGCGCCGAAGCCGCCGCAGATGACGCTCGTACATGCCGGTATGGATGAACTCCGCCAGGGTCCCTTGCTCCAGAGTCGCGGAATGCAGATCGTTCAGCCACTTGGCCGCTGTGAAGGCAGGAGTCAAAGCTTTCGGCACAATCAGATAACCGATGCGCAGGGCCGGGAATACGGTGCGCGAAAAGGTCCCGATGTAAATGATCCGTCCCTCGGTGTCCAGGCCTTGCATCGACTCCAGAGGCTGCCCCTCATAGTGAAACTCGCCGTCGTGATCGTTTTCGACAATGATCGAGTTGTTTTCCCTCGCCCAGGCGAGCAAAGACAGGCGGCGGGCGAGCGGGAGAATCGCGCCGGTTGGAAACTGATGCGACGGCGTAACGAAGACAAGGCTCGCCCGTTGCGGCAGCTTCGCAGGGTCCATCCCGTCGCAATCGACGGGCACCGGCAGCAGCTGAGCTCCCGCGGCGCGGAGAACCTCTCGGGTGCCATTGTAGTGCGGATCTTCGATCGCCACCCGATCGCCGGGTTCCACCAGCACCCGCGTGACAAGATCCAGCGCCTGCTGTGAGCCGTTGACCACGATCACATCCGACGGATCGCAGACCACCGCACGAGAGCGCCGCAGGTGAGTGCTGATGGCCTCGCGCAACTCGGGATTTCCTACTGCCGGTCCGTAGTCGAACTCGCGAACCGGCGCCATCCGCGCATGCCGCAGCAGAATACGCCGCCACATCTCGAACGGAAACACCTCGATGTCGCTGCGTCCGTAAGCAAAGTCATAGCGTAGCGGGGCGGTAGGGCGCCTCGGCGAATCCACCGACGTTGCGGCCTTGGTGGCCGCCACGCCAAAGCGCGACAGCCGGACCTTCGCCGATTTCTTTTCTCTGGCCGGTACGCTTCCGCCCATGCCCTCCGACACGTAAGTTCCCGAACCGCCCCGGCCTACGGCGAACCCCTCCGACAACAGCTGGTCGTAAGCCAGCAGCACGACGGTCCGCGAGACGCCGAGCTGCTCCGCCAGGTCCCGGGTCGAGGGCAGCCGGTCACCGGCACGAAACGCCCCGGTGAGGATTGCCTGTCGCAGTCCCAGGTAGACCTGGCGAAAGAGGGGATCGCCAGTCATCGAAAGTGGTATCGCGAGTTCCATAAAAAGTGGCTATATGACGCTACCACAATTCACGTCATCCTTGATCTGTTGCAGGGATTCGCCGCAACGCTAGGCGCGTCGCTCACCACCCTGGAGGAACAATTGAATTCCCTTTGCCGAATCGCCATCTGTGTCCTGCTCTCAGCGCTTGTCTACCTCGCCGATCCTCTTCTCGCATCGCCACAAGCTCCCCCGCCGCCGCGTGACGGCCAGCACGATTTCGACTTCAATCTCGGCACCTGGAAGACACACATCCGGCGGCTGCTGAATCCGCTCACCGGATCTTCAACGTGGACCGAATTGAACGGTACCGTCGCGGTTCGCAAGGTCTGGGATGGCCGCGCCCAGCTCGAGGAGATCGAGGCCAGCGGCGCATCCGGACGCTTCGAAGGTCTGACCCTGTTCCTCTACAACCCTGCCGCCCATCAGTGGAGCCTCAATTTCTCCAACAGCAGGAGCGGCACCCTTAGCCTGCCCGAGGTCGGCGAGTTCCGCAACGGGCGCGGCGAGTTCTTCGATCAGGAAACCTACAACGGCAGGACCATCCTGGTCCGCGGCGTCTGGTCGGACATCACCCCCGACTCCCACCGCTTCGAACAGTCCTTCTCCGACGACGGAGGAAAGACCTGGGAGCCAAACTTCGTCGCCACCTTGACCCGGGAAAAGTAGGCGGCGGGCCGCGCCTCGGTGGACAGGATGGCGAAGCGCCCGGCATATATTCCCGGCATTTATTCTTGGATGGTCATGTTCGGGAAAAAATGGCCGGGGCGGCAACCACTATCGATCTTTCGAACGCCATCGCCGCATCCCGGCCCAGCGAGGTGAAGTTGATGCCGTCCACAGAGCAGGAGCGCGATCGCGAAAAGTGGAACCAGCGCTACCTCGAGGGAACTCACGGAATCTCACCCCCCGACCCGCTGCTGGTCGACGCATTCGATCGATACATGGAGCCTATCTTTCCGAACGCCGGTCGCGCTTTGGACATTGCTGGAGGCGCAGGGCGTCACGCCATCTTCCTCGCCGGCAAGGGATGGAAGGTGCGGATGATCGATATAGCAGAAATTGGCTTGGAAAGCGCCCGAAACAACGCAGGCAGTTTGTCTGCCCAGATAGAATTCGGGGTCGAAGACCTGACGCGATTTCAGGCGAACGGCGAATCGTTCGATCTGATCACCGTCTTCTTCTTTCTTCGCCGCGAAATTTTCAGCGAGATCGTCAAAGCCCTGAAGCCCGGCGGCCTGCTCGTCTACAAGTCATACACCTGTAACCAGTCAAAGTTCGGCGGCGGCCCAAGCAACCCCGCATATCTCTTTGAAGAAAACGAGCTGCTGAATTCCTTTCGCGAGTTACGCGTGCTGCACTACGCTGAACTTATTCGCGATTGTGGAATGGCGGAGTTTGTCGGTCAGAAGGTTCGATCAGTCTAGTTAACAGTCCGCTCCGAACGATGCCGCGTCCGTGGCACGGTGAAGAAGAACGAGCTGCCCAGGCCCACCGTGCTTTCCGCCCAGATCTTTCCGCCGTGGAGTCCAACCAGGCTGCGGCACAACGCCAGGCCCAGTCCCGTGCCTCCGCTGGCGCGCGAATCCGAAGCATCGCCCTGCTGGAAGCGCTCGAAGATGCTGTCCAGCATCTCTGCCGGAATCCCGCGTCCCTGGTCCTGCACCTCGATCAGCGCCTCAGTCTCGCTGATAGCGTGAACACGCACGCAGATCTCGCTGTTCGGCGGCGAAAACTTGATCGCATTGCCCAGCAGCTTGGTCAGCGTCTGCACAATGCGCTCGCTGTCCACCCAGAGATTGATCGGCTCCGCCTCGATGCGGAAGCTCAGCCCGGCGCGCTGCGCTGTCGGCTTCTGCAGGTCGGTGGCCTGCCGCAGCAGCTCGTTCGCGCTCACCTCTGATGGATCGAGCCGCAGTCTCCCCGCGCCGATCCTTTCGAAGTCCAGGATGTCGTTCACCAGGTGCACCAGCCGGTTGCAGTTGCCCATCGCCACTTCGATCATCTGCTCCGTCTTGTCCGGCCGCGATGCCAGTGCGCCTCCCGCGATCAGCCCCAGCGCCGCGCGCAGCGAAGTCAGCGGTGTGCGCAGCTCATGACTTACAGTCGAGATGAATTCGTCCTTCATCCGGTCCAGCCGCCGGCGCTCCGTCACGTCCTGGTATGCAACCACGGCGCCCGTAACCTTGCCGTCGTCGATCAGCGGGCAGGCCACGAACTCCACCGGGATCGAAGTTCCATCCCGTCGCCAGAAAACCTCGTCGCGCATGCGGATCGGCGAATGCCGGTACAGCGTGTTCTGGATCGGGCACTCGTTCAGCGGATAGGCTGTTCCGTCGCCCCGGCTGTGGTGAATCAGCGGGTGCAGGAGTTGTCCCTGCATCTCTTCCGGTGTGTAGCCAAGCACGTTCGCGCCCATCTGGTTCGCGAAGACGATGCGCCCATCCATATCGATTCCGTAGATGCCGTCGCCGATCGAGTCCAGGATCGACTCCCGCTGCCGCATCAGCGCGTGCAGCTTGGCCTCCGCATCGATCTTTTCCGTAATGTCGATGCCGTGGCCCAGCACAAACGGCGGCGTGTCCGGCAACTGCACGATCTTGTTGCGGAAGGCGATGACGCACAGCGAGCCGTCCTTCTTGTTCACATACAGCAGGCCCTGGTCCTCGCCGTACTTGGCCATCGCCTCCCAATACATCTCCCAGCCGTGCTTGTGGCCCACCTGAATGAAGTCCAGCATGTATTTGCCGACCAGCTCATCCGGCCGGTAGCCCAGATTCGCCGCGGCATGGGAGTTGATGGACAACAGGTAGCCGTCAAGATCGTGTGTGCAGATCATGCCCAGCGACCCTTCGATCAGCTGCCGGTAGCGCAGCTCGCTCGAGCGCAACGCCAGCTCGGTCTCGCGCTGTTCGGTCACATCCACACCTGTGGCGATGACGAAGGTTACCTCGCCTGCCACGTCGGTGAGCGTGGTCGCGGTCCAGGCAATCCGCCTCCGCGTCCCGTCGCGCGACACCCAGTGCAGCTCGAAAGGCTCGCTGGCGGCGTCGCTGCGCGCCGCGTCGAAGAGCTGCCGCGCCCGGTCACGGTCTCCCTCCGGAAACAATTCGCCCGGAAACGGCCGGCCTACCAGCTCGGCAAAGGTGTAGCCGGACAAGCGTTCGCAGGAGCGGTTGAAGCGCACAATGCGCCCTGCTGTATCCAATACCAGCACCAGCGCGCTGACGGTATCCAGCACAGCCGAAACAAAATTGCGCTCGACCGTCAGCGCACGCTCCACGCCCTGCCGGGCCCGGGACGTCCGCTCCTCCTGGCGCATGCTGATGTAGTATTCCAGCCGCGTGACAACCTGCCGGGCAAGGATCTCCATGGCGCCGGCATCACTCGGATGAAATGCCCCCGCCTCTGGGGACAACACCGCCAGCGTGCCGATAATGGCTCCGCCAGGCGCGATGATTGGCGCTCCCATGTAAGAGCGGCACGAAATGGCTTCACCCAGTCTGATTCCACAGGAAGGGAAGCGAGGATCGTTCGCCGCATCTGCGATCAGAGATGTCTGCGCGTCGAGCGCCGCATACTGGCACGCCGAAGACTCCAGCGGCTGCTCGCTCTCCAGGAAGCCGACGCACGTCTTGAACCACAACCGGCGCGCGTCGAGGAAGCTGATATACGCATAGGGTGCATCGGTGATCCGTGCTGCGAGAGCCGCAATTTCCGCAAGCGCCGGGTCTGGACCGGTGTCCAGGATCTCGTAGCGAAGCAGGGCCTTGAGCCGTTCCGCTTCATCGCGCTGCAGGGTTGTGGCGCTGTGTGACATTCCGTCCTTATGACGCTTCCTTCACACTGGATTGTTTCAAAGACCGATATGGTTGGATGTGCCACCTTTGGGGGACATAAGTGATTGAAAAGATACACGATATTAACAAAATGTTGTTGAAGGGAACCAGCTCGACATTACGTTCCCCGCACTCTATTGAGAGACCTTGGGGGGTGGCCTCACAAGCCTTCAGGGTTCGGTTACAGGACGGCTAACCGGGCTGAACGCCGTCTTTCCGTCGGAGTTGTAAAGCATAGCAGAGTATCGGTGCCGACATTACCGGAGCAAAACAGATGTTGATAAAACGAAAGAAATCAGGTCCAGGCTAGGGCAGCTTGCAACAATCGTTCTTTTGCGGAGGCTCTTCGTTGCTGGCATCGAGCTCCACCTTCCAGGAGCCGTCCGCCTGCTTCTTCCAAACCGTCATGTACCGTCCGCTCACGTCTACGGGATTTCCGTCCTTGTCCTTCGAGTGTCCTGTGTAATGCCCCCAGGTAAACCCCATATCGCCGCCCGGACTCATCCGCCCGCCCTCCGGCGTCCAGGTCAATTGGTACTGAGCCGGGGACCAAGTCGTGTTCGCGGCGATCGCCGTCCGTCCGATCACCGGCGCCTGCTTGTCGCTTAAAGTCACCGCGTCGTCGGCAAACCATTTCGCGAACGCCGCCCCGCCGCCCGCCGCCGTATCCGCCGCAAACTTCTTCTCCAGGTCGAAGAGAAACGCCACATCCGCCGAATAGGCAGGATTCGTAAGCGCATTCCCCGTCGATGACGAAGGCGCAAGCGGGTCGATGCCCGTCTGCGCACCGGCCACGCAGGAAGCAGCAAGGAGAACAGTAACGCTGAGAAAGGCGCGGCGAATCACGGAAGACCTCCGGAACCAACATGCGACGACCAGCCGAAGCCGGCCCCCGACACAATGCTATCCAAAGTAGCCGGTCTCGGGTGTTAGCGAATTGTCTCCACCAGGCCCCGGCCCCGGGGTGCCCCACATCTCGATCTTGAGATGTAGGATCAGCGACGGCCAGTCCCTCACCCGCTGGTCACGAAGCCGGCATACAGCGAAGCGACCAAAGGAAGCGAAGCCACCACCGCCACCGCCACGGCGCGAAGCGCGTTCGCCCGGACGGCCAGTCCCGACCGGACGGCCAGTCCCGCCCGGGCGGCCAGTCCCACCGGTATCATGGCTCAACAACCATGCGGAAGCGCCAACCCCATGTCTGGATCGCCGCCGGCCTCGTTCTCTACGCCGCAGGCACAATCCTCGCCGCGCGATCGCTGCACAACAGCGGGGAAGCGGCGCGTCTGTGCGGCATCGCCCTGCTTCTGGTCTATGCTCTGCGTCGTCGTTCGCTCACCGTCTGGATATTCTTCAGTATGGTGGCCGGCGTCGAAGTCGGCCTCGACGCTCCGCATCTGGCGGTCTCGCTCCGCGTCCTCAGCGACATCTTCCTCCGCCTCATCAAGGTTATCGTCGCGCCGCTCATCTTCGGCACCCTGGTCACCGGCATCTGCGGCCACGGCCAGTTGCGCAGCGTGGGGCGCCTAGGACTCAAGTCCCTCGTCTACTTCGAAGTCCTCACCACCATCGCGCTGGTCATCGGCCTGGTCGCCATCAACGTCTCCAAGGCCGGAGTCGGCCTCAACGCGACCCAGCAGTCGCAAACCGGGACGCCTCACCTCGTCAAACACCAGGTGGTGGCTCAATCGAGCGGTCCTCCGCTCTCCGAAGCTCCCACGCAGACCGAAGCCCTCGACTGGCAGCAGTTTCTTCTCCGCATCTTCCCCGAGAACATCGCCAGATCCGTAGCCGAAAACCAGATTCTTCAGGTAGCAGTCTTTGCCATCCTTTTCGGGCTGGCCCTGGGCCGCGTCAGCGAAGAGAAGCGCGCTCCCATGCTCCGCCTCGCCGAATCGCTGACCGAGACCATGTTCGCCTTCACCAACCTGGTGATGTATCTCGCGCCGCTCGGGGTAGGCGGAGCCCTCGCGTTCACCGTTGCCCACTCCGGTCTTGGCGTCATGGTCAATCTGGGCAAGCTGCTGCTCACTCTCTACGTCGCGCTCATCGCCTTCGCGCTGCTTGGCATGCTGCCCGCCGCGCTGCTGGCGCGCATTCCGGTGCGCCGATTCCTCAAGTTCATCGCCGAGCCCGCCACTATCGCCTTCGCCACCAGCACCTCTGAAGCCGCGCTGCCCCGCGCCATGGAATCGATGGAAGCCTTCGGTGTGCCGCGCAAGATCGTCGCCTTCGTCATCCCCACCGGCTACAGCTTCAATCTCGCCGGCTCCGCGCTCTATCTCGCGTTGGCTTCGATCTTCGTCGCGCAGGCCGCGGGCATCCACATGACCCTGACGCAGCAGGTCGTCATGCTCGGCACCCTCATGCTCACCAGCAAAGGAGTTGCCGGAGTACCGCGCTCGGTTCTGGTCGTTCTGCTCGCCACTGCTGCCATCTTCGGATTGCCCGAGGGTCCCATCTTCGTTCTGCTCGGCATCGACGCGCTGCTGGACATGGGCCGGACGGTGGTGAATGTGGTGGGGAACTGCCTCGCCTCCGCTGTCGTAGCCCGGTGGGAGGGCGAGTTCGGCGCCGAGCTGCCCTCGCCCGAGGTCGCCTCTATGGTCAGTGATGTCGAGTGAGCGCGGAGTCAGCGCCTATGCGGCCCTGGCCATCGGCGTCGTCGCCATCGCATGGTCGGCCATCTTCGTTCGCTGGACGCACATGCCGGGGCTTGCCTCCGCCTTTTATCGCGTCTTCTTCGCCGCCGCCGTATTGTGGCCAACTCTGCCTTTCACGCGGACGAACGTACGCCGTCTCGACAGATCCACACTCCGTCTCGCCGCTCTCGGAGGGCTGTTCTTCGCCGGCGACGTCGGCATGTACAACGTCGCCGTCCTGCACACCACCGCCGGAGGGGCAACACTCCTGGGCAACAACGCTCCCGTCTTCGTAGGCATCCTCACCTGGATCATCACCAGGAAATCGCCACCCCGCCACTTCTGGATAGTCCTCGCCATCGCCTCCTGTGGCGCAGCCCTCATCATGCGCGTTGATGCAGGCCACGCTGGCCTGCAGTTCTCCGCGGACATGCTCGCCGTCGGAACTTCGTTCTGTTTTGCGCTCTATCTTCTCGTGACCCAGCGGCTGCGTGACACCTGCGACACCGCGACCCTGCTCGCGCTGTCCTCCACCGCGAGCGCCGCTGTGCTCTTCGTCGTGGCCCTGCTCACGCACACCTCACTGCGCATTCCAGACGTATCCTCCTGGGCAGCGATTCTTGGGCTCGCGCTGGTCTGCCAGGTTGCCGGCTACTTTTCTCTCACCTATGCCCTCGGCCATCTGCCTGCAACTGTCACGTCGGTGATTCTCCTGACGATCGCGCCTCTCACGGCGCTCTTCGCGCTGGTCCTCTTCGGCGAGCGCATGACGCCGGTTCAGGTTTTCGGAGGAGCGCTCGTGCTGCTGGGCGTGTGGCTTGCGGGCCGCCTCCACGGTGTCGTTCGCCTGCCCGCGGTTGTCGAGTGAAGGGAAGGCCGGATTCGAGCAGGCACGCGATGCTATCGTGATCGCCAGGCAACGCCAATAGCATCGACGGGGGTGACGCCAGTGCAGTTCCGGCGGTTAATGGAAGAGGATCTTCCCATGCTGGCCGAATGGCTCAAGCGGCCGCACGTGGCTGAGTGGTGGGATTCTCCCGCGTCTGCGGCAGAACTGCGGGAGACCTATCTGCCGGGCACGGATGACTCCGGCGCGAAGTCTTATCTGGCCATCCTGGACGGACTTCCCATCGGCTTCATTCAGTCCTATGTGGCGGCCGAGGCAGGCGGAGACTGGTGGCCGGAGGAACGGGACCCGGGCGTCCTCGGCATCGACCACTTTCTCGCCGACGAACATTCTCTCGGTCGTGGTCTCGGAACGCGCATGGTAATCGGGTTCGTGACGCTCTTGTTTCAGGATGCAGCCGTCACCCGGATTCAAGTCGATCCTGCGCCCTCAAACCTGCGCGCGATCCGTTGCTATCAAAGGGCTGGTTTTCACAGCATCGGCGAAATCGTTACCCCGGATGGCGCTGCGCTGCTCATGGTGATCGAGCCTGCCGCGCTCCAAACCAGGCTCACTTGATATACTGACTTGAGGAAGACAATCTATTCCTCTGCGCTATGACGGACCCCAAAGAAAGGGGTCTTTTTTGATATCCGGATGGCGTAAGGGGCAACAGGCTCGGCTGGCTGGGGTTTATTCCCGGAGGGCATTTCGGTTTATTCATGGGCAACCTACTCGATCAAGTTCACTCTCCCGCGGACATCAAATCGTTCACCATCCCTCAGCTTGAACAGCTTGCACAGGAGATTCGCGAACGCCTGATCCTCACCCTCTCGAAGACCGGCGGACACCTCGGCCCCAATCTCGGCGTGGTCGAACTCACTCTGGCCATGCACTACGTCTTCGACACGCCCACCGATAAATTTGTCTTCGACGTCAGCCACCAGGCCTACGTCCACAAGCTGCTTACCGGCCGCCGGGAACGCTTTGAGACCATCCGCCAGCCCGGCGGCTTGAACGGCTTCATGCTCCGCACCGAAAGCGAGCACGACGGCTACGGAGCAGGCCACGCCGGCACCGCGCTCTCCGCCGCTCTCGGCATGGCCGTCGCCCGCGACCTCGCCGGCGGCAAAGAACACGTCGTCGCCCTCGCCGGAGACGCGGCCTTCACCAACGGCATCTCCTTCGAAGCGCTCAACAACATCGCGGAGCACACCAAGCGGCTCATCGTCGTCCTCAATGACAACGAGTGGTCCATCGACCGCAATGTCGGAGCCATCGCCAAATACCTGCACAAGATCGTCACCAACGAGCACGTCACGCACCTGCATGACAGCGCAGCGCGCCTGCTTCAGAAAATCGGTGGAAAAACCGCCATCAACGTCGTCCGCCGCGCCGAAGAAGCGGCCAAGGGCATGCTCTGGCCATCGGTCTTCTTTGAAGAATTCGGGCTTACCTACTACGGCCCGCTCGACGGCCACAACATCGGCCTGCTCATTGAAACTTTCAAGTTCCTCAAGCAGCAGGACAAGCCGGTCATCCTCCACGCCATTACGCAAAAGGGCCGCGGCTACCAGCCCGCCCTCGACAAGCAGAAGAAGTTCCACGGCCTCGGCCCCTATAATCCGGAAACCGGCGAGACCAACCCCACCGGCCAGAAAACCTACTCCGAAGTCTTCGCCGACACCCTGGTCAAGCTGGCCAACGAGAACGAGAAGCTCGTCGCCATCACCGGAGCCATGCCCAACGGCACCGCGCTCGACCTCTTCCGTCCGCACCATCCCAAGAAATATTTCGACGTGGGAATCGCCGAAGAGCACGCCGTCATCTTCGCAGCCGGCATGGCCACGCGCGGCTACAAACCTTTCTGTGCCATTTACTCCACCTTCCTGCAGCGGGCCTTCGATCCCATCGTGCACGACGTCTGCCTGCAGAACCTTCCCGTCGTGTTCTGCATGGACCGCGGCGGCCTCAGCGGCGACGACGGAGCCACCCACCACGGCCTCTTCGACATCAGCTACCTGCGCGGTGTCCCCAACATCATCCACATGGTCCCCAAGGATGAGGATGAGCTCGCCGACATGCTTTACACCGCCATGCTCCACGAGGGCCCCGCCGCCGTGCGATACCCGCGCGGGACTGGCCCCGGCGTCGCGGTCAAGCCGCACCCGGCCGCCCTGCCCATCGGCAAAGCTGAAGTCATCGCCGACGGTGAGGAGATCGCCATCCTGGGCTTAGGCGCTTTGCTGCCTATGGCTATCGAGATGGCCGCGCGCCTCGCAGCGCAGGGCGTTTCCGCGGCTGTCATCAATCCCAGATTCGTGAAGCCCCTCGACCGAGACCTGCTCGCAAGCTACGCCCGGCGCGTCACTGCTTTCGTGACTTTCGAAGATCACGTGCTGATGGGTGGGTTCGGCAGCGCAGTCCTCGAAGCCCTGAGCGAGATGCAATTCAATATTCCCGTCATCCGCATTGGCTGGCCCGATCACTTCATCGAGCACGGCAAGGTTGACCAGCTCCGCGCCCGCAACGGCATCACCGTCGAAGCTGCCATGGAAAAACTGGCCCCCTACCTGAAAACCAGCAAAGTAAGAAGGCTCGTCGCCCGCTGATCAACTCCGAAGACGTCATGCTGAGCGAAGCGAAGGATCTCAGCGATGCGCGCTCTGTAACGAATATGTAGGTGCTACCTCGCGTCGGGTGCCCCACATCTCGCTTTTGAGATGTGGGATGAAGCCCTCACCGCCCCATATGCGCCGCGGCGCCGCCGATCCGATCAAAGATCGCGGCAATCCGCTGCTGCCGGTACGCAAACACCTTCCCAACCTGCGCCGACACGAACAGAGAATGGGCCAATTCGCCCAGCGAACCCATCTTCATCTCGTAGCTCACATCGTCCGTAACCAGCGTGCCGATCACATCCCCGCGCCGTTCATCCTTCACCGCGTGCTGATGGGTCCACGCCGCAAACGGCCCCCGTTCCTGCACATCGCAGAAGTGATCGTTCCACACGAACTCCGAGATCACTGCCTCCCAGGGCAGGCGAATCGGAGAGAAGGGAAAAGGCCGGAAGCTGATGGTGATCACCGATCCCGCGCCCGCCGATGGTCCGCGCAGCCGCGTCGTCTTGAACGCATTTGCAGGAGCCGGCGGAGGTGCAACGATCCGCGCTTCTTCCACCCGCGCCTTCTGCCACGCCGGCATCAAGGGCGGCAGATTCTGCGGGTCAGCCAGAAACGCAAACACGAACGGCACCGGATGGGGAAGCCACTGGCTCGCCGTATAGCGATGAACCATCCCTAAACCATACACGCCGGGTGCCCCACATCTCGAACTCGAGATGCGGGAGAAACAAAACTCAGGGTGCCCCACATCTCGAACTCGAGATGTGGGTTTCTGGCGCCAGCGCGATCGCCCGGACGGCCAGTCCCGGCAAGTCGCAAACAAAGCGGTATCCTGCGGTGTCTAAAGATTTGCAAGACGGAGGTGTTGTCTGAAAGCAAAAGCCATCTTCCTCGCTCTCCTCGCGGCGTCCATCCCGGCCGCACTCGCCCAGCAGAACCAAACCGCCGGCACTTCGCTGACTATCTACAACAGCGATCTCGCCGTAGCCCGCACCACCGTCGATCTCGACCTCAAGCAGGGCAACAACGAAGTGACGACAACCAAAGTCACCAGTCAACTCGAGCCCGACTCCGTCGTCCTCCGCGACCCGCAGGACCATCACCCCGTGCAGATCGTCGAGCAAAACTATGACGCCGCCGTCGCCACCCAGGCCTGGATGCTCAAGAAATACGAAGGCCAGACCATCGACTTCGAAGTCACTCACGGCGATCGTGTCGAAACCGTGCAGGGCAAAATCCTCCGCGCTCCAGATTTCAATAATGGAAACGGCGGCGAGCCGCTCATCGAGACCAACGGCAAGATGCAGTTCCAGCTCCCCGGCCTGCCGTTGTTTCCTGCGTCCACCGACGGCCTGCTCCTCAAGCCCACGCTGCGCTGGCAGATCTACTCGAACGCCGCCGCGCACTTTCCCGCCGAGCTAAGCTATCTCACCCACGGCTTCAACTGGAATGCCACCTACAACGTCGTTGCCACCGGCGAAGAAGCCTCCACCTCCGGGGAGGAGTTGATGGACATCGTAGGCTGGGTCACCATCAGCAACAACAGCGGAACCGACTTCACAGACGCCAAGGTGAAGCTGATGGCCGGCAACGTGGCCACGGCCCCGCAAGCGTTGCGGCCCATGTTTCGCGGCATGGTCATCAACGGAGCGATGCCTGAAGCTGCGCCCCAGGTCACCCAGAAATCCTTCGACGACTTCCACCTCTACGATCTCAACCGCCAGGTCACACTGAAGGACCGCGAGACCAAGCAGATCGAATTCATCCGCGCCGCTGGAATCCCGGTCACCCGCAAATACATTTACGACGGAGCCGAGAACCTGCCCGGCCCCATCGAGGGCGGAGCCTACACCCAGCCCGAGTTCGGCTCCTCCAGCGGCAAGCAGGTCCAGGTCGAGCAGGAGTTCGTTAACAGCAAGAAAAATCATCTCGGCATGCCGCTGCCCGCCGGCATCATGCGCTTTTATCGCCGCGACGCCGACGGGCAGATGGAGTTCGTAGGCGAAAACACCATCAACCACACGCCCGAAGATGAGAAGGTGAAGCTCTCCACTGGCAGCGCCTTCGATGTAACCGGAGAACGCAAGCGCACCGACTTCAAAGTCGACGGCCAGGCCCGCACCGTCGACGAGTCCTACGCCATCACCGTGAAGAACGCGAAGGACAAGCCCGTTGACGTCGAGGTCACCGAGCATCTCTTCCGCGCCGCCAACTGGGACATCGTCGAGAAGAGCAATCCATTCCAGAAGCAGGACAGCTCGACAGTAGTCTTTCCGATAACCATCCCGGCGCACGGCAGCCAGCAGGTCACCTACACCGTGCACTACAGTTGGTAACCCGACGCAAAGTATCCAGGCGTTCGCAAAACGAGATGGGGTAGAAGCACTGGGCTCAGCCCTGTGAACAAGTCTGCAAGAACGAGAGGGCTTTACCCTCGGTCCTTCCCATCTGGCCACAAAAAGCCCCGCGAACAAAATCCGCGGGGCTCTTTCTTCCATGCGGAAAGAAATTAGGGCATAAGAACGCCGTCGATCACATGAATCACGCCGTTCGACTGATAGACGTTCGGAATCGTGACCGTCGCCGTGCCGCCCTTCTCGTCGGTCAACATGATTTTGCCATCGCTCATCGAGGCTGTGATCGTGCCGCCTTCCACTGTCTTCAGTTCAGCTTTTCCGTCGCCCGCCTTGATCTGTTTCATCAGATCCTTCGCCGTCACCTTGCCTGCGACCACATGATAGGTGAGGATCTTCACCAGTTGATCTTTATTCTCAGGCTTCAGCAGCGTGTCCACGGTGCCTGCCGGCAGCTTGTCGAATGCTTCGTTCGTCGGAGCGAAGACCGTGAACGGTCCGGGACCTTCGAGCGTCTGCACCAGCCCCGCGGCCTTCACCGCGGCCACCAGCGTCGTGTGATCCTTCGAGTTCATCGCATTCTCCACGATGTTCTTCGTCGGATACATCGCTGCGCCGCCTACCATCGGATCCTTCTGTGCATGGGCCGCCGCTCCGGCGAATCCGAGAACCAGTGCCAGCATCAGTGCGTAATATTTCTTCATGAGAAAGTTCCCCTTCATTAGTGCCCTGTCTGTGTACTTCCACAGAGGTACGGGCTGCATGCGGGAGTGGATGCGAATGCGATGTTCAGAATCGGACCAGACCATAACGGTCTTCTTTCGCGGCGAACAATTTCGCGAAGCCTGTTGATGCCCTCGCAAAACTCGCTGAGCGGTTATCCTTGAGAGAGTCGGTCTCGCCGGTTGGCAGCTGTTGGCGTGCGAGCAAGATCAGAATTCTAGATGCCCACGTCCACCCCTATCGCGAAACGCGCACATGTTTCTCCCATGGACCGGTGGCTCATCGCCATCGGCGCACTGAAGATGGTCGAAGCCCTGCTTTGCATCCTGCTCGGCATCGGAGCCATCAAGCTCCTGCACAAGGACCTGGTTGACGTTGCCACGCGCTTCATCACTGCCTTGCGCCTCGACCCCGAAGGCCGCTTCGTTAATCTCATCCTCGACCAGGTCGCCTTGATCAGCCCGGATCGCCTCAAGATGATCAGCGTCGGCATCTTCTTCTATGCCGGATTGCACACCCTGGAAGGAACCGGGCTGGTGCTGCGAAAAAAATGGGCCGAATACGTAACCCTGATTCTCACCGCGTCCTTTCTGCCCTGGGAGTTCTTCGAGATCATCCACCGCTTCACATGGATCAAGATAGTTCTTACCCTGATCAACGTTCTGGTGGTACTGTTCTTGGTGTTCTATGTCCAGATGCGGGCTCGAACTCACGAGGATGAGGCAGGAGCGTAAGGCGGGCGTCAGCGCAATCGGCCTATCCTGAGTTTCGCGAAGTTGCAAGGCTGTTCCAGACCTGGGGCATCAAAAGAAGCAACACCAGCAACTAGTAGTAACGTTACCCCGTAGGCCCCACAGATTGGGTTTTCCGTAGACCCTTTTGGCAACGTCGCCGCCTCACCACTCTGAAAATATGAATCCACAGCTTTTCCGCTTTGCCGGAAGCGCCTAACGCGCTACGATTGTGGACGAAAGGGGTCAAAAATGGTCAAAAATGGGCCGTTGGCGACCAGAAATGCTCCCTCCGTCAGCAACTGTGGAACGATGACACGCTCCACGCGGAAAGGGCAACGGGAATCTCAATGTTTCGCGGCAATCACCCAACTCGAGTCGACGAAAAAGGGCGGCTCAAGCTCCCGGCAGATTTCAAAAGGGTGATCGAAGAGAAGCAGTACGGGGACAAGTTCTATATCACCAGCAGGGACGGCGTGGACGCCGAGATCCACCCGATGAAGGAATGGGAACTGATCGAGCAGAAGATCGCCGCGATTCCCAACTCTAACCCGGCCAAGAAGAAGTTGATGAACTTCATCAACTACTACGGCCAGGCGAGCGAGATGGACACGCAGGGGAGAGTGCTCTTACCCCAGATCCTGCGTGAGAAGACGAACACGCTGGGCGACGTACTGGTTTTCGGGATGCATACGTTTCTCAAGGTCACCAACCGCGAGAACTTCGTGAAGAAGATCGAGGAAGAGCCGATGACCGCGGCTGACGAGCAGGCGTTAGAGAGTTTTGGCTTATAACCCCCTAGGGGGAGCACATGATCGAACGTGAACGGCATGTGCCGGTTCTTTTACAACAAGCGATCCGATACCTGAATGTGCGCCGGGGCGGCACATATGTAGACGCCACCCTGGGACTCGCAGGACATTCGAGCGCCATCGCGCGGGAGCTGGGGTCGCAGGGCAGATTGATTGCCTTCGACCGCGATCCCGAAGCCATGGCGTTAGCCAAGGCCAGGCTCGATGCGTTGCGCGAAGAGCTGGGCGCGGAGATGCCCGAGGTGATCCTGCACGATGTGGAGTTTTCGCAGGCCGCCGAGATTCTAGAGCCTGCCAGCATCGATGGCCTGCTCGCCGACTTCGGCGTCAGCTCTCTGCAGTTCGACGAAGCGCACAGAGGATTCAGTTTTCAGGCGGACGGCCCTTTGGAAATGCGGATGAATCCGCGCCAGGGCGTCTCCGCCGCACAAGTGGTAAATCAGATGGACGAAAACGAGCTCGCCGATCTGATTTACGAATTCGGAGAGGAAAGGAGGTCGCGGAGAATCGCCAGAGCCATTGTCAGGGCCCGGCCGATTACGACGACGGCAGAACTGGCCAGAATCGTTTCGGCCGCGGCCCCGCCAATGAAACATGACAAATTCCGTCACAGCATTCATCCGGCGACTAGAACCTTTCAAGCGCTCCGAATTTATGTGAATGCCGAGTTGGAAGAGATCGAAGCACTGCTCAGCGCAGCACCCCGGCTGTTAAAGCCCGGCGGACGCCTGGTAGTCATCAGCTTCCACTCGTTAGAAGACCGCCGCGCCAAAGATGCCATCAGGCTGGGAGCGCAGCAGGGAATTTATGAGGTCCTCACCCGCAAGCCGGTAACCGCGGAGGAGGAAGAGACGGATCGCAACCCGCGAGCAAGAAGCGCCAAGCTCCGGGCAGCAGAAAGGCAGGGAACAGGACACAGGCAGTAGGGTTTGGTTTTGCTACACCCTGCACGCTACCCCCCTGAACCCTGCAGTTAGAAAAACATCGGGCCCTGGGTCGTCCCACCGCACCAAAACGGCGAAAGACAAAAGCGCAAGACGAACCCACGTACGATCTCTCCTCGAAACACAGCGGCCCAGGCCCGGTCGCAAGAGGGAAGAGAGAAAGAAGAGATTCGAGCAGCAGCAGCGGCAGCAGGGAGACAACATCATGGCGACACAGGTAATCGCGGCCCCCACAGGATTTGAAGGAACCCGTCGCAGCAGCATCGAGTGTATGCTGGAGCGCAATCAATCGCTGCTCGCCGCTCAGCAGCGCGCACGCCGCGGCCCCACGCCTGAGGTCTTCTTCGTCAAGCGCTTCGACAATTCACGCCTGGTCAAGGCCGCCGATCCGGTTCGGGTCAAGGAGATGCGCCTGTTCGCGTGTGCCATGGCCGTGCTCTTCGGCATCATCATGATGTACGGCTGGCAGCACCTCAGCTCCATCGAGTACGGCTATCGCATCGAGAGTGAGAAACAGCAAATGCAGCAGCTCGAAGAGCAGAACCGCCAGCTTCGCCTCAGCGAAGCGCAACTCGGCGATCCCGCACGCATCGACCAGATGGCCCGCCAGCTCGGATTGACTGCGCCGCAGCCCGGACAGGTGGTTCGTCCGGATGCGACTGCCGATCCTAACGCGCCGGCCCTCGCCGAAGCCACCCCCCTGCTTCCCGCGATCCGCTAGCGTTCACCACACTGGAGATCCACACCAAAAGAGACGTTATTCTTACGGCCGAAGGGAGGAAGAATCACAGCGATGCTCGCCTGCAAAAATCGTTGTGATTCTTCGCAATTGTCGCAGTGAACAGCCTCGGTTCCCATCCTCCCGTCGCGCAACAGGTTTCGAAAACCGGCATAGCCACGCCAATGAGCCGCTTCCGCGTGCTCAACATCCTGGTCTTCTTCTGTTTCTGGTGCGTCATCATCTGCGGACGCCTGGTCTGGCTGCAGGTCTTCCGCCACAGCGAATGGGTGGAACGCGCCGCCCGTCAGCAGCAGCGCACCTTTGAGGTCGCTCCCCGCCGCGGCATTCTCTTCGATCGCAATCTGCACGAGCTGGCCATGACCGTGCTCGCCGACTCCATCTACGCGGTGCCCTCCGAGATCGGCTCCGATCGGCCCGAGGACGCGACCCTGCTCGCCTCCATCGTCCACACCGACCCTACAGACGGCTTCACCTCCGCGTCGCAGATTCTCGCCCGCCTCAACGTCTCGCGCAACTTCGCCTGGATCGCCCGCAAGCAGGATCCCGCCACCATCGCCAAGGTGAAGGCGCTCAACCTCAAGGGCATCTATGTGCAGAAGGAGTTCAAACGCTTCTATCCCGATAACCAGATCGCCGCGCAGGTGCTTGGCTACGTCGGGATCGACGACACCGGCCTCGGCGGCCTCGAGCTCAACTTCGACGACGACCTCCACGGCACGCCCGGCCGCATGCTCACCGCACTCGACGCCCGCCGGCACGTCCTCGGGAGCGTGGAGCGCGATCCGTTGCCTGGCGAGAACCTGGTCCTCACCATCGACGAAAACATTCAGTTCATGGCCGAAAAGGCCCTCGACTGGAACATGGAGCGCACCCACGCCGTTACCGGAACCGTCGTCGTGCAGGACCCGCACACCGGCCAGATCCTCGCGCTCGCGATCCGTCCCACATTTAATCCCAACGACTTCCGCCACGCGACTACGAATCTGCTCCGCGACCACGCCGTAAGCGATGTCTACGAGCCTGGCTCTACATTCAAGCTCGTCACCTACTCCGCCGCGCTCGAAGAACATGTCGCCACGCCTGACGGCATGGTCGACTGCGGAGGCGGACAGATCAATGTGGCCGGGCGCATCGTGCACGACGCGCCCGGCGAGCACTTCGGCAACATCACGGTAGCGAAGGCGCTCGCCATGTCCAGCGACGTCGCCGCAATCCGCCTCGCTGAGCGCATGGGACCCGATCGCTTCTACAAATACATTCATGCCTTCGGATTCGGCGAGCGCACCGGCATCGAGCTCCCCGCCGAGACCCGCGGCCTGCTCAAGCCGCCGCGCCGCTGGAACCCCACCACCATCGGCTCCATCCCCATGGGCCAGGAAATCGGTGTCACGCCCATCCAGCTCATCACCATGGCTAGCACCATCGCCAACGGCGGCATGTACCTGCCTCCGCACATCCTGCTCGAAAGCACCGGTGAACTGAAGGTCGGCGCCACGCTTGAACCGGTAACCTTCCATCCCGAGACTGACCTGCCCAGCCCGCTGCCCGATGGCGCGCACCGCGTCATCTCTACCCTCACTGCCGCCGAGATGCGCAAAATGATGGAGGGCGTGGTTGTCGACGGTACTGCCCGTCGCACCGCCCAGCTTGACGGATACAGCGCCGCCGGCAAGACCGGCACCGCGCAGAAGATCGATCCCCGTACCCATACTTATTCGAAGACCAATTTCGTCGCCTCGTTCGTAGGCTTCGCGCCGGTCAACAATCCCGCCGTTACCATCGCGGTGGTCATGGACTCGCCCGAGCACAGCATGCACTTCGGAGCCGAGGCCAGCGCCCCGGTCTTCCAGAAGCTGGCGCAGGAGATTCTCGAATATCTCGGCGTGCCTCACGACGAACCGCTCAAGACTCCTGATCTGATCGCGCAGGCCCAGACCCCGCTCCCCGGCGAAGATGAGGAACCTCCACCCCACGTCGACGACCTCAACTCGCTCTTCGCCGAAGTGAATAACCTGCCCGCCGACGACCCCCTCCGCTCCAGCCCCGCCGAGCAAAAACCGGTGCCGCTCTCGAAGGACGATCTCACCGGCGGCGCATCCCGGCAAGTTGCGAACAGTGGTGCAGCGTCAACAGATGCGCCGGCAAAATTCGATGCGAGTCTTCTGAAAGAGCGCGAGCAAGCCGAGTTAAAAGCCGAGGAGCAGCAGCAACAGCCGCCGCCACCGCTGCCCCAGCCGCAGGCTCCGGCCGAAAAGAATGGCTCCGTGGTGCTGGCAGCGGGCAAGCGCATCGCGGTGCCCTCATTTGTAGGCGAGCCGGTGCGCAATGTCATCGAGCAGGCCGGAGGAATGGGGCTCGCCGTTCAGGTGCTCGGCTCCGGCATAGCCCGCGAGCAGGCCCCCGCAGCCGGAACCCTGGTTCCCGAAGGAACCTCGGTGGTAGTCCGCTTCACCCGATAACCTTCCAAAACTCTGGGTCCTTCGTGTCTCGCGTTTGAGCGTGGGATACAACGAAACCGCCGCCGCAAGCGATGGGCCGTGAGAGCGCGCCCACAACTCCGCCCACATGAATTAAAGTCAAACAGAAATGATCTTTGACCACGTCATCGCAGGCATCGATACCGTCCGCCGTACCGGAACCAGTCCCGAAATCGCGGCTATCGAATACGACTCGCGCCGCGTTGGTCCCGGCGCGCTCTTCGTAGCCATGCAGGGCGAAACTACCGACGGCAATCGCTACGTGGAGAAGGCCATTGACCAGGGAGCAGCGGCCATCCTCACCGACTCCGCCGAAACCTTCGACGAAACCACCGGGCGCTTTCCTCAACTTGCCGTCATTCAAATCGCGCACGGAAGGAATGCGCTGGCCCTGGCCTCGGCTAACTTCTTCGGTCATCCTGAACGGCAGCTTAAACTTACCGGCATCACCGGAACCAACGGCAAGACCACCACAGCATTCTTCCTCGACGCCATCCTCAATCACGCCGGCCGCAAGACCGTGCTCATCGGTACCATTGAATATCACGTTGCCGGATTGATTCGCCCATCACCGCACACCACGCCTGAGTCGCGCGACCTGCTGGAGCTGCTGCGCGAAGGAGTGGATGCGGGAGCAACGGAAGCGGTGATGGAAGTTTCGTCGCACGCGCTCGCGCAAGGCCGTGTCTACGGCATCCCCTACGACGTTTCCATCTTCACCAACCTCACCCGCGACCACCTCGACTTCCACGGCACCATGGAGAATTACTTCGCTGCCAAGCGAAAGCTCTTCGACGGATCTCTCTCTGACCCGCCGCGCGTAGCAGTGATCAACATTGAGGATCGCAACGGAGCGGCGTTGGTCTCCGCCGCGCACGAAGCAGGCGCACTGATCCTTACCTACGGCCTTGAGGCCGGAGACTTCCGCGCAGATCATCTTAAGATGTCCGCCGCAGGCATGACCTTCACCCTGCAATCGCCTGATGGTCCGACAGAAGTCCACACGCGGCTCACCGGAAAAGTGAATGTCTACAATCTGCTCGCCGCCTCCGCGGCGGCGCGCGCCCGAGGGTTATCTCTGGACGGGATTCAGGAGGGGGTTGCATCGCTCGCCTGCGTCCCGGGCCGCTTCCAGACCGTCGATGTCGGGCAGTCCTTCGCCGTGGTCGTCGACTATGCTCACACCGACGACGCGCTTCGCAACCTCACCGCGCTGGCCCGAGAATTTGTAATCGCCACGGGTGGAAGAGTGATTACCCTCTTCGGCTGCGGAGGAGACCGTGACAAAACCAAGCGCCCGCTCATGGGCCGCGCCGCCGGCGAAGGCAGCGACTTCGTCATCCTCACCTCCGACAATCCCCGCAGTGAAGATCCCGAAGCCATTCTCAGCGATGCGTTACCCGGCGTGCTGCAAACACGCGCCCGATATGCCGTCGAAGCTGATCGCGCCGCGGCCATCAAGCTCGCGATTCAGACTGCGCGGCCTGGGGACATCGTGCTGCTGGCTGGCAAAGGCCACGAAAAGACGCAAACGATTCAGGGCAAAATCATTCCCTTTGACGACGTGGCGGTTGCATCTCAATACTTAACGGCACTGCAGAAGGAAATGCCCGCATGAAACTCGATCTCCACCAGATCGCGCAATGGTGCGGCGCTGAGTTGCGGAGACCCGACGCGGAAAACCTTTCCGCCACGGGCTATTCGATCGATTCCCGCACCCTGCAGCCCGGCGACCTCTTCTTCGCCGTAAACGGCGAGCGCTTCGATGGCCACGATTTTGTAACCGCAGCGATTACAAAGGGAGCGGTCGCCGCGGTCGTCGCACGAAAAAAACTGGATAGCGCTTCCCCCCGTCAGCCATTGCTCGTAGTGGAAGATCCCTTGTCTGCGCTGCAGCATCTCGCCACGGCGGTACGCAAACACTGGGGCAAGCGCGTCATCGCCGTCACCGGATCGGCCGGAAAGACGACCACCAAGGAAGCCATCGCCGCCGTGCTCAGCACTCAGTTCAACGTGCTCAAGTCGCAAGGCAATCTCAACAATGGATTTGGCCTGCCTCTGCAGCTCTTGAAGCTCCAGCCCGAGCATCAGGTCGCGGTGATCGAAATGGGCATGTCTGCTGCGGGAGAAATTGCCGCCCTCGCGAAGATCGCCGCGCCCGAATGGGGTGTCGTCACCAACGTTGGCAGCGCCCACGCCGAGTTCTTTCCCGACGGCATCGCGGGAGTCGCCCGCGCCAAGTACGAGCTTATCCAATCCTTGCCCGCACATGGCACGGCCTTCCTCAATTGCGACGATCCCTATGTTTCTCAGTTCGGTCGCGGCTTCACCGGTCGCGTCATCTACTTCGGTCGCGGACCATGCGCCGATCCCCGCGTCGAATCGACCGAGTCGCTCGGAACCGAAGGCGTCCGTGTACATGTTCGCTTCGGAGAGTCGAAGACGGACTTCCATTTGCATTTGCTCGGCGAGCACAACGTCTCAAACGCCATGGCGGCGATTGCGGTGGGAGTTGCAAGCGGCATCCCTCTTGAAACGTGTTGCTCTGCGCTCACCGCATTGCAGCCCGATGAAAAACGCGGCAGAGTCGTCACCATTCGCGGCGCAAAAATAATCAATGACAGTTACAATTCGAATCCCGAAGCGCTGAAAGCCATGATCTCAACCTTGGCCGCCGTACCCGTAGCCCGTGGCGGACGCCGTATCCTCGTGGCCGGCGAGATGCTCGAGCTGGGTCCGCAATCCGAGGCGCTGCACGCCGCCTGCGGAGCAAAAGCCGCCCAGGCGGGCATCGACATCGTGATAGGAGTGCGCGGCTACGCTAGAAACATCACCGACAAAGCAGCAGAGCGCGGAGTGCAGTCCCTCTTCTACGACACACCAGAAGAGGCCGGACAATGGCTCCGCGAAAACCTTCGTCCCGATGACGTAGTCCTCCTCAAAGCCTCGCGAGGAGTCCGTCTCGAAAAGGCCCTCGAAGTTCTCATCAAAGAAGACTCCGCCTGAAATGAGCCTCGGGTGTCCACGTCTCGCTTTTGAGACGCGCGATTAATGTAACGCCGGGGCACGAAACCCAAACGCTCGCTCCACGCAGGCAGCCACGGCGAGCACCACCTCATCCTCAAAGGGACGCCCCGCAATCTGCACCCCAATCGGCAGACCATCCGGTGAGCTGCCAACCGGAACCACCGCCGCAGGAGCGCCCAGCAGATTGAACCACTGCGTGTACCGCATCGCGTCAAGATACCGAATCGGCTGCCCATCCACCACCCACTCGCGCTCACCATGCTTGAACGCCGGCACCGCGCACACCGGCAGCAGCAGAACAGGGAACTGTCGCATCTCTTCAAGTAGTTTTCCGCGCACCGCATCGCACTGCGCCCATGCATTGAGAAGCTGCTCCGCTGTGAGGGCCAGGGCCTCGCGCCCCAGTTGCAGAAATTCGCGGAAGATCGGACTCAGTTCCGCCTCGCGCCCGGCAATCGTAGGCGCATAGAACATCGCCCCGCACTGCATGAAGAACGTCCACCACAATCGGCGAGCCTCTTCCAGCACCGCAGGTCGAAAGCGCTGCACACGAAACCCCTGTTCTTCCAGAGCCCGCGCCGCGTTGCGGACTGCGTCGCGCGTCTCCGGGGTCACTGGAGTCAGCCCGTCATCTTCGAACCAGCCAATAGAAATCTGTTTCGCATCATCCACCGAAACGCTGCGGCAAGGAACAGGGGGGCTCACCGGATCGATCGCATCCTGCCCCGCCAGTACCTCGAACAGCAGAGAGACATCGGCAACCGTCCGTGCCATCGGCCCAACCGCGCCAAGAATCGAGAACGGGCCCACGCATGGAGGCGCATGCCCGCGCCCCGGAACCCGCCCCGGTGTGGGCTTCAGCGCGCAGATGCCGCAGAAGTGGGCCGGCTCCCGCACCGACCCGCCGCTATCGCTCCCCAGGCCGCCCGCCGACATCCCCGAAGCAATCGCCGCCGCTTCACCCCCGCTCGATCCGCCCGCCGAGTAAGCTAGATTCCACGGATTGCTGGTCCGCCCATAGAGCAGATTGTCCGTCTCATAGGCCATCAGAAACTCCGGACAGTTCGTCGTCCCCAGCAGTGTCGAGCCCGCCGCGCGCAGCCGCGAGACGACCTCAGCATCCTTCTCCGCAACCATGCCGCGGCGCAGCGTGCTGCCGATCTCGCAGCGATAACCCTGCATGGAAAGCGTCGACTTGATGCTCAGCGGCAATCCCGCCAGCGGCCCGCGCAATCCAGCCTCATCGCTGCGCCGAGCCTGCGCCCGCACCGCATCCGCGTCGAACTCGATGAACGCATTCAGCGAAGGGTTCAGCCGCTCGATCTGCCGGATGTGTTCCTCCGCCAACTCCAGCGCGGAAATTTTCCTCTGCCGCAGCAGCGCCAGCTGCGTCACAGCTGGAAGAAGTGTCACCGTCATGGTTGCGTAATCGGCTGCGACCTGGCCGGCTGATAGTCGAACTGGAATCGCTGCATGCGGTCGCCCGATTCGAATCGCTCATCCCAGTTCAGCAGGTACTTGAGCGTATTCGCATTCTCCGGATAGTGCTCGCTCGCCGGATACGGATACGCGCTCTCCAGGTGGAACGGCATCTGTGCAACCGTGAAGGGCAGCGCCTCGTAGAAATCCATGTCTTTCACAAAGCCGTTCGCGTAAAAGAAGTAGTCGCGCTTCCAGTGCGCGGGCAGCGCAGGCAGCGCCGCGGCCGCGAACTCCGCATCGATCTCCTCGCCGCTCCCGAAGATTACATATTCGTTGTCCGGTTTCTGCAGCAGCGGAGTCACGTTGCCGTAGTGCGTATAAGGCCCACGCTGCCACTCGAACGGCCCAGTCTGGCTTATCTTTTCGTAGTCGTAGTGCAGATCGCCCGGCGTTGCCCCATCTACTTGCTGCGGATACCCGCGGAAAGCAAGGTGCGCCATGCCCAGCGGCAGCTCCGTCTCGCGGATCTGAGCGCCAGCCTCAGGACCATTGTCCACCAGCACCTGGTCCCAATAGATCTGCAGATTCGTAGTGATGCGAATCTTCGTCGCGCCCACGGGCAGCTTGTTGGTCAGGTCGACGACGATGGTACGCGGCAAGCCCGCTGGAAATCCCATATCGTTCACGATCCGTTTCCAGCTGCCATCCGGCATCTGCGCCTCGACATATGGAGGAACCGGCTCAAGCCCCGCCTGCCAGGCCGCGTACATCGAGCTCGCGCTGAAGTACTCGATGAATCCATGCAGGAACAGACGCAGCGGATTCTCCGGCGACCACTTGCCCACGTCCAGCGTCAGTGTGTGCATCTTTGCATAGCCCGCATAGTTAAGATTGGCAAAATCGCGCACGTACTGGTGATCGCGGCGCGCCAGCAGCGGCAGCACATTGTGCCCTGCGTCATCCCAGGCGCCTGCCACGGGCCGCGTCTCCGCCGACGCCACCACCGCCTTGCCCGAAGCGAACGGAGGCTCGCTCAGAAATCGCTCATCGGGATACACCTCGGTGTTCTCCGGATGATCGACCGCCACCAGCCGCAGCTGGTCGATGAAGTTGATCTCCTCCATCGGTTCGCCGAAGCGCAGGCTCAGGTATCCATTCCGCGCCTTCAGCTGCGATCCATTCACCTTGATCCATTCATCGGGATCGGCTTTGTTCGTAGCCGTCGGCGAAACCCAGTGACCCACGACAGCCGCGCCGATCACATCCGAAACGAACTGATACTTCGTCCCGTCCCACGCAAACAGCACCGGGCATGAGCTTCCACGCCGATCGAGCTCCTTCAGCGCCAGCGGCTTCGCCGCCGAGATGTCGATCTCGTCCTGTGGCACGCCGGTCGGCCACAGCATGCGGACCACATCCACCTGCTCCGTCTGTCCCAGCCCGGCCAGAATCTCCGTCGATCCCTGGCTCAGATAGCCCGCGCCGCCCGTCACTTCGAACTTCTGCATCTGCCCGTTCGAGAGCACTTCAACCTTGGTCCCGATCGCCGTCTTATTGTCTGCCAGCCCGGTCAGCGCAAGACGAAGCGAGTGATTCTTATTGCCGCCCACATTCTTCAACAGCACAGCGGAACCATTAGCCTCGGTGACGATCAAGTCCGCCGCGCCGTCGCCGTTCACGTCGGCCGCAATCAGTGCGCGAGGGTCCTTGAGCTTCAGCTTCGTCGCGCCCACCGCATCGCTCACATCTTCGAAGCCCCCCGGCCCGCGGTTGCGAAACACTCGCAGCCCTGCGCCAGTCGGAGTCTCAACAATCGCCGCCAGGTCGATCCACCCATCGTTGTCGATATCGATTGCCGTCAATCCCCACGCCGCCGTCGCGTCCTTGACCGGCAGAGGCACTCGCTCGAACGATTTCCCATTCACGTTGCGCCACAAGCTGATTCCCGGCGCGCCCGCATGGGTCACGGCAACATCCATCCACCCGTCCTTGTTGAAGTCGAAGACCGCGACGCCCCGCGTGGCGGCCAGCTTCTCATCCGGATACAAAGATGCAGGTTTGAACTTCCCCTCGCGCTGGTTGAAATAAATCGTCGGCGAGCTGTCCGCGCCTGTCACTACCAGGTCGACAGCCCGGTCGTTGTTGATGTCTGACAGCGTAGCCCCGGCCGTGCTCGCGGTACCCGTCAGGCCTGTCGGCCCTGTCCACTCCGTAAAGGTGGAGTTGCCGTTGTTCCGCCACAGCACGCTCGGCCCTCCGCCATTCGTCGCTGATCCGGTTACAAATAAGTCCACGTCGCCGTCATGATCGAAGTCCAGAAACAGCACGCCCGCCGGGTGATTCAACTGCTGGATTCCAACCGCCTTCGTCGCGTCCTCGAACTTCCCGTTGCCCAGGTTGCGATAGAGCGCTACGCGATCGCTGAAGGCCACAGCCAGGTCGGGCAGGCCATCGTTGTCGTAGTCGCCCACCGCGCACGCAAGCGCCTGTCCGCTCGCGGAGAGCCCGGTCTGTTGCGCAGAAACCTCGGTGAAGCGTGCATCCGCTCCAACCTCGTACACCCGGATCGCATGATCGCCGGAGCCAAGCACAATCAGCTCTTTGTCGCCCGAGCCCTTCGTGTCCAGCATGCACGCACCCGCGCCGCCCTGCTCCGGCGAAGCTCCGGCCGCAGGCCCGGCAATTGTCTCCGCTTCCAGCGTCACCGGAATCATCAGCCCGGGCGTCACCGGTGGAGCGAGCATGTCTTCAACCGTCGCGTAGTGCCCCTGCTCGCCATACGCCGCGCTCAGCGGGCTCGAAATCTTGTTTTGCGTCAGTTCCTGAAAGCGCTTCAAATGTTCACGCGACGCATTCACATCGCCCATGCGCTGCAGCGCGCGCGCCAGTCCGAACTGCGCCGAGGCGTGAATCGGATTCAACTGCAGCGCCGCTTCGTACTCTTCTTTCGCATGCGCGTAATCGCTGAGGCTCAGGTAGAACGACCCCATGAAGTAATGCGCATCGGCATCCTTGGGATCGATCTTCACAACGTGTTGCAGGTCCTCGATGGCCAGCTTCGGATTGCCCGAGTTCAAATGCGCCAGCCCCATCGCATACCACGCCCGGGCATTGTTGGGGTCTGCCGCAGCTGCCTGCTCCAGCGCCTGTTGCGCCTCGGGCAGCTTCTGCAGATACAGCAGGGCGATTCCCACATTCACCAGCGGTACCACCGAATCGGGATCGGCCGTATGCGCTGCCTCGAACTTCGCCAGCGCCTTTTCTGTCAGTTGCTGGTTCATCAGCGCCACGCCGATATTGTTGAGGCGCGAGGCGTCGGCCAGAGAAGAGTGCTGATCGGCAGCCAGTGCCGTGGAAGAGCCCAGGCCGCACATAAGCAGCAAGAAAAACCCAGGCAGGCAGGCAGGAATACGAATTATTTTCAGTAGCATCGTCGCGGCCAATTATAGAAGACGGAAAAGATAGACTGGAATGATGCTGCACGATCGACAAATGCGATGGGAGTCCATCTTTCGATTGATTACCGATCGTCCGGACGTGCCTGTTTCTGCTGATCTGATCGCCGGCAAAACCGTCCTCATCACCGGCGCCGGCGGCTCCATCGGGTCCACCCTCGCATTCGAGCTAGCCAGATACAACCCGCGCCGCATCGTCCTGCTCGACGCATCGGAGCAGAGCCTCTACAGGATCGACCGCGACCTCGGCGCGCCGCACGCCGCGGTGCTCGGCAGCGTGTGCGACCGCCCTTTGGTCGACGAGCTCTTCGAGCGCCACCGGCCGCATATCGTCTTTCACACCGCAGCCTTCAAGCATGTGCCGCTCATGGAATTCAATCCCTTTGCGGCCCTGCAAAATAATGCGGTCGGAACTTTCATCCTCGCGGAATGCGCCGCAAGGTATCGCGCCGCGCAGCTGGTCATGGTCTCGACCGACAAGGCCGTCGAGCCCGCCAGTATCATGGGCGCGTCCAAGCGCATCGCCGAGCTTGTCGTGCTTACCATGCAATTCAAGGCCGTCCGCCTCGGCAACGTGCTCGCTTCCGAGGGCAGCGTTCTGCCGCTGTTTCAAAGTCAGATCGACCGCGGCGAGCCCCTCAGCGTAACGCATCCCCAGGCCAGCCGCTACTTCCTCACCATGCAGAACGCCGCGCAGCTGCTTCTGCTGGCGCTCTCCAGCAACTTCGCGCCCGGCATCCTTGTGCCCGATCTGGGCGAGCCCATACGCATCGAAGAGATCGCTCAGAGCATTCTGGCCAGCGAGAAAGAAGGGAGTCGGTCGCGAATTGTCTACACCGGTCTCAGGCCCGGCGACAAGCTCACCGAAAAGCTCGTCTCGGATGCTGAAGTCTTTCTCGGCAAGAGTGAAGCGCTGCTGCGGCCCATTCGCAGCGAGAGTCCATCGCTCATCGGCCTTCAACCATCGATGCAGGAGATCGAAGAAGCCGTGCAGCAAGGGAATCTTCCCCGCCTGGTGCGTGCAGTCGTGCGGCTTGTCCCCGACTATCAGCCCAGCGCGGTAATCCAATCGGCGCTCGAAGAGCGGACGCCCCAGGGGCAGGTCTCGATGAGAGCGAATCGATGAAGCGCAAAATTGCGGTCATCACCAGCTCGCGCGCCGACTACAGCCATCTCTATTGGCCGCTCAAGGATCTCGCTGCGCACCCGGACGTGGATCTTCAGCTCATAGCCATGGCCTCGCACCTCTCGCCCGCATTCGGATCGACCATCCAGCAGATTGAGAAGGATGGCTTCGCCCTCGCCGGATGCATCGAGTGCCTGCTCAGCTCGGACACCGATATCGGCATGGCCAAAACCATCGGCATCGCCGTGCAAAGCCTTGCCGACCTGCTTGGCCACATGCGCCCCGATCTGCTCCTGCTCATCGCCGACCGCTACGAGATGCTCGCGCCCGCGTGCGTGGCGCTCGCCCTGCGCATCCCCATCGCCCACATCGAGGGCGGTGAAGTCAGCGAGGGCGCCATCGACGACGCCGTGCGCAACGCGCTCACCAAGATGAGCCACATCCACTTCACCTCGACGCATCAGGCCCGCGCCCGCGTTATCGCCATGGGAGAAGAGGGGTGGCGCGTCCATCGCGCCGGAGCGCCCTCACTCGATCACCTCCGCCGCAGTGAATTACGTACGCGAGGCGAACTCGAATCTCGCCTCAAGATCGATCTGACTACGCCCCCCATCCTCGTCGCGTATCATCCGGTAACTCTGCGCCGCGAAACCACCGAAGAAGCCGCCGCACTCTTCGCCGCGCTCGAAAACGTAACTGACACGGTGCTCTTTTGCTATCCCAACGCCGACGCCGGCAGCCACCTCCTCATTCAGCGAACGCAGCAATTCCTGCGCCGCCGCCAGCAGGGCCGCGTCTTCGTGAACCTCGATGCCGTCACCTACTGGAGTCTCCTCCGCCACGTCGGCATGCTGGTGGGCAACTCCAGCAGCGGCATTATGGAGACTGCGTCCTTCGCGCTGCCCACCGTGAATGTGGGCTTCCGCCAGAAGGGAAGAGAGCGCGCCAGGAATGTCCTCGACGCCGATCCGGAGACACCTGACATCCTTGCCAAAATCTCCATCGCACGCAGCGAAGCCTTCCGTGCCTCGCTGGCGGGAATGGAAAATCCCTACGGAGACGGCCATGCTGCCGAGCGCATCCTACGCGTCCTTACCCAAGTCCCGCTCGGCGATAGCCTCCTCATCAAGCGCGCCCCCGATCTTTCCATGCCCGATCTTCCCATTCCAGCCGCCCAATGAACATCCCACTCGCCCAACCCGACATCACCGAAGCCGAAATCGAAGCCGTCGCCGCCGTGCTGCGCACCCCGCGCCTCAGCCTCGGACCGAAGCTCGAAGAGTTCGAGCACGCGATGGCCGCATATATCGGCGTCTCTTACGCCGTCGCCGTCAGCTCCGGAACCGCCGGTCTCCATCTCTGCATTCGCGCCCTCGGCATCTGCGAAGGAGACGAAGTCATCGTCCCATCCTTCACCTTCATTGCCGCCGCCAACGTCATCCGCTACGAACGCGCCCGCCCCGTCTTCGTCGACATCGATCCGGTAACATTGAATTTAGATCCCGAAAAAATAGAAGCAGCCATCACCCCGAGAACCCGCGCCATCATGGCCGTGCATACATTTGGGGTGCCTGCGCCGATGGATGCGATCCTGGCTATCGCCGAGCGTCACCGGCTGCTCATCATCGAAGACGCCTGCGAGGCCATCGGCGCCGAGTACAAGGGGCGCCGAGCCGGCAGCCTCGGCCGCGCCGCTGTTTTCGCCTTTTATCCCAACAAGCAGATCACCACGGGCGAAGGCGGAATGGTTGTTACCCGTGACAGCGAACTCGCGAAGAAGATGCGCGCCCTCCGCAACCAGGGCCGGTACGATTCAGAAGACTGGTTCCAGCATGCGGAGGTGGGTTACAACTACCGCATCTCGGAAATCAACTGCGCATTAGGCATCGGGCAGTTGAAGCGCATCGACGAAATCCTGCAGAAGCGCGAAGCGGTGGCACAGCGCTACCAGCGCGAGCTCGAAAACATGAGCGAGCTCATCCTCCCGCCCATCCACGCGCCCGACATCCGCATAAGCTGGTTCGTCTACGTGATCCGGCTCGCGGAAAGATTCAAATCGCCGCATCGCGACGCACTGCAATCGTTTCTTCTAAATCGACGCATAGGCTGCGCCCGGTACTTCGCGCCCATCCATCTGCAGCCCAGCTACGCGGAATGGAAAAACGCAAAGCTGCCGGTGACGGAATCCCAGGCCGCGCGCACCCTGGCGCTGCCCTTCTTCAACAATCTGTCGGAATCGCAAATACACGAGGTAGCAAAGACACTCCGCGAAGGCCTGCGCGAGCTCCCCGCGTAAGCTGAGCGAAACTCTCAGCCCCCGATGTGCACCATGCTCCGCGACGGCTTAAGGAAGTCCGGCTCGCCGATATGGTGCCGCGCCTCTTTCATTGCCACCGTCTTCTCGATAAACGCCGCCAGCTCCGCATCGCTCCCGCCCCGCTGCATCACGCCATAGAGATCGTGGTCCGATTGCGAAAAGAGGCAGGTGCGAATCTTCCCGTCTGAGGTCAGACGAAGCCGGCTGCACGCTCCGCAAAAGGCGCGCGACACCGGCGCAATAATGCCGATCTCGCCCACTCCGTCGTCGAAGGTGTAGCGCACCGCCGTCTCACCCGGAGCCGTCGCCGGCAGCTTGATCAGCGGGCGAAAGCTCTCGAGCCGCGCCACTACTTCAGAGTAGGGAACCACCGTCTCCGGAGTCCACAACCGGTCCTCTTCCAGGGGCATGAACTCAATGAAGCGGACAATCACGCCCAGCTCCCGCGAGAATTTCGCGAAGGGAACAATCTGCTCGTCGTTGAAGCCGCGCAGGATTACGCAATTGACCTTGACCCGGCCCAGTCTTGCGCGCTGTGCTGCCTTGATACCCCGAAGCACGCGCTCGAAACTCCGCGGAACGCGCGTGATCCGCTCGAACGTCTGCGCGTCCACCGCGTCCATGCTCACGGTAATGCGACTCAACCCGGCATCCTTCAGTTGCTGCGCCTGCTCTTCCAGAAGGTGGCCGTTCGTGGTGATCGCCAGGTCCAACGGCTCTCCGTTCACCGTCCGCAGTTGCGTCAGCTCACCGATTAGCTGCACCAGCCCCTTGCGGAGCAAGGGCTCGCCGCCCGTCAGGCGCACCTTCTCGACGCCAAGCTCGACAAAAATCCGAATCAGGCGCAGGTAATCGGCTATCGGCAGCTCCGAATACTGCGCACCCTCATTGCCCGTCCGGCAATACACGCAGCGATAGTTGCACCGGTCGGTGATGGAGACACGCAAGTCGGTAATCGACCGCCCGTGCCGGTCGGTGAGCGTACCACGGTGCGAGAGTGAGTTCGCAACCGGGTGGCCGGCCACTTCATCGGCCACGGAAATAGAGGAGAGCTGCATGCCAGGTAACCACTTTATTGGATGCGGCTCGGAATCGCCAGATTCCGCGTCGCCAACCGGAGGTCATCTACAATCCGCGAGTTTCCGTCCGAGCAGGGTTATCGCTCCGCGTCGGCGGTTGCAGATGGCTGTAAAAACGGCGGTTGCAGATCATACAGCGATAAGGATGACGACGGAATAACAGTTGAAAATAATCTACGGTCCGGAAATGCGATTTGCGCAGTGCTTTCTCTTCCGAACACCAGGGGCAGGTAAGGCGAGTATCCGCCATAGGAATATCTCCCGATTACACTGTACGGCAGATCAAAATGTTGTCAGTGAAAACTTTTGCAGTGAGTCCTGCAGGTAATCTCTCATGGATTACTAACGTGCGCAAGCAGTACCTGCGCCACCGCAAACGCCGCCGATGATGCGGAAGCACGTTCCGCTTAAAGCATAGATGCTTTGGATGAAAGCTTTGCACCTCAATTTCAGCTACGAGCCCGTAACGATTTTACCCGGAATGCCGCGTCTCAAAATTCGTACGTAAATCTTCACCGAAAACGACTGTAGGGCGGATGTGCAATCTGCCGCTTGGGTTTAGCTATCGCCACGCACAAAGTACACGTCCTGATTTTCCGCGGACCGCAAGCCGATCGTGCCGGTGCGTGAAATAGAGCGCGTTCATCTCTTCCGCTCCTATATCTTCGACGCGGCGAAAGGCGGAAAGTTCGGCAGCAATTTCCTCCGGCGTAAAAAAAAGCTGGAAGGGTTCGCCTGCCAGTTCTACCCGCGCCGCCAGCGAATCGCGCCCCAGCTGTTCCAGCGGCGGCAAAACGTGTCGTGGTTGCCCATAGTCCAACGCCACCCCGCTCCTAGCAGGCCGCTCCGAAAGAAATTGCACCGTCGCGCGAAACGCATCCAGCGTAAGGTAAGGAACCACACCCAGCAGCGCAAAGAACGCGGGGGCCAGCATATCGAATCCGGACTTCTCCAACTCGGCGGATAGAGACTGTCGCTCGAAATTCACCGGCACGTAGGAAAGGTTCGCCGGAATCGCAAGATTGCTGCGCATCAGCAGGTCCCGCTTCCACATCTGCGTCGCAGGATGGTCTACCTCAAAGACGCGCAATTGCGAATGAGGATTGCGATAGCCGAAAGTATCCAGCCCCGCGCCGAGCAGCACGTATTGCGTCACGCCGTTTGCGACTGCGCGGGCGAGATTCTCCTCTGCGGACCGGCTGCGCGCCACAAGAAACGCGCGCATGGCCAGCGAATATGGCTTCTCCATGTGAAACCGAGTCCGCTGCAGCTCCTCGGCATACGTCTCGCCCAGAATCGGAACCGCAATCGGATCGTGAAAAACTACAGGAGAATCGTAAAGCTGGTGCGCCGCGCGCCGAAGGGCCACACGAAGCGCGGTTCTCGATGGAAGAGCCTCATCCATGAAAATATCGTTCTTGTTAGAGCGCGTTCAGCGTCGTGGAGATTTCTTTTTTCTTCACCAACGCAGTTGTCATCTCGATCGAAGCCGAGGGTGCTGCCGGAGCAGCCATCATTTCCCGGCATTTGCAGCGGCGACGAGGTCGGTCTTCTGATCGATCTTGCTCAACCGGTACATCAGCAGCGCATCGCGCTTGGTGTTGATCGGCTGCGTCGACAGGTCGATAGTCTCGCCAGGTTCATGCGCGCCCTCACCGGTGGCGCCGATGCCCGCCAGTCCGGGGATAATACCCGCCACAAATGAGATGTCTCCCGCGCCCCGCTTCATCGGGTCCAGCTCCGGCATGGTCCCGAATCCCAAGCTCTTGTTCTCCTGGTTCAGGATGCTCAGCAACGCCCGGCTCTGCGCCGTCGGCGCCATCGCCGGATAGCCCTCCCCAAAACTGATCGTCGCGCCCGTCTTCGGCAGGTGCTGCGCAACGATGGCCTCCATCTTCTTCTCCACCCGCTCCGATTGCTCGTTGGAGAGCGTTCGGATATCTCCGCTCGCGTAGGCCGCCGGCGCAATCACGTTGTCCTTGCCTCTCGCCGTGCCGTTGTTGCCGGTCGGGTCGACTGTGATCGCCGTCCCGCCCAGCACCATGCCCACGTTGTACGTGAGGTATGGCTCGGGAAGCTGCGTGCGGAAGGTGTCCAGGACGCGCGTCAACTCATAGATTGCGCCATATCCCTTACTAGTGGAGAAGATGGCCGACGAGTGTCCGGTCTCTCCCGTCGTCTTGATGTGCCAGGTGATTGAGCTGCGCCGGCTTACGCTGCCATAGAAAACGCCGTCGATGCGCGGCGTCCCTTCGAACTCCAGCACCGCGTCGCTGTGGTGCGCCGCGGCGATCATGTCACGGCGCGAGATGCTTACCGGCTCGCCGTGCTCCTCTTCGTCCCCGCTCAGCACGATGGTGATCTCCATCTGCTTCAGCACGCCGGCCGCCTGCAGCGCCTTCAGCGCGTACAGCATGTCCACCAGGCCGCCCTTCATGTCGTTGGTGCCGGGCCCGGTGGCGATGTGGCCGTTGACGGTATAGGTCTGGAACGGGCTGTCCTTCTCGAACACAGTATCCATGTGGCCAATCAGCAGCATCCGCTTGCCGCACTTGCCCGGCTCGGGGCACGGATGCCCGGCTACCAGCACGCCTGCGCGCTGCACCGCGTCCATATTGATCCACTGCACCTTGAATCCGAGCTCGGTAAGCTGCGGCATGATCACCCTGCCCACCGCGCGAACGCCCTCAAGGTTGTGCGTCCCGCTGTTGATGTCCACCAGCTTTTCCAGCAGCGCATTCGACGCCTGTTCGTTGGCGTCGATGTAGGTCACGATGGTCTTTTCCTTGGGCGTAAGCGACTGGGCGGAGACGCTGACGGCCAAGGCCGCAGAGAGAACGGGCAGAAGGAGAGTGCGCGCACGAAAATTCATTTCTCGTGAGCATAGCAGGGACTCGCCGTCCAGGCGCCCGCGCCTTTGGCGCCAAACCTCTTCCAACACCGGATCATGTCGGTGTTGTAGTAGGGCGTGGCTTCAGCGCTGCGCCGTCCAATTCCCCCACATCTCGCCTTCGAGATGTGGGACGAACAACCGTGAGTTCTCTGACTGCAAGTCAGGAAATCAGAGCAGAGCGAAGCGGCCAAGGGAAGTGAAGCCGCTGGAACACGCGCCAAAGGTGCAGTTGCCCGGGATGGCCAGTCGCCGCCTCCGCGGCGTGGGATAACGGACGTCAGGCATGTCCACGGTTACGAGCGCGTGGAATCACTCCCCATCCGGATATCCTCCTCGGTGCAGCACCATCGGATAATGCGGCAAGATCTCAGGCTTCGCCGCCGAAGCCCGCCATCCCTCGGGATAAGGTTTCAGCCCGCGAAACAGAGGCGAAAGCGCGGCTGTGCCGTCGCCGACCAGCGGTTCCAGAATAGCTCGGAGCCTCTCGATCTCCGACGCACCAAACCGTTCCCGCCATCGCTCTTCGATCGCCGCCAGCAGCTTGCGGTAAGCGTCCTGCGCCAACAGTCCCTTCTCGGTCAGCCGCATGAGCTTCGTCCGGCTTGCCGGGCTCTCTGCTTCCAGAACTACGTATCCGCCCTTGATCAAAAAGCCGGTAGCCATCTTGATCGCCTCGGCCGAGACGCCGCTCAAGCGTGGAAGGTCGCGCACCCGTACACCTTCATCGCTCAACGCCCGCAGAACATTGGTGCAGATGGCCAGCGACAGATCGAACTCTCTCTCGAACTCGAGGGTGAAGGCCAGCAAAACCTTCGCCAGCAGCGCCGGCAGGTTCTGACCTGAAACATTCACCGGCTCCGGCGGCAACATGGAAAAACGGGAGAGGTCGGCGCGAAGCCCATAACCCAGGATAGGCAGATACTCGGGCAGCTTAAGGTCAAGCTTGCCGACGATCGTGCCCAGCGAATCTCGCAGTTGATCGATGGCTTTTACGCCGAATCGCTCCCGCCAGCGCGTCTCGATCACACCGAAGAGAGGACGCCACACCCGCAGTGCCTTCAGGCCGCCCGGAGTTGGCCGAACGATCCAGTCACCGGGTGGCGGCATCACCGGGCTGGATGCGAGGTCGGGTGCGATGGTGAGGTATCCCCACCAGCCGCTCAGCCGCACCAGCCAGTTGCGCAGCGTCTTCTTGTCCAGATTGGCGGCGTAAAGCAACTCGCGCACCGTGATGCCGCGCTCTGGAACGAATCGCAGGAAGAGCGCCCACATGGCGAGCGATACCAGCCAGGGCGCATCGGTCCTCGCTATCCCGCTCTTTTTCGAAGCGGCTTTGGTGATCTGGTGCGGACTCTGATGCTCGAACTCGTTATCGAACTCGATCGTGAACGCCACCAGCGCCTGCGAGAGCAATGTGGGCAATGGCGCAACGATGCCCGCGGTTCGTCTACGGATTTTGGTTGTTGCGGGCATGGGTGCATCAGCGTTGCGGCTTGAGAATCTGAATCCCTTCCGTGCTCCCGATCACTAACTCGCTGGCCATCCCCAGGAACAGCCCGTGCTCCACCACGCCGACCGTCCGATTGAAAGCCTCGGCGGCATCTTCCGCGCTCATCCCCGAGCCCGGCAGGTTGCAATGAAGAATGTAGTGGTATCCGTCAGTGATGTAGGGCTCGCCGTCCTCCTTCACGCGCAGCTCGGGAGCAAAGCCCTGGTCCCGCAGCCGCGCCGCGGTGGTCTCCCATCCAAAGGGAACCACCTCCACCGGCACCGTGAACACCGAGCCCAGCGTAGCCACCAGCTTGCGCGGGTCGACGGCGATGAGCAGACGGCCGCTCGCCATGGCCACAATCTTCTCCCGCAGCAGCGCGCCGCCGTGCCCCTTGATCAGGTGCAGTGTGCCTTGCTGCACCTCATCGGCGCCGTCGATAGTCAGGTCCAGATGCGGCTGGCGCGCGAAGTCGGTCAGCGGAATGCCCAGGGCCACCGCCTGCCGATGCGATTGCTCCGAGGTCGCGATCGCGGTAATGCGCAGTCCCGCGGCCACCCGCCGCCCCACCTCTTCGATTACCAGGGCCGACGTGGTGCCGGAGCCCAGTCCCACCGCCATTCCATCCGTGATCTGTGAAGAAGCATATTCGGCGGCCTTGCGCTTGGCCGCCTCTGCCGGGTCCTGCTGGGTAGAGAAGCTCATGCCCTACGGTGTATCACGTCGCGCAGGAAAGCTCCAGAGACTTGCCGTGGACTGGCCGTCCAGGCAATCGCGCTTCCGCGCGGGTTGTGGATGCTTCGCTCCCTTCGGTCGCATCGCCGCGCATTTGTCGTTTCCCACGGGTTGCCGGGTGCCCCACATCTCGCCCTGGAGATGTGGGAGAAACGACCTTCAGTCCCTGACCGCAGGCGAAGAATCAATGGCAAAGCGAAGAGACCAAAGGGAGTGAAGCCGAAAGAGACGCGCCAAAGGCGCAGTCGCCCGGGACGACCAGTCCCCTAGGGCATCACCGCGGCCCGCTGCCCAATCAGGTAAGCCGCCCGTCCCGCCGGCACCGTGCTCTCCTCGGCCGGCATCCTCTTCAGCGGAGAGCCCTCGTACTCCTCGTACCGGTAAGAGAGCTTGCCGTCCGCGTCGGTGCTCACCGTTACGAACTCCACCGACTTCGGAGCCTTCGGAATTCGCCCTCCGAACCATCGCGGATCCTCCTGCTGCGTCCATGTGACCAGCGCAATCACCGATCCCGCCGGATACTCGTGCTCCGCGTGCGTCCGCGCGTACTCGACCGCCCGGTCGTTGCCGAAGACGGTGTACATCGTCGAATCTCGATGATCAATAGCCGAAGTAATCACCTTCCACTGCAGCGGATTCACCGACAGCTCACCGCCCAGCGATGCTTCATCATTGAGTCTCGACGTAACCCGGGGATTCTCCCGCGAGCCGCCCATCGCCCCGATGAGCAGCGCGGTGCCCAGAAGCCAGTAGGTTCTCGTCGCGTGTCTCACTCTTGACCTCGCAGCGGCAGGGTATAGACGTAGTCGTTCTTGCGTACCGGCGTGTGGCAGCTCACACATTCGTTCGCGAACTCCGGCCCTTTGCCGTAGGGTTTCAGATCCGTCCCGATCCATCGCCCATATCCCCAGTTGCCGGTCGAGGCGTACTCCCGGCTGTTGCGGATCATCAGCTCCACCTGCGCGAACGCACCTGTCTGCACAAAGCCGGTCCCGTCCGGCTGCTGGTGGAAGGTGACCTTGGCAAAGGCCGTCCCGTCCGGCCAGGGATGGATGTGGTGCTCGGCAATCGCCCTGATCGCAACGTCGTTGCCCAGAATCACGCGCATGGTGTGGTTGTCGAAGCGATCGGTGCTGCTGATCTCTCTCCAGTTCTTGTAGTCGGGAAGGAACGCAACGCCGTTGGGTTCCGGCTGCACCTGCCGGCCGACCGGCGACGCTCCCGCCGGAATCCAGCTCGCATACTGCGCATTTGCCGCCTCGACCCGCGAGGTGGGAGTCGCCGTATCCGGAGCCGGCGGACTCAGCCAGTTGCGCAGGACTGCCAGCTGCGCCGTCGTAACTGCCGCTCCCGGATGAACCTGCAGGTACGAAGGCAGAGGCATCGCCCCAAGCTGGATCTGGTTAATGGCCTCGAACAGGGTCGCTTTCTGTTTCGCCGCAGGCGCCGCGCCCAGCTCGGAGAAATTCAGGTGTGCCCGCGCGGTCTTCACGTCGCTTGCCACCAGCCAATAAGCGGGAACCACCCGGTCGAACCATGGTAGCGTCGTCTCATTCGAGTGGCAGTTGTAGCAGGAATTATGCAGAATCTGCTTCACCTCCGGCGGTGCCTGAAGATCGGCGGTCACTGGAGGATTGGTCAGTTCAGGCCGTACGAATTGCAGGCCGACAAAAGCCACCAGCCCCAAAGCCGCCAGCCACATAAACGTCCGCACGCGAGGGCCGGAAGTTGCTGCCATACCGTTGCGTCCCCATTCCTTGACGAAAAGCAGAGTTAGAAGAACGCCGATCGCATTCCTCATGGCTTGGATCAAGAAGCGCAGGGGAGCGATTCATCAATCTGCCGCACTCCGGTCCATGCCTTGGAACGGAATGGTAGCCGGAAAACTGACCAGCTTCGAGGACTCCAGCTCTGAGTCGCTGATGAAGAATTTCAGGCCCGCGAGATCACGGCTGGGCCGGAGCCTTCCAGACATAGAGGTATTCGGCATCGCTCGAAGTCGCTACCTCCACGCCGCGCTGGCGTGTCGCGCGGTTCAGCGCCGACCGGATGTTTTCCTTGGTATCCGGGAGTGCCGAGAGCGGAATCTTTAGCGCCGCTCCGTCTTCCAGTTGGTCGATGTCGTCCAGCAGCTGGGTCACAATCTGCTTGTGTTTGCCGTCCCGGCCTTTCGGCACATCGCTTTGCAGGATGGATTCAAATCTGGCCGTGGTCCTTTTCGAGTCGGGAAGCTTCGCCATGACCGATACCCTCCGTTCCATCTTGACCTATTCTTAACCTATGCGTAATTTATCGCAAAACTGATCTTAGGCCAGAATTAGTAATTTGATGCACATTTTTTTTTATTACCCTCCGCCATTCCCTCGGCAAAGCCGACGACTGCCTGATAACCCGTCTAATTCTCCTGAATTGAAAGAGTTAACCCGTATCAAATAGACCCTGCTACGGTGGAACTCCGGGGGTGATTTCCGCCATGACCGCAAGAACCAGTTTCCCCACCGTTCCGATTGCCCAGGTGCCTGCCGAAGATTCATCTCTAGATCAGACGAAGCATCGCCCCGTAGTTCTCGTAGTGGACGACGAGCAAGTCATCGCCGACACCCTCTCGACCATCCTCTCCCTTAACGGCTACGCGCCCATGACCGCCTACGACGGAGCAACCGCGCTCGACCTCGCATCCCTGGTGCCGCCCCAGATGCTCATTTCGGATGTAGTGACGCCGGGCATGACCGGTATCGATCTGGCCATCAAGGTGAGACAGGACACTCCGGATTGCGAAGTTCTGCTCTTCTCCGGCCAGGCGCAGACCATCGATCTGCTTGAGCCGGCGCGCCTGGCGGGGCATGTATTTGCATTGCTCAGCAAACCCGTGCCCCCGGCAATATTGTTGCAGCGGATAGCAGACTGCCTCGCGTCGCACGGGGCATCGGAAGGGCGTTCGGTGGGAGCACCGGCGCATCACCGTCGAACGCTTCGGTCCAGCCATGCCACCGATTTTGAAGCTCAGGCGCGCTCCTGCTGAAAAAATCGGCGCGCCTGTGCAGTATCAGGGTTGAAACACAATTCTTGTGCCCTGTTCCTTCACGTTCCACAGGGCTTCCACATCGCTGAGCGGCGCGATCCGGATTTCAAACTGAAATGCCTTCTCGGCCGCCGCTGTGAAGAACTCCGCCAGCGCCTTCACGATCTGATCCAGGGAAGCGCTGCCGAATCCGCTGCCGAGCAGCTCCAGCCCCGAGCTGCGCAGGACTGCAGCCGGCAGCGAGATAGCCATTCCCGCGCTCGACCCGATCTGGACAAAACGCACCCGGGCCGCTGCCTTCTTCAGGCCTTTCTGTGCAATGGCTTCGAGCAGGCTCTCCGCCGGCTGTCCCCATAGATAGTCGAGCACTACGTCCACACCGGCCTCGGAGTACTCGCTGCGAAACGCAGACACCAGCGCGGCGCGCTCCTGGTCGAGCGGGATGACCGCATCCGCGCCCAGCTCTTTGAGCTTCTCCAGAGCCTCCGGGTTGCGTCCCGCCGCAATCACCCTCCGCGCACCGAGGCGCTTTGCGATCTGCACTGCGAGCTGCCCGGCAACGCCGGTGGCGCCCAGGATCAGCACGCTCTCGCCGACAACAAATCTCGCCCGCGACTGCAGAGCGACCCACGAAGACATCGCCGGGTTCGCAATCCCCGCCGCCGTTGCGTCGTCGAGTCCGTCAGGCAGCGGCAGCCGCATCCAGCCCGCCGCGGGAGCGCGCTCGGCGAAAGTTCCGAACGGGCTCCGCGCCACGCCGAAGTAAATGCGAGTCCCGTCTTCGAGCCGCCCCACGCCATCCACGCCGGGGACAAACGGCCGCTCGCCGGTGCTGCCGTAGTGGGTCCCGTTGGCCAGCGACTTCACAATCGGATGGAGCCCGGCAGCGGTGATCGTCACCAGCGCCTCGCCTTCCTGGGCCACAGGATCAGCAAAAGAGCCATAGCGGGGCGGTGCATCGAAAGCAGTCACGACGGCAGCATTCACGGAAATTCTCCTCACGGCTATTCTGCCCTATTCCCATGAATACCGGAGCGCCTCACATCTCATCATCGAGAGGTGGGAGAGCAAGGCGAGAGGCTACCTGAAAAAGAAAACGCATGATTTAATGGAGTGCAGAGACGGCAGGGTCCTAACCCGCGCCTCGAAATATTGAAGGAGTGCGACCTAGATGGCCAATATCTTGATTCCCGTCCACGAGCAGACAGCCACGCCCGACCAGATCGAGGCCACCGAGAAGCGGCGCCAGTGGGGCCTCACGTTCCAGGTCATCGCCGGACAGTTTGCCTTCTTCGCCGTGCTGCTCACATTGTGGTCGGGACAGGATCTGACCTACTCGCCGCACATGATGCACCCCATGTTCTATTACAACGTCATCGCGGGCGCGGCAGCGGTCATCCTCGGGATGTACGGCAGCTACCTCAAGCGCGGCGCCCCCGTGATCTAAGAACGCCGCTGCGATAAGTCATCGTCGGGCGCGAAACGATTTCATGTCAGACATCCAAACGAAAACAGGCAGGGCTTCGGCCCTGCCTTCTCTTTGAGATCACGCGGCCTGTCTGAACCCCGACGAAAGCGTCGCCGTCATCCTGCGCAATGGAAGCGATCGCGAGAGGCCCATCGATATCGCAGTCGGCGATAGAAAATTTCCCGCCATGATGCCGCCGGATTCCTTCAGCACCCTCCTGCTCTCCCGCAACGCCAGCTAGCCGGGTGCCTCACGTCTCGCTTTTGAGACGTGGGAGAAACAACAACCCGCAACGCCGGCGAGTGGATAGTATCTGACGCTTGATGCCCGCTCAGCAACATCCCCCTCGCCGGAAGCAGATGTTCGAAAGGGTTGCACGAGGGTGCAGAGCAGAGTCCGTTGCCCCGGGTGCGTCCGCTTGTTCCGACGGAAAATTTGTGGTCCCATTGGGGATGCCAGTTTCCTTGGACGCCTCGCCGTTCGCCGGCACGACGCAGTTCTATGATCGTTTCCGAGCGCTATACCCGCAGGCGGCACTCGATTTCATAGTCGAGACTTACGATCTCAGCGAGGATGTGCGTGCTCTGGATTTAGGATGCGGGCCGGGCACCATCGCAATTCCACTGTCCTCGATCGTCGCCGAGGTTGTTGCCGTCGATCCAGATGCAGACATGATCGCCAAGGGTCAACATTTGGCGGCATCAAGGGGCCGACAGAATATCCAGTGGCTGCAGTCCAGGGCCGAGGACATTTGGCTGGGGGCGGGATCTTTTCGAGTTACCACAATCGGGCAGGCTTTTCACTGGATGGACCGTGACGAAGTGCTCCGGAAGCTCGCGATCCTCACAACGGACGGAGGGGGACTGGCGCTGGTGAACCCAGGCAGGCGGCGCCCTCAAGAGAGCTGGGAACCGGTAGCCAATCAGATCGTCGCCAGATTCCTTGGACCGCGAACTCGGCATCCGAAATCCAATCCGCAAGAACCTGAACACGAACCAGCGCTGTGCCGGTCTGAATACTTCTCTCAATTTACAGTTCATGAGTTTCCGGGCATGATCACGCGCGACATAAATTCGATCATCGGATGCCTCTATTCGATATCAAGCTCCGCCAGGCCACTATTCGGCGACAATACTGAGGCGTTCGAGGCGGAACTATCCAAAGCGCTGCTCACCCTCAATGCGGCGGGAGTTTTCAACGAGCGCGTCGAGACCGAAGTCGTCATCGCACCCAGGAAAACTTCTTAGACGGCGGCCTTTCTCTTCGGTTCCAGCTTCCAGCTCTTCGCTTTCGGCTTCCAGGAGACTTAATGCAACGCAATTCAGGAAACGTATACGGCACCATCTGTGCCGCACTGCTCGCGGCCGCGATTCTCGCACCCTCTCCATCCTCGCGCGCGCAGGACGCATCGCTCGGCACCTCGCAGCCCACCATCCTCTACGGCGCGGCCTACTACAACGAGTACATGCCGGCCGATCTCCAGCCCGGCCGCCTCGATAAAGATGTCGCTCTCATGCAGGCCGCCGGCATCACCGTCGTCCGCATGGGCGAATCCACCTGGAGCCTCTGGGAACCCACCGATGGCCACTTCGAATATGCCTGGATGGATCGTGTCGTCGATGCCATGGGCAAGGCCGGCATCAAGGTCATCATGGGCACGCCGACCTACTCCATCCCCACCTGGATGGTGCACGAGCATCCGGAAATCTTCGCCCGGCCGCTTGGCGGCGGCTACGTCGGCTATGGCATGCGTCAGAACATGGATTACGACAATCCCAAGTTTCGCTTCTACGCCGAACGCCTCATCACCAACCTGGTGAGCCATTACAAAGACAATCCCACCGTCATCGGCTGGCAGATCGACAACGAGACATCCTCCTATGGTGCCTCGAATCCCGACGTCTTCGCCGGCTTCGTCGATCACCTCAAGAAAAAATTCGGCACGACCGACGCTCTGAACAAGGCATGGTTCCTCAACTACTGGGGCGAGGACGTGAACGACTGGGCCGACATGCCCACCCGCGACGATGCCACCAGCACCAGCTACAAACTGGAGTGGACCCGCTGGCAGCAGATCCGCGTGACGCGTTATCTCGCATGGCAGGCGGATTTAGTTCGGAAATACCGTGGACCCGATCAGTTTGTGACCCAAGACTTCGGCGGCATGATGCGTCCCGATGTCAACGAGCCCGATGTGGCCGCCAACATCGACGTCGTCGCCGACAACATCTACCACGGCACTCAGGACCACATGGACGGAGCGTGGCAGGCGTTCCAGGGTGACTTCTCCCGCTCCCTCAAGCACACCAACTACCTCGTAACCGAAACCAACGCGCAGACCCTGGGATGGGATTCCGCAGGCCAGTTCCCGCCTTACGACGGCCAGATGCGCCTCGACGTTTATACCGATGTGTCGAGCGGAGCCAACATGGTCGAGTACTGGCACTGGCACTCCATCCACGCCGGCCAGGAGACCTATTGGAAGGGCGTGCTGAGCCACGATCTCGAACCCAACCGGGCCTACGCCGAGGTCTCGCGCACCGCGCACGAGCTGAAGAAAATCGGCCCCGAGCTGGCGGACATGAAGATTCACAACCAGGTCGCCATCCTCTACAGCGTCGACTCGGAGAACGCGATCAGCTTCATGCCTTTCGAGCACCAGCAAGACACGGGATGGGTGCCGGGCAAGGCCGCGGGCGCGTATGGCGTCATTATCAGCCAGTTGCACCGCTCGCTCTACATGGCCAACATAGGATCGGACTTCGTCTTTCCCTCCGTAACTGCCGCGCAGCTGGCACAGTACAAGCTGCTCATCGTGCCTGTGCTCTACATCGCCAACGACGCATTGCTCAAGGAAATATCCGACTACGTGCACAACGGAGGGCACGTGCTCATGACCTTCAAGAGCGGCTTCGCGAATGAAAATTCCGCCGTGCGGTGGGAGCGCGCCCCGGGCCCGCTCCGCGATGCGGCAGGCTTTACCTATCAGGAGTTCTCGAACCTCGAAAAACCGCTCGCCCTCAAGGGCGACCCATTCCACGCGGGAGACGGCAACCAGGTCAGCAGCTGGGCCGAGTTTCTGCAGCTCACAACGGCGAAGCCGCTCGCCTTCTACGACCATCCATTCTTCGGCCGCTGGCCGGCCATCACCGAGAATCACTACGGAGCTGGCACGCTCACCTATGAAGGAACGGTCCTCTCAGATCAGCTGCAGTCGGCAGTGGTGCTCGCCACCCTGCGCGAAACCGGACTCACTGGCCCCGACCAGCAGCTGCCCCCGACGGTGCGCGTCAAGCACGGCATCGGCCGGGACGGGAGAAAGCTCCACTACTATTTGAACTATTCGAGCACGCCCGCGGAGGTGACCTACTCCTACGCCGACGGAACCGACCTGCTCACCAGCCACGCCATCGCGCAGGGCGAAAAGGTCAACATAGGCCCCTGGGACCTGATCATCGTGAAGGAGAAGATGCCGGCTGAATGAGGACCAAGTGCGGGGTGCCCCACATCTCGCTTTTGAGATGTGGGGAAACAGGCGGTCAGGCGAAGCCAAAAAGAATGCGCCAAAGGCGTGTATGCCCGGACGGCCAGTCCCGGCCAGTCCTCAAGCCGACTGAAGAAATGCTACAGACTGAATCCCAGCGACCTCGAACCGCTTCCGGCAGCGGATGTTCTTGCACGCCACCATATCGTCCTTGCGGACCATGTAAGACTGGGCCTTGGCGAAACGCGCTCGATCCCGCTCGTCGGCATTGCGCGGCAGGCCCGATTTCTTGCGGCGCACCAGCCAGCCGAGCTGATATTCATCCGGCTTGCCGCAGTGGGGACAGGTCAGCAGGTGATTCCGCTGCTCCGCCTTCTCGTCAAAGAAATCGCGTTCTTCCATATACGTCACCCGTCTCCGTTACAAATTGTATTCTAGGCATCGCCGCCTGCCCCAAAAAGTTCAATCTTTGCTATCGCGCTCCAACCCCGCGATAATCTTGACTGGTTTGGGATGACACTGGAGATGCGCGCATGGCGGCAAAGAAATCGAAAAAGAAGACCTTCTCCGCCGTCAAAGCGGTCAAGGCCAACGCCCGGGAACGCGTCGGTCAGCCCAAGCCTGAGCGCGTAATCGTCGACACGCCAAAGGCCGAGAAGCGCAAGGCCAAGCACAAGCAGACGCTTGCAGAAATCCTCAACCCCGACGATTAGTGTCGCGTCTGCCGCGAGCATGCGCCGTCCCCACAATATCTCGCAGGTTCGTCGATTCTTCCCCTGGAAACATGCCGCAGGAGGTATCATTGGGATGCTCGCGTCGGCTTGGCGCGAGGGGCTTCTCCCTCGACCCACTCGGTCCGTCTGATCCTGGAATGCGGCCTGCTTTTCTTTTGTGAAATGAATCGAGGCTGCTATGCGCTCAGAATTGGTATTTTCCGCGGGAACCCGTGTCGCCAATCGTTTTCTCTTGTCCACTATTGCCATGAGGGCAGTTCATGGACTCCACATCAACTCCACCCGCGTTGAAGACACCGCAAACCGCGTTTTTGCCGACGTCGCCAGCGGCAGCTACGTAAGCGTAGTCATGCCGGAAATCAAGCCCCTGCCCGCCATCGATCCGCTGCTCCTGGCCGTGGCCGTCTAACCGCTTTTAGCTGCCTGTCTCTGAGCAGTCCAGCCGCCGCTATACTCATCCCATGAGCCAGCTCTTCCTCAATATGATCCGCCGGGGAGAGACCGCCGAGATCGCCGCTGCTGTCGAAGAAAATCCCTCGCTCGCTTTGTTCCGTGATGCCCAGGGAGTCTCTGCGCTCATGTGGTCCATCTACACCCGCCAGCCCGTCATCCGGGACTTCCTGCGCGAGTCAGTGCTGAAGGGAGCCGGCGAGTTCGACATCCACGAGGCCGCGGCCCTCGGCGATTGCGAACGACTCCACGCCATCATCGCAGCCGACGCCATGATGGCCCGCGCCGTCTCGCCGGACGGCTGGCCGCCCCTGCATCTCTCCGCGGCCTTCGCCACTCCGCAGGCTGTCGAGCTTCTCCTCGAGCACGGAGCTCACATCCATCAGGTCTCTCACAACCCCATGCGCAACCAGGCCCTCCATGCCTGCATCGCGCTCGGTAACTCGCTCGAAAGCCTGCGTCTGCTGCTCGAAGCCGGAGCCAGCGTCAATGCCACGCAGGCCGGAGGCTACACTCCGCTTCATCAGGCAGCCGCTAACGGCAACGCGGCTGTCGTCGAGTTGCTGCTCGAGCACGGAGCCGACAAGACCGCCTGCTGCGATCAGGGCAAAACTCCAGCCGCCTACGCCGGCGAGCGTGGCCACAAAGACCTCGCCGCTCTCCTCGCAACTGCCCAACAATAGAGGACTTCATCCCGAATGACGGGTGTCTCACGTCTCCGGTCTGAGATGTGGGATGTCAGGGTCGCACAACTCCTCGCCTGCGAAAGCCCTCTAAGGAAGAGGCAGGTAAGGAGAAGAGAATGCGTTCATGGAAATTGCTTGCTTTACCCGTTTTGGCTACAGCAATGTTAAGCAGCGCGCCGACCGCACCAGCCCAGATTTCCGTCAACATTGGGGTGGAACCAGTCTGCCCCTACGGTTATTACAATTTCGCTCCGTATAACTGCGCGCCCTTCGGCTACTATGGCCCCGAGTGGTTCAACGGCGGAGTCTTCATCGGCGTCGGTCCCTGGTTTCATGGCCGCCACAACTTCTACGGACATGTGAATAACCGCTATGATCCGCATCATGGCTACCACGGCGCATATCCCGGCCACAACGAGCACTTCGACCATCAGCGATTCGAGCAGCACAGCCATGAGTTCCATGGCAACGAAATGCGCGACGGACGCGGCCACGTAGGCGGCGACCATCACGGCCACTAAAGAGAAAGAGACGGTCCAGAGACGACGACAACTCGGGTCCCAGGTCTCACTCATGGGACATGGGATCCGCGGATTGAAGTTCGAACTGTTGGTGTAGACCGAAGAGTGGCAGTTCGTCCAGCTTTCCGGGAAGAGAAGCTGCACTTAGCGAATCTGCCAAAGGACAAAGTAAGTAATAGGAAAGATGTCCTAGGCCCCGATCCACTTCAGGATCAGCCCGGCAATCACGCCCCCGATCGCCGGTCCCACAATCGGAATCCCCGCATAGCCCCAGTCCGATCCGCCTTTGCCCGCGATAGGCAGCGTTGCATGCGCCAGCCGCGGTCCGAAGTCGCGCGCCGGATTGATCGCGTACCCCGTCGTCCCGCCCAGCGAAAGCCCAATGCCCCAGACCAGGCTGCCGACAAGGTAAGGCGTCAGCCCCGCCGCGGCGCCCGTCGACAGCACCAGCTTCGAGCTCATCGCCCCCACGATCACGATCAGCGTAGCCGTCGCCAGAATCTCGCTGATCAGGTTCGCACCCAGGCTCCGGATCGCCGGCGAGGTGCAGAACACCCCAAGCTTCAGCGCCGGATCTTCAGTTACCTTCCAGTGTGGTAAGTACTGCAGCCACACCAGCGCCGCTCCGCAGAATGCGCCCGAGATCTGGGCCAACGCATAGGGAGCCAGCTTCGCAAAATCACCGGTCTTCAGCGCAAAGGCCAGCGTGATCGCCGGGTTCAAATGCGCGTCCGGGCTGCCGAACAAATTCGCCGCAAAGATGCCGCACAGCACCGCGAAGGCCCAGCCGGTGGTGATCACCATCCACCCCGAGCCCTCCGCCTTCGACCGCCTCAGAAGCACGCCGGCGACCACCCCATCGCCGAGCAGAATCATCACCAGGGTTCCAACAAATTCGCCCAGAAAGGGAGATCTCATTCCCAAAGCCCGCTTTCAAAAATCAATATCACCAATTCCCCGGATGCCCCACATCTCGACGTCGAGATGTGAGCTACCACAAATGTCAGGCGAAGCGACCCAAGGGAGCAAAGCCGCCACGAGTCGCGCGCCAGCGCTCATGCCCGGACGGCCAGTCGCCGGGGTGCCCACATCTCGCTTCTGAGATGGGGGATATTACTTAGCCACTCACCGCCGACCCCGGCAGATAAGCCGCCGCCACTTCGCGAAATTCCGTGAGCTGCGTCGCCACCCAATCCTGGTCCTTCCCCAGCTCCCGCGCCATCAGCGCCGCCACCGTGGGAGCCATGGCCAGCGCCGCCTCGGTATTGAGAAACAGCGCCCGCAGCCGCCGCGCCAGCACATCGTCCACGGTGCGCGCCATCTCCTTGCGCGCTGCCCAGACCACCTCCGCTGCCAGGTAAGGCAGCGCCGGATGCAGCGGCTTGGCCAGCTCCGGATCCTCCTCCGCCAGCGCCTCGATCCGTGCCGCGTCCGAACCGTACACCCCGAAGCTGCTCAGCTCATCCACGTCCTCGGTGTAGCCGTGGATGCTCAGCGCCTGCGTGCGGCACTCCACCTCCGGCAGATCGCCCAGCAGGATCGCGTGGTCCACGCAGTCCTCCGCCATCTTGCGATAGGTTGTCCACTTGCCGCCCACAATGGTCAGCAGTCCCGACCCGTCGACATGAATCGTATGGTCCCGCGACAACGCGGAGGTCTTGCCGCCCGCCGACCCTGCCTTCACCAGCGGCCGTATCCCGGTATACACGCTCAGGATGTCCTTTCGCGTGGGTGCGTGGCTCAGGTAGAGCGAGGCCGTCTCCAGGATGAACTCGATCTCCTGCTCGAAGGGCAGGGGATCGTACGACGGCCCGTCGATCGGCGTATCCGTCGTACCCACCAGCGTGTGCTCATGCCACGGGATCGCGAACATCACCCGCCCGTCCGAAGTGTGGGGCACCATGATCGCCGTATCCCCGTGCAGAAACGACCGCTCGAAGACCAGGTGAATTCCCTGGCTCGGCGCGATCATCGTCGGAGCATCGGGCTCGCAGAGCTGCCGCGTCTCGTCGGTAAATATCCCCGTCGCGTTGACGACCACCTTCGCCGCCGCCGTAAATTTCCTGCCGCTCTCGCGGTCATGCACCGTCACGCCGTTCACAAAGCCGTCGGCGCCCTTGGTGACGCCCGTTACTTCGGCATAGTTCAGCAGGGTCGCGCCGTTCTCCGCCGCCGTCATCATCAGGTGGATCAGCAAGCGTGAGTCGTCGAACTGCCCGTCGTAATACATCACTCCGCCGCGCAGCCCTTCCGTCTGGATCGTCGGCAGACGCTCCAGCGTCTCTTCCCGCGAAAGCACCCGTGACTTGCCGAAGCCATATTTGCCCGCCAGCAGGTCATAGACCTTCATGCCGATCCCGTAGAACGGAGCCTCCCACCACGAGTAGTTCGGCACCACGAACGCCAGGTCATGCACCAGGTGCGGAGCGTTCTGACGCAGAATCCCGCGCTCCTTGAGCGCCTCCATCACCAGTGAGATATTCCCCTGCTCCAGGTAGCGCACTCCACCGTGCACCAGCTTGGTGCTGCGGCTTGAAGTCCCTTTGCCGAAGTCCTCGCGTTCCAGAAGCAGCACGTCCAGATCGCGCGTAGCCGCATCCACGGCAACACCTGCCCCGGTAGCTCCCCCGCCGATCACCACAATGTCCCAGGGGCCCTGTCGCTCCAGGGCCCGCTCCATCATTGCCGCACGATCCATTGCATCTCCAGTAAACAGTTCCTATCCCCTGAACCCCATCCCCTACGCCCTGAGCCCTTTCACTCCCACTTCATAGCCCGGCTCACCGCATCCGACCAACGCCCACGAGCCGCCTTCGCCTTCTCCGCATCCATCGCCGGCTCGAATCGCCGACCCGCGTCCCGCAGCTTCCCTATCTCCTCGGGATTTGCCCAGAATCCGCTCGCCAGCCCGGCAAGATACGCTGCGCCCAGCGCCGTCGTCTCGATCACCTCCGGACGCACCACCGGAATCCCCAGCAGGTCCGCCTGAAACTGCATCAGCAGATCGTTCGCCGATGCTCCGCCATCCACCCGCAGCTCAGGGCAGGGAACCGCCGTGTCGCCATTCATCGCCTCCAGTACATCTGCCACCTGGAACGCAATGCTCTCCAGCGCCGCCCGCGCAATATGCCCCGGCTTGGTGCTGCGCCGCAGCCCGATCATCAGGCCGCTCGCATGCGGGTCCCAGTGCGGAGCACCCAGCCCTACGAAGGCTGGAACCAGCACCAGGTTCTCGCTGCTCTCCACCGTCTGCGCCAGTGCTTCTACATCGGAAGATCTCCGGATCAATCCCAGGTTATCCCGCAGCCACTGCACCACCGCGCCGCCGATAAACACGCTGCCCTCGAAGGCGTAGGTCAGCTTCTTCTCCAGGCTGCAGGTCAGCGTCGTGACCAGCCTTTTCTGCGAAAGTGCAAACTGCGTCCCGATATTCTGCAGCAGGAAGCAGCCCGTCCCATACGTGTTCTTCGCATCTCCCGGATCCAGGCAGAGCTGCCCGAACAGCGCCGACTGCTGGTCCCCGGCGATCCCCGCAATCTCCACCTCGCCCAGCCCCAGCGTCGTGCTCACCTCGCCGATGCGTTCGCTCGACCACGCCACCCGCGGCATCATGCTCTCCGGGATATCCAGCAGCCGCAGCAGCTCCGCGTCCCACTTGTCCTCGACGATGTTGTAGAGCAGCGTTCGCGAGGCGTTCGTCCGGTCGGTCACGTGCTGCTTGCCGCTGGTCAGGTTCCAGATCAGCCAGCTATCCACCGTCCCGAAGGCCAGCTCGCCGCGCTCCGCCCGCTCCCGCGCGCCCTCCACGTGGTCCAGAATCCACCGGATCTTGGTTCCCGAGAAATAGGAGTCGATCAACAGCCCGGTCTTTTGCCGGACGATTTCATCCGCGCCATCCTTCGAGAGCTGGGCGCACAGGTCCGCCGTCCGCCGGTCCTGCCAGACAATGGCGTTATAAACCGGCTTGCCTGTCTTGCGATCCCAGACAATCGTCGTCTCGCGCTGGTTGGTGATTCCCGCCGCCGCCAGGTCTCGCGGCCGCGCTCCCGACCGCGCCAGCACTTCCACCGCCGCATTCAACTGCGTGGTCAGGATGTCGTAAGGGTCGTGCTCCACCCAGCCGGCCTGCGGATAAATCTGCTTGAACTCGTGCTGCGCCTGGGCGTGAATCTTCCCGTCTTTGCCGAATAAAATAGCGCGCGAACTGGTCGTCCCCTGGTCCAGGGCAAGAATGTAGGTCATAAAGTTGCGATCAAGGCTTCGCGTTCCTGTGTTTCACATAACCGGCACGCATGGCAAGTCCCTAGCCCCGAGCCAGCCCATAAGCCGCAACCACCAGCACCGGACCTGCGGACAGAGCACCGACCACTTCCGGCACATGGAGGAAAACCCACCCCGTCAACACCGCCGACAGGAAATAAACGGCCAGAATCCCGGCCTGCATCAGCAGACGCTCTTCAAGCCGGACCTTCTCCGCCGGAACCTCCCGCCGCCGTCGCGCCGCGAACCGCACCACGCCGCGCATCAGCGTGGTCCACGTGCCGGTGATGTACGTGGTCACCACTCCCGGAATCTTCAGTTGCAGCATGGCGCCGCTCTGCAGCCCGATAGCCAGCGCCACCACTGCCAGCAGCAGGTCGAGGTTTACATCCCATCCCCGCCGGACCATCATCCATCGCGCCGCCGCCCCGCCGATCAGCAGCCCCTCCACCAGCAGCGTCCACGACACCGCCTTCGACCACACCGCGCCCTCGCTGCTTCTCCGGGTCAGAAACGATGCCATCATGACCCCCGCCGCGTAGCAGGCCAGAGAAAGAAAAGGGTGAAGCAGGTTTCCATGCGGCTGAAACACCGCCATGCCCAGCAGCACCGTGTTGCCGGTCATATTGGCGACAAAGGCATGGCCCAGCCCGAAATAACTCCAGCCATCCGCCGACCCCGCTGAAGCCGCCAGCAGATACAGCATCACGTCCCGCTCAACCTCGCGCACCCATCCCTCCGCATCCGTAAGATGCCGGGCACCCTCATCTTGATCTGGAATGTGGGATCGCGTGTGGCGAAGCGACACGCCCAGATTTCAGCGTCCCGGCGCGAAATATCCTCAGCGCACGCGGATGCTGCCTACCCGCTCCGGTCCTCGCGACGCAACGCCAGGAAATCTACCGTCCCGCGATTGCAAACCCAGCGCGTATCATGATCGAACCGGAAAGGGCGCAGCGGAAAACCATGCCGGCGGAATCCGATCTCATCAACTACTCCACAGACGCCTGGCCATCGCTGCCCTACGCGGCGTGGGGCGAAACCTGCACCACTCTCCAGCTCTGGATGCAGATCGTCGGCAAGATCCGGCTTGCGCTCATGCCGCGCATCAACCATACCTGGAGCGTCACCCTGTACCCCACCGCTCGCGGCGTCACTACCTCGCCCATGCCGCACGGCACGCGCATGCTGCAGATCGATTTCGATTTCATCGACCACTCGCTGTTGCTCGAAACCAGTGACGGCGGCCGCGTCGTTCTGCAACTCAAGCCAATGACCGTGGCCGCTTTTTACGGCCAGGTCATGGCCGCCCTCGATCAGCTCCACACACCGGTGCACATCTGGCCCGTGCCGGTGGAGATCGCCGATCCCATCCCCTTCGAGAACGACCAGACCCACCAGGCCTACGACCCCGAGTATGCGCAGCGTTTCTGGCGCGCGCTGCTGCAGACCACGCGGGTCTTCACTGTCTTTCGCGCCCGCTTCATCGGCAAGGTCAGCCCTATCCATCTCTTCTGGGGAGCGCTCGACCTCGCCTGCACCCGCTTCTCCGGCCGTACCGCGCCCCCGCACCCCAGCATGGCCGGCCTGCCCGACCGCGTCACCCGCGATGCCTATTCGCACGAAGTCAGCAGTTGTGGATTCTGGCCCGGCGCGCCCGGCATCGAGGCCATGTTTTACAGCTACGCCTATCCCGAGCCGCCCGGCTACGCGCAGAGCCCGGTCGCACCCGCTCAAGCCTCCTTCGATAAGAAGCTCGGCGAGTTCATCCTGCCCTACGAGGAGCTGCGCAAGTCCGCCGACCCCGACGCCGCCCTGCTTCAGTTCCTGCAAAGCACTTACGAGGCAGCAGCCAACTGCGCCGGTTGGGACCGAGCCGCCCTCGAAGCATCCTGATCCCCCGGGTGCCCTACATCTCGGGTCTGAGATGTGGGAAGCCACGCATGCAAGGCGGAGGGACCGAAGCGAGCAAAGCGGCCACGTGATGGCGCGAAGCGCGGATGCCTGGACGGCGAGTCCCCGGGTGCCCCAGGTCTCGCTTTGCTTTTGAGACGTGGGATCAAACGCTAAGGGTCGTCCCCCGTCCATTTCCGGACACCCGATCCCCGATCCGGACACCCACCTCGCCGAGCGGTCTTTCCCCTCAAGCACTTAAGCCGTCGGTTGCGGCCATCCGATTGCTCTCACACAGAGCCAGGAGACGCGACGCAATGCTGCTTCAGGACATCCGCTACGCCCTTCGCCAGCTCCGGCGATCGCCCGGTTTCACCGTCGTCGCCGTGCTCACCCTGGCCCTCGGCATCGGAGCCAACACCGCCATCTACAGCATCATCCATGGAGCCCTGCGCCTGCCTTATCCCGAGTCCAGCCGCATGTTGGTCGTCGGCAATGTCTATCCCCAGGCCTCCTACAATGCAGCCTCCTGGCCCGACTTCCTGGAGTGGCGCAGCCGCAGCCGAACCTTTGCCGAGATGGCCGGACTCTTCGGCAATCGCATGACATGGAACGGCATCCTCTCCGGTTCCGGCAGTAGCGGCCAGCCCCAGGCCCTCAACGTCAGCCAGATCACCGAAGGCTACTTCCGCCTTTATGGGATGAAACCTATCCTCGGCCGGGGCTTTCTGCCTGCCGATCACGTGAAGGGTGCAGCTCCGGTCTGCGCGCTCGACGAGAACTTCTGGCGCGAGCAGCTGCACAGCGACCCCACGCTTATCGGCCAGGCCTTTCATCTCGACGGCAACACCTGCACCGTCGTCGGCGTCATGCCCCGGTTCATCCCCGAAGGCAGTCAACCGGCTGCCGTTTGGATACCCATGGAGCCCAATCCGCCCTTTACGGAGCATGGCACCAACTTCCTGCTCGCCGTCGGCCAGCTCCGCCCCGGCGTCACCCCGGCCCAGGCGCTGGCAGAGCTGAACGGCATCCAGGCCCAGATCAACAAGCAGTTTCCCGATAACACCCACGGCATCCGCCTTCAGCCGCTGTCTGAGCAGGTCTTCGGCAACCTGCGCTCCATCATGAATATCCTGCTCGCCGCCGTGGGCTTCATCCTGCTCATCGCCTGCGTCAATCTCGCCAACATGCTGCTGGCCCGCGCCGCTCACCGCGCCCGCGAATTTGCCATCCGCCGCGCTCTCGGAGCCTCGGCCGCTCGCATGATGCGCCAGACCCTCACCGAGAGCCTGCTCCTCTCGCTCGCCGGAGCGGCCGTCGGCCTGGCTTTCGCCGAGCTCATCATCCACATTCCCATCGCTGCCTGGCCCAAGGGTTACGAGCCGCCCTCCAGCGTTCATCTCGATGCCGCCGTGCTGGGCTTCGCCGCGCTGCTGGCCATCGTCACCGGCGTCCTCTTCGGCATCATGCCCGCGCTGCGCATCCTGGGCCAGGATGAAACCTCAGCGCTCCAGCAGGGCCGCACCATCACCGACTCGCGCAGCCACAACCGCACCCGCTCCATCCTTGTAGTCGCCGAGATCGCGCTCTCCATGCTGCTGGTCGCCGGCTCCCTCAACATGGCCTTCTACTTCATGCGCATCATGCGCATCGATCCCGGCGTCAATCCGCAGAACCTACTGGCGATGGGCGTCTCCCTCTCGCCCGCCCAGTACCCCAAGGCTGACCAGAAGTGGCGCTTCTACAACGCCCTGCTCGATAAACTGGCGGCCCTCCCCGGTGTGACCCACGTGGGCGCGGCTCAGAACCCGCCGTTCACCGGCGCCAGCTCCAACGGTGATTTCACCTATGAGGGCCAGCCCACCGGCACCGCCGACCACAAGCCTTTCGCCGATTTCCACTTCGTCACGCCCGGCTACTTCGCCACCGTGCAGACGCCTATTCTGCAAGGGCGTGCTTTTACCCTCGAAGACCGGGTGGATGCTCCCAAGGTCGCCATCATCAACCGGGAGATGGCGGAAAAACTCTGGCCCGGGCAAAGCGCCATCGGCAAAAAGATCAATTGCTATACCACGGACGGCAACTACATCGTCGACGGGGTCGCTGGAGACGTGCGCTTCAGGGGACCTTCCGAGCCGCCGGGCTATGAAATTTATCTCAGCGTGGAGCAGACCACGCCGCCCGGGCTCGCCTTCCTGCTGCGCACTACGGGGGATCCGCTAGCCGTGGCCACCGTCGCACGCCGCGCCGTCGCCTCCATCGATCCCGGACAGGCCGTCTCCAACGTCACCACCATCCAGACTCTGGCCGACGACGCGGTAGCCGGGCAGCGTACCTCCACCCTGGTCACCGCCATTCTCGGCTGTCTCGCCCTGCTGTTGGCCAGCATCGGGGTCTACGGCGTAATGGCTTACACTGTCAGCCGCCGCGAGCGCGAATTCGGCGTCCGCATGGCTCTCGGCGCCGACCGCGCCCGTATTCTTCGCCTGCTCTTCTCCGGCGTCTTCCGTCTGGTCGCCGCGGGCATCCTCATCGGAGCGGGCCTGGTCTTCGCCATGCGAGCGTGGATCGACTCCCTGATCGGCGGCAGCGGAACCAATCCCGTGGCCATGCTTCTCGCCTCCGTACTGCTCTGCCTGGTTGCCGCCTCCGCCACCTTCCTTCCTGCCCGTCGCGCCGCCCGTGTTCAGCCCATGGAGGCCCTCAGAACAGAGTGAGGAAAGAAAAGTCTGATTCAGCGGACCGGTTCGCGCCATCCGTTCTTCAACTCACCGGGTGTAAAGCCGTGTCCCGAACATATGCGAGAAAGAGCGGCACGCGAATGGAAGCGATACCACCGATTTGCCGCCCTCGTTTTCGCTCCGATAGACTGGGATACGAGCAGTGCCGGACAGCCACGGCTGTTCTGCAACAATCCGCCGTTCTCTATCGTCCATAAGAAAACGCCAAATTTTGGCAAAATAAGAATTTGCACGACAAATGTGTCTACCTTCGACTCTGCAGTCAGGCTCGCCGGAACAAGCTAGGAACCATGCAAATAAATGACCCCTGCCGCGGCAATCGCTAATGGCCGCCTAACGAATAACTCCTGACCGCCGCTCTCGCGCGAGAGCCGTGACGAATGGTGTACGAAAAAAAGATGGAACAAAAACCGCCCGAGCAGCCCATCCCGCCTGACCACCAACTGCCGAAGTCAACCGGCGACGCGCCACCGCCTCCTCGAAAAAAGGGGCGCCAGTGGCTCTGGATCATCCTGTTGCTGGTCTTTGCCGGCATTCTCTTTCTCATCCTGCGTCACAACGGCCAGGGCAAGCAGGCGGCAGCCGGCGGCGGAGGCCGCCACGGCTTCAGCGGACCAGTTACGCTGACCGTTGCCACCGCGCAAAAGGGTGATATCGGCGTTTACCTTGACGCCATCGGTACGGTTACGCCGGTGTACACAGCATCCATTTATAACCAGGTCACCGGCGTCATTACCGATGTCCACTACCGCGAAGGCCAGACGGTGGCCAAGGGTGAGCCGCTGGTCGACATCGATCCCCGCCAGTATCAGGCAAATGTCGAGTCCGCCACGGGAACCCTGGAGCGCGACACCAACCTGCTGGCTCAGGCCAAGATGGACCTCGACCGCTACCAGGCCGCCTGGGCCAAGCAACGCCATCGCCAAGCAGGTCCTCGACGACCAGGAAAAGCTCGTTTCGCAGGATGAGGGCCAGGTCAAGTCCGACCAGGGCACTCTCGATTTCGACAAGGTTCAGCTCGCCTACTGCCACATCGTCGCGCCCTTCACCGGACGCGTCGGCCTGCGCCTCGTCGATCCCGGCAACCTCGTCCAGGCCAGCGGCGGCACCGTGCTGGCCGTGGTCACTCAGGTCCAGCCCATCACTGTCGTCTTCACCATCGCGCAGGATCATCTCTCCCAGGTCCTGGCGCAGACCCGTCGCGCCGCCGGAAGCCCGGGTCCGAAGCTTACCGTCAATGCCTACGACCGCGATCAGACCACCGAGTTGGGCACCGGCAAGCTGGTTGCCATCGACAACCAGATCGACACCACCACCGGCACCGTCAAGCTCCGCGCCCTGTTCGACAACCGCGAGGGCAAGCTCTTTCCCAACCAGTTCGTGAACACCCGCCTGCTCGTCACCACCGAGCGCAACATGACCTTGATTCCCGATTCCGCCATCCAGCACAACGGAACCGAATCGTTCGTCTATGTCATCGAGCCGGCGCCGGCTTCCGGAAACAAGCCCGCCCAGGGCGAAACCGAGGAAAGTGCACCGGCTGGCGCCCAGCCTTCCGGAAACCAGCATGCGGCCAAAGGGCCCAGCTACGTCGCCAGGAAGCAGGACGTGAAGGCCGGGACCTCGGATAAAGGCATCACCGCCGTCGAAGGCATCAACCCCGGAGATATGGTCGCCACCAGCAGCTTTGAGAAGCTCCAGACCGGCTCCAAGGTCATCATCTCCAAGCAGCCGGTGCCCCAAGATACAAGCGAGAGCAACGCCCCGTGAGTCCGTCGCGACCATTTATTCTGCGGCCAGTCGCAACCTCGCTGCTGATGGCCGCGATCCTGCTTGTCGGTCTCGTCGCCTTCACGCAGTTGCCCGTCTCGGCGCTGCCCGAGGTGGATTACCCCACCATCCAGGTGCTGACCTTCTATCCCGGCGCCAGCCCCGACGTGATGGCCACCACCGTCACCGCTCCGCTCGAGCGCCAGTTCGGCGAGATGCAGGGGCTCAGCCAGATGACCTCCACCAGCTCCGGCGGAACCTCGGTCATCGTTCTGCAGTTCAATCTCTCGCTCGATATCGACGTCGCCGAAGAAGAAGTGCAGGCCGCCATCAATGCCGCGCAGAGCCTTCTGCCTTCCGACCTGCCCGCGCCGCCGGTCTACAGCAAGACCAATCCCGCCGACGCGCCGGTGCTCACCCTCGCCATCACCTCGAGACTCCATGCCGCTCTGCCCAGGTCGAGGATCTGGTCGACACCCGCCTCGCGCCGAAGATTTCGCAGCTCAGCGGCGTCGGCCTGGTCAGCATCAGCGGCGGACAGAAGCCGGCCGTCCGCATCCAGGTCAATCCCACGGCAGCTCTCCTCCTACGGCATCAACCTGGAGGACGTGCGCACCGCGCTCACCGCCGCCAGCGTCAACGCCGCCAAGGGCAACTTCGACGGCCCGCGCCAGGATTACCAGATCGACGCCAACGATCAGCTTGTAACCAGCGACGACTACAAGCACGTCGTCATCGCCTATCGCAACGGCGCGCCCGTCATGCTCAACGACGTCGCCAACATCGTCAACGGCGTCGAAAACAGCAAGCAGGCCGCGTGGATGAACCAGACCCCGGCCGTCATCCTCAACATGCAGCGCCAGCCCGGCGCCAACACCATCAGCGTCGTCAAGAGCATCAAGAAGCTGCTGCCGCAGCTTGCAGGCCAACCTGCCCGCCGGCATCCAGGTCACCACCCTCACCGATCTCACCACCGCCATCCAGGCCTCGGTCGACGACGTCGAATTCGAGCTGATGCTCACCATCGCCCTGGTCGTGATGGTGATCTTCCTCTTCCTGCGCAATCTTTCCGCCACCATCATTCCCAGCGTCGCCGTGCCGCTCTCGCTGGTCGGCACCTTCGGCGTGATGTACCTGCTCGGCTACAGCCTCGACAACCTCTCGCTCATGGCGCTCACCATCTCCACCGGCTTCGTGGTGGACGACGCCATCGTGATGATCGAGAACATCTCGCGCTATCTCGAAGAAGGCGACCCGCCGATGCAGGCGGCGCTCAAGGGCGCCGAGCAGATCGGCTTCACCATCGTCTCGCTCACCGTCTCGCTCATCGCCGTGCTGATCCCGCTGCTCTTCATGGGCGATGTCGTCGGCCGGCTCTTCCGCGAGTTCGCCGTCACCCTGGCCGTCACCATCGTCATCTCCGCCGTCGTCTCGCTGACGCTGACGCCGATGATGTGCTCGCGCATCCTGCGCCACAATCCCGAAGCCCAGCAGGGCCGCTTCTACCGCGCCTCCGAGCGGGTCTTCGAGAGCATGATCGCGTTCTACGGCCGCACGCTCAAATGGGTCCTGCGCTATCCAGACCATCACGCTGCTCGTCGCTCTCGCCACCCTGGTTCTCACCGTCTTTCTCTACATCGTCATCCCCAAGGGCTTCTTCCCGGTGCAGGACACGGGCGTCATCCAGGGCATCTCCCAGGCGCCGCAGTCCATCTCCTTCGCGGCCATGGCGAAGCAGCAGACAGCAGCTCGCCGACATCATCCTCAAAGACCCCGCGGTCGAGAGCCTCTCTTCGTTCATCGGCGCCGACGGCACCAACACCACGCTCAACAGCGGCCGCATCTCGATCAATCTCAAGCCGCTCGATCAGCGCGACCTCAGCGCTTCCGACGTCATCCGCCGCCTGCAGCGAAGCTCTGGCCGACATTCACGGCATCAAGCTCTACATGCAGCCGGTGCAGAACATCACCGTCGACGACCGCGTCAGCCGCACCCAGTACCAGTACACGCTCGAAGATCCCAACATCAACGAGCTGAACGAGTGGACCAACCGCTTCGTCGCCAAGCTGAAGAAGCTGCCCGAGCTCGAAGACGTCGCCACCGACCAGCAGACCGGCGCCAGCGCCGTCTCGCTGATGATCGATCGCGTCACCGCATCGCGCCTCGGCATCGCGCCCGCCACCATCGACAACACGCTCTACGACGCCTTCGGCCAGCGCCAGATCAGCACCATGTACACCCAGCTGAACCAGTACCACGTGATCCTCGAGGCCAGCCCCGGTTCCAGCGAGATCCCAGCGAGCTCAGCAATCTCTACATCCAGTCGGGAGCCTCCTCCGGCACCAGCGGCCCCGGAGCCGCCACCTCCTTCGCCGCCTCCGGATCGACCTCTGCCGGCTCGAACGCGACCACCACGTCCGTGCTCTACACGCCGTCGTCCAACACGCTCACGCCGCCGACCAAGATTCTCACGCCTACGGCACTACCACGCAACACTCGCCAGTTCGGCCAGCTGCGGCCAACGCCGTCCCGCTCAGCGCTTTCACCCACTTCAGCACCACCACCGAGGCGCTCTCCATCAACCACCAGGGCCAGTTCCCGTCGGTCACCATCTCGTTCAACCTCGCGCCCAACGCCTCGCTCGGCAGCGCCATCACCGCCATCGACAAGGCCGCCGCGGACATGCACTTCCCGGCCAGCCTGCAGGCGGACTTCCAGGGCACCGCGGCCTCCTTCAAGAACTCGCTCTCCAATGAAGCGCTGCTCATTCTCGCCGCGCTGGTCACCGTCTACATCGTCCTCGGCGTGCTCTACGAGAGCTTCATCCACCCCATCACCATTCTCTCCACGCTGCCCTCGGCCGGCGTCGGCGCGCTGCTCGCGCTCATGCTCTTTCACCAGGACCTCAGCGTCGTCGCCATCATCGGCATCATCCTGCTCATCGGCATCGTGAAGAAGAACGGCATCATGATCGTCGACTTCGCGCTCGAGGCCGAGCGCGAGCACGGCATGAACTCCACCGACGCCATCTACGAGGCCTGCCTGCTGCGCTTCCGTCCCATCATGATGACCACCATGGCCGCGCTGCTCGGCGGCATCCCGCTGGCCTTCGGCACCGGCATCGGCTCGGAGCTGCGCCGTCCGCTCGGCATCTCCATGGTCGGCGGCCTGCTCCTCAGCCAGATGCTCACGCTCTACACCACGCCGGTCATCTACATCTTCTTCGACGACCTCGCGCAAAGGCTCTCGGGCAAACGCGGAAAGAACGCCGTCCATCCGCAGGCCGCGCCTTGCAACAGCCCCGCTCCCGGCGAGGCCCAGGCCTAGCGATGAACATCTCCGCGCCATTCATCCGCCGGCCGGTCGCCACCACGCTGCTGACCGTCGCCGTCGCCATCGCCGGCGCCATCGCCTTCACCGTGCTTCCGGTCTCCCCGCTGCCCCAGGTGGATTTCCCCACCATCTCCGTGCAGGCCAGCCTGCCCGGCGCCAGCGCGGAGATCATGGCCTCCTCCGTGGCCACGCCGCTCGAGCGCCAGTTCGGCCACATCGCCGGCGTCACCGAGATGACCTCGTCCAGCTCGCTCGGCTCCACCCGCATCACGCTGCAGTTCGATCTCAGCCGCGACATCGACGGCGCCGCCCGCGACGTCCAGGCCGCCATCAACGCCGCCCGCACCTATCTGCCCGCCAACCTGCCCGGCAATCCGACCTACCGCAAGGTCAATCCCGCCGACGCGCCCATCATGATCATCGGCCTCACCTCCGACGTCTACGACCGGGCCAAGATGTACGACGCGGCCTCCACCGTCATGGAGCAGAAGCTCTCGCAGATTCAGGGCGTCGGCCAGGTCAACGTCGGCGGCGGCGCGCTGCCCTCGGTGCGCGTCGAGGTCAACCCCACCCAGCTCAACAGCTACGGCCTCACCCTCGCCGATGTCCAGTCCGTGCTGAGCACGCAGAACTCCGACCTCGCCCGCGGCCAGATCTCCAACGTCGCCACCTCCTCCGACATCCTCGCCAACGACCAGATCTCGCACGCCGCCGACTACGCCCCGCTCATCATCGGCTACCACAACGGCGCCGCGGTCCGCCTCTCCGATGTCGCCCAGGTCATCGATTCCACCGAGAACGTGCGCAACGCCGGCTATCTCAACGGCAAGCCCTCCATCCCGCTCATCATCTTCCGCCAGCCCGGCGCCAACATCATCCAGACCGTCGACCGCATCCGCGCCCAGCTTCCCTTCCTCAAGGCCTCCATCCCCCAGGGCATCGAGATGACCATCGTGATGGACCGCACCACCACCATCCGCGCCTCGGTCAACGACGTCGAAGTCACCCTGATCATCTCCATCGTCCTGGTCATCCTGGTGGTCTTCGTCTTCCTGCGCAGTCCGCGCGCCACGCTCATTCCCAGCGTCGCCGTGCCCGTCTCGCTCATCGGCACCTTCGCCGTGATGTACCTGCTCGGCTTCAGCCTCGACAATCTCTCGCTGATGGCCCTCACCATCTCCACCGGCTTCGTCGTCGACGACGCCATCGTGGTCATGGAGAACATCACCCGCCATCTCGAAGATGGCATGGAGCCCTTCGCCGCCGCCCTCAAAGGCGCGAAGGAGATCGGCTTCACCGTCTTCTCCATCAGCATGTCGCTGATCGCCGTCTTCATCCCCATCCTGCTCATGGGCGGCATCGTCGGCCGCCTCTTCCGCGAGTTCGCGGTCACGCTCTCCACCGCCATCCTGGTCTCGATGGTCATCTCGCTCACCACCACGCCCATGATGTGCGCGCATCTGCTCAAGGCTCACGGCACGAAGACAGCCACGGCCGCCTCTACCGCTTCAGCGAGCGATTCTTCGACGGCATGCTGAACGGCTACCGGCGCAGCCTGGAATGGGTCCTCGCCAATCCCGGCCTGGTTCTGATGGTCCTCATCATGATCATCGCGCTCAACGTCGTCGTCATGGTCAAGATCCCCAAGGGCTTCTTTCCCCAGCAGGACACCGGCGCGCTGGTCGGCGGCGTCCAGGGCCCGCAGGACGCCTCCTTCCCGGTCATGGATGACTCCATCCAGCGGCTGGTCAAGACCATCAAGGCCGATCCCGCCGTCAACAACGTCGTCGGCTTTGTCGGCAGCGGCAACGGCGGCTTCATCTACGTCGCCCTCAAGCCCCTCAGCCAGCGCAAGATCGGCGCCGAGCAGATCATCGATCGCCTGCGCCCCAAGCTCAACCGCCTGCCCGGTCGCCTCCCTCTTCCTGCAGGCCGCCCAGGATCTCCGCATCGGCGGCCGCGGCAGCAATGCGCTGTATCAATACACCATCCAGGCCGACAATGTGAACGACCTCACGAAATGGGCTCCCATCCTGCTCGCGCAGATGAAAAAACTCCCTGGCCTGCAGGACGTCAACACCGATTTCCAGAACGCCGGCCTCTCTGAGTACCTCACCTACGACCGCACCACCGCCGCCCGCCTCGGCGCCACCGCGCAATCGCTCGACTCCTCGCTCTACGCCGCCTTCGGCCAGTCCCAGGTCTCCCTCATCTACACCGAGCTGAACCAGTACTACGTCATTCTGGAAGTGGCTCCGCCCTACTGGCAGTCTCCCGAAGGCCTGAAGAACATCTATCTCAATTCCGGCCACGGCGTCGTCCCGCTGGCCACCATGACCAAGGCCGAGGCCAACACCACGCCCATCTCCGTCACCCACACCGGCCTCTTTCCCTCCGTCACCGTCTCCTTCAATCTCTCGCCCGGCGTCTCCCTGAGCACCGCCACGCAAGAGATCCAGCTCATGCAGGACCGCCTGGGCACTCCGCAGACCATCCACGGCTTCTTCGCCGGCACCCTCCAGGCCTTCCAGGCCTCGCTCTCCACCGAGCCCATGCTCATTATCACGGCGGTGCTGGCCGTCTACATCGTCCTCGGCATCCTCTACGAGAGCCTCATCCACCCGCTCACCATTCTCTCCACCCTGCCCTCGGCCAGCGTCGGCGCGGTGCTCGCGCTCATGCTTTTCAAGGAAGACCTCAACGTCATCTCCATCATCGGCATCATCCTGCTCATCGGCATCGTGAAAAAGAACGCCATCATGATGATCGATTTCGCTCTCATGGCCGAACGCGAACACGGCAAGACAACAGACGAGGCCATCTTCGAGGCCTGCATGCTGCGCTTCCGGCCTATTCTCATGACCACCATGGCCGCGCTCTTCGGCGCCCTGCCGCTGGCCTTCGGCACCGGCACCGGCTCCGAGCTGCGCCGTCCCCTCGGCATCACCATCGTCGGCGGACTTATCATGAGCCAGCTGCTCACTCTCTACACCACGCCGGTCGTCTACCTCTTCCTCGACCGCACCCGGCTCCGCGTGTTGGGCAAGCACCACGACACATTCAATCCTGAGGGAGAAGTCGCCCTATGACATCGCCTCTCAAAAAGAAGCTCCATATGAACTCAGATCGACAAACCACCCACGGGTGCCCCACATCCGGATGTTCAGATGTGGGATCGAATCCAGTAGACCTTGCCACCCGTACTGCGCAGCAGAACCGGGGAGAAGCACCGGGCTTCGGCCCGGGGAACAAGGGTCGTAGCGGAAGGGCTTTAGCCCTGGGCTCTTTCTCGTCCGCCGTACTCGCCCTCGCTCTCACCGGATGCCTGCCTGGACCCAAATACCACGCCCCCGCCGCGCCCGCCTCGACCGCGCCCGCTTACAAGGAATCCACCGTCCACTTCCAGGACGCTGACGGCTGGAAGGTAGCCAATCCCCAGGACGCCATGCTCAAGGGCAAATGGTGGGAGGTTTACAACGAACCCGAGCTGAATCAGCTCGAAGACCAGCTCGAGATCAACAACCAGAACATCAAGGTCTACTTCGAGAACTTCATGGAGGCTCGCGCGCTTGTCCGCGAAGCCCGCGCCCAGTACTGGCCTACCATCACCACCAGCCCCTCGTGGAACCGTGCCAAAACCTCCGGCAACCTCAGCCACTCCTCCACGGCCAACACCGGAAGCACCAGCACCACGTGGGCCTTCCCCTTCGACGTCTCCTGGACACCCGACTTCTTCGGCAAAATTCGCAGCGAAGTGCGCGAAGCGCAATACGGAGCCCAGGTCAGCGCTGCTGACCTTCAGAACGAAAGGCTGGTCGAACAGGCCAGCCTCGCCGAATATTTCTTCGAGCTGCGCGGGCAGGATGCTCTGCAGAAGATCCTCGACGACACCGTGACCGCTGACAAGAAGGCTCTCGAATTAACCCAGACCCTCTACGACACCGGCGTCGATCAGTACATCTCGGTCGTTGAGGCAAAGTCCACTCTGGAATCCGCGGAATCGGCCGCCATCAATCTCGGTGTGGCGCGCGCCGAGTATGAACATGCTATCGCGATGCTCATCGGCAAGCCTGCCACCGACTTCTCGCTCCTGGCAAGGCCGGCCCTGGTTGCACCCCCGCCTATCCCTATCGGTGTGCCGTCCGAGCTGTTGCAGCGCCGCCCCGATGTCGCGCGGCCGAGCGCACTCTGGCCGAGGCCAACGCCACCATCGGCATCGGCTACGGAGCCTTCTTTCCCAACGTCACGCTTTCGGCCGCTGGCGGTTTCGAGTCGTCGCTCTTCAAGCACTGGTTCGACTGGCCCAGCCGCTTCTGGTCTATCGGCCCGTCGCTCTCGCAGACCATCTTCAATGGCGGCCTCTACCGCGCCGAGCTGCAGCAGTACACGGCGACCTACAACGCCGACGTAGCCACCTACCGGCAGACTGTCCTCACCGCCTTCCAGCAGGTCGAGGATTACCTGGCCGCCACTCGCATTCTCTCCCAGCAGGTCATCAAGCAGCGCCAGGCTACCGACGATGCGCAGACCTACCTCAAGCTCGAAACCGGCCGCTACGAGACCGGCCTCGATCCCTACATCGATGTCACCACCGCGCAGGCCACGGTGCTCGCCGATCAGCAGACTCTGGCCACCCTGCAGATTCAGGAAACTGTTGCCTCGGTCGAGCTGGTCCAGGCCCTCGGTGGCGGCTGGGACATCACTCAACTGCCCACCCCGGCACAGGTTTCCGTGAAGCCCGCCAAGACCGACTACGTCCTTCAGAAATAGCCCCGCCTGTCAGGCCTGATCGAGACCGGAGCCCCTGGCTCCGGTCTTGCCGGTCGGGCACGGCCTGAAGCGCTCGCCAAACCTCTGTGGAGATCAGGTGAATCGTTCTAATAAAACGATTTCGCAACTTTTTTCATCACTTCCCCTGGGCCGCAAGTCTATTTTTTTCAGTAGTTTTCCGCGAGACCGAGGCTGGTCTATGAAAAAAGTTGACAGTCGATATCTCATTTATGTACATATTTCAGCGCTAGTGAATCGATTTAGCTGCCCGCTCTGCACCCGTCGCCGGAAAGCCCGCCTTCCGTCTGCGCACCAGAGTCTGCAATCAAATTTGTTTCAGAGCCACGCCTGTAATCCGTTTCAAAGCGGAATCATGCGCGGGCCACAGCTGTAAGGCTTGGTCGTTATTGCAGGAACACTTATGGAGGCTATAAACATGCAAAATTATCGGCAAACGTTCGACTGTTTGTCAGATGGCAACGCGCCGAGGACAGGGAATCGCCGCTCCTGGCTTTTCTCGACTCTCAGCGCTGGAACGCTCGCGCTGCTCGTTGCTCTACTGCTGGGTTCCAACCCCGCGCTCCACGCGCAGACCACCGCCACCATCTCCGGCACGGTGACTGACGCCAGCAGCAGCGTCATTCCCGGAGCAGACATAACCCTGACCAATGAGGCGACAAGCCAGAAGCGTGCCACCGTGAGCGATGGCGCCGGACTCTTCGTTTTCCCGGCACTCGTCCCCGGCAGCTATACCGTGAATATCCAGGCCAAAGGCTTCAAGTCCCTCAGCCAGAGCGGCATTACCCTCAACGCCGGCGAAGCCCGCAAGCTGACCGGCCTGACCCTGGCCATCGGCGAAGCCAAGGAGACGGTCACTGTTCAGGAAAACGCGCAGATCATCCCCACCGATAACGGTTCGCGCGCCGCCGTCCTCGATTCCAAGGACATTCAGAACCTCGCCCTCGGCAGCCGCGACCTCTCCGAGCTGCTCAAGGTCCTGCCCGGCGTCACCACTGCGCCGAACGGTATCAGCAACGGTCCGTCCTTCAACTTCACTTCGGTGAGCGTCGGCCAGAGCGCTGTGGGGAACGGACTCAACGCCAACGGCGTGCCCAACCGCGGCGGCACCAGCCAGCTCTCGGACGGCGTCGACATCGACGATCCGGGCTGCGATTGCAACTCCATCGCCATCGTCAACCCCGACATGACCCAGGAAGTCAGCGTCATGACCTCCAACTTCGGCGCTGACGCTCCCTTCGGCCCCGTCGTCATCAACACCATCAGCAAGGCCGGAACCACGACCTACCACGGCGAGGGTTATTTCTACGCACGCAACGACGTCTTGAACGCCAACGACTGGCAGAGCGATCATGCCGGCACCCCCAAAGGCAGCGCCCACTACTACTATCCGGGCGGCAACGCAGGCGGACCCATCCCGTTCACCCACAAGAAACTGCTCGTCTGGGGCGGATTCGAACGCATCCTTCAGAACACCGGCAATGCCAATGTGCTGACTTCGTTCGTCCCCACGCCGGACATGATGGCCGGCAACTTCTCGCCGACGGCAGCCAACCAGGCGTTCTGTCTCGGGTTGGATGTCTCGACGCCTACAAATAATCCTGCAAACCAGACGGACGGCTGCAACGATCTGAGCGATACCGTCCTGCCTGACGGCACTCCGATTGGTCCAGGAACTGCGAATGGCAGCACCATTCCTTCACAATTCCTCAGTCCCGCAGCTAAGGCTCTCTCCAGTTTCTGGCCCGCGGCGAATGCCAATCCCGCAACTACGCCCGGAAACTACAACTACCGTCAGGTCATACCCGGCATTCACGACGGCTGGCTCTATCGCCTCCGCGCCGACTACAACTTCTCCGACAAGACCTCCGCCTATATCTCCTACCAACAGGGATATGACACGCAGCTCTCTCAGGGCAACGGCGCGCACATCTACTGGACGCCGGGCAATGCCATCCCCTATCCCGGAGGCGGCCTCTACAGCACCTCGTACACCAAGGCCCTCGCCGGCCACTTCGTCCACATCTTCACTCCCACGCTGACCAATGAGTTCATCGCCAGTTGGGGCTACGGAAACTTCCCGGTCGGGCCGCAGAATCCCAGCGCCGCCTACCGCTCCACCCTCGGCTATCCCAGCTACGGGACCGTCTTCAACGCCGGCTCCAAACTGATTCCCGCCTACAACTCCGGCGGCAACTTCACCTTCCCCGACTTCTCCGAGCAGGACATCTTCGAGCCCTCGGGCAAATACCTGGTCCGCAAGGAAATGCCGGCCTTCGCCGACAACCTGACCAAGGTCTTTGGAACGCACACCCTCAAGATCGGCGCGTATGCCGAAAACGTCGGCAACATCCAGGGCGCCTACTCCAACGAGAACGGCTTCCTGAACAGCTTCAGCTTCGGCGGAACACTGACTCCCAACCTCATCACCGGAGCCAAGGTCGGTTCGCCGAACAACCCCACCGCCAACTTCCTGCTGGGCCTCACCACCAGCTACTCGGAGAACAATATCGCTCCGGTCAGCGACATGGCCTACCAGACGCTCTCCTTTTACTTCGACGACTCCTGGAAAGCCACCAATCGCCTGACCCTCGAATACGGGCTCCGCTTCGATCACATCGGGCACTGGTATGACCGCCAGAAAATCGGCATGGCCGTCTTCATTCCCTCGCTGGTCAACTCCGACTTCGCTACCGGCAAGCTCAATCCCGGTGTCTACTGGCACGGCATCAACCCCGGAATCCCCAACAGCGGCCAGCCTGACCGCTTTGTCTACGGCGATCCCCGCTTCGGTCTCGCCTATGACCTCTTCGGAACCGGTAAGACCACGCTCCGCGGCGGCTGGGGGCTCTATCGCTTCAGTGACCAGTACAACGACTACACCAACTCGCTGACCACCGCGCAAAGCATCCTGGGATACAACTCGCCCGGCAACCGCAGCCTCTTCCTCAACCAGTTCGGCAACATCGCCGCGCCCACCGCCAGCCAGACCACATGCTGCAACGGCACGGTGAACGCGCTCGATCCCACCAGCTACGCGATTCCTTATACCCAGGCGTTTAACCTGACCGTCTCCCAGCAACTGCCCTGGAGCACCCTTCTCGAAGTCGCTTATGTCGGCAACAGCAGCCGCAACCTGGTCACCGGCGGCGAAAGCATCTCGGGAAGTGGCTTCACCGACTACACCAACAAGAACAAGATCCCGTTGGGAGCCTTCTTCAAGCCAGATCCCAAGACCGGATTGACGGCTTCCAATCCTGAAAACATCACCAGCACCTGCTCGGGAGCCACCTGCAACGCAACCGCCGACTACCGTCCCTACGGCAATGCCTATGGGGACAGCAACATCAACGTCGTCAGCAACGACAGCTACGGGAATTACAACGGCCTGCAGCTGAGCTGGGTCAAGCGTTCCAGAAATGTTAACTTCAACGCCAACTACACCTGGTCCAAGACTCTCGGCACCAGCCTGCAGATCAACCCCTTCGTCCTCAACTCCAACTACGGGGTTGAATCGATCGATCGTCCGCACGTCATCAATCTCTCCGGCTCCTATACCTTCGAGCGTCCTTACAACGGGGATATGAAGATTCTCAGCGGCGCGGCGAACGGCTGGACCATCTCCAACATCACCACCTGGCAGGCCGGCGGCAATCTGCAGGCCATCAACAATCCGAATTTCGGAATGACCCTGCAATACGCCACCATCAATGGCGCGCCGATCTCCTCGACGAATCCGCTTCCCGCCAACGTCGGTACCGGGCTCAGCCAGTCTACCTACTATGGCACCAACGCCTCTATCGACATCATGCCGACGCTCACTTGCAACCCCAAGTCGGGCACCGGCCACAATCAGCTCCTGAAGTACAGCTGCTTCGCTCCGCCCGCCGTCGGCGCATACGGAGGCGAGAAGTATCCTTACCTCCACGGCGCGGCCTACTTCGATTCGGATCTGGCGCTCTACAAGACCTTCCACGTGGTCAAGGAGCAGTCGGTGCAGTTCCGCATCTCGGCCTTCAACTGGCTTAACCATCCGCTGCCGCAGTTCAGCGGAAGCGGCCAGCTCGCGCTTCACTATAACGCCGACTACAGCTCGAAGGCGTTTACGCCAGCAACCTCCCAATATCCCAGCGGCAACCCAAACAACTTCGGCGTCCTCGATAACAAGTCCGGCGCGCCGACCCAACGCATCCTGGAAATGGCTCTGAAGTACCAGTTCTAAACTCAACCGCAAACAGAAGGGGCATCGCCAACCCGCGATGCCCCTTTCAATTTTGCCAACGAACCGGTGCCCCATGTCTCGCGTCTGAGACACATGGGGCGAACGAAGCTTGGATATACTTTGTTAGCAATGCAATCGGCAGCACAGACGTCGCATCCACAACGCGCATTGCAGAGCCTCCTCGCCATCCCCGCGCTCGCCTTTGCCCTGGTCGCGCCAGCACAGACCGCGCAGCCCACTCTCAAACAGCAATACGACAAGGCCCAGAGCCTTCAGTCATCCGGAGACCTCGAGCAGGCGGCGTTCGCCTACAGACTCTTTATCGCCAGCGCCGTTGAAGAGCTCGCAGCCGATCGCACGAAGCTCGGCGATAACGCGCTCGCGGCGAAAAGATTCGAAGAAGCCAGTGCGCTTCGTCCCAACGATGGCGATCTCACGCTCGATGCAGCGAAAGCCGAACGCGATGCCGGCAATCTCACTCGCGCCAAAGAGCTGGCCGACAAACTCGTCGCCGCTCAGCCCAAAAACGCCGCGGCTCACGCTCTCGTGGCCAGTGTCCTTGCGCGCTCCGGCCAGCAGGATGCGGCCATCAAAGAATACGAAGCCGCGTTCGCCATCGATGCCAGCCTGGAGAACGGCTTCGCGCTCGCCCGCGCCTATCTCGGGAAGAAAGACGACAGGAGCGCGGCGACGCTCTTCGCCCGGATGCAGGCCACAACCGGAGACACGGCCGCCATCCACATGGACATAGGCCGCGCCTACGGCGAGGGAGGCTATCCCGACCAGGCCATCGCCGAATTCAAAAAGGCCATCGCGCTCGACAACACCTTTCCCGGCGCGCACTACTCGCTCGGCGCTTCTTATCTCCTCAGTATGGGCGAGATCGATTTCCCGCAGGCCGCGGCCGAGTTCCACAAAGAACTCGCGCTGCACCCGGACGACTTCCTCAGCCACTCCCAACTCGGCTACATCGCGCTGACCCGGCACGACTACTCTGAAGCCGAAAAGGAGCTGCGCCGCGCGGCCGAGATCAATCCCCGCGATCCCGACACGCTGCTCTCGCTCGGCCAGCTCTATGTCGATACCAACCGCCCCGTCGATGCTGAGCCCGTGCTGCGCAAGGCCATCGCCCTTACCACTGACCCCAGCCGCAATCACTACCAGGTCCAGCGCGCGCACTATCTCCTCGGGCGCGTTCTGCTACAGACCGGACACGTCGAAGAAGCCAAAGCCGAGATGCAGACCTCGACCAGCCTTCTCAAGCTCAGCACGCTTGAGAATCAGGGCAAGTCCGCCGGCGAGATCACGGCCGAAGCCCACAGTCTCAGCAGGTCCGCGCCTCCGGTGCTCGACCCGCAGGCGCTTCAACAGATCAACGGGATAGAGAAACAACTCAGCCCGGCGATTGCCGACAGCTACAACAATCTCGGAGCGATCAGCGCACACGATGGAGACTACGCCACGGCTGTCGACGCCTTCGAGCATGCCGCCGAGTGGAGCCCGGCCCTCGACGGCCTCGACTACAACCTCGGCCGCGCCGCCTACTCTGCCAAGGACTACATCGCGGCCGTTCCACCGCTCACCCGCTACCTGCAGCAGAACCCGAATGACGTCTGGTTCCGTTCGGCATTAGGCGTGAGCCTCTTCATGACGGGAAAATACCAGGCGTCGGTCGAAACGCTGCGGCCTATGGAGGCAGGACTCCAGTCCGTCCCGCCGCTTGCCACCATCTACGCCGCCGGCCTGGTCGAGAGCGGCAACCTCGCTCAGGGCATAGCTCGTCTCCAGCAGCTCGAAGCCGCCGAGCCCAACAAACCCGAGCTTCACCGCATGTTAGGGAAGGCCTATCTCAGCTCTGGCGACAGCGCCCGCGCCGAGGAGGAACTTCGCGCCGCGCTGCGCCTGGACCCCACCGACGCGGACAGCCGGCAGCGCCTCGCAAAACTTGAGCAGAGCAAGCCGGCGCCGAAATAGCCGCGCGGCAAATTTAAGAGCGACGTAGATAAATTTCGGACGTCATTCTGACGACCAAAGGGAGGAAGAATCTCGGCGATGCAAGCAAATCAATCGTGCTCACGTCGCCTAGCTCGCGTCGTCTTCTTGCTGCAGTTGGTTCTCGTCGCGACAACGCTCCGAGCCCAGCAGCCTCCCATCCACTTCCGCGACATTGGCCCGCAGGCCGGACTCAATCCCGCCGCGCCAGGCACCGCAATCCCGCGCTATCTCGTGGAGATGATAGGCGGGGGCATCGCCCTCTTCGACTGCGACAACGACGGCAAGCTCGACATCGCTGTCGTCAACGACTCCACCATCGATCGCTACCCCAAGGGTGGCGATCCCATGATCACCCTCTATCATCAGGGTGCAAATCTGAAATTCACCGACATAACTCAATCAGCCGGCCTGGTCACCAAGGGCTGGGGCATGGGCATCGCCATCGCCGACTACAACAACGACGGCCTCCCCGACATATATGTAACCGGCTATGGACACAATGTGCTCTATCGTAACCTCGGCGGTTGCAAATTCAAGGACGTCACCGCCGAAACCCACACCGCCGGCGGAGGGTTTAGCGTAGGCGCAGCATGGGCCGACTACGACCGCGACGGCCATCTCGATCTCTTTGTTTCCCGCTACGTCGATACCGACCTAGATCACCTTCCCAAGCCCGGCATGCCCTCCTTCAACTACCAGGGCCTGGACATGGAGGTGCCCGTATCCGCCGGCGAAACCGACCTGCTCTTCCACAACCGCGGCGACAACACGTTCGACGAAGCAGGAACGAAAGCGGGGGTCAATAATCCTGACAAGAAGCTGGGCATGGGCGTCATCTGGTCCGATTACGACCATGACGGCTGGCCCGATCTCTTCGTCACCAACGATATGGGCCCCAACTTCCTCTATCACAATAAACACGATGGAACTTTTGAAGACGACGGCATGATCTCCGGCGTCGCGCTCAGCGGCGAGGGCCGCACCATGGGCAATATGGCCGGAGACTTCGCCGACTATGACCACAGCGGCAAATTCGGCCTCATCGTCACCCGCTACGGTTACCAACCCATGACTCTTTATGCTAATCAGGGCGACGGCGCATTCAAGGATGTAAGCTGGGACGCAAAACTTGGGCAGTTGTCCTATCAGCCTGTCCGCTGGGGGGTAGGCTTCGCGGACTTCGACAACGACGGCTGGCCAGACATCTTCGTCGCCAATGGCAACGTGACCCCGCTCATCGACAAGCTGCCCAACGACCTCAAGTATCGTGAGCCGGTTCAATTATTTCGTAACAATGAGGGGCACACATTCTCCGAAGTGGTCAACGCAGCCGGTCTCAACGACGGCCCGATGCAGTCCCGCCGCGGCACCGCCTTCGGAGACATCGACAATGACGGCAGCATCGACGTGGTTGTCTACAACTCCGGTGCGCCGCCGTCCATCTTCCTTAATGAGACACGCAATGGCAATCACCGCGTTCTATTTAAGCTCGTCGGGACGAAAAGCAACCGCGAAGCCGTGGGAGCGCGCGTCACCGTAACCACCGCCGCGATGAAGCAGGTCGACGAAGTTCGCGCTGGAGGAAGCTATCTCTCTACCAACGACTCGCGGCTCCACTTCGGCCTGGGTCCAGATGCAGTAATGAAGGAGATAGAAATAGAATGGCCCAGCGGCCAGAACCAGCAACTGGCCAATATCCCAGCCGACGCCATCTACACCATAGAAGAGGGGAAGGGAATCATCCAGACCACCAAACTACCGCCACCTGGCAAATGATCTGTTGGGAATAAACTCCCGAGGTGCCCCACTTCTCGTCTTTGAGGCGTGGGATCAGGCGCCTGAAATAAAAGCTCGTTATTCTGAGCGCAGCGAAGAATCTCGACTACGTGGGTGTGGACACATCCTACGGGATTCTTCCCCCCTCTGGTCGTCGGAATGACGGCGCTTTACAGCAATCCTAATTCCCGCCAAACGCAACCTTCTTCGCCACTCCGCGCCCTTCGGCAAACGTATAGATAAAATCGGCCGGCAGATGCGAAAACGTCTCCTTTTTCCCGCTCGGCCAATCGATCTCCACCGAATCGATCGTCTTCGCCGCGCCCAATCCAAAATGCAGGCGGGGATCATTTGAAGACAGATAACTCCCGCCGCCACGCTCCTCCTGGAACTGTGTCATTCCTGCGGCGCGAACCGTGACGCGCGCTCCAATGCCTGACCGGTTGCTCTTCGTCCCTTCCAGCCCAATCAGCACCGCATGGTTCGACGTCGGCGTCCGGTTCAGCAGCAGCGTTGGAGGTCCGTCTTCATTGAGGATCAGCACATCCACCTTGCCGTCGTTGTTCACGTCGCCGAAGGCTGCTCCGCGGCGCGAAAGCAGCGGTAGTTTCAGCGTCTTTGAAATATCCGTAAACGTGCGGTTGCGGTTGTTATGGAAAAGCTGGATCGGCTGATTGTAAGGCGCCGACCCGGGAATCGAATTGGCCTGGGGAAACACGTGGCCGTCGGTCACGAAGGCGTCATCCCAGCCGCTGTTCGTGAAGTCCACCAGACCTGCGCCCCAGCCCACGTAGGGATAACTCACCCCGCCTATCCCAGCGCTTGCGCCGATATCTTCAAATGCGCCTTCGCCGTGGTTGAGATACAAAGCGTCCGCCTGAAAGGCATAAGTGCTGACTAGCAGACTCAATTGCCCGCTATGATCGAAATCCTCAGCGTCGACACCCATCGAACCACGCTGCTTCCCGTTGCCGTCCAGCGCGGTTCCGGAGAGCAGGCTGACATCCTCGAAGGTCCCGTCATGCTTGTTATGGTAGAGGTAGTTAGCTCCGATATCATTTGCCACATATAAGTCGGGCCAGCCGTCGCCGTCATAATCGAACCACAGGGGCTGCATCCCATAAGCGCCTCCCGGGTTGTCCACGTGCGCCTTCTTCGAAATCTCTTCGAATGTTCCGTTGCCGCGATTGCGATAGAAAAGATCCGTCTCGCCCGGCAGCCCCAGCGGCCCGCACTGCACCGAGATATTCATCACCGTGCACGAAGCCTGCTTGCTGCCGAATGCCGGCAGGTGATTGATATCCAGGCGCACGTAGCGCGCAACGAACAGGTCCAGATGCCCGTCGCGGTCGAAGTCGCCCCACGCTGCGCCGGCGCTGAAGCCGCCACCGCGCAGCCCCGCCTTCGCCGTCACGTCTTCGAATTTGCAACCGCCAAGGTTACGATAGAGGACATTGCCGCCGAATCCCGTGACAAAGATATCGGGGCGTCCGTCGTTATCGTAGTCCGCCACCGCCACGCCCATACCGAGGCCCTTGCGCGTCAGCCCGGCGCTCTTGGTAATGTCGGTGAAGTGCAGGTTCGCGTCCTGGTGATAAAGCGTAATGAGGGGATCGCCGCCCTTGCGGTAGCGATCGACCGTCGAACCGTTCACGGTAATAATGTCCAGCTTGCCATCGCCGTCGCAGTCGATGAAACCTACACCACCGCTCATCGACTCCATGATGTATTTTTTGTCAGGGGAAGAGATATGCGGAACCGTAAGCCCCGCCTTCTGCGCAATGTCCTCGAATACCGGCGCCGACTGCGCGAAGCAGGGAACTGAAAGCGCGGCGCAAACCGCCAACAAAGAAAGAAGCGTCTTCGAAAATCCGGCCCGCGTGCAAAGAAGCAGCGACCTCACCAACCCTCTACCCGTACCCCGCATCAATCCGTCGCCAACCTCTCCTCTATTTGTAGTCATTCCGGGAGCAAGCCGCAATGACCGGGCGCGTATGCCGGGACGGCGCGTCACGGGTGCCCCACCTCTCGCGTTTAAGATGGCGCGAAGCGCGTGTACCTGGACGGTCAGTCCCAGGCAGCAGCGTGCTTCCGCATCGGCTGCATCTTCCAGTATGTAAGGGACCGCCACAGCCATTCCAGCGGACCAAACTGGAATTGATCGAGCCAGAGCGGTGAGACGATCAGCTGCAGCGTCCAGATCGCCAGCACCACGCCGAACTGCTCCACCCGGCTCACCTTGCCGAAAAATCCCAGCCCCCATCCGTAGAAAATGAATGTGCACAGCACCGTGTCCATCAGGTAATTGGTGAAAGCCATTCGTCCCACCGCCGCCAATCCTCGCCGCGCGCCCGGCAGCCACCCCTTCCGGCACACCAGCATCACCAGCCCGATCCAGAACAGGCATACCGGCAGGCTCCCCCAGTAGTTCCACTGAAAGTCCAGAAAGAAGCACTGCCGTATTTCCCAGTGGTGCGCGAATTCCTGGTGCACGCCGAAGGCAATCAACGGCAGCCCCGCCACCAGTCCCAGCGCAATGAACCATCCGTAGACCCGCGTCGGCAGCTTTGCGCTGAATATGCCCAGCTTGAACATCCCCATGCCCGCGAGCATCAATCCGTATGCGCGCCAGAATGCCAGAAACACATTCCCCTGGATCTGCATGCCTACGTTCTGCACCGCGCGGTCTTTCTCTTCCACCAGCCAGCCGGCGCGATAGGTCGCCAGCTCCTTCGTCTTGTCCGCCGCCGAGGGATTCCAGAATTGCTCGCGCATCTGGTCCACCGTTTTCTTCGGCCAGTGCGGAAACGATGCGTAGCTGCCTACCGAGAGCACTGTGGCCACCGCCGTAAACAGCAGCCCGGAAACGATCAGCGTGCGCGGCCTCCACTTTCGCGCCAGAAACGCGAAGATCCCGCCCAGTGCATACGTAAACAGGATGTCGCCCGGCCACAGCAGATATCCATGCAGGCACCCGAACAGCGCCAGCCATCCCATCCTTCGATAGTGGATCGGTCCCGACCGCCGGCCGCGCGCCTCGATGCGGCTGGTCATCAGCAGAATTCCCGCGCCGAACAGCATCGAGAAGATCGACATGAACTTCAGGTCGGCGAAGAGGAAGGACCCATACCACACCGCGTAGTTCAGCCCATGCAGGTCGCCATATGTGGTCGGATTCATGTACGCCGATCCGATCATCGAGAAGTCCTGGATATTCATCGCCAGGATTCCCAGCAGGGCCACGCCCCGCATCACGTCCATCGACGCGATGCGCTCGCCCGCCGCAACCGGCCCGGCAATTTCAGCCTGCACCGGAGCGGCCGCAATCCCCGAATCCGGAAAAGCCGCGGAAGCAGCCACAGATTTCTCCTTGAAGCCAGATACGCAGCGTCATACGCCGCGGCGACGCAATAGCACGCATTCTAGAACACTTGCATTGGATCGACGCCCAAAATCCGCACGCTTCGCGGGTACGCGTTTGTGAAATCCATCCTATTTTCGCAACTCGGCTTCAGGACAGCGCGTCATTAAAACCGAAACTATCTGCCAGGCCGGCCCGCGAAGCGATATCTGTACCGTGGTCCAGGCTGCCAGATCTTACGAGGTATGCTGCCATGTTGAATGCCGCGTTGATTCGCAATTGTTATTCACATATCACGACAAATCGGTTGCTCGCGTTATCACTCGCTATAACAGGAATAATGTCGCCTGCATGGGCTCAGAAGTCCACGCAGCCGGTAATGGCTGCGGCTGGCGCGTCCGATACCGGCATGGCGCACATGGCGGGCCACATGTATCTGACTACGCTGCGGCCGCTCCAGCCCGGCGATCAGCAGAAGGCCAACGCCATCGTGGCCGACGCCAAGATCGCCATGGCCCCGTATCAGGATTACCGCAAGGCCCTGGCTGACGGCTATACGATCTTTCTCCCCAACGTCCCGCAGCCCATCTATCACTTCACCAAGCGCGAGTACGCATTCGAGGCCCGGTCGCAGTTCGATCCGCTCAAGCCCACCTCGCTGCTTTACAAGAAGACGGCTGACGGCGGATACAAGCTTGTGGGAGCCATGTATACCGACCGCGTCAACGCCACTGAAGAGGAGCTGAACCAGCGCATTCCGCTCAGCATCGCGCGCTGGCATCAGCACATCAACTTCTGCCGCGCGCCGGTGGGAGATACTGCGGAATACTTCGGCCCCAACGCCAAGTTCGGGCTGATGGGGTCCATCACCACCCGGGAAGCCTGCGAAGCCGCGGGCGGTCAGTTTCTACCTCATCTCTTCGGATGGATGGTCCACGTCTACCCCTACGAAACCGATCCTAAGAAGATATGGGCCATCGACGACGACCAGGACCATGACAACATGGACCACTCCGCCATGCCCGGAATGAAGATGAACTAGCAGTTCTTACGGAACCTTTGCCCGGTTGCCTCCGTATCAGCCTCGCATGAAGACAAAATCGATTCTCGTCCTGGCGGGGCTGGCGGCTCTCACCCCACTCACTGCCCTCGCGCAGGATTCCGATCATTCCTGGTCGAAGAGTTATTCCGTTACCGGCAAGCCCACGCTCACCTTCGAGACGTCGGATGCGACCGTGGACATCCACTCCTGCGGAGAGTGTCGCGAAATCAGCATTCACGTCGAAGTCGTCGGGCGCAAGCTGAGCGACTATCGGCTGGAGGAAGGCCAGAGTGGAGACGAAGTCCACTTCCTGTTCAAGGAGCTGCCTCACATCGGCGTTCACGTCGTGTGGCATCGCGAGCAGACGCGTGTCACCGTCGAGACACCGGCACAGCTCACGCTACAGGCAAAGACTTCCGACGGAAACGTCACCCTCACTGGTCTCCAGGGCGAGCTCGGCCTGACCAGCGGTGATGGCGACGTCATCCTTGATCATGTCTCTGGCGATCTGCGCGTGAAGGCCGGTGATGGACATGTCAAGATCACCGACGCCTCGGGAGCGCTCGAAGCCCGGACCAGCGACGGCAGCCTCACCGTGGATGGCCTGTTCCACGCGCTCGCCCTTCATACCAGCGACGGTACGCTGGACCTCAACATGCGCGAAGGCACCAAGCTGACCGAGGCCTCGACCATCCAGTCGTCTGACGGCTCCGTGACCATCCACGTTCCCCATAACTTCGCCGCCGATCTTAATGTCCACACCAGCGATGGCCACGTAGACTGTGCGCTGCCGCTGACCATGGATCACTACCAAAGCAGCGGAGGAGAAGGCCGCGAGCTGCACGGACAGCTCAATGGCGGAGGCACGCCCCTGACCATCCACACCAGCGACGGCAATGTAAAAATCCAACCCCTCTAGACTGAACGGATGCCCGGCGAAGCGACCAAAGGAAGCGAAGCGGCAGTTCCTCGCGCGTCAGTGCGTCCGCCTGGACGGCGAGTCCCGCGTATGCCAGGACGGCCAGTCCTATGCGGATCGGTTTTCGCGGGCTCAAATCTCAGCCCACCCTCCCCAGCCTTCTCGAACGTCTAAGCACCAGTATCCTTAGAGAAGCATGCGCGTTCGACTCCTAGTCTTCGGCCTCCTGAAAGACCTTATTCCCGCAACCACCGGCGAACTCGATCTCCCCTCCGGTGCGACCGTGGCCGATCTCCTGCACGCCTGCCGCCGCTCCATCGCCGGAGACGACAATCTGTGGTCTTCTCTAGCGGTAGCCGTCAATCGCGAATATGTGACCACTGCCTATCGCCTTAACGACGGGGATGAAGTCGCCCTCCTGCCCCCGGTAAGCGGAGGCGCGGCAGGCGAGAACATCGTCTTCCTTACCCGCGAGCCCATCGACCGCGAAAAACTGGTCTCCATTCTCAAGCAGGGTGAAGATGGGGCCGTCACAGTCTTCGACGGCATCGTTCGCAATAACACGCGCGGACGCAAAACTCTCTACCTCGATTACCATGCTTACGAGGAGATGGCGCTTCAGCAGATGAAGGAGCTCGCCACGAAGGCCCTCGCCGACTTCAAGGTTCGCGAGGTGGTCATCGCGCATCGCCTGGGCAAGCTCGAGATCGGCGAAACCAGCGTGCTGATCGCCGTGGCTTCCGCACATCGCGGAGCCGCCTTCGACGCCTGCCGCTGGCTGATCGACACGCTTAAGAAAACCGTCCCCATCTGGAAGAAGGAGCATTTTGAAGACGGAGCCGTGTGGGCGGACGGCGAGCCCTTTCCGACCGACATCGTGCCTGAACGCAATCCGGAGGCCGCCAGTTGAGGCTGTCTGCCGCCATCGCTGCGCTTGCCATCGCGTTGCCCCTGTCCATCGCATCACGGGCCGCTCAGGCTCAGCTCGCGCCCAGCGTCGACGCGCCGCCCATGCAGAGCCCGCTGCCGCCCATTCGCGTCAACGTCCGCCTGGTAAATGTATTCGTCACTGTGACAGATTCAAACGGAGCGCCTGTCCCTGGCCTCGAGCAGAACGACTTCGCCCTCACCGAGGACGGTCATCCGCAAAAGATCGCCTTCTTCGAGCGTGACACGGGCATGCCGCTCTCGATCGTCATGGCCATCGACACCAGCGGCAGCGTCCACAAGGATCTGTCGATAGAGAAGAATGCCGCGCACAACTTTGTCCACGCGCTCCTGCGCCCCGTCGACCAGATGGACCTGATGGACTTCAACTCCGACGTGCGCGAGGTCGTACCCTTTACCAACAACGTCCGCCGCCTCGACAACGGCCTCGAAAACCTCGCTACCGGCCCGGCCACCGCGCTCTACGACGCCATCTATCTCGCCTCGCAGAGCCTCGCCCCGCGCCGCGGACGCAAGGTCCTCGTTCTGATCTCGGATGGGGGAAACACGGTGAAGGGAACCGACTATCCGCAGGCGCTCGAACAGGCCCTGCGTGGCGAGGTGATGGTCTACAGCATCATCGACCTGCCCATTATGGCCGACGCCGGCCGCGACACCGCCGGCGAGCATGCCATGATCACTCTCTCCGAGCAGACCGGCGGCAAGTACTACTACGCCGAGGGTGGAAACCTTGACGCCATCTTCCGCAAGGTGTCGGAGGACCTCCGCACCCAATACCTGATCGGGTACTACCCCACCCGGCGCATCGCAGACAGCCAGTTCCGCGCCATCAACGTGACCCTGACCAAACCCTCCGCCACCGGAGAGCCGTACGTGATCCGCAACCGCACAGGCTACTACGCCAACGCCAGCCAATAAATTCCGGAAACGGCTCAGGCGCCCCACATCTCGATTTTGAGATGTGGGATTAACTACTGACGCAATCCGCGCTTAAGCCGGTAAACCACGCCCACCGTAGCCGCGTATTGCGCATTCAGGCCGCCCTTGCCCGACGAGCTCCGGAAATCGGTCAACGTCGCTTCCGGGGCAACACGCACCGCCCAGCGCTCCGAGACATTGAAATCCAGCGATCCACCGAACGCACCCGCGCCGCGGCTGAGTTGGTTCTTGTACATTCCCACCAGTTCAGGATCGACCGCCCCCCCCGATTTGTTCTTCACGCCGGAGTTGAACAGCCCATAGCCGGTCCCGAAATACGCGTGCAGCGTCATTGAAAGGCGCTGGTTGCGCGCTCTCCGATATTCCGGACCGCCCATGAACAGGTACGTGCGGACCGGTGGCTTGGTGACTCCGTAGGAATTCGCCTCGACACTGGTGCTGCCGTAATATCCCCGGCCGGTAGCCGTAATCGCCCAGTTGCTGCGCAGGAATCGCGCCGCCTCCACGTCGAATCCGTACAGGTTGGTGCCCGGCAGGTCCGGGCCCGCGATGAAATGTGAATAAGCAGCGCCGCCGTACAGTTCCCACCGGTAGTCGTATTGCACGTTCTGGGTGGGGAGTTGGGGCACATACTTCGACGGCAGTTGCTGCGCCTGCATCCGATAACAAGGGTACAGCGCCATAACAACCGCGAGGACCAAGGCAAACTTCCGCACTACATTCAAGAGAAGAATCCTCAACAATCGCCCGCCGCCGTCAAGGCCGCCGGACAGTGTCAACAAATTGCAGTTGTTAAGATACATCTTCGGCTGCAATTCGCGCGTCCTTCTTTGGTGCTAACTATATAGTTACCTTAGAGGTATGGAAGGATTCCTGCGGAGTTACCCTGATCCGAAAAGGGCGCCCCGTATCTCGATTTGAGATGTGGCACATCCATACATCCGGAACAGGGTTGTGGGAAAGAGGCGTGCAGGGCTTTGAGGCAGAAACGCCGGCATTTAGTCCCCGGCCGTCTGTCGCTGCTTCAGACCCGGCTACTGCGGCTGCGCCTGAGGCTGCGGCTGTTGCTGCTGCTGATCCTCATCCTTCTTTCCCCCGCCAAACAGCCGCCGGAAGAAACCGGGTTTCTTCTTGGGCTTTTCTTCCTGCTGCACTGCTGGAGCCGGCGCCGCGGTAGCCGTGGTCCCGTTCTGTGCCGGTGCGGCAGGTTGTGCCGCCGGAGCAGGCGTCGTTCCCGGCACCGGTCCCGGATTAGCCGGCTTCTCGCCCAGCCCGAAAATCCGCTGGAAGAGGTTTCGCTGGTCGCCGTTCGAGTGGTCGCAGGTGTCGGTGGGCTGCGTCCCATCGAGGAATGTCGCGCTGTAGTCGTCCGCGCAACTGGCATCGGCTAACAGGTTTGTGGTCTTGTCGAGCGACACCTGCACCAGGCCATCCGGCGCCACGAAGTCCTTGGTGTCTGAATATTGCGGCAGCGCGACCGCCCGCTTCATGAAGTCCGCCCAGATGGGGCCGGCCGCGCGCGAGCCCTCGATCTTGATATCGGTGTAGTCGTCGTTGCCCACCCAGACGACGCAGATCAGGTTGCTGGTGAATCCCGCGAACCATGCATCATGCGAGGTTCCGGTCTTGCCCGCGGCCGGAGCCCGGAAACCCATCGACCGCACGCCCGCGCCGGTGCCGTGCGGTGCATTGAGCACGGCCTCCATCAGCGATGTGGTTAGAAAGGCTGCCCTTGGATCGAGCACCGGCTTGGTCACGGGCGTGTAGTCCACAATCGGATCCCCTTTGGGAGTCCGCACCGAAGACACCATCCACGGATCGATCTTCACTCCGCCGTTCGCGAAAACGGTATATGCGCCTGCCATCTGCAGCGGCGTCGCATCGTATGCGCCGATGGCCATCGCCGGTGTGCCTCGCGCCGAGGTAATGCCCGCGTCGCGGGCCAGCGCCGCCACGTTGTTGTATCCCACCATCTGGGCCAGCGAGATTGTCGCGTTATTCAGCGACCGCTCCAGCGCTTCGCGCGCCGTGACTTCGCCGTAGTATTTCCCCTCGAAATCCCTTGGCGTATAGGTCTGGTCTCCGGCGAAGGTGAACGTCGTTTGCTCGTCGTTCAGGATGGTCACCGGCGTAAATACGGCGCTCGTTCCATCCTGGTTGGTGAGCTGCGCGCCCGCCAGGCTGGTATTGAACGCGGCCGCGTACACGAACGGCTTGAAGATGGAACCTGTCGGTCGATGCGATACCGCATGGTCGAACTGGCTCGCGCCGTAGTTCCGGCCGCCCACCAGCGCCAGCACCTCGCCGGTATGGGGGTTCAGCGCCACCAGCGCCACCTGCGGATAGACGATCGGCGTCTCGTCGCCGGCCTTTACCCGGCGCGCGTGCAGCCGCTCCACCTGCGCATCGACGACCTTCATTTCCTCGTCGACTGCTTCAGTCGCTGCCCTCTGCAGCTCAGGATCGAGCGACGTGTAGATGCGCAGCCCCTGCTGGTTGTAGTCCGCGTCGCCCAGCCGCTGCGTAAGCTGCTCCCGCACCAGGTCCACGAAGTATGGCGCCTCGCCCGCGTCCACCGCGCCCGGAGCCAGCTTGATCGGCGTAGCCTTCGCCTCCTCCGCCTGCTCCTTGGTGATCGACCCGGTCTCGACCATCGCGTCCAGCACCACGTTGCGCCGGGTCATGGCACGCTCTTCGTGCCGATAGGGATTGAGACGGCTCGGACTCTGGATCAACCCCGCCAGCAGCGCGCACTCCGGCAGGTTCAACTGGCGTATATCCTTGCCGAAATAGGCCTGAGCCGCCTCGCCCAGCCCATTGATGGAAAAGCTGCCCCGCTGTCCCAGCGGAACCTGATTCGCATAAATCTCGAAAATCTTCTGCTTCGAAAAGCGGTGCTCCAGCTGAAAGGTGATCACGACCTGCAGAAACTTGCGCTTGAACGTCCGCTCCGGCGTGAGGAAGAACATCTTCGCCAGCTGCATGGTCAGCGTCGACGCTCCGCCCGCGTAGCGCCGGTCGCCGCGCAGGTCATGCCACGTCCAGCCGATGATGCTGTAGTAGTCCACGCCGCCGTGCTCGAAGAATCGCCGGTCTTCGATCGAAGTTACCGCCTGCACCATCGTCTTCGGCAGCTCGTCGTAGGTCACCAGCCGCCGCTTGGCCCGGCTCTGGTCGGAGAGATCGGTCACCAGCAGCGGCTCCAGCTCATATGCTTCCAGCTGCTGCCCATTCTCGCCGGTAATCTGGCCGATCACGCCGCGGTCGAAGGTGACGGTGGCCGAGTCCGGAGCGTGGAACGACTGCGGCCCGGGATGAACCGTGATGCTCTCCGCCCCCTCTGAGTAGGTGCCCATGGGCGAAGCCTTGCCCTCGCCATCGATCGAATACCCGGCGTCGCGAAGCTGCTGCGCAATGAAGTGCGCCGTGTACTTCTGCCCCGGCCGCAGCTCCGTGGGAGCGGCATAGATCTTGGCGGTGTTGGCGAAAAGAGGCTTCTCCAGCCGCTCGTCCACGATCCGCTGGTACTTGAAGTAATAGAAACCGAAGACCGACGCAAAAAAGAGGACGCAAATCCCCACAGCCACTCCCGCGGCGAGAAGAACTTTGCGTGAAAGAAGAAACTGCGCGGCAGAAGACCGCGTAGCCGGCCCGGCGAATTTGATTTTTACAGCCAAACGAAATTCTCTCTTAACATTCTATCGTTCCAACCGGTCCGGATGCCGGGCGCCCCACATCTCGCTTCTGAGATGCTGGACAGAACCCGCCCGGCGCGAAGCGCGTGTGCCTGGACGGCCAGTCCCTTGTAAGACGTTCGGATGCAGAATTTCGAACTCATGCCGTGTCGAATTTGATGCGAGCCAGGAAAAGAACCCCTTTGCGCTCATTGACCTGCGGCAAGAAATTGATTCTCGATAAGGACCGCGGCTGCCCTCGACCGCTTTTCCCCGCCGCTGTCCACGTCTTACAATGGGCGGCGGTTGAAGAGGTCATTCATGAGCGCTTTTGAAAACTATCCCCGCGTCACGCCGTTTCTCTGGTTCGACGCAAACGCTGAAGAAGCCGTCGGCTTCTATTGCAGCGTCTTCAAGCACTCACGCCGTCTCGACGAGCACCGCAATGGTGAAGACGACCCCGGACCGAAGGACAGCATCCTCACCATCTCTTTTGAGCTTGACGGGCAGAAGTTCACGGCTCTCAACGGCGGCCCGCTGTTCAAATTCACCGAAGCTATCTCGCTTGTCGTGCGCTGCGATACACAGGAGGAAGTGGACTATTACTGGTCGCAACTCTCCACCGGCGGCGGGAGCGAAAGCCAGTGCGGCTGGCTCAAGGACAAGTTCGGCCTGTGGTGGCAGATCGTCCCAGCCCGCATACCCGACCTCATCAAGCATCCCAAGGCCATGCAAGCCATGCTCAAGATGAAGAAGCTCGACATCGCCGAGCTGGAACGCGCTGCGCAATCCTGACCACGCAGGAAAAGAGAAGAAACCCAGTAGAAACGTGAACGGCCGGTATTTCCCTTCGCCCAAAGCGGAATTTATTAGTAACTTGCGAGATAGATAGCTAAGTGGGAAGTTTATAACTTTATCTAACTTTTCCATTGACGCTTGACGATAAGCGAGATACCGTTCCGCCATCAGTTGGCCACAACGCTAACTTGGGGCGAGTTAGTAAGGATTTAACCTCTCCCGGTCCCCTTGTATAAAAATCCATAACATGCGTTGTCTGGGGGACGCTATGAAACTCATTCTCGTGTTTGCACTCGTGGCGTTATGTCTAACCTATCCAATAGTCCACGCCGAAGCGCAAACCATGTCGCACGAAGAGGAAACCGTGCGGAACGCTTATGCAAAGCTCAGTTTTCTCTGTGCCGTGGACCCTCTCACCCAATCTGCCGTCGATCAACTCGGCGGTAAAGAGATTGACGATCTAAAGCTCAATGCGCAGATGGTGGCAGAGACTCCGCTTTTCACTCTATCCAACTTCCAGACCGGCACCATAGCCAGCATCGCAACCGATCAATGGAGACAGTTTGTTACGCTGCCACAATCTGGATCAAACATGCTGGGTGCTGATTTAATCACCATTAACAATTCGGATTCCGGCAACCTTACCACTTGGTATGCAGCACGCGCCGCCTGGAGACCCGCCCCGGTCATCACACCGGATGCAGAAAAATCGGTGATGGATCAGACGGTGGCGGAAAGCATCAAGATTGGCTCTCCACAGTGGTCAGCCGGCCCCGTGTCCTACACCCGGTACGCCGCGTTCACAGTGGATGCCACGTTTCAGGGAAAGAGCACTGGGCCGCACCAGGCGATCTTCTTCTTTGGGACAGATGCGCATGGCCACGAAGTGGTCGCCATCAATGACCTCATGAGCGGGCCTCAAGCACTTTGGCAAATGTTCGATCACAACATCTATCCCACCGGCCTTCTCAGCAGCAAACTGCGCGAGACGCCGCTTGTCGCAACCTGGATTCGGGCGAACGAAATGCCGGCGTTGAACTGTGACGCAACCAAGCATGATGTGTGCTGCTCCCATGGACGTTGCGGCATCTCAACTCGCGATCTGAATCGCGACCTAGCTACGTCGCTGCCTCTACCTAAGAATGGAGAGCTGCAATGAAAAGAGCACCTGCCCTCCTGCCGCTTCTCCTTCTCCTTCCCCTTTCCGGCGCGTGCCAGTTCGTGCAACCTACCTGTTCGACCTACAACAACCCAACCGGGCCGTTTGGTTTTACCGACGGGGACTCCCAACAGCACTTCAATGGGGAACACTTCGACACCGGAAGTCAAAGCGGAACATGCAGCTACACCGGAGGTTACACCCATGCCAATACTGCCGTCGCTTGCGGCGTTACCTGCAAAACAAGTTATGTGGCCACGGTTGCGGACACGGGAGTAACTCTTCCCTATACGCACGAAGTATCTTCGTTTCCGGTACTTGGAATTGCCACTTCGGGGGGGGCACAAGTTTCGTGCAATGCGCAATTTGTGATGTCTGTGCGTTCCTGTATAGGGAGCTGCTCTTTCTCAGTATCCATAAGCGGAAGCTCACCTCAAGGCGTCGGTGGAAGTATTTCCTATTCTCCACCAACAACTCCGCTCTGGACCGGGACGAACCATCAATATAGCAACACTTGTGATGCTAAGAATGAGCCGGTCTGCATATTAGACCCCGATACCGAGCCTCCGCCACAATCAGAGGATGGGTACTGGAGCTGGGACAACACGACATGCGCGTGGACCTGGCATCGGCTAGGCAGCACACCGATCATCATTGACACGGACGGCAAAGGGTTTCATCTGACCTCGGCTGCCGGAGGTATCCTTTGGGACTTCTATGCCAATCATCACCCTGTAAAGATCGCCTGGACAGAGGCGGGCAGCACAAATGGATGGCTGGCGATGCCCGACGCGAAAGGGCAGATCACCAGTGCCCGACAGCTATTCTCCAACGTAGCCTCGCAAGCTAGTGGCACTGACAGCGAGCTGAATGGCTTCAGGGCATTGGCTGCTTACGACACTAATGGCGACGGACTGATCGACGCTAAGGACAATCCATGGTGGGGACAAATGAGGGTATGGATCGATGCCAACCACGATGGAATTTCTCAGACCAACGAGTTGCACACGCTGGACTCTCTGGGGATTACATCAATCTCGCTGGCCTACGCAAGCTCGCCGAAGACTGACCAGTTCGGCAATCAGTTCAAGCTGAAAGGAAAGGTCACCGCCGTGCCCGGCGACATCGTAAAGCGTGTCATCTACGACGTCACCTTGGTGACCGCCAAGTAAGATCCTCGACTGCAGCAAATGAGAAAGGCCCTGGCAGCAATCGCCGGGGCCCGGCGTCCGTCTGCCCGGACGAGGGCCCTACGCGCCAACCGCCCCGCGAAGCGTCTCCACCACTGCGGCGATCTCGAGATCCGCGCTCGAAGCGGAAGCCCGAGTAACCAGCTCCACTTTCCCCTCCGCAACCTTCTTCCCTACGTTCACGCGGAAGGGAATGCCGACCAGGTCGGCGTCCTTGAACTTCACGCCCGCGCGCTCGTCGCGGTCGTCGAGCAGCACATCGAATCCGGCCGCTTCGAGCGTCTCCGCTATCTGCGTGCCCGCCGCCAGCAGCGCGGCATCGGAGACATTCGTAATCGTCACCACTACATCGAAGGGCGCAATCGCCGGCGGCAGCCAGAAGCCGTTCGCATCGTGATTCTGCTCGATCGACGCGGTAAGAATCCGCTCGATCCCGATGCCGTAGCAGCCCATGATCGGTGTAACCTCCTTGCCGTTGGGATCGAGCACGCGCGCGCCCATGCTTTCGGTATACCTGAGGCCCAGCTTGAAGATGTGCCCCACCTCGACGGCCTTCGCAACTTTGAGCCCCGCTCCCGTTTCAGCCTCGCACACCGGGCATCCCTCGCCCTCGAGCACGTTGCGAATATCGGCCAGCAGCGTCCAGCCAAAGTCCCGCCCCGGCGTGATGTTGCGGAAGTGGTAGTCCAACTTGTTCGCGCCGCCGACAAGATTCCGGCGGCCCTCAAGCCCCAGATCGACGATTACGTTGATTCCGCCATCATGCAGGGTCTTCGCGTAGGACAATCCAACCGGCCCCAGATAACCGGCCGGCCCGTGGAAGTATTTCTCCAGTTCCTCGCTGTTCATCGGACGCAGCTCGCTGACCCCAGCGATCCCCATGAGCTTGGTCTCGTTGACGAAGTGATCGCCGCGCAGGAACGCGACCACCGGCTCCCATGCGGTCTGCTTGTTTTTTCGTACCTCGCCCATATAAGCCACGGTTTTGATATCCGAAGCAGGCAGAATCTTGAAGAACTCGGCCACATCGGCAATCGCCGCTTTGCCTGGCGTGTAGACCTCTTCCGGCAGGCCGTCGCCGGTGGACTCCATCTCGGTGATCATGTTCAGCCGCGAGGTCGCCTTCTCCATGTTGGCCGCATAGCCGCACTCGGCGCAGCTCGCGATCAGGTCCTCGCCCGCGTCGGTGTAGACCATGAACTCCTGCGACTGCGAGCCGCCCATCGCTCCCGAATCGGCTTCGACGGCCACAAACTTCAGCCCGCTGCGCGTAAAGATCCTGCGATAGACCGCGTCGTGGAGGTTGTAGCTCTTGTCCAGCCCCGCCGGGTCGAGATCGAAGGAGTAGCTGTCCTTCATGAGGAACTGCCGCACGCGCAGCAGCCCCGCCTTCGGGCGCGGCTCGTCGCGATACTTGGTCTGGATCTGGTACCAGATCTGCGGAAGCTGCTTGTAGCTGCGCAGCTCCTTGCGCGCGATGTCGGTCATCACCTCTTCGTGGGTCATGCCCAGGCACAGCCAGGCGCCTTTGCGGTCCTGCAGCCGGAACATGTTCTGCCCCATCGAAGTCCAGCGGCCGCTCTGCTCCCATATCTCCGACGGCATGATGCCGGGCAAAAGGAACTCCTGCCCGATGGTGTCCATCTCCTCACGCACGATGGCCACGATCTTGTTGATCGACCGCTGCCCCATGAAGAGATAGGAATAAATCCCCGCGCCCAGCTGGCGGACATATCCCGAGCGGAGAAGAAACTTATGGCTCGCGACTTCGGCATCCGCCGGAGCCTCACGAAGGGTAGGAACAAAGAGTCTGGACCAGCGATGCATGAGCGAAAAGGGTCTTTCCAGCCGCCCCAAACAGCGGCGCAAATGAAATGAGATCAGTTCCAATTCTAAATGCAGCAGGAGGGCCAGTCCCGGGTGCCCCGCATCTCGCCGTTGAGATGTGGGAGTAACGGCGCAACATCTCACACCTGAGATTCGGGTCAAAAAAAAGCCGAACACCCAGGCCCGATCCCCCGTCTTTGCGGATGAACCTCGCACACGCGCATGAGGGACACATCGGGAGCCCGCAAGATTGGCCAGCAATGGAGACCAGCAAAACGCGAACGCGGAATTCGAAGCGCTGGTCAGGCGCCAGTCGCGCTTCGTCTTCCGTGTCGCCTACGCCATCCTGCGCAACAGCCATGACGCCGAAGACGCGGCACAGGAGACATTTCTGAAGCTCTATCGCAACGGGACGTGGAACGAGATGAAGAACGAGCGTGCTTTCCTCGCCCGTGCGGCCTGGCGCGTCGCCGTCGACCGCATCCCGCGCACCCAGATTGAGCCACCGGAAGAGGCAGAGCCCGCCTCGACTGAGCCCGATCCCGAACAGCGGGCGATCGCCGCCGACTGGCACGCGATGGTCCATCGCATGGTCGATGCTCTCCCGGAAGAGCTTCGCCAGCCGCTGGCTCTCTCCGCGGTAGACGGGCTGAATTCACGCGAAGTCGCCGCCATCCTCGGACTGCCCGAGGGCACGGTCCGCACCCGCCTCATGCGCGCCCGCCAGATGCTGAAGCAAAAACTCGCCGGCTTGGAATCGGCGAACTCGGAGAACCGTTATGCGCGCTAACGACGATCTCGACACCCGACTGGACGCGGCTCTGGCTACGTACGCCGATCCGGAAGCGGCTACCGATCTCGCCGCGCGAATCCTTGCCTCGCTCCCGCCTGCTGCAGGGCGAAGAAAGCAGCGCAGATGGCTTCCCTGGGCTGTCGCCATCCCCGCATTTGCTGTATTGCTGCTTGCCGTGCTCGTCTCCCCGCGTCATCAGCCCGCGCGCCAGGCTGCGTCGCCATCCGTAACCAGTTTCCCCGCGCCCGTTCCGTCGATCCAGCGGCCGCCGGTGACGGCCGCATCCAACCTTTCCCGCTCAGCCAACGATTCCGCAATGACGTCCAGAGCAGTGAAGGGTACGGGCTTCAGCCCGTATATTGACCGCTCCGCATTCGCGCGGCTTCAGCCGCTGAGGGATGCTCCTTCCAGCCACCCGCTGCCCAAACAGGAAGTCTTTCCCACACGCGCTCCCCTTACCGCGCAGGAGCAGGCGCTCGCTGCGCTGGTCAATCGCAACCCCGGCAACATAGCCCAGTCCGTAGCCGAGAGTCAGAAACAGCCGGTTGAACCCCTGACCGTCGCCGCCATCCGAATCCCACCCCTCGATGTTCAATCCAAAGGGCCGTCCGACAAGGGCGGCAAATAAGGAGACCCAATGCGCAAGATCGCCCTGCTCTGCTGCCTGCTCTTCGTCGCACCCACGCTGAACCTGCCGCTGTCCGCCCAGGAAACCAAAGCTCCGGAAGCCGAAGTCCACTACTATCATCTCGAATTCGTCGTCAAGGAGCTCGGCGAGGACGGCAAGGTCGTCAACAGTCGAACATATCGCTCGGACATATCCACGACATCCGGGGCACCACCCTCCTCGGTGCGCACCGGAACCAGAATTCCGGTGCGTGCAAGTTCCAAAGATGGGGACGTCCAACTCCAATATCTCGATATAGGCGTGAATATCGACTGCAACCGGGCGCACGATACGCCCCAGGGACTTGCCCTGCAGATCACCACGGAAATAAGCAGCCTGGCGTCTCCCGGTGCTGCCACGCCTGACACCCCGATCGTCCGCCAGAATAAGTGGACGTCCTCGACGGTGCTACCGCTCGGCAAGCCGACGATCGTCTTTTCTTCGGATAACCTCGAGAACAAAGGCCGAATGCAGCTGGAAGTAACCGCCACGCCTATCCGCTAGCCCGAGATCCCCGGACGTCCAGCAAACCACGATCCCACGTCTCGCTTTGAGATGTGGGACTCCAACCAGCCCGGCGCGAAGCGCGCGCGCCTGGGCGGCCAGTCCTGCTCCCCGTCTCGCTCATGAGACGGGGGATCAGGCAGTCATGATTGCAGTTAACTTGCGGGCGTGTCGCCTTTGGCTGCTTCGCCCGGATTCACCAGGTCGCGAAGCTCCTTGCTGGGCTTGAAATAGGGAACGCGCTTCGCGGGAACATCTACCTTCGCGCCGGTCTTCGGGTTGCGCCCGATGCGCGGTTTTCTCTGCCGGATCCGGAAGCTGCCGAATCCACGAATTTCGATCTTATCGCCCGACTTCAGCGCGCCGATGACCGCGTCGAAGATCGTATCCACGATGACTTCGCCGTCCCGCCTCGTCAGATCGCCCAGCTGTGTGACTTCTTCGACTAATTCTGCTTTTGTCATGGTGAGCCGTGCTTCGCCTCCAGGATAACTCCTTATCACAATAGTAGATGCGGGAAATTTGTGCACTACATTAGACGAAATATCTATTTTCTGCGCTTCTGGCTATGGATGGTCCAGCTTCCAATTTCGATGCATAGTTTCAATTTCGCCGGCTGGGGATTCAATTGGGAGTATGATAAAGTTCGGATTCCCCAATCCGCAGGTTGTTCTGCGTGCCCGTCCATTACAGCATCGTAATTCCGGCGTACAACGAAACTGCGCGCATCCGGCGGGCTCTCAGCGATATTCTGCGCGCCGTCGAAACGAATCGCTGGGACGCAGAAGTGCTGGTTGTGAATGACGGTTCCACCGACGACACAGCAGCCATTGTCCGGAGCCTTATCTCCGCTCACCCCATCGTCCGTCTCATCGACAATGACCGCAACCGCGGCAAAGGATACAGCGTGCGCCACGGCATGCTGGAGGCCGCCGGCAACATTGTGATGTTCACTGACGCCGACCTCTCTGCTCCCATAGACGAAGCCGAACGCCTTTTCGCTGCCATCCGCGAAGGCGCCGATGTGGCCATCGGCTCTCGCTGGCTGGAGCGTGGACGCCAGACCATCCACCAGCCGCTCTACCGGCAGTTCTTCGGGCGCTGCTTCAACGCCGTCACCCGCATCGTCATGCGGCTGCCCTTTGCCGACACCCAATGCGGTTTCAAGGCCTTTACCCGGCCTGCAGCGCAGACCATTTTTCAACTGCAGCGTATTGAGCGCTGGGGATTCGATCCCGAAATCCTCTTCATCGCGCGCAAGCGCGGATACCGGGTCCGCGAAGTCGCCGTCACCTGGGGACACGACGAGCGCTCCCGCATCAGCTATCTCAGAGACGGCATCAAGATGCTGGAAGAGCTCATCTACATTCGCTGGAACGCCCTGGTCGGCGCCTACCGCAGAAAGATCAACGAGCTTCTTCCACAGATGCCCGCGACCAAAAGCTAGAGCAATATCAGAGAGTCTGTAACGCGCCTTCCAGCGATGTAGATTCGCGTAAACCTCCACAAAGCAAAGAGCCTCGTGCATTCGACACGAGGCTCTTTGCGGGTATGAAAAGGAGAGGCTATTGGTGCGGGCGCTGCTCCGGTCCAACTGCCGGCGGGACAACGGCTGACAGGACCTCAGGGGTATCTTCCTTGATCTCGGGCAGCGGAGCGGCCAGGGCGAGCTTGAGCACCTCGTCCATGGAGTCGACGAAGTTCAGCTTCATCGCGCTCTTGAGGTTCTCGGGCAGCTCGGCCAGGTCCTTCTGATTGTCCTTGGGCAGGATGGCTTCGAAGATGCCGGCGCGGTGAGCGGCCAGCAGCTTCTCCTTGAGGCCGCCGATGGCCAGTACTTTGCCGCGGAGCGTGATCTCGCCGGTCATGGCCACGTCGCGCCGCACCGGAACCTTGGCCAGTGCGCTGGCCAGGGCCGTCGCCAGGGTTACGCCTGCCGACGGGCCATCCTTGGGCACCGCGCCTTCCGGTACGTGGATATGAATGTCCAGGTTGCGATAGAAGTCGCGCGGCAGTCCGAGATGATGCGCGCGGCTGCGGATATACGAGAGAGCGGCCTGCGCCGACTCGGTCATCACGTCGCCGAGCTGGCCGGTGATGGTGAGCTTGCCCTTGCCGTCGAGAATCTGCACCTCGGTCTGCAGGATGCTGCCGCCGACTTCGGTCCAGGCCAGGCCGTTGACCAGGCCGATTTCGTTCTTCTCGTGCACCAGCGAGTCGCGGAACTTAGCCACTCCGAGAAACTCGGAGATGTTCGCGGCGCTGATCGACTCCTTGTGCTTCGCGCCGTTCCTTACCACGCGGCGGGCCACCTTGCGGCACACATTGCCGATCTCGCGCTCGAGGTTGCGGACGCCGGCCTCGCGGGTGTAGCCGCGGATAATCTCAGTCAACGCATCGTCGGCGAAGACGACGTTCTTCTCGCTCAGGCCGGTGTTCGTGCGCTGCTTCTTCACCAGATACTGCTTGGCGATTTCCAGCTTCTCGACCTCGGTGTATCCATGCAGGCGAAGAATCTCCATGCGGTCCTGCAGCGCGGCCGGGATGGTGTGCAGCACGTTTGCGGTGGCTACGAACAGCACCTGCGAGAGGTCGTATTCAACGTCAAGGTAATGATCCTGGAAGCTCGTGTTCTGCTCGGGATCGAGGACTTCAAGCAGAGCCGAAGCGGGATCGCCGCGGAAGTCCGAGGCCATTTTGTCGACCTCGTCCAGCATGAAGACCGGATTCTTGGTTCCCGCCTTCTTCATCGACTGGATGATCTGGCCGGGCAGCGCGCCGATGTACGTGCGGCGATGGCCGCGAATCTCGGCTTCGTCACGCACGCCGCCGAGCGACATGCGGACAAACTTGCGGCCCGTGGCCTTTGCAATGGACATGCCCAGTGAGGTCTTGCCCACGCCTGGAGGTCCGACGAAGCAGAGAATCGAGCCTTTGGGATTTTTGACGAGCTGGCGCACGGCGAGAAACTCGAGGATGCGCTCTTTGATTTTTTCCAGGCCGTAGTGATCCGCGTTCAGAACCTTTTCGGCGTGATCGATGCTGCGCGTCTCTTTCGATTTCTTCTTCCACGGCACAGCCAGCAGCCAGTCGAGATAGTTGCGCGAGACGGTCGACTCAGCCGACATCGGCGGCATGGCTTCGAGCTTCTTCAGCTCCTGGATCGCCTTGTCGAAAACATCCTTAGGCATGCCCGCGGTCTCGATCTTCTTTTTCAGATCGTCGAACTCGCTCTTTTCGCCGCGGCCCAGTTCCTTCTGGATGGCCTTGATCTTCTCGTTGAGGTAATACTCTTTTTGCGCGCGTTCCATCTGGCGCTTCACGCGCGACTGGATGCTGCGGTCCATGTTGAGTTTTTCGATTTCGACGTCGAGCACTTCGGCCACCATGCTGAGCCGCTCGGCAGGATCGAAGACATCGAGGATCATCTGCTTTTCAGGAATCTCAAGCTGCACATTGGCGGCGATGGTGTCCGCGAGCTTCGACGGCTCATCGGTGCGCACAGCAGCGATCATCGTCTCGTAATTCAACGATTGCTGCAGCTTCACGTACTGCTCGAAAAGAGAAGTGACGCGCTGCACCAGCTGCTCGATCTGCGGGGAGACTTCGAGGTCGCTCTTGGCGGTGCGAACAGTAGCGACGAAGAAGCCATCGGCGTCGTTCATTTCGACGGCTCGTCCGCGTTCCAGGCCTTCGACCAGGACCTTGATGTTTCCGTCCGGCATCTTCACGCTCTGGACGATGTTGCCGATGGTGCCGACAGGGAAGATGTCTTCGGCGCGGGGCTCATCCACGCGCGCGTCGTGCTGGGTGGCGAGAAATATCTTGCGGTCGCCATTCAGGGCTTCTTCGAGAGCGCGAACGCTGGACTCGCGTCCCACCACGAACGGCGTCATCATGTGCGGGAAGATCACCATGTCGCGAATGGGCATCATGGGGAGCTTGCGCAGATCATCTGGATCGCGGCTCTCGCGCAGTTCCTTTTTCTCGCGGCTCTCTTTAGGTTGGGTCACAGGATCCCCTTTTCTGCTTACGCAAGGTATTAGATGAACTTTAACGCATTCCGTCACATAACGGGGTGAACTTCGGTTATGCGGGAGTTACCTGAAGGTGTCAGAAAATGCTGTCCGGTCAAAATGCGAAGAGCAAGCCGCAGCCCGCTCTTCGTATTTCGTTCGCATTTGTAACTTCAATCCGAGACTTTAGTTTTCAGCCGGCTTTTTCGAGCAAGGTTACGGAGAGATCACGCTTCTTCACCATCTCCGCGGTGATCTCCAATTCCTTGATCTTCTTGTTGCTGGGCAGGTGATACATCAGGTCAAGCATGAGCTCTTCGAGGATCATGCGCAGACCGCGGGCGCCCACCTTGCGCGCAAGTGCCTCTTCCGCCACCGCGCGGGAAGCTTCGTCAGTAAAGAGCAGCTTGACGCCCTCGTACTCGAAGAGACGCTGATACTGCTTCAGGATGGCGTTGCGCGGCTTGGTGAGGATCTCGATCAGCGCCGCTTCATCCAGCTCATCCAGAATGCCGAGGACCGGCAGGCGGCCTACGAACTCCGGAATCAGTCCGAAGCGAATCAGATCCTGTGGTTCGGCCTGGCGCAGCAACTCAGAGTCGCGCTGCGAGCGAGCCGAGGTCTCGGGCTGCTGGTCTTTTTCCGCGATGGCCTTGAAGCCGAGGGCCTTCTTGCCCACGCGGCGCCCGATGACGCGCTCCAGCCCGACAAACGCGCCGCCGCAGATAAAGAGAATGTTGGTGGTGTCGACCGGAGTGAATTCCTGGTGCGGATGCTTGCGACCGCCCTGCGGAGGAACGTTGGCGACCGTGCCTTCGAGAATCTTCAGCAGCGCCTGCTGCACGCCTTCGCCGGAGACATCGCGGGTGATGGAAGGATTCTCGTCCTTGCGGCCGATCTTGTCGATCTCGTCGATGTAGATGATGCCGGTCTGGGCGCGCGCTACATCGCCGTCCGCAGCCTGCAGCAGTTTGAGGATGATGTTCTCCACATCCTCGCCGACGTAGCCGGCTTCGGTGAGCGTGGTGGCGTCGACGATGGCGAAGGGAACATCCAGCATCTTCGCGAGGGTGTGCGCGAGCAGCGTTTTGCCGCTGCCGGTGGGGCCGACCAGCAGGATGTTCGACTTCGACAGCTCAACATCGTTGCCGCGGGTGCGGTTCATCTGGATGCGCTTGTAGTGGTTGTAGACGGCGACCGCGAGCTTCTTCTTGGTCTGGTCCTGCCCGATGACGTATTCATCCAGGAAGGCCTTCACTTCCTGAGGCTTGGGCAAATGCGCAGGAGCAGCGCCGGCGGGAGCTTCGCTGCGGTCGTCTTCGAGAATCGAATTGCAGACGGCAACGCACTCGTCGCAGATGTACGCGCGCGGATAGTCGCTGGGCGATGAGATCAGTTTGGCCACCGCGTCCTGTGACTTATGACAGAACGAGCAGCGTAGTGTATCGTCCGAACCCGTGCGCGTTTTCATGCTGCTGCTCCTTATCTCGACGTGTGCCTCGAGTAAGCTCAGGTACGCGGCCGATCGATAATCTCATCGATGATGCCGTATTCCTTGGCCTGGGGGGCGTTCATGATGAAATCGCGTTCCACGTCGCGCTCGATACGCTCGAGCGACTGGCCCGTGTGCTTCGACATCAGCGTTGTTGGTGATCTCGCGAATGCGCAGAATCTCGCGAGCGTGAATATCGATATCGGTGGCCTGGCCGGAGAGCCCGCCCATCGACGGCTGATGGATCAGGATGCGCGAGTTGGGCAGTGCAAAGCGCTTGCCGTTGGTGCCGGCCATCAGCAGAAAGGCTCCCATGCTGGCCGCCTGTCCGATGCAGAAGGTCACCACATCGTTCTTGATGTACTGCATGGTGTCGTAGATGGCGAGGCCCGCAGTGATGGACCCACCCGGAGAGTTGATGTAGAGCTGAATGTCTTTCTCCGGGTCCTCGCCGGAGAGAAATAGCATTTGCGCGATGATCAGGTTGGCGATCTGGTCGTCGATCGGTGTTCCTAGAAAGATAATGTTGTCGCGAAGCAGACGGGAATATATGTCGTAGGCGCGTTCGCCGCGACTCGTCTGCTCAATCACCATGGGTACGAGTGCCATATCTAGACTTACTCTCGAATCCTTCCGCGATGGTGTGACGTTACAACCGGAGAAAATCGCGCTCTTCACCGGCCAGAAGAATGCTTTCAAGCGAGACGCTCGTAGAGCAAGCTTCCTGTCTTTTCTCTGCGTAGTTGTTCACGAATTCTAGTCAGCGCACCTTCGTTCGTCAAACGCTCGCGCAGTGTTTCCAGGGGTTCGCGCGTCTGCAGCGAGATGAGTTGCAGCTCGTTCTCCAGCTCTTCATCGCTGACTTCGACGTTCTCCGCGTCGGCGATCTTATCGAGCACCAGGGTTGCCTTTACTTCGTTGACGGCCGAGTCGCGCTGGGCGTCGCGAAGGCGGGCAAAGTCGAGCTTGCGCATATCTTCGGTGCGCATGCCCTGAGCCGCCAGAGCGCGAAGACCGCGGTCCAGCCGCGCATCGATCTGGTTCTGCACCATCGATTCAGGAACAGGGAACTGATAGTGCGCGACAAGGGCCTCGGTGAGCCTGTCGCGAGTCTCCGCCTTAAGCTTGCGCTCCTTATCATTTGCGAGATGTTCCCGTAACTTGTTCTTGAAGTCTTCGATGCCTTCGTAGTCGCCGAGCTCTTTGGCGAAGTCATCCGTCAGCTCGGGTTGAATCTTTTTCTTGATCGCTTTTACTTCGACGTCGTAGGCGACGGTCTTGCCGGCGAGACGACTTCTCGCCGAAGTCGGCGGGATAGCTTACTTCGAACTTCAGCTCCTGTCCGGGCTTCGCTCCGCGCAGCGCTTCGTTGAACGAGGCGAGGGTGTTCTCGCCGCCTACCTCGATCATGACGTCCTCGCCCTCGATGGGCTGCGCCTCCGCCTCGGGCGTCTCACCGACAACTTCGCCCTTGAAGCTGATCTGGGCCCAGTCGCCATCGACCAGCGCGCGGTCCTCGGTGACCGGCTCCATGGTGGAGCGCGAATCGCGCACCCGCTCCAACTCGGCGCCGAACTCTTCTTCAGTGAGCGACGTGTTCGGCTTCTCGACTTTGATCTGCTGATAGCCTTCGACGGAAAACTCCGGTAGCATCTCAAAGACAGCCTTGAACTTCAGCGGCTTTCCGTCTTCGAGTTGAAGGTCGGTCAGCTGCGGCTGCGACACCGGCTTGAGGCTCTGCGCATCAATCGCGGTGCGGAAGTGAGTCGGCAGCACCGACTCGACAACATCCTGGCGAATGCCCTCGGCGAAGCGGGTGCGAATCAGCGACTCAGGCACCTTGCCGGCGCGGAAGCCGGGAATGCGCGCCTGTTTCTGGTAGCGCTTTACAACCGTGCGGAAGCTGCGGGCAACTTCGTCGGCGGGCACTTCAACTTCGACCTCGCGGGTGACTTCAGGATTGAGCGAAGGTGCTTGCTGATGTCGCTCGTGGCTGTGCTCATGATCATGCTCATGGTCGTGCGCGTGCTCATGCGCTTCAGGATTCGGTTCGGCGGGATTCGGAGTGGTTTCGAGAGTTTCTGCTGTGCTCAACTTAGTGCCTTCCAGATGTGTCCGTCCAGATTGTTTTGGATGCGTTCGAGGTACGCAGGAAAACGGCGGGAACGCAACGTTGGACGTCTCTCCTTATGGTACGAAGCTTCGGACTCCGCGTCCAGCGGGACTGGCCGTCCAGGCATACGCGGCTTCGCCGGGACTGCGCGTCCAGCGATACGCGGCTTCGCCGCCAAAACCTCTTGCTCGCTTCCTTTGGTCGCTTTGCTTGGCGTTCCGTTCAGCCCCGTAAGTTGCTGAATTCGGCGTAGCGGCTGAGGATGTACGAGTCTGTCATTCCGGCAATGTAGTCCGCAACTACCCGTGGCGCGCCTTCCGCTGCAACTTCCGCGGCATGGCCCGGCGGCAGCAGGGATGGGTTCTCCACCCAGGCGTGGAAGAGCGTGGTGATCACGCGTTCCGCTTCCTGGTGGTCGCGCTCCAACTCGGGAGCGTGATAGAGGCGAGCGTACAGATAGTTCTTGGCCTCGAGCCGCAGCTCTTCCATGGCCGGAGAAAAGGCTGCGAGCCGTTCGGGGGTATTGCGGATCGCCTCCAGCGTGGACGCACGAGCCGCCTGTACGCGTCTGCATGTTTCTTCGATCAGGTCGCCCACCAGCGCGTTGAGCATACGCTTCAGTGCCTCGTTGAAGACCAGCTTTTCCCTCGCTTCGGGATACTTCTCCAGCATCGGCGCGTAGAACCGTTCGAAGAGCCGGACATGACTCCGGGTGTCGTCGAGCGAAAGAATCTCCGCTTCGAATCCGTCATCGAAATCCGCCGTGAGGTAGGCGATCTCGTCAACCATATCGATCAACTGGGCCTCGAGAGGCGGGCGCAGATTGAGGAAGTACCTGGCCAACTCCGAATGCTCGACGGGAGAGTAGTCGCGCGAGTGCTTGATGATGCCCTCGCGGAGTCCGAGTGTCAGGTTCAGCCCGCGAAATTCCGCATAGCGCGTCTCGAAGTGCTCCACGATGCGGAGCGCATGGAGGTTGTGGTCGAAGCGCAGCCCATAGCGATGCATTGCGCGATCGAGCGCTTTTTCGCCGGTGTGACCAAAGGGCGGGTGGCCGATGTCATGGACCAGCGCCAGCGATTCGGTCAGCGACTCGTTCAATCCCAGGGCCGCGGCCACGGTGCGCGCGATCTGCGCCACTTCCATGGTGTGGGTGAGGCGGCTCCGGAAATGGTCGGAGTAGCGGTGAGTGAATACCTGGGTCTTTCCCGCCAGCCGCCGGAAGGCGCGCGCGTGGATGATGCGTCCGCGATCGCGGTCAAAGGGGAGCCGGTAGGGATGCGGCGGTTCCGGATGCTCGCGCTTCACGAGATCCCCGTCGTCAGGGACCGCGCATCCGGGCGGCAGCGGATGCATCAGGGCTTGGCAGCAGCCGGCGAGGCTGGCGAGCCTTCTTTCGCCAGGCGAACGCGCGCGCTGTCGAGCCGCTTCTGAACCTTGCCTACATCGCCGGGATCGATATCGGCGGGAATGGTTCGCGCGTATTCATTCAGCGATTCTTCCCACTGCGATGCGGCCAGCTTCAGGCGACCGGTCTTCTCGTAGAGCTCGCCGAGGTGATCGTGAACCGTGGGGTCGGTTGAATCGCGCTCTACTGCCTTGCGCAGGTCTTCTTCGGCAAGGTTGTACTTGCCCAGCTTGAAGTAAGCCCAACCGAGCGAGTCGAGGTATGCGTAATTCTGCGGATCGAGCTCGACTGCTTTCTGGATCATGCCCAGGGCCTCGTCGAGCTTCATATCGTGATCGGCGAGCATGTAACCGAGGTAATTCAGCGTCATCGAGTTGGCGGGATCGATGGAGAGGGCCTGGCGGAACTCCGCCTCGGCTTCGGGATACTGTTTCTGCCGCTCGAAGAGCGTGCCGCGCAGGAAATGAATGTAGAGCTTATCGTCGGGCTTGGTCGAGAGCTGGTCCGCCTGATCGATGACCTCCGATGCTTCCTTCCATTTGCGCTGCCTGGTGTAGATATTCGCCAGCTGCCGGTAGACCTCGAGATCGCCTGAAGTTTTGTTCAGCAGGGACTTGGCCAGCGCGACGCCTTCATCGGCGTGACCGTTGTCGGCGAGCTGCATGGCCAGCATCAGCTTCATGGCGCGATCTTTCGGCTCTTTCTGAACCGCATCGCGCGCGACCTGGGTCGCCTTGTCGTATTCGTGCGCTTCGCGATAGGTGTCTACTTCCGACTCATACGCCTGGTTGAAGTAGTCTCCGCCCAGATCGGCCATCTTCTGATATGTCGCGATGGCCTTGTCGGTCTGATTCTGCTCGCCGTACACGATTGCCAGCCGCTCCAGAAAGAGGTAGCGATTATTCTTCTCGGAGTCGGAGTATTGGCCGGTGGTGTGCTCGGAGTCCGCGACCAGCTTTTCGAAGATCTGGGCGGAATCGTCCAGCCGGCCGAGAGCGTCGTCCAGCAGACCTTCCTGGTAGCTGATCTCGAGCGAGTCGGAAACCAGCGCTTTCGCTTTCTTCAGGGTGGTCAGAGCGTCTTCGTAATTGCCCTGGCGGCGCTCGATCTCCGAGATGCGCAGGTAAGCCTCGGGGTCCGTCGGGTCGCCGGCGGAGACGTCTTTATAGGCCTGCAGCGCGGGCGAAAGCTGGTTGTCGTTGAGCAGCGCCTTGGCCAGCGCGCGCTCCGCGTCGAGATTGTCCGGCTCCAGATCGAGCGATTTCCTATAGGCCGCGATCGCGTTCTTCGTATCTTTCAGCCGATCGTAGGTCGCGCCGAGGACGAACTCGGTCTTGCTGGTTTTGTCCTCTTCAGGCAAGGAGTTCAGGACTTCAGCGGCGCGCTTGGCGTCGCCCTGCTCGGTATAGAGCCGCGCAAGATTCAGCGCCGTATCTTCGGAGCCGGGATCGATCTTCTTGGCCGCGTCGAACTGTTCTTCCGCGTGCACCGAATCATGCGCGAAGGAGTAGAGCTGGCCGAGCAGCAGCCGGTCTTCCACGCTGTTGGGCTCGAGCGAGACGATCTTGGTGTACTCGGCGATGGCCAGCTTCAGCATGTCGTCGGAGGCGCTGCCCTGCTGCCCGTCGCCCAGGGTACGCAGATAGATATTGCCGAGCAGCTTGTGCGCGTCGAGGTTGTTCGGATCTTTCTTGATCTGGTCCTGGGCGGCCAGAATCGCGTCGCGTACGTGCCCGGTGCGGAAGTAGAGCTCAGCCAGGCCGCTGTTCAGGAACTTCGAGGCCGGGTCGTTATCCAGCGCGAGCTTGTATTCCTCGATGGCCCGCGTGGCATATTCGGGACGGCCGGAGGTCATGGCCATCTCCTCGTATTCGTGCGCCAGCATGTAGTGGTAGTAAGCCTGTGCGCGGTCGGAATGCGACATGTCCGAAGTGGCCAATCCCGGCGCGGCAGCGGGGCTCTTCTGCACGGGCGCATTTTGAGCCATACAGGCGGGTGCGGCCAGAAAGGCGGCAAGACCCAGAGTGGCTATCTGGCAAATGGACGAAGCTGCGGGAAGGGCGATGCTGCGCGAGTGCGGCTTGCTGCTCATGATGGCTGGAAATCCCTGCGCCCGGGCTGGACCACCGACCGGCTCGACTTAACTCGACTCAAAAAAAACAACATGGTTCAGCCGGGTGTGCCGGTTTTCGGCGACAGCACCCTCCAACTACTTAAGACGATTGTAACCCGGCTACGGTTCACTCCAGCGAGACTTTCATCTCGCGAAAGTTGGGCGCCGCCGTCTCATAGAGGTGCCTTAGTGGCGGAAGTGCCTCATTCCTGTGAACACCATGGCCACGCCGAGCCGGTCCGCGGCGGCGATCACATCTCCATCTTTTACCGACCCGCCGGGCTGGATCACCGCCGTTGCTCCGGCCGCGACCACCGTCTCCAGGCCGTCGGGAAAGGGGAAGAAGGCGTCGGAGGCGGCAACGCATCCTTGCAGCGGGAGCACCGCCTTCAGGGCGCCGAACCTGGCGGCGTCTACGCGGCTCATCTGGCCTGCGCCTACGCTCAGCACCTGCCCGTTGCGGGCGTAAACAACGGCGTTGGACTTCACGTGCTTGCAGACGCGCCAGGCGAAGAGGAGGGCGGCGAGTTCATCGTCTGTGGGCTTGCGAGCGGTGACGGTTTTGAGCTCTGCCGCGGCGACGTGGCCGTGGTCGGCATCCTGAAGAAGAAGACCGCCTGAGACTTGCTTGAGCACTTGCGCCGTGGTTGCGGGCCGCACCTCGACCAGACGCAGATTTTTCTTCGCGGCGAAACGCGCTTTGGCTCCGGGCGTGAACGCGGGAGCCGCGATGGCCTCGACGAAGAGCCTGGCGATCTCGTCGGCCGCCGCTTCATCCACTTCGCGGTTGATGCCGATGACCCCGCCGAAGGCCGAGATGGGATCGGCGGCGAGGGCCTTCTGATAGGCCTCCAGGATAGAGGAGCCGGTGGCCGCGCCGCAGGGGTTGGTGTGCTTGATGATCGCGACTCCCGGAAACGAAAACGGGGGCGCGTCGAACTCCTGAGCCAGGTCCCAGCAGGCATCGAGATCCACCAGGTTGTTGAAGCTCAGCTCCTTGCCCTGCAACTGAACGGCGCCGGCGATGCCGGTTCTGGAGCCGTCGGAGTAGAGCGCCGCGCGCTGGTGCGGATTCTCTCCATAGCGCAGAGACATGGCCAGCGGGTAGGAGATGCGGAGGGTTCCGGGGAACTCGGCGATGGCGGGATCGGCGAAGTGTACGGGGATGTCCGGCTGCTCGGCGGAGTCGATTTTCTCCAGCGTATTGGCGATGGCGGTGTCGTAAGCCGCAGTCACCGCGAAGGCCTGCTTGGCCAGCTTCCAGCGGGTTTCGCGGGAGAGCGATCCGCTGTTGGCGGCCAGCTCTTCGGCGAGCGCTGAATAGTCGGCGGCGGAGGTGACGATGGCGACATCTTCGAAGTTCTTGGCCGCAGAGCGGACCATCGACGGGCCGCCGATATCGATGTTCTCGATCAGGTGCGCGAAGGTCGCGCTGGGATTGGCGGCGGTCTTCTCGAAGGCATAGAGGTTCACCACGACCATGTCGATGGGCTGGATGCCATGCGCCTCGACCGCCGCGCGGTGCTCGGCGTTCTCGCGGATATGCAGGATGCCGCCATGGACCTTGGGGTGAAGGGTTTTCACTCGTCCATCGAGCATCTCGGGAAAGCCGGTGAGATCGGAGATGTCGAGGACCGTCAGCCCCGCTTCGCGCAGGGCCCGCGCGGTTCCGCCGGTCGAGACGAGTTCGACTCCCAGCTCCGCCAACTGTTTTGCGAAGGGAACCAGCCCGGATTTATCGGTAACACTCAGTAGTGCGCGCCGTACCTGTTTTTTGCCGCTCAAAGGGTGCTCCTGAGATCAAAAGGGTGAAAGAAGAGTTTATCGATTTGTCATGTGCATGGGTAATCCGCCGCTCGAGGAGCGCTCACGTTCCTGGTCCGCATGCGCGGTGAGAACGCTTCTAGAAGGGGTTGCATCTCTATGGCAGCGGCTTCAGCCGACGGCCTGAGGCCCGCTTCGACGGCGGGTCTCACACGTGGTCTGATCGGTCACAGTTGGTCTATGCAACCGCTTCTACCGTTATAGTTGAGAAAGACTAAACGTTTATGGATCGAAACTGGCAGCAGCGCGGGTCGTTCGACGGGCGCGATGGGGGAATTGAACCGGGTTTCCGCGCATCCCGTATTGAGCCTGAGATTTTGCCGCCCGATGGGCGGGAAGACAACAGCCGCCCTTACTACGTGCCCTCGGTCCAGACCGAAGATTATTCCCAGGCAGGATATGGAGTTCCGCAGCCGCCTTCCCGGCCGCGCCGGCGCATGACGTGGGCGTTTGCGCCCGCCACCTATGTCCTGCTGGGCATCAACTGTGCGGTTTTTCTGGGGATGCTGCTCAATGGGGTCTCGGTGCTTTCGCCGACGACGGATCAGCTTTTGCACTGGGGCGCTAATTGCGGACCTTACGTGTTAGCGGGCGGCCAGTGGTGGCGTCTCATCACGGCCATGTTTGTGCACGTGGGCATCATCCACATCGCGACGAATATGTGGTGCCTGTGGAACCTGGGCCTGCTGGCCGAGCCGCTGATGGGGCCGATGGGCGTGGTCGCCGCTTATGTGCTGACCGGCTTTGCCGGGAATCTGCTGAGCGTGATCGTCAATCCCGGGCTGGCGATGGATGGGACGCACATCGTGCTGGCTGGTCCCCAGATCGTGGGGGCGGGAGCCTCGGGAGCGATCTTCGGACTGGCCGGGGTGCTGATTCTCCTGCTCAAGTCGCCGCTGCTGCCGCTGCCCAAGATCGAGACCAAGCGGCTGCGCTGGAGCGTGATTCAGTTCTCGCTGCTGAACTTTGCCATCGGCCTCTACACGGCTTTCGGCCCGAGCCCGGTGAAGATCGATAACATGGCGCACCTGGGCGGCTTTCTGAGCGGCCTGGCGCTGGGTGTGCCGCTGGTGCCTCGCATCGGCGCGCCGAAAGAGCTCTTCCAGCGACGCCGGATGATGGCGGTGCTGGGGATGGGATTCCTGCTGATCCTCTTTGCGTTTGGATTGCACTCGTTCTGGCGGCAGTGAACAGAACAGGGATCAGCCATCAGGGAACAGCGATCAGTGATCTTCGGCGCCGGTGCCCCATCCTTTGTGCGTAGTTTGCACAAAGAGTGGGAGGCCGCAAATTTCCATCCCGATTGTCGTTTACCTAATTCCTGCTTTTAAAAGCAAAAGCCCCGGCTCTGCGGAAGCCGGAGCTTAACTCTCGCTCTTTACCTCAGGCGACGGGGTTTCGCCTTGAAATCACTACCGGACAACAGCGGTGGCCGCGAACTTCTTAACCATGGCCAGCAACAGTTTGCGATCGCTGTCGTTCAGGTTGGAGGAGTAACGGCGAATTTGGGTTAGGAAACGCAGCTCGTCGTCGGTCAGCTTCTGCGGATTCAATTCGCGGCCGAGAGAATCCTCGGCGAAGAACTGGGCCAGCGGAAGGTCCAACGCTTGAGCGATTTTTGCCAGGGTGTCGAGAGAGGGAACAGTATGACCGTTTTCGACCCGAGACAGATAACAACGCAACAAGCCAGTACGTTTTTCGATATCGCCCTGAGAAAGACCCTTCTGCAGGCGGTATCCCCGGATTGTTGTACCAATTTTCATAGACATAGCCTATGACCGCACTTTCCCCTTTTTGACCGCAAGGTGGGTTTTGATGAGGTATTGGCTGCATAGTTAACACGCCGAAGTGTCACTTGCAAGAACTATTTTGGCCGTGGCAATCCAAAGTACTGAAACGAACCAAACTTGAGGCGCGGTTTGAACGGCTACCAGGTGTCTCCGCCAGACGGGGGCGGCCACGATCCAAGAAGTTGCCGCAGCAGGACGATGCGTCCCAGGTGATAGGCGTTGTGCGTGGCGATACCTTCCACCTGGTCACGGGCAGGCATTGAACGTTGTTCATCAGGTACTCTCGAGAGGCAGACGATGGGAGCGTCCATCTCGGCGGGATTTCCAGCGACGGCCGCGGCGCTTGCCAGCCCGCTTAGAAAACGATCTTTGAGTGCGGCCCATGGGATCGCGGCCCAGGGTTCGGTCGTGGTGGCGGGAAAGCCCTCGCTGGCGTGTTCGGGATAAGGCGTCAGCTTGCCGGCGACCCAGTCGAGTGAAATCTCCATCCAGAAGGCGAGGTGCCAGAGCTCCTCGTAGATGGTGTGCGACGCGCCGGGAATGCGGCGGTGGGCGAGCTGATCGTCGACTCCCTCCAGCACATGCGAGGGAGGCGCGCCCACGCCGTCGGCAATCAGGATTCGCTGCAGTTCGTTCATGATTCCATTCGTCACGTCCGGCCTCCGCTGGTTCGCATGCTAACCGTTTCCCGATAAGAAAATGCTTATGATAGCGATGATTGCGGTTAAATCGGAGGGACCGGCGTTCCTTTGACACGCTGTTTCCAAGCCTTTCATTGTGGACATAGCAATATGTTGAGCAGATTCGAGAGCCGGTTCTCGCATCGAAGCACTTCAAAATCTGGCAAATAAGGCGCCTGAAAATGGATTGGCACAGGACCAAAAAGCGGGTGACGGATAGCTGCCGCGATACCACGCTCCTGGTGGTGGTGGTCTATCACGAGCTTTGGCGGACCCGGGTCTTTACCATCGCCGCCGCGCTGGCGTTCTACTTCCTGCTCTCGCTGGTGCCGCTGATCGTGATCTTTTCGTCTCTGCTGCAGTTTCTGCCGGTGCCCAATATTTTTCAGCAACTGCTGGACCTGATGGCGCAGATCGTTCCGGCGGATTCGATGAGCTTTGTCGAAACGCTGGTCGCCAGTATTCTCACGCCGGATCGCGGGAAGTTGCTCTCCTTTGGAGTTGCCGGCTATCTGTGGGCGGCTACGGGCGGTTTCTCTTCCCTGATCGAGGCGCTGGACATTGCGTATGACGTACAGAAGTCGCGCCCCTGGTGGCGTGACCGTCTGCGGGCTCTCCTGCTGACCTTCACCAGCGGCGGGCTGGTGTCGGTTTCTCTGCTGGCGCTGATCGCCGGGCCGCATTTCGGCCATTTTCTCTCCCAGTACTTTCCCACGCCCCGGGCATTCGAGCATCTGTGGCCGGTGCTGCGACTGGGGCTTACTTTCTTCGCCTTCGTTTTCAGCCTGGAGCTCATTTACTATCTCGGCCCAAATGCGAAGCACAGCTTTTCTTCGACGCAGCCGGGCGCCTTGTGCGCGATCGCTATCTGGTTCCTGGGGTCGACCGGGCTGAGCTTCTACCTCGACCACCTCTCAAACTACAACGCCACTTACGGATCGATGGGCGCGCTGGCGGGCCTGATGCTGTGGTTCTACCTGACCGCCCTGGCGATCCTGATCGGGGCCGAGTTGAATGCGGAACAAGCTAAGCGAAAACTTGCGCAGCAACTTGTGTGTGAAGTGCCGGTTGCAGCCGAAAATCCGTCCCGGGTTGAGGCTTAGATCATTCATTCCAGGGAGTTTTCCCGGAGCGGGTCGAGGCTTAAATCATTCATTTCAGTAGGCTTTCCGGGGATCTTATTTGTTTTGAATGAAGTAGACGGTCTTGTCGATCCTTCTTAATCAATCACTTGATGGAGATTGGCCATCCTGGTGCCCGCATTGCGCCGAATTTCTGCTCCGCTTCCTTCGGTCACTTTCGCCGGTCATTCGTGGTATCCCACATCTCAAGTTCGAGATGTGGGATACGGGTAGCTCATTGATTCTGAAGGGTTATCCTAAGAGGCTTCTTGAGGCAGGCGCTATGGCTTGCGCTGGGTGAAAGGTGCGGTGGTTCGGCCGTTCCAGTTTGCGGCGTTGGAGGCGTCTTCACTTTCGAGGTGGTAGGCGACGATTTCGGGGAGGAATCCGCGCCGGCAGCGGGGCCACTTCTGGGCGAAGACGGTGTCGCCGCGGCCGGCATTTGTGTGCTCTTCGGGATAGCGGCGGATGCCGGAGACGGCAGGATGCCACATCTGGAAGAAGCCGATGGGAACGTATCCTCCAGCCTGACGGTGCATGACGCGGGTGCCGATGGGGAAGGCTCCGAGGTGGATGTAGGTTTCGTTTTCATGCTGCAGCCTGGGAAGGCCCTGGAAGTCCGCCCAGGCCTCAAAGCCGCGGACATTGAAGCGATCGATTCCGTAGAGGAAGGCGGGATCGAGGTCGGCGGCCTGGAGCAGGAGGCGGGTTTGCGGCGGCAGATAGATGTCCGCGTCCAAGTGGACGGCCCAGCCCTTCAAGGACAGGGCTGCCAATCCCGCATTGATCCCTTTGCCTTTGTGGAACTCTCCTTTGCGGCTCAGGAGCTCATCGCTCCGGACGCATTCGACATGATGGAATTCGCAGACGCGCTGAGTTTTCCTGTCTTCAAAGGGGGTGACTACGACGATGCGATCAAAGAGGAACTTGTTATGCGGGAGAGTTTGAGCGAGGAAGTCGGCGTATTGGTCACAGACGATGACCGCTTCCATGCAGAAGGGCTTGGTCGACGGTGAAACGGGCGGATTCGGATCTTGATACGTCATAGGGCGGCGGTTCCCTCCAAATGAAAAAGGACCGTCCGAACGAGGGTTCGGAGCGGTCCTTTTTCTTCTACTTCTATTTTATCAAGCTCGCGATAATGATCTGCCAGATTTGTGGTGAAGGTTCTCTTTTGGAATGTGATAGATAAGAGATTTCTTCGGGTTTTGGGGCTTGACAGGCTGCCGTGATCCCGGGTCTTAGAAATCTATCCGAAACCGGGGTAGGAACAGGGGACAGCTTCACCGCAAAGCATTCACCACAGAGAAGACGGAGGGCACGGAGAAACCTGCTGACCGGGTGTCTGCGCTGTCGTGCGGGTGGTTGATGCTTCGCTCCCTTTGGTCGCTCTCGCCTGGCATTTGTGGTCTCCCACATCTCAGAATCGAGATGTGGGGCACCCGGGGGAAAACGAATGAGAGGCGCTGAGCACGACGGAACCGCGCGCAGCGCGCGAGGGCCTGGACGGCCAGTCCCCTAGCCCATGTACATGCCGCCGTTTACGTCGAGGACGTGGCCGGTGATGTAGGCGGCTTCGTCGCTGGCGAGGAAGCGGACGGCGTGGGCGACGTCCTGTTCGGTGCCGGGACGGCCCAGGGGAATCTGGGTGAGCATCGCCTCACGCTGTTTCTCGTCGAGGACGCCGGTCATGGCGGTCTCGATGTATCCGGGGGCGACGGCGTTGACGGTGATGCCGCGGGATGCGAGTTCACGGGCGAGGGATTTGGTGAAACCGATGAGCCCGGCCTTGCTGGCGGCGTAGTTGGCCTGGCCGGCCTGGCCGGTTTCGCCGACGATGCTGGTCATGTTGATGATGCGTCCCCAGCGGGCTTTGAGCATGGGGCTGAGCATGGCCTGGGTCATCAGGAACTGGCCGGTTAGGTTGGTGTTGAGGACGGCGTCCCAGTCGGCACGCTTCATGCGCAGCAGGAGGGTGTCCTTGGTGATGCCGGCGTTGTTGACGAGGATCTCGACGCTGCCGAAGTGGGCGATGGCGGCCTTGGCACCGGCTTTGATGGAATCTTCGCTGGCGATGTCGATGACGAAGGGGTGGGCTGTGCCACCGGCGGCGGCGATTTCCGCGGCTACGTCGGCCAGCTTCGATTCATTGCGGGCAGCGAGGGCGACGCGGGCTCCAGCCCGGGCGAGGGCCAGGGCGCAGGCGCGGCCGATGCCCTGGGATGCTCCGGTGACGAGGGCGGTTTTTCCTTCGAGTGACATTGTCTGGATTATAGGAGAAGAGATGTCAGGGATTAGCGATCAGGGATTAGCGATTAGAGGTGGGGCTTGTGCTTTCCCACATCTCAAGTGCGAGATGTGGGGCACCCGGGGTTCTGTCTTCTGCACCCTGCTTAGAGCGGCTTGGCTACGGGCACGGGCTGACCGGCCCTTTGGCGGGCGAGGGCGGGCATCTGGTCGAGGGACCAGATGTAGACGACGAGCTCGCGGCTGTAGTGGAGCAGCGGCTTGGTGTCGGGCAGGACGATTCCGTGGGCGGCGGGGAGCTCGTTGATTTCGAATTCGGCTTCGGCGCGTTCGAGCGGCCAGGGCAGGTGGTGGACGTTGCCTTTGAAGAGCGCGCCGCTGGGGTGCGCGGCGTAGAGAGCGTAGCGTTCGGTTAGGAACTGCTCGAGGCCGTGTTTGTCGGAGGCCTGGCCGAGGCTGCGATAGCGTGCGCGGAAGCGGGCCGGCGTTTTCGCGAAGCGGCGCTCGCTGGTGTAGCAGAACTCGCGGTTGTCGCAGTGGTCGATTCGCATCTTGGCCCAGTAGTAGGGCAGGCGATAGAACATGCGGGCATAGGCGACGGCGAGGGGATTGCCGGCGTCGAGCGAGAAGAAATAGACGCCCCCCAGGTTGGTGTGGGGCTCGCGGACGTAGGTGCGGAGGTTGAGCTCGGGAAAGCGGCTGATGCCGGGAATCGCGGGCAGGCCGCGCATGCGGATCTGGTCCATCCAGAAGGGGACTACGCCTACCCATGCGGTGCCGTCGAAAGTGTCGACGGTGAGCCCCTCGGGGAGCAGGTGCGTGATCTGGGCGGCGGGAACCGGCCAGTGGGCGAAGAGCAGGTCGTTCCACCGCTGGGTCATCGACCAGTGGGCGGTGGGCAGAGGCCAGGGGCGGTGGCCGGTGGTCGACAGGATATCCCGCATGGTGGTGGGCGGGCCGGACCGCGTTTCCGGAGACCGCCTGCCAAAATAAAGACGAGAATCGGGCGGATGAAGTTGTGGCGGCGGGTCGAGATTCGCGATGTCGTTCACGCTATTCCTGCACGCAATTCCTGGAGACCAGAGCATTTTCCAACGGATGTATCCCGAATCCTGAAAGTCTACGCTGCTTTTCCTCGTGAAAAGCAGCGGCGTGGCGTGTCTTCAACAGGGGCCACAGCAGAAAAATATCGCAATACCGTATTCTGTTGCCCATGCCCGAAACTGAAACTGTCCCCCCGACCATTGACGCCGTGCCTGGACCCGGCGCGCAGCCTGAGGTCAGCCATTCGAACAACGGGACCGAAGTCTTTGCCGTGCACGGCGCCGATCCCGAGGTACTGGCTTATGCCATGGCCAAGTATTCGCGGTCGTCTCTTTCGATGAGAGATTCGCTTCGCGAGATCAGCAGCCAGCGGGCGGAGCAGTTCCTGAACACATTCTATTTCCAGTACGGCCACCGCTCCATTGCCGACCTGGCGCACCTGGCGTTTGCCATCGAGCGGCTTTCGCTGCTGGCGGCGATTGTACTCGTCGATGAGCAGCGTTGGGATGGGCAGGAGCGCTCGACGCGCTACCAGAATTTCCGCAAGAGCGGCTGGTATATGCCCGACTTCGGCGCGGATGCCGCATCGGCGGGGATGTTCCGGGAGGGCGTCGAGTCGCTTTTTGCCACGTATCACGAGGTCGCCGAGGGCGTACTGGCGTCGCTGAAGACGACCGTGGCAAAGCCCGAGGAGATGAAGCAGGATGCCTACGAGCGGACACTGAAGGCTCGGGCGTTCGACGTGGCGCGCTACCTGCTGCCGCTGGCCACCAATACGTCGCTGGGGCAGATTGTGAACGCGCGCACGCTGGAGACGCAGGTGTCTCGGCTGCTGTCGAGCCGGTTTGCGGAGATACGGCAGCTGGGGGAGAAGTTGCGCGAGGCGGCGAGCGGCGCGGCGTGGGATGTCCGCGGGGATGAGTTTTCGAAATTGCAGCAGGAGATTGCTGCTGCGGATCCGGCTCTAGGCGAGCGGGCGGCTGCGGTGCTGAATCGCGAGGTGAAGACCGCTCCGACGCTGGTGAAGTACGCTGCTCCGAACGAGTACGAGATGGCGACGCGGCGCGAGCTGCGGCAGGCGGCTTCAGAGCTGATGAAGGGCGAGCGGATCGAGGCTGCTCCGCTGGTGGATTTGCTGGACAGCGATCCCAGCCTCGAAGTCGAGCTGGCTACGACGCTGCTTTATGGCGCGAGCCATTATCCCTGCCGGCAGATTCGCAGGCACGTTGCTGCGCTGCCCGAGGTGCGGCGGAACGAGATTATCGCGCTGGGCACGCGGCATCGCGGGCGGCATGACGAGCTGCTGCGCGAGTTCTCGGCGGGGCAGGCGCTGCGGTTCGACATCCTGATGGATATTGGCGGCTTTCGCGACATGCATCGTCACCGGAGGTGCGTGCAGGTGCTGCAGGGATTCACTTCGGAGCATGGGTTCGAGGTTCCGGAGGGACTTGAGGAGGCCGGTTTGCGGCCGATTTACGAGAAGGCGATGAAGGCCGCGCACGCCGCTTACGCACGGCTGGCGGCTGGGGGTGGTTCGGAGGCGGCCGAGTCGGCGCAGTATCTGCTGCCTCTGGGGACGCGGGTGCGGGCTCTGTTCAAGATGGACTTTGCCGAGGCGCTGTATATCTCGGAGCTGCGGTCAGCTGCGCAGGGGCATTTTTCGTATCGCCGCGTGGCGTGGGAGATGTATCGCGCGGTGCAGGAGCGGCATCCGGTGCTGGCGCAGTATTTCCGGGTTACGGATGTGAATGAGCCGGTGGATTTGTTGAAGCGCTAGTCTTTCGGGGCTCAGGGACTGGCCGTCCCGGGCGTTCGCGCTGGCGCGCGGGAGGTGGGTGCTTCGCTCCCTTTGGTCGCTCTCGCCTGTCCTTTGTGGTTTCCCACATCTCAGGTGCGAGATGTGGGGCACCCGGCATTTGCTATGCGGGCGGACGCGCCTTCGGCGGGACTGCGCGTCCAGCGATATGCGGCTTTGCCGCCAGATCCTTCGGTTCGTTCCCTGTGGTCGTTCCGCGCGAGCGTTTTGTTTTTGAAATATCTCTCGCTAAGTTTTGTATTACTGCGTAATACACCGTAATATATGGGCATGAGTGTGCAGAAGACGGTCAGTTTTCGCATCGATGCGGGCAAGGTGGAGGCGCTGGACGAGGTTGCGGCGCAGACGCAGCGGGATCGCACCTTCCTTTTGAATGAGGCGGTCGATGCGTGGCTCGATCTGCATGCGTATCAGCAGCGGCTGGTCGAGGCAGGTATGAAGGCTGCAGAAGAAGGCCGGTTTGTGGACAACTCCGAAATGCGCAGGCGGCTGGCTGGACTTAAGAAGAGAAGCCGGAAGGCATGAAGGTCCGCTGGACCGAACCTGCTGCGGCTAACTGGGAACAGGCCTTCGAGTACATCGCGCAGGATAACTTGACGGCCGCGCTGGCCATCGCTGAGAAGATCATCGAGATGACGGAGATGCTGGCGGTGCATCCGCGTGCGGGACGGCCGGGGCGCGTGGCGGGCACGCGGGAGCTGGTGATCTCTGATTCGCCGTTTCTTCTGGCCTATGGCGTTGACTCGGCCGAGGACGTGATCTGGATCTACGCTGTTTATCATGGGCGGTGGCGGTGGCCTGAGGGGTTTCGGCAGAAGTGACGGTTGGATTTTCTGACGTAACAGAGATCACTTGTACCTTGTGTACGCTTCTTCCACAGGGGCTGGTGTTACTATAGTTTTGTATTTTGTTCGCCCCTGTGTTTTTCGATGCTAAGATGCTTTCAACCCGCACTGTCCCATTTGGAAACAGGGGTCCAATCTGGGGGTGAGGTGCGTTTTTTGACTGGAGATTCCTGTGGCAGATGACCGTTCCCGCGCTATAGATCTGGCGCTTTCGCAGATCGAAAAACAGTTTGGCAAGGGCTCCATCATGCGGCTGGGGAGCAAAGAGGTGGTGCCGATTGCGACCATCTCCACCGGGTCGATCTCGTTCGACGCCGCACTGGGCGTGGGTGGGGTGCCGCGGGGCCGGGTGATCGAGATTTTCGGGCCGGAGTCGTCGGGCAAGACGACCATCACGCTGCAGATCATCGCCGAGGCGCAGAAGGCGGGCGGGATGGCGGCGTTTGTGGACGCCGAGCATGCGCTCGATCCCGGCTACGCCAAGAAGCTGGGCGTGGATGTGGACAACCTGCTGGTGTCGCAGCCGGATTACGGCGAGCAGGCGCTCGAGATCACCGAGGCGCTGGTGCGCTCGGGCGCGATCGACGTGCTGGTGGTGGACTCGGTGGCGGCGCTGGTGCCGAAGGCCGAACTGGATGGCGAGATGGGCGATTCGCACATGGGGCTGCAGGCGCGGCTGATGTCGCAGGCGCTGCGCAAGCTGACCGGAACGGTGTCGAAGTCGAGAACCTGCCTGATTTTCATCAACCAGATTCGCGAGAAGATCGGCGTGATGTTCGGCAATCCTGAGACGACGACGGGCGGGCGCGCGCTGAAGTTCTACTCTTCGGTGCGCGTCGATATCCGGCGCATTGCCGCTGTCAAGGAAGGCGATACGGTAGTGGGGTCGCGGACCAAGGTCAAGATCGTGAAGAACAAGGTCGCCGCGCCGTTCCGCGAGGCGGAGTTCGACATCCTTTACGGCGAGGGCATCTCGCGCGAAGGCGATGTGCTGGACCTGGCGGTGGCGCAGAATATCGTCGAGAAGTCTGGCGCGTGGTATAGCTACAGCGGCGAGCGCATCGGGCAGGGACGCGAGAATGTCCGGACCTTCCTCAAGGACAACAAGGACATCTTCGCCCGCATCGATCACAGCTGCGACAGAAGCTGGGCGTCGGCGTAGCCAGCCCGGTGCCAGTGCCCGAGGTTCCGCCGGTGCCGGTGAACGGGTCCGTTGCGGCGCATGAAGCGGTGAGACCGGCTGCGCGGCGGCAGTAGTTTTCTTTCTAAATTTTTTAGAGAGGGCCATTTCGATGGCCCTCAGACTGCCCCCAAACTTGTAAAGCTGACGGACTCAGCGGCTGAAGCCGTGATGGGTCAGCTCATTTTATGCACGGTTTGAAAGCCGTACCCTTCAAAGCGTCTCTGTGCTGACCCTACCTGATAAACTCCCTATGGCGTGAATACTGTTAAAGCTATCTATCCCGGCAGCTTCGATCCGGTTACGAACGGGCATCTGGACCTGATTGCCCGGGGCTCGAAGATTTTCGACCACCTGGTGGTTGCCATCCTGCGCAACTCGCACAAGGACCCGCTTTTTGCCGTGGACGAGCGGGTGGAGATGCTGACCGAGGGCGTTTCAGGACTCGGCAATGTCTCGGTCGCGACGTTCGACGGGTTGCTGGTCGACTTTGCGCGAGAGCAGAATGCGCAAGCGGTGATGCGGGGCATCCGCGCGATCAGCGACTACGAGTACGAGCTGCAGATGGCGTTGATGAATCGCCGCCTGGCGCCGGAGCTGGAGACTATTTTCCTGATGCCCGATGCCAAGTACTCGTTTGTCAGCTCGCGGCTGGTGAAAGAGGTTTTCGAGCTGGGCGGCTCGGTCGAGGGGCTGGTGCCGCGGTTTGTGATCGAGCGGCTGAAGCAGCATGTTCCGAATGACTCGAAGGGGTAGTGCGAGGTTCGGAGGGGCTCGTTGACATCCTTGTTTTTTTGACACGGAAATGCCCTGCGGAAACAAAAATTTGCGGCTGCTCCGGCAAAAGCAGGTCCCTCTGCTCGCGGCGCTCGCTCGGGATGACAAGTTTTTATAGACCCGCGGGATGTCCACAGGACCGCTCGTGAGCCTGAAGTCAGCAGCATTATTCTTTTTCGGCGGTCGCTTCGCCTGACTTTTGTGGTGCCCACATCTCAAGTGCGAGATGTGGGGCCACCCGATGGTTACTTTCGACGTCTGCGCCAGCCCATAACGATGCCGAGGCTGATTCCGGCGACCACTGCGGCGGCGAGTTTGCTGCGACTGGTGATGGGCACGAAGGTTGTCCCCTGATCGCTCACTTCGATGACGCCTACGGGAACGGCGCGCACTCCGCAGCCGCCTCCGCCTCCTTCGCCCTGGGCGCTGGAATTGCCTACGCCGCCGGTTCCTGCTCCGGCGCCGTAACCGTAGGCCACCTTCGCCACAGGAATCACGGTCCTTCCCTGCGCCGAGATCGGCTCGCCGTAGATGGTCTTTACCCCGGCCTGGCCGAGGATATTTTCCTTAAGAGATTGGAGAAGGGCGACGCTGCTCATAAGAGGGCTCCTTACATATAGGAGTCATTATGCTCCTTCAGGAGTTGCCGCGTACCTCGGCGGCGATCTTTCTCAGGTCGGGCAGCACGTTGCCTAGAGCGACTGGATCGGCTCCGCGCTTGCCGAGCGCGAAATAGAGATCGCGATAGTGCTTGAAGAGGCGGTCGTAGACGGCGACTGCGACTGGCTGCGGCTCGTAGGTTGTGTAGGAGAGGCACATGGCGGACTGCGCGTCCTCGATGGTTGGGAATGCGCCCGCGGCCAGCAAAGCGAAGATGCCCGAGCCGAGGCTGGTGGGGATTCCGGCGGGCACCAGCACCGGCTTGTTGAGCACGTTGGCGTAGACCTGGTTGAGCACCTCGTTGTTCTGCGGAATGCCGCCGGCGTTGATGACGCGGTCGACGGGGACGCCGTGTTCCGCCATGCGCTCGAGGATGATGCGGGTGTGGAAGGCCGTGCCTTCGATGGCGGCGAAGAGCTCGTCCTGCGCGGTGTGGATGAGGTTCCAGCCGAGGGTGACGCCGCCGAGCTCGGAGTTGACGAGCACGGTGCGGTCGCCGTTGTCCCAGCTGAGGCGCAGCAGGCCGGTCTGGCCGGCGCGATAGGTTTCGAGGCCCTTCGAGAGCTCGGAGACTTTGGTTCCGGCGCGGCGCGCGATGGCTTCGAAGATGTCGCCGGTGGCGGAGAGGCCGGCTTCGACGCCGGTGTAGTGCGGATGCACGCTGCCGGGCACGACGCCGCAGACGCCGGGGACGAGCGTGGTGCGCTTCTCCATGGCGATGATGCAGGTGGAGGTGCCGACGACGTTGACCACGTCGCCCTCGCGGCAGCCCGCGCCGATGGCGTCCCAGTGGGCGTCGAAGGCGCCGACCGGGATGGGGATGCCGGCTTGCAGGCCCATGGCTTCGGCCCATTTTGGCGAGAGATGCCCGGCGAGGTGATCGGAGGTCAGGTATTCGCCATCGAAACGTTTCGCGAACTCCTTCGAAGAGCGGATCGAGCTTCGAGAGGAATTCCTGCGGCGGCAGGCCGCCCCACTTCGGATTCCACATCCATTTGTGGCCCATGGCGCAGACGCTGCGCTTTACCTTCGTCGCGTCGGTGATGCCGCGAGAGTGCCGGCGACCATGTCGCAGTGCTCGAACGCGGTGACAGAATTGCGCGCGCTTGTCGGGGTTGTGGCGCAGCCAGTGCAGCAGCTTGGCGAAGCCCCACTCGTGCGAATAGACGCCGCCGCACCATTCGATGGCTTCCAGCTGCTCTGCGTGCGCCAGCGCGGTGATCTGCCGCGGCTTCTTCCTTGGCGCGGTGATCGCACCAGAGGTAGTAGTCGTCGAGCGGCTCCAGCCTGTCGTCGACCGGAATGACGCTCGATCCGGTGGTGTCGAGCGCGATGGCTTCGACCGATGATCCGTCGATGCCAGCGGTTTCGATGGCCTGGCGGCGTGGCGCGCGACCAGCGCATCCATCTGGTCGGCGTGCGACTGCGTGGCGTAGTCCGGGTCTTCGCGTTTGCGATGCAGCGGATACTCGGCGCTGGCGGTGCCGAGGCGGCCGCTTGCGCTGTCGAAGAGCGTCACGCGGACGCTGAGGGTTCCGAAATCTACTCCGGCTACGATGGCCATGGTTGACTCCTTCTGTGGTACAGGTGACGGATGCCAGAAAACGTTTTATCACTCTATCGCGAAAAGGCTATCGCTTGGTCAATACGATAGCCTTTCCCTTAGCGGCTCAGCCGCATCCTCTTTCGATCCTTTACGTGCGGGCTGAAGCCCGCATCTACCCGAAGGCGGAGGATTCAGATGCAGAGAGTGACGTTGTTGGACTCTCTTTAGAACTCCGGCTGCTCGTGATAGTGCATGTCCCAGCCCAGGTAGCGGGTGGCCGCTTCGTAGACCGGGCTGGCCACGGTCGAGAAGTTCGCGGCTACGTGGTGCTCGAAGCCGTTTTCGCAGATGCATGCGCAGCAGCTTCTGCAGCTTGGGAATCTGCACCACGCCGGCGCCGCCGAAGGTTTCGAGCGGATCGTTGGTGAATTCGCCTTCGCCGACGTAGCCGCGAATTTTGCCGGTGTAGTCGTCGGTGGAGAAGCGGCGAAGCTCATGGCGCCGGCCTTCACGCGGCCCACGCAGGTGCCGAAGGTGTTCTCCTTGCCCACCGTGCCGGCGATGATCTCCTGAAAGTCCATCGCTGACGTCGTCGAAGAAATGCTTGGGCAGGTTGGAGCAGTGGAAGCAGACGGCCTTGTCGGGATCGTCGCCGTAGTTGTTGTTCCAGTCGAGCAGCGCGCTCGGCGTTTCCGAGGCGAGCGCGAGCGCGTACATGCTGACCACGCCGACGATGTCGACTTCGCAGGCGCTGGAGAAGAGGTTCTCGCTCATCATGCTCATGATGGTGCAGGGCACGACGCCGAAGTATTCCTCCAGCGACGTCCAGCACTGAATGGCGCTGATGGTGCAGTCGGTCTCCTTCATCCAGCCGTCGATGACCGCGCCGAGCTTGGCCATCTTCAGCAGAGCCGCTTCGGGGATGCCGCTGGTGGAGACGTAAGTCTTGATGGCGGCGAGCTTGGCCTGCGCGGCGTCGTCCGTGTCCTTCAGCGGTCGATGCGGCCGAAGATTTCGGAGAGGTCGAGGGTTTCGACCGAGATGCCGGCGCGCTTCGAGCAGCTTCTCGCTGTAGCGGACGGTGTTGAAGGCGGCGGGGCGCGCGCCGATGGCGCCGATGCGCAGATTGCGGAAGCCGTTGACGACGCGGCAGACGGCGGCGAACCAGGCGAGGTCCTTCGTGAAGGCTTCGGAACTCGGGCGCGACGGTGTGCAGCGTGGTGAGCGAGTAGGGAATGCCGTACTGCTTGAGGTTGTTGCAGGCCGACATCTTGCCGCAGAAGCTGTCGCGGCGGTCGCGAGATCTTCATTGTCTCGGTGCGATCGGGCGTGGCCTGCACCAGCACCGGCACGTCGAGCGTGGCGAGGCGGATGGTATCGGCGATGGCGCGCTCGTCGCCGAAGTTGGGCAGCGTGACGATGATGCCGTCGATCTCGTCGCGATGTTTGCTGGAAGAGCTCGGCGCAGTGGCGCGCTTCGTCGGGCGTCTCGCACGGCGCCGTACTTGCGTCTGCTCCGGCGTGAGCACGATGACTTCGTATGCCGGCCGCTTCGAGCACGCCGATGCATCTCCTCGCGGCCTTCTTTGGCGAGATGGTCGCGGAAAGAATCCGCGGTTGCCGACAATTACTCCGAATGTAAGTTCTTTTGTCATAAGCCCTAGATCTCTCAATCACAGGAATGAAGTATGAGTGAAGCCGCTTATCGCAGCTTGCGCGGCCAAAAGCGAATCAGGTAAGCGAGTCCGGCGACAAGCATGAGCCCGCCCCACCAGATGGGCGCATGCAAGGAGTTCAGCACCGGGGGATGACGGAGCGGATGACTCAGTTCCCATATTCCCGTTGCGAGTGATGAGAAGTCCATAGACGGAGAACAGGACGCCTGCAAAGAACCAGATTGAAAGTGCTTCACGCATGTGCCTGCTCCTGTCTACCAGAAAATGATGTTGAGAATGACGAAGAGGACGGCAATGACGCTAGCCCAGACGATCGGCTTCTGATACCAGTGGTCGTCGTGCTCCTCGGAAGCGGCGATGACGCCGTAGACCAGGCCTTCGAGTTCGGCGACCGGGCGCGGCGCGGTCATACAGACTGACAACCACGGTGACAATGACGCAGACCAGCCAGGACCACAGCGCGCGGTAGATATCTTCGGCCATGGCTTTGGCGTCCGGCGAGAGGGCGACGTAGCGCAGCGCCGAGGATCGTTGTGCACCCAGGCCCACAGTCCGACGGAAGTGACGGTGCCGGCGAGCAGCCCCCAGAAGCCTCCGGCCGTGGTGGCGCGCTTCCACAGCATGCCCAGGATGACGGTGCCGAAGAGCGGCGCGATGAAGAAGCTGAAGAGCGCCTGCACGTAGTCCATGATGCTGGCGGAGTGCATGCACGAGATAGGCGGTGCCGATGCAGATCGAGCACGCCGACGAAGGTGCACCAGCGGCCCATGGAGACGTAGTGGCTATCGGTGGCTTTCTTGTTGAGGAAGGCGCCGTAGATGTCGTAGGTCCAGACGGTGGAGAAGGCGCTGACGTTGCCGGCCATGCCGGACATGAAGCCGGCGATGAGCGCGGTGACGCCGAGGCCGAGCAGACCGGGGCCGCAGTAGCGGACCAGCATCAGCGGCAGGACTTCGTTGTAGCTGTGCTGGCCGGTGGCGACGGCCTGCGTTTCGCCGACCAGATGGAAGGGCAGCACGGCAGAGCGCGAGCAGGCCGGGCAGGATGACGATGAAGGGCACGGCCATCTTGAAGGCGGCGCCGATGATGGGCGCCATGCTTCGCGGAGCGCAGGTCTTTGGCGGAGAGCACGCGCTGGACGACGAGGAAATCGGTGGTCCAGTAGCCGAAGCTGATGACGCAGCCGAGGCCGAAGACGATGCCGGTCCAGTGGATGCCCATGGGATTGTCGTTGAAGTGGCCGAGGGTGCTCCACAGGTGCACGTAGCTGCGGTGTGGCCGATGTTGGTGACGATCTGCGCTTGCAGGTTGGTCCAGCCGCCGGCTTCGATCAGGCCGAGGATGGGGATCAGCAGCGCGCCGAGCCAGATGAGGATGAACTGCAGGACTTCGTTGAAGATGGCGGAGCGCAGTCCGCCGAGCGCGACGTAGAGGGCGACGGTAATGCGACGAGACCCAGATGCTGAAGTTGAGGTTCCAGCCGAGGACGACCTTCATGACCAGCGCCATCGAGTACATGTTGATGCCGCTCATGAGCACGGTCATGAAGGCGAAGCTGACGGCGGAGAGCGCGCGGGCGGCGTCGCCGATAGCGCAGTTGCAGGTAGCCGGGGACGGAGTGGGTCTTCGAGATGTAATAGAACGGCATCATGACGATGCCGAGGAAGAGCATCGCGGGGATGGCGCCGATCCAGTACCAGTGGGTGGCGAGGATGCCGTACTGATAGGCGGAGCCGGCCCAGCCCATCAGTTCGAGCGAGCCGAGGTTGGCGGAGACGAAGCTGAGGCCGGCGATCCAGGCGGTCATCTCGCGGCCGGCCATGAAGAACTCTTCGCTGGTGTTCGACGAGCCCTTGAGATAGAAGCCGATGAAGATGACGACGCCGAAGTAGATGGCGATGACGGCGATGTCCACCGCGTCAAGATGGGCGAGATGTTTGGTGACAGGCCCCTGGAAGAGGGCCACGAGTTGACCGGGTAGAAGCTGCATCTATTTACGTTCCTTGATTGTTACAAAATGCGATGCCATAAAGCCATTCCGTGCAACTGCCTGCTTCCACCCTGTCCGACCCATTTATGTCGCCTGTCCGTAGGTGGCCTTGGCCCCGTGCTTGCGGAAATAGTGCCGGTCGAGCAGCGCCTGCGAGACTCCACCACAGGAGGCGTTCAAGGTAGTTGTGAAATAAGCCATGCGGGCAACCGCCTCCAATACCACGGCGTTGTAGGCGGCTCCGGCCGGAGTTTTGCCCCAGGCAAAGGGAGCATGTCCACGGACGAGCACCCCGGGGACTGCCGCCGGATCGAGATTCTCGAAGCGGCGGACGATGGCCACACCTGTATTGAGCACGTAGTCGCCGCCGATCTCCTCGTCGGTGAGTTCGTCAGTGACGGGGACGGGGCCATAGAAGTAGTCGGCGTGGGTGGTGCCGAAGGCGGGGATCTCGCGCCCGGCCTGAGCCCAGGCGGTTGCGTACTCGGAGTGGGTGTGGACGACACCGCCGATGGATGGGAACTCGCGATAGAGGAGCAGGTGGGTTGCCAGGTCCGAGGATGGTCGCAGGCTGCCTTCGACGATATTTCCGTCGAGATCGGTGATCACCATGTCCCCGGGCTGCATGGTTTCATAGGGGACGCCGCTAGGTTTGATGGCCACCAGGCCGGACTCGCGGTCGATGCCGCTGGCGTTGCCGAAGGTGTAAAGGACGAGGCCGCGGCGCACGATTTCGAGGTTGGCTTCGAGCACTTGGCTGCGCAGTTGGTCGAGCATTGCGATGAATTCCTCCTCCCCCGAGAATAATGCCAGTTAGTAAAGCGTTTTACCATACAAACTACGGCAAACGTTTACTGGAACTTTGAAGGTATGCGCTTTAAACTGGTCAAGTCAAGTCAGAGGTAATCCTTTTTGGTCAACAAGAAACGCTCTCGCCAGGCGAAGTCCGAGAACCGGCGACTCGATATACGGGATGTGGCAAAACACGCAAAAGTGTCCATCGCCACTGTGTCCCGCACAATTAACCGCGTGCCCACCGTCGACAAGCAACTTGCCGAGCGGGTTTGGCTGGCGATCCAGGAGCTGAACTACTTTCCCAACACTCAGGCCCGCGCCCTGGTGTCAGGCCGCACGCGATTGCTCGGTCTGCTCATCTCGGAGATCACCAACCCGTTTTTCCCCGAATTGATCCAGGGATTCGAAGACGTCGCGGTTGAGAACGGATACGAGATTCTCATTGGCTCTACGAACTACGACCCGACGCGCATGTCGCTCTGCATCCGGCGAATGATCGAGCGGAACGTGGAAGGGGTTGCAGTGATGACCTTCGGCGTGGAGCAGCCTCTGCTGGAAGAGCTGGCCTCGCGTCGTGTGCCCATGGTTTTTGTCGATGCCGCACCAGCCGGGGAGCTTGTGCGTCCGCTGGTTGTGGATTACCGGAAGGGCATTCAAGAAGGCCTGCAGCATCTGGCTGTTCTCGGCCATCGTAAATTCGGCTTTATCAGCGGGCCCTCGCAGCAGCGCTCGTCTCAACTGAGAAAGACAGCGTTTCTCGAATCGATCGAGAAGATCGGAGTTCATCCCAACCAGGAGTGGATCGTTGAAGGCGATCACACCCTGGAGGGCGGGATGCGCTGCATGGAACAGCTGCTGTCGCTGCCTGAACTACCCACCGCCGTGATGTGTTCGAACGATATGACGGCGATCGGAGTGCTGCGGGTCCTGACCCGCGCCGGGCTGCAGGTGCCGGGCGACATTTCGCTGATCGGATTCGACGACATTCATCTTGCGGAATTCGTGAATCCGCCTTTGACGACGGTTCGCATGTCGAGGAACGATCTGGCGCGTGCCGCGTTCGGCGCACTACGCGCGATTGCCGATGGCGAAGAGCATCCTGGACATCAGCGTTCCTGGAAGGTGGCGACGTCGCTCATGGTTCGCCAGTCCACCGGTTATCCGCGAGACAGCGCGCTGGCGGCGGCGAAGAAGAAGCCGATACCCCGCAGGAACCGCAAGAGCGAGTAGAGTATTTTGGGCCGACGGTCCAAGCAGGGAAAGATCCGGGCGCGGACTTTTATCCGAAGCTGCAAACTGTTTCGGCTTGCGGACAAGATTGATGAAAACGTTTTTCAGCAGAAGTTAAGATCCATCGCTAAAAACGCCCGGGACTTACTTCAAATTGGCGACTGTCTGGAGTTCATCTGCGACAATCTCATGCGGCAACGGAGCATAGCCGAGCCCTGCACATTGCTTCTGTCCGGTGGTGAGCATCCAGCGTAGAAATTTTGAAATCGCCACTCGTTGTTGCGAACTGTCTTTCGCTTCAGGCACTACGAGCCAGGTGAAGGTCGTGATCGGGTACGCGTTTTTTTGCGCCGTGTTGAGCGCCGAGAGATAGGGCCGATGACTGCCGGAAGCCGCACTGGCCGCGGCTATGGTGATGCTGTCGAGATCGGCCTTGATGAATCGTCCCGAGGGGTTCTCGACCGCGGCGTAGCTGAGCTGATGCTGAATCGCGTAGATCAGCTCGACATAGCCTATGGAGTTCGGCGTTTTCGCAACCTGCTCGGCAACTCCTTCATTGCCTTCCGCGCCCATGCCCACGGGCCATTCGATGCTCGCACCGATTCGCGATTTCCATTCCGGCGATGCAGCGGCGAGAAAGCTGGTCCAGGCAAAACTGGTGCCGCTGCCATCCGAACGATGAACTACGGAGATTTGCGAGTCCGGCAGGTGCGTCCTCCCGTTCGACTGCCGAATGCGCGGGTCATTCCAGCGGCGAATTTTGCCGGAGAAGATATCGGCGAGAGTCTCCGGGGTGAGGTTCAACGAGCGGCCTGCGCCGGACAGATTATAGATAGGAACGACTCCGCCAACGACGGTCGGAAAATGCAGGAGCCCGGCGGAGGTTGAGTCCTGCGCCGGTTGAATGTCCGAGGCGGCTATGTCGATCTTGCCGGCGGCCAGTTGTTCCAGTCCGGCAACGGAGCCAATCGCATCGTAGGCAATGGGGAATCCGTCGGGTTCTTCAGCAAAGGACTCGAACCATTTGCGATAGAGAGGCGCGGGAAAGGTGGCTCCTGCTGCGCGCAGCGAGACGCCCAAGGCGCCGGTTGCGGCCGACGGCGAAGAGGTATCCAGAATGCCGGCCTTCATCGCGTCGATCAATCGTTCGCTGAGGCGGTCGGCGAGATCGTCCACGATATTCGACATGCGAAAGCGGCCCGGAGTGATGAGATAGGACCATAGGGTCTGGTGCGCCGGCCCCGTGAGCTCTGCTGAAATGTATCCCTGGTAGTTTGTCAGTACCACGCTCGTCGACCGGGGATTGGGCGAGACCGTTCCGGTGGGCCATATCACCGCGCTGGCGTGGAGAACCGCGTCGGCTGCGGCGGCATTCTCCACCACGCGTACTGTGCCGCTTTTCCTCAGGCGATCCATGAGTCTTTTGCGCACCGCTTCCGCGACGCCTCCACCGCCGGAGCGTGAAACAAAGACAGTGTGAACGCTGTGCACAGCGTTTGCCTGTGAATGCGCAGAGTTTGTTGAGATCAGGAGAAGCATCGCGGCTAGCGCCAGCCAATGCCGAATGGCGCGGCGGCCGGGTCTTTCTCTAAAGAAGAGAGGCATTTTCATTCCATCTGATAGCTTGCAACAACTTCCATGCAAATTGGATGAATTGAGAGCCGAGGGTTGCGCAAACTGCTACTTCGATTGGCGGCTGCCCTTTACCGGGGACGGTGGCGGCGTGTGCGGCCGGGCACGGCCGGTGGCAATTTCGAGGAAGGCATGCGCAGCGCGGGTCAAAGTTTTGTCTTTGCGAAAGACCAGCGCCAGCTCGCGGTTCAGGCGCACTCCTTCGAGCTTGATGATCTGCACCAGCCCAGCTTTTTCATCGAGAAGGACATTGGTCCGAGGCAGGAATCCCATACCCAGTCCGGCGATGATGAGGTGCTTCAGCAGTTCGCTCGACTCGACCTCCATGGCTACGCGCGGGTTCACGTCGTAGCTGCGGAAGAGGTCTTCGATCAACTCGCGCTGCCGTCCCTGCTTGGGAAGCAGGAGGGAGTGCTGCAGAATTTCGGGGAACTTTACGACTTCGCGCGCGGCCAGGGAGTGATTCTTGGGTGCGACCAGAACGATCTCGTCGCGATGGATGAGGTCTACCGTCAGACGCGGATCCTTCAGCGGAAGGGAGATGATGCCGAAGTCGACTTCGCGGTTAAGGACCGACTCCAGGGTGCGCACGCGGTCGGCCCGCACGATGCTCAGACCTACACGCGAATACTGCCGCTTAAATTGCGCAAAAACGGTAGGCAATACATACAGACTGGTTGCTTCATTGGCGCTGACGGAGATTTCGCCGCGGGGCGAACGATGCAGTTCCCCGACGGCGACCATAATGTGGCTGTGGCATTGCAGGCAGTGTTCGGCAAACGGCTCGAAGACCTTGCCGGCGGCGGTGAAGGTAACCTTGCCTCCGTCGCGATCGAAAAGGCGGGCGCCTACCTCATTTTCCAGGGTTCGAATCTGCGCAGAGATCGCCGGCTGCGTGACCATGAGCTTTTCCGCGGCGCGGGAGAAGCTTCGCAGGCGGCAGACTTCCAGAAAGGTTCGCAGTTGTTCAAAATCCATGCCCAGTTCCCATTTCCGGTTCGAGTGGATTCCCGCATCGAGGACAATGATCCCGGCATGGTCTTCGAAGTAATACCGGAACGGCAGGCTGTAAGCCTCTTGCAACCTGACCAGACAGCTCTCTCGTTTGCAAAGTTAATGCAAGCATAAAGAACTCTTTTACGGATTGAAAGCAATATCGTTGCGCGCCGAGCGGGCCGGGGCGACCATTGACGAGTCGCTAAAGTGCTTTGGCCTCCTCGTCAATGGTGGACTGGAAGTAATCGAAGCTCAACCGCAATCCGGTTTCGAGATCGATTTTCGGCTCCCATCCGAACAGGCGTCTGGCCTTGGAGATATCGGGCTGGCGCTGCATGGGATCGTCTTCCGGCAGCGGGTGGTAAACGATCTTGCTCTTCGAGCCGGTTACCTTGAGCACGGTCTTCGCGCATTCAAGGATGGTCCATTCGTGAGGATTGCCGACATTGACAGGCAGATGTTCTTCGGTGCGCGAGAGGCCGAGAATGCCTGCGATCTCATCGGAGACATAGCAGAAGCTGCGCGTCTGTTCACCCTCGCCGTAGACGGTGAGGTCTTCGCCGTTGAGCGCCTGGACCATAAAGTTCGAGATGACACGGCCGTCGTTCTTCTGCAGCCGCGGTCCATAGGTGTTGAAAATGCGGACCAGGCGCGTATCGACGCCGTAATAGCGGTGATAGGCCATGGTCAGCGCCTCGGAGAAGCGCTTGGCCTCGTCATAGACGGAGCGCGGTCCGATAGGATTTACATTGCCCCAGTAATCTTCCGTCTGGGGGTGAACGGATGGATCTCCATAGCACTCCGAGGTAGAAGCGTGGAGAAACTTTGCGCGGTATTTCCTGGCGATTTCAAGAGCATTGCGCGTCCCTGAAGAACCTACGGCCAGCGTTTCGATGCCGAGTTTGGAATAATCGACGGGACTCGCAGGAGAAGCGAAATTGAAAACATAATCGACCGCGCCGCAGTCGAAGGGAGCGCAGATGTCGAGTTGCTGAAACTCGAACCTTGATTCGTGATCGAGGTGCCGGAGATTGTTCAGCGATCCGGTGGCGAGATTATCGACGCCGATAATGCTGTTGCCGTCGGCCAGCAGTGCATCTGCCAGGTGTGAACCGAGAAATCCGGCGACTCCGGTGATGAGAATGCGCATATTTGACTATGAGTTCGCTTGTCCTGTTGGTGTTGAGTGGCGCTGAATGATTGCCTGAAACGCTTCTGGTGAGCGACATTGCGAAGAAGCCACTTGCGGATGCTTCTCTCTCGATAGTATGGAAGGCATTGCGTGAATGCAACAGTTGCAGGCCGCGATTGGTAAGTTGCGCAATGCCTCACCGTCCGACGGTTCTGCCTCGCAGTAAGTCTTCTGGCGGCTGCGTGCTCGGCTATGGCAGTCTAAATCTGTGTCTCTCACTCAGTCCTTAATACGGGAGCTTGCGCAACAGGCAGGGTTCACGCTTGGCGGTATTGCGGCTATACCCGACCCGGCGACGGCGGAGGGCAAGGAAGAGCCTGTGCGGTTCGCCGCGTGGGTGGAAGCCGGGTTGGCAGGAGAGATGGATTATCTGAAGCGCGCCAACGAGCATGGCGAGCTGCTGCGTTCTTCGGTCCATACCGCTTTTCCGTGGACGCAGTCGGTGATTGTCTGTGCGGCGAATTACGACGCGGAGCAGCCGCGGTCGATCGATCCATCTGCGCCTGACGCAGCATGGATCGCGCGCTATGCGTGGTCGGGCTCACAGGACGGATCGGGCAGTGAGGGGCAGCGCCCGTCCGATTATCACAAGGTTTTGCTGAGGCGTCTCAAGGCGATGGAGTCCGCGCTGCACGATCGATGCGGACACTTTGAGTCGCGCTGCTATGTTGACACCGGGCCTCTGGTGGAGCGTGTCTATGCGCGCTATGCCGGCCTGGGATGGACGGGAAAAAATACCTGCCTGCTGAATCAGGAACTCGGGTCATGGCTGTTTCTGGGCGTGATCCTTACTTCGCTCGAAATTGCACCCCAGGAGATGGCCATGCCGGCCGCCGACCGGTGCGGAAGCTGCACGCGCTGCATCGATGCGTGTCCGACACAGGCTCTCACGCCATACCGCATGGATGCGTCGCGCTGCATCGCTTATCTGACTATCGAGAAGCGTGGGGCAATTCCTCAGGGAGACACCGGCGATGATCTGCGCGAGGGCATCGGGCGCAATGTCTTCGGCTGCGATATCTGCCAGGATGTCTGTCCCTGGAATGGCAGAGCAAGGAACAACAGAGCAAGTGATCGCAGAGCGCCGATTGTTGCTGATCCGGAACTGACTCCGCGCGAGGCGCTGGTGAATCCCGCGCTGGACTGGCTGGCGTCGATGAACGAGAGCGATTTCGGCCAATGGTTCTTCGGGTCGCCGGTGAAACGCGCCCGCTTCGACGGCTTCCGCAGGAACCTGGCGATTGCGATGGGCAACAGCGGATTGCCGCGTTTTCTTCCACTGCTGCAGTCGTGGTCGAGCGCGCCTGAAGACGGCGTGGCTCAGGCGGCGGCATGGGCTCTGCGCAGGCTGGAGAACGCCTCTGGCGCTGCCCGCGATCCGGAGACACGAACGGCCTCCTGACCAGCAAGAGGCCGCAAAAGGTTATGTAGGGCTCTTCGGAATGCGCTCTCCGAAGTGAGCCGCGTAAGAATCCATGATTGCGTGGAGACGAGGTTAGAGCGTTTTCCTACTGCTGGGTTCTTAAGCAGATTCGCCAAGTGTAGCTTTTCTTAGCGAAAAAGCTGCGTAAACCGCCTCTCTTCGGTCTACACCTATAGGAAAAATGCCCTAGCTGCCGCGAACAACGTTCGCCGCGTTCAGTCCTTTCGGTCCTTGCTGGCACTCGAACTCGACTGCCTCGCCTTCATTCAGCGTCTTGTATCCGCTGTCCTGAATCGCGGAGAAATGCACGAATACATCTTCTCCGGTCGACCGCTGAATGAATCCATAGCCTTTTGCGCCATTGAACCACTTCACAACGCCACGTTCCTTCACATCGACTCCTTTGTTATATGGACCTGACATGCGCCCTCCGTTCCGTCCTGAGACACAGAAAGCTGCCAGAGTTGCGCCACATGTGGCGTTTCGGCAGCTCGCGTCCCGTCAGGACAATTCTGAAAACGCCGGAACCTATTGCTTCAAAAAAAGGCCTTCCAAGAACGCCAAATACCCCAAAAAGGCAAGTGGTCCTCCAGTTATGGCAGGAAATGGTTATTGAGGCAAGAGAAAATTTTGGCGATGAAGTCGTTTCTAAGGCGATGTTACGAAAGGACATTGTCCCTTAGTACTCATATTTTGGACAGGATTGCGGAGGTCAAAGCGGCGGGTTACGAGCGATCGAATAGGACGTTGATGCTTCGACGGAAATCAATAGAACTTGTCAACCGCCTTACCACTGAGCCCAGTCCCCGCGCAGCAGAACCCAGGCCGCGAGCAGCAGATTGCTGGTGGCGTGGGCGACGATCGCATCGCCGATTCGTCCTCGCCACTTGAGTACCGTCACGTATGCCAAGCCTGCGAGGATGCCGACCATCCAGTGCTGGCCATGCATGACGCCGAAGACTACCGATGAAAGGCTCATGGACAGGATCGTGAGGCTGGAGAATGGAACTGCATCGAAGTTCCTGCTCATCATTCGGCGCGCAAGATAGCCGCGGAAGGCGAGTTCTTCGGCAATAGGTACGGTGATCACGGCGGCGGCGACACGGAATGCGATCCACGTCAGGCGCACGGTTGGCGTAAGCGCGGCCAGTGCTGGGCCGAGGCGGCTGGCAGGATGCTCGTGCGTCCACCACTCCGGTGCAATCCACACCGCAAAGATGACTGCGCCGACCACCGGCGCGAGCCAACCGAAGCGCCAGTCGATCTTTTTGTACTCGTTCCGAAAGGACCAGATCGCGACGGCAGCCGCGACGAAGCGCAAAGGGTAGAGCCATTCGAAGTATCCGGAGGCGGCCTTGGAGACGAACGACGCGGCGAGAATTGCGAGGAAGGGAACGAGGTATGCGGCGGTTGCCGGTGATTCTCCGCTCTCGGCTCCCGTCTCTTCAGGCACGGTATCCGGTCCCGGCATCGCTGCGCTGGCCGATGCTGGAGCATAGGCCGGAACTCTGCGCACCCAGGAGATTTTTCGAGTAGCCATGGAGAAAGAGAGCGCCACGGCGGTGAAGGCAATCCATCCGGCCTGAGAGTGGAAGCCGACCATGGCCACATCGGGAGCGCCGGCATTGCCGATCAGCACGATGGTGGAGATGCGGACGATATTCAGCAGCCACACCGATGCGAGAGCGCAGGGGATGAGCAGAAGAGCCTGGGGAAAACGGCTTTCCTTGCGGAAGTACCACAGCCAGACCACGGTGAAGACGAGGACCAGTCCTAGGCCTTCCAATCCAGAGCATGCGCTCCCGATGCCGACGGCAAAGCGAGGAGTTCCGATGACGAAAGTGGCGGGATCGACGACGACATTCGGCAGGAAAACGCGAAGCACGGTGTGTACCGAGTGGAAGGCGATGACCTGCAGGAAGTGACCGTGATCTGCGATGGATGCAAACCACAGCGACTCGAAGGGATCACGCAGCAGCCAGGCCAGGACTCCGGTAAGCGCGGCCAGCAGCCATAAGCGGCCGGTGGAGCGGACGGCTTCGATCCAGACGCGGAAGGGAATGCAGGACAGGGCCAGCAGTGCGATGCCCAGCAGAAGCAGCGCGCCCAGAATAAGACGAGCGGGCAGGGAAAGCAGCACTGGGGCGTATCTGTGAAGCGACGCCAGGTTGCACGCGAAGACAACGACGACGCAAACGAGGTGGGCGCCGAAGAAGCGGCCGTTGAAGGGGACATTGCCCTTCCACTTCTTCAATGTGGAATGGCCGAGACCGAGAAAAACCGCAAAGGTCACAATGCCGGCCGGCGCGAGAAAACCGAGAAGCGAGGCAACGTGAGGAACGCCGGCCACGAAGACGCAATCGATGGTCAGCAGCGCGGCGAACAGATACAGTCGACCGAGAAGAGAGCGGGGCCAGGCGAGATGCGAACTTGACTGGGAATGATTGTTCCCAGTCAAGCCGCGGTTGGATTCCCTTTCCAGAGTTCTCTCCGTTTACTTGCGTGCCCGCGAGCGCATAACCACAAGTGCCCCTGCAACCAGCGAGAAGCCGCTGATTGCGAGACTCGGATCAACTTCGGGAGCTTCACTGGGTGAAGGGTTGGATGTCGGGCCTGGACTCGGCTGCCACCATGAAGGATCGGCATGGGCCGCGGTGCTCGCGCCGAGCGCCAGTCCCAATGCCAGGAAGGAATACCTGAGAAGCATTTTCATGTTCACGCTCCTTATTTTTATCAGGAGCCGCGATTGCGAAGCGCCGGACTTCAGGTCAACGGGTTCGATCCGGCCTGAATGCCTTGAGCGATGCAAAGACGATTCCCTTCAGAATCGAGGTACCGAATCCAGTCTTGGGGTCAACGACCGAATCCCGGTTTCGACGGTTCATGCTGATTGAGTTGCCCGAAAGATGGGCATCCAGAGCCGTGGCAAAAAATTAAAATGGTACAAAGGGAAGTTCCGCCGGAAGAGGCGAACAATCTCCCTGTCAAAAGAGTGAAACTAGCTGGCTCTTCCTCAGCAATAACAAGATTATGCACGATCATGGGAACGGGCGGATGGTCAATTAGGGTAAAAGGTAAACTCTAAAAAGTAACTGCGTGGTAACCAAATTAGGCCTTTACATCGCCGGCAGGACGGGCGATTCGAGCAAGACCGGAACGCGACGTGAGAAGACATCGGCACGTTTGTCTCATTCTGGGTCGCTCGCCTGGAATGTCTCTCGAACCCGGGCCGTTGCGTTTTGTGACGCGACCTCAAGTGATTTCGAGGCCTATGAAAGATGCTTTTTTGAATGCCTCGGCTGAGCCGGCTTCAGGGCTATTGCGAGGCCACTCAACACAGGAAAATACGGCATACTTCAGACTGGATGACCACTAACAAGCCCGCTTCGCAGCCCCTTCCCACAGGACACCCGCCGGCGCTGCCGGCGAATGCGGGTCTTGGCGCGCAGTTGAAGGCCCTGGCGCGCTATCTGGCGCAGAGCGAGGTGCATACATACGCGTTCAGCGTCGCCGCCAACTCCATCCTCTCGCTCTTCCCGTTCATCGTGATGACCTGGACGATCGAGCGCCGCATTTTTCATTCGCAGGCCATGGAGGACGTTCTCGGCGACCTTCTGCGCTATTTTCTGCCCGCGCACCAGGACTTTGTTGTGAGAAACATGGGTCTGCTGGCGCATGCGCGCGGCAAGGTGCAGGTGATCTCCATCATCACGCTGCTGATTTCATCCACCGGCGTGTTTATGCCCCTGGAGGTCGCACTGAACCGGGTGTGGGGAGTCACCGAGAACCGGCCGTACTTCATCAATCAGCTTCTTTCCCTGGGGCTCGCGATCTCGGTCGGCCTGCTGGCGCTCTTTTCGATCGCGTTCACGGCGGCGCAGAACCGGGTGTTGTCGATCCTGTTTTTGGGGAAGACCCAGGGGCTCGCCTTTCACCTGCTGGGGGACTCTGTGCTGCGCGTCTCGGCGGCCATTTTCAGCATCGGCATCTTCTTCCTTATCTATTGGGTGCTGCCGAACCGCAAGCTGCCGGTGCGCGCGGTTCTGCCTACCGCCATTGTCACAGGGTTGCTCTGGGAGCTGGCCAAGACCGTTTATGTCGCCGTGCTGCCGTGGATGGACCTGGAGTCCGCCTACGGACCGTTCTCGGTCTCGGTGAGCCTGATGATCTGGGCGTTTCTTACCGGCCTGATCCTGCTTGCCGGAGCGCACCTTTCGGCAACGCGCTACACCCTGCGGCTGGCGCATCAGGCGGATATGGAAGAGCGGGGGGAGAAGCAGTTAAAGTCCGGATAGCGAAAAAGCGGATCGCTATGGCGCGGTCCGCGAAAGTCCGGTCAGAGAACTTTCTCGCCCGGAATCCGGACTTTAACCGTACGCTCCACTCCTGACTGCTTCTCCGCTAGACTCACAAGGAGATGGGACATTTACGCAACTTCGAGGCCGGAGTTTTCCGGCGTGTGCGTCGCGATCCGCCCCAGGGCAAGGTTCATCGGATCGCATTCTGGCTCTTTGTCGCCTATCTGGTTCTGAGCCTCGGGCGGTTTCTGCCCGGCCAGGCGAGCCTTTTCTTCTCGGGCGTGAGCGCGCTCACGCTGATGTTGCTGATCGCCTTCTGCATCCCTCTGCTGTGGCGCTGGATATTCCGCCGCCTGCTATGGAAGGTGCGCAACCGCCTGGTGGTGACCTATCTGCTGATGGGGCTTGCGCCGGTGGTGCTCTTTGCCACGCTGGCGTCGATCCTTCTGTATGTTTTCTCGGGGCAGTTCGCCATCTTTGCCGCGACCACCGAGATTGGCTCTGAGCTGGCAAACCTGTCGGCGGCCAACCGCGCGTTTGCCATGCATGTGGTACACGAGGTTGCGCAAAACCCGGGACGCCGCAGCGTGACCATGTTCGAAGACGAGGACCCGTCGCGCAGCCCCATGGAGAATGGGACTTCGGTCGCGGCCTTTGAGGACAACCAGTCGCTGGCCTTCATTCCGACCACTCTGAACAACGGCGGTATTGCCGCGCCGCCGCCGTGGGTAAAGGAACACTTCACCGGCATCGTGATCGAGAACGGCGCGCTCTACCTGCGCTCCGTCGACACACAGACTCTGGGCAACCACACCATCGTCGCCATCACCAGTTTGCCGTTGCATCGCGCGAATGTGGACCAGATCGCCCGCGGCCTGGGCACGGTCACCATCATCCCCGACGTGCAGGTGGAGGACGATGAGGCTGCGGGCGGCGCCAAGCCGCGCACCAGAGTCACATTCGTCAACCCGGCCGCGTCGGACAAGGTGAAGGTCAACGGAGAAGACCTGGATGTTGTCGAGGCGCGAAAGCAATCCGTCAGCGGCGGTACGCTGCCGGGTGCGCAGCATTTCTACGACATTCCGGTAACGTTCTGGGCCCCCCTCGAAACCGTCGACTGGGCGACCGGCAAGCCGCATTCCACCTATGCCAAGGTGAGCTCGCGGCCCTCGCTGCTCTACCAGCGGCTGTTCATCACGTCGCTGAGGATTGCGAACGTGGTGCAAAACATCCTGATCGGCATCGCTCTCTTCTTCGGTGTGATCGAGCTGTTCGCGTTCTTCATGGCGGTACGGCTGAACCGCACCATCACTCGATCCATCCGCGATCTTTACCAGGCCACCCAGGCCATCGACCAGGGCGACCTCGCGCACCGCATCCAGGTGACGCGCAACGACCAGCTGGCGGCGCTGAGCCGCTCGTTCAACCGCATGACGGCTTCGCTCGAGAGGCTGCTCGAAGAGCAGCGCGAGAAGCAGCGTATGCAGAACGAGCTGGCCATCGCGCAGGAGGTGCAGGCAAATCTCTTTCCACGCGGCACCATCAACGTGCCGACGCTGGAGCTGCACGGCGCGTGTTATCCGGCTCGCACCGTCAGCGGCGACTACTATGACTTCCTGGTCTTCGGCGGCACCAGCGTGGGGCTGGCGATCGGCGACATCAGCGGGAAAGGCATCTCGGCCGCGCTGCTGATGGCGACGCTGCACTCGGCGGTGCGTGCCTACCGCTTCGCGGGCGAAGAGCTGGTCAGCTCGGGTACGGTGGCGCTGGCGCTCTCGTCGACGCGCGAACAGGGGGAAGAAGAGGTCGAGTGCGGCGAGCTGTTCGAGGAGCCATCGAAGATTCTCGCGCTGCTTAACCGTCATCTTTACCGCAGCACGCAGCCGGAGAAATATGCCACGCTCTGGCTGGGCCACTACGACGGCCTGAACAGCCGGCTGATCTACTCGAACGGCGGGCAGCTTCCGCCTTTTCTGCTTCGCGCCGACGACTCGGTCACTCGGCTGGACTGCGGCGGCACGGTGGTGGGGCTGCTCAACAACATGAGCTACGAGCAGGCGACGGAGCAGCTCTATCCGGGCGATATTCTTATCGCCTACAGCGACGGCGTCACCGAGCCGGAAAATGAGTTCGGCGAATTTGGCGAGGAGCGCTTGCTGGAGGTGGTGCGCCGGCACCGACACTTATCGCTGGCAGCCATCTCCGAGCAGGTAATGCAGTCGCTAAGAAGCTGGATCGGCGGCCAGGAGCAGCCGGACGATATCACGCTGGTGCTGGCGCGGCAGCGGTAGGGACTGGCCGTCCAGGCGGACGGGCCTTCGCTGTGAAAGCGAGAATTTGCCGTTGCGCGGGCAAACAGCAGGTCCCTCGGCTGGCTGTGTTCGCTCAGGCCGACAAATTCGTTACAGATCTGAGGAATGTCAACAAAGCTATTGCAGCTCAGGCCTCAGCTTCCGGCGGACGGGAGCCTGGCGCCGGGTGGTCGGCTCCGAAGCGGTGGCGGTGCAGCTCCTCATGCGTGACGAGGAAGCGGCGGATGTAGCGGAGGGGTTCTTCGTGGGTCGCCATCTCGCGGAGGTGATACCTCCAGGCGTGAGGCTTGAGGGTGCGGCGGGTGTATGCCTTGCGGGTGACGGTGATCATCTCGCCGCGGGAATTCAGGCGGGAGAACCTGTGGGTAGGCACGACGAACTGGATCTGCTCGCCCTGTTTCCAGAAGTGTTTGGCGAAGTCGTGGGAAAAAAGCAGGGCGTAGTAACGACGGCCGGCGGCCAGAAGTTCGATGGCGGAGGCGGTTCCCGGCCAGTCACGGGAGATTTTGGCCTGAAACCAGGTGCGAAGGTCGAATCCATTTGCTCGAGCCTGGAGGACGAGCAGGCGTAGAAGCTCTGTTTTTGTCACGCCGGCACCTCATTCGCGGCAGAGACCCTGGGCAGCTCCTCTGCCAATCTCGTAGATAACTTGAACATAGCATCGAAAATCGTTCTTTCGGGTTTGGTTTTCGATTTGTACGTGTTTTGGATGCAACTGCGGGGTCCGTGATGGCAAGGAGAATATCTGCGGGACGATCAGCGGGCGATCGCATCTAAAATGGCCTTTGGTTTCGTCTATCGATGGGGATGCATCCGGTTCTTGTGCAACTCACTGAAGGAAGTCAGGTATTTTGCTCGATCGATTCGTCCGATTGCTTCGTATGCCGGTTCGCGGGGTCGCGGCGTTATTCCTGGTCGCGGCGGTGGGCGTGTCGGCGCAGACGGTGGACACGAATCCACTGAACCGCGCGCCGGAGACGCGGGCCGCGTTCGACCGTTTCTACGTGATGGATTACGACGGCGCGCTGCAGCGCTTCGAGGCCATCCAGGCGGCGCATCCGCAAGATCCGATTGCCACGGACTACGTACTCGACGTGACCCTGTTCAAGGAGCTCTTCCGGCTTGATCTGCTGGATACCACCTTTTACGCGAACGACGGGTTCCTGACCGGCAAGCATACGGTCGCCGAGGACCCCAAGGTCCGCGACCAGATCAAGGCGCTGGCGGACAAGGCCTACGATCAGGCGAATGTCGAGCTGAAGACCAATCCCAACGATGTGAATGCGCTGTTTGCGCGGGGCTGGGCGCGTAGCCTGGAGGCGACCTATCTGGCAATGGTCGAACGCAGCTTCGGCGGAGGGCTGAAGCTGGCGCTGGGCGCGAAGAACGATCACGAGAAGGTGCTGGAGCTGGACCCAAACTACGTAGACGCCAAGATGGTCGTGGGTATCTATCAATATGTGGTGGGCGTACTGCCGTTCGCATTCAAGCTGTTGATCGGGTTTGCCGGAATCCACGGCTCGAAGACCACGGGGATGACGCTGCTGCAGGATGCGGCGGCGCGCGGAGTGATCACCAGCGTCGAGTCGCGAACGGCGATGATGCTGTTCCTGCGCCGGGAGGCGAAGTATCCCGAGGCCTTCGACATTGCGCACGGTCTGGCGATGCAGTATCCGCATGACTTTCTGTTTTGCCTGGAGGAGGCCAACCTGCTCAAGGATGGAGGGGACGGACCGAAGGCGATTGCACAGTATCGGGTGGTCGTGGAAAACACGAAACGGCCGGGATATTTTCCCTCGTCGCACCTGGAGCTGGCGTATTTCGGCCTTGCCGATACCCTGCGCGGGCAGAAGTGGTACTCCGACGCGGCGGACACCTATCGCGAGGCCGCGTATTTGCCGACCACCAGTGCGGAGTTGAAGCTGCGATGCCTGCTGGCTGCAGGCGAAGTCTATGACCTGATGAACGACCGCGAGAAGGCGCGCCAGCAGTATCAGGCGGTGATCGACGCCGGGAGTGACAGCGTGCAGGCCGACCAGGCGCGGAAATATCAGCAGTCGGCTTACACCGCTCACTGATCGGGCTCGCGGGATCTCTATCTGTTGGGGGGGCGCGTTTCGAGCCTGAGACCCGTTTTCCCAGATTTCAATGCTAAGACGCCAAGAACGCAAAGGCGAAATCCGCGTGCGGCGCCGGGAACAAGCGGGCTGCTCTCTGCGTACCCCTATTGATGATCGGCTTCGCCGCCGCTTGAAATGAGCGATGAGCTCAAAAGGCGTTCCGGTGTAAGCTGTTTTCTCAAGAGGGAATCGCAATGGCAGTGTTTTGCAGAAATTGCGGCAGTTCGATGAACGACGGCGCCCGCTTCTGTTCGGCTTGCGGCGCGCAACTGAATGTGGCAACTGCTCCTGTGTATACGGTGCAGACGCGGCTGATTCGGCCTCGCGTGGGGCGCATGGTGGCCGGTGTTTGCCAGGGGCTGGCAAACAACTATGCCTGGGACGTGACCTGGGTTCGCGTGATCACAGTGCTGTTGTCGATCTTCGGCGGCGGCGCGGGGATTGTTGCGTACGTGGTGTTCTGGGTGGTCATGCCGGAGGAGCCGCTGGCTCTGCCGCCCGGCGCCTATGTTCCTCCCGGCAGCCAGGGCTGAGCGGTACCGAATCGGGAGCCGTTTGTTTTCTATTGCGTGCCGGGCTCCAGCGGCCGCGCACCTGAGCGGCTAAACTACTCTTCGTGTTCTATACCTCTGACGACGCTCAGCTCTTCTACACGGTGCAAGGCGAAGGACCGGACCTGGTCCTGCTGCATCCTACGCCCTGCAACCACCGATTCTGGCTGGAGATGGCGACGGCGCTCACCCCGAAATACCGGGTGATCATGCCTGACTTTCGCGGGCACGGCCTATCCGAAGCGGGCGATGGGCCGATCACCATGGAAAAGCTGGGACAGGACATCGTGCGGCTGCTGGACGAGTTGCAGATCCAGCGAGCCATGTTCGCGGGCTGTTCGATCGGCGGTTACGTCTTGTACGAGCTGTGGCGGAAGGCTGGAGCGCGTTTGTCGGCGATGGCGTTTTGTTGTTCGAGGCCACAGGGCGACAGCGAGGCGAACCGCGCCAGGCGCGAGGAGTGGATCCAGCAGATTGGCGAGCGCGGAACCGGTGAGTGGATCGAGAGCATGCTGGACCAGTTGATTGGCGCGACAGCGCGGCGGCGGGCTCCGGAGAAGATTGGCGAGGTACGCGAAATGATGCAGGCGGTGACCCCGTCTGCGGCGATCGCGGTGCAGCAGGGGTTGGGGGAGCGGCCGGATTCGGTGGAAACCGCCAAGACTATCCGCGTGCCGGCCTTTGTGCTGGCGGGCGGCGAAGACCATTCCTCCACTACTGCGGATATGAAGCTGCTTGCGGACCTGATCCGCAGTGCGGGCTACGGGGCCGAGTTCACCGAGGTACGCGACGCCGGACACTACGCTCCATGGGAGCAGCCGCAGATGGTGGGCCGGCTTTTGCGGCGCTTTTTCGATTCGCTGGTGTAGGACCTCTGGAAGCGCTGTTAACGCCCCTGCCTGCCGGATTCGAAATACCGTGCGAGAAGGTGAAATTTGCGGTCGAACAGGTTAAGTACAGGTCCATCCACTACGCTTCGCTCCGGCCGGGATGACAAATTTGCAGTGGATGCGGGATGTCAACCGAGCCGCCGCTATTCATAGCGCAGCGCTCGTTGCGGGTCGACTCGAGCTGCCCGTCGCGCCGGAATCCAGCAGGCAAGCAATGCGACGACGGCAAGGAAGAACGGCACTACCGTAAAGGTGACCAGGTCGTGCGGGCGAACTCCATACAGAAAGCTGTTGAAGAGCCTGGCCGCGGCCAGGGCTGCAGGGAGGCCGATGGCCAGAGCGATGGCAGTAAGCATCATGCCCTGGCGGACAATGAGCCCCTGCACCGCGTCTAGCTGCGCTCCCAATGCAATACGGATGCTGATCTCCCGGGTGCGGCGACTCACAGAGTAGCTGACGAGGCTGTAGAGTCCAACGGTGGCCAGCACCAATCCAATGAAGCCGAAGACGCCGAAGAGCGTGCTCGCGAGCCGAGGCAGGAAGAGAGCCTGCTGGAGATGCTCCCGCATGGTCTCGACGTCGTAGACGGCCATATTGGGGTCGAGGGTGTGGATCTGATTGCGCACCGCGCTGGCGAGAGCCGACGAAGGGTTTGCGGTGCGGATGAGCAGCTGGTATCCGGAAAAGGAAGGGTCGCTGGCGGTGTTCTGCGCCAGCGAGCGGAAGAGGACGTAGCGGGTGTCTTCGCCGAGGGTGCGCGCTTTGATGTTTTTCACCACACCGATGATCTTGTAGGTCACGCCGCCTCCGGTAACGCGCTGGCCGATGGGGTTTTCCTTGCCGAAGAAGCGTTCCGTGAATGCCTGGTTGACGACCGCGACTTTGGGGCCGTCGGCCGGCTCATTCCCGAAATCGCGGCCGGCGATGCGGGGAATGCCCATGGTTTCGAAGTATCCAGGTGTCGCCATGTACAGCTCCGCGGTCGGGTAGTCGCCAGCGGGATTTGGCCATCCTTCGGCATGGAAACCCTCCCTGCGATTGCCGCCGGACAGCGGTACGCTGTCGGTCTCGGCGACAGACAGCACACCAGGGATTGCCGCCACACGCTCGCGCAGTTCGGCGAGGAACTGCGTGGTCCGCTCCGGGCTATAGCCATGGACGCGGGGGTCTACAGACGCCATGAGAATGCCGCTCGAGCGAAAGCCGATATCGATGCCGGCGGCGCGTTCGAGGCTGCGCAAAAACAGCCCTGTGGCACATAGGAGCACAAGCGACATTGCGATCTGCGAGACGACGAGCATATTGCGCAGAGTGAAGCGGCGGCCGGGACGAGCCAGGGCGTCTTCGCCTTTCAGCGCGCTGGTGAGGATGGGGCGTGAGGCGATCCATGCGGGGATAAGGCCGAAGAGCAGGCCGGTACCCACGCTGAGCGCGAAGGTATAGAGCAGAACGCGCCAGTCCACGCGGATGCTGAGGTCGAGGGGCACAGGGGCGGGAATGCGGAATGCGGAGAGAGCCGAAGTGGCCCACAGCGAAAGGGCTGTGCCGAGCAGACCGCCGCCAAGGGCAAGCAGCACGCTCTCGACGAGTATCTGGCGCAGGAGTTGGCGGCGCGTCGCTCCCAGGGCGATGCGCACCGCCATCTCGCGCTGACGGCTGGCCGCATGGGCGAGCAGGAGATTGACGACATTGGCGCAGGCGATGCCGAGAACGAGTAAAACGACGATCGACAGCCCGGCAAGAAAGAGCAGCACGGTAGGCCGGTCCTGCGGAGGAAGCGATCCGGCCTGATCGAGAAAGAAGCCGTTGCCCTTGTCGGTGTCCGGATAGGCTTCGGCCAGGTGCTGGGCGAGCATAGCGAGTTCGGCGGATGCCTGCGCACGGGTCAGTCCCGATTTAAGGCGTCCAACGACTGCGAACCAATGACCGGTGCGCGAGGTGCGATTGGGAACGCTCAGAGCGAGCTGCTCGAGGTTGCCGAGGGGAACCCAGAATTGGGGATCCAGTATCTGGTCGAGTCCGTGAAAGCCGGGAGGCGCGACACCGACGACGATAAAGCGGCGTTCGGAAAGAACGATGGGCTTGCCGATTATGGCGGGGTCGGAAGCAAAGCGATGCTGCCAGAGGCGGTAGCCGAGGACAATCACGTCGGCCTTCTCTTCACTGGGGAGAAAGCCGCGGCCCAGATGCATATGAATCTGCGCGACGTCGAAGTAATTGGAAGTGGCCGATTGTCCCCAGACGCGTTCCGGCTCGCCATAGCCGCCAATCGAGGCGGCCAGCAACTCATAGTAGGCGGCTACCCCCGAGAAGGAACTTGAGTGGTCGCGAACATCTTCATAGAGCGGCCATGAGAAGCTGTTGCAGCATCGATCGCCGTCGTGCGTGGTGTGGAGCGCCAGGAGCGTACCGGGTTCACCCACCGGGGCGGGCTTGAGCACGAACCGGCTGATCATGGCGAAGATGGTCGCGTTGGCTGCGATGCCGAGGCCAATCGAGAAAACGATGGCCAACACGAGACCCGGCGATCTGGAGAGCCGCCGCAAGCTGTAGGTCACTTCCCGACGCAAGGATGTCATGATTCCCTCCGGTTATGTCGGTTTCTACGGCGATCGCGAGGGAATTGTTCCAGTGAAGTCTTGCAGGCGATTGGGTTTGTCTTTCCGGAGCCGGTTTCTTACAAGAAGATTTCGGCAGTGTAATTGACAGTCAATTTACGAACGCGAAACCCAGCCCCCTGTAACTATCTGTTACTTTCCGGTGCCAGGAGGTAACTATGAAGCAAACATCTGTGCTGCTTACGTTCCTGGCTGTTTTCACGGTGGCGAGCGCCCTGGCGCAGGACCGCGATAATGACTGGGATCGTAGCCAGATCCGTCACGTGCTGCTGATCAGCGTTGACGGGATGCATGCCGTTGATTTTCGTAATTGTTCGCAGGGCATTGCCGGAGTGAACAGCGGCGCGCCCTACTGCCCCAACCTTGCCGCTCTCGGCACCACCGGCGTCAACTACGTGGCCGCGAGCACTTCGAAGCCCTCGGACTCCTTTCCCGGCCTGATGACACTGATGACCGGCGCCACACCGCGCACCATGGGGATCTATTACGACGTTTCGTATGACCGCTCTCTGGACGGTCCGGCCAAGACCACGGGCAACGGGAATGCCGCTGCGCCGTGCACGCCGAACGCCGCTCCGACCGGTTACACCACCGAATACGAAGAGGGAATCGATCTCGACCAGACGAAGCTGAACGGCGGAGCGCCCGGCGCCGGCCTTACCGATGGCGGCATCGCCTCCATCGACCCCACGCGCCTGGACCGCAACCCCAAGGCTGGTTGCGCGCCGGTCTATCCCTGGAACTTTGTTCGCACAAACACCATCTTCGGAGTGATCCACGCAGCCGGAGGCTATACCGCGTGGTCCGACAAGCATCCTGCCTATTCGGCCGTTGCCGGTCCCGGAGGCAATTCGCTCGACGACTACTATGCGCCCGAGATCAATTCCCTGGTCGTGCCGCTGCCCGGCGTCATCACGCCGACGGACATTGGCTGCTCGAGCATTCCCGACCCCTCCCAGACCAGCGCCTGGACCAATAGCTTCCAGAACATCCAGTGCTATGACATGCTCAAGGTCAACGCCATCCTCAATGAGATCGAGGGCAAGACTCACGACGGCAAACCGGCGCGCACTCCCACCATCTTGGGCATGAACTTTCAGGCGGTCAGCGTGGGCCAGAAGCTCATCGAATCCGGCGTGGCTACCGGAGGCTATACAGACGCAGCCGGGACGCCGACGCCGTCGCTGCTGAGCGAGATAGAATTCGTCGACGATTCCATCGGCGAGATGGTCAACAAGCTCAAAGACCGCGGACTGTATGAGTCCACTCTGATCATCATCACCGCCAAGCATGGACAGTCGCCGATCGATCCTAACCGCTATTTTCCGATTCCCGGACACAGCGGAGACAATGGAGAATCGCCTGCGAACCTGATCGCCAACCTGCTGCCCTACTCGGAGTCGCCTGCGAATCCGAACGGCATCGGCCCGACGGAAGACGATGTCTCGCTGCTCTGGCTGGCCAACTCCGCCAACACGGTGAGCGCCGTTTCTACACTCGAGGCGAACGCAGTGAAAGCTGGCATCGGGCAGATTTACTATGGCCCCTCGCTGGCTCTGAACTACGACACGCCGGGACTGCCTCCGAATGGCGACCCTCGCACCCCGGACATCATCGTGACTCCGAATGTCGGCGTCACCTATACCGGCAGCGCGGCCAAGCTCTCTGAGCACGGCGGCTTCTCACACGACGACACCAACGTGATCCTGCTGCTGTCCAACCCCGCTTTCAGGCCCCACAACGTTTACACCGAGGTTGGAACCCTGCAGGTTGCGCCAACCATTCTGAAAGCCCTCGGGCTGAATCCGAGCAGCCTGGATGGAGTGCGGCTGGAAGGCACTCCTGTCCTGCCCGACGTGAATCTTACTGCCAATCGCTGGTAAGCCTGGCTGCAAGCTATGGGCGCGGAGTCTCTTTGAGACTCTGCGCCCTTATCTTTTGGGGGACATTCCTGGACAAGAAGCGAGGCGCGCTTTCCGCGATCGACGAAAGTCTTGAGATTGGGACAGATATGACATATGAATAGGGTCAGAAGCTGTCTCATATATGCGTTTGCGGCTTCGGCGGGATGCCTGAGCCCCGCTTTGATGGCGGGTCTCATTTGTGACCTGGCCGATGGCTGTGGGTTTATGAGATAGCTTCCAGGAAATCGCGGAGCCGTCTATGTCCCGGGCAGAACAAAACGCAGCATTCGATGCAAAGAATCTGCGGTATTTATGGATCGCGAGTTTCCTCTTTGTCGCAATCCACTTTCTGACGATCAGGCTCACCACGCACGGTTACATAAGCGGATTCATGGTTGTCGCGCTCGGTCTGCTGAGAATTTCGTGCTGCTTATGGTGGTTTGCAAGGCTTTCTTCTTCATCGGCCCGCTACCGCTGGTTGCTCTATGCGGTGGGAGCCATCCTGGGCAACACTTCTACGCAAATCTACGTGTGGCGCAGCCTATTTCCCGGTGAGCACAGCTATCTCTCCGGCGCAGCCTCTCTCTTTACCTCATTGGCCTGCATCCCATTTCTTCTTTCTATTGCTTCAAATTTCAGCAGCAGGGATCCAAAAACGGTTCGAAAGATCGATCTGGCGCTATCTCTGACGCTGGGTTATCTCTTCGTGGTTCAGATACTCTCCCCGGTCGGCGCGGGAGGCGCGTCTACCGAGGCAAATATTCTTTTCATCAATCGGATGATTGATTTCGAGGACGCCTTCCTTTTGATTTGCGCGATGCTTCAGTTTCTGGCGTCGGAGACGATCGAGGACCGGCGCTATCTTTATGTCTACTTCTGCTGCATGAGCGTGTCTGTGCCATTGTTGGCGGTGCGCAACCGGTGGGTGTCGCGTTATCCCATCGACATCTGGGACCTCGTAGTTGACGTACCTCCACTGGTGTTCCTGCTTCTCGCGTTGAACCCGATCCCCGCCGTGGTGCGGAATCTCCGGCCCCCGGAGAGAATTGTGCATCTGGCACGCGGCGGCAGCCCGCTGTTCATGAGTTTGGCCCTGACGCTTTTAGGGATCAGCGTTTCCCGCTCGCACTTCTATCTGGGCAGCGCAGGCATCCTGCTTGGTATCACCGGCTATGGGCTACGTAACGCGATCATCCACGGCAAGCTGCTGCAGACCGAGGATAATCTGCTCGTTGCCAAGAACGAACTCGAAGTGCAGGTTTCGCGGGATGGACTTACCGGCATTCCGAATCGCCGGCTTTTCGATGAAACCCTGAGGAGAGAATGGCGCGCCGCCGTCCACGCTGAGAGCTCCTTAGCCGTGCTCATGATCGATATCGATTTTTTCAAAGACGTCAATGATCTTTATGGACATCAAAAAGGCGATGAGTGCCTGATTGCCGTTGCAAAAGCGATTCATGACATGCTGCCTCGCGCAGGAGACTTCGTAGCCCGCTATGGGGGTGAGGAATTCGGTGTGATTCTTCCGAAAACATCAATCGCGGGAGCCTTCAGGGTGGCTGAGCGACCGCGTTCAGGAGTGGTTCAATTGGCCATCGCTCATATGAAGAGTCCGCATGATTACGTTACGGTCAGCATTGGCGTGGCGGTTGGCGATATTGGCAGTGTCCCTAACCCGAATTTGCTTTTGAAGGTTGCGGATGAAGCGCTCTATCGAGCCAAGAGGTCAGGACGCAACCGGGTTGAGATGACGGATATGACTGCCGTTGGTAATGCCGGCGATCTTTCTGCGAATACCGAATCATGACGGCAAAGGTCAGATCAGTTCTTTGCGCCTGCCATGGGATAGCCCTGCCATAGATATTCCAGGGCCTCGGGCAGGGTTTGTTGTTTTACGGCGCGGTCGGTGTGGCCGGCGTTGCGCGCGAAGACAAACTGATAGTGATAACCCTTGGCGGCCAGCACTTTGGCCATGTTTTCGTTGGCGACGACCCAGTCGTGCATGTTGTCGCGCATGACGTTCGGATTGAGAAGGTCTCGGTCGCCCACTTCCATCCAGATGCGCAGCGGCTTGGCGGGACTATTCGGGATGAGGTGCTCGTGAAACTCCCACGCGCCGTGCGGGGTCTGCGGGTTATAGGGCCACTGCTGGTTGACGTACGTGCCCGAGTAGGTGAGCACGCGGTGATAAAGCTCCGGGTGGTACCAGGCCATGATCAGGGCGCACGAGCCGCCGGAACTGCCGCCCATCGTCGCGCGTGCCGTCGGGATCCCTGGTCAGCTTCACATGATATTTCGCTTCGACGAGCGGCAGCACTTCTGTCTCGACGAACTCCGCATAACGGCCGGACATGGTGTCGTATTCCAGGCCGCGCTCGCTGCCCTGCGCGTCGCCTCCGCCATTGCCGATGGAGATGGCGATCATCACCGGCACCCGGTGCTCGGCGATCAGATTGTCCAGTGCGGTAAACAGCGCATGGTCGGGACCGTCCGCGCCGACGATGAAGGGCGCGGCCGTGCCCGGGACGTATTGCTTGCGGAACGTAAACCGCCACGCGGCGGGTGTAGGGCGCGGGGTGACTGGTGGTTACGACGAGTTTGGCGGGGTCGGCGGGATCGGGTGTGCCAAAGGTGCCGGGGTCGCGCGCGATGCCGGGATAGATTTTGCTGTCCGCCGAACTCATGGTGAACTCATACACCGTTCCCTGCGGCACGCCTTCGTGCACGGTCATTTCCGGCGCCGGATCGTGAGTGGGGCCGATGATGAAGTTCCCATCGGCGTTGGCCGGGGGGATGGCGCCGTCGGGCAGCTCTGTGGCGGCGACATAGCCCGGCGTGTGCGGATCGCGGGTGGGCGGCGTCGGGCGCAGGGCACGCGGAGGTGTTAACGGCGCCTGGGTTGTGGGCTGTGCTGTGTTCTGGGCGATTGCCGGAACTATGCCCGCTCCCACGCTCATCAGGATTGCAGCTCTCAGGACACGCAGCAAAGGAACTCCTTCCAGGTCTCAAGATGCTTATCCACGCTGCCGGAAGATTATCCGAGCCGGGATGCCCGAATTGTAATGGATGAAAATTATTACTGGTTAGGAAGCGCGAGTTTAGCTTCAGGTGCAGGCACTGAATGGAATGGGAAGATAAACACTGCCGAAAAAAAAGCGCAGGCGCCCTATTATGAACGCCTGCACTTTACGCTGCGCACCAGATGAGTGGGTTCCACATCTCAAAAGCGAGATGTGGGGCACCCGGCAAATCTGCTGCTTCATGAAATGCGGTTGCCGCTAGCGTCCGGCTTCCTGCGCTCTGCCTTTGCGGAACAACTCATTGACGGTTGCCACGAAATGACGCGCCGCCGGAGGGGTGGGAACGCCGCCACTCAGAATCTGACGGAAGGGAACATCGCGGCCGTAGAACTTCTTCGTGTCATCGGTGTTCTGGTGCACCACATCGCCGCTGAGATTGACTCCAGCAAAGAGGCCCTTGTTACGCGAGTAAGCAAGAAACTCCGCATTCGCTGCTTCCGTAGTGGAAGCCTGCGAGGCGCGGCCAACCGGCCCGGCCGCGACCGATGCATCGCCGCCCAGCTTCAGCTTGTCTTTAAGCAGGTCGTCGATGCTGTGGTCATTGACGCCAATGAGGACCAGATCCGTGGACTGGCCGCCTATCTGAAAACCGAAGCTTGCCCCTTCAAGTTGAATGAAGGCCGGCGCGCTCCAACCCCTTGCCGTGCGGCATGTTGCCACGCCTTGTCCATACTGGCCGCCAACGACAAAGGCGCCCTTCTTGAAGGATGGAATGACCGCCACACATTTGGCTTTCGCAGCGATATCCAAGGGAACCCCTTTGTCCGGGGTGTCCATTAATTCGTGCAGCACTGTGTGTGCGGCAGCGATGCGGGCGTCTAGTTTGGAGGTATCGGAATCCTGAGCGATGGCTACACCACCGAGACTGACGGCGACGAGGGCGGCGGCAATAATATTTTTCATAGTTTTCCTGCGAGTCCTTTGTGGAAGCGATCGTGCCATCTTGCAGGCAATCGTCACAACGATTGGAGGCGAAATGTGCCGCCGTGGTTGCCGCCGCGGTGCGGAATGGATCGGTGATTGAGCGAGAGGGCTGTTCGTGCGTGGTTCCAACCGTGTCATCAACCGTTATCAATAAACCAGGAGATAAGCGGACATTCCCACACCCACCAGAGCCAGGAACAACGCGAGGATGACCGCATTGCGGGAGATGCGGCCGGGTTGCCACCTGCCGGTGCTAAGCTCGCGCACCAGGGTCAGGTGCTGGACAACCGATGAGACCAGGACGATGACTCCAAGGAAAACGATAGCCACACCAGACCAGACCGACAGGCCCGTGCTGCGAGGCGTAAAGTGGGCGTCGGGGCTGTGAAGCTGGCGAAGAAAGAGGCCGAAGCGGGCCACCGCGAAGCCTACGCCCATCAGCCCGAGCCCGGTGCGAATCCAGGCTAGAAAAGTGCGCTCGGCGGCAAAGTAAACGCGGGGATCCTGCTCGGGCGATTGGGTCATGGTGTGGATTGTACGAGCCAGGGCGATTACAGCGCGAGCGGCTCTAGGCCTGGCCGGGGACGGGAAGGCCTTCCTGCAGGTTGCGTGTTTTCAGGTCGTTTCGAAGCTGTTCGATGGACTGGAAGAGGACGGCGTTCAGGCCCACGCTCGCGGCGGCCTCGATGTTCTCCGGCTTGTCATCGAGGAAAAGAGTCTTTTGCGGCGTGGCCCCGAGTCTTTCGCAGGTGTGGGTGTAAATGGCTGGGTCGGGCTTACCGATGCCCAGTTCACATGACCACGTGTGGTGCTGAAAGTGAGCGAGCCAGCCGAACTCCTGGCGCATGTAGCGGAGCATATCCTCGCCCATGTTGGAAAGAATCGCCGTTGGGATGCCGGCGTTTTGCAGAGCGACCACCCATGCCAGCATCTCTTCGTTGAGGGATGCCCACATGAGGATATCGGTCTCGATGAGGTTCTCGACCTGCTCTGGAGTGAAGACGACGCCGGTATCGCCGGCCACCTTGGCCCAATAGCTGATGCCGTTGAGCTGCCCGAGATCGTAGGCATGCCGAAAGCGCCAGTACGACGGAAACAGCGTGGTCTCGTCGAGGCCGCTGAGGGCAATCAGCTTTTCCTTGGCGACGGGGTCCTCGCTGTTGCTGAGCACGCGTCCGTAGTCGAAGATGACCGCTTCAATTGCCATGAATGAGTTTCTCCTGAGGGTGGTGAGAGTGATTGGAAGCGGGGGCAAAGCGTTGCTTAACTTTGCTGCGTCCGCTCCATCCTGCATTTCGGCGATTTTGATTTCGAGTCTTCTCTTCATTATGCCTAAGCGCGATGCGCGGCTGCTCATGAAAAGATAGTTGCGATGAAAGCAGTTCTGAAATTTTCGTCGCGCACGGCGTGGGATGTGACGGAAACCGAGCTGGCTCGATCGATCCGCGAGCGCCGCGAGGCGGGCTCGCCGATCATCGACCTGACGGCTTCAAACCCTACGCGGTGTGGGTTTGCCTACGACGAGTCGAGGATTCTCCGGGCTCTGAGCGATCCGGGCGCGCTGGTCTACGACCCGAATCCGCGCGGCATGCTCTCGGCTCGCGAGGCGGTCGCCAGCTATTACCGCGATCACGGTGTGACGGTCGATCCGGAGCGCGTTTTTCTAACGACGAGCACCAGTGAGGCCTACAGTTATCTTTTCCGGCTGCTGGCGGATGCGGACGACGAGGTGCTGATTGCGCAGCCGAGCTATCCGCTGTTCGATTTTCTGGCCCAGCTCGAAGACGTGCGGCTGGCGCCGTATCCCCTCTTCTACGATCATGGCTGGCATCTGGATATCGAAGCCCTTCGGCAGAGGATAGGGCCCAGGACACGGGCCATTGCGCTGGTTCATCCCAACAATCCCACTGGGCATTTCACCAAGCCTGGGGAGCGGCGGGCGCTCGAAGAACTATGCGCGGAGCATGGGCTGGCACTGATCGTGGATGAGGTATTTCTCGATTACGCCCTCACGGGCGAGACGCCGCAGAGCTTTGCCTGCGGCGAGCATCCGGTGCTGACTTTTGTGTTGAGCGGCTTAAGCAAGGTGGCGGCGCTTCCGCAGATGAAGGCGGCTTGGATCACGGCGTTCGGACCGGAGGCGGAACTGGCGCGCGCGTTAGACCGGTTGGAGATCGTTGCTGATACTTTTCTGGCCATGAATGCGCCCATCCAATGCGCTCTTCCAGGATGGCTGGCGAATCGGAGTGAGATTCAGGACGAGATCCATCTGCGGCTGCAGGAGAATCTGGCTGCCCTCGATGGGCTGCTGGCATCTCAGCCGATGATCACGCGGCTGGATGTCGAGGCCGGCTGGTATGCGGTTCTGCGGGTGCCGGCGCTGGGGCCGGATGAGGAATTTGCGATTCGATTGGTGCGGGAGCACGGTGTATCGGTGCATCCCGGATCGTCCTTCGGATTTGCGGAGAGCGGATGGCTGGTGCTGAGCCTGCTTGCCTTGCCGTGGGAGTTTGCGACCGGAGCCGGGATCATCCTTTCGATTTTCGAAGAGAGGTGACCACGTGCTTCGAATGATTCTGCCCGATCAAGTTGCGATGGAGGTCCTATGAATTCGATCGACGTACAGTGCTGCGTGGTCGGCGGCGGCCCGGCAGGCATGATGCTTGGCTACCTCATGGCGAGGGCTGGTGTGGAAACAGTCGTTCTGGAAAAGCATAAGGATTTTCTGCGCGACTTTCGCGGGGACACGGTGCATCCGTCGACGCTGCAAATTATGCAGGAGCTCGGCCTGCTCGACGAGTTTCTGATGCTGCCGCACCAGAAGGTATCGAAGATGCAGGCGGTCTTTGGCGACGAGGCGATCACGATCGCGGACTTTTCAAAGCTCAAGACGCCTTGTCCCTATGTCGCGTTCATGCCGCAGTGGGATTTCCTGAACTTCCTCGCAGCAAAGGGTAAGCTCCTTCCGAAGCTGCGCGTAAGGATGGAGGCTAACGTAACCAGTCTGCTGCGCGATGGCAATCGCGTAACCGGCGTGAATGCTGAAACTCCGGATGGGCCACTGCAGGTGCATGCGGCGCTGGTGGTGGGAGCGGATGGCCGTCACTCTACGGTCCGGCAGAGCGCGGGGTTGGCCATCGAGGATGAACACGCCGCCATTGATGTCTTCTGGTTTCGCGTGGGACACGGGGAAGACGGAGAGGAGGGCCTGGCTCTACATGCGAAAGGCGGCCACTTCGTCCTCACCATCGATCGCCGGGATTACTACCAGTGCGCATATGTGCTCGCAAAAGGTGGCGCGGATGCGATGCGGGCGCGTGGCCTGGATGCCTTTCGCGCGGATGTGGTCGCCGCGGTTCCGGCGCTGGCGAAGAACATCGCCGATGTGCATTCGTGGGACGATGTGAAGCTGTTGACGGTGTCGGTGGAGCGGCTGCTGAAGTGGAGCGCGCCGGGCATGCTGTGCATCGGCGACGCGGCGCATACCATGTCCCCAGTTGGGGGAGTGGGTATCAACCTCGCGGTACAGGACGCCGTGGCGACGGCGAACCTGCTGTCTGCGAAGCTGCGCGAGGGAACACTCACCGACGAGGATGTCGAACAAGTGCAGGAACGCCGATTGTGGCCGGCGAAGGTGGTGCAGGCCTTTCAGGGGATGGTGCAGCGGCGGGTGCTGGCTCCGATTCTGAGCGAGGAAAAGAAAGACCCGAAGCTGCCGCTGCTGCTTCGCCTCATCTCTGGAACGAGTCAGGCTCAGCGACTTGCGGCCACATTCATCGGTCTGGGTGTGCGCCAGGAGAGAGTGCGCAGCAGCGCGGTCTGATGTTTAATTCGGCTGTGTGAATCGGGAGCGGCAATCGGCTGCCGCAAGGATAGATACGGGAATTCTGCGCCTCGCCCATGCGGCTTTTTTAGCGCGATTTCGGAATGGAGTCTTTAGAATGGCTGATGAATGCCAGCCATCTTTTCGTTTTCTCGTCGCGTACTCGCTCTGATTTGCTCCTTGCTGGCCGCTCCCCTTGCGCAAGCTGTCAGCGTGCATGGAACGGTCACCGATCCGTTGGGCAGGCCGGTTTTGGGCGCCACTGTGGCGCTCATTCAAGGCGGCAAAGTTATTGCAACCGCGCGCGCGGCCTATGACGGAACTTATCAGCTGAGCAGCTCGGCATCCGGACAATTTAATGTTTTGGCCGGGGGGATATCCTTCCGCCAGGTCAAGACGAAGATTTTCTACGGCGGGACGCTCGATGCGGTGGAGCAGAATGTTGTGCTCGAACCGGAGTGGGTGCGGCAGTCGATCGTGGTGACGGCGACGGGAACGCCGCAACCCCAGGCGCAGGTGAGCGCTCTGATCACGACCATCGCGAAGCCTGACTTCGCAAACCGCTCGGATATGGTCGATGCCCTGCGGCAGGTGAGCGGATTCGACGTGGTCCAGACGGGCCAGCGCGGCGGCGTGACCTCGGTCTTTGTGCGCGGCGGCAACTCTGACTCGAACAAAGTTCTGCTGGACGGTATTCCGATCGAAGATATTGGCGGACGTTTCGACCTTTCCACTCTTTCGACGACGGGGATCGCGTCCGTCGAGACCTATCGTGGCCCCAACAGCGTGTTGTGGGGCTCGGATGCAGCCGCGGGCATCATGGCTTTCGACACGCCGCGAGGAACGACTTCGTTTCCTTCGCTTCTGTATGAGGGAGACCTGGGCAACTTCGGCACATACCGCAACGAGGCGCAACTGGGCGGCACGCTGCACGAGCTCGACTACTACGCTGGCTTCGCGGACCTGCAGACCAAGAATTCGCTGCCCATGGACGAGTACCACAACATCACTTCGGTTGCGAACGTCGGTTATCAGCCATCGGGAGCGACTTCAATCCGGGTGACGGCCCGCAATGCGGATATTGCCACCGGTCTTCCCGGCACGTATTCGTTCTTCGGCATGTCGAATGACGGCAAGCAGTCGGACCAGGACATCTTTCTTTCCGGAACCATCGACCATACCTTCAGCGATGCGTGGCACGGGCTGGTGCGCTACGGCATGGCGCGTAAGCGTGAGGAGTCGGAGCAGTGGTATCCGGCGGGGAATCTTATCGAGGGAAATTACTACGGAAATTATGTAACTACCAAAGGTGCAAATGGTTATTCCGTGCAGGGGCAGGCGCTGATGAACTATGGCGGCACGTATCCCTACACGATCAACCTGGTTTCGAACCGCGACAACCTCTATGCGCAGACCGACTACAGCATCAATCCGCACCTGACGGCGGTTGCGGGATTTCGTTTTGAAGACGAGCGCGGCGCTGAGAATGAGCTGGCGTATGACTTCAGTGAGACGCTGGAGCGCGCCAACTACGATTACATGCTGGGTTTCAACGGAGACTTCAAGCAGCGGGTGTTTTATTCCCTGGGCGGTGGAATCCAGAAGAATCAGCTCTACGGCACGGAGGGCACACCGCGTGTGGGAGTGTCTTATTACGCGGTCCGGCCTGGCAGAGGCGTGCTACACGGTACGAAGCTGAACTTCAACTTCGCCAAGGGAGTGAAGGAGCCGACCATCGACGACCAGTTCGGCTCGCTCTACAGCTTCCTTCTCGAAAACGGCGGCGCGTCGACCATCAAGCAGTTCGGAATCTCCCCCATCGGCGCCGAGCAATCGCGAAGCTACGACGGCGGGATCGAACAGAGCCTCTTCAGCGAACACTTACTGCTGCGCGCGACATATTTTCACAATGAGTTCGGACGGCAGATCGAATACGTTGGCGCTAGCCTGGTGCCGTCGCTGCTTCCGCAGCTGACTCCGTCGCAACAACAGGCCCTGGAAGGTTTTCTCGAGAGCGAAGGAGCCTATTCGCTGACGGTGAATTCGATGGCCTTCCGCGCGCAGGGGCTGGAGAGTGAAATCGAATACGGGCTGGGCCAGGATATTTTTATCCGTGGCGGTTACACATATCTCGAGGGACAGGTGCAGCGATCATTTTCTTCGGATGCGGTAGGGCCAAGCACGAATCCTAACTTCCCCGGCATCCCCATCGGAAACGATTCTCCGCTTGTCGGTGCACGTCCATTTCGCCGTCCGCCGCACACCGGATTCTTAAGCGTGAGCTACGGCGTCAAGCAGTTCACGCTGATGGGCACCGGAGCTTTCGCCGGCCGCAGCGATGATTCGACCTATCTTGGCGGTGAAGATCCGTTCGGCGAGGATACCCTGCTGCTGCCTAACCGCAATCTGGACTACGGATACGCCAAGCTCGATCTGGGTGGGACATTCAAGCTCACATCGTGGCTGGGAATCTATGCTCAGCTGGATAACCTGCTCAGCCAGCAGCATATCGGGCCGATCGGGTATCCCTCGCTGCCCATGAATTTTCGCTTTGGCCTGCGCTTTTCGCTGGGTCACCCGCGCAAGAATCAATAGCTGTTACAAATGCAGCCATTTGCACACTGCGCGGTGCGATTTTTCACCGCTTGCGATTCGATCTATAAATCCGGCTCATAAAAGTTATTGATCGACTGGATATCGACAATTCATCCTGTCTTAACATGTTCAATTGTGCTACTTTCGTAGTCTCTTTTCGGTGAGCCTGTAGTTCCCATCCAGACCAAAAATAACGAGAAGCATCTTTTATCAATTTATTCGTGAGGCGGCCCATGACTTTCTTTCTGCGTACTCGTTCACTCTGTATTTGTCTTCTGCTGGTGTCTATCGCGCTGGCTACCCGGGGCTGGGCGCAGCAGACACTTGGAACTATCAATGGCACGGTCACGGATGCGTCGGGCGCAGCCGTCGGAGACGCCGCAGTCACCGTGGTTGGTGATTCGACAGGGCTGACACGTACGGTGAAGACTCAGAAGAGCGGGTACTTCGAAGTTCTGAATCTGCCGATCGGAAGCTACACAGTCAGCATTACGCATGAAGGTTTCGACACCACCAGGCTGCCGGCAATCGCAGTGCAAGAAGCGCGCGCCTCCACAGTGAACACGGTCCTGAGAGTGGGACAGGTTTCCGAGTCGGTAACTGTAAACGCGAATCCGCTGTTGAACGCGACCGATACCACCAACGGCTACACCCTGGATAAGGCGCAGATTGAAGCGACGCCGCTGGGCACAGGGAGCTTCACGCAGCTTGCGATCCTTGCGCCCGGCGTGAATGCGGAGCTGCTGAGCGGCATCGGCACGAACGCCGGACTTGGCAACCAGCCTATCTGGGCCAACGGGCAGCGCGACACCTCCAACACCTTTCAGGTGAACGGTGTCGACGCGACCAACCTCTTCAACGGCAAGAGCTCCAGCTCTTCCAGCTCACAGCGCTACAACTTCAATATCGGCTCCAGCGCGTCGGGCGGTGTGGGCACCGGAGCGGGTGGTCTGATCGCGACAGGCGGATCGGTGTACGGATCGAACGGCAACGGCCTGCCTTCTCCGCCGCCGGAGTTTACGCAGGAGTTGCGCGTCAACACCTCGATGTACGATGCCCAGCAGGGAGCGACGTCGGGAGCACAGATCGACGTGAATACCGCTACCGGCGGCAATGCGCTGCACGGCCAGGTTTACGGCACGCGCGCGACCAACGCCTTGAACGCGGCGCCTTTCTTTTACCGGCAAGACTATCTGATTTATCCGGGTTTTCCTGCGGCTCTGGCCAATCCGGAACTGCACCGCTGGACGGCGGGAGCGACGGCCGGCGGTCCGATCATCAAGGACAAACTTTTCTTCTTCGCCGGCTATCAGCGCCTCTACGACGCGGACCAGACGACGGGTATTGCTCTCGACCGCGTGCCCGCGCAGTTGACGAATGATCGGAGCGCCGCGGGGCTGGAGTCGGCCTTCGGGGTCAGCAGCATCGATCCGGTCGCGCTCGGCTTGTTGCAGGCAACGGTGCCCAGTGGATATTTGATTCCGACGCCAGAGCTAACTACCTCCAGCACGAACGCGCCCAACGTGGTTCTTCCGGGCACCTCAAAGCTGACTGCAGACCAGGCGAACGCTGCGCTCGATTACACGGTGACACCGAACGACCGGCTGTCGGCCAAGTATTATTACCAGCACGATCCCTTCATCGGACCGCATGCGGTGTCGCAGACCGATGGGTTTCCCTCGCTCGAAGATTCGGGCTCGCAGGTGTTTGCGCTGGATAACACAATCGCCATGGGACCGAGGATCAACTGGGAGCAGCGCCTGGGATTTGTCCGTCAGAAAGTCTATAGCTCCTACAACCAGACCTTCACCGGCTGCTCCTCCGACCCGACCTGCGGCATGTCCTTTCCGGGCAGCACCACGTTCCCCGGCCTGACTCTGAAGAAATTCGGCGCCAGTTCCACCAATAACTACAGCACGCTCAATATTGGCCCGGCGAGCTCTTTCGTGAATGCGGGATATTTCCAGAACAAGATCAATCCATCGACAAACTTGATTCTGGCCCTGGGCAAGCACACCATATCGGCGGGAGGCGGCTATAGCTTCACGCAACTGAATGTGCGCAACCTGCGCAGCTTTCATGGCCAGGCCGCTACCAAGAACCTGTCCAGCTTTCTCTCGGGGAGCGTATCTTCTGCGTCGATGATCGACACGATCGGTTCGGACGGGCATAACTACGGCAACCGCTACTACCGTTCGAATGAGCCCGATGCCTATGTGCAGGACAAGTATCAGATTCTACCCAACCTGAGCCTCACCGCAGGCGTCCGGTACGACTATCACGGCGGATTGACGGAGAAGTACGGCAACATGTTCAACTTCGATCCGTCGACTTATAGCGTGAGCGGCGACACCACCAGCGGATTTACCGTCAACAACGGCGGCTTCATCGTTGCGAAGAATAATAAGTATTATCCGACGCACGGGGTGAGCGATTCGACGTTGACCGGCCGGCAGTGGGGTATCTCGCCGCGCTTAGGCTTTGCCTGGGCGCCGAAGATGAACGGCGGCAAAGTGGTCTTCTCGGGCGGCGCGGGCATTTACTATGACCGCGGCGAATTGTTCAGCTATCTCTCGCAGCCGGCGGGCGGGGCCATTGGTGGTCCGTTCGGTGTTACCCAGGCGCCTCCTCTGGTGAACCTCTACCAGGCTTCTGGCGGCACTACACTCTCTGCACCTCTGGGCAACGTGACCGTGACGCCGCCGAACCCGAATCCGGCTTATTTCGGCACTCAGCTGCAGTCGATTCTCGACGATATGCTGGCGAACTGCACCGCGGTCAACAACCAGGCCAACTATGGAGACGGCTGCGTGCAGCCCTTCAGCTTCGGCGCATATGACCGCAAGAACAAGCTACCCTACAGCATCAACTTCACCCTCAAGATGCAGTGGCAGCCCACTAACGACGTGGCGATCTCGATCGGCTATACCGGAAACCGCGGCCGGCATCTGATTATTCCCGTGCCCTTTAACGAGCCGGGAATCGCGACCTCTTCCAATCCTATCAACGGTGAGAAGAACAGCTACGGCTACCAGGTGCTGAACCAGGATTCGCCGGCCGATGCCTACGGCGATTACAACGCCATCTCGACCGAGCCCTGGGACACAGCCGACGGCGGCAACGTCGATTTCCGCGCGCCTTATCCCGGCTACAGCCCCAACGCGGCGTTGTTTGAAGCCGCCGGCATCTCCGCTTACGATGCGCTGGAAGCGCACGTCGAGAAGAGGATGACGCACCATGTGCAGGCAGGAATCAGCTATACCTTCAGCCACACTCTGGACGAGCAGAGCGACATCGGTCTGTTCTTCACCGGCAACAACCCGGATAATCTGCACGAGTCGTATGCATCTTCGGATTTCGATCGCACCCACGTCTTCAGCGCCAATTTCAAGGCCGAACTTCCGAACCTGGCGAAAACAAACTCGCTGCTTTCGTATGCGACGAACGGCTGGAATCTGACCGGGGTCACCATTCTGCAAAGCGGTGAACCTTACTCGCTCTATGAGTTTTATGGAGCGGTCGGCAGCCTTTACTTCGGCAATTATCCGACGTTGCCAAATCCGATTTTGCCTATCAAGAACCCGAGCAACCCGAAGCAGGCTTTGACGGGGAACGTCGGAGCCTTCCGAGCGGGACAGAACTACCTGCCTGCGATCGATCCGCGCGACATCGAGATTCCTTACATCAACCCCGGCCAGAAGGGAATTCCGACCTGCACCGGCGCTGAGCCTTGCGACTACTACGAGACGGACTTCGCCACCGGACAGCGCAACATCTTCAAGCAGTCTCCGCAGAAGCGCCTCGACATCTCGATGCGGAAGGATTTTCGCGTTAACGAACGATTTGGACTGCAGTATGAGTTCAATGTCTATAACGTAACGAATACGACGAGCTTCGACGTGCCGATGAACCAGGCGGAGATCGGGCAGGCCTATGTGGGAGGGAACTCCAATTATGGGCAGGTGTTAGCGGCCCCGAACTCCAACATCGACTCCATCCGCAATCAGCTTTACATTCTTCCCACCACCACCGGCAGCGGCAAGTCGACAACCGTTTCCGATTCGCAGATCGGCTCGGTGCTGGATACGATCGGGAGCGCCCGCATCATCACCATGGGCATCCACTTCACCTACTAGCCTGAGGGATCGAAGATCGGCCGCCCCGAGCCTCCCATCAGAGGTTCGGGGCTTTTCACGTCCCGGCGGTATCCAGGAACCCTCGACTCTTCCGGAACGTATTCAATATTGTGGAACCACTTCATCGGCACTTTGCCGCGTCTAACGACAGAGCGCGGCTCGAAGTGGCTCGCAGCAAAAGGAGAAAGTATGACACCCCAGGAAGCGCAGATGTTGCAGGACTTAGTGAACAAGGTGGAGGGAACGCAGCTTACCGAGAAGGACCCGGACGCCGAGGCCCTTTTGAATGACGGGCTGGCGCGCGATCCGGATGCGCTTTATAAACTGGCTCAGACAGTGCTGGTGCAGAACCTGGCCCTGGGACAGGCGCGGGCGCAGATCGATCAGCTTCGCCAGCAGCCGGTTCCGGCTCCGCAGCCTGCCCGCGCTACCAGCTTCCTGGGTAGCCTGCTCGGTCATCGTGAGCCGGCCGCTGCGCCTCCTCCCTACCAAGGCTCGCAGTATGCACCGCCTCAATATCAGACGGTGCCGCAGTACCAGGCTGTGCCTCCGTCCGGCTATGCGCCTCCCTCTTACGCACCGCCTTCAAGCGGAGCGGGCAGCTTTCTTCGCTCGGCGGCGACCACCGCGGCAGGCGTGGCGGCGGGCGCGCTGGCTTTCGAAGGCATCGAGTCGCTGATGCACGGCGGCCATGGCGGCGGATTTTTTGGCGGGGGCGAACCCGGCTATGGCATGGGTGGCGCGCCGGTGGAAGAGACGGTGGTGAACAACTACTACGGCGACCAGAACCCGCAGTCTCAGAACTACGGTGGCGACGTGAGTGGACCGGACATGCAGCCGCAGGGCCCCTACGACGACACGTCGGTAGACGGGCCGGACATGCAGCCGCAAGGGCCATATGACAGCTCGTCAGGCGTTGAAGAAGCCAGCTACGATCCGGCGAGCGATCCGAGCTTCAACGACCAGAATATGGATGACTCGAGCTTCGGCGATGACAGTTCAGGCGGGGATTTCGGCGGCGACAGCATGGTTTAAGCGCATTCGCCGGGCAGATCCGATTCAGGGCTTGTTGTTCTGATCGGATCTCTCGGCCGACGGATTCAGGGTCAGCAGCAGCCTGACCGCGTCCTGATAAGTCCATCCCGCTGGGACGGGGACGAAGTCGGTCTCATCCTCAGTGGTTTCGAAGTCGAGTGTCTTGAAGAGCAAGGCTTTGCCCTGAAGGTTCAGCTTGAAGTGTTCCTGCTCCCAGTGGTTGTTACCGACATCTTCCTGCTCGACTAGAATCGAACCTCCCTTGTCGAGCCTGCCGAGGATGCCCCAGCCGAAGTTGACGTCGGCGATGAGGTGAACATCCAGCTTCACCATCCGCTCCTCCCGCTGATCGATCCAGAGCTCACCGGCCATTCCTGCATATACCTCGGCCTCGCGATCGGGGGGATCGAAGTTCGGATTGGGCTTGAGCGAAAGGCGGTATGCCGGTCCACTCGGGCTCTGGGCCATGCCCAGAAACTGGTAGAGAAAGGCGTCGGGCAGCAAGCGGATCATCTCGTTGGCGCGGCTGCTGTCGGCCTGCTCGCGCTTATGGCGGTGTTCCTGAATCTCCGGATGCGCAAGGAGATTGTTCAGACGGTCGATCTCATTCTGGTTGGCGTCGCCACCGAGCGGGTGGCCTCCGGCTTCGAGAAGCCGGGCTACGTCGCCGTCTTTGGTTTCGACAATTTCCTTGGTGGTGCTCCTGCCGTCGTCGATCTTGTGCAGCTTGTAGCGGTAGGGATGCTGTCCGTCGGTTGCCCTGAGCTCGTTGGCAACCGCGCGCCGGACGAGCGCCACGGGGTCCAACGCAACCGATTCAGGGGTAGTTGTCTGAGCTCCGCCGGAGACGGCAAACAGCGCCGTGAAGAAGGCCAATACCAGGCAGTTACGAACGTTTCGATGAAGCAATCCGCAGTGATTCTCTACTTTTTTGTTTCGCATTGACCCTTGATGTCACAATACCGCGTTCCAGGTTCCACGGCTGCTCGTCCCGCCGCGGCTGAGCTTCCAAGTGCCAAGCACAAGCTGATTAGACGCAGAATTTGGCCGCGGAGTTTGGAGGGTCAGCCGGCGGCACTTCCAGCGGGGCCGGGAAATGCATACAATTTGGCTATGAATCACGCAGTGCCGGTCGGCCCTTTGCATGAACTTCGAGTCCAGAGAGCATTTCGCTGGATTCTGCCATTGACTCTGCTGGTTGTTGCTGGAACACCGGGATTGCTTGCGCAAGCTAGCCGAGGCCGCAAATATACGCCGCCTCCGGCGACGGCGAAGATTGTGGTCACCGTCGTCAAAGCGACGAATGGCAAGCCGGTCGAGAACGCGGCGGTGGTCTTCCATCCCATGAAACACGGCAAGGATGAAGGCGGCCTGGAGTTGAAGACCAACGAAGATGGCAAAGCCACGATCGATGTGATTCCAATCGGCGATACGGTGCGGCTGCAGATCATCGCCGATGGATTCCAAACCTTCGGCGACGATTACCCGATCACTACCGACTCCAAAGACATCGAAGTGAAGCTGAAGCGGCCGGCGCGGCAGTACTCGATCTATGAGCAGCATCCTGCCGGTGAGGTGGGTGGCGCAACACCGCCGCCGAGCAAGCCTCAGTAACAGCTTGAACAGCGTCGGCTCTGGCGACATCCCTGTTTTTTGAATCGCGAAATGCGCTACGAAGGCGCAAATTTGCGCTCGCGCCAGCGACCAGCAGGTCCCTCGACTCGCGGCGCTCGCTCGGGATGACAATTTCAAAGGGGATCTGAAGGTCGTCAACAGAGCAAACAACGATCAGGGGTTGGCCGGTTACCATGTCTCAACTGCGAGACGTGGGCCATCCGGTTCATTTACTTTTGCTTTATCGCGAGTCCGGCCAGTTTTTAGAGCGGGATAGGATCGGGCACGGGTGGGCGAGCGCGCCAGCCGAAGAGCGCCATCGCTCCTGCAACTATTAGGAAGGTACTGGTCAGAGCCACGCAGCCGGGCCATCCTGCGAATTTCCATGCCAGCCCGGGAAGAATCCCTCCGACCGTACCGCCGATGTAGTAGCTGCAGATGTACATGCCGGCCGCCGAAACGCGACTGCCCGCCGGTGCGGCGTCGCGGAGGAAACTGTTGGCGCATGTCTGGGCGATAAAGACGCCGGAGCTCGCAACCGCCAACCCCAGGCCGATGACCGCCAGCGAATGAAAGAGCGTGAGCCCGGCGCCGATGAGACCCATCGCCACCGCTGCCAGCATTCCATGCCGCAAGCCTACGCGCGCCAGCACCGTTCCGGCGGCCAGCGTTGCGGCCAGTCCGCACAAATATACGGCGAAGAGCCAGCTAAGTTGAGCGGTCGACAGATGAAAGGGCGCGGCCGCCAGGTAGAAGGTGATGTAACTGAAGATCGACACCAGCGTGAAGAGCATGCAGAAGCCGATGGCGAAGGTGGCGAGCAGGCGGGAGTTGCGCAGGTTTCCGATGACGGGTGCGAGCCTTGATTGCCCGGCTGGCGAAGGACCGCCCGGCGAACGACGAACCGGCTCGGCGGGTCGCGGCTGCGCGGGTTTCAGCATCCGCTGCGTGATCGCCGCACCGGCAACGCCCATGAGTCCGAGAACAAGAAAGACCGTTCGCCAGCCGAATCGCTCTGCGAGCACCCCTCCGGAGACACGTCCGAGGAAGCCGCCGAATACGGTTCCGGCGACGTAGGTGCTCATTACCCGGGGCACCAGCAGCGCTGGCCACTCCTCAGTGATGTAAGCGATGGTGATGATGAAAATCCCCGGAGTAACCAGGCCCTGCAGCAGCCGCCATGCGGCGAGCGTGGTCAGATTGGTCGCCGTCGAGGTCATCAGAGTGCACGCGGCAAGAACCGCCATCGAAATAACGATGGTGCGTTTGCGGTCGAGCTTCTCACCGAAGATGGCAAGCACGGCTGCCGAGAACGCGACACCCAGGGTCGAGGCGCTGATGGTCAGGCTTACGCTGGCTTCCGATGCCTGGAAGATGCGGGAGAGAAGCGGCAGCAGAGGCTGCGTGCAATAAAGATCGAGAAACGCCACCATGCCGCAGAAAAATACGGCGAAAACCTGACTGTATGGTCTTAGCCCGTCCTCGGTGGCCGTTTTCGTCACAGAGTCATTATGACGAAAGGTGGGAGTGGCGACAGAAGACATGTATTACAGATGTCAGAAGCGCGTTGCGCGTCGCAAATTGGCGGAGTCTGTTTGATTCGATGGCACTTATGCATGGCGTAGCAATATGTGCGCATCCACATCGCCGACATTCTTCGCTGCGCTCAGAACGACGAAGCCTCCTATTTGGCGGCGTGTTTGTTTCAGAAAAAAGTGAAACGATCAGAAAAAGTGAAACCATCAGGGGATAGGGCGCCCGATTTCCCAGTGATGCCCGAACGGGTCGACCACGCGTCCAACGCGCCAGCCGTGTCCTTCGCTTACCGGATAGATCTCTACCGCGCCTGCCTTCAGCGCCGCTGCGAAAACGGCGTCGGGATCGGGAACCGTGAGGATGAGGCGGACTGAGCCGCCGCCGATGGATTCCGGGCTGAAGTTGAAGTGCTCGGGAGATTCGTCGCCGAGCCAGAATTCTGCGCCGGCAATGGAGAGCCTGGCCACGATGCTGTCTTCGGGGCCGTCGAGACGATAGACTTCGACCGCTTCGAACGCGGTCTTGTAAAACGCGAGCGCTTTTGCACTTCCACGGACCGACAACCATGGGGCCAGGGTGCAGGGGATCGATGCTGGTGGTTCTTGGGTCATCTGTTCCTCCGGTGAGGTGCGAAATGTCATCCGCCCTGTTTTGCTGTCAGCCGCGCCAGTGTTGAGCGAGGTGCATGGCGAAATGGGCGCCGGCCATGATAGCGGTCAGCAGGATGCCGATGGCCATGGGCCGCCTCTTTCTCCACAACCAGATAGCGGAGGTGATAAAGATGATCTCCGGAACGGCGAGCGTGAGCAGCCACGTTCTCCACGGCACTCGCCCGGCATCGAAATTCGGAAAATAGGCACGTGACAACATCCATAGACCGATCACGGCGACGGCTATGGCGCAGCCGATCCCGATGCCGGCGGCTACCCCGGCGACATTTTTTCCCGTTTGATTCATCTTTTTCTCCTTGTGTCCCATGCGATTTCTGAACCTTCTGAAGACCTCCCGGCCGGAGTGCCTGAAGATCGCGGTCACGCTTCCCAGGGCCCAGAACAACGCTGACCAGTCGCTTTCGATGAAGTCCAGCTCTCGCAGCATTGCCCTGGCCCAGTCTTCAGTCTCGACGGAGGCGTGCCGAAGAGCCGTATGAAGCAGTCCCGACGCCAATCTACGGAGCGGTGTCATCAACCCTCGACCTCGTTCAATGCCGCGCCGCCCAGGAGCAGGGTTGTTTCAAGCGCGCGGTGCTCGCGCGCGAAGCGCACGCCATCCGGCGTAAACCGGTAGAGGTGCCGGGGCGGCCGGCCTTCTTCGACCGTCTCCCACGAAGTCTCGAGGAGCTCTCGCTCCGCCAGCCGAATGAGAATGGGATACAGAGTGCCGGATTTCAGTCCGGTGTTGCGGCTGATGTCGTATCCGTATTTCCAGTCCTGCGGGGACTGGAGGAAAGCGTCCAGTACCTTGAGGGTCTGTGGTGAGAGGCGCAACTTCATCGACCAAACTCTACATATGTAGAGTTAATGTGTCAACACTTTCCATCCAAGTAAATTTCAGGACTAGAAATCGCTGCTCAGGCCGAGTGAGGGTCTATGGATCCCCCATCTCAAGTGCGAGATGTGGGGCACCCGTTGCGGACGTTAGCCTTCGAGGCGGTACTTGGTTTCTGCGAGGCGGTAGAGGGGGCGCCAGACGAGGCGGTTAATCGTGACTACCATCAGCGCCATGATGATGGTGGCCAGCAACAGAATGGAGTAATTGCCATGGTTGCTGGCCGACATGATCTGGGCGCCGAGGCCGGTGGTGATGAACGTCTTGTCCTTTAGCTGGAAATACTCTGCGGCGATGGACGCATTCCAGGCTCCGCCAGAAGCGGTGACCAGGCCGGTAATCAGGAAAGGGAAGATGCCGGGCAGGATGACCGTAGTCCAACGCTGCAGGCTGGTGAAATGGAAGAGGTCGGAGACTTCCTTCAGGTCCGAGGGGATGGCCATGGCTCCGGCGATCACGTTGAAGAGGATGTACCACTGGGTTCCGAGCATCATCAGAGCGACAGAGCCGATGCCGAGCCCAAGTCCCAGGCGCATGAGCGCGAGCAGGATGACGGGAAAGAGCGCAGTCGCCGGGAAGGAAGCGGCGATCTGGGCCAGCGGCTGAGTGATGTTCGCCAGCCTGGGATGAAAGCCGATGGCGACCCCGACGGGGATGGTCCAGAGCGAAGCCAGCAGCAGGGAAACGTTGACGCGCAGAAATGTGGCTCCCGCTCCCTCGAAGATGCCGAGCAGTTCATTGCCATGAACCTGGCGCAGGAGCAGGATAGCGTTGAAGGCTGCGTAGGTAATCGCGCCGATGGCAATGATGGCAACGGCACCCATGGTTGCGGCTGACCCTCGGCTGGTCCGCTTTACCGTCGTCTCGCCGTGAGAGAAGCGCTGTTCATCGCGCTGCGCAATCCGGTGATAGAGGTGTTCGCCGAGCGGAGCAAAGGTCGCGCGGTGGAGGGTGCCGAGCAGGTTCGAATTGCGCAGCAGGTGCAGGATGGGCGAGGTGATGCGTACCGACGCTTCGACGTTTTCGAACTTGAACTTGTCGCTCCAGGCGATGAGCGGGCGCCAGAGTAGCTGGTCGGTGAGCACGATAATTAAGATCATCGTGATGAGGCCGTAGGTCATGGCTTGCCAATCGCTATTCGAGGCCGCGGTCTGCAGATAGGAGCCGAGTCCGGGCAGGCGGAAGTTGCGGCTGCCGACGGAGAACATCTCGCAGACCATGAGGAAGAACCAGCCGCTGGCCACAGAAACCATCGAGTTCCAGACCAGACCGATGGTGGCGTAGGGCAGCTCCAGCTGAAAAAGCCGCTGCCAGGCGGAGAAGCGGTTGATGGTGCAGGCTTCGTTCAGCTCTCGGGGAATGCTCTTGAGCGAGGAGTAGAAGCTGAAGGCCATATTCCAGACCTCGCCGGTGAAGATGAGCAGGATGGCGCCCAGCTCGATGCCGATCTGCCGGGAAGGGAAGAGCGACATCATGGCCAGCATGACGCCGGGCAGGAAGCTGAGCACCGGGATGGACTGGAGGATGTCGAGAGTGGCGATCATCAGCGCCTCGACGCGCTTGTTGTAGGCGGCGATATAGCCGTAGCCGATTGCGAAGGCGAGGCTGAGCAGGTAGGCGATGAAGATGCGGACGATGGAGTAGAAGGCGTAGAGCGGGAGATGCGAGGGCGAGCGATAGATTTCGACCTCGGGGATAGCTCCGCTGAACCAGAACCTCGCGATCCACAGAATGGCGTAAAAGGCCGCGAGCAGACCGGCCGCGACGGTCAGGTCGAGGAAAAAGGGCCAGGTGCGCTCGAGGACCAGCTCGCGCGAAAATGTGTAGCGAGGCTTCACTCGGCCGGGACCCCTTCCACGGTCTCGGCAGTCTCTTCGACCTCCGGAAGGATGAAGCGGCGCCTGCCGGCGTCGAAGTCGAACAGCTCGGCGTAGCGGCCCCAGTTGATCGCCGTTTCCAGCTGGCGCTGCGTCTCTTCCTCGCTGAACTGCTCGTCGAGCATGTCGAGGAAGAAGTCCTCGGGAACGGTGTGATCGGTTTTGTTGCTAAGAGCACGGGTGATCTGGCGCAGCAGCAGAACGTGTTCGAGAGCGGCCTTGCGAAAGAGTTCTTTCTGCTTCAGGATCTCGGAGTCGGCGTATTCGTGGCCGGTCGGCGTGATCGCCACGTCGCCTTCCTCAACCTTGAGGAAGCCGAGCAGGGAAGCGGCTTCGACGATGGGCAGGAGGTCGTCGATTTCGAAAGCCAGCTCGTCGGCGAGGCGGTAGATGTCGTGCGTCCGCCAAGGTCGATGATGAGCTCGAGCAGCCCGGCGATGCCGCCGGGGCGCGCGTGGGGCAGCATCTGGTAGTGCATCTGGCGCTGGTCGCGGATCCTGCGGCCGGGCACGAGGCTGGGCATGTCCGCGGGCGAAACGTCGGGCCGGGTAAGCACCTTGTAGATGTAGTCGACCAGCTGGGTGAAGGGCTGGCTCTTGCGGTCGCGGGGATGGGCCAGTTGGTGACCTTGAAATCGGTGCGGACATGGCCTGGATTGCGGCCCAGCACGATGATGCGATCGGCCAGCAGTACAGCTTCTTCGATGTTGTGGGTGACGATGAAGATGGACTGGGTGGGGATGGTCTTCTTCTGCCAGAGCTCGAGCAGTTCGCTGCGCAGGTTTTCGGCGGTGAGGACGTCGAGCGCGGAGAAGGGCTCATCCATGAAGAGGACTTCGGGCTCGACAACCAGGGCGCGGGCGAAGCCGACGCGCTGGCGCATCCCGCCGGAGAGTTCCTTGGGGTAGGCGGCCTGGAAGCCATCGAGGCCGACGGTGTCCAGGATTTTCAGGCTGCGCTCGCGGCGCTCTGCAGACGCCATGCCGCGAGCCTTGAGCGGAGCTTCGACGTTTTCGAAGACGGTGAGCCAGGGAAAGAGCGCGAAGCTCTGAAAGACGATGGAGACATGGATACGGACGGTGGAGATGGGCTTGCCATGCCAGAAGACTTCTCCTGCCGAGGGTTGGGAGAGGCCGGTGAGCATGCGCAGCAGGGTGGATTTACCCGAGCCTGAGGGGCCGAGTAGGGCGACGATCTCGCCGGGAACGATGGACAGGTCAGTGGGCGAGATGACCTGGATGCGGTTCTCGCTGGGTTGGGCGTAGAACTTCTCCACCTGCTGTGCACGAATGATTGGTTCGGCCATCGCTCACGTTCCGCCTGAGTGAATTTGTTTCCTAAATTTCGGTTGGTCAAATGATTTGACGGTGCAGAGACGAAATCCGGTCTCAATTCCGGATCTGTCCAAGGGCCGCAGTTCAAACCGCGCGACAATTGTAAGTTGCTGGGGTTTCAGGAGGATGAAGCATCCTCAAAGGGACAGGGTATCATCTTAGAAGGAAAGACTCTTCGCGGACTTGGCCATGGGTGTTTAAGCCTCAGAAAGATTTCCGGCAGCGACTACAGGGATTATTTTTTAGACGCAGTCGAGTCTATGTGTCAGTGCAACTAGACCAGAAAGCGATGTGAACGAGCGAATGCCCGAGACCCAGGTAAGACCCAAAGTGCTGGTCGCTGACGACGAGCGCGTGATAGCCGATACTCTGGCCATTATTTTGAACCAAAGCGGATTTGAGGCCAAAGCCGTCTATAGCGGCGAAAAAGCAGTGGAGATGGCCAAGAACTGGATGCCGGAAATGCTGATCAGCGACGTGATCATGACCGACCTGAACGGCATCGACGCGGCCATTAAGATTCGCAGCCTGCTTCCCTCATGCAAGATTCTGTTGTTCTCCGGCCAGGCGGCAACCGCCGACCTGCTGGATCGGGCACGAGTCCAGGGCCATGAGTTTGAGATTCTGGCCAAGCCGGTGCATCCCCAGGACCTGCTGGCAAGGCTCAGAAGCTAAGAAAGGCAGGGCGTAGGGGATGGGGTTCAGGGTTTAGACTCCGTGCCCGACCGGGGTGGGCTTTGCTGTCGGCCCCTAATCATTTCTTCGATTTGCAAATTTTGTTGGCTCTCTCAGACCTAAAAATGAAATTGTCATCCTGAGCGAGCGGTGCGAGTCGAAGGATCTGCTGTTTGCTGGTGCATCCAAAGCATCGGCGCCAGAGGATTACGCCCTAAACCCTATCCCCTGCGGTTCAGACTTCTCTCCGCCCCTCCAGGGCGCGGGTCATCGTAACTTCGTCGGCGTATTCGATGTCGCTGCCTGCCGGTACTCCGGTGGCGATGCGGCTGATGCGAGCGCTTCCCGGTCGGAGCAGATCGGCGAGATAGTGGGCTGTGGCCTCGCCTTCTACGGTTGGCGAAGTGGCGAGGATCACTTCGTCGATATCTCCGCGGGCGACCCGGGCTTCCAGATTTGTGATGCGCAGGTGTTCAGGGCCTACACCGTGGAGGGGTGAGAGCGTGCCGTGGAGCACATGATAGACGCCGTTGTAGCCGCGCGTTTTCTCGATGGTGGCGATGTTCGTCGGCTCCTCGATGACGCAGACCAGCCGCTGGTTACGCGTCGGGCTGGCGCAGTAGACGCAGGGATCGACATCAGTGATGTTGTTGCAGATGGAGCAGAGGCGCAGCTGGGCCTTGACCTCGCGCACGGCTTTGGCCAGGGCCTCGGCGTCCTCGCCGCTGGAGCGCAGGATATGAAACGCCAGCCGCTGAGCGCTCTTCGCGCCGATGCCGGGCAGTTTGCGCAGCTCCTCGATGAGCCGCGCCATGGGTTCCGCGAATCTTGACACAGATGGGGCCAGTTCCTTTCCAGTTCTGTTTTTAGCAGAGTTGGAGGAGCGGTGCCGAGGGTTCCTTCCCGGGGCAGGCTGTCTGGAGGGATTCCCGGTCTGTATCCCAGAACAGACCAGGCTCCGGGCTCATGTCGACAAGTCGAACCACCTTCTTTCGGATGGCTTAAAATTCAAGATTGACTCCTCCTGGCGCCAGGATCGGATCGTCCGGGTGAACTGATTTGGAGCGGTCCTTCTTCACGGAGATGATGAAACGCCTTGGGTAGCACAACGATCGATATGAATTCACCTGCTTCGACGTGGACGGAAACCGGCCTCGAAGTCATCGACATCCAAAGTGACGCGGCATTTGCAGCGAGGTGCCTGCATGCCCGCGACGTTACGATGCAGATGGAAGGGATGCGGCGGATCGCACACGCCTTCGTCGAGAATCCGGAAACAATTCTGCAGGAGCTGGTGAATGCCGCCGTGGAGCTCTGCGGCGCGGACAGCGCCGGCATCAGCATTGAGAAAGATGACCGAACGGACAAGGATTTCTACCACTGGGTTGCTACTGCCGGTCAGTACTCCGGATTTCTCAACGCGGTCCTCCCGCGCTACCCGAGCGCATGCGGGGTATGTCTGCAGCGCGGACGCCCACAACTCTTTCGCGTGGGGCAGCGGTTCTTCGACCTGATGGGCATCGAGGCTCCCCTTGTAACAGACGGCATTCTGCTGCCCTGGGAGGTCGATGAGACTCGTGGAACCATCTTCATCATGGCGCATGGCCGAGCGGAGGCGTTCGATCAGGATGACTGCCGCATCATGAAAGTGCTGGCCGATTTTGCGGCGATGGGAGTGAGAGAGCAACGGCAACGAAAGATGTTGATGGAGCAGGCGAGCGCTACCGCTGCCGCTGCCATGGCAAATGATCTGGCGCACCAGATCAACAATCCGCTTCAGAGTCTGACCAACATCCTTTATCTGGCAGCCGAAGGCTATGACGGCGAGGATGCCCGAACAATGGGACGACGGGCTTTCGCGGACCTGCAGAGGTTATCTGTATTGGTGAGTAAAATCCTGGCTCTGCCGCGCCGGAAGACCCGATAGTCGTTCGGGCTGCGAATCCGGCCTATTCATAGGGGCAGCTTATCCCAAAGAGATCTGAATCCCGCTGGATTCCGGCCTGATTGAGCGCCGGCGCCGGCTATTTATCTCTTCGCCATGCGTTTCTCCAGCCGAGCTTTGACCTCCGGCCAGTCTTCCGCGGTGATGCTGTACCAGACGGTGTGCCGATAGCTGCCGTCGGGCATGATCATGTGATTGCGGAATGTGCCTTCGTATTTGGCTCCCAGGGCGGCGATGGCGGTTTGCGACTGCTGATTTCCGTGGTGGGTTTTGAGCGCGACGCGGATCGCTCCCAATGCTTCGAACGCGTGTTGCAGCAGCAGATACTTGGCTTCGACATTGATTCCCGTTCGCTGCCAGGCCGGGGCCAGCCAGGTTCCTCCGATTTCGAGGCCACGATTGCGCGGATCGATGTCCATGTAGCGCGTCGCGCCTACTACCCGGTTGTCGGCGAGGGAGCGGATTACGAAGGGAAGCGCGCGGCCCTGCGAGGCCTGATCCAGCGCCTGTTCCATCCACTGGTGCATGTGCGCCGGGGCCTCCATGCGCATGGGCATCCATTGCCAGACGGCACGATCGATGCCGACGGCGGCGAGCGCATCGAGATGGTCTGTAAACGCGGGTTCCAGGCGCATCGGCTCCAGGCGGACGCGGCGTCCTTCCAGTGTGACCGGAGCCACGATCATTGTCTGCGGATCGGGCATAGACAGAAGTCTATCCAATGCCGGAATCCAGTTCCGCATTTGCGATCGCTTCGTGAGCATTTACACTTGGCTCACCCCCGCGCGAAATATGCAGACGCAAGCGAGATTTGGCCCTTACGAAATCATCGAGCAGATTGGCCACGGCGGGATGGGCCTGGTCTACCGGGCGCGGGACACGCGTCTGAATCGCAATGTTGCGTTGAAGGTCGTCGCCGAGAGCTATATCGCGACGGGCACGCCGGCTCCCTCTTCGCACGAGCGCTTCTTCCGCGAGGCCCGCGCGTCCTCGGCGTTGAACCATCCCAACATCTGCACCATCTATGACGTCGGGGAGCAGGGCGGGCAGCCTTACCTGGTAATGGAGCTGCTTGAAGGCGAGACGCTCAAGCAGATCATCCACGGGCATTCACTGCCGCTCGAACAGCTGCTCGACTACGGCATCCAGCTTTGCTCGGCTCTGGTGGAAGCGCACACCCACGGTATCCTGCACCGGGACATCAAGCCCACCAATCTCTTCATCACCCGGCCAGACCAGGGTTTCGGGATTCTGAAAGTGCTCGACTTCGGCATCGCCAAACACGCCGCGGTGAATGCTTCGACGAGCGATTCACTGGGCGACCTTACCCGCTCCAGTGCGGGCGAGACGCTGACCAGCCAGGGCACGACCTTTGGCACCGTCGCCTACATGGCTCCGGAGCAGGCGCGTGGCGAGCAGGTGGATGCACGTGCCGATGTATTTTCCGCAGGCGTGGTGCTGTACGAGATGGCGACCGGAGCGGCTCCGTTCTTCGGCGCGTCGATTGCCGAGATATTTGCGGCGCTGTTGACCCGGGAGCCCGACTCCATTCGCCAGCGCGAGCCGAAATTTCCTCGCGACCTGGAGCGCGTGATCTTCAAGGCGCTGGCCAAGGACAGGGAAAAACGCTATGGGTCCGCGGCTGAGCTTCGATCGGACCTGGAGCAAATTCAGGCAGCCCTGCTGGGCATGACGGGCGGAGGGATTCCCAGCACGCGGATGCGCGTCGCTACGGGCTATTCGATGCCTCGCAATCCAAGGGCCTGGGCGAAGCCGATCGCCTTGATCGCGGTTTTGCTGGTGCTGGCAGGGGCCGGCTATGCGGGCTTTGCGTGGTGGAGAGCGCGGCCCGCTCCGAAGTTGACACAAGCCGATCCGATTATTGTCTCGGACTTTACAAACCGGACGGGTGATCCGGTCTTCGATGGCACATTGAAGCAGGCGCTTAGCTCGCAGCTGCAGCAATCACCGATGCTCGATGTGGTGAGCGACGCCCATCTGCGCGACAGCCTGTCCTACCTGGAGAAGCCGGCGGATGAGAAGATCACGCCGGTGATTGCCCGGGACATCGCCGAGCGTGAAGGCGAAAAAGCGGTAGTGAACGGAACCATTTCCAGCATCGGCAACGAATATCTGATCACGCTGGAAGCGCAGAATGCGGCGACCGGGGACGTCTTCGCGCGCGAGGAGGGGCAGGCAGATGGCAAGGGTAAGGTGCTGGGTGTACTGCGTACCGCCTCCGACGCATTGCGAAAGCGGCTGGAGCCCTCGCTGGCATCCATCCCTAAGATCGACGTCTTCTTCATGACGCCGACTACGTCTTCGCAAGAGGCTTTCCGCGCGTATGCCCTGGGCCAGCGTCAACTGGCGCAGGCAGACTTCGCCCGGAGTATCAGCACGTACCAGCGAGCCATCGAGCTCGATCCGACATTCGCCATGGCTTATGCCCGGATGGGCGTGGCGTATGTCGCGATCGGCAACGAAACCCAAGGCAATGCGGCGATCACCCGGGCATTCGAACTTTCCGGCAAGGTTTCAGATCGGGAACGGCTCTATATCCGCGTTCAGTACAACCTTGACGTCACCGGAGACCTGCCTCAAGCGATTGATGCGCTCAAAATCTTCGGCCAGAGCTATCCCGGCGAATCGGTGGTGCCAACTGATTTATCGGTGGCCTATCTCACTTTGGGGAAATTCGACGAGGCCTATCAGCAGGTGCAGAAGGCCATCGCGATGCGGCCGGACAACGGCTCGGGCTATGTGAACGCGATGCTGGCCCTCACGGCGCTCAACCGCTTTGACGATGCGAAGGCCACCTATCAGAAGGCCGAGTCGCTGGGGCTGGCGGACGATGCCTCGATCCGCGGCACGTGGATATTCACTGCGTATCTGATCGGCGATAAGGCGACGGTGCAGCAACAGATCGATTGGGCGCGGGACAGGACGGACGGCTACATCCTCAATGCGCAGGCGGCGCTGCTGGATGAGCACGAGGGCCGGCTGGAGAAGGCCAACGAAGACTGGCAGCGTTCCATCAACCAGCTCACCCAGCAGAAGATGCTGGCGGCGACGGCAACAATGATTGCGGAGCGCACCATGGACGCGGCGATGGCCGGACGCTGCGAAAATGCCGAACTGGAGCTGGACCGGGCTCTGAAGCTGGACCAGGACCGGTCGATGCGGGGAACGGCGGCGATAGCCTATGGTCTATGCGGCGATCCTGCGCGCGCGGAGGCCATCGAACAATCGCTTGCGGCGGCCTATCCGCAGGACACGCTGATCAATCATGTCTTTCTGCCGGATATTGCGGCCGCGGTGGAGCTGGGAGAGAAGCGGCCACAGGCGGCTCTCGATGCGCTGCGCGCCGCCGAGGACTACGATACGCTGGGCATCGCCTCGTATCTGCGTGGGCTAGCTCATCTCGCGCTGAAAGACGGCGCTGACGCGGCGAATGACTTCAATATTCCGTTGAGCCGTCGCAGCATCTTCGTGCTGTCGCAGCAGCCGGGGATGAACATGGCTTACCCGCTTAGCATGCTGGGACTGGCGCGGGCCGAAGCGATGCAGGGCGAAAAGGCCAAGGCTCGGGCTGAGTACGCGGCGTTCTTCGCCTACTGGAAGAACGCGGATGCCGATCTGTCTCCCCTGCTCTTCGCGCGAACGGAAGCCGCTTCGCTTGGCCTCTGACGAGCGCGAGCAATCCCCTTAGGCGCATCGATTGAAGGCTTCGCGCTTCCGCGAATGTGATGGGCGCTGGTGAACTGCAATCCCAAAACGTATACATTGGATTCGAAGCCCGGATTGCAAATCCAGATAACAAATCCGGACCGGAAGTTCAGGAGAGCTCTCGTGACATATTGTTCTTTCTGCCGTCGGGGCGCTTTGGCGCTCACCGCTGCTCTTTCCATTGCTCTGGCCACCGCGACGTACGCGCAGACCTCACCCGGACCGCAGCCTGCGCCGCTGCCTCCGCCAATTGCCGCTCCGGCGGATACACCTTACCCGGGCACGATCTCGCTGCTGGTCGACATCACGGACGTCACGCATCGCGTAATGGATGTGCATGAGACCATTCCGGTCGAAGCCGGCGAACTGACGCTGCTCTACCCCGAGTGGATTCCAGGAAATCATTCGCCGACAGGGCCGATCTCGAAGGTGGCGGGCCTGGTGGTGAAGGCAAATGGCAAACGCATCGACTGGGTGCGTGACCGCGTGAACGTCTTCGCCTTCCACATCGATGTGCCGCAGGGGGTGAAGTCGCTGGAGGTGAACTTTCAGTTCCTGGCTCCGGTGAAGGGGAGAGAGGGCCGCATCTCGTTTTCGTCGAAGATCGTGGACCTTTCCTGGAACGAGGTGGTGCTGTATCCGGCGGGGCATTTCTCGCGGCAGATCACGTTCGCTCCCTCCATCAAATTGCCGGAGGAGTGGAAGTTCGCGAGCGCCCTGGAGCTGAAAGCGCAGAACGGCGACCTGGTTCACTTCAAGGACACGACGCTGAACACGCTGGTCGATTCGCCGCTGTACGCCGGTGTCAACTACAAGCGTGTGGATTTGTCGACGGACGCGGACAACCGCGTTTATCTTGACGTTTTTGCCGATACGCCGGCTGAACTGGCGATGACCCCGGAACAGCTTCAGGTCCACAAGAATATGGTGGAGCAGGCGAAGAAGCTCTTTGCTTCGCATCACTACGGCCACTACGACTTCCTCTTCTCGCTCAGCGACACGGTGGGCGGCGAGGGCCTCGAGCATCACCAGTCAAGCGAAGACGGCACACGCGGAAACTACTTCACCGACTGGTCTGCCGGAGTCGCGGGCCGGGATCTGCTGGCGCACGAGTACACGCATTCGTGGAATGGAAAGTTCCGCCGTCCTAACGACCTGTGGACGCCGAACTTCAATGTTCCCATGCAGGACGATCTGCTTTGGGTCTACGAGGGATTGACGCAGTATTACGGTTATGTGCTGACTGCCCGCTCCGGTATGCGCACCCCGGAGGAGACGCGCGACCTGATGGCGCAGATAGCGGCCAACTTCGAGGACAGCCCCGGACGCAAGTGGCGCCCACTGGTGGACACAACCAACCAGCCGACCGTCTCGCAGCGTACGCCGGTGAGCTGGGTGAGCTGGCAGCGTCCGGAGGATTACTACATGGAGGGGTTGCTGATCTGGCTCGACGCCGATACCAAGATTCGCGAGCTGAGCGACGGGAAGAAGTCGCTGGACGACTTTGCCAAGCTGTTTTACGGCGTCGACAACGGGAGCTACGTCACCAAGACCTACACCTTCGACGACATCGTAGCGGCGCTGAACACAGTGCAGCCCTACGACTGGGCTAGCTTCCTGAAGACCCGGGTGTACGACCTGCATCCTGAGGTTCCGGAGAACGGGTTCACCCAGGGCGGCTACAAGCTGGTTTACAACGACAACGCGCCGGACTGGATGAAGCACGCGGAGAGCCCCCGCGGGACGAGCTTTGCCACGTCGCTGGGCTTCAGCGTGATGGCGGACGGCAGTCTCGGGTCGGTGTGGTGGGATAGCGTGGCCTTCAAGGCCGGCGTTACTCCTGACATGCAGCTGGTAGGGGTGAACGGCGAGACCTTCGGCATCGCGAAGCTGCACGACGCGATTCTTGCGGCGGAAAAGAGCAAAGAGCCGATCAAACTCCTGCTGAAGCGCGGCGACCAGCTGGAAACCATTTCACTCGATTACTATGGCGGACTGCGGTACCCGCACCTGGAGAGAGTGGACGGCACAACGGATAGGCTTGGCGCGATTCTTGCGCCGGCGAAGTAGACCACGAACAGCACGGACAGAGAGTGGCCGGAGAAATCCGGTCACTTTGATTTTTGCGGGATATCAAGCACTGGCGGCCTTTTGCCGGATACAATTCTCCCCATCTTCAGTAGACGGCGTGGAACGGCTGGCTAATCACGCCGCCCCAAAAGGAGTCTCCATGTCCCCAGTCAAACGTATTCCCGAAGGGTACCACTCGGTTCAGCCTTACCTCATCTTCAAGAGCGCCGCCGAAGCCATCGATTTCTACACCAAGGCTTTTGGGGCGACCGAGCGCATGCGCATGGCCGGCCCTGACGGCAGGATCGGCCACGCCGAAATTCAGATCGGCGATTCCTGCATCATGATGGCGGATGAACACCCGCAGATCGGCGCATTCAGCGCCGAGCACTACGGAGGCTCGCCCATCAGCCTGATGGTGTATGTCGACGACTGTGATGCCGTTTACAAACAGGCCCTTGCGGCCGGAGCCACATCCACCCGCGAGCCGGCCGACCAGCCTTACGGCGACCGCATGGCCGGGGTGAAAGACCCCTTCGGCTATAGCTGGTATCTCGGAACCCACATCGCGGATATGAGCAAGGAAGAGTTGGAGCAGCTGGCGAAGTAACAGGCACCTGGCTCTGTTGACATCCTTGTTTTTTGAACCGCGTGATGCGCCGTGAAAGCGAAAATTTGCGGTTGCGCGAACAAAAAGCAGATCCCTCGACTCGCTGTGCTCGCTCGGGATGAAAAATTTGTTACAGGTCCGAGGGATATCAACAGAGCCAAGGTACCTCATGGAGCGTCTCGGACGCTTACTGCGCGAAGGCGATCCCGTAGCGTTCCGAGATGGCGAAGAGCTGTGCCGCGTCTTCGGGCATGGACAGCAGGGAAATCTCCTCGAGATACTTCTCCATGCCCGCAGGCGCGACAAAGACCAGCATCCTTCCCGCGGTCGTGCCAACGTTGCGGAAGGTGTGAACCTCTCCGCGTATTCCAACGACCGCTTGTCCGCTGGACACTGCTTTCCACTGGCCACTGGCTAGAAATTCGTAGTTCCCTTCGAGCACAAAGAAAGTTTCGTCCTCATTCCTGTGCGAATGCGGCGGGGGGGCGCCGCCGGGCGGCGAGGTCTGAATCAGTGTGCAGGAAAGACCGCCGGTCGCTTCGCCGGGGACGAGGATCTCCACGGGTTCGCCGAAGACTTTGAAGCTCTTGATCAGGCTCACTGGGATTCCGTTCCGGCTATCCGGGGTCGGATCGGGCAGCCGAAAACATCCTAGCAAAACCAGACGCGTCTCACCCCAAAAGGCCCGCATCCACTCGCGTCGACGAGCCGGCGTTGAATGAGATCGAATTGGAATCCGAGCAACCGGAACGGACCACCTTCCGCGATCCCCATGGCATCTGACACTTTGGAGTTATTTCCGAAGCCACTGAGAATGGGAAACTATAGTGACTTCGAGGTGAGCGGATTTTTTGCGCGGGAACGTTCCGAACTCTGCCGCGGCGCTCACGAATGGTCGTTCGAATTCAGAAGAGGCCCTCATGAACTCAATGTCCCCCCGAGTCGTTTTTGTTCCACAAGTGCGCGTCCTTCGGGTGCTGCAGAATGCAAATCGAGCCCCGGAACTGATTGAGGCGATGGAGCCGGATTACTCCGAAGCGGAGGACGACGTATTTCCTCTTGCTTCCGGAGCCCCGGCATTTCCTGGTCCCTCCGGCAAAGCCGACGCCATGACCCTGTCTTCGTCGCAACAAAGTCCGCTCTCTCGAAAGGGATTCGGGGCGCGGCGAGCCTGACGTCGATAGTGGGCTGATGGCAGCTCAGTTCTTCGGAACCTGGTCCAGCAGCCGTTTCCAGTTCTTCTGGTTGCGCCGATAGGTCTTTTTCAGGTCTTCCAGGATGCGGGTAAAGTCGCCGTGGCCGTATAGCCGGCTCCAGGCCGGATTCTTCGCGAACCATGGATAGTTTTCGTTTCCCAGGTAGATTGCACGCCTCAGCCAGTGCAGCGCTTCGCTTTCATCTCCATCGACGGCGAAATACGTAGCCAGGCGATACGCCATCTCGCTATCAGCTTCGGCAGCTGCCATCGAGTCTTCTTCAATCAGCGAGGCGGCACGATCACGTTCTCCCACCTGCGCGTAGCACATTGCCAGCGTGGGATACGCAATGCGCATGCTGTCGTCGTCGCGGATCACAGACTCCAGCATGTCGATGGCTTCGCGCAGATTTCCCTGCCGCATCTTCTGATATGCCACCGAGGTGCGCAGCAGCGGGTGCTTCGGCTCCAGAGTCAATCCTTTATCTAATTCTTCCTGTGCCAGCTCGAGCTGGTTCTGGTATTGATACACACGCGCGCGATGGTTGTAGATCATGGGCGCATTTGACGGATTGAGGCTCAGCGAGCGATTGAACTGCTCCAGCGCCTGCTCGTACATGCCGTCCAGCCGCAGGGTCATTCCCGCAACCATGTGCACGTTCCAGTCGTTGTTGGCGCTGTGCAGCAGGTTTTCGATGCCGTGCCGCGCGCTTTCCTTCTCGCCGCGGGACAGCAGCATGTAGACGCGATAAAGGTTGGCCTCGATGGACCCCGGATCGATTTCGAGCGCGCGATCAAAGGCACGCCTGGCTGCCATCACATGCAGCCGCCCGCCGAAGCCGTGGCGCACGTATTGCAGGTGCGTAATTCCCAGCCCGGTGAAGGCGGGGGCAAAGGATGTATCCCGTTCGGTGACGCTCTCGAACAGCTCGCGGGCACGATCCAGGTCGGTGCGGCTGCCGGTGCGCTGCATGAAGGACGACAGCATGGCACGCGCCTGCAGATACTCCTCCGACAAATTCTCGGCCAACGGCTGAGCATGGGTGTTGGCGCGCTCCGGATGCTGACTCAACTGGCCCAACCCCTGCAGCGAAGCGAAGACTTCGTTACAGATTTCGGTCTGCACGGCAATGAGGTCGAACGAGGGGACGCTGATGGCGCCGCCAGCTCGTACGCTCTGGCCGGGCACATTGAGCAGCTGCCAGTTGAGATCGAAGCCTTGTTCCGAGCGCAGGAAGTTCCCGGCGAGAACCCATTCCACCAGGAGCTTGTGGCCGATTGCCAGTGGGTCCATCTGGGTTACGGACTGAGCCGCAGGCAGGTGCATCAGTGAGCTCGACGGCCGCACCACCAGCGACGACACGCGCGCCAGGCGGGCTGCAATCGCATCCGCCAGGGCAAAGCCATAGAGCGGAGCGACCTCCGACGGCCCGAAATTCTGGAAGGGCAGCACCAGGATGGTATTGTGTTTCTCCTTGGTATCGGCCGACTCGCGAAAGCGCTCGGCCAGCATCGAGAGCAGGCCGGTGGCGCGCTTCTCCGCCTCCGCGGTCGATGGCGGAAGGTTGGCAGCAGCGTCACCGGGGATAATGCCCGTCTCGATCTGCAGCGCCTTCATGATGGTCTTCAGGCCTTCGCGCACATCTGCGGCGCTTGAATAGCGTTCACCAGGAATCTTCTGCAGGCAGCGGAAGATCAGCGAGCTGAGCTCGGCAGGCGCATCCAGCGGCGCCGGATCGTGAAACTGGATGGCGCGGATGCTCTGGAACTCGTCGATGTCGGGACGGGCAAAGGGATGGCGTCCGCTGGTGAGTTCGTAAAGGATGACGCCAAGGGCCCACAGATCGCTCTGTACACTGCTGTGTCCGGTGACGAATTGCTCGGGAGCCATATACGCGATGGTGCCGCCGCGCGCTGTGTAAGTGGCAGCGACCGGTCCGGGCTTGCGCCGTGCCGATTTGACGGGATCGAACTCCGCCTCTTCTGGATTCAGCCGCCGGGCAAGGCCGAAGTCGAGAATCTTGGCCAGGCCGCCGTCGGTGAGCATCACGTTCGCGGGCTTCAGATCGCGATGGAAGATGCCGAGCGAGTGGGCGGCGCTGAGACCATCGGCGATCTGAATGCCCACCGAGAGCACCAGCTGCAGGCTGGCCGGGCCGCGCGCGATTAATTTGTCCAGTGACTGGCCGGGCACGTACTGCATGACGATGAAGGCCTCTTCGCCCTCTTCGCCAACTTCATAAATCGCGCAGACATTGGGATGCTCGATGGCCGACGCCATTCGGGCTTCGCGGAGCACGGTGGTGCGCATCTGTTCGAGCGTGAGCGCGCCGCGCTTCAATACCTTGAGCACCACCGGACGCATGAGCAGAGTGTCATTGGCCAGATAAACGATGCCGCTTCCGCCCGCTCCGAGGCGGCGGACCAGCTCATAGTGCTCGATCATGCGATGTTTCATGCTGGGTCTAGTTTAGCGGAGCGAGGGGTAGGTCAGAGGGTTCCTCCCTGATCAGCTCAGAGATCAGCTCGGAGCCTGACGCTTCATTTATCCTCTCTTTCATCATGCTTGGGTTGTTCCTGCTGTCATCCGCAGTATTTTTTTTCCAGGCCTCCGCCGGCGCTCAGGGCCAGCATCCGCAGCAGCCGGGTGGATCATCTCCGCAGGTTGCGACCGGAGTGGCAGGCTCGGCGAACTTTCCGCTACGACAGTTCGCCGCAGATCACGACTGGCTTGGGCTCGAAAAAACTGTGAAGAACAGCACCGATCCTGACACCGCGTTCTATCGCGGACTTTTATTCAATCGTCTCGGGCAGTATGAGGAGAGTGTGCGACTGCTGGAGCCGCTGCTCGCCGGGCTGGCTGCCGGCGCCGACCGCACTCGCGAAAAACAGGCCCGCATCGCTCTTGCCAACAACGATTTCAGGATGTTTCGCTATAAGCAAGCCGCGGAGCAGTATGGGGCGCTCAAACAGTGCTGCGCTGCTGACTTGAGTGAAAGCGAGAAGGATGCGATCGAGCTTCCGGCAAAGATTCTGCCGCTGCTTCAGAACGCGCCGCCGCAGACGCTGGAGTTGAGCGAATCCTTCACTGTCCCTCTGGCCCGCAATGCGATCGATCTTCGCGACGTCGACGTGTTCGTCGACGGATATCCGAGCCGCTGGATCTTCGATCCGGCGGCAAGTTTCACCGTGCTCTCGCGCTCGCAGGCAAAGCGCATCGGGCTTAAGCTGGCCGGCGGCGATACCCTCACCGTGCGCAGCATCACCGGCACGCCGATCCATGTGCAGGCGGCAGTTATTCCCCAGTTGAAGTTCGGCGCGGCCTTCTTTCGCAACGTGCCCGCGGTCATCTTTGATGACGAGGATCTCTACAGCAAGGCGCGCCAGTATCAGGTGGAAGGCATATTGGCCCAGCCGCTGCTCGCTGCGCTGGGAGCGGTTACCGCGTCCGATGACGACCACCTCACCATTCTGCGTCAACCGCCTCTCAGCGGCGGAGCCCCGCTCTTCAGCGACGGCAAGCGGCTGCTGGTGGGAGCCGGCCCGGCGGGTGCGCAGCGGCTCTATGCCGTCGATCCCGGAACCACGCGGTCCATGCTGACTTCACGCTACTTTGACGAGCACCCTGTCGACTTCTCCGGCCAAACAGCCAAGCCGATGCGCCTGTCGGGGATTGGACCCGAAGTGTCTGCATACTCAGCAGAGACGTTCGCGCTGGACTTCGGTGACACGGCCGCGACCTTTCACGAAATTCCGGTGGAAACGAAACCCGGAGCAGGGGAACGCAAGAGCCTCTACGGCATCCTCGGCGGGGATGCTCTCGACCAGCTCGCCAGCTACACCTTCGACTTCCGCTCCATGCGCTTCATCGTCCGCGTTCACGCTGGACAGTAGTTACTTCTCAAACCAGGCCTCGAGACCAACGGCATTGCTGTCGATCGAAGTGTGCGCGAACCCGGCCTGGTTCAGCATAGCCTGGAACTGCTCGAGAGTGTAGGCGCGGCGAAGCAGCATGAAGCGGAAGGTGAACTTGGTGAAGAGGCCGTTGATGGTGCTCATTCCCATTTTGTCGACGTAGTTGGAGATTTCAGTCATGGGGGCGTCGCGGCGGAGATCGATGATCACTCCTTTGCAGCCCGGGCGCAGGACGCGGCGCATCTCCGCGATAGCCTGCACCGGCTCGCTGAAGTTCTTGAAAGCCGCCCGGCACACGACGAAGTCGAAGCTGTTCTCCGCAAATGGCATCTTCGCGGCATTTCCGCGTTGAAAATTTACGTTCACCCCGGCCGTTTTTGCGTTCTTCGCAGCCAGGTCGACAAAGGTGCGGCTGATGTCGAGACCGGTGACGCGGTGGCGTCCACCGCGCGCCAGCTCGATCGATGCGAAGCCTGGGCCGGGCGCCACTTCCAGAATGTCCGCCGACTCCGGGACCATGGCATCGATGCGATGCGCCAGCCGCACAAATTCCGGCATGTCTTTGCGGGTTGCTTTGTCGTACCACCGGGCGATAGAGCCTTCCATGCCCATTCCCTTGTATGCTTTTTCCATATCATCCTCATTTGCAAAGTAGCTTACTAAATAAGTAAACAATAAAATAAGATAAAATGAAGCAATCGTCAAATGGAAAACATGACGCTAGGGCGGCTGCGTTGGGGCTGCAGATCAGGCATTTCATCGCCGGCGTGATCCTCTACAACCAGCGAGTCGCCGATCAGCTAGGCATGCATGCCACAGACATGCAGTGCGTTCATCTGCTGGAGCTTTTGGGGCCGCTTACTCCCGGGCGTCTGGCCGAGTGCACCGGCCTCACCACCGGCGGCGTAACAGTGGTTCTGGACCGGCTGGAGAAGGCGGGATATGCGCGGCGGGAGCCGAATCCGAACGACCGGCGGAGTGTGCTGATCTATCCCGACGAGGCAAAGCTGAAGAAGGTGAGCGCGTACTACACGGCGATCAACGAGCGGCTGGGAGCGTTTCTCGCGGAATATCCCGAAAGGGAGCTGGAGACGGTGCTCGACTTTTTTTCGAAGGTAAATTCGATCCGTGGAGAGCGGGACTTGAATCGGCAGGGCAACGAACTGGACTCGCCCCAGCCCGACAAAGTGTCTTCGCCTGCGGCCAAGAGGAAGAAGTAATCAGCGCTGCGGCTTGAGGTCGCCGATCACGCTCATGAACAGCGGCACGTTGGCTCTCGAGCCCGCGTAGTTGGCCAGCCATCCGCCTTGGAGCGAGATACAGGCCAGCGCTGCGCCGGTCGGCGCACTTCTATCCTTGGATTTCGGAGTGGCCTCCAGGCAATCGGTTCCCGGCGGGAAGCTTGCAGGTGCGGCTACGTCGAAGTCGGAACCGGAATGCGATTCGCTGAAGAGGCTTTTCCACTCCGCGGCCTGTTGTTGAGGTGAACTGCGTGCGTCGGGCAGGAGGAGATTGATGTAAATGAGCTCTGGCCCGCGAGCCTCGATGCTGAGAGTTTTGGGCGGCTTCTGCAGAGTGATGCCCTGGGGGTTCGCGGGAAAATCGTCCTTCGCTGCGCTGAGATCGGCCGTCCATCCCCATGGGACTTCCACATGCAGGCCCCGGTAATCGATCGCTTTCCCGTGGAGAATATGCCATCCAAACGAGGTGAGGGTCGGCGCATAGTAGATGGCAAGGATCACCACAGGAACGCACAGGGCAGCGAAAACCTTTCCCTTGCGCGGGATGGCTTTGTGAGGGGTTGATTCGAGCTTCCCCGCCATTTCAACCTGGGCTGCTTCAGCCTTTTGCATTCGGATCGAATTCTTGCACGAGCCGCGCGCTACTCCAATGGGAATTCGCGATGTGATCCTGCGACTTTCCGGGTATGGCCCCCGCGTGCATCCAATCCGGAAAAGGGGAGCGAATGACGAAAGAAGCGAAGAAGTGCGGACATCAAACCTGCCACTGCCTGGTGGCAGAAGGCAAAATCTACTGCGGCCCCTGGTGCGAGGGGGCCAAGAGCAATATCGAAGCGGTCGCTTGCGAATGCGGTCATCCCGCTTGCCAGGAAACCACGCTGGAGGAAGAGTGAGCTTTTCTTCCAGGCGGTCAGGTTAGACGTGGGCTCTCCCGGATGAGCCACGATTCTGCGCGACGGGTTCGGCTAATGTCCGCCGTGCCCGTTGCCGAGGGGGCGGGTTGTTCCCTCGACGGCTTGCGAACGCGGACGTTTGTCCGCACGTCGCCCCAGCAGGAACATGGTCGCTCCGAAGATCAGCATCACCGTACCCCAGATCAGGTTGATGTCCATCCCCGCGGAGCGCTCGTAAATCACGCTGCCCCGCGTGAAGAATCCGTAGAGGCTCATGATGACCCCTACGATGGTGAACAGCAGCCCCATGGGGATGCGTAAATCGAGATTCATCGGCTAGTCCTCTTAAGAGCTCCGCTTTATTTGAAGATCAGGTTCAGCGCAATCAGCATGGCAATCAGGCCGACCGCAATCACCTTGGGCCGTGCATACCAGGCCATGTGGTGTTCGACCGGTTTGGGAGTGAGCGAGTAGACCAGTCCCACCAGCTCCGGTTCTGGCCGCGGCTTGGTCACCAGGCTGACAATAACGGTGAGAACGAAGTTGGTGGAAAATGCCCAGATCGCCGTCCAGAAATTCTGCGCCATCTCGCTGGGATACATGTGGACCACCGCGATCCATCCTCCGTGAACGCCTGGATGCGCATCTGCGGGCAACGTGAGTCCGTGGTGGATGATCGCCGCCACCGTGCCGCTGACCAGTCCGGTGAAAGCCGCGTGGCCAGTCGTCCGCTTCCAGAACATGCCCAGCAGAAACGTCGCGAATAGCGGGGCATTCACGAAGGAGAAGACCAGCTGCAGGGTGTCCATGATGTTGTTGAAGCCCACGGCCACATAGGCCGTGGCCATGGAGAGTAAGATGCCCCCCACTGTGGCCCACCGTCCCATCTTCAGGTAATGCGCATCGCTCGCATTCTTGTGGATATAAGACTGGTAGAGGTCGTAGGTCCAGACGGTGTTGAAGGCAGTTACGTTGCCCGCCATGCCGGACATGAAGCTGGCCAGCAGCGCGGTGAGCCCGAGGCCGAGAATGCCGGTGGGGAAGTAGTGCAGCAGCATGTTCGGGATAGCCAGGTCGTAGTCCAGCAGCGGGTGACCCTTTTCGTCGGTCATCACTTTGCCGGTCACGGGGTCGATCTTTACCGGGATGAGCCCCTTGCCCATTCTTGCCGGGTCGCTCACATCGCTTGCTGTCTTCCCCGCTGCCGTGGCACTCATCGCCGGAGCCTGGTTCATCGCATGCTGCGTAATGGCGGGAGTGGCGATGGCGATCAGTCCGGGCAGGATCACCAGAAACGGAAAGAACATCTTAGGGATGGCGGCAATGAGAGGTACGCGTCGCGCCGATTCCTCTGAATCCGAAGCCATGGCCGTCTGGATGACGAGGAAATCCGTGCACCAGTAGCCGAAGGAGAGCACGAAGCCAAGGCCCATCGACAAGCCGAACCATTCCACCCCTAATGGATTGGTGTGCGCGTTGGTCATCCCTCGCCAGGAATGGGTATAAGCGACGGGAAGCGCTGCCTTGAGACCGCTCCATCCGCCGACATTCTTGAGGCCCACCCAGACCAGCGGCAGGAAGCCGGCCACGATCAGGAAGAACTGCAGCACCTCGTTGTAGATGGCGCTGGTGAGCCCACCGAGGAAGATGTAGCCGAGTACGATCAACGCCGAAAGAATGATGGCGAAGTGAAAGATCCAGCCTACGGGCAGGTTCAACTTGATAAAGAGCGCGTCGAAGACATGCAGTGTCTGGATCAGCCGCGCCATGGCGTACATCGAAATGCCCGACGAAAAGACGGTCATCACCGCGAACGAACAGGCGTTATATCCGCGCGTCTTCTCGTCGAAGCGCAGGCGAAGGAACTCCGGCACCGAGCGCGCCTTCGAGCCGTAGTAGAACGGCATCATGAAGACGCCGACGAAGATCATCGCCGGGATCGCGCCGATCCAGTAGAAGTGACTGGTGGCGATACCGTACTTGGCGCCCGAAGCGCCCATGCCGATGACTTCCTGCGCGCCCAGGTTGGCCGAAATGAACGCCAGCCCGCAGATCCATGCTGGCAGCGCCCGCCCGGCCTGGAAAAAATCCTTGCTCGTCTTCATGTATCGCTTCAGTGCAAAGCCAATGCCCAGCACAAAAACGAAGTACAGCAGCATGATGAGCCAGTCGATCGTCGTCAAATTCACAGTTGTAAGCCCCGCAGTCTTCAGGACAGGCGCATGGTCCGCGCTTTCTGTCCTGCTCAAGCCTCGAAAAATTGCTCGCTGTCGCTCGCCACTCTATCCGGATGAAGGTGCAGAACTCAAGGCAATTCGTTTGTGAATTTGCCGCACCGGGTAAAGCAGCGAGGGATATCTTTTCATCAATGTACACGCTTTCATCCTGAAACGGAGATCGATGTTGGTCAGGCCGTTTCGGGCCCTGTGCCGGCGGCTCAACAGATGCGCGGGGACGCGCGGGCGCTGCCGACATTTTAAGGACTGTCCAGAAGCAAATCGGGGATGCGCGTGGCATCCCCGAGAAAAACTGCATTTTTTGACGAGTGCTAGTTGCGGGTGGGAGTCAGTTCCATGGGCTCGCTGAGGCTGAAGGTGACAATCGATCCGGAAGGCAGTGTGGCGGCCGCCGGATGCTGCATGAGAAGGTGAGCGGTGATAAGCGTCGCGCCGATTCCCGCGCCGATGAGCGCGCCGTGAGGCCCGGCGAAATGCGCGCCGGCAATCGCTCCTGCTCCGATACCTACGCCATATTCCGCAGTGTCCTTTTTCCAGTGGGAGCTGGGCTGAATGCCTCCTTCACTGTCGGTGCGGGTTCCCGGAGCTTTGGACTGGATGACCTGCGCGTAGAGATGATAGGCGCTGCCGTCGGGCAGGATGATCATGTCCGGGCGGAGGCGAATGGTCGCCGCCCCGGTAAAGTGATGGCCCTGGCGAACGCCGACAACGCGGCCCTTCAGGATCGAGCCCGGCGGGATGATAATGCTTCCGTCCTTGAAGACCGCTGTCGTCACTTCGCCACGGAAAGGCGAGCCTTCTGACGTGTCGCGCGTGGAGAGCCGCTCCGTAAGACGCACGCGGACATTGGTGCCCTCGGGGAGCTCGTTCGCGGGTGAATGAATCACGCTGACGATACCGGAGTCGGGATTGTAGCGGTTCTGCAGTGTCGCGCTGCCAGTATCGGAGCCGTCATATTGACCGGACGTCTGCGATTGAACCGAACTCACGATGTCGTTGTCAGGGTTATAGACACGGCTCGATGAGACGGGCGCCGGAGATGACGCGGGCGCGGTGTAAGCCGCGGCCGGCGGAGGAGGCGGAGGTGTGGCCACCGGTGTCGAAGGCGAAGGCTTCGCGGCCGGCGGTTGCGCGGCAGCCGCGTCCGCGCTCGCGGTGATCGTGTCGTCAGGAGGAGGCTGCGATACACCCTGGTAAGGGTCTGTATTCTGCTGCGGGGCCTGCTGGGCATAGGCTGCACCGGCGATGGTCAGCGCTGCTGCGACGACGACTCTGGGTGTCCATGCGTTGCGAAGCTGCTTCATGCGTACCTCATTCAGATCGAACGTGGTTTCAAATTTTGCGGGCCGGAGCGCCGGCCGAAATCGAGCAGTGACCAAGCGTAAGCTTGCGTGCGCGCCTGCCGCTCTCTTATAGACCCGGAAATCCCCGAACCGTTGCCGTTCAACCGAAGAATCTGGAAACGAAAGCTGTTACTTCCGCTTTGTTCTGTAGTGTTTCCAGCGTAGCTTAGGCCGGCTCAGCAGAACAATGAACATGGGCCGGCGCAGGTTTGCGCGAACCACGGCGGTTACCCATTCATTACAGTTTCGAGAATGCCTTTCGCGGGAGAGGCATGGGAAAGAAGGTGCCGCTCTTTGTTAGAATCGGCAGGGAACCCCGGAAAAAGAACGCGGAAGGCTGTTGCAACAGTATGACGAGCTTCATCGACACGATTAGCGGAACTGCCGGTGAGTCCATCCTCGTCGATCGCCGCCCGAAACTCAAAGACCGCTTACAACACCAGATATCAAGGAGTGACATGACGGAGATTGCTGCCATCCATGCGCGTGAGATTCTCGATTCGCGCGGAAACCCGACCGTAGAAGCCGATGTGGTTCTAGCCGGAGGCGCGATGGGTCGCGCCGCGGTACCCAGCGGCGCCTCCACCGGCGAACACGAGGCAGTCGAGCTGCGCGACGGCGATAAGTCGCACTACCTGGGCAAAGGCGTGCTGCAGGCGGTAGAGAATGTGGAGAGCATCCTGGCTCCCGAGCTGACGGGGATCGACGCGGCGAATCAGAGGCTGGTGGACGCGACCATGCTGGCGCTGGACGGTACTCCGAACAAGAGCCGGCTGGGTGCGAACGCGATTCTGGCCGTGTCGATGGCGGTGGCGCGGGCTTCGGCCAAGGCGCTTAACATTCCTCTGTACCGCTATCTGGGCGGAGTGAACGCTTCGGTGCTGCCGACACCGATGATGAATATCCTCAATGGCGGCGCGCATGCGGACAACAATGTGGACTTCCAGGAGTTCATGGTGATGCCGGTGGGCGCGGAACGCTTCTCGGATGCTCTGCGGTGGGGCGCGGAGGTCTTTCACACCCTAAAGGGCGTGCTTAAGAAGCGCGGCTACAGCACCTCGGTCGGCGATGAGGGCGGATTCGCTCCGTCGCTCAAGTCCAACGTCGAGGCCATCGAGGTCATCCTCGAAGCCATCGAGCTGGCCGGTTACAAGGTGGGCGAGGATATCGCCATCGCTCTCGATCCGGCGGCGAGCGAGTTCTACGACAAGGACAGCGGCACCTACATCTTCAAGAAGTCGGACAAGAGCCAGAAAACCAGCGAAGAAATGGCCCGCTATTGGCAGGAGTGGACGCGGCAGTATCCGATCGTGTCAATCGAAGACGGCCTGGCCGAGGATGACTGGGCAGGCTGGCGCTATCTCACTGAGCTGGTGGGCCAGCGCGTGCAGCTGGTGGGCGACGATCTCTTCGTCACCAACACCGAGCGGTTGCAGCGCGGCATCGACGAGGGCGTAGCCAACTCCATCCTGATCAAGGTGAATCAGATCGGGACAGTGAGCGAGACGCTGGAGGCGATCGAGCTTGGACGCCGCTACGGCTACACCTCGATCATTTCGCACCGCAGCGGCGAGACAGAAGACACCTTCATCGCCGATCTCGCGGTGGCAACCGGTGTGGGGCAGATCAAGACCGGCTCGGCGTCGCGCACCGATCGCATCGCCAAGTACAACCAGCTTCTGCGCATCGAAGAAGAGCTGGGCCAGACGGCGGAGTTCCTTGGCCTGGAAGCTGTGAACTTCGGCGAGTAGAACCTTCACTGGCGCGCTTTCCCGCAAGGTTTGCGCGCCCATTCATCACCTTCGATCGGAGCTCATATGCGGACAGCTATTCTGTCCCTCAGTTGTTTTCTTGCGGCTGGAGTCGTTTTCTCCCAGCAGACCGCCCCCGCCGCTTCTCCCACAAAACCGGCTATGCCCGGAGCCGCTGCTATCCAGACGGGACCTTTGCACCCACTCACGGATGCACAGGCCGCCAAGATTCTCGAAATTATGGGCGGGAACAAGATGAAGGATGAGGTGAAAAGCGGAATGACGAGCTACTTTCACAGCCGTCTTCCCTTTGCCCCGCAGGACGTCAATGACGACCTGGAGCAGTCGCTTGCAAAAATGGATCTGGACGCTCCGCTCGTAGCGATCTACAAGCAGCACATCTCCACAGAAGACGCCGATGCCATTATCGCGTTTTATAAGACACCGGCAGGCAAAGAAATGATCGATGCCATGCCCGAAATTCAGCAGCAATCACAGGTGATCGGGGTACAGCTCGGACGCAAGACAGCGCAGGAAGTCGTCGACAGGCATCGGCCGGAGATTGAGGCTGCGGCGAAACAGTATCAGCAGGAGCATGCTCCGAGGCCGGCGCCATCTCTCAACAGAGCGCCGCAATCTGCGCCGGATAGCAGTTCGCCGGCGAAGCCCGGTAGTCCCGCAACGACCACCACGCCACAGCCGCCTCAATGAATTCCCAGCGATAGTCCGGACTGATCTCTGGCCATCGCCAACATCGATCGTTCTCAGGAGCAGGAGTGCCGACGCACAAGTCACCTATCGTCCTCACCATCCTCGACGGATGGGGTTATCGTCCGCAGGTTGAAAATAACGCCATCGCGCTGGCGCGCAAGCCGACGTATGACAAGCTGCTCTCCGAATATCCGAATACTCTCATTCATGCTTCGGATCATTTTGTCGGCCTGCCTGACGGTCAGATGGGCAACAGCGAAGTGGGTCATTTGAATATCGGCGCCGGTCGGGTCGTGCGCATGGATATCACGCGGATCGACGCACGGATTGCGAGCGGCGAGTTCTCTACGCACCCGGTCATCGTCGATGCTCTCAGGCGCGCAGGTGAGGGCGGACGCCAACTGCACCTCTTCGGCCTGCTCTCCGACGGAGGAGTGCATTCGCATCAGAATCATCTTTATGCGCTGCTCGAGGCGGCGAAGCAGCACAAGCTGGAGAAGGTCTTCGTGCACGCCTTCATGGATGGCCGCGATACGCTGCCTACTTCGGGCGCGGCGTATCTGGCCAGCCTGGAGCAGAAGATGCGCGAATACCAGATCGGCAAGATCGCCTCGGTCTCAGGCCGCTACTACGCGATGGATCGCGATCGCCGCTGGGAGCGCGAGAAGCTGGCCTTCGATGCGATGGTGACGGGCAAGGCGGAAGGCGGGGCGTACGCCGATCCGATCGCGCGCGTGAAGGAGTCGTACAACAACGGCGTCACCGATGAATTTATTGTGCCGTTCGTGGTTACAGATGAGCAAGGGCATCCGAACAGCGTCATCCGCGATGACGATGTGTGCATCAACTTCAACTATCGCGCCGACCGTGCGCGGCAGATTACGCGCGTGCTGACCCGCAACAGCGGTCTGACGAAGCAGGAAGGCCACGATCTTCCAGGCGCGGACGATCTGGACGCAGTTATCCCGCGCAATAGTGTCCCGAAGAATCTGCACTACGTTTGCATGACGCAGTATGACAAGACCTTCACGCTGCCCATGATTATTCTGCCCGAGTCGATGGAGAATCTGCTGGCCAACCTGCTGGCCAATGCCGGTCTGCGCAACCTGCGTATCGCAGAGACGGAGAAGTACGCGCACGTGACCTACTTCTTCAACGGCGGCATTGAGACGCCGTTTCCCGGGGAAGACCGGCTGCTGGTTCCATCGCAGAAGGTGGCGACCTACGATCTCGCACCGGAGATGTCGGCGGGCGGCATCGCCGATGCCGTCGTCAAGGCGGTGCAGGATACAGCCTTTGATCTATTAGTGGTCAACTTTGCAAACGCGGACATGGTGGGGCACTCGGGGAAGCTTGCTCCCACGATCAAGGGCGTCGAAACTGTCGATGCATGCCTGGGACATATTTATCAGGCGATTCGCCAGTATGGTGGGTCGATGCTGATCACCGCGGACCACGGCAACGCGGAGATGATGGTCGATCTGAAGACCGGAGGGCCGCACACTGCGCATACCACGAATCCGGTGCCGTTTATCTACGTGAGCGAGGATGCGAAGCAATATTCGCTGCGTCCGGACGGATCGCTGCGGGACATCTCGCCTACGATTCTTGCCATGCTGGCGCTCCAGGAGCCGGCACAGATGACGGGTATCGATCTGCGCGTGCGGGTGGGGTGAGGTTCATTCGGGTGGGTTGATCCCACATCTCAGGTGCGAGACCCTTCGGTACGCTCAGGGCAGGTTGTGGGGCACCCGGTTTTTGTTCTAGAAGGTCTTGCTTGCTTTGGGAAACCAGGTGATCTGAGCGGCGGCGAGCGTATCGCTCTGCTGGCCCGGCTTGTAGATGGGCGCTTTCCAATCTTCGTGCTGCACCCAGCCGCGAATTTCAATGTCCTTCATGACGCGCTTGACCACCGAGATCTGAAAGTCGTTCTGCGTTGTGCCCTGGGGGATGAAGTCGTGGTCCGCTTTGGCGTTGCGATACATGAACTGGATGTTCTCAGTCGGCGAGAGATGATAGGTCAGCCAGGCCTGTCCGCCTTTGGAGTCGCGCCCGATCCAGTCGGTGAAGAAAAAGCCCTTGTTGGTCGTACCCTGCTTCTGCACCACTTCGGTGTAGAGAAAATCTCCCGGCGCGCCATTGTTGCTGACGGGGTCGGTCGTGACTCCTTCGACCCGAAGGTCGAGATGAGTGAGCACGGGGAAGTGGGACAGGTAAAGCCCAGGACGAACGCCTGCGCGGCGCGGCGCGCTGATGGGATTCACATCGTCGTGCGCCTCCGAGTCCGAATAGAGAGAGAGCCAGTTGCGGACGAACGGCAGACGGTAATTGAAGTCGAAGCCGCCGAAGCGCGCACCGGGGTCATTGCGCGAGAATTTTTCCGCCGCAGACACATTCTGAATACTGAAGAAGCTCTTGAGGAAGGTGTGAAGCGTGATGGGCTGGTTGCAGGGGGTAATAACGCCCGTTGTGGTGTTGAGGCAGCCGTGACCTTTGCCACCCCAGATGACGGTGCGTTCGAAGCCGAGTTCGAGGTTCTTCGAAGGCTTGAAACTGATCTTCTCCATATGCACCCACGGGCTATTGGGAGCAGTGTGCCCCTTGAGGCTGCCAACGTAGAAGTCATAACGGATGGGTCCGAGCACTCGCGAAACCAATGGGATGCGAAGCGGCTCGACGCGGTTGATCTCAAAGGTGTAGATATTCTCGGCGTTCGTGCTCCAGGACATGCCTCCGCCCTGAGCCGGGCTCAGCCAGTGATCGTTTTTCCCAAAGGAAATTTCGTGGCCGATGATGTGGTACGAGAGATTCACCTCCATCACACGGAAGGGATTGGCTGCGCCAATCGGGCCTTCGGGAATCGTGTCCTGGACAGGGTTCGTTGCGAATGAAATGCCGTCGGTGGTGTTGGAGAGATAGGCGGCAAGAGCCGGTGAATAACCGGCGGCGCCGGGCGCGTGCTGATATTCTCCGCGGAAGTAGAGGGAGAACCTGCCGGCTTCTGCGCGCGCACTGAAGCCGCTGTAATTGTTGAAACCTTCCTGGTAGGGGCGGCCGTAATCGTTGACGATGGTCTGGCCGAGATGGAAGCTGTCGCGAAGAGGAGTGCCGCTGATGCCGCGGAGATTACTGTAGACGCTCTCGAACTCTGCGTGCGCGACGCGCTGGCCGTTCCCTCCTTCTTCATCGGGAGACAGTTCCTTTCGAAGCGCGAGGAAGATTTCCAATGCTTCTTCGTCGTTAGGATGGGCGTCGATCTTGTCGCTTGACTCCTGGAGCATATGGACAATGCTGAGGCGTGTCCAGGGGCGCAGGCCAAGGAATGCGGTGTCGAGGTAGCCCAGCGCGTGCAGGCGATCGAGCGCGGGATACATCCAGCTGTCCATGGGGACGTAGGTTGAGCCCAGCGAACTGATATAGGTGATCGGTATGGCCGGACGGTAGCTAGGAGGAATCGGCTGCTGCGGCGATGCGGCAGCACCGGAGTCGGCGCTGAGATTTGCGGTTCCGGTCACATCAGCGGCCGGGTGAGCGGGATTATCCTCGCTGCCGGTTTGCGCCAATCCGTTTGGCAAGCTAAGGCTCAACGCAAACAACAGGCCGGGTAACAGGGCAACTCTCACTCACACCTCGAACGATGGGGGTATCGGATTCGATTCGCAACTTTAACTGACGCAAAATGCGGAAGTCTGAGTTCAGGCTAGAGTATCGGACTGGAGATGACAAGCTGTCTGCAGCTCCTTCTCGAATCTGCGCACCGCTTCGCTTCTCCACCTCTTCGCCGGCAGACCCTTGGCGTGAAGATAGCTGTGCATCTTGTCGACCGGATCTTCTTCGCTGGCACTGAAGGAGGCCAGCTCGATGAGTGCGGGCCCAGCGCCTTCGCGAGTGCGAACGATCGATTCCTGCGCGACTCGATAGACGGCGACAATATCGTGCGCATCCACGGCGATGTAGGGAAGCGCAGGATGCGCCTCTTTGAATTTTCGCGAATCGGTGAAGCCTGCGTGACTCTCGAGAACAAACAGAACAGGCAGCTGGTTCGTTTCCGCGGCCATAAAGACCTCGTCGTATGACGACAGATCGGCTTTGCCGTCTCCGGCGAGATCGAAGAGAGTGAGGACGATCGCGCCATTCTTTTCCAGCTTGTTGGTCAACGCAACAGCGGCAGCGTGGGCGAGCCGCTTGAGCAGCGGGCCGGCTGGAGCAGCCGGGGTCTGATGGAGCAGGGGCTGGAGCGGAGCGCCTTTCACGCGGTGCGCGAAGTGCGTGGTTGAGGGAAGCAGGATGGTGTCATCCGGACGAAGGTCGAGGACCAGGCCTGCCGGCCCGGCTTCGCGATGCGGAGCGGGAGCGGCCTTGCCGCAGACACGTAGATGTTCGTTGAGCAGCTGGCTTGCGACGAGCGCGTCGAAAAGCTGCTTGAATTTTTCAGCACTGATCAGAGAATGGCCGTTTTTGCCGGCCATGGCGGCAGCGGAGTCCTGCATGGATAAAGACATGAGTGCGGCGGAGATCCTTGTGTAGGCGATTGTAACGGAGAACCGGGGGTTCGCAATTAAGGAATCGACATCAAGCGTTGTGGAAGTCTAAGGCGGCTTTGATCGTCCGCTTCATTCCTTTCCAGCCCCTCATCGCTCTTCCGGATTTCAACAGAATTGTGAAAAAGCCTGTGCATTTCCTGGTGGATTCGAGCGAAGACCCAGGATTCACAGGCATTCTAGCTCTCTGCACTTTTCACAGTGCAAGCTCGCCAGTGTGATGAGTCTGAAGTTGGCAGCGTCATCCAACGAGTCAGCTACGGAGCCAACCGAAAGAACCTGCAGGCCCCTCCACTTCGCTACGCTTCGGTCGGGGTGACAAATTTATGCAGGTAATCTCTGACTCAGGACACTAGGTGGAGTAGTCGGCGTTGATGTGGACGTATTCGGCGGTCAGGTCTGTGGTCCAGAAGCGGCATTGGCCCTGGCCGATGCCAAGATCGATGCGCACGGTGAACTCGCGGTTGGTGAGATATTCGTGGGCGCGCTGCTCGTCGAAATCGGGAGCGCGTCCGCCGTTGATGCAGATCTGCTGATTCGCCGAGCCAGATGGCGATGCGCTCCGGCTCGACCTGCGCGCCGGAGTAGCCGGTTGCGGCCATGAGGCGTCCCCAGTTGGGATCGGAGCCGGCCCAGGCAGTCTTCACCAGCGGCGAGTGGGCGATGGCCTTGGCGATCTTCAGTGCGTCGGCGTCGCTGGCTGCGCCTTCGATGTGCAGTTCGACGACGTGGGTCACGCCTTCGCCGTCGTCGACGATTTGCTTTGCCAGCGAGGTGCATACATCCCGCAGCGCGGCGCGAAAAGCCGCGTGACCCGAATCTACGGCGGCTCCGCTGGCTCCTGAGGCGAGCAGCAGGACCGTGTCGTTGGTCGAGGTGTCGCCGTCGATGGAGATGCGGTTGAAGCTGATCTCGACTGAATCGCGTAAGAGGCTGTCGAGATCCGCTGGTTCGATGGCGGCATCGGTGAAGATGTAGACCAGCATGGTCGCGTGCGGCACCAGCTGGGGATGGATCATGCCCGCGCCCTTGGCGACTCCGGCGAGACGGACCGTTCTGTCGCCGACATTTACCAGCGCGTGCGCAACCTTGGCCTTGGTATCCGTGGTCATGATGGCGCGGGCGAAATCTGAGAAGGCTTCGGTCGTAGCTGCAAGCTTGCGCTCAACTTCGGGCAGCGCGTCGACGAGCTTTTCCGCGGGCAGCGGGACGCCGATGATTCCGGTCGAGGATGGGAAGATTTCGTGACCCTCCGCCCCGAAGATCTTTGCTGCCGCTGCGCAGACGGTCTCACACGCGCGCAGGCCGGCTTCGCCCGTGGCGCAGTTGGCGTTGCCGGCGTTCACGGCTACCACGCGCACGCGTCCGCCGCTGCGCTGCAGGTGACGGTCACCTATCAGGAGTGGCGCGGCCTTCACCTTGTTGCCGGTGAACATGGCGGCGGCGCTGGCCGGCTGGTCGGCGACGGCAATGGCGAAGTCGGGCTTGCCGCTGGGCTTCAGTCCGGCGGTTACCGCAGCAAAACGAAACCCGCCCGGGAGCGAGTTGTCAGGGAGCAGAGATGTTTGAATCATCACGTGCATTTACTTTATCAATTTGGAAGCTGTGTGAAACGCCGCCGAGCCTGTTGATCCCACATCTCAAGTTCGAGATGTGGGGCACCCGGTGTATATGGTTGCGAGGAGAATATTCATTTGCAGGACGCCGGTTCATTGCCGTTTCTTGAGATGCAGCACGTCAACGTGGCGCGCGGCGAAGCTGTGGTGTTACACGATATCAGCCTGAGGATCGATTCCGGCGAGCACGTCGCCATCCTTGGCCCCAACGGATGCGGCAAGTCGACGCTGATCAAGACGATTACCTGCGAGTGCTATCCGATTGTCGCGCCGGAGACGAGCATCCGGCTGCTGGGGCGGGCGCGATGGGACGTTTCGCAGCTTCGCCAGCATCTGGGTGTGGTGGAGGCAAACCTTCCCGGCGAGCGCACTGGCGTGACGCGCGGTATCGACGCCGTTGTCGCCGGGTTCTTCTCAGCATCGACGCTTTGGCCGAACCTGCACGTCACGCCGGAGATGCGGGAGCGGGCGCACGACGCGCTTGACCGCATGGGCGCGACGCACCTCGATCAGAAGCTGGTGGGGCAGATGTCGGCCGGCGAGCAGCGGCGCATCATGATTGCCCGCGCGCTGGTGCATCAGCCGGGCATGCTGCTGCTGGACGAGCCCTCGAATGCATTGGACATTGCGGCGCAGCGCGAGCTGCGCGAGGCGCTACGCCTGGTGGTGCAGCAGGGAACCGGTGTGATTATGGTGACGCACCACCTGGCCGACATTCTGCCCGAGATCGACCGCGTGATCATGATGCACACAGGCCGCGTCTTTGCGGATGGCCCGAAAGATGAGCTGATCGCGGCGACGAAGCTGAAGGAACTGTTCGGGGTCGAAGTCACGCTAACCCAGCGAGACGGCTACTGGCACCACTGGTGAGGGAGAGGCAGGGGGTAGGGGGTAGGGTGTAAGGGATAGGGTATGGAAGAGCAACCGAGGTGTTATGGCGAGCCCTCTTCCTTCTGTTTTCTACACCCTGTCACCTGCTTTATTCGCAGGTGAAGCTGGCTGCGCTGTTTGTGTCGCCCGATCCTTTGTACTTTGCCGCCTTGGGATACGAGCAGAGCGGCCTGGTCATCGTGATTTTCGGAGCAGCTTTGCCGTCAGCTTCGATCTTCGCGGCGATGACCGTCTCCGGCGCGATGCCCTGGTCTACCCACTGTTCTAGCGCCTTGTAGATGTCGTGTTGCACGTCGTCGGTGCCGGTGCCTGGACGCCATCCGAATTGGCTGAAGCTGCTGGGGCCCGGTCCTCCGTAACAGTGCTGCATGCCGGGCACCATGAACAGCCGCACGAAGGACTGTGCGTCGCTGTTGCTCGACTGCACCTGCTGGTAATACTCGAGGGTGCTGAGCGGAGAGATGGCGGGGTCGTTCCAGCCGTGATAGAGGATCAGCTTGCCGCCGTGACTGGCGAATGGCTTCAGGTTGGGGTCGGTTGCGTTGAGCGCCGCAGCGGTCTTTTCCTCTGCGGCCTTCAGGCCGTCGTCCACGGTGAAGGTTTTGTAGTTCCAGTGCGGATCGCTGTAGACCATGTTGGAGAAGTAACCGATGCCGAAGGCGACGCCCAGGCTTTTGCCCGGTTCGGTGCCCAACACCCAGGTAGACCAGCCACCCGGACCCAGCTCGCCGCCGGGGAGGCTGCGCGGGTAAACCTGTCTGCCGGTGGAGTCGACGGTCGCGGCATAAATTGCGTTCAAGGTGGTCACCTGCGGCCGGGTCAGGCAGCTGTCTGAATCAGTGCCTTTGCAGAGCAGGGACTCAGGCTGGAAGTGGCAGGTGCGCGGGTCGTTGAGGATGCCGTCTTTGACCCCATCCTTCGCGTCGCAGGCATCGAGGACGGCCGAAGAGATGGCGGGCAGCTTCGCCGGCGGAATGTAGCTGGCCTGATCCAGCATGAGCGCCTGCACTTTGTGCATGCCACTGGAGACGAGGCTGGTCCAGGCGTAGGCGGGCGCTCCGGCGAGGATGCCGTCGTAGTCGTCGGGGAAGCGCTGAGCTTCCATCAGCGCCTCGCGGCCGCCGTCGGAGCAGGAAGCGAAGTAGGAGCGGCTGGGTGCCTTTCCGTAGTATGCGTCGATGACGGCCTTAGCATTGCCGGTCATCTCGTGGATGCCGCGGTAGCCGAAGTCGATGACCTTTTCGGGATGATTGAGCGCCCATGAGGCGTCGGTGCTTTGGCCCGTGTGCCCAGTGTCGGTGCCGGCAGTTGCATAGCCCTGGCTCACGGACACCGCCATGAAGGAATAATTGATCTCCCCGGCGAAGCCTCCGTTGCCCTGGCCGCGGAATTTACCGTTCCAGCCGGCAACCGGCATCCAGACTTCGATCTTGATGTCGGAGTCGGGCGTCGGGGTGGACTCGGCAAGAACGCGGCAGAATGACGGGAGCTTCTGATAGAGGTGAGCGTCCACCGGCGACGGTGGATCTCCGGGCGGAGTGAAGCGGCCGGCTTTTACCTGGTCCGTGCTGACGATCCTGGCATGCGGCAACGCGAGTTTTGCAAGGCCGGCGCAAGATGAAGAGTTTTGAGCATGAGCTGCGGTTATCAGCAGCAGTGGAACGAAGGACAGCCGGAGCCACCGATTCATCCATTCCTCCCGAACAGTAGGTGTATTGAAGCATCTTTTTTGGGGAAACGCACGGTTCGACGATCCCGGCTCCCTACGAAGGAGAGCATCACTCAGTGGCTTCACCGCAAAGAGCACCAAGGAGACACAAGGGCTCGGAAAGAATTCACGACAGAGGTTGCGGAGAAATGACTCCGCGGAGTGGTGGATTCGCCGCTTTGAAGACGGCCTTCAACTAAGATTAGCTCTGTTGATATCCCTATTGGTCGGCTGCGAGATACCGTGCAAGAAGCAGAAATTTTGCAGATGAGCCGGCAAAAAGCAGGTCCCTCGGCTCGCGGTGCTCGCTCGGGATGACAAATTCGTTATGGATTCCGAGGGATATCAACAGAGCCAAACACGCTCTAGAGATTTTCCGGGCAGACGCCGTATTTTTGTTCGAGGCTGGCTACCTCTTCCGATTTCTTGGAGCGCCAGGTCTCCTCTTTCCATTTTTTGATTTCCGGCGAGGCGTCAGTTTCGAGCTCCTGATAGACGCAGCTCAGGACGCGGTCCATCGGCTCTTCCACCCAGGTGTTGCCCTGGTTGTGCACGCGGGTTGCACCTTTTTCCCAACCGCGCGGTGTCAGGTGCCATTCGGTCCATTCTTTTCTTACGGCCATGGTTCTCTCCTGTCTTGATGGCGATGGGCCGCCAATCTCTGTGACGCCATTTGTACGCCTGGGGCAGCTTCGCGGACAATGACTACATGATTCTAGAGACGTTTCCGGTGGGTCCGCTGCAGTGCAACTGCTCGATCGTGGGAGACGAGACGACGCGCGAGGCTATGGTCATCGATCCCGGCGATGAAATTTCAGAGATCCTGACGAGGCTGGCGAAGCGTGGGCTGACGCTGAAGCAGATTGTGGTGACCCACGGGCACATCGATCACGTGGGCGGGGCGCTGAAGCTGAAGCGGGCCACGGGCGCGCCGGTGCTCATGAATGAGAACGATATGCCCCAGTTGAAGATGATGGACGAGCAGGCAGGCTGGCTGGGGATCGCGCCGCCTGAGGTAGCTCCCCCGGACACGAGCGCAGAGGACGGCATGGTGCTGGGCATCGCCAACCACGCCGCCCATGTGATCTTTACGCCCGGACACACTCAGGGCTCGATCTGCCTGCACTTCGCGCCGGAAAGACTGCTACTGGCGGGCGATACGCTCTTTGCCGGATCGATTGGCCGCACCGATCTTCCCGGGGGTAATTCGCGGCAGATTCTGCATTCGATTCACGACCGGCTGCTGGTGCTCCCGGAGGAGACGCGGGTGATACCCGGACACGGCCCGGCGACTTCAATCGGAAAGGAAGCGGAACGGAATCCATTTTTGCAAGGTCGCGTGTAGGCTGTCGAGTTCGCGCGTCCTGCGTCTGCAATTCTTCGGGTTACGGGAAATTCTTAAAAGATAAGTTTCAAAGCTCGTGCGGTCAGATAACCGGCCGGCGGAGCGTTGCCACACCGATCCGGCAGGGGAGTTGTGGCGCGCGTTATTGAGGCTGCTGCTGTTGTTCCTGTTGTTGCTGCTGACGCATCTGCTGCATTTGCTGCAATTCCTGCAGCATCTGCTGGGGTGTTCTTACACCGCCTGCAGGTGTGGCTGGTCCGGGCTGCGGGCTGGGCGGCGGAGGGGCGGGCTCCTCATACTGGGTCGTCGGCTGCTCTTCGTCGTCTTCCTGGGTCTGCCGGACGTTGCGCACGCCGTTGATTGCTCCAGGCGGGATGGGCGCTCCGCGAGGACTCAGAGCGAGCTGGCTGGGAGTGCCGTCGTTGGTCTTGCCGAACATTACGACGTTGTAGCCGGTGCCTTCGAGCAGGGCCGAAAGTATCTCGCGTGGATCGCCGGGTCCGTAGGTTCCAAAGATGCGCTCATCCTTGTTCAGACCATCGACAACCATGCCCGCCGAGGTTGAAAGCTGGTGCAGGATGGCAGTGAGGCTGGAGTTGTCAGCCTGAATGGTCAGCTTGCCCGGGCTGAGCTCCACCTTCGCAGGCTGGGCTGGCTGATCGAGCATCGATGGCGGATGTATGGCTGCGGAGCTGGCCGGCGTGGGTCGGGACTCGGGCGTTGCTGCCGCCTGCTTGGCCGGCTGTGCAGGCTGAGGTTGAGTGTCAGGTGCGGAGGCTGGCTCCATAGGAGAGCCTACCTGGGCATGCCGATGAAAGGTTCCCGGAGGCTCCATTACCTGCGCAGGAGCGGCTGCGCCGAAAAGCAGCAGTGTGGAAAGGACGAAGCCTGAGACGGCGCGCCACGAACAAAGCTCGGAGTGCATGGCGGCTCGTTCAACGGCTGTAGCCGCAGCATCGCGCGTGGCCAGCTCGATCCGTAATGCGGATTCGAATTTGAGCGGTTCGTTGCCGTTCATGGCTGTAGGGGACCGGGGGTGAAAGCCATTCTGCCCTCTCTGTACTAGACTAGCAGTGGTTTCGATTCGCTCGCGAAGTTTTGCTTGCCTATCTTTTACTCTATGCGCCCACATCGTAGCTCCTCGCGCCTATTTCGACGTTTTCCTCATTCGTTTTATTCGGATTTACCGCCTGCTGCTTATCTTTATCGTCGATTTGCCGCAATCGGGCTCGCCGCCTCTGCGCTGTTCTGTTCTGCGACGCAGGCGCGAGCCGTTTCCTGTGTCACCGAGAGCCAGATGACCAATGCGCAGCGGGCGGAATTTATCCGGTCGCTGCGATCGCTGGAGGCTCCGATTCAGGCCGGGAATGCGGATGCGGTGAAGGCCATGACCATCCCTTCCGTGGCGGCATCGTTTGACGGCATTGCGCAGGAGATCGAGGCCCTGTCTCCCCAGATTCAAGGCGCGTCGTTTACCGTCAATGCGATGTATCTGCTGAATGGAACGGATCTGAAGCCGGGAGCCGAGGAAGCGCAGTTCTTCTGCTCGGTCCCGTCTTCCTCGCTGGTGGTGACCGTGACGATTCCGCAGCTTCCTCCGGGGACCTATCTGCTGGCGCTGACGCACGCCACCGGAGTCGAGCATCCACATCAGGTTTCGATGATTCTGCAGCAGGATGGAGGCGAGTGGAAGCTGGCTGGCTTTTTCGTGCGGCCCATGAGCCTGGGCGGCAAAGAAGGCGTGTGGTACTGGGAGCAGGCGCGGCTGTATGCGCAGAAGAAGCAGGACTGGAATTCTTATTTCTATTATCAAACTGCGGCTTTTCTGCTGACGCCCGTGGATTTTCTCTCCAGCCCAAACCTGGAGAAGCTGCAGAAAGAGGCGCAGGGAGTTCGTCCGGAAACCGTTCCGGGGCAGGAACCCTGGAAGTTGTCAGCAAATGGAAAGACCTTCGAAATTACCAGTCTCCGGACAGATGGGTTTTCCGGCGAACTGGATCTGGTAGTGAATTACAAGGCGGAGAATGTGGCCGATCCGGTGGCGACGCGCACCGAGATTATCGAGCTGATGAAGGCGCTGCTGGCGGCGCATCCTGAGCTACGGCAGGCCTTTCATGGGTTATGGGTATACGCGCATGCCGAGGGCCAGCGGCCCTACGCGATCGAACTGCCGATGAATCAGATTCAGTGAGCACGAAGACTGAGCACGAAGACAAGGAGAAGGGACTCAAGCGCGGCTGATTCTCTCTGGTGGAGATCATCGGCTGTTTGCGGAGAGAAAGCGATCACTACAGTTCGGACATTGCGCCTGGCATCGAGCGCATCTTATGTTCATCCTGGCTGCTTTCCAGAGTGACAAACTGGATTCGACGAAATCCCTATCGTCGCGTACAGGGCGGCATTCCGGATCAACCACAGGCGGCTGACGGGGGCCAACAAAGCGTTTCACAAGCGCTACGAAAATGTTCTTCAGTATGTGTAGAAGCAGGCGATGAGAACTGCAGACACGGAATAAGAAGGGACGATCTGCCGAATGGCTATCACCGAAAAGGCTCTTTCCCAGGCAATCGCGGAACGAAGGGCGACTCCGAGCTTTGACGGCACGCCGGTGCCGGATGCCGACCTGAAACGGATTCTGGACGCCGGCTTGCACGCGCCATCGGGATACAACATGCAGCCCTGGCGTTTTGTGGTGGTGCGGAATCTGGAACAGCGGCGGCGGTTGCGCGCGGCCGCCTTCAACCAGGCAAAGGTGGAAGAGGCTCCGGTGGTCATTGTGGCCTGCGGCGACGCGGATGGCTGGCGGAACGGAGACCTGGACGAGATGCTCCGCATGGGCCGCGAGGGAGGCCTTCCGGAAACTTTTGCGGAACAGGCGCGGCAGAGCATTCCGAATTATTTGTCGGAGCATCCGAACCTGCCGGCATGGCTGAACAAGCAGGTCATGTTCGCCTTCACCACGATGATGTGGATGGCTGAAGTGATGGGTTACGACACTGCTCCCATGGAGGGATTTGAAGAAGAGAAAGTGCGCGAGGCATTGAAACTGCCATTGAGTTATCAGGTTGTCGCCTTGCTGGCCGTGGGCCACCTGAATGGAGTGGACAAGTTTTACGGCGGCCGTTTCAGCATGAGCCGCACGGTATTCGACGGCGAATATGGAAAGCGGCTCTCCTGGTAAAACCAATCTCGGGAATTAGCGATCAAAGGTCGCCGTCCGTCGCATGCGCGGGTCGATCCCGCATCTCAAAGGCGAGATTTAGGGCACCCGTCTTCGATCAGGAAAATAGGGAGGCTGCTCATTGACGCGGGAGTATCCCCTGGCTCCGATTGTGGGTGTAGGCGCGGTGGTGGTGGATGGAGACCGCGTCTTGCTGATACGGCGCGGCCGCGAGCCGATGAAAGGGCAGTGGTCGCTGCCGGGGGGGCTCTCGAAGTTGGCGAGACGCTGATCGACGGCGTGCGGCGCGAGGTGCTGGAAGAGACCGGGCTGGAGGTCGAGCCGCTCGCGCTGATCGAAGTGCTGGACCGCATTGCCCGGGATGCCGAGGGGCGGGTCCAATATCATTATGTTCTCGTCGACTACCTTTGCCGCATGACCGGAGGGGACCTTTGCTGCGCGAGCGACGCGGTCGACGCCAGATGGGCCAGGCGGGATGAGTGGGAAGGCGTGGCCGCGTTTACGGTCGCGGTGATCGAAAAGGGACTGGCCGTCCAGGCAAACGCGGGACTGACCGTCCAGGCGATCGCGCCTTTGGCGCAAAAGCAAAGACCGGCGAATGCAGGTTAGTGACTGGTGTTGGCGGCCTCGCGTTTTTTTGAGTGATTGAGGGTACGGTTGGGAGATTTCGGCAGAGACATTGCGGGCGGCGAGCGAAACGGCGGTCGGCGCCCGGTGGTTTTTCGAGCTCTGCTGGCCTTGGTGTGCTTTGTAGCCGGGCTGGGAATCTATGTCTGGCTGCGCCCCCTTCAGGTGCTATTCACGCTGGCTCAGGTTGCGCTGCGGCTGGACGGCGTGCGTAGCGAGTACGCCCGCGTCGACGGATATCGCATTCACTACTATGTGGGCGGGGCCGGAAAGCCGATCGTGCTGGTGCATGGGCTGGGCGGGAGGTCGGAGGACTGGACGGTCCTGATCCCGACCCTGCTGCGAGGCGGCTACCGGGTGTATGCGCTGGACCTGCTCGGCTACGGGCGGTCGTCGCGGCCGCAGAGCGCAGCGTACTCGATTCCACAGGAAGCCGGCATTGTCGAGCAGTTCATGGCTGTCGAAGGGTTGAAGAAGGCCGACCTAGCCGGATGGTCGATGGGCGGCTGGGTGGCGATGCGCGTGGCGCTGGACGATCCTCAGGCGATTCGCCGCCTGATCGTTTACGACAGCGCAGGGTTGCGATTCAATCTGGCATACGATTCAACGTTGTTCTGGGCGAATACTCCGGCGAAGCTGGCGGAGCTGAACAATCTCCTGTCGCCATATCTGCCTCCGAAGACGGTTCCGGCGATGCCCGGGTTTATCCAACGGGCCGTTCTGCGGGTTTTGGCCTGGAACAGCTGGGTGATTCAGCGCAGCCTGAATTCGATGTTGACCGGGGCGGATTTGTTGGACGGCAAGGTTTCGGCGCTGAAGATGCCATTTCTAATCGTATGGGGGAAGCAGGACCAGATCATTCCGGTCGAGGCGGCGTATCGACTGCACGCGGAGGTCCCACAGTCAGTTCTGGAAGTCTATGACGGATGCGGGCATCTGGCTCCACGCGAGTGCGTGCCTAAAATCGGACCGCGGACGCTGAAATTTCTGAATGCGGAGCCGGCTCCGGCTGGTGAAGTAGTTGAGATTCCGCGCTAGATCATGGTGCGGCGACGCGCTTGCATCGCAACGGCTAATCGCCCTTCCAGACATACGCATCCTTCTGCGGCAGGCCAAAGTGAGCCAGCACGCGGCAGACAAACTGACGCGCCATTTCGGTGGAGTTCGCGGGGCGATTGTAGAAGGCGGGGATGACCGGGAAGATGGTGGCTCCGGCGTCGGCGGCGAGGGTCATGTTGCGGAGATGGATCTTGTTGAATGGCGTTTCGCGGACACACAGGATGAGCGGACGCCGCTCCTTGAGAGCCACGTCGGCGGCGCGCTCGACGAGGTTCTGTGCGAGGCCGTTGGCGATGCCGGCGAGCGTGCCCATGCTGCATGGCAGAACGATCATTCCCGCGCTGGGATAGCTGCCGCTGGCGATGGCCGCTCCGATGTCGTTCTCGTGGTGCTGCTGAATTTTCTCCGGTGCGTGGCCGAGAAGCTTTTCCACCAGGCCGTTGCGCCCGCTTAGCTGCATCTCCTCGGCCAGGACGCGGAGCGCGCTCTCGGTGGCGATGAAGTGAACACGGGTGACGCGCGGGTCGGAGTCCAGCGCGGCGAGGAGCTGCTGGCCGAAGACGACTCCGCTGGCTCCGGTCATGGCTACGGTGAGGTTCACTCATACAGCGTACAGGCCGATCGGCCGTCTAAGGAAACAGGGTGCTGTCGCGCTCTCTTACCCCAACTTAAGGCCCCCTTAAGGCTGCATTCAGGAAATACGCCTAGGCTGGAAGCAGGGGACATCATGCAGTTCGAGTTCTTTCGTGTGCGCTTGCGCGTCCCGATCCTTTTGCGATGAGACGTAGATGACAAAGTTGCGCTTGCGATACGTGGCCGCTCCCGTACTGATGGGAGCTTTGACTGCATCCACATCCTGGGGTCAAGAGACTGGCGCACATGCAGTTACGATTCCAGCAGGTACCCCGTTGGAGGCCCGGCTAACGCAGCACGAGCCGATGAAGGCGGGTGAAGCGCTGCGGGCTACGCTGGTGTACCGGTTGTATGTGGACAATCGGCTGGCACTTCCGGCGGGAACAGAGCTTACCGGTAGGGTTATCGACCTGGAGCCGGACAAGTCACGCCGGGTGGACGCGCGATTGAATGCGGATTTTACCCCTTTCCATCATCCGGTGGTTCGCTTCGACCACGCTGTGCTGGCAGGCGGGACGAGCGTCGTGCTGGACACGTCAGAGGCGAGAAATGGCGCTCCGTTGCTGCATCTCTCGCCTCCGCCCGCCCACAAGACCAGGTCGATGATCAAGCAGCAGTGGGATGGCCTGAAGCAGCGGGCAAAGGATGCTAAGGAGGCGATCGTCGCGTCGGGGAAAGGCGACCGGCTGCTGCAGCTTTTGTATAGTCAGCTGCCTTATCATCCGGAACGAATCGAGAAGGGGACTGCCTGGAGTTTCGCGCTTACTGCGCCGGCAGTGCTGCCCATTGCCGCTGAGCAGGCGGGGACAGGCGCGGCAGCGGTGAATGATCCGCCACCGGCCGATTCAGGGTCCAGTTCAGCGAAAGAGGGAACCGGATCCTTACTGCTGCATGCTTACCTCGACGAGCAGCTCAGCTCGAAGGACGCCAAAGCCGGGAGCACGTTCCGGGCGACGATTGCCGAGCCGGTGCGCGGAGCCGACCATGCCCTGCTGGTGCCGGAGGGCTCGATTCTTGTGGGCACGATTACGCGGGCGCGTCCGGCAAAATCGTTCGGTCGAGCGGGTGTGCTGCGCTTCGACTTCCGGCAACTTGAGTTGTCGCAAGGGGAGCGAAAACAGGTGATTGGCTCGCTCGCGGGGACGGATTCCTCGACCGGGGCGAAGCTGGAGATGGACTCGGAAGGCGAAGTGAAGCCGCAGCAGCAGAGCAAGGTGCTGGTTCCGCTGGCGATGATTTTTCTGGCGAGCCGGCCTCTGGACGATGACGGCAATTTGACCGCCGGGGCGACCGTTGGCTCGAATGGGCTGGGATTCATCGGGAGGATCGTGGGTATGGCCGCCGGTTCGCGCAATTTGGCCGCGGGCATCGGATTCTACGGCACGGCAATCGCCGTGTACCGGCGCTGGATCCGGCGGGGGCGCGAGGTGGAGCTCCCGAAATACAACCGCATCGATGTAGAAATATCGGAACAGACGGGCAAGGAACTGGCGCCCAGGTAGACGGGCCGGTCTGGTCTGATGCTTCAGGTGACGTTCTGAAGGTATTTTGCTTTGGCCCGGAAGAGCTGTTCCAGCTGTGCCGGGGTGAGCGCCTGGGTTGGGCCGAGTTGATGGGCAGCCAGCCGGATGATGGCCAGGTGCTCGACCGTCTCCATGTTGAGGAAAGCCTCCAGGAGCGTCGGCCCGTAGCTGACGGCTCCGTGGTTCGCCATGAGGATGGCCTGGTGGCTGGGGATAAGCGGTTCCAGGCTGGCGGCCACCTCTTCAGTGCCGGTGGTTGCATATATGGCGAGCGGAACCGATCCCAGGGTCATGGCGGCTTCCTGGCAGAGCATCTCATCGAGGGCGCGCCCGGCGCAGGCGAAGGCCGTCGCTACCGGGGGATGGGAGTGAATAACCGCGCTGACGTCGTCTCGCCGACGGTATACGGCGAGGTGCATACCGAGTTCGCTGGTGGCTCTGCGGGCGCCGGCCAGGTGATGGCCGTCGAGATCGACGATAACCATGTCCGACGGGCGGAGCAGGTATTTGCTGGCCCCGGTGGGCGTGACAAGCAGCCGCTCCCGGTCGAGCCGCACAGATAGATTGCCTGAGGTCCCGGGCATGAAGCCGAGCCTGTGAAGCCATTTGCCAAAGCGGGCCAGCTCCCGCCTCAACTCGAATTCGATCGGGCAATGATGGTCAGACAACGTTACGCTCCCACGAATCCCGTTGCGTTCTTCTGTCATGTTGCACTGTTATACATAATTTCTCTTCACAGTATTTTGAAAGGAGACAAATGGTCCGGTACCTGCGGTTCAGGCGCCAAGCTCCTTTGAACCCCTTTCCAGGCTCTGCCGATCCGGTCCGATGCCATGAAGAGGTGCCCGGCCGTCAGCCCTCCCAACAAACGGTGATGTCCGACCGCGGCCAGCCCCATGGAGGCGATGCAGCCGCATTGCTCGCAATCCGGATCGCCCCCGAACTGGCACGGTGTGATGCGGGTTGAGAGATCCGCCGAGATGGTTTCCGTTGTGCGAGCAAAGATACACTCTTCGGGACTGCTGGGCGGCGAGCTTATCTCCCGGATCAGCAAGTCGCCCATTTCGAGAAGAGGAAATTGCGATCTGAGCCTTCGCAGGTCGGCGACGACCGAGGCTCGTTGAGCGGGTGAGAGAATCTCGGGATCGACGGCACCGCGCTGCGGCGTGAAGAGGCTGAACCAGATGCGCTCGATTTGCGGTTGGGCGCTCCAGAACTGCAGGAACTCTTCGAGGTAGCCGGGCCGTGCGGCGATCTGGGAGGTGATGGTGCAGTGGATGGTGACCCGCGCGTCACGGATGCTTTTCAGTATCCGCTCATAGGTGGCGGGTTTGCGGCGCTCGTCGTGCTCGGGCTGCAGACCGTCGATGGACACCGCTACGGTGAGCCTCTTCAGTTCCTTCCATGCCGGGGGGATCACCCTGAACGCGCTGGTCACGACCTGGGTGTGGATGCCGCGCTGGTCGATCTGGGGCAGCAACACCTCAAGCTCGCGGTAACGGACGAGTGGATCCCCGCCCACCAGCGAGACATGCAGTGGTTTCTTTTTGTCGATGAGCGCGAGCACGCGGGCGACGAGCTCGTCTCCTTTGAAGTCGGAGAGCTGGCGCAGCTGCGTGCCTCCGCCGAGGTGCGCCGCGTCGAAGGCATAGCAGCCGGGACAGCGCAGCGGGCATTCTTTTGTGATTTCGATGGACAGCGAGGGGGCGCGGCCAGCCAGAATGGAGGCCCATGCCTGAAAGATTTCAGAAGTCTTCATCATCTCTCCAACGATCGAGCCGGCGCGAGGGAACTGTCGCGGCTTGATCTGCATATCGGGTCAGGAGCCGCGTTAAAGGCCGGTCCTGCTTAGTAGACGCGCGCAGAAGTGAATCAGATTCTGAGAGACAGTCGATACGTTCCGGAGCCGGGCCGGGCAGCTCTCTGAAAAAATGCGGCGGAGAGAAGGTCAAAGCACATCACGGCGTGCCGCGGGAGCCGCGCGACGAAAGAGAAAAAGCGCAGCAGAGCCAGCCGTATCGCCAGCGATTGCCGCCTGCGCTGGCCGAGCAGGATGACCAGGCAGAGGAATGCGAAGAGCGCGAGGATGCTCATCTCACAATCCTGGCCGCCCTGAAAAAATCGGTCCCAGGTCGTGATGTGCTCGGTCCAGAGCATTGCCGGGAGCAGGATTCCGATCAGCGAAATGAGCAGGCGGCCCAGGAGCACGCACGCATAAGAGGCGTCTGAGAGAGACGCGATCTGCGTGCGGATCATGAGGTGGATGCGGATCACTGCTGACCTCTGTCGTTATCCTATCTGTTTTACGCGCGAGCACGAAACCGCTGCGCCGCATTCCCAGCAGCCGCTATGCGGCGGCCAGGACGCGCTTGAAGATGGCGTCGACATTTTTCAGCTGGCGGTTGAGGTCGAAGGTTCTTTCCAATTTTTCCTTGCTCAGTTTGCTGGTGATGGCCGGGTCGTTGGCTACCAGATCTTTGAATACCAGGTCGTTCTGCCACGCGTTCATGGCATGACTCTGGACCAGGCGGTAGGCATCTTCGCGAAGCATTCCGGCTTCGGCGAGATCGAGGAGAAGCTGGCCGCTGAAGATGAGCCCACCGGTGCTTTCGAGATTTTTCCTCATGCGTTCGGGATAGACGAGGAGTTTGTCGATGAGGTTCGTGGTCTTCGCCAGCAGATAGTCGGTGAGGATGGTGGAGTCGGGGAAGATGACGCGCTCGGCCGAGGAGTGCGAGATGTCGCGCTCGTGCCACAGGGCCACATTCTCGTAGGCGGTCTGGGCATTGGCCCGGACTACACGGGAGAGACCGCTGATCTGCTCGCAGGTGATGGGGTTGCGCTTGTGGGGCATGGCCGACGAGCCCTTTTGCTTGGGGGAAAAATATTCTTCGGCCTCGCGGACTTCGGTGCGCTGCAGATGGCGAATCTCGGTGGCGATCTTGTCCAGCGTGGCGGTGACGATGGCCAGCGTGGAGATGTAATGCGCGTGGCGGTCGCGCTGGACTACCTGCGTGGCCACGGGCGCGGGCTCGAGTCCGAGCCTGGCGCATATTCGCTCTTCGTGTTCCGGCTTGAGATGGCCAAAGGTACCGACTGCCCCGGAGAGCTTGCCCACGCGAATCTGCTCGGCGGCGGCTTCAAATCGGGCGATGTTACGCCGGATTTCGGCGTACCAGTTCAGCAGCTTGAGACCGAAAGTTGTCGGCTCGGCGTGGACCCCGTGAGTTCTTCCGATGATTGGCGTGTGCTTGAACTCGAGGGCGCGGCGCTTGAGGACTTCAGCGAGATCGACGAGGTCCTGATGGAGGATGGCCGAGGCGTCCTTCAATTGGAGCGCCTGGGCGGTGTCGACTACGTCCGTAGAAGTGAGTCCGTAATGGAGCCAGCGCGACTCGGGTCCGACGTGTTCGGCGACCGCGGTGGTAAAGGCGATGACGTCGTGGCGGACTTCGGCCTCGATCTCGTTAATACGGGCGACGTCGATTTTGCCGCGCTCGCGGATGGCTCTGGCGGCCTCAACGGGGACGATTCCGTCCTCGGCGAGCGTTTCGCTGGCTGCGGCCTCGACTTCGAGCCACTTGCTGTATTTATTTTCGTCACTCCAGATGTGGCCCATCTGGGGCCGGGTATAGCGGGCGATCAACGAGACTTCCTCCTCAAATTCAGGGTACAGGGTATAGGGTACAGGGGGACTTGCCCCTTCGACCATGCATGGGGCGGGTTGCCCAGGCAACCGCGCCTCCGGCGCAAAGGCCAGCGATGAGATTAGCGATTAGGATGGCGACTTGCATCATACTGGATACTGAACGTTGAGATCGCGAAAGGGATTTATGTCAGACGTTGTTACCATTGGGCATTTTACGGAACCGCTCGAGGCGGAGATGGCTCGGCTGCGCCTGCAGTCGGCCGGGATTGAGACTTTTCTTTCGGGTGAGAATGCGCGGATTCTAGAGCCGGGCCTTGGTCCTTTGGAACTGCAGGTGAGCGCGGACGATGAAGCGGACGCGCGGGCCATTCTGGCCGATCCCGGGCTGCCTGAAGGCGGGGCCGCCGAATAAGGGCCAAGGATATGGATTTGCCCCTCCGGAGGCTGCTCCGACATCGGTGAAGGCCCGAGAAACATCGTAATACGATATATCGTATTACGATGTTTCTATGACATCTTTCTCTTTTGTAGAGTCTGCGGCCAACGATGAGCCGGGTGATGCAACGCGCGCATTGAGCCGGGCTGAGTTCCAGCGTCTGGCCGAGTTTCGTTTCCAGCTGCGGCGATTTCTGCATTTCAGCAGCGCGGCTGCGGAAGACGCTGGGTTGCGCGCTCAGCAGTATCAGCTGCTGCTGTGCGTGTCGGGGATGCCGGATGAGCTGCCTCCTACAATTGCCAACGTTGCAGCACGCCTGCTGCTGAAGCACAACAGCGCTGTGGAGCTGGTGGACCGGACCATCGAACAGGGATGGGTGCGCCGGAGCAGCGACCCTGCCGACCGCCGGTGCATCCTTCTTCGGCTGACGCCGAAGGGCGAGCGGGCGCTGTCTTCGCTGGCCGGGTATCACCTCGAGGAATTGGAACAGGCTGGACCCGAACTGATTCGAGCGTTGCGGCGGGTGTTAGCAATGCAGACTCAATCGGCGGATCGCCCCGTCGCTGTGAAGAGGTCACGATAGCCGTGCCGACCCTTCACAAGGACTCGAAGCTGGGCCATTTTACCGCCGGCTCGGGCATATGAGGGCTTACCGGGCTGGCCCTGGTGCTGGGTGTGGTTGGGACGCTGCTGGCAGTGGTGGAACGGTCAGGGCCGGCTGTTTAATCCCAGCCGCAGGGTCATTTCTTCGTAGAGGAAGCCCTCGCCGGGGCGGTAGGGCTGCACCCATTCCCCATCGACGACGAACTGCGGGATGGCGCGCTTGCCGACATTTCGAACGACTTCGGCGGCCGCTCCTGGCGTGGACTCGATATCGATCTCGATGTAAGGGATATTGTGCCTATCGAGGAAACGCTTGGCCTCGCGGCAATCCCGGCACCAGGATGCGGAATAGAGCAGCAGCTGCATGGCGTCCATGATAGCTAACAAGCGGGCGGCTAAGGAACGGGTAACTAAAAAAGCGGCAAGCTGAGAACGGGGTGGCGGGTGCTGACCGGCTCTTGGCTACCCGCTTTTTAGCCATTCGGACCTTAGCGACTCATCTCTTAGCCGGTGTTCACTCACTCAAGGTGAAGACGATATTGATGGTCGTCTCCACCTCCACCGGTTCTCCGTTGAGTTTGTATGGTTGATAGCGCGCCTGGGCGATGGCAGCGATGGCGGCCTGGACGAGCATGGATGGTCCGCTGATGGCGCGAGCATTCTCGACGGTTCCGGTTTTCGAAATGGTGGCTTCGACGACGACCGTTCCCTGGATGTGGGCGCTCTTGGCGATCGCGGGGTAGATGGGGCGGATGGATACGAGAAGCCGGCCGGCGGCTACCCCGGCGGAGACGCGTATCGGACCGGATTCGGGCTTGGATGCGGCGACTACGCGTGGGGCCGACGCCGTGCTCGATGGGAACAGGCCTCGGAGTGCTCCAGAGCCGGGGGGAACGCTGCTTTCAAGGCCCACGCCGATATTGGTGGGAGCGGGATAGTCGACCGCTTGTATTGCCGCATGGGTGGGGATGCGGCTGGGCATGCTGAGCGAGGCGAGGGGGACTGCCGTGACTGCGCGAGCGGGAGCTGCGTGCTCGGGCAGCGTCGCCGGCGCGGGTGGCGGCGGGGGTGCGACGAGCAGCATGGTCAGCGCCTGCCTGGGCAGCGCATCCGGGTAGAGATACGGAATGAGAATGAGCACGGCGAGGAATGCCGCCTGCAAAAGGAACGAACCGGCCGCGAGCTTGCCGCTGCGCGTGCGGATGCGTCCTGTGGATTCGACCAGACTGTCTTCGAACATGACCTCTCCCAACCTTGATTTGAGAGAGAGCGAGACACCTGTTGTGGTTAGACACCGGGCAGCTGAAAAGCGGGTAGCTAAAGTCCGGCCAGCGGAGCCGATGGGCTTTGGCCTGTTCTGCGACCCAGCATTGCTGAGACTCCTCGCGCTGCTCGGAATGACGGTGGTTGTTCGGGTCGCTCTCCGTTGACCGGGTCATTGCTGACCAGGCCTTCGCTGAACGGTTCTTAGTCCCTGCTTCTCATCCACCCATTTATCATGCCGCCATGACTGCTGATGAGATCAAGCAATTGCTGGGTCTGACGCCTCACCCTTGCGAGGGTGGATGGTTTATCCAGACCTGGCGCTCGGAGGAAGTGATTCCTCAGAGCGCTTTGCCGGAGAGGTATCCTTCGGCACGGCACGCGGGCACTTGTATTTACTACCTGCTCGAACCGGGAACGTTTTCAGAGATGCATCGGCTGGCTTCCGATGAGATTTTTCACTTCTACTACGGCGATCCGGTGGAAATGCTGCAGATTGCTCCCGATGGCTCGGTAAAGCGAGTTCTTCTTGGGGGCGATCTAGAGGCCGGGCAGCAGGTGCAGGTCGTCGTGCCGAAGAACGTGTGGCAGGGATCGCGTCTGGTCGCAGGCGGTTCGGTGGCTTTGCTGGGCTGCTCGGTAAGTCCGGGATTTGAGTATGCGGATTATGAGACGGGCCGGCGAGAGGCACTTCTGGAGAAGGCCGGAACATATAGGGATCTGCTGATCGGACTTTGCAAAGATTAGTTAATCCCTGCCGCTGTCTTCTCTTTTCTGGCGGAAGAACTGGCGCAGCACTTCGCCGCTTGGCTCGGCCAGGATGCCGGCGGTCGTTTGGATACGATGGTTGAGGCGCGGGTGGTTGATGACTTCGAGGACGGATCCCGCCGCGCCAGCCTTGGGGTCGGCGGCGGCGTAGATGAGGCGCTGAATGCGCGCATGGATCATGGCTCCTGCGCACATGGCGCAGGGTTCCAGGGTGACGTACAGCTCGCATCCGGTAAGACGGTAATTGCTGAGACGACTGGCTGCATCGCGCATGGCCACGATTTCAGCGTGCGCGGTTGGATCGAGGTCGCGGAGGACCCGGTTCTGGCCTCGTCCGATCACCTCGCCGTTGAGCAGAATGATGGCGCCGACGGGGACTTCTCCGGCGTCCGCTGAGGAATGGGCTTCAGCAAGCGCTTCCTGCATCCATTGCGTGTCGCCGCTCAAGAGGTTGTATCAACCCACTGGCGAAAGACGCCGATGATCTGCTCCAGTTTGCGGGGATCTCCTGAGCCCTGGAAGCGGCCACCGGATATCGTGCAATCGATCCACTCGCCGCATGGAGTATCGAGATTCAGGCGCTGGGGGCTGGCATTCGCGGCTGACGTTCCAACGAGATGGATGGTGAGTCGCCAGCCGGGATCATTTAATGACTCGAGGCGCACGCCGCGGCTGTGCTCCCAGTCTCCATTGCACTGGCTCTGATACCAATCGTCGAGCCATTCGAGGTTGTCGCGTTGCATCTTGGGCTCCGATGACACTTTATACCGCGGAGCATCCGTCTGGCATAGCTCTTTCGCGGGATTGGCCGGAACTCGCGGTCCAGACGTCCGCGCCTTCGGCGCCCTAAACCTCGGTTCTTTAATTTAAAGGGGCTGTTGCTGGGTCATGCAGTGCAGGGCTCCGAGGCCCCAGATGAAGTCTCCGCAGTGGATGCCCACGACTTCGCGGGTGGGGAAGACTTCAGCGAGGATGTTGAGCGCGTTGCGGTCGTTGGCATCGTTGAAGGTGGGGACGAGGACGAGGTTGTTGGCGATGTAGAAGTTGGCGTAGCTGGCGGGCAGGCGCTGGCCTTCGAAGACGACCGGCGCGGGCATGGGGAGTTCGACGATTTCGAAGGGCTGGCCGTGGAGATTGCGGGCGGACCGGAGGCGGTCGAGGTTTTCGGCGAGGGGCAGATGGTTCTCGTCGTGGATATTCGTCTCAGTGACGGTGACGATCGTATTTTCCGCGACGAAGCGGGTGATGTCGTCGACGTGGCCGTGGGTGTCGTCGCCGGCGCAGCCGCGGTTGAGCCAGAGGATCTGGTCGATGCCGAGGTAGTCGTGGAAGACCTGCTCGAGCTGCTGGCGGCGTGACGTCCGGGATTGCGCTGCTGGACTTCGCTGAGCAGGCATTCCTCGGTGGTGAGCAGGATGCCGGCGCCGTTGGTGTCGATGGATCCGCCTTCGAGGACGACGCGGTGGCCGTTGCCGTCGGTGTCCGACTCGGGCATGATTGGGGATGCCGAGGTCTGGCGTGGTGGGGGATCTGGTCGTCGCGGTGCCAGTTGTCGTACTTGGCCCAGGCGTTGAACTTCCAGTTGGTGACGGCGACTGCGTCCTTCGGGTTCTTGACGAAGATGGGGCCGGAGTCGCGCGGCCAGACGCGGTCGGTCGGCCAGTGGTGGAAGTGCACGCGGGCGAGGTTGGCGCCGGCGCGCCTCGAGGATGCCGGTGGCGCGCTTCTCGGCGGCGTCGTCGTTGACGAGGATGTGGACGTCTTCGACGCGGGAGAGATGGCGGACGATTTCGGCGTAGACCCAGGGGATGGGCTGGAATTTTCCCGGCCAGTCATCGGCGTTGTGCGGCCAGGCGATCCAGGTGGCGGCGTGCGGCGCCCACTCGGCGGGCATGCGGTAGCCCTGGTCGCGCGGAGTGCTGTGCGGCTCCTGGGTCATTTCCCGTCCCCGATGGGCGCGTCGAGAAAGCGTTGCACGATCGGCTGGTAGGCGTCGATGCGGCGGTCGCGCAGAAACGGCCAGTTGCGGCGCGTGTCTTCGAGCAGCTTGAGATCGATTTCGCCGATGAGGATCTCTTCTTTGTCGTGCGCGGCCTTGGCGATGATGCGGCCGAAGGGGTCGGCGAGGAACGATCCTCCCCAGAATTCGAGACCCGGGCCTTCGACGCGATTGCCGCGGACGTCACCATGCTCCATGCCGACGCGGTTGACCGCGGCGACGAAGACTCCGTTGGCGATGGCGTGCGCGCGCTGAATGGTCTGCCAGGCGTCGTACTGCGCCTCGCCGAACTCGGCCTTCTCGGCCGGATGCCAGCCGATGGCGGTGGGGTAGAAGAGCAGGTTCGCGCCCTGCAAGCGCGGTGATGCGCGCGCCCTCGGGATACCACTGGTCCCAGCAGACGAGGGTGCCGATTTTGCCTACGGCGGTGTCGAAGGCCTTGAAGCCGAGATCGCCGGGAGTGAAGTAGAACTTCTCGTAGTAGAGCGGGTCGTCGGGGATGTGCATCTTGCGATAGAGCCCGGCGAGGGTTCCGTCTTTGTGCAGAACGGCGGCGGTGTTGTGATAGAGGCCGGCGGCGCGGCGTTCAAAGAGCGAGGCGACGACGACGACCTTCTCTTCGCGGGCGACGGCGCTGAGGCGCTCGGTGCTGGGACCGGGGATGGGCTCGGCGAGATCGAAGAGCGCGGTGTCTTCGCGCTGGCAGAAGTATTGGGCGCGGAAGAGCTCGGGCAGGCAGATGATCTCGGCGCCTTCGCGGGCGGCTTCGCGGACGCGGTCGGCGGCCTTGTCGAGGTTGGCGTCAGGATCGGGGCCGCAGGACATCTGGATCAGGCCGACGCGGTAGTTCAGTTGGGTGGGCATTTCTTTAAGCTCCTTGGGCCGCTCTGCGGCGGCGGACTAAAAAGCGGGTAGCGAACAAGCGGTCAGCTAACGCTCGGTCAGCGATGAACCGGTCAGCTTAACTACTTTTGGTGAATAGGGTGTCAATGAGATTTGATTCGCGAATAAAGCCAACGATTCCAGTAGTCAATCCCACGTCTCAAAATCGAGACGTGGGGCACCCGCGCCGCTTTTTGCTCATCGACCTTTAGCTGACCGCTTGTTCGCTGGCCGGATTTTCGCTAGCCGCTTTTCCGCTGCACTACTCGAAGATCAGAATCGCGGCGGCGATGGTGGTCGTCCACAGGCCGCGCTTGTCGCCGATTGCCGACTGGGTGATGTTGGCGGTGCGGACGATCTTGTTGGAGATGCGATAGATCTCTTTCTTCTCGTCCCAGCTCTTGTCGGGATCGAAATCCACGTCGAGAGTGGTCGCCAGCATTTCGGCGGCGAGCTCTTCGGCGTATTCACCGGCCTGCTCTTCGGTCTCGCCGAAGCTGTGGTGCTCGCTTAGGTAACCGTAAGTGTTACGATCTGTGGGGATCGCGACGCCGATGCTGGAAACGACCAGACGATGAGGTTCACGCGTGGAGTTTTCGGCCACGACCGCGAAGACGACTTCGCCGGGAGAGAGATATTTCAATCCCTCCTTGCGGGTGATGAGCTTGGCCTGCGGTGGAAAGATGGAAGAGACCCGGACCAGGTTCTGCGCTGCGATGCCCGCGTCGCGAAGCGCCAGCTCAAAGGAAGTGAGACGTTCTTTATGTTTCCCGACACCCTTGGTGAAGAAGAGACGTTTCGGGACCATGCTTTTTCCCAATTTCTAATTCCTCCGGTCGAAGGCGGCTGAACCGCCTTGCTCTTCGCGCATGAAAATCGCGGCTGATCGCCGCGTGGCCGTACCTGTTTCATGATACGGCACGTTGGTCACCCACGTCTCAAACGCGAGTTGTGGTGGTCAGCCTGAACCCACGTCTCAGATGCGAGACGTGGGGCAACCGGTGTTTTGCTTGCCTATATCTTGAGGAAAATCTTGTTGCGGTAAAGGACGTATGTCGGGAGCCAGCATACGGCAACAAACACCAGCGAATACGTCAGCGACGCAAAGGGCGCGTTCGCGATGACGTGGTGAATGCCCTGGTATATCCATTGCTGGGCGTTCAGATCATTGCCGAGGTGGATGCTGCCGAGCGCCGAGGCCAGCAGCTCGGAGAGCACGTACGCAAAGATGGCGTTGGTGCCGAAGACCAACAGAGTCCTGAGCCAGGGTGAAGGCTTGACAGGCTGGGCTGCGCCGCCCGATTTGCCGCGAAGATCTACGATCCACATGCAAAGAGCCAGCAGCAGCAGGCTCAGGCCGCCGGCGAAGAGGACATAGGAGCTGGTCCACAGCTTTTTATTGATGGGGAAGCTGAAGTTCCAGATGGCTCCGAGGGCGACGCTGCCGAGCCCCGTCATGGCGATGCCCCGGGTCTTCTGCACGAGCGTTCGGCCGGTGCGCAGCCAGATGCCGGTGAGAAGTCCCATTAGAGTGGTGCCGAGCGCAGGAATGGTGCTGAGCAGGCCCTCCGGGTCGCGGGTGCGCTCGTAGAGGTGCGGCGCGGAGAAGATATGGCGGTCGAGCCAGGCGACGAGGTTGGCGTCGTGATCGAGCAGCGGGATATCGCGTCCGGGAACGCCGTAACCGGGGACAGGGACATAGCGCATGAGGATCCAATAGCCGACCAGCGCGGCCACTGCGACGGCTACCTTGTTTCGCCATCCTGGGTTAATGAGATAGAACGTCGCCACAATGAGGTAGCAGATGGCGATTCGCGGCAAAACTCCATAGACGCGCCAGGTTGCCAGGTGGAAGAAGGGGAAGTTATTGACCAGCTGGCCGAAGAGAAAGAGGATGACGGCGCGGCGGACGATGTGGAAGAAGAGCGAGGCTTTGGTCGCTCCCTGGGCTACGCGGGACGCGGTCGAGAACACGGTGGAGATGCCGACCAGAAAAAGGAAGGTCGGGAAAACCAGATCGGTCGGCGTGAAGCCGTTCCAGGCAGCGTGTTTGAGCGCCCAGAATGCGTGGTGTTCGTCCCCGTTGTTATTGACCAAAATCATGAAGGCAATGTCGAGACCGCGCAGAATGTCGACGGAGAGCATGCGGGCGGGCTTGACGGCTGCTACGGTCTGAGAGGTCATGCGCTTTGGGTTCCTTCGTGTTGGTTCGATCGCTGGAACTTCGATTTTATGTCGAGAGGTGTTTTTGTTGAACACCCACGTCTGAAAATCCAAATACGGAGCACCCGGGCCCGAGTCAGGGCGTTAGCTTTAGTTCTCGGGCGATGCTGGTTGCGGCTTCATAGGCGCTGCCTTCCGGGGTTGGCGTGTAGGCCTGAGTTTCGTGGTTCCACCGGTCTCCGAAGGCGTACCAATCGATGGGCTTCGGCGGTTGGCCGGTGGCGAGGGACGAAGCGAGGGAGTCGAAGTACATTTTCCAACGTACCATGTAGTAGTCGCGGGTGAGGCCCGCCCAGTCTTTGTTGCCGTATTCGTGAAGATTGCCGTCTTCGCTGGCCTTGCGATTTCCCCAGGTGGTCAGGATGGAGCGGGCATCGTAGTTCAGCCGCTCCAGTTCTGTGGGCGATGACGACCACTGCGGAACATAGGCGAGCCAGCGGCCGAGCAGGAAATATTGATTGGTGCGCAGCAGCGCGTCCTGCAACTGCATGCGGTGCAACCATTGCGCGGTGAGCTTCGTGAAGGCAGCTTTGTCTTTGCTCTCATATGCTGCCTTGATTTGTGGCAGCATGGTCCGCGCCGTGTTGGCGAGGACCTGGCGGGCTACGTCGACCAGATCGTACTGATAGGTTTCGGTTGAGCGCAGGGCCGGCGCCACCTGCAGCAATTCGGTGAGAGCCGGCGCGAGATCGGCGGGGTGGTACCGGAGCTCGTCGGGAGCGGAGAGGTCGGCGTGCTTTGCGGTCAGCGAGGGCTGTGCGTTGAAGAGGGAATCCGCGGCTGCATCGCGCTCACCGTGTCCCCGAACGCCATCGGCACGATAGCCGTAGGCGGTCTTGAGCAGGATCTGCCAGGCGCGTCGCGCATGCTCGTCATCCGCTCCATAGCGGCGGGTGGCGTAGTTGCCGGTCCATTCGCTCAGATTCACCGGCTCGGCGTGCCAGGCCATCTCGGTGTAGAGGTCGTAGGCGAAGGGGTTGGTGTCGAGCCCTTCCGTGAAGAGGGCGATGCCTCTGATGTGGCTGCCGGGACGCTTGGCCATCTCGGGGAATCTCACAGCGTAGTCATAGAGCGGCGCGCCGAGTGTGGTGCGGCCGCCGAATTCCCACAGGCCGCCGAAGAGCCAGGGTGCGCCGCGGAACTCTTCATCGCGGTTCTCGCGTGGCGTACGGCCCTGCTCGATGTCGGCGATGAGGATGCGCCTGGTGTCGAGCTCAGAGAGTAGTGCCTGGGACGGCTCCTTCTGCCAGGCCATCATGAACCAGATAGCTCCGGGGTGCGACTTTTCGAGCGCATCCTGCACGGCCTTCGCGCCCGAGCCTTCGGGGACATCGCCCGCGGTTCCTCCCTCCTGGAAGATGTTCATGTCGTACATGGGCGCGGGGCCGAAGAGCTCCTGCTGGTGGCGATAGAAAGATGCGGCCAGCCTGGCGAATTGCGGGTCGCGGGGATCGAGCCAGCCGGGGCGGGTGAAGCCGTTCCACTCGCCCTGAGCTACGACGTGCGCGCCGGGGTGCAGGGTGGCGAAGTCGGCGGGAACGATGCCGTAGTAGCCGGGCAGTACCGGCGCGATGCCGAGGCTGCGCAGCGAGTCGATGAGCTTCTTCGCCGATTCTGCGCGCTTCTTCAGCAGCTCAAGGGAAATCGGCTCGTCGAAGCAGCACATGTTGCCCATGAGCTGCCAATTCTGGTGCGCGGGCTGGGTGATCCAGCGGCGGATGGCATCGTCGGAGTAACCCGCGTCGCGGAAGGTCTGGTAGAGAACATAGTCGGTGCCGCGCTCGATGAGGATGGCGTTGATGCCGCTGAGCGCGAGGATGTCAATCTCGCGCTGCCACCGCTTCTGATCCCAGTAGGGCGCGGAGTAGCCGTCCACATTTTCGTTAAGCGCATAGCGCCAGGGGTAGAGCACAGGCTTCTCGATGGGCTGCGGCGGTGCTGGAAGCTGCAGACCTGGTGCTCCGAGCTGAAGACCGTTGGTCGAGACCTGCAGATGCGCGACGTACTTCAGATACCAGTTCACCCCATAAAGCAGCGTGGGGATGGTAGCCGCCTGCACTTCGATATGGCCTGTGGTTCCCGAGATACGAAAGCCGTCGTGATCGGCGGCCGATGCGGTGAGGGTCAGCTTGAATTGCGGGGCCAGCCGCGGCATGAGGCGGTTGAGGACATCCTGCGCGGGTTGAGAGGTGGGTTGTGTGAGGGCCGGGATGGGAAGGCAGAAAAGCGCGCCGACGAGAAGACGCTTCCAGATCATGCAGACCAATGTATCGGAAAGTGGGTGGCCATAGGACGGCGGAGGGAATTTCATATCCGGGGTATTTGTGAACCCCGGTCTCAAGCGCGAGACCGGGGTGTCCGGCTGACTGTGTGCCCCCCGAGCTCCTTCTTTGGCCGCGATGGTAGGCTGAGGAGGAAATGAAGCTGAAAATCGCCGCGATCCGTTCCGGCTCCGAGCCAGTGGGTACGCTGCCGGGAGGGTCGTTTCATCGCTGGTTAGAGACGCCGCTGATCTGTCCGAAATGCGACGTGACCTACAACCTGGCTGTCGAATGGGAGCAGGCCGCCGATCGATGGTTTGAAGAGAACTCCCGGTCGCTGATCAACCTGCTCCGGAAAGCGATCATCATGGGGCACGCGGGCAACCATCGCGTGACGCACTTCGAAACGACCGGAGTGGTGGTGAAGAGCATCACCGCCCCGGAAGGTTGATCCCACATCTCAAATGCGAGATGTGGGCACCCGGTGTTTTCTAAGCTCTATACCCTACACCCTGCCTCAATCCACACTGATTTAGTGGCCGATCGCTTCTTCGACTGTGCCTTCGTGCCTGGGCGGCTTGCGCATGATGAAAGGCAGCGGGATGAGGCAGGCGATGATCACGCTCAGCGCCCAGAAGGCGTTCTGGTAGCTGAGCATCGAGGCCTGGCGGAGCATGGTCTGGTAGGCCTGTCCGACGGCAATCTGCGAGGCCGCGTCGGCAGTGTGCCCGAGGCTCATGAGCGCGGCCTTGCTGGCTCGATGTAGTGCTGGTATGCGGCGCTGCCGGGGATGACGTGTGCGCCGAGAGGGCTGCCTGGTGGGTCTGCGAGGTGCGGGCGATGAAGGTGGTGAGCAGGGCGGTGCCCGGCGCTGCCGCCGAGGTTGCGGGCGAAGTTGGAGAGGCTGGAGATCTGGTTGGTCTTGTCGCGCGGGACGCCGACGTAGTTGAGCGTGCTGATGGGGATGAAGATGAAGGGCAGAGCCGATCACCTGGAGCATGCGCCACAGCGACGATGGTGCCGAAGGCGGTGTTGAGGTCGAGGCGGGTGAGGTTGTAGATGCCGAGCGGCGGTGACGATGTAGCCGAAGGCGACCATGAGGCGCGGGTCGCATCTTGCCGACGAGTGCGGCCAGCGACGAGCATCATGACCATCAGGACGAAGCCCGCGGGGGAGAGGACCATGCCGGCGCGCTCGGCGGTGTAGCCGAGCAGAATCTGCAGATATTGCGGGATGAGCACGGTCGAGCCGAAGAGCACCATGCCGAGGATGAGCTGCAGGAAGACGGCGGTGCCGAAGTTGCGGTTCTTGAGGAGCTTGAGGTCGACGATGGGGTCGGGGTGGTTCCACTCCCACCAGACGAAGAAGATGAGCGCGACAGGCGGCGAGGATGGCGAAGGTGCGGATCATGGGGTCGCCGAACCAGTCTTTTTCCTGGCCTTTGTCGAGGGTGAACTCGAGGCAGCCGACGCCGAGGGCGACGAGGCCGAGGCCCATGAAGTCGATCCGCTGAGGTGCTTGGCTTCTTCTGCGGGCTTGAGGTACGGCGGGTCTTCGACCATGCGGTTGGTCAGAGATAGAGCGAGAGCAGGCCGACGGGCAGGTTGATGAAGAAGATCCAGTGCCAGTTGAAGTTGTCGGTGATCCAGCCGCCGAGGGTGGGACCGATGGCGGGCGCGACGACGACGGCCATGCCGTAGACGGCGAAGGCCTGGCCGCGCTTTGCGACGGGGAAGGTGTCGGCGAGGATGGCCTGTTCGCTGGGGGCGAGGCCGCCGCCGCCGAGGCCCTGCAGGATGCGGGCGAGGATGAGGAAGGGCAGCGTGGGCGCGATGCCGCAGAGCAGCGAGCAGACGGTGAAGATGGCGACGCAGGTCATGTAGAAGCGCTTGCGGCCGAAGCGGTTGGAGAGCCAGCCGGAGATGGGCAGGATGATGGCGCTGGAGACGAGGTAGCTGGTGAGGACCCAGGTGGCTTCTTCCTGGCTGGCGCCGAGCGAGCCGGCGATGTGGGGGAGCGCGACGTTGGCGATGGAGGTGTCGAGCACCTCCATGAAGGTGGCCAGGGTGACGGTGAGCGCGACCGCCCAGGGATTATGGGAGGGCTTCCAGTCATGGATGTCCGGGACTTGCTGCGGCAAAACTCTCCCCACCGGCTTGCGCTGGCCTGATTCTGAATTCTCGCGTGAGATAGCGAGATTTTAAACTACCGACGGGTTTCGCCAGGCTCGGTGCGCCGGGATCACCGTTCAGATCCAGTTTCGCCCGTCCGATTCCGGACGCCGCTTTCCGGAATCGCACACGCGGTCTCTTGGTCTCTCCGAATTATTCATATTTTTCAATGACTTCCAGCGCGCCGTTTGGCCTTGCGGATGCACAGAAATCTCCTGAAGGAGCAATCATGCCCGCGATTGTGACGGATATCCGCTATGCGCTTCGCCAACTTCGCCGGTCGCCCGGCTTCGCCATCACCGCCATCGCGACGCTGGCTTTGGCCATCGGCGCCAACACCGCCATCTTCACCTTGCTGGACCAGGCGCTGATCCGCGCCCTGCCGGTGCGGGATGCCGATCGGCTGGTGGTACTCAGCTTTGCCGGCGAATATTCGGGGCATGTTCATGACGAGGGAGGCGATACGCCCGGTCACAACCATTATTTCTCCTATCCCATGTATCGCGACCTGCGCGACAAGAATACCGTTTTGAGCGGGCTGATTGCGGCCGAGCCGTTGTCGGCGGGCGTGACCTGGAACAATCACGCCGAGGCGATTCCGGCTGAGCTGGTGAGCGGCAACTACTTTCAGATACTGGGCGTCCAGCCGGCGCTGGGCCGTCTCTTTCTGACCAGCGATGAAACCGCACCCGGCGCGAATCCGGTAGCGGTGCTGAACTTCGATTACTGGAAGACGCACCTTGGGGAAGCTTCCGTCACCGGAAAGACGCTGCTGATCGACGGCACACCGTTCACGATTGTGGGCGTTGCCGCTCCCGGCTTTCACAGCATGGTGTGGGGCCGGTTGCCGGATATCTATGTGCCGATTACCATGCAGCACGTTGTCGAGCCCGAGTGGAACTATCTGAACGATCACCGTGCCTATTGGCTGGGCATGATTGGCCGATTGCGTGACAACGTGACGCCGGCGCAGGCTGCAGCCGCGCTCAATCCGCTGTTTCGCTCACTGCGAGCGTCGGAATTCACGCTGGAGCGCGACCAGTCGGCGAGGGCGCGGGAGAAATTCGTAGAGCAAAGCCGCCTGCATGTGGACGCCGGGGCGCAGGGATTCTCGCCGGACCGCGACAACCTGCGCACTCCGCTCACCATCGTGATGGGCATGGTGCTGCTGGTGTTGGTCATGGCGGGAGTAAACGTGGCCAGCCTGCTGCTGGTGCGCGCGGCGACGCGAGTGCGGGAGTTTTCAATGCGCTACGCTCTGGGAGCGACCAACCGGCAGGTCGTGCGCCAACTTCTCGCCGAAGGCCTGCTGCTGGGCCTTGCCGGCGCGGCTCTGGGATTGCTGATCGCGCCTCAGGCGCTGCGGTTCCTGATCCACTGGATGGCGGGACGCTCGCCACAGTCCTCGCCCTTTACCGCGACCCTCGACTGGAGAGTGCTGGCCTTCGCCGCCGCCACAACGCTGCTGGTTGGGGTTTTATTCAGCCTGGCGCCGGCCTTGCAGTTCTGGAATCCACGCCTGGCTGAGGCTTTGAAACAGCAGGTGGGTACCGGCTCAGGCGGCTCGCTCAAATTCCGCAAGACCTGCGTTGCACTGCAGATAGGCTTCAGCTTATTGCTGCTGGTCGGCGCCGGACTTTTCGTGCGCACCATCCAGAACCTGCGCGCCGCGAATCCCGGCTTCGCCACCGATCATCTGCTTACCTTCTCATTGGCGCCCGAGCTGGCCGGCTACCCCGGCAGCGAGGTTGCACCGGTGGAAGAACGCGCGATCGAGGCAATCGCCGCTCTGCCTGGGATTCGCGCAGTGGGAGCGACCGACGATCCCGATCTCGAGGACGACAACAAGGATGGCGACGTGGTGGTGGCGGGATACACGCCGAGGCCGGATGAGCAATTTGACGTCGAGCTGCCGTGGGTGAGTGACGGATACCTGCAAGCGCTGGGCATTCCGCTGATTGCCGGACGTTACTTCAACGCCGGCGACAGCGCGACCGCGCAGAAGGTGGCCATCGTCAATGAGAGTTTCGCGAAGCACTTCTTCGGGAGTGCGCAGAATGCTCTGGGTCATCATGTGAGCAGGCCCGAGCGCCCGGAGACGGACAGTCTGATTGTGGGCGTGGCGCGCGATGTGAAACACACTACGGTCCGCGACCCGGCCATGGCTACCAGCTATCGGCCCTTTGTCCAGGGGGAAAGAACTACCGGGCTGACCTTCTATGTGCGGACCTGGCAAACGCCGGAAACGACGATGGGGGGCGTCCGTGCGGCCATCGCCCGCATCGATACCAAGCTGATCGTGAACGATCCTGCCACTCTCGACCAGCATATCGACGATACCATTGAGGCCGAACGCGCGGTCGCTCTGCTGGCTACCATCTTCGGCGTTCTCGCGGTGGTGCTGGCGGGCATCGGGCTGTACGGCATCCTGGCTTATTCGACCGCGCAGCGCACGCAGGAGATCGGGATCAGGATGGCGCTGGGGGCGCAGAGATCCGCGGTGGTCGGCTTGATCCTTCGCGAGGTATTGACTCTTTCGGCTATCGCCGTCGCCGTCACTATTCCGCTGGCGCTGCTGGCCACCCGCGCGCTCAAGAGCCAACTCTATGACGTTTCCACGGCAGACTTCGCGGTTTATGCGATGGGGGTGCTGGTGATTGCCGTCGTCGCATCGCTGGCGGCGCTGGTGCCTGCTCGGCGGGCGGCCTCCGTGCATCCTGCCCGGGCCTTGCGCAATGAGTGATTCGCTTCACCGGGAACGCAACGGCAGCACTATACCGTGCTGTGCTTTGGTTTCTTGCCCAGCAGGTAGAAGATTCCGATGAGCGCGAAGAGGCTGCCCATGCCGGCGAGGCCCATTACCCGGAGCACGGCCACGGTGTAGCGGCCCTGGCTGGGCGAGTAGCTGCAGCAATAGAGCAGAACAATGTCGCTGAGCGATCCGATCTTGTGATTGCTGGCCTGGATGATCGCCAGGCGGACATCGCGCGACTGGTATTCGACGCCGGAGAGATATTTCGACATGCGGCCATCCGGCGTGGCGATCATGATGACGCTGGAGTGCGCGAACTGGTCCATCTTGCCGTCGGGTCCGGGGACGCGCACATAGTGGAAGCCGGTAGCCGTCGCGAGGTCGGTGATCGACTGCTGTTGCCCGGTGAGGAAATGTACGTGAGCAGCCGCGTCGGAGCTGTCGAGCGTGCTGACGAAGCGCTGTTTAGGCTCTGCGGTGTCAGCTGCGGTGTCCGAAGGGTCGATGCTGGCGATGACGACTTCGTATTCCTTACCGGCGTGGAAGCCTGTCTGCTCAAGGGCCTGGGCCATGCCGTGCAGCACCTGCGGACAGAGCATTCCACATTTGAAATAGACCAGCGCCAGCATCACGGGACGCTCGTGGAAGTACTGCCCGAGGGTCACGTCCTGCCCGGATTCGTCGCGGAAGTGGTCCTGGAGCGGCAACGCTGAGTTCAATCGCTGATCGATACCGGAGTTCTTGAGGTAGGCAGGCTTACTCTGCGCCGTGGCTCCGAGCGGCTGCTCGGCCGAGTACTGCGCGAGGCACGGAAGTGCGGTGAAGGCGGCGAGCAGGATGGGGAGCAGAGTGAGTCGGCGCATCTTTTTCAGGATACGCCGAACGAAAGTGATTGGGGATTACGTTCGGTGGTTTCCCACCCTATCGGCCCAATAAGAGGGGCCGACAGGATGGGCACCCTGGCACCCAACTAATTCGGCAGCGGATGAAGCTGAATTGTTCTGCCTTCCGCTGCGGAGTGTCTTGCGGCGTCGAGAATCTGGACGACAATCATGTTGGTGTCGAGGCCGGTCAGATCTCCGTCGGGCTGAAGCTGTTTGCGGACGACTGCGGCGAGGTAGTGCAGCGAGGTATCCTCGGGCGGGGTAAGCGGGGTTGCCGTGCTCTCTTCTTCCGCTCCCTTTTCGCTGGTGCGAACCTTCACCTGGGTTGGATTGACGGCGATGGCGTAAGCCTTGGTGCCGTAGACTTCCATATCCTTGCGCGCGAAGGTCCAGTCCCATGACGGCATGAGGACGGCCTGCGCATTCTTGTAGCGCAGAATGATGGTGGCGTCGTCGTCGACATGTGGATAAATATCGGGCTTGTCGGTCTGGGCTACCGCTGTGACCGAAATGGGCGCTTCGCCGTGCATGAGCACCGTCATGAGGTCGGCTCCATAGCAGCCGAAGTCGTAGAGGGCCCCGGCGCCATTTTGCGCGGGGTCGGTGAGCCATTTGAGGAACTCAGGCTGGACGCCTATTTCCTTCGGTCCCTGGTGGCCATCGTGTACGACGACCTTGCGGACCTCGCCCAACTTGCCCTGCTGCACCATGTCGAAGACAGCTTTGTTGCTTGAGTACCAGGTGGTCTCGTAATTCACCAGCACCTGGATGTGATGTTCGCGGGCGGCCTTGCGGATCGCGAGCGCGTCGGCGACGGAAAGCGTGAGCGGCTTCTCAACCATTACATCGAGGCCGTGGGCTGCTGCGGCTTCAATCACCCGCCGATGTTCGCCGACAGATGTGTAGACGAGTAAGGCCTGCGGATGTTTGGCGGCGATCGCTTCATCGAGGCTGGAGTAGAAGAGGCTGTGATCGAGATGGAAATTCTTTTCGGCCTTGGCGCGGAGGGCTGGATCGGGATCGACGATGCCGACTAATTCTGCCTCATGCTGGCGCGGGAAGGCATGCAGGAAGCCGTCAACGTGCCCGTGCTCGAGTCCGACGATGACGACGCGGACTGGTTGGTCGGATTGTGCGCGTGCGCAGAGGGTGAAGGAGACAACGAGCGCCAGAGCCGCGAGCTTTGCGAAGCCGAACTTCCTACTGGTGAGCATGCAGAAATCATAAAGCAGGGACGCAGGGAATGGGGACTAGCCATTTGGAATTGGGGCCGGCGGTCTCCCACGTCTCAGATGCGAGACGTGGGGCACCCGGCACCCGATGATCATTGATGCCAAGAGCGCTTGCGCCAGAGGCGCGTGTCGTTGGACGCGCAGTCCATTGCCACTCGTCTTCCGCGAGTGTTAGCCTCGGTGTATTCGGTTTCTATTCTGACGTATACCTAGCTGGGAGCACACTCAATCCATGCAGACGAGCTATAACGGACTGCCTTTGCCCGCGGGCGGCGAGGCGATCCAGTACGCCGACGGAAAATTCACCGTCCCCGATCATCCAATCATTCCTTTCATCGAAGGCGACGGCACGGGGCGCGATATTTGGCGAGCCTCACAGCGCGTTTTCGATGCGGCCGTGGAAAAGGCTTATGGCGGCAAGCGATCAGTGAAGTGGTTCGAGATTTATGCGGGCGAGAAGGCTTTTCGCGAGTTCAAGAACTGGCTGCCGGATGATTCCGTGAAGGCGGCGACGGATCTGCGCGTGTCGATCAAGGGGCCGTTGACGACTCCTGTGGGCGGAGGCATCCGCTCGCTGAATGTGGCGCTGCGGCAGATCATGGACCTCTACACCTGTGTGCGTCCCGTGAAGTATTACGCGGGCGTGCCGAGCCCGGTGAAGCATCCCGAAAAACTGGATGTCGTGATCTTCCGCGAAAATACCGAGGATGTGTACGCGGGCATCGAGTTCCGCGAAGGCACTCCCGAGGTTAAAAAGCTTATTAGTTTTCTCAACGACGAGATGCTGAAGGGCGGCAAGAAAAAAGTGCGCGAAGACTCGGGCGTGGGCATCAAACCCATCTCGATTACGGGCACGAAACGGCTGGTGCGCAACGCGATCAAGTACGCGATCGAGTACGGTCGCAAGTCGGTCACTCTCGTCCACAAGGGAAACATTCAGAAATTTACTGAGGGCGCATTTCGCGAGTGGGGCTACGAGGTAGCGGTCGACGAATTCCGCGACCAGGTGGTGACGGAGCGCGAGAGCTGGATTCTGGGCAACCAGGAATCGAATCCCGATTTAACCGTTGAACAGAACGCGGCGCTGATTGAGCCCGGTCTGGAGTTTGGTTCGGATGAGTTCCGTAAGGAGCTTTATGCCGAGGTGAAATCGGTGTTGGATTCGATCGGCAAGTCGCACGGGAATGGGCAGTGGAAGAAGAAGGTTCTGATCAACGATCGCATCGCGGACTCGATCTTCCAGCAGGTGATCATCCGGCCCGAGGAGTATTCGATTCTGGCCTGCCCGAATCTCAATGGCGATTACATCTCCGACGCATGCGCAGCGCAGGTGGGCGGCCTCGGAATCGCTCCGGGTGCGAACATCGGCGATGGCTATGCGGTCTTTGAGGCTACGCACGGTACGGCTCCGAAGTATGCGGATAAGGATGTGATCAATCCAGGCTCGGTTATGCTTTCGGGCGTGATGCTGTTCGAATTTCTGGGCTGGAAGGAAGCGGCGAAGCTGATCGAGTCGTCGATGGAGAAGACGATTCAGCAGAAGTTCGTGACCTATGACTTTGAGCGGCAGATGCAGGGCGCGACCAAGGTCAAGACCAGCGAATTTGCCACTCACATGATCTCGAATATGGGACTTGCCGTCGAGGCGACTGCGCCTTCGGCGCCAAGGCTCTGATCGCCCTTTGGCTGTTACGTACTTGTCTTGGAGAAGGAGAGGCATGAGGAAGAAAGTTACGATTGTGGGCGCAGGCAACGTGGGCGCTACTGCTGCGCATTGGATCGCGTCGAAGGAACTCGCGGATGTGGTCCTGCTGGATGTGGTCGAGGGAATTCCGCAGGGAAAGGGGCTCGATCTGCTGGAGGCGATGCCCATTGAGAAGCGGGACTCGCACATCATTGGCACGAATGATTACGCCGATTCTGCGAATTCGGACATTGTGGTGATTACCGCCGGCATTCCGCGCAAGCCCGGCATGAGCCGCGATGACCTGCTGCAGACCAACTATAAGATCATGTCGGACGTGGTAGGGAAGGTTGTTGCGAATTCGCCGGACACGATTCTGGTGATTGTCTCAAACCCCCTCGATGCCATGGCGCAGGCTGCGTATCGGCAGGCGAAGTTCAATCGTGAACGTGTCATCGGCATGGCGGGCGTGCTGGATTCGGCGCGCTTTCGCACCTTCATTGCCGAGGAGCTCAAAGTCTCGGTGGAGAATGTGACGGCGTTTGTGCTGGGCGGTCACGGCGACACGATGGTTCCACTGCCGCGGTATTCGACGGTGGCCGGTATCCCAATCACCGAGCTCATCGAGAAGTCGCGGCTGGATGCAATTGTGCAGCGCACACGCGATGGCGGCGCAGAAATCGTGAAGTATCTGAAGACGGGGAGCGCCTACTATGCTCCTTCGGCCGCGGCGGTGGAGATGGTGGAGGCGATTCTCAAGGACAAGAAGAAGATCCTGCCCTGCGCCGCATACCTCGAAGGAGAATACGGCATCAGCGGATACTACATCGGCGTGCCGTGCAAGCTGGGCTCGCGTGGGCTGGAGCAAATCATCGAAATCAAGCTCACTGAGGAAGAAGACGCGGCTCTCAAGAAGAGCGCCGAAGCAGTCAAGGAACTCTGCGCCGTCATTGGCGTCTGAGGCTGGCCCTTCGGCTTCGCCGCAAAATTAAGGCCCGCTTTTGGCGGGCCTTCTTCTTTTAGGGGGCTCATTCTTCCTGGCCATCTAGCCTTTTCAGGATTCGCGCTAATTGAGTGTCATTGTCGTAGCCTGACTTCACCGCCCGCTCCCGGCCGCGACGCGCTATGGCTTCGCGCAGATCAGGACGGTTGAGATAGAAGCGGGCTTTATCCGCGCATTCTTCTACTGAAGAGAAGAAGACAGCTTCCTTGTCTTCTTCGAAACATGCGGAGTGCCCTTCGGAGCGCACTGTGAGCAGGAAGCTTTCACAGGCTGCGATCTCGATGCATTTATGCCCGATGTCGTCTTCATTTTTATGGCTGATGAAGCCAAGATTGATCTTCGATTTCCAGATGGTCGAGCGGTAGTCGGCGTCGCGTAAGTAGCCGTCGGCGACGTATCGGGCGAGGAAATCGGGCGAGGAGAACTTTTCCCAGCGCGGTCCGGCAACGAGCAAAGGAATGGAATGATTTTCCGCGAGAGCCCGAAGAAATTGGGGACGTTCTTCGTGCGGGCTGCCGACATAAGAAACGTCGCGCGTGCGGTCGGCATCGCTCCAGGTGGCAGGCGGCGGATATTGCATCGACGGCTCGAAGCTAAACATTGTTTTGATGAAGGGCAGGCCGGCTTCTGCGTACCGCTTTACATCCGTACTGCGGAAGAGGCAATGCAGATCGAAGAGGCGGTAAACGCGGAAAAACTGGCGCCAGCAGGGGTCTTTTCTAGGGCCAAATGGACTGTCCTGGTTATAGGAGACGATGACGGGGCCGAGTTGTTTGATAGCGCGAATGGTTGCGGGCGTGAAATGGATGGGTTTGTCGAAGAAGATGATCTCGGGTTTCGATTCGCGGACTGCGCGGATTAAATCGCGATTTATTTTCGCGACCAACGGCCCGGCTGGAAATCGATGTGCGATCGTGCTCCAGAATTTAGAGCGTGGCGTGTATGCTGTGACGTTGAAAACCGAAAGATCCTGACCCAGACGGCGCAGGCTTTCCTGACGGTACCCGGAGGTTCCTCCAGGATTGGGATCGCCTACATAGAGAATCTTGCGCCTGCGGATTGAAATCGAACTCAATTCGTCCTCAATGAAGCTGTGATCAGTCTTGCGAGATTTATGTTGAGATATCTATTCGCTGTTTGGGGCAGCTCTCGATGCCGATAAGTAGATCATACGTGCGGCTTGGTTAACTCTGCGACATTGGAGAGGATGAGATTCGCATCGAGCAGTTGCCATCCGCGCCCAAGGCTATGCCATTGGTAATGATTGACAAACGCGCAGCCGCCAGCGATGCTTAAAGCAGACATTACATGAGAATGCGCAGGCGGTCTTCGCTGGAATCGCATCCCTCATACCATGGATTGCGTTGCCGGTAATTGTTCCCACCTTTGCGGATAACACGAGAGTTCATCTGGATTTACGCCGTCGAAACGGACTCGAGACCTGTCCAAGTAGACTTCAGGAAGTCAATAAACATTGAATCTTTTCGGGTGAAAAAATGAGCCAGCCGGTATCAATTGCAGTTGTGGGTTCAGGTTATGTGGGCCTGGTGGCCGCGGCGTGCTTCGCGGAAATGGGTCACCATGTGATTTGCGTCGATAACGACGAGTCCAAGGTGAAGATGCTCCGCGAGGGCGGAGTGCCGATTCACGAAGACTATCTGCCTGAACTGTTGAATCGTCATCGCTCCAACAAGGTCGAGTTCACGTCGGACCTCAAAGCGGCCACGCAAAAGTCGCAGGCGATCTTCATCGCAGTGGGCACGCCCCAGAGCAAGACGGGAAGCGCCGATCTCTCATACGTGGACGCGGTAGCGAGCGAGATTGCGCGATCCATCGACGATTACAAGGTGATCGTCGAGAAGAGCACGGTGCCGGTCTACACCAACGAGTGGATTCGCCGCGTCATCGAGCGCAATGGTGTTCCGAAGGAGATGTTCGATATCGCCTCAAACCCGGAGTTTCTTCGTGAGGGTACGGCAGTTGTCGATTTCCTGCATGCGGATCGCATCGTTGTGGGAGTGGAGAGTGAGCGGGCGGGTAAGCTGCTCAGCGACATCTATGCGCCACTGACGTCCGGAGAATATTACAAGCTGGCGCAGGCAGTCCCCGGGACCCTGACCGAAAACAACCCTCCTCCGCTACTGCTGACTTCTACCAAGGCGGCAGAACTCATTAAGCATGCTTCGAATGCCTTCCTGGCGATGAAGATTTCATTTATCAATGTGGTTTCGAATATCTGCGAGGCAGTAGGCGCAGATGTGGAAGAGGTATCGAAGGGCATGGGCATGGATGCGCGCATCGGACCGAAGTTTTTGCGCGCAGGTATCGGCTATGGCGGCTCATGCTTCCCGAAGGATGTCGCCGCATTCCGCTATGTGGCCGAACAGCTCGGCATCGATTTCGATCTGCTCAGGGAAGTCGAGTGCATCAACGAGGAGCAGAAGAAGCGATTCTTCCAGAAGGTGCGCTCCGCGTTGTGGACCTTCCGCGGCAAGAAGATTGGCGTGCTGGGCCTGGCATTCAAGGGCGGCACGGACGATATTCGTGAATCTCCGGCGCTGGACATCGTCGAGCAGCTTTTGAAGGAGGGCACGAACGTCGCAGCCTTCGATCCCGCGGCATCGATGCGTGCCAAGGAAGTGATCCCGCCTTCGGATCGGATGCGCTACGTGGATGATCCTTACGCCGCAGCCGAGGATGCGGACGCGTTGCTTATTCTGAGCGATTGGCACGAGTTCAGCGAACTCGATTTGGATAAGCTGCACTACACGCTGCGCTACCCAATCGTGATCGATGGGCGAAATCTCTACGATCCTGCGCAGATGATTGCGCACGGGTTTACTTACCTGAGCGTGGGACGTCCTGCGCATCAGCAGACGCGAGATGCGGCAGTTGGGCATCGCCTGCCGTAGAAGGCGGCCATGCCGCCGGTGGGACCTTCTGATCAAGATTCCGGGATGCGGTCTCCCACGAGCTTCAGGTCAACCCGGTATGCGAGAGATCTGAAAAAAATGCCCCTCGGTCTTGATGCGAAGAATGTTAAGCGGGTTCTGATCTATCGCCTGGGAAGCCTCGGCGACACGGTGGTGGTTCTGCCCGCTCTCCATCTTGTGGAGCGGACTTTCCCGAACGCGCGCCGGCTGATGCTCACGAATATCCCGGTGCATGCGAAGGCTCCAGCGGCTTCGGCCATCATCGGCGACTCGGGGTTGGTGGATGGCTACATGAGCTATCCCGTGGGTACACGGAGCGTTGGCAATCTGGCACAGTTATGGTGGCAAATCCAGAGGTTTCGTCCGCAGGTTCTCGTCTATTTGACCAAGCCGCGAGGCGAGCGTGCAGTGAAGCGCGACGCAACTTTCTTTCGCTTGTGCGGAGCGCGACGGCTTGTTGGTTTGCCTCTAGGCGACATGGCCGCGCCACTCTATTTTCCACAAGAAGACATCTGGGAGCATGAATCGCAGCGGCTGCTGCGGACGGTGCGAGACCTTGGCGAGAGCAGCATCGACGATCTGGCGAACTGGGATCTGCGACTCACTGCCGCTGAGTTGAAGCGTGGAGAGGAAGCTCGGAGTATGCTCGAAGGCCGGCCGTTTATTGCCTGCGGGCCGGGCACCAAGATGCAGGCCAAGGATTGGGGCGAAGAGAATTGGCGCCGGCTTCTGGCTAAACTGAGCGTTCAGCTTCCGGGATTTGGTCTGATGTTGATCGGTGCAAAGGAAGATGCGCAGGTAAGCGATTTTGCGGCCCAGCAGTGGACCGGCCCTGTAGTGAATCTGTGCGGGCAGCTCACACCGCGAGAGACGGCTGCGGCGTTGAAGGGCGCGGCGCTGTTCATGGGGCCGGATAGCGGCCCGATGCACCTGGCGGCTGCTCAGGGCGTTCCCTGCGCCATAGCATTCGCTTCGCGAGACCGGCGCGGGTATTGGTTTCCCGTCGGCAACGGGCACGAAGTGGTGTATCACACGATGGATTGTTCCCTCTGCAATCTCGAAGTATGCATCGAGCAAAAGAAGAAGTGCCTGACTTCGATCAGCGTCGACGAGATGCTGAGCGCAGCTTTGCGCGCGATGAAGCGAGAGGAACTGGTGAGATTGGGATGAGTGCAACGACGAAGCTGCCGAGATTGGAAGAGAAGATATTCCTGCTTCACGATCTGCAAAAGAAGGTAAAGGAGTGGCAGGCGGCAGGGATGACCGTGGTCTTCACCAACGGATGCTTCGATCTCCTGCACGTGGGCCACGTGACCCTGATCGACGATGCACGCCGCGCCGGTGACAAGCTGATTCTGGCTATCAACAGCGATGCGAGCGTGAGCGCTCTGAAGGGGCCGTCCCGACCTATCGTGAACCAGGATGCGCGGGCCAAGGTGCTGGCGGGATTGGCTGCCGTGGATGCGGTGGTGGTGTTCGACGAGCCCACTCCGCTGGAACTGATGGTGGCGCTTCAGCCGGATGTGATTGTGAAGGGCGGGGACTACATTGCCGACGAGATCGTTGGTGCAGCCGAAGTTCGCTCGTGGGGTGGACGTGTGAAGATCGTGCCCTTCGTCGAGGGGTTCAGCACGACGAAAGTTGATTGCGAAAGCGGCCCTGCCGGAAAAGTGATTCATCTTCGCAAAGATGTCAGGCTATTCCCCTAAGATTTGCTTGTCCTTGGCGGCTTTTTCTTCAAGTAGAGATTCAATGCGTGCAGGATCGGCCTGGTAGAAGACGGAGCGGTCGTCGATCACGTACGTGTAGCGCGGCTTGCCCATCCATAGCTCATGATAGCGCACACCCCAGCCGGCCAGCTGGTTGACGGTAAAGTCACGTCCGATGCGTTCGGCCTCAGCGGGATCGCTTTTGGCACGCCCCATGAATCGGCTGGTATGCAGGATGATCCGGTAACCGCGATCGTAGAGGCGGTTGAGCATGTCGATCATGTCCTGGTGAGGTTTGGCGCCGGCGTAATCCCCCTCGACCTGGTCGCAGAGCACGCCATCGATGTCGAAACAAACAGTCATTGTTGGCTTTCGGTGTTGACGTGGTTGTTGGCGGTGAACCCACATCTCAAGTGCGAGATGTAGGGCACCCGGCGCTTTGCGAATCCCACGTCTCAGGTACGAGACGTGGGATTCCGGTATTTGTCGCTGTTGCGGTTACGAGATCCAGCCCTGGAAGTCCTTGAGGAAGCCCTGAACGGATTTGTCGGTTCCCGGATGGCTCGCCATCTGCTCGATGACCTTGGCTCCGGCGGTGACGATATGTCCTCCGGCGAGGTGAGCTTCGAGAATATCGCTCTGCATGCGGATGCTGCCGACGATGATCTCGGCAGGATGTCCGGCATCGTCGAGGATGTGGCGCGTGCCTTCGATAACCTTTACCGGATCGCCGCCCATATCCTTGAGACGGCAGTGGAAGATTGATACATAGCTGGCTCCGGCGTTGGCGGCGAGCACGCACTGCTCTTCGGTGAAGATGCAGGTGCAGTTCACCTTGATGTCGCGCTTGGCGAGAGCATAGATTACCTTCAGCTCGTCCCAGCCGATCGGCACTTTGATGTTGAGCCCGGCGTAAGGAATCTTTTCCAGAATCTCTTCAGCCTGCGCGATCATTTCGTCTGGCTTGACGGCAAAGACCTCGACGCTCAGAGGGAGTTCGCGTCCGTCGGCTTCGATGAGCTCGACGATCTTCTTGATGTGTCCGTGAAAATTGGACTTGGGCTCCTTCGCGAGCAATGAGGGGTTGGTCGTGATGCCGGACAGATGGCCTCTTGCCAGGCCATTTTCAATGTCCTGCAGGTTTGCCGAATCGAGAAAGAGTTTCACGCAGGTTGCTCCTGTTTTTCTGTGAGGGATGGTTTGGAATCAACTTCGATGTGCCGGTAAGTCTGGCCATCTTCAACGAGATAGGAGTCGGCATCGGAGTCCTTGGTGGAAGCTTCGATGATGACCGTGTCCTCCAGGGCCATGCGCATGTGCATGACGCCGGGATTCACATCGTAGCTGTCGCCGGGGCCGAGGACGATGCTGTGATTTTCGGCGCGGCCGATGCGCAGGCCAATCTTAAGCAGGCCGGAGTGGATGTAGTAGGTTTCCCGCTTCTCCACGTGGAATTCGAGGCTGCTCTGACCGCCTTTGCGGACGAGGATGCGCTTGCCGGCAACATCGGTGGCAAGTATGGTTTCAATGCGTCCCCAGTATTTTTCGCGGATGTCGGTGGTGGGGGCACCGATCTCTTCGAGCTTCGCTGCATTGAGCGCGGCGAATGCGCTGGCAGCAGCGGCAGGCGTCTCCACTAGAAAAGATTGCAGACCCTCATCGACGTGCGGCCCGAAGAGATAGGCGACGGCTCCGCTATGAGTCGCGAGGCTATAGACCGCGTAGTGCGGGAAGGGAAGAGTCGATCCAGCTTTGACGACGCCAGCGGAAGATTCACCATCGGGACCGACAGTGTGAACCAGGACCGCGCCTTCTTCGACGAAGAGTTGCCATGGCCCGGAGGGATGGAAATGCAGGGGCTGCGCCGCGCCGGAGTTGAGATCGATGCGATAGAGGCCGTATTGCGGCATCTGCGTGCATGCGGTGATGCTGCCCCAGGATGCGGGCGTGGGTGCGGGATGGTTGATATGCCTAACCTGGTCGAGCGTCAGTCCGTAGGACATGGAACTCTCTCCTTTGATGGCGAAACAACGGTGAAGGAGCCGGGGTCGAGTACAACAGCAGAACAGGATATTTCGTGAGCATCGTTGTATCGTGTTCGAGAGGCTGGCTGTATCCTGCGGGCCCTGCCGCTCGGGGTTCTGCGGGGAACTATTTGTGAACTACGCTTCTTAAGGATAAACGATTGCGCACCTGTTCATGCGCCGGCCGCTGCGAGCAGATCATCTTTGCGAGGTGGAATGGTGCCGTGAATCTGCACGGCGAGTCCAGCCCAGGCGTTAGCAAGTTTGAGCGACGAGAGCGGATCTTCAAGCCCGGCGAGGCAGAATGCCGACAGGAACGAGTCACCGGCGCCGGTGGTGTCAACAACATTGACCTTGTTGGCTGGGGCCTGCGTGATCTTCGCGCCATCCTGGAAGAGCGCACCTTCCGAGCCCAGCTTGACGATCAGGCGCTGGGTATCGAGCTCGTGGTTGAGCCTGGCAAAGGCCGCGGAGTCAGTGGACGGGTGGAAGCTCGCATCGATTGCCCTCGCCTCTTTGAGGTTCAGGCAGATGACACAGTTGCCGCGATAAAGCTTGTGGTTACTGGCGTTCTGAGAAACCTGCGAATCGACGTAGACGAGCTTTTCGGCGCTGTGCAGCTTTTGTAACAGTGGTGTGACTAAATCGCCGGGCAACAGGCCGTGCCGGTAATCGGAAATGACGACGATGTCGATGTGCGGCAGGACTTCGTCGACGAGAGCCAGGATCTGATCGGCGATAGGTTTAGAGATGGCCTTGTCTTCGCGCTGATCGAGCTGGAAGAGCTTGTATCCATCCACCCAGAAGCGATGTTTCACCGTGGTGGGCCGGTCGGGGTCTGCGACGGCAAGCAGCTTGAGGCGTGGCGCAGAAAAGGCTCGTACGTGCGCGGCTTCTTCGTCGTCGCCGACGAGCGTGATGAAGTCTACCGCTGCTCCCAGCTCGAGAAGATTACGGCACACGAGCGCCGCTCCGCCGAGAGAATATTTCACTTCTTTCTTGCGGGCGACGACCGTCGGCGTTTCCGCCGAAAGGCCCATCGCCGACCCGTAGGTATAGATGTCGAGAATGGTGTCGCCGATGAGCAGAACCCTCGCCTGCTCAAAGCTCTCCAAAACTTTCTTCAAGTCCGTCAATTGTCTTCCTGCGGTGTTCGAGGTTGGTTTGAAGCCCTGCCTGCCGTGACCCTCGCCTCAGATGCGAGACATGGACCCTCCCATTCCTTCATCTCAAGTGCGAGATGTAGGGCACCCGTTACGGGAATAAGCAGCTACTGCAGGCCGATTCTTTCCGCCGCCAAATTCAAGGGGTCTTCACCGTTGCGAATCCTGCGGATCACGTTCGTGGACGAATAGCCCTTTACCAGGGGGAAGATCTTGACGTCGATATCCGTCGGAATCTCGTCCTGGTCGCGGACTTGCCCCGCCAGCCACTCTCCACCTTTGACTACGATGGCGGGATGCAGTTCCTGGATCAGGGCGGTCGGCTTGTTGTCCTCGAAGATCACGACTTCATCGACGAAACGGAGTGCCTGCAGTACGGCCTTGCGGTTGTCCTGCGAATTGATGGGACGGCCTTCGCCCTTGAGCGCTCGTGCCGAGGCATCGGAGTTGATGCCCACCACCAGCTTGTCTCCAAGGTTGCGCGCCCAGCGCAGTAATTCGATGTGGCCCTGATGCAGGATGTCGAAGATGCCGTTGGTGAAGACGACTTTTCCGCGTGGATCGGGCGCGATACGTTCGACGCGGCGCACATGCCGGCGCTCGCCGAATTTCTCACTGAGCCAGATTTGCGAAATCTCGATGTTTTCTTCGTCGGTGCGAATCCAAGAGCCGAGGCAAAGCACGTTGGCGTCATTGTGCTCACGGCATTTGCCGGCGCTCTCGTAGTTATGGACAACGGCGGCGCGCACTTTGGGAACCTTGTTGGCAGCAATGCTCATGCCAATGCCGGTTCCGCAGATCAGGATGCCGCGGTCGCAGTCCCCGTTCTGGATCAAAGTGCCGACGAGCTGAGCATAGTCCACGTAGTCGACGGAGGTGGTTGGAACATAAGGGCCGAGGTCAAGACAGCGATAGCCGGCATCGGTGAGGGAGGCCTTAACCTTGGCTTTAAGTTCCACACCATTGTGATCGGCGGCGAGACAGACAATCATGTTGCTCACGGTGTTCCTCCTCGATCAATCTTTTGGTTGGATGCAGTGCTGACTGTCTTAACAGTACCGAAGCCGGACAGAGTACGCAACAATTTGATGACGATGATCGACGTTTGTCATCGACGATTCACGGGACTTGTCGTCTCCCACATCTCAGAAGCGAGATGTGGGACACCCGATGTTCGTTCATGCTACGTCTCAAAGGCGAGACATGGGGTACCCGTCTTTTGTTCTTTCTTTAATGTGCAGAGGCCAGCAGTCCGACGCCATCCTTCTGGAACATCTGGCGAATGCCGCGCAGGGCCTGGCGAGTTCGCTCCTCATTTTCTATCAGCGAAAAGCGGACGTGGCCGTCTCCATACTCGCCGAAGCCTATGCCTGGGCTTACCGCGACCTTGGCTTCTTTCAGCAGCAGGGTGGAGAATTCGAGCGAGCCTAAATGCCTGTAGGGTTCGGGGATTGGCGCCCAGACGAACATGGTGGCTTTGGGCAGCGCTACCTTCCAACCAAGCTTGTTGAGGCCGTTGACGAGAACGTCCCGCCGGCAGCGGTAATTCTCACATATTTCGGTTACACATTCCTGCGGTCCTTCGAGGGCGAGGATCGACGCGACCTGGATCGGCGTGAACGTTCCGTAATCGAAGTAGCTCTTGAGGCGGGAGAGCGCCGAGACCAGGGTCTTGTTGCCGACCATGAAGCCGACCCGCCATCCCGGCATGTTGTAGCTCTTGGAGAGAGTGAAGAACTCGACAGCCACGTCGCGGGCGCCCGGAACTTCGAGGACGGAGGGCGCGCGGAAGCCATCAAAGACGATGTCGGCATAGGCCAGGTCGTGGACGAGATAGATGCTGTGCTGGCGGCAGAGATCGACGACGCGCTCAAAAAAGGCGAGATCGACGCACTGCGTGGTGGGGTTGGCAGGGAAGTTGAGGATGAGCATCTTCGGCTTGGGGTACATGAGCGGGATGCTCTGCTCGAGCTCGGCCAGAAAGCTGTCGGTGTCGTGAATGGCGACGCTGCGGATATTGGCTCCCGCAATCACCGGTCCATAGATATGGATAGGGTAGCTGGGGTTGGGGACAAGGACCATGTCGCCCTGGTCGAGCGTGGCGAGGCAAAGATGCGCGATGCCTTCCTTGGAGCCGATGGTGACGATGGCCTCGGTTTCGGGGTCGATGGCGACGTTGTAGCGGCGCTCGTACCAGTTGGCGATGGCCCGGCGCAGGCGCGGGATGCCGCGCGAGAGCGAATAGCGGTGCGTGTCCGGCTTGCGCGCGGCCTCGATCATCTTGTCGACGATGTGCTGCGGGGTTGCGCCATCGGGATTTCCCATGCCGAAGTCGATGATGTCTTCGCCGCGACGACGGGCAGAGGCTTTGAGCTCTCCGGTGATGTTGAAGACGTAGGCTGGGAGTCGCTTGATTCTCGAGAACTCTTCCACTGTTTTCCTCTGCGAATTTGTTCTGATTATTGTCTCAGAAGGCGGGCGCGAGGAATTGGCTTCCATGATTCCCAAGCTCTGGTCTCACCGCTCAGTCGACAAACAGGTTATGAGGTCCCCATGAAACGTTTCGCTGTTTTTCGCCACTATTGGGCAATGAACCACATCCCGAATGCCAGCCAGTTCGGTTCAACAGAGGAAGTTGCCGGCTTCGCGGTCGACTGAGTCGAGGAAGCCGGCGAGAAGTGCGATACGCGGCCTGGCCAGCTCGCGCGCGCTCTCCAGCCGGAGCAAGGGTGGGAGAGTGTGCAGGGCTTTGCTCAGAACCGGAACAATGTCGCTGAAGCGGTGGAAGCGGGTGTCGCGTCCTACTTTCGAGACGTTGCGCAGGATGCCGATGGCCCCAAGTTGTTCCAGGATGTCGGCGTCGCGGAGGATGGTGGCTTCGATGGTCCTCGGATCGTCATGGGGCTGGTGGGTGCGGATCGCGTCGAGAACGGCAGGAATCTTTTCGGGCGGGAAGCCGGACTGATGGAGCAAATCCGGAACGCGCGAACAGGCATAGCTGACATGGTCCCAGGTTGCGAGCGCGGAGATATCTTCGGGGCGATTGCCGATGAAGACTCCGAGATCGTGCAGCCACGCGGCGGCAAAGACGATGTCGTCGTCGTAGACAAGGCGCTCGCCGATCAGGCGCGTAAGGGCATAGAGGCGGGGCTGATGGCCAAATTTATCCACAGGCCGAGCTTCCTGCTCGATGAGGCGGGCGATGGCGGTTCGAAAGTTTTCCGTCATGGATTCATCCTAATTACCTTTGCTAATTACCCTGGAACCGGAGGTAACCGATTACAGGGTCGCGTTCGGTTTGAATGATTGCGATGATGTTAGATTTGACACTGACACGGTGACATTTATTGCAGATTTTCGAAGGGTGGGCATCATCAACGGTCTCCGTCGCGTCCAAGTATTCAACCCCGTGTCCGGCAATACGCGCAATAAAGAAGTTTTATGGCAGGGAGCAGTCGCAAGTCGCATATTCTCGCTTAAGATCCCATAACGGTTCAACGAGATAAGGGTTCGGGAAGATCGTGCGCTTATTTCGGGAATTCAATAAATTTGTTACGAGAGATTGACAGAAATTAGGTACTTCGAAGGCGCAGGAAAGTGTTATATTCAACTCTAAATCGGGCCGGTTTTGCTCGCCTCTGTCATTCGGCCCTCGTCGTTACCGAGAAGTGTTACCTAATTTGTGCCGAGACTAAATCAGCGATCACGCGTTAGTGATTAAAAGATACTTCGTGGCTCGGGCGCTCAGTATGTTGCTTCCTCAGCTCATAATCCGCGTTTGAAACTTTTCCAGATTGATGATCGTTCGGGCTACTCCCATCGAGGATGGACTGACTTTCAACGGTTGTAGGCTTTCGGAACTCCATGGCGACTTCAGAATACATACGAAAGACATCTGGCGACGATCCGCGGGTTACGGGATGGCCATCCCAGAAAAAACATCGCGGCGGAATCGCGAGTCCTTCGGTCGTGTCTTCCATGCTCATGATGCTGAACGACACCCTGGCGATTCTGGTGGCGTTCGGCGGGGCCCTCGTGCTGCGGGCTGCTCTGTTCGACAAAGCCAGTCGAATTCCGCATCTCTCGCACGACGTGGTCAGCCGGCCTCTTAGCCTCGTATACCTGGTGTGGTTCATCCTCGCCTATCTTCTGGTTGCGAACCGCTATGGACTGTTTTCGCCGGTTCCGCTGGCCAGCGGAGCGCACGCGATCCGGTTGACGGTGCAGGCCTGCCTGAATGCGGGGCTGCTGCTGTGCGGCGGCCTTTACATGACGGGGGACCTGGTCATCTCGCGGTTGCTGGTGCTGCTGTTGATCTGCACTACTATTGTTGCGTTGTCCGTGCGGAGGGTGATCTGGCGGCGCGCGCGTTTTCGCCAGTACGAGCGTGGCCTGGAGACACGCAACGTGGTGATTCTGGGCACCAATCATCTGAGCAGCGCGCTTGGCCAGCACATTCAGAAAGACTACCGCCTCGGTTACAAATTGCGCGGATATGTTGTCGCCCCGGGCTGCACTGCGAGTCGCGAGGTCCCGGAAGGGCTGATCCTGGGCGGACTCGACCGCATCCGGCAGCTTACCCGGCAGCATTTCATCGATGAAATCGTGATTGCGGAACCGTGCCCCACGGAGCAGGCTATCCGCCTGGTGGAAGAGGCGCGCGAACTGGACGTGGATATTCGCTCGATTTCCGGCTATTACGGTGAGCTGACGGCGGAAACTCCGATCGAATATCTGGGAGTCTTTCCCGTGGTTTCACTCCATCGCAGGGATCCTCGGACGATATCCCTGGTGCTCAAACGCGGCGTCGATATCGTGCTCTCGCTGATGGCGCTCATCGCGGTATTTCCGGTAATGCTGGCGATTGCGCTGGCCATCCGGCTGGAGGATGACGGGACGATCTTTTACGTTTCCGAGCGCATCGGCAAACGGGGACGAGTATTTCCTTGCTTCAAATTCCGCACCATGGTGAAGAACGCGGAGCAGCTGAAAAAGGATATGGCCGCTCTGAATGAGCGGGACGGCATTCTGTTTAAGGTCACCAACGATCCCCGCATCACCCGCGTGGGCCGTGTTCTGCGTAAGTACAGTCTGGACGAGCTTCCTCAATTCTTTAATGTGCTGCGCGGCGAAATGAGCATCGTCGGGCCGCGGCCTCCGATCGCGAGTGAGGTCGAGAAGTACGAGCTGGAACACTTCCGGCGTCTGGAGGTTCTGCCTGGCCTGACCGGTCTGTGGCAGGTGCAGGCGCGGCAGGATTCCTCCTTCGCGAAGTACATTGCGCTGGATACCGCATACGTCGAAAACTGGAGCTTCTGGCTGGACCTGAAGATCCTGGTACGGACAGCTGAGGTGGTTATCCGCGGTACCGGCGCCTGATATTTTTTCGAGCGGCAGATTTCCGCTCAAAAAAGTGATATTGTGTGTGCGTTCGAGTTGTGACCCCCTCCGACGATCGAACCGCGATTTGCTTTCCCCCTCAATAGCGTCCAACTTTACAAAGATGTAAACCGTCTAATTCGATTAGACATGCCGAATGGGTGGGCACGTGACCTCTTCGGGCTGCGGGGCCTTCGCGGCTCATGGATATGAGCCGCTTGGAGTTCACCATGAGTGCTGCTTCCTTCTCTGTTCTTGGTTACGATCCGGCAAGTTACGAACACTTTCGTAAAGACTTCGATCGCACCGCGTTTGCCTTTTCCCACACCCTGCACAATCAGGAACCGTTCCGCCTTCCCGCGCTGTTGGAGCTGGCGCGGCATATTTACGCGCACGGCAAAGGCTTTCATGTTGAAGAAGATCCGACCGCTCCGGGGAACGGATGGAACGTCAAACCGCCGCAGAAATCGCTCGTGGAGAATCTAGAAGAGATAGAGCACACGCATTCCTTTGTCATGCTGAAGAGGGTGCACGAAGAGCCGGATTATAAGCTCATTCTCGATGAATGCCTTTGCGAGCTGTCGGAGTTTACAGGCATCGATATTTGTAAGCGCTACCGCGATCCGCTCATGACGATCCTGGTAACGTCGCCGCATCGAGTGACGCCCTACCACATGGACTCTGAATCGACCCTGCTGATGCAGGTCCAGGCCGCTAAGTCGATGTATCTATTTGATGGAAACGACCGTGCGATTCTGCCGACAACGGAACTGGAGCGCTACTGGACCGGGGACATCAACGCCGCTACTTACAAGCAGTCGCTCCAGGATCGAGCGTGGAAGTTCGATCTGGAGCCGGGAAAAGGGGTATTCTTCCCGGTCACGTTCCCCCACTGGGTGCAAAACGGTCCTCAGGTGTCCGTCTCCGTCAGTATCAATATGAAGCGTGCGACGGACGACGCGGCGGATGCTTTCCGGGTGAATGCAAGGCTGCGGAAGATTGGTCTTCACCCTAAAGAGCCCGGAAAAGCCCCGCTTGTCGATCACGCAAAAGCCGCCATTTACCGCGCCGCGCGCAATGTGAAGCATACGATCGATATCTGGAATCACGCCGCCTGACTGGGCTCGGCCTCGTGCGGCGCTTTCTCCGTAATGCGCGTCCCGCCGCCCGGGCAGCGCGCCGGGCAGTTCCCCCCTCCTCGGAATTCCTTGCAACTTTTGCACTTAGCGATTCATATTTTCGTAATCTCGTGGGAGACTAGGTCATCCCACGATTTCCTTGCTGCGCCCATCCCTGTTGAGACTTGTTTGGAGGATTCCGTTGAAGCAAGTGACGTTGAAGCTGTTGGTCCTGATGTTAAGCGCTTCCATTGCAGGTATTCCGGCCTTTGCGCAAGAGCAAAGACGGCCAGACGACCAGCAAAAGCACGATGAAGAAAAGCCGGCTCCGATTCCGCCGGAAAAGACTTCAATCACGCACCATGACATGACCCTGGACGGCAAGACCATTCACTATACGGCGACCGCGGGTACACTCCTTATCCACAACGAGGAAGACAAGCCATACGGCAGCATTTTTTATGTGGCTTACACCGAAGATGGTGCGGACCCAAAAACACGCCCGGTGACGTTCCTCTATAACGGCGGACCGGGATCGGCCACGCTGTGGCTGCATATGGGATCGGTGGGACCGGTGCGGGTGGTGACGGCGAGCCCGGCGGCTACGGGCGCTCCTCCGTATCAGATCGTTCCCAACCAATACAGTCTGCTGGACAAGACCGACCTGGTATTCATCGATGCTCCCCTGACTGGGTTTTCGAAAGCGGTGGGGAAGGGGACCGACAAGGACTTTCGCGGCGTAGACCAGGATCTGAAGGCATTCGACAAGTTCATCCAGCGATATGTGACAGTGTACGAACGCTGGAATTCGCCCAAGTTCCTGATGGGTGAGTCCTACGGAACCACCCGCTCTGCAGGATTGGCGGGGATGCTGCAGGAAAGCGGCGTTTCGCTGAACGGTGTAATCCTGGTGTCGTCCATTCTGAATTACAACGTGATGGCGCCGGGGATGGATATGGACTACATCGGCAACCTGCCCTCCTATGCGGCGATTGCCTGGTACCACAACAAAATCCCTAACAAGCCGGCCGACATCAAGGCGTATCTGAACGAGGTGCGGGCCTTTGCACGCGGGGAATATTCCGAGGCACTGGCAGAGGGCGATCTGCTGCCGGAGGCCAAGTTCGACGCCGTAGCGGCCAAGGTCGCGGGATATACCGGGCTAAGCGTGCAGTATGTCAAGGAGGCGAAGCTTCGGATTTCCGCCACGCGTTTCCGCAAAGAGCTGATGCGCGACGACGGGGAGATTCTGGGCCGGTACGACGCGCGCTTCGAAGGGACGGACGTCGACAATGCCGGCGAGAATCCGGGTTACGATCCTTCGGATACAGGCATTGCCGGGGCATTCACGGCGGCATTTCACGATTATCTGTCGCGGGAGCTGAAGTGGGACACGACCGACACGTACTACGTACACACCGAGTCGAATGTGCCCTGGGATGAAACGCACCGCCCGTCGGGCGGCGGCTTCGGCCGCGGCTTCTTCGGCACACAGCGGATGCCAGACGTGGCCATGGACCTGGCCGATGCGATGCGCAAGAATCCCAAGCTAAAGGTCTTTTCGGCAAACGGAATGTTCGATCTGGCTACGCCGTTCTTCATCACCGAGTATGACCTGAGCCACATGATGGTCACTCCGGAGCTGGCAAAGAATGTCGAGTTCGGGTACTACCCCGCGGGACACATGATCTACCTGAATGTCGAAGCACTCAAGGAGCTGACGCATGATCTGGACGGCTTTTACTCCGAGGTGCTGCATTAGCCTGGGCGTTTGGGAAACCCGGCACACCTTAGCCGGCATGCGAATGTCTACGAATTGACACAATAGAACTTGGAAGCACAGGTCAAAACTGCGGCCTGTGCTTTTCTTTTTGGATCTGCCACAGAGTCGGAGTCCTGTGCATGACGGCTGTCGTCAACGGCTGAGGTGGTCCAACAGTAATAGCCACAGGCATCCATTGCGCGGAGGTCGGCGGAATTGAAAGGCTACGGGATCTACCGATGTTGCTCCTACCTGCTTCGAGCTGAACCTGAGAAAATAGAGCCATGGAATTCGTCGACCTCAAAGCGCAGTATCGTCATCTGAAATCCAGCATCGATGCCCGCATTCAGGCTGTGCTCGATCACGGCCAATACATTCTCGGGCCCGAGGTGCGGGACCTCGAAGAGCGCCTGGCTGCGCGCACCGGCGCCAAATATTGCATCAGCTGCTCCAGCGGCACCGACGCGCTATTGCTCGCACTGATGGCGCTCGACATCCGGCCTGGCGACGAGGTCGTCACGACTCCGTTCACTTTCTTCGCTACCGGCGAGATGATCGCTCTGCTAGGCGCCGTGCCCATTTTTGTTGACATCGATCCAGCGACCTACAACCTCGATGCGGCCAAGATCGAAGCCGCGATCACGCCGCGCACCAGGGCGATCATGCCGGTGAGCCTCTACGGTCAGCCTGCCGATATGGATGCGATCAGCGCGGTCGCCGAGCGGCACAATCTCGTCGTCATCGAAGACGCCGCGCAGAGCTTCGGCGCGCTCTATAAAGGACGCCATTCCGGCAACCTCAGCACGATCGGGTGCGTCAGCTTTTTCCCGTCGAAGCCGCTCGCCTGCTATGGCGATGGCGGGGCCTGCTTCACCAACGACGACGTGCTCGCGACGGCCATGTTCGAGCTGCGAAACCACGGACAGGACCGCCGCTACCATCACACCCGGATCGGCATCAACGGCCGCATGGACACCATCCAGGCCGCGGTATTACTGGCCAAGCTTGAAGTCTTCGACGACGAACTGCTGGCGCGCAACGAGGCCGCCGACCGCTATGACGCGCTGCTCAAGGGCGTGGTGAGCACACCCACCGTGGCCGCGCATGCCACCAGCGCATGGGCTCAGTACACGGTCGAAGTCGACGACCGCGAGTCCGTCGAGAAGGCCATGCGCGACGCGGGAATTCCGACCGCGGTGCATTACCCAACAGCACTGCACCTGCAGCCTGTTTTCTCGGACCTGAGCCGGCAGCGCGGATGGGCCACCGGCAGCTTTCCCAAATCCGAGAGCGCGGCGTCTCGCGTCCTGAGTCTGCCCATGCATCCCTACCAGACGCCGGCGGACGCCGCGCGGGTGTGCAACACCCTGCAGGAAGCCCTCCATGCTAAAGCCGTCGCCGGCTGAAGCGAGCAGCGGGCGAACCTGGAAAGTAATGAAAAACGCGGATCTTCATCGACGCGGGGATTGACAGGCAGCTCTGCTCCATAAAGAATGACCTCAAACATTTCCATGGTGGAATGTTTGGAACTGGAAACCTCAGGCTTGCCGAAAGAATCCTTCAGCACGAGCGAGGTTGTGGAGTTGACCGGCGTCACCGCGCGCCAGCTCCAGTGGTGGGACGAGCGCCGCATCGTGGTTCCAGCGCGTCAGGGACGCAACCGCCTTTATTCGGCAACCGATCTGGTCGACATTCTTGTCATCGAACAGCTTCGCCGGCGCAGAATTTCGCTGGCGCAGGTAAGGCGGGTTCTGCGCTTTCTCAGGATCGAACTGCACGCGCGCCTTGCCGACCTGGTCACCGGCGTGCACGAGTTCCATATTTTGCTGGACGGAAAACACGTCTATCTCGAAACGGATTCGAAACAGATTGTCGACCTGTTGCGCAACTCGAAGCAGCCGATGCTTCTGGTATGTCTCACCGATGCAGTCAAGCCGCTGCGGGTCGAGCTGAAGGATTTGGTAAACAAGCTGCCGGAGAAAAAGCCGAGCAGCAAAACAAACAGGAGGGAAGAGAATCGTCGGGCCACGGCCTGACGCGACAATGAGAACGCCCGCAAAACGGCGGTCCGGGCCCCCTCAAAACCGGATCGCAAGACAGAGAGCGCGAGTGAAGACAAGGGAGGTAGTACATGTCATCGGAACTGCAATTGCTCGAGCAGTGGATACCAGAGCAGATGGAACCGGGAACGCTTTTTGTGCTTGAGAATGCGGGGTCGCTGGGGGACGCGAAGAATCCATACTGGGCAGTTTTAGCCTGCCCCAGCTGCGGTGCGCTGGGCCTGATCACACGCTGCCAGTTCGCCGGACTGGAGTCGATGATTTGCGGAGCGGACGACTGTTCAGCCGAGTACTATCTGCGCGAAGACGAAATCGAATATCGCAAGCCGCACTGAGCGTTGTTCGCGGACTGTGGCTTGCGAGCTGAATCATTATTTTGAAGACTAAAGGCTTCCCGGTCGGATCCAAACTCCGACCGGGCCTTTCTCCGTCTGTGGAGCGGTAAAAATACTTCGATCGTGCCATCCGCAGCATACCCGTCAACAGGGCAGGAAATGCCGCGCTTCGCGGACATTCGGCGAAGGTTTTCCGATGTGGCGATTCCGGTCTCGGGCCGCGTCGCCCATCGTACGACGACCTCGATTTGCTTCAGTGCAGCGACGATATGCGCCTTCGTATGCCTGGGCCGCGTTTCTCTCCGCTGAATCCCCCCAAATCATATTTACTTCTGTGCGTATTCTGGAAGAGGTTCGTTCGGAAGAGCTTCTGAAAATATTTTTTCAGAGCTAAGCACAAAAGAGGGTGCTGCGTTGTTTTATGTACAGCAAGGAAATTTCCTTTTCCGGGCTGGGACATTTCGCTGGAGCAACTGGCCACAATTCGGAACACTTGGAGCTTCTTCCCGCAGAGGTGGCTTTTCTTGTCGGCTTATGTCGACGCGGCCTCGGGCGGCGTGATCGGACTGCGCCTGAGCGCCGCACGCGAAGACGCTTCCAATCGAAAAGCAGAGGGCCCGGAGCGGAGAATCGTTGAGTTATACGACACTCTTCGACCGTCGTTATATCGATACCTGATCAACAGCGGCCTATCTCCACAAGACGTCGAAGAGGTCGTCCAGGAAGCTTTTCTTCGACTCTACCGCCATATGCGCGCAGGCGGGAATGAAGAGAACCTGCGCGCCTGGGTCTATCAGGTGGCCCATAATCTTTCTTCCAATTTCCGCAAGAGCCGGCGTCGTCTCGTCGATGCGACGCCACAAATGTGGGAGCAGATAAGTCAGTCCGCCTTTGACAGCGCTCCTGGGCCGGAGGAGCAGTTGCTGGAGAAGGAGCGACATGTTCGCATCCGCGATGGCCTCACCAAACTTACCCAACTGCAGCGCGACTGCCTCAACCTGCGCCTGGAAGGGTTTCGCTATCGAGAGATAGGCGAAATCTTGAACGTCGGCACCTCCACCGTTGCTGGCTCACTGAGAAATGCAATTACCAGACTCGTAAAGGGGTGTTCATGAGGAAGCGGTACGGCAGTCCGGCCCGCGTTGCGCTTTGGCTCTTTTCCGGAGGCCATCTCACAGATGAGGCGCTCCTGCGCTCGCTGGACGGAGAGCTCTTACCCAGGGAAGCAAGGGACGCTGATCTGCACATTCAATCCTGCTGGTCTTGCCGTAGTCGGAGGCAAGGCATCGGACAGGGTATCGCAGACCTCTTCGACCATCAGAACGCAGCCACTGCTCCGTATCTTCCGCCTCCATCGGATAAGAGAGCCATCTTCCTTGCTCGTCTGGATGCGCTGGCTGGCGAAATGGGGCGCCCGTCGCGACTGAAGAGCTGGTTCAGCGAAGCGATGCGCTTTCCCAGGCTAGACCGCATCAACCAATTCGCCTGGATCACAGGCGTTCTGGTCTTGGTCGCCTCGGTCCTTGTCTTCCACTCCCTACGCACGGTGAAGGTCGTCTCTGCGGATGAACTGCTGAGTCTCGCGACGGCATCCGATGTCAAATCGCTAAGCGCGGCACCCGAGCCTGTTGTGGTTCAAAAACTTCGTATCAGCCTGGGCAGAAAATCCCTCACGCGAACCGTGTATCGAGATGTCGCACATCAACGGGTTACAGGTCGAACTGCAGCGGGTGGAACGGGAGAGGTGCAGGCTAAAGCGGCTTATTTAAAGTCGTCACTCGATTGGAATTCCACGCTTGATGCAGAGTCATATCGTCGCTGGCGCGCGACCCTTCCTGCAAGCAACGACAAGGTGGTGCGGCGCGGGCACGATGAGCTTACGTTAGAGTCGACCTACTCGACCGGTCCGGTTGCCGAGGCCGATCTGACAATCCGTGTTTCCGATTATCACGCAGTAAGAGAGAGCTTTCGCCTAGAGGACAAGAGCGAGATCGAGATTGCGGAACTCTCGTACGACGTCATTCCTTTCGCCTCGATACCCGCGGGCATTTTTGGGGCAACGACCCAGCTTCCAGTTGCGCGAACCCCTGTCATCGGCGCGCTGCGGGCTGTGCTGCCGGGCAGGGCCGAGTTGGCAGAGTCCGAGGTCGAGGCCGAGGTTCTGCTTCATGGGCTAGGCGCGGATCTCGGCGAGCAAATCAGCATTGCACCTCACGATGGGCGCGAAGTGTTGATCGAGGGCGTTGTTGGCGACGACGTTCGAAAGCAACAGCTACTATCAGCACTTCACAACATTCCCCACACTCGGCTACATATATTGACGGTCGACGAGGCAGCGCAACAGGTTCCGTCCCGAACCTCCGTTAGCCGGGCCCAACCGGCGGCTCCGTCAGTCCAGGTGATGGTTGCCTCTCCGCCTCTTTTGGATGCCCAGCTGGACGCGCGCTTTCCAGACAAAGACCAGAGGATCGCCTATGTGAACCAAACACTATCCCTGGCCCAACTGGCATCGGCGCGAGCGTGGGCCTTGAATCGGCTTGTCGATCGTCACCCACCTCAAGAGGTGGCAGTGCTCGACGACGACGCGCGTCGCCAATTGCAGACTCTGCTTGCAGATCATGTGTCCGCCTTGCGTGAGGACATCAGCTCCCTTCAAAACCAGCTCGGTGAAATTCTTTCCCACTCTTCCAATACGCCGGCTGCCAACACCTCGGTCACGGCACCGTTGGAATCAGGTTCGATCGACACCTCGGACTCCTCGGAAGACTGGCGAGATCGAATCCGCCGGATTCATTCCTCGACCGAGGCTGTTCACGAGGCAGTTGTCGCTCTGTTGAGCAGTTCGCAGCCCAGTGACCAGAAAGACGGAGATGCAATCGAGATCGATCTCCGCACATCTTTAACCCAGCTGCAAACAGAACTACAGGCCCTCGACCAGAGGGTCCATGAAACAGCTTTGAAATAAGGAGAATTACTGTTATGAGGCCATCCATGACGCGCCTGTTCCTATACGTACTGTGTGTGGGAGCGCTGCTTTTAAGTCCCCCTCTTTGCCTTCGTGCGCAGGAGTCAGCCGCACAGATTACCGGCGTTGTTACGGATAGCTCCGGTGCGGTGCTGCCGAACGCCAGCGCTCTGATCGTCAACCAGGACACGGGCACCACCCGTCAGGTCAAGACGAATCAGTCCGGTGAATTCATCGCTCCAGCGCTCGAACCGGGACGATACCGAATCACGATTGAAAGTTCCGGGTTCCAGACCTTCGTTACCGAGGGTGTGGTCTTGAGCATCGGAGAGAAGAAGAATCTCCGTTTCTCGTTGACTGTCGGCCAGTCCAAGCAGACCGTGACAGTTTCCGGCGGCGCTGAACTTATCAACACCACCTCTGGGGAGGTGAGCGAGGTGATTGATCAGCACGCAATCACCGAGTTGCCGATCAATGGCAGAGATCCATCGAGTCTGATCTTCTTGAGCGCCGGCATCACGAACGTCCTGCAGTCGCCGATCGGCCTTGGGCCTGGGGGAACGGCGATTCCTACAGAGATCAACGCATCGTCGGGAGGCGGCCGCCAGGGAAGCACCTTCTTCCTGCTGGATGGCTCTCCAAACATGGATACCTACATGCCGGAGACTGCACCCTTCCCAAACGCAGATGCGACAGAACAGTTTCGCGTAAGCACCAACTTCGACGCGCAATACGGATACGCACCCGGCGCCGTCGTCAGCATTAAGACAAAATCTGGCGGCAACGAGTTCCATGGCGGAGTCTTTGAATTTCTTCGCAACAATGATCTCAATGCCGCGGACTATTTCGCAAAGACTGTCGACACCCTCAAGAGAAACCAGTTCGGAGGCTATGTCGGCGGCCCCATCGTCAAGGACAAGGTATTCTTCTTCACAAATTATCAAGGCACCAGGCAGCACTACGCCTCGCAGTACACCCAGCAAGCCACTCCTACGCAGGCCATGTTGAACGGAGACTTCAGCGCAGTAGGCGCGGCACTTCCCGCGGGAACTACCTTGAGCACCACCCCTTACACCAATCAGCCGAATCTCTTTATGTCCGTCGCTGGAAAACCTGATCAGATCAACCCTGCCTATTTTTCTCCCGCTGCGGTAAAAATTGCAACGACCGCGTTGCCTCTGGGTCAGGTTCCCGCCACCGGACAGGTAGCTTATGTAAGTCCCGAGCAGGTCCAGAACTACGACGAAGGAACGGCGCGTATCGACTATACGTTGAATAACAACCACCGTTTCTACCTGCGTAGTTTCACTCTATGGGAGGAGGAACCGGCAGCCTCCATCAACGGCAACCTTATGGCGGTCGAGGACGCCCAGCAAGGCAGGGACTATAACATCGTCCTGGGACACGACTGGATCATCAACAACTCAACAGTCAATGAGGCAACCCTCTTCTGGACGGAAGACTATGTGGCCTCCTACGCCGAGCCGACAGACGTTAACGGCAACCAGGTCTGCATGTCAAAGTACATCGCCGTAAATGATATCCCGGGCCACTGCTACCTGGAGGGCCTGTCGACAAGCGGCTTTGGCTCTGGATACAACGCGCTTCAGGTTGAAAATCGCCATTCCTATGGATTGAATGACGCCCTGAGCAAGACTATAGGACCGCACACCATCAGCGTTGGCGGCAACATCTGGAAGCAGTTTGCACAGGAAAATGCAGACTATCCTGCTGCACCCATTGCAGGATTCTCGAACTACACGGGCTTTGGGCTAGCGGACTTTCTCCTGGGTTATCTCAACAACTTCACGCAGGGTGGGGGAGAGATTGCCAGTGTCAAGGGCTGGCAGCTCGGGCTCTTCGCGCAGGACCAGTACCGGGTTAAACCGAACTTTACTCTTACCGCGGGGCTGCGCTGGGATCCGAATCTTCCACCTTCCACTCCCGGAGAGGGACGCGGAGCCTCATTTCGGCCGGGCCAGCAGAGCGTGAGATTTCCTAACGCGCCGGTCGGACTTGTCTTCCCCGGAGACCACGGCGTCAATGCCGCTCTGATGCCAACGACGTATGGATACTTCCAGCCCAGGGTCGGTTTCAGCTGGCAGCCGGCGAGTTTGCCGAACACTGCTGTTCGCGGCGCCTTCGGCATGTTCACCGGACCCCTCCCCTACTCCACCTACAATCACACCGCGGATATCGCTCCATTTAGCCCGGTATACAACCTGAACGCCGCCCCCGGCGCCGGATACACGATCCCTTTCGACAGCCCCTGGTCGACCTACTCGACGACGAACTATACCAGTCCCTTTCCTCCTTTCGCATCGACCGGTTACGAGCCGCCGGCCAGTTCCGTTTTCCTGCAGCCGGTAAGTGTGGAGGCAGTCTTTGCCAGCAATTTCCGCGCGCTCACGACTGAGAGCTGGGACCTCGCAGTAGACCAACAGATATCGAAGGATCTCGCGCTGCATATCGCGTACGTTGGGAAAGAGTCCTACCATCTGGCGACGATTCTCGACAAGAATCCGGGTATCTACTCAACCGACCCTGCATTGAACTCGCTGCGCCTGACTTATCCAAACTTCAGTCAGATCGATGAGTTGACAAGCCTGGGCACCTCTCCTTATCAATCTCTGCAGGTTGGACTGGAGAAGCGCTATTCTCACGGCTTCCAGGCCAGGTCGAATTTCACATGGTCGAAGGTCATTGATTTGTCGGCCACCGGCAATCTTGCGGTGCAGGGCGGACTGCCGAATCCCTTCAACATCCGCTACAACAGGGGGATTTCGCAGCTCAATGTTCCCCTCGTCTCGACAAGTTACTTCGTATATACGGTGCCATCGCTCCAGGGATGGAACGCAATCGGCAGAAATTTCCTGGGAGGCTGGGAGCTGAGTGCGATCATCAACGCATACAGCGGCTCGCCTTTCGGAATCTGCGGTTGCGGAAATGGTTCGAATGCATCGGGCTCTGACCAGTACGCAGATCGTGCGGATGTGGTGCCCGGTGTATCGACCAACGTGCACCAGGGCAGCCAGCAGCAGTGGTTGAATCACTACCTGAATCCGGCCGCGTTTGTGACGAATGCTCCGGGCACCTTCGGCAACACGGCACGAAACCCCTTCATTTCGCCGACAGTCAACTCGACCGATGCGGCGCTGATGAAGAACTGGACATTCAAGGAGCGTTATGGCGTTCAATTTCGCTGGGAGATGTTCAACGCTTTCAACCATCCCAGCTTTGGGACACCGAATACCGACCCGACGTCTGCAACCTTCGGACAGATCACCAGTACCGGCGTCATCCCTCCGCGGGTGATGCAGGCGGCGCTCAAACTGAAGTTTTAATCGCGCGCCCGCTCGGCTTGCTCCGCCAACACCTCCATGTACGCGGTGCGATAGGGCAGAACGAGCGGGCATGCCGCCTCAGCAGCGACTGCTGTTAGCGGCATTGATCTTGGTTCATGATATGCAAGCGTGCGCGATTGAGTTGGAGGCGCGGCTTTTGTAGGTCGTGCCGTCACCCGCATTCTCGCTAAGCGTATCGAAATTCACCATTCCGCTCTGAGGTGCGGCTTCCGCATATCGGATACTTGCGCCGCAGACTGGCATTTGCCAACGGGCACTAAAGGAACTTTACATGGGCAGGGCATCGACGAAACGTGATTGCAATTCCTACACGCGACGTGAAGTACTGGTCGGCGGCTTAAAGGCAATGGTAGTTTCATGCGCGCTACCCGCACTTTCGGAGGCGGTGCACGGGACAAGAGCGCCTTTTCGCGCCATCAACATCATGAATTTTATCCGCGCGGAGGAGCCGCGCCAGAGCACCAACCTGATCCAGCCTGTGCGAGAGCAGATGGCGCTGATCAAGGCGCATAAATTTCCCGCCACATGGCTGCTGCAATATGATGCGCTGGTAGAAGGGCCATACGTCGAGTTTCTCAAGGCGGAAATGCCTCCAGATCACGAGACCGGAATCTGGTTCGAGATGAATCGGAAGATATGCGACGATGCGGGGATTGCCTGGCGCGGCAATCCTCGATGGGAGTGGGATTATCATGTGCCCGTCGCCTATGCCATAGGCTACACGCCGGAGGAGCGCCGCAAGCTTGCCGACACCGCCATGGGCACCTTCAAGCGCATCTTTGGTCGAGATGCAAAAACGGTGGCATCGTGGAACATGGATGCGATCTCCGCTGAGCATCTCTCCGACCATTACGGCATCGATGCCTTCGGCAATTGCCGCGATCAGTTGGCCACGGACGGCTTCACAATCTGGGGCGCGCCCATCGTAGCGTACTATCCGAGTCGACGGAATGCGTGGAGTCCCGCTTTGGAGCAGAAGAACCAGATCTCTACCCCGATGTTCCGCCTGTTAGGGCAGGACCCTGTCTATTACTATGACGATCAGCTTCCGTATCCAGACACAATGGAGCCCGTCTGGCCGTCGGGTCAGTCAGAAACATTTGTCGACCGATTCCTCGATATGACAGCTCATGCGCCCACCCAATCTCTGGCCTATGCGCAGCTTGGTCAGGAAAATAGCTTCGGTTGGCCGATGATGAGCAAAGCGTATCCGATGCAGATGGACAAACTCGCGCGCGTGCACAGCATGGGCGGTGTGATCGTGGAGACGATGGGCGAGACGGGGCGTCGTTTTAAGCGTTCCTTCACGTCGACGCCAACCCAGGCGCAGGTGATGCTGAAAGATCCGTTTGGCAAGGATCATGATCCGCAGCGCACCGTCTGGTATCAGAGCAAATACTTCCGCGCGAATTTGCATTTTCGGGGGCAGCAATTTTATCTTCGGGACCTGCATGTTTATGATGATCGCTTCCCGCAGCCGTATCTTACGGACGAGGCAAGGCAGCACGGGATCGAGCAGCGGATGCTGGCTGCCCTCGACGGCTACCACTGGAGCGACGATGAAGTGCGTGCCGGCCGCGAGGGTCTCCGCGCAATGGGCCGGTTTGTTTTGATCGGCCAAGGCAAGACGGATACGCCGCTCACCATGGTTGGGCTGCCGACAGTTACAGAGACCGGATCAACGCTACAGGCCAGTGTGCCTCTGTCCGGCGGCGGCAGGCTTGTGGCTGTGTTTCACGAGCGGGAGATCGCGTTCGGCTTGGTCGACGCACCACCGCATGCGCGGCTGGGGTTGAAGTTTGAATGGGTGGCGGATCGCAGTACACTGCAGGAAGTTCTCAAGGATCAATTGAAGTATCGGTTCCGAGACTTCGATTATCGTGTCTGTATAACTAATGGCGTCGCTTCGAAAGCCCCGGGTGGCGTTAATATCATCGCTGGTGAACACGATGCGCTTCGCTTACTTATGGCGCAGCCATCCTGACCCGTTCTCCCTCAGCGGGGTGACTTCAAACCCGGCCTACGGGGTGATTGCCGATCAAGAACCGATATTGTGATGGTTGTTTTGCCGAAGGATACATGATCACTGACTTAGCAAAAAGACGATCTGCAGGTAGAGTTCGATTGGCATGCTTTGCGGCTGGCTCGGCCCTGCTCGGGTGTCTGGCGTTGCATGCGCAGCCGCAACACCATTTGACAAGCTCGAGGCCAGCCGCGCTTGAGTGCGAATCGCTGGTCGAGCCGATGGGTGTTGACGCTGAGCGGCCGGCTCTATCGTGGGAACTGCGTGACTCTCGCACAGGCGCGAAACAGACCGCGTATCGAATCCTCGTCGCCAGCCAATCCCGGCTGCTCGACTCAGACAAGCCGGACGTGTGGGACAGTGGGCGTGTCGAGTCGGACCAATCTATCGGGGTAGCTTATGGAGGACCGGCGCTCTCGCCTGAGACTCGCTACTACTGGAAGGTGCAGGTATGGGACAAAGACGGCCGACCCTACGAGGACAGTGCTTCGAGCTGGTGGGAGACCGGCCTCCAGGGCAAGTGGCAGGCGAAGTGGATCGGTTACGAAGACCTGGAACACAGAAGTATTCGGGCCGCTCGCCCTGGTTGGATAACAAATCCTGCGGTGCAGGGTTATACGGGCGATGGAGCTACGCAACATGATTTCCGGCTGTCCTTCCATGTTCCGCGCGCCGTGAAGAGGGCGGCTCTCTATGTAACCGGAGAAGACACTGCTGCAGCGTGGGTCAATGGCCAGCAAATTCTTCGAGCGAGTGCGCAGCCGAAGTGGGGCAGGACTCCGTGGAGAACATATTCGAGAGCAGACGCAACAGCGTTTCTGCATACGGGCGACAATCTTCTGGCCGTCGAGGTACTGCTTTATGCGGGCGCGAAACGAAGCGAGACGCCGATGAGCGCCGAGCTTTACCTGGAGATGGCAGACGGCACCGTCAAGGTCATTACGACTGATGACGCCGGCTGGAAGGCGAGCATGGATGCGAGTGGTCCCTGGTACATGCCGTCGTTGGACGACTCCTCCTGGACACCCGCCGTGCCCTTTGCCGCACAACGAGATGCATTTGGCGCTGTGGAACCAATTGGCAATCCACTTCCGACAGATCCTGTGGCTGCTCTTAGACGTGGCTTCAACGTTGCAAAACCTGTGCGATCCGCGCGCCTCTTTGCCACAGCATTGGGCGCATACAAGTTTTATCTTAACGGGAAGACTGTAGGAGACCAGGTCCTATCGCCGGGGTGGACGGATTTTCGTGAACACGTAACATACGAGGACTACGACGTGACCTCGGCGATTCGTCAGGGTGAAAACGCTGTTGGCGTGTATCTTGCACCGGGCTGGTACACCACTCCGCTCGAGTGGATTGGCCAAGGAAACAATTACGGCGATACTCCTCCCGCAGTTCGAGCAGAGTTGAGAATTGAATACACCGATGGATCGGTGGAGTGGATTGCAACCGATCAATCATGGAAGGCCGACGATTCGCCCATTGAGAAGGCCGAGATTTACGACGGAGAAACCTACGACGCACGGAAGGAGCAAGCCGGATGGGATACGGGTGGGTTCGCGGCCGCGATGTGGCACCCCGCCGATGTAATCGAACCGAGGAAGGTGAAGATTGAATGGCAGTCCTTTCAGCCTATCCGCGCGGAAAAGCTGGTTCCCGCAATTTCGGTGCATCGAACTGAGGATGGACGCTTCATCTACGACTTCGGTCAGAACCTTGCCGGGGTCGCACGCATTGCGGTGCGAGGGAAGGCCGGCACCGAGGTCACGCTTCGGTTTGGAGAGGTGCTAAATCCTGATGGCACCTTATATGTCGAAAACCTGCGCAATGCCAAGGCTACGGATCATTTCATCCTATCCGGCCGCGGCTTGGAAGAGTATCAGCCGCTGTTCACTTTTCACGGTTTTCGATACATGGAGCTATCGGGCATCCCGGAGCCGCTGCCATTGCGGGACGTTACGGCAGTCGTCCTGCATACGGACGCACCTAACACCGTCGATCTGAAGACCGGAAGTCCGATGGTCAACAAGCTGTGGAGCAATATTCGATGGGGACAGTGGTCCAACTTTGTTGGAGTCCCCACCGATTGTCCGCAGCGGGATGAGCGCCTGGGATGGAGTGCGGACGCTCAGGTCTTCTGGCGCACCGCGAGTTACAACATGGATCTGGTCGCGTTCTCACGCAAGTACGCGGCCGATCTGAGGGGCACACAGGTAGGAACGCCGATGTATGGCATTTATGCCCCGGGAACGGCGAAACCCAATCCGGGTTTCGGAGCAGGCTGGAGCGATGCCGGGATCATTGTTCCGTGGACTTCATGGATCCAGACCGGAGACCAGCAAATTCTGAATCAGAACTGGTATGGCATGAAGCAGTATGTCGATGCAATCGAGGGTGAAAATCCAGACTATCTTTGGAAGAACCAATCGGGCATTGCCTTTGGGGATTGGCTGTCACCGGAGGGGAAAACGTCGCAGGTGCTCATCAGTACGGCGTACTGGGCGTACGACGTGACCCTTATGGAACAAATGGCTCATGCCTTGGGTAAGAAAGAAGACGAACAAAAGTATGCGGATGAATTTTCAAAGATCAAGACGGCTTTCGACCATGAGTTCGTGCGCTCCGATGGATTCGTAGGTTTGCTCGATCAGGCGGCAGCCACCGGAGCAGAGCCCAGTGCAGATCACGATGGACCACTGCCGGAGACACAGACGGGCTATGTCCTGGCCCTCCACATGAATCTGCTTCCCACGAACCTACGACCGTTGGCTACCAAGCGACTGGTCGGACGAATCGCAGCAAACGGGTGGAGGCTTGGCACCGGCTTCCTTGGCACACCTTACCTTTTAGAGGTTCTGTCCGACGGGGGCTACTCCAATGTCGCGTACAAACTGCTGCTGAACGTCACCTATCCTTCATGGGGATACATGGTCGAACACGGGGCGACGACGATGTGGGAGCGCTGGAACGGGGATGCGATGCGCGCCGATCCTGGAATGAATTCCTACAATCATTATGCTTACGGCGCTGTGGCGGAGTGGATTTATCGGTACGCTGCGGGTATCGATACCGACACGAGTGGCCCCGGATTTCATGAAATTCTGCTTCATCCTCAGTTCGGCTCACGGCTCGGATCGCTTCAGGTGTCGTATCAGTCGCCATACGGGACAGTGTCTTCGAGTTGGCATGTAGAGGGCGAAACGGTGCTCTGGAATATAACGATTCCCCCGAACACAAGCGCCCGACTTCCAGTGACTCCAGAAGAAGAGAGCCGGTTCACGGTTCAAGGGACATCTCTGACGAAAACCTTCGCCATTGCAAAGCGTGGCGGGGAGGACGATGAGGTGGTATACCGAATTCCTGCCGGCAGCTATTCTTTTGTGATTCACCAGTCGTCTCCGCGTTCGCCAGATGCGACACGATGAACAATAGGATGGTAGTGCACATCTGGCCTGAGGCGCCCCTTAAATAGGAAAATCGAACGGAGCATACAAGCCGGTATGGATGCCGTTGTGTGCTCTGCCTCTGGGGATGAACGAGTAATGGCTGGATCGCCGTTGATTACCTTTGATTTCAATCACGGTCAATGAAAATCGTGTGAATGAAGATTCAATCCGCCACCAGATATTTCCAATAAGCGAGCAGCTTTTATGTGAATCACATTGTCCTGGTTTTGAAGCTGTCCTTCCACCAGTAGAAATTTGCTGCGGGTGACGACCAGGCGATTCCGGTCGTACAGATCGGGTGTAACAATGATATTGGTTATCCCTGTCTCATCCTCCATGGAGATGAAGATGAATCCTTTGGCTGTACCAGGGCGTTGCCGCGCAATCACGCAACCTGCGGCCCGGACGAATTCGCCATCCCTGCAGCGCCGTAAATCCTCGGCCGACCGGATGCCCTGACGGCGCAGTTCAGGGCGACGGTAGTGCATCGGATGTTTGTCCACGGTGAGCCCTGTTCCTGCATAATCAGCAATGAGACGTTCTTCCGTGTTCATTTTTTTGAGGGGCTGAGCCGCGGAGTCGTCTTTTAACCAATCGCTTCGTTGCCTGAGTAGCGGTCCCTCCATCTTGCCGGCACGCTCCACCTGCCAGAGCGCATCGCGGCGATGGGTGATTCCATCCACCTTGTTCAGCGCTCCAATGCGAGCCAACAGCGTGAGTTCCTTTCTATCGAGCGACGGAACACGCAGGGCGAGATCCTCTGTCGAGAGGAATGGGCCGCCAAGTGTGCGGGATGCCACGAGCGCTTCCGTAGACTGCTTCCGCAGGCGCTTCGCATAACTCAGCCCCATGCGCAATGACAGCGATCCGTCGGATTCGTGCTCCACAGTGCAAGGCCAATCTGAATTTTGAACGTCGATGGGCCTGACACGCAGACCGTGTCGCTGTGCATCTTTTACTAATACCGCAGGTGAGTAAAAGCCCATCGGCTGGTTATTCAAGATGGCGCAGGTAAAGGCGGCCAGATACTTCACTTTGAAGTAAGCTGAAGCATAGGCAAGCAGCGCGAATGAAGCTGCATGTGACTCGGGAAAACCATACAGTGCAAAGGAACTGATGTTCTGTACGATGTTGTCCTGAGTGCGGATGTCGATTCCGTTGGCGGTCATGCCTGCACGGAGTTTTCCCTCAAGATTCTTCATGCGCTCCCAGGATCGGCGCATGCCCACTGCACGACGCAGCTCGTCAGCCTCCGCGCCGGAGAAATTGGCAACCGTCATAGCCATGCGGAGCAACTGCTCCTGAAAGAGCGGAACTCCCAAGGTGCGTTTCAGTACGGGCTCGAGCGATGGATGAGGATATGTAATCTCTTCCTTCCCCTGCCGCCTTCTCATATATGGGTGCATCATTTGCCCCACAATAGGTCCGGGCCGAATGATGGCGACCTGCACTACGAGGTCATAGAACTTTTCTGGATTGTTGCGTGGCAGGGAGGCCATCTGCGCGCGGCTCTCAACCTGAAACATACCCACCGTGTCAGCCTTCTGGAGAGCTCGATATACCTCATCGTCTTCTGGCAGTTGCGCCAGGTTAATGGGCTCTCCATAGTGCCTCGGGATCAATTGCACGCAATCATGAATCACCGCCATCATGCCAAGGCCAAGCAAGTCGACTTTGATTATGCCGAGGTCGGCGCAGTCCTCTTTATCCCATTGAACGACGCTGCGCCCCGGCATGGATGCCCGTTCCAGCGGAACAACGCGGTTCAATTGGCCCTGACAGATCACCATGCCTCCAGAGTGCTGGCTCAGGTTGCGCGGCAAGTCCTGAATCCGCAAGGATAGTTCGAGGTGTTTGGCGATGCGCGGATCTCGAACGTCAAAACCAGCATGCATGAAGGAGTGCGCCATGGTATCAGTCTTACCGCGCCACTCCCATTGGCCGGCAAGACTCGTTAACCGGTTTAGCGAGTCTTTCTTCAAACCCAGGGCCTTGCCTGTTTCTCGCGCGGCTGACTTCTGACGATAGGTGGTGACGTTAGCGGTCATGGCCGCGCCGAGTTCGCCGAATCGTTGGTAGACATACTGGATGGCCTGCTCCCGCTTGTCTTCGGAAGGGAGATCGAGGTCTATGTCCGGCCATTCATTGCGGCTCTCGCTCAGGAATCGCTCGAAGAGAAGCTCCATGCCCACCGGATCGACGGCAGTAATTTCGAGGGCATAGCAGACAGCGGAGTTAGCGGCGCTCCCGCGGCCCTGGATGAGAATATCGTTGCGCTTGCAATATTGGACAATGTCCCAGACGATCAGAAAGTAACCAGCAAAGCCGAGTTTCGCAATGAGTGCAAGCTCATGTTCCACCTGCTTCTTTGCGCGCTCGAGCAGGTCCCGGTCATTTTTGGGACCATAGCGGCGCTGCACTCCTTCTTCGACGCGTTTTCGTAAAAAGCTATCCATTGTTTCACCATGGGGTACTGGATAGTGTGGGAACTCATAGCCAAGATCATTCAATTCAAACTTCAGGCGCGAAGATAGATATGCAGTATTTTCAATTGCACCTGGGATATCGCGGAAAAGCGCGGACATCTCCCGCGCTGGACGCAGATGGCGCTGGCTGTTCAGCGCCAGCAAGCGGCCTGCCTGGTCGAGTTCAACGTGATGCCGGATCGCAGTAAAGAGGTCAAGAATCTCACGATCATATGCAATCGCGTAGCGAACACCGTTTGTGGCAATCACCGGCAGTTTGAGAGATTGGGCGATGCGGATGGCTGCCTGGTTGCGCCATTCTTCCTCGCGTTCACGATGACGCTGCAGCTCGACATAGACATTGTCGCGGCCAAAGATGCGGACCAGGTGTTCGACTGCTTCGCGTCCGGCCCGTTCTCCGCCACGCGTCAGGGCGGCAGCCAGGGGGCCTTCATTGCCCCCAGTCAGACACACCAGGCCGGATGCATATTGTTCCAGATCATCGAAGGCGGCTGCTCCTTCTACCTTGGTTGTTTCGCGCATCTTGAATTGCGTGATGAGCTGGCACAGGTTCTGGTAACCCTCCCGAGACTCGCAGAGAAGCGGCAATCGCGCCGGTTCAGGCTCATGCTGGTGCGGCAGCCATGCGGGAGGCATAAGGCGTGAGCCAAAGCTCGAAACAGCCACCTCTGCTCCTATGTGTGCGCGGATGTCATTTTTCTTTGCACTGCTATGAAAACGTGCGGAGCCATACACGCCATTGCGGTCGAGCAAAGCCATTGCCGGCATCTCTAGCTCAACCGCCCGTTCAATGAGCTGTTCCGGCGCGGATGCTCCCTCAAGAAAGCTGAAGGCACTGACGGCGTGCAACTCCACATAGCGCTCAGTCATAGAGCGCCGCCATCTGCCAGCGATCTGTGATCTGGTCTCGTACCAGGCAACAGTAGAGCAGCGCGCGATCCTGCGCTCGCGCTTCGATGTCCCATTGTTCAAGTCCCCACAAGGTGGGGTTCCACCAGTCGCCACTTATCAGCCAGGGACCATATATATGTTCAATAATGTAGCGTTTGTTTCGAAAAATGAATTCCTTCGGTCGCTGGCGCTGCACAGTGACCCCAATGTGCTCAGCAGGACGCAGCTTTCGTAATGCGGAGCGGCATGAGGTGGAAGGGATGCCCAGTACAGAACCCGAAGGAATCGTGAATGGTTCCATTCTGAATCCATCTGGGCTATGAGTATCTTTGAGTACGGCTCGGCCAACATTTTCATCACCCACGATCGCGCGGATGCGGGCCAGCGTAACATCTAACCGCGCCGGTTCCGGCAACTGCGGGGAGAATAATCCCAATTGCACCTTGCTGGTGCTGCCTGACTCAGCTGCCAGAGACAGTGCGAGAACCGCTGCCGGGGGCGGATGTGCTTCGAGATCGAGGCGGATCAATTTGATCCAGAGCTGTCTATCATTCGTTGGGAGCGCAGGCCGAACCGTGCGCGAATGTATCATCGCGCCTTCGAGATTCAAACTAATGCTCACCGAAGCCAATGCGAGCACACGCGCCATCGCCCGGAGGACCAATTGTTCCAGCATCATGTTCACCACAAAGAGCAGCGCATCACGATCCTCGACCGGTGAATCCAACTCCATGTGCTCTTCCAGGGCGAAGGCCGGCTCTACCGGTTGAAATAGATGCGGCATCTCACCGCTTGCCAGTTGGCGAAGCTGCTTGCCTGCTTGCCCCATCCTGGCAATCAGTTCTTTCTCCGGCAAAGCCGCCAGCATGCCCAACGTATGGATGCCCCACACACCGAAGGTCTCTGCCTGTTCTTCTGTGAGATCGAGGACCGCAAGCAGCAGGGGCGCCAGTGCTGCGCTTTCCTCGCCAGGTGGGACGACCATTACCGCTGTTCGTGAGGCCAGTCCTTTGGCCAAAGCAAGCGCCGCATGAAAATTACGGCTCACGGCGATGCATGCGGTTATGCCAAGTGCTCTTACACGAGTAAGAAGATTGCCGGCCAGCGACTCCGGAGAACCGAAAAGACTTCCTGTTCCTGCGATGTCAAGGATGCATACAAATGCGCCATCCTCGCATTTCTCTTCTACGCGCGGCGAGAATGTGCCTGCGCATTCGAGCAGCGCTGTTCTGGCGGCACTCTCTTCCTTATGCGAACGCGGCAATACGGTCACTGCGGGAAAAGTCTCCACTTCCACCTGTGTCATGCCGCGAACCAGTCCCAGAATGCGCGCCTTGCGTGTGAGCGAGCAGACCTGTTGCAAAGGCGGCTGACCATCCATGACCGCACATGGCTTGTTATGCAGCTCTGGCCGCAGGCGTAATAATGCCTGGACAGGAAACTCCTTCGCATAGAGACAGGCATACAGTTCGGCAGGTTTTGTCATCCCAGATCCGATCCGGGGCCTGACCATGTGGTTTGACTTTGCCAGTTCGCCAAGGTGGCGCGCTGCCGCGGTTTACGTAACGGGATGATATTTGTTGGGGTCTGTGCAAAGCGCCTGCGCACCACTTCAACCTGGTGCTCGATTCCGGTGAATACAGTAATCTCGTCACGGCGTGCTTTGCCCGGATGTAATCGCAACAACAGCTCTGCGCTGCTTTTGGCGCAAGAGTGTTGCGTGAGAAGAAGAAGACTGGCCTGCGTCTGTTCGGCGGCTGCACGATATCGAAACCACATCGACAGCGCCACACGCGAAACGTGTTCGGGTGCGATGCCGCCCATATCGAGAACAATTGCGTTGAATCCGCCTCCCTGTAAAAGCAGATCCGTTGTGCGAAGTGCCTGTTCGATTCGATTCCAAGGTTTGGTGGACAAGGCTGGCGTTCCGCTGCACTTCACAGCAGTCTGCTGTGTATTTGGCGCGAAGACTTCTTTTTTGGGCCGTTCTTTGTGTTGTGGCTCGGCACAGCGTGGAGCAAATGTTTCTGCTTTCAGCAGGTCGCTCACGGCATCAGAAAGCCCTTTGATCTCGTTGCGGGGGTGCGATCCGAATCCTCCGCCATGCAGGCCCATCTTGGCCGGTGGCGCAACCATGTACTTATGGGGAAGAGAGAAAGTCTGTTGCGCTGACCGTCTTGCCTGGGATGTGGTTTGTACTCCGCAACGCACCCAGAGAAGCCGGGAAAGGTCTACGCCCATCGCTGCTGCCGATTCCGGATCGAGAGTGTCGGATACATCGATCCAGGCGCACACTTTTTCTGCCTGCGTCATCTGAGCGAGAAAGGAGAGAGCGAAAGAAGTTCGCCCGGAGCATTCGGAACCGACAACCTCAGTGATAGCTCCTAGAGGCAGCCCGCCTTCGAGCAGTTCATCGACAGGCTGAATGCCCGTAATAGCAACTGGGCGTATTGTCCGCGGCACAGGTGTAAGCGCCGAAGGAATCCGGCTGGCAAGGGTAGCCTCGATCTGGCGGCGAAGTATGGCGGCGGATGTCATGCGAAGCGTGTTCGCCTTATATTCGCCATGAGGCGGAAGGCTGTCAATCGGGCGCTGCTTCAATCGCAGTGCAATCAGGCTGATTGTTCATTGAAAAGAAGAGAGTTATTTTTTTTAGAAAATCTGTGATCTGCCGCTGATCTTCGAGGAAGATTTTTGGTATCCCGCGCCCGGTCTTCGTCTGTCCTGGCGCGCAGGATGGCAGTTGGGTGAAGGGTGGCAATGATCGGAGGAAAGCCGTCAGCATATTGGACTTTGCCATGCGACTGCGTGATCTTGAAACCAGACCCAAGCAGCGATTGCGTCGCCGTCGCCCCAAGACACACAATCAATTCCGGGCGAACAGCCTCCAATTAGCGGTTCTGGAGAGCCGGGCGGTTAAATGAAGAGAACAGGATGGGTGGACATTTCCTCGGACTCGCGAAAGTTGCTCAATCCCACGCCAACCAGTCGAAAGCGTTGGCCAGTGCACGGATTGACCCGTTCTCGGAGGGACAGCGCGATGTTGGTGAGTTCTTCACATGAAGAAGGCGCGGAACCGGCGGTGTGACTGCGGGTAAGGATATTGAACTCACTCGTCTTCAGTTTGAGCACGACCGTGCGGGCAATGCGAGGCTCTTTGCGGGAAGCCGACCAGACCTTTTCGGCGAGCCTGCGGATCATGGGCTCTGTTTCTTCCAGAGGCACATCACGCTCGAATGTGTCTTCGGCAGAGATCGATTTTGTCGGCCTGTCGGAAACCACTGGATTGTGATCGATGCCGCGAGCCAGTTCATAAAGCCGTGTCCCGTAGCGCCCGAAGCGATCTTCGAGAGTTGTCAATTCCACGCTGCGCAGATCACCCACTGTCTTGATGCCGATTTCTTCTAAGCGCTTCTCTGTCACTTTGCCTACTCCTGGGATACGTCCCACAGAAAGTGGCGTCAGGAAAATTTCTATCTCCTGGGGTTGGATCACAAACAGACCATCGGGCTTGCGCCAGTCCGATGCAATCTTAGCGAGAAATTTATTCGGTGCGACTCCGGCTGAAGCTGTCAGATGAAGCTCTTCCCTGATCTGCTTGCGGATGGCTTTTGCCACGCGGGTTGCCGTGGGCAGGCCGGACTTATTCTCTGTTACATCCAGGTAGGCTTCGTCGAGCGATAACGGTTCAATGAGATCGGTATGTTGGCGAAAGATCTCGCGTGCGGCGCGCGATGCCTCTTTATAACGCACGAAATCCGGTGGAACGAAGATCGCTTCCGGGCACAGCCGTTCGGCGCGAATTGCCGGCATGGCTGAGCGCACACCGAACGTCCGTGCTTCGTAGGAAGCGGCGCAAACAACCGACCGGTTGCCCTTCCATGCAACCACCACAGGCTTGCCGCGCAAGCTGGGATCGTCACGCTGCTCGACGGAGGCATAGAACGCATCCATATCTATATGAACGATCTTTCGAGATGTCGCTCGTTCGTCCATGAATCCCGATGGCGCCTAAGTTGAGTGTTCGCCTATCCTTCGCCTATTATAGAAACCGTGCCGATTGCTGAGCAATCAAATTTCGATATTCCGACTGGCATAAATCTCCGGAGCGAGCTTAATCTTCGGGGTCTCAGATTCGCGTCGGCCCACGGGCTTCTTCATGAGCGCACAGACGGGCAGGTTCCCAGCATTATTTTTGGGCGGGATAGCGACGGCCGGCATGGAAACTTCCACCCTGGCGCGTACCTGAGAATTTGCAGTAATCGAGAGTGGAGCAAGCGCCTCGAAAAAGTTCACACAGCATCGAGGCGATCGCGGGTTCGTGCAAATTGGCAGTGGAAAGAACTGGATTGCGCAAATAGCTCCGACGCGCTGCTCATGAACATTTTTTGTCATCCAGAAGTCATGGCATCTGCGAGCGTCCGAGCGATGCTGGGAATTGAAGCGAATGAGGTGCCGGAGTTTGGTTTTAAACCACGCACGCCTCTGTGGGGAGGCAGACGTGACAACACTGAGGTCGATATGAAGATCGATAATCTCCTGGTCGAAGCGAAGCTGACGGAGGCGGATTTTCAGTCGGCGAGATTCGACCTGATCTGCCGTTATCGTGACCTGGAGACAGTCTTCGATATTTCAGAGCTTCCAGTGAGAAATGGAAAGCAAAGCTGTTATCAACTGATTCGAGGTGCTCTCGCGGCGTATGCCCAGGAATGCTCCTTCTGTGTTTTTTGCGATGCCCGCCGTCCCGACCTCATCGAGGCGTGGTACAAAGTCATGCGGGCGGTTCGCCTCTTCGAACTTCGGTGCCGGCTCAAACTACTCACATGGCAGGAGCTGGCGGCAGTCATTCCGGAGGGCCTGCAGCAGTTCCTGGCTGTTAAGTACGGTATTTTTCCCGCTGAAAGTTATGCGTTTATCCCGACACGCTCGCCGTGAGATATGAGGCCAACATAACTGGTCTTTCGATCTTTGAATACTAAGCAAAAGCCAATCTCTCGCTCCTGACTTCGAAAGAAATGGTGGAGATTAAGGTTTTGAATCATTGCCCAACCCGTTTCGATTAGATTGGGAGACAAGGAGTATGCACGATTGTCTGAGAACCCGATTCCTACATATCCCATCTCAAGGCGGAAATTTCTCCGGGGCTGTGCCCTTACTGTTGCTTCGGCTTCAACGCCCGTGCTGGAGAACTGGGCTGCGGGAGAACAGTTTCTCGCGAAGAAGAGTGGCCCTGCCCAGCGCACACTCTCGTTGGATCGAGACTGGCTGTTCGGAGGGAAACTAACCGCCGCTGCTTCAGAGCCAGATTTCGATGACAGCGCATTCTCTCGAGTCACCCTCCCACATTGCGTGACGCAACTCTCGTGGCAGAAATGGGATCAAGCCACGTGGGCGGATATCTGGACGTATCGCCGTCATTTTGCGGTGCCCGCGGAACTACGCGGCCTGCGGCTCTTTCTCGAATTTGACAGAGTGATGGCAGCTACCACTCCGACGATGAATGGACATGCTCTGCCCCAGCATCTCGGCGGATTTTTGCCGTTCGAATACGAAATTACTGATCTGGTGAGAGACAAAGATAACGTGCTGGCAGTCACTGTGGATTCCCGCTGGATGGATGTTCCGCCCGCTGGCTCACCCAAGGGTCCGAGCGCCGTTGATTATCTCTTGCCTGGGGGAATAAATGGATCAGTAAATATTCATGCGGTTCCCAAAGTATTTATCAGTGATGTATTCGCGAAGCCGGTGAATGTACTTAGTCCGGATCGGCGGCTGGAAGTCGCCTGCACTGTCGATGCCGGCTTAACACTCCCAGCCTCTATTCGCCTGGTGGCGAGTCTTCAAGAGGGATCCCGCATTGTCGCCAGTACATCGAAGACCATAAGCCTGGAGAAAGCCAAACAGGAAGTCGGCATTACCGTCGGAGGCCTCGAGAGCATAACTCTCTGGGATGTGGACAAACCTCATCTCTACGATCTTGTCGTTACTCTCTTTCTCGAAAATGCGCCGCTGCATAGTCACCGAACCCGGGTTGGATTCCGCGAAGCGCGCTTCGACCTCGACGGGTTCTATCTCAATGGAAAGCGCCTGCAACTCTTCGGATTGGACCGGCACGAACTCTACCCCTACGTCGGCTTTGCGGCGCCTCCACGGCTTCTGCGCCGCGATGCGGAAATTCTGCGCCGTACCTTCAACTGCAATGCCGTCCGGTGCTCTCACTACCCACAATCGGAGGCATTCCTGGATGCGTGTGATGAACTGGGCCTGTTGGTCTGGGAAGAGATACCGGGATGGCAGTATATCGGTGATGATGCCTGGCAACAGCTTGCGCTTCGGGACACGGAGGCGATGGTGCGTCGTGACCGCAACCATCCCGCGATCATTATCTGGGGCGTTCGCATCAACGAGTCACGCAATGATCCGGCCCTCTATAGCCGGACGCGGGAGATCGCGAAGTCGCTGGACGATTCAAGGCCCACCTCCGGCAGCATGACGCCCTCTTCCACCAAGGATTGGCAACGGGAGTGGCATCAGGACGTGTTTGCATTTGATGACTATCATGCGGAGCCGGATGGCAGTGTGGGGATCAGAGCGCCGCTTCCTGGCGTGCCGTACATGCTCGCCGAGACAGTCGGACAATTCAATTATGGCGCGGGAAAGAGCTTCGACTGGATGTACCGGCGTGCTGGCGATCCTGACCTGCAGATGCGGCAGGCGCTATTGCACGCGCAGGCACACAGCAAGGCTGCTTCGTACCCACGCTGCGCTGGAGTGATCGCCTGGTGCGCCCTGGACTATGCCAGCTTGATGAATGCGCATGATGCAGTGAAATGTCCAGGGATTGCAGATGTATTCCGCATCCCGAAGCTTGGCGCGTCGTTTTACATGGCGCAAGTCGACCCCGGGGTGCGGCCGGTGATTGAGCCTGCTTTCTACTGGGACTTTGGCGCCCGCTCGCCTTTCGGTCCAGGGGAGCGGGCCGCTATCTTTTCAAACTGCGACCGGCTGGAGTTATTGGTCGATGACAAGCCGTACGCTGTTCTTCATCCTGATCGGGATGGCTTTCCCAATATCAAGTATCCACCCTTCTTCGCTGATCTCAAGCTGGGCGGCGCCGGCAATCCAGAGCTTCGGATTCATGGATATCTTGGTGATTCAAGGGTACTATCACGCTCGTTCTCTGCCGATCATTCCGGAGACAGGCTTTGGCTTCATGCCGACGACAGGGAATTAGAGGGGAACGGATCGGATGCTACACGCCTGGCATTTGGAGCCGTCGACAAGTTTGGTGCGCCGCGTCCCTTTGTGGAAGGTGAAGTTTTGCTTGAGATAGAAGGCCCGGGAGTCATCGTTGGTGATAATCCCTTCCAACTTACGGATAGCGGGGGAGTGGGCGCCGTATTGATTAGGACCATGCCAGGTCGAAGAGGACGGATCAGAATCGAAGCCCGGCACGCCTTGTTGGGCAGAAGCGCAGTGGAGATATCCGTCGTCTGATCTGATCGAACGTGCCACGTGCTGTCGCACCGGGTATCAATTGCTTCGACTGGACGTCGCGTGCGCCGCATGAAACTTGACGACAGTGACAATGGCCGCGGCAAAGAATGACAAGGATTCACCTGTCGGCAAATTGAGGTTGTACTCTGAAACAACTGCGGCAGGAAATCAGGCAGTGCTTTGTGAATGGAGATTCCAACGATTGATAGATGATTTGCGGCACCTCGTTCAACAATTAGAAAATGGGACGTTGCTCCTCGAACCGAATCAGCTTCGCCAACGTCTAGAGGCGCTCGATTTGCTCGATGCTCATTTCCCGGCTGCTGCTCAGCCGGTATCAGTTGCTGAGTCGAATATGGCGGAGCTCTATCGCCAGGCCAGAGCAATTCACACCAGGCTGGAGGCCGTGAGTTGTGAACTCTACAGAGCCATTCGCAGCCAAATTCAGCGCGGGGATCGGCCGGCTGCTTTGCTTGGGTGGGCCCGTTCATTCGCAGAGATTGAGGATGCAGACAGGCCAGTCGGCGGTGTGGGCTATGACTACCTTGATGAGCTGATTAGTGGAGTGCTTCAATTCGAAGAACCAAGCGCTCTGTCGGTTCCGAGAGAGTCGGAGATGGTGTTTTATCAACCCACCCCAGCGCGCCATATCTTCAGTCTGATCGATTTAACTGCGCTTGTTGCAACCGATGTTCTTGTCGATCTTGGCTCCGGGTTGGGCCATGTTCCCCTGCTGGTGTCTATTTGTACCCACGCTCGCAGCATTGGGATAGAGTTGGAGGCAACCTACGTCGAACGCGCGCGGCAATGCGCACAGAGGCTGAGCCTGAATAAAGTTACGTTCATCCAACAGGATGCGCGAGCGGCAGATTTCTCCACCGGCACAGTCTTTTATCTTTACACCCCTTTTATGGGATTCATCCTAAGCCACGTGCTTGATCGTCTGAGACGCGAAGCTGCGACACGTCAAATCCGAATCTGTTCGTATGGCCCTTGTACATCCGTCATCGCTGAAGAGTCCTGGCTCGAAGCAACTGCAGCGCCCATGGCACATCAAGTAGCGCTCTTCTACTCTCGCTCATGAGATTCCTCTGAACGCGCGTCTCGGCACGATAGAATGGCTCCAGCACCGTTAGACTGAGAATTTTGCCGTCAATGATTGTGGCTGAATTGCTACTAAAGCGGGAAAGCACGAAGTTGATACGATAGCGTGGGACCCATCAATATGGAGTCGAGAGGGGTATTTGACGCGCTGGCTCTTATCACACCCAGACGAGCCGCGGTGAAGCTTGCCGAATCGAACGGGTAGACTTCGTGGGCGCAGGGTCGATGTTCAGATAACTACCTGGAAAGGGAGGAATCAACAGAAGACAACGATGAGCCCGGATGGCGAAATCGGCAGACGCAGCGGACTTAAAATCGTATAAGTGTATGGCTATATTGGCAATAAATATAAGATAAATAAAGACTTATAGTGATGACGCAGTACCCCCATGACAGACACAACCCTTACACATTTTTTGTGATATTCAAGAAGTGTGCGGAGGTCATCGCTCATGTCCGAACAGTTCACGATCCTCGGTGGCAAGGTCCACATCTACAGGCGTCCGAATAGCTCAAGCTGGCAGTGTGCGAGCTATCTGGCCGGGAAGAATCGACGCACAACCACCAAAGAAGACAGCCTCTCGAAGGCAAAGGAAGTCGCAGAAGACTGGTATCTGCAGCTACGCGGCAAGCTCCGCGACGGCGAGTTGAAAAGCGGAAAACTGTTCCGCGAAGCCGCGAAGTTGTACCTGCGCGAATTCGACATCATGACGCAGGGACAGCGGAGCGCGACCTATGCGCGCGGACAGCACGCACGGACAAACGGACACTTGGTTCCATTCTTCGGCAGCATGGTTCTTCCAGAGATTACCGCTGGCAAGATCAATGAATACCGCATCCATCGCCTCGAAGAGTGCAAGGTGCAGCGTGGCAAGCCGCCCGCGCATAACACCATGCACCAGGAGATCGTGACGTTGCGCCAGATTTTCAAGACGGCTCTGCGCCACGGCTGGATCGATCATCTGCCGGATTTGTCGGCACCCTATCGCTCGTCGGCCAAAATTTCTCATCGAGCGTGGTTCTCGCCGGAAGAGTACAAGCAGCTTTACGAAGCGACGCGAAAACGCGCGCATGATCCGAAGCAGCCGCGTTTTCGTTGGGAAGCGGAACAGCTTCACGATTACGTTCTGTTCTGCGCCAATACCGGACTTCGTCCTGACGAGGCGATGCGTCTTCGAGTTCCGCGATGTCACGGTGATCGAAGACGAAGGTAGCGGTCAAACGATCCTTGAGATCGAAGTACGTGGCAAGCGAGGCGTCGGCTATTGCAAGAGCACATCGGGCGCTGTGCGACCGTTCGAGCGGTTGAAGACCCGCATACGACCCGAAGGCGGACCGGGAAGGTCAGGCAGCCGTACCGCATCCATAGCCAAAGGCGAGTGGCACGAGCCGGGATCTACCGATCTTCTGTTTCCGAAATGGCCGCGCGATTTATTCAACGCGATTCTTGACGAAGAAAAGCTTCGCACTGACCGCGACGGTCGGCCGCGAACGGCCTATAGCCTGCGCCACACCTATATTTGCCTTCGCTTGCTCGAAGGTGCGGACATCTACCAGATCGCCAAGAACTGCCGGACAAGCGTGGAGATGATTGAGAAATATTACGCGGCCCATTTGAAGACGCAGCTTGATGCTTCCGCGATCAACGTCATGAGGCCACGTCCAAAGAAAAAGGCAATTTCCAAGAAAGGCCCTGGCCGAGTGGAAGCCATCCGCTTGGCTGAAGAAGCATAGGCCATTGCCGCTTGCTTTATGATGTGAACTGTCGTCAGTTTTGCGCGGGCGTGGTGAAATCGGCAGACACAGCGGACTTAAGGAAATTGAGTGCCCGTCAGGGAAACCGGCGGAGTAGAACTGCTCAAAGTCGGGGAAACCTTGAATGGCAATCCCGAGCCAAGCCCGGATGTTTTCGGGAAGGTGTAGAGACTAGATGGGCAGCACCTTAACCTCTCGCGGGGAATGGTGAAGGGATAGTCCAGACCACGAACTCGCGTAGCGAGGCGGCGAAAGCCGAAGTGGTATGAAAATCCGCAGACCCTAACAGGTCGTGGGGGTTCAAGTCCCCCCGCCCGCACCACACGCACATGCTTTGGCCAGGATGGAACCATCCTGGCACCGGACTGGGCCGCTTCGGCCCGCGCTTAGTCCGGCGCTGTAAGGCGCTTCTGCATACGAACGTATGCAGCGCTCTTCCCGCGAAGGCGGAAGTCATAGTCAGAAGTTTGTTGCATTTTTCTGACATAGAGCTATACTGGGGTAGTCAGAAGTTTGTTGCATTTTTCTGACATGAGGCTACCCATGTCCACTCCGGCATCCAGCATTCCAGCCGCCATCCGGGACCGCATCTCCGCCCCGGCGCAGCCGCGCGTCTGGACCCCGGAGGACTTTGCCGACCTGGGGCCGCGCACTGCGGTCGATCAGGCCCTCCACCGGCTGGTCGCTTCCCGAAGCCTGCGGCGGATTGCGCGCGGCTTCTACGACACCCCCCAGGACAACCGGCTCACCGGAAAGCCCACCTATCCCAATCCGCGCGACGTGATCGACGCGCTGGCCCGCAAGGGCAAGGTCCGGGTGGTGGTCGATGGCCTCACCGCCGCCAACGACCTCGGACTCACCGACGCCGTCCCGGCGCGCATCGGCGTGCTCACCGATGGACGCCTGCGGCCCATCACCCTCGGCAACCTGACCCTCGACTTCCAGGCCGCCGCGCCCAGCCGCCTCTATTGGGCGGGCCGCCCCGCCATGCGCTTCGTGCAGGCACTCCATTGGCTGCGCGACATGCTTCCGTCCGACGACGGAAGCCTCCGCAAGCGCCTTGTCTCCATCCTCAAAGACCCCGATCATGGACAGGCCATTCAGGACGACTTGCGCAGCGGCCTGTCGGCGCTGCCGGAGTGGATGCGGATGATCGTGCGCGACCTGCTCCAGCAGGCGAACGCTGGAGCGCCGCCAGCGGCAGAGAAGCGCGAAGCCCTTGAGACGCGCGCAGCACCGGCCCCTATCATCAAGAGTGCGAGGGGTTCGAGCAGCCGATGACCGAGGGTTTTCAAACCGTACTGGCCGCGAGCGACGAGGAGCGCCGCGACCTCTTTGTCGGCGCTGCCGACCGGCTCCGCACCAATGAGCAGAACATCGAAAAAGACTTCTGGGTTTGCTGGACGCTCGATGCGCTCTTCAACGAACTGGAGGCCGGTGGCCCGCGCCTGCTCTTCAAGGGTGGCACCTCGCTCTCCAAAGGCTACGGCTTGATCGAACGCTTCTCCGAAGACATCGACATCACCGTCTTCCGGGAGGACATCGGACAGCCCGCGACCGTCGAGGAGTTGGAAGCTCTGAGCGGCAAGAAGCGCAACGCCCGCCTGGAGGCCATCAAAGCCGCCTGCCAGGAGTACATTCAAGGCCCGATGCTGGAGCAGTTGAGCGTGCTGCTGCGGCAGACGCTCCAGACCGCAAATCTAAACGCGGATCGGGCGCGCGTGGAAGCCGATCCCGATGACCCCGACCGGTCAGAGCTTGCTTCTCTGGTATCCCACCGCGACCGCAGAAGGCAATGCGTACATCCGTCGCGCCATCAAGATCGAATCGGGCGCGAAATCCGCCCTCGACCCTCATGCTCCCGTCGTCGTAAAGCCGTACATCGCGGACGATCTTCCGAACCTTGATCTGGCGGTCGGCAACGTGACGACCGTTGACCCCAGCCGTACCTTTTGGGACAAGGTTGTTATCCTGCATGGCCTGCGCCGCTGGTGGGACCGCCGTGGCGAGCTGAAGGGAGGCGGGCAGCGCGTCTCGCGCCACTACTACGATGTCTATCGGCTCCTGGCTTCGGAGATAGGCCGAGAAGGCAACGGAAGATGTAGAGATGGCCGAGGACTGTGTTCGCCATGCGCGGATGTTCTTCAACCGGCCCGATCTTGACCTGGCCTCCGCCGTTCCCGGCAGCTTCGCTCTGACTCCGCACGACGGAATGCTCGCCGATCTGCGGCGGGACTATGAAGCCATGTCCGGCATGGTCTTCGGCCCGATACCCACCGTGGACGAGGTGGTTGCGGCCATCGCAGAGTTGGAGCAGCGTCTCAACGTTGGAAATCGGCCAGATAGTCTATGACAGCTTACGCACACACTCGTGAAGGTTCCCCTCCCTCTTCATGGGAAACTCTCGCCGTTCACTTGGAGAAGGTATCGCAATCTACAGCGGATTTCGCCGACACTTTTGGGGCGCGACCTTGCGGGAGACCTACTTGGACGATGCCATGACCTCGGCAAGCTTTCCGACGATTTTCAGAGCTACCTCCGTGAAGTTGGGACGAAGTCGGCGGATGCAGGAGGGGAAGAGGATGCAGACACGCACACATCCGGCAAGCGAGTGGACCACTCCACATTCGGTGCCCGCTTCGCCGAAGCGTCCATCGGCGGATTTGCCGGACAGGTTCTCGCATTCTGCATTGCAGGCCATCATACGGGTTTGCCTGATGGAACGCATCCGAAGACTTAGGCCAGCGCAGCACTCTGCGTTACAAGCTGGAACGGACCAGGTATTCCATTGCCCATATAGACCCACCTGAGATGGAACTCCCAAAGCCGACGCTACCTTTCAATCCCAGGAGCCGCGTAGAAGTAGCCTTTCAACTCGGATTCTTTACGCGAATGCTTTTCTCATGCCTGATCGATGCCGACCGCACGCGAACAGAGGAGTTTTGCGATCCGGACAAAGCCGAAGAGCGAAGTGGGTTGGGCGGAGACTTGGGCAGACCCACGTTAGCTGCGCTCAAGGCCGAGTTGGACCGCAGCCTGCGTGAGATGCAAGAGAAGGTGAACCGCAACGAGGTCAATCGGCAGCGGGCGATCGTTCTCGGTCGCCGCCGGGAGGCAGCCAACCTGTCTCCCGGTTTCTTTTCGCTCAATGTTCCCACGGGGGGCGGCAAGACCTTGTCGTCGCTGGCCTTTGCACTGGAGCATGCGCTCCAGAATGGCCATAACCTTCGGCGCGTCGTGATGGCTATCCCCTATACGAGCATCATCGAACAGACTGCCGATGTCTACCGGAAGGCGTTGGGGTCGCTGGCCGAAACCGCTTTGGTCGAGCACCATACGAACCTGCAACCCAGGCACGATACACGCTCTAATCAGTTCGGCGTCGAAAACTGGGATGCGCCCCTGATCGTCACGACCAATGTGCAGTTACTGGAAAGCCTTTTCGCGTACCGGACGACTCCCTGCCGCAAGCTGCACAACCTGGCCCGTAGTGTGATCGTGCTCGACGAAGCGCAGACGATACCGGTTGAGCTGCTGAAGCCGACCCTCGCTGCACTGAAGGAGCTGGTTCTGAACTACGGCTGTTCCATCGTTCTCTGCACCGCTACCCAGCCAGCGCTGGAGCGGCGCAGCGACTTCGAGCTGGGTATCGAGGACGTGCGTCCAATCATCCCGGACGCTGTGCCGCTGTTTCAGGCTCTGCGGCGCGTGGAGGTTCGTTATCTCGAAGTCAAACAATCGGACGACCAGTTGTCTGCGCTCCTGTTGGGGGAGCGCCGTGTGCTGTGCATCGTCAACACGCGCAAACATGCCGCGCAACTGTACGACAAGATCGTTGCAGGGTCCAATGTCGACGAGTGCTTCCATTTGAGCACATGGATGTGCGGCGAGCACCGCCGCCGGGTTCTGCAAACGGTTCGCGACCGACTCAAAGAGGGTAAGGCTTGCCGCTTGGTCAGCACACAGCTTGTGGAGGCGGGTGTCGATCTTGACTTCCCAACGGTGTACCGTGCTGAGGCCGGCTTCGATTCCATCGCGCAGGCGGCTGGTAGGTGCAACCGCGAAGGCAAGCTGCCCGTGGGGTATACCTATGTCTTTGAGGCCGAAGAACGGCCACCGAAGGGCTTCTTGCTTACCGCTGCTGACACTGCAAAGGAGTTGCATTCACAGCATCCCGATCCTCTTTACCCGGCAGCGGTCGAGGCGTACTTCAGACACCTCTATTGGATGAAGCAGCCTGAATGGGAGAGCATGGCGTGATGAAGACGATGTCGGTTCAAGGGCCCCGACTGCTGTTCCAGTTCCGCGAGATGGCGGACAAGTTCCAGATGATTCGCGACGAGCAGTTGCCCGTCTTGGTTCCTTACTGCAATGACCCAAGCGTGGACAATCCCGTGTGGGATAAGCTGGCGGCAAATAAAGTTCCGTTTCTGCCTCAGCGCGAGTTGCAGACATACCTGGTTTCGGTAAGGAAGCAGGCCGTGCAGCAGATGCAGCAGCACGGATCTGTAATCGAGCATGAGTCCGGCGTGTGGATACTTCACAATCGTTCGTTGTACAGCAGAGAAAAAGGATTGAATCCGGAAGCGACGACCTTGGATGCGGCGCTTTGGGGTGTGTAGGAGTGACACATGGCGTTTGGCATCAAGCTGCATTGTTGGGGCGAGTGGGCCTGTTTCACGCGCCCTGAGATGAAGGTTGAGCGTGTCAGCTACGACGTGATGACGCCATCCGCGGCACGAGGAGTACTTGAGGCCATTTACTGGAAGCCGGAGATTCGCTGGGTGATTGACCGCATTACTGTGCTCAAGCCCATCCGCTTCGCCTCGATCCGTCGCAATGAGGTCAGGGACAAGATGGCACAGGCGCGGCCAAGGTTATGAAGGACGGCGTCGGCAAGCTGGCCTCTGCGTCGAGACGGCGACAACCGTCAGCAGCGAGCCACCCTGATGCTGCGCGATGTCGGCTACATCATCGACGCGCATATCGAGATCGTCAGCGGCCCGGACAACATCGCCAAGCACCTTGACCAGTTCAACCGCCGCGCCCGCAAAGGCAGCTGCTTCACCCGGCCATACCTCGGCTGCCGCGAGTTCGCAGCAGACTTCGATCTGCTCGAAGAAGAATGCACGATGCCAACCATCGATGCCAGCTTGTTCGGAGAGCGTGACCTCGGGTGGATGTTGCATGACATCGACTTCTCGGAACATCAAGGACAAGCAGGCGAAGTTCTTCCGTGCCGTCATGCGGGATGGCGTGATCGACGTGGCAGCGTGTGCGGCAGCGGGGGTGTTCGCATGATTCTGCAACGGCTCGCCGAGCACTACGACCGCATCGCAGCCTCCGGCGATGAAGACAGCCAGCTTGCGCCGCCGGGATTCTCTAAGCAGAAGATCAGTTTCTGCATTGTGTTGGAGCCGGACGGTCGGTTGAATCAAATCAAGTCCGAGTCTATGCAGAAGGGAAATCGGGATGTAGCCAAACCGATGCTGCTGCCAGGACAGGGAAAGCCCCCCGGACAAGGACTCAATCCTTGTTTTCTCTGGGATAACGCCGCTTATATGTTGGGTTGGGTCTTGGCACCCGACGCCGATCCTCAAAAGAGTGAAAAGCAAGTGGCCAGAGCTTCACTTGCTTTTGAAGCTTTCCGCGACAGGCATATTGAGATGGAAACTCGGATTGCACATCCTGCATTCAGTGCCGTCTGTTCGTTCCTGCGTGACTGGAGTCCGGACAAGGCGACCGAAATGGAAGAGACATTGCTGAAGGTAGCCACTAACTTTGGTGTGTTCCGTATTGCAGGCGACATGCAATATGTTCATGAGTTGGTAAGTCTCCCGGAAGTGACAGAGGGTCTGAAAGTTACCACTGAGTCAATCAACGAAGACGGGCTCTGTCTTGTGACAGGCATCCGCACGCAGATAGCCCGTCTGCATGAGCCAAAGATCAAGGGCGTTGCGGGGGCGCAGTCTGCAGGCGCGCTTCTGGTCTCCTTCAATGCAGCCTCCTATGAGTCTTATGACAAATCACAGAGCTACAACGCACCTGTCGGCGAGGATGCCACATTTCGCTATACGAATGCGTTGAATTGCCTGCTGGACCGGCGCGACCGGCGCATCTCGCTCGGCGACAGCACCGTCGTCTTTTGGGCCGACCATGCAAACCCTTTGGAAGACTGCCTTAGCGAGTTCTTCGCCGACCCGTTGCCGCAAGATGAAGCGCTCGTCGAAGAAGACAAAGAACGTCTACAGCAGGCAAAGATCTTGCTTACGCAGCTGCGCGACGGCACAGCCGAAACCAAGATCGATACCAACGACGGACAGCCGACTAAGTTCTTTCTGCTCGGGCTTTCGCCGAACGCGTCTCGCATCTCCGTTCGGCTGTGGGTAGAGGCCGACGCGACCCAGCTGCAAAAACGATTGGGTCAGCATCTGCGCGATATTGCACTGGTCGGCAACTGGAACGACGAGATTTTCACGCTTCAACGCGTCGTCCGTGCGACCGGACGCGCCGAGCTCGACGCCAAAGGCAAACTCAAGGGCTTCAATACGGAGAATGTCTCGCCGAAGCTGGCTGGCGACCTCGCCCGTTCCGTACTTACCGGTGCGGCGTATCCACAGTCTCTGCTGTCCACAATGATCCGCCGCATCCACAGCGATGGCGAGGTGGCCTACGCGCGTGCCGCCGCCATCAAGGCCTGTCTTATCAGAAACTCCCGCTTGCGCGGCAACCCGTTGGAGGTGTCTACGATGCTTGACCCAAACAGTACCGACCCGGCCTACTGCTGCGGTCGCGCCCTTGCGCTGCTGGAGGTGATACAGAAAGACAGTGCCGGTGACGGCCTCAACAGGACCATCAAGGACAGCTACTTCTCTTCTGCCAGCACGACACCGTCGCTGGTCTTTCCCCGCCTGTGCCGATTGAGCCAGCACCATCTCGCCAAACTCGACACAGGCCACAGGATTCATCGCGAAAAGCAACTCGGCGAAGTGTTGAACAAGCTATCCGTCTTCCCGCGCCTACTGTCATTGGAAGACCAGGGCAAGTTCGTCCTCGGCTACTTCCACCAGACCAAGGATATCTACACCAGCAAGAAAGACAAGGAAGAAGGAACCGCCCAATGAGCACGCCCATCCAGAACCGCTACGACTTTGTGTACTTCTTCGATGTCACCGATGGCAACCCAAATGGCGACCCGGACGCCGGTAACCTGCCACGTATCGATCCAGAGACCAACCAGGGCCTCGTCACCGATGTCTGCCTCAAGCGCAAGATCAGGAACTTTGTCGCAGAAACACACGGAGAAGAAGCGGGGCATCGTATCTACATCCGCGAAAAAGCTGTGTTGAATGCGTTGCACAATGAGGCATATCTGAAGCTGGAGTTTAAGCCCGAGTCGAAGAAACTGCCCAAAGATGAGCAGAAGGCGAAAGAGCTTACCGACTGGATGTGCCTGAACTTCTTCGACATCCGAACCTTTGGTGCTGTGATGACTACCGAGGTGAACTGCGGCCAGGTGCGCGGCCCGCTACAACTGACCTTCTCACGCAGTATCGACCCCGTTGTATCTGCGGAGTTTGCCATCACGCGCTGCGCGGTCACAAATGAAAAAGACGTGGATAAGGAGCGCACCATCGGTCGCAAGTTCAACGTACCCTACGGCCTCTACCGCTGCCACGGCTTTATCAACGCCAAACTGGCGGAGAAGACAGGCTTTACCGAAGACGACCTCAAGCTCCTCAAAGAAGCCCTCAACCAGATGTTCGAGACCGACCGCTCCGCCGCCCGTGGCCTGATGGCCCCGGTACGCTGCATCGCATTCCGTCACAAAGATCCATGCGGCAATGCGCGTGCCGACCAGTTATTTGCGCAGGTCACAGCAAAGTTGCTACCGGAGGCCAAGGAGCAAGGCCGTCCACCACGCTCACGCACTGACTATGCCATCGAGTGCAGCGGTGAACTGCCCGAGGGTGTAACCCAGGAAGAGTGGGTTGTGCCTTTCTAAAGTTTTGAGGACAGGAGTGCTCATGGCCGTTTCCACCTCAGAAGCCGACGATGATGCACTCCCGATCAGCGGGCTGCAGCATCTGGCTTTCTGTCCGCGTCAGTGGGCGTTGATTCATCTGGAGCAGGTGTGGGTGGAGAACGTTCGCACTGCCGAAGGCCGTCTGTTGCACGAGCGTGCCGACCTGCCCGGAGAGAGTCGTCGTGCCAGTGTGCGCACGGTGCGCGGCATGTGGCTGCGGTCTGAGAGGCTGCGCCTGACCGGACGGGCCGATATCGTGGAGTTTCGCCCTGCGCCTTATCCAGTGGAGTACAAGCGCGGCAAGAGCAAGCCCAACGACTGCGATACGGTGCAGCTTTGTGCCCAGGCGCTTTGTCTTGAGGAGATGTTGGACACGGCGATAGAGCGCGGTGCCATCTTCTATGGCAATCCACGACGACGGTTGGAGGTTGACTTCACACCGGAGTTACGCTCCCGAACGGAAGAACTCGCGGCAACCATGCACCGCCTGTACCTTAGCTGGGTGACGCCCGCTGCGACTCCGGGGCCTTACTGCCGCAACTGCTCGCTGGTCGATGTGTGTCTTCCAGAGGCTACTTCTCATGTTGATGCCGCGCGTTGGGTGGCGATACAACTGCGTTCTCTACAGCAGGAGGTGTAGTTCCGCCTCATGAGAAAACTTCTCAACACACTGCATGTCATGACTCAAGGTGCGTACCTGCACCGCGACGGGGAGACGGTCGCGATCAAGGTTGGTGACGAACTGAAGCTACGTGTTCCCGTGCATACGCTTGAAGGACTGGTGTGCTGGGGCCGGGTATCGTGCAGTCCGCCGGTACTGGGGCTGTGTTGCGATCGGGGCGTGGGGATTTCGTTTCTCTCCGAACAGGGAAGGTTTATTGCCCGCGTGAATGGGCCTGTCTCCGGCAATGTGCTGTTGCGGAGGCAGCAATACCGCATAGCCGATGACGGGAGCAGCGCGCTTCCGATCGTGCGAACTATCGTGGCGGCCAAGATTGCAAACAGCCGCGTTGTGCTGCTGCGCGCGGCTCGCGAGATCGTGGATGAAACACGCGAGAAGGATCTGCGAGACGCGGCGAACCGTCTCTCCTGGGCAGGCTTGGAGGTGGCGAGGGCAGCATCCATCGACGAAGCGCGAGGACATGAAGGTATGGCAGGACAGGTTTACTTCTCGGTCTTCGATCAGATGATTGGCGGCGACCGAGAGGCATTTCATTTTGGAGGTCGCTCACGCCGGCCTCCACTGGACCGTGTCAATGCACTTCTGTCGTTCGTCTATGCGCTCTTGCGCCATGACATCGAATCGGCTCTGGAAAGCGTCGGCCTTGACCCAGCGGTTGGTTTCCTCCACACCGACCGTCCAGGGCGTCCGAGTCTTGCTCTCGACTTGATGGAGGAACTTCGCGCCGCACTGGCTGACCGTCTGGTGCTGACGCTCATCAACCGGCGTCAGGTACAGGGATCGGGCTTTACGGAGCAGGACGGGGGAGGCATTCAGATGGACGACGACACTCGCAAACAAGTCGTCTCCGCTTGGCAGCTGCGTAAGCAGGATGAGATTGAGCACCCCTATCTGAAGGAGCGTATTCCGCTCGGATTGGTGCCGTATGTGCAGGCGTTACTCCTCGCACGTCATGTGCGTGGGGGCCTCGACGCTTATCCCGCGTTCTTCTGGAGGTGATTCGATCATGATGGTTCTTGTTAGCTACGACGTAAGCACCCGCGACGACGCGGGACGACGCAGACTGCGCCGCGTGGCCCGGTTGTGCGAAGATCATGGACAGCGGGTGCAGAACTCCGTCTTCGAGTGTGTCGTGGACTCCGCGCAATGGGTTGTGCTTCGGGCAAGTCTTGTGTCTGAAGCCGATCCTGCTCAGGACAGCCTCCGGTTCTATTTTCTCGGAACCGAATGGAGAAGACGTGTAGAACACGTCGGTGCAAAGCTCTCCTACGATCCTGAAGCACCTCTCATCCTTTAGTCACTTTTCGACAAGCCCAAGTTCATTCGCGCGAACCCTAAGCGAACACAGATTCTCTGCAACATCCGCAGATCAGCTAAGTACCTTGATGGCAAGGAGATACTCTTGAGTGCTCTTGAAAGGATGGTTGATATGTCACCGAATAGAGTCAGGATCGCATTTGTGGCAAGCTATCTATAGCGCATGGAGCCGTTTACGACATGTGCCGTCGCCCCCCGCGCGGGGGCGTGGATTGAAACCAGTCTGACGCAGTGCGTCAGCTGCGCATTCGAGTCGGTCGCCCCCCGCGCGGGGGCGTGGATTGAAACCTGACATCGACGTGACTACGCACGTCATAGGCGATCGGTCGCCCCCCGCGCGGGGGCGTGGATTGAAACAGTCGATCATGGTGGACCGTACAGCCTGCGACGTCGGTCGCCCCCCGCGCGGGGGCGTGGATTGAAACGCTGGCAATGCTCGTAGACTGACCTGCGTGGACGCCAGTCGCCCCCCGCGCGGGGGCGTGGATTGAAACTGATCGATGTCGACCGTGCGAAGCCTGCGGTGAGTCGGTCGCCCCCCGCGCGGGGGCGTGGATTGAAACTCTGTCGCGCTCGCATATCGGTGATCGGCGACAGTGTCGCCCCCCGCGCGGGGGCGTGGATTGAAACACGCGAACGATCCGGCATGCACGTCGCGTGCAGTCGCGTCGCCCCCCGCGCGGGGGCGTGGATTGAAACAGTCGACGCATCGGCATGCCGAGCGCATCGATCTGTCGCCCCCCGCGCGGGGGCGTGGATTGAAACATCTGCAGCGCATGGCTGACGCGTCCGCTGGCCGAGTGTCGCCCCCCGCGCGGGGGCGTGGATTGAAACATCTTAGACATGCCGATAGCGTCGCGACCATCGATCGTCGCCCCCCGCGCGGGGGCGTGGATTGAAACCGCGCTCACGATGCGCAGCCTCGCGATCATCGCCAGGTCGCCCCCCGCGCGGGGGCGTGGATTGAAACATCCTGACGCATGATCACGCCTCGCCGCAGTCAGCCGTCGCCCCCCGCGCGGGGGCGTGGATTGAAACAGCTATCGGCATGCGATCGCAGCTGCCGATCTGCAGCGTCGCCCCCCGCGCGGGGGCGTGGATTGAAACCGTAACTGCGTGCCGCACGATCGGCGTACACAGCGTGTCGCCCCCCGCGCGGGGGCGTGGATTGAAACGTCGTAGCTCGCCGCAAGCATCCGACGCAAGTGACGGTCGCCCCCCGCGCGGGGGCGTGGATTGAAACCCGTCTTGCTGCGTTGACTGCTTGCCGCGAGTTGCCGGTCGCCCCCCGCGCGGGGGCGTGGATTGAAACAGCAAGCTGCTCGCTGCTCGATGCGCAGATGCTAGCGGTCGCCCCCCGCGCGGGGGCGTGGATTGAAACATCATCGAGCTACGGCCGTTCTTGGCCTCGGTGAAGCTGTCGCCCCCCGCGCGGGGGCGTGGATTGAAACGTGCAATCGAAACTATACAGTGGAAATCGACATCGGCGTCGCCCCCCGCGCGGGGGCGTGGATTGAAACAAAATTCAGTAAATCTTTACAATCCGCCCGCGGTGTCGCCCCCCGCGCGGGGGCGTGGATTGAAACACTCGTCCTCACGAACGTAAGCGCCATTAGCTTGGTCGCCCCCCGCGCGTGGGGCGTGGATTGAAACACTTGATAGTTTCAAACAACTAGCAACAAGTGAGAGTCGCCCCTGCGCGTGGGGCGTGGATTGAAACCTGCTCTAGGTTCAAGGGTTGCATGGATTTTCCTGTCGCCCCCGCGGGGCGTGGATTGAAACTATTGCGACAACGGCAAGGACTACCTGAAGGTCGTCTCCCCCAGCGCTGGGGGGAGTGGATTGAAACGAGGTCTACGACATGGCTGGCGGTTAGGTGCGAGGTTGCTCCCGCGCTGGCGCGTGGATTGGAACCAAGGAAGTATCCGGTTAGGTTGTAGAGTAGGATGCCGTCGCCCCCGCGCGGGAGGCGCGGATTGAAACTCGATCGCGGTGATGGCCGAATCACCCAGGGAGCGTATAGAGGCGTGGATTGAAATGACTTTGCCCAGATGGCGTCCTGTTGTAGCCACCCTCCGTCCGCCATCTGGAGCATGAAAGTTGCTAAATATACGAAGACAAGCAGAGACCAAACGCCAAGATCAGCGGATTATCGCTGGTGGTCGATTCGATTCACTTGGCGCTCGACGAAATGTTGGAGCAGCTATTCGGACCACTGACACGAGCCAGTTTGCGCGCACCGGCACGACCCATGTTCTCTGGTTCCTGGTTGGCTGCGGTTTTTGTAGCATGCGCACAGTGTTCTGTCGTGCCAGCTCGAAACTGGATCTGCGGCTGTCGCGATGTCCCGCGGCGTAAAATCCCGCGCTGCTGCGCAGCGGTTGCAGGGGTGACACGTCATCCCCAGTTGGGTAACTGTGGAGCGCCCCAGAGCGCTCCAAATGTCTACAAACGTCAACATGCGAGAAATCAATAGCTTGGCGCACGCGCCGTTTACACGCGTGTCCGTTTGGAAACGAATAAAGCGCTCTGGAGCGCCGCGACGTAAACATATTGAAAACAAAGGCCCGAGCAAAAATGGCTTTAGGACGCGCTTCGCGCGCGTGCCCTTCGCTGCGGCGACCGTCAAGGGTCTACGCTTCGCTTCGATGAACGCGCAAGAGCAGCGCCCTTGACCTCCGTCCTCGCTGCGGGTATCAGCCAGCTATGAGAAGAATGTCTTCTTCTCATGTTCCACGAAACATGCGTCGGCCACTAATCAGCCGCGAACGAAACTCGATGGCCGCTCGATCATCTTACTTTCAGCCATTGCAAATGCGGACCAAAAGGCAGCCGACCGGCTCCGTTGCGGAGTGCGCAACCGCAAAACATACGGTGCACGAAAGGCGAACTAGTCCGATCTTTTAGGCGCACCTTCCCGGCGTCTTTATCTCTGCACAAAGGCCTGTCTCGCGAGAGCATTCAACCTGCGATGCGCCAGGATGAGCCTCGCCACATCCTCGGATATCTCGCAGGGATCAATGATCGGAGAGCGGAAGAAGTCATGGTTCAAGGGCGGCGAAGAACCCGGAAGGCCAGGGGGATGGAACCGATATCGCTGGGCTATAGGCGTTCCTTCTCGTGGTTAAGCACAACGTTATTGGAGGCTGATCGGAGTGCAATACCTCCTCTGGCGGACTCGGATCAGAAACTCTTTCGCCGCTTGAGAGCGTACTCCTTCCCGAACGCCTCGACGGCATTGAAGGCGGCAGATGCCTGCCCTTGAAGGTGGAGACTCACGCCCTCTTCAGATACGCTCCGCGCAGGCGAGACCCTTCGTTCTCGTTCCCCGAAGTGATCCACAAAGGGATGGAAGACGGGCCGCTTCGTGCTTGCATTCGACTCCCGGGCGAGGATGGAAGGGGAAGGCAAAAGGTCGGCCAATATCGGATGATTCCACGGCGGTTGAAGAGCTTCTGCCAGAGCGTTTCTACTCGAGCCGATGGCTCTGGCACATGACAGTGGAGCTGCTCCTCGACGGACGGGTCTGCCTGTTGCCTTAGGTAACTCATTGGGCCTGCCTTTGCGGAAGGATTGGCAGCCGGATGGAGCGATCTGTGGACCGTCGTAACGAGCCGATTGGACCTCCGCTTACAAATGTGATTCGCGAGGTAATCGAGAGGCGATTGGCCGCCTTATCGGATTGCTTCCGAGTCCCACCAGATACGGATTGAAGAGTCTCCCAATCAGAACTTTGCGGAGGGTAATTCAGATGGGTCGTCGAACTGTCGCCGAGCGGGATTCGGATCTGATTCGCGAACGAATCAGTAGCGATCAACCTTCGCTATCAATTCCGATGCCACACGATTCAGGATATTGATAACCGTTACAACTGCTCCGATCCAGCTGCCGAAGATACCACCGAAGCCGCGCTTTACCTTCCCTGATGAGAGAGCGTTAGGAGTTGCGCAGAAGCCGAAGACGCAGCATGAAGTGCAGTCGATCGATTGACGCCAAAGGCCGTTCAGGAATTCCTCAATCTGTTGTTCCCTGCAATGGCTCAGAGCATGTTCACTCATATAGGCCACGCAAAAGCTGGAATTCACACATATCAACTTGCCAACTCTGATCTCAATGTCCCACCAAAAAGAAGATGATCATCGGCGCGTTAAGGCTCTTTCGGAGTATCTATCGCGGTCCTTTACAGCTCTACAAAACCATCTCAAGGATGCCGTGCACCGACGGTGGCTCCAATTGTGCCCATTGCATTGAGAAGTGAACGCCTTCAATATCGTCATCGACTGTGCAAGCAACTGCGAATGGAGTGCAACTGGGTGTTACTTAGCGCCACCGCAAGGAATGCCAAAGAACTTATGGGAACGCAAAGAAGTATTTGGGAATGATCAGTAATCATGCGGTCGTGAGCGCATAGGTCATCAAAAAAGAATTCGCGAAGTCGTGAGTATCGGCATCGAATCTGAGTTAGTCTAAAGCGCAGGCAGTGCGAGATACTGCAGCGCTCGTCGTCGGAGCTCAAGCGCATGTTAACCATCTCGAAGGCCCTCTCCGCAGGGCAGGCTCAAACCTACCACTCGCGTGAGTTCGCTTCAGAACAGCAAAACTACTGGAGCCGCGAACGACAGGCGCACAGCGAGTGGCACGGTGCGCTTGCTCAGGAGTGGAGTTTGCGCGGTGCAGTTCGCGCGGAACACTTCGCTCGACTCAGCCAGGGCCAGCACCCCGAGACAAGCTTGCAACTCGTTAGGCACCAGCCGGCGAGAACCTACGAAAATGAGTACGGAAAAGAGATCACGAGCGTGGAGCATCGCGCCGGATGGGATGCGACATTCTCAGCGCCGAAGTCGGTTTCACTCACCGCGCTTGTCGGCGGCGACCTTCGAGTACGCGAGGCGCACCGCGAAAGTGTACGCGTAGCACTCGATGAATTGCAGCGGTATACCCAGGCGCGTATCGGCAATATTCATGCGCCGGAGACGACTGGCAAGCTCATTGCAGCCACCTTCGAACATGACACTGCGCGACCCGTAGACGGCTACGCCGCTCCGCAGCTCCACACGCACGCGGTGATCTTCAATGTGACCGAGCGCGATAACGGCCAGACACGCGCTCTTCAGGAACGCAGTCTATTCCAATCGCAGCGATACGTGACCAGCGTCTATCGCTCCGAGCTTGCCGTGAGGTTGCAGAATCTAGGGTACGAGATTGAGATAGGTAAACACGGCCAACCCGAGATTAAGGGATACACGCAGGAGTACCTGGACGCATCAAGTCCGCGACGCGAGCAGATCAAGGAACATCTGCAAGAAATTGGCAGAGACGGTGCAGGCGCCGCACAGGTTGCCGCGCATCGGACGCGCGACAAGAAGGGAATCCAGTCGCAGGAAGTGGTATTGCAACGGCACCGCGATTTGTCGGCGCAATTCGGCCACCAGGCCGATCGAGTGGTCGCGCAAGCTCAAGAGCGAATTCATCAACACCAGCAGCAGCCAGAAAAGACGGCGCAGCAGGCCGCTACCTACGCCCGCAACCACGTATTCGAGCGCTCGGCTGTTCAAGACGAACGAGCCATTCTTCAGTCCATGCTTGACCGGGGTATGGGGCAACTCAGCTACGGCGATGCGCGCCGGGAATTTGCACACCGTGTGGCATCCGGCGAGTTTCGTTCCCTCGGGCACAGGGAGGGCCACGCCGCCCCGCAATACACCACGACAGAGATGGTGCGCATGGAAAAGGAAATCATCGGGTACATGCAGGCCGGCAATGAGCGCAATTACGGTCACCCGATGATGATTTCTCCGCCTCTGCGGATCAGAATCGAGGATCGGCACCCAGAATTGAGTGCCTCACAGTATCACGCGGTCGATGAGATCTTCCTTTCGCGCGAGAAGCTTGTTGGACTTGAAGGCGTGGCCGGCGCAGGCAAAACGACGACGCTTGCTGTAATTCGCGAAGGGGCTGTGGCTGAGGGCTACCGAGTCGAAGGTTTTGCGCCCACTTCGCGCGCAGCGCAGAAGCTGGCCGAGGCCGGAATTGAGACGTCAACGTTGCAACGGCATCTCGCCCGAGGTGAGCAGCCGGATACCGGCCAAAAGAGACTCTACGTGCTCGACGAATCTTCTCTCGCTTCCACACGGCAGATGTACGAATTCATTGAGCGCCTTCAGCCGAAAGACAGAGTTCTACTCGTAGGCGACACACGCCAGCATGAATCGGTAGAAGCAGGCCGTCCATTCGCGCAGCTTCAGGAAGCAGGGATGAAGACGGTCAAGCTGGATCAGATTCTCCGACAACGCGATCCGGAATTGAAAGAAGCCGTGGAGCAGTTGGCGCGTGGTGAGGTGCGCGCAGCAATCGATAATCTCGATGGACAGCGTCGCGTGCACGAAGTCAGCAACCGCGAGGAGCGAATTGCAGCCATCGCTCGCGAGTATGCGCGCTCACCTGAGAAAACATTGGTTGTCTCTCCGGATAATCGTTCACGTATGGAGATCAATCAGCGGATTCATGGCGAATTGCAATCGCGGGGTGTGGTCAGTCGTGATGAGCGCGCCATTACGACTCTTGTACCGCGTCAGGAGATGACGGGTGCCGACCGAACCTGGGCGGCGCAGTACCAGGTCAACGATATTCTGCGGTATTCGCGCGCTTCACGAGAGACCGGCATCGGCAAGGGGGAGTACGCGCGTGTCGTGCGCATCGAGGCGGAGAAGAATCTGCTGACGGTCACGCGCGCAGACGGCAGCGAACGAACCTATGATCCGCGCCGGCAGATGGGTGTCACCGTTTATCGGGAACAGGAGAAGGCGTTCTCCCAAGGCGACCGCATCCAGTTCACCGCGCCCAGTCACGAATTGAAGATTGCGAACCGCGAGTTGGGAACCGTAGAGGGCATCGATCCGAACGGCGTCATGCGGGTGAAGCTGGACAGCGGGCGCGAAATGAACGTCAATCCCGAGCGGTATCCGCATATTGATCACGGCTATGCGGTCACGAGCCATTCGAGCCAGGGGCAGACGGCAGACCGTGTACTCATCCATGTGGATACCGATCTCGGCGCCAAGGATCTGCTCAACAACCGCATGGCTTACGTCGCAGTTTCGCGCGGCCAATGGGATGCACAGATTTTTACCAACGACCGGGGTGCGCTCGTGAACGCGCTTGGCCGTGACGTTTCGCACAAGAGTGCTTATGCACCGGAACAGACGATAGCGCCGACGATGGGGAAGAGTGTTGACTCGCCACAAAAGCGCGAGTTGGACATCGGCATGGGACTCGGGCTGGGAATGTAATTCAAAGGTAAGGACCGAGATCAGGAGAGGAGCGAGACCTATGAGAGACAATACAGCGGAGCGTAAGAAGCCACCGGCGCGAGTTCGCATCGCGCCAGATGCGAAGATACTGGTCGGACGTGAAGAGGCGGCGCAGCTTCTTTCAATCAGCGTCCGGGGAATTGATTATCTCTTGGCAAATCGGAGATTGCCCTTTCGGAAGCTTGGAGGTCGAATCCTGATTCCTGTAGCCGAGCTGCGCAAATATGCGCACAGTGATCACCCTGAACGCATTGTGGCGTGACGTCAAAGCTCTCTATACCGGCGAAGCTAGATTCCGGAAAACTGTGGCTGCGGAGAGACCGCACACTGTTTCAAGTGGGAATCTTCACAGATCAATTACTCTGATCTGCCCTGCCGGTTCGAAGGGTTTATAGCTCTCGTTCAAATAGGCGGCATTCACAAATAGCGTGTTCCCTTCGGAATGGATTCCGGCGCCCCCGTGAATGTGGCCAAAGACATGCACCTTGGGTGGCTTCTGTCGTACGGCTTTAAGCAGCTCTTCGCAGCCCAGATGGGGCCCGTCAGAAGCTGTCTGATCGAGGATTCCATAAGGAGGACCATGCGTAACGAGTACATCGAGGGCATCTGGAATGCGATCCCAGTGCACATTTGCTGCTTCACCGCGAGGATACATAAAAGCCCAGTAAAGGAACGCGGGAGTATAAGGCGATCCCCAGAAAGAGAATCCCGCGATCGTTGTTCCGCTGTCTTCGAGGTAGATTCCGTTTGAAAGAAGCGAGCGTGCCAGCTCCGGGGAATTCTCGAACAGTCGGTCATGATTTCCGCCACAAACAATGCGATGTGCGAAAGGCTGTTCTCCAAGCCAGCGATTGAATGAGACAACTTCCCGCAGATCGTAGCCTGCGTTCATGAAATCGCCAGCATGCACGAGAATGTCACCTTGCGGCAATTGCGGAACTCGATCATGGAGACCGTGGGTATCTGAAATCAAAACAATTCGCATCCAGCCAAACACCTCCGAGTCGTCACTTCACGCATTAGGCAGCTTTCACTGACTTAGCGAGAAGCGATTCGATCAGACGGCCCTGTCTTCCTCGATTGCTTCAATCCATAATTGCAGCGTCAAGTCTTCGCGCTTCGGATTGCCGAGGTAGGGACGAAGCTCTTGCTGGTAACGGTCGCGAAGCAGCTCCAGATCGAAGGGAACGCACGAGCCAGGTATCGCACATCGCTTCGGTCACGCTCTATGTTGCGTTCGAGTTTGGTAAGCGCGAGATCGTATGGATCGAGTGCCATCAGGCGCAAGTTTTGAAATGCTCCAGGAAACATCTCCTGAAGGCGACTCTCGTATTCGTAGGGTGGCTGCGCAACAGTCACTCGATCCAAATAGACGCCATATTTCTGGAATAATGGTCCGCCCAGCATCGCGACCTGAGAGAAAGCATCTGCCGCAGCACGTGGAGCGATTTCGAGCACATCCACATCAGCCGTAGGACGACTCAAGCCGTAGAGCATTGTGACAACAAAGCCGCCAATACAGTCGAGACGCACCGTCGAGGTCGCAATTCGGTCCAGCTCGTTCAGGAATGACCGCCACGGCTCCGGTATCGCCTCACGAGGGCACATAGGCCAAGTGTCTCACGTCGAGATCTGTGAGTAGATTCCAGTGTCGCGCCTTTGAGGGACGATTCTGACGAAGCCACTTGCGCTCAGCTTGCGTCATGGATTCATTGGAGAGGGTGTCTTCTCTTGCGAGTCGAGAACGCTCTAAAACGGCCTTTTTCTGGTCGAGGCTTTTCTTGCGAGATTCTTCGCCCATCTTCTCCGCGTACTCTTCGGCGAGATCCACAACGAACCCAAGCCGGTTCTGACGATCATTCAGCTTGGCGTTGCGGGTGAGCCACTCCCAATCCATTTCCGGATACGTGTAGGCCAGCCAGGGAAGTGCCTCAACCACCCTTCGGTCAAGGTCGTCCTGGTCGAGTGCAAGGAACAGCAATCGAGCAGGATTATAGTGAGACTTTCCGCGCAGGTAGGAGAAGCCCGGATATCCCAGTGCGCCGAGCTCTGCTTTGAACGCACTTTCATCCAGAGTCGAATGAAGATCCGCTTCCAGTGGCAGGGCCGTTGGCGGCAGATGGAATACCTTCATTGCTTGCGCAGCGAGTTCCGTAGTCACCGGTCGACGCCCTCGTTCGAGCATTGACAGGTAGGCTTGCGTGAGGCCCAGCCTTGACGCTGCTTCTTGCTGCGTCAGGTTGGCTTCCTCGCGTCCCGCTTTTAGTGCTTCGCCGGTCACGGTATCCTCGTCAGGAATCGATTATAACATAAAGTGTTATATAATTCGCCCGCATGCTGCGTCAGGTCAGGGCAGCGGGTGAAACAGGCTGTTTGTGCCTGACCTTAAAATCAAGAACATGCCGGATCGGAAGACTGTGACAAGCCAGATTGAAGACGATGGCTATGCCGTTCAAGAGGGTGTTTCTGACCGAGTTGGAAATCGGCGAGCTGATCGACGCCCTTGAGCGGCATCAAGACGGCGACAGCCTGCGTCCGGAACGGCAGAATCTTTGCTGTGCGCAATCTTTTGGATCTTCCGGAAATCAGGCGAATTGGCCGAGTCAGCAAAGGTGCGTGAATTGGCTGAGGCAGTGCTCGGAGAGAGGGCATTCGCGGTCCGTGGCATCCTCTTTGACAAAATCCCGGAGGCGAATTGGAAGGTTCCTTGGCATCAGGATGTCACGATCGCGGTGCGCGCCAGAGAGGATGTCGAAGGATTCGGGCCGTGGTCCACGAAGGCTGGCATTCTTCATGTTCAGCCGCCTGCGCAAGTCTTGGAGAGGATGATTTCGATCCGGCTGCATCTTGATTCCTGTGACGAATCGAATGGCGCTTTGCACGTGATTCTTGGCTCTCATCGCGCAGGTCGTATTGCGGAGACAGAGATTCCTTCGATGCTCGAGGAAATCTCATGCTCACGCGTGTGTTGTTGGCCGTGGTGGCGCGTTGTTGATGCGCCCACTCCTGCTGCACGCATCATCTCCCTCACAAACGCCAGCACATCGCCGCGTGATTCATTTGGACTTCGCTTGCGAACAATTGCCCTTGCCTCTGAAGTGGCTGTCCGACCCAACTCCGTTGATTTAGTGTAGCGAGTCCGCTGGTTTGCGTTCAGCCAAGAGCACAAGACTTTCTCGGACGAGGCCGGACCAGCCCCACACTGGCAATATACTGGGCTTTATGCAAAGAGAAGAAGCAATCGAGCTGATTCGTAGCTCTCCCCTGGCTGAATTCCATGAAGTACTTGTGAACTACCTTTTACCTTCCGTTCGAATCACTGTGAGAGATGAACCTGGAGGAAGCGGCGACAGTTTAAGCGCATCGTTCTTTGGCGGCCGGCCACTCCTACCCGTGAACACGGTATGGCCCGCTTGGGACAAGGGTGACCACCTAAAGGCGGAGATAGCCTCGTTGGAGAAACGGCTCGATGCATATGCCCGGAGGACCCAGGACCAACCTGAAAGAATTCCTGGGATCCGCGAGAGGCGATTGACGGGGTTCCGTGACAGCATCAGCAATAAACGCGAACAGCTGTCCTTGGGGAAGACTCCGCTGGCGTTTCTCGGTCAATTGTCACTACGAGAGGTTAGTGGCGTCGCCCCACTACCTGGCTGGCCCCGCGAAGGCGTTCTCGCTTTCTTCTACGATGATTCGCAGATCTGGGGATATGACCCGCTGGATCGCGGTCATTGCCGGGTATTGTTCTATCCGGAAGAGATACGGCTTAACCCGGTTGACTTTCCAACAACCCTTTCGGCCGCCGCGCATTTTCCACGACGCTCTTTGCAATTTCGATGTGAGTGGACATTGCCAACATACCTCGAACTGAAAAGTGGTGACCTGGTTCTTTGGAAGATGGATGAGTATTCCGACCTGATAACGAAGCTCAACTCCGGCAGTGGCGCCGAAGGCGAGCTAGTCCATCGAGTCGGTGGATATCCGCAGGAAGTTCAAGGAGACATGCGCCTAGAATGTCAGCTTGTTACCAACGGTCTTTACTGCGGCGATCAAAGCGGGTATCAAGATCCCAGGCGGGCTGAACTGGAGAAGGGGGCTTCGGACTGGCAGCTTCTCGCTCAATTTGATTCCGACGAGGCAAAACTCGGCTGGATGTGGGGCGATGTTGGAAGAGTGTACTTTTGGGCGCGTCGTCAGGAGATTGAGGCGACCGACTATACGAATTGCTGGGCGATTCTGCAATGTGGATGATAGATCAGGTACTGATACATCTCCAATAGTCGATGTCCGCAATATCGAGCCTGAGTAACGCTGCCTATGGATGCGTCAGAACTGTCAGGATGATCGTGCTTTTATCAAACGCGGGTAGTATGTCGTTCGTGCCAACTCGTTTTGCTTGGTCTTCGTCATCCAGAAGGGGGCCTTCCACGGCAAGCGGGACTTTTCTTAAAGCCTCCACGAGGGCCTTAGCTGCGGTCACGCTCTGGGGTGAAAGATCTTGGACTTCCACTTTCATTCCTTGTCCCTGAAATGTAGAAAGTAGGGGAGTTTCGGGCGAGCTCCAGCCAGCATCTCTTAAAACGCCAACAAGGGATTGCGACAGCCCCGTTGTGTCATCGCCGATTGGAGTGGACATCACTACGGCGCCATTTACTTCAATCGCGGATGCACTGCGACGTACATCGATTCTCTGGCCTGCAAATGGTGTAAGCGCTTCTACGAGTTTCTGTCTGGTTTCTCCTCGTAAGAGGTTCTCTCTTGGCCCCTGCGCTACCAATTGTTCTCGTAGTTTAAGTGCTTCCACTTCCAACGCTGCGGCTCGTGCGTTTGCTTCAGAAGCTCTGGCGTTGGCATCGGCCAGGTGGGCCTCTGCGCTTTTTGCTTGCTCCAATGCGTGTGCAGACTCTGATCCGGCAACTGCGATTTGGCGATCCTTCTCCTTCAAATCCAGGGTGAGTTGTGCTTCCTTTGCGCCCGCCAACTGGCCCTGGGCGTCGGTCAACTCCTGTGTCCTGAGCACTACCATCCGAGTTGCGAGGACGATCAACACTGCCGCGACCGCCGCTAGAATTAGACCAGCGATCATCCACTCATTCCAGAAATCCACTGCATGGATGAGCCGATCGGTCCGCTCCGTCAGAGACTTTATCTCCGCGGCCTTTGTGTCGCTATTTGACAAGATCGCGCTGGCCATAATCATCACCTGCTGCATCACCATAACCATCTCGGCGTGACTTCGCGTAGGTTTGTAGCTTTCGAAAAGTGTAAAACATCTCAGTCAAAGGTCATGCCGAAACAGCCTAAGAAGCGGAAACCGGGCCGACCCAGACTCCCGGAAATCGCCTGGTTTGGTAATTCGTTGCTCCGAAATCGAAACCATGCTACTTTGTTCAAGGAAAGGAGACGTCCATGCGAATTAATCATCGATTGCGTGACTGTGTAACTGGCACGGCGCAGGACGGCTCTTTCTCTGCCTTCCTCTGCCGCGCATAACGGCAACCCCCAACAATTAGAAGGGAAAGTATGACGACCCAGGAGTATCTGTGTCGGCACTTCGCCCGTATGGGTGCGCGCGTTGTTGTGCGCGGACCTCGCCTCAGGCAGCGGACGAAGATTGCAATCGATGTAGGCAGGGACCGTTCCGGCGAAGTGTTCGTCATCGGGTGTGAAGAACGAGGTTGCAATCGAAGTTATCGACGTGCAGCCGCGGTCGCATCACCTGGTGCTGATGGTTCGAGACGGAAGTGAAAAGCACAAGTTCCTGCTTGGGCGCGATGAACGCCACTGGTTTGCTGCAGCCGTGCCGGGCGATGGTGTTCGCGATGTGCGGACCGCAATCGCCAGCCTGCGTCCCACGGAGATCGAGGGACGTGAGGCGATCCGGCAGGGCGAGTGGTTCTTTGTTCCGGAGCCCGGCGTGAACGACAAGGACGCCGTGATCCTGCGCAACGAGCCGCTCAGCCGCGGTGGTGGCAGCAAGCCTCACGTCTGTGCGCAGATGATGAGGAAAGGTGGCGAAGTGGTGATGGTGTGCCGCGCGTACCCGACGGGCATTGCCTCGGAGAGTACCAGAAGCTCATCGCACGCAACCCAGACGCGCGGCAGTTTCGGCTGGAGCCGCATGGTGCGCGACGCCGAAGTCTATGCGCGTGGAGAAATCCGGCACCGGGATCACAAGACGATTGATCTCTGGTGCTGGCATCGCGTGTACATGAACCGGGAACGATTTGCGAAGCACGCTCCGCAGATTGCGTTTCTCGATTAACCCGAATACCCCAGGTCTCGATATGCAAGGGACCTGGGGTACAGGAGTCAACCATGTTCGATGGTGTCACAGAATTCACTTCGACGCTGCAAGGGGACTCGGCTGAGTTCATGAAAAAGGTGCAGGCGCTTGTGGTTGGTGTTGCTCGCGACTACGAGCCGGCGCGGCTGTACGTCGTTCGCATTGACAATTGGTTCGGGCCGAAATGGATGCACTTTGCCGGGAAGTTCACCGCCGGAAAAGACTTCTACGTTGGCGTTCACAAGACGACACTGCACGTGCCGCCGTTTGTCCCGCACCGAGTGGTTGCAGAGCGAGTCTTTGCCGGTCCGAACTACGACGAGACCGTCGCCAGGCCGCCGTTGCATATCGAGTGCACGAGCATGCTGGCGCTTACCAGGCGAATCGCGGACGTGGATAAGGAAGCGGCATTCGTATGGTTCAGCAGCGAGTCTGAGGCTCAGAAGCGAGGTTCAATCATGGTGTATCTACCGTTTGCTTCTGCACCGACGACGAGCCACCGATACGAACGCCGCCGGACCGGAGCATTTTACGTGGGTCTGTCGGAACACGAAATGGGCTGGGAGCCAGCGATGCTGCGTGGGATTTCGCGTGGTGAGGTGGAGCACCTTGAGGAGTGCGGGAGAGCTTCGATTGGAAGTCAACTCTCCGCCGCAATTCAATAAACGAGCGCCAGGAGCTTACGCGCCGAAATTCTCGGCCTGTATTCTTTAGCAAGCATGGAGCGTTATTTCAGCGAATTGGCGACTGCGTTTGTTCGTGGCCGTCTGGATAATCCCACAGCAAGCATCGATGACGGGCTTGCCGCGGGACTGCGCCTGCACAAATTCAAGCAAAACCAGGATCTGGCTACGCGTTCGACGAGTGCTGAGTCTGTTGCGCAGCTTGGCGCCAGCAACGCTGCTCGACATTGGTAGTGGCCGGGGAACATTTCTCTGGCCTCTGTTGGCAGGATTTCCTGAAGTGGCCGTTACGGCAATCGATGTGCTCGATCAACGTATCGCAGACTTGAACGCGGTGCGCCAGGGAGGAATCCATCGCCTTCAAGTCGTCCAGATGGATGTCTGCGATCTTACATTTCCCGACACCAGCTTCGACGGTGTCACGATCCTTGAAGTGCTCGAACATTTACAGAATCCTGAGGTGGCACTCGGCCAGGCTCTGCGCGTGGCGCGACGGTTTGTTATTGCCAGCGTGCCCTCTACACCCGACGACAATCCCGAGCACAGGCATCTGTTCACGGTGAATCGGTTGAGAGACATGGCGGTCGCCGGCGGGTGCCCGCAACCGAAGATCGAACACGTGCTCAATCACCGCATTCTTATTTGCATCAAGCCATGAAGCCGATCCTCAAGTATCCGCGCACACCACACCTTCTCGGTTCGCGCCGGCAGCGGGGCGACGAGGATCTCGCGATTGTCTCGCCGGAGGAGCTAAGAGGATGCTTTTTGGTGGCGGAGGAGAAGCTCGACGGCGCCAACACCGCTATCAGCTTCGATGACGACGGGGAACTCGTTCTTCAGAGTCGCGGCCATGTGCTCTCAGGGGGGCCGCGCGAACGGCAGTTCGATCTCTTCAAACGCTGGGGCAACGCACATCGCGATGCACTTTCGCGGGTTCTCGGCAACAGGTACACCCTGTACGGCGAGTGGCTTTATGCAAGGCATACCATCCGCTATGATTGCTTGCCGCATTACTTCCTGGAGTTCGATCTGTTTGATCGGGACACGGATCAATTCCTGAGTACCCAGCGACGTCGCCAGCTCCTTTCTTCCACGCCGGTTGTTTCGGTTCCCGTACTCGACCAGGGACGTTTGAGCCGTTTTGAGGGTCTGATCGGCCGCTCGACTTGCTCATCGACGGAGATCATGGAAGGCCTCTACATCAAGTGGGAAGAGGACGGATGCGTCCGCGGCCGCTATAAATATGTGCGCGACAGCTTCACCCAGGCCGTGGAACAAGAAGGTGTTCATTGGCTCGACCGCCCGCTTGAACCAAATGTGCTGCGCGATGGCGTTGATATCTTTGTGGACCTGGGACAATCCGGAGCTCCTTATGAAGACGCTGACAGCACTTTGCCCGGCTCCTCCGGATTGGCAAGTCGAGTGGAACGCAATCGACGAGTCGTTCTCATGGATTCAGCAGCTCCGAGGATGCCGGCAGGACGAAATTTACCATGGCGAAGGCGACGTCTGGATTCACACCCGCATGGTGGTTGAGGCTCTCGCGTCATTCGACGCATGGCGACGACTACCAGAGAGTAGAACGACTCATCTTGTTTGCAGCTGCGCTCCTGCACGATGTCGCGAAGCCTGCGTGCACCCGATTGGACCAAGGGCGAATAACGAGCCGAGGCCATTCTCAACGTGGAGCCATCGACGCTCGCCAGTTACTGTGGCAGATGCACGCGCCTTTTGCGATCCGAGAACAGATTTGCGCGCTTATCGAAAACCACCAGGCCCCCTTCCATCTCATCGATCACGGTGATGCGCTGCGGCGTGCGTTTCGAATCAGCCAGACAACCCACTGTGGCCTTCTCGCAATGCTGGCGCGTGTCGATGCTCTCGGCAGGATTTGCAACGACCAAGAAACATTGCTCGCGAACATTTCGCTATTCGAGGAGTTGTGCCGAGAGTGTGGCTGTTTGGACTCGCCGCGTGCCTTCCCGTCCGACCATAGCCGCTTCGAGTACTTTCGCTCGGAAGCTCGCAACCCCGACTATCTTGCGCATGAGGATTTCACCTGCCGGGTGACGGTGATCTCTGGACTCCCGGGAGCGGGAAAGGACACATGGATCACGGATCGCATGCCCGGTTTGCCAGTTATAAGCCTCGACGCTTTGCGTATCGAACTCGATGAGGAGGCCACAGGCTCCCAGGGACGAGTCGTGCAGGCCGCGCGGGAGAAGGCGCGCGAGTTTCTTCGGCGTCAGGAGGACTTTGTGTGGAACGCTACGAATCTCTCTCGAGATTTGCGCGCGCAGTTGATCGACCTGCTTACTGCTTACCGTGCTCAGGTCCGGATCGTTTACGTTGAGACCTCACCCGACACACTCTTCCGACAAAACCGCGAGCGCTCCAATCCTGTTCCGGCGGAAGCCATCGAACGAATGTTGAACCGCTGGCAGGTCCCTTCGCCAATCGAGGCGCAGGAGCTAGAGTACTGGATCGAAGGAAAAGCTTGCGCTAGGAGTCTTTGAGCATCGGCCCGTAGCACTACGTACTGTTTTCGTTTCTAACCCTAACGCAGGTCACGGACTCTGCTCTTCACCGAGGACGCTGTTCCTGGTGGGCTTAGTTCGCAAGCCGCATACATAGTCCCTGTTTGCCACCGGAACCGCTGTTCGCTACTCTTCTGTTCAGCATGCAGACACTAAATCAGACGGGTTTGCCGGCGGAATCGCGGCAACTCATTTCGATCATCAGACGGCGGAACGAACTCGTCTCGCGGGTCTGCGACATAGCTTTTCAGGCGGATCAACAGTCCGTGGCGATCAGGACGGCTCCATTCCCTTTCCCTGGAGGTGCGCCGAATCGTGGCACCATAAAACGGCTCACGGAATCCTGGCATCGACTGAAAAGTGCAAACGCGGCAAACGAAGACACCCTTTATGACCTCCTTGTGGTTTTGATCGATACCATTCCGGATTTGTCGAGTGAAGTGGGTCCGCCGTTGCTTCCGGCGGAGTGGGGCAAAGAGGTCAAACCGGCTCCGGCGACACAGGCACACCCCCGTGCCTACAGAGGAACCAAGTACCAACCTCCCAAGACGCCCATTTCTAGAACGCTGGACCTTCGTCCATATTTGTCCGATCCGGGGTCTATCGACAAGATCCTGTCCCCACTACGTCGATGGATGCCGCAGGCAAAACGAAGGCTGGAACGGGCAGGCTATGCGAATGCCGTAGTCGAATCACTGGAACGGGAGCTTTCTGCGCCCCGAAAACTGCCGAGCGGGCAGCAAAAGAGACATTGGAGTCTCCCTCAGCGTTTCGTCGAGTCTGTTTGGCCCCTCGTACGGTGGGAATCTCCCCGGTGCGTCTCAGAGTTCCTGTCGCTCTACGCGGCGCTGGACATGGAGCACAATGACGAGCGCCTTGCTGCAATTGGCTTATTGATTGCTCGATCAAGTGCAGAGCTAAGCCTTGCCTGGAGTAGGGTGTCAACAGCTCTGCCTGAACATCGCCGAACGTGCTTCTTGCTCAACCTGATTTCGACAAATGCGTATTTTAGCCAACCTGCGACCCGCACAGTGAGCCACTTGGAGCAAATCAATAGTCTGGCAACTGATGTGCAATTCCCCGCATGGACGAGACACTTCCTTGTGAGCATCCAGAACAAGGTCTCGGAGGAATACCTGCTCTCCGGATTCCGGCTTGCGGCTCGATTCCGTCCCGATTATCGCTTCGAAGAGACGACAGCTTCCGCCAACTTCCACGAAAAACCCGTCAAGGAATTGGCTATCAGTCTTGCCGAACGTGATTCCTACTCGGGCTGGCTTCCAATGGCGCTTTGGCAGCGCTGCGCGCAACTCCCAGGATTGGCAGAGGTGATTCGCGATTCTCAATGGCACGGATTTGTCCCGGCCGCATCTCGGTATTTCGAGTTCCTACAGGGGATCCCCTACCATGACATTCCACAGAAATCACTGAAAGGAAAATGGAACGCGATTCGCAGTAAGCTTCCCGCCATAGAGAAACTGTTGCAGTCACTCCCCGCAACACATCAGGAAAAGGCAGTTATATTTCTCGCCGACTGGCTATGGTCCTGGAGTGAGCCTGCAATCATTGCGAGACGCTTGCCGTCAGCACTTCGGCTTCTCCATCGCCTAGGGACGCCGCCGTTCGGAACCACTCACGGCGCGGCAAGCGCGTTGTTCTCATTCCTTGATACCGACGATAGAGAACTTCTGGAGCAATTTCTCGTTGCTCCTGACGCCAGCTTCTACGCCTTAGACCGCGCCTGTATTCGAGACAACGATGCCCGATTGATTTCCTGGGGGACTCACAGCCTAACGAAGCACCTAGCCGACCTCACTCAAAATGCGTTTCTGGCAGCACCAGGGAAACTGTTCAAAGTGGCAAGAACCCTGGGCGGTTTAGATTATTCGTTCCGACCGCAGATCATCAAACGGTGCAAGGAACATCCACTTTTCCAGTCCGACTTGGGGAATCTTCCAATCGTAGAGGCTTGGACCAGAATTGAGCCCATTCTGAAAAAGACGCACACGAATCCCATTCCAGCGCGGCTTAGGGGATGGTTGTCGGGTGAGATCAACCTCACAGCAGCCAGTTTGCAACGGCACCAACGGGTGTTCAGAGAAAGGCTCGTCTTAACTCGTTTGGACGTTATCGAAGAGACGGTGCTCGATGCACTGAAACATGAAATGCCGGTCAGAGAGGTCACGAAGGACAACGAGTATGCCTTGCGCTTGCTTGGTTCACTTTATGACAATCGGCGTGGATTGCGAAGGGCTCTGAAGGCGTACTGGACAGGAGACCAGAATTATCTCTCCCGGCATCCGGCTACAATAGCCTGGTACAAAGAACATTCATCAATTCCACAGGACACCTGGGAACGCGGCATTTCGTTTCAAGCTAACGGGATTTCGCTGAGCATTGAGCGTAATCCGCTTGAGGTCCTGAAACTTGGCGAGTATGCCGGTTCCTGCCTTGGGATTGGGGGCCTTTGCTCCGATTCAGCTGCGGCGGTACTACTCGACGTCAATAAGCAGGTTCTGTATGCTCGCAGCCGACAAGGGAAGGTCGTCGGCCGACAGCTGCTCGCTATCTCCGACGACAACCGGCTGATCTGCTTCAGCGTCTATCCGCTTGCTGCTGCCGGGAACGTCAAGGCATTGTTCTTCGAATACGACCTTGCATTTGCAAACGCCTTGGGGATTTCGCTATTCGACCCAACGGAACCGGATGCGTCCGAGTATAGGGTCGGCTCAATCTTGTCGGATTATTGGTGGGACGACGGGAGCTGGGATTTTGATACGAAGGAGTGAGCAACGCCAGAATTTGATATTCCGATTGGATAGCCGGCAAGTGGGAACTGTGAAAGACCTGCGTCTTCATGTGCTCGATCTGCCCCTGTGAGGTTATTCATTGAGAGTTTTCCAGGGTCTCCACATCAGATACCGATAACGGTCCACTGCGTATAATCGATCTTCCGATGAAAGCAGGTTCCCGGTCTTTCCTGTCTTGCCATCGCCGCGTTAGCAGCGCTAGCGGGATGTCATCGCGGTCAGTTGGCGCTCGTGGATCATCCTCGCAGCTTTCCGGGAGTCGTACGCAAGGACGTGACCTTCTACTCATCGGCTCTCGACCGGAGCATGACGTACCGGGTCTATCTCCCTCAGGATGTTTCCGCGGGTACGAGATTGTCGGTGGTATACCTGCTGCACGGTTGTGGCACCAGTTTCCGGGATTGGTCCAACTACTCGGATGTGGGCGCATATGCCGCGAAGGGATTCATTCTCGTCATGGTCGATGGCGCCTGTTCTTATTACGTGAATGCTGCTCTCGATTCCAAAGACAAGTACGAGGACTACTTCGTTCACGACTTGATTTCAGACGCCGAGTCCCGCTTTCCGGTCTTGGGTGACCGGGCGAATCGCGCCGTCGTCGGCGTTTCAATGGGCGGCTTTGCAGCCGTGAAGCTGGCGCTCACCCGGCCAGATTTGTTTGCCTTTGCGGGCGCTATCAGTCCTCGCCGTCGATGTGCCCAGCCGAAGATTCAGTGCAAGAAGGTGGTCGCAGAGTATGCGATTCCGGACCACCTTCGGTCCATCGGGAAGCGAAACGCGTGCGCACAGCGATCCCTTCATTCTGGTCAAATCCGCCGCCCCGTCCAATACGCCATACCTTTACGTCACCGCTGGAGAGCAGGAACCACTCTTGCCTCCAATCCGCCGATTTGTCTCGCTTCTCAAGCAGCGCAATTTCACCTTCGAATTTCACACCAAACCAGGCGGTCACGATTGGAATGAATGGGACACACAGATTCCCGGCTGCTTTGAGAGCCTCATGGCGCACATCCATCGGCCGTAGCTTTCCGGCGCAGAGCAAATCTGTCCAATGGTCTTAGGCTTCCATCTGGTGGCCCGCTATTTCGAACAAAAGAACACCTGCCGCGACCGCTGCATTCAGCGAATCGCAACCTCCACGCATGGGAATGCGAACTACGAAGTCGGCAGCTTCAAGCAGTTGTTCAGAAAGACCATGCTTTTCGCTGCCGACTACAAGAGCGGCAGGAAATCGGTATGCCAGCGCTTTAAAATCCATTAGCCCAGCCGGCGAAGAAGCAACGACCGATACACCGTTGGATTTCGTCCAGCGATTGAATTCCGGTACGGAGCACCGCACCAGCTTTTGGGAAAATAGCGACCCCATTGTCGCCCGTACTGTTGCTGGATCGTATGGATCGCAATTCGGGTTGAGAATGAAGACTCCGCTCACCCCGGCGGCCTCAGCGGTCCGAATGATTGTGCCCAGGTTCCCGGGCGACTCGATCGATTCAACCGCGAGCCAAAGCGAGTTTCCTCGTCGCGCGGAGTTGTTCCAACGGGAACCATCTCTGCTTAAGAACCGCGCCTATTCCCTGTGGTTCGGTTGCGAGCGTCAGATCACGGTAGAGTTCGCGCGAAAGACGGATGCCGGGAACGCCCTGTTGGCGCAGCCGACGTGCGAGTTTTTGGCCAAATGGATTTGATAGAACCGAAGGGTCGAGAAAGACAGATTCGATTGGAGCGCAGTGCTCGACGGCGCGGGCAAGGTGACGGATGCCTTCGATGATGAAGAGTTTTGTGCGGGAACGACCTTGATGGGTCTGAAGCGAGCGAAGATTTAGAAAGCGGGGATCGCGGGGGGAACTGACGACAGGGTACTTTTTCTCATTCATTTCCTCCTTGCGGCTGTGGTGATGGCGCCGCTGCCATTGAGGTATTTAACTCCATCATTGATTTTGCCATAGCAGAAGGCATTTCTCCGTGCCGCGGAGCCGGCGGAGGCCCAATTCGCGGCAGGGCTGTCTGCACGGCGTTCGACCGCTTCGCTCGTTCCGGTGGCAATGATTCTGATGGGATCCAACTAGCACAGACACAACAATGGTCCTAGTCGGGGCTGTGGCGAGGATCTGATCTTCAGAGGAATCGGACACCGAATCCGATGCGTCACGTCGCAAATTTCGTGCAATGCCAGTGGCTGTTTTGATGGCTGTTCGTTTCCAACTTTTGTGCATTTGGCTGCGATTCATTGCAATACCAATGCTCTCTGTATCGATTTGAATATAAATAGCTTATGCGATAACTTGCGTCGGATTGCGACTCGCTGCAAAACGTCAAAAAACGGACTTAAAATCCGCAGACCATAAACGGTCGTGGGGGTTCAAGTCCCCCTCCGGGCACCATAGAATCATTTACTTATAGGAAGAAGCTCGATCAGCGAGTTTCATAAAATACATGCTGGTGCCACTTTGTTGCGACTTTGCTAGGATCGCATCCAGGAGACAGATTCCCTATGCCAAGGAAGGTGGTTCGCAAGGAACGAAGAGTCTTCGAGAAGGAGCCGGGCTCCGACATTTGGTGGATCCGTTTCAAAGACGCTGGAATCTGCTCTGCCCGATCTTTTGTACCAGCGAGATTGTTAGTGTAGCGCAGCGGACGAGTTAGTAATTCCGCCGCAGTCGGGGGTGTGGAGAAGTGGGAAGCGCGTAGCGGTTTCCACTTCTCCATGCCCCATGTTCTTTGCCAGCCAGGCCTCCGGCGCCGGTGGCCTGTAGCCCAGCGAGGAGTGCGGCCTGACGGTGTTGTAGTGGACCCGCCACCGCTCCGCGAGCACCCTGATTTCCTTTATCGAGTAGAAGATCTCGCCGTTCAGCAACTCGTCCCTGAGTTTCGAGTTGAAGCTTTCGCAGTAGCCGTTCTCCCACGGAGAGCCGGGCTCGATGTACAGCGTCTTCGCTCCGGTCCCGGCCAGCCATTTGCGCAGGTCCCGGGCCACGAACTCCGGCCCGTTATCGGAACGGATGTGCTCCGGCACGCCTTTCATCACCATCACGTCGGCCAGCGCCTCGATCACCCTGGCGCTCGACCAGCGCCGTTCCGCACGCACCAACAGGCTCTCCCGCGTGTGCTCGTCGATCAGGTTCAGCATCCGTACCGTCCTTCCGTCATGTGTCCTGGCGCTCACGAAGTCGTAGCTCCATACATGGTCCGGCCGCTCCGGGCGCAGCCGTATGCACGATCCATCGTTCAACCACAGCCGCCCGCGCGGCTTCTGCTTCTGCAGAACCTTCAGCCCTTCACGACGCCAGATGCGCTCCACCCGGTCCTTGCCGATCTGCCAGCCGTCCCGCTTCAGCAGCGCCGTGATCCGGCGGTAGCCGTAGCGTCCGTACTGGCTGGCCAGTTCCACGATGGCCCGGGTGAGAGCATCCTCGTCTTCGCGCTGTGTCAGCTGGTAGCGTTGCGTGCCGCGTGGCTGGTTCACCCAGCCGGCACGCCCTTCGCTCGCTCAAGCCCTGCTCCTGAGCATGGTCCGCTGCACAACGCCGTCGCTCCGGGCTTAGAAGTTTCCCGAGGCGATGTCTTTCAGCACCAGCTTCTCCAGGCTCAGCTCACTGACCAGCCGCTTCAGCTTCGTGTTCTCCTGCTCCAGCTCCTTCAGCCGCCGTGCCTGGTCCACCTGCAGCCCGCCGTACTCTTTGCGCCAGCGGTAGTACGTCTGCTCCGTGATCTCAGCCTCTTTACAGGCCACCGCGGTTGTCTTCCCGTTCGCTACGGCCACTTCGATCTGCCGCAGCAGGTTCACCACCTGCTCAGCTGTGTCCTTCTTCCCTCGTGCCATCTTCCGCTCCTTTAAGACCAGTTTCTATCATCACAACTGGTACAAAATTGCCAGGGCACTCCAGTGGCGGCTGCCGCGCACGTCAACGCCGGCAGCGCGGGAGAATCCGGTGGTTGGGGGGCCCTCACGGTGTCTCCATTCATCCTTCAATGGAGTGAGCGAAAGATCGGCAACGTCCCTGTCGCCCAGCGAGTCGTCTTCGATTTTGACCTGCCCGTGGGGGCTTACAAGCGATCTGCCTCTGTAAATATCAGCGCGAATGCATTCATGGTTCATCCCTATTACGCAATCACAGCATTCCCAACCAAACGTATCGAGACCAGCTGGCGTGTTCACTATCTATGAAATTCGGCGAATAATCGTCCGCCATCCGCAACTGGCGCTCAATCGACGCAGGCAGGACAGGCGATTCATTTCAACGCCACTGCCGCGTACAACTTTGGCAAACACCTTTGGATTGGCCCCAACGCCTACTACCTCCGGCAAATTACGGATGGCCGCGTCAATGGTGTTCCGCTCTCGAACTCTCCGGAGCAAGTAGGGGCGATAGGTCCGGGCATGGTATGGAACTCGGGTAAATGGTTTTTCTATGCAAACGGCTATCACGAGCTTGGCGCCAGAAATCGGCCTGAGGGAGACAAGATCGTGTTCAGGGTGGAAAAGATCTTCTGAGCGAACGGTCGTCCTTGGAGGAAGAAAAAATGAAAATCTTGATCGCGTTCGTTGTCGCCTTCGGTATCGGTGCAGGTTCGAGATGGACCGGAGTTCCATCTTTAGCTCCGCAAGCGATCGTCGGTGCTCTCCTCATCGTAGCGATGAGCACGGGTTATGTTTCAGCAGACCGCCTTCTGAAGCGTACCCCCTCACCCGCAGTAACTGTCGCTGTCTCGGCGGCCGCCAGGAATGAACCGGATTCACACAGTCAAATCGCGAGCTCTTCGCCGTCTCTAATCGAACGGCCATTCCCATGAGATGTTAGGCCATAGCTGAGGAGCTCCCAAGCGAAGGTTAGTTGGGGCCGAGTCGTTCGTGTGGAGTTGTCATGTGTCACATCGGTGCTGCTGTTGACACCGTTACCATTGCTGTCCGACGGTGTCTCACTCCAAAAGAATACATGTGTTCAGCGTGATACCGCCGACCGCATGGTGAAGTTGAGGGAGAGTCGGTGCAACCCGAATCCTCAGACTGAATGGCAAATTCAAATGAATCATGTCACCTGTATGCGGTATACTTACCGGTGTCTAAATCGTAAGGATTCCGAGCGGCTTGGATCGATTGCTTCAGACGGCAAGTCTGATTTATGAGCAAGACTTCGTGAAGCACGGCCTCTTCGCGTGCTGACGCTTGTCTACGTTGTAATAGCAGCGCATGACTCCTGATATGCCTCAAACACCTCCAGAGCTGACTGTCCGTGCTGCCCATGGAATAGCGACTCGTTCCTACGTAGGAAGAAGTTGGAATGGGATTGGGGTGTATTGCGTCTCCACGCATACCAAGCCGGGCAAAAGTTGGCAAAGCCTAGCTTCCGAGCAGGCAAGTGTAGCCGTCATTCTGGAACAGCAGGGCGGAATCGCTGAACCCCGCAAGCGTCTCAATGCGCCAACGCCAAGGGTTCGCTATGACGCCGGACATACGATGTACATTCCACCGAACGCTGATATTTGGGCCTTCGGAGATTCAACGAGTCTCGTTCGCGGCGTGCGCATGCGCTTCGATCTGTCCGTCATCGAGAGCCTTTTACAAGGCGAGTGCGATCGACAGAAGTGGAATGAGCCAGTTCTTCTACTCTACGACGACCGCATCCGTGAGATTGCGAACTTGATCTGGCAAGAGTGTCAGGCGCAAGACGAATGTCCTCAGCTATACGGAGAGAGTCTTACTGCAGCATTGCTTTCCTGCCTTTTTCAATCAAGTCGAATCCAGAAGCGGGTTTCTCAGCAAGGCCTCGCCAGGATTCAGTTGAAGCGCACAGTCGAGTATATGGAGTCTAGTCTTCTTCGCGATGTGCGCTTGAAAGAACTCGCCTCGGTGGCTGGACTGTCACCTTCACATTTCGGACGCGCTTTCAAAGCATCGACGGGTGTGACACCGCATCGTTGGATCATTCAGCGAAGAATCCAACTTGCGCAACGTCTCATGCGGGAATCAGGCAAATCGATCGTGATCGCTTCCCAAATGGCCGGATTCGCGAACCAAAGTCATTTCACCAAGGCCTTCCGCGCGATAACCGGTGCGACACCCAGAGTTTGGCTTCACGATCTGGTAGCCGGCGGAACTCAGCGACAGATCGGCCTCATCGGATAGATTAGCGTTTTCGGAACAACGATAGCGTTTTCGCGATACTTCTGGAGAGCTAGCTTCGGTCTAATGATTGCAGACGAGATCGTTTCGCCTTGACAGAAATCATGATCAATTGTGGCGATGTTATGGACTTCAGGATTTTTTCAGACGCTGGCGGTATGACTTTACCTTCAGGCGATTCCCGCAAGTCGCCATGCTGCACCAACGTCTGCGGCCTGGTCGAGTGGTGTCCAGGAACCAGTGGACACAGGTTTGTTCGCCGCAGCGTCGAACTCGCCGAAAGTCTGCGGTCGAGAACAGTTCCGCCGCTTTCAATGCTACCGGTGCAAGTATTTGTTCGGCAGTGTTCGCAACACGGACTGTCTTTAACGCGATTGACTTCGACTTGGTCCAGACGAGTTGGGGATGGCTTTGAGCAGAAACAAGAAAGGCATTTAGGTCGGAAAAGTCGGGCACCTTGCCAGCCTTCCGAGATTCGACAAGGTTTCTCACCACCGCACGGAATGCTCGCGCAGCCCTGAGAAGCGCTCCGGTAGGGCGTACTTCTTCAACACCATTAGAGGCCAGTCCGGCTTGGCGCAGCCAGGTGAAGACGTCTTCATCGGTTTCGAAGAAATCTTCTTTGCCGGAAGGTGTGGGCCATTCTGTGTTCAAGAAGTCGAGAGCCGGATCGCTTGCAAGGAAAACTCCCCTCTTCTCAACTGACTTCGAATCCTTAGACATCACTTCAAGCATAGCGTCTCTTGGTTTAGTAACCTCTTTGATCTACTCATACCGGTGTCTGATATGATTCTCACATCATGGAGCATGACACCAACCGCTTCATGACTGCTTCTCGCTGAAACAGCGAGGTCAGGTCCCGGGTCTCAGGATGCTTTCGAATTCCCGGCTGGCGCTGAGCAGTTGGGGAGAAGATAGGCATCCAAACGTCAAGCGCGAACACGAAATTGCAGTTCACAAGGAAGGAGAAGCCAAATTGATCGAACCAGAAGAAGAAGTCAACAACATCTCTGCTAAACCCAAATACCAGAAACAACGACGGCAGGTTCTGGGCCGTGAGATGGCGTACGTGGAAGCCGGACAGGGTGACCCGATTGTGTTTCTGCACGGCAATCCAACATCGTCGTACCTCTGGCGCAACGTGATACCGCACTTGGAGCCACTAGGCCGCTGCATCGCTCCCGATCTGATCGGCATGGGCGACTCCGACAAACTGCCTGACAGTGGTCCACGATCATATCGCTTTGTTGAGCAGCGCCGCTATCTCGACGCCCTTCTTGAGGCTTTGGATGTCCGTGAGCGGGTAACTCTCGTCGTCCATGACTGGGGATCAGGACTCGGCTTTGATTGGGCCAATCGCCACCGCGACGCCGTAAAGGGGATCGCATACATGGAGGCGATCGTGGGCCCGCAGGGTTGGGACCATTGGGACATCATGAAAATGCGCCCCTTTCTGGAGGCGCTTCGTTCCGACGCTGGTGAGGCCATGGTTTTGCAAGATAACTTCTTCATCGAAAAGATTCTCCCGGGGGCCATTCTTCGAACCCTGTCCGCCGAGGAGATGGCAGAGTACCGACGACCGTTCGTCGAGCCCGGCGAGGGGCGTCGGCCAACGCTAACATTTCCGCGAGAGATCCCTATCGAGGGCAAGCCAGCAGACGTGGCAGAAATCGTGTCCGCCTACGGTGCCTGGTTGGCTACGAGCAATGTGCCCAAGCTCTTCTGTGAAGGCCGAGCCAGGCGCGCTCCTCTGCCGGTGGAGCAAATCTCGCCACCGCACGCTCGTGGCCAGCCCAGACCGAGGTCACGGTCAAAGGGATACATTTCGTTCAGGAAGACTCTCCGGACGAGATCGGGCGGGCGATCGCGAAATGGATGGTGGCGTTGGGCTGAAACATAGTTTCGCAGAAGGGGACGATCTCTTATGCGCATAACCGAATGAAGGGAGTAGTTATGGGATTTCAGAAAAATGCAACTGTGGTTTTTGTTCCAGGAGCCTGGGCCGATGGCTCTAGCTGGGGTACTGTCATCAACGGTGTCGCGGAAGCTGGGCTTGGTGTCATCTGTGCACCGATCCCGCTCACGACACTGAGTGACGATATAGCGGCGGTTCGCAGGGTCATCGCAAGGATTGACGGACCGGTTGTATTGGTCGCGCACGCTTACGGCGGTTCTGTGATCGCGGGTGTAGACGACGAGAAGGTGAAGGGGTTGGTATACATCACGGCCTTGGCTCCTGACGAGGGAGAAGCAACGGTGGAGGTTTTCACTCGGGAGGCTCCTCATCCTGATGCACCGAAAATGGCACCCGACGAAAATGGTTACGTGTGGATGCCCCATGAGGCGATTCTGAAGGCGTTTTCTCCGAACGCCACTGCTGACGAACAAGGTGCGCCTGGAGGCGATCCAACGCCCAATCAACGTCGCCTGCATTATAGAAAAGGCACCGGCGCCAGCGTGGAAGAAGAAGCCCTCGTGGTTTCTGATTGCGGAAGAGGATCGGATGATTCTCGAAAAGACGCAACGGTTTATGGCGGAGCGTATGAAAGCGACCATCAGGACTGCTCACGCAGATCACCTCCCGTCCCTGACGATGCCGAAGCCAGTGATTGACATCGTCCTTGGAGGCCGCCACTTCAACTCTGGCAGGGTAAGTTGCTGCTGGCCGAAGGAAGCTTCCATGCTTGGGATGAGGCTTTAGACATTCAATCCTTCACTAGAGGAGGACAAAATGGGACTTTCCTGGCAACAAGGCCCGCTCTCGCCGGGTGCGGTCGGCCGGTTCCTGGTAGCCGAACCGCTGCCTCAACGATTGTTATATGCCGAGCCTTTGCGGCGGCGAATGCGGGTCCGCTTCGGGGGCACCTGGATTGCCGAGAGCGAGCAGGTCGTTCTGCTTTTCGAACCCGGCCATTACCCCATGGCCTACTTCCCAGAGGCCGACATAGCTCCCAACGCTTTAGATCGCATGGAGCATACCACTCGCCATCACGATCTTGGACTCACGGACTGGTATACCGTGCGGGCAGGTGGTAAGAGTGCGTTGCGCGGCGCATGGCAGCACATCGAGCTGCCAGAGTACGCAACCGAGCTTCAAGGGCGGATCGCGTTTGCTTGGCCCGCTATGGACGCTTTCTACGAGGAAGATGAGCGAATTTTGGGCCATGCCGCGGACAGTTATCACCGCATCGATATTCGGCAGTCTTCGCGCCAGCTGGTCGTGCGCCATCGTGACCGCATCATCGCCGAGACAAAGCGGCCGTTAGTTCTCTACGAGTCCGGCTTCGCGCCGCGCTGGTATGTTAGTCGCGAAGACATCGATGAGTCAGCCTTGGCACCCGTTCAACACCAAACCTTTTGTCCGTACAAAGGGCTGTGCAGTTACTATGACATCGGCGATGCTCGGTTGGCGGCATGGTCATACCCTGAAGCCTATTCACAGGTTGGCCGTATTTCGAACTTCGTGTCATTCGAGCCGGATATGGTCTCGGTCGAACTCGAAGGCGCGCCGCTCCATCTGGAGCCAGGTCAGACCGTCATTCCACACGGCCCCGATCGCGACCTCGACGTCCCCGTGGCGGCCGAAAGCCAGCCATAAAGGAGCACCATGGCTCGGCTCGTATCCGTGAACGTCGGACTTCCGCGCGACATTGAGTGGAACGGTCGCACTGTACACACGGCTGTCTGGAAGGCGCCAGTATATGGGCGCTGTCGCGTTGGCCGCTTGAATATTGAAGGAGATGGTCAAGGCGATCTCGCCGGGCATGGAGGCGAACAGCGGGCCGTCTTCGTTTACCAGCTCGAATCGTATACATATTGGCGAACACAGCTGAAGCGCACCGATTTCGTTCACGGGCAATTTGGCGAGAACTTCACGGTCGAAGGATTACCCGATCACGACGTGTGCCTTGGAGACCGTTATCAAATTGGCAGTGCACTTTTTGAAATCACTCAACCTCGGGTTACGTGCTATCGGGTCGGCATTCGTATGAATGAGCCCCGGATGCCGGCGCTGCTGACGTCTAGTGGGCGGCCTGGTTTCTATTTTCGCGTTCTGAAAGAAGGCGAGGTGGGTGCAGGGGATGAAATCGTAAAGATCGGAGAGGCGAAGGAGCGCATGACGGTCGCGGAGATCAACGCGCTTCTCTATTCCCCCGGTCATTCGCACGACCAATTGGAGCGCGCTTTGCGTATCGAGGAACTCTCGCCCGGATGGCGCGCATCGTTTGAGGCTCTCCTCGGGAGTCAAACAAGTGGGAATGCGGGGTTGGTGCCAGAGGCCGCCGCGCATCCGGCTACACCAGGGTTTCGGCGACTTGAGGTGACTGCGGTCGATCAAGAGTCCGCTGACGTCGTCTCACTAACTATGAAGAGCCGGGACGGGCAGCCGCTGGAGACGGCTTTGCCCGGTCAATACGTCGTTTTGCGGCTTCTGCAGCCCGGCGGGCGCCCGCCGCTTTTTCGCAGCTATTCGCTGTCAGGGCCACTCTCGACGGAGCACTATCGAATTAGTGTGAAGATCGAGCCGCAGGGCGTAGCCGGAACTTGGCTGCGGGAGCACGTTCGTATTGGTGATTCTCTTGACCTCAGCTCGCCTCGCGGAAGCTTCATCCTGAAAGCTGACGACCGGCCTGTTGTTCTACTCAATGCAGGAATCGGCGCTACACCCGTTCTCGCAATGCTGCATGCGCTGGCTTCAGCCGGCTCGACCCGTCAAGTCATATGGGTACACGCAGCCCGAGACCGACAGCATCATCCGTTCTCCGCTGAGGTCGGGCGCTTGATGCTCGCTCTGCCGCATGGCCGTAGCCACGTTTGTTACAGCAGACCAGACCCGCGCGACAAGATAGGTAAGGATTTCGATGCTGCCGGTCATATCTCCCGATCGGTCTTCGACGGCATCGGCGTTCCACGCGATGCCGATGTCTATCTCTGCGGGCCGAATCACTTCATGGCGGATATGAAGGCGGAGCTCTCAAGTTTTGGCGTTGCCCTGGAGCGGATCTATGTCGAAATGTTCAACGGGGGCGAGTCGATGACTCCCGGCGTCGTTAGCGCAGCGACGCGAGTCCCACATCCTCCAAAGGACGAAGACAATACCGGTCCATTAATCTCCTTCGCGCGAAGCGGCATCGCTGCGCATTGGAGTGGTTCGATCTACCAGAGCATTTTGGAACTGGCCGAGGCATGCGACGTGCCAGTTCGCTGGTCATGCCGCGCAGGCGTCTGTCACAACTGTGAGAGTGGTTTGATTTCAGGAGCAGTGACCTACGAGCCGAAGCCGCTCGATCGGCCTGCCGAAGGCAACCTTCTCGTTTGCTGCTCACAACCGGTTCGCGACGTGGTGGTCGATTTGTGATGAAAGTGAGAGCCTCAAATTGGTGGAGGAGCTGAACGATGGGAATACCGATGTTTTCAGTCGAGGTGATTACGGTGCCGGTGAGCGATATCGACCGGGCGCTGCGGTTCTACGTCGATCGGGTTGGCTTCAGGCTCGATGTGGATTATTCGCCGAACGAGGCGTTCCGCGTCGTGCAACTCACGCCACCAGGCTCTAGCTGCTCGATTCAGATCGGTAAGGGGGCTACCGACGCGCCTGCTGGTTCGCTTCGCAACGTCTATCTTGTCGTAACGGACCTCGAGGGAGCGCGGAGCCATCTGCTGGAACGTGGCCTGGAAGTCGGTGAGATCCGGCATAAGACTCCCATAGGAGCTTGGGACGGAAGTTTCGAACCCGGACTCGATCCTGCGCGCGGAGACTATGCCAGCTTCGCTAACTTCTCCGATCCGGATGGCAACCGCTGGGTGATACAGGAACGGGGTTACCGGAATGTTTGACCAGTGTGGAACGTTAGTAAGATTTTGGCGCTAGTGTGCTGTGATACGACCCCCGCCGGATTCCGGATGGATGGTCTGCGATTCGGAGCTAGTCTAGGTGTTTAGTCCCGGCATTTGATGGATGGGGTTGAGAGTAAATCGATCGGGTTCCTTTTGCCAGCATTTGCAGATGAATTCGTAGGCGGTGAGGCCGGCGAGAGTCTTGAGCCGTTTGGCGAAGTTGTAAGCAGCGACGAAGTCGCTGAGGTGGGTTCGCAACTGGTCGTGGCTGTCGTAGTGGTAGCGCTGAATCGTGGCCTCTTTGATGGTGCGGTTCATCCGCTCGACCTGCCCGTTGGTCCAGGGATGATTCGGTTTGGTGAGCCGGTGGTCGATGCCGTGCAGAAGACAGACCCTGTCGAAAAGGATGGCCGCGAAAGCGGGCTGTTGGTCCCATTGCGATTCTTTGGAAGATCGGCGAACTGGATGCCGTTGTCGGTGAGCACGGTGTGAATCCGATAAGGAACAGCTGCGATCAGCGCCTGCAGGAAGGCTGCAGCTGCTCTCATGTCCGCACGGTCGACCAGTTCCACGAAAGCGAACTTTGAGGTGCGGTCGATGGCCACGAAGAGGTACAGCTTGCCTTCGGCAGTGCGCACTTCAGCCAGATCGATATGGAAGTAGCCGATCGGATAGTGCACGAACTTCTTTCTTCCAGGCTTGCTGCCTTCCGCTTCCGGCAGCCGGTTGATGCCATGGCGCTCCAGGCAGCGATGCAACGAAGAGCGGGTCAGGTGAGGAAGCGTTGCCTGCAAAGCATAGAGGCAGTCATCGAGGGGTAAAAGAGTATGCCTGCGGAAAGCAACGATGATCGCCTCCTGTTCCACAGTCAGGACCGTGGAGCGGGGATGCTTCGGCCCGGTACGCTCATCGGCCACCGAACAGCGCTTCCTCCACTTGGCCACCGTCTTCGGGTTGATTCCATGGCGGCGAGCCAGCGCTCTCAGGCTCTCTTGACTATGCTGTATCGCTCGACGGACCGCCTCTGTCGTGGTGGCGCCTCGGTGTAAAACCTGGCCCATAGTGCCTCCTTCCAGCCTCTGGATAAGAATGCACCATCAAATGCCGGGACTATACACCTAGCTAGTGCATGCCAGCGGTCTGGAGGCCGTATGTATGCACAAGAAGACGAGGAAGCCACCCTACCACAAGATCGTCTTGCGGCTCCCCGATCTGGATCAAGCGAAATCCGCTGTTCTCAACAGCCTCAGTTCTCCTTGTTCTCGGCGAAATTACAAGTTCGCGATGGAGCAATTCATCACCTGGTACTGTTCCGAACCGCGCCTAACCTTGAACCGGGCCGTAGTCCTGCGATTCCGTCTACATCTGGAGTCGCTGGGATTGGCTGCAGCCAGTCTTCGAGGAGTAATCGGCGCAGATGGTGCGCGCATTCTCGGGAGCCATTGCGGTTTGGCTCGCCCCGGACTCTGTAGCCTCATGGCGATACAAAGACTCGCTTATACCTGCAGGACATCCCCATCGCGCGCGACCATCTCATACAGCACCGGATTGACGAAGAATCCGAGGAACAGCCGTGAGATGAGCCCCGCGACGATCACAATGGCAAACGGCTTCTGAGTATCCGATCCGATTCCGGTCGACAAGGCCGCCGGCAACAAACCCAGGCAGGCGACCAGCGCGGTCATCATGATGGGCCGCAGGCGCAACAGCGAGGCTTCCAGCGTGGCGGTACGGATATCCTTATTTTCGCGCCGCAGTTTGTTGATGTAAGAGACCAGAATCACGGCCGTCTCCACGGAAACGCCCATCAACGCCAACAGGCCAAGGACGGAGGAAACGCTGAAGGGGGTGTGGGTCAATTTAAGCGCGATCAGTGCACCGACCGGTTCGGTGAGGATAACCCCCAGAGCGATGGTCACCGGGAATTTGAAATTGTCATAGAGGGCGAACAGGATCATGAAGATGATGAGCAGAGCCAGAGGGCCAATGATCTCCATCTGGTGCCTGGCCTCGAGGAGTTCCTGGTACTCTCCACCCCAGTCAATGCGATAGCCCGGAGGCAGAGTGCGTGTGATGTCGGCAATGGCGCGCTGTCCATCATGCACGGCGCTCTGCAGGTCGCGCCCCTCGACGCTGTACTGCACGCCGATATAGCGCGAGTTGTTCTCACGGTAAATAAAGGATGCACCGCTGGCTTCATGGATGTTGGCCAACTCGCTGAGCGGGATCTGCTGGCCGGAGGGTGTTCCCACAAGAAGATTGCCGATCTGGAGGGCATTCTCGCGAAACTGCGGCTCCATGCGGACGACCAGGTCGAACAACTTCTCGCCCTGAATCACCTGCGTCGCCGCCTGACCACCGACGGCTGCCTGGACGATGGCTTCCACGTCCGCGACGTTGATTCCATAGCGCGCAATCTTGTCACGATCGACATCGATGAGCAGGCTGGGCTGGCCGAGTTCACGCACGACGGTTAGCTCGGCAAACCCGGGGACCCTATCGAGACGGCGCTTGATCTCGAGACCGGTCTTCTGCAGAACATTCAGGTCGGGTCCGTAAATTTTGACGGCGAGAGCGCTCTTGAGGCCGGTCAGAGCTTCGTCCACGGCGTCTTCGGCCGGTTGGGTGTAGTTGAAGATGACCCCCGGAAACGCCTGGAGCTTCTTCTGAATGTCTGCCGTGAGCTCCTTCTTGTTGTGGACGGACCCCGACTTCCAGGAAGCATCGTTGTACGGTTTGAGGCCGACATAGAACTCATCGTTAAAGAATCCGGTTGGGTCGGTGCCATCGTCCGGCCGGCCCAGCTCGGAACCCACGTCGGTGACCATCGGATACCGCATGAGAATGTCACGCACCTGCGGCGAAAAGCGGCTGGCTTCCTCAAACGAGATGGTGTAGGGGAGCGTGGCGCGAACCCACAGGGCGCCTTCATCCAGATGGGGCATGAATTCGCCGCCGATGAAGGGCACCAGAAGCAGCGTCGCCGCGAAGATCGCGGTGGCCACCAGCATGGTGATCTTTGGATGGTTGAGACACCACTCCAGCTCGCCTGCGTATTTGCGCCGCACCCATTCAAAGGGTTTGTTCACGCGCTCGTGGACACCATTCTTGAACCAGTACCAGCACATCACCGGCACAAAAGTCAGCGTGAGGATGAGCGAACCCACCAGCGCGATGGAGACGGTGTCTGCCATGGGGCGAAAGAGCTTTCCGGAGGGTCCGGAGAGCGCATAGATGGGCAAGTACCCGGCGATGATCACAGCTACGGAATAGAAGATGGGGCGATCGACATCTTTGGCCGCCTCCCCGATGACTTCCATGAGGTCGTAACTGGTGCCTTCGCGTTCTCCCAGGACGCGGAAGATGTTCTCCACCATCACGAGGGTTCCATCAATCAGGATTCCGAAATCGATGGCGCCAATGGAGAGCAGATTGGCGGGGACTCCCCGGATATGGAGAAAGATGAAGGAGAACAACAGGGAGAGGGGAATGGTAAGGGCCACGATGACGGCGGCGCGCAGGCTGACCAGGAAACACATCAGCACAACGAGGACGAGGATCATCCCCATGACCATGTTGTGCTCGACCGTATCGATGGTCAGCTGGACGAGATCGCTGCGGTCGTAATAAGGGCGAATCTTAATATCGGGCGGCAGGATTTGCTGGTTGAGCTGCGCGGTTTTCTCTTCCACGCCCTTCAGCACGTCCTGGGTCTGCTCGCCGCGGCGCATCATGATCACGCCCTCGACGGCGTCGTCGGTCTTGTTAAATCCAAATTCGCCCAGCCGCGGAGCGTGCCCGATCGTTACGTTGCCAATGTCATGCACCCGCACCGGTACGCCGTTTTGCGAGCCGACAACTACGTCGCCGATGTCTTGAGTGTTGCGAACCAGACCCAGGCCGCGCACGTAGTAGAACTGGCCGCCCTGCGAATAGAAACCACCCCCGGCATTGGAATTGTTCACCGACAGTTGCTGAATCACCGTCGGTACGGTGACGTGATACGCATACAGCCTGGCCGGATCGAGCAGCACCTGATACTGCATCACGGTGCCCCCAAAACCGGAGTCGTCCGCGACGCCCGGCACCTGCTTGTACTGGCGCTCGATCACCCAGTCTTCATAAACTTTGAGTTCCTGGGGGGTACGGTCGGGGCTCTGAATCACGTAGCGGTAAACGAGGCCCGAGGGACTGGCCAGCGGCGCCAGGGTCGGAGTCACGCCTGTGGGATACGTCACCTCACTCAGCCTCTGAAACACCACCTCGCGCGCCCAATAGTCTTCCGTGTCGTCATGAAAGGTGAGAATGACGTCGGAAAGTCCGTAGAGCGAGATGGAACGCATCACCGTCATTTTGGGGACGCCGTTCATCTCGACCTCGGTCGGCACGGTGACAAGGCGCTCGACTTCCTCGGCGGCGTGACCGGGCCACTGCGTGATGATTTCGACCATCGGCGGCGACAGGTCCGGATAGGCATCGATGGGCATGTGGGAGAACGAGACGACTCCGCCCACGGCGAGGAACGCCACCATCATGAAAATGAGGAACCGCTGGTGGAGCGCGAACTGGACGATGCGATTGATCATGCGGATGTTCTCCTCAGCGCTGCAGCGAGTTGGCGAACTGGAGGAACAGGCTGCCGTCCCCCACAACTTTGTCTCCCGGGGCGACGCCTTTCAGGATTTGCGTCATGCCACCCTCGCTTTGCCCGGTTTCAACATCCTGCCTGCCAAACTGATTGGCCCCGGTGGCCACATAGACAAAGGGCCGGTTGTTATCGTCGTGGAGCACGGATGCGTTAGGGAGAGCGATCGCGCCGCCGACGGTGCCCGCAATCACCGTGACGGTGCAGTACATATCGCGTTTCAGTTTTTCGCCTGGGTTGTCCACGACAACGCGCGCCTGCAGGGTGCGGGTGTTGGGATCGAGCGCGGGCGAAACGTAGGAAATCCGGCCATGGAACAGACCGGGATACGCATCCGTCTGGACCGATACCGGCTCGCCGCTGTGCACCGAGGCCAGATCCGCCTGGTAGACATTGGCGAGAACCCAGACCGTGCTGAGGTCAGAAATGGTGAAGGCCTGGGTTTGGCCGGCCTGCATCACCTGGCCCGGCGAGACCAGTCGCTCGACTACCTCACCGCTGATGGGAGCCAGCACTGGAAGCTGCGCTGACGCAGGCGAGTTGGCGAGCTGGGCAGGATCACGGATTCCGAGAATCTTCATCCCCTCTTCGGCCGCGTTCAGATCGGCGCGCGCTTGGTTGCGGTCGGACTCAGCCTGTTCCAGATCGCGCTGTGCAATGGCGTGGTGCTGGTAAAGGTCCTGGGCGCGGGCGTAGGCCTTGTCGGCAAGGCGGGACGAGTCCGCCGCCTTGAGATAGGCATCCAGAAGCTGCGAGTAATCGGGGCTGCTGACCTCCAGCATGGGTTGGCCCTGATGAACATGCTGTCCGGGAACGACGAGAATGCGGGTGACCGGTCCGCCCACCTGGGTAATAACCGGCGTGGTGTTGAAAGCGTTGTACGCGACCGCGCCGGTGAGGCGGAGAGTGCGCGTCAGCGTGGTCGGCTGCACCGTGACCACCTGCACGTGGGACATCTGGTCCTGGGGGATGGTGAACAGGCGCGGTGTTTCGGAAGCGGAAGCGTGGGCCGCGTAAGAAGTCATCTGGCGGGCGCGCTCTCGGTCTGCAGAGCTGCAGCCTGCGACCGCAAGGATGCTGGCAAGAGCCATCGCACCGGTCCACCAGCGGCAATTTACTATCCGGATCGTCATGGTAAGCTCCTGGTTCCTACCGCTTCGCGCAGCTGCTCCACCGCAAGCAGATACGAGGCCAGGGCCTGGCGGTAACCGAGTTGTACGGTGCGGTAGCTGCGTTCCGCATCGAGGAAATCGAGGAGGCTGGCGGCGCCTCGCTGATAGGCGTATTGGCTGATGTCACGGTCCTGCTGCGCCTCGTTCAGATAGCCGGAGCGATAGAGACCGACAATCGTGTCGTTGCTGCGGAGGTTCTCGAAGGCATCCTTCACATCGGTGAGCACCTGGCCCTGGGTGAACTTCGCCTGTTCCTGAGCCTGGGTGATGGCATAGCCGGCGCGCGCGATCTCTCCCTGATTGCGATCGAAGATGGGCAGCTGCATCTGGCCGAACAGGGAAAGTTCGCTGTACTGCAGGTGCGTGTAGCTGACCTGCCCCGTGATGTCGCGCTTGCCGATCGACTTCTGCAACTGGTACTGGCTGTTCGCAGCTGCGATTCCCTGCTGCGAGGCCCGTAAATCCGGGCGGTTCTGCAGGGCCTTGACTTCAAAATCCTCCACGTTGCCGGCAACGGGATGATAGTCGAAGGTGGCAGCCACATCGTAGTCGGCGGGAACCGACTCATACCCGACCAACTGCCGCAGATCGGAAAGGCCCTGAACCCGCGCTAACTGCGCCGCCGAAACATCGGACTGGAACTGCAGCAGCTGAAGTTTGATCTTCAGCAGGTCATCTTCGCCGATGTCGCCATCCTTGTAGCGGACCTCCGCGATGTTCACCGTATCCTGGAAGCTCTTCAGGTCCTGCTGCGCGAGGGCCAGTGCCGATTCCGCGAGTTCCACGTTGGTGTACTGCGAAGCAACATTGAAGGTGAGTCCCCGCTCGGAGTCCTCCACCTGAGAGCGGGTCACATCGGTCGCGTCTTTCGCGGCCTGCAGACGGTGCTGGCGCTTCTTTCCCCGTTCGAACAGATAGCTCACGCCCAGATCGAACTGCGCGGTGTTATCGATGTAGTCAGCGCTGAACTGACTGGGTTGAAAGACAGGGAAAAACTGCGCATCGGTCAGGAGGACCGGATCCGGCCGAAGATTGGCGGTGACCTCTTCCGCCTGACTCTGCTGGATCGTGGTTCGCGCGGCCAGCAGGCTGTGATTGTGCTGGAGCGCGAGGCGAATCGCATCGTCCAGGGAGAGGATCACGCCCCCCGGCTTTTGCGCGAGAGTTTGGGCGGGCGGTGCCGGCGCGCTCGGCACGGATGGCGATTGCGCACCCGCAAGCACGGGCAACAAGGTTCCGGATAGCAGCAACGGAATACACCAACGTTGTAAACGCATGGGCACTCAGCCTTTTAGGGGCAGGACGAACGGACTGAATTGGCACGCCGTGAAGCGCGCGGAGAAGAGAAGGGGGCTACGCGGGCGGGGCCCGGGCGGGAACCCGGGGGGTGACCAGACGGGGAATGGATACGATTTGCAACGGCTCCAGGGCCGGACCTTCCGGGGTCAGAATCTCGCCACGAATGCTGGGCAGGGCCGGCTCAAGAGCCTGGTGGCTTAGATGACAGATCGGGCAGGTTTCTGCAGATGTATTGACGTGACGGTGCCAGACCTCGCCCAGCGTCGTCCCGATGAGAAGCGCCAGAATGGCGATCGGGATAACGAGGTGCCATGCCGATTTTCGATTTGACCCCTTGTTGGGCAGCTTCATCAATGCTGGGGACACGCGCAACCAGTGTAATCCACTGCCCGTCCGTGCGCCCACAACTCCAAACATCTTCCGGAATCCGGGAAAAACATCTCAGGCAAAATCAGGATAGCCGCGCTGCCTGCCCCGCCGTCGTGGTTTCGGGAGGTTCTATGGCCCGACTTGATCCACGGCAGCGCGAAGGCAAGAAGCGCGTATCGCAGATTCGTTGGAAGCGAGAGGAGATCACCGATGCTTTCATCCTCATCGTGTTGATGACTGCGTTTTGTCTTTGGGTTGGAATCCGGATCGCGACGCATAATTTCGATTAAACCAGTCCGGGAAAAGCATCAAACTTATTCCGCCTTCTCCGATCCTGCGACGGCCCGCACTTCCTGTAGCGCCAAGCGGACAGAACTTCAGCAATTGACACCCTTCAGACCCATGACCTGCTCACCGCCAGAGGCTTACAAGTATTTCTCAGAGATAGGTCCCGAGAAACGGGCTTCGGGCCCGCGCCCTCTCGGGGGTGGTCAATGAGCGCATTATCGCCAATGCACTCATCGACAATTGCAAGCGGCTCCACATGGACGTATAGTAGGCAGCTCGTTCAGTTGTCGTGTGACAACTGTGGCTGTCCGGGTAGCCGGTTTTACGTCCAATTGCGAATGGCTAGCGACGTTCATGGGACGCTAGCCATTGGCCCGATTATGAAATCGTTAGTTAGTAGATCTCGATGCGGACGATTTGCCCGGCTCCCGGAGCCGCGGCTCCGAAGTCGGATACATAGAGGTGGTCATCCGGGCCGAACGTCATGGCTGTCGGTACGGTTAATCCTGTAGCCACATCTTCGATTTCTCCGTCCCACTTCAGGCGAACGACTTTGCCAATGCCGGGAGTGGGAAAGCCGGTCCCCGGGGAGAATTCGAGCGCATAGAGCAGACCGTCGGGCCCGAATTCCACCGCGACAATCGTGGTGAAGCCTGCGCGTGAACCCGCAACCCGCAGCTTTTGCAACTCGGGGTGGGGGTCGAGGCCGGGTGCGGGATCAAAATGCCGGTTGAGTGAGAGGGTCAATATCTTTGAGGAATTGGGGGTGATTGGGAAAAGACCGAGATTGCCGACGAAGAAGTCGCCATTTCTCTCGGCGATTGCGGTGGGAACGATATGGCCCTCGGCTTCCGAGATATCGATCTCCTCTCGAATTTTGCCCTCTGGAGTGATGGAGAAGAGCTGGCCATGGTTCGGCTCGAGAGTATAAAGGCGATCACGGTGAACGATGAGGCTATAAAAGACTCCATCCGGCTCAAAATCGCCTGCGTTGGGGTATTTTGCTGGGTGAGCCTTCAAGAAGGCACTCAGGTCGGCGATAATCTTCCATTTGCCCGTTTCGGTATCGACCTTAACGATGGCGTTGGGGATGGTCGCATTGCCGTGGGAGCATCCTGCGCCGGCGAATACGGCATACAAGTTGCCGTCAAGAAAGGCCAGGTCTCCGACACCACTGAAGTCGGGCGGGGTATCGCTATTCATGGTGGAGGGAAACCCGGAGGCGACGGTCACCCGTTTCCCTTCGCCGAGGATTTTAGAAATTCTAGACGTCATACCACCGGTGTAGGGTCCGATGGGCGGGACAACTTGGGGGCATTGACCTTTGGTGGAGGTTGTACCGCCAGTGCCGGCTTCGGCGACGTAGAGTAGTCCGTCGGGGCCGAACTTGAGGCCACGCGGTGCGTTCAATCCGGACGCGTAGACCTGGGCATTGGAGGAAAGCTGCGCGCGGGACGTCGCCGGTAATATACTGACGAGGCCTGCGGCACAGGCGACAGTTACGACAATTGCGGAATGCGTTCGCATATCAGAATCCTCTCTTCACGGGAGCCGTTTCTCGGCCATCCGGGAACGATGTTGAGGTTCTGAGAGCGACTGTAGGAAGTTTCGTGACGTAAGTTACGCGTTACAGCACGTTCTTTGAACGACTTGCAGCTACCTTTCATGCGTAACGAGCAAACGCAAATCGACTCACTACTGGTTCGGCAACAGGTCGAACGCGTTCTCAGGTCAAAGGTCTTTGCGACCGCCAGCCGTAGTCGGGCCTTTCTTCGGTATATCGCCGAGAAGTCGTTGGTGAATTCAGCGCCCAAAGAGTACGCCATAGCCATCGATGTCTTTGAGCGAGGGACGGACTATGATCCGGCGGTTGATGCAACGGTCAGGGTAGAAGCCGGTCGGTTGCGGAATCGTCTTCGCGAATACTATGCCGGCGACGGTCAAGACGATCTGCTCTACATCGAGATGCCCAAAGGCGGCTATGTTGTCGTCTTCACAGTTCGCGATCCGGAAAAAGGTCCCGGCCAGCGACTCCATCCGGAGGCAGTAGATACCCAAGCGGCAACGGGAGTAACGGGAAGGGAACTTGAGCCAAAGCCTGCGGAGGTTAGAAATGGACAGCGCAGGATGCGCATTGGGATTCTGGCGTGTTTGCTGGCGCTGGTTGTTGTTGCTGCCGGCTGGTTTCTCCAGGCGCACATCAAGGCTGTCAAACCGATCCGCTCCATCGCCGTGCTGCCGCTGGAAAACCTGTCGAGCGACCCGAACCAGGAGTATTTCGCAGACGGAATGACCGACGAGTTGACTACGGAGTTGGCCCGCATTCCAGACCTGCGCGTAGTCTCGCGAACCTCCGTCATGCATGACAAAGGAATCCGCAAATCGCTGGCACAGATTGCACGGGAGCTGGATGTCGACGCCATTGTGGAAGGATCGGTGGTACGGTCGGGCGATCGCGTACGCATCACCGCCCAGCTGATCGATGCGCGAAGCGACAAGCATCTTTGGGCACAGAGCTTTGAAGGGCAGTTCGGCGATATCTTGTCGCTACAGGACAACGTTGCGCGCGAGATCTCGCTGCAAACCAGTTCTGTGGTGACGCCAGCTGCGCGAACCGGACTCACGAATGCAAAGCACATTAATCCGGAGGCTTACGACGACTATTTGCGCGGTCTCTATTTTATTCAGCGGCGCGACGGCGACCTGGCAGCCTCGTACTTCCGCAAGGCCATCGCTCTCGAACCCGAGTACGCGGCCGCGAACGCAGGGTTTGCGGAAGCTCTGGTAACACAATCGCTAGTCGGCGGGGCACGTGTTTCTGAAATCATGCCGTCCGCCATCGTAGCTGCAAAAAGAGCTATCAAGCTTGATCCATATAGTGGGGAAGCCTATACGGCATTGGGCGCTATCGATACGAATTATCTCCTGGACTGGAACGCCGCGGAGAAGAATCTTCGCAAGGGCATTGAGCTCAGTCCCAACAGTTCCGATGCGGAGACCTGGTTTGCGGTGTATCTCACTTCCGTTGGTCGCCCGGCAGAAGCCGTAGATGCCATGCGGCGAGCTGTCGCGCTCGACCCGCTCTCGTTCTGGGCCAATCGGTTGCTGGGGTCGATGCTCTATTATTCCCGCCACTACGACGAATCTCTGGTCGCGCTCAAACGCGCCTCTGAGCTGGCGCCCGACAAGTTCTCATTTGTTGAGGGATGGAACTCCGGGAATTACGAGATGCAGGGCCGGTATAGCGACGCCTTGGCGGCCGATATGAAGGAACTCGCGTCGGAGCTTTCGCCTCAGGACGTCGAGCGCTTTTCGCTCTGCGTTCGAGGCCGGGGGTTGGAAAGGCTACCAGGAGGCGCGGGTGAAATATCTATTGCCCCGGTCCATAAACCAGAACTATATGAACGATCTCGCGATGAGCTATGTACGGATTGGCAATATAACCGAGGCGCTTCACTGGTTTAGCCGGGACTTGGACTACTGTTGCGGCAAGACCGTTTTCGACCTATCATCCGATCCGCGACTGGACAAGATTCGCGAAGACCCCCGGTTTAGCGCTTTGCTGCATCGCGTGAACCTCCCTCGCTAAGTCGTCATCGTACCCACATGCCGCCGAGAATCTACGTGAGGAGGAGCGTGTTTGATGTTCGCGCGCATTCCACTTGTCTGAATAGTCGCCATCTCGGACAAGTGGTTCCTGTTCCCCAAAGGGCCTTCACGGTGATTGTGATTTTGTGAAACGCATTTCCAAAGCAGGCCATGGAAAGGGTCCGGCAGGCAAAGGCAAGAAAGCGATAAGCCGCACGATTGCCGTTCATACCCTGCGACCCATGCTGTCTGCTTTGTTACTCGAGGCGAGATTCGACCCGCAACTATTGGGCGCGGATGCCATCAAGAGAGTAGCGGGCAGAGTTTTCGACGCTCTTCTAGAGGTTCCGTCACCATGACCGACAGCTAGCGCGTTGGAAATCATCCAGAACTACGCATCGTGCGAAGAACTTCTTACTGAGCGCCGGTTCCGGTATGTGGATAGCCGATGAACTTATCCGCCCACTGAATGAAATACTTCATGTTGGGCGCGTCGGTATGGCCTCCGTCGTCCTGCCTCCATGCCAGTTGTCCGTTCAGCAGTCCATCATTGACCGCCGGCATTTTGGCGGTGCGATAGTCCTCGTCGACGCCGAGTCCCTTCGCTCCGAGCAGCGTCCACACCGGGCTGGCCGCCACGGTCGCCATAAAGCTTCCGTGATGGTCGAGCCATTTAGCGTCGCCTTTCTCGGGGATGCCGTAGCTGATGAAGGTGAGCCGGGGCGCGCACAGGGCGATCAGTTCGTTGGAGTCGACGGGAATATCCCCGGGATTCATGCTGCCGAAGGTGGCGCTGGACGCTCCGTACTTCATGAAATTCCCGGCCATCCAGTAGTATTCGCCGCCGGTCAGGCTTTCGACCGCTTCGCCGAAGTTGCGGCGCAAGCGGCGTGGCGCCGCCTTTGCCGGAGGAGCCGACCAGGACCATCGCGAAGCGCTGGTCGAAGGCCATGGTCACCAGCGCCGCCTTGCCATAGCGCGACACGCCTTCGATACCGACATGCTTCGCATCCACCGCGGGATCGGTTTCGAGGTAATCCAGACCGCGGCCGGCGGCCCACGCCCAGGCGCGCAACGCTCCCCACTGGTCCGGTTTGCGTGGCTGGCCATGGTTCACGAGACCGATGATGCCTCGCGTCAGATCCCGCTCCGTTGTCGGCCTGCGCGCTCTGCGGGTCGAGGGTGGCAAAGCCCCAGCCGGCTGCGATCAGCTCCCATGGTGCTGGGCGGGTCGCCGTCGGCATTCAGCTGCGGAAACTCGAAGGGGACGGGGCGAACCGGGTCCCATCCGGGATGCTGCGCGATCACATCCTTCAACGATGGGTCCTGTTGCACCAGCAGAGCCTTCATCGCCGTATTGATGCGGGCCAGCTCCTCGGGCGAAGGCTGTACGGGGCTCGGGAAACCAGCGGGGCCGAACATCATCAGACACAGGCACGGGGCCCTTCGCGTCGGCCGGGGTCACCAGCGTCATGCGCAGATTCACGCTGATCAGCGGATAGGATGAATTGTCCACGTGACCGCTGAGCTCGGTCGCGACGACGGGATGGAAGCCGACCATCTCTTTTTCGCTGGCTACGACCGACCACGTCACCTGGGGAATATTTTTCGGGAGCCGTCCATAGACGTACTGCTCGAAGCCCTCGCACGATCTGCGGCCGCCTCTCGTTCCACCACATCTGCGCGGTCGTTACCTTTTTGCCGTTGTTCAGCATGAGCGCATCGGGCAGGTTGGGATAAGGATTGGCCTTCGACTCGTCGTAGTTCGCATGATTCGGCGCTTTTTCGTCTCCGCTGGCGCCAGGCCGCAGCGCCTTGATTCCAAGCTGATCCATCATGTTCTGATGATCCTGATCGGCGGTGAAGGTGACTGGAGGAGGAAACGCGCCGTTTGCCACGGAACTTTGCGCCCGTGCGAATGTTCCGGCGAAAACAAGCGAGACTGAGATCGAAAGCAACACGAGCGCGTGTGACAGACGCACGAACATTTGCATGGTGCTATCCTTACATTCGTCGTAAAGCGATTTATTTCGAGACCGATAATAAGTCATCGGAAATGAAAACGGCAAAATTCATCGCAGCGATCGTCATATTTCTCGTCGTTTTGATCGGAACCGGCGCATCAGCCAGCCCCCAGATGGGATCGAAAGCTCCAATCTGGGTGGGGAAGCTGGGCGGCCTCTCAGCAGATTCCCGAGCCGCAGAATTCTCTCGCTCCCGAAGACCTGCGCGACGCCACGGTCCGCCAGATTGTCAGGCTCTCGGTCGGCGGTACGGCTTTGCGAGTTCATATCTCGAATGCTTTTGGCACGGAGCCGCTGCAATTCACTTCCGTGCACATCGCGCGTCCGCTTTCGCCTGCTTCTCCGGCTGTTGCTTCTGCCGCTATCGATCCTAAATCCGACCGTGCCCTGACCTTCTCCGGGGCAACCGAGATCATTGTCCCGGCTGGCGCGGAGTACATCTCCGATCCTGTCGATTACCCGGTTGCGCCACTGTCGAACCTGGCCATCACATTCCATCTGGATGCGCCGCCGTCGCCCGAGACTGGTCATCCCGGCTCACGTGCCACGTCGTATTACGTGCCAGGCGATCTCGTCTCTTCTGTGGATATGCCAAACGCGAAGCGTGTGGATCACTGGTATCAGATATCAGGAGTCGATGTGCTCACGCCGCCCGGTTCGGCTTCCGTCGTCGCGCTCGGCGACTCCATTACCGATGGGCATGCAACCACCACCAATGGCAACGACCGCTGGACCGATATTCTTGCCGAGCGGCTTCAGGCTTCTCCTTCTACTCGCCTCATCGGTGTGCTGAATCAGGGGATCGGCGGGAACCATCTGCTCACTGATGGGCTCGGCCCGAATGCTCTGGCTCGCGTGGATCGTGATGTGCTCGCTCAGACCGGCGTCCGTTGGCTCATCCTCTTCGAAGGAGTCAACGACCTGGGCGGGCTCACTCGCCTTAGCGAGGTCTCTGCGGCTGACCACAGTGCATTCGTGAGTCGCGTACTGTCCGCATATCAGCAGATCATACGTCGCGCCCACGCCCACGGAATTCGGGTTATTGGAGCGACGATTACTCCGTATGCCGGTTCCGATTACTACCATCCGGGTCCGGCCAGCGAGAGCGATCGGGAGACTATCAACACCTGGATTCGCGCGCCGGGGCACTTCGACGACATAATCGATTTCGACAAGGCGGCGCGCGACCCCGGTCAACCCGATCGCCTGTTGCCGGCCTATGACTGCGGAGATCACCTGCATCCCAATCCAGCCGGCTATAAGGCCATGGGAGATGCCGTTCCACTCAGCTTGTTCGCAAAATAATTCTCGAGAGACTTACTAACTGTGATCGAAGATGGACTTACGGCAGCAGGGATGGAGAATGGAATTCGCGGGGGCATGATTTCGTCACGCGTTCTTCTCGCGATTTCCGCTGAGCGCGGCTAGCCTGAGGTGAAAGTGCAGGTCGGCTTCGATCAGATTTTGAATGCTTTCGCTCTTCGTCGCCTTGCGCATTTCCTTTAGCGCAGTCTCCAGCAGAGTCAGATCCGATTATCGCTGCGCCACCAGGCGTGCCGCGACTCCCTCGAGCGCACCGCGCAGTTCATGCCAGGTGAGTTTAATGAATCGCGAGTTCTGGCCGTTGACAGCACGCGAACCATACGCCATTTGATATTCCGATCACTGAACCGATATTTAAACCTTGAATTCAAAAATTAAGAAAAGTCAGTGTCGCACCGCATTTACTGTGTCGCGCACTGAATCCCCCACTGAATTGAGAAGCATCGCGGTTACCTGTTTCCAGACGCTCACGCTAGCACGAAGCTTATCTCGTCGAAAAAGCGACCGTAACCGTAGCCAGGATAAGGACAATGACTCCCGCGCCAAGGACAAAGGAAGCGCGACGGGATGCGGCTCTCCATTCACCCGCGAGAACGCCGGCCACATTCGCGGTGACCACCATCGTGATCTGGTAGATTGCCCATCCGGCAGAGTCGCCAAGATGGCCGAGGAAGCGGGTAGCTACGCCATAAATGGCGACAGCGCCGATCCACAACAACCCCATCAGCACGCTCCAGAAACCATCTTTCCACGAGCTCTTAAATTTGCTCCAGCTCCTGTTTTTACTCAGAAGGAAAAGGGCGTAAGACACATTTGGAATAAGGCCGCCGGCCAGGGCGATGGGCCAAACAGCGAATGCCGACGTCGACGGAACTGCTCCATGTCGAATGAATGTTTCCGCGATGGGTTTCCCAAATGCCAGCGAGAGATTCAACATGGAAGACAGCAAGCCCGAAATCACAGCGACGATGAGTCCCGCGAGATATCCGGAATTCACGCTGGACGGGGACAGCTCTCGCAATTTGCCCGCGTAGCCAGAGGCCACGACACCGACGATCATCAGACCGCAACCAGCCATCAGAAGAATGGAACCGCCGGTGGATGCATCTCCCTCGTGACCGGCGAAGAACGGAATCAACGTTCCAAAGACCGTTCCCAGGCCCACCACAATGGTGAAGGCGAGAGCCATTCCCAGGCGGACGACAGAGATACCGAACATAACCTGCGCGATACCCCAGCCAACACCGAAGAGGAACGAGTGGAGAAGCGCTGAGACGTCGACCGATGCGTAAACGCCCGGCCATCCAGCTACGAAAATCAAGGCTAGCAGACACGGCACGGCGAGCAGGGAAGTGAAGCTGAACACCAGCCAGGTGCACTCCCACGGCCAGCTACGGATTCTCTTCAGCGGAGACATGCAGTTTCCCACAAGCGCGCCGCCAAGCATCGCCAGAACAATTCCCAACACATTTGAACTCATAAGAGGTCCGAGCTACTCCCTGGCTCCTGGGGCGTGTGATATCGCCTCGCCGAAAGACGGGCCGGAGCGGCGAAATAATGATTGAGGTGAGAAATATGTTCGAGAAAAATTTTCTGATGCCCCAAAGCAATGTGATTAAACATCACCGGATGCTGATGAATTTGACCGATATCTCCTACATGAGGAATCACTGGCACACCATACTTTCTAGCCAAAAGGCTCATGGTAAGAAATTCGCTCACACCGCCCCGCCCGGTGCAGTCAGGCTGAAGAAAATCTACCACGCCAGCTCCCATGTAGTTTTGAAGACAACGCGATTGGGAACATGCTCGCCCAAAGCCAGAGACAACGGGGCTACCTCGCCTGCCAGCTTTTATGGGCGAGGATGTCGTCCGGATGGGTGGGCTCTTCTATCCGGTATGGCCGCATATGTGCAGTCAAGGGCAGATGCGTTCCATGTTCTCAACCAGCTGACATGGGAAAATCCTTCCGTCACGAATGACAATACCGGCGGTGGTGACATTACAGGACCGAAGGTCTTCCAGAACAACACACCCGATGCCCGATTCTTCCAGCTTTCTCTCAAGTATGCTTTCCAGCCGACACCAGGCAGAGCAAAGTATCGAGATTTATTTTGTTACGCCAGTTGCGATCCCGTTCGCATTCGCAACTTCCTGCCTCATGCGAGGCTTCGCGGGTTGAATCTACCTTGCAATATGCAATTACTACGCTAAGGAGCCGCAGACGATTACGATTCCGTCGCAACGAATTGACCCAGCACTTGCCGGCGGCGCCCTCAGTTACCGTCACGGATGTGGCGACCGGTGAAGTACTTCCCGCAGCCCACGGCCCTGTGTCGATCAGGCCTGCGCCGGCTGAATCCAGGCTTGTCGCACTGCGTCGAAAGTAGAGCGGGCGGGGGTACACTTTGCTTTCCATTAAAATCCAGCAAGCGTGCTCATAAAAAGAAGGTCCTGGTGACAATAACTCGACGTGACTTTATCTGCGGCAGCGCTGCCGCCGCAATCTTACCGGCCAGGTTCGGCAGCGCAGCCTGGCTTGCAGCGATTCGCCCGAACGAACTGGTTTTTGCCAAACCGGCGGCCCGATGGATGGAGGCGGTTCCGATCGGCAATGGTCGGATAGGCGGGATGGTCTTCGGTGGCATCGGTTCGGAGCGCATTGCTCTCACGGAATCTACGGTGTGGTCGGGCGCTCCCAGCGACTCAAGCGTGAACCCTGCGGCACTCGAAAACCTTAGCCACATCCGCGAGCTCATGTTTGCCGGCAAGTATGTAGAAGGCAACGAGCTTTGCAAGCAGCACCTGCTCGGCCGCATGGATTCCTTTGGAACCAATCTGCCGATGGCTCATCTCGAGCTGGTCTTTGGCGAAGAGAAGCCGGTGCAGAATTATCGGCGCTCTCTGGATCTCGATGAGGCGATCGCATCCGTTCACTACACGAGCGGAGGCGCCCGTTTTCATCGCGAGGTCTTCGCGTCGAATCCGGATGATGTACTCGTTATCCATCAAACGAGCAATCGCGGGGGAAGCATCGATTGCGAAATATCTTTCGGTAAACTCGATCTGCCAGGCGAAGTGCACGTTGAGGGCGACACACTTGTGCTGCGGGGCCATGCGTGGGAGAAGATGCACAGCAATGGCCATGAGGGAGTCCTCTTTGAGACCCGTGTCCGCATCATTGCAGAAGGCGGAGGAGTTTCACCACGAGGCGAGTCTCTCGTTGTACGGGGAACGCGCGCGATCACTCTGCTGGTGGTTGTCGGTACGGATTACAAGGGTGCCGATCCCGCAGTAATTTGCAAGCGTACTCTGGATGCCGTGACTGCACGCAGCTATTCTCAGCTTCGCGCTGCGCATGTAGCCGATCATCAGAGGCTCTTCCATCGTGTATCCATCGACCTGGGATCGAATTCTGCCGCTGCCGGGCAGCCGACCGATGAGAGGCGCAAGGCTATGGAATCCGGAACAGAAGATCCGGGCCTCGCGGCTTTGTTCTTCCAGTACGGTCGCTATCTCACCATCGCCGGGTCACGGGCCAATTCGCCTTTGCCCTTGGCTCTGCAAGGTATCTGGAATGACGGCCTCGCTTCCAGCATGGGATGGACTGACGATTTTCATCTGGATATCAACACGCAGCAGAATTACTGGGCTGCGGAGGTCTGCAACCTTTCCGAGTGTCACGCTCCGCTCTTCGATCTGATCGATATCATGCGACTCGCAGGACACAGCACTGCCCACTCGATGTACGGCGCGCCTGGATGGGTAACGCATGTCGTTACAAATCCCTGGGGATATACAGCGCCCGGAAGCGGCCAGGGGTGGGGGATCTTCGTGACCGGCGGCGTCTGGCTGGCGTTGGATCTTTGGCAGCACTACCTTTTCACGCTGAACAAACAGTTTCTGCAGCAGCGCGCCTATCCTGTGCTGCGAGACGCGGCGGAATTCTTTCTCGCGTATATGGTGAAAGATCCTCTGCACAACTGGCTCGTGACCGGCCCGTCGGTTTCGCCGGAGAACTGGTTCCTTTCGCCTGAGGGCAAACCGTGCGCCGATTCGATGGGAACCACAATAGACCGCGTCATGGTTTTCTCGCTGCTCTCCGCCTGCATTGAAGCATCCAATCTACTCGGTATCGATGCCGAGTTTCGCGGCCGGGCGCAGAACGCTCTGGAGCAATTGCCGCCATTGCAGATCGGAAAATATGGTCAGGTTCAGGAATGGCTCGAAGACTTTGCGGAGGCGCAGCCCAATCATCGCCACACTTCCCACCTGACTGCGCTCTACCCTGAGCATCAGATATCGCCTCTTAAAACGCCTGCGCTTGCCAAGGCTGCCCGCGTCACTATCGAGCGGCGCATGAACCACCCCAACTGGGAAGACTCTGAGTGGGGCCGGGCCAATCTCGTGAACTACTACGCCAGGCTTCTCGACGGAGACTCCGCACACAAGCAACTGATCGGGTTGCTCGCGCATGCAACTGAGGATTCACTGCTCACCTACTCGCGGGGCGGTGTGGCCGGCGCTGAAAGCAACATATTTGCTATCGACGGAAACTGCGCCGGGGCTGCCGGAATTGCGGAGATGCTCCTTCAGTCGTATTCCGGAGAGATTCACCTTTTGCCTGCGCTCCCTTCTTCATGGCCCGATGGCAATATTCGGGGCCTCTGCGCACGTGGGGGAGTGGAGGTGTCGATGTTCTGGACCGCAGGCAAGCTGACCTCTGCCACTCTCAGGGGCAAAGTTGAGGGGGAACATGCAATCCGCTATCGGGACGATGTAGTGCGCGTCGCGCTCACTCCCGGCCAAGTCGTCAAGCTCGATGCACGCCAATTTGCATAAGCTTGCGCGTGCGGTGCGATACTCCGGTTCTTCGCGTGCTTGGGTTCCAGAACATCAGTTCTGTCTTAGATTGGAAGCTTAGGTGCGAGACGCGATCGGATGGTCACCTTTCTTTCTCCGAAACGGCCGTGTCGCGCTGTGAGCACCAGGTCGCCGGGGACAGTCGAGGCGCGCACCCATACTGCTGTCGCGCCGCCACTGAGCACGATAAGATTCTCTCCCACTATCAACCCCGGGCCTTCGAGCGTGATCGAGATCGGATCATTACAAAGGGGTCGGATTGCTCCATATTCATCCGTTACGCGAAATGAGACGCGCGTGGCATCGGAATCGTCGGCCATCAGCTCTTCGTCGTCGGCAGTAACCGTGAACTTCTGGTCGACCCCCCTGCCGGAGCAGGTCTTCGAAATGACGAGCTTGCCGCCAACGTAGCCATCCATGCGCAGATCGCCCCAGTCGTCGTTGCCCTCGGGCAGAGTAAGGAAGAATGGCGGATGGGCAAGATGAGGAAACTGGTCATGCGCGGGCTTGAGCCGGATGATCGGCTTGGCTACACCGTCGCGCACGATGGAGCATTGAATTTCTTCGCAGTTGGAGCAGATGACTTCGTTTGAGAAGCCGCCCGGTTCATCGTTTTCCGCAAAGTGAAAGCCGGGTTCGAGGACTGCCTCTTCCTGGGGCGAACATTGTGAGCGAAAAAAACCGGCCGCCGGCTTTGGGTTGCGAAATGTATCCATCACCCCGTGGTAACAGATGTGATCTCCGGCGCCGAAATCCGCGTGGGTCTGGTAATCGAAGGCACACCAGCCCAGGCCGCCCGCATAGCGCACATCGCCGGCAAGCTGGTTGTAGATGCGCGCATAGCGCAGGATATGCTCGCGGTGAATTGCATTGTTATCCCAGGGGCGAACAGGGAACTCCGCACCGACAAATTCTGTATTGAGATAGAGAGGGTGATTCGGCTCTTTCAAGGGAAAACCGAAGTCATTCATCGAGAAGACATCCTCAAGAAGCTCGGATTCCTGGAAGTACCTCACTCCCGTGGTCTGGCGTGTGGAATCGAGAGAGCGCGCCAGTGCATTGGCCTCGACATACAGGTCGTGAAAGTCCCGAGACTCGTTGATGCGAACGCTCCACAGCACCACCGAAGGATGGTTCCAGTCGCGCCGGATCATGCGGCGTGTGTTGTCGAGATACCGCTTCTGCCACAGGCTGCTGTCGCCCACATGCTGCCAGCCCGGCGTTTCGTCGATCACCAGGAGACCGAGCTCATCGCAGGCATCAAGAAAATGGTGCGACTGCGGATAGTGCGAACAGCGCACGATGTTGCATTTGAGTTCCTGTTTGAGAATTGTGGCATCGCGCCGCTGCACGCGAGCGGGCATTGCCGGACCGGCGAAAGGAAAGCTCTGGTGGCGATTCAGTCCGCGCAGCTTGATAATCTTACCGTTGAGCTCGAAGCCTTGTGGTGTGAATCGCGCCTCCCGAAATCCGAAGCGATGCGTCACTTCATCAACGATTTCGCCGTCGCGCAGCAGGCGGACGCGTGCGGTATAGAGTGCAGGCGCATCGAGCTCCCACACCTGTACGCCGGCAAGCCCGCGCAACAGAACAAGGGCGCGATTCGCCTGCATATCCGTTGCTGTCAGCTTTTGTTCCGTTCGTCCAACCACGCGAGAGCCGTCGAGCACCTCAGCTTCAACCGAATAGGAGCTAGGCGGAGAGCCGTCCTCCGCCGAATCGAGCCAAACATCAATCTCCATTTCAGGTGAATCGCTTCGCACATTGTGCGTGCGCACTTGCAGATTTTCAATGTAAGACTGCGATGTTATCCGGAGCGATGCTTCGCGATAGATTCCACCATAAGTCAGGTAGTCGATCTCGTAACCGAATGGCGGGACTTCGGGGAGTTCGTGTGAATCCACCTCGACGCAGAGTATATTTTCGTGCGACCAATCGAGGGCCTGCGTGAGTTCGAAGGAAAACGGTGTATAGCCACCGGAATATTCGCCGAGCAATATACCGTTCAGCCACACCTTGGATGCCGTAGCTGCAGCCTCGAAGTCGACGAAGACGCGCCGGCCCTTGTGCCGGGACGGCAATGTGAAGTGGCGGCGATAGATTGAAATGAACTGGTAACTCGTCTGATCGATGCTATGCCAAGGCACGAAGATGTTGCTATGCGGCAGGGTAACCGGAGTGAATGCCGAATCGTCGAAGCTGCGCTGGTGTGCGCCAGGCTGAGTCTCCCGACTCCAGAGCCAGCCCTGGTTGAGCGGATAGACTGCGCGCCCCGGCGAGGTGGTTGTGGCCGGCAGGAGCGTGGTGAGCGCCCGGGCTATGGATGCTCCGCCGGTTAGACACATGCCGCTGGTTCCTATGAACTTTCTACGATCGATAATCATGAACTTCGATATTTAGCCCGGATGAGATGAATGAAAAAACAACCGATCAGTGACCCGCAATGCGATCCCGGGCCTAGCAGAACCTGGCGGCGGGAGAGACCATTGATGTCCATTCCCGGTCAACTTTCAAGAGGAGTTTCGAATGTTGCGAAAACTAACTATATACGGCGGATGTATAGCAAAAGCATGGCCCCGTCTGGGCGTGGGATGCATTCGCATCCCACGCGGCTTTCGGGGCCATTGGCGAAGCTGCCTGTCTAAAAGGAAAACTTGAGTGCTCCCTGCATGACGCGTGGTGGAATTGCGCCGATCCCCGTAATCTGGCCGAAGTTCGAGTCGCCCGGATTGGAGTCCGGTTGACCGAAGCTCGGATGATTGAGGGCGTTGAAGGCCTCCCAGCGAAATTGCAGTTTGTAGCGTTCCCGGATTGTCCAGTTCTTAATGACGGCCAGATCCGCAGTGCTGATGGGCGCTTCCTGGATCATGAATTTCTTCGAATCTCCCGGAGTGCCGTAGGCGTTGTTGGTGAATGCCGCCGGATTGAGATAGGAGTTGATCCAGTGGCTCTTGCCTCCCTGGCGAACTCCGAGCGGCTCGTCTGGAACTCGATCTGCGCGATCCTGGCCGACCAGGAAGCCGGAGTTGTTGTTGCCCTGTCCACCATTGACGGTGAAGGGAGCTCCGGACTGCGCGGTGTAGAGGCCGGAGAATTCCCAACCGCCGAGAATATTCTTCACCACAACATTCTGATGGTCCAGCGCCGGCAACCGATAAATCAGATTTGACACCGAGACCACCGGATAATTCAGGCTCGACGGTCCGCGATCGTGACCGACGTTATGCGGATCGCTGACGCTGGATTCGAACGACGGATCGCCCGAACCACCCACGTCCGTATCGTGAGACCAGGTGAAGTTGGACTGGAACTGAAGTCCATGCGAGAAGCGTTTTTCGACTCCAGCCTGCAGCGCGTTGTAGCTGGAAGTTGCCGCGGGCTGCACCTGGATGATCTGGGAGAAGTTCGTGTAGGTCGACCGCACGTCGTCGCAATTTGACGGGTTCACAGCGACGCCGGAGGGACACACGAAGCCTCCCGGATTCTGGTCCACAGTGGTTGCCTGGTGGAACGATTCCGCACCGACGTACGCGAGATGCAGGACGAACTGCCTGCCGAACGACTGTTCGAGCGAAAGGTTCCAGCTCTGCGTGATGCCCAGTTTGAAGTTGGGGGAGAAGACCGCGGGCACCGCGATTGGAGTGATGAACGTCGCGCCGGAGGTTGGAATCTGGGAGGGAGAAGCGAAGGGCGGAAAAGGACTTTTACCTCCCGTAGAGGTGAAGCCGCTCCACGGATTGTCAAAGGAGAGAGGCGTGGTGCTGCCGCCATTGAGTCCGTATGAGGGGGCGAAAGGAGCCGTGTCCCAAATGTGGTTGTAGAAGGCATCTTCCAGCGGCGTGGTGAAGAGGCCAAAGCCGGCCCGGACGACAGTCGCGGGATGCACCTGCCAGGCGATGCCGATGCGAGGCTCGAAATAGCCGTACGTAGTTGGCATCAGGCCGTCGTTGACTCCCTTATCGCCGGGGAAGATGAGGCCGAGCGGAGCATTGGGATAGCGTGTGCTCTGCTGGCCGGGAGCGAAGACGGCTCCTCGTCCACCCGCGACCTGGAGCGGGAAGTTAGGATCCCAGCGCAGGCCGGCGGTGAAGGTTAGATTGGGGCGCAGTTTGATCTGGTCCTGTCCATAAAGGCCGATCATGTAGCCGGATTCGTTTCCGCTCTCGCCCGCTCCCTGACCCAGGCCGCTCAGATAGCCCAGCAGGAAATCGGCAAGCGGAAAGCCGGTGTACTGGCCGTTGAAGCTGACGGAGGCGTTGACGCTACCGCCGTAGTATTCGAAGCCGTAGCGATGCATGATGTCGGCTCCGGCGGTAATGGTGTGCCTGCCCATTGTCTTGGTCAGGGTATCGGTGAACCACCAGTAACGGCGCCGGGTATCGTTGGGGTTTCCAGTGAAGGCGTTGAAGCCGAGACCGCCGCCATACAGCACATTGCCGTCGAAGGCCGATAGGCCACCGATATAACACTGGCCCGCGGGGTCAGCCACATTGATGTATCTGGACAAACAGATAGGAGCGCCGTTGGCATCCTTCTCGATCGTTCCGGTGGAGAAGTCGATCTCCGCCCAGGAGAGAGTTGCGCTGTTCAGCAAGGTAGGATTGATGGTCCAGGTGTGGCCTGCAACCAGGTTCAGATAGGTTCCGTGCTGACCGTTGACGCCGGCGAGGATGTCTCCAGGTATAGAGGCGCCCGGCTGATTATAGAGATAGGTGAAGCTGCGTAGGAAGAGACGCTGATTGGCGTTGATGGTGTAGTCCAGCCGGCTGGTGTTCTCGTTATAGGAAAACTTCTGCGCAGGCGCTGCATAGTTGGTCTTACCCGTCGACGGATCGAGACCCAATGGAAGGGACTTAGCAATCGCCAACGCGCCTGGACTGAACAACGCTGTATTCACCTGGTTCGGCTTTCCGTCTACGGTCTGGAAGACTCCCGCGAGGGGACCATTGAGATCGCCGGATGGGACCGCGCTGAAGTCGCCGTTGAGCATGGCCTGGGTCGGAGTATCGGTGGAGTTAGTCGAGGCCTGATAAGTGCTTCTCGTGCCCTGGTAGTTGGTGAAGAAGAAAAGCTTGTCCTTAAGAACAGGGCCGCCGATATAGCCGCCGAACTGATTGCGCTTAAGCGGATCGACCGCGCCGGTAAACCAGTTAGAGGCATTCAGATCGTTGTTACGGATGAATTCAAACAGGCCGCCATGAAACTGATTCGTTCCCGACTTAGTTTGAATGCTGACAACGGCGCTGGGGGCGAAGCCGTAGCGTGCATCGAAGTTGTTTGAGATGACGCGGAACTCCTGAGTGGCATCAGCATTCGGGAAGGGCGCGGCGAGCAGGGCGAAGGTATCCATGTTCGACACGCCATCGAGGAGATACCAAGTGCTGCCCTGGCGCTGGCCGCCAGCGGATGCTCCTGACTCCGTGGGAAATGAGTTAGATCCAGGAAGAGTTGATGCCTGTGAGATGAGCTCGTTTGTAACTCCCACCGAAAGGTTGACCAAGCTGGAAGGGTCGCGGCCATTGAGCGGCAGGTCCTTGATCGAGTCCTCTCCGATCACCTGGCTGATCTCCGCAGTCGTCGTGTTGATCAACTCGGCTCCGCCGTTGACGGTAATGGTTTGCTGTTCGGCTCCCGCCTGGAGAGAAATGTCCAGCGTAGCGGACTGAGCGACGGTAAGCACGATCCCGGTTTGCACGCGAGTTGCAAAGCCTGGCGCTTCTGTCTTCAGGGTGTAATTGCCCGGAGGCAACGACACCAGAGTGTAGACACCTGAGTCATCGCTGGATACGGTCTCACTGAGATTAGTGCCAACATCTTTGGCGGTTACGCGCGCATGCGGCACCACAGCTCCACTTGAGTCGATGATCCTTCCGGTAAGGCGCGCAGCCGTGTTCTGCGACCAGCCGGTTGAGCTGAAGCAAAGCACGACCAGAGCTGTGAGCGCGACCCGCATAAATATACCGGTGCTTGTGCCGTGGAACGGCAGCAGAAGCGAAGCGCGGCTCTTCATGCCGGAAGAACCGCGACGCGATTGTTTACTTCCCGAACAGCGGAAGTGAAGACGCCGAATAAGTTTCGTCATGTGTAAATTCCTTTCCAGCTTGACGTTCGATTGCCGATTTCCTTACCGCGAACAACCCGGGGATAGTTGCACTCTGTTCTAGATCTTGATGAGGACCCTCCGGCGATAGAGGAGCGAAGCCGGGACCCAACAGACCGCCGCGAAGACAAGCGAATAAATGAGCGATCCAAAGGCGGGCGAGCCGATGTGATAGAAGAACCCTGAATAAACGAATTCCTGAAAGGACTGCTGCGGATTGAGGTGAAAGACGGCGACCGCGGACGAGAGTAATTCGGAGAGAACGTACGCGGTGATTGCATTGGTGCCGAACACCAGCCAGGGATAGGTCCAGCGCCCCTTCCACTGCTTGATTTCCAGCGCGTAATAGCATGCGGCAAGGATCAGCACACTCCAGCCGCCGGCGTAGAGAACATACGAGCTGGTCCAGAGTTTCTTGTTCAAGGGGAAGCTCTGCGCCCATAGCAGACCAGCCGCGAGTAGTAAGACTCCACCGGCCAGCAGTCCTTTCAACCTAGCCCGGGCCGACTGCGTCGTCTTCAGGTACCAGCCGGCGATCATGCCCAGCAGCGTACTCGCGAACGAAGGGATGTCACTTAATAGTCCCTCGGGATCGCGAGTGCCTTCGAAGAGGCGATGAGGAAAGATATGCCGGTCGACGTATGCGGTCAGGTTGATATTTGGGTCGAGGAGGGGAAAGTCTTTCCCCGGCATGCCATGTCCGGGCACCGGGACCCAGCGCAGCAGAATCCAGTAACCCACGAGTGCAGCGACACAGAGTGCGATTCGCGGTGCGAGACGATCGGTGAGCAACTGCAGCAGACTGGCCAGCAGGTAGCAGACCGCGATGCGCTGCAGCACGCCATAGATCCGCAGAGTTGCGAGATGGAAGTAAGGGAAGCCGTTCACCACGAGTCCCAGCAGCACCAGGATCATGAACCGCCGCAAAATGTGAACCATCATCGTGCTCTTCGGAGTCGATTGAGCCTTACGGGTGCCGAAGGAGAGCACGACCGAGATTCCCATGATGAAAAGAAAAGTCGGGAAGACCAGGTCGGTCGGGGTAAAGCCATTCCACGGCGAGTGGTTCACGGCGCGATAAGCAAGGTTGTTTTGCCCGTTGTTGTTCACCAGGATCATGAATCCGACGGTGATGCCGCGCATGACATCGATCGACACAAGCCGCGACGGCCGCGGCGCCTGCTGCGCAGATGCCGTCGGAAGCTCCGCTGCCTGGGCGCTATGAGGCATCACTGCGAGACTCCTCGAGCAGTTGCTTCGACGCGGCCACCAGATCGGGAACCGGCCTGGGTTTGCTGGGACGATAGGGCGACGACAGCCAGGTCTGCTGCCATAGATCGAGCGAGAAGGGCGTGCCGGCGCGGCGAGCCTCGAAATATGCCCGCCAGCGCGCCGCATAGTAGTCGCGAATCAACCCCGACCAAACGCGGGACGCGTAATCGGAGAGCTCCGGCCATCCCCAGGTGGTGATAAGCCTTCGCGCGTTTTCATCGTAGTAGGCTGCCTCGTCGTCGCGGCGAGCCCAGGAACGCGCGGCGTCCGTCCATGATTCCAACCGGCGATCTTCGCGCAGATTCATCAGCGCGTCGATTTGCTCCAGCCATGCGGTCGCGCGACCGGAGTGGTGGGCGGTGGCATCGTGATTTCCGGCGTCGGCTGCCTGGGCAGCCGACGCAAGGGCCTTGTCGACCTGGCCGCCTGCGGCCTGGGCTACCAACTCGATCAGGTCGTTACGATAGAGCTCGGACGAGGAAAGAGCCGGCGCGCAGGAGAGAAAGAGATCGACAGCGCGCTGGAAGGCGGGATCAGAATTCACCGCGACGGCTGCGGGGTGATCGCTGGGTTCCGCCTGCCACGCCTGCTTGGTCATCCAGATGTGGCTGCTGTAAGCGCTCTCCAGCAGGAGAGTCCACGCCTGACGCATGGGTTCAGGACAACTGCCGTATCGCGAGTTGCAGTAGCTGGGAATCCAGACGGCGAGGTCGATCGGCTCGCTGCGCCAGCCGGCGTCGGTCATCAGCTCGTAAACGACTTCGTTATTCTCAATGCCTTCAGGACACATACCCCAGCCGACCAGGTTGCCGCGCTGCTCGCTGTGAAGTACCGTCGCGGGTTCGGAGGCCATCAAAGCCAGGTTCCCCTTGATGTTGTTATTTCCACCAAAGGTGTGCGCCATGCCGTTGATCCACTGCTTGCCGAAGAAAGCCTTCTGCAGCTTCCACTGGCCGGGCGCGTATTTGCCGCGCACGTCCGGCGCCAGGTCGTTGGCGTAGTCGATGATCAACATGCGATCGTTCGGAACGCCGCGCAGCAGGGCCTCGACCGAACGGTTGTCCCAGAATCGGGAGTCGTAGACGAAGGTCCAGCCCTGCATCACCCAGGTGCCGTCGGGATCGCCGGCCAGGATGCCTTCGTAGACGGTTCGCCCAAAACGCTCGAGGTCCTCGTAGCGATGATTTTCACTGACCGGGACCGACAGCTCGTTGAAGGTGTCGGCCAGGTAATATTCAACCTCACCGTATTCGGCCTTGTATTCCTCGATGAAGCGCTTGCCGATCTGCTGGTAGAGCTCCCGCTGGCCGGGGTGAAGGATGAATGTCCGCGTACTGCGGGGGATGGTTTTGAACTCCTGCGGCAGCCACAGCAGCGTGAATGTCTCAGCGGCAGGGTTCACGCGCTTGAATCCCTGTGGGACAAATCCCGCGAAGGCCGGAGCTACCGGCTTCATTCCCAGATCGCGCATCCGTCCGAGGATCCTGCGCTGGAGAATGCACTTTTCATCGATCCAGTGCTGGGGAAGAGGACCGTCGAAGTTGTTGATATTGCCCATCCGATGCCATGGCAGGTGACCTGGGCCGGAGGAAAATTGGTCGACCTCCGCCTGGGTGAGACCAAGCGACAGCCAGACGCGCTGCCAGATCGCCTCCTGGCCCTCCATTGCCAACGGCATGTTGATGCCGTGCAGGGCCATCCAGTCGAGCTCACGCTCCCAACGATCCCAGTCCCAGAATGCCATGGTGTAGCCGTAGGTGCAGGGGTTGAGATACTGCACAAACTTGTAGGGACAAACAACGCGCCGGTGAGCCAAGGCAGGCCAGGTGGAGGGAAGATTCAGATGGCGGCCGCTCCAGGTGATCATCGCGTTACAGGATTCGCGAAGGTAGCTGTAGACACCCCGACAGATGGCGACCCCGCTGCTGCCGGAAGCCTTCACCCGTCCGCCAGCGACTTCGATCTCATACACCTCGCGGCCGTCTTCGGTGGGAATCGAGGACAGATCGAAATCGGCGGTGCGCTCGCCAAGCTGGCGGGTGAGCACGCCCCGGGCGGACGATACAGCGGTCTGTCCGGCTGGAACGGTAGCGTGTGCGGCTCGTGGGCGGGCGGCGGTGGCCGCTTCGGAGATTGCCGGCAGGTCGAAGCTGGCCAGCGCCGCGCCGACTCCGGTACAGGATGCTTCCAGGAATTTACGTCTGGTCCACACGGATGATAAACGGGCCTCGATTCGCAGAGTATTGCTGCCACTCGCGTCAACTGCGAAGCGATTTCACCGTTCAATCGCCGATTTCACCGTCAATTCAATGTTCGTGTCGGCATTTCTTCGCCGTGTAAAGCGGATGACAAGGAGCGGGCATTCCGTCGGGCGAGAAGCGAATGGCTTTTGATGGGAACAGAGATTCAGATAGTTAGGGAGCTGAAGAAAAGCTGCGCGGGCCAGCCGCAGTTGGCGGCGGACGCGGCGGGTAGCCGTTTCAGGGCTTGATCAGGCGATAGGCAATCAGACGCGCTTCGGGAGCATTGCCACCCACGCTTGTGGTTTCAAGCAGTGCCTCGAAGTTGGGCATCTTCCCCGAGCTGGCGCCAATCTGTTGGGCGAAATTCCGAAAAGAGCTCGTATTGAAGGGGAAGTCGGCGGCCGATTCCGTTCCCGCCATACCCGTTCCCTCGAAGAGCAGCGCCCGTCCGTCGTCTTCGATCCCCGGCAGTAGCGCAAGTACGCCGTAACTGCGCCGGAATCCATCGGAGATGGTGTCGCGATAGATCGCTGCCTCGCCCTTCGCCGGATGTTTGTTTACGACATACCCTTCCGAGGTCTTCCAATCCCAATTTACGTCGAAATTCAGGTGCTGCGAAAACAGCTCAACCCAGGGGTTGGCTCCTATACCGCCGATCAGGATGACATTGCAGCTCTTGAGATCGGCGATGCGCAAAACACGCGCATTGCGCGTCTCAACGTTCACCTTGGCGGCTTCCGGCAACCGTCCGAGCCGTATAGCGAGATTGAGGTCGGCGCTGCTGGTGTACTGGTGAGCGGCAAACCAGTCGGAGGTCAGGGGCGCCGATCCAATATGCGGACTGTACTTCTCCAGGTAGCTCCCGCTGAGATATTCGTCGAGGGGAATCGCGGTCTGAGTCAGTTCCTCAAAAAGGACCAGAGCATCGTCGGATGGGACAATGATGACAGAGCGTCCTGGAGAAAAAATGCTAGACCACAGCGCATGCGTCGGACCCTCGGCGCGGCCGTTCAGCCAGAAAAAGCCGACAGACAGCCCCGCGAGAAAGATTAGGACCCCCGCGGCAAGGGTGACCGATCTCCAGCGTGGCTTGTGCTTGGCCACGACCAGGGGCTCAAGAGCTTCCCCCACTGTCGCCGGTGCCTGGGGCCCAGCGGGTTTTGCGGATGTTTGCGGGGCGTGGATCGTACTGTTGAAAGCTCCGTTGCGCGGCTCGAAGATCGGAACATAGCCGCCCTTGGGGATCGAGATCACCATCTCGGAATTCGGGCACTCGTGCTCGAAATACTCCTCCAGGCGCAAACGGAGGAGACGGGCCTGGGTCCGCACGATGCTGTCGTCCGAAGCGCTATAGGATGGCGAACGGGAAAAGACGTGGATGCCAATCTGCTGTTCATTGAGTTCTCGAGCCCGGCCCTCGATGGTGCGGAGACAGATGAACTCAAGGAACCGCGTGAGCCTCGCCGATTTGGCGAAAGTACGGGAGGACAAGATTCGTTGCAGGAGTTCCACCCGCTCGTCGACGATCCCCGGGGCGTCCGGGCCCGCGGAAGAAAGGCCTTGAAGCGGCTTGGAATTCATCTCAATCACACTCGAATCCTGTCACGATGATAGCCGATGCTTGCCTTAAAGACGGACATCCACGTTTCAGCGCGGTCGTCTCGTTCACGTGACCGCCGGCCATCGGGCGGATCGAGTCAAATCATGCAGCGGGAAAATCCGGTATGGGGCAGAGATTGGCTCATTCAGCAGCCTCGATGGCACACGGCTTCTTCATCGTCAAAACGCGTCTGGCGCCAGGGAAGTCTCGCTCTTTCAAATTCGCCGGTAGATTGCTAGGTTTTCTATAGAAAGGAATCCAGGGAAGAGATGAAAAATATCCTGAAGGACAATTGCGGCCGTAATGCCTTGCTGTGCGGACTTTGCGCCGTGCTAATGGCAGTCTGTTGCCCTGACGCTTCTCCCGCCAGCACCCGGTCGACGGCCACCGCGACGATCTCAACTCCCAGTTATTCTCAACGAGCGGCGTTCGGTGTCCAGAGGCTGCAAGGCTGGTACATCGAGAGTTCAGGCCTCTATCGGAAACCCACCGACTGGTGGAACTCGGCGAATGCAATCACTGTCCTGGTGGACTACTCCCGAGCTACTCGCTCTAAACAATATCTCAGCGCGGTTGCAAACACATTCAACAAGGCAAGCAAGGCATACGGCGTCACCAACTTCACCAATGATTCGAACGACGACGAGGGCTGGTGGGCCCTGGCATGGATAGACGCTTACGATCTGACGAAGACGCCAGCCTACCTTGCGATGGCCCAAACCATCTTCGCGGACATGACAACCCAATGGGATACGACGACCTGTGGTGGCGGGGTGTGGTGGAGCAAAGACTTGAAAAATTCTCCATACAAGAACGCAGTCACCAACGAGCTGTTTCTCGACATCGCTGCATCTCTGGCGAACCGAGTCCCCGATAAGAGACAGAAGGCGCAATATCTCTCGTGGGCGCAGAAAGAGTGGCAATGGTTCAGCGCTTCCGGCATGATCAACTCCGGAAACATGGTCAACGACGGACTGAACGCGACCAACCCGAAGGCCTGCACCAATAACCACGGTACGACCTGGACCTACAATCAGGGAGTCATCCTGGACGGATTGGCTGAGTTCTACAAGGCCGATCACGAACAAGCGTTGATTTCTGAAGCGCAGGCAATCGCCGGCGCGACCATGACGAAGCTGGTCACCCCGGCTGGCGTTCTCCAGGAGCCTCCAGGCGACGGGCCTGATCTGCCGCAATTCAAGGGCATCTTCATGCGCAACCTTGCCCGGCTGAACAAAGTTGCGCCTGAAGAAAAATACAAAATCTTTGTCGATATCAATGCCGACAGCATCTGGAACAACGATCGGGGAGCCCACTACCAATTTGGCGAGCATTGGCAAGGGCCGTTTGATTCCGCCGACGGCACGCGGCAAACGGCTGCACTGGATGCACTGATTGCTGCAGCGGAGATGCAATGACATCGTCCGCGACTATGCCAAACGATCGAAGCAATCTACTCTCGGGCACCCATCTGGAGCTTCGCGTTTCGAATAAGGGGAATGATTTATTCATGAAGTCCTCTACAATAAAAAGTGAAACGAATTTCTGATCATCGAATATGTGACTTCTTGCGGTTGATACCACGCGGGGATTGATATCCCGTGCGCAAGAGCCTAATGCAGTCGGCTTAGACAGCACCTTGCCCCGTTTGCCATCGTGCAACGGTGGGGACGGCCGTTTTATATCAGGGCGGAAGCGCAAACGATATCCCTATGTCATCTCAGAAAAAATTACACGACCTGATCCGTACCGAGCTGCGAGACGTGAAGTTTATCGTGGTATCAAACCGCGAGCCCTATATCCATAATTGGAAGGGCGACCAGATTGTCTGCTCACGGCCTGCGGGTGGCCTGGCCACTGCCATCGACCCGATCATGCGCGCGTCGGATGGAGTTTGGATAGCGCATGGCTCGGGCACAGCCGATGCGGAAACGGTGGATGAGTTCGACCGCATCGCGGTCCCTCCCGAGAATCCCTCTTACAAGCTGCGCCGAGTCTGGATCGAGGATCAGCTGCAGCGCGAGTATTATTTCGGCCTTTCGAATGAGGGACTCTGGCCTCTTTGCCATATCTCCTTCACTCGGCCAATTTTTCGCCCTCGAGACTGGGAGAGCTATAAGAAGGCCAATCAACTATTTGCCGAGGCGGTGTTGGATGAAGCGGGCGATGCCCCGGCATTTGTCTTTATTCAGGACTACCATTTCGGTCTTCTGCCCCGGATGCTTAAGGAGCGCAATCCGAAGCTGATCGTCGCGCAGTTCTGGCATATTCCATGGCCTAACCGCGAGGCCTTTCGAGCGTTTCCATGGAAAGAAGAGCTTTTAAACGGCCTGCTCGGAAATGATCTTCTGGGGTTTCAGCTACGCTATCACTGCTCAAATTTCCTGGAAACCGTGGATCGCAATATTGAGGCGTTGGTGAACATCGAGCAGTCCAGCGTTAGCCGTGATGGCAGGAACACATTGGTGCGGCCCTTTCCCATCAGTATCGATTTCGATGCCCACGCCAAGAGTGCTTCCAGCAGCGAGGTCGACGCCGAAATGGACTGGTGGCGCGACACACTGCAATTGAGCGCCTCTCGCGCGGAACTCCTCGGAATCGGAATTGACCGCATCGACTACACCAAAGGAATTCCTGACCGGTTGCTCGGCTTCGACTCATTTCTAGATGCGCACCCTGAATATCGCGAAAGAGTGCGATTCATCCAGATCGGGGTTCCCAGCAGAGTTGAGATCGCCGAGTATCAGTCGCTCAACGGAGAGCTGGATCGGCTGGTTGAAACGATCAATTCAAAGTGGTCGACAGAGTCGTGGACTCCGGTCGTCTTTCTTAAGCAATATTTCAGTCCACGTCAGCTCATGGCGCTCCACAGGCTTGCGAATTTTTGTGTCGTGACATCGTTACATGACGGCATGAATCTGGTGGCCAAGGAGTACGTTGCCAGCCGATTCGATGAAGATGGGGTTCTGATCTTAAGCAGGTTTACGGGGTCGGCGCGCGAATTGCAGGATGCATTGCTGGTAAATCCGTTCGCAATCGGCGAGATTGCTGACGCGATAGCCACGGCTGTAAAAATGGGCGCAGAGGAAAGAAGTAAGCGTATGCGCAGAATGCGCCGCGCGGTCGAAGAGAATAACATCTACGACTGGGCAGCCAGAATCCTCTCGATGCTTTTAAGATTTGAGTTGCCTGACTCAAAATCCGAGGATCAGGTTGACGCCGGGGAAATGGCCCTGTGACGGATTCCATGCCGCCTCACCCGCTCCTGGAGCATCTGGACGAAGTAAAGCAAGCCTTGATGGCCGCACCGCAAATCCTTCTCGTTCTCGATTTCGACGGGACCATTGCACCTATCGTCGAAACGCCGGAACTGGCCAAACTCCCAGAAGCAACGCGATCGATTCTTGACCTTCTGAATCGAGAGCCACGCGTAACTCTCGCGATTATCAGCGGGAGGGCTCTTGCGGATGTGAAGCGAAGGGTTGGAATCGACCTAATCTACGCGGGCAATCACGGTCTTGAAATCGAAGGACCCAGGATCTCTTTTCGATATCCCGGCCTGGCAAAAACAGAACCGATTCTTGACAAGATCGCTGTCGATCTCGCCGAGGGTTTGAAATCGATCAAGGGAGTGCTCATCGAGAATAAGAGATCCTCGCTGAGCATTCACTTCCGTCAAGTAGATGACTCGAAGATCCCGCTTGTTCTAAAGGCCGTCGAATCAGCCTGTCTCTCTTTTAAGAAATTGGTGGAGCTGCACAGTGGAAAGAAAGTGCTCGAAGTGAGGCCGAGGGTGGATTGGAATAAAGGGAAGGCCGTGGAATGGATACTCCGGCAGGTGGGCGCTGAAGGTACGCTTCCCATCTGTATAGGGGACGACAAAACCGATGAAGATATGTTCCGAGCCTTACCCTCGTCGGTATCGATCAAAGTTGGAAGCGAGCCAACCACGGCCCGGTATCGCGTCTCAGATCCTGATGAAGTGCGCTTCGTACTTTATGAGATATCTGGCCAGATACGGTAATAGAGTAGCTGGACAGACAATGCGATGTTTCTCCATTGCCTCGCATCGATGCAAAGTGTTTCAGCGTCGATCAAATGCGCCTCAAGCTCGATATACTTTAATTTCCACGAAGCCTGATTGCGGTCTTTCCTGCGCCATGTTTCAAGGCGAGAGCTTCCTTTGCCCTGCTGAGATCGCCGCCGTCCAAGATAATTCCATTGTTGCCCATGTCCTCTAGCTGAAGAAAGACTTGAGCCTGTTTCAATACGCTCAGTGCTGTCAGCAATACTTGCTCGGTGGCGATGAAGCGCAACGTAGATTCCGCGTTCGTATTGCCCTCGACCGCAAGTCCACTGATGGCCGCATTCGTGACGTGATCCAGGATCACGGCGGGCCGCGGTGTTTCGTATCCTCCACAGTTCGACACTGCTGATTCACAATGTGACCCATCCTACGGAGCGCAACGATGACCGTCAATTCCGCGTCTCGCACAGCGAGATTACCGTGCGCTCTTGCTTTTTCAAGGCATGAAGAGCGCTTCGAAGTTGTCAGTTACTATAGCACCGTAACCGGAGCTGTAACAGCCGATTCTCCCTCTCCGGCTTCGTTCACCGCGGAAATATGAAAAGTATAGATTCCAGGCTGGAGTCCGGAAATCACCTTGAAGGTGGTATGTTTCCGGTCCTGCAGTGTCAGGATATTTCTCCCCGTGAGGATAACCTTGCGCCCACCGGGTTCGATCGTGACAGAGTAAGCCGTAATCGGACTGGGGTCCTCGCCCTTGTGATCGACTGCGGGGTCCTGGAAATGGATGCTGACTTCGCCATTATTGCCAGGATGAACAGAAACGCCTGAAGGCGGCGGGGGGAGTTGTACCTGCCGATCAGAGGGCGTAACTTGCAGAGAAGGAAGTGACGACACACTCGTACCTTTGCCATTAATCGCCATCACCATAAAGGTGACAGGCTGACCGTTAGTTAAATCGGGAACACGGAGATACGAGAATTTCGCGAAATCGGCGGCGGGAATGGTAGCATGCTGTCCGGTGGATGCGGTGACCGTGTAAGAGCTGATGGGGGAGTTGCCGTCGTAAACGGGTGGGCTGAAAGTAACATAGGCAAAGCCGTTTCCGGGCGCTGCTGCAATGCGGCTGGGTGGCTCCGGCGCATGGCGCGGGCTGATCTGATTGAAACGCTCCTCGATGGACGCTCTGTAAGTGGGCTCAAGTCCTGCGCTGGCGATAACAGCGCGTGGCACTTCATCGAGCGAGGCGATGAGCCGGTTGCCGCAGACGGTTACATTATTCTTCGAAGAGTCGGCGTCGCCTTGTTGCCAGTAGTTATTTTCAATGGCGAGCGGGTCAAAATCTTTGCCATCCTGACCGTCGTAATAGTCGTGATGACGGCTTCCCCAGTTGTCATGGTTGGTGTTGAACATGACGTTGCCGCTGATCGTAATCATCGACGAGCCATTGTCGGTGTAGATTTCGTGGCCAGAACTGTACTGGTCATAGATGACGTTGCCGGTCACCTTTTCGCCATCCGCAAGGCTCTTTCCGGTCAGACCCTGGGTATAGATTCCACCTCCGTCGGACAAGACCAGCATGAAGTCGTGAATCAGGTTGTCGCGGACAACGTTGCCGGAGGAGTTGTTCGCCTGTCCCGCTTGCTTGATCTTGTCGGGCCAGCCGCCCCAGCCCATTGAAATCGCGGCGTACGGAGTGTGGTCGATCTGGTTATGCGCAACGAGAGTGTTGCGCGCATATCCCACCACAATGGCGATGCCGCCGCGATATTCCGCTCCCACATTGCGGAAAAGATTATTCACGATACGGTTTTCGGCCGTGAACTGATCAAGCAGCGCGAGCGGAGTATCGACCCCGCCGAGTTGCACCCCGTTTCCTGAGATGTCCGTAAAGATGCATCCCTGCACAATATCCCGCTGGGCGCCGTCGCCAAAGACGAGGCCGGCTGCTCCGAGGTGAATGAAGTCGTCATTCAGGAATTGGACATCATGTGCGAACGTGAACCTGAGATTGCCCGGCGCCTGTGTCCATGCGCCATATGGGCACGCTCCGCCGGGAACGAGGTCGCAGAGAGCCTGACGGGAGTAGCCGTCGGGTCCGGTGACCTGGTAATTGGCCTGAATTTCAGAGAATCCTTCCTTGCTGCTGGGGCCAAGCCATGTGGCATAAGAGAACTGCAGGCCCGAGAAAACAACATTGTGGATCGGCGCGGCGGCGGTCCCCATACCTTCGACAAGGCTTTCAAGCACCGGCATCTCGACGTCCGCTATTTTAAGGTCTTCCCCAGGCCGCGGCACATAGTAGACGGTGTGGGCGGGCCGGTCGAGGTACCATTGGCCCGGCGTGCCAAGGAGCTCAAACGCGTTCTCTACGTACTCGGGGCTCTTGCCCACGCTCATGGGGCCAACGAGGTTGGCGGTGCGGACTCCGCCAGGTAGCATCACGCGCTTCGTCGAGTTGTTCCAGCAGGGTTGGGCCATGGTGATCGTGGTTCCGCTGATCGACTCGATTGGACAACGGGGCTCGGTCCACGAGCCAAGGCCCTCCGAGTGTTCCGACCAAATGCTATTCCCGCCGGTGTAGACGAATTCAATGTCAGACTGGTTTTTCCATCCCGCCATAGTGTTATCGGAGGCGGTGTATCCCGTAGGCGCCTCGGAGAGAGAGACGGGAACACGGCCGCGTGTGCGCGTCGCTCGAATACCGTCGATGTATAACTGACGCGAATTAGCGACGGAATCCGGAACCGGTGCAGCCCAGAGATTTTTGCTTTGGTCGATCTGCCGCCAGTGTTCGATGCGTACTGACCCGCTTAAGATTGGATGCGCGCCCGGACCTGCAGCGAACACTAGATCGTGACCAGGGGTTCCAGAATCCGCGGCGGTGAGGCGCAGCGGCTCAGCCAGGCGATAGATTCCGCTCTGCAGAACGATCTTGTGGTCATGTGACTCGCGGCTGAGTGCCAGCGCTCTTTGCAGCGTCGCTATCGGATGATCTTTGCTTCCGTTGTTCCGGTCATTGCCTGTCGGGGAGACATGGATCTGGCCAATGGCGCAAGGGCAGGCGAGCGAAAGGCCGAGCGAGAGGGCAGCGAGACGACGCATACAAGAGAACTCCATTAGGTCTTTTCTTGCGAGGAGATAGTAACTCAGCAAATAAACACATGCCAAATAAAGATACAAGTAGTTCAAATAATGAAATTATTGAAATGAAGCCATTTGTTGCGAATATGGAGTTTACATCCGCGGGGAAGCGACGAGGAGATGTCTTCGCAGGTGTCGGAAGCAGGCAGAAAGGGGATCGTTGAGGATCCAAATTGTTTTGCGTGGGCCTAAGAGCAATCCCAAAGGCTCACGTCGGATGAAACGAGAAAAGGAGACTGCGGCCAGTGCGTCGGAAGAATTCAGGCGCCGGTATAACCGAGTCGCGCAGAGATTTCGTGAGCGGCATTCTTCACAGCGGTGGCGATCTCGGCGGTGTGGCTGCGGGACATACGCGTTACCGGCCCGGAGACGCTGATACCGGCGGCCACCTGGCCGGACAAATCGAAGACCGGGGCCGCAACACAGCGCGCCCCGAGCTCAACTTCCTCATCGTCGAGCGCATACCCTCGGCGCTGAATGCGGCCCAACTCCGTCACCAGGTCAGCTGCACGCGTAATGCTGTGGCGGGTGAGTTTCTCCAGCTTGGTGACTGCCAACAGCTCTTCACGAAAGCTGGACGGCTGCCAGGCCAGAATGGCTTTGCCGAGACCCGTGCAGTGAATCGGGCGTCGCATACCGATCTGCGAGACCAGTCGGAAATTATGTGGGCTCTCAAGCACATCGAGGTACAGAATCTCCCGGCCGTCGAGCACGCCGAGATTTACGGTCTCGCCGATCTCCTTCCACAAGGTGTCGAGAATGGGCCGGCTCACCTTGCAGATCGTAGATTGGTAGGTGCTGCCTGAACCGAGCCGGACCAAACGCGGTCCCAGAAGATAGGCTCCAGTGCTGTCGCGCACCAGGTAGCCGGCTTTTTCCAGATGAGCCAGAAACCGATAGGCCGTGCTTTTGTTGACCTTCGCCTGCTCGGCGATACTACGCAACTGCAAGCCGTCGGGAGCCCTGTCGAGCAGTTCAAAAATTGCCAGGACCTTGGTGAGCACACCCACTGGCGCCGAGTTGGATTGCCGCACTCTCATCGCAAGAAATCTTGGCCTCTGCGCACTGTTTATCCTGGCGACCAGCATAATGCTTTGTCGAACATTGCGATGGATGAGCGGCGTACAGCCAAGGAGCAATTTTATGTCATGGGGTCCGCCTCTTGTCTACAAAAATCTCAAATGGTGAACCACGTAGTTTAGAAAACAAAAGAGACTCGGGTTAGATACGAATGACATTCTGTCTTTGCGACTAGATGACGCCGACACCCTCGCCTTTGCTCATGTCTGCGATCCGCGAGGCGACAACGCCGGCTGAATTGAAGAATCAGTTACGCGAATCAGTGCGTCCATCGGTTTGCGATTCCCAGGGGGAGCGTCGCAAAGTCTCATTGACCGAAGTCGGCGTCTAAATACTTCACCATGTGCAATAGTTTCGTACCGTGCGGATTGATTTCCTCTCCGGTAAAACGGAAACCCGATACCTGATAGAGGCGGATCGCCTGAATAAGAAATGAAGTTGTGTACAAAGCAAGCTGCCGACAGCGATCTTCGCGGGCCGCACGCTCGGCTTTGTCCAGCAAGCTGCTCGCGACTCCCAGTCCGCGCGTCGCTGGGTGTACAGCCATTCCGCGAAGTATCACAGAGTCGCTCTGACGAACGATGCCCGCCGTTCCAATGACCACTGACTCGCGTTCAACAACCCAAATGGATCCTTCGTGGATGCGGGCAAGAACACCGGGTTCCGTCAGAACAGTCGCTGCGTAAGCGTCCGGTGTATAGAGCCTCTCGAATTCCCCGAATGCGCGGCTCAGTAGCTCCGAAATCGCAGCCGCGTCCTGTGTGGTTGCATCTCTGATGAAAAATTGTCGGCTCATATCGGAAGAGTGCCGTTCGGTCGGGAGGTCGCTCATCAGGAAATCCTTTCGAGTAGCCATCGACACAGATAGTTGCCTCAAGCAACTAGTTATGTGACAATGAGAGGGAAATGTCAAGCTCCAGCGAAAACGATGCCGCGAATCGTCGAGCCGTCGCACTCATTCGGGAGTTCAATCGCTTTTACACCCGGCAAATCGGATTGCTTCAGGAGGGGCTGCTCGCAAGCCCGTTTTCCTTGACTGAAGCACGAGTCATGTACGAACTATCGCAGCGTACCGATAGCACAGCCTCCGAACTCGCCGCTGCGCTGGGCATCAATCACGGCTACCTCAGCAGAATTCTCAGACGCTTTCAATCGTTGGGTCTCATTCAAAAGGCGCGCTCGGCCACGGATGGACGCCAGCTCTTGCTGACTCTCACCGGCAAAGGGCGCCGCGCCTATGGTCCACTCGACGCCCGCGCAAATTCTGAAATCAAACTTCTGCTGAAAGACCTTTCGACGGAAGAAGTTCGGCATCTGCTCGAAGCGGCGCAGACGATACGGCGGCTGCTGAGCGCAAAGGCCACGGACAATCGTGCTTATGTGCTTCGTCCGCCGCAGCCAGGTGACTACGGCTGGGTGATCGGCGCTCACGGCGAGCTTTACTCGAGAGAGTATGCATGGAACGAAGAGATCGAGAAGCTGGCCGCAGAAATCGTGGCGAAATATCTGGAGAACTTCGACGCGAAGGCCGATCGCTGCTGGATCGCTGAAAGCGAAGGCCAGCCGGTTGGCTGCGTTTTCGTAATGAAGGAGTCTCGCATTGTCGCCAAGTTGCGCCTTCTGCTTGTTTCGCCTCGGGCAAGGGGCCTGGGCATCGGATCCCGGCTCGTCTCCGAATGTGTTCGCTTTACGAGACAGGCTGGTTACAAGCGGCTCAAGCTATGGACTCAAAACAGCCTTACGGGCGCGCGAAAGATATACCAGAAGCATGGCTTTCAATTAATCGATCATCAGCCGCATCATAGTTTCGGGCGTGATCTAGTGGGTGAACACTGGGAACTGCGGTTGTGATCGCTCTGAGACCACTTCACAGTTCTTCACGACAATAAGATGTTGACTGCGCGCCTGCAATCAAGCGGTCAAAATGTCTCGCTGCAAGAACAAGTTGCGAGCACGACGGCGACCGGCTAGTTTTGTTTCTATCCCGTGAACCATACCTTCCCTCTCTGACACCGCTCGATGCTAAAGTTGGCCACAACTCCTGGCTAATTCTTCTGGGTGCTTTTTAGAGATATTGAAACCTCAAAGATATTGTTGTTCTGGCCGGGTACTCAGGTTATAGTTTGTTGTTCCACAAGGTATCTAACCCAGCTTCACAAAACCGTGTTTGCATACGCGGAGTCTTCTTCCCCTAGTTAAGAACCGGACAGCGGAGGCGGCCGCTAGTATGGGATTGGCAGTAGGCCAAAGAGTCGGTGATTACGAGATTCTAGGGATCCTGGGAACCGGCGGTATGGGGCGGGTCTACCGGGTCCGGAATTTGCTTTCCGATCGTATTGAAGCAATGAAGGTTCTTCTGCCGGGTCTTATTGCAGAGCCGGAAACTGCATCGCGTTTCACTTTCGAAATTCGTACCCTGGCAAGCTTCTCTCATCCCAATATTGCCCAGCTTAGAACCGCATTTCAGGTAGAAAACCAGCTCGTCATGATTATGGAGTTCGTCGAGGGATTCCCGGTCGAGTATCGAACCAAACGAGGCCGAATTCCACAGGACGACGCTTTGAACTACGCGCTGCAGCTACTGTCGGCATTGAGTTATGCCCATACCCGGGGCGTTGTCCACCGCGACGTGAAGCCCGCCAATCTGATGGTGACCCCTGGCGGTGTTGTAAAGCTCATGGATTTCGGGATTTGCAAGTCGGAGGTCTGTGCTAACTTCACCCGTCCCGGTATCGCAATGGGCTCCATGCACTATATGTCTCCGGAGCAGATGCGGGGCGACGCAGTGGACGCTCGATCAGATCTGTATTCGGTGGGAATACTGCTCTATGAAATGCTCACCGGCCGCCGTCCTTTCGAGACAAACGACGCCTCCAGTATCGTGCATCAGCAAATGAATGCGGCGCCGAGGCCGCCCATTGAAGTTAACCCGCTGATTTCGAAGGCGCTGAATGACCAGATACTGAGGTCGCTTGCCAAGAGTGCGGCCGCGCGCTTCCAGTCTGCCGATGCCTTTGCCAAGGCGTTGAAATCTTTGGCCGCCCAAGGGCCGCAGCTCAATCCGGTGGCGCGTCCGCGTGGATCGCACCGCGCAGCGGTGCCGTTGATCACCGCGCCGCGTCGCGCAGCAGCCGGGGCGTCAGCTCAGGCACGCGGCGGCTCAGTCCGAATTCCGGCGCCTGTGCTACTGGCGGAAACTGCCTCCAATTCGTCTCTGCAGTCGGAATCGCCATCCTTGAGCCAGCGTTTGGGCTGGGTAGTTCTAGGAGCGCTAGCCGTAGTCGTTCTCGCCGGAGCGCTTATCGGGCTGCCTTACTACTTAAGCACAAATGCAACTTCAACCAGCGGTTCCGCGGCGGCTGCCCTGTCCGGCGCTTCGCGGTCCAAGCCATCGCAGCCGGATCATACCTTGGCTTCCTCGGCGAGGCGAGGGGTGGTTAACTGGGATATAGCTCTTGCGAAAGCGGAGTTGTTTCAACTTCAGTCGAGGTCTAAAGCACTGGATGCCAGGCTGAACAGGATCGAGACCGACCAGGCCGAGGATGGATCCAGCCTGAACCCTGAGCTTAGAGCGAAGTATGCGACGATGCATTCGCATCTGCAGAATGCCGCCAGCGGTTTGAACCATCGGGATGTAGCGTCTACACGCAGAGAAATAGGCGAGGCGGAAAAGGAGATATCTACTCTTGAATCAACCTTCAGCAAATAGGAAAGGGAAAATTATGGTTGCGAAGTTTGCTGTTTTCATCCTCGGATCTTTGGTCGCCGTGCTGCCGGCGACGGCGCAGCAAAAACGCAAGGTCACTGTTATGGATTTCGGCTACGCGACGGTGAGAAAAAGCGTTCAGGCCTACTTCGGCACCGACCAGGATATTGGCAAGGGCATTTCCGACCTCCTGATCAATCAGCTTCTCGATGGCGGCGACTATCGGATCATCGAGCGCACCAATATGGACAAGATCATCAAGGAGCAGAATTTTTCCAACAGCGACCGGGCCGATCCTGCCACGGCCGCGAAGGTCGGCGCCCTCATGGGTGTGGACGCCATGATCATCGGCGACATTACCGCGTTCGGGAACGACGACAAGCACATCAATACCGGCGGCGGCGGCGGCCAGTGGTGGAAGGGCGGTGGAGTCGGCGGGCTCGGGGTGAACAAATCGAAGACCATTGTGGAAATTACAGCCCGGATCGTAGATGTAAACACGGGAGAGATCCTCGCTTCGGTGACCGGCCATGGTGAAGTCCAGAAGTCCGGGTTCGGCGTAGGCGGCGCGGGCGCTAACAATACGGGAGCAGGTGGAGGCCATTTCGACATGGGCAGCTCCAACTTTGCGGAATCCCAGATCGGCCAGGCGGTGAAGATGGCGGTCACCCAGTTGGCTTCCAACCTCGATACCAAGGCAGCCACGCTTCCCCCACCAACGGCAGCAGCAGCGGCTCCGCCACCACCACCACCACCTCCTCCGCTCGAAGGTGAGATTGCTGACGCCTCAACGGCGGATATTATCGTCAACGTGGGATCAAAGAACGGATTGAAAGTTGGCGATACCCTATCCGTCGTGCGCGTAGGCCGTGTCATTCTCGACCCGGTCACCAAGAAGCCCTTACGTTCGATCGAATCGTCTGTCGGCACGCTCAGTATCACCAGCGTCGATTCGGATTCGGCAGTCGGTAAATTCACCGGCTCAGATACTCCGAAGATCGGCGACCATGTAAAGCGCCCGCCCAGCAACTAGAGGGGGATAATTCAAAAGCACGCGCGAGGCCGTTCGTTCCAGTAGAGCGGCCTCATGCTTTCACGATGACCGCTTTTCTCTGGCGAGATGATCGCTTCAGCAGCGTTTGAGTTGGATATTGCAGAATGTCCAAGACCCTGGCCCGCGAGCGTTCTGAGCGTCTAAGCTGCAAGGCAAAAGTCGGGTGCGCGAGGGGAGACTACTTATCGCCCAAGGAACTTCTGCAGCTGCGCGATATCCTGCTCCGTCAGCGTGGCGAATCTATCCGCGCGATCGGCATCTTTGGCTTCCAAAGCCTTCTGCGCCTTCGTCAGATTGAGGTTCATACTCGACTGTTGTGTGGCTACGTCTCCACGCAGGGACATTCCATCCTTCTGCATCTGGGCCTGCATGGTATTCAGGCTGTTATTGATTGCCGATGCTTTGCTCGTGTCCTGATCGATCCGCAGCTCCAGATTATCGAGTTGGGCTTGAAGCTCCGGAGTGATCGCCGGTGCAGCCGGCTTTGCTGCAGTCGGCGCGGGCTGAGGCGGCGTGTATGCCGGCCTCGCCGATACCGCCGCGGCGGCCCGGATGTTGACCGACGGCGGGGGCGGAAGCTTGACCTGCGGAGGAGCCGCGGGCAACTTCACCGGAGCGGAGAGGGGTGCGGCGACAGGTGGCGTTGCAGCTTTGGCCGGCGTGGTGCTGTCGGCGGCCGGCCTTGAATCGACCGAACTGTCGGCGGATGCATGATGCGTCGCAAAATAAGTGACCGGGGTCGCAATGCCGGCCAGCGCCAGAACCGCGCCTCCAGCGATGTACAGGTTGCGCCGGCTGGGAGCAGATTGGCGGTGCGCGAGAGCGACAGGCTGCTGCGCCTGCGCGCCGGAAGTCCGTGTAGCTATCTGTGTGCGATCCCTTGATGGGCTGACAGCCGGAAGCAGCTCGGGCCGCGAAACCTCGACCATCGTCGCCATGCGAGCCGCGGGCATCGGGCCTGTCTGAATCGAGCCCTGTACATTGCGGAGCGCATCGCGGAAGGCTTCAGCGGTCTGAAAGCGGTCGTTCGGATCTTTTGCAATCGCCGTCAGAATAATGTTGTTCAAGCTAGTCGGGAGCCACGGCTGCAGCTCAATCGGCGGCTTGGGAGCTTCCTTCACATGCATCGCCATCAGCTCATAGTCGCTATTGGCGTTGAAAGGCCGCTGTCCGGTGATGATCTCGTAAAGCGATACCCCGGTCGAGTAAACATCCGACCGGGCGTCCACGACCTGCCCGGTAATCTGCTCGGGAGACATGTAGTTCACGGAGCCCAGAGTCGTGCCCGTCTGGGTCATGCTCCGCTCCGTTGCGGAACGGGCGATTCCGAAATCCATGAGCTTAATGACACGGTCCCCGGTCAGCATCATGTTGGCCGGTTTGATGTCCCGATGGATGACGCCCTTCTGGTGCGCATAACTCAAGGCGGCCAATACCTGGCCGATGTAGTTCGTCCCGTCTTCCACGGAGATGCGGCCCTGGCCAAGTAACTCGTCGAGGGTCACGCCCTCGACGTACTCCATGATCATGACCAATTGATTGTCGATGGTCAGAGCCGTGCAGAGCGTGGCAATGTTGGGATGGCTCAGGCTCGCGAGCAGCTTGATCTCTCGCAGGAAGCGGGCGGCAAGTTCCTGGCGCCCAGCCAGATCGGGGAGCAAGACCTTCATTGCTTCTACCCGGTCGGAGATTACATTCCTGACCCGATAGACCTTGCCCATTCCACCGCTACCCAGCACGCCGAGAATTTCATAATCGCCGATGCGCTGGTTCGTCTCTGCCCCCATGGGATGTCCTTGTAAAAGATATTAGGAATGAATCTACGGACTATCTCCCGCCTAAGATGTTCAGAATGAGCGCGAGTAGTATCTATAGCTGCCTTACAGGTCAGTGGGATAGTAGCGCCTCGGGAATCAAAGGTCAAGAAAGTTCCAAAGTAGTTGTTTCGCCGTTTCCGGGGCGAAGTCGCACCGCAACAAGTTGCTGCCAGCTGTAGATGCGCGTTTAGTTTCAGCTTGTGTTCAATTCGCGATGGCGGTACTTTGTTATGACTCCGGCGCAACAGGAATCCAGCTAAATGCCTCTACCCACGGATACGCAGAGTACTAAGATCATCAGCATAGGACGTTCCCCCGATTCCCAGGTTGTGCTTGATTTTCCCATCATCTCCTGGGAACACGCGCGCATTGTGCTGGCTAACGGCGAGTACGTTCTCGAGGATTTGAACTCCCGCAACGGTACCGCGCTCAATCAGGTCCAAAACAAGATCAGCCGCACCGTTATTCACCCCAATGACGATGTCTATTTCGGGTCGTTGAAAGTACCGGCAAGCCGACTGCTGGCCGGGCACGGTACAGCGATCGGCTCGGCTGCCTTCGAACAGGTCGCGGTGAAGGAGGAGGCCTTTGTCCTCGGGCGCGATCCGCAATGCGATCAGCCCTTGGACGATCCTCTCGTTTCCTGGCATCACGCGCGAATTACCAAGGCCGGTAACAGCATCTACGTCGAAGACCTGTCTTCCCTCAACGGGACCTTTGTCGACGGCGTTCGCGTCTCGGGCAAAATAGAAGCAAAAACCGGACAGGAGATCGAGCTCGGCAAGTTTCATTTCCGGGTACGTGAAGGAGGCCAGCTCGAACGGCGCGAGTATCACGGCAACGTTTCGATCGAAGCTGCGGGGATCACCGTGCACGCTCCCAACGGAACGCGCCTGCTCGATCCCATCTCGTTCACGATCTATCCGTCGGAGATGGTCGCGCTGATGGGTCCGGCGGGAGCAGGGAAGACAACTCTGTTAAAGGCGCTCAACGGATATTCCCGGCCGGCCAGTGGACAGGTTCTTTTCAACAGCTCCGACCTTTACAAGTCGTACGATCTTTTTCGGTTGCAGATGGGCTACGTTCCCCAGGACGACATTGTCCATTCGCAACTGACGGTGCGGGAGGCCCTGTACTTTTCAACAAAACTACGCACCGACCTGACCGATGCGGAGATAGAGAAAAGGATAGATTTGATTCTCGATCAGTTAGGGATTCTCGATAAGAAGAACACCCTGATCGGTTCCCCGGAGCAGAAGGTATTGAGCGGCGGTCAGCGCAAGCGCGTCAACATCGCCATGGAGCTCATTACCGACACGCCAGTCCTCTTTCTCGACGAGCCGACGTCGGGCCTGTCCTCCTACGATGCGGAAGGCGTCGTCGATCTCCTGAAGCGTTTTGCCGGCGAGGGCAAGACGATCATCACAACCATCCATCAGCCAAGCGTTGATGTCTATCGGAAATTCGACAACCTGATTATGATCTCGCGCGATCGCGGGGGATGCGGCGCGCTGGCTTACTTCGGTCCCGCCTATCCCGAGTCGATCGAATTCTTCAACGAACCGAAAAAGGGCGCAAGAACAGAGCCCGCAAAGCCGGCAAAAGAGCTGAATCCGGAAATGCTGTTGACCGGACTCGCCGGCATGAAGACGGCCGAATGGTGCGATCGATTTGCCCAGTCCCGGTATTACAAGCTCTTCGTCGAGGGCCGGGCGGGAAAGGCCGCCGGCAACCGGGAACAGACCGCTGCCACGCACCGGTTCAACTTTACGCAATGGCTCACTCTGCTGCGGCGCAATCTCATCCTCAAGATGAGGGATCGTGCGCAACTACTGATCACATTGCTGCAGGCGCCGTTGTTCGCTCTCCTCATTGTGCTGGTATTCAGCGCGTTGAAGGAGCCGCCGAACATCAATCCCCTGGTGGATGCTACTCCCTCGGCAAGCACCGCAAGCGCGATAGGAACCGCGACCAAGGCGTTCAGCGAACTCGGGGGAAGCATCGCGGGAATCGAGTTCCTGATGGTCGTCGCCGCCATCTGGTTCGGCTGTAATAATGCGGCCCGCGACATTGTGGGCGAGTGGACAGTCTACCAGCGCGAGCGCATGGTCAACCTCAAGCTGCCCTCGTATGTATTTGCGAAGTTCACGGTCCTTGCGGCGCTCTGCACCTTCCAGTGTCTGATCCTGCTTAGCATCGTCTATTTCTCCTGTGGACTGAAGGGTAATTTCCTCGATGCTGCGGCGTTGCTGATTCTCTCGTCGCTGGTCGGCGCATCGCTTGGCCTTGCGATTTCGGCGCGGAGCCCTACGACAGAAACCGCAATCGCGCTGCTGCCCGTGGTTCTGCTCCCCATCATCGCTCTGGGCGGAGGGATTCGCGCGGTCTATAAGATGCCGAAGGCCACGCAGTGGATCAGCTATGCGGTCCCTTCCAAATGGGCATTCGAGCGAAATGTGGTCGACGAAGCCCGACGACACGCCTGCGGTTTCCTGCCCGGCATTCAACGGTGGGACGACTGTCCCTCCGGAGGCCACGGCGTCGACGCGGCTACCATGCAGATTCCCAAAGCGGTTCAGACCAGCGATGGACAGAAGGAACCTGCTCCGCTCGACCACGGCAAGAGCCTGCGCCATTCCTATCGCGAGGCCATCGGCGCACTCGGGATCATGCTGGCGGCTCTTTTGCTCTCAACGCTGACGTTTCTCAAGATGCGGGATGTCCTTTAGCTGATGTTCTTCGTAACTCGTAGACTAAAACGATGGGCTTGAGGGGCGCGTTCGGTCGAATCGGAGAGAAGTTGTTCAAGCGAATGGAGGACCCTGTTTCTCCTCCGGTCGAAGCGGCGATACGTTGCCACAAGGGCAACGTACGAGAGGAGAATCAGGATCGCGCAGCAGCCTTCAAAATACCCCTTGGCGACCTGTTCGTCGTAGCGGACGGGGTCGGCGGACTCAGTTCCGGGGCAAAAGCGGCTGAGATGGCCGTTGAAGGCTACGGTAAATTCCTGGGCTCCGTAAACCGCGATACCGACCCAAAGATTGCCTTGCAGCAGGCAACGCAATCGGTGAATGAATCGATTGGCAGCGAGATTCTTGCGACCCGGCAGTCGATGGCCTCCACCGTAGCTCTCGTGCTGCTGCGTCCCGGGACCGCCGTGACGGGGCACGCGGGAGATAGCCGGGTATATCTCATTCGCGGTGGCGGGATGTCGCGCCTGACCCGCGACCACTCCATTGTCCAAAAAATGGTCGACCATGGAATCATCTCCGACGCGCAATCGAGGAACCACCCCGACGCCAGCGTCCTCACCCGCAGCCTAGGGCAGAGGGATGTGGAACTTGAGATCTCTGAAACCGGCTTGGCAGAGGGAGATGCGCTCTTGTTGTGTTCGGACGGGCTGTGGGGCTACGTAGAAGAAGCCGAAATACAGACTGTTGCAACTTCACCGCTGCTCAGCGTCGAGCAGACAAGTGATGCGCTTCTAGAGCTCGCTCTACAGGCCGGAGGCGCGGACAATATCAGCGTGATATTCCTGCGGGTGCCAGCTGGTCTATCAGCATAGAGCGCAATCCTGATTCTGTTCGGAAAAAGCGGGCGAGGCTACTTCCGTTCGCTGGCGAAATAAGCGACAGCCGTAAGCAGGCCGGTGATGAGTACCCAGGCAACCTGGTACCAGTAAAAGAAGGGGAAGCCGAAGAGTTCGGGCGTGGAGCGCGCGTAGAGGCCGGGGAAGAGGAGCCCGATGAGAGGCAGGACGAGAATCCATTGCCACGCAGAACGCGATCTGGAACGGGGCGAGTTCACGAGAGGATTGTAACCCATTGGATCGGTTCCCATGCGCGGCGCCTCCTATCGAAAGAGGTCGCGCTCTTGTCTGAATTCACGCTCGACATGTTGCTTGCTGGCGTACATTGCGGCATCGGCCACAAGTTTCAGCTCGTGAGCCTCCGTACCATCCTCGGGATAGACTGCGACGCCAATACTGGCTGTGCCGTTGAGGATGAGATCGTCTACGAAAAAGGGTGATGCGAAGCAGTCCTTGATGCGGCGAGCGATGTCGTTGGCTTCGCGGCGGTCGCGCACGCTGGGGATGAGAGCGATGAACTCATCGCCGCCTACGCGAGCCAGCGTATCGCGGCTGCGCAGCCGATCCGAGAGGCGCTTCGCCACTTTCTGGAGATAGATGTCGCCAATCCGATGTCCATGGCGGTCATTCACCTTCTTAAATTGATCGAGATCGATGTAAATAAGGGCAAAGTGTTGCCCGTGCCGCTGAGCGCTGGCGAGAGCTGTGGAGATGCGGCACTCCAGAAGAAAGCGGTTAGGCACCTCCGTCAACTGGTCATATTCAGAACGATGGATCAGGTCCTCGTAGAGCTGGCGGTTGTCGATGGCGAGCGCGGCCAGACTCGCTCCGAGGTCCAGAAGTTCGCTGCCGCCAAGTGCGTCTCCGGATGCGTGGATGCCGTCAAGAATAAATACCCCCAGCCGCTCGCCGCTGCTTGAACAGATGTCGCGCCGCGTGTGGGGCATGCCTTCGATCGGGGAATCGATTCCGCGAGCATTGGAACAGCCGATGATGTTACCGCCCGGGGGGCACGCACCAGCAGCACAGGCCGTGCATCTGCTCGCTGATAAAGGCTGCGATCATGCCCAGCACCTGATCGAGCGGCATGGAACTGTTGATGGCTTCCAGAACCCGGCTGCGTTCTCTCTCCAGGAACACCTGGCGGCGTTCACGGGCAGCTTCTTCCTCCATCGTTCTGCGCAGAATATCGGTTTGTACGCGCATTCGCTGCCGCAGGATGGCCCCCCAGAGAAGCGCGGCGGCTACTGCGCCGCAGAACCCGCAAAGCACCAAAAGGAGATGCCGCGGCGTCCACCAGCGGGGAAGCGCCAGCAGGATGCCCAGGCGGGACAACTCGCTGCCGTGCGCCCAGGCAGCAACGCCGAGTGGCGGGCGGAGTGAGGGCGCGAAAGGCTCAACCAAAAGCTCAACCAAGGAGGAGTCCATAAAAGTGTGCTGCCGGGGGTCCTTCCATGATGACAGCCCCTTTAGCCATGGTCATCTATTTGGCGGCCGAAGTGGAGTACTTTTGTTATGTTGACGCAGTCGCGGTTTCGATTTTAGGACAGAGCGACACGCGAATAGAAAAGTGGGAAAGAGATACGAATTCCGGCGCTGTTGAGCGGCGTCGTGCGGTCCCACGGTCAACTCTGCTCGCGTTACTCGGGAAGCTTCTCTTCTCCGCTGATCTGGAAGCTGCCGTCGGCTACCAGAGCGACGGTTCCCGGCTGGCCCCCGCCGACGCTGAGCTGGTAGGTCCCCGCGGTGATGACCCGGTCGCCCGACTCGTTAACGATGCTGAGATCACGCGGCGAGAGAGTGAAGCGCAGATGCGCTGTATCGCCGGAGGCGAGATGGACCCGCGTGAATCCTTTCAGGGCCCGGATGGGCGCACCGGAAAGATGAGGATACGTGAGATAAAGCTCCGCGATCTCATCACCTTCCCGGCTGCCCGTGTTTTTTACGTCGGCTTCGACCGTGAGCGGCTGGCCGGCCTGAACCGCAGGCTCATCCAGCTTCAGATTGCTGTAAGCGAAGCGCGTATAGCTTAGGCCATATCCGAATGGGTACAGCGGCTGCCCGGTGAAGTAGCGATAGGTGCGGTTCGCCATCGCATAATCTTCGAAAGCCGGCAATTGATCGACTGACTTGTAAAAGGTGACAGGGAGGCGTCCCGCAGGGTTGTTCTTTCCGCTGAGGGTCTCGGCTATGGCCGCTCCGCCTTCCTCCCCCGAATACCAGGCGTCGAGGATGGCATTGGCGTTTTCGTTTGCCCAGTTCACGGCGAGGGCGCTGCCGTTCATGAGCACGACCACCAGGGGCTTACCGGTAGCCTTGAGATTTTTGAGCAGCGTCTCTTCTTCCGCGGGCAAGTCGAGACTGGTGCGATCTCCTCCCTTGAAGCCAGGAAGATTTACATTCATCTCTTCGCCTTCGAGCGCGGATGTTATGCCGACAACCGCGATGACGACATCGGCGCGTCTGGCCGCGGCCACTGCCGCTGCGCCGGGATCGGCCGTCGAGGGGGTCCAGATGAGCTTCGCGACCGCGCCTCCTCCTCCCTGGAAGTATTCGACACGCAACGCATAGGTATGGCCTTTCTCGAGCCGAAGATCCGCGGTTTTGGTGGAGGGCGCATGCGTGCCCCAGTCCTCGACAAGCAATTTGCCGTCAATCCAGACGCGGTAGCCATCGTCGCCCGTGAAGCCGATCGAATAGGCGCCTGACTGGGACGGCGTGATCGAGCCGGTCCAGCGCACCGAGAAGTTCTGTGTGCCGATGCCCGGCGCAGGAGCGACGCCGCCGAAGTCAAAGTCGACCTGCTTGTCTACACGGGTGACGACGGGTGCGCCGTTCAGGTCGATGTTGTCGAAATATTCAGCCTTTAACCCATGCTGACGATCGGGAGCCGTCAGCACTTCCGAGGGTATGGCCTGTCCGCCACGCAGAAAACTGGTTCCCGGCTCAAATGTAACGGTTGCTGATGGAAACTCGCTGCGGATGCCGTCGAGCGCGCTCACCGTATGCGACGGCGTGCCGTTGTAGTTGCCCCAGAGAACCGCGTCCTGGTCGGCCAGCGGGCCGATGACTGCGATGTTCTTCACGCCCGGCTTGAGCGGGAGCGTTCCATCGTTTTTGAGCAGAACCATGGACTCGCGCGCCAGCTGCAGAGCCAACTCGCGATGCGGCGCGCTCTCGATCTCGCTCAGCGGAGTTGAGGCATATTTCACCATGGAGGGCGGATCGAACATGCCCAGCTCGAAGCGGGCTCGGAAGAGCCGTTTGACGGCCGTATCCAGGTCCTTTTCGGGGAGCAGGCCCTGCTTCACCGCATCGACATAAAACGAGAAGTCATCGCCCGGCTCGTTGCAGTCCAGGTCAGTGCCGCGTTTCATGGAGATGGCCCCTGCCTCTGCGCGGCTCTTCGTATAGTGGTGCCCGCGGTAGATATCGAAGACCGCGTCGCAGTCGGAAACAACGTAGCCCTGAAACTTCCACTTGTCGCGAAGGTGGTCCTGGAGCAGAAATTGGTTGGCGCAGGCCGGCTCGCCGTTGATGCTGTTGTAGGCGCACATCACTGATCCCGCATGTCCTTCAGTGACCGCCGCGCGAAATGCCGGAAGGTACGTATCTTCCTCGTCGTGCTTGGAAACCGTGACGTCGATCCGATGGCGTTCGGGCTCCGGTCCGCTATGGACCGCGTAGTGCTTGGGGGTGGAGATCACGCGCAGATACTTCGGGTCATCGCCCTGCATTCCGGTCACGTAGGCGACCGCAAGCCGGCCTGTCAGGTACGGGTCTTCTCCGTAGGTCTCCTGTCCGCGGCCCCAGCGCGGATCGCGAAAAATGTTGATGTTGGGCGACCAGAAATCCAACCCAATGCCGTCGAAACGGCCTGCGGCGATATCCTCTTCGTGCTTGGCTCGAGCTTCGTTGCCGATGGCGATGGCCATCTGGTGAATGCGGGGCGCGTCGAAGGTCGCGGCCAATCCGATGGGTTCGGGAAATACGGTGGCCTTGCTGGTGAGGACGCCATGCAGCGCCTCGGTCCACCAGTTGTAAGCGGGAACCTCGAGGCGCGGAATCGCCGCCGCCCGGTGGACGACCTGCGACGCTTTTTCCTGGAGCGTCATGCGGCCTACCAGGTCGTCGACCCGCTGGTCGATGGGCAACGCGGGATTGAGGTAAGGTGGATTCTCCGGAGAGGTCGACTGGCCGGCGGCGGGGATGGACAGAGAGAGCAACAAGCACGAGCATGACAAAGCTGCCATCCACCACTTCGTTCCGGGCATCCAATGGCTCCTGGCGGTAAAAATTTCAACTAAATCGTTTTAACGGTCCTGCCGAGGCGCTGTCAAACACCGGACGTCCAGCGCAACCTGATTCCGGCTTTGGTGTCTATGCGGGCGTGGTTATGACTGAAGGGTCTTTCGACGTCGGGTAGCTCACCGGGCCGGGAGGACGACCAAAATCACAGAGCAACAACCAAGGGAGAACGACAGGTGAAGAAATGGATGCTGGCATTAGCGGCAACGGCTCTGCTGGGAACGAGCGCGGCCTTTGCACAGGTAGTTGTACGCGTCGCGCCGCCACCGCCAATTGTGGAACGCCGCCCGGTTGCGCCCGGTCCGAGATATGTCTGGATCGATGGATACCACCGGTGGAATGGTCACAGGTACGTGTGGGTTGGCGGCCGCTGGGCAATGCCTCCCCGCCCTGGGGTGATGTGGGTTCCGGGGCACTGGGATCGCCGTCCTGGCGGTTGGATCTGGATCTCTGGACACTGGCGCAGGTAGCCGGTCCTCAGCCAGGCGGGAGGGCGCTCCTCAACTCTTTTGCAGCCGCCCTCCCGTGCGGTGTCACATGGACATCGGTCGTCGATCGGAAACGCTGCTCGTAACTAATCTGAGGAATTTCTATTTGGGCCGGCTTTTCTGTAGCTGCGCCCACGGCTTTTCAGCAGAAAAATCTGACGGCACTGCCCGCATTCCCAGGGGAACATCCCAAATTTCGGGTAGACGCGCTCCTGCATGAACCCGCGGCGGGCCACACGTGTCAACTCAACTTCATCGCAATTCGGGCACGTTTTCTTTGACTTGCTCATCGCCTTCCCCAAATCGTTCGAGTGGCCGATACAACTGCCGGAATTTGAGGGCTTTTCCGGCGATGAATGATTTTGTAGCAGACTACGGGCGTTGCAAAAATCCAAGTCGACAACGAGGCTCAACGCTTTCGACTGGTTACGATTGTAAGACGCTAACTCGTAACAAGTGATACACCGAGAATGGTGGAAACCACAAGAAAACGTCTTTCTCTTTTACAGTTCTCTCAAATTGTCTTGCCATTTTTGGATGCAGGTCAACTACGGGACATTATCGTGAATTCCTGGCTGAAAGCCAACAATTCCTACGAGATGTATTTTACAGGCCCAAACAAATTACACTAACAGGGATGATTCCAACCCTCGAATGGACCCCCGAAGGCGTTCGCTTCCTCGATCAGACACGTCTGCCGCTTGAAGAGACCTACATTCTGGCGACTGGTTACCAAAATGTAGCTGACATAATTGTTACCATGGTTGTTCGCGGTGCGCCGGCGATTGGCGTTGCTGCCGCCATGGGCGTTGCCCTCGGAGTAGACCGAAGCTCTGCAACAACCGTGGATGAGCTAGCCGCCGAAGTTCGCCGGATGTGCCAGGTTCTGGCCGCGACCCGCCCCACCGCAGTCAATCTCTTCTGGGCAATCAGCCGCATGGAAGAGCTCTTCCATAAGCTGCGGCAGAAGCCGGACGTTACCATCGCCGAGATTCGTGCGGCGATGGTCTCCGAGGCCCTGAAGATGTACGACGAAGACATCGCCGCATGCCGGGCGATGGGCGCTCACGGCGCGTCTCTGCTTCCCGCCGAGGGCGGAGTGCTGACCCACTGCAACGCCGGGGCGCTGGCTACCTGCGGCTATGGCACCGCTCTCGGCGTCATCCGCAGCGCGGTCGAGCAGGGAAGCCGCATTCAGGTTTTCGCCGATGAAACGCGGCCCTTCCTGCAGGGCGCGCGCCTGACCGCGTGGGAACTCATGCACGACGGTATTCCGACGACAGTGCTCTGCGACAACATGGCCGCCAGTTTGATGCGCAGAGGCAAGATTCAGGCCGTAATCGTAGGCGCCGACCGCATCGCCGCGAACGGTGATGTCGCCAACAAGATCGGCACCTACGGGCTGGCGATCCTGGCCAAAGAGCACGGCGTGCCATTCTATGTGGCCGCGCCCTGGTCGACGATCGACCTGGAAACAGCGCACGGCGACGATATCCCGATAGAAGAGCGAGCCGCGATCGAAGTCACGCACCATGCCGGCAAGCAGCTCACCCCGAATGGCGTCGGCGTGGTAAATCCAGCCTTTGATGTGACCCCGGCGAAATATGTCACCGCCATCATTACCGAGCGCGGAGTGCTGCGGGCGCCTTACGCTGAGGCTCTGCAGGGGCTGGAGACGATAACTCAGGGATCAGCCATGAGCGATTAGATTTGCGCGAAGCGTCTCTCGCTGGACGTGGAGTCCTTATTCCAGCCATCCCGCGTAGGGGTAGAGCAGCAGAAAGAAGATCATCGACAGCGCCATCACGTCCATGTAAAGCAGCAGCAGGACGCCACCGTGATAGAAACTCCAGCGCAGGCGCAGGCAGCGCAGAGTTTCATACGTGCCCCACAATGCGGCGAGCGCCGGAAAGATGATTTCCCACGCCGGATGCGCGTGGGGAAACCCCGACAGGATGAAGGCCCCGGCGAGACTGGCCAACACGATCACCGTTCCACGCACCAGCGAACGAGCCCGGAGATTGAGGAAAGCGTAGGGCATGAGGGAACTGCGTCGCATTTTCCGAAAAGGTGTGGGATGAAGCCATAGGCCTGAAGTCGACGCGACCATCAGGGAGCGGCGGCCCTGTACCATGCTAGATGCGGCACAGAATTTCGGAAAATGCATTAAGATCAGACGCCAATGAGTACTACTTTATCGAATCTCGGCAGCTCCTTGCCGGCCGGCGCCGGCGCTTCGTCGAAATCTTCCGACGCCATCAAGCGTGAGCGTATTGTGAGGCGTGTTGCGCGCGAGCTAGCTGACGGTTTCTACGTGAATCTCGGCATCGGCATGCCGACGCTGGTGGCGAATCATGTCCCCGCGGGTGTCGAAGTTGTTCTCCAGTCCGAAAACGGGATGCTCGGGGTAGGTCCTTATCCAACGGAAGGCACAGAGGACGCTGACCTCATTAACGCGGGCAAAGAGACGGTCTCCGAGCTACCTGGAACCTCCTACTTCTCGAGCGCGGATTCCTTCGCCATGATCCGTGGCGGCCACATCGATCTCAGCATCCTGGGAGCGATGGAAGTCGACGAGGAGGGAAATCTCGCCAACTGGATGATCCCCGGAAAAATGGTGAAGGGCATGGGTGGCGCAATGGACCTGGTGGCCAGCGCGCGGCGGGTGATCGTCGCGATGGAACATACCACGAAGGAAGGCCGCCCCAAGATTCTGAAGCGCTGCACCCTGCCGATTACCGGGCTCAAAGTGGTCGAAACCATTGCGACGGAGATGGCCTGGATCAAAGTGACTCCACAAGGTCTGGTGCTCGAAGAAATAGCTCCGGGCCTGACCGTCGAGGATGTGCAGAAGGCAACCGAAGCCAGGCTGATCGTGAGTGACAAGATCAAGCCGATGATCTCGTAAGGAGCACAGCACTGAATCGCCCGAAGTTTCCCTTTCGCCTCCTCAGCACCGGAATCCTGTGCCTTCTCGCGATTGGCGCCTCGGCCTGGTATCTGCGGGCCGGTGGCGGGATCGACTGCAATCACCTGGTGCCCTTGACCGTGCTGGCCACGCTGGCGGCCTTTCTCATGTCGATCTGCTTCCGCCAGATGGCCAAGCACAAGGAACGGTCGCAGCGCTGGTTTCTCGCCGTATGCCTGCTGATCGCGGCGATTACGCTCTTTGCGGATTTCCGCTACGTGCGCCGCTACCGCGGTCTGTGCGATTCGATCCAGCAGCAATTCCATCGCGCCAGGTAAACCGCCAAAATTTTTGGAGTTGTCCTCTTGAGCGGAGCGAATAATCGCGGCGCGGTCAGCTTGCTTCGCATTGATTGGTGGAAGGGGGCTACAAATTGACCGGTCTCACCGTGCGCCGCTCGATGCGCTTCTCGTATCTTTCGCCCTTGACGATGCGCTTGACGTAGATGCCCGGCGTGATCACATGATCCGGGTCAATCTCTCCAGGCTCGACCAGTTCTTCCACCTCGGCAATGGTGATGCGCGCGGCGGTAGCCATCATCGGATTGAAATTGCGTGCTGTCTTGCGGTAAACGAGATTGCCTGCGGTATCGCCCTTCCATGCTTTGATGAGAGCAAAGTCGGCGCGTAGCCAGTGTTCGAGGAGATAGGGCTTCCCGTCGAATTCGCGCGTTTCCTTGCCTTCGGCAACCAGGGTGCCCACCCCTGCCGGAGTGTAGAACGCCGGAATGCCCGCGCCTCCCGCGCGAATGCGTTCGGCGAGCGTGCCTTGGGGCAGCAGGGTAAGGTCCAGCTCGCCCTTGAGCACTTTCTCTTCGAGCAGCTTGTTTTCGCCAACGTAGCTGCCGGTGTGGGAGACGACCATGCCGGTTTCCAGCATCCGGCCCATGCCGAAACGGTCGATCCCCATATTGTTGCTAATGGTCCGCAAGTTCTTGACGCCTCGTTCCACTAACGCCGCAATGAGATTTTCGGGGATGCCGCTGAGTCCGAAACCTCCCACCATGAGCACTGCGCCGTCCGCGATATCGGCGACCGCCGCCTCTGCGCTTGGAAAGACTTTATTCAACGCAAAACCCCCTTAGGTGACGCGAAAAGACTTGAAGACGAGTACGGGGAAGAATACTTGATGGCGCCGGGCGAATGCCAACTCGCCTTCGCGCGAGCATCCAGGCCAGTCCAGCCTCATCAAGCGATTCAGCGAATGTTCTCAACCAAAAACGCCGACTGCGGTACGATGGCTGCGTTAGCAGTAGCAAAGTCAGCAGTACAACATCAAGGAGCACACCAATGTTGAAAGGATTTCGCGATTTCATTCTCCGTGGCAATGTTGTCGATCTGGCAGTGGCAGTCGTCGTCGGCGCTGCATTTGGGACAGTGGTTACGGCCCTGGTCAAAGATCTGATTACTCCCATCATCGCTGCGACCGTCAAGAAGCCGGATTTTTCAGGATTCTTTTTTCAGGTCAATGGAGCAAAGTTTTTGTACGGCGACTTCGCCAATGCCCTGATCTCCTTTCTACTGATCGCAGCCGCTGTCTATTTCTTCGTGGTGCTCCCGCTTAACGCCCTGCTCAAGAGGTTCAGCCCGACCAAAGCCGAACCGCCCAAGACCAAGGCCTGCCCCGAATGCCTGAGCGATATTCCGATTGCGGCCCGGCGCTGCTCGCACTGCGCACAACCGGTGGCAGCGGCCTAGGGGACTGCGCGTCCGGCGACTCGCGCCTTTTGCGCACGACCCGGAAGCAGAGTATTCAGCGTGTTGAGTAAGGATCAACTTGATCGTCTGCGCGTGGTCCTGGTGGCCACGCGCAACCCATTGAACATCGGCGCCGCTGCCCGGGCCATGAGCAATTTCGGCTTCCTGCGCCTGCGGGTGGTTCGTCCCTATGACATGGCCTTTCGCGAGGCGCGCTCCGCTGTAGGCGCGCCGGGGCTGTTAGCAGATGCCGAGGTATTTTCAAGCATCGCCGAGGCGGTGAGCGACTGCTCTCTGGTGGTCGGCACTACTGCCGTCGGCACACGTCAGCTCGAGCATCCCGTACGCCGGCTGGAAGAGGGCGGGGAGTTGATTCGCGGCCATCTGACAGCGGGCCCCGCCGCGTTGCTCTTCGGTTCGGAGAAGCGCGGTCTTTCCAACGACAACCTCAGCTATTGCCACTGGCTCATACGCATTCCCACCCGCGAAGCGCATGACTCGATGAACCTGGGGCAGGCGGTCGCGGTCTGCCTGTATGAGCTGATCCGGACACAGAAGGCGCTGGCCGACGCGCAAGCCAGGCCGGATGAACTGTGCACAGGTCAGGAACTGGACCGCCTGGAGCGTGTGCTGCTGGAAACGCTGGCCGCTGGCGGATACACCAAGCCGGGCACCGAGACTGCAACTGAGGAAAAAGCGCGCCGGATGCTTCGCCGCTTGACCTTGAGGTCCGCTGATGCGGAAACGCTGACAGGCATGTTCGCGAAGCTGCGGAGGAACCGCGATTGACTGCGGAATAGCCGAGCTGGGCTTCAATGGCCCAATCCTTAATAGCTAATTACTGTCATCTCAATTCATGCTGTTGCGTTGGTTGATCAGCGTCTGATCGTAGCGATCGATGCGCACGATGCCGACTCGCGGGAACTCGAGATCGAGAATGGTGTAGATCGTCACCGTGAGCGCCACGGCATAGACCACGGTATGCAGCCAGGCGCGCTTGCGCTGGTCGCCCATGCCGAATCCCGCAACCAGCGAACTGGCCAGCGCGAGCACGAAAAGCAGGATATAGATTGGCATAGGAGGGTGGGTCTCCAGGGCCACTGCCCGTGTAGTCGTAATGTCGATCATGTCGTTCAGCGACGAAAGAACCAGGGAGAGCACGGCCGGACTGGAGTCCTGGTGCGCCGCCGCAACCGACTCCGACCAGATTTTCATCTGCATGGCATTGGAGTGTGCAAAGTCGGCTTTGGATTTTTCAGGATTGTCATTCAGGTCGCGGTAAAACGCGATGCGATCGTCGACATACTGGCGAAAATCCTGCCGCAACTGCGGCTGCGCCGCCGCGGGCAGCAGATCGATGCGCAGCCACGCGGTGCCGATGGCGTTGGTCTCCTGTACGATGAGCGCTCGCCGCGCTTCGAAGCGTGAATCGGCTCCGGAGAAAGCGAAGGCCAGCAGCAGGCCGAGCAACCCAAAGACCGCGCCGTCGATCACGCTCAGGCCGGAACTGGGTTCCTCCTTCTGTTGGCGCAGACGGATGCGGCGTCCGATCTCGATGCAGGCGAAGAGGAGAACAATAAGAAAGACTGTGATCATCGCAAAGACCGTCATCTGATGAATATCTCCAACGTCTCGCTTGCTTGCCGGGAGCGGTCTCCGCCGGAGCAGCGACACCGGCGGTCCGTCGAGGAAGCTTGTTGGGGCATAAACGGAGTGTAATGGAGGACACGTTATTTGCGAACAAGGCGAATTTACAGCCGCGCATTCCGCAGCGCGTAGAGGCGAATATCCATGCAGATGTTTCGGCCCGTCGACGGCGTAGCAAGAGCAAATATCGCTGGAAGCCACTTGTAATCGGCAGGTGGCTTCCAGCGGCGCGCTTTGGATAAAAAAGCGAGGCGAGCCTGCCGCCCGCCCCACGTGGTCTTGCAGTCCAGAAGAACGATCCTACTTGTTGCCTGCTTCAGTGCTGCGGATAAACGCAGCGACATGATCGTGCAGTTTCTCCAGCGACTCGTCGCGGACGTACACCATGTGTCCCGACTCGTACCAGTCGAACTGGATGTTGGCCGCCAGATCTTTCGAGATGGGCAGATGCTTGTCCTCGTAATACGCGGCGTAGAAGGGCGTGGCCAGGTCGTAGTATCCGCCGTTGACCATGACCTTCAGGCGGGGGTTGGTCTTCATCGCGTTGGCCAGGTCGGCGCTCACATTCAGGTCGATGGGATTGCCCGCGTGCTTGAAGTCCCATTCGTGGCCATCGAACTGCGCCTCGGGTAGATAGGTCTGCCCAGCGCCATACTTCAAGTCGCGGCGGACGTAATCATTGAAGAGCGCCACATACGCGGACGAAATCGCCGAACTCTGCGGATCGTATTCCGACTCCTCGCTCAGAGGATTCAGTGTAGGTCCGGAAAACCGCGTGTCCAGCCGGCCGGTGGTCAGGTCCTCATCCCCCTGCAGGTTTTTCGTAAAGCCACCACCGCTTACACGCAGGTCAGCCTTGAGAAGATAAGCCACCGGCAGGCCGGTGTATTCGTGCAGTTTCTCCGCCACCTGCTGCTTCTCGGTATTGGACAGATCAGAGCCCTGTGCCAGCGCGTGCGCGTATTCGCCGAAGGCGTAGTCTTCCACTTCCTTCAGGAATGGCTCAAGTGCCGGCGGCTGCTGCGGCAGCTTGTGGTGGTAGTAGGCGGTTGCGGCATACGTTGGAAGGCCGGTCTCGAAGGGCAGATCGATCCCCGGATTCAAGCGGGCGGCGTCGATGTCCGAGGTGAAGTTAAAGATTTGGGATAGGAGAATGACGCCATTCAGGTCGATGTCTTTCTCATTCTCGAGAATGTTGGAGACCACCGCCGAGCGGGTTGTGCCGTAGCTTTCGCCGAAGAGATACTTGGGCGAGTTCCAGCGGTTGTACTTGCTGATGAAGCGGGCGATGAAGCGCGCAAAGGCGTGACCGTCTTCATCGATCCCCCAGAAAGCTTTTTCCTTGTCCTTGCCAACCAGGCGTCCAAAGCCGGTGCCGGGCATGTCGATGAAGACCAGGTCGCTCACGTCAAGCAGGCTGTACGCGTTGTCGACAAGCTTGTAAGGCGCCGCAGGCAGATGCTGGTCTGTGGATGTGGCGACATGCTTCGGTCCGAAAGACCCCATGTGCAGCCAAATCGTGGCCGCGCCAGGGCCGCCGTTATAGAGGAAAGTGATGGGACGGTCTTCCGCGTTGGCGACGTCCTTCTTGAAGTAGGCCACGTAGAACATGCGCGCCACCGGAGGACGGTCCTTCGAGTCTTTGTCTGACGCGGCGGCGAGCGCGGCATCCGTATCCGGCAGCGGGTTGCCGTCGGGACCGAGCTGTGCGTCCTGTTCGTCGGTTGCGCCGACAGTGATGGTGCCTGCGACCGCTTGATATGCGATTTTCTGTCCACCGACGGTTACAGATCCTTCGGTCGTGGAGTCGGGTGCGACGGTGGGAGTTGCCGCTTTTGCCGGGGCAGCGTCGTCCGCAGCGAAGGCAGATGCAGTGAGGGCGGCCGCCAGAAGAGCGGCAAGCAGTGGAGCAGACTTAGGCATCGGGATTCTTCCTCAATGGTGCCGATTCAAGAGTACGGGTGATTCTTGCAGAATGTACGCAAAGTATAAAGCGCATAGTGGAGTGCCCGAATTCGGACACTTTCACTGCGCAGGCCAAGAAGGGCTCTCGGCCGGCAATCGACACAGGATGCTACCGCGTGCAGAGAGATCGAAGCATCTGCGGTCGCGTCCGAATTATCGCTAGTCTCCGAAACGCAGTCAGCACGAACGAAGATCGCGCGTTGTGCTGACTGCAGAAAAGAATCTCGGCGAAGCAGGTGCGATCGCAGAATCAAAGATGCCGCGGCAGAATCAAGAAGCCTGGTAGCCCCTCTAACCCTGCCACGCATCGAGCTGCTTGCGCAGCATCACGAGCTGCCCAAGATGATAGCTGTTGTGGTCCGCCGCAATGAGTACCTCGCGCAAAAATGTCTGGCCTTCGCCCCACGGGATTTTTGCGTAGAGATTCGTATCAGGGTTCCGGATCAGCTCTTCAAATTCCGCAAGGTCGGCTCGAATCGCATTCGCGGACGTCTGCCATTGCTCGGGTGATCTAGGAGCGTCGCTGTGCGGCCAGTAATCGTCGGGCCACTTGGGCGCGATGTAGTGAGAGTCGGTCGAAAACACAAGCAGATCATGCAGGGCAATGCGTAGATGCTCCAGCAATTGCCATGCGCTGTGCGGTGCGTCGTTGGGCTTGGCGCCGTAACATTCTGGCGGCAGCTGGTCTACACATGTATCGAAGTCCGCATGCGCACTTCCCCCGCGCAGCAACTCCACAAGCTGGTTGCGTAAGACCGCGTCTTCCGTCTTCGTGGGCTCTGCCATTACATCCTCCAGGTCCGTGCCTATTTTCAATGGGATGCTACAAACGCATCTTCGGACGCACTCATGCCGGCAGGGAAGTGCGACGTTTCACGACACTTTGATCGCCGAATATTTCTTTATCAGTCGGCGGCGTGCTCGTTTTCGTCGCCGAAGACATTTCCCATGCGGCGTATCTGCGCGCCCACACCGCGCAGCTTCTCTTCGATGTGCTCATAACCGCGATCCATGTGGTAAACACGATCGAGGATCGATTCTCCGTTTGCGACCATTGCGGCCAGCACCAGGGACGCCGAAGCGCGGAGATCGGAGCACATGACAGCCGCCGCCGAGAGCGGCGCTTTCCCGCGGATCGTCGCAGTACGGCCATCGACTTTGATATTCGCGCCCATGCGCACCAGCTCCTGCACGTGCATGAAGCGGTTTTCGAAGATGTTCTCCGTTACGACGGAAGTCCCGTCCACCTGCGTGGCGAGCGCCATATACTGAGCCTGCATGTCGGTGGGGAAACCCGGATATTCCTCGGTGGACATATCGGCGCCCTTGAGGTTGCCCTCGCTGCGCACGCGGATTGAATCCTTGCCGATGACCTCGATGCGCACGCCGCATTCTTCAAGCTTGGCGATGACAGCGCCGAGATGGGCGGGATTGCAGTTGGCGACGCAGAGATCGCCACCGGTGATGGCTCCGGCAACCAGGAAGGTTCCCGCTTCGATGCGGTCTGGGTTGATGCGATGACGTGCGCCATGCAGCTTCTCGACACCCTGCACGCGGATGACGGATGTTCCCGCGCCTTCAATCTTTGCGCCCATGGCAATGAGCAGCGCAGCGAGGTCGGTGACCTCGGGCTCGCGGGCGCAATTTTCCATCAGCGTTTCGCCCTCGGCGAGCACCGCGGCCATGAGGAGGTCTTCCGTGCCGGTGACCGTGATCTTGTCGAAGTTGATGTGCGCGCCTTTGAGTCGTTCGGCACGGGCTTCGATGTATCCGTGCTCGTAGCCGATCGTCGCGCCCATCGTTTCCAGACCCTTGATGTGCAGATCGATCGGGCGTCCGCCGATAGCGCAGCCGCCCGGCATGGCCACGCGCGCCAGGCCGGTGCGCGCAACCAGTGGGCCCAAAACCAGCGACGATGCGCGCATTGTCTTGACGATCTCGTACTTGGCCACGGGATCGGAGAGCACGCGGCAGCTGATGCTGGTGCGGTGCTGAGCACGTCCGTAGCCGAGTTCAACTTCGGCGCCCATGGAGACCAGCAGCTTGCGCTCGGTCTCGATGTCGCGAACCTGCGGAATGTTCTCGAGGATAACCTCGTCTTCAGTGAGGATGGCCGCGGCCATGCAGGGAAGAGCTGAATTCTTCGCGCCGCTGACGCGAATGGTGCCGAGCAGCGGATTGCCGCCGCGAATGACAAATTTGTCCATAACGTCCTGTGAGCCAAAAGAGTCTGCTTTGCTCTGGCTCAGATGATTAGTGTAAACGCGGCGGAGATGCGGAAAAGTGCAGCGGCAGTAGCTAGCTTGAGGCGGGCTCGGTGTTGGCTTCGAGCCACTGCGCCAGGCCGCCTTCGGAGAGCTTGCCGGCGGCGAGATCGTAAAAGGCAAAGTAGGCTTCTTCCTGCGCGGCGGTCACGCGGCCACCATTCCGCTCGACGAAGACAAAGGCCGCCATCAGGCCAGTTCTCTTGTTCCCGTCCACGAATGGATGGTTTCGCACGATACCCGATCCGTATGCGGCTGCAAGAGTTGCCAAAGAGGGCGTCGACTCGGCGTAGGCTGCGATGTTCTGGACACACGCCAGAGCCGATTCGAGCAGTCCCTGGTCGCGCATCCCGGACGCTCCGCCATGGTGAGCGAGTTGAAGGTTGTGAATGGCTAGCACTTCTCGTATTGCGAGCCAGTAGAGCATAGCTACTGGGCTAGCTTGCGCAAGGTATCGCGATAGCGGCGCATGATGCTCTCGGCAACTTCCATGGTCTTCGCAAACTCCTCGTTATAGGGAGAAAGCTGCAATCCATCCGGAGTTTCGGTGGCATAAAGCGTGTCGCCTTTGCTGATGTTCAGCTTGCCGAGAAGCTCTTTCGGCAGAACGATGCCGGTGGAGCTGCCAACTGTCGTGACTTTGACTTTGTAGGTCATCAGATCTCCCATTGAATTATAATCAACATTATAATTTTGCAGCGTGAACCTGCAAGCCCTATTGCTTCTGAGCGGGTTGAGCTTTGTCGCCGCTGTCGATCCAATATGTGCCTCGAGCGGTGATCGACAGACCGGAATAATCCTTCAAGCGCACCTGCAGGGCATGCGGGCCCGGCTGCGGCTGCGAAGGATGGAAGCTGAGCACGTATCGATTCGGCACATGATTGGAAATGGTCGTCAGGGCCTGTTCGAGGCTGTGCTCGTTGTTGAACTTGTAGTACTCGCCACCAGTGAGCTGCGCAACGGTCTCGGGAGCATTGCGGCGCAGTCCCTCGATACCCATTTGGACCGCGAGTTGAGCTGCCTTCAAAGGCGGAGCCAGAAGGCCAAGGCAGTTCCAGGCCTGCACCAGGCGGTTCTGATCCGGGTTATCGGGATCTTTGCCCATACATCCATGCGGAGGCCCGGGTCGATCGTCCTGAACGATACGCGGGCCGCCCAGCTTGAGATCGCTCTTGGTGGTGGAGAAGGCAACGCTGTAGACGATGGTATTCGTGTCGCTGATGCTCCTCACCGCTTCCGCCAACCCGATATGGCTGCCGCGATCGATGGTTTCACTCAACAGCAGGATAGCGTGGCGGTATTGCGCCGGTTGTCGGCGCAGCAAATCCACGGAGTAGGAGATGCCATCGAGAATGGCAGCGCCGTTATCTCCTTGCTGCAGAGAACGAAGTGCGCCCGTGACCTGGCCCCAATCGGGAGTGAAATCCTGCATGAGGTGGGGCTCGCTGTCGAATGCGACAATCGCAACCTCATGCTGAACATCGCCCACCAGGGCCTCGATCAGTGGAGGAAGATCGCGGTAGGTGTCGAGCTGCCGGGCTCCCGCGCCTCCGGTTTCGATGGCGACCACGAGTGCGAGCGGCTGCGAGTCCGTGTCGTCTTCGAGCGCCGCCTTCTGTTCCACGCCGTTGTCGGTTACCGTGAAGTCATTTGCTGTAAGCGTAAAGACGGGTTTTCCCGATTTGTCCCTCACCAGCGTGGGAACCAGGACCAGCGTTGATTCGGCGCGGAAGGTGGGAGCCTGTGATTGAGACGCGGGAGTTGTCTGGGCCAGGGCTACACCCGTTCCGAGAAGCGCGATCGCAGCAAAGAGCCTCATGAGCGGTAACCGGAAGCTCAGTATAGGACCATTCAAAGGCGGAAATAAAAAACCCGCCAGAATGACTGCGGCGGGCTTCTTGAAAAAGAATGCGGGCGAACTCACAGATCCATTGTCGTATCTTCGATAGCCAGGCGAACGTTGCCTCCGGATTTTGCGAGGCGGCGAACCGCTTCCGGTTTGTCAACATTCGCTTTGAGCATCACCAGCGCCACCGGCACGCTGCGTCCCGCGGACTTGATGACCTCCACTGCCTTTTCGCGGTCAATGCCGCAGGCGCGAATGAGAATGCCGATCCCGCGTTCGATGAGCTTGGAATTCTGCATGTGCACGTTGACCATCAGGTTTTCGTACACATAGCCCAGTCGCGTCATAGCCCCGGTCGTGATCATGTTGGTGATCATCTTCTGCGAGGTTGCCGCCTTCATGCGCGTGGAGCCGGAGATGACCTCGGGGCCGACCTCGGCGACGATCGCGATGTCGGCGGCCGCAGCGAGAGGTGTATTCGGGTTGCAGGTAATGCAGGCGGTCTTGGCTCCCCGCGCGCGCGCATAAGCCACTGCAGCAACCACGTAGGGAGTGCGGCCGCTCGATGACAGGCCGATGACCATGTCCTTCCGCGTAGGGCGGCGCCGGGCGATATCGCGTTGGCCCAGCTCTTCGGAGTCTTCGTTCACCTCGACCGGCGATGCCAGCGCCTTGGGTCCGCCCGCCATGATGTACTGCACGGTCTGCGGGGTGGTCGAAAAATAAGGCGGGCATTCGCACGCGTCGAGCGAGGCGATGCGTCCGCTGGAACCGGCGCCGATGTAGATGAGCCGTCCGCCGTCGCGCAGGCTTCGGGCTACCGAATCGATAACCAGCGCGATTTCCGGTAGAGCCTTCTTGACTGCCGCGGCGACTTTCGAGTCTTCGTGGTTGATAATGCGGGCGATTTCCAGAGCCGACTTGGTATCAAAGCCCTGCGACGCGTCATTCGGGCTTTCGGTAAGGAGATCGTGAAGATGGGTGTGGGAATTGGCCGGCGAACCGTTAGAACTCTTTAATCCAGCCTGAGGTTCAATCATGGTGACCATAGTCGCCTTCAGCATCCAAACGTGTGCTGCCTCATTCTATCGCCAAAGAGCGTCTCTGGCTTGTGAAATCGGAGGCACACGCAAATAGTTAATGTCAGCTTTTTGTATTTATTTCGATACCCGCTGCAAGCGCATCGTGAAAGGCGGGTCTAACAGATTGAATCGCCTTGTTCTGCCGGTCGGGCCAGGTGCGGTTGGTGAGCAGCACGGCTGCAAGCTGACGGTCCGGATCGATCCATAGCGAAGTCCCCGCGTAGCCGAGGTGTCCGATGGATTCCGCGCTGAAGAACCTGCCGGAGGAAGACGATGCGCTGGGCGTGTCCCAGCCGAGCGCGCGCGTCGTGCCCGGAGGCTGAGTCTGGCGCGTGGAGAAAAGCGCCACCGTGCCGGGCTGGAAGAGCTGGCGGCCATTGGGCATCTGGCCTCCGGCGAGAATGCAGGCCGCAAAGTTGAGAACATCGAGCGCATTCGAGAAGAGACCGGCGTGTCCGGCAGCTCCGCCCAGCGCGTAGCAATTCTCGTCCTGCACCTCTCCCTGGATTACCCGATTGCGATACCAGTAATCGTGCTCGGTCGGAGGAATCTGTGTTCGCCAGTCCTCCGGCGGGCAGAAGCGCGTGCTGGCAAGACCCAGCGGTCCTGCGATCTCACGCTCGAAGAGGCGCGGGAGAATATCCCCGGCAAGCACCTCGAGAGCTTTGCCAAGCAGGATGAAGCCGATATCCGAATATTCGACGCGCGTGCCTGGATGTGCTTCCAGCGGCGTCTGCAGCGCCCCGCGCAAAACGCCCGCGGGTGTGGTGTGCGCGGCGAAGAGCTGTCCATAGCCCGGAAGGCCTGAGGAGTGATCGAGCAACGAGCGCAGCGTCACTTTGATTCGGCCGCTGCCATGCCTGTCGCCGATTACGAAGCCGGGAAGGACATCGCCGAGGCGCGCGTCGAGGTCGAGGACGCCTCGGTCGTAAAGAAGCATGGCGACGGCAGTCGTCGCGACGACCTTGGTGAGGCTGGCGAGGTCGTACACCGTTGCCGGAATGACTTCCGGCGAGCCCGGGTCGTACGTGAACGTTCCGACGGCGTCGAGCGCGACCAGGGAGCCTTTGAGCCATACTCCGTAGGCTGCGCCGGGGAATGCCCGCTCGGCGACTCCTTGAGCGAGCACCTCCCGCGCCGCCTGAAAGCGCTCACGGCCGTCGCGTGCTGTGCCGGGAATGGAAACCGGAGGAATAGGCATTTGAGGTTTTATAGTAGCGGACATGACGAAAATACCGATGGGAAGAATTTCGATTCTGCTGTGCGCTGTCTTCCTCGCCACAATGACAGCCGGTGCTCAAACAGACAGTGCTCTCCAGGCGAAGCTTGGCGCACTGGCGGCAAAGCATCGCGGCAAAGTGGCTCTGTTTGCCGAGGACTTGACCACTGGGAAGACGGTCGGGCTGAACGCGGACACCCCGGTGCAGACTGCTTCCGTCATCAAGCTGACGATTCTCTACGACGCTCTGGAGCAGATTCGCCAGGGCCGGGTTCACTTCGAGGACAAGATCACATTGACGCACGGCGATCAGGTTGAAGGGTCCGGAGTGCTGACATTCTTCGATACTCCGCTGCAGATCACCTTCAAAGACGCGCTGACGTTGATGATCATCATGAGCGACAACACAGCCACCAACCTGGCAATCGATCACCTCGGGCTGAAGAACATCGACGACCAGATCGAAGCGCTGGGGCTGAAAAATACCTGGCTCTACAAGAAGGTCTTTACGCCGCCCACCGGCCCAATGCCGGCGGACCAGAAGATCTTCGGCCTGGGCAAGACGACGCCGCGAGAGATGGGCAGCGTGATGACACGTTTCGTGAAATGCGACCTGAATCCGCCCGGAGATACGAAACCAGCCACGGCGGAAGATCACGCGCTGTGCGATGCGGCTTTGCACATGCTGAAGAACCAGTTCTACCGCAACAGCATTCCACGCTATCTCGACATGCAGGACACAACCGAAGGAGCATCGGCGGTTGCGAACAAGACCGGAGCGCTCGATGCCACGCGCAACGACGTGGGTGTGGTCTTCACCAAACATGGTCCGATTCTGATCTCGGAATTTACCTACGAGAACAAGGACACAAGCTGGACTCCCGATAACGAAGGCGAGGTTTTAATGGCAAAGATGGCCAAGGACATCGTGGATGCCTGGACGGAAGGTAAATAGCACCTTCGTGCCAGACGATGGAGCTTACGCCCGGTTCACCGGGGACGTCTATCGAATGTGCCATCCCGGATCAGTGCGCGACGGTCTTTGCTTGCGCGGAGCATCGCCCGCGGATATAGAAGAGTAAGCGGTGTTTCCTTATGAAAGCATGGATTCTAGCGACAACAATTTATTGCCTGTCTGGCGCGTTGCTGGCACAGACCCCGGCGCCCCCTGCAGTCAATGCGCAGGCGGCCAGCGCGTCGTCAGACACAAACAAGAAAGTTGTGGTGCCAGCGGGCAGTAAGGTCCTGCTTGAGTTGAAGGCAGCGGTCGACACCAAGACCGCCAAGCCCGGTGATCCCGTTTACCTGACCTCGACCTTTCCGGTGATCGTGAACGACCGCGTAGTGATTCCTGCCGGCATGGATGTGCAGGGCGTGATCGACAGCGTGGTGCGGCCCGGCCGCGTGAAAGGGCGCGCCAAAGTGACGATGCACTTTACGACGCTCATCTTCCCCAACGGTTCCGTCGTCGGGATTCCCGGAAGCGTGAATGCCGTGCCCGGCGCGGGCGGTCCTACGGTGAAGGGCAGCGAGAACACAATTGAGCAGGCGGGGACCAAGGCTCAGGACGCGCACAACGTCGAAACCGCGACCGCCGCGGGTGCCGGAGTGGGAGGTCTGGCCACAATTGGAGGCGGAAACACCGGAGTTGGCGTGGGATACGGTGCATTGGGCGGCAGCGTGGCCGGCGTAGCCTACACCTTGTTGACGCGCGGCAAAGATGTGGTGCTGCAGCCCGGGCAGCCGCTGGAGATGGCTTTGCAGCGTCCCCTTGTGCTGGACGAGAAGGACGTTTACGTACCCCCGCCAAGCACCGGCGTGCAATTTGTTCCAGCTCCCAACCAGCCGCGGCCTCTGCCAAAACCGCAGCCGCAGGGCCCGAATTGACCTGGCGTAGTTTCATCGCCGGGAAGCTTAAATTGCAATAAGATGAATAGAAGAACCTTAAATCACCGATGACAGACTCAACTCAGGGCGTTGGCCAAGCTCCCCAACCAGACCAGACCGGACCACAGATGGATAGTCCGGCGCGCGGCCACTTGCGGTTGTGGATGCGAGATATTCTGGTGTCGGTCGCGGCATCGTTCATGATCATTACGTTCCTGTACCAGCCGGTTCGCGTGGAAGGCACCAGCATGCAGCCGGAATTGCGCGACCAGGACCGGCTCTTCATCAACAAATTCGCGTATCGCTTCGAAAGCATCTCGCGTGGCGATGTGGTCGTCTTTCACTATCCACGCGATCCGGAAAAGAGTTACATCAAGCGCGTCATCGCATTGCCCGGCGATACGCTACGCATTGATGACGGACGCGTCTACGTGAATGGCCAGCGCGTTGACGAGTCCTACGTCCCCAAGCGCTACCGCGACGGACGATCGATGCCGGAGATTGTCATCCCGCAAGAGGAGTACTTCGTGATGGGCGACCACCGTTCCATCTCCAGCGACAGCCGCGATTTCGGCCCCGTAGAGCGCAGCCTGATCTACGGCAAGGCGGCCTTCATTTACTGGCCCGCCGACAACATGGGCGTCATCCACTAGGGACTACGTCGGGAGCGGCCGCTCGCACTTCGCGCAAGTTCAATCAGCGCTCTGCTACCCGATCCAACAAGTCGAAAAATTCAGGAAATGAAATCGCGGCAGATTCCGCGCCCTGAATTACTGTTTCTCCTGTAGCGCGCAATCCGGCAACAGAGAAAGCCATAGCGATGCGGTGATCGCCGCCGGCGTCGATCACCGCGCCGTGGAGAGGCTGATTGCCGGGTACGTCGAGGCCGTCTTCGAACTCCTGGACCTCGGCGCCCATGGCGCGCAGGTTGCGCGCCACCAACGCGATGCGGTCGGATTCCTTCACACGCAACTCCTTCGCGTCGCGGATACGGATGCCGTTCTGCGTGTAGGGCGCGATGGCGGCGATTACCGGAAGCTCGTCAATGAGCTGTGCGGCGAGAGCGCCTGAGATGGTCGTCCCTGTGAGTCCGCCGGACGGCGCGTTCACCTGCACCGTGCCGATTAGTTCTCCATGCTTGTCTTCGAGATTGAGCACCCCGATGTGTGCTCCCAGCGCGGTAAGCACGTCGAGTAGCGTAGCGCGCGTCGGATTCAGGCCAAGCCCCTCAAAAACAAGGTTGGACTCGGGAAACAGGGCGGCGGCGCAAAGAAAAAATGCGGCCGAAGACATATCCCCAGGCACAGCGGCCTCGATGCCCTGCAGTTTCTGGCCGCCGTCGATCGAGACCGATTCCAGCGTGCGCTCGACATTGGCTCCAAAGGCGCGGAGCGCAAGCTCGCTATGGTCGCGGGTGCGCACCGCTTCGCGCACCGTGGTTTTGCCCGCGGCCTGCAGTCCAGCAAAGAGCACCGCGCTCTTCACCTGCGCGCTGGGCACCGGCGTGGTGTAGTCGATAGCGCGAAGTTCGTCGCCGCGGATGACCATGGGGGCATGACTATCGGTCAGCTCGATATTCGCGCCCATCTGCGTGAGCGGCTTGCGAACACGCTCCATGGGGCGCCGGCTGAGCGAGGCGTCGCCGATGAGCGAGAAGCTTCCCCGTTGCGGAGCGAGCAGCCCGGCCAGCATGCGCATGGTCGAGCCGGAGTTGCCGCAATCGAGCGGCTGCGCGGATGGCTGAAACACCCCTTCCACGCCCTCAACCTCGATTGCATCCCCGGTGCGTGTAACCTTTGCGCCGAGCGCTTCTACGCAACCGAGGCTGCTGGCGCAGTCGGCTCCGGTGGAGAAGTTGGTAAGACGCGTCTTGCCGTGGGCCAGTCCGCCCAGCAGGGCATAGCGGTGCGAAATGCTCTTGTCGCCGGGCAGGCGCAGGCTGCCGAGAATATTGCGCGCGGGCACGATCACGCGTTCGGTCTGAACTTCGGGGTGGGTTCCGGTCGGGGTCAATGCTTACTCCAGGATTGTGTTCTCTCTATCGTAAAGCACTGGCTGCTCGCTGGAATGGAGTCAGCTTTGACGCCCACCGTAGCGAGGCTCAATTGCCTCCGCCTGCAACCAATCGGTACACTGAGGGTTACAGTTTCAGGACGAGGGAAAGGCAAGGCACACCATGTTAGTAGTCATGAAAACGCAGGCGACGCCGGAGGAAGTGCAGGCGGTCTGCGATCAAATTACACGTCTGGGGTTCAGGCCGCATCCGATGCCCGGCGCGCAGCGTACGGCGATCGGCATCACCGGAAACCAGGGACAGGTCGAGGCCGGGAGCCTCGAAGAGCTCTCGGGCGTTGCTGAGGTTATCGCCGTCTCGAAGCCCTACAAACTGGTGAGCCGAGATGTGAAGGAAGAAGACACCATCATCCGTTTCCCCGGCACCAACGCGACCATCGGCGGGCGCGATCTAGCCGTCATCGCCGGGCCTTGCTCCATCGAGACGCGTGAGCAGGCATTTGCGGCAGCCGAGCAGGTTGCTGCGGCGGGGGCGCAATTTTTCCGCGGGGGAGCTTATAAACCAAGGACTTCCCCCTATGCCTTTCAAGGATTAGGCGAAGAAGCGCTGAAGATCATGGTCGAAGTACGGGAGCGCTACGGTCTGCGCATTGTGACCGAAGCCATCGACTCCGAAGCGCTCGAGTTGGTCGACCACTATGCGGACGTGATCCAGATTGGCGCGCGCAACATGCAGAACTACTCGCTGCTGAAAGCCGCGGGGCGTAAGCGCAAGCCGGTCTTGCTGAAGCGCGGGCTGGCTGCCACCCTGGAAGAGTTCCTCATGGCCGCCGAATATGTGATGAGCGAAGGGAATTACCAGGTGATTCTGTGCGAGCGCGGAGTCCGCACGTTCGCCGATCACACCCGCAACACGCTCGACCTCAGCATCGTGCCGGCTGTGCAGCGGCTGAGTCATTTGCCCATCATTGTCGATCCCAGCCACGGTACCGGCAAGCGTAACAAGGTGATTCCGATGGCGCGGGCCGCGGTTGCTGTCGGTGCGGACGGCCTCATGGTCGAGGTGCATCACGCGCCGGACAAGGCGCTCTCCGATGGTGCACAGTCGATCTATCCAGAGCAGTTCGTGCAATTGATGGACGAGTGCAGCCAGATCGCCACCGTGCTGCGGCGGAACATTCCCCATGGGATCGAGCTGAGCGAGCCGGCTGTAGCGAGCGCCAAGGCATAGCGCAATGAAGGCCACCGCTCGGGTATCGCTGTCGAAGACAAGACCTGCCGGAGAATGAAGATCTCCGAGATTCTTCGCTGCGCTCAGAATGACGGCTTGTTTTTGAGGATTACAGATAAAGGATCCCATCCCTTTGCGAAGACTGTGAAGCGATGGGCCGCCCGGCGTTGCCTTTTCGTTCTGGCCTTTTGTTTGCCGCTGATTCTTTGCGGATGTACCCGGAATCATTTTCCTAAATATCCAGCAAACTATCGCGAGTATGCCTATGTGACGAACGGAGGCAGCAATACTGTCTCCGTCCTCGACCTGGTGAATCTCAGGCAGGACCGGGTCATCGCTGTGGGGCAAGAGCCCACGGGTGTCGCCGTCAACCCTGTTCGGAACGAAGTCTACGTGGTGAATTCAGGCAGCATGACGGGGAACGGTTCGGTCACCGTCATCGACGCTACGAAGAATCGCGTGGTTGCAACGATTCCCGTTCATCGCCGGCCGTACTTTATCGATGTGGACGCGCAGGGGCGGCGCGGCTATGTCGCGAACTCCGGTTCCAACAACGTTTCGGTGATCGACCTGGAGAAGCATCGCGAGATCGGTGTAATCGGCGTAGGCGAAGCCCCCGGCTTGGCGAAGATTTCTCCGGACGGCACGAGCCTTGTGGTCACCAATCGTACCGGCGGCAGTGTGTCCATTGTGGACCCGGCGAAGATGCGGGTGCGCGCCGTCTTTTCCGGCTGCCCTCAGGCCACGGATGCAGTTATCCTGCCCGACTCCTCCAAAGCTTTCGTCGCCTGCTCGGGCGGCCACCAGGCCATGGCCATCGGGTTGGCGCGCCCCGCTAGTCCCGATGAATTTGAACACACCGATCATCTGCTCGCGTTTCTCGATGTGGGAAAGACGCCTGTGCAGCTGGCCATGAAGCCCGATGGCGGCGAGATCTTCGTTTCCAACTTCGACAGCGATTCCATCTCCGAGATCGCGACCGGCACCAACGAGGTCGGAGGCGCTTACCTGGTCGGCGCGCATCCCTCGTGCGGAATCGTGAGCGCCGACAACTCGCTTCTGTGGATCAGCAACTTCAACGCCGATTCGATCGGGGTCTACTCGATCGACGATGGCACATTGATCAAGCCTTCGGTCCGGGTGGGCAGCGGACCCGACGCGCTGGCCTTCTCCTCGGATGGATTTCTGCTGCTCGCGGTGGACGCTCGCTCGGGTGATGTCTCTGTCGTTCGCACGCAGAGTTACGCATCGAATGGAGCAATTCGCATCGGCACGCTGTTCACCATGCTTCCTGCCGGGAAGCATCCGAATGCAATCGCGGTGAAGTCTTTCACCCTTCGCTGACACCGCGGCCGGCGCGCGTATTTCCATTCATTGCAAATTTACAAAAGCCTGTGATCCTGAGCACAGTGCGCCTGTGTTGCACGGCGTAGCATCTAAGCCAGTAACCGGACTTCATCCAGGAGAATTTCCCCCATGGCATCGAAAAAGCACACTGCCCCTGTGGCGCAGGTTGATTTGCCCCTCTCCCCGGAACTACTTCACAAGATGGATGCCTACTGGCGTGCGGCAAATTATCTTTCGGTCGGACAGATTTATCTCAAGGACAACGCGCTTCTCGAACGGCCGCTGACTCTCGACGACGTCAAGCCGCGCCTGCTGGGGCATTGGGGAACCACGCCGGGATTGAACTTTCTTTACGTCCATTTGAACCGCATCATCTGCGAGCGCAATGCCAGGATGATGTACGTCATCGGCCCGGGACACGGCGGCCCGGGGATTGTCGCGAATACCTATCTCGAAGGCTCCTATACCGAGATTTATCCCAACATCGAGCGTGACAAGGACGGCATCAAGCGGCTCTTCCGGCAGTTCTCCTGGCCCTATGGCATCCCCAGCCACGTCGCTCCGGAGACTCCGGGATCGATTCATGAGGGCGGGGAACTCGGCTACTCGCTGCTCCATGCCTACGGAGCGGCCTTCGACAATCCCGAGCTGATCGTGGCCTGCATCGTGGGCGACGGCGAATCGGAAACGGGGCCCTGCGCCACCAGTTGGCACTCCAACAAATTCCTCAATCCCATCACGGACGGCGCGGTCCTGCCGATTCTGCACCTGAACGGATTCAAGATCGCGAATCCAACGGTATTGGCCCGTATCCCTCAAGTAGAGCTTGAAGATTTATTCAAAGGCTACGGCTACAAGCCGTTTTTCATCACCGGTCACGATCCTGAGACGATGCATCAGGAGATGGCGGCGCTTCTCGACATCGTTTATGACGAGATTCGCGCGATCCAGAAGAAGGCACGCGACAACAGCGACACCACCCGGCCCATCTGGCCGATGATCGTCATGCGGACGCCCAAGGGCTGGACCGGACCGAAAGTTGTCGACGGCAAGCCCGTCGAAGGTACGTGGCGCGCTCATCAGGTTCCTATTGCCGACGTGCGCGACAAGCCCGAGCATCTCCAGCAACTCGAAGACTGGATGAAGAGCTACCATCCGGAGGACCTGTTCGACCAGCACGGGCAGTTCAAAGACGAATTCGCGGCCATCGCCCCCAAGGGTGAGCTGCGGATGGGGATGAATCCTCACTCCAACGGCGGACTGCTCTTGAAGCCGCTGCGTCTGCCGGATTTCTGCGACTACGAGGTGAAATTTTCGTCACCCGGTGCAGTGGACTCCGAGGCGACCAAAGTCCTCGGCGAATTCCTGCGCGATGTGATGAAGTCGAACATGGGGAACCGTAACTTCCGCGTCTTCGGTCCGGACGAGACGGCGTCGAATCGTCTTCAGGCGATTTATGAGGTTTCCGACAAGCGGTGGGTGGCGGAGACCGAGCCGGTAGACACGGATCTCGATCCCGATGGACGGGTCATGGAGGTACTCAGCGAGCACATGTGCCAGGGATGGCTGGAGGGCTATCTGCTCACCGGCCGGCATGGCTTCTTCTCTTGCTACGAGGCGTTCATCCACATCGTCGACTCAATGTTCAACCAACATGCGAAATGGCTGAAGGTAACGCGGAATCTTCCCTGGCGCAAGCCCATCGCCTCGCTCAACTATCTGCTCTCGTCCCACGTCTGGCGGCAGGACCATAACGGCTTCAGCCATCAGGACCCGGGGTTTATCGACCATGTGGCCAGCAAGAAGGCGGATGTGGTCCGCATCTATCTGCCGCCCGACGTCAACACCCTGCTCTCGGTTGGCAGCCATTGCCTGCAAACCCGCAACTATGTAAACCTCATCATCGCCGGCAAGCAGCCCGCGCCGGTGTGGATGAAGATGGACGACGCGATTCGCCATTGCACCGTGGGAGCGGGCATCTGGCATTGGGCTTCGAACGACGATGGCGGCGACCCGGACGTAGTGATGGCCTGCGCCGGCGATGTTCCGACGCTGGAGACGATGGCCGCCGTATCGATCCTGCGCAAGCAGGTTCCCGACCTCAAGATTCGCGTGGTCAACGTCGTCGACCTCATGGCGCTGCAGCCTACATCCGAGCATCCGCACGGACTTCCCGACGAGGACTTCGACCGCATGTTCACCACGAACAAGCCGGTAATTTTCGCCTACCACGGTTATCCGCGCCTGGTTCACACCTTCACCTATCGCCGCAAGAATCACGACAACATTCATGTGCGCGGCTACAAAGAAGAGGGGACCACAACCACGCCCTTCGACATGTGCGTGCTCAACGACCTCGATCGCTTCCGGCTGGCGCTGGACGTCATTCTTCGCGTGCCCAGGCTGGCGCACATGCGCGAAGAGGCGACACAGAAGTTTACCGAGAAGCGGCAGGAGCATAAGCTCTACGTCTCGCAATACGGCGAGGACATGCCGGAAGTGAGGAACTGGCGCTGGAGCGGCGAGGGCTCCGGCAAAGCTGATCTGGATACCGGCGGCGACAACGCGTGAACCCCATCCTCGCCATCAACAGCGGTTCGTCGACGCTCAAGTTCGGGCTGTTTGTGCCTGATAGCGCCGATGAGCGCGCCATACTGCGCGGCAGCGCCGAGGGCATCGGGAAAGACGGTGGCAAACTCGAAATGCTCGACGGCGACGGAAAGCCGCTGCATCGCGAGGAGAGAAAATACTCCTCGCAGCGGGAAGCTCTGGAGCACGTCGCCGACGCGATGGCTAAGTTGCAAGTGGAGCATCCCATCGCGGTCGGACATCGCATCGTGCATGGCGGACCGAAGCTGCGCGATCACGTTCGCGTAACGCCCGAGGTGCTGACGACGCTCGAAGCTGCGATCCACTTTGCGCCCCTGCACATCCCTACATCGATCAAACTCATTCGCAGCGCGGAAGCCATCTATCCTGCCCTGCCGCAGTTTGCCTGCTTTGACACCGCCTTTCACCAGACTCTGCCCGCAGAGGCCTACCGCTATCCTCTGCCGGCCGAATTCGCTGACGAAGGCGTGCGGCGCTATGGCTTTCACGGGCTTTCCTACGCTTCGGTGGTTCGTCAGCTCGGAGCGGCGCTTAAGCCGCGCACAGTCATTGCGCATCTGGGCAACGGCTCGAGCCTGGCTGCCGTCCTCGACGGCCGATCAATGGATACCAGCATGGGAATGACGCCGACCGGCGGCGTGCCCATGGGCACCCGCACCGGCGACCTCGATCCCGGCGTGCTGCTTTATCTGATGCGAGTCCACAAATTGGACGACGAGGGGCTGGAGACTCTGCTCAATCACAGATCGGGGCTGCAGGCGCTTGGCGGGGCGAGCGACATGCGACAGCTGCAGGCGTCGGCGGCTAAGGGCAATCATGACGCGGCCCTCGCCATCGATATTTTCTGCCGCGCGATTGCGCGTACCGTTGCCGCTTTTGCCGTCTCGCTCGGAGGGCTCGACGCGTTCGTCTTCGCCGGCGGTATTGGCGAGCACAGCGCTGAGGTACGCGCGAATGTTTGTGCGCAGCTCCGACTGCTCGGCGTGGAAATCAGCGCGGAGCGAAACTATGCGTCGCAGGCCGTTCTTTCATCGGAAGCGAGCCCGGTTGAGGTGCGCATCGTACCCAGCCAGGAAGAAGCTCAGATTGCCCGCGAGGTTCGTTGCCTGCTCGCAGGTTGATAGGCTGCGAATCTAACGTCCGCCACCATGGGCGCGCATCTGGTGAGCGATGGCTTCGAGAATGCGCTCCGGTTTCACATCGGCAGGCATCTCCGTTCCCATCTTGGCTGCCATCTGAACTGCCAGGCGAGCCGCAAGGTTCGCCCGGGTGGTCAGATCCATGTCCAGAATGCGGGCGAAGAAGCGATCGATGACGCTGAGGTCCTCAACCGAGAGCCGAGCTACAGCGTCTGCTGGCAGGATTATCTCAGGCACAATCTGGCTTTGTAGAAGTGTATCCACCGGAGACGGTGCAAAGCTGGCAGCCGTAATCGTGCGCGGACCTGAGCCGCCCCAGATGGGCTCCTCCGTCTTACGCTCGTGAACAACCAGAGTGCCTGCTGCCAGATCTCCCAGCCGCTTGTGCTGCCGGTTGCACAGCATTGTGATGACACCGGTGAGATAGAAACCGGGAATCAGATCCACGATGCGGATGAGGTTGCGGGTCATGGCCTCGAAGAAAGTGATCTGGCGTCCCGAGTCCTGGATCACGCGCAGGTTGAAAAACATCTTTCCAGGCGTCTGACCATTCTTAAGCGCTTCAAATAGAGTGAAATACCCCCAATACATCACAAAGTGGATGAGGATCAGGATGGCAAAGAGCCATTTTTCTCCGCTGCGGGAGAGCGCGCCGGCAGCCGTCTTCGGCGCCGATGAAAGGAGCAAGACGAAGACCAGGACAATGGCCACATAGACTATGAACTGCAAAAGGGTGTCGGCAAGGACAGCGAGGAAGCGGCTGCCGATTCCGGCCACCGGAAAGCGAAGCGCTACCTGCTCCGGAGTGTCGATAGTAAGCTGGTCGTGCGAATGCTGCTCTGCGAATTCCATTGTTCGTGCTGTCCAAGTGCCTGCCAATGATTTCCAACCGCTGGATCGAACAACGGAAGAGCTCGTGGGGCCGGCTGGATATGCTTGTCCACCAGGTGGAAAGCTCGGGCATCCGCTCCCTCTCCGGCGCTGAACTGCGCGAGTTCGGGCTGCTTTACCGGCAGGTTGCTGCCGACCTCTCCGCCGTCCGCTCCGACCGGGCCTCGGGCACCCTCGAAGAATACCTGAACGGGCTGCTGGGCCGCGCGCATAATCGCATCTACTCGGGGCGAAAGGCCGGCTTCGGCTCGATATGGCGGTTCATGGCAAGGGATTATCCGCGTATCTTCCGCCGGATGCTCCCTTATGTCGCCACGGCATTTGTGATCTTTCTTGTCGGGGCGGCGCTGGGTACCCTGCTGACCCTGAGTCGCCCCGAATTTATGCGCGTGATGCTCGGCCCGGCGATGCTCGAGACCATCGATCATCACCAGATGTGGACGCATTCCATCGTCTCGATGAAGCCGCAAGCCTCAAGCGCGATCCTCACCAACAACATCGGAGTATGTTTTCTGGCTTTCGCCGGCGGGATCGTTGCGGGCCTCGGGACCCTTCTGCTGATGTTCCAGAACGGGCTGCAGGTGGGAGTGATCAGCACCGCCTGCTCGCAGGCGCACATGGCTCTCGATCTCTTCAGCTTCATGGCTGCGCATGGGTCCCTGGAGCTGCCCAGCATCTTCATCTCCGGAGGCGCAGGGCTCCGGCTGGCCACGGCATTGCTCTTTCCCGGGATGCTTTCGCGGCGCGATTCGCTCGCCCGGGGCGCGAAGGAGGCGGTCCGGCTGCTCGCGGGCGTGGTGCCTCTGCTGGTCGTCGCGGGTATTCTGGAGGCGTTTCTGTCCCCGTCAGGTGAGCCAGTCGGAGTGAAATTCGCCGTCGGCGCGGTGCTCTTCTGTGCGCTCGCATTCTGGCTGGTGGAAGGCGGGCGAAGCAGACAGCCGGTCGGCTCAATCACAGCAAGCTGAGATACGGTGTGCCAGAATCAGCAGAGCTCCAGGCGACATAAGAGCGGACGCGATGAACTCTCGCCCGGATCGCCCGACGAGCGCGATCCGGACGAAAAAGTTCATCTTCTGGGCAAACAGGCCGCTCTGTCAGCCGTGGCTTTGACGCCTATCGCGCAAGCTCTCATGCTGCCGCGTCGCGCCGCGGCGCGCAGTTCCCCGATCGCAAGCCTGTACATATTAATGAGCGAACCCAGCCAGACCACGAGCAGGATTGCGAAAGTAGACCAGTATGCCGGCGTACCCCCGTGGACCTGCACAACGAGGCGGAAGGAGACGGTGATGGCGATGGTGCCGAAGATCGTCGCGAAGAAACAACTGCAGCAACGAATCAAGGCCAGTTTCGAAAGTTGCAGGCGGTGGGAGACGGTCGCCTCATCGGAAAGGATGGGCATGACTCCTCCTTCAAGCGCCCAGGATTTCTAACTCGTGCATGTCCGAGGCGTAGTCCTTTTCAGCATGAGACTAGGCCAAACCGCCTAGACACATTGCCGGCACACTGCAGACTTTAGCACCGCTGCCGGACTTCGCAATTCGCTAGAGGATGTAGTCAAGAAGATCTACTGAATAGGGAGTAGTCCCAGCGCTGCCTCACAGAGGCTTTCTCTACATAAACCAAGAGCCCGTCATCCTCATGAATTGCCGGCGGAGGGGGAGAAAGGTGAGACGCTGCGAATCGGATGTTCACTGCCGTAGCGCCTCTCCCGCATTACTTTCCAGACAGGCTCGTTGTCGGCATACACTCGCCACTCGGCGATCTTCTGATTGCGTACGACTGCCTGCCATGCGGAGGGTGTCGTCCAGCGATTATCCCTGCTAAGGCGACCGTGGACTGCAAAGGTTCCCATTGCGCAGCCGGTGACCACCGCGATGTTGCCGTTGGCAAAAGCCTGGTCCACTTGGATCGAGTAGTCGGGGAACCACTCGAAGCAGGCGCGCCAGCTTCGTTCCACCGGCCGTTTGCCGCGCAACTGGCTGCCCTGCGCATCGATATATACGTGATCCTCGGTGATCAGTTCGCTTACCAGGCCGATGTCGTGCGAATTGATGCGGTCGAGGAATTCAAGGGCGATGTCAGCAGCGGTGGCTCTCATGGGAGGACATCGCCAGCATCGCACCACGGCAGGCAAGCGAGAGGTCTGGCAAAAAATTTGCTCTCACCAAAGTCACGGATCAGTTCCAAAACGAGACGAGATTAGGCAAATCAGAGTTCCTGTAAAGTATCGTCATTCTGAGCGTAGCGAAGAATCTCAGCGATGCGGGCGTGGACACATCGCTGAGATTCTTCCTCCCTTTGGTCGTCAGAGTGACGACACCTTACACCATCTTCACCTTTGCCTTGGCCGTTAGGAATTCGCCCACTTATTCCGTATCCGGGTTCTTATACGGTATCTGGATATAGTGCCGCGCCTCGTTCAGCGCACCCGCCGTGTTGTCGTTGGTCTGGATGGCCTGGCGGTACTCGGTGATGGCGCGGTCCCGCTGGCCGGTCAGGTCGAAAATCTTGCCGATCTGGATGTGGCTCCAGACCTCGGTCCACCTCGGATCGTCGTCGCCGCGCAAGCAATCGCGGTAGGCATTGACGGCGGCCTGGTAGTTTCGCTGGCTGAAGAAGACCTCGGCAATACGGTAGCTGGCCAGCGAGCTTTGCGGGTTAGCCTGCAAAGCCTTCTGATACTGTGCCAGACCGCCGGAGATGTCTCCCTGGGCAATAAGCTGCTGGCCTTTGAGGATAGCGACCCTCACCTGCATGTCGGGCGTGGACTTGAGCACCCAGTCATCGGGATCGATGACCACGTGGCGCGGACGTCCGAACGTATCGACCACATACTGCGAATCGGTGCCGACGACCGAGATGCGCTTGTTCTCGGTCTTACCGTCGGTCTCGATGCGCAGTTCGATCGGCATATTGAAGAGATCGAGGTCCTGCTCGATCTCGCCGATGGTGCGGAAGCCGCGGTTGTTTCCCAGACGGTAGATGGCATACTTATTCGTAAACGTCGGGCGCGCCAGTACCGTCGAGCCATTGTGCGAAGAACGGCGTCAGCTGCTGCTGCGACTGTGCCTCGGCCAGCTTCTCGAAATCGCTGGTATTGATGCTCTTGTCGGTGAACTGCGAGAGAGCGGCGCGGAGAATCTTGATAAAGCTGTCGTCGCCGACCTCCCAGCGCAGCATGTGGAAGACCATGCCGCCCTTTTCCAGAGTCATCGACTGGAACTCCGGCGAGAAGGGGTCGAGGCGTCCGGCGCTGGAGAGCGGGATCGTATCGTAGGCCAGCGCTCCGGCCGAGACATCCAGAATGGCCGCATCCATCGCCGACTTGCCGGCCGCATCCTCGAGATACATCAACTCGCCGTATCGTGACATACCGTTGGTGATCCATGCGTCGTTCTGCGTGGCTGGGCTGATCTCACTTCCCCACCACTGATGGGCAACGGTATTCGAGAGCAGGCGATAGTCGCTCTTGCCGCCGATGCGTCCGCCGGCGATGGCCGCTATCTCCGGAGCCCAGAAGGCGGGCACAGTGTCGTCGGGCAGTTCAACCACATTCAGGCGGCTGGATTCCGGAAGACCGAAGGTCGAAGTGAAATAGGCGAGGACGCGCAGCGCCTCCTGGCCGTACTCCTGGGCCGCGGCTTTATGCGCAGCGGTGGTGTAAACGTGGATATTGGGAGCAGGCGAGACGGCCGGCTGGAACTTGCCCGCAATAATTGTCCCGGGAAAGCCCGGTTTGTCCCAGTTGAAGTCGTATTCGGTCTCGCCATTGTCCGCCGGCTTCGCCGACCCCTGCTCGCCACTGCCGATGACGGTATAGCCGGCGGGCGCCTTGACATGGATCTCCGCCTTGAAGCGGTCGGTCTGGTAGCCGATCATGGGGAACCACCGCCCGGCATAGAGCAGATAGGTGATCGGATCGCCGACATACGCCAGCTTCAGTCCTTCCACCGGGCCCCCGGCATCGCTCTCAAGCGCGCCCGAGTAATAAAAGGTCCAGGTGTAGGACTTGCCCATGGTGAGGGGCGTGGCCGGAGTGATGCGGAGCGAGGCCTCCGCTCCACGCTCGCCGCTGAGCGGGATGTTGGAGGAATCGGTGACCTTATCTACTTTGAGCGCGCCATGAAGCTCGAAGACCGCGATGTCGACCGGCTGGAGAGCGGTGAAGGTGACCTTGGTGACGGCGGTCAGGGTGTGATCAGCAGGCTTGATCTCTGCGTCGATAGAGTAGGCGGTGATGTTGATGGTGGCTTTATCGGCAGCGAAAGCGCGGGGCGCCGCGAGCAGAAAGACGCTCAGGAACAGAACGCCTATGCTGGCGAGAGAGAGAATCCTGGGGCGGGAATCGAGAGCGTTTCTGGATGCGAGCTTCGTCTTCATCTGGGCAATGGTATGGGCGCTCAAATCATTTTCCCGGCTGCTTCTCATGAAGCATCTGGCTGGTAACGCGGGCCACGCGATCGATTGCCGTTATTTCGGATGCCGACGAGTCGTCCTTGCCGTCGGCCTTGAGCATATCCGATATCGCATGCAGGCTGCTCTGCATCCGGGCACGGGCTGTTTCATCTTCCAGAAGCGGTCGCAGGTGTGAGACGACATTTTCCGCGTTAAAGTCACCCTGGATCAGCTCCGGAACGATCCTCTTCTCCGCAATCAGATTCACCATGGCAACATGGGGAACGTCGACCACGCGCCTGGCGACGACATAGCTCACCGGGGACATGCGATAAACCACCACAAACGGATTCCCGATAAGCGCAGCTTCGACCGTCGCGGTTCCGCTGGCCACAATGCTGGCGCGGGCATGGTGAAGGGCGGCGCGGGCGTCGTGAGTCACGGCGATCTTGGGCCTTCCGGGCAGCATCGCGCTCACTTCTTCCCGGTGCGCCTCGGTCAACGTGGGCGCGACTGGCAGCAGGAACTCGTAGCCCGGGCTGTGTGCCGGTCCCGACGCGGATTGTAAAAGCAACTGGGCGGTTTGCAGCATCTTGGGAAGATTGAGGCGGATTTCTTTGATGCGGCTGCCTGGTAATAAGCCAATCCACCACTTGGACGGGTCTAAACCCGATTCGCGAGCGAATGTCTCGCGGCTGACGGTGGGCAGTGGCAATTCCGCCAAGGGATGGCCGACAAACGTGGCCTGAACTTTGCGCTCGCGGTAGAAGCGCTCCTCGAAGGGAAAGATCACCAGCATGCGGTCGACGTAGCGCTGCACCTCGCGGATGCGGTACTTCTTCCACGCCCATAGCTGCGGCGAGACGAAGTAGATCACGGGAACTCCGGCCCGCTTGAGGTGCTTCGCCAGCGACAGGTTGACGTCGGGAAAGTCGATGAGGATGGCGGCGTCGGGCTTTTCACTGGCAATCGAGGCTTTGAGCTTCCGATATTCGCCGTAGATGCGGGGCATGTGCCGTATGACTTCGGTGATGCCCATGACCGCAACGTCTTCAGCCCGGACGATGCGGCGGAACCCGAGCGCCTCCATCCGCCGTCCGCCGAGGCCGAAGAACTCAGCATCGGGTTCCAGCTTACGAATTGCGGGGATGAGCAGCGTGCCGTAGTGCTCTCCACTTGCTTCTCCGGCGGAGAGAAAGATTTTAGGATGCGTGCTCATTCCGTCTGCAGGTATCTCTTCCAAGCCTATGGTATCTGCAGAGGGAGTATTGGGCACCCGGGATATTGCGTATTCAAGCGAAGAAAGCGGCTAGCTGTCCTTGCGATAGAGGAGGTCGCGGATCGCTTTTTTCCTCGCCTCATTCACTTCCTTGACATTGCTGAGTGCGTCAGCGAGGCCCTGCTTAGCGCCGTCCTCCGCATCGGCAGCGCTGCATTCCGGGCAGCGGTTGGCAAAGCCGGGTTTATCCGGCTTCAGCTCGAACTCTTCTGAGCAGACGACGCAGACTTTGATCGGAAATGGCACCCTTAAATGATACGACTTTTGCCGCTTCTCGAGGCCCCTCCGCCCCCAATGCCCATCCCGGCCGCTTGTACCGAAAACGGCCACGCTCCCCGTTTCGGCACAGCAATCCCGGCGCCCGGCCTAAATAGGTCGGTGGCTGTGATTAATCCCGGATTCTGCCGATATAGTCATTGCCATTGCCTCGCAGGCCCAAAGAAACAGGGAATTCAAGGTGTATTGCGCACGACGGCCTTTCTAACTCCGGCAGTGAACAGTTGTCAGCATGGATATGAACTTAAACCTCTTCAGCTCGCTGTGGCGGAAACAGACAGAGGTCGAATCGGCTGTGGACGCGTCCGACGTCCTCTCCATGCCCCGGGCGACTCTGCTGCCCGAGGCCAAAGCCGCCGGCACCCGGCGTTTCATCGCGCGGCAGACAGTCTTCGATCGCCGCAAGCGAGTCTATGGCTATGAGCTTCTCTTCCGCTCCGGGTGGGAGAACTGCTTTCGCGGCGACACTGACGAAGCCACCCGCATCATGATTGCCGATGGAGCGCTCTATGGCTTTCATGACCTTACCCACGGCGCGCCTACCTTCATCAATTGCACGCGCGAGTCCCTGGTCAACGGATTGGTTACGCTCCTGCCCAAGTCCACCGTGCTTGAAATCGTAGAGACCGTAGTCGCCGACAGCGAAGTTCTAAAAGCATGCGCAAGCTATAAGAAACTCGGCTACAGGCTGGCGCTCGACGACTTCCGCATGAGCGAAGGCATGGAAGGTCTGGTCAGCCTGGCAGACTACATTAAGGTCGACTTTCGCCTGTCCGATGCGGCGGAACGAGCCGGCATCCTCGCCATGCTCAGAGGCACAAACGTAACCCTTCTGGCCGAAAAGGTGGAAACCGAGCAGGAGTTTCAGGTCGCCATGAACGAGGGCTTCACCCTTTTTCAGGGATATTTTTTCTGCCATCCGACCGTCTTCTCGAAGAGAGCACTCCCGGCCAACGGAGCCAATTATTTCTACCTTCTCTCCGCCCTCAGCCAGGGAAACTTCCACATCGCGCAGCTGGCCCTTTTGTTGAAGTCTGAAGTGGCGCTCAGCTACCAGGTGCTGCGCCTGGTCAACTCGGCGGCCTTCGCCGTGAACCACGAAGTTCGATCGCTGGAAGACGCGCTGGTGCTCGTCGGAGAAGACCAGTTTCGCAAGCTGGTAATCAATGCCATCGCCACCGAGACCTGCCGCGGCCGCTCCACCGAACTGCTGGTCCATGTCCTCCATCGCGCCCGCTTCCTCGAAAGGATGGCCCCCTTCACCGGTGAGAGCGCGGCGGAGCAGTATCTCTTCGGACTGCTCTCCATGATGGATGTGATGCTGGACATACCGGTCGCCGACCTGATCGCCACCCTGCCGCTCCGCACCGGGATGAAAGAGGCGCTCGCCGGCAAATCCAGTCCGTTAAGCGCGGCCCTGAGGCTCTTCGAGAGCTATAAGGATGCGGACTGGGAGTCCTGCATCCGCCAGAGCTCGGCGCTCCACATCCCCGAGGCCGAACTCACCGATCTCTACACAGACTCGTTGGCATGGGCCGAGAAGGCCGCCCAGATCGAGCAAAGAAAGCCTGTCCGGGCAAGCTAGTCCCTGCGGGAGAGCGGACCGAAACTCGGCGGATCGATGGTAAACCTGAAATGCAGGTCGAAGCGGGTATGATATCGATAAAACCGCAGGTTTTCCGAACCCCACATGACGACACGAAGAGAGTTTTTTCGACTGGCCGCCGAATCGGCAACTCTGGCCTTGCTTCCCGCTTCATCCCTTTCTGCCGAGCAGGATATCCAGCCTCATGCGACAACGCACGGGATGCAGCGCGGAAAGCCGCTGCTGGATCTGCAACAGCAGTTCGTCGATCTGCGTTTCGGCATGTTCCTGCACTTCAACATGGCGACGTTCCAGGACCGCGAGTGGGGTGATCCCACCTCGTCCCCGGAGCTGTTTCACCCCACGGCTCTGGATACAGACCAGTGGGCTGCAGCCGCGAAATCGGCGAATATGACCTGGGGATGCCTGACCACGCGGCACCACGATGGCTTTTGCATCTGGCCGACAAAGACCCGCGGTGCGAGCGTCCGCCAGACCTCCCACCAGACCGACGTCGTTCGCGCCTATGTGAACTCCTTCCGCGCTGCCGGCCTGCGCGTGGGGCTTTACTATTCGATCCTCTCGCTGCGCGACGACATTCGCCACTTCAACATCACGCCCGACAAGGTACAGCTGGTCAAGGATCAGCTCACCGAGCTGTTCACCAACTATGGGCAAATCGACATTCTCATCACGGATGGCTGGAATGCGCCTTGGAGCCGGATCACGTATGACGAAATGCCCTTCCGGGAGATCTACGACCACATCAAAGGGATGCAGCCCAACTGTCTGATCACCGATCTGAACGCCAGCCAGTACCCATCAGGCGGTCTCTACTACTCGGATATCAAGGCGTTCGAACAGAACGCCGGCCAGAAGGTGCCACAGCAGAGCGACCTGCCGGCGATCTCCTGCGTCACCATCACCCCCGGATGGTTTTGGAAGCAGGGCGACGTGAATAGCGAGCTGAAGCCCACGGCGACGGTGGTTGACGAGTGGCTGGTGCCCCTCAATCAGAGGCACTGCACCCTGATACTCAACGCTCCTCCCACCCGTGAGGGGCGCCTCGCTCCCAACGTGGTCAGCCGCCTTGCGGAGATTGGCAGAGCATGGAAATACCCTGGCCCATCCGCCAGGATCGATGAACATACGGTCATCACCACCCCCAACCTGGCGACCGGCAAGCCGATTCACGCCAGCTCGTATCCGGACACAGTCGGGCCCGATGAGGCCAACGACGGAAATTTTCAGTCCTCGTGGTATCCCGATGCGGGGCAGATCGCGGGCTGGCTCGAGGTCGACCTGCGGAAGGAGCAGGGGTTCAATGTGGTCTCGCTCGTGGAGCCGGTGGGGCGCGGGGACGACTACCAGGTGTCGCGGATCAAGAGCTATCGGTTTCAGCACTGGGATGGCACGAATTGGATCACCCTGGTGGAAGGCGGATCGCCGGCTCCGACGACCATCCACAGCATTGCGCGCGTCACCGCCCGAAAAGTCCGCCTATCGTTCGAGAGCAGCCAGGATATGCCTCACATCGCGGAAATCGGAATTTACGACGAACCGTCTTGATCTGTGTCTGCGCACCCCACGCGCGAATGCCACTCTATACTCATGAGGAACAGGGCAGGCGTCGGCCTTTCGACGCCGACCCTCATTTGAACAAGAAGCAGGAGAGTCGTAAGTGGCCGCACTCATCGATGCCATCGATATCAAGCGCAAGGCGTATTTCGAATTTGAAAACGCACCCTATTACTGTCTGGAGTCGGATATCTCGACCCCGACCGCTCGCGGCGGCCAGACACTGGTCCACCTGAAGATGCGCAACCTGCTCACCCAGGCCGTCTTTCAGAAGAGCTTCAAGGCGGGCGAGAAGTTCAAGGAGCCGGATCTCGAGATCGTCCCCGCGTCTTATCTCTACAGCGATGGCGAGGGCTCGTATTTTCTCGACCAGGCCAGCTTCGAGACGCTCACGCTCTCCGAGGCCATGGTCGGCGACGCGCTGGAACTGCTGATCGAGGGCGCGCTCATCCAGCTGCATAAGTACAATGGAAATCCTATCGGCCTGCAGCTGCCGCAATACGTCGAGCTGGAGGTCAGCTACGCCGAGCCCGGAGCCAAAGGGAACTCGTCCAGCGGCAGCGTGACCAAGACCGTCCGCCTCGAGACCGGCCTCGAGATCGCCGCGCCGCTCTTCATCAAGGAAGGGGACAAGGTTCGCGTATCCACAGAGACGCGCGAGTTCGGCGGCCGGGCGTAAGAGAACAGGTTCCCGGCGTAACCCGGCCTGCGGGGAAAACGACAAGACACGCTTGACACTGGCCGATGACCTTCCTACGCTTGGGACATGGAAATCCACCTTTCCGCGGAGCGCCAGGCGCAGCTCGCCGATTACGCACAGCGGCATGGGCAAGACCCGGCGGCCGCGCTCGATGAGGTGCTGGCTGCCGCCCTCGAATGGGAGCGCCAGGACTATCACGAAGCGGTAGAGGGCATCCGCAAGGGGTACGCGGATTTTAAGGCCGGGCGGATGCGGCCCATCGACGAGTCCTTCGAGGCGCTTCGCGAAAAGCATGACCTTCCGCGTTGAGCTGACCGCCCAGGCAGAACTCGATCTGGAACTCATCCTCAAATGGCTCATGGAACAGCAAGCCGGCGAAACCGGCCTGCGCTGGTTTCTGAGACTGAGAGAAACTTTAGACTCGCTTAGGGAACTTCCGCACCGCTGTCCGCTTGCGCCTGAAGACGCCGAGTTTTCCTTTGATGTGCGCCAGCTTTTCTATGGGCGAAAGCCGCACCAGTATCGGGTACTGTTCACTATCGAACGCGGGACGGTCGTGATCCTTCATATTCGTCACGGACGCCGTTTGCCGCTCCCTAAGGACTGAGAATTGAACCGCTCGGCAGCGCGCCTACTTCGAGAACTTCCACGCGCCAAACGAAATCGGCAGGCCGATGATCAGCATGTGGATCACGATCCCCTGGGTCAGGCCTGCCCGCGTAAAGGTGCCGGTCTTGAGCGGGAACGCGGACATCGGCAGGACGACCAGCTGCATCACCAGGTAGATGGCGATGCCGTAGAACAGGCCGCACACCACAAAATTCTCCCTGAGGAACACAAGCTTGCGGCTGGCCAGGCAATAGATGGCCGCCGCTCCGAAGGCGATGGTAAAGTGCAGCACCACGCCGAGAATCCACGTACCCGCGCCTCCATGGAAGGCGCGCGCGCCCAGCAGTCCGCTGGCGATGCCGCGCGGCACACGCCATCCAAAGGTGAGGAAGGCGGAGGTGAGGTCAAGGATGCCGGCGATGCCTCCGCCGACGAGGATGGGGAGCAGCAGCTTCGCGGTCTGACCGGATGGCATTTGACCGGATGGCATTTGAATGGACGGCGTCTGAGTGGATGCAGAGGATGCAACAGTGTTCACAGTGTCTCTCCTTCTGCGGACAAGAACAGGGGCAGACCGCACCGCCGCACAGGCTGAGAATATCGGAGAGTTTGCGGGGCTTTCAGAGTCCTTGAGGGAAATGGGTTGGGTTTGGCGTTTGTTGGGACGAATCTATGGTGTTGTGTGATCAAAAAGAAGAGTAGGCGAACATCTACGAGTCTCTGGAGACGTCAAGCCGTGTTGAGGAACCATTTGGGATGGCGCCTCGGCCTCTGTATTCTCGCTATGTTCGATTATTCTAGCTGCAATACTCGAGGGACCGATGAAGCAAGAAAACAAGCCAAAAGAGCAGTTTAAGGACCGGCTTTTGGACTGGTCTGAGGCGAAGCTGGGTACTAAGTTTGACAATTTGAACAATATTCAGCGTTCCCGGCAGATGATTAACTTCTTCGTGCAGGAAATATTAGATAAGCTCACTCCCGGGATTGTCCCTGACGACGAAGGTGAATTGGAGAGCTGCATTGTGGATGGGGCAGGTGATGGCGGAGCTGACCTTCTCTATCGAACAGACGACGGCCATGTACTGATAATTCAGGCCAAATACCGCGGCAAGGATGCACTTGAATCTCCTGAGTCAGTTGGTCGCATCTGTGATGTATTAGAGAGACTTCACCTTGCCACGGAGGGAAAACAGACGAGTCTCAATAGGGACCTGCTTGAACTGGCGGGACAAATCGATTGGGAACAGGACAACTTTCGTGTTTACTTTATCACGACGGCAAGGAGCGCAAAATCCGTACAAGATCGGGTGCAGCAAGGGCTGGTTCATATAGAAGATTTACCTGACCTAGAAGAAAGATGCGAGTTTTACTATCTTGACCACTCTCTGCTCAATCAGGAATTGCGAGAAGCGATCTCGGCTGCCGACTTTTCCGATAAACCCATCGTCATACCGATGATCCCGGACGTACGCGACAATCCTTGGTGTCATTTTGAAAGCAATAATCGGGAGTTATATGTTGGCGAGGTCAGTGGTTCCGTCCTTGCTCAGACCCTCCGAACGCACAAGGCTAGTTTGTTTACGATGAACATCCGCGATTACGTAGGGGATTCAAAAACAAATAAACAAATCATTAACACGGCACTCAACAACCCGTCGAATTTCGAATACTTCAACAATGGTGTAACAGCTGTTGCAGGGAAGATAACACCGGATCTGAAAGCAAAAACTCTAACGTGCGAACGCATGTCAATTATCAATGGCGCGCAGACCGTCAGGTCACTGCTATTGGCGCTCAGCCGGCCCGGGGAAGCTGGCCATAAGCCGGTGAGCTCGGTTAAGGTAATCCTTCGGCTCTTATCCTTTAACTACCCGTCCGAAGTAGCCTTTGTTAATGAGGTGACTAGATATAACAATACTCAGAATGCGGTAAAAATCGCAGATTTTCGAAGTAACGACGAAGTTCAAAAGGATATAGCCAGGAAATTTAACAATCTCAATCTTGGCGGTCGAAAGTATGAGTATAAGAACAAACGAAGCAGCAAGAAACGAAATATGATCACCGTCACACTCGAAGAGATGACAAAAGCTTTATTTGCATTTAGATATGGTCCAGACGATATGTGGGGCGGTACTAACAAGCTCTTTGACAATTCACCTACCGGTCTTTACACAAAAATTTTTGAACACCCAGATAACCCAATCACCGAGACGGAATTCAACCTCATAGCGGGCACCTTTTTGGCCTGCGACTACGTTAAGACCTTATGGGAGGAGCACCGTAAAACGCTCCGTTCAAAGCAAACGACCATGCATCCGGCCTTGGAACGTAAAGGCCTCGTATACTATGCGGTTGGTGAGTTACAACGCCAGAATTACCTAAAGCAAGGCTGGAACCTCGACCAGGATCTACGCAAGCTTGCCAAGCCAAATTCCTGGCTGGGCGAAATTGGGAGCCCTCCAAAGCATGCACTTGTAAAGGCTTTCGAAATCTCTTCCAAAGTCCTGAGCCAGCAATATGAAGCGGCAAAGAAAAACAATTTGGGCTTTAAGCATAGAAACTGGTTTAGAGATCAGGAGACCATTGGATCTATTAATGAGGGTTTAGGATTAGCACTTGAATTTGGCGTACCTGTTCGAATTTGGACCTAAGCGTGACCAACGGGAGTGAAGCTCGAACAATCGACGTGTTTGCGAACGAACGACAAGCATATTGAGGAAACTGTGCTGGTGAATTGTTTTAATCCGTCCCCAACGCCAGACTCGGCGTAAGCCCATCGCTCGGCAACCCAAGCTCCTGATCCTTATATTGCAACTGGTAGAGCTTCCAGTAGAGGCCGCGCTGGGTTAGCAGCTCCTGGTGGGTTCCGGTTTCTCTTAGCTGGCCTTTGTGCATGACCAATATGGTGTCGGCTCGCTGCACTGTGGACAGGCGGTGGGCGATGACCACCGATGTCCGGCCTTCGATCATCCGCTCGAGAGCCATTCTTACCCGGATCTCGGTGTCGGTGTCGACCGAGGAGGTGGCTTCGTCGAGGATGAGGATGCGCGGGTTGTGGGCCAGCGCCCGGGCAAAATTGATGAGCTGCTTCTGTCCGGTGGAGAGGGAGTTGCCGCGCTCGCGCAGCTCCTCGTTATAACCATTCGGCAGAGTCGTGATGAAGTCGTGCACGTTGACCTGCTCAGCGGCCAGCTCCATCTGGGCATCGGTGATGCGTTCGGTCCCAAGGCGGATGTTGCTGCCGATCGTCCCGCTGAAGAGGAACGGGTCCTGTAAGACGACGCCGAAGTGCTCGCGCAGTTTGCGCAGGTCGTGCTCGCGGACGTCGACGCCGTCAATGAAAATGCTACCGTGCTGGATGTCGTAGAAGCGCATCATCAGGCTGATGATGGTGGTCTTGCCCGCCCCGGTGTGTCCGACGATGGCCGCCGTCTGATCCGCGTCTACGGAAAAAGACACGCCGCGCAGAATCCACTCCACATCGTGCATCGCAGCAAGCTCTTCTTCGCTACATCGCGCGATGCGGGCAGCGGTCTCCTCGTCTAATCGCTGGTAGGTGAACCAGACATTGCGGAACTCGATGCTGCCGGAGTGGTCGCCTTCTTTGGGATGCGCCGGTGACACGATTTCGGGCTTGGTGTCGATCAGCCGGAAGACGCGCTCGCTGGCCGCCATGGCCGCCTGCAGGATGTTGTACTTCTCGCTCAGGTCCTGAATCGGCCGGAAGAATCTTTGCGAATATTGGATGAAGGCGACCAGCACGCCCACGGTGACGGCTCCGCGCAAGACCCCGCGCCCGCCCACCCAGATCACCATCGCAATGGCAGTGGAGCTGAACAACTCGACGGCGGGATAGTAGAGAGCGTAGGCCAGGATGGAGTCCTTGAAGGCCTCCATGTGGGTGCGGTTGACCGCCTCGAAATCGCGGAAGGCGCGGTCCTGGCGGTTGAAGAGCTGCACCAGGCTCATGCCGGTGATGTGCTCCTGGGTGTAGCTGTTGATACGCGCAATGGCGGTGCGGATGCGCCGGTAGGAGTCGCGGACGTATTTGCGGAAGATGCGCGTGGCGATGAAGATGAGCGGCAGCACAGCGAACGCAAGCAGAGCCAGCCACCACTTCATCCGCAGCATGACGAAGACGATGCCTGCCAGCACGAACACGTCCTCGAAGATGGCGAAGACGCCGGAGGTAAAGAGCTCGTTCAGCGCGTCCACGTCGCTGGTGAGCCGCGTGACCAGGCGGCCGACCGGGTTGCGGTCGTAGAAGCCGACATGCATGGTCTGCAGATGGCCGAAGATCTGCTTGCGCATGTCGAACATGATCTTCTGGCCGGTCCACTGCATGAGGTAGGTCTGGATGAACTCGAAGAGATAGCTCAGCAGCAGGGAGCCGAGATAGATGAGGGCGATCTCGGTAATGCCGGTGGCCGGATCGCTGCTCAGCCAGCGCGCCAGGAAGGCCGACTTCGGCGACGGATGCGCGGTCATGTAGCGGTCGATCGCCACCTCGGTCAGGTAGGGACCCAGCACATCGCAGGTGGCCTTGATGAGAATGGCGACAAGAGAGATGGCGGCCACCCACTTGTAGGGATACAGATAGGTCAGCAGGCGGCGCATCAGCCGCGCATCGTATGCCTTGCCGACAACATCGTCATCCTGCTGTTGGGCGGGCTGCTTCTTTTTATCCGCTTCCGCTTTTTGGGGTTCGGCCATGAATTCGCTGAAATCGCTTGGATTAGTTTACCGGTTAGGGATGCGCCAGGGCCTCCGGAAGATGCGAAGAGGCGGCCACGCAACCAGATGTTGCTTGCGGGAAGGAGTACGGCGATGGATTCGGCGTTGCAATGGCATTTCCCCACCTGTTCGCCTACGATGAAGGCAGCAGATCGCCGTGATGACCGACAATATCCTTCAAACGCTTCAGCAACTCGTGAAGGACGTGATCGCACCGGGACTCGGCGTGCGGCGAATATAGCGTACTCGAAGCCAAGAGTGGTTAGCGTTCCGTCCTGATCCGGCGCCGTCGGTGATGGAGTCGCCCTGAAATAGAATCACGTCGTTCGGATGCAGAACGGGCAGCGCGTTTTGCGGTCGGACAGGTGCGGAGAAGATCAGCAGAAGCGATGGCACAACACTGCAGGCGAATTCAAGTCCTCGTGGGAAAATAGAGGAAGATGGAAAGCCTCGGCCTGTACCTTTCAATCCCGTTCTGCAGGTCGAAGTGCACCTACTGCAACTTCGCTTCCGGGGTCTTCCCGCTCTCGTCGATGGATCGCTACCTTGAGCGGCTGGAAGAGGACTTGCGGTCACTTCGCAGAGAGGCGGGGCGCTGGAGTGCGAGGATTCCCGACGTAGTCGACACAGTTTATCTCGGCGGCGGAACGCCTTCACTGCTCTCGCTCGCGCAGATGCGGCGGCTGTTTGCAGCCCTGCGCCGCGACTTTGTCGTTCTGCCCGGCGCCGAGATCACGGTCGAGTGCGCTCCCGGACAGATCGAGGATGCCACGCTCGCCGCCATGGTGGAGTGCGGAGTGAACCGGATCAGCTTCGGTGTGCAATCCTTTGTCGACGCCGAAGCCAAACATACTGGTCGCTTGCATACTCGCGCTATCGCTCTCATGGATGTGGACCGGGTGCGGCGCGCTGGCATTGCGAACGTCAATCTGGACTTGATTGCCGGGCTTCCGGGGCAGACGCGCGACTCATGGCGCGAGTCGCTGGAAGTGCTGATCGGCGCCGATCCCGACCACGCCAGCATCTACATGCTCGAAGTGGATGATGAATCCCGATTGGGACGCGAAATCGGGAGCGGCGGCTTCAAGTATTACGCCCAGCAGGTTCCGTCCGACGATGCAATCGCTGAGATGTATGTCGAGTCCTCCGAATTTCTAGAGCGGCATGGTTTTGCGCAATACGAGATTTCAAACTTCGCGCGTATCGGAGCTGAGTCCCGCCACAACCTGAAGTACTGGACGCGAGCGCCGTACCTGGGCCTGGGTCTTGACGCGCACTCCATGCTGAGGTCGGAGTCCGGCAGGGCGGTGCGGTTTTCGACTACAGATGATTTGCAGTCTTTCCTCGATGCCTCGAGATGGACCACTGGCCGGGAAGAGGCGCGTACACTTTCGCGCGACGAAGAGCTGGAAGAGGCATGGTTCCTGGGATTGCGATTGAGCCAAGGAATGAATCTGGACAAACTGAGGGCCGAGTTCGGAGCCGCAGCTGTTCGCGCCGTCGAGCCCGTGCTCGTCGAGCTCGAATGCGAAGACCTCATTGGGTGGAAAGGGGAGCGCGTCGCGCTTACCGAGCGCGGACGCTTAATGTCGAATGACGTCTTCGCCCGTTTCCTGCTGGAACCAGCGATCCCTTAGGGCAAGTTCCTCGACCACGCGTACTGGCTCACCACTTTGTCGTATTCCTCTTCGAGGATCGCTGTTTGCTTACGAATGTCGAAGAATTCCGTTGCGTGCCTTTGGCCTGCCGCACCTAGACTTGTTCGCAGAACCTTGTCCTCCAGCAGACGTAGAATCGCCTCGCCCAGAGCCTGCTCATTCCCTGGATTCGCGAGCAGCGCCGTTTTGTCCGCCACAACTGCCTCGCCGACGCCCGGACCGCGGAACGACACGATCGGCAGCCCGAATGCCTGCGCCTCGCAAAGAACCGTCGGCAGCCCTTCCGAATCGCCGTTCTGCGCAACAATACTGGGCGCGGCAAGAACCTGCGCACGCCGCATCCACTGGCGAACCTCGCTATGCGGTCGCATCCCAAGAAAGGTGGCGTTCTTCAGCCGGGCTTTAGCCTCTCGCTCCAAGCCCTCCCGAAGCGGTCCATCTCCCAGCAGGAGCAGTCGGGAGGCCGGTATCCCTGCCTCGACACGCTCCATCGCACGCAGGAGATGGATGCATCCTTTCTTCTCCACCATCCTGCCCACGAAGAGGACGATCTGCTCCCGTTCTTCAGCGGAGTCGACCTCGGGCAGCTCAATCCCGATCCGAAGCACCGATAGCTTTTCTGCGGGGAAGCCGCGTTCGAGAGCCTGCTGGCGTACATGTTCCGAGACGCACACAAAGAGAGCCGTCTTCCGAAGCAGCGTGGTTCTATGCCGGAGATAGGCCCGGCCATGCGATGTCTTGCTCAGTGTTTCGTCATCGGCCGTCACGTCATAGCCGTGCAATGTCACGATCAACGGAACCTTGAGATGCCGCAGCAGGATGAGAGCTCCGGCGCCGTCGGGTGCAAAGTGTGCGTGGATCAACGAGGGCCGGACATTGCGCAGGCCGCGATGGAACGTCGGCGCTACGCCGGAGCGCAGGTAGGCGCGGCGAATGAGTTTGTCCTTGAACCGGTTCTCGGTGGTCAGCGCCAGCACGCGGGCCGGGTCGAGCGGGAGGCCGTTGGGCTCACGCTTCAACCCGGCATACCACGGAGAATATCTCTTTAACGCGGCGGTCTGGCCGGCGATAAAAGTCTCAGACGCGGCCAGCAGCTCCGTTCGATAGATGAGAATGTTTCTCATGCCGGCACCGCGCCTGTTTCCGAGGAAGGTGCGGTGAGCGCTTCATCCTCAATGGAATCCGTGGCGGCAAGCAGACTGGTGAGCTTGTCTACAACCTGTTCTTCTACCGCCAGCAATTCGATGTTGACGAGCGCGGCGACATAAAGAACCCAGAAGAGGCCGTTGTAGATCAGCAGCGTGTTTTCGTCCAGGTCGTAAAGCCCGATGAGCACCAGCACGAAGAGCATCGGCATCACTCGTTCCACCTGTCCAGAGCGAAGCGTGGGCCACAGCTTTCTCCAGGCGCGGAGGTAGCTGCCCGCGAAGAGAGCAAGGCCCAGAGACCCCAGCTCGAGCCAGATTTCCAGAAAGCCGTTATGCGCGTGGAACAGGATGAAACGCATTGCCGCCACGACTTTGAACGATTCGCCCTGGATGCCTCGCCAGAAACCCGAGTACCCCCAGCCAAAGATCGGGCGCTTCATGATGAACGGCCATACCTGCCTCCATATCTCTGTTCGTCCACTGAGCGTAGGGTCTCGTCCGAGCAGGCTGGCCAAAGCGGCGATGTGGCTCACTCCCACGATCGCTGCTACGACGACTGTGACAAGGCTGGAGACGAGGATGATGACGCGGGTCCGCCCGTCGGCTCGTCCTGCCAGCCGGAACGCGGCATAGATCGCAAGCACCGCTGCCTCAATTACCCACGCTCCCCGCGAGCCGCTCATAATCGTTACAAAAAGAAAGAGGGCGATGCTGGGAAGCGAGCGCGCCAATCCTCTTTCCCGGCTTAAGGCGACGGCCGTCGCCAGCACCATGATCCGTCCACAGCCATTTTTCGATGTGAAGGCTCCCTGCCAATCCGTGTAGTGGCCGGGCGAGGCGTCCAGCCCGATTTGAGGGAAGAAGAGAGCCAGTGCGATCGTTCCAAGAGCCAGGCCGATCATCGACATCCAGAGAATCGATAGCTGTCTGCGCACTGGAAACTCCACCGCGAACCAAAGTCCGAAGAGGCCGGCCAGCGCAAAGGGAATCGATCGCCGCAGCGTGAAGAGTGGGAATTGCGACCAGAACGAGGAGACGATGGCGAAACAAGCAATGGCCCCGGCCCATCGCATTGCTCCCAACCAGCGCACGACGCGCCTGAAGTCGACGCAGACAAAGAGGCAGATTGCTCCATAGATCGCCAGCTGGGAAACAATTCCGCCCCAATAGTTCATCCCTGACGGAGGAATATCACTGGTCTCCAATGCCTGGTGGGGTGCGACGAAAGGAATTGCTCCCTGCACGGCGAAGAATGCGAGGATCGCTGCGCAAACGCAGTCTTCCAGGATCACAGCGTGAAGCAGGCTGCGGTGCGAGCTACCGGCCCGCATAGATCAACGCCGAGCTGGCTGAAGCAACGATCGAGCTGCTGCCCATGACGATATGTTTGCCGAAGTTGAAGGGCACGTAGAGCACGTCATTCGGCTGGAGGAGCAGGTCGGGTACCGTGCCCCTCTCGATGTCCTTGAGGGGGATTTCATGCTCTTCGATCTCTCCATTCTTGTTGCGGACCAACCGGACGTGCGACTCCGAAGCGGTGCGGTTGGCGCCCGCGGCCATGGCGATCGCCTGCAGCACCGTCATGCGCGATTCATTCTGCATGACGTATCCTCCCGGGCGCGCCACATCACCCAGGACGTAGATGATTCCGGCCCGGGGCACCAGAACCTTGTCTCCGGGATAAATCTGAACATTGGCCTCGAGCGCGTCGTCCGCGCTGTTGGATAGAAACACCTCCGCGGTCTTCGCACCGTCTGCACGCTCAACGGCGATATGACGATCGGCAATGTCGGTAAGGCCGCCGGCCATGGCCAGCACATCGATAAGGCTTCTGGGTGCGGCGAGCGAGAAGGAGCCGGGTCGGGCCACTTGACCCAGTACGGCGACCTGCTGCGTTGCGTACTCTTCGACGAAAACAGAGACGTCCGGATGCTTCAGAATCTGTTCATCGAGATACTTCTGCGCAATTTTCGCGGCGGCTTCATCAGTATTCATCCCGCCGATCTGCACGTCGCCAATCAGCGGCAGCGAGATTGCGCCGGAGTCATGCACCCTCACCCGCCGTTCCAGTTCCGATTCGCGAAGCACAACAACATGGAGCAGGTCCCCCGGAGCAATATGGAGGCTTTCCCTGGCGTTTGCTGCCACCGATTGAGCGTTTGCGGGTTCTGCCGGAAAGACGATGAAGGCCGCGACGATTACCAACAGGACCACTCTCGGGATGGCGTTGCGCTGTTTTCTCACTGCGGCCTCCGTTGGGAAGAACGGCTGAAATTTCCTGGTTCATATCCGTAATACTCGCGAAAGTCGTAGGAGTCGGCGTGCACGCCATTGAGCACAACGCGCATGCGGCAGGTCTCGGGAATCTGGTCGCGAAGGGTCGCGAAAGTGCGCTGAATCGCCTGCTTGGGGGTGAAGCCGTGCCGCGCAACGAGGAGTGTGATGTCACTCATCTGCGAGAGGACCAGCGCGTCCGTTGCAGGCAGGATCGGAGGGCTGTCCAGCAGTACGAAGTCGTATTCGTTCCGCCAGCGCCGGAGAAGCTCCGACATTCTTTGCGATGCCAGCAACTCGGCCGGCATCGGAGCCGGCTCCTGCCCGCACAGCACAGACAGGTTTTTCAATGCATCGTAGATATGAATCTCGGGATCGCCATTTCCGATGAGCGCCGCTCCGAGACCGGCGCCGCAATCCAGGCTCAGCTCTTCGTGGACCGAGGGCCGGCGAAGATCAGCGTCGACCAGCAGCACGCGCGCGCCCAGTTGAGCCAGCATACCGGCCAGGTTCACCGCGATCTTGCTCTTGCCCTCTCCTTCTACCGAGCTGGTTACCAGCACCACCTGCGAGCGTCGTCCGGTCCGCAGCAGCAGCAGCGATGTTCTGAGCGAGCGGAGCGATTCGACAAAGCGCGCGTCGAGAGTACTCGCATGCGACGCATCTTGAGGCAGAAAGAGCGGTTCGCGCTTTACCTCCGGAGCTCCGCTCTTCAGCGGTAGCAAACGCCGCCACCTGTCGCCAGATCGAAGCTGCGGCAGTACGCCGAGAAGCTGCGAACCGATCTGGCGCTCGAGCCCATCCGAGATCGCACTGTATGGTCGGAAAAATCGGACACGACGGCGCCCGCGCAGCCCAGGAAGAGACCGCCGATCAGCGCGGCAGCATAAGAGAGAGGCAGGTTTGGACTCTTGGGCCGCTGCGTAGGAGGAACGCGTCCGGGATTGACGACCGTGAGGTTGGTCGAGCGCAGCCCCTCAAGTACACCGGCCTCCTGAAGCTTGGCCAGCAGCCCCTCATAGACGTTTCGGCTGCCCTCCGCTTCCTGTCGCGCCAGTTGATATGCAACCGCCTTGCCGCTGACCTGATCGGCGAGCGCCTTTTGCTTGTCGAACGCCTCGCGGGCCGAGTTCTCCGCCGCTTGCGCCACTTCAAAGTTCTCTTGTGTGCGCGCGCCGAGCCGGATAACTTCCTCATGAATGGATCGCTCGACGCCTTCCAGTTCGGATTGCAGCTCTGCTACGCGCGGATGGCCGGAGCCGTAGCGGGCGTTGTTCTCAGCTATCTCCGCTCGCACTTCAGCCTCCTTGCCGCGAAGGTTTTGGATCAGCGCCAGCGGATTATTCAGGGCTGGCACTCCGACAGCACCAATGTTGCCCGCCAGGACGGAGATCAACTCCGGGTCGCCGCTCTGCGAAATATGATCGATGGCCTCCATCACCAGACGATTCGATTCCGCTGCCGTGACCCGCTGGTTCATCGCGTCCAGCCGCTCCAGGACGATGTTGTGCGAAGCGTCCTCACCGTAGATTCCGGTATCGCGCTGCAGCCGGCTGGCTTTGTCCTGCAGCAATTTGGTCTGCTGCCGCAGGCCGGTCAGCTGGCTGGCAAGCCACTCGGAAGCCTGCGCTGTTGAGCGAAAGCGTGCCTGGTAGCTGTAGTCGGTGAGGGCCTGGATCAGATGGTTGACCACCGCCGCCGCCAACTCGGGGTCGGGATCGGAGTAGTTGATTTCGATCAAGCGGGTCCCAGTCTCCGGCGTAACCTTGAGGCGCGACGCGAAGATCTTCAGCGCGATGTATCGGCGGTTGGGGGCATCGTCGAGGTTGATCGCCGGCGCTTCCACGGGTTTTTTCCAGAAGAATATCCAGCCCGGGAGATGGAAGCCGGCCTCGCGCGCGGGAAAGTAGTCGCGAGTCGTTTCGAGTTTGAGGTCCTTGATCACTCGCAGGGCAAGTGTGTGAGATTGCAGAATCCGGGCCTCCGTTTCCAGTGTCATGCTGTAGTCGAGCGAGTCTGTTCCCGATGCGGCGGAATCGCCCGTGACACTGCTTTCGAGTCCGAAGGCTGCTGGAGATTCCTTCTGCACCTCGATCTCGCCCGTGGCCTGGAATCGCGGAGTGGCAAAGAGGCAATATGCTGTGGCCAGCAGAAATGCGCCGCCAATGCCTGCGAAGAGATAACCGCGTCTGCGCCGCAGCACGGTCAACAGATCCGCGAGGGTCCAGTCGCGCCTTCCCGTCTGCAGCAGGTCGGCAATCTCGAGGGTGCGTCTTGCGGAAGTTATCCCAGATTCATTTTTCATGCGCTTCTCGTATGCACGACCGATCCGTCGAAGTCGAAGTTGAAGTCCATCTCCGCAAGCCCGGCGCGGGTCATGCAGTCGCGCAGCCGCTTGCGATCGGATGTTTGAAAGAGCAGGAAGCCGCTGCCGCCGGCTCCGACGAGCTTGCCCCCTGACGCGCCGCCGTGGGTTTTTCCCATTTCGTAAATCTCGTCGATTTGGTCGCTGCTCATGCCCTTTGAGCGGCAACGCTTGCGCTGCCAGTGCTCGTGCATAAGCGGGCCGAACTCAACGATCTTTCCGCTCTCGAGAACGCTCTTGATCGCGTTCCCCAGTTGCTTGGTAAAGTGGAGGCCCTCCAGCATGCCGGGATCCGCGTCCTGGGTGCGCTGCTTCTGATCGTGCAGCAAGGTGGAGGCCTTGCGGGTGCGGCCGACAAAGAACAGCATCAGGGAATCGCGAAATTCACAGACCTGCGCGTCGCTCATCTTCAGCGGCTGCAAGGTCACGGTGTCATCCTGATGGTAGGACTGGCAGAGCAGTCCGCCATAGGCGGCAATGTAATGGTCTTGTTTGCCGACAGGTTCATTCAGCCGCTCCATCTCCACTTCGACGGCCTCGCGCGCGAGCAGCTCCGCAGTGACCGGCTCCCGCTTATAGGCATGCAGCGCATGCATCAGCCCCACCAGAAACGCGCCCGATGATCCCAGACCGGTTCCCGCAGGCACATCCGCGATGCTTACGATTTCAAGGGGATTCGGTACTTCCTTCATTTCGATTGCATGCCTGAAAAGAGGGTGGACAATGGAAGCGCTCGTCAGCGTGTGTTCATTCTCCGAATATCGGAGGAAGTAACCCGGCAGGAAGCCCCTGTTCACACTCAGATAGACATACTTGGTAATTGCGGCGGAGATGACGAAGCCACCAAACTGCCGGTAATAGGAGGGGAGATCGGTGCCGCCGCCTCCGATCGAAATGCGTAGAGGTGTTCGGGTCATGATCATACCGGCGCCCCCACGATGAAAGCCTCTGAGGGGTCGGATCGCACCGTGCTCGCCGGACGCGGTTCCGGGTTGATATGCGACATCCGCAGGAAACGATCTGTTTCTAGTAAGCCTCGCATCGAGCCAATTTCGTAGAAACGCTCCGCTACTTCGAATCCCGCCATTGCGCTCGTTGCGATCAGTCTCCGCTGCACTTCAGAGAGGTCAAAAACCGAACCCTGAGGCCAGTTGTGGAAGACCACCGCGCGAAAAAGGCTCAAGCCGTAGTCAATGTATTCCACCGCCGCTGTCGATCGTTCCTTGTCGTAGCGAATAATCTCTCCGTCGGCAACCTCAACGTTGCTGCTATCCCACGCGCCGCAGTTACGAAGAACAGTCATGAGTCCATGTTTGCCTGAAGCTGCGAAAGCATCGAGAGCCGGTCCAACGGGAGCGGTCAGGTAGCTATCGCCATACAGGACACAAAACTCCGCGCCGAGCAGGGGCAGAGCCTGACGGATTGCTCCTCCGGTTCCCAGCGGACGTGGTTCGTCGCGGGAATAGCGGACTCGGCATTCGAAACGATGCCCATCTCCGACGAATGCCTCGATCTGTTCTCCGAGATGTCCCAGGCAAATCACGATGTCCTGTAGTCCCTGTCCCGATAGCAGTCGCAGTTGATGCGCGATGAAAGGCTCGCCCGCCACTGTGATCATCGACTTCGGGATCGCTGCCGTCACCGGACGCAATCTTGTTGCCAGGCCGCCCGCAAGGATCGCGACCGTAGGCGTGGCGCTCATGTTTGGCTCAGGAGACAAGGACGCGCTCATCGGCCACCATCTCCTCAAGAGATCGCTGCACAGCTTCGCGGCAGTTCAGTGCCGGCATCCAGCCGAGCGCCCGGATACGCGTGGTGTCGAGCCGGACCAGGGGAACGTCGCCCTTCCAGCCGCGGTCACCTCCGGCGTAGACGAAGTAGGGCCGATGGTCCAGGCCCAGGGCTTCGACTGCCATCTCGGCTATTTCGGTAACGGTGACGATTTCACCGGTGGCTACGTTGAAGACCTCGTAATTTTGTGTGACCCGATCGCAGGCGAGCAGCACGGCCTCCACTACGTCGGACACATGGATGTAGCTCTTGCTCTGCCGCCCATCGCCCAGAATGCGCAGCCGCGCCGGGTCGACGTTCAAACGCCGCAGGAAATCGAAGCCGACTCCGTGCGTCTGCCTGGAGCCGACCACATTGCCGAAGCGAAAGGCGCACGCCGTTATGTCGAACATTGCGCAGTAGCTCGCGATCAATGCTTCGCCGGCGAGTTTGCTCGCGCCGTATGTAGATATGGGCTGCAGCGGACCATGATCTTCAGTAAGTGATAAGTCGCCCGCGTCGCCATAGACTCCGCTCCCTGATGCGTAGAGCAGGCGCGGGACGCAGGCTCGCCGCATCGCTTCGAGCACGTTGTTGGTCAGCATCGTTCCCTGATTGAAATCGATCTCGGGATCATGAACCGCCCGCGAAATATCGGGATTCGATGCCAGGTGGACGACGACATCGTGCTCATACATCGAGTTGGTAAGTCTGTCCAGATCGAGCACATCGCCTCGCAGCAGGCGGAATCGTCCGCCGTCCCGCTCCAGGTGCCTCTGCACATGCCACTCGCGTCCCGACGAAAAGTTATCGAAGGCCGTTACGCGGCTGGCATATCCGCTATCCAGCAGTCGGTCCGTGAAATGGCTTCCAATGAACCCAGCGCCTCCCACGATGAAGAAACTGCGCGGCTCCTGCCGGCTGCAAATCCCCGGCGAGGATTCTTCCAAACTTTGCGAGCGTGCCATCTGCAATCGTTTCTCCTTTGATGCGATTTCAAGAAATCTACCCAGTCAATAGCAAGTTGCGAGATCGCCCGTTTCGCATCTTCGCGAAGCTCTGGAAAGGACTGCAGGACGCGAGTTGCATTGACGTTCCAGGAGTCTCTCGAAATCTTTTGTATTTGAGCTTGGGCAAAACTAGCACGCTGCTTTTGGAACGCACAGATTACCTAAGTTATGGAGTGACTCAAATCGTGATTGACGCGAGTTACCTCGAGACGGCTATATGCTCATAACACTCAAAGCGAAGTTAATAGCTGCCTGAACTATGGTTGGAATCTAAGGGGTCATTCGCGTCTGACGAATGGACGCAATGATTCGATCTCTAGTTCGCGATCGCTTATTGTCATGTTTTGGAACAGGTTTCTGCTGAGGAGAGCTTTGAAGAGAACGGATCAATTGACAGTAGGCCTGCCTGTCTGCAATGCCATGCCCTGCTTGCCGGAGACCATGGCCAGCCTCCTGAACCAATCAGTCGATCGCTTTGGGATCCTCGCCATCGTCGATGGTGGAAGTGATGACAGCCTGGCGTATCTCCGATCGATCCGCGACCCGCGCCTCCGCATTGTCGTGCAGTCGAACCAGGGGCTGACTTACACGCTCAACCGTATGCTCCGCGAGTGCTCGACTCCCTGGCTGGTCCGCCAGGATGCTGACGACGTCTCGCATCCCAACCGCATGGAGAAGATCCTGGCCGCGATCGAAGAGTATCCCGATTCGGGTATGTTCTATTCTTTCGCCAACTATCATCCCCGCGGCCGTGCGGTCGGCTCGTTCCGTTGTTCGCGCGGAACCCCGATGCAGCTGCGCGACATCGTGCGCTCAGGATACTTGCTTTCCATATGCCATTCGACGGTCACCCTGAATGTCCGGAAGACGCTGGGTTTTGGGGGCTATCGCATCGGCCTTCATAACGAGGATGCCGATCTCTGGTGGCGCATGGCCCTGCAGTACGACATACACTGCATTTCCGAGGTGCTGGTCGGCTTTCGTCAGAGCCCCTTCAGCGTCAGTTCAAGGAATCTGGGCGAGCAGGTCGTCGCCGGCCTCTACGTGCAGTATCTTCTGCTCTCGCACCTGTGGATGAGGCCGCCGCGAGCCATGGAAGAGGTGCGCGAGGAACTGGAAGCACTGCTTCCCATCGGTGAGTTCGAGGCAAAGGATCGTCTGCGGTCCTTCAATATCGCGATGGCTCGGAGGCAGTATGCTGGCGCCGCGCGTGCTCTTTGGTCCTCGATCATGGCGTCTCCGTCATATGTGCTTCGAAGGATGTGCGATGAGATGTTTTCCTCGCGGCGCATTGCGAACGGGGTCCGGCCCAATCTCTATCTGGAAAGGAAGGAAGCGCTGTGGTCATGATTGTATCCACCGGTGTAACCGCGGAAGACAATGCGCGTAGCGGAGGAGATCATCCGGGATATGTGCCATGGCAGAGTCCGTTGCTGCCGGGCAAGCCTCCCCGAGTGATGATCGGAAGAGTCCCCATCGATCGCATGTCGATGGATGAAACTGTCCATTGGGTGGTGCAGAGGCTGCAGCATCGCGATGTAACATCGCCGCTGCGGATCATGGCCTCAAATGCGCAGCTGGTGACCCTGGCCGAGGCGAACCCACGACTCGGTCGGGCGCTGCGGAACGCCCACCTCAATGTCCCCGACGGCATTTCGGTGGTGCTTGCTTCGCGTCTCGCCGGCCCCCCAATCCCCGAGCGGGTTACCGGAGGGGACTTGATGGAGCGGCTCTGTGAGGAGTCTGCGCGTCACGGCCTGCGCGTTTTCTTTCTCGGCGGATTACCTGGCGCCGCAGACAAAGCGGCCGCCCGGATGCAGAGCCGCTATCCCGAACTTCGTATGGCCGGTATTTACTGCCCCCCGCTGGGATTTGAGAACAATGCCCGCGAATCGGCGGCGGTCCGTCGGGCGATCACGGAGGCCGCCCCCGACCTGCTGTGTGTGGCGTTCGGAGCCCCCAAACAGGAGCTGTGGATGCACGAGAATTGCGCCACGCTTCCCATCGGCGCGGCCATCGCTGTAGGGGCGGCTCTCGATACCAGAGCAGGTCTTAGGAAACGAGCTCCACGCTGGACGCACACGATCGGCCTGGAATGGCTTTATCGTCTGGTGCGCGAGCCTCGCCGTCTGTGGCGCAGGTATCTTCTCGGCATTCCTGAGTTCCTGGGGATCGTTGGCCGTCAGACCGCGCGCCGCAGCTTCGAATGGATGTTCGGCGGTTCATCGAAGGTGGTCCCGATCACGCGTGAAGATGTCTGACTACGGCTCGTCATCGATCGAATTACATCTATTTGGAGGGAACCCTCGTGCCCAGTCTGGAAAACCTGAAGGTCAAGCTCTACAGCGATGGCGCCGATTTGGACAGCATCCTGACGCACTCCTCCAATCCCTGGATCAAGGGATTCACGACCAATCCAACCCTTATGCGCAAGGCCGCCGTTGTCGACTATGAGGCGTTCGCGCGCAGTCTTCTGTGCGTGGCGGGGGACCTTCCAGTATCTTTCGAGGTTTTTGCCGACGATCCGGACGAGATGGAAGCCCAGGCGCTTGCCATCGCACGCTGGGGACGGAATGTGAATGTCAAGATTCCAGTGACAAATCGGGCCGGCACCTTTATGGGACCACTCATACGAAGGCTTTCCTCGGCTGGAGTCATGGTCAATGTTACGGCGATCCTGACGCTGGAACAGGTTGAGCGGGTGGTGAAGGCTCTCCATCCCACAACTCCAGCGATCGTCTCAGTTTTCGCAGGCCGTATTGCGGATACAGGTGTCGATCCCATCCCGATGATGAAACGCGCAGCGCGGGTGGTCCACGCACGCCCTCAAGCCGAGCTTCTGTGGGCGAGTCCCCGCGAGTTGCTGAACATCTTCCAAGCCGACGAAGCCGGGTGCGACATCATCACCATCCCCGCCGACATGCTCAAGAAGCTCGATCTCATCGGTAAAAACCTGGCCGACTACTCGCTGGAAACGGTGGCCATGTTTCACCGCGATGCCGCCGCCGCCGCCTATTGCATTGACACCACCCGGCACGCGCCTGCTCTTTCCAGAATGCCGGTTACAGAGACGCGGGAAGAGCCGCCCCAGACTCGGCCGAGTCCCCGAGCTTCTCTCTTACTCCGCAACCCTCTGTGAGCCGGCGAGGATCCATTGCGCCGCGAGCGATAGCCGTGAAGCAGACCAATCGGCAGTTGTGCTGCCGGGAATTTTCCGGGCATCCTGAATGAAGATGGTCTGTGCTCCCGCTGCCCTGCCGCACTCCATATCCGACTCACGATCGCCAATCATCCAGGAGCTCCGCATATCGATGTCGAATGTTTCCCGCGCCTGATTGAGGAAGTACGGCGAGGGTTTGCGGCAAACGCATGGTCCCGCATAGCCCGATTCGCTTCCTTCCGGATGATGGAAGCAGTAGTAACAGGCGGCGAAGATGATCCCAGCCCTGGTGGTTAACCTCATAAGCTTGCGATGAATCGTCGCCGGCGCATCGATTGCCGATTTGCCCTTGGAATAGTTCGGCTGATTTGACACGACAAAGAGCAGGAAACCCGCGCTCTGCAGTTTCGCCAGCGCGCGCAAAACCCCGGGCAGCAGGTCAAAGTCGTCTGCCGTCAGCGGCGCTTCATATTGAGCCGTCCTCGGGTTCCAGACATTCCGGTTGATTACGCCGTCGCGATCGAGAAAGACCGCTCGCTTCCGGCCATGCTTGTCTTTTCCCATTTCATCTCGTTCTGCTTCAACAGCGGATGGGTCACGATCAGATGCCAGACAACCGCCTGATACGACTCGGTGTGCGCCGTGATCGACTCCGGCGAGATGGTGGGAATGACCACGCACGCGTCCGCTACCTGAGCGGTGTAGCCGCCATCGCGCCCGACGATTCCGGCGATTCCGGCGCCGGTAGCCCTCGCCAGCTTAAGGCTCTCAACAAGATTGGCGCTGACATCCATTTTCAGATTTCCGCCACCGACTGAGAGCACGAAGACTGTATCCGTGGAGCGCAGACGGCTTCCGCGCAGCCAGTTTGCGTAGCAGGTTCCCCATCCATCGTCGTTGACGCGCGCGGTCAGTTCCGAGACATTGTCGGTCACCGAATAGCACTCGATGTCCGCAATCTTTCTGAAGTCATTCGTGGCGTGGCTGGCATTCGCCGCGCTTCCGCCCACGCCGAGAAAGAAGATCCGGCCGCCGCGGTCGCGCGTGTCACGCAGAAGATAGACGATGCTGTCGATGGCGATCGCATCGAGCATGGGCGCGATCTGTTGGCTTTCGATGAGATGTCTGCGGGTGTGTTCCGTAGCCTGCATGGAGTTCTGCCCTTTCTGCTTCGGTTGAGACGCACAATTTACGCTCGCAAGCCCGATTGAACCGGGCGGCGGCTGCGATCGCGAGCACGAATGCGGCGAACGAATTGCCGCCCCCAGCCCCGCATTCGCTCGGGGATGCAGAGAAATCCAGCAAGGGTGAGAAGCGAGCGCGCTGTCGGTCGGCCTCGGGCGAAGAATTCCCACGTCAACTTGGCGTACGTCGAGCCTCCGGCATTGGTTTTTACCGCGCGAGACATGCATTCCGTTGCCAGAAAGAAGGAGTATGCCCGTGGCGTGAAAGCGTGGCGCGTCTCCCGCGCCCAGGCCCGTGAAAACTCCCAATCCAGCGCACGGCCCAGGCTGGTCCGCCCGTCCTCGACGTGAAAGACAGCGAGCGGCTCACGCAGCATATGGAAGCCGACTCCAGGATAGGAAGAGGCGCGAAGCAGCCAGTCCCAATCCTGATGGCGTTTCAGATGCCGCTGGAAGGGAAGCTCCAGCATCAGCTCGCGGCGCATCATAAGTGTCGACGTCTGCATGTAGCGGGCGCCGTCCACGAAATCCCGGCGGCAAAACAGGTATTCGCTCATAGGCTCGCCATGGGCGTACGTGCTGCGCGGCGAGATCCAATCGAACACCTGAGTGCGGACAATCGTTCGCGATGAGATGACCGGGTACGCCGCCGGCGACGCGCAGGCCGCTTCCATCTGCAATGCGATCTTTTGCGGGAGCCATTCGTCGTCATCATCCAGGAACGCGACCCATTCGCTGCGCGCCATGCCCACGGCAATGTTTCTCGCCTGCGCGGCGCCGAGATTCGCGCTCAGCCCTACAACGCGGAGGCGCGGCTCGCGCATCGCTCCAATCATCTGTCGTGTCCCGTCGTCCCTTCCATCGATGACCACGATCACCTCGAGGTCTCGATAAGTCTGCGCGAGCGCACTCAAGATCGCTCTCTTGACGAACAGGGGTCGATGAAACGTCGGTATGATCGCGGTGACGGAGCCGCCCCGTTGCGCGCAATTTGCGGCTGGTGGGCCATGTCGTTCTGGTGTGGCTGGGCTCGGCATTCGGTGAAGTCCGGTGAGGTGGCCCAAGCATAGTCGACACCGGAGTTAGAAAGGTGATGCAGAATTGCTGGATTTTGTACTTTCGTAATCGGCAGTTCCAAAATGAAATCCATCTCCGCAAAGAAAAAGGAACCCGCAGCCGGTGAAGGGGAGCGCGAGCCGTTTCCCGCTGCGATGCGCGAGGGATTATTCTGGGCGTCATGACGGACCGAAACCAGGCGGTGCGATCTCCCCGCGGCATGCTGCGATGGCTCTTCGATTCGCAATCCGGAGCCGCCAACCGCCTTGTTCCGCGCTGGCTCTTCCTGCGGGCGCTTGCGGCGATCTATTTCTCCGCGTTCTACTCGCTGCTCTTCCAAATCCGAGGACTTATCGGGCCCAAGGGAATTCTGCCGGCCGGTCAATACCTGGAAGCGGTGAACCGCGCGCTCGGCCCCTCTCGCTTCTGGTTCGCGCCCACGCTGCTCTGGCTCTCGTCCAGCTCGCACATGCTGCTTTTCCTCTGCTGGGCTGGCTTGGCGGCTTCGGTTGCCGCTCTCCTGAATCTATGGCCGCGGCTGAGTTTCCTTGTCTGCTTCGTCTGCTATCTTTCATTCGTAGCGGCGGCAGGAGATTTCTCCGGATACCAGTCGGACGGCATGCTACTGGAGGCTGGCTTTCTCGCGCTCTTCCTTTCTCCCAGGGGCCTCCGCCCGGGCTGGGGAGCAGCCATGCCTCCCTCGCGCGCCAGCCTCTTCCTGCTGCAGTGGGAGTGGTTCCGCATCTATTTCGAATCGGGGATGGTGAAGCTGCTCAGCGGCGATCCGCAGTGGCGTAATTTCACCGCGATGGACAACTACTACCAGAACGGGCCGCTGCCCACCTGGATTGGATGGTATGTCCAGCATCTGCCTCATTGGTTCCACGCAGGCACGGTAGTCGCCACGCTGGGAATGGAGCTGGTCGTCGTCCTGCTCCTCTTCTTCCCGCGCCGTTTTCGCATCCTCTGCTTTCTCATTGTGACGCCGTGGGAGATCGGGGTCATCCTCACCGCGAACTACACCTTCCTCAACTACCTCGTGCTTTCACTGGGCATTTTGCTGCTCGATGACCGGATACTGCGGCGATTCGTGCCGGCCTTTCTGCACCTGCCGGAGCCAGTGTCTGTTGAACCGGAGTTGACGGACGAAGCGCCCTTGTCGCTGCTCGCGGGCCATCCGGAGAAGGAGCCTCCTCTTTCCCGGCAAAGCGCGCTCAAGGGTATGGGGAAGCATTGGGATGCACTGCGCCTGGCGATATCCGCCGTCATGCTTAGCTGGATTGCCTATGTCACAACCGCGCAGCTGGTCATGATGCCGCAACACCTTCTTCCTTTGCCCACGGCACCCATTCGCGCGCTTGAGCCTTTCCGCATCGCCAACCAATATGGACTCTTCGCCGTGATGACCAGAGGGCGATACGAGATCGAATTCCAGGGATCGAATGACGGCGAGCACTGGACGGCGTATCCCTTTCGCTACAAGCCGCAGGCGCTCGACGAGCCGCCCGGAATCTATGCGCCTTATCAGCCGCGCTTCGACTGGAATCTCTGGTTCGCCTCGCTCAGCGACTGGCAGCAGAACAACTTCGTTCCGCTCACCGAGGAACGGCTGCTCGAAAACGACCCCGACGTGCTCGCGCTCTTCCGCAACAACCCCTTCGCCAGTGGGCCGCCGAAGTATGTTCGTGCCATGCTCTGGCAGTATTGGTTTACTTCCATGAACGAAAAGCGGCAGACCGGGAACTGGTGGCGGCGGCAGCTGCTCGGCTTGTACGCGCCGGTGCTTGAAAGCGAACCCGGCGGCAAGGTAGGGGTGGTCCAGATGCCCGAACCGCTGCCCGAGCACAATTGATGCGGCGCCGCGGGCTTAGCGGATAATGAAGCTCATGCGTGCAGCCTCCATCATCGGCTCCGGTCCGAACGGTCTCGCCGCGGCTATTGAGCTCGCTCAGGCCGGCTTCAGCGTCGATGTATACGAGGCCGAGGAGCAGATTGGTGGCGCGTCGCGTACGATGCCGCTGACCGTGCCCGGATTCCGGCACGATTTCGGATCGGCGGTTCACCCCATGGCGGTGGCCTCGCCCTTTTTCAGATCACTCCCGTTGGGCCAATATGGCCTCGAATGGGTCCACGGGGCCGCACCGCTGACGCATCCGCTTGATGACGGCACCGCCGTCACCCTGGAGCAGGATCTGGGCGATGCTGTTCGAGCGCTGGGCGAAGACGGACCAGCCTGGCGGCGTATCGTCGAGCTTCTCACGGCTCGATGGGCCGCCTTCGCGAGGGAGATCCTCGGCCCCGTCCCTCACATTCCGCGACACCCATTTCTGCTCGCGCGGTTCGGGCTTCACGCCGTGCTGCCGGCAACTGTGCTGTCCAGACTCTTCTTCCGCACACCACGCGCCCGCGCTCTCTTTGCCGGACTCGCCGCGCATTCCTTTCTCAGTCTGGATGCGCCGTTCAGCTCCGCGATTGGTATTGTCCTCGGAGCGACTGCGCACGCGGTGGGCTGGCCGGTTCCCCGCGGCGGAGCGCAGGCCATCCCTGACGCACTGGCTGCGCATCTCCAGACGCTGGGAGGGCGCATTCACCGGTCGCGGCGCATCACTTCGTTGGCCGAACTCGAAGGGGCAGGGCCGGCATTGTGCGACGTGAGCCCGCGGCAGCTGCTGTCGATCGCCGGCGACCGCCTGTCACAGGGTTATCGCCGGAAGCTGGCCCGTTTCAAGCCCGGCCCCGGCGCATTCAAGATGGACTACGCGCTGTCGGAGCCGATTCCGTGGGCGGCGGTCGACTGCCGGCGCTCCATCACGGTCCATATCGGCGGCTCGCTCGAAGACATCGCCCGCTCCGAGCATACGATGTCGCATGGGAGAATCAGCGAGCGGCCTTTCATGATCCTGTCCCAGGCCAGCCTCTTCGATCCGACGCGCGCGCCCGAAGGGAAGCATACGGTCTGGGTCTATTGTCATGTACCGAACGGCTGCACTGTCGATATGACGCAGATCATCGAAAACCAGATCGAGCGCTTTGCCCCCGGCTTCCGGGACTGTATCCTCGCCCGTCACGTTTCATCCCCGGCAATCCTGGAGGCTGGCGACGCCAACCTGCTCGGCGGCGACGTAAGCGGCGGCGCGATGACCATAGGGCAAACGCTCTTCCGGCCCAGCCTGCGCCAGTACGCCACCTCGAACCCCGACATCTATTTGTGTTCCGCCTCCACGCCGCCGGGCGGCGGAGTTCACGGTATGTGCGGCTACCACGCGGCCCGGATGGCAGTTCGGAAGAGTAGGGAATAGAGATCCGCCTTCGCCAGGGCCTGTTAACAGGCCCTGGCGAAGGCGGATCTCCCGGGCAGGATTCTATAGGCTCTCCGCGTAGAGGAAAGGTCTGACTCCGGAGCTCTTCCAGAAGTAAGCGAGGATGATGATGCTGGCGACAGCCGCGTAGGCGCACCAGATCGAGGTGAAGGCATAGCGCTTGACTGCCATTACCACCAGCAGAATTGCCAGGTTCGCCGCGCCGAAGATCACCATCGCCCTGATCTTGGAGAAGAACAGCGAACCGCATGTTGCAACCACGTAGAGCACAGCGATGGCGGTGTTGTTGGTCGCAGGGTTGATGTACACGATGCTGTTCTGCCTGATAAACACCTGCAGCGGGTATGCGGCCAGGGCCCACAAGATATAGAGCGTCGTCCCGGTCCCAATAGCGAGGAACGGGAGCATTCTTCGGCGGCTGTCGACGTCAGGCTCGAACAGAAGCACGCTGAGGGGCAGCAGAAGGGGCAGGAGTCCCTGTGCATACAGCACGAACGCGGCAGCCATGTCGTGGGTCACCGCCGGCGAGAGGACGCCGTCCAGCCCCAGCCAGACGAATCCCTCAATAAACTGGTGAACCGCGAAAAGTGCGGGCAGCGACGCGAAAAGCAGCTCACGCCGGTGTTTCACCCTGGTCAAAGTGAGGACGCCAAGTGTTCCCAGAACTCCACTGCCAACAAAATTCGCTGCTGCCGAAAAGCACATGGGCTACTTCCTCCGTATTTTCATGGAATCATAAGCCTCTCACACTGATCGGCTTCGACTCACAGGATGCCGAACCCGGCGAAAGTGGCCCGACGGGGAGAATCCTCACACAGCCATTTGGCGTCTAACTTGGAGCGATGGCCGATCAACTTTATTTAAGCCTGTGGTACCCGAACTTTCGCCTGGTAGGTTTGCCTGCCGCTCTGGAAAAGATAATGGAGCAGTTCACCGTAATCTCGGGATCCTCGCGGGTCAAGGCGGTTACCGCCTACCCGATCTCGTGGAATGAGCCTCCCGTTTATCAGCGCGTGTATGACGAGGAGCATGAGCCGGACTTGGTTGAATCCGAGCCGCGACAGGCGATTGCCGCCGCGATGGAGCTCCTGCACGACGATTTTGCTTACGAGTTCGAACTGGTCTGGGAGCTGTGGGTCCCAGAGGTTGGCGGTGGGCTGAACCCGGTATGGAAGAAAGAACCGCGGGTGGCGCGCATCGTGGGCTACGGCCCGGAATTCGATGAAGGCTCGTACGAGCAGAATGGGCATATCCGCGTCGACCTCGGGCCGGACACGCCGTTTTTGCAGGAAGAGGTCGAGCTGGACGAAGAGGCAGCGGTTCACGTCAAACAAAACGTGCAGATGCTGGTGGATTTTACGAATGGGGTCCAGCAGCACGGTGGGATTTCGAGCCGGCTGCTGTGGTCGGAGTCGGGCGAAAGCCTGGCGCAGAAACTGATTGCGCGACTGCAGAGTGTGAACTGAGGGCTGAGGTTCGGCCAGCTAAAGTGCAGGGAGCGGGACGCGTGCCGGCTTAAGGATGTAGCTGCATGAGGATTTTGTTGGGAAGACAGAAAGATATCTACACGTATGCTTTTCGCTGAAGGGACCTTAGCTGACCGCTCCTCCTCTGACAGTCTTTCCGCTGCCTGCTTCTGAGAAAATGACTTTATGCGCATAACGGTGGCGAGGCTTCGCCAGGGTATTGTGGTGCTGGCTTGCCTGCTGTTCCTGGTTCTTGCCGGGTTCTTCGTCTATGCGCGCTATCGTTTTCGCCATTTCGAGAAGGACCTGCCGGGGAAGCTGGGGATCAATATCCAGCAGACCGCGGACGGCTTTACCTACTCCCAGTCGAGCCAGGGACACACACTCTATACCATTCACGCGTCGAAGCTCTTCCAGTACAAGACCGGCGGCCACGCCACGCTGCACGACGTGGAGATTACCCTTTACGGCGCGGCGGGCTCGAACCGGACGGACAAGATCTACGGCTCGGACTTCGACTATGACAAGGCTGCGGGGGTGGTCAGCGCCAAAGGCGAAGTCCAGATCGATCTCTCCGGCCTCGGAACCGGGAATGGGAATGCCTCCGCCGCTGGCAACGCTCCGGCCAAGGCTCCGGTGAACCAAGACGACGGCGGCTCGCCGCAAAGCACCATCCACATCAAGACCAGCGGGCTGGTCTTCAACCAGAAGACCGGCGATGCCGTCACCGGCGAGCACACTGAGTTTGCGCTGCCCAAGGCGGCGGGCAGCTCGACCGGCGCCAGCTACAACTCGAAGACCGGACTGCTGGTGTTGGACAAGGACGTAGTGCTGACGACCAGCAACAACGGCAATCTGGCGACCGTACACGCCACGCACGCGACGTTGCTGCGTGATTCCAAGCAGGCGTTCCTGCTGAACCCTTCGACCGAGTACGAGTCGGAAAAAAGCTCGTCGGACCAGGCCATTGTCTACTTCCGCCAGGACGGCTCTGCATCGCGCGTGGAGGCGCAGGGGCACGTACGGGTGACGACCGACAGCGGCGCAGTACTGACAGCGGGAAATTCGCAGACGCAGTTGGATGAGAAGAGCCAGCCGATCCAGACGGACGCAGGCGGCGGGGTGAACTTCGTCTCGAACGGCGACAACGACAGCATGCACGGAACCGCGGTGAGCTGCACCCTCAATTTCGGGGCGAACTCGATGGTCAAGCACGCCCAGTGCCGCGATGCAGTGAGCTTCGTCGAGCAGATATTCAAGCTGGCGAATGACCCCAAAGGCACAGCTTCGCGGCAGATGCAGGCTTCGAAGCTCGACGTAGATTTTGCGCCGGGGCCAGACGGCAAGAAAAGCGTAGCGCAGAAGGCGCTGGCAACCGGAAACGCCGAGGTGAACCTGCACACGATCCCGTCCAAAGGCGGCCAGGAGCTCACCAATATCAGGGGCGATCAACTGCTGGCGACGCTGGATGAGAGCGGGACGGCGATCCGGCAGCTGGATGGATCGGGATCGACCAAGATCGTTTCGCTGGCGCAGGACGGCTCGACTAGCACCAGCACGGGAGACCGGCTGCACATGACATTTACGCAGCAGCCAAAGCCGGCTAAGGAGAGTGGGTCGGGCGCGGCGTCAGTCGCGAAGGCTGACGCGGTGAAGGCTCCGGCAAAAGCGGAGAAACCAGGCAGGAAAGCCGGCGATCCGGAAACTTCGCAGATCGATACGGCGATCCAGGATGGGCATGTGGTGATGACGCAAACGCCGGCGAAGAAACCGGATGCGAAGACGAACCCTGTGACGCTGACAGCCTGGGCCGACCATGCCGAATACCATTCTTCGGATCAGATCCTGCACCTCGCCGGGAGCCCGCGCATGAAAGACGGCGAGGCGCTGCAGATGTCGGCTCAAAGAATTGACTATCATCGCGACTCGGGAGACGCCACGGCGCAGGGGACGGTGAAGGCTACCTACAAGCAGCAGGCGGCTTCCGGTAATACGCAGTCTTCGTCGGCGGCTGCTCCGGATTTGGGGGGAACCGGCCCGGTGTTCATCACAGCCGACCGCGGCGAGCTGCGTCGCGCTACGAACGAGAGCTTTTTCTACGGATCGCCATCAACGCCGGCTCGCATGTGGCAGAACGATCATTCCATTGCCGCGCCGGTGCTGCAGATCACGCAGAATCCACAGACTCTGAAGGCGTATGGGCCGGAGGGAACAACGGCAGCGGTGGTGAGCGCGAATCTTACTTCGAGCCTCGGCGCGAAGCACCAGCAGAGCGTGGTGCGAATCCGCAGCCGGACGCTGGACTATTCGGACGCAGACCGGCGCGGTAATTTTCGAGGCGCCGTGGTGGCCGAGGATCCGGATGGGGTGATCCGTGCGGAGGGAGCTCAGGTGTTTCTGACTCCGAAGTCTGGGGCAGGCCAGAAGACGGCGAAAGAAGCGGCTGGGCCGGCGCAGCAGGATTCGAGCCAGATCGATCATATCGTCGCCATCGGCAACGTGGTGATGACGCAGCCCGGCCGGAAAGCGACCGGCGAGAAGCTTGTGTATACGGCAGACGACGGGAAATATGTGCTGACGGGGACACCCGGAAACCTGCCGCATGTTTACGATCAGGTAAAGGGAACGACTACCGGGGCGCGATTGATTTTCAATAGTCAGGATGATAGCGTCGTGGTGAGTGGGGGGCAGTCGAGGGCCGTCACGGAGACGCGCACTCCGAAGTAAATGCAGAAGCTTTCGACCGATGAGATAGGCAAGTCCTACAAGGGGCGCCAGGTAGTCCGTGGTGTCAGCGTTCAGGTAAGCCAGGGTGAAGTGGTGGGATTGCTGGGGCCGAACGGGGCCGGCAAAACCACCAGCTTTTACATGATTGTCGGGCTGATTGTCCCGGACTCGGGGCGCATTCTTGCCGACGGCGAAGACATCACGCGGGTGCCGATGTACCTGCGGGCCCGCCAGTACGGCATCAGCTATCTGCCCCAGGAACCTTCGGTCTTCCGTAAGCTTACGGTCGAGGAGAATATCCTGGCGGTGCTGGAGGTGCAGAACATCTCTCAGGAGATGCGCCGCGCCCGGACCGAGAAGCTGATCGAACAGCTCAATCTGGGGACCATTCGCAAGACGCGCGGCTACGCCCTGTCAGGCGGCGAGCGGCGGCGGGTGGAAATTGCCCGGTGCCTGTGTATTCAGCCGTCCTTTATCCTGCTTGACGAACCCTTTTCGGGAATCGATCCCATTGCGGTAATCGACCTGCAGGAAATTATCTTTGACCTTAAAGCCAGCGGTATCGGCGTCCTGATTACGGATCACAATGTTCGTGAGACCCTCTCGGTGACCGACCGGGCATACGTGATCAACGAAGGCAGGATTTTCGCCGATGGCACTCCGGACGAGTTGGGAAACGACCCGGAGGTGCGAAGACTGTACCTGGGCGAGGGATTCTCGCTAAGCTGATCGGCCTGGCGTTCTGCCGCCGGCTTTCATGCCGGTTGGCAGTTATCGGAAGATGGTCCCGCACATTGCCGGATACAGGTCACCGTTCAAGGGCGCATACTCTTCCATGTAAACTTGGAAGCAACTTCACCACATTTTTAATGTTTAGGATGCGATGGCTCTTCTCCAACCCAAGCTGAGCTTGAAAGTAGCTCAACGGCAGATTCTGACGCCTGGCCTCATGCAGATGGTCAGCGTGCTGGCGTTGAACAAGCTGGAGCTGAAGGAGATGATCAACGCCGAGATCACCGAGAATCCGATCCTGGAAGAGATTGACGAGAGCGTTCCGCTCCTCGACGAAGTAGCCGGGCAGGAGATTCAGCACGATCGAGCGACCGAGTTGCGTGCCACCGAGAATGAGCCTGAGAAGAAGACCGATCCCTTTGAGGAGATCGACTTCGGTTCATATTTTCAGGATTACCTCGACCCCGGATTCCGCACGCCGAACAGCTTCGAGATCACCGAGGCGCCGTCTCTCGAGAACTACTTATCCCAGCCGGGAACACTCAGCGATCACATTTTCTGGCAGCTTGGGTCCCTCAATCTGCTGCCCGCGGTTCGCGACGCGGCCGAATATATTATCGGTAACCTCAATGAAGACGGCTATTTAACGGCAACTGATGAAGAATTGCTTGAGGGGTATCTGCGTGAGCAACTGGCTCCGCAGGCAGCAGCGCTGAACGGTCACAGCTCGATTGCAGATTTGCCTCCGGCGGTGCTGGAGCGAGCTCGGGCGCACCTGGCCGCCGGGCTCGCCGTGGTGCGGCAGCTCGATCCGGTGGGAATTGGGACAAGAGATCTCCGGGAGTGTCTTCTGGTGCAGGTGCAGGCCAACCAAAAAGAATTCGGGCTAATATGCCAAAAGCAGGACTACCAGAATCAGCGCGACGCCATTGAGGAAGCGGAGCGGAATGGCTACATAGAAAACAGTCAGCCGCGCAACGAAGATTCGGGGTATGCGAATGGAGCCGGCAGCATTTTAGGGCTCGATCTGGCGGCAGCCGTTGAGAGTGAAACAGCGGTGGCGCCGCATCTGAACGGGCATGGCTCGTCCCGTCCTTCGTCCATGGAGGCGCTGTGCGATGTGCGCCTGACGGCCTCATCGATTGAGCAGCCGGGGAATTCAGGAGACGATCCCATCCCCACCCCTCCCGTCGATCCGCGCATCGAACTCTTTGAGACAGCGACGAAGATCATCGACAAGCATCTTCAGCTGTTACAGAAGCGCGACCCCCGGGAACTGGCGAAGGCTGTCGGGCGGCCCATGGAGATGGTGCAGCAGGCAATCGACTTCATTCGCACGCTCGATCCGCGGCCCGGTCAAAGGTTCAACCGCTCGGATGCCCGGCTGATCGAGCCAGACGTGGCTTTCGTGAAACGCGGCGATGAGTACGTGGTGGTGATGAACGACGAGGATCTCCCGAATCTGAGGCTGAACCAGGGGTATCGGCGGATGCTGACCCAGGAGGGCGCAGAGAAAGAGGTCAAAGATTACGTGAAGGAGCGCTACCGCTCGGCGCTGCAGCTGATGCGGAATATCGAACAGCGGAAAAACACGATTTTGCGGACCTGCGAGGCGATCGTCCGGCGTCAGCAGGATTTCCTGGAAAAGGGCGTCGAAGCGCTGCGACCGATGATGATCAAGGAAGTTGCCGAAGAGATAGGTGTGCATCCTTCGACGGTGAGCCGGGCGGTTTCGAACAAATATGTGCACACCTCGCAGGGTGTTTACGAGCTGAGATTTTTCTTCTCCGAGGGCGTGAATGGACCGGAGGGCTCAGGCACTCCGCTGATGCTGCTGAAACGCAAGGTGAAGAAGTTGATCGAAGAAGAAGACCCGCGCAAGCCCCTGACCGACGATCATATTGCGGCGATGCTGCAGAGCCAGGGCATCGACGTGACGCGGCGGACGGTGGCGAAGTATCGAGAAGATCTGCGCATCCCTAGCACGCACCAGCGGCGCGTGCGAGGATAATGGACTCAGGGCCCTGAACCGGCCCTGCACGCATGGGAGATTTCCCCATCATTTGTTTCGACGCACGCTCCGCTCTGTTGTTCCTGACCCCGCTTACGCCACACTCGTGTTTTTCTGCGTCTACCCGTTTGGGCATCCAGCCTGAAAAAGGTATAGAATCGCCATCTTTAAAACTCATGTCTTTTTATGAAGGGAGCTTTGACCATGCAGGTTGAATACACCGGCAGGCAGGTGACCGTGACCCGCGCACTGCGGACCCTGGCCGAGGAGGGCGTGGAACGGATCGCCAAACTCTTCCCCAGAATCAGCAGCGTGCATGTAATTCTGAGCGCTGAGAAGTATCGGCAGACCGCGGAGGTGACCATCAAGACGCGGCTGCACAACATTGTCGGCGTCTCCGAATCGACGAATATGGAAACCGCACTGCGCGAGGCGCTGGAGAAGGCGGAGACGCAGGCGATCCGGTGCAAGAAGAAGCTGGAGGCCAAGAAACGCAAGCCGAAGGAAGAGAAGATTACCGCTGAAGCCCAGCTTCTGCGGCCCCGGCGGCGCGCGGCGAAGCCTACGACCGAAGAGGCGTCGGCAACCAGCAATGGTGTTCCCCCGCAGACAGTGGCGGCGAAGAGCAATGGCCACAAGGGGAATGGAAAGATGCGCGGCACTCCGGTGATTCCGGTAACCGTGCACAGCTTTCCTTCGAAGACGCCGATTCCCGAACCGCATATTGTGCGCTCCACGGACTCAGTGGCGCTGCGTCCCATGACACTCGAAGAGGCGGTGAAGGAAGCGGAATTCCGTGACCGCGAGGTGTTCATGTTTCGCGACAATCGGGGCAACGTGAAGGTGCTGCATCGCAAACGCGACGGCAAGATGGAGCTGATCGAAGAGCCGTGAGGCGCGGGGTACAGGGTATAGATTTTTGGTTGCCTATACGCTAGTCCCTAGACCCTATACCCTGTTCTCAAAATGCTAGGATGAGCGCATGGCTCGACCGCTCAAGAAGATCGCTGCGCGACGCGCGGTGCGGCCGGTGAAAGAGGCTGAGGCTGCGTCGCTCGTCGCGCCTCATGGCGATGGCAAACGTGAACTGGTAATCCTTACCGGGCTCTCCGGCTCGGGAAAGGCGTCAGCGCTGAAGGCGTTTGAGGATCTCGGTTATTACGCGGTCGACAATCTTCCTGTCGAACTGCTGCCGCGCTTTGCAGAGCTCGTCGAGCAGTCGACAGAAATCACCCGTGCGGCGCTGGTGGTCGACGTGCGCGAGGGGCAGCGGCTCGAACGCTTTCCCGCGCTGCTCAAGGAATTGCGTGAGCGCCTAGATACCACAGTCGTCTATCTCGAAGCCTCGAAGGCTGTGTTGCTGCGGCGATTCTCTGAGACGCGGCGACCGCATCCGCTGGGGCGCGAGAAGATGGTGGGACCGGCGATCCAGACCGAGCGCAAGCTGCTGGACCCGGTGCGTAATGTCGCAGATATTCTTATCGACACATCGCGCTTCAACGTTCACGAGCTGCGGTCTTATATCCAGAATCAGTTCAAACGGGAATCGGACGGCAAGAGCCTGCTGGTGTCGTCGATCAGCTTCGGTTACAAGAATGGCGTGCCGCTGGAGGCCGACCTGGTCTTCGATGTGCGGTTTCTGCCGAACCCGCATTTCATTCCCGAGTTTCGTAATCTTACTGGCCGTCATCCGAAAGTGATCGGTTATGTGGGAAACTTTCCGCAAACGAAGGAATTTCTGGATCGTGTCACCGATCTGTTGCTCTTTCTACTTCCGCACTATATTCACGAAGGCAAGAGCTATCTGACCGTGGCGTTCGGCTGCACTGGCGGTCAGCACCGCTCGGTGATGATAGCCGAAGAGATCAAGAAGCGGCTTGCGAAGGAAGGTTATCGAGTAAAGACCGCGCACCGCGATATGCCGCGATAAAGTCATCTGGCTGAAACACGGCTGTGCGAGAATAAATGAAGTCCCCCTCATCCCACACAGCACCAGGATACAACCTCCTCCCGGGTTACTTAGAGTAAGCAGGTATTTTTGCGCCCAGGAGGCAGCAAGTTTCAGATGAACGTGTCCGTCGAGAAAGAATCAGAGCTGAAGTCCGGCTCCCGCCGCGTTAGTTCCCCCCTGAAGTTAACGATCCTTAGCTTATTCGCGGCGGTTCTATTGGCCCTGGTGCTGCGCGTTGACCATCAAAAGCAGACGCGCGACGAGGTTGCACGCGTGGAGTTGCCGGACGGCAGCGCCTCCGCACTGGTGTATGAATTGACCGGCGATGCGAAGTCCCCTTTCGACTATGAGGTGGATGTTGCGGCCGACGGCAAGACGCAGGTCGCTGCATACATCGCGGGCGCAAAGCGGAACGACAGGGCCTATGGAGTGGATCTGCGCTGGCTGAGCAACAGCGATCTGAGCGTGGAGTACCTTACCGCGCAGAACGCGAGCGCGCCGGTCAGCCAGATTGTGGTTGGCGGATCAGCGGTGCGGGTGTCGCTGCATCCTGGCGTGCGGAATGACAAAGCTCTCCCGGGGGGAATGTTATTCAATCTCCAGCATGCGCATGATGTTGGTTTTTAGAGGCCGCTCAGCAAGCCGGAAACGATTCAGAACCTCGCGCCAGGTGAGCATTGCCTAATGAACGGTCCTGTCGAGATAATCCACCACCTCGCTGGCGGAATTCTTCATCTCGATCAAATAGGAGTTACACCTGATCTCGGAGGATATTGACATCCAGATCGCGGGAGCCACAAAGATGACGCCGGTGATGATCGCTGCCCTTTGGCTATAGACCAGGGCGAATACAGGGGTCACGCCGGCGGCCACCTTCATGATTCCCAATCCTCGTTTCAGGTCTGCTCCTACCAGTTCCATCTCGCGATTCATGGCGCGCTCGGCGCGGCGGACAATCTGATCTCCGGTGGCGCCGGCCTGCTGCTGTTGTTGCGCAGTCTCCAAACCGACGGCGACAACCCGAGCCACATGAGATTTTGGATGGCTTTTGCTGAGCTCGATGGCCTGCGAGAGATTGCCGGTGCGGAGCGCTTCGGTCACGAGCGGAGCGTACTGCCGCGAGTTCGATCTTGCGGCGTGATAACGAATCATCCGGTTGAGGATCGCCACCAGCGAGAAGCATCCGAACAGGACCGCAACTCCAAGCGCCAGATTCTCCTTGGTCAGCGCGCGGACTAGAAGCAGAGTCATTCTCGTTGGTCCTGCTGATCGGCGAAGTAGTATTGCGAACGGCGACAATCGGTAAGACGAGAGTGTACGCCTATCCTGCATGCTGTGAATGCATTTGGCGCCCTCGCGCATCTATTTCTCAGATTCATTGCGGAGAGCGACTTATGGATTTCGGATTGAAAGGGAAGCGGGCGCTGGTTACCGGCTCAACAGCGGGAATTGGATTTTCGATTGCGAAGCTGCTGGCGCGCGAGGGTGCGTTTGTTTATGTCAATGGACGCACCGAAGAGCGCGTGAACCGCGCGGTGGGCGAGATCGAGGGCAAGGTGGACGGGGTTGCCGCGGACCTGACCACGGACGAGGGTGCTAAGAAGGTCTTCGCACGGGTGGAGAAGCTCGACATCCTGATAAACAATCTGGGAATCTTTGAGCCGAAGCCGTTTCTGGAAATCGACGATGCGGAGTGGCGGCGATTCTTCGATGCCAACGTGCTGTCGGGCGTGAGGATGGCGCGGCATTATCTGCCGCAGATGCTGGAGCGGAAGTGGGGTCGCGTGATCTTCATCTCGAGCGAATCGGCCCTGCAGATTCCAGCGGAGATGGTCCACTACGGCATGACCAAGACGGCGCAACTCGCGGTCGCGCGCGGGATCGCCGAATCGTTCCCGGCAAGCGGTGTCACGGTGAACTCGGTGCTGGCGGGTCCGACGGAGAGCGAAGGCGTCACAACTTTTGTTGCAGAGATGGCGAGGCAGCAGGGCAAGTCGAAGGAGGAAATGGAGCGCGACTTCTTCGAGCACGCCCGGCCCAGCAGCCTGATCAAGCGCTTTGAAACCACGGATGAGATTGCGGCGATGGTGGTTTATCTTTGCAGCGAGCAGGCTTCCGCGACCACCGGGTCCTCAATTCGCGTGGACGGCGGCGTGGTGAAATCGATCGCCTAGGAATGGCCGTCCGGGCGTACGCACTGGCGCGCGAGTGGTGGGTGCTTCGCTCCCTTTGGTCGCTTCGCCTGGCGTTGGTGGTCGGCCACATCTAAAGCACGAGATGTGGGGCGCTCTGGTTTGGTTATACTTCGAGGCTCGATGAGATTCCGGTCGCTGGTTCTGGGAATATTTGCGGGGTTGATTGTCCTGCTGCTGGTGCGGCGGCGAGTTTCGAAGCGCTAGCCTTCGCCTGCCGCCGTCGTTTTCGGAGTAATCTGTTGCTTCTCTTGTCTTTGGGCGAGGAGGGAGCACCGAGACCGTATGTCCCCGAACAGCAATGAGATGAAGTCTTCCCGGCTGGAGGCCTTTTCAGACGGCGTGATCGCCGTCATCATCACCATCATGGTGCTGGAGCTGCATGTTCCGCACAAGGATGGTCTGGCCGGCCTCTGGTCGGTGGCGCCGCGGCTGGGCATTTATCTGCTCAGTTTTCTGATCGTGGGTATCTACTGGATCAACCATCACGAGCTGATGCGCCGGACCGAGGTCGTCGATTCCCGCGTCCTATGGGCGAACCTTATCTTTCTTTTCGTGCTTTCGCTGATTCCGTACTTTGTCGATTACCTGGACGAGAAGCTTTTCGATCCCTTCGCGACCATTCTTTATGATTCCACGATGCTGCTGGGAGGCCTGGCCTTCTTTGTACTGCGCTGGACGGTGATGCGGCTGCAGTGGAAGGCTGGCTCGTTGCGCCATAGCGATGAGGCGGAGCTATCGAAACACGCCATCAGCCTGCTGATCTACATCATTTCGATTGCGGTGGCGTTTTACCGGCCATGGCTGTCGCTGGCGATCACCAGCCTGGTGACCGTGGTGTGGATCGTGCCGGGAGCCGGGGCGAAGGGTCGCGAAGAGGACGTTACGCCTGCGGTTTCGACCGGAGACGGGCTAAAATAGCAGGATGGCCTTGCACGATCGGCAATTGCCCGGGCGAACCCCGTCGCCTGACCGGGAGCGGGAATGAAGCGTGTCTGGCGCCTCCTGCACTATTCGCGCCGCTATTGGCTTCAAGCGATCTCGTCCGTAGTTCTGGCTGCCGGAGTTGGGTTGTTCGATGCCTTCCGCGTGCTGCTGGTTGGGCCGATCTTCGACAATGTTCTGCACCCCGGCGTGCATAAGGATCTGATGGTGACGTCGGCGCTGGGGCCGCGCTTTCAGATCGACCTGCAAAAGCTGGTTCCGTCCCATCTGCATAATCCCTGGAACGTAGTGGCGTTCGCGTTTGTGGGATCGACGTTCCTGAAGGGGATCTGCGATTACGCAGGAACCTATCTGGCGAACTACGCCGGCTTCGGCACCATCACCGACATGCGCGATGACCTCTACGAGGCTATCCTACGGCGGTCGATCTCGTTCTTCCAGAAGCATGCCACGGGCACGCTGCTCTCAGCTTTGATCAACGATATCGAGCGCGTGCAGTACGCAATGTCGTCAGTGCTGTCGGATTTCCTGCAGCAGATCTTCACGCTGCTGTTCACCATGGTGGTGGTGGTCATGCTGGGGGGCAAACTGGCGTGGATCCTGCTGATTTTTGTGCCGGTGGTGATCGGCTCGATCCGCAAGATCGGCCGCGGCGTTCGTCAGACGACGCGCAAAGGGCAGGACAAGCTGGCCGACATCCAGAACATTCTGCACGAAACGATTACCGGGAACCGTATCGTCAAGGCCTTCAACATGGAATTCTGGGAGCTGCTGCGCTTCCGGAAGGCGGCGCGGAAACTGTTCCGCGCGAACCTGAGCTCGGTGCGGGCGCAGGCTATCAGCTCGCCGCTGATGGACCTGATCGGATCGGTAGCCATCGCTCTGCTGCTGTTGCTGGGGCGCGATGCGATCCGCGGCCAGGCGATGACGGTGGGCGTCTTCTTCGCGTTCATCGTGGCGCTGTTCAAGATGTACGATCCGGTGCGGCGCTTCTCGACCTACTACAACAGCTTCCAGCAAGCCCTCGGCGCCTCGCAGGCCATCTTCGACTTCATGGACGACCAGGACGAGGTTGTGGAGAAGAAACATCCGTACCATCTGAAGGGATTCCGCGAGGGGATCAAGCTGGAGAATGTCGGATTCGCCTACAGCACGGCCGAGGGCGAGGCCCAGGTGCTGCACGAGATCAACCTGGAAATTCCGCGCGGGGAGGTGATTGCGCTGGTGGGTCCGAGCGGTGCAGGGAAGTCGACGCTGGTCAACCTGATTCCGCGATTCTTCGACGCGAGTTCGGGACGGGTGCTGGTCGACGGGCACGATATCCGCGACGTGAGCCTGCGGTCGCTGCGCGAACAGATCGGCAAGGTGACGCAGGAGACGATCCTGTTCAACGAGACGGTGCGGAATAACATCGCCTACGGCCAGCCCGACGTGCCGTTTTCCAAAGTAGTGGATGCGGCCAAGGCGGCGCTGGCGCATGAGTTCATCTTGCGCATGCCGGATGGTTACAACACCATCATCGGCGAAAAGGGTTTCCGCTTGTCGGGCGGCGAGCGGCAGCGGCTGGCGATTGCGCGCGCAATTTTGAAAGACGCGCCGATCCTGATTCTGGACGAGGCCACTTCGGCGCTGGATTCAGAGAGCGAATTGCTGGTGCAGACGGCTCTCAGCAACCTGATGTCGGGGCGCACCAGCGTGGTGATCGCGCACCGGCTGTCGACGGTGCGGAGAGCTACCCGCATCGTGGTGCTGGAGCGAGGACGGATTACGGCAATCGGTTCCCATGAAGAGCTATTGCAAATTTCCCCGACTTACCAGAAACTCTACAAACTGCAGTTTATGCATGCTTCAGAGCTGGACTCTCTCGAACCCGCGCTGACCAGCAAGGCGGACGCATGAGTGCCGCGCCTGTAACAGCGAAGAACCCTGCGGCAGAAAGCCGCCCCCCGCGGCCCGTATTTTCAATGACCGGATTTGCGCGCGTCTCGGCGCGGGTCTCCGATTCTCTTGGATTTACCCTGAGCCTGAAGAGCGTGAATCACCGCTTTCTCGATCTGCATCTCCGCCTGCCTTCAGGAACCGATGCGCTGGAGATGGACCTGCGGCGCGTCCTCAAGGAGAAGCTGTCACGGGGGCACGTCGAGGTCACGCTCAACGTGGAGCGAAGCCAAAGCACGGACGCAGGCTACGACGCCGCGCAGGTTGCGCAATACATCGCCGCGTTCCGGTCAGCCGCTGCCGAGCATGGCCTTGCGGGCGAACCCGATTTGAACTTGATCTTCCGGCTTCCGGGAATCTTCACCGGCGAACGCGGCACGGATCGCAGACCGGATGAGGAATCGCATGCGCTAGAGGCTGCTGTGCTCCGGGAAACCCCCGCGCTGATCGATGCGCTGAACACCATGCGGACTCGCGAGGGCGGCGTGCTGGCAGCCGATCTCCAGGCCGGCCTTGGGCGGCTGGAAGCGCTCGTGGCCGAGGCTGCGCTTCTGCGCGAAGATGTGCAGCAGGCCTACTTCGAGCGTATTGCGCAGCGGCTGAAGACCATGCTCAACGGGTCGTTCGATCCCGACCGGGTATTGCAGGAGGCGGCCATATTAGCCGAGCGCAGCGACGTGGAGGAGGAGGTGACTCGGCTGCATGCGCACATCGATCACTTCCGCGCTTTGCTGGAGCAGGGCGGCGATATCGGCAAGAAACTCGACTTCCTGTTGCAGGAGATGAACCGCGAGGCAAATACCCTGCTTTCCAAGACGGGCGGCGTGGCCGGAAATGGTCCGCGGGTCACAGAACTTGGCCTCGGGATGAAGTCGGAGATAGAAAAGGCTCGCGAACAGATTCAGAATCTTGAGTAAACATCGGGCTGGTTTCCAGCCACTCACCTAAAGGAGTAGTACAGCGTTTTGGCCGGTATCTTATTTCTCATTTCGGCGCCCTCCGGTTCCGGCAAGTCCACGCTTGTCGGCCGGCTGCGCTCGCTGGTCGACAACCTTGAGTTCTCCGTCTCCTACACCACGCGGCCGCCGCGCGGGTCGGAGCAGGAAGCGCGCGAGTATCACTTTATTTCACGCGAAGAGTTCCAGAAGATGATCGACGCGGATGAATTCCTCGAATATGCCGATGTATTTGGCAACTACTATGGCACGGCGCGGCACTCGCTGACGGATGCCTTTGCGAAGGGCAAAGATTTGCTGCTGGACATCGATGTACAGGGCGCGTCGCAGGTGCGGCAGAAGATGCCGGAAGCGGTGACCATTTTCCTGATGCCCCCGTCGCCCGAGGATCTCGCTTATCGCCTGCGCGGTCGCAGCCGCGCCGAAGGCGCTGTAGATATAGAAGTTATCCATCGACGACTTGCCACGGCGAGGCGCGAGATTGAGAATTACCGGGAATACGGATATATTCTCGTCAACGACATCCTGGATCGAGCAGTTGAAGAGATGTCAGCGATCGTTTTCGCGGAACGGATGAGTCGCAACCACGGCTCATGTAATGCCGAAGACAGACGACTAATAGAGATAGCGGAAAGATGCCGCCAGCGGAACTCTGAGGCGCGGATCAAACCGGTGCTTCAGGCTTTCGGAGTCGTAAAAGCCGAGGCTGCTCCAGTGTGAGTTTGCCGAAGCAGTTTTTATCAGGAGAAGCCATGAGTGTTGAGCAGGAATTCGACAGCAATTTCCGTTACGTTATGGTTGCCGCACGCCGGGCCCGTCAGCTTCAAAATGGTTCGCAGCCGCTGGTTGATTCCAGGTCCCGCAAGGCCTGCCGCGTAGCGCAGGACGAGATCGCCGCCGGAAAAGTCGGCTACGTCAAAGCCGAGACGCCGGTGCTCAAGCCGGAGATCGCGGCTCCCGACATTCCGAAATTCGTAGCATCCTAAGGCGCATTTGGAATTGTGCGCGGGGATAGATTTCGAAACGAGCGCAGTCTGACCTGCGGATGAGTGCAGGCGGGGAGAACGATCGATCCCGCCTGGAAGCGCAACAATTTGTTACCACTCCCGTTCCAAATCAGCACTGTTCCCAACGTGAACAACGCTTTTGGACGCATCGAGATTTGTGTCTACATTTCAGCTTGCCGGTTCTCCTTTTGCGGGTAGAATCCTGTCTATGAAGGTTACCGTCGGTGTATCCGGTGGCATCGCGGCCTACAAGGCCGCAGAGCTGGTTCGCGCTCTGCAACAACAAGCTCTTGACGTTCACGTGGTCATGACCGAGTCGGCACAACAGTTCGTGCAACCGGTTACTTTTGCGGCGCTCAGCGGGCATAAGGTGATTACCAGTTTGTGGACCCTGCCCGAGGTTCCCGATGACAACCTGTCCTCGGCCATCGAGCACATCGACGCGGCGCAATCGACGGACGCGCTGGTGGTCGCGCCTGCAACCGCCAATATTCTAGCCAAGTTCGCGAACGGCATAGCCGATGACTTTCTGACCACGCTATACCTGGCGACGACGGCGCCGGTAATCGTGGCTCCGGCAATGAATGTAAATATGTGGCAGCATCCGGCGACGCAGGAGAATCTGGAAACGCTGGCCGCGCGCAATGTGCGGATTGTCCAACCGGGCAGTGGCTATCTGGCCTGCGGCATGACGGGAAGTGGGCGGTTGGCCGAGACGGAAAGCATCGTCGACGCCGTGCTCGGCGTGCTGCACCATCGCAACGACCTCAGCGGCGAGACCGTCCTGATTACTGCCGGAGGAACGCGCGAGGCGCTGGACCCGGTTCGCTTTCTGGGCAACCGTTCAAGCGGAAAGATGGGTTACGCCCTGGCCGAGGCGGCGGAGCGGCGGGGTGCGCGGGTGATCCTGGTGACCGCGCCGACGGCGTTGCGTGCGCCACTGAACTGTGAGATCGTGCCGGTGATCACCACCGACGAGATGCGCCGCGAAGTGCTGAACCGCGTGGACCAGGCCTCGATCGTGATCAAGGCGGCGGCAGTTGCGGACTACCGGCCCCGGCGGCAGTCGGAACAGAAGATCAAGCGGGTAGGACCGGTGACGCTGGAGCTGGAACCGACCGAGGACATTCTGTCCGAGGTGGTGGCGCGGCGGCATCCGGGACAACTGATTATCGGCTTCGCTGCTGAGACCGAGAATGCCGTTGCCCACGGCCGAGACAAGCTGCTTCGCAAGGGTGCGGATGCGATCGTGCTGAACGATGTTTCCCGTGAAGGCATCGGCTTCGACTCTGATCGGAATGCCGTGACCTTCCTGACCGCGCAGACCTCGAACGACCTGCCGGAGATGACCAAGCGTGACCTTGCCGACCGCATTATCGAGGAGATTCTCGGCCTGCGGCGTCCACAGCATGTGGTGTCGGAAACCGGTACGATGTTTGAGTGATGTCCCGGTTGTCCCCTGAGCTCGAAGAGATTCTCCAGGCCCGGCTGCGCTACTACCGTGATCTCGGCGTTTACGATTTCTATCGCCGCGAAGATCCCGATCCCTCGGCATTGGAATCAGCAGTAGATGCCGATGCTCCCGCGCCGCCCGTGCTTTCTTCCCCATCCTCTTCTATTCTTTCGTCTGATCCTTCTTCTGACCCGGAGCCTGTCATTCCTGCACGCAAGCCTGTTACACCCCCTCCTGCTCTTGTTCCCGGCATTGTTCCCGCGGCGCAGCGCGCGGTTGCTCTGGAAGCGATCCGCGCCGAAATCGGCGATTGCACGCGCTGCCCCCTGGCCTTCCAGGGGCGGCACAAGATTGTCTTCGCCGACGGCGATCCGAATGCGCGGTTGATGTTCGTAGGCGAGGGGCCGGGCGCCGATGAAGACGCGCAGGGGCTGCCATTTGTAGGCCGCGCGGGACAGCTGCTGAATAACATGATCAACGCCATGGGGTTGAAGCGCGAGCAGGTCTATATAGCGAACGTGGTGAAGTGCCGCCCGCCGCAGAATCGTACCCCCGAGCCAGACGAAGCCAATACCTGCATGCAGTTTCTTTGGCAGCAGATCGACGTGGTGCGCCCGGAGGTACTGGTGGCGCTGGGCGCGACGGCGGCCACATACCTGCTGGGCAGAAAAACCTCGCTGGCCAGCCTCCGCGGACGAATCCACGACGTACGCGGCAGCAAGCTGATCGTCACCTATCATCCGGCTTATCTGTTGCGCGATCCCACGCAGAAGAAAGAGGCGTGGAAGGATTTGCAGATCGCGATGCGGGAACTGGGCTTGAAATCAGTTCAAGGTGGCTGACTGCGGCAGCAGCAGGGTGAACTGGCAGCCCTTCAGCGCGTCGGAGCAGTAGAGAATTCCACGCCGAACGATTCTGGCTTGCGACCCATCCGGGAAAGAAGCGGGAACGGCTTTCGCCTTCAGCTCGTCTGCCGCCGAACGCAGATCCTCGCTGCCTTTGATGAACTGCACATCTTCCGTCTTGCCGGCGGCGAAGAGGACGAAGAAATCGGCGCTGGCCTCCGGCTTCCATGCCGTTGCCGTGAGCCGGGTCAACATCACCGATCGCTCCTTGCCCAGGTCCTCTCCCGGCGTTTTCGAGCGGGGCGAGTATCCTTTTGCGGCGAGTCTTTTCAGACTGGCATGGATGCCCTCGTCACCGGAGGGGTCGGGGCTGAGCGCTCCGGCGACTGCGGCCAGCGAGTAGGTGTCGGCAGCCTGCTGCAGCCGTCCCTCCTTCTCGTAAATCTGCCCCAGATGATCGCCGACCTCACTGTGCTGGGTAGCTTGCCATGCCGCGGCGATGTACTTTTCGGCCATCGGCAGATTTCCTTCGCGGAAGTAGATCCAGCCCATCGTGTCCCACGCAGCGGTGAGCAGGTTGACGCGGCGCAGGTCGTCGGCGCTGAGGTTGCCGAGGGTCGTCTGTTCGGTTGCCTTGTCCATGGTTTCAAGCGCCTTCTTGCAGCTCGTTTCAGCCAGCGGGAGCTCCATATTCGAATTGGCCAGCTCGTAGGAGGCATCGTTGAGGATTTCCGGATCGCCGGCATCGTTCAGCGCCGCGCGCAGGTGGGCGACGCCGGCATCTTTCTGCCCCGCGAGGATCTCGGCCCGCCCCGCCTGGACGGCAAGGTTCTTGTCATCCGGAGCCGCTTTCGACGCGGCCTCCAAAAGGGTTGAGGCGTCACCGTATTTCTTCTCGCCGATGAGAACATTGCTCAGCTGCCCGGTTGTCACCTTGTCGTCGGGGATGATCTTGAGTCCGTCGCGCAGGGTTTGCTCTGCCTCAGCGGGCCGCTTCATGGTCATGAGAAGTGCGGCCAGTGTCCGGTAGACGACGGGGTTTTCAGGATGATTGCCGATCTCCTTGCGATAGTCGGCGACGGCGGCGTCCAGATGGTGCTCCGCAGCGTCGGCATAGGCATAGCCTGCCTGCAGTCCGCGCTCATGCGGGCTCAGCTGCTCTGCACGCTGGAGATTGGCGCGGCCGGAGTCGACGTCATGCCGGAAGATATCCGCGAAGGCTGTCTGGATGAGCTGGTCTGCCTCCGGGTTGTTCGCGGTGTCCTCGATCTTCACCGCGCCTTTGGCGTAGAGCAGAGTGAACTGGTTCTCGTCGTCTTCCACGTTCTTGACGAACTTGTCGTATTCGGGGAGATCCGCAACAGGCACCTCACGCTGCAGGATGGTCAGCTTGCGTTCGTTGATGAATTTGTTGCCGTCGAGCCTGTAGCCCGCCTCATAAGTGGCGAATTTGGCGGTGTACTTCACGGAGCGGGGCAGCGACGCGGTGTAATCCGGCGGCAGCTCGATGGTGGAGGAGTGAATTTCCTGCCGCGGCGACCCCAGTTCAACTGGTTTCGTTTCGGTTTCCTCACTAACATCAGCGAGCGAAACAGGCATGGTCAGGGGCACGATGCGGTGGTTCGACCAGTCGCCATAGTTCTTGCGCTCGTAGTCGTAAGAGAAATCGAAGGGAGTTGCGGTCTTCTCGGGAAGAGAGACGTCAAGATTGCTGACAGTGCCGCCGAACCCCATGCTTTGCGAGGCATTCTGGGTTGCGGTCTGCCATTGAGCGCGAGGCAAAGAGTGGAAGAGTTCGCGGAAGCTGACCTCGGTATCGCCGCGCATTTTGAAGTCGACGTGTCCCGTCAGCGTACCCTGGGCATCGAGCTTGCCGGTGCCGCTGAATTGATCGACAAACGGAAATGGTCCGTCGGCCGGGGTGCGCATCATCTTCGGCGCTCCGTTCGAGGGCATGACCAAAGCCTCTTTGTCGCGAAGAGGCGCGATGAGCATGCGATAGGGAGCGATCTCCGGCGTGCTGTCGAGCCACATGAGCCCGCTGGGAAGCGAGACCACGGTGATGACGTGATCGAACTGCGAGGGCGCGGGCAGTTCGGCGTGCAATTTGTTCATGGTGCCGATGAGCGCAGGCCACGCATCGTAACCGGCAGCTTTGAGCAAGGCGGCAAGCAGCGTGTGCTTGTCCTTGCAGTCCCCGTATTGGTTTTCGAGAACGGCCTCGGCAGAGTGCGGCTGGTAGCGGCCGATTCCGAAGGCGACGCCGATGTAGCGCACCTGCGTCGAAACGTAGGTATAGATGGCCTGAATCTTCTCGTCGTCCGTCGTCTTACCCTGGATCAACTCCTGCGCTTTAGCCTGGATCTCGGGGCTCACGGCGGCGCGATCGCGCGCCAGGCTGGAGTACCATGCGCCGACCTCCTGCCAGTCGCGAAATGAGGTCCACGAAATGGAGGGAAGAGCATCCGGATCGGCGGGCGGCTGCTTTTTGTTATCGCTGGTCGGCTCTAGTTGAGAAGACTTCCAGCGATAGACCTTGCGGCCGCTTTCTTCGGAGATGACGGGCGTCGATGTGGGGCTGAGAACGAGAGCATATTTGTCGATGGGAAAAGACAGCTCGACCGACTCGTCGAGCACGACCGCGGTAGTGGCAAAGTTTGCCGCTCCCCAGAACTCGCCGGCAGCAAGCGGCTTCTGGAGAACCTCGTCCACCTTGTACTCAAGCACGTCTCCGGCGCTGAGAGACTTGACGGGAATCTGCAGCTCGAGCAGGTCGCTGTAGAACGGGGCCTGGCGGGTAACCTCGGTGGGCATATCCTGAGCGTCGGCTGCGGGCGTGAGAACGACGGTGCCGTCCGGTTTGCGGACGCGAAGATATTCGACGCTGAGATGTTCGTTTCCTGAAGCATAGGTGAAGGTGAGCAGCCCGGTCTCATGCACGGCGCTCTCCGATTGCACGCGCGCGACGACTGTAAGCTCGCGCTCCCCGGTTCCATCAGCCTGATAGCGATAGATCGTTGCGATCTTCTGGTAGACGATGCCTTCCCTGGAGTAGTCACGGTGTGCATCGGGGGCCAACGTCAGTTTTTTGACAGTTAATGTCGGGGGCGGGGTTGGGGTTTGTCCAACGCTTTGCGGGGGGAGAACAAGCGGCAGAGAAAGAAGGGCGAGCAGGGACACAGAGCGAGCGAACACGCAGCTATTATTGAGTTAACCGGGGTCATTCCAGCAACAAAAATCGGATGTGTAAGGGTCTATTGGAAGACTAAAGCTCGTGCCAGCCCGGTTCACTACACCCTACCCCCTATACCCTGTACCCTGATCTAAGTGCCTGCCTTTTGCGATGTTGCCTTGCCGGTTCCGCTGGACCGCGTGTTCACCTATGCGCTGACGGAGATTGTTCCGCCCATCGGCGGGCGGGTGCTGGTCCCTTTTCGCAACGAAAAGCTGGCGGGCATCGTGCTTCGTGTGCACGACGATCCTCCTCCGGTGGAAGCCAAGCCGGTGCTCAGCATTCTCGATGAGGAGTCGATCCTCTCCGCGCAACTTCTGGACCTGGCGCAGTGGATCGCCCAGTACTACATTGCGCCGGTGGGCGAGGTTTTGCGGGCCATGCTGCCGCTGATGAGCGAGGTGCGCAAGCAGGTGCTCTACCGCATTACCGACACCGGGCGCGCGGCGCTCTTCGAAGGGGCGGAGCAGGGTTCGTCGCGCCGCTCGCGCCGATCTCCTGAAGAGCAGGACACAGAGTACAAGGCGCTCAATTATCTGGAGAGCGGCGAAGCTGTGCGTGCGTCTACTCTGCGCTCGGCGACTGGCGTTTCACGCGAGCTATTGGCAGGGATGCTGCGCAAGAAGTGGATCGTACGCGAGACCACCGCTGCGCCGCGCGATGCACGCCGCACTGTACGCTATGCGGTGCTGGTGGAGGGCACGCGGCTCCCCAGGCTGAACGAGAATCAGCAGGCGATTCTCGCGGAGCTAGCTGGCGGCGGCGGTGAGTTGCCGGTGGCGGAGTTGCGCCGGCTGGCGGTGCCGGCGTCGACGCTGGGCACGCTGGTCAAGCGGGAACTGGTGCGGATCGATGAGCGGCCCGCGGATTTTCATCTCACTCATTTGTCGGCGATGCACCGGCCCACGCATGTGCTGAACCCCGCACAGCAGGCGGCTCTGGATACCATCACCGCGGCGGTCGAGACGGGAGAATTCAAGCCGCATCTGCTGCATGGAATTACCGGCTCGGGGAAGACTGCGGTTTATCTGGCCGCGATGCAGCGGGCTTTGGATCGCGGCAAGTCGGCGATTCTGCTGGTCCCGGAGATCGGGCTGACCCCGGCGATGGCGGCGCAGCTGCATCACGCCTTCGGCGCGGAGGTGGCGCTGCTGCATTCCGCGCTGACTCCGGAGGAGCGCAGCGAACAGTGGCATCGCATCCGGCGGGGCGAGGCGCGGGTAGTGGTGGGCACGCGCTCGGCGGTGTTCGCGCCCGTGGAGAGCCTCGGCCTGATCGTGGTGGATGAGGAGCACGACTCGAGCTACAAGCAGGAGTCGATGCCGCGCTATCATGCGCGGGACACGGCGGTGATGCGCGCCAAACTGGCCGGCGCGACGATTGTGCTGGGCTCGGCGACTCCGTCTTTGGAGTCCTGGCATAACGCGCGGCAGGGCAGGTATGCGCAGATCGAGATGCACGAGCGGGTGATGCAGCGGCCCATGCCCAAGGTCGAGCTGGTGGACATGCGGCGCGAGTTTCAGGAGACGGGGCAGGAGCATCTGTTCTCGCGGGCGCTGATCGAGCAGACGCAGGCCACGCTGGATCGCGGCGAGCAGGCGATCATCCTGCTGAACCGGCGCGGCTATTCGTTCGTGGTGATGTGCCGGGCGTGCGGCGAGAAGCTGGAGTGCGAGAACTGCTCGATCGCGCTGACCTATCACAAGCCGGTAACTTCGTCGGATGGGCGGGCTCCGGCGGGGCAGCGGCTAGAATGTCACTATTGCGGTTACAAAAGGAATGTTCCTTCGCGCTGCCCCAAGTGCGACAGCGAGCATCTTTATTTTCTCGGCGCGGGCTCGCAGCAAGGCGAAGAGCGGTTGCAGGAGATCTTTCCCGGCGCGCGCATCGGGCGCATGGATCGCGACACGGTTCGTGGGCGGGGCGATATGGAGCGGCTGCTGATGCGGCTGCACTCGGGCGAGATCAACCTGCTGGTGGGCACGCAGATGATTGCCAAGGGACATGACATCCACGGCGTGACCCTGGTGGGCGTAGTGGGTGCGGACTTCGCTCTCGGCCTGCCGGATTTTCGCGCCGCGGAGCGGGTCTTTCAGCTGCTCACGCAAGTGTCCGGACGAGCCGGGCGTGGCGAGCTGCCAGGAACAGTGCTCGTCCAGACCTATCATCCTGACCACTACGCGATCCAATGCGCCGCACAGCACGACTTTCATTCTTTCGTCGAGCGGGAGATGAAGTATCGCAAGTGGATGCACTATCCACCGTTTGCTTCGCTCGCGAACCTGATCGTTCAGAGTCCCCGGCTGGAAGAGGCGGCGGGGTGGTCGGCCACACTGGGGCGATGGTTTCAGTCGACGCAACTGGATGGAGTCCGGGTATTAGGCCCGGCAACGGCTCCGTTGGCACGGATTAAGCGGATCTATCGTTTTCACCTGGTGCTGAAGGCGGAGAAGCGCACGGCCCTGGCTCGGGCCCTGCGAATGGCGCTGGCTCATGCCGAGGCGGTGGGCATTCCGAGGCGCAACCTGATTGTGGATGTGGATGCCGTGAGCCTGATGTAGGACTTGCCGTCCCGGCGTCTGCGCTGGCGCGCGTGTTGTTGCTGCTTCGCTCCCTTTGGTCGCTTCGCCTGTCATCTGTGCGCCCCACATCTCAAAAGCGAGATGTGGGGTACCCGGGGACCGTTCGTCTATGGAGCGCCGGAGCCGTATGCGCGGCTCACAGGGTTGAGATTCCCGCTGGTCGAGGAGGTTCCCGTATATTGCGACGTCGTGTGCAGATCAACGACATTGCCCTGCACCTGGATAGTCGCCGAGACCACATCGGTATCGGTGCGGATGACGGTGACGTAGGGGCTGTTCATCGACGTTACGTAGACCTTGCCGGTGGGGTAGTTATAGGCCGAGTCGATGGAGCGGGGCTGCGGAATAAGGGTGCCGGTAATGGTGTTGTTCGAGGACGGCGTGCCCTGCACCGGGATCGTGGCCTGCTGCGTATAGCTGGTCAGGTTGACGACGGTGACGGTGCCATCTCCCTCGTTTGCGGTGTAGACGCGGCTGCCATCCTGCAGCACGGTCAGGGAGGCAGGGTTCACTCCGACGGGCACAGTGGCCAGCACCTTGCCGAAGGTGGGGCTGTCGTTGCCGTAGATGTCGAGGCTGGTGTCGATGACGCTGACGGTGTTGTTGTCGTAGTTGGCGGTCACCAGCAGGTTGCCGGTGGTATAGATCTGGCCAAAGACGGGTCCGGCATTGCAGGGCGAGGGGCCCTTGGGGCAGAGATTGATGGTCCCGTTGGCGCCGAGGTTCGCGCCGGTATCTAGAGTGTTGAGCTGATTATTGATCACGGTGACGGTGCCGCTGCCGCGATTCATGATGTAGGTCCGCAGTCCGTCGGCCGAGGTTACGCCGTAGACCGGGCAGACGCCGAGCTGGAGCCGGGACGAGACGGTGTTGGTGGCTATTTCGATGCCGTCAGCTTCGCCGTTCACACTTACAGAAGAGGGGGTCGCACAGGCGCCCCAGGCGGGCAGGCCGTTGCTGGAGATGTTGCCCTGGCTAATGGCATAGACGCGCTGGGCGCCGGGGACGCCCGTAACGTTAATGGCGCTGGGCGCAACGCCCACTTCCTGTACCAGCGAGGCAGGGCTTCCAGAAAATGCACCCACCTGATTTCGGCCCTGCTCGACGACGTACTCGCTTCCGGTTACGGCAAGAGCGTTAAGTGGAACGGCGTCAGCGAAGAACGTGCTGCTCAAAACATTCTTTGTCTGCAGCGACGTCGTAATCGGGATGGTGCTCATGGTGTTGTCGCAGTTCAGGGTATAGGCGTCGCTGCCGGAGGCGTTAAGGGCGAAGGTGAGCGGGCCAGTGCCCAGCTGGGCCGTGGCCATGATGCTGTCGCCGGAGAAGTCGATGATCGTGACCACGCCGGGGTTGGCATACGCGGTCGACGGGCAGGCGGGCGCGGTAGCCGGCAGAGAACCGGGAGCCACCAGCTCGGGCTGCGAAATGACCACAGCGTAGGCTGTGGGTTGCGCCGAAGGGCCGGTTGGCGGAACGGGAGTAATTACGGGACGATATTGGCTTCCACAACCCGTGGCACCGACCAGAACCAGCAGCGCTCCGGCTGCCAGCCATTTCAGACTCTGCACTCGCAAATACCTCACTCCACAATCGATACGGCTCGGAATCCCGATGCAACAAGATTACGAATCCTGATGGAATTACGATTGTAAATCACAGCAGCCATTCGAGGGGCGGGACGAGCAGACCGGGTACTGGCCGTGATGGAGGATAAGGCCTGGCTGTCGTCCGACTCTTCTCTTCTTAGACTTGGACTGGAAAGAATTCGTATGACTCGTGATCTGGGTAGGAGCGTTCATTTGCGCTGGCAGTCCTGGGTGCTCCTCGCTCTGGTCGTAATTCCTGTTTCTGCTGCGGTGCTGACTCAGGCTGTGGGGTTTTCGTGGTTCGGGCCTTGGATTCTGTTCACCGGCGCTGCGATCGGGGTCGCCTTCGGGCTGCTGGTGTGGGGACTGCGAGCGGCGACTCCGGGCGCGGCATTCACCGGGGGGCTGTTTACCGTAGCCTTCTATCTCGCCGCGCCGGGATGGCGCAGTCTGCTGTGGCCTCTGCTGGCGCTGTTTTTGCTCACCTTCGCCGCGACGCGTTTTGGGCGGGCCCGCAAAGAGGCGTTGCAGGTTGCCGAGGAGCGGCGGGGACGTTCCGCGTCGCAGGTCGCGGCCAACCTGGGTGCGGCGGCGCTTGCCGGCATCGCCGTGAGCGCCTCGCATTTTTTTGTCCTCTCGCCGGGAATTTTGCGCCGCCCCATGCTGATTGCATTGGTCGCCGCGCTGGCGGAGGCCACGGCAGACACGCTTTCGTCGGAGTTGGGCGAGGTTCTGGGCGGCGAGCCGGTGCTTCTGACCACACTGCGGCGGGTCCCGGCTGGGACCGACGGAGCTGTCAGCCTAGCGGGCACTCTTGCCGGATGCGCCGGGGCGGCGGCGATCGCCCTGATCGCACTTCTCGTTCTTCCTTTGTCTTGGACAGAGGGTTTCGTCGCGTTGGCGAGCGGCGTTTTTGGGCTCTTTTTCGATAGCCTGCTGGGCGCGACGCTGGAGCGGCGGGGATGGCTGAACAACGACGCTGTGAATTTTCTTTCTACGTGCGCCGCAGTGGTCGCCGCCAGCGTTTTGTCACTGTTCCGATGAACTGACTTACTGATCCAGGGGTAGTTTGTCCCACATCTCAAAAGCGGGATGTGGGGCACCCGGCGGGTCTAGCTGTCCATGCCTACGGCCCGGCGAATCCGCCACAGGGTGTAGCTGAGGATTTCGTGGCTGACCCGCTGGAAGGCATCGAAAGTCGAAAGGCCCTTGCCGGTGGGACGGGGCGAGGTGACGACGTCGAGGCCGAGGCTGGAGCATAGGGCGTGGACGCGGAAGAGGTGAGTGCCATCGCTGACGACAAGTATTTTTTTCAGGCCGTTTGTGCGGGCGATGACGGCGAGACGGCGAGAGGACTCCTCGGTATTTTTGCTCTCGGTCTCGGCGATGATCGCTTTTTCCGGAACGCCGTGGGCGAGCAGATAGTCGTGGCCCACGCCTCCTTCGGAGTGGCGGTCGGCAGGGTCGCCCCCGCCGAGGGTGATGACGATGGGCGCGAGTTTTTCCTGGTAGAGGGCGAGCCCGTGATCCAGGCGCGCCCGCAGCACGGGGGAAGGACGGCCATCGTACTCCGCCGCTCCGAAGACCGCGATCGCGTCGGCGGCCTGGGCTTCATCGTGGGCGGCGTAGGCGCGAATCTGCAGGTCGACCCAGACCACCCATGCGACCGCTCCGAAGAGGATCGCGGAGAGGAGAATCCAGACAAGCGAGGCACGGGCGCGCAGTGGCCGTTCGAGGCCCACGGGCTGGCGTACCGAGCGCAGGTTGGTGTCGGGAACAATCATGGGACAAAGGCGAATGGCCCGCTTTAGAAGGCCACAGGCAGTGAAACGAATAACCTCATCGCTGCTACTGACATTGTATCGAGCGCGGAAGACTGGCGAGATTCTTCACACCACTCCTGTTTGGATGAAATAGCGGAGTCAGCGGACTGGCGAATTCGATCCAGCCAAAAGGTTACGACTGAAGCGCCAGGGCAATTTCGTGCGTGGGTATCGCTCCCTCGCGCAACACCTGCCAGGAGTTCTCGCCGCCGGAAAGATCGACGATGGTGGTAGGGAGACTTCTCCCGGTTGGTCCTCCATCCACGATGAGCGGGATACGGTCTCCGACCTGATCGCGCACGCAGGCTGCATAGGTGCACTCGGGCATACCCTGCAGATTGGCGGAGGTTGCAGTGATGGGAAGGCCGAAGGCTTCGACGATGGCGCGGGGAATGGCGGCGTCGGGGACGCGAATCGCAACATTGCCGGTGTTTGCCGTGCTGCGCAGCGGCAGACGCGAGCCGGCCTTGACGATCAGCGTGAGCGGGCCTGGCCAGAAGCGCTCGGCTAGGCGGTCGAGGGTCCAGCCAGTTTCGCGGGCGAGCTCGTAGGCCTGCGAGACATTCGCAATGAGCAGCGAAAGAGGTTTGTGCTTCAGGCGACCCTTGATCTCATAAATGCGCTCGACGGCGCGGAGATTCACCGGGTCGACAGCGAGGCCGTAAAAGGTGTCAGTCGGCATGCCGGTGACTTTGCCGCTTTTCAGGCACGAAACAACGAATTGCACCCGATCCGGTTCGGGTTCATCCGGATGAATGCGCAGGATCTCTGCAGACAAGGTGGCTCCAATTTAAGAAACTGCTCGCGTGACGGCAGTCGAGGCCTTCCGCCAACCTTTGCCGAGAGGCAGAGCAGGGGACATTCTTCGGCCGGAGCAAGCAAGACTTCTCAATTCTATGCCAATGCGTCAGCGGGTTCGCGGGAGGGCACAGCATTCATGTTGCCACATCGGGTGCGGCTGCCGGGAGTGCTGCCCAATATGGGGTGGCGGCTTCCGGTCGGCGCATGCAACCCGGATTTTCGATTTGCTCTAGAATCCACGCATGCCGACTACTTCCATCCCTGCCCGTCCGCCTCGCCCCGCAGTCAGGGCTGTGCAGAGCCGGCAGAACGCGCGGGTGAAGGAGCTTCGGTCGGGATTTGCGCGGGCCGGACTCACAGACGAAGGACACATCGCGATCGAAGGCGAGCACCTGGTGGGCGAGGCAATGGCCACCGGGCTCTCGATCGCAGCAGTGTTCGTGCGGATGGGCAACGAGCCGCTGCTTGACCGGCTGGACCTGCCCGAAGCAGTTGAGATTCTGGCGCTGCCGGAAGATATCTTCACCAGCGCGGTGCGCACCGAGACACCGCAGGGGATTGCGGCGCTGGTCGCGCCTCCTGCATTCACCCTGGATAAGGTGCTGGCCGCCGATACGACGGCGCTGGTGGTGGTCTCGGCGGGCTTGCAGGACCCCGGCAACCTGGGCACGCTGATCCGCTCAGCGGAAGCCCTTGGGGCAACGGGATTGGTGATGCTGCCGGGAACAGTGAGCGTTTACAACCAGAAGACATTGCGGGCGTCTTCGGGTTCGGTCTTCCGGCTGCCTTGCGTGAGTTCGAAGTCGGAGGAGCTGTTTGCCGCTTTGTTTGCCAGGAAAATCACGGCACTGGCCGCAGTCGCTTCCGAGGGCGAGCCGGTTGCGCAGTGCGATCTTACTTTGCCTTCGGCGCTCATCTTAGGGAATGAGGGGAACGGCATTCCCGAAGAAGTTTTGCGGCTGGCGTCAAGAAGGGTGACGATTCCTACGCCGGGGCCGGTGGAATCGCTAAATGCCGGGATTGCGGGCTCCATCCTGCTGTATGAGGCCGCGCGGCAGCGGAGCACGCGATGAGCCTTTTCAACCCGACCCCGGATTTGACCTCATCGCCATCGCTGGCTGCGCCGCTGGCGGAGCGGATGCGTCCGCGCAATCTGGATGAATACGTGGGACAGCAGCACCTGATCGCTCCGGGCAAGCCGCTGCGGGTGCAGATCGAGCATGACGATCCGGCGTCAATGATCTTCTGGGGGCCGCCGGGCGTGGGCAAAACGACACTGGCGAAGATTATCGCCAACGCCACACATGCCAGCTTCATCGAGTTCTCCGCGGTGCTAGCCGGGATCAAGGAGATCAAGCAGGTGATGGTGGAGGCGGAGAAGGCGGCGCGATTCGGATCCCGCACCATCCTCTTCATCGACGAGATCCACCGCTTCAATAAGGCGCAGCAGGATGCGTTTTTGCCCTATGTGGAGCACGGAACGATCCGGCTGATTGGCGCGACTACGGAAAATCCCTCGTTCGAGATTATTGGCGCGCTGCTTTCGCGCTGCCGGGTTTATACGCTGAAGGCGCTGAGTGAGGAGGAGATTCTCATACTGCTGCGGCGTGCGCTCGTGGATACGCAGCGCGGATTAGGGAATATGAAGTTGGCGGCCGATGAGGAAGCGCTGACTACGGTGGCTTCGTATTCCAGCGGCGATGCGCGGAATGCGCTCAATGCGCTTGAGGTTGCGGCCAAGCTGGCGGAAGCTCGTTCGGCGAAGGTGATCGGCAAGGACGTTGCTGTCGAAGCTCTGCAGCAGCGCGTGTTGCTCTACGACAAAAAAGGCGAAGAGCATTACAACCTGATCTCGGCGCTCCATAAGTCGGTGCGCAACTCCGATGCCGACGCGGCCCTCTACTGGCTGGGACGGATGCTGCAGGCGGGTGAGGATCCGATGTATGTGGCGCGACGGGTAGTGCGAATGGCGGTCGAGGATATCGGGCTCGCTTCGCCAGAAGCGCTGAACCTGACTCTTTCGGCTCGCGACGCCATGGATTTCTTGGGGTCACCGGAGGGAGATCTGGCGCTGGCGCAGGCCGTGGTGTATCTCGCGCTGGCGCCCAAGTCGAATGCGCTTTATACCGCCTACGGAGCGGTGCTCGGCGATATCGAAGCGACGCGTGCGGAGCCGGTGCCGCTGCATCTGCGCAATGCTCCTACGACGTTGATGGAGTCCATCGGCTACGGCAAGGGCTACCGGTACGCGCACGATGAAGAGGGCAAGGTCGCAGATATGGATTGTCTGCCGGAGAGTCTGCGCGGGCGAAAGTATTATCTGCCCACCGGCGAAGGCCGCGAAAAATTGTTGTCGCAGCGAATGGAAGAGATTCGCCGAATCCGCGAGGCGAAGCGCGGCGGATAGCGAGATGGTTCTCGCGTGCGGCGATCCTGTTCGTACTCGCCGGGACGTTACCAGAGTTCACTTGCGGCGCGGCGCTTTCGATGTAAGCTGCGTCTGAGAGCATTTCGTTCGACTCTCAACTCCTCCTGCTAAAACTCAAAATCAGGAATCGCCATGTTTAATTTTGTCGAGGAGCTTCCGTCCATCCGTCCGAATTATGTGTTGAAGCTTGGAACGATTGCTACGGTGCTGGTGGTGCTGGCGATCGCCGGCTACGTTCTTGTGAACCCGGCTCCCCCCGAACCGAAGGGCGAGGTCTTGGACGTGAAACTTTACGTTCCTCCCAGCCAGGCCGCGGAAGTCGACGGGGCGGAGACTCCGGTGTCCGAGCCGCAGCCGGACAAGACGCTGCTGGTGCTGAGCCCGGTAAAAATTCACAACACGAGCGAGAAGCCGTTCTCCATTTTCGATCTCTCCGGAATCGTGCGTCTGGGGAACGCCGAATTCGATAGCGCAGACGTTTCCATGGAGGATTTCCGGAAAGTTTTTCAATATTACCCCGACCTCATCGCGTATGAGCAGCAGCCGCTGCTGCGGCATTCCGTGATTCAGCCGGGCGAAACGGTGCAGGGACTGCTGATCTTCAACTATCCGTTGAGCCAAGACCAATGGGATATGCGCACTTCGTTTCAGGTGACGGCATCGTTCGACCACGGGAAGGACATTGTGCTCACGGGGGCAGATACGCCGGAGACCTGGCCCCTGTTGAATGCCGAGACGCGGTAAGGATGGTGTGGCGTCTTTCCTGCGCTGAGATTCTTCCTCCCATAGGTCGTCAGAATGCCGGCGCTTTGGCGGCGCGGCCAAATTGGGTCAAATTTGACGGCTGAACTTCACGCTGCGGCGCGATTCGCTCGACTCGCGGCATAGCTCGATGACGCGGGCAGTACGCCAGGCATCCTCCGCTGTTACTTCCAGTTTCCCCACCCCGAGGAGTGCATCGCGAACGTTGGCGTAGAGCCCGCGATAGTCCCCCGCGGCGGTCTCGATGGTCTCTATCGTTGCCCCACTCTCGCCGGCGAGGTGCAACTTGCCCCACTGGCTCTCTGGTTCTTCTCCAAATCCCGAATCGGTGAACTTCGCACCCGCTTTGAGCGCGTCTTCCTGCGGATCGAGTCCCCACTTCACGAAGCTTCCCTTGGTGCCGTGGACGAGGAAGCGGGCTCCGGCGAAGAAGGCGGTGAGGGACGAGCGTAGCCAGGCGGTTACGCCTCCGGCAAACTTCAGTTGAATATCGAAGGCGTCGTCTACGCGCGCGTTCTCGCGATCGATGCGGACATCCGCCCAGACCTCATTGGGATCGCCGAAAATCGCGGTCGCCTGGTCGATGAGGTGAGGGCCGAGATCGAGGAGCAGCCCGCCGCCTGGAGTTCCGTTCTCGCGCCAGACATCGAGGCGGGGCACCTGCCGGTAGCGGTCGAAGTGCGACTCGTAGGTGACGATGCGTCCGAGACAACCGGAAGCCAGCACCTGCCTGAGGGTGACGAAGTCACCGTCCCAGCGGCGGTTCTGGTAGGCGGTGACGAGAACTCCATTCTCCTTCGCGGTCTCGATGAGGCTGCGCGCTTCTTCTGAGGTGAGGGTGAAGGGCTTGTCGATGACGACGTTCCGCTTCGCCCTGAGGCACTGCGCTGCATGCGCATAGTGGTCGCCGCTGGGCGTGCCCACGGCAACCAGCTTGATGGATTCGTCGCTGAGCATCTCTTCGATCGAGCGGGCAATCCTGATGTTGGGATACACTTTGGCCGCATCGTCTCCGCTGCGCTGTACGATGCATGCCAACTCCAGGCCCGGGGTCGCGGCGATGACCGCGGCGTGAAAGATGCGCCCTGCGAGTCCAAATCCGATAACACCTGCACGAATGCTGTCGCTCATAGAACGCCATTTTCTCAGAAGTTCCGGGCGATGGCGATTCGTGCCGCGAGGGCGTATCTTTCTCGAATCGGTGATCGGGGCTGGGCACCCTGGATGAAATTCATTGAATCCAAGTAGCTTGCGGCGTTGATCGCCGGGAGGGTCTGATCGTGGCGCGTCCATATTGGTCCGGGCAACTGCAAATTTCGCTGGTTTCCTTCGGTGTTCAACTTTTTCCCGCAGTGAATACAGCGAGCGAGATCTCGTTTCACCAGATTGACCGGCGCACCGGCGAGCGGGTTCATCACCTCAAGGTGATCGACGGCAACGATCCCGTGGACAAGGCGGAGATCGTGAAGGGATACGAGTATCGGCCGGGAAAGTATGTGGTGATCGAGCCGGATGAGGTCGACCGCCTGCGCATCGAGAGCAAGCGGACGCTGGAGATTGCGCAGTTCGTAAGCCTGAACGAGATTCCGCCGGCGTTGTTCGAGAAGCCATATTTCATGGTGCCCGATGGCGACGAGCAGGCACAGGCTTTTGCCGTGGTGCAGAAGGCTCTGGCCAGGAGCGGAAAGGCCGGACTGGGAGAGATTGTCTTCGCGGGACGCGAACACCTGGTGGCGGTGGCCGCGCCAGAGAATGAAAAGAGCCTGGGGCTGATGGCCTACACCATGCGCTATAGCAAGGAGCTGCGTAATCCTGACGAATACTTCGGCCAGATGAAAGCGCAGACCGTCGACGCCCGGCAGCTGACCATGGCGAACGAATTGATCGAGCACTACTCGCAGCCCTTCGACATCGATGCCTTCAAGGATGACTACGAGGATGCGCTCCGCAAGCTGGTGGAGGCCAAGGTGAAGAAGCAGCCGCTGCCGCTGGAAGAGAAGACTCACAAATCCGCGAAGGTGATTAACCTGATGGACGCCTTGAAGCAGAGCCTCAAGGCGTCTGGTCCGCGGTCGCGCACGCGGCAGGCTCCGAAGAAACCGTCGACGAAGGCGGCCAGCTCCACGCGCAGATTGAAGAGTGCCTGAGATGCCTGCGAAGAAACCAGCGAAGGGGCCTGCGAAGTCGAGCGCGAAGACTTCGCCCCGCCAGAAGGCTTCGCCGGCGAAATCCGCTTCCTCGGCTGTCGATCATCAGCTGAAGAAGTATCGGTCGATGCGCGACTTCGGCGTGACGCAGGAGCCATCTGGCGCGGGGCGTGGAGCGCACGTGAAAGCGGCCGACCTTCCATTTGTCATCCAGAAGCACGCGGCCACGCGCCTTCACTATGACTTTCGCCTGGGCTGGCGCGGCGTGCTGAAGAGCTGGGCCGTTGCCAAGGGACCGAGCTATTATCCGGGCGACAAGCGGCTGGCGGTGCAAGTCGAGGATCACCCGATCGAGTACGGCGGCTTCGAGGGGACCATCCCCAAAGGCCAGTACGGCGGCGGGACGGTAATGCTGTGGGACCACGGGACGTGGGCTCCGCATGGCGATGCTGACGAGGGGTTTCGCACCGGGCGCCTGAAATTCGAGCTGCACGGCGAGAAGCTGAAAGGGAACTGGACGCTGGTTCGCATGGGCGGGAAGGCGGCACAGGAGCGCAAGCCGAACTGGCTGCTGATCAAGGAACATGATGAGTTCGAGCGTGGCGAGAGCGATCCTCCGATCACCGAGGAGGCTCCGGACAGCGTGGTGACGGGGCGCGATCTCGATGGCATTGCACGCGATGAGGATCACGTCTGGAATTCGAAGGACACGGCGACCATCGACGCCGACACTCCGGCGCCGGTAAGCAAGCCAGGGAAGAAGGCGCCTGCTAAAAAAAAAGCCGCAGCAAGCGAGACGAAAGCCTCTTCGGAAACCTCTTCCCGCCTGAAGAGACTTCCACCTGAGAAGATGCCGAAGGTCGTTCCTCCACAACTGGCGATCGAGACGAAGGAGGCCCCGCCTGGCGATGAATGGATTCATGAGCTGAAGCTCGACGGCTACCGCATCCAGATCCACATCGGGGACAAAGGCAAGGACATCCGTCTCTACACGCGCAATGGGCTGGACTGGACGAAGCGCATGCCGGAGGTAGCCAAGGCTGCGGCGCAGCTTCCGGTGACGAGCGCGTTGCTCGACGGCGAGGTAGTGGTGCTGACGCCTTCGGGCACGACGAGCTTTGCCGATCTTCAGGCAGCGTTTCAGGATCATGCGAACAAGCCGATGACCTACTTCGCCTTCGATCTGCTGCATCTCGATGGACACAACCTGCGCGATCTGCCGCTGGTAGAGCGCAAGGAGCTGCTCGCAAAAATTCTTTCTCCGGGCTCGGATGGCACGCTGCGATACAGCGAGCATCTCGGTCAGGCGGGGAGCGTGGTCTTCGCGAATGCGTGCAGACTGGGGGCGGAAGGGATCGTTTCCAAGCGTGCCGATGCGCCGTATGCCAGCGGGCGCAGCTCCAACTGGGTGAAGGTGAAGTGCGTGCGGCAGCAGGAGTTTGTGGTGGGCGGCTTCACGCTTCCGGGCGACAAGGGCAATGGGCTTGGCGCGCTGCTGCTCGGCTACCATGAGCGAGGCAAGCTGATCTACGCGGGGCGCACCGGGACCGGTTTCACTCATAAGACGCAGAGGACGTTGCGCGCGCGGCTGGAAAAGATGCGCGTGAAGGCGCCGCCGTTCGCGTCGCTCACCGCCGACGCGCGAAAGGGTGCGATGTGGGTTCGTCCGGAACTGGTGGCCGAGGTTGCTTTTGCCACGTGGACCGCGGACAAGCTGGTGCGCCAAGCGGCGTTCAAGGGGCTTCGCGAGGACAAGAGCGCGAAGGAAGTGGTGCGGGAGCAGGCGCAGGATGTCTCCGATCTTGCGGATGATGCAGAAGCGCCGAGAAAATCCGCAATACAATCAGGGAGCTCTGGAAAGGCTGCGAAGACCCAGCCGCGCCCGAAGAAGGCGCACACTGAGTCGTCTTCGCAAGGGCACGCGAATATCCGGCTTACGCATCCGGACAAGATCATCGATGCGGCGACGAAGCTTACCAAGCAGCAGCTTGCGGACTATTATGCCGCGGTCGCTGACCATATGATGCCGCATGTAGCGAACCGGCCGCTGAGCCTGGTGCGCTGCCCGGACGGCGTGGGACATCCATGCTTCTTTCAAAAGCATATCGGGCAGGGAGTGCCGGAGGGCATCGGCAGCGTGCAGATTCGCGATAAGAAGGGCGGCGCGCCGGAGGCATATCTGACGATCACAGCGCCAGAAGGCTTAGTCGGGCTCGCGCAGATGGGCGTGCTGGAAGTGCATCCGTGGGGATCGCGCAACGATGCTTTGGAGACTCCGGACATGCTGATCTTCGATCTCGATCCGGATGAGGCGATCGACTGGGAGACGCTGACCTCCGCGGCGCAGGAGGTTCGCAAGCGGCTTAAGAAGCTGGGACTGGAAAGCTTCGTGAAGACCACCGGCGGCAAGGGGCTGCATGTGGTCGCGCCGATCGCTCCCAAGCATGACTGGACCGCGATCAAGGCGTTTGCGCGGGGCTTCGCCGAGCAGATCGAGAAAAGCGATCCCGATCTTTATCTCATCAAGATGACTAAGTCCGCGCGGAAGGGAAAGATATTTCTCGACTATCTGCGCAATGAACGCGGAGCTACGGCGATCGCTCCGTTCTCACCACGGGCTCGGCCCGGCGTGCACGTGGCGCTGCCCCTGAGCTGGAACGATCTCAAGACCAGGCCGGAATTCTCTGTAGCGAACTTCGAAGAATGGAAGAAGCGGCTGGCGCGCGATCCCTGGGCGAAGATGTGGGAGCTGAAGCAGTCGCTTACCGATGAGGCGATTGCGGCGGTGAGCAGGACGGCGGCTTAAGCTTGGAATGCAGGAGCCAGGAACAACATCGCCTCAATGAGCGCTCTGGCCTGAAGTCGCCATCCGAGAACCGCTTTCCATTCCATTGCTTGACAATCGACAGTCGAGTGTCTACCATCGGTTCCCATCTGAGGGTCGAATGCCTTCTATGGCAAAAGAAGCACAGCAACGCATGGCCGTTTTGCAGGGCACGCTCGACATGCTCATCTTGCGGACGCTTCTTTACGGGCCTGCTCACGGCCACCGGATCGGCAAGCACATTCAGCGGACCACGAACGATTTCCTGCAGATGCAGCATGGTTCTCTCTATCCCGCGCTGCATCGGTTAAAGGAAAGAGGTTGGGTCACCTCGAAATGGGAGACAGCCCCGGATCGCAATCGGGAATTCAAATACTACCGACTGACTGAGAAGGGCCGGAAACAGCTAGTGCTTGAAGAATCGCAGTGGAAGCAGATGGCCGAAGCTGTGGCGCGAGTGATGTGGCCAGCCGCCGAGGAGAGCTGAGATGCGATGGTGGCAGATCAGGAAGCGCGACGCGGACCTGGAACGGGAGTTGCAGTCTGATCTGGAGCTGGAAGAAGAAGAGCAGCGAGATGCAGGAATTTCAGGAGAAGAGGCTCGCTACGCAGCCTTGCGCGCCCTTGGCAATCCTACTCTGATTCGTGAACAGACTCGCGCCATCTGGTCCTGGAACTGGCTTGAATCACTCACGCGCGATCTGCGCTTCAGTCTGCGCACGCTTGGTCGCACCCCCGGTTTTACTGTCATCGCGATCCTGATAATGGGACTGGGCATCGGCGCCAACGTCGCCCTGTTCACGGTGGTGCGCGGCGTTCTGCTCAAGCCCTTGCCATTCCATGATCCGGATCGCCTGGCGATGCTCTATGAGGCGGGCTTTCATGAAAACGACGCAAAAGGTTATTTCACGGTCTCGGGAGGCATGTATGCCGAGTGGAAAAAGCAAAACCAGAGTTTCAGCAGTCTTGCGCTCGCGCAGGGTATCCGGGTCGGGCTCTCCGGCTCGGGCGGCCAATTGCCGGAGAAGCTGAAGAGCGCGCTGTTTTCATGGGATATGCTCCGCACGCTGGGCGTGCAGCCCGCGCTGGGCCGCGATTTTATGCAGACTGATGACAGCCCCGCAGCCAACGGCACGGTGTTGCTGAGCTGGGGCCTGTGGAAGCGTCGCTTCGGCGGTGACCCCACCATCCTGAACCAGACGATCTATCTGGATGCCGAGCCGTATACCGTCATCGGCATCATGCCTGCCTGGTTCGATTTTCCAGATCCGTCCACGCAGCTATGGACACCGGTTTATCACAACAAGCCCGAAGACACGATGACCTCGCTCAGCAAGCACATGTTTTGGGTTGTGGGGCGGCTGAAGCCGGGAGTCAGCGCGGCGCAAGGTGTGGCCGACCTGAGTCTGATCTCCCATCGCATTCGCGATGCGCATCTCAGCGACCCATTCGTATTCAGAAGTGCCAGCAGCCGGCCGTTGCTCGATCACCTCGTGGGCGACATCAAGAAGCCGCTCTACATGCTGCTTGGGGCCACCTGCTGCCTGCTGCTGATCGCCTGCCTCAATGTGGCCAATCTGTTGGTGGCGCGTGCGGCGGCACGGCGCAAAGAACTGGCTATCCGCACCGCACTGGGCGGGGGCCGGCTACGTCTGATGCGCGAGCGGCTGATGGAGAGCCTGCTGCTTTCGGTCGGCGGTGGTGCGCTTGGACTTTTGTTCGCCCTCGCCACGCTTCAGTGGCTGACGCGAAGTCGCCACGACATGAGCCGCATCGAATCCATCCACATCGACGGGGTGGTGGCGGCCTTTACGGTTGGCGTGATCTTGCTGTGCGCGCTGTTTTCCGGACTCATCGCTGCGTTCAGCACCAGCGACAAGCGTATTCTCGGCGCGCTGCACGAGGCATCGCGCTCGACGAGCGGCGGCAGCGCACGGGCCATGCTGCGCAAGGTGCTGCTTACGATCGAAGTCGGACTGACCGTGATCCTGCTCATTGGCGCCGGGCTGCTGCTCAAGAGCTATGAACGGCTGCGCTCGGCCGACATGGGCTGCATCACGCAAGATGTGATCACCATGCACCTGGGCCTTCCGGATGCCCGCTATCCCACGCCAGCCCAGCGCGCCAACTTCTACGACACGCTGCTCGCGCGCGTCCGCGGTCTGCCCGGCGTGGATGCAGCGGGCTTTGTCACGGTCGCTCCCGGCCAGGGATATTGGGGCGATTGGGGATTCACTATCGTCGAACACCCGCCCTTGCCGCAAGGCAGCGGACTGAGTGCCGATAAGCTTTGGGCCGATCCAAAGTATTTCGCCACGATGGGCATTCCTCTCCTGCGCGGCCGTACCTTTGACTTCGGTAAGCGATTGGATTCGGCCAATGAAGTCATCCTCAGCCAATCTTTCGTCAATCAGTACTTTCCCGGCGAGGACCCAATCGGCAAACACATCAATGCCCCGCTTCGGCATCAAAGCGCGGAGGTTGTGGGCATCGTCGGCGATACACGCTCTGTGATCGGCGAAAAGCCGCAGCCTATGATGTACTTCCCGCTCGACGCCGGTGTCGAGACCGTCGGCACGCTTGTCATTCGCTCCTCTCGTGACGTGCAGCAATATGCCCTGCCGGTTGAGCGCATCGTCGCCGCGATGGACAGCGATCTGCCCGTCTCCGACGTGCTCACCATGAACCAGTTGCTCGGCAAATCGACCGTGGATCAGGGCTTCAACGCGACCCTGCTCGCTACTTTTGCTGCGATGTCGCTGCTCCTTGCCGCGGTGGGCCTGTTCGGGGTGATGTCCTACATCGCGGCGCAGCGGACGACCGAAATCGGCATCCGCATCGCGCTGGGTGCAAACCGCGAACATGTGATGCGGAAGATGTTGCTGGATGGAATGCGGCCCGCGGTCTTCGGTCTGGTCGTAGGACTCGCAGCGAGCATGGAAGCCAGCCAGCTGATGCGCGACCTGCTCTATGAGATCAAGCCGCTCGATCCGGCGGTTTTTGCAGTAGTCGCCGGGCTGCTTCTTGCAGTGGCCGCGTTCGCATGCATCGTTCCTGCGTGGCGTGCATCGCGCCTCGATCCGATGCGGGCATTGCGAACGGAATGAGGCTGACCTTCCGAGAATTTAGCAAAATCCCCAATTGACGCGTGATCGCCGAGGCACTGATCAGGCGCTGTTAGCCCGCTGAGCTTAGGGCCTCGACCCACCTGAGTGTAAGAGTTCCGCAGGAGAGCGCCGCGGAAGCCCCTTGCACTTGCAACTATCGCTCCGGACTGAGATCCGGGCCCTGGCCTATTCGCCGTCGAGCAGATGCAGTTCCTTGCCGGGTTTGAAGCGCACGGCTTTGCCGGGAGTGATGGTTACCTCGGCTCCGGTTCGCGGGTTTCGGCCGATTCCGGTCTTTCTGGGGCGGACGTTGAAGACGCCAAAACCCCTTAGCTCGATTCTCTCGCCGTTCGCCAGAGCCTTCTTCAGGCTCTCGAAGACCGTGTCGACTGCGGCTTCGGCTTTCACGCGGGGAAGGCCGGTGCGCTCAATGACGTGATGAATGATGTCCTGTTTAATCAATGTCTTCACCCCAAAGCGAGAGTTTCCTGCGAATACCCGGGCGCTGGAGTGATGCTAGAAAGCTTTTTGAACATTGTCAACGCATCGGGTGTCTCGTAAGATGCATTTTTTGAAGTAAATAAAAGGAATCCGGGGCGTTTGGTGCGAAACGGTCCGGCAAGGAGACTTCTTGGCAATCAAGAGCGACCGTTGGATTCGCGAGCAGGCGACGCAGCACGGAATGATCACCCCTTTCAGCGAAAAGCAGGTCCGCGAGGGAGTTATTTCCTACGGCCTGTCTTCTTATGGCTACGACCTGCGCGTGTCCAATGAATTCAAGATCTTCACGAACGTGAACAGCGCCATCATCGATCCCAAGAACTTCGACGAGCGCTCCTTCGTTTCGGTCGAGTCCGAATCGGTGATTGTGCCGCCCAATTCGTTTGCCCTGGCGCGTTCGATCGAGTATTTCAAGATTCCCCGCGACGTGCTGACCATTTGCGTCGGCAAGTCCACGTACGCCCGCTGCGGGATCATCGTGAACGTGACGCCGTTCGAGCCGGAGTGGGAGGGATTCGTCACGCTGGAGATTTCGAACACTACGCCGCTTCCGGCCCGGGTGTACGCGAACGAGGGGTTGTGCCAGATACTTTTCTTCCAATCCGACGAACCTTGCGAGATCAGCTACGCCGACCGGCGAGGGAAGTATCAAAAACAACAGGGAATTGTCTTGCCTAAGCTGTAAGCTTAAGGGGGGATTTCCCATGAATCCGTCTGTCCAACGCGAAAGGGCCCTCCGGATCGGCCTGCTTGACTTCGAGCCGATCCGCGTAGCCGGCTTCGAGTCGGTGTTCGATGAAGTGACGGGCGTGGATGCGATGATGACGAATCTCGCGGAAGCGATGACCGACACTACGCTGGATATGGTGCTGGTCGGGCTGCAGAACCCTTTAGACTCCTTTGAAACGCTGGCGAAGCTCAAGGCCCATCGGCCGAACCTGTTGCTGATCGTGATGGGGTCGGAGGCGAACGAGGAGACCATCATCAGCGCGATTGCCGCCGGCGCCAAAGGTTACCTCGAAGAGACAGCGACACCGGAACAGGTGACGCAATGCATCGAGGTGGTGGAGAGCGGCTCCATCTGGGCTCCGCGCAAGGTCCTGTCAAAGTTCGTCGATCGCATGCTGCATGCCACGGAGCGCAGGGTACTTCGGCATAATTTCAACTTCACGGAACGGGAGCAGGAGGTCCTGCGGCTCCTGGTAGCCGCGCGGTCCAATCGCGAAATTGCGGTGAGCCTCGGTATCGAGGAGAGGACCGTCAAGGCCTATGTGGCCCGCCTGATGCGGAAAGTGGGGGTTCAAAACCGCATCGCGCTCTCGATTCATGCAGCGAGCCGGGTCCTCGGCTCCGACAATTGAGCGAAAGCCTCAACCTCCTCAAGCATTTAGACCGTTAGACGCGGGAAAACCGGGTTAATCTTCCCGATACCGACGTAACGTTACTACTGGTGGATTACTTTGGGCCAATGACCTTTGGTTACCTTGCACGTTACCTGGTAACGTACTACAACGTTACTAGCAACAACGCAGATCTGGGGAACGGGGCTGGTGGCGCAGGAGACTGTGATCCGCAGCCCCTCTTTTTTGCCCGGCGAAAAGCCGTCCGGTTGCAATCCGATGTAATTTCACGACTTCCGCCTTCTACCCTCTCAACCTTCCTTCTTTCGTTTGCATCTATACGCATGTCAGTGAAATAGAAGTATGATGGTGCGCTGAGCAGGCAACATTGCCGCTGTAGTGTGTCGATACGGCGTGCGACAGCGGACCATAGGATTTTTCGCAAGGAGAAAGAGAGAATATGAAGAAATTACTAGCCCTTTTCTGTGTCGCGGGTATATCGGTATCCGCGTTTGCCGCTACCGACATGGCCACGTTGAATGACCGCCTTGAGAAGTCACGCATCGTCATCGATCAGCTGGCGCAGACTCCCGACAGCGGCATTCCCGACGCCATCGTCAAGCAGGCTACCTGCGTCGCCGTGGTTCCCAGCATGAAGAAAGGGGCATTCATCGTCGGCGCCCAGTACGGACAGGGCGTCGTCACCTGCCGGACTCGGGATGGCAAGTGGAGCGCACCGGCATTCATCCGGATGGCAGGCGGTTCTTTCGGATTTCAGATCGGGGGACAGGGCACCGATCTTGTTCTGGTGGCGGTCAACGACCGTGGCATGCAGGATCTGCTGAAGAACAAATTCAAGATCGGCGCCGATGCTTCGGCAGCTGCCGGTCCTGTGGGCCGCAGTTCCAACGCGTCGACAGACTGGAAACTGAATGCGGAACTGCTCAGCTACTCACGCAGCAAGGGCCTGTTCGCTGGTATCGATCTGGATGGAACGTCGGTCAGCCAGAATCTTGACGACACCAACACGTTCTATGGCACCCCGCACACCTTTCAGCAGATTCTGAAGGGCAACGTGCTGCCGCCGGCCTCCGCCAAGCCGTTCCTGCGGACGGTCGCCAAGTACTTCCACTCCACCCAGCAGTAAGCAGGGTCAAGCGAAAAGGTCCGGCGATTGCGCCGGACCTTTTTCTTTTCTCAAGGCTTATTTTTTATTTTCCGGATTCGTCCAGCCGCCGTCTGTCTCCGGCAATTTAACGGCCGGCTCGGGGCCCCAGGTTCCCGGCTCATATTCAATCGGATCTCCGTGGGCTGCGAAGAGCGGATCGATGATGCGCCATGACTCCTCGACATAGTCTTCGCGGGCAAACCAGGTTTGATTGCCTTCCATGGCGTCTTCCAACAGTTCCTCATACGGCAGAAGAGTCGAAGTGCCGCATTCCTGGTTGGCCACCAGTTCCACCATGCATCCGCGGAGCCGTTCTCCCGCCTCCTTCACAGATCCGCCGATGGCGATGACCGGTTCCGGGCTGAGACGGAAGCGAACGTAATTCTGCGGCGGCACATTTTCGGCGAAGACCGGCGGGGTCTGGCGGAATTTAGCCACAACCTCTGTCGCGGTTAGAGGCATTTGCTTGCCGGTGCGGATATAAAAGGGGACATCGCGCCAACGCCAGGAATTGATGTGCAGGCGCAGGGCGGCGAAGGTCTCCACCTTTGAGTCCGGCTTTACGCCAGGCTCCTGAAGATAACCCTTGAACTGCCCGAGGACGACTTGGTCCGGCTCCAGCGGCTGGACGCTCCTCAGCACCTTTACGCGCTCATCGCGCAAGGCCTCGACGTCAAGACATGGCGGCGGTTCCATGGCGATGTTGCTGAGCAGCTGCATCAGGTGGTTCTGCACCACGTCGCGGAGCGCACCGACACCGTCGTAGAAGGCCCCCCGGCCTTGAACGCCGAACTGCTCGGCCATGGTGATCTGCACGTTCTCGATGTATTGGCGATTCCACACTGGCTCGAGAAAAGCATTGGAAAAGCGAAAGAAGATGAGGTTCTGTACGGCGTTCTTGCCGAGATAGTGGTCGATGCGGAAGATATCCGGTTCGTCGAAGACCTCATGAATCGCGTGATTGAGCGCCCGGGCGGATTCGAGATCATGGCCAAACGGCTTTTCGATGACGACGCGGGCTCCATCGGCCGAGCCCGACACCTTGAGCTTTTGAATGACTTCGATGAAGAGGCTGGGAGGAATGGCCAGGTAATGCAGGGGGTGCTTGGCGCTGCCGAGTTCCTTGCGGACCTGATCGAAGGTGGAGGCGTCGCTGTAGTCACCATCGACATAGCGAAGGCGCTGCATGAGATCGTTCAACCCTTCGGGGTCGATTCCACCGTGCTTCTCCACGCTGTCTTTGGCGCGGGCCTTCAGTTGATCCAGGTTCCAGCCAGCTTTTGCTACGCCGATGACCGGACCAACGAGCTTGCCGCGCTTTGCCAGCCGCTGCAGGGAGGGGAATATCTGCTTGTATGCGAGGTCGCCCGTGGCGCCAAAGAAAACTAGCGCGTCAGATTTCGGCTGATCGGTGGAATCCATGAAACCTACCTTTCTCTCAGTGCGAATTGTATCCGCTCTTTGAAGCTTGGATGCCGCAGGGTAGAGGCCGGTTTCGGTTTAGACAGGGCGGGGAACCAGGCTGACAGCCGATGCAGGGGCAAAGTGAATTCGTTCTGACTGCGATTCCGGAACGCGGCGGATTGAGTTGAGTAGAAAGGTACGTCCCGGGGTTTGAGGGTTCCCACCCAGGTAGGGGATTTCGTATCCTAAGGCAGATGCCCCGCACGTTGGTGGCGAACCCAGCGAAGGAGATTGAGATGGCAGAGACAGTGAAGAAGGCCAAGGCGCCGGCGAAGCCCCGGAAGACAGCCAAGAAGACGGAAGCGGTTGTGGAAGGGATGAAAGTGGTCCAGACGCCGTCGCATGAAGAAATTGCTACCCTCGCCCGGAAGTATTGGGAGGAGCGCGGCTGGCAGGACGGCCATGCGGAGCACGATTGGCTGCGCGCGGAACAGGACCTCCGCGGAATTGCCTCGTAAGACGGAAGTTAGCTTTCCGCGATAACGAGCGAACCGCGACACCAAAAGCACAATCGTCTCGGGCTCTTTGGTAAGTTCGTGACGTCTTGGACTCTCACACATCCATGAAAGCGTTTTCCCTTCAAAGAAGCGATAGGCTGCCCGGAATGAGCGATGGGTTCTTGGCGGATCGAGCCCGCGCATCATTTTTTTTGCACACTTTTCATGCGCCGGCATAGGTCAGCAGATCGACGATGCTGAACTTGCCTGTGACCTGGCCTGAGGCGTCCGGGAGCGTCGGCACCCAGCCGGGCTGGTCTTTCAGGTAGTTTCCGGCAATTCCCGACAAGAGGCCGTAGAAGACCTCGGCAACGATCCGGCTGCCAACCGGTCCCAAGTGCTCGCCGGTGCGCGAACCGAACTCACTTTCCTTGAGAATGTAGTAGAAGAGCGGAGCATGGCCGTGCAGGCCCGACAAGTCAGACTTGTCCAGTCCCAGCTCGGCATTGCTATAGACCTTGACCGGAAGGCCGGCGTTCTTAAAGATAGTCGCCACTTCCTGTCCGCTGGGAATGCTGAAGATGAGCCCACGCAGCATGTTGCGCTCGGCCAGCGATACGGGAGGGTCTTGTTTGGGATCGATAAAGGGCAGCGTGAAGACAGGGATGGTGATCTTCGCGTCGAACTTCCTGGCACGTTGAGCTTTCGGCTTGCCGGGGAAATCGAAAAACTTAGTGAAGTCGAGCTTCTCGATGGCGCTGCCGACCCTGGGGCTGCCGAAGACCGGCAGATCGAAGAGATCCTTGTGGATGATGTCGTTGATCTGGTAGTCCTGCCGCAGCATGGTGTGGCCGAGCCGATAAGCGGCGGCTGAGAACTCGACCGGCATGAAAGGGAAGTCCGCGCCTAATTCCTTCCATTTGAAAAATTTCGGACCGTGGTCCATCACATCCTTAAGCTGGCCATGGTCGAGGATGGTGGGAAGAAACTCGTGGAGCAGAATCCACTGGTAATGCCAGCGGACGAGCTGGTGGGCGTCATTGAAGAGCGTCGCATTGCCGTCGACCCCGGCATAGTGGACGGGATGCGCAGCCAGCAGCGAATCGACGACCGCGTTGTGAAATTTCATGAATGCCAGGTGAAGTTGCGACACGAGGAAGTTTTCATCGTTGCGCAGGTCGCCAATGATGGCCGTGTTCTGGCTGTTGCGGGGGAGATCGAACTCGCGTCCCGCATCGAGAAGGAGCTTCACGGGATTCTTGCTCCACGGACCGAGGACGTCGTACATGGACCGGCTGACTCCCGGCCCGGTGCCATAGAGGTTATCGAGATCGAAGTTGGCGGTGCGGAAGTCGGTGGTGGCTGCCGGGTCGGCATTTTGCGAGGCGATGGCCGTGGTGTCGAGGGTGAGGTCGTGATCGACGAGCTGGCCGAGGAAGGTAAAGCCCAGTGCGACCCGGGGATTGTCTCCCGAGGGATCGTTAGGCTCCATCATGGTCTGCGCCAGTGTGTGGATCGCTTCCCGCGTAGGGCTGTAGCTGGACTTCGAGAAGAGGCGTCCAAAGCGGCCGGGCTGGTCGACTTCGCGGTCAGGCATGTTCAGTGGGCTCGCGGGCGTCTTCGCGTAGGCGCTCGTATCGCGCACCATCGGACCCTGGGCATAGGGAAGCGAATCGTGCTGATCGAGGCCGCGGAAGAGCCGCTGCCCGTGATGCGGTCCGGGCTGCCTGGTATTTTTCTTGTCCAATGGAGTTCTCCTGAATGAATTGACCGGCATGCCTGACGCATCGTCGAGAGCGGTTCAGTCTACCAGAGGAAAGTGAACCGGCTTCAAAGCGAGTTGCTTGCTGTTGGACGGCGGTCTTCGGACGGAGGGTTGCCGCATTCGAGCTCGCCGATACCTATGGCCTTTCAGGTCAGAATCATCTGGCTGGGTCGTCGAGATACTGGCGCAGTTCGGCGATATGGTAGCAATGGTCGATAGCAGTATCGCGATGGATGCGACCGGACCGGACCAGCTCGACCAGGGATTGCTCCATGGTCATCATCCCTTCCGCACGTCCGGTTGAAATGTGGGATCTGATCTGGTGATCCTGACCGGTGCGGATGAGATTGCGAATGGCGCTGGTGGCCATCATGATTTCGACCGCAGGATAGCGGTTGATCTTATCGGCGGCGGGAACTAGCTGCTGTGAAACGACGGCCAGCAGCGCCAAGGACAACTGCTGTCGCATCTGCGATTGTCCCCCGGAGGGGGACTGACGCCCAGCGGGCAGGATGTCGAGGATGCGCGACATGGTCTGCGACGTGTCGTTGGTGTGCAGCGAGGACAGGACCAGGTGTCCGGTTTCGGCGGCGGTGAGCGCCGCGGCCATGGTTTCGCTGTCGCGCATTTCTCCCACCAGGATTACATCCGGGTCCTGACGCAGGACGGCGCGCACGGCGTGCGCAAAAGAAGGCGTGTCATGGCCAACCTGGATCTGCTCAACGATAGAGCTGCGGTTGGCATGCTGATATTCGATTGGGTCTTCGATGGTGATGATGTGATCGCGGCGCCTGGCGTTGATGAGGTCGATGAGCGCGGCGAGGGTCGAGGTCTTGCCGCATCCTGTGGGGCCGGTGAGCAGCACCAGTCCCTGCCGGCGTTCGGCGAGGACTGCGAGAGATGCGGGCAGATGCAGCGACTCGAGCGAGAGAATCTGCGCAGGCAGCACGCGGATGCTGGCCGCCAGCGTGCCGCGCTGGTAGTGAAAGTTGGCGCGGAAGCGGCCGATCGAGCCGCGGACGAAACAGAAATCCAGAGACTTGTTCTTCTCGAGCTCCTCGGACTGCGCGGCCGTCAGGAGCGGCAGCAGCAGGCTCTGAATCTCTTCAGCAGCCATTGGTTTGTCGGCGGTTGGTGTGAGAGCTCCCCTGATCCGGAGTGCAATCGCCGATCCCGTTACCAGAAGGATGTCGGAAGCATTGCGCTGAACTGCGAGCGTCAGCAACTGATCGAGAGAGGCGCTTTCTCCGGTTTTGGCTGGTGCTTTCGACCGGTTCAGCTGCTCGACCAGCCGCGAAAGCTCATTCTCGTATGCGACCATCCGCCCTGCTCCTCCGGGCTGCCATTGGCACAGTCCCGGACCTATGAAAATTATCTCAGCCTTTATTCAGGAAAGACGGCCGAAAGGGAATTGCGCTCGTCCGGAAATTGGGAAGCCATGTCCTTGCCGAGCGGAGCGCCTGATGTTGGACGTCGGCGGTTACACTGGGGTTTGCTGCGTTCGACAATGCGAGAAAGACTTGAATACGCCGCCGTCTTGGTTTTGGTGAAGTTGATGGGCGCTCTGCCGCGCTCCTGGGCTAGAGCCCTCGGTGCCGGCGTCGGTGGTGCGGCGTCCTTACTGCTTGCCCGGCTGCGCAAGGTTGGGCTCCGCAACCTGGAGCTGGCGTTTCCTGAGAAGTCTCCTAGCGAGCGGGAGCGGATTCTGCGCGAACTGTTCCGCAATCTGGGATGGCTGCTGGCCGAGTTTTGCCAGATGCCCCGCTACACGCCGCCAAATACGCAGAGGTTTCTGCGCTATGACGGGCTCGATCACTATCTCGCCGCCAAGGCCAAAGGCAAGGGCGTGCTGATCGTGACCGGGCACCTTGGCGCATGGGAGCTTTCCAGCTACTACCACTCGCTGATGGGTTACCCGATGAGCATGGTGATCCGGCGGCTGGACAACGCGCGGGTCGACCGGCTGGTCAATCACATCCGCTGTCTGCACGGGAACAGGGTGCTGCACAAGGATGATTTTGCGCGCGGACTGCTGGGTGCGATGCGCCAGGGTGAGACGGTTGGCATCTTAATGGATACGAACATGACTCCTCCGCAGGGAGTATTTGTGCCGTTCTTCGGTCATATGGCCTGTACTGCTTCGGGGCTGGCACGGGTGGCGCTGAAGACTGGCGCGGCGGTGCTGCCAGGGTTCATGCTGTGGGAGGAACGGGAGCGGAAGTATGTCCTGCACTTCGGTCCGGAGATCGATTTGACTGCCAGCGGCGATGACGAGAAGGACGCCGTCGAGAACACGGCTCGATTTACCACGGCGATTGAGGATTGGGTGCGGCGGCATCCCAGCCAGTGGCTCTGGGTGCATCGGCGATGGAAGACCCGGCCTGATGGGGAAACTACGCTTTACCCCCGTTAGTGTTGCGTGGGAATAAGATTCATCTGCGAAAGAGACTTATGACGCGACTGATTCAACTCGCTGAATTTCTGGACGCTGAGCTGCGCGTTCCTCCAGCGGAGCCGATTCCGGAGATTACCGGGGTGGCCAGCGCCAAGACGGCCTCGCCTTCCGACCTGGTCTTCGCTGAGGACGCGGCGGCACTTTCGGAAGCCCTGGCGTCGCAGGCGGCGGCGGTGATTGTCGCAGCGAAGATCGCTCCGGAAGATGCAGCAGGGAAGCCGCTACTGGTGGTGAAGCAGCCTCGTCTGGCGTTTGCGCTGGCGGCTCGGGAGTTGCGCGCTGCTCCCGCGCACACCGGCGTTCATTCAACCGCCGTGATCGATGGGAGTGTGGTGCAGGGGCGGCGCATTTCGGTGGGCGCGTATGCGGTCATCGAGGCCGGAGCGAAGATTGGCGACGACACAACCGTCGGTGCGGGCGCGATCATCGGTGCCGGCGTGACCCTGGGGCGCGAGTGCCGGATTTATCCGCGCGTGGTTATCTATCCCGGCGTCGAGATCGGCGACCGAGTCATCGTTCATGCGGGCGCGGTGCTCGGCACGGACGGATTCGGGTATGTCCGCGACAACGCCAGCGGCGAGTACGTGCAGTTTCCGCAGCAGGGGCGGCTGGTGATCGAGGACGAAGTGGAGATCGGCGCGAATACCACGGTCGACCGCGGCGCGCTCGAGGAGACGCGGCTCTCGAAGGGCGTGAAGATCGACAACCTGGTGCACATCGGGCACAACGTGCAGGTCGGCAAGCATGTAGTGATTGCGGCGCAGACCGGCATCTCGGGGTCGAGCGTGATCGGCGACTACGCGATTGTCGGCGGGCAGGTGGGGATCGGGGATCACGCGGACGTGGGCCAGCACGTCGTCCTGGGCTCGGGGTCGGGCGTGCTCACGCATAAGAAGGTGAAGGGCGCGGGCGTGGTGTTCTGGGGACGGCCCGCACGTCCGCTGCCCGATTATCTGCGTGAACTGGCAACGCTTTCGCGTATCAGCCGCCGTGACGGGAGTGAGAAATCTTCGCCCGGCGGGTCGTCGTCTTCTGGTGCGTCGTCTTCGAAATCGAAGGCCAGGACCGCGACGCGGAAATCCTCTTCGCGAAAGAAGGATTAGACGTGGCGATCGTGGTCGTGGGCGGGCACTCGCGGAATATCGGGAAGACCTCCGTGGTCGCGGGCCTGATCGCTCGTCTCAAAGACCTGAACTGGACGGCGTTCAAGATTACGCAGTACGGGCATGGTTTCTGCACCGCGGACGGCGCGCCCTGCGATTGCGAGACCGACGATCACACCATTGCGATCAGCGCCGAGCGCGATCCTGCTACGGGAACAGACAGTGCGCGCTTTCTAGCGGCGGGCGCGGTGAAATCGTTGTGGGTGCGGACGCGACAGGGCATGCTGGCCGACGCCATGCCCCGCGTCCGCAAGGAGATTGCGAGCGCGGAGAACGCGATTCTCGAGTCGAACAGCCTGATCCAGTTTCTGCAGCCCGATCTTTATCTCACTGTTCTCGATTACGGAACAGCGGATTTCAAGGAGTCGGCACGGCTGTTCCTGGATCGCGCGGATGCTGTGCTGTTGCGGGGATCGGGAGCGGAGCTTGCGCCGCACTGGTCGAGCGTGAGCCTGAAACTGCTCGAAGGGAAGCCCCGGTTCGTGCTGGGGCCTTCGGAGTCGTTGACCGCGGAGATTGTGGAGTTTGTTCGCGCGGGCGTTGCGGAGGCGAATGAGGATCGGTTTTCGCGGACCGAATAGACCTTCTGAAGTCGTCATTCTGACGATCGGAGAGGGAGGAAGAATCTCAGCGATGTGTCCATACCTGGAGATCTGAGATTCTTCGCTCTGCTCAGGATGACGGTGGCTTTTTATGACACGGTCTTTTGCTGTATGAGCGCTACTTAGGCCCTGCGAGCGGAGCGAACGCCTCGCGCTTCATCGATCCATCGCGCTGCTTGATGAGTATCTCTACTTTGCCTTCGGCCTCTTCGAGCTGCTTTTTGCATTGAGCGGAGAGCTGCATGCCTTCCTCGAAGAGTTTCACCGAGTCTTCGAGCGGCAGATCGCCGTGCTCCAGCTGGCCGACGATGGTTTCGAGCTTCTTCAGCGATTCTTCAAACGTTGCCAACTGCTGCTCCCTGGGGGGTGACTCTCTTGGCGGCATCGGAGACCGCCGGGCTGGCCGATGTCTCAGGGCGCGGCAGTACGTCCGCAATGACCTCGGCGGCGAGGGCGTAGCGTCCGAAGGGTGCGCTTACCTGCACACCCTGGACCATGGGCATGGCCGCGGTGAGCATCTCTTGCGCGATCTTGATGCCTTCAGCGCGGGCCAGCTCCGGCGTGGATGCCTGCTGCATGCGCAGCAGAATACTGTCGGGCACGCTGACGCGAAGGTCGTTCTTCATGAACTCGGCGTTGCGCAGGCTGGTCAGCGGCCAGATGCCGGCGACGACCGGGATGCGGAAGCCTTCGATGCGTTTGAGAAACGCTTCGAGGATGCGCAGATCGAAGACTGGCTGGGTGATCGCGTACTCGCCTCCGGCTTCGACTTTGTAGGCGAATCGGCGAACTTCGTTGTCGATATCCGGCACGCCGGGGTTCGCGGCCACGGCGATGGTGAAGCCGGTGGACGCGCCGATGGCGTTGCCGCCGATATCGAGGCCGTGATTCAGGCGATTCACGATATTCACGAGGCCGATGGCGTCGACGTCAAAGACTGCGGTGGCGTCGGGATAGTTGCCGAGCTTGGGCGGATCGCCGGTGAGGCACAGAATGTTCTTGAGGCCGATCGAGGATGCGCCGAGCAGATCGCTCTGGATGCTCAGCACGTTCCGGTCGCGGCAGGTGTAGTGCAGGATGGTCTCGATGCCGATCTTCTGCTGAATCTGGATGCAGAGGCTCTGCCCGCTCATGCGCGCTGAGGCGCGGGGCGAGTCCGGCACATTGATGGCGTGGATGCCGTGAGCGGCGAGCAGGGCCGCGCCGTCGAGCTCCTTTTTGCAGTCGATGCCCCGAGGCGGCACGATCTCGACCATGGTGACGAAGATCCCGTCGTGAATCAGCTGGCCGATCTTCGATCGTTGCTCGATGGGCGCGGGCGGGGTCTCGGTAACAATCGGGACTTTCGCGCTGCCGTGCACGCTGACCTTCTGCGCGTCTACGGCGCGCAGGGCAGACTTCATGGCGCGGATGTGGTTAGGCGTGGTTCCGCAGCAACCGCCGATGAACTGCGCGCCCGCCTTGAGGAACTTGCGCGCGAAGCTGGCTATGTATTCCGGCGAGCAGAGGTAGATGTTGCGGCCGTCGACGGCGCGTGGCATGCCGGCGTTGGGCATCGCGGCCAGGGGCAGGCTGGTGGCAGCGGCCAGCTTTTCGACAGCGGTGAGCACAGTAGCCGGACCGGTGCTGCAGTTGCAGCCAACGATGTCCGCGCCCCAGCTCGTGAGCCGGGCGGCGGCGATCTCGGGAGCCGAGCCATCGAGGCAGTTGGCTTCTTCGTCGACGGTGACCATGGCCAGGATGGGCAGCTCGGGGGCGACTTCCTGCGCAGCCTTGATGGCCTGCTCGGCTTCATTCAGGGCGACGATGGTCTCGATGGCGAGCAGGTCGACCCCACCCGCCTTCAGCCCGCGAATCTGTTCCGCGAAGGCAGCGCGCGCCTCGTCGAGACCGGTTTTGCCGAGCGGCTCGAGGTGAATGCCAAGCGGTCCAATGGCTCCCGCGACCCATGCTTTGCCGGCCTGCTTGTCCGCCAGCTGTTCTGCGGCCTGCCTGGCCAGTTGTGCTCCGGCTTTGTTAATCGCAAAGACCTGATCCTGGAGACCGTAGCGCAGAAGACGAAAGGAATTTGCGCCAAAGGTATTGGTTTCAATCAGTTCGGCGCCAGACTGCAGGTATTCCTCGTGGACGGAGCGGACGAGGTCCGGCTGGGAGAGATTCAGCTCGTCATAACAGCGGTTGATGAAGACGCCGCGGGCATAGAGAGTTGTACCCATTGCGCCATCGCAGAGGATGGTTCGGTCGCCAAAGATCGCTCGTATGCGGTCGGTCATGGGAGGGAGGTCCTTCATCTCATGGTATGCCAGCCCACGGGCGATTGCCAGCTTGACGCGGCCTCATGGCCATGCCAGAAGCCGTGCGGCACTCAGCTAGGCAGTTCAACCTGGAAGCTGTAGCCGTGCCGCTTGAAACCGAGAGCGTCGTAGAATTTGTGCGCGTCTTCCCGCACCAGATTGCTGGAGAGCGTGAGCTTGTAGCAGCCGCCCTCGCGGCATTGCTCCAGAGCATGCTGCATCATGGCGCGACCGACGCCCTGGCCCTGATAATCCGGGCGGACCGCAACCGCTTCTACGATCCCTGATTTCCTGCCTCGCTTTGCCAGGTTGTCCATGATGAGCAGTTCGTAGGTGCCGACGATGGCGTTCTCTATGAACGCAACGAAGACGCGAAACGAAGGGTATCGCTTGAGTACAGAGAGCTGGGCCCGAGCCTCGGACACGGAGAACCCTGTCCCGCCGGCGATACCCGCTGCCTGGTAAAGGCCGAGGATTGCCGCAAGGTCATCTTCGGATGCTTCGCGGATGATCGCAGAATTCATGACGGTAGGTTATATGACCTCCTGCTATGGATATCCGTCTATCAATCGGCCGTCTATTTGCCTGGATGCGGGGGTGCGATCCACCCATTTGCTCGCGCCCGGTTGACGCTAATGCTTTGCTATACTGAGGCTTCCCACGTTTGTGAGGTTTTGCGTTTTGATGAGAAGAAGTTCACCGGCTTTGTGGTTCGTCCCAGTCCTGTTTTTTGCATCCTCGTTTCTGCTCACTTCGTGCGGCAAAAACTTCTATTTTGGCGGCCGGAGTCTGCCGCCGAGCGGACTGTTGAACCGGGTGCTTATTGCCGAACAGACGCCGAGCGCGCTGAGCAAGGGCGCGTTGCCCTTCGTGGACGCCTATTACGATATCCGGCATAGCTACAACAATGCCGTACCCTCCTTTGCCATTAGCGGCTACTCGGGTGCGCTTCCCCTCACCATCCAGAACATGCCGGAAGAACAGATCGGCGCTGTCTATGGCGCTGGCGACGGCAGCTTTACGCTCGCGAACTATGCCTCTGAAAAGGTGGGATCGACCATCAAGATCGCCGGGGGCCTTTCCTCCAGCATCTTTATCGATCGCTCCAGGTCGTATGTATACGCGGCCAATACCTCGACGCACGTAATCACGGTCTACAGCACTGCGAACGGCGGTTCGTATGTGTTGAACCTGCCCAATGTTTACCGGGTGTCGGTCAATCCGGGCGGGTCGATCGCACTGGCCTTCGTGCAGAATTCGGCGCAGGCCGAGGGCACGTCATCCTGCATCGTAGCGAACCCCGGCGATAGCCCGAGCCAGGACCCGAGCGCGGTTCCTCCCGTTTCCTGCGCGGCACCTTCCGGCCAGTTCAGCATCTACAGCGTGGTGCACCTGACCAGCGCGCAGAGCACCGCGGCTGCGAACAATCCGAATTATCTGGGCGCGCAGGATTGCGAGCCGCAGAACCTGCCCCAATACTGCATCTTTCCCGTAAGCACTGGCCCCTCGGCCAGCTTCGATCATCCCATCAAGGCGGTGTTCTCGCCCGACGGCTCGACAGCCTATGTGCTCAACTGCGGACCTGAATGCGGGGGCGCGAAGGCGAGCGTTACAACCATTCCCCTCAGCGAATCGGCTCTCAACACAGGCGTAGCCGGAGCCAGCGGCATAGCGCTGGTGGCGCAGGGCAATATCGCAATCCCTGCCGGCGTTACCAACGCCATCTTCAATGGGAACACGATGTACCTGGCCGGTCAGCAGTTGCAGAGTGACGGGCTTTTTGCCGGAAACCTCACCATCCTGAACACCGAAACCGACGCAATCACCGGTACCTATGCGATCAGCGACGGGACGCATAACAAGATGGTCTTTGCCGATGACAACACGCTGTGGGTCGGCTCCTCTCAATGCCAGTTCGGGGAGCGCTACAAACAGGTGCAGGCCGGCTCAACTGCGCCGTACGGATGCCTGACCATGTTCAACACCTCGACAAATTCCGTTCTGCTCGATTCGTACAAGGGCGATGCAACGGGGGTCGCCGCGGTCACCGGCCTGAACAAGGTGTATACCGCCGAAGGCGGCCAGGTTTATATCTACAACACCGCCGATGGCTCGGAGCGCGACAACTCCAACGTCACCGTTGCCGGTACTGCAGCCGATGTGGCCTACATGGATGCGACCAGCGACGGCGATAACACTACGTATTAAGTTTTGTCGATTCAAGCGAGAATAGGCGCGACCGGTGGATTTGGCCGCGCCTTTTCTCTTCGCAATGCGGGGATAGAGGATGCAACCACCGATTGCCGATGCCACCACGGCTGATGTTCTGGCGATTGCCGCCCACCGCGACGATGTTGAGCAGACCTGCGGTGGCACCCTTTTGAAGATGAAGACGCTGGGCGTGAGCACTGCGATTCTCGACCTGACACGGGGGGAAGCGGGTACACGCGGGACTGCGGAAGATCGCGCGGCCGAGGCCGAGGCTGCTGCCGGAATCCTAGGCGTCCGCTGGCGAGGCGCGCTGGACATTCCGGACGGCCGCGTGGAAAACACCTACGAAAACAGGCTGAAGCTCGTAGAGGTCCTTCGCCGGGTGCGGCCGCGGGTGGTGATTCTGCCTTATTGGGCCGGACGGCACCCAGATCATTACAACACGTCGACTTTGGGCTACGAGGCCTGCTTTCTCAGCGGACTGGCCAAGCTGGAAACGGGGACCGCGCCGCATCGGCCGTTCAAGATTGTGTATGCCAGCCTGTATGCCCATGTGCGGCCCAGCTTCGTCGTGGATATCACTCCACATATCGAGGAGCGTCACCAGGCGTTGATGGCCTATGCATCGCAATATGCAAACCAGGGCGCGGGGAGCGGGCTCTTCGTCCCGGAGGAAGAGATTCGCGAGCGAACGTTTTCGGTTGCGCGGCATTACGGCCTGCTGGCCGGGGTGCGATACGCCGAGCCCTTCGTGCAGAAAGAGGTTGGGCTGGCAGAGGATCTTACGATGTTGCCAGTGCAATCGATGTAGTTTAGGACGCTTCGGTTTCCTGGCTGATGTGCGCCGTAGACCGCCTCGTCGCATTCGCCAGGGTATTGGTGGGCAGGTAAACACGCACGTGGGCTCCGGGATAGCCGCCGTCGGTTCCGTTGACGATCCGGATCATGCCGCCGTGCTTCTGGATGATACCCATGCTGACCCAGAGACCGAGGCCGGTGCCCTGATCGCCCTTGGTGGTAAAAAACGGCTGAAAGAGATTCCGGGCGGTGTTATTGGACACCCCAGGTCCGTCGTCAGCGACTTCAACGATAGCGCCCGCGGCGCGCAGCTCCTCAGCGGCGGTTTTCTCCATCCGAATGCGGATCCGGCCGTTCTGTCCGGCCGCCTCCAGCGCATTGACGATCACGTTCGTGAAGACCTGGCGTAGTTCAGCCGGGAATCCTTCAACGACCAGGGGCTCGGAATAATCACGTTCCAGGCGAACTCCCTGTTGCGCCAGCCTGCGCTCCAGCAGCAGAAGCACCCCTTCGATCAATTCCTTGAGATCGACGAGGATAGGCGCTTTAGGCTCGCGATAGAGGCTGAGCATGGTTCTACTGATCTGCATGGTGCGGCCGAGCTCCTGCTGCGCGAGGTGCAGATACTCCGCGCGCTTTACGGGATCGGTCTCGGTTCCCAGCAGAAACAGCAGATTGGCGACTGAATCCAGTGGATTGTGGATCTCGTGAGCGATGGTGGCGGCAAGGCGGCCGGCGACGGCGAGTTTTTCTCCTGCAACCAGCGCGGCCTGGGTGCGCCTCTGCTCGGTCACATCGCGGAAGACGAGAACGATGCCTGCCATCTTTCCATTCACGTCGCGGATGGGCGCAGCACTGTCGTCAATGACGGATTCTTTGCCCTGGCGGGAGATCAGGGCGGTGTGGTTTGCCAGGCCGATCACGTGGTCCAGCCGGCGGACTTTCTCTACCGGATTCTCGGCAATCGCCCGAGTCTCCTCATGGACGATATAAAAGACATCCTGCAGGGGTTGGCCGATGGCTTCCGCGCTGGTCCAGCCGGTGAGGTTCTGGGCGATTACATTGATGAACTGGATGCGGCCGTCGTTATCGCATGCAATCACCGCGTCACCGATCGATTCCAGGGTGGTCATGAACCACTGGCGGCTTTCATTGAGTTGATCGGATCGGCGGCTCAGCTCCTCAAGTGCGGCGTTGTAGGCGCGTGAGACGGAATGGAGCCGGTTTCGAATAAAGAGCGCGAGAAAGAGACCTACCGCCAGTGCCGCCACCAGGATGGCGAGGAATTCCTGCTTTTGCAGGGCCAGGATGGAATTGGAGCGTTGCTTTCGAACCCTCGCTTCAGCTTCCAGCATGGTATGGCCGGTCACGCGTACATTGTCCATCAGGGTCTTGCCCTGTTCATCGAACGCGGGACTGGTCAGAGCCTTGCTGGGTTTCGCGAGAGTATCTTCCGCGAATGCCAGCCAAAGCTGGTAACGATCGCGCAGAGTTGCAAGTCTCTGCTGCTGATTGGGCCGGTCGGAAAGCAAGGCTGAGATATTTGCGAAATCCTTCGGGATTTCCAGCTCGGCTTTGTGGTACGGATCGAGCATCGCCGGGTTGCGGGTGAGTTGAAAGCCGCGCAGACCGGTCTCCTGGTCGATGATGAGTTTCTGCAGCTCGACGACGTGGGTGGTTATCTGGTCGCTGAGATCGAGGGCGCGGAAGGCTCGCGACGACTGGACCAGCTCCCACAGAACAAAGGCCGCCAGCACCAGGAGAAGGAGAATGGGAAAATAGAGGGTTTGGCGGAGGATGCGCCTAAACTCAAGCAGATTCACCGGCAGTCCCTCTGTTTGCCTGATGAGATGCCAACATCTCCTGCACCTTCTCCATTAGTGTCTCCGGGCCATCGCCCTTCATCAAGGTAAAGTCTACTAATTGGGTCACCTCGGTGGGTAGATCGACGTAGGCCGAAAGGAGCAGGATGGGGACTTCGGCCCGCGTCCTGCGCATTTCGGAGGCGACCTCGCCACCATTCATGCCCGGCATGAAGTAATCCAGGATCACTGCATCGACCGGGTGCTTGCTAAATAGGTTAAGTCCGCTTGCGCCATCAAGCGCGGTCAATACGCAATATCCGGCCCGTTCCAGCACAACTTTTCGGATCTGCAATCCGAGCGCTTCATCGTCGATGCAGAGGATCAGCGAGTTAGCGATCACAAAAGGCCCAAATCCGCCGAGGTTTGCCGGAGCTCTGCCAGGAGCGCTCCTGCCGGCGGGAACGTTTGCGAGTATAGCATTGCCCTGTAAGAGTTTAAAACCACGAGAGTTTCGTTGATTGCGAATCTCGGAGGGCTGACTTCTTTCCGGATTCCCTGGGTGCTGGACTGCGGTAGCTGATGGACAATGTCGCGGGAAAATCCGTTCGACTCGAATCGGTCGATCTTTTGCGCGGGATCGTGATGATCCTGATGGCGCTGGATCATACGCGCGACTTTTTCGGCAATTCCGCAATCAACCCTACGGATTTGTCGCGAGCCACGGCCTCGTTATTCTTTACGCGGTGGATTACCAATATCTGCGCGCCGGTATTCTTTCTGCTGGTCGGAACGGGCGCGTGGCTTTCTCTGCGCCGCAAGTCGAAGAGCGCGCTGTCGCGATTTCTCTTCACGCGTGGGCTGTGGCTGATCTTCCTGGAACTGGTGCTCCTGCGCGGCCTGGCCTGGCAGTTCAATTTCGACTACCAGCTGACAATGCTGGTGATCCTGTGGGCGCTGGGCTGGGCGATGATCGTGCTTTCCGCGCTCGTCTATTTACCCGCCTGGGCGATCACCTTATTTGGCATTGTGATGATCGCAACCCACAATCTGACCGACGCGGTGGCGCCCGCCGCCTTCGGAGCATTTGCCCCGCTGTGGACGATTCTGCATACCCCGGGTTTCCTTGTGAACACTCCCCGGCACGCGGTGTTCGTGGCCTATCCGCTGATTCCGTGGGTAGGAGTGACGGCGGCCGGATACGGGCTCGGGCAGATTTTCGGCTGGTCTGCGGAAAAGCGGAAGAGATTTCTTCTCCGCCTGGGTATCGGCCTGACGACGGCCTTCGTTGTCCTTCGCGCGGTCAATCTTTATGGCGATCCGGTGCGGTGGTCGGCGCAGAAATCGGCTGCCTTTACCGTCCTGTCGTTTCTGAACACCACGAAATATCCGCCGTCCTTGTTGTTCCTGCTGATGACGCTCGGGCCCGCGATCCTTTTGCTGCGGATTTTTGACGGCGGTACTCCGCGACTCCTTCAACCGGCGCTGGTCTTCGGGCGGGTGCCGCTATTTTATTTCGCGCTGCACGCCGCGCTGATCCATTTGCTGGCAGTTGTGGCGTGCTTTGCGAGATACGGCCATGCGTACTGGATGTTCGAATCGCCAAACCCAGGCCAATATCCCATCACACCGCCACCGGGCTGGGGTTTTGGCCTGCCTGTTGTCTATTTGGTCTGGATTTTCGTCGTCGTCGCCCTCTACCCCTTATGCGCCTGGTTCGCAGGACTGAAACAGCGCCGCCGCGATGCATGGCTCAGCTATCTATAAGGCTCAGCCGCCTGCCCAGACGAATTAACAATCCTTTTGCATTCTCTTTGCCCCGATAGGCTACGCTGTTAGCGGTATGGGATTACCTTAGTCAGGTCCATGCCAGATTTCGCAGAGGGCGACCGTTTGAGCCAAACAGTATTCGTTCTGGAAGACGACACAGATATTTCCCGCCTGGTACAGCACCACCTGGAGGCCTCGGGCTTCGGGGTGAAGGTTTTCGGTACACCCGCCAACCTGGTTCCCGATGCCGAGAGGCAGCCTCCCGCGCTCTTTCTGCTGGACATCATGGTGCCGGGCGGAGACGGGCTCGATGTCTGCCGCCGGCTGCGCAGCCATCCGGCGCTGGCAACCATCCCCATCATCTTTTTGACGGCGCGGGCCGGCGAGAATGAGCGCGTGCTGGGGCTGGAGCTGGGCGCCGACGACTACATCACCAAGCCCTTTGCTACGCGGGAGCTGCTGGCGCGGGTGAAGGCGGTGCTGCGCCGATTCGAGCGTCCGACGACGCCGGCGGTGATCAGCTTTGAAGACGTGGTGATCGACGCCAGCGCAATGCAGCTCAAGGTTCGGGGCGAGCTGACCACGACGACGGCTACGGAATTTCGACTGCTCGACTACCTTGCCCGCCATCCGGGACGGGTCTTCAGCCGCGACCATCTGCTGGACGCGGTATGGGGCGATGCCCGGTTCGTAACGCCACGCTCGGTCGATGTCTATGTCCGCCGCATCCGCGAGAAGATCGAGGTGGACGCGGAGAATCCGCGCTATCTGAAAACGGTGCGTGGTGCCGGATACCGCTTCGAGGTTCCGAGATCGGCTTGAGGAAGCCGGTCCTTTCCGAGGAGCGGGCACGGCGGTTCAAAGCCATAAAATGGAAGCCTGCGCCCCGGCTGGGCGAGGAGTTTTCGCCAACCGGCCGACAACTCCCGGTACACTACGCGTAAATCCCCCTCTATGAGCACCTGCCAATGACCGGCCGCGTATTCACCAAGCTGCTTCTTGCCTTTGTGCTGGTGCTTTCGATCAGCGCGGCGATTCTTGACTTCACGCTGCGGGGCATCGTCGAGCACTCGCTCCGCGCCCAGGCCGCGCAGTCGCTGGTGGAGAAGGCCAGGCTGCTGGCCGGCGAGGCTCCGCTGGGCGATCCTGTCCGGCTGCATGAGGCGGCTGTGCGAGGAGCATTCGACGCCGGCGCCCAGGTAACCTTCTTCGCCCCCAACGGCACAGTGCTGGCGAGTTCGGCTTCGACCGAACCTCTCGACACAGCTCCGGTTGAGGTTCAAACCGCCCTGAAAGACGCGCGCAACGTGGGGCAAAGCGAGCGCGACGGCACACTCTACGTTGCCGTCGCTGAAAACGGCATGGTGGTGCGGCTGGCATATCCGCTCTCCAGCATTGGCGACACCATGCACGTGCTGCGCCGCGATCTGCTGCTGGCTTCGCTCCTGGCTACCGGCCTGGCAACGCTGCTGGCGGCGTTCTTCGCGCATCGAGCGGCGAGGCGGCTGGGGAGGATCGTAACCTTCGCTCACCGGATATCGGCTGGAGACTTTACCGCGCGCATCGAGGAGGGCGACCTCGACGAGATATCGGAGGTCGCACATGCTTTGGACACGACCGCGGAGCGTCTGGAGGCCGGTTTTCATGCCCTCGAGAGCAAGCAGCGCGAGCTGGCGGCGCTGCTCGACAGCATGCAGGAGGCGGTGATCGCCGTGGATGCCGGCGGCCGAATCAGCTGGTCGAACGCCGTGATGCAGCGGATCGCGCCGGGCGCGGTGCGGCAGGGGCAGGCGCTGGTTCATGCGGTGCGCGATCCCGAGGTGCTGGCATGCGTCGAGGCGGCGCTTGCGAACCGCGAGCTGCGCAGCGGCAAGGCTATCTCCGTGGCTCCGGCGCGGATTTTTGAGGTGAATGCGGCGCCGACTCCGGGCGGCGGGGCGGTGGCCGTCCTGCATGACGTGACGGAGATTGAGCGCGCGGAGAAGACGCGGCGGGATTTCGTCGCGAATGTTTCGCACGAGCTCCGCACGCCTCTGACCTCAATCTCGGGATATGTGGAGACGCTGCTCGAAGACACGCTGGAGCTGCCGACCCATGCGCGCGAGTTCATGAGCATCATTCTGCGCAACGCCACACGCATGAACCGGCTTACGGAAGACCTGCTGGCGCTGGCCAGCGTGGAGTCCGGCGACTACAAGGTGAAGCCCCGGCCGGTCGCGGCGTCGCTCCTGGTGCAGGACGCGATCGACTCGCTGACCGGGATGGTGCTGGATTCCGACGTAAGCCTGGAGGCCGGGAAGGTGACCGGCACGGTGGTCCTGGCCGACGAAGACGCCTTGACCCAGGTCTTCGGCAACCTCATTGAAAATGCGATGAAGTATGGCAAGAGCGGGAAGTCGGTGCTGGTGGGCGCCCGGGAAATCGAAGGGTTCGTGGAGTTCTCCGTGCAGGATTTCGGACCGGGTATCGCTTCCGAGCACCTGAACCGGATCTTCGAGCGCTTTTACCGGGTCGATAAGGCGAGATCCCGGGATTCCGGGGGACGGGCCTGGGCCTGGCGATTGCCAAGCACATCGTGCTGGCTCACGGGGGAGCGATTCGCGCGGAGAGCGAACTCGGCGCGGGAGCCACATTCCTGTTCACGCTGCCAATTTTTTCTACCCTGCCGCAGCCAGAGAAAGTACCGGACGCGGAGCCCCACGGGCTGCCGCTCGCCTCCTCTAAGTGATTCTATTTGTTAGGCTTAGTCAACAACTTGCAGGGCCATTTTGTTTCCATTTTCATCTCTCCGTCAACGCGCTGTAACAGTGAGACACGAGAATCCAGGCATATTCCTCCAGGGAGAGACTCGTGAATAGAAAGACAGTTTTCTTGGCTGCAGCTTTGATCGCTTCAGCAGCTTCCTCAGGCCTTGCGCAGAAAATTAATGGAGCGGGCGCGACCTTCCCGCAACCTGTTTACTCCAAATGGTTCAGCGAATACAGCGCTCAGCACTCGGGAGTCCAGATCAACTACCAGGGCATCGGTTCCGGCGGGGGCATCCGCCAGGTATCGGCGGGCACCGTCGATTTCGGAGCAAGCGACGGCCCGATGACCGATGCGCAGCTCGCCGAGTCGAAGGTGAAGCTGGTGCACATCCCGACGGTTCTGGGTGCGGTGGTTCCGATCTACAACCTGCCCGGGGTCAGCGCCGAGCTCAGGTTCTCGCCCGATGTGCTGGCGGACATCTATCTGGGGAAGATTGCGAACTGGAACGATCCCCGCATCGCGAAAGACAACCCGGGAGTCAACCTGCCGGGTTCCAGCATCAACGTGGTTCACCGCTCGGACGGCAGTGGAACTACCTATATCTTCACCGACTATCTGTCCAAGGTCAGCCCGGACTGGAAGAGCAGCGTGGGCAAGAGCACGGCCGTAAGCTGGCCCAAAGGCATCGGCGCCGTCCATAACGAAGGCGTCGCCGCCATGGTCCGCCAGCTTCCTGGAACCATCGGCTACGTCGAGCTGATCTATGCGCTGCAGAACAAGATTTCGTTCGGCTATATCAAAAATGCGGCGGGGACCTGGGTGAAGGGCAGCATCGCGGGTACCACCGAGGCCGCCGCTTCGGTGAAGACGATGCCGGCCGACTACCGCGTTTCGATTACCAACGCTCCAGGCAAGACGGCTTACCCGATTTCGAGCTTCACCTGGCTGCTGATTCCCAACCCGGCGCCGGATGCCGTCAAGGGCAAGGTCATCAAGGACTTTCTCAACTGGATGCTGGACCATGGTGAGTCCGAGGTGGGCGCGCTTTACTACGCTCCGCTACCCGACTCGGTCATCGCGAAAGTCAGGGCTACTATTGCCCAGTTGAAGTAGGTTGGCTGATGTCGGGAGCGCCCTCAGGCGCTCCCGCTGCCGCTTCTGCCCATCCCTCCCCGGGCAGAATGACGCGAGATTTTAGCTATTCTTACGCCTTATTTTTCAATACTTTTAACCATCCTTTCATTTTCCGCGGATAGGGTAGAAACTGGTGAACTTCAAGATTCAGGAAGCCCGTGTGCCAGGACCTTCAGATGTACCTCTAAATGCGTCCCCAGACGCTGATTCAACAAGACTCTCTCCGGTGATGGGCGGCGACAACGACTCCGGCGAGCCTTCGGCGATCCGGAAGTTTCTGCTGAGCCGCGGAAGCTCCGCGATGATGGACAAGGGTTTTGGATGGCTGATGCTGCTTTGCGCATGCAGCATCTTCGGCATCGTTGCGCTGATCGCAACAGAGCTGACCCTTCGCTCGCAGCTGACGATTTCGAAATTCGGAATCAAGTTTTTCTTCGGGACCGCGTGGAACCCGGTCAGCGGGGATTTTGGAGCGCTTCCCTTCGTCTACGGCACGCTGATGTCGTCTCTCATCGCGCTGGTCATTGCCGTTCCCCTCGCGGTCGGCGTGTCCATCTTCATTACCGAGATGTGTCCCAAGTTTCTGCGCGGGCCATTGTCGTTCCTGACGGAGCTGCTGGCCGCAATTCCCAGCGTGGTCTACGGTCTTTGGGCGGTCTTCATTCTGGTTCCTCTGCTTCGCGAACATGTCGACCCATTGCTGATCCGCGCGTTTAGCTGGTCGGGCATCTTTGCGCAGCCCGACTTCGGTGTGGGCTTGCTGGCCGCGGGCGTGATCCTTTCGATCATGATTCTGCCCATCATTTCGTCGCTGACGCGCGAGGTGATGGTGGCGGTGCCGCATTCGCAGCGTGAGGCTGTTCTGGCGCTGGGCGCGACTCGCTGGGAGATGATCCGCATGGGGGTGCTGCGCAATGCGCGCATCGGGATTGTAGGGTCAGTGATTCTGGGTCTGGGCCGCGCGCTGGGCGAGACCATGGCCGTGACCATGGTGATCGGCAACAGCCCGCAGATTCTGAAGAACCTGCTGGCGCCGGCCTACAGTATGGCCAGCGTGATTGCCAATGAGTTCAGCGAGGCCTCCGACGACACCTACCGCAGCGCGCTGATCGAGATTGGGCTGGCGCTCTTTATCGTAACCATCATTGTGAACGCCCTTGCCCGATTGCTGGTATGGGCAGTGACGCGCGGCGCGCCGGCGCGGACCTCTTGAGTGAATCGACCAAACGCATGACGAGCAAAACCAAAACGAGCAGCCTGCACCGCCTCCGCCGCACCGCCGCCAATCACATGGCAACCGGTCTGGCTGTGCTCAGCACTGTGCTGGTGGTAGCGCCGCTGGTGGCGATCTTCATTTACCTGCTCTATAAGGGCGCCAGCTCCTTGAATCTTGCCTTCTTTACGGAGATTCCCAAGCCGGTGGGGGAGAGCGGCGGAGGCATGGCCAACGCCATCTTCGGCTCGGGCGTGCTGCTGGCGGTGGGCAGCGTTCTGGGCGTGCCGATCGGCATTGCGGCGGGCATCTTTCTCGCAGAGTATGGACGGGGCGGCAAACTGGCCAACGTGGTCCGCTTCACAGCCGACGTGCTCAACGGCGTGCCTTCGATCGTGATGGGCATTGCGGTCTACTCGCTGGTCGTTATGCCGCAGAAGCATTTTTCGGCGTTCGCCGGAGGCGTGGCACTGGGAATCATGATGATTCCCACCATTACGCGAACCACGGAAGAGATGCTGTTGATGGTGCCGCACGCGGTTCGCGAAGCAGCACTGGGATTGGGCGTTCCCAACTGGCGCGCGATACTGTCGATCACTCTGCGCACCGCGTCGCCGGGTGTGATTACCGGGTGCATGCTGGCCTTTGCGCGCGTGGCCGGCGAAACCGCCCCGCTGCTCTTCACGGCCTTTGGCAACCAGTTCTGGAGCGCCAGCCTGAATGAGCCGATTGCCGCGCTGCCGCTGCAGATTTACGATTACGCGATTTCGCCGTACGACGATTGGCATCGCCTGGCGTGGGCAGGTTCGCTGGTGCTGATTCTCCTCATCGTCATCTCGGTCTCGCTGGTGCGCTACGTGACCACGCGCGGTGTTTTGAAAGGGGCAAGTTAAGTGGGCGTCGGAATTCAGGTAACCAATCTGAACGCGTGGTATGGCACGAACCATACATTGCTGGATATCAACCTGCATATCCCCGCGAATCAGGCTACGGCGCTCATCGGGCCTTCGGGATGCGGCAAGTCGACCTTCGTCCGCTGCCTGAACCGCATGCATGAGACCAACCCCATTGCCAAGGTCACCGGCTCGGTGCAGATCGGCGACATCGATATCTATGCCGATTCCTCGCCGGTTGAGGTCCGCCGCCGTATCGGCATGGTGTTTCAGAGGCCCAATCCGTTTCCCACCATGTCCATCTATGACAACGTGGCTTCGGGATTGCGGCTGAACGGGTTCCGCAATCGGCGCGTGCTGGATGAGGTGGTCGAGCGTTCGCTGAAGCACTCGGCACTGTGGGATGAGGTGAAGGACGACTTGAAGAAGAAGTCGGGCGCCAGCCTTTCGGGGGGCCAGCAGCAGCGGTTGTGCATCGCGCGCGCTCTGGCGGTTGATCCCGAAGTGCTGCTGATGGACGAGCCGGCTTCGGCGCTCGATCCGGTATCGACGGCGAAGATCGAGGACCTCATCTTCCAGCTCAAGTCGCAATACACTATCGTGATTGTGACCCACAATATGCAGCAGGCCGCGCGCGTCGCCGAACGCACCGGCTTCTTTTTGAACGGCAAGCTTGTCGAATTTGATTCGACTCACAAGATATTTACAAACCCCGGCGACAAGCGGACGGAAGATTACATCACGGGTAGGTTTGGATGATGAGACTTCGATTTCAGCGCAGCCTGGACGATCTGAAAGAAAAACTTCTGGTGATGGCCGGGATGGCCGAGCAGTCGATCCAGCGTGCCGTGGAGGCCTATCGCGTACGCGACCTTTCGATCTGCGACCTCGTCGACCACGGCGAGCTGGCGATCAATCGTTTCGAGCGGGAGATCGACCAGATGGCTCTCGACCTGCTGGCGATGGAACAGCCCATGGCCATCGACCTGCGCTTCATCCTCGCCGTGATCAAGATCAACGCCGACCTGGAGCGCGTGGGCGATGCGGCAACCAGCATCAGCGACCGGGTGCGTGATCTACAGGCGTTTCCCGTTGCAGAGCTGCCGGTGGACACGCCGAAGATGGCTTCACTCGCTGCGGCCATGGTGCGCAAGGCGCTGCAGGCGTTCATCGAGGCCGATGCCGCCATCGCGGAGTCAGTCCTCTCGATGGACGACAACGTGGACAAGCTCAATGACACGGCCTACTTTACGCTGCTGAATGTGATGAAGACGCAGCCCCACCTCGCGCCACAGGCGCTGAACGCCATCATGATCTCAAGAAGCCTGGAGCGCGTTGCGGATCACGCGACGAATATCGCCGAGGATGTAATTTTCTGGGTGAGAGGCGCGGACGTTCGCCACCATATGCTGGCGTCCGACCGCAAAAGCAGCTAGCGACTCGCGCAGGCGGTGCGAGCGTATTCGCCGGCATACCGCCTGCGCTTCGAATCTAATCAGCGATGCCGGGGTTGGGCGGATCGATTCCGAGGGCAGTCGCCAGCGCGATAAGGTGGTCCTGCTCCTGAACGAGGATGTTACGCAGGCTTTCCGCAATTGCGAACTCGTCCAATTCATCCGCCTGCTTGACGCGGCGGCGGTATTGGCGGATGGTTTCCTTCTCGTTCTCCAGGTCGAACCGGAGCATCTCTTCCGCCTTTTCCGAGGTCTTGACAGGCTTGGGCTTTACCGACGGCATTCCGCCCAGGTAGTCAACGTGGTTTGCAACCTGCAATGCGTGACTCAACTCTTCCGTGGCGTGAACCGCGAGCTCGTCCGCAATGTTCATGTAAGCGGCGCCCTTGAGCACCTGCGAGTAGTTCACATAGGCGATGATCGCCTGATATTCGCGCGACAGGTCTTCGTTCAGGCCGTCGATAAATTTCTCACGGGTCAGTTTTTCTTTTGCAGTCGTACTCATATCTTCTCCAACTGTCATGATTTACCTTCTGGAACGGTGCATTCTGTTGGATGCAGAAATGTCCGGCATGCCGTCAGGCATACACGAAGAAAGTCACACGACCGATCGCGGGATGGTGCAATGACTTCGGCCGGCAGGGAGCTTCAGCTTTCGGCCCACCAGTCGAGGCGTCCGAAGCGCGGATAATACAGACCGAAACGCAGGGGCCGGTCAACCGCACGGACAGAGCGCAGAGCGTTGGCATAATGTGCAAGCTGCGGGGCGTAAAGCTCCCGCTGACGGGCCAGGAAGACTTCGATTGCTTCGCCGGCAGGCGCGCTCATTTTGTAGTCAACGATCCAGGCGCACCGCGATCCTTCACGTCCGGGCTCATCGCCTGCATCGAATACGCGATCCGCGCGCAGCGTCTGGAGCGCGCCTTCGAACCATCCGGTCCACGAAGTTTCCGACTCCGCACCGGGACGCTGGCGAAGGATCCACGCACCGTGCGGATCGCGCATGCAGGTTTCGACAGCGTTGACAACCTCCTGCGCGGCATCGTCGAGAACGCGCCCGGAGAAAGCCGACGCGCGCAGCAGCACTCGGGCATGCGACTTCAGCGAAGAGGCAGCCGCGCCGCGGCTTACGGCATCGAGCATGGCATGTACGGCGCTGCCGACGATACGGGCCCGGCGCGAGCCTTCGGGGCGCGCAATGCCAGTCTCGACCGATGGAGTTAGTGAGTAAGTGCTCGTTACAGTTACATTTGATAGCTTCGATGGAGCCTGAGGCGGATGTCGCAGCCGCCGGAGTTTGAGTATCCGAGGCTCCTGCGCGGACGCGGCAATTTCCAGACCCGGCGCCGGAAATTCTAGGAGGTTCTCCCGCGGTGATTGGGTGCCTTGGGCTGCCGTTGCAAAGTCTTGCGCGATTGCGGGCCACGCGGCGCTCAGCAGGCTCTTGCGGTCGCCCGGCTGCAGCCCGGACGCCGTCATGGTCGCGGTGCCGAGGAGGTGCAGCTCTTTGCGTGCGCGGGTGCAGGCAACGTAGAGCAGGCGCTTGCGCTCTTCATCGATGCGCGCTTCCCGCTGCTTCTGAACCCAGGCATACGTCGGATGCTTTTCACCGCCCTTGAAGCCGATAGAAGCCACGAGCATCTCATCTTCACCGGCGAGACTGGTTCTCTCCAGAGAGGCGATGAGCGACGGGCGATCGACCGCGGGCTTGCGATCGAGGCCGGGCACGATGACGACATCGAAGCCGAGCCCCTTTGCCTTGTGGATGGTCATCAGCTGCACGCCGGCGCGTTCGCTGACCGTGGGGTCGGGCTGTGCGAAGAGTCGCTTGAACTCCGCCTCGAAATCCTCCGTCAGACAGGCGAGGCCGTCGGGCGAAACCGCATCGAGCATGGTGAAGTAGACATGCGCATTCTCATAGCCGGCCGCGTCGACGCACTCCGGTCCGCCCAGGCTGCGCCAGGTGCGCTCGATCCACTGTGAGAACGAGGCTGCATGCAGGCCTGTGAAGCGCGAGGAGATCGCCTGCTGGAGAATCTCCATGGTGCGCAGGGCTCGTTGGCGCGCCTCCGCTTCGAGCAGCGGGAGATTCCTCTGCACCAGTTCAAGCATCGGCGCGTGCTTCCAATCGCGTTCGTCCTGGCCGGTGAGGAGATGCAGGTCGTGCAGCGTAAGGCCGCACCACGGAGCACGCAGCACGGAGAGCCATGCTGTGCGATCCATGGGATGCAGCAGCGCGCGCGTCAGTGAGAGCAGGTCGAGCAGCTCCTGCCGCTCGGCGAGCGTTTCCAGCTCGACGGCGCGGAAGGGGGTTGCCTGCTCGCGCAGGAGGCGCACGATTTCCACCAGGTGTTGTCGCGCCCTTACCAGGATCGCTACTCGATATTCCCCTCCGGTCTCTCTCGCGTGCTCGATTGCGGGTAGATGAGCGGAGATGATTTCAAGAACCTGTTCCGCCTCTCGCTGCCGTGTCTGGCGCTTTTCCTCCGGAGTTGGCCTGCGGTCTGCCGCGTTCACGATCTGCGGGTGAATGTGCACGGCATCGTCCTGCATTGCCAGCTCGGCCGCAAAGGACGGAGAAAAGGGAACCGCGCTTCCTGTGCTCTCACCAAAGACCGCCGCGAAGATTTCATTCCATCGCTCGGTAAGCCCGGCGTGCGAGCGAAAGTTGGTGGACAGCTGAACTGGCTCGCAGGCGACGCAGTGATCGTCAGAGAGCAGGCCCTCGCTCTCGACGCGGTAGAAGAGCTCGACCTCGGCCTGGCGGAACATGTAGATGGACTGCATGGGGTCGCCGACGAGGAAGCAGGTGCGGCCATCGCCCTCATCCCACGCGCGCATCAGGAGGCGGACGAGCTCGTGCTGGCTGCGCGAGGTGTCCTGGAATTCGTCGATGAGCAGGTGGCGGATGTTGCCGCTGAGCGCTAGCAGGCGGTCGGGGCCGGCTTCTTCATCGGAGAGAACATTGCGCGCGGCGATGCCGAGCTCGGTGAAGTCGACGACATTCTGCTCAGCGAAGATGACGCGCAGTTCGGCGACCGCGTGCCGCAGCGCGGTGAAGAGATAGCGCAGGGTCTGCCACTGATCTTCGTCATAGCGGGGCAGCGGCAGGGAGCGCACTGCGCGCAGCGACTCCAGGAGAGCGGGCATCTGCGCGAAGCGGCTCAGCAGCGCGGTCATGGCATCCTTGGCGCGCTTGCTCCCCGAGCCCGCATTCCCGAGAGGAAATCCCTCAGTAACCTGTACGCGCTTTCGCCACTCGTGCTTTTCTGTCAGAAGGAAATCCGCCAGGCAGCGCCAGTGTTCGACGGGGAAAGCATCAGGCGACGGCAGACTCCTCACTCCGGCGAGCAGTGCGACCTTCGGATTCCCATTTGCGCAGGCGTAGTTTGCCAGTTCAAGCAGCTGCTGTGCTAACAACGGCTCCTCTGTCAAAAGCTCGTGGGCCTCGCTGAGCACCTGTCTCACGACGCGGCGAAAGGGCGCTTCGAGATGCGAACGGGCCGCATCCCAGTCCGCATTTTCGTCGCGAGGGTCGATCAGGGGGAAGGTGCGCAGCCACTGGTCGCGCTGCGCCAGCATTCCGGAGAGGAGCGATTCGCAGTCGGCGAGATTGTTGTCGCGCAGCTCCAGCAGATGGGCGAGCGCTTCGTTCAGAGCCGCATCCGCGCCGCCGAGCTGACCCAGCGTCCGGCGGGCGGCCTGCGCGTAGAGCGCTGCGCCATGCTCGGTGGGCGTAAGCTGGCCGCCCATACGCGAAAGGCGCGGTTGGCCGTGTGCGATGCGCAGGCAGAGCGAGTCGATGGTTTCGATGTTGAGACGATGCGGCTGCTGAAGCAGATGCCATCCGCGGCGTTCCGATTGTGCGAGCGCGGCCCGGGCAAGGGTGAGGCGTTCGTCTTCGCTCGGCGCGGGCGGGGTCGCCGTGGCCTCTTCGAGATGATGCAGAACGCGTGCGCGCATTTCCGCCGTGGCCGCGCGGGTAAAGGTGATGGCGAGGATGTCTTCCGGCTCGTCAACCGAGGCCAGCAGCTTGAGGAAGCGACGGGTAAGCAGATCGGTTTTGCCGGAACCTGCAGGGGCGCGCACGATGAAGGACGTCGCCAGCTCAAGCGCCCTGGCGCGTTCGGCGAGATCCCGCACCGGAATCGTTTGCGCATCCGAGCCCGTCGCTCTAGACATCGTCGGGCTCCGCATCCTCTTCTTCAAGCGCGGCGGGGCGCTCGGCTACGCGGCACAATCCAGGCAGCGGACAATGCTCGCAGGTCTTGCGGCCGAGCTTGGGATCGACGGCAGCCTCGCCGCGAAGGAAATCCTGCGCGAGACTCACGAGAGCCTCGGTCCACTCGTCGCGCACCCGTTCCGAGTAGGGATTCTTTACGAGCGAGGATGCGGGCCTGGCATCCGGGAGCAACTGCCTTCGTGCGTCCGATACCTGGCCCGCAAAGCATGTCTTACCCGCGCGAATGCGGGCAAAGAGGACGCCGCACACGTCATCGACATTGCCGAAGGCAGCGTACAGCGGAAGCTGCGGCTCATTGGGCCGCGGAGGATTCCAGTCCGCCGTGCTGACATTGTCGCCGGTCTTGTAGTCGATGAGTAGGCGCGCGTAGCCTGCGACCTCATCGATGCGATCGGCGCGCAGGCGCAGCTTCAGGCCGCTCACGTTTACATCGTCGAGCTTCTCTTCGCAGGCGATCACCGTGAATGGTACTCTGGTCGCCTCCACTTCGAGCCACTCCAGAATGCGCTTGCTCAGCCTTTGCTGTTCGCTGGCGAGGTAGGCGCGCTGCCATCGGTCCTCATCGCCGTCCACGTCCTTTGCGAAGACAGCGGCGATTGCATCGTCGACGAGGCGGCCCAGACGGCCTTCGCGCTTTGCGGCAAGCAGGTCGTCGAGGGTGTGCAATTGTCCGAACTCGGGCGACCAGATTCGCTCCAGCACCTTGTGCAGCAAGCTTCCGCGCTCAGACGCGGTCAGTCCCCAATCGCTGCGATTGAGCTCATGCGCATGCAGCCGCCGGGTGGCGAAGGCGCGGAAGGGGCACGCCGCCTGGTCCTTCAGGACCTCGGATCCTCCCGCACTTTGTTCACCCGGCCATGGAATTTCGCCGGAGGCGTCGCCGATCTCCTCGATCTCCCCGGAGACGTGATCGTCTGTCGAGATCGACAGCTTTGTTCGCCAGTCGAGCGACGTCTCCCACTCCCTATTTCCGGCGATCAGGCCGATGAGGGGTGATGGGCGCAGCTCGCCGTCCTTATTGCGGGCCGCGTGGCTTATTGTCACGGTCGGAGCGCTGGCGGCGAGGGCCGTGGTAACGGTGAGCGACAGCTCGAAGTCAGCTTCTGGAGTTGCGTGCGGCATCTGCGTTTTCTTCTGGACATCGAGCGGGAGAAGCGGGTGCGTGCTGCCGCGCAGAGGCCAGTTGGCGTCGTCTGCGCCGAGAAACCACAGTGCGTCGAAGCGCTGGCCGGAGGCTTCGAGCGCGCCCATGATTTGCACCGGCGCGCCCTGGGATTCGATGGCGAAGAGCGTTTCTTTGGAGTGGGTAGCGAGGATGCGCAGGAAGTCTTCGAACGCAACGAGGCGGCCGTTGAAGTCGAGCAGCGCGATGTCTTCGAGCACGCGCTCCCATTTCGCGACGGCCTGGAACTGTGCGCTGTCGGGAGTACGGCCGCCGGGCCATCCGGCCTGCTTCAACAGAGACTGGGCGAGATCCACCCAGCGGCTAGGCTCGCGCATTTCTTCGGCGAAATTGTTCGCGTCCAGCGTCTTCTCTATCTGTAACAGTCGCGCTTGCAAATCGTTAAGCGCGGGCCAGCGGACGGTCTGGAGCTGCCGGCGCAGAGAGGGCAGCGATATCTCCATCGAGAGCGAGCGGGACTCGCGGAGCGATGCATCGAAGCGGGCGGCAGTGAGAGTCTCCGCGCCGGAGAAGGTTAGAAATCCGGAGAGCAGCAGCCAGGACAACTCCTCTTCACGCAGCGGCGCGGCAGCCCAGCGCAGCAGGAGCAAGGCGGCTTTGATAACAGGGACGGTGGCCAGCGGCTGTCCCAGCGAGAATTCAAATGGCATCGCGGAAACCGCTGCGCGGATGTCGTCGGTTTCGGGCATGAGCACCCGGCGGAAGATTCGCTCCATCTCGCCGCGTACAGACGCGAGATCGGGGACGACGAGGCCGATCCTGATGTCTTCTCTCGATGTTTCGAGAAGGCGCCGGGTCTGCCAGGCGCAGATGGTGATCTCGTCGCGAAGGTCGTTGGCGCGCAGCAGGCTTATTTGCGGCGAGGCTTCTGTCTCCGGCGCGAGAACCATTGTGCCCTGCGCACGCATGGCGGTGAGCAGCGTTTGCTGGGCCGGCGTGATGCGGTCGAAGCCTACGAGGAGAATCTCTTCGGGCAGGGACAACGAGCCGTCGTGGATCGCGGAAGCCGCTCTTGTTTCGAGATGGCTGCTGCTCAGCCATCGCTGCCGGTGGCATTCGCGATCGAAGGCTGCGGCCCACTGCTGGAAACGCTCGGCGTCGGTGTGCCCCCAGTTGTAATTGCGTTCCGCGTGGGCTTCGTAGCCGCAGAGCAATTCGTAAGCGCCGGCCGCGAGCTGGGCCATACCTTCGGGCGAGACCAGCAGGTCTGCATCGTCGCGCTGCATGCGCAGCCACACCTGGCGCTCCTGCAGATCAGTGAGCAGCAGAGGCGCGTCATCGTCAAGCAGGCTTTCGCTGTGCCAGAGACGGCGAAGCCAAGTGTCCCAGTCTTCGATGGCAGGGGTGGTCCAGGCGTGGCGTCCGGCGTTGCGCATCTGCTGCGCGTACTCCTGGCGAAGCCAGCGCGCGGCGCGCAGATTCGCGGTGAGAATCAACGCGCCGGTGTGGAACGCGTGCTCGATTTCAGCGGACAGCCGGCTCATGGGTGCTCTTGGCCAAGTGTAAACTGAGGGGTGAAGCGTGTTCTTATTCTGCTGCTGGTGGGTTCGCTCTCAGGATGCTTTGCCGGGATCACCGGCTGCCGACGTGCTTCTTCCGCCGCTAACGAGACGGCCAGCGGCGTGAAGCAATACCAGATTCGCGGCGTGATTGTCTCCACCGATCCGGCGAAGGGACAGGTGACGGTGGACACCGAAGCCATCCCCGGCTTCATGGATGCGATGATCATGCCCTACACGCTGAAGCAGCCTAATATCATCACCGATCTGCACCCCGGCGACACCATCACGGCGACGCTGCTGGCCGGAAAGGACAGCGACCTGCTGGACGAGATCGACGTGATTGCGCAGGCCAAGGCGGACTACAAGCCGCCGGTGAGCTACCGGCCGCTGACTCCCGGCGAATCGGTGCCGGACTTCAAGCTGTTGAATGAGCACAACAAGCTGATTCATATCGGCCAGTTCCGGGGCAAGGTCCTGCTGATGACCTTTATCTACACGCGCTGCCCGCTGGCGGATTATTGCGTGCGCATGAGCCGCAACTTCGCCCGGCTCGACAAGATGCTGGCCGCCGATCCGACTCTTTACGCCAAGACCCATCTGCTGAGCGTGAGCTTCGATCCTAAATACGATACGCCGGCGGTGCTGCGCAGCTACGGCGGAGCGTACACCGGCAACTACACGAAGGAGACCTTCGAGCATTGGGATTTTGCCGCGCCCCCTGAAGCGGAGCTGGACAAGGTGCTGAAGTTTTTCCTGGTAGGCGTGACGCCGGAGAAGGACAAGACGCTGACCCACTCGCTCTCGACGATTGTGATTACGCCGGAGGGGAAGATTTACAAGTGGTATCCGACGAACGACTGGACGCCGGAACAGCTTTTAGCCAACGTGAAAGAATTGTCGAAGTGAGGTTCGAAAAAGCGCACGCATGATCGCAATCTTGATGGGGGTTACGGCGTCGGGAAAGACGACGATTGCCAGGGAATTGCAGCGGCTTACCGGGTGGGAGTACGCGGAGGGCGACGACTACCACAGCGCGGCCAACCGGGCGAAGATGGAGGCGGGTATTCCGCTGACCGACGAGGATCGCGCGCCGTGGCTGGCCAGCCTGCACCAGGTGTTGCGGGGATGGTTCGAGAAGCGGCAGAGCGGCATTCTTACCTGTTCGGCATTGAAGCAGGCCTATCGAGATTTGCTGGTGGGCGGCCTGCCCGCGGACGCTTGGCGCTTTGTCCAGTTGCAGGTGCCGAAAGAAGAACTGGCGCGGAGGCTGGCGCACCGGCAGGGACATTACATGAATCCAGCGCTGCTCGATAGCCAGCTTGCCACGCTCGAAGAGCCGCGGGATGCGATCCGCGTAGATGCCACGGGTTCTGAGGAAGAGATTGCGCGCCGGGTTCTGGCCGGGCTGCAGCGCGCGTAGTTTTCGAGATTTGTAATTAACTTCGTTGTCGAGAGGCGTTGCACACATGGCGAAACTGACCATCATGTTTGGAGTTGTTCTCATCCTGCTTGGACTTCTGGGCTTTGTTGCGACCGGTCACCATGCGCCGACAGCGCTGATTCCCGCGATCGTCGGGTTGATCCTCATGATCCTGGGATTTCTTGCCAACACCGAAGACGCGAAGAAGCGCATGCTGAACATGCACATCGCGGTGACGATCGGCCTGCTGGGCTTTCTGGGGACGGCGAAGAGTATCTTTGACTACATTGAGATGGTTCGCGGACGGCAGTTCGCGCATCCAATTGCGGTCGAAGAGAAGGCGGCGATGGCCGGCCTGCTTCTGGTCTTTGTTCTGCTTTGCGTCCGTTCGTTCATCAGCGCCCGCCGCGCACGGGCTTAGAGTAGCGAGGAATCGGGGCAAACGATGCGGCCGGGATCGATGGGAGGCTCCATGTCAGCGAAGGCCGAGCGGACCAGTTCGAGCCGCGGCGCGATTCGCGCGGGTGCGGGCGATCAGCCCAAAGCCAAGCCGAATCTACGCAAGGTGATGCCGGAGGTCTGGCGGCTGGTGCGTCCGCGCCGCTGGCTGCTGCTCTTTGGGCTGGTGCTGATGGCCATCAACCGCGTTGCCGGGCTGGTGCTGCCGATTTCGACGAAGTACCTGATCGACGGGGTGCTCAATCCGCGTGCTCCTCATGCAGGCAAGCTACTGCCGCTGGTGGGGCTGGTCTTCATGGCGACCGCGATCCAGGCCGTGACCTCGTTCTCGCTCACGCAGCTGCTCTCGAAGGCGGCGCAGCGCATGATCGCCGACCTGCGCAAGCAGGTGCAGCAGCACATCGGGCGGCTCTCGGTCAGCTTCTACGACAGCCAACCGCACCGGCGTCCTGGTTTCGCGGATCATGACCGACGTCGAAGGCGTGCGCAACCTGATCGGCACCGGGCTGGTGGAGTTTGTCGGCGGCATGCTGACTGCGGTTATGGTCTTCTGCTACCTGGTCGTCACCAACGCACGGATGACGCTGATCGTCTTCGCGGTGATCGCGGCGTTTGTGCTGGTGCTGCAAAGAGCCTTCAAGACCATTCGGCCCATCTTCCGGGAACGCGGCAAGATCAACGCCGAAGTCACCGGCCGTCTGACCGAATCGCTGGGCGGCGTGCGCGTCATCAAGGGTTATCACGCCGAGGAGCGCGAGGCCTCGGTCTTCGCCGTGGGCGTGCAGCGACTGTTGGATAACGTGATGCGCTCGCTCACCGCGACCAGCACGCTGTCATTCGCAGCTACCACGGTACTCGGAGTGGTTGGCGGGCTGGTGATGCTGATCGGCGGACACGGAGTGCTGAATCACCACATGACGGTCGGCGGATACTTCCAGTTCACGGCGCTGCTTGCGTTCATGATCGCGCCGGTCTTCCAGATCGTGAATATCGGGACGCAGTTGACCGAGGCGCTGGCAGGGCTCGACCGCACCATTGAGATTCTCGGCGAGCGGGACGAGTTCAGCGATCCTGTACGCACGCACACACAGGGACCGATTCACGGCGATGTGGTTTTCGATAAAGTGGAGTTCGCCTACGAGGCGGACAAGCCGGTGCTGCACGGAATTTCCTTCGAGTCGACGCCGGGAACGATGACGGCGCTGGTCGGTTCGTCGGGCTCGGGCAAGTCGACGATCATCAGCCTGATCTGCGCGTTTCACAAGCCCGACTCGGGACAGGTCCTGATCGACGGTATCGACCTCTCCACCGTGCGGCTCGACGACTACCGCGAACAGCTCGGCGTGGTGCTGCAGGAGTCGTTTCTCTTCGACGGCAGCATCCGCGACAACGTGGTCTTCTCGTATCCTGACGCAACCGAAGAGCAGTTTCTCAACGCCTGCCGAATTGCCCGCGTAGATGAGTTTGCGGAGCGCTTTCCGGAAGGCTACGACACCATTGTCGGCGAGCGCGGGGTAAAGCTCTCGGGCGGACAGCGGCAGCGTTTGTCGATCGCGCGAGCGATCCTGGCGAATCCGCGCATTCTGATTCTGGATGAGGCTACGTCTTCACTCGACTCCGAGTCGGAAGCGATGATTCAGACCGGACTGAACTTCCTGATGGAAGGACGCACCACGTTTGTGATCGCGCACCGTCTGTCGACAATCCGCAAGGCCGATCAGATCCTTGTAGTCGAGGGCGGAAACATTGTCGAGCGGGGAACGCACGCCAGCCTCTACGCGCTCGGCGGCAGGTACTACGACCTCTACACTCGCCAGCATGGGCTGGAGGACAATCTCTTTCTTGCTCCGGGCGAGGGCGATGTGGTGGAAGAGACGAAGTAGGACTGACCGTCCAGGCGCCCGCGCCGTTGGCGCACTCCTTTAGGCTTCGCTCCCTTTGGTCCCTTCGCATTCCTGTGGCTTCGTGGCCGGTAATCGGAGCGTCGGCTGTCGTTTCTCCCACGCCTCAAGAGCGAGACGTGGGGCGCTCGAACTTGCCTTGCAAATCCTACTTCGCCGCTTGCTCCAGCGTGTCCGCGGCGCGGTTGATGGCTTCGGTGACCACCTTCAGCTGTGACTGTGCTCGTGACGCATCCTTGGCGTCGAGGGCTTCGTTCACTCCTGGAATGACGACCGCTGCGTAGCCGGTGTACTCGCCGGGGGCGTAGATGGTGTGTTTGAACCACGGGCGATTGGGCAATCCTGCTGCCGAGAGGAAGTCGCCCTCGGTCTGGCGGAGATCGTTATTCAATGTAGTCTCGCCCCCTTCGGGGCGTTCCTGCTTTTGTATCACTGCGCTCGCTGCTGCCGTGAAGCGCTTTGCCGCGGTCTCCGCGGCGCTCGTATCGAGAGACACGCCATCTTCTTCGGCTTTCTTCTGCGCCTCTTCGATGTACTGCTCGATCTCCTTACCGTAGGTGACGTAGTCGTATGGGAGCACGTCGGCGTCGGCCATGTGCAGCACTTCGAGGCCGAAGACGCGGGCCATCTGCTGTTCATAAACGAAGGTGGGATCGGCGTTCATCACGAACCAGGTGTAGTCGTCGAAGGCCGAGTGATAGACGCCGTAAGGGCCTCCCGATCCGATGTCGGACGAGGGCACGCCGAGGTGCTGGATGAAGGGCGTAAAGTCCGAGCCGCTGCCGAGGTCGCCGATCTTGACGTCGTTATCGACGTGGGCATTCTCCTGCGACGCATGCTCTTGGACTCCGAGAGCATGGCGGCTTTCGGACTCCGCCTGGCTCTTCTTCCACTGGTCGTAGACCGTCCCGCCTTTAGGGCTGGGGACTTCCTTCGTCACCTGGCGGATGAATTCCTTGAGGGAAGGCACGGCGCTGGCGTCGAAGTTCGGGCCGGAGACGCCGACGTCGGTGTTGAAGTAGGCGACGGCGTGCGCGAGCTGATCTTCGTGGCCCTCGGCCCATTCGGTCGAGCCGATGAGCCCTTCTTCTTCGGCATCCCAGCTGCAGAAGACGATGGTGCGCTTCGGCTTCCATCCTTGCTGCAGCAGTGTGCCGATGCCGTGGACGGCTTCGAGCATGGCCGCGGTGCCGCTGTTGGGATCGACCGCGCCGTAAACCCAGGCGTCGCGGTGATTGCCGGCGACGACCCAGTCATCGGGGTATTCCGTCCCTTTGATCTTTCCGATCACATCCCAGATGGTGCGGTACTTGTAGTCCTGCTTGAGGACCATGTGGACTTTGACCGCGCCCGCTCCGCCGAGGTGATAGGTGAAGGGAAGCGCGCCCTGCCAGCCGTGCGGCGCCTGCGGTCCTTTCAGGTTTTCGAGAATGGGCGCGGCGTCGTGATACGAAAGCGGGATGGAGGGGATGGTGGGCTGGCTCACCGCCTTCTCAGGTGGAATGCGCTTGGACATGGGCAGGTCGGGAGTGGAGGCGATGCCCGGCGTGCTGGCGTCTCCGGGATACTTGAACATGTATTGCACCGAGCCGCGCTGGATGCCGGTTGCGGGACGGTAGGGCCCGTTGGGATACATGTCGCCGCGATAGTAGCCGTCATCCCAGGGGTCGGAATAGATGATGACCCCGGCCGCGCCCTTCTCCTGCGCGATGTAGACCTTGACGCCGCGGAAGTTGCCGCCGTAGCGGACGAGCACGATCTTGCCCTTGACGGAGATGCCTTCGTCGGCCAGCTCCTTAAAGTCTTCGGGACGGCCGTAGTTGGCGTAGACGACTTCGGCAGTGACATCTCCGGACGGAGATGAGCCGTTGAAGGCAATGGTGATGCGCGGATCATTCTGATAGGGGTCGTTGCTTACGTGCTCGGGGCTGGGGCCGGTCATCAGCGTTTTGCCGTCGGCACCAGTCGCCTCCACCTTGGCCGAGATAGGCAAGTTCATCCACGCAAGATAAGGAACGATGGCGGTGTCGAGGCCGGCCGCCTTGAACTTCTGCGCGACATATTCAGCCGTCTCGTAGTCTTCCTTCGACCCGGCGATATGCGGCGCCGCGGTGAGCGTCTTCAGCTCTTCGCCGGCGAGCTTGGCGCTGGGAACTGCCAGGAATGTCCGATCGATGCTCGCCTGCGCGGCGAAATCCTTGTATCCGAACACACTCTGCGGCATGAAGGCGGTCTGCGCCGCGAAGGCGAAAGGCAGAAGGGAAGCGGTGAAGCCGAACACGAGCGAGCGACGATGAGCCAGCAGGGAACGAACCAAGGGGCGTTTCCTCGTTTTCAGGGATGGGATTCCGAGACACCCAGATTACACGATGATCGATCACGGTCCGGCCCCGCGCCCCTGGCCGTATTAGCATGGGCGGGTCATGATTTTCGTCCGGCTGCGGTTTGTATTTCCCCTCGCGCTGCTTTTCTGCTGCATGATGACAGCCCAGGCGCAGGCTCCGCGCCCGCTCGATACGCGGCTGGTGGCCTCACACTGGCCGGCGCAGTGGATTGCCTGTCCCGACGCGCCGGAGCGCGACGCCGGCGTCTACTACTTTCGCAAGGAGCTGACGCTGGCGGCTGTGCCCGGGCACTTCTGGGTGCATGTGAGCGCGGACAACCGATTTCTGCTGCACGTGAATGGCGCGTATGCGGGCGAGGGCCCGGCGCGCGGCGACCTGTTTCACTGGCGTTTCGAGACCATCGACCTGGCACCGCTGCTGCATTCGGGAAAGAACCTTCTCGCCGCGGTGGTATGGAACTTTGGATCCGAGTCGCCGATTGCGCAAATGAGCAATCGCACCGGTTTTCTGCTGCAGGGGAATTCGGCTGCGGAGGATGTCGTCAACACCGGCGACAGCTGGTTAGTGAAGCAAGAGCGCGGGCATGGGGCCGTCGGCCATACGGGCGCGAACGGATATTACGCGGCCGGGCCGGGAGAGCGCATCGATGGGCGGCTGGTTGATTGGGGCTGGGATAAGGACGATGCGCAGGATGGCTGGCAGGCGGCAAAAGTGATTGGCCACGCCGCGACGCGCGATGCCTCGGACGCCGACAACGCGTGGGAGTTGACGCAAGACCCCTTGCCGCCGATGGAGCATCGGCTGGTGGGTGCGGGCGAGCCGGTGCGGGTGTCAGGAACATCGGAGAGTATTTCGTTTCCCGGCAAGCCGGTGGAGATTGCGGCCAATTCGCACGTCACGATTTTGCTGGATAACCGCGTGCTGCAGACGGCATATCCTGCGCTGACGATGAGCGACGGCCGCGATGCGGTGATCCGCGTGACGTATGCCGAGGCGCTCTACGATGCTCAGGGCGACAAGGGGAATCGCAACGAGATAGCAGGACGGCATATCCAGGGCATCACGGACGAGTTCACTGCGGACGGCGGAGATCAGCGTGTGTTTCAGCCGCTGTGGTGGCGGACGTGGCGCTATCTCCAGATCGATGTGATGACCAAGGCCGAGCCGCTGCGCCTGGACAGCCTGCAGGCGTGGTTCAGCGCCTATCCGTTTGTGGAGCGGGCGAAGATCGGCGGCGACATTCCTGAGCTCGATGCGTTGTGGAGCACGGGCTGGCGGACAGCGCGGCTCTGCGCGCACGAGACTTTCATGGACGCTCCCTACTGGGAGCAGCTGCAGTATGTGGGCGACACCAGGATTCAGGCGCTGATCTCATATGTGATGAGCGGAGACAGCCGGCTGGGGCGCCAGGCGATCACCAACATCGACGACTCGCGAACCATCGAAGGCATTACCGAGAGCCGTTATCCATCGAGTCTGCCGCAGTTCATTCCCCCATTCTCGCTGCTGTGGGTGGGCATGGTGCATGACTACTGGATGTATGTCGACGATGAGCCACTGGTGCGCGAGACGCTGCCCCATACGCGCACGGTAATGGACTGGTTTGCGGCGCGGCTGCGTCCGGATGGGCTCTTGGGCAATATGCCATGGTGGGAGTTCGGCGACTGGACCTCGGGATACAAGGGCGGCGTGCCTCCACAGGATGCGGACGGGGGATCGACGTTTCTGACGCTGCAGTTTGTCGCCGCGCTGCGCGACGCCGCAGAGCTGGAAACGAAATTCGGGAGCGCCGAGCGGGCGGCGCATTACCGCGAAATGATCGAGGCGGCTTCGACCGCGCTCAACCGGTCGAACTGGGATGAGCAGTCTCACCTCTACGCCGACACGCCCGCGAAGAAGACCTTCAGCACGGAGGCGAATACGCTCGCGGTGCTGACCGATGTGGCCCCGAAGTCGGAGCAGGCGATGATCCTGCGCAAGGTGCTGGCGTCGCAGGAGAAGACGGCGACCACGCTCGACGGGCAGCCTGTGCCGCCGATGTCGCAGATGAGTTTTTATTTCCGCTTCTATCTCAGCCGCGCCCTGGAGCACGCCGGCGTTGCCGATCTCTATCTCGACCAGCTTGGCCCCTGGTACAACATGCTGCGCATGGGACTGAGCACCTGGGCGGAGACGCCGGAGCCCACGCGCTCCGACTGCCACGCATGGAGCGCCAGCCCCAACTACGATCTGCTCACGGTGGTGGCGGGCATCCAGCCGGATGCTCCGGGGTTCAAGCATGTGCGTATTGCGCCGCACCTGGGGAATTTGAAACACCTCGACGCAAGCATGCCGCATGGTGCCGACGCGATTCATGTGCACTACGAGCGGCAGGGACAGAAGTGGACGGCGGCGGTCACGCTTCCCGCCGGGCTGGATGGCGATTTCGTCTGGCAGGGGCAGACCTATCCGCTGCATCCCGGAATGCAGGCGTTCCAGCTGCCCTGACTTGTGTGAATGCCGTACAATCAGGACAGTCGTATTTCACTGGCTGGAGGAACCCACCGCATGTACCCGGAAATTATGGTCATACCGATGCGCGAAGAGTTGACTCGCGTAGGAATCAAAGAAGCCCGCACTGCGGCGGACGTCGATGCAGCGCTGGCCCAACCCGGCACCACCATGGTTGTGGTGAATTCGATCTGCGGCTGCGCTGCCGGCAAGATGCGTCCCGGCGTTCGCCTGGCTCTGCAGAACGGCGTCGTCCCCGACCAGTCGGTTGCCGTCTTCGCCGGGCAGGACCGCGAAGCTACGGAGCGCGCCCGCTCGTATTTCGACGGCAACCCGCCGACCTCGCCGGCAGTGGCCATCCTGCGCGATGGCAAGCTGGTTTATCTCATGCAGCGGTTCGTGATCGAATCCAACCCGGCGCAGGCGATTGCCGGGGAGCTGGCTCGCGCGTTCAACGAATACTGCGCTAAGACGACAGCTTAATCTTACGCTGCGGTTCGCAAATCGAAGCCCCGCTCCAGAGCGGGGCTTTTCATTTGGGCGCAGACTATTCCAATCCCGAGGCGCGAAGGACAGGCCGTGTGGTAGCCGTGACCGCTACCGGCGTTGCCACAGCGGTGAGATTTACCGGCGGCGGCGTTTGCTGTACGGGCGATTCGTCACGCTCTGGATTGAACACCGCGGCGTTTGGGTCGGGGTGGAAGCGTCCGTCGCCCAGGTATGCAACTACGAGTGTGCCCGTCACGACAGGATGCAGCAGCGCCAGCGGCAGCACATATTTCTTCGACTTGACCAGCGACTCGACAACGCCATCGACCGGCGTGCTTCTACGAATGCTTCCCGGCACCTGCGGAATGACGAAGGTGTGGAGATCGACATCGGGATGGCTCTTGCTGTATTTGGTCAACGAGCGCGCGGCCTGCTTGGGCGTCATGATTCCGGCATCCGCGATGAAATTGCGACGGACGGCATGCGGGTAATAGAAATTCAGCACTCCCTCGGAAAAGTTCGCGCAGTTGCGGAAAAGGAGATTGAAGCGTTTATGGTTGCGGCTGTCGTTGAAGCGCGCGATGAGCTCCTCGTCCTGATCGGACTGGGTGACGATGGCGTAGCCGTAGATCTTGCGGTCATAAGATTCGCCGACCAGTTGTGTCCAGTCGCCGCCCGGTATTTCGTGGCGCGGGTCGTCGGGGACCAGATCCATGAGATGTGCGCGGCGATAGCGGTCGCGCAGTCGCAGCTCCAGCTTGGCATCGGCATAGGCCGGAATCTGCGCCGGGTCGTCGACCGCATAGAGATAAGGGATGAGTGGTATGGCCAGCCAGTCGTAGCCGTCGATCCTGTGGTAGCGGCTGAGCACGACTCCGGCCTCGCCCGGCTCGCAGCGGCGCAGGCGCGTCGGCGTCTCTGCACAGACATCGCTTAGATAAATAGCGGCGTGGCCGGTCGGATTAAAGAAACCGAACGCGCCGTACGGCTCCTCGAGCAGGAGAGCGGCCTCGCCGGCATGCGCGAACGACGCGGTGAGCGTTGTCAACACCGCAAGAAGCGCCAGAAGTTGGAGTTTTCGTATCATCACCCTCTTCAAAAGCGAACGGAATAATGGTTGGATGCGAAACGCCGTTCGCTACCAAACGAACCGGTGCCGGTATAGACCCGGATCGCCATGAAAAGACGGGCGATTTCCACAGAAAAAATACTTTGTCTTCTCGAATGCGCTGACCGGCGCGCGCAACAGAATCAGGATTTTAAAGGTGGCTGGCGTTTGATAGGCTCAAAGCATCATGCCGACCGAGCCGAAGACTTATGCGCCAGGGCAGACGCTGCTGATCGATGCCGACGACACCCTCTGGGAAAATAATATCTATTTCGAGCGCGCCATTGCTGCTTTTATTTCCTATGTGAACCATCATGAATACACGCACGACGAAGTTCGCGAGAAGCTCAATGAGGTCGAGCGCGAAAACACGCTCACGCATGGATACGGGCTTTCCAGTTTTCGCAATTCACTCGTGACGTGCTTCGAGCAGCTGTCCGGGCAAAGTATCACGCCGGAGAAACACGAGCGCATCGTGAGCTTCGCGCAGTCCATCGCGGATCAGGACATCGAGTTGCTTCCGGGGGTTGCCGAGACGCTGCCGGAGCTCGCTTCGCGCCACCGGTTGATTCTGATGACGAAAGGGAATCAGGCGGAACAGGCGGATAAGCTCGCACGCTCGGGATTAGCGAATCACTTCACGGCTGTCGAAATACCGAAGGAAAAGAATCCCGAAGCCTACCGCACGGTGTGCGCCAGGTACGAGCTCACACCGCACACTGCCGGCCACTGTTTGACATGGATGATCGGCAACAGCCCCAAGTCGGACATCAACCCTGCGCTGGCCGCGGGACTGCATGCGATCTACATTCATCATCCCAGCACCTGGGTGCTGGAGCACGATGCCATAAGTGACCCTCCGGCGGGCCAAAGGCTGCTTGAACTGGAGGGATTCGCGGCGCTGCTCCGGCATTTCTGAGCGAAGGTTTCGACGTCCTCTTTTGCTATACTCTTCTGAGGACAACAGTTCACCGAGTGCGGAAGTGGTGAAATTGGCAGACACACCATCTTGAGGGGGTGGCGCCGAGAGGCATAGGGGTTCAAGTCCCCTCTTCCGCACCAGACGTTCGGCTGGATTTTCCGGACGATTGTCCAAAATATTGAATCGAGCATTCCGCTTAGAAACCCCGAAGCATAAGCTCAGAAAAGCGACGCAATGATTTATCTGTTCATCGTAATGCACGTACTGGTGTGCATCTTCCTGATCGCGGTCATTCTGCTGCAGCAGGGCAAGAGCGCCGACCTGGCGGGCGCCTTCGGCGGCCAGGGATCGCAGACCGCCTTTGGGCCGCGCTCCGCGGCTAACCTGCTCACCCGCACCACGACGTGGGCAGCGGTGATTTTCATGATCACCTCGATCGGACTCACCATCCTGATGCAGAAGCATGCCGGACAACAGCACTCCGTGCTGGCCGGTACTCAGACACAAAGCACGCCGGCGAAGAAGTAGTTCGCACGCGACGAGTTGCAGAGCGGCAGGCCTTCGGGCTTGCCTTTTCTCTTGCTCCATTCATCTTTATTCGAGCTTCAGCGCCGGCATCGGCGGTATCATGGGGCGGTTTCCCGATTCCGCTTTTTTCGTCAAGGAGCTGTCCGGTGATCGATCCAGAGAGCAGTGCGGGCGCAGGTGTGAACGGCGGTCTATCGCGCCGGAGATTTCTTACTTCGAGCCTGGCCGGCGGCGCGGCCTCGCTGTTGGCAGGCGCTGGGACCGAGGAGCTGTTGTCGCCTCCGTTGCTGGCGCAAAGCAACCTCACACCGGATGAAGCGTTGAAGGAGCTGATGGATGGCAACGCACGGTTTGTCGAAGGCAAACTGACCAGCTTCGCTCATGATCTGAAAATCCTGAAGGATCATACCGTCGATAAGCAGGAGCCGTTCGCGGCGGTGCTCTCCTGCGCCGATTCGCGTGTGCCGGTGGAACTGATCTTCGATCAAAGCATCGGACACATCTTTGTAACGCGCGTGGCGGGCAACGTAGCGACACCGGAAATTATCGGCAGCCTGGAGTACGGCGCGGCAGTGCTGGGGACCAAGGCGATTGTGGTCCTGGGCCACGCCAGCTGCGGCGCGGTGAAGGCGACGATCTACGGCAAGCCGGTGCCGGGGCAGATCAGCTCGCTGTTTCCGCACATCCAGCCGGCGGTGGATGAAGCGGGGCACGATCTCGACGCCGCGATCAAGGCGAATGCGAAGATCCAGGCGGACCTGCTGCGCAAGGCTTCCCCGGTGCTGGCTGAGATGGTGAAAGACGGCAAGCTGAAGGTCGTTCCCGGATACTACGACCTGGCTACGGGTAAGGTTACGCTGCTGGAGGACTGAGGAATCGAGTGCAGGGCGTCTCCGAGTGATTTTGTGTGCTGAGGTCTGCGGATTCCCACGTCTCAAAGGCGAGACGTGGGGCACCCGGTTTCGTCGAGGAACTCTCTGGTCAGACCTCCACGCGCTGCGCGAATACTCCGGTAAAGGCGCGGCGGACCGAGAAAAATATGGTCCCCCACAGTATCGTCGCGAACAACGCTATGGGCAGGCCGGCCGGCGCCATCAGTGAATGGAAGAGGAGGATGTTCACGATCACCGGGCCGAGCAGGATCAGCGCCAGAGGAACGAAGCGATTCGCAAGCAGAAGGGCTCCGCCTGCTATCTCGACCAGGAACACGAACACCAGGTAATGCGAGACAAACAATGCGCCGAGATACTGGCCCGCGAGACCTGGCGGCGGCGGCGCGGGAATGAAGTGAAAAAACCCGTTCAGTCCGAAGACCAGGAACAGCAGACCCAGCAGGATACGCGCAATCAATGCGGCGATTTTCATAGTGTTTTCTCCTTTGCGCTCGCTCTATCGCCTTACGCCGCGACCGTGCGGACCTGTTCGAGGACGGGCTTGAGGAACGCCTCACGCTCGACGGCGCCGGTCATCAGTTGCGCCGCTCCGCCGGCTGTGACGAACTTCACGTCGGTGACGCCGATGAAGCCGAGGATGGTCTTCAGATAGGGGTCGATAAAGTTCAAGGATGCCGTCGGCGTTCCGGGCTCATAGACGCCTCCGCTGGCGGCGAGGATGGTGGCCTTCTTGCCGTGGAGCAGTCCCTGCGGTCCGGTTTCTGCGTAGGTGAAGGTGCTGCCCTTGCGAACGATCTGGTCGATCCAGAGCTTGAGGACCGAGGGGATGCTGAAGTTGTGCATGGCAACGCCAATGACATACTCGTCGGCATGCTCCAGCTCAGCGATAAGCTCGTCAGACAGGGCCACAATGGCCTTTTGCTCCGAGGTGCGGGAGGTTTCGGGCGTATAGGCGGAGTAAATCCAGGCGGTATCGACCGGTTTGGGGGCACTGGCGGCCAGGTCGCGATAGATCACTTTGCCGTCGGGATGGGTGTTGGTCCAGGTTTTGACGAACTCGCGGGTCAACTCGCGGCTGATCGAGCTTTCCAGCGGACTTGAATCGATGTGCAGTAGCGTAGGCATGGCGGAATCTCCTTGGGCGACAAAAGACGTTTAAGCAACGATTGTCGTGTTATGTAGACGACGATTGTCGTTTTCCGGATTCTTTTTCTGTTTGTTACGCTCTAATGGGAAGAATTCATGCCGATTTCCGACTGCGAAGTTCGTGATCCACGCATCCGGCGCACCAGGCAGCTACTGCAGGGCGCGTTGCAGGCTCTTATGCAAACGAAGAGCTTTGACGAGATCTCCGTGCAGGACATCACAGACGCGGCTACCGTGAATCGCGCTACGTTCTACGACCACTACACAGACAAGTTCGCGCTGCTCGACGCCATGATTGCCGGCGGCTTCCACAAGCTGCTTCACGAGCGCAATGTGGCCTATGACGGAACCTGCCCGTCTGCGGCGAGCGCGATCATCCTCGCGGTTTGCGACTACCTCACCCAAACCCACACCAGCGAAACCGTATGCCGACGCCAGAGCGCCTTTGAACCGCTGACCGAGGCAGCCATTACGGCCGCGATCCGCCGGGTGCTGATGGGAGGGGTGGCGAAGGATGGCCCGCCTGCGGGGCTGCCGCCGGAGATGATCGCCACAACTGCGAGTTGGGCCATTTACGGAGCCGCAAAAGAGTGGTTTCATACCCCCGACCGGATTCCGGCGGAAGAGATTGTCCCGGTAATTCTGCGATTGATTCTTCCCATTCTTGTGACCGGCGCTCCGCAGAGTGCGAGCCCGGCCCATGTCCATGATTCAGCGGCCGTCGGATAACCGACGCGTGCCGAAGTGGAACTCACAGGCGAGGGACCGCCGATACGGGAAGCTACCGGGTAGTTCAATGCCGGCGCTCTTGACCTCGATCGCCTGGCTGTCCTAATCTGCGGGTACACGGGAAAGGAGGATGATCCAGCCTATGAAAAGTTCTGAAGGTAGTAGTTGCACGACCCAACGTGAGGTGACTGAGGCTTAGGGGCGCCCTTAGCTCTAAGCAGGCTCTTCAAGCCGGCGAATCGCAAACATAGTCGCCGAGGCCCATCCGGAAGCGAGGGTGCCTCAGGTCAAACTCCACAGCTCACCGGTGATCAAGGCCCGCATTGCCAAAACTGGCAGCGGGCCTTTCACATTTTCTTGTCTCTTCTTTCTGAAAACCCCTTGCCGCCGTGCGATAACGTTACGAACGGGATTCGCATGGCCAAGTCCTCCACTAAAACTTTCCAAGCCACACTCAAGCCCGATGGCACTTCGCTGAAATGGACAATTGCTTCCGTCCCTCGCGCCGTAACCGACGGCTGGAAAGCGGGTGGGCGTCCTCGGGTGAAAGGCGAGATCAACGGCTTCGCCTTCCGCACCACCTTGTTTTCGACAGGCAAAGGAGACTTCATCCTGCTGGTGAACAAGCGCATGCAGGCGGGAGCAAAGGCCGCGCAGGGAAGTGTGGCCAGTTTTCGGCTGGAGCCCGACGTGGAAGAGCGCGCGGTTGCCGTTCCAATTGAGCTGAAGCAGGCGCTGGCGGGGTCCGCAAGACTGCGCCGATATTACGACGCTCTTTCCTACAGCTTCCATAAATACATCGCGGACATGATCACACAGCCCAAGGACCCTGAGGCGCGGGCGCGCCGAGCGGAGCAGATGGCCGAGCATCTTCTTTCCATGATGGAAGGGGAGCGTCTACCGCCGCCCGTCCTGGAGGCGGCTTTTGTTCGCGCGCCACTGGCGCGGAAGGGCTGGGAGCTGATGACACCTACGCAGCGGCGCGGGCACCTTTGGGGAATCTTCTACTATCGCTCGCCGGAGAGCCGGCAGAAGCGAACAATGAAGGCGGTTGAGGAAGCTGTGCGGATCGCCAAAGGGAAGGGTAAGAAGGCTCGTCCGGAGGAGGATTCTGAATTATGACCATGGTATTATGACTATAGTCATAATTGAGGTTTGCCCGTGAAAACCATGCCCGCAGGTAAGTTCAAAACCCACTGCTTGTCGGTAATTGACGACGTCCACGATAAGCACGAAGAGGTGATCATCACCAAGCATGGGAAGCCCATGGCCCGGCTGGTGCCGCTGGAGGACGCTTCGTCCAGTTCCAAAAACTTATTTGGAGCAATGCGGGGCCAGTTCAAGATTGTCGGCGATATTGTTGGGCCGATTGTCGATCCTGATGAATGGGATGACGAAATATTTCCGCCGGGCTATCGGGACTAGCTGCCATGCTTTTATTGGATACCCATGCCGCTCTGTGGCTATTGGGAACACCCGAGAAGTTGTCAGTGGCTGCGGTAAAAGCGATCGAGCAGGCGCAATTTTCAGGGACTGCTATCGCGTTGTCCTGTTTATCTCTTTACGAGATTGCGCATGGGGTCGCGCGCAAAAGAATCACCATCCACGAATCGATAGAGACTTTTCTCGCAAAAGTCGAATCAGAATCTGGACATCCTGCCTGTAACAAGGCCTGTCGCCCTCGCAGCAGCGAATCTTGTCTCGCCATTTCCCGGCGATCCCTTCGACCGCATCATCGCCGCGACGGCGCTCACCGAGGGCATCCCGCTGGTCACTGCCGATGAACGCATCCGCCGCTCCGGCGTAGTCAAAACCATCTGGTAGCATCGCGCCTTACAATAGAGCCATGGAACCCCTCGTCATTGCAGGCAAGGCTTTTCAGTCGCGTCTCATCGTCGGCACAGGCAAGTATAAGGACGGCAAGGAAACGCAGGCCGCGATCGAAGCTTCCGGCGCGGAGATGGTCACGGTGGCGGTGCGTCGTGTGAACCTAGACCGCTCCAAGGAATCGCTGCTGGACTTCATCGATCCGCAGCGCTATTTCCTGCTCCCGAACACCGCCGGCTGTTACACCGCCGAGGAAGCGATGCGCGCGGCGCGGCTGGGCAGGGAAGTCGGCCTCTCCGACTGGGTGAAGATCGAGGTGATCGGCGATCAGGCCACGCTGTACCCCGATGTCCAGGCCACGCTTGAAGCCACCCGCACGCTGGTAAAGGAGGGCTTCACGGTTCTGCCCTACACCTCGGACGACATCGTCTTCGCGCGGCGGCTCATCGACGCCGGGGCCGCGGCGGTGATGCCTCTGGCTGCGCCCATCGGCAGCGGGCTTGGCATCCAGAATGCCGCGACGCTGCGCATCCTGCGCGAGAAGATCACCGAGGTTCCGCTGATCGTCGATGCGGGAGTTGGGACAGCATCAGACGCGGCGCTGGCGATGGAAATGGGCGCGGATGGCGTGCTCATGAATACGGCGATTGCCGCAGCTTCGAATCCCATCCTGATGGCCGAGGCCATGCAGCATGCGGTGCTAGCCGGACGGCAGGCGTTTATCGCCGGACGCATGCCACGTAAGCTTTATGCGACTGCCAGCTCGCCGCTCGAGGGAATCTCGAAATAAGAGGAGCACGTGGTGGAGCATCTTTTGGCGATCGCGGCTCGCATACTCTGGGAAATGCTGGCGGCAATTCCGGAACTTCTATTCAATGAAGTAGCCGTTAGGCTGTCAAAGGCCAACCGGGCGCAAAGTGCCAACGTAGCGAACCGGCCAAAGCTCATATCGAGTCCCGTAAATCCGCAAGTCACACGTTGGACACTCTGATTTAAACTCCATCCATGCGTGTCTTCGGGATCGACTGCGGCACGGAGTGCACCGGATACGGGATCGTGGAATGCGACGAGACCCTTCGCGATCCGGAGCTATGCTGGCTTGGCGCAGGCGGCATTCGGCTGGTCAAGAAAGATACGACATCGCAGCGGCTGGCCATGGTCTATGCGCATCTCACTGCGCTTCTCGAAGCCCATCGCCCCGATATTGTCGCCATTGAAGAGGTCTTCTATTCTGTGAATGCGAAGTCGGCGCTTAAGCTGGGGCAGGTGCGCGGAGTGGCATTGCTGGCGGCTGCGAATGCGGGCCTTCCCGTTGCCGAATATGCGCCTTTAACCATCAAATCCACTGTGACCGGCTATGGGCTGGCGCAGAAAGAGCAGGTGCAGTTCATGGTGGCGCGACTGCTCAAGCTGGCGTCGGCTCCTGAGCCGGCGGATGCGGCCGATGCGCTGGCCATCGCCATCTGCCACATCCACCATGCCCAGACTCTTGCATTGCAGACGGCGAATCGATAGATGATACTTGCGGCGCTGTTCACACTTTCTCTTGCGATGTTGCAGTCATCGCCTGCTCCGGCATCGCCGACGATTGTCTTCCAGTTCGAAGATCCGCAGCTTCAGCCCTCTTCCTACTCCATCGAGATTCGCGAGGATGGGTCGGGCCACTACAAATCGACGCCCGCGGCGCCGACGCCGGGGACGACGATTCCCTCGGACTCGGCGGACGAGATTCTCACGTCGCAGCCTCAGGATCGCGAGATCAAGATCGGCGATCCGCTGCGTTCGGAATTGTTTGCTGCGGCACGCTCGCATCATTTTTTTGCCATGGCCTGTGAGGCTCCGAAGAACCACGTGGCTTTCACCGGCAAGAAAACCCTGACCTATTCCGGGACAGATGGCCGGGGTTCGTGCACCTACAACTATTCGCGTGACGACCAGCTCAATCGCGTTGCCGAAGATCTCGAAGCAGTCGCCTTCACGCTGGAAGAAGGCCAGCGGCTTGCACTGCAGCATGAACACAGCCGGCTTGCTCTGGACGCCGAGCTGGAGACGCTTCAGGATTCAGCCAAAGGCGGCCGGGCCCTGGAGATCGAAAATATCGCGCCGCAACTTCAGTCGATCGTGGACGATGAAGCGGTTTTACTGCGGGCGCGAAAGCGCGCCAAGGCGCTACTTGTGGGCAGTAGCTCCACCGACCATTGAATATTGCGAATTCTTGTTGCCTCTGCTGCGTCCAATACAACGTGAAGTGGTGAACGAGCGAAACTTTCCCTTGTCATTACACGTTTTAACCGTGTAGGGCTGTTGTTAGAGCGATTTTCGGATTAACACCGGAAAGTGCGCAGGGCCAAAGGAGGTGTCCATGAGGCACCCATTGTTGAAATCAGTCCGGAGCCGGACGTATCTTTTCGCAGCGGTTACTGGCTTTGCGCTGACTGCTGTATTGTTTTTCACATCCCAGGCAAGCGCGCAGGACACTGCGCCTCCGCCGCCAGCCGACGTTCAGCAGCAGCCGGCGCCCGATACGAACAATGTGCGCGCGGTGCGATTAAGCGATGTCGAAGGCAGGGTTCAGGTCTTCAACGGCAACGCGCAGGCCTTTGACCAGGCGCAACCGAACATGCCGGTCGTCGAGGGCATGCGGCTGGTGACCGCAACAGACGGACGCGCCGAAGTTCAGTTCGAGGACGGATCGGTGGCGCGCGTGACGCCGAACAGCTCGATCACCCTCAGCCAACTGAGCCGGAACGGGGACGGCAGCACGGTCACAACGATCGATGCCGATACCGGTCTCACGTATTACGAGCTCAACGGCCGCGCCGGAGACTACTCCGTTCGCTTTGGGCCGAATACCGTTACGCCTACGGACAGCAGCATCTTCCGCGTCGACCTGGATCAGAATCCCAACCTTGCAGTGACTCATGGCACGGTCCATGTCAGTGACGGGCAGAGCCTGGCGCTCGACGTTCACACCAATCAATCGGTCGAATTCGATGCTCAAAATTCCGGACAATATGATGTGGCGCAGAGTGTGACTGCGAACAGTTGGGACCAATGGAATTCGGATCGCGACCAGGCGCTGGCCACGCTCGATGAAAGCGCCACAACGGCCCGGGCCAGCTCCGGCAATCCTGACGATCCGGCGTGGAGCGATCTCGACTACTACGGCGACTGGTATGACGTACCGGGCTATGGCCAGGCGTGGGCGCCGTCCGGCGTCGGCGCCGGATGGGACCCGTTTGGAGTGGGGGCTTGGGGCTACTACTCGGGGATCGGCTACACCTGGATCTCGGGCTATTCGTGGGGATGGTGGCCTTATCACTGCGGCGCCTGGAACTATTTCAATACCTTCGGATGGATGTGGTTCCCAGGCAACTGCGGATGGGGGAGCTTTGGCGCCGGCTGGTATCCCTATGCGACGGTATGGCGGACACCCCCAGGTTACAGGCTGCCCATACGGCCCGCTTCGCCGGGGCGTGGACTTCCGGGGCACGGACCGATCCAGCATCCGCAACCGTTGGTTGCGGTCAACCGGACGCCTGAGGCGGTCCAGCAGTTCCGTTCCATTGGCCAGCCGAAGCCGGTTGCGCGCGGCTTTGATTACGATGGGCAACTGGTACATCCCGAGCAGGCAACGATTCGTACGCAGCAGCGCGGACCGCTGGGGGAGAGCTTTACAACCTCAGCCGAGCGGACCCATCCGGAGATTTTCAACATGCCTGCGCGCAGCGAGGGTTTGAACTCGGGTTTCGGAAATAATGTCCGCGGTGCCTACCAGCCCGGAGTCCATGGTTACGTCCCACCCGCTTATAACCCCGGCAGCCGCCCGGCGTGGAACGGAGGTGGCGGGTCGAGACCGAGTGAGAGCCCGCACTACTCGGCCCCTGCTCCGGCTCCGGCCAGTCATCCTTCGGGTGGTGGTGCGCATCCGCATTGAGGGCGTTTGGCGGCTTGAATCCCACGTCTGAAAATCCAGACGCGGGGCACCCGATAATGAAGAGGCGTCAGTGATTTCTCGCTGACGCCTTCTTGTTTGCGGCGATGATTTCTCGATCGACCCTACTTCAGCGCTAGCCAAATGCGGGCCATTGACGGAAGGTCGATCTCTTCCGCTCGCGCTGTGGGCAAGAGATTCGCTGCCTCGATGGCGTGAGCCACAGCATCGCCGGAAAATCCCGCGGCCCGGAGGTTTTTCGCCAGAGTCTTCCGCTTCTGGGCGAAGCATTGCTTGAGGAAGGCGACGAACGCTTTCGGCTCGACGCCCAAGGCGGCGAACCGCGGTTCCATTTCGAGCCGCAATACCGTCGAGTGGACCTCCGGCGGAGGCATGAAGGCAGTGGGCGGCAACGTCAACACGCGCTCCACCCGGGCGTAGAGCTGCGCCGTGGCCGAGAGGAGTCCGTAGTCGCGCGTGCCGGGAACGGCGGCGATGCGATCTGCAACTTCGCGCTGGACCATGATGACGGCGCGCGCGATGGCTTCATGAAAATGAAAGAGGCGCAGCAGGATGTCCGACGTGATGTAGTAGGGCAGGTTGCCGATCACCATCAATCGATCGTGGCCGTTTTGAAGGGCATTGAAGTCCACGGTCAGAACATCGGCCTGCACGATTTCGACCGACGGCCGGGCTGCAAATTGCTCGCGCAGACGCGGTGCGAGTTCGCGATCGAGCTCGATGGCGATGAGACGGCGCGCGCGGGGCGCGAGGATTTCGGTGATCGCGCCGGCGCCCGGCCCGATCTCGACAACGGTCTGCTGCGAGATGTCTCCGAGCGCCTGCACGATGGCCATGGATGCCGCGGGATCGACGAGAAAATTCTGTCCGAGTTTAGGCTTGTGCTTCAGAGGAGGTGGCCTCGCGTAAGGCAGCCGCGCAGAGCTGCAAATGCGTATAGACTTTGTGTGGACTGATGCGACTTAAGTGCCATCCCTGCATCATAAAGACGAATACCGGAGTTAGCGCAAAATGCACATAGTTTTCGCCGCGTCGGAATGTGTTCCTTATGTGAAAACCGGAGGCTTGGCTGACGTAATGGGGGCGCTGCCCCGCGAGATTGCTCGTCTGGGTCACAAGGCTACCGTGTATCTGCCGTACTATCGCCAGGTGCGCGAGCGCGCTCCAGAGAAAAAGCCGGCCATCCGCAGCCTCACCATCCCGTTTACTTACTACAACCGGTTCGTGACCATCCTGGATGGGGGCGAGCACGAGGGCGTGCAGTTCTACTTCGTCGATTGCCCTGAGCTCTTCGATCGGGAGTCGCTCTATGCGACGGCCACCGGAGATTATCCGGACAACTGGGAGCGTTTCGCGTTGTTCTGCCGCGCTACGCTGGAGGCGACCAAGCAGCTTGGCGTGCCGGATATCTTCCATGTGCACGACTGGCAGGCGGCGATGGTTTCCGTATACCTGCGCACCGTGTATTACTTCGATCCGATGTTGCGCAACGCCGGGACCGTGCTCACCATTCATAACGCCGGATACCAGGGATGGTTTCCGCCGCAGACAACGGAGCGCCTGCTGCTGCCCTGGGAAATCTTCACCATGGACAAGGTAGAGCACTACGACACCTTCAATTATCTGAAGGGCGGCATTGTGTACTCTGATGCGGTCACGACGGTAAGCAGGAAATATGCCGAAGAGATCAAGACGCCGGAGTACGGCAACGGACTGGAGAGCGTGCTGGTGAAGCGCGGGGCCGATCTGCATGGCATTCTGAATGGGGTCGATTACGACAAGTGGGACCCGGCGACCGATCACAATATCGCCGCGCATTACACGCCGGAAAATCTGGCAGGCAAGGCCGAGTGCCGCAAGGATTTGCTGCACGCCTTCGGCGCTGCGCATGTCCCACCGGAGACGCCGGTGCTGGGCATCGTGTCCCGCTTCGCGACGCAGAAGGGTTTCGACCTGATTGCGCAGATCGCCAATCGGCTTCTGAACGAGGACGTTTTCGTCGTAGCGCTGGGCACCGGCGAACCTTACTACGAAGGATTGTTCCGCACGCTTCATGAGCAGTTTGCAGGCAGAATTTTTGTGCAGATCGCTTACGACGATGCCCTGGCGCACAAGGTGGAGGCCGGCTCGGATATCTTCCTGATGCCGTCGCGCTATGAGCCCTGCGGACTGAACCAGATTTACAGCCTGAAATACGGGACCGTGCCGGTGGTGCACGCGACCGGTGGACTGGATGACACGATCCAGGAATGGAATCCCGAGACGGGAGAGGGCACCGGCTTCAAGTTTCCGAGATACGACGCCGACGAATTTTACGCGGCCATCGAGCGTGCGCTGGCGCTCTTCCGAACCGATAAGAAAGCCTGGACGACGCTGATGCTCAACGGCATGAGCAAGAACTACTCCTGGAAGGCTCCCGCGAAGGAGTACGCGGCGCTCTATGAAGAGGTAGCACGCCGGCGGAGCTAGAGGCGGGTCACTCGCTATCGCCATTTGCTAGTATGGTTGCGCTCTGGGTCAGCGCGTGCAGGGTAGGCGTACAACATTCTGCCGCTCTGCCAAGGGAGTTCCGCGCTTTGCGCCCAAAATGAGGATTTCCCGGAGCGCGATGATCCCTTTGGGAGCATCGCAGGGAGTTAGATGTGTTTTCAGACATTTGCGCCGGATTTTTATAGTTTTGGGCCAGCTTTCCGAAGATTGTGTAGTGAACACTGGAGGAACGATGAAGAAACAAGTGGGACTACTCGTTGCGTTGACCTTGTTTGCATTGCCGGCGTTGGCGCAGCGGCCGGGCGGCGGCGGCGGCCATCCCCCGCCGGCGCATGGGCCGGCGCCTTTTCATGGGACCCCGCATGCTGGCGGCGACCGCAACTTCCAGGATCAGCCCGGGCATCCGAACGCGCCGCATGTACACGCAGACGGGACCTGGGTCGGGCACGATACGGGACGCGGCGACCCCCACTACCATCTCGATCACCCCTGGGAGCACGGCCGTTTCAACGGCGGCTTCGGTCCCCGTCATATCTGGCATCTCCAGGGCGGCGGTCCGTCACGCTTCTGGTTCGGGGGATTTTATTTCAGCGTGGCGCCGTATGACCTGGCTTATTGCGACGGCTGGAATTGGGATAGCGACGATGTCGTGATCTACGAAGATCCGGACCATCCTGGCTGGTATCTGGCTTACAACGAGCGGCTCGGGATTTATGTCCACGTGATGTATCTCGGAGCGTAATCTATCGGCCGGGGCCTGCGCACACAGGCCCCGGTCCATTGTTCTTACAGCGTCTCCCAACCCGACATCAGATCGGAAACCAGAAGTTTGTAGAAGTCATAACTCTCGTTGTCGACCTCACCGGCCAACTCAAAGAGCCCACAGGGTGTAGGGGGAGTGGGTCAGTTTGAAGGGGACGGGCTTCAGCCCGTACATAAATCCAGCGAAAGCAATGGGGCTTTAGCCCCTGAGGGCAAACTGACCCACTATCGGGGTGTATGAATTCATTGACCCCGGCGAAGAATTGACGTATTCTAAAGTCCTTGCGCAGTCTGCGTCTGCCTGGCTGTAGTTGGTCTGTCTGGCCGGGATGTGAACGTGGGAAACCGATGAAGTTGAATCTGCGCCAGCCTCACGCGAACAGCATTCTGTAAGCTGCGGGGAATTTCAGGTCCGCGGCTGCTTTTTGCGCGTGGGCAAACTACGTTTGGGCGAGCACGTGGCTCGCCAGCAGGGCTTGAGGAGAAGGAAAGAGCGATGTCGACATATATTCCGAGCGCGCACGAGATTGACCGCAAATGGTTCGTGGTGGACGCCAGTGGCAAGACCCTGGGACGCCTGGCGACCGAGGCGGCGAGCGTGCTGGCCGGCAAGAGAAATCCGAAGTATGTGCCTTATATCGACATGGGCGATCACGTGATCGTGATCAATGCCGAGAAGGTGCGTTTGACCGGCCTGAAGAGCCAGCAGAAGGTCTATCGCCGTTACACCGGTTTCCCCGGCGGTCTGCGCGAAGAGTCGTTCGTTCGCCTGATTGCGCGGCGGCCGGAAAAGGTGATCGAGGAAGCGATCAAAGGCATGCTTCCCAAGACCAAGATGGGCCGGCAGATGGCCACCAAGCTCCAGGTTTACAAGGGCGACAAGCATCCTCACGAGGCGCAGAAGCCTGTGCCTTTGGAGATTAACGCTTAAGTTCGGCAGTACCTCAGGGGCTAAAGCCCTCGAGTTGTTTGGCGTAATTGGATGGGCTGAAGCCCATCCCTACCAAAGCGACGCAGCGACATTTAGCGAGATCAGGACAGAAGAATGGCAGATTTGGTTCAGTACTACGGAACGGGACGGCGCAAGTCGGCGATCGCCCGCGTGTTTCTTCGCCCCGGCAGCGGCAACTTCACGGTCAACGGCAAGGGTCACGAAGTTTACTTTGTGACCGAGCAGCAGCGTGTGTCGGCGGTTCGTCCGCTGATCCTCACCGAGCTGAAGGGCACCTTCGATGTGGTGACCACGGTTCGCGGCGGCGGCGTAAGCGCGCAGGCCGATGCGGTGAAGATGGGCATCTCCCGCGCCCTGCTCGAGTTCAACGCCGAGCTGAGGAAGCAGCTGAAGGGCGAAGGCCTTCTGACCCGCGATGCGCGCCAGAAGGAGCGCAAGAAGTACGGTCAGAAGGGCGCCAGAAAGAGATTCCAGTTCAGCAAGCGTTAATCGCTGGCTGATGCTGGGGGACTGGTAACCGGGGTCCGCGGCGACAGGTCTTCGTCGCTGGGGTGGTCCAGGCGGTTCCAGTTCTCGAAGAGATAGTTTTCAGCGTTCAGCCGTCAGCGTTCCTTTTTGAGCGCTGACAACTGAACGCTGATTGCTGAGTTCAGGTAGTTAAATTTTCCCAAGAGGGAATCAATTCCGGCACTCAAACCGCCGGGATGCAATCCACAGAGGAGGCTGTTTGGCCACGATCACCATGAAGGAGCTGCTCGAAGCGGGTGTTCACTTCGGGCATCAGACGAAGCGCTGGGATCCGCGGATGAAGGAATACATCTTCGGCGAGCGCAACGGCATTTACATCATCGACCTGCAGAAGACCTTGAAGATGTTCAAGGAAGCCAGCAAGTTCGTAACCGACCTGACTTCGACGGGCAAGGTCATCCTGTTTGTCGGCACCAAGCGGCAGGCGCAGGATGCGATCGCCGAAGAGGCGACCCGCTGCGGCATGTTCTACATCAACCAGCGCTGGCTGGGTGGACTGCTGACGAACTGGGTTACGGTGCAGAAGTCGGTGAAACGCCTTCAGGAACTGGACGACATGGCCACCGACGGCCGCTACGATCTGCTGACCAAGAAGGAAGTCATCAAGCTGGAGCGCGAGCGCAAGCACCTGCAGGCCAATCTGGCCGGCATCAAGAACATGCGCCGGCTGCCTGATGCTCTCTTCATCGTGGACTCGAACAACGAAGCCATTGCCGTGAAGGAAGCCCGCAAGCTGGGCATCCCGGTGGTTGCGGTGGTCGACACCAACTGCGATCCGACGGTTGTGGATCATGTGATTCCGGGCAACGACGACGCGCTGCGCGCGATCCGTCTGTTCACCTCGAAGATCTCCGATTCGGTGATCGAGGGCGTGCAGATGGTGGCCGACAAGCAGTATGCCGAAGTTGCGGGCGTGACCACGCAGACCGATGTCGAAGCAGCCCCCGAGGGTGTGGTGCCGGAGGTCGTGGCTGAGGACGCTGGCGGCGAGGTTGTCGATCTCGAAGCAGCCCTGGGCGGCGGCATCCGCAAGGCTCCGGCCATCGTTGCGGCGCTCGACGAGGCTGAGACGGCTGAAAGCAGCTATTAAGACTTTGGAAATAGCCTGAAGGCTGTTGAGAAGTTCGGAAGCGTGGCTGCGTTGGTGAAACGGCCACGCTTTCTTTATGTCCGCTGCATTTACCGTCTATTGACGGGCCAGGGTGCGGCGTTCATGGGATTCTAAAATCGAAGGAACAGGTACAAAGGGATGTCTACTGTGACTGAAAAGATCGATGCCAAGCTGGTAAAGCAACTGCGCGAGAGCTCGGGCGCGCCGATGGGTGACTGCCTCAAGGCTCTGCAGGAGTCGAAGGGTGACATGGAAGAGGCGTTCGTCATTCTGCGCAAGCGCGGCATGGCGTCCGCGGCGAAGAAGGCCTCGCGCACCACGAACGAGGGCGCCGTCGGAACCTACATTCACGCCGGTGGAAAGATCGGCGTGCTGCTCGAGGTGAATTGCGAAAGCGACTTCGTGGCCCGCACCGAGGACTTCCAGGAGCTGCTCAAGGACATCGCGATGCACATTGCCGCGACCGATCCGCGCTACATCCGCAAGGAAGACGTGACCGCCGAGGATCTGGAGCGCGAGAAGGATGTTTATCGCGCGCAGGCTGCCGCGACCGGCAAGCCGGCTCCGGTGATCGAGAAGATCGTCGAGGGCAAGATGGGTAAGTTCTATGAGGAAGTGTGCCTGCTGGAGCAGCCCTTCATCAAAGAGCAGACCATCGCCATCAAGGACCTGATCGCCACCAAGATCGGCAAGCTGGGCGAAAACCTTTCGGTGCGCCGCTTCGCGCGCTTCAAGGTGGGCGATCCCAACTGGACCGTGGCCCAGGTGAAGGCTTCAGAGGAAGCTGCCAGCTAGTCAGCGAGTCAGCGACAGAAGAGCCCGGCTTATAGCCGGGCTTTTTCATTGCATATGGGAATCTGCGCGCATTTATCTGCGATGGACTCCCTGACGCAATCAAGTATTATCGGTTGCGATGTATTTCGCTTAAGTTATGACTCCGGAACGCTGGCGGCAGGTGGAAAGGCTTTTCCAGGAGGCGCTCACGCGCGAGCCGGAGCGCCGCGGCGCGTTCCTCGCGCAGGCGAGCGGAGCGGACGAGGAGATCCGGCGCGCCGTCGAGATGCTGCTTGCGCAGAGCAGCCCTCACACTTCACCCATCCCCTATGCCCAGGAGGCGGCGCCAGCTACAACCCTGCCTGACGGATTCCGGCTCGGGCCTTATGAGATCGCCGGCGTGCTCGGCTCCGGTGGCATGGGCAAGGTTTATCGCGGGCTCGACACGCGCCTGGGACGGCCGGTGGCCATCAAGATTTCCGCCGAGCTACCCGGCGCGAATTTCAAGCGCGAGGCGCGCGCCATCTCCGCGCTGAATCACCCGCACATCTGCACGCTCTACGATGTCGGCCCCAACTACCTGGTGATGGAACTGGTGGAGGGCGAGTCGCTCGCTCAGCGGCTGGACCGCGGAGCCCTGCCGATCAACGAGGTGCTGCGATTCGGCGCGCAGATCGCGGATGCGCTGGCGGCTGCGCACACTCGCGGCATCGTCCATCGCGATCTGAAGCCGGGCAACATCATGCTGACCTCGACCGGCATCAAGGTGCTGGATTTTGGCCTGGCGAAGATGGCCATGCCCGCGGGTGAAACCGCCTCCTACGCAACGACCACTCAAAGCGTGATCAAGCCGGGAACAATTCAGGGAACGCTCTCCTACATGGCTCCCGAGCAACTGGAGGGTGCGGAGTGCGACGCCCGCACAGATATCTTTTCGTTCGGACTGATCCTGTATGAGATGGCGACGGGAAGGCGCGCTTTCGCCGCCGCCAGCCAGGCCACGCTGATCGGCGACATCCTCCATCGCACACCTGACCTGAGTGTTCTTCAGCCGCCCGGGCTCAAGGCCATCGTGGAGAAATGCCTCGCCAAGAAACCGGAGGAGCGCTGGCAGTCCGCGGACGAGGTAAAGCAGGCGCTGCAGCTGGTGGAGAAGGTTCCAACCGCATCGCTGGCGGAGATGCGCGGTGGTGTCGCGCGCTCCAGTCGGCGCCTGACCAAGATTTTATCGATGGCAGCGATTGTGATTGTGCTGGGCGCAAGCGTGGCGATTCTTTGGTTGCGCCTCAGGCAGCCGCACCCTGCCGGTCCGCTCACGGTTGTGCCCTTAGGGGACGTCTCGGGCATGGTGCAGCAGCCATCGCTCTCGCCGGACGGAAGTCACATCGCATTCTCCTGGAACGGCGCCGATCCGAGCAACTTTGACATCTGGGTGAAGTCCATCGCCGCGGGCGGTGCGATGAAGGGCATGCCTCTGCGCCTCACCACCGACCCCGCCGACGACTTTGCGCCCGCCTGGTCTCCGGACGGAAGCTCGATCGCTTTTTTGCGGCAGGTTGGCGAGGGGGACCATTATCTCGTCCTGCTGATTCCCGCGCTGGGCGGCCTGGAGCGCAGACTGACGGAGGTGACGCTGGCCGATACCTCTCAGTTGGTGGGGCCTTATCTCGCCTGGCTTAGCGACGGGAAGTCACTGGTGATTACCGATACGGCTGGTGCCGGGAAGGCAAGCGCCTTGTTCCTGCTTTCGGTTCAAACCGGCCAGCGGCGGCAGATCACCTTTCCTCCCATGGGCGATATCGGCGATCACTGCGTGTCGGTATCTCCGGATGGATCGAGCCTGTTTTTCCGGCGTGCCGGACTGCGGTCAGAATGGACAGGCAAGGCTTACATCTTGAAGTTAGACCCTCGCAAGCCGGCCTCCGCCGCTCCCGTCGAAGCGCCGGTAAACCAATGCGCAGCGTGGGCGTCTGACGGAGAGCGCGTGATCTACGCGGCCGGCCTGGGATTGTGGACGGCACCGGTGGCGAAGAGTGGCGCTGCTCCGAGCCTGGTTGTTGAGACAGGGCGGGGAGCCAACTGGCCCGACGTCGCCCGCAGCGCAAATCGAATTGCCTACGCGCGCAGGCTGGGCGGCGATCTCGAGCTTTGGAAGCTCGCATTGAACGATGCCGGCGCCCCTTCCGGCGCGGCGGTGAAGTTTGCCAGCGCCTGGCGCGATGAATTCAATCCATCCTATTCGCCGGACGGCTCCAGGGTTGTTTTCTCAGCGGGACGCGCGGAGACCTCAGAGATATGGACGTGCACTCGCGATGGGGAAGGCTGCACGCAGCTTACCTGGACAGATAATGCGAATACCGGCGACCCAGGCTGGTCGCCGGATGGCCGGTTCATCGCGTATTACTCCACCCTCGGCGGCCGCGCGCGGATTTATACAATTCCGGCGCAGGGCGGCGAAGCCCGCGTGCTGACTCCGCCGAATGTGGATTCGATCCATCCATTCTGGTCGCACGACGGCAAGTGGATTTACTTCACCTCGCGGCAATCCGGGAACTACCAGCTATGGAAGATTGCCGCGCAGGGCGGACAGCCCGCGCAGCTGACATCGGAGGGCGGATATGCGGGTTCCGAGTCTCCCGATGGAAAGTGGTTGTACTACGTCAGTAATGGCGAGAAGGACGCCAGCCTGTGGCGCATGCGTGTTTCCGGAGGAAAGCCGGAGCAGGTGCTGCCTTCTGTGCTCTTCCACAATTTCGCGGCAACCGTGCGCGGCATCTATTTCATCGATCAATCGGACCAGGGACCCGCGCTCAAGTTTTTCAACCTTGCATCGCATGAGACGCGCGTAATTGCGCCGGTGCGGAAGGGATATACCGGATTGGCTGTTTCTCCTGACGGACGAACCATCCTCTACAGCGCGATGTCCGCAGCATCCAGCCAGATTTATCTGGTCGGCAGCTCCCGCTAAGCTGGGACAAAATCGGAGCTGTTGTAATGTGCCGTCATTCTGACGAACAACGGGAGGAAGAATCTCAGGGTTAGAATGATGGCTCCGTACGCAACTCTTGCGTTAAGTGAAATGGTCAAGGTTACATTTTGCTGACGTCGATCATGTTGTCCTCGGGATTGCGGTCGATCAGCTTGTTGTAGGGGTCGATGCCCGCCCTGGTCGGCTTCTGATCGACGACAAACGTGATCGTCGAGTCGTTTTGCGTGATCCACTGCTTCTCGACGTGGATCGGCTGTTCGTGGTCCTTGGTTCCGGAAAAGACGCCCACTTCGATGAGGTCATGGATCGGCACTTCGTGCTCGGCGCCATCCCCGTTGGCCTTCAGCTTGTGAGCCTTCACCGTCATCACCACCTTGTATTTGTGGTCCGGCGTCTCCTGCCAGGTGGCGGAGACGGCGCGGTTGTCGTAAAGGGTGATGGTCTCGAACATATCCGTGATCAGATATTGCAGGTCAGGCGGCGTCGCTCCGCGCAGCGCGTCGACAAAGCCGCGTGTGTCGGGGTAGGGTCCGGGCGCGTAGCGATTCTGCCGCAGATAGTTGCCCAGCGCGTTGTTCAGCGTGTCTTCTCCGATGTAGTCGCTGAGCGCGTAGAGCACGAGCGAGCCCTTCTGGTACCAGACGTAGGGCTCGTTCTGCACCAGCACGAGCGGTGGCTCGTGGCGGACTTCGCCGGCGCGCCCGCGCAGATAGCCGTCGAGCTCATGGCGCAGGAAGCGGCGCATCTGCGCGTCGCCATATTTGTGCTGCATCACACGCAGCGCGGAGTATTCGGCAAGGCTCTCCGACATCATGTTCGAACCCTGCACATCGGCGCCGATAAGCTGATGGCCCCACCACTGATGCGCCAGCTCGTGCGCGGTGACGAAGTAAGTGAAGTCAATGTCATCCGGCTTGAGCACGCGGCCGATGAAGCCGATGCCCTCTGAATAAGGAACGGTGTTCGGGAAGGATTGAGCAAATTCACGGTAGCGGGGATATTCGAGAATGCGGTACTGCGCGAACTGGTAGGGGCTGTAGTACTTCGTGTAGTAATCGAGACCGGCCTTCGATGCGCCGATCATCTTGTCGAGATCGTAGGTGTGCCGCGGCGTGTAATAGACCTCGAGGTTCACATTCTGCCATTTGTCGCGCTTGATGGTGTAACGGCCGGAGAGGTACGAGAAGAAGTCGTTGATCTTCGTCGAGCCCATGCTGTACTCGTAATAATTCCGGCCGTCCTTGGTCCACTGCTTCTGCAGATAGCCCGGCGAGATAGCGATCTGGTCGCCCGATGTGCTCACCACCGTGTGATAGGTAATCCAGTCGGAGTCCGGACGGAAAAGGTTGACCTGCGAATAATAGGGATCGCCGCGCGGCGCCATCTCTTCGAGCTTGCCCAGCTTCTCTTCACGGCGGCGAACAGGATTATCCAGCTCGACTCCGCGGTTGTAGCCGAGATAGGGGAAATAATCCGAATCGAAGAATGTCCCGTTGTAGGCGAATTCCGCCCGCTCGCCTCCATCCTTGAAGCCGTGCGAGGTGTAGGAGCACTTGAAGTCCATGCGCAGCTTGTCGCCGGGCGCGAGCGGCTGCGCCAGATGGTAGATCGAGTACCAGTGCGCCTTGTCGTTCAGCGTTTGCTGCGCGGGACGGTCGAAGTGAATCTCATCGATGGAATCGCGCTGCCCGGTAATGTGAATGTCGCTGATAGGCTGCTGTGGTGCGATTCTCGAGAATGTACCAGCCCGTTGCCGAAAACGAACGGCGCTCGGGGTAGATATTGACCGTCGTGTCGACGGCGATGATCTTGGGCAGCGGCTGCTTCTCATATTTCTTGTAGAGCTTTTCGTACTCCGCCTGCAGATTGCGCTGCTGCTTCGCGGTACGGAAGACATTCAGCACATGCGTGTTGTAGAAGAACCAGCCTCCACTGCCAACGGCGATGAGGAGAAGCAGTGCGGCGGCCGGGATAACGCCTGGAAGTCGCGCGCCGGCGTTGCGCAGGCGCTCCTTCCAGGACAGATCGCTGCCGCGGCGATGCAGGAGGACGGCGATGACGCCGAGCAGTCCGCCAATCGAGAGCCAATAAATCAATGATCCAGAGCAGCGCGGGCACAAAGTGGCCGTAGCCGTTCATGTCGGAGTAGGTATAGGGCGTGATCTCTCCGTAGAGAACGAGGCGATTCTCGATGCCGACCCGGTAGAGCACGGGAATGAGGATGAAGAAGCCGATCACAATCCCGTGACCCATGAATTTATTGCTGACCAGCGTCTGCACGAAGAGAGCGAGCAGCGCGAAGATCAGCAGCTGGGCAAAGGTGATGAGGTAAAGCTCCTTGAAATACTGAATCAACTCGAAGTGGAAGTACCCCTGCATGGCCTGCGACAAAACCCCGCAGATCAGCACAACGGTGAGCAGGATGAACTCGACTGCCGCAAGCGCACAAAACTTGCTGAGCCAATCGATCCACTCGCGCGAGGGCAGGGCATCGTGAATCTGCTCGAAGCGCACATCGCGTTCGCGCCAGATGAGCTCGCCGGCATACAAGGTGGAGACGATGAGGAAGAAGAGCATGGCCGGCCCTTCGACCGCCTGCAGCATGAGAAAGGTAACGGGCCACACGTTGCTTTCGTTCAGGTGGCCGGCGAAGTGGCCGTTGATCATCACATAAACAAACATCACCAGGGCGATGGCCCAGAAGGGAACCTCGCGGACGATGTTGCGGATGCGCAGCCGAACCAGGCTCGAGAATTGCAGGAGGCCGGTGCGGATGTTGAAGAATTGGTGCACCACCGGAAGCGAAACTCCAAAGCGCACGCGCGGCGGCCGTACTTCCTCCTGCTCGACCTTCTTTTTCTTCCGCGACGCGCGGGCGGTCAGGGCCTCGGCCGACATGGGGAAGAATATCCAGGTAGCAGCCAGAGAGACGATGCCGACGCTCAACCAGACGATGCGGTTCCACAGGAACATTCCGGTCCAGGTGGGGATCAGAGTATTTCGCTCGACGACGGTCCAGTAGCGCGTGATGTTTTCCGTCAACAGGATGCCGAGCGGATCGAAGACCGACGGCCAATAGAAATTCAGGCTGCGTGTCTGCGAGACCGAGACGAACAGGGTCAGATAGATCACGAACAGCACAACGCCCTGTAGATATACGGTGACGATCTTGCGGGTGAGCGCCGCAACCATGAAGAACAGGCTGCCGATGAAAAAGACCTGCACCGCGACGATGGAAAAATAGAGCTTCGCGAACATGCCGAGATGAATGGCCGCGATGCGGGTGTGGTCGGCCCAGGGCGCGAAGCTGCCGACGATCTCGCCCAGCGGCAGGCCGGTGAAGATGAGCAGCGTGATGATGAGCGAGCCGCCCCATCGTCCGCCGAGATAGGCGACCTTGGTGATCGGCTTAGTGAAGATGAGCTGATAGGTGTCGCGCTGGAAGTCGCGCAGGATCGAGGTGCCGAAGATCGCGGACATCACGATGACGCCGAAGGCCGTCAGCAGGGTGAAGATCATCAGGGTGGCGAAAGGCCCGTTGAGCAGAATTTTGCCCGAGCCTACCGGTCCGAAGTCCTCGGCCGCGACTGAAAGAAACGCGACCAGAAACCAGAGGAAAAAGTAGACATACGTCGAGATGCTCTTGATGCGGAGTTTGAGTTCGAAAAGCAGGAAGTCCAGAAACATGAGTTGTTCTCCTCGTCGGTCGCGGCTGAGTTAGTTGGCCTTGGCGCTGTCGCGTTCGATTTTGAGGAAGTAGACATCTTCGAGGTTGGCTTCGACGGGATGAAAGCCGCTGCCGGGATCGCTTTCGGCGTAGACGCGAACCTCATGCGCGCCGCCCAGCAGTTGGACCGACACAATCTCCATCTGCGCTTCGATCGTGGCCAGTTCGCTCTCGTCGGTCACCAGCTTGCTCCAGATACGGCTGGCGAGAGTGTTCAGCGCGTCGGACGGTGCGCCTTCGAGCACCACCTGGCCGTTGCTGATGATTGCCATCCGATTGCACAGCTCGCGTACATCTTCGACGATGTGCGTGGAGAGGATCACGATCACATCGCGGCCAATCGAGCTCAGCAGGTTGAGGAAGCGATGACGCTCGACCGGGTCGAGGCCGGCGGTCGGTTCATCGACGATGATGAGCTTGGGGTTGGCGAGCAGCGCCTGGGCGATGCCGAAGCGTTGCTTCATGCCGCCGGAGTACGTGCTGAGCGCCTTCTTGCGCGCATCCCAGAGGTTGGTCTGCTGCAGCAGCGCCTCCACCATCGACTTGCGCTCGCCGCTATTGGTGATGCCTTTCATCACCGCGAGATGGTTGAGCATGTCGAGCGCGGATATCTTGGGGTAGACGCCAAACTCCTGGGGAAGATAGCCGAGCAGCCGGCGCACCGTGTCCTTCTGTTTCACCACATTGATGCCGTCCAGCCAGATTTCGCCTGCATCCGGTTCCTGCAGCGTAGCGATGGTGCGCATCAGCGTGCTTTTGCCGGCGCCGTTCGGGCCGAGCAGCCCGAACATGTTATTGCCGACAGTGAGGTTGAGCCCTTTCAGCGCCTGCACACCGTTGGAGTAGGTCTTGCTCAAACCGGTAATTGTAAGTGGCACAGTATCTCCCCTGAGGTTCTGAGTAGCTTTCGAGCCGCGTCGCTCGACGTATCCAGCTTGTGGAAGAGAAGTATACGTGTTGGAAAGAAGAACGCTTCCCTATTTTTAACGAGCAAGAGTGGGCCGTTCTGCCGGATGGCGGCTATCCTTTAGAATTTCTCCGAAGGTGTTTCCTTCTCAGTTCTCACCGTTCATTGAATGGAGCACCATGTCCCGTTTCCATCTCTCTCGCCGCAGTTTTTTGAGATCGACCGGTGCCGCCGCCGGCGCAGCGTTACTTCATCCCTCCGGCCTATGGGCGCACGCGGCGCCTGAGAGCGCCAGCCGCGCGCAGCAGGACGTGGCTCCGGCTGACTACACGCTCAAGATTGCGACGACGCCGCTGGAGCTTGCGCCCGACCGCATCGTGTCGGTTACCACATATAACGGGCAGTTTCCCGGACCATTGCTGAGGCTGCGCGAAGGGCAGCGGGTGACAGTCGACGTCCAGAATGACACCGATACCCCGGAGCAGTTGCACTGGCACGGGCAGTTTGTTCCGCCCGACATGGACGGCGCTGCGGAAGAAGGAACTCCTTTTATCCCTCCGCACGGCAGCCGCAGGATTTCGTTTGTGCCCGGGCCTTCCGGCTTACGCTTTTATCACACCCACGTTCGGGCGGGAGCGAACCTGTCTGCCGGCCAATACAGCGGGCTGGTGGGACCGGTGTACATCGAACCGAAACAGCATGCCGGGGACTACGACCGGGAAGTTTTTCTCACGCTGAAGGAGTTCCAGCCCACTTTGAGCCGCGGCGGAGACATGGCTATGGATTTTCTTTCCCCAGCCCAGACGGTGGCCGCCCTCAAAGAGTCAGGCGAAAGCAGCATGAAGGCCTCCCTCGCCAAGGGCATGCCGCATGGCTACGAGGTGGGCTACGACTCGTTCACCATCAACGGAAAGATGCTGGGCCATGGCGAGCCGGTCCGCGTGAAGCAAGGGGAGCGCGTGTTGTTCCATGTCGTGAACGGCAGCGCCGGCGAGATTCGCAGCCTCGCGCTTCCCGGCCACACCTTCAGCGTGGTTGCGATGGATGGCAATCCGGTGCCCAGGCCGGTGCGTGTGCCCGTCCTCTGGCTCGGCACTGCCGAGAGAATCTCGGCGGTCGTCGAGATGAACCATCCCGGCGTCTGGATCATGGGAGACACGGGCGACGACGACCGGCGCCACGGCATGGGCATAGTCGTCGAGTATGCCGGATCGCGGGGCAAGCCGCAGTGGATTCCGCCCCGGCCCTTCAAATGGAATTACGCACACTTCGGTAGCGCGAGCGAGCCCTCCGCTGAGCCGGACCAGGTCTTCGAGATGCTCTTTGAGAAACGGAACGCAGCGATCGACGGATTTAACCAGTGGACCATCAACGGAAAGTCTCATCCCCTGGACCAGATGATGACGGCACCCGCTTTTTATCTGCATGAGGGCCGGCGCTACCGAATCAAAATGCGCAACGCGAGCGACGATATCCACCCGGTCCATCTGCACCGTCACTCCTTCGAATTGACGCGGATCGCGGGCCAGCCCACGTCGGGTGTGATGAAGGATGTTGTGATGGTGAATGGATATCAGGAGGCCGAGATCGATTTCGTAGCCAACAACCCCGGCCTGACGCTCTTCCACTGCCATCAGCAGCTGCACATGGACTTCGGTTTCATGACCCTGTTCGGCTACGCATAGCCGGCATCTGAAGGACGTAGGGCAATCGCAACTGCGGCGGTGTTAGGCCTTCTCAAGTGCGGCTTGTCCGCAGAACGCTTACGAAAATTTCGCCTGAAACCTTCCTCCGCTGTCTTTTGCTCTGGATGGCGCGATTTGCTCTGCTTCAAGAGGCACCTCGTTCATATACTCTAGAGCGATTGCTGCTTCTCGTTTGCACTGGAAAGAGGCGCTCCAAGGATGACAACTGCCGGATGAGAATTGCCCTGATGACTGAGTCGTTTCTGCCCAAGATCGACGGCATCGTGACCATGCTGACAAAAACCGTCGAATGTCTGCGGCAGGCAGGTCATGAGGTGTTGATCTTTGCGCCCAGCGGTGGTCCCAAAGAATTGTTTGGTGCGGAAGTTGCCGCGATGCCATCCGCGCCGTTTCCGCTCTATCCAGAGCTTCGGCTGGCGTTGCCGCGCGCCAGGATGCGCGCACAGCTGAAAGAATTCTCACCGGACGTGCTGCACCTCTTCGAGCCCGCGCTGCTGGGCGTGGGCGGCCTCTACTACGCGCAGGTCCTCGATATCCCGCTGGTAATTTCCTACCACACGAATCTGCCCTCCTATCTGCGCTATTACAAGCTGGGCATGATCGAAAAGCTTACCTGGAAGCTGATGCGGGAGCGGCATCGGCGAGCCGATTTGAATCTGTGCACATCGACCGCGATGATCCATGATCTGGACAGCCACGGCATTGGGCATCTCGCTCTATGGCAGCGCGCGGTCGACGCCAATCGCTTCCGCCCCGAGGCACGATCGCAGGAGACGCGGAATTTCCTGAGTAAAGGCGAGCCTTCCCGCCCGCTCATGCTCTACGTAGGCCGGCTCTCGGCAGAGAAGGATGTCGCGCGGCTGCGTGCGGTCATTGAAGCGGTCCCCGACGCCCGGCTTGCCATCGTGGGCGACGGGCCTCTTCGTCATAACCTCGAACGGCACTTCAAAAATACGCCGACCTTCTTCACCGGGTACCTGCATGGAGAACCGCTGGCCAGCGCCTACGCCTCCGCGGACCTCTTCGTTCTTCCTTCGGAGACGGAGACACTGGGGCTGGTATTGCTTGAAGCCATGGCTTCGGGGTGTCCGGTGGTCGCGTGCCGCGCGGGAGGCGTTCCGGATGCGGTAGAGGATGGAGAGACCGGCTTTCTTTTCGAGCCGGGAGATACCAGCGGGTTGATCCGCACTGTAAAGCGAGCCCTGGCGAATGGCTGCGGTCTCAATTCGATTCGTCTTCGCGCCCGGCAAGATGTGGAACAGCGGAATTGGGAAGGCGCGACGCAGCAGCTGCTGGAATGCTACGCGGAGACCATCCGCAATCATCCGCCGAAGAAGCCGCGCGGACCGGAGACGCCGATAAAGCGAATCAGCTCCCGGATCGCGCTGCGCACGCTGCGACGCTTCCTTCAGTAAGAGGTCGAAGGAGCATGTCCATCAAGACCGCAAAATCGACGCGCGATTATTGGGCCCCGGAGCTTTCGGGCAGCGGGGGCGCCTGCGCGGTCGCGGGACCAATCTGGTAGGTGCCGTAATCGATGGTGAGAATCGCCGTGCCGCCGATGCGCACCTTGGTCTCGCTGCGGTTCGATTCCGGAAGCCAGAACTCGCCAGTCTTCGAGTAGACATGGTGGATCTCGGTCTTCTTGATCCAGAACGATGGATTCTGCGCAGGCTCGGCTTCGATTCGGGTCACGGCGTAGTCGCGCGCGTCGACCCAGATTTTGCCGCGATAGAGCAGCTTGCCGTCGCCTTTTGGCTCGACGTGAAAAACGTAGAGCTGGCGGCCGTCATCGACTTCGCTGTCCAACAGGCTGAAGGTGTAGTTCGCGGTGGTGAGTGCGGTTCGGCTCTGATCCTGGGCTGCTTCCAGTTCGCTCTTGAGCAGCCGCTTCAGAACCCGGTCAACCAGCAGCCGCGAACCGCTCTGCGAGACGATGCGGAAGTTCTTGGAAGATGGGGCATCGTAGGTCACCTGGACATCCATGCTCGCCGACATGGCGGCTGGGAATCCGTGGTATTCGACGTGGTAGCTGCGGTTTGCCGTGTAATGACGAAGCAGATCGGCGCGCGCCTGGTTATGGTCCTCCATGCGCTGTACGATCTGCGCCGCAGTTGGAGTTGCAGAAGCGTCGACAGCGGCATGTGCCCAGCACGGGGCAGCGAGGAGAATGATTGAAACTAAGCAAAGGAGGCGGAATCCGCGGTGCGCGGTCGATTTGTACAATGGGCCCTTTCTGCTGTATGTGGCTCGCTCTTGGAGCGCCTACGGCAGTCAGAACACCGCAAACGATGGCGGAATCAGGAGTGCTGTAAGGTAAACACCGCTCTCGACCGGCTTCTTTCTCGATAAGAGAAGAGAAGAGACAACCCGGCTTCGCGAAATCACGTTTAACTTGGTTCTTCTTTAAAAAGATACAGTAGCGGGAGCAGTATTAGAGCAAAAATAACCAGGCCGATCTGAAACGGGCGATCCGGCGGAATGGCTTCGTTATAATCAGGAAACTTTGCCCGTATGCCGAATCGTCTAATGAAGTTACTATTACCTCCAAGTCAGGAACTAATTTCATTGGCTTGCACCGCTTTGCTCAGGAAGAGTGTTCACGTGTCAATTGGCGATTTAGACTAGACATCTGGAGGCCGGGTGCCCAATCAGCTGTTGTTCCTGTCCCGGAATCGAGAAGTTCCCTCTTCTTTTCGAACCGGCGTTTCACTGCACTCCCACACGAAACACTCGCTGGAAGGCCTGGGCTTCATCGGAAGGTTTCTGCAGGAGCATCGCATCCTGCGCTCGTGGATCGCACGGCAGGCTGACGACTGCAAGCGCCGATCGGGCATTCACATCGATTTCAACCGGGCCTATTGGACGCCGCCTCTCACCGCGGAGCTGGCATACGAACTGGAAAGCGGGCAGATCGAAGCGCTCGGCCTGCAGGCCATCGTCTCGCTCTCCGACCACGACAACATCGAAGCCGCTACGCTGCTGCGGCAGTCGCCGCAATCCGACGCCGTGCCGGTGTCAGTGGAATGGACTGTGCCGTTCGGGCAGGCGGTCTTTCACCTCGGCATTCACAACATGCCGCCGTGTTGCGCAGAAGACCTGATGTCGGCGATGCTGCAATGCACCGCTGCAGCGGACGAGCGGCAGATCCTCGATCTCCTCCACGAGTTGCGCGAGATGCGATCGCTGCTGATCGTCTTCAATCATCCGGTGTGGAATTTCACCGGCGCCTCGCGCAGCGCCTTCGACTTTGAGTTGAACCGTTTCCTGCAGGCCGCCGCTCCGTGCATCGATGCATTCGAACTGAACGGGATGCGCAGCTCCGAGGAAAATCGTAGGGTGGTTCGACTGGCGGTGGAATGGAATCAGATTCTCATCTCCGGAGGCGACCGCCATGCCTGCGAGCCGAATGGGATTCTGAACCTGACCAACGCGGCCGATTTCCCGGAGTTTATCGACGAAATACGCCACGGCAGGCAAAGCACCGTGCTCATCATGCCGCAGTATCAGCAGCCCCTCAACTGGCGGTTTTATCAGGGCTTCACGCAGGTGATACGCGACTACCCGGAGTACCCGGAAGGACAGCGCCAGTGGGATCAGCGAACCTTCCACCCCGATCTTTCCGGTGAGATTGCCCCGCTCAGCGAGCTGTGGCCCAAAGGCTCTCCCGGTTTTCTCAAGAAGATTTTCGCTCTCGCTGCGCTGGCCGCTAAGGCTCCGTATGCTTCCTTGCGCAACGCGCTTTCCGGCGGATTGGGCGAATCGCTGACCCTGCCGCATGAAGCGATGCCTGCGCCGATCGATTCTCGCGATGAACGCTTCGCCATGCCCAGTGCGGACTAGAGCAGTGACAGGATTTCCATAATTTGCCGTCATTTTGACGACCCGTGAGAGGAAAAATCTCAGCCATGTGTCCACGCCGGCATCATCGAGATTCTTCGCTACGCTCAGAATGACGGTACCTTAATACATCTTTGCTTTTGCGCTAGCGAAGAGGAGCGTCAGGGTTCCTGCGTTTCAAGCTCGGGCTGCATTTCCATATTCCGCCGATATCTGGACCGGGCTTCCACGAGTTCGGAGAGCATCTCGCGCATCAGCGGCTTGCCGCCGCCAAGCTGCCGAGTCACCAGGCAGATTCGGGCAAAGTGCTCGACCGTCTCCATCTGCATGAACGCATCGAGAAGCGTCGCTCCATAAGTAACGGCGCCGTGGTTGGCCATCAGGATGGCGTCGTGATCGGAGATGAAGGGCGCCAGGCTGCTCCCCAGGCTTGACGAGCCGGTGGTGGCGTAGGGCGCCAGCGGCACGGTGCCGAGGGTCATCACAATCTCCGAGCAAAGCGGCTCGTCGAGAGCGATGCCCGAGGAGGCAAACGCCGTCGCCGTTGGCGGGTGCGCGTGCACCACGCCCCGCACATCGCTGCGCATGCGATAGATGGTGAGGTGCATGTCGATTTCGCTGGTAACGCGCCGCGCGCCCGACAGCTGATTCCCGTCGAGATCCACGATCACCATGTCCGAGGCGTGCAGGAGGAATTTGCTGCAGCCGGTTGGCGTGGCCAGAATGCGGTCCGCATCCAGGCGCGCAGAGAGATTGCCGGATGTTCCGGGCGCGAAGCTGAGCCGGTTCATCCATCTCCCGAACCTGACTAACTGCTTGCGAAGGTCGACCTCGGAAGGACTGGCTTCGGTCATCGGACCTCAAACTCCTTCAGCAATTGACGGCTGGTCATGGTTGGACCGCGACCTCGTTCTATCTTATCTCAGCTCCTTTTTCCAGCCTGAATTGTGATTACGAAGGGTTGCGGCGCACAGCCGTCACACATCACACGGGCTGCGGCGCGATTCCCGGTCGCTCACCCTTTTGATCTGCGGCTGCTTACTTGGTGAAGATATTCTTGGGACACATGGCGTGCACACCCACATTGCCATCGACCAGTTGCGTGATATCAACATCTACCGCCACGCTGGTCAACATATACGCGTCGTCGCGGCTCAGGTGTTTCTGGTCGACGAGGAAGTTGATCATGTCCCGCACCGCCAGTGTGGCCGCTTCCTTCAGGTCCGGGCTGAAGCCCATGCTGATGTAGCTGGTGGGTGTCTCCGCCCGCGGCCACAGCAGATGTTGGTCCTTGTGAACGATGAAGCGGAAGGTTCCCGAGAGAAAGGTCTCCATGGCGGTGATGTCGACCTCGCCGTTGCCCTGGCCCGCGTGGCCGTCGCCGACTTCGAAGAGCGCGCCCTTGGCATGCACCGGAATATAAAGCGTAGTCCCGGCGACCAGTTCCTTGTTGTCCATGTTGCCCGCGTGCATCCACGGCGGCGCACTGTCGATGCGGCCCGCCGATGGCGGAGGCGCATCTCCCATGCTGCCGAAGAAGGGATGAAGCGGGATGTCGATACCCGGAGCGAAGTGCGCGATCATCCTGGTGCGATCGAGAGGAATGATCTTCGACTTGCCGTAGGGATAGTCATTGGGCAGGAAGCCTCGGCCCGCGCCGAAGCCGTTGCAGGCCCAGGGTGTATCGATATCGATCTTGAGGATATCGACCTCGAGCACATCGCCGGGCTCGGCCTCGGCAATGTCGACCGGGCCGGTGAGGATATGTCCACCCGGCCCCTTGTCTTTCACATCGCGATAGATGGGAGCGTTGTAGGAGGGAATATCGGAGGTGGCGACGCCTTCTTCCTGCAGGCGCTCATCGGAACCGCAGGTGGAGAGCGTCTGGATGCGGACGGTATCTCCGGAGTGAACGGTGAGCACGGGCTTGGCCTTGGACCAGTAATAGCCCCAGACAACGGTGGAAGGCGAGGCAGGCAGCGTGATGGGCGCTGCCTGTCCGGAGGCAAGGCCTACGAGCAGGAACGGTGCTGCCGCAGCGAGAAGAACCTTCATCGAATGCTCCCTAACTATTGTTGTTGTGTCAGAACTGAATCTTTGCCGCCTGCTGGAGAATACGGGGCGCTACCGAGGTGCTTTGAATATAACCGAAGTTGGCTGCGCCATAGGCAGTCGCCGGATCGGCGCACTGGACGTGGTTGAAGGCGTTGAAGAACTCGCCCCGGAAGTTCGGCGTGGCCAGATATGGCCCAGCCATCTCGATGCAGAGCAACGAAATATAGCCGGCTTCGTAGAGAACGCTGAAATTTTGCTCCGGCCTGCCCACCTCTTGCTAACTAATTCATTAGTTACGCGTCAGATAAAGTGGGCAAGCTGGCTCCGGTCAGCCTCCCGAGGATTTAGGAATCCGATGCCTCCAAGGAAATCCATCACGCTCACCGAGGCCGAACTCCGGCTGATGAAGGTGCTATGGGAGCGCGGCGAGTCGGCCGTTGCCGATCTGGTTGCGGTGGTTTCCGATGAGCGTCCCCTGGCCTACACCTCGGTTCTCACCACGGTCCGGATTCTCGAAAACAAAGGCTACGTGCGCCACCGCCAGGAGGGCAGGGCATTTCTGTACAGCCCCTGCATCGACGAGTTCGAGGCTAGCAAGTCCGAGGTTCGCCATGTGTTGCAGCGGTTCTTTGGCAACTCCCGCGAACGGCTTCTGCTTTCGCTGCTTGGCGATGACGAGGTCAGTCCCGAGGAGTTGAAGCGCCTCAGGGAAGCGATCGCGAGTGCGCCCGACGACCTGGATCACCAGGGAGAGGAGGTCTAGCACATGAATCAGATCGTCCAGATGATGCATGTCCTCACTCTCTTCTCGGCTACTGCAGCAGGCTCGCTGGTCAGCGCCATATGGGAAGGAACGATCCTGGCCGCCAGCGTCGCACTGTGCCTCTGCTTCGTAAAAGGGATCACTGCCGGCGTCCGCTCCATCCTTTGGACCGGCGTGCTGCTGCTGGTTGTGCTGCTGCACTTTGTGCCGCTTCTCGCGCTGAAATCGTCCGGATCGGCCGCGCCCGGAGGTATCCTTCATGCCGATCTGCGCTGGAGCATGGCGATACTCTGCCTCTGGGGAGTTTTGTCTCTGGTGCGCGGAACCCAGCTGATTCACAGCGCCATCGGCCTGCGCCGGATTGCGAGAAGAGCGGCTCCGGTTATCGCGTCACCCGGGTGCGCCTCGCTTCTGAGCACCAGCCGCCGCTCGGCGCAGCTTTGCACCTCTACCGATGTGGACCGGCCCAGCGTGATCGGCTTCTTCAGCCCGCGCATCCTTATTCCGCAGACCTTGTTTGAAAAGCTCTCAGCATTCGAACTGGAGCAGATCGTCATGCACGAGATGGAACATCTGCGCCGCGCCGACGACTGGACGAATCTGCTGCAAAAAGTCAGCCTGGTGCTGTTCCCGCTGAACCCGGTGCTGCTCTGGGTGGAACATCGTCTGTGCATGGAGCGCGAGCTGGCATGCGATGATCATGTGCTTCACTGCACCCAGGCCAGGAAAGCCTACGCGACCTGCCTTGTCAATCTGGCCGAGGAGTCGGTGCTGCGTCGCAGAGCGTCGTTGGCGCTCGGCGCGTGGGAACGGCAGACGGAGGTAGGGCGCCGCGTGCGCCGCATCCTGCGGCAGCCCGAAGGCATCATGGGGCGCAGAAAGATGGCCACTGTCACCGGCATGCTGGCGCTGTGCATGGTGGGCGGCGCAATCGGACTGGCGCGCGAACCGCGGCTGGTCAGTTTTGCGCCGACGCCTTCTCTCGCAGAAGAGGCGAGCTTTTCGCCCGCATCGGGATATGTGCCGGCCTCATTTCACGAGCGTAGCGCGTCACCCAAAATGATCGACACAGTTTTTCATGAACCGCGAACAGAGCAGGCTTCCGGCGGAGCAAAACCCGCCGTGCGCCACTCCGCTGCCGCCGCGATTCGCCCCACGGCGATGACGACCGCGGCTACGCTTCGCACTTCGCGGCTCGAAGCCGCGAGAGCTCGCCTGGCAAGACGCCGGGCCTCGCAATCAGCTTCCTGGGTGGTGCTCACCGACTGGAGCCAATCACCGGAACCGCCGCAGGTGCGGCTTGTTGTCTCGCCTGAAAATCAACGCACTTACGCCGCCATTCAAATGGCGAATGGCTGGCTCATCGTTCAACTCTAACCACAGCACGCCCATGGGAGGGTCGTTTCATGTCCGTTACAACTAATGAATTAGTTACAAAAGCCAGGAAAATAGCGATACCGGCCGCGATCGCCGGCGCATTTACCTTGGGAGCAGCACTGTTTGTCGGCCACGGCCGCGTTCACGCCGCTGCGGACGCTCCGCCTCCGCTGACCAGCCAGAACGTGTCGGCGCTCACCGCGCTCGACCAGGCGATGGAAGCGGTGGCGGCGCGGGTTACTCCGGCCGTCGTTAACATCGAGGTCACCTCGCGCGGTACCGATGAGGAAGATGCGCAGAACCAGCAGCAGGGCACGCAGGGACTGCCGCCGGGCTTCGCCCAGTTCTTCGGCTTCGGCGGTCAGGGAATGCAGCCGCAGCAGCCGCAGATCGAGCACGGAATCGGCAGCGGCGTCATCATCTCGCCGGGCGGCTATATCGTGACCAACGATCACGTGGTCAAAGGCGCCACCCAGATCAAGGTCACACTGCATGATCGCCGCGTCCTGAACGGCCATGTGGTCGGCGTCGATAAGCTGACCGATCTGGCGGTGGTCAAGGTGGATGCAAACGATCTGCCGACCATCGCATGGGGAGATTCGACCAAGCTGGAGCCGGGGCAGACGGTGCTGGCCTTCGGCAGTCCCTTCGGATATTTCCGGTTTTCGGTCACGCGCGGCATCGTCAGCGCCGTGGACCGTCCCAATCCGTACTCCGATAATGCGCGTAAGCCGGGCGGCTACATTCAGACCGACGCGGCCATCAACCCGGGCAATTCCGGTGGTCCGCTGGTCGATGCGTATGGCCAGTTGGTGGGCATCAACACCTTCATCATCAGCGACAACGGCTCCTTCGCCGGAGCGGGCTTTGCGATTCCATCGCAGATCGTCCATTCGGTGGCGGATCAGATCATCAAGAACGGCAAAGTAGAGCACGGCTATCTCGGCATCAGCATTGAAAGCGTCACGCCTGCCAATGCCCACTTCTTCGATCTGAAGGACGCATCCGGCGCAGTCGTCTCGCAGGTAACGCCAGATGCTCCGGCAGGCCGCGCGGGGCTGCACACCGGTGACGTGGTCACCGAACTCAACGGTCAGAAAGTGCTCACCTCCAGCGACCTGCAGGTACGAGTGATGGAGATGACCCCGGGAACCGAAGTCGCGCTCGGCGTTCTGCGCAATGGCAAGCCGATGACGGTGAACGTGACGCTCGGTCAGTTCCACGGAAACAATGCGGTGGAAACCGGCGACAATGAAGGCAACTCGCAAACCGGCAAGCTGGGACTCATGGTCGGCGATCTTACGCCCCAGGAGCGGCAGCAGTTCAATGTGCCGGACCAGGTGCACGGCGTCGTGGTGCAGAGCGTTCAACCCGGAAGCCCGGCAGACAACGCGGGGATTCAATCGGGAAATATCATTCTCGAGGTGAATCGTCAGCCTGTCTCCTCGGCAAACCAGTTCGTGGGCGACGTGCATCAGGGCGCGGGCGGCAAAGACGTTCTCCTGCTGATCTGGTCGCAGGGCAATACGAGCTTCGTTACCCTGCAACCCGATTCGGGCAACCAGAACGGCTAGTATTTCGATGATCGTGGAATGCACCCGTCATTCTGAGCGCAGCGAAGAATCTCAGCGACGTAGGCGTGGAAACATCGCTGGGATTCTTCCCCCGTTGGTCATCAGAATGACGGGGCGCTAAATAAACTCTGAAATCGCTGAAAGCAACCTTTAAACCAGGCCGTCGTGTCCAGGCACGGCGGCCTTTTTCTTTGACCCGGCAATCGGCCCCGATGGCTCTTCAAATCCTTTAGCTTGATTATCACATCTTGACAATCAAGATGTAGGAGCTCAAGATGAAGAACATCTATGGATCAGCCGAACACCGATGTTATTCAGGGCACGCTCGACATGCTCATCCTCAAGACCCTGAGTCTTGAACCCATGCACGGCTTCGGTATCTCCCGCCGCGTCGAACAGGTTTCCCGCGGAGTCTTCAAGGTAAATCCTGGCTCGCTGCTCACCGCCTTGCAGCGTTTGGAGCGTGCCGGATGGCTGGATGCCGAGTGGCGACAGACCGAGAACTCGCGGCGCGCAAAGTTTTACACGCTGACCCGGGCCGGAAAAAAACAGCTCGAAGCCGAAACCGCGGATTGGACCCGCCGTGCATCCGCCATCGCGCGCCTTCTGAAAGCCGAAGGTTAACCACATGTCTCTCTGGCGCCAGCTCAAAAGCGGACTGCGCGGCCTCACGAGTCGCGCGCAGGCGGATCAGGACGTTGCCGACGAAGTGCAGCAGTATCTCGACGAAGCAGCCGCGGCGTGGGAAGCACGCGGTCTTTCTTCAGAAGATGCAAAGCGTGCAGCGCGGCTAGAGCTGGGCAATAAGACGGTGGTTCAAGAACAAGTGAGCTCGTACGGCTGGGAGAACACGGTAAGAACGCTTGTAGCCGATCTTCGCTATGCGGCGCGTCAGCTACGCAATAACCCGGGATTCACCATCGTAAGCGCGCTGACGCTGGCTCTCGGAATCGGCGCCAGCACCGCCATCTTCAGTGCGGTCGATCCGATCCTGTTTGAACCGCTGCCGTACCCTCACGCCAGCCGGATCATGACCATCTGGAGCACCTATGAGGGAGCCCGCTCCGAAGTGGCATTCGGCAACTATCGCGAGCTGCTGGAGCGGAACCGGACGTTCGAAGCGATGGCCATCCTGGAGCCGTGGCAGCCTTCCATGACCGGAGGCGTGCAGCCGGAGCGGCTCGATGGTCAAAGCGTGAGCGCGAACTACTTTCGCGTGCTCGGCGTAACGCCAATCCTTGGGCGAGACTTTCAGGCGTCGGACGACACATTCAACGGCCCCAAGGTGGCCATTCTCAGCGACAGGCTGTGGCATCGGCACTTCAACGGAGATCCGGCTATCGTCGGGCGACAAGTCAAGCTCGACGGCGATAACTACACCGTGATCGGCGTGATGCCGCACGATTTTGAGAACGTGCTGTCGCCGGCGGCCGAGATATGGAGCCCCTCGCAATATGACACCCAGGTGATCTTGAAGACCTTCCAGTCCTGGGCATGGGGAAATCATCTGTACATGGTGGGGCGTATAAAGCCCGGGGTCAGCAGAGATCAAGCTATAGGCGATCTCGAGCAGATTGCGCGTACCCCGCTGCTGCAGTTTCCCCGGCCGCGCTGGGCGTCGCTCAATCATGGCCTCATCGTCGACTCGCTTCAGGACGACATTGCCAGCGGGGTAAAACCCGCGCTGCTCGCGGTTCTCGGCGCGGTGATTCTGGTGCTGGCCATCGCCTGCGTCAATGTAAGCAACCTGCTGCTGGCTCGCGGAGCGCAAAGGCGTGGAGAGTTCGCCGTCCGCGCCGCGCTGGGCGCGGGGCGATTGCGGATCGTCCGGCAGCTCGTCACCGAAAGCCTGCTTCTGGCTTCGCTCGGCGGCGCCCTGGGCGTAGGCGTGGCCATCGCCGGAGTGCGGGCACTCATCGCGCTCAGCCCGCCGGGACTACCGCGCCTCGATGCCATCGCTGTAAATGGCGCGGCCTTCGCCTTTGCCCTCGCCATCACCACGCTGATCGGCGTAGTCACCGGACTGATTCCCGCGCTGCATGCTTCCCGCGGCGACCTGCACACCGGGGCAAAAAGGAATTCGCGCCGTGCCGCCGGCGGCGATTCATGGACGCGTCGCGCGCTGGTGGTGACAGAAGTATCCCTGGCGTTGGTCTTGCTGGTAGGCGCGGGACTGCTTCTGCGCAGCACGCAACGATTGCTGGCTGTCGACTGCGGTTTCAATACTTCGCACCTGCTCACCATGCAGGTGCAAACGTCAGGCCACCAGTTCGACGACCTGCCATCCGCTCCGGGCGCAGGCGACAACGTTCGGCGAAGGTTCTTCGAACAGGCGCTCGAAACGGTGCGCCGGGTGCCGGGTGTGAAGCAGGCGGCCTTCACCAGCCTGTTGCCGCTCAGCGACGACCCCTCGTGGGTCAGCACCTACGGCGCACAATTCGAGAATGACGATCCCCACGGCGGGCACGATGTCTTCCGCTACGCAGTCAGCCCGGACTACTGCCAGACCATGGGCATTCCGCTGCACAGTGGCCGCTTTCTCGATGAACACGACACAGCGGCAGCGCCACAGGCCGCGTTGATCAGCGAATCGCTGGCGAAGCGCCAGTTTCCCAGCCAGGACCCCATCGGCAAACGCCTGCACGTCGGGCCCACCGACCGGCCCTGGTATACCGTGGTCGGCGTGGTGGGAGATGTGAAACAAACCTCTCTCGCGGTCGACCGGCCGGATGCTGTCTACATCCCGACGACTCAGACGTGGTTTGCCGACGACGTGCTCTCTCTGGTCGTCCGCACGCGCGGCGACGCCGCAGCCCTGGCGCCTGTCGTCAAGAACGCCATCTGGTCCGTGGACAAGGATCAGCCCATCGTGCGGGTTGCCACCATGGACAAGCTGCTTGCTGCGTCCGAGGCCGAACGCCATTTTGTGCTGATCCTCTTCGAAGCGTTCGGCGCCGTGGCGCTGTTGCTCGCCGCCATTGGCATCTATGGTGTCCTGGCCGGCAGTGTCACCGAACGCACTCGCGAGATCGGAGTGCGGGCGGCGCTCGGCGCATCCCGTGGGGATATCGTGGCCCTTGTCCTCCGCCAGGGGATGCGGCTTTCCCTGCTCGGCATCGTAATCGGGTCAGGCGCGGCCGTGGCTGCCAGCCGGACACTGGTCACCCTGCTCTTCGAGGTGTCACCGCTCGACCTGGTCACGTATCTCGGCGTAATCGCGCTCCTCGGTGCCGTTTCGGGAATCGCCTGCTGGATGCCCGCATGGCGCGCGGCGCGGGTCGATCCATCGATCACGCTGAGGGCGGAATAGGCCCCGGCGCGTTTTCCCTGGGGCAATCCCACCTTTGTCGCATATCCCAGCCGCGCAAATTCGACGAAAGTGGTTATGGTGCCGGCACTCGGCGCCGATAACGTATCCCTACTCCAATGCTCGCAAGCCGACTATTTGCGGGAATTCTGCTGCTTTCTCAGCTCTCTATGCTGGGCGCGCAGCAGTATGCCTTTCATGAAGACGGCGAAAACGAAGGCCTGAACAGCCTTACCATCAACTGCCTCCTGCAGGATCGCAAGGGCTTTCTCTGGGTGGGCACGGAGAACGGCCTCTACGAATTCGAGGGCTCGACTTACACCCGGATCGGCGTGGCGCAGGGCGTGCTCGGCACCTATATCACCTCACTCTACGAGGATGCCGGCGGCGAGCTGTGGGTGGGGACCACGACCAATCTCTATCACGGAGACGGCAGCCGGTTCACCGCCATCGCCGCGGCGCAGCACGGTATCGCCGGTACTCCTGGGCAGCAGATATCCTCGATCACCCCGGGGCAAATCCTCGCCGTAAGTCAAAGCCATCTCTTGCGCATGGTCCGCGCCAGCCCAGGCGAAAGCTGGCGTGTCGAGCCGTTCTTCTCCACGGCGTCGCTGACCGCATATCCGCAGCTCAATCACATCAACAGCGTCTACACCGACCGCGCAGGCTCGGTGTGGATGGGCTGCGGCTCCGCCATCTGCGAGGTCAGTGGAACGACCGCGCGTGGAACGACCGTGAAGACGTGGGGAGAAAAGAACGGGGTCAGCGCGGATGACTGGTGCTGGTTTCTCGAGGACAACTCCGGTCGGATATGGGCGCGTGGCTTTCACCACGTCAGGATGCTCAGCCCGCACGGCGCGGAGTTCGCCGACGAGGATATTCCTTCCGCGCGCGACAATTTCGCGACCACATTCATGCCTCTGGCCGAGGATCAGCATCACCGCATCCTGACGCGAACCAATCAGGGGCTGGCCATTTGGAGCGAAGGCCATTGGCAGACGGTGGGCCCGGCCAACGGTCTGGTGGTGCCCGGCATCCAGTCCCTGCTCGTAGATCACAACGGCGCGCTCTGGCTGGGCACCTACGGAAAGGGTGTGCAGCGCTGGCTGGGGTACGGTAACTGGGAGACGTGGACGGCCGGTCAGGAGCCGGGCGAGAATCCCGTGGTGTGGTCGCTCACCCGTGACTCCAGGGGAACGTTATGGGCCGCGACCGAGTCCGGCATCGTTACCTTCGATCCGGCACAGCACCGGTTCGTGCCCTGGCGTCCGAAGGCCGAGGCGCCGCGCGGGCAGGTCTTTTCCGTGCTGGAAGGGCGCAACGGCAATATCTGGTTCTCGGCTACCGCGCAGTATCTCTTCCGCTACGATCCGAGCAACGGAAGCACGCAGCATTGGACGATGCCGGTGCAGCTGCGGCAGGTGAGGCAGGACTCGTCGGGACGTATATGGATTCTGAGCGGGAGTGGGCTCTACTCCTTCGACGCCGCCGCTCAGAAAATCGTCAAGGTTGACGATCTCGCCGTTCCAGACAAAACATTCTTCGATGCCTGCGAAGATCCCGGCCATCGGCTGTGGTTCGCCACCCGCTCAGGGGTCGTACGATACGCAGGCGGCCGCTGGAGCCGGATCATGTTGCAGGGCAGGCAGGCGGTTGACGGCTTCGCCAGCATAGCTTGCGCCGCCGATGGCACGCTCTGGCTGGGCGGAACAATGTCCGGGGCAAATACCGGGATGATGCACCTGCGCGTGCAGGGGAACGTGGCCACTCCCGCCGATCCTCAGCCTCCGCCGGAGTTCGACTCCGTGGAGGTCATGTTTCTGCGCCGGGACCGCCGCGGCTGGCTGTGGGTCGGCAGCGGCTCCGGAGTCTATGTCTTCAACGGCGCGCGATGGCGGCACATTACGCAAGACGACGGGCTGACCTGGAATGACTGCGATGAGGGAGCATTCTTCGAGGATACGGATGGCTCGATCTGGATCGGCACGGCGAACGGCCTCTCTCATCTGCTGCATCCGGAAGAGATATTCAAACCGCGCCCGCTGCGCATCCTCGCGGTGAATGCCACGTTGGGCAACGCGCCGGTTTCCGCGGGCGCCTCGAACTCTTTTGCGTGGACGCGCGAGCCGCTCCGGGTCCACATGGTATCGTCCTCTCTCGCGGATCAGGATGCCATTGTTTACCGCTACCGTCTGGATGGCCTGGACGACGACTGGGCCGTCACTAGAAGCCAGGAACTACACTACCCCTCGCTTCCGGACGGCGAGTACCGGCTGGAGCTCTATGCGGAAGATGTGGACAGGGGTCTTCGTTCTCCTGTCACGGTGATCGCGTTCCGCATGCTGCCGCCGTGGTGGAAAGCTCTTCCGTTCCGGCTGACGCTGGGCGTAATTTTTCTGGCTCTGGCCTACGGTCTGCTGCGTTTTCGGGAACGCAGACTCATTGCGCGGCAAGCACAGTTGGAAGCGCTGGTGCGGCAAAGAACGGCGGAGCTGGAAATCGAAAAGCAGCAGCTCATGGACGCTCGCGAGGCGCTGCGCGAACAGGCCAACCGCGACGCTTTGACGGGGCTGTTGAACTATGGCGCCATCCAGGAAGTTCTCGAGCGCGAAATGATCCGCACCCGGCGCGTCGGGAGCGTGATAACGGCCGTCATGATCGATATCGACCTCTTCAAGAGCGTCAACGATATGCACGGTCACATGGCGGGGGATGAAGTGCTGCGCGAAGTTGCGCGCCGTCTCACCGACTCGATCCGCCCCTATGACATTGCCGGACGCTACGGGGGCGAGGAGTTCCTCCTCATCATGCCCGACTTCGACGCCGCCCGCGACTTCGACAGGCTTGCGGCAGTACACGACGCCGTCTGTCTCGATCCCATAGGGCTCGCTGAAGGCCAGGTGAGCATTACCTGCAGCTTTGGGGTGAGCGTTCTCTGCGCGGACAACGAAACGACGCGGGAGCAGCTTCTCGACCGCGCCGACAAGGCCCTGTACAAGGCCAAGCGCGAGGGACGTAATCGCATCGACTTCGATGTGCTGTCTGTGGCAGGTTGAAAAGCTGATTCCCGTCTCCAGATGGAAGAATCTGAAAAGTAATCAGAGTGGGACTGTATGCACAATTTTTACTGCAATTAATCCCGCTCTAGCATGATGCGCGAGGATTTCTGCCACTTTGATCTCAGAAGCTCCTATTCCGCTTGAGAGGTGAATACGAATCATGCCCCCACGCACGTATTTCGTAATCGTTCTCCCTTGCCTGTTCGCTCTGAGCGCCTGCCCGCTGCCGGCGCAAACGCAAAGCGCCACGCCGCCCGAACCGGCTCAGAAGCTGGTTGCGGATGTGATCTACAACGAACTTCAGGACCGGGGTTGCGACAGTTTCTGGGAGTATCGGAGCGAGCGCGTCTCGGCGAATCAGAACATCGTGCGCGAGCAGGTGGAAACGGCGGACGGTCCCATCTTCCGGGTGATCGAGGATCACGGAAATCCTCTCGATGCGGCGGAACGGAAGGGTGAAGACCAGAGGCTGCGCGAACTGGTGGATCGCCCCGGAGCGATGGCGCTGGTGAAGCAGGAACACGAGCAGGACGAGGAGCGGCTGCGGAAAGTCATGGAGATGCTGCCTTCGGCTTTTCTCTTCGAGTATGACGGCGCCAGCGAAGGCGACAGTGTCCGGATAGCCTTTCGTCCCAACGCCGCCTTTGTTCCTGCGAGCTATGAGGCACGCATCGTTCACGCGCTTGGCGGCACGCTTATCGTGAACCAGCGGCTGAAGCGGATGATCGATATGGATGGGAGGATGATCGAACGGGTCGACTTCGGCTACGGCATCCTCGGGCATATCGAGAAAAATGGAAGATTCGAAATTCACCGCGAACAGGTAAGCGCGACGCACTGGAAGACGGACCTCGTTGAGGTTCACATCCAGGGTAAGGTTCTTCTGTTTAAGAACGTCACCAGGGACCAGCGCGAGGCGCGGTCCGAATTCCACCCGGTGCCACACGATATCAGCGTGGCTGCTGCCAAAGACCTCCTGGATCAGTCAGGGAATTCGCGCGACGAAGCCAGACTCACGCACGCGGGACGTTAGGCCGGCAAAAAAGGCAGAGAGAATTTCTCTCTGCCTTTCTGTTGCAGACTGCATGTCCGAGTACTACGCGGCGGCCTCGTAATTCACCCGCTCCGAGATCTGCGTCAGGAGCCGGTCGGCGTTGACTTCTTCGGCTTCGATGGACTTCAGGATCGCTGCGTCGTCGTCGAACCCGAGAAGCCGGGCCCAGCTGCGTAGCGTTCCGTAGACGGCGATCTCGTGATGTTCGACCTGCTGCGCGGCGCCGACCATCGCGATGTTGCGGATCGTGGGATCGGTGACATCTTTGATAGTGTCGGAGGCTTCGGTGGTCAGACCGTTGATGACCTTGCAGGTTTCGGTTGCGGTCTCTCCGATGTGCTTGCGGAGAAGCGATTCGACCTTAGCAACATGACCGCGCGTCTCCTGGAGATGATTCGAAAAGGCCGTGCTCAGCGTGGAATCGCTGGACCTCTCGATCAGGTCGGGCAGAGCCTTTGTGATCTTCTGCTCCATGTCGAGAGCCTTCTTGAGATTGGAAATGTACAGCGTGCGGAGATCTTCGATATTCGCCGAAAATAGTTTCATATGCCGTGTTCCTTTCGCATTTTGAAGTAAGAGAGACCGAGTCGCGACCGCGCCGCGATTGCTCTCTGTCATTGTTGAGGTGTGTTCACAACGTGCGAAGAACATCGACCCCGAATGGGGCTTAAAGGACGTGCGGGCCCACTTGTACGATGCGGATGGCGAGAGCGGGTTTGCTAATGAGTGAAGGAATCCCTATAGGAAGAAGGGAAGGGATCATCCGGTTCGGAACATGAGCTGTGGCTCCGGACCGGTTCGATCGATGTTGAGAGCAGTATCAACGGTGATGGAATGAATCCGTCATTTTGAGCGCAACGACGAATCTCAGCGATGCGGACGTGGACACATCGCTGAGATTCCTCCTCCCGCTCGTCGTCAGAATGACGGCAAATTATAGAAATCCCGATGTGTCTCTAGAACGGAATATCGTCGTCGGTGATCTCGGTCGAGTTGACCAGGTCGTCGGAGGGGCCGGAGCTACGCTGGTCGTAAGATGAGCTGGACGAGCTGCTGCCGCGGCTGTAGCTTCCGCCGCCTCCGCTCTCGCCATCGCCGCGGCCGCTCAGCAGAATGAGCTCACCGATGATGATTTCGGTCCGGTACTTCTTCTCGCCGCTGGTCTTGTCGTCCCAGGAGCGGGTCTGAATGCGGCCTTCGATATAAAGCTTGTTGCCCTTCTTCACATAGTCGCGGATGATTTCGGCGGTGCGCTGGTAGGCGACCAGGTTGTGCCATTCCGTGCGCTCCTGCCACTCGCCGCCCTTGTCCTTGAATCGCTCCGAGGTAGCCAGAGTCAGGTTGGCCACAGCCGAACCGCTGGGCAGGAACTTCACTTCGGGGTCTTTGCCGACGTTGCCGAGAAGAATGACTTTGTTGACGCTCTTAGGCATGGTTCTTGATTACTCCAGTCACAGCGCAAGCATGCGCTTTTGTCTTGAGAAGGATAACAGGCTACCGCGGGACTGCGCGTCCAGCGGGACTCCGCGTCCAGCGACGCGCGCTTCGCGCAAAAGCGGAACCCTGGTCCAGATTCGCTACACCTGATCCCTGATTTTCCGGTTTCTAAGCCACTTCGCGGCTCCCAGGAGAAAGAGAAGCAGGCCGAAGGGCATGCACATCATGCCCACCAGCAGCGACAGCCACCCGGAGTTGGTATGCGGGCCCTGGATGCCGATGCCGCCGAAGACGGTCGCGGTCAACAGTGCGGCGAGAATGCCAACGACGAGAGTTCCGCCGCCGGCGCGGAGAAGCTGACGCGTTCCGTCGTCGGCGGAAGGAAGCCGCAGGCCCGCCGATGAGGCGAGATGGATCTCGCTGCTCGGCTGCTTCTCCGGCTCTTTCTCGGTGACATGCGGAATCTGAGTCAAAGGCATCCGAATCCTCAGCGGCAGGCGGCCTGCAGGGCATAGACGATCACCCCGGTGACGGACACATACAGCCAGATGGGGAAGGTCCAGCGCGCGATCCGCTTATGAGATTGAAATCGGCCGGTCAGCGAAAAGAAAAAAGTGATGAGAATGATGGGCAGGGCAATGACCGACAGCACAATGTGAGAGGCCAGCAGCTTCCAGTAGAAGGGCCAGATGGGATTGCCGCGCGGAAACTTCGTCTCGCCATGTAAGGTGAAGTTGACCAGGTAAGAGACCAGAAAGATCGACGAGAAGAAAAACGCAGTCAGCATGGCGGCGCGATGCTTGGGAATCTGCCGCGTGCGGATGTAGTAGAAGCCGACCAGCAGAGCAACCGTGCTGAGCGCATTCAGCAGGGCATTCGTTGCAGGCAAAAAGAGCAGATGCGTTCCTGTGACATCGGTAGGCGCATGGAAATAAACCAGCCAGCAGATGAGCGCGCTGGCCAGGGCGCTGACGACAATAATGGCGGCAATGGTCTTTCCGCTGGACTGCTTCGGTTGAATTGCGGTTGGCATCGATCTCTTTCTCAAAAAGCCGTTGCTCTGAAAACCACGAGCAGTGCGGCCTGGTTACTTGTTCTACTTTCCTCTGGCGTTGAGCATGAGCGCGGTGAGCAAAAGGGGCAGGTAGATCACACTTACCTTGAGCAGATCGCGCGCATACATCTTCGATTCGGTGGTGGAACGGGCGCGGGTGATGCGCGAAAAACGTATGGTGTAGCCGAGATAGATCACTCCCAGAACGACGGCAATGACGCCGTAAATGGGCCCGGCGACGTGCAGATAAACAGGCATCAGGCTGGCCGGAATCATGAGGACCGCGTAGGTCAGGGCTTCCAGCACCGTCGACCAGCCGTCGGGCTGCACCACGGGCAGCATGCGGATGCCGGCCCGGCCGTAGTCCTCGCGATAGAGCCAGGAAATCGCCATGAAGTGCGGAAATTGCCAGACGAAGAGGATGGCGAAGAGCGCGACCGCGGGCCACTCGATCCTGCCGCGAGCGGCTGTCCAGCCCAGCAGCGGTCCCATGGCTCCAGGGAAGGCTCCGATGAACGTGGCCAGGCTCGTGTAGCGCTTGAGCGGGGTGTAGACCGCGACATAGGTGAAGGCGGTAATCAGGGTCAGGGTGCTGGTGACAAGATTCGTCGAGTGCGCCAGCCAGATGGCGCCTGCGGCGATCGCTCCGAGTCCCAGCACGATGCCGTGCAGCAGGCTGATGCGGCCGGAAGGGAGGGGACGCCTGGCGGTGCGGATCATCCTGGCATCCAGCTTGCGTTCCATGCACTCATTGAGCGCGGCGGAGCCCGCGGAAACCATGCCGATTCCGAGGAGCGCTTCGAGCAGCCCCGGCTGCACGCTGCTGATGCCGGACTGCCTCGACCCAAGGTAGAAACCGGCCCACGCCGTCAGCATCACCATGGCGGTAACGCGATCCTTGAAGAGCTCGCGGTAGTCGGCGATGCGGGAGGCGGTGGCTCCGGCCTTCGGCGCGTGGAGAGAGATGTGCTCCGCAGCGGGCGTTGGCGCGGCTGCGAGGCTGTCGGCCTGAGGCTCGACGGCAGGCAAAACGGAACTGGTGGAGACGGGCGTCATTGAGCGGCGTGAACCTTCAATCATACAGCGCGCGGATTGGATGAGACTCGCTGCTCACCGTGTGCCCGGCAATCTCCCGCAGTGAAAATTCAGGGGAGTTACCCGGAGACGCAAGCCTCGCGAAGCTCAATATCGAGAGTGATTCCGGCGCCGCTTTGATGTTTAAAAATATATAAACTCCGCAGCCAACCTGAGAGCTACGGAGCTTTGCATCCGGTTCAATCGGTGTCGTTCAATAAGTCTTTATATAAGTATAGCTTAGGTAGTGCAATGAGGTCACGGACGATTACGAAAGACTCACTATCGGGTATACCAATGGCACAAGTCTACGGTTACCAAATGCGTATGGCAATTTCTTGTAGACGCTGCTAGGATCGCCACAGAAATTGACGCTGCATTCCTCGCAGCCAGCGAAAGGCGAGATGATAGATACGCGGCGGAGTTGCCCACTGTGGTTGAAATGGGCGAAGCCCGTTCGTTGTTCCTCCAAGCGCATTTATCAAATTCTCCCGATTGACAGTATCAGTCAGGCTAATGAAATTCCAGTTTCTTCCTCTGGGTTCGATCGCACCTGATCTTTTCGTCAGTGTTTAGTTTTGCCTTCGGCCACACCCCCAAAATTCCCGGGTGCTTTTTCCGCACTGCTGGCATTCATGGTGAATGCGAAACCGCCGGAGATGATGTGCGTTCTGATGGTGGAAACCAATCGGCGAATACCAGGCGGAAGGTTCGCCGGCGTGCCGCCAATTGGCAGGATGCTCGCAATCTCGGCACTCGGCAAGGTCAGATTTTCCTGAACCGAGGCGATTGATTCAACCGCAGTCGTCGCGATGTATGGAGTTTCATGTTAAACGCCAATTTCCGAACTAGGAAAGTAAACAATGAATAGCTATTTACTCGATGTCCCGCGGCCGGTAGAGAAAGAATTTACCATTTCTGATCTCACCAAAATCTTTCGCCGTCGATCTCGCCTGGCTTACAAGATTCTCGGCGCCGTTGTGCTGCTCACGATTCTGTATTGCATTTTTGCCACCCGCCGCTATGTCGCGACCGGACTGGTGCAGCTGCAGAAAGACGGAACGACGGGGATTGACATGGCGGATATGGGTGCTCCTGCTGCCGCCGCCGGCGATGCGCTCGACGCGAATATGAGTCTCGCAACCCAGGTTGGCATCCTGGAATCGGACACCCTCGCCCTGACCGTGATCAAGGACCTGAATCTCGAGCAGAACTCCGACTACAAGCCGCACTTCGACCCGATCGGCTACGTGATGGGCTTCTTCTCTCCTAACGGTCCCGCCGACCCGCACGGAGCGGCGCTGGAAGATTCGCCGAAGCGACGTTCGCACGCACTGAGAGTGTTTACGAAGAACCTGGAAGTCAAAGTTGTTCCCGGCACCCGGCTTATCGAAATTGACTACACGAATCCCGACGCGCACGTTGCGGCCTCCGTGGTGAACCACCTGATTCAGGGCCTGACAGACTATACCTTCGAGACGAAATTGGCCTCCACTTCAGAGGCGTCCCACTGGCTCTCAGGGCAACTGGGAGATTTGAGAAAGCAGAGCGAAGACGAGCAGGCAAAAGTAGCCGCTCTGCAGAAGCAGACGGGCATATTCAGCCTGGGAGTAGACAACAATGGACGCGAGCAGGTGTATTCCGACGTGATCGACCGGCTGCAGCAGTCCACCGCGGCCCTGTCGGCGGCCGATCAGAATCGGATCTTGAAGGAAGCTGTCTATAAAGCCGTCAAGAGCGGCAACGGAGAACTGATCTCCGAGCTGAGCGGAACCACCGCGAGCGGCACCGGTCAGCCGGTCAACACCTCGCTCGCTCTCATTCAGAGCCTTCGTTTGCAGCAGGCAACACTGCAGTCCGATATCGCAACCGCCGAGCAGAAATATGGGTCTGCCTATCCCCGGATGACCGAGATGCGAGCCTCTCTGGCCCAGGTGAACAAAGCCATCCAGGATGAGATCGCGCGTGTTGCCGATCGCGCCAAGAACGACTACGACGTTGCGCAGCAGACCGAAAACCAGGTGCGCCAGGAGTACGAGACGAATCGCGCCGCGGCAAATGAGCTCAAGGACAAGCAGGTCGACTACATGATCGTGCGCGAAGAAGCCACGCAGAGCCGCGACCTCTACGAAGACCTCCTGCGCAAGCTCAAGGAAGCCGGCGTGATGGAGGGCCTGAAAGCGTCGAACATCACGGTGGTCGATCCGGGTCGCGTGCCGGCGAAGCCGAAGAAGCCGAACGTTCCGCTCTTTCTTGCGCTCTCCGTTGTAGTCGGCGCGGTCTTTGGCTTTGGCGGCGCGCTGCTCAAAGAAGGATTGGATAACAAGGTTCAGACGATCGATGAGATTGAACGGATGAGTCTTCCCCTGGTCGGCATTCTGCCGCAATTCAAGCTTGGCCGTAACGACATGAACACGCTTCACCACACTCGCGCGCTGGATGCCCCAAGGTCTGCTTACAGCGAAGCGGTGCGAGGTTTGCGTGCGGTGGCGTTGCTTGCCCGGCATAACGATCCTCCCCGCGTCGTGCTGGTGACCAGTTCCAGCCCCGGAGAGGGGAAGAGCATCACCGCCCGGAATCTCGCGGTCAGCTTCGCGCAGCAGGGCAAGCGAGTTTTACTTATAGACGCGGATTTACGCCGCCCGGCGGAAGAAAAGGAACTTGGCATCTCCGAGAGGGACGGTGTGAGTACCATTCTCGCGGGGACGAATGCCGGTCCAGGAATTCTCGATGTGCAGGGTGTGCCGAACCTCTTCGTACTGCCTTCGGGCCCGGTTCCCGCCAACCCATCCGAGCTGCTCGGCTCTTCTCAGATGAGAAGTCTGATCGCAAAGCTCAGAGCTCAGTTCGATCTCATCCTGATCGACTCTCCGCCTGTGCTGCCCGTGGTCGACGCCGTCTTATTGAGCGAGCTGGTGGACTCCACGCTGCTGGTTGCGAGACAGGATGTAACGGTGAAGGAATCGCTGCAGCGCTCGCACCAGATCCTTTCGACCCACGTTAAGAAATCTACGATAGGCATCGTATTCAACGGCGTTCAAACCAATTCCGATGCTTACCAGAGCTACTTTGGCCATGATACGTCTCACTACTATCGGGAGAGCGTCAATGATTTTGCGTAGAGCAGTCCTTGTATTTTCGTCCCTGATGTTGTGCTTCCTTCCAATCGTCCAAGCGCAACGGGAAAGCCTGCTGATCGGCCCTGGCGATTTGGTCCAGATCCAAATCTTCGACGCGCCGGAGCTTAGTCAGCAAGCACGCATCACCGATGCTGGCGACGTTCCGCTGCTCATGGGCGGCAATGTTAAGGTTGCAGGGCTGACCCCGGAGCAGGCGCAGGACGCGATTGCCAAGGCCCTGGTGGACGCCCACTACCTTGTGAATCCTCGCGTGAGCATAACTGTGATGCAGTATGCGACCGAGAACGTCTCCGTGATCGGCGAGGTGAAAACTCCCGGAGCCTATCCCATCACCACCGGTCGTACCGTAGCTGAAGTGATTGCCCTGGCAGGCGGATTGATGGGGGATGCCGACCGCAGCATCGTGATCCAGCGGCACGGCACCGGCGAGATGCTTACTTATTTCCTCTCTAACTCGCCAATGGTGACACCGGACTCGGTAGCTCCGGGGGCCAACATGGTCAAAGCCAGCACATTAGTTACAAGAAATACGCTGGTCTATCCGGGCGATACAGTGCGTGTCGCGAAGGCCGAGTTGGTGTACGCGCTCGGCGATGTGAGGACTCCTGGCGGCGTTCCGATGTACAACAACGATAGCCCGCTGACTGTCCTGCAATTGATTTCGACTGTCGGAGGCACGAACCATTCGGCCGTGCCGTCCAAAGCCAGGATCATTCGTAGGACCCCGGATGGCGGCTTCCAGCAAATTTTCATCCCCCTCTCAGATATGCAGAAAGGGAAGAAACCGGATATGCCGCTCCAGGCGAACGATATCGTCTACGTTCCCTTCAGCTATGGCAGAAATACCCTGCTGGGAGCTTCCTCAATCGCAAGTTCCGTGGGCGGTGCCTCTATCATGGTCAAGTAGCTCTTTGACGTTTGCGTCCATGCTCTACAACTATTCCACGATTCTTACGCTAAAACCGCAGGGCATACGATGCTTAAGAGAGCAGAAGGTTCTTCTTCCTACATACCTGGTCTTGATGGGGTAAGAGCCTGTGCGTTTCTCCTGGTGTTCTTCGCGCACGCCGGCCTCCAGAAAGTATGGGGAGCTTCCGGCGGCCTGGGTGTAACTGTCTTCTTTTTCCTGAGCGGTTACCTGATAACGACTCTGCTCCGTGTGGAAGCCGAGAAGACAGGCACCATCTCGCTTAAGAACTTTTACCTGCGAAGAGCATTTCGCATATTGCCGCCGATGTACATTACGCTTGCAGTAGCCTATAGCCTGGCTGCCGCAGGCGTTTTGTATGCGCGCGGGAACCTGATAGGCTTTGTATCGGCGAGCGCCTATTTCTACAACTACGCCGCGCTGCTTTCTCACAAAGTTCAGCTTCCCACCGGTCTTGGAGTGCTCTGGTCCCTGATGGTGGAGGAGCACTTCTATCTTGTGTTCCCCTTTGTCTACTTGTGGTTCATAAGGCGCCGGATGAGCCGCTCGGCGCAGGTCTCAATTTTGCTCGGGGCGTGCGCGCTGGCATTGGTGTGGAGGTTCTATCTAGTCGCCAGCGGCCATATTTCATTCGGGAAAAATGATGTTCGCTGGACGAATATCGCCACCGATACGCGGTTCGACTCCATTCTCTTCGGATGTGTTCTGGCCATCTGGCACAATCCGTGGCTGAAAGACCTTCCTCCGTGGATGGAAAGAAACAAAGGGCGCCTTGCTCTGGCCGGCGCTGCGATCATGCTGGCAAGCATAGGCATGCGGAATCCTTATTTCAGGGAATCGGCGCGCAATACGCTTCAAGGGATCGCGCTGTATCCGATGTTCATTTACGTCGTATCCGCTACACCCAGGTGGCTCGAGTGGAAACCGATGCGATGGGTTGGATGGTCCTCCTACACGATGTATCTCATCCATGTCTTGTTTATCCTCGAAGGGAATCACGCTTTCCCTGCGCACCCATTGATCGTCGATGCCGTGTCGTTCGTCCTCGCTCTGTTATATGCGTGGGCCATGAGAGACGCTGTTGAGCTGCCGCTGCGTAAGGTGCGCGTTTCCCTGGAGGCACGGCTGAAAAAGCGTAAGGAAGAGTTAGTCTTCAGCGCCGGAGTTACAAAGGTTTGATGGCAGATTATCCGTTACGCGTGGGTTATGACGCGCACGCCTTCGTTGCCGCCGATAAGGGCACGGGCAAGGGGCGGCAGCTTCGCAACATACTCGGCGATAAGCTGAAACAATTCGTCGGCTTTGCTCCTCCGGGCGAGGATGTCTCCGGACTGCCACTGGTGCGCGGAGGTCCGTCGAAGTATCTGGTGTGGCAGCAAACCGAGCTCCCGCGCATGATCCGCCGTGCGCATCTCGATATTTTTCTCGCGCCTTATAACACCGCGCCGCTCATGCTCCCTCGCCGGACGAAGCTGGTCCTGGTGCTGCATGACCTGATCCCGCTCGAGCGCTTTCCCCGCGTCAATCCCCGCCTTCGCGTTCTGCTCTCTATCTGGAGGTTCCTTATTCCGCGTGCGGTGGCGCGCGCGCACGTGGTCCTCACCGTCTCTGAATATTCCCGGCAGCAGATCCTCCAACACTTCCCCGGCTCGCGGGTCGAGGTGATTCCTTGCACCATCTCGGATTCATGGTTTGACGCAAACCTCGGCGCGCCGCATTCGGACCGAGGGAATTACCTGTTTCTCGTCACCTCGACCGAGCCTCACCGAAATCTCGATCGCGCCCTGCAGGCGTACGCGAACTATGCTGCCGCAGCCGGTCCTGGCGCAGCTCAGCTTCGCATCGCCGGCGTATCGCGCAGGAGCGAGGTCGTGCAAGAGAAGGTCGATCGGCTCAAGCTTGCAGAGCACGTGGTGATCGAGCCCTATCTTTCCGACGCCGAGATGCAGGATCGCGTGCGAAAAGCGCGGGCCATCTACATGCCGTCCCTCGTCGAAGGATTTGGCATTCCGGTTCTGGAGGGCATGAGCTGCGGGACGCCCGTCATCTGTTCCAATGTTACCTCGCTGCCCGAGGTAGGGGCCGATGCCCCGGAGTACTTTGATCCGATGGATGTCGACAGCATGACAGCGGCACTGAGGAATGTGCTCTCTGACGAGGCCCGGCAGGCGGCAATGGCCAATGCCGGAATCGAGCGGGCTAAAACTTTTCACCCACAGTTAGTCGCGCAATGCGCCGACGATTTCTGGACCAGTCTTGCAATGGAGCTGAGGCAATCATGAATACGGCGCTAATTTACAGGTCGAGACTACTTCCCATTTCTGAAACTTTCGTTCGGGCCCAGGCAAGTGCCTTGAAACGGTATCGTCCGTTATTTGTGGGTCTGGAGCGATCTCATCCGTCACTGCCAACACCGGCCGACAGCATTCTGCTGGCGAACGATCCACCGCTCTGGTCCCGGATTCGTAACAAGATATTTCGCTCCGTCGATATCGCTCCGCGTTTTTATCAGCGGATTCGCTCCTCCCGGCCCTCCATCATTCACGCGCATTTCGGACCGGACGCGGTGATGGCGATCCGCCTCGCGCGGCGTCTTAAGATTCCCCTCGTGGTCACGCTGCACGGCTTCGACGTAACCGTTCAGCGCGATTTCGCTGCCATCTATAAAGAGCTTTGGCAGGAAGCCACGTTGTTCATCTGCGTCTCTCAATTCATTCGCAAGAAGGCCATCGAGGCCGGCTTTCCGCCGGAAAAACTTCGCGTTCACTACATCGGCATCGACTGCGAATTCTTCTCCCGTACCGCGGTTCAGGCGGAAGAGAAGCTGGTTCTGTTTGTCGGCAGATTCGTCGAGAAGAAGGGCGTCGCCTACCTGCTGCGGGCGATGCAGCTGGTTCAGCGGGACAACCCGAACGTTCGGTTGGCGCTCATCGGCAACGGTGAATTGCGGCAGGAGCTCGAATCCCTTCAGCAATCGCTTGGCGTGAACTGCACCTTTCTCGGCAGCCAGCCCAGAGATGTCATTCGCGGCTGGCTGGAGCGCGCAACAGTTTTCTGCGCTCCCAGCGTTACCGCCCAGAACGGCGATAGCGAAGGGCTCGCTCTCGTGTTCGCGGAGTCTCAGGCGATGGGCACGCCGGTGGTTAGCTTCGGACACGGAGGCATTCGCGAGATCGTCGACGACGGCGTCACCGGTCTGCTTGCGCCCGAACGGGATTATGTCGGACTGGCCAAAGCTATCTCGCGCTACCTCGAAGATCCCGATTTCCGGCGCCGCTCCAGCCAGGCTGCAACCCAACACGCCCGGATGCGGGCAAACCTCGCGACCCAGACGAATCTGCTCGAAGATATTTACGATGCGGTCGTCAGTGGAAGGGAAGTCAGTCAGGCGATGTGCATGCCTGACTACAACGCGTTACTGCAAACTCGATGAAGAGTGTCTGACGGGAGTTCGGCGTGCATAACTTGCCTGCAGCAACGGCTGCAAGCAAGTTATACAGCGAGCCGCGCGGTTTTGACCCGGCGCGCCTCGGCTGCCAATCCGGCGTCCGCCATGACGAACAGCATCCAATAGAGAGCATGGGGAAAGAAAAACTTTCCTCCGTCGACCAGCGACAGCAGCGTGAAGAGCAGGATCATCACGTACCAGTCCACGTAGCGCGGAGCGTCCGAGCGAAACGCGATGGCCGCGTTGCGGCACGTCCGGAATAGATAGAGCACTAAGATAACCACTCCCACCAGTCCCAGCTCCAGCCACAGCTGCAGGACTCCATTCTCCGCATTGCCCAGGCTCGGATCGCCGGCAGCCAGCGCCGTGTTGATCGCCTCGCCATTAAACCCATTCCAGAAAGCAAAATATCCAAACCCTAAGAACGGCCGCTTCATCGCCGAGCTGATGACGGCCTTCCAGATGATGGTGCGTCCGGTCAGGGTGGGATCTTTTCCCAGCAGCTTCAGGATCTCGGCTGAGTAGGAAAAGACCAGCGGCACGACGATGGCGCTCAGAGCCAGGGTTCCCAGCAAAATCAGCAACAGGTCCCGGGTATGGATGCGGCGGATTTTCGGGAGCAGCACGGCGATGGGCAGGAGGCAGGCGGTCAGCAGCCACCCGGTGCGAGACGTCGTCATCGCGATGAGCAACAGTGAAAAGGTCACATAGGCGATGCGAAAAAGACGCATCCCCATTGTGGGGATACGTACGCTGAATACCGGGAACAGAAGCAGCAGCGTGAGCATCGCGGCTACGTTCTTATGCGGGTAGAGGCCTTCCCACGGGCGTCCCCCGGCCTCTTTCATGTCGATGCCCGCTTTCGGATAGGCGACGACGAGGAGAATGCTGAATACGATTGCGAATGCGCCGGTGAGCAACACAAGGCTCATCTGCTGGTCGGGCCGGAAGCGTGCGATCAGGTACAGGGCGAAGAGCGTGTTTAAAGCAACGAATACCGCGTAAAGGGTGCTACGCCCTGGAAACTGGGACCACGCAATCGACATGATCGCAAGAGCCGGAAGGGCAAATGCGATGCGGTTTTGCAGGCAAACCCTGAGAACGCTGCGCCAGGAATACAGCATCAATCCGGTGATGACCGTGTAGAACGCCAGGGACAGAAGGGTATGGATTTTTCCGCCCGGACCGGACTCGGCAAGCGTTCCATATGCCCCCGCCATGGGGGTGTTGGCCCCCGTCACGATCAAGGAAAGATTGCTGTCCGCGGCGAAAAAGAGCATCGGCACCAGGAGAACCCAGTACTCGACCAGATTCCAGCGCACTCGCGGCCGGGGAACGGCCTGTGCCGCGGGACTATCAATTGTCTGGCTCATGGTCGGATTGATCATTGAGTGCCGCCTGCGCGCATGGGGCTATTTTACTGCCCGCTTCAGGCTGGCCCAAGACATACTTTCATGCCGCGTGTTCGACGCGACGCGGCGAAAGACGGCGAAACCGCGCTCTGATCTGCTGCCGGCGTTCGTCGGTAAGAGTGTAGCGGCTGAAGAACAGGAAGATGATGTGCAGATCGGGCGATCCACGAAACATGCATTCCCGGAACAGCGTCCAGAATCCGCGCAATCCGGATCGTTGTTCGACAGCCTTCTCCACGCAGGAGCGCACGACGAACAGGGAGTAGGCGCGAGGCGTCATCAGATGCCGGTTATTTTGTGCCCATGTCAGTGGCTTTTCCCACGTGAGGCCGGTAGTGATGGTCTGGCGTCCGACGGGAGAGTTATAAATCGACAGCGGTTCCGGGGCTACCAGGATCTGCACTTCGGGATCGGCCATCACCCGCAGGAACCAGTCGATGTCCTGCATGCCGGGCAGGCCTTTCACAAACGGCACCTTCAGAAACAACTCCCGCGAACATACGAAGACCGAAGTCTGAAATCCGGAGTGTGAAGCGAATGGATATTCCGAGATCCTGCTGCGGTCACGCGGAAGAATCTTCGGCGATACGACATCCGGTCTACCGCTTTTGCGAAAAAGAAACCGCGACACTACCAGAACCTTGTTCGTCCCGCTTTGTCTCGCCAGTTGCATCTGCGCTTCGAGCTTTCCAGGCAGCCACTCGTCATCGTCGTCGAGCAAAGCGATCCAGCCTCCGCGCGCATCTCTCGCGCCGACATTCCTCGCCTCCGCCCCGCCCACATTCTCAGCCAGCGCAACGACTCTGACCCGCGGATCGCCGAGACCATTCAGCGCATCAACCGTGACCGGATCGGGCCCGTCGACGACAACGACGACCTCAAAATCACGGTAGGTTTGCGCCAGCACGCTGCGGACAGCCTGGCATACCAGCTCAGGCCGGTTGCGCGTTGGAATAACCACGCTGATGGTAGGAATAGTGTTTTCCATTCAGGTCGATTCTCGCGTGCAGTATGCCGGGTCGGGATGCCGGTTTCCATCGCCCTCCGCAGCCTTTCTTATCGGCGTCGGCTTTACGATGCGAATGTGATCCCGCTCAATTCCAAAATGTTCTACGGGCGCCTGTAGCTTGAGGGTAGCTCAGGGACAGTATACCGTCTCTGCAAATTTACGGGCTGACACAAAAGTGTTATGCGCAGCCGATCATTCTGCGATGCGAGATCGAAATCAAGCCGGCGTCACGCGCCGGCGCAGGGCGACGAGCGGGGCCCGTGAGGTGTTTCTCCGCGGCCCGCTCGTGAACGTCACAGGGTGATGGGTGAATTCGCGAATGCGGCAAGGTTGGGGAAGATGTTCGCGATCTGCCCGGAATTCAACCCAAACCACGAGGCCACGTTGCCGGCCACCTGCTGGCTCGCGATTGAGGGAATCCATACGCCCTGGCCGGTCCAGTCCTGGCTGCCGCCGATGTCGAAGTCAGGCAGGGAGCCGATGATCTTCTGACCGGCAAGCCCGCCCCCGATGACGAACTGATGATTCCCCCAGCCGTGATCGCTGCCCGCGTTGGAGTTCGATTGCATGGTGCGCCCAAAATCTGACAGCGTAACAATGAGCACGTTCTGAAGCAGGCCCATCTCCTGCAAAGCGGAAACAAAAGCCCCGAGGCTGCTGTCCAGATCCGAGAGCAGATCGGAATGCATCTGCAACTGGTTGCCGTGCGTGTCGTAATTTCCCGTGCTCGAATAAAAGAGCTGGCGTGAAGCCCCAACCACCGAGCGTCCGTTGATGACCTGGGCAATCGACTGCAGGTTTTGCCCCAGTGTGCTGGTCGGGAAAACGGTTTGAAGGGTTGCGCCCGCCTGCTGGCTCTGAGACAGAATGCCTTCCACTTGAAGCGTAGTGTTACGCAACTGCGCGGCGCGCTGAATCAGTTCATTGTTCGAAGTGGCATCGATGGCGGCAATGTCTTCGGCAGGCTGCACCAGGGCGGACGGGAGGGGAAGTCCGCCGGCTGCGGCCTGCATAATGGCCACGGACTGTGCGTTTTCGCCGACAGTAAAAGTGCTTACTCCGCTCACGCTCAGCACCGGGGGCAGAAGGCCCGAGCTGCCCATAACCTGGTCGGCGATGCGTCCGCCCCATCCGGTTGTAGGAGAGCTCTGCGTCGTCGCGCTTTCCCACTGGGCGATGGAAACCGGGTGAGAGCCGAAGAGTTGGGGAAGAAGATTCGGGTTCTCGGTGATGGCCTGCTTGGTCAGCGGTTGATCCATGGGCCCGCAGTTGGCCACGACCGAGGCGTATCCCTTCTTGAAGAGCGAGCTCAGATTCGGCAGGTTGGGATGAAAGCCATAGGTTGCGCCGCTGCCCGCTGCCTGCACCGGCAGCAGAGCGCTCTGAGAAAGCGCCAGCGACTGGCGAACTTTTGCATACTGTGCATAAGTCGCAGCACCGAGCGGTACGATGACATTGTTTCCGTCGTTGCCACCCATCAATGTGATGCACACAATCGCCTTGTAATCGGAAGTCGATTGCGCATAGGCGTTCATGCCCGCGAGGCGCATCCAGAGAGGCATGGTTGCCATCCCTATGCCGGTCTTCGCGCCAAGTCGGAGAAATCCACGTCGATTCATATGCTGCCCCTTAGTGAGAAATCTGAACTGTGTCGGAGTTGAGAGCCAGGTACAACGCCTGCAGCTGCTGCGTGTATAAGTCGGGGACCGTCGAGCAGTAATTCTCGATCGCCGTGATGGTGGCTGCGGACATGGTGCCGTGGTAATACATGTGATTCACTGCATTCAGAATGTCGGGAACGGTTGCGAAGTGCGTCATCAACCAACCGGTCTGCCGGTAAGTCGAGTTGAACCCGTTCTGCGTTCCGCGCAGGATGTTATAGAGCACCTCGGATCTCTGGATCATGTAATTGCCGTCGAAGATCTGAAACTCGGGTGCGTTGATCGCCGTGCCGGGGATGTTGAAGGTGGGGCTGAAAAAGCTGAATACCGACTCCGGCTGCCAGAGGTATTCGCCAAGTCCCCCTTCGGTTGTCACGAGCGCGTTGTTCGTCGGCGTGATCCCCAGCCCGCTCATCACTGACAGGAAGTAGAGGATAGGCTCCTGCAGGTGGCCATCGCCGGCAGCAACGGTGCCGCTGTCGCCGCTGCGCGCTTCCGGATCGAGCAGGATGGCGCGGACCACGGCGGTGAGATCGCCGCGCACTCCTTGCCCGTTGTTCTCGAATACATGCGAGATTCTCTCGATGTACGCAGCCGATGGATTGCTCTTGACCAGATGCTGGATCAACAGCTTCGAGATGTAAGGCGGCACACTGGCCTGGGCGAAGACTGCATCCAGGGCCTGCTTCAGATCGGCCTGAACCGACTGGCCGCCAGGCATGTTCACGGAATCGAACAGGACCTTCGCTCCGTGGTCGTGCTCGCTGTCAGTAGCCACCATCGGCACCGAGAAGTCCGTGCCGAAGCTTGAAAACGGAGAGCTGCTCGGCGGTGGCAGCGCCCAGCCCGTAAGCGCCCGGCTCATATCAAGAACGGTGGCCTCGTCATAACTCGGGACGGGATTCCCGGAGCCATCTGTTACCGTACTTCCGTCGTCGTTGAGCTTGACCGGACCCATGGTAAATATCTGGAGCAGTTCGCGCGCGTAGTTCTGGTTGGGGTGGATATTCGGATTTGTAGGAGCCCAATTGTTCCCGAGATCCAGCCATTTGCCCATGGTTGTATTCAGGGTTATGTCCGTCATCAGGTCGCGGAAATTGCCGAACGCGTCTTTCTCCATGAGCTCCTGCCACGGAGTGCCGGAGATCGAGGCGTTGCCGTCGAAGATAGATACAGCGATCAAATCCTCAAGAGCAAATGCGACTCTTTGCCGAAGCAGATCGCTGCCTGCGAGGGCATTGTAGGTGAATTGGATTCGCGGACTGTCTGCGTTGACTGCGGGCGGATAGGTGCTCGGCTGCTGAGTGAACTGCTGGTTCAGGAAGCCGGACAATCCGAGGCTCTGGATCTGGGCGACGATGTCCGGTCTTGGACCAAAGGCGGCCTGCATGCTGAATCGTGCCGCAACTTCATAACTCACCGCGGTCTTATTCGATACCGGCACGGAGATCTGAGTAGCCGGCGTAGCGGAAGTGCCGGCCCCGACCTCGACGGATGTAGTTACCCACGGCGCCACAAAGGCCGTTGCCGTCAGCTTGGTCGGCGAGACATAGGTAGTCGGAACAATCTCCCCGTTGACGAAGGCCTTGGTGGATGTTGAGAAGTTCGTTCCGGTGACGGTTATCGTAAAGCTGCCCGTGCCGAAGGTCGTGGGAGAGACTGAGAGGTCGCCAGGAACCGCTGTCGGCATTGAGAACGCCGCGCCGATTCCGCCGCCGGGCTGCGGATTCTGAACGGTCAGCGAATACGGCGCCGACTGCCCCGAAGGCGCGGTGATCTGTGCGATTAGCTCGCTGGTCGCCTGGTAAGTCGTCGCAACCGGGCTGCCGTTCACCCGAACAACCGAGCCCGGAACCAGGCCGCTTCCGAATATCTCGACCGCGGCGGAGGTGGTGGTGAGCGTGGTCGGATAGACATTGGAGATGCCCGGCACGGGGTTGACGATGACGAAGTTGTAGGAGGCGGTGACGGATGGGAAGGCGACCAGTGTCGCAGTCACCGTGACATTGCTGCTGGCCGGCATCGCGGCGGGAGTCGTATACAGACCGGCGCTGGTCAGTGTGCCCGCTCCCTTCAGGCTATAAGTGACAGAGGTGCTGGTTGTTCCCTTAACAACCGGGGTAAATGACACATGCATGCCGAGCCGCGCGGTGCCGCTGTTGGTTCCGTCCACACTGGAAGCGTTGAGGGATAGCGACTGCGCCGCGACGGGAATCTGCAACGTATTGCTGGTGCCTCCGCCGGGAGTCGGGTTGACCACCGTCAGAGGCAGGGAACCGGTCGCAGTCGACGGCAGTGAAACCAGCGCGACCACCTGTGACGCCGAGGCATAGGTGGTGGGGACCGCAGCGCCGTTGAGCATGACCTTGCTTCCCGGAACAAATCCGCCGCCCCAGACGGACACAGAGGCGTTTGTCGAAGCCTTGGGCAGCGAAGTCGGCGAAGCGCTGGAAATACCGGGCACCGGATTGACCACGACGAAGCTATAGGAAGCAGTGATGGAAGGGGACGCGGTCAGGGCCGCAGTTACTTTGACGTTGCTGCTGGCCGGCATGGTGGCAGGAGCGGTATAGAGACCGGCGGTGGTCAACGAGCCCGCTCCCTGCAGGCTCCAGGTCACGGCAGAGCTCGTCTTGCCGGATACAACCGCGGTAAACGATACATGCATGCCGAGCCGGGCCGTTCCGCTGTTGGTGCCGTCCACGCTGGCGGCGCTAAGAGTCAGCGACTGCGCCGCGACCGGGACCTGCAGAGCGTTGCTGGTGCCGCCTCCCGGTGCGGCGTTGACGACAGTGATCGGCAGCGAGCCAGTGGCTGAAGTAGATACCGTAACCTGCGCGGTCAACTGCGACGCGGACACATAGGTCGTGGGAACCGCGGCACCGCTGAGCAGGACCTTGCTGCCCGGAACAAAGCCGCCGCCCCAGACAGTAATGGAGGCGTTGGTCAATCCCTTGGGCAGAGAAGCCGGGGAAATACCGGCGACGCCGGGCGTGGGGTTGACGATCGCGAACTTGTAGGAAGCGCTGACAGAGGGGACCGACGTCAGGGTCGCCGTCACGGTGACGCTGGTGCTCGCCGGCATGGCCGCAGGGGCGGCATAGAGTCCCGCCGTGCTGAGCGTGCCGGCGCCCTGCAGGCTGTAAGTGACAGCCGTGCTGCTAGTTCCCGTCACTACCGGGGTAAACGACACATGCATGCCGAGCCGGGCCGTTCCGCTGTTGTTGCCATCCACGCTGGAAGCGGTCAGGGCAAGAGTCGGAGTGGCCGCATGCGCCGCCGTCGAGACCAGTACGGAACATATAAAAAAAACAAAAATCAACCCGCGTCGCAGAGACACCGGTGACGGTTTATCGATACAGACAGACCTGCGCTTGTTCATGGCAACGGTTCCTTAGCTCGTGCAATCGTTGGCAAAACGAGTGTTTACTGCATAAATTTTGAGGGCAGGTCTTTGGAAAAGTATTGCAAATGAATCATTTACTTACTAGTACAGCCAGCCGGAAGAGCGTTAGGCGCCTAGCCGACGAAATGTTTTCTCGAGAAGAGGGATGATCCCGATATACGAGCAAACAACTTGTTGTAGTACGACGTAGTTCGTTTATATCACTTTATCGGCGGTATGCAACATTACTTGTGTAACGCGCGTGAATTTCTCACGGCCGCAGACTAGTTTGAGTCACTGTCGTCGGGAGTGTCTCACTACCCGCTCCTTTATGGTTATCACAGCTTCCGCGATTGCCAGCATTATCTTTTCAGCCCTGCGGTGCAGTTTGGCGCTAGTTGTACGAGAGCGCTATTACTCATCGGGTTAACGAATGAGCTTGCTCGCATCTCGCAACGACATCTTGCAATGGAACCATCCTCGGACTAGTTGAAGAGTAGTTCGAGACAGCACCGCAAGTGTGTCTCAGCATTCATGTGAGAGTAGTACCTCGCTCCATTCTCCTTCTAGCCGTGTCACAGAGTGCTTCAATCGACTCTCAACTCATGCTCCGATATCGAAAGAAGACTCGCTTGACATGCCTATATATCTAGGGATATGCTCGCAACCACTCGATGTTTAGGGGTAGAGATGGCTAAGAATGATCTGCAAGGAACACTGGACCTGCTGGTGCTCAAGACGCTTTCGCAAATGGGATCTCTGCATGGCTATGGAATCGTGCTGTATATTCAGCGGGCGTCGGAAGAGCTGCTGAGCGTGGAAGAGGGCTCCCTTTATCCCGCGCTGCACCGCATGGAGCAGAGTGGATGGATCAGCTCGGAGTGGGCGCTGACCGAGACAAATCGTAACGCGAAGTACTACAAGCTGACCGCCTCCGGGCGGAGGCAACTCAACGAAGCGGAAAAAAACTTCGAGCACCTGGTAAAGGGTGTCCGCGCCATTCTGCGCTACGCGTGAGGAACCATGTCCATCTATCGCCGCATCTCGAATCTCTTCTCCCGCTCTCACGTCGAGCGCGAAATCGACGCCGAACTTCAGTCCCATATCGAAATGCGGATTGAGGACAATCTCGCCGCCGGTATGTCGCCGGAAGAGGCGCGCCGCGACGCGTTGCTGCGCTTCGGCAATCGAACCGTGATGAAAGAAAGGGTGACGGCGATGGATACCGCGCTGGTCCTCGAAGGAATTCTGTTCGATGTCCGTTATGCCTGGAGACAGCTGAGGAAGTCGCCGGGGTTTGCGGTCACTTCGGTTGTAACTCTCGCGTTGGCGATCGGGGCGAATGCGGTCGTATTCAGCCTGCTGAATGCGCTGATCCTGCATCCGCTGAATGTGCCGAATGCGCAGAACCTGTACATGATCGAGCGTGGAGCCGACAGGAATCCATCGGAGTCCTATCCCGACTACATCGATCTGCGCGACCGGAACCGTTCCTTTGAAAGCCTCGTCTTTTACGAGATGGCCCCGGCGGGCCTCGACATCAATGGCAACCCGGCTCCCATCTGGCTCTATGAGACAAGCGGGAATTACTTCGACGGGCTGGGCATTAAGCCTTATCTAGGCCGATTCTTTCACGGCTCCGACGAGCATGGTCCAGACAGCGCTCCGTATATCGTTCTCAGCTACGCGTATTGGCAAAGCCACTTTCAGAGCGATCCCGGGGTAGTGGGGCGCGCCGTCAAGCTGAACAAGTTTCCCTACACCATCCTCGGCGTGGCGCCGCCGAAGTTTCGCGGCACGGAGCTTTTCTATGCGCCCGATATTTGGGCGCCCGTTGTGAATCAGAAGCAGATCGAGGGATGGAGCGAGTTGGACTCGCGTCCAGCGCGGGGGATGGAGGTGGTGGGACACCTGAAGAGTGGCGTCACTCCCGCACAGGCCGCGGCGGACCTGAATTCAATCGCGGCATACCTGGCAAAGTCTTATCCGAAAGACGACGACGGCATCAGCTTCGCGCTGACGCGTCCGGGGCTCTACGGCGATATGCTCGGAGGTCCGGTGCGCGCCTTTGTGGCGGCTCTCACCTTGCTGGCCGGGCTGATTCTGCTCGCAGCCTGCGCCAACCTGGGCAGCCTCTTCGCTGCCCGCGCTGCCGACCGTTCCCGCGAAGTCGCACTGCGGCTGGCGCTCGGCTCCAGTCGTAAGCGCATCATGCATCAGCTGCTGACGGAAGCCACTCTGGTCTCGCTCGCCGGCGGCGCCCTTGGCCTGCTTGGCGGCATCACACTGCTCCGCTGGCTGAGCGCATGGCAGCCGGTTCCAAATATGCCCATCAACGTGCCGGTCAACCCCGATGCGCGAACATATCTGGTAGCGCTGCTGCTGGCGCTCGTCAGCGGACTCCTCTTCGGCATGGTGCCAGTGCGGCAAGTGCTCAGGTCCGACGCCTACCAGGTCATCAAGAACGGCGCCTCCGGCGTGGCGGGCAACCGGCGCTTCACCTTGCGCGATCTGCTCTTGGCAGGACAGATTGCCGTCTGCGCGGTGCTGGTGACAGCGTCGCTGGTGGCGGCGCGCGGCATGGTGCGATCGCTGCACAGCAACTTCGGCTTTGTGCCGCAGAATGCGATGCAGGTGAGCACAGACCTGGATATGGCGGGGTACACCGGCGATCAGGTGCCGGTGATGCAGCGGCGCATGCTGGATGCGGTCGCCGCCATCCCCGGAGTGACGGCGGCAGGGTACTCGGACAGCATCCCGCTAAACCTGGGCTGGAGAGACGCGACCGTGTTCCGGGATAGCACGAACGATTACCGGCCAACCAACCAGGCTGCGGACGTCATGGGATATGACGTTTCTCCAGGTTACTTCCAGGCTGCAGCCACCACGCTGCTGGCCGGAAGAACCTTCACCTGGCACGACGATAAAAATGCGCCGCGTACAGCTGTCGTGAACCAGGAGTTCGCACGCAAGATCTTCGGATCTGAGCAAAAGGCTCTCGGCAGCTACTTTAAGGTCTGGGGCGGAGCGCGGGTGCAGGTGGTGGGCATCGTCGAGGACGGCAAGTACAAGGCGCTCTCTGAAGATCAGCAGCCGGCGATGTTCCTGCCCATCCTGCAATCGCCGAGCAGCGCCACCTGGCTGCTGGTGCGGTCGGACCGCAGCCCAACAGAGCTGGCGGGTGCGCTGGAGCGCACTTTTCGCCACCTGGACTCCGGGCTGCCCATCACCATCTACACCTGGAACAAGGCGCTGGACACGGCTCTCTTCGCGGCGCGCGCAGCCACCATCGCGCTGGGAGTGCTGGGCTGCCTCGGCGCGATGCTGGCCATTACCGGCATCTTCGGGATGGCCGCGCAGACGGTAAGCAGGAGGCTGCGCGAGCTGGGCATTCGCATCGCCCTGGGCGCGCAGCGCAGGGAAGTGCTGCAGACGGCGCTGGGCCGGGTCTTCCGCCTGCTGGCCTTCGGTTCCGCGATCGGTCTGATTCTGGGATTGGCCGCGACCAGGGTGCTGTCGTTCATCGTGTACCAGGCGACTCCGCGTGATCCGCTGGTTCTGACCGGCGTGATCGTAACCATGCTCGCGCTGGGACTGCTCGCCGCATGGATGCCCGCGCAGCGCGCACTCGCCGCCGATCCCCTGATACTGCTGCGCGAGGAGTAAGAGCTGCGGGCGGAATAGGCAAGCAAGTTCCCCCGCCGCTCAGACGATCTTCGAGAGCGATTCGGGTTCGGCGATGATCGGCTCCGGCTTCACGGCATATTCATTGAGTAGCACCGCCACCAGCACGGCGGTAGGGACGGCGACCATGGCCCCGATGACCCCGGCAAGAGCCGCGCCGAGCAGCAGCGCGATGATGACCGAGAGCCCGGCGAGGTCGACGCTGGTGCGCATGATGCGCGGCGTCAGGTACGAGGTCTCCACCTGTGAATAGATGGCGTAGAAGATCGCCACGCCGAGCACCCGCCCCCACGAATCGATGGCGGCTACCAGGATGGCCAGGACGATCGAGATCAGCGCTCCGACAATCGGGATGATGTTGAGCACCCCCATCAGCACGCCCAGCGCGTACGCGTAGCGGACCTTCAACAGCACGAAGACGATGGTGCTGGAGAGGCCGAGAACGAGCATCAGCGATCCCTGGCCGAGCAGCCATTTGCCCATCCGGACCTCGGCGCGAGCCAGCGTGGTGTCCAGCCGCTGCCGCTGCTCGACCGGAAAGAAGGAGAGTATCCAGTGATACGCGGTTTCTCCCTCCAGCATGAAGTAAACCGTGAGGATGATGCCGGTGATGATCTGGAAGACGGTGCTGGCCCAGTTCTTGATGGAGAAGAGCAGGTAGGTGGCAAAGTTCGAGGCGAAGTCCTGCAGCTTGGCGTTGAGCGCCGCGACGTCGACGCGCTGTGAAAAGGGCAGCTTGCGGATGCGGGTCAGCAGTGCAGGGCCGCGCGTGGGCAGCTCCCGAACAAACTCGTGGAGGTCGCGCACCACCGGCGGAAGCGCGAAGACGACAAAAATGGTCACGGCCCCGGCGACGCCGAGAAGCAGCAGCAGGATGGCCACGCCCCGCCCAGGGCTCCACTTGCCGACGCGCAACCTGGTGATGCCGCGCACCACAGGCATAAGCACCACGGCAAACAACGCGCTGACGTAGATCAACACCAGCTCCTCGCGAACATGCCAGGCGGTGTAGAGCGCGAGAGCGACTCCAAATGCGAAAAGAATATTGGCGCGTGCCGATTTAGGCTTGCTGACCGGACGGCCGTTTTCCGCTGCTCCGTTCATCGCGTGGGTAAGCCTTTCTCCTCGGTGCTTCGATCGCCCGATGCGTGGCCGGACCTGTCCTCTTCCGACAGTCCGGATAAGATGCGCTCGACGACGGCCTCTGGCGTCAGCTCTGCTGTCGCCACGATGAGATGCGCGCGGCGGTAGTGGGGCAGGCGATCCGAAAATCTTTGCAACAGGCGTTCGCGGTCGGCGAGCACCGGCCGCTCGGCAGCGCCGGGCTGCGCCAGGCAGCGCGCCACCATGATGTCAAGCGGGGCATCGAGGAAGACGATCCTGGTGTCGCTCAGATCGTTCAGCACTTCCCGGGTCGTCTCATATTCGATAGCGCCGCCGCCGAGAGCCAGCACCAGATTTTCGCTGCGCGCGTGATTGCGGATGGCGTCCGCTTCCATCATGCGAAAGTCGGCCTCGCCGCGCTCCGCGAAGATCTGAGCGATGGTGCGCCCGGCGCGAGCTTCGATGAAGATGTCCGAATCGACGAAACGCCAGCCCAGCGCACCGGCAAGCAGGGCTCCGGTAGTGGATTTCCCCGCGCCCATAAAACCGATGAGCACGATACGGCGGATTGTGGATGGCAGTGGCATCAGTCCTTATGCATTATAGATTTTGGACTCTAGAAGAATCTGTAAGTTACTCATTCTACAAAGTGACAGAAGAGCCAAAAGCTCTAGAATTACACCATTTTTGTACAAATTTTGTACACGGAACCGGGGTGACTCAGTGAATATGCCTCGATTTTCCGCCTCATCCACGCTTCGCCCCCTTGACTACAATACGATGCCTCGTCTCCTCAGTGGGAGAGAACGAATCACCCAAGTACCGTTCATCGATTTGGTTCTCGAATTTTTGGAGGGCTACCAACCAGTCACGGAACCCCGCACACCTTCCCTGGAAAGATATCGACCCGCGAACAAACCTGTTGTTCAGTCTGCTGTCACAGCGCCGCTTCCCGTCATCGAGATCCGGCCAGCCGTGATCGTACCAACGCTCAACCTTACACCCCTTCACCGGGAGATCATCCGGATCGCAGGTCAGCGATACGTTCGCCTTTCAACCATCGCGGCGGAGTTGTCCCGTCCCATGTCCAGAGCAGTTGTCCTGGCTGCTGCGGAGGAACTTGTTACCGCTGGCCGATTGCTGTCGAAAGCGGACCGGGCGGACCGGGGACAAAACATCTACCGACTCGCCCCGGGGAGGTAAATAATGAAAGACGCTCGCGACCTGACGATCCGCGACCTGGCAGCGATCGTAGATCAGATGGATGGGCTGCCGGTCGATAGTAAGGAATACCGGCGATTGAATGATCAGATTGCCGCTGCCGCGCTATGCCTGGGGAATACGGGAGCGTTGACCCGGCTGCTCTGGTGGGCTCACGACGTTGAGCCGGAAGCGCCGCCCGGTGCCGAGGACCAGGTTCTTGAATTCCAGAACCTTGATGAGCGATCGCCTTTTCTTTTACGCTAGGCAGAATAAGAGCCCTCGGTTATCGCCGAGGGCTTTCCCGTTCTAAGAGGCACGCGACATGAGCCAACCCATATGTCCGCAATGGCATCGAAAAACTGGTTGTGCTCGTTGTGGGTCCGAACAGCGCCGAATTTTTTCTCCGGACCCCATCGAGTCGACAAAACCCCACTAGGAGCAAGTGACATGGAAAAGCCCTCTGTGGATAGTGCACTAGAATATTTCCATCGGCTAAACCCAGATTTCACATATGAGTCCATCTGCCTCGTCTGCTTCCGAACAGTCGGTAGTGCGGTGAAGGAGGCACAGTTGGAGATAGCTGAAGCAAATCACCACTGCTTCCGAGAAGACGGTGTTTCGCTTCCCTATAATTGACATGATCCCTTGACAGCGACTCAGTTATCGGATCGTTCAACTTTTCCCGAGACAGTCAAAGCTCAGACTCCCCGAAATTGTTCAGGAGGCTCTGGAAATTATGACGCTTCCCCTGACATTTGCTCATCGACCGAATCCAGACGGAACGCATGATTCTATCTGCACCGTGTGCTTTAGAACTGTTTCATCTCGGCAAGTCGAAGCTGACCTTGAGCAATTCGAGCGAGAGCATGCGTGTCCCGAGATCCCGGACACAACTTACACATCAAATGTTCTGCACTTCATCGACCGATATAGATAGCGCCTGGCGCGAACCACGCCAAGAGTTTTAGCAGAATTCGGCACGTCTTAGAAGAGCAAGGTAGAGGTAACGGTAACCTTTAACAGAAGGGTGGCTCCTATGTCGGATGATCCTCCAGCTCCCGAGCGTTTTCGTCATAAACAGACCACCAATGGAAGTTGGATTTCGACATGCCAGCGTTGCCTCCAAACACTACCCAGGCCGATGAAGGAAGAACACTTGTTAGCGGCTATTGAATCGGTACACGTGTGCCACCCGCTTGATTTAGCTCGTCTCAGGATTTCACGCGATAGTTCTTAGTTCTCTAACAGCCTGAGGCGGTGTTATAAAGGGCGTAATGGAAACGAAACAGATATTGGCAACAATCGATGAAGAGATTGCGATTCTGCAACAAGCCCGGAGTCTATTAGCCGGTGAAAGCACAGGAACACGCGGCGGTAAGATCACGAGTGCGGGGCCTACCAAGGTGAAGCGGACTATGAGCCCCGAAGCACGTAAGAGAATCGCGGACGCCCAGCGTAAGCGATGGGCCGCACAGAGAAAAGCGGCCAAATAAAGAGGCCCCGGAGAGGAATCTCCGGGGCCTTTGCATCACAACCCTGTCCTAGTGGTGAAAGATCAGGTATCCAAGTATCGAGATAACGCTGCTCGCGCCAGTACAGATGCCCAGCATCTTCCAGCGCCAGGCCTGAAGGTCCTTCACTTGTTCCTCAACAACGCTCATCCTTCCGGGCTGGCCGTTGCCGGTTAATGCTTTCATCGACGTTTCGAGCGCAGCCAGCCGTTCACCGTTCGCGATTGTATTAGCTACGACGTCCGCCCGGAGTTCCCGGACTTCAGTGAGGATTAGAGTTGTGATGTCCGGGCTAAGCACTCTTGACCTCACTGATGGCCGGTGTGGACATTGACGCAGCCGGAGCGATCCCGCTGGACCTCATCGCAGCCGCTTTCTTAGCCAGCCCCGTCAACTTCAGTCCAGAGATGTCATGGCCGTTCGTCTTCGCGTATGCCTCCAGAGTCTGCTCTTTAGCATCCATCGCCGTCTGGGCTTCGGCGATGCAGGTGGCCCGTTTGGAAGCGGTCAGAACGTCGACGTAGATGTGTTGGACTGTTCCGTAGTCGTCCATCAGGACGATCTGCTCCTGGTAGCGATCGGGGAGAATCCGCGTTGAAATGATGTCACTCGACAATGTGAAGCTCCTTAAACATAGGTTGGATTGCGCGGTCCGCCGCCGCCCGTCCCGAATCCACCGCCCGAGGTTCCCCCGGTGCCTCCCGCTGCGCAAGTGGTGAGTGAGCCCAGGATGATGTAGCTGTCGGAAAGGCTGGAGCTATAGGAAGTCTGGACCAGATAGGTCGACGTGAGGGTGTCGTAGACCACGATCACCGCAGTGGAGTATCCGATTCCGGTGATCGATGCCGCTGGGTAGGTCGTTGTTCCCTGCCCGTTGATGCTGTCCCATGCTGCGCCAACGCCACCAGGACCGTAGATACGAACGGTCGCGGAGGTCCCGCCATCGATGGAATCCACGACGGCGTCGTTGGAGACATTCCAAGGGGCACCGGGTACGATGCCGTTACTCGTGATCGAGGAGTAGGTGGTCGAGACAGTGTAGGAGTCTTGCTCAAGCCACACTGAAGTCGCGCCATTCTGCCCTCGCACTGAGCGGATGCGTACGTCGTAGACCTGGCCCGCAACTACGCCAACGATGAAGGCGGATAGATTCCCGACATCTGTCGAACCTGCATCGAGCCATGCTGACGAGGAATGCAACTTGTATTGAACCTGGATCGAAGTCACCCAGGCATCGAGGGGCGAAGTCCAGGTGACCATGATCCGTGGAGTGGTAACACCGTCTAAGCCCGTGACCGCCGTCGCAGCACCACTCGTAAGAGTTAGATCGGTTGGGACAGCGACAACGGATGGCACTCCCGCGAGCCCAGCGGGAGCGTCGTAGATCGTCAATTCCTCGGTCGTGCTCCAGGCGTAGACCGAAGGGTCGGTCTCCTGAACATCGAGCGGGCAGGTGATGCTTGGCGCGGAGTCCTGGTCGGAACCTCCCTGTGAAGTGTTGACCTGCATGTGCACGCCGCAGATTTCGAGCGTCTTCTCGCTCCAGCCAAGGGGAGCGAAGTTCATCGAGATGACATCATTGGGCTGGCACTGCCATGCGGAGGCCATCAGCGGCAGCTTGCCGCTTCCCTGTTGCCGATTCCGCATCAAGTAAATTTTGAGCAGACGCTGGGCCTGGCCGATAGAGGTGACCATCTTGAGGTCGTAGTTCTTCCACAGCTCTACATTTCCATCTGCCGTGAGAAACGCATCGGTCGCGTATCCATGCTGAACGTCGCAGGCGTAAGGCGGAATCGAGGTGGGCTGATAGGCGAGTTCGAAGTTGTCTTGCTCGCTGCCGTCAGGGGCGAAGCCATTGTTATCGTAGATCGAGTCCCCGCCGACGTTAACGTTGTACGGGTAGTTAGGCGCGATATAAGTTCCCGAGCACCGATTGATGAGGTCCCGATAGCTACGGTACTGACTCCATTCGACGGCCCCGGTCAAGGAGTTCTCGTCGAAGGTGAGACTCGGGCCAACCCAGGCCCCCGGCCAGAAGAACCACTGGCCTCCGATACAGGCGATCCGCCCGGCCCCGGCCATCATCATTGACTGAAGGATGTCTCCCGGGTCGGAGGACGTGTCGAAGTTGCAGTTGATGGTGTATCGGGCTTCCGTGTTACCGTTCGCGAGCGCTACCTGTTCGTCGACGATATTTGCGGCGGCGATCCATGCATCCGTGTTGATCGCGGACATGGGCACGCCAAGGCCGTACTGTGTGTTCATCAGCGTGTCCGCGACAACCAAGGCCCAGTTATTCGAGTAGCCTGTTGTTCCGGTGCGGGGATCGTAGACTTGTTTGCCCTGGACGGTGACCCTGACTTCAGGCAACAGATTCGGGAACAGGCTCGTGGAGTAGAGCGTGTGGAGATAGAAGTAGGCGCAGCCACCGAGATAGGGATTGCCATTGGCGGAGGCCGCCCAGTTCGGGTCGTTGGCGGTCAGGTTATAGTCGACGTCACCCGAGACTTGATTTCCAATGTGGCCGCTGGCGAATACATTTGACCCAAACGAGTAGTGATCCCCATTCGGTGCGATGTAGGTGTTCGAATTGGCCCAACCGCCCCAGTTGAAGTTATTGAGCGTCTGGTTCGCGGCGTTGCCGTCGGACGTGTCCCAGTACACGGTCTTGCCGTCGAGGTACAGGTTGACCCACGCGGTGATCTCGTGACCGGCGACGACGGACGACTTGGTTGAGGATGCCGGGGCCTGAGCCGGTCGAAGAAATATAAACGATGCACGCCGCCGACCCGCATCTCGCCGTAGATGACCTGGCGATATGCCGCTGGCTGCCTGACCGTGATGCCCGCGCCGCGATTCGACGCGAGAGCAGACGCAATCGCGCCTGCTTCCATCGAGATCCCCGTGACAACGAGGTCCTCCATGATCTTGTCGAACAGAGGAGACGCTAACGAGAGCCGGGTCCAGAAATGCAGCCGCGACCATTCCGACCGCCGCACCCAGCACAGCTATGCCTTCGAGAGACTTACCCATGTGCTGTCACCGCTCCTTTCGCTGCCAGTTGCTTTCGCGTATCGGATCGATGACGCATCGAGAGGTCCGACGCGCCATGCTCGCTTGACCGAAGAAAGCGGCAGCGATTTCATGCCGTTTGTCGCCGACGGAGAGTGGTTTGCTATTGAGGCCGATGACGCCAGCGATGAGCTGCCCCGCGTCATTCAGCAGAACGAGGTCGCCACGGTGGGCGAAGTTCGGATGAGGCAGCTCGGGCAGACCGGCCTTCGTTGCGCAGTAGACCGCCGCGTCTTCGACCGTAGTCCCGCCGGTGACCGACTTGATGGCATCGAGTGCCGACGCCTGGTCGGAATAGCGGCCACGAAAATCTGAAGCGATGTCCACGCCGGTGATGGCCTGGATCGCATCGGCAGCGAATAGACAGCAGTCGTGACCACCCCACTTGAACGGAGTCTTTCGCCGTTCCAGGAGGAACTGATGCAGGTGGGTGGTGTCCCAATGTTCGAGTCGTTTGATCGTCATAAATAGAAATGGCCGCTCTGGGCGGCCTCGTTTGGGCTTGTGTTGAAAGAGTTAGGCGAGCTTGATCGCTTGGTCGTTGAGCTTCTCGACCCAGTCAAAACCGGTGTCGTCGGGAAAGAGCCGACGCTGCTCAGCGGACGTGTACTTCAGGCGCTGGCCTTGCTGGAGGCGAATAGCATTCGTTTCGAGCGCGATGGTGATGGTCGACGTGTCTGTACCGATGTTCGCAGTTGGCTTATCCATCAGTCCGCCGAACCAGACCGTCGGAACTCCGACCATGTTCATGTTCTGATCGAGCAGAGCGAGGTAGATGACAGCCGGTGCTCCTTGCCTGATGTCGGACATCGACTCTCCAAGGAGAGTGTTATTGATTCCGGACAGGGAGATCGTCATGCCTGACGCGACGAGGTCCATGCCTTCCGAATAGGTGCCGACCGAGCCCACATCGCCGACGCCGGTCCAGGTCTGGCCGTTGAAGGAGTAAGGCCCTACACCCGTCCAGACATATGAGGTCTGAGAACGGAAGGTCAGCTCCGCGAAAAACGCGGGCCGGATGAATGGGCTGACAAGCTCAGTTCCAAATGTCGGATCAAGGTCACGGGGCATCTATCGGTACTCCGTGAATTGAATCGACATCGTTGTCTGAAACGCGGCGCTAGTCTGCCAGGTCCGTTTGTTGGCGGCGAGCCGGAACAGGCCTTGAGGATTATTTAGGATGATCTGTTGACCATCCGCCGGAACTTCGCGCAGCGACGGCCAGATGCTGATGGCTGCGTCACCGTTCGCATCGGAGTTGACTTGCTCTAGTACACGATGCAGCCTGTATCCGACTTGAAGAGCGTCCCCAGGTAAGAGAAGACGGAAGCGGTTAGGCGTCCAGCCTCGCGAATACAGCGTGGTGGTCGCTACGGCGTTGTTTCCAGTCGCGCCCGCCGTATTCGCAACCGGTGCACCCGATGGTGTTCCTTGCGGTGTGGAGCAGAGCGGATCTCCGAGCAGGAGGCCGTTCTGCATGCCGCGCAGTTCCATGAGGAACGCCGTCCATTGAGCCGACTGCGCTGACGTGAGGGGCGGTAGAGTAGCCGTGGCCGACCACCAGTCCGCGCCAGACCAGCTCTGAGTCTGTGTCTGACCCGTGAAGGGCGAGCGGACGACCGCGACCGTGTCATTGACTTCGAACTGGATGTCTCGGAATCCAGGGGTAGTCGGCAATGCGACGAGCGAAACCGAGTTGCCGTTGATGGTAATGGTAGAGGTCATTGGATTTTCTTAGAGGGGTGACGTTTAGGCGTGAAGAGCCCACTTGGAATTTAGGTAAGTGTCCATCAGCGTCACCTGTGCGGAGCTAAGCGCAGTATTGACGATGACAGCCTCGAACACCGTCGTCGGATCGTTATACGCAGAGGCGGGTTTTGTGAAGATTGAGAAGTATCGTGCGGCGGATTGCAGCAATGTTCCCGCGCCCGTGGTGCCCACCGTCGCAGCGGGTGTAACCAAGACACCATTTAGATACATCTTCAGCCCGGCGATAGCGTTCGATCCGTCATAGGTGACGGTGAGGTGGTACGTGGTTCCGCTCGCTGGCTGCGGATAACCGATCTTCAGGGCCGTGCCCCCAGGCGGCTCAAGGATGAAAGCCAACCCAGCGCTGACGGTCGAAGACCTGGACTCGATATACCATCCCGTCGCCGCGATTCCGGTGCCGATTAGTAGCTGGTCCGTCGATGTGCCGGAGGTGAACGCCCCGGCTTTCAAAGCCAACGACACTGAGAAAGACGTGGTCATGTCGAAGTCAACGCTGTTCTGCGCTGTTGTGCCGGAAAAGCTGGCGGTTGAAAGGACTGCCGTCCCGCTGTTTGTCGTGAGCGAAGTGACGACGCCAGGAAGACCGTTTTGGTCTGCGGGAACATAGTCGATTGGCGATGCACCGACCGACGTGAGGGTGATCCCGTTTCCGCTCTGGTCGGCCCATGCGCTCACAATGTTGCTGGCCTGGGTAATCCCGGCGTTGGCCGTGAACCACGCCTTGAGCGCCGAGCCGAGCTGTTGAGGATATGGGAATACGTTCGGCAGCGCCGAGAGCCCGCTCCGATTGAAGGTAACATCCGTCCGCTGAATTAACATAAAAGGGTTCCTTAGTTGCAGGTCATCGAAAAAACAACGCACCAGTTATAGAGAGAGTTGCCGAGAGAACTGACTGCGGGGTCAGAGTCGCGCAGATTGCCGCGTGGTCCCGTGGTAGGTCCAGCGAGTGAGTAAGTAGGCCCTGGCGTTGCGTTATACGCATACCGAACGTGATTGCTCGACCCAGCGGGTGATGCGGCCAGGGTCAAGATTACCGAGTTCCCCGAAATCGCGGCAGCGCTGATCGCTGGCGGCGATCCGCTCCCATCATCAAACTCGAATCCATATAGACTTCCAGTCCAGAAGGAAGGCTGACTGACTAGCGTGGTGTCGAAGACGAGAGGACCCTTGGGGACGTTAAAGGTGACAGTGACAGTCAATCCGCTGCGAGTGACAGTGAGCGGACGCAAGGGCTTGAAGTCTCCGGTTGAAAAATAGGAGTCCAGTGCCTTTGAGTAATACTCCCCGTGCCACCGCTGGCCCGGGCCGGTAAAGTGCAGGCCATCGGTGTAAGGGAAGATGTACCCGGGGCACGCATTGATGATCTTTCCAGGATTAGCTTGCGCCGCAATCTCCACCTGCAACGGCGTCGTAGGCACCGCGTGGTCGTACGTGCCATTGGACGCCCAGCTCGCAATCTGCGAGGTGATAAGAGGGATTCCCTGCCACTGACCAGAGATGATCTTGAGGTCGGATTCGTAGTTGGCCTGCAACGTGGCTAGGTTCGCCGCGTAAGAGGTGTTCTGAATGCGGTCGTCGTCTTCTCCATGCACCAACATCACCGACGGGAAGACGGTAGGCGAGGGAGCGAGGCCAGAGAATGCCGTGGCAATGGCGATTGCGTTCGTGTACGGCTGCGTTCCTTTCGCAATCCCGGAGTATGCCGTCGAATTCTGACCCGACACGCCGACACAAAGCTCCGGGGCGTAACCTTTCGCGTTGAGCCGGGCTGCCACGCGATAAGCGAGGGCCGAAGACATGGTCTCGGAATCGGCGGACGCGTCCGCAGACTCCGCGAGCGGGACCAACGATGTGAGGTTCCCCGCAGGTATGGCAGTGCTGGGGGATGACTGTCCGGCCCGGACGCCTCCATTCACCATGAATGCTTGGGCGTTGATAAGGGGCGGTTGAAGTGTGTTGTTATGGCCGGTCGAGTTACTTTGTCCGGTGATGATAAAGGCCAGGGTAGCAGGCCGCGCCGTCGGCAACGCTTGAATCAGCGTCTGGCTGCCACCTGTCGAAGTCATCGACCAAAGTTCAAGCTGTCCGTCCCGATCCGTGATGAAGAGGATGAGGCCAGCCGTGGAGACGGCGATGGCCGAGTTATTCCCCAGGAAAGTAAGCTGCGTGAGCACACCCCCGGCATCGCTGAAGATGTTGGTCCGTCCCATGAAGGGAACGGTGAAGATATAGGCCCCGCTCGCGAGCTGAAGACACTGGAGAGAGCCTGGCGTCAGATCGACGCCGGTCATGCCCAAACCGAAGGTGCCGACGCCCCCCACCGTGAGAGAGTTCGGGCTCATCGTTGGAGCCGAGACAGTCCCGCTGGCGATGACGCTCCCCAAAATATGAATATCGGCTGTGAACCAGGTGTTCCCGTATTGATCGACATAGCGTGAGCATTGACCGAGGGAGTCGGCCTCTTCGAAGACAACCCCGGAGATCCCACCGCTAACGGGCTGGAGCACCGTAGTTCCGACTTCCAGGCGCGGGAAATCAATGTTCGAGGGGAGGGACAGCGTGCCATTGATGATTGACGGTCCATTGACCGTGATTCCCGCTTCGAAGTGTTTCACGCCGGTAGAGTCAGTCCAGGTGGACATAGCACCGGTGGCATCCGCCTCCGCGAATAGAGCGCCGCTGGGCGTCAGGGCTGGGACCGGCTGGAGTACGTCAACGCCCACTGTCACCTTTGCGGACGCGGTCAGCCTATCGACAGAGGCTCCTCCGGTGATCGTCGCACCCTCCGGTGCAACGAGTGGGACAGATAGTGTCCCGGTTAGGGTGCCGCCCGCCGCGATCAATGTCCAGTTTGCCGAATTAAAGGCAGTCCCGGAAGTGAATGCCACGATCGGGGTGTAGGAGCTGCCGTTGTAGGTGGCGATATCGAGGAGGTTGTAAGCGGTGGTCGCCGCCCACGCACCGCGCACGGTGAAGCTATTACCTTGAGGCCCGATTTGAATCGTCGCTAGGGCCGCGATGTTCGGGATAAAGGTATCGAAGGACCAAGTTGATCCGGACGGCTGGATAATGTAGCCCGGACCAAGTAACTGCTTTCCTGATACGTTATCGACGCAAGTTACCAGATAGCCGACGTTGACCGGTGTGGTCAGTGTCGTATCGGCCAACACGATGCTGAACGCGCCCGTCGTAACCGTGGCAGGGACGGGCTGGTCGATGACCTGGCCGCTGCCGCCGGACCGGAAAGAGATCGGAACACTCTTGTTATTGCACGGCGTGAAGTAGATGGTCGCGTTCGCAATCTTAGTTCCGGTGGCATCGGCGAGCAGCGTTGCGGATACCGTCGTGTAGCCGGTTGGCATAGTGTTTTCCTTTGGGGGATTAGCGGCGCGAAGAGGGCGTGCGCTTCCGCTGCTCATTCGCAGCATGGAGACTGGCGCTGACGATCTGAGGCGCGGCTGCGGCGATGCCGCGTTGTACTGCGGCCTCGGTCGCTGCGGGATCATTTGCCCCGCGTGCGTCGATATTCCAATTGTGGGTGGTCGATCCGCCGAGGGCGTGATTCGGGACGATGGTCCCGGCTGTGCGAGGAACGAAGAGTTCCGGGCCTTGTTCTCCGACGATGGAGGGTCGGTTCACTGTCGGATCTCCACCACCCGCGAAGCCGGGAAGCGAATCGAGGAACGAGGTATCCGTATCAATGTCTGCTGGCTGAGCTGAGAAGTTCAAAGCACCTTGAGCGGAGCCGAAGAGCGTGTCCTTCGATCCGCCACCGAACAAGCTACGTACACCTGACAGGAATCCGCCGCCGTTGCCTGTCCACGAACCTTGACCGAAGCCGGGCAGGGATGGCAGGCCAGGAATACCGCTTCCCGGACCGCCTTGATTCTGCACCCAGACGTGAAGCGGATCTCCAGCGGTTCCGGTCGGCTTTTTACTACCGCCGAATCCGAAGGCCGACATGACATCGCCTTCGGCATGCTGTAAGGCCGTCTTCGAGATCGTCTGGAACAGCTCAGCGCCTACACCGGAGAAGTCGGTTCGTACGTGGTGGCCTTCGAAGGCCTTCACAACCTGGTCGTTGAAGGAGTCCAGGGTCTTCACGAAGGTAGAGCTGATCTGTGCGGCGGTGTCCCGTGACGACTGGACAAATGCGTTCAGGGCATTCGTCAAAGCACCGGGAATCGTGTTCCCATTGACAGCCGCTGCGTCCTGGTTAGCTGTCAGGTCACGCTGACCTTGGACAACGAGGATGTCCTTCTGAACGGCGCTTGCTTGCTGCTGCCGCTCAATCTGCGTCAAGCCTGCGTTTCCGCTGATGTCATCGAGCTTCTGCTGGAGGCCGTCGAGCGTGGTCTGATAGTCTGCCGCATGCATCCGTGCAGCGACGGTCGCCGCGTCGAGCTGCGACATCCGGCCCGTGGCGACGGCCATTTGTAAAGCTTGTTCAGCGAGGGCCTGGGCATTCTCCCGACCGACCTCGACCTGTTCCTGAAGGTTCTTCAGGTAGTCGACGGCGCTCTTCCCTTGGCCTTCGAGAAATCCCGTATCGCCCTTCGATAGGTCGGAAGTCTGACCGATGCTGGTCAGGAGGTCATCCATCAGCTTCGGCGTGCGAGCCGACTCGCGGACATTGTCAGCGCGGACGGATGCCGCCAGCTTCATCGACTCCTGCAGCGCGTTCACATACGAGAGCGAGCCCCGCTTGACCATCGCGGCACGCGACAGCCAGAAGTCTGACTCCTGGGAGAGGGTTACATCCTCGTTAGACTTGAGTTCGGTTAACTGTTGCTTCCACGCTTCGAGCTGTGCAGCAGCGGCCTTCTTTTGCTCCTCACGATATTGATTCGCGCCCTGTAGCTGCTTGTCACGCGCCGTCTCTGTGGAGTTCGTGCTCTCCAGAGTCTGACGGTCCTGAGTGTCGGAGATCGACTGGGAGAAGCCTTCAAGGATATTGATGTTTGCTGTCTGGTTGCCCGTGGTGTGCTGGCCGGTGCGGCGATCGGCTATTTGTGCCTTGGCCCAATCCAGCGCCGACTGCTGCGCATCTGCGATTTGCTTTTGAAAAGAGGAGGCGAGGCCGGTGTTTCCGGAGTGGACCGCACTGTTGTACTGGAAGCCGAGGTCCTGAAACTGGTTTTCCCGCTTTTTGATTTCGTCCGAGACATCACCCGTCCCGCCTTGGTGCGTGAGTAGAGCGGCGAAGAAGCCGACGCTGTTTTTGGACAGCAGCTCGGTAATCCGGCTGTTGTCCTCTTCGAGAGAGCGAGCCAACTTGTCTGCGGCAAGTCGGGTCTCATCGATGGCAATCTTCGCGTTGTTCTGCGGCTTACCCTCTAACTTCGCGATCTGATTCGCCAACTCGTCATTGGTCAGGCGGAGGGCGTCGTTGGTCTGTAGCGCCGATGTATGAAGCGACTCGAACCCGCGCTTGATCTGGTCCGGTGCCTGGAGTGCAGTCTTGATGAATTTTTCAAGCTCGCCACCCATCCGTGCGAGAAGTCCGGCGAGAGCTAGACCACCCACGAGGGGAAAAGCAGCTTGCAGAGCCTTACCTACTCCGGGAATCGAGGCTACGAGCCTCTCGACTGCCCTGACGTTATTTTGCATCCCACCTTCCATGAGGCGGATAGCAGCGGAACTGGCCTGCATTGAGGAGACCGTTGCGTGGCCCGCACCCTTCGCTTTACCAGCGAAGGTATCAAGCTGCCGCTGGGCCTCTTTCATGGCCTGCGTATAGGTCGCCTGATCGACGCTTAAGACGATTTGTACATTGCCAGCAGCCACTATTTACCCTTGCTTGCTTTTTCTATTTCGGTTGCGAGTGTCGTGGTGATCGCCGCTGTGACTGCTTCGCGGGACTCCTCAAAAGCAGGGCGGATGAAGGGGTACGCTTGGACTTCCCCAACCTGAGAACCCGAGCCGTGTGTCTTGCCGGTGCGTTTGTTCAAATAATTTCGACCGCCTCTAATTAACCTGTGTCCGTATTCAAAGCCACCTCGCAACGTGCGCAGTCATCTTGTCCGGACCGACGATCGCAGCAATGTGGCCCTGATCGGATCGCTTGACGTGGATCACGATGTCGTTTGCGAGAGCGCCTGGCGGTAGCGCTGTGCCCGACTCATCGTCAACTCGGATCGGTGCACGTTCCTGGATCGCCGCCTGCTCGATCTCAGCGCCAGCTCGGAGCGCGGTGCGAATACAGCGGTCAGCAGCAGTTGTGGATAGCTCCGTCAGCTTCTTCTGCAGCTCCGCCAATCCTTTGATTTCTACTTTGATTTGGTCTGGCATCGATTACCCGATTCCGAACAGCCGAGCGACCTTGGCGGCGGCCTCGGCCCGGAGTTTCTTAGTCATGCGTTTTCGTTTGGTCGCTTTGACATTTCCCTTGGCCCATTCGGAAGGCATGAAGTCACGCGGCGATGTTGGTTCTTTAGGAGCGCGGAATCCGAAGTTGGCTACGATGCTGGTGAGCTGCGCGAAGAGGAACTCACGCTCCTGCGATTCGCGTTCCCGTCTCCTGATGAGAGCGTCGAGCTGGCGGGGCGACAGGGAGTAGAACTCGTCCGATGAGAGCCCAAGGTCGTATCTGGCGATTGACCAGAGCCGCAGCCATTGCTGCTCGCGAGTGAGCGGCTTCGATGCCGGGCCTACTCGCCCGGCTGCTCTTCCCCCTCCGGGGTAGGCTCGGGGACTGATTTAGACCATGCGTCGGTCACCGCCGCCGCGACGACATATAGCGACGGGAAGTTAACGAGATTCTTTGCTTCCTCGAAGCCCAGCTCAGGATGAAACTTTTTCACCGCGCAGGCGAAGATGATTCTGACGCTGGAGACATTCAGCACCGGCAGCGCCCGCAGCAGGTTCACATCATGACCTTGCGCTACGAACGCGGCCTCCGCTTCTGCGAGGGAGCCGAGATCGAATACGAGACGATAAGTCGTTCCGTCTATTTCGACGGAAACGGAGGGCAAAGTTGGGTCGAGCGGAGTTTCCGCAATTTTACGTTTGGACATTCGATGCATCCTTATGTGTTGGTGGGCGTTACAAAAAGCCAGGGAGCTACCCTGGACCCGGAAAATGGTGGAGGAGGCAGGACTCGAACCTGCGAGGATGCCGTCGCCGGGCATGTCTACGGAATCGAACCGTAGCTCCGCCCTAGGTCATAGGGCCGCGATGCCACTTCGCATACTCCCCCGGATGTTGATTAGCTGCCCGGCGCGATGGTGTACGCACCATCGATGGTCAGCTCGAAGGTCCACTCACTGGCCTTGGTGTCCGAGATATCGAAGTCGGCCTGAGTGACGAAAGCGGAGAATGCGATGAGAGTTCCGGTGGTCGTCTGACCAGCCTTCGTGTTCACGGGGAGCTGGATCTCAAAGTCGTAAGGAGCGCGAGCAACTTGAGCGGCGAGCACAGCCGCCTGGCCCGCATCCCCGAAAACAGTGATCGCGGTGAGCGAGAAGGTACCGTAGTCGAGCATTGCGGCAATCTTGCGGGTGATCCCAGCACTCTGAAAGCTGGAGGCGTCGACGGTCGCGAGTTTGCGGCCCGATCCCTTTGCATCGGAAACTTCTCCGATGGGAGTGAAAGTTTCCGTGCCGGTTGCGCCGGTGGCGCTTCCGATAGAGACGACCGTCCCAATACCGTAGACTTGGCCCTTGCTGCCCGTATAAGTGCTGGCTGGCATGTGTGTTACTCCTTAGCCCTACTCGGGCGGTGATTTTACTGCGAGAATGAAACGTAGAACTCGGCCACGGCCTGAAAATTCAAAAGCTCGTAGTCGAAAAGGTCGACAGGCTGGATGAACTGGATGTTGAGGTTTGCGTCGACATATCCGTTCAATGCACCGATGACTGCATTCCGAAGGGTGACAGCCTGCAAATACTGGGTTGACCAGGAATCGATCTGAACTCTGGCCCTGGTGATGCCACCCGTGTCGAACGTACCCTTGGCTGCACCACCGACGATCTTGTATGTCAGCGCTGGAAGCGGAGGATCGTTCGGCAGTTTGACCGGGAAGATGTTCGGACCGGTTATGGCGGTGATCGCGGTGGCTGCGGACAGGACGGAGAAGAGATTCGTCTCTAACATTTACTCCGCTCCATTCAACTCATAGGCCAACACGATGAGCTGGCGATTGCGCTGCTGGTCATTCAGGAGCGCTTCAATCTCGTAGGTGTGGACGACGCCGGTCGTTGCCTCGGCGTAGACGATTCGCATGTTCGGCTGAATCACCACGGATGAGGTCCAGCGCATCGTGATTCGGTGAGTCACCTTCGAGATGAATTCGGCGGTCGAATAAATGAGCTGCGATTGCTGGACGTCGATGGACGCCCAACAGGTATAGACCGTGGACCAAGTGGCGAGCGGCTGCCCGGCAGCATCCTGCGATGTCGTTTGACTCTGGATCTGGACACGTCGATTTAATTTTCCAGTGATCATGGGCGGTAATCGAAGCTCATGAGGCGGTCGTTCGACAGGAGCGCCTCGACGCCGAGAGGGATATTCTTCAAGTTCAGCTCGCTCGCGGCTTCGCGATGCTCGTACCAATGCCCGATCAGAAGCAGCATCGCCATGACGATCGTCTGCGGGATGGTGTTGACTTCGACTCCGTCACCGTAGGAACCAGCAACATAGGTAATCGTCACTGAGCCCGGCTGGTAGAGGCTGATGTCCGGCCATGCCTGGTTGAATGCGGGGACGATGCGGCCCGGTTTCGAGGTTGGATCGACGATATAAACCGACGAGTCGAGCGTGCTTGTGGTGCCATCGGAGTTGACATAGGTGATCGAAGTCACCGAGACCAGTGAGGGCTTGGGTAGATCGATCGTGACTCTGGACCAGAAGTCGGCGAAGAAGGGCCATACATCACGGTAGAGTGGAGAAACAGTGCCGTTCGATCCGTACCAGAGAGGAAAGTTGTCGAGTGTGCGCTGCCAAGTTTGATTGAAAAAGGCTCGCTTGGTGTAGTTTTCGCAATGTTGGCGGGCCGCAATGATCAGAGCTGTGATCAATGTGTCGTCGTCGGTGAAGTCGACGCGTAAATGAAGCTTCGCCTGTGCGAGCGTCACCGGCTCCACGGAGGGCGGAGTCACGAGTTGGATACTTAACGGCATTTATCGAGTAGCGGTCTCGCGCTTTTTGCGTATTGCTTTGGGAGGGGGCAAAGGCATGATCCGAGAATCCATGTCGATCGCCCGCCCATCGGCGATGAGCCGCGTGCCGACTCTGTCGGTGACCGCGAACACTGAACCGGCGACAACAGGCCATGGTGTCGTCGGATCGCGGAATGTCTGGATAATCTGAATTCGCATAAGAGAAACTCCGGGGCATCTTTCGACGCCCCTTCATTTGTTCGCGCACGCTGTTTAGGTGTGGGTGACGAGTTTCAGAATGGGGTGCGTCCCTGCGTCTACGTTGGTCCCGGAGATACGAGCGTAGGCGAGGAAGCCGGAAGCGAGCTGGTCCGCATAGCGCTCATCGAGCCGCTTTACATACAGCGGACCCGAGTCGCGCAGGACATAGCCCTGGCTGAAGTCACCAAACAGGACGCCGGTGTTCGTGGCCACGTTCGCAGCGGCCATTGCCTGCGAGATGACGACCGGCTGACCGAGAATCTGGTCGAGGTTCCCGGTGTTCACATTGGGGACGAACAGTGGGCGACCGTAGTTGTCGAGCTGGCCGAGCAGATACGCTCGGGTTTTGTTATTCATCGCCCATTTCGCATTCGGCAGGTAGGACGGATCAAGCGCACCATACACGTTCACGAAGTCCTGATAGACCGGACCGGTGTTGGCCGCAGAAGTTTCAGCGAGCGTCGCGCCCGTGATGATGGACGAAATGTTGGACGAGTTGCCGTTCACAACATAGTTTTCGAGACCGCGCATGTAGCGGACACCGATCTTGGTGCGAAGGAAGGCGTCCAGGTCGATGACCGCATCCGCCAGTTCTTGCCAGGTCACCTTGATCAGCGTCGCGACGGTGTCAGTCGACTGCAACGTGACCGCGCCAAAGCTTGGATCGGTATCGCTGACGGACGTGTCCTCGGTCAACGTCACAAGCTGGTTGCCGGTGTCGTTCATCGAGGTGATCTTCAGTGGAGCGCCGTTGCCGGGCGTCGACTTCTTCATGACCTCACCCGCGAGGTTCCCGATGGCCTTCTGTGCATCGAAAACGAGCGGTCCAAGCTGACCAATTAGGACGCCTCCAGTGGTTGTGCCGCCAGTGGTGATATCGCGCTGCTCGCGAAGCAACGAGCGCTCTTCTGCGTCGAGGTCCTCGGTCTCGCCTTTGAGGTACTTGATCAAGGCGCTCTTGCGAATCGCCTCGCGCTCTTCATGCTCGCTCGCGTTTGCACCCGGGTTGGGGCGGGGTGAGCGCTGGGTCGAGCGGCTCTCCGCTTCGAGCTTGTCGATTCGCTCGATGTTGGCGATATCGGCTTCCATTGCCTCGACATCGGCCATCATCGCTGCAAATTTCGTGCGGGTTTCGGTGGTGGGCTTGGGGTCGAGCGCTACGCGCTGAGCCTCAGAGATGAGCTGGGTGCGGGATTCGCGGAGTTCGTGCAAGCGGGACATATTTATTCCTTTTGGATCTGGAGTGGTGGTGCTGGACGAGGCCGACCTCCGCACCCGGCGGGGGTTTCTTCGTGTACCAGGCGAACGCTCGCGGTTGAGCGCACCAGCATTGAGCCGGACATCCATCTGGTCAAACCTTGTGAGGTGCTATTTCTTCAACATGGCGAGAGCGAGTTGCATCTCCATCGTGCGTTTCGCTTGCCGGAATTCCTGGCAGGCGCAATCTTCGTCGGGACAATCATCGGCGGTGCAATCGTCGCAGTTACCCGACGTGCATTCAGCGCAGTCGCAGTCGCAATCGATATCTCGCTTCTCTTGCTGATCGCGACTTTCGATGCGGGAGCGAACTTCCACCGGAGCTGAGCGAAGAGAGATGCTGGTGTCGAGATACGCGGGCTCTGACGTGATCGTGACTTCATACAGGTCGACGTCGAGCAACGTCCGCACTTCTGAGCCGTCCGGCATCGAGGTCCATGACGCGGAGTTCGTAATGAATCCGAACGAGCAGCCGGTTATATCGCCGCGATCGACCGAGACGACCAGGTCGTTGGCGATCGTCGTGTCGGGCAGTGAGCAGGTGTACTTCAGGCCGGTCGAATCGGTCTCCAGAGTTAGAGTCCCGCTTGTAGTGCGGCCCAGCACTTTGGAATTGTCATGCGAGTGTAGGCAGAGAACGTCGGGCTTCTCACGTAGCGTGCGATCGAAGGCATTAGGCGAGACGACCTCTTTCCAGCCGCCGAAGTCCTGGGACGGGGTGTTAAAGACACTCGCATAACCACTGATGGTGCGGGTGCCGTCATCCGCCTTCGCGACTCGGAACTCGCTGGCCTTGAGGTATCGTTTTTCGAGCTGCTGCTTTTGCGCTGATTTAGACATTCACTAACTCCGGGGTGAGCGCGGCGATCGCCTTGGCTGCGGCGACTTCCTTCGACACATTGATATGGATTGTGCGGACAGCTTTGTTGAATTCTCCGCATGCGAGCGACTCGATCTCGTCGTCGGTCATTTGCTCCGACCATTTGCTCACGCGTTTCTCGAAGGATGTGAGGAGATCATCTACGATGACCTGAGTGTGCTTGTCGTCCGCGCTGATCTGCATCCCGAGCGATTCAGCGGCCAACTCCGAAATCGATCTCAGAACAGGGGTAAACAGGCTCGAAATGGCGCTCGAATCACGCTTATTGCGATTGACGAGGCGACCGAATGCATCCCGATAGAGGCGGATATAACCGATGGTGTATTTACTGAGCAGGTTGCGATCTTCCGCCGCTGGAGCGGGCAGTACTGGCTGGTCGATGGGTTGATCCTGAATTGATTCAGTGTCTAGCAGCCGGGCCGCATTCTGCATATTGGCGGGCACCCAGTAGACGTCAAGTTCAGGAGGACCAGGATTGTATCCTTGTTCATCGCGAATCTCCGCGCCGCTCAGCCAGCCCCACTGACGAGCTGTTGCATAACCGTCCATCGTGGTTTTGAAGTCGCCGCGTTGACGCTCGGAGACATCGAAGCTGATATAGAAGCGACTTGAGTTGCGACCGACCTTCGGGAGGAGCTTACGCGATACCTCGGCTTCAATCCTGCACAGATAAGGGCGCAGCGTGTCAGTGACAAAGGTCAAGCCTTGCTGTTCTGCATTGTTGTTCGACAACTTCGTCGAATCGCCCACGTAGTGCGGAGGCACGCGGAACAGCGCTGCGATTTCGGCCCGCTGAAATTGACGAGTCGAGAGAAACTGTGACTCTTCAGGGCTGATCGAGAGCGGAGTGTATTTCCAATCGCCAGGTAAGAATGCAGTCGAGCCCTGCTTGTCACCGGACTGCGATTGCAGCCATGTTTCCTTCACAAGCCGCTTTTGTTCATCGGACAGGTCGGACGTTGAGGACATCACGCCGCCAGGCCTGGAGCCGTTCCCGAAAAGCCGGGCACCAAATTTCTCTGTGGCCCTCGCGAGGCCGATGCCTTGGCGAGCCAGATGGATTGGCGAAAATCCTTTGAGTCCGTCAAAACAAAAGAGCGGGATGTGAAGCATGTCCGCCGGTTGGATTGTGCGGAGCTTGCCCGGCGTCATTCCATCGGTGGTCTCGTAGATCAATTTACCGGAGCTAAGACGCTTGGGTGTTGTCAGAGATGGATGCAGCGGCCAAAACGCAACTGGGCGGCCACCCTTGTCACGCTGTATTTCCGCGTATCCATTTCCGGTTGCGGCAACCGCGCCCACGATCGATTCCCAAAACGTGAAGGCCGACATTTCATCGTTGGGTTCAATGGAGAGTAAATATGCGAGAGGCTGGTCCGCAGCATCCCTCTTTCCCTTGTCCAGCCGCTCATAAAGCTTCAGAGGGAGCGATGCGACCGACTCCGATATCACTCGGACGCAGGCGAATACCGTCATCTGCTGTAGAGCGGTGTCGAGAGTAACGCGCTCGCCAGACGCAGTAGGCTCGCCGCCTGCGAAGGCGAGGAACCCGCCAGCGCTGAGCGGGATGCCAGGGTTATTTAGGTTTCCGCTGTCACGCAGTTCTAGCTCAGTGATGCCGGGGTCGCGCATCGTAGAGGCAAACGTTTTAACTGCGGAAATGAAGCCCACTTAGGTCCTAAAGGATGAAAGGTGTGAAGCTGGCTTGCTTCGGTTTGATAGGCGTGACCATCGCCCTGGAAAGTGCATCGAAAATGGCCATGATGCCGTCGATCTTCTCGATGCTCTTCGACTTATCTGGTTTGAATAAGCCGGTTGGCCGAACTTCGACGACCAGGTTTGTGGCCATCCACCGCAGCACGGGATTCTTGTTGGTCGCGATCTCCTTACGGAGAACCATCTCCATGAGTCGCTTTATAGGCGGAGTCATGGAAACATCACCTTGGTTGATCGGGACCGCTGTCAATCCGGCAGCTTCGAGTTGAGGGGTAAGGTCCGCTGAGAGCGCCTTGTCGTAGCCGATCTCGACAATCTGATAGGCCTCAGCCAGTTCCTTGATCTTCGCCAGGATGAACTGCGTGTCGATGACATTGCCCGGCGTCAGGATGAATAATCCTTGCTGGTGCCACAGGTCGTACGGGACACGGTCTTTTTTCACTCGCTGCTCGATATTGTCGGCGGGCAAGAAGAAGTAAGGCAGCACTCGCCAAAGTTTGTCGTCACCGTAGGGCGGAAACAGCAGGACGAATGATGTAATGTCATCGGAGCTGCTTAGATCGAGACCTCCGAAACATGGACGGCCCTTCAGGGCTTCCGCGTCGACGGGCTGGTCGCATGCGTCCCATTTGTCGAGCGGCATCCATTGCTCGTGCGTCGATGTCCACACCCCGAAGCGAAGACGCAACGTGCCGTTGAGCTGTGCCGGATCTCCGAGGGCCTTGTTCAGAACCTCGCGGAGTTCCTTCACTTTCACGGTGACATGAAGGTTCGGGTTCGCCTTGATCCAGTTAGCTTCGTCCAGGTAATCGTCATCTTTGTCAAGACAACATACCCAGGCAAACCACGAATCGTCAGGATGGATTCCCGATAAAACTTTCTCGCTGTAATCGTGCTGCTGACGACAGAGCGATTCTGTTCCCCAGCCAGCCGTGGTGATCGCTAGGAAAAGCGGGCTGCGGCGCTTGCCGAATGAGTTCGATAACAGGTCCCAAAGTTCGCGGCCTCCGTTACCCCAGCGGTGAATCTCGTCGGCCACAATGCACTGCGGGCGCTTTCCATCCAGTGCTCCCGTCTCAGCGGATAGAGGCTGAAACTTGCATGGAGTGCCCGGAATATGGAGGTTATTACGGTGCTTCTTGATGCGCTTGCGGAGCGCTGGCGACTTCGAGACCATGAAGGTCGCTTCATCCCAAACTACTTTCGCCTGGTCCCTGGTGACTGCGGCGCTATAGACTTCGCTGCCGGGTTCGCCCGTTCCGATCAGCTCATAAATCGCGATGGCGGACGCCAGGAAGGATTTCCCGTTCCCTTTCGCCATCTCGACATAGGCCGTCTTGAATCTGCGATAGCCGGTGTCATCCCAGTGCCATCCATAAAGGATGTACAGGAGAGCGCATTCCCAGGGAGCGAGAACTACTTTTTCTCCCGCCCACTCACCGGTTGAGTGATGACAGAAGAACTCAATAAAGTCGATTGCTCTTTGTCCCTGCTCGGGGACGAACCTTAAGTTGCGTTCGTTGGCGGTCGCGAGATCATACTGATGCCGTTCAATCGCGAGTCTTACTAACTTGGAGGTGGTGATCCGCCCGGCGAGAACGTCCGAAATGTAACCTTCAGCTCTGCTCTTCCGGTTCGGCTTCTCCATCTGCGATTTCTTTCGATCCCTGGACCGCTGTGTTGCTCCTCATGAAAGCGTCGAAAGAATCCTCCTTCGAGCCGGTGTTGAGGTCGACGCTGATGCGCGAGCGCGAGGCTGGCGTTAGACCGAACTCGATGAGGAACTTTCGCATTAGGTCGAGGGCGGTGTTCGAGATCGAAACGTAAGGGTTCTGAATCGGATAACCGGACTTCGGCGACTTGATCACTGTCCCGAACTTCTGAATGCTCTCTTCTGCAGCGATCCATCGGGACCAGGCAGCGCAATATGCGGACAGGGCTGCGCGATCGACAGCGGATAGGAGGCCGACAGCCGCAAGTTCTTTGCTGATGCGCCGCCACTCGGCCTTCGCGTTCCGGTCGAGATGGGCCGGGCACCTCGGCAATCCGCCGAATTGGGGCTCGTTCAGGTTCAGTGGGCGCTTGCCCGGGTTGCCCTCGCTGATTTTTAGAGCTGTGGGTTTGGGTCGGCGACCTGACATGTGGTTCGTTCAGCTTTCTTCCCGGTGGCGGTTTCCCAGCGCTTCACAATCATGTCCACGTATGCGGGGTCCAATTCCATCCCGTAGCAGACGCGTCCTTCTGATTCCGCCGCGATCAGCGTTGTGCCTGAGCCGAGGAACGGATCGTAGATGATGTCGCCCGGCTGCGAATTATTCAGAATCGGACGGCGCATGCACTCAACCGGCTTCTGAGTGCCGTGTCCGACACGCTCCTCACCACGATTGCCTGTGGGATTGAGCGTCTGGATCTCCCAGATAGTTGTCTGCTTGCGATCCCCAGCCCAGTGACCGGTGCGGCCCTTCTTGACCGCGTACCAGCAGGGCTCATGCTGCCAGTGATAATCACCGCGAGAGAAGACTCCCTGTTGCTTCGCCCAGATAATGTGCGAGCGCCGAATGAAGCCTGCCGCTTCAAGCGACTGAATCACCTCATCGTTGTGCATCGATGCGCACCAAATGTAGGCAACGTCACCCGGAAACAATGCCCAGGCTTCGCGCCAATCAGCCTGATCGTCATTCGCGACCTTGCCGCGCATTTTGACCGCTGCCGTGCTGAATCCGCTCTTGCCGTCACGCCACGTTGGATCGTACTCGACGCCATAGGGCGGATCGCTGACCATCAGGTGAGGTGTAGCGCCATCGAGCAGGCGGGCCACATCATCGGCAGAGGTGCTGTCACCGCAAAGGAGGCGATGCTTTCCCAGCAGGTAGAGGTCACCGAGCTTTGACAGCGGTTCCGCCGGAGGCTCGCCCTGGTCCGCATCCTCATCACCAAGCAGATTGTTGGTTGGGGGGATGATATTCCGTAGCTCGGCGTCCGTGAAAAAAGGCTTGAGGTTTAGCTCGGTAGCAAGCTGGCTCAGTACCTCTGGGTCCCACTCCAGGCCAAGCTCGGCGGCGCGATTGTCCGCGATCGCGAGTTCCTTCGCCTTCGGATCGTTCAGGTCAAGGTCGGTACGCTGAACGGCGATGATCTTTGTGCCGTCACTCGGGACCAGGATTACGTCGTCGATCCCTGCTGCTGCTGCGTTCGCGGCGGTCTTGTTGCCTGCAATGATTCGCCCGGCCTTGTCGATCAGGATGGAGCGTCCCGCCCCATATAACTTCAGACTGTCCGCGACCGCTCTGTGGCCTCGCTTCGTGCCCTTGTTCGCATTGCGATCATCTTGAATGAGGTCGGCTATCTTCAAGCTTGTCGGATACCCCCTCACTTCATTTCGCGGTTGCGCGTGCGAGCCCATGCGCGGGTCTAGTGGAATCAATCACTTGGCGGATTTGACCCCCATACCCCCATCAAGTCGTTCACAGGGTGGCACAATTAATAAGCAACATCCTATGAATTAGAGGACGACCGTCGCAGCGAGAGTTGATCATGGATCATCCGTTCGATCAGATCAGTCTCCACTCCGTATTCTCCGGCGACATAACCGATGATCGTAATCGCTGCTGCATCGAGCTTCAGATAGGCGGTCGTGTTATCCGTCTCTTTGGCTCGATGGGAACACTCACGTATGCATCCGATCGCAGTGACAAGCGCCAACCGGATACGCTCGGCGCGGGCCATGTGATTTCTATCGGTTGCTCGGTTCCTGACTAACTTAAACATTGCGATTCCAGTTCCTCGTGACAGTCACGGCAGACGCTGAGCAGGTTCTCCAGCACCAATCGAAGATGTGGATGCGTCCGAATCTTCAGCAAGTGATGAACCTCAGTCGCAATGGTCACGCGCTGCTTAACTGTCAGACAGTGCTGACATAGATACTTGTCACGCTTTAGCGCCTGGACGCGGACTCGCTGCCACGCAGCGTCATACCCCCGGCTTGCGGCGGAGCCCCTGAACCTCTCATGATCTTTCGATTGCGCAGCTTCCTCCGACGAGTGCTGCTCGCAATACCGACCATCAGTTGTATTCGGACAGCGCGGGGCGCAGCACGGACGTTTCGCCCGCTGAGGCATTGACTACGGCTGTTTCGCTTGGTGCATCGTGAGCCCGGCAGCCACCAGACTTGAGCCAACTTGATAGCTGTGATCGCCGTGAGCGATCGCTACACCGCCGCCAATGACCACAATCAGGATGGACCAGATACGATCGGGCACGTCGGAGAGAAATTTGAGGATACGGTCGAGCATGTTAGACCTTCGCTTTGATGTCTTTAACGACTGCCTCGAAATCGGCCTTGAGTTTAACTTCGAGCTTGGCGGCTTCAGAGGCAATCTTGACACCTATTACGTGATCAGTGAAGAAACCGGCGGTGAACGCGACGAGGGCAATAAGTTCGATATGCATAATTTGCTCCTTTATAGATGGGCCAGGTGCGGGTCACTCACTGTGACCTGGTTGCAGATGCTGGCCCTTGCTCCGCTATGGCGGGATTCGTACTAACTTGCTGCTGGAAGTTGGACACCAGCGAAGAATTCACGCCAGCGGTCGGGCTTGGATTTAGTCGGAATAGAAACTGCTCTGGCTACCACCAGACACTTGTGTTTCTCGTGTTTCTGCTCTGCTGCCAGTTTCTTAAATGGATCACTTAGGACTAATGGCGTCATCAGGACTAAAAATAAGCACTGATCGCATCTCAGATAGGTTCGTCCGGGAGTCGAGTAGTGAAGTGTCATCATAAAAGTGTGAATGAGCTGCGGGTCGCGGATATCGGACGGTGAAATGGCTAAACACCGACGACTATCGACGACCCTTGATACTCGACTCGCTTTCTCAGGGAGAGGGCTGAGGGTTAAGGCGGCGAGCAGCTCGACGGAAATCTGGCGACTTCCTTCTCTACTTATATATTCGTCCCAGCGCCGACTTTTTATCGTTTTGAAGAAAAATAATCACAATTTGTTTTTCAACAAAGCGATTCGTCGTTGAATTGTGCCCACGGATACTCCCTGGCGAGTCGCTAACTCCTCGTAAGTGCACCCGTCGATGATGTCCTCCGCAAGCTTGCGATCTTCACCGTCGAGACGGAAATAATTTGGCACTTTAGTCAGGTCCGCCTTCGTCTCATCCGAGTCTTCCTGATCTTGTCCCCATTCTTCGAGCATTTGGGAATCTCTGTACCGGACACGAAGCACATCCTGGACTTTACGCCAGGCGATCGTTCCAATCCAGGTCTTGACCGGCCCTCTGTCGGGGTCATATTGCGCCCACGTTGACCACAGCGCGATTGAGGTGGATTGTCCTACCTCATCTGCCTCGGTAACGCTCAGGCCTCTGTACAGAGCCATCTTGATGCCGATGTTGCGGGCCTCAACGAGTTGTTCATCAGTCGGTGGAGTCTCGGCTACCATGCCACACCCCAGGACGTTTCGCTCAGCTTCGCGAGGTCGGCAGTTTTCATCCTGCTGATCGGAAAGTTGAATCTCCACGAGTCGCGAATTCGTTTTGCGATTGGGTCGCCCAGAGCGCAGCGGAAAATCAATTTTGGTCCGGGTTTAAGTGACGGTGCGGTTTTGATAGCCATTTTGTTCTCTCCTTGTTAGTCCGGCGCTCTTACCACCTGCTCTACCAAGGAGTTCGGTAGTCGCTTTCTTCGTTCACTTCCGAAGTGTGACCAGGATGATGTCGTCCTCGGGCTCGTCGGCATGCTCGTAGTGGAAGGTGACTTTCATGCCTCGCGTTTCGGCGGCCTGGTAGATTGTTTTTGCTTTTTTCCCGGGCTTCGTCCCTGAGATCAGGCGAGCTGGTATCCCGTGGTATTCATCTGGCACGTCGGTCACCGTCTGCATCAGTCCGTCGAGCAGGAATAGGCGGACGTGGCGAATTGCACGGTTACATGCCTCGGCAAGTGTCGCGGTCCGTGCGAGCGCCTTCCCGTCTGGCGTAGTGATCTGCCACGGGCGTGGCGATCGAGAGTGGGGAAGGTAGCGAATTCGGATTCTCATTAAATGCCTCTGCAAGAGGGGCCGATAGTCGATCTTTCCAATGACTTTCGACTTGGGGCGTGGGTCATTGGAAGCAATTACTCTTCTACGGTCAAAATCGACAGTGAATGCAGTTTTCCGACTTTTCCCTCCTTATGTAGAGCGCTCCTGAAAACGACCCCGAATTTATTTACGACAATATTCGGTCATCGGCTCAGCGGCGCGTATTAGCAAGGCAGGAGATAAACTCATGAAAACCGTTAGAGCAGAGGCAGTCCCCGCAACCGGGGGGCGTTACGAAGAAATCATCACAACCCTGAAAACTCATCCAAGCCAATGGTTTGAGATCAGCCCCGAGGAATTGAGGGGAGACACGATCCAGGTTCGTCGCAAGGCGCTTTATTCAGCCGCCGCCTATCGAAAAGTGAAAATCACCACTCGATTAGCTGGAGACCTGATTTACGTCCGTCTCGTTCGCCGGAAGACGGAGCCCGCAAATGCCTAAGCGCATTGTCGACGGAAACGCACTGTGGATGTGCGACAGTCTGGTGCTGCTCCCGTTGTCGTACCGAGCAGAGGTCGCCAATCTTCTCCCCCTGGCCTCAGACAACGGAACCTTCGAGTATTCACCCAGGGCGATCTGGCGGCTCGTCTACGCATTCAATCGACCCGACTGGACGTTGGAAATGGTCGAGGGTCTGCTCAATGAGCTGATCAAAATCGGCCTTCTCGTGATTTTTGATCGCAATGGGAAACAGTTTGGATTTTTCCGGGGAATGGAGGGTGCAGGGCGTCTTCCACCACGCACAAAGCGACACTCCGTTGCTATCGATCTCAGTGATGACGAGTTATCCCTTTTGCTTTCAGGGAGTAACCTCGCGGTACCGTCACGGTACCCTCAAGGTACCGCCGAGGTACCGTCGGGCTACCTTCACGGTACCGCCGCGCTCCAAAAAAGTTCCCCTGATTTGGATCTGGAGTTTGATTCTGATCAGGAGTTGGAGTTCGATTCTGATCTGATCAGGACTGCTTCGCAGAAGACAGACAAGATAAGAAATGATCAGAACTCTTCCCACTCATCTCCTGTACAGGAGGAGAAAAAGGAGAAGACAGATCAGGCGAAGAGAGTGACGCTCGGCTCGGTGACTCCGAAGTCGAAGGGAAAAGTCAATCCTGATCAACAGCCGAAGACTAACCCGCTCACTGTAAACCTGAGTCAGGCAGATCGAGAAGTCCAAAGCCTGGCGCAACAGTTCGCCAAGCACGAAGGGCTGAATGGACACGATGATCTAACCTTCCACATCAAGAAGCTCGACGCCCTGCTGAAGGACAAGGGCGATTCAGTCTTGATATCAAAGCTGATCGATTTCGCCTGGGAGGGTGAATATAAGGGAGACGGAAGGACCAAGGGTGATCCCTTCCTGCGTTCTCAGGCTGACCACCCAATCGGGTTGTTCTGCTCAGACAAGTATTTCGGTGACCTGAGCAGCAAGTATCGGCGCAGCGCCCGCTCAAAGAGTTCCACTGCGTTCTCTCAACAACCCAGCGAATGGGATGATCCCATACCAGGCGACCCTATATCAGATCAATTCCCTGAACGATCAGCAGATGAGACATGGGACGACCCCCTGCCAGCTCATTTCATGATCAACGAGGAGAACTAAAATGGCACGCAACGTTAACGATCTACCTCCCTATCTCGACTACGGTGATTTCGATGACACTTGGTCCAACCGCCCGCTATATATCCACGATCTGCGCGATCGACACCCAGAGTTTCAGGCTGCGATCGAGCAGATCAGGGCGGCGGGCTCCTGGGCCGGGATCAGCCGGGAGAAGAAGCCTCAGCCGTCCACTGAGGAATGGGAGCGAATCGGTCGCGGCGAAACGACCTGCCCCATCTGCAAAGACAGCAAATCGGATCATCGGACGATGACGATCATTTCGACCGGATATCATATCCGGACTCTCTACCAATGCAAATGCATCATGGCGAGGCGCTACTTCCGTCTGTATGATCAGCTCTGCCCTCCGATTTTCAAGGGTAAGATTTTCTTCCCCACATTGGCACCATCGGCGAAATCTAAGATGCCGGTCGATAAACAGGCCCATTACATCGACGAATTGAAGGCCAATCCTCGATGCAGCTATCTGATGTGCGGGCCGGGGGGCTGGGGTAAAACCGCGTTCTCCATCGCTTTGCTGCAGGTCGCCTGTAACGACTTTGTCGCGTATTCCCAACGTGGCGGGATGGCTGCCAAGGGCGTGTTTCGCATCACCGCGTCACAGATGATCGATGAATGGGCAGCCTATAAACGAGGCGCGGACGAGAACGGCAATCGCCCTCCCTGGCCCTCCGTGAGTGAGGACCGACTTCGTCAAGTCGCGGCGAACGGCTTCAAGCCCAGGCTCTTCCTGGAGGAGATCGACAAGCTCGTGTTGAACGACAAACGGGAAGATTATCTGTTCTCAATTTTCAACGCTATCTATGAAACGGGCGGTCAGATCGTGATGACCTCGAATCTCACTCCAGATCAGATCGCGACCCGCTTTCGCCCGGAGAACAAGGTAGCTTTCATGCGTCGGATCAAGGGAGATGACGATGATGGTCGTATCTGGAACTTTTGGACACTTTTTCCGAAAGTTAAACAATAAACGAACTACCTAACCCTTAGTCAGGAGACTAATAAAATGCGCAAAATGCAACTCGCCCCCGCCATCCCGTCTGGGTATCTTCACATGATCCAGCAACTTGCTATCATCCCTGAAATCCAGAACTTGAACGATCTTCTCTATCGGGTCGCTCGATTTCCGTCCGATCCGGACGCGGGGGACCTATACCTGATCCGGTACGAAATCGCTCGGGTGCTCATGACCGAGCACATGCGCCGTGCGAAGCTCGCGCTAGAGCGAGGTGTATCCATCGTGGCGATCGGATCTAAATGTGAAGTACCCGGCCCCAACGGGGAATGCGCAGGATGTCGATGTGTCACCCTCATCCCCGTCGAGGAGATCGACTTCACCCTGAAGAAACTGCGGCAGGGAATCCCGGAGAATGCAATCCGGGAACACCTCCTGAAAACTTACTTGGATCGCGAATACCCGGATTACGCTGAGCCGGAGCCCTATGTGCCGAGCGGCGATCCGGCGACTTTTTACGATTTCTCAAGGTCAGAGGAATAGGAAGCGTCGACTGTTCCTAATGTCCATCGCTGATCGATCAGCGATGGACCTCAAGAAATTCCCTCATTTGAATGGTCACCACCTGAGAAAAGTATGCAAGATAAAGTTGAGATCACCCTTATCATCCCGGAACACACAGTCAATATACCCAGGTCGACCACCGTCGAAGGCGAAAGGATCGACGTCACCATTCCTATCGTCTTCAAGGAAGAAAGGGTCCTGACGACCATCGGCGTCAGCGTTGAACAATTGACGTACGTAGCTCTTGCCACGTTCACCTTCGGCAATGGGCAAACCGGGAGTAAATCCTTCCCGGTGGATTACACACAGGAGGAGGTATGTGCCTGGGTTCTCCAGCGACTCGGAGCTGGATAGTTTAAATGTTGCGAATATATTTCCCCCCATCTGAAGGCCGAGCCCTGAGTATGTAAGTAGGGAGAGAAAGTTCTTATGACTGATGAAAAAATGTTCAACCCGACGACGACGAGTCTTCAGTCGACCAGGCGACACTTGACTTGATGGATGAGGCCCTTGAGAACACTAAGGTGAAGAGGTCTCCGTTGCCTCACCACCTTGTGAAAACAATACCGACCTCCGATAAATAACTCTAGACAAGAAAAGGCCCGCCCCTGATCAGGAACGGGCCTAATTATTTTCCCGGAAATATTCGAGGTCCGGCGATCCAAATGGGTATTAGTCAGTATGAAAGCGCACGAAATACCATCAAACGCCACTTCCACCGTCATCCAGTCATCCGCACAGGAACCCCTTTTGCGGAGTCGCGATGTCATCACCCAGCTCGCGATCAGCCGGAGACTCTTCGATACTCTCGTTTCGTCAGGCCGCCTGCCTGTGATTCGTATCGGCGCACATTTTAGGTTCGCACCGTCAGCGGTCCGGCAGTTCATCGCCGAGTCGACAACAGGAGCGGGGACGAGATCAGATTGAGGCCGCCGAAAAGAAAACTCCCCCCAATGAGGGGCCGAGCACCTGAAGTATGTAGTAACGAGATTCACAAACCGCTCTTCCGGAGAGAACTGAAATGAGCACGAATGGTAATCGCACGCCGAAGAAGCCGATGAAGACAGTGAAACCCTTGAGCAAAGCCATAAGCGGGCCGATCCTAGACCGCGCTGAAGCGTTCTTCTCCGCAAACGAAAAGAAACACACTGAGGCGCTTCCAGGTTTGAAGGCAGGACTGGACGAAGCAAAGCGGCCTTTCAAGAAAAGGAAAAGAAGCTCACCCGGCCCTCGGTAGCCGGATGGTAGCCGGAACCCCCATTTAGCCCCTGGCAGAGAGCCGGGGGCTCTTTTTTTGACCATTTTTCACCATCTCGGCTACCATCCGGCTACCATTTTTCTCGAAATAGGAGTTTACAGGAGATAATCAAAGAGTATGATTAGGAACGTGCAGTGATGCACAAAACCCGCATGAACATTGACGATTTGCGGATATGTGATTGATTCATCGGTGGATGGGAAAAGGGCTCAAATCTAGTCCCACACTCTCCGCCAGCCAAATCTTTCCTCCGCTTTTTCCAGCCTGTAAAATTCTTCCTTTGCGCGTATCCTGACCATGGTTCGGCTGCCGTGAATGCAATCGTTCGCGTAGCTTGCGCAACATGCCGGCCAAACTTTGGTTTGGCATCGGTCTTCGTTGTGCGTCCAGGCAATCACGGAGAGTTATGAATCGTCGCCAGTTCACTCAGCTAACAGTTGGAGCCGCCCTTGGGCAGGCTTTGTTGAAGGGAAATTCTCAGGCAGTAGCTTCTCCCGCCGGGCCTCGGTTTTCCGTCATGCTGTGGACGATCGAAAAGCAGGCGCCGTTCGACCGGTGTATCGAGATTGTCGCGGCGGCGGGCTATAACGGCGTCGAGCTGGTGGGTGAGTTTCAAAAATGGTCGCCCGAGGAAACCCGGCGCGTGATGTCCAGGATGCGATCCCTGGGGCTGGTGTTCGATGCCATGAGCGGCGTCAAGGCGGGTTTCTGCGTCCCCAGCGACTCAGACTTGTTCATGACGCAGCTCACGGCGCAGATTCACTCCGCGAAGGATCTCGAGTGTCCGGTCATCATCCTTCTCTCCGGGAAGCAGGTCGAGGGATTGGATCCTAAAACTCAGCGCCAGACATCGATCGACAATCTCAAGCGTGCCGCCGATCTTGCCGCCAGCAATGATGTGCAGATCGTGATCGAGCCTATCGACCCTTTGGAGAACCCAACCATTTTTCTGAGAACCGTGACCGATGGCTTCGACATCGTTCGCGCGGTTGGAAGCCCGCACGTAAGAGTCCTTTATGACTTCTACCATGAGCAACGCGGCTTCGGTAATTTGATCGAGAAGCTCGAAAACAACGTCGATCTGGTGGGATTGGTCCACATTGCGGACGTGCCGGGACGCCATGAGCCGGGCACGGGCGAGGTCGACTACGCGAATATCTATCGCAAGCTGGCCGAGCTCAAGTATGACAAGTTCATCGCGATGGAGTTCTATCCGACCTCGGACCCCACCGCTTCGCTCAAACAGGCAAGGCTTTCTGCTCAGCAGGCAATGCGCGCCGTGTCATAACAACCGATAAGGCTGCCACAGTTTCAATTTCCTGCGCGGCTCAATCATGCCCTGTGTTCTCTATTCCGCAACGTCCTGAAACTGTGTGATCCGCACCTCCCCCTCAGGGAAGACAGCCTTGATCTGCAGGCTGCCTCCCATCGCCTCTACATAGCTGCGCAGCGTGCTGACATACATGTCGGTACGTCGCTCCAGCTTGGAGATAGAGCCTTGATCGACTCCCAGCGTGTCGGCAAGCCGCGCTTGTGTGAGTTGACGCGCCTGGCGCAGCTCATCCAAGGCCATCTCTTTGATTGCCAGTTTGACGCGCTCCTCGGTGCGGGCACGGCGCTCCGGCGAAATTTTAGCCTGCAGTTCCTTAAAGTTTCGAGCCATTTTTCTCCTCCACGGGATAACCCGTCACGGGGATAAACGCATGAATCAGTCCTCCGTGTGTTCTATATCTCTGAGGTGCTCCTTAAAGATCGCATCCGCCCAAGGAATATATTTTTCGTACCATCGCGCATTGCCGGTCTTATCGCCACCAATCAAGAGGACACCTATCCGTCTCGGGTCAAAGGCGTAGAGCACTCGATAGGGGCGACCCTCATGCTGGCATCGCAACTCGCGCATGTTCGGATAATCGGACCCCTCCACCGTGTCCGCGTGAGGACGTTTCAAGTTCGGCCCCTATTCTTGCAGCAGACGCACGCCGAAGTTGATGCTGTCCTGCTCCTCTGGAGTGAGGCCGTCCCACCAGAGTCCAAACTCATCTGTGAACTCGACCTCCCACGCCATGATGATAATTATGGCCCAGAGTGCATTATGCAGTCAACGCCATATCTCAAGCCGTTTGCGATGCTCTCCGTCCGCTTTCCCTGTGTCAATTCCTCGGCGGTCGTTATATTTGGAGGAGCGAACCTGCACGAAGGTTCCTAGTGAGGAACGATGGCGGTACCGGAGCGGACACTCGGAGCCCTGAAACTGCACGTGCGCGAATCGCTGATCGCGCGCACCGTTCAGCTTCCCATTCAGGAGTTCATTCACACGCAGGGCGTGAGCAGCGCCTTTCTTCTGGCTGCCGCGGTTGCGGCGCTGGTCTGGGCCAACTCGCCCTGGAGCGCCTCGTACTATCACGCGTGGCATATCGAGCTCACGCTGTCCGGGCTGCGGCTGCCGATTCACGCCTGGATCAACGACGCCATGATGGCGCTGTTCTTCTTCCTCGTCGGTATGGAGATCAAGCAGGAGATCGTGCGCGGCGAGCTGCAGGACCTGCGTCGCGCGGCATTGCCGATCTGCGGCGGACTGGGCGGCATGATCGTGCCTGCCCTCATCTACGCTGCGATCAATCACGGCGGCGACGGAGCGCACGGCTGGGGCGTTCCCATGGCTACCGATATCGCGTTTTCACTGGGCGTATTAACGCTGGTGAAGGGTGTTCCCTCGGAGCTGAAGATATTTCTTCTTTCTCTGGCCATTGCCGACGACATCGGCGCCATTGCCGTCATCGCGGTGTTTTATTCGACAGAGCTGCATCTTGAGTACCTGCTGATCGGGGCGTTGATTCTTGCCGTCATTCTCCTCTGCCGCAAACTCGGAATCGGCCGGCAGATTCTGTATGCGGTCCTGGGCTTCGCATTCTGGCTGGCGATCCTGCGTTCGGGGATTCATGCGACCATCGCCGGCGTAATCCTCGGCTTCCTCATGCCGGTGAAGGCCGGCGTGTCGCTCGACACCTTCAGCGAACTGGGCAAAGAGATGATCGGCGAGTTCAGAGAGGCGCATGCGGTCAACGACCAGGCCCGCGCCACTCGCGTGCTGGGCACGATGGAATATCTGTTGCAGCAGACCGAAGCACCCGCCGACCGGGTCACGCGCAAGCTGCATGACTGGATCGCGTTTCTGGTGCTCCCGCTCTTTGCGCTCTCCAACGCGGGCGTCACCTTTTCGCTCTCCACGCTGGGCTCGATGCTGCACAGCCCGGTGGCCTGGGGCGTGCTGCTGGGGCTCTTCCTGGGCAAGCCGCTGGGCGTGGTGGGAGTGAGCTGGGTTGCCGTGAAAATGAATCTGGCCCGGCTGCCCAATTCCATTTCGTGGGCGCAGATCGCCGGAGTCGGCGTGCTCGCGGGCATCGGCTTCACCGTGTCGCTCTTCATCAGCGCGCTGGCTTTCGACGATTCCCTGCAACTGGACTCGGCCAAGACTGCCATCCTGATCGCTTCCCTGTTCGCCGGAGTCGCGGGCTATCTCCTGTTGACGCGGGCGGGCAAAGCAAGGAAGGAAAATCAGGACACCGCGATCGGCGATTAGGGGTTGGAGCCCGCAATAGGCTCCTCAGCCGCTGAAATCGCTTGGCCATTCGCCTCACGGGTGCGAGGATAGAAAAATTCCAACCATTAGAGGAAGAGAATGCCTTCTCGCTCCGTTCGCTGGTACGTCCGCTGCTCGTTCGTCCTTGTCCTGCTGCTCTTCTGCAAATTTGTAACCGTCCATGCACAGGTTCCCACGCCGGTCTCGGTGCTCGGGCACGATCCCGGCGACGACTTCTATCTTGCGGACTACGACGACGCGATCCGCTACTTCCACGCGCTGGCAGCGAGCTCGGACCGCATCAAGATGTTCAAGGTGGGCAAGTCCACCAAGGGCGAGGAGTATGAGATCGCCGTGATCTCGTCGCCCGAGAACCTTGCCCGGCTGGACGAGTACAAGGCCATCTCGCGCAAGCTGGCCGACTCGCGCGACCTGACCGAGGCGCAGGCCAAAGAGCTGGCGCACACCTCGAAGATCATTGTGCATATCGACGGCGGCATGCATTCGAGCGAGGTGGCCGGAGGGCAGCACTCGATCCAGCTGGCCTACAAGCTGCTCTCGACGCAGGGCGACCCGCAGATCGACGCCATTCTTAACAACGTGATCCTGGTGCTGTGGCCGACCCTGAATCCCGATGGCCAGAACATGGTCGTCCACTGGTATCGGCAGAACCTCGGCACGCGGTTCGAGGTGAGCCCGATGCCGTGGCTCTTTCAGGAATACGTCGGGCACGACAACAACCGCGACGGTTACATGCAGAACATGGTCGAGTCGCAGGTGGTCGACAAGACCGAGCTCGACTACAGCCCCGCCATCTTCTACTGCCAGCACCAGACCGCTCCCTTTCCCGCGCGCATCTGGATTCCGCCCTTCGCCGATCCCATCTCCGCGAACATCAGCCCGTATATGCGCAGCTGGTACAACGTGGTGGGCACGCAGATGGCGGCGGCGCTGCAGGAGCAGCATCTGCCCGGCGCGATTTCGCAGGCTGAGTTCGACAACTGGTATCCCGGCTTTCTCGATTACATCAACGTCTTCCACAACGAGATTTCGTTCTTCACGGAGACGGCGCTTTATCGCTACGCCACGCCGCGCTTCTACACCGTGGATGAATTTCCCAAGCCTTATCAGGACCTGAAGGCGCTCACCATGTACACCGATCCCTGGCAGGGCGGATGGTGGCACCTGCGCGACGCGGTGAACTACATGCTCGCCGGCTCCATGTCTGTGCTGGATACGGCGGTGAAGTATCGCGAGCAGCTTCTGTTCAACCGCTGGCAGGCCGCGCACGACAACATCGAGCACTTCAAGCACTCCGCTCCCTATGCTTATGTACTGCCCAATCCGCAGGCGGATACGCCGGAAGCCGCGCTGCTGGCGCAGATCATGATCCAGAACGGCATCGAAGTGCACCGGGCGAAAGAAGTATTTCATGCCAACGGCATCGATTATCCAGCCGGATCGTGGGTGATCCTGATGGATCAGCCGTCCTCCGGGCTCGTGAAAGAGCTCTTCGAGGTGCAGCACTATCCCCAGGCCATTCTCGACGGCAGCGCCAAGCCGGTCACGCTTCCTTATGACGTGACGGGATGGACGCTGCCCATGCAGATGGGCGTAAAAGCAGATGTGGTGACCGACCCGGTCGGCGACGATCAGCGCGCAAATCTGGAACTGGTCAGCAAGGTCGATGCTCCGCCAGGCACGATTGACGGCGCGGGGCCGAGCTTCGTCCTGAGCCACAAAGCGAACGCCAGCTTTGAGGCGGTGAACGACATTCTCGCCGCGGGTGGCTCGGTTGGCTTTACGCGGGACCAGGTCCAGACCAGCGAGGGCGCGGAGACGGGCGCGTTCGTAGTCAGCGGTCTTGGCCGCGCCAATCTCTCGTCGATACTGGAGAAGCGCGGCGTATCGGCGGTCTCGACCACACACAGCAGCGACACCATCGCGCTGCATAAGGCGCGCATCGGAGTCTATCGCCCCTGGGCGCCATCGATCGACGAGGGATGGACGCGCTGGATTCTGGAGAAGTACGGCTTCGCGCCCATCAGCATTTACAACGCGGGCATGAAGGCCGGCAATCTGAAGGCGCGCTTCGACAGCATCATCATTCCCGACATCTCGAAAAATATCCTGCTGACGGGATTCAAGACCGGGATCGTGCCCAGCGAATACGCAGGCGGCCTCGACAACGATGGAGTGCAGGCCCTGCGCGACTTCGTGCAGCAGGGCGGCACGCTCATTGCCTTCAACCAGAGCGCAGGGGCGATCATCGACCTGCTCGGCCTGCCGGTGACCAACATCCTCGATGGAGTGAAGAGCGATCAGTTCTTCTGCTCCGGGGCGCTGCTGCGCGTCGAGCTGAAGGATCGCTCGCGGCCCGGCGTCTATGGATTGCCCGAGGACCCCATCGTGATGTTCGAGCGCGGCCCGGCCTTCGAGGTCAAACCCGGATTCAAGGGCGCGGTTCTGGCCACCTATCCCAAGGGCGTGAATCCGCTGGAGAGCGGCGTGCTGCTGCATCCGGAGAAGATCGAAGGCCAGGCTGCCGCGGTCGAAGTCTCCTACGGCAAGGGACACATCTTCCTCTACGGATTCAAGCCGCAGTGGCGCGGGCAGTCTCACGGCACCTATAAGTTCTTCATGAACGCGCTGTACAAGTACGACGAGCCGGTGTTTGGAGAGATGCCTCAGCTTGAAGTTGCGAAGGATGCGCACGCCGACAAAGGCGCTGCAAAGGCCAAGGTTGAAGAAGAGGATGAGACTCCGGACGAGTAGCGGTGGTCGATTCCCTTCTGTGAAGGACAGGAGCATGTTGCTTGAGTCTGGTGAGCCGGTATTGGTTACTCCCACATCTCAAAAGCGAGATGTGGGGCACCCGGCAGCTAAAGGAAGAAATAGGAATGGGGGTATCATGATGAGTATGGCACCGGTGTACATTCCGGAAACCGAAGCGGCCCGCGACCTGCCAGGTCTGCTCGCCCGTGTGCGCGCCGGCGAAGAGATCGTGATCGAGAAAGAGGCCTCGCCCGGCGTGATGCTGCGCGTGGCCGTCGAGCCGCGCGGACGCCTGCTGTCGGAGTCCATCGCGCTTGCGGAAGCCCATGCGAAAGAGATGGGCTACGAACCGGCGATGGACCCGGAGTTCGCCGCCGATCTGGAAGAGATCATTCGCAACCGCAAGCCCCGCGATACGTCGGCGTGGGACTGACGACTTGGGACTGATCCTCGACTCCAGCATCCTGATCGCAGGCGAACGCCGCCCGGAGACCGTCAAGCAGCTTATCCAGCGTGTTCGCGCCATCTTCGGCGACACGGAGAGCGCCCTCTCCGCCATAAGCATCATCGAGCTGACGCACGGCATCTACCGGGCCAGAACGGATGCCGACCGGATGCGACGCAAGACCTTCGCCGACGAACTGACCCGCGACATGATCGTGCATCCGGTCTCGCTCGGAATCGCCCAGCTTGCCGGACGTATCGAGGGTGAGCAGGCAGCCAGGGGAATTTCCATCGCTGTCGAAGACCTGATTATTGGAGCTACGGCCCTGTATATCGGCTTCGATGTAGCCACACTCAACGTGAAACACTTTCAGGCCATCCCCGGCCTCAATGTAATCGCGCTCTGAGCTGCAAAGCCCTGATTGTCGAGGCAACGACGGCCGTCGTCGGAATCGCCCATTGGCTCTTTTGCATCCTGCCCGCCGTCTGCAACGTCCAAAGGATCACGGCGAAGGACGTTCATGAAAATCGGCATTACGTGTTACCCGACCTATGGCGGCAGCGGTGTGGTGGCTACCGAGCTTGGCATCGAGCTGGCGGCCAACGGACATGAGGTTCATTTCATCACCTATTCCCAGCCCTTCCGGCTGACCGGCCGCGAGCACGGCATCTTCTACCACGAGGTTCCGGTCTCGAATTATCCGCTCTTCGAGTACCCGCCTTACGACCTGGCGCTGGCCACGCGCATGTCCGAGGTCGCGGCCTATTACCAGCTCGACCTGCTGCACGTTCACTACGCCATCCCCCATTCGATCTCGGCTTATCTTGCGCGGCAGATGCTGGCGGAGAAGAATCGCCGCCTTCCCTTTGTGACTACGCTGCATGGAACCGACATTACGCTGGTCGGGCTCGATCATTCCTATCTGCCCATCACCCGGTTCGGCATCGACCAGAGCGACGGCGTCACCGCGATCTCGAATTATCTGCGCGATCAGACGGTCCAGCAGTTCAAGGTGAAGCGCGAGATCGAGGTCATCCCCAACTTCGTGAACTGCGATGTGTATACGCCGCTCAGCCCGGAGATTCGCGAGGCGGGGCGCGCGCAGTATGCCGAGCCGGGTGAGAAGATCCTCATCCATCTCTCGAATTTCCGGCCTGTGAAGCGCGCGGTCGACGCGGTCGAGGTCTTTGCCCGGGTGGTCGAGCACATTCCCGCGCGCCTGCTGCTGGTCGGCGACGGGCCGGACCGATCGCAGGCCGAGTGGCTGGCGCGACGCAAGGGCATTCAGGAGCGCATTCATTTTCTCGGCAAGCAGGCCAGCGTAAATGACCTGCTGCCGCTGGCCGACCTGATGCTGATGCCCAGCGAGCTTGAGTCCTTCGGGCTGGTCGCGCTGGAGGCGATGGCCTGCAAGGTGCCGTCGATTGCGACCGAAGTGGGCGGCATCCCTGAACTGATCGAGGACGGCGTAAACGGACGGCTCTTCCCTGTCGCCGACGTGGACGGCATGGCGAAGGCCGCGGTCGAGCTGCTGAGCGACGATGCGAAGCATGCCGCGATGGCCGCGGCCGGACGCCAGACGGCGCAGCAGCGCTATTGCGCCTCCAAAATCATTCCTCTGTACGAGGCGTTTTACGAGCGGGTGCTGGAGCGGGCGGGCGCAGGCGTTTCCTGAGTTTCACTGCCGTACAGTTCGCCGCTGGCGTTCCTGACGGGCATGATCAGCGTCACCTTGGTGCCGCGGCCGGGCCGGCTGGTTACGTCGAAGAGCGCCGCTTCGCCGAAGAGAACCTCCAGCCGCTCGCGGACATTCTTCATCCCAATGCCGGCGCCGCGCAGCACGCCGCTGGTGCGCGGCCGCCCAGGCGCGATGCCCACGCCGTCGTCTTCTACCTCGATCACCAGGACATTCTCATCCAGGCGGCTGCGCAGGGTGATAGTTCCGCCGCCAATGCGCGGTTCCAGCCCGTGCTTGATGCTGTTCTCGACCAGCGGCTGCAGCAGCATGCTGGGCACCGGTAAATCCAGCGTGCGCGGGTCGATCTCTTTCACGACCTTCACCTTATCCGCGCCGAAGCGCACCACCTCGATGCTGAGGTAGTCGTCGGTAAAATTCAGCTCGTCGCGCAGCAGGATGTAGGAGTCGTGGTCCTTGAGCAGGGCGCGGAGGATATTGGCCAGCTTCACAATCAGCTCGCGCGCCTGCTCCGGGCGAAAGCGCACCAGCGAGGCAATCGAGTTCAGAGTGTTGAAGAGGAAGTGCGGGTTGATCTGCCGCTGGAGGGCATCGAGGCGTGCCTCGAGCACCAGCCGCTTCTGCTCTTCGAGCGAACGCTCGGTGCGGATCGCATTCCACACCTTGAGGGGAATGCCGACGACGATGGGCGCGCAGGCCCAGATGGCAAAGCGCACCGGCCAGCTGCTGGTGGTGAGCGCGAACAGCCGGTGCGGATAGAGACGGGCGAGCCATTCGCGGCCCACCTCCATGGTCACGATCAGGATCAGCAGCAACACCTGGCGGTCGAAGCGCGGCTTGCGGAGATTTCGCCGTATCCAGCGGTAGATGCTCAGGTCGACGAAGGGCGAGAACGACCAGATCTCTTCCTCCTCGACGAATTTGCCGTAGAGCCCGGCAGTAATCGCGACCGCAAGGTTGAACGGCAGCGCCAGGTATTCGTGGTGCAGCACGGCGGGGAGCGCCAGCACCGCGCCTCCCAGCAGCGCGGCTCCCGGTCCGACGAGGATGCCGAGGATCACCGTGGTCTCGAAGGAGATGTCGGCGGCGAAGAAGTTGGGGACCACGATGCGGGTCCAGACGCCGAGCCCCAGCGGGATGCAGATAAACGCCAGCAGGCCCATGGTCTGCGAGGTGCGCCGGTGCTGCGCGAAGAGCAGGTTCTGGAAGGTTCGCGCGCGGGCCAGTGCGCTCGAGACAGCGGCGGCCACGCCAAGCTTCACCAGCAATGTGATCAGGATGAGCTTGGAGTCATTCACACCATTACTTTACGCTGACAAAGGAATGACAATGGAAGGAATCGGCCAGCAGAATCAAGCATCTATAATCTAACTATGCCGTTGCAATCAGTTCGAAAGGTGGCCGACGCGGACTTCCCCACCCGCTGGGGACACTTCCGCATCCTTGGCTTTGAGGGCGACATGGTATCGCCCGAGCCGTGCCGCGACGGCATGGTGGCGCCGCCCGTCCGCATCGAAGGCGCAGTCGCCCTGGTGATGGGCGATATCTATTCGGCCCCGCCGATTGTTCGCATCCACTCGCAGTGCCTCACCGGCGACGTCTTCCACTCGCTGCGCTGCGACTGCCGCCAGCAACTGGAGCTGGCGCTGGCCAAGATCACCGACGAGGGCGCGGGCATCCTGCTCTATGAGCAGCAGGAGGGCCGCGGCATCGGCCTGATGGCGAAGCTGAAGGCTTATGAGCTGCAGGACCAGGGATTCGACACCGTGGAAGCCAACGTGGAGCTGGGCTACAAGCCCGATTGCCGCGAGTTCGAACTCCCCGCCGCGATCCTGAAGCTGCTGGGCGTGAAGTCCGTCCGCCTGATCACCAACAATCCCGAGAAGGTCGAAGCGTTGGAGTCGGCCGGAATCGTGATCGCCGAGCGCATCTCAGCCGCCGTCGAGCCCGAGGAGACCTTTGAGCGCTACCTGAAGGTCAAGCGGGAGAAGATGGGCCATCTGTTCGATAGCCTGCCCGTCAAATAACCGGCCCCGCTCTTATTTCTTCCGCAATTGCTCGTCCGGCCGTGAACACCCCGGCTCGGAACCGGACAATCGACCACAGCTTCGCGCGGCCTCCTGCCTTTTTAATTCAATAGCTTAAGCTCCTGCGGCGGCTGGCCGCTTGCGTGCAGACCACGTACCCAGGTCCATTGCGTTCCATCAGGAGCAAGCTATGCAGACCCTGTTCCAGGATTTCCGATACTCCTTCCGCCAGCTGTCGAAAAGCCCAGGCTTCGCGCTTACCGCAATCATTTCTCTGGCTCTCGGAATCGGGGCAACCACGGCGGTTTTCAGCGTGATCTACGCCGTGCTGATGAACCCTTATCCATACGCGGCCCCGGACCGGATGGTCCACATGCGGCTTACCGACAGCACCGGCCGTGAACGAGGATTCGGGCTGACGGGAGCGCAATGGCAGGTGATCCGGAAGTCGCCGGCGGTTGAAGACGCTTTTATCTCGGACGACTGGAATCTGACCGTCACCGGCCACGATCTGCCGGAGGATGTGAACGGGGTCTATATGACCTCGAACAGCTTCAATTACATGGGCGTGCCGCCCGCCCTGGGGCGCGGCCTCGTGCCTTCGGATGCGATTGACGGGCAGGATCCCCAGCCCGTGGTCGTTCTCAGCTATAAGTTCTGGCAGCGGCATTTCAATGGGAATCCCGCGGTGCTGGGGCAGACGCTGCAGCTGGTTCGCAAGAACTACACGATTGTGGGTGTTGCCGCGCCACGGTTCACCTGGAACGACGGCGATGTCTATCTGCCGCTGAAGGTCACGCAGGATCCGGTGCGCGCCTATTACGTCGGATTGCGATTGAAGCCCGGTGTGACCCACAACATGGCCGACGCCGCACTGACGCCGCTGATCGAGCAGTTCCGGAAGGAGACCCCCGATCATTTTCCCAAAGGCAGTTATCACTTCGAAGTCGTAGGGCTGAATGACGACTTTATTAAACAGTTGGGCGGAACGCTGGCCCTGCTCTTCAGCGCAGTCGCGCTGCTGCTGGCCATCGGCTGCGGCAATGTTTCCATCCTGCTGCTGGCGCGCGGCACGGCGCGGATGCACGAATTTGCGGTGCGTGCAGCCATCGGGGCGACCCGCCGTCGCATCGTTCGCCAGCTGCTGACCGAAGCGCTGATGCTTTCGCTCACCGGAACCGCGCTCGGCGTCCTGCTCGCGTATCGAATGGTTGCGGTCATTGTGGAGATGCTGCCCAAATATTCGTTTCCACACGAGGCAGCCATTGCGATCAACATGCCGGTGCTGGGCTTCAGCGTCGGAGTCGCGATGCTGACCGGCATCCTCTTCGGCCTGTGGCCAGCGCTTCAGCTTTCGCATCCAGAGGTGAGCCAGGTGATGCAGTCGAGCACCCGCCGGATCGCCGGCGGCGTGCGCGGACGCACTACGAACAATGTCTTAATCGCCGGGCAGATCGCCCTGACCTTGTTGATGCTTGCCGGAGCGGCCGCCGCGATGGAAGGCTTTCTGCGGCTGATGCACACCCCGCTGGGCTACGACCCGCACAATGTCATGTCTGTACAAATTCCGGTCCACGATGGCACCTACAAGACCTGGGCGGAACGCTCAACTTACTTCGAGCTGCTGCAGAAGAAGGTAGCGGCCGTTCCCGGAGTGACCATGGCCGCCATCTCGAGCAATGCTACTCCGCCTTCAAACGGCGCCGAGCTGAGCATCGAAATTCTAGGCAGAGCGCGCCAGGACGACCAGAAGATTCGCGTGAATCTCGTGAGCCCGGGATACTTTCCAATTCTGCATATCAAACTTGCGCAGGGACGCATCTGGGATGAAACGGAAAATCACAACGCGGCCCGTCTTGCGGTCATCAACCAGACCATGGCGCGCCAGTACTTTCCCAACGGGGACGCGATCGGCCATTCGTTCAAGGTTCCCGAGATAAAGAATGTGGCGCCCTACAATCTCACTCCCATGGATTCGCCGGAGTATCTGCAAATTGTCGGTGTCATCGCGGACAAGCGGGATGATGGGCTGAGGAATCCTATCCTGCCCGAAGCATTTATTCCCTATGCGCTTGGTCTGCGCATGGGAACGCAAATCCTGGTGCGCTCCCAGGTGCCTCCTCTGTCGCTGCTTCACGCCATCGCAGAGCAGGTCAATTCCGTCGATCCCGACCAGCAGATCAGCAGTTTCGCCGAAGACCTCGATCACTGGATCACCGATCAGCAGGAGTGGCAGCAGGAGCACCTGGTGGCGTGGCTCTTCGGCGCATTCGCCGTTCTGGCGCTGGCGCTGGCAGCGGTGGGCCTGTATAGCGTCGTCTCTTACACGGTTGCGCAGCGCACCAACGAATTCGGGATTCGTATGGCGCTAGGCGCGCAGCGGACGCATGTGATGAAGATCGTCTTCACATCTACGGTCGCGAGCGTAGGCAGCGGGATTCTTGCCGGGATTGTCTTGACGCTGGCGCTGCAGAAGGTTCTTGCGCAGTGGGCCGAGGGCAGCTCGCGGAATCCTTTGATCCTGCTGATCGTGGTCGCGGTGTTGAGCGCGGTCGCCGCGATTGCCTGCGCGTTGCCCGCGCGCCGCGCATCCCAGGTCGATCCGATGACTGCGCTGCGCTGCGAGTAGAAGCCTCAGCCTTCCTGCGGCGGATACTCTTCCGGAATCTCGACTGTCTTCGCTGGAGCTGCGGGCGCGATGCCGCCGATCTGCACCAGTTGCGGCGCGGCTGGTTCTGCGGCGGCTGCGGGGCCCATCGCTGCTTCGTGCTGGCGGCGGGCAATGGCGTCGACATCGACCGGAATGCCTCCGGCGACGATCACCGGCTGCGCGTAGCGATGCTTCAGGTCGCTGGTGGCAATCGCGACCACCACAACCAGCACCAGCAGCACGACCACGCAGATTGCGCTGCCCTCCGGGCCATAGTCGCCGCCGGTGATCCAGGCCGGCCCGACTGTGTTGCTGGAGATCACCGGAGAGAAGTTCGTAATGCCGCTGATGGGCAGGCCGAAAAGAATGCCCATGGTTACATTCCAGGCCACATGAAATCCCCAGCCTACCCAGAGCGCGCGCGTGCGCAGATAGGCCAGCGCCAGCAGCCAGCCGGCCAGGAAGGTCACGAGCGTGCTCGCGCCGGTTGCGCCCGGATTGTTCATGTGGATGAGGCTGAAGAGAATCGCGGCCAGCAGCGTGGCGGCAAAAGGGCCAATCGCGTCGATCAGTCGCTGGAAGGGATAGCCGCGGAAGGCAACCTCCTCGGCGAGCGCGGCGATGGCGAGCACCAGGAAATCGAGCAGGATGAGCGCGCACTGATGCCAGCTGGTATAGACGGTGATGACCAGACCGCCGATGAGCGCGATGGGCAGAACGCAGGCCACCATGCCCGCCCAGCCGATGGCCGCTCCCAGGGCAACCTCGTGCCGCCAGCCGGGTCGCAGATCGAGGCCCATGGCCTTGACAGGAGCCCGCTGCCGCTGCCCCACGTAGCCCATCGCCGCGTAGCCTACAACCAGCAGGAAGAGCAGGATGGTGCGATTGACCGGCTCCAGCCAGTCGCCCGAGCTCAAACCCAGGGCGGCGCGGATGGCGATGTTCTGCGCCAGGAAGAAATATCCAGCCGCAATCAGGAACCACAAGAAGGCGCGGATACGCGAGAAGGAATTCATGCGCGCCGCTCCTGAATTGCCACGGCGGCTGACGCGAAGAGGCGATCGTGCTCGCGGGGAGAAAGAAGCATCAGGAGGTATAGAACTGCGCAATGTTGCGGAATTTTTGGTAGCGGCGACTCACGAGTTCATCCACCGGCAGGCTCTTGAGCTCATTGAGATGCCAGCGCAGCTTCTCCGCTAACAGCTTGGATGCTTCCGCAGGGTCTTCGTGTGCTCCATTGCCGGGCTCGGGCACGATGTCGTCGACACAGCCGAGCTTCTTGATCTCCGATGCCGTCGTCTTGAGGGCCGCGGCGGCCTGGGCGCGCTTCGAGGCATCGCGCCACATGATAGCGGCGCCGGCCTCCGGCGAGATGACCGAATAGACGGCCTTTTCGAGGATGAGCACGCGATCAGCGACAGCCAGCCCCAGGGCTCCGCCGGAGCCGCCTTCGCCGGTAATGGTGGCGATGGTAGGCACGCGCAGCCGCGACATCTCGCGCAGATTGCGGGCAATCGCCTCGGCCTGTCCGCGCTCTTCGGCGCCGAGGCCGGGGTTCGCGCCCATCAGGTCGATGAAGGTGAACACCGGACGGCCGAACTTCTCCGCCAGTTTCATGGCGCGGAGCGCCTTGCGGTAACCCTCGGGATCGGGCATGCCGAACTTGCGCAGCACTTTTTCCTTCGTGGTGCTGCCCTTGAGGTTGGCGATGACCATCACTTCTTCGCCGTCAAAGCGCGCGAATCCGCACAGCATCGCCGGATCGTCACCGAAAGCCCGGTCCCCGTGAATCTCGCTTAGATCGGTAAAGATTCTTTCAATAAAACTCATCGGATCGGGGCGCTGCGGGTGACGCGCCAACTCTGTCTTTGTCCATGCAGGAGGAACTGGTTCGACGGGGGAGCTTTGCTGCTGAGGTGCGCCTGAAGCCTGATCTGTCATAGTCAAACAATGTCGGGAGCCTGCTCAGGATACGCGGCAAGGCTCCGTCGCTCTTTCGATTGTATGGGTGGGGGCGGGGTTAGACAAACTGCGGGGTCCTGAGTTTCAATCTGTGGCGGCTGTCTCCCATCCTTTCGCAAACTTCGCGAAAGGATGGGGCGCCCGGTCTCTGTCTAATCGAGGGCCTGGACTACACCGCGGCCGAGCAAGGATTCGGTGCGCTCGATGAAGCTCTTATCGGCGGCAACCATCAGCTCGGCCGGCTCCATGATTACGCAGTATTCTCCGCGCTGCTCCAGATTGAGCATGAGCTTGCCGGGGCCGGGCGCGCTGACCAGCAGCTCCTTCAACTCGGCGAGCATCGATTCGCTGGCCCGCTCCAGCGGCACGCGGATGCGGACGTTCAGCGGCAGCTTGACCTTCACGTCCTCCAGCGCCTGGATGGAAGAGACTGCGATCTTCGGCGCGGCGTCTTCTTCGGCGCGGATGTTTCCGCGTATCAGCACCGGCACCTCGATCTTCAGACTCTGCGCGAGCCGCTCGTAGTCCTTGGGAAAGCAGATGAGGTCGATCTTGCCGACGGTGTCTTCGAGCGAGGCCTGCGCGTAGAGCTCTCCCGAACGCTTCGACTTGGCGACTTTGAGGCCGACGATCACTCCGGCAACGGCGACATCGGGCTCCGGAGCCTGGCCGCGGCGAGGCGGCGAGGCCGACTGCTTCATTTCGAGAGCGGTCGCCGTGTCGACCACGCCGGGCAGGTTGCGCAGCTTGTCCGCATACTTGTCGAGCGGGTGCCCGGAGACGAAGAAGCCGAGGACTTCCTTTTCCGACTGCAGGCGCTGGTTCTCGTCCCAATCGGGCACGTTAGGCAGATCGTCCGCGCGCGATGCAATCGCGGGATGATCGTCGAAGATGCCAAACAGTCCATGCTGCCCAGCGGCTTGATCGCGCTGCGCCTTTTGCGCCCGCTCGATGGCCTTGTCCGCGGCGGCGATGAGCTGCGAGCGCCGCCCAAAGGAATCAAGCGCGCCGGCCTTGATGAGCGACTCGAGCACGCGCTTGTTCATCAGGCGCAGATCGACCTTCTCGCAGAACTCCCAGTAGGATGCGAAGGATTTATTCTGCCCGGCAAGCTCCTCGCGCGCGCTAAGGATCGAGTCGATGGCGTTGCGCCCGACGTTCTTGATCGCGGTGAGGCCGAAGCGAATCGCGTTCCCGTGCGGAGTGAAGTCGGCGTCGCTGAAGAGCACGTCCGGCGGCTCGACGCGGATCTCAATCTCGCGGCACTCCTTGATGTACTTCACGACATTTTCCGGTTTCGAGATTTCCGACGTGAGCAGCGCGGACATGAATTCGACGGGGTAGTGCGTCTTGAGGTAAGCGGTCTGGTAGGCGAGCAGCGCGTAGGCGGCGGAGTGCGATTTGTTGAAGCCGTATCCCGAAAACTTCGCCATCTGGTCGAAGATCTCGCCGACCACGGCCTTTGGATGCCCCAGCGCCGCCGCGCCGCCCATAAACCGCTCCCGCTGCTCCGCCATCGCCTCGGCGTTCTTTTTTCCCATCGCCCGGCGCAGCAGATCTGCCTCGCCCAGGCTGTAGCTCGCCAGCACGTTGGCGATCCGCATCACCTGCTCCTGGTACACGATCACGCCCAGAGAATCTTTCAGGATTCCCTCAAGCTCCGGCAGCAGAAACTCCACCTTTCGCCGCCCCCATTTGCGCTCGACAAAATCGTCGATCATGTCCATCGGCCCGGGCCGGTAGAGCGCATTCAGAGCCGTCAGTTCCTCCACCGTATCCGGCTTATAGCGCCGCAAAACGTCGCGCATCCCGTTGGACTCGAATTGGAAGACGCCTGACGTCAGGGCCGTGTGAAAGACTCTCCTGAATGTCTCAGGATCGTCCAACGGAATCATCTCGATGTCCAGCTTCTCCCCGCGCGTCTGCTCGATCAAGGTCACGCAGTCGGTGATTACGGTCAGCGTCGCCAGGCCCAGGAAGTCCATCTTCAGCAGGCCCATTTTTTCGACAGCCGTCATATCGTAGGAGGTCACGATTTCGTCGTTTTTTGCCCTGTTCAGCGGCACCAGCTCCGTCAGCGGCCGAGGCGCAATCACTACCGCCGACGCATGAACTCCCGCCCCGCGCACCAGCCCCTCCAGCTTCTTCGCAGTGTCAATGAGCTCGCGAATCTGCGGATTGCCGTCGTAGGCTTCCTGCAGCGGGGGCGAATCCTTGAGCGCCTGCTCGATGGTGACACCGATGGTGGTGGGGACGAGCTTGGCGATGCGGTCCACATCGCCGTAGGGCATGTCCAGCGCGCGGCCCACGTCTTTGATCGCCGCTTTCGCCGCCATGGTGTTGAAGGTGATGATCTGCGCCACCTGTTCGCGCCCGTACTTGCGCGTCACATAGTCGATCACCTCGCCCCGGCGGTTCTGGCAGAAGTCCACGTCGATATCGGGCATCGTCACCCGCTCCGGATTCAGGAAGCGCTCGAAGAGCAGCACATTCTGCATCGGATCGATGTTGGTGATCTCCATGGCGTAAGCCACCAGCGATCCGGTTGCCGATCCGCGTCCCGGTCCCACCGGAATTCCATGATCGCGCGCATATTTGATGAAGTCCCACACGATCAGGAAATATCCGGAGTACTTCATCTGCTTGATGATGCCGATCTCAAAATTCAGTCGCGATTCATACTCATGCACCGGCGTGCGCAACACACCGCGCATCTCCAGTTGACGCACCGCTGTTTCCAGCCGCTTCTTCAGGCCCTGCCGGCATACCTGCTCGAAGTAGCTGTCGATGCTGTGCCCCTCGGGCACCGAAAACTCGGGGAACGGATTGTCGACCTTGTTCAGTTTGAGCGAACAGCGCTCGGCGAACTGCATTGTCCGGCTGACCACTTCGGGAGTATGCGAGAAGAGCTTCTCCATCTGCGCCGCCGACTTGACGAAGAACTGGTCGGAGTCGAACTTGAAGCGCTTCGGGATCGTTGATCGATCCGGCGGTCTGCACGCAGAGCAGAACCTCGTGCGCGTGCGAATCGTCTTCGCAGAGATAGTGGCTGTCGTTGGTCGCCACCAGCGGGATGTCCAGCTCTCTTTCAAGCTTGAAGAGATCGGCGTGAATCTTCTTCTCGAGCTCCAGGCCCTGGTCCTGAATCTCGAGGAAGAAGTTGCCGCGTCCGAAGATGTCCTGATACTGCACGGCCGTGGCCTTGGCTGCGTTGTAGTTTCCAGCCATCAGGCTCTCGCAAACCTCGCCCGCGAGGCAGCCCGAGAAGCCGACCAGTCCCTGCGAATGCTCGGCCAGATATTTTTTGCTCACGCGCGGCTTGCGATAGAAGCCGTGCAGCGAAGCCTCCGACGTAATGCGGACGAGGTTGCGATAGCCCTCTTCGTTTTCGGCGAGCACGAGCAGGTGGTTGTACTTTTCGCCCTGACTGGGCGCCCGATGATCTTCTTCCTTGCAGATGTAGAGCTCGCAGCCCAGGATCGGCTTGATGCCCTTCTTTTTGGCTGCGTCGAAGAAGTGGACGGCTCCGTAGATATTGCCGTGGTCGGTGATGGCGACAGCCTTCTGGCCGATGTCGGCAACGCGGTCGACCAGTTTTTCTACGTCGCAGGCTCCATCGAGGAGGGAGTAATCGGTGTGCAGGTGGAGATGCGTGAATTCAGCCATGATTCTGGCTCAATTTTAGTCCTCATCTCACGCCTCAAATGCGAGACACGGGTGCGCGGGGGTCGCCGGCTGAGGAAAACGCGGGACGAAACTCGCCCGCGCTCCAACCTACGAAACGATTGTCCGCAGATACTTGTAGCTTTCGGCGATGCTGGTCACCGGGTTCTGGTCCGATTCATCCTGCTCGACGAAGTAGTGCTTCACACCCAGGTCGCGCGCCGCATTCAGAATCGGCTTCCACTGAATACTGCCGTGTCCCACTTCCGTAAAGTGCGCCGACGACGGGCCCATATCGTGCGATGGTGGAAAGCCCGCTTTGCGGTCCTTGAGGTGAAGCATGCGCACGCGGCTGCCGAGGCGATGCAGCAGTTGCAAAGGATCGAGGCCGGCCTGCGCCACCCAATAGCAATCCATCTCGAAGGAAACCAGCGACGGATCGGTCTCGCTCACCAGCACCTCGTAGCCCGTCTGCTTCCCGCCGAAGGTCTGGAATTCGTAGTCGTGATTGTGGAAGGCAAAGCGCATGCCCATATCCTTTGCCCGCTTGCCCCACTGGTTGAATTGCCTGGCCGCCGTGCGGAATCCATCGAGCGAGTTCCAAAGAGCTTTGGTCAACATCGGACAGACCATCCACTCTACTCCGAGCTGCTTTGCGTACTCGAATTTGTCCGAGAGCCCGTCGTAGTCAAAGTGTCCGCTGGGCACGCGGAGCCCAGCGTCGTGGATCATGCGCCGCAGTTCGGGCGCGGGATGGGTGTAGACGTTCCCGAAGGTCTCGATTTCCTCATACCCAATCTCATGAATCTGCTGCAGCACCTTGGGTAGATCGGTCTCTGCCTGCTTGCGGACGGTGTAAAGCTGCACACCCAGCGGCAGATGATCCACCGCCCATAGGCGCGGCCCGAGCAGCGCCATCGCTGGAAGCGCCGCTGCCGAATAGCTGAGAAAATTCCGGCGTGTCAACATAACCCGATCATCATACTCAATCGCTTTATTCCTCGTCCTGGCCGCCATCATCGACGGGCAGCCAGAAGGTGAAGATCGAACCTCGCCCCGGCCTGCTGGCCATCTCGATGCCTCCTCCGTGCGCCGTCATGATGGCCTTCACGATGGCCAGGCCCATCCCGGTTCCAGCGCTCCCCGCCTTCTGGTGCTTGCCCCGGAAAAACTTGTCGAAGATGTGCGGCTGATCGGCCTCCTCGATTCCCGGCCCCTCGTCTTCCAGGCTCACCAGCAGGCGATAGCCTTCGATCTGGCCGCGGATGCGAAGGGGAGTTTCCGGCGGAGAATAGCGCACCGCATTTTCGATCAGGTGCCGCAGCACGCGCCGCACCAGCTCGCGATCCATGCTCACCGCGGGAAGATCGGATGGAATCTTCACCTCAACGGTGCGTTCGCCTACCAGCGGAAGCGTCTCTTCGAGGGCAAGCTCGATCAGCTCGCGTAATTTTTCCGGACGCGCGGTCACCTGGATGAGGTGCGAATCGAGCTGCGCCATCTCCACCGCCTTGCCGATCAGCGTGTCCAGCCGCGAGCTCTCTTCTTCGATCACGGAATACATCTCGATGCGCTCCTCTTCAGCGAGCTGGGGATGGCTCATCAGCGTGCTGGCCGCCGCACGAATCGAGGTGAGCGGCGTGCGCAGGTCATGAGTCACGGAGTCGAGCAGCGCGCTGCGCAGCCGCTCGCTCTCCCGCGCCGCTTCCATATGGCTGGCCCGTTCCAGCGTGGCTGCGCGCTCCAGGGCAATCGCCACCAGCGTCGCAATCGCCTCCATTCGCCCGGATGATTTCTCCTCCTCACGGACCGCGAGCGCGCCCATGGAGCGCATCCCCAGCATGAGCGGCACGACTCGCGCGCCGTCGATTTCCGAGATGTTCAGCTCGGCCACTGCGGCTGCTTTTTTCATCTCGCCGGGAGGAAGAAGCTCGTAGCCTGGATCGGAATAATATGTCGCGTCCTCATCGCGGACGTAAAGGGCGACGGCGCGAAAGCCGAAGACATTCGCCGCGATGGAGGGCGTGCTGTGAGCCAGCGTGCGCAGGTCCTCCTGAAGAAGCAGCTCCTGGCTGAAGGAGTAAAGACGCTCGACCTCGCGCCGCCGCGATTCGGAGATGGCGGCCTGCCGGCGCACGCTGTCAGAGAGCTGGCTGACCAGGATGCTGGTGCACAGAAATGCCGTCAGCGCGATCCAGTTCTGCGGGTCGTTGATGGTGAAGGTGCCGATGGGCGGCAGGAAAAAGAAGTTGTAGAGCAGCGCGCAGAGCAGAGAAAGATAGATCGAGTAAGCGAGCCTCCACCGCGAGGCGGTAACCAGAATCAGGACCAGAAACGTGAGCGCCACGGTCGTCTGGTTGACGTGGAGGAAGCGGCGATAAAGCAACACCACCAGAGCCGCAATGACGGTCGCCCCGGCGGCGCGGAGCAACGCCTGCCGCAGGCTCGCTGTATGCTTTTCCATGACAGGGGCGATGATACAGAAAACATGGAACGAATGAGGACGCAGAAGGGGTAGGCATGGCGGAGCGGGTATTGGTTGTCGACGATGAAGCGCAGATCACGCGGGTGCTGCGAACAGCGCTCTCCGCGCAGGGCTACGACGTGCGCGCCGCGAATGAGCCGGAAGAGGCGCTGCGCATCTTCGAAGACTGGGCGCCGGACCTGATGGTGACTGACCTCATGATGCCGGGAATGACAGGCGTCGAACTCTGCCGCGCCATCCGCAAAAAAAGCAAGATGCCGATTCTGGTGCTCTCGGTCCGGGACCAGGAGCGGTCGAAGATCGAGGCGCTGGATGCGGGCGCCGACGATTACGTGACCAAGCCCTTCAGCGTTCAGGAGCTGCTGGCGCGCGTGCGCGCCCACCTGCGCCGCGCCCCGGAACGGGTTACGGATGCGCCCGTTGAAATCGGCGATTTCGTGGTGGACGTCGAGGCTCATTCGGTGCTGGTGCGGGGAAAATCCATTCACCTTACCCCGAAGGAGTTTGATCTCCTGCTCCTCTTCTCGCGCAATGCGGGCAAGGTGCTCACCCATCGCGTGCTGCTTACCTCGGTATGGGGTGCGCAGTCGGCGCAGCAGCCGGAGTATCTCCGCGTCTTCATCGGGCAGCTCCGCAAAAAGCTGCAGGGCGACAGCAGCAAGGAATACATCCAGACCGAACCCTGGGTCGGCTACCGCTTCCTGCCTGAAGGCGCGGAATAGCCGTGAAATCGGTCACCTTTATAAGTTCTTTATGACTTTCTTACGAGGAATTTCCTGTCCATGCGTTCAACTTGAGTTGCAATGCAAGACATTGAACTGAAATTCCGTTGTCATTATTTGCAATCGAGTGACCCACTGGGCAACATAGCTCAATTTGAGCTCGAGCCCCAGTGTGGATTCATGACTTCCCTCCCCCGGCACCCGCTCCCGTCATCCCACGCCTTTCAGCGATCAAGCGAAGGAGATTTCTCGTGTTCGATCTGCTCATGATCGTCTTCACTCTGCTGTTTTTTGCCATTGCGCTGGCCTATATCCAGGGCTGTGAGCGCCTCAGGTAAAGCCATGGACATTACAACCATCGTCGTCATCGTACTCACCGTGGCTCTGCTGGCCTATCTGGTCATCGCATTGCTGTACCCGGAGAAATTCTGAAATGACCGCCAATGGATGGCTCCAGATTGTACTTCTCCTCGCCGTTGTGGTGGCGCTCATGCGTCCACTGGGCATCTACATGGCCCGCGTCTTCGAGGGCGAGCGCACGTTTCTCGACCCGGTTCTCAAGCCGGTCGAGCGGCTGCTCTACCGCGCCTGCGGTGTAAAGGCCGACGTGGAGATGGGCTGGCGCGAATACGGCGCGGCCATGCTGCTCTTCAGCTTTGTCTCGCTGCTGCTGACCTACGTCATCGAGCGCGCGCAGCATTTCCTGCCGTGGAACCCGCAGAAGCTCGCCGGCGTGGAGCAGGCCCTGGCCTGGAACACCGCCGCCTCGTTCACCACGAACACCAACTGGCAGTCGTATGTGCCCGAAACCACCATGAGCTATTTCACCCAGATGGTGGGCCTCGCGTATCACAACTTCCTGAGCGCGGCGGTGGGCATCGCGGTTGCCATCGCATTGGTTCGCGGCATCGCACGGCGGCAATCGGCAACCATCGGGAACTTCTGGGTCGATACCACGCGCTGCATCCTGTATGTGCTGCTGCCGATCTGCCTGGTGCTCGCTCCGCTGCTCATCGAACAAGGCGTCATCCAGAACCTGAAGCCCTACACCACGGCGCAGACGCTGGAGCATTCGAGCACACCGCAAACGATTGCCCAGGGACCAGTGGCTTCGCAGGAAGCCATCAAGATGCTGGGCACGAATGGCGGCGGGTTCTTCAATACCAACAGCGCGCACCCCTTCGAGAATCCCACGCCCTTCAGCAATTTCCTCGAAATTCTGGCCATGTTTCTCATCCCCGCCTCGCTCACTGTGACGCTCGGCAAGATGACAGGATCGTCCGGCCACGGCTGGGCGGTCTTCGCCTGCATGCTGCTGCTGTGGTTCGTAGGCGTCTTCTGCATCTACGCCGCGGAGTCGCAGCCGCATCCACTGCTGCACGGCGTCGATCAACACGTGAGCAAGCTCGCAGTCAGGAGGCAACAAGGAAGGCAAGGAAGTCCGCTTCGGCATCGCCGATACCGCGCTCTTTGCCGGAACCACCACCGACGAAAGCTGCGGCGCGGTCAACGGCATGCACGATTCGTTTACGCCGCTCGGCGGGATGATTGTGCTCTCCAACATCATGCTCGGCGAGATCGTCTTCGGCGGCGTGGGCGCGGGCCTTTACGGCATGCTGATCTACGTGGTGCTTGCCGTCTTCATCGCGGGATTGATGGTGGGGCGCACGCCCGAATATCTCGGCAAGAAGATCGAATCCTTCGACGTGAAGATGGCCATGCTTTACGTGCTGATCTTCCCGCTGCTGATTCTGGTGCTGGCTGCGGCCTCCGTCCTTACCGGGCCAGGGCTCAACGGCATCACCAACGCCGGCCCGCACGGCTTGACGCAGATTCTCTACGCCTTCACCTCAGCCGCCGGCAATAACGGTTCAGGCTTTGCGGGGATCAACGCCAACACACACTGGTTCAACATCAGCCTCGGCTTCACCATGCTCGCGGGCCGCTTCCTGATGATGATCCCCATGCTGGCGATTGCCGGCAACCTGGCGCAGAAGAAGAGCGTGCCCCCCTCGCCTGGAACGTTCCCGGTGAACTCCTCGCTCTTCACCATCCTGCTCACTGGAGTGATCCTGATCGTCGGCGCGCTCACCTTCTTCCCTGCGCTCTCGCTGGGGCCAATCCTTGAACACCTGCTGCTGAAGCACGGAATGCTGTTCTAAGAACCGTCGGAGAAAAAAGTCATGGCAGAAAAACAGAGTCTCTGGAATCCGGCGATCTTCAGTCAGGCAGCGGTTGGCGCTTTGACCAAGCTCGATCCGCGCACCATGCTGAAGAACCCGGTGATGTTCGTCGTTGAAGTGGGCAGCGTGCTCACCACCGGCCTGCTTGATTCAGGATGCGCTGCATCATCAACCCATCAGCTTCAACCTGCAGATCACCCTCTGGCTGTGGTTCACCGTGCTCTTTGCCAACTTCGCCGAAGCCATGGCGGAGGGGCGCGGCAAGGCCCAGGCCGATACGCTGCGCAAGGCCAAGGGCGAGACCATGGCCTATCGCTACAAGGCCGACGGCTCGACTGAGGCTGTGTCCAGCTCGATGCTTCGCGCCGGCGACGTCATCAAGGTCGAAGCCGGACAGTTCATTGCCGGTGACGGCGAGGTGATCGAAGGCGTGGCCTCGGTCGACGAATCGGCCATCACCGGCGAGTCCGCGCCCGTGATTCGCGAAGCCGGCGGCGACCGCTCCGCTGTCACCGGAGGCACGCGCGTGCTCTCCGATTGGATTCGCATCAAGATCACATCGAATCCCGGCGAGACCTTTCTCGACCGCATGATCGCGCTGGTCGAGGGCGCGGAGCGGCAGAAGACGCCGAACGAGATTGCGTTGAGCATCCTGCTCGCCGGCCTGACCATCATCTTTCTGCTTGCAGTCGCGACGCTGCAGCCCTTCGCCATCTACTCGCACGCGCCGCAGACTATCTTTGTGCTCGTCTCGCTGCTGGTTTGCCTGATTCCGACGACGATCGGCGGCTTGCTCTCCGCCATCGGTATCGCAGGCATGGATCGGCTGGTGCAGTACAACGTGCTCGCGATGTCGGGCCGCGCTGTCGAGGCGGCGGGCGACGTAAACACGCTGCTGCTCGACAAGACCGGCACCATCACGCTCGGCAATCGCCAGGCAACGGAGTTCTTTCCTGCTCCCGACGTCAGCACGGAACGCCTCGCCGATGCGGCGCAGCTCGCGTCGTTCTCCGACGAAACGCCTGAGGGCCGCTCCATCGTCGTGCTGGCCAAGGAGAAGTACAACCTGCGCGGCCGCGACCTGACCAACATGCGCGTGGAGTTTGTTCCCTTCAGCGCGCAGACGCGCATGTCCGGCGTCGACCTGCCCGGCACCAAAATCCGCAAAGGCTCGGCGGATGCGATCGCCAAATTCCTCGAACAGAACGGCTCCAGCATGCCGCGCAAGGTCAGCGACAAGGTTGAGGAGATCGCGCGTCTTGGTGGCACGCCGCTGGTGGTTGCCGAAAATACCACTGCTCTCGGCGTGGTCTATCTCAAGGACATCGTGAAGGGTGGCCTTAAAGATCGTCTGGCGCGGCTGCGCGCCATGGGCATCCGCACCATCATGATCACCGGCGACAATCCGCTGACCGCCGCGGTGATCGCGCGCGAGGCCGGTGTCGACGATTTTCTCGCGGAGGCAAAACCGAAAGACAAGATGGACCTCATCAAGCGCGAGCAGGCCAAGGGCAAGCTGGTCGCGATGACCGGCGACGGCACCAACGACGCGCCGGCACTGGCCCAGGCCGATGTCGGCGTGGCCATGAACTCCGGCACGCAGGCCGCCAAAGAGGCCGGCAACATGGTCGATCTCGACTCGAATCCCACCAAGCTGATCGAGATTGTGGAGATCGGCAAGCAGTTGCTCATGACGCGCGGCGCGCTGACGACATTCTCCATCGCCAACGACGTAGCCAAGTACTTCGCGATTATTCCGGCGATGTTCGCAGGCGTCTTCCCGGTACTGAATGCGCTGAACGTCATGCACCTCTCCACGCCGCACTCGGCCATTCTCTCCGCCGTCATTTTCAACGCGCTCATCATCGTTGCCTTGATCCCGCTGGCGCTCAAAGGCGTGAAGTACGCGCCGAAGTCCGCGGCAGCGCTGCTGCGCCGCAACCTGCTGGTCTACGGGGTCGGCGGCATCATCGTGCCCTTCATCGGCATCAAGGGCATCGACCTGATTCTCACCGCGCTTCATCTGGCTTAAGGAATATCGATATGAAATCGAATCTGCAAATCGCCATTCGCTTCACACTCATCACCGCCGTGCTGCTCGGCATCGTCTATCCGCTGGTGATCACCGGATTCGCGCAACTAACCATGCGCAACAACGCCGACGGTCAGCTCATCACGCGCGATGGAAAAGTGATCGGGTCGGCGATCATCGGCCAGAGCTTTCCCGGCGATACTTACTTTCACAGCCGTCCGTCCGAGGCCGGCAATGGCTACGATGCCGCCAACTCCAGCGGGTCGAACATGGCGCAGTCCAACAAGAAGCTTGTGGATCGCATCGAGAGCGACGTTGCCGCGTATCAGAAGACAAACCCCGGCAAGCCCGTCCCCATCGATCTGGTAACGGCTTCAGGATCGGGCCTCGACCCTGATATCACGCCTGCGGCTGCGCTCTATCAGGCGCCTAACGTCGCAGCCGCCCGGCATCTGCCGGACGCGGCAATTGAGAAGCTGGTGCAAGCCCACATCGAGGAACGCCAGTTCGGAATCCTCGGCGAACCGCGGGTCAACGTGCTGCAATTGAACCTGGCCCTCGACGCACTGAGCACCAAGTAGCAAGCTTCGTTCGGGCATCAATCAAAACAAGCTCGTCATTCTGAGCGCAGCGAAGAATCTCAGCGGTGCGCGAGTGGACACATCGCTGAGATTCTTCCTCCGGTCGGTCGTCAGAATGACGGTTCATTCCAGTAACTACGCTTTTGCCTTATGACTCGCGCAGCAGACGGCCCACCGCCCCTGCCGCGCGCTGCAACTCCGCATCGCGGGTAAGGCAGTCAGGACAGAGACGCAGCCACTGCCCGCGCGCATCGCAGACAATCCCCTCGCTCTCCATCTTCTTCGCGAATTCCATGGCGCCGGGGATGCGTAGAGCGAGGAACGCTCCGTGGTCTTCGTCTCCGCCAATCACTTCCCTTATGCCAGCATCGATGAGATAACCGCGTAGCGCGCTGAGCTGGCGCAGGCTGTATTCGCGCAGCCGCTCCACGCCCATCGCCAACAGGAATTGCTGCCCGCTGCGCGCCTGATAGTAAGTGAAAATCGGCGGCGTCGACTCCAGAAACGCATCGCCGCCTTCCTTCAGAACCGGAGGATCAGGGCGCTGATAGGAGAACGTCTCCGAGTTTGCGAACCAGCCGGTATCGAGCGGCCGCAGCCCGCTCTCCAAAACCTGCGGCGAGAGATAGAGAAAGCAGCCGCCGGGTCCGCCGCGAAGATATTTGTAACTGCCACCGATCATGAAATCGGCGCCCATCGCCGCAACGTCCACCGGGATGACGCCAACCGCGTGATACGCATCGACCAGCAGCCTCGCGCCAGATGCATGACAGGCTTCCGCTAGCCGGTCGAGCCCGTGCACGATCTGCCCGGTCATGAACATCACCTGCGAGACGACGACCAGCTCCGCTGCCTGAGACACAGCCGCAATCAGCGGCTCGACGCTGAACTCGCCCCGCGCGTCCGCCTCAACCCAGCGCATCTCGATGCGGCCCAGCGCCGCGTATTGCTTCAGCACCACGTCGACCGAGTCGAACTCGCCCCTCGTGCTCACTACTCTCGGTTTGCCGGGCAGCGCATTCAGAACTGTCCGCAGTCCCTGTCCGGCCGATGTCTTCGGAACCGCGCAGTCTACACGCGGCGAGTGAATCAACTCCGCGATGCCGCGCGCGAAACGCCTGCTGCTCCGCCAGCCACCCATCCCACGCGCCATCCAGCCGCGAATACCAAAGCGAGGCCGCTTCGGCGATATCCTCGGCCATGGCGTCGAGCGGCCGCCCCAGCGAATGATTGGCCAGATACATGCGATCGCTCGCCAGCACGCGAGAAAACAGCGGCGCAATGTGTTCCCGAATCGCATCCTCACGGAGCGGCCCATCACCCAGGGCCGCGACCGCCTGCTCAATGGAAGCGCTCATCGCTGCCGTAATCCCGTGCGCACGGCCAAGAGCTCGGGAAAGAAGGTCAGTTCCAGCGCCTGGCGCAGAAAGCCCACGCCCGACGAACCACCCGTGCCCTGCCGGAAGCCGATAATCCGCTCCACCGTCTTCATGTGGCGGAAGCGCCAGAGCTGGAAATACTCCTCCACATCGACCAGCTTCTCGCACATCTCGTAGGCGTCCCAGTACTCGCGCGGACGCTCATAGATCACGCGAAAGACATCGACCAGCGCCTCGGTCTTGCGATGCGGCTCGCTCCAGTCGCGCTCGACGCATTCCGGCGGAACCGCCAGTCCGCGCCGCGCCAGATGGCGCAGGAATTCGTCGTAGAGGCTGGGAGCCGTCAGCGCGGCCTCGCAGGTCGGCGTGAATCGCCGGATCGTGCGCGAAGACCTTCAGCGCATCGCGATTCTTGTTGCCCAGCAGAAATTCGAGCTTCCGGTACTGGTACGACTGGAATCCGGATGCGTGCCCCAGCACGCCGCGAAACTCCATATATTCCGACGGCGTCAGCGTCTCCAGCACCGCCCACTGGTCGAAGAGCTGCATCTGGATCAGCTTCGCCCGGGAAAGAATCTTGAAGCAGGGGTCGAGCTGGTCACGGCTGCACGAAGCGGATGGCCGCCGACAGCTCATGAATGAGCTGCTTGATCCATAGCTCCGACACCTGGTGCTGGATGATGAACAGCATCTCGTCATGGTGGGGCGGGTCGGAGAGCGGACGCTGCTGGGCAAGAAGCTGCGGCAGGCAAAGGTATCCCGCATAGCTGAGGCGGTCGGAAAAATCGGTTACGATTCCGGGTTCCAGCGGCCGTTGGTTGTCGTCCATAAACCCTCCTCAGATGTTCCCGGAGCAAAAAAACGCCCGGCGGAAACCTTGCGCGCCGCCAGGCCAGGGAGGCATATTGCCCTCAGGAAAACATCCCAGCCTGCCGCTCGAAAAGCACCGTTGTCAAGGCTGAAAGAAACAATTTGTATCTTCCATGACAACAAATCATTAAGGCCGCCCGGCCCGCATTCCCGAGCCTCGCTTTGGCGCGCTTCCCCATGATAAAAGACGGCCTCGCGCGGACATCTGCGAGTCTGTTTATAATCGCAGCTACACACTGGGAGGCTGCGCGGCCGCCCACCCCTTTTTCAGCCTGGAGACACGAACCAATGTTCGAGGTGCCGTCCACCCCCGTGATGCTGATCGACGGGTCCCACGAGATTCAGACCGCCATCGGCCACTGCCCGTTCACGGTGGGACGCATGCCCGGCAGCGACCTGCTGCTCGAGCATCCCTACGTTTCGCGCAAGCATGCGGAGATCCTCTACGAAGGCGGCGACTTCTTCATCGTCGATCAGGGCAGCCGGCACGGAACCTATGTCAACGGCAGGAAGATCGAGCGCCAGAAGCTTGAGGTCAACGACGCGGTGCATTTCGGCAGCATCGAAGGGCCGCTGCTCCGCTTCGGCATCCGCGGAGGCATGTCGGGCTCGACCATGCGCGCGCTGATGGACCACCTGCATCCGGCCAATGAGCCGAACACCGCAATCGAGAAGCTGAGCTGGTTTCTCGAGGCCGCGCGCAAGCTGAACGACGTGGGCGCGGTCGACCAGATTCTTGCCGCGCTGGTGGAAACCACCCTGGAGCTGACCAAGGTCGAGCGCGGCTACGTGCTGCTTTGCGACGCACAGACCGGCGCGTTGAAACTCGCGGTCGGCCGCGCGGCAGACGGCTCCACGCTCACCGACGACTCCACTATTTCGCACAGCGCCATCCAGCAGTCCATTCGCGGCACAGGGCAGTTCATCGTCACCGACACCCTGAGCGCCGAGAGCGGCACGCGATCCGACAGCATCATCGCGCAGAATATCCGGACCGTGATCTGCATTCCGCTGCGCAGCCGCCGCGTCAACTCCGACGCCCAGCGCGGCGATGTGCTCGGCATCCTCTACCTCGACAGCCGCCTCAATCCCGCCAAGTTCACCAAGGTCGATAACGATCTGCTGAAGACCATCGCCACCGAGGCCGCGGCGCTCATGGACAATGCACATCTGGCCATCGAAGAGGAGCATGCGCGGCGCTACCGCGAAGAGCTGAATATCGCAGCCAGCATTCAGCAGGACCTGATGGCGGTGCAGCCGCCCAAGACTTCGTACGCCAGCATTCAGGCGCGCTTCCAGCCCTGCAAGGAGATCGGCGGCGACTTCTACGACGCGGTCGCAGGCGACGATTGCGTTTACGTCGTGCTCGCCGATGTCTCCGGGAAAGGCGTCTCCGCCGCGCTACTGGCGCAGACCCTGCAGGGCATGGTTTACGCCCAGCTTCTGGCCGACCAGTCGCTGGATAAAATCGCGCGCGCTCTGAATCGCTACATCTGCGTCAAAGACATCAGCAAGTACGCCACGCTGGTCGTGGTCAAACTGGATAGCAAAGGCACGCTGGAGTACGTCAACTGCGGGCATATCCATCCCCTGCTCAAAACGCCGAACGGCCTTCACGAACTGACCGATTCCAATCTCCCCGTTGGGCTCATCGAGCAGGCGGATTTCAAATCGCATTCGATCGCACTTGAGCCGGGCACCCGGGTGCTGCTGGTAACGGACGGCGTTACCGAAGCCGAGGACGAAGCGGGCGAATTCTACGGCAACGCGCGCCTCGAGAGCGCACTCTCGCAAAGCAGCCAGCTGCAGGATATCTTCGAATCGCTCGCCACCTTCTGCGGCACAGCTTCTTCGGCGGACGACTGCACGCTCGTGGAAATTCTGTACTGCGGCGATGCAAAGCCGCAGTGACGAGTTAAGCTTCTTTCATGCGCATCCCTGCCCTGCTTTTTCTAGTCTGGCCGGGCTGATTGCCTCATGCAAGCCCGACAGAAGGGCTTGCATGGGGCGCCCGCCAATTCCTGGTTTCACCGATAATGCATTCCCAGGCAATCCGTTCGTGTTTCGCTCAGGCGGTTCTTGTCAGAAACCTGCGGCTGAGCCAGCGGCGAACTGGCTCATCATAGAGCTTCACGCTGGCGTAGGCGATGGAGATAGCTGTGATCAACAACAATGCGCCCCATATTGCTCCCTGAACCGGGGGCACTTTATTTTCCACAACCCAGGCAGTGTAGATGTAGATCAACGGATAGTGCGTGATGTAAAGGGGGTAGGACAAGTCGCCAAAGAAGCGGGCTATCCGGATCGAAGGGCCATCCGCGCGCTTCTCGCCTGCGCCGATGGCAACGATGATCGGAAAGATGATGATGATGCAAAACGCTTCGTAAAGGCCGTTCATCCAATGGTGCTGTGCGCCGCCAAATCGTGGCAATGAGAGTGCCACAATCAGCAGCAAGCTGCAGATGCCGAAGGCTCCCTTGATATGAATGCGCTTTCCGAGCCGCATGAGGAGGATGCCCGCGAAAAATGGGAACAACAGGCGGGCAAAGCCAATGTGAAGTTGCGTGGAATCGAGAGCCCAGCCGCCGATCATGTCGCCGCGAGATCCAAAGACGGCGAGCTGCACGAGGAAACCTGCTGCGAGCAGCACGAAAACGGTCAAAGCACGATTGGACAACTTGCGAAAACCAATCGCATAAAGAATGTTCGCGATGTATTCGAAGAACAGCGACCATGCTGGGCCGTCGAGCGGATGCATCTCCTGCCAGCCTCGAATGTCCAGGGATACTGGCAGTGGCAGGAGGGTGCATCCTAACAGCATGACCAGCAGCATCTTCCACACAGGGGTCGTGGCGATGAGTGGAAACATGGAGCCCTTCTGAAAGTAGAAGAGTGCCGCGCCGATCAAGCTGCCCATGACGACCATGGGCTGAAGCCGTATGAGACGCCGCTTATAAAACTCCCACTGTGTCATGCGACTCCAGCGGTCGTCGTACGCATAGGCGATCACGAATCCGGAGAGCAGGAAGAAGAAGTCTACCGCCAGATAGCCGTGGTTGATGATCTGTTTGAGCGGGCTGCCGCCGGCGTATGCCTCAAAGGTATGGAAGATGACGACCATAAGAGAGGCCACGCCACGGAGGCCGTCCAGAAGGACATAATGGCTTTTCGCAGGCGCGATAGCAGTCGTTGAAGTTGCGGTGGAGGTGGTGTTCACGCGGATTTTCCCATGATTACGTGCCAGTATATCCTCCAGAGCAGCACTGCCTGCCTGCGCGCAGACTGCCGAGCCTCAACCCGATCACCTTGCGGAATCCATTCAAAGCCTGGAGCATTGGCGCGAAACCATGATACCGACCTATATGAACGACTTCGGCCAACTGGGCCGCTACCGTGCCGCAAACGAAGCACTCACCCCGCCAAAGCCCGGCGAGAAGCGCGTCATCTTCTTCGGCGATTCCATCACCGACGCCTGGCATCTCGATCAGTACTTTCCGGCCAGGGGCTACCTCAATCGCGGCATCGGCGGACAGACCACCTCGCAGATGCTGGTGCGCTTTCGCCGGGATGTAATCGACCTTCAGCCGGCAGTCGTGGTCATTCTCGCGGGAACGAACGACATCGCCGGCAATACCGGGCCGATTTCGGTTCAGGATATCGAGGCCAATTACACGACGCTCGCCGAGATGGCCCGCGCTCACCATATACGCGTGGTGTTCTCGTCGGTGACGCCGGTTCACGATTACACGCCGCAGTCGCAGGACTTCTTCGCGCAGCGCTCTCCGGCGAAAATCCTCGCGCTGAATGCGTGGCTCAAGGACTACAGCGCCGCTCACGGACTGGTCTATCTCGATTACTTCATCGCGATGTTAGACGGCCAGGAACTCCTGAAGAAGGACCTCGCGCTCGACGGGTTGCATCCCAACGATGCCGGATACAAAATCATGGCGCCGCTGGCCGAAGCCGCGATTCAACAGGCCCTGGCGCAGCGCTAGGCCGATCGTTATTCTTCGCGAAGCACTTCCAGCGGCTTCTGGCCCAGGATGCGGAAGCTGGCTACCCAGCCCGTCGCTGTCGCCAGCACCGCGGTGGCGAGAATGGCGATAGCCGACCCGGGCCAGTTGATCCGGTAGATCACATCCATCCGATGCAGCAGAACGCGCGCCAGCAGGTTGGCGAAGATCGCGCCGACTACCCCGGACAGCAGTCCCAGCACAATGAATTCCACGCTGAAGACCTGCGCGATGCGGCCGCGCGTCGCGCCCAGCGTTTTGAGCACAACCACTTCGCGAATGCGGCGGAAGCGCGTGCTGGCAACGCTCGACGCAAGAATGATCGCGCCGGAAAGGATGGAGAAGCCGGCCAGGAAACGGATGACCAGCGTGATGTGGCCGACTACGTCTTGAATCGTCTGCAGCACATCGGCAAGATTGATCACCGTGACCGTTGGATACGCCGCGAAGAGCGTGCGCTCCATCCCGGCGATCTGATTAGGCGCGACGTGGACGGCTCCGTACCAGGTGGCGGGCAGGCCCTTCAGCAGCGCCGGGGCAAGAATAAATTCGCTGCGCGCAAAGGCATGCTCGCCGTCGACTTTGTAGATTGCGGAGACTGTGGTGGCGATGGTTCTGTCATCCGCGGAGAACTCGACGCGTGAACCGACGTGGAGATGAAGGCGCTCAGCGACACGATCGACGACCGCCAGATCAGGATCGGCGTCAGCCGCCCACCACTTGCCTTCCGCGACCTTGGTGCCGGTGGGAACGCTGCTCGACCAGGTGATCGAAGCGGAGCGCAGCAGTCGCTTGGGATAGTTCTTGACCTTGAGCTCGTCCACGCTGACTCCGTCGATGCTGACGATACGCGACGAGACAACGGGAATGGTCTCGACCCTGCCATGCACGCCGGGCTGCTTCTCGACCAGCGTCTTCACCCCGGCAACTTCGTCCGGAGAGATGTCGATGAGAAAGATGTTCGGAGTATCGGGCGCGGCGGCGCTGCGCATCTCGCGCACCACCGAGTTCTGCATCAGGAAGACGGCCAGGATCAGCATGACGCCGGTTCCCAGTGCGGCCAGCACTGCCGAAGACTGATTGCCGGGCCGATACAGATTGGCGAGGCCGTGCCGCAGCGCCGAGGCCAGATGCAGCCGCGTCTTGTCGAGGAAAGCGCGCAGTACCCGCAGCAGAACCGCTGAGACTCCGAGGATCACCAGCAGAACTGCGAAGAGGCTCCCGGCGAACCACTTGCCGATCTGCCAGGAATCGGAGAGCGCGGCGGCAATGCCCGCGAGTCCGGCGACGATGATGACGATCGCACTCCATTGCAGTTTCCGGTCCTTGAATTTCGGACCCCACCAGCTGTAAAACACAATCGCCAGCCCGATGCCGATATCCAAAGCGAGCGCCGCCAGCGACCATGGCCGCGCATGGTGTCGGCGGCCGAAAATCCATACCCCGAGCAGCGCCAGACCAGCCACGAGCACGCCGGCCAGAGAGAGCCGCTGCCATCTGCGCGGAGGCGCGTTGCTCGACCACATGGGCGGAGCGGCCTCAGCCGTCTCCACCATCTTGCGCAGCACGGCAATCGGCCGCACCCGGCGCACATCGAGCAGAGGAGGCAGGCAGAAGAGCAGCGTGGTCAGAACGCCGGTAGCCAGGGCCGCTCCCACCGGCCGGATCGCGAGGCCGAGAGGTGGCCGAAGCGGCAGCAGCGAGCCCAGCAGCGATGGAAACGCATACTCCACGCCCAGACCCAGAACCACGCCGATCAGGCCGCCGGCGAGTCCGAGAAAGGTAGTTTGCAGCAGGTAGATGCGCAGAATATCCGACGACCGCGCGCCGATGGACTTCATGATGGCCAGAATTTCCATGCGCTGCTGCAGGTGCGCACGCATGGCCATGGCCACGCCAATGGCGCCGAGCACCATCGCGACCAGGCAGATGAGGCTCAACAGGCCGGTGGCGCGGTCGAGTCCGTTCGTCAACTCCGGGCTGGTCTCGCGAAAGTCCATGATCTGCGCATCGGGCAATATCTTTTCGAGCTCGGGCCGCAGGTTGGCAATGTCCTGGTTCTTGCCGTCGATCTTGAAGAGATAGCGCTCGGTAGCGCGGCTGCCTATCCCCAGCAGGCCGGTCTGCAGCAGCGCGCGCTGTGTGATCATTACCCGCGGGCCGAGGCCGACGCCGGCCGACATACGATCCGGCTCGCGCACGATCACAGCGGCGATGCGGAAGTAGCGATTGCCGATCTTGAGCTGATCGCCGATTTTGGCGCTGAGCCTGACCAGCAGGTTATCGTCCACCAGCGCCGTGCCGTCATTCAGCATGTCGTGAAGATGGCCCGCGGGACTCAGCACCACATTTCCATAAAACGGATAGGCGGCCGGATCGACGGCCTTCAGCGAAACCAGCAGCGGCACGGGATCGCCGTGCACCGACGCCATCGAGACCGTCTCCGTCACATCGGTTCGCTGCACGCCTTTGGAGGCCAGCGCGTCGAGCTCCTGATCCTCCTTTGGCGTGGCCATGCGGAACATGCGCGCAGACAAGTCAGCCGCCATCAGGCTGCGTGCGTCACCGAGCAGCGCTTTCTGGAAGGACTGGCTGAAGCCGCGCACGCCGGTAAGCGAGGCTACGCCGATCGCAACCGAGAGCAGGACGAAAAAGAATTTCGCGCGCGAGGCACGCAGCTCGCGCCACGCGATGCGCGCCGCCGTCGCCCATGGCAGCGCAGGCTTCTGCATCGTGGCCATCAGAGCGACCCCGATGGAATAGACATTGACGGAAGCGGCTCGGATCCAGCCTCGGCGGCCAGCACATCGGCGACCACCAGTCCGTCGCGCAGATGAATCTGGCGGTCGGCACGCGCCGCAATCTGCGGATCGTGGGTCACCATCACCAGCGTTGCGCGTCCTTCGCGCTGCCGCTCCGTGAGCAGATCGAGCACATGCTGCCCGTTCACCGAATCCAGATTGCCGGTCGGCTCATCGGCCAGCACAATTGGCGGATCGAGCACGAAGGCCCGCGCCAGGGCCACGCGCTGCTGTTCGCCTCCCGAGAGCTGGACCGGGTAGTGGTTGAGCCGGTCGGCAAGGCCAACCGCCGTCAGCAGGGCGGTTGCTCGCGGTTTGCCGTCGCCGCGCGCATTCAGCTCATGCGGCAGCAGCACGTTTTCAAACGCGGTAAGCGTGGGAATCAACTGGTATGACTGAAAGACAAAGCCGATCTTGCTGCCGCGCACCTCGGCCAACTGATCTTCGGCAAGCTGGCCGATGGCCACGCCGTCGAGAAGCACGTCACCCTCGCTGGGTGAGTCGAGGCCGGCGAGCAGCCCCAGCAGCGTGCTCTTTCCCGACCCTGACGCGCCCATGATGGCCACAAATTGCCCTTGCGGAATAACCAGGTCAATGCCCCGCAGGATGTCAACCGTGCGCGCTCCGTTGCGAATTGACTTCTTGAGACCGCGTACTTCAATCATTCCTGCTCCTCTGCGCGTACGAACATGCAGCCGGCATGCTCAGGCTACAATTTTTCTGTGAAGCTCTTCTGGTCCGCGTCCCTGCTGGTTCTTGCGCTTCTGTCCCTGCCTGCCTCGGGCGCAACCGACAAATCCGAGCCGGTCATCGTCTGCTTCGGCGACAGCCTCACCGCCGGCTACGGCGCCGACCCCGGCCACGCCTATCCAGATTACCTGCAGCAGATCCTCGACTCTCACGGCTACCACTACCATGTCCTCAACAAAGGCATTAGCGGCGATACGACGAAAGACGGAGTAGCCCGCCTCCAGGACGTGCTGGCTGCTCATCCGGCCATTGCCGTGGTCGAATTCGGAGGCAACGATGGTCTGCGCGGCCTGCCGATCACGGCTACGCGCGCCAACCTGGATCGCATCGTGGGCACGCTCAAGTCCGCCGGGGTAAAGGTCGCGCTGGCCGGCATAACCCTCCCGCCTGACTACGGCCCCGACTATATCCGTGACTTCAACGAAACCTTCACCCTCGCCGCAACGAAATACGATGTGCCGCTGCTGCCATTTCTGTACGTTCACGTTTACAACATCCCCGGCGCGATCCAGCAGGACAAGACCCACGCCACGGCCAAGGGAAACGAGCTGGTAGCCCAGAATATCTACGGCCTGCTTAAGCCGATGCTGAAGAAGTAATTCAGGCAAGAACCACTGCGGGCTGAAAGAGAGTTCCCGCGACTCGCTTGCCGATGCCCACCAGTTCCCTCTGCCCCAGGAAGATCTTGACCAGCGGAGCCTGCGTGAATTCGGGCAGATTGATCTGCATGCCGTTGCGCATCCGTCCCACCGCTTCTTCATCGGCGGCGACACAGGGCAGTTCCGGCAAGATTGTCCGGGGATGAGGCAGGTGAGCGGGCAGCGATCCTTCGCGGGCGAGCGCTTCGACTTGACCGAGTGATAGAGCGTCTTCGATGAGAAACGGACCGGACGCGACGCGGCGCAGGCTGGCGAGATGCGCGCCTGTCCCCAGCGACTGGCCGAGTTCATGCGCAACGGAGCGGACATACCCACCCGCAGAGATACGCATTTGAAAGGCGGCCAGTTCCCCGGCCATTGAGTTCACGGTGAATTCGTCGATACGCACCCGAGCCGTCTTCAGCTTCGGCACACCGCCAGCGCGCGCGATCTTGTAGGCCGGTTTCCCATCGATCTTCTTCGCCGAAATCGGGGGAGGAAGCTGATCCAGCTCGCCTGAGAACACTGCCGCGGCAGCGCGCACCTCATCCAGCGAGAACGAAACCGCGCGTGGCTCCGAGGTAGGCTTTCCCTCCGCGTCGTAGGTATCGGTCGAGAAGCCGAAGCGAATGGTCCCGGTATAGGTCTTCGCGTGGGAGCCATAAAACTGCGCCAGCCGCGTGTACTTCCCGAGCAGCAGCGGAAGCACTCCCGTGGCCATCGGGTCCAGCGTCCCCAGGTGCCCGATGGACGACTCGCCGGTTGCGCGGCGCACGCGCGCCACCACATCGTGCGAAGTCATCCCGGTGGGCTTGTCGACAATCAAAAGCCCATTCAGGACGGCGCGTCCGTTCACGACTGCCCGTCCAGTCAGGACTGGCTGTCCAGGCTCACTCGCCTTCGGCTGTTCTCTCTCTAACATGGCAGGAGTCAAAACGAATTCGGGGTCCGCTCGCGCACCAGCGAGAGAAATTCCGCGCGCGTATTCTGCTTCTGGAAAACGCCGACCATTGCCGAGGTCACCGTCGATGAATTCTGTTTCTCGACGCCGCGCATCATCATGCAGAGATGCCGCGCCTCGATGACCACGCCCACGCCCTGGGGATGGATCGCATCCTGAATGGCGTCGGCAATCTGCCGCGTCATCCGTTCCTGCACCTGCAGGCGGCGCGCAAAGACATCCACCAGCCGCGGAATCTTGCTCAGCCCGATGACCTTGCCGTTGGGGATATACGCCACATGCACCTTGCCGAAGAAAGGCAGCATATGATGCTCGCACAACGAGAACATCTCGATGTCTTTCACGATGACCATCTCGTCGTAATCCACATCGAAGAGCGCGTCGCGCAGAATGCCGGTGGGGTCCTGCCGGTAGCCCTTGGTCAGAAAGCCGAGCGCCTTCTCGACCCGCTCCGGCGTGCGCAGCAGACCGTCGCGGGTGGGGTCTTCGTCGAAGCGGCGAAGAATCTCGCGATAGATGTCCTGCGTGGAAACGTCCTCAAGGCTGGTTTCCAGAGAGACTTTATCTCTCAGGTCTTTGGCCGCGCCCTTGATTGCCGGCATGGTCGCCACGTGATTGTTCTTCATGCTGCACTTCCCTTTCCGTGAGCTTGCGCGCCGGCCGCTTGATGCTGTCGAACCGGATATTCGAAGGAGTTGTTCGATGTCTCCTCGACGCGCACCGCCGTCAGTTCCGCCTTAGTAAACGCTGACTTGAGCAGGCGGTGAATCACGACATTGAAATTCTCGGTGGTCGGCACTACATTCTGAAAGCACGCATGTGTGTTCAGATTGGTGTGGTCGAAGCGATCGAGGATTTCTTTTCGCACACACTCATCAAGATCGACCAAGTCGCACACCATCCCTGTTTCAGGGTCGACCGTGCCGCCGACGACCACCTCAACCACATAGTTATGACCGTGGCCATGCGGGTTATTGCACTTGCCGTACGTTGCCCGGTTTTCGGCGTCGCTCAGCTTCTCCGAGTGCAGTCGATGCGAGGCGCTCAACGTGTAGCGGCGTCCGAAATAGGCTTTCATGCTTCACCGTAGTAATCGGCAAAAAGATCGGGCAGTTCATACACGCGCACGCGATGCAAACTTGCGCCGGGGATCTTCCCGTCGAGGCGCTTCCACACCGCGATGGCGATATTCTCAGTCGTCGGAATCGCCGACTTGAACTCCGGGACTTCCAGGTTGAGATGGCGATGATCGTAGACGCTCACCACTTCTTTCTCCAGCACGTCTTTCAGTTCTTTCAGGTCGACAACAAAGCCCGTCGTCGCGTCGATCTCGCCGGAAACAGTGACTTCGAGCGTGTAGTTGTGTCCGTGCCCGTTGCGATTGGCGCACTTGCCGAACTTGCGGACGTTCTCTTCCTCAGACCACGCGTCATTCCAGTAATAGTGCGAGGCGGAGAACTCGGCTTTGCGCGTAAGCAGAATCATAGGTGTCTCAGGAAGTAGATGCTCCAGCCGCCAGGCACGCTTCAGCGGCTGCGGCTGGGATATTCCCGTCCCTTCCAGCTTACCCGCTTCGTGATCGTATGGTGAAACCAGCTTCGATAGAGCAGCGCCGCAAACAGCGGCAGAGCCAGCGGCGTGATCAGGCAATCCTCGAATGGAAAATTCGATTTCGCTACCCGCCGGTAGAAGCGCCACAAGTTCCTGGCCCAGATCAGCATCAGCGCCGCCAGAAAGAGCGGCCGCAGATTGCGCTCGTACATCACCCAGATCAGCACCGGCATACCGAACAACAGCAGCAGATCGAGAATCCGCCAAGCCGCCAGCGCCAGCGAATTTCCGAAGAGCAGGGCTAGGTTCTTGGTCCAGCCTTCGACCATGGCGCCAAAGCTGCGATACATCTGCGTCGCCACCGCTTCCGGCGCATAGCGGAAGCGCAGGCCAAGCTTGCGCCGCTTGAAGATGCTTGCCAGCGCCACGTCTTCGAGCACCGCGTCCTTCACCGCTTCGTGTCCGCCGTTAGCGAAATACACATCGCGCCGAACCAGCAGAAACTGCCCGTTGGCCGCGGCCAGATGATTCTCAGGATTTGACACCGTTGCCGGCGGATAGGTCACCGCAAGCTCGCTGAAGACCAGCGGCATCAGAGCGCGCTGGGCGAATCCTGAAACGATCTGCCGCGGTGAGTACGAAAGCATCGCCGCCTTGTGCCGATCCGCCTCCACAATCGCGCGGCTCAGGTGTTCCGGCTCGTGGAGGGTATCGGCATCGGTAAAGAGCAGCCACGTTCCACGCGCCGCCTCCGCGCCGGCCCATACCGCGTTGGCCTTACCTGTCCAGCCCTTTTCCAGCGCCGGGGCCTGCATCAACATCACTCCGGCAAATTCCGACGCGATCGCAGCGGTCCGGTCCGTCGAGCCGTCGTCGACCACCAGAATCTCGTAGTCACGGCCCAGCAGCCACGTCTCGTTAGACTGGCTGACCAGCGAGCGCAGGCAATCCCCGAGGCAGTCCTCTTCATTGCGGGCGGGGATGATGACAGAAAGCTGGATGGCTGAAGCTGGCTCGAGTGATGCGTCCACTGGGTCTCCGCTCTTATTATAGAAATGTGAGCCATCGAAGCAGAAAGACCATGATCAAGTGGGGAGCCATTCGCGTGCTTGCGGCAGCCGTTGCCTTTGCCCTGTTCGCCGCAGCAGGCTGCGACCGCGGGGGCCATCCCGCGCAGGTTGGCGAGGTCGCTCCCGACTTCACCGTTCACGACCGGGGGCAGACGGTAAGCCTGGACCAGTATCGCGGCAAGATTGTCGTGCTCAATTTCTGGGCCTCTTGGTGCCCGCCCTGCCTCGAGGAGTTCCCCTCGCTGATGCAGCTTCAGCAGCAGGTGCCGGGAGTGGTGGTGCTCGCGGTCAGCTTCGATACCGACGCCGACGCCTATCGCCAGTACGTCGCCGATAACCATCTCACGAACATGGTGGTCACGCTCGACCTCTCGCAGAAGTCGAATCTGGCCTTCGGAACCACGCGCCCGCCCGAGACCTACATCATCGGCCGCAACGGACATATCCGCCGCAAGTTCATCGGCGCGCAGGACTGGACCAGCCCCGAAATCGAGAACTACCTGCGCAATCTCTCGTAACTATCTCTGCATTCTCCGAACTTGATATCATCGACGCATGACGCAGCTCGAAGTCCTTTACCGCTACGAACAGCACCCCACGGAAGCTGCCATGTTCGCCCTGGGCAAGGCACGCGAAGTCTATGGAATGCGCCGCATTCATATCGACAAGGAATGGAAGACCATCCTCGTCGAATACGACGCCACCAGGCTGAACAAGCAGACGGTTTCGGAGCTGCTGCGCCGCGCCGGCGTCGATCTGGTCGAGGAGATGCCCCTCATCCCGCCGCAGCCCGCAGTCGAGGCAGCGCCGGTTCCTGCGCCCGCAAAGTGATTTGCACTGGAACAGTACAGGCGGTTGGTCTGGCCGAGCTTTAACAGGTGCTTTCCGAGATTGCGAAACCGCCCGTAACTTGATATCGTTAGAGAAGTTCGCAGTCACCCACCTTGATGTGCGCCCATAGCTCAGTTGGATAGAGCGATTGACTACGAATCAATAGGCCGGAGGTTCGAATCCTTCTGGGCGCACCATAAAATCAACAACTTAGTGGCCAGAGTTACTGAATCACACCCCCACTGTGCCGTAAACTGTGCCGTAGATTCGCGGCATTGTCCGAGTTGCGAGCATTCACCGTCTCGGCAATGTCTTTCAACGTTGGGTGCAGGTATTTTTGCGTGGTTGTGACGCTCTCATGGCCGAGCACATCCATCACCAGCTTAAGGTTGCCCGTTCGGTCGAGCAGGTCAGTAGCAAAGCTGTGCCTCGCGGAATATAGAACAAGTTCCTTGGGCAGCTTCGCGTCCTCTCTAGCCTTCCTGAACGGCTTCTCAATCGCCGTGTGCGTGATGTGCCCGCTCTTGCTCCGCCTGGAGGAGAAAACCCATTCCGTCTTGGCTCTCAGAGCACGTGCACGCAACGCAGCGCGTACACGGTCACTCAGAGGGACGTGGCGAGTGGATTTCCTCGTCTTCCCTTTCGGCACGAACATCAGGTTCTTGTCCCAGAGGATGTCATCCCACTTGAGATGGATGACTTCGTCGGGTCGCATTCCCGAGTCGTGACAGACGAGGAAAACGTCTTTGAGCGGTTGCGGAGCGACCTTCAGCAGCGCTTGCTCTGCCTCAGCGTTCCATACCGCCGTTCGCTGCTTTTCCTTACGCAACTTGATACGGGGTGCAGCCGAAAGAATCCCGTACTCGTGAGCCAGAGAAAGCATCCGGCGCAGCCTACGGAGCGCCATGTTTTGGTTTGATCCGCTACCGCGAAGCTCCAGAACGTCGGCAACAGAGGTTGTTATTGCGTCGAGTCTCATGTTTGCAATGGGAGTTGATCGAAGGATCTTCCAACCCCCTGCGTAGTACAGCTTGGATTGTTCGGCCAGGGTGCTGGCCTCGACGAAGGGCAAGAATCGATCCTCGGCGAAGCCGGACAAGACGGGCATCGGACCCTTGCGGGCCGGTGCTGCGCCTGTCTGCTCTTCCCTGAGAAGTTCCGCTGCTCTTTCCATCGCCTTTGCCTTTGTTGTGACTCCCGTGCTCTTACGGAAACGTTGGCCATTCACTGTGAAGTCCGCGAGCCAATGCTTTGTGCCTTTGCGCTTGTAAACGTCCATCAGTTCTCCCATGCAGCCCGCACCGGAGGAACCTGACGGCACTGAGCGATGTACTGCTCAATGTCGCTCTCACTATAGCGCACAGGCGCTTTGGCTCCCCTGCCCATTTTTATGAACGCCGGTCCAATGCCCCTGCACCGCCAACTGCGGAGCGTCGCGGCGGAGACGCACAGACGTTTGGCAGCTTCAGCGTCATTTAGGAGCGGGTCCGCTGCGGCCATGATGTCAAGTTCCAACATGCTGACTCCCTTTAGCCGCGTGACTTCCATGCAGTGCGTGAGCGCGCGAGCCTGCTCTCAAAAACGCTGCGGGGGGTACGAGCGCCGATATTCACCGGCTCGCGTACGGGCATCTAAACGCGATGGCGGGCCATCCTGGACGACGAAAATCGGCATTGCCTTAGTACGCCGCGCCCACGCTTTAACTACGAAGGCTATCGTAGGTAAATGGGATTTATCGGCGTTTGCGTAAATTTATGAGCGGCGGAGGGCTTATATAGCCCCCTGTTAGAGATTTGATGCCCCCTACCCCTACGTTGTTGATTCTAGAGGACTTCCTAACGCTGGCGAAGGTGGACACCTAGTCAACGTAAACTATTGATTCTATTGATGTGTCCACCGTGTCCACTGTGTCCACCTACTTTTCCCTCTATCAGCGCTGTAAACGTATATATAAGAGAGATTTACAGAATTCAGCTCATAGATACATTTTTAGGTGGACACCTGGACACTAACGCCGACGAACGTCCACACACGCCCCCGCCCACGGCCTTCTTTATCGTCGCTACGTCGCGCCCGCGCATACTTGACGCCTGGGCGTTGCTTCAACTCGCGCATGATTGTCTCCACCGCGCTGTCCGACCACTGGCTTTGCTCACGGAGCCACTTACCGACGGCTTGCTCCATCTCAACGGACGTTGTCTCGCCGCCGTCAATCAGGCAGTCATCGGCAAACTGTTTCGTTAGGTCAAGCTCCGAGAACAGTGTGTCTGTTTCGCCTATGACACTGGCGGGCGGACGCAACCCATTTTCGAGAACGTCGGGGCACAACGTGAGCAAGCGATACAAAATGCCCGGATATTCAGCGGCCAGCTTCCGGCCAATGTCCCGGTCCTCGCGGCCAACAAAGTTCGCATTGAACGGAATCATGTGAACGCGCCCGCGAAACGCATCATCGGCAGGAAGATGCGGTCGGTCGTTGGTCGGCAAGATCACCTTGTGCGTTGGCTTGAATTGCCGTGCATCCTGCCGCATCCGTGCGCCGCTCAAAATATCTTCGCCGGACATCAGCTTCAACAACGCAACGTTTAGGTTGCCGCCTACTGACTCGTTGACGGTGACTAGCCGCTTCCCCTCAAAGTCCGCGAGTGTACGTTTTGCGGCATCGTCTCCGAATCTTGACACTGTGACTTGATCGGGACGTAACGCCAGCGCAAAACCGTCGTTGTCGGCACCTAGGATGTTAGTCAGAATCTCAATGAACTTACTCTTGCCGTTCGTCCCTTTTCCATAGAAGAAAAACAGACCACGGTGCGACTTGGCCGTCAGACACAACGCGCCGAGCCGCAAAAGATAGTTTCTCAATGCGGCATCGCCGACCGTAATCTCATCCATGAACCGGTCGAACAAGGGTGTTCCCATGTTTGGGTCAACGGGATGGTAGATCCTCCGCGTGATGTAGTCTTCGCGACGCATCTCGCGCGTTGCTCCAGTGCGCAAGTCAATCACCCGGCACTCAGGCAAGCCGAGCAAATAGGGGTCGCGGTCAAACGTGGTGGACTTTACCGGCGGGAGAAATGGCTTGACCGCCCGTACTACATTCCCGGTGAAGGTCGCATCGTAAAGCCGCATTCGCGGGTCAGACCCTTTCTCCGGCGCTCGGTACTTCGGAAACAAACCCTTGAGATATTCAGAAACGGCCTTCCATAGGAGTGTGTCGTCTTTCTTGATGTCCCATCGTGTCCCGGCCCATTGCGCTGTCGGTCGGTGCTCCAGGTCATACACCGCCGCAAAGTCCCGGTTGTCGCGGAGAAACGCATCGGCCAACGTCGCGTGCGAGATAACCGGCAACGACTCGCCGATAACCGCGTTCGCGCTCGTGAAGAATGACTTGCCCGTCCGCGCTTCAAGCTCCCGGCGCAAGTCTTTCCAACCGTCGCCGCCGCTCTTATTACAACTGTGCTTGCAGTCGTAGCTGTAGCCGCCGCCGTCCAGGTAGCCGATGCAGGAAGACGATGCCCCACTGTCGTTTGTATGTCGCCCGCTCCACGGGCAATCGATTGGGCGATACCACTGCTTGCCCTTGTTGAACCAATCGCCCATTGTCGCTAAGTCGTGGAACTCAAGAAAGCGGTCGAGCGTGTCCATTTCATGTTTAACGTCGTCGTTCAGAGTCGCCGTGGCCTTTGGCGTGCCCACAAGCGCACACAGGCGATTGAGCAAGACATCAGGCATCGCGGGGATTCGTCGCCATTCGACGGCATACGGGCCGCCCGTCTTCGGGTGAATCGAAGCGGGTCCGGTCACATAGGCGCGATGCTGCTTGAACTCGAAGAGGTTTTCCAGCTCTTCGCGCTTCGCCGTCATGTTGCCCACGCGCCGCGTTCTCGCGGTTTGGCGGAAGATGTAATAGCAGCGGTTCGCGCGGGCGCTAACGCGAGTCGTGTCGGCGTAAAGAACATCTGGCAATGAAATCGTGATTCGCTGCATAACTCTCCCCTGAGTCTCAAAAAGTCCCGGCTCCCAACATCGGAAGCCGGGCTGGAGTTGCTCACGGTTTATTCGAGGCTGAGAAGGCCCTGGCGGGAACCGTGAGCGGTTGCCCCGCCAAACTAGGAGGCCGCTACGTTGTACGCCTGGATAGCTTCCGAGCGCCGGACCCGTCCGTCAGTACGACGGTAGGTCAAGAGCTGGAGCTGCCCCTGTGCAGCCAACGGTTGGTCGAGAACCTTCACATTGATGCCGCTTCCCCCACGGTCCCCGATAATGTAGCCCCGCTTGAAATCCCCAAACAGAACGGGGGTTGCAGAGCGGGCTGCGGTGGGCATGAAGGAACTGTAGGCCACAGGAAAACCGTGGAGATAGTCCTGTCCGTTCGAACGGGTCCATGCGGGCTCGAAGAGATTCGATTGGACCTGTGCCTTGCGGATGATGATGGACGTTGAGCGCTGCATTAAGAACGAAGCATTGTCAGCATAAGCCTCTTTCAGCGAGCCGATGAGATCCAACGTTCCAGAGATGCTCACGAGGTTGCCATTGCCGTCCGGCTCCTCTGTCACGCCCGTGCCGACGTTGCCGATGAGTCCCTGCGCCTGTCCGGTGCCGCTGCCATTGACGTAGAGGCCCTCTTCCAGAAATTGCTGCGCAAGAATCATGTCCCCAATACAAAAGGACTGAAACGCCTGTGCTCAAATGTTTTGACGATTATGAAATCGAGTACGTCAACACGAAGGCGGGTATCACGCCCGCCGATTTCAAGCCCCTCCACGGCTTCGTAACCCACAGCGCCTTTCGGGATGAATTCATCAGGTCTCTATCTCCACTCGGCGTAAACGTGCGACGACTAAGATCGGATGACTACTGGCGATCGTTCGTTCGGCTATATACGGCGGTCATACAGGACTGCCCGCTGGAGGCGTGGGAGGGCAACACCAAATACGTGACCCGTGTTGCGGGTCTGGCATGGCCGGACAATCAAACCATCTTTCCAGGGAAGGTCGTTATCCAATGGACCTGGTGGCTGAAAGACGGAAGGGAAAGGGAGACGAAAGAGACGTGCGCGCTGATTTAGACGAAACGCGCTCCGTTCGCGCTCGGCTGTGCCGTAACTGTGCCGCACACTTTTAGAAAGCCTTGTAAATACTTGAATATACTGCAACAAGTTTAGCGATCTTCGGTGCGGGCTGTCTCGGTTAAGTTGCTTTATAATCAACAGCTTATCGGCTTATCTGGAAGTGACTACGAATCAATAGGCCGGAGGTTCGAATCCTTCTGGGCGCACCATAAAATCGAAAATTCAGAACACACCCGCGAATCCGAAAATTGACGCAAAATGGAATTGTCGCCGCTTATGCGGTTAGGTAATATCTGGCCTAAGGAGCCTCGATGAAGCGCGTCCCGCTCGTGGTCTGTTGCCTCTACCTCGCCAGCATCGCCTCAATGCCGCTGGGCGCTGAAAGCAAGAATCCCGCCGATTACCAGTTGCGCGTCCATATTTTCGGCCGCAGTGAGACGAACTTCTATCACATGCGCTATGTCGAGGAATCGAAGGGCGAGGGCCGCGCCAATCTGTTTGCCAACGGCGACGTGCGCGGTGTCGACTTCACCTTCGACTGCTCCCAGAAGCTCAAATCCTCTTTCGGTTATGAGACCTATCCCGCCAGATGGAAGAAACCGAACCAGGAATTGATCGTGCTCCTCCCGGTCTTCGGCAAGGCAAACTCCTACTTCACCTGCAATCTGAAAACGGACGTGAAGGATTATGCCTATCGGTCACACGACGGCAGGCTGTCCTCTGAATCGCCCGCGGACTTCAAAGCCTGGATGAACAAGCACGACTACGATCCGGAGCACGGCAAAGACGTGCCTACACGAACGCAGCCTGCGTCTGGGCAACCTGCGCCCGCGCCACCGCAATAGTCCAGAATCCAGAATTGTCACCCCGCGTAAAGGCAGAGTTTCGCTTCTCGCGCCACGGGATTGCCTCGAAAGACGAAAAGGGACAAAGCCGTAGCTCCGCCCCTCTCCACATCGCTCTGATCTTCTGAGATACCGCGCAGCCTATTTGTTCTTCTGCCCGGTGTCGCCGTGCTGGGGCTGCTGATGCCCCTGCTTGCCGGCGTCACCCTGCTGGCCGGACTTCTGATTCCCGGGCTGTTGCTGCTGTTGCTGCTGTTGGCCCGCGCCCTCTTTCTCGTGCTGCGTGCCTGGATTCTGGCCTCCCTGGTTGTGTTGCGAACCTGGGTTGTGTTGTGAACCTGATTGCTGAGGATTCGACATCGGTAAACCTCCAAGGGATTGCTCCCTGTCTACTTGGACCCATTGCCTTCCCTCAGGGTTGCTCACACGGTCAGAACCGATTTTTTTATCGCAGGCTGGCCGGCGGCGGATTCACGTCAGACAGCTCGCGAAACGCTGCGTCCGGCAGCTTGATTTCTGCAGCCGCGACATTCTCCTCCAGATGCGCCACAGAGGACGTTCCCGGAATCAGCAGCGTGGCCGGAGACCGGCGCAGCAGCCACGCCAGAGCAACCTGCAGCGAAGTCGCGCCGATCTGCTTCGCTACCCTCTCCAACACCTCGTGCGCCTGCCGATTCTGCCCCAGCGGCGCCCATGGAATGAAGGCAATCCCATTCTTCTCACAGTGATCGAGCAGGTAGTCCCACTCGCGGTCAGCAAAGCTGTAGCGGTTCTGCACCGAGACAATCGGCACGATCTTGCGCGCCCGCTCCACGTGTTCCAGCGTCACGTTGGAGAGCGCCACGTTCCGGATCTTCCCCTCTTCCTTCAGCCGAGCCAGCGTCTCCATCGATGCATCAAAGGACACAGAGGCATCGGGGATGTGAAGCTGATACAAATCGATCCGGTCCAGGCGCAACCGCTTCAGGCTGCCCTCTACCGCTTCCGCCAGGTGCTTGGGGCTGGCATTGTGAATCCACTGCGCCGGCCCGACTCGCTCCCAGCCGCCCTTGGTGGCGATCACCACACCTGGCGCGTAAGGCGCGAGCGCCTCGGCAATCAGCTCCTCGGAAACGTAGGGTCCATAAGAATCCGCGGTATCGATGAAGTTGACGCCCAGCTCGACGGCGCGCCGCAAGGTAGCCAGGGCTCCAGCGTGGTCCGCCGGCGGTCCCCAGATGCCCTTGCCGGTAATCCGCATCGCCCCGTATCCCAGGCGGTTGACGGTGAGGTCTCCAAGTTGGATGGTTCCGGCGGCTGCGGCTGAAATCTGCGGTAACGTCTGGCTCATTTCGTAAATCTCCTCACCGATTGGATGACGCGGGAATTCGAATCAATCCAAAAGTACGCGCCGTCGGTTGAGAATCGATGAACGCGCAGTGCTCGCGAAGCGAAAAACGGCGCGAAGCGGTACACGCCCCGAGCCGTCTCGTTGATCCTGTCAATCCTTAGTAGATGCGGAAGTTAACCTCGATATTCACTTCCACCGCCACTGGGTGTCCCTGGTAGTAGGCCGGCTTGAATTTGTACTGGCGCACCGCTTCGACCGCTTTCTCATCCAGTCCCATGCCCAGCGGACGGATCACATGCACGCGTTGCGGGTTACCCTGCGCATCGACGATGACCGACACCACGCAGATTCCCTGGTACTTGGCGCGCCGGGCCTCGTCAGAGAACTCGGGATCGACGGAGTAGATCACCTGCGGAGCCGAAACGCCGCCGCCCGGATGCATCAGGCCGCCGCCGTAGCCGCCGCCCTCGCCCGGTCCAACGCCGTTGCCGTTGCCCGAACCGATGCCGCCGCCGCGGCCGTTGCCGAAGCCCGAGCCCGAACCGCCGCCCTGCGAGGCCAGAGCCACCTGGGGAGACTGCGGAATGCCGATATTCGGCATGTTCGCATCGGGCAGCTTCACCTGCTGCGGCATCACGATCGTCGGTTCAACCGCCAGCTTGGGATGATCGTTGCGGATGATCTGCGGAGGCACGATCTGCTCTTTCGACTGCTTGGGCAGATGCCCCTTGGAGGCTTCGACCAGCTCGTGCGCGCCGCCGCCGCCGCCGCCGCCCATGGACTGGTTCATCTTCAACGTCATGGGGATGAATGGTTTGAGGTCGACGTTGGTCGCCACCGCCTTCTTCACGATGGGACGGGTCTTCCACTGATAGTAGGTAAAGAGCAGGATCAGGGCGATGATCACCACGTGGGCGGTAATCGCCAGGCCGCTCGACAAGGGCCCGCGCTTTACGGCCATCGGGTCCGCAACCGCAATCGGCTGAGAGGTCAGCTCGAGCGGGGGCAGCTTCTGGGGGAAGAACAGATCCTTGATGCTGTCGCCCAGAGTCTTCCAGACCGGCTCTTCCTGCGTAGCGTCCACGACTGCGACTGGCTGAGAACTCAACTGAAGCGGGGGCTGCTTCGAAGACGAGAAGGCGTCGCGCAGATTGGAGAGCAGCGACGACCACATGGAACCGTCGGCTTCTATCAGAAGTTCTGGCTCGTCTTCTGCTGGCCGCGATTTTGTTGGATCCAGATCCGGAGGTGTTAGGAGCTCATTGCCCATATTGCATTGCCGGTGTCACAGGCCCCGGCTATCCCTCCATTATGGATGACGGCTGGCCCGCTTGTCTTGGATTCATCCCTTAATTATTCATGGGATGCGCACAAGTCAATAGAACTCGCACCAAGTCCGCTTTAGCAATAGACGAATCTGCCGCCGCCAAGTCACACCGCCGGGCAAACTCATTGAGACGATACAATAAACCTTTAGCCGAAGATTACGAAGAGCATTTCGCAGCACTTTTCGCACCAGAGTGCGCCGAATCACGATTATGGGAGAAATGATGTCCGCTGCGCCCGAACTTAAGGCGACCCTTACCCTTCCCGAGACCAAGTTTCCGATGAAGGCCAATCTGCCCCAGAATGAGCCTCTTCGCCTCAAACAATGGAAGGAATCCGGGCTCTACGAGCAGATTCGCCAGGCGCGGAAGGGCGCCGAAAAGTACATCCTGCATTACGGGCCGCCCTACGCCAATGGGCCGATTCACCTGGGCCACGCCCTGCAGAAGTGCATCAAGGACTTTATCCTCAAATCGAAGACCATGGCCGGCTACGACGCCCCGCTGGTCCCGGGATGGGATTGCCACGGCCTGCCCATCGAAATCAAGGTGGACGAAAAACTGGGCCGCAAGAAGCTGGAGATGCCGGCGCTCTCCGTTCTGCGCGCCTGCCGCGAATATGCACAGGGGTTCATCGACCTGCAGCGGCGGCAGCTCATCCGCCTCGGCGTCTTTGCCCACTGGGACCACCCCTACCTGACCATGTCGAAGCCGTACGAGGCCAAAACCCTCGAAAGCTTCTACGACTTCTTCGAAAAAGGCTTCGTCTACAAGGGACTCAAGCCGGTCTACTGGTGCCTCCACGACAAAACGGCGCTGGCCGAGGCCGAAGTCGAGTACGAGCAGCACACCAGCCCCAGCGTCTACGTCCGCTACAAGCTGACCACTCCGCCGCAGAACATCCATCAGGATTTGGAAGACAAGCAGGTCTGGACGATCATCTGGACCACCACACCGTGGACGCTGCCCGCCTCGCTGGCCGTGGCCTTCCATCCCGAATTCGAGTACGTAGCCCTCGAGAACTCCGACGGCAATGTCTATATTGTTGCGGAAGCCCTGGCCGCCGCTGTGCGCGAGGCCTGCAAGCTCGAAGGCGCGCAGGAGATCGCGAAGTTCAAGGGCGCGGCGCTCGATCGCGTAACCTTCCAGCACCCCTTCCTCGATCGCAGCATCCTCGGCGTCAACGCCGACTACGTTACCGCCGACACCGCCGACACCGGCACCGGCGCAGTCCATACTGCCCCTGCCCACGGTGCGGACGACTTCTATACAGGCTCGCGCTACGGCCTCGACCAGACCTGCAACGTGGACAACGAAGGCCGCATGCGCAATGGCCTGCCGCAGTGGGAGGGCCTGACCGTCTTCGAGGCCAACGCCCCGATTATCGAGCTGCTGCAGGAGCGCGGCGTGCTCATGGGCCGCCAGGATATCTACCACTCCTACCCGCACTGCTGGCGCTGCCACAATCCGGTCATCTTCCGTGCTACGGAGCAGTGGTTCATCGGCATGGAGACTCGGCTAAAAAACGTTGATGGCACGGAAACCACCTTCCGCCAGCGCGCCCTTGACGAGATCAAGCGCGTGAAGTGGGACCCGGCCTGGGGCCGCGATCGAATCTACAACATGATCGAGACACGCCCCGACTGGTGCATCTCCCGCCAGCGCATCTGGGGCGTGCCCATCGCGGTCTTTCTCTGCAACAGGTGCCACACGCCGCTGAAGAATCCGGAGATCAACAAGCACATCGTCGCGCTCTTCGAGCAGGAAGGCGCCGAGGCCTGGCACAAGTATTCGGTCGAAGAGCTGCTTCCGGCGGGAACCACATGCGCCAGCTGCGGCAATATCCAGATGGATCCGGGTGCCCCACGTCTCGATTCTGAGACGTGGGTTTCCGCTTTCCGCAAAGAGATGGACATTCTCGACGTCTGGTTCGATTCCGGCATCAGCTGGAACGCCGTCCTCGTCGGCAACCCCGAGCTCCAGTTCCCTGCCGACCTCTACATCGAAGGAGCCGACCAGCACCGCGGCTGGTTCCACTCGTCGCTGCTCTGTTCGGTCGCGATCAAAGACACTGCACCCTACAAAAACGTCGCCACGGTAGGCTGGACGCTCGACGAACAGGGCCGCGCGCTCTCGAAGTCGCTGGGCAACGGCGTCGATCCCGTGGATATCGCCGAGCGGCTGGGTGCGGAGATCGTCCGTCTGTGGACCGCCAGCGTCGACTTCCGCGAAGACGTAGCCGCCAGCGAAAACCTGATGCAGCGCGCCGCCGACAACTATCGCAAGCTGCGCAACACCTTCAAATTCCTGCTCGGCAATTTGCACGGCTTCGCTCCGGCGCAGGCCGTCGATGATAAGGACCTGCTGCCCCTCGACCGCTACATGCTGGCGAAAACTCGCGAGCTGACCGAGAAGGTGCTCGCCTGGTATGAGCAGTTCGAATTCCACCGTGTCTACCACGCCGTCAACGAGTTCACCATCGTCGACCTGAGCGCGCTCTACCTCGACGTGCTCAAAGACCGCATGTACACCTTCGCGCCGTCGAGCAACGAGCGGAGGTCCGCGCAGACTGTAATCTGGAAAATCACCGAAGCGCTGGTGCGGCTTGTCGCGCCAATCCTCACCTTCACTGCAGATGAGGTCTGGAGCTACCTGCCCCATGTCGAAGGCCGCGAGCCTAGCGTACATCTGGCTTTGTTTCCCGATCTGGATAAGCTCGGTGCAAGAGATGAGGAACTACTTGAAGATTGGAAGCAACTTCTCTTTATTCGCGAAGGCGTGCTAAGGAACATCGAGGAAAAGCGCAGAGAAAAGCAGATCGGAAAAGCGCTTGAAGCCAAAGTGAGCATCAAGTTGGTCGGAATATCGCCGAACCTTAGGGTTCTTGAAGATCACAAAGACAGTCTCAAAGAACTCTTCAATGTTTCACAAGTCGATCTGTCCACCTTCCATGTGCAGAAAGAATCGTCACAGAAGTTTTCAGTTCACGAAGGCCCAGACGAGGGCTTGGATCTTTATGTGATTGAGAACGCCGAAGGCACCAAGTGCGAGCGCTGCTGGAACTATCGCACCGACACCGCGCAGTTCGGCCCCTGGTCAAACGTCTGCGGACGCTGCGCCGACGCACTCCGCCACATGCCCGAATTCGCTCCCTTTGAAAATGCCGGGAGCGTGAACGCGTGAGCCTGGCCCGTCATCAACCGCTCGACATGCGTGGCTGGCTGCTCGGCCTTTCCGCGCTCATCATCGCCCTCGACCGCGTCACCAAGCACTGGGTGAGCCGGCACATAGAGGAAGGCTCGACGATCACCGTCATCCCGCATGTCTTCCGCATCTCGCATGTGCTCAACGACGGCGCGGCCTTCAGCATGTTCACCGATTCGCCGCACCCCGAGCGCACGCGCTGGATGCTCACCGCCTTCTCCATCCTCGCGGCTATCGTGGTCTTTGCCGTGCTGCTCCGCGTAGGACGGCGCGTCACCATGACCTCGCTCTCCATGGCGCTGGTGCTCGGCGGAGCCATCGGCAATGTGTGGGATCGGCTCCGCACCGGCACGGTGATCGACTTCCTCGAAGTCCACATCATCCATTACCATTGGCCCGACTTCAACGTCGCCGACTCCGCCATCGTCATCGGAGGAATTCTCCTGCTCCTCGATTCCCTGCGCCCCAAAGAAACCTCCGAAGACACCTCCGATGCCTCGTGATCTCTCGACTGCCGCAGTTTTCGATCCGCGCGAAGCGCCTATGCCTGGACGGCCAGTCCTGCCCCACATCTCGCTTTTGAGATGTGGGATTCCACTTTGGCTGGCTGTTGCAGCGTTGTTTCTCACAGCATTCATTCCGGCGCGGTCAAGCGCGCAGCCTACGACTCGAAAAGCATCCACCAAACAGCTCGTCATCATCGACACCGATATCGGCGACGACATCGACGACGCCTTCGCTCTCGCGCTCGCCGAGCGCAGCCCCGAACTTCGCGTCCTCGGCATCACCACTGCCTTTGGAGATACGACCCTCCGCGCGCAGCTTGCCGTTCGCTTCCTCGGCGCGACGGGCTTCAGCAGCGTTCCCGTATCCGCCGGCGTGCCCACTCCGCCGAAGACGAAGTTCACGCAGGCCGACTACGCGCAGGCCGGCGACAAGTCGAAGATTCAACCCACCGCCGGCCCCGACTTCCTGCTCGACCAGATCCGCAAGCACCCCGGCCAGATCACACTCATCGCCATCGGCCCGCAGACCAACCTCGCCGCCGCTATCGACAAAGACCCTGCGACCTTCCAAAAGCTGAAAAAGATCGTCATGATGGGCGGATCGATTGATCGCGGCTATGGACATCCCTACCCCGATCCGGAGTGGAATATCCTCTGCGACATCCCCGCTGCTCGCAAGGTCTTTGCCTCCGGCGTGCCGATCTACATGATGCCGCTCGACTCCACGATGTTGAGGTTCGATCAGGCGCGTCTGACACAATTCTTCGACGCACACTCGCCGCTGACCGAACAGCTGCACATTCCCTACGGCGAATGGAGCGCTGCGACCAAACAGACGATGCCCACGCTCTTCGATCCCATGGCCGTCACCTACGCGATCAAGCCAGACCTCTGCCCGACCACGCCGATGCACATCACCATCGACGACAAGGGATTCACCCGCCGCAGCCCCGGCGCACCCAACGCCCACGCGTGCCTCAAGTCAGACTCTGATTCCTTCTTCAATTTTTATCTCGCGCGCACCGCGTCCAGCCCCAGGTAGCAGCCAACATGCTCCGCCGAATATCCCTCCTCGCCTCCCTATGCCTGCTGTTGCTGCCCGTCGCTTTCGGCGCGGACACCTACCGCGTCGTCCACACCTACCCGCATGACCCCGAGGCTTTCACGCAGGGGCTGGTCTTCGTCGATCGGCAGCTCTACGAGAGCACCGGGCTCAACGGCCACTCCTCGCTGCGCATGGACGACCTCGCAACCGGCAAGGTCCTCCAGCACATCGACGTGCCGGACCGGTACTTCGCCGAGGGCCTCACCAACTGGCGCAGCAACCTGATTCAACTCACCTGGAAGGCGCACACGGCGTTCGTCTATGACCGCTTCAGCTTCCGCCAGCTGCGCACCCTTCACTACGACGGCGAAGGCTGGGGCCTCACGCAGAACGGGCGCGACGTGATCCTGAGCGACGGCAGCGCCACGCTGCGCTTCCTCAACCCGGAGACCTTCGCGGTGGTCCGCCGCATCGCGGTCACCGACCACGGTGAGCCCGTCAAAGAACTGAACGAGCTCGAGTACATTCACGGCGAAATCTACGCCAACATCTGGTACTCCAACAAGATCGCCCGCATCTCGCCGCAGACCGGCAAAGTGCTCGGCTGGATCGACCTGACGGATCTGGTCCAATCCCTCGGCCTGCAGAATTCTAATGCCGTGCTCAACGGCGTCGCCTATGACGCCCAGCACGACCGCCTCTTCGTCACCGGCAAGCTGTGGCCTAAGCTCTTTGAGATCAAAATCGTGCCCGGGCAGCACTGATCGGGTGCCCCGGTCCGGATTTCATGTCCGGATTTTCGGACATGGGCTCGGCTGTGGCCCGCTCCTTAGCCACCCGCTCCCCCGCCCTTTATAATCAAACTGGGGTGCCTTGTGCTCCCCACGGCATTCCTCTTGGATGGACGGCCGGCGCATTCCTACGGGGCTTACTTTTTTGACCGATCAGATCGTCATCCGCGGCGCGCGGACCCACAACCTGAAAAACATCGATGTCGAGATCCCGCACGGGAAGCTCACCGTCGTCTCCGGAGTCTCCGGCTCGGGCAAATCCTCGCTCGCGTTCGACACCGTCTACGCCGAGGGTCAGCGGCGTTACGTCGAATCACTCTCCGCCTACGCCCGCCAGTTTCTTGAGCGCATCGAGAAGCCTGACGTCGACCTCATCGACGGACTCGCCCCGGCCATCGCCATCAAGCAGAAGAACTCCACCCGAAACCCGCGCTCGACGGTCGCGACGGCGACAGAAATCTACGACTACATGCGCCTCCTCTGGGCGCGCTGCGGCACGGTGCATTGCATCGTCTGCAACGGCATCGTCAAGCGCGACACGGTGGACGAGATCGCCGCCGGCGTCCTCGCTCTCGGCGAAGGCACGCGCCTGCACGCGCTCTTTCCGGTGAACCCGGTGAAGCTGCCCGCACCGGCGGCAGAAACCACCGCGGAAGAGAGCAAGCCAGCCGCGAAGCCGAAGAAGGCCGCAAAGAAGAGTACGAAAAAATCGGTAGCGTCTCCGCTCACCGAAGAGCTGAAAGAGCGCCTGGGAGACCTGCGCAAGCGCGGCTTCAATCGCCTCTATCAGAATGGCGTCATCTACGAATTCTCGACGCCCGAATCGCTGCTCGAGATCGACTTCGCGCTGCCCGTCTTCATCCTCGTCGACCGCATCGTCGTGTCTGCTGACAATCGCGCACGCATTGTCGACGCCGCTGAGATTGGCTATCGCGAAGCCGGAGAAATTCTCTACGAAATCGTTCCCCGCGAACCAGCCGCCGATGGTAAGCAAGCCCCGGAGCGCGAGCGTCTCCGCTTCTCCGCTGCATTCGAGTGCAAGACCTGCCATCGCATCTATCGCGAGCCCGAGCCGCGTCTCTTCTCGTTCAACAATCCCTTCGGCGCGTGCCCGCGCTGCCAGGGTTTCGGCAACACCATCGACTTCGATCTCGACCTCATCATTCCCGACAAATCGAAGACATTGGACGAAGGCGCCATCGATCCCTGGAACCGTCCCAAGTACCGCTCCTATTTCACCGAGCTGAAGAAGGCTGCCAGACAGCACGGCATTCCGATGGATGTGCCCTGGTACGACATGACGCTCGACCAGCAGACGTTTGTGCTCGAAGGACACGGCGGCTTCCTCGGAGTGCATGGCTTCTTCGAATTCCTCGAACGTAAGAAGTACAAGCTGCATGTGCGCGTCATGCTCTCGAAGTATCGCGGCTACGCGCTCTGCCCGGAGTGCAAGGGCCAGCGGCTGCGCGCCGAGGCTCGCGCCGTCAGAATTGCCGGGCGCAACATCTGCGAGTCTGCGGCGCTCACCATCCGCACGGCGAACGAATTCTTCCAGGGCATCGAGCTCTCGCCCATGCAGCAGGAGATCGCGGGCAGCATCCTCGCCGAGATTCAGCAGCGGCTGCACTTTCTCGACGCCGTCGGCCTCGACTACCTCACCCTCGATCGCCTCGCCTCCACGCTCTCCGGTGGAGAATCGCAGCGCATCCAGCTGGCCACGTCTCTGGGCTCGCGTCTCGTCGGCGCGCTCTACGTTCTCGATGAGCCCTCCATCGGTCTGCACACGCGCGATACGGCCAAGCTCATTCGCATCCTCGAAAACCTGCGCGACCTAGGCAACACCATTCTCGTTGTCGAACATGATCCGGATGTCATCCGCTCAGCCGATCACCTGCTCGACCTCGGCCCCGGCGCGGGCGAGTTTGGCGGCAAACTTCTTTCCGCCGGCACCGTCGCCGAAGTCGAGCGCGATCCCGAATCCATCACCGGCAAATATCTCAGCGGGCAACTCACCATCCCCGTCCCGACGCGCCGCCGCGAGCCCGGCGGCCCCAAGGACTGGATCAAGCTGCGCGGAGCGCGCGCCAACAACCTTCGCGGCCTCGATGTCGAAATCCCGCTCAACATGCTGGTATGCATCACCGGCGTTTCGGGCTCGGGAAAATCGACGCTGGTGCACGAAGTGCTCTACCGCGTCATCTCGCATCAGCTGGGCAAGACCGAAGGCGGCGACCCGGCCAATCTCTATCGCGAAATCAAGGGAGCCGATCGCCTCAACGACATCGTGCTGGTCGATCAGAATCCCATCGGACGCACGCCGCGCTCGAACCCGGTCACCTATATCAAGGCCTTCGACGCCATCCGCGAGCTCTTCGCCGCGCAGCCCGAGGCCCAGCGCCGCGGCTACGCCGCCGGACACTTCTCCTTCAACGTCCCCGGCGGCCGATGCGATGTCTGCGAAGGCGACGGCACGGTGACCGTCGAGATGCAGTTTCTCGCCGATGTCGAGCTGCCCTGCGAAGAATGTAACGGTACACGTTACAAATCGAGCACGCTCGAAATCAAGTACAAGGGCAAGAACATCCACGAGGTGCTCGGTCTCACGGTCAAAGAGGCGCTGCGCTTCTTCGCCGGGCAGCCCAAGATCGTCGAAAAGCTCGCCGTCCTCGATGAAACCGGCCTTGGCTACGTCCGCCTCGGTCAATCCGCAACCACGCTCTCCGGCGGCGAAGCGCAACGCGTGAAGCTCGCTGCGCATCTCGCCTCCGTCCGCAATTCCGGCGGTGAAGACAAGAAGAAGCAGAGCCGCGTGCTGTACATCCTCGACGAGCCCACCACCGGCCTGCACTTCGACGACGTCAGCAAGCTGCTCACCGCCTTCCGCAAGCTCATCGACGGCGGCGGATCGCTGGTGGTCATCGAACACAACCTTGATGTCATCAAATCGGCCGACTGGGTGATCGACCTCGGTCCCGAAGGCGGATCGGCCGGCGGACAGCTCGTCGCCACCGGCACTCCTGAGCAGATTGCCGGCAACGAGCTCTCGCACACCGGCTACTGGCTCGCCAGGGTGCTGACGCCCCGGCGCGAGCCCAGCCCCGAGGTAGCAAACGAAATCGCAATTCAGCAGTCCGACGTAGGGTGATCTTTTTGCAGCAATCTCGTATCGCGGTTTTTCTCGCATTTCTCCTTCTTACCCTCGCGCTGCACGCGCAATCCACTCCCCTGCCTCCCGGAAGCAGCGACCCTGAGGCGGAATCCGCGCCGTCGTCGACCCAGACGACCGGCCCCCTGGTCGATGCGGAAGCGGCCATCGACGCCAAAGACTACGGCAAGGCGCGAGGTCTCCTCGACGCGTATTTGTCGGCCCACTCAACCGACGCCCGCGCCCTCTTCGACCGCGGCTACTGCGACGACGCGCAGGGGCACGCGGACTCGGCTGTCTCCTATTACCGCAAGGCCATCGCCGCCAATCCGCAGCAGTTCGAGGCACGCATGGCCCTGGGGCTGCTTCTGGCCCAGCAGAATTCGCCCGACGCCCGCGCTGAGCTCGAAGCCGCGGTCAGCCTGAATCCCGATCCTCCCAATCCGGAGGCGAAGGCCCAGGCCTACCGCACGCTGGCCCACCTGTTACACGATTCCGACCCGGATGCCGCGAAGAACGATCTGCTGGCGGCGCTCAAGCTTTCGCCGGAAACCCCTGACGACACCATGCTGACTGCAGAAATCGCCGAGGCGGAGGGCGACCGCGACATCGCCGAGCAGGCCTATCGCCGCGTGTTGAGCGTCCAGCCCGAATCTTCTCCGGCCATCGCCGGCCTGGTGCACCTGCTGATCGAGGAAAAGAACTATGCCGAGGCTGAGCCGCTGGTCCACACGGCATTGCTCCGCGACCCGGACGACCCGGCGCTGAATGCGCAGTACGCCGCTCTGCTCGCCGCCCAGGGCAAGCCGGAGGAGGCCACGGCCACGCTTGAGAAGCTGCACCAGCTCCAGCCGCAGAACCGCCAGGTTTCCGGCATGCTCGCCGACGCCTACATGCAGGGCGGAATGCTTGAAAAGGCCGACGCTGTCTACGCCAATCTGCTGACCTCATCGCCCGACGATGCCAATTTGCTCTCCGCCCGCGGAGAGGTCCTGATCCGGGAACAGAATTACCCGCAGGCCCTTGCATTGTTCCAGCACGCGGTTAAGATCAATCCGAAAGATGCCGATGCATGGGGTGGGATCGCTTTCGCAGCCTCCAAGACCGGAGATCCTGCGCTGGAGCTGGACGCCCTTGCGACGCGATCAAAATATGCTGCGGAGACACCGGCTACATACTTCCTTTGGGCAACCGCTCACGATAAACTTCATCACACGAAGCAAGCTGTGGAGTATTATCATCTGTTCTTAGGTTCGGCCCTGGGGAAGTTTCCCGACGAGGAATGGCAGGCTAAGCAAAGGCTGGCAATCCTCCAAAAGTAAACGGCGTTCGACGTTCCCGTGGCACCCAAGGAGGTGCATCATGCGGTTCGTTCTTGTCCTCTCACTCGCGGCAGTCGCCGTCACCCCCACGGTCCTATCCCCTCGCGCCGCCTTCGCGGCAACCGACAAAATTCTCGACACCCAGCAGATCGCTGCACTTGAAAGCCGCGCCGCGCAGGCTGGCCCCAAGGAGCAATGCTTCCTCTACGCGGAGCTGGCCCACTCCATGACCGAGCTCGCCGGCCAGCAACTCAATGCCGGTGACGACCAAGACGCGTCGGCCTCCCTCAAAGCGGTGCAGAAATACACCGCCAAAATCCACATGAATGTCGCCGATGACGCCAAGAAGCTGAAGAATGCCGAGATCCTCATGCGGCATACCGCCTTCCGCCTCAAGGAAATCATGATGGGCGCATCGCTCGACGACCGGCCGACCCTGGAGTCCACCCTGAAGCAGCTCAACCAGGTGCAGTCGGAGATGATGCTGCAGGTCTTCAAGCATTAAGGCAGGAAGCGCACTTTCTTTAAGGCGCCGTCATCCTGACGACCAACGGGAGGAAGGATCTCAGCGATGCGTTCTCTTCTTGACTGCTGGAGGTTGTCCGTTACGACGACCTGTAAATCATTCATTCGCTGAGATTTCCAGGACGAGCCTTTGGAATCAATGATGTAGGCCTTCCCGTAAACGGGAAACTTCTTCGTTCGCAATGATTTATAAGAAAAACCCATTCTCAGAAAAGCGCAATCATTGCGCGCGCAGCACCTCGATAGGATCGACGCGCGATGCCCGTCGCGCCGGCAGGATCGCGGCCAGCGCAGCGACCACCGCCAGTAGTCCAAGCGTTCCCGCAATCGCCAGCGGATCGGCCGCCGGCGTCTCGTAGAGCAGGCTGCGCACCCAGCGCGTGGCGACGAAGGCCAGCCCCAGGCCCACGCCGGCTCCGGCCAGGACCGGCCATGCCGCCTGGCGCAGCACCAGCAGCATCAGGCGGCCTTTATCCGAGCCGAGCGCGATACGGATGCCGAACTCCTGCCGCCGGAGCGAGACGGAATAGGCCAGCACGCCATAGACCCCAAGCAGCGCCAGCAGCAGCCCGGCAGCGCCGAAGCTCGAAAGCAGCAGCGTCTGGAAGCGGTCGCCTGCCAACGAATCGCTTACCTGCTCGTCGAGCGATTTCAGCGTCGGAATCGCCACCTGCGGATCGATCTGCCAGATTGCCTTGCGCATCTCGGGGATAAGCCCGTCGGCGGATTGAGAGCTGCGCACCAGGAAGGTCAGGTTCCAGGGAGGCATCTCCCAGTAGGGGACATATTCCATGTCGGCCACATCTTTGAGCCCGTTGACCCGGGCATCGCCGACGACTCCCACCACGATGCGGGAACGATTCTCGTCACCCAGGGCTGCCAGCTTGCGGCCGATCGGGTTCTCGCCGGGGAAACCGTCCCGCGCCGCTTTCTCAGAGAGAAGGACCGGCATCGGGGTGGTCGAAGGCTTGCCGCCGGATGCGGTCAGGGCGCTGCGGTCGGCGTCCGTGAAGTTGCGGCCGGAAATCAGAGGAATGCGCATGGTCGAGAGGTAGCCTGGGCTGACGAAGCGAATGTTCACCTGAGGTTCCCTGCCGTGCGGCACCGGATGATCGGGCCGCGTGAGCAGGTCGATCCATGTCTCTCCGGTCAACGGCATGGCGCTGGTCATGGCCGCAGACTGCACACCGGGAATCTGCCGCAGACTCGTCAGCGTCCGGTCGATGAAGGCATTCTTCACCGCGTCGACGTTGGGCGCCGAATCGCCGTATTGCGGCGCATAGAGATCGACCTGGGCCGCCACCACGTGGCCGGTGTCGAATCCCCTGCTCTGCCGCATCACCTGCGAAAAGCTGCGCAGAACCAGCCCGGTCACCATCAGCAGCACCACGGTGCAGGCCACCTCCGCGGCCACCAGCAGATTGCGGGTCCGGCTCGAGGCGCGGGTATTCGCAACGCGCGTGGGATTGGACTGCAAAGCCGACTGCGGATCAATGCGGAGCGAGCGCAAGGCAGGAAGAGTGCCGAAGAGAAGAGCGGTAAAGATGGAAAGGCCGGCGGCAAAGAGCAGCACCGGCAGGCTCACCTGGACTTCGTTGATGCGAGGCACGTCTGCCGGAGCGAAGGCGGTCAACAACCGGACTCCGAGGAAGGCGAGCGCAATGCCGGCTGTGCCTCCAATACAAGCGAGCACGAAACTCTCCATGAGGCGCGACAGCAGCAGCTCTGACCGGCTCGCGCCCAACGCTGCGCGGACCGCGCTCTCCCGCTCGGTCGCAACCGCGCGGGCCAGTTGCAGGTTGGCGAGATTGACGCAGGCAATGAGCAGCACGCCGCCGACCGCAGCGAAAATCAGCCACAGCGCAGCGCTCACGTTCGAGGTGACATCGCTGGCAAAGGGATCGATGGCGATATCGTTGTGAACCTCAAGGTGGGCGGAGCGCGAATAGTTGCGCTGCAAGCCGCCAATCTCGGCGCGAGCCTGCGCCACGCTGACTCCCGGCTTGAGACGCGCGATCACGGAGAAGTTGTAGTCGTAGTTGTCGTCCTCAAGATCGCCTTTGCCCGGCACCAGAGGTTCGAAAATCTCGTTGGCGCGTACCGCTCCCGAGTGGCTGAGGGTCGAGGGCATGTCCGGTGCCATGGCCACCTCGGGAAAACTGAATCCGGCAGGAAGAACTCCGACTACGGTGTTCGCCTCGCCGCCGATGCGCAGCGTGCGCCCGATCACATTCGGATCGCTGTCGAACAGCGACTTCCAGCCATCCCAGGTGAGCACAACGACCGACGAGTGGCCGTGAACCGCTTCGTCGGGCAGAAAGCTACGGCCCATCGATGGCTGCACTCCGAGCACCGAAAAGAAATTTGGGGATACTTTGAGCGCTCCCAGAACGTGCGGATGGTCGCCGCCCGGAGAAACACTGACGCCGTGTTCCTGAAAGATGGCCGCGTCCTGCAGTGATCTGCTGTCTTTCTTCAGCCGCAGATAGTGCCGGTAGTTGAACGGCACCTCGGGGTACTGTGACCGCATCTCCTCGACCACCTCGCGCATGACCACCAGCTTGCCCGGATCGCGGAAGGCGAACGGCTTGAGCAGCACCGCGTCGACCACACTGAAGACGGAGACCGCGGCGCCGATGCCGAGAGCAAGGGTCAGGATCGCGGTCAACGCGAATCCCGGCGATTTGCGGAGCTGCCGGATGCTGAAGCGAAGAGAGAGAAAGGGCGCAGCCATGAGGATGCCTCCATGGGGAAAGTTAGCACGCGCACGGCCACGGCGCGAAGGAGGGGCTTCCGATGAATGAATCGCGGTCACTGCCGGCGAACTGTCCGTCTCCGGGCGGCTGTGTTCCCGATGGACAGCGACCGGCGGAGAGGGTATAAGATCGGGCGTGAAAGCCAGCAGTCGCTCCGATGCGAAGACGCTCTTTCCTGTTTCCGCATCTAATTTGCAGCATTTCAGGAGGCTGATCGCCGTGCCCCGCGTTTTCACGAGAATCCTGACCTTCCGGCCCCTGGCCGCTTGCGCTGCGCTTCTGCTGTTGCTCTCGCCCTGGTGCTCGATTGCCCTGCACGCTCAAAGCGATAAGGATCCGCTCAGCGACAACGAGGTCGACCAGATTCGTGAGCTCCGCGATCAACCCGTGGAGCGCGTCAAGCTCTACCTGAAATTCATTGAGGAGCGCATCGCCGCGATCAAGGAAATCGGCGCAAATCCCCGGGCTGCGGATCGCAAGGCGGAGCTGCGCGCCAAGCTCGAAGAGTTCACCCGCCTCTCCGACGAACTCCAGGATAATCTGGACACCTTCGACGAAGCGCACGCCGACATCCGCAAGGCCCTGAAGGATCTGGTCCCGGCCAGCGCCAAGTGGCAGGACATCATCAAGCTGGCAACCCCTGACCCCGCATACGATTTCTCCCAGGAAACGGCCCTGGATTCCGCGCAAAGCACCGTCGACGAAGCGAAAGAAATGCTGCAGAGCCAGCAGAAATACTTCGCCGAGCACAAAGACGAAGCCAACAAAAACGGCACTGGGCCTAGCTAGGAGAACAGGGATCGGGGCACAGCGTTCAGGGAACAGAGATCAAGGTTCAGGACCATCGACAGCGCGTGAACGGTGGACCCTGCACGCCGTTCTCCTGTACCCCGAAAGCTGAACGCTGTACCCTGTCTTAAGTGAACCCCGAGCTCGTCCGCTGGTTTGAAGAGGAATATCGCGCCCTGCGGCCACGGGCGCCGATGCCGGCCTTCGAAGTACATTTCTATCGCTTCACCAGCCTCAACACCACCATCCGGCTGCGCGAGGGCGGCATCAAGGTCCGTCTCTCCGACATCCTGGAAGGCGCAACTGAGAGCGTGCTGCGCGCCATTGCCCACATCCTCATCGCCAAGCTGTACCGGAAGCCCATTGAGCCGGTACACGCCACGCGCTACCGACGCTTTGCCGCCAGCGAGGCGGTTGTCCGGCAGACCGAGCGCGTCCGGCAGTCGCGGGGACGCAAGCGCATCTCAACGTCCAAAGGCGAGCACTACGATCTCAATGAGGTCTTCGAGTCGCTCAATTTCCGCTTCTTTCACGGCCTGCTGGGCCGGCCCATGCTCACCTGGAGCGAGCATCGCGCCAAGCGGCTGCTCGGTCACTATGACGCGGCCCACAACACCATCATGGTCAGCCGCGTCTTCGACCGCCGCAATACTCCGCGCTTCGCCATCGAATACCTGATGTACCACGAGATGCTGCACCTCAAGCATCCGGTGAAAACCCGCAACGGCCGCCGCTGCATCCACTCGCGTGAATTTCAGGCGGAGGAAAATCTCTTCCCTGAAGTCGAAAAAGCCAAGGCCTTTTTGAAGACCCTGTAACGCGCGCAGAGCAGCCACACGGCCGTCACCAGCGCCTGTTAGACTCAGGATCGAGATTCTTACCTTCAAGGAGCAAAAGTGCCAGAAAACGAAGTCAAGATCACGGTCCGGCCCAACGGACCATTCCGCGTTGAAGGTCCAATCAAACTGGCCGACGCCCAGGGTGGAGAGTGGGACCTGACCGGCAAGCCTGCCATCTCTTTGTGCAGGTGCGGAGCCTCAGCCAACAAGCCGTTCTGCGACGGATCGCACAACCGCATCGGCTTCCAGTCGCAGGATACTGCGCCGCCGCCGGTTGTTCCTCCGGCCGCTACGCAGGATACCTAAATTCAAAAGGGCCAGTCTTTGGCCCTTTAGCTTTTCGTCTCGACGAAATTCAGGACGAGGTCGCGCTCCCGCGGCCCGTCCAATTCCACTACGATCACCCGCTGCCAGGTTCCCAATACCAGCGAGCCGTTGCTTGCCGGGATGGTGAGCGCCGTACCCAGAATCGATGACAGGATGTGATCCGGCACATGTTCCGGGTTGTGCTGATGCCGATATTTGAGCTTCGGCATCATGGCCTCGAAGGCATCCAGCATGTCGAGGTCGGTGCCCGGATCGAGGTCGGCGGTGGTAAGAGCGGCTGTCGTATGCAGGATGTTGAGATAGCAGATCCCCTCTCGCCCGCTCAGGTTTGCTTCGACAGTCTCGGTAATGTCCAGAATTTCGCGCTTGCGGTGGGTACGAATCTTGAGGCGTTTCATAAGCGTTTCATTATCTTAAGATGCGGAGATTGTGAACCTTCACCCCCGCGCGGGCATCCATAATGGGAGCGCTTGAGGGGATTGAAATTATTGTCAGATAAACCATCAGCTCCAGGTTTACGCTTTGCGCTCGATCTCATTGCCAAATCGGCATTTAAGAAGATGCAAGGTACGCCCCAGAAGCCCCTGCTGGCCAAGCCGGAGGAGCTTGCCGTCACGTTCATCGGCCACGCATCTTTCTTCCTGCAGATCGGCGGTCTGAAGCTGCTGGTCGATCCGGTCTTCGCAAACCGCCTGGTGCTGATCCGCCGCCAGCGCCGTCCCGGCGTCCTGATACGCGACCTGCCCGCGATCGACGCCGTGCTGCTGACCCACGCCCACATGGACCACCTCGACCTGCCGTCGCTGCGCAAGGTGATTCGCCACACTTATCGCATGTCGGGTAAGGCTCCGGTCGCCATCGTCCCTCAGGGTGTCGAGGACCTGGTCAGCAGAATCGGCTTCGAGAGCGTGCAGAGCATGCGCTGGTGGACCACGCGCCGGCTACGCCAGGTCGAGGTAACGATGACGCCGGCCCAGCATTGGGGCGCGCGCATGCTGCGCGATTCGCACCGCGGTTTCGGCGGGTACGTGCTTCGCAACGGCTCTCATTCCGTCTACCACTCCGGCGACAGCGGCTATTTTGCCGGCTTTGGCGAGATCGGCGAGCGGCTCGCGCCGCAGGTGGCGCTGCTGCCCATCGGGGCCTATAAGCCGGACGGATTCCGCCGCGTTCACACCAGCCCCGAGGATGCGCTGCGCGCCTTTCAGGATTTACACGCCGAGTGCATGATCCCCATGCACTACGGGACTTTCTGCCTCTCCCAGGAACCGATGGACGAACCGCTGGCGCGCCTCACCCAAGCCGCGGCGGACGCCGGGCTGCAAAATCGCATCCAGGCTTTGCATGAAGGTGACACCACCATTTTTCCGTAAATCTGCGTCGTCCAAGATAAGGCGGCGCGGGATCCCCGGAATGTTAATTCTGGCTCGATAACGATAACATTGCGTTGTATTTGCTACTTTTATAAAGGAACGCGGTGCGCCGCCCGTGGAGGGAGCAGTCTGAGTGGAGAGTTATAGCATCGGCGTCGACCTTGGTGGGACCAACCTGAGGATCGCCGCCTATACACACGAGAAGAGCCTTCTCGACACCATCCTGCTGCCGACCCGTCTTGCAGCAGGACGCGATGCCGTCGTAGAAGATTTGTGCAGCGCCGTGGAGACGCTGGAGAGCCGTTTCTCCTCCCAATTCAAGCTGGCCGGCGTCGGAGTGGGCACGCCCGGGCCGCTGGAGCTGCCTGCGGGCAGGCTGCATCATCTCCCGAATTTTCCCGGATGGGATGGCTTCGAGCTCAAAGCGCATCTGGAAGCGCGGCTGTCCCGCGCGGTGATCGTCGAGTCCGACGCCAATCTCGCGGCGCTGGCGGAGTGTGTTCTCGGCCGCGGAAAGACTCTCGGCACCGACTCGCTCTGCATGCTGACGCTGGGAACCGGCGTGGGCAACGGCATCATCCTGTGCGGAAAGATCTGGGATGGCGCGCACGGCATGGCAGGGGAAGCAGGCCACGCGACGATCTATCCCGAAGGCACGGCATGCCCCTGCGGCAGCAATGGCTGCCTGGAGATGTATGCGTCGGCAACCGCAGTGGTGCGGACGGCGAACGAGTGGATCGCCGGAGGAACCGCGCCCGGGCTCGTTCAAGCAGAAGAAGCGCCGAAGTGGACAGCACGCTCGCTGGCCCACGCGGCCGATGCAGGCAATGCTGACGCCGCGAGGATATTTACCGATGCCGGCCGCGCGCTGGGCATCGGCCTGGCCGCGCTGGTCAATACGCTGAACCTTCCCCTCTACGTGGTAGGCGGCGGCCTGGTACAGGCGTGGCACCTGATGGAAGCCGCAATCTTCGAGGAGCTGAACCATCGCAGCTATGTCTATCGGCTGACCGCGCCGGGAAGCAAAATCGCCAGCGGCCATCCGCGCGGAGCGACTCAGGTGCTTCCCGCTGAGCTTGGCCCTGACGCCGGACTGCTCGGTGCGTGTATTCTTCCCTTTTTGGATCAGGAGCGGAACAACGGCTGCTCTTGTTGAAACGGGAAGGCACACAGACGCGGATGCGATTGAATTACTATCTGGCAAAAGGCTCTCTGGTTGGCGCGCTTGGCGGGCTGCTCTTCGGCTTCGACACGGCGGTGATTTCAGGTACCACGCAGCAGCTGAGCGACATCTTCCACCTCTCTCCGTTCAAGCTCGGCCTCACCGTCTCCATCGCGCTCTTCGGGACGGTGATCGGGGCCATGACCTCGGGCGAACTTGGCCAGAAGATCGGCGGCCGCGAGGCGCTGCGCATCATGGCGTTTCTGTATGTGATCTCCGCCGTCGGCTGCGCTTTCGCCTGGAGCTGGCCAGCGCTGGTCTGCTTCCGTTTCATCGGCGGCCTGGGTATCGGCGGCTCATCGGTGCTTGGCCCGGTGTACATCGCAGAGCTGGCGCCGGCAAAGTGGCGCGGACGCCTGGTAGGCCTCTTTCAGATCAACATCGTTCTCGGCATCCTGCTGGCCTACGCCTCCAACTACGTGATTGCCGGAATGAAGCTCGGCGCAGCCGAATGGCGCTGGGAGCTGGGTATTGCCGGCCTGCCTGCGCTGCTCTTTCTCTTCCTGCTCTTCGCGATTCCCCGCAGCTCGCGCTGGCTGGTGACCCAGAGCCGCATCGATGAGGCACGCGAAGTGCTGCGCATGATGGGCTCGCCCAACACCGAAGAAGAGCTCAAAGAGATTGTCGACTCGATTCACCTGGAGAGGGCGACCCGTTCCGAGCCTCTTTTCCAGAAGAAATACTGGCTGCCCATTTTCCTGGCGACGACGATCGGCTGCTTCAACCAGCTCTCCGGCATCAACGCCATCCTCTACTACCTGCCGTCGATCTTTAACTACGCAGGATTCAGCAAGCTTTCCGGAGACAGGCAGGCCGTGCTGGTGGGCCTGATGAACTTCCTGGCCACGGTGCTGGCCATGACCGTGATCGATAAACTGGGAAGGAAGACGCTGCTACTGGTGGGGTCAGTCGGAACTTCAGCCGCGCTGGCCGGTGTCGCGGCCATCTTCTATACCAAGCAGCATCAGTCAGACCTTCTGTGGCTGCTGGTCGGATTCATCTTCTTCTTTTCGATATCGCAGGGCGCGGTCATCTGGGTCTATATCAGCGAGGTGTTTCCCACGCGGGTGCGAGCCAAGGGACAGAGCCTGGGCAGCTCATCGCACTGGATCATGAACGCGATCATCTCCTTCGCATTTCCTGCCGTTGCGAAGCATTCCACGGCGGCGCCCTTCGTCTTCTTCGCGGCTATGATGGCGCTGCAGTTCTTCGTGGTGCTCGTCATGTATCCCGAGACCAAGGGAATCACGCTCGAACAGATGCAGAAGAAGCTGGGCATCGACTGAGGGTCAGCGATGTCCGGCATGGCTGAGATTCTTCCCCTTCGCTTCACTCAGGGTCAGAATGACGGCTCTCGGTAACAAGGTCCCGCTTTAGACTTCCACCTCGGGATCGGCTGCTTTCATATCCTCGGGAAAGACCTCCGGCTCCGATTCATCTTTGTCGGTCTCCGCAGATTGCGTCTTCGCGCCTTCGAGCTTCGTTTGAGCCGCGGCTGACTTCTCCAACGGCGCGAGATATTCCCTGAACTTATATCCGGCAGCTTTCGCCTTCGAGATTTCGGCGGTGTAGCGCTCTTTGAGCGCAATCAAGGCTTGCGAAGCTACCGGCCCGTTTTCGAGCAACGCAATCAGCCCCGGCAGTTGCAGCCACCAGAACATCTCCTCCAGGCATTCCTTGTTGAAATAGAGAATGCCCTCAGACTCGTTGACATCGAGCAGCCAGCGCACATCCGGCTCATCCCAGAAAGCGCGAGAAATCGGCGCGGCATCACCCGACAGCCCCGAAGTCTTATAGGTTCCCGACAGCAGAATGCGAGTCCGCGCCGCCGCGCGCCATGCATCTTCGCCTTCCAGGCCCAGATTCGAGAAGGTCTCAGCCAGAGCGGTCCGGAGCTGGAGCCGGTCGAACAACGCCAGTGTCTCTGCTTCGTTTTCAGATGCAAACCGCAGGATGCTCCATGCAACCACCGGCGCCCACACCGCGCTCGCCCGCGTCAGGGAATGATTGCTGGGCAGCACCACACGCGCGGTCGGCGGCCAATCGGCTGCCGGACTGCTCACCAGGCGCGGCAGCCGGGCGACAGCTTCCAGAGCCTTCTTCAGCGATTGCCGGTCTGGCAGTTCGGCGTCCGACAGTGTTGCGACCTCATGGTGAAACTCCGCAGTGCGATCCATCATCGCGGCGATCGCTGTATCGAGGCCGCGGCTCTGCGGATAGAGCTTCTTGTGGTCGTCCTTCGCCGTGGGGTGATCCTGCTTCTCTTCCGCCGCCTCGATGAACGGCTCCAGCACCACTGGACTCAGCGCGCCCTTCAGGGCATCGTGTACCGGCTTCAGGCGCAACTTCACCAGCGCTTCATCGAGGTTGTAGACACCCTCGCCTTGCAGCGCGTCGCAGAGCCGGTCCCAGGGATACTCGGCCGTCGAAATCATCTCCCGCCAGTGCTGCAGCACCGCATATTGATACGCCTGCAGACCGAAAGTGAAACCCTGGTGCTCGATGACGCCGGCCCGCTGCAGATACTTGAGGCCTGTCGCGGAATCCTCATAGGCCAGCACCGTCACATTGCCCGGAGGGAGATCCAGCGCTTCGTGGAGACGCTTCTGCACCATTCCCCCGACCCACTTGTCCATCATCGGAGTCGAGTTGTGCACCGTTCCCCGCGTGTGCCCGTAGCGGTTGTTGAAGAGAATAAGCGCGCGCTGATCGCCCAGCCGATTGGAATAGGCGAACACATTTTCATCTACCGTCCCGTCCGCACACCAGAAGTCGTAGAGCGCGAAGTGTGTGCTTTCGGCGAAGACCGCGCGTTGCTTCAGCAACGGCGCGATCTCCCGCATGTGCCGTGCCACCAGGTCCTCATTCGGATACTCGTCGTAGCGGGCGCGCTTGTACTCCATGCCGTACTTCTCGGTGAAGGCCTCAATCTGCCCGTGGCCGAACATAGGAAGGCCGGGAAGCGTCGCCATGAGGGTGCAGGCCCCGAAATATTTGTCGCCGGTGCCGAACTGATCGATCGCCGTGCGCTCGTCAGGATTGCTCATGAAGTTCACATAGCGCTTGAGAATCTCGGGATCGAATTCGATGGTCTTCTTCAGGTAGGACCGATATTTGGCGTTCTCTTCGTCGCGCAGCATATTCATGAACGCGCTGTTGTAGACGCGATGCATGCCCAGGGTGCGGACGAAATAGCCTTCCAGCAGCCAGAAGGCCTCGGCCAGCAGCAGCGTTCCCGGGACCTCGGCCGCCACGCGATCGACAACCTCGCGCCAGAACTCATTCGGCATCAGGGCATCGAATTCTTCCTGCGTCATGCTGAATTCCGCACGCGACGGGATCGAGCCTCCCGAGCCTGGCAGAGGAAACCACAACCGCTGCACATGCTTCTTGGCCAGCGTCATCGCTGCGTCGAAGCGGATGATGGGGAACTGCCGCGCCACGCTCAGGATGGTCTGGATCACCTGCTCGCGAACGTACGCCTTGGAGTAGTCAAGCTGCGCCGTGTCGTTCCAGGCAAAGGTGGTGCCGTCGTTGCCGTGATACACGAACTCGGTGTGCCCGGACGCGCGGTCGCGCCGGCGAAAGACCACTGCGGCGTCGGTCTGATCGTAATAATGATCTTCGATCTTGATCTCCACGCGGCTGTCGCTCGAGACATCAGGACCGTTGAAGGAATACGACGGATACGGGCTGTCGTGGCGCGACAGAAACCAGTCCGGATGCTCGATGACCCACTTCGAGTCGATGCCCATGTGATTCGGCACCATGTCGCTGGCCAGCCTGATCCCGAAGCGCGCCGCGCGGTCGCGGAGATTGGTGTACGAGAGATAGCCGCCAAGGTCCTCGGCGATGGCGTAATCGCGCAACGAATACGCGGACGCGACGGCGTCGCTCTGCCCGCGCAGGCGCTTGATGGTCTGCGAGGCTGGGCTTCGCTCCCACAGGCCGATCAGCCACAAGCCGTTCAGCCCGCGATCCGCGAGCACCCCCAATTCCTCGTCGGGAATCTGATCCAGCCGTTCGATGTGCCGCCCATATTTCTTCGAAAGCTGTTCGAGCCAGACATAGCTGCTCTTGGCGATCAGCACCACGCGCGGCATCCAGTCCGTGTCCGGGCTGAAAGCCTCATATTCGTGAACCACGGGACCATGCGGCGCGGTTGCAGACCGGCCGTGGCCGAAACCGACGAACTCATCGCCGAGGAAGCCCTCCGAGCCCCAGCCGTCGCCCAACTTTCCGTGCCGCCGTGCGTCCGACGGAGGATGGAATTGCATCCAGATGGCGATGTCTTCCTCTTTGAGGACGTCGATCGCCAGCAGAATGCGCCGCACATCCGGACCCAGGTGGTCGACCCATTTCTCGCGGATAAACGCGAGCTGGCCAGCCAGCGAATCGGGCGATGCCAGCATCGGAGCCTTCAGCACGTCGAGGAGCGTTCCCTCTTCCGGGCTGAACGGCGGACGAGTAGCGAAATAGGATTCGAACTCCGGCGTCACCTGCGCATAGACCGTCTTCTCGCGCAGCTTCTGGTCGTCGAAAAATTCGTGAAAGGGCTTGAACGCCGGGTTTACGTTCGCCAGCCACACCAGGATCAGCTCCTCGAACGCGGCTTCGCGATTCGGCATGCCCTCTGAGGCGGCGTTGAGCCACTCCTCGACCGTTTGCTCGCCGCGGTAGATGGTCGTATTCGGGAACAGGTCGGTGAAGGTGCGCAGCAGCTTTTCCACTTCCGGCTGATTCTGCCGCTCGCTGAACCAGCGGATCGCCTCGGCCAGCACTCCGGGATCGCGCGTGGTGCGGTATTGCGCGATCATCGCATGGCTCAGCTCATCGATCAGGCCCATCGCAAACAGCGCGGCTGCATGAACCACCTTCTCAGGAGCAAGATCGGCCCCGCGGACCTGGTTCACACGAGCGGCCAGCTCGCGGCTGGCGGCGAGGTTCCCGAAAATCACGTTTCCGGCGTAGTTGAACAATACGTCGTTGACGTCATATTTCTTGCGCACATCGCGGGAGATGTGGAATTCCATGCTCGGATGCCTTCTCACTCGTACCTCAACCCGTTTCGCATTCCATTCTGATTCCGTTGATAGTTCGCTCACGGCAAACACCAGCAATCAAGCAAGACGCTACCCTAACAGATGCCGGCACTCTGCTGGCAAGTGGCGTTTGCATCGGGTGCGGTCTCGCCCACGCATTTTTACATAGATGCACATTGCGAGGCGGTTATTGCTCTTGGCTCAATCTGCAAAGGTGAGGACGACGGCAGTTGCAGCCGGAACCGGCAATTCGCATTTCCCTGCCCTCACCGGCAACTTTTCCACCGGTTTCGGCTTCCACAACCCATCGGCGGAAAGCGAGGCCCCTCCCAGGCTGACCCCGTCCTTACTCTCCAACCCGGGCGCTCGCAGCCAGAGCGCGCGAGCATGCGCCGCCCGACCACCCACCTGCACACTCACCTGCGCGTCCTGCGCAGTCTCCTTATTGAGGATGCAAAGCCTGAGCGCTCCGTCATCCCCGGCTACTGCATAGGCGGTCAGCTCCAATCCTCCGGCATCGCAATCGACAGCCGCCAGCTTCCCCGGAGTCGCCTGGGCGAAAGCCAGCATCCCGTAATAATCCGGGCCTACCGAGTAGCCCGTGGACGCGTCGCCTCGCAGCGGCGAATACGAACTCATGAAATCAAGCTGATTGATCCCCGTCTCGATATTCACGCCTCCCGCCTGCGCCGAAGCCAGCGTGAACATGAAGTCCATGACCCAAAGCGCCGCCCCAAAGGTATCGCTCACACCCGGCCTGCCGCCGCCGGAGAACGAATTCGTCTCGCAGATCCGGTAGGGGAGATGGGCCGATTCGCCTGCCGCTCGCGCCTCCGCTAACCGCGTGAGCAGCTTAGGATCGGGATGCAGCAGCTTGGCCAGGGTGCTGGACGGGTTCTGGCCCTCCCGGTAGTAGTGGCAGGTGAGGAATTTCAGGTCGCCGCCTTCGTCCGCCGCAAACCGCGTCACCCACTCCATGTTGACCGCCGCATCCGGACCTGCAATCGGCGCGTCCGGCAATGCGCGACGGATCGCTGCTTTATATCTCCGAAAATCGGTCCGGTATTGCTCGTAGGTATATGAGCCCGTCCGATGCCCCTCGTGCACGAACAGGTCGGGCTCGTTGCCAATTTCAAACGCGATCAGCTTGCTCCCTGCAAACTTCGTGACCGCCTTCGCTTCTGCAACCGCGTCGTTCTCGCTGCCGTTGCCGAGATTCAATCCCCAGATCAGCTTCCATCCCGTCGCGTCCAGAAAATCGCCGAGCGCCCGGAGGTTGGCATCGTTGATCGTAGATCCCTTGGGCTTGGAGACGCTCGGACCAGCAGGCGAATAGGCGGCATAATCCGAGGTATTTCCCCCCACCCGGATCACACCTTCCCGGCCCAGGTTGCGCACCAGCCGCTCGTACACAGGGCTGCGGCTGCACAGCGGGCCATTCGCCGCAACGGAGGAAATCTCATAGCCCAGGCCCGTGAAATTCGATGGGATCGTCCCGATCATGCGATCTGCATTCACAGTGATGGTGACCGGCCGTGTGTCAGGCTTGCCGGCCAGCGCCCGCCGGCTCAAACCTGCCGCGGCAACCGTCACCGCTCCCTTTAAAAGGTTCCGTCGATTCATTGTTTTCCGCCTCAAAGTGTTCTTGCGCTCTCCATGCTAGTCGGCCAATCGTGGGATGCGCATCCGATACACTGGAGGGTCCTGAACCCGTCGCGCAAACGTTCAGAGCCTCTGGGGACCATTCATGCCCACAGCCAGTCAAAATGAAACTCGCGTCTCGCTTCCGCTGAAAGACAAGCAATTGTTTCGCCAACAGTGCTATCTCAACGGCCAATGGGTCGGTGCCGCCAACGGTGCGACCCTTTCGGTCGACAACCCCGTTGACGGCAGCGTCGTCGGCACAGTCCCGGGCCTGGGAGCCGTGGAAACGCGCCAGGCCATCGCCGCAGCCGAACAGGCGTGGGAGGGCTGGCGCGCGATCTCCGCCAAAGAGCGCTGCGACCTGCTCCTGCGCTGGAGAGACCTTTGCCTGGAAAATCGAGATGATCTGGCAATCATCATGACCCTGGAACAGGGCAAGCCACTAGCCGAGTCCAAGGGGGAGATCACCTACGGAGCCTCGTTTATCCAATGGTTTGCGGAGGAGGCGAGACGCGTCTACGGCGACGTTATCCCCTCCAATCGCAGAGACCACCGCATCGTGGTGCTGAAGCAGCCGGTGGGGGTCGTGGCGGCAATCACGCCCTGGAACTTCCCCAACGCCATGATCACCCGCAAGGCCGCGGCGGCCCTGGCGGCGGGCTGCACCATGATCGTCAAGCCTGCGCCGGAAACTCCGTTCTCCGCGCTGGCCCTTGCCGAGCTGGCCGATCGCGCGGGAATTCCGGCTGGGGTCTTCAATGTGATCACCGGTCCGGCAATCGAGATAGGCGCTGAGCTTACATCGAACCCTTCGGTGCGCAAGCTGTCGTTTACCGGTTCCACAGAAGTCGGCCGCAGGCTGCTCGAACAATGCGCGGGCACCATCAAGAAAATGTCGATGGAGCTGGGCGGCAACGCGCCCTTCGTGATTTTCGCCGATGCCGACCTGGACAAGGCCGTCGACGGCGTGATGATCTCCAAATTCCGCAACGGCGGCCAGACCTGTGTCTGCGCCAACCGCATCTTTGTCGAAGACGCGATCTATGACGAATTCACGGCGAAGCTTCACGCCGCGGTTCTCAAGCTGCGTGTGGGCGACGGTCTGGACAAGGACACGACCATCGGGCCGCTCATCAATCAGGAAGCCCTCGCAAAGGTGGAGACGCACGTTGCCGACGCTCTCGCGCACGGAGCCAACATCGATTGTGGCGGCGAGCGCCACACACTCGGCGGCACGTTCTATGAGCCGACTATTCTGACGAATGTCTCGCCGGATTCGCTGATGATGAAGGAAGAGACCTTCGGTCCGGTCGCTCCGCTGGTCCGCTTCTCTTCAGAACAAGAAGTGATCCGGATGAGCAATGACACCGAATTTGGACTGGCCAGCTACTTCTATACGCGCGACCTCAATCGTGCCTGGCGTGTTGCCGAAGCCCTGGAGTACGGCATGGTCGGCATCAACGAAGGCCTCATCTCCACCGAGGTCGCGCCCTTCGGCGGCATCAAGCAATCCGGGCTGGGGCGCGAGGGCTCGAAGTACGGGATCGAAGATTATCTCGAAGTTAAATATCTCTGCTTCGGGATCTCTTGACGCTTCCGCGGTGCTTTGCGGTTGATTCAGGGTAGAACGTGACTGATGCCTCGGTGAGGAATCTCAGCGATGCGGATGTGGATACATCGCTGAGATTCTTCCTCCCGTTGGTCGTCAGAATGACGGTGGAAATAAAAGCCTCGATTTTGCTCTCAAGGATACCGCCATTCGCGAGACTGATTGTTCGCTCGACCTCCTCACGGTCTATCGGAGACGATATGACGTCGGTAACCACGGTACCTGCCATCTGCATAGCCGTGAGGCCCGCCAAAGACTGAGCGAATGCCGAGTTTTGAGACCCTGGCGGCCATGTGCTATTTCCCCAAGTGATCACAGTGGCAGAGCCTTGAGAACGGCGGCAGATTGTACCCACTGCAATGGCAGCCCACACGTCACCGAATATATGGCTGCTCACCTGCGAAGCCAGCTTAACTATCCATCGTCCCGTCTCGGGCATTTGTCCTAGGAAATCGAGACTTCGGACGATGTCTTCGGCGCGCTCCGGATTGGTTCCTCGGCCAATTTCAAGAGGCATGTGATCGTCGTCCCGTGTCTTGATTAACGAGCAACATTTCATTTGCTAGGCTAGGGGAGCTACGGCGTTCATGGAGCGCCTCGTTACCACACGGTGAACGGTCGCACCACCGGCCGGCCGTGGTTTGAGGACTTCAGTGGCAGCTTAGTAATGTACCGTCCGCCCGGCTCCCCCGGTTGCCGCGACCAGCTCGCCGGAGACCGCCCAGGCCTTATCCGAGGCCAGGAACACCGTGACAAAGGCGATCTCCGAGGCGCCCACCATACGGCAGATGGCATTGCCGCGCGGCGAGTTCGGGAGCGAAATCCTGGCGCTCCACTTCTTCCGGGGATACGCCCAGTTGGGTGGCGCGCGCAGTGAGCAAGCTCGGCGTGCGTTCGGTGCGGGTCGTGCCCGGATGGATGCAATTGACCGTGATGCCATGGCGGCCCATTTGGACCGCCAACGTCTTGGTCATGTGCACCAGGCCGGCGTTGCGTGCTCCGCCGCTGAGATTGCCGGCGTTGCGGGCGTTGGCACCGCTGATGTTGATGATGCGGCCCCAGCCCTCCTTTTTCATGAAGGGGATGACAGCGCGGCAACAGCGCAGCGCCCCGACATACTTCACGTTGAAGTCCTGTATCAAATCCTCGTCGACGACCGTATCGATCGGCCCGGTCGCGGTGGCGGAACCGCCCGGCGAGGACCCGCTGTTGACCAGGATATGCAGGCCGCCCAGTTGCTGTGCCGCCTCGGCGACCATGCGATCCACTTGCTCCTTGCTGGTGACGTCGGCCGTAAGGGGAAGGATGCGCCGGTTCGTCTCGGCTCCCAGCTCCCGCGCCGTCGCCTCCAGAGCCTCCTTGTTGCGCGCCACGATCGCCACATCGACGCCTTCGCGCGCCAATTCCCGCGCGATGGCTTTGCCGATGCCCCGACTGCCACCGGTCACGATCGCATGCTTGCCTTGCAATCCGAGGTCCATGGAATTCTCTCCCCTTGGCGGCGTGACCGCGATTTCATTGCTTCCATGCTCATTGTTCTCTCCGAGGCACCCTGGTGCAAGGGTTGCCAGAGGTAGGGCGATGTACTGCCACAATTCGTCGAACGTCTGCATATGAGTGACAGCGAGGCGGCCTGGAACGACCGTCATGGTGAAGGTTTTCGGACGCCGGCCATCGGCGGTCGCGCGTCTGGGCATGGGGCCGGCGTACGAAAACCGCCCAAGCACGAACCCGCGGGGATGCGGCGATGGTCTATGGGATTTCGAGCTGCTCTGTTCCGGTGATGGCGGAACCGGCTCGGCGCAGGAGTTGGCGGGACATTGGTGAGTGAGATTTTTCGCCAGGCGGACCGTTGATCGAGCTCTGGCCGCGGCTGATATCCACCACGTTTGGCCTGATCCTGGTGACGGGCGTAATTGGGGGCATTCGTCGCAACGGAGGTGTCGCGGCGTGAGGTGAGCGCAAGCCGTGCCGAGTTACGACGGGCCGCTTCGGTTGCCTCATGGATCGCGCGGTTGATCTGCCGGGTTGAGATCGGATCGGTGGCACTGCGTCCGGGGAACAGCCAGCCATGAGGCAGCATGACCGAGCGCCGCTTGCCTTCCTTCCACCACAGCCGCAGCAGAATGAGCAGCTGAGGTGACAGCATGGCGTTGCGGTCCTTGCGTCCCTTGCCCTGTTCGACCCGGATCAGCATGCGCGTGCTGTCGAGATCATCGACCTTGAGGCTGGCCACTTCCGAAACGCGTATAACTCATAACTCACCCCGCAGCACCAATCCCGCGAAGCGGGTTCGTGCTTGGGCGCCAAGCGGACTCCGGCCCGGCAGCCGCCTGGGTCCGCTCTCCGCCCTTTCCAGACCTTAAAACCGGGGCACTACCGCTCCATCGGCCCGGCGTGGTGCAGCTTGGTGAGCAGCGAGCGAATGTTGCGCTACTGCCGCGCTGGACGCTCGCTCATCTCTGCATCCCGCAGGATCAACGTCAGCGTGCGCATCTCCGCTTCGGGCAGCGGCAAGTTCGCAATCATTGGCATGGTCGTGTCTCCGTTTAGCCGAGGCTCGATCGCCCGTGGCTTTGCGCCTGGCGCATAGGAAGGCGGGGCGGCCTGGACCGCCCCTCTCCCCACCGGTCAGGCAAACATCCGCTGTTGCACCGCGGCGAAGCGGGCCGGCAGCGGGATCTCGTTGACCGGACCCTGTTTGATCGCCGTCACCGCCCATGCTGCCCCCGGCGACGCCAGCCACTCGCGCACCTCCTTCTCCGCTTCGTGGAACAAACGCTGCAGCTTCATGTCCCGGTTCGTGGCGAGCTGGCCCAGAGCGGCGAGGAACCCGCTCTCCACGTCCGTCCACTTGGGGTCGATCTGCCGCGCCACACCGTGCGCGAAGATGTCCCCGCACGGATCCGGGAACAGACCATTGGCGTCGGCGGCCGAAAAGCGAGCCTGTGGCGTCGCGAAACCGCCCCACCGGCAGCGAACCGGGATGTAGCTCATCCACAGCAGGAACTCGCCAGGCTGGGCCCAACTCGGCACCGTCCCCGCCGGAGCCGCGAATGCGGCCCAGATCGCCTCCTCGGCCCCCTCAACGTCGAAATTGCCATTGGGGTTCAGCAGCCCGTCGAGCTGGCGCTTCAGGCCGTCCACCAGTGCGCGGGCCTTCATGGTCGGACCGAAACTGGCATAGGAAAACTGCACCGGGTCGGTCTTGGGTCGCTCGTCGCGCATCAGAGCGTCGACCTGATCAAGCACCGCGCCGATCTGCGCAAGGAGGTCCTCTTTGGTAGTCGGCGGTGCCGCCTTGGCCGCGGCGTCCTCAGTATCGAGGCGCTTGGCCCTGGCCGAATACGTCTCTGTCGCCCTGCGACGCGGCTTGACGCCTGACGCATTCTTCCTCGTGGTTTTACGTGTAGCCATAATCCGTTCTCCGTGTCCGCGGGGCATCATGCCCGCGCGGTCTGCGTCTCTGGCGCAGAAGGAAGCCTCGCATGCCCTTGCGTGGTTTCCCCCCTCGTCAGATCAGCGACGCCACCGATGAACGTTTCGTGTTCATCCGGTCAGTCAGCCGCGTGTAGGCCGCTGGAAACTGCCGATAGGTCGACCGGTCGATCGTCGCTCCCCCCTTTTCATCCGGCAGCAACTCCCAGCCGTTCTCTACCAGCCACGCCATTTTTCCGACGAGCGTCCGGATGGTAACCGTCAGGTCGATGTTCGGGTGCGACAGCACCTTGCCGGACTGCTTGTGCCAGAGCGGGACGCCGGCGGTCAGCGCGGACTCGACCGCCGGCATCAGCCACTGGCGCGGCATGATCCGCGCATTGGCGCCGCTCTCCCCGCCCGTAATTGCCCAGTCGATATCGGCGAACTCCAGCAGATCGGTGGGGCCAACGATCGGCTCCACAGAGAGGAACGCCACCATGCTGCCGACCCGATCCTTGATGCTACGCAGGATGCGGACGCGGGCCGCCACGCGGTTCTCCTCGACGCTAAACCCGAACCAGATGTGTTCAGGCACGCCGCGGCCGCCGCCGAAGCGGTCGGTGATGATCTTGCGTCCCCGGATCGGCCGCTTCGACAGGATCTGGAACACCACGTCGGGCGTGCCCTCCATGGCATCGAGGACCTGGTGAATCACCGCGTCCGGCACGTCCTCGATGAAGAAATCCGACATCGAGTTGACGAACACCTTGTGCGGCTCGACCCCCACGCCGGTCGCGATCGGCCGGAACTTGCTGATCTGCGCAAGCCGGTTCAGATGGATACGGACCTCATCGAACCGATGCCCGAATTTGAAATACGGGTTGTTCACGATGCCGGCCGCGTAGCAGTTGTCGCAGCCGGCCGAGACCGGCTTGCAGCCGACCCACGGATTCCAGGTGCTGTTGGTCCAGCTTATCCCGGTGCCGAGAACCGTCATCATACGGCCTGTCCTCCAAACATAGTCATCTGCACCGCAACAGCCTGCGGAGTCGCCGCCGGCGGCACAGACAAAGAGGTATCATGACCGCTTGGGGTCTCCCGCTGTTCCTCGCGCGCCTGCCGCTTAACCCCACGGTCGCGCTCGGCCTGCTGGCTGATTACGCGGCGGCGGACGTCATGCGCGATCTCGCGGTAGGTTTCGTAAAGCCGCCCGCCGGGCTGCAGCACGGCGCGGTCCTCGATAGGCCGCTCGTGGTGCGGGTGATCGCCGAACCGCCCGTGCCACACCTGCTCCAGGGTCTTCCCGTCCCGCTTGGCGACGGCGTGGACCGTCGCCCAGATGTAGAGATCCGCGTGATAGTGGCTCAGCGGGCGGTCGAGTGTCGCGCCATACATCACCGCGGCCAGCTCGGCCGGCCCGATGATGTATTGCGGCGTCAGGCCGAACACAATGCCGATGCGCTCGGCCCCGGCCTGCTCGGCCAACCAGGCCGGCCGGTTCGCGTTCCAGGGGCTTTCGTGCACGACCAGCGGCCCCTTGAGGAACCGCAGATCGTCCAGCGAGAGCTTGTCGGGAGTGAAGACCTCGGTGACCGCGGCGACGATCTTGGGCGGCATCAGACCGAGCATGGCCGCCTGCATCAGACCCTCGCTGAATTGGTCGGGGGAGGAGGCTTTGCCGTGCATCACACCACCCCCGCGGTTGCCTGCAGCGTCGCGCACGCGACCTGGTAGGTGAGAAACAGGTCGAGCCATTCGGCCTCGAGGGTGGGCGCACCTTCCCCGTGCGCCGCCTCGATGTCGTTGACGAAGGATTGCAGGACCTGGCGCAGCCGCCCCAGGTCCGAGCCGTCGCACTCGCGCACATCGCACACGAGCACTCCGATCATGTCGGGGCCGCCCATCACCGGATCCTCCCGCCGACCGTGGCGCGCGCCGCGATGCCTGCATTGAGCTGCACCTTGTTGGCCGCGTTCCGCCCGGCGTCGAACGACCCCTGGTGGCTCGACCTGCCGCCATAGGACCGGCCGGAATAACCAAGCTCGATGCCGAGGTCCTTGAAGGCCTGCTCGATCAGCGGTGTCTTGATCGCCACCAGATCGCGACCCGAGGACTTCTGCGTGAAGTCGCGCTTTGACTTCAGTTCGCCCAGCCGCTCGCCGAGCCGGGTCGCCATGCCGATCTGAAACGAGGTCAACTGTTGGCGCTGCCCACTCTTGTCGGCTTGGGCATATTCCAGGTTGAACATCGTGAATGGCGTGCTGTCCCGGTCAATCGAACGCTTGAACAGATGCGTCAGATACTCGGCAATCTCGGTATCAACCTGGAACCCGAAGAACAGCAGGTTGTGGCCGTTGTTGATCCAATACCGGCAATCGGTGAACTTGGCGATCGCCACGCTGGCGTGGAACACCGGATGGTCCGCGGCTTTCGCCACGATAACCTGCACGACCGCCTGTTCCTTGACCGTGATCTCGTCCAGGTCGATCTCATAGCTAGCCATCAGGCGGTCCACAGCGGCCGCAGCCGACTTCGCCTCGGCCTCCGTGCAACCGTTCTTCACGGTTTTCTGCATCAGGGCGCGGATGCGCGCGAGCGTATGCGCCCGCCTTCTCTTGGCAGTATCGTCTGTCATGTTCATTCCGTTAGGGTAAGAGAGCGGGGGCGGCCGGAGCCGCCCCCCTTGCGGGATCACTCGGCCGCGACCTGCAGCTCGGCCTCGCCGTCCTCGGCCTCGTCGTCCTCGAGTTCGTCGCCGTCCGCCGGGCGCTCGCCTTCGCCTTCTTCGAAGGTCGGTCCGGGTTCGCCGCCCTCCGGTTCCGGCTCGACCACCGGCTCGGATTGGTCGCTGATCGCCGGCACCCCGGGCGCCCGCTTGAGGACCTCGGCCACGCGCTCCTGGAAGCCCGCTGCCTTAGCCAGCGCCGCCTCCTTCTCATCGTCGCCCGTGGCGTCCTGCGCCCGCTGCAGCCATCGGGTCGCATGGGCTCGGAGCGCCGCTACCGTCCCGCGCACCGCCGGGGCCAGCAGCAGAGAAGTTTCCTTCGAAATCACCGGGGTCGCGAGCTTCGCTGGCAGGATCACCAGCAACGTGCCCGGCCAAGTCGAGAAGTCGAACACCAGCGGCGCATTCGGAGCGCCGCCGTTGTAGGACCTCACCACCATGCCGCCCTTGGTCCGGCGTTCCTTCGGAAGCCCCGCCTCGAGCGTCTTGGCAATCTCGCCGATCTGCTTGAGATACAGCGAGTTGATGCCGATCGGCTCCCACTCGACGCCGCTCTTGTTCCCCCACTCGTCCAGATTGATGAACGAGCTGGCCTGGAGGAACGCCTCGTAATCGACGTATTCCTCGGCGATCACCGCCATCTGGAACACCGCCGCCCCGAGGTTATCGGACACCGAGGCTTTCGCCTGACCCTTGGCGAACGAAATCGTCACCACGGGTTCATCCTGCATCTTGCAGATCATCCCGACGCGAGCCTTGAGCCCGTCGCCCGACAGGATAATCCCCTCGTCGTCCAGCCAGGCCGGCAGCGTGCCGCTGACCTTCAGGGAGGAGATGAACATGCGGATGCCGTCGGTGGCGACGATGCGCACCAGATCGTCCCGGCGATGGAGGTGGACGCCTTGCAGCACTTCGCGCCCGTCATCCTTGGATGCTGCGACTGCCTCGGCCGCCAGCAGCAATGCCGCGGGGAGGATGACGCTCTCGCCTGTCGGGAGCTTCTCCGCCCTCTCGGAACCGGCTCGCCGCCGATTCCGACCGTCTGACACGGCCAATGCCGTGCTTCGCTTTGCCATGTGATTGGCTCCTGTTACCGGGGGCATGGTCGCCCGCCGGTTCTGCACTCCTGCGCATAGGCTGGATGCCGTGGCACACCGCCAATATGCAGGGGTAGGGTTAGAATTGGAACATAGCACCTGCGAGGGTGCAATGATTATCGGCGTGGGTCGCGTGGAAAAGAGCGAGAGCATGCCTGCACGGTTTGCAAGCATGCTCTTGGGATGGTCTGGTCGCGGCCTCGTCGTCTTGTTCAGAGCGGTCTTCTCGATGCGTAGCTTTCAGTGTCCGACATGACCTCGAAGTATTGGCTAGATCGCCTCGCCATCGTCGGCGGGGGGCGGCGCTACGCTAATCTCTTGCGACACCCAATAGCGACGTGCCCAAAATGCCAGATATGCAAGCGCCCCGCTTTCGCTGTCGTAGGCGGTGACGACGTCACCACCGTTGCGTCGGATGATCACGATGCAGATCACGGCCCCTCCTCCCCGTCTGCACAGTCATCGCACTGGTAGCCGGCCGCCTTGTCCGCCGGCGTCAGCTTGTCGGGCTGGCCGCAGGTCGGGCAGGGCAGGTTGCGCGGGTTGTGCTGCTCGCCGCACGCAGCGCCGAGCGGCCGCCAGGATCGCGGAACATGATCCGGGCGTCGTGCAGGTCCTCGTCGCCCGGATCGGGATCGACGTAGTGAGGGCTGTCCGGGTCTTCGGTATCGGCCCAGCAGCCATCCGGGTCGCGTGGCCGTTGCTTACGCGCCATGTTTCAACTCCTTCGGCCGGACGCCCGCACCGCGGACGCCCGGTCTGCTTGTTTCAGGTGCGGTGCTGCTGAGCCCGTGCAGCGAGATCCCGGTCGGTCCGGATCAACGCCGCGCAGAGATCGAAGCGGTTGCCCGCCTGCCATTGCTCGGCCACGAAGGCGACCTCGGCGATGGTCAGGTCACGCTCGACGCCTGCCCGCTCCAGCTCGGCCTGCACGCGGCCCTGATAGGCCGCCAGGCTGTCCGCGCGCGTCACGGTGTTCGCCGCTTGCATTGTCGCGCTCACACTTCGACATCACGTTGACGGCGAAGGTCAGCGAGGTGCCCGCCGAGGTCGGGATCGGGCATGCGCCGCCGGTGGTTGCCGACCAGCTTGGTCGCACCGCTTTTCGATGGTGGCGCGGCCTTCACCGCGTCCGCCCCGATGTCCACGGTGATGACCAGCTTGTTGGCCTTCACCTCGTAATTCACGTTGTGCATTCAAAGTCTCCGTTCTACCGGGGCACGTTGCCCGCGGTTCTGCGCACCTGGCGCATACGCAGCGAGGCGGTGAACCCGCCTCGCGTCGGAACGGTCAGAAGCCGTCGGAGCCGGGCGGCTGGAGGTCGATCGATCGCACCAACATGGTTTCGGAATTGACCATGATGCGTGAGAACAGGGCGCCGCGCTGTATCAGGGGCCGGTGTGCGCCGGTTCCCACCAGGGCGCAGCCATGCTCGCGCACGTACGCCGAGATTGCATCGTCGCCGACTTCACTAAGGCCCGCAGCGAAGGCCGTGCCAGGGCCAGGAGCCAGGGCCACGTAAACATCGTCGGCCTCGGGGCAGACGATGGTTTCGTGGATGATCGTCACATCCCTTGCTTGCGCCGAGGCTGCGAGCAGCAGCCCCAGGCAAGCGGCAGCGGTAGCGGTTATCGGTTTCATAGTGGCGTTTCCTCGGACTTTGATCAGAAATTGAACGGTCCGGCCACGTAGGCGGTCGGCTAGGCTTGACCTTGGCAAACATGCGGTTCGCCTCAGCCTCGGAATTAAAGGTCCGCCCCTCAGATCGGAGGATCGACCAGCGGAACCTCGGCACCCAACCGCCTGTGGTCGGGCTCGCATGAAACTCCACGAACACGCCGCGACTGACGTGCTCGATGATCCATCGCTTGCGTTTCATGCTGGCGGCGCTTCCTGATCGGCTCCGCAGGCCTCGGCGGCCGTGCGGTGCTCGGGGAATGCCCAGCTTTTGCCGGGCTCGACGTCTCGGGCCGCCAGCAGGATGGTGCCCTTGGCCTCATCCCATCGGGCGTTGACCGGGTCCGTGCTCTCGACCGATCGGAACTCCACGACCAAGGTCCAGCGCATCGCGAGGTCGTATACGTTCAAGTCCGCCTCGGCCTGGGTCGCAAAGCGGAGCTGATTGCCGCACCACTTGCCCGCTGCTGTCGGCTACGACCTCGGGTGCCCAACTCATGACCTGGCCCCCCACGGCAGACCGAATTTCCTGGCGCAGATCCGCCCATAGCCGACGTCCACCGAGGTCGGGTCGGACAGGTCGATGCTGCAGAAGCAACACGCTCCGGTCAGTCGGCCATACGCCGCGGCCGTCCCAGCCGGGTCCGTCGCCATCGCGCGGAGCAAGGCAATGACCGCCGGCGAGGCCTCGGGCGTCGCATCGCGCCCCGGGTTGAACGTGCCATCCTTCGACACGCGGCCATAGTAGGCTCGGTCACCAAATGATCCGGCGCCCAGCACCAGCACCGATCCGGGCTCCCGCGACGAAGGTCCGGCGATCGCCAGCACCACGTCGAGCCCTTCGGGGGTCCGCAGCCGGATCTTCGGCCGCTTCGCTCCGCGCTCGATTGCGCCCTCCATCAGCGCGACGATGCCGGCGATCGAGCCGATCGTCGCCGGCGGCGTGACCGCGCGTGCCACGAGTCGATCCACCCATGCGAATTGCTTGGCTGACAGTCCGCGTCCAGCGGCCTGCTCCAGCAGCGATTGCGCGAAACCGCGGTCTTGCTCGGAGAGCTTGGCCACGTTCTCGCGCAATGTTTCGATTGCGTTCATGTGTTGCGTCCAATGTGCCGGGGCAGGATCGCCCGCGGCTTGTGCGTCGAGCGCACAGGGGAAGGGCCTGGCGTGCACCAGGCCGTTCCCCCGCGTGCTAGGCGCGAAGGCCGGTTGATGGATGACCGTAGGGGAACGCGCTCGCGATGAAGGCGGCGGTCGCGTCGTCACCGATGTGGCTGCTGAGTGATGCGATCAGTTGCGTGCAAACCATAATTTCCACGCCGTCGCGCTGCTCGCCGTATCGCAGCAACCCCGCTTTCAGCGTCCAGGCGATCCAGTCTCCTTCGCCTTCCGGCTCGGGTCCGAGATCGCTTTCTTGCAGCGTGGCACCGACCGTTTGTGTGGCTTCCATAGTTCAATCCTTCATAGCGTCCGGGGCATGATCGCCCGCGGCTTAGTCCTTTGTCCTGGCCCCGTGGCCCTGGCCCGAGGGGGGCAGGATCGCCCGGCCCTGGCCCGAGGCCCCGCGGGGCAGGGTCGCCCGCTGCCCCCTGGCCCCGTGGCCCGGGGCCGAGGTCGCCCCTGGCCCCTGGCCCTGGCCCGAGGGGGAGGGGCAGGGTCGCCCGCCCCCCTGGCCCGTGGCCCCAGGGGCAGGGTCGCCCTGGCCCCCCTGGCCCTGGCCCGAGGGGGGCAGGATCGCCCGCCCCCTGGCCCTTGGCCCGAGGGGCAGGGTCGCCCCTGGCCCCTGGCCCTGGCCCGGGGGGGCAGGATCGCCCGCCCCCTGGCCCTTGGCCCGAGGGGCAGGGTCGCCCGCTCCCCCTGGCCCCGTGGCCCAGGGGGGCAGGTCGCCCGCCGGCCCTTGGCCCTAGGGGGGAGGGGCAGGGTCGCCCGCCCCCCCTGGCCCCGTGGCCCTGGCCCGAGGGCGCCGGGTCGCCCTGGCCCCCCTTGGGTCGCCCGTTGGGAACATGAGGAAACCGATTGCGCAATGTTTTTTCCTGGCGCTTACGAATTAGGAAAAGGGCGGAGCTTTCGCCCCGCCCTTTCCTGCGCTTCGCAAATGTCAGGCTGCGGCCGGAACCGGCTCTGGCTTAGGTTGCGCTGCTAGCAGAGCTTCGCTTGCGCGATGCGCGCAAACATAAGCGGCGCCGCGCTTGTGTTGTGTTTCCGATCCGTCGCTTGCGCGACACGTGACTCGATCGACTCGGAAATGCGCGGCCAGGGTCGAGGCGACGAACGCCAGCGATAAATCCTCACTTTCGTCTCGTGCCACGGCCAGCATCCGATCCACGCGACGCATAAGCGGAATCGCCCGTTCCAATTCAAGAACGCCAATCCGATAGGCCGACAAGGTGCAGGTATCAAAGGCGGCCAATTCGGAATTATCCGAAAACGATGGGACCGCGCTCCATCGCAATTCGGGCAGCGACCGCTCGCCTTCGGCCAAGCCACGGCGATTGTGCTTACCGTCGGCACCGAACGCGCGGAAACTAAGGCTTATCCGATCCGTGCCCTCGGTCTGGATTAGCAATTCAACCACCGTGCCAACCGCGCGCGCGTCGGTCGAGGGTGCGCGCGGGGGCCAGTCGAGGCTCGAGGCCAGCGGGGGCAGAGTTGAGCCGCCGCCCGCCTTATTCATGCGACGCGTATAAGCCGCTTTCTGGCCCGCCGTCATGCTGGCGTAGTCGGCGGAGATGGCGGGGGCCGGTTCCGGCTTGCCGGCGGAAAGTACGCGAATCGTAACGCCTGCCGCGCGCAATTCGTCGCCACGCGATAGGGTCGCCCCCGGCCCTGGCCCTGGCCCTGGCCCGAGGTCGCCCCCTGGCCCGTGTCGCCCTGGCCCTGGCCCGAGGGGTCGCCCTGGCCCTGGCCCGAGGTCGCCCCCTGGCCCGTGTCGCCCTGGCCCGTGTCGCCCTGGCCCGTGTCGCCCTGGCCCGTGTCGCCCTGGCCCTGGCCCGTGCCGCCCTGGCCCTGGCCCGAGAGGTCGCCCTGGCCCTGGCCGGTCGCCCTGGCCCGAGTCGCCCGGCCCTGGCCCGGTCGCCCTGGCCCTGGCCCGGTCGCCCGGCCTGGCCCGGGAGGTCGCCCTGCCCTGGCCCGAGAGGTCGCCCGTGGGCTTTACGCTCGCGAGCAACGCCGCGCGCCGTTGTGCTTTGTTCATTTGGTCAAGACTTCCGAGATTGTCGGGGGGCAAGGTCGCCCGCCCGATATGCGCCTTAACGCATAGGGGGAGAGTGCAAGGGGTCGCCCGACACTTTCCCCCCATGCCAAGGCGCAGATTAGGCCGCGCGCTTCGCGAGCTTCGCGCCCGCCTGTTTCGCAAGGGCAGTTAGCGCGTTGCCCTTAGTCGCGGTCGCCCGCTTCGCCTTGGCGCGCTTCGCGTCGCGTTCCGCGCGGGCAATGTTCGCAACCCGGGTCGCGTGCGCCTTGTGGGCAATCGCGGAAAGGTCAAGCCCGAGCTTGCGCTTTGTCGCGGCAGCCTTTTGGCCGGGGGTGAGAATGACAGTCGCCTTGCGCGCCTTGCGCGTGGTCGCCTTGCCCTTGGGGGAGATTGCGCGGGCAGTGGTTGTCGTACGTGCCATGGTAGAAAGTCCTTTTTTCGCGGGGGGCAGGATCGCCCGTCCCGGTAAGGGGAGAGATAGGGGCTTGTTTCGCCCGTGTAAAGGCTTTTCGCGCGAGAAAGCGAAAAAAAGTTAGCCTTTCCAATGGGCTAGGCGAAAAGCGGGAGATCTCCCGCGCTTTTCTCCCCTGGCCCCGAGGTCGCCCTGGCCCCTGGCCCCCTGGCCCTGGCCCCGAGGTCGCCCTGGCCCCTGGCCCTGGCCCTAGGTCGCCCTGGCCCCCTATATATAGGGTCAAGGTCGCGGGGGGCTTGCGCGCGATAGGTCGCGGCCGCATTGTGAACGCCGCGAATGTTCACAAGCCTTGTGAGATGGCAAACTCACAAGCATTGCAAATGCGCAAACTC
>CAWGCH010000006.1:0-112629 GCA_963821115.1 uncultured Acidobacteriaceae bacterium
ATTGGCTAATAGTTTTCAGCTATCAGGCCACGCCGCGGGACAAAGGTCTATACGTGAACTTGTTGGAGGGGCAAGTGTTATGTCGTATGAAAAAAAGCGCAGGACACCCGTTCGGCTCCATATGACGGATCGTCTTTCTCGACAGGCGACTGCCGCCCCAATGCCGATCAAACGCCGCCAGGGCGGTACCCTTCCAAGCGCTCTTAGCGGGGGGGACTGTCGAGTGTGACGGGTAGAGGCGGGCATTTCTACTTTGGTTTGTTTTTGTGAAAGACGCCGAAGATTTCGGGCGCAAACTCCCCAATCCAATTGCTTCCCATTCCAATAGGGATCTGGGTGATCACTGCTTGGTATCCTTCCACCTGCCATTCGACGTGACCCGGCGCCCATGCCGTCGCGGTGATGACTCTGCCAGCGAAGGCACCTATGTAAGGCATGAGTTGTGGCCGCAGGGATGTTTCCGTGCGGTCGTATGTGACGAAGTCTCTAACGATCGCATGGCGAGTGCGCGGCCAGAATCCAGTGCAGCGGCAGCGGTCGTAGCGCGGCTCCCAGCCGACGAGTCCATCGCCAAGCGCGATGGTGGAGTTCTGAATCGTGAATTCAGTCTGGCGAGTGCCAACACATTTCACAAATCCCTCGAATCCATCTCCCCACTCGGGGTATGTATCATGCACCTGGTCGTGAACGGAAAAAAGATGGTTTTGACGTAAATTCCCCACGTTGTATAGGTCTGCCGGATGTAGAGCTTGAATCGCATGTGACCGTCGACCGGCTGAAGTGGGACATCTTTGGGGACGTAGGAGCCATAAAGCCAGTTCACATTGATCTGGCTACCATTTGTCGATTGGGCGCTGCTCTGCCCGGTATCCTGCGCGAAGCCGGAGGCGGCGCTGAATATCAAGAGCGAGGCCACCGTGACGCCTAAGCATGCGCATTTGCGGGACATCCTGAACCTCCAGGCGCCGGGCTGGAGTGCAATTGTCGCCTGTTTGAGGAAGCTGTTGAAACTGTGAGAGGTGACAGTCTCCATGGTTTGTCAGAGCGTGTACCCTATTTGCCGGCAGGACGCAAAACCGCGCACCGAGGTATTACGGCGGCAATTCGGACGATCCAACGTCGAATCTTCCATTTCCTCAGGTCGATGTGGCCCCCAAGAGAACACCAGCATTGCAGGCTCCAGCATCTGCGAGTATTGGTCAAAAGGACCCAAACGACCCAAACTTCATCGCTTTGGGTTCAGCCGCGACTCTCGCCCTTCGCCGGGGGCTCGGTCCACGGAACCATGCGGCTGAGCAGGCCGTCGCGCAGGAGCAGCGTGTGGAACAATACGGCGCCAAAATGGGCGAGAAAGGCCAGGAACAGGAGAAACGCGAGTATGGTGTGGGTCTCGCGCAGCGCGGCGTAGAGCTCCGGCCTGGCGGGGAGAATGGGGGGCAGATGCACGGCTCCGAACATGACGATGGGGTAGTGGCCTGCCGAGAGCATGGCCCAGCCGACCAGGGGCTGGGCGATGAACAGGGTGTAGAGCAAACGCTCGGACATCGATGCCACCCGGCGTTCCGATTGCGACATGGTAGCCGGGAAGGGCGGCAATCGGGTGGAGAGGCGGGTGACCAGGCGAGTCAACGCCAAAATGAGAATGAGGATGCCCAGCGGCCGGTGGAGCGCCAGGAGGCGATGGTAGTCTCCGAGGCTGGCCACCATCGCGATGCCGATGAAGAGCATGGTCAGGATCAAGGCAGCCATCAGCCAATGGAGGATGCGCAGCAGAAGCGCAAATTGCGCGGGAGTCCTGGTGGTGGAGATGGTGGTGGCCATAGATCTATTTTTCAACCTGCGCGGTGGAAACAGCGCTGGGCTCTTTGTGCTCTCCTTTGCGCCGGGTGAAGGACTGCGAATAAGCCGCCGAGCGCGCGCTCAGCAGTGGATCGTCTGAGGGAGAAATTCCGTCAGGCAGCACCAGCGGATCGAAATTGATGTCGCGGGTGGGACTGGTGTCCTCGCTTTCAATGGAGTCGATGGTGATGATTCCCGCGTCGATCTGTTTTCTGTCAGGCGGCCACTGGCTGGCGGCCTGGGCGGTGGGGTCTCCGGGCTGACCCACGGTGAGGATCAAATGCCAGTGCAAGGGTCCGGAATGAATCTGCCCGATCAGGGCGTCGAACAGGTAGTTCTTGTCGTTTGGCGCAAGATTGGCTGCCGCGAAGGTTTGATCCGGCTTCACCCACCAGCGAACCGGCGTTGACTGGCCCTGGGCATTGACGAAACGAAAGGCGTTCAACGCGTAGTACGGGCTGTCGGCAAACCCGGAGGAAAACGGATGGCTTTGATTACCTGCAGGGCCGCGGCGGTTTCCGGATGGCTGGCGATGAAGGCGTTCAGGGCCGCGGTATCCACCTTCCCTGTGTCCGGCTGCGGCGAGGACGCTGATAGAAAGTTTTCTCCGTGGTAGACCGCGCGCACCAATCCGGCGCGCAACAGCTCGGCCAGCTTCCGCGCGTCCACCTTGTCACTCTTGCTGCCTTCTTTCAATAAGGCGTTGCGGCGCCGTGCAGGCTGCCTGTGTGGATATGTGGGAGCCGTTCAAGCAGAGCATCACCGAGTGGCTGCCCGACTGCCGCATCATCTATGACAAGTTCCACATCATGAAGCACGCCAATGCGGCGGTTGACGAGCTCCGAAGCACCGAATTCTTCCGCAAGGGCGGAGCGGCGCGGGAACTGGTGAAGGGCAAACGCTGGCTGTTGCTGACGCGTTGGGTGCATCTGACCGTGCGCAAGAAGCAGCAACTCAACGACCTGTTCGCCCTGAACCGCAAGGTGATGAAGGCCTACCTGCTGAAAGAGAGCCCGGACCGGCTGTGGAGCTACAGATATGAAGGAGCGATGTTGTGCTACCTGAATAGCTGGATCGACCGACGTCGGTGAGGCGCTTTCCACCTATCTTCGTTCCGGTAGACCCCAGTCTTGCTGCCGCCGTGTATTTCTGCGCCACCGCGCACCTATCAGTGGATTTGCCCACACCATAACCGTTTCATCGATTGTTCGGCGGCTATTGATCCGAACCGGCATTGATTCCGCGCGAACAGGGGCACATCTGTTGAGACATTCACTCGCGGTTGATCTATTGCGCAAGGGAGCCTCGCTTGACGAGATCGGCGATGTATTGGGCCATCGCAGTCAGAACACAACGGCAATTTATGCCAAAGTCGATCTTGCCGCACTCCATCCCCTTGCACTCGCATGGCCGGGAGGTGCTCAATGAAGAAACTGCGAGATGGTGTTGAAGACTACCTGGCGCTTAGACGCGGCTTGGGTTTCAAACTGAAGAGACACCGTCGCTTCGCGAGGGAATTCGCAGTGGCAATGGAAAAACGTGGAGAGACACGGATCACAACTCGGTCCGCAATCGAGTGCCACGGCTCAACAACAACTTCATCCATCTGAGTGGGCCGCACGGCTAAGCAGCGTTCGTGCATTTGCACGTTACTGGAGCACGATTGATACGCCAACCGAAATCCCTCCAGACGGGTTGTTGCCTTTCCGACCCGGTCGCGCGAATCCATATTTGTACACAGATGCAGAGATCCGACAACTCCTCGATGCAGCAAAAAGCATGCCGGCACAGGTCCCGCTGCATCGGTCTAACGAGATGCTACTTGTAGCGCGGCCCCACGATCCGTATTCACGCATTGACTCCAACCGGCCCATTTACCATTGTCGCGGAATACGCATGCCTCGGTATGCGACAAAATCGTCGAGAGATTCAGTGAGCCAGCAAATCGCGGCTCCGAGAAGATCACCGCCCATGTGGAGATTGGCCCGCTTTAGGCGACAGTTCCGCAAAGGGAAGTATCGCCGACCATCCAGGCACTACCCGATCCCATGACCATGGGCGTTCTTTGAATAGAGAGGATCCGTAGCATTGAGCCGAGTTTTCATCGTGCCAAAGCTCTCTATCGCGCACTATGAAAACTGACGAATCAATACAGAACGGTTCAGATCCTCGTCATCCTCGATAGAGCCAACGAGTAAGATCGCGATTGTGACTGAAGTAGGAGCTGGGCGGCGCTCCCTTGGCATTGTAAACAAACAGGGGAATATCCAATTCATGCATCGACCCGTGGCTGCGATAGGCGCTCGGCAATTGCTCGTTTGGTTGATCCAACTCGCCAAAGACCGTGTTCTTATCGCCGAATACGCATAGGTCGCCGATGCGAGCACCGTACAGATTGAACCTGGATACCGCCTCCTTCCGGGTTACGACCAATTCGACCCCAGTAAGCTTGGTGAGAACGTCCATGACCTTCTGCTTGTCCTCGGGATGATTCAGGTAGACCCAGGAAGCTCCACCCAGACCGAGGTGATGTTTAAAATACCGGTCTCGCTCTGCTGAGATCGATATTTTGATCGGAACGCCCGCCGCTGCCAGCGTCTTGTCGAGATCGTAGGCGAACGTCTTGTGGTTCATACCATGATCCGCTGTCAGCAGGAAGGCAGCGTCCGGGGCTGCATCCTGTGCCTCTCCCAGCAGGGTATCAACGGTCTTCAAATGCTCCTTTGACTCCGGTGCCTGAGGCGCCCAAGTATGCATCGGATAGTCGGTTGTGTGCACATAGAGACACCGGATCTCCGGTCGATGTTTCAGAATATCGATGGCCGCTCGAACGGTCCAGTAGTTGATCTCGCGACTATAGACGGACGGGGGTTGCCCCAGACGATCAACCCACTCCGCAGGCGCCTCCTCGGGGGTGAACGCGATGGTGGTGCCCTTGCTCAAAAGGGAAATGGTCTTCTTCTTGCTCGAAATCAGAGCGGATGACACACCGGCCCCGGCTGCATGCTCAAAGAGCGTGGGCGCCAGCAGCAGGTCGGCTGTCTCCATGTACTCTTCATGACCAGTGCGCGGGTCGAAGTAGGAGTTGCCGGTAATTCCGTGCTCGCGGGGAAAGACTCCGCAGCAGATGGAGGAGTTGTTTGTATTCGTAACAGCGGGCACCATCCCCTTCACCTGCTTAAACAAGCCATCACGCTGCCATCTGCGGAGCGTTGGCATGTCGCTCTGTGCCAGATAGTCCAGACCAAATCCGTCGAACATAACGACGACTGTTCTTTGCGATCCGTGATGGCTGGAACCCTGAAAAGCACGCAACGGCTTGACGCCGCTGCTATACGCAAGCGCTGCTGCGGCTGAAGTCAAGAACTCTCTTCTGGATTGCACTGCTTTGTATCCTCCTGGTGTTGCCCTGCCCTCTTGCCGCCTGTGCGTGAGAGGGCTGAGATAAGTTTGAAAATGAATTTGAGACCAGAGCGTGGGTGAGCAAGGGATCCATTCTGTGGAATGTAATCTCGGTGTACCACAGGCTCACTTGGCCTTTCTCGGTCGATCTTCGATGCTGGCCAGAGCCACGTTGCAGGACGAAAGGTCTTCCGCAACAAAGTCGGCGCCAGCGTCAAGCAGAATCCTCTCGGCGCGGGCAATCAAGTTCTTCTTTTCCGGCTCCGGAACTTTCGCCCATTGTTCCTTGTTGAGACCAATCAGATTGCCGGTTCTGGTCAGCCCGATCGTCCACATGCCGGCGTTCTTGCCTTCTTCAATGTCGATCACCGTGTCTCCGATCTTTACGCAAGCGGACGGCGGATAGACATTCGAGGATCTCTGCGTTCTTCATCAGCATCCATGGAGCCGGACGGCCGGCGCTTACCTCGTCCGGGCAGACTGAGGCATCGGGACGGTAGCCCTCGCAGGCAGCCTGCGCCAGCACCGGTTCAAGCATCGAGCGGGTGTAGCCGGTTGTGCTTCCAATGCGCAGTCCCCGGCTCTGCCATTCCTTAACCGTCTCCACAACGCCGGGTATCAACGTTGAATGCTGCGCGATGATCTCCATTTGCAGAGGGCCGAATTCCGCAAAGAGTGCGTGGACATCCGCTTCGCCCGGCTCGCTGCCCGTGTCCGCGGTCCACTGCGCGCGTACTCCCGGCAAGCCGAGGATGGCGCGAATATGATCGCGCTTGAGCAGGCCCATATCGCGGCGGGCGTCTTCCATGGAGAGCGAAATTCCATGCTGCGCGAAGAGGGTCTGCAAGCGCGATGACCGGCGCCACCGAGCCATGGTCGACGGCGGTGCCAGCCCAGTCCAGCATGATGGCGCGAATGCGAAGAGGTTCTATGCTGCGGTGGATGGAGAATTGAGGAGTTTCGCTGCCGGTGGATGAGCTCATGAACGCAGTTTACGGGCGAAGGCCGCCGGATTCATCCGCTGAACGGTTAAGCATCAGGGGCTGATCGGTTTGGAGATGGGCGCCGAAGGCGCAAATGCACCCCGCAACCAGAGCGAAGAAGACAAAAAGATCGAAAAGCTTCGTCCATCCCCAGTGCAGGACGAAGATTGTGACAAGAAACGGGGAAAGAGTTTGGCCGATGGAGCCGATGCCGTTGACGAAGCCGGCGGCGCGGCCGTGCAGATGAACGGGCACCGCATCGAGGACTGCCATGGCGGAGATGAGCACGTCGGCGCCGTAGATGAGGATGCCCATCAGCGCGATGGAAACGGCGGTGCCCAGATCGCCGCTGCCCGCCAGCACGGGATGAAGCAGGCAGACAAAGGCCAGGGCGAAGAGCATGCCGGAGCCGAGAATCATGCGCCGCTCAGCAAACCAGTGATTGAGCGCCCAGGCGGCGGCAAGCGGCCCGACGAACCCAAGCAACTCGAAGTAGGAGGCGAAATGCTCGGCGGAATGCTGCGTATAACCCAGGCTCGAGGTGAGGTAAAGCGGGAGCCAGAATAGCAGGGTGTAACGAGTCATCTTGAGAAAAAAGTAGACGGCGGAGATAACTTGAATTCGGCGGTTGGCGAGGATTTCGCGCCACGCTGCTGCCTGTGTTTGAGCTGCTGGCGGGCCGGCAGCAGACGGCGGCAGCGGGACGTGCGAGACCCGAGGTTCCCGTATAGAAGAAGAGCGCTGCCGCGAGTAAGACGGCGGAGGAAACCAGGTACGCGGGCCGAAATCCGGTGAGAGCCACCATGCGCGTGTGGACCAGCAGCCACGCGCTGAGCGAAGTGGCCAGCACGCCGCCAAGGATGTAGCTGGTGCTCCACCAGCCCAGCACCCGGTCGCGCTCGCCGCGGTCGAACCACTCTCCGATGAGGCGCAGAAGAGCCGGCCAGCCGAAGCCCTGGCCGACGCCGTTGCCGAGCAGCAGCGCCAACTCGAAGTACGGCGAGGGGTGGAAGGCCAGAAGGCCGGTGCAGAGGATGGAGATGCCGGCTCCGGTAAGTGCTGTGCGCCGCGCACCAGAACTATCCGCGAGAACTCCGCCGGCAAACTGGCTGATGGCATAGGCAGCACCGAAGGCGATGAGGCTGAGGGCAAGTTGCGAAATTCCAGGACCGGCGCCGGGACTGATGTCCTTACGGCAAATATAGTAGCCGGCGTAAAGCACCCACGCGGAGAGAAATACCTGGCTGCGCGAAGCGTCGAGAGATTTCCCTTCGGTTTTCACAGTGGTCTATTCATTGCCGTATGTGTGGCGGGCAACGATTCATGAAAAACCACCGCCTGTGCGCCTGGGTTCATGGGAAACACTATCTGGGTGACGGTCCCGACTTGAAAGCTGTCGCCTAGTTCATCGGGAAAGCCGCCGGATTCCGAAAGAGCGCGAATGAGCGAAGCGATTGCGTCGTCATCGGTGCCGTCGATGTGGATGGAGCGTTGCGCGCCATTATCGATAGTGAGCAGTGCGGCTCGCCCATACCTTGCGACTACGGCATTTCCTGCGGCGTGATCGACAATGCGGCGGCCGGCAGGCGAGCTATCCACGGTGAGCCGTTCGCCATCCTCGAAGGGCGAGTAGTCAGGGGAAGCGGGGATGGCGCCGATAAGGATCAGAATGTCGCTTGCGTCATTGGTAGATGCGAGGGAGCGGGTAAGTGTGATGCGCCCATGAAACCGGCCAGCCAGACTGAACAATGGCGCCGTATCGTCGAGCCGGTCGGCGGGAACCACGTCCTGCTCTCCGTTGAGCCGGGAGACGGGCACGTAGAGCAGTGCGTTGTGGTCCTGAAACACAGTGTCCCAAAAGGTGACGAAGGGGTGCTCCTGGGTAAGCTGCCAGCGCAGGCAGACGACGCACAGAAACAGAGCGGCTAATGTGGGCAAGGCCAGCAGTTGCAGGCTGAGTTCGCGCACCGGGGGCGCCGTCTGAGCGTGCTGGAGAATCAGCAATCGATGAGAGATCTGGAATCAAAACTGACGCGGCATTCCACGATGGAACGGAGGCCTGTGCAGGCTCAGCCTCCTCGGCATGGAAGCTGCGGGGCAGGTAGAAACGCGGAATATACGAGCCCGCAGGGATCTCCAGCGTGAACTCCGCATCGGAGATACCGGCAGCGTAGTATGCAGCCAGACGCTTGCGTACATCGTTGGCGCGCACGCGCACACCGGCGTCGGAGCCGGTGTCGTACGACGCATCGCGGCCCAGTAACGCGATACCGATGAGCCGCTCTTTCAGCTCATCCACATTGCCGTCGAGCGTCTGGCGAACAATGTGGCGCAGGAATTGGCAGCTTTTGGCGCTGGTGCGGAAGGGCTGGCTTTGGCACACTGCCTCGACAGCTGCCTCCAATTCGAAGGCATATCGCGGCAGTTCGCTCGGTAGTATTTCGTCCTTCTGCATCGGGGTTGTGAAAACGCCTTTATACCTAGAAGCATCAGTCTAGAGCAGAGATTTTACAAACAGGTTACATATGCTGGTTGCGCGGCCAAACCGTTCATTGAACAGATAAGTTCGCCATCCTTAACGCGCTGAACGTTTCGGCAATCCGCAGTTGCTGGAATGGTAGAGGGGATGCGAGTCAGCGGGAATAACAAAAGCAGCGCAGTGCGCGGCTGGAAGAAACAACGGCATATTCATCGGACATTCATCCGGGCATTTGCACGCAGCCGGCGGCGCGGGCAGGGAAGTTTGGGCAGAGGGGAGTGGCAATGAGCCTTTCTGCCGGTCAGCGACGCATTTTCTGGATCACCTGGCTCGCCTACGCGGGTTTCTATCTCTGCCGCAAAAACCTGAGCGTGGTGCTGCCTCTTTTGAACCACGTCTCGGGGCTTGATGCCCTCGAGCTCGCAAACATCGTCTTTGGCTACAGCGTTTTTTACGCCATTGGCCAGTTCGGCTGCGGACCGCTTTCCGACCGCATTGGAGCCAAGCGTGTTGTCGGGGCAGGGCTATTGCTGGCCGTGGCCAGCAACCTGCTGATGGGCGTCCACGCTTCGCTGATGTGGCTGCTGATCTTCGCCTGCCTGAACGGCGCGGCGCAGTCCACCGGCTGGTCGGGTCTGGTCAAGACTATGGCCATCTGGTTCAGCGGCAGCAACCGCGGCATCGTGATGGGGTGGTGGAGCACGAACTATGTTCTGGGCGGATTTCTCGCCACCGCCTTCGCAACCTGGGCGGTTGTGCAGCCGTGGTTGCTGCCGCAACTGGGATGGCGACGCGGATTTTTGTTTCCAGCGCTGCTGCTGCTGGCGGTCGCCGTGCTGTTCCTGCTTGGAGCGAAGGAGGCGCCGGAGAGCACTGATCTGCCTGCCGGGATGGACACCGGCCCGGTGCGTCTCGAAACAGTGCGGTCGAACTGGAGCGCTCTTGCCGGCCTGCTGCGCAAGCCATCGTTGTGGATGGTGAGCATCTCCTATTTTTTTCTGGAGCTTTGCCGCTACGCGCTGATGTTCTGGCTGCCCCTCTACATGGTGAACCGGCTCAGGTACAGCTTGCAGGCGTCGGGTTATCTCTCCTCTCTCTATGAGTTGATCGGCATTGCTGGAGCAGTGCTGGCTGGGTACGCTTCAGACCGGTTCAGCCAGTCGCGGCGCGCGCCGGTTTCGGCCATCATGCTGTGCGGATTTGGCGTCATCCTCCTGTGCGAGCCGGTTTTAACGCACTTTGGTCTGGTGGGCACTGCTGTCGCCATCTCGATGGCCGGAGTCTTCTCCTTCGGCCCGGACACACTGCTTTCCGGAGCAGGCGCGCAGGACATCGGCGAGCCCAAAGCGGCGGCGACCGCTTCGGGACTGGTCGATGGCATCGGCCATCTCGGCGCCATCTTCTCGCCGTATGTCGTTGTCTTCGTGAGCAAGCGGTATGGATGGGACCGGCTCTTTTTTGTTCTTGCCGGCGCTGCGTTTCTCGCCGCAGTGCGCGTTGATGCCGATCTGGAGCCTCAGGCCTTCAATCGCTGCCGCATCGGCGATTGAAGAAGCAACGTTGCCGCGGGCTGCATACGCTGCCACTGAATGAAACAACGCCAATATGCACACAGCGTCCGTCAACCAACTGAATTCGGTCACCACCGGAACCACAGATTTTATCGATACGCAAGGGGCAAACAGGCACAGAAACAGCCAGGAATGAACCTCTGTTCATTACCGTTAAGCAGAGTTTCTTTCACTGCGCCTTAATCTTGTGACTCTGGCTGCTGGCTACTATCGCCTCACATGGTCTCGCAAAACGGGCAAGCCTGAATCGGGCATTTCCGTACACGCTGCGGGCCTCGAGTTTTTCTTGAACTTTGGAATGGAGCAGCCAATGCGAATTTCTAAACGACTTCTCGTCCTTGTCTCAATCTTGATTGTTAGCCTGAGCATTCCCCTGTTCGCGCAGAATGCCAGCGTCAGCGGCAACGTAATCGATCCGCAACAGGCGGGCGTCAAGGGCGCCACGGTGCTTCTGACGAGAACGAGCACCGGAGTGAAGGTTCAGACCACGACCGGCCAGAACGGCAACTTTATTCTGCCGCCCGTCGTGCCCGGCACCTACCAGATCGAGGCGGACGAGCAGGGATTCGCGCCCACGATCGTGAAGGGAATCACGCTCGAGGTGGGTGAAACCAAGGTCATGACGCTCACGCTGCACGTGGGCAGCGTGCAGCAGTCGGTGCAGGTTACCGGAACCCCTCCTGAGCTGAACGAGACCACGGTCGACCGCGGCCTCATTATCGAGCCCGCATTTGTCGAAAGCATTCCGCTCAACATCCGCAACCCGCTCCAGTTGATCGACTTTGCCGCGGGTGTCACCAAGGGCGACGACGGGCTATCGGGTCAGGACGCCACCAGCGAGAGCCGCACCAACACCTTCCGCATCAATGGCGCCAAGGGCGCAACCAGCGACGTCTCGATCGACGGCGCAACCAACACCACGGCTTACTACAACCAGGACGCCGGCATTCCCGGCGTGGAGTCGGTGCAGGAGTTCCGCGTCTATACCGATGCTTATGCTCCGGAGTTCGGCCGCACCAGCGGCGGAATGGTGACCTACGCGCTGCACACTGGCACCAACGAGCTGCACGGCGAGGCCTTTGAGTTCTACCGCAATGAAGACATGGACGCCAATGGCTTCAACGCCGACCACACAACGCCCGTGACTCCGAAGGGCCATTTCAGCAGGAACCAATATGGCTTTACCCTGGGCGGCCCGGTAGTTCTGCCCAGACTCTACAACGGCCATAAGAAGACCTTCTTCTTCGTTTCGTATGAAGGGCTGCGCGACACCAGCGCGGGTTCGTTTTATGGCACGGTGCCGACGGCGCTCGAACGCACGGGCGATTTCTCTCAAACTTACGACGCCAAGGGAAACCAGATCGTCATTTACAATCCCTACTCGACGACGGTTTCGGGAGGCACGTACAGCCGTACGACGGTCACCGGAAACAACATCAACAACATTCCCGGCGTGACCCTGAACACGATCGGTCAGGCTCTGGTGAATCTCTATCCGCTCCCCAACACGACGGGATCCGGCGGCAGCGATCTGGATAATTTCTTCTCCAACGCTCCCAACACCGACGACAACAACAGCGTGGATGTGCGCATCGATCATCAGTTCAGCGAACATAACAGCATCTTCGGTCACATTACCGACTTCTCTAACCACATTAACTACAGCGACTACTTCGGCAACGGACTTTCTCCCGAGGATGCCAACGACCGCATCCCCGGCAAGAACATCACCGTGGACCACACGTGGATTATCCGCCCGAACATGATCTTTGAGCATCACTTCTCCTGGGCGCACAGCGAGTCGAACCGGAACGAGTCAGTGCTGAAGAGCCCCACATCTCTTGGATTCTCGAGCTCCCTTGTTCCCGGAATTACCGCGCAGCAGACACCGCAGTTAACGCTGTCCGGCCCGCCCGCAGTGGGCAGTTACAGCACTCTCGGCAACTACTATCCGTTCGAGAGAAATTACTCTTCGGTCTATCAATATGCCGCCGCCATGACGTGGGTGAAGGGCAAGCACACGGTCAAGTACGGAATTGACCTGAGAGCCTATCCCACTCAATTGTGGGATCCCGAGCAGATGTCCATCGCCAGCGGCGGTTCGAAGCACCGGATCCAACTTTACAGACGGTTTCTCGAGCGGCACCACCGTTGCCAACGACTCCGGCGACGGCGTGGCGGACCTGCTGCTGGGACTTGCCACCGTATCATCGGGCTATGAGCCGGAGACGCGGTCGATACACGAATATGCCGGTCTTTATGCGCAGGATGAATACCGGGTCACGCCGCGCCTGGCGGTGACCTTCGGCCTCAGGTACAACTACGAAACCGGCGACGTGGAAGAGAACAATCTGCTCAACTACATGAACATGACGGCGGTTTCGCCTCTGCAGGCGCAGGTGCCGTCGCTCACGCTGACGGGCGGAGTCGGCATTCCCGGCCTCGACGGCACTAGCCGGCAACTGCAGAATCCGCGCAAGCTCAACTTCGATCCGCGCGTGGGCGTTGCCTACAAGCTCGATAACAAGACCGTTATTCACGCCGGCGCCGGCATCTTCCATCATCCTGCCGCTGCCTGGCAGCAATACCCGAGCGCGGCGGGCGCAATTCGTACCACCACATCGGTCGACGCGCAGGCCAACGGCGTCACGCCGGTTGCCGGTTATCAACCTCGCCAGCCCGTTTCCCACCGGCCTGCCCGCACCGCAGGGCAACGCTGCCGGGCTGAGCATTGACCTGGGCGATTCGCTCGAAAGCCCGCTGCGCCGGCAGGATATTGCGTTTCAGGAAAACTGGTCGTTCGATATCCAGCGCGCGCTACCCGGCGACTTCGTCGTAACCGCGGCTTATGCCGGCAACGAGGGCGTGCACCTGATGGTGAATGAGCAACTGAACCAGTTGCCCACCAGCGATGAGGCGCTCGGCTCCGGGCTGCTGACGCTGGTGCCGAACCCGCTGTACGGTTTGATCGATCCGGCTTCCAGCATCAACACTGGCACGGTGCAGCAGTCGCAATTGCTTCGCCCCCATCCGCAATTCCAGAACATGGAGGGCAACAACATTGGAGTCGGTCACTCCAGCTACCATGCCGGACAGTTGACAGTGGAACACCGCAGCAAGTTCGGACTGGCGGAGACCTTTGCCTACACCTGGAGCAAGGCGATCGACAACGTGGGTGAAATGACCAGCGTGGCCGGCACCATGGGCGCGGTGACCAACACCTATTGCGTGTCCTGCGACCGCTCACTCTCCGATCAGAACGAACCCACCGTGATCCGCTGGAGCACGCGCTACGAGCTGCCCTTCGGCGCTGAAAAGCCATTCCTCAACCAGGGCTTCATCAAGCACATCGTCGGCGGCTGGACCGTGAGCGGAATCTACCAATACGACGCAGGCCGTCCCATCGCCGTAAGCTACAGCAACGTCTCCGATTTGGACAGCTCCAGCACGCTCTCGCGTCCCAACTCGGTTCCAGACGTCTCCGATAAAGCGGCCGGCGGCCCGCACATCAACCTCAGCGGTACCGGAGTTTACTTCAACAAGGCGGCCTTCACGGCAACCCCAACCTACTCGTTCGGCACTGCGCCCCGCTATCTGCCGGACGTGAACCTGCCCGCGGCCTGGGATCTCGATTCCATGGTGGAAAAGAACACCAGGATTACAGAGCACTATTCAGTGGCCTTCAGAGCCGAGGCATTCAACACGCTGAATAATGTAACTTTCGGCAGTCCGACAACCAGTGAAACTTCGTCGACCTTCGGAGAGGAATCGACTCTGAGCCAGCAAAATACACCGCGCAACGTTCAGCTTAGCTTACGTTTGATGTTCTAGCACCGGGGGCAAGATCCCTCGTCAAGCAGGGGGATCTTGCCCTCCAATGCCATGGAGAAATGGATTGATGAAGAAGTTTTGCCTGTTTCTTGCACTGATTGCGCAAGGCGCGTACGCCGATCCCACGTTGGTTATTAACGCAAATGTCATTACCGTAGACGCGACGCACCCTGGTGCGCAAGCCTTCGCCTATGAGAACGGGCGATTCATCGCTGTGGGAACGAATGCGCAAATTCTCAAACTGAAACGGCCCGACTCGCAGGTGATCGATCTGCACGGCATGACAGTCACGCCCGGATTCAACGATGCGCATCTGCACCCGCAGGCCATCTTCGATGAAAACTCGCAGTATTATCGGGTGTGGCTGGGCCCTGACAAGGTGAAGACGATCGATGAGCTGGTGGCAGCGCTGAAGCGTAAGGCTACCATCACGCCCCCAGGCGGAATGATCAACGGTTATGGTTACAACGACGTGACCCTTGGCCGCCATCCCAATCGCCACGACCTGGACGAAGTTTCGACCACGCAGCCGGTGATCATCACCCACGGCTCGGGCCACATCACGGTAGTGAACAGCTACGTGCTCAATGAAGCCGGCATCACCAAGGAGACGCCTGATCCGCCGGGCGGAGCCTTCGACCGCGATCCGGATGGGACTCCCAATGGCGTACTGCGGGAGAGCGCGCGCGGCGTGCTGGAGCGGGGGCAGCGCGCGCATGGCGGCAAGGGTGGCGGCGAACGGCAGAGGATGCCGCACGACGTCGAACTCCAGGGCTACATGACTTGCTTCAAGCAATATTCCGCCAAGGGGCTTACCAGCGTGGGAGTCGCGGGCGGCAGTCCGCAATCGTTCCAGCTGTTCCAGGAGTTGCGCGATGAAGGCAACCCCGTCCGCGTGGGATTGATGATCTACTCGCAATACTACGACCAGCTCACAGCGTCGGGCATCGAGCGTGGATTCGGCGACGACCGGCTGCGCATCACCGCTATCAAGAACTTCCAGGGTAACTCACTCAGCGGAAGAACGGCGTGGCTCAGCCAAGCGTATTCCGATCGGCCCGGCTATTTCGGCATTCCGCCGGCACGCAGCCAGGAGCAGTTGAATGCGGACTTCGAGAAGTGGTGGAACGCCGGCTGGCAGGTTGCCACGCACTCCAACGGCGACCGCGAAATCGACATGGTTCTCACTGCGATTGAAAACGCCGAGGCCAAGAACCCGCGGCCGGATATGCGCTGGCGCATTGAACACGCCAGCGTCATGAACCAGTCGCTACTGGACCGCGCCAAAAAAGACAATGTGATCCTGGTCTTCCATTCTTATATGTGGGAGTACGGCAATGTCCTCAAATCCTACGGCCCAGAGCGCCTTTCGATGATGCACGCCTATCGCACTGCAATCGATATGGGCATTCACGTCGCCGGCCATTCCGATTCGCCCATCTCCGCTGCAGATCCTCTGCTTCGCATTCAGGACATGGTGACCCGCAAAGATCAACAGGGAGAAGTCCTCGGAGGAAATCAGCGGGTCAGCGTGGACGAAGCCCTCAAGGTGTGGACCCTCGATGGCGCCTACGCCACGTTTGAAGAAAACATCAAGGGCTCCATCACTCCCGGCAAGCTGGCTGACTTTGTAGTGCTCCAGAAGGACCCGCGCAAGGTTCAGCCGGATACGATCAAGGACATCACCCTCGAGGCGACTTATCTTGGCGGCAATAAGGTCTATACAGCTCCGCCCAAAGCGGTGGCAATGATTCCTCAGCCTCCGCTCAACTATGGTGATGGCGACTACGGCGATGGAGATGAATGGGAAAATGAGCATGCACCCTGGTAAATCGAAACTGCTGTTCACTCCTGGCCCCTTGACCACCAGCGACACGGTCAAGGGCGCCATGCTGCGGGATTTGGGCTCGCTCGATAGCGATTTTCTGGCGACCGTGCGCAATATGCGTACGCGGCTGCTCGCCATGGGGCCGTATCCGGTAGAAGACTACGAATGCATCCTCATGCAGGGCAGCGGCACTTATGTCGTGGAGTCGGTGATCTCGTCCGCCATCCCCCGCGACGGCAAGCTGCTGGTGCTGGTCAACGGCGCATACGGGCGACGCATTGCGCAAATGGCGCGCGTGCACGGCATCGCCCTCGACGTGTTGGAGGTAGCAGAGAACCGGAAATTCACGGCAGAGCTTGTCGCCGGCCATCTCGCGTCGACTGAGGGTATTACTCATGTGGCCGTGGTTCACTGCGAAACCACCAGCGGCATGTTGAATCAGGTGGAGGAGATCGGCCCCGCGGTGCATGCCATCGGCGCCTCCTATATTGTGGACGCCATGAGCAGCTTCGGCGCAGTGCCCATCGACATGGCCGGCGCTCATATCGACTTCCTCATTTCATCGGCAAACAAGTGCATCGAAGGCGTTCCCGGCTTCGGCTTCATCCTTGCCAACCGTCGCGCACTCCAGGCGGCCAAAGGCAATGCCCGGACGCTGAGCCTCGACATCTATGACCAATGGGCCGGCATGGAGGCCGACGGCCACTTCCGCTTTACGCCACCGATCCAGACCATCCTGGCTTTCGAGCAGGCGCTCAACGAACTCGATGAAGAGGGCGGCGTGCGCGCGCGCGGAGAGCGCTACCGGCAAAATCATGCCGCGCTCTGCCGCGGCATGAGAGCTCTCGGCTTTGAAATTTATCTCGCCGATCATGACCAGAGCTTCATCATTACCTCATTCCGCTATCCAACCCATCCCGCCTTCCATTTCGCGGAGTTTTATGAGAGGCTCTGGAAGCTCGGATTCGCTATTTATCCGGGCAAATTATCCCATGAAGCTTGTTTCCGCATCGGCACGATCGGAAGAATCATGGCCTCGGATATCGAAGCGTTACTCGCCGCAATTCACCGCGTCTTGCCGGAGATGGGAGTAACAGATATGCGTGAAGCGATCGAACCTAAGTTGAAGCGGTAGCTGCATGCGGAGGTTGCTTTTCAGGGGACTCCTCCGCCTTAGAGTGGACTGGACCCGGTTCCCTTTGCTTCCTGCGAAATAGAAGGCATGAATCCCCCTCATCGAGCATCTGGGAGACCCAACCGGAGTCGGGTCCGGGGCGCACCTTCTATTGAATCGTTCTAACCACACTTTGGACTGACTTACTGAGGAGTAGAAGCAATGATGTTCAGGCCCACGCGCGCCGCGTTGCAATCGGTCGCGCTTTCGATGTGCAGCATTTTATGGATGCAGGGAACAGCCAAGGCGCAGAATTCGGGGTCTTCAGCCCCAGGTTCGGTGCTGTCTAAGTTAGGGCCAGTCGCTGAAGTGGAATCCAGGCCGGTGAATGCGGCGCCGCCGGCCATTTCCGTGATTGATCCGGGCGTCATTCCCAGCCGACAGGCGCTGACTCCCGCCGGCTTGCAGAGCGTTTTCAAGAGCCAGGTGTACGGCGTTGCCTTTGGTGAGCACGGCGATTCCATCTATGCGGCCACTGTGAGTCAGAAAGGCGCCTATGTCTATCAGATCAATCTGAAGACCAATCACATGACGGCCGTTCTCGCCTCGGCAGCAAACCCCGGCATGCAGGGACTGGCGTACGACCCGGTGAACCATACTCCCCTGATGAGCGGCCTGGCCAGACGTGGGAAGGGGCAAGCGGCCGGTGGACAACTGGTTGCCTTGGATCAACAGAGCACGGTGCTTGCAGACGGCCTGGGAACGAATCAGATGGGCAGCCTTGGCGTGGGTCTCTCGAAGAACTCAGCGGGGCGGAGACTTGCGGTGATGGCGCTGACCTTCAACGATGAGGCAGCCGTGATCGATCTCGACACCAAAGAGGTCTATCGCAGAATCAAGACGGGTGTAGCCCCCTTTGGAGTTGCCGTCAGCGGCGACAGCTCCGTTGCCTACATCAGTAACTTTGGCGGGCGATTCACGCATACGGGCGAACGCACTGCGGCAACGGGGCCGGAACCCAATGCGGACCAGGTGTTGGTGGATGACCGGGGTGTTGCCTCCAGCGGAACCGTCAGCCGCATCGATCTCGTCACCGGGCAGGTAACCGCGTCGGTAAATGTGGGCCTGCATCCCACGGGACTGGCCTGGGATGAGGAGCACCGCAAACTGTACGTAGCCAACAGCAACTCTGACACTATTTCAGTGGTCGATACGGCAACCAATCGCTTGCTGGATACGATTGAGCTGCGGCCCTTCATGAAGAAGGTGGCGGGAGTGTCACCTGAGTCTGTCGCGCTCTCACCGGATCATGCCACGCTCTATGCCGCGTGCGCGGGCATCAATGCAGTCACCGTGATCGATCTCGCGGGTGCGCATCCCCATATGGCAGGCATGATTCCGACAGGGTGGTATCCGACTGATGTTGCGGTCAGTCCGGATGGAAAGTACATTGCCGTCTCGACCCTGCTTGGGGTTGGATCGGGATGGGATAGTCCCGGTGTCATGCACAGCCAGAATTTTGTGCCGGGCGTGTATGCCGGTCGCATCAAGCCTGAACTCAGTATTTATAGCCGCTATGTTCATGCCAACCGCGGATCGGTGCAAATCATCCCTGTTCCCGATGCGGATGAGCTGGATCGCTATTCGATTGCCGTCGCGGAAAACAATCACATGAATCTGCCGGATGCCGCTCTGGCAGCGAGCGATGCGCAGGAAAAGCCGCGGCCCGGCGTGAAGCCCCAGCCTGTTCCGGCGCGCATGGGCGAGCCCTCACTATTCGATCATGTGGTTTACATCATCAAAGAAAACCGTAGCTACGACCAATACTTTGGCGATCTGGCCAAAGGCAATGGTGATCCCAGCCTGCATGTATACGGCGACGATATCGTTCCGAATCAGCGCAAACTGGCGCAAGAGTTTGTGCTGCTTGACAACTTTTACGCCAACGGTGGCAATAGCGCCGATGGACACCAGTGGGTGACGCAGGCCACGGAAACCGACTATACGCACTGGGCCGCAGACGGCGGCCGCAGCTACCCCAAGAACGGTGACGACCCGTTGGCCTTCGCCGGCTCCGGGTTCTTGTGGGACCGCCTGGCGGCCCATCACAAGACTTTCGCCGACTTTGGCGAATATGTGGGTGAACTCCAAGCCCAGTTCAAGTGGTCGGACGCCGACGAAAATCGTCTTCGCGCCAAGCTGCTCACGGAATACACGCAGGGCCGCCGTGACTTTTCCGGAATGTTTGCGACCAAGGCTCCCATCGCCCGCTTGAATCAATACCTGGTCAAGGACTACCCGGCGTATGGATTGCAGATTCCGGACACGATACGTGCCAGCATCTTCCTTCAGCATCTTCAGCAGTGGCAGAACGGGGGCGAGATGCCCAACCTGGTGATGATCCAGTTGCCCGGGGATGTCACGCTCGCCACGAGCCCGGGATTCTCCACTCCCAATGCGTGCATGGCGGATAATGACCTGGCCCTGGGGAAGATTGTGGAAGGCATTTCCCACTCCAAGTTTTGGAAGTCGACGCTGATCCTGGTCGTGGAAGACGATGCACAGAACGGACTGGACCACGTGGATGGCCACCGCACCGTGGCGCTTGCGATCAGCCCTTATACCAAGCGGGGCTCGCTCGATTCCACGTTCTATTCGCAAGTCAGCATGGTGAAGACGATTGAACTCATCATGGGTGTCCCCCCGATGACGCTCTTCGACTTGATTGCCAATGATATGCGTGCGAGTTTTCAGTCCACGCCGGACCTGACTCCGTATGAGTCCCTGGAGCCAACGCAGTCGCTTTTCGACGTCAACCCGAACCTGAATGCGCTGCACGGACGGGCAAAAGCGGACGCCCTTGCTTCCAGCAAGATGGATTGGAAGGATCCGGACGACGCTCCCGCCGAACAGGTCAATAAGATCCTCTGGCGCAACGCGAAGGGCACGGAGCAATATCCAGCCTGGAAGCGTGGCTCTGCGGTGTTTCAAGCCGCAGCGGCCCAATAACCACACGGTTCGCTCCCTCACAGGAGCTTGGCCCGTAGGATTCTTCATGTGCCTTCACTCACTTTTTAAGCTCGTTCGGGCCGGGGGGGGATTCCGGCCCGTCTGCTGTGAGCTTCCGGTTTCTTCCGCGGGTTTCTATAGGTCGAGTTCGTACAATCGAAGAGATTGCGGTCTGTCCGGTCTATCCCGCAAGCCTTATTCTGAAGTTGATGATTGAGAAGAACGGAATGTCGAGCAGCACTGCAGATCTCTTGTCGAATGCAGTAGAGCCGGATCGAACTCCAGTGATCTTTCCCTGCCGTCCTTCCGGTACCCATGCCACTCTGCAGCAGGGTTACATCCGTCAGGCCCAGGAAGGGCCGTTCGATGGAGCCACTTGCCTCTTAGCGCTCCATTTCGTGCCCACTGACGAACGTCGCCAAAGGCTCGCCCAAATACATCGCCGGTTGAAGCGTGATGCGCCCTCGTCGTTGCGCTTATGTGCTTTCCCCAGGGCGAGAGCGAACGACGGAAGTGGCCGTCGCGGTATACGGCGTTTGCTGTGTCGTCTGGTCTGGACCCCGATAAGGCGAAGAATGCCGCACAGGCCGTTGACCAGCATCTGATCCTCGATTGGGCCGAGTAGCCTCTGAATCCCGTCGAGGTCATCACGGTGGTCCCCACCGGCGTGACGATCATCTGCACCATGGCCGCTATGATCGTCGCCGCCGTCTGATAAGGCCGTGACAGGGATCTCAATAAACTCTGCGACCGAGTCCAGACGGTCGACTAAGTGCTGAGAATGCGAATGATGCAGGAGATCGAACAGGCCGGATGGGTTATGAGTTCTTAAATATAACCATTCAAGATAGTCAGCAGGGGTGGTCGGCTACCTGCAGTGATCGCGGGGAAGGGGGAGGAAACTTGAAGAGTCTTGCGGATGGGTTGAAGTTGGGCCGATCAGCATGGATTTCACGCATATTTCGTTATTTCATCTGGTCTGCGTGCTCCCTTCGGCCTTCAACAGCGCTACCGCCATGCGGTTGAGCGGCGTGGCGATTCCGTGCTTCTCTCCCAGGCGCACGACCACTCCGTTCCGCGTCTCGATCTCCATCGGCCGTCCTGCAAGGCGATCCCCTAGCATCGAGTTCGCCCGGTCCCCCGTCGCCCGCATGATGCCATCCGCCACGCGCTGTGCCGTGCTGTCATCCAATCGCGCCCCTTCCGCCCGTCCCACCGCCACGCATTCGCGCGCCATCTCCAGCGCAACCCATGCCAGCGCCTCATCCCGGACTCTGAACGCCGACGGCGGCTTCCCGGCAAGAACGGAAAGCGTCCCCGTCGAGTTCCCGCACAGCTTGCGCCACATCGCCGTCTTGAAGTCTTCGGTTACAACTACTTCCACATTGCTCCCGCGATACAACTCTGCAAACTCCTGCCCCAGCCATCCTTCTTCCACTGTCAGGCGAGCCTGCCCGCGCTGCCACATGGTTCCGTCCGCCTGCCGGTCCACAGAGATTTGCACCACCAACTGCAACAGCAGTTCCTGCTTCACCCACGGCCCAAACCTCTCCCGATGCTCCACTCCGTTCTGCGCCACGGCCATCGGCGCGCCCTGTGCCATAAGTCTCGAAAGCCACTGTGCGGTGCTTTCCGCGTCGTAGGCCTTGCTTGCAATCATGACCCAGTCCATCGGCTCGGCCTGTGTTGGATCGGTTAAATTGCGAGCCTTTACAACGACGATGCCCTCCGGTGTCTTAACCGTCAGCGCCTTCAGCGGACGGCGCGTGCACAACGTAATTTCATGCCGACCTGTTGCGTCCAGCAATGCTGCCAACACTCCGCCAATCGCGCCCACTCCCACCACAGCCACACGCGCCATCTTTGTTCCTCAACTCTCTAGAAACCGGCCGCAAAGTTTCTCCGCGTCTCGATCGGATACACCGACAACGCTGGGCCGAAAGTTGTCGAAGATTCCAAGCCGATTCTCGATATGCCGCACCACATGCTTCAGATACTCAGGTTCGGAAACCATCAGTACGTGCCACTGTTCTCGCGTAAGCTGTCGCCGACAGCGCAGTGTCGCAGCATTGCCGCACTGCACCGTGAGATCCGCGTCGGGGCGCGGATCAGCGATTGCTTTCGACGACGGTGGAGGCGACGAGCGCCGACTCCTCGGCCGCACCCAGCGTCGGGGCCGCGAAGCGCCGTTCTCCCCGCACCCACACACTCACCACATCACTGAAGCCGAAGCGGGTATGAAAAGCGACCAGATCGGCGCGCTTGCCCGGTACGATGCTGCCGATCTCGCCGTCCATCCCCAGATGACGCGCGGGGTGCAGCGTGAGCATGTTGATGGCGGCCGAGGGGGTCATGCCGCTTTCCATCATGCGGATGGCGCAGGCCAACAGCGACGGAAAGTGGTAATCACTGCAGATGATATCGACGAGGTTTTCGGCCATGGCGTCGTGGCAGGAGAGATTTCCGCAATGCGAACCGCCGCGGTAATAGTTGGGCGCGCCCATGCAGACCATCATGCCTAACTCCTTGGCCTTGCGCGCAGCTTCAATGCTGCACGGCATCTCCGACAGGGTGGCGCCGCAGTCGAAGGCCTCCAGCACGTGCTCGACCGTGGTGTCGTCGTGGCTGCCGATGGGAATGCGGCCTGCGATCTGAGATTGGACCTGCTTGCGGTTGTTCACTTTGCCGGAGCGGGCGATGCGCTCTTCCATATGGCGGCGCGCCTCTTCGAGAGGGATGTTCTGCCGGTTGGCCCGCTGCTGAATGAGCGCCCCAATATCGCGGAACTGGCGCTGGCCCGGGGTGTCGTCGTTGAAGACGAGATTGGCAATGCTCCTGAGGCTGAGCAGGCGGTCGAGGATGGCGTCGACCGGTTCGAAGTTGGTGCTCCAGCGGATATGGATGAGATGATGCGCGCGCAACTGAGGAATCAAATCCTGAAAACGCCGAGCCAGGGTGAGCCCGTCGCCGCGCCAGGAGCCTTGAAGCCCGTCGCGCTCCTCGGAGATGCGGGCAGCGCTGCATACGGTGGTGAGGCCACAGCTGAGGGCGCGCAGATCCATCACATGCAGGGCCAGCTCCAGGGGAATTTGAGCGGTTGGACGGGGGGCAATCTCGCGCTCCAGATAGTCGGTGTGAATGTCGATCACCCCAGGGATGAGAAATGCGCCGCCCAGGTCGATTCCGTCGGGAATGCGATGAGGAAGAATATCGGCAATGCGACCGTCCTCGATCACTACCGTTCCGTGAAGGTCGCTGTTGGGCAGTACGATGCGCGCGTTGGTCAGGATCGTTTCCATCATGATTGCGGGTCGGGCCTCCTTGAGATTGAGCCAATTATTTGGTGACCATGGGATGGGTGAGAATGCCTCGGCGCACCCAGTCGGAGATGCGCTCCATGCCGGTGATCATCAGGACAATGAGAATCGTGTAGGCGAGCACATCCTTGTAGTGGAGCAGGCCGTTGGCAAATGCCAGCTCAAAGCCGATGCCTCCGCCGCCGAATACGCCCAGCGGAATGGCCGCTCGCAGGTTGTAATCGAACGCGTAAAAGAGATTGGCGACGAACGAGGGCATCACCTGAGGCAGCACCGCAAAGCGGATGGTTTGCAAGCGCGAGCCGCCCACGCTCTCTACCGACTCCAGCGTGCCTTTGTCGGCCTGCTCGATGGTATCGGCGAAGAATTTGCCGTACATGCCTACTGAACCGAAGATCAGGGTGAGCACGCCGGCGAACGGGCCGATGCCAACGGCAATCAACAGGACCAGCACCACGATGAGCTGCGGCACCGAGCGATTGCCTACCAGAAGCGTGCGTGCCAGCAGGCGGACCAGCGGATGAGGCGCCGTGTTAGTGGCCGCGAAGAAGGCCAACAACAATGCCAGTGCGCCCCCAACGACCGTGCCGAGAAACGCCATGGCCAGCGTATCGATGAGGGAAAGAAAGATCGATTTCTCGGTCCAGAGCAGCGAGAGATGCGGCGGCAGCATCTGCTGCGCCATGTCCACCACGAAGCGGAAGTCGACCTCAAAACTGGCCGGGGTCAGGCCGAGAAATGCGAACAACAGGCAGACCACGACGATGGCCGTGGCCAGCGACAACACCATGAAGCGGAGCTTGCGTGAGGGCAGGGCTGACTTGGGAACTTCCGTTGTCATCGCAGCACTCCTCCACCAAGAATGCGGGCGCGGAAGAAGTCGGAAACACGCTCGGATGCGAAGACCAGCGTCAACGTCAGCAGCGTGGCCAGGCAGGCGCGCTGGTAGTTCATGGAATTCATCGCGGTTATCATGATGAACCCGATGCCGCCCGCGCCCACCGCGCCCAGAATCACCCCCGCGCGGACATTGAATTCGAAGCGGAACAGCCCATTGGCCAGCAGTGCAGGGAGAATCTGTGGAATGACGGCGTAGCGAATGACCTGAGAGCGCGTGGCCCCCGTTGCCTCGACAGCTTCCAGCATGTGCGGCTCGATCTCTTCGATCCCGTCGGCCAGCAGCTTGGCCAACATGCCGATACTGCTGATTGAGAGAGCGATGAGGACGGGGATGGCGCCGAGGCCGAAGACGGCGACGAGCAGCAGCATCTGCACGATCTCCGGCAGCCCGCGCTCGAGCGCGATGAAGGAGCGCATGGCCACCCGCAGCGGCTTCGGAGCAATATTCGATGAGGCCGCCAGCGCACAGGGCAGCGAAAGGCACATACCAAGCAGCGTAGCGATGAGCGCGATGACCGTGGTCACGGCGAGGGGTTGCATCATGTCGGAGAGGCTGCTCCAGTCCGGGGGGAAAAACATTCCCAACAGCGAAGCGCCCTTTCCGATACCGGTAGCGAAGGAGCGGAAATCGACGTTACAGCGCCACGCGGCAAGCACCGTGAGAGCGACGAGCAGGAGCGCGGCCGCTGCGCGGTTGCGGCGCTGCATCGCCAACCCGTGTTTCCACTCGAGTAGCGGAAGCTGTTGGCGCACGGGAACCGTTTCGGGCGAGGCCACTAGACGGGCACCCCCGGGGGAAAGCTCTGGTGCAGTGCGGGCTGCAGGCAGGGCCCGAAGAGAAGCGGCTGCGCAGCGGTTTCTTCCGCAGCGGTAAAAGATTCGTTATTGAGGTCTCCGTAGATGCTCTCTAACCTCCGCGCGGAGAGCTGCGCGGCACCGTCGTAGACAATCTGCCCTGCGCGAATGCCGATGACCCGCGTACAGTAGCGAGCCACCACCGCCGGTTGATGAAAGGCGCCGATCACCGGCGTTTCCCGCGACAACGGCTGCAGGATCGACATGATGGCTTCGGCGTTGCGGGGATCGAGGCTGGAGATAGGCTCGTCGGCCAGGTAGATGAGCGGGCGCTGATGGATGGCGCGAGCGATGGAAATGCGCTGCATTTCGCCGCCACTGAGCGACCCCGCGAGCCGCGCGGCGCAGGAAGCCATGTTGACACGATCGAGCGCGTCCATCGCCTGGCGCGCTTCTGCGTCGGTAAAGCCGAGCAGCCAACTGCGCAGTGGGTGAATGTGGCCGAGCCGGCCCAGCATCACATTTTCAAGCACCGTGAGCCGCTTCACCAGGTTCGATCCCTGGAAGATGAGGCCAATGTGCCGCCGCGCCCTGCGTAGACCGTTCGCGCCTACATTGGTCGTTTGGTAGGTCTTCCCTTCGGGGCCGGTGAGCCTGATGTCGCCGCTGCTTGGCTTGGTGAGGCCGACGATACAGCGGAGTGTGAGAGATTTGCCCGCGCCGCTGGAGCCGAGGATTGACACGAATTCGCCGCGACCGACGGTAAAGCTGACATCGTTGACCAGGCGCTTGCCGCTGGGAAGCTGGACAAGGAGTTTCGATACTTCAAGCATGGAAGCTCAGTTCTCCGCGAAATTGAAGTCTTTGACCTGCGAGGCATATTTGCGCAGGCCGTCATAGTTGGCGTCGGTCACGGCGACATTCACCGGGCCGCTCCATTGCGTATGAAATGTCTTCGAGTAATTCGCCCACAGGCGAGGATCTTTTTGAGGCAGGGCGATTAAGGCGGCCTGAATTTCTTGTTTCAGCTTTTCGGGAAGATCTTTTCGGACAGTGGTGCACGAGTTCGGAATCAGATCGGATCGCCAGAGGATGCGCACATCGTTCGCCGCCATCTTATGCATGGCGATCAGCCGGGTCATCACCGGCTCCTCAAACGCGCCCACATCCACCTTGCCGGACACGATCGCCATTGCCGCAGCCGGGTGATTGCCTGCAAAGACGACCTTGTTGAAGTCGGTGTCGGGATTATTGAGGCCGATGGAGGCGAGGCCAACGCGGGGGTTAAGATAACCGGAGGTCGATGCCGGATCGGCAAAGTCAAAGACCAGATCCTTAGCGTGCGCCTTCAGGTCGGCCATGGAATGGATAGGGCTGTTCTGCGGCACGGCAATCACCGACCGGTACCCGCCCATGGAACCATCGGGAAAGCCGCGCGCAACGATTGCTTGCGCACCCGCTTTTTCCGAGGCGAGAATATAGCCCAAGCCGCCATAGATCGCTATGTCCACTTTCTGCGCGCGCATGGCCTCGATGGTCGAGGCGTATCCGTCCACCGGAACCACCTCAACGGGGATATGCAATTGGTTCTGTAGATACTTGCCCAATTCTGCGTAGTGGAAGATTCCTCCCTGCAACTCCTCCATCTGCGGCGAATAAGCGTAGTGCAGAACCTTAGGCCAGCTATCGCTCGCATTACCGAACTTGCATCCGGCCAGCGGCAGGCATAACAACAACGACACAAACAGGAGGAGAAGGAGGAAGCGCTGACAAGAGCGGCCGGGGCGGGAAGTCAGGAGTTCGCGCATATCTATTTCTCTATAAAGTTGAACTGTTTGACCTGCAGCGCATAGTGACGAAGGCCGTCATAGGTTGCGTCAGTGACGGGAAGGTACGTCGTCCCGGGAGACGACGAGTAGACACTTTTGCTCAGATTGTTCCAGAGTGCCGGGTCTTTCTTTTGCATATCGAGATATGCCGCCTGAATTTGTTTTTTGAGCTGCTCGGGAAGGTTTCCGCGGACTGCGACCGGCTCGACGGGAATCAGTTCGGAGGTCCAGATCACGCGAACCTCGCCGGGCTTCATTTTTCCCAATGCAATAAGGTGCCTCATGTAGACCTCGTCGAAGGCGCCGGCATCCACCTTGCCCGAGCGCACCGCCATCAGGTCGGCGAGATGACCGTTGGCATACAAGACCTGCTTGAAATCCCGCTCGGGATCGATGCCCAGGCTCTGCAGCTCGACGCGCGGGTAAAGGTCGCCGGAGGTGGATGCCGGATCGGCAAAGGCAAACACAACGCCCTTGGCCCGCGCTCTCAGGTCCTGCAGGGAGTGGATGGGGCTGTCACTGGGCACCGCGATCAGCGACCGGTATCCGGCCAGGCGGCCGTCGGGGTAGCCTCGCGCAACGATGGCCTGCGCACCGGCCTTCTGCGCTGCAATGAGGTAGGAGAGCCCGCCGAAATGGGCGAAATCCACCTTGTCGGCGCGCATGGCCTCGATGGTCGCCGCATACTGATCCACCTGCACCAGGTCAACGGGAATATGGAGCTGATTCTGGAGATAGTCGCGCAACTCTTGGGTGCGCATAAGGCCGCCTTGCAGCACCTCGGCCTGCGGCGAGTACGCATAGTGCAGAACCTTCGGCCAGCCGGTGCTCGCATTGCTCGCCTTGCACCCCGCTAAAGCCAGGCAGATGGCCGCAGCGATGAGCGGAATGAGGCAGGACCGGAGGCGCTTCATGCTTCCCTCACTATGCGTAGACAACTTCTTTGAGCTCGCCGTTCTCAAGGTGCAGAGAACGGTCGGCCATGCGCGAGAGCGTGTGCTCGTCATGCGTGATCAGCACGATTGCCGTGCCTGCGTTCTTCAGGTCGATCAGCATATCGATTACGGCATCTTTGGTTTTCAGATCGAGCGACGCGGTGGGCTCGTCCACCAGTAGGAAGCGTGGGCGCGAAATAATGGCGCGGGCGATATTCACGCGCTGCTGTTCGCCGCCGCTGAAGGTGGCCGGATACGCGTCCCAGAGCTCGCTAGGAAGGCTCAGTCGCTGGAAGCATTCGCTGGTGAGCGACCGCGCCTCTTCCAGCATGGCGCCGCGCGCGACCAGCGCGGATGCGACTACATCGATGGCCGGAACGCGCGGAATGACCTGCAGAAACTGCGAGCAGTACGTGATCTCGGTCTTGCGCAGGCGCAGGATTTCATGCTCCGATGCGCTGACCATGTCGATTGCGCGGCCGTCCTCCGTGTAGTACAGGATGCGGCCCGACGAGGTGTGGTACGTGCGGTAGATGCACTTCATCAGCGTGGACTTGCCCGAGCCGGTTTTACCGGTGAGGCCCACAATCTCGCTCTCGCCTACCTCGAAGGAAACCTGGCGCAGCGCCGCGATCTTTTTCTCGTTGAGGATGTGCATCTCGAAGTGCTTCTCGAGGTCGATCACTTCCAGCAGTTTTCCCATCGGTTCCTCTATTTCCGTTCGCCGCGCGTGCGTCGCGGTCGCCTACAGTAGCGAACTCACCAGCAGTTGCGTATAGCCGTGCTGCGGGTCCTGCAAGATCTGATCGGTGAGGCCTTGCTCTACGATCTGTCCGTGCTTGAGCACCATGGTGCGGTCCGTCAACATGCGGATCACGCCCAGGTCGTGCGAGACGACGATCATAGAAATGCCCAGTTCCTCCTGCAGGCTGCGGATGAGGTCCAGCACCTTGGCCTGCACGGAAACATCAAGGCCGCTGGTCACCTCATCGAGCAGCAGCAGCGGCGGATTGTTGGCGATGGCCTTGGCGATCTGCACGCGCTGTTGCATACCGCCGCTGAAGCGCACCGGCGACTCATCCATGCGCTGGACGGGCACTTCGGTATGGTTCAGCAGATCGGTGGCGCGAATGCGAATCTTGCCCACGTGAAACACGCCGGCCATCAGCAGCTTTTCCGCGATGTTGCCGCCCGAAGAGAAGCGGAAGTTGAGCCCGTCGCGCGGATTTTGATAGACCATGCCCATCAGGTGGTTGCGCACGTACCGCTTGCGCTGGTTGGAGAGATCGAAGAGGTTGGCTTCTGCGTCCTCGAGGGACCGGAAATACGCTTCGCCGCTGGTCGCCGGCTGATCGAAGTAGAGCATCTGCACCAGCGTGCTCTTTCCCGAGCCGCTCTCGCCCACCACACCCAGCACCTCGCCGGGATACAGATCAAAGCTGATGTTGCTGCACGCCACTACGGCGCCGGTCTTGGGGCAGATATTCGAATTGAACTTCGGTCCCGTGCGCTCGCATACGCCCGACGTAACTTCGCCAAAGATCTTGGTCAGATTGCGAACGCGCAAAAGCCAGTTGTCTTCCATCGTCGCGATTCCTATTCGGGGTTGGTGAAGAGCCGCTGCGGCGGGCGCGGTCCCTTGCGCACCTTGTCCAGAAAATTGCTGTCGTTGATCACCCAGGAGCGGCTGAAGTCGTCGGCGTAGATCTGGTCCATAAACGCTTTGTCCTGCCCGGAGGCCGAGCATTGGACGTCCAGGAACTCCTCGACCTTGAAGCGGATGTCCTCAAACTCGAGAGGCTTGACGGGAGTGAACGGAGGGATGCAGTGGATGCGTTTTTCACGGCCGGCGCCGAACAGGTAAAGGCAGCGCGCCATGCTGAGGTTAGGCACGTCCCAGCTTGGAATCGGCGATGGTGTGGCCACGTAGCGGCCATTCACCAGGATGGGATGACCGGCGGCGTTGCGCAGCGTGCCGCTGCGTACGTAAGCCTCGTAGAGTGTGACCCAGATCTTCGCGTAATCGGCCTCGGCGTGCATCGTGCGCGTCTTGGCCTCGTGCCGTTCCACGCTGCGCAGAATCTCCGGCTGCGGAACCTGAAGGACAAGGATCTGCTTTTCGGTGAGGATTTCTTCGGGGACGCGATGGCGGGTCTGAATGATGGTGGCCAGGGCGGTATCGACGGTGACCGCGCAGCGCGCCATCTCCTTGATGAAGAGGCGCAGATTGCAGGCGTTCACGCTCGCGTCGCTGCCCTGATCGATGACCTTGACGACGTCGTTCGGGCCTACGAGAGAGAGAGTCAGATGCAGGCCGCCGGTGCCCCAGCCGCGCGAAATAGGCATTTCCGGCGAAGCGTAGGGAACCTGGTAGCCGGGAATGCAGACAGCCTTCAGCGTCTTGCGGCGAATCTCTTTCTTGGTGAACTCGTCGACGTAGGCGTAGTTGAAGCTCTCGCGGAATTTTAGATTCTCAATCATCGTCTTCCTCCTCCGCGCCCGCGCCAACCGCTACGCTCTCCTCCAGGGCCGCTGCCTTGAGCCGGGCCACGCGGCGCGAGCTCTCGAGACCGGCCTGGAACGTGACGTAGTGCGGCAGCTTGAGGTGATTGGTGAAGCCGTAGGCCTCGATCACCTCGGTGTGATAGAGGACAAACTCCTGGCTGTTCGCTGGATTGTCAGGATTGGGGCTGCGCAGCGCGCTTTCCACCATGCCCATGCTGATGCCTTTGGTTTCGTTCTGCCCGAAGCACAGTCCATATCCGATGGACAGGGCCGGCTCCTCACCACGCGCGGCGCCGCGGCCGGGCTCCGCCGATCTGTGCCTACCGCCGCCCACCATCTCCGTCTCGGTCACTTTGATTTTGCCCACGTAGCGCTTCCGCCCGCGCCGGTCGACGATGCGCACCGGCACTTCGCCCACGCGCAGCTCGCCCACCGTACCATGCGATTCGCCGAAGCCGCGCATCGTGCTATATGCCATGCACATCAGCGCGCCGGTCTCCGCGCGCGCCAGCATCTGCAGCACCGCCGAGCGCGGCACCGGAAACTTGATGGCCTCGCGGGTCACATCGAAGACGCGCCGGTCTTCGTCCGGCCGCGGCTGGCGGCTCATCAAACCCTCGTTGAGAAAGATGTCAATCACCTTCTTGTAGGTCGTCATGCCGTGCAGCTTGGCGGGATCGATTTGGTCCTGCAACCCCTGAATAAATGCCTCGATAGAGCCGAGGCTGGCCTCGAGCAGTGCGGGGTTCAGCAGCCGGAAGGAATAGTCGCGCGTGGGTCCCAAAATCTGGCCACCGGGGATTTCGCGGAAGGTCGAGGAGATGCGCCGGTGCACGAACATCTCGCGCGTGTTCAACGTCTCGGAGAAGTAGCGGCGTTCGAGGGTGGCGCGATAGGCGCGCAGATGGAATGCCGCCTCAAACGAATCGCCCTCCACCTGCAGCAGCGCCAGCGCCGCGTGTTCAGGCGCGTAGAGCGAGCCCTCGCCCATGGCCCGGTCCACGGCCAGTCGCATCTGCGTGCGCGCCTGATCCACGCGGATCGGCTCCGTGCGCCCCTTCCATCGAAAATAGTCCACCAGTTTATTGGCGTTTTCGATAGCGTCCTGTCCACCTTTGACCGCTACGTATCCCATCTCGCACCATCTCCGCAGCCGTGTTTGCGGCCGCTCTTAAACTCGTTCCCAGGTAACGCGCGTCGTGCGCGGCAGCGCCAGCACGCATGGACCCGCCGAAAGACTGTCGCAGGTCAGATAGGTGTCGATCCCCAGCGGGAATTCCGCATTGCGCACTTTCAACGCTTCGAAAAGCGCCTCCGTCGCCCCGGAAACAAACACCGCGGTCTGGGTTTCGATTCCCGGCCCGGCGAGCGTGAGGCGCAGTGCGCCGGCCATCGGCGCAGGCGAAACCCCTTCCACCTGCAGCACCACGGTGGCCCCCTGCTCGGGAAACGTCAGCGTTCCCATGCGGGCGCGATCGATCTCCTCAATCCGCACCGGATTTACCAGGAATTGAAAGTCGGCCTGCTCGGCAGCCGCTGGCTGGGCAAGCGTCTCGCGGCGCAGAAAATCCACCGCGCTCTCGTCACGCTCAGAGATATAGAAAGTGGTGTCCGCGCTAAGCAGCGTCAGCGCCAGAAAGGCCGAGGCGCGATTGAGCTTCGGCGGAATATCGAGCGCGACGTCGTCGAGTTGTCCGATGCTTCCCGGCCGCGCCGTGCATTGCAGCAGCGCGCGATAGTGCTTCTGCGCATCAAAGTCCGGATCGTAGGTCGCGAGTACGGCGGGTGCGCTCATTCTTCCTCCATCAGCTTAAAATCGACCTGCGTCTGGAGGATCAGGTTGTATTCGTCGCGGTCGCGGCGTGCAACCCTCTCACCCTGCTCGCGCAAAATTGCCTCGATCTCCCGCGGGACTGGTGCGCCGCCATGCAGCAGCGCATCCACCACCGCGATCGAATATGCCCGCACTGGCTCGTCGCCCAGACACAGTCCGAACCCATCCAGCCCGTCCACTGCCACTTCGCATTCGGTGGTGAGCGCCTCGCCCAGATAAAACTTCTGTCCTTCCAACGAGTCCTCGGCGGGAATCATAGTCAGGCAGACGGAAGGCGCTTTACGCACGGCGACGGAATGCGATTGCTCCAGGCGGGAGACCAGCTGCTGCAGCGCCTGCAGCTCGCATTCGCATAGGGTATAGTCGAAACCGGGATCGCCCGTGGCCTGCGCGCCGGAGCTCCCGTTCTTCGTTTCGATGATCATGGATGGAGGTTGCTCTCGTTTCCGCATGGGTTGGATGGCATGATTCCGGTATGGCCGCGGGAGCCGGGGAAGGCTTCCGAAACCGAACTGTTACGTATACGAACGAGGACATCATGCCACAGGGACGGTGGAAGCTTCTTTAAGCTAACGTGAAAAGCGTGTGAACCCATTTAATTACCGGGCCGCAGTCCCACAATTCGCCGTCTTGGTGGCTGCAATCTAAATTTCACATTTAGTTGATTCGTGTACGCAGTAATATAGAAGGCGTGCCGCCCACCCCCGCCAGCCGCTTCGTCCATAGCGAAGCCCAGGTTCCCTTCGCGCTCCGCCTCGCCTTCGTCTGGAACTATCTGAAGATCCATCCGCGTTCCTTTGCGCTTGGCGTAATCGGCATGGTGGGCCGGGACGGAATTGCCTTCGCCATCCCTTTGCTGATCCGCTCCGCAATTGGCATCCTGACTCACACCCGCGTCGACCCCCACTCCCAGTGGGAAATTATCTGGATTGGCCTGGCCATCGTGGGAGTGGCCATCCCACGATCTGGTTTCCAGACCCTCGCCCGTCTCAACCTCATTGGCACCTCGCGAAGCGTGGAGTACGCGATGCGCCGGGACCTGCTGACCCACCTCTTCCGACTGGACGCATCGTTCTGGGGGCACACGCGCTCCGGCGACGTGATGGCTTCGGCGACAAACGACCTGAACGCCGTCCGGATGATGCTGGGCCCCGGCCTCGCGTCGTTGCTCGAGTCGCTGATTGCGCTTCCGGTCGCGTTTGCCGTTCTCGCCTCGGTCAACTGGCAGTTGACGGTCGCGGCCCTGTTACCCTCGCCCTTCGCCGTGTTTCTGTTGATGCGCTACGGCAAGATTATCCGCCGCCGCTTCGAACGCATTCAGGCACTCTTCTCCACCATGAGCGCGGCCGTGCAGCAGACCATCGCCGGCGCGCGGGTCGTCCGTTCCTTCGTGCGCGAAAGAGCCGAGCAAGCGCGGTTCGAGGACATGAACGGGTCGTACGTGCGCTCCAACTGTATTCTCGGTATCTACTCAAGCACACTCGATCCCCTGCTGACTTTCATCACCGGAATCTCTGTGCTCATCGTCCTCTGGTACGGCGGCGCGCTGGTTCTCGCGCACCGGCTCAGCGTGCCCAACTTTGTCATGTTTACCACTTATATGGCGATGCTGGTTCGCCCCATCTCCTCGCTGGGCCGCGTCGTGAATATGATGCAGCGCGGCATGGCCTCGGTGGCGCGGCTGCAACTGCTCTTCGATGAAGCGCCGGAGATCGATCCGGGCCGCTGGCTGGAGCCCGGCGAATCGCACGAACACGAATCCGCGGGCGGCATCTCGTTCCGCGATGTGAGCGTTTTTTATGGCGCCCACGCGGCGCTCGAAGCCGTCCATCTCGACGTTCCGGCCGGCTCCACGCTTGCCATTCTCGGCGAGTCCGGCTCAGGCAAAAGCACCCTGATCAAGCTCATTACGCGCACCATCGATCCAAGTAACGGCTGCGTCTGCTTCGACGGCCTCAATTGCCGCGAGATGCCACTCTCGGCGGTGCGCGCGCTGGTGGGCGTGGTTCCGCAGGAGACTTTCCTGTTCAGCATCACGCTCGCGGATAACATCGCGCTCGGAGTGAAGGAGGCATCGGAAGAACAGATTCGTCAGGCGGCCACCATTGCCGGACTCGATCCCGACCTGGCCGCGCTTCCCGACGGCTTCGATACCATCGTAGGCGAGCGCGGCATTATGCTCTCCGGTGGGCAGAAGCAGCGCATCGCCATCGCCCGCGCTATCCTCAAGAATCCGCGCATTCTCGTTCTGGACGACGCACTTTCCAGCGTCGATTCAGTCACTGAGCAGCGCATCCTCGACCATCTCAAGAGCGTAATGGCGGAGCGGACCACGATTCTGGTGACGCACCGCGTGGCCACCGCCATGCAGGCGGACCATATTATTCTTCTCAAGCGCGGCCGCATCGAGGAGCAGGGCACGCATGCCGATCTGCTGGAGCGTAGCGGGCATTACGCGCGCCTGGCGCGTCTGCAGGTGCTCGAAGAAGAACTGGAGGTCATGTGAGCGCACCGGCCACGAGCCAGCCGTTTCGCGACGCGGGCCGCAGCGGCTTGCACGAAGAAGCCGTCGGCGAGGTCCGCGACTGGTATCTGCTTTCGCGGATTCTGCGCCTGCTGGCACCCTACTGGATCGCCGTAGCGGCTTCGCTGGTCTGCTCTCTCACCTCCACGCTTCTGCAGATCCTCAACCCGCTGGTCATCTCCGTGGCCATTGATGTCTACTTCCTGCGCCATCGCCCGTCCTCCGGTCTGCTCGCGCATTGGCTGCCACAGGCCTCCACGCCGGGCCTCCGGCTGTTGTCGCTGGTCTACCTGACAGTGCTCGCACTCACGCTGCTCATCGACAGCGCGCAGAACTTTATGGCGCAGTGGACGGGCCAGATGGCAATGGCCGACCTACGCCGCAAGTTGCTCCGGCATCTGCACCGGCTGCCTGTCAGCTATTACGACGTCACGCCCGCCGGGAGGCTGGTCACCCGCCTGACCACCGACATTGAAGCGCTGAACGATCTCTTCGCCAACGGCATCGTCGCCCTGCTGGCCAACGCGGTGATGACGGTTTTCTTTCTCGCCGCCATGCTGCGCGTCAACTCGCTTCTCACGCTGGTGCTGGCCGCCGTCATTCCCATCTTCCTCGTGCTTTCCACGGTCTTCCGGCAGGCCATCACCAAGAGCCAGCAGCGCGTGCGCATTCTCCTGGCCCGCATCAACGCATTCATTGCCGAACACGTCAACGGCATCTATGTGGTGCACCTCTTCAACCGCCAACTCCCCAGCCTCGAACTCTTCGACGATATCAACCGCCAGCACATGGAAGCCTCGAAGCAGTGGGTTACCGCGAACGCGTGGTTCATGCCCTCGGTGGAACTGCTGGGCACCATCTCGCAGGCCGGACTGCTGATCGTAGGCGCATACCTGCTGCGCGGCGGCCATCTCACCATCGGCACGCTGGTCGCGTTTCTGCAGTACGGCAGCCGTTTCCTGCGCCCCATTCAGGAAATCAGCGAGCGCTACGGCGTCCTTCAGACCAGCATTGTCTCCGCAGAAAAGGTCTTTGCGCTGCTCGACACCGAAGCCCCGGAAGAAGCTCCGGCCTCGGTGCCGGTCGAGCCAAAAAGCGCGGCGATTGCGTTTGAAAAAGTGGGTTTCGCCTACAAGCCTGGCCGTTGGGTCCTCAACGACGTGAGCTTCGCCATTCGCGAGGGAGAGATGCTGGCGATCGTGGGCCATACTGGCGCCGGCAAAACCACACTCAGCAACCTGCTGCTGCGCTTTTACAGCCCGCAGCGGGGCACGATCCGCATCGGCGGCGTCGATATTCAGCAGATGCACTCGTCCGAACTGCGCCGCCAGTTCGGCGTCGTGCTGCAGGATACCTACGTGCGTGAAGGCACGATCCTCGACAACATCCGATTCGGCTCCGAAACGCTTAGCGACGACGACGCGCGGCGCGCGGCGCGCGCGATCGGCCTCGAAGCCATGGTCCAACACATGCCCGACGGCCTCAATACATGGGTACACGAGCGCGGCGACAATCTCTCCACCGGCCAGAAGCAGATGATCGCTTTTGCGCGCGCGCTGGCTCACGATCCCACCTATCTGCTGCTCGACGAAGCTACCGCGAACATCGACCTTGAGACCGAGGCCCGCATCCGCGCCGCGATGGGCCGGCTGCTCCAGGGCAGGACCTCCATCGTCATCGCCCATCGCCTTTCCACCGTGCTCACTGCCGATCGCATCCTGGTCATGCACAAAGGCCGGCTCGCCGAGAGTGGCAACCACCAGGAACTGCTGGCCATGCGCGGCCTCTATTGGCGGCTGTTCCAAATTCAGTTCGGCCATCAGTATGAAGGCGCGGCTGCAACACCAGAAGCGGAAGGTTCGCTCAACGGGAATGGCAAGCCATCGAACGGATTCGCTTACGGACATACGCACTAATAGACAGAGAGCACTGCGAGGACCCTCGACATGCCGGAACAGAACGGAAGCTCATCTCGATACGGGATCTATTTTGCGCCCGCTGCTGGCGCATTGCTTCATGACCTGGGCAGTCGCTGGCTGGGGCGCGACGCCATCACCGGCGACTCGCTCGACCCCGCGCTGCCCTTGAACCTGGCGCACGATTTCTGGTGTGACGCCACCCTGAGTCCGCGGCGTTACGGCTTCCACGCCACGCTCAAGCCGCCCTTTCGCCTTGCGAAGGGATCCCGGTTTGAGGATTTGCGAGCTGCGCTGCATGAGTTCGCTGCAGCACGCTCCGCGTTCCTTGCGCCTGCGCTCGCCGTGAACAAGCTGGGACGCTTTCTCGCCCTCACGTTGAAAGAGCCAAGCGAGCCATTCGCGCAAATCGCAGCCGCTTGCGTGAGCGAGTTCGACCGATTTCGTGCGCCGGCCACCGAGGAAGAACTGGCACAGCGTCTGCACGAGAAGCTTTCGCTCCGCGAACGTGAGCACGTCCTGCGCTGGGGTTACCCCTACGTTTTTGACACCTGGAAGTTTCACATGTCGCTCACCGGTTCGCTGCCGCCGCACGATCTGCCGCCACTCGAACAGCACCTGCGTGAGCGCTTCTGCGCGATGAGCCTCCAGCCGTTGCCTGTGGACTCCATCTGCATCTTTCACGAGCCGCATCCCGGGGCCCCGTTTCGCATTGTCGAGCGTGCAACTCTGAGGTCTCTATGACGGCTGCCCATCAAGTCGCCGACGCCTGGAAGCCTTGCGATCTTCGCGGAGTTTATCCGGAAGCCGTTTCTGCGGAACTCTTCCGCGATATCGGCGGCGCTGTCGCCACGCTACTCAAGCCCGCCTCGCGCGTGCTCGTGGGTGGAGATTTCCGGCACAGCACTCCCGATCTGAAGCATGCGCTCAGCGAGGGCCTGCAGCGCGCCGGCGCTCACGTGCTGGATGCAGGCCAGCTTCCCACCCCAGTGGCCTACTTCGCCGCTCGCGAATCAGGCGCTGACGCCATGCTCATGGTGACCGCATCGCACAATCCGCCCGCGCACAACGGGCTCAAGTTGATGTTGCGCTCCATGCCCATGACTCCGGAGTTGTTGCTCGAGATTCGCGCTTTGACTGAATCCCGAGTATTCCGCACGGGAACGGGCAGCGCGGAGAACTTCGATCCGCGACCTGCGTACGCGGCCGCCATAACAAAGCGGTGGGCCCATCTGCGCGAGGGCGCACCTGCCCGCGTGGTGCTCGATGCCGGCAACGGTGCCTGGTCGGCGATGGCGCCGGCCATCTTTCGCGCCCTCGGCTTTACGCCGGATTGCATCTCGTGTGTTGCCGACGGCAATTTCCCCGACCGCTCGCCGGATTGCAACAGCGCCGTAAATCTTGCCCGCCTGCGGAGTGCAGTGCGCGCTCAGCGCGATGCGATCGGCATCGCCTGGGACGGTGATGGGGATCGCGTAGCCTTCGTCGATGAGGAAGGCAGTTTCATCTCCACCGACGAAATCGCCATCTTGTTTGCCCGCGCGGTACTTGCTGGTAGCACGCAGCGCGCCGGTGCCAAAATTGTCGTGGATATCAAGTGTTCCGACGCTGTGCGCCGCGCCATTCTCGATCAAGGCGGAATGCCACTGCTTGAACGCACCGGTCACGCCTTCATGCGCAGCCGCGTAGTTGCGGAAGATGCGCTCCTCGGGCTCGACGCCTGCGGCCACTACTTTTTCGCGGAGCTGAATGGCGGCGACGACGGTCTTTTCGCCGCCTTCTATCTGCTCAATCTGCTGCGCGAACATGGTGAGCCAATTTGCCGGTTGCGCCGTTCTCTGCCGCACATCTATAGCACGCCCGAAATTCGCATTCCCGCCAGCACGCTCTCCTACGCAGCAGCCTGCGCTGCTTTAGCGGGCATTATGCCGAATGCATGCGTCACGCAGATCGACGGCATGCGTTTCGAGAGCGGCGATGGCATTGTATTGATGCGCGAATCGGGAACGGAGGCAGTCCTCTCGCTGCGCATTGAGGGGTATACATCCGCAGGTTTCGAGCACATTTTTGCGCAATGCGCGCAGGCGCTACCCGAGGCCGCGGCGCATCTCGACCGCGAAACGTTCGAAGACGCGGCCAATTGAATTTCGTTCGGCACTTTCCCTTGAGGAATGGAGGTACGATAGATGACCACGACGCCCGCACCATTTTTGGACACCGCCCCTACTCCGCCGGAAGAGCAATCGCAACAGCACCGGCAGTCGCTTGGGCTCGAGCCACGCATCGATCCCACCGCCCGCGTGCGCAACTGCACGCTCGGCATCTACACGTCGGTCGGCCCGCGCACGTCCATGAACGAATCCACCTTCGGCGATTATTCCTATGTTGTACAGGACTGCAGCATTGTCTGGGCCTATATTGGCAAGTTCTGCTCCATCGCCGCCAGCACCCGCATCAATCCCGGCAATCACCCCATGTGGCGCGCCGCCCTGCACCACTTCACCTACCGCAGCAAGTCCTATGGCTTTTCAGTGGAGGACGATGCTGAGTTCTTTGAGTGGCGCGCGTCGCACCGCGTGGTGATGGGCAACGATGTGTGGATCGGACACGCGTCTACCATCCTGCCTGGCGTCACGATTGGCACCGGCGCAGCCATCGGCGCAGGAGCGGTGGTCTCAAAAGACGTGCCCCCCTTCGCAATCGTCGGCGGCGTGCCGGCCAAATTCATTCGCTTCCGCTTCGACGAGAAAATTCAGGAGAAGCTGCTGAATCTGGCATGGTGGGACTGGCCGCGCGAGAAACTCGAAATTGCGCTGCCCGATTTCCGGAAGCTAAGCGCTGAAGAGTTCGTCGAAAAATACGCGATGTGACCTCAAAGATTGAGGTGCGCAGCACGCACCTCTTGGGCGCGGAAGACACTATAGAACGGCGCGCCGAGGGCAGCGGCCTCAACAGCTGGCCGGCCATTTTCCTCCTCGCGCTCTACGAGGCAAACGACACCCACCACTTGCATCCCGGCTTCCAATGCGGCGTGGATTGCATTGATGATCGAAGCCCCCGTGCTGCAGGCATCGTCCACAATCACGACCGGCGCACCGGGCTCGCAAAACCCTTCGATGCGCCGGCCCGCTCCGTGTTCCTTCTGTTGTTTCCGCACCAGGAATCCATCAATTGCCGTTGCGGCCGGTGAATCCTTAAATCGCCACGCGCTGGCCGCGGCAACGTTGCATACCACCGGATCGGCGCCCAGCGTCAAGCCGCCTACAGCCCGGGGCGACAACTGCTTTTCGCGCAGCAGGTCGAGAATGACAAGTCCCGCAAGCCTTCCGCCCTCTCCAGAGAGTGTCGTGGTTCGGCAATCGATGTAGTAATCGCTCGATCCTCCGGCGGAGAGCCGCGTTTCGCGAAACCCGAGGGATTTTTCCGCCAACATTGTCAGCAGGGCTCTTTTACAGTCCTCGATCATAGGTTCCTCTACCAATCAGTCGTTTTTATGCAACGCGCAGACCCTCGCGCCACACCGTCGTGGCGACCGGAATGCCATGGGACACTCTTACGCGGACCAAATCAGCGCGCTTGCCAACCTCGATACTGCCGCGGTCGTGCAACCCAATGATGCCCGCCGGAGACAGGCTCACCATGTTGATGGCCTCGTGCAGCGTCATCACATCGCGTTCCGCGAGCAAAAAGGCGGCCTGCAGCATACTCGACGGCACGTAATCCGAAGCCAGCGCATCAAGCAGGCCGCGCCGGGCAAGCTCTTCCGCCGAAACATTGCCGGAGTGGGACCGGCCCAGCACCAGGTTGGGCGAGCCGGCCACAATCCGCATGCCCTTGCTCCGCGCCGTCTCCGCGGCCTCCACCGTGGTCGGAAACTCCGAGATCAAGATGCCCTCGGCGTGCGCCTGCTCCACGTGTTCGACAGTTGTATCGTCGTGGCTGGCCAGCGCGATGTCGTGGCCCTCTATCATTGACAGCAGGCGGGCGCGGTTTAGGCGCGCAGAAACACTCCTGGCGATCCAAAGCAGTTTCAAGGAAGCGGTCGATCTCGTCCTGCGTGAGATGAAAGTCCCGTTTCTCCATGGCTACGTATTTTTCCAAATCCCGCCATTGTCGCTGCCCCGGCGTGTGATCCATGAGCGACACCAGCAGCACGTGCGGATTCGGATACACGGCAGAGAATTGCTCAAGCATTCCTTCGTTCGATAGTTCGAGGCGCAGGTGGAGCAGATGATCGCCGCGCAGGATTCGCCCCTCCCGCGCAGTTGCCAGTGCAGCGATGGTCCTCGTGAGGGTCTCGAAACTGCGCGATGCGAATCCCGTAACCCCCACCGCCAGTGAATCGAGGGTGGTGGTAATTCCGGCCGAGACCATCTGCGCGTCGTGCGCCAGCAGGGCCGCCATCACCGGCCAATCGGCATTGTTCCTCGGCCTTACATGGCGTTCAAAGTTGTCAGTGTGCAGGTCGATGAGGCCGGGGAGAAGATAGTCGCCTTCGCAGTCAATGGTCGCGCTCGATGCAGAATCGGGGCTGCCAATCTCCGCAATCACGCCGCTTTGAATATGCACACCTGCATCCACAATTCCGGTGGGCGTTACAACTATTGCATTCTTGAACGTCAGCTCAACTGGCGTCACGGTTTCCTCAGTGTAAAAGTATGCACGGCAAAGATGAATGGCAGACAAAAACCGCCGGCGACCGTCAAGGCCGCCGGCGGTAAAGAGGAACCAGTTCAGAACGTGAAGCGCGCGCTGATCTGGGCTTCTCGCGCATTGTTTTCCTGCGTATCGGGGTTATAGCCGAAGTTTGAATCCGTCACCGTGCTATCGGGAGCGCCGAAGACCACCTGGTTCAGCGCATTCAGCGCCTCGAAGCGGATGGTGGCGCTCATGCCTTCGGTGATCTTGGTGTTCTTTTGCACAAACACATCGATGTCCTTAAAGGCGGGGTTCCGCACGTCCGACAGATACCGCGGAGTATTGCCGAACAGATACGGGTCTGCCGTGCCGACACCGTGCGCAGTTTGTCCCGGCTGCATAAATGCATTAGGGTTGAAGCTCGGGTACACCCCTTTGATAGCAGGCAGCCCCGCAGTGTTGGTAATGCTCTGGCCGGAAACCAGATCCGGGCGCAGCACATTCATGCCATAAAGGTTGGACTTAAGTCCTCCCTCGATGGGCGAGCTGAGCTGAAGCGGCTGGCCGGTGTTGTACTGGCCGGTGCCGCCGATCTGCCAGCCGCCGGCAAGGTAGCTGAGTGGCCCGCTGTTCAAGAAGATTTTTTGCGGTCCCAAGGGCAGTTCGTAGACGGTACTTACTCTCAGGACGTTGGTCTGATCGAGATCTGCGATCGACCGCTCGCAGCGCATGCAGCCGTTATCCTGAACGCTGGGCGATGAATAGCCGGCTTCGCCGATATTGTCGATCGATTTGCTGTACGTGTAGCCCACCAGCATCGAGAGCCCCTGGTTCATCCGGTGTTCGACCGTCAATTGTCCAGCCTGGTAGGTGGAGTGTCCAACGCCATCGCTGAGTGCTTCGAAGTTCAGGAACTGGGGGTCGGGTCTCTCCAGCAAGCCCTCCTGCACCGTTTGTTTGCTCAGGGGCGAGCTTGAATCGGTGATGATGCCAAAGAAGGGATTGGCGACAGTGGTTTGCAGGGCCGAGCCCAGGCCCAGTTCGGCGTCCGTAAGCTGATTGAGTTCAAGCCCGCCGTAGAGATGGATTCCCTCATTGCCCGCATACGAAGCGGTGACCACAAAGTTCGCGGGCAGGATGCGCTGAACGTCGAGAGACCACACTTCCTGGTAGGCGTCGCTCTGCTTGCGCGGATTACCCTCGATGGTTTGCCCCAGCTCGATGCTCAGAGGACCGCTGCCGGTGTTGTTTCCGGGCAGAGCAGATGGGTTGTTGCCGTACGCCGCCGGCAGGCCGCCCGGAAATGGGTTGGAGAGATTAAAGAGCGGCTGGTAACCATTGGTTTGGGTATCGATCGAGGTGGATTGCCGCGTGAAGCCGTACGCAGGGGGATCTGTTTCCCAAGATGCGGTGGGTTGATAAAAAATGCCTATCCCGCCGTGAACGACCGTTTTGTTGTCCAAAGCGTAGCTGAACCCAAGCCGCGGCTCGAAGTGCAGCTTGCCGGGAATCTGCAAAACGCGGCTCTGGCCGTTCAGGCCAACAATTCCGACTCCCCCCACAAGGTTGGAGCCGGTGACATATGGGTTTGCGGGAATTTGGCTCGCAATGGCAGACGGGTCCGTCGTATCCAGATAGTTCAACTCATTGCCCGACGATACGTCGGCTCCCTCATAGCTATAGCGCAGACCGTAGGTCACGGTTAGCTGGTGCGTCAGCTTGGCGGTGTCCTCGGCGTAAAACGCGTAGTACTGGTGCCTCGTGTTTACCTTGGGCGCGTAGCCGCTGGTCACGGTTGCCTGGCCCATCAGCAGCTCCGCAATCGCGTTGCCGGTCGTTCCCCCGGGCGAGCTCGCGGAGGGTCCGCCTGTAAAGGTGCGCGAGGTGTTGACTGTCAGTAGTTGCGGATCGAAGAGCTGATCGGGATAGCGGCGCAGGTCAGCGCCGAACTTGAAGGTGTGAATTCCCTTGAGCCACGTAAGAGTGGGGGCATATTGCCAGACCGAGCTGGGGTTGCGTTCGTACGGCTCTGAATTGCCGATCTCCCCGAGTTGGTTGGACGTGGACTCCACTTGGGGAGTAAACGTGGACGTGATTCCTGGCGCTGCCGATCCCGGAATGCCGAATGGAGCGGTTCCGAGCGGGTCGACTGAGCCACGATGAGATTCCATGTATCCCCAGGAGAGGTGGTGATCGAAGATCATCGTGGGCGAAATGACCCATGTGTGGTCGACGATGATATTGCGGAGCGGAAGGAGATCGTTGCCGTTGGTTGGCGTATAGCTCGTCGGTCCAAAGACGGGGGCATAAAGAATGTAGTGGTCGCTGAAGTCGATGTGCCCGAACAGGGTTTGCTTGTCGTTGAATCTGTGATCGATGCGAAGATCGTATCCGTATTCCTTGTCGGAACTGGTCGCATCGGAGAAGTAGTTGTTCTCGTCACTGCCCACAACCGTGCTAGTCTTGTTGGGATCCGGATACATGGCCAGCAGCAGCGCGGCCGTCGAAGTATTGATCTCGCCCTGCGGGATCACGTTGTACTTGGCGGGGCCGCCGCTCGCCGGCACCCCGTACATCTTGCAACGGTAATATCCAGCACCGCTATAACCAGAACTGCCGGCGCTGAATTGCGTACCGTCAGGGCAGTTGATGGAAGCAGGATCACCGGATGATCCCAGATGTGTTGTCGTGGTCGGGTCGTAGAGGGTCCATGCAGTCGACTGCGAGAAATCCCCGGTCTTCTCCGCCGCCGTGGGAACGGTCGTTGTGAAGCCGGAGGTAAGGGCGCCGGTGATTCCCGGCAAACTGTCGAGAAGCTCTTCGTAACTGCCGAAGAAGAAGGTCCTGTTGCGTCCGTTATAGACGTGGGGAATGATCACAGGCCCGCCCACCATACCACCGAACTGGTTTCTGCCGAACGGAGGCTTTGCCGTACCTGCGGCATCCGCGTTGTAGCCGTTGGCATCCAGGGCGGAATTGCGGAAATACTCCCACGCTCCCCCGTGGAACTGATTGGTGCCGGATTTGATGCTAAAGCTTTCGATACCTCCGCCGGTATGGCCGAACTCCGGAGCGTAGGCTTCCGTGTAAATGCGGAACTCCTGGACTGAATCGAGATTGGGAATCGCGCCTGCCGCGTGGATGTCGTAGTAGACGGTGTCGGGGGCGCCGTCGATCAAGATATCCGACACACCCTGTTTGGTTCCGTTGATATAGAAGGTATTGGTGGTGTCTTGCGAGGCCATGTTCGTTCCGGCGGTAAGAGAATCGCTTTGCGTCACGCCGACTGTGAAATTGGCCTCTTGAAAAGGATTCCGGACATCCAGCGGGATATTTGCCACGAGCGAGGTTTCGGTGACCGTGCTGTTGTTCACGTCCTGTGTGTCGAGTTCCGGTGGCGCGCCCGTAACCTGCACTGACTGGCTCACGGACCCTACCGTCAGAACTGCACTCACAACCTTATTTGCGCCGATTTCAAGCACAATGTCCGATTCCGTCCACGGCGCAAACTGGGGCGCTGTCACGGTGATCTGATAGCGGCCGGGTGCAACCGGCGGGAAGATATAGCTCCCGTTTGCGCTGCTGCTGGTGGTCACTTTAACTTGCGTTGACGGTCTCACCAGGGTGATCTGCGCGCCTTTGACGGCGGCCCCGCTGGCATCGAGCACCTGGCCGCTGACGTTCGCGCTTTGGGCGAACAGATGCGCAGGCAGCAAGCCGGCCAGCAGAAACAGAGCGGCACAGAGACAAATTCGCATTCGGCTAAATGCAGTTTGCATGGGTTGGCTCCTTTGAAAGGTCTAGGTTGCGGATCGTGCCCGTATGGGAACAATTGAGTGTAGTAACAACTGCATGTGGTTGCAGGTGTGGTTGCAGTAGCTTTTCAACTTGGCCCGTTGTGAGTAGTCGCGGGGTTCGTGCCCGATTGCGGACGCAAACGTTTCCCTGCCCCGCGATGGTGCGCGGCTGCAAGATGAATGAAGGCGATAGCCCAAGCTGCCGGTATGCCGCTTGTGCGGTTCAAACGAAACCGGGTTCTGCGCAGACAGCGAGATTTCGTGAGCCCGATTGAGGGCAGTGTACGGAGTCGAGTGTTTCGGGGAGATAACGGTCAGATAAAAAGTTCGTGGACGAAGTAATTAAAAATCGAGCCCTCTGGTATACTGCGGCAAACGCCACGCGAACAGTCAGGACAGGCCAGCAACCCGCTGCGCAGCAAGAAGTTGGGCAGCACCAATCGTTGCATGGCCTGCCCCGAAACGAAGCGTTCCCGACGGGCGAGACCGGACTTGGCTCGCTCGATTGTTCTCACACGAGCTGATGCGGCCGCAGAGCCGATTGTTGAAAATGCCTTTGGGAGTTCATCTTGCAAGATCCGAATGAAGCACAGGTCGGTATGGGCCACGCGAGCCGACCGGCGCACCTGGCCGGAAGCTCGCTGCATATCGTGCGCCGCTTGCGCAGGGCGTTTCTCTCCATATGCCGCTGCGGCGATGTCATGTTCAGCCCCTACCGGCTCACCACCGAGCAGTACTCGCTGATGCGCGCTGTCTATCGGGAGCCGGGCGTCCGCCAGGTGGACGTAAAGGACCGCATCTTCGCCGAGCCCAATACCGTCACAGCCATGGTTACTTTGCTCGAGCGCCGCGGCATCCTGCGCCGTAAGCCCAGCCCCGTGGACGGCCGCGTACGGCTGCTCTACCTCACCGCGCATGGCAACGCGGTGATGGCGCGACTCTACGAGGATTGGGAGCCGATGCGCAAGGTGATCCGCAAGTGCTTTGCTGGAAGTGGCGGGCAGGAGGCGCTCGAGATTCTCGATGCGGTTTACCTCGAGATGGAGCGGGCCCGAGAGAACCTTCTCGAGAGGTCCCGGACCCAGCTGGGGGAACCGGAGTCTGGCCCAGAGCCAGGTATCGCTTCGCATAAGAAGAAAACCTCATCACGGAACAGCGGAGCAGGCGCAACTTCAAAGCCCTCCAAGCGTAAAAAGACACGGTCAAACGCCAGCGCAGTGGCAAAGGTCCGGCGCCCCTAAACTGATACACATACGAATCAAATCCATTTTTCATCCGGGTTTGACATCCGACTCGCTCTCCAGCCGTTACAGTCGGCTGGGAGCGTGCCACCATGGCAATCAACGAGATCTTGCGCGTGATGACCTTCAATGTCCGCCAGATGGATGGCGACGACGGCGCTCAGGACTGGGAGTACCGCAAGGAGCTGCTTGCCGATACAGTTCTTCTTCACCGTCCCGACCTGCTGGGCACGCAGGAGATCTTTCCAGAGCAGACCGCGTTTCTTCTTGAGCGGATGCCCCAGTTCGACAGCTTCGGGCGCGGCCGGTTCGGTGACGATCGCGACAAACACAACAAGATATTCTTCGACCGGAGCCGCTTTTCCCTGCTGGAATGCGGCGAGTCGTGGTTCTCATGCACTCCGCAGGTTGCAGGCTCGAGCGATTGGCAGATTCCTCGTCCTCGCATGGTGACCTGGGGCCGCCTGCGCACCTCCACGGGCGCAGAGATTCTGACCCTGAACACGCATATGCCTTATGGCCGTTCCGCCGGTGAAGCCCGTCGGCAAGCGGCCGGCATTGTCCTGGAGCAGATCGCATTGCTGCCCGCCCATCTGCCCCTCTTTCTCACCGGCGACTTCAACTCCCCACCGGAGGGCGAACTCCATGGCCTCTTCTCTGCGACGCTGAACGACGCGTGGGAGAGCGCCCGCGAGCGCCGCGGCCCGGAGAGCACATTACACGGATTCGGCAGGATCGCCGGCCCGCGTATCGACTGGGTCCTACACCGCAACACCGGCCCAGCTCTTGTGGCAGAGACTGTTACCCATACAGCCGCGGGCTTATATCCTTCCGACCATAACCCCGTTATTGCAACCTTTTCCCTCGACCCGGTATAGAGCTTACTCGATTTAAGGCAGTGGGGCACTCCGCGCCATTCTGGTCACCAGTCCGTTGCAGTTTCATCCACTGGGTGACGGTAGCCGCCGCTACAGCCGCGTTGGAATCGCGATCACGGCGCACTGGACGGCATGCCGCTGCTTGCCTGGCTGAAACGGCGTGAGGCGCAGCGGCGGCGCAATGCCGCACTGGCAGCCGACGCGGCGCAATCGGCCACATGCGCGTGGCTTGCCCTGATTACCCTAGCGAGCCTGGCCATCCATGCCGCATACCACCTGCCCTGTATCGATTCGGCCGGAGCGTCGGCCGGAGCGCTGCTCGCCGTTCCCCTGCTCGTACGCGAGGGCCGCGCATCGTGGCGTGGACAGATTTGTCACTCGCACTGATGGGTGCGTACCTGAGCCTCTGGTGGTCTATCTTTCCCGGGAGCCATCTTTAATAACATGGACGGGGCAATCACATCGCAAGTAGCAAGCTCTTTCCGCGAGCCTGCGCGGTTCGGGCGTTTTGTCTTTATCTGAAACGTCCTCCCTGGCCTTGACTTCGAGGGACTCTTGCCTGCGCTGGAGGACGGCCTCCAGGTTGTCCTCGTGACGATGCGGAGTCGGGAAGGAGCTTAGAACCCCACGTATCGAGGAGGCAATTCTTTGTAATCATTTCGGTGCTGCAGTCGTTTTCGTCAATGAGAACAGGTTTGCAGAGCGGACTTTCACCTCGGCGAAATAACACGAGTCACCTGACGATGGTGAATGCTGAAATCACAATCAATCGTTAAGGTTGCGACAGATAGTATCCTTCCAACAGGACGCCCAGAGGCTTTGCATGCGGGGTTTCCGTTCTTCTAAGCGGGGGTGCGGGTTCGAGCCCCGCCTTGCCTACCAGTGGCCAGAGGAGCGCTAGAAATCGCCGCACGGAGTTGACCCATTCCTCCGATGATTACTTGCGCACGTCAGGAGCACGTGGGCATGAGAAGCCAACGGATGGCGACCGCAACCTAACCTTATGCCCCTTTGCCCACCCTCTACGTCCTCCGTGCCCCAACGCGGTTGCCCGCCATCTTGCCCAGCGCCGGCAGCGTGCCGCGCGGGTAGTCCGTGGACCGGCGCACCACCAGCCGTGTGTAAATCGGCCATTCCCTCTGCTCGGCCATGGGATTATCAGGCTCGATACCGGCGCGCAGCGCCTGCACCGCCGCCGTGGCCAGCTCCTTGCATGACATCTGCACGGTTGTCAGCGGCGGCAGCATGAACTGCGCCAGGTGGATGTCGTCGAATCCCACCACCGAAACGTCCTTGGGAACTTTGTACGAAGTCGCTTCGAGCGCGTGAAGAACGCCTATGGCCGTCATGTCGTTCGAACAAATTACCGCCGTAACTCCGCCGCGGCGGACCTGCGCGACCAGTTGCTCCATGGCCGCTTTGCCACCCTCCATGGTGTGATCGCCTTCTACGATCGACCTGGCCGGCGCCGTTAATCCCAACTCGGCCATTGCTCCGCGAAATGCATCGCGGCGCGTCACAGCGGTGCGCATGCGCAGTGGGCCGGTGATGAAGGCCATCTGCCGGTGGCCGAGCGCCGCCAAATGCTGCACCGAGGCGCGAATTCCCTCGCCGTAATTTACCTTCAGAACACGTGTGTTGGGCAACAGCGGCTCGGCGTCCACAAACACCAGCGGAAACTCGTGTTTCACGAGCTTACGCACCAATTCCTCCTCAATGCCAAACGTCATCACCGCCACGCCGTCTACGCTGCGCTGCAGCATGCGGCGAATCACCGACTCGGTGCGCGCCGCATCGTAGTTGGTTGACGCGATCATCACCTCATAACCCTGTGCCACGGCGAGGTTCTCAAACTCCTGCACCAATTCCGGAAAAAATGGATTGGTAATCTCCGAGACGATAAGGCCCAGAATGCGGCTGCGCCCCGATACGAGCGCCCGCGCTTGTGTATTGGGCACATAGCCCACCTTATCCACGGCCTTCCACACCCGCTTGGCCAACTCCGGGTCGACGGTCGAGATGCGGTTCACAACACGCGACACGGTCGCGATCGAAACGCGCGCGTATTTGGCCACGTCGTAAATGTTCACAATCGCGCGGCCCTGCTTGTTCGAAACCTTCATCGAGCGGTTCATGAGCAAGAAGATTGTAAGCCCTTCCGGGCGTTTCTCAAACGATTGCATTCCCACAATCGGGTAATTGGGTTGAGGGTCAGATAACGTTTTCTCCAAGGCATCAAACTTGCTCTCGCGGTCCGTTCGCTGTCAAGACCTTTTGGCGCTTTACCTTGACATTACATATTGCACTCTGCTACAAAGTTTTCTGGCTCGACTAGAATACGTTTACCCAAAACCCTTCGTGGGCGCGAGCTTGAGAGACCTCCCAAATCAGTGCTACCCGGGATAATCCCAACGATCCGCGAGAGATTCAATTGAGCATGAAGTACCGCTTTTAAAGGAAGATTCACCCGCATGGCGAAAACCCGGGAGTTGGACTTGACTGTAGATAGAAGGGCTTTTCTTTATGGGACGGCTGCCGGGGTAGCGCAGGCGGGAGTGGCAGCCGCCCTCCCCAATCCCGCGCAGTGGAGCACTGAAGAGAACAGCCCCTCCGGCGCCCGCCAGCAGAAGCCGAATCTCGTAATCTACCACTCCGACCCCCAGCCCATCCATGCAAGCAGCGGACAACGTCAGGGAGAAGTTCAGGCCACGGCGCGCTTCGGCTTGACAAGAATTTGAACACACAGGCATCTAGATAGGGGCCAACGTCCGCTCTGTGCGGGGACGACCTCGCTCCTACTTCAGGAAACCCATGCTAGGTTTGGTCCCAGCCTCAATCGTCGCAGGTTTTCCCGGCTTCCTGCCCGCTCTGTTGGCCATTAGCGCTGCGCCGCTGGCGCACCTTCGCCCGCTCGATATTGCGGTGATCGCGATCTATTTTGCGATGGTGATCTGGATCGGGTTCTATTTGAAAGGACTCGCCAACACCAGCGAAGAGTTCTTCATGGCCGGGCGCGAGATGACGGCGTGGATCGCCGGGCTGAGTTTTGTTTCGGCCAACCTGGGCTCTCTGGAACTGATGGGGTGGGCGGGCTCCACGTACCAGTACGGTATTCTGGCCGCGCACTGGTACTGGATCGGCGCCATTCCCGCCATGCTCTTTCTGGGCATGGTGATGATGCCGTTCTATTACGTGTGCAAGACGCACTCCGTGCCCGGCTATCTGAAGCTGCGTTACGGGCAGGGAGCGAGCGTGGTTTCGGCGGTGTCGTTTGCGCTGATGACGGTGCTGATGAGCGGCGTGAACATGTTCGCCATGGCCGAAGTGATGCGCGTGGTGCTCGGATGGAACCTGAACTTTTCGATCGTGGTTTCGTCGCTGGCGGTTGCGGCCTACGTGGTGCTGGGCGGGCTGCGCTCGGCCATCTTCAACGAGGTGTTGCAGTTTGTTCTCATCTGGGCGGGCGCGCTTTTGGTGCCGGTTCTGGGCTTGGTCGAGGCCGGCGGATGGACGAGCCTGAAGGCGAAGATCGCGAAGAATATGGCCGCGGGCGTGATTCCCGACGGCGATTACATTCATATGTGGCACAGCCTGGGGCATTTCTCCAGCAACCCCATGGGCATCAACTGGACGGGGATTGTGCTGGGCCTGGGATTTGCCATCAGCTTCGGCTACTGGACCACCGATTTTCTGGTGGTGCAGCGCGTGCTGGCAGCCAACAATCTGCGCTCCGCGCGCCTGGCCCCGGTGATTGGATCGTTCTTCAAGATGGCGGTGCCCTTCATCGTGATTCTGCCCGGGCTGCTGGGCCTGGCGATGCTGCAAAACCCGAATGGAACGCCTATGGTGCTTGTCGGCCAGGACCAAGTGAGCGCGCTTCATCCGCACAGCTATAACGAAGTGCTGCCGCTGATGATGGTGCGCTATCTGGGGCCGGGCTTGCTGGGGTTGGGTGTAACGGCCTTGATTGCCGGCTTCATGAGCGGCATGGCTGGCAACGTGAGCGCGTTTTCCGCCGTGTGGACCTACGACATTTACCGGCCGCTGCTGGTGAAGAACGCGCGCGACGAGCATTATGTGGCTGTGGGCCGATGGGCCACGATCCTGGGCGTGATTGTGTCCATCGGCACGGCCTATATGGTGATGGGCGCGCACGGCATTATGGATTACGTGCAGGCGCTGTTCAGCTTCTTCATTTCGCCGTTGCTGGGCGTGGTGCTGATGGGCATGTTCTGGAAGCGCGGCACACGGGCCGGCGGATTTTGGGGACTGCTGATCGGGACGGTGGCCTCGGTCGCGCTGTGGGCGTGGGTCAAGGTCGATCCCTCGGCGCTGCGCTACGTGGCCCTGTCGCGCGATGCCAAATCGATGGCCGAGGACATGTATAGGGCGCTCTGGTCGGTAAGCATCGCCGTGTTGGTTACCTTTGTGGTGAGCTTGTTTGGTAAGCCGCGGCCGGTGGCGGAGTTGGACGGGCTGGTGTACGGCGCAACCAGGTTGCACGTCGAGGAGCCTGTGCCCTTCTACAAGAGCCTGTGGCTGTGGACGGGGCTTGCCGTCGCTACGCTGATCGCATTGAACGCAATTTTCTGGTAGGAGCCGGCTATGCATTCAGGGCGCATTTCCATCTGGTTTTTCATCGGAGTTCTCCTGCTGATCTACGGCTTGATGATCTTCGGTTACGGAATTTCGACGCTGGTGACGGGAGAGCTTCCGCACGTCACGCTGGCCAGGCTGCACGCGCCGGTGTGGTGGGGCGCGCTGATGGCGCTTCTGGGGCTCTTTTATACGGTCAAGTTCCGGCCGCGCAAAGCCGCACACACAGAGAGCGCGAAGACGGAAAAAACCAGCGCGCCGGTGTCGTAGTCCCATCGAGACTTTTTTGACCGGTCCGGCATCGGCGCCAACAGCTCTGCACTGGGCGTGCAAGAAGTGAAGGAGAAAAATGGCAGCGCAACGCAAGATGACATTTGGAGTCGTAGTAGGCAATCGCGGATTTTTTCCGGATCACCTGGCAAAGACCGGCCGCGAGGAGATTATCTCGGTATTAGAGGGCGCAGGAGCAAAGATGGTGGTGCTCGGCCCGGAGGAATCGAAGTACGGCGCGGTGGAAACGTATGCCGAATCGCAGCGCTGTGCGGAAATGTTCAAGAAGCACGCCGAGGAGATCGACGGCATCATCGTGACGCTGCCCAACTTTGGCGAGGAGCGCGGGATTGTGGATGCGATTCGGCTCTCCGGGTTGAAGGTTCCGGTGTTGGTGCAGGCCACGCCCGACCGTTCGGATGCCATGACGATTGCCACGCGGCGCGACAGCTTTTGCGGCAAGATGAGTGTGTGCAACAACATGATGCAGTACGGTATCGCGTACTCGCTCACCACCCTGCACACCGAGGCGCTCACCTCGCCGGAGTTCAAGGCCGATCTCGAATGGTTCTCGCAAGTGTGCCGGATCGTGAAGGGGCTTAAGAACCTGAAGATCGGCGCCATCGGCGCGCGCCCCGCGGCCTTCAACACGGTGCGCTACTCGGAGCGCATTCTGGAGACGGCTGGCATCTCGGTTGAGCCGGTTGACTTGTCGGAGATTTTCGGGCGCATCAATCGCATGAAGGATAACGACGATGCGGCGCAGGGAAAGCTGGCGGCAATCAAGGGTTATGTGACCACGCAGGGCATTCCCGACGCGGCGCTGCTGAAGATGGCCAAGCTGGGCGCGGTCATCGACGGATGGATGAAGCAGACCAACTGCACCATCAGCGCCGTCCAGTGCTGGACATCGATGGAGGAGTTCTTCGGCGTGGTGCCGTGCACGGTCATGAGCATGATGAGCAACAACCTGATCCCCTCGGCCTGCGAGGTGGACGTGCCCGGCGTACTCAGCATGTACATGATGGCGCTGGCCTCGGAAACTCCCTCGGCGCTGCTCGACTGGAACAATAACTACGGCAACGATCCCAACAAGTGCGTCTGCTTCCACTGCTCTAACCTGCCCAAGCACTTCTTCAAGGAAGCGCGCATGGATTACCAGGAGATTATTGCCGGCACGGTGGGCAAGGAGAACACCTTCGGCACCTGCGTGGGCCGCGTGAAGTCCGGCGCCATGAGCTACGCGCGCTTCTCGACCGACGACCGGCGCGGCGTGATCCGCGGCTATACCGGCGCAGGCCGCTTCACCGACGATCCCCTCGAAACGTTTGGCGGCGCCGGCGTGGCCGAGATTACGGAGCTGCAGAAGCTGCTGAAATACATCTGCACCAATGGCTTCGAGCATCACGTGGCGGCAAACTTCAGCGAGGTATCAAAGGGCGTGCATGAAGCGGCGGTGCGGTATCTGGGGTGGGAGAGTCATTACCATCCCGCGCTCGACGATTAACTGAATGACTTTTCGAGGTGCGTGCTCGTGCCGCGATTACCTTCCGCTTCTGTAGTGCGCAGGTCCCGTCTGGAAGGGACATGGTGGCAAAGTCCTTCGTGCGAGAATCTTGCCAGAAATCGATTTCTCACGTATTAATTGCTAAGAACAAATCGGGGGCAAGCGCGGACCACGGGCATCTGCCAGCGTTCAGACTGAATATGTGTGTCGGTGTCCCATATCGCCGCCCGGCCGAATGAGTCGCGATTCTTGATGCGCTACCCGCGGATACGACGATGACCAAGCAAGCCTCCGACACCAGAACAACCCGCGGCAACGGCAAAGACATCCTCGACGTCGCGCGGCGTGCCGGGGTTTCACCCGCAACGGTGTCGCGTGTGACCAACGGCCGCTCGACCGTCGCCAACCACTTGGCTAAGCGGGTCTGGCAGGCCATCGAAGAGCTGGGCTACACGCCCAATCCCCAGGCACGTGCGCTGGTCTCCGGCCGCAGCCGCGTGCTGGGTCTCCTGATCTCCGAAATCACCAACCCCTTCTTCCCGGAGCTTATGCAGAGCTTCGAGGATGTGGCCGGCGAGCACGACTTTGAGGTTCTGGTCGGCTCCACAAATTACAACCGCGAGCGCGCCAGGATCTTTGTTCGCCGCCTGGTGCAGCGCAGGGTGGAAGGTGTTGCGGTCATGACCTTCCGCGCCGAATCGCATTTCCTCGACGAGCTGATCGCCGAAGACATTCCCGTTGTGACCATTGATGTAAGTGCTAAAGCCTCGCGGTCGCTGGTGCTCGAAGTCGATTACGCACAGGGCATTGACGAGGCTGTGCAGCACCTGGCGCTGCTAGGGCATCGGCGCATCGGCTTTGCCAGCGGCCCCATGCCGCACCTGACCAACGTGCGCCGCAAGGACGCGTTCCTGCGCTCGGTGAAAAAGATCGGGCTGCCGGCGGCGAACACACCCATCTTTGTGGGCGAGCATACGTTCGAGGGCGGAACGCAGGCGGCGCTGCACTTTCTGCAGATGGAGCCGCGGCCCACGGCAATTGTTTGCTCGAACGACATGATGGCGGTGGGCGTGCTGCGGGTGATGGCTGAGCGCAACATCCGCGTTCCCCGGGAAATGTCGGTGATCGGGTTCGACGATATTCACTTGGCCGAGTTTGTGAATCCTCCGCTGACCTCGGTGCGCATGTCGCGGCAGGACCTGGCGCGGGCCGCCTTCAAAGGCCTGGAGCAGTTGTGGACGGACGACACTTCTGGTTCGCACAGCCCGATTCGCGTGGCCACTAGCCTGGTGGTGCGACAATCCACGGATTCGCCTAAAGGCGCAGCCGATGCGTTGCAGCGGCGGACGCGCTCGCGCAAAGGCGAAAGCCGGGCAGTGCCGGCTTAGGGCTTTTCACGCGGACCGATTCGGAATCACCACCACAGCACATTGAGGATGAGGCAGAGCGCGAGCAGCGTAGCGCTTAGCCACGCCAGCGCCGGCGACGGGCAAAGGGCGTTACGCAGTCCTGAGTCAAATGCGGGTTGGGCCTTGCCCGCGCGCATCTTATCCCGCAGCAGTAGGCATACGGCCGTCGCCGCGCAGAAGCTCACGATGGCTTCGTAGAAATTTGCGCTCATTTGGCTGCCGAAGTGGACGAGGCCGGTCCAAACCGAGGCTTGCAGCGCCATGGCCGCGGCCACTCCGGCGCAGATGCCGGCAAAGGCGCCGCGCTCGGTGGTGCGGCGGCTGGCCACGCCTGCCAGGACCGCGGCAAAGACCGGCGCATAAAAGAGCGCAACGATGAGCTGCAGAAACTCCATGATGTCGCGAAAGCGGAAGGTGGCGAAGGCGGCGAGTTGAGCGGCGGCCAGGCAAATGGACACGGCGATTTGGCCGGCGCGGATATAGTGCTGCTCGGAGCGGCCTTGGCGCAGGCGGGTGCGGTAGATTTCCTCCCCCCAGAGAGCGGCGAAGCCGGAGACATTTCCGGCCAGCCAGGCCATGAGGCCGGCGAGCAGCGCAGCGGTTCCAAGAGCGAGAAGAACGGGGCCGAACTCGAGGGCCATGAGCGCGGGCATGGTCTGGTCGAAGGAAACCTTGCCGTGCAGGAGCGCGGGCGCAGCCACGCCGGGCAAAACCACCAGGAATGCAATGCCTATCTTGCCGAAGCCGGCGAGGAGCGGCACCTTGCGCGCATCCTCGATCGTGCGTGCAGTGAGCGCCCGCTGGATCATGACAAAGTCTGTACACCAGTAAGAAAAGCTGATGACGAAGCCCAAGCCGAGCAGCACGCTGAGGCAATCGAGGGGCGCGTGCGGACCGACGAGCGGCAGCGGCTTCCACAGATGCCAGCGTGCAGCCCGATGCGCCCAGGTTGCGGCGTTGAAGTGCACGGTGAAGAAGAGCAGTGGCGTGAGGCCGGCAATCATCACGAAGAGCTGAAAGACCGAAGTGAAGAGCGAAGCACGAACGCCGCCAGCGAGAACATAGACGAACACCACCGCAGCACAGACCAACTCGCTGGGCAGAAAGGGCCAGTCCACGATGACGTTGAGGACCTGCGCAATGGTGTACAGCGCGATGCCTGCAAAGCAGACGGTGCCGATCATCGCAATGCATGCGTTGAGAAGGCGCACGCTCGGGCCGAAGCGAGTTCCAAGGTATTCGGGCAGGCTGCGCGCGCCGGTGCGCATGTAAATCGGCACCACCACCAGGCCGAAAAAGACCAGGCCCGGAATGCCGCCGATCCAGTAGAAGTGGAGGGCCTGCACGCCGTACTGGGCGGCCATGGCGCTCATGCCGAGCACCTCGATGGAGCCGCAGTTGTAGGCGAGAAAGGCGAGCGCCGCGGCCCACAGGGAGATGGAGCGGGAAGCATTCAGATAGTCGTTGGCGGAGGACCAGCGGCGGCGGGAGCGCCAGCCGATCCACAGAACGGCTGCCAGGCATAGCAGAAAGATGGCGATGCCCCAGGGGCCAAATGTGCTGGCGCTCATGAAATCGCTCGGGGAGAGGTACAGGTAAATCTCATTGGACTCGGGTAGAACGAAGATAGCACCCCTTATATAGAACAGGGCAGGTCTTGGCGCGGGGGAGCGGGGAACTGCGCGCGCAAGAAGGATTTAGATCGACGGATCTGGGTACAGGCGTACATAGAAGAGGCGGGAAGGACAAGGCAGTTTAGATGAATGTGGGTGGTCTTCCAAGAAAAAAGCTTGACGGTGGTGTAGAGGTTGCGGTAAGGTTTTGGACGATCAAGAAAACGATTTCCCGGACATGAATACTGGATTCCTTGGGGATTTGTCGGACCCATCGGGGAATCGATTTCTGAAAACAGGAGCCCTTACGTTCGGCGGCAAGGGATTTCGGCGCAATCCTCGCCCGCATAGCTTCACCAGCGTCACATTTTGGAGGCTTTTGAATGAATCACCCCACTGCGAATCGAATCGGATTCTGGGCAGTATGCCTTTTGGCAATCGCCGGCCTGGCGCTTGCGGTTAAACCCTGCGCCGGCCAGGCCACCACCGGCCAGATCAGTGGCCAGGTCACCGACCCCACCGGCGCCGTCATCTCCGCCGCCAAAGTCACCGTCACCGACGAGGATAAGGGCGTTACGTTTGCAGGTCGAAGCGGCGCCAGCGGCAACTATACGGTTCTTAGCCTGCCTCCGGGCATCTATTCCGTTACGGCTTCAGCGTCCGGCTTCAGCGATACCAGGTACACACATGTCGTGGTCAACATTGACCAGGAGATCGCCCTCAACTTCAAGCTCAAGGTGGGGACCGCCGCCTCAACGGTGGAGGTAACCGAAGCTCCCCCGGTGCTGCAGACGGAAAGCGCCGAAGTGGGCACGGTGATCGGCGGTGGCATGATCACCGACCTGCCGCTGCTGGGACGCGAGTTTTCCGATCTCACATTCCTGGTGCCGGGAGTGACTCAACTCCCGCCGCAGAGCGGGAGCATCAACGGCCTGGGCGCCTCGATCAGCGGGCAGCGCGAGTACGGCAATTCCATCCAGATGGATGGAATCGAGACCACCACCAATCGCACCCAGGATATTACGGTGGATCCGAACGTGGACTCGGTGCAGGAGTTCAAGGTGATCACGGCGTCGTACAACGCCGAATTCGGCAACGCGGCCGGCGGCATCGTCGCCATCCAGACCAAGGCGGGGACGAACTCGATTCACGGCGATGCCTTTGAGTTCTTCCGCCCCAACTATCTGGCCGCGAAAGAGACCTTACCCGGTGTAAGCTCGCCGCAGCCGGCTTCGGCGCTCAAGCAGAATAATTTTGGCGGGACTGTTGGCTTCCCCATCAAGCGGGATCGCTCGTTTCTGTTTGCCGCGTACGAGGGGATGCGCCAGAAAGACCCTTACTCTTATGTCGACTCCACCATTCCCTTCGGTCTGATCAACAACGGCAACACCGTTGTCGCCGGCCAGCCCATCAGCTTTGCCGGTCTGCTGGACCCTTATGCCGGCATCACCGCCGCCGCCGGCACGATTGATCCCATCTTCGATCCGGTGGTTTCGGTTAATTCCTACGGAGGTGCGGAGCAGCAGTTTACAAACAACACGATTCCCGCGAATCGGGTGAGTACAGCCGGCCTGAATACGCTGCTGAACTTCTTTCCCAAGCCAAATTTGACCGGCATTGATAACGGCTGGTTCCGCAACTTCGAAGTCTATTCACCCACCAACACGAACTTCGACAAGGTAGATGCTCGCTTCGACCAGGTGCTCACGGACAAGGACCGGCTGTATGCCGTCTATCATTGTCAGCGCTACAATACGCTGGTAACGGACCCATACTCTGGCCACACCGTGGTGCCTGGCGGCGGCGACGCCGACCAGGCCAACCAGGAAGATACAGAGCCGCAGTCCATCTCCCTTACTTATGACCGCACCATCAGCGCTAACCGGCTCAACGAATTTCGCTTTGGCTATCTATTCTATCCGGAAAATCTTTATAGCCTGTTAAGCGGAACTGACTACTCCACCAAGTACGGGGTGGGCAACGTCTACGTTCCGGGTTATCCGGCAACGATTGGCTATCCGCAGATCTATATGGCCGATGGCTATCTGGCCGGCGGGTCGACTTACAAGCCCTATCACGTAAACGACCAAAACTATCAATTTACCGACGCCTTCACATGGACTCACGGCCGGCATGAATTCAAGTTTGGCGGCGATCTGCGGCTGCTCAACTCGCATCCCAACTTCTCGCTCTTTCCCACCGGCTTCGATTACTTCGATAGCTACGGATATGCGGAGACGTCGAACTTCTACTACAACTACATTCCCGGCGCGTATAACTGGGCAGGGGGATCGGACATCGCCGACCTGGTGCTTGGACTCCCGACGGACGTGGATATGGGCCTGCAATTGACCAATCCCCACACCAAGAGCTGGAACCTGGACTGGTACGCGCAGGATTCCTGGAAGGCGACCCCGCGCATCACTCTCAACTATGGGCTGCGGTACGAGTTCCAGGATCCCTGGACGGAGGCCCACAACTACATCTCGAATTACAACCTGAGCAGCGGCAATATCCTGGTGGCCGGCCGCGGAGGCAATTCGGCTTCGCTGATGCTCCCACGCAAGAACAACTACTCGCCGCGCTTCGGCTTCGACTTCATGCTGGACCCGAGGACTGTGCTGCGCGGCGGCGCCGCCCTCTTCTTCTCGCCGGAGAACGACGGCCGCGAAGACATTCTCACCCAGAATTATCCCTTCGCCGAGCAGGCTGCCTATACGGACTGGGTTTTCAACGGGCCTGCATCCGGGCCGGATGCGCCGTGGGAGTATGAACTCGATCAAGGCGTGCCGCGCAGCACGACCATTAACATTCCCAGCGACGGCGTCATCGTCCCCTCCACGGTTGTCAATGGAAACCTGGAAACCACGTATTCTATAAATCCAACCATGAAGACCGGCACGACTGCGTCCTTCAACCTCACCTTGCAAGAGCAGCTCACCCGGACCGCCTCGTTCGAAATTGGCTGGGTAGGCTCGTTCGCCCGGCACCTGCCCTACGAGGTGGGCGACATCAACGCCAATCCCGCGAATACCGCGAACAGCTATAACAATCTCCTCACCACCTCTCTGGGTTCAATTCAATACCTGACCGACAGCGGCATGAGCGGCTACAACGGGATGGAGGTGAAGGTAACCAAGCAGGCCTCGCGCAACACCAGCTTTCTGCTCAGCTATACCTGGAGCCACAGCCTGGACAACGGCCCTGCGCCGTTCGATCTCGGCCACGTCAACAACGACGCTCCGCAGAACCCCTACGATCTGAAGGCGGAATATGCGAGCGGCGATTTCGACGAGCGCAATAATCTCGTCTTCAGCGGCGCCTTCGTCCTGCCGCTGGGCAGGGGGCAGCGGTGGGGCTCCAACTGGGGCCGGATCCCCAACGCTATTCTGGGCGGCTGGCGGTATAGCCCGATCTTTGATGCTCACTCGGGCAATCCGGTGAACATCGTCCGTGGAACCAACCCGGCCTCCATCCTGCCCGGACTGCGGCCCGATGTCACCGGCAACCCCACGATCCAGCGCGGGCAGCGGAGCTATCTCCACTGGTTCAATACCGCAGCCTTCAGCGTTCCCTCCAGCATCTCGGGTACCTCTTTCCTGCCCGGCAATGCGGCCCGCAACCTGATCGTCGGCCCGGCGTATGTAAACCTCGATTCTTCATTGGCCAAGGATTTCAAAATCATGGAGCGGTATACGCTGAACATCCGCGCGGAAGCTTTCAACACATCGAACACCGTGCATCTGGCGAATCCGGACTCCAACTTCAACAGCGGTACTTTCGGCCAGATTAGCAGCGTCTTGAGCGGCTCTGACCGTGAGGCCCAGCTCGCGGCCAAAATAATCTTCTAAGTTGAATCACTGCTTCGCCTATACCCGCAAAGGCAGCGCCCATGCATAGGGGCGCTGCCGGCGGGGATTATCTCCCCACTTACGATTTCCCTCGATCACTCACCTTCGGAGATTGCTTCCATGATTCGCCTCTTGTCCGGCCTATTTTGCTGCTTGAAGGCCGGGGCGCGCGGCTTGGCGCCGGGCGCCATGCTCGCGTTGCTCCTCCTTTCGCCTCTTCCCTCTTTCGCGCAGCAACCGGCGCCGCTTTCGCACTCCTACTTCATCGACTGCTCCGCCGCGCAAGCGGGCGACGGCTCGCAGTTGCATCCGTGGAACAGTCTGGCCGCAGCGCAGGCGCATCCCTTTACGCCCGGCGACCGCATCGCACTGGCACGCGGCGCCGTCTGTCACGGCAACTTTTCTCCGCAGGGTTCCGGCGCGGATGGAAGGCCAATCCGGCTGACCGCTTACGGGCGAGGGCCTCGGCCACGAATCGTAGCTGCTGCTTCCGATTCCCAGGCGCTGCGACTCTTCAATCAGCAATACTGGCAGATCGATTCGCTCGATCTTTCCGGCGCCAGCGAGTACGGCATCTTCGTCAGCGGCGATAAAAGCGTGCTCCACCACATTTATTTGAAGAATCTATACGTCCACGACGTGAACGGCGGCGAGTTGAAGAACAAAGACAACGGTCTAGTCTTGGTCAGTGCAGGCAGTCACAATACCATCTTCGAGGATGTGCTGGTGGATGGCGTCGATGCCGCGCACACCAATCAGTGGGCCGGTATTCTCATCGGCGGCGGCAACTTCGGCATGGATATGCCGCTCAATCAGCACGTCACCGTGCGCAACTCCAGCGTGCACGACGTCTACGGCGACGGCATCATCCTCTTTCGCGATTCCGACGGGCTGATCGCGACGAGTACTGCGTGGGAAACCGGCATGCAGCCCACCGAAACCACCGGCACGCCCAACGCTATCTGGACCTGGACCTGCACCGATTGCATGGTGCGCGACAACGAGGCCTTCCTTACCGACAGCCCCGGCGTGGACGGCGGCGCGTACGACATCGACTGGAACAACGCGCGCAACACAGTGGAGCGCAACTACGCGCACGACACGCAGGGCTACTGCATCGCCGTCTTCGCGGCTGGTTACGTGACCAGCGAAAGCGTGGTGCGCGACAACCTGTGCATCGCGAATGCCCTTAGCCCGCGGCTGGCGGCGCTGCAGGGCGCGGTCTACCTGCACACCTGGAATGACGGCGTGATCCGCGGCCTGCGCCTGGAGAACAACACCCTCCTCTGGAATCCGCCCGTCGCCACCGCCGCGGCTATCGTGAGCGATGCGGCGATTGGCGCTGCGGCCGGCGCTGCGCCCACCGGCGGAACCCCCATCGCGTTTACCGGCAATCGTATTGAATCGACTGCACCGGTCTTCTATCGCGCCAACGCGCAGTTCGCGCCCTCAGCCAACAGTTACACGTACTACGGCAAAGGCGATGCGCGGTTCACGCTGGGCGATTGGCACGATGTCACGCTGGCTGCCCTTCAGGCTGCTGGTTTCGAAAAGAATTCGACGCTCAAAACAGTATGGGCGCCGCGGCCGACGGAGATTTCGCTGCGGCTTGATGCGACCGTCGACTTCACCCTTGACGCAGACGGATTGCTCGCGCCTGATCCCCGCGCGCAGTTGGTCGTGCTGCGCAGTCTAGCCGCGCAATATGGAGACGGTGCGCTGACTGTCACTGTGCATCTTCACGAGCCAGCCAATCCCACGCCCGAAGAAGCGGCCGCGCTCGCCAATGCACTGACGGATCTCGACGCGACGCAAATCCGCTTTGTGGAAGACGGCGAGACCCCCGGCGTCCTTCGCCTCTCCACATCCGATGGTCGGCTACTCGAGGAGTGGCATGGATTTCAAAATGCGGCGGCGTTAGGCGGAGCTGTGCGCGCGCGTCTGGGCGCGCCGCGCTTTGCCGCGATGGAATCGTCGCGGCCCGAGGAGCAGCCATGATCCGACGAAGCGCAATGGCACGACAACCATGGCTGTCCGCGGTTACGTGGACAGCGCTCGCCCTCGCTGGCGGCGCAACTGCATTCTCTGCTCAGCCCTTCGCGCTCGAAGACGGCCAGACCGTGGTCTTCTACGGCGACAGCATCACGGCGCAGCGGCTCTACACGCGCGACGTGGAAGACTTCGTGCTCACGCGCTATCCGGCGCTGCACATCCGCTTCGTGAATGCCGGTGTGCCCGGCGATACGGTGGCCGGCGGTTACGCGGGCACGATGGCCGAGCGCGTGGAGCGGGACGTTGCGCCATGGCAGCCGGCAATGGTCACCGTCATGCTGGGCATGAACGATGGCGGATGGGGCTATGGATCGCCCGCGCAGATCGAGGCCGATTTCCAATCGCGCTACACCGCGCTGCTCGGCGCGCTCCACCAGGCCGCGCCCGGCGCAGCTCTCACGCTCATCTCACCCACGCCGTACGACGAGATCACCCATGGCACCGAGTTTCCCGGCTACTCGCGCACGATCGACCGCTTTGCCGAAGATGTGCAACGCATTGCCGGGCAGATGCAGACTGCGGGCGATGCGCCGATCCTGCTCGTCGATTTCCATCAGCCCATGGTCGAAGCGCTGGAGCGTGCTCACGCTCACGATCCTCAGCTCGCGCCACTTCTCATCCCCGATCGCATTCATCCGGCCGAGTCCGGCCACTGGATCTTGGCGGCGGCGCTGATGTCTGCCTGGCACGTAAATCCGGTGGTGAGCAGCGTAACTCTGAATGGCACAGACGCCACGGTGATGGAAACCGGCCGAACCGCGATCAGGGAGTTGCAGAAATCGGACGACGGGCTCCAATGGACGCAACGTGATGAGGCGCTGCCCCTGCCGCTGGATTTCAACAACGCGATGACGCCCCTGCTGCTCCAGATTTCCGGCATCGCCGAACTCGACCGGCAGATCCTCCGCGTTGAGTCGCTCGATCCCGGTGAGTACGAGCTTTCCATCGATGGCAATCCCGTCGCCAGTTTTCCACGCGATGCATTGCAGCATGGGGTCAACCTGGCGCTTTATAAGACTCCCATGCTCAGTCAGGCGCGCGGAATCGCTTCAACCGAGGACCAGCGCGCCGAACTCGACCAGGCGCGGTTCATCCTCAGCGCCAACGTGAAGCAGACAGCAACCTCCGGCATTGCCGAGGCAAGCTTGCGCGCAGCGGAGGATGAATTGGACGCCACAATGCGCGGAAATCTCGTCCCCAAGCCGCACCGCTTTACCCTGCGCCAGGTGCGCACACCGATGAGTACCGGCGCTTCCGTGACGCACTGACAGGAACGGAACTATTGAGGAGAAGGAAGCAACGCATGACGCAGCGCCGCCATTTTGTTCTTGTCTCATTCGCAATTGTCCTTCTTGCATCTGCCGCCGGGTCCACAGCGCAGTCGGGGACTTCTGCACCGGCTGCTTCTCCAACCGGCGCGGACATCAGCTTTTCCAATGTCCTCTACGGTGCCGCGTATTATCCCGAGTACGAGCCCTACGACCGGCTGGACAAGGACGTGGCGCTGATGAAAGCCGCCGGCCTGAACGTGGTGCGCATGGGCGAGTCCACCTGGAGCCTCTGGGAGCCGGAGGACGGGCAGTTCGATTACGCATGGATGGATCGCGCCGTCGATGCGATGGGCAAGGCGGGCATCAAGGTGATCCTGGGCACGCCCACCTACTCCATTCCCGCGTGGATGGCGCACGAACATCCTGAAATCCTGGCGCGCACACTCAACCGCGGCGTCTACGGCGGGCCCTCCACTCCTGGCGTCTACGGCATGCGCCAGAATATGGACACTGATTCGCCGGCTTATCGCTTCTACGCCGAGCGCCTCATTCGTCACATCGTGGCGCATTACAAAGACAATCCCACCGTCATCGGCTGGCAGATCGACAACGAGACCAGCAGCTACGATGCGGATAACCCCGACGTCTTCATCGGCTTCCAGCACTACCTCGAAAAGAAGTTCGTTACGCCGGAGGCGCTAAGCAAAGCCTGGTTCCTCAACTACTGGGGCCAGAACCTGCACACCTGGGAGGATCTTCCCACGCGCGACGGCGCGCAGAGCACCGGCTACAAGCTCGAATGGACCCGCTGGAACCAGTTGCGGGTCACGGATTTTCTGCGCTGGCAGGCTGATCTGGTGCGCCAGTGCGCTTCGCCGAGCCAGTTCGTCACCTCTGATTTTGCCGGGATGATGAAGCGCGATGTAAACGAAGAAGCCATCGCACAGTTTCTCGATATTCCCGCGGTAAATGTCTATCACGGCTCGCAAGACCACTTCAATGGAGCCGAGCAGTCAATTCAGGAGGACTTTACCCGTTCGCTCAAGCACGGCAACTTCCTGGTGACCGAGACCAACGCGCAGACCACGGGATGGTCGTCGGCCTTTCAATTCCCGCCCTACGACGGACAGGTGCGTGAAGATGTGTATACCCATCTCGCGAATGGCGCCAACATGGTGGAGTACTGGCATTGGGCGTCGATCCCCGCCAATCAGGAAACCTACTGGAAAGGTGTGCTCTCTCACGATTTCGAGCCCAATCGCGCCTATGCTGAGGTGAGCCGCACGGCGCACGAACTCGAAAAAATAGGCCCTCATCTCGTGGGCCTGAAGATTCACAATCAGGTCGCCATCCTCTGGAGCCGCGATTCGATGAACGCGATCAGCTTCATGCCGTTCACCTCTTCCGGCCCGCAATGGAGCGACGATCCGCCTACCGCCTCTTACACCACGCTGGTGCGGCAGATGCACAACGCGCTCTACGGCCTCAACATCGGCGCGGATTTCGTCTTCCCCACAACTACCGATTTGTCAGCCTACAAGCTGCTTATCGTGCCCGCACTCTATATCTCCGACGACGCACTTCTGCGGCGCATTTCGGATTACGTGAAGAACGGCGGCCATGTGGTGATGACCTTCAAGAGTGGTTTCGCCAATGAAAATTCCGCCGTGCGCTGGGTGCGCGCTCCCGGCCCGCTGCGCGATGCTGCCGGCTTCAGCTATCAGGAGTTTTCCAGCTTAGAGCACCCGCTCGCACTCAAGGGCGATCCCTTCCATCTGGGCGACGCGAACCAGGTCGAATACTGGGCGGAATTCCTTACCCTAGAGCACGCTCGGGCGCTCGCCTACTACGACCATCCGTTCTTTGGACGATGGCCCGCTATCACTGAAAATGATTTCGGAGCCGGAACGCTGCTCTACGAGGGCACATATCTCTCTGACAAGCTGCAGACCGCCGTTTTGCGCCATGCGCTGGCGCAGATCGGCCTCCTCGGCCCCGACCAGCAACTGCCGGCTGCGATACATGCGCAGCAGGGTGTGAACCGCTTCGGTAAGCGCGTTCGCTACTACTTCAATTATTCCGGCACGGAGGTGAGCTTCCGGTACACAGATGCCGATGGAGTCGATCTGCTGAACGGCAAGCCGGTGGCTACTGGAGCCGAGGTCTCGCTGGCTCCCTGGGATCAGGCGATTGTGGAAGAGAATGCGGCCGGCGCGCCAATGGAGCACGAGCGCAGATGACTCCTTACGTATTTGGCTTCGCAGCGGCTCCGTAACAGCTTCGTCACGTCATCACCGGAGCAGCATTGCTGAAGCACCGCTCCAGGAGTAAGCGTAAGCATTTCCTCACGGAATCTCAGGATCAATTCGATGGGAACCAGAATGAGTAGAGCAACACATGTTCCGATTGCGGCAGTTAGTCTGCTTATGGTTTATTGCAGCTCCGCACTATTTGCCCAGGAGAGCTACTCCCGTGAAGCGCTCGGATCGCCTACGATCGCCACCCCCATCTCCGTCTACGACAACTGGTCTTCTTACGATGAACTTTCGGATCATGTGCCTCTCACGCAGGCGTTGGCGATGCGCGAGCTGGAGAACGTGCTGCGTCTCAAGCGAGCCGGAGCACGTTTCGACTACTACGTCATGGACGCGTTCTGGTTCGATCCCAACGGCGCGTATCGCACATGGAAGAAGCCGAACTGGCCCGACGGCCCCGATCTGTGGATCAAGAGTTGCGAGCAGAATGGTATCCGCCCCGGCCTGTGGTTCAGCACCAACACGCTCGTCCATCTCAATGCTGCACCGCAATGGCGTAGCTCGCTCAACAAGCAGGGAACGGCGATGTCGATGTTCGAGGGCGGCTTTCTGCCTGTCTTCATGGATACGCTGCAATACTGGTACGACCATGGGATTCGCATGTTCCTGTTTGATTTCGCCGACCTGTCGGCGGCAACCCCGGAAGGAGCAGCGTCGCTGACCAAGGAAGAGATTATTCGGCGAAATTCCGATGCCTTGCAAAATGCGCTGGCTAGCTTCCGGCGGAAGAATCCTGATGTTGTGCTGGAAGCATTCAACGGTTTTGGCGGGGTAATGGACTCGACGTCTTATCTGTTCCCCTTCAAAGATCCTGTGGATCTTCGCTGGCTCAGCGTTTTCGACGCAATGTATTGTGGGGATCCGCGCCCCGCAGATGTGCCCGAGATGAACTTCTGGCGTTCGCTGGACATCTACAGCGATCATCAGGCGATTCGCTACCAACTGGCCGGCGTGCCGCTGGAGCGGATCGACACGACGAGCTTTATGCCCGGAAAGACAAGCACCATCTATGGCCGCGCCTTCCAGGAATGGAAAGGATCGCTCATCCTGATGCTGGCGCGTGGTGGTTGGATCAATACGACCTTCGGAAATCTTGAATTGATGAGCGACGAGGATCGCCATTGGTTCGCCTGGGTTCAGTCGCTCTTTCTGCATCTTCAGTCAGAAGGCCGGATCAAGACCTTCGGCGGGATTCCTGGCGATGTGCAGACGTATGGTTTTGGCGCGCTCGATACCGATGGCAGCGTATATGTTGTGATCAACCCTGCGCAGGACGTTGCCCAAGTCCGCATGCCTCTGCTCTCGCCGCTCGAAAATCCACTGGGACATGGCCGATTGCTTTTTCGTGATGCTGGGTTCGTGCCGCGCCTAGCTGGAGACACGATCGAGCTTGGTCCCGGCCAGATGGCAATGGTGGGTTTCGGCAAGTATGCCGGGCCCGCATATGATCTAGGGGTTCAACAGGACGTCGTGATACCGCGGACGATCCGCCCCGTGGCCGCGGACTTCAAGAGCCTCGGCAAAGGTGTGATTCAAGCCACAATTCCCGCCACCTCGGGGGGCGATCTGCGCCTGATGATGCAGCAGTATTCGCTGGACGGCGGACTTCGCAGGACATGGCCGGAAGCATCACCGGGCGGCGCCAGCATGGGCAGCGTCTTCCTGCTGAAGGCGGAGCAAGGTGGAAAACAACTCCCGATTCGTGAGGACTACGACCGCGTGATCTGGGCCGGACTCTCATGGGCAATCGGCGAGATCAAACAGAATAACATTCACCCGGGGGAGCCATTGACCATCACGTTCCAGTCGAATGAAAAAGACCCGATCACCCTGAAAGGCCGTCTCTATCTGGTGACATACTAAGCAGCATGTCTCGATCGCTGCAGCTTTCTTTTGAATATCCTTGTCCCAAGTTGTTAAAGAGGTTTTTTGCCATGGTATGTCAACGATCGCGCAGGCACTTCGTGCAGTCAGCGGCCGCTGCGGCGGCAGCGATAGCGAGTAAGGGAGCTTGGGGCAACCTTGCCTTCGCTGACCCTGTTGCTACCGGTAATTTTCTTACGCAATTCAACTACGGCGACGTCCTTCTTGCGAGCGACCTCCATGAAACGCAATTGCACGAGACGCATGCGGTGCTGATGCAGATCAGTGATGACAGCCTGCTCAAGCCGTTACGGCAGATGGCAGGTATGCCGGCGCCGGGACAGGATCTGGGCGGCTGGTATCACTACGATCCCGATTTGTCTCATTTTGCTGGAGACGCAGCATTCGCGCCTGCCTGCACTTTCGGCCAATGGGTGTCGGCTCTGGCGCGCATGTACGCCATCACCGCCGATGAAGCGACGCGCGCCAGGGTGCTCCGGCTGAATCGGCTTTACGCCCAGACCATCAGTCCAGACTTCTACACCAAGAACCGCTTTCCGGCCTACTGCTACGACAAAATTCTGCTCGGGCTGCTCGACGCGCACACCTACGCCCATGATCCCGACGCCTTCGCAATTCTGGAGCGCACGACCGACACGGCGCTCCCGCATCTGCCCCCTCATGCGATCGACCACGACATGTCTTGGCGCCCTGACAGGCATGATCCCTCGTGGAACTGGGATGAATCCTACACCATGCCTGAGAACCTCTTCCTGGCCTATCAGCTCGGAGCAGGGCAACGGTATCGCGATCTGGCGTTTCGCTATCTCGACGACAAGACCTGGTTCGAACCGCTTTCTCGCGGAGAAAATGTGCTGGCTGGTCGTCACGCCTATAGCTATGTCAATTCGCTGAGCTCGGCCATGAAGGCCTATATGGTTGGCGGCAGCCGGATGCACCTCCGCGCGGCCACGAACGCATTCGCGTTTCTGTTGCAGCAAAGTTATGCGACGGGCGGTTGGGGTCCGGACGAGAAGCTGCGGGCGCCGGGCAGCAACGACATATTCGCCAGCCTGACCAATACGCATGCCAGCTTCGAGACTCCGTGCGGCAGCTATGCGCATTTCAAGCTCACCCGTTACCTGCTGCGGGTTACTCGCGACTCGCGGTACGGGGACAGCATGGAACGCGTCATGTACAACACCGTGCTCGGGGCAAAACCCCTGCAGGATAATGGCCAGGCTTTCTATTACTCTGACTATAACTTCAACGGAGATCGGGTCTATCACAAAGGCCACTGGCCTTGCTGTTCGGGTACTCTCCCGCAGGTCGCGGCGGATTACCGTATCCAGGTCTACTTTCATAATGGGCGCGATCTCTTCGTGAATCTCTACATTCCGTCGACCCTTCATTGGGCGCGCGGCGGAGCGAAGTTCTCGCTGACTCAGACCAGCGCGTGGCCTTACGATTCGGACATCGGATTCGTGCTCCATACGTCCGTCCCAGCTGATATGACCGTGCACTTCCGCATCCCGGAGTGGACTAGCGGAGCTTCGCTGACGGTGAACGGCACATCCTGGAACGCCTTGCTGGCCCCCGGATCGTTCGCAGCGGTGCGCCGCACCTGGAATGACGGTGACCGCGTGGAACTGCATCTGCCGTTGACGGTTCGACTGGATCCGATCGACCCGCAGCACGCTGACACGGTTGCCGTGATGCGCGGACCGCTCGTCCTCTTTGCGCTGAAGCCGCAGCAGGACAGCCCCATGCCGCGGTTCGAACGTAATGCCTTGCTCGGTATCCGGCGGGTGTCTCAGCGAGAGTGGCAGGCTCGTGCGGGTGACGCGATGTTCCGGCTGGTGGCGTTCACAGAAGTGGGCTCCGAACCTTACACCACATACCTGCGGACACTCTAAGGAACCTCTGAAGAACTTCCCGTGGTACGCAGTATCCAGGTCATGTGGAGTGAGGCGACGGATCAATAACAGGGAGGTACCCCGATTCGGGTAAGGGATAGCCAGACGGCCGCCCAACCGCAACGCCCGAATACCACCAGCTTCAAGAGCGAAAATGCTGTTATCGGCAATGGCAGCGTCTGGAGAGCCTCCCTGCACACGGGAGGAGGAGTAAAAAATGAAGGGTATTACGCGTCGTCAATTTGGGATCTCAACAGCTGTCACAGCGGCAGCTGCAATGAGCGGCTTGTCTCAGCCGAAGATCGCATCTGCAGAGGCGCAGGGCGCGCGGCGGAGCTTTCCGGAGGGCTTTGTGTGGGGATGCGCGACGTCCGCCTATCAGAGTGAGGGAGCCGTAACCGATGATGGCCGTGGCCCCTCCATCTGGGATACCTTCTCTCATATCCCCGGCAAAACCTTGCATGGAGATACCGGCGACGTTGCCGACGACTCGTACGACCTGTACAAGGAAGATGTCAGGCTGCTGCGCAACCTGGGCGCAAACGGATATCGGATGTCCGTCTCCTGGTCGCGCATCTTCCCCAACGGCACGGGCCAACCGAATCCCATGGGCATGGATCACTACGAACGGGTGGTCGATGAGTTGCTGGCCAACAAAATTGTGCCTTACATCACGCTCTTCCACTGGGACCTTCCGGAGGCGCTCCCGGGCGGCTGGCAGTCGCGCGATACCGCCAAGGCCTTTGCCGACTACGCTGCCTATGTGGCCCATCGTCTCTCCGACCGAGTCCACCACTTCATGACCACGAACGAGTTCGGCAATATGTCGGATGCGGGCTATCGGGATGGCAGCTTTGCACCGGGTCTCCGCCTGCCCGCCGGGCAGGCGAACCAGGTACGGCACAACGTGATCCTGGCCCACGGACTGGCGGTACAGGCGATTCGCTCGAGCGCCGCGCCCGGGACAAAGGTGGGCTTGGCGCAGGATCCACCGACCATTGTGCCGGTGCTTGAGACTCCGGAACACATCGAGGCAGCCCGCCGCGCGACACGTGACGCCAGTTCCTACTTCTTGACCGCGATTCTGGAAGGCGCATATCCGGAGAGTTACCTCGAACGGGAGGGGGCGGATGCGCCCCGGATTGAGGCAGGGGACATGAAGGCCATTGGCAGCCCGCTGGACTTTGTTGGCCTCAACGTCTACTCGGGGAATTATGTTCGTGCCGACAACTCTGCAAAGGGCTACTCCGTGCTGCCCAGACCGGCCTCGTATCCGCAGATGGTAATGCCCTGGCTAGGATTGACCCCCGAAGCCATCTATTGGGCGGTGCGCAACGTGAGTGAACTGTGGAAGCCGGCGGCGATCCTGATCACCGAGAACGGTTGCCCTTCCAAGGACCTTGTGACGGAGTTTGGGGGGATCGATGATACTGACCGGCTGATGTATCTGCGCAATTACCTGACCCATCTGCAGCGCGCTACGTCCGAAGGCTATCCGGTCAAGGGGTATTTCCTCTGGAGCCTTCTCGACAACTTCGAATGGACAAGCGGCTACAGCGTGCGATTTGGAATCCACTACGTGGACTACCAGACGCTGAGGCGGACGCCGAAGCTCAGCGCCGAGTGGTACCGCGAGGTGATTTTCCGCAACGCATTGGTTTAGCAGACCCTTATCCAAGAGGTCTAAACCCCAGTGTTTATGCGGTTACACTCATCTGACCCCAAGGATACGTTGATCCGACTGGCGGAAGTGCCTGGTCTGGGCATCGATTCAGCGCAGCAGGTGATCGCGGAAGTCGGGGTCACGGTGAGCACGTTTTCTTCGGCCGCCGATTTCACCTTATGGGTCGGAACCGCCCCGGAAGAAACGAAAGTGCTGAAGAGAATTCCAGCAGCCGTTCGGCAAAAGGCAACAAATACGTGCGCCGCGTGCTGAATCAGGCCGCTCATGCTGCTGCCCGGAGCAAAGGCCCTCACTTCCAGGCAGTGTTCCGGCGTTTGCTGCCGCGTCTGGGTTATCAGTCCGCCATCTGGGCCATCGCGCATCGCTTGTGCCGCCTGATCTGGAAGATCCTTCATGAGGGAATCCGCTACATCGAGCAAGGCATCGGATCCGAACCAAAGCTTCTACTCTATCGAGCCCAATACCTGGCCAAACAACTCCGCAAGTTCGGCTACAACGTCCAAATCACCTGCCAACAGATCTCCAGCATAGAACCAGCTCTGGAGAAGGTGATTTTCGACGGAGTGGGCGGTTGACGAGTTCTGCATGGGTCTTCGACCCACCCATAGGGATGAAAATCGTCCCGGCACAAAGCATTCTGCCGAGCGACTTCCGTCCATTTCGCTATACTGGGGCTCTATCGCGGCTCAGAAGGTTTGGACCATGTAAAAGATCGGTTTCCGGTCTGCTTTGCATCAGATCTTTTCTCCGTATGGGTTGCTGGTCGCAACTGTGATAATCACGTTCTTGGTTGCTGGCGTTTTTCACGGAACGGCAAGAGCTGCCAGTTACTAACTAACCGGAACGCCCTATTTCCCGATTGAAATTGTTGTTGGAGCGATCATGGGATTTTCCGTCGGACGATACTTCGATTGGCCTCTGACGCGCTGGACATGGGTTGTGCCGGTGGGGATTCTATTGGCCTCGATGATCGTCGTTCCGCTGCCCAACGGGGCCTCCTTGTTCGGATATTGGTTTGGGTGGTCAGGAGCGTCCGGCCGCGTATTCCCGCCGCTACAGCCGGGGATCACGATGCCGTGTTACCGGAGCGCGGCATACTCGCTGTTCTCCTTGCTCGGGCAACGGGGGCGCAGCCACAGGCGTCTGCAAGAGTCCCAACAGTCTGTCTGTTGAATCCTGGGTGCGATGTGAATTCGATCCTAACCGGTCGCCCCAGGCGTAGAAGCCGATTGAGGACGGGTTGTCGCGCGCGCTGTACCAATTGGTAAAGCGGCATGACTTCGTGATCATCGGAGAGTGCAAACATGAAGCGCAGAGATTTTCTGAAAGAGGGCGTAAGGGGGCTCGCGGCTTTTTCGGCCGCCGGTCTTTTCCCGGGCGTCCGGCTGGTTTCGGAGCCTGCGGCGCAGCAGGCTGCAGACGCGGCGCCGAACACGAACTGGGCCGACCCGGCGCTGGGAGCGATCGCGCACGCATCCAACGACTGTGCGGATCCGCCGTGGGGATATGCGCCCGAAGACGTCTTCGGCGAGGACCTGCAGCGGGGATGGCAGACCGATTCGCAGGTCGCGGGAGCCTGGATCGAAATCGGCTTCCCCGAACCGCGGCAAGTCTCCGAACTGTGGCTGCTCGCGGAACCGCTGCCCGCTGACATCTTAGGGCAGGAGGTGTATCAGGAGACATACCCACGGACCTCCCTGCTGGCCGCGCCGCGGCGAATACAGATCAGCTTTTCGTCGGGCTCGGCTTACACCTTTCAGTTGCTGCAGGCGAATTACTTCCAGATCTTCGGCGTTCCGCGTGGAGAATTGACGTCCTTTGTCCGGATCACGGTTGAAGACGTGTGGCCTAAGCCCGGAGCTACGGAGACGGGCGTCGGCAAGATCCGCGTGTTCCCTCACAGACACTCCCCCGCATTTGAGATCGCGGGGCACGCGATGTACGACGTCGAGGACGGCAAAGCGGTGCAGACGGCGACCGTGCGCACGATCAATCCCGGCGAAGCGATTCCCGCGGCCAATCTCCAGATCTCGTCCGCGGGCACCACGCTCATGACGCTTCCTTTGCAGGCGGCTCCGGCCCGCTCCGTTTGTGATCAGGGCGTTTGGATACCCGCGCCCTTTGAAGACACAGTCATGGAGTTCGAAGTTATCCCGTCTTCCGCGCAATCGTTCGCCAAACAGAGCTTGCGCGTACCGAAGTATCATTCGTACTTTGACGGGGGCACGTTTGAGTTTCTGTGCACCAACCATAACGATCTCGGCTGGCTGAACACGCCGGAAAAAACCGCAGACTACCGTTCTTCCGCATTGATCATGCCGGCGCTGGAGCAGCTGCGCGAGTACCCGGAGTTCTTGTACTCGATGGAATCAACCGCATATCTGATGGAGTTCCTGGATCGCCATCCCGAGAAACGCGGCGAGATGGCGGAGCGGATGCGGCAGCGGCGCTTCACCTGGGGCGCGAGCTACGTGCAGTTGCTGCAACTCAGCGCAGGGCCTGAAAAGCTCGTCCGCCAGTTTTATTTCGGACGGCGCTGGCTGAAAACCACGTTTCCGGGCGTCGACACGCATTTCTACATTCAATCGGACCCACCGAATATGAGCCTGCAGATGCCGCAGATACTCGCCAAAGCAGGCATCAAGTACTGTCTGCTGGGCCGGTTGCCATTTGGCTTTTATAACTGGCAAAGTCCGGATGGATCTTCGGTGTTGACACGAGGATTCCTTTACGTCGACGCATCCACGCTGCTGGACCCGAAGGGCAATTCGGGTTGGTTGCCGTGCGCTGAAGAGCGCGCGAGTTATTACGCCTCCCATCAATTGCCGCGCAAGTTCGTCTATGACTACACCAGTGACTATCTTCCCCCGCAGCCTGACCTAGTCCCCCATGCGCGGCGTGAGAACAAGCGCATGGAGTCCTATGCCACGGTGTGGAATAAGCACTTCAGTGACGATAAGACACGCCACATCTCTCCGCCGCGGCTCAAGTTTACAACACCGGAAGCGTTTTTGGATGAGTTTGCCTCGGCGCCGTTGAACCTAACTACCCTCTACGGGGACTGGCCATGCGCCTGGGCATACTACGATGAGCCGAGCAATCGCGAAGCCTTGCTGAACGGACGCCTCGCTCACAACAGCCTGCTCGCCGGCGAACGTCTCTGCGCCGGATTGGGCCTAAGTGACGGATTCGGAGATTACCCGGCACGGGACTTCGAAGAGGCATGGAGGGCGAATACATGGCCGGATCACGGGTGGGGTGGGAATCGCGGCATTCTGACCGACAAGGAGTACGCCGACTCCTACGCGAAGTCGAGGCGAATCGCGGAGGCGATATTATCCCGCGCATCGTCGCAACTTGCGTCGCGCCTGCCACGCGCCCGCGCCGCGGAGATTCCCGTGGCCGTCTTCAACCCACTTTCCTGGACACGCACCGATGTTGTCGAATTCGCGATCGAGATTCCGGATCATTGGCCGGGATGGATTCTCGCGGATGAAGAGGGCCGGGAGGTTCCATGTGAGCTGGTTGCGGAGGGCGCGGGGGCGGGAGCGGTCAAAATCGCCTTTCTTGCCGAACAGGTGCCGGCGGTCGGATACCGATGTTTCAGTCTCCAGCCGGCATCCGTCACGCCTCGCCTCGCGATTCCATTGACGGGAGAGACGATGGAGAATGCGTTCTTTCGGGTCGAATTTGGACGCGGAGGGATCAAGCGGCTCTATGACAAACAGCGCAATTGGGAGGTGTTGCGGACGGAGAAATTCGACGGCGCCGAAGTGTTGGATTTTTCGGCTCCCGGCCGGGCCTGGGAAGATGTCGAAGCGGTCGGAATGCAGGATTTCGACCGAACCGCGAACCATGATTTCCCATTTACCAGTTTTACGGAAAGTCCGCTCCGCGTGAGGGCGGTTCGCGAGGCTCGTTTCAGAGATTTTGCGCTGAAAGAGTGCTTCTCTCTTTACAGCAAGATCGACCGCCTGGACATCGACATCGAAATCGCGGATTGGAGCGGGGAAAAGGCGCGGGAGTTGCGGGTGGCGTTTCCCATCAATCTCGATGCGGCGCGCCTGAGCTACGAGGTTCCCTTCGGCACCGTGGAAATCGGCAAAGATGAACTGGATTTTTCTCAGCTCCCCTCGAACACGGATTCACAGTTTTCCCCCAAGCTGTACGGAGGGGACCATCCGTTGGCATTCCGCGAGGCTATCAATTGGATCGATGCGTCGTCGCCCGACTACTTGAAGGCCGGGTGTCTCGCGGCTTCCGACATGACGGTTCACATCTTCCAGGATGAAACCAGCAATCCCGTCTCGTACCCGGTTCTGCAGCATGTGCTGCTGTCAACAAGAAAAAGCCTCGCATGGAATCCCGAATACTGGTTCACACAGAAAGGAAGCCATCGGTACAGGTCGGCGTTGTTTCCGCATGACGGCAATTGGCGCTTGCGCTATCGTGAAGCCATCGGTTTCAACTACCCGCTCATCGCCTTCGCCGGCCGGGAGACCACCGCTGCGCAGCGCCCGCCTCTTCCCTCCCGTCTGTCGTTTCTCTCTCTCGAACCATCCAACCTTATCCAGACAGCGATGAAGAAAAGTGAAGACGACAACCGAATTGTCATCCGCTTTTATGAGGCGGAGGGGAACACGTGCGTGGCTCGCATTCGGCTGCCCGTCCCCATCCGCAAGGCATGGAAAACGAGCCTGATCGAGGATGACGAGACGATGCTGCCTACACTCGATGACGGCTCACTGGAGTTCCCTGTAAAGGCATGGGAGATCGTTACGCTGAAGGCGGCCGTGGGCGAAGACTAACATATACCGTGGTACAAGCTGCCCGGGGTCGATCTGTGAGGGGCAAAATCGGAACGACCTTTCAACTTGCGGCCGGAGATACGCTGACTATGCTCTCCGACGGCGTTGTCGATGGATGCTCCGTTGAGCCCGAAACGAGAAGAGGAGGTGGTCCGGTAGACCCATAGATAGAAGAGGCCCAAGGCGAGCAGGCTAAGGGGAGCGAGTTGCGCCAGGAAATATGGGGCCGTCTTCGCCAGGGCCAGCGCCAGGAAGGCGAACGGTAACTTGGCTGTCGCTGTGATGGCAATGGCGCTCAGGATGAGAGCTATCCACTTCCCTCTGCCTTCACACCAAAACAGAGCGCATGCCGGCACGGCCAAAAGCAGAGGCCTCGCATCGTAGTCGCGATGGTAGACTGGCAGCATCGTAAGAGCGGCGAGGGAAGCCAATCCACGTTTACAGGTCCCACTCGGGAAATTACGCAGGCTTAGTAGCGACTTCGTTCATACTTTCTGTCTGCGCCCCGATCGGCGATTCGAGCCTCGATGATTTCACATCAATCGGCATACGCTGCGGCGCTACTCGGTTCGGAGCGCTTGCATTGGATCTAATCGAGAAGCCCGCCAGGCGGGAGCGAGGCAGGCCAGCACCGCAACGGTCAACAGTGTCGCAATCACGCCGGAGAGAACCGCCGGATCGAGAGGCTTCGTTCCGAAAAGCATCGATTGAAAGATGCGTGTCGCGACCATGCTCAATACCAGGCCAAGCCCGAGCCCGAACAGTGCCGGCTGCAGGCCATCGACCAGCATCAATTGCAAAAGCTGTTCTCGTTGCGCGCCGAGCGCCATGCGGATTCCCAGTTCCGTGGTCCGCTGCGCGGCCAGATACGATAGCACTCCATACAGTCCCACCGAGGCCAGAAGCAGCGACAAGATCGCGAAGGCAAGAACGAGGGTCGCGCTCAGGCTTGCATTCACCAGGGACTCGCCGATTATCTGGTCCATGGTGCGCACATCCGAAACCGGAAGCCCGGGATCGAGAGACGCAATCTCCTTTTGCACCGGCACCGAGAACTGCAGCGGCTCCGACTCCGTGCGAACCGCGAGCATCTGGGTATTGTAAGTTCCTGTGACTCCCTCAAGGATCGGGAAGTACGTGGTCGCCTTCGGCTCTTTGCCGACTTGGTACAAGGTGTCGCCGACTACCCCAACGACTTCGTAATCGACATCGTTGGGTGCTCCCGCATGGGCATGAGCGGGAATGTGCAGGTGCTTGCCTATAGGATTGTCGCCGGGAAAGTATTGCCGGACGAGTTGACGGCTCACAATCACCTTGTACGAGCGCGCTACCCGTTCGTCGTTCGTAAAGAACCGGCCACTCACAAGCGGAATCCCGAGGGCACTGAAATAGCCTGGATTGGCCCAGCGCGTCAGCGCGTCGGGAAGGTCTTGGCCCGGCTTGAGCGGCGGATGCTCCTTTACCGTGAATATGTCGTCGCCCCAATATCCAGCTGCGGGAAGACTGTTCCCCAGTGCGGCAGCACGAATTCCGGGAATGCTTCTCACTCGCTCCAGCAGTGCCTCATTGAATGCGTTCACCTTCTCCGGCGTGTTGTATTTATCTTCCGGCAGGCTGTACTTCAGCGTGAGCGTGTTTTCCGTCACGCAACCCACATCGGTTGAGCGCAGCCGCAGAAAGCTCTTGAGCAGCAGACCCGCGGCAACCAGCAAGACCACCGTAATTCCAATTTCTATCGTAAGGAGTGACTTTCGCAACGCCGTACGCGAAACGCTGCTCGCTCCTGTGCGCGTTGAAGTCTGCAGGGCTTTCATCATCGCCTTACCGGTTGTCGAGAGCGCGGGCAGCAAGCCCGCGACCAGCGCCGCTGCAAACATCAATGCGCACGCAAACGCAATGACAGTGCCGTCGAGGTGAATGCTTTGCGCTGTGGGCAGATCTCTCCAGGCTTGTGCGAGCCAACGCGTCGCAAATGCCGACAGCAGAATGCCGCTCAGGCCGCCGGCTGCGCAGATCAGCACGCTCTCGGTCAACTGCTCGCGGATCAAGGTTGCACGCTGCGCTCCGAGAGCACTGCGAATCGCCACCTCCTTCTGCCGTGCAGCGCCCCGTGCAATCAGCAGATTCGCCACGTTGAGGCAGCCGATCAGCAGCAGACAGCCCACGGCGCCCAACATGATGTTAAGCGGCTTCTTCACGTTCCCGGAGAGATCCTCGTTCAGCGAACGTGGAGCAACATCTTCGGCCACAGGATCCTGTGGATATTGCAGGTGAAGCTGATACTGCAAGGCACCTACCTCCGCGAGGGCGCTGGTAAGGCTCACGTTGGGGCGCAGTCGTGCTATCACCTGGCTTTGGTGCCAATCATGATGTTGCAGGAATTCGGGTGCGGCGTCGGCCTTATACGGAACCCACAACTGGATGTGCACATCAGGATAATTGAACCATTCGGGCAACACGCCGACCACAGTAAAGGGGCGCCCGTCGAGATGAATCTCCCGACCCACAATCTTTGCATCACCGGCAAACCGCCTCTGGAACAGGCTCCAGGTCAGCATCACAGCTGTGCTGCCGGGTCGGTCCTCCGATTCAGTAAATGCCCGGCCCAATGCCGGCTGTATTCCCAGGAGCTGAAACAAATTCCATGAGCCCGCGGCTGCGCGTACCGCCTCCGGCAGTTCGCCTCGTTCACCAGTCAGGTTGTACCCGGCGTAACGCATGATCGCCAAGTCTTCAAAGCCGTGGGTTTTCGAGCGCCAGTCGTAGAAATCCGCGGGGGCAACCGGGTTGTAGTTGAAATCCGGCGTGTTTGCCCAGGCCCCGCGAAAGTGCGCGTGCACAATCACCAGCTTGTCGGGATCGCGAAAGGGAAGCGGCCTCAGCAAAACCGAGCGCACAATTGTGAAAAGAGAAGTGGCCGCACCAATGCACAGAGCCATGACCGCGACCGCGATGATCGAGAATCCGGGCGTGCGGCTCAATGTACGAAAGGCATATTTCACGTCGCGGCCGACATTGGTCAACGGCAGGGGAGATTTCTGCACCCACAGTGATTCGCGCACCTTCTGCGGGTTGCCCAACTTTACCCGCGCGCTACGTTGTCGGCGGTCTCTTCTTCCAGAAAAACCTCGATCTCGTCCTGCAACTCGGCGTCGGAGCGCTTGCGGCGAAGGAACCTTAACCAACTCATTGCACACCTCCCTCTTCGCCCAACACAAGGCCGATGGCGCGTGTCATTTGGCGCCAGCGGCTGGTCTCGCGCACCAGCTGTTTACGACCTTCTGCCGTCAGCCGGTAGTACTTTGCCTTGCGATTGTTTTCGCTCACACCCCAGTAAGAAGAAACCCAGCTTCGGTCCTCGAGTCTATGCAGTGCCGGATACAGAGAGCCCTGCTCCACCTCCAGAAGATTTTCAGAGGTGTGCTCAATGACCTTTGCGATGGTGTGCCCGTGAGCGTCACCGCCGACAAGTGTCCGCAGGATCATCATGTCTAGAGTGCCCTTAAGCATCTCGCTCTGCGGTTCGTCCCTCTTGCGCATGCGTCTCTCTCCACTCGAATTTCTATGGGAAGCATTGCAGGAATACTCAGATGGCCTGCGGCTTCTGTTGGACCTCATGGCGTCTCCGTGGTGGCCACCAATTGTTCGATCCAGAGCCTCATCCGCCGGTAGTGCGAGCCTTCCCAGTACACTCGCCCACAGCCTGGGCATTGCTGGAACTCATTGCACCATTCCCGGATTCTTTGAGGCACCTGCCGCTCAACTTCAGCCTTGGAGACTGTGATGAACAGTCCATTGCAGACCATGCAACGTGTAAACGGGCGCAAAGACCGGACCAGATCGAAGCGTCTCACCACCTCCTCAGCCTGGCGGCGGCTGTCCGTTTCGCGCAGCCAGTACCCGTGTGTCACTAGGGAATGTTTCAGCACACCGCGATCTCGTGTCAGTAGGACGCGCCCTTGTTGGGCCGAGATATTTACCAATTCTGGATCGCTGGTGCAATTGGCATACAAGGTGTCGAAACCGAGCAAGCGCAGATAATTCGCTAGCCTGCCCAAATGAACATCGAGCACGAACTTCGGTTCCCGCAATGGCTGAGGCCGCAAACGCAGCACCGGTGTGATGTCGAGCGATTCAAATACTGGATAGACAGCCACGCGGTCGCCGTTTCGAACCAGACGCGAGAAATCTGACGATTCGCCGTTCACCAGCAACAGGTCCACCTCGGTGTGTGGCACGCCGAGACTCTCGATGATGTCCTTCACAGAAGCTGGCAACAAGAGCCGCTTCTCCACCGACCTGTACTGTAGCCTGGGTGGAAGATGATCGTTCAATTCGGCATAAAAGCGAAAGGTCGCGCCAGCCAAGCCCGACGGCATGATCGACTCCCCCCTTCAGTGTAGGGCCACTACGACGAACCCAATCATGCTGGGGCGCGCTACGGATCCGAGTACTCACGAACGACCTCCATTTGGTGAGCCCTACCGAAATCAAGTTGGCCTCCCAGCGGCTATGGCAAACATAACGAGGCCCCGGAATGAACCGAGGCCTCGCATTTCGCCCATCATAATCGTCCAACGGAAATCGTCAGTACTTCATATTCGTCAAATCCTCGATCAGTCCGGGACCTGTCGGCTGCCACCCCAGCGTTTTGCGCGTCCACTCGCTCGAAGCCGGCATATCGAGCGTTGCGAAGTGCGCGAACCGGCCAAAGTGTTCGCCGGCCTTCTCCGGCGCAATCGAAACTACCGGCACCTTCAGCCCCCTGCCGATCGTCTCCGCGATCTCCCGCATCGACACGCCTTCCTCCTGCACCGCGTTGTACACCGTCACGCCCGGCCCCGTCTTCTCAACCGCCAGGCGGTACAGGTGCGCCACGTCCTTCAACGGGGCCGCAGCCCAGCGGATCGCCCCATCGCCCACATACGCCGAGACGCCCTTCTCTCGCGCCGTCTGGGTCACCAGCGGTACAAGCCCCTGCTTGCGCGTGTCATGCACCTGCGGCAGTCGCACAATCGCCACACGCACACCCTTCGCAGCCACAGTTTGTGCCGCCTGTTCCGGCCTGCGCGGAATCATGGGCGAATCCATCGGAGGATCACTCTCCGTGCGCACGTGGCCCGGCGCGCCGCTCGTCAATCCAACTCCCGAGGTGACCACCAGCAGCTTGCCGGGTTCGAGGACCGAGCCCAGCGCCTCGATCGCTTTGACCTCGTCCGCCGCGTTTTCCGCAAACTTTGAAAAGTCGTGGCTGAACGCCAGGTTCACCACAACATCCATCCCCTTCGCTCCGCTGCGCAGACTGTCGAGATCCTGCAGGTCGCCGCGATGAACCTCCGCACCCGCGGCCTTCAACTGCTCCACGCCAGCATCGCTGCGCGTAAGACCGCGCACCTGGTGCCCTGCCGCAATCAGTTCTTTCACCAGTTCCGTTCCAATGAAACCCGTTGATCCTGTCACAAATACACGCATGGTTGTCCTCCTGCTGTTATGACGCAACCCGTGAAGATCGCGCCAGAGTTGACATCCGCGTCCCCGTCTAATAAAACGGAGACAGTCTCCGAATATAAAGATAAGCGGAGGCCATCTCCGGTTGCAAAAAATTTCTGTAAACTTGGCGTATGCCAAAGAAGAAGCTCTCGCCGTCTCCGTCTGACCGCAAGCCTCGCGCCGATGCCCAGCGCAACCGCGAGCGCATCCTTGAGGTCGCGAAAGAGGTCTTCACCCGCGACGGCGCCACCGCGAGCCTCGACGATATCGCCCGCCAGGCCGGCATTGGCCCCGGCACGCTCTACCGCCACTTTCCCACCCGCGACACCCTCATCGAAGCCGTCTATCGCAGCGAGGTTGAAAAACTCGCCGCCGCCGAGCAGCGCTTCGCAGCCAACATGCCACCGCTCGAAGCGCTCCGCGCCTGGATGCTGCTTTTCATCGACCAGGTCTCGGAAAAGAAGCTCATCATTCCCGCGATGGACACCGTCGCCGGCGGCTCCATGCGCCTCATCGAAGGCGCCGCTCGCTCATCCCCACCGCCTTCGTTGCCGCCGTCAAGCGCGCCATCGCCAGCGGCGATCTTCGCTCCGACACTGATCCCAACGACATCGTCCGCGCCCTCATCGGCGTTTTCCACACCACAGCTATACCTTGCTGGGAGCCCAGCGCCCGCCGCCTCGTCGACATCCTCATCGCCGGTTCGCGCTCAACGCCCAAGCACCCTTCTACCCCACTCCGCAAGCGGCAAGAATAGCGAGGCCCCGGAACGCACCGGGGCCTGCTCCTCTTAACAACCGCATCACCATTTCCAGATCGCCAGTCAGCGGCACCGACACATAACTGTCCGCCGCCGCGCGCATCCTGTTCACAAACACTCCGCAAAACCGCGCATCATCCGCCAGCACCAGGGACCCTGGTCGCAGCCGTGACTCGACCAGCGCGAGCACGTCCGCATACAGCGCCTTCGCACCATCCAGCAGCACGACATCAAGCGTTTCAGGCAGATCACGCGCCAGCGTTTGAAGGCGACTCTCTACGGACACGTGCTTTTCGGTTTTCAGATCGTTTGCGGCTTCCTGTTGCTTACGCGATTGTTCGTACTCACGGCCCTGACGATTCTGGCAGGTATCTCTTCAACATCTATATGTTTCATATCTTTCTCGACCATACATTCAATCCGTTGGCCCTGTTCGCCAGTCTTCTCTGGGTGGTGACGTTCCTAAGAAATCGGGATGCCTTCCGCGCGATTCTTCGTCCTCGGCTCTGCGAACAGAAGATGGGTTCAGAGGGGCGAATTCAGTTGGGCAGAAGTCTGCAGGGTAGAGGACGCGGTGGGTTCTGACCGCAGATGCTAATACCGAGAAAGCCATGGATTCGAGAAACCACGCATTACCTGGCACCGGTAAAGAAGATCGGTTTCACCATCGCCTCAATCCTTTCAGCCATCTCCTCGGCGGGAATGCGATCCGGCGTTTGCAGCCAGCGCCGCGCGGCCCCGAATATGGCCCAGGCGGCCGTAGTTCCTAGCAGTGCGGGATCGACACCGGGCTGCGCCGGATGATGTGCAGCACCTTCCAGGAACATACCCTCCACCACTGGGATGATTGAGCCTTCGAGAGGCATCTTCATCAATCTGCTAGGGCAGCCCGTTGTCTCGGCCAGATAATCACAGACGCCGAGAGCAATCGCTCGCAAAGCTCCATCGCAATCTGTGAAGGAAAGCCCTCGACGGGCTATAAGGGCGCGGAAGCGGGCGGCTGTCATGGCCTGGAGGAGGGCGTTCTTGTCCGCGTAATGAAGATAAAAGGTCGCCCGGTTAAGGGTAGCTTCATCGGCAATCTCCTGCACGGAGATGTCGTCCAACTCCTTATGATCCAATAATCTGTCTAATGCATCCATCAACATCTGACGGCTGCGCAGGACGCGCGGATCGGTAGCTTCCGCCGCGGATCCGGATTGAAACGTCTCAACCATTTCTCCAGACTACGCCCCTTCGTCAATAGATGCTTACGCGACAAATGTCGATTTATTGAATCGACATTTGTTGATTAAACATCATCTGCTGCATAGGAGGTTTTCGCAATGTCCACGCTACTCCACATCGACTCCAGCCCCCTGTATGGGCGATCCGTCTCGCGTCAACTTACGGGTGCGTTTGTTGACCAATGGAAGTCTTCGCACCTGGAGGGAACGGTCGTCGACCGCGACCTCAACGCAACCTCGATATCGCCCATCACCGGCGAATGGGTGGGCGCAGCCTATACGCCAGAGGAGGCGCGCACACCCCAACAAAAGGAACTGTTGGCAGTTTCGGACGTGCTGCTCGCCGAACTTGAGCAGGCGGATGAGTACGTGATCGGGGTGCCGATGCATAACTTCGGGGTGCCCTCGGTGCTCAAGCTCTGGATCGACCACATCGCGCGCGTGGGCAGGACGTTTTCTTACGGATCTGGAGTCCCGAAGGGACTGCTCACGGGCAAGAAGGCGACCTTCATCATCGCGACCGGCGGCATCTATGATGCGCAGACTCAGATGTCGTCTTTCAACTTTGTCGAGCCGTATCTGCGGTCGGTCTTTGGCTTCCTCGGCGTGACAGATGCGACTTTTCTCACGGCAGGCGGAACCGCTGCACTGAACCAAGGGCTGGACCGCGATGCGTTTCTCGCCCCGCACCTTCAAGTCGTGCAATCGCACGCGCAGGCAATCTAAAGGAGACGAAAGATGAAGACGGTATCTATCATTGCGCGCTATTTGCTGGGGCTGATGTTTACGGTCTTTGGCCTGAACGGCTTTCTCAATTTCATCAATCAGCCACCACCGAAGAACCCGCTTGCGATCCAGTTCTTCGTCGCCATCAGTGCGTCACATTTTGCCGCGTTCTTCTTCGCGGTGCAGTTGATTGGCGGGCTGCTTTTGCTTTCGGGCTTCTTTGTACCTCTCGCTCTTACGCTGCTTGCGGCAGAGCTATACAACATCCTCGCCTTTCATCTGACGCTTGCACCGGCGAGCATTGCTCCTGCGCTGGTAGCATCTGTGCTCTGGGTGCTGGTCTTTCTCCAATATCGCGCAAGCTTCAAGGGCATTCTAGCCGCGAAGTTTGCGGTGCAGGAATAGTTTGCTTCGAATAGGCAAAGCAAGGGTGTAAGCGTGCCAGACTTACCTGGAAATGGCCGTAGCTCTTAACCGGAATGGGAGACTGGATTGTATGAAGAAAATTGGGTTCCTCTCATTCGGTCATTGGACGCGGTCGCCGCAGTCACGAACGCAGTCGGCCGCTGACGCGCTCCTGCAGTCGATTGACCTTGCCGTGGAGGCCGAGCGCCTGGGAATGAACGGAGCCTACTTCCGCGTTCATCACTTCGCGCAGCAACTGGCATCGCCATTCCCGTTGCTCGCAGCCGTTGGTGCAAAAACGCGGAAAATCGAAATTGGCACCGCTGTGATCGACATGCGGTATGAGAACCCTCATTACATGGCGGAGGACGCCGGCGCTGCGGATCTGATCGCTGGCGGGCGCCTGCAGTTGGGAATCAGCCGCGGTTCCCCCGAGCAAGTCATCGATGGCTGGCGCTATTTTGGCTACCGACCGATCGAGAGCGAAGACGACGCTGAAATGGGGCGGCGACATTCCGAAGGATTTCTCGAGCTGCTGCGTGGCAAAGGCTTCGCTCAGCCTAACCCGCGCCCGATGTTCCCCAATCCACCGGGGCTTCTGCGCCTTGAGCCGTACTCCGAAGGATTGCGTGATCGGATCTGGTGGGGATCTGCTTCCAATGCGACAGCTGCATGGGCGGGGAAGCTGGGAATGAACCTGCAGACCTCGACCCTCAAATTCGACGAGACCGGCGAGCCACTCCACATCCAACAAGCTGCGCAGATTCGCGCCTTTCGCACGGCCTGGAAGGAGGCTGGTCATACCCGCACTCCGCGCGTTTCCGTTAGCCGCAGTATTTTCGCGTTGCTCGATGACCGCGATCGTGCCTATTTCGGACGAGGCGCTAAGGAAGAGGACAAGATCGGTTTCCTTGACGAAAATACACGGGCGATCTTCGGCCGCAGCTATGCTGCTGAGCCGGATGTTCTCATCGAGCAGCTTGGGAAAGACGAAGCGATCGCGGAAGCCGACACGCTCTTGCTAACCGTACCAAATCAACTAGGTGTTGCCTACAATGTGCATGTAATGGAGGCGATTCTCACGGCCGTCGCTCCCGCGCTCGGTTGGCGCTGAAAAGCACAATGTTGCATGCATCAGGAGGCGCCCGTTCGGTATAAGTCTCCCAACAGGTTCCGCGACGAGGTCGGATTCCAGGTTATGCATAGGTCAGCTTCGATTTTAATTGGTTCATCAGCGGTAGGCCCCGACTCGATGCCGAGATGAATCCTATCGACACTGAGGTGAATCTGAGTGGTTGTCAAGGAGAAGCAGAGATGTTCTTGGCGATATCGATCATTAGCGCTGCTTTTCTGCTGGCTGTCGTTCTGGCCAAACGCCTGAGAGACCGTCGCGAAATGGAACGGCACTCCATCACACCGGAAGCCTTGCAAGCGTTGCTGGCTTCAAACCAGGATGTTCTTGTCGTTGATGTTCGTCAGCCTCTGGATTTGTTGGGCGATTCCGTCATCATCCCGGGGGCACAGTGGCTCGCACCCGAGGAGGTGCGCGCCAATCCTTCGCAGCTTCCGAAAGAGCGAGACCTGATCATTTATTGCACCTGCCCGAGCGACAAAACCGGTCGCAGCATCCTGCATGGCGCTCTCGCCATGGGATTCTTACGGATCAAAATCCTCAAGGGAGGCCTCGATGGCTGTAGGGCCAATGGCTTCCCGGTCGAACCGTACAAGAAACCCTTTCATCTTAACTCGGATAAAACGAATCACATTGCGGCCGCGAGCTAGTCGATTTAGCAGGCGCCGGAAGGGCAGAAGTCGCGGGCAAATTAAGCTCACAATAGCGCTTCCTCGTCGTGCCCATAAACGCCAAAAGGAGCTACCATATTTCTGGCAAGTAGTGCATTCCCTTGGACAACAGGTACCGTTAAGAGCGAGCGCTGTCCCTCGGTGAATTAGCCACCGTCTGGCTAGTAGCCAGCCTCGCGCCACGCCGGCCGGCTCAGCGTCGTCAGATTGTGAGAACGACCCTCCCGAAGGGGCGGCCTTCAACGAGATAACGCAGAGCCTCAGCCGCTGCGGCCAGGGGGAACGTCTTGGCGACGATCGGTTTGATCGCACCGGATTGAAGCAGAGAGGCAATAGCGTTCCAAGCGTCAGTTACGGTCGCATGCGGCTGACGGAACATGTTGAGGCTCCGAATGGTGGCTTGTGGCACGATGAGATCAGTCACGTCAATGGTCGTTTTACGGCTTGCGGAATACCCCAGCGTTGTGAGGCTTCCTCCCAACGCAAGCGCTTTAAGCGCCTCGCTCAAGACTTCACCACCGATCCCGTCAATGACAATATCTGCGCCGTAACCGTCGGTGACACGACGCACGCCATCACCCAACTTCTCCAGGGAAGTATCGATGACCTCATTGAATCCGAGCGCCTTCGCCTGCTCGGCTTTCGCATGGTTGGTCGTGCTCGATATGGCATGCTTAGCTCCCAGAGCGCGCGCCAGTTGTGTTACTGCGTTGCCGACCGATCCCCCAATTGCTGGCGCGAGGACGGTTTTGCCTGGACGAAACCCAGCCAGAGTGAGAGCCACTTGCGCGGTGAGATAGGCCACCGGAATACCTGCGGCGCTTACGTCATCGACACCACCCGGTATCGGGCAAAGATCTTCCTTCCGTACAGCAATCCACTCGCTGTAGGCTCCGTCTTCAAAAGCGCCATAGGTGCCCCAGAACATCACGCGTGAGCCCGCGGGAAAGTCCGCTCCGCCTCCCTCCTCGACCACGCCCGCTCCTTCGTTGCCCAGGACTAGCGGCACCTCCGGGATGTGAAAGTTACCGAAGAGAATCGTATGGTCGAGCGGCGTGACGCCAGCTGCCGTGATTCGAGCCAGTACTTTTCCGTTTGTGACAGCAGGTTTGGGAAGATCGACCAGCCTCAACGCTTCATAACCACTAAATCGCTCCGCTCTCATTGCACGCATATTGGTTCTCCCCTTTCCCATGTCACTCCTGGCCCGCGCCGCTAGGCACAGTGGCTCTTGATCAGATTTGCCCTCTGCCGCCGTCAACGAACAGTTCGATGCCCGTTACGAAACTGGAGTCATCCGACGCCAGAAAAAGCGCAGCCTTGGCAATTTCATCGGGTTCTCCCATACGTCCCATCGGGATGGTGGACACTATCCGTGCAATGGCGTCTGCAGGTTGCCCATCCACAATTGGCGTGTTGGTTGGGCCCGGGCTAATAACATTTGAGCGAATATGGCGGTCCTTGAGATCTGAGGTCCAGGTTCGGACGAAAGAGCGGAGTGCGGCCTTCGTCGCGCCGTAGACACCCAAGCCGGGCGTACCCTTCACGCTCCCCACTGAGCCGTTGAGAATAATCGAGCCACCATCGTTCAGCAGCGGTAGGGCTTTCTGCACCGTGAACAGCGTTCCCTTGACGTTGGTGTCGAAGAGCTTGTCAAAATGCTCCTCAGTGATTTGGCCGAGGGAAGCAAATTCAGCGACGCCCGCATTGGCGAATACCACATCGATTCTCCCCTTGGTCGCGACGGCGTCGTAGAGACGATCAAGGTCGGTCAATTTGGCAATGTCGCCCTGAACGCCAGTGACGTTGCTGCCAATTCCTTTCACGGCCGCGTCGAGCTCCTTTTGACGACGGCCCGTGATGAATACATGAGCCCCTTCCCTGACGAAGAGCTTTGCTGCAGCCAACCCTATCCCACTCGTGCCGCCGGTAATGACTGCCACTTTTCCTTGCAGCTTCTTAGTTTCGGACATCTGTAGATATCCTCACTCTCCCTTGCTCTCAGTCGGCCCAAAATGTGGGTGTCGAACCCTTAGGCAGGGAAATGGTCGCCAAACATGGGAAGACCACCTTCGGTTTAGTTGCGGAAAGAATCTCCTTTAAATCATTTTGCAGCGACAAATCGGTTGGGCTTTTTACCGCGCTGCTGGGATAATCGAGCTGGACCATCGCACTGTATTGGCCGACGATGGCGGCGTTATTCTGCTCTAAGTGGCGCACAGACATTATCTGCGCATCGGTAAAGTTCGCATATGCTCCGGTGCGGGAACTACCGGAACCGTTCGTGCAAGTAACCCCGCCGAACCACTTTTGCTCGCAAGCAAAGCATTCTAGGATGCCGTGGAGCGCCATAAACTCCAAGTCATCCTGATGTGCCCCGATACCGAGATGGCTGATGCGTTTTAGCGCGTCGGCAATGGGCTTGCCGTCGGGCACGAAAATTCGAGCAGTCGAGTTGATGAACTTCATACAGGTATCCACTTCAGAAGAACCAACACTCCGTTGATGCCTGACTGCCTTTCTGTCTTCGCAGTATCGGGTTGTGTAAAGAACTTTCCTACGATCTACTAGCGACCAGACTCGAAGACGAGGGCGGCTGCACCCTGAACGCCTGCGTAGCGACCGGCGCACGCCATACGCACTCGGGGTTGGCGCTTTACTCCGAAGTGCAAGCGTTCCTGGACTTTTCGTTCCACGTCAGTGATGAACTGTGCGTAGTCCTCTATGAGTCCGCCCGAAAGAAGAACAACCTGCGGATCGAGAAGATTGAATAGATTTGCGATCGCCTCAGACAGATATTCAGACAACTCCGCGTAGGCCTTCTGAGAGGCAGCATCGCCGCGACGAGCGAGTTGGTTGATTCTAAGCGCAATTGTGGCATCGTCGATCCTCCCTTCCGGCACAACCCCGCCATGTCTGCGATATTCCCTGAGCAGGCCGGCAGTCGAGACATAAGCTTCCAGGCAGCCAGCACGACCGCAGTTGCAAAGTTGACCGCCTGTCCGAATCACACTGTGACCAACGGTTCCGGCAAAACCGTGCTGGCCGCGCAGGAGTTTGCCTGCCGAAACGATGCCTCCTCCAATCCCTGTGCCGATGGTAATGGCTATAAAGTCGGATAGGTCGCGGCCGAGGCCGAAGAGTTGTTCAGAGAGAACGGCGGCATGCGCATCGTTGATGACAAAGGTCGGGAGTTGAAAGCGTTCCTCCGCAACAGCGCGCAATGCGAAGCCAGCCCATCCGGGGAGATTGTCTGTTGCCGCAAAAATGCTTCCGTCGCGATCATCAACTGCGCCCGCAGTGGCGATGCCTAGACCGACCGGCTCACAATGCTCGTCGCGAGCCTGCGAGAGCACCTGCTCGATCACTTGAACCACGCCAGCGAAGATTGCCTCGCGCCCCTTCACCGCATTCGTCGGTGCCTGCGCAGCAAGGCGCGTCACACCACTGCGCAGCACCAGCGCCGCCTTGATTGACGTACCGCCGATATCAACGCCGATCGCAGGCGCGGTGAAACCCTGTGGCTCCATGGCCCGCACGAAGTTGGCAGTGATGACGCCGGGGCGCGTGATTGCCGATCCGACGATGACGCAGCAGGCGCCACAGTTCAATGCTCGGCGGGCCTCTACGGGCGAGGAGATATGTCCTTCGGCCATTATTGGGAGGCGCAGACTCTGCGCCATCTGCGCAAGCAAAGTCCAGTTGAAACTCAGCTCATTGCGAGTGCGTTCGGTGTATCCGTTCAGGGTTGTGCCCACGCAGTCTGCCCCAGCGGCGACGGCGGCTTGGGCCTCGCCAAAGGTGGCGACGTCGGCCATGACCGGAAGGTTCAGTTCCCGATGAATCTTTGGAATGAGAGCCTGCCAGGGGTCGCCATCGAGCCATTCGCGATCCGTGCAGTCGAGGGCGATCATGGAGGCGCCGGCCGCGGCTAAAGCGGCGGCGACAGCGAAATTGGGCGTGATGTGCAATCCAGAAGGACCATAGTGTTTGTGAATGCCAATGATGGGTACATCCGTGTATTTCCGGAGATAGGCGATGTGTTCCGCACTATTGATGCGGAGACCCGCAGCGCCTCCGCCTATAGCAGCAAGCGCCATGCGGCAAATCGCGTCAGCGCTGTCGAGTGGATCGCCAGGGGCTGCCTGGCAGGAGACGACCAACTTCCCCTTCAATTGCCCAAAAATTACTGACATGGGCCTCCCGATCTTTAACGGGCGAAAAAATAATTCTTCGCCAACTGTTGCATGTACTATTGTATAGTCTACTATGGTGCAGTCAGTCAAGTTCATACCGCACTCATGGGCGCGAGGGAGCTCGTCAGAGCGGGAAAACAAAGATCTTAAACGCGAAGGGCGGATACACGAGTGAATGACCTGATTCTTGGCGGAGCTCTACTGGCGGTTCTATCCGGGCTAATGAATGGCAGCTTTACTTTGCCCATGCGATTTCTGGGAGAGTGGGAATGGGAAAACGTGTGGTGCATTTTTATTGTCGCTTCATGTATTTTGATGCCGGCCGTGATCGTGAGTGTGGCCGCACCGCAGAGTTGGGCAATTATCGCCCATGCGCCTGCAAGCGCGGTATGGATTGCGGTTCTGACGGGGCTTGCGTGGGGGTTTGGGGCTGTGCTCTTCGGCCAGAGTGTGAGTGCGATCGGGATCTCGCTGGCCAACACGCTCGTGCTGGCGATCAGTTCTGCTCTGGGGTCTCTATTGCCCATTGTGCTTCTCAAGCCGCAAACCCTGCTAAGACCGTTCGGAGCAAAGATTCTTGGATGCATCATGGTGGAATTAATCGGGATCGGACTGTGCGGGTGGGCGGGACGGCAGCGGGAACTGGAATCCGGGACCGGAGCTGAGCGCGGAAATATGGTGGGACGTGCACGGCCGGTCAGAGTGGCAATCCTGATGGCTTTGGGGGCGGGCGTGCTATCGGCTGTTTTCAATATCGGATTCTCGTTGGCACAGCCCATTGCCAACTATGGACGTGCCGCGGGCCTGAGCCAGTTTTCGAGTACTAACCTGATCTGGTGGATCATGCTTTCGGCTGGCGCAGTGGCCAATCTCGGCTTCTGTTCTTATCTGTTCCGAAAGAACGGCAGTCTGAAACAATTCCTCCAACCGGGTCGATTCCGTCTTTACAGTCTGTCTGTCCTGATGGCATTACTTTGGGGCGGGAGCATCTTTGTTTACGGCGCATCGGTTCCGAAGCTCGGTTCATTCGGAACTTCCATAGGGTGGCCGCTGAGCCTCGCCGTGGGGTTGCTCCTGGCTAACCTGATTGGGATCGTTTTGGGCGAATGGAGGCAAGCGCAGAAGCGTGCGCGTGCCTGGATGTATTCAGGTATTTTGGTATTGTTGGCAGCGGTTATCCTGCTGAGCAGAGCAAGCTCCTGAGGCGGATTTAGTGAACCGATCCACTGGATTGGAAAGCCTAAGATATCCACTGGTTCCTGATTTTGCAGAGTTCAACAAAGGGCAATTTAGCGGCGGATGAGTACTCAAGCTCTCGAGAGGATTTCAATGCAAAAGAAAAAGATCAAACCCGGGTTGGAACGGGCGCATAAGACGGCCACCGATAATACTTGGAATTTCGAACCCTTGGACAAGAATAGCTTCACGCCGATGTACTTCCAGATCCAGTCGCAACTTCTCAAGATGATTCAATCGGGACGATTGCGCGCCGGCGATGCACTGCCGAGCGAAGAGGAACTCAGCCGGATCTGCGGTGTCAGCCGCATGACGTCCCGCCAGGCGCTTCAGGTTCTAAAGAGCAAAGGATTTGTGTCCCGTCAGAAAGGACAGGGAAGCTTTGTTAGCCAACCACGCGTGGAGAAGGATATAGCGCACCTGTGCGGGTTTACGGCAGAGATGCGCGCCTTGGGCATAATAGCAACGTCGAAAGTGCTTGAGCAGGATGTATCTCCCGCAAATGCGGAAACCGCATCACGACTCGGCATTGCCTTGCATGATCCCGTTTATCGGCTGCTCCGCCTGCGGCTAGCCAATGGGCTGCCGGTAGCAATCGAAGAAATCCGTCTTCCCAACGACCGCTTTCCGGGAGTAGAAAAGCTTGATTTTTCGCGGCTTTCCCTCTACCAGACCCTTCGCGACCGCTATGAGATCCGGGTCAGCCGGGCAGATGAGATTCTGGAGGCCAGGTCGGCAAATCGGCGCGAGGCAGACTTGCTTGGAATCCAAGTGCGATCGAGTCTGCTGGCAATTACGCGCACGCTCTGGAGCACGGACGACCTTCCCGTTGAGACGGCAGATTCAGTGTATCGTGGCGATCGCTACCGCGCAGTGTTACGCATTCCGGCCACCGAAATGGAATAACACATGATTGGCGCGATATCGTTCCCCCCGGCGGTAGAGCGATAAAGAAGTTGCGTCCATAGAGCTCACGATATCCGGAAATTGAGGCAATGCGTAGCTTTTCGACTGCTCCCCGGCGGCCCGAGCGGCGCTGTGACATTCAATTAACCGTCCTCAGGAGCGGATGCTGAACTTCCTCTTTTCGTAGTCCCTGGTCAAACGACAAACGGCACGCCGAGTTGGGAAGAATGAAGCCAGAAAAAAGCAGCTTGACAACATATTCTGCTCGTAGTATATACATCCATACGGTAATACAAGAAATAATCGTTACCCCGCGTCCAGTCATAAATGGCGGATCCCCGGGTGCGAAGGCTAGATCGGGGAGAAAAAGGAGAAAGCTGTATGACGAGGCTTTACATTCGTGCGCTGATGTGTATTTCGCTAGTGGCATTCTGCCTTCGAATTGCTCAGGGGCAAGTCACAAGCGCGGGCTCGATTGCGGGTCAGGTGGTTGACGTTTCCGGCGCCATGATCCCTCAAGCGAGCGTGACGGCTATTCAGGCCAAAACTAATGTGCAATGGAATACTGTCACCGACGCCACCGGAGCCTATATTTTCCCGAATCTTCCTGTAGGCAGTTACACAGTTTCCGCAAAAAGAGAAGGCTTCAGCATCGAGCAGGTCAACTCAATCGTCCTTAATGCCGGAGATGAATTGAGAACGAACATCACCCTCCGGCCAGGAGCTACAACTGAGACCGTTCAGGTGAGCAGTGAGTCAGTCCAGGTGGATACAGAGTCCGGCAACGTCGGCGATGTTGTGGGAGAGAAGGAGATCCAGTCGATACCACTTGTCGAGCGGAATTTCATCCAACTCGTCGAGCTTGCTCCTGGAGTATCGAGCGACATCGGCAGCGAACCAGGCTATGGTTCGCTCAGTTCACTAACCGTTTCAGTGAATGGCGTGCGGAATAATGCTAACAACTGGACTATCGACGGCGTGCCGAACCTGGACGTCTTCAACGGCAACAATGCCATCACTCCGGATATGGACGCGCTGGCGGAATTCAGGATTGACCGTGGCAATTACACCGCTGAACAGGGACGCAGCGCCGGAGCCACGGTCAATGCCATTTTGAAGGCGGGTACAAACGACTTTCATGGGAGCGCATTCGAGTTCTTTCGCAACACCGATCTCGATGCCAATCTCTTCTTCAACAAAGACAGTGCGAATCCTGCCACATGGACTCCACGTCCCACAGAAGACTACAACAACTTTGGTTACACTGTAGGCGGCCCCATCAAGAAGAACAAACTCTTCTTCTTCTGGTCGCAAGAATTCCGCCGGCAAATTACACCGGCAGGATCATTTCCGGTTAGAGTTCCCACAGATCAGGAAAAGAATAATGGCAACTTCTCCGATTTCGCGTCGGTCGGCATGAATGAGCCCCTGGTGACGAACGCTCTGGCGAGCAATCCGCTTTGCGTAGGCTGCGTGGCCGGCCAACCGCTCCCTCACGATACGATCCCGGCGGGAATCATCAGCACCAATGCACAACTGCTGCTCCAGCACTACTACCCTGAAGCCGGAACCTACAATCCGACAACCGGCGCCAACTTTATATCGTCCGCCTCGAACACCACCAATGTTCGCGAAGAACTGATCCGCATGGATTACAACTTGAGCGATAGGTGGAAGGTTTTCGCGCACTACGTCCAGGATCAGAATCATCTCATTAATCCCTATGGCCTGTTTGGAGGCAATTCTTTGCCGAACATTGCGGCCAGTACGGAATTTGAGCCGATGCAAAGCTTTGCTATCGACGCCGTTGAATCGATCACACCGAATCTGGTTAATGAGGTGGAATTCGGTATTTTCCACAACATTATTCGCATTACGGTGACGCCCGCCCTTTATCGCTCCGCTGCGCCCGGCTTGGACATTCCCTATTACTTCGCCAGTCACCCGGCGAGCGATGACCGCATCCCGGCGCTGTCTTTTGCGGGGGCGACATATCCGGGAATCACAACAACGTGGCCCTTCTTGAATGGTTTTTTCTACCATAAGTGGACCGATAACCTCTCGAGGCACAGAAACAGCCATAATTTACGCTTTGGCCTTCTGGTCACCCAGCAAGGCAAGAACGAGGACAACGCTCCTAGTGGCACCAATGGTAGCTTCAGCTTTGAGGGAACGCAATACGACGGTGTTCATACGGACAATGACCTTGCCGATATGCTTTCAAATTTCGCGGATACCTATGGCGAAGACATGACCAACCCCACACAGCATCTGCGTTACTGGGATGTTGAGGCCTATGCGCAGGATCAATGGCAGGCAACGCGCCGTCTAAACCTTACCTACGGTCTGAGGTATACCTATTTCGGCCCGGAGATCGACCAAAACAATCTTCTCACCAATTTCCTTCCCCAGCTCTATTCTCCCGGCCTTGCTCCCACAGTGAGCAGCGTCAACGGGAACCTGACAAACATTCCCTTGTCGCAGTTATCAAACGGCGTTTATCTGCCAAACAACGCGATTATCTCAGCTGGCGTTAATTCGCCCTGGGGTGAAGCAGTCTTCAACAATAGAAAACTAAATCTCGCTCCACGCATCGGATTCAGCTTGGACCTTTTCGGCAACGGAAAAACCGCGCTCCGGGGCGGCTATGGAATGTACTACGATCGTACGGCCCCGTACGAACTGTATGCTAAGGCCAATCCGCCCTTCAACGCCGTCGTGACTCTTCATGATGTCACGGTTCAGGATCCTGCACATAGCGGCGGAGCGCCAGTGAATTCGGCCGTCGGGCTCTTTGCGATGGACCCCAATTATCGGATACCGTACAACCAGCAATGGTCTCTTGGAATACAGCAAGAGGTGCATCGCAACACCGTGGTCGATCTCGCATACGTTGGCACCGAAGGCACGCATTTGCTCTATCTTTCCCAGATCAACCAGAATCCCCTTAGCCTGCAGGTTTCGAGCGCATGCGGATCGTCAGCCCACCCCACATGTACACCCATCAACGTCGATTCTGTGCGTCCGTACCTAGGGTACGGACAGATCGAGGGTGTGTTCCCCGAATCCTACGCCAATTACAACGCGCTGCAGGCTTCTCTGAAGGAACAAATTGGCAGCCAGTTTACCCTGGGCGGTGACTATACCTACTCAAAGGTGATGACCGATTCCTCGGGCGATCTGAATCCTCCAGAGGACTCTCACAATCCGAAGGCCGAGCGCGGACCTGCATCCTTTGACAGAACGCATATTTTGGTTGTCGATTACGTTTGGAATTTACCGACGCTGCGAGCTGCCAACGCCATTACCCGCGCCATTGCCGGCGGATGGACGTGGTCGAGCCTAGCCACGGTAAGAAGTGGAGAGCCCGTCACCGTGGCTTTGGGCGTATACGGGAACGCTGGCGAATACGACTATACTTCACAGAGGCCCAATCAGATAGGTAATCCCCACACCAGCAGTGGAATTCATGATTGGATCAATGCCGGCGCGTTTGTGACTCCTCCGCCTGCGACTTTCGGGGATGCGAGTCAAGGTAATGTCCGCTTGCCTCGCAACACCCAGGTGGACAGCTCGCTCTCAAAAGAGTTCCAACTTTATGAGCGCTTCCATGCGGCATTTCAATTCGAAGCGATCAACGTGTTCAATCACACTGAGTTTAATTCGGTCGATGCGACGACGGGTGATGTAACCTTCGGTTATCTCAACGGAACAAACTTCCCGCGAGTTGCGCAGGTCGGAATTCACTTGACGTTCTGACACCGGATCGGGAATTCATGAAGAAGCGGCATACGGCGGAGGCAGACTTGCACGAATATTCTAGCAGGCTGCCTTCCGCCGTATGCTTTGTGAGCCGGACAGCAAACGGTCACCGCAGTGTCTTCGTAAGTCTTTTGCGAGCGTGAAAGGGACGTTGCATGAAGAATGAACTTAGCCGTCGGGAATTTGTTGGAGCACTCTGCCTGGGAACCGCTGGACTGGCGATCGACCCACTGAAAGCCGACGCGAACTCATCAAGCGGGGTCAAGCCGATCCGGGGAAGCTGGTTTGAATTCCAACATCATGCCACTGTTGAGGGAGTCGATTGGAATCCGGTATGTGCCCGTTTCACGGCCGAACACTGGGATGCCAAGATCAAGGAAATGGCCGAGGCCGGTTTGGAATATTTGGTGCTGATGGCGACGGCTCTCTACTATCGCTCCTTCTACGAAACAGAAATTTACCCGAAATGGCGCCTAACCTGCGCGGATCCCCTTGAAGCGGTGCTCGCCGCCGCCGATAGGTACAAGGTTAAACTCTTCGTTGGCGCAGGTTTTTACGGCAACTGGCAGAGCGACAAGGTGATCACTGATCCGATCGCATCGAAGAAGAGGCTTCAGTCTCTCGGGGAACTCGCCAAGCTGTATGGACACCATCCCAGTTTCTATGGCTGGTACTGGCCCGATGAAGCCGAGATCCATCCGCACTACTCGCCGGAGTTTCTCAATTATGTCAACACCCTCTCCCGTGAGGCGCGCCAACTCAAGCCGGACGCTCCCGTCATGATCGCACCGTACGGTACGCGCATAGCCAAGCCAGACGACGAATACGTTCGGCAACTGGACGCAATGGACGTTGACATCGTGGCTTACCAGGACGAGGTCGGTGTGCGGAAATCGACGGTTGCTGAGACTTCAGCATTCTATGAGGGTTTGAGAAAAGCACACAACCGCGCGCAGAAAGCAAGAATCTGGGCCGATGTTGAGATCTTCGAGTTCGAAGGCGATGTGTATAACAGTGCTTTGATGCCGGCCCCTTTTGAGCGCGTTCTGCAACAGTTGAAAGCTGTCTCGCCTTGGGTCGATGAGATTCTGGCTTATCAGTACTTGGGACTGATGAATAAACCCGGATCTTCCGCGTTTGCAGGAAGTCCGCAATCCACGCGATTGTACTCGGATTACCGGGCGTGGCTGAAGAACTCCACCTAGAGGTAAATACTGTCTCGACGCCCGCAGCTTGGCCATCGGCGGAAAGCAGGCGCACATTTTACGCCGATCGGGACGCTTCGCGTTTGGCCCTTACTGAACTCCAACTTTGATTGACTTCTGTTTGCACGCCCGAAGCGTTGTCGCTTTTTTCCTTCCTCGAATACGATCTCCCTTAAAAGCAACGTCGGGACCTATCCGATTGAAACCGAACAAATGAAACTGCAAAGAACTGTTAACGGAACCTCTGCACAAGTCTGAAATCCACAGCCAGTGTGAATAAGGTAATAAGTGGATGGGGAGCACGGTGCGACTGATAACCTTGGCGTCACAGGCAGGTTTCTAGAAGTACGGACGGCAGAGCAAGCGGGAGCAGTTTTTGGAGACCATGGAAGGTGTAGTCCCGTGGTCGGAACTGCCGGGTCTGATCGCGCCCTACTACGCGAAGCCCGGCAATGGCCGCCAGCCTGTGGGGTTGTCGATCATGGTGCGAGTGTACTTCCTTCAGCAGTGGTTCAACCTATCGGATCCCGGCGCGGAGGATGCGCTGTATGAGTCCCCCGCGCTGCGCCGGTTTGCAGGCGTCGATTTGGGCCGTGCCGCGGCTTCCGACCAGACGACCATCCTCCGCTTTCGGCATCTGCTCGAACAGTACGAGTTATGCGGCAGGATCTTGGATACGGTGAACCCGTATCTGGAGAGCAATGGCATCCGCATCTCGACCGGCACCATCGTGGATGCCACGATCATTGCTGCTCCGTCATCGACCACCTCGGCGGCCTCGGTTCACGATTCGCATATGCTGGCGGATTTGTTGCATGGCGCTGAGAAGAAGGTCTGGGGAGATGCGGGCTATCAGGGTCAAACAGAGAAAATTCACCAGGCTGCACCCGAGGCGCAGGATATGACCCTTCCGCCGCGCCAAAACAAGGGACGGCGTGGACGAAGAACAACGCCGCAAGAACCGTACCAAGTCACGGGTAAGAGCGAAGGTGGGGGGAGTGGCCTTTCCGCATCCTGAAGCGCGTTTTTGGATTTACCAAGGTGCGCTACCGGGGCCTGAAGAAGAATCACGAGTGGCTGTTGGCGGCCTTCGCGCTAGTCAATCTCTATCAGCAACGCAAACGCCTGGCCCCGCTGGGGGCGTAGTGTCTCTGGAGGCCGACAATCGGCCTCCAGAGACACAAAACAGTCCCACCGAACCCGACTCTTTCCTCCTATTTTGCTTCACACTACAGCTTCAACGACCGCAAATCTTCATCGTTGAAAAAACGCCGATAACAAAGATTTTGATTGACAATCGCGAAGAAAGTTCTTAAGTTACAGTATAGCTGTCTATACAGCAAGGAGGTTACCCCATGTCACGAGCCCAACAGCGCAGTCGAAAGGGAAGACTGTTCACTCTCCTGCTAATTCTCGGTATGGCGCTGTTAAATCCCAGCCCATCCCGTGCTCAGCAACAATGTCCCTGGCCGGGTCTCACGGGATCCTTCATCCAGCCGCAATTGCCTGACCAATGGAACGGCTATCAATGGAATCAGGAATACACCTATATGGGGAACGCGTGCCTGAGCCAGTTGGTATTGCAATGGTCTGCAGACAGCCTGGCGCACACAACCGTCTATCCAACCAGCCTAAATGTTGCGGGATATACGTACACGCAAAGCACTGTCCATGATGTTGTAGGCAACGCTCTTCATCATGGAGACGAAAATGGCGTACAGGTCTACATTGGCCTGCAGACCAACTCGGATTGGTTCGTCAACTATGCGAACAATAGTTCCTGGCTGAATAACGAAGCTACGATTGCCGAAGCGCTGGCCAATGACATCTGGACCAAATACGGAAGTCACAGTTCTTTCTCGGGCTGGTACCTGACCTTCGAAGTGGACAACCTGAACGAACAGAATCAATCGCAGTGGGATAATCTGGTGTCTTTCTACACTACGGTTGGAAATTATCTTCATAACCTCTCACCTGGGTTGCCGGTCATCATCGCTCCCTTCTTTAACGCCAATCTGGGATCGAGCGCAGAGACACCTGCCCAATGGACAACGATGTGGGAGTACATCCTGGGAAATAGCCCGCTCGATATTCTGGCGCTTCAAGATGGCGTGGGCGCGGGGCATGCGACTGCCAGCCAGTTGCCTGCGTGGTATCACGCGACGCAGACTGCAATCTGCCACTCCGCGCGCAATATGCTCTTCTGGTCCGACGCTGAAACCTATGTGAATGTCTCTGGACTCAATCCGATGTCAACGAGCGAACTTGTGACCGACATGACCGCGGAGGACCCGTATGTCAGCAACTTTTTGAGTTTCAGTTTCAATCACTACATGAGTCCTCAGCAAGTCAATCCTGTCTTTTACAACACGTATTTGAATTATCTGAACACGCAGACGGTGGAAACCACTCCGCCCACTGCCCCGACATCTCTCAGTGCGACCGCCATCAATTCGCTTACCATCAACCTTTCGTGGACGGCGTCTACCGATAACATCGGAATTGCCGGCTATCAGGTCTATCGCAATGGAGTGTTGGTTACGTCGCTCTATCAAACCGGAACCATCTATTCTGACTCCCAGCTCAATCCGAGCACGGCGTATACATACCAGGTGCTGGCGTTTGATGGAGCGGGGAATGTCTCGACGGCGAGTAATACGGCAAATGCTTCTACACCGGCTGGGAATGTCTATCCCACAGATCTTGCTCTCAACAATCCATACACTGCGAGTCTCGCCGCCAGTTCAAGCTATCCTGACCCCAATGGCACAAAACTGACCGATGGCGTCTTTGGATCTGCGGTCTACACCGATCCAGCATGGCAAGGTCGACTGACAGGATCGGTTTACTCCTTCACGATTGATCTGGGCTCGGTACAGACCATTGACGAAATCACAAGCGATTGGTTGCAGTACCAGTCGGTATCGATCTATCTTCCACAAAATGTTACCTACCTCGTGTCGAGCGACGACGTGAACTGGACATCTGTGGGTTCGGTAAACACCCCGGCCGTCGGCTCGGGCAATCTTTCCCAGGAGTATCGTGTCACCGATCTCGCCAATGTTTCAGGCCGCTACGTACAGATACAAGTGACACCACCGAGCGACTCCTGGACGTTCATTGATGAGGCTCAGGTACTCCAATAGAAGTGTGAGGTGAGGGGGCATGTTTCGGCATGCCCTTACGCCCCTCTGCGCCCGTGCAGGCGCACAGACAAAATGAGCTTGACCTGCCCCGGAATACTCAGGCGCCACGGCAAGGCGCGCGACAGCGGCATCCTCTACGACATCCAGGGGCCGAACAAGGTGTGGCCCCGCTCCATCGAATTTCAGATCAACGAGGGCTGCACCGGCGACTTCTGGATGACCGACGGGGCCGCCCTCAATCGCAACGGGCACCTGTGGCAGTACGTGAACGGCAAGCTGGCCAACGAGGGAACCGACGCGTTTCCGGCAAGCGGCAAAATTCTTTTTCAGTCGGCGGGCTCCGAAGTCTACTTCCGCAACATGGTGCTCTACCCGCTCAAGTAACGCCTCAACCCCGAACGGCCCATCCGCCCCGAGCCGCCACGCTCGTCACCGGCGTGGTTCAACGCATCGTTCCGATGACCTGGCTGCAGGCGTAGCGCAACACCGAGCCGGTGGTACGACAACGAGCCAGTGGCTTCGAGGCCGCTGACCGATGCGGCGTCTAGCGTATCTGACAGATTTCATGACGCTTGCCGACTTTCCGGGAGCAATCCTCGCGGTAAGCAATAATGAGTCAAAATAATGTGGCTATTCAGATTCTCATTCTCCTCGGCGTGATGCCCCCCAAGTGGGATTCAGGATCCGGTGGCCAAAGAGCATGCAGCTATAAACCCCCACCCCTTCCGATAGAATTCTGCTGAGGATTTCAATGTTGAACGACGAGAGACTCGACAATCGCGTATCACCGTTGGCAATGAGTTCCGAAGAATTTCGCAAGCTGGGCACCGAGCTTGTCGATCGCATTGCCGATTTTCTCGAATCACTTCCCAGCCGGCCCGTAACTCCCGCGGAAGCTCCCGCCGACATTCGGCATGCTCTTGGAGCCCAGCGCACGTTGCCGCAACGGGGTGCGGACCCGGCGCAGCTGCTCCATCGTGCAGCTGACCTGCTCTTCGAGCACTCCCTGTTCAATGGCCACCCCCGATTCTGGGGATACATCACTTCGTCAGCCGCACCCATCGGCGCGCTGGGTGAATTACTGGCTGCTGCAGTCAACTCCAACGTTGGAGCTTGGCTGCTCTCGCCGATGGCTAGCGAGATTGAAGGGCAGACGGTTCGCTGGATTGCCGAGATGCTAAGTTATCCCCTGGATTGCGGAGGTCTTTTTGTCAGCGGCGGCAATATGGCGAACCTTGTTTGCTTTCTTGCTGCGAGGCAGGCAAAGGCGGGGTGGGATGTGCGCACCAATGGAATGAACGGCACACACCTGCGCGTTTACTGCTCGAACGAGACGCACACGTGGATTCAGAAGGCGGCGGACATTGCAGGCATGGGAACGGAGGCGATTCGGTGGGTACCCGTGGATGACGAGATGCGGGTAGACTTATTGGCGCTCAGGGAGCAAATACTCAAGGACCTTGAAGCGGGAGACAAGCCGCTTTTGGTTGTGGGAAATGCCGGTTCGGTGAGCACGGGAGCTTTGGACCCTCTACCGGAGCTGGCGGCGCTTTGTCGCGAATTCGACCTCTGGTTCCATGTGGACGGGGCCTATGGCGGCCTGGCTGCGGTGTTACCGGATGCGCCAGATGCGTTGGCTGGGTTGCGCGAGGCAGACTCAGTGGCGGTGGACCCGCACAAGTGGCTCTATGCGCCGCTCGAGGCCGGCTGCACGCTGGTGCGCGACCCGGAAAAGCTGCGCGCTGCTTTTGCCTATCATCCTGTCTACTATCATTTCGGCGTCGAAGCCACGAATTATTTTGACCTCGGTCCACAGAATTCGCGTGGCTTTCGCGCGCTAAAAGTATGGCTGGCACTGCAACAGGTGGGACGCGAGGGCTACGAGCAGATGATTTCAGACGATATTTGCCTGGCTCGGGCTCTATTCCAGCGGATATCCCAAAACGCCGAGCTTGAAGCGCTGACGCAATCCCTCAGTATTACGACTTTTCGGTTTCGGCCCACGGACCTCGATTCGGGTGACGATGAAGCGGAGAGCTATCTCAACGAGCTGAATCTTGCGTTGCTGACTCGCCTGCAGTCGAGCGGCGAGGCCTACCTTTCGAACGCCGTGGTGCATGGGAAATTCGCGCTGCGCGCCTGCATTGTGAACTTCCGTACATCGCTCCCAGATATCGAAGCATTGCTACCCATTGTTCTCGGGATGGGTAGAGCCCTGGACTTGGAAATGCGACCAGAGCGCCTTCAAACGAAGGCGTAATAAACGACTTCTGCGTGCAGAATGCGAATGGGGATCGTGGCACTGACAGCTTCCGAATCCCGGACACTGGCTGGCGCTTTCAGACACGCTGCTCGCCGAACTGGAGCAGGCAGATGAGTATGTATTCGGCGTGCCGATGCATAACTTCGGCGTGCCCTCAGTGCTGAAGCTTTGGATCGACCAGATCGCGCGCGTGGGCAGGACCTTTACCTATGCGGATGGAAAGCCGAAAGGACTGCTCACGGGCAAAAAGGCAACGTTCATCGTTGCGACCGGTGGTATCTATGATCCGCAGACGCAGATGGCGTCTTTCAACTTTGTTGAGCCCTACTTGCGGACGGTCTTTGGCTTCCACGGCGTGACGGATGTGACTTTCCTCACGACAGGTGGAACCGCGGCACTCAACCACGGGCAGGACCGCGATGCGTTTCTAGTGGGCTGTCGCATAGTAAACGTTACTATAGCGATATCGTCTAATCCTATGTGACCAGCGACTCCGTAGTGCTCTCCGAAGACCAGCATTTGGAACTCAGCCGCATCTCCCAGTCCCGGTCTTTGCCCGCCGGGTACGTGTTTCGCGCCAGGCTAATCCTGATGCTGGCCGAAGGCGTCTCGTACAACTCCATCAAGCTGCGTCTGGGAACAACCGCACCGACCATTAGCCGCTGGAAGCAGCGCTTTCTGGCTGCGGGGCTGGACGGGCTGGACACGTCTCATCCCGGACAGAAGCCTACGGTGCTGACAGCCCGGCTGCGGGCGCGGATTCTTGCCGCCACGCGCAAGCCGCCCAAAGACGGCTCGACGCACTGGAGTTGCCGCAAGCTGGCCGCCGCTCTGGGCCTCAGCAAGGACGCAGTGCACCGCGTCTGGCAGGAAGCTGGTTTGAAGCCGCACCGCCTGGAGCGTTACATGGCCAGCGATGATCCCGATTTTGAAACCAAGGCTGCCGACATCATCGGCCTTTATTTGAACCCACCCGAGCACGCCGCCATCTTCTGCGTCGACGAAAAGACCGCGATTCAGGCCCTGGACCGGCTCGATCCCGTCTTACCGCTCTCGCCAGGACGGATCGAGCGCCACGGTTTCGAATATTACCGCCACGGAACCTTGTCGCTGTACGCTCCACTGGAAACAGCCACCGGCCGCGTGCACGGCAAAACCGCAGCTCGCCACACCAGTCAGGACTTCGTTGCTTTTCTCGAAGAAGTCGTTGCTCACTGCCCGGCCAGGAAGCAAATTCACATCATCCTCGACAACCTCTCTGCCCACAAGACCCGCCTGGTCGACGAGTTCCTTGAGAAGCACAGTCGGGTTCACTTTCACCTCACCCCGACCTATTCTTCATGGCTCAATCAGGTTGAATTGTGGTTCGGCAAAATCGAGCGGGATCTGATTGCTCGTGGCGTTTTCACCTCGGTCAACGACCTGGCCCGCAAGATCCGACGCTACATCAAGGCCTACTCCGCGAACGCCAAACCCATCCAGTGGAAGTACTCAGACCCGACCCGCCGCATACGTAGTAACGAACTCTCTGCGACAGGCCACTAGCGCCTCACCTTCAAGCCGTGCAAACGCACGCGCAGGCGATCTAAGGGAGACCACACATGAAGATTGCTTCCGTCATTGCGCGCTATCTGCTGGGGCTGATGTTTATGGTCTTCGGTCTGAACGGGTTTCTCAACTTCATCCATCAGCCACCGCCGCCGAATCCGCTAGCGATTCAGTTCTTTGTCGCCATCGGCGCGTCACACTTTGCTGCCTTCTTTTTTGGCGTTCAAGTGATGGGTGGGCTGCTGTTGCTTTCGGGCTATTTCGTGCCACTTGCGCTAACGCTGTTAGCGGCGGAGCTTTATAACATCCTCGCGTTTCATCTGACGTTTGCGCCGACGGGCATTCCTCCAGCACTGGTCGCATCTGTGCTCTGGATCCTGGTCTTTGTGCAATATCGCGCGAGCTTCAAGGATGTTCTAGCCGCGAAGCCGGTGATGCAGGAATAGTTTGCTTCGTTGCAGGGAGGCCCAGTGCGTCCTCGCTGCGGAACATTTTCTGACTCGATACCGCACTGTCACGAATCAGAGGATTAGTTCAAACGCCGTTGTCGTCACTTGGCCGAATAGTCGCTTCTCGGACAAGTGCCTTTCCGTTCTCTGGCCAAATCACGCATCGAGCTTGGATTATGAGCTGAATCTCGAATAGATCCTCGAAAACGCCGATGTCGCCGGGAGGGTCTCAGGGGAAGATGCTATATCGCCAATGCGCCCGCCGACTGCGGAGACACGACCAAAGCCATCACCGTTCCGGTGCCTGCACCATCGAACCGTCCGCCTCCAACCTCGCAATGCACGGTGCAGACGACCGATGCAATTCCAATGTCGGGGTGGTCATCCTACTTCCTCGAAGCTGTACGCAGGCAACGAAGTCAGGCGTCCGTCCTCGACAGGGCCACCCACCGTGAAATGGTAGAAGCTCTGCCAATCGCGCGAAGAGATTCCGAAGACCTTGTGAACCGGATCATCGAAGTAGCAGCCGATCCCTGTCGCCCGAATGCCTGACGCCTCTGCCTCGAGGTACAGCACCTGGCCCACGAGTCCGGCCTCCCAGAAGAGATTTCGGTAGAATCCGGCACCATAGACAACCAAACTGTCCATGTATTCGGCGATCATCCCAAGGCTGAAGGCGCCGTCTCCTGCAATGTCTTGACCACAGGAGAGGGTCGCGGCCAGGCTACGGCAGTCCCCCTCCTTCAGTAGGAATAGCGGAAGGCCGTGCGGAGCCGACGGAGGGCATTGCCACAGGAATTCAGGCCGCATAGCCTGCCGGAGTGTCTCGACCTTTTCCGGATCGCGAGCGAGCACGTATAAACCGGGAGACACGTCATTCACGCGATGCACAAACAGGCCCAGATGGATGCGTGGGCGCCACGGTAGGGTGTCCCACGGCATAGATCGGCCGTCCCGAGTGGGTACAAGACGAGCCATCATCCGGAAAAAGGTGGCCGCAGGAATCGCCGTGGCCCCGTCCATGCTCACCGCGCTCCTCCGTCCCAGGATGACTTTTTCCGCAGTGAAGGTCCCGGACCGAACTGGTGTCCCGAAGAGCTCTTCCTCCGAAGGGAATCTGGAGAACTCTTCGTCCGCAGCAGTCCTCGAATTCGTAGTGGCGGTAGCCACCTGGTCGATCACTGGCCAATCCACGCCGTGCTCGGGACTGAGCACGTTCGCTGTGCCATACCACTGAGAATTGGCCACCTGGGTCTACCAGTTCTTTGGACAGGCAGAGACCCTGGTCGCTGGCCCATTTCTCCCTGACCACAACTGCCAGGAGTTCGGGATGCTCCCGCTCGGCACCGATGCAATCAGCCTCGCGGTCGAGTCCGAGAAGTTTGGCCACGGCAGCGCTACCCACACGGTCGAGGAGGCGGATCTTCCACCCGAGGGCAGCTGCCGCGAATCGCATCGTCCCCAGCGCATGGCCGACATCGTGTTGGCAGTACCGAAACGCACGCTCGCCATACTTCCAGGCCTCCCGCCAAAAAATGGACGATAGCCCTACAAGGAATGAGCCCTCCGGAAACGCTGCCGTCAGGGCCGCCCAGACCAGGGGATCGAATTCCGCGCGAAGCTCGAGACCGTGCGCCTTTGATGCGTAGTGGTAAACACCAGGACGGTTGTGGATAGTGTCCAGAGGCGGCAAGAGTACATATCCCTCCGTCGGATGGAGGTTCCCGCTGGACGGATTTGCACGTAGAGGCCATGTGGCTCCTGCAAGCTGTTTCCAGGCTGTGAGCGAGAGTGCGTATCGCAAGAAGAGTGAGATGGAGTCCACTGAAAGCGGAGCTGGCACCATGTTGTCCGCGACATAGAGCTGCCAGAACGGAAGCGCCCGCCCCTCCTCGGGGAGAGGAAGGCGAACCAGCGGCGCTCCATCGTAACGGCGGAACGGATCCGGCTGATTAGCCCAATCCAGATATCCAAGCGAGGCGGCGTAACGATGGTAGCGGTGCTTCGTTCTCTCGTGGTACGCGACGACGACTTGTTCAGCAGCAAGGTCGAGGTCGTCCCTGTCTGCCTTCAGCCCAAATTCAGGAGGAGTATTTGATTCCATGACCATCGTCGCTTTCCCCTCAGGTGTCGGGCTGTAGCAAAGACTTCAAAAAGAGAACATCTCAGGTAGCTGATGAAGGCGCGGACTTTTTTGTCAGGCTACGGGATTGTTGCCAGGCAACTTCCCGCCAAATCTCTTTCGCACAAGTCCGATTTGAGTCGGCCCAATGCTGTAAAACGACGCGAGGACCGTGGCAAGCAAGAATAACGCCACGACGACCACCGAAAAAGACAGCAACAAACCAGCACTCCCTGACATCCTGCATCTCCTTTTTCAACGCTGAGTCGCTTGAATTGTACCGCTGGTGGGGTAGTGCAAGGTCAATACCGCATGTCCATTTCCGAAAACCGATTGGCCTTCCGGCAAGGTTCCCCAACTATCTGATCTGCCTTACGCTGCATAAACCCTTATCCTGGCGGCTTCAGGACTGGCCGGCCTTTGTATTGGTCCCATCTATCCTCTTTTGCTGTCGTTCCTGCTGGAGCGTTCTCCGCGGGGATGGATCTTTGCCGTGGCGGGGATGGGCTCGGAGATTCTTCCCTGGCTGACCGGACTGCCAGGCTGATTCTGATGCTCGCCGAAGGCGCGACGTTCAACACAATCAAGCAGCGGCTGGACCCGTTCCGACAGAGCGACGCCGACGTTCTGCGACTCCTGGCACTTCCTTGGAGCCTGTTCTTGAGTTTGAGCGTTGATATGGAGGAGTTTGGAGAGCATGAGTATGGCCCAGGTAACCTGCAAAACGGCGAGGGTCTTAGCGTCGAGCGGCAATGGAGTTTACCTGGGCCACCCTTGAATCTTCTTTGTGGCAGGCATACGGTGAAACACAGCGGAGGTGACCCATGGCATATGTCATTGCCGAACCCTGCATCGGGACAAAGGACACCGCCTGCGTCGATGCCTGTCCCGTGGATTGCATACACCCCAAGAAGGACACGACCTATGACGACGGCCGGACCACATTCGACGACGTTCCCCAGCTCTACATTGATCCCGTGGAATGCATCGATTGCGGCGCCTGCGTTCCCGTCTGCCCCGTCTCGGCGATTTTTGCCCTGGATGACCTGCCCGAGAAGTGGAAGCAGTATACGGAACTGAACGAAAGCTACGTCAAAGACGGCAAATTCACGCCCGAAGAGTACGCCAAGCACCAAGTCAAGTAGTCCTGACCGCGGCTCACCCGCGAATCACTTCCGGCTGGGTGCCGCAGCAATCTTCTTGAGAAGCCCGATCCGCGTAAGTGGAAGTATTGTTTGAATGCTAAGCATCGGATGGGGCGTCCCAAGAGGTGTTGCTGTGCCGCCGGATCGCGACATCGATTCGGTCCGTCCATTCGGTACATTCACTCGAGATTTGATCGCATTGGCCGATCGGCTGCACCATTGCAACATCCGGTCCGTAGCCATGGAGTCGACTAGCGTTTACTGGATTCCGCTTTATCAGATCCTGGAAACGCAGGGTTTGAAGTCTCCCTGGTTAACGCACATCATGTGAATAACGTTCCTGGGCGCAAGAGCGACGCTTCCGACTGTCGGTGTGATTGTTCGTGAAAACTCCGCATAATGGCGTACTCCACATAATGACAGTTATGTGGAATTGGGAGCCGCTTTTCCAGCGCGTTTTGCGCCGCGACCACTCGCCGGTGGCGGGTGTCCACCGGCGCGGATGCAAGGATGAGATGGCGGTTGGCGCCCAGCTCCGCTGGCTCGCACCATCCGCACATCTCAGCGCCACGGAGAAGAGGATGAAATCGAGCCAACTTGTCAATGAGATCCGATGGGACCGAGTGCCATTTGTCGCCAGCCACGCAGATGCCCGCGCCTGGCTCAGCTTCCAGGCGTGCCGAGGTCTTGCCCTCAACACGCTGGATGCTTACGGCCGCAACCTGGAGCGATACATCCGCTTCCTCCGCGCGGCTGGAAAGCAAGCACACGAGATTCGACAGGAAACGGTGGGCGCGTACCTTCGCGAACTGGTAAAGCCGTCCTCGATCGAAGGAGAGCCCGACCTTCGGATGGCGAACGCAACCATCCAGCAGCATCTGGCGGTGCTGCGAATGTTCCACGACTTCCTTGTGGAAGAGCAACGCTGCACAAGGAATCCATTTCGCCAGGGAGAAGGTCGTTCGGCGCGGTCGCTGGTACGACGAGAGCACAAGCTGCCAGCGATTCCGACAGAGGAGGAGTGGTGCCGAATTCTTGGCGAGGCCGCGAAGGAACCGATCCGCAACCGCTTGATGCTGGCGATGAGCTACGACGCCGGGTTGCGTCGCGAAGAACTGTGCCTGCTGGAAACATCGGACATCGATCCATCCCGCCGCACGATCCGCGTTCGGGCAGAGACCACCAAGAACCGGAGAGCGCGCGTCCTGCCATATTCAGTGACGACCGATGAGCTGTTTTGCCAGTACCTGGAGCATCGGCGAACTCTGAGCCGGGAAAGGGGCAGGCTGTTTCTATCCCACTCCCCTCGGAACCGCGCCAAGCCAGTCTCGATGTGGACGTGGTCCAAGGTCGTTAACGCGATCGCAAAACGCGCGTCGACCCCGGCCTTCACGCCCCACACGCTACGACACCTATGTCTGACAGATCTTGCGCGGGCCAACTGGGACATCCACGAAATCGCTACTTTTGCAGGTCATCGCAACATCGAGACCACGATGATCTATGTGCATCTGAGCGCACGCGATCTGTCGGCCAGGTTCAACGCCACGATGAAGCAGTTGCATCAGCAACGGCTGGAAGCCATGGGGAGGTTGTTTCAGTGAGCATGGAAACAACAACAGCCACCTGGCCCTGGCCGGTCGATGCAAGCCGATACGATCGGGCGCACGGTCTGACTGCCGCAGAGCACCGGTTCCTCGCCATGGAACTGCCCTCAAGGATCAAGGTAGGCAGGCCCCGGAAGACGGCGCTCGATGTCGTGCAACGGCTCGTGCATCCCTTGCATGATGTCTTCGACCACATCGAGTTCAAGGGACCGAAGCGCCGATCTCTTCTCCTGCACCTGCTGGAGGAGATGGGACGGAGGAATCGCGCCTTCTGGGGTTGGACAGAAGAGGAGTGGATCGAAGTCGTAGAGTGTCGGCGTTACGATGGCAATCGCATCATAGCTGCGGCCTTCCTGCTGCGTGGTGGTTTTGCAGCTCTTTCCACCTTCCCCAAAGGGCGGCAGGTCTATTCGTGCCTGGTCTGCCGGGTGTTCGGTCCCAAGGTCGTGGCGGAAACAGAGAGACAAGTCAAGGCGGGACTTCGAGATCTGGGCTACCGCGCACGCACTCTGCGAATCATGCCGCTCACGCTGGCGCAACTGTTGCTCATCGCACGATCGCCGCGCATAGAAGACATCACGGAAAGCGCCCTGCTTCAGCTTCAAGAGCAGAACGGCACCGTTGCCCTAGAACAATGCGTGATCGCGATGTCGCGCTTACTGATATCGAAAGGAATCATCGACAACCCGATTCGCCGTCTGGGATTACGGCCTGTGCTGATGCTCGAAGCACCGGAGGTGATCCTTGCAAATGTTCCAGACGAATGGGCACGCCTGGCGCGGTACTGGCACGACACATCCACGCTGACTCCTAACTGCCGGCTTCGGCACTACTACCGAATCCTCACGGTGGGCCGATGGATGCAGGCAACACACGCCGAGATAACGAGCCCTGCGGAGTGGACGCGTTCTATGGCCGCTGAAGCCGTTGCCATGTTCCTTCAGCAGAAGAGCGGCGAATGGACGCATCGCCGTGCAGAGGAAGTGCGCAACTCTGGACGCCCCATGGCCGTGAATACTCGAATCCAATCTCTGTACACGCTACGCAGGTTCTTCAGCGACCTGCAGCAGTGGGAAATCGTTCCGCGCCGTTTCGACCCGTATAACGCGTTCCGTGTGCCTCGATCCGTACAATCACTCGTCGAACGCAATCCCCGTGTTCTGGCGGACGATGTATGGGCCAAGCTGATCTGGGCCGGACTTAACATCTCCGCTACCGATCTCTCCGTACAGGGTGGCAAATCTCACTACTATCCGCTGTCGCTGGTGCGGGCGTTATCCGTCGTGTGGCTGTTCTCGGGGTTGCGCTGGGACGAGATCCGGCGACTTCGCCTGGGGTGCATTCGATGGCAGCAAGACGATCATGGCGAGCGCGTCTGCCTGCTGTCAGTACCGGTCAATAAGACGAACACGGCCTTCACGAAGCCGGTAGATACGATCGTCGGTGAAACGATCGAGAACTGGGAAAAGGAGCGCCCCGCACAAGCGAAACTCACCGATCCCAAGACCGGCGAGCAGATCGATTATCTGTTTGCGCATCGTTCCAAAGCACTGGGCAATAACTACCTCAACACCGTTCTGATCCCCTCGCTGTGTGCCAAGGCCGGCCTTCCACGCAACGATGTCCGTGGCCCGATTACCGGTCATCGCGCGCGCAGCACTATGGCGACCCAGCTTTTCAACGCGCGCGAACCGATGTCGCTTTTTGAAATCCAGGAATGGCTGGGCCACAAGCATCCATCTTCCACCCAGCATTACGCAAAGATCAATCCATCGAAGCTGACCAAATCGTTCCAGAAGGCGGGCTACTTCGAACGAAATATCCGGGCAATCGAAGTGCTGATCGACCAGGATGTCGTTCGCAAGGGACTGGCGGCTCAGGAGGCGTGGAAGTTCTTCGATCTTGGCCACGGATACTGCACCTACGACTTCTTCGATCAATGCCCGCATCGCATGGCATGTGTCCAATGCTCGTTCTACGCAGCCAAGGAATCTTCTCGGGCGCAGGCTCTGGAAGCCAAAGCCAATCTTCTCCGCTTGCGCCAAGAGATCCCTCTTTCCGAGCCGGAACTGGCAGCAGTCGAACAAGGGCTGGTGGCCTACGAAAAGCTTATCGAGAAGCTTGCCGATGCCCCCACACCTGACCGTCTTTATGAAATCGAAGCCGCCCCTGCTCTGCAGGCAAACAATGGTGACAACAAATGCTGATCGAATCTATCGTTAAATCACACCCGCCCGCGCCGGTGGACACCCGTCACCGGCGAATGGCCGCGGCGCAAAACGCGCTGGAAAAGCGGCCCCAATTCCACATAAAG
>CAWGCH010000007.1:0-505268 GCA_963821115.1 uncultured Acidobacteriaceae bacterium
AGCGTGGTGACAGGGCGGTGAATCATAGCCCAGTAGCCTCCGACTCGACGCGGTAGAAGCGCCGCGTCCTTGTCCTCCGGAGGCATGATGACGCCATACCGCTCAAAGCTCTTGAAGTCTTTGGTGAGCGCGAGCGAAACGCCTGGTCCCCCTTTCGAAAAAGAAGTGTAGGCAACCGCATACTGCTCGAGCTCTGGAACATAGGTGATGCGCGGATCTTCGATCCCCCATATCTCTTCCGGATAGTTCTTTGCATCCGGCATAAGAGTTGGATCAGGATCGATCCGCCAGCCATCAATGCCATTTGCAGAACGCGCAGCGCAGAGATGGGACAACCCGCGCCGGTCTTCTACCCGGCAGAGGAGCAGAGTATCGCCATCAGCCAGCGTGGTTGCAGCTGCGTTGAAGACACTGTTCACCGGATACGGCCAGTCCTTCCGACTCAGGATCGGATTGCCGGCGTAGCGCGTGAACAACGCTTCCTCGGTGCAGGGGTGTGACTTCCCTCCTGCAATACTGGCAGCGTCAGGTGATGTTGCAGGCAGCATAATTGGATTCAAAGGGTGAAACTCATTTCCTGTTCTGTTTCGTCTGTGTTGGGGATACTCCATCTTTTGCATCTCCAGCAGGGCCATCAGGAACGAAAGGGTCGATTCGGCTCCCTGATTTTCGTTCACACGGTCTGGATGGAGTCCGTCTCTGCAACCGCCCGTGCTCGCGTCATAAAGCGCCACCTGGAGATCATTCTCTCCAAGAAACCAGCGGAAGGCGCACCATGCCTCCTCAAGCCGAATCCTGTCTCCTGTCATCCGGTGTGCCTGGAGGCAGGCCGAGACTGTCGCACAGGCCTCGATAGGCTGCTGGTCGAACCGCGCCTTCTCCCCGTTTTCTGAGAAGAACCCCATAGACCCAATTGGGACAAAGATGTCCTCGTTCCCTGGATGCTGCGCAGCCAGAAGCCACTTGAGGGATTCATAACCCACTTCCGTCATTCTCTGGTTGTCGCTGTGTAATCCTGCGACCAGGAGAGCCTGCGACAATCGCGCATTCGAATAGGAGAGGCTCTTCTCAAACCAATGCCATGTCTTCGAATGAGTCCGTTCGTAGATGTCCAGAAGCTTATTCGCGAGCAGGTTTCGAGCGCCCTGGATGACTCTGTCCCCGGGGAACCAGTCCAGGTACGCTTGCATGCCAAGCACAGAAAATGCCCAGGCGCGCGGACTGGAGAAGGTGAGAGCCATCGGCACGGCGGCCTCGAAGAGCCTCCCTGCTGCGCCTCTCAGCCCAGGATCATCCGAGCTGCCGAGCACCGTTCCTAGCGCCCAGAGCGAACGGCCATGGCTGTCTTCTGAACCGACGTCCTCCTGCCACTGGCGGTGATAGCTGAGGAAATTCCTGAATCTGCCTGTCTTCTCCCGAAAGGCAAGCCACAGAAAGGCAAGATACCTGTGAGACAGCATCGCATACTCGTGACGGCCGGATGGCAGGGCTCCATTCGGCATGACCGATACAATCAACGCCCGCGCATTGTCGTCGGTTGTGTAGCCTTCAGCGCAATTAGGCAAGGTAAAGATAGCGTGCTGCAGGATGCCAGTGTCGTCGGTCATGCTCAACAGATGGCTTACATCCAGAGCCGGCAAGCGATCGGTCGCCTTTACAGCGAAAACATCCTGTAGCGCTGCCCGCGGTCGCGCCATCCTTTCTGTTCGTGCACGCTGGAAGCTTGCCATATACGCTTGCGCCGTCTTCTGCCATGTCGTGCCGCGTGAATGAAGATACGCCCGCTTTCGCATGGCGTGGCGCTCTGCATCGTTCTCCAGCAGTCTTATAGCCACTTGTGCGATGGCCCCAGGATCGTCGAACGGAACGACTACGCCGCGGTCATCGGCGAGGAGCTCTTTCGCATGCCAGTAGGGGGTGGAAATAATCGCCTTTCCAGCACCAAGCGCGATTGCGAGCGTGCCGGAAACAACCTGTGCCTCGTGGCGATAAGGAGTGATGTAGACGTCCGCAGCACCCACGTGTTCGACCAGCTCCTCGGCGCTTACAAACCGGTTGTTGAAAATAACATGCGAGGCCACGCCACGTTCCACGGCCAAAGCCTGCAGTTCTTCCCTGTATCGTTCCCCATCGCGCCGCTTGATGTGTGGGTGTGTGGCTCCGGAGACGATATAAACGAGGTTCGGATGCGTCGCCAGGATCGCCGGCAGAGCGCAGATCACATTTTCAATGCCCTTATTCGGCGACAGCAGTCCGAAGGTGAGCAACACGGACATCCCCTGGCAGCCGAAAAGATCCTTGAAATAATTGGGATCCATGAATGGAAGATCCGGAACTCCGTGTGGGATGATATCGATCTTTTCGTCAGGCACGCCGTACACATCGCGCAGTAGAGACGCGGCGTGCTCGCTCATCACAATCAAGCGATCCGAAAGCTGGGCAACTTCATCGAGGACCGCGCGCTGATTTGCATCGGGTTCGCTCAAAACAGTATGAAGAGTCGTCACCAATGGCATCTTGAGTTTGCGCAGAAGCCCAAGGATGTGGCTGCCTGCAACACCGCCGAAGATGCCATATTCGTGTTGCAGACAGACGAGATCATTTCCGTTGAAATTTAGAAATTCGGCCGTCCTCTCATAAGAGGAATAGTCTTCCTGGGCCAGCTCTGTCCGTACCTGCTCCGGGTATTGATAGCTCGAATCGGGATCGTTGACCGGAATGGCAAAAAGGCGGCCGCTTCCATATTCGGCACCTACTGCATTGCAAAGGTCCGTAGTGAACGTAGCAATGCCGCACTGCCGCGGCAGATAGTTCCCAATAAAGGCGATGCGCGTCGGCAGGGGAAGCGGGGAAGCCCACAATACCGCCGGCGGCCGAACTACACGCTCCGACAGCCCATTCGCTTCGTAGCATTGAAGCACTTCCGGGAGAGACATGTTGCCTGCTTTCTGAAGTACAGAGGTCGCAATTTATCATGCAACCGATCGGGAGAGGCAAGAGGTGCGAGTTCAAGACTCGCCTGCGGGCGTGCCGATAAGGCTATAGTGCGGCAAGCTGTCGGATGGTCGTTTCGCCTGACATGCTGAGCAGGGGATCTTGCTGGATCTGGCGTGCACGAAGTGTAACCTTAGCTACTCGAAAGCCCGGAAATCTCAAGACCCGCAGCGAGTCGAACTCGGCGGCATTGAATCCGCTCTTAATCGTCTTCAGCGCTCGAGCGATCGCCCTGGTTACTGCTACCGTTTCCGTCTGGGCAACAGCGAGGCGCGAACAGACCTCCTTGAGCCAAATGAAATTCCAGCCCGCACTTCGCACCTTCAGGTCCAGTGCGGCCGACGTCGTCTCTTCAACCGACATCCACTCTTCGCTGAAGTGCTTTTGTGCCAACTCGAGTCCCTCAGGCAGCAAGCACTCGGTGCGGAGGAACACTACATGCGGTTTCACGCGTGTGATGCTTTGACAGTTGATGGCTCCAGCAGTTGCTCACTGCCGGCGGCAGCTTCACTAGAAGGGGGAGATCCCGCCGGCAAAACAGGGGATTGTCCATCTGAGCGTCCCTCTGACCGCGACCCATTCGCTTGCACGTCGCCAATCCCGTCGTTGGAATAACCGGTGGCATCTGGTTGGCTTCGTGGCCCGAAGGGCGACACCTTCCCCCTCGCCCCAGTCCATAGATGATTCTTCACATCCGATTTCTTGATAAGGCTCATACGATGGCTCCAGTCGTCCCGTTGCATACTTGAGAGGTGCTCGTCTGGAGCGAAGCGTGGTCGGCCTGAGGCGAGGAGAATATATCCGGATTACTTCTTAAGCATACGCCGCAAGCAGGCGACGTGCCGTATAACTTGAATGCTTGCCGATTGGCCGCTTCTTGCGACATTCAGCGTGCTCATCGCAGATTCTCCGGAGAGTAAGGGTTCATCCGCGACGATAGATTTGATAAGCCATCCGATAAGTTCACTCTAGTTGACACCAGTCGCAGCCCGCTTCTGGGCCGATAACTCACTAGTCGGCGTGAGATATCAAGCGATTTACGGTTTGGAGCACTAGGTTGAAGGCCAGCCTTCATAAAATCTCCCTGCAACAGGCTTAGCGCGTGAACATCGGCCGCCGAGGAGCAAACCTGCGCTTTAACTGAAAAGGCGAAACGAAGCGGATTCATCCTCAATACCCCTCAGAAGGTGCGACAGCAGGGAAATAACTGCTGTTAAATGGCAATCCTCAATCCACCTTCAACCACGCAAGGCGCTCATCGGCCTACATGAATTCTGGAAAGCGGAGCGAAGAGGCCGTACAGATTTGCGAGCCAGATCACCACAACGATGACAACCACGCCGTTCAGGACGGATTTAATGCTCGATTGCATCGGGATGAATCGGTTTACAAGCCACAACAGGAATCCTACGACGACGAGTGTAATGACAAGCTGCAAGAGAGGCATTGGATACTTTCCTTTCGGCTCCCGGGCCGATCGAGACTGGGGAACGATCTCGATCGCCGGAGCGTGGTTCGGTATGGTTTCCGGGACTACTGATTGCCCGGTGCTACTTCGGCAAGCGTACCGGCATGATCGGTTTCAGCAACGGCCTTCAGAAAGCCCAGAGTGGATCTTGGCGGGGTAATTCTGCCGGAAAGAATGGTGCGGAAGGAGCGGTCGCGTCGATAGATCGCGCGCGTGGAGTCCGCGTCCTGTTCGACGACGGCGCCATCCAGCGTGATTCCCGCGAATATGCCTTTCGAGCGAGAGTAAGTGAGGATCTCGCTGTTCATCTTCCAGTCGGTATCGGCGGAGGCGTGACGTCCCACCGGGCCGGCGGAAGCGGATGCGTCGCCGCCAACCTGGAACTTGCTCGAGAGCAGGTGCTGAAAGCCGTGCTCGTTCATGACCAGCATGACCAGGTCAACACCTTCTACACCTATCTGCAGCCCCCAGCTGCCTCCGCCAACGGAAACAAACGCGGGAGCGCTCCAGCCTTCGGCGGTGCGGCAGGTTGCGATGCCACGGCCGTGCTCGCCGCCGACGATGAATCCTCCCTTTACCAGGTGCGGAACCACGACGATGCACTTCGCGCTGCTCAGCACTTCTTCCGGTATACCTTTATCCGGGGACTCGGTCAGGGAGTGGAGCACATCGGACGACATTTGGAGGCGGTCGATCGAGTCCTGGCGGCCGGTACCGGCCCAGAGAATTCCATTCGACAGCGTAAAGACGCCGAGTAGCAAGAGGGGCTTCATTTTCATAAGTTGTCCTTGTAGAACGCGTAGAGCTAAGAAGGTACACATGTCAGATGGGCTGACTTAGCTCAGAACCATGAGGGAGCCGATGACACAGACTCTTCTCCAGCGCCATTGTTTCAGGAGTGCGAAACAATAACTGAGCTAAACTGCTCAACCTGGCCAGGAATACGCACTCGTCGTCAGGCTACCGGGGCGGCCAGGCCTTCTTGGAAGGGAATCAGCTTCATGGGAGCAATCATCGGAAGAGGCATCGCCTGGTCGACTACCGGAATAACTGCGCTTTGCTGAATCTGATAAGGATAGAGTTTCACCTTGGCGATGAAGAACCACGGATATTGCGTTATTTCAATCCTGTCGATATTGACAGCGTTGAATCTCGGACTGACGCGACGGAGCACCAGCTTGAGACCGGACGCAATGGCAGCCTGCTCTGTCTGGCCCACGCCCCCGCGTTGCGACGGCTCCGCGATCAAGATGAAATGCCATCCGCAGCCTCGGATTGCTTTGTCCAACCGATGCACATTGCCGGACCGTACGAAGCTCCAGCCTTCCTGAAAATCTTCAGTCTCAATACTGAGGCCATTGGGTAGTTCTGCCGTAACGCGTGTGAGTACGGTGAGTTCAGCAATGTTTTGCATGCCGGTCGCTCTTTTCTTTAGCGTGCTAGTTAAAATCGGGAAGCCCGAGAGGGGTTGGCATCCCTGTACCCGGCCTCGGTTGAAATCGCTGCTGAGATGCCAACTCGAACGGCTTAACGATTGCGTAGTGAATCGAGCTGTGGCAATAGACGCAGCCTGTTTCGCAGACGGGGAGGATGGCATCGCCCAGCAACTGGGCAAATATTCTGAGGCACTCCGGGCAGGTGATCATCACGTATGGCTTTCCCGAAGTGTCGTGGCCGTTTTTCGAAATCCATATGGGCGCCAGCGCTCCGTGATGGTGGAGAGCCTGAGAACGCTCAGGCCGGCTCATGGCCTCCACGATCTGCAGCAAAGAGGAAAGCCCGGTCCCTTTCTCATAGAAAGCATGTGCGGCAACCCCTGGCGGGACCCCATGGCCCGAATAAGCACCGTTCCTGGCGATTGCCTGCACCGCGGGAAACCGGCGACGAACCACCGAGAGCAGCTCGAAGCCGGACATGCCAGGCATATTGAGGTCCGAGAGAATAATGTCGGGAATTCCGTTACGCAGCTCAGCAAGCGCAGAGAAGCCATCTTCGGCCGAATGAACTGTGTATCCCGATTCGCCAAAAATGGCGGATAGAGTCATCCGAACCGAAGGATCGTCATCGACAACAAGAAGATTCGCCTTTTTGATAGACATCGAATGCCTTTCACGGTGCATCAAATGAGGTCCGCGCACATAGGGTCGCATTGTGCGGAATCTCACTTCTGTTCAGTTTTGCTCACATTTTTGCCCGATCGGGAGAGCGAGTGGGAGGGATGGCCTGATGGAACGTGGCCTGAAACGGTCATTCAGCCGTGCAATATCACGTCGAGCAATGACTTATGCACTTTGCACAATGGCGGGGAGATTCGAGATGTGTGCTGGGGGATTCGCGAGGTTTGCCCTTCTGGTTGCACCGACTTCACGGGGGCCATCGGAAGGGGAGATTTTTTGTGGCATACCCCGAACTCGCACTTGCTAGAGTCGGCCGAGCAACAGCAGTACCACCAGAACGATGAGAACCAGACCCAGTCCGCTGCTTGGATAATATCCCCAGTTACGGCTGTGACCCCACCTTGGAAATGCTCCAACCAGGAGCAACACGACAACGATGATCAGAATGGTTCCTAACATTTTATCCTCCGGCAAACGAAGCCGATTTGACGCGAATTCTGCTGCTATTTAAGGCTTCAGTTCATTCCCCAGGCACGTGTCGTGCTGGCACTGGCAAGTAAGTTCCGATATGCGCTGGGCGTCGGCGCAGACCCTCGCTGCAATGCCGTTGCCCGTCGGCGGTCTGACAGTTGCAAGCCGGATGCGCGCATTTGTTGGCTGAACTCATTGAATCTCCTCTTGTCCAGCGTGTGCTCGTTGCAAACAACCTGTGTAGCCCGGAGAATCCGACCGTCACTGTCATCTGCTCCGGTTACACGGTTCGAAGCTAATACGATTCAAGAACATTACACCGGCGGGAGGCAATAATCTGGCCAGTTCTGCTCACTATTTCATAGAAGGCTCACAACTCAGGCTGATCCACAGATCGGGAGGCATTCGCCGATCGACTTCGACAGGTCGCGGTCGACGTAGATGCCACCTGCCCGGGCAATCGACGAGAGATGATTCCTATTGCTCAGACCAGCGCGCTCTCGACCGCTAGAGTGGATGATTTAGGGGGTACGTATCGCAAGCCCGGCACGTGGTTATTGGTATTCATGCAATGGATTTGAAACCTTGTTGCAGATCCCGCGATTGCCGATTGTTCTTCAACGCAGTATCCCATCGCAGTTCCAGGAACGGCCGACACCTTGAGGGGTCATCAATGCACGGACTCAAGACTCTAATCTGCACCACAGCATTATTTCTCGCACCGCTGGCCATTGTGCCGGTAGCTGAAGCTCAAGTTATTATCAGCATTCAACCCACCTGTTCCTATGGCTATTACGACTACGCACCATACTCATGCGCGCCGGTGGGCTTTTACGGGCCGGGCTATTTCTATAACGGCATCTTCCTGGGCATGGGACCATGGGCTGGCTGGGGTTACACCCACGGCTGGGGCGAGCACCGCTTCAGAGATGGTAGAGGAGGAAGGTATAGAGGCGGAGGAGGCCTTGCGGTCAATCGCGGCCGCGGAGGCGATGGATCGGCGATACGTGCCAGCAATCGAAGCGAATCCCGCCCTCGCACCACCGCGGCTGGTCCGCATAGGACAGCAGTCCGCGGCACCTCGTCCCATAGCGCAACGGCGCACGGCAGCGCACCCCATGTCAACGCACCCCACGGTGGAGCGGCACATGGTGGAGCACCCCACGCAGAAGCGCACGGTGGCGGATCTCACCGTGGAGCGGATGTGCATCCCTAATCGGTAACCGCCGAAGCACCCGATGCACAGCACAACAAGCGGCAAAGCATAACAGCTCCGCCGCTTTTGACTGTTTAAAGGAGGTATCTACATACTCCACTATTTAGTGAAGATACCGTGTCCCTGGTCGTAGTTCTGTTCCGTCTTTTCAGCTTTCTCCGCAGCTTCCTCGGCGGCACGGTCCAGACGTTTCACCGCTTCGCTTTCTGGTGCTTTTGATATGTCAAACTTTGGAGCTTCCTCGGTAGCAATCTCATTAGGCATCGTTTTTCCCCTTGTGATTCGTTCGATGTTTCCGGATGACTGAGCTCTTCGACAATCCATTCAACGTGTCGCTGCGTTAGAAGAAGCGTCCTGATTCCCTCGGCGCTGCGCCTCTGCAGGGGGAACTTAGAACAACCCAGCGACTCTGTGTTCCAATTCTCCTTCGTCCTCACGGAGATTACTGTACCCGATTGCACAGTATGTGGCCGTGGGGGCGTGGAATACTCACTATGCCCGCATACTGGAAGCTGTCTCATATATATGCATTTGCGGCTTCGGTCGAGATTATGAGACCCGCTTCGATGGCGGGTCTCACCCGCAGCGTCACCGGCACACTGGGTTTATGAGACAGCTTCCAGGCTCGCGGCAGTTACGCAAACGGGAGCCGCACCTGCTTCTGGAAGACAGCCTCGAACAACGCCCCCGCCTCTGCTCAGGCAACAGCTCGACTGCATCTCCATCCAATGTAAGAAAATGAGGAATTTCATGTCCAAGACAACTTCGATAGTCGCGATCTACGACACGCACGAACAGGCAGAGCATGCTGTAAAGGAACTTCAAGAGGCTGGCGTCGATATGACGAGTCTCTCCATTGCAGCCAGGGACACGCACACCGATGAGCAGGTCGTCGGGTACTACAACATTGGCGATCGAATGATGCACTGGGGAAAGGTCGGAACCTTTTGGGGAGGATTCTGGGGTCTGTTGTTCGGGTCTGCAATGTTCGCCATTCCGGGTTTGGGGCCTATTCTCGTGGCTGGCCCACTGGTGGCCTGGATTGTTGCGGGGCTGGAGGGCGCCGTGGTGGTCGGCGGCGTGAGTGCCCTGGGAGCAGGTTTGGTTGGCATCGGAATTCCCAAAGACAGCGTCCTCAAATATGAAGTTGCACTGAAGACGGATAAGTTCCTGCTCATTGCCCACGGGACTCCAGGTGATGTCGAAAAAGCGAAGGATATCATTGCGGGAACAACGCACAGTTCATACGGTGTGCATGGCGAATCGGTACTTGCCTAAGATCCATGGATCCGGAGCAACCGGATTCTTGGCGTACCTCTTGGCCGCTTCGCGAAATTTCTCCGCCACCTGCCTCTTCACGGATATCGATCCAATAGGGGACGGTGCATTCGTTTTCCATCAATCACGGGTCCGTAGTTCAGCAAAGATGCGGCGAAATCAGCGATTCGGACCACAGAGAATGCGAGGAACCAGTGACTGAGAGCACGCGTTCACATCACGAGAAGGGACCGCACGGGCAGGGCGTTCACCACGGGCAGCGCCCCTACTGGCAACGTGCGCACCGGGACTGGCGATTTTGGGTCGGGGTCTTTTTTATCGTGGTCGCTCTGTTCATATATATAACCAGTGTCGACTTATCGATGGTTCCTCGCAGGCACCCACACTCCGTGCCGGCCAGCCAATAGCTCACTCATCGCCCCTCACCGACGCGACCCCGGTCGTAGAGCGTCCACGCTTAGCCGTGCACAGTCTTCTGATATGCGGAAGGCATCAGGGATGGATAACAAATGAAGAAGCTCATAGTCTTTGATCTCGACGGTACACTCGCCGAAAGTAAATCGTCTCTCGATGCCGAAATGTCGATACTGCTCCATGACCTTCTGGGTGTCGTCAAAGTCGCTGTCATCTCCGGAGGGGATTGGCCGCAGTTTGAGAAACAAGTCCTCGCGCATCTACCTCACGACGAAAGCCTGTCGAGTCTCTCTCTTCTTCCCACCTGTGGGACCAAGTTCTTCCGCTATTCCGGGGAGTGGACAAAGATTTACTCAGAAGACTTCACCGCGAATGAAAAAGCGAACATTATCACTGCCTTCAAGAAGGCTATTGACACAGCCGGTTTTACGGTCGCGAAGGTTTGGGGAGAGACCATCGAAGACCGGGGCAGCCAGATTACGTACTCCGCGCTGGGCCAGCACGCGCCACTTGCAGAGAAGGACAAGTGGGACCCTCATTACGCCAAGCGCATGAAGATCAAGGCGACCCTCGACAGCCTGCTTCCGGAGTTCTCTGTCCGCATGGGCGGAGCGACGTCGATCGATGTCACCAAGCCGGGCATCGACAAGGCTTACGGAGTCAGAAAGCTGAGAGATATCCTGGGTATTTCATTGAAAGAGATGATTTTCATTGGCGATGCCTTGTTTTCCGGGGGCAACGACTATCCCGCCGAAGAAGCAGGCGTGATCTCCATCCCGGTGCGAGGGCCTGAAGACACCAAGCGAGTCATCGCAGCGATCATCGCTTGTTCCGGCGGCGATAAGCAGCCCGACTTCCAACTACGATCGAGTGCCCAACCTTAACCCCAGCCGCGAGTGAATGCCTCTCTGCGTGCAGTGTTTATGCGGAGTTCAGCGTTGCCAGAGAATCTGTGCACCTTCGAGCGGCAGAGCGGCACTCGAGTGGTAAGGGCGGATGCGCGCTGTGTAGTCACTCGCGGGGCGAGTTGCCGGTACGTTGGCCGAATAGATCAAACCAGCCTCGGAATCTCCGCACGCCTTACATGCGCTCATTACTTCAAGAGCAGATTGGTTATCCCGGACTGAAGTGGCATACAACTCGACTCTGAGTTGATCGGGCCTGAGGGCCCCCGCAAAAATCTGGACCTGAAACATGTGCTTACCATCCTGGCTCTGGATGTGAACCGTACCAAAGCGCAAAGCATCCCAATGTCGAGCGATATCCCGTTGCCATTGCAGCAGACTGGCGCTAAGCGCAGCGTCCCCTGCTGCACGATTGCGGTAACCGGAGGCGCCGGGAAGATAGTGATTTTCTGTGTATTCTCGGATAGCACGGTCGGCAGAGAATTCCGGAGTAAGCCTCGCCATGCTCTCGCGGACACGTCTTGACCATCTAGCTGGCAGGCCCGATTCGTCCCGCTCATAGAATTCAGGGATTACCGCATGCTCCAGCACCGTATACAAAGCTTCTGCCTCTGCCGCGTCCCATGCAGGATCTTCGCCATGTTCCTTGCCGTCGCCGATCGCCCAGCCAACTTCCGGCGAATAGGCCTCTGCCCACCAGCCGTCCAGCTCCGAGAGATTCAGACCGCCGTTCACCAGCACCTTCATGCCACTGGTTCCACACGCTTCCCACGGACGGCGCGGCGTATTGATCCAGAGATCGACTCCCTGCACCAGTTCCTGTGTCAGCAGTATGTCGTAGTCACTCAGGAAGACAACGCGGCCGCGCACTTCCGGTCGCTTGATGAAATCGTTCCACTGCTTGATCAGGGCCTGTCCGGGGAGATCCTGAGGATGGGCTTTCCCGGCGAGGATCAACTGCACCGGACGCTGCGAATCGGAGAGGAGGCGAAGCAGACGCTCCTCATCATGCAACAGAAGATTGGGACGCTTATAGGTGGCAAAGCGTCGCGCGAATCCGAGCGTCAGCGCGTTTTCGCTAAAGATGTCCGCGGTGTCTGACGGTCTTCCACATTGCGCGGCAAGCTGACGCGCATAACGCTTGCGCATGAGCGCGATCAAGGTCGCACGCCCTCCCGCTCGCATCTGCCACAACTGCGCGTCGGTTATGCCTCGGAGGTCATCTTTGGCCGGTCCGTCTCCGTGCCATCGCTTCTTGCCGCAAGCGGCGGTCCAGAGCGCATCGGCCTCTGCCGAGTCCCAGGTAGGCACATGAATGCCGTTCGTCACGAAGCCGATCGGGACCTCCTCCTGCGGCCATCGCGGGAAGAGCGGCTGGAAGATATGCCTGCTTACTTGTCCGTGGAGCTTGCTTACGCCGTTAATTTGGGCACTGCCATGGACCGCGAGATAGGCCATATTGAAGGATTCTGAAGGATCCTCGAGATTCTGCCGGCCCATCCCCAGCAGCTTGTCGATCGGAAGGTCGAGCTCGTCCTGCGCATAGTGGCCAAGATACTTTCGAATGAGTCCGGGGTCGAAGCGGTCAAATCCGGCGGCGACCGCGGTATGCGTAGTGAAGACGTTTCCGGCTCGCGTGACATTCATCGCGAGGTCAAACGAGGTCTTATGGTCCTGCATGTAACAGTGTGCCCGTTCGAGCACCGCGAACGCCGCATGACCTTCGTTGAGATGGCATACCTCTGGCTGCAGGCTCAACGCCCGCAACAAACGCCAGCCGCCGATCCCGAGGACGAGCTCCTGCTTCAGCCGCATCTCGGCATCGCCACCATAGAGTTCGCTCGTAATGCCACGATGTGCTGCCGAATTGGAGAAGTCATTGGTATCGAGCAGGTATAGCTTCGCCCTTCCAACGGATACCTCCCAGCAGCGAAGCCAGATATTCTCTCCCGGCATTTGAATCTGTATCCGGAGCCACTCACCATTCGGTTGTCGCAGTGGCCGGATAGGGAGTTGGCCAGGGTCATTCACCGGGTAGAGCGCCTGCTGCCGCCCTTCCGCATTGAAATCCTGGCGGAAATACCCCTGACCATAGAGCAGTCCGACACCAGCCACGGGAACCCCCAGGTCGCTCGCGGCTTTTAACTGGTCGCCAGCGACGTTGCCGAGACCGCCTGAATAGATCGGCAGCGCTTCGCTCAACATGAACTCCATGCTGAAGTATGCGACCAGCGTAAGTGGAGCATTCGAGTGCTTCTTCTGGAACCACGCATCTGAGCGGTAAGACTCTCGATTCTGGCGGAGCAGATCGACCAGGCGCTGATGGAACTCCGGCTCGGCTAGGACAGCCTTGATCTTGTCTTTCGATACCGTCTGCAGGATGACCGACGGATTTTGAGTGCTCTCCCATAGCCCGGAGTCCAGGCGTTCCCAGAGTGCATCTGTCGCATGATTCCACGACCAATGCAGGTTGAGCGCCAGCTCAGTCAGTGCATCGATTCCCTCGGCGGCGGACATGGTTTTAGGTTCCATTGAATCGCTCCTTGCGCCACCTCGGATTGCATCGACGGAGACAGAAGTGACTGCCGTAGATGAGTTGCCGGTCTAGCTGTTGGTGAAGACGCTCGTGTGGGGATGGCCCTTGGCGAGTGGCGGGGGAGCGCTCGGCTCGCTGAAGTCAGCCGTCCAGCGCCAGTTCCTGATCTCCGGCATATCCTCGAGGTGCTGCCGGATATACTCGTGATGTTCGTACAGCTTCCGGTTGAACATATCGATGACGTCGGCAGCCTGGGAACGCAGCCGCGGAACATTCTTCAGTGCGTCGATGGCGAGGTGAAACCGGCTCATCTCATTCAGCACAACCATATCGAAAGGCGTGGTGGTCGTGCCGCGATCCATATAGCCGCGCACGTGGAAGCGTGCCTCATTAGAGCGCCCGTGAATCATGGTGTGGATGAGCCAGCGATTGTTGTGGAAGCCAAAGATGACTGGCGCGTCCTTGGTGAAGAGCGCGTTGAAAGTCATGTTGTCCATCCCATGCGGATGATCGTCAGGCATCATCAGAGCCGTCAGATCGACCACGTTGACGACCCTCACCTTGATTCCCGGCACATACTTCTGCAGCAACCATGAGGTGGCGCATATCTCGATAGTCGGCACGTCCCCCGCGCAGGCCAGCACGACATCCGGTTCTGAGCCTCTGTCGTTGGTAGCAAACTTCCAGGTGGATGCGCCTCGCGAGCAATGCTCAAGCGCCTCGTCCATGCTCAGCCACTGGAGCTGCGGCTGCTTGCCGCATGTGACGAGGTTGACGTAGTTGCGGCTGCGCATGCAGTGGTCGAAGACGCTGAGCAGGCAATTGCCGTCGGGCGGATAATACACACGGATGGTTTCGCTCCGGCGCGCCAGCGCGTTATCGACAAATCCAGTCGCCTGATGGCTGAAGCCATTGTGATCGTTTCGCCACGCGTGACTGGTGAGCAGGACATTCAACGATGCGAGGGGTTTGCGCCAGGGGAAATCGCGGCATTGCTCCAGCCATTTTGCATGTTGTGTCAACATCGAATCCACGACCTGAGCAAAGGCTTCATAGGAAGACCACATGCCGTGGCGGCCGGTCAGCAGGTATCCCTCGAGCCAGCCCTGGCAACAATGCTCGCTCAATACTTCCATCAGTCGGCCATCGGGGCTGAGGTCGTCGTCGATCGAGACCGTCTCCGCCATAAAGCAGCGCTTCGTCGCTTCGAGGACCGAGCCTAAGCGATTCGAATCAGTCTCATCTGGGCAGAACATGCGAAAATTCGTCGGATTCAGCCGGAAGACGTCGGCAAAGAAATCTCCGAGCTTTCGTGGAGCCTCCGCAACCACCTGACCTGGGCCCGGAATTTCAAACGCGTAGTTCGTGAAGTCCGGAAGAGCGAGCGTGGTCAACAATCTTCCACCATTGACATGAGGATTCCCACCCATGCGGCGATTGCCAATTGGTGCCAGTTCAGCCAATTCCTGAATGAATTTGCCGCTTTCATCGAAGAGTTCCTGAGGCTTGTAGCTTCTCATCCATGTTTCAAGAATCTTCAGGTGCGCGGGGTTTTCGCGTACAGTCGCGAGCGGAACCTGGTGCGCGCGGAAGGTGCCTTCGATCGGGATTCCGTCCACTTCTTTCGGGCAGGTCCATCCCTTGGGTGTGCGCAGTACGATCATGGGCCAGACCGGCTGCTTTTTGAATCCGCTGGTTCGCGCTTCTATCTGGATGGCTTGAATGTCGGCGTAGCAGTCGTCTAAGGTTTGAGCCAGGAGCTGATGGACGACTTCAGGATTGTCGCCCTCGACAAAGTAGGGCTTGTACCCGCGCCCCGTATACAGGGCCTTCAGATCTTCGTCGCTGGTCCTACCCTGGACGGTGGGGCCTGATATTTTGTAACCGTTGAGGTGCAGAATCGGAAGGACCGCGCCGTCTCGCACTGGATTGAGGAAGTTGACTGACTTCCAGCTTCCTTCGAGCGGACAGGTCTCGGATTCACCATCACCAATCACGCAGGCAACGATCAGATCGGGATTGTCGAACGCTGCGCCGAAGGCGTGAACCAGCGAGTAGCCGAGCTCACCGCCCTCGTGCATGGAATTCGGAACGTGCGGCCCGCAATGGCTGGGCACACCGCCTGGCGTTGAGAATTTTCTGAAGAGAAGCCGCATGCCGTTCTCATCCGGAGTGATCTCCGGATGCACTTCCGTATATGTTCCCTCCAGATACGAACTCGCATTGAGCGAAGGTCCGCCGTGTCCGGGGCCGGCGATATAGATGATGTTCGCATCATGCTCTTTGATCAGGCGGTTGAGATGAATGTAGATGAGATTCTGTCCCGGTGACGTGCCCCAGTGTCCAAGCAGCCTGGGCTTGATCTGCTCAGCTTTCAGCGGCTCGCGCAATAGCGGGTTTTCGAAGAGATAGATCTGGCCGATGCACAAATAGTTTGCGGCGCGCCAGTAGCGATTCATCTTTTCGAGCATCTGAGACGTGAGCGGACCCGTCGGAGCGGGAGCTTGACTTTCGCGTTTGCCATGCGCCGCGACCGCTGTGGACAAGGCCACATCGAAGAGGAAATGGGCCGGCTTAGGCGCGATCTCTACGCTCTTGCCAATCGATAGCGGGCTGCTCTCTTCATCCGCGCTGAGAACTTGCTCTGTAGTGGACATGATGAATATTCCTCTCTGCTTCTCCACTGAGGCCGGCAAAGCCGACAGCAATGTCGAAACGCTACTTCCGTAGCTGTTTGCGGATCGCCTGCAGTTCGATCCGTCGCTTCGCCGTGGTTTTGGGATATGCCATTTTGAGGTCCTCAAGCGCATCGAGCACAATGCGAGACACAATCAGGCGGGCGTTCTCCTTGTCGTCGGCGGGCACGGCGTACCAGGGCGCTTGATGGGTGCTGGTCGCGTTCAGGCAAGTCTCGTACGCCTCCATGTAGTGCTTCCAATACTTCCTTTCGTGAATGTCCGCGAGGCTGAATTTCCAATTCTTGTCAGGTTCATCGATGCGCGCCAGGAATCGCTTTCGCTGCTCCTCCTGCGACAGGTGGAGAAAAATCTTAATGGTTCGCGTTCCATTGCAATAGAGGTGGCTCTCCAGATCGACGATGGAGCGATAACGTTCCTGCCAGATGTTCTTCTCGTCGCGCAGTTCCTCCGAAAGGCCCTGGTTGCGGAGAATCTGCGGATGCACCCGGACCACCAGAACTTCCTCGTAATAGGAACGGTTGAAGACGCCGATCCGTCCGCGTTCCGGAAGGCGGCATGACGTGCGCCAGAGAAAATCGTGTTCCAGTTCCTCGGCGCTCGGCTGCTTTGAAACTGAAAACCTCGCAGCCCTGCGGATTAACCCCAGACATCACGTGGCGGATGGCCCCATCCTTGCCGGCGCCGTCCATCCCCTGAAAAATTAGCAGCAGCGCGTAACGATTGGAGGCGTAATGAAGGCGCTGCAGTGAACTTAGCTGTTCAACGTGTTTTTCCAGAAGTTTCTGATATTGCTTCTTCGACCTGCAGTAGGGCTTTACGATCGTCGGCGCATTGCCGAGCTTGAACTCTTTTCCGGGATGCACACGAAAATCGTCCGATTTGATTTTCATCGTCCTCCATTCCTGAGATTGGCCGCGTGCTTTCGCCTGAGAAATCTGCGGTTCAAGATGACGCCGGCGCGGGCTGTCCGGAAGGCGGCTGGCTGCTCCGGGCCTCGCGCTCCGCCTCAAGCCAATCCTGGTCCTGCTGGCTTTCGCCTCGGACGCGCTCCTGATAAAGCTCGTAAGCGCGTGCCGCGATCTGCGCAGTAAGATCGATCGGCTTCTTCGTCAGCAAGGGAGGTTTGGTGGGGTCGAAGATCCGGTAGGCGAGCAGTTTCACGCGGTCATTGATCAGAGCCCAGGCAATCGCGTAGCCCCAGACAAAACCGGCCCATTTCCAGCCAAGAGGCGTCATGAACAACCCGTAGACCGCAATGAGTGTCGCGATCGTCTGCGTGCCCAGAACGGCTATCCACAGAATCTTTGCCGGGCGTATGGACCAGAACGGACCGCGAGTACGCGTCAGGAAAATGGTCAGATGCCCGGCTACCGATAGCTTGAGGTACATCAGCGTCTGGATGTGCGAGCGATCAAGATGGAAGACGCGCTCGCCTAGATAAAAGAGGCCGAAGGCGGCCACCACGCCGATGGCGCCCAGCACCGTGGACACGCCCAGCACCAGGCGCATGTTCCAGGCCTCGGGCTTTGCCTTGTAATGAACGTTGTCATATGCGATGGATAGAATTGCCCCGTCATTCAACAGCGCAAGCATTACGATCATCACCGCGGTCACGGGATAGAAGTTGAACACAAGGATCGACAGCGTCATGAACAGCAGGACGCGCAGCGTTTCTGCGATGCGGTAAATGGCATAGCTATTCATCCGCTGAAAGATGCGCCGGCTCTCCTTGATCGCGTCGATAATCACCGAGAGACCGGATGCCAGCAGCACGATGGATGCCGCTGCACGCGCCGCATCTGTCGCGCCGGAGACAGCGATGCCGCAGTCTGCTTTTTTGAGCGCGGGCGCGTCGTTCACTCCGTCGCCAGTCATGCCGACTATGTGGCCGCACTGCTGCAAAACATCCACGATGTGGAACTTGTGTTCGGGGAAGACCTGGGCGAAGCCGTCCGCGCTTTCGATTGCCTCCGCGGATTGCGCCGTCTCATGATGTTTCGTGTCGCCCAGTCCGCTAGCGTCCAGGATGTTCGTGCCCATTCCCAGCTGCCGCGCGGTCTCTTGGGCGATGGCGATCTGGTCGCCCGTAACCATTTTGACGCTTACGCCCATCTGGCGCGCGCTCGCGATGGTTGCTTTCGCCTGCTCACGGGGTGGATCGAACAACGGTAACACGCCGGCAAACTGCCATTTGCCTTCCTCCTCGGCCCGGGCCACGCCCAAAGAACGGAAGCCGCGCCCGGCAAATTCATTCACGGCTTTCTCGACGACAGCTTTCACGGCATCAGCGTTCGTAGATATCTGCAAAATGACCTGCGGAGCGCCCTTCGCCACAAAGAACTGCTTGCCATCCGAACCTTTTACGGTGGCTTCGGTGCGCTTGTGGACCGGGTCGAATGGCTGGAAGTGGAGGACCTGGCAACTCTTCAATGATGTGTTGTCCTTCACACCGCCGATAACCGCGAGGTCGATTGTGTCCTTGTCTTCGGCGCGCGACGCGAGCGCCGCCCAAAGGATGACCTGATCCGTAGGAATGTTGTTGACGCTAAATGGATCGCCCAGAGTCAGCTTGTTCTGAGTCAGCGTGCCGGTCTTGTCGGAGCACAGGATATCCACGCCGGCGAGTTCCTCGATTGCCGACAACCGGGTCACGATCGCTTCTTTTTTCGCGAGAAGACGGGCGCCGACAGCCATCGTCACCGACAGTACTGTGGGCATGGCCACCGGGATCGCCGCGACCAGGAGGATCAAGGCGAACTCCAGCGTGTTGAGGATCGGGTCGCCGCGGAAGATCGCTACGGTGACAATCAAAACCACCAGAGCCACCGCGAGAACGATCAGGTAGTCGCCAATCTTCAACACTGCACGTTGAAAGTGGCTCACGGTATGAGCTTCCTGGACCAGCTGTGCAGTCTTGCCGAAGTAGGTGTTCGTGCCGGTCGCGTAGACCATGGCATCGATCTCACCCTGGCGGAGGATCGAACCGGAAAAGACCGCTTCGCCGGGTTTGCGCGTGGCCGGCAAGGATTCGCCGGTCAAGGCCGACTGATCTACTTCCACAGGATCGCCTGCCAACAGACGCGCGTCGGCTGGAATGATGTCTCCCAGTCGCAGACGGATAACATCTCCCGGCACCAGTTCGCTGGCCTTCGAAGTGGTCCACTTGCCATCTCGCTTGACCCGGGCATTGATCGCCAGCTTGGCCTTCAGAGCGGCTATGGCGTTGCCCGCCTGGTGCTCTTCCCAGAATCCGACAACAGCATTGGAACAAAGCAGGAGGAGGATGATGAAAAAGTCCAGCCAGTGCCGGACAATTCCCGAAAGAACGACTGCCGCTTCAATCATCCACGGAATCGGTCCCCAGAAATATGAGAGGAATTTCAACAACTCGTTCGTCTTCTTCTCAGCGATCTCATTGGGGCCGTATTGGGTCAGCCGTTTCTGAGCCTCAGACTGGCTGAGGCCATTAGGGGATGATCCCAACTTCGTCTGCAATTCGGCAATTGGCAGGGACTTCAGATCATCCTTGGGCGAGGGCCTGGATTCGGGACTTTCTGCGTTTGGTTTCACGGTAGTATCCGCCTGTTCTGGGTGTCTCGCCCACGTCTCGAAGCGGTGGAGAATTGAGAAATCGTTAGATTCGCTGGTGGTGAAGGAGGTGTTTCACTTTCTCTTCGAGGCCCACATTGCGACGGCGGCTTCTGCCGCGACATGCAGGCCATCACAGGTGGACCCATGCCCAATCGAGTTGGCATCGCGGCTGGGGCTCATCCAGAAGTATGTCCCGGAGGGGTCACGAATTCTGTGCAATTTTGCTCAGGATCGGTCGAACGATCAAGCCGGCCGAGCCACTGGAGGGGAAGGCAGGGCGCCAATTGCCTAATCTTCTTGATGGACAATTTTTGCCGCGACGGCCGGTCTGCGGCGCGTTGCTCCGCCGTTTTCCCGTTCGACGCCATTAATCGGAGGACCTGCCGCGTTTTGCCCGGTTAACTGATCGTGAAGAATCACATTGAGCAGTGATTTGTGCACCTGGATACGACCGTTGTAGGCGATGAATCCTAGTTTCCGGAAGCGATTCATGAAAAAGCTGACGCGAGACCGCGTGGTTCCGATCATCTCCGCCAGAGTTTCCTGGGTGATCTTCGGGATCATGGTTTCCGGTTCGCCGGGCTTTCCGAATTCCGCCATCAGCAAGAGAATTCTCGCCAGACGTTTTTCGCTGGAGTTGAAAAGCTGGTCTACCAGATCAGCCTGAGTACGCATGCTCCGCGCAAGGAGAAACTTGAGGAACAGATCGGAGAAAGCGTGCTCCTCGTGCATCACGCGGATCATCTCCTCCCGCTCTATTTTCAGAGCTGTACATGCGCTGATTGCCGTCGCCGTCGCCAGGCGGCGTCCCATGGCTCCCGCAATCGACTCCTCGCCAACAAAGTCGCCTCCGGAGAGCAGAGTGATGGTGGCTTCTTTGCCAACCGCCGAAACAACAGTCAACTTGGCGCGGCCTTTTTGAAGATAAAAGATAGAGTCAGCAATGCTCCCCTGGGAAAAGAAAGCGTCTTTTGCCTTTAATTGGACGATCCGTCTCCCCAACCCCGCACTTGCAAGAAAGGCTGCGGGGTCAAATGTCTGCTGCTTTGGGTCTGTGGTCACAGCGACCTCTTTCCGGTTGCGCTGGTTCTTGGGGGTCTTCATAAGGATACACGGCCATGGCCGCGTGGGTACCACACCGGCCCGCTGCACCAGCATCACATCAGAGGAAAGATGGAATCTGTCCTGTTTTGCTCATCAGTTCGTCGGAGACCGAGTCTGACTAACAGGCGACGTTCATGTACACCTCCAACTTGGTAGCGTGGCCCACGCAATTTCGCCGAACTGAGCTGTTTAGCTCAGTTATTATTCTGAGTCTTTGAGACATTGGCTCCGGAGAAGATTTCTTGTTATCGGCTCCCGCATGGTTCTGAACTAAGTCAGCTCATCTGACCGTTGTCCTTCTTAGCCCGCCCCTCGCGCGAAGAGGGATTATGAAACATATCATTAAAGACGGTTGCACGCAGGCCTATGTGGGTATAGCGCGATTAGTGACCATATTCATGATGCTCTTTGTCGCCGCCATGCATGGCCAGGTGCTACCCAATGCGCCACAGGCAGCCGTGAGGCAGCATATTCCGCCGGGGCAAAAACGGGGTCAGCTATTGGCGAAATCCGGCAACCTGTATCTTGGAAGCGCTGACTGGTTCCGTGAACGTGAACATTTCAAGCTCGCGAGGGTCATTCCTCTGCTTACACATATTGACTGGAATCTTAGCTTTGGCAAGCCAAAGGAAGCAGGCTAGGGTAGCCGTAAGAGCAGATAGGTGTCAATTACGAGGTTGTAGTCGATGTAGTAAGTAAAACAGTTTCGGCTTACCAGCCACACTTCGTCGAGATTTCAGGTCTGGGCTATTTGGAACAGCAGGTTTCCGGCTTCGGGTGTATGTTTGAAGGCAATATGCCCGCCCTCCATCCGGGCAAATTCCCAGTCAGCCAGGCAGGGTTTCCAATGAACCGGATACCGAATATCTTCCGTCGCCGCAAGCTCTACAGCGACCTCTCCCAGCAAATCCGCCTGCAAATTGAAGAACGCACGGAGCAGTTGATCGGCGAAGGCATGAGCTTAGAGGAAGCCGAACAGCGAGCACGCGTTGCCTTCGGCGACCGCACGCTGCTTGAGGAAAGCAGCCGCGAAGTGTGGCAATCGCCCACGCTGGAGTCGATTGCGGCCGATGTGCGGCTTGCCCTGCGGCAGTTGCGCAAGTCTCCCGGTTTCACCATCGCCGCTGTTTTGACGCTGGCGTTGGCCATCGGGGCAAACGCAGTGGTGTTCGGCATCATGGATGGCCTAGTCCTGCGGCCGCTGAACGTGCCGCAGTCGGCAAGCCTCTACGGAACTCATTACGGGGACAATCCCGCGTGGCAGTCGTATCCCAACTACATCGATCTGCGCGATCGCAACCGTAGCTTCGAGGATCTGGCCGCTTTCAACATGGTCCTGGGAGTGGGATTCAATACGGGCAACAATCCGATTGCCGCAAACGGATTCGCAGCGACCGGGAATTACTTCGACGTACTGCGCATTCATCCCTATCTTGGTCGTTTGTTTCACGCATCCGACGAGCACGGCCCCAACAGCGCTCCGTACGTCGTGCTCACCTACGCGTATTGGCACAGCCGCTTCCACGACGATCCCGGCGTGGTGGGCCGTACTGTTCAACTCGATAAACACCCTTTCACCATCATCGGCGTCGCGCCCCCCAAATTCCAGGGAACAATCATGTTCATCGCGCCGGATTTCTTTATGCCCATCGTCAACGAGGAGCAGATGGGCGCGCCGAGCTTGAACACGCGTGCGACTGAACATGCGGTTTTTGAGGCGCTGGGACACCTGAAGCCGGGAGTGACTCCCGCTCAGGCCATGGCCGATGTGGGTACCGTGAACGGATATCTGGAAAAGACTTATCCCAAAGAGATTGTTCACCACGGTACGGTGCTGTCGCGGGAGGGCCTGACTTCGTTTGGTCCCGCGGCGCGGGCATTCGTTGCTGGATTGATGGTGCTTTCCGGGCTGATCCTGCTGGCTGCGTGCGCCAACCTGGGCAGCCTGTTTGCGGCACGCACCGCCGCCCGTTCGCGCGAAGTGGCCCTGCGTCTCGCGCTTGGTTCGAGCCGCAAGCGCATCCTGCGTGGACTTCTTACCGAAGCGCTGCTGATCTCCCTCGCCGGCGGGGCGGCAGGACTGTTGATCAGCTTCATGCTGTTACGCCGGATGAGCGTCTGGCAGCCCATTCCCGCGGTTCCGCTCCACCTGCCGGTCACCCCCGACCCAATGCTCTCCGTGGTTGCTTTGGGCCTGGCTCTGCTCAGCGGATTCCTATTCGGCATTGTGCCGATACGCCAGATCCTCCGCGCCAATCCATACGAGATCGTCAAGGCGAGGTCGAACGCCCGGACGGGGCGCAGGCTTACGGTCCGCGATGTGCTCCTCGTCACCCAGATTGCTATCTGCGCGGTTCTGGTCACATCTTCGCTGGTGGCGGTCCGAGGGCTTGTACGCTCGCTGCACAGCAAGTTTGGTTTCGATCCGCACGACACGATGACGGCAGGCGTGAACCTGGCCACGGCCGGTTACAGCGCCGACAAGGTGCCCGCCATGCAGAGGCGGATCATCGAAGAGATGGGGACGATCCCCGGAGTGGAGGCAGTGGGACTTGTGAATGGTTACCCGCCCCTGGTCTATACAGCCGGCAACCGGGCAGATGTATATAAGGAAGAAACCAGCGATTTGAGGCCTGCGAACGCCGCTGCCACGCCTTTCCGGTACGAGGTGTCTCCGGGATACTTCGAAGCTGCGGGCACAAACCTGCTGGCGGGCAGAAACTTCTCCTGGCAGGATGACAAGAATGCCCCCACCGTAGCCGTCATCAATCGCAATTTTGCCGGCACCATGTTTGGCTCGGTTACGGGCGCGGTCGGCAGGAATTACAGGCTGCAGGACGGAACCCATGTCCAGGTTGTGGGCGTTGTAGAGGACGGAAAATACATGTCCCTCACTGAAGCTCAGCAGCCGGCGATGTTTCTACCCTTCCTGCAATCGCCGGCGAGTGCGGCCTACCTGGTGGTGCGTTCGAAGCGCGATCCGCAGCAGCTTGCCGCGGCCATGAGGAGGAAGGTGTACGAGCTGGATGCGGGACTGCCGGTCGATACGCAGACGTGGACCCAGATGCTGGAGGTGGTTCTGTTTCCTGCGCGAGTGGCTACCATGGCGCTGGGCGTGCTGGGGTTGATGGGCGCCATGCTGTCGATTACCGGCATCTTTGGAATGGCAGCGTATTCGGTCAGCAAGCGGCTGCGCGAGCTCGGTATTCGCATGGCGCTGGGCGCGCCGCGCAAGAAAGTGTTGCACGCAGCGCTGGGGCGGCCCTTCAAGTTGCTGGCAATCGGATCGGCTGCGGGACTGGCCATGGGGCTCCTCGCCACGCGCGTGCTTGCGTTCATCGTTTACCAAGCCACGCCGCGCGATCCGTTCGTGCTGGCCGGAGTGGTGATGGCAATGTCATTGCTGGGGCTGCTGGCGACCTGGATTCCGGCGCAACGCGCGCTTTCGGTCAATCCTCTGATCCTGCTGCGCGAAGACTAAGGCAGCGCGGTTCACCTCTCGAATAGGAGCATCCTGAACATCCCTCCAGTTTCCCGCTGATTCAGCCGCAATGCCGCAACGGGAAGCTATGCAAAATGAGTTCAGCCGGCCTTTGTGGTCTAGCTTGTCGTCGGCGCACGGGCGCTATGCCCGCTACGACGAATCTCCTCCGTAATGATTACGGTAACCGCTCGCCCGATTCCGGGGAAACGGATCGTTGGAGTCCGCTTCAACGGCAGAGGGTCAAGCGACGCCGGCCATAATTAACTACTTGATGTATAAGGGACGTCACCATCACGCCAACCATGTGTGGTCGTACGACTTGGTGAGCGCCAAGACGCACGATGGAAGGACGGTGAGGATGCTGAACCTGATCGATGAGCACACCCGAGAATGCCTGATGATCCGGCCGGAACGAAGGTGGGGTTCGGCGAAGGTGATCGAAGCGCCGGCCGAAGTGATGGTGATCAAGGGAGTGCCAGAGCATCTGCGCTCCGATAACGGCCCCGAGTTCGTTGCCCGGAATCTGCACAACTGGCTTGCCGGCGCGTGAGCCAAGACAGCTTACATCGAGCCGGGCAGCCCATGGCGTTCCGGCAAGAGTACGTCGCGGAGATAGAACGTTTCTGCATGCTTGTCGCCCAGCCTTGGTCTGAGCGTCACCGACCCCTCTGCTGGAAATTCGAAATCATGCGTCTGAAAACATGATCCGCAAAGCCAATAATGCTCCAGGGAAACATTGTCCCCTTCACCGCGGATGACTCGAACGACACGCCCATCATGCAGATAGTGCAGCTCTCTGGCACAGTCCGGATTGAAGCACTTGTCGAGCATGGATTACCTGCAGACTTCTCTGAGAGCGTCTTTTGGGGTGTTTCGTTGGCTGATATCGGTTGGAATATTTCCAGGTCAACCCAATTCCTTCACAAAACCGTCCGCCGCGCTATCTCGGGATCGCTGGCGAACATTGAGGGAGCATGACAATCAGAAAAATTACCCCAGCCTCTCCAAACGAACCCGGACTATGCATTCGACCTCCGCAAAGGAAGAGTGAAGGGCGCCGTTACCCTTTATATGCCGCGCCGACCCCGGCCAAAGAGCAGAAACACGATTACGAGGAGGAGGATGAGGCTGATGCTTCCTCCGCCATAGTAGCCAACCCCGGGGCCCATGTAATAGCCGCCGCCGCCGAAAAGCAACAATAGGACGATGAGAATGATGATAACTGGCATGCAGCGGAGTCTAGCATATCCGACGCAACGGAATGAAGGCGCACAAGCGTTATTATGAAAGGACTCTAGGTTGGATCGCCGGCGGCGCAACCTGCAACGCGCTGCAAGGGTCAGAACGCTTACAGGACAGAAATCAAAAACAGGCAAAGAGAAATATTCGGCCAAGAAGAGTACAGAAGACGAGGCTAAGGCCGCCCCTGATCTGACGCAATTAGTTAACCAAAGCTTCCCCACACCTAATGCCACGTTTATGATGTCAAAGTTCCACTAACCCCGGTCTTGTTTTGTAGCGGCTTAGTGGATACTCAAGGAAACTGCGATTTCCACGACGGATGGCGTTTTCTGACGCCGATTCCTTGAACGGAAACGAGCCCCCAACTTCCTGGAGGCTCGTTGCAGTACATAACGATCATCGCACCGCAGCTAACTAATTCCTCGTCGTGGGTACGCCGACAACGAGGTTTCGATCTTCAACGGGCAGCTTCTCGCTCAGTTTTTTGTCTGCGACATTTTCTCTGTCGGAGATGTTTCCAAAAGTTCCCCGTGCACCCGATTTGTCATCGGAAGCCGCCTCATTAGTAGATGCAATGTCGCTAGCCCCAGTCTCTTTCAAAGCGATTTTGGCTACATCAACCTGCTCCGACGTATCGCAGTGCACAGAGAGGAGGACTCCACCGTTCTTAACTGCGCCCTCATAACGCTTCGCTTCATACTCGGGAATACCCATACCCACGAGTGCTCCGACGATTCCGCCTGCTACCCAACCAACTCCGAGTCCGGCTAGGGCCGCGACTATAGGGCCAGCGGCGATAAAGGGGCCAACTCCCGGAATAGCGAGTGCTCCGATGCCAGCCAGCAGCCCGAGAGTTCCGCCTAACACTCCTCCCGCAGCGACACCAGCTGTGGTTCCTTCAGGCGCCTTGGTGTTTTTCTCATGCGCGAATTCTCGTGTGCTCTCATCGTCAGGAAGGAGTACAGATATCGCGGCGTTTGAGAAGCCCCTGGTGACGAGATGATCTACCGCCGCCTCCGCTGTGCCGGGCGTGGCATAGCGGCCGAAAACCGCCGTGTTTTTGCCAGAGCGTGTTTCATAAACATCAGAACTTCTTTGGGCCACCTGCGAGACCCGCCGCCGAAGCGGGGCTCGGGAAGCTTCCCGAAAGCACTGGCCTACATATGAAACACGCTCTAGTCATGAAGTTTCTCCCGTGGATTTTCTAAAAAACTGAGTTATGGGACTGTTTACTGCTTTACGGTCAACTTATCGAGGACATTGTCCGCGAAAGCGTGGTGGGAAAATTCTTTCCGAAAGCCCAACTTGTTGCAGTAAAAGCCCCGCAAATGCAGTGTTCGAAACGCTGAGCAGTGGATCGCCTGCTTCAGCATGTTCCCTCCCTCGGAACGAAGTGGGGAAGGTGTGGTATTAACCAGGGTTGATCAAGCGGATTCTCACGGCCTAGGCCTTGGGGCATCTCCGGCGCAGGTAGCATGTCCACATTGACATAGGATCTCGACGGAACCTTTTGCACCCTCACAGTGTGCGCTGCAGAATTTTCCTTTATCAGTCGGGATGCAACGACATGCAGGGTTAGCACATTTCTTTGCTTCAGACATGAATTCTCCTGGTTGATCGTAGGCCTGTGGAAAGGCTGAAGGATGGGATGCTGGATTAACTAAAGGCGGTCATCGAATAAATTGTGGCGAGACTACAGCGCCTCTCCCCAGGTGACTTGCCTTCGGAAAACTGCGCCGCAGGAGGTTGGAAATTTCGACCTGCTGGAGTGATGGTGTTGAACTTCCGGTTTGCCCGTGGACGGAGTCTAGCAAAACGCTACGAAATCGCAAGCAAAAGAATGCACCTAGCACGGAACGAGAAATCGACGTGTTCTACAACCGTGCTGTGGATAATGGCGTCACACCTGCGTGAGATTGCTTGGACTTCTGCCTGATTTCTCTAAAACGCTGTCCGCGGGGTCGCGGGATATCCTGCTGCATTCCTTCTTTAAGATAGGGCCGCTGCCAGTCACCCCACTTTTCCTTCTCAAGGCTGGAGTATTTCTATTTCTCCTTATATCGCTCTCGAAACTGCTGCAAAGAGTCTTGTTGGGAGGATTATTTCGCAAGTTGGGGATTTCGGAGGGACAGAAGTTTGCGCTAGAAAGATTTGCCACCTATCTTTTTATCTTTGGCGGTTTGTTTATCGGATTGCAATCGCTGGGCGTAAATCTCAGCTCGCTGTTGGTGTTTGGCGGTGCATTAGATGTGGGCGTTGGCCTGGGACTACAAAACGTTGTCTCGAACTTTGTGGCCGGTATCATTCTATTGATCGAGCAACCGATCCGTATTGACGACAGGATCGAAACCGGGAATACTCTCGGAGACGTAGTGAAGATCGCGGCGCGGTCAACCTGGGTGCGGACCAATGACAATGTGGTGATCATTGTTCCCAACAATGACTTCATCAACAATTTCGGTAACGAATTGGATAGCAAACGATCCAAATGTGCGAATTTCACTTTCGGTCGGTGTCGGCTACAGCTCCGATGCCGAACAAGTGCGAGACTTGCTGCTGCAGGCAGCCACGGAGCATTCGGCAGTGCTCAAAGAGCCGGCTCCGGACGTGATATTTACTGATTACGGTGATAGCTCGATCGACTTTTCCCTCCGTGTCTGGACTTCGACGCAGGCGCATACGCCGCTGGTGCTAAAGTCTGACCTTTACTTCGCGCTGTTCAAGCTTTTTGGAGAGAACGGAATTGAGCTACCGTTTCCCCAACGCGATTTGCATCTGCGGTCTTCAGACGTTTCCATTCCGTTCCCGCAGCCGACGCCGATCACATAGGCCTCCGATCGGCTGAGCATTTGCTGCCGCGATAGTTCTATCGGCAGCGGGCCAGTCTCATAGCCGCCTGCACGAGGGCGATGTGCGAGAACGCCTGCGGAAAGTTGCCGACCAATCGCTTGGCTTTTGTGTCATATTCCTCAGAAAGCAAACCTACATCGTTCGCGAGGGTGAGCAGTCTCTCAAAAAGCGCGCGGGCGTCTTCGATCCGGTCGCTCATGGCGTAGACTTCCACCAGCCAGAAGCTGCAGGCGAGGAATGCTCCCTGCTTGCTCTTGCTGCTTTCAGGAATGTTGCGAAGCAGCAGCCCGTCTTCAAGAAGCTGTTTCTCGATGGCTTTGACAGTGCCCAGCATGCGAGGATCATCGGCGGCCAAGAAACCAACCAACGGCAGCCGGAGGGCTGACGCGTCCAGGCGCCTGGAGCCATAATGCGCGACGAAGCTGTTCGGTCGGGTATGAAACCCACGCTTCAGCACGTCCGCGCGAATCTCATCGCGTAGCCTTTTCCATTTCTTCAGTGGACCGTCCATCTTGTGTGTCTCGATGCTCTCCACCGCTCGATCCAGAGCTAGCCACGACATGACTGCGGAGTAAGTAAACCGCTGAGGCTTGTCACGCTCCTCCCACATCCCCGATCCCGGCTCATTCCATATCGCGGCCAGGTGTTCGGTGAGTGACTGTTGCAGCTCCAGTTCTTCCGGTTCACACTCGACGCCGGCCCGGCGTGCCTGGAAGAGGGCGTCGGCAATCTCGCCATAGATATCCTGCTGAATCTGCATCTGAGCGGCATTGCCAATGCGGACGGGCTTCGATCCTTCGTAGCCCGCCAGCCCCAAGACCTCCCAATCGGCAAAGTGACGTTCTCCGGCGATACCGTACATGATCTGCACCTGTGAGGCATCGCGTCCGACTGCACGGATGAGCCACTGCTTCCAGGCAATTACCTCTTCGGTGTAGCCAGCCTCCAGCAAAGCTGACAGGGTGAGGGTCGCATCGCGAATCCAGCAATAGCGGTAATCCCAGTTGAGCGGGCCGCCGATACGCTCCGGTAGCGAAGTGGTCGGCGCAGCAACAATGCCGCCCGAAGGAAGATACGTCAGGGCCTTGAGAGTGATGAGGGAGCGCTCGACCGCGTCGCTGTGCGGCCCTTGATATTTTGAACGCGACGTCCATTCCGTCCAGAAACGTTCCGTCTGGTTCAGTTCCTTGTCGATGTCGATCGCAGCAGGCACCTCTTCGAAAGGGCAACCGTAAGTCAGGGATAAAGTTTGCGATTCGCCTGCAGAGAGGGTGAAATTCGCGGTAAGCGTTCCCGGCGTGGACTCCTTCAACCCTGCATCGGTGCGCAGCACTGTAAGATCCGGTCCCGCCTTCGCGATCCAGGACGTCTTGCCTTCACGTGTTTCAGCCTGCTTTATCCACGGCACCGTGCTTCCATAATCGAAGCGCGGGCACAGTTCCATTCTCATGTTGACCTTGCCAGCTGTACATCGCGCAATGCGGACGAGGTCGGAGTGACGGCCGCGAATCGGCATGAAGTCTGTGACAACTACCGTGCCATGGTTCGTCTGCATAGTTGTTTCGAGAATCAACGTGTGCGGCCGATAGCGCCTCGTAAAAGTCACAGGTCGATGATCCGGAGCGAGCGTCCAATGACCATTATTCGGGGAGCCGAGCAGGGCGGCGAAGCAGGCAGGCGAAGCGAAGTTGGGCCAGCACAACCAGTCGATCGAACCGTTAATGCTGACCAGGGCCGCTGTTTCGCAGTCGCCAATTATGGCATAGTCTTCGATCTTGCGAGAGGGCATGCGTTCTCCGAAGCAGAGGCTATGGCTGCGTGGGACCGACCCGGGTATTTCCAACCATATCCCGGGAGTGCAGGAAGGCGAGCAGATCGTCGACTTCCTGTGGCTTCAGGATACCGGCGAAGGCAGGCATGTTATGACCGCCATTGAGGATGCGCCACTCCATCTGCTGCGTCGTAATCCGGTCGGCGGCAAGGGTGAGGTCGGGGCCGCGAAGACCGCCGTAGCCGCCGATCTTATGGCAGGATTCGCAGCGCTTGTCATGAAAAAGAACAGCGCCATGCTGAGCGTTTGAGCTGAGTGAAGCGGTCATGGAGGCAGGAAGCGGCGGTGCATCGAAACGCGGGGACCACGGCGACACGTTGCCTTCATACCAGAGCGTGCACACGCCTGCCACCACGATGATGACCCACGCCACGGCCCATGGACGCCGTCGCAGGCTGCGCTCACCGCTGTTGAAGAAGAAAGGAAGGGCAAACATGGAGCCGAAAATAAGCACAGGGGCGAGGATCATGATGCCGGACTCAAGCTGGTGGGGGCTCATGGCAAGAATCGCGAAATACCACAGCAGGTACCAGTCGGGTCGAGGCTCGGCGTTAAGCAGCGTCGGATTGGGAGGCGGCGCAAGGTGCGGAGGACCGTAGACAAACGCCAGCGTCACGATACCGGCAATGACCAGGCAGCCGAAGAGCGCATCGCGCCAAGCCGCGTCCGGCCAGAACGGCACCCCGTTTTTCTTCACCAGCTCCTTATATTGCCTTCGATAGGTCTTCGGGTTGACGGGTATGCCGTTCACGGGAGGTTCGGAGATGCCGTTATACAGAACGAGATAAAGATGCACGCCGAGGAAGGCGAACATGAGCCCCGGAATAATGAAGACGTGCAGATCGAAAAAGTGGTTCAGCGTCATGCCGTTCAACCGGTCGCCGGCGTATGTGAACTGTTGCAGATATTTCCCGATGAAGGGTACACGCACTGCCTGGCGCGCGGCGATATTGACAGACCAGACCGCATCCTGATCCCAGCGCATCAACTGGCCGGTGAAGCCCATGCCGAGTGTGAACATCAGCAGCACGACGCCGGTAAGCCAGTTACCTTCGCGCGGAAATTTGTAGGCTGCGTATAAAAAGACGCGCAGCATGTGGATGCCTATAAAAAGAATCATTGCCGACGCGCCGAAGTAATGCAGTGCCCGCACGAAGCTGCCCAAAGTGGCGGTGCGGCTGATGTACTCCAGACTGTGATATGCGCCCGTCGCGGAAGGATCGTACACCGTAGCCAGCGCAACGCCGGTGACGACCTGGAGTAGAAAGGCGAACAGTGTCGCCGATCCGAAGACGTAGGCCCACTTGCTCTCCTTCGGCACTCGGTGTTCAAGAATCGGCTTCAGGTTCTTGACCAGCCCCAGGCGGTCATCCACCGTATGCCAGATGTTGAGCAGCAGTTGGATCAAGCATCCACCTCGGTGCTCTTCTTGCAGATGCCGGCCACCATAGGAAGCTTCCGCCACTCCACTTGCACTGTGTTATTGAGAATGCGCACCGGAAACTGCTGCAGCGCATGCGGCGGCGGTCCCGCGGCAACCTGACCGTCTTTGTAATACACGCCGCCGTGACACGGACACATGAAGAGTTCCGCCGAAGCCTCCCAGCGCACCGGGCAGCCCAGGTGCGTGCAGTCCACGGCGAACGCTTCGAATGTTTTTTCGTCCACCCTCCGCAGCCACGCCGCGGTCTCCGAGTCCTCGCCTCCCCACGCAATCGCGGAAGAGTCTGCGAAGGTCACCTTCGAGGTCTTACCCACAGGAAACTTGCCCAGCGGTCCCACGTCGCGCCACACACCCGGTTCTCTCCGGAAAAGGGGCGCGATAAGGAACCCGATCATCGGAAGGCTTACGATCGCGGCGGCCAGACCCCCTGCGGCGAGGCTGACCAGCATCAACAGATGGCGCCGGCTGACTACAGGGACAGAAATTTCCTCCACTAGAGGAATAGAAATATCGTTCGATGTGGAGCTGTCCTTCGGCTCAGTCATGCAGTAGTTCCCCGATCCATTTCGCGATGGCCAGCCCAAAGATGCAGGCGCCTACGATACTCAGCGGCCACTTGGTCACCGCTCCGAGTGCGACGAACAAGATGCCGAAAGCGGTCATCGCGGGCGCGTAAGTAGGAACCGGCAGCATCGCCGGTCGCGGCGTGTGCCAGCCCGGGGTGTGCTGGGGAAGAAGCTGCGCCGCCTCCGCGTGCGCTTCTCCCACAGGCAATGCCACAGGCCCTTGCGGCTGCTCGTGATTCACCGGCTGTGCCGATGTATCTGGGCTCTTGAGATCTCCGCGAACGGTGCTGACCACGTCTGTAATCGACTTCCCCAACTCGAATAACTGTGCGAACAGCCCAGCTGTCTTCCTGGATCCTTCAGCCACGCCGTACCTCCCTTTGCGCAAGTCGCACGGACGCAAGCAGCGCCTGCTTGTCCGGGTCCGGAGTGCTGTACCAGCGGCCCAGCTTCAGCAGCATCGCCACAAAGTAGACCATGCACCCCGGAACCCACATCAGCAGTCCGGCAAGCTTCTGATCTTCCCCGGCGGAGATGCCCCACGTGTCGCGTATCAGATGCAGCGCGCCCAGTTCATCCGCCGGATGCGTATACGGCTGGTAGTGGCCCACCGGCAGAAATGTCAGGATGATCCCGAGCACGGTGCTCACCACCACCGCGCCGAACAAGTACAGCATCGCCCTCGCAGGCTGCATCCTTTGCTCTTCCGCCGGCGAAAAGATAGGCCACCAGAACATGCAGCCGGTCACGAGAAACGTCAGGTGTTCCAAGATATGAACGGTTGTGCTGGCATTGGCGCCGTTGTACAACACAGGCACATGCCAGATCACCATCACGAACATGTTCGAGCACCACGCTACTGCGGGCCTTCCAAGCAGACGCTCTGTCCGTCGCACTGCAGGCCGCGCCATCCAGCTCGTCACCCGCGCCGGAGCCAGACCAAGGATCAGCAACGGCGGCACGATCAGAATAAGAAGCAGATGCTGAAGCATGTGTGCGCAGAACAGATACTGGTCGCCCAATGGGTCGATCGGCGAAATGAGCGAAAGGCATAGAACAAGAACCCCCAACAGAAAGGACACTGCTTGGCGAGTTCTTCGCGGGGGAGCGAGGAAATACCACGCCACCAATGCGACGCAGCCCACGACCACCGAAAGATGAACCTCCCAGCCATGTCGCAAAAGATCGGTTACACTGTTCATCGCGCCGACCACAGATACACCACGCTGAAGACCGCGACCCAGACAATATCTACAAAGTGCCAGTAGTAAGAGACGGCCTTGAACGACGTTTCGCGCTTAGCTCCGAGCTTGCCGAAAAGAACCAGGCCCAGCAGCGTGAGCAGCATAAGAAGACCGAGTGTGACATGAATCGCGTGGAAGCCGGTCAGCGTGAAGTAGGTGCTGCCGAAGAGATCGCGGCTGATGCTGATGCTCTTGTGCAGCAGGCTGGCATACTCGCGCATCTCGCCGAACAGGAAAACGCAGCCGAGAAGGACGGTTGCCGACATCCATACTGTGAAGCGCTTGCGGTTCGAGCCCAGCGAGCGCTCAGCCATAAAGATGGTTCCGCTGCTCGCCAGTAGAAATGCGGTATAGATTCCTGTTTTCCACGGAATGAGACTGTTGCGCGCCGTAGGCCCGATCACCTCCGCAGGCTGTGAATAAATATAGGCCACGATCAGGAAAGCAAAGAAGACTCCTTCGGAGATGAGAAACAGCAGCACGCCGAGCCGGACTTTATCTTCAAGCAGCGGTTTGCTCACGGTTGGTCCTCTCGCATCCAGTCCGCGTCGTCAGGATGGTGCAGATCCCAAAGCGGCCGACGGCTGTGAACCGGTGGAACCTCCGCAAAGTTGTACGCAGGCGGTGGCGAAGTCGTAGCCCACTCCAGCGTCCACGCCTCCCACGGATTGTCGGCCGCGATGGCACCGTGGCTCCGGCTGCGATAGAGGTTCACCAGAAGCACCAGCATCGACGCACCAAGAATGAAGGCTCCCACGGTAGAGATCATGTTTAGCAGTCCCCATCCGGGCAGATCGGGATAAGTCCACACGCGCCGCGTCATGCCGCGAAAGCCGAGCAGGTGCTGCACGAAGAAGGTTGCGTTGAAGCCGACGACGGTAAGCCAGAAGTGCCATTTGCCTAAACGCTCTGACAGCATGCGGCCGGTAATCTTGGGGTACCAGTAGTAAATTCCTGCGAAGAGGCCGAAGAGCGTTCCGCCGAACAGCACGTAGTGGATGTGCGCAACGATCACGTAAGTATCGGTGAGCTGCCAATCCATCGGCACGACCGCGAAGATCACGCCGCTCAATCCGCCAATGGTGAATTCAATCAGGAATGCCGTCGCGAACTGCATGGCGGTGGTGAATCGTATCTTGCCGCCCCACATGGTTGCAATCCAGTTGAAGATCTTGATGCCCGTAGGCACGGCGATCAGCGCGCTGCCCGCCGCGAAGAAGACATCGACATCGTGGCCCATGCCCGTGGCGAACATGTGGTGCGCCCATACCGCAAAGCTCAGCAGGCCGATCGCAACTGTCGATCCGGCAACGAAGCCGTATCCGAAGATCGGCTGCCGCGAGAAGACCGGAATCACCTCTGAGATAATTCCGAAGGCCGGCAGGATCATGATGTAGACCTCGGGATGCCCAAAGTTCCAGAAGATGTGCTGCCACAATATCGGTGACCCGCCGCCGTCGGGGGTAAAGAAGCGGCCGTGCAGGTTGCGGTCGATCAATAGCATGAAGAGCGCAGAGTTCAGCGCCGGAAACGCCAGGAGGATGAGGAAGCTGTTCACGGCGCTCATCCAGGTGAAGAGCGGCAGGCGTTTGAAGCTCATTCCCGGGGCGCGAAGCGTAGCGATCGTCACGAGGAAGTTGATCGCCGTAGCCACGGTGCCAATGCCGATCACCAGCAGCCCCAACGCCCAGTAGTCCACGCCGCCGAGAGATGAGTAAGGCTTCTCGCTCAGCGGCGCATAGCTGAACCAGCCCATGTCGGGCGCATTACCGGCGAGGATGCTGCCGTAGAGCAGCAAGCCTCCGAAGAGGAACAGCCAGTAGCTCATGGCGTTGAGGCGGGGAAAGGCAATGTCGCGGGCGCCGATCTGCAGCGGGATAAAGTAGTTGCCAAAAGCAAGCAGAGCCGGAACCGCCACCAGGAAGATCATCGTCGTACCATGCAGAGTGAAGAGCTGGTTGTAGGCCTCCGGTGTCATGAAGTGGTTTTCCGGCCTGGCCAGCTGCCAGCGCATCATCAGCGCCTCCACGCCACCTACCAAAAAGAAGAACAGGCTGGTGAGCATGTACATTACAGCAATCTGTTTGTGGTCGACTGAGGCCACCCACTTGAGCATGCCGGCATGCTTTTCGAATCGCTCCAGCTTTTCCATCTGCGCCGGAACAATGGGGAGTTCGCTCATTTGAGTGTCTCCAGGTACTGCACAATGTCGCTGCGTTGTTCGTCTGTGAGTCTCAGATTGGGCATGTGGCTTCCTGGTTTGAAAGCGTCGGGATCATGGAGCCATGCGGAGAGTTGATCGGGAGTATTTTGCAACCGGCCCGCAGCGAGTGTTTCGCGGCTTGCGAGATGCGTGAGATCGGGGCCGATCACGCCGCGAGCCGACGTTCCAGAGATAGTGTGACAATTGGCGCAGGCCATCGAGGTGACGTCGCCGAGCCCGTCCTGCTGCGCCATGTCGGCGGGATTCGCGGCCTTCATTTTCTGTTCCGAACTCCAAGCGGCGAATGCGGCAGGATCATCCGCGATCACGCGGATGCGCATCCAGGCGTGCTCCTTGCCGCAGAACTCGGCACACGCGCCGAGGTAGGTTCCTGGATGGTCGGCGGCCAGCCAGATCTTCGCGTGCCGGCCGGGAATCATGTCAATCTTGCGGCCTAGCTCTGGCACCCAGAAATCGTGAATCACATCGGCGGACTCGAAACCGAACTGAACATTCTTCCCTGTGGGAATATGAATCTCATTGGCTGTCTTGAATCCGAACTTGGGATAGCGAACCTCCCACCACCACTGATGCCCGACCACCACGATGTCGTCGCCGCTGGCTTGCGCCGGCGGATCGGAGGTGTGCATCACGTGAAGCATAAAACCGAAGATCACAGCCAGCAGCACGGTGGGAGGGATGACATAAGCCATCTCCCACTTCGTGCTGCCGAACATCTGCTTCGGATCGGCTTCGCCTGGATGCGCGCGAAACCTCCAGCCGGCATAGGTCACGAGTCCGGCGATGAGCAGGAAGATGCCAAGCGATATCCATAGCATCCACGACGAGAGCACGAAGATCGAGCGAGCGTAGTGAGACTGCGGATGCATCACGGGTATCTCGCTCGTGCTGTCAACGAGAAACAGTAGCGCTGCGTGCATGGAAGTGTGACTTGCCGACACCGCTGGTACCTCGCTGGAACTAACGAAAAGCATCTGGAAAAGAGAGCAGGTACGTTCTATCCATAACCAGGGGCCGTAAGAGCGAAAGCTATTTGAGGCGAGGAACGCCCTTACCCCACGTCTCCGGTGGCGCGAGTTCTCGGCGCATCGACGGCATCGTCATGTCGCGCTCGTTGCTGGTGAAGATTCGCGTCACCTTGGGAGACGAGGTAGTCCGCGGTGCGCGCGGCCAGGGCCTGGATGGTAAGGCCGGGATTTGCCGAGCCCTGCGTTGGAAACACGCTTCCATCGCAAACAAATAGATTTGGAATATCGTGGCTGCGACCGAACTTGTCGACGACGGACGTGCGAGGATCTGAACCCATGCGGCACGCACCGACGAGATGTGCGTAGCGGGCCTCCTGCACGACTTCGGTCGCGCCCGCAGCCTGCATGACCTCTTCGGTCTTTTCCCTCGCCGCTTTGATCAGCCTCTTGTCGTTCTCGTGAAGATTGAACTGACGTGCGCGACGGGCAGGCCGAAGCGATCTTTGTCTTCGGAAAGCGTGACGCGGTTATCCTTCCAGGGAAGGATCTCGCCCAGCAGGCCGAATGCTGCCCAGTGGTTGTAATCCATCATTTCGCGGCGCAGCCCCCAGCCCCAGGCTTTCTTGGCAGCGAGCATCTGCTTGCCGAACGCAACGGGCAGCGGCCCGACAGTCTGGATCGCGAAGCCGCGCGCAAAATCGTTCTTCGGATCTGTTTCGTAAAACTCTTCGGTGAGGGCGTGCGCCGGCGGCGCCTTGTACATGCGGACTGGCTGGTCGAAGCGGCCCATCACCACATTGCCGGCCTGCGCCATCAGGTAGCGGCCAAGCGTCTCCGCTCGAATTTGCCGAGCCCATTCTCATGACCTGTGCAGGCGGAGTTCAGCAGAAGGCGCGGCGTTTCGATCGCATATCCGGAGACGATGACCGCTTTCGCACGTTGAAAGTGCGAGTGACCGTCGATGTCGAAGTAGTGAACGCCGGTGACGCGTCCATCCTTGCCGAGTTCGATCCGCGAAACCATGCTGCGGTCGCGAATCTCGGCACCTGTCTTGATCGCGTCCGGTACATGCGTGACGAGCGTGCTGGCCTTCGCGCCGACCTTGCAGCCTTGTATGCAGAAGCCACGATAGATGCAGTGAGGGCGGTCTCCGTGAGAGCCGGAAAGGATCGCGACCGGGCCTCCGATCGAGACAGGAATGTTCAATGCGGTGCAGCCCTTGATGAGCGCGTTACCCACGCCGCCCATCGGGTGCGGACCGTACGCGTAGCCGTGCGGATGGCCCCACGGATAATAGGCGGGACCGGCGACCGGCATCTCGAGCTCGAGCTGCTCGTAGTAGGGCTTGATGTCGTCGTAGGTGATCGGCCAGTCGGCGCCGACGCCATCGCGCGTGTAGACCTCGAAATCGGATGGATGCAAGCCGCGGCGTAAATGCCGCCCAGTGCACCGAGCCTCCGCCTACTCCTTTGCCGCAGTTGTTCGCTCCGAGTGCCAGCGGATCGGTGCCGCCGGTAACGCGCGGCTCTGTCCAGTAGAGTTCGTGCGAGCCGGCTTCGTCGCTGACCCAGTCGCGTTCCGTATCCCAGAAAGGACCGGCCTCCAGGCCCACCACGTTGAAGCCCGCGCGCGCCAGCCGCTGCAGAAGGACGCCGCCGGCGGAGCCTACGCCGACGATGGCATAATCCACTTCCTCGTACTCGCGAAAGCGGCGCATGGGCGTATGAATCGATTGCAGCGGACCGACCATGTGCTTCTTCGAGCGATGGCGCCTCGAATGCTCCGAGGAGAGGCTTCTTCAACGCTTCGCTCCCTGCTTCGCTGCTATCGATTGCTGATCGAGCACACTGTGCTGGCCGGCTTCGGTGTGGTGGCTCGCGAGGAGTCGACCTCAGCCGACGCGTACTAGCTGGCGCCAGCCATTCGTAGCGCTGCTCTTCCACCTCCCACGGCTCGGGCTCGCCACGCTCCAGCCGCGTATAGGCGCGAGGGTAAGCCGGACCGCCGAAGCCTATCTCATCCCACGCCCAGGGATGCGCATAGTAGGCGTCGATGGCGTCGCCCATGATCATCTGCCAGAAGCGATGCACTGACATCCGCTTCCAGATCTCCGCGCCGCCTCGGGCCTGCCATCGTGGATCGCCTTCAGTACCTCATCCCGTTGCCGATAAGGCAGCACCAGAAACTTGCCCCCATAGCGGTGTTCGGCCTCACGATCGATCGCTTCGATGCCGATTTCGTACACCACACGATCATGGCGGCATAGAGTCGTAGCGATAGCCGACGGTCTGATTGGTCGCAAGGCGATGATCGAGAATCGCAACGATGGGGATCTGCCGGTCAGGCGTGCGATCGGTCTGCGGAATCAGGTGTGCGAAGACAGCGGTCCAGAAGCTCCAGGCTTCCGTCGAGAAAAACTTGCGTTCGGGCGGATGCTTCACCCGCTTGTCGACGACCTTGCGCGTGGCTTCGTCCCAGAATGAGCTCTGCGAGAGGGTGCTGAAGCCGGGATAGTAGCCCGGCTGTTTCCGTGGCGGCAAAGGCTTCGCCTGTCACAGGGTCGCGTGGGCAAAGAGCAGGATCCACTCCATCGAAGGGACTCTTCATGCGCGCGACGTGATTTTTCATACACGCCTCCGGCGCAGCAGGCTGGCGAGCACGCCCAGCATGCCCGCAGCTCCAAACAGCAGCGGAGCGAAGATTGGTGGCCCGTACATGATGTTGTAGAGCAGATGCTTCCTTCCGCCAGGCCGGCGCAGCACGCCTCGCGCGTGATAGTAGAAGCCGATGGCCGCATCCGCGCCCGCGATAACTGAGACAGCAGGCAGCGCGGTGGTGGCCAGTTTGCGGCTCTTCACCGAACCGAAGGCTACGGCCGCCAGCACCGGAGCGATCGCCACCGGTGACCACTGCATCCAGTAGCGAAAGTTATTCTTGTAGTGCGAGTAGTAAGCCTCGAAACCGCTCAGCAGAGCGCTGACTCCGGTAACGATGGCAACCTGCCGTTGAAACCTGCCCTCTCGCATATCCTGCTCCGCCGATAGCAACTCCCGCCCCGCGGAAGAAGGGAGCAGCCGTGCGAAAAAGCCATCTTTGCCGGATGTAGGAGCCGGGCCGGTGCTTTCTTCGCGCTGCAGATACGACGCAATCAGCCCGAGGTACGCGCTGGTGCCGAATAGCAGGGGAGCGAAGATAGGCGGTCCCATGATCATGTTGGTCATCGGCAGCCGCCACCCGCCTGGTTTGCGCTGGATGCCGCGCACGTGGAAGTAAAAACCTACAAGGGCGTCGACGAGAGTCACCACGGAGACCAGGCGAAGCACCGTCCGTGCCGCGCGGCGGCTGAAGAAAGCGGCCACGCCCGCGATAGCCAGCAGCCCGCTCAGGATCACCGGCGTATACATCACGCGACGGCTGTAGCTTCCCCGGTAGTGCTCGTATGCGACCTCCAGCCCGCTGATGATGCTGGTGGCCGCACTGAGCAGCGCGAGACTGCGCTGGAAGCGGCCCTCGCGAATGTGGTTCGCGGCAATCCTGGCATCCAGCACCGGTGTGCTTAAGGAAATATCCGTGTCATTCGCCATCGCCTAGATGACCTCGCGGAGTTTATCCAAGCCGATTGTCTTCACGATCTTCAACGCATCCTTTTGCCCACGCGCCAGAGCTTTGGCAAAGTGCAGCGCCTGCTCCGTGGTGATCTTACCCGGCATGGGAGGTTCATTCGGATCGACGACCGCCTGCACCACCGTCGGCCCTTTGTGCGCAAGCGCTTCACGTAATACTCCCTCCGCATCTTCGGGACGTTCGATGGTGAATCCCTTCGCGCCGCAGGCAGTCGCAACCATGGCGAAATCGATTGGCTCCAACTCCACGCCAAACTCGGGATTGCCCTCCAGAATCATCTGCTCCCACTTGATCTGGCCCAGCACGTTGTTCTTGATCACGATCACGCAGACCTGCAGCTTGTATTTCACCAGCGTGGCAATTTCGCCCATCAGCATGGTGAGTCCGCCGTCGCCGACCACGCAGACCACCTGCCGGCCGGGATAGGCAACAGCGGCGCCGATACTGTACGGCAGCCCGTTGGCCATGGTCGCAAGCGATCCCGACAGCGAGAACTGCATCGTTCCCCGGATGTCCACGTGCCGCGCCGTCCACGTAGCAATGGTTCCACTGTCCGACGAGACGATGGCATCGTCGTTCAACAGCTTGTTCAGCGTGTGCGTCACCACCTGCGGCTTCATCGGCATCTCCTTGCGCGTGCCGCGTTCCTCCATCAGCGCGAACCAACTCTTCATCCGCTCCTGCGACTTCTTCAGGAACTTGTCCTTCTTCGGCTTCAGCAGCGGCAGGAGGTGAGTGAGAACGCTCTTCGCATCGCCCACCAGTCCCACGTCAACCTGATGCCGGAGACCAATGCGCGTCGGGTCGATTTCAATCTGCACGCACTTGGCTTGTCCCGGCTTGGGCAGAAATTCCATGTATGGATAGCTGGTGCCGATCATGATCAGCGTGTCGCACTCTTCCATCGCATCGACCGAAGGCGCTGTGCCCAGCAGCCCCAGGCCGCCCGTCGTGTAAGGGCTGCGGTCAGGAAGCACCGCCTTCCCGAGCAGCGCCTTGACCACAGGACCGCCAACCGTCTTCGCCAGTTGCGCAACTTCTTCGCGGCAGCCCAAGGCCCCGCGTCCGACGAAGATCGCCACCTTTGAGCCATCGTTGATCACGTCCGCCGCCTTTTGGATTAACGACTGCGCCGGCTTCGCTGACGACGGAACGCTCCAGTCGCCGCTGTGGTGTGCTACGTTAGCGCCACTGCGGTGCTTGTCGGTAACTTCCCACTCCTGAATATCCTTTGGAATACAGATGTGTGCGACGCCCTTGCGGCCATACGCGGTGCGCACCGCCATATCCACCACATTGACCGCGTGCGCAGGCCCCATCACCCGTTCGTTGAAAACGGAAACATCCATGTACAGCTTGTCCAGATCGACATCCTGCTGATAATCCATCCCGATCAGATCGCTGAAGGTGTGTCCTGTGATGGCGAGCACCGGCTGTTGATCGCATTTGGCGTCGTAAAGTCCGTTGAGCAAATGCACGCCACCCGGGCCGGAAGTGGCGCAGCAGACGCCAAGCCGTCCCGTGTACTTGGCGTAGCCGACCGCGGCAAACGCGGCCGCCTCTTCATGCCGCACCTGAATAAACTTCAGCTTGTCTTTATGCGTGCGGAGTGCCTCGAAGAAGCCGTCCACGCCATCGCCGGGGAAACCGAAAATCGTGTCCACTCCCCATTCGATCAGCCGTTCCACAATCAGATCCGATACCTGCTTCGCCATCCCATTTCCCCTTGCTTCCGTTAAGGCGCCGTCCGGCGCATTGCATGCACGACCCGCGTTAGCATTGCGGGCATCAAATCAGGTACGCTTCCGCGTCTTTCTCTTTCAAAGTCAATCCCATCCCGGGCCGCGTGCGATCCGGAGACATGACGCCATCGACGGGCTCGCAGAATCCATCGAAAAACATGCGCTCGATCCGAACGTGATCGTGAAAGAACTCCATATGGATAGCTCGCGGGACCGCGCAGCACACATGCACGTGCATGCTCGGTCCGCAGTGGGAAGAGAGCGGAGTGTTCGCTGCCCAGCAGAGCGCGCCGGCATTCAGAAACCCGCTGACGCCGCCGCACCGCGTGGCGTCAGCCTGAAGGACTGTGACCGCCTTCGTCTTCAACATGCGATCGAAATACCAGGCCGTATAGCCGTATTCGCCTGCAGCAATGTCCATTCCCAGCGGCGCGCGTTCGCGCACTTCGCATAGCCCGGCCAGGTTGTCGGAGCTTACAGGTTCCTCGAACCAGCAGACGTTCGAACCATGAGCAAACACATGTCCCAACTGCAGCGCCTGCGTCACCGTATAAGCGCCGTTCGCATCCACAAAGAGCTTCGTCGTTTCGCCGATGGCTGCCCGCGCAACGCTCACTCTCCGGGCGTCGTCATCGGGGTGGGTGCCGACTTTTATCTTCACCATGCGAAAGCCGCGGTTGGCCCAGCCGCCGAGTTGATCCGTCAATTGCTTGTCGCTGTAGGAAGTGAACCCACCGCTGCCATAGACAGGAATGCCATCGCGCACAGAGCCGAGCAGGCTCACCAGTGGAACATCGAGCAGCCTGGCGCGAAGGTCCCACAGGGCGTTGTCGATCGCGGAGATCGCCATGCTGGTGGTGCCGGTCTCGCCCGAGTTGCGCACCTGCCGGTACATGTCCTGAAGGATGGAGCCGTGGTCGAAAACTGGGCGTCCATCGACCACCTTCTCGAGCAACGACTTCACCAGCTTGCCCGTCGACCCGTCGGCATAGGTATAACCGATACCTCGCTTGTCGCCCCCGTCGAGCGTCACAAGCACCATGGTCGTGCTGTCCCATGCGAAAGTGCCGTCCGCTTCCGGAGCATCTGTTGGCACGGTGTAGACCTGCACCTTGCTGGCGCGAATCGGTGGTCCTTGAATCGGCATACCTTAAAAGTCCGTTACCACGTTGGCGCCCTCGGCCGTAACCGCAATCACATCGCAGTGGCGCATACCCCCGTAGCCCTCGAAGTAGGCCGCGGGTTCGAGATTGAATGTCATTCCTTCTTCAAGCACGTCCGGAGAAAGAGGATGGATGCGCGGCCTGCCATTGGCGTTCGCTGCTGCGAACCCCACGCCGTGACCCGCCGCATGCTTGAACGCTTCGCCGAAGCCTTCTGATTTCATGACGGAACGTGCCGCGCGATCGATGTTCCTTCCCGTCGCTCCGGGACGGATGGCGAGCAGGCCCGCTGCGCGCGCGTCGTTGATCGCCGAGCGCATCTCCAGTTGTCGTTCCGATGGCTTGCCCGCAGTGTAGGTTCGAGTGATGTCCGTCCAGTAGCCGTCGGCGCAGGTGTTCGCATGAATCATCACCAGGTCGCCTTCTTCAATCACGCGCTGTCTGGTGCGGGCATAAGCGGCGTCCGCAGTTGCGGAGTTCGGGCCGGACATGCAGAAGTAGTATCCGTAGCTGCGTTGCAGAATCTCGGCATCGCGCGTTGTCTCGAAGGCGGCCTGGATTTCCGCTGCAACCTCGGTCTCACGTCTCCCGGGCTCGATGCACATGGCTGCCGCAGCAAAACCGGCCGCCGCCACGCGGCTCGCCGTGTGCAGAGTCTCCAGTTCCTTCGTGGTTTTCACGGCTTTCATGCGTTCGAGCAGCTCATCGCAACTGGCAAAGCTCGCTTCCGGCAGCAGCTCGGCGAGCAATGCCGCGAGAGAAGAACGGAATACTGTGGACACGGCATAACTGGCGGGCTGTACCCCTTGCTCCAGCTGAATTCCAACCCTGATCTTCGAGTTAGGGGAGGAGAGACTCTTCAGAGCGCAGCGCAGAGGCGCTTTCAGGTGTGTTAGTGGAGTATCGAGGGTATGAAGTCCCCCGGGCTTGTAAGTAAGGATCTCGGCAGAGGATGTCTTTTCGGCGAGCTCCGCTTCATCTTCAGGAACGATGACCTGCACACGGCCATCCGATGAAAATATGACAACGCTCGCAGCCATAATGGGCCAGTAGCCGGTAAGCAGCAGCACTTCTGTGGCAGAAGCGCAGATGAGGACGTCCTGTGAGGAGGCAGCAATGGCAGCTATCGTCCGCGAGTGCCGTCCGGAATCGATTGCCATAAGGGGTTCGCTTTCCTTTTGTCTGTTTGGGTAGACGACAAAAGTCAGCGCCGGGATGTTCCACTCTACAAAAGAGGCATCTTACCCAGCAGAAAGCACGTTCTCGTACCTGAACGTCAGGGAGTCCATGTCAAAAGCATTGGTAGTTGTCATCACAGGCTCCTCAGCGGGCCTCGGGCGAGCGATCGCCCACGGCTTTGCAAAGCGTGGAGCTCGTATCGGCCTCATGGCCAGAAATCCCGAGGCGCTCAACGCGACCAAAGAAGAATGCGAGGCGCTGGGAGGCCAGGCCATGATCCTGCCCGTAGACGTCTCCGACGCCGTAGCAGTCGATGCCGCGGCTGACCGCGTAGAAGAAGAGTTCGGACCCATCGACGTATGGGTCAACGATGCGATGGTCAGTGTCTTCTCCCCGGTCAAGGAGATGGAGGCTTCCGACTACAAGCGCGTGACCGATGTGCTTTACCTCGGCTTCGTGCACGGCACGCTCGCCGCACTGAAGCGGATGCTACCCAGGGACCGAGGCACCATCATCCAGATTGGTTCGGCGCTGTCCTACCGTTCGATTCCTTTACAGTCGGCCTATTGCGCCTGCAAACACGCCATCAATGGATTTACCGATTCGCTGCGCTGCGAACTTCACCACGATAAGAGCAATGTGAAGCTCACCGCCGTGCACATGCCCGCGATGAACACGACGCAGTTCGACTGGGTGAAGAATCGCATGCCGAATGACCCCCAGCCCGTACCTCCCATCTTCGAGCCGGAACTTGCGGCGAAGGTGGTAGTCGCCGCAGGGCAGGCGATGTACCCGCGCAGAGAATACTGGGTCGGAACTCCCACCGTCATGGCTATTGTCGGTCAGAAGTTTATCCCCGGTCTGCTTGACATTTATCTGGGCAGAACCGGTTACAAGTCGCAACAGATTCCGAACGAACCGAAAGATCCCAATGCGCCAAACAATCTCTATAGTTATGTTCCGGGCAAACATAGTGCACGCGGGAAGTTCGCCGACCGGTCCTCGAGAACGAGCGCCGAAATCTTTCTGTCCCTCAACCGGGGTGTCGTCGCTTTAGCGGCGACGGCGCTCCTCGCGGCGATTGGCGGCGTGATTCTAGCCCGGCGGAGAATGTCCTGATGACACCCATGGATGGCGAAACAAAGACTGAGCCTCATGATGATGCGTTGTTATTGGGAGCCTGCTGTTTCGCTTTGGCTACGCTTGTGCCGGTAGCGCTGTATCAAACAGGCGTTCTCTCCCGCCTCCCTGATCCTCCAATGAGTGTGTTCGACTCCGAGCGCATCACGATGTCGAAGACCGCACACCCTTTTGGAATACCAGACGGCTTGTTGGGACTCGCCAACTTCGGGGCGACACTTACGCTGGCCATTCTCGCCCGGCGTGATAGAACTGCCAGGAGCCTGCTCGGCGCGAAGCTCGTCTTCGATGCTTCAGTCGCAACGTTCAACGCGGGACGTCAGATGGTGAGCTTCGGAAAGCTATGCTCATGGTGCACAGCCACCGCCATTTCTGCCGGAGTGGTGGCTTACGCGGGGCGCGCAACCGTTTACAGTGCGGTTTCTGAAGCGACGACGATAGGCGAAGCGGTCAGCCGTTCACTTCGCGCTCGTTCTGAATAGATCTCGCGGCAGCATATCCTTGCGCCCCGAGCCTCCATCGACGAGTGCTGGGGGAAGTCGTCATCTATGCTGCGCGAGACCAGTTCGTCATGAACCGGCTTCGGCGCGTCCTCGACATTGTGAAGCCAAACCCCGAAGCGGATATGGCATCATCGAAGAAGAACAATGTAGACAGGAGAGGACCGAGTAGTGGATGTGCTCACAGACCAACTCGCGAGAGACTCGATGACCTCTTCCATACCATAGACCTAACAGTGGCACATGACATTGAAGCGTCCTGTCACTCACATCCACCGCTGCCTGATGCAAGAGGTTACGAAACGAGATAGACTTCTCGCACATATCTGCCGTTCTTACCAATCGAGGCCGCTGGAATCGTCCAGGGACCTCAATAAGCTAGACGACAGTGCGGACCAATGGTTCCCGCTTCCATATACGCCCTGCAGACGCAGTCTTGAGGAAAGCATCTACTTTTGCGTCAACGAGAACCCCTTTATCCTTCGTCACGCCGGCAGCCGTAAAGAGCGCTTTGGTTCCAGACGCTCCGATGACCTTCAGATGGGAGAATGCGTCGTGAACCCACGCAACTGCAGCTGCCTCCCTGGAGAGCAAAGAGTCACCCTCTTCCGAAATTTCGATGAAGACGGTATCGAACAACACTGATGGGCCCCCTGCAAGTTGGAAATCGGCTTTAATCACTTTACCGTTCGAAGCGGTGGCCACTCCAACCTTTGGAGCAATCACCTTGAAGTCAGCCCCAAGCCTGAGTGCGGCATCCCTGAGCGCAATGACCTTGTCGGCATCCGATCCATCCGCCACGAGACATCCAACCACCCTTCCTTCCAGCGTGTTTTTTGCTTTGGTAAGGATACTCAAGGCCTGCGAAGCAGGGAGCTCTTTTCTGGCGGCGACAGTCGTCGATACGGGCTTAATCTTTCCCTTTAAACCTAATCCGTTGGCCACTCGATTCGCGATCTCGATATCCACGTTAGCAAGCTGACCTACCATCCTCTCTCGCACTGAAATAGTTTCCACCTTGCTTAGTTCAAAGATGAAAGCAGAAACGATGTGATTCTGCTCCGGTTCGGTTTGGGAATAAAAGAACTGGCGGGCCTGGGAGAAATGATCCGAAAACGATTCTGCGCGGACCCGCATCTTGTTCCCTTCGAGAGGTTCGGGAAATGAGTTGATCCCGATACCAAGATTCTGCCGGGGCGAGTCTGACTCGAGCGAGCTTGGAGAATAAGAGTCGCGCCCTTTTTGAGCGCGCATCGTCATGTGCCCATCTCGCTGCATATTCATGACAGGACATCTCGGAGCGTTTACTGGAATCTGCTGGTAGTTCGGGCCACCCAGCCGACTTAGCTGCGTATCGACGTACGAGAGATTCCTGCCCTGTAAAAGCGGATCGTTGGTGAAGTCGATGCCTGGGACGACATTCCGGGTGCAGAAAGCGACCTGCTCTGTCTCGGCAAAATAGTTGTCGACATTCCGATCGAGTACCATGCGTCCAATGACCTTCAACGGGATTAACTCCTCGGGGATTAACTTCGTTGCATCCAGCACGTCGAAGTCAAACTTCTGAGCAAACTCTTCGTCGAAGAGCTGAACTCCCAACTCCCACTCTGCAGGATGGCCTTCGGCGATCGAGTTCCAAAGATCGCGTCGGTGGAAGTCGGGGTCGGCGCCGGAGATCTTCAATGCTTCATCCCATACGACCGATTGCATGCCGAGCTTTGGACGCCAGTGAAACTTCACGTAAGTCGCCTCACCCGCTTCGTTGAGGAGCCGATAGGTATGGACACCGAACCCCTCCATCATTCTGAGCGAACGAGGGATTGCACGATCCGACATGATCCACATGAGCATATGGGTGCTCTCGGGCATCAGCGAGACAAAATCCCAGAAGGTATCATGTGCTGTCTGGGCCTGTGGGAAGCCACGGTCCGGCTCCTGCTTCGCTGCGTGGATCAGGTCGGTAAATTTGATGGCGTCCTGAATGAAAAACACCGGGATGTTATTGCCGACAAGATCCCAATTACCCTCGGGCGTGTAGAACTTGACCGCAAACCCGCGGACATCTCTCGCCAGGTCACTGACCCCATATTGCCGGCAACCGTAGAGAAGCACGTAAACAGCGACGTCTTTTCTCCCACCCGGTTGAAGATGCCGGCTTTTGAGATGCCCTTGAGTGAACGGGTCAACTCAAAATATCCATGCGCCCCAAAACCTCGGGCATGAACGATTCGTTCTGGGATGCGTTCATGATCAAAATGCTGGGTCTTTTCAAGCAGGACGTGGTCTTCGATAAGGACCGGCCCCCGCGGTCCAGCTTTAAGGGAGTTCTCATCGTCCGCAATGACAACTCCCGTCTGCGTTGTCATCGCGGGGTGAGTTCCACCAGCGATCTGGTGTAACTCCCCCGCGTTGCCAATCTGCTCTCCTGAGGAGGCAACGGCCTTGTTTTGCTTGGCGGATTTCTTGTTCATGAAAGCTCCTTGGGCTTGACTCGCTATTGGATGCAAACGACGACAGGCCTTACGTAGTATTGGCACGAAGTCGACGAAATAAGATAGAAATCCTTCGTCAAAGGCGAGTGCATGATTAGCTCATAGGACCAATTGTGGAGCTTGTCTTGGAGGTTTGGAGTATAGTTAGCCCGGCTTGAATATCGTCTGCGGGATTCAACGCACAATTTGATCCAAGGTTCATTTTGTGCATCTCAAACCTCAGACTCCAAGGGAGCAAATAGATGAGTGAAGTGGCTTCGGGCAGATATGACGAGACTTATCGGGGTAATTCTCTGACGGCGTCGGGGCAAAATGAGGCGAGCGCCTCCGGTGTCTCCTGGTCTGCGGTGTTTGCCGGAGCAGCCGCTACTGCGGCGCTGGCTCTGATCCTGCTATCACTGGGTACGGGGTTGGGATTGTCGTCCGTCTCTGTGTTTTCGAACGCCGGCGCTTCCGGTTCAGCAATCGGTACAGCAGCAATCCTGTGGCTTATTTTCATGGAGATCGCAAGTTCGTCGATGGGTGGTTATCTGGCTGGCCGTCTGAGGACGAAATGGACCAGCATCCATACCGACGAGGTCTATTTCAGGGACACCGCGCACGGATTTCTGGCCTGGTCGGTGGCACTAGTTGTAACCGCAGCGTTTCTCGGCTCTGCCGCGACCTCCCTTGTTGGATCATCAGTCGATGCTAAGCCTTCCGCAGGTTCACAGTCACAAGATTCGATCAGTTATTTCGCCGATTCGATGATGCGTACGGACGCAGCTAAGCCCGAGGGCAGCACCGCGTTAAATAGAAGCGAGGTCGGAATCATCCTCGCGCACGCCCTGAGGCAGGGCGAACTGGCCGAGCAGGACCAGCGATATCTGGATCAGCTGGTAATAACGAATACGGGTCTTGCACCAAACGAGGCCGACAAGCGGGTTACGGAAACCTTTGCGGCTGTAAAACAGGCGACAGAAATGACGCGTAAGGCGATAGCCCACACTTTGCTCTGGGCGTTTTTGGCCCTCTTGGTCGGAGCCTTCTGCGCCAGCTTTTCGGCAACGATCGGCGGACGGCAACGAGATAGTGTCAAGACGATATAGGGCGTAATACATTGAGGAAATTACGAAGATCGTGACTAATCGCAACTGAGACCTGAAGGAGCGTCACATGCGTTCAATTTTACTTTTGCTTCTTGGAGTTCCGATCCCCATCGTTCTTCTGATTGCATTGTTCAGCCATTAGGGTCAACGAAAGAGGGCGATAAATCCATGAAGGTCCAATTCAATCGCCCTCACTTTCAATTATGTGCTACTTGCTCCGCACTCCCACTGCGACGAAACCAATGCCGCCGATCAGAGCGATCGTACTTAGGACCGGAGAAATCGGAACCGTCTTTTTCTGCTCATGGCCGATCTGAATCGGGCCGGCATCCACGACCTTCTTTTCGTGAGTGAAGGAGAATCCTCCCACGGCAAAGCCGACAACGCCTACGATAATAAGCAGAATGCCGATGATAGTTGCAGGTTTCATGTTTATTCCTTTCAAGTGGAATTGAGTATTGTCCTGGTCGTACTGGCCAGTTCTAGGCTGGTACGTAAATACAATAGCCGCGAGGGGGAGCAGGAAATTCGGCGTTGCCTTCAGCATCCGTGGTACGTTCGTCCGGATGTGCCGCATCATGGCCATCCCATGCCACGGGAACGAACTTCTGATTCACCCATTTGGTTTTGACTGAAGTCCCAGACCATTTATCCCCCAGACTATTCAGCACATCAATGAGGCCCGGCTGATCTATCTGGTCATCTTTGAAGCCAACCCGCTGCATGATGTATAGGTCCGGATCGGCGTGGAGAATCTGGGAGTCGCCACCCGCATTCTTGTGGTGAACTTGAATCAATGCATCTATTCCATTTGGGGTCAGTGGTCGGGCCAGACCGTTGTTGTAGTAGTCGAACCAGAAGATACTTGGATAGCCCTCATGAACCATGATGAACGAATAGGCCATTAGCTTGTCGTTTACGATCATGTCTTCGCCCATATCGTGATTGTCCACAAACGTGGCAGCATGATATGGGCGCTTCATCACCACGGAACCACCATACGTCAGATTGGAATGGCCGGTCTTTTTGTACCAGTTGTGATGATAGAAACTGGTCTTAAAGGAGCGGAAGATGGCACGAGGGAAGAAGGACACAGCTGAGCAGGTGGTGAACCTGCTGCGGCAGATCGAAGTGGCCGTAGCGAACGGGAAGACAACCGCGGTGGCCTGTAAAGAGGCTGAGATCACGGAGCAGACGTACTACCGCTGGCGCAAAGAGTACGGCGGGCTGCAGGTGGACCAGGCACGGCGGCTGAAGGAGCTGGAGCAGGAGAACACGAAGCTGAAGCGGCTGGTCAGTGAGCTGAGCCTGGAGAAGCTGGTGCTGAAAGACATCGCCTCGGGAAACTTCTAAGCCCGGAGCGACGGCGTTGTGCAGCGGACCATGCTCAGGAGCAGGGCTTGAGCGAGCGAAGGGCGTGCCGGCTGGGTGAACCAGCCACGCGGCACGCAACGCTACCAGCTGACACAGCGCGAAGACGAGGATGCTCTCACCCGGGCCATCGTGGAACTGGCCAGCCAGTACGGACGCTACGGCTACCGCCGGATCACGGCGCTGCTGAAGCGGGACGGCTGGCAGATCGGCAAGGACCGGGTGGAGCGCATCTGGCGTCGTGAAGGGCTGAAGGTTCTGCAGAAGCAGAAGCCGCGCGGGCGGCTGTGGTTGAACGATGGATCGTGCATACGGCTGCGCCCGGAGCGGCCGGACCATGTATGGAGCTACGACTTCGTGAGCGCCAGGACACATGACGGAAGGACGGTACGGATGCTGAACCTGATCGACGAGCACACGCGGGAGAGCCTGTTGGTGCGTGCGGAACGGCGCTGGTCGAGCGCCAGGGTGATCGAGGCGCTGGCCGACGTGATGGTGATGAAAGGCGTGCCGGAGCACATCCGTTCCGATAACGGGCCGGAGTTCGTGGCCCGGGACCTGCGCAAATGGCTGGCCGGGACCGGAGCGAAGACGCTGTACATCGAGCCCGGCTCTCCGTGGGAGAACGGCTACTGCGAAAGCTTCAACTCGAAACTCAGGGACGAGTTGCTGAACGGCGAGATCTTCTACTCGATAAAGGAAATCAGGGTGCTCGCGGAGCGGTGGCGGGTCCACTACAACACCGTCAGGCCGCACTCCTCGCTGGGCTACAGGCCACCGGCGCCGGAGGCCTGGCTGGCAAAGAACATGGGGCATGGAGAAGTGGAAACCGCTACGCGCTTCCCACTTCTCCACACCCCCGACTGCGGCGGAATTACTAACTCGTCCGCTGCGCTACACTAACAATCTCGCTGGTACAAAAGATCGGGCAGAGCAAGATTCCTGAGGTCGTAGTTAGGCTCGTCGCATACTTTCTTCAATTGATAACGAAACGGGAAGTCGAAGGCGGCGATCTGGTTATCCGTATAGCTGTTTACCTTTTCGAGCCACGTGTCGATGTCATCATGGCCTGACCAGAGCTCTCCGACCACATACGGCATAAACTCATTCCCATCCTTTACGTACCTATATTTGGAAAGAATTCCGATCATCCATGCTCCGAACCCTTTGACGAAGTCAAAGCGGAAGCCGTCAAAACCATACTCCTCCACCAGCATCCGGGCATAGTTGAAAAGTTCGGTGTAGACGACCGGGTTGCGATGGCAAAGATGAGGGAAACCGGCGAAGTTCTCGCCCTCCATCATCACCTGTTCGTAACGACTCGGATGGAAGCAGTTCCAATCCCTGGCGAACCGGCCGCTCTTCGGAGTGAACTTTGTCCATCGTGTCTCACCGTCGAGTGGGTTCACTTCTTCAGCGTCAGCTCCGGAATTGTGATTGATTACCATGTCGGCATAAAGGCCGATGCCGTTCTCGTGCGCCTTCGCGATCAGCGCCTTCAGCTCGGCAGAGTTGCCATACCAAGTCTTCACTCCTCCCTTCTGGTCGAAATCGCCCAGATCGAAGTAGTCGTAAGGATCGTAGCCCATCGATGTGTTGCTAGCCGCCTTGTTTACCGGGGGCAACCAAAGGGCATTAAATCCAGCCTTCCCGAGGTCTTCGATCTTTTCGGCAACGAAGTTCCACCATTCATGCTCTTTGCCTTCCAGCTTGGGAGCATCCCAATAAAATGCCTGCATCAAGACCGCCATGTATTAGCGCCCTCCCTTTTTTCTCAGTTGAATGACACGTCTTCTACGGCCCGGTCTCAAACGCATGACCGGTACTATTAGGAAATCTGATTTGCGTCGACTAGAACGTCCGGAGAGCGCCCAGGGAGCGGAGCAGTGATGGGTATGATGCATCTCCTCAGCCAAAGCGCAACAATAGGCAACGGTTATTGCACGTGTATGAATGGGCACACTGGCTCCGCAAGATTCTCAGCCCTGTCAAAAGGTCCTCCGCCGTAGCAAAATGGCCGAGGTCGCCAAGGCCAGTCGTCTCGGCGCCAGCCGGGAAGTAACGGCATTTATCTCCGCAATCCATGGGGATGTCCGCAACCCATGGTGAGTAGTCAGATTTCGCTAGTTCCCACTTCTCAATGCGCCCTTCTTCGTTCGGTCGTTGCACGCGGCTCTTATCTTTTCGTAGCGTATCTGAAGTTCATCAAGCTCCAGATCGCTGAGATTCTCGATATCGATCATTTGATCGCGTGCTTTGTCCACAGCTCGAATGAGTTCGTTCAACTTAAGATTGATAGCGCGTGCATCACGATTTTGTGTGTTCTGGATAAGGAACACCATGAGGAACGTAACGATCGTCGTTCCTGTGTTGATTACAAGCTGCCAGGTATCTGAGAAGTGAAACAAAGGACCGGTCGTTGCCCAAATGACGATGACCAGCCCTGCACCGACGAAGGCCCACTTTGAGCCGAGCCATCCAGAAGACAAAGCAGCGAACCTGCCAAACCGATCGTTTGTAGTGCGAACGGTCACCTCTACCGGAACGTCCTTCATTTCTACCTCCAAAGCGAAGACCCCGCCGAAGCGGGGTCTAAGGTGATCCGACTAGACTGCGGTACTGGATTGGTTGAGGCCAGGAGCGGCTTTCGCCTCGTCCTCTTTGTTCTTCTTCACCGAATACTTTTCTTTGCCCGTTTTTGGCTTCTTCGGCTCCTCTGGCTCACGAGCACTCTGCTTCATGATCGGAGCGCCGGCTGCCGCAATCTTCTTCGCCGCACTTAGCTCTTCTTTCAGATTAGAATTCAGGAGTCTGGCGACCTTGGACATGCCCAAGGTGGTCGCCATCGAAATGCAGGCCTCGTAACCGGCGATCTCGTAGTGCTCGGTCCGCAATGCTGCTCCAATCAGGCCGGAATCGAACGACGCGCCTTCTTCGTCCTTCTCCAGTGCGTCTTTGCCTTCTTCAATGACGCCTTCCATTCCGTTGCAGTGCTGTCCGGTGGGCTTCTCTCCCAACTCAAGGAAGACTTTTTTGAGTCGCTCTACATGACCCTTCGTCTCTTCAAGGTGCGCGGAAAATAGCTGCTTCAGTTTGGGGTTTATGGCACCCTTCGCGAGCTTCGGCAGGGCTTTCACCAGTTGGTTCTCCGCGCTATACATATCGCGAAGTTCATCGATCAAAACATCCTTGAGTGCCATGCGGCGGTCTCCTTGTATATAGAAGGATGCAAAAGACGCGGCCCATGCGCAGAGACAAACGGCAATATCTCCCAAAACTCGATTTATGGAACTCCTTACGGATACCTAATGACCGGATGCATAGTGCCTGCAATGTTCGAGGTATGCCGTCTCATGATCCGCGATGAGAGCGACCACACTCGACCAGAGCCAGCTCGGTGCATCGAGGCTTTTGGAATGCTGTTTTCTCAACTTAGAAAGCCAGGAGGACCTTGTCTTAGCGTCCATCTGCCTTCCGTGAGCTTTGCCGACCACTCCGGCAAGGTAGCGCGCAGCGGCCACAGCTTGCTCCTGGGTCAGGCGGTCCAGGTCGAATTTTAGGTCCTGGGGCATGAGCTCTCTCATGACCAGGTCTTTGCCCCCGAGCTTGACGGCCAACATGCGCTCTCCAAGGTTGGGTGAGAGCTGACAGGCTCCAGTCACTACTCTTTGGGCGTTATTACGAACCGTCATCTTTACTTGAGGGGCCGTGGCCGAGGCTGCCTCTTTCAGATCGATGAGGCAGTAGCTTCGATCGCTCTTCTTGCCGATTCCCAAGAGAACAGCATACCGGAGGCGGCCCAGTGAACTACATCCCTTCATCCAATAAGCCGCATCGACAACCGAAATCTTCGTTTTCGGCTCACGTCCCTTGAACTTCAGTATTTTCGCCGTGACGGTTTCGTCCTGGAAGAGCGCTTCGATGCTGGCGTGCTCCTTCTTCTGTCAGAGCCCAGAAGCGCCTGCCGAGCGGAATCTCAGGTTTGACATCCTCGATTCGCTCTTCCGCGAGATGATGCCAGCGCCGACGACGCGATTGTTCCAAAACGGCCTGGATTGGTGTGAGATCGTCGCCGTTTGCTTTCACGTCGGTTTTAGGAGCGGCGAGTGCCGATTCGTACCCATCGATCATCTGCTCCATCATCTTGACGACGGTGACGCCGGGCAGGTCCGAACCCCGCGCGGCCGTGGCCAGCGAAAGGGCCAAACGAACGAGGTCATGGGCAGGGTTGCCCACCACGGTCTGATCCAGATCGCGAATCTGAATTTGGATTTTGCCCTCCGAGTCGGCCAGGGGGCCAATATTTCCGAATGTGACAATCCCCACATATCCAGATCGGCGGCCCTTCCGGGATCGTTTGAGAAGAATGCTTCTTCAGCCATTCGTAGAAGTGCAGGGTGTTTCCTCGAACATAAGCGTGGGCCGACTGAGCCATCTTCGCTTGACGATTTGCGATCAGAACGCGCGCCCGGTCACTGGGTTTGACAGAAACGACCGCATTTGCCATCTGATATTTGTACAGGAAATTTGAACAAACGATGACACCCGACCTGCCCCGGAGGCGGGCGACTGAATATGAGTAACCAGTGGAGTATCCTAGGTACAGAAATCCAGGAGACCAGGTGCCGGATACAAATTGTGTGGTCTTCGTCGTGGATGATGAAGCGGTGATCGCCGAGACACTCGCCATTATCCTGAATCAAGCTGGTTTTCAGGCAACTGCATTCGATCATCCGCAGAAGGCTATCGCCGCACGCGCCGAGCTGAGTCCCGCTCTCCTCATCAGCGATGTCATGATGCCGGGTATGACCGGCGTAGAGCTGGCAATTCACTTCCGTAAAGCTCAGCCGGAATGCAAAGTGCTGCTCTTCTCCGGGCAGGCTTCAACCGCAGATATGCTAGGAAAGGCTCGCGCAGAGGGTTACGACTTCGATTTGCTCTCGAAACCTGTCCATCCTGCGGATCTCCTGGCAAAGCTCCGAGTTTGAGTGCTCGAGGGCCGCATATTTGCCCAACGCAACACATATCCAATGTCTGAAGGCCAAATCGGACTCCGAAGGCCAACCTTTACCCTCGTAATCTCCTCAGATAGGCATGGAATCGCCTGCCATGCCTCGCGACTCCTTTGAGGACCAAGGTCAGAAGCTCAAAGCCTGCGAAGAAAATCTCCGCCGATACCACCAGCTCGCCTTGGCAGGCCGACTGGTCGGCGCGACCATGCATGAAGTCAACAATCGCTTGGCGGCCCTCACCAACCTGATCTTCCTGGCGAGAACCCTCCCCGAGTGCTCACTCCAGAGCGTTGTGTATCTGGATGAGGCGGATAGTCAGTTGCGCAGCCTGGGGGAGATCACTACCAGAAGTCTTGCCTTCATTCGCCTGGACACGGAAGCGAAAGAGATCGATTTGGTCGATTTAGCTGCTTCCGCACTTCGCCTCCACCATGAGCAGATTTCCAAAAAAAGAATCAATGTTCAGACGCGGTCTTCTGAATCTGCATTGGTCCGCGCAAAAAAAGGTGAAATCTTCCAGGCGGTTACGAATCTCCTGCTCAACTCCATCGAGGCATTGCCTCATTCCGGGAATCTCCATGTGCGTGTCGCCATGCGTCGGTCCGATGCCATCATCACGATTGCGGACAATGGAGCTGGGATTCCGGAGTCGATGCAAGGGACGCTCTTCGATTCCTTCAAGAGCAACAAATCTGACGGAAACGGACTCGGGCTCTGGATCGTGAGGGAGATCGTTCACGGCCACGGCGGGACGATTCAATACCGGAGCAGCAGCGTTCAAGGCAGAAGCGGGACGATCTTCCGCATTTCGTTGCCTGATGCGCTTGTATGGATAAGTGGCTACTTTCTGTCCCGCTTCCGCTCAATCCATTCCACACTGCTTGGGCGATCCAGCAAACTGACCCCTTGGACTTGAAGTATTGAACAGGAGCATACTTAGGTCAGGTATGCGATGAGCCATAGACGGGAGCTATAGGCCGCACCGCTACAGGCAACTATGCAAATCGATGTTGAGATCAAACCCCGTCCCGATGGCGGTAGCCTTTGCCCCGGAAGTTCCCAGCCGGTGCCTGCTGACACAGTGAATATGAACGGGCAAACCGCCGCCCGCGACACTGCTATCTGTCCCAACTGCGGTCAACGGGTGATCGTTTGGCTGTCTGGGCCGGTTGGGTCAACTGGGCAACTCGGGCAGTGGATTCGTGATCCGCACTCTGAACCGAACGAAGCGAGGTCCTGACCGATATCGGATGGCGGAGAGGCCGATGCGCTCCAATCAGAATACCTAAGGCCCAATATTCAACTCAGTAGCGAGTTTTTTCATTGCTGCATTTTCGCGGATGACTTCGCCGGCATCTCGACTGTGCAAAGCGATCTCTGCGGCGATTGAGCGACCGAGAACTCGCTGATCGATATTGCCGAAGGACCCAGGCACGAGGCTTCCAAACCAACCGACCCAAGCCGGGGTATGGGCGTTGCCAACAATGATGCCGGGACGAAAGATGGCGAGGCGGGCGAAGCCGACGGTACGCACGGTGTCTTCCTTCATGCCCATTACGCGGACGTAGCGAATCCGGCTGCGGGCTGTGCTTCCTACCGCAGAAAGCAGGCAAAACTGGGCGATTCCGGCGTCATGGCAGCCACGCGCAAAGGCACCGACGACGCCGAGCTCCAGTCGGTGCAATTCTTCTTCGCTCCAGGGCCTCGATCCAGCACCTACACCCACACAGCTCACGGCGGTGACGGGACCCTGGCTTGAGATTTCGCGGGCAAGGGCGGCAGTGCGCTCGGCAAAGTCAGCAGCTCCAGTATCAAGAACGACATTGCGCACCCGAGATCGTGCCGCAATGGGCTTTCTGGTGACCATCACCACTTCCCGGCATTCCGGAATTGCCAGCAGCTCGGCGACCGCTGCACCACCGACTTGCCCAGTACCACCGAGGATAATTGCGGCGAAATTCTGATTCATAAAGAGAACCTCTGCTTACGGAAGGATGCGACAGCCCCGTTCATCCCAAGAGGAAAGCATACTTGGTCTCGGTTCTTAAATTGAGCCAGTGGCTTTTCTCGATTAGCGCTATCTGGCCAATGCACTCATTGCAACGACCCGACTCACAGGGCTTACTCCCGAAACCATGAGAGCCGCCCACGATCTCCCCGAATCGGGACGAACCATTGGCAAAGTCGTTATCGCAACGGATTGAACTGAACCAGCAGTCCCTCGCGCGACCACCGCCGTAGTGCTCATCAACGCGTTTGACCTCGCCGATCCTCTTTCTTGATGAACGATAAATCGCCAAATCGCTTGCCGAGCGTTCACGATTACTTCCCACATGCTGACATATCATTATCGGAATCCATTCCGGATCGCCCGGGCACCGGAGCTGCATACATAGAATTTAGATAAGGGTGGCTGTATTCTGCGGCTTCCAGGAGTCATTGAATGGGAAACATAAACAGCTCGAAAAACTTCATGCGCGACACTGTCTCGGAACAAATCGCTTTGAGGAGTGGGCTCCTTTTGACCGTTGGCGAAAGCATCACGATTCTTCGGCGGCACAGCTATTCCGATCTAGCGATCTTCGAAGGGCCTGGCGAAGATGGGATGCGAGTCAGGCCCGAAGATGTTGAGGAGTTGATTCGGCATCTGCGATATTTCATCGGAGATCTGCCTGATCCTCGTCATCCGATTGCTGCTCGTGTTGAGTTGTGGAATGCCATGAAAAGGGATGGAGTAGATCCGTCCCCTTTGGTAGAGGCGTTAGATAAAATAACAGGAGCAGATAACAAGATAGCGGGAGTTGGCAAGGTGCATTTCACCGCACGCGAGCTTGCGGACGACATTGCGGCGCTTTGCACTATCGATCGTTTGTTTGTTGATCGCTTCGCGAGCGTGATCGCCGAAACATTGGACCGATCCGTCCAGTGGTTTCAAATTACCGAGATCGATACAGCTTGGGCGATTCCGCTCGATCATCTTTTTCAAGCGGAGAACATTCCCGCAGATCCTGAGACGTATCTCGACCAGAGATACATAGACTACTTGGCTCAGAACTCAGAAGAGCTGCACTGCATCCACTGGCGGAACTTTGAGCGACTGACAACAGAGTTCTTTAATCGGAAAGGATTTGAAGTAGAACTTGGTCCCGGGAGAGATGACGGAGGTGTCGATGTGCGCGTTTGGAACAATGGCACGAAGGTCACCGGGCCGCCACTGTTGCTGATTCAGTGCAAGCGCTATAAAACGACGAATGAGGTGGAAATAGAAAGCGTAAAGGCGTTTTGGACTGACGTTCATTATGAAGGTGCTTATCGAGGGCTCATCGCCACAACCTCACGCATAGCACCTGGCGGCATTGCCACCTCTGTAGGCCGACGATGGCCACTAGGCTTTGCTGAGAATGAGCAGGTAAGCCACTGGGCAAAGCACATGTGGCGACACTCGGTCTTGTCAAAGACTTAAAGGCCGCCATTATCGTCATTCCCTTGAATTTCTGAAGAGACTTGCAATCGGTAACGATAAACGATAGGACCCTATCAGGGCTGCTCCGCACACAAAGCGCAGAACTGCCTGATCGTTTTCTCGGAGCAGTTTTGATAGGGCCGTTTGAAGGGAGCCGCTGGCGTTTGCGGCGGACGCGGTTAGGCTATGGGGATTGAATCGATTTTCGTCTGTAACGAATTGAAATATGGTGACTTAGTAATAGGAAGCGAAAATCGGTTCAGGATGCTTCGGCAGCCCATGATGTCCGCAGTATTGCACGCGTAGCGTCCGCCGCGCCAGCGGCTTAGTTCAAACGCGCATAAGGGAAGCGAACCGAAGAGTGGAACCGATGAGAGCTGCCATTTTCAGGAATTTGCAATCCCCAGTTAAATCAGTGCCTTGGCGCGGGAGCAATAAGCTCGATTCTGGGAACAATCTGGGAACAATAACCTGTTCCAGGGGAGTTTTGGGAGCCTTTGGAGCGACCAGGGCCTTTTAGAGTCAATGGTTTACATTAGTTAAACGAAATGGCATGGAAGAGGTCATCGGTTCGATCCCGATCAGGTCCACCAACAAACTTCCTACAATGTGTAGCTTGTCGAGGTTGCTCAGCTAGTGCTTGAACCTCCGAGGGTCAGGAAGGGTCCTGAAATTTCCTTGCCTCCAGCGGCAACATCATCTCCACTGCTTTTGCGTTTGCGCCCCCGCTTCTGCCGCGACACAGCTCGGGTATCCATGGTCACTAGATTTAGGCTCAAAACGTGGATCGCGCGGGAAAGACCGGCCGGCGAGCCGACCCGGGAGCCGGCAGGATGCACACGATGAATATCCTGTTGTGGGTTCTGCAGGTCCTCGCCGCTCTCCTGTACGGAGCGTCGGGCGTCATGAAGGTCTTCATGTTCGACAAGGTAAGCGAGGATGTCCCGTCCTTTGGTGCCTTGCCGCGGGAAGCTTGGATGGCCTTCGGCATCCTTGAACTCGTCTGTACGGTCGGGCTGATCGCCCCGCCGCTCTACACTGGCACCCGGCGCTCACAGTGGTGGCCGCCACGGTCCTGACGATCGGGAGCTTCGTGTTCGTCTGGGTGCACGCCAAGTACCGCGAGAGCACGCCCATCATCTTAAGCTGCGTGCTGGGTCTCCTCATGGCGTTCATCGTGTGCGGCCGGATGTTCCTGAAGCCGATCTTCTGAACGCCGGGCCGCCTTAAAGGGCCCTCTGCGAGCGTTAGAGCGGAGTTGCCGGAAACGGGAATTTCCAAGCCCCCGACCAAATGACTGCGCTGTGTCATCGCTTGGTTGGTGAACACAAACGCGTTTTTCTGAGGACCAATCGTAGTCGCTAGCTCAAGCTCAGTGAGTGTCCATTGGGCTGAATACGTATATGCATCCTGGGGACTCACGATCTCATTACAAAACTCGCATCGAGCGCCCATCGAAAGCGGCGCGGGCGTCCTGAAACCGCCGAACGCTCTTTGCGACCCATAGCCAAAGGGGTGCTACATTGTCGAGCATCTCGGTGCCGAGCGGTGTAATCGCATACTCAACGCGGGGAGGTACTTCGGCGAAGACTTCGCGAGTGATGAGTCCGTCCCGTTCGAGGCCGCGAAGCGCCTTGGTCAGGGATTTCTGGCTAATGCCTGCGACGTTCTCCATGATGCGGGAAAAGCGCATGGGGCGGCGGTGTTCAACGATGACGCTCATCGTCCAGAGAGACCACTTGTCCGAAATGCACGAGACCATCTCACGCGTGAGTGAATCCTCATCGTCAGTAAGGGTCTCGCAAAACTCCTTGATTTGTTCCCAGCTGAATTGCAGTTTCTGGCTACTTTTCTTCAATAGTTACCTCTCGGTTAGTACAGGCATAAAAGGTGCCTTATTGCCAAAGTATACCGTCCGCTCGATACTAACCCGGTGAAGACGAAATGGAGCAGCGAAAACATCGCATCGCAGGCTGGACGCAGGGGTCATGATTACCGGTGCCAATAGCGGCATCAGGTTTGAGACGGCGCTCGAACTCGCGTGGAAGGGTGCGGAGTTGATACGGCCTTCGAGAACGCAGTAAACGAGACAATTTTCGCGAAGGGAATCAATGAGGAAGCCGACCTATGAGCAAACACATTAACATCTCACCCCAGGAAGCCGCGGATCGACTTGCTATCCGGGAATTGGTCGAAGCGTACGCGCACTGCGCGGACCGTCGTGACGCGCAAGGCCAGATGTCCCTCTTTACTGTGGACACGCATTTTGTGGTGTATATGAATGCCAAGGATTCGACACCCTCGCAAGAACTGCACTCCCGCGAGGAACTCGCTCCCGTTTTCGCAGACCTGAACAAATACGATGCGACGATGCACTTCGTTGGTCAGAGCACGATCTTCACGCTGACCGGCGATCGAGCCACTGGAGAGGCTTACTGCCTGGCGCATCATCTCACGGCGGAGGGTGAAAAGCGGTGTCTGATGGTGGCTTACCTCCACTACGATGACACCTTTGTAAAGGCGGACGGCACGTGGTTGTTCGCGGAGCGTCTGCTCTACGTTGACTGGATTGAGGAGCGTGCGCTGTGATGAACTTTCCGGCGGAGGGTCACATACGGCTTGCAATCGTGGGCGCGACGGGAATGGTCGGCGGCTACGCTCTTCGCTATGCACTGGACCTCCCCGCTGTGGAACGTGTGACATCGATCAGCCGTAGAAAGACTGATATATCGCACCCTAAGCTCGATGAGGTACTGCATCAGGACTTCAGTGACTGCTCCGCACTCGCACAGATGCTGGCAGGTCAGGACGCAGCGGTCTTCTGCCTGGGCACGTATACCGGCTCCGTGACGGACGTCGAAATGTATACGATCACCGTTGACTATACGGTCGAGTTCGCGCGAGTTTTTCGCGACAGTAGCCCAGACGCATCGTTCTCGTTCTTGAGCGGGAGCGGTGCGGACCCTACAGGGCGAAGCCGCATGGCGTTTGCGCGTTACAAGGGGGAGGCCGAGAAGACACTCTTCGGATCAGGGTTTCCTCGGCTCTACATCTTCAGGCCAGCCTACATCTATCCGGTTGAGCCACGGAAGGAACCGAATTTAAGCTACCGCTTGTTGCGGTCTGTATACCCTGTGTTTCACCTCCTGTTCCCCAACCAGGTGATTCGTGCCGATGATTTGGCTAAGGCTATGGTGGATATCGCCATCCATACAGATGCGGGAATGGAACGCGTGATTCTGGAGAACCGCGACATTCGAGCCATGGTCGATCCAGATGCTCCATGAGAGCAGGCCGGATGTGATTGCTCAGGCGTACGGCGCGCCTGCCATCGCGGCTTTTAGGCCGATGGTTCACCTCATTGCTCTTCTCACCGGAGGGATCCTCGGCGCTTTCCGCACCCTTGCGATCAAATTCAAGCGGGGCCGGATCCATCAGAATAAACAGTTTGCCCAGGATTTGTGACGCAGACCTCTGCCGTGAATAAGCAAAGGTCATCGGAGGCCCCTTGAACATCGTTAGCACTCTTCAGCACTTTCCGAATCTGCAGGCCACCAATACTCCTTCTCAAATAAGGGAGCTGTTTCAGCTCAGTGGCCAGACATCAGCCGGGCCCGGCTGATGTTTCGTCTGAGCGAACATTAAGTCACCAAAGCAGACGATCGAATGCCCATCCCTCTCGCACCGACCCTAATCCGCGATCGCGTGATCGGCCTTTAAGTCCTGTCCTGCCCAGGCCCTCCTTGCGGTCCATGGCCTGGCTTCGCCAGACCAGAACTGGTTCGTCGTGGGTAACCCCAGCGGGAGCCATGCTGCAGAACATAGATACAAACTCCCCGTAGAGATGTAGGACTCGGCGATCTCTGGCTGGTGCCCGTTAAACCCTATTCTCAGCCAGCCTTGTTCATCAAATGTTCCCGGCGCATCGATCATGCGCCGCATCACCGCCGTCAACGCGCAACGAACCTGTTCGGGCGAAATACTGTCGGGAAGCCGACCCCGGAGCGCAATCTCCGACAGCAATTGGAAGGCGCCAAAGCGGTAGCACAGCGACCGGCCGATCGGCGGATAAGAGCCCTCAGGGCTGATCAGGCGTTCCTGGATTTCGGCATAGCGCTGAGCGCGGGCCAGCGCTTCCGGCTGATAGGCCTTCCATACCGGAGAAGATTTGCCATCACATCGAGAATGGTCAGCAGCATTGGCTGAATCACGAAGCTGTTGTAATAATCCCAGTGAAAATGCGGGCCGTCACCATAGACGCCATCGCCCTTGTACCAGCTGTCCACAGAGCGAAGAGCGTAATCCACCCGCATCGGGTCCCACCAAACGCCCATGAACGAGAGCGCGGTTTCGATCATCGCGGAAAACAACAACCAGTTACTGTAGCCGGGCAAGATCACTCGCGATGATTGCAGCGCCGCAACGACGTTACTCTGCGTCGTCTTGTCCAACTTCTGCCACAGCTCATTGGGGGCGCGGAGAATCGCCAGCGCGAGAAAGGCTGTATCCACCACAGGCTGCTGCCCATGGTTGAAGTTCATAAAATCCGGAGAGGATGGATCAGTCGCCGATCGAATCCCAGCGCGAGCCCACTCGCAATATTGCTCTCGGAGGCTGCCTTCCGCGCCGCTCTCCGCTCCCGACTCCAGCCACGGAGCAAGCCCCGACAATAGCCTTCCTGTCGCTTCAAGATAGGTAAATTGCTTCCGGTCTTCGACGTTGCCGTGAGAGGCCTCGACCGGCATTGTCGCCTTGAGTCGTCTCTCGCTCAGGGCCCGCAGTACCGGCTCTGACACCCGGGCGACAACCTCGATCCAGTACTTTCTGTCATCTGCCGACGGAGCTTCTGCATAGGCAGAGCTTGCATAAGGTCCGAGAGAGGCTGCGGCTCCCAATGCGACGCCGTATTTCAGAAGCTCACGACGTGCAATTCCACGAGTTACACCGTTCATTATCGAGCCACTCCCTGCAGGCGATTCGATTCGCCGATTCTGCACCTTGAGATTGAAAGGCGCAGAATCAGCTTAGCTGGGAGCACGTCTAATGGGTGTAATCAACTTTGAGGGTCAGAATCTCATAGGGGTGGATGGAAACCTCTGCCGTTCCATCGGAGATCGGCACCGCGGCGCCATTCTCGTTCTCCATCAGATTCGTGATCGTTGCATGATCCGCGCCCTCGGGAACCTTGACCCTGACCTGCTCCGTCTTACCGGCAGACTCATACATGCGCAAGATCAGCCCGTTCGAGTCCTCTGCTTTCTTCATTGCCGTCAGAATGACATTCGGCGATGAGACGGACACATAACTGTGCTCAGCAGGCAGTTTCCCTGTGTGGGGCGCCACCTGTGTGGCCGTGAGCGGGTAGTTGAACTCATACCCGTGCTGGACAGTGCGGGCCTGCCTCCAGTCCCCTGCATGCGGATAGAGTGCATAACTGAAGTGCTGCATTCCCTGGTCAGCCTCAGGATCAGGGCTGGTGGGAGAGCGCAACAGTGAAAGGCGCAGCAGATTTCCCACGCCGTCATAACCGTACTTCGAGTTATTGATCAGACTGAAACCATGCTGTCCATTGCCTTCGTCTGCCCAGCGCAGCGCAGGTACTTCGAAACGCGCTTTCTCAAAGCTGTTGTTGCGGGTGGTTGGCCGCTCGATCGATCCATACGGGATCTCGTACGTGGCGTCCTTACTGGTTGCCGCCAGGGGAAATGCCGCCTTCAGCAAAATATGACGCTCGCGCCAATCTACGTCGGTTGAAACCACTGCGTGGTCGGCACCCGTGTAGAGCGCGATGTCCTGCGTGAACGATGAGCTCTGCCACTTACGCTTGATGCGAATAACGGCTCTCAGTGGAGAATGCTCGACCAGCTCGACCGACTCAGCAGTGTCGAGTTTTGCTGGAGGAACATCGAGCGTACCCGGATCGATGTTCCAGGCGTCGTATTTCTGCGGCTTGTCGGTGAAAGCCTGCAGTTCGTTGCCGCAGCCTCCGGAAACCAGCGTTTCGAAATTCGCGCGCTTATCGTAGAGACTCGTGATACAGCCTGACTGCTTGTCGACGGTCAGCCGTAAATCATCGTTCTCGATGGTTAATCCAACCGACTTGAGGTCGCTCGCAAAACTCTTTTTGCCCGGCAGGACGTGGACCAGCATGTAGCCCAGCGCCGGCACATTCTCAGCCTTCACCAGCACTTTGAAACTGTTTGTCTTCGCGTCGGCCGAGAGTATTTGCTCAGGCAATACCTTGCCTTGCGCATCGACCACATAGACATCGCTTACCGGTTCGGGCATCTGCACGTCGAGAGTTACCGGACCTGAGCGCTGCCAGGCGAGCGGATTCCATACTAGGACCGGAACACCCGCGCTACCCTGCGTATCGACCTGGGCGCCTAACGTCTTGAGCGATGCATCGGAAATCTCGTTTGTCTCACGACGGACTACATCAAACTGTTTCTGCGCTTCGCGATAGATGACGCCGATGCCCGAGCCGGCAGCGAGATCGTGAAAATCATTGAAGGTAATCTTTTTCCACGCGTCGGTGAATTCATCGGTCGGATAAGTGGCGCCGTCAAGCCATGCAAGGGCAGCATACTTCTCAGCGTTGAGCGCTTCCTCTTCGCTGTTACGCATATTCTGCTTGTGTTTGGCCTGTGTCGTATAGACGCCGCGGTGATACTCGAGATAGAGCTCGTCGTCCCATGTCGGGATACTAATCTGTCCTGCCGCAGGGACAGGCGGATAAGTGTATCCATCGGCAATGGACGCATAGTTCCAGATCTTTGAGTTATCCGCAATCTCGGGACGTACTTTCTTGAAGTAAGTGTCCGCAATACCAAACTCCATCTTCGGTATGATCTTGTCCGGCTGCGCCCAGCGCATGCCTTCATCCAACATGGAGCGGGTGGGGCCGCCTCCGTGATCGCCGACTCCGTAAAGGTCCATCATTTCATTCAGTCCTGGTGCCTGCTCGCGTGCAGTGGCCAGGTCCGCCGAGAGCCGTACAGGATCGAGGCTTCTGTTTCCGTAGCCATGCGGAAAGTAAGTCAATACCTTGCTTCCGTCCGGCGACTCCCACCAGAACAGCTTGAATGGGAGCGGGTTCGTGTCGTTCCACTCCATCTTCTGGGTCACGAAGGTGTCGATGCCGGACTTTTCATATATCTGCGGAAGCTGCCAGTTGTACCCGAAGGAATCGGGATTCCAACCGATGTGCACGTCGATGCCGTACTCCTTCTGGAAGTAGCGCTTACCGATCAGAATTGATCGCACCAGCGATTCGCCGTCCGGCAGATTCAAATCCGGTTCGACCCACATCCCACCTACGACTTCCCAGCGTCCCGCATCGATCTGCTTCTTGATCTGATCGTTCAGCTCCGGATATTTTTCGGCCATCCACTCGTTGTATTGCGCGGCCGATTGCGTATAGGTGTACTTTGGATATTCGTTGAGCAACTGCGCCGCGGTACCGAAGGTGCGATGCACAACGTCGACCGTTTCTGTCCACGGCCACAGCCATGCAGCGTCAATGTGCGAGTTGCCGGTTTCATGGAATGTCGCCTGCTGGAGCATCGGCTTCAATGCTTCCAATTGTTGTTCCGCAACACGCAGCGACGCGTCGAAGCGCTGCTGACCTGCGGCGCCGGGCGTATCAAGAGCGCCCACGTCGATCCCGGCGACTGCTTTCGTGAGAAGGCCCTCATCCGCAGACGGATTCTTCGACAGTGTCGGGATCAAGATTTCGGCCGAAAGTATTTCGTCACGCAAATCGCCTGGATTCGGGCGGTTCTCGGGATAGTCCACGCGGATGCTAGCACCGTTCACACGTTTCGGACCCGCTGTTGCCAGCAGCTTTACGGCAACCAGGATGCGCTCTCCAGGTTTGGCGCTGTCTGTGAGGACTACACGCTCAAGATCCGCGCCCAGCGCGACTCGCCGTCCGTTGAAGTAAAGTATCTCCGGCACGTCGCCATGTCCAGGCGCAGAGGCGTCGAATTGGAACCAGATTCGCGTGCCTGTCGCATCGTAGCCATGAAAAGTGTTTGGGATTTCAATCCAGCGCCGATACCAGGCTGCCCCTTCAGGAGCTTCACCCTTTGGGGTCACCACCTGCCAGTCAGCATCGTTCAGATCGACTGACTCGCCATGCGCGACATCCCCTGCGTGGTACCGCCAGTCAGTCGCCTCAAACTGATTCAACTCCCCCAGCCGCTCGACAACGGTACGAGCAGTGGGTGGAAGCTTGTCAACAACATCCTGCACTTGGAAATGATGTGTCTGGGACCATCCCAGCGCCGGTAACAATGCTGCCATGCAGGCTGTAGCGAACGAAGTGCTTTTCCAGAGTGGTTGATTGAGTTCCCACTTCCACTTCATGTCGTTCCTTCTTTCTCTTTTGCGCTGATACCACGAGGCTCAGACTTGCGAGATGATGCCCAGCACAAGCGGCATCGAGTCTATCCACTCCACCAATTAAATTCAACCACGCGGAAATATTTAAGCCTGAAGCAATAATCGTCGACGGGGCGGGACCAGGTCGCCCACCCCGTACCGGGAACGCTTAAAACTCGTATCGCAGGCTGAATTGCAGCTCACGGTCCGAGGCATAAGTTTGTCCCTTCGTTGTAATTTCACCAAAAGTAGAGCTAGTTGGATTGACACTTGTGCTATTACCTGGGTCATCCCAATTTGGGTGATTGGTGAAGTTGAATGCCTCGGCTTTGAAGCTCAGCACATTGTTGTCGTGGCCAGGAATGACGTGGATGCTTTTCAGCAGCGCCGCGTTCCAGCTTTGAAAACCTGGCCCATACACGGCATTGCGAGTGCCGCGAGGAGCAAGAGTGCCTGCCGGGGGCTGATAAAAAACAGTGGGATCGAACCAGTAACCAGAGCTGCCGTTGCCGCTGAAATGCTTTTCGATCCTGGGCTTGCGAGTAAAGTCCCATAGCTGGGTTCCTGCTCCTTCTCCGACACCTGCTTCATCGTTGCCTGTGCCGATCTGTAGCGGGATGCCCGTCTGCATCTGAGTGACGCCGGAGATCTGCCAGTTGCCGAGCGTGCTGCGCACCAAACGGTTGCCGGCACTGTTGGCGAAGGGAATGTTCCAGACATAGTTGACGACAAGGATGTTGCGTATGTCGAAGTCGCTTGGGCCATAGTTGGGGGCCGGGTCGTAGTAGTTGGGAAGCTCATAACCCGTGCTGGAACCGAAGTCCATGCTTTTGGACCAGGTATAGGCAACCCCGAAGAGCACGTTCTTTGTGAGGCGACGCTTCAGGTTGACCTGCAGCGAGTGATAAATGGAGCTTCCCGCGTTCGTGTCCTGAAGAATCGTCGAGAAACCCTGGTAGGGACGCAGAGCATCCTGTGCGATGCCCGGATTGGCCTGCACCGTGCCAGGTTTCAACTGGTTGATGTTCTCCAATTGGGAAAGATGGATTCCGCGCCGGCCTACATAAGCCAGAGTCAGCGTGGCGAACTTCGGGATGTCCTGCTCGATGGCAGCGTTCCATGCCCAGGCTTCAGGATTAGGGAAATTGTAGGCCTGAGAAGAGAGTGCCAATGGCAAAGAGTTAGTTCCCACGCCACCGGGGTTATCGACAGATCCTCCAGTTACGGTCTCACTATCCTGGAAAGGTGCATTGCCGCCCAACTGAACCTGATCGCTGATGCCAAGGCGCTGGACGAAGCGTCCGGCACCCGCGCGCAGCACCGTCGAAGGAGCAGCCTGGTAGGTTATGCCGAAGCGGGGTTGAATATCGCTCCACACTGTTTTCGAGTAGCCCGCTCCGTATCCGCGAAAGAGGCTTTGGTATTGGCCGTTCAGGATGCTGGCCGGCAGATGAGCCGCAGCAGCGCCGGGAAAACCGCTGCCGGGAATCACGACGCCGTTGTATATCGATTGGATCGAGGTTGCAGAGGTATATCCCGTGACGGGGTTAACCGTGTTTGCTAATGCGGGATTGTAAGACTTTGGATCGAAGACCGACTGGTTTCTCCACAGCGCGGAGTACGGCTGGATCACGCTGTAGCGAACGCCATACTCCAGAACCGTTTTCGGAGTAGCGCGCCATGTGTCCTGCGCGAAGCCTTCGTACATGTGCCCGCGGAAGAGAGTGTAGGTCTTCTGTCCGATTTCGCCGTAGGTGTCGAAGAGACCCAGCGCGGCGTTGGCAACGGCGGCGCCCGTTGTCGGAAGTCCAGTACGGCTATCCGTGAAGATGAACTGTCCGTTCTGGTTGTTGGTCGCGCCCGGCGTTGTGCTGCTTACGCTGATCTGGTCGTTGTCGTTTTCTCCGGAGTACTCCCACACGAATCCAAGGACCAGTGTGTGATTACCGAATACCTTGGTGAAGTTATCGGTAAAGTTGAAGATAGGGCCGCCGGAGTGCGATGGGTAAGGACCGCCATCCACAGTCGTGAAGTTACCATCATTGATTTCGATGGTCGGTATCTTCTCCGGAGTCTGCTTATCCGAGGCTGGGAAGAGGTAGGGGTAGTTAATTCCGTAGAGCGTGCGATTGTACAAGCCGCTGGAGAGGTCGTTCGTGATGGTGACGTGGTCGGCGGATGCGGAAAAGGTCGCATCGTTGACCGTGGTCGGATTGATTGTCCAGGTGTAGTGAACAATGGCCACCTGATTCGGCCAGTTCCACACCTGCGGCAACTGCGTGAAGTCGCTGGAAAAGGGATTGACCTGATTGTAGTTATAGTTCAGCAGGCTGAAGCGAAGATGGTGCGCGTCGAAAGGAATGTAGTCCAGAACGAGCGTGTCTTTGCGCTGGTTCTGCGGATACGGGAGCGAAGTCTTCCCAGTTAAAGCCCGGATTGTTCGTTTCGTTTGCGACCGGATAGGTATTGAGCAGCCCAAGACCGTTGGGGCTGAGGCCGCTGGTGATGACGTTGTTCGGATATGCCTGGGTGGTCCAGGGATTCACAATTGCACGGGCTGCTGTAGAAGATGTTCGGAGTGCAGCAGCTCGCTGAAGTTTCCCTGACGCATCAGCGCCGTAGGCACGATGCCGGTTTGGGTTGCGTTCTGTCGGTAGCGAAGGAATTCCTGCCCGGCCATGAAGAAGAGCTTCTGCTTCGACTGGTTGTTGAAGACGTGAGGAATCAGGACCGGACCGCCGACATTCCAGCCGAACTGGTTGAACCGGAACGGTGGTGGATGGCCGTTCAGGAAAGCCTGGTCGGACTGGTTGCGTGATCCAGGTATTCGCGTTGAAGAACGAAGTTGCGCAGGATACTCATAGCCAGTGCCGTGAAAGCTGCTGGTGCCGCTCTTGGGAACCTGAATGATGACACCGCCGGAGGTTCCGCCGTACTGCGCGGGATAGGTGGTGGTCAGGATCTGAACCTGCGCGATGGAATCGACATCACCGACGCCGACGGTGGTGCCGTTGGCGCGTGTGCGAATCATGGGCGCGCCATCCAGGGTGAGCAGGCTTTCATTGCTGCGCGCGCCATTGATGGTACGGTCCGGTGAAGTCCGGAGAAAAATTGAATGAGGACAGCGGAGCATTGCGCGCGACGCCCGGTTCGAGCTGCGAAAGATAGATGGGATTGCGGCCGTTGAGCTGAATGGTGTTCACCTGCTCGCTGGTGACCAGCTGACCGACGGCCGCGGACTCGGTCTGGAGTGTATTGGCGTCTGCCTGCACAGTGATCGTGGTGCTCGATTGGCCGGTCTTCAGCGATGCGTCATAACGGCTGCCGATGTTCGGATCGAGGTGCGTGCCCTTTTGCTGCGACGGTCTCCAAAGCCCTTCGCCTCGACGCGCACGGTATAGCTGCCGGACGGAAGATTCGTAATGGTGTAAGCTCCGGTGCCGTTGGTTTGCGACAGTGCGCTGAAGCCCCGTTGCTTCGTTACGAGCGGTGACTCGCGCATTCGGCACGACGGCTCCGCTTGGGTCGGTCACGGTTCCTGACAGCGAGGACGAGTCGGACTGCGCTTTGGCCACCGATGGCGCGTGCAATGTAAAGAGTAGAAACGCAAAGATGGCTACGCCGGTAGCCCGCCGCGGCAAGAGGTTGACGGGGGAAGATGTCAGAACTCTGACTATCAGGGATGGGGTTACGGATGAAATCCACTTTCTCTTCGTTAGGCCTTGCATATGACCTCCACACAGATCAGCTCGCGAGTATTCGTGCTCGGGATTGCGCGGCGCTTTAAGAGAGCACCTGATTGGGAACGTTTCCAATTCGGCGATAATAGTAAAAAGGTTAATAGTTAACTGTCAACCCACCGACGATGGATTCTCACAAGTCTCCGTTACGGACGACTGCGAACCGATGCCCGGAAATTACTATCGGCAAGTTGGCGAGAGTGGGCCGTCTGTGAAAATATCGGGATCGCAATAGAGTCTTGCAAATGGAAATCGGCCATCCTCATGGGAAAGTGCAGCTCACACCCGACACTTTCAGACGTGGCTCGCATCGCGGGCGTCGGCGTCGGGACCGCATCGCGGGTCATCAATGGCGGCATCAACGTCAGCCCAATGACCATGCAGAGAGTCGAATCTGCCATCCGACAACTCGGCTATCTGCCGAATCATGCAGCACGAGTTCTCAAGGGAGGGCGCACTAAAACCGTGGGGCTGCTTGTGCCCAGCATTGCCGACTCTTTTTTTGCAAGCTGCGCGGAGGCGGCCGGCAAAATAGCGAGATGCCATGACTCTCTGCTGATTGTCGCCGTTACTAATAATCAGAGCGATGCCGAGATGGACAACCTCGACGTGCTCATGAGGCATCGTCCAGATGGGCTACTCGTTGTTCCTTCGGACTCCGGCAGCGGGGCGCTCGCGACCTTTGTCAGGAAAAGCACTATCCCCGTGGTGGTCTTCGACCGACCGCTTTTTGGAAGCGGTTGCTCCAGTGTGGTCACGGACAATTTCGAGGCCGCGCGCAATGGCACGCTTCACTTGATCAAGCATGGATATAAACGCATTCTCTGTTTCGGCGGCGAACCGGAGTTATATTCCATCAGCGAGCGGTTGCGTGGTTACCGTCGGGCGATAGAAGAAGCCGGCTTGACATCGCTTGTAGACTCCACCCTTGGCGATGATGCGCGCCTGGCATCCCATGCACTCGCCGCGCATCTGAAACACAGCCAGCCACCTGACGCGATCTTCACGCTCAAAAACAGTTCCACCATCACCGCCTTTCAGGCCTTGCAGCAACTTAGAGTATCGATTCCTTCGCGTATTGCGCTGCTGGGCTTTGACGATTTTGAATTGGCTGCGACCCTGCGTCCGTCCATCAGTGTGATTCAGCAGCCCATCGAAGAGGTGGGAAGAAAAGCCGCTGAGCTTCTCTTCGAACAAATTCAGGACACCCTTGGCGTAAAGCGCCACAGGCGCGCGAACCAGGAGTCGGTGGTGCTTGCAAGCCGGTTCATCGCGAGGAGATCTTGCGGCTGCAAAGGCATTGCTGCGAGCAGAGGGAGATAGTTCTGTAATCGGCACTGATGAGTTATGGGCCTTGTTGCAATAGAAAAGGATCACTGAACACGCAGCATTCTATCGGCGATGTTGACACAGCGGCCAGATAACTTTACGGAGTTCCCGTGCACAACAACGTTTAATAGGTTCGGCCTCGCCATCTCATCCATGCTCAATAGTGATCGTGGCGCCTTCCTGTGCTACTCCCTCTGGGATCAATTTGACAGGCAAGCATGAGAGGCGCCTGGAGAAATGGTTTGAGCTAGAGGAGCCCCAAATCTTTTTCGGCCACAAGTGGGAACTCTGATTGATGAGTGACATTCATGGCATATTTGATATGGAGGACTCGAGGATAGACTGACGAGTCTACTCCGCCCGTGGATCGAAGAACGATGCTCCCGAATTTGCAGGACTTACGCGGGCAAGAGGATTATCTCGATTCGAGGTTCCGACGAATGTGCAGGAATATCAAAACGCTTTTTAATTTCGATCCACCGGTAACTGCAGAAGAGGTTCAGGCTGCCTCTCTTCAATTCGTGAGAAAGATCAGCGGCTTCAACAAGCCGTCGCTTGCCAACGAGGCCGCAGTCGATGAGATCGCCGGAATTTCAACACGCCTTCTTCAATCGCTCGAAACGAACTCACCTCCGAAGAATCGGGAAGAAGAGGCCGCGAAAGCAAAGGCGCGGGCCGCGGAGAGATTTGGCAGTTGAACTACGAGTCTTGCCTTGCAGCGACCATCGCTGCGTCTCATCTCGATGCCGTGAAAGCGTCCGCCAGTGAAACGATCTTCATCTGTAAACGGAGATCCTCGAGGCTCGCCTTGCTGGTTATGTGGATTGTGACCGGCTCGTTGGGCAGCAGGTCGATGTAGTTATCGGAGAAGTCCACGTCCGCCTCGCCAAAGGAAACATACGTGCTGCGGGCGAGCACCGGAGAGCTAAGCGTCACGTCAAATCCCGCCCCTGAAGGCTTTATCTGTGCCGAGACTTCGGCATGAGGCAGGTGAACCTCCTTCGATGGTACAAAGAAAACAAGATTGGATGAAACCTGCTGCCCATCGACTGCGAGATCGACAGCCCCGAAGACTTCGGCTAGATCGACCGGGCCGTTTTTGCCGGGCTCGCTGAGCGGCACTTGCAGATAAACCTTTGACGCCGACGGATCGATGGTCACCTCTTGATTGATTTCGCGAACTACGTGGCCTGCAAAGTCCATGATCCGCAAACGAAGCTGACCGCGCTCCGGCCCTGTCTTGTCCGAAACCACGTAAACCGCGAGTGCTCCATTCTCGACATGCGGTGACACCAGCACCGGCGCGTAGAATCGTCTCGCATAATATTGCAATGCCTTCCAACGACCGTAGTAGTCGATGCTGGACCACGAAGCTACCGGCCAGCAGTCATTGAGCTGCCAGAAGATGGAGCCCATGGTGGGCGGCATCGCGCGGCGGAAGCTCTCCGCGCCAACCTTGACTCCTTCCGCCTGCAACACCTGGCTGGCGTAAAGAAACGAGGGGAAATCTTTCGGCTCGCCATAGTAGCGCAGCATGTAGTCGTGAATGATGCTGTTGCCCGCGCTGTTCTTCTGGTGCGCCAGCATCACCGGCGTGAAGATGCTGGTCCGGTCCTCAGGCCTGGTGAATGCTTCGATGGTCTTCATCTCGGGGAACGACTGAAAACCGTATTCCGAGACGAACCGCCAATGATGCTGTTCATATGCGGAGAAATCTGCGTTCCCGTGCCAGACGGTCCAGTCGTGATTGTCGCCGGACTGGAAAGTGTCGCTCAGGTCTTCATAGTCCGCGCTGGGCGAGCTGGGCCAGTATGGGATCTCCGGCTCCAGTCGAGCCTCCGTGCGGGCAAGGACACCACTGAACTCGGTGAGGTAGTCCTGCCACAGCCGAAGACGGTCGTCGACCGGCAGACTGCCTCTGCCATTCCAGTCGCGCACCAGCTCTGTTTCATTGTTCCCGCACCACAGCACAATGCTGGGGTGGTTGCGGAGCCGCGTGATCTGATATTCGGCCTCGCGCTCAATCTGCCGCTTGAATGCGTAGGTGCCCGGCTGCCAGTCGTTGCCGAACATCATGTCCTGCCAGACCATCAGGCCCAGCTCGTCGCACATGTCGTAGAACTCCTGCGACTCGTAGTAACCGCCGCCCCAATGGCGGATCATGTTCATGTTCGCGTTTTTCGCAGATTGCAGGATGCGACGGTACTGCTCTGTGGTCACCCGGCTCGGGAAGCTGTCAAATGGAATCACGTCCGCGCCCTTCGCAAAGACGGGGATGCCGTTCACGATGAACTCGAACGACCGGCCCCACTTGTCGAGCTCCCGGCGCAGAACGATCGAACGCAGTCCTGTCTTCACCGCAGTGTTATCTGCCTGCTTGCCGTTCACATCTACTTCTTCGCGAAAATGATAGATCGGCTGAGCGCCGTATCCGTTGGGATACCAGAGGCTCGGATGATCGATCTCGATGGGGAATTCGAAATGATTGACACCGGGAGCGAGCGTCACTCTTTGCTCGATCTCCGTCGGAGTGCCTGCCAGACCGTACGCGAGGTGAAGCACGGCCGGGCCGGCATGGCTGGCCATAATTTCGGTTTGCACGTCCAGGTGCGCCACCGCAGAGCCGACATCCTTCTGTTCGACGAAGAGATCGGAGATGCGCGCGTCATCCCACAACTCCAGGTGGGCCGGACGCCAGATGCCGCTGGTGACGAAGCGCGGTCCCCAGTCCCATCCGTACTCGTAGGCCGCCTTACGGACATACGTTTTAGGATCGATGTGAATGCGCGACTGCCAGGGGTCTTTGGCCGCGACTTTTTCGGCGGCGTCGATCGGAGATGGAAAGACAATCAGCAGTTCATTCGCTCCAGCCTTCATCGATCCTTTGGCATCGATCCGCCACTCGCGAAACATGTTATCCGGCGAGGCAAGCTTCACTCCATTCAGATAAACATCGCAGGCAGCATCGAGGCCTTCGAAGACAAGATCGATATGCTCGTGGGCAAGCATCCCCGGCGTGGCCTGGATAGTGGTGCGGTAGTCCCAGCTCGCTTTTTCAATCCACTGCAGTTTGGCTTCGTTGTCCCGATAAAAAGGGTCGTCGATGAGGTGATTGCGCAGCAGGTCGAGATGCACGTCACCGGGCACCATCGCCGGACGCCACTCCGCATCAGGGACCGTCTTGCCGCCAGAGTCGCCGACACTCACGTGCTGGCGAAACTGCCAGCCATGGTCGATGGGCAATTTCTCGAGTGTCTGCGCGTGCATCGGACAGAGCACAGCGCTAATAAAGATGAGGATCGCGCTCAATCGAAAGCGAAGCTGCAATGTCGCGAATGCGAAATACGATTTATGAGTGGACTGCGAGGGGATCTCTGTGGCCTCTACCGTTTCCAGGACGCACAACAGCGGCAACGACTTCATTCTTGATTTCCTCATCTTTCAAAATCTTTCAAAAAGGGAAAGGCCGCTCGGTAGGAGCGGCCCTTCTGTTCACTCCAAAACAAGTTCAGACACCACGCGGTTCGCCTATTCCTTAACGGCGTGGGCGGCGCGGTGACGATCCGGTCAAGGTCCGGCGCGTAGCCGGTGGGATTGCCGATGTTGATGGTGTTCACCCCGGCATGGAGCTGCACGGGAAGCACCACGGGCACCGGGTCATTGAAGGTGCTGCCATTGAGATCGAGCTCAGTGGCCGTGCCTCCGTTCACGCTCATGAAGTAAGAGCGCGGGCCGCTCGTCTGGTAGTCGATTTCGAGCTGATAAGTCCCGGTAACCGGAACGGTGATATTGGAGAAGGTGACCGAGTTGGCCGCGCCGGCCCCGATATTGCCGGCCTTGCCGAGTCCCGAGGAATAATTGCTGAAACCGCCTGTGACCGTGCCACCCAGCGTCGCGACCTCCGCTTCATAGGTTGCAGTTACAGGCGGCGGGAAATTGCCGTTGCCACTGATCACGATACGATCGAGATCGGGCGGATAACTGACTGGACTGCCGAACTGAATCGTGTTCAGGCCCTTCTCCAGATGAACCGGCACAGTTGTGGCGGCAGGTAGAAAGAAGCTTCCGCCGCCGCAGTTCAGCGTCTGGTAGGCCCCGCCATTCACGCTGTACAGATACGACCGCAGGCCTTGCGTCATCGAGTCCACCTGCATCAGGTACTCGCCTTCGTGAGGCGCGTAGACGTTGTTGAAGGTGACGTTATTGTCCGCGCCAAGTCCTAGTCCGCCGACTTTTTCGCCGCCGGAACAAGCCGGACAGCTTGCGATGACCGCAGAACCTCCAAGGATAGCGGACTCGGCCTCATAGCTAGTCGAGGGAGAGGGCGCCGGCCGGCCGATGCCGGTCACCTTGAGCAGTTGCGAACCGTGTCCCTGCAGAACAGTCGCGAATCCGCCCACAGACGGCCCGAGATTGCGATGGCTCCAGAGATCGCGAACCTGCAGCGCATTGGCAAATCCCAGTAAGCTCCACGGAACCTGGACATTTGCAACTGTGGCGTTCATATTAAACACGCCGACGTAATAGCTCCCGTTGCCCAGGCTGCTGACCCACACCTCTACGTCGCCGTCCAGCATCTGCTTCGCCGGCGCAGCCGACTGATCCACGGCGAGCACTTCGTCATTGGTTGCCAGCTGCTTTCCAAAACTATCCAGCTTGGTGAGGTCGCCGCCGAGATAAATAGGCGCGTTGACCAGCGCCCACAGCGACAATGCAGAGCGTTTCTCCTCGTTGCTCAGACCATCGAGCGTTCCGTCGCCGATGTCCAGCGAATCTAAGTCATTCCACCCTACGGCCGGCCCAGAGGCATCCTCCCATCCGGGCAGATCACGGAAGCGCTCGTAAATCCGGGGCCAATCGGTGAGCGTCCCACAGTTGCCTTCGCACTCCACATCCTGATCGATACGCCTGGCATTCGCATACTGTTGCCAGACGCTAAGATAGTCCTGATCGAGCGCCCAGGAGATGGTCAGCCAAATAGGCCGGCCACTTGCCGCGATGGCCTTCGACCAGGCGGCAACATCGGCGCGATTATCGATCGAGAGATCGTAGCTGTCCGAACCCGGCGTAACTCCGTCGAGCTTGATGAAATCGATGCCCCAGGACGCAAAGAGTGCGACGACGGAGTTCATGTATTCCTGCGCGCCGGGCTTGGTGAAGTCAATCTTGTAGTGATACGGAGAAGTGCCAGGTCCGCCAAACGCATTGCCCGCGGTGTAGGGGACAACGAGGATGTCCTGAATATGGTAGTTCGTGCCCAGGATTGGCGAGTTGGCTGCGACCGCCGGGTATTCGACTCCCGGAATCCAGTAAATGCCGGCCTTCTGACCGTTCTGGTGGATGTGATCGACAAGCGCCTTGATATTCGGAAATGTGGTGGTGTTAGGAATGGGCCGTCCATTCGCGTCGAAACTTCCCTGCCAGCCGGAATCGATGTTGATGTACCGGAAGCCGTGCGACTGAAGTCCTGAAGATGCCAGCGAATCGGATTCGGCGGCGATGTTGGCCTGGGTCAGGAAGCCCGAATTGATCGTCTGCTCACTATAGGTGCTCCATCCGAGATAGGGCCGCTGCCCTACGTCATTCACCTGCGCAATCGATTTCGACGAAGCCGCAACCAGTATTGCAGCGGTGAGAAGCCCTAGAATCCATCGCGGAATGTGCTCTCTGCCAACGTTGAACGGATTCCATTGCTGCTCAGGGACTACGCTTGGTTCATTGCGGCGAAAAATCTGGCTGGTCATCGCGGGGGATCTCCATGGCTCAAATTGGTATAGCTTGAGATATTCGGTAACGTTAACGATATTGCTGCTAAAACAAGCAGGAGAAATTTAGAGCGCCGCCTTCTCGGTTGTCAAGCCGCATGCGAAGATTGCTTGCGAAGTCCAGGTGAGGCTAGAAAAACCGGACGCGGGACGATGGCTTCGCTCATAATAGAAACACGTCAGCCCGTCATGGTCTAGGCCAACCCGCCTGGGGAAGGTAAAAGTATACAAATTATCTAAAGAAACAGGTTGCCAAGATAATTGAGATCGCGGTAACGTTAACGCCAGATGCCTTTGTCCAACTCTGCCGCCATGTCCAGCCAGAACGCCAGTTCCTCGCTCTCCGAATGGCCTGCCCTCGCGCTGCCCCACGCTCCCGCGGAGCAAACGGATGCGGTCAAGGCCTGGCAGGAGCCTGTCGTCCTGAAAACCTATCTTCCAGACACGCCCGATCCCAACCCTCTCTTTCTTGAGAAGCGTGTTTATCAGGGCAGCAGCGGCAAGGTCTACCCCCTGCCGGTCATCGACCGCATCGCGACCGAGCCACAGGAGCGAGCCTGGCAGGCTGTTCACATCGAGAACGAATATTTGCGCCTGATGGTGCTTCCCGAAATCGGCGGGCGCATTCATGTCGGCCTCGACAAGATTAACGGCTACGATTTTTTCTATCGCCAGAATGTCATCAAGCCTGCACTGGTGGGACTTGCCGGACCGTGGATCTCCGGCGGCGTCGAATTCAACTGGCCGCAGCATCACCGTCCCGCAACTTTTCTACCGGTGGAGGTCGCGATCGAGCGCGATGCGGATGGCTCCGTCACTGTGTGGTGCAGCGATCACGACCCCATGGCGCGAATGAAGGGCATGCACGGGGTATGCCTGCGGCCCGGCTGTGCGTATCTGGAGTTGAAGGTCCGTCTCTATAACCGCACGTGGGACACGCAGACCTTTCTATGGTGGGCCAACGTCGCCACGCGAGTGCATGAGCACTATCAATCCTTCTTCCCGCATGATGTCCGCTATGTGGCCGACCACGCCAAGCGCGCAGTGACAGAGTTCCCCTGCAGTCTTGGTACGTACTACGGAATTCCTTACGGAGAGCGTGCGCTGCATGGCGTCCCCGCCGACGAGAAGCCGCGCAATTTTGTCCCGGACGGCTCCTATCCTGCAAACGATCTGAGCTGGTATGCCAATATCCCAGTGCCGACCAGCTATATGATCGCCAACTCACGCGACGACTTCTTTGGCGGTTACGATCATGCCGCATGCGCAGGCATGGTGCATGTGGCGGATCACCACATTGCTCCTGGCAAGAAGCAGTGGACGTGGGGCAACCACGAGTTCGGCTACGCCTGGGATCGCAGCCTGACTGAGACGGACGGCCCATACATCGAGTTGATGGCCGGCGTTTATACCGACAATCAGCCCGACTTCTCCTTCCTCGCGCCTGGAGAGACGAAGACCTTCAGCCAGTTCTGGTATCCGATACGCGAGACCGGCGTTCCCGACAAGGCGAACCTTCACGGTGCGGTGCGGGTAACGCGCGAAGACGATCACGCGCAGGTTCATCTGCAGGTCACGCGCGCGATTCCTGACGCGTGCCTGCGGTTAAGAGGCAGCGATGAGAAGATCGCGACATGGAGCGGCATACTGCGGCCTGAGAGCCCGCTGCACACTACGATGCCGCTCGTCAGTAAAGACAACGCCTGGGTTCTCGAGCTCGAAACGAGGGGCGACGTGCTCCTGCGTTACGCGCCTGCGGAAACCACACCCGCGCCGGTGCCGGTCGAAGCCACCGAGCCTCCGGCTCCCGAAGAAATCGTAACCGCCGATGAGCTTTATCTGACCGGGCTTCACCTTGAGCAATATCGCCACGCCACGCGTTCACCGGAACCGTATTGGCGAGAGGCTTTGCGGCGCGATCCAGCAGACAGCCGCGCGAATCATGCACTCGGCCGCATGCACCTCCGTCGCGGTGAATTCGATCTCGCCGAAAGCTGCTTCCGAGCGGCAATTGCGCGGCTGACCGCGCGCAATCCAAATCCCTATGATAGCGAGCCGTATTACAACCTCGGAATGACGCTTTTATTTCAGGATCGCAGCGAGGACGCCTATGACGCCTTCTACAAGGCGACATGGTCCGCGGCGTGGCGCGGTCCCGGATATCATCGACTGGCTGAGATCGACATGCGCAATGGGCGTCTCGCTGCGGCGATGGAGCACCTGGATCGCTCACTGCGCGCCGATACGGATAATCTCAATGCGAGGAATCTCCGCGTTGTCGTTCTGCGCGGACTCGGCCGATCCGACGAAGCCGAGGCCGCGCTGGAGGCGGTCCTTGCCCTCGACCCGCTGGATATCTGGAGCCGTTATCTGATGAATGGCGTTCTGCCAGCGGACGCCGGGCAGCGGCTGGACCTCGCCTTCGACTGCATCCGGGCGGGCTTGTTGGACGATGCAGAAAACGTTCTCGGCAGCGGAACCAGCGCCGTGGAGATCTACACCCGCGCATTTGCCTCCGCGATGCGCGGTGATTCCGCGAGTAGCCAGGATCTCTTCGCCGAAGCCGCCGCGGCAGATGCCGCATATGTTTTCCCAAGCAGGCTTGAAGAGATGAAGGTGCTCCAGGCCGCGATCGATGCGAACCCTCGCGACGCCCGTGCGCCGTATTATCTCGGCAACTTTCTTTATGACCGCCGCCGTCATCGCGATGCGATCGAACAATGGGAAAGAGCAGCCACGCTCGATCCGAAATTCCCCACCGCGTGGCGCAATTTGGGTATCGCGTACTACAACGTGGAACACGAAGAGCAGCTCGCACGACAAGCCTTTCGTCGCGCCCGGCAGGCAGCACCGAGCGATGCCCGCATCCTGTATGAAGATGATCAGCTTCGCAAGCGGCTGGGGGACGATCCTGGCGAACGGCTCGCTGAATTGGAAGCACATCGGGATATCGTCGAGATGCGCGACGACCTGTCAGTCGAACTGGCAGCTATCTATAACCAAGTCGGCAGGCCTGCTGACGCACTCTCCCTGTTGCTCTCACGTAGCTTTCAGCCCTGGGAGGGAGGCGAAGGCCTGGTGCTGGGCGAATACGTGCGCGCGCAGCTCCTGTTGGGCCGCGCCGCGCTCTCCGCAGGTGACGCGCACAGAGCGATTCAGCATTTCGAGGCGGCGGATCATCCGCCACAGAGCCTCAGCGAGGCGCGACATCTGCTTGCAAACAGCAGCAACATCGAGTTCTGGCTTGGAGAAGCCTTGTCTGCAGCGGGCGATGCGCCACGCGCAAGGCAACATTGGGAGCGGGGGGCAGCGCAGCGCGGAGATTTTCAGCAGATGCAGGTGCGCACCATCTCGGAGATGACTTACTGGAGCGCGATGGCGCTCCGCCGTCTTGGCCGCAACGAGGATGCCTCGTCGCTGTTCGTGGACATTCTCACCTATGCCGCCGCCTTAGACAAGGAAATGCCGAAGATCGATTATTTCGCCACTTCCCTGCCGGCCATGCTGCTCTTCGAGGAGGACTTGCAGAAGCGCCAGCACATCACCTCGACCTTCCTCCGTGCTCAGGCACTGCTGGGGCTGGGCCAGAACCCGGAAGCACAGAGCGCACTCGATGAAGTCCAAAGGCTGGATCGTTCGCATGCAGGCGCGCGCGACCTGCTCGCGGATAAGACCATTACCGGGACGGAAGCCTAGGCGTGCACGGCCCGATTGCGCAAAGCGGAAACAGCAGCACGACCCACGCCACCCCATACGTGTGGGGCATTGCTGTGGTTGCAGCGCTCGGAGGGCTGCTCTTCGGCTACGACTGGGTAGTCATCGGTGGCGCTCGCCAGTTTTTTGAAATTTATTTTCACCTGCAAAGCGCATCGGCGGTCGGCTGGGCCAATAGCTGCGCGCTTGTCGGCTGCTTTGCCGGTTCGCTGGTCGCCGGGGCATTCGGCGATCGCTACGGACGCAAGCCCGTGTTGCTGGCGTCAGCCGTGCTCTTCGCAGTCTCGTCAGTTCTCACCGGTTGGGCGTCTTCCTTTACAGCCTTCATCGTCTGGAGAATCAGCGGCGGCATCGCAATCGGCCTGAGTTCCAATATCTCTCCGCTATACATCGCGGAAGTGAGCCCGGCGGCGCATCGCGGCCGACTGGTGAGCCTGAATCAGTTCGCAGTGGTCGTCGGCATCCTCCTCGCTCAGATCGTGAACTGGCAGATAGCCGTGCCCGTTCCGGCGCACGCATCCGCCCAGGAACTCCTCTTGTCATGGAACGTGCAGCTCGGCTGGCGCTGGATGTTTACCGCAGTCGCCGTGCCTGCCGCGATCTTTCTCGCCGCATCCTTCGCGATTCCCGAGAGCCCGCGCTGGCTGCTGGTTCGCGGGCGCACGGGGCAGGCGATGAAGGTACTGCATAGAATTGGAGGAAGCGCGGAATACGCGAGCGCCGAGACGACTGCCATCACTACCGCGCTCCGCGAGGAGAGCACAACAGCGACAAACTGGCGAGGATTATTCCGGCCCGGCGTGCGCATGGTGCTGCTCGTTGGAGTCGTGCTTGCTGTGCTGCAGCAGTGGAGCGGTATCAACATCCTCTTCAATTACGCGGAAGAGGTCTATCGTGCCGCCGGTCTTGGGGCAAATCAAATTCTGCTCGACATCGTGATTACCGGGACTATCAACCTGCTCTTCACGGTCATCGCGATGGCCATCGTCGACCGGCTGGGCCGCAGGCCGCTGATGCTGATCGGTTGCTGCGGCATCGGCGTATCGCACCTGCTGGCGGGATTCGCCTATCACACCGGCCTGCACGGTACACCGGTGCTGGTGCTCACGCTCTGCGCCATCGCCTGTTATGCCATGACCCTGGCCCCGCTGACGTGGGTGCTCATCGCGGAAATCTTTCCCAACCGCCTGCGCTCCCTTGGAGTCTCGGCGGCGGTATCGGCGCTCTGGATTTCGTCCTTCGCCCTCACCTATTCGTTCCCGTTCATCAATCACGCGCTCGGCAGCGCCGGCAGCTTCTTTACGTACGGCGTCATCTGCTTCGCAGGTGCGGTGTTCGTGTTCCTCTTCGTTCCGGAGACGAAGGGCCGCACCCTTGAGGAGATTGAGGCACAGGCAACGCGTGCCTGACGATCGAAATACTTATTTCGCGTGAGCCTCTACCAACGCGTGACGGATCGTCTCGGCCGCCGCATCGCCTCCGATATTCGAGCCCGTCGGATTGAAGTGGACGTCGTCCTGGTAGAGATCTGCGTGCTTCGCCATCACGGCGTGCTGATCGTCAACCGCCATGCCATGGACAAACGTTAACGCGATCGCGTTGCGCGCGTCGATGCGGGCGTTCGTCGGGCCCGGATCTTTTTCCTTCCTTACCGGTGTGGTCGACGCCCAGATAAACGCAGCGCCCAGCCCGATGTGATGGAGCGCGGCGAGATAAGCCGGAAATCCTGCCCTGTACTCGGCCTCCGAGTAATCCCATCCGTGCATGCCATTGTTGAAGTGCACGACGCGAAAGCGCACGCCCTCCATTTTCGCAAACGAGATCAGTTCCTGCGGCAGCCGTGGGTCGCCGACGCAGATGGAGCTGGCCATCAGATAGACGTTCGCTGTGCCTTTGAGATCGCGGGTGACCTCGGGAAAGTAGTTACGCGAAATGGAGTCGCCCACCAGTAGGACATTCGGCAGTGACGAATCTACATGCGGGGGGCGCACCTCCCAGGTCCACTCAATCTCTTCGGGCTTCGATTGCGCAGCGGCAAACACCGGCGAAGAGATGCTGACCGCCGCAAACGCGGCCAGGAACGCGGCGGCTGTGGCGGCCGTTAGTGTCCGTAGAACTTGTTTCATTGAGCTCCTTCCCTTTCCAGTGTAAACAGCGCCGCCTGGAAATCGCCGCGCAGCGGGACATCGACGCCATGATGCATCCAGTAGTCGCCGCTGGCCTGCGGCACGGTTGACCCGTCCAGCTTGCCCGCCTGCGCGTGAATGCTGTACACGGCTTCAGGATCAAGCCCCCGCAGAAAGATCCGCGGGTAGGGCTTGCCTTCCTGGCTGGAGTGCAGGAATGCGAAAACGACTGCTTCGTGGCCGTCACGCGCTACCGACTCCGTAACCGAATACTCGCTGCCGTGCAGAGGCGAGATCAGGCGATACAGCGCGCCCTCCTGCACCGTCGCGCGAATCGCCTTGTACTCCATGACTAACTTCTTCGCCTCTGTGAAATCTTCAGGCGTCCACTTATTCAGGTTTGCGCCAATGCCGAGGCCGCCTTGCATCGAAGAGAGGAAGCGATAGTCGAGCGAAGTTGACCGGTTGTTCATCCAGTTCGGCGAGCCGGTCACCCATGCCATCATCACTCCGGGGGAATAGGCATAGGTGAAGCCATCCTGAATGCTCAGACGATCGAACGGATCGGTGTTATCCGATGGCCACACTTCATCTGTGTAGCGCATGATGCCGAGGTCCACCCGTGCTCCTCCACCGGAGCAGGACTCGATCTCCACATGCGGATGCTTCGCGCGCAACTCGGCGAGGATGCCATAGAGGTTCTGGATGAACTTGACGTAGACCTCTTTTTGCTGATCGAGCGGCGCAGCGGCCCATCCCGGCTCCGACCAGTTGCGGTTGTAGTCCCACTTGAGAAACGCAATGTCATTCTCGGTAAGCAGCTTATCGAGGAAACCATAAACATATGCGCGTACATCCGGGCGTGCGAGGTTCAGCACCAGTTGATTCCGGCCCTCGGTGCGCGGGCGTCCGGGAAAGTTCAGCACCCAGTCCGGATGTTTGCGATAGAGATCGCTGTCCGGATTAACCATCTCCGGTTCCACCCATAGGCCAAAATCCATGCCGAGCGAATGCACCTTATCGATGAGCGGCTTCAATCCATGCGGGAACTTCTGCGGATTTACATACCAGTCACCCAGTCCCGCATGATCGTTTTTGCGTTCGCCGAACCAGCCGTCATCCATCACGAAACGCTCCACACCTATACTCGCTGCTTTTTCCGCCAGCACCTCCTGCCCGGCTTCATTCACATCGAAGCCCGTCGCCTCCCACGAGTTGTACAGAACCGGCCGCAGCCGCCGATGCGGCGCCTCGGGCACGATCGAGTCCAGTTCCAGACGGTGCAGCAGGCGCGATGCACCCCCGATCCCCGAGTTCGAATAACCGCCATAAAACTTTGGCGTCTCCAGCGATTGACCCGGCGCCAGCACATACGAGAAATCAAATGGCGTGTATCCGCCCGTGACACGTACCCGGCTCTCCCAGTCTTCTTCGACACTGATCTGCCAGGAACCGCTCCAAGCTAGCGCGCCGAACCACACATCACCCGTATCCTCATCGGGTTCGTTGCCGCGTTCGATGGCGAACCACGGGTTCACCTCATTGCCGGTTGTACCCCGCCGGCTCTCCAGAACCACTTTGCCCGGATGCATCGCCTGCTCCTGCAGGTTCCACTCTCCGGCCCATCGTCCGGTGAGGTATCGGAGCCGATAGTCCATACTGGCGGGCAGATTCCACGTTGCCGCGAATACCTGCTCGATGGTGAACGGCTCCCTGGTCCGATTCTCGATACGAGCCGAGCGCGCAAGGATTCCCGTCTCCGGGTCGATCTGGTAGAGCAGATCCACGAACACATCGCGGCTGATATCTTTCATCGTGATCGTGACTGCATTCTCTCGGATCGTGTGCGACACGTAGTGCAGGACCAGATCGCGATTGCCATCCGGAAATGTAATTTTTAAGTCGGGCACGACCACCAGGCCGCCGCCCCAACCGACATACTCCTGCGGGGTCGCATTGATCGGCAGATCGAACCCGGATGTGCCGCCATCGGCGCGGGCTGCGGGGATCGGATCCGCCGGACGTAGACGATGTCCCCAATAGAGGGCCTGCAACTCCCCGCTATGGTCGACGCCGAAAACATAAGACACCCCGGCTGCATCCATGCAAAAAGTGCGAGCTGCGTCGTCATAACGAACCCGTACCGGCGCGGATGGGCTCGATTGCGCGAGAACCGGCGCTGTGATCAAAACGAGCGAGGCGCTCATGAGAGTCACCCGCAGTAAACGATGCACAAGCCGTCGCGCACCGGCCTGAAGGCTGAAACCCGCGCTAGTCATCTTGCTCCCCCTCGAACGTCTGCACTCCTGACCTCTCGAAGGTCCAACAGAGTGTGAACCTGGAATCCGCGCATCGACCGACCCTAGCGGCAAGGCGCAGGCTGTCAAGCCATCAATAAAACGCTTTATGTGTACGTTAACGTCACTAAGGCTACACACTCCTGCGATTGACTGTCAAAAACTATCTTCCTCCGCTGCATATCACCCCAGTGTGCGAGACTGATGCTCATACGAGGCAGTACATTTTATCGAGATGGCCAATATCACCAGGGGCGACAAGTCGGCCGGGATACGCGATATCGCGAATGCTCTCGGCACCTCCATCGGCACAGTCGATCGCGCGCTGCACGGACGCAGCGGGGTCAGCGCCAAGACCAAGGCCCGCGTTCTGCGCATGGCCGAGCAGCTGGGCTATAAACCCAACATCGCCGCGCGATCGCTCAAGCTGAATCGCAACCTTCGCATCGCCGCAGTTCTTCCTCGCGAGATTGCCGCTTTTTTCGATCCACTGCGCGCGGGCATTCGAGCCGCTGCAGAAGAGGCGGTCGGCATGCACATCACGCTCGATTTTCATGAATATCCGCGCCTGGGGTCCGGCGATATTCCGGCACTCGAGGATGCGGCGGCAAAGCGTTACGACGGCATCCTGTTCACTCCCGGCCGCACCAGCGAGCTATCGCCCGTCATCCGGCGCATCGTGGGGCAGGGTATCCCCATGGTATGTGTCGCCAGCGATGCGCCGGACAGCGGCCGCTTGGCGTCCATTGCGGTCGACTCCTACACCAGTGGCGCGCTGGCCGCCGAGTTGCTCTCGCACAAGCTGCAAACGCCCTCGCGCGTGGCCACCATCACCGGCGAACTGGCTACCTTTGATCATGCCGAAAAGCTGCGCGGCTTTGCAGCCAGCCTCGCGTTGCTGGCTCCGCATCTGAGCCTTCTCCCCGTTGTCGAATCTCACGAGAGCCCGGAGGAGGCACATCGCCAGACGCTCGCCTTGATGAAGGGCAAGGCACGGCCAGACGCGCTGTACATCAGCACCGCGAATAGCCTGCCCGTGCTGCGCGCGCTCGAGGAGTTGAAGCTGCTGGGGCGCGTGCAGGTCGTGACCACCGACCTCTTCCACGAACTCGTGCCTCTGCTGGAGTCGGGTAAAGTCCTCGCCACGCTTTATCAGCGCCCTCACGCCCAGGGGCACCTGGCCTTCGAGACGCTGTTCGGACATCTGATGGAGAAAGACAAGCCGGCAAGAACGCACAGGCTCGCCCCCCACATCATCCTGCGCAGCAATCTAGCCTTGTTCGTTCATCGGCTCAACGAAGCATCCTCCGCGGCGGCACTGTAACGATCATTAACGCGAAGGCACAAAACGAATGGCGCACCCGCCGCCGGCGGCAAGCCGCAGAGTGAGCGTATCGCCGCCTCGCACGCTCTGCTGGCGAATCACCACGTGCTTGGGATTCTGCGACGCGTCGGCGGCATCCTCATATATCTCCGCCGTGTAGGTTCCGGAGCCGAGAAAGGTCAGCGGCACACGAAGATCGCGTGCGGTCCAGTTCGTCACGCTGCCTAGATACCATTCGTCGCCATGTCTTCGTGCAATGGTCACGAACTCACCTGGCTCTCCATTCAGCACGTGTGTTGCGTCCCAGGTCGTCGGCACATCCTTGATGAGCTGGAAGCTGGGCTGGTGGGCATAGACGGTTGGCGCATCGGAAACCATCTCGAACGGCGCCTCAAACACAACATAGAGCGCCAGCTGTTGCGCCCGCGTGCCCGTCACCATAGGACTCTTGTCACGCGCGACAAAATTTTCCTGGGTCACATTGTCGAATCCGCCCGGGGTATAGTCGAGCGGCCCGCTCAACATCCGTGTGAATGGAAAGGTCGTGCGGTTGATCGGACCATCGCGCCGGCCCGCCTTGTTATTCTCGAGACCGAGCACAGCTTCGTAGTTCAGAACATTCGGATACGTGCGGCTGATGCCCCAGGGCTGCGTCGCGCCATGAAAGTCGACCATCAGGTGATGCTCGGCTGCGAGCTTCGCCACATCGTAGTACCACTTGATTCCCTGCTGATCGTTGCGGAGTATAAAATCGATCTTCACCCCCGCCACGCCCCACTTCTCATACAGCGGAAATGCCTCCAGCATTTGCGCTGCAACCGCTTTCGAGTAAAGCCATATCCACACTTTCACGTTTTTCTTCGCCGCGTACTTCACCAATTCAGGGACGTCCACATTGCCGCGCATCTTCGTTATGTCGCGATCGGACCATCCTGCATCCAGCATCATGTATGGAAAACCGGACTCGGCAGCGAAGTCGACATAGTACTCCATGTTCTTCGTCGTATATGCCGACTGGCCATCCGGTCCAAGATCTCCGTCCCACCAGTTCCAGGAGGCCTTACCCGGATGAATCCAGCTCGTGTCCGCCACGCGATTCGGAGGATTGAGATCGGTAATCACGTTGGACTCGATCAGTTCGCCTGGCGTATCGCCCAGCAGGATTACACGCCATGCGCTATCGTGCGGCAGGCTCGCGTCCACCGCGGGGCCTTGCCCGTCCACCGGTGGGGAAATTTTGCTCACGATGTAGTGACCTGTCCAATTGCCGGTCGGATTTTCAAGATACATCGCCGCGTTGCCTTCAAGGTCGGCTTCGCCAACCGCGGTCCACGCTACGCCGGGCATGTGCATCAGCATGGGCGCGCCGTTGAGAATATAGCTTGAAACACCCCCTTGATTACTGAGCGCACTCAGCACGCTCGGAACGTATTCGCTTTCATATCCGCTCTGGTAGTTCGGCAGCCGCAGCGCCCACGCCGACGCGTCCATCACCGGACGAAACTCGGTATCTTCCTGGGTCAATTGATAGCGCGAGAGCCCCGGCTGCTCTGGCACGTGATAACGGAACGCCACCGCATCGTTGTAGACACGCGCTTCGATGGTGAACTTCCGCCCCGGAGTGGAGCCTTCCACCGCCTGCACGGCGAGGCTGTTGTAAGCATCGTGAACCGCGGAAGTCTTTCCGGCCAGCAGCGTGTAATCATCGATGCCCGAGCCCGGTGTGCTTCCGGAGATGTGTACCTCCGCTCCGAGAGGCGGCTGGTTCGCCAACTCCAGACGCAGCGCGGAGTCTTCAAATACCTGCTTGCTGTGAAAGCTCACGGAATAGACCAGCTGCCCGTCCTGCGTCGTGGGTTTGCTCTTGTCCGTCTGCACTGCAAAGCGCAAGGTGATCTGGTGATTCGGCGAGCTCACCTCTATCGAGTTCGTTTGTGCAAGGCTCAAAGAAGCACCGGATAAAACCAGAGCAGAACCAAGACTCCAGGCAGAATGTTTCCATCGCATCATTTCTCTCCTCCACGGGAACATATGAGAGTCGGCTTTTAACTGCAAGCCATTTCAAAGAACAAAAGCGGCTTCTATGATCAGAAGCCGCTCCACAAAAGCAGTAAATACGGGAGAACTGAAAACAGCGGAACGCACTCGGTCTGTATGCAAAGAGAATCGCGTGCGTCCGTCACTCTCGACTACAAGAAAGATAAATCGCTCCTAAAATTGGTACTTCAAAGCGAGTTGGAGGAAGCGTGCATCAGGCGTATTGTTCTGAAAGAACTTTGGTCCTGTGATTTCTCCACCATTTGTACTATTGCTGGTGGTGGAGGGGTTACTCAGACTGGGATGATTGAACAGGTTGAACGCGTCCGCTCGAAACTGCAGATATTGCTCATGCCATGTGCTGAAATTTTTGAACAGCGACATATTGACGCGGTTGTAGCCGGGACCATAGACCTGATTCGAGCGACCGCCTAGGTACTTAATGGCCGTTGCCGTGTCCGTCACCGGCGATGTGATCTGGTTGCCGGGCAGCGGATTGGCAAAGGCGCATGGGTTATACCAATTGGTCTTGTTCCTCGTCGATGATGCGCAGGTCACGCCGGGGTTGGATGGATCGGGGCTGCCGCCAGCACCGAACGGATCGCGGACAAGAATCGCCCGAGCGCTGCCGCCCGACGCTGTGCCGATATCGGGAGAAACAGTGAACGGCGTGCCGGTCTGTGCAGCAAATGTCAAGCTGCTCGACCAACCGCCGGCGACCCAGTCTGCCCAGTTTGAGTGATTCATGTAAGCGCGGCCTCGCCCGAACGGAAGCTCATAATTGCCGTTAAACGTGAACCGGTTGCGCACGTCGTAATCGGAGTTGGTATATTCGTCGATCACGGGAATGATCTTCATATTGCGATCGCCGATTGCCGATTCGAGTCCGCCGGCGTCGCTGCTGTCATCCAGCGCGTGCGCCCAGGTGTAAGTAGCCAGGAAGCTCAGCCCGCTGGAGTAGCGCTTCTCCAGCTTCGCCTGCAGCGAGCTATAAGTGCTTACGCCGGAGTAGTTGATGGTTCCGATGCCGCCGAGAGTCGGGAACGGCTGATAAGTCTGCGTACTCTGCCCCGGAGCCAGCAATACCGGAGAGGTGTTGGGATCATAATACTGTGGCAGGTGACGCGAGAAATTACCGACATAACTGAGCGATGCGACCAGGTTATTAGACAAAGCTCGCTGTGCGGATAAGTTATAGCTCACTGTATAAGGCGTCTTGATGTGCGCATCGATTGCGTGAAATCCAGGATAGGATACGAAGTTTTGCAATCCGCCGGAAAGTTGCTCGCTCAAGCCATTCTCGAGCGTGACGCCGACCGATGGGCAGTCGCCCGCCGAGCAGTTCGGCGCGGGAATGCTCGCCTGCAATGCAAAGGGGAAGTTGCTGCCCAGGTTTCCATTGCCTTCACTCTGCAGGCCGCCATAAAAGACGCCGAAGCCGCCATGGACCGCCGTTTTGTTGTCTGGCTGATAGGCGAATCCAACGCGCGGCGCAAAATTGGTTTGCTGCGCGGTCACCAGGCGATCGTTGCTCACATACTGGATCGCAATGTTGTTCTGAGCCAGCACCGAAGGAAAGACCGAGCCAAGCGATACATTCTGAGCCTTCGATACTATTTGATATGCACCAGACCCGGTGCCGATGCCGAGCGGTCCCGTGACCACAAAGTTCGCCTGGCTCCCGGAGTTTTCCTTGTAAGGCTGGAAGTAGTCGTAGCGAACACCGAGGTTGAGAGTAAGTTTTGAGGTCAGTCGCCAGTCGTCTTGCGCGTATCCGGAGTCGTACCATTCGGCATCGTTGACCACGGGCGCCTTGGAGAAGTACGCGCCGTTCATCTGGTTGGCAAGAAAGTCCGCCGCGCCATAGCCGGTCGTGAATTGGCTTGCCGGACTGCTGGTGTAGGTTCCACTGTAGGTGTACTGCCCGCGTGGTGCAGCATAGTAGATATAGAAGAAGCGGATCGCCTGAAATGACGCACCGAACTTCAGCGAGTGGTTGCCGGCAATCTTCGTTACGTTATCCAGAATCTGGTATACGTTCTGCGATTCGACCGAAGTGCCGGGAGAACCCCAGTAGGTAAGCCCATAAATCTGGCCCGAGGGCAAGCCGCCCAGTCCCGGCGAGAACGGAACGCCTCCGAGACCAAGCTCCGATGAGACATCCGTATTGGAATTGGCCTGCAGGAAGCTCACCGAATCCCAGTTGTATCCAAAGCGAAACTCGTTCGTGAGGCTCGGCGTAAAAACATGCGACTCGCTGAGCATGAAGTTCTCAGCCAGGTTGCGGTTCTGGCCTCCGCCGTAGCCTGAGCCGTCGAGGATGTTGCCGAGCGGGAACTGGTTGTTGACGATGTTGTGGAGGTAACTGTAGCGGACATAGGCCTGATCCTTAGCGCTCACATTCCAGTCCAGCCGCTGGTCCCACTGCCAGGTATTGTTGTTCTGCGCTACATTCTCAATCAGGTTGTTGTAGATCTTGCCTCCATTCGCATTAGGTGCAGGATACAGATTGAGAATTTTCTGGGCTACGGAATCCACCTGATTCGCGCAAAGAACATTCGGCTGACCGTTGCACGACAGCCTGTTGACAGTACTCTGGCCGGTCGGGTCGCTGTTGCCTCCGGAGTTCGGCTCGTAGAGGTAGATTGGGTGCGCCGAGCCGCTGAGGCTGGTGTTCAGCAACTCCGAGAAGTCGCCGGTGCGCATCAAAGGAGTGGGTGTAGAGAGCACATTCGTCTGCCCAATGGAAATGCGATTCGCTTCTGCATCGCCAAAGTAGAACAGCTTGTTTTTAATGATCGGGAGCCCTAGCGTCGCGCCGAATTGGTTCTCGTGGTAAGGCGGGATGGTCTGCGCATTCCAATTCTGCGCATCGAGATTGGTGTTGCGGAGGTACTCCCACACGTCGCCGTGGATCTCATTGGTGCCCGACTTGATGCTGGCATTCACCACCGCACCTGCGGAATGCCCATATTCGGCGCTGTAGCTGCTGGTCTGAATCTTGAACTCTGCGAGCGCGTCGGGCGGCGGACGGACAACAAAGCTCGCACCGTTAAGGAAGTCGACGAGGTTGGTATTGTTATCCACACCGTCCAGAACGAAATCGTTCTGCTCGGCGCGCTGGCCGTTGGCAACGAAGTCGCCCGAACCGCTTCCGCGCGTGTTGCCGAAGGGCGGCGCTACGCCGGCGGTCAACTGCGCTATGTAGACCCAGTTGCGTCCATTCAATGGCGTGTCATTGATGGCTTGCGTGCTGATCACCTGCCCCACCGAGCCCTCCTGCGTCTGCAAAAGCGGCGGCGCGGTGTTGACGGTGACGGTTTGCGTGACCGCGCCCGGCTGCATCGATACCGGAACATTCAGCCGTGCGGCCACGTCGACATGCAGATTCGTATGCGTGTACGACTGAAATCCGGGCGAACTTACGCTGATGCTGTAATTCCCGATCTTGATCGGTGAAAACGTGAATAGTCCGCTGGCATTCGATTTCACCTGCAGCACCAGCCCGGTGTCGAGATCGGTCAGCGAGACATTCGCATTCGGAATCACGGCCCCGCTGCTGTCCTGCACCACCCCGGTAATCGTGCCTTGATCGATCTGCGCAAAGGCGCCTCGCATCGTGAACAGGAGCAGGCATACCAGCAGGAAACGTGCCTTCCGCGTAATAGCTGTGGTTAAAACAATCCAACTTGACATCTTGTGGCTCCCCTTTATCCAAAGCACTTTCTTCAAGCGACTGCCACTCTCTGTTCTGCAAGGCTCCCGCCGTTGCCATAGGGCCGGCAGAAGGATGAGCTGAGGCGATCGGTGGTCGCTTTTTTGTGTACGTTACCGAAATTGCACGGTAAAGCGCGCAAAGAAGACCTGTCAAGCCTGGAGCGAGAATTATTTTTGCCCGCTGGAGGTGGACGCAGCCGGTGCGGGCTCTACCGCAGCAGGTGCGATGGCCCGCGCTAGCCGGGGAATGTCTTATAAATTGCTGATTATTAAAGGCATCTCGTCAGTACATAAAATGTCCTGCTTTCTGTTGGCTCAATGTTTGGCGTCCCGTATGAGTTCATATTCGCAGAACAAAAGCATGACCTGCGACGGTCTCGTCGCGGCGTCCATCGCGGCTCCGATCTTGAGAACGCATGGCCACTCCAAGCATTTACCGGTAACGTAAACATATTCTGGCAACGAAAAAATGATGAGCGGCAGGAAGAGAATTGAGGCCTCGGCGGGAAGTGCATTCTGCCGACTGTTACAGTGTGTTGGGAAATCAGAAGGCGGCGTAGCGACGCAGACGTGAAACCCGCGAGGCGGCTAAGCCAACACGCGAAGCCGGCTTATCTCTAATTGCGAGCGAGTGATCAATCCACTTTCGCCCATGCCTGTCCATGGTTGGAAGGCACGGTCAGGCTGATCATCCCACCGTAGCTTGCCGGCGGCACGCCGTGCGGCGTGATACCGAAGGAATCGTCGAGCACCTTGGTACCGCGCAGCGTACATCCGCTTGTTCCAAGCTTCGATTAAATGCTTCTCACAAGATGCGATGAATTTCGACTGTACGATTGATATTCGTCGCGTCTCCTCTCCGCTGAAATTCATAGGCTGAAACAAGCGCGCATTGTCTCGTCAGCGCACGATTCTCTGCAACGAATCCAGCCTTCGCGACACGATTCATGCGATGGCAGCTGTTCCGGCGAGACGGGTACCTCCTCGGTTCCACCTCAATTGGCGGTTCATCCAGCCTGAATTCAAGCTGAAGGAGAACTTTGCATGAACGCCCAGACCACGAAGACCGAAGCGCCTGACCAGGCGCCCCTCACCAAGTCCCAGGCAAGCAGGCTGTCGAGCCTCACCGGTATCGCCGCCTCAGAATTCGCCGGCCTCTCTGTATCGGAAATAAGCACGAGATTCCGCTGGCAGATCGACCCCGAGTGGCTTTTCTTCCGCCGTATCTGCGGTAAGGTCGTCAAGAAAGACCCGGCCACCGGCGTTGAATATTCGGTGCCCTTTGCCACCGTCTATGCCGAAGACACCACCTGCTCCTTGCTCGGTCTGTTCCCGGGAGATGTGCCGTGGGCGTGGTTCTTCCCCTTCTTCTGCGAGACCGAGGTCGTCGCCCAGACCACGACGGACGCCTGCGGCAACTTCTGCATCTGGGTGCCACGCTTTGAGATTGAGTGGATTCTCCGCTTCCGCCTCGAGCGCATCTGCTACCTCCAGCTCTTCAACAAGCCGACCGTCGGCAGCGTGCTCCAGTATCTGCAGTGCAATCCTATCGGACCCGACCCGGCTCCGGATGCAGCAGCCTCCTTCACATTGAAGCCTGGAACGGCGCTCTATCAGAAGGCGGAGCAGGTACTCGGCAGTTCTGTCACTCGCCAGTTGGCCGCACTGAGCAGCAATCAGTCGCTTGGCAGCAGCACGACAGCACAGCAAACGCTGCTCGCCACAGCTGCCTTCACCTCGCCCCTGCCCCCCGCCCTGCCCAAGCAGTTGAGAAAGCCGGCAAGCGGCAATCGCCAAGAGCACCTGAGCGCTGTGCAGAGCACCCTGGCCAACCAGCTGGGCGTGGACGCAGGCACGCTGCAGAACCTCAACCTAGGGCAATACTTCGGCCCGTTTCTGCGCTGCTACGACATCCTTGTCCCTGAGTGGGTGCCGATCTTCGAGATGCCGGATATCTCCTTCCGCGTCACCCAGAATGTCAGCGGAACGGGCACACCGGTGGTCATCTACTCCGGAGGCCTGTTCGACATTCCCTGGAGCACTGGCAACATCTCCAATGTCACGCTGCTTGCCTCGCAGATCGCGATTTCGACCACGAACTGCAACACGCCGAACGTGGCCTGCAGCAACGTGCCGTCCCTCGAATTCGCCGGCCTCATGCCGCTCGTCAATCCGCCACTTCCCGCTGCGCCTTATGTGGACGCCGTAGACGGCTTCGCCACGCGGCCCAACCCGCCACATCCCAACGGCACCGTCGCCGGACCGGCTCTTCCGCCAGCGAGCACACCCTATACCGGCACGCTGCAGCTCTACGGATGCAACCAGGTGGACAACGCCGTTTACTACCGGCTGCAATACACCTACACACCTCCCGGATCGACCACGCCCTCCGCGCTTACTCCGTTCACCGGACTCACGTGGCCGCTCTATCGCGAAGTAGGCAGCCTCCTCGAATCTCTCTGGCCCGTCTCCGATGCCAATGGCTGGTATCCGGTCATCCCAACCGCCGATGGCTGGTTTCCCAACTCCATGGTGCTGGAGTGGTACACGCCGGATTTCGCGAACGGCCTCTACACCGTGCAGCTCGAGATCGCCGACGCCAGCAAGACCCTTCTGGCTACCTCCGCCACGGTTGGGTTCGTCGTCGATAACTCGGCGCCGATTCCCTCCTACAGCGCCACCTGGAGCACCTCGTCCAACATGAGCGGCGCACAACCGGTGCCGACCGACGACTGCGTGGTCATCGACCGCGGAGTCAACCCAGTCGACATCTACATCCAGGTCAGCTACTCGGTCACCGCCAACCACCTGCGCTTGTCACAGCTGAGCAGCGGCGGATGCGCCGGAGGCGCCAACCTGGTCTCGGCCGTGTCACCCGTCTCTCAGGCCACTCCTGCATTAACCGTGCAGCACTGGTATGAAGACGAGACGGACAACTCCTTCTCCGTGGTCGCCACCTATGTCATCCCGTCCACCTACCCGCAAGGCGTATACAACTTCACCATGTACGCCGACAGCCGCGCCTTCAACCCGGTGGGCAGCGACGCCGGGCCACTCGACGACTGGAACTACAACCCGGTCTACATCTACATCAACCCATCGTTTTCGGTCGGGATCGTCAACGCTTGATCCCCGCACCCTGAAGCGGCTTGCAGCCAACCAGCTACGGGCCGCTTCAAGTTCAACCGCCGCTGAGGAGTTTTGCGATGGAACACGAACCATGGCTCCATCTCACCCTCGCGGCGTTGGCAACGTGGCGGCTGACTCACGTCCTTGCCGAAGAAGACGGCCCTGGAGACATCATCTTCACCGCGCGCCGATGGCTTGGGGGCAGCTTCTTCGGCAAGCTGATGGACTGCTTCTACTGCCTGAGTCTGTGGATCGCGGCTCCGATTGCCTCTCTGCTCATGCCACATTGGCGCGGATGGCTGCTGCTCTGGCTTGCCCTGTCCGGAGCCGCATGTCTGCTGGAGAGATTAAGCCACCCGCCGTTGGAAATGCAGCGGATATCACCGGAAGAAACAGGAGGAAAATGACATGTGCTGCGGCCAGAAACGCCAAGCCATCCAACCACGCCGGACCATCACGGTAACTCCCCGCGAGGCCCCGCCCGCAACTTCGCAACGCCGCAGCCCGCTTGTCTTCAGGGGAACGGGAGCCTATCTCGTGACCGGCCCCCACTCCCGTGAGGTTTATCACTTCTCGCCCGGCCAATTGGAACAATGGGTAGACACCCGGGACGCCGCTGTCCTTCTACGCACCGGGCTGTTCCAGGCGAAGAGCTAGGCGCGTCGAAAATTTCTGCTCCACTCTGAAACGTTCGTACCTTGCCCACCACTATCAACGTGTCGCGCATAAGCCCGACGAGATGAAGGAGATGTCTCGCGGAGCGCTCCGGGCCACTTTTATTTCTTGACGTGTGTTTCTGCCTTGGTTCATTTCAATCCAACTTTTTGAGGGGAACATATGTACGCGAATGAAACCACGAATGAGAAGGAAACGCACCCAAGAGTCGATGGCGGCCTGGGCCGTCGTCCAGAATCAGGTCGTTCGGGAGCGGCGGAGCCGAATCAAGGCGGAATCAGCCGTTCGCATGATCTGCCTCATGCCATGGATTTTGTTCATAACCCAACGCTGATGGAATTTGTTGTCGACTTTCTTGAGCGGTACAACGATGCCCCCTGCGGGCATTGCTAAGGATCCAGGCATGTCGACGACTTGGTTGCCTTCACCCTTTTTCGGAAGCCGCCTTCCCGACGCGGCACGACGCGCTCGGACGGGTGCCGCACGTAGCAGCGGAATTGGGATTGAAAATTCGGCCAGCGGTGTAAACTTGGGCGCGTGTTCTACTGCCTGGGGGAAACGGGGATTGCAATTCACTGCGTTCGACGACTCGTACCTGGCAAGGCTCCGGTCGGGAGACGCGCGCACGGAAGAGCACTTCGCCAGCTACTTCGGTGAGCTCATACGCCTCAAGCTGCGCTCGCGGCTCAATTCGAAGGAGGCCATCGAAGACGTCCAGCAGGAAACTTTTGTGCGCGTGCTGGTTCTCGTTCGCTCCGAAGGAGCCCTGAGACAGCCAGATCGGCTCGGGGCGCTGGTCAACTCCGTTTGCAACAACGTGCTGCTCGAACACTACCGATCCAAGAGCAGAACTGAATCCGTCATCGATGAGGTGGCGGAGAATACCTTCGTCAACCGCGAGCCGAGCGCGCTCAGCCTTCTTGAAGCCAAGGACACCAGACGGGTAGTGCAGCAGATTCTGAACGAGCTGACGGAGAAGGATCGTCGCCTGCTTCAATCCGTGCTGCTCGAAGAGCGCGACAAGGACGAGGTCTGCGCCGAGTTCGGCATCACAAGAGAGTATTTGAGAGTCCTGGTGCATCGCGCCAAGCAGTCGTTCAAGTCGTTCTATATCAAACGCCTGGGCGAAACCAGGTCGTACTGAGGAAAGATGAAACGAATTTCCTGCGCCTGCACCATGGGGTTGAGGCCTTAATAGTCATGGATCACCACGAAGCCACACGGCTCATGGCGGTTGAAAAATACCTCCTGAAGGAACTGCCGCCAGAGTTGCGCGATGAATTCGAGGAGCACTTCTTCGATTGCCCGGAGTGCTCGGCCGACCTGCGAGCGACCGAGGCATTCCTTGCCGCCACGCGGAAGGAATTAGCGGCGGCGCCCATCTCGAAGCCCTCGCCGGCGGTCGCCAAGAAATCCCCTTTTGAGTTCCTCTGGAGGCCGGTTTTCGCGCTGCCCGCCTTCGCCTTGCTGCTTTTCGTCATTGCTTATCAGGGTGTCGTGATCTATCCGCGACAGGCCAGTGAGATTGCGCAGCTCCAGGCTCCGCGGATTCTGCCCACTCTTTCGCTTGCCGGAGGCAACAGCCGGGGCGGCGGAACGCCCGCGATCGCCGTCCCCAGCCACCAGCCCTTTGTGCTCAGCGTGGATATTCCCACGCAAGATCGCTTTTCGAGCTACACTTGTTTGCTGTATTCTCCTCCAGGTTCCGCTGCCTTCAGGATTCACGTTTCTGCCCAGCAAGCGAAAGACACAGTTTCAATCAGCGTTCCCGCCGCTGACAGCGAGACGGGCAGTTACACATTGGCTGTGCAGGGAAACACGGATCGGACTCCATCTGAGTCCGCCGTCGATCTCGCCCACTACCGTTTTGAAGTAAGAAGTAAGAATTAGGGCCTGAATCTCGCTCCCAGCGCTGAGTGCCCTGATAGCTTTCACCCGCGAAATATCACGACATCACGAAGGCAGCTATGCGATCCGATGCAAGAAAAGCTTTTTACTTCCAGGGCGATGCGAATGCCCTGGGCGGGTTCATCGAAAAGCCGTTTCCAAAGATCATCCCCTCCCAGGCCTCTGCATCGCTCCCCCCGGCCGGCGGACACCTGACCACACGCACCGAAGCCTTCAATCTTGACGAGATTATCTCTTGCCGCGCTGCTTATACCCGCGTCAGCGGGGGCGAGCACGAAAAGGACGGCCCATGGACGGCGGTTGTCTCCTCAATCGTTGAAGGATTGAACATCCTCGAAGTGGTGACTGCGGAACGAGTCGTAGCCCAGCTCTCCGTCGACTATTCCGCGGATGGCGGTTATCCCAGGGTTTCCCTGGCCGGTTCCCACTTCCAGAACCTGCGCATCGCCGGCTTCGATGCCTTTCCCGCGCTGAATTGGGGCCTGCTGCAGCCCAGGGCGGGAGTAGATGCCTCGCAGTCCCAGCTTACCTTCCCAACTTTTCAGCAGACTGGCCGCGAACAAGCTGACAAACTGATCAGAGGCATAGAAGGTGACGACCGGGATGCCTTCCGGTGGATCATCGAGCGATTCGGTTGGATGACCGCCGACCGCGGGCCAGAGGGCGACAGATGCGTTCTATGTTCATTGGTGGATGGCGTAGATCAGGCGATCCCCGGCAGGTCTTTCGGCCACGTCGTGGAAATTCCGGACTTCGGGAGAATCTTCCTCGGAGAGCTGCTGGTCTCTCCATCCTCAGTTCAGCTGTCCATGATTCGCGCCGAACTGGGCTGCGGCGTCGCGGGAAGAGCGACGGCCGGCAGTGGATCTGTCGGCGGCCATCTGGTTCCACCTTAATCCTTACCGGAATCCTGGCCGTGGTTCTCCTCGCGCTCGGGATTCTGTCCGGCTGCCGTTCGCAGGAAAGGCCGCCAAGCAAATCGCCGGCTGCAATCTATCAAGATGTCCGCGACGATTTTCTGCACGGGAACCTCGATATCGCACAGAAGAAGGCAGAGAACGCCCGGAAAGCACTCGCCGGGGACGATCCCGGCTGGGCCATGAAGTTTCGCCTTCTCGAAGCGGAAATCCTCACCTATCAGGGACGCCGGCCGGATGTTCTGGCGCTGTTGAAGAGCAAGGGCGTCTCCTACCCCGGCAGCGGCGATCTAGCTATCAAACGGGATATACTCTGCGCCCTGGCCCACGCCAGGCTCGGTCAGGGCGGGCAGGCGAATACCGAATTACAGGAAGCCCGACGTCTCTCCGACTCCAGCCGATCCCAGTTGGCCGGCGAGGTGCTGCGGGCCGAAGCTCATGTGCAGGTCTATCGCGATCACTTCGGCGAAGCGTTGGTCCTGTACAAAAAAAGTGCGCAGTTTGCTCACGAACACGCAGATGCGTTTCTCGAAGCCAGCGACCTGCTGAATATGGGTCTGGTGGATATCGACATGACGCATTACGACGAGGCGTTGGGGCTGTTGAACGAGGCAGAGGAGCGCGCCAGACCGATTCAGGCGAGACCCGTCGTCGAGGCGGCTCTTGGAAACACAGGACTGGCCTATTTCTACCTGGGAGACTTCGATAGAGCTCTCTCCAAATTTGAGCAAGCAGAGCTCGAAGCCAAGAAAATAGGAACCACAAGCGCTCAAATCGACTGGTTATGGGACGAAGGTTCGTCGTACTACGAACTCGGCAATATCGAACAGGCTAAGGGCTGTCTGGAACTGGCGCTCCCTGCCGCAGTGGCCATTGACGAGCGGGTCGAAGCGGCCGGAATCCATACGGAGCTGGCATTCATGCTCTATCAGCAGGGCCAATTTGATGCCGCGAAGATCCACAGTGATGAAGCGATTCGCGCAGCACGCTCGTCAGGCGACAAATCGGCCGAGGGCGAACCCCTGTTTCTGGAGGCTCTTCTGGCCGCGCGTAAGACGACCGGCCCGAGTGGAGAACAATCTTTGATGCAGGTCTATCGGGAGTCGGCAAAAACGGCCGCACTGCGATGGCAGATCGAAAGCGCTCTTGCAAATATCTACTCGGCCAAAAAGCAGAATGCGCAAGCCGAGCGCTGGTATCTCAAATCCATTCAAACCTTCGAAGCCCAACGCGACTCGGTCAAGGATGAAGAATTGAAGCTGCCTTTCTTCGCCAACGGCGACGTGCTCTATCGTGACTACGCCGGCTTCCTCATTGGCTCCCACCGCGCGAATGAGGCTCTTCGGCTCCTGGATTTAGGCCGGGCAAGAACGCTCGAAGAGGGCCTCGGGCTGGCAAAGGATCAACCCTTCCGAAAGGAAACGGCTGATCCGCAGGAAGTGGCTGCCCGGCTCAACGCGATCATCCTCTTCTACTCGCTCGGGCCAGATAAGTCTTACCTATGGGCTGTCGATGCGCACCGCACGAGTCTCTTTCCGCTGCCGAAGCGGCCGGAGATCGATACATTGATTCGGGGCTACCAGAAAGCCATCCTGAAATCGACTGATCCGCTCCGCGAGGAAAACGAAGCCGCAAAATCGCTCTACGACGCGCTGGTTGCGCCCGCCGCCACCATGATCCCCAAAGGTTCAAGGGTGTTTCTGATCCCCGACGGCGCGTTGAACGGATTGAATTTTGAGACACTTCTCGCGCCGGGGGTGGGAGGACCTCACTATTGGATTGAAGATGTAACCGTGACCAATACAAATTCAATCGGGCTGCTCTCCCGGTTCAAACAATCCGTCGCACCATCCATGACGAACGACCTGCTGCTGATCGGCAACCCCGTATCGCCGGGAGCTGAATACGAAAACCTTCCCAATGCGGCGGCTGAAATCGCTGAAATCGAAAAGCACTTCGCGCCGGACAACGAAACCGTAATTACGCAAGCCCAGGCTGTACCAGCGGCGTACGCTTCCAATCAGCCGGACCGATTCGCCTACATCCACTTTGTCGCGCACGGCACGGCCAGCCGCCTGAGCCCGCTCGATTCGGCAGTGGTGCTCTCCGCGCCCCCGGCGAGTCCGGAGGACTTCAAGCTCTACGCCCGCGACATCGTGCATCATCCACTGCACGCCCGCCTGGTCACCATCTCGGCCTGTTACGGCTCGGGCCTTCGCGCCTATGCCGGCGAGGGTCTGGTCGGACTATCCTGGGCCTTTCTCCGCGCCGGATCGCACAACGTAATAGGCGCGCTGTGGGAGGTTAACGACGCTTCAACCCCCATGCTGATGGACCACCTCTACGGCGAGCTTCACGCGGGCAGCGGACCCGACGCCGCTCTCCGCGCCGCAAAATTGTCCCTGATTCATTCTTCCGGCGTATACCGCAAACCCCTCTACTGGGCCGCGTTTCAGCTCTACGCGGGATCGTGACCCGGCATCCAAGTTGTACGGCTGCGAAGGTTGCGGCTACCATCATCGGTTGGACTGAATGGAGAGAAGAATGCGGATTGTGACCCTGATTCGCCAGGTGCTGGATGCCGAGGAAAGCGTACGCATCCGCGATGGCGCAGTCGATCTCGCCAACAGCAAGCTGGTGATGGACACCATGGATGAATACGGCCTTGAGGAGGCGCTGCGCATCCGCGAGAGCGGCGTCGAAGCGGAAGTGATTGCGCTCGGCATCGGCCCCGCGCGGCTCCGTGAAGCGCTGCGGACAGCGCTGGCCATGGGCGCGGATCGCGCCATCCAAGTTGAAACCGATATGGTGCTCGACGCGATCGCCCTCAGCAAAGTCGTGGCCCAGGTGGTGCAGCAGGAGAACGCAGAGCTCGTCCTCTGCGGCGGTCAGCAAGCCGACTGGGACAGCCAGGCGCTTGGCGCGGCCACCGCCGAGCGGCTCAACTGGCCACAGATAACATGGACCAGCGCCCTCGTTGTGAAAGAAGGCGTTCTCACCGGCAGCCACGATGTAGACGAGGGCAGCGAAGAGTTCTCCGTCGCGTTGCCCGCCGTGGTGACCACGCAGCAGGGCCTGAACGATCCGCGCTATCCCACGCTGCCCAACATCCTCAAGGCGAAGAAAAAAGAGATGCGCAACGAAGTGCTGGAGCAATTCCAGGTACAGCCCATGCTCAAAGTCGCTGGCGAAGAGATACAGGTGAAAGCGCGCTTGCGCAAAATACTTGATGGCAAGGACGCACCTGCGGCCGCGGCCGAGCTGGTCCAATTGCTGCGCAACGAAGCCCGGGTGATCGCATGATCTTGATCGTCGCCGAATATGCAAACGGAAAACTAAGCCGCAGCACCTATGAGATGGTGTCCTGCGCCCGCGAGCTGGGCCGGGAAGGACCGATCACCATTCTCGTTCTCGGCAGCGGAATTGCGAGCACCGCCAGCGAAGCGGCCCTCGTGGCAGATCAGGTGCTCGTTGCGGACAACGCCGACCTAGGGCAATATGACGCAGAGTTGTGGGCTGCGGCCGTAGCCCAGATTGCCGCCGAAGGCGAGGCTCACACGATTCTCATCGGAGGCAGCCGCAGCGGCCGCAGCTACAGCCCGCGCGTGGCTGTGAAGCTCGACGCACCGCTGCTGGAAGACGTAACGTCCCTGCGCTACGCGAATGGAGCCGTCGCCGCGGAGCATTACACGTACCTTGCACGCGTAACGGAAAAGATCGAAGCTCAGGCACCAGTCGTCGTGGTCACGGTAAAGCCGGGAGCCTTCGCGGCAGCCGCTCCCAACACCGCTGCAGCCGAGCAATTCGATGTGGATCTCACCCTTCCGCAGCGCCGCGTGCAGGTGACTGGAAGATCGACGGAGAAGAGCTCCCGTATCTCGCTCGCCGATGCAGACATTGTGGTCGCCGGCGGCCGAGGTGTAGGCAGCGCGGAAGGCTTTACAAAGCTCGTCGAAGGTCTCGCCGACCAGTTGGGCGCGGCTGTTGGCGCAACACGCGCGATCGTCGATGCGGGTTGGCGACCATATTCTGAGCAGGTCGGCCAGACCGGCAAGACAGTCCAGCCCAAGGCTTACATTGCCATCGGCATCTCGGGCGCGGTGCAGCATCTCTCCGGCATGAGCAAGAGCAAGGTCATCGTCGCCATCAATAAAGATGCAGATGCACCTATCTTCAAAGTTGCGGACTATGGCGTGGTAGGCGATGTGCAGCAGGTTGTGCCGGCCATCATCGAAGGTCTGCGTAAATAGGTTTCTCTCACGACTCCGGGGCGTCGGTCCATGCTTCCTGTCAGCCAGAAGTACGCGTTTCTTATCTTCGCGGCGATCACGCTCTCTTTCGGATTGCGCGGCTTCTATTCGCTCTATCAGCGCATCCGCAGAGGCCGGACAGACACCGAGTCCCGGACCGATCATCTCCCAGCGCGACTCCGGTATGCCCTGACCACCACTCTCACCCAGGCGCGTACTTTCCGTAAGAGAACCATCGTTAGTACATTCCACTCCTTCATCTTTTACGGATTCGTCTTCTATCTGCTGGTGAACCTTGTCGACGCCATCGAAGGCTTCCTTCCCTTCTCCATCACGTCGTCGACGCCCGCTGGCGCGCTCTACAACCTGCTGGCGGACATTCTCAGCCTCCTCGTCCTCGTCGGCGTCATCGCGCTGGTCATTCGCCGTTTCCTGCTTCCTGCGCGGCGTGATTTCCGCTTCAACGCCAGCACCCTTCTTCATCCGGATGCGCAACACGGCTACATCACTCGCGACTCGGTCATCGTCTCCGCCTTTATCCTCTTTCACGTGGGCAGCCGTGCAATCGGAGCCGGTGCGCGCATCGCAGCCGAAAGCCCGGACCCATGGCAGCCTTTCGCAACGGCTCTCTCGCACCTGTTCAACGCGCAGAATGCCGAGGCGTGGCGTGCCTTCGGTTACTGGGGAGCTCTCGGCAGCGTGCTGGTCTTCCTCGCCTATTTCCCCTACACCAAGCACGTGCACATCTTCATGGCGCCGGCGAAGTACCTCTCTCGCGGCGAACCCGCCTCAAGCGGCGTTCTGCCGCCCGTCGGAACATCGAATCTCGAAGCCGAAGAATCCGAAGCAGAAGTCGGAGCAAAGCAACTCGAAGATCTCGCCTGGCCGCGCCTGCTCGATGCCTACGCCTGCATCCAGTGCAATCGCTGTCAGGACGTCTGCCCTGCGACCGCGACCGGCAAGTCACTCAGCCCTGCCGCGCTCGAGATCAACAAGCGTCTGGAGCTGAATGATCTGGCCAGCAGCAAATCGGGCTTCAGCACAGGGGCTGCAAGCCCACAACCACTCCTGCAATTCGCTCTCTACGCCGGAAGCCGCGTGGGCCTGCACGACCTGCGGCGCCTGCATGGAGGTCTGCCCGGTGCAGGACGAACAGATGCTCGACATCATCGACATCCGCCGCAATCAGGTCATGATCGAAGGCGAGTTCCCGTCGCAGCTTGCAGAACGCCTTCCGCGGCATGGAGCGCGCACAAAATCCTTGGGGCATCAACCACGATCAGCGCCTGCATGGGCCGAAGGCCTCAAGCGTCAAGACCATCGACGAAAATCCGGACCCCGACGTTCTCTACTGGGTGGGCTGCGCCGCGAGCTACGACCCGCAGGCGCAGAAGACAGCCCGTGCCTTCGTGCAACTGCTTGACGCACGCGAATGTGAATTTCGCCGTACTCGGCAAGAAGGAGTGTTGCACCGGAGACAGCGCGCGCCGCGCCGGCAACGAGTATCTCTATCGTCAGCTGGCGGATCAGAACGTAACCACCCTTAACGCGATCAAGCCTAAACTGATTGTTGCCAGTTGCCCGCACTGCATGAACGCAATCGGCAAGGAGTACCGGCAGATTGGCGGCAACTACGCCGTCATGCACCACACCGAATACCTCGCGTCACTTGTCGCAAGCGGCAAACTCGATAGCGACCCGCTGGACGCGAGCATCACCTATCACGATCCCTGCTATCTTGGCCGTCACAATGGAGTCTACGAAGCGCCGCGCAATCTCCTCCATATCCTCGGCAATGAGGTGATCGAACTCGATCGCAACCGCGAGAACTCCTTCTGTTGCGGGGCCGGAGGAGCGCAGTTCTGGAAAGAGGAAGAAGAAGGCACGGAGCGAGTTTCCGAGAACCGCTTCCGAGAGGTCAAGCAACGGTTAAGTGGAGCGGAGCATGAGAAAACGCTTGCGGTCGGATGCCCTTTCTGCAAGAGCATGCTGAACAGCACGCCGGGCAAGACCGACGACGACGGCATCGTCGTGAAAGATGTAGCAGAGTTGCTGCTCGAAGGCGTCCATAAGAAGATGGGCATTGCGCCTCCTTCTCCCGCTGCAACGGCCGCAGCCGCCGAGCCCGCAGTTGTGCGGCAGCCGAGCCCGGACGCGAAAGAATCAGTGCCCGCAGCCGATATTCGCCCGCAGGAGATCCCGGCGTCCGATGTACCCCTGCCACCTGAAAAAGTGCAGAGAAAGAAGTGGCAACCCGCCACAGCAACTGCCAAGGCCGCTCCTGCTCCGGCCGAAGAAGCACCGCGAAATCTTGATCACGGCGCGTCGCAAACGGCAGGGGCCCCGACCCCGGCACGTAAGAAGTGGGCCCCGAAAATCAGCGCTGCCACAACGCCGGCCGCACCTGACGCGATCGAGAGTCCCTTTGAGGCCTCTCAAACGAGTGCAGAGGACAAATCTCAGGGGACGTTCCCTGAACGCAAAAAATGGCAGCCAAAATCGAAGAGCCAGGCATCAGAAACAGCGCCGGAATCTCCCCAGGTCAACCCCACGAACCCGAAACAGGAAAGCTAGCACCGCTCCCCGTTGAGAAATCATTTCGTGTTTCCTGACGCTTACCAAGCGCGCTATCGTGCCTTGCACGCGAGCCCGACCGAGCAGGCAGACTGCCGGGAAAGGCGCGAGCGGTTCGCCGAGAGGCGAATCTGCGCCCGGCTTATGGATTCACATACTTGATCAGAAGTACCTCGTTCCCCTTTTCGTTGTAGAGAAGGTCGTCGACGAGTTTCCGGGTCATCAGAATGCCGAAGCCTCCCGGCCGTATGCCATGCTCGCTCCTGTAACTCGTATGCTCGAATGGCTTGTCTTCCGGATTGCCTACCGCTGAATGAGGCAAATCGTCCAGCGAGAACCCGGTGCCAGGATCGCGCAAGTGATAAAGAATCATCCTGCTGGTTCGCACGTAGGAAAGAACGATTTTCGAACCCGGATCGAATTGCCCTCCGTGTTCCATGGCATTCAGTAATATCTCGCGAAAGGCAATCCCGATCGCTTCCCGGTCTGCCGCACGCAAGTCCGACTCCAGTTCGCGCATAAACTGGATGACACGTTCCGCTGTCACCGCGGTCGAGGAAACGCGAAGTGTTAACCAATCTGGCCGATTCGACAGCAGTTCGATTCCATCGGTCCAGTCTTCCTCGTACAGTGCGTTCGCGATCATGGCGATCATGGCGTCGGCAGAAAATGGCGCGCGGAAATAGCTAAATGCATGCTCCCGAATTGCTTCCACAACATCGTTCTTCTCGCCTTCAAAGGAGAGGGCGATCAGCTTGATCCTGGAGTTTGTTTTTCGAATCCTGGCATAGAACGCGAGATCTTCCGAAGCCGTTGTATTCGGACCAGTGACCAGGACGTTGTAGGCGTGTTTCGACAGCTCGATGAACGCATCTTCCATCGTTATGGAAACATGCGTTCTCCACTGCTGCTTCGAGGCAAGCAAAGCAAGCAGGTCCTGAAGAGATGAATCGGCAATAACAAGTATGGATGGACGCGTGTCAACGGCCGACATGGTTGCTCCAGTTTATGCGCTGCTCTCCGGTCGCTCCTATAAGATCGCGGCCTCGCTGAGCACCGGGTAAGGAGGGCGAATCGGCTCACCGCATCAGCTATTACTCCTCCGGATTTAGAGGAAACTTCTGATGAGGTCTCTACGCCGCGCGCCCGGCGCCGGCGACGTCGTTGCCCTTGAAGATGAAAACGATGCCCGGCTTCGCCGCCAGGGTATTAGAATCTGAACGTCCGGCTCGCCGGTGATGATGCCCAGGCTGGAGAGTGGGCAACGCCGGTTTTCTAGATCAACCGGCAGCCTCCCTGCCCGGTCTAAATCACGCCTTTGAGCCGCCGATAAACATCCACCCCAGCGAACAGAGTGTGATGAGCGCGATGATGCCCTGTGAAATTACGCAATAGAGACACCACACCTCGAGCTTGTGAGCCTCGATATTGGTGAGGTAAAGCGCGAAGCCCAGGCCGATCAGCGACGCCAGCAGCACCAGGCTGCGACGGCGCATCAGTGCCAGCAGTACCAGCGCCAGATATCCGCCTATGCCAATGGCCGCGACGGGAATGCTGTGGATCATGGAATAACGGCTGTGGTTCACGATGCCGCAGTCCCAATGCGCATTGATATCGCAGGGCTCTACATCGTTCGAGTAATGGACGTGCAGAGCAAGGCTAGAGACGACGGCGCCAGCCAGGGCCAGCAGAACAATAACAAAACGCATCGAGTTGACATTCTCCTTCGGGCTTCGTCCCTTCTCTGACGCCGCGAGCGGGGCTCGCGAGACGATGCTCTAAGGAGATAAGATTAAATCACCAGCTATGCTACGTAACGTTGCCATCCTTCTTACCGGTGCTTTTCTCGCGCTGGGCGGCCAATTGGGCCATGCCCAGCAGAATATGTCTACCCTGAAGCCCCCCGCGGGCACGCATGTAGCCTTGTTCGAATTCGCCGACCTGGAGTGTCCCATGTGCGCGCGCCAGAATTCGGTGCTCGAGGACGCTTCGAACAAGTATCACGTGCCCTGGCTGCGCCATGACTTTCCTTTGCAGATGCACGTCTGGAGCTTCCAGGCTGCGGTCAATGCGCGCTGGTTCGATACCAAGTCCAAGAAGCTGGGCGACGATTACCGCGATGCCATCTTCGCCAACCAGATCAGCATCGAGACCAAGGACGACCTGCGCTCTTTCACCGAAAAGTTCGCCCAGCAGCATGGCGTAGCGCTCCCCTTTGTGCTCGATCCGCAGGACAAGCTGTCCGATGAGGTCAAAGCCGACTACGCGCTCGGCCTGCGCCTTGGTGTGCATCAGACCCCCACCGTGTGGGTGGTGACCGACCGCAGCGGCGGAGCCGCTCCTTATACCGAGGTCACGGACTTCAACAAGCTTTACACCATGCTCGATGAAGCCGTCGCCGAGACCAGTCACGGCAAAAATTAACGTTTGACGATAACCGCACAATTCCCCTGGTATCTAGGGCGAAGAAACGCTGCACCCTCATCCTCTGCAGGAAAGAAGAGGAAGGGATTCATCTTCACGGGCACGCGCTGCGTTGCCCGGGTCATTTAGACTTGCCTGCACTGGACCTCGCCATGCAAATCGACGCCATTCAAGCCGCGCTCCGCGACCAGGCTCTTGATGCCTGGCTCTTCTACGACCACCATCATCGCGATCCAATCTCCTATCGCATCCTCGGCCTGCCCGAGCACGCGCACGTCACGCGGCGCTGGTATTACGTAATCCCCGCCAAGGGCGAGCCGCGCAAGCTGGTCCACCGCATCGAGGCCGGCCGCCTGGATGAACTGCCGGGTTCCAAGGGTGTTTATTCCTCATGGCAAGAGCTCGAGGCCGGACTCGAAGCCATGCTTAGGCCGTACACCACGCTGGCCATGCAATACTCGCCGCGCAATGCGATCATGTACGTCTCCATGGTCGACGCCGGCACCGTAGAGGTTCTCCGCGACCTGGGAAAGACTATCGTCAGCTCCGCCGACTTGGTCACCCGCTTCGAAGCTGTCCTGACGGGCGAACAGATCGCCAGCCACTACGAAGCGCAGGCAGCCATCGATGCCGTTCTCGCCGAGGGCTTTCGCGAGATCGGACGCCGGACCCATCCGGCAAACGGCAATTCCGGACGACTTACCGAATTCGACATGATGCAGTGGTTCTCGGAGGCCATGCATCGCGAAAATCTGGTCTGGGAAAACGGCCCAAATGTCTCCATCAACGAAAACAGCGCCGACTCGCACTACGAGCCCAGCGCGGAGAGCTCCAGGGAGATTCGCGACGGAGATTTTGTCCTGATCGACATCTGGGGCCGCAAGGATCGTCCCGGAACCTGCTTCTACGACATCACCTGGACCGGAGTGATCGGACGCGAGCCCTCGGCGGAGGAGCAGAACGTCTTCGAGATCGTGAAAGCAGCTCGCGATGCCGCGGTTAAAGCCGTGAAGGACGCCTTCTACGCTCATAAACCGATCGCCGGTTGGCAGGCGGACGACGCCGCGCGCGCTGTCGTCGACAAAGCCGGCTTCAGCCAGTACTTCACTCACCGTACGGGACACAACATCGGCAACGTGCTCCACGGCAACGGCGCGCATCTTGACAACCTCGAGACACACGACGAACGCCTCATCCTGCCGAACACCTGCTTCTCCGTAGAGCCCGGCATCTACCTCGATAAATTCGGGATCCGCAGCGAGCTGAATATGATAACGGCCGCCGAAAGAGCCTCGGCAACAGGAAGAGTGCAACAGGAGTTGGTGAGGATCTGAGTGGCTGGTAGCGCCGGTCGCTAACGTCCCCTTAGCCAAAGTCCTGTATATTCATGAAAGAGATGGCGTCCAAGGTACAAGTGCCCGCGAAGACCCAGACGCAGGGCTTTCTTTATTCCGCCCTCATCGTAGGCTGGCTGGTTCCAGGCGCGGGTCATGTATTGACCGGCCGATGGGTGCGCGGCCTGCTGCTCTTCGTGTCGATCGCCACCATGTTCTGGCTCGGCATCGCCATGCAGGGCAAGCTCTATCTGCCCAACACCGGCGATGTGCTGGACATGCTGGGCTTCGCCGGCGATGTAGGCAATGGCCTGTTCTATGCGCTGGGCCGCTTTCTGGACCTGGGTCACGGCGCTGTGCAGGTTGCCACTGCCGACTACGGCACCAAGTTCATCGTGGTAGCAGGGCTGCTCAATTTCATCTCCGCCGTGGACGCGCACAACCTCCGCATTGGCAGGAAGATCTGATGTTCGCTCCCTCGCACTTCACCGCCGTTCTGCTCTTCGCCACCTTCGCCTCCGTGGTCTTCGGAATCACGCAACGCTCCACGCCCAAAGCCATGGTCCGCTATGGACTCTATTGCTGGGTCATGTTTGTAGGAGTCGTGATCGCCGCCAGCTGGGTTATGTTCCTGATCCGGCGTTAAGGCAGGCTCGCTAAGAACCGGTTGACTCAAGTCTGGGCTGCAAAAATCCGGCTCGTGGACTTCTTTGGGCTCTTGTCGACGGTTTCTGGCCTGCCCTCGTCGCGAGCGACTTCTTTCCCTAACCACTTTTCCCGCTAACCGCTTTTTGGCTTACCGGTTCTTTGCCGACCGGCGTTTCGCCAGCCGGGTTTCAGCTACCTGCCCCGCTCCCAGAGCATCGCATCGAAACTGTGCATCTCCACAAAGCCCGCATGACGATACAGGGCAACGGCGGACTCATTGGCTTCGGTTACGGTCAGGGTGAGGGCGCGAAAATCCCGGTGCTGAACCTCCGCCGCGCAGGCGTCGATGAGGATGCGGCCGCATCCCCGGCCGCGATAAGCTTTAGCGACACACAGTTGCGTGACGTGGGCCACGTCTTCCCGCACCCGCGAGCAGAGCAGGACGCCCGCCAGCTCATTGCTTTCCTGGGACACCAGCACCCGCGAGGCAGCCGGATCGAAAAAACCGCAGCCCGGAAAGCGCACGATGTTGTGCAGGAAACGCAGCGAGCCGGCCACCGTTCGGTACTGGTCGTTGATGTGGCTGTCCAGGTGGCCGCTATAGGCCGCCGAGATCAGATGCGCCGCCGGATTGAAATCCTCATCCCTCCATGGCCGCATCGCTAATCCCTCCGGCAACGCCCGAGAGGCTAATGGAATCGCCCGCCCAGTCAGATCGAGGCGCAGAAAAAGGCGGCGGCAGATCTCGAAGCCCTCGCCGCGAAACACGCTGGCGTGCGTTCCATGGGGATGGAGGAGGAGCTGCGACTCGATGCGGTTTACTCCCGGCGAGTTCTGCAGCAGCTCGATCAGGCTCTCCAGAAGGCGATCTTCGATCTCGGATGCCGTCGCCTCTGAGTTATGCGGCGGCATCGCAAAAACGTCTCCGATCACCGCCTTGTGGTCCTCGTAGACGCAAAAGACATATCCCGAGATCCGGCCGCCCTCGATCGCCACATAGCCCGGCAGAACACGTGAATCGAGATATTGCAGGAGCAGGTTCGCCGAAGCCCGGTAGTCCCACTCCAGTCGCTCGCTCCACAGGCGCGCTTCGGCCTCCAGCAGCGGACGAAGGCTGGCTGCCGAGAAGTGCCGGAGATCGAGTATTTCAAGCTGAAGCGCGGGAGTCATCTCTGGTGTCGATGTTAGGGCAGTCTCATGATAAGGCGACATCGGTTATTGGCGTCGGCAGCAAGAGGCTGGGACGAAGTAAGTATTGCGTGACGGCCCTGACTTAAATCCAGCGTGTCTGCGCTGAAGTCTTCGATCTTGCTCCGATCCTGGAACGCCATAGAGCGGATATCCTGTCGATCTGTAGTCGTCACTGGGGATGACGCTATTCTTTCGCAAAACCTCTCTGAAAGCAGCTCAAGGGTGCGTCGCCTTCAGAAATCAGGTCCAGGTACACGTTGACGCGCCGGAATAAAGGACTTCCGCCGCAGCGGATACTGCGAAGCGCTGATTCAGCTCAATCAAATCGACTTAGGGTGAACGCCGCGATGCCCCGGAACAAGGGCGCCTGTCTGAAGCCAGTGCTTTCACAAACATCCAGATGACTACTCTGCCTCAGTCCTGCCGTCGCCCCAAAAACATTATTTGCTGGTGGAAACAGAGTACACAATTAGATCCTGAGCAGGATAGGTGAAAAGTGGCTCGTACGTGCGTCCCTGTAGTAATGGACGCAGCTCATCAATATATGTTTCACGGACCACCAGTAGATGCTGCCCGGCAGGAACCCCATCCCGCTCGTAGTTAACGACCTGGTGATCCCTGTAAAAGGAAAGTCCATACTCTACATCCCGGCGGACTTTGTAGACCGCCACAATTCCATCGGGCGGCGATATCTGGTCCAGAATCTTCGCCAGCGGGCGTGCGGAGTACGTCAGATCGATGAGCGTGATGTTACGTTTGGTGCCAGCCAGAGCGTGAATGCCAAAGAATGGTCCAAAACCGAACAGGTAGAAGAGCATGATGACCATGGGCACCATGGTCGCGATGCGCAGCCGCTTCAATCCAAAGCGGTAAACCGTAATCAGAATAAAGACCGCGGCGGCAAAGGCCGTCATGGCTCCAGCGATGATGGCGCTCACCGGCGGGATAGCCTCCGGGTGCTGCAGATGTAACGGCAGTAGGATCACAAACCCAGTCAGCACTCCCGTCAGTAACGCGTGAACGATCAGCAGCCAGGGTTTCAGTCCCCGCTCCCGCATGCGGTTCAGATAGTCGCCGGTAAGGATGGTAAGGGGAGGAATCGAAGGCAGGATATAGCCGGGAAGTTTGGATTCGGAGAAGGAGAAGAAGATGATAGGCACCAGGGCCCACAGCACCAGAAATTCGGGGAAAGCGTCGCCGGCGCGAAAGTTTCCCATGTAATGCCGTTTGGCCCGCCTTGCCCGCCATTCCGCAATCGATCCCCTCACCGCGTCGCTGAACGCCGCGATGGCGATTACCGCCCACGGCGTCAGAGCCAGCAGAACAATCGGCAGATAGAACCAGAATGCCTGCTCATGCTGGAAACGGTTGGTGGCAAAGCGTTCCAGGTTGTGTTCGAGGAAGAAAACGTGCAGGAAGTTGGGGTTGCGCTTCTGCACCGCAATGAACCATGGCAGAACCATGGCGAGGTAAAGCGCCACGCCCGGCCACCAGATGCTCCGGCGCAGCACAGACCACTCTCGTCGCAGTGCGGCAAACGTCACCAGGATCACCAGCGCCAGAAAAGGCGCCACCGGTCCTTTCGCCAGGGTCGCGGCTCCGACAAAGAAATAGAGGTCGAAGAGCCAGAACTTGCTGTCTGTCTCGTACCACGCGTACCAGCCCAGCATGCCGATGCAGAATGGCGCTGCCAGTTGCATATCCGTCGACGCGCCCCGCGCGAAGGCGATAATTCCAGCGCAGGAAGCAGTGATCAGAGCCGCATCGAGCTGGCCGCCGCGGCGGAAGCGGCGAATATGCAGATAAATGAGCGTGACCAGGATGAAGGCGAAGCTCGCCGAAGGCAGACGCGCGGACCAGTCGTGGATGCCAAACTCCCGGAAGGAGAACATGGCCCGCCAGTAGTAGAGCGCTGGCTTTTCCAGCCACGGCTTGCCCCACAGAATTGGCGTGATGTAATCGTGGCGGGTAAGCATCTCCCGCGCCACTTGCGCATAGCGCGGCTCGTCGGCGCCCACCAGGCCAATACCTGCGCCCCCGAAAATCGGCACCAGCCCGTAAAAAAGAAAGAACGCGGTGAGGATGAAAAGCGTAGCCGCTTCAAGCGTCGTTTCGAGAGAGGGAAAACGGTCGCGCAAACTGGCTGGACTGCGCGACAGAGCTTTGATTCTGGAAGAAATACCCACAGTTTTCTTGATCTCGAAAGGAGTTCCCGACAAGGCTAACAGATTGAGTGAGAGAAAGGCGTAAAGGCCAGAAATGCGTTGCCCGCGGCATCATAAATGTTGCATCACGCCACCACATCCGCGGAGAAGACGGCCCTGCGGAGCGTCTCGCGCAAACGGCCGAGGATCCTTTCCTCGGCGGAGGACAGCGGCCCGTCGATGGTGCATCCGCTGGCGTGCTGGTGCCCGCCGCCGCCCAGGCTCTCGGCGATGGCCGCCACATCGATCGCTCCCTTGCTGCGGATCGAAAGCCGCACCCGCCGGTTCGGAAGCTCGCGCAGAAAGACAGCCACATCCACACCGGCGATCGCGATCGCATAGTTGACCAGCCCCTCGCAATCTTCCTCCGCGGCCGAAGTGCGAAGCATGTCGTTGTTTGTAACCCACATCCAGGCCAGCCGTCCCTCCCTGCGCAGATTCGATAACGCCGCGCCCAGCAGTAGCATTTTGGATGTCGGATTCGAAAAATAAGTGTGCTGGGCAATTACCGTCGGATTCGCCCCCTGGCGCACCAGGTCGCTGGCCAGCTCGAATGTGTGTGCGTCGGTGCTCGCATAGCAGAACGAGCCGGTGTCGGTAAGGACGGCCGTATACAGGCAAGATGCCATCTCCGGCGTGATGCTGACCCCGGCCAGTGTAGCCAGATCGTAGACCATCTCGGCCACCGCGCAGGCGTCATTATCGATCCAATTGACGTCGCCGAAGCGTCGCCCGCTCACATGATGGTCGATATTGATGAGAAAGCGGCCTTCCAATCCCTGCAGCCGCGAGCGCTCGATCCCGTCGCACTCCAACAGGATCACGGCGTCATAGTCGCCCTCTACCCGCTCTACCTGGCGAATCGTCGAAGCGCAGGGAAGGCCGCGGTAGATCAGCGGCACGCGATCGCACGACACCAGGTCTACATTCTTGCCCATCTGATCGAGGATCATCCCGCAGGCCAGAACCGATCCCACCGCATCCCCGTCCGGCCGGGCGTGCGCCGAAATGAGAAAACGATCGCGTCGATGGATCGCGTTGAGAACTGCGTGAATGTCGTCTGACATCTGCATCGGGTATGGAGTCCTGAGTCTCGCTCCGGGCGCTACTCGCTCGGCGCTTCCTTCTGCCGCCGGCGCTGGCGCCCCAACAGCTCATCGATCCGCGCCTTCATCTTCTCGGAGCGGTCAATGTGAAACGTAAGGTCCGGTACATGCTTCTTACCCGTGCGCTCCAGCAGCTCATGGCGGATGTAGCCCCGCGCCGCCATCAATCCGTCGAGCGTCTGCGTCTCCTCGTCCGTGCCGCCGTCGACCGCGACATAGATGAGGGCCGACTTTCCACCCGGATTCAAAACCACCTGGGTAACGTATGCGAAACTGATGCGCGGATCGGAGAGTTCCCCCTCAATCATTGCGCCAATCTCCTCGCGAAGCGTCTCCGCAACCCGGTCCTGGTGATACTTCCGCGCCCTCTGCTCCGGCATCGACAACATCCTCTGATTAAACGTTTGAGAATATCAGATGGAGAGGGGCTGATAAAGCGGTTTGCTGGAAAACGGGTAGCGATCCTCAGCCGTCTTCCAGAAACTCCCACCAGATGTCGGCGACAACCGCCCCCAGGTCGTTGATGATCCGATGGACCGCAGCCTCAACCTGCTGCATTTGCCCGGCCAAGTAATCGCGCGAGCCGGAGATGGCCGCGATGCCAATGGTTGCGGATCGCCAGGTTATCGCCTCATCCAGCTCGGCAACAGAAATGTTGAAGCCGTGTCCCAGTTTTTCCTTGAGGCTGCGAACCACCTGGCGACGGTCCTTGAGCGACTGGGCGTGCTCAATGCGTAACTCGATGGTCATGGCGGCTACGGGCATCGATTCCTGTCCCGAGTATTTTAGCCTTGGCATTGAACAGACCGCTTTACCGATGCAGACTCACGCCGGGCCCCAGAATCACAATGAACGCAGCCGCCAACACTGTCGCAATCGCGATCCACGCATAGTTGCGTCGAATCACCTCGGAGTGAGGACCGGGCACCGTGCTCCTCGGAACGTAGTACCGGAGCCAGATCAGGCCGCAATTCGCTCCCGCCGTCGCCGCCAGCGCTGATTCGAAGACGAACCGGAGGCCGAAAGGATTAAGCAGGCCCGCAAATCCCTCCAGAAGCAGTGCTGTGAAGTAAGGCAAAAGCGTGAGGCGCCGGAAACGCACCACGTCGCTGACGGAAACCCCAATGAAGCGGACAAAACACCTGCCGACCAGAACCATCGCACCCCAATACGCCGCGATGCCGACCAGAATCAGGCCGGACCGCCACAGCCAGTGAGGATGCTGGCCACGGATCACCTGCTCCCAGTCACCGAAGTTGGTGACCCCGGAGTAAAAGAAATATCCGGTACCGGTAAAGAGGTTGAAGGCCATCGTGATCAGCAGAAAGAAGCGCAGCGAGGGAGAGCTCTTCTGCGCTGCACGCAGACACAACCAGAGCACAAGAGCCGCCGCCAGATTGACGAGCGTGCCTCCGGCCGCAACCAGCCGGGAATCGAAGACACTGGACCAGGCGACCGAAGAGAGCACGCCCGAGGTTGCCCCGGTGTGCAGTGCCAACAAAGCATGGCCCAGGCCCTCGTGCAGCATTGTCGAGACGATGGAGGCAATCACGCTGATCGCGCAGATGGTCAGAGCGTCGTCGTAAGCTGCGCCTGCTTGCCCGGTTGTAGCCGTGGTCGATTCGATGCCAGTCGCAGCCATGAGCTCTCACCTGCCTTCTCCAGCTTGCGGCCCGCTGCTGCCAGTGTGCAAGTGAGGAATGTCACCTGATGCCGCTCCGCGTATTCCAGGAAACAATCATGCAGGATCCCTCGTCTTCCTCAGCATGCATCGCGCCTTGGATTCGAAAACTGGTAGCGATGCCAAGAGGCACGCTATGAGATTGCTCTTTGCCTTGTTCTTGCTGCCCTGCTGCGCGCTGGCGCAGGATGTTTCAACCGTCGCTGCCACCACCGCGGCGTGCGGTCCGAAGTCAGTCCAATTCGATGTGAAAACGAACTACCAGCCGCCCAGCTTCGAGCCGAACCCCGCCAAAGCCGTGGTCTTCGTAGCCGAGTCTTTTGCCGCCGCTGGAAACGGCTTAATCGAGCCGACCCTGAAGCTGGGCCTCGACGGCAACTGGATCGGAGCCACAAAGTCCAACTCCTGGCTGTCCTTCACCCTGGACCCGGGCGAGCATCATCTCTGTGTACGATGGCAGTCGCGGCTTTCGCAGTTTTCCCACCTTATTTCGCTAGCCAACTTCGCCGCCGAACCTGGGAAGGTCTACTACTTCAGATCGAGGATTCTCAGCCTGGACAAAGAAGCCATCCTCGATCTCGATCCCATTAACGAGGATCAAGGACGCTACCTTGTCGTCTCGTCCCCACAGAGTGAGCCTCACCTGAAGAAATGATTCGAGCAAAGAAAAACGGCCGGCGATGAGGTATCATCGCCGGCCGCTGTCGCAAGATAGAAACAAAACTCTCGCCATTCTGACGACCAGCGGGAAGAAGAATCTCGGCGATGTGTTCAGCCTGCATTGCTGAGATTCTTCGCTTCGCTCAGAATGACGTCACGTTGTGGAATCGATGAACTTTTGTCCATCGCTGACCACCTTTTAGCGACTCGCTGTCTAGCTCGCTGTCAACTCCGCGGCAACTTTCTCGGTCACAAACGCCTCGATCGTGTCCCCAACCTGGATGTCGGTGAAGTTCGAGATGCCTACGCCGCACTCCATGCCGTTGGTGACTTCCCTGGCATCGTCCTTGAAGCGCTTGAGCGACGTGATCTTGCCCTTGAAGACCTGCGCGCCATCGCGCATCAACCGCGCTTCGGAATCGCGCTTCAGAACGCCGTCGCTCACGCGGCAGCCGGCGATGGTGCCGACCTTGGGGATGCGGAAGACGTTGAGCACTTCCGCGCGTCCCAGGTAGTTCTCCTTGAAGACCGGCTCCAGCAATCCGAGCATGGCCTTGCGAATCTCGTCCTGCAGCTCGTAGATGATCGAGTGCAGACGAATTTCGACATCTTCCTGCTCTGCGAGTTCGCTGGATTTGCGGTCCGGCCGCACATTGAATCCGATGATGATCGCATTCGAGGCCGAAGCCAGCAGCACGTCGCTTTCGGTGATCGCACCCACGCCGGAGTGAATGACCTTGATACGCACCTTCTCGGTCGACATCTTCTGCAAGGAGTCGGCCAGGACCTGCACCGAGCCCTGCACGTCGCCCTTGAGAATGAGCGGCAGCTCCTTGACGCCCGCCTGCTTGATCTGTTCGGCAAGGCCTTCGAGCGAGACGCGCGAGGACTTCGCCAGTTGCGACTCGCGTTCCTTCATCTTGCGGTATTGCGCGATGCCCTTGGCCTTGTCGCGATCGGCAACTACCAGGAATGTGTCGCCCGCATCCGGAATGCTCTCGAGTCCCAGAATCTCGACCGGCGTGGACGGACCCGCTTCATCGATCGGACGGCCGCGGTCATCGAACATAGCGCGGATTTTACCGAAGGTGTTGCCGACGATGAAGCTGTCCTGGTTACGCAGCGTACCGTTCTGCACCAGCACCGACGCCACAGCGCCGCGTCCGCGATCGAGCTTGGCTTCGATCACCGTGCCGACCGCCGAGCGTCCTGGCGTGGCCTTCAGGTTGCCCAGATCGGCGACCAGGCAGATCATCTCCAGCAGCAGGTCGAGATTCTGCTTCTTCTTGGCCGAAACATCGACGAATACCGTACTGCCGCCCCATGCTTCGGGCACCAGGCCGCGATCGCCCAATTGCTGTTTCACGCGATCAGGCTGCGCATCGGGCTTATCGATCTTGTTGACCGCTACGATGATCGGCACGTTCGCCGCCTTCGCATGGTCGATCGCCTCCAGCGTCTGCGGCATCACACCGTCGTCGGCGGCGACCACGATGACTACGATATCCGTGACCTTCGCACCGCGGGCACGCATGCGGGTGAAGGCTTCGTGACCCGGCGTATCGAGGAAGACGATCTCGCGTCCGAAAGCGGGCGAGTCTTCCTTCGCGATCCGTACTTTGTAAGCGCCGATATGCTGAGTAATACCCCCAGCCTCACCGCTTGCAACGTCGGTCTCGCGAATCGCGTCGAGCAGCGAAGTCTTGCCGTGATCGACGTGGCCCATGACCGTAACCACCGGAGGACGCGCTACTTCGTGCTCGTCCGGGTTTTCCTGCGCCAGCACGTTCTCGATGGCCTCGTTCGCCATCTGATCCTCGAAGGTGATGACCTCAGTGTCCGCACCGAACTGGTGTGCCACATCCTTCACCAGTTCCGCATCGAGCGACTGGTTCACCGTGACAAAGACTCCGCGCATCAGGAGCGAGGCGATCAGGTCTTTGCCGCGAACGCCAAGCTTCTCCGCCAGATCCTTGACACTAATGCCTTCGGTCACCGTGATCGTCCGGGTAATCGGCAATGGCTCTGCCGGAACCTGGGCTCCGCCAAACCTCGACGGCGGAGCAAAGCCCTTCATCGGGCCTTCCTTGGTCTTGGGATACTGCTGGCGGCCGCGACGCGCGTTCGGTCCAGGGCGCTGCGGGCGCGGAGCCTCACCAGGAGGCGGAACTAACCCTCCGGGGCCTCCACCCATACCAGGGCGCTGGCCAAAGCCGGGACGTGCACCCATGCCGGGACGCTGGCCAAAGCCAGGCCGCGCTCCGGGGGCGCCTGGAGGGCCGCCGGGCTGCGTGCGCGTCGGATGCATCGGACGCCGCGCTCCGGGGGCTCCCGGAGGGCCGCCCTGCGGACGCTGGCCATAACCGGGTCCACCTGGGCCACCGGAAGGACGACGGTCGAAAATAGGCCGTCCGCGTTGAATGGACCCGCCTGGGCCGCCCTGCGCGGTTGGGCTGCTCTGCGGCAAATTGGGCCTCTGCGAGACAGGAACCGGAGGCGGAGCCGTGTAGACGGGACGCGGCCCGATTTGCGGCATGATCACGCGCCGTGGCACCGCAGCGGGCGCAGGCGGAGGAGCCGGAGACTCCGCTGGAGCGGCTGGAGCTTCCGGCGCTGCAGACGCTACGGGCGCGGCTGTTGCGACCGCAGTGGGGGTTGCCGGAGCGGCAGAAACCGGAGCAGCCGCCACAGGCGGCTTCGCGACCACCGGGCCAGCAGGAGTCGAGGCGCTGATCGCCGGACGGGCTTCCGCTGAAGTGGGCGCACCAGTCACCGGAGGCTTGGCCACGACCGGACCAGCCGGCGGCTTGGCCGCAATCGCCGGAGCCGACGGCGGAGGAGCAACAATCGGAGCGGCCGCACGAGGCTGCGGCACGATACGGCGCGGAGCGGGCCTGGATGGATCTGTCGCATTCGCGGGCGTACCGGGGCCATTCTGAGTAGGCGGAGCAACGCTCGGCGCTGGCGCTACGCTGGGCGCGGCGCTTGCCGCGACTGGAGTTGTTGCAACAGCGGGAGCAGCAACCGGCGCGGTAGCTACCGGCGCCGCTGGACGCGGGGCAGCAGGAGCTGCACTCACAGCATTGGGAGCCTGGGTCGCGGGCCGCGCGACCACTGGAGGCACAGCCTGAACCGGGGGCGCTGGACGCGGGGGCGGCGCAGCCGCCTCTTCTTTTCTCTGCTGAATTGCCTTCAGCACATCGCCGGGCTTGGAGACGCGCGACCAGTCGATCTTCGGCTTGGCCGAAGTGCTGTCGCCGCGGTTCGCGCTCGATCCGCCCGACCTGGTGCGTTGAAATTGTGCGCGCACACGCTCGGCTTCGTCGAGCTCAAGCGAACTGGAATGCGTCTTCTTTTCGGTGACGCCTACGATCTCAAGTACATCAAGGATAGCTTTGCTCTTGACTTCCAGTTCACGCGCTAAATCGTTGATTCGAACTTTACTCATCCGCCCCTTTGTGACTGCTCCCAAAGCCTCTAGCTGTTCATGACAACCTCTTGGCCGTGGGGTTTGACGCTCTTTCTATTATGGCCCCTAAAAACGTTGCGTGCATCCGTCTTCTGAGCCTGGAACATAGCGAAATGGCGCATATTACGCGCCATTCCCTGACTTTTGATCATCTTCTTCGCGCAGCTCAGCCGATTCCGCCACATCTTCGGTCACCGCGGTTTCCACGAGCCGATGGCTCACATCATGGCTACCCGGAGCAACCGGCTCCGCGCCATCATCCTCGCCGCCCTCACCGGTCTCCGTGACCTCGCCGATCTGCTCCTCGGCGACCTCATCCTCGATCAGTCCCGAGCCCTCATCGCCGGAACCAGCCGCGCTCGCCTCAAACTCACCCCCCTGGGTCAGGTCGAGCTTGAGCGCAGCCTCTTCTTCGTCCAGACTGGCATTCGATGCCGCTTCTGCAGCGGCTGCTTCGCTCTCTTCGGTCGACGCCGCAGTCGTTACAGGGCGCTCTTCGCCCTCCTCGTATTGGCCGAAGTAGTGGCGCACGGCAACGCTGATCTTCTCCAGCGTCTTTTCCCCGATGCCCGGAATCTCTTCCAGCTGCTCCGGAGTCATGTCCGCCAGCGCTTCGACTGTCGTGATGCCCGCGGTCACCAGCTTCTGGATGATTTGGTCGCCCAGCTCGCTTACCTGCTCGATCGGCGTCGCCGGACCACCCACACCCTGCATCTGCTGCTCGACTTCCTGGCGCTTTTCCTCTTCGCTCTTGATATCGATCTTCCACTCCAGCAGCTTTGCCGCCAGGCGAACGTTCTGCCCCTTTTTGCCAATCGCCAGAGAGAGCTGCGTATCGTCGACGATCACTTCCAGCTGCTTGTCGCTCAGATCGGTAATGCTCACGCGGCTGACCTTGGCCGGCTGCAGAGCTTTCTCGGCGAATGTCGTGATCTCCTCGCTGAACTCGATGATGTCGATCTTCTCGCCGCGCAGCTCGCGGATGATGGACTGCACGCGCATGCCCTTCATGCCCACGCAGGCGCCGACCGGGTCCACATCCTTATCCCGCGACATGACGGCGATCTTGGTCCGCTCGCCGGCTTCGCGAGCGATCGCGCGGATGACCACGGTGCCGTCATAAATCTCCGGCACTTCGCTCTGGAAGAGGTTCTGCACCAGTTCCTTCGCGGCGCGCGAGACGATCACCTGCGGCCCCTTGGCGGCGCGATCGACGCGCAACAGCACCACGCGGACGCGCTCGCCCACGGCAAACTGCTCCAGCCGCGACTGCTCGCGGCGCGGCATCCGCGCTTCGGCCTTGCCCAGATCGAAAATCACGTCCTGCAACTCGACGCGCTTCACCGTGGCGTTCAGCACTTCGCCCACGCGGTGGTTGTACTCGTTGAAGACGGTGTCGCGTTCCGCCTCGCGCACTTTCTGGAAGATGACCTGCTTGGCCATCTGCGCGGCAATGCGGCCCAGCACATCGGTCGGCTTGTAATAGCGGATTTCGCCGCCAATCTCGACCTCCGGCGCAAGCTGACGCGCGTCATCGAGCGCGATCTGGTTCACCGGATCTTCGATCAGCTCCGGCGTCTCCACTACCGTCTTGTAGACATAGGCCCGAATCTCGCCCGACTCCTTGTCCAGCTCGGCGCGCATGTTTTCCTGCGTCTTGTAATACTTGCGCGTGGCGAGGGCAATCGCGTCCTCGACCGCTCCCACGACGATCTGGGGATCGATTCCCTTGTCGCGGCTCAACACTTCGATGCTCTGATACAGCACACTTGCCATAGTTCTCTCTCGGTTCTCTTTTCCGTTGGCTGCGATCAGGGCAGCCGGAGGTTCGCGCCCGGGCAAATTGGCCGGACAAAATCTAGAATTCAGGAATCAGGTTAGCCTTTTCGATATTCGAGATCTCGATCTCGACCCCATCGTTCTTGGTGCTCTGATTCGCCTTCCTGCTCCTGCCCTTTTGTTTCAGAGCACTCAAATCAAGTGTGATGCGCCCTTCGTTCATCCCGGTAAGCCTGCCCTGCCAGTGACGGTTACCGGCAACCGGGTTGAAGGTCTGCAGCTTCACCAGGCTGCCCAGAAACCGCTCATAGTCGATCGGCGTATACAGCTTCCGATCGAGTCCGGGCGATGAAACTTCCAACGTATACTCCGCGCCCGGCACCAGCTCTTCCACGTCCAGAACGGTGCCAAAATCCCTGCTGAACGCCGTGCAGTCGTCGTGCGTCACACCCGCCAACTGGTCTCTGTTTGCAACGCTCGCCGGAATCGAATCGGCCGCTGCCTCATCGCCCGGTTCCTCCTGGCTCTTTGCCACCAGCTTCGCCCGTTCCTCTGCGTTCTTCTCGATGAAAATCCGCAGCGTCCGGAACTTCGCGGCCCCCTGGTATTCCACCTCCACCACCTCGAGGCCGTGTGACGCCGCAACACGCTGCGCAAGGGCACGAATTTGGTCGAGATTCAGGGCCATAGTCGGTTCAGCGGGCGAATTTGACGGGGACTCTTCAGGCCAAATAAAAAGTGGGCTATAAGCCCACTCATCTCTCCGAGGCTGCCGGGAACACACGGGCCAGGCACGGACAAACTCGTCTGCTCTTACAGAATACGCCGTTTGTCAGCGGAGTTCAATTACGACGTGCTCCATCCCGGCATTTCTGTGGGATACTGAGCCCACGCGCGAGCCGCTTATGACCCAATCCAATCCCTACGCCGCAAATCTGGGCGCCGAAGACCCGCTCAAGGTGCTCTCCGCCACCCCGCGCAAGATCGAGCAGATTATCGAAGATCTAGGCGCAGAGCGCATGGATCAGTCCCCGGCGCCAGGCAAGTGGGCCGCCCGGGAGATCGTCTGCCATCTTGCCGACTGCGAGATCGCCTTCTCCTTCCGCCTGCGCCAGGCGCTAGCCGAAGAGGATCATGTCATCCAGCCCTTCGACCAGGAAAAGTGGGCCGCCAGCTACCCGGCATACGACAGCCGCGAGGCTCTCACGCTCTTTTGCGCCGCACGAAACTGGAACCTGGCCCTGCTCCGGTCTCTTCCCCAGGATCAGCACAACCGGACCGTGACCCATCCCGAGCGAGGGGCTATGACCTTCTGGACCATCGTAGAAACCATGGCCGGTCACGACCTGAATCACCTCGCGCAACTGCAAAAGATCGCGAAGAATTTCGCTCCCGCCCACTAAGACCCTTTGGGGCCCTGCATCTCGCCTTTGAGATGTGGGAAGGATGCAAGGCACGAAAACTTTGCCCGCGGTCAAACCGGTTCTCGCCTTTATACTCGGCTGCATGTTCAGGTCTGCCCGCTTCGCCTCTCTGCTTGGCTTCGTCATCCTCGCCGCTTCCGCGCTGGCCCAGACAGCGCCGCATCCCATCACCCTCGACGACATCTTTCGCTTCCACGACGTCGGTGACCCGCAGATTTCCCCAGACGGCCAATGGGTGGCCTACACCGTCAGCACGATCGACGAGGCTGCCGACAAGCGCACCACCGATCTGTGGATGGTGAGCTGGGACGGCGCCCAGAATATCCGCCTCACCTACAATGTCGATTCCTCCGCCAGCTCGCCGCGCTGGAGCCCCGACGGCAAGTACCTCTCCTTCGAAGCCGACCGTCCCGGCAAGGCCAAGGGTTCTCAGGTCTGGGTGCTCGACCGCCGCGGCGGAGAAGCTCGCCAGTTCACCGACGTAAAGGGCCACCTCGGCGGCTATGCCTGGTCGCCCGACGGCAAGAAGCTGCTGCTGACCATCCGCGAGGATGAAGACCAGGACAAGAAAGACGAAAAGAAGGAAGAGAAGCCCAAGCCCATCGTCATCGATCGCTACCACTTCAAGCAGGACGTGCAGGGTTACCTGAGCGGGAACAGCCATTCCCTCCTCTATCTCTGGGATGTCGACACCCACAAGCTGGAAAAGCTGACCAACGACAAGGAGCATGACGAGAGCAATCCCGCCTGGTCGCCCGACGGCGACAAGATCGCCTTCGTCAGCAATCACGACGCCGACTGGGACCGAACCACGAACTCCGACGTATTTGTCGTCGACGCGGTGGCGAATTCCGCACCCCGGCAGCTCACCGCCTTTAAAGGTCCCGACGGAGGCCGCCACCTGGCCTGGAGCCCCGACGGCAAATGGATCGCCTATACCCAGGGCAGCGAGCCGAAATACGAGGAATATAACCTCAGTGAACTGGCCATCGTTGGCGTCGACGGCAGCGGCCAACGCGTGTTGACCACCAAGCTCGACCGTAGCGTTTCTGACCCCATCTTTTCTCCCGATGGAAAATCAATCAGCGTGCTGGTCGAAGACGACCGCTCCGAGTATCCGGCTCTGGTCAACATCGACGACGGATCGACCAGGCGGCTGATCGACGAACCAGGCGTCGTGATGGCCATGAACGACCTCGCCGGAAAGGAAGTACTCATCCGCACCACCGACAGCGCGCCCGGAGAGGTCTTCGCATTCGAAGACGGAAGGCTGCGCAAGCTGACAGGCCAGAATGACGCCCTACTGGCGCAACTGAAGCTGGGCGCGACCCGCGACCTCGAGGTCACGGAGAAAGACGGCATCTCGCCCCACGCCCTGCTCACCTTGCCGCCCGATGCCGTTCCCGGGAAAAAGTATCCGATGCTGTTACGAATCCACGGCGGTCCCAACGGACAGGATGCGCACAGCTTCAACATCGAGCGCCAGCTCTTCGCCGCGCATGGCTACGCAGTCCTCAACGTTAACTACCGCGGCAGCTCAGGCCGCGGCAAGGTCTGGTCGGACGCCATCTTCGCCGACTGGGGTCATCATGAGGTTGAAGACCTGCTGGCCTGCGTCGACGAAGCGGTCAAGGAGGGTTACGCCGATCCCGATCACCTGGGCGTGGGCGGCTGGAGTTACGGCGGTATCCTCACCGACTACACTATCGCCAGCACAACTCGCTTCAAAGCCGCTATCAGCGGAGCCGGCATGGGCAATCCCATCGCGTTCTACGGCGTCGACCAATACATCCACCAGTACAACACCGAGCTTCAGCCGCCCTGGATCGCGCCCCAGACTTACATCAAGCTCGGCTACCCGCTCTACCACGCCGACAAGATCAAGACTCCGACCCTCTTCATGGGCGGCGATAAGGATATGAACGTCCCGCTCGTCGGGGGAGAGCAAATGTACGAAGCGCTCAAAACCCTCAACGTGCCAGCCGAGCTGATCGTCTATCCTGGCCAGTTCCACGGCTTCACCAGGCCCAGCTTCATTCACGACCGCTATCAGCGCTACTTCAACTGGTATGACAAATGGATCCTCGGCAAGACACCAGCGCCCATGCCCACTCCGAAGAGCTAGGCGGTTCGCCTTCGCATCCGGGCGCCCCACGTCTCGAACTTGAGACGTGGGATTGGGGTTTCTAAGCCACGCATCATAACCTGGGCGAAATCGCATCTGCATCGAGCCGCCCACGCGCGTCGATGCAGTCAAGATGCTACCCTTTTCTGTTACCCGAGCATGACCGACAGAACAGAGAACCCCGCCATTCGCGTCACCAAAGCGCGTGCCATCAATGACATGCCTACCGGAGGTAGCCGCTTCGTCCGCGCCTGCCTGCGCCAGCCCGTTGACCGCACTCCGGTGTGGTTTCTCCGCCAGGCCGGCCGCTACATGCCGGAATACCAGGCTGTTCGCCGCCACCACACCCTTCTTGAAATCTGCAAGCAGCCGCAGCTCGCCGCCGAGGTCACTATCACCGCGGCAGAAAAATTGGACGTAGACGCGGCCATCATCTTTGCCGATCTGCTCCTGCCCTTTGAGTGCATGGGACTCGACTTCGAATTCCAGGCCGGCGAGGGGCCGGTCGTTCATCACCCCGTGCGCACGACGGATGACATCGCGCGCCTGCGCACCGATCGCGCCGCGGAACTAGGCTATGTGGCCCAGGCCATCGAGCGCGTCGTCGCGCACTTCAAGGATCGGCTCGGCATCATCGGTTTCTGCGGAGCGCCCTTCACCCTCGCCAGCTACATGATCGAAGGTGGCGGCTCACGCAATTACATCAACACCAAGACCCTGATGTATCGCCAGAGGGACGCGTGGCACAGGCTTTTGGACAAGCTGGTCATCGTGCTCAGCCAGTTTGCGAAACAGCAGGTCGAAGCCGGCGCTGACGTCATCCAGGTTTTCGACAGCTGGGCGGGGGCGCTCAGCATCGAGGACTACCGCGACTTTGTGCTACCCGCTACCACGACCCTCATCCGCGAGATTCAATCCTACGGCGTACCCGTCATCTACTTCGGTGTCGACACTGCCAGTCTCCTGCCTGCCATGCGCGAAACACGCGCCGACGTTCTCGGCCTCGACTGGCGTACACCGCTCGACAGCGCGTGGCGTCAGCTCGATTACGCCCACGCCGTGCAGGGTAACCTCGATCCCATCACCCTCTTCGCCGAACCCGAGCTGATTCGTAACCGTGTCCGGCACATTCTCGACCAGGCCGCCGGCCGCCCCGGACATATCTTCAATCTCGGCCACGGCATCGTGCCCAATACACCGGTAGAAAATGTCCAGCACGTCGTCAAGTTCGTGCGCGAATACGCCGCCGAGAAGGCGCTGGAAGGGAAAAAGCATGGCTGAGCACGCCGCCATCCTTCTCCTCGCCCACGGCACACCGGATGCGCTCGACGAAATCCCTGCATATCTCAGCAACATCACCGGCGGCCGTCCCATGCCGGCCAGCGTCGTAGAAGAAATCCGGCATCGCTATTCGCTCATCGGCATCAGCCCGCTCACCCGGCTCACGCTGCAACAGGGGCAGCTGCTTTCCGAAAAGATCGGCCTGCCTGTCTACGTGGGCATGCGCAACTGGAAACCCTACATCGCCGACGTCGTCCGCAAAATGCGCGAAGATGGCGTAACGAAGATCGTAGCCATCTGCCTCGCGCCTCAGAACTCTCGCACCAGTGTAGGACTCTACCGTCGCGCCCTTGATGCAGCCGCCGAGGACATGCAGATCGAATTCGTCGAGGGCTGGGCCGATCATCCGCTGCTCGCCGATGCCTTTGCGGAAAAACTGCGCGCGATGCTCGAGCCCACTCAATCCCGTATTCCCGTCCTCTTCACCGCGCACAGCGTCCCCTGCCGCACCATTCAAACGCCAGCCGCCTCGGATACAGCAGTTCCGCTCGACCCAGACCCGTACGCCGTCGAAGCCAAGCGAACCGCGGCCCTCGTCGCCGAGCGGGTTGGCCTCACAGACGATCAGTGGTATTTCGCCTTTCAGAGCCAGGGCATGTCCGGCGGCCCGTGGATCGGCCCCACGGTAGAAGACACGCTCACCGCGCTGCACCAGCAGGGCGTCGCCAGAATCATCATCGACCCCGTCGGATTCCTCTGCGATCATGTCGAAATCCTTTACGACATCGACATCGCCTTCCGCGACTTCGCCGCCAGGCTGCAGATGGAATTGGTGCGTCCAGAATCGCTCAACGACTCGCCCCTGCTGACCGCCGCGCTCGCTGACATCGCCCAAAAAAGCGTCGCACGACTGGGCTGACATGAAGCGCGTAGCCGTCATCGGCGGAGGACTCAGCGGCGTGGCGGCCGCCTGGCAGCTCGCCCGCGATGGCCAATGCACATTCGTTCTCTACGAAGCATCCTCGCGGCTAGGCGGGATCGTTGAAACCGAGCGCGTTGAAACCGATGATGGAAGGTTTGTCATCGAATGCGGACCCGACGCGTGGGTTACCGAGAAGCCCTGGGCCCGCGAGCTGGCCGTAGAGCTCGGCCTCGAATCGGAAATCATCTCCTCGAACGACAGCATCCGCCGCACCTATCTCCTCCAAGGCAAGCAGCTCATGCCTATTCCCGACGGCATGCGCATGATGGTGCCCACCCGCTGGGCGCCTATTCTCGAGTCACCGCTCTTCAGCTGGCAGGCGCGCCTGGCCTGTCTGCGTGAGCCCCGCAACGCCGAGGCCCTCAAACAATCCGCGCTAAAGGACGGAGAAGACGAATCCGTAGCCAGCTTCGTGAGCAAACACTTCGGCGAAGAAGTAAGCCGCACCATCGCCGGCCCGCTTCTCGCCGGCATCTTCGGGGGAGACATCGAGCAGCTAAGCGCCCGAGCCGTCCTGCCGGCGTTCATCAAAATGGAGCGCGAGCACGGCAGCCTCATCACCGCGTTGCAGAAGAAGCAAAATCCGCAGGCTGAATCTGCATCCGTCTTCACCACGCTCAAGAGCGGCCTGCAAACGCTGGTCGAGCGCATGCAGGACGCGCTGCCGTCGAGTACTGTTCACTTCCAACACCCGGTTAGCGCCGTCAGCCGCCAAGCGGGACAATGGCAAATTGAATCCCGCGGCACAAAAGAAAGCTTCGACGAGCTTATCGTAGCCACGCCCGCCCACATCACGCGCCAACTGCTGCGACCCATCCGCGAAGACTTCGCCACGATGCTGAAAATGAAGGCGACTTCAGCCATCGTGGTTGCCCTTGCATTTTCCATCGAGCAATCGCAGCGCCTCAGAATTCCGCGCGGCTTCGGCTATCTCGTTCCGCCACCTGCGCGCCCGGAAGACGCAGACAACACGCAGCTCCTTGCCTGCACCTTCGTCGATCAGAAATACGCACACCGCGCACCGAAAGGAGCAGTGCTGCTGAGAGCCTTCTTCGGCGGCGCTGCAGCAGAAGTTTTGAGCAGTGAAGACAACTCCCACCTCATCACGCTCGCCCACCAGCGGCTTTCCTCCGTATTGGGACCGTTGCCCGAACCCGTCATCTCCCTCATCCGCCGCTGGCCGCGCTCGCTGCCGCAATATGCAGTCGGCCATGTCGAGCGCATGGCAGAGTTCGCATCCCTCGCCGAAACCTTTCCAGGCCTGCGCCTTATCGGCAACGCTTATCACGGAGTCGGTTTGCCGGACATGATCCGCCAGGGACGCGAAGCCGCCCGCACCGCCATCCAGATCGCCTGATTGAGAGGCTGAATCCTTCGGGGTGAAACGCTAAGATTCCGTCGAAATTGAGCCAACCGCGCGGTCCTCGCATCCAACGTCGTATGACCACCAAAGAAATTCACGCATCGGCAGCCGGAACCTTCAATCTCGGCGGGGACATCCACATCCATCGCCTCGGCTTCGGCGCCATGCGCATCACCGGAGAAGGCATCTGGGGCGAGCCGAAAAATCTGGAGCAGGCCAGGAAAGTCCTGCGCCGCGCCGTCGAGCTCGGCGTCAACTTCATCGACACTGCCGACGCCTACGGACCCGAAGTCAGCGAGCGCCTTATCGCCGAAGCGCTGCACCCGTACCCCAAGGACCTCATCATTGCGACCAAGGGCGGCCTCACCCGCTCCGGTCCGAATGCCTGGGCTCCCCTGGGTCGACCCGAATATCTGCAGCAATGCGTCGAAATGAGCCTCCGTCGCCTGAAGCTGGAACGCATCGATCTCTGGCAGCTCCATCGCATCGACCCCAAGGTTCCGGTGGAAGAATCGCTCGGGGTGATCCTGAAGCTCCAGCAGCAGGGCAAGATTCGGCACGTGGGGCTCTCCGAAGTGTCGCCCGAAGAAATCGAGCGTGCCAAGAAGACGCTGCCCATCGTGAGCGTGCAGAATCAATACAACATCGGCGACCGCAGGCACGAGAAGACGCTGCAATACAGCGAGAAGCACCACCTCGGCTTCATTCCCTGGTTTCCGGTCGCCGCCGGAAAGCTGGCGCGCCCCGGCGGTCCGTTCGATGCAGCCGCCAAACGACACGGTGTCACCGTTGCCCAACTGTCGCTGGCCTGGCTGCTCCATCATTCGCCGGTTACGCTGCCTATTCCCGGCACATCCTCCATCGAGCATTTGGAGGAGAACATCGCCGCAGCAGGTGTTCAGCTTAACGCGGAGGAGTGGAAGTTCATCGAGTCAGAGGGCAGGAGCGCAGCTTAACCGCCTCTGAACCAGCAAAAGATGCATGCCGCAAGACCTGCATCTTCATCCATCGAAAAGCGAACCGCGGTGGAATTTCCAGGTTGAGGGCACCGCTCCCGGCCCGGCTTCGACATTGAAGTCTCCGGCATCATACGGAGTGTGATGCGATCGAGCGGTCTGCAAAGCTCCGCTCAGTCACTGGGGAGAATATTGTATGGTCAGACCCTGCTTTTTAGTCATCGATCGGGAGTTTCCCGGCAGTATTTCCACGCGCAAGCTGGTCATTGAAACCGCAAAGTTCAATGTGCTCACTTCTTATAGCGGGCGTGAAGCCATCGAGACGCTGCGCGTCTTCCCCGCTGTGAACGGCATCGTTCTCGACGAAGATGTGAGCGATCTTCCCTGCCATGCGCTGGTTTCAGCGCTCAGAGCCATCAATCCAACGATTCCCGTCATCGCCATTTCAGGACCGGACGGCAGACGATGCCAGGGCGCCGACCATCACCTGGAGAGCTTTGACCCGCGCAAGCTGCTCGGCATTCTCGCGGCCCTGCATCCTGCAGAGACGGAGCAGATCGAGAAAAGAAATGAAGAGCTCGAGCGCAAAGCCTCGCCACCGAGTGAGCAGGATTCATGAAAGAGATTTGGTGGAGCTAAGCGGGATCGAACCGCTGACCTCCTCGTTGCGAACGAGGCGCTCTCCCAGCTGAGCTATAGCCCCACGGAGGCAGGAGACACTCCTTCCAGCTTATCAGCGCAGGACCGTTTCGAAAAGAGCCGCGGTCTATTCAGCCCGCAAAGCCTCCACGGGATTCACCGAGGCCGCGCGCCGAGCCGGGAGGTAGCTGGCTGCCCCCGCAGCGGCAGCCAGCAAGACCGCCACGGTGATCAGAGTCGATACGTCCCAGGAACTCACGCCGAAAAGCAGCTTGCGCATGAGCATCCCCGCGCACACCGAGCAAATCGTGCCCGCCAGGATGCCAATTGCCGTAAGCCATCCCGCCGCCGACAGAATCAGTCGGTAGACTGTGCTGCGCTGCGCCCCCAGCGCCGTGCGCACGCCGATCTCGCGCGTCCGCTGGCTCACCGAATAGGCAATTACCCCGTACAACCCAACCACACCCAACAGCAAAGCCAAGGCCGCGAAACCCCCGACCAGCCACGCCGAAGAGCGGTGCAGGTACGCTGCGGGCGAATCGTGAATGCGTTCGCTCATGGTGATAGCGCCGAAGGTCGCAATCCCCGGATCGACCTGATGGATCGCGATGTTCAGTAGCGGAAGCAGTGTCTCCTCCGGCTGCGAAGTACGCATGATCATCGCAAAGTCATTCGTAGGGTCCTGATTGAAAGGGATATACATCGCCGAACGCGGCGCAGCATCCAATTGTCCCTCCTGGATGTCGCTCACCACGCCGATAATCTCGATGCGATTCTCGAGCGAATCGCTAAGAGATATCTGCTGGCCGACTGCATCTTGCCCTGGGAAATACCGCCGTGCCATCTCGTTGTTGATAACCGCTACCCGCGGCTTCGCCTCGTACTCTTCTTCGCTGAAATAACGGCCCCGCAGCAGCCGTGTCTGCAGCGTCGAAAAGTACCCCGAGCTTACCTCGCGGTAAGCGGCCTCGTTGCGCTCCCCATGAAACGGCCGTCCCACGATGCGGAAGTCCTTGATGCCATCTCCGTCGCCCAGCGGAAGCTGGCTGGCGAAGGCCGCCGACGTCACCCCCGGCAGACTAGAAATCCGCGCCTGCAGCTGCCGCTCCAGTGCAATCTGCTTCGCGTCATTCGCATAGGCATTTCGCGTCGCCACAACCTGGATCGCCGCTACATGCTCTGGCTGCAGTCCGGTGTCCGCATGCAGCAACCGATAGAAGCTCTTGCTCAGTAACCCGGCCCCATCAGCAGAACCATGGCCGTGGCCAGCTCGACCACCACCAGATTGGCGCCAAAACGCCTCCACATCACTCCTGAAGATCCACGGCTGCCCTCCGTCAGCCCCTTGCGCATCTCCGAGAGCGACAGCCGAAGCGCCGGAGTGGCTGCGAAGAACACGCTCATCAGAAGCGCAATCGTGCCCGCAAAGGCCATCACGCGAAAGTTCAGGCTAAGCCCACGCAGATAAGGCATACTCGCCATCATCTCCGTGGGGATCAGTCCGACGAGCAGACGCATGGCGGACCACGCGCAAGCGACACCGACCACCGAGCCCGCGATTACCAGCGCCACGCCTTCGGTCACGAACTGTCGCACCAGCCGCGCGCGCGAAGCGCCCAGCGCGCCGCGAACCGCAATCTCACGCCTCCGGCTCTCCGAACGCACCAGCAGTAAGCTCGCGACGTTGACGGTTGCAATCAGCAGCAGCAGGCCGGCCCCTCCCAGCAGCACCAGCAGGATGGGGCGAATATCGCCCACGATCACTTCGGTCAGCGGCAGCAGGAACGCGGCCCGTTCGCGGTTCGTGCCGGGATACTGTCCCTCCAGCTGAGCCTCGACTGACTTCAAATCAGCGAGTGCCGACGCGAAAGAAATTCCATCTCGAAGACGCGCGATACCGAAAAAGTTGTGGCATGCCCGATTCTTCTCGCAGTCTCCTGACGCGCGTATTGTCGCCCAGAACTCTGCGGGCTCTGCAGGCGCAAAGTGAAAGTCCCTTGGCAGCACGCCAATGATCGTCGTGGGATTGTCATCGAGCGTGACCGTCTGTCCGACAACATCCCTTCGCCCGCCGTACCGCGTCTGCCAGGCCCCATAACTCAGCAGAACTGTGCGCGGAGCCGCCGACTGATCTTCGTCAGGATTGAAGTCCCGCCCCAGCACCGGAGCAACGCCCAGGGTGCGGAAGAACCCAGCGCTCACGCTGGCTCCATTCGCCTGCTGCACGCCCGTGGGCGTCTTTAGCATGAATCCGTCAGCCGAAAAAATATCCATCGAGCTGAATACCCGATCCGACTTCTTCCAGTCCAGGTAATCAAGGTAGGAAAGACGAAAGCGCGGCCCCACCGGAATGCTCTCGAACAGAACCGCAAGCCGCGAAGGATTCTGATACGGCAGAGGCTTGATCAGCGCCGCGTCCACAAATGCGAAGATCGCCACGCTCGCGCCCATCCCCAACGCCAGCATCAGAATCGCGGTCAACATAAATCCCGGATTCTTCTTGAGCTGCCGCGCGGCGAAGCGAAGATCCCGCGCAATGCTTTCCATTCTGAACTCCACGATCTGGTGGCTCTCGTCGTGGAGCCGCACGGTATTTCCGAACCGCCGCGACGCCGCATACCGGGCCTCTTCCGCCGTCATTCCTTCGGCCTCGAACTCCTTCGCTGCCTCGGCGCGATGAAAGGCCATTTCCTCGCCCAGCTCGCTCGGGAATCGCTCGCGGCGAAGCAGGATTTGCAGCTTCCGGAAAAAGCGAACGGCCCAGTCCATACCTGATCTCCCTTACGCGTCCTGCAATACGCGGCCAATCGCTTCGATCATTTGCTCAAATTGCGAGAGCTCCACGCCTAACTGCTTGCGCCCGGCGGCGGTGAGCGTGTAAAAGCGTGCCCGGCGGTTGGTCTCCGTCATCTTCCACTCCGCCTTCACAAATCCCTGCAACAAAAGACGCTGCAGCGCCGGGTAGAGCGAGCCTTCTTCCACCGTCAGCACATCGTCGGAGAGCCGTTTGATGGAAAGCGCAATCCCGTAGCCGTGCAGCGGTGCGCGGGTGAGCGTTTTGAGGATAAGCATGTCCAGTGTGCCCGGCAGCAGGTCTGATTTCTTGGCCATGGCGTTATGTATAGATTGCCTATGGATAGCCTGTCAACGGAAGAGCTCGGTGGAAAACGGCAAGAGCTACTTCGCCTGTACTTCCACGGCGTCTTTCACCTGAATATCTCTGCTGCGCGCAGGCACTGACACCTTCAGGCCTCTGGGCAAATAGTGGCCAATCACCTCGGCGCGCGCCCAGTCGAGCGTCCAGCCATCAGCGATGGCCACCAGCGTATATTCTCCCGGAATCACATGGGCGAGATTGAAGCTGCCATCGGAGTCGCTCTGGTCCCGGCGGAAAAGCTCGCGGCCGTCGGCCGGATTCGCGGGAACCAGCAGCACCATGACTCCCGGCGCGGGCTTGCCGTTGCTCTTCGCGAATCCACTCACCGATCCCGCGCCTTCCACCAGCGTCGCCGCCAGCATCACCGGCGCGCTGCCCACCTTCAGCAGGTGGCCGTCGACAGTGCCTCCTGAGGCCACAAGCTGTGTCGCCGCTACCGCCGCGGCTCCTGCAACCGCCTGCACTTCATATGTTCCGGGATGCACGCCGTGGATATCGAAGCTTCCATCGCGCTCCACCCGAGAGCTCTCGGCCTCGTCGCCCTGCTGTGGTGACAGGGTGATGCTCAGCCGCGGCGGCAAGCTTCCCCCTCCAGCCATGCCCACCTTGCCCGAGACCTCCGCCAGGGCCTCGCCGGCAGAACCGTCCACGGTCTGTCGATCGGATGTGGCGTCGACATCGAAGGAACGGCTCGGTTCGCCGCGCGGAGACCTGAGTTCCATCTCATATTGACCAGGCGCAACACCGCTGAGTTCGACGGTAGTCGTGCCGGTCGCGCCGCTGCCATCCTCGTGCGAGGAATACCTTACACTCTGCATTCCCGCAAATTCCATCGACCCAAAAACTTCCTGGCGCAGCTGGGGCATCGTTGGAAACTGGCCTCGCCCGGTATTTGGCACCTGAATCGAAAGATGAACTGCGGGCACCGCATGCATCGTAAAGTTCACGGGAATGCGGTCACCTGCTTTCACCGGGATCGGCGTCGCCGAATCTGAATCGGTGACGTCGGCGTAATAAGTAGTAGCGTATGCCACGTCGAGCGGAGAACGCGGCCTGTCCTGCGAACCGGTGCTCGGTTGATCCTGCACAAGCTCCGGATGGCTCGCGTACCACGGCTGGGCAATGACGGCGATGTAATAGTTGCCCGGAGTCACACGCGGGAACTCGTAGTTCCCAAGATCATCGCTGATAGCCGCGCTGGCGCGCACAATCTTCCCCGTGCCGTTGCCTTCGTCCTGGCGATACAACGAGACGCGAGCCTGCTGCACCGGGTCACCCGAGTCGTCCGTGATCGTCCCATAAATTACGGCCAGCGGCTGGATAGGAAATCTGAGGCCGGTAGTAACCAGCCCCGGTCCGGTGACGATCGCCGTGGAGAATCCATCGTGCTCGTCAAAGGCCGACGCCGCGTACCCGCGATGCGTAGCCCGCAGCGAGAGCTTGCCGTCGGCAATGTGATTGAACGCGAAGCGGCCATCTGCATCGGTCGCCGTCTCCGCGATCAGAGTATTGCTCTTGGTATCCGTCAGCGTGATGTCCGCTCCGTCGAGCGGCTGCCCGTTCGCCGCGCTGATCACGACTCCACTGATCACACGATTGCCGGACACCTTTGCCGCGGAACGACCGGTCTGCGTGGTTTGCGCGAGAAGAGACAGACCGAAAGCGATCGCAAGAACCGCTACGACGGCGCTCGCGATTCCCTCGACCCTCCCGCCCCTCGATCGCATCACTCCGTCGGCGCCTCGTCGTTCGCTCGAATCAAATCCAGCTGTACATTCGCGGTGCCGTTCGCTTCGACTGTGATTGTCTGCCCCTTGCCGGTATATTTCGCGATCTCCTGGGTATCTGTGGGATCGATCTCCTCGGCATCTTCGAGCGCGATCACATGATAGGAACCCGGGGCGAGATTCGAAATCGAAAATTGACCGGTAGTTTGTGCGACGGTCTGCGGCACGCTCGATGCAGTGGGGAACAAGGGAATCGCATAGATGTGAGCTCTGGATACGACGCCCAGCGCCGACGCAGTCCCCGCCGGCGCGGTCCCTACCGACGCTGTCTCTACCGAAGTGGATTGATTCAATTGACCGCTAATGCTTCCCGCGTCGTTGCGCAACGTTACTTCGATCGGCGCGGTGGCATTGCCGGGACCGATAACAAGGGGTTCCCGCATAAGGTCCACGCCACCGCTGGTAATCGAGCTCACGTAGCCTTCAAACGGGTTTGTTTCCACCCAGTAGCGCCCGGGAGCGATGTTCTCAATCTCGAAGAGAGAACTGTCGGTCGAGCCCGGCACATGGCGCAGACCGCCTCCGCGGCCCCCCATTTCGAAGGCATCCGCCGAAGCGAGCATTAGATTGAGTCCCGCATTGAAATCCACCGGCCCGGAAGTGATGCTGCCCTGCGGTCCAGTATTGCTATTTGCGGTGAACTCCTTGCGTATCTCCACCGGAACCGGATGCAGCGGCAGCATCGCCATGTCCAATCCCGACACCGGGCCGCCAGCCACGGTGAAATCGACGCGCCCATATGCTTGCTCCTCGCCACCAAAGCGGGCTTCGGCATAATAGCGACCGCTGGGAAGGTTGACCTGGGCCATGCCCTGCTCCGGATTCCACCGCGTCCCAAATTCCAGCACGCGGCCGCTGCTGTCGTAGATCTGAATCGGGATGCCTCGCCCTTCGGAGTGATTTGCAACCGCGATAGTTACCGGATAGAACGGCTGCCGGGTGAGCGAAAAGTCGGCCTGCGCCTGCTGTCCCGGCGAGAGCGTGAGCACGCTTGCAGCGGAGAAATCGGCCACGCCCGGATAATACGAGGACGGATAACCGTAACTGGTCGCGCCCGGCGCGATGGGTCCTACGCCGTCGTGGGCCGGCATGCTGTAGAGCAGATAAGAAGCCGGCGCTTCAAGATTAGCCAGCCGGAAAGCGCCCTCGCTGTTGGTGTTGACGACCCCTTGCAGTGTCCATCGCTCGCGGCCATTCACAATCCGCTTGCGATAAGCCATGACGCGGATGCCATCCGCTTCGTCTCCGGTCGAGAGAGTGACGTGTCCGGTAATGAGGGCGTTCGGGGTGAGGTAGAAAGTGAGGTTCGGCATATTCGCGCCCACCGTCACGGCCTGCGCGATGCCTCCGAAACGCGAGCCATATCCCGGACGCCGGATGTTGATCTCGCGCATACCGCCGGGCAGATTCAGCTCAAAGTGCCCGTCGTTATCCGTAAGAACCGCATCGGCGTTCGCATCCACCAGAACCCGCGCAATCGGCTGCCCGCTAACGCGGTCCAGCACCACGCCCTGAACCGGATAAGTGGCTGCCGAATCCTGCGCCATGCAGCACGGGACAGCTACACCCAGCGCGCAGGCCGCTGCGATCCTTGCAACACGACTCCTCTTCAGCAGATCGAGCACGGGAGCAAACCTTTGCCGCCATTCTCAGCGATACCGCCGAAATTTCAAACAGTCAGTTTCGTGAAAATTTTCCGGCGGTATCTGTTGGACGGAGATTAGCTCTAAGTCGGAGGATCAACCTGAGAAAATTTACTGCCCAAACGGCACCGATTAGCGACGGCAGCTAAGCAAAAAACGCGGGCTCGGGAATGCCCTCGCCGTCGCTCAACTCACCGACAGACACGGCCGGGGCGCCATCCGCCAGCGCCTGCCGCCCCTCAAAAAACTGTTCCACCACACCTAACACCGCCTCGCTGGTCTTCGACATATAGATGGACTTGCGCAGTGCGGCCCCGCCCGGCACGCCGTGGGTAAACCAGGTGGCGAACTGCTTCATCTTTCCCTGCGCATCTGGATACTCTGCCGCCACCAGCATCTCGAAGTAAGTCCGGATCATTCGGTAACGATCCATCTCCGTCGGCTGGTCGTACCGCCCTGTAGCGGTGTACTGCGCAATCTGGCGGAAGATCCACGGATTGGCCGGGGCGGCCCGGCCGATCATCACCGCATCGCAATTTGTCTCGGCTACGAGCGCACAGGCATCCTCTGGCGTGCGGATGTCTCCATTGCCGATCACTGGAATCGTAACCGCATCCCTGACAGCGGCGATCCATTCCCAGCGCGCCTGCCCGGAGTAGCCCTGTTCGCGCGTCCGCGCGTGCAGGGCGACAGCAGCCAGCCCCGACTCCTGCGCCAGCCGCGCCAGCTCCACGCAGATGATGTGGTTATCGTTCCACCCCAATCGAAACTTCACCGTGAAGGGAATCGACACCGCCGCGCGCACACTCTCGAAGATCTTGCCGATCAGCGGCAGGTCACGCAAAAGGCCGCTACCCCCGTTGCACGAGACTACGCGTTTCGCCGGGCAACCGAGATTGAGGTCGACCATGTCGAAGCCGGTGTCCTGGACGATCTTCGCGGCATCAGCCAGCGTCGCGGGATTCGAGCCAAAGAGTTGCGCAGAGATCGGATGCTCGTCATCGTAGAAGGTCAGATAACGCTTGCGCTTCGACTCTCGCATCCGCGCCAGACCGTCGGCGGAGGTGAACTCCGTCATGATCAGCCCGCACCCGGATTGCTGATTGGACACTGCCGCATCCACGCTGGCTCCAGCCTCCGCGTCGGCCGTAAATACGCTGGCATTGCGGATGAAGCGCCGGAAGACGGTATCTGTAACTCCCGCCATAGGAGCAAGCACGGTAGCCGGAGCGACATGCACCCCACCAATCGAGACAGAAGCCGGCACACGCGCGCCCTCGGGCATCGCATGCTCGACCGGATTGTCCCAATTCTTCTTCATAGCTCACAAACGAAAGCCCCCGCGGCAGCGGAGGCTTTCGTGATTCCAGCTGGCAGCTCGATCTTACTTGGCTGCGGGCTCCGCCTTGGCATACTTGCGGCGGAAGCGCTCGACACGGCCAGCGGTATCCACGAGCTTCTGCTTGCCCGTAAAGAACGGGTGGCAGCTGGAACAGATTTCCACGTGGATGTCGCCCTTATGGGTCGAGCGGGTCGCGAAGTTTGCGCCACAGGCGCACATAACGCGAATTTCGTTATAGTTCGGATGAATTCCTGCTTTAGGCATAGCTCTGTTTGGACCTTTCCAACAATCCTTTTATTTTAGGCTGTTTTGGCTCTCGCTGCAACATTGGATGTGCGGTCGATGATGAAGATTCAATGCATCGTCCAAGTGTATGAAACGACATGCGAGGTCCGCACAAAGATCAAAACTCGCGGTTTAGCCCATTCTGCGATACCCTCCGGGAGTACGAAAGGGTCGACCCAATGACAAAAGCTCTTCTGCTGACGCTCGGTCTTCTTCCTTCCTTCGCTATCGCACAAACCACGGCGCAGACAGCCGCGCAATCCGACACCAGCTACATCGACGCCAACGGGACAGCCCACATCACGCGTGTGATTCCGGTCCCGTCCACCGTCAGTCCCCAAGCCCAGAAAAATCTCTCCCGTCAGGTCTCCGACGTCAACAAGCCGCAAACCCTCGCCGAGCGCCGCAGCGGAACCGATGCCTGGCAGGCCCGCGCCGGCGCCGCCTCAAAGGCCGTCTACCCGGTCAACATCGTTGAGGACAAAATCGCCGGAGTCCCGGTCAAAATCGTCACGCCGCTCGGCCTTGATCCGAAAGGACATGAAGGCCGCGGCAAGAACGACCGCGTGCTTATCTGCGTGCACGGCGGAGGATTCAACTCCGACTCCGGCTCCCTGACGGAAAGCATCCCCATCGCCAACCTTACCCAAACTAAGGTGGTTTCCGTCCTCTACCGCCTTGCGCCGGAGCATCCCTTCCCCGCATCGGTCGACGACGCTGTCGCTGTATATAAGGAGTTGCTCAAGAGCTACAAGCCTGGGAATATCGCCCTTTACGGAACCTCGGCGGGGGCGATCCTCACCGCCGAAACCGCTGTCAGGCTCAAGCAGCTTGGCTTGCCGCTGCCTGGAGCCCTCGGCGTCTTCTCCGGCATGGGCGACTTCAGCCAGGTCGGCGACTCCATCGCCATGTACGCCCTCAACGGCCTTTCCGGCCATCTCGATCCGCCAACACCCGGCGTTCATGACAGCGAGTACGTCGGCTCGACCGATCCCAAAGACCCTGTCCTCTCGCCGCTGTACGCCGACGTGCACGGCTTCCCGCCCACCCTTTTCATCACCAGCGGCCGCGACATCCTCCTTAGCGGCACCACAATTCTCCAGCGCCACTTCTACGAGTCTGGGGTGGACGCCCAGCTCATCGTCTTCGAAGCCCTGCCCCATGCCTTCTGGAACGACGTAAGCCTGCCCGAATCGCGTGAGGCTTACAAGATCATGGCCGATTTCTTCGACAAACACCTCGGCCGGTAAGCGAAGGTTGTCCTCAGGTTTCTTTGCGTCTTGCGATGAACGCCCGGCGTAGATTTTCTCGGTAGCCTCTGCGGTGAGTGCTCGTCGTCTTGCCCAGAAGTAAACAAGACGGTTTTACGCAAGGCACTCCCCGATATACACAGCCCCGCGCCTGCCATACTCTGAAAGCAATGCCTGAGCCCTGCCCCAAATGCGATGGAATGGGAATGCGCGTCACCCGCCAATCCAACGGACGCTTCGCCGCCGAGCCCTGCGAGTGCCGCTTCGAGCAGCGCCTCACCACGCTCGTCGAGCGGGCCCATATCCCGCGCCGCTACCAACACTGCTCCTTCGACAGCTATGAGGCGACCTTTCCCGGCGCCGATCGCTCGCTCGCCGCCGCGCATCTCATGGCCCGCCGCTTCGTCGACGGCTACCCGGCCATCACCGAAGGCCACGGGCTCCTGCTTACTGGCTCCATCGGAGTAGGCAAGACGCATCTGGCGGTCGGCATACTGCAATCGCTCATCGTTGAGAAGGGAGTTCACGGACTCTTCTGCGACTACCGCGAACTGCTCAAGGAAGTTCAGCACTCCTACAACCCGCAGGTGCTCACCACCGAGCTCGACATTCTTCGTCCCGTCTTCGATGCCGAGGTGCTTGTCCTCGACGAGCTCGGCGCGTCCAAACCCACCGAGTGGGTTTGGGACACAGTCGCGCACATCCTGAATACGAGATACAACGACAAGCGCACCACCATCATCACGACCAACTATGCCGATGCTCCCCCAGGTGGAATCGCCACCGGCCCGCAGCGCGCCATGCGCGACGAAACGTTAGGCGACCGAATCGGCGAGCGCATGCGTTCCCGTCTCGCCGAAATGTGCGTGGTAGTAGAAATGCACGGAGCCGACTTCCGCCAGAAGGTTGGCAGGGCTCGCTTCGCTTAAGTTCACGCTGTTGGAAGACGCGCCAGTTCCATCTGGTATTAATCAATCGAGTATCTACTCAAGCGATACTTCCTCGGAGTGTTCGCCGCGCTCATTATTGAGGGCGAAAGGTATCGCGATGAAAGTATTAATCCTGACTTTGACATTCAGCCTTCTACTTGGAACTAGCTACGGCCAAAACAAGCCCAGAGTCTTTATCACAGACAGTAACTCATGGCAGATAGTAAGTACCGTTGGCGGATCGGGCGGTAATTTTGGTGGTTCAAGTGCTGGAGGGGCAAGGCCACAAACCGCTGAAGTAATCAAAACATTCGGATAGCGCTGCCCGGAAGTCATCGTGAATAACCGCCCGGATGTGAGTGACTATGTAGTTGAACTCGACCATGAGGGCGGAAAAGGCCTTCTGCGACATAAGGACAAGATCGCTGTATTTGTCAGGACGAGCGGAGATTCAATATTTAGCGCATCTACGCTATCTGTTGGAGGGTCAGTTCAGGATGCCTGCCGAGCGATCACCGGGCACTGGGCTAGTCATGACAACGAACTAAGGGCGCCCGCACCCACCACTGCCGCCGCCGCAAAAGAAGGCCCGATTGCCCTTGCCACGTCATCTGATTCGCCGCATAAAGCGAGCCTCGCTGTTGCTTCCAACCCAACGGGGGCAGATATAGAGGTCGATGGAAATTTCGTCGGCAGCACCCCGTCTACGATCCAGCTGGAGTCTGGCGAACATCAAATCGCAGTTCGCAAGAAGGGCTTTCTGGATTGGCTGAGAAAAATTAAGATAACCGGCGGCGACATTAATATCAGCGCTGATCTTGAACCCGTTTCAGCGCAGACCACGCAACGATAAAGAGGCTGAACCGCGGAAATAGGCTTTCTAAAACTTCCCGGCCAACATGCACTTCCGCCGTTCGGGTGAAAAGCGCTCGATGGCATAACGCAGTGCAGTTCGCGGCAGCCGGTCATAGTGTGTTTCGAGAAAGGCGAGCAGTCGCAGGCGATCCTGCCTTCCCACTTCGCGCAGCACCCAGCCGACCGCCTTGTGGATGAGGTCGTGCTGATCGTCGAGCAGCATCTCGGCGATACGCAGCGCATCTTCGAGATCGCCATTCCGCACCAGCCTCAGCGTCGCGACCATCGCAATCCGCCGTTCCCACAGTGACTTCGACCGGGCCAACTTACGCAGAATCCCGCGCGGATTTGTCCTCAGGTGCTCGCCGAGAATGTAAGGCGCGGAGCCATCGACCAGGTCCCAGTTATTGAAGCAGGCGGTGTTGCGCAGATAGAACGCTACAATCTCGCTGCGGCTGTCTTCGTCGCCCGACTTATACTGCGCCACCAGGATCTCCACTGCTATGGAGCGGTGTTCATGAATCTTCGACTGCAGCAGCTTCTCGATATCCGCGAACGTGAGCTCGCGATAGCGGAGCGCCACCTTGCGCAATACCGGCGTGGAGATGCCGAGAAAAACATCTCCTGCACCATATTCATTTTTGCCGGTCTTGAAAAACCCCGCCGAACTGACCGCGCGCGCAGGATCGGCAGCGGTCTTCAGTTCTTTTACGAGATTCGTGCGGTTCCCGGGCATTGAATCCGCTCCTACTCCATCACCACGTCGACTTCCACGCTGCCGGTGGTGGTTAACACCACAGCAGCAGCGATGATGAGCGCTCCGCCAACCCACGCTCCAGGACCGAGACGGTCGCCGAGCAGCTCCACGCCGAGAATCGATCCCAGCGCGGGCTCGATATTCAGGAACACCCCGGCACGCGAGGCGGGTACGCGGTGAATGCCCCAGTTCCAAAGGAAGGTGGTCGCCGCGGTGCACAGCACGCCGCTGGCCACCAACGCGAACCAGACCTGCCCGCTGATGCCGTGCACCGGAGGCGCACCATCCGCAAGAGCAACCCAGATGGCCAGCATGGCAAATCCGCTGAGGGTGCCGTACGCCGTCACTACCAGAGCCGAATGTCCATGCATCAGGTGCCGGTTGAGCAGAACCCAGCCCAGCGCAATCACAAGGGACAGGACAACCAGCATGTCTCCCGCGATGGTTGGCCCATTCGCGCTGTGTCCGTGCGTGCTTGTAAGCGTAATCAGCGCGACTCCGGAGGTTGACCCCGCCAGCGCCAGCCATCCCTTCCAGTCCAGCCGCTCATGCGTAAAGATAGTCGCGCCGATGGCCAGGATCACCGGCATAGTGCCTACCATCAGCGCCGCGTGGCTCACCGTCGTAAATGACAGCCCGTAGAACTGCAGCAGAAACTGCACCGGGATTCCAAGAAACGAGGCCAGCAGCAACAGCCCCCACTCTTTGCGGTTAAGCCCCGGGCGCCGCGGCCTGATAAGGATGGCGGGCAGCAATCCCACCGTCGCAAAGAAGAAGCGATAAAAGACCATGTGGCCTACGCTCATCTCGGCAAGCGCGATCTTCCCAAAATAGAAGCCGGTTCCCCAAAGCGTGCCGGCGAGAGCACACGCGCCATAACCGAGCGCGGCGGTCGCGTTTGCAGAGCGAGTTTGCAATTGGGTTGGCATCTGTCGGGCGATTCGGTTCGAGCGTGGTTTGTTTTAGGATAACGACCGCCGAGATTCTTCGCTTCGCTCAGAATGACGGAGATCGAGGAAATCCGGCCCGTTCGGCGACCTTAGGGCTCGTCCCAGGACCGGAATATCAGCGGGCGTGGAAAACCATCTCCGCGCGAAACCACCCCGGACCAAAATTCAAGGTCTTGCGCCAAAGGCGCGTGCGCCTGGACGGCCAGTCCCGGCGAGTCCTCACCAGATTGCGCAGCGGTTGGCAGGAGCCATCGGCTGACCGGTCTTGCAGGCGAAGGCTTTCTGGAACTGCGGCAGGTTCACGACCACGCCGTTCACGCGAAATTCTTCCGGCGAATGCGGATCGGTCTGCACCCGCAGTCGCAGGTCCTCGGGCCGATTGTTCTGACACCAGCCTTGTCCGTACGCGACGAAGAACTGCTGCTCCGGGGTAAGGCTGCCATATTCCGCGCTGCCTTTCTCCGAGAGATCGACACCGGCTTTCTCCGCGCGGTCGAGATACGCGAGGAACGCAAGTTTCAGACCGCCGAGATCGGCCAGGTTCTCACCCAGCGTGAGCTCCCCGTTCACATGTAGATCGTCGACGGCGACAAAGCCGTCGTACTCCTTCACCACGCAGCTCGCGCGCTCGGTGAACTGCTTGCCGTCCGCCGGCGTCCACCAGTTCTCGAAGTTGCCGTGCGCGTCGAACTGCCGCCCCTCGTCATCGAAGCCATGGGTCAGCTCGTGGCCAATCACGCCGCCCGCATCGCCATAATTCACTGCATCGTCCTGCGAAGGATCGAAATACGGCGGCTGCAGGATGCCGGCTGGAAAGTTGATGTCGTTCATCTGCGGGTTGTAGTACGCATTCACCGTCGGCGGGCTCATGCCCCATTCGCCGTGATCCACCGGCTTGCCGATCTTCGCAATGTCGCGCTTCTCCTCAAAAGCAGCGGCTCGCTCTGCGTTGCCCAGCGCGTCGCCGGGTTTCACCTCGAGCGTGGAGTAATCGCGCCACTTATCTGGATAGCCGATTTTATTGGCCACACCATGTAGCTTTTCCTTGGCGCGAACCTTCGTCTCGGCGCTCATCCACGTCAACTGATCGATATCGCGGTCCATCGCTGCTTCGATATCTTTCGTCAGCTCCAGAGTGCGCTCCTTGTCCTGCGGGCTGAAGCGCTGCGCCACGTAGACCTGTCCCAGAGCCTCGCCGAGCGCGCCATCCACCGAACGCACGCACCGCTTCCAGCGTGGCTGCTGCTCGGGCTGGCCGGCGAGAATCTTTCCGTAGAACGCAAAGTTTTCATCGTCCAGGTCGCGAGGCAAAGCGGTCGACGAGATGTGGCGAACCACCGTCCAGCGCAGATAGGTCTTCAGGTCGGGAAGGTCCGTCGATCCCAGCAGCCCATTCAGCGCCGCGAAATAACCCGGCGTAGCCACATTGAGCGACTCGACCGCCGGCGCATCGACAGCGTGCAGAAAACGAGCAAAGGCAAAGTTCGGCGTTGCCGCGTCGAACTGCGTGAGTTGCTGCTTGTGGTAAAGCCTCGCCGGATCGCGCCGCTCCACGTTGCTCAATGAAGCCGCGGCCATCGCCGTCTCCACGCGCATCACCGTCGCTGCATCCTTCATTGCCTGCTCGTGCGATTCGCCAATCAGTTCGAACGTGCGCGCTACATGCTGCTGGTATTGCTCGCGCAGCTTGGTCGAGTGCTCGTCCGTGCGCGAATAGAATCCCTTCTCCGGCAGCCCCAGCCTCGCCTGGTCCAGCACCGCGATCTGCTGCGTTGCGTCCTTGAAATCCTGATCGCTGCCGAACGCGAAGAAGGAGTTAATCCCCTGCAGGTCCAGCCAAGCTGCCAGAGAAGGAAGCTCGTCCTTCGAGGTGAGAGCGTCCACGCGGGCCAGCGTCGGCTTCAGAGGCGCGAGCCCCGCCTGATCGATGGCATCGGTATCCATGCAGGTCGAATAGTAGTCGCCGATCTTCTGCTCGTTCGGGGATCGCCCCGCTCCGCCCGCTGCCGCCTTCTCCAGGATGGCCTTCAGCACCAGCTGGTTCTGGTCCGACAGTTCGGTGTCGCGGCCATAGGAAGATCGGTCCGACGGAATCGGGTTTTGCTTCAGCCAGTTTCCGCAGGAGTACTGGTAGAAGTTCACGCAGGGATCCACGCTGGTGTCCATGAGCGAAGGATCGAGCGCCTTTAGTGTCTTTGCGCCGCCGGCGGTGGGCGCATCTTTCGCAACCGTCTGAGCGTGGGAGAATGCTGACGCGACAAAAACCGCGGCGAAGAGCCCGGCCTGGAGCCGGCAATGCAGGGTGATCATTGAAAACCTCAGGGTGAGGAGAGGGTAAGAGTCAAGCAGGAAACTAGCAACCCGGCAAGCCCAAGTCAAGCTGGCCGCTTTTACCAGAGTGGAACAGCTGGAAAGGTACGGAAGGCATTTGATCGGGGGAACTGACCCCTCCTTTCTCCTCCCGGCAGACTGGATCACCATGCGAATTGCGCGCGATTTGCACAGAAGCCGCCTGACGCGGAAAATGGCGAGGATGGCTCATGGCAACTCAACCACGCGCTCTATCGCCACCATTCTGGTGGGCATGGTGCTGGTTACGGCTTCGCCGGGCATTGCCGAATCCAAATCCAAGTCCAAGCAGAAGGCCGAGTTGGGGCCGCCCCCAACGGCGAGAATTGACGTCACTCCGTTGGGCTACGTTGCGCCCAGCCGCTTTTATCTCGTCGCCCGGCTCTCCTCGGCCACCCTCGACTTCATCGATAAGGAGCACCTGCTCTTCACCTTTCGCGAAGGCGGCCTGCTGCAAAGGCTGCCCAGCGACCCCAAGGACGATAACGATCAGGTCATACGCGCCATGGTGCTCGACATCGCCACCGGCCAGGTCGTGCAACAGGCGAAATGGAGGATGCACGACCGCGATCGCTATCTCTGGGCTGTTGGTGATGGCCGGTTTCTGGTGCGGCAGCGGAACGCGCTCTATCTGACGGACAGCCATCTGGGGTTGCGCCCATACATGCAGGTCGATACGCAACTACAGGCTTTGACCGTAGCACCCGACCACAAATTGATGATGGTGGAATACGAGAAATACGAACCTCCAGCTGCCGATTCAAATGGGCTGGACGAGACCACGCAAAGGACACCGCCAACACTGGGAGATCCTTCCGCGCCATCCGTCCGTGCGATCTCCACGCAGATTCTCCTGGTGCGAACGGAGGACAACATGCTCGTCGCCAAGAGCGAGGCGCGCCATGCGGTCGATGTGCCTCTACTGCAGAATGGTTTTCTGGAGGTGCTCGAAGGAAGTCGCCCCGACGAGTGGGTCATCCGCGATAAGCCCTTCGGTGGCCAGCCTTCCATGGTGGCCGGGTTTAAATCTGCCTGCGATCCGACCGTCACCACTCTCAGCGACACGGTCGCGCTCGCTGTGGGTTGCATCGGAGGCTCAAACGATCGTGCCGTCACCGCCTATTCCATAACCGGAAGCGTCCTGTGGCAGGACCGATGGCAATCGCGCTATATCTGGCCCACCTTCGAGTTCGCCGAAAACGGCAGCCGCTTCGCTTATGGATCGCTCGAGATCAATCACTCCATCGGAACCATGGACCCCTTTGGCGAAGACGATGTGGTGGCCCAGATGGTGGGCGTCTTCGATACCGACACCGGCAAGCTGGAGCTGGTGAAGACCGCATCCCCTATCCTGAGCGCCGGTCACAACTACGCGCTCTCCGCGGACGGCAGCCGGTTCGCGATTCTCCGCAACGACGCCATCGAAATCTATGACCTCCCGCCTGCCCCGGCGCCACCGGCAGCAATCGCCAAGGCCACGCCAAAATAATGCGCAGGAAGATCGCGATTCGCTATTTAAGCTGCGTGGAGCTTTTGCGGGAACAGAACTTCGCAGTCATCTTGTTGTCATTTGGGCTCGGAAATCCAGTGATTCCCACAGTTGGAAGACCGTGGAAACATACCCCAAAGGCGTGATTGACCACGACTTTCCACAACCCTACAATAAATAAGGAGAGGTTTCTCCAGCCTCTGGCAATCATTTCGGATGCGCTGGAAAGTCTGAGGGAATCCATGTCTGCCGATCTGCGAATCAGCCTGCGCGAACGGCAGGTGTTGGTTACGATCATCGAAAACTACATCGCGACGGGGCAACCTGTCGGATCGCAGGCCATCGCGCGCCAGCTCGGCAACAAGGACGGCATGAGCGCCGCGACCATCCGCAACATCATGGCATCGCTCGATGAATCCGGCCTCCTCGATCAGCCCCATACCTCGGCTGGACGCATTCCGACCCCGCAGGCTTTTCGCTTCTACGTGGAGCAGCTCGCCGCGCCGGCTCGCCTCACCAGCCTCAGCCAGGAACGCAAAGAGCAGATTCACGACAGCTTCGCCGGGGTGAACTCCGGGCAGCAGTTCCTTGAGCGCACTTCGCATGTGCTTGCCCTCATCTCCAGCGGAGTGGGCGTGGCGATTGCCTCTGCCCGCGAAGCGCAGGCGCTTGAGCATATTCACTTTTCCCGCCTTGGCGCAGGCCGCGTCCTGGCTGTGGTGGTGACCATGTCCGGCGTGGTCCAGGATCGGGTATTGGTCCTCGACCGCGACCTGTCGCTGCCCGACCTCGAGGCTTCGGCTCGCTTTCTCAACGAGAACTTTCACGGCTGGTCGATCGACCGGATTCAGGTCGAGCTGGCCCGCCGCGCCGAGGCCGAGCGCAGCGAGTACGACCGGCTGACGCAATCGGTCGAGGAGCTCTACCGCAAGGGAGCTCTGGAGAGCGAAGCCTTCTCCGGCAACACGATCTTCGTCGAAGGCGTGGCGAATCTCCTGGCCAGCGAGATTGACCGGGAACGCCTGCGCACCATGCTCCGCGCTCTCGAAGCCAAAGAGAGATTGATTGCCCTGCTGAATGCCTACGTCGACTCGCGGCAGCAGAATGTTCGCGTTGTCGTCGGCCTGGAAGAGGTTCTTCCCGGTCTGCATAATCTGGTTTTGATCGGGGCGCCCGCCCGCATCGGAGCCGAAAACCTCGGCACCGTTGCCGTTATCGCCCCCACCCGCATTCAGTACGAGCAAACCATCAACGCCGTATCCTACATCGCCCAGCTTTCGGATCGGATATTCCAGACGCCGCAGTGACCGCGATCGACAGTGCAGGAACGACAGTGCAGGATCGATGGCCAACCCCGTCGCATCCAAAGTAGGTCCATGAAGCTCCGGGATAGACTGAAAAGAGCAACGAATCATTATCAGCAGAAGGACGTCCCCCGAAATCCCATGAACAACGAAGCAGTGGAAACGAAGCAAAACACCGATCCCGTATCCGAAACCCCGGTAGTTGCCGTGGAAGATTCGCCCGCGCAAGCCGAGGCGTCGTCGGTGCCACAGGAGGAGTATGACCGCCTGAAAGCCGAGCGCGATTCGCTCGTCGACCGGCTTGCCCGCCTGCAGGCCGAATTTGAAAATGCGCGCAAACGAGAAACCCGCGAACGCAACGACTTCCGAGACTACGCCGTCGCCGGCGCAATCGAACAGTTCTTGCCGGTGCTGGACAACTTCCAGCTCGCGCTCAAATCCACCGGATCGGCGGAGCAGCTCCGCACCGGCGTCGAGCTGATCGTCAAGCAGATGGAGGAGGCGCTGAAGTCGCTGAATGTCCAGGCCGTCGAAACCGTCGGATCGACCTTCGATCCTCGCGTTCACGAAGCTCTGGAAATGGTCGAAAGAGAAGATGTGCCTGACCATCAGGTATTGGAAGAGGTACGCCGCGGCTACCGCATCAAAGAGCGCCTCCTGCGCCCTGCGCTGGTTCGCGTCGCGAGTAACTCGCAACAGAAGGAAGCATGAGTCAAACAACCAACACGATGAAAGCAGATTATTACGAAGTACTTGGTGTGGTCCGCACGGCCTCCGATCAGGAACTCAAGACGGCCTATCGCAAGCTCGCGATGCAATATCATCCGGACCGCAACCCGGGGAATCAAAGCGCGGAAGAAAAATTCAAAGAGTGCAGCGAGGCCTACCAGGTTCTCGCCGACCCTGACAAGCGCGCTGCCTATGACCGCTACGGTCATGCCGGTGTAGCCGCTGCCGCGCAGGGCGCCAACGGCAATCCCTTCGGCGACCTTCAGGATCTGGGCGACATCTTCGGCGATCTCTTCGGATTCAACGTCGGCGGCGGCGGACGCAAAGCATCCCGCGCACAGAAGGGCCGCGATGTGCGCTACGACCAGACCATCGAATTCGAAGATGCGGTCTTCGGCAAAGAGGTTCAAGCCAAGGTCAAGCGCATGGAAGCCTGCCCCGATTGCCGAGGCACCGGCACCTTCAGCGGACGCGGTCCCACCACCTGCCATCAATGCCAGGGAAGAGGCCAGGTTCGCTACCAGCAGGGTTTCTTCTCCATCGCCCGCACCTGCGGCGCATGCCAGGGCACCGGCAGCATCATCTCTGATCCCTGCCCTGGTTGCCGTGGAGATGGCCGCGTCGAACGGCAGCACATGGTCAGCGTCAATATTCCCGCCGGCGTTGAAGACGGTACCCGCATCCGCTACCAGGGTGAAGGCGATGCGGGCCGCTTCGGCGGACCGTCGGGCGATCTCTACATCGTGCTCACGGTCAAGCCGCACCAGTTCTTTGAGCGTGACGGCAATGACCTGCACTGCGTGATGCCGATCTCCTTCACCCAGGCCGCACTTGGAGCCGAGATCGACATCCAGACCCTCGAAGGCGAAACCGCGCTCAAGGTTCCGGAAGGAACGCAAAGCGGCAAGCAGTTTCGTATCCGCGGCAAGGGCGTTCCCTATCTAAACGAACACGGACGCGGAGACCTCATCGTGCAGGTCGCGGTACAGACGCCGAAGAAGCTGACGCGCATCCAAAAGGAGCTGCTGCGCCAGCTGGGTGAAACGGTGACGGTAGAAAACACCCCAACCTCCCGCAGCCTCTTTGAAAAGGTGAAGGAAATCTTTTCGTAAAAGCGGGGTGCGGGGGATAGGGTGTCGGGGTTTAGCAAGAACAAAAGAGCGGCGACCGTTTCGGGTCGCCGCTCTTTTTCATTGGACGAGATTTCTAAGCCCTACACCCTATCCCCTGCTCCCTTTCGTTTCACTCCATCAACGCCGCCGCCACCGCCATCGCCGTAATCGCCGCCGTCTCGGCGCGCAATATCCGCGGACCCAGTGTGACCGCCTTCCATCCCTCATCGTCGAAGAGCGCTTCTTCTTCCGCGGCCCACCCGCCTTCGGGGCCCACGGCCATGCGCACCTTTGGAATCTCGTCACCGGCCTTGTCGACAGCAGAGCTCAGAGCCTGGCGCAGCGTCGTTGTACGTTCCTGCTCGGCCAGCAAAATGCGTAGGGCGTCGCCCTCCCGCCGCGCCGCCGTCTTAAGCGGCAGAGGATCTTCAACTATAGGCACATCGGACCGCCGCGATTGCTGCGCCGACTCCCTCGCGATCTTGCGCCAGCGTTCCACGCGATTCCCCGCCGATTGCGCCAGGTGTTTCTCGCTTCGTCGCGCGACGATAGGAACGATTCGCTCCACCCCCAGCTCGGTCGCCTTCTCGATCGCCCACTCCATGCGATCGAATTTGAAGATCGAGAGCAGCAGGGTTATCGGCAGGGCGGGATCGGCTTCCACTTCCGCAACCAGGTTGAAGCGAACCTGGTCGCCGCTGATGCCGGCAATCACGCCATGCCACACGCAATCGCCGGCCACGATGTCGAACTCCATGCCGGCCTGCGCGCGCAGCACGCGGATCAGGTGCGCGGCCTGTTCCCCGCTTAACGAGGCGGTAGCTTCATCCCAGGTATCGGCAATCCAGCGTCGGCGCGTCATAGGTCCTATTGTCGCTCATTCACCAGAACTACTCTCCGAACAAGTAGGAGAGCCCACAAACACGAAGGGGAACGCTTTGCAGCGTTCCCCTTTGTGTTGCCTGTTGGAATTACTTACTTCTTCTTTGCTGCCTTCTTTGCTGCCTTCTTTGCCGGTTTCTTGGCTGCCTTTTTCGTTGCCATGGTTTTCTATTCTCCCTTTTCGATGTGACATCGAGTCTGCAACACTTCTGCTGCAGTTAACGAATGTATAGAAGTCTGAAAAAAGAGTGTCAAGAAAAAAATCACTTTTCGTCGCAATCATTTTTTTCTACGGAATCGTTTAGGTCATCCGATCGTCGCTCGCCGAACTCAAATTAAGTGAAGATGCCTTGCGATTGCGAGTGCAATTCCTGTCACCGAGTCGTGCCACGCGTGCGCCATCATGCCCGCGCGCAAACTTTTCCGCTTCACGGCAAGAATGCAAAACATCGCGCCGTATGCGGTGATCGCGATCATTCCGCCCAATCCTTCATAGCCGTGCGAGATGCCAAACACCAGTGAAGAAGCGATGACGCCGATCCAAAGTCCGTTCTCCGCACGGGCTCCGCGGAAAGACAGAGACGCGAACTGCTGCAGCAGGTAACCGCGAAAGACAAATTCTTCAACGATACCCGCCGTGATGCACAACGCCAGCCAGAGCACCATCTCCAGAGCGCCGCTCGGAGCTAGAGCCACTACTGCCTTCTGCAGCGGTAACTGGTGCATAAGCCGCAGCACCGCCGCAATCGCCGCCAATACAAACATCGACATGATCCAAAAGATCAACGCCACGCCGAAGTCCCGCGCCCACATCTTCCATCCACCGCGCCGCTTCCCAAGCAGCTGCCGCACCGGAACGTGGCGTATGCGAATTCCCCACCACGCGATCGCCGCCAGCACCCATTCCCAACCGATGCCGAAGAGATAGCGCCGAACATGGCTTCCGGCAAACCCCTTGGTCTTCGCCTCCATGCTGCTCAACACCGACACCGCTACGAGGAACCCGACCAGCAGCGCCGTATGCCACCAGGGCGCAATCGAATGCGTCGGCCGCGGCCATGTGCCCGAGTCAGTATCCATTTCGACGGATAGTCCGTCGTTGGTCTTCTCTGTTATCGTCATTCGTTCCCGTTGTAGTGTCCTGACTCTAAGAGCTATGACCCAACGATGCAAGGCAATCGTCTAACCTTGTGGGGTTCGGATCGAAGAGCCGGCCTGGTTCGTTCGCACTGGTTGGGCCTGTATACATATGCCGTGTTTCGGGACACCACTTTAGTCTAGATCTTCTAACGCCGAAGATCGTTCACCGAATCATGGGATCGAATCCCGCATCGAATGGAAGTGAGGAAGTGATGAATCAGAACTCCTTGGAAGATATCGTCATCGTCTCAGCAGTGCGCACGCCGGTGGGAAAATTTCAGGGTGCCTTCGCTGATCTGAAGGCAACGGAGCTTGGAGCTATCGCCGTGCGCGAAGCGGTGAAGCGCGCGCAGCTCGATCCCGCACAAGCTGGCCGCCATGCCGGTCACAATGTAGACGAGTGCATCATGGGCAACGTCCTGCCAGCGGGGCTCGGCCAGAATCCGGCGCGCCAGGCGGCGCTCTATGGTGGGCTCCCCGCCGAGGTAAGCGCGCTCACCATCAACAAGGTTTGCGGCTCGGGGTTGAAGGCTGTCGCGCTCGCGGCGCAATCCGTCCAGACCGGCAACGCCGAGATCGTGGTCGCCGGCGGCATGGAGTCCATGACGAACGCTCCCTATCTTCTGCCGCAGGGCCGAAGCGGATTCCGCATGGGCAACGCCATCGCCGTCGACTCGATGGTCCACGACGGTCTGTGGGATGTATATAACGACTACCACATGGGCGTAACCGGCGAAAACGTAGCCGAGAAATACCACATCACGCGCGAAGAACAGGACGAGTACGCTCTGAACTCGCACCGCAAGGCCGCCGCCGCCTGGAAGGAATGTCGCTTCTCCTCGCAGGTGGTTCCGGTCGAAGTTCCGGCAAAGAAGAAGGGACAGCCGCCCATTATCGTCGAGCGCGACGAATCGATTCGCGAAGACGCCAGCATCGAAGCTCTGCGCGCACTGAAGCCGGCATTCAAGAAAGATGGCACCGTCACCGCCGGCAATGCACCCGGAGTCAACGACGCAGCCGCAGCCGTCGTCGTGATGTCGGCTGGCAAGGCCGCGGAGCTGAATCTCGTCCCCCTCGTCCGCATCCGCGCTCAGGCCACCAGCGGCGTCGACCCTAAATGGGTGATGATGGCGCCTGTCACCGGCGTGCAAAAAGTTCTCGCCCGCGCCGGATGGACCGCCGACAGCGTCGACCTCTTCGAATTGAACGAAGCCTTCGCGGTGCAGGCTCTCGGCGTCACCCGCGAGCTCGGTCTTCCGCTGGAAAAAGTGAACGTCAACGGAGGAGCCATTGCCATCGGCCATCCCATCGGTGCCAGCGGCGCGCGCGTACTGGTTACGCTGATCTATGAAATGATCCGCCGCGATGTCCATCGCGGAGTCGCCGCCCTCTGCTTAGGTGGAGGAAACTCCGTAGCCCTCGCCGTCGAAAGATAGGTTCAACTTGAAACCAGCCGAGCGATTCACCAGCAGAGTGGAGAGTTATCGCCAGCACCGGCCCCGTTATCCCAAGGAGATCGTCGCCCTGCTCACCCGCGAGTGCGGCTTACATCCAGAGTCCGTCATCGCCGATGTCGCCGCGGGCACGGGCCTGCTTACGGAAATCTTTCTCCAGCAGAATTACGCCGTGGTCGCAGTGGAGCCCAATGCCGCAATGCGGAAAGCATGCGAGCAGCTATCCCAGGAATACCCCCGGCTCCAATGTCTCCCCGGAACAGCCGAGGCCACAGAGCTTGCGGATCACTCAGTCGATCTCGTCACCGTGGCCCAGGCCATGCACTGGTTTGATCTCAAGCGCACCCGTGCTGAATTCCGCCGCATCCTTCGTCTTCAGGGTTGGTGCGCGATTATCTATAACAACCGCCGCATGCGCGGCGACGCTTTTCACGAAGCTTACGAGAGAATCCTGACCGATTTCGGCACCGACTACGAATCCGTGCAGAGCAGCCATCTCACTCAGGAAAGGCAAGCCGCGTTTTTTTCGCTCCAGACGAAATGAAGCAGGAAGTCTTCCCCAACTCGCAGGACTTGACCCTCGAAGGTCTCGAAGGACGCGTTCTATCGTCCTCTTACATGCCTCAGCCAGGCCATCCCCGCTATGAAGCCATGTGCAGCGCAATCGAAGACCTCTTCGCGAGAGAGCAAAAGAACGGCCGCGTACGGCTGGAGTACGAATGCAGAGTCGCCTATGGTCAACTAATGCATTCGCAGGAAAACGATGACCCGGGTGCTCCAGGCCGGCTCAACACTCGATGACATTCAGCGCCAACCCCGCCAGCGAAGTCTCCTTATAGCGCGACTGCATGTCCAGCCCGGTAAGGTACATCGTCTTGATGACCTGATCGAGCGACACCTTATGCCCCTCCGTTTCGTTCATCGCGATCCTACACGCATGCACCGCCTTCACCGCGCCCATCGCATTCCGCTCGATGCACGGAATCTGCACCAGACCGCCGATGGGGTCGCAGGTCATCCCCAGGTTGTGTTCCATGCCGATCTCGGCCGCATGCTCAACTTCGCTGTTCGATCCGCCTAGCGCCGCCGCCAGTCCTCCGGCGGCCATCGAGCAGGCGACACCTACTTCCCCCTGGCACCCAACCTCCGCCCCGCTGATTGACGCATTCTCTTTGTAGAGCACGCCAATCGCCGCGGAAGTGAGAAAGTAGCGCAGAATACCCTCCTCATCCGCGCCGTTCGCGCACGTCTTGTAGTAACGGGCAACCGCGGGAATCACGCCGGCTGCTCCGTTCGTCGGCGCAGTCACCACACGGCCACCCGCTGCATTCTCCTCGTTCACCGCCATCGCGTAAACCGTAACCCAGTCGAGCGGAGCAAGCGGGTCGACAGAGCCTTTCCCACGCAGACGCTGCGCCAGACGCGGAGCACGACGCCGCACCTGCAATCCACCCGGCAATATACCCTCCGTCACCATGCCTCGGTCGATGCACGATTCCATCACCTGCCAGATGTGCAGAATGCCCGCCCGCACTTCAGCCTCGCTGCGCAGCGCACATTCATTGGCCAGCATCACCCGCCAGATAGGAAGATCTTTTCCGGCGGCGAGCTCAAGCAGTTCGGCTGCACTCTGGAATGGGAATGGCAGCGTTGCCGTCGTCATCAATGGGGTGTTGCCCGCGCCTTCGGCATCGGCCACGATGAATCCGCCGCCGATCGAGAAGAAGGTTCCGCTGAGAAGCGCAGCGCCGTGTCCATCGAAAGCGGTGAAGCGCAGTCCATTGGGATGCTGAGTCTTCGCGCCCGGGGGGAACATCTGCTCGCGACAAAACAGCAGGTCCTCGCTCTCGCGGAAAGGAATCGCCCGTTCTCCCAGAATCGATAAGCGGCCCGAAGTTCGAATCGCCGCGAGCTTGGTTTCGATTGTCGCGGGATCAATGGTCGAAGCCTCTTCGCCGCTGAGTCCAAGCAGCACCGCGCGGTCGGTTCCGTGACCGATGCCGGTGAGCGCCAGCGATCCGTAGAGCTCCGCGCGAACCGAGGCCACATCGGCCAGCGTGCCTGCGCTCGCAAGCTCCAGAGCAAAGCGCCGGGCGGCGCGCATCGGCCCCATCGTGTGCGAGCTCGAAGGGCCGATGCCTACCTTAAAAAGGTCGAACAGACTGGTCTTCACAATTGGTCAATTCTAGACTGCAAGGACACGGCTGAACCAGTGACGGCCTATTTCTCGCCTTGTGTCTTCTTTCGTGCAGAAGAATGCACCGGTCGGCGCCGTACCTCACTCTTGAGAGGAGAGACGATGCGGATATACGACGCGGCCGCCATGAAGCGCACCGAAGGCTTAGGATCGTCGAAGCCATCCAGAAGCGCGTCGGTTACATCTTTACCGCGAAATTTCGCCAGAGCCTTCGCCGAAGCCTGGCGCACGTATGGATCCTTGTCCTGAATTGTCTGGATGAGAGCCTGTTTGTTCGATTCGCTCTGGTCCTCCGCTAGCAGGCCCGCCACGATCACGCGCGCCGAGTTGGGACTCGGACCGGGGTGCGCCATCTTCACAGCTGCCAGAGCGAACCCAAAAGGCCCGAACAGCATTCCAGCCCCTTCCTCCGCGCCAATCGTAGCCATAGCCGACGGATCGTGCAGATCCCGGTTCACCGTATGCAATCCCGATTTCAGGAAATTCGATTTGGCCTTCATCTGGCCCGTCAGAACTCCCTGCAGCACGTCGATGCCGGTATGGTCACCCATCTTCCATAACGAGGCCGCTGCCGTCACCACCACCTCGGGAGCGTGGTCGTCCATCGCAATGCGCAGCGCCGGGATCAGATTGCGATCCTCCGTGGCTCCCGCGGCAGCCACCGCGGCCAGCCGCACATCGACATCGGTGTCCTTCATCCCAGCGGTAAGCATATCTTCGGTCTGCTTGTAACCGCCCAGCGTTCCCAGCGCAACCAGCAGGCTCACGTGCTCCGGCGGCTTCGACGCATCGCTTGTCGACTGCATCATCTCCCACGCCGTCAACAGCGCCTCGTGCTGGTCGGTCTTCAGCTTTGCCGACCGTGCCTCCACCGGCTGGTCCTGCTCTTCAGCGCTCTGATCGGACTGCGCCTTCTGACTGTTCGTCGAGCTTGCGTTGTTCTGAGGTGACGCCGCCGCATAAGCGACAAGCAGAATTGTCGGAAACAGGAACCAACGGCGAAAGACTTTCATGCAATCCCTCCATCAGCGACCGCAACCCAGGGCCGGCGTATCGATCAGAACAGGCCGAGGTTACCAACGCTACCTTCACTCCGCGGCACCATGCACTTTGGCGTCAGCGCTCGTAGTTGGCGAGTGTATACTCCAGCCACTTTACTCCAAAGAACATTATGCATTTCAAAGCCTTTAGCGCTTCCGTCTACGGCATCGACGCGAACATGATCGATGTCGAGGTAGATTTCTCCGGCATCAAGACCAACGAAGACCACTTCCACACCGTCGGCCTTCCCGATGCGGCGGTGCGCGAGAGCCGCGACCGCGTCCGCGCCGCGATCAAGAACTCCGGATTCGACATCCCGCCCACCCACATCACCATCAATCTCGCCCCCGCCGATATCAAGAAAGAAGGCTCGGGATTCGACCTCCCCATGGCCATCGGCATTCTCGGCGCGTATGGAGCTCTTCAACTGCGCGATCTCAGCCAGTTCCTCCTCGTGGGCGAGCTGGGGCTCGATGGCAATCTTCGCGCCGTCTCCGGAATGCTCTCCGTGGCGGTGGCCGCTCGCGAGCATGGCATAAAAAATCTCATCGTGCCCAAAGCCAACGCACGCGAGGCCGCCGTCGTCGAAGGCGTGGATGTCTATCCGGTCGAGACGCTGAACGATGTCCGCGAGTTGCTCAATGCCGCCGGCAATGGCGGCATCCATACCTCGCCCTTCCGTGTGGAAACGAAACAGGTCCTCGGCGAGTTGCAACACTATGCTCTTGATTTCGCCGACGTGCGCGGCCAGCAGACCGCCAAGCGTGCGCTCGAAGTTGCCGCCGCCGGTGGCCATAACATCCTTATGATCGGACCGCCTGGTTCAGGCAAAACCATGCTTGCCAAACGGCTGCCGTCTATCCTCGCACCGCTCAGCTTCGCCGAGGCGCTGGAAACGACCAAGATTCACTCCGTCGCCGGCGTTCTCGACGCTGAGGCCGGCCTCGTCACGCAGCGCCCCTTTCGTTCGCCGCATCACACTATTTCTGATGCCGGATTGATCGGCGGGGGAGCCATCCCGCGGCCCGGCGAGGTCTCTCTCGCCCACAACGGCGTCCTCTTCCTCGACGAGCTACCCGAGTTCCCCCGCAACGTCCTCGAAGTCCTGCGCCAGCCGCTCGAAGACCGCAGCGTCACCATTGCCCGCGCCTCCATGTCGCTCAGCTTTCCCGCGGCGTTCATGCTCGCCGCCGCCATGAATCCCTGCCCCTGCGGCTACTTCAACGACAAGTCGCGCGAATGCCACTGCACGCCCCCGCTCATCCAGCGCTACGTCTCCAAGGTCTCCGGACCGCTTTTAGACCGCATCGATATCCACATCGAAGTCCCCGCGGTGCAGTATCGTGAGTTGCGCGGCGGAGCCTCGACCGAAAGCTCGGCCAGCATCCGCGCCCGCGTCCTCAAAGCCCGTGAGTTGCAGCGCGAGCGCTTCCTGAGCGCGAAAGAAAAAATCTATTCCAACGCGCAGATGAGCACTCGCCAGATTCGAACCTTCTGCGAATTGGGAGCGGACGCCGAAAAGCTTCTGGAGCGGGCGATGAAGCAGCAGGGTCTCACTGCCCGCGCTCACGACCGCATCCTCAAGGTGGCGCGCACCATCGCCGACCTGGAAGGCGAGCCCGCGCTCTCGGTGGCCCACATCGCAGAAGCCATCCAGTACCGCACGCTCGACCGCAGCTACTGGAGCTGAGAAGAACAGGCGGCGAGCGATTCGTAGGGGTACGGGTGCCCCACATCCCGCTTTTGGGATGTGGGATTCCAGCGGGCCTCAACCTTCCCCTGCGACAATGGAAGCATGAGGGAGCCGCAAGCCGAGTACAACCACCGCCTCAGCGCGATCGCCGCATCAACAGCCCAGCACCGCAAGCAGGACAACAGCTTCGCAGCGGCAAAAATCATCGTCGGCCTGTTGATCGTCATTTCCGCCATCTGGCTCGCGAAATACCACGCAACGAAGATCTTCTATCTGCTCATTCCTATTGTGCTCTTCGTTGTTCTCGCCGTTCTGCACGAACGCGTACTCCAGCGTCTACGCAACAACGCGCGCCTCGATTCCTACTACCAGCAGGGCGGCGCAAGAATTGAAAACCGCTGGGCCGGCATTGGAGAAACCGGCGAGCGCTTTCTCACCCCCGATCATCCCTACGCGCGCGACCTGGACATCTTCGGCCCGGGCAGCCTCTTTCAGCTCCTCTGCACCGCACGCACCAGCTCCGGTGGAGAGACGCTCGCGGCATGGTTGCAGACCGCCGCATCGATTCCGGAAGTCGCGGCGCGCCAGGAAGCGGTTCAAGAATTAGCACCGAGACTCGACTTTCGCGAACAACTGGTTCTCGCCGGCGAAGATGCCCGGGCGGCTATGCATCCCGACCAGCTGATTGCCTGGGCTGAAGTCAAACAGTCTCTGAATCGCACGCTGATCCGCATCGCAGCATTCTCGCTGACCGCTCTATGGCTTCTGAGCCTCTTCGCATGGTGGAAGTGGGACTGGCTCGCCGCCGCGTTTCTCATGAGCGTGGTCAACTTCGGCGTAAGCTACACGATGCATCGGAAACTCAATGCCGCCGTAGCGGGTGTCGACGGAGCGCAAAGAGATTTAGCCTTGCTTGCCGCCATCCTCAATGTCATTGAAAAAGAACCTGTGACTGCGACAAAATTTACGCAGCTGCTCGCACGACTGACTCGCTCCGGAGCGATTGCGTCCCAGGCCATCCGAAACTTGAGCAAACGCCTGGCCTGGTTCGACTCTCGTCACAGTTGGTTCGTAAGAATTCTTGATCCCTTCGTCTTCTACACGCCCCACTGCATTCTCGCCATCGATGCCTGGCGCGAGCGTCATGGCGCAGCCGTTCGCGAGTGGCTCGCCGTCGCCGGAGAAGTGGAAGCGCTAAGCTCCTTCGCCGTCTATGCCTACGAGCATCCCTCTGACACCTTCCCGCAGATGTTGGAAGGAGCCCCTTACTTCGAGGCAGAAGGACTCGCGCACCCGTTGCTCGCACGCGATAAGTCCATTCCTAACGACCTCAAGCTCGGCGCCATTTTAACCCGCACAGTCCTGCAACTGCTCGTCATCAGCGGACCGAACATGGCGGGCAAGAGCACCTTCATCCGCAGCATCGGAATCAACACCGTGCTCGCGCAGGCCGGAGCGCCCGTCTGCGCTCGCCGCATGACCATCTCCAGCCTTCAGGTCACAGCATCCATCTGTATTCTCGATTCCTTGCAGGGCGGCCTCTCGCGCTTCTACGCAGAGATTTCGCGGCTCAAGCAAATCGACGAGTTGAGCAAAGGAAGCACGCCCGTCCTCTTCCTGCTCGACGAGCTGCTCTCCGGAACCAACTCCTACGACCGCCGCGTCGGCACCGAGTCCTTCGTGCGCAGCCTGCTCGCCCGCGGAGCCATCGGCCTGGTCACAACGCACGATCTCGCGCTCGCTGAGATCGCCGAGCGCATCGGCCCCACCGCCGCCAACTTCCACTTCGAAGACACCTTCGAAGACGGCAAGCTGCACTTCGACTACAAACTAACACCCGGGATCGTACAGACCACCAACGCGCTGCTGCTCATGCGCTCCATCGGGCTCGAGGTCTGAAGGACGTCTGAAGGAAAGAACTGATCGGGTTCCCCATATCTCGCGTCTGAGATGCGATCAACGACAGTTCAATTTCAGATGTCGATGCGATTCAAAACCCGCTGCGCAGCAATCGGAAACAGCATCACAATTCCCGCACGCACTGCAAGTGAAAGCCCAAGCTGATCTTCCAGACCATGCACTCCAGCAGACGAAGATGCATACACGCGGTACAACAGGTCAGGAAACTCGTAGCCGAAATAGTGCTTGATCACCGCGCCGAGGATGAGATAGCAAGCCAACGTTCCCGCTCCCATTACGACGCCCAACGCATTTTTGGCCAGGATCGTCCAGAGATAGACCACGCCAAAGATAATCCCGCAGAACAGGAAGATTGCGGCGGAGTTCAGGCTCATCACATGAATCAGGGAAACGGGTTCGGGCAAATCGCGAAAGCTGATGTGTCCGCTGAATGGGCCGCCTTCGGCAAGCATGACACGATGGGCCATCCAACTGGCTAACAGGTTGAAGAGGATGACAAGCGTCGCAAGAAGGGCCATCCCAAATCCCCAGTCATACCAGATGAACCATGACCGGCGTCTCGGCCGCGACAACAAATAAGAACCAGCGCCCTCGCCAAGGCTGCGCCCGGCACCGAAGCTTCCCATCACCCACGCCAGGATCGCCATCGGAACGGAAACCACAAACAACATCCCGTTCACGATGTTCGGATACTCCCGCGGACCGGGGCTTCCGATGACAACATGTCCTTTGAAAGAAAGCGCCGTCAGCACCACAAGCGCAAGAATCGCAATCCCGAACGTAATCCGGCTTTCACGCCAATACTTCCACAGGTACATGATTCTCCTTTCCTACCAGCGCCAGAAAAATCTCGGACAGATTCAGCGGAAGTACCTCGAGCACAATCGCGCCCTGGCTGCTGAGCTCAGCGGCCAAAACCTCCGCGCCCGCTCTCACCACGTATTCCGTAACACCTTCCGCCGATGAAACCGCCAAAGCGTCCGGCGCGGAAAGCGGAAGGCGCTCGCCCACCACGCGAATCCGCCGATAGTTTGAGCGAATATCATCGAGCCGCGCCTCCAGCAGCAGCTTGCCCTTGTCGATGATCCCGACCCAGTCGGCCACGCGCTCCACCTCGGAGAGATGATGCGACGACATCAGGATGGACCGTCCATCGTTTGCAAAGTCCTCAACCATCACTCGCACCAGCTGGTCCGTAACCACCGGATCGAGCCCTCCGGTCGGCTCGTCGAGCACCAGCAGTTCCGGGTTCTGCGCCAGCGCCAACAGCAGGCAAAGCTTGGTCTTGTTTCCCTGCGAAAGCTTCTTGAACGCCCGGTTCATGGGGATATCGAGCACCTCGGCATAGCGGCGCACCAGGCCGTCGTCCCAGCCCGGAAAGAATCCGCGGTTGAAGCGAACCAGATCCTTTCCGGTCATCCACGGTAGCAGCGTGGTGTCGATCACGAAGCCGGTGCGCTCCAGAATCCCGATCTGATCTCGCTTCGCTTCCATGCCGAGAACCTGCGCCGAACCGCTCGTCGCATGAGACAACCCGGCCAGCATACGTAGCGTGGTCGTCTTCCCTGCACCGTTACGGCCGATGAAGCCATAGATCGAACCTCGCCGCACGCGCATCTCCAGTCCATCCACCGCCGTCAGCGATCCATATCGCTTCGTCAGCCCACGGGTTTCAACGACAAATTCACTCATGCTTCTTCCCCCGCTCGTTCTTCAGCCTGTCTTCCGCGCCCATCCAACTCGCCAAAGGATTCTTTGAGCAGCTTCAACGCGTCTTCCTCGGTCACCAGCATTTGTTTGGCTTCAACCGCCAGTTGCAGGGCAAGCGGCTTCAGTCGCCGCAGCTTCTCCGATTTCAGCAGGCCGGGCGACTGCTCATTTACATAGCAGCCTCCACCTGGCACTGTCCGGATCACGCCATCGCGTTCCAGGTTCTGGTAGGCCCGGGCCACCGTGTTGGGATTCACTCGCACCTCCGCCGCCAGTTTGCGCACAGGCGGCAGCGGATCGTCCTGTTTCAGGGCGCCGGCTGCGATCGCATGTTTCACCTGCGATTCGATCTGCAGATAGATAGGGACGCCCGAAGCGGGATGGACACGAACAATCATTTGTACTAATACAATAGTACAATCTCGTGACTGTCAAGAGAGAACTTACCAACCGCGAATGAAGAGGAAAGCAGCCAGAAGGTGCACTCGGATAACACGCGAATAGAATCAATAATTTAGTGAAAACAGGGCTAAATGATTGGGCCACTCATGGCGCGATGGCGACCATTTGGATACCTATGATATTTCATATGCACTTCTTAATAACGATTTAGTAACGGTCGCCCCAACCTCAAGAAACTTCGGTAATTAGTTCATTTTCGGACACACTCGCGGCATCCAATTCCTGGAATCAGACTCAGCACATTTCTATGAAAAAAGTATTGACCCCGAGACTGTGGAGGTTTAACTTCATCAGTGCAAATAACAATGCTCAGTCCCTATTAAGGCCTTCCGCAGTTTTATAACTGTAGCCAGTTTCGGCTTCCCACCTTGACGATGCCCTTATGGACTCCGTACATAACGGGTCTAAGGACTTTCTTGGTCAAGCGGAAAAAGATGATGGGAATTAGGGTAACGGAGAAAATTTTTGCAGTGCGCGAAAACCCGTAAGGTCAACAGGGTTTTCGCGTAAAAGTCCGAAAAAAATGTTGACCGTGAACACTGTCTCAAGCGTCTAAAGAGACAGAAAGCACAGACCGAAGTAGGGTAGCCGTTGCAAGCACCGGATCTACCTTTCCCAGCCAGAGCATTGAAAGGTTGTGTAAAGCGGTCGAGAAGGAGAGTACGTTTATGCGTTCTGATCTAATTTTTGGGGCACTTGCCCACGTCGAGAACCGGTACCAGCTCTGTCAACTGGCCTCCAAGGCTACCCGCAAGTTGCATAAGCCCAACACGCGCCTCCAGGATACGACCAACGATGTTCTGGCTCGTTTCCACGAGTCGAGCCCGGTGGGCTCAAATGCCGTTTCCGCTTCCGCAACCCCTGTTCAGCAGCGCCGCGCAGCTTAAGCGCGGCCTGCTTCAACCTCCACTCCCCCCGCACATCTTCCCAGAGAAATAAGAATTAAGGGTTTCGCCGAATAACCGCTCGATCCGTAACTCCCTTCCTGGCAATGCCTCCCATCTAAAAACCCCACCGCAGGTGAAAATGACCATCTCCGAACTGAAAGAAAAAAACATAACGGAGCTGAGCCGCATCGCACGCAGCCTGGAGATCCCGGGCGCTAGCGGTCTCCGCAAGCAAGACCTTATCTTCAAGATTCTCCAGGCCCAAAGCGAAAAGGAAGGACACATCTTCGCGGAAGGCGTGCTCGAAATTCTGCCCGACGGCTACGGATTTCTCCGCTCCCCCGACTACAACTACCTCCCCGGTCCGGACGACATCTATGTCTCCCCGTCACAGATTCGCAAATTCGACCTCAAGACCGGCGACACCATCAGCGGCAACGTCCGCCCGCCCCACGAAGGCGAGAAGTACTTCGCCCTGGTCAAGATCGAGGCCATCAACTTCGAGTCGCCCGAAGAGACGCGCAACAAGATCCTCTTCGACAACCTCACCCCGCTTTACCCGCAGGAGCGGATCAAGCAGGAGACGGTGCGCGAGAATATCAGCGGCCGCGTGATGGATCTTTTGACGCCCATCGGCAAAGGCCAGCGCGGCCTCATCGTCGCCCCGCCCCGCACGGGCAAGACGATGCTGCTGCAGACCATCGCCAACTCGGTCACGTCGAACCATCCCGAAGTCGTGCTTATCGTCCTGCTCATCGACGAGCGGCCCGAAGAAGTGACCGATATGCAGCGCTCGGTCAAGGGCGAGGTCATCAGCTCCACCTTCGACGAGCCGGCAGCGCGCCACGTCCAGGTCGCCGAGATGGTCATCGAGAAGGCTAAGCGCCTCGTCGAGCACAAACGCGATGTTGTCATCCTCCTCGACTCCATCACCCGTCTGGCCCGCGCCTACAACACCATCGTCCCACCCTCAGGAAAAGTCCTCTCCGGCGGCGTCGACTCCAATGCGCTCCAGCGCCCCAAGCGCTTCTTCGGGGCGGCCCGCAACATCGAGGAGGGCGGGTCTTTGACCATCATCGCCACAGCGCTCGTCGATACCGGCTCGCGCATGGACGAAGTCATCTTCGAAGAGTTCAAGGGCACCGGTAACATGGAAGTCATCCTCGACCGCAAACTGGTCGACAAGCGCGTCTTCCCGGCCATCGACATCCAGCGCTCCGGAACCCGCAAGGAGGAGCTGCTCATCCCCAAGGAAGACCTGCAGCGCATCTGGGTCCTCCGCAAGGTGCTCAACCCGCTGTCTCCGGTGGAAGCCATGGAGGTGCTGGTGGAAAAGCTCGGGAAGACCCGCAACAACGCGGAGTTCCTGCTCAACATGAGTTCGCTCTAGTATTCAGAGTCGAGACACAAAGAGCGTCCGCACGGCGGATGCTCTTTGTGTCTGCCGAGCTTTTAGTACTCGACCCGAACCGCATCCAGCGAAGGCAGAAACACCGGACGGATCTCCATCCTTAAACGCCCCGCGCGCGCTCCGGGGTCCTGATTGACCAGGTCCAAAGCCTCCGCAGCGCCGGCCGCCTCCAGGATGGTAATTCCTACCAGATCATCGGAGCCATCGACAACCGGACCCGCAACCAGAAACCTGCGCGCCTCCAACTGTGCCCTGAGAAAAGCCAGGTGCTCGAGCATCAACTCCGGTGAGTCGCTGGTTTCATTCCATTGCGGGCCTTTGCGCAGCAGGCACAAAAAATAGCCCTTCAGATTGCGCGGCACGTCTTTCATCCGCGGTGGTGACGGCATTCTTTTTCTCCTGGCGCCGCTAGCGAACGCTACGCCTGCAGCCAGAATAAACCGTCGATCGAGACAAGCTCAGTTCTTCTGTTCGTCGAAGCTGTCGCCCGAGAAGCGCGGAATCCCGAAGTGGCCGCGCAGGTGGAGCAGGTCGAGAGGGCTCAGCGTTCCATTGACCGCTACCAGGTCAACGTTCTTTTCGGTGGCCACCAGCAGGACCATCCCTTCCACGTTGCCATGGGCGAAGCGGATCCAGACATCGGTCCTTCCCGGGTGCTCCGCCGCCGCATTCGATTGCTTGGTAACCAGGTGCTTCCAGCCGCGGTCGTGATACTGAGCCCGCACCGAATCGAGGATCGCCGGATCGTATAGTCCCGGCTCAGGATAGCGGTAGGCGTGCACCGAGATGCCGCGAAGCTTAGCCACGATACGCCGGGTATCGTCGTCGCCGACGAAGTTGTTGGCCATGTCCAGCATCGACTTGTCAAAGGTGAAGGAGTTGGCCAGGTTGGCGTGGCGGCCAAGGGCTTCCATTCCCTGCGGAATCCAGCTATCGTCCGGGTAGGTCTGTTCCTGCGCTCTCGCCAGGGGCAAGAAAATCAGGACGGCGAGCAGCGGGAGCATGACGAATCTGATAGTTCGTGACATAACAGATAGACGATAACAACCATCTAAACGCACATTCCGGAGGAAAGTTGGCCGGAATCGTCAAAATCTTCGCAGACGAGGCTTCCGTCAAAAAGAACGGCCCTTCGCTGCACTGAATAGTCAATTCGGCTTTATATCATTAAAGAAGTGAAGGAATGATTGGAGAAGTGAAGTGATGACCGACCGCCTGTACTATCGCGACTCGTTCGTCCGGGCTTTCACCGCGAATGTCACGGATATTCGGGAAGCTTCACGGGCCGACGGCCTATCGATCTGGCAGATCGCCCTCGACCGCACCGCTTTTTACCCCGCCAGCGGCGGACAGCCCCACGACATCGGCACGATTCGCGCCACCTCGCGCAACGGATCGGTCCTGGAAGTCCCGATCGAAAGTGTCGAAGAGGACGAGAGCGGGCAGCTCTGGCACTTTACCCGCAAGCCCCTCCAGGCCGGAACCGCCGTCGAAGGTGAAATTGACTGGCCTCGGCGCCTGGACCATATGCAGCAGCACTCCGGGCAGCACCTGCTCTCGGCCGTCTTCGCGCGGGAGCTCAATGCGCCCACAGTCTCCTTCCACCTGGGGGAAAGCGCTTCGACTATCGACCTCGCCTCCCAGCCCATCGCACACCACAGCCTGCAGCGCATCGAGCGGATCGCCAACGAGCTTATTGCCGAGGATCGCACGGTCGCGATTCGCACCGTGGAGCGTGCCGAAGCAGAAGATCTGCTCGCTGCCGGCACGCTGCGCAAGCTTCCCGAGCGCGAAGGCCCAATGCGGTTGATTGAAATTGCCGGCTACGATCTGAATGCCTGCGGAGGCACCCATGTGCGCTCTACCGGCCAGATTGGCGGACTGCTGATCCGCTCCGCCGAGCGCGTAAGTCGCGGCTTCCGCGTCGAGTTCGTGTGCGGCCTGCGTGCCGTCCACACCGCGCGCCAGGACTTCGAGCTGCTCGGCCGCGCTGCCGGCGTTCTCTCCACCAAGGCTGCCGAGATCCCCTCGGCCGTCGAAAGGCTGTTGGCCGAAACCAAGGCGGCGGCCAAAGAAAAACACCGCATGCTCGAAGAGCTGGCGACCTATCACGCCACCCGCCTGGTCGTGGAAGAGATGATCGAAGACAATCTGCGCCTGGTATGCCGGATGTTTGCGGATCGCGACCGGGAATACATCAAGATGCTCGCCTCCCGCGTTGCCGCTTCCGTCCCGCGCACCATTACCCTGCTGGCCTCGACCGAGTCCTCCCCGGCAAACATCGTCCTGGCCCGCAGCGGAGATATCGAGATGCACTGCGGCGAGATCATGCGCGAGGCCCTTGCCACGCTCGGCTTCCGCGGCGGCGGATCGCCCGATATGGCGCAAGGAGACCTTCCGCCGGATGAAGTGGTGAATTTCCTGGCGATGATGACCCGCGATCTCCGGGACTTCTTCGCCGAAGCCAGAACATCGGAGTAGCTTCCTGGATGGGTCTGGCATAACCGGGTGCCCAGCGTTCCGCCTCTGAGAACTGGGATTTCACAGAACCAGGTGCGCCCGGGATCGATACGCGCCTTACAACATGCTGATAATGATCAGCGAGGCATCGTCCTGAAAGCGTCCGCGGCAGAATACGGTCACGTCCGCAAGCACCCGTTCGCGGATGCCATGCGCGCCCTGATCGCGGCTCGCGATCACCGATTGAATCAGCCGCTGGTAGCCGAATTCTTCCTCGCTCTCGTCCGCCGCTTCGAGCACGCCGTCGGTCAGCAGCAGCAGAGTGTCTCCCGACTTCAGCAGCTGCTCGCGGTCGCTGTAGGTCCAGTGAGAGAAGAGGCCGAGCACACCGCTGTAGGCTGCCGGAAAATCCACGCTGGCATCCGCGTGGACCAGCAGCGGAAGACAGTGTCCGGCGTTCTCGTACTGCAGCGTGCGCGTGTTCGCATCGAGCACGCCATAGAACAGGGTTACGAATCGCCCGGGCGCGATGTTGTTGGAGAGCGCCGAATTCAATCGCGCGCACATCGCTCCTGGCGAAGGCCTTTCCACCGCGAACGCCTTTACTGACGCCTGCAGATTCGCCATCAGCAGAGCCGCCGCCATGCCCTTGCCCGACACGTCGGCAATGCACACGGCGAGCCTGTTCTCGCCTACGGGAAAGACATCGAAGTAGTCTCCGCTCACGCTCTTCGCAGGCTGCCATGCGCAGGCAATCTGGAAACCGGGAAGCTGCGGCGTCTCCCGAGGCAGCAGGTGCATCTGGATCTCTCCAGCCTGCTCCAGTTCCGACAAATGCGCGCGCTTTTCTACCAGCCCAAGATGAACCTGGCTCTGCAGCTTCTCGTTCTGTGCTCGCAGACGGGCATGGCCGTCGTCGAAGGCAAACAGAAGGCAGCCCACGATGAGCGTCACCAGCATCGCAAATGGAATGTCCCCAAGGAACGCCTGCCAGAAGCCAAGACCTCGGGGAACCAGCAAAAGATAGATCGGGATTTCCGATAGAAGATTGCCGAGCAGTCCGATACAAAGCAGCAGGATCAGATAGATAATCCAGTTCCACGGTCGTGGGCGCGTTACATAAAGAGGCTGGCTGGTGAGGATCAGAGCGATCAGAGCGTTTCCGGTGATAAAAGTGCCCAGAATCGTACCTGGAATATTCGAACTGGAATGAAGGAACAGATGCACCAGCCAGACGCAGACCGCCACCAGCGCCAGCGTCAGCTGGAATCGCAAGAAACTGAATTCTCCAAAAAGTCTTTTCCGCGCGTCGAACTTGGGCATGGATACGAAGTGTGGTGGCAGGCCTTAAGATATCAGCGCGCAGACTGACGGGCTAGAGTCTCCTTAAGGAAGTAGCTTCTTTGCGTGCCTGGCGTCCCGATGATGAACGCTTTTTCCAAAAAAAGAAAGCGCACCCCGGCGAGGAGTGCGCTCGATCATAAACAAAACGAAAAGATTAGGCCTGCGTTTCGCCGCCCTCTTCCGGATGCTGCTCCGCCATCTGCTTCTGCAGCTCTTCGCGGCGCTTCTCGCGGGCTTCGGCGCGCTTCTGGCGCTTCTCGTCGAGAATCTTCTCGGCGCCCAGCAGCTCGATGAAAGCCTTCTCCGCGCCATCGCCCTTCTGGAAGCCGGTGCGAACGATGCGAAGGTAGCCGCCATTACGATCTCCGTAGCGAGGAGCCACGGTATCGAAGAGCCGCGTCACAGCTTCGCGGGTTTGCAGGAAAGAGAGAGCCTGACGCCGCGCATGCACGTCGCCCTTCTTTCCCAGGGTGATGAGCTTTTCTACGTGGGGACGCGCAGCCTTGGCCTTGGTAATCGTGGTCTCGACCCGGTCCTCAAGAAGAATCGACGTGACCAGATTGCGCAGCAGAGCGCGGCGATGGCTGGTGTTCCGTCCCAGTTTGTATCCTGCATTGCGATGACGCATGGCGTTTCTCTCTATCTAAAGTTTCGTACCGGCAGAGCTGAGAAGGCCGACAGGGTTTGGGGTTTACACCCTAAACCCTATCCCCCGCACCCTGCCCTTAAAAGTTCTCAGTCTCACCCTGCAGCGCGATATCGTCTTCCAGCTCGTCCTCTTCATCGTCATCGAAGTGGCTGTAGCTGGCGGCGAGAGTCGCGGCCGGCAGCACGGAGGTCGGTCCAGGCACGGCGTTGCCATGCTCGTCGATCTTCATGCCCAGCGAAAGTCCCATCTGCGCCAGGATTTCCTTGATCTCGTTCAGCGACTTGCGGCCGAAGTTCTTGGTTTTCAGCATCTCGGCCTCGGTCTTCTGCACCAGCTCGCCGATAGTCTGAATGTTCGCGTTCTTCAGGCAGTTGTAGCTGCGGACGCTGAGCTCCAGCTCTTCGACCGAGCGGTTCAGGTTCTCGTTGCGCAGTTGCATGCGGCCTTCGTCCGCGTGGCTCTCGGCTTCGATCTCTTCCTCGAAGTTAATGAAGATGCTCATGTGGTCCTTGAGCAGCTTCGCCGCGAGACCGACGGCGTCAGCCGGAAGCACCGAACCGTTGGTCCAGACCTCGAGCGTCAGCTTGTCGTAGTCGGTGATCTGTCCCAGACGGGCAGCATCGACTGCGTAGTTGACCTTGCGGACCGGCGAGTGAACCGAATCCACCGGGATGAAGCCAATGCCCAGGTCGGAGTCGAAGTTCTTGTCGGCGGAGATGTAGCCACGGCCGCGCTTGAGACGCATTTCCATGTCCAGCTTGCCGCCTTCGCTGACGGTGGCGATATAGACATCCTTGTCGAGAATTTCCACGTCCCCATCGGCTTCGATCATGCCCGAAGTCACAATCCCCGGCTGCTCCGCGCGCAAATACAGCGCCTTCGGACCTTCGCCGTTCAACTTGAAGGGAATCTGCTTCAGGTTGAGGATGATGTCGGTCGCGTCCTCGACGACTCCAGTGATGGACTGGAACTCGTGCAGAACGCCCTCGATCTTGACTGCGGTAACCGCCGCGCCTTCAATGGACGAAAGCAGCGTGCGACGCAGCGCATTGCCGATGGTGGTGCCGAAGCCGCGCTCAAAAGGCTGGGCACTGAACTTCCCGAATTTATCGGTAAGAGTCTCAGCCTCGACGGCCAGACGCTTGGGTTTTTGAAATCCTCTCCAAAGCATATCGATATCCTTTTCTCATGCGCAGCAAACGCCGCGAAGCATTCTGCAACGGCTGCGCCTGAATTCTCCTGTTACGTTGAATTGGGACTAGCCGTCCAGGCCTACGCCCTTCGGGCTTTCCTTCTATCTACAACCTTGTCATCCTGAGCGAAGCGCAGCGAGGTCGAAGGACCTGCTGTTTCTCTCCCAGGCAACATCTCTGGGTGCCCCATCCTTTCGCGCACTTCGCGAAAGGACGGGGCACCGCGATTACTTGCTGTACAGTTCGACGATCAGCTGCTCGTTCACCGGCAGGTTCACGTCGTCGCGCTTGGGCAGCGACAGCACCTTGCCGCTCAACGCATTGTGATCCACGCTCAGCCATCCCGGAGCCGGCTGGTGGCTGGCGAACTCCCGTGCGCTCTCCACAACTGTGAGCTTCTGCGCGTTCGGGCGAATCTTGATCTCGTCGCCCACGCCCACCTGGAACGAAGGAATGTTCACCTTGCGGCCATTCACTTCGATGTGCCCGTGGCGAACGATCTGGCGAGCCTGGCGGCGTGAGCTGGCAAAGCCGAGGCGGAAGGCCACGTTGTCCAGACGGCGCTCCAGCTGCTGCAAGAGCAGCTCACCGGTAACGCCCGGTGCACGCGATGCCTTCTCGTAGTACTCGCGGAACTGGCCTTCTAGGGTAAAGTAGATGCGCTTCGCCTTCTGCTTCTCGCGAAGCTGCAGGCCGTAGCCCACGATCTTCGCTTTGCGATCGCGGCCATGCTGGCCGGGGGCGAAATTGCGCTTCTCGATCGGGCACTTGTCGCTAAAACACTTGGCGCCCTTCAAAAAAAGCTTCATGCCTTCGCGGCGGCAAAGGCGGCAGACTGCTCCTGTATAACGTGCCAATTCATTCTCCCAATCCGGGCATAGCGCCGCGGATGATTTCTCACTTCAGAGGCCGACCGGTTTACGCGCTGGCAGCGCTTCGTCCCGGTCCATCTATCAGTTTACAGCAATCGAGGAGGGTTTCGGACGTTTTGCTACACCCTAAACCCTACCCCTTATACCCTGCTTCTTACACTCTGCGCCGCTTCGGCGGCCTGCAGCCGTTATGCGGAATCGGCGTAACGTCGCGAATCGAGCGAACATCGATGCCGGCGGCAGCCAGCGCACGCACCGCTGACTCACGACCCGATCCCGGACCGCTGACGCGGACGTCGACCGAGCGGAGACCATGATCGCGCGCCTGGTTCGCCGCGTTCATCGCCGCCTGCTGGGCTGCAAAGGGAGTGCCCTTACGCGATCCGCGGAAGCCGAGCGAACCCGAGCTCTTCCACGAGATGGTGTTGCCCTGCCCGTCGGTGATGGTCACGATGGTGTTGTTGAATGACGCCTGAATGTACACCAGACCGTACGGCACATTCTTGCGTTCGCGCTTCTTGAACTTCTTGTTCTTGGCCGCCTTGCCGGCAGAGCCACCCTGCTGCTGTGCTTTTGCCATTAGGTCTTCGCCGTCGCTTTCTTCTTACCTGCTACCGTGCCCTTGCGCGGTCCCTTGCGGGTGCGCGCATTGGTGTGCGTCCGCTGCCCGCGCGTCGGCAGGCTGCGGCGGTGGCGAATGCCGCGGTAAGACTGAATGTCGATCAGCCGCTTGATGTGCATCGAGACGTCTTTGCGAAGGTCGCCTTCGACGTTGCCTTCGTTCTCGATCACCTGACGGATGCGGTTCACCTCGTCTTCGCCGAGATCCTGGATCTTCTTGAATGGGTCGACATTCGCAGCAGCCAGAATCCTCAGCGCACGCGGGTTGCCGATCCCGAATATGTAAGTAAGCCCGATCCGCGCCTGCTTGTTGCGGGGCAGATCGACGCCAGCAATACGTGCCATGCTAAGTCCTTAAGTTGCTCCCGGAAGCTTCACCGCCGGAAGCGGTTGGGCCAGCCTCAAACCACGAGATTGGCAGTGAGTGAGTCGGGGTTCATCGCAAGCCTTTCTACGGCTAACTAGCCCCTGCCCTGAGCTCCCGGGCTGACTCGAATGATTCGCAGCCGAAGCTGCGCCAGAACTATCCCTGGCGCTGCTTATGCTTCGAGTTCTCGCAGATCACGCGCACCACCCCGCGGCGGTGAATGACCTTGCACTTGTCACAAATCTTCTTTACCGATGCCCGAACCTTCATAACTACAGCTCCTAGCTTCTAGCCTTTAGCTATTAGCTCGTTCCTTGCACCCTCGGCGTTCTTGGTCGCCTTGAAGCACAGCCTTAATGAAGCCGCTGCTCCAGCTAAAAGCTAGAAGCTAACGGCTAAGAGCTACTTATAACGATAGACAATCCGCCCGCGCGTCAGATCATACGGGCTGAGTTCGATCGCCACACGGTCGCCTGGAAGAATGCGGATGAAGTTCTTCCGCATGCGGCCTGAGACGTGCGCCAGTACCTGGTGCTTATTCTCAAGCTCCACCTTGAACATTGCGTTTGGCAGCGTCTCCAGGACCACTGCCATCACTTCAATCGCGTCTTCCTTCGACAAACCTTATCCCGATTCCGCCGGCCGCTCCGGCCGGCTCTGCTTGAAACATCTACTGCGTCAAGATCGTTGCGCCTTCGGCCGTTACCGCTACCGTGTGCTCGAAGTGCGCGCTCAAACTTCCGTCCTGCGTAACTGCCGTCCAGCCGTCGCTCAGCACCTGCACATCCGGCTTGCCCGCGTTCACCATCGGCTCAATCGCGATCACCATACCCTCGCGCAGCTTCTGGCCCTGTCCGCGGCGTCCGTAATTCGGCACCTGCGGATCTTCATGCAGCCGCGTCCCGATGCCGTGCCCAACAAAATCCCGAACCACGCTGAAGCCCTCGGCCTCAACCGCTTCCTGCACGGCCGCGCCCACATCACCCAGGGTCGCGCCCGGCTTAATGGCCTCAATCCCGCGTTCCAGAGAGGCCTGCGTTACTTCCAGCAGCCGCTTGGTCTTGGGACTGACCTTGTCACCTACCGCCACCGTAATCGCCGAATCGCCATAAAAACCGTCGATGATCACGCCAGTGTCGATCGAAACAATATCGCCGTCGCGAAGCACCCGCTCCGCCGACGGAATTCCGTGGACCACTTCCTCGTTCACCGAGGTGCACAGCACGCAGGGATAACCGCGATATCCCTTGAATGCCGGCTTCGCGCCCAGTTCGTTCAACTTCTCTACCGCCGCGTTCTCCAGGTCCAACGTCGAAGCGCCCGGCTTCACAAATTTCCGGACATGCTCCAGCACGTTGCGAACCACCTGGCCGCTGCGCCGCATCTTCTCGATCTCCTGCGGCGTCTTGATCATGATCGCCATGCGCTTGTTAGCTCCTCAAGCGCATGACAGCCTTCATCACTTCTGCTGTCACCGCGCTTACCGGCTGCTCTCCGTTCACTTCCTCGAAGCGTCCCAGCGCGCGATAATGCTCCACGACCGGAGCCGTCAGCGCGTTGTAGGCGCGCATCCGCTCCTCAAAAACCTCTTCCGTGTCGTCAGAGCGCCGCACCAGGGGCGTACCGTCGAGGTCGCACAACTCATCAACCTTGGGCGGCTGCAAGTAGATGTTGTAAATACTCTTGCAGACGGGACAACTGCGCCGGCCGGTAATGCGGCGCAACAACTGATTATAACCGACCTGGATGCTCACAGCAATCACCGGCAGCCCGTTCCCGCTCGCCGCCAGATGTCCATCCAGCCAGCCTGCCTGCCCCAGCGTCCGTGGAAAGCCATCCAGAATGTAGCCTGCCGCCGTATCCGGAAGCTTCAGGCGCTCGGCGACCATCTCGTTCACCAGGTCGTCGGATACCAGCTCGCCCTTGTCCAGAACCGATTTCGCCAGGATTCCCAGCGCTGTACCCTGGCTGACATTCTCCCGGAACAAGTCGCCGGTCGAAATCTGCGGAATTCCCCACGCCGCCATCAGCTCTTTGGCCTGCGTCCCCTTGCCTACGCCCGGAGCTCCCAGCAAAAGTATAGGGCCCGGAGCAACCTTGGGCTGCTCCAGGCTTTGAGCAAGCGTGTCCATCGCGGCCAAGGGCACTTACCAGGCCCGCCTTCCGCGGATTCTGCCGCTGCGCGGTGAAAATCCCTCATAGTGACGCATGATCAACTGGGACTCCACCTGGTTCACCGTGTCCATCGCTACGCCCACCACGATCAGCAGCGAAGTGCCGCCGAAGTAGAAGTTGAAGCCCAGGCCGTTGGTCACCCAAAGCGGCAATCGCTCGAAGACCCCGCCGATCAGGGGCAGGTGATTCAGGTGAATACCGCTGATGAGCAGCTGCGGAATGATCGAGATGATGATCAGGTACAGCGCGCCGACCAGCGTGATCCGCGTGAGAATGTCGTTGATGAAGTCCGAAGTACGCTTGCCGGGGCGGATGCCGGGGATAAATCCACCATATTTCCGCATGTTATCGGCAATATCGTCCGGACGAAACACGATCGAAATGTAGAAGTACGCGAAGAAGACGATCGCGATGATGTAGATCAGCTCATACCACGGCTCGCCCGGCCGCAAAGCGTCGAAGATCCGCGTTAGCGGCGCGCTGTTGCGGATGAATGCCGACTGCCCGAAGAGCATGGGAGCGGAAAGCACCGAGGCCGCGAAGATCACCGGCATTACGCCGCCCGAGTTCACCTTCAAAGGCAGGTGCGTCGACTGGCCGCCCATCAAACGCCGGCCCACGATCCGCTTGGCATACTGTACGGGAATGCGCCGCTCGCTCTTCTCGACGAAGACGATGAACGCCACCACCGCAATCATGCCGGCGACCAGCAGGATGAGCGCGGGAACCGTAAATGCGCCGAACTTCTGCGTCTTGGCTACATCGACCAGCTCGGCGATCGCCCGGGGCAGACCGACCACGATGCCTGCAAAGATCAACAAGCTCATGCCGTTGCCGACACCGCGCTCGGTAATCTGCTCGCCCAGCCACATGATGAACGCGGTGCCCGTGGTAAGCGTGAGGACGGTCATTACGATGAAGCCCTTACCCGGATTTAGCACCAGGTTTCCCGACGAACTGGTGAGTGCAATGGCGATCGCCGCCGACTGCACCACACCCAGCACTACCGTGACATACCGCGTCCACTGTGTGATCTTGCGGCGGCCCAGCTCGCCTTCTTTCTGCAGCTTGGCCAGCGGCTCATAGACGACAGTGAGCAGCTGAAAGATGATCGACGCCGTGATGTACGGCATGATGCCCAGCGCAAAGACGGTCAGGCGGCGCAGGTTTCCGCCGCTGAACAGGTCCACCAGCGCCAGCGACGAGCCCGCCTGCTGATTGAAGAAATTCGCCAGCGCATTGGCGTTCACGCCCGGCGTGGGAATGTGTGCACCAAGGCGATAGACCGCCAGCATGGCCATGGTAAACAGCACACGCTTGCGCAGGTCGGGGATCCGGAAGATATTCAGGAAATTTTCAAGCATTAGAAAAGACTCGCAGGGTGTTTCGTAGGTAGATGTCTCCCATCATACTGCCTCGCAGACCGCCGGAGTGGCGCGAGGCAGCAGTGAAACATTAGCCGACCAGGACGGCCTTGCCGCCGGCCTTCTCGATTTTCTCCTGCGCGGTCTTCGAAAACTTGTGCGCGTGGACGGTAAGAGCAACACTCAACTCGCCGTTGCCGAGAATCTTCAGCAGCTCGCCGCGCTTCTTGAGGAAGCCCTTGGCGACGAACGCTTCGAGCGTCAGCTCGGTCTCGTTCAGGTCGACTAGACGATCGAGGTTGAGCACCGTGTACTCGGTGCGGAAGATATTGGTGAAGCCGCGCTTGGGCAGGCGGCGGTGCAGCGGCATCTGGCCACCCTCAAAGCCGCGCATCATGCTCGACCCCGAACGGGAGTTCTGCCCCTTATGTCCGCGTGCGGAGGTTTTGCCGTGGCCAGAGCCCATACCGCGGCCAACGCGCTTCTTGCCCCGGTTCGCCTTCTTCGGCGCTCTAAGATTCGATAGATTCATGATGTCCTCGCTTAACGCCGCTTGAGATTGCCTCAACCGACTCGCATTTGTTTTGCGCCGAAGGCGCGTTTGCCTGGACGGCCAGTCCTAGCCGATGATCCGCACCAGGTGCGGAATGGTCTTGACCATGCCGCGGATTGACGGCGTATCTTCGCGCTCGACAACTTGGTTGAGGCGCGTGAAACCCAGACCCTTGACGACCCTCTTGTGCTTTACCGGCGCCTGGATCATCGACCGGAAGTATTCAATCTTGATGGTTGCCCCGTTGCTCGTTTTCTGACTATCTGCCATGACTCTATAGCTCCTCGACCGTCTTGCCGCGAGCGGCCGCCACGTCGGCGCGGTCGCGCAGCTGCACCAGCGCGTCGAAGGTGGCCTTGATTACGTTGTGCGGGTTGGCCGACCCCAGGCTCTTGGTGAGCACATTCTGCACGCCGGCCGAGGTCATCACCGCGCGCACAGCACCGCCGGCGATTACACCCGTACCTTCCGGAGCCGGCTTCAGCAGCACCTGTCCTGAGCCAAAGCGGCCCAGCACCTGGTGCGGAATGGTGGTCTCCGTGAGGTTGATGCGGAACAGGTTCTTCTTCGCCGACTCGATGCCCTTGCGGATCGCCTGCGGCACTTCCTTGGCCTTGCCCGAGCCATAGCCGACCACGCCCGCGCCCGGATCGCCCACCACCACCAGCGCAGCAAACGACATATTCTTGCCGCCCTTGACCACCTTGGTGACGCGGTTAATGGCTACAACCTGATCTTTCAGGTTGTAGGAGCCTGCATCCAGTTTCTTTTTCAGTGTTGCCATTCGCTTCCCGATTCCTTCCGGGCGGTTCTCATCGCCCTGATCCTGCGTTCGAACTTAGAAATCCAGCCCAGCCTCGCGAGCTGCGTCGGCCAGCGCCTTGATGCGGCCGTGATACAGATAGCCGCCACGGTCGAAGACCACTTTCTTGATGCCCTTCTCCTGCGCGCGCTCTGCGACCAGCTTGCCAATCTCTTTGGCCGCGGCCACGTTGCCGCCGGTCTTCGCTTTAGCCGCCACGGTCGAGGCCGACACCAGGGTGACGCCCTTGGAATCGTCGATCAGCTGCACATAAATATGGTTCAGAGACCGGTACACATTCAGGCGCGGACGCTCCTGCGTGCCCGAGATCTTCGCGCGAATGCGGTCATGCACGCGCTGCCGGATTTCATTTCTCTTCCTTAACGGAATCATCTCTTCTCTTCCTTCCTAATAGCGGAGCCGCCCAGCGACCCCGTTCGGTTCTAACAGCAGGGTGTAGAGCATAAGGTGTAGGGCATAGAAATCAAGTTTGATACACCCTAAAACCCTATACCCCATCCCCTGCCTTACTTCGCTCCGGTCTTGCCGACCTTCTTCTTCAGCTTCTCGTCCGAGTAGCGCACGCCCTTGTTCTTGTACGGATCGGGCTTGCGCAGCGAGCGCATATCCGCCGCAACCTGGCCGACCTTCTGGCGATCGATGCCGGCAATGGTTACACGCGTCTGCTTGGGGTCGATGGTCGCCGTAATGCCCGTGGGCAGCACAAACTCAATCGGGTGCGAATACCCCAGCGTGAACACCACCGTGTTCTTGCCCTTCAGCTCGGCGCGATAACCGATGCCGACGATGTCCAGATCCTTCGACCAGCCCTTGGTCACACCCTCGATGGCATTGAAGACCAGCGCCCGGGTCAAACCGTGAATGGCAGCCTGCGAATCGTTCTCACGAACAGCATGCACGTGTCCATCCTGGGTCTCGAGCTTGATGCCGGCAGGAATCACCTGCTCCACCTTACCCTTCGGGCCCTCAACCACAATCGTGTTACCCGTCACCGTATACTTCACGCCGCTAGGCAGCGGAATCGGCTTTTTTCCAATACGCGACATACTCTGAATCCTTCTACGGCTTGCGAGTCCCGATTTGCATCGTTCCACTGCAGCCAGGCAGCCTTGCTGCCTCAGGGGCTAAAACCCCTCCTTCTTTGCATCCAATGCGAGGGCTAAAGCCCTCGCCTACCAGTTACCATTACAAGTGCCAAAGGTGCGAACCACAACAGTTGAGCATCCAGCGAATGGCGCCAAAGGCGCGCCCGCCTGAACGGCCAGTCCTCACCAGACTTCGCAGAGGATCTCGCCGCCTACGCCTTCTCTGCGGGCCTGGCGTCCGGTCATCACGCCCTTGGGCGTAGTGAGAATGCTGATGCCGAGTCCGCCCTGCACGCGTTTGATCTCATCGCGGCCGAGGTAAACGCGGCAGCCGGGGCGCGAAATGCGGGAGAGGTCGCGAATGGCGGCTTCGTTATTGGCGCCATACTTCAGGTACACGCGCAGAACGGCGCGGCCATCCTCTTCAGCAGCCTTGTAGTTGGCGATATAGCCCTCTTCCTTCAGGATGCGGGCGATCTCGGTCTTCAGCTTGGAAGCTGGGACATCGAGCTTCGCGTGCCGCGCGCGGATGGAATTGCGAATACGCGTAAGGAAGTCTGCTACAGGATCGGTCAAACTCATTGTTTCTCCTTCATCCCCCGTTCGCTCTGCCGTTCAGGAAGAGAACCAGCGGGAATGTCTGTGATCTCCGGCTATTGCCTTTGATCAAACCTTGTCAATGCGCCGTAAGGCGCGTCCGCCCGACGCGGTCAGCGTCACCAGGAACTCTTGACTACGCCGGGAATCTCGCCCCTGAGCGCCAGCTGGCGGAAGCACAGGCGGCAGATGCCGAACTTGCGCAGAAATGCCCGGGGGCGTCCGCAGAGCTTGCAGCGGTTATGCTGCCGGCTCTTGAATTTCGGCTTGCGCGCGTCCTTTACTCGTTTTGCAGTCGTTGCCATATCTTCTCAGTCCTTAATCGAAACCAAATCTTGAAACTTCTTGCCGAAGAACCTAAGCCGCGGTCCGGAACGGCATGCCGAACTGCTTGAGCAGCGCACGCGCCGAATTGTCATCCTTGGCCGAGGTCACAATGGTGATGTTCATGCCCTTGAGCTTGTCGACCTTCGAATAGTCGATCTCGGCAAAGATCAGCTGATCGCGGACACCCAGAGTGTAGTTGCCGCGGCCATCAAAGCTTTTTGTAGACACGCCGCGAAAATCACGCACGCGGGGCAAAGCAACCGAAATTAACCGGTCGAGAAACTCGTACATGGTGTCGCCGCGCAGCGTAACCATCGCGCCGATGGGCATGCCCTCTCGCACCTTGAAGGCGGCGATCGACTTCTTGGCCCGCGTGGTCACCGGCTTCTGCCCGGCGATCGCGGCCAGGTCGGCAACCAGCGGATCGAGCATCTTCGAGTTCTGCGTCGCTTCGCCCAGCCCCATGTTGACCACAATCTTTTCCAGGCGGGGCACAGCCATGGTGTTCTCGAGCCCCAGTTCCTTCTGCAGAGCCGCCTTGATTTCCTTGTGATACTTCTCTTTCAGTCTCGCTGCTGCCATGTCTTCCATTCTTTCTCTCCGGTCATCGGAGTAGCCTGAACTGCAAGCCGTATACCGTTACGGAGGGTGTTCAATTGATTTCGGCCCAGTGTTTTGGCGCGCGAAGCGCGCGTGTCGCTAGACGCGCAGTCCCCTACTTCTTCTTGCCCTTGGTGACAATCTCGTTGCCGCACTTCTTGCAGACGCGGACTTTCTTGTCGCCTTCAAACTTGTGGCCCACGCGGCTCGGTCCGCAGTTCGGGCAAACCAGCATCACATTCGAGACGTGAATCGGCGCTTCCTGCTCGGCGATGCCGCCCTTGATGTTCCGCTGCGGATTGGGGCGAACGTTCTTCTTCACGACCCGCACATGCTCGACCAGCACGCGGTTGGTATCGGCATCGACGCGCAGCACGCGCCCCGTCTTGCCGCGATCCGCGCCCGCGATCACCTTCACCTGGTCGTTGCGTTGAATGCTCAAACTCATAACTCTATCCTCTGTCCTTAACCCCGATTAAAGAACTTCCGGAGCAAGCGATACGATCTTCAAAAACTTCTTCTCGCGCAGCTCACGGGCTACCGGCCCGAAAACGCGCGTTCCCACCGGCTCGCCTGCTTCATTGATCAGCACGGCAGCGTTCGAATCGAAGCGGATATAGGTTCCGTCGCGACGGCGATACTCCTTGCGGGTGCGCACGATCACAGCCTTCACCACTTTGCCCTTCTTCACCTGGCCATCCGGCGAAGCTTCCTTCACCGCGGCCGTCACCACATCGCCCAGGCCGGCTTTCTTGCCGCTCGATCCACCCAGAGGAAGAATCATCTGCAGCTTGCGGGCGCCCGAGTTATCGGCCACCTCCAGCATGCTTCTCATCTGCACTGCCATAGCAAACTCTCCTTATTTCTTTTCGCTGCTTACTTGGCGGCGGCCGCTGCTGCTTCTTCGGCCTGCACCAGCGCCGAACGGCGGATAATCTCTTCCAGGTTCCAACGCTTCAACTTGCTCAGCGGACGGGTCTCGCGGATGCGAACCACATCGCCCACCCGCGCCGTGTTCTGCTCGTCGTGCGCGTAGAACTTCTTGTTGGTCTTCATCACCCGCTTGTACTTGGGGTGAGCCTTACGCATTTCGACCTCGACCACGATCGTTTTGGCCATCTTGGTCGAAACGACGTTGCCGATCTTCTCGTTGCGGCGCGATACTTTTTCCGCCTGCTCCGGGCTTGTCTGTGTGGCTTCGCTCATAAGTTAGCGCGCCTCCTTCTCGGTCTTGCTCTTGGCCTTCACGGTCTTGGCTTTCGTAGTCTTGGCTTTCGTCGCCGCGGCCGCCTTCTTCGCCGGTACGCTGGACTCCGCCTTCGGCGACTCGCCGTACAGACCCAGTTCCCGCTCCCGCGCAATCGTCTGCATGCGCGCGACATCCTTCCTCAGGCCGCGAAGTTTCTTCACGCCCTCGGTCTGGCCCAGCTTCATCTGGAAGCGCAGGCGAAACAACTGCTCAGCCGCCTTGGTCTCTTCCAGCTTGATCTCGCCGTCGCTCAGATTACGAATCTTATCGAGTTCCATCTTCTCTTCTTCTCTCCGGGACAACGGCCCTGACGAACCGCGTCTCCCAAACCAACGGCCGGCGCTGCCAGCCTTCTATGCTCTGCCGGGTGCCCCACATCTCGCTTTCGAGATGTGGGATCCCACAAACCCTTACTTCGCCGCAGCCACAACCTTCGCGTCATGGCGCTGCACGAAGCGCGTCTTCAGAGGCAGCTTGTGCGAAGCCAGCCGCATCGCTTCCTGCGCCATCTCCACCGAAACGCCCTCCATCTCGAAGAGCACTTTGCCGGGACGAACCACGGCAACCCAGTGATCCGGAGCGCCCTTACCCTTACCCATACGGGTTTCGGCCGGCTTCTTGGTCACCGGCTTGTCGGGAAAGAGACGCAGCCAGATCTTGCCGCCGCGCTTGATGAAGCGGGTCATCGCGATACGGCTGGCTTCAATCTGCCGATCGGTGATGTAACCGCACTCCAGGACCTTCAGGCCGAAGTCGCCGAATGACAGTTCGCTGCCGCGCCATGCCTTGCCGCGCATGCGGCCGCGCTGCTGCTTGCGATACTTCACCTTCTTTGGCATCAACATAACGAGAAACCTCAAATCAGCTTTTAGCTATTAGCCTCTAGCTACTAGCTTGAAACTCTGTCTTATCCGCTTTTGTCGTCCCGCTTCTACCTTCTAACTGTCAGGCTAGAAGTTAAGAGCTCAGGAGCTAAAAGCTGCCTTTAGAATACCGACGTGCCTACTGCGGCCTGCGGCTCGCGCCGCTTCTGCTGGTAAATATCGCCGCGATAGATCCACGTCTTCACACCGATCACGCCATAGGTCGTGCGCGCCTCGGCAAAGCCGTAGTCGATATCCGCGCGCAGCGTGTGCAGCGGCAGACGACCCTGCAGATACCACTCGGAGCGCGCAATCTCGTTGCCGTTCAAGCGGCCCGACACGCGCACCTTGATGCCCTTGCAGCCGAAACGCAGCGCCGAATCCACCGACTTGCGCATGGCGCGGCGGAAGCCGACGCGCTTCTCGAGCTGTAGCGCGATGTTCTCGGCCACCAGCTGGGCGTCGAGCTCCGGCTTGTTGACCTCGAGGATATCAATGAAGACATCGCGGTTGGTCCGTTTCTGGATATCGACCTTCAGCTTCTCGATCTCCGCGCCCTTGCGGCCGATGATGATGCCCGGACGCGCAGTGCGAATGATGAGCCGCAGCTTGTTGCCCGGACGCTCGATCTCGACCGAGCTCACGCCCGCCGCCTTGAGCTTCTCCTTGAGTTCCTTCTTCAGCTGAACGTCTTCGATGAGCAGCTTGTCGTAGTCGCGCTCGACGAACCAGCGCGAGCGCCAGGGCTTGTTCACGCCCAGCCGAAATCCGTAAGGATGGACTTTCTGTCCCATAGTTTCCTCTTAACCCTTCTTCCCCAAACCCTTCCACGTCTTGCCGGCCTTCTTCGGAGCAGCCTTCTTCGCGGAATCCCTACCAGCCGTCTTCCGTGCCGGAGCCTTCTTTGCCGGAGCCTTCTTCTTCTTGGCCGACTTCGGAGCAGCCTCAACCTCGGGCGTCTCGCCAACCGTATGCACCAGGCCGTCCTGTCCGCGCTCGGCAACCGAGATCGAGATATGCGACAGCCTGCGCTGGTAGCGGTAGGCGCGGCCCATTGGCGCCGGGCGGATGCGCTTCATACGCGGCCCGTCGTTCGCAATCGCTTCCTTCACGTAGAGATTGTCCACGTCCACGTCGAGGCCCTGCTCCTGGCTCAGGTAGTTCGCGTTCTGCAACGCCGAGCGAAGCACCTTCTCGACCATCGGAGCAACAGCCTTCTTGGTGAAGGCGACGGTGTTCAACGCCTCTTCCACGCCGCGTCCCTTGATGAGCGCGAGCACCAGCCGCGCCTTCTGCGGAGACACCCGCTGGAAGCGTGCTTGAGCCCGGAATTCTCTCGTTTCCAATGCCATAACTTAATCCTTCGCCGACCAATCCTTACTTAGAACCGGTCCTAACTTTCTCAATCCTGCTGCTACCGTGGCTTCGCCGAGCTCTCCGACGCTTTCGCCGAGTGCCCCTTAAAGGTGCGCGTCGCCGCGAACTCGCCCAGCTTGTGCCCCACCATATTCTCCGTCACGTACACCGGCACGAACTTCTTGCCGTTGTGCACCGCGATCGTGTGACCCACCATCTCCGGATGGAGCGTGGACCGGCGCGACCAGGTGCGTACCACCTTCTTATCGTTCGCCTGGTTCAACGCCTCAATCTTCACCATCAGGTGCGTATCGATGAACGGACCTTTTTTTGTCGACCGTGCCATGTAAAACCCTCTTAGCCTTTAGCTGTTCGTTACTTGCTGCGGCGGTTCACGATGAACACATCGGTCCGCTTGTTGTTGCGCGTCTTGTAGCCGCGCGTCGGCTGGCCCCACGGGGTCACCGGATGACGTCCGCCTGAGGTCTTGCCCTCACCACCGCCGTGCGGGTGATCGACCGGGTTCATCGAGACGCCGCGGTTGGTCGGGCGAATGCCCTTCCAGCGGTTGCGTCCGGCCTTGCCGATCGACACGTTCTCGTGATCCGTGTTGCCTACCTGCCCGATGGTCGCCATGCAATCGACCAGTACCTTGCGGGTCTCGCCGGAAGGCAGCTTCAGCAGAGCGTAGTCGCCCTCTTTCGCGACCAACTGGGCTGAGGATCCAGCCGAGCGCACCATCTGCGCGCCCTTGCCAGGGCGAAGCTCGACGTTGTGCACCGTCGTGCCGGCGGGAATGTTCTTGAGCGGCAGCGCGTTGCCGATCAGGATGTCGGCCTCGGGGCCGCTCATGACCGTCATGCCAACCTTGAGTCCAACCGGCTGGATGATGTAGCGCTTCTCGCCATCCGCGTAGCTGACCAGCGCGATGCGCGAAGAACGGTTGGGATCGTACTCTATCGTCGCCACGCGTCCCGGCACGCCGTACTTGTCGCGCTTGAAGTCGATCAGGCGCAGCTTCTGCTTGTGTCCGCCGCCATGGTGACGGATGGTCAGGTCGCCCGAGTTGCGGCGTCCGCCGGTCCGTTGCTTGATGGTCAGCAGCGGCTTGTACGGCTTATCCGTCGTGATGTCGTCATTCACCAGCGTGGTCTGAAACCGCAGCGTTGGTGTGATCGGTCGATATGTCTTAATCGGCATCGTTTCTTCTCTCTACCCGCGAACCTACTTCACTCGCGTCGCCTTGCTAATCCCTAATCGCTTACCCCTGCTTACAGGTTGTTCACGTAGTCCGGCATTTTCTCGCCCGTCTTCAGGCGCACATACGCCTTCTTCCAGTCGGGACGATAGCCGGAGAACTTGCCGCGGCGGCGCTCCTTGCCGGCCACGTTCGAGGTGCGGACGGTATCCACCTTCACCTTGAACAACGCCTCCACCGCCTGCTTCACTGCGGTCTTACTGGCCTTGGGATCAACCTCGAACACCAGCGTGCCCTCGGTCTCCTTCACGGTCAGTCCCTTCTCGGTGATTACGGGGCGCCGAATTACGGTATAAGTCGTCTGCATTTAGGCCACCTCCGCCTTGCTGGATCCAGTCCTGCGCTTCGAAACTGTCTTCTTGAGCGACTCCTGCAGGCTCTCAATCGCCGGCCGCGAGAAGATCGCGCGCTCGTAGCGCAGAAGATCGTAAGGATGAACCTCATTGTTCAGCACCAGCTCGACGCCAGACAGGTTGCGCGAACCGAGCACCACAGTTGGGCTCAGCTCCTTGCCGCTCTCGACCAGCAGAACCGTCTTCCTGGCTTCGAGCTTGTTCAGCGCCGCGCGATACAGCTTGGCCTTCGGCTCCTTCAGCTCGAGAGAATCAACCACGATCAGCTTGCCGTCCTGCAACTTCGCAGCCAGCACCGCGCGCAGTGCGCCGAGCACCTTCTTGCGCGGAAACGCATAATCGTGCGAGTGAGGCACCGGCCCGTGAACCGTGCCGCCGTGCCGCCACAGAGGCGAGCGCACCGAACCGATACGCGCCCGGCCTGTGCCCTTCTGCTTCCAAAGCTTCTTGCCCGATCCCGAGACCAGCTTGCGGTTCTTGACCGCCGCCGTGCCCTGGCGCTGCGAAGCGCGATAGTGCTTCACCGCTTCCCACACCAGCGCCTCGTTCACCTGGCTCGGAGCGAAAACTTCATCGGCCAGCTCCAGCGAGCCGACCTTGTTTCCACCGAGATCCAATACGTCAATGTTTGCCATCGTTGTCTCTTTCAAGCCAGACGCCTTGACGCTGACTCTAATCTTTGAGCGCCATGAGGCGCGTATACCTGGGCGGCCAGTCCTATTTCTTTTTGCCCGCTGCCTTCTTCGAAGCCTTCAGCGGATCGACTGTGCCCGAACCCGCAAATCCACGGCGCTCGCGTGGCGGAGCCTTGGCCTTCGAAATCAGCACATATCCATCACGAGGTCCTGGAACCGCGCCCTCGACCATGATGAGGTTCTCCTCAAGATCGATGCCGCGAATGCGCAAGTTGCGGACCGTCACGCGATCCACGCCCATGTGTCCGGGCATGCGTGTCTTGGGCAGAACCCGCGACGGAAATGACGAGGCGCCAATCGAGCCCTGCACCTGGAACATGTGTCCGTGCGACTTGGGTCCGCCACCGAAGTGGTGACGGCGAACCACGCCCGCGAAACCGCGACCCTTGCTGGTGCCGATCACATCGACATACTTCTCGTCCGAGAAGATATCGACCAGCACGCGATCGCCGGCCTTCACATGACCGTTCGATCTAGCCTCACCTTCGGCCGGAGCAGCCTTCGCCGTCTCAACCGAAACTTCCCTGATCAGCCGCACCGGAGCGACATCGCTCTTGGCAAAGTGGCCAGCCTGCGGCTTGGTCACCTTGTGAGCCTTCACAAACTCCACCAGACCGATCTGCGCGGCTTCATAGCCGTCCTTCGCAGCCGTCTTCAACTGCGTAATCACGCAGGGACCGGCCTGCAGGACGGTGATCGGGTGAACTTCACCCCGCTCATCGAATACCTGCGTCATGCCGATCTTTTTACCGAGAATTCCCGTAACTGACATTTCGTCTCATCTCCCCATCATGCGTGCCCAGCTACGGCAGGCACTGAAGGCATTTCGTTTTGGCCTTTGGGCTTTTGCGCCGAAGGCGCGTCCGCCTGGACGGCCAGTCCCTACTTCTCGAAAGCCTTGATCTCGACGTCCACACCTGCCGGAAGGTCGAGCTTCATCAGCGCGTCCACCGTCTGCTGCGTGGGCTCGAGGATATCGATCAGTCGCTTGTGCGTGCGGATCTCAAAAGCCTCGCGCGATTTCTTGTCCACGTGCGGCGAACGCAGCACGCAATACTTATTCTTGACCGTCGGCAAGGGAATCGGACCCGCCACCTGCGCACCTGTGCGCTTGGCCGTGTCCACAATCTCGCCCGTCGAAGTATCCAGCACCCGGTAATCGTATGCCTTGAGCCGGATGCGTATTCTCTGTCCAACCATGAGCTTTGTATCTTTCCGCGAGTTGCCGGAGTAAGTGACTTACTAACTCAGTCCGGCTGACTCGCTGACTTGCTCGCGCCAAAGGCGCGCTGACTCGCTGTTACTGCAAAATCTCGGTGATGGTGCCGGCGCCTACGGTGCGTCCGCCTTCGCGGATGGCGAACCTGAGGCCCTTTTCCATCGCCACCGGAGTGTGCAGCTCGATCTCCAGTGAAATATTGTCGCCCGGCATCACCATCTCGGTGCCCGCCGGCAGCTTCGCCGATCCGGTCACGTCTGTGGTCCGGAAGTAAAACTGCGGACGATAGCCGTTGAAGAACGGCGTATGACGACCACCCTCTTCTTTCGACAGAACGTAAATCTCGCCCTTGAACTTGGTGTGCGGCGTGATCGAGCCCGTCTTGGCCAGAACCATGCCGCGCTCCACGTCTTCCTTCGCGATGCCGCGCAGAAGAAGTCCGGCATTGTCGCCCGCCAGGCCTTCGTCCAGCTGCTTCTTGAACATCTCAACGCCGGTGACCACCGTCTTGCGGGTATCGCGGAAGCCCACAATCTCGGCTTCCTCGCCCACCTTCACCTTGCCGCGCTCGATGCGGCCCGTCACTACCGTGCCGCGGCCCGAGATCGAGAAGATATCTTCGATCGGCATCAGGAAGGGCTGATCGATCGCTCGCGCGGGCAGTGGAACGTTCTTGTCCACCGCGTCCATCAGCTCGTCGACCGACTTCTCCCACTGCGCTTCGCCGTTCAGGGCTCCGAGAGCAGAACCGCGAATGACCGGAACGTCGTCGCCGGGGAAGTTGTACTTCGACAACAGCTCGCGCACTTCCATCTCCACCAGATCGGTCAGCTCGGGATCGTCCACCGCATCGCACTTGTTCAGGAAGACCACGATGTAGGGCACGCCTACCTGGCGAGCCAGCAGCACGTGCTCCTTGGTCTGCGGCATCGGACCGTCGGTGGCAGCAACGACGAGAATTGCACCGTCCATCTGCGCCGCGCCGGTGATCATGTTCTTGATGTAGTCGGCGTGGCCCGGGCAGTCGACGTGCGCGTAGTGACGGTTCGCCGTCTCATACTCGACGTGCGCCGTGGCGATCGTGATGCCGCGCTCCCGCTCCTCGGGAGCATTGTCAATCGTGTCGAACGAGCGGAACTTGTTGTTCGGGTTGTGCTTCGACAACACCTTCGTGATCGCCGCCGTCAACGTCGTCTTCCCGTGATCAATGTGCCCGATCGTCCCCACGTTCACGTGCGGCTTCGAACGGTCAAATTTCTCCTTCGCCATCTTGGTTCCCTCTCTCGTTCCTTCAGCGCTGCTGATCTTCCGTTTTCTGTTCCGGGTTCCGCAGAACCCGCTATTTCCAAACTTTTACTTACCCTGGTTCCGGCTGATGATCTCTTCGGAGATCATGCGTGGAGCCTCTTCGTACCGGGCAAACTGCATCGAGTACGAAGCGCGCCCCTGCGTCGACGAGCGGATATCGTTCACGTATCCGAACATCTCCTTCAGCGGAACCATGGCCTTGATCACCTGCGATCCGCCCACGTGCTCCATGCCTTCGATCCGGCCGCGGCGCGAGTTGATGTCGCCGATGATGGTTCCCATGTGCTCTTCGGGAACCGTGACTTCGACCGCCATCACCGGCTCCAGCAGAACCGGACTGGCTTTGCGTGCGGCTTCCTTGAAGGCCATCGATCCGGCAATCTTGAAGGCCATTTCGTTCGAGTCGACGTCGTGATAGCTGCCGTCGTACAGCGTGGCCTTGAAATCGACCATCTCGTAGCCGGCCAGCACGCCGTTGTGCAGCGCCTCGCGAATGCCCTGCTCCGTCGGCTTGATGTATTCCTTCGGAACCACGCCGCCCCTGATGGCGTCGATGAACTCGAAACCCGCGCCCGGCTCGTTCGGCTCCAGGCGAATCTTCACGTGCCCGTAGTTGCCCGAACCACCGGTCTGGCGGATGTACTTGCCTTCCGCCTCGGCCAGCTTGCGGATGGTCTCGCGGAACGCAACCCGCGGCTCGCCCACATTGGCCTCGACCTTGTGCTCGCGCTTCATGCGGTCGACGAGAATCTCGAGGTGCAGCTCGCCCATACCGCTGATGATGGTCTGTCCCGAATCAATATCGGTACGTACCTTGAACGTAGGATCCTCGTCCGACAGGCGGGCCAGCGCCATGCCCATCTTTTCCTGGTCGCTCTTGGTCTTCGGCTCGATCGCCACCGAAATGACCGGCTCCGGGAAAGTGATCGCCGAGAGCGCAACCGGGTGCTGCGGCGTGCACAGCGTGTCGCCGGTCTTGATGTCCTTCAGACCAACACAGGCGCAGATATCGCCGGCATAGATCTCGGTGATGTCCTCACGCTTGTTGGCGTGCATCTTCACCAGCCGGCCTACGCGCTCGGTCTTGTTGGTGCGGGGATTCAGGATGGTATCGCCCGTCTTCAACACGCCCGAGTAGATACGGATAAAGCTCAGCTTGCCGAAGGGATCGTTGATCAGCTTGAACGCCAGCGCCGACAACGGCTCTTCGTCCTTGGCCTCGCGGACCAGGATCTTCGAGTGGTCGTGCGGATCGATGCCCTCAACTGGAGGCACATCGAGCGGGCTGGGCAGGTAGTCGACCACTGCATCAAGCAGCGTCTGGACACCCTTATTCTTGAAGGCCGAACCGCACATCACCGGGAAGACCTTCATAGCGATGGTCGCACCGCGTAGCGCCTTCTTCAGCTCCTCGGGAGTCGGCGTCTCGCCCTCCAGGAACTTGTGCAGCATCTCGTCGTCATGCTCGGCGACGGTCTCGATCAGCTGCATCCGGAAAGCCTCAGCCTTCTTCAGCAGACTATCGGGAACCGGCTCGATCGAGTATTCCGCGCCCATAGTCTCGTCATGCCACAGAATGGCGCGCATCTCGATAAGGTCGATGACACCCTTGAAATTGGCTTCCGCGCCGATCGGGATCTGGATCGCCACCGGCCGCGCGCCGAGGCGCTTGCGGATGGTCTCGATCACGTGCTCGAAGTCCGCGCCCGCTTTGTCCATCTTGTTGACGAAGCAGATGCGGGGAACCTTGTACTTATCGCCCTGCCGCCAGACAGTCTCAGTCTGCGGCTGCACACCCGACACCGAATCGAACAGCGCGACCGCACCATCCAGCACGCGCAGCGAACGCTCCACCTCGGCCGTGAAGTCCACGTGGCCGGGCGTATCGATAATGTTGATGCGGATGTTCTTCCAGGTGCAAGTGGTAGCGGCGGACGTAATGGTGATGCCGCGCTCCTGCTCCTGCTCCATGTAATCCATGGTCGCCGTACCCTCGTGCACTTCCCCGATACGGTGCGTGATGCCCGTATAGAAAAGAATGCGCTCGGTCGTAGTCGTCTTTCCGGCGTCGATATGCGCCATGATTCCGATGTTCCGGCAACGATTTAACGGTACTTGACGCGCCACAGTATCTCTCTCAACCTCTCGCGAACCATTTCAGGCCCGCGGTTTTGAATCAACTCTCTTGAAGGAGCTGGGTTTTACTGCACCCTATCCCCCACACCCTGAAACCTGCTCTTCAACTACCAGCGATAGTGAGCAAATGCCTTGTTTGCTTCGGCCATGCGGTGAACGTCTTCCTTCTTCTTCATCGCCGCGCCGCGCCCGTTCGCCGCATCCAGCAGCTCGGCCGACAACTTGTCGATCATGCCTTTTTCGCCGCGCGCCCGGCCGTAAGAGACCAGCCAGCGAATGGCCAGCGAGGTGCGCCGTTCCGGATTCACTTCGATCGGAACCTGGTAGTTTGCGCCGCCCACGCGCCGCGTCTTCACTTCGAGCAGCGGCTTGCAGTTCTCCACCGCTTTCTTGAACAAGGTGAGCGCATCGGCGCCGCCCTTCGCTTCAAGGTTGGTCATGGCGGTGTAGAAGATTCCCTGCGCCGTCGACTTCTTGCCGCCCCACATCATCGAGTTCACAAACTTGGTGACCAGCGACGACTGATAAACCGGGTCGGGAGCGACCTCACGCTTGGCGATGTGACCTTTTCTAGGCATAAATCCAATCTCTCTCTAAATCCAAACTTGTCGACTCAGCTTTGCGCATTGGCAGTTGCGGCGAAGCCGCGTGTCGCCGTACGCGCAGCACCTATTTCTTCTTGCCTGCCGCCGGAGCTCCAGCCTTGGCGCGCTTCGCGCCGTACTTCGACCGGCTCTGCGTCCGCTTCACCACGCCGACCGAATCCAGGGTGCCGCGCACGATGTGATAGCGCACGCCCGGCAGATCCTTCACACGGCCGCCGCGGATCAGCACAATCGAGTGCTCCTGCAGGTTGTGGCCCTCGCCCGGAATGTACGACGTCACTTCGATCCCGTTCGTCAGGCGGACACGCGCCACTTTCCGAAGAGCCGAGTTCGGCTTCTTGGGCGTCTGCGTATAAACGCGGGTGCAGACTCCACGCCGCTGCGGCGATCCCTGCAACGCAGGGGAGGCCGTCTTATACCGCGGTGCGGTGCGACCCTTCCTTACCAGCTGACTGAATGTAGGCAAACCAAACTCCTTGCAATTCCAAACCGATTCTGATTCCCAGCGCGTCCCGACAAGCCCGCTCCGCACCACAATCCGGACACGCAAGCATCCGAACCTGCGAAATCGCAGCCTTCTCGACTCGCTTCTTCCCCAAAACTTCGATCCCAGACGAGAATCCCGACGGTGGCCGCGCGTAACTTCAAACCCGCTTTTCAGCAGGCCTCGAAACTAGCCGACTCCGTTTCGCTGATTCCGGCCCACATAGTTTGCCAAGGTGGCAAATGTCGCAGGCGCCTGTGCGATACGTCCCTGCCATGCATACCGGCAAGGGATTCACAGAAATTTCGCGCCGGAGATCCACTCCTGCCGGCTGCTTCTGTGAGTTTTACTGCTTGAGCCTCTCGCTTCTCCGTTCAACCAGGAAAAACAAGCACACTCGTGGAACCTTTTAAGATTAGCAAGAGCGTGACAAGCCGTCAATGAAAACGCCTGCTTCCTGGAAAAATTTTCGGAATTTCACACAAATCGATCGCTATACCCTGAACTCCACACCCGCACCGCGCCTTTGTTACGATTGCCAACCATGAGCCTTCGCCGCCTCGCTGCCCCTGCACTCCTCGGCGCTTTTGCCCTCGCCCATCTCTACACCTTCGGCCAGACCGCGCCGGAGACAGCCCCGGCCCACGATCCCCGCATCGCCCAAATCGTCCACTCCCTCGAAAAAGTCCGCAATATCCGCGAAACTGACCTCTCGCCCGACGGCAATCAGCTCGCCTGGAATGTAAGCGGAGACGGCATTGAGCTCGCTCCTCTCGATAATCCCTCCCATCCCCGGCACATCACCGCCTGCGCCGACGGCCAAAAGGACCCGGAAGACGGCCTGGCATGGTCCCCGGACTCCAAGCATCTAGCCTTCTTCTCCGACTGCACGGCCGACCACAAGACTGCCATCTTCATCGATGACCCAGCCTCCGGCGCCGCGCCGCGCCAGCTTGCCGAGTTGAATGGCTACGCCAAGAGTCTCCAATACTCTCCCGACGGCAAATACCTGAGTTTCCTCTATGTAGAAGGAGCAACACGTCCTTCGGGAGCCTTGGCCGCCATGAAACCACCCTCCGGAGTGATTGGAGTCGAAGGCCTCGAAGTTCAGCGCGTTGCAGCCATTGACGCAGCCAGTGGAGAGCTCAGCCAGATCACCCCGGCTGGTCTTCACGTTTATGAATTTGAATGGTCGCCTGATACCAAGGAGCTGGTCTACGTCGCCGCTCCGCCGCCCGGCGAAAACAACTGGTGGATCGCCAGGCTGTTCACCCAGGCCATCGGCAGCGAACCAAAAGTCGTCTTCGACCCCAATTCCACCGCTGGTCCGCTCCACGGCCTGCAGATCGCCGTTCCCCGCTGGTCCCCCGACGGCTCCCGGATCGCCTTCATCGGCGGCCTGATGTCCGACCAGGGCTCCACGGGTGGCGACATCTATGTCATTCCTTCCAAAGGAGGCGAGGCCAAAGACGTAACCCCCAACCGCGCCGGGAGCGCCGCATGGTTCGAATGGCTCGACCAGCAGCAGCTCGGCATCGCCGAAATCAAGGACGCGCAGTCCCACCTCTTCGCCTGGAACATGGAAACCCAGCAGGAATCCTCCGAATATAACGTCACCATTCCCGCCTCTGTCGGCGCGGGCAGGCTCATGATGCGCATCTCCGTCTCGAACTCCAACAACATCGCCTTCGTCGAGTCCTCCTTCGAGCATCCCCCCGAGGTCTGGGCTGGCGAGATCAACAACCTCCGGCAGATCACCCACTACAACGACGACCTGAAACCCGACTGGGGCAAGTCCGAATCCGTCACCTGGGAAAACGAAGGATTCCACGTCCAGGGCTGGCTCCTTTACCCGGCAAATTACGATCCGTCAAAGAAATATCCCCTTCTTGTCATGGTCCACGGTGGACCCTCCTCCGCCGTTGTCCCCCGCTGGCCCGGAGCCGGATTCGGAGGCGCACCCTTCTCCGCCCTCGGCTACTTCGTCCTCATGCCCAACCCCCGCGGCAGCTATGGTGAGGGAGAAAAGTTCACCCAGGCCAACCGCAAGGATTTTGGTTACGGCGATCTCCGCGACATTCTCGGCGGCGTCGACACCGTGACCCACAAATTCTCCGTCGATCCCCAGCGTGTCGGCATCACTGGCTGGAGCTATGGCGGATTCATGACCATGTTTGCCGTCAGCCAGACACACCGCTTCCGCGCCGCAGTCGCTGGAGCCGGCATCGCCAACTGGCAGAGCTACTACGGCGAAAACTCCATCGACCAGTGGATGATTCCCTTCTTCGGCGCATCCGTCTACGACGACCCCGCGGTCTATGCCAAGAGTTCGGCCATCAACTTCATCAAGAATGTAAAGACGCCTACCCTGGTCGTCGTAGGAGACCGCGACGGAGAATGCCCGGCGCCGCAGTCCTTCGAGTTCTGGCACGCCCTCCGCGACCAGAACGTCCCCACCCAGCTCGTCGTTTATCCCAACGAGGGCCACGGCTTCGTCAATCCCGAGCACCGTATCGACGTCCTGGAGCGATCGCTGGCGTGGTTTGAGGAATACATGAAGTAGGGTGTTGGGGAGAAGGAGTAGGGCGTAGCAGCCCTGCTCCAGCTACCCCCTATGCCTTACCCCCTGCGCCCTGCCTCTGCGCCCCCTGCTTTTGGTACACTCATCCTTCGAACCCTTTCGTCTAATAAGGGCACTTCGACATTCTTGGCTGGAAAGACCGCCCGCGCTCCCTCGCGCTGGCGGGGAGGTTTCATGCAGCGGTATTTCGCCCTCATAGCATTGTTTGTCTTTGCTCTTCCCGTAGGACTTTCGATTTCAGGTTGCTCCACGAACGTGGGAGATTATTGCAACGGTCTCGGATACGGTCCCCGCACCACATCGGTGCAAGCCATCGATCTGGAACCGAAAACGACAGGCATCTCGCTCTCCTGGGGACAAACCGGGCAGATTACCGCTCCCACGGCCACCACCTGCAAAGGCACTAGCGCCACCATCGCCAACTATACGTATGGCAGCAGCAACCTCCTGCTGGCGGACATCTCGCCCACCGGCGCGCTCTGCGGCGGCACCTGGAACCGCAACAGCCCCGGAGGCATCGCCGACTACACCATCTGCACCCCGCCCTCCGGCTCCGCGGCCGAGCAATGCACCTCAACCAGTTGCGGCGTAGCCCAGATTACGGCAAGCGGCGGCGGCGTCACCAGCAACCCGGTGCCTGTCTACATCCATCCGCCGGTCACTTCGCTGAGTATCGCAACGCAGGCCGCCTGCGTCTCGCAAAATCAGGCGGGGCCCACTCTCTCCGCGACGGTCACCGGGCCTAACGGCACAGTCATCCCCAGTCCCTATGTCGGCACCATCACCTACACCCCGGTCACCGGCACCGTTGTGACCATCAATAACACCAGCACCACCGGCACCGGCACCAATGGCGCAACCACTGCCAACATGCCCGGTTCCACGGTCGTCAACGCCAGCGTAGCGCAGGTCAGCTCCGCCGCGGGGTACTTTTATACCTGCCCGCCCGCCAGCATCGCGCTCTCCATCAATGGCAGCACCAGCGCGGTGGTCAATCCCAGTGTGGCTCAGAACATCAACGCCGTCATTACCGACGTCAACGGCGCGACGCTCAACGGCCTTACTCTCGACTACACCTCGACGCGCCCTCAGGAGATCGCCGTCAGCTCCGCCGGACAGGTCTCCGCCACCTACGCCAGCGCCACAGCCATCAACGCCATCTGCCAGCCCACTACCTGCAATCCTTCACCGATCGGGCAGATCGGCTACCTCGGCAACGGCATGCCGGTCGTCAGTAATACTCTCAATGTCACCTCGACAGGGCGCGTCAGCACCTTGCTCTGGATGGCATCCACGCAGTCCCAGTACTTCAGCAACATCGATCTCACCACCGGTGTACCGACATCTCCCATCAAGCTGCCGTACATCCCCAACTCGATGGTCGCCGACCAGGCCGGAAACAACCTCTACTTCGGCAGCTATCGCGAGTTGATGATCTATAGCGCCTTGACCAACGGTCTTTCTAAAGAGGACACCTCGGTGCCCGGGGTGGTGCTCGCCGTCTCACCTGACAGCACGACCGCTGTGATCAATGATCAGCTCCGCCAGGTCATCTATCTCTACACGGTTTCGAGCGGGGCCAGTACCAGCATCGGCGGCCAGGCGACAAAGGCGGTATTCTCACCAGACGGCAAGAATGTCTATATCGTCGGACCCAACACCCTCTACGTCCACAACGCCAATAGCGGCTGGAGCACCTATCCGCTCAACTCCACCGAGCAGAGCTGCACGCTGAACAACAACAGTCCTCTAGTCAGCGGCACTTACGATCCCTTCTGCGGCGCGGACGTCACGCTTACCATCCCCAGCGTCGGGCCCTTTATCACCGGCTCCCCGACCACGGCTCACAGCTTCTGCCCCAACAGTTCCCTCAATCCGCCCTACTACCCACAGGCGGCCATCGGTTCCAATGCCGAGACTGACAAACTTGCGTCCACCAATGACGGCACCCATATCTTCGGCGCCAGCGCCAGCCAGGACAACTTCTCCGACATCGGGGTCACCGTACCCACCGGGCCATGTCCCGCCATCACCGGCGATCCGCTCTCATTCACGACGACGCTGAATCAAACTACCTTCCCGACCGGCGTCACGCCGTCTGAAATCGACGGGGTGGTCGCTTCGCCGGATTCTTCGGTCGCCTTTGTGCTCTACAACTCGACTTCGGCCTCTGGACTGCTGCCCTACTACCAGCCTTCCGGCACTGCGGGCGCGGCAGGCTCGCTCGGCACGTTGCAGCTCTCTGGAACGGCCCAGGCCCCGGTCTCCGGCATCTTCTCCCCCGACGAAACCATCTTCTTCGTCGGCACCTCGGGCGACAACCTGATCCACTACGTCGATCCGGTCACTCTTAAGGACACCCAGACCATTAATCCTGGGTTAACCAGCCCCAGCGGCCAGCCGGTTCCGGTCCAGTTGATGGCCATCAAGCCCCGCTCCACAACCTAAAACTCAGCTGAAGCCACAAAGACGAAAGGCCTGTCATCGAAATGACAGGCCTTTCGTGTCCTGAGAGCTGTTGTTCCCCCAAACCGCAACCCTCGTGACAAGATTGAGTGTCCACCAGGTCTCGCCCGCAAGAAATCCCACTTATCGAGCAGGCTAATAGCACGAGAGTGGTATCTCGCTTCGAAGGGAAACCGGCACGGAGCGCGATTCTAGATATTCAAGGCTTTTCGCCGCTCGCAGGCGCTCAAAAGATCGTTGGTCGATTCCGGAACTTTGAGTATCGTAGGGACTGGCAAAGAGCGAAGTCGGCAAGATACTTCGGCAGCTTCACAAATCAGGAGACTCCCCCCCTGCATGGCTCCCCCAACGGCGAACTCACGTCTGCACTAGCCAGACAGACCGAGCCTTCCGCGGAAAATACAGCCCCAACCGGCGTCTGCGGCTCCCTGTTGGCCTTTGCCTTCGACTCCCCTGTGCTCTTGATTGATCGGATATTGATGCTCGCTCGCTGGTTTTTGGCTGGCTTTACTCGTACAGTGCCCTGCACTTCGCTTTCCGGTGGAAATGCCTTCGCACTCTGTCTCGTCGGGTTAGCGCTGACAGTTCTTTCCCCCGCCCCTGCACTCGCCCAGGCACAGCATCCCCAGTCGAGTATTGATCGAGCCTCTGCCACCGTTGCCGGCATTGTCGTCGACCCGTCGGGAGCGCTCGTGCCCGATGCGCTTGTCACCCTCAGCGCTCCTCCGCTGCCCGCTTTCGCCACCACCTCCGACGCCGAAGGTGTTTTCCGCTTCACCGGCATTCCCCCGGGAGCTTACACGCTCACCACGGAAGCCCGCGGCTTTCGCACCGAGCAGCGTGCCAACCTCCGGCTTCAGCCAGGACAGACCCTCCGCCTCAAAGTCGACCTGAAGATCGACATTCAGCGCGAACAGATCGCGGTTTCCGCTGCCCAGCTCGACGACAGCCCCGATCGCGGCCTCGGCGCGATTGTCTTGAGCCCGTCTGAGCTGGACGCGCTACCCACCAATCCAATCGACCTCCAGACCCAGCTGCAGCTGATTGCCGGCTCCGATCCCAGCACTCCGCCGCAGCTTTACGTCGACGGATTCACCGCTACCCGCCTCCCGCCCAAATCCTCCATCCGCGAGATTCGCATCAACCAGAACCCCTATTCCGCCCAGTACGATACAATCGGACTCGGCCGTATCGAGGTCTTCACCAAGCCCGGTAGCGAAAAGCTCAACGGCGACCTCACCCTGCTGGGCGACGACTCCATCCTCAACTCCAGCAACCCCTTCGTCTACGGACAGCCCCCATATTCCGCCTTTTACTCCGAAGGCGCCATCAGCGGCCCGCTCTCGAAGAACAGCTCATGGTTTCTCACCGGCGACCGCCAGGACGTGGGCGCGCAGTCCTTCGTTTACGCCAGCACCTCCACGACCGGCCCCACCTACATCACCACCGTCAACAGCCCTCAAACCTCGACCGATCTGGGCCCGCGCCTCGACTTCCAGCTCGGCAAAGTCCACTCCGTGAGTCTCCGCTACCAGTTCGGCCACCAGACCCAGGACAATGTCCTGCAAAGCCAGCTTTCCCTGCCATCGCAGGCCATCGATACCCGCCACACTGACCAGACCTTTCAGTTCAGCGACACCCAGGCCTGGACCGAGCACGTCGTTAACGAAATCCGATTCCAGTTCATGCGCACCAACGACAGCTCCGTCGCCGTCAGCGGCAGCCCAGCCCTGCTCGTCCAGGGAGCGTTCAACGGGGGCGGCAACGTCATCGACCAGCTCCACGACGGGCAGAACGAGTATGAGTTGCAGGATTATTTCTCCCTCCTGCACGGCAATCATCTCTTTCGCGCCGGAGCGCGTTTTCGCGACTATCGCGACAACAACACCTCAGCCGGCGGCTACAACGGCGTCTACATCTTCTCTTCGCTGGGAGCCTACGAGACCACCACGCAGGGTTTGGCGAACGGCCTGACACCGGCGCAGATTCGAGCCGAAGGCGGAGGAGCCAGCCTCTTCACCTACGCCCTGGGCAATCCCCGGGTCGACATCAACGTCGCCGATCTCGGCGTCTACTTCGAAGACGAATGGAAGATGACGCCGAACACCACCCTGGACGCCGGCCTGCGCTACGAAACCCAGTCCCAGATCCACGATCATGCCGACTTCGCGCCGCGCATCAGTTGGTCCTGGGCCATTGGCGCAAAAAAAGACAAGCCTGCCTGGGGTGTCCTTCGCGCCGGCATCGGCATCTTCTACCAGCGCTTCACCACGCAATATATCTCCATCGCCAGGCGGGAAAACGGAATCACGCAGCAGCAATACGAGGTCATCGATCCCGACTTCTATCCCGCCGTACCCAAGCCGGACGAGCTCGGCCCGGACGCGCAGCCCACCATCTATAGCATCAGCCCACGGATGCACGCGCCCTACATCGTCCAGCAGGGCATCGGTCTCGACAAGGAATTCTTCAAGAAGCTCTCTCTGTCCCTCGACTACAGCTTCTATCGCGGCGTCGACCAGTTCCTCGTCCGCAACATCAACGCGCCGCTCCCCGGAACCTACATTCCCGGCCAGCCAACCAGCGGCGTCCGCCCCCTCGGTACCCTCGAGAATATCTACGAATACGAGTCCGAAGGCACATCCAAGCGCAGCCGCCTCTTTCTCAATGTTCACTACCGGACCAAACCCGTCATCCTGTACGGGATCTACATGTTCGGATACAGCAAGGCCAACACCACCGGTGCCTCCTACATCCCCTCAAACCAATACGATCTCAACGCCGACTACGGACGCGCCGCCAACGACCTCCGCAACCGCGCTTACTTCGGCGGCCTCTTCAACCTCCCCTTCAAGTTCAAGATGGACCCGTACCTGATTCTCGAATCCAGCATGCCCTTCAACATCATCACCGGAACCGACCTCAACGGCGACTCGCAGTTCAACGACCGCCCCGCGTTCGCCACCGATCTGAGCCGGCCCAGCGTCTATCGCACCAAATGGGGCAATTTCGACGCCGACCCGTTGCCCAGCCAGAAGATAATTCCCATCAATTACGGAACCGGCCCTTCGGTAGCCATGCTGCAGCTGCTCTTCTCTCGGACAACCTCTTTCGGTCCCAGGATCGCTGACACGTCCGCGCCTCTTCCAGCCAAAGGTGCGAAGCCAGAAATCCCCCGCAAATATCAGATGGAGCTCGGCATCGAAGCGCAGAACATCCTCAACATCGTCAACGGAGGACCGCCTGTAGGTGTGCTTGGCGCGTCCCTCTTCGGCAAGTCCACGTCGCTGGCCGCGACGCAGTTCACCGACCCCCAGGCCAACCGGATCGTCTACCTGAAAATGAACCTGACTTTTTGATTCGCGTGAGACAAGGAAGGAAATAGCGGGTGCCTCCGCCTTGGCTGCATCAGCGGGAAGGATGGGATATCATCAACACCGCCGCAACCAAAGAACCCCTACCGCCCAGCCTGCTTCTTGAAAAACATTCCTGCCGCCAGAAACATCGCCGAAACGGCGACTGCGAGCAATCCACGCCCCAGGGCGTGCCGATGCAGCACCAGCGCCGCGTCCAGAAACCAGGCCGCGGAGCCAACGAACCATATCCAGTAGAGATTACGGCTCACTTTACCTTGGGATGCGGCCAGCCACAAAAACCGCCGCTCCCAACATCCTAGCAGCGCACCGCCCAGTCGCAGGAGCCGGCCTGCTCAGCTACCCTGCAGCGCATCAATCCTTCCAGCGATCAAGAGCCCTTAAATTTTCAATTCTGAGTTGAGCGCCGGTAACATCGTCACCAATCTTGTCGACGGCCACGAATCGACTCGACATCCACTGCCTGGCGCTCCTGGGGATCGGGTAACATGATGAGGCTGAAGCGCCATGTCTGTGTCTCTTCTAAAAGCGCGGCTGACTGCTGGTTCCCTGCTCGCCGTGTCGCTAACCCTTTCGCATGGTGGCTACGCACAGGGGCCGTCGCCCAGCCTGAAGGAGGCGGACGCCGACTATCGGGCTGGCGTCGCTGCTCTGTCCCGTAATGATCTCCCTACGGCCCTCGCCGACTTTGAGAAGGTCGTTCATCTCGCTCCACGCGCCGAGCAGGGACATAGCGCCCTCGGCGCCGTCCTCGTAAGACTTGGCCGCACCGGCGAAGGCATTCGCGAGCTTGAAAAAGCGCTGGCCATGCAGCCCAGCGACGGCAGCGCCCAGTTGAACCTGGCAATCGCCTATGAGCAGAACGGTCAGGCGGCGAAGGCTCTGCCCTGGTTCGCGAAAGTGGAGGTAGCCTCCCACGCTGAGAAGCGTCCGCTGCCGTCATACGCTCTTGCTTCCTATGCAAGAGCACTAGCGGCGACGCAGCAGTTTCCCGGGGCGGTTGCCAGGATGAAGGAGGCGGTAGCGAGCGATCCGCGGAGTGCAGAGCTGCGCGACGAACTCGGCTCGCTCTACGCGCAGCATAAGGACTGGTCGAGCGCCGTGCAGGCATTCGCGGCTGCGATCCAGATTAATCCGGACTTTGCCCTTGCCCATCTGCATCTGGGGATAGCGTTGCAGACACACCGGCAGCCGGGCTCATTGGATGAGCTGACGAAGGCCTATCAACTTGCGCCGCAGAATACGGTCATCGCTCTGCAATTGGGACAGGCATTGGCCAGTGCCGGTCAGGATCAGCAGGCAATTCCCGTCTTTCAGCATGCGCTGGAGCTCGATCCGGGTTTGACCGCGGCAACGTATCAATTAGGCCTGGCGCTGCAGCGCACGAACAAGTTGCAGGATGCTATTCTTCTGCTCCAAAAGGCAGCGGATGCGGAACCAAAGAATGCGGAAGTCCTGACCAACCTGGGCATGGCTCTTTGCCAGGCGCAGCAGGCAAAGGACGCGGTGCCCATCCTGCAGCGCGCCGTAGCCCTGACACCCGGCAACGCGACGGCTCACCAGAATCTTGCCGCCGCCTATATCCAGCTCAGCCAGTTCGACGATGCGGTCACTCAGCTGCGCGCCGCGTTGAAGTTGTCTCCCGACGCGCCGCAGCTGCACTACAACCTCGGGCTCGCATTCAAAATGCAGGACAATGCCGCGGAAGCCATACCCGAGTTGGAGACTGCGGAGAAGCTGGACTCCTCCGCATCCGAGCCGCCCTACGCGTTGGGTGAGTTGTATCTGCAGGCCGGCCGCTATGCCGACGCAGCGCATGAGCTTAATGCTTCGTTGAAGCTGCGCCCCGCGAATGGAGATGGATGGGCGACTCTAGGCAGCGTCTACAACAATCTCAATCAGCTGCCTGAAGCGGCAGCGGCGCTGCGCGAGGCCATTAGGCAGCTTCCCCAGCAACCCGATCCACACCTGACCCTCGCTGCCGTTCTGGTGAAACAGAATCAGCCGGCCGAGGCCGCAGCCGAGCGCAAAAAAGCTGCGGAGCTCATGCGCGCCCACATGGATCGCCAACGTGCCGAGGTCGCCACCAACTCCGGCAACTCCTTGCTCAAAAACGGCAAGCCCGATGAGGCAATCGTGGAATTTCGCAACGCACTGAGCTACGACCCCGGCTACGCGGAAGCGCACATGGGTCTGGCGAACGCATTGGCGCAACAAGGAAAGCCCGATGAGGCCGCCACAGAACGGCAAAAAGCAGCGGCACTGGAGAAAGCGCCGCAGTAACTCTGCCTTCGTTCGCAGGCGCGCCAATCGCGTCCGATTTCGAGGACCCTCCAACGATATGTACAGCCGTTAGGCGCATTCGCTATAGTGCAGGTGCTGGTTTCGCCGCTGCAGGCACGGTCTTCCGTGTGGCAGAGAGTACCTAGAACGGACGCGACGCGTTCCAGCTGTGCAATGTATGACTGTCTTCGGCCGGCGCGCGCTTCTTCTCATGCTGATCTTTTCAGGAGCGTCGTTTTTGTGTCTCAAGGGAATCCGCGGAGCGGAAGATCGGCGCGCGGAAGAGGCGACGGCACGCAAGGCCTATACCGAAAAAATTCTCGCAACCTATAGTTTCCCTCTCGGAAAAGGCAATATTTCTGCGCCCGGAAATGCGGCCCTTGAAGGCGGCGGATTCATCCCCGCCAGCGCTTTTCCCGATGCCGCTTACTGCGGCCATTGCCATCAGGAGGCTTATCACGAATGGCGTCAGGCGCTGCACTCCAACTCCTTTCGTACGCCCTTCTATCGCGCCAGCGTCAATATCCTCATTAGAAACAAAGGCGTCGAGTATGCGCGCCATTGCGACAGCTGCCACAATCCCATTGGCGTGCTCTCGGGTGCGCTCAATCCCGGATCGACACTCGACAGGTCGTTCGATCGCGATGGCGTAACCTGCTCGGTATGCCATTCAATTCAGAGTGTGCAAAGCAAACTTGGCAATGGAAGTTTCGTCATGGGCCTGCCCGCAGTCATGGTCGATGAGCAGGGAAACCGCATTCCAGGCACCGTGCCCGACGCCGAAATCTTCGCGCATCTCGACCGGCACGCGAAAGCCGTAATGCAGGACTTCTACCGCTCGCCGGAGTTCTGCTCGGCGTGCCACAAGGCGAACCTGCCCGTGCCGCTCAACGACTATAAGTGGATCCGCGCCTTCACCGCATACGACGAGTGGCAGAGTTCGAAGTTCTCGCAGCTCAACCCGCTTACGTTCTACTCCGCGGATTACACCACCTGCCAGGGCTGCCACATGAAGCGCGAGGCAATCAGCATGCCCGACTATGGGGCTAAACACGGCACCCTGGCTTCGCACCGCTGGCTGGCCGGCAATACCGCGGTACCTTTCTATTACGGGTTCGACGAGCAGTTAAGCAGGACCATCGATTTTCTCAAGAGCGGCAATTACCTCAACGTCGATCTCTTTGCATTGAAGCTGGACGAATCCGGCACAATCATTGCACCGCTGGGCTCGACCCGGTTCACACTCAAGCCCGATCAGATCGTCGAGGCCTACGTCGTCATCCAGAACAAGAACATCGGCCACTCGCTCATCCCGGAGGTCCGCGATCTCTACGAAGCATGGGTACAGTTCACCGTGAAGGATGCTTCCGGCACCGTGATCTATGACAGCGGCTTCCTCAAGCCGGATGGCATGCTCGACGTGCGCGCCCACAGCTTCACCAATCGGCCGGTCGACGTGACGGGGAACTTTGTCGACAACCACAAAGTGTGGACGATCCACTCCATGGCCTACGACAACAGCATTCAGTCCGGGCGGTCGGCCCTCGTCCGGTATCAGTTCCAGATTCCCGCGAGTGCGAAGTCGCCGCTGACAATGACGGCGCGTGTCAATTACAGGCATCTGCGGCAAAGCTATCTGAATAATGTGCTGGGCAAAGATCATCCTGCCTATCCGGTCGTTGAGCTGGCCTCGCGCAGCCGCACGCTGAATATCGGCGACAACCCGGTCGCCGCGCCGCTTCCGGCCGACAATCCAGACTGGATGCGCTGGAACAATGTCGGCATCGGATTTCTGGATCAGCTGCAATACGACGACGCGATGCACGCGTTTGAGCACGTCATCCGCCTGCGCCCCGATTACAAAGACGGCTATGTCAATCTCGGCCTTGTTTATATCGAGTGGGAAAAATACACCGAAGCTCGCGCCCCGCTGGAGAAGGCGCTCGCTCTGCACCCGGATGATGCGCGGGCCTTGTACTATCTCGCGCTGGTGGAGCGCAGGCAAGGGCATTCGGATGCCGAGGTTGCTGATCTGGAGGAAGTGGTTGCGCAATATCCGCAGTCGCGCGATGCGCGCCGCGAGCTTGGCATCTCCTACTATCAGCAGCATCGCAGCGAAGAGGCCATGCAGCAGTTCAAGGCGCTGCAGGCCATCGATCCTGATGATCTGGCCGCCCACTACAACCTGGCGATTCTGTATCGCCGCATGGGCATGAAGAAGCAGGCGGCGGAAGAAGCCGCGCAGTACACGATGAAGAGAATCGATCCGTCGGCCCCCACATACTCGCTCGACTATCTGCGCAAGCATCCGGAGATCTCGATCGAGAGCGTGCCGTGGCACATCCACACCGACCTGGCGCATGCAAACATGAGTGCGGGCGGCCAACCGTAAATACAGGGGTGGTACTTCGTTGAATCGCAGAAAGTTTATCCGTTCTCTCAGCCGATCCGCATTGGTTCTGCCGTTTGCAGATATCCTCGCGTTGGCATCTCCGTGGCGGCAGCAGGCGCAGGCCGACCAGCCAAAAAAAATCGGCGCGCAGGAACGCAGTTACGATGCCCGGCCGGCCCCGCCGCCATCCGGCCCCAGGTCTCCCCTCGAAGGCACGCCGCTCGGCGTGAGCTTCGTCGATGTGGCGAAGGAATCCGGCCTCAACGTCGAAACCATCTATGGCGGCGTAGCGACGAACAAATACCTGCTGGAGACGACCGGATGCGGGCTGGCTTTCTACGATTACGACAACGATGGCTGGCAGGATCTATTTTTCGTGAATGGCTGGCGCCTCGAAGGCTTTCCCGCCGGACAGGAGCCGCGCTGTCACTTATTCAAAAACAATCGCGACGGAACCTTCACCGACGTAATCAAGGGCTCCGGCCTGGAGCACAAGACGGGCTGGGGGCAGGCCTGCTGCGTAGGCGACTATAACAACGATGGTCAGGACGACTTATTCGTCACTTACTACGGCCAGAATGCGCTCTATCGCAACAATGGCAACGGTACCTTCACCGACGTAACCGAGCAGGCGGGTTTGGTTCAACCCGGCCCAAAAATACGCTGGAACACCGGCTGCACCTTCGTCGACTATGATCGCGACGGGCACCTCGATCTCTTTGTCGCCAATTACGTCGACTTCGATTTGAAGACTGCGCCAACACCTGAAGACGGCCCTTGCACCTACAAAGGAATCCTCGTGGCCTGCGGGCCGCCCGGGCTACCCGGCGGCAGAAACATCCTCTATCACAACAACGGCAACGGAACCTTCACCGACGTCAGCGAAAAGTCGGGTATGTGGACCGCGGTCGGCACCTATGGCCTGAGCGTCGCCGCATCCGATCTGGACAACGATGGATGGCCCGACATTTATGTGGCCAACGATTCGGCTCCGGCCACACTCTATCTCAACCAGAAGGACGGCACCTTCCGCGACATCGCCATCGAAGCCGGAGCCGCGCTCTCTGCTGAGGCCAAGCCGCAAGCGGGCATGGGCGTTTCTATCGGCGACTACAACCGCGACGGCAATCTCGATGTGGTGAAAACCAACTTCGCCGGCGACACCGATTCCCTTTATACGAATCTCGGCGACGCGGCCTTCGAGGACCGCACCTACCCCAGCGGCCTCGGCGTCAACACACGCCTCCTCGGCTGGGGAGTCGGCTTCTTCGACATGGATAACGACGGCTGGCCCGACATTCTGATGTCGAACGGGCACGTCTATCCGGAGGTCGATAAGTCCAAGGCCGATCTGAAATATGCCGAGCACAAATATCTCTACCGCAACCTGCGCAACGGCCGATTTGAAGAGGTGACCAACGAGGGTGGTCCGGGGATTCTTGAGAATGCCCCGGCTCGCGGCTGCGCCTTCGGCGACTACAACAACGATGGAACCATCGATGTCGCCGTCAACTGTATCAATGCCCTGCCTCAGCTCCTGCGCTGCGACTCGACGCTCCACCGCAGCTGGATCAAGCTCAAGCTGGTGGGAGTCAAATCCAATCGGTCGGGAATCGGCAGCCGCATTCTTGTCACCGCGAGCACCACGCCCGATGCCGCCAAGCCGCTGGTCCAGATGGACGAGCTGCGCAGCGGTGGCAGCTATTTCTCACAAAATGATTTGCGCATGCACTTCGGACTGGATCAGGCAACGAAGGTGGACATGGTGGAAATTCGCTGGCTAAGCGGCCAGGTGGACCGGCTCAAGGACCTCGAAGTCAACCAGCTCTACGTCATCCAGGAGGGCGGCAAAATTCTGAAGTCTGGCCCTCTGGCGAAAGCCGCGGCGGCACCCAGGATGAAAGCATAGCTGCCGTCATGCTGAATCGTCCGCTGCTTTTATTACTTTTGATCTCTTCATCGGCCATATTCGCGCAAACGCAGTACGGCACACCTGCTCCTCCGAAAATGCCGACCCGCGCCCAAAGCAGCGCACAGACCGGCTGTCCCTGGCTGAGCGAAGGAAGCGCGGCGACCGCACTTCGCGGAGACGTATCTGTAACTGTGAATGTGCCATATATGGATGCGGGGTCCTGCAAATTTTCGCGGCAGCTTGGGTCAATAGATTCCCTGCAGATTTTCGTCAGCAGAACAACCCTCACCGGCTGTCCCGCGAAGAGCATGAAGCTGGCAGGCATCGGCAATGAGGCTGCACGGTGCAAACTTCGCGGCTCACGCGGCGAGACGGTAGAAATGGTGAGCAGCCGAGTCCGCGATCTGCATTTCACCGTGACACTCACCTCTCGTGGGCGGAAGAGTCCAGCCAAATCGTCAGAATCGCAGCAAGACGCATTGGAGCAGGTGGCAGAGCAGGTCGCCGGCAGCCTCTATTGAGGCGATTGCGGCGCCGTCCAGTCGCGGCAGCCCGGAGCCGTTTCGCTGCGGCAAGAAGTGAGGAACGCGACTAAATCTTTTACCTCATCCTTTGGAAGGACGTGCTCGAAGGGCGGCATGCCATGCCCTCCCTGAAGTATTTGATCCTTGATTTGACGAGCGCTCTTATGCAGCCCGACGCTACTCAGGTCGGGCGCCCGGTCGCCGCCAACACCGGTGATGCTATGGCAACGCTCACACCCCTTGGTGTGAAACACGGCCGCACCGCGCTCCCGCTCGTCCGCATTCGATGCATAGGCACTTGAGCGATCCGCAGAGATGAAAGCAATAAGGAAGCCGGCGATGAGCGCGATACAGGCGCTCATCGCACGCTGAGATTGAGTTGTCATGCGCCATCAATTTTATCCAAGCACGGCGCAGTTATCCCGCAAATTGCTGCATGGCGAGCCCGCTAACGATAATCCTTTGCGAAGTCGTCAGCCTCGTGGTTCATCTCCTCGGGCGTGACAGCATGCGAATACAGGAGCACTCGATACCGGAAGGTCGCAGTGTGATTCTTCTCGATGGAGTAGTCAAAAGCAGGCTGGCTCGGATCGAAGATTTTGCGGCCTAACGGATTCGCGGCAAACAACCCGTATCCGCGCGCATGCCAGTACGTTGGATACCCCGGATTGTCAGGGTGATCGACGATGGCAATCGCGATGACCTTGTTCTCCGTCGTACCGGTAAGCGTGCACCATCGTCCCCGCGTTCCCCAGGCTTGATCGCCGCGCTTTCCTTCGCTGGTCAGATAGACCCCGCTTGCACCCGGAGATCCGGCATTAGCCACTTTGGTAGGCGTTCCATTCGCATCCGTGAAGATGCCGCCCTTTTCCGTGGGCGACTCAAGCCAGCTCGCCACGCGGATACCCAGCAGCCCTTCTTTGTCGTCGTTGAAGACAACAGGTTCAAGCGCCTTCAGAGTAGTAATCTCGTCGATGACGCGTGCGTCTCCTCGCTTGGCAAAAACATATCGCGTGGTATCGTCGAGAATCTTGTCGCCGGCGCCAGTGATCCATACCGATTCGACATTCAGTTCTCCTCGGTCCCGCCCGCTCTTCGCAGATATGATCTTTTCCTGGTAGATCGTCCCCATCTTGCTGCGGTTTTCCGTTTTGATGGCATCGGAGTTATTCCAGAAATCGAAGCCGTTCACGTTGCCGTAGTTGAACCACATGCCCGCGTGGTGCGGATGGTCGACGCGCTCGCCCGCATGAGGAGTAAGCGGATAGCCGCGCGTCACCACCGTGCCGCCGGGAGCAATGAGCGGAAAGAGCACAGGTTTCTTGAGCGACGTGGGCCATAGATACGAGGTGAACGGTTCACCGTCGATCGTAATGTCGACACGGCGTTGCACCTCGTTCGCCGTTACCCGCACTCCCTTCTCCGATTGCCTCGCGAACATGCTCCCGCCCAATCCGCAGAATACCAAGAGTGAACAGAGGACAGGTCTGCACCCTCTAGTCTGCATAGGGCTTGCCTCCGACCATCACCTGCTGCGTCTTGTCGTCGAAGGTCACCTTCTCTCCGGTCTGGATCGCGGCAACATTCATGCAGAGCGCGACGGAGTGGCTGTAGCCCGCATCGATGCTCGCGTTCGGTGTCTTCCGCGAGCGCACACACTCCATCCAGTTGCGCACGTTCGCCGAGGTCATCGGGTCAGCGTGGGTGTCGGCGGATGTGTCCACCTTCTCCGAAGCGTCGCCCAGCGAGAAGCTTTGCAACAGATCTTCCTTCATGCCCATCTCCGCAGCCGACTTCGCATGCAGACCGCCATCCGAAGTTACGCGCTGTGTGTCCATGTCGAGCATCCCACCTACCGAGTAATAGAGCTCCTTCACGCCGCCCGCCGAGTTCGTCTGCCGCGATGTGTACAACACCTGGAAGCCCTTGGTGGGATCATCGAGCGGGCCGTAATCGAACACGGCGGTCATGGTGTCCCAGTTCTTGCGGCCGTCTCTCCACGCGTAGATGCCGCCGTTGGCCACCACGCTGCGCGGGTGCGGATAGCCGCTGAACCAGTGCACCGTGTCGATTTGGTGGACCAGCCATTGATCGGGAATGCCGGAAGAGTACGGCCAGAAGAGCCGAAACTCGAGATACTTGCGCGCGTTGAACGGCTCGTAGGGCCGGTTCATGAGGTAGCGCTTCCAATCCGTGTCCTGCTCTTTGAGCAGCGGCACAACATCGGGCCGTCGCCAGCGCCCCGGCTGATTCACATTCCAGGTCATCTCCACCATCACGATGTCTCCGAACTTTCCGGACTGAATATATTCGGCGGCCTTCTGATAGCTGGGCGTGCTGCGGCGCTGCGTGCCCACCTGCACAATCTTGCCCGTCTCTCTCACTGCGTCACGGAATGCTCGCGCGTCGGCCATAGTGTGCGCGGTTGGCTTTTCAACGTAGGCATCGCGCCCGGCCTTGACTGCCTCAACGCCATGAAGAGCGTGCTGAAAATCCGCAGTCGCCACCAGCACCGCTTCCACATCTTTACGCGCATATAACTCGTCGTTGTTGCGCACCGGAGTGACGGCATTGCCGCCGCACACTTTTTGAATATAAGCTGCGCCCTCTTCACGACGCCGGTTCCAGATATCGGAAACGGCGACGATCTCGAAGTTCATATCCGATGCATTCTGATGGAACGCCGGAATCAGAGCCTGCTTCATGCGGTCGCCGCAGCCTACCACTCCCACGCCGACGCGGTCGTTCGCTCCCACCACTCGCGCGTAGCTCTTCGCGTTCCACGAGACCGCCGCTCCTGCCAGCGCTGCGCCACTTATCTTCATAAATTCTCTGCGGTTTGTGTCTTCAGCTGTCATAGCTCTCCCCGTGCCTCTGTATTTAAGTCGGAATAAAGAAACGGGAGCCCACGATCAGCACCCGGAACGGCGGAGCCGCCAGAGATCAGAACGTGATCTTGACAGCGCCCTGGAAAATACGCGCCCCATAGTTCGTGAGGGTCGAGGTGACCTGGCCAAAGGTTGAAGAGACCAGCGACGTGGTTGATCCCAGGTTGCCGCTGCTTCCGGGAGCGGCGAAGGCCGGATGATTCAATACGTTGAAGGCTTCTAGTCGCAGGTCGAGAGTCAGTCTCTCGTGAAGCGGAAAGCTTCGGCTCAATTCGCTGTCCAGCTGGAAGTAGCCTGGCCCGCGATAAGCGAAGCGCCCGGAATCGCCAAAGGTGCCCGGAGAATTTTGCGTGAAGGCCGAAGCGTTGACCCACGACCGGTTGCCGCCAGCACTGGTTTGCGTGATCATTTTATGGGTGTAAATAGCGTGCGCAGGAACTATGTTGGGGCGATCGTTACCCACGTCTGTGAGTGAGTTGTCCACGCCGGAGGTGACGGTAAACGGTGCGCCGTCCTGGATGTGGATCAAAGGCGCAAGCTCCCAGTTGTTGGCCAGCAAAGCCTCCCAGCCGGTCAAAGAAAACTTACTGGAAATCACCATGGTGCTGTTGAAGATGTTGCGGAAATCAAATCCGCAGTTCGATTTGTCTCCTTGTATGTTGGCGGGGTTCTGCACGGTTGTGCCGGCGATATCGCCAGGGTTGTCCTCAATGTCGATGCAATGCGACCACGTGTAGTTCGCGAGGAAGCTGAAATTGGAGGACAGGCGGTGCTGAATCGAGGCCACCATTCCGTCGTAGAAGGCGTTAGCGCCTGAAGCGATCAAAATCGAACCGCCGCCGCCTCCCGCATATCCCGGACCCGATACTGAATTGAGCCGAGTGAGATAGAAGCGCGAAGTCTGATTGCCGGTAGTGGAGCACGCCGTGCTGCCGCAGGTTCCGGGAATGTAGACCGCCGGATTCAAAGGATACCCGTATCCATCGAAGCTGGTTTTCGCTCCGATGTAGTCGATCTGGAACTGCCAGCCGTGAGCTAACTCCTGCTGCACACTCGCAGTCCACTGGAACGTATATGGCGGATGGAATTGCTTGGGCAAAACGATGAATTGCGCCTGCTTCGCAAACGTCGTTGAAGCTGGCGGATGAAACGGCAGCGGAAACGGATTGCTGGGCGTGCTGCCATTCGACCACGGACTGCTGAAGCTCATCGGAACATTTACCGGAACATTCGAAATGGCGGTGGCAAAGGGCGGGTTCTGGTTTACACGCTGCGCGGTGAAGAAGTTTGGCTCGTCATACACTACCGCCGAACCCGCGCGGAACACCGTCTGGCCTTTGCCGGTCGGATCGAAGGTGATTCCGATACGCGGTGAAAATTGCCATGGCGAGTTCTTAGTGAAAGCCGAGGGCACACCGGCATCGCCGTGATAGAAACTCCCTGCCGGCGCATTCGGGAACACGGTGCTGTGCGTGTTGCTCAGGAAGGACGCCATATCAAACGTCGAGCCGCGATGGAAATAATCCACCGGCACAAACTCCGGGTCCCAGCGTACGCCTGCGGACAGCACAAGCCTATTGGTCGCGTGATATGCGTCCTGGATGTAAAGACTGGGAATCGGAGTCCGCAACGCATTCTGCTGCGCCTTGCTTTGCTGATAGGTGTTCAGAGCGCCGGTCAAAAAGTCCAGGTTCGCATCTGCGCCCGTGCCCCCTGGGCTGTTCCCCCCGGGCCCCTTCTGGCTGTAGACGCCGGTAATGCCGAAGTCCCCATTCGATTCATACAGGTTGTTGATGTTGAGCTGAGAACGGACGTACTCACCGCCAAAGGAAAGCTGATGCTTGCCCCGCACCATGTTCACATCATCCGCAAAAGAGAATGTGTTTACGTTGAAAGTGGCCGAGGCGCAGGTCCCGCAGTACGTGCTCCACTTGTTGGTTACAGTCAGCTCGAGGAAATTGTCGCTCGGCGCATAAGAGTCGATGCCCAGCGTGCTCGGTCCAATGCCTTGGGGAGCTGCGCCGCGGTTGTCGCGCCGCCTTGTTGCTGTAGCGTGAAACGAGTTCACCGTACGCGAGCTGATCACATACGTTTCGCCGATGGTCAGTCCCTGCGCCCGTTCATAATTTCCCGCCTGCGTCGTGATCAGGACGTTGGTCGGAGAATAAAATGCCGGACTGGTATAGCCATCGAGAAAATAGCGTCCGTACAGGCTGTGCTTCTGGTTGATGGTTGAATCGACGCGGGTGATGACCTGATTTTCCGTCTGCTCCGAAGGGATCGCATAGGTCACGAGCCCGCAGTCATTCGTGGCCTTGGGCAGATACTGTAACAGCTTGAGCGAGCTCGCATTGAACGTGCCGGGGTCGATCTGATTATTGGGCAGCGCTGCCCCTGTGAAGGGGTTCAGCAGTTGAATCGCCTTGCCGCTGGCCTGGCACGCCGCGCTCTCCGTGGCGGAGAAATCGCCCTGGAGATTGGCCGCAGTCGGGACGAAGGCCTGCGTCAAAGCCTGGCTCTGATCCGCCTTCAGGTGTTGATAACCGCCGAAGAAAAACAACTTGTCTCGAATAATTCTTCCGCCAAAAGTTCCGCCGTATTGGTTTTGGTGCAGCGTATCTTTCTTAGTTGAGAAGAAGTTGGTGGCATCGATAAAGTTGTTGCGGATGAACTCAAACGCCGAACCGTGCCACTCGTTCGATCCCGAGCGAGTAACTACATTGACCAATCCTCCGGGATGAAGGCCGCTTTGCGCCCCCAGGGCTGAGGTCTCTACGCTGAATTGGCTGACCGCGTCAGGAAATGGAAATGGAAGATTGACGTTGGTCATGTAGTCGTTGTGATCGCCGCCATCCAGACGATAGTCGGTCGCGTTGCCCATGCCCCCGCCTACCGAGACCACCACCGAGCTATAAAAGGTCTTGCTTCCCTGCAGGTCGCTGCCCTCATTCGCATTGGCAGATCCGCCGGAGAGAGTAATGAGCGACGTCACCTGGCGCCCGTTGAGCGGTAACTCGGTCAAGGTCTTCTGGTCGATGGTCTGCTTGAACGATGGGTCTTCCGTTTGAAGCGCAATCCCGTTCGCCTGCACCTCAACCTTCTGGCTCGTCGCGCCCACCGTCAAACTCGCATTGATGGCAATGCTGCTGCCGACCTCGAGAACGATCCGGGCCTGCGTGTAGTGCTCGAAACCTGCTGCGGACACGTCCAGTGTGTAATCGCCGATCGGCATATTAGGAAAGCTGTAGAGACCGTCAGACCCGGTGGCCGCTTTGTGCTGCACTCCAGTCGCGGTGTTGGTCAGCGTGATCGAGGCGTTTTGAACAACGGCCCCCGTCGGGTCTGAGATAGTGCCCTGAATACTTCCTGTGCCGGCGGTTTGAGCGCTTGCTGTCGCAGCGAATATCAGTGCGGCGGTCAGGAACACCCCCGCCAGGCGAAGGCCGCTTCGCCATATTCTTGCCAAAACATCTGTTTGCATTCCGAGCCTCCAAAATATGTCCATACTGTTCCGGGTGCCGCTCTTTGTTCGGTAGCGATCAGTCATTGCGATTCAGTGCGTTCGCTATCCCTCGTCATGCTTACTTCTTGAAGATGGCAGCCTCGACTTCGCTGCTGAGAACCGGGCATCGGTCGACAAAATATGCGACGAGGTCTGACCACTACCAAAAGCGGGAACAGTTTCATGAAGGGACCACAGAGCTGTCAAGAGCAAACTGGGATTCTTCTTGGGATAATCCGGCAAAACGAAATGAGATGGCGCCAATTTGGCGGTTTGCCCGGTGCTCTGCACGGGCGTAGCAGAGGTTTGAAACTATGGGCACTCGCTGAATCAGTGTTTCCTCGGCAGCCCATTTTTCGGCGCCTTTAACGTTGACTGGGACGCGTTCTATGCAAGCGTCGCCGACGCTGTTCGAAGCTTCGGATTGCCGGATTTAGTGAGCTGGGAGGCTCAAGTGGTTAGACCGGAGCTCTTTCGGGAAGACGCTCGCCTGACCGGGTATTGTCGGCGACGTCGCATTGATTATCTGAATCGGACAAAAGGACGCAGGCTCAGTTCGAGGCGATGCTCGAAGCGCTTCCCGGACAACGCCGCTATGTGACAGGTGATGGATTAAAAAGCGCGAGCGCATTGTGCAGACCCCAGTGCTCCGACCATGTCTGTTTTCGGCCACTGGCCACGTCGAGAATCAGATGGAAGAGCTGGGTGCCGACCTGCTCGATGGTGGCCTCGCCGGTGGCGATCGTGCCTGCATCGAGATCGATGAGGTCCGACCAGCGCTCGGCCAGCGCGGACCGCGATGCTACCTTGATCACCGGAGCCATGGCGAGACCATAGGGCGTGCCGCGCCCCGTGGTGAAGACGTGCATGTTCATCGACGCCGCAAGTTGCAGGGTTCCACAAATGAAGTCGCTGGCGGGCGTAGCGGCAAAGATCAGCCCTTTTTTTGTAACTCGCTCGCCCGGTCCGAAAACGCCGGCGATGGCGCTGGTTCCAGCCTTGGCCGTTGAACCAAGCGCTTTCTCTACGATGTTGGTCAGGCCTCCGGTCTTATTCCCTGGAGTCGGGTTGGCGCTGCGGTCCACTCCGCCGCGATCGAGGTATGCGTCATACCACGCCATCTCGCGGATGAGATCGAGAGCCACCTGTTGCGTCCGCTGCGCGCGCAGTCAGTAGGTGGATGGCATCTCGCACCTCCGTTACCTCGGAAAACATCACGGTCGCGCCGGCGCGGACCAGCATGTCTGACGCATAACCAACCGCGGGATTCGCGGTGACACCGGAAAAGGCGTCGCTGCCGCCGCACTGCAGGCCCACGACAAGGTCGGATGCCGGGCGCAACGTGCGCTTCCGTTGATTGAGCTTCGCCAGCCGCTTCTCCGCCAGTTCCATAATGGCGGTCACCATATCACCGAAACTGTGATGCCGCTCGTCCTGCATGCGAACAATATAAGGAGCCGCGCCGAGAATCGGCAGCGTGCTGGATGGCATCAACTGCACCGGCTGCAGCTTCTCGCAACCCAGGCTGACGACCATCGGCGCTCCGCCAAGGTTGGGATTGAGGCTGAGATTGCGAAGTGTGCGCAGAGGAATCTCAGCGTCCGGCGCATCGATGGCGATGCCGCAGCCGTAGTTGTGAGTGAGGGCGATGACATCGTCAACATTCGGATATCGCGGCAGCATCTCCGCCTTGATGCGCCTGACGGCGAAGTCCACAGTGGCGGCGACGCACTGTACGGTGGTGGTGATGCCCAGAATATTTTTCGTGCCTACGGACCCGTCGTCGTTGAGAAAGCCCTCGAAGGTGTAACCCTCAAGTGGAGGCATGGGCTGCGGAACTTCGGTCGCGAGCGGCAGATTGTCGAGCGATGGAGGCAGCGGCAAACGCACCCGCTCCTCGTGCACCCAGCTTCCTTTCGCGATGGCTCGCTCGGCGTAGCCGATAACTGATCCGTAGCGCAGAATCGGCGCACCGGCCTCGATGTCGATCAACGCAACCTTGTGCGCTTCGGGAACATCCTCAATCAGCGTTAAGCCTGAGTCGAAACGCGTGCCTGCCGGCAGTCCGCCCTCATTCACGATGATGGCCACCGTGTCTCGCGGATCTACCTGCACATAAAGTGGACGCAGCTTCGTTTCGCTAGACATGCGATCTTCCTCGCTCGTATTTACAAAACCAGGCCTACGTAATGAGGCAGGGGCGCTTGGGATTGAACTTCCAACCCGACACCAGGAACTGCATCGCCTTCGCGTCGTCCCGAGCTCCCAGCCCCATCGTATTGTAGAGCGCATGCGCGCGCTCGATCTGCTCCATGTCGATCTCGATGCCGAGGCCTGGCCGATTCGGCACCACGCAGTTTGCCGTTCATGATTTGCAGCGGCTCTCTCGTAAGCCGCTGCCCGTCCTGCCAGATCCAATGCGTATCGATCGCAGTGACTTTTCCCGGCGCCGCCGCGGCCACATGCGTGAACATCGCCAGCGAGATATCGAAGTGATTGTTCGAATGCGATCCCCACGTCAGGCCCCATTCGCGGCAAAACTGCGCCACGCGCACCGAGCCCTGCATCGTCCAGAAGTGCGGATCGGCAAGCGGAATGTCGATAGCATTCAGCTGGACCGCGTGCTTCAGCTCACGCCAGTCGGTCGCGACCATGTTGGTCGCCGTGGGCAGGCCGGTGGCTCGCCGAAACTCCGCCATGAATCTCGCGGCCGGAGAAGCCCTGCTCCGCTCCGCACGGGTCCTCCGCGTACGCCAGCACATGCTCTGCTTGCCGCTGCAGAGCCGGATCGCCTCATCGAGCGACCATGCTCCGTTCGGGTCCAGCGTGATGCGCGCATGCGGAAAGCGCTCTGCCAGCGCGGTCACCGTCTCCATCTCCTGCGCGCCCGCCAGCACTCCGCCCTTGAGCTTGAAGTCGCTGAAATCCGTAGCGCGCGTGCGCAGCCTCGGCCAGTCGCAGCACGGCATCGGTCGTCAGCGCCTCCTCATGCGCAGCCGCAGCCACTCGTCGCTCTGCATCCGGCTCGCTGCGATACGGCAGGTCCGTCTTCTTCCGGTCGCCGACAAAAAACAGGTAGCCGAGTACATCGACGCTGGAGCGCTGCTGACCTTCGCCCAGAAGCGCCGCGACCGGCAGCGCGAGAAACTGGCCGAGCAGATCGAGCAGCGCCGACTCGATCGCCGTCAGCGCATGCACCGTGGTGCGCAGATCGAAGGTCTGTAGTCCGCGGCCTTCGCGATCGTGATCCGCAAAACGCGCTCGCACCGCATTCAGAATGTCGTTATACGCAGCCAGTGGCCTGTCCCACGACCAGCGGCTGCGACTCTTCGAGCACGCGGCGAATTTTTTCGCCGCCGGGCACCTCGCCCACGCCGGTGTTGCCCGCATTGTCGGTGAGCAGAACAAGGTTGCGTGTGAAGAACGGTCCATGCGCGCCGCTCAGGTTGAGCAGCATGCTGTCATGCCCGGCCACGGGAATCACCCGCATGCTGGTGACCAAAGGCGTCTGCTCGGTTGATGCGATCACTCATCTCCTCCTAGGCAGCTTCGCATCAAATCGCCTCGGCGCGCTGCGGGGGATGAAGCTCAAGCCGCTTGATCTCGCCGACGATCACCACATAGCTGAAGATCGCCAGCAACGCAGTCACGCCGACGAAGATCAGCGCATCGTTGAATGAGCCGGTCTTCTTCACCAGGTATCCGATCACGATGGGCGTGGTGATGCCGGCAGTGTTGCCGAAGAGGTTGAAGAGCGCCGCCGTTCACACCGATCAGTTCCTTCGGCGACGTATCGGCGATCACCGTCCAGCCCAGCGCGCCGAAGCCCTTGCCGAAGAAGGCCAGCGACATCAGGAACATCACCACCGCCTGCACGTTCGTGTAGTTGCACGCAATCATGGTGACCGACAGCAGCATGCCCGCGATGATAGGCGCCTTGCGCGCAAAGGTGAGCGAGTGCCCGTCTGCGTAGAAGTGCGTCAGAGCAGACTCCGCCCAGAATGCCGCCTATCGAGCCACACAATGCAGGCAGCGCAGCGGCGAAACCTCCGCGAAGCATGGACATGATGCCGCGCCTGCACCAGGTACACCGGGAACCAGGTGATGAAGAAGTACGTCAGCGTGGTGATGCAGAACTGCCCGATGTAAATGCCCACCAGCATCCGCTGCTCGAGCAATTGCCTCACGCCAGCCCAGGTAAGCGGCGTGCCGCTGGATTTCGCTCCTGCGGCGCGATCGACATTCACCAGCCCGCCGCCTCGCTCGATGCACCTCGATCTCCGACTGCGAGATCAACGGATGCTCCTTGACGTTATAGACCAGCTTCCACCAGACGAAGGCCAGCACGAAGCCGAACACGCCCATGAACCAGAAACAACTCCGCCAGCCATAGGCGTGGGTGAGCCACCCGAAGAGCGGAGCGAAGACCACCAGCGCGAAATACTGCGAAGCGTTGAAGATTGCCGACGCTCCGCCACGCTCGGCCGTAGGGAACCACGCGGCGACAATGCGCCCGTTGCCGGGAAAGACCGGCGATTGCGCCAGGCCGGAGAGCAGCCGGAGAACAAAGATGGCGCTGAAGACCCATGCTGTGGCCAGATACCCGGCGAGGCCAACGAGGAATGCGCAGATCGTCCAGCAAACGATGCTGATGCCGTAGACGCGCTTCGACCCGAAGCGATCCAGCAAGCCTCCCGACGGCAACTGACCGAGAACATAGGCCCAACTGAATCCGGAAAGCAGAAAGCCCAGCTTCACCGGCTCCAGCCCGAACTCTCTCTGCATCGCGGTGCCCGCAATCGAGAGCGCAACCCTGTCGCCATAGCTGAAACAGCTAGCGATGAACAGCATTGCGACGATGAGATAGCGGATGTGCGTCCGTTTGTCGGCAGTCATCAATTTTCCGGTGAGATCATGAACGGCCTGCGATCAGCTTGGTCAACGCATCCATCTCACTCTGATCGAGATCGACGAGCGGCGTGCGCACCGGCCCCGCCGGCCGGCCGATCGCGCGCATGCCGGCCTTCACGATCGACACCGCGTAGCCCTTGCGCCGGTTGCGGATGTCGATGTACGGCAGAACAAATTCGCGCAGTTGCTTGAACACCTCGTCGTGATCGCGCCTGCGCACCGCGGCGTAGAAGTTCTGGGCAAACTGCGGCAGAAAATTGAAGATCGCCGAAGAGTAAGTGGTCACGCCCATCTCGAGATAAGGCAGGGCGAAGGTCTCCGCTGTCGGCAGCCCTCCAACATAGGTGAGCCGGTCACCCAGCCGCGCATAGATGCGCGTCATCAGCTCGATGTCGCCGTATCCATCTTTGAAGCCGACCAGGTTTGGGCAGCGCGCGCACAGCCGCTCCAGAGCATCCTCGTTGAGGATGGCATTGTCGCGGTTATAGAAGATGACACCAAGGCCGGTCGATGCGCACACCGCTTCCACATGCGCCACGATGCCGGCAGGCTCGCTGTTGAGGAGATAAGGAGGAAGCAAGAGAATGCCATCGGCCCCTGCACTCTCCGCAGCCTGCGCAAACTGCTTCGCCATCGCTGTCCCGTATCCGCACCCAGCCACTACCGGCACACGGTGACTGGTCTGCTGCGCTGCGGCCGACACGACTTTCGAAAACTCCTGCAGTGTCAGAGAGAAAAACTCGCCGGTTCCGCCCGCTGCAAAGAGCCCGGCCGGCTTATGCTGCAGCAGCCACTCGATATGCGCTCGATATGGCGCTTCGTCGAAGTCATAGGCGTTCGTGAAATGGGTAACCGGGAACGAGAGCAGTCCCGCTCCGATCCTCTTCGCAAATTCTTCCGCGGACATCGAGGTCATGGATTTCCTTCGCTGCAAATAACGTGGTTCTTCTACGCAGAACTATAAGGAAGAGAGCGAAGGTCGAACAAGCGAGTCGGAGATGGAGTCCCGCTGAGCGGTACGGTGAAGCTTCGAGCAGCGAGAGGGTGGCTGAAGCGCATCTAAGCCCGGCCTTATCGGAGCATTAGCGTTATGGTAAACTTCGCGGAACCACTTCTACGGCGAGTTCGGCGCGTTCAATGGCAAAGCTATATGCTGCCCGCAGCCACCAGAACACGGGATTACCGACGAAGAAGACTTTAAACACGAGCTCCAGCGAAGTGGATTTGCGCTATTTTGGAGTCGAGCCGTGATGCGTTTCAAATCCCTTCTGAGCTTCTTTCTTCTCAGCCTTTTTTCCTTCTGTCAGGTCAGCATGGTGCTGGCGCAGGCCACCACGTCGCTCGGTGGACGTGTAATCGATAGCAGCGGAGCTATCATTCCAGGCGCGGCGGTGAAGCTCACGCTCACCACCACCGGCGCCACGCGTACCAATACGACTGACAGCAGCGGCGAATATCAGTTCTCGCAGCTCACGCCAGGCCGCTACACGCTAACCGTGACCGCTGCCGGCTTTGCATCAGCCGAAAAAACCAATATGGACCTGCTGGTGAGCCAGCCCGCGACGGTCAACGTGGTCCTGACCGTCGCGTCTCTCCAGCAGGAAGTGACCGTCACCTCGAACGTTCAGCCTGTGCTGAACACTACCGATGCAACGCTGGGCAATGCATTCGACGGCAATCAGGTGGCATCCCTGCCGCTCGATCAGCGCAACGTGCCCGATCTGCTCAGCCTGCAGCCGGGCGTCACCTTTCTCGGGCGATCTGACGACGTCACCGGCACTCAGGGCGTGGGCAACAACCCCACCGACTCTCGCGCCGGATCGGTAAACGGCGGCCGCAGCGACCAGTCGAACATCACCCTCGACGGCGTCGACGTAAATGACATCAATAACGGTTACGCTTTCACCAGCGTGCTGCGCACCACACAGGATTCAGTGGCCGAGTTCCGCGTGACCACCAGCAATCCCAATGCCGAGGAGGGCAGATCGTCCGGCGCGCAGGTGGCCCTGGTCACGCGCAGCGGGTCGAACACGCTTCACGGCGCCGTATACGAGTACAACCGCTCCAACCTGCTCGAAGCCAATGACTTCTTCAACAAACAGCAGCAGCTTGCGGCCGGATTGCCGAATCGACCCGAGAGCCTGGTGAGAAATATCTATGGCGCCGCGGTGGGTGGTCCGGTCGTCAAAGATCAGTCTCTTTTACTTCCTCAATTACGAAGGCCGGCGCGACTCGCAGGGCACCAGCGTGAATGCGGGAACCGTGCCGACGACGAACTATCGCGCGGGATACCTGAACTACGAATACCTGAACCAGGCCGGCAACGACACCACCTATAGCCTGACGCCGGCCAACATCCAGAACATGGACCCGCAGGGGATCGGAAACAACGCGGCACTGCTGCAGGTGCTCAATGCGTATCCGCAGGGGAACGACCCTACCCAGGGCGATGGCCTGAACAGCATCGGCTATCGTTTTCCCTACACGCATTCACCGCAAGTACGACACCTACATCGCGTCGCATCGATTGGAACGTGACTTCCGACGGCAGACATTCGCTCTTCTGGCGCGGCAATCTGCAGAACGACAACGAGCCGAGCCCGCCGGTGTTTCCCGGGCAGCCGCCGCAAGCGACCGTCCTCACCAACAGCAAGGGTTTCGCAGTGGGATATACCTTTCTGGTCACAAATAATCTGGTGAATGACGTGCGGTATGGCCTAACGCGACAGGGCGTGGACGACTGCCGGCGCCTCCAATCAGCCGATCATCTATTTCTCTGAGGTGTATCAGCCCGTCTCGACCCAGCGTTCGACGTCGTTCATCATCCCGGTGCAGAACCTGGTCGACAATGTCTCATGGACCAAGCACGATCACAATTTCGCGTTCGGCGGAAATATTCGGTTTATCGACGATCAGCGGATCAGCAATGCGCAGTCATTTCCCGACGGCCAGATGAACCAGGGCTGGCTTGACGCGAAGTTCGACCATCGCCAATAGCCACGGCCCGTTCGATCCGCGAGGTGTATGGCTATCCGGCGGTCGATTTCGCAAACTACGGCAACGAATACAACACCGCGCTGATGAACCTGGTCGGCACCATCACCGAGGGCGACGCAGTCTACAACTACAACAAGGACGGCAGCACGCTCGCCATTGGTGCGCCGCTGAAACGCGACTACCGCTGGAACGAGTACGAAATCTACGCGCAGGATACCTGGAAGGTGCTCAGCAATCTGACCCTGACCTACGGAGTACGGTACTCATATCTGCAGGCTCCGGCGGAGACCGAGCGGCACGCAGGTGGGCACGTGCCAGTTCTCGGGCGCCGTCTGCCAGCCCTATTCGCTCTCGCAGTACATCAATGGCAGCGCGGCGCAGGCCGCTTCTGGCGGCGCGGCCAACAACGTTGGCGAATTAGCCTTCAACCTCAATGGCCGCTACAACCACGCTCCGGACTTCTGGACTCCGGACAAGAACGATATCGGACCGCGGCTCGCGCTTGCCTATTCGCCAACGCCTTCCGACGGCTTCTGGAATAAGCTCTTCGGCAATCAGAAGAGCAGCATTCGCGCCGGTTACTCACTGGTATTCGATCACTTCGGAGCCGCGACCGTAAACACCTTCGACACCAGCGGCTCGTACGGTTTGTCCTCGCATCTGTCGAACGCGCCGGGATCGGTTCCAATCGAGGACGCGCCGCGCTTCACTGGCATCACCGCGGTGCCCCAGTCGCTGCTGCCGTCGGCTCCTGCCGGAGGGTTTCCCGCAGTACCGGCAGCGAGCGGAAACGGAAGCTTCGCCATCAGCTGGGGTCTCGATTCGGCGATCAAGACGCCGTACTCCCACCTGGTCGATTTCTCGATTGCCCGCGAGCTGCGCAACGGCTCGTCGCTGGAGGTCTCGTATGTCGGCCGCTTCGCGCACCGCCAGCTGGCGCAGGAAGATGTGGCCATGCCCATCAATCTGCAGGCCGGTGGAACGGCTTACTTCGGCCCCGCTTCCCAACTGTCCAAGATGGCAAGAGCCAATATCCCGGTAACTTCGGTGGGGAAAGATCCTTACTGGGAGCAGGTCTTCGGCGGCCTCGACGGTCAGGACATCGGCCTCGGATACGGTCCGTTGTCGGCCACGCAGAATGTCTACGCGCTGTTCCTGGCCAATCTCTACAACGAAACCTACGCGCTGTACCAGCTGGACACGCCGGGATCGCTGCCCAACAGCAACGTCGGCGCGGGAGTGAACTATCCGGCCTTCCGTTACTACCACGACCAGTATTCGGCACTCTACGCCTGGCGATCGGTAGGCTACTCCAACTTCAACGCACTCGAGGCTGTATACCGGCAGCGCTTCGGCGCCGGCCTGCAGGCCGACTTCAATTACACCTACTCCAAATCTCTGGATATCACCTCGCAGGCTGAGCGTCTGGGGACCTCGGCTGGCATCAACTACGCGCAGATCATGAACAGCTGGGAACCGAATCAGCTCTATGGCCCGTCCGACTATGATGTGCGCCACCAGATCAACACGAACTTTGTGTGGGATATCCCCGTCGGGCGCGGCAAAAGATTTTTCGCCGGCGCAAGCCGCCTGACCAATGAACTCGTTGGCGGATGGCAGACCACCGGCATCGTTCGATGGACAAGCGGTTTTCCCTTCCTCATGAACAACGGCGCCTACTACCCGACAAACTGGGATATCCAGGGTTACGCCGAGCTGACCTCGAAGATTCCCTCCCATGCGGGCGGGCGGGGAAGCCTGACGCAGCGGTTCGCCGATCCTGCGGCCGTCTTCGCCAGCTTCCAGCACGCACTGCCCGGGCAGTCGGGCACGCGCAATCCTCTGCGAGGCGATGGGTATTTCGACTGGGACCAGGGCGTCAACAAGACCTTCGGCCTGGGAGACCGCGCCAAGCTCATCCTGCGCTGGGACATGTTCAACATCACCAACAGCGTGCGCTTCGATCCGCAGTCGATCAACGCCACACTCGACAATCCGCAGTCCTTCGGGCAGGCTACAGCGCTGCTGACGAACTACCGGCTCGCACAGTTCGCCGCACGCGTGGAGTTCTAGAGCAAATCGGAGCTCTGTAACCTGCCGTCATTCTGACGACCAACGGGAGGAAGAATCTCAGCGATGTGTCCACACCCGAATTGCTGAGATTCTTCGCTACGCTAAGGATGACGTTGCCTTACACCATTTTCGCTTCTGCTCTAAGCGCGGTCGCTGCCTCACGAATGAGAATCTGAAGGGGGCGGTGGCAGTCGCAGCGTTTTTTCCAACCGCCGATATTGTTTGATCGGCAGCTGCACCAGCAGCGGCTTCGCTGCGGGATTGAGCCAGCCCAAGATGAACTTGGTCCGCGGCTCCGGCATGGCAGTGCATCCTGCGGTGCCCACGCCGGGGCCGCCCCAGATGTGCATGAAAACACACGAGCCGCCTTGCGGACGCGGGCTATCGGCATTGTGATCGATGACGACGCCCCAGCGGTAAGCTTCGCCGGCGGAGCGCATGTGTTCGGCGCTGTTCCAGTCCACTGCAACGGTGGAGCGGTCGATCACCCGGTTGTAGAAGCGTGAACGCGAGTCGTCGACGCAGTCGATGTTCGGCGTGAGGGCGAGGTAAGGCATCTTCCATCCGTCTGGCTTCTGCGCCGCGTAGCCGAACGCGGTGCCCAGACGAAAAATTCCAGCAGGCGCCTTGCCGTCGCCTTCCCGCTTCACCGGCTCATCGGTATTGCGTGCGATCGGAATTTGCAAAATCCCATCGCCCCATCCCATCCCGTTTCTTCCCACCACGACGGTGATCGGCTCGCCCACCGCGCTCCAGGGATCGCCAAGCCCGGAACGTTGGTAGAGTTGCAGCCGGCCGTTGACGGCATTCCAGTCGGATGTGGTCACCACTATCACCTGCGTTGATGACCGAAGAGGCAAATGCTCACCCGGCTGAACTTGAGCGCCAACACAGGAAAACGAGGTTGCCAGAACGCAGCAGAAAAGAAGGACGCTCTTCATTCACGACTCACAGAAAGATTGCATTGGCTACAGGGTGAGTATAGTAAGCGATTGCTTCAATTGAAAACGCACCGGTCTAAAACGGCATCGCCCGCATCGCGCCATCGATCCAGCCCACCAACAGGTCGGGGAAACATCCGAATAGAATAACCAGCAGCGCGATCAGGCCAACCGTAGCCTGCGACAACCGGCTCGTTCGAATTGCGCCAGTGTCTGCAGAAGGTTCGCACACGTAAATCTGCTTGAGTACTTTGAGGTAGTAGTAGAGCGAGACCACGCTCATGGCAATAGCCAAGACCACCAGCCACAACAGGGCGGGGTTCCCGGCGCGAACAGCAAGCGCCGACGAGAAGAGATAGAACTTTGCAAAAAATCCTGTCAGCGGGGGAATACCCGCCAGCGAAAGCAGGAAGATCAACATGCAGTAGGAGAGCAGCGGCGAGCGGCGGTAGAGTCCTGCAAAATCAGTGATCTGATCCACGCCTTCCTCCTCCAGCGCAGCCAGAACGCCAAACGCGCCGATTGCAGCCAGGGCATACGTGATGACGTAATAGAGCAGTGCGCGCAGGCTTGGCACGCTATGTGAGAGTATGCCCAGCAGCATGTAGCCCGCATGACCGATGGCGGAATACGCGAGCAATCGCCGGACGCTGCTCTGCACCAGGGCCGCAAGATTTCCCAGCAGCATCGACAGCACGGCCACCACCGTAAGCACCGGAACCCAGCCGGCGGCCTGGCTATGCCATCCGCTCTTTCCTTCTCCAACCGCCAGGCCCACCACCATCACCAGGGCGAATACGAAGAAGCTCGCGACCTTGGAGCTTGACGCGATGAATGCCGCGCTGGGCGTGGGCGCACCCTGATATGCGTCGGGAGCCCAGAGGTGAAAAGGAGCGGCAGCAACCTTGAAGCCGAAACCGATCACTGTCATCACCATGGCAATGGCGAGTAGCGGAGTCACCGTGTGCGACTGAACCGCCATCGCGATTCCCGGCAAGTTGATCGAGCCGGACAGCCCATAAAGCAGGCTGATGCCAAACAACAGGACCGCCGCCGACATCCCGCCAAAGAGAAAATACTTCAACGCCGCTTCCGCCGATTCGCGGCTGCGCTTGTTAAATGCGGCCAGGATATAGAGCGACAGGCTCAACATCTCCAACGCCGCGAAGATCATCAGCAAATTCTGCGTGCTCACCAGGAACATCATCGCCGCAGTCGCAAAGAGGATGATTCCGAGATATTCGCCCACGTGGGTGGTAAAGGTGGAGGAGACAGAGAGCAGCACGGTAAAGATGGTGAAGGCAACCAGCACCACCTGCACCAGTTGCGTTAGCGGATTCACCACCAGCATGCCATCGTAGAGACTGGCCTGCTCCGGCCGGAACAGAAGCAGCAGGATCGCGCCCGCGCAGCCTGCGCATGCGATGGCTACGCCTACTGTCCATCGAATGGCCGGTCGCGACCGCCGCATCGCCAGCAAGTCGATGCTCAGCGCGGCCAGCGCGCTGAGCGCGATGACGATCTCCGGCAGCGTGAGCCGCAGCAGGTCGAGATAACTCACCGGGCTCATCGCCAGACTCCTTTGCGCAGGCCGTCAAACAGCGGAGAGTTGAGCGCAGGGATGATCAGGTCCAGCAGCAGTCGGGGATACACACCCACCGCCAGCGTCGCGCCGATAAGAATTGCTGCGCCGAGGCGCTCGGCGAAAGAAATCCGCGGACACTCAAGATGCGCGCTGGCAACCGGCGCATCGCCGAAGAACACCTTATCCATCGCCCGCCAGGCAAAAGCGATGCCGATCAGTATCCCGATTCCGGCCAATATGGCAAGCGTCGGAAAGGCCCGCCACGCGCCGATGAGGATCTCGAACTCTGCGACGAACCCGCTGAAGCCGGGCAGGCCGACCGACGCCATGCCGGCGATGACGAACGTCACGGCGGCGAAAGGAATCGCCTCCGCCAGATGCATCGGTCCCAGCTCGCGCAGATCGCGGGTATGCGTGCGGTCGTACACCATGCGGCCCGCCACCGCGAATAACAAGCCCGCGATCACGCCGTGTGAGAACATCTGCAGCACCGCGCCGTCCAGACCGATCTGGTTCAGGGTCATGAGTCCGAGCAACACGAATCCCATGTGGCTCACGCTGGAGTAGCCGATCACGAATTTGAAATCTCTCTGCACCAGCGCCACGCTCGCGCCGTAGACGATCCCAATCAGGGCCAGCACCGCGAAGATATCGCGCCACGACCCAAATCCCAGCACATGAAATCCCCACGGATCGAGCCCGCGCGGAAACAGCATCATCGCCACCCGCAGGCAGCCATAGGCGCCCAGCTTCATCACGACGCCGGCCAGCAGCATCGAGGCGGCCGTAGGTGCGGCCACATGGCCGGTCGGGGCCCAGGTGTGAAACGGCCACAAGCCCGCAAGAATAGCGAACCCGACAAAGACCAGCGGGAAGACCCACATCTGAAAGTGCGCGGGAAAAGGAAAGCGCGCCAGGTCCACGAGATTCATCGTCTTCCCGCCCGCCTCGACGTAGGCAGCGATCAGGCCGATAAGCACCATCGCACTGCCGGCGAAAGAGTAGAGCGCCAGCTTCATCGCCGCATATTCGCGCCGCGTCGAGCCCCAGATTGCGATCAGGAAATACTTCGGAATGATCGCCAGTTCATAGAAGACGAAAAGCAGAAACAGGTCGAAGCTGAGAAAGACGCCATACACCGCGCCGATCAGCACCAGATACAGCTCGAAGAACTCGACGGTGCGCCGCTCCACATTCCACGAGAAGAGCACGCCGGCAATGGCCACGATGCCCGTCAGCAACAGCAGCGTCAGGCTGATGCCATCGGCGGCCAGGCGATACTCGATGCCCAGTGACGGGATCCACGGCACGCGGACTACCGTGACCAGCGTCCCCGGCGTATAGCGGCACACTCCGATTATCGAGATCGCGAAGCCCGCAATCGCCGTCAGCAAGGCGACGATGCGAGCCGAGCCTACATTCGCCTTCGGCATCAGCAGCAACGCCACCGCGCCGAGGAACGAGATGTAGATGGTCCACGCGAGCATTGGCTAAAACCCCGGAGGTAACGACTTCAGTTGCGATACAAGCTGAACCACCGTGCTGTTCACCGTCCCCACAATCATCTGGGGATAGAGGCCTAGCACAATCATCAGGGCCATCGCCGGGAACAATGCCAGCCGCTCTCCGGAGCTAAGATCAGGCAGCGCTCTCCACCGTTCGTTCGCCGGGCCAAAGAATACTCGCTCCAGCATCTTCAGCAGAAAGATCGCGGTGATCAGCAGGCCGATCACCGAGAGCGCGGTAGCCCACGTTACCAGCGGGAACGCGCCCTTGAAGATCAGGAATTCGCCGGGAAAGTCATTAAGACCGGGCAGGCCGAGCGACGAAAAAATAGCGATGCCCATAAGTCCACAGAAAACTGGAGCGATCTTGCGCAGGCCACCGAAGTCGTTCAGTCCTCGCAAGCCTCCGCTGCGCTTCTCCAGCAGCGCGACAAACCAGAAGATCGCAGCTCCCATCAGCGCATGGTTGAATATCTGCAGAAAGACACCGTCAAGAACCGCTGCTTTTTCCGTGGCCAGCGATCCGCCCGTCCACTTGACTGCGGCAAGAATGCCCAGCACGCAATAGCCAAGATGATTGATCGACGAGTACGCGAACATGCGCTTCAGATCCGTCTGCGCCCACGCCGCTAAAGCCGACAGAACAACGCTGGCGACGGCCAGCCACAGCAGCAGAGTCAGCGCCCGCTGCATCTGCGCTGGGAAGATGGGAAGCAGGATGCGCAGCAGTCCGTACAGGCCCATCTTCGACATCGCGCCGGTCAGCAGCATGGTGGTGGACGAAGGCGCTTCAGCATAGGCCGATGGCAGCCAGGTATGAAACGGCATGATCGGGATCTTCACCGCGAAACCCAGAAAAGCCAGCCAGAAGAGCCGCCACGCGATCTGCTCGCCTGTCCAGTGATGCCAGTGCAGGTTCTGCGCCAGGTCGGGGATCAGCTGGCCGCTCCGCGCCAGGTGCGCAAGATCGACGAAATCGAATTGGCCGGTGGCAAGATAAAGCGCAAGGAACGCCAGCAGCAGCGCGACGCTTCCCACCATGGTGTAGACAAAAAACTGATTGGCCGCGCGCGCCCGCTGCGAACCTCCCCAAAGGCGGATGAGAAAAAACGCAGGGATGAGGCTCAGCTCCCAGAAGAAGAACCAATGGATGAAGTTCAGTGCCGTGAATGTTCCGAAGAGGCCCGCCTCCAGAAACAGCACCAGTGCGAAGTAAAGCCGGCCATGCTCTCGATGATTCCAGGAGGCGGCAATCGACATGAGCACAACGATGGCCGAAAGCAGCAGCATCAACAGGCCCAGCCCATCGATGCCCACATGATAATCGACGCCCAGCGCAGGAATCCAAGCGTGCCGCTCCTGAAGCTGCAGCGCGCCGGATGTCGCATGGAAGATCCGCCACAGGAAGAGCGTCAGAGCCAGTCCCGCCACGCTCACGGCTACCGCCAGGGAGCGCGCAATGTTTCTATTTTTCCCGGCAGTCAGAAGAATAAGGAACGCCCCCGCCAGCGGCGTTGCGGTCAGAAGGGTGATCCAGGGAAATCCGTTCATCCCTTGCCGCCCCAGAAAAGAAATGCCGCGAATGCGATGAGCGCAACGCCGATGACGCGCAGGTAGCTCTGAACACGGCCATTCTGCAGCCGCGACATCAGGCGCCCGCCCTGGACGAAGCCCTTGCAACCCTCATCGAAGCTGGTGTTGACCACATAAGTGTCGAGAAGCGAGTCCGTCCACGCAACGCCGGTCACCAACCAGGAGACGAGCTGCACCGCTCCGTTCCACACCCAGCGATCCATCCAGTCGCTGAGATGCGCGCTCCACCGGGCCACACGAATCACAGACAGTTCGTAGAACTCATCGACATACAGCCGCTTGCCGAGCGCGTGAAAGACGCTGGGCTGCAGCCGCTCCAACGCATCCGGAACCGGAGCATCGGGCTGTCCACCCGCAATCGGTTTTCGTCCGTAGAACCACCAGCCCAACCCGAGGCCCGCAAAGACGATGATTGACGAGCTGATCATCAGCGGCAGAATGCCGTTTCCCATGAACTGCCCGAAGCCGAAGGCCACCGGCTTTCCATCGAGAAATCCCTGAAACCACGGCCACGCCGGCGTCCCGATGAACCCAAGCAGCGCCGCAAAGACCGCCAGGATCACAAGAGGCCCAGTCATCACAGCGGGACTCTCATGCGGAACAAGCGCGCTTCCGTGGTCCTGATGCGCATGGACCGCCGCACTCTGCTGCGTCAACGGCTCGCGTGGCTGCCCAAAGAAGACGTAGTAGACCTGCCGCGTCATATACAGCGCGGTCAGCAGCGCACCCGCCGCGCCCATGTAAAATGGCGCTGCCGACACGCTCCACAGATGCGCCGCATGCAGAATCTCGTCCTTGCTCCAGAAGCCGGAGAATAGCGGAACGCCGCACAGCGCCAGCATGCCCGCCGCATAGGTCGCAAAGGTAATGGGCATCAGCTTCCGCAATCCGCCCATCTTGCGAATATCCTGCTCGCCCCCGCAACCGTGGATCACCGATCCCGCACCGAGAAAAAGCAGCGCCTTGAAGAACGCATGCGTGATCAGGTGGAACATTCCCACCGCCACGCCGCCGACACCCAGCCCCATCATCATGTAGCCCAGCTGCGACACGGTGGAGTAAGCCAGGATGCGCTTAATATCGTTCTGCGCGACGGCAATGCAGGCAGCGAACAGTGCGGTGAAGGCACCGATCCACGTCACCACTTCGAGCACCGGCGCCGTCATCAGCGGATACACGCGAGCCACAAGAAAGACGCCGGCCGCAACCATGGTGGCGGCATGAATCAAGGCGCTCACCGGCGTCGGGCCTTCCATCGCATCCGGCAGCCATACGTGCAGCGGAAACTGGCCGGACTTCCCGGCCGCGCCGCAGAAGATCAGCAGCCCGATGCCGCTCGATGCGGCGAGACCAATGCCCGTCATGTGAGCCGCCATCGCCGCCAGGGCAGAATGCTCCAGGCAACCAGCGCCGTGATCGTAGAAGAGCAGCGTTCCGCTCTGACTATAGAGCCACATCATGCCCAGAAAAAATCCCAGGTCGCCGATGCGGGTCACGATGAATGCCTTCTTCGCCGCAGCCGCGGCCGCCGGCTTCTGATACCAGAAGCCGATCAGCAGATACGAAGTAAGACCGACGATCTCCCAGCACATGAACAGCAGCAGCAGGCTGTTCGCAATCACCACACCCAGCATCGCGCCGGCGAAGAGCGCGAGGAAGCAGAAGAAGCGGGTGAAGTTGTCGTCGTGAGCCATGTAGCCGACGCTGTATATAAAGATCAACAGGCTCACAAAGGTGACCATCACCAGCATCACCGCGGTCAAAGGATCGAGCATCCAGCCGAGTTTCAGCCACTCCGAGCCGAATTGAAGCCAGGGAAAATTGATGAACTCAACCGCCGGCTGCTCCAGCGTATGCGCGAGGGCGCTCAGCGACAGCAGAAAGGAAATACTCATGGACCCGATCGCCAGTCCCGCCGCAAACCCGCGCCGCCGCTGCTTCGCGAAGGCGATAAGCGCCGCTGCGAAAGCGGGAAGCACAGGAATCAGCCAGAGGTTGCGGACAATCCACACCATGCTTGCTCGTCTATCCCTTCATCGAGTCCAGGCTGTTTACATCGGTTGTTTTGGAGTGCCGGTATACCGCAAGGATAAGGGCCAGCCCCACCGCCGCTTCCGCGGCCGCGATCGCAATCGAGAAAACCACAAACAATATCCCGGTCAATGCCTCGGGATGCGGCCCATAGCGCCAGAAGGCGATGAAGTTCAAGTTCGCCGCATTCAGCATCAACTCGATGCCGATCAGCACCAGGATTGCGCTTCGCCGCATTAGCGCGCCGCCGAGCCCGATGGAAAACAGAAGTGAGGAAACCAGGAGACAAGCTGTCAGCGGATTCATTTTGTGCTCTGCTTCTCCTCCATGGCGATGACGACCGCGCCGATCAGCGCTGCCGTGAGCAGAAGGCCCACGACTTCAAGCGGCAGAACGAAGCGCTGCATCAGTGCGCTGCCAATGTCGCTGATTTTCGCCTCCGGTCGCGCTCCGGCAATCGCTTGCGATGCACCTGTGGTGGTCAGCGCCCGGGCCAGAACCGCGAACACTCCGGCGACAACCACCAGGCCTGCGAGCCAGGACGTCTTCGATGAGAGCGATCCGCGCGGCGCGGGCAGCTCGTCACTGCGAGTCAGCAGGATCGCGAAGACGATGAGAATCACAACCGCACCCACATAGACCATCACCTGCACCAGCCCCACGAATTGCGCGCCCAGGACAAGGTAGAGCCCCGCCAGTCCAACAAAGGCGACCGAAAGCGCCAGCGCGCAATGCACCAGCTTGCGTAGCGTCATAGCGGCCGTGGCTCCGGCAAGCGTCAGCACCGCGAGGATGAGGAAAGGCAGAGTCATATGGTCAATACAGATTTACGTTGCGTGATCCACCTGCAGTCCCGGCTCATTCGGCGAACCTGTATATTCGTTTCTCAATCTTCTGGCTGCCGGTCAGGCTGCGGCCCAGCAGGATGTAAAGAATCAGAATCGGCAGCGCGCACACTGCCCAGCGCAGCACCCCGTGCGGCAGAAATCGCCACGCCCCAGCGGAAACAATGACCATCAGCGCCATAGGCAGCATGAATTTCCAGGCGAAGTTCATCAGTTGATCCATGCGCAGCCGCGGCAGCGTTCCACGCACCCAGATAAAGATCGCAATCAGCGCCAGCAGCTTGGCAAAGAACCAAATCCACGACGGCACCCAGGTCAGGAATGAGAACGGCGCCGACCATCCGCCCAGAAACAGGGTGATGCCCAGCCCGCTGATCGCGAACATGCCCAGGTATTCGCCCAGGAAGAAGAGCGCAAACTTGAATCCCGAGTATTCGGTGAGATAGCCGGCGATGATCTCCGACTCGCCTTCGGGCAGATCGAAGGGCGAGCGGTTCGACTCCGCTGTCGCCGCAATCATGAAGAGGATGAATCCACCCAGCCCCCACGGCGTCAGCACGTACCAGTGCGGCCAGATGCCGCTATACCCGCTCTGCTTCTCCACAATCGTAACGGTGGAGAGTGAGCCTGCCGTCATGATGACCGCGATTGACGAGAGAAGCAGCGGCACTTCATAGCTGATCATCTGCGCCATCGCGCGCATCGCGCCCAGCAGCGAATACTTATTCCGGCTCGACCATCCGGCCATGAAGATCGAGAGCTCCATGGCCGCGCTGACTGCGAAAAAGAACAGCACCCCCGCGTCCAGGTCGGCCACCACCATGTTGCGACCGATGGGCAGCACCGCGTACTCCAGAAACGCGGTCGCAACCAGCAACAGCGGAGCCAGAAAATGCACCAGCTTGTCCGCCGACTGCGGCACGATGTCTTCTTTGGTCAGCGACTTCAACCCGTCCGCCAGCGGTTGCAGGATACCGAAAGGCCCCACGCGATTCGGGCCGTAGCGGTTCTGGATGCGGGCCAGCCCCTTGCGTTCGAGAATCGTCGTCAACGCAAACAATGCGGGAAAGACAACGAGAACCGGCACCACGGACAAGAGGATGGAGACCAGCGGCTGCAATGCAGCCGGCGAGTGCAGGACCAGCCAATGCTTCGCGATCACGAAAATCTGGTCGAGCACCTGCGTCATCGGGCCGCCGCAGCCCCCGCGGCGGGCTTCGCCTCTGCCTTAGCTTTCTTTTCTGCCAGTGCCGCATCCACTTCAGCCGCTTCCGTGGGATGAATCGAGTGATAATACTCGTTCGTTCGCGCCAGCTTTTCCTTCTGCCACAACAGGCCGCCGAAGCGGTCATCTGTGCTCAACTCGAACGCCGTATCCATCTTGATGGCCTCGAAGGGGCACACCTCGACGCAAATCTGGCAGCTCATGCACACCGATACGTCGATGTCGAAGACTTTGGGAAAGAACTGCGGCTTGCCGGCGTAATCCGGTTTCTTGTCCGTACTCTTTTCGATGTAGATACACTTCGGTGGACATTCCACTTCGCAGATCTTGCAGGCCACACAGCGAAGGCCTTTCTCTCTGTCGTCTGTGTCGTAAATCAGAAACGGAAAGACCCGTGTCGCTTCGGCCTGCGGCAGCCGCTCTTCGGGAAATTGCGAGGTGGTGAGCCGACTTCTGTCGACAAAGCTCCCGAAGAAGTTTCTCGCCGTCTCTGCCAGCCCTTTTACGATGCCTTCACCCAGCATGGCTTATCCGTTTTCTCCGCTTCGCGTGAAACACCCGCATCCTACCGATCCACTTCGCCCAGCACAATATCGACGCTGCCCAGAATCACCACTACATCTGCCACGTTCCGGCCCAGGCACATATCTTCGAGCACCGTCAGGTTGATCAGGCTCGGCGGCCTCACGCGGTAGCGGTAAGGGTTCGTCGATCCGTCGCTGATCAGAAAAAATCCAAGCTCGCCTTTCGGAGATTCGATCCGTCCATAGGCCTCGCCGGCCTTTGGCCGCAGTCCACGCAGCCGCGCCTTCGCATCCATGATCGGCCCGGGTGGAATCTCTTGCAGCGCCTGCTTTAGAATCCCGATCGACTCCCGCATCTCCAGCACTCGCATCATATATCGGTCGTAGACATCGCCGTGCTCGCCCAGCGGCACGCGGAACGTGAATCGCTCATAGATGCCGTAGCGGTCCACCTTGCGGATGTCGTAATTCACGCCGCTGGCGCGCAGCATCGGCCCGGTAATTCCGGCACTGATCGCCAGCTCGCGCGGCAACACGCCTACGCCCTGGGTGCGCCCCATCAGGATTTCGTTCCCCATCAGCAGCCGCTCGAACTCATCCAGGAAGCGCGGAAAGCCGTCGACAAGCGCCTGCGCCTGCTCCAGCCAGTGAGGAGGAAAGTCCACCCGCACGCCCCCGAAACGCATGTAGTTGCACATCATCCGTGCTCCGCTGAGCGACTCGAACAAGTCGAGAATCTTTTCGCGCTCCCGGAAGGCATACATCAGCGGAGTGCCGCTCGCGCCCATGTCCTGCAGTAAGAATCCGATGAGAGACGCATGGTTCTGCAGTCGCGTCAGCTCCGCCGTGATCACCCGGATGTACTCGGCACGCTCCGGCACCGCGATGCCCGCCAGCTTCTCCACGGTAAGCGCGTAAGCCCAGTTGTTGGTCATCGAGCAGAGATAGTCCAGCCGGTCGGTATAAGGGATCGACGCCAGATAACTGACCTTCTCCGCGATCTGCTCGTGGTTGCGGTGCAGGTAGCCGAAGACCGGCTTCAGCCGCATCACACGCTCGCCGTCCAGCAGCACATTCATGCGGAAGACGCCGTGCGTCGACGGATGATGCGGGCCCATCGACAGCTCGAGCAGTTGGCCGTTGTCGGGGTTGCCGTTCAGCTCGGCCGAGGCGATCACTTCCGGCATCCGCTCTTCAGCCGCGCGACCTGTGACCATCCTCTCGATGCTCGCCGCTTCCGCCGTCATCGCTGTTCCCTTCCATTTCCGTCTTCATCCTCGTCCGGAGCAACATAATCCTTGCGCATCGGGTGATCGACGAATCCATCCCACATCAGCAGCCTTCGCAGATCGGGGTGTCCCTCGAAGACGATCCCGTAGAGATCGAACGCCTCGCGCTCCTGAAACTCCGCGCTCCGCCATACCGGCGTGAGCGACGGCACTGTGTTCCCGCTTGCGCGATCGGCAGTCCGCAGGCGCAGGATGACCGGACCATGCTTCTTCTCCATCGAGAAGAGGTGATACACCACCTCCAGCCGGCCTGGAGTGTGGGTTTTCCTGACCTCGCTGACCTCCTGCTCCGCTCCTTCCACCAGCTTCTTCGTCTTCACCGTTTCGCTGACTTCGGCATCCAGCCAGTCGACGCCGGTCACGTTGGAGCAGAAGTCCAGACGCAGCGCCGGATCGTCGCGCAGGAATCGCGCCACCTGCACCGCATGCTCGTTGTCGATCACCAGGGAGTGCTGCGCAGATGGGCTGCCGTTCAGCAAGAGCTCGACCCGGCAGCCGGGAACAGCCGCCTCGATCTCCGCCTTCAGTGTCTCCGCATTCATCGTTTCGGCATTCATCCTTCCGGCATTCATCCTTGAATCACTCTGAGCGGGTTCCACACCTCGGCATTCTCGGCCGGTTCGAGCCCATGCTCGGCATGCTCCGGAACCGGGAACTCGCTGGGCAGATCGGCGTGCAGATGTCGCGGACGGCTCTCGCCGGTCAGTTGTTGCTGGCTGATCTTCTTCTGCAGCGTCATGAAGGCGTCGATCAGCGCCTCGGGCCGCGGCGGACAGCCGGGGATATGCACGTCGACGGGAATGTAGCGGTCGATCCCGCGCAGCACGTTGTAACCATCGCGGAACGGCCCTCCCGAGATGGCGCAGGCGCCCATGGCGATCACGTACTTCGGCTCCGGCATCTGGTTGTAGAGCCGCACCACCTGCGGGGCCATCTTCTTCGTCACCGTTCCGGAGACGATAATCAGATCGGCCTGGCGGGGCGAAGCGCGAAAGACCTCCGCGCCGAAGCGGGCCAGATCGTAGCGGGCCATGGTCGTCGCAATCATCTCGATGGCGCAGCAGGCCAGCCCAAAGGTCAGGGGCCACACAGAGTTCTTCCGGCCCCAGTTGTAGATCTCCTCAAATGTCGTGGTAAAGATCCCGTGTTTGCTCAGCTCGGCTTTTAAATCCTGATCCATGCCACCGCCATTCCCGCCCAGAGTACGAAACTTATCTCAGCTCCACGTCAGCACGCCCTTCTGGCACGCCCAGACCAGCCCCTCAACCAGCAGCAGGAGAAAGATCAACATCGCCACGCAGGCTCCCACCGTCAGTCCGGTAAACGCCACCGCAAACGGCAGCAGAAAAACCGCTTCCACATCGAAAATGAGAAAAATAATCGCGTACAGATAGTAGGACGCTTTGAACTGAATCCAGGCATCCCCGGTCGATTCCACGCCGCACTCGTAAATCGCGTTTTTCTGGACTCCCGGCTTCTGCGGCGAGAACTTCAGCGCCCACAGCCGGGCCAGCGCCAGCGGCGCAATGCCGAAGGCCAACCCCCCGGCCAGCAGCGCCACAATCGGCAGCCAGGGACTCGCCGTATCCATCGCCAGTAAGCCTGTTCCCATCTCTCACCCAGCCGGGCGGCAGCAACTCGTCTCTGAAACGTTCACCACGCCCGAACGCGCATTTCCTAGAACAGATAATGCTCGCATATCCGCGCTGCATACGGGTAGAGAACGGTGTCGAAAATCGCGCGGAGCCGATATTGGCGGTGCCAACAAGGGATTGCGTATCACGAAGGAGCTACGGAAGATGCGCCGGAAAGGCCGGGCAATGATGAATAAGTTCCTGCGTCCGGAAATGTAGTACGAGTGTCCAGTTGCGGGCATGGCGTTGAATGCGTCAAAAAAATGTCCCCCCAAATTGGGCGATTATTCGACGCCGGCTTAACGACAGGCCTGGCGCAACGCGCCTAGTCTCGCTCTCGATAGGAGACTCTCATGAAGCGATTCACAGCCACAGCCCTCGTCATGCTAGCGGGTTTCTTCACCGCCGGTAGCCTCCACGCGCAAGACCACCAGGCCCGCGCCACCGTTCCCTTCAGCTTTGTCGTCGGTAGCAAGCAGCTTCCCGCCGGCACTTACATGATCTCCTCGGAATCCAACGACATTCTCATCATCCAGAACCGCGCCCGCCCGGTCGGCGCTGTGACGCTGATGGATGCCGCCGACGCCTTACCCTACCAGGGCCACTCCCACCTGGTCTTCACCAAGTACGGCGATCACTACTTCCTGAGCGAGATCCGCTGCTCATGGACCGCAATGAACGGCGACATCCCCCGCTCCAAAGCCGAGAGACAGGCCCGGGACCAGCAAGCGTCCCTGGAATTGACAACGATCCCGGTGGAAGGAAACTAAGAGGGGTTTCAGGTGAATTGAGCGTAACGCTTTGCATTCACCTGCCACAAACAGGAGGGCTTCAAGCGGAGAACCGAACGCCCAAAGGTTAAAGCCCTCCTGATGGGAGACTCGAAGCCCCGGCCTGAGCCGGGGCTTCTATCGATATGAGCTCGGAAGGTGAGATTGCCCCGGACGGCGAGTCCGCCGCCGGAGGCAGTTTTTGTTTCTGCGTTTAGCTGCAGCCGCTGGTGCTGCCGCAGCTCATGCATCTGTAGCAGCTGCCGTTGCGGACCATGATGGCTCCGCAGGTGTGGCAGCTGGGGGCGTCGCCCATGTCGTACAGGTCCCGCATGGCGTCGGCGGCGTGGTAGATGCCGCGATCCTCGACGGCAGGCATCTGCGTTGATAGTGCATGCGCGCTATCCGCTGCCGCGATCTCCGGCAGGATTCCGCCCTGCGGCGCTGAGGTTGCGCCCATACCGCGAGTGGAAGCTGTGCTGTTCGGGCGAGAGCGGCAGTATCCGCCGCTTCGCCGCGTTGTCGCCGGACGCGCGGAGCCGGGCCGCGCCAGTCCGGCGAACAGGGAGAGCTGTTGCCCGGAGAGGAAGCGCAGCTGGAGCCAGCGGAAGATGTAATCCATGATCGACTTGGCGATAGCCGATGTGCTCGTTGCCGGTCCAGCCGGAGGGCTCGAAGCGGCTGTGCGCGAACTTCTCGCACAGCACCTTGAGCGGAACTCCGTGCTGCAGCGCCAGCGAGATGGCGGTCGCGAAGCTGTCCATGAGGCCGGAGACGGTCGAGCCTTCCTTGGCCATCTTGATGAAGATTTCGCCGGGCTGCCCGTTGGGGTAGAGGCCGACGGTGATGTAGCCTTCGTGTCCGGCGATGGAGAATTTGTGCGTCAGCGACGCACGCTCCTCCGGCAGACGGTGACGGACGGCGCGGGGCGGGCCCGTGTCGGATCCGGCCGGCCGCGAGCGATGCCCGTAGCGATGCTGGCCAGCGCCGCGGTGAAGGCAGTGGAAGCGGAGAGGACGGACTTGGCCGACACCTCGATCTTCTCGGAGATCTTGGCTTCGAGGTCTTCGAGGTCGGCTTCGGCGGCGGGCTTGCCGCTGGACAGCGCCGCAAGCACGCGGTCGGCGGCGGCGGTCGAGCATCATCGGCATTCTTCGCGCTCTTGATCTCCTTCGCCTCGTTGCCGTCGGAGACGTTCAGCGGCTGCGCGCCCTTCGACCCATCGCGATAGACGGCGACGGCCTTCAGGCCGAGACGCCAGACTTCGAGATAAGCCTCGGCGATGTCGTCGAGCGAGCAGTCGTGCGGCAGGTTGACGGTCTTCGAGATGGCGCCCGAGAGGAACGGCTGCGTGGCCGCCATCATCTTCACGTGGCCCATGTAGTGGATCGAGCGCGTGCCCTTCGACGGCTTGAAGGAGCAGTCGAAGCAGGCAAGGTGCTCGGCTTTGATGCCGGGCGCGCCTTCGATGGTCCCCGTCGCGTCGATGTAGCTGACGATGGCGTCGACCTGATCGTTGTTATAGCCGAGCTTGAAGAGCGCAGCGGGCACGGTGTTGTTGACGATCTTGATCATGCCGCCGCCGACCAGCTTCTTGTACTTCACCAGGGCCAGATCGGGCTCGATGCCGGTGGTGTCGCAGTCCATCATGAAGCCGATGGTGCCGGTCGGCGCAAGCACCGTGACCTGCGAGTTGCGGTAGCCGTACTTCTCGCCGTGCGCGAGCGCCTTGTCCCAGCAGTCTTTGCTGGCCTCGATCAGTTCGTCGAGCTGCGGAGCACACGAACGGCTCGGCGGACGTCTTCGACTTGCCGATGTTGTTCACCTCGGCGCGGTGCATGCGGATGACGTCGAGGAACGGCTCGCGGTTCACGTAGAAGCCGGGGCAGGCTCCGCCTTGATGATTTGCGGATGCCGTGAGCGGAGTGGCCGAGGCCAGCGCGGGCACTTCTCGGCGACGCGCGACGACTGCAGATACGCCTCGCCGCACATGATGGCGGTGAGCGTCGCGGCAAAGTCGCGTCCGGCATCGGAGTCATACGGCAGACCGAAGGCCATCAGCAGCGCGCCGAGGTTGGCGTAGCCCAGACCGAGCGGACGATAGTCGTGCGAGTTCTTCGCAATCGACTCGGTCGGATAGCCGGAGTTGTCGACCAGGATATCCATCGCCGTGATCATGATGTCGATCGCAGCGCGATAGGCGGCGATGTCAAATGTGCCTGCCGCGGTTACAAACTTCAGCAGGTTGAAGCTGGCCAGGTTGCAGGCCGAGTTGTCGAGGAACATGTACTCCGAGCACGGGTTCGACGCATTGATGCGCGCCGTGTTCTTCGACGTGTGCCACTTGTTGATGGTGGTGTCGTACTGCATGCCCGGGTCGCCGCACTGCCAGGTGGCCTCGGCGATCTTCTTCATGATGTCGCGCGCCTTGTACGTCTTGACCAGCGTGTGGTCCTTCACCGTGTAGGTGGTGAAGTCGCCGTCGTGCTCCACGGCGCGCATGAACTCATCCGTCACGCGAACGGAGTTGTTCGCGTTCTGGAAGAAGATCGATGCTGTAGGCTTCGGAGTCGGGACCCGAAGAGCCGTCGTAGCCCTCGCGCATCAGCGCCCAGGCCTTGGCCTCTTCCTTCGTCTTGCACTCGATGAAGTCGATGATGTCCGGATGGTCGACGTTGAGGATGACCATCTTCGCGGCGCGGCGTGTCTTGCCGCCGGACTTGATGACACCGGCGAAGGCGTCGAATCCGCGCATGAAGCTGAGCGGCCCGGAGGCCGTGCCGCCGCCCGAGAGCAATTCCATCGATCCGCGGATCGTCGACAGGTTGGTGCCCGTGCCCGATCCCCACTTGAAGAGCATGCCCTCGGTCTTGGCCAGGGTCAGGATCGAGTCCAGCGAGTCGTCGACGGCGTTGATGAAGCAGGCCGAGCACTGCGGCGTCCGGTAGCCGGTCACGGAAAATTCGACGGCGCAGGTGTGCGGATTCCAGTGCCAGTTCTGGGCGTCGGAATTAGGCTCCAGGCGGTCGCAGCCCACGTTGAACCACACCGGCGAGTTGAAGGCCACCTTCTGCGTTACCAGCAGGTGCACCAGCTCGTCGTGGAAGATGGCAGCGTCCTCGGGAGTGGAGAAATATCCGCCGGCCAGACCCCAGTCGCGGATCGTTTCGGCCACGCGGGCAACCAGGGCGCGCACTCCGGACTCGCGCTCGGGAGTGTCCATCTGCCCGTGCAGGTACTTGCTGGCGACGATGTTGGTCGCGGTCATCGACCAGTCGACCGGAACCTCGACGTCCTTCTGCTCGAAGATCGTTTTGCCGGAAGCGTCGGTGATGGCTGCGGTACGGCGCTCCCACTGGACTTCGTCATAGGGCGAGACGGTGGACTTCGAGAAAAATCGCTCAAAGCGGAGAGCCTTCGCAGCGGACGGGGAAGCCTCGTGACCGGTCGTGCCGGCAGCATTCGGGGAGGCGGTGATGACGGATTTCCTGGTGGCCTCAGCCATTCGTGGTGCTCCTTCCTAAGGGGGGAGGTTCGAGTTGGGATACCCGCTCGATAGCGGGGCAAAACCGATCCAGCGACGAAAACACATCGCAGTGAGGGGGATAACCTCAATCAAAACAGAGGCTTCGGGAACTGCCCTTCGCCCGCCCGAACTTCTTCCATCTATCTTCAATTCGGGGGCGAGAGCGTCGATCGAACGTCCCAAAACCTTGCGGCGCTTTTTAGAGCCGCAGATGGGAAAGTACCTCTGTTAATAGTGCGTGTCAAGTCCCAACCACAATATCTAGTGTATTAGATGCCGAATTGGAATATAAGGCCTCAATTCTCAGCAAACGGCTGTGCAGAAGTCCGCGAACCCGCACCCCTCGCGGATATGAACTATCTGGTAACCATCGAGGTTGGCTCAGATTGCGCAACAGGCGGCGAAGGGATGCATTTCGGACCACTCTGAGGAGGCTACGCGTCGATTCCTGACCCCGCAAGGCTCAGCATCAGTGCAATTCCTGTGGAGGCCTGTGGGAAGTGTGGAGAACGCGCCGCAATGGACCGTAATGGATCGCGCCGTGGGCTTGCTGTGTTGTCTCATGAATATGCGCTCGTTTGCAGGCATCATTGCAGCGACTTGTGAATCCAATCGTTTGCCGGGAGATTTCCCGAGGAGTGATCCCCTTGTCTCAGAATCACGAAGAGATTGAAAAGCTGAAGCACGCGCCCGCCATTCCAGGCGTGATTGAGGACATCCTGAAACGCTGGAGCCCGCGGGCGTATTCGGATAAGCCGGTGAGCCCTGAAAGCCTGAAAGAGGTATTCGAAGCGGCGCGCTGGGCGGCATCCTCCTTCAACGAGCAGCCCTGGCGTTTCCTCGTCGGCCACAAGGGCGATGAGACCTACAAGAAGATCTTCGACAACCTGGTCGAGTTCAACCAGGGTTGGGCCAAGAGCGCGCCGGTTCTGATTCTTTCGGTTGCAAAAAAGACCTTCGCGCATAACGGCTCCCCCAATCGATGCGGCTTGCACGACACCGGCGCAGCGACCGCGTACCTGGCCCTGCAGGCTACGGCGCTTGGCTTCCACACGCATTCGATGGCTGGCTTCGATCCCGTCAAGATACTCCAGGCGTTCAACATTCCCGATGACTTCGAAGCGGGTTCAGTGACCGCCCTGGGATATCTCGGCGACCCGGCCATGCTCCCCGAACAGATGCGTCAGATGGAGACCGCGCCGCGGCAGCGCAAGCCGCTGAGCGAGATTGTCTTCAGCGGGTGGGAGAAGCCGCTGAACTTTTAGTTAAACCCTGAGAACCCAGGTCTCAGCGGCGAGACCTGGGCACTCGCATTCTCTCCGCAACGGCTCCATTGTGTTCACTTCGCGGGTTCTCCGCGACGGCTTCTCATCATTTATTTACCGAATCGCGCTGGCGTGGGCGCATAGTCTCAAAATTTGCAGATGCGTCGTGTTCTCTTCTTTCTCAATCCGCTGCTGATGGAGCGCCGCAACCGGCGCGCGGCAGTGGATCGCCTCGCAGCGATGCTGCGCGAGACGGGCTGCACTGTCGAGCTGCAGGACACATTGTCGGCCCACTCCGCGGGCGAACAAGCTCAGGACGCCGTGGCCAGCGGCTTCGATACCATCTTCGTCTGTGGCGGCGACGGCACCATCTTCCAGGTGATCCAGGGCATTGCGGGATCGCCAACGGCGCTCGGCGTTATTCCTTTCGGAACCGGAAATGTGCTGGCGCAGAACCTGCGCCTGTCGCACGACCCGATGGAGGCGATGCGCTCACAGATGAACGCCCCGGCGGTGTCGATCCCGCTGGGCAAGATCACCTGCAAGACCGCCGGGCATACCAAGGACCGCAACTGGTACTTCACCATCGCCGCGGGTATGGGCGTTCATGCCGCGCTGATGAACCTCGCCCCAACGGGCAGCGGCAAGCGCGTCGGCGGACGCGCCGCATATTACGCGGGCGGCTTCCGGCTGCTGCTGCAGCATCCCGTCGAGCCCTTTGATCTCGAGATGACGCTGACCGACGGCGGCATTCGCAAATGCCGGGCCAGCGAGGTGATTGCCGTGCGCGTAGGCGAAATCAACCGCTGGCGGCCCGGCGGCGGCCTGCAAACGCAGACCCTGCGGGTGGCAAGCATTCCGGAGACGACGCGCTTCGGCCTGGCGCATGCCAGCTTTCACGCCCTGGTGACGCGCAGGAGCAGCGGCTCATCGAAACTGCCTTACCCGCAGTATGAAGACGTCTCTATGCTGACGTGCAGGCCGGTGCCCGATTATTCATACCAGTCGCCGTTGCTTATCGAAGCCGACGGGGAAGTCATCGGGATGAAAAAGGCGACAATCTCGATGGCGCAGCGGCGTCTCTGCCTGCTGTGGCCGGGCGCTCCGCAATCGTAACCGTCATCACTACCGTTTGACGCAGATCGTCACGGCTGCTGTTGCGATTTGCTCACTTCGGCGTCGAACACGCCCGTTTCGACGGTCTCTCCGTGCTTCATCTGAATAAAGATGCGATAGTTGCCGTCACTGGGAAAGCCGTAGGGAAAGCTGACGACATTCGGCAACCCGGACTGTGACATATCCATTCCGGGCATGCCTGTTGCCGGCGCGGCGGGCGTTGCGGATGACGCCTGATTTTGGGCCTGGGCCATCATCATCGCCGCCATCGAGGCGCTTCCTGCCGGGTGGATATGCGCGAAGACGCTGCCGTCGGTCTTCACGAAGGCCGCATGGCCGGTCATTCCCATATACAGCGCCATGTCCTTTGGCGGCTGACCGTCGGGATCGAGCAGCGTAAACGTGAACTGCTCGGGTGCTTTGGCGACCAGTTTCGCCGGCTTGTTCCAGACCATGGTGTATCCGTCCGGCAATTTGTAACTATTACTGATTTGTGTTCCGTCTCCGTTCCATTTCAACGGGCCAGCGGTTCCTTCGGCATCATCGCCCTGGAGCGGCCGTCCAGCGATGTAGGGAAGATTGATGGAGGCCACCAGCGTCTCCGGAAATCCGTTGGCGTGCACCACGTCGGCGTAGAGGTGGTATTCACCCGCTGGAACCGTCGGCATCGCCAGATGGAAGTCGCCGGTGGCGACCGGCTGCGGGTGCAGGTGGAAGACGACGCCCATGCCCGGCCAGCGGATCATATAGAGGTGCATGAGGTGGTCGTGGTCGGGAATGAAGTCGTCGAGCTTCCGCTGCTTGAGCCATCCCGGATCGGTCAGCTTGAGATCAAGAACATTCCCAGGCTGCAGAGATGCATTCATCTGCAGCGGCTTGTAGACATAATCGGCGTAGCCGGAGGCTTCCGTCCCCCACCACTTGTTTCCCAGAATGACAGCGGCGACAAGAACGGCAAGCGTAACCGTCATAGCTACATAAGAACGACGTATGCGCGCCGGCGGCGGCTCGGTTCCCGGCGGGAGCTGCGCTTCCCGTGCGGCTGCCCCCACAATGCCCACCATGCCAATGAGCAGCAGAGCCCCGAGACAGGCCAGAGTGATGCCGAGGCCCGGCTGCATCTTGCGCGTGGTGAGGGCGGTTGCCGGAAGCGGGATGGACAGCACGCCCGGCCCCTGATTGCCGGCGACGGTGAAGCGCACCTGCCATGAGCCAGTGGCCATGATCCAGAGGTGGCCGGTGAAGAACTGCGCGTCCGACGACGGCTTCTTCATGGTGTCCGGCATTGGAGGATGCTTCGATGCTTCGCCGGTCAGCGGTATCGGCGTGATCTCGATGCGATCGATGCCCGGCGTCTCCGAGCGGACTTCGATTTCGGCAACGCCGGGAATGACCATTGGCGGCCGCACGACGACGAAGAGCCTGTAGGGACCGGCATTGCCCTGCTCGTAGACATCCGGGCTGCCGACATGCGCGTACATCGGCATAGCGAGGAGGACGCAGGCGAGCAGTGTCAGAAATTGTAACAATCGTCGTTTCGTATTGCGGGAGCCCAGGGCTAAAGCCCTTTCCTTCCGGTCTTTATTCACCGGGCTGAAGCCCGGTGCTTCTACCCGGTCCTGCTGCGCAGGACAGTCGGCAATCGTCACTGGATTTGTCATCGCTGAATCTTCCGCATCCAGCGGCCCAGGGCCAGTCCCAGCCACGCGCTGATGGCCGCGTAGACCATCGCCGCCAGCAGGCCCTCCCACAGAACGAGTCCGTGCTCAGGCTGGAAGAAGTGGCGGGTCACATCGACTGACCAGGGCGGCGTGCTGTAGTCGTGATACTGCGTGCCGAAGAAGCGGTTCGCTGCCGCCGGGGTCATCAGGAAGCTGGCGAACGGCCACTCCACGGCGATGAAGGAAAGCACGAACAGCGGGCCGGCCAGCAGCGACAGCAGCCAGGGCTTCCAGCGCTCGTCTTGAGAAAGCAGCAGGTCGAAGACGATCGCCGGGACGATGATCAGCACCGGGAACTTGGGCGGGATGAACTGCGTGACGTGCTGGTAGACCGGCCCCAGCTTGGGCTCGGCGGGAAAGAGCGGCAGGATGAGGATGAGGCCGATGACGAAGGCGGTATAGATCGCGGTCATCACCGTCGCTGCCCAGCGATGGCGCGAGCAGATGTGAATCGCGGCGAAGTACAACGGCGTTCCGATAGCCACGGCGATGTAAGGCCGCGCGGAGTGCAGGTAGACGTCCCAGGTGTACTCCATGCGGAAGAACATGGAGAGCACCAGCATGAGTCCGGCGAGATACAGCATGAGCCACTGCAGGTGGCGGAACTGCGGCGTCTCAGCTTCGTTGACAGAGGCGCGATTCATGGCGGCGACGATCAGGAAGAGCGCTCCGATGCACACCGCCCAGATGCCCAGCATGAGCACGGTGTGGGGCGGCGAGACGATTTTCACGTCGAGGCCGTAGGCGTTGTGCCACCAGTTGTCAAAGGGCGCGGAGGTGAGCATGGCGATGCCGCCCCACGCGGCCAGGAATGCACCGAGCGGTCCGCGGAAGCCGAGCACGCGCACCGAGGCGGCAACCATCTGCGGCGGACGCTTGAAGGTGGTGGTCAGGATGAGATAGCCGCAGCAGATACCGGCGAGCACGCCACAGGCGTAGATGGCCATGTGCGCCGGAGTCCAGAAACTGTCGCGCCCGATGGACCGATGCCAGGAGACGTCCCAGTGCGCCCCAATGGTGACCGAGGTGACGGCGAGCGCCGCGCACCACAGGTACCACGGAATGCGCGTGAGCCTGCCGGACGCGGTGGTTGCGGTTGAGGTCGCCATAAGACGCTTTCCTCTCTCTGGTGACGGGGATAGGATACAGCCTGTTGTTGTGAGAGCGTGTTTCATATATTGGCCAGCAGCTTCGGGACGCTTCCCGAGCCCCGCTTCGACGGCGGGTCTCGCATGTGGCCCAAAGAAGCTCCGATGTTTATGAAACACGCTGGCTCAGTTGACATCCCTGTTCGCTGGCCGCGGAATGTCGAGCAAGAGACAAGGATTTGTGGCTATACCAGCAAAATGCAGGTCCCTCGGCTCGCGATGCTCGCTCGGGATGACAAACTTTGTTATGGATTCGAGGGATATCAGCAGAGCCAAACACACTCTAGACACGCGAATTTCGCGGCTGTGGTACACATGCACTCAAAAAGGGAGGGTTCAGTGAGGCGTTTTGCCAGGTTGATGATTTGTTCGGTTGCGCTCTGTTCGGTTGCAGCCTGGGGACAACAGACGAACGGTTTGTCTACGCAATGGGAAGAGCTTACGGGTCCCGATTTCATCAAGGCCATTCATCAGTCGCAGGGCGTCTGCCTGCTTCCGTTCGGCATCATCGAGAAGCACGGGCCGCATCTGCCGCTGGGCACGGACCTGATTAACGTTCGCTACGCCGCGCAGCACGGCGCCGCCGAGGAGTACGCAGTCGTCTTTCCCGCTTATTACTTCGGGCAGATTGCCGAGGCGCGGCACCAGCCGGGCACTGTCTCCTATAGCTGGAAGATGCAGCTCGGGTTGCTGCAGGAGACGACCGACGAGATGGGGCGCAACGGCTGCAAGAAGATCGTGATTGTGAACGGCCACGGCGGCAACGAAGACCTGCTGCCCTTCTTCGCGCAGGCGCAGATGGAGACGCAGCACGACTACGTGGTCTACGTGTACTGGTGGCACGCGGGGGATTCGCCCGACCGCCCCAAGGAGCACTCGAAGATGGACATGCACGCGGGCGAATCGGAGACGGCGCACACCATGATCTCGCGGCCCGACCTGGTCCACCAGGATCGCGCCGGGGAAGAGTCCGGAGCCGACCAGCACCGGCTGCACCTGCCCGACGGGCTCTACACCGGCATCTGGTGGTACGCGCGATTTCCGAATCATTATTCAGGAGACGGCAGCGTGGCCACCAAGGAGCTTGGCGAGTACGACATGAAGGCCTGGGCCGACGGCATCGCCAACGTGATCCGCTCGGTGAAGGCGGACGACGAGAGCCTGAAGCTGCAGAACGAGTTTTACGAAGAGGCGACGCATCCGCTGGATACCAAGCAGTAGGCAACTGGGGCGCGGGCCAAAGTTCGCGCCGTTTCCGGCCGCCGGTGGGTTCCGCCTTTCGCAAATATTGGGGGTGGTTGGTGAATCCTGCTTTGATTGAAGGGTTTGCCTGGGGTGGTACTTCGGTACTGTGGGGTTTCTGCTGCTGCATTGATGTTGTCGAGGATGAGGGTGGGCGGGTCTTGCCGGTCGGTCCGTAATTCGGCGGGTTGCCGGGATCGGAGCTCCGTGGCTTTTTCCAGGCGGTTGCCGTAGCCTTCCTCGGGCAGCGGTTTGTCTTCGTTGCCGGGATAGGTCTTGTGGTAGAGGTATTCGGCGAAGCTCCACTCGCGCTCGGGCTTGTTCTGGGCTTCGCGATACGGAGTCTCGGGGGCGAGTTCTTCTCCGTTGGGCCCGGGGAAGACTTCTTCTACCGGCTCGGGTTCGGCGCGGACTTCTTCTTCTTTGTCGCGGCGATGGGCGTCGAGATCGCGCGGCGGCGGGAGCTGGCGGGAAGCGAGGCGCGCGGCCGCCATGAGGAGGCGGGCACTGGCGTGGTCGATGGTTCCGGCGGCAAGCGCCCGGGCGATAACCATAGTGTCATCGATTCTGAATAACACCACGTAGCGCCCAACGACGGCTAGGCGAGCGTCTTCGCCGATTTCCGTGCGTAGTTGGTAGTGCATCGGGTTTCGCGCGATTTTGCGAATCTGAGCGCGAATCTCTTGAAGGACTCTGAGGGCGCGGCGGGGATTGTCCTGTGCTATCCAGCCAGCGATCTCTTCCAGATCGCACTTGAATTTCGGTGAGAGGACGTACCGCACTATTTGGCTGCGCCGGCTTTGTCGGCTTTCGCCAGGTACTTGCGCTCGAGTTGATCGAAGACCTCGTCGGGATCAAGGCCGGGGCTCTTGTCCGCTCGTGCTTCCTGCCAAAGCTGCCGTAGCTCGGCGATGCCGCTCTGCTGCAGCTTGCGCTTGCGCGTCCAGTCGCGTAGTGCATCGCGGATGACTTCGCTCGACGACGCATACTCACCGGTCTCGACCGCCTGTCGTAGCTGGGCGACCATCTCCGGTGGGAGGGCTATCGAGATTTTTTCGACGGATGGCATGAGGTGGCTCCTCCGGTGCGAATTATTCCCACCATAGCACGCTTATCGTTTTCCAGCTTCCTGTTGGAGCGCTTGATGAATGATCATTTTCAGGTAGGTCTGATACTTCAGGCCGCGCTGTTCTGCCTGGATTTTCGCTAGCTCGATGTCGCTAGGATCTAGGCGGATTGTCGTAGTTGGAGTCTGGCCTCGACGCGCCAGCGTGCCGCGGCCCAGGGTTCCTTCTTTTGCTGCTGTTTCAAAGAGGCCGAGAACAACCTCGGGGTGTTCATCCCACCAGCGCGCTTCTACCTCTTCACTCTTAAACTCGGGTATCGTCAAAGTCTTGGGCATTTTCGATGTCCTTGTGTTCTGCATAAAATCTGCGCTGAGCCCGGTTCGCCGGATGCGCCGTCACCACGCGGATCAGATTCTGGCGCATGGTGGCAACAACGGTCAAGATGCGACCGGTCGCTGTTTCTCCGATTTGGACGAAGCGCGTTTCGCCGTTACGCAATCGTTCGCCCACGTCGATGGGGTCGTTTTCGATTACCTGTTCCGCCTCTTCCGCTGAAATACTGTGTTTTGCAATGTGGCTAATGTTCGCTGTATCCCACTGATACTTAAGCATCTAAGGTTCCTGCTTTCGTCGGGTGTTAGCCGAAAAAATACGTAATCTACTGTCGACATATGGTCTCCTTTTCGGTAGAAGTTCATTGGTCGTAGCTGTTGTGGATTCCCCTTAGCCACCAATGATGCTTCTCTCCTCTAGAAATACTGTAGCAACTGTGTAGCTACATGGCAAGCCTATCTCAGTCTACTTCTCTACGGCTTAAGTCGGAGTCGCTGTCCGGATAATATGCGGTCGCTTCGATAGCGATGACATCGGAAAGCGAAAAGCCCCAACATGAATGCTGGGGCTTTTCGCTTTGCCTGTCCGGCGAGGACCGCTGCCTGCGCAGGGCCCGGCGGAGGCTGGGTTTTAGTTACTCGGAGGCGGCCATTTCTTCGGCTTCGCCTTCCTGGCGCATCATTTCGAGTTCGCGTTCGGCTTCTTCGTAGGCCTGGGTGACTTCCTGCTGGACGCGCTGGGCCGCTTCTTCGAGCTCGGGTGAGAGCTGGATGTTGCGGTAGTATTCCATGCCCGTTCCGGCTGGGATCAGCCGTCCTACGATGACGTTCTCCTTGAGGCCGCGCAGGTTGTCGATGGCTCCGTTGATGGAGGCTTCGGTCAGCACGCGCGTGGTCTCCTGGAAGCTGGCCGCGGAGATGAAGCTGTCGGTCGAGAGCGAGGCCTTGGTGATGCCGAGCAGCAGCGGACGGCCGATGGCGGGACGTCCTCCTTCTGCGATGGCGCGCTCGTTCTCGTTGCGGAAGCGGAACTTGTCAACCTGCTGCTCGAGCAGGAAGTTGGTGTCGCCCACTTCCTCGATCTTCACCCAGCGGAGCATCTGCCGGACGATGGTTTCGATGTGCTTGTCGGAGATGGCCACGCCCTGGAGACGGTAGACTTCCTGGATTTCGTTCACCAGGTAAGCCTGCAGCTCCTTCTCACCGAGTACGGCGAGAATGTCGTGCGGGTTGAGCGGTCCATCCATCAGCGGTTCGCCGGCCTTCAGGCGCTCGCCTTCCTGCACGTTGACGTGGATGCCGCGCGGCACGGAGTATTCCTTCTCTTCTCCGTTGTCGGCGGTGACGTAAATCTTGCGCTGACCCTTGGCGACTTCACCGAACTTCACCACACCATCGATTTCCGAGATGATGGCGGTTTCGCGCGGCTTGCGGGCTTCGAAGAGCTCGACGACGCGGGGCAGACCGCCGGTGATGTCCTTGGTGCGCGTGGTTTCGCGCGGAATCTTGGCAAGGATATCGCCAGGCGAGACCTCGTCTCCGTCCTGAATCATAAGGTGCGAGCGTGAAGGCATCAGATAACGCTTGTTGCCCTTGGCTCCCTTGATGATGATGGCCGGCTGACGCTTCTCGTCGGCTGCGTCGGCGACGACGAGACGGGAGAGACCAGTGACTTCGTCGACTTCTTCGTTAAGGGTGATGCCTTCCTGCAGGTCCTTGAACTGGATGGTGCCGCCAATTTCCGTGAGGATAGCAAAGGTGTAGGGATCCCACTCGGCGAGTACCTGACCGAGCTGGACGGCTGCATTCTCTTCGACCTTGAGCTTGGCGCCGTAGACGATCTGGTAGCGCTCTTTTTCGCGACCGCGGTCGTCGACGACAGCAATGGAGCCGGACCGGGTCATGGCCACCAGGTCACCCTGCTTCGAGCGCACGGTGACGAGGTTGATGAAGCGGACCGAGCCGTTGTTCTTGGCGTCGAGGCGCGACTGCTCGGAGACTCGCGATGCCGTACCGCCGATGTGGAAGGTACGCATGGTGAGCTGGGTTCCGGGCTCGCCGATGGACTGCGCTGCGATGACGCCGACCGCCTCGCCGAGCTCAACCATGCGGCCGGAGCCGAGGTTGCGACCGTAGCAGAGGATGCAGACGCCGCGCTTCGATTCGCAGGTGAGGACGGAGCGAATCTTGACGCGCTCGATGCCCGCGGCCTGGATGGCGGAGGCGAGGTCTTCGTTGATCTCCTGGTTGACATCGACGATGACGTTGCCTTCGAAGTCCTTCAGCTTTTCGAGCGACACGCGGCCGATGATGCGGTCGCGCAGGGGCTCGATGATCTCGCCGGACTCGACGATCGGCGTGACGTAGATGCCTTCGACGGTGCCGCAATCCTTCTCGCTGACGATGACGTCCTGGGCCACGTCGACGAGACGACGGGTGAGGTAGCCGGAGTCGGCGGTCTTGAGTGCGGTGTCGGCGAGGCCCTTACGCGCGCCGTGCGTGGAGATGAAGTACTCGAGCACGGTGAGGCCTTCACGGAAGTTGGCCGTGATGGGGGTTTCGATGATTTCGCCCGAGGGCTTGGCCATCAATCCACGCATGCCGGAGAGCTGGCGGATCTGCTGCTTCGAACCGCGGGCGCCGGAGTCGGCCATGACGTAGATCGGGTTCATGGCTCCTTCCGCGTCTGCGTTCTTCATGTTGTTGAACATCTCGTCGGCGACACGTTCGGTGACCGTCGACCAGAGCTGAATGACCTTGTTATTGCGCTCGCCGTTGGTGATCGCGCCGTCGAGGTACTGCTGCTGCACGGCGAAGCGCTGCTTCTCCGCTTCGCGGACGACGGTGTACTTCGTCTCCGGAATGACCATGTCGTCGAGGCCGACGGAGAGGCCGGAGCGCGTCGCGAACTGGAAGCCCAGCTCCTTGATGCGGTCGAGCATCTTGACCGTGATCTCGAGGCCGAGGTTCAGGTAGCAGTAGTTGACGAGCTGACCGATGCCCTTCTTCTTGAGCAGGCCGTTGATGTAAGGCATGCCTTCGGGAAGCGCGTCGTTCAGGATGGCGCGGCCGACCGTGGTCGAGATGTACTGCTTCTCGTACTGGACGGGCTCGGTGTGCGTCAGATCCTGATCGTCGTATGCGGTGGTCATGTCGAGGACAGGACCGGTGTAGCGCAGACGGATCGGCGACAGGGTTTCGAGCTCCTTGGCTTCGAGGGCCATGAGCACTTCTTCGATGTTGGCGAAGACGCGGCCTTCACCCTTGGTGCCCTTCTTGGCTTTGGTCAGGTAGTAGAGACCGAGCACCATGTCCTGGGTAGGAACGGTGATGGGCTGACCGGAGGCCGGCGACAGGATGTTGTGCGAGGCAAGCATAAGAACGCTGGCTTCGACCTGCGCTTCGGGCGACAGCGGGATGTGCACGGCCATCTGGTCACCGTCGAAGTCCGCGTTGAAGGCGGTGCAGACGAGGGGGTGAATCTTGATGGCTTTGCCTTCGACGAGGACAGGCTCAAAGGCCTGGATGCCGAGGCGGTGCAGGGTTGGGGCGCGGTTGAGCAGGACGGGGTGATCCTTGATGACTTCTTCGAGGATGTCCCAGACCACGGGCTCCTGCATCTCCACCATTTCCTTGGCCTGCTTGATGGTGGTGCAGTGGCCGGTCTGCTCGAGGCGGTGATAGATGAAGGGCTTGAAGAGCTCGAGCGCCATCTTCTTGGGAAGACCGCACTGGTGCAGCTTCAGCTCCGGACCGACCACGATGACCGAACGGCCGGAGTAGTCGACGCGCTTGCCGAGCAGGTTCTGGCGGAAGCGGCCCTGCTTGCCCTTGAGGGTATCGGAGAGCGACTTGAGCGGACGATTGTTGGCACCGCGCAGGACGCGGCCGCGGCGGCCGTTGTCGAAGAGAGCGTCGACGGCTTCCTGCAGCATGCGCTTTTCGTTGCGCACGATCACCTCGGGCGCATGGAGGTCCATGAGCTTCTTGAGGCGGTTGTTGCGGTTGATGACGCGGCGATAGAGATCGTTGAGATCAGAGGTCGCGAAGCGTCCGCCGTCCAGTGGCACCAGGGGACGCAGCTCAGGCGGAATGACCGGAATCACATCGAGGATCATCCAGTAAGGCTTGTTGCCGGACTTGCGGAAGGCCTCGACGACCTTGAGGCGCTTGGCGTACTTGAGGCGCTTCTGCAGCGAGGTCTCAGCCTTCATGCGCTCGCGAAGCTCGATGCCCAGCTCGTCGATGGTGACGCGCTTGAGCAGCTCCTTGATGGCCTCGGCGCCCATCATGCCCTTGAAGCCGGTGGGGCGATACTGCGCGTCGAGCTCGCGGAAGCGGGTCTCGTCCTTGATGATCTCGCGCTCGCGGGTGGGCGAGTCGCCGGGATCGACGACGACGTAGGACTCGAAGTAGAGAACGGACTCGAGGTCGCGCAGCGAGATGTCGAGCAGGTGGCCGATGCGCGAGGGCAGTCCCTTGAAGAACCACACGTGGGAGCAGGGCGAGGCCAGCTCGATGTGGCCGAGGCGCTCGCGGCGAACCTTGGAGACGGTGACTTCGACGCCGCACTTGTCGCAGATGACGCCGCGGTGCTTCATGCGCTTGTACTTGCCGCAGAGGCACTCCCAGTCGGTGACGGGGCCAAAGATGCGGGCGCAGAAGAGACCGTCGCGCTCCGGCTTGAAGGTGCGGTAGTTGATGGTTTCCGGCTTGGTCACTTCGCCGTGCGACCAGCTGCGAATCTTCTCGGGGGAGGCGAGTTGAATGCGGATCGCGTCGAAATCGGTAATCGGGCTTGTCAGTTCAAATGGGCTGGAACGGTACAAGGTGTTCCTCCTTGCAGCTAGCTTTTAGCTCTTGGCTATCAGCTCTTAGCTGCGGTTGTTTCTGTTCTTTGCTGGCGACCCGGTTTGGGGACCGCTTGAATCTCTGTTGCCTCAGGGGCTCAAGCCCCATTCCATCGCGTGCGGTAAGCGAGGGCTGAAGCCCTCGCCTACCTTTCAATCTCCGGCGATGCGGGGGTTGAAGCCCGCATCACCTTATGCGTTAGTCGGCGGCTGCCAATGTCGGCAGCGGGAGCTTCTTGGGCTCGCCGGTGCCGGTTATCTTGATCAGCTCTACGTCGAGGCAGAGCGATTGCAGCTCGCGAATGAGCACGTTGAACGACTCGGGGACGCCGGGTTCGATCGCCGCCTCGCCCTTGACGATGGCCTCGTAGATCTTGGTGCGGCCGTATACGTCGTCGGACTTGGCGGTGAGCAGCTCCTGCAGGATGTACGCCGCGCCGTAGGCTTCGAGCGCCCAGACTTCCATCTCTCCGAAGCGCTGCCCGCCGAACTGCGCCTTGCCGCCCAGCGGCTGCTGGGTGATGAGCGAGTACGGTCCGATGGAGCGAGCGTGGATCTTGTCGTCGACCAGGTGCGACAGCTTGAGCATGTAGATATAGCCAACCGTTACCGGCTGCTCGAACTGGTCACCCGTCATGCCGTCGAAGAGGTGCGTCTTGCCGGAGCTGGGAAGTCCGGCCGCTGCGAGCAGCGCCTTGATCTCCGTCTCACGCGCGCCGTCGAAGACCGCGGTGCCGAACCAGATGCCGCGCTGCATGCCGAGGCCGACGCGCACCACCTGCGTGTCGTCGAGCTCGAGCAGTTGGCGCAGCGCCGCGGTGTTCGCGAATTTCTCCTTGAAGATTTCGCGAATGTCGTTGGCGTCCTGGTTCTTCTTCACCAGCTCGGCGATGCTCTTGCCGAGTTCGTGAGCAGCCCAGCCGAGGTGCGTCTCGAGGATCTGACCGACGTTCATACGGGACGGGACGCCGAGCGGATTGAGGACGATCTCAACCGGCGTTCCATCGGGCAGGTACGGCATGTCTTCCTCGGGCAGGATGCGTGCGATGACGCCCTTGTTCCCGTGGCGTCCGGCCATCTTGTCGCCGACCGACAGCTTGCGCTTCATGGCGATGTAGACCTTGACCAGCTTGATGACGCCGGGAGCAAGTTCGTCGCCCTTCTGCAGCTTGGCGATCTTCTCGTTGGTGATCTTGCGGAGAACGTCGATCTGGCGCGAGGTCATCTCTTCGATCTCGTCGATCTGCTCGTTCACGCGCGGATCCTTGTCGTTGTAGCGGATGCGCTTGAGGTTCTTGGTCGAGATGCGTTCGATGGCATCGCGGTCGAGGATCGCGTCCTTCACGAGGAGGCGCTTGTTGGTGCGCTCATCGTGCAGGTCGGCCAGGACCGTCTTGCCGCCGAGGATCGCTTCAAGACGCTTGAGGCGCTCGTCGGTGAGAATACGAATCTCGTCGGCGAGGTTCTTTTCAAGCTGCGCGATCTGCTCGGCTTCGATCAGCTTGGCGCGCTCGTCCTTCTCCTGACCCTTGCGGGAGAAGATGCGAACGTCGACCACCGTGCCTTCGATTCCCGGAGGGCAGGTGAGCGAGGCATCGCGCACGTCGCCGGCCTTCTCGCCGAAGATGGCGCGAAGCAGCTTCTCTTCGGGCGTCAGCTGGGTCTCGCCCTTGGGAGTCACTTTGCCGACGAGGATGTCGTTGTGCTTGATCTTGGCGCCGATGCGGATGACTCCGCTCTCGTCGAGATCGCGCAGCGCATGCTCGCTGACGTTGGGGATGTCGCGGGTGATTTCTTCCGGTCCCAGCTTGGTGTCGCGGGCTTCGATCTCGAACTCCTCGATGTGCACGGAGGTGTAGTAGTCCTCGCGCACGAGTTTTTCGGAGATGAGGATCGCGTCCTCGAAGTTGTAACCGCGCCAGGGCATGAAGGCGACCAGGACGTTGCGTCCGAGGCCGAGCTCGCCCTGCTCGGTGCAAGGACCGTCCGCGATCACCTGCCCCTTGACCACGCGATCGCCGTGGCGAACGATCGGCTTCTGGTTGATGCAGGTGTTCTGGTTCGACCGCTTGAACTTGATGAGCTGGTAGATGTCGGAACCAACCTCACGCGAGAGCTGCGTGGGGTGGTGCTCGCCTTCTACGCGGATGATGATGCGCTCGGAGTCGACCGAATCGACGACGCCGTTGCGGCGGGCCAGGATGACAGCGCCCGAGTCGCGCGCGGTGACGCCTTCCATGCCGGTACCGACGAGCGGCGCTTCCGATACGAGCAGCGGAACCGACTGGCGCTGCATGTTGGCGCCCATGAGCGCGCGGTTCGCGTCGTCATGCTCGAGGAAGGGCACGAGCGAAGCGGCGACCGAGACGAGCTGCTTGGGGCTGACGTCGACGTAGTCCACTTCGGCGCGATCGACGAGGACGAAGTTGCCCTGACGGCGGGCGTTGACCAGCTCTTCGGTGATGTTGCCCTGATCGTCGAGCTCGATGTTGGCCTGGGCGATGGTGTGACGATCCTCTTCCCATGCGGACAGATAGAAGGAGAACGGGTCTGTTTCCAAACCGCGCTTCTTGTCTTTGTGCAGCTGGGCGTTGAGCTTCTGCGCCTCGGACTTCTCGAGGTGATCGCCGACACGCAGACCGCTTTCGCCGGCGTTGGTGACCTGCACGAAGTCGAGCACGCGGCCATCGGGCCACGCGGCGATACGGCGACTCGATGAAGCCGTACTCGTTGATGCGCGCAAAGCACGACAGCGAGCTGATGAGGCCGATGTTCGGACCTTCCGGCGTCTCAATCGGGCAGATGCGGCCGTAGTGCGTGGGGTGCACGTCGCGGACTTCGAAGCCCGCGCGTTCGCGAGACAGACCGCCCGGCCCAAGTGCGGAGAGACGGCGCTTGTGCGTGATCTCCGAGAGCGGGTTGGTCTGGTCCATGAACTGCGAGAGCTGCGAGGAGCCGAAGAACTCGCGGATCGCCGCCATGACCGGCTTGGCGTTGATGAGGTCGTGCGGCATGGCCGTCGACATCTCCTGATACACGCTCATCTTTTCCTTGATGGCGCGCTCCATACGGACGAGGCCGATGCGGAACTGGTTCTCCATCAGCTCGCCGACCGCGCGGACGCGGCGGTTGCCGAGGTGATCGATGTCGTCGACGTTGCCGATGTTCTTGCGCAGCTTGAGCAGGTAGCGGATGGTCGCGTAGAAGTCCTCGGGCGTCAGGGTGCGGTGATCGAGGGGCGAGTCGTCCTGGTTCTCGTAGAGCTTGATGTTGAACTTCAGACGGCCCACGCGCGAGAAGTCGTACTTGCGCGGATCGAAGAACATGCCTTCGAAGAGCGCGGTCGCGGTGTCGAGCGTCGGCGGATCGCCCGGACGCAGCTTGCGGTAGATCTCGATCAGCGCCTCTTCCGGCTTGCGGACCGAGTCGCGGCGCAGGGTGTTGGTGATGATGTTGCCCACGTCGTCGCGCTCGGGGAAGAAGACCTCGATGGAGGTGACGCCGCTCTCGACGATCTTGTGCAGCTTGTCGGCGGTGAGCTCGTGGTTGGCTTCGATGAAGACTTCGCCGGTGGTGGTGTCGACCACGTCGGATGCAGTGACCGCACCGTCGAGCTCGGCGGCTTCGATTTCAACTTCGGAGAGCTTGGCGGCACGGAGCGCCTTCAGGATGGAAGGCGTGACCTTGCGGCCGGAGTGCGCGATCTCCTCGCCCTTGTGGACGATGGCATGCGCGGGCTTGGCTCCGAGCAGGTGCGTGGCCTTCTCGGCATTCTCGTCGATGGTCCAGAGCAGCTTGCCGTCCTTCACGTTGATCTTGTCGACGGTATAGAAGGTCTTGAGGATCTCATCGTCGGCCTTGAGACCGAGGGCGCGCAGGAAGATGGTGCCGAGGAACTTGCGCTTGCGGTCGATGCGGACGTAGAGGGTGTTCTTCTGGTCGTATTCGAACTCGACCCACGATCCGCGGTAGGGAATGATCTTGCCCAGGAAGTAGGTGCGGTTGTTCGCGGTCTCAAAGAAGACGCCCGGCGAACGGTGGAGCTGCGACACGATGACGCGCTCGGTGCCGTTGACGATGAAGGTGCCGTTCTGCGTCATCAGCGGAATGTCGCCGAAGAAGACTTCCTGCTCCTTGATGTCGCGAATGGACTTGGCGCCGGTCTCGGGGTCCTTGTCGTAGATGGTCAGACGGACGGTCACCTTGAGCGGAGCGGAGTAGGTCATGCCGCGCTCTTCGCACTCGGCCTGGTCGTACTTCAACTGCAGTCCTACCGGGTCGCCGCACTTGTTGCAGAAGTCAGGCGTGTTCTTGTTGTAGGTGCCGCACTTGGAGCAGAGAACGTCACCGGGATGGAAAGGATCGGTGATGACCATGTTGCCGCAGTTGACGCAGGCGGTACGCAGGTGATGCAGACCCTTGAGGTGTCCGCACTTGCACTCCCAGTTGCCGATGGAGTAGTCGACGAAATCGAGCTGCGAGATATTGCGAAAATCGGTGATCGGAAAGACGGAGGTGAAGACGGACTGCAGACCGTTATCTTCGCGCTCCGAAGGCAGCTTATCCATTTGCAGGAAGCGTTCGTAGGAGCGGCGCTGAACTTCAATCAGGTTAGGGATCTGGATGGATGTAGGAATTTTGGAAAAATCGAGACGGCTACGAAGGGCGCGGTTCTCGTTGGACATGCTTCACTCCTCAGACTCGGCAACACGAGGTTCCGATACTCCGGAAAGGACGACACCGCTCGAGTCAGGCGGTGCTCCCTTGTGGTACGTTCTGCCCGCGCGTCCTGTTTGCCCCGCCCCGTCCGGAGTAAACATCGCGCTTCATTCCTTACGGCGCCTGCTCCAGGGAAGAGCGGGACGACCGGACTGGCCATCACAAACCGGCCATCACAACTGGACTTGCGCGAAAGGCGACGTTGGGCGTAGTCTTCCGCTTTGCTCAAGACAACCTCGCAGGACAGATCGTCGTCCCAACGAGGGTTCGGCCTAGACGGCCGCTGATTGTCTGGCGGGATCTGGAAGAAGGAGGCGCGACACACTCACGGAAGGAACGTCATCTGCCGACAAAACGGGCATACGCTCGCGGAGACAGCACGTCCCACGAGCGCAACAACCGAATTGTGCACTAAAAATTGACAGAATGTTTGATTCCCGCCGCTTCCAATACTGCGTGCTCGCCGCCTTACAGCCGATCTCAAATCATATCCACAGGGCCGCCGATTATCCTGTCGATACGCCGGCAGTCAATTCTACCGGAGAAGTTGTAGCGCCCATCGCCGAGACGCGAACAGCCGAGCTCTGAATTTCAGAAGCTCGTGAATGCTAAACTGCCGAGTTGTTGGAGTCGAGGCGCAAAAGACCGCATTCCGATATTCGACATATAGAGACAGCCGAGCGGAACGCACCTCCATAAGAATAGCGCGTTCCGCTTTGGCATGCAACTTGCCTTGTTACTTTCGGAAGAAGCCCGATCCGACCCCGGAAAGCCCGGGAACCGCCTTCGTCAATTACTTGACTTCGACAGTTGCGACGCCGTCAAACTTCTTCTTGATGGCTTCCGCATCTTCCTTGCTGATGTTCTCCTTCAGAGGCTTGGGAGCGCCATCAACCAGGTCCTTGGCTTCCTTCAGACCGAGCGCGGTTACTTCGCGTACGGCCTTGATGGTGTTGATCTTGTTCGCGCCGGCATCCTTGAGGATGACGGTGAACTCGGTCTGCTCAACCGCTGCCGGAGCAGCCGCCGCGCCCGCGCCGCCGGCAACCATCACCGGAGCCGCTGCTGCCGCCGAAACGCCAAGACGCTCTTCGAGCTTCTTCACCAAGGCTGCCGCATCGAGCAGGCTAAGCCCAACGATCTGATCTTCCAACTGCTGTAAATCCGCCATGATTTTCTCCACGTAAAACTAAATTTTCTGCTACCGCCGGAGGGCCGAGCCTTTCAGCTGCCGGCTCCCGGTTGCCGCTCGCTCCGTCTTGAGGTTTCCGGTGTGCCCAGACTGGCACCCCTCAAAGCATTGCTGCGGCGAATGTTTGAAGTGCAGGATTCAGGGGGTAGGGCGTAGAAAACCCTAAGCCCCGCCCGACCTGTTCCCCTAGCTTGCTGCTGCGAACTTTTCCTTCTCGACGCCCTGGCCGAGGACTACCGCGAGGTCGCGGCCGGTGGCGTTGATGACCGAGGCCAGACGCTGCGCCGGCGAGTTGATGAGGAAGAGCAGCTTGGCAAAGATCTCTTCCTTGCCCGGCATGGTAGCCAGCGCCTTTACCTCTTCTACATTGATAACCTTGCCGTCAACGATACCCAGCTTGAAGGTAAACTGCGCGTTCTCCTCAACCCAGGTGGACAGCGCTTTGGCCAGCGCGACCGGGTCGCCGCTGGTGTAGGCCACGGACGAAACGCCCTTCAGGCCCTGGAGCGCGCCTTCGATCTTCGAACCCTGCGATGCGCGGGCCGCGAGCTTGTTCTTGACGACACGGTAGCGGCCGCCAGCGGCGCGGACAGCCTTGCGCAGCTCGAAATCCTGCGCCACAGTGAGCTTTGCGAAGGTGCCGATGATGGCACTGGTCGAACCTTCCAGCTCTTTCGCGAGCTGCGCGACCTTCTCCGCCTTCTTTGCTTTGGTCAATGCCATAATTTGCCTCTAGCTCCAGCCAAAACTGATTTACCGAACCTGATGGCCTGAATTCCGGCGGCTGGTTGCCGGCGACCGATCCTTGCTGCCTCAGCGGCTAAAGCCGCCTTGCTGCCTGTTCCGATGTGCGGGCTAAAGCCCGCACCTACCCAACTCTTCCGCACGGGCTAAAGCCCGGACCTACCTGACTCTTCCGCGCGCGGGCTGAAGGCCCGGACCTACCTGACGCCCCGATTACGCCTTGGCTGCTGCGTCGGCTACCGCGCTGTCGAGCGGGATGCCGGGGCCCATGGTCGAGCTGAGCGTGATCCCCTTAATGTACTTGCCCTTGGCCGCCGAAGGCTTGGCACGAACCACGCTGTTGATCACGGTCATCGCGTTTTCGACGAGCTTGTCGGGGGTGAACGAGAGCTTGCCCACCGGGACGTGCACGAGCGCGGTCTTGTCGGTGCGGAACTCGATCTTACCGGCCTTGATCTCGCGAACAGCGGCGGTGACGTCGCTGGTGACGGTGCCGGTCTTCGGGTTCGGCATGAGGCCACGGGGTCCGAGAACCTTGCCGAGACGACCGACCGACTTCATCATGTCGGGAGTGGCGATCAGGGCATCGAAATCGGTCCAGCCTTCTTTCTGAATCTTCTCGACCAGATCTTCGCCGCCGACAAACTCGGCTCCCGCCGCTTCGGCTTCCTTGAGGCGATCGCCGGAGGTGATGACGGCCACGCGCTTGGTCTTGCCCAGGCCGTGCGGCAGAACGACCGTGCCGCGAACCATCTGGTCGGCGTGCTTGGGGTCGACACCGAGACGCATGGTGAGATCGACGGTTTCGTCAAACTTGGCGAACTTAACTTTTTGCAGGAGCGGAACCGCATCCTGAAGAGCGTAAGGGCGGGGCTCAACGGCCGCGCGCGCCTTCGCGATATTCTTGCTCACTTTTCTCGACATGCTTCCTCTGTCTCCCACCGCTCAGCGCTGCTGCCTGCCGGCCGTGGTTGGTGTTGCTGCGTCCCAGCTTGAGACGCATCTTTGATTATGCCATATTTTCTCCTGATTTCCAGAGGAAAATATGCTTTCGGGAGTGGGCCAGCTTGCCCTCAGGGGCTAAAGCTCCGTTGTTTCAACTGGATTTAGGTACGGGCTGAAGCCCGTACCTTTCAAGCCCATCCGCTGCTATAGTTTCGCCGGTCGCTCAGGCGACGACGTCGATGCCCATCGAACGCGCGGTGCCCTTGATGCTCCTGACGGCGGCGTCGACGGAGGCGGCGTTGAGGTCGGGCATCTTCTGCTTGGCGATGTCCAGCACCTGGGCCTCGGTCACGGTGCCGACCTTGGTCTTGTTGGGGACGCCCGAGCCCTTGGCCAGGTTCGCGGCTTTCTTCAGCAGGATGGCCGCGGGCGGCGTCTTGGTGACGAAGGTGAAGCTGCGATCGACGTAGACGGTGATGACGACGGGGATGATGAGTCCGGCCATCTCCTTGTTCTGGGTGCGGGCGTTGAACTGCTTGCAGAACTCCATGATGTTGACCTGGGCCTGGCCGAGGGCGGGGCCTACGGGCGGCGCGGGGGTGGCCTTGCCGGCTTCGATCTGGAGCTTGACGGACGTCTGAACTTTCTTGGTTGGTGCAGCCATTAGCTTTGAACCTTTCCTAAGTACAGGGGACAGGGTGTGGGGAATAGGGTGTGGCTATCCGCTTCCGGTCCGATGCGTATTTCTATTTTGAATCGCCGCCTGGGTTTTACCGGGGCGGTACTGCTTAATTTCCGGGGCTAAAGCCCCATTTCCCTCGCATTCGCGAGGTGCGGGCTGAAGCCCGCGCCTACCTACTCAACCTTTTCTACCTTGCCGAATTCGAGCTCTACCGGGGTGGAGCGGCCGAAGATGGTGACCATGACCTTCAGCGTCTCGCGGTCCTCGTTGATCTCGTCGACGATGCCGTTGAAGTTGGCGAAGGGGCCCTCGGTGATGCGCACCGACTCGTTCTTCTCGAACTTGATCTTGAGGCGCGGCTTGTCCTTCGACGTGTCGCTGCGGAAGAGGATGGAGCTGACCTCTTCTTCGCTCAGCGCGACCGGCTTGTCTCCGGTTCCGAGGAAGCCGGTGACGCGGGGCGTGTTCTTGATCACGTGCCACAGGTCGTTGTCGAGATCCATCTCGACGAGCACGTAGCCGGGCAGGAAGACCCGCTCCACGGTGCGCTTCTTGCCGTTGACCAGCTCGGTGACCGGCTCGGTCGGGATCATGACGCGGCCGATGCGGTTCTGCAGGCCGAAGGCCTGGACCCGGCTCTCGAGCGACTCGCGAACCTTGCGCTCGAAACCCGAGTAGGCGTGGATGATGTACCACTTGAAGTGCTCGTTGGCCGGAGGCCCAAGCTGCTCAGGCGTCTGCTCGGCTTCGCCGTTTTGAATTTCGTCTGCCATCAAACCCTCTTCCAGCACCTACTGGGTGCTCCCCAACATGTGCAGCAACGCCCGGAGGGCGTGATCGAGCACAGAATCCACCACGTAGAAGAAGCCGGCAAAGGCGAAGACGGTGATGATGACGACGGTGGTGGTGGCGCGCACGTCGGCGCGCGTTGGTGTGACCACCTTGCGCATCTCCCCGCGCACATCATTCAGGAACTCGCGGGTGCGCGTGACCAGGCTGCTCACCTGGCGAACGCCCTGCGGCGCGCCGGATGACTCCTGCCGGTCGGGTGCTGTAATTGCCTTTGCCATAAGATCCTTCTTTGCCCGGCTCTTCTTTGGCTGGAGCAGCGGGGAACCGCTCCTGCCTTCAGATGCCTGGTTGAAACTGACTTCCTCGACTGCATACTGCTTCAAAAAATCTGGCAGGGGCGCTCGGATTCGAACCGAGAAGTTCGGTTTTGGAGACCGACAGTTTAACCGTTGAGCTTACGCCCCTAAACTGCAGGGGATAGGGTGTAGGGCATAGAAAACCTGTATTTTCTGCGCCTTACACGCTACTCCCTATGCCTGCCTTACTTGGTTTCTTTGTGCGCCGTGTGCTTGCGGCAGCGGTTGCAGAACTTCGAGAACTCGAGACGGCCGGTGGTCGTCTTCTTGTTCTTCGTCGTCGAGTAATTCCGCTCCTTGCATACGGGGCATTGCAACGTCACAATTTCGCGCATCTTTTTATCCTAACCGATCGCCCGGAGTCGCGTCCGGGGCGATCAAAAGCTCAATTCCATCTCGCCGCCTTTGCGCCCGAAGGCGCGATTGCCTGGACGGCCAGTCCTACTGCAAAATCTCGGTGATGGTGCCGGCGCCTACGGTGCGTCCGCCTTCGCGGATGGCGAACCTGAGGCCCTTTTCCATCGCCACCGGAGTGTGCAGCTCGATCTCCAGTGAAATATTGTCGCCCGGCATCACCATCTCGGTGCCCGCCGGCAGCTTCGCCGATCCCGTCACGTCTGTGGTCCGGAAGTAAAACTGCGGACGATAGCCGTTGAAGAACGGCGTATGACGACCACCCTCTTCTTTCGACAGAACGTAAATCTCGCCCTTGAACTTGGTGTGCGGCGTGATCGAGCCCGTCTTGGCCAGAACCATGCCGCGCTCCACGTCTTCCTTCGCGATGCCGCGCAGAAGAAGTCCGGCATTGTCGCCCGCCAGGCCTTCGTCCAGCTGCTTCTTGAACATCTCAACGCCGGTGACCACCGTCTTGCGGGTATCGCGGAAGCCCACAATCTCGGCTTCCTCGCCCACCTTCACCTTGCCGCGCTCGATGCGGCCCGTCACTACCGTGCCGCGGCCCGAGATCGAGAAGATATCTTCGATCGGCATCAGGAAGGGCTGATCGATCGCTCTCGCGGGCAATGGAACGTTCTTGTCCACCGCGTCCATCAGCTCGTCGACCGACTTCTCCCACTGCGCTTCGCCGTTCAGGGCTCCGAGAGCAGAACCGCGAATGACCGGAACGTCGTCGCCGGGGAAGTTGTACTTCGACAACAGCTCGCGCACTTCCATCTCCACCAGATCGGTCAGCTCGGGATCGTCCACCGCATCGCACTTGTTCAGGAAGACCACGATGTAGGGCACGCCTACCTGGCGAGCCAGCAGCACGTGCTCCTTGGTCTGCGGCATCGGACCGTCGGTGGCAGCAACGACGAGAATTGCACCGTCCATCTGCGCCGCGCCGGTGATCATGTTCTTGATGTAGTCGGCGTGGCCCGGGCAGTCGACGTGCGCGTAGTGACGGTTCGCCGTCTCATACTCGACGTGCGCCGTGGCAATCGTGATGCCGCGCTCCCGCTCCTCGGGAGCATTATCAATCGTGTCGAACGAGCGGAACTTGTTGTTCGGGTTGTGCTTCGACAACACCTTCGTGATCGCCGCCGTCAACGTCGTCTTCCCGTGATCAATGTGCCCGATCGTCCCCACGTTCACGTGCGGCTTCGAACGGTCAAATTTCTCCTTCGCCATTTCCTAAATCCTTCCTTTTCCCGTCTAACCCGAGATTAACCCTACTCGACCAAATTCCCCCAAGTGCTTTCAGCCTTGGTCAAGACGTCGAAATATTCATCACGCGCCGCTGGGAAATCCCGTTTCGCTTTTTCGACGTAGCTCAGAAGCTCTCCCGCCGACCGCTTGTCGAATTCTTCGCCACTGAGATCTTGGATGTTCTGACCCGGGGTAATTGCACTGCCCCTTGCTACCAAACGAGAAGGGCGCAAGCTTAACCCCAACCCGTCGTTTTGCCTTAACCTTTCGCAAAATTCGCGGAAGGAATTTTCTAACGCTTCGCGCTGTAAATCCTGCGAACTGACCATAGGTAATCCGCTCAGTAGTACGCGTACACCTTCAAAAACTTTGCCCTGATTTCGGGCGCTACCTGCTCCACCTTGCGCAGATACTGCTCGCGGATGTGGCCGCGGTCCGAGTCGCCCAGGGCCGCGTATTTCGTGGCCGTATCCGCGCCGAGCAGGCCGCTAGCCAGGATGGCCTCGAACTGCCGCGCCCGCAGCCTGGCGCGCTGCACGCTGCGCAGAAAATTCGCCACCTGCGCGCTTGCGAAGGCCGACTCCAGGGGGCGGAGGACCTCGGCAAAGGTCTTCTCGTCCTGAATGGGGAGCACTGCCTGTTCGTACATCCTGCCCTGCCTCAGCGGCTAAAGCCGCATTTCTGCCTGTCTGTCAATGTGCGGGCTAAAGCCCGCACCTACCCGGTCTTTATTTCTCCCGGTCTTTATTTCCCCGGATCTTTATTTCACCCGGGTCTTCATTTTTCCCGGATTTTCATTTCTCCCGGGTCTTCATTTCTGGAGCGGGAGACGGGAATCGAACCCGCGACCAACAGCTTGGAAGGCTGTGACTCTACCACTGAGTTACTCCCGCCTGTACTGCAGCAAGTCGGCCTGCCTGCGGCAGAAGCGAGTCAGCAAGCCAGCCCATTTCGAGGCTGGCTTGCTGACTCGCTGACCTGCTTCCCTGCCTGAACTCTGGAGCTGATGACCGGGATTGAACCGGTGACCTCTCCCTTACCAAGGGAGTGCTCTACCAACTGAGCTACATCAGCCCTTTCGCTACTGCAAAACCGCCAAAATCCTACTCCGGGCTCTCTTCCTCATCGTACCGCTTACGGCCTGCCGTTAACGCGATGCGAAGAGCGAACCCGCCCAGCAGGATAAAAACCAGGGTGCGCATCTTGCCCGCATCCAGGGTCCACCAGGCGATTGCCGCCAGAATCCCGAGTGCCGCCAGCGCCACCAGCTTGCGCCTTCCGCCCTCGAAGATCATGCCGACGTTCCCCACCTAAACTTATGGTGCACAGGGGAGGATTCGAACCTCCGTAGCTCCAAGGAGCGGCAGATTTACAGTCTGCTGCCATTAACCGCTCGGCCACCTGTGCATGTTCGTGAACCAAACTGCCGGAAAAACTCCTTTGCGAGACACCCGCCAGCATTCCGGACTCGAAGTCCGGTGAAACGGCTTTGCGCTGGTGGAAGGATTTCGCTCCGAAGAGTGACCGGCGACCCTGCTCACGCCCTGTCCTGGCCTGGATAGTTTGGAGCTGGCGAAGGGACTTGAACCCCCGACCACCTGATTACAAATCAGGAGCTCTACCAGCTGAGCTACGCCAGCCCAAAACAGCTCGTACCCTGCCTTATTCCGGACACACCAAGGCGTCTGCAATTCGAGGGGTACAAGTCAGGATTTTAGCACGGCAATCCGCGCACTGCAATGCGCCGTCACCATCGTCCGGGCCTACTTTCCGATGCGGTCTTCTCCCGGCCGGCGATGCCTTGGCCGCTTCGCCCTGAGTATGATGGTGCGATGAAAAATCTTAGCCGTCGCGACCTCTGCTCCGCTCTGCCCGCGCTTGCTTTGCTGGGCAGCGCATTCCCTGACAACGCCCTGGCGGCGATACCGGCAACGGGGGGACAGGAACCGGCCGGGGAACCGAAGCTGCCGACCGCGTCCGAGGCCATCACCTTCGACTCGCTGCCGGTGCACCACTCGGCCAATGGCGGCGCATCGCGCCCGGTGATGCACGGCGTGCTGCCTACCGGCGAGACCATCGAGCTGCATGAAACGACGCTGCCTCCGGGACAGATGCCGCATCCTCCGCACAAGCATGTGCATACCGAGCTGATGATGATTCGCGAGGGAAAGGTCGACTTCATTATGGGCGACAAGCACTCGGAGCTGGGGCCGGGTGGCGTGGCGTATGCCGCGTCCAACACCATGCACGGCCTCAAGAACGTGGGCAGCGTTCCGGCGAATTATTTCGTGATCGCGATCGGCGTCGAGCGCAGTTGATCCCACATCTCAAAGTCGAGATGTGGGAGACCCTGTCAGATGCTTGGAAATGCGATTACCGCAGGCCGCCGGAGGCCTGGACGAGTTCGCCGGTAAGCCAGCCGGAGTCGGAGGAGGCGAGGAAGACGGCGATGGGGGTGATGTCATCGGGCTGGCCGATGCGTCCGAGGGGAGTCTGGCCCTCGAGGTTCTTCTGGAAGTCGCTGCCGATGAAGCCCGCGGTATGAACGCCTTCGGTCTCGACCATGCCGGGGTTGATGGAGTTGACGCGGATCTTCTTCGGTCCGAGCTCCTTCGCGAGCACGCGGGTGATCATGTCGACGGCTCCCTTGGTAGCGGTGTAGACCGACGAGGTTGGCGGAGTGAGGGTGGTGACGCCCGAACCGATGTTGATGACGCTGCCGCCTTCTGCGCTGAAGTGCTTCTCGGCCTCTTTGGTCGCCAATAGCAGGCCAAGAACGTTGGTGTTGAAAAGCCGGTGGAAGACCTCTTCGGTCACGCCGTCAAGCGGCGTGAACTGGTAGACGCCGGCGTTGTTCACCAGGACGTCGAGCCGTCCGAAGGCCTTGCTGGTCTCGGCGAAGAGCCGCTGCACGTCGGCCGCCTTGGCCACGTCGCCCTGCACGGCGATGGCCTTGCCGCCTTTGCCCGCGATCTCGGCGACGACGCGGTCCGCGCCTTCTTTGCTGGAGGCGTAATTCACCACGACCGCAGCGCCTTCGGCTGCCAATCCCTTGGCGATGTCCGCTCCGATGCCCTTCGATGCTCCTGTCACTAAAGCTACTTTCCCTGTCAGCCTGCTCATTGCGTTTCGCTCCTCGCGTTTCGATCCCGGTTTGCCGATTCGATATTTCGACAATTATCGAATTGATGAGACGCGGGACGAAAGGATTCCGGCTGTTCAAGAAAAACTGTGCGAATCGGGAGTGGCTTCCAGGATTGGAGATCAGGCCAGGTCGGACTTGAGCCTGCGGAAGAAGGCGTCGAGCACTTCGCGGCGCAGCAGGTAGCTGACGAACTTGCCTTTGCGCTCGGCCTTGACGAGGCCGGCCATCTCCAGCTCTTTCATGTGGTGGGAGAGGGTAGCGGCGCTGATGTCGACGCAATCGCGCACCGAGCAGCACTCCACGGCTTTGTGGCAGTCGCCCAGCCGCTTGAGAATCTCGTAGCGGCGCGGGTCGCCCAGCGCCTTCGCGATCATCTGAACCTGCTCTTCGGAAAGCACGAGCTGCTTGGCTGGCGGCATTTCCTGCAATTTTAATCAATCCGGCGAATGGCGCGTCGATCAGCGCTTGCCGGCGCTCTTCTTTGCCGCCTTCCGCGGAGTAACGGACTTCTTCCGCCCGGCCTTGGCGTTCATGTCGACACGCAGTTTCCATGCGGTGCGCAGGGCCCCGGCCAGGAGATCTTCGTTCGCTTTCTCCAGGCGGACGTGGGTTGCCCCGTTCCTTCCCCAGCCGCCGGGGACGGGCAGAAATATCTCCGGTTCCTCTTCCACAAAGGCCGCCTGCTGTTCGGGCATGAGCATGAGGTTGCCATAGCCCTTCGCGGCGGCGGCCAGCGTAGCAAAGATTCTGCCGCCGACGCGGAAGTCGGCGGCGCCCATGTGCGAACCCTCCTCCGCGCCTTCGAGGCTGAGGGCAATCCTTCTAAAGTCGGCGATGTTCATCGCGATCCTCCTATGCAGACCATCGGGGCAGGCAATCGGCTGCTCCTGAGAATGCCATTCTCCTCCCTTTGCATCCAAGCAAAGTGGGCAATCGCCCGAACCGGAAGCGAGGTGAACAGAAATGCTGATGGCATCGAATCGTTGGAAACACTTTGCGGCCATGGTCCTGATCGGAGATGGGGTGATGGCCATCGTGCATCCGAAACACGACGCAGACGCGTGGGCGGCAGGGCCGCGACCCTGGCGCAGGCTGATGCGGGAGCTGAGCCGGCGGCCGGCGCTGACCCGCCTCATCGGGGCGGCGCAGATTGCCGGCGGCATCTGCTGGGCGCTCTCGCAGGAAGATGGCGATTAGGGGAGAAGACTTCACCGCGAAGACGCCGAGGACGCGAAGAAACTGCAGGCGAAGCTAACACCGGGCGGAGGTGAGATGATAGAAGAACGGGCTGAAGTCAGGCCGTTCCGCCATCGCCGACCGTATGCATCGCCGCACGAGACTGACCATCGCGATCGTCGCTCTGTTTTTGTTCCTGCTGGGCGGCGCCATCTATCTCCGCAAAAAAGCGCCTCCCGAGGCGGCGCGGCTGCTGCCCGAATCGGACGGAATCGTCTACCTGAACCTCAGGCCGCTGCGTGCGGCGACCAGCCTGGACAAGCATCCGGTACAGCACGATCCCGATTACCAGCAGTTTATCGACGCCACCGGCATCCAGCCGGAGCGCGACCTCGACGAGGCGGCGTTCGCGCTGCACCGTATGCCCGATCCCAAAGGGCCGAACGGGCCGGTCGCTTTCTCTGAGGTCTTTGTCGGGCATTTCGACGGCCGCCGGCTGTCGCATTATCTGGAGAGCGTGGCGGGCTCGACCGAGACCTACGCGGATCACGAGATCTACAACATCCCCAACGACGGGCGCACTGTCCGCGTGGCGCTGCTGGGATATGACATGGTCGCGGTGAGCAACACTCCATCCTCCGAGCAGATTCACTCGATTCTGGACCGCTATCGCACGGCCGCGCTGCCGTTCACCGGATCGTCGCTGCTGGCCGCGCACTATGCCGACGTCCCGCTGCTCTCGCTGGCCTGGGGCATCGGCCAGATCGGGCTGCCCCTGAGCGACGAGGGCGGCAATCTGAAGGTCATGGGGATGTCCTTGCCGCTCACCCTGGACGCAACCTTTGTTGCATCGCTAAGCTGGACGGGCAAGACCAGGCTGCGCGTGGAAGAGATTGCTCCCAATGATGCGGCCGCCAAGGCTTCGGCAGACTCCATCAATGCCATTCTCAGTTTTGTACGCAGCGCGGAGGACGGCGCGCCCGCAGGGAACGCCGACGCGGATACGAAAGCATTGCTGGACAGCGCGCACATCGAGCAACACAAGAATCTGGCGGTGCTGACCGCGACCATTCCTTCAGGTTTGCTGCAGAAGCTGGTCAGCACGCCCGAGGACTTGCAGGAGACGCCTGCTCCGAAAATGCGGGAGCAAAGTGAGAAATGAGCCGTCGGAAAAAAATAAAAGCGGCTAATCGGGTCTATGGAGCGTCCAAAAAGGGAGTACCCCTGGAAGCGTTTCCATAAGACCTGGAAGTTTTTCTGTGAAATCCCGCATCTCAAACGCGAGATGTGGGCACCCGGCTTCATAACGTCAGATTTGACTCAACAGCATCAGGAGGAAGGAATGCCGAGGAGTTACCTGTTTCGCCGTCTGCCGATCGCGCCGATCACATCCATTGCGCTCGGACTGCTGTTCTGCTCCGCTCATCCGCTGCCTGCCCAGGAGACATCCGGTAAGGTTCTTACCGGGCAGGACGCATTCACGAATTACACCAAGGAATCGCCGGGCACCATCCGCAAGATAACCCTCGCCGACCTGCCCGCACCCTACGCCACCAAGGGCGTGGACAATGGCGCGCAGATGGTGAAGCGCCCGGAAGGCGCCATGCCCCAGACTTTGCCCGGCTTCAAGGTGAGCCTCTACTACACCGGCCTGAACCAGCCCCGACTGATCCGCAAGGCTCCGAACGGCGACCTGTTTGTAGCCCTCAGCTATGAAAATAAGGTCATGGTCTTCCGCGGCGTCGACGCCGATGGCAAGCCGAAAGAGGTTTCGACCTTCGCCGACAATCTCAGCCAGCCCTTCGGCATCGCCTTCTATCCGCTTGGCGACAATCCCAAGTGGGTGTACATCGGCAACACCGATTCCGTGGTGCGCTTCCCTTATAAGAACGGCGACCTCAAAGCTACCGGCCCGGCCCAGAAGCTGGCCGACCTTCCCGGCGGCGGACGCCTGCGTGGCGGCGGCCACTGGACCCGCGACATCGTCTTCTCCAAGGACGGCAAGCACATGTTCGTCTCGGTAGGCTCGCATTCGAACGTGGACGATCCCGATACCCACCCCGAGGAATTTCATCGCGCCAACGTGCTGGAGTTCACGCCAAAGGGTAAGTTCGTGAAGATTTATGCCTCGGGCATCCGCAACTGCGTGGGCGAAGCCATCAACCCCACCACCGGCCAGCTATGGTGCTCGACCAACGAGCGCGACATGCTGGGCGACAACCTGGTTCCGGACTACATCACGCATATCCAGGAGGGCGGATTCTACGGCTGGCCCTGGTACTACATGGGCGGCCACCAGGACCCGCGGCTCGAGGGCAAGCATCCGGAGCTGAAGGATAAGGTGATCACGCCGGATGTGCTGCTGCAGCCGCACTTCGCCTCGCTGGAGATGACCTTCTACGAAGGCTCGCAGTTCCCCGCCGAGTACAAGGGAGATGCCTTCGCCGCCGAGCACGGATCATGGAACAAGTCCCAGCGCGCCGGCTATGAGGTCATCATGGTTCCCATGCAGGACGGCAAGGCTACGGGCGAATTCGAGGACTTCCTCACCGGCTTCACTACCGAAGACGGCAAAGTCTGGGGGCGTCCGGTGGGCGTGGCCGTGGGCGAAGACGGGTCGCTATTCGTGACGGACGACGGGTCGGGATCGATCTGGCATGTGAGCTACACCGGGCAGTAAATGCTCCCGGGCTCTTGAGGCCGCCTTTCGGGGCGGCCTTTGTGTTTGGTGTCGGGTGGAAACGTCCTTAAGCGACTGCTTTGGATTCTTTCATCTCAGTTTCCGCCTCGCCGATGTGGTCAAGGTTGACGCCGGTTGTCTCAATTCGATACAGCCACGTCACAATTGCGCCAAGGATCGATGAAATGACCAGGCCATAGAGCAACCAGCGCGTGCCGATCGTAACCAGCAGGATGGGAAACAGGAATGCGGTGGCTACTGCGCCAATCTTCGCAAACGCTGCGGCGAAACCCGCTCCTTTGCCGCGGATTACCGTGGGAAACACTTCACCGGCCAGCAGATAGGTCTGCGCATTGGGCCCGATATTGGTCATGAAGTTGAAGAGCATGAAGCCGGCGAAGATCAGGACGATTTTCAGGCTACCGGTGAGATCGACAGAGAGTGAAGCGAGAAGCAGGCCAGCCGCACAGCCGATGAAGCCGAAGACCTGCAGCCAGATTCGTCCCAGCTTATCGGCGAGCACCACGGCAAACGCAATTCCGACGATCAGCAGCAGGGTGATCATCGCGTCTCCCTTCGCAGCCATGGTAGCGTTCGCGATCAGATCGCTCATGCTGCGCACATGTTCGGCCTTGGCGCCGAGGGCTGCGGCCAGGATAGTTGGCGTAAAGATGCCGATGCCGTAGGTGCTGAGGTCCTGCAGGAACCAGGGCACCGAAGCAAGGATGGTCGCGCGGCGGTAGCGCTTTTTGAACAGAGCCAGGAAGGATCCGCCGCCATGCTCGTTCTGGCCCCCGGTCTTCGGCTGCGCCAGCACGATATTCTGCGGATACTGTGGTTTCCGGTTCAACAGACGGCTTGCCGCGTGCTGGGCCCGCTCGGTGGCGCCGCGCGTGTGCAGCCAGTTCGCGCTCTCGGTCACATAGAAACGGCCGATGGTGACCAGCAATGCGGGTATGACCGCGGTGGCAAACATCCAGCGCCAGGCGCTGAGATTCGGTACGGCGACCAGGACCGCATAGCCGACTGCTGTGCCACCGAGGGCTCCGATTGCCTGAAATGCGAATGCCCCCAGCACCAGCTTGCCCCGGCTGGTGCTGGGAATATTTTCGGAGATAATCATGTGCGCAGTTGGATAGTCACAACCCAGCGCGATCCCCAGCCCAAAGAGACAGAAGATCAGAGAAATGAAGCTGTTACAGAACACGGCCGCGCCTAGAAACACCGTGAAGATAATCATCTCCACAATGAACATCGACTTGCGTCCGAAGTAATCTGACAAGCTGCCCAGGCCGACCGCGCCGATCAGAATGCCGCCCAGGGTCGCGGCGGTCACAAAGCCTTTCTCCGCGGGAGCAATCGCGAACTCGCGAGCGATCAGCGGCAGGGCGACACCGGTCATGAAAACCACGAAACCCTCGAAGAACTTGCCCGCGGCGGCCAGCATCCAGATACGCCGCTGCATCACGGTCATGGGGAAGGAGGGGATCGGCGTACCGTCCGGCCAGATAGGACGCTCATCAATATAGTCCTGCACGGTGCGGGGCGCGCCCGGCACCGAATTAGCAACACTTGACATGGCCATTTCCCTCCTCAACAGCTAAACGGCTCCGGGCAATTGCGACCCCGCTTTGCCCTCGCCTACTGAATCCTGGCAATCTGTATTTCACTGCGGGCACGGATGGCCGTGGGCAGCGCGATGAAATGCACGGGGTCGAGAAAGCCGGCGGCGTTGCCCCCTTGCGGCGAGATGCTCCACAACAGAAAATTGCTGATTGCCGCGGCGACCTGCGGGCTTGATTGCCTCTCCGAAACAATGGCGTATTCGTAGTTGATGAGCGGATACGAATCAGCGCCCGGCGCAAATACCAGCGTAAGACGCTCATCGGGAGGCGTGCGCGGCGTGAGCATCGCAGCCGCGGCGGTGACCGTGGCCGCATTCGGAAGCAGGAAGTTTCCGCTCTGGTTTTGCAGCATTGCCGTGATCAGCCCGGCCGTTTTCGCAGCATCCTCAAAGCTCGCGCCGACATAGCCCACCGAATACGGTGTCCGGGCCAGTGTCTGCACCATGCCGTCGTTCCCCGTGGCAGTCAGGCTTCCCGGCACCGATGGCCACGAGACCGTCGTCCCATACCCGATGGTGTCGCCCCACGACTTCGTATCCTCACCCTCGGTCTGAGTTGTGAAGGTCAGCAATTGCGTGAAGATGAACGTATCGCCCGAGCCTTCCGCTCGCCGCACCGGAACAATCGCATGGTGCGGCAGTTGCACGCCACGGTTCATCGCCGCAATCGGCGCCGCATCCCAGGTACGAATCTTGCCGGAGTAAATGTCCGCCAGCACCGGCCCGCTCAGTTTCAGCGCGGCGCTCTGCAGCCCCGGTAAATTTACGTCCACCGTCTGCGCCGAGATGCACAACGGGATATTCAGGATATGCGGGTTTGCCGTCGCCTGCACGTCCGACATGTAGGCATCCGATGTGCCGATCTGCACGTGCTTCGCAATCGCCTCTGCAATGCCGACTCCCGAGCCGGTGGCCCCGGCTGTCATCTGCACGCTGGGATCGACCTTCGCGTATGCCGCAACCCAGGCCTTGAACAGCGGATAGATTAAGGTTGATCCGGTTTCGGAGACAGTCACGGCGGCCGCACACACCGCTGCCAACGACAGCAACGCAATCCCCGCGGTCAGCGCCCTGACACGTCCCGCCCGACAAGCAATGATGGTGCGGCGAACAGCCATAAGACATCCCTCTTCTTCTCAGCTGGGGCGCGAATGGGCTCCGCCCGGGTGGGTTGTCATCCAACTTTCGCGTCCACGCTAACAGACGCTGTGTTACGGAATGATGAAATGCCGGCGGGGTGTATCAACTCGCGGAGTCAGCTTCCTTTGCTTCACAAGCAACAACCCGATTATCTGCAGCGGGCGGGTCTATGGAATTACAGGATCATCAATTGACGATGAACGTTGCCTGTCGCCGCGGACTCATGACGAAGTCTGTGTATCGGTCTTTTGGCGAGACGATGGCGGCCTTGTGGATGGCTGATTCGAATCAGCCTTTGGCAATGGATCGGCGTAGATTCACACCCCAAGCAACGGCTGGCCGGAAGTCAGTTACAGGCCGAAGCACGAACATCCCGCGAACACCCATGGAGCCACTTATAACGTCCTTATGGTGTGGCCATTCGTCCGTGGATTCGAACCGACTCGCAGGAGTAAGCTCATCAGGCAAACTGCCGAAAGCGTTACGACGCGCCCGTGCGATGTATCAACACTTAGAGATGGCGGCGTAGAGGAAGTTAGCTTCCAGAGTGGTTGAAGCTGCTGTCAGAGCTGGCCAGCTGCTCCATGGTTTCGCGCAGATATTTGTGCGGATTGACCGGGGTGTTGCGGATGCGGACTTCGTAGTGGAGATGCGGGCCGGTGCTGCGTCCGCTGGTTCCCACGTAGCCGATGATCTGGCCTTCCTTGACCTGCTCGCCGGGGGTAATGGCGAATCCGGAGAGGTGGCCGTAGAGGGTCTGAATCCCGTTGCCGTGGTCGAGCAGGATTTCGCGGCCGTATCCGCTGGCCAGGCCGGCGGTGATCACGACTCCATCCGCCGCGGCGCGAACCGGCTGGCCGAAGGTGGAGGAGATATCGATGCCGGCGTGAAACGCGCCTTCCCCATTGAACGGATCTTCGCGTTCGCCGAAGGAGCTGGTGATGGGACCGACCACCGGCCAGAGCGAGGGCGCATTGGCCATGCTGAGCCAGTTGTCTCCACCGATGCCGCCGGGCGAGAGACTGATTTCAAAGGCGCGGGAGAGCCGTCCGGAGAGCGCGGTGGTGCGCAGGGATGCCAACTGGTCGAGGCTGGCGGTGTAGGCGGCGTCAGTAAAATCGCCGTTGGTGTCGACGGAAACCGGCGGGGCGGTCGCCGCGGCTGCGCTCTTGGCAAGGCGGCTCTGCCTCAGTCCGTAGAGGGCGCTGACCTCGTTGGCCAGCGATCCCAGCGATGCGGCCTGGACCTCTTTTTCGTGGGCTACCTGCTCCAGCTGCTTGTAATCCTTGCGGAGCGCCTCGTGCTGCGAGCGAATCTGATTGAAGCTGGCGGTCTTGAGCATCATCCGGCTGTAGGAGCCGGCCATTCCGGTGATGGTGAAGGCGCCAACGATCGCGGCGGCCACAAACACGTAGGCGTAATGCAGGGGCACCGGGATCTTGCGGAGCTTACCGTTCTCTTCGGAAGCGACGAAAATGATGTAGTAACGTCTGCGCAATTGCGACTCGCAAATAAATCAGATTTACTTCACTTTCAGGAAACCATTTTCGTCGGGAACGCTCTTATAGGCAGACGTACCGTGCTCGGCGGGAGTTCTAACTCCGCAAATTTTCCTGATCTTTTGTCGAAGCTAACAGCTACCCTCTGCCGGGTCAACCGTTAGTTGGACTTCGGGACTGGGCTTTTTGTTTGCACCAGGATTCTCATCTTTGCGTCCTCTTAAGCGTAAATCATTCATTTTAAACAATATTCCCCCTCCATTGAATAACAATGTTCCGGCTTCAGGAGCTTGCGCTATGCTGATGGCGATTGCTATGACACCTGCTCGCTCGAAGATTCGAAGGCGGACAATCCGGTGATTTCAAAACGAACCAGGCCGGCGGCGTCCTCTTCGCCGGAGGGCGGCGAACGGGCGCTGATTGCGGCGATCCGCTCCCGTGCCGGGAAAGGCCGGGGCAGCCTGCGGCTGGGGATCGGCGACGACTGCGCCATTCTGCGGCCCCCGAACGGCCACGAGATCGTCGTGACGACCGATCTCTCGCTGGAGCAGGTCCACTTTCGGCGCGACTGGCATCCTGCGGAGTCGGCCGGGCACCGCTGCCTGGCCCGGGGGCTCAGCGACCTGGCGGCGATGGGCGCGCGCCCTCTGGGGGCCTTTCTGTCCCTGGCGGTTCCCGGCGAGCTGACGATCAGGGAAAACGACAGGAGCTGGCTGGACCGCTTTCTGGACGGGCTGCTGGCGCTGGCCGAGGCGGCCGGGGTTCCCCTGGCCGGCGGCGACACGGCGCAGTCTCCGGCCTTCGACGCGCGAGGACGCAAGCAATCGGGACTGGCCGCGGCAGATATTGTGCTGGTGGGCTCGGTCAGGCGCGGCCATGCTTTGTTGCGCTCGGCGGCGCGCATGGGCGACGTGATTTACGTTACGGGCGAGTTGGGCGGGGCGGCAGCCGAATTGCTGGCTGTGGGGCGAAATCCGGCGAAATATGCCGGCCTGAACAAAGCCGCGGCGGGACATCCCCACCTTTATCCGACTCCCCGGATTGGGGCCGCGCAGAAGCTGGCTTCGACGCGGAGAATCCACGCCGCCATCGATCTGAGCGACGGGCTTTCCACCGACCTGGCCCATATCTGCGAGGAATCGGGTGTGGCCGCGGAGCTGGATGCGGCAGCGATTCCGATTCATCCCCTGGCGACGAGGGCAGAACAGGACGGGTGGGTGCCTTCCGCGCTGGCCCTGGCGCTGCACGGAGGCGAGGACTACGAACTGCTGTTCACGGCTCCGAAGTGGACCCGGATTCCACGCCGGATTGGTGGGGTTAATCTCCATCCGATCGGTCAGATCAAGGCGCGCAAAGGACGGCAGCCTCGTGTGGTGCTGCGCGGACGAGACGGCGGGGGAACTGCGCTCGAGTCGGGCGGCTGGGAGCACTTTTCCCAGGGGTGAAGCGGCGGTGGTGTCCCACGTCCGAAACCGTAACATGGGACATCCGGGACTCGCCGTCCAGGCACTTGGCGCTGGCGCGCGTTTTGTTGCTGCTTCGCCCGGCGTTTGCCAATCCCACATCTCAAATGCGAGATGTGGGGCACCCGGACGATCTTGGTAAGCTCGACGGAGTATGCCCGCTCAGGATATGAAGGCGTGATGGCCGCTGTCGATCTGACCTTTCCGCACACCTGGGCGGCGGAGATTCTGCCTCAGCGCCCGTTGATCCTGCCCAAGCGGCAGTTTGTCTATCCTAGGCAGGCTGAGGAAGTCGAGCGCGGGGCGATGGAGGTTTTGGTGCGGCCCGCGGTGGGCGAACCTTTCCTCGGGACGTGCGCGCTGGGATTCGCCGATCCGGCTGCGCCGAGCGGCGTGTGGAGTTGTCCACGTCCGGATTGGCTTTGCGCCGTCTCCGGCGGGTATGCGTACATGATCGATACGACCGCGCCGGAGCGGTTTACGCAGGTGGAGTATCGTCCGGTGCTGGAGATACGCGCGCTGCTCGAACAGCAGCTGCTGCTCTTTGCCGGCCATCACTCGCTGCTGGCGTGGGGCACGGAAGGCATGGCCTGGCAGACGGTGCGGCTGTCTTCCGAGGGCGTCACCATCACGGGCGTCGAGGCGGATGCTCTGCATGGGGTGGGCTGGGATCTTCGCTCGGATAGCGATGTTCCCTTTGTGATCGATCTGCGAACCGGCGAGCGCATCTGATGGGCTTGGCCGTTACGATGCGTCAGGCCGGTTGTAGAAGCTGAGCGCCGCGTCTCCCTGCCTGAGCAGACGGTAGCGATGGAGAGATCCAAAACGCTCCGACAGGTCGTGTTTCTTGATGTGCTCTGCAATGACGATCGCGTTCGGTGAGAGCAGCGACGCGCATTCGCCGCCCATCAGCGACAGCGTGTTCTCGTATTCGCCGGCGCTGGCGTAGGGCGGATCGAGGAAGACGATGTCGGCAGTGCGGTCCGCCGTGACCAGGCGCTTGAGTACAGCCGCGGCGGTGCGGGCTTCGAGAGCGTAGCCGCCCTTGATACCCAGCGACGCCAGATTCTGCCGGATGGCTTTGAGCGCGGGCTCGGCATTCTCGACGAAGATGGCCTCGCGGGCTCCTCGGCTCATGGCTTCGATGCCTACCGCTCCCGAGCCTGCGTAAAGATCGAGGAACACAGCGCCTTCGATGCGCGGGGCGAGCACATTGAAGAGCGTCTCGCGCAGTCGGTCGCTGGTGGGCCGGGTGTCGAGGCCTTTGGGCGCCACCAGCGGTCGCGAGCGATAGGTTCCGGCAATGACGCGCATCGATCTCTGATGTTACGGCAGGACTGGCCGTCCGGGCACTCGGCGCTGGTGCGCGTTCTGTTGCTGCTTCGCTCCCTTTGGTCGCTTCGCCCTGGCGTTTGCTCATCCCACATCTCAGAAGCGGGTATGCGGGGCACCCTGGACTCGCTGTCCAGGCACTCGGCGCTGGTGCGCGTTCTGTTCCTGCTTCGCTTCCTTTGGTCGCTTCGCCCTGGCATTCGTGTTTCCCACATCTCAAATGCGAGATGTGGGGCACCCGGTATTGATTTGCGATAGCGACACCATCGAGCCTCTACAATAGTCGACAGCAGAAAGGTAAGGGCAAGAACGATGCGAGGGTGGTCATTCCCGTTGGGGAGATGGTTTGGAGTGGATCTGCGCATCCACACGTTCTTTCTGTTGCTGCTCGCCTTCTGCCTGCTCTCGACCAGCGTTGCGGGCGTTGCCGCGTGGCGCGGCCTGATGCTCTGGCTGCTGCTGCTGATGGTGGTTTTTGTGCGCGAGATCGCGCGGCTGATTCTTGCCGCGTATCACGGGCTGCAACTGCGCAGCATTCTGCTGCTGCCCATCGGCGGGCTCTTCTCGTATGCCAATCCGGAGAGCGCGGAGCGGGCCACGGGCAGCCGCGTCCAGGCGCTGCTGGCGGCTACCGGGCCGGCTGCGAATCTGGTGTTTGCCGCCGTCATCGCGGGCATGATTGCGGGCTCGACTCCGGGGGTTCCGCTCACCGCCAAGCCGTGGGTGACGCCGACGCACCTGATGCGGTCGACGGTGTGGCTGAGTGCGATGCTTGGGCTGCTGAACCTGCTGCCGGCGTATCCGCTGGACGCGGGACGCATTCTGCGCGGCAACCTGGCACGCACACGCGGCCAGGCACAGGCCACCAAGGCCGCGTCCGGACTGGGCCAGGGCTTCGGGCTGCTGGCCATGATCGCGGGACTCGCGCTGCTGGCGCTGCCTAACACCGGGCTGGCTGCCGGGCTGAGTCCGTGGCTGATCATGGGCGGCTTTTTCATCTTTATCGGCGCCCAATTGGAAGACCAGGGCGTGGTGTTTCAGTCGGTGGTCGAGACGGTGCGGATGAAGGACGTGATGCTTACCGAATTCGCGACCATGTCGCCCTCGGATACGCTGGCCGACGCGCTCTACAAGGCGATTCACAGTTTGCAGGATGAGTTCCCCGTGGTGCGCGGCGCAAACCTGGTGGGCGTGGTCTCGAAGCAGGGCATTCTGCAGGCGCTGCGCAGCGAGGGCAACGGATATGTGCAGTCCATCATGTCGCGCACCTTTCAGGTGGCCGAGCCTGAGGACTCGCTGGGACTGATGATCCGGCGCATCGCGGGCGGCCGCATGTCGCTGGTGCCGATTGCGCAGGCGGGGCGCATCGTGGGCATTGTGACCTGGCAGAACCTCAGCAACAGCATGGGTCTGCTGGCCGAGCATCGGCGGTTCGAGCGGGAAAACTAGGACTGGCCGTCCGGGCGGCTGCGCTGACGCGCGTTTGGTTGCTGCTTCGTTTCCTTTGGTCGCTTTGCCTGGGCGTTTGTGGCTCCCACATCTCAAAATCGAGATGTGGGGCACCCGCGCAATGCTGAGCCGATGGGGAGAGGCAGGCGCAGGCCCGGCGGATGCGCTACGCTTCGCTCAGGATGACAATATCTTTTGAGAATGACTGACAGCGAGGATCTGAAGCCAATCCAAGAGGGCGATGCGGCGGTGCATGTGTCGCGGACGCTGGCGCCGGGCCTTTATCTTGTTGCAACGCCCATCGGCAATCTGGAAGACATTACGCTTCGCGCGCTGCGTGTGCTCAAGTCCGCCGACCGCATTGCCTGCGAGGACACGCGCCAGACGCAGAAGCTGCTGAACTATTACGGGATTGCTACTCCCACTATCAGCCTGCATGAGCATAACGAGGCGGAGCGCGCGGTCGAGCTGGTGGAGGCTTTGCAGAACGGCGGACGGATCGCTGTCGTCTCCGATGCAGGCATGCCGGGGATTTCCGACCCGGGAACGCATCTCACGCAGGCGGCCATCGCCGCGGGAATTGCTGTTTATCCCGTGCCCGGAGCGAATGCGGCGCTCAATGCGCTGGTCGCATCGGGGCTGGACACACAGCGATTTCTCTTCGAGGGCTTTCTGCCGGCGAAGATGAATGCCCGGCAGCAGCGCCTGCAGACTTTGCGCGCGAGTCTGGCCGAGCCGTTGACGCTGGTGCTGTACGAGGCGCCGCACCGGATTCTGGAGACGCTTGCAGATGTGGGGGCTGTCTGGGGTGCGTCCTGCCGGGTTGTGCTGGCTCGCGAGCTGACCAAGCTGTATGAGGAGTTTCTGCGCGGCACGGTGGACGACGTTCTCGCGCAACTGAAGGAGCGCGACCGCATTCGTGGCGAGATGGTGCTGCTGATCGAAGCGCAGCCGGCTTCGATTGAAGATTCGCTAACGACCATTCCGCTTCTTGATCGCATTGCCGAACTGGAGAAGAGCTCGGGCCTGAATGAGATGGATGCGCTGAAGCGGATCGCGAAGGAGCGCGGGATTTCGAAGAGCGAGCTCTATCGGGAGCTGCAGCGGTTGCGGCAACGACGAGGCAATCGCGCATTTGGCGCCAAAAAACATTGACCGCTGGAGATTGCACGGGCGACAGCGGCTCCTCAGATGGAAAACCAAGCCTCAGCGGCTGAAGCCGCGTTTCTTCTGCACCGCGGATGTGCGGCCTGAAGGCCCCACCTACCTGGAGTCAGAACGACGTGCGCAGGCGACGCGGGGAATTCCCTGCAGATCGTCGATGAACTCGACGCTGCTCCACTCGCGTAAAAGATCGGCGAGTGCGTCGCGCTGGCCGTGGCCGATTTCCATTATGAGCCAGCCGTTCGGCTGAAGCGCCTCTCTGGCCTGCGGAATAAGGCGTCGATAAATGTCGAGGCCGGATTCTCCGGCGTAGAGCGCGGAGGCGGGCTCGTAGTCGCGAACCTGTATTTCCAGCTCTTCGGTCGTGGGCACATACGGTGGGTTGGAGACGATGGCGTCGAAGCGCTCGCCGCGTGCAGCCTCGAGCAGGTCCGACTCGCGAAACTCGATGCGATCATGGACGCCGTGCATTTCCGCGTTCCCGGCAGCTATGGCGAGGGCCGGCGGCGAGATGTCGAGCGCAACGATTTTGGCCTGGGGGAGCGCGTAAGCCAGAGCTACGGCGATGGCTCCGGAGCCGGCGCCGACGTCGGCTATGCGAACGGGCGCGTTTTTGGGCAGGCGCGCGAGAGCCGCTTCCACCAGATGCTCGGTTTCGGGGCGAGGGATGAGCACGTTGCGCGTGACGTGGAAGCTGAGCCCGAAGAATTCCTGCTCCCCGAGGATGTACTGGATGGGCTCATGCAAGGCGCGGCGCTCGATCCAGTTCTGATATTGAACGAGCTGTTCGGTGTCGATCGAATCTTCAGGATGAGTGAGGAGCCAGGCGCGGTCTTTCTTGAGCGCGCGCATGAGAAGCAGTTCGGCGTCGCGGCCGGCGGCCGGCGAGGGCTGGAGCCGGGTTGCGGCTTGTTTCAGCGCGGCGCGGATTGTGATTTCATCGTGCATGCGTTCGGGGGTTGGAGATGAGAATTCCCAGGCTCAGACCCTAGAGCGCCAGTGGCCTGTCGCAGAGAGATCATTGTCATAAGCGAGTTTTGCAGACCCACGTCTCAAAAGCGAGACGTGGGGCACCCGTTCATGTGGCTGCGGTAACGAATTCCTTGCGACGACCCACTAGCGAGCTACAACCTGCGTCGTCCCGCCTGGGGAGAAGGCGCAGGAGTCGTCTCGCTCGGGCGTCCAGGTCGAGCCATCGGTGAAGGTAACTTGTTCCAACTGGATGTGGTTGAGGACCACAGGATGGGTTCGTTGCGGCAGGGGCAGGTGGCGCAGGTGATCGAGTGCGTTGTCGATATCTCCAGTGCCTTCCGCAGTCAAGTGAACTTCAATCTTTTCCGCCCGCAGGTCATAGATACTCTGTTTCGCTAAAAACTCCGCGTCCAATGCGATCGAGTGAATCTCTTTCCCGCTGGCGTTGCGGAAGCCGAGATCGATGCCAGGACCCCGGCCCAGATCCACCGGCGCATCGGAAGAGTTCGGCGAGGCTTTCAACAGCAGGAGATAAGGCGTCATCTGGGCGCTGGTGAGCACCACCGGGCAGCCCACCTGATTCATGCGATCGGTCAGTTCCTGGAGCTTCTGCTGAAACTGCGCTTTCGACATCTTCTGCATCGCCGACCAGTCCTGCTCGGGAATGAGCACCGCTTTCGATGTGGGCGTTGCCCTGTAGATCACAACTGGCGGCCTTGCAATGTCTTGCGCAAAGCAAATGGCAGCGGCGGCGAATAGAGCGAGAAGAGGAGAGAGCTTCATGACGCGAACCTCCCGATATGCGAACCAGCATAGCACCGGCTGCGCGGGTAAGGCAGAGGCCGATTCCGCGCGCTACACTAAAGGCAGCCACATATTTCTGTCATGATTTTTGTTTTAGACAACTACGATTCGTTCACCTACAACCTCGTTCAGTACATGGGCGAGCTGGGCGCGGAGATGACCATCCGCCGCAACGATGAGCTGACGGTGGACGAGGTCGAAGCGCTGGGCCCCGAGCGCATTCTGCTTTCGCCCGGGCCATGCACGCCGCAGGAAGCGGGCATCAGCATCGATCTGATTCGCAGGTTCGCCGGCAAGACTCCGATCCTGGGAGTTTGTCTGGGCCATCAGGCCATCGGCGCGGCCTTTGGAGGCGATGTGGTGCGCGCGCCGAAGCTGATGCATGGCAAAACCAGCGAAGTGGAGCACGATGGCAAGACCATCTTCAGCGGCATCGCCACGCCCATGACCTGTACCCGTTATCACTCGTTAATCGTGTCGGAGAAGAACCTGCCGAAGGATCTCGAAGTTTCGGCGCGAACCGCCGATGGCACCATCATGGGTTTACGTCATCGCGAATACCCGGTGGAGGGTGTACAGTTTCACCCGGAGAGCGTGCTCACGGATGACGGCAAAAAGCTCATTCAGAATTTCCTCGAATTGTAGAAATGACGGATCTGTAGTTTTGTCGCCTCGGACTCAACTAGCACGTTGCATCGTTCTCGGCCTCGGATCTCTCGCCATCCCCGCAGCCTTCGCGCAGGAAAAGCCCATCGCCTATGTGCCGACCGAGGGCGTTTCGCTCTCCGGGTCGCTCGCCGTCGCCGACGGCAAGGCGAGCATCGGCAACAACGGGAGCATCACCGCGGGCGACCAGACGGCGCAGATCACGCTGGCGCGCGGCGGCGACCTGCGGGTCTGCGCATCGACCAAGGTGCACTTGTCGCGGGATAACTCATCCGTTGCTGCCACCGACCCGACCGCCGACTCGGCCCTCATGATCGCCCTCGATCGCGGAGCCGTGGAGACCGACTATCCCACGGGCAAATACTCCGACGTGCTGCTCACACCCGACCTGCGTGTCCTGATCTCCGGACCGGGCCACGCCAGCCTGAAGATTCGTGTCAACCGGCAGGGCGATACCTGCATCGACAACCAAGGCATCAACGCGCCATATGTAACTGTCACCAGTCAGTTTGAGGGCGGCGTCTATCGTGTGCTGCCCGATCAGCGTGTCCTCTTCGAGCACGGCAGCCTGCAGCAGGTGGTCGATAACGAGCCTGAGCCGTGCGGCTGCCCGGCCCCTCCGCCGGTGTCGGTCGCGAGCACCGTCACCACGATTACTACGAACCCTGCACAGCCTGGGCAAAGGCTAAGCCAGCCCGTCGGAGGACCGTCTTCGACGCCCGCCGACACCGCCTTCCCGCTCGCCGAGAGCGAAGGGCTCAAGCCTCCTCCGCCTCCGCCGTCGCAGCCAGCCGTGCCCGCTGGTGTGGCCGATGCCCAAGTCGAAGCGCCGATCGCCTACAACTCGGCCGCGACGCCCAATCCCACGGCGCCGGGAGCCGCCGGGCCGCCCCCGGCTTCATGCACGAGCACTGCCAGCCCGGGCTGCCCGAACCTGAGCATAGTGAAGCGATACATTCCCACGGAGACCATCCGGCTGCAGGCGGAAATCCCCACCGTACAGCTTCAGCACCCCAAGAAACACGGCGGCTTCTTCCACGCCCTCGGCAGCTTCTTCGGACATCTCTTCGGGAGATAGCTTCGCTACCGGATACGGTGAAAGGTGCGGCTCCAGCGCGTGTCGCTGAAGAAATGCGTGGCGATGTGGACAAAGAACGCCATGCGATCGCCAACGCTGGTCTTGTATTCCTGATCCTCGGGGGTTAGGAAGGACCAGTACACAAAGAGCGGGCGGCCGAGAATGTTTTCGCGCGGAACGAAGCCCCAATAGCGGCTGTCGAGACTGTCGGGGCGATTGTCGCCCATTGCGAAGTAATGCCCCGGCGGTACGACGAGGTCGCCGTCCTGCAGGTGCGAGGGAAGCTCGGCCGCCCATGCGTCGGTGACACCCATGGCTTCTGAAACAGGAACATCGGGAAAGTTGTCACGATACGGACTGTAAAAATCCGGCTTTTCCGCGTATGGCTCGTTCTGTGGTTTTCCGTTCAGATAGACGACGCCATCTTTGAGATGAATCCGGTCGCCCGGCACGCCGACGACCCGCTTCACCAGGGTCAGATTGGTTTCGTTCGGCTTGATGAAGACGATGATGTCGCCGCGGCGCACATCGCGGTAGCGGATAAAGGGCGTCCATCGCGAATGCGCGCCAAAGGTGGCGCGGTCGACGACCACGTGGTCGCCGATCAGGATGGTCTTCAGCATCGACCCGCTGGGAATTTCGTAGTTCTGGAAGACGAAAGAAAACGCGAAGAGCGCCAGCACAAAGACGCTGCAGTAAGACGCAAAACCTTCGAGGAACGTCTCGTCAGGTTGCTGGCGCACCGGCTTTTTTGCCACTGGATGTTGCTCCCGCATCGTTTCGTGGCCGGCCCTCAGCCAATTGAACCTGTTTGCACGCGCCTGCTGGGCTGGGCTTCGCCTGACGCCGTCCCTGTTAAAATAACTCATCGGAGCGTTTCACGCGCGAGCCGGCGCCGGTTCGCCAAGCAGCCAGCGCAATCGCTGCAAAATTCCCGAAAAAATTATCGACACCGCGAGTCACTCAAGTAAGGAGCTTTCTTTTTATGGCGATTCCCGCCACACAAATGCGTCCGGGCATGATTATCAAGCACAACAACGAGCTCCACGCCGTCTTCTCGGTCGAGCACCGCACCCCCGGCAACCTGCGCGCCTTCATCCAGGCCAAGCTGCGCAACCTGCGCACCGGCGCCATGTTCGAACACCGCTTCCGCTCGCCCGACCCCATCGACCGCGTGATCGTCGATGAAATCGCCATGGAGTTTCTCTACAACGACGGCGACGACTACTACTTCATGAACACCGAGAACTACGAGCAGACGCACCTGAAGCGCGACACGCTCGGCGACGCCGTCGACTACCTCACGGCCAACCTGCAGATCACGGTCTCGTTCTTCGACGGCGTGGCGGTCGGCATCGAACTGCCCGGCACTGTCGAGCTCGCCGTGGTCGAAACCGAGCCCGGCCTGAAGTCGGCAACCGCGTCGTCGGTGACCAAGCCGGCAACGCTTGAAACCGGCCTGGTGGTGCAGGTGCCTCCCTTCATCAACGAGGGGGAGAAGATCCGCGTTGATACCGCTGAGGGTGCTTACCTCTCGCGGGCGTAGGAGGCAGCAAACTTTCGTACCGAATGGCGCAGCGAAAGCTGCGCCATTTTGCATTTGGAGACACAGCATCGCTCCTAGACTGGATCGGTGAACCGCAAAGACCTGCAGATATTGGCCACTCTGCGCCTTCGCGAGGCGCGCTCACTTTATAGAGCGAGGGAATTTAGCGGAGCGTACTATCTCGCCGGATATGCGGTGGAGTGTGGCCTGAAAGCGTGTATCGCAAAAAAGGTCCTGCGGCACGACTTTCCCGATCGCCAGCAAAAAGGCAAAGATCCGTATGTCCACAACCTGGCTCAACTTGCAATTCTGGCTGACCTCAAAGACGAGATACGGAGAGTGGCCGACGCCGATACCGTCTTCGATAAGAACTGGGATATAGCGGTTCTCTGGAACGAGCAAAGCCGCTATCGAGTAATTTCACCGACGGAAAGCAAGCAGTTGATCGATGCCATAATGGAGAAGCGCCACGGAGTGATGCCATGGGTGAGACGGCACTGGTAGGGGCGGAATTCAGCAAGAGTGAGAAGATGGTCTCCGCACTCGAAACGGCCGGCGTGCGCGTGACCGCTGCCGTGTGGGTCCAGTTTCCTGAATACGGGGATTGGCGCTTCGTTCTGGCTTCCAAGGATCTGGATGCCCTCGATCTTGGCGACGCCTATATGAAAGTGAATCGCAGTTTGAAAGATGGCGGAATCAGCGCGTGGCAAAAGCCGATCATCCACATCATGAAGACAACGGATCCGTTCATCCGCGCACTTCGCAAAGTCTTCGGCAAAGAGAAGGACGTGGCCGGGATCCGCGTGGGCGGCCGGACCTGGGGAGATCGCTTTGTCGAAGATGGCTACGCCTATAAGATCGCGTAGCGAGTGGCAGAGCGTTCCCACCTGCACCGACCATCCTGCCCGGCTTGCGCCGCGACCCCGCATCTGAAAAACTAACTCCGCGTCATTGCCCATTGATCATGGTCCGTCATTATCTCGTCAAAGGCCGCGTACAGGGGGTTGGGTTCCGCTGGTATGTCCATCGCGAAGCCGCCGCTCTCGAATTGAACGGATGGGTGCGCAACACCGAAGACGGCCATGTCGAAGTCCTTGCCGCAGGCGCGGCCGAAGACCTGTCCGAACTAAGCCAGGCGCTGCGCAAAGGTTCGCGCGGCAGCCGCGTCGACTCCGTCATCGAGCATGAGCTTGACGAGAGCGAGGCCGCGAAACTCGGACCTTTTCAGATTGAAGGCGCATGGTAAGAACCACCCGCAAAAAGGAGCTTAAAACAATTGATATCCCACCGGCCCATTAACTGCGAGCCACTGAAGGATCTCGTCCGCACCGTGCCCGACTTTCCCAAGCCCGGCATTCTTTTTTACGACATCACGACGCTCCTGAAAGACAAGAAGGGATTCGCCGAGATGATCGATGCGCTGGCCGCGCACTACATCGGCAAGGACATCGACCTGGTTCTCGGCATCGAGGCGCGAGGATTCATCTTCGGTCCCGCGCTGGCCTATCGCCTCAACGCAGGATTCGTGCCGGTGCGCAAGCCGCGCAAGCTGCCCGCGCCGACGTGCCGTGTCACCTATGATCTTGAATATGGCACGGACACGCTGGAGATCCACGTCGACGCCATCGAGCCGGGCCAGAATGTCGTCCTGGTAGACGATCTGCTCGCCACCGGCGGCACCATGGAAGCCACGGTGAAGCTGGTGCAACAGCTCGGCGGCCACATCGCCGGACTGGGCTTCGCTGTCGAACTGGACTTCCTCAGGGGAAGAGAGAAGTTCCCCGACTACGATGTCTTCAGCCTGCTTCACTACAACGAATAGACAAGAGCGGCCTCCCGGGCCGCTCTTTTTCTATACGGCAGACGATCTTCCGCGCAGAAAGTGAAAGATGATCGAGATCACCGCGAAGATCAGCAGCAGGTGAATCAGAAAACCCGCCGTGTGGAAGACGATGAACCCGAACACCCAAGCCACAACCAGCGCCAACGCAAGAATCAGAAACATGGAGCCCTCTTTCCCGCAGGCCACGCAAACGCCTCGGTGACCTTGGGATGGCGGCCCAGGCGGAAGGTTTGCTCGCATCCAAAAATAAGCGGGTCTCCCGCCGGCACACCTGCTCTTCACCGCCTTCTGTTGCAGCGCCGGCCTGCGAAGCCGACGTTTATCCGAATGCGTAACTTCGATTGTGCGAATCGGGTAAGAGCGGGTCTTTCTCCATGCATCGAACGTCCCTTCGTGTGCGCATAAGACAGCTCCGGTCCGCGCATCGTTTTTCGAGGCTGCCATGAATCACGAAAATTGCATGGCTCGTGCAAGGCTTCGCTGCTTTCTGTTTTGCGTACCCCTGCTGTTCGCAGCTTCATCCTCCGGGCAGGTGATACAGACGCGGACCCTGGCCTCCGCGGTCCGGCAGGCGCGCAGACTCCTGGCGGGAGCGACCGCATCCGATCTGCCTCATCATGTTCACTACGATGTGAAGTTTCGCGACCGTTACGGCCACAAGGCGACGGCGACCTTCGACATCTACCGCGATCCTCTGAGGTTCATTCGCGTCGACGTGACGAGCGGCGGATATCACTCCGAATCGGTCGAGGACCTGATTGGCAAGCACAACTGGAGGCACGTCACCGGCGAGGTGCCGCTGAAGCTCTTCGACCTGGATGACATTCTCCTCGCACCCCAGCCGGCGCTCTTCGGTCTGGACCGCGGCGGTCTCAATCATTCCGGGCGCGGTTCTATCCCGGTTCATCAGGAGATGGTGAATCGATCCCCTTACCTCTGCGCGGACGACCATGAGGCGATCCGGGTCTGCTTCGATCCCCTCATCCGGGCCTTCGTATTCGCCCAGGTCTTCAACGAAACCTTCGTCTACAGCGATTGGATGCGTATTGGAACCCACGCCATCCCTGCGAAAATCCAGATCTTCGACGACTCCAAGGTGCTGGTCGAGGCCACGGGCAGCGTGGAGCCGGTGAAGAAATTCCCGCCCTCGTTCTTCCAACCCGCACCCCAGCAGGGCAGTGACCAGAAGCCCCTCCCCAAGGTTGTGCACATGCAGGCCGTACCCGCATCGCCCTTCTACGGCAATGTCGAAATCCAGATCACGATCGATCCGGCCGGAAAAGTCACCGGCGCGAAGATTCTCGACTCGGACGATAAGCGCATCAACCGCCCGGCGCTGAAATTCGCGCACGGGCTGGCGTTTGCACCGCCGGACGCAGGCGCGAACAACGCTTCCCCCTTGACCACTCTCTTCTACCTGCATTATTTTCCGCAGGATTAGCGATGGCTCAGCCATGGGAGCAGCTGAAAGAAACTGCAGGTCCCTCGACTCGCGGTGCTCGCTCGGGATGACAAATCTGTTGCAGGGATGAGGGAGGTCAACAGAGCGAGGCAGCTTTTAACGGTGTTCTCCAAACGCTTCTACTGCACGTTGAAGTTCACCATCTGGCCGTCGGCGAGTTGATGGGCCTTGATGGAGCCTACGGGCAGCTCGAGCACGTAGAGCGAGGTCGCGTGTCCGCCGTACGACGCGCAGGTTTTGGCGAGGCCTTTGCATGGCGGCGTGTCCGGGGACATCTCGACGATGTGGTGGCTCTGGTCCATCCAGATGATGTCGAGGCCGATCTTGCAGTGGTACATCCAGTAGGCGTATTGGCCCGGCTGGTCGTGGATGAAGAGCATGCCGCGGCCCTGCGGCAGCGAGGTGCGCCCCATCAGTCCATATTCGCGCTCGGCGTTGGTCTTTGCCAGCTCCACGTGGACGGTCGAGCCGTCGGGCAGCATGACCAGGGTGTCGGCGGCTCGCGGCGCGACCCTGGGAATGACGGGTTCCTGCGCGCACGCTGAAAAGATCGGCGAGAGCAGAGCGAAACTGAGCAGCCAGACCGTGATTCTGAATCGCGCAAAAGACATGCTTCTAATTTACCCCTGCAGCTTCAACACCAGCACCGTCATATCGTCGTGCTGCGGCGCGCCGGCGGTGAAGGTGTCTGCGTCGATGAAAAGCTGGTGCAGGATTTCGGACGCCGCCTTGTCCTTGCAGCGATCAGCAGCCTCAATCAGCCGCTCTTCGCCCCACTCCTCGTCCTGGTGGGTCATCGCTTCGCTGATGCCGTCGGTGTAGAGCAGCACCAGGTCGCCCGGCATCAGGGTCATTGCCTGTTCGGTATAGGGCGCGAATTCGAGCAGGCCGACCACGGGTCCGTCGGCTTCCAGGCGCAGGGTCTGGGTTTTGCCGTCGGGGCCGCGGCGCAGCACGATGGGCGGATTGTGCCCGGCGTTCACGCACTCCAGCCGGCGCGTTTTTGGGTCGTAGGCGGCGAAGAAGAACGTCGCGTAGCGGTTCGATGCGGAGGCTTCATAGACCAGGCGATTGACCTTGTCCATCAACTTCGCAAATTCGCGGGGATTATCCAGCGTAACGCCGCGCAGGCTGGCTCTGAGGCTGGCCATGAGCAGCGCGGCGGCAATCCCTTTGCCACTGACGTCGCCGACGGCCAGGCCGGTGCGTCCGTCACTGAGCTCGAAGACATCGTAGTAGTCGCCGCCGACGCCGAGAGCCGGACGGCAGTGGCCGGCGACGGTGGCCCCTTCGAGGTCGGGCATCATCTGCGGGAAGAGGCGCTCCTGCACTTCGCGGGCGATTTCGATCTCGCGATTCACGCGCTCGCGCTGCGCGGCTTCTGCAGCCAGCGAACGGGCCAGCTCGGAAACTTCAATGGCCAGGCCGGTTTGCGTGGCCACGGTCTGCAGCAGGTGCAGATCGGCATGGGTGTACGCGGCCTCGGAGCGCTTGGGGCCGAGGGCCATTACGCCCATCAGCCGATTGCGTCCGGGCAGCGGCAGCAACAGCTCCGCATTGACCATGTCGAGGACGCTGCGCTCGGCGGTTCCGGCCATCAGGTACCAGGCATCCGGATCGTCGCGGTACAGACGGGCCGGTTCATTCGTGGACGTGAGATAGCGCACGGCAGAGGCCTGCACGGGCAGCGACAGGGTTCCGGCCGCGGAGACGCCGATGGATTGCTGCAACTGGAAGAACTCGCCGCGCCGCAGCAGCATGGCCACCTGATTTACGTGCAGGGTGTCGGCCACGCGACGGGCAACGGTTTCGAGCAGCGGCTCGGTTTCGGTGAAGCGGCGGACCTCATCCGACAGCTCATTCAGGACCACTTCGGCGTTGTAGGCTTCGCGGAAAAACTTGCGGTCCAGCCAGGCCTGCACGCGCTTGTTGATTCCCATCCGCAGCGCGAGCACCAGAGCGAAGAAGACGGCCACGCCGGCCAGGTCGGAAGCCTGCGGCTGCCGCTTATGCAGCGCGGGCAGGAGCAGCCGCCACGTGGCGATGGCGATGAGCGCAAACTGCAGGACGACGAGAAACGCTTTGGCCATCACGTAGCGGGTGCCGCTGCGGAGGATCATCCGGACATCCATGGCGCGCTGCACCAGCACCACGTAGGCCAGGGTGAGAGGCGCGATCATGAAGATCGCCGCGCCTGCCGAGCGAATCCAGAAACTGGCAGGCGTGTCCCCATGCAGGCCGAAGTGGGGCAGCACGATGAAGACGAAGAGCAGCGTTCCAACGCCCAGCACCATGCCGGTGGTGAGCACGCGAAGCCGGCGGCGGGCGTCGGCGGTAGAGGCCGAGCGCAGCTTGTCGATGGTGAGGATCAGATAGAGGACAATGCACGCCAGATTGAGCGGATTGACGATGTGTTCGGCGATGTCCGCGATCTTTGTCCACATCGGCGAAACTCCGCCGAGGAAATAAATCTTGTACAGGTATGGGTAGAGAAAAGCGGCGAAGGCCAGGATTGGGGCGGCGATGAGCCACTTGAGCCAGGGAAGCTTCTGGTCGATGCGCGAACGCTCGGGAAAATAGACGCCGAAGAAAAGGAGAGCCGGGGAAGCAAGAAGCTGCAATGTCTCGTACCAGAAACCGCGCAGCAGCAATCCCGAGCCGAAAGCCATGCCGGAGTCGATAGTGAGGACGCTGGGAAACGCCAGGAGTATCAGCAGCAACCAGGCGTTTTTGTCCAGCGGCTTGGCCAGCACTACCCAGTAGCCGATGAACAGGCAGACCAGCGGGAGCAGCAGATCGACGAATCCATCGCGGAGCATCACGGCCGCGTTGGAGATGCCGGGATGGGCGCGCTTACGCTGGGTAAGGGTCAGCGTGGCCATGCCGTGAGCGCCGTTGGGACGATCGAATTCCACATCCAGGGTGTCGCCGGGATGGGCCGTGACTAAAATCTCCGCCCACTGAGAAATTCCGGAATACGGCGCGCCATTCAAGCCGGTGATCCTGACGCTTTTTTCAATGCCGGCTGCTTTCGCCTCGGGCTCCACGTCGGTTACGACGATGTTGTCGCTGCCGTAAGAGAAGGGGCTCTGAATGTACTGGTCCCAATGAAGGTCGATCTCCCACGCGTCGATTGCGCCCGCGATCCAATAGCTCACGCTCGCCAGGATGAAAAGACCCAGCAGCCCGCGCAGGAGGTTCGGCGACGTGGTCCGTGGAGCGTGCTTTCGTTTCTTCATGGGCCTGGCCACCATAGTATCTTGGCGCAATTGCGGGGTTCAGGGGTTTCTGCGGAATAAGCGTGTTGCCGGCTCTAAAAGCTGTCCAGCTCTCTCGATCCCTTACTTTTCGAGCCGTGAAAGGCACAGTGAAAGCGAAAACTCGCGGCGACGCCGGCGAAAAGCAGGTCCCCTTCGGCAAGCTCAGGGCAGGCTCTCGGCTCGCGGTGCTCGCTCGGGATGACAAATTTATGCGAGCAATCACTGATTCAGGGGACTAGCCGCGCATTTGCGGCCTTGGCCGGCTTGTGAGTTGGACAGCGGGGAGCTATCTTGGTAACGCTTCCCTGAGGGATCTTTCATGAAACGCTTTTTTGCTCTCGCGCTGTCACCGCTGCTTTCTCTGTTGTGCCTGGGTCAGACTTCTTCGTCCCGGCCGCCGATTACCGGCATCTCGCATATCTCCGTCTACACCAGCAACGCGTCGACGGCAGAGCATTATTATGTGCACGATATCGGCCTGAAGAAGGGCTCGGACCCGGAGAATCCGGCGGGCGTCCGCTACTACGTGAATGCAGAGCAGTTTGTTGAGGTTCTGCCGCTTCCCTCGAACGCCGGCAACTCTCGTTTAGACCACCTGGCGTACCTCACCACGAACGCCGAGGGTCTGCGCGCTTACCTTGGCACTCATGGAACCGCTGTCCCGGCGAAAGTCGAGAAGGGTTCGGACGGCAGCCGCTGGTTTTACGTCAAGGACCCGGAGAGCAACAAGGTCGAGTTCACCCAGCCGCCGACGCACCTGATCGCCATGACCGGCGCAGATCCCATCGGCAAGCACATCATCCATGTGGGCATGCTGGTGCGCAACCGGGCCGACGAGGATCCGTTTTACCGCGGCCTGCTGGGATTCAAGCCCTACTGGTTCGGCGGCATGAAGCCGGACAAGATCGACTGGGTGTCACAGCAGGTTCCCAACGGGCACGACTGGCTGGAGTACATGCTCACCAGCGGACCTTCGGGCAGCGGTATTCCCAAGGAAATCTCGCAGAAGCAGCTGGGGGTGCTGAATCATCTCTCCATCGGCGTGGTGAATATGGAGAAGGCGGTCACCACCCTGAGCGCCGAAGACCGGCTGACCAACGAGCACGTCGGCCCGCAGATCGGCAAAGACGGCAAGTGGCAGTACAACCTCTTCGATCCCGATGAGACGCGGCTGGAGCTGATGGAGTACACGCCGGTCGAGAAGCCGTGCTGTTCGCCCTTCACGGCGCCCAATCCGACACCTGCGCAGTAGGCCGGCGCTGACAAATCCGGAGGGTGGGCTGCGTTTCCGATGCCGCAAGCCCCAATCCGGTGCGTCGTCTCTGAAGCGTGGCTCGTCTACCTGAAAGCGGTAATTGCCGGTGCTTTCAACATTTTGGGCGCGATGGATCGAAATCCGAATGTTGGGAAGGAAAGTCGACAGGCTGTGGCATTCTTAAGGTAGTTTCAGGAGTACATATGAACGCGATGAGAACGAGTCTGCTGGTCGTTGCCGCCAGTCTTGGCCTGGCGGGTGCTTCGGCGCTGGCCCAGAGCCGCATCATTTATTCCGATACCGCCGACGCGCACGCTGAGATTGCTCAAGCCTTGCGCACGGCCGCGCAGCAGCACAAGCACGTGATTCTCGACTTCGGCGGAAACTGGTGCGGCGACTGCCAGGTGCTGGATATCTATTTTCATCAGGACCCGAATCTGCCCATTCTCGAAAAGAACTTCGAGCTGGTCCACGTGAACGTGGGCCACTATGACAAGAATCTCGATGTCGCGGAGAAATACGAGGTTCCGTTGAAGAAGGGCGTGCCCGCGCTGGTGGTGCTGGACGCGCACGGCCGGCTGCTCTACACCCAGAAGAATGGCGAGTTCGAGGCGATGCGGCATATGGACCCCGCCTCGGTGACTGAGTTTCTGAACCAGTGGAAGCCGAAGCGCTGACGACGATAATTCATCGGGTGGTGCCGATCGTATGCTGATACGCCTGATTCATTCACTTCGCAAGGCCGCATGGAGCGCTTTCCAGCATAGCTCCTTCACCAATGCGAAGGCCGCGGCGTACTCGGCAATCCTGAGCCTCTTTCCCGCGCTGCTGGTGGTGACCACGCTGCTGGCCTTCAGCCCCGAGACTGATACTTTCCGGGGCGAAATTCGCTCCGGCTTCTCCGAGCTCCTGCCGCCAGACACCATGTCTCTGGTGCAGGCCTATTTCCAGACCAATCACGCCCGCTCGGTGCGCATTATCTGGACCTCCTCCTTCGTTACCATCGGCGCAGCCATGGGCGTGATGCTCTCGCTGATGGAGGGCTTCCGGCGGGCCTACCTGCTGCCGCGCGGCGAGTGGGGTTTCTGGCGCGAGCGCCTGGTGGCCCTGGCGCTGGTTCCGGGCACGCTGGTGCCGATGATTTTCGCCACCGCGCTGGTGGCGTTCGGCCATGTCATCGAGCTGTGGATGATCGACATTGCTGATCACGAGCTGCAGTTCTATGTCCTGCTGATCGGGCGCATCGCTCGCTGGGGAGTCGCCATGCTCACCAGCGTGGTGGTCCTGGGCGTGATTTATCACTTCGGTACGCCGCGCAAGCGGCCGTGGAAAAAGGTGGTTCCGGGCGCCACTCTGGCCACCGCGACCTGGTTCCTGGCCACCTTGATCTACGGCTGGTACCTCACCCGCTACGCTGATTATTCAGTTGTTTACGGGTCGCTGGGCGCGGGCGTCGCGACGCTGGTCTGGTTATATATGGTCGCGTTCAGCATCCTGCTTGGCGCGGAATTCAACGCCCAGATCTTCCCCATCGTTCCCCGTCCGCAGCTCACCGAAGATGAAAAGCCGGTTACTGCGAGCATGTAGCGGCGGCAGCGCTCTCCCGGAGGGCCGCGGCGAGGGGTAGAATGTAATTGCTTTCAGTGACCACAAACACAGACGAAATTGCTGTTGGGGGATGGATGAACGCTTCATTTGCTGGTTCGAATCTTGCGCCGGGCGCACAACCGCGCCGTGCCAAGATCGTTGCTACTCTGGGCCCCGCTTCGAATAACGAGGCTACCTTCCGCGGACTGGTCCGCGCAGGCCTCGACGTTGCGCGCCTTAATTTCTCGCATGGCACTCATCCTGAGAAGCTGGCGCTCATTGAAATGGTGCGCAAGGTGGCACTCGAGGAAGGCCGCGATATTTGCATTCTCGGCGACCTGCAGGGCCCCAAGATCAGGACCGGCCGCCTGGAGAACCGCAAGCCGGTGCAATTGGAGGCCGGCCAGATGCTCACCATCACGCCCCGCGACGTCCCCGGCAATAGCTCGGTGATCTCCACCACCTTCCGGACGCTTGCGGAAAACCTCGAATCCGGCGCACGCATTCTGTTGTCGGACGGGCTGATCGAGCTGCGCGTGATCGCCGTGAAGGGCGACGACGTAGAGTGCCAGGTGGTGAATGGCGGCATTCTGGGAGAGAACAAGGGCATCAACCTGCCCGGCATTCCGGTGCGCGTGCCGTCGCTGACCGACAAGGACGAGGAAGATCTGGAGTTCGCCATCAAGAATGGCGTCGACGCCATCGCCGTCTCGTTCGTCCGCAACGCCGACGACGTACGGCTGGTGAAAGAGCGGATCGCTTCACTGGGAGCCGATACCTGGGTGGTTTCGAAGCTCGAAAAGCCGCAGGCTATCGAGCATCTGGACGCAATCCTTGAGATCACCGACGGCATTATGGTCGCCCGTGGCGATCTGGGCGTAGAGATGCCGCCGGAGAAGGTGCCGGCCATCCAGAAGCTGATCATCCGGCGGGCCGCGGAATATCGCAAGCCGGTGATCACCGCCACCCAGATGCTGGAGTCGATGATCGAGAACCCGCGCCCGACCCGCGCCGAGGCCAGCGACGTGGCCAACGCCGTCTACGACGGCACCGACGCGGTCATGCTCTCGGCGGAAAGCGCAGCCGGGAAATACCCGATCGAGGCGGTCAAGATGATGGCCAAGATCGTGATCGAGACCGAATCGCACATTGAGGATGCCGCGCCGGCGCATGAAGGCCGCCCCAGCAAGCTCCATCTTTCGGTGGCAGAGACGATCTGCGAGTCGATGGCGCACGCCGCCCAGGATCTCGACGTGAAGGCCATCGCCGTCTTTACCGAGACCGGCACCACGGCGCGGCAGCTTTCGAAGTACCGGCCAACGCCGCCGATCTACGCGCTCTCGAGCGTGGAGGTGGTCATCAACCGCATGAACCTGCTGTGGGGCGTCCACCCGATTCGGTGCACCAAGGCCAACACCGCCGAAGAGATGGTGGACATGGCCGAGCGCCTGCTCGAAGACGGAGGGTACGCGAGAGCCCAGGACATCATCGGGATCGTGGCGGGCACGCGGACCAAGTCCGGCTCGACGAACTTTTTGCGACTGCATGTGCTGGGGGACCGGCTGCATGACGTGCCTGAACCGGAGCTGGTTGGAGAAGCGGTCAGCAAGTAGCGGCTGATTCTTAAAGCGTGTTTGGCTTTGCTGACATCGCTGTTTTTGAACCGCGAAATGCGGGGGAAAGAGAAAATTTGCGGTTGCCCCGGCGAAAAGCAGGTCCCTCGGCTCGCGTTGCTCGCTCGGGATGACAAATTTGTTATCGATTCCGAGGGATATCAGCAAAGCCAAACACGCTCTAGAATTCAGAAGAAATGAGGCGGCTTGTGGCCGCCTCATTTCTTTGCACCATTCGCGAAAATACGCTGAGATTCTTCCTCCCTGCGGTCGCCAGAATGACGGCCTCTGATAGTTTTTCTTTTGTTGTAGTGTTCAGATTGATTGGAATCCATGGGCCGCATCCGCATCCTCACCGATCAAGTCGCAAATCAGATTGCCGCGGGCGAGGTGGTCGACCGCCCGGCTTCGGTGGTCAAGGAGCTGCTGGAGAACTCGCTGGACGCGGGCGCTACGCGCATCCGCGTCGAGGTGGAGGCGGGCGGCCGCAAGCTGATCCGCATTATCGACAATGGCGTGGGCATGGTTCGCGACGATGCGTTGCTGGCCTTCGAGCGCCATGCCACTTCAAAGATCCGGTCGAGCGATGATCTGCTGTCGATTGCGACGCTGGGATTTCGCGGTGAGGCGCTGCCCTCGATTGCATCGATTGCCCGCGTGGAACTTGAGACGCGCGCAGCCGGCGAAGAGAGCGGGACGCGCATCGAGATTGCCGGGGGAAAGATTTATCGCGTGGAAGACGCGGGTCTGGCGGCGGGAACGACGATTGCCGTGCGCGACCTGTTCTTCAACACTCCGGCGCGGCGCAAATTTCTCAAGGCCGAGACGACGGAGCTTTCTCATGTAACCGCTCTGGTTACACATTACGCGCTGGCGCATCCGGGGAAGCATTTCGAGCTGCATTCGGCTACGCATGCTTTGCTGATTGCGCCTCCCGTGCAGAAGCCCGCGGAGCGGATCTTCCAGATCTTCGGCAGGGACACTCTCGACCAGCTGATTCCGATGGCCGCCGAGCGGCCGTTCGACCGCGCCGGATTGCCGGAGCCGCCTCCTTGGAAGCGCGACGAGGAGTACGCTGCGCCCGACCCCGGTTTTCTGCGCATGAGCGGCTTCGTTTCCAAGCCCGAATTGCAGAAGCTGAACCGCAATTCGATCTACGTCTTCGTCAACCAGCGGCTCATTCGCGACCGGCTCATCCTGCACGCGGTGAGCGAGGCCTACCGCAACATCATTCCGCCGACGTCGTTTCCTGTCGTTCTCATCTTTCTGGAGATGCCGCCGCACGAGGTGGATGTGAATGTGCATCCGGCCAAGACAGAGGTGCGCTTCCGCCAGCAAGCCGCGGTGCACGACTTCGTTCGCGACAGCATCCGCAACACGCTGATCAAATCCCGGCCGGCGGCCGAGTTTCTGGCTGCGCTCACGGCGAATCCGCATGCTTCGCCGTCGCTGCTTCCGGCGATCTCGCCGATTCCGGGCGAAGCGGACTCGACCACGCCGGTGAAAGCCGCCGATACCGCCGCTTTTACCTTGAGCGAAGCGGCGCTGGCGGCCGAAGAAGTGAAGCTGCCCTTCGCGATTCCGGCGCGGGAGAATGGAACTTCGACGGCGCGCCAACCTGCCCATGACTGCGAGCTTGCGGATTTCCCTGAGGACGGCGAGCCCGTCGCGAATCTCAACTCGCTGGCTTCGCTGAAGCCGCTGGGGCAACTCCGCGAGTCCTTCATCCTGGCAATGAACGACGAGGGCTTGTGGATTATCGACCAGCATGTGGCGCACGAGCGCGTGCTCTTCGAGAAGATCCTGCGCGAGCGCGAAGTGGAGCGCGTCGAACGCCAGCGGCTGCTGATGCCCATGCTGGTCGATCTGCAGCCGCACCAGATGGTGTTGTTCGCGACCATCTCCCAGGAGCTGGAGCACAACGGCTTCGAGGTTGAGCCCTTCGGACCGCACACCATCGCGGTGAAGGCCGCGCCGGTGGGCCTCGAAGGCAACCGGCTGGAGCGCATGCTGATGGAGGTGCTGGAGCAGGCGGGAAATCCGGTGCAATCGGAGAACATGGGCACGCTGCGCACGCGCATTGCGGCGTCCATTGCCTGCCATTCGGCGATCAAGGTGAACATGCCGCTCGATCCCAGGCGCATCGAGTGGCTGCTGGCCGAGCTGGCCCGCACCGAGCACCCAACCAGCTGCCCGCACGGGCGGCCCATCGCTTTACGGTATTCTTGGAGAGACATCCAGCGGGCGTTTCAGCGAATTTAAGCCTCTTTCCCGTTCGATCATAGAAGGGTCTCTTTGACAGCCGAGCAGCTACAAACAGTGCGCGCCGAACGCTGGCGCCATTCCTCCAACCCGCTTTTAACCGCAGACGACGCACGAACCTGGCTCGATGCCGCGGGACTTTGCCTCTTTCTTCCGCGCCGCCAGCAGTTTCTGGCGCCTGCTCCGTCTTTCGTCGAAGCCTGCGCCGGCGCACCCAGCGAAACACCCTCTCGCGAGGCGATCGACAACGCCGCGGGCCTGATGTACCGGCTGGTTGTCGAAGGCGCGATCATTCCGCTGAATCTGTTCGGCACGCCTTCCGAGACGCCTGACTTCCTCGCCACGCGCGAGGCCTTTCCCTACCTCTTCAGCCTGCGCGGCACCCGCGACTGGAAAACCGTTCCGGGCGGCAAGACCTCACCCCTGGTGGTCGAGATATGGAAGCTGCTGGAAAAGGAAGGCGCTCTTACAGCGGGCGAGATTCAGTCCACGCTGGGCCGCGAGCTGACCGAGGCTGCGGTACTGCGCGGGCTGTTCGAGTTGTGGAGCAATCTGCGCGTGCTGCCCGAGTATGAAGCCGGCGCGCCCACGCACTGGAGCCTGACCCAGCTTCGATTCAAGGATGCGCTCACCGCCGCGGGCAAGCATTCGCAGACGGCATCGTTATCCGCGCTGGTCTCGCTCTATCTGGAGTTGGTGATTGCGGCCACCAGCGAAGAGGTCGAAACCTTTCTCTCGCCGTCGACCTCGCGCTCGCGGGTGCGTGAGACGGTGAACGGGCTGGCAGCAACGCGGCAGATTTCAATGGTGCCGGTGGGAACGCAGTCGATGTTCCACATTGCCGGCGCTCTGCCGGAGTTCGCCGAGCCCGAGCCTGCAGCAGAACCAGTTCGCGAAGCCGGTTCCGAAGTACCGCGCAAGCCCCGGCAGGCGGAGCGTGCTCCGCGGACCTTCGATCGCGAGCGCAAGCCCTTTCAACGCAAAACGGGTGAACGCAAAACGGGTGATCGTAAAACGGGCGAGCGTAAACCCTTTGAGCGTAAAGCGGGCGAGCGCAAAACTTTTGGCCGGAAGCCTTTCGAGCGCAAGGCTTCTGACCGTCCGGCGGCAGGAGGCGCTCCACGTTCGTCGGAAGGCGAGCGCAAGCCTTTCAGCAAACGGCCGGCGTTCGGCAAGAAGCCCTTCGACAAGGCAGCGCGGCCTTTCCGTCGCGACGCCAAGCCATTTGAAGGCGAGCGTGCGGCGGGCGGTGAACGAGCTGCGGGTAGCGAGCGGCCGCGGTTTCGTCCGGCGACTCGAACCGGCGGCGCGGGACGCAGCGGCGCCGGCGGGAAGTTTCCACCTAAGAGATCCGGCTTCAAGCCGGCGGGCGGCAAGTTCGGCGATCGCCCTGCAGCGAATCGTCCTGCGGCCGATCGTCCCTCGACCGATCGTCCCTCGACTCCGCGCACGTGGACTCCGCGTCCAGAAAGCGGCGAGCGCAGGTCTGCAGCTTCGGGCGGCGGCGCGCGTCCGTTTCGTCCACGGCGGGATGAGGGGAGCGAGCGCCCAACCAATTTCCGGCGCTGCGAGGCGGGCGCGGAGAAGCGCCCTGGCGGATTCGCAGGCAAGAGCAAATTTGGTGGCTCCAGACCTTCTGGTCCGCGGTTCTCAGGCGGGAAGAAGTTCGATGGACCGGGCCGGCCCAAATTCGGTGGATCGAAGTTCGGCGGTGCGAAATCCGGCGGCGCTAAGTTCGGCGGCAGGGGAAGACCTGCCGAGGGCGGAAAGCGTCCTTTCTTCCGCAAGCGGGCTGAGGAAGGCGCGGCCGGCGAATCGCGCCCGCGCTCGTTTGGGCGTCCCGCGTTTGGCGGCTCCAAGCCTGGAGACCGGCCGGCAAAGCCTCGCGAAGGCGGATGGAAGGGCAAGCCGGGCGGCGGTGCGCGCTTTTCGAAGCCTGGATTTTCGAAACCCGCCGGAGAGGGATCGGAGAGACCGAGGTCCCCGCGGCCTGCGGTCGGCAAGTCTGCCGGATTTTCCGGCAAACCCAGTTTCGGCAAGGGCGGCTTTAGCAAAGGCAAGCCCGGCGGGTCTTTTGGTGGGAAGAAGTTCGGCGGCGGCAAGAAATTTGGCGGCACCAAGAGCTTTGGCGCTCGTAAACCGGGCGGGAAGCCTGGCGGAGCCAAGCCGCCGTTCCGAAAGCGAAAGGATGAGGGGAACAAAAGCGCGGAATGAGTGAACGCCGTCCGATCATTGCCATCGATGGGCCCGCCGGCGCGGGCAAGAGCACAGTCGCCAAACATCTCGCCGCTCATTTCGGCCTGCTGAACCTGGAAACCGGAGCCATGTATCGCGCCTTCGCGCTGAAGGCGCTGCGCAACGGAGTCGGCCTGGATGACGCGCTCGCGCTGCAGGACCTCGCCGCGACCACCGCAATCCTGCTCGAACCGACAGCCAACGGCAACCGTGTGCTGCTCGATGGAGCCGAGGTGACCGGGGCGATTCGCGACCCGGAAGTGACGCAGGCTGCCTCGCGGGTCAGCGTGCATCCTGCGATTCGCGCGTGGATGGTGGATCTGCAGCGAGAAATGGGCCGCAAAGGCGGCGTGGTGATGGAAGGCCGCGACATCGGGACGGTGGTGTTTCCCGACGCCGACTTGAAGTTTTTCCTGGATGCCTCGCCCGAGGCGCGCAGCCAGCGCCGCTACGAGCAGTCAGGCAGCGCGGCGGCGGTGGTCACTCCGGAGGCCATTTCAAAAGAATTGCGCGAACGTGATGAGCGAGACCGGAACCGCGCCGAGTCGCCGCTGCGCGCCGCTCCCGATGCTGTGGTGATCGATTCCACCGGTCTCAGCCTGGGTGAGGTGCTGAGCCGGATCGAAGGGATCGTGGGTGAGCGGTTGATGCGCTCCAAGAGCTAGAGCAATCTCAATGATGGTGGAATGTACCCGTCATTCTGAGCGTAGCGAAGAATCTCAGCGATGCTTCCACGCCCGCATCGCTGAGATTCTTCCTCCCGTTGGTCGTCAGAATGACGGCACAATACAGAAACCCTGATATTGCCATAGTCGGCCCTCCAGGCAACAGCGCCAGCGCGTGCTGGGCTCCTGCTTCGCCTGGCGCTGGTGTCTCCCACATCTCAAGAGCGAGATGTGGGCACCCGGGCTTTGTTACTGCGGCGTTGGCTGGGGCGCCGGTCCCTTTGGAGCCCGCAAGTGCCTGGCCGGGGCTGCTGGTGGCGCCGGAGGCTCTGGTGGCGCAGGCGGCAGCGGGGTTGCAGAGCCCTTCTTCAGTTCCAGATTGCCATGCGTGGTGGTGAGTTCGAGCTTCACTCCGCCGTGGCCGACTTCGCCCTGGAGGGTCCGCCGATCGCCTGAGCTTGTGGTCTGGAGCGGGAAATCGGTTTCGAGGTCATCGTCCTCGGTGGTGGCGGCGTCGATGGCGAAGCTCGCGTTCTCGGGAATGGTCAGCGACAGGGCTCCGGAGCGGTTGGCGATCTGGATATTTCCAAGGGGAACGGCGGCGACCACGTTCACGTCGCCATCGCTGTTTTCAATGTGGATGTCTCCCGCTACCTGCGTCAGGTCGATGTTCTTCGATCGGGTCACGATGCGTACCGGTCCGGCGACCTGGCTGGCGGTCAGATCGCTGGAGTCCATGGTCAGGTCGCCGCCCAGCCTGGGCATATCCAGATCGGTGCGGCTGGTGTGGAAGTGGACGGTCGATCCTACCTGTTCGAGGTGCGTATCGCCGAAGAATTCTCCGTCGAGCACCACCTGCCCTTTGACCTCGGAGAGCGTGACGTCGTCGGCATGGCCGTCGACGAAGACATGGCCGCTGACCTGGTGAGCCGAGACGTCTCCGTGATCCATGCGGGCGTGAACATCGCCGCCGATGCCGTCGAATTTCGTATCGCCGTGGCTGTCGGTGACATCCACGTTGTTCTGCATGCCTTCGACGGTAACGTCTCCGTGCGCGGTGTTGATGGTGGTGAAGCATTTTTCCGGCAGCTGGAGGGTCAGGTCCACGCGCGCGCCATTCCTGCCCGGCACGGTGATGACCGCACCCGAGGACGACGACTCGACTCTGGGCTTTACCTGGTCAAACACTTTCTGCGCGGTGTCATCGGAGTTGGTGTGGACGACCTGGTGCGCGCGCAGATGCAGCTGGCCGTCGCTGGAGTTGGTGACGGTTACATCGCCGCGCGAGTTCTGGATGGTCACCGTCCCGTTGGCGGCGATGGCCTGGTCGATCTGCACCTCGTTGTCGTGCTCGGCTCCCATCAGCGAGAAGAAGTCGTCGCCGTTGTCGCCGAACTGCTCGCTGAAGGGTCCCCAGTTGCGTGCGTTGTGGCCGCCCCAGCCGAGGAAGGCGAAGAGCAGGATGAGGAAGACGATGCCTCCGGCTGAGCGCCTGCCGGCGTAAGGGTTGTTGCGGTCGAAGAAGTATTCGGCCAGCGAAATCAGGCCGATGCCGATCAGCAGCAGGGGCCACCAGCGCGCATACCATTCCCAGACCGCGTATCCGCTCATGCGGCCGGTTTCGATCAGCAGGGCGATGATGCCGATGGTGAGGAGAATCAGCGGGCCGGTGATGGACGCCCTGCGATAACCCTGATAGGCGCGCCAGTACTGGCGCTGGGCGCGGGCCTGATCACGCTGCGCCCGGGCGTAGTCGCGGGCCTGCTGGCGGACGTCGCGGGGCGAATAAGGCGGAGGCGAGGCGGCCATGGCTTACCTCCCCTCGTTGTCGTGCGGGGTGATGGTCAATGCGCTGGAGGAGTTGGCTGCTGGCGGCATGGGACCAGGCGTGCTCGCTACCGGCGCGCCGTAAATCGGGTACTGGCCCTGTGCGTATTGCGCCTGCTCGTTCTGCTGCATCTGCGACCAGGCGGCGCGCTCGGCAAGTTGCAGAAGCCCGAAGGCGATCAGGTAGAGCGGCCAGCTCTTGCCGAAGGAAATAATGTCCCACTCGTTGAGCAGCGCAGTCACGCCGAAGACCAGCAGCATCACGGGCCCTTTGACGCGATGAATCCAGAGATAGGAGTTCATTGTCCACCTCCTGCCGGCGGGGGCGGCGGCGGATTGTCGTGCGTTTTTCCAATTCGGCCGCCGAGGCGAACATCCGAGGAGCCTGCCCGGCGGATCAGGAGCCAGGCTCCCAGTCCGATGATGAAGAGCGGCCAGAGGTGCCCGATCCAGTCGAAGCGGAAGACGCCAAGCGTATTGAAGAGAAACAGCAGTCCCAGGCCGATGAGGACGATGGCCCCGACCGGCTCACGGCGGCGCACCGGCGCATTGGGATCCACTTCGGGCGGCACCGCGCTGTAGGGCGGCATTCCATAGGGCGGCATTCCGGAGGGCGGCATTCCGGAGGGCGGCATTCCAGCAGGAGGCACGTAGCCGGGGCCCGATCCGGGCATGGAGCCGGGCATGGAGCCGGGAATAGAGCCAGGAACAACGCCTGGCATGGGCGGCACGGCTGCGTAAGGAGCGTATGGCGGATAGGGGTCGGTGAATCCTGCGGAAGGCGGGCCTGGGGGAGGGACGGGCGGAACGGCGGTAGAGGTGAAAGTCTGCGTAAACGGAGGCGGGGCCTGCGCGTTGGAGATGCCGAGCTTGTTTCCCAGCTCGTTCAACCCAAAGGGATCGGGGAGCGGGAGACCATCGCGGCGAGCCCTGGCGGTCTGGTGGGCGTCGAAGACCTGGTAGGCCACCCAGGCAAAGATGAAAATGCCGAAGATGCCGTGATTGTCGGTGATGCCGATGAGGATGACGAAGACCAGCACATGCACCAGGGCCTTGACGAACTGGCCGTTGTACATGGCGCCAACGCCGGGGATAAACCCGAGAAGGGTCGCCGTGCCGGGATTCGGTCCGAGGTTCGGTCCGAGATTTGGTCCGGGTATGGGAGGAATCGCTCCGCCGGCGACGAAGTTGGGGTCCACGGCCGTATAGCCGGCAGTCCCGCCGATTCCAAGCTTCGCAGCAAGGCACTGCTCGCAATAAATCACACCGGAAACGGACCGCACGCACGATGCACACAGAGCCTTTCCGCAATTCTGGCAGTACGCTGCAACCGCAGCATCAGGATGATTGACGCAGTTCATGCCAAGCTCCTTTCCGCTTGGTCTAATTCCGAAACGACCAAAGTCTTCACCTCGTCACAATTTCCGCTCTCGAATTGATTCCCGTCCCCTTGCGGATCGGTGCAGGATGCCTTGTTGCTCGCCAAAGCCGGCCTGCCCCAGAACGTGTCGCCCTTCGATTCGCTGGGGATGGTTTCCAGCTTGCCGCCGGTTTTGTGGCCATTGGCCGGTGGATTGGAGGGATTACTCTGCGAGGCCGGTTTGTCGTTCTGCTGCGGCTGGGCCGGCGACGGAGTTGTATCCTCGTCGCGGCGCAGCTCGCGCATCTTCGATTCGACCTCGTAGACGAAGCGCAGGCCGTCGTAATAACGCACCACCTGGCTCTTCGCCCCGTAGAACTGCCGGGTCAGGTTGTTCTCCAGGCTGGCGGGCGTCAGCTCGGAGAGGCGCAGGTCCGTGATCCGGACGCCGGCCAGGTTCAGGGTCAGCGCGATGGAGAAGAATGCCATCGCAGCGGTCATCATCAGGCGTGTGTCCCACACCATGCGGCGCGCCGGCATTACCAGCACACCCGGCGCGGCTGCGATCGGAGCGCCGAAAACCGCCAGCGGGCGATCCGCGACCGCGCCGCTGGTCTTGCTGAGAATCCGCTCCATCAGGTCGCCCGGCATTTCGGGCTCCCCGTGGAGAAACTTCAGCCACTCCTGCCCTTGCCTGGCCTCGGCCAGCAGCTGGGCGCAGATCGCGCAATCGGAGCTGTGCGCGGTGAAGACCGCGCTCTCCGCCGGCGGCAGCAGGCCATCGAGCGCATCCGCCAGAAGGGTTTCCCACTCTTCGCAGCGCAGTTCGCGCTGGCGAGTCCCCTTCGGCTGCTGATCAAATGGATTGCGCTCTGACATCTAAACCACCTGTCCCTTATTACGATCCAGCAGCCTGGCGAGTTCCGCCCGGCCGCGGCTGATACGGGACTTCACGGTGCCTTCGGGAATATGCAGAACCTGCGCGATCTCCTTGTAATCCATATCCTGCAGATCACGAAGAATAACCGCTTCGCGTAGCTCAGGCGAGATTTTTGTTAGCGCTTCCTGCACCATGCGGGCGATTTCCGTCTGCACCGCGCGGTCATGCTGGCTGGGACCCGAGGCGGACAGCCGGTCGGCGAGCGGAAGCTCTTCCGCCTCCTCCCAGCCTGCGTCGATCGAGTCCGTGACACGCTGCTGCTTGCTTCTGCGAAAATGATCGACCAGCAGATTACGCGCCAGCGTCGTAATCCACGTCTGGAAGCTGCCCCGCGTCAGGTCGAAACTGGCGAGGTTTCCATATACTTTGATGAAAATATCCTGAGTTAGATCCTCGGCATCATGCGGCGAGCCGGTGAAGCGATAACACAGGGCGTAGATGCGGCGGTGATGGAACTTGACCAGCTCCGTCCAGGCGCCGGAATCGCCGTCGAGGCAACGCTGTACAACAATCTGCCAGTCGGCTTCCAATGCGCGTTCCGCCCCCCGGACACGGGCCGCTCCCTGAGAGGCCCGTCCCTGACTACCTGCATGTCCCGGCCCTGGTTGAGACCCGGAGTCCTGGCGTGCTGCCGGTCTGGAAACCGGAGGCGGACCCGGAGTGAATGCTCCAAGGCGGGGACGCGTCCGGATTACCCGGAACCCGTCCATCTCCCACGTCATTGTTCCAGCCGCGCTCATGGAGGTCCATACGCAACTCGCAGCGCGCCGGTTCCGTGGGATCGACCCGGCGCGCCGTTCCTAAGGTGAAATGGCAAGGATACAGGAGGACTGGCCGTCCAGGCACATGCGCTTCGCGCCTAAAGGCTTTCAGGAGCTTTTTTCGATACCGTGCCTGTCCTTCGGGAACAGGGCTGGATGGCTCAGGTTTCCAGGAGGAAATCAGGCGCGACCGGGTTTTCGTACAGCGAATAGTCGCGCGTCACGACGGTCAGCCCGCTCGGGGTGACGAAGTAATTCCGCTTGTCCTCGTTCTGGTCGTAGCCGATGACGGTGCCTTCGGGGAGTTGCACATCGCGGTCGATGATGGCGCGCTTGATGCGGCAGTGGCGGCCGATGTTGACGTGGGAGAAGACGATGCTCGAGTCGACCTCGGAGTAGGAGTTCACGCGCACATCCTGAGAGAGCACGCTGTTGCGCACCACGGCTCCGGAAACGATGCAGCCGGCTGAGACGATGGAGTTGATGGCCATGCCCGTCCGGCCCGGCTCGCCGAAGACGAATTTCGCCGGGGGGTACTGGCGGACACGGGTCCGCATCGGCCAGGCGCTGTCATAGAGATTGAAGATCGGCGATATCGACGCGATATCCATGTTCGCGTCGTAATACGCCTCCAGGGTGCCCACATCGCGCCAGTAGAGGGCATGCTGCCGGTTCTCATCGACGAAGTTGTAGGCACAAATCTTGTACTTGCCCAGGATTCCGGGCAGGATATTGTGTCCGAAGTCGTGCTTGGAAGCGGGATCTTCGGCATCCTGCATCAGCGCCGGGAGCAGGACGTCGGTGTTGAAGAGATAGATGCCCATCGACGCATCGACCATGCTGGGATTGAAGGGCGACCGCAGGTTGGTGGTCTTCGGCTTCTCCTGGAAGCCGATCACCTCGCCGCTCTGGTCGACTTCGACGACGCCGAAGCGCGAGACCTCCGACGGATCGATGGGCAGAGTGGCCAGCGTGACGTCCGCGCCCATCTCATTGTGATGCTCCAGCATCTTGCCGTAGTTCATCTTGTAGATGTGGTCGCCGGAGAGGATCAGGACGTGTTTCGGCTGCTCCGAGCCGATGGAGTAGATGTTCTGATAGACCGCGTCGGCGGTGCCCATGTACCAGTTCGCGCTGACTCGCTGCATGGGGGGCAGAATCTCGATGAACTCGCCCAGCTCCTGGGCTACGACGCTGGTCCAGCCCTCGCGGATATGCCGATTCAGCGACAGGGCCTTGTATTGCGTCAGGATATAGACCCGGCGCAGATCGGAGTTGATGCAGTTGGAAAGGGTTATGTCGATAATGCGGTAATTCCCGCCGAAGGGAACCGCTGGCTTTGCCCGATCACGGGTGAGTGGAAACAACCGTTCGCCCGCGCCGCCTGCTAACAATACGCCGAGTGTATCTCTCATCGCTCTGGTCGCACCCTCTTCGTCCCATTGCTCTCAAGTTGTGAATCGCAAGAGAAAATTGACCAATCAGGGACGAGCGGATACTACCACATGATCGCGGGGCCTGGAGTAAAGCTATTCCGGAGCGTGCTCGCTCTCGATGGCGATGCGGAGCGACTTCAGAAAGTTCAAATCCTGCGCCGTGAACGTCCCTTCCTGACTCTCTGCGTTCGATGATTCCAGAGCAGCTACAGGTTGCTGTTCCACTTCATTTAGCCCGATCGTCGCTTCCAGCATCAGAAGTACATCGAATCCCTGCTTGCGGATATCCTGTACAACCCCGGCAATGTTTTCGGATTCGGAAACGCTCTCGTGAATGGCTTCACCAAGCTTCTGGACCAGCTTCCGTAGTTTTTGGTTCAAGATTTGACTCCATTCCGCCCTTCGCACGATGCGGGGACGTTTCGGCAGGATTTCTTTTACCTTACTTCTGATGCGCGACGGCTGCAATTCGAATCAGAGAGTGGCTGTTACACTTTTGTCGTATGGAGCCCGCCGATGGAGCCAGACCGCCTGGGACGAAAACTGGGAGTAGGAGTGCGCGTCGCATCCGGAATGCTGCGCGACCGCGCCTCGCAAACCGCTGATTCCATGCAGCAACAAGCGCCTGTCTATGCGGAGCGCACCCGCGTGGCCAAGCGCGAGGGGAAAAGATTCGGCCAATCCATCTGGGGGCCGTTCGTTCACGCGGGCGGCGTGCTGTGGCTGGAGGTGACCGGGCTTTTCTTCGGCCTTTTCGGCTTTTATTTCGCCCAGAACGCCTTCAAACTCCGCCACCAGTGGCAAAGCGGACCCCAGCATCTGCGCTTCCTGGTTTATTGCCTGATCGCGGTCGCCTTCTTCTACTTCACCGTGACCTCGTTCTATCGCGCGCGGCGGAAAGAAAAGCTCAAGCGCGAACGCGCAAGCTAACGTTTCGCGTCTTCGGGCGGCGCGTGAGTAGAACTCGCTACAATACCTCTTCGCATGCCGAAGCCTGATCCAGATGTGAAAGCCACCTACACCGCTGCCGATCTTGAAGCCGACGGCTTCGATCAGGACCGCGATCTGGGCTTCCCCGGAGAATTTCCTTTCACGCGCGGCATTCAGCCGACCATGTATCGCGGCCGGCTTTGGACCATGCGCCAATACGCGGGCATGGGCGACGCGGAGGAGAGCAATCGGCGCTACAAATTTCTGCTGGCCAATGGGACGGCGGGATTGTCCGTCGCCTTCGACCTGCCTACGCAGATCGGCTACGACTCCGACGACCCGATGGCGCTGGGCGAGGTGGGCAAGGTGGGCGTGGCCATCGATTCGCATCGAGGACATGGAGCGCCTTTTCGACGGCATTCCGCTCGACAAAATCTCGACCTCGATGACCATCAACGCCACGGCCAGCATCCTGCTGGCGCTTTATGTTGCTGTGGCGAAGACGGACGGGCGCCGACGTGAAGCGGCTCTCGGGCACGGTGCAGAACGACATCCTGAAGGAATACATCGCGCGCGGGACGTACATCTTTCCCGTCGCGCACGCCATGCGCATCATCACCGACATGTTCGCGTGGGCCAACGAGCACGCGCCGGAGTGGAACACCATTTCCATCTCCGGCTATCACATGCGCGAGGCGGGATCGACGGCGGCGCAGGAGATCGCCTTTACGCTGGCCAACGGCATGACCTATGTGCAGGCCGCTGTCGACGCGGGGCTGGATATCGACCGCTTTGCGCCGAGATTGTCTTTCTTCTTTAACGCGCACAACAACTTCTTCGAAGAAGTGGCCAAGTTTCGCGCCGCGCGGCGGCTGTGGGCGCAGGTGATGAGCGATAAGTTCGGCGCGAAGAATCCGCGCTCGTTAATGCTGCGTTTCCATACGCAGACGGCCGGCTCCACGCTGACCGCGCAGCAGCCGGAGAACAATATCGTCCGCACCGCGATCCAGGCGCTGTCGGCAGTGCTGGGCGGCACGCAGTCGCTGCACACCAATGGATTCGACGAAGCGCTGGCGCTGCCCACCGAAGAGGCCGCGCGCATCGCGCTGCGCACGCAGCAGATCATCGCCAGCGAATCCGGCGTGGCGCAGACCATCGATCCCTTCGCCGGCTCGTATTATGTCGAGTCGCTCACCGACGATCTGGAGAAGCAGGCGCGCGCCTACTTCGAGCGCATCGACGGGATGGGCGGCATGCTGCGCGCCATCGAGCGGGGCTGGGTGCAGCAGGAGATTCAGACCGCAGCTTACGACTATCAGCGGGCGGTGGATTCGGGCGAGCAGGTGGTTGTCGGCGTGAACCGCTTTACGCGCGAGGATGAGCCGGGCATTCCGATTCAGCGCATCGACGAGGATCTGGAACGGCATCAGGTGGAGCGGGTACGAGCGCTGCGAGCACGGCGCGATGCCCAGCGCTGGCTGGCCGCTATCGATCGAGTGAAGGAGCACGCGCGGTCGGGTGCGAATCTGATGCCGGCGATTCTTGAGGCGGTCGAGAGCTACGCTACAGTGGGCGAAATCGCCGCGGCCATGCGCGAGGTCTTCGGGGAGTATCAGGAGTCGGTGGTGATTTGATTCAGCGGCACACGGATATTTCGCTGCACTGTATATCCAAACCAGTATAATGCTTCCTGTGAAGCCGCTGCGTTTCCTCGGCAATTCGCTCGAATGCCTTCGAGATTTTCCTGAGGATGCCAGACACGATGCCGGCTTCCAGCTTGACCGTGTGCAGCGCGGGATGGCGCCGGTTGACTGCAAGCCCATGCCGTCAGTCGGCAAAGGCGTGCAGGAGATTCGCATATGGGAAGATTCGGGCACCTATCGGGTGTTGTACACCGCGCGATTGGCGGAGGCGGTCTATGTGCTGCACGCCTTTCAGAAGAAGTCACAGGCCACTCTGAAACGTGATATTGAGATCGCACGGACACGCTACAAAGAATTATTGAAAGGGCAGGAATGAAAGCTAAGAGCTACGCAAGTGTCTGGGACGCGATTGCCGATACGCCGGAACAGGCGGCGAACCTTCGCGCCCGCGCTCAGCTGATGGAGCAGATCGCCGCCATCGTGAAGAAGAAAGGCTGGACGCAAAAGGAGGCAGCCAAGCGCTGTGGCGTCACGCAGCCGCGCATCAACGATCTGCTGCGCGGACGGGTCTCGCGCTTTTCCCTGGACGCGCTGGTAAATATCGCCACGGCAATTGGCCGGCGGGTGCACCTGGAACTGCAAGTCGCCTGAGATTCTGCGGCGCCGCTCAATCGCCTGCTGAGCGGCAATCCGTTCAACACCTACTTATGAACTGTCGCTGCAGCGCCCTCGGCGGAAGCCTCCAGGTAGGCGCGGACCATTACGGCCAGCTCTTTTTCCATGGTGGTCATGGTGTTGCGCGTCACTCCCGTCTCCAGCATGGCCCGGCTTACCCCGGCCATCGCGCTTAAGAGCGTTGCTGCAACTACCTCCGGCTCGGCAATGGTTTTCTCACGCGCTGTCCTGAACATGGCGGCTGTGGCCTTGATGATGCGTGCGTGCATCCCGCGGCCGATGCGCTTGCCTTCGATATCGTCACTGACGGCGTAGAGCGCGACACTGGCGTCGATGTTGCGAAACTTGGCCTCCACAAAGGCGGACGTGAGGGCCTGCGCCATCCGCGCAAGAGGCGCTCCGTCTTCGGCTTCGCAGGCGGTTTCCACGGCGAGGGCGACGTAGTCCAGATGTTGCTTCAACAGCGCCTGCAGCAGGGAGCTCTTATTTGGAAAGTACTGGTACAGGGTTCCAACCGAAACGCCCGCACGCTGGGCGATACGCGTTGTGGTCAATTTCGACTTGCCATCTTTCAGCAGAACCTGAATAGTTGCCTGCATGATGGCTCCGACGCTCGCTGTCGAACGCGCCTGCCGTGGCGTCTTTCTTGGCTCCAGCCGCACCGTCGCCGTTTTGCTCAAATGCGAACTCCCAACCTGAAGGTTCCTTCATCCAATGACGAGAAGTTTATAGGAGTGATGCATATGAACGCACAGAACGATCTCGGCGGCACGTTCACGTTTCCCGGAACTACGCTCGCGGTAAAGCGAATGGGTTATGGAGCGATGCAGCTTGCCGGTCCTCATGTTTTCGGTCCGCCCAGGGATGTCGATGCTGCGCTGGCCGTCCTTCGCGAGGCCATCGGAAGCGGTGTGAATCACATCGACACCAGCGATTTCTATGGGCCGCACGTCACCAACCAGATCATCAAGCAGGCCCTCCACCCTTATACGAAGGACTTGACCATCGTCACCAAGGTGGGCGCCCGCCGCGGAGCCGATGGTTCGTGGATCATGGACACGTCTGCCGAGTACCTGAAACAGTCCATACACGACAACCTGCGTAATCTCGGTCTCGACGTGCTGCCCATCGTCAATCTGCGGGTTGGCGGCGTCACTGCGCCTACTGATGCGTCCATCGCCGGGCCCCTCACCACACTGGCCGAGCTGCAGCGGCAGGGACTGATCCAGCACCTCGGTCTCAGCAACGTATCGCAGAAGCAGTTCGATGAAGCTCGGCCCATCGCGAAGATCGTGTGCGTGCAGAACTACTACAACGTGGCCCATCGGGAAGACGATGCCTTCCTGGATCGCCTGAACGCCGAAGACGTGGCCTACGTTCCTTATTTCCCGCTGGGCGGCTTCACGCCGCTCCAGTCGTCGACGCTGGACGATGCGGCGGCAGCATTGCACACCACGCCGATGGTCGTGGCACTGGCGTGGCTCCTGCAGCGTTCGCCGAACATGCTGCTGATTCCCGGCACATCTTCTGTCGGCCACCTGCGCGAGAATTTGTCGGCCGCATCGATTCAGCTTCCCAGCGATATTCTGGACAAGCTGAATGCGATGGGCCATGCTTCCGTGAACTGATTCGCGAAAGTGAAAATTTGCGGTCGCGCCGGCAAAAAGCAAGTCCCTCGGCTCGCGGTGCTCGCTCGGGATGACAGATTTGTTATGAGTGTGAGGGATGTCAACAGAGCCAAACACGCTCTAGAAAACAGCGGGCGGCAGCCGATGGCTGCCGCCTGTGCGGTTTCTCTGCAAACACTCAGCGATTTCGGTCTATCTCAATTTCTTAAACGTCGTTTCCGAGATGAAAGATCGGCTCGACGCCGTTTGCGCTGGCCATTAGCGTCTGCTGCTCGTGCGGCTCCAGCGGCTTGTAGTTCTGCGCTACGTCCATGGCCAGGCGGAAGTACTTTTCGTCTCCCGGAGGCAGCGCCGCGGTGATGGGATGGCCCAAAGTCCAGCGCAGGCCGAGCGAGGCTTCGTCCGGATAGGCGGCCGGCTGATACCAGCATTTCGGCTCGGGATGACTCGACTTCTCAGCCGTGGGCCACACCGTCTTGGCCATGCTCTTCAGGGCGAGAATGCCCATGCCCTTCTCCTGGGCGCGCTTCAGAATCTGCGGGCCGAAGCCAGCCTGCGAGAAGAGCACGAAGTTCACCGGAAAAAGCACGGTGTCGAAGTTGTAGCGATCCATGGCCGCGAGCGCGGTTTCGGCCGAATGCACCGAGAATCCGATGTAGCGGATCTTGCCTTCCTTCTTTGCCGCTTCCATGGTTTCCATCGCGCCGCCCGGCCCGAGCACCTTGTCCAGATCGGTCATCTTGGTCAGCGCGTGGAACTGGTACAGGTCGAGGTGGTCGGTCTGGAGCAGGCGCAGCGACTCTTCAAGCTGCTTGCGCGAGTCGTCCTTCATTCGCCCTTCGGTCTTGCAGGCGAGAAAGCAATTCTTGCGATAGGGCGCGAGCGCGGGACCGAGCCGCTCCTGCGCATTGCCGTAGCTGGGCGCGACGTCGAAGTAATTGATGCCGCGGTCGTACGGCTTCGGCGACGATGTTCTTCGCCGCGCCGCTCTCTTCATTCATCACCACGATGCCGCCGAAGCCGATGATGGAGAGATGCTCGCCGGTCTTGCCCAGCGGGCGTCGCGCAATCGGATTGGCGGGGTTGTCGCAGCGGAAGCCAATTTTGTGGTGGCGGCGGCAGCAGCGGTAAGGGCGCTCTGCTTCAGGAAATCGCGACGTTCCATAACGGGACCTCGTTCGATGGGGGATAAGGTCGGACCGGCTTGCTGACCCTATTTTCTCAGATTGTGGACGAAAACTCGCGAATGCAGGTCTTTTCATCGAGACATGCATCCGCGTTCTTTGAATGTGCAGCTGTCCATTTCCGCACAGAATCTGTGGAATCCGAACAGTCGCCGGCGTTCGCGGGTGACAATGCAATTTGTTTTCAGAAGCTTGCAAACCGGTATGAGTGGCCGGAAGCGTGCAGTCTGGTCACACTACTGTCTGCTCAGGAGACCCGCCATGACAGGATGGTTTCGGGATGTCCGCTACGCCGTTCGCCAGCTGCTCAAAGCTCCGGTATTTACCCTCACCGCGATCATCACGCTCGCGCTGGGCATTGGAGCCAACAGCACCATCTTCAGCTGGATGAATTCCACGCTGTTTTCGCCTGTTCCGGGGGCCCACCCGCGGGGGTCTCTGGTCGCATTCGGCCGGGGCGACGAAGACTACCTTTCGTATCCCGACTACCTCGACCTGCGCGACCACGCCCACACGCTCTCGGGGCTGATCGCCTGGTATATCGGGGCCGTGGACCTGACCGGGCATGGGAAGCCGCAGCGCCTCTGGACCGCATTGACTTCGGCCAATTATTTCGACGAGCTGGGTGTGCGCCCGCTGAAGGGTCGCTTCTTCGAACCCGATGAGGGCCGGAAGCCGGGTGGCGCGCCGGTCGTGGTGCTGAGTTATCGCACCTGGCAACTGCTCTTCGACGCCGACCCCAATATCGTGGGCCGTTCCATCAACCTGAACCAGCACCCGTACACAGTGATAGGGATCGCACCGCCGCTCTTTCAGGGAGCCACCGCCGGGCTGCGCATGGATGTGTGGGCGCCCTACATGATGGAACAACAGCTTCGCTCCGTGCATGATGCAATTCACGACCGCGCGGACGATTCGATGCTGCTGATGGGCGTGCTCGCGCCCGGGGTCACCCGTCAGCAGGCACAGCAGGACCTGACGGTCGAGATGGGGCAGATTGCGCGCGTCTATCCGCACGAACACCAGGGCCGCAATGACATTGTGGCCTATCCCATGTGGCGCGCTCCGGGAGGAGCCAACCAGTACCTGCACAGCATGCTGCCGCCGCTTATGGCCATCGCCCTGGTGGTACTGCTGCTGGCCTGCGTGAACGTGGCCAACCTGTTTCTGGTGCGCGCCGTTGCCCGCCGCCGCGAGATGGCCGTGCGCCTCTCGCTGGGAGCCAATCGGGCGAGGCTGGTGCGGCAGTTGCTCGTCGAGAGCGTCCTCGTAGCTCTCGCGGGGGGCGGACTGGCGATGATCATCACCACCTGGTCGGCGCGCAGCTTCGAGCGCTTCGTTCCCCAGTCCAATGTTCCGATCGCCCTGAACATGCATGTGGACGGGCGCGTGCTCGCCGTCACCTTCCTGCTCTCCACGCTCACCGGCATCGCCTTCGGTCTGCTGCCGGCGCTGCGCTCCTCGCGGATCGTCCCTGTCGACCGTGCTCAAAGAAGAGGCGGGGACGACTTCGGGTGGACGCCACAAGGCGCGTCTCACCTCGTCTCTGGTGGTAGTGCAGATTGCACTCTCGTTCCTGCTGCTGGTCTGCGGAGGCCTCTTCATACGCGGCTTCAGGAATGCGCAGCACGCCGATCCCGGCTTCCGCGCCGATCATGTGCTGCTGTCCTCCATCGATCTCTTTCCCGCCGGCTACACGGAGAAGACCGGCATCGCTTTCCAGCGGGAACTGCTGACGCGGCTGGAGCAGATTCCCGGCGTGCAATCGGCTACGCTCGCCGATTGGTCGCCGCTCGGTTTCACCGACGACACCGGCGATTGTGACGCCCGAGGGCTATGCGCCGCAGCTCAACGAATCGCTGACCATGCTGGAGATGCAGGTAGGTCCGAACTATCTGGAGACGATGACGGATTCCGCTGGTTGCGGGACGGACATCAATGCCGCGGACACCCAGGATTCGCAGCTGGTGGCGATGGTGAATGAGAAGTTCGTGGAGAAGTACTGGCCGGGACAAAACGCGATTGGCCGCCGCGTGAAGATGGACGGCGATTGGTACACGGTGGTGGGAGTTGCGAAGAACAGCAAATACGACGAGCTCGATGAACCGCACCCATCCGTTCGTGTACTGCGCCCGCATTCCAGCGCTACCGGCACATGTGGTGCTGCACGTGCGCGTGAACGGCGACCCCAATGCGTATACCGCACAGGTGGAGAAGGCGGTCCACAGCCTGAACGCCGACCTGCCGGTGCTCGACGAGTATCCGCTTACCCGCAATCTGGAGATTGCCAGCACCGGAACCCGCGTGGCCGGCACCTTTGTCGGCATGTTCGGCATTGTTGGCCTGCTGCTGGCGGCCATCGGCATCTATGGGGTCATCGCCTACTCGACCCGCCAGCGCATCCACGAGATCGGCATCCGCATGGCGCTGGGCGCCAAGCGGCGCGACGTCTTTGAACTGGTCTTGAAGCAGGGACTGCGGCTGACGGCTATCGGCATGGCTGCCGGCATTGTCTGTGCGCTGGTGCTCACGCCCTTTCTGCGCAGCCAGCTTTACGGAGTGGCGCCCACCGACCTGCTCACCTACTGCTGCGTGGCGGTCGCTTTGACCGCGGTGACCCTGGCTGCGTGCTTCCTGCCCGCGCAGCGAGCCGCCGGGGTCGACCCCATCCGCGCGCTCCGCTATGAATGACGGCGAGACTTATATTAGGAGAACTTCGTAATTTGTTCAGAGGAGACGGCCAATGTTCGTGCAGGACCTGAAATACGCGCTTCGCCAGCTGCGCTCGTCATGGGGATTCGCGGCGCTCGCCGTCATCACCCTGGCGCTGGGCATCGGGGCCAACACTGCGATGTTCACCGTGGTGGAGAGCGTTCTGCTGCGGCCGCTGCCTTATCGGCACGCCGGCCGGCTGATCTTCATCTCGCCGGCTGAATCGCAGGGCTTTGGCAGCTCCTCTTATTTGAACTACCGCGATATCCGCGACCAGACACAGCGGCTGGAGCAGGTGGCCGGCTACTCCGAAGATGTGAGTGTCGTCGAGGGCAAGGACGGTTCGGTGAGCGTCTCGGCTCCGCGGCTGACCACCAACATCTTCACCATGCTCGGCACGCAGCCGCTGCTGGGCCGTACCTTCACCAAGGCCGAGGGCGAGGCGAACGGACCTCAGGTGGTCCTGCTCTCTGAGGGGTTGTGGCGGCAGAACTTCGACGCCGATCCCAACATCGTGGGTAAGTCGATAAAGGTCGCCGGCACCGCACACACCGTGGTGGGCGTGATGCCTTCCAATTTTCTTTTTCCGGACCCCATGGGTCCCGACGTGGCAAAGGGGGTGTGGCTCCCGTTGCAGCCAACGCCCGAGATGCTGAAGGATCGCGGCTATGATTTCTTCAACATCGTGGCGGCCGTGCGCGCCGGCGTTTCCGTGCCCCAGGCGCAGCAGGAGTTGAATACCATCGCCCAGCGCATCCGCCGGGTCGACCCTAAAGAAGCCGAAAATCTGGCCTTCAAAGTGACGGGTTATCAGCAACTGCTCACCGGCGACGTGCGCCCGGTCTTTCTGGCATTGCTGAGCGCGCTGCTTCTGGTGCTGTTGATCGCATGCGCCAATGTCGCCAATCTGCTCATCGCCCGCTGCCTGGGCCGCAAGCAGGAGTTCGCGGTGCGTGCGGCGCTGGGCGCGAGCCGCTGGCGGCTGATCCGGCAGCTGCTCTCAGAGGGCGCAGTGCTCAGCCTGCTCGGCTGCGGACTGGGCATGATCCTGGCGTGGGCGGCGCTGGCGGCGCTTCCCAAGCTGCCGCAGGGCACCATCCCTCGCGCCGATGACATCAGCATCCACTGGACGGTGTTGCTGGTGCTGGTCGCCATCGCCTCGGCGACGACGCTGCTCTCTTCGCTGCTGCCGGCGCTGCTGGTGGCGCGCACCGATCCCCAGCCGGCGCTGCAGGCCGCTTCCCGCGGCCTGGGCGCGCGGTCCGTCAGCGGACGTCTCAGCGGCTGGCTGGTCGCCGGAGAAGTCGCGCTCTCCACCTTGCTGCTGGTCGGCACCGGCCTGCTGTTTCACACGCTGTGGAATCTCGAGCACGGGCGTCTCGGCTTCGACGTGGATCGCGTGACTACCTTCACCGCGATGCCCGCAGACTCCGCCGGATTCTCGGAGATGGCTGTCTCGACCGATGTCGCGCACGCTCCCGTCTCGATCGCCGCCACCACGTACGCTCCGTCGCTGGAGCGCATGAAGCAGACTCCCGGGGTACGCTATGCCGCGCTGGTCACGGCTCCGCCGCTCGCTGGAATGCATGTGGGATCGAGCTTCGAGATTGTCGGCCAGCCCAAGTCAACCGCCAGTAATCATCCCGCGGCGCAGGTAACGGCGGTGAGCGAAGATTATGCGCTGGCCCTGGGCACGCCCGTCCTGCGCGGGCGCATGATCGACGCCGACGATACCGAAGCCACGACTCCGGTTGTGGTCATCAACGAGGCCCTCGCCAAGAAATATTTTGCAGGCAAGAATCCCCTCCAGCAGCAGATTGACCTGGGCGGAACGGATACCGGGATGATCAAGCCGCTCACCATCGTCGGGGTAATCGGCGACCAGGCGAATCGGGGTGTGGGCAGCGCGGCCGACCCGTACATTCTGCTCGCATATCGGCAGGTGCCGACGACGTCGCTCTTCTATCAGGCGCTGCTGAAAACGGTGGTCAGCTTTGTCGTAAAGACGCGCGGCGGCGCGCCGGTCGCCGGCGAGATGCGCTCCATCTTCAAACAGACAGCGCCCGATTTGGCGCTCGACGATTTCAAGACCATGCAGGATATGGTGGACTCGAGCACCTTCAGCCAGCGGCTCGGGCTTTATCTCACCGCGTCGTTCGCGGGACTGGCGATTGTGATGGTGATTGCCGGCCTGTATGGCGTGCTGGCGCAACTGGTCAGCTATCGCCGCCGCGAAATCGGCGTGCGGATGGCGCTCGGCGCGACTCGCGAAAGCATCGCGAAGATGATTCTTCGCCAGGGCGGAATACTGATTGGCAGCGGATTGATCGCCGGGCTGGCTATCTCGGTATTTGCCGGGCAGCTGGTCAAGAGCTTCCTGTACCAGGTGAAACCGGTCGACGTTGGAACGTATGTTGGCGTCGCGATTCTGCTGCTGGTGATCGGCTCCATCGCTTCGCTGATTCCTGCGCATAGCGCGTCGACCATCGAGCCCATGGAGGCGTTGCGCGAGGATTAGATTTGCTGAACGCTCGGGCTCGCGCCTTTCGGGTGGGTGCGGGCTTCAGCCCGCACATCTCCGTCGCGAATCGAGATGGCTTCAGCCTCTGAGGTGCTCGGGCATGTCATCTATTTGCAGGCCGCAGACGAACATAAACTCGTGGTTTCGAATTCCCCGCCGTTCTGGATTTCGGACAATGTAGTCCATGTGCCGGACATAGTCCTCGGCATCGCGGATCCGATGTTCATGGAATCCTCTTTGCCATATCCCTCGCTGCGGATGATTTTCTTTCCGGAATGCATATGAAAATCCGCCTTTGATGCACTGCATGCAGCTTTCCGGCGAGTGATCTTGAGACGGCGTAAGCATGGCATGCAGATGATCGGGCATAACTACAAACGCGTGGAGGAGATAACGCCCTTCGCCGCGGTAGCGAAATGTCAATCTGGACAGCAGGGACGCGTTCGCGTTGCTCTGAAGCAGTGCGCGGCGTTCCGCAATGACGGTTGTTACGAAGTAGGTAGCAGGATTTGAGCGCAATTCAGAGCAAGACTAGCTTGCGTGCGGGATCGTTGCCAGATAACCGAGGTACTGGTGTTGATAGAGTGCGCCTCAGGGGCTAAAGCCCGTAAGATTGGGCTCGCATGATGCGCGGGCTGAAGCCCGCGCCTACCTGGCCTGTCCCGACCCGACCGTGCCTACCTGGCCCGTCCCTACCTGACCGGTACCAACCGGCCTGTCCCGTCCCTACCAGCCTGTCCCTATCGGCCTGTCCCTGGCCGGCCTGCGCTCCGCCTAATCGTGCGGTCGATCAGTCCGGGTTGGATGCGGGGATACGCCAACCGAACGTTTCCCGGCTATTCGATTACCGCGACCTTGGCGCGCTTGCCGACGCGCAATGTGAGGCGCGCATGGCCGTTCAGGGCAAGATGCGACTGCCGGTACACATCGCCATCCACGCGCACAGCGCCTTCCTTCATCTTGCGATCCGCCTCTGCGGACGATGCAGTCAATCCTGCTGCCGTGAGCAATCGCGAGACGCGGACGCGCCCATCAGCATCGCGGCCCAACTCCGCCGCTTCGAGGTGAACTTCGTCCAACCCTTCGACATCGTCGCTCTTCTGCTGGAATTGCCGAGCCCAGTTCTCATCCGCCGTGCGCGTGGCTTCTTCGGAATGAAATCCCGCAACGATGGTTCGCGCCAGGTGCTTCTTCGCTTCCATGGGATGCAGCGTGCCCGCGACGACTTCCGCGCGCATGGCGTCGATCTCCGACTGGCGCAGATCGGTCAGCAGCGTCCAGTAGCGCCACATCAGCTCGTCGTTGATGGACATGAGCTTGCCGTACATCTCCTGCGCCGACTCGTGGATGCCGATGGCGTTGTTGAGCGACTTTGACATCTTCTGCACGCCGTCCAGGCCCTCGATGATCGGCGTCATCAGCACGATCTGGGGCGGCTGGCCGTAGTCGCGCTGCAATTCGCGGCCGGTGAGCAGGTTGAATTTCTGATCGGTGCCGCCCAGCTCCACGTCGGCCTTGAGGGCGACCGAGTCGTACGCCATCGCCAGCGGATACAGGATTTCGTGCAGCGAGATGGGCTGCTCGTTCTGGAAGCGGGTGTGAAACTCGTCGCGCTCCAGCATCTGCGAGACGGTGAACTTCTGCGCGAGCTTGATCATGCCCTCGAAGCCCAGGGCGCCGAGCCATTCGGAGTTAAACCGGACTTCGGTCTTTTCCCGGCTGAGGATGCGAAACACCTGGTCGGTGTAGGTCTTGGCGTTCTCCTCGATTTCCTCGCGGGTGAGCACTTTGCGTGTGGCGGAACGGCCGCTGGGGTCGCCGATGAGCGAGGTGAAGTCTCCGATGAGGAAGATGACCTGGTGGCCGAGGTCCTGGAAGTGTTTCAGCTTGCGCATCACGACGGTGTGGCCCAGGTGCAGATCGGGAGCGGTAGGATCGAATCCGGCTTTTACGCGCAGCGGCACGCCTGTCTGCCGCGACTTTTCGAGACGCTCCCGCAGGTCGGAGACGCGAATGATCTCGGCCGCGCCCTTTTCGAGCAGGTCCATCTGCTCATCGACCGGAAGAAACCTGGTGGCTGGAAGAATGTTTGGCATTGCTTTCTTTAGTATAGAGTTAATTGTTTGCGATTGAGAGGGACGCGCGGCCCAGATGCGGTCTCAGCGCCTCCGTTGTTAGACTTGCCCTCGCGGGTTCTTCCTTGGCTTATTTCCCCCGGATTGGAAACTGCGTATGGAGCTATGGACGGAATATGAAGGAACAACAATTGACGGCGCCTTCCCGCTGACAAAGCTGTTACGGCCTGAGGGCCGCAGTGCATTGTTCTCCACATCAAACGGCACAGGCGTGGCGAAGCTCATACGCCTGATCGAATCACACTTCGATGACGATGAGATTCTGGCGCGCTGGCGCGGCGTGACGGCGCTGAACCATCCCCATCTGCTGAAGCTCGAAAAGTACGGCAAGGTAACGCTGGACGAGACTGCTCTGGTGTATGCGGTGATGGAACGCGTCGATACCGATCTCAGCGAGGTGTTGAAACGCCAGCGGCTCACGGTGGCGGAGGCCGGACAGCTTGCGGTCAGCCTGGCCGCGGCGCTCGAAACGCTGCATGCGCATGGCTTCATCCATGAGCATGTCGAGCCGGGCTGCGTGCTGGCGGTCGGCGAAGTCGTGAAGCTGCGCAGCGACTGTATCCGCGAGGCTCCCGAGGGCGAGGAAGGCCGCGTGTTGAAGCGCCGGGATGTGCGCGACCTTGGCGTCGTCGTCCTCCAGGCACTGACGCAGGAGCGGACGCCGGAGGCGGCGCGCTCCACGCCGCTGCCCGCGCCCTTTGATGAGATTGTTCCGAAGGCGATGAGCGGGGAGTGGGGTCCAGCGGAGATCATTGCCTCACTCAAACCACCCGCTGCGCCGCGAAATGCGGTGACCGTTCCTCCTCCGCCGAAACCCTATACGGCGCGACCCGATTCTTCGCTTCCGGCGGCGCCTTCAGAGCCAAAGGCGGCGGCCGATCGGATTCACATTCCAATCGACTACGAGGCTCGCGGCGCGGGTGCACGCACCGGCATGCGGGCCGGATTGGCGGCCGCGATCGGCCTGGCGGTCATCTTATGCGTATGGCTGGGCTGGCATCTTCTCCATCGCCCGGCAGGCGCTCCGCAAGAGGCTTCGGCGCCTGCTCCGGTTGCGGCTGACAGCGCGGCTTCGTCAGCTCCGTCTGCGCCGGCCTCTGACTCGGGTGTCCCGGCGGCGAGTGGTCGAAAGGCGCCGGCCAGCGTTCCGCAGGCGCGGAGTCATGACGACCTGTCGCGCGACCAATGGCGAGTGATCGCGTACACCTATAACCATGAAGCGCAGGCTCAGCAGAAAGTCGCGACGGTGGCGCAGAGGCATCCGGAGCTGCACCCGGAAGTGTTCACGCCCAGCGGGCATGAGCCTTATCTCGTGACTGTCGGTGGGATCATGAGCCGGGATGAGGCGTTTGCGCTGGTGAGGAAGGTTCGCGGCGAAGGGCTTCCCGGCGACAGCTATGCGCAAAACTACAGCGGCAAGGAACACTGAGCGCGGCGGAAACACTGGCGAGCGGCCAGAGCATTTACACGCTGAAACGCATGAGACCCGCCTGGATGGCGGGTCTCATGCGCAATCTGACAACAGCAAGGGGTTATCGGTCAGCTTCTAGGCGTAAATTCCACGCTGCTTGATGGTGAACGCCACGCGATCGATGGCCAGCATATACGCCGCGATCCGGTTGTTGACGTCGTGGGCTTCCGAATAGCGGACCACATCGTCGAAACTCTCGGCCAGGATGCCATCCAGCTGCTCGTTGACGCTGGCTTCCTTCCAGAAGTAGCCCTGCCGATCCTGCACCCACTCGAAGTAGGAGGCAGTGACGCCGCCGGCGTTGGCCAGAATGTCGGGAATGATGAAGACCCGCTTGTCGGCGAGAATTTCGTCGGCAACCGCCGTGGTCGGACCGTTCGCGCCCTCGCAGACGATGCGCGCCCGTATGCGCTCCGCATTCCGGCTGGTGATCACGTTCTCCGTCGCCGCCGGGATCAGGATGTCGCACTCCGCGGTGAGCATCTCGACAGGATCGGCCGCCTCCGCGCCCTTGAAGCCAAGCACCGAGCCGTTGCGCTGCCGGTACTCGATCAGGGAGCAGACATCGATGCCGTTCGGATTGACCAGGCCGCCATCGTATTCGGCAATGCCGATGATCTTGTATCCCTTGTCGGACATCAGCTTGGCGGCGTTCGAGCCGACGTTGCCGAAGCCCTGGATGATGACCTTGCAGCCCTCGCGCTGAATGTGCAGATGCTTCAGCGCCTCGTCGCAGACCACGCTGATGCCGCGTCCCGTGGCCTCGCGCCTTCCGCGCGATCCGCCGATGTTGAGCGGCTTGCCGGTCACCACGCTGGTCACCGTCTGGCGCATGTGCATGGAATAGGTGTCCATGATCCATGCCATCACCTGCTCGTTGGTGTTCACGTCGGGCGCGGGAACGTCCTTTTCCGGCCCGATGAACTCGATGATCTCCGCCGTGTAGCGGCGCGTCATGCGCTCGAGCTCACCCTGCGACATCTTCTTGGGGTCGCAGATCACGCCACCCTTGGCTCCGCCGAAGGGGATATTCACGACCGCGCACTTCCAGGTCATCCAGCTGGCCAGCGCCCGCACCTCGTCCAGGGAGACGTCCGGCGTATAACGAATGCCGCCCTTGCCCGGTCCACGGGCCTGCGAATGGAGCACTCGGAAGCCGGTAAACATCTCGATCCGCCCATCGTCCATGGCTACCGGAAAGTGAACGATGATTTCCCGCGAAGGATAGCGCAACACGCGCCACAGACCTTCGTCGAGGTTAAGCTTTCGCGCTGCAAAGTCGAATCGAGCAGCCTGCGCTTCCCAGGGATTGATTTCCTGCTCGAGTGAAATAGTTGCCATAACGTTCCTTTACTCCTCGGTCCCGACTGCGGGACACATCTTAAAACCAACTCCAGGGCTGGATTTCTCAACCCCGTTTCAGGACCAATTCTGCGCGGTGGAGATCAATGTCTCTTGAACCGCGTCAACCAAACTCCGCCGCCAGTCCTGCGCGCAAACGGCATGAACCACATCTTCGAGGCTAACCGCCCCGGTCTGTCCCTTCCAGAAAAAACCCACTTCGGGCCAAACTCACAGAGTATAGGCCCCAAAATCGACGCCCGGCAAGACTTCGAACCGCCCGAAAGGGTTATCTCGCGTGGTGCCAAAGTGGTACACAACTCCGCCGAACGACGCCATTCCACAGTGAGCTGACGCCCGGTTGCGTTTCACGGCAATTGCGCCGCAGCACCTCCCTACTGGACTGACGCACGGCAGCACCGGGCGGTTTACCATGACTTAAACGATGCGATTGAATGTCATAGAAGCCCATGCAAGCTAACCTGACCGCACTTCCCGCGCGCGCCGAGTTCCTGAAGCTGGCCCGGACCCATACCCTGGTGCCTCTTTACCGTTCCGTGACCGCGGACCTGGAAACCCCGGTCACGGCCTTCCTGCGCCTTGCCGCCGACGAGCCTGAGTGCTTCATCCTGGAGTCGGTCGAAGGCGGCGAAAATGTAGGCCGCTATACGTTTATCGGCATTCGCCCGTATCGCAAGATGGTCTCCCGCGGCGCCAGCATCGAGATCACCGAGAAGGGCAAAACACGCCGGATCGAGGGCGATATTTTCGCACTCTGGAAGGAAGCCATCGAAGGCCACACCCCGGCCCGGCTCCCCGGATTACCCCCGTTCACCGCAGGCTCGGTCGGCTTTTTCGCGTATGACGCGGCGCGCCAGATCGAGCGGCTTCCCGATACCACGCAAGACGACCTGGGCATGCCTGACGCCTCGCTGATGTTCTTCGACGAGGTGCTGGCCTTCGATCACGTCAGGAAGGAAATTCTGCTCATCGTGACCGCGGATGTGCGCCAGCAGAAGCCGCTCGCCGCCTATGAGAACGCTCTGCGGCGCCTCAATCGCCTCGCCCGCCGGCTGGCGCGCCCGCTGCCTTCGCTCAAACACAAGAAGCCATCCGGCAAGCTGAAAATCGATTACAAAACGAAGAAGAAAGACTTCCTGAAATCCGTTGAGCAGGCCAAGGAATACATCGCCGCCGGCGACATCTTTCAGGTCGTGCTCTCGCAGCGCTTCGATGTTGAGCCGGCGGTCGACCCCTTCTCCGTCTATCGCGCCCTGCGCATCGTGAACCCGTCGCCCTATCTCTATTTCCTGCGCTTCGGGCTGGACAAACCTGCCGACACGCACATCGTCGGCTCATCGCCGGAGATGCTGGTGCGGGTGCAGGGGCGCAAGGTGGAATACCGCCCGATCGCCGGAACGCTGCCTCGCGGAGCAAATGAAGAAGAAGACCTGCAACTGGAAGACCGGCTCCTCCACGATGAGAAAGAGCGCGCCGAGCACGTGATGCTGGTGGACCTCGGCCGCAACGACGTAGGCCGGGTGAGCGAATACGGCACCGTGAAGGTGAAGGACCTGATGTTCGTCGAGCGCTACTCGCACGTCATGCATCTGGTCAGCTCCATCGAAGGCCGGCTGCGCAAAGACATGACCGCGGTCGACGCCTTCCGCGCCTGCTTTCCCGCCGGGACCCTCAGCGGCGCACCCAAGATTCGCGCGATGGAGATCATTGAGGAGCTGGAAACCACGCGCCGCGGCATCTACGGAGGCAGCGTGCTCTACGCCGACTTCTCCGGAAACCTCACCTCCTGCATCGCCATCCGCACGCTGCTGATGCGCGGGAAGCAAGGCCACATCCAGGCCGGAGCCGGCATCGTCGCCGACTCGGTCCCGGAAAGAGAGTACGAGGAGAGCATCAACAAAGCGCGCGCAGTGGTAAGAGCCATAGAACGAGCGCGGGACAACTAACGGACTAGCCGTCCAGGTAGCGCGGGACCGCTTGTGAAAGTGTGACTCATGGCGCGAAGCGCGTGTCGCCGTGCGCGGAGCACTTAGGCGGCTTCGGCTTCGGCCTTCAGACGCTCCGCATTGAAGTGCGCGATCAGCGCGTCGACGACCGGCTGCAGCCGCCCTTCCATCACATCGGAGAGCTGATGGATGGTCAACCCGATACGGTGATCGGTGAGGCGGTTCTGCGGGAAGTTGTAGGTGCGAATCTTCTCGCTGCGGTCGCCGGAGCCCACCTGCTGCTTGCGTTCTTTGGCCTGGGCCTCGTGCTGGCGTTCCATCTCGACTTCGTAGAGGCGGGAGCGCAGCACGCGCATCGCCTTTTCGCGGTTCTTGATCTGCGACTTCTCATCCTGGCAACTGACGACGGTATTGGTCGGCAGGTGGGTGATGCGGATCGCAGAATAAGTGGTATTCACCGACTGGCCGCCGGGCCCTGAGGAGCAGAAGGTATCGATGCGCAGATCCTTGGCCTCGATTTTGACGTCGACCTCTTCGGCCTCGGGAAGCACGGCAACGGTAATCGCCGAGGTATGGACACGGCCCTGCGTCTCGGTGGCCGGAACCCGCTGCACGCGATGCACGCCGCTCTCATACTTCATCTGCGAATAGACACGGTCGCCTTCGAAGATCGCGGTCACTTCTTTCAGGCCGCCGACAGAGGACTCGGAGCTGGAAAGCACTTCGACCTTCCAGCGATGCTGTTCGGCGAAGCGCGTGTACATGCGGAACATCTCGGCTGCAAACAGCGAGGCTTCGTCGCCACCGGTGCCGGCGCGGATTTCGACGACGACGTTCTTTTCGTCGTTGGGATCTTTGGGCAGCAGCAGGAGCTTCAGCTCTTCTTCGAGCCCGGGCTCGCGCGCTTCGAGCTCGTTGAGTTCCTCCTGGGCCATGGCCCGGATATCGGGATCGCTCTCCGCGAGCATGGCCTTGGCGTCGGCGATGCCGTTGACCACCTGCCGGTACTGGCGGAATTTGTCGACCACCGGCTCCAGGTCGCGATGCTGCTTGGCAGCCTTCTGGTATTTCTGCTGGTCGGAAATAATCGCGGGGTCGGCGAGCTGGCTCCCGAGGTCTTCGTAGCGGGTTTCGATTTGTTCAAGACGATCAAACATGGCTATCTCTCACGGCGCAAATAATATGAATTGGGAAAAGGCGGACAGCGGCGATGGCGGCGGGAGCCGCTAGAGAAGTGCGCCGATGGTGAGGCTTTGCCGCATTGCTGTCAGTTTACCGCTACTTTGGATGATTCGGCAGGGGAAAGGGTGCGGGCGAGCATCTATAGTCATCGGGCAGGCGCGCGAGTCACCGCAAAGACGCTGAGGCGAACCTCAGGACAAGAGTGGAGATGAACGGCAAATTTCTTGCATTTGCGAAGCTGAATGAGGCTCTGACGGCGACTTCGAAGAAGCTGGAGAAGCGGGCTTTGATCGCGAAGTATCTGCAAAGCCTGGAGTTGGAGGACGCGGCGCGCGCGGCGCTCTATCTGGCGGGCACTCCGTTTGCGGAGACCGACCGGCGGCGACTGAACGTGGGCGGATCGTTGCTGACCAAGGCGCTGATGCAGCGGGCCGGTTTGGAAAACACGGCCGGCCAGGCGGCGTTGCATGCGGCTTATCGACGGCATGGGGATCTGGGCGCTGCGGCTGAGGACCTTCTACTGAGTGCGGCGCGCGTGGAGCCCTCGCTGACTCTGAAGCTGGTTGAGGATCTGTTCGACGGGATCGCCGCCGCGCGCGGCCCGGGAGCGAAGCTGCCGCTGGTCGGCGCGCTGCTGGATGAAGCGGCGCCGGTCGAGGCGAAGTACCTGCTGAAGCTGATGCTGGGCGATATGCGGACAGGGGTGAAGCAGAGCCTCGTGGAAGAGGCGATTGCCGCAGCCTATGAAGCAGATGCGGCGGAGGTGCGGCGGGCTTCGATGCTGATCGGCAGCCTGCCGCAAGTGGTCAAGCTGGCGGCGGAGCATCGCCTGGCCGAGGCGCGGATGGAGCTGTTTCATCCGCTGGGGTTTATGCTGGCGAGCCCGGTGGACAGCGTGGATGAGGCAGTAGCGCGATTCACGGAGGAAGTTTCGCTCGAAGAGAATGCTCCGGCGGGAGCTGGTGTTGGCGCATCTGGCGACGATGGCAATGAGATTCGCGGTTCACACTCCCACATCTCAGACGCGAGATGTGGGGCACCCGGCGGCCTGCGGATGCATGGCGTGCTCGAAGACAAGTATGACGGCATCCGGGCGCAGGTGCATTGCGGCGATGCTTCGGAGCCGGAGCGGGTGGAGATTTTTTCGCGCAGCCGCGACGATTTGAGCGCCAGCTTTCCGGAGCTGGTGGAGGCGTTTGCGGCTATCCCGGAGAAAGTGATTCTGGATGGAGAGATTCTGGCGTGGAATCCGGCGACCAGACGGGCGCTGCCCTTTTCCGTGCTGCAGCAGCGGTTCGGGCGCAAACGCGTGACCCGGGAGATGCGGGAGGATACGCCGGTCGTCTTCATGGCCTTCGACATTTTGTACCTCGGCGATTCTTTGCTTCTGGAGCAGCCTTTGCGCGAGCGCCGGGCGCGGCTTGTGGACTTCGTCGAGCAGCACGGCGGATTGACCGCCAACGCGGCATCGCGAGGCCAGGCCTTGCTGTTTTCAGGTGAGGCGGCCGGCTTTGCGCGGCTGATGCTGGCTCCGGCGGTGGCGCTGGAGAGCGCGGAACAGCTTGACGCGGCCTACTCCGAGGCGCGGGCGCGAGGAAACGAAGGCGTGATGCTGAAGTCGCTGAACAGTCTCTATCAGCCGGGACGGCGCGGGCTGGCATGGCTCAAGCTCAAGCGCGAGCTGGCGACGCTCGACGTAGTGGTGACCGGCGCAGAGTTCGGCCACGGCCGGCGCGCGGGCGTTCTGAGCGATTACACCTTCGCGGTGCGCGATGGCGACTCGCTGAAGAATGTAGGTAAGGCGTATTCCGGGCTGACGGACGTCGAGATTGACGAGCTGACTGCTTACTTCAAGGAACACACGTTGGAGGACTTTGGCGGCTTTCGAACCGTCGAGCCGCTGAAGGTGCTCGAAGTCGCCTTCAACAACGTGATGCGGTCTGAGCGTCACGTCAGCGGATTTGCGCTGCGGTTTCCGCGGATTCTGCGGATTCGGGATGACAAGCCGGTGGGGGAGATCGACACGCTGGCGCGGGTGGAAGAGATCTATGAGTCGCAGCCGGATAAGGCTTAGGTGATGAAACGGTCGGCTGAGGTCCGCTCAGCAATGGCGATCCCACGTCTCAAAAGCGAGACGTGGGCACCCGAACTTTTAACAACCCACGCTCTCTGGTCTTACGGGCAAACAAGCAGATCCTTCGACTGCGTTCACTTGCGCGAACTTCGCTCAGGATGAGAACTATATCATAAATAACTAGAAATAAAGTGCATAATTTTCTATAATGTTCCATACAAAGTCTGCACAGCCACGAAGAATCAATGGCTTGCACGAGGAATCTACACGGAAACTGCACAGAACGGAATAAAACGCAGGAGGCAACATGGCGTTTATTACCGAGAAAGAGGAGTTGAAACCCGGCCTGATTCTCTTCCGGCGCGGCGATGTAGACCACCGGATGTGGTATTGCCGCATGAAGATGCCGAAGGCCGACCGCTATAAGACGGTTTCGCTCAAAACAACTGATAGAGAAGCGGCGCGGGAACGCGCCTTCGACCATGATGCGGACGTGCGGTTCCGCATCAAGCATGACGTTCCTGTATTCAATCGCCCCTTCCGTGACGTAGCACGAGAGTATCTGTTGATGCAGGAGGCGCGGGCGAAGCGCGGAGAGATCAGCGCCGCGCGGCCCAAAAAGCTCCGTGCCGTCATCGAAGGCACGTTAGACAGATATGCAGGTTCCACGCAGGTACACCTTATCGGTGATGAACGCTGGGGCGGCTATCCAGGGTCCGCCTGATCCCGATATGAATGATTTCGCCGTGTGCGTTTCGTTTGACGATGACACTATGATTTCCATCGAGTTTTCACTCCTGTTGCGATTCGGCATTTTCTACGACAGAACCGTTGACGGCGAACTGCAATCAATTAAGGAATACCCAAAACGAGTGATGGAATGAAGACTGCGGTTGCGATCTGTAATAGCCGGAAAGAGGAAGCCCGAAGGAAGGAATGATGAGTAGAGCGCGGAAACAGACGATTCACTTTGACAAGCGCGGCGGCGTTCTCTCCTATCGGGGAGCCTCTGGGAAAACAGTGGATCATATCCGGCTCTCGCAAGCAGATCACACGATTCTTGTGGTCGTGGCATTCACCGATGACACCGAGTGGTCCGTCACCCTCAATTCCGTTCCGGTAGCGGCGGTCTCTCTCTATGCCCCCGGTGATGGAGACCTTGGCGACTTGGAGCCTATCGCCGAAAGTGGACACATCGTGCTACCCGAGACCGGCCATATCCAATGGAGCCAAATCAAGCCGCCGCCCAAGCAACGGAAGATTCGCAAGCGCGTCGCATAGAGTCAAGCATTGATTGGCGTGGAGGCGAAAATGGGCGGTTCCGGGGGAGAATCCCCAGGGCATCGACGGCTCATGAATTCACAGGTCCGCTAGAAGCCGTCGGTGCTACCAAATTTGAATCGATCTCCTGATAGGTCTTGTGAACGTCACGTTCTGGTTGCGGAAGCTCTATTCTTCTCCCACTACGGTCTGGCCCACCAGCCGCACCCCGGTTTTTTCGAAGCTCTTTCCCGCCCATACTTCGATACTAGATAAGATTCGCTAATTGTTCGCCTGTTGATTTATGTTATCGAGATGGCTACTTATCAACAACCGGCAGACACCGGAGATGCTAAGATGTTCCACGGTGGAACAAGGTGTAACACTTTGTTCCACGCGGAGCCAGAATGCCGACGAACAAGCATCGCATCGCAATCAATCTCGACGACCAAGAGTTCTCCGAGCTTGATGCCATGGCCGATAGGCACGACGTTTCGCTTTCATGGATAGGCCGTCAAGCCGTTCTTGAGTTTCTTTCCCGTTACAAAGACCAACAGCTTCCATTGCCGCTGCGCATTGAGTCACGCAGCACGGAGCGTCTATGACCCGTTCTTCTAAATCCGCCATCTTGGAGCCTTCCCCAGCCGCTCTAGCGGCCTCAGCAGATTTGCTCGCATTTGTCGGAGACAAAAAGTTCGGAACCATTCTGGCCGATCCGCCATGGCAGTTCCAGAACCGCACCGGCAAGGTCGCACCGGAGCATAAGCGGCTTGCAAGGTACGGCACGCTTCATCTTGACGACATCAAGGCCCTCCCCGTTGTGAAGGCAGCAGCAGAGACTTGCCATCTGTACATGTGGTGCCCGAATGCATTGCTTCCCGAAGGGCTGGAAGTCATGAAGGCATGGGGCTTCAAATATAAGAGCAATATCGTCTGGCACAAGATCAGGAAAGACGGCGGCTCTGATGGCCGTGGCGTCGGCTTCTACTTCCGCAACGTGACGGAACTGTTATTGTTCGGTGTGCGTGGGAACAACGCCCGCACACTCCAGCCCGGTCGCAGCCAGGTCAATTACATGTCGAGCCGCAAGCGTGAACATTCGCGCAAGCCGGACGAGCAGTATCCGATCATCGAGGCGTGCAGCCGTGCGCCTTACCTAGAGCTATTCGCCAGAGGTTCCCGCAAGAAGTGGGCTATATGGGGCAATCAAGCTAACGACAATTACGTTCCTACGTGGGATACCTACGCCAATCACTCGCAGAGCAGCATCGCAGCAGACTAAAGTGTTTCGTCGTAGCACTCAGTCCCGATCCCGACCATGAGGATCGGGCATTGTCCTGCCCCGCCACCGTCGATCTTCGGGATCAGCTTGTTCCAGTGTGTCGTGGAAGGACCGTATTTCTTACCTATCCCCAAATCATCGAACAGCATTTGAAGTTCGCTGACGCGGGTGATGATGACCCCCACCGACAGCACGTTTAGGCCGTTGAGCAGCCGAAAGTTGTTCAGGTCGCGGTCGAAGAACTCCGTCTTGTTATTCCATTCGACCTCGACGCCGACGCGGTTCTTGAAGTTGTCGATCTTGTGTGTCGGGATCGGAATCGGGTTTCCATCAGCCGTGATTTCGATGTTGAACTTCTTTTCCGCCCAATCGCGGGCGACCAGAAAGCCGTCAATGGCAATAGGAATAGCTGACCGTCCCCCACCGCCCACAGTGATGTCGCTGCGCTTCAGGGTGAACGCACTCAGGCAAGCAACGATGTCTGCGAATTCGTTTGGGAAGTCAGCGGCGAGGACTGCTGTTGCGTGATTTCTCTCTTCGAACCGGAAACGAGCACGCAACTCTGCCGGTATTAGCTCAACACTCATCGACAATTTCCTCGTCAGTCGATTCTACCTGCGCTGATTCCTGTGAAGTCAACGACCTACGCCGGTCACCAGGTCTATCCTTGTTACATGTCGCGCCTCAGCCGCTCATCCCGATTGCTCAAGAACGCTGAAGCTGCGCTGCTGTCTTCCATCGAGATTTACAACAAGCCGACCTTCGCCTACCGGGAAGAGACATTCGCAATCCTCGCGCTGAACGCATGGGAATTGCTGATTAAGGCCAAACTATTAGCAGTTAACAACAATTCAGCCAAGTGTCTCTATGTGACGTTCTCGCCGAAAACGAAGGCCGGAGCGGCATCGAAGAAACTCCAATTCAAGCGCAACAGGTCTGGCAATATCATGACGATGGGTATCGACGGATGCATTGTCGCGCTCGAAAAGAAGGGGGTTACAGTTCCGGCTCCAGTCAAGAAAAACCTCGAAGCCCTAACCGAGATTCGCGACAACGCAGTCCACTATCTGAACGCCAGCCCCGTTCTGGCGAAGCAGGTTCTTGAGATAGGAACCGCAGCCGTCCGCAATTTCATCGAGAGCGGCAAACTCTGGCTTGACCTCGACCTTTCCTCGTACAGCCTCTACCTCATGCCAATTGGTTTCCTGCCGTCGCCTTCGGGGCCGACCGGGATCATGGTTTCGAATGAGGAGCGCAAGATCGTCAATTACCTCGCGGCCCTGATGAAGGAAGCGCACGACGACAGCGTTAAGGACTTCCATGTGTCGCTGGATGTGAACATCTCCTTCAAGCGAACGTCATCCGCCGATGCCGCGACGGTCATCATTAGCAATTCGCCGGATGCAATGCACGTCACCATATCCGAAGAAGACATCCGGGCGCGTTACCCTTGGGACTATGCCGCGCTCAGGGACAGGATGAAGCAGCGGTATATCGATTTCAAGGAGAACGAAAAATACAACGTCCTGCGGAAGAAGCTGGCCGAAGACCCGCCTACCGTCAGTCCATCAATTGCAGGCCTTAGGTCCGCAGTCCGCATTTCAGAGCGGCATTCGCAATTCTTGATTGTTCAGCGTTCTTCAAATCTGTATTCTGGCCACGGGAGCATCAGTATGGTTGCTCAATCCCTCATTCCCTTCCTGGCCCTCGCAATCCCCGGCGCATTTGGTCGGTATGGGCCCGACTGCCCGTCCGCATGCCGGCGATCTCGCCCCTGACCTCACATTCATCAAAGCGCTGAACCATCCTGCCAACGATTCCTGGAGTCCGTACCCTCTCGGCGGACAACTGACAGTCCTTGTCTTTTTCCCTGACACCACGCACAACCTGCAGTCGGTCAATCTATGGAACGCGGTGGTCGATAAGTTCGGGGAGCAAGCCTGTTGAGTTTGTATGGATTACCAGTGAGCGTGAATCCACTCTCCTGCCCTGGCTACGGCAGAATCCCATCAAGGGTTGGGTATTGCTTGATCGCGAAGGAAAGACGGGCAATGCTTATGGAATGGAATTGCCGGTGAACGTCCTCGTCGGCGCGGATCGCAAACTCGTCGGCTACTTCATGGGGATTCAGGAGATCGACGATCTCATCGCTGCCGTTCAGGACGGCCCGCGATCCGTTTCCGAAGCTTTGCGGCGCGATCAGGCGTCAATGACGGCTTCCGGCCCTTGTAGACGCCGGTGAAAACCATTTCTTCTTAACGAAATTTTAACGAATTGAACACGGACTCAGACCGACTCGTATTGTAGTAAATTGATTTGTACGGATCAAGTTCGCTTCGGAGGGTGAATGGCCAATATAGTGACAAACCCAACTGCCGACCAGTCGATCACAGCCTACAATCTCTTGCCCGCGCCCAGCAACACGACACAGAGCCTAGGAACATCGTCCGCTCCCTGGAACGCTTCTTTGAAGACCGCGACCGCAGCTAGCATTAATGGCGTGCTGTGCGCTACAGATTTTAGCGGCTCAGATATTGGGGCCCAGATTAACGCCGCCTATGCCGCTCTTCCGGCTAATGGCGGAGAGATTTATGTGCCCGCATCAGCCTCCTCGTACAATTTTATGACCTCTATCATATTCAACACGCCCGGCAAACCTGCACGCCTTTTCGGCGCTGGTAATATCGCTACAAAACTCAATTACACGCCTACAAGTGGCACGGCGATAACAATTGACACCGGCGTGAGTAACAAGTCTCCTATACTAGAAAATTTTCTGTTAACTGGACCCGGCTCGGATACAGCTCAGGGAATTGTCATTGGAGACACCAACGGAAATGGAACCAACGGCGTACGCCTAACCCTTCTTACAATAGAGAGTTTTACCTCGGACTAACACTCACCGGCGTCAATAGTTATTGTTTTGTTGGTGACCAAGTCCAACTCAACGATAATCAACAGAATTTTATGGACACTACGGGTCAAGAAAACAATCGCTTCATAAACTCGCTGTTTACTGTAACTACTCCCGGAACTACCGGACTGACACCCAATAGCGTCGAGGTATCAGGTAGTTCTGACTGGACGTTCGTAGGGTGCAGTTTTGATAACGTTCAACTCGCTGTGAGCTCAAATGCCAGTGTTCACGTAGTCGGCGGCCATTTTGAAAACCCCTCTGGAAATAGTTACGACTTTTTTGTCACGAGTGGACTTTGCCTGGATTTTACCAACGTGCTTTTTCAGCAAGATAATACATCGAGCTTCCCAAACGGACGCTTCGGAAGTGCATCCGCAGGCGCAATAAACGTTTTCGGAGGCACCGCCTATTCAGGCGTGACACTCACAGCGTTCATCGCTATTAGCGGGGTGACTTTCTTAAGCGTATTTGGTCTTCATTTGGATTCTGCCTTCACAAATGGGGTCTACACTGGTTCGACTGGAGGCGGCGCGATACTGTTCCCATATGATGGCAACGGAAATTGTTCTACCACCTCGTCTATTACAGCAAACACGTTATACGCGACTAATAACGTGTCCGTTGGAAATGAAGTCCTCACAAATTACTTGCTAGGGAACAACAGCGGCTCCAAATATATCACTGTACAACCCTACGCCGGGGCGGCATATGCGTTTATGGTTCAAAGTGCATCTGCCTCTCCCGGCGGGGATCTGTCTTACTTCTCGTGGACAACGCTGGTGATATAAGTGTCGCCGGGGGCATTGGCATTGCCGGAGGGACCCCGGTCGTTTCGTCCGGCCATCTGGGTCTAGGAGCAACGACCGGATTCGGTAGTGGTTCGTCTACCTCCGTAACGACCACAACTAAAGGTACTGGCACTGGTCCGGTAGCGCCGCAGACTGTCGTCAAGTATTTGGAGGTTAACATTGGTAGCACGTCATACTGGCTGCCTTTGTTTCAATGAAAATATTTGGGCAGCATGACATAGGCTCTTTGAAAGGTTACTTAGTTTGATCCGGGACAACAGCGATATTTCTTGGGAAGAGTGGGGAAAAAAAGATCCCTATTACGGAGTGTTGACTGATGAGAAGTTTCGACGCGAAAACCTAAATGAAGAACGTAGAGCTGAGTTTCTTAACACCGGAAGAGTTCATATTGATAGGGTGATGGCGATAGCCACTAAGCGTTTTGGCGCAATGTGTGGTCAGAGATTGGCGCTCGATTTTGGCTGTGGGGTTGGAAGACTTGTTATTCCACTTACTCAAGCCTTCGACCATGTTACGGGCGTTGATATCTCACCAGCGATGCTAGAGGTAGCCGAACGAAATTGTCTAGAGCGCGGCATTAGAAACGCCAACTTCGTCCGTTCTGATGCTGAGTTAACCCAGGTTTCTGGCACCTTCGACTTCATCCACTCGTATCTTGTATTCCAACGTATCCCACGCGAGCGCGGGGAACGGCTTATGGCACAGCTGCTTAACCGGTTAAGTGACGATGGGGTTTTAGCAATACACGTCCCCTTTATGTGCAAGCAATCTGCTTTCCGTAGAACAATTCAATTGCTTCGCGCTAATTTTCGGCCTTTCTCGGTTGTAGTAAATGTCGCCCGGCGAAAGCCTTGGGACGAGCCTTTCATTCAAATGAACATGTACGACGTGAACCGGATATTCAATTTACTTTCTGAGTGTGGAATCAAGGATGTTTTTTCCGAGGTCGTCGAGGCCGGAGGATTTGTGTCCGCGTTTGTCTTCGCCAAGAAACCCGCGCAGCCTATCGGCGCAGTACGGGGAAGACACCTGTGGGATGCTGATCTTGAAGTCTAGAAGGAACAAGGACGGCTTTAGATTGCAGCGATAGCCGAGGCCACAAACCGAGCGACGCATATTTTGAAGGGATATGCCTAACGCTTCAGTCTCGCGGCAACTATTTACTTTTCACTTATCAACCAGAAAGTCACTTACATTAGCGGCTAGAAAGCGCATATCCTGTGCGTGTAAGGAAGTGAGATAGACCAATGGCGATTAGTGTTGAGATAACCTGTATAAATAAACTGCAACGAAGCGACTCTCACGAGAGAATCAGCCGTGTTGGGGGAACTAGCCCCGATGGTACACGATGGAAGGTCACGCTTGACGATGCTATTAAAGGCATTGAAGAGGGCAAATGGAGCTTTTGGACAAAAGGAGGAGGCAAAACTGCCGACGTGGTCATCGCCACACATACGGCCACAAGTACCTTAAAACCGTTGCTGATGGGGTTCAGCCGGCAACCTTTTGAAGCTTCCCGAATGCCCCTGATCTCCGCCAGTTGCAGACCAGATAGATCCCAATGGCGTCGCCATCGTCCAGGCGCAAGCGAGCGGATTTTACCCGTTGGGTCGTTACGCAGGTTTCTACTTCTTGGGCAACCGACATAACACGCTAGGGTAGATGCTGAGGAAATCCCGCGACGCAGCACAACGGCAACGCACCCATCAGACTCGACGCCTGGAGTTGCGGGCCATATTCGTCACTGGCTAGAGCCCACAAGCCGCAACGTGTGTGATTCGGGCCGGTGGACGATCAGCCGATACCAGAAATCTCGAAGGCACAACTCTAGCAAAGCATTGAGAGTTACAGGATGCAGCTCTCGTTAACGGTGCAAATCTGCACCGTTATGGTCATAGCCGACGCAACGACAGTTGGTTATGCCATACAGCAAAGGCTTGCCGGGATCATCTGGGTCGGGGTCGTCTTTCCAATCACCATAATTATGGTGGTCCGTGTCGCATTCCTCCTGAGTGTTCCCGTACTTGCGACGGCCGTCGCAATCGAGACAAAATACTCCGATCCTCGCGTTGGAGGCTTGACATGCAACTTTGTAGCTACGTCCTTTTCTTTTGGCTTCTTCACGGCTTTGAGAGCTGCGGCCATGACAGGAGACGAAGACCTCAGGATCAGCGCGATGGCCGGCCTAAAGTAGCCGTATTTTGAGGGCGTACGACCAACTAAGTGAATACTCCAAATAATCGTTCTGGGACAACTGGTATCGTCTTCCAGGACTACGTTGAGACGGTATGGATCACACAGGAGAGAAGAGACAGTCTGATCAAAAGGATCTCTGCGATGGTTGCTAGCTGGTCTCTCGGACCGCTTGTTGAAGCGCTGAGAGGTCTGCGCGGGCTCGATCTCGTCTCTGCTGCAACTCTCGTTGCTTCCACCGGCGATCTCAGCCGCTTCGAATCACCACGCTTCTTAATGGGCTATCTCGGTCTCGTCCCTTCCGAGCACTCCAGTGGCGGGACGATCCGTCGCGGCGGCATCACGAAGACTGTTCGCGAGACGGAGGCCGAAGCAGTCGCCTTCGTGGTTGGGAAAAGCGTTGGATTGCTGATCGGTTCGGCCTCTGCTGATTACATTCAGCTTTATCACGGTGATGCTTCGCTGCTGGCCGAGAGCTTGGAGGTCGTGCAGCAAACCGCCAACGTGATACTTACGGCACTGGAGCCTCAAATACACGGCAAATCCAACACTGAAGAACTTACGGATGTGGCAGCATAAGTCATGATTGCAAGTAGCGATACATGGTTGACAGACGGGGAAGGCGAAAGCCCCGTCTGCCGCTTTTGGCGGTCGGCAAGGAGACACCCTGCGGGTTTCTCCCTGCACCCATTTCCGCCATTTGTATCAGTATCTGCACAAATAACCTGCACAGTTCCTACACAGCAGAAATATGGCTTGATATCCGTTGCTTTATGAGCAAGATGCAAAATCGCTCTCACCCGCTCAGGATGACAGCAGTCCCGCAGTTTCAGTGACTGTGGTGGTGATGGGCGTGGGAAGTTACTTCTTCTACCGGTATGACGCATCCATGCGCTACTTCGCACTCCACATGCTCGAACTGAATCGTCGTGTGATGGATGTGGAACTTGCGCAGGAGCGTGCCGTTGATCTCTTCGAGGATGCGGGCGCTCTCTGACGGCGGGATGTCGGCGATGGTGACGTGGCTGGCCAGGGCATTGGTCTGCGAGCCCAGGCACCATACATGCAGATCATGAACGTCTTCTACGCCTTCGATTCCTTCGAGGCTGACGCGGATATCGGACAGGGTGAGGCCACGCGGCGTGCCTTCGAGCAGGATGTTCAGCGTTTCCTTCACGATGCCGTAAGACGACCAGAGGATGAGCGCGGCGATGGCGAGCGAGAGCGCGGGGTCGATCCAGAGCTGGGGATGACCGGTGCGTCCGGTGAAAAAGATGGCGGCGCCGCCGATGATGACCGCAGCCGTTGAGAGCGTATCGCCCAGCATGTGGACGAAGACGCTGCGCATGTTCACGTCCTGGCTGACGCGCCAAAGCAGCAGCGCGATCACGCCGTTCATCACCACGCCGGCCGCGGCCACCAGCATCATGATGCGCGGCTGGACGGTGGTGGGTACCGTAAAGCGGTGAATGGCCTCGATACCGATCCAGATGCTGATGAGGATGAGCGTAAGCGCGTTCAGGAAGGCGGCGAGGACGCCGGCGCGCTGGTATCCGAAGGTCTTTTTGTCGGTCGCGGGACGGGTCTGGAAGTGCACGGCGACGAAGGACAGCACCAGCGCCAGCGCGTCGGAGGCATTGTGGCCGGCTTCGGAGATCAGGGCCAGCGAGTGAGCTCGCAGCCCGGCCAGGAGCGTGAGCAGCACGTAGGCCAGGGTGGCGGCGAGCGAGAAGCGCAGCACCCGCTGCATCTTTCCCGTCGAGCTGGCGTGAACGTGCATTCTCTCTTAGTGTATCGGCCCCGTGATCATTTTTATAGATAAGGCGCCGTCACCCTGGTCTTGCGGGGCGGGCGGCGGATGGGGACCGAGTTGGCCGTGTCGCGGAGTCCGCTCCAGTTTTCGGCCACGATGATGCTGTTCACAGGGCGGTGCGAGTCGTAGCGGACAGAGCAGGGGAAACCGAGGCGGCAGTTATAGATATCAACGCAATCCCGTAGCAGGGTGACATCCTGCGAGCACTCGTAGACCACCCCGGCAATCTCGTACTTGTAGAGGATGAGACGCAGACCATTGGGCCGGCCGCATTCGTCCGGGGTTAAGTCGGAGATGTCGATCACGGTCCCGTCGATGATGCGGCCGGACTTGACCAGCTCGTCGCGGCGGGCTTTTTCCAGCTCCTCTTCCGAGGGGCGCTTGCGCATGGTGTACCAGGCAACGGCGCCCCCGATGCATAAACCAACGGCGGCGAGGGCTCCAAGGACTTGAGGTTCGCGCAGTGACAGGCCGTTCATCGGGGTTCACCAGAGCTTGATACCTGAAGCATATCGCAGGTTTGAGTCGGAAGAGCGATGGTCGGGGTGAGATTTCCGGGACCGGCGAGCCGGGGAGTTCCAAAAAGCAGCACGCGTGGCGCCGCCAATCGACGCCGGGAAGCCATTTTGCTGCGGTATACTTGAAAGAAGAATGCCGAAGCAAAGAATTCCCTTAGCCGCCGGGTCTGGCGGCAATTTCGTCTCCGCACAGAATGAACGAGCCACGCGCATCCGCTCAACCACGGTCGTGTGTGTGCGCCGCAATGGCAGCGTGGTGATGGCCGCCGACGGCCAGGTCACGCTGGGCGAATCGGTCATCAAACACTCCGCCCGCAAGATTCGCCGCCTCTACCAGGACAAGATTCTGGCCGGCTTTGCCGGATCGACGGCAGACGCTTTCTCGCTCTTCAGCCGCTTCGAAGGCAAGCTGGAGCAATACGCCGGCAACCTGGGCCGCTCGGCGGTGGAACTGGCCAAGGACTGGCGCACCGACAAGATGCTGCGCAATCTCGAGGCGCTCCTCATCGTCTCCGACCCCACGCAGACCTTCCTGCTCAGCGGGTCGGGAGACGTGATTGAGCCCGACGAGGGCATCGCGGCTATCGGCAGCGGCGGCTCGTTTGCCCTGGCCGCGGCGCGCGCATTGATAGAAAATACGGATTTGTCGGCGCGCGAGATTGCCGAAAAATCGATGCGCATCGCGGGAAAAATCTGTATTTATACCAATGACCAGATCACGATTGAAGAGCTGCACCCGTAACGCAGCGAACTGACCTGAGAGCAGGGCACTATGGCGATTTATTTACCCGGAACCGCGGACGACCAGGAACTCGCACTCGACGACCTGACTCCCCGCGAAATTGTTGCGGAACTCGACAAATATGTTGTGGGCCAGAAGGCCGCCAAGCGCGCCGTGGCCATCGCGCTGCGCAATCGCATGCGCCGGCAGAAGCTTCCTCCCGATATCGCCGACGAGATCATGCCCAAGAACATCATCATGATCGGCCCCACAGGCGTGGGCAAGACGGAGATCGCGCGTCGCCTGGCCAAGCTGACCAACTCTCCGTTCCTCAAGGTCGAGGCCTCGAAGTTCACCGAGGTCGGTTACGTCGGCCGCGACGTGGAATCGATTGTGCGCGACCTGGTCGAGATCGCCATCGACATGGTGCGCGAAGAGAAGCTCGAGGAAGTGGAAGACAAGGCGGAGCTGAACGCCGAAGAGCGGTTGCTGGACCTGCTGCTGCCGCCGCCGGCTGCGCCTGCAGCGGTGCATACACCTGGATCGCAAACCACGGGACCGCAGGTGATCGACGGCAAGAATCCTGAGGGCAACAATACGCTGACCTTTCCCTCACCCAGCAGCGACTCCCACCAGCGAACGCGCGAGAAGCTGCGCCAGCAGTTCCGCGAGGGCAAGCTCGACGACCGCATGGTAGAGATCGATGTGCGCGAGAAGAACGCGCCGTCCTTCGAGATCATCTCCAACCAGGGCGTCGAGGAGATGGACATCAACCTCAAGGACATTCTGCCCAACATCTTCGGCCAGCGCACCAAGAAGCGGAAGATGAAGGTGGCGGAGGCCTTCGAGTACCTGGTCACGGAAGAAGAGGGCCGACTGATCGACATGGATCACGTCACGCGCACGGCGGTCGAGCGGGTAGAGACTGCGGGCATCGTGTTCCTGGACGAGATCGACAAGATCGCCGGACGCGAGGGCGGCCATGGACCCGACGTCTCGCGCGAAGGCGTGCAGCGCGACATCCTGCCCATCGTCGAAGGCACGACGGTGAACACGCGCTACGGCATGGTGCGCACCGACTACATTCTCTTCATCGCGGCGGGCGCCTTCCACGTTTCGAAGCCGAGCGACCTGATTCCCGAATTGCAGGGGCGCTTCCCGATTCGCGTGGAGCTGCAGTCGCTGACTGTCGAGGATTTCATCAAGATTCTTACCGAGCCGAAGTCCTCACTCACCAAGCAGTATGCGGCGCTGCTGGACACGGAAGGACTGAAGCTGGAGTTCACGCGCGAGTCGCTGGAAGAGATGGCGCAATTCGCCTTCCGCGTCAACGAGACGACGGAGAACATCGGAGCGCGCCGCCTGCACACCATCATGGAGCGGGTGCTGGACGAGATCAGCTTTGTCGCTCCCGACCTGGCCAAGGCGCAGATGCAAGGTGAAAAAGATGACCTGCAGTTGGCCGCCGCCACCGACTTCGGCGCGACGGTGCCGCTGCCAATCAGCGAGCGGGAGAACTCGACAGGCGGCAAAGAGAAGGTCGTCGTCATCGATCCCGAATACGTGCGCCAGATGGTGGCCACGATCGTGAAGGATCAGGATCTGTCGCGGTATATCTTGTAGGCCCTGCCGAGATTCTTCGTTTCACTCAGAATGACGGGACGTTCCCCCCGAGGGCACATTGCTTCGCCCGTCCGCACCCGGTAGACTCCGAGTGAAATGCCATCGCAGAAGGAAAATCCGGAGCGGTTGATCTCGGCGGCGCGCGCCGAGGATGAAAACTCGTTCGAGCTGAAGCTGCGCCCCAAGCGGCTGGCGGAGTTCATTGGCCAGGAGAAAGCCAAGGAGCAGCTGGCCATTGCACTCGAGGCGGCGCGGTCGCGCGGTGAAGCGATGGATCACGTTTTGCTGTTCGGTCCGCCAGGGCTGGGCAAGACCACGCTGGCAACGATCATTGCGAATGAGCTGAATGTCGGGTTCCAGCAGACTTCGGGACCGGCGCTGCAGATACAGGGCGATCTTACAGCGATCTTGACGAATCTCCGCGACCGGCAGGTGCTGTTTCTGGATGAAATCCACCGCTTGCAGCCGGTGCTCGAAGAGAAGCTCTACACGGCGCTCGAGGATTACAAGCTGGACATCATTATCGGGCAAGGACCAGCGGCGCGCACGCACGTGATGGACATCAAGCCATTCACGTTCGTTGCCGCAACGACGCGGCCCGGCCTGCTGTCTTCGCCGCTGCGCTCACGGTTTGGGATCCTGCTGCGGCTCGAGTTTTATTCCGATGACGATCTGCGTTTTGTGGTGGAGCGATCGGCTGAGGTGTTGGGGGTTCCTATCGATGAAGACGGCGCGGCGGAGATCGCCATGCGGTCGCGCGGCACACCGCGCATTGCCAACCGGCTGCTGCGGCGCGTGCGCGACTATGCGCAGGTGCGCGGGTCGGGCAAGATCGATCGCGCGACGGCCGAGTATGCGCTGAAGATGCTGGAAGTGGATGCGCACGGCTTCGACGAGCTGGACCGGCGCCTGCTGCTGACGATCATCGAAAAATATGACGGCGGCCCGGTGGGATTGAACACGCTGGCGGCGACGCTGGCCGAGGAGCAGGACGCGCTGGAAGAGGTGTACGAGCCGTTCCTTATCCAGCATGGGTTTCTGGATCGCACGTCGCGCGGGCGCGTGGCGACGCGGCTGGCGTATGAGCACTTTGGTTTGCCGCTGCCGCGGAAACAGACTCCGTTGTTTTAACTGGCGGCATCTGAGCTATCGACAGGAGGTTTTATGTCCCGCACGGAATCGGCGATGTTGGCGCTGGGGACTTCGGCCCCGGCTTTTGTTTTGAAAGACGTGATCACGCTGCACGAGGTGAGCACGCAGGCCCTAAGCGGTCCCAAAGGGTTGCTGGTGATGTTCATCTGCCGCCATTGTCCGTTTGTGAAGCACCTGGAAAAGGCGCTGGCGCAGATGGGCAGCGATTATCAGGGCAAGGGCGTCGGCATGGTCGCGATCAGCAGCAACGACGCTGTGACTTTTCCCGACGATGCACCTGCGAGTCTGGCTGAGCAGGCTCGCGAGCTGGGATTCAGCTTTCCCTACGTGCATGACGAGACGCAGGAGGTTGCGCGTGCCTACGATGCGGCCTGCACGCCGGACTTCTTTCTCTTCGATGGAGGGTTGAAGCTCGTCTATCGCGGACAGTTTGACGAGAGCAGGCCGGGGAATGGGGTTCCGGTGACGGGCAAGGAACTGCGTGCCGCGCTGGATGCGCTCATTGCGGGACAGCCGGTGAGTACAGAGCAAAGGCCTAGCCTGGGATGCAACATTAAGTGGAGATAAGAAGCCCGGCTTGGCCGGGCTTCTCTGCTTAACGACGCCGGTTGTGAAGGTGAGCTTGTTGCATCGCCAGCTTTGCCGAGATTCTTCGCTTCGCTCAGAATGACGACATTCTGTGCGAGTTCCTACAACGAGAGCGATTTCAGATATTCGCGGAAGGGCGGGCCGAGGTCCTTGCGCTTGAGCGCGAAATCCACGGTCGCCTTGAGCATGCCCAATTTGTCACCGGCATCGTGGCGAATTCCCTCGAAATTGTAACCGTAGACCTTCTCTGTTTTGAGCAGGCCCTTGATGCCGTCGGTGAGCTGGAGCTCGCCGCCCGCGCCCGGTTCAATTTTCTCCAGCAATTCGAAGATCGCCGGAGTCAGGATGTAGCGGCCGATGATCGCATTCTTCGAGGGGGCGTCTTCGAGCTTGGGTTTTTCAACCATGCCCCTGGCTTCGATGATGCGCGGATTGCCGGCAAGGGGCTTGCCGTCGAGCACCCCATACGACGAAAGCGCGGGGCCCTCGACAACCATGGTGGCGAGGATCGACGATTGCACCTGGTCGAAGACATCGATCATCTGTTTCAGGCACGGCGTTGGCGCGTCGATGACGTCGTCGGGCAGGATCACGGCGAAGGGTTCGTCACCGACCAGTTCCTTGGCCATGAGCACGGCGTGGCCCAGGCCTTTGGCCTCCTTCTGGCGCACGTAAGAGATCTGCGCCATGTTCGAAACTCCGCGCGCAATTTCGAGCAGCTCTTTTTTGCCGCGCTTCTCGAGCGAGGCCTCGAGCTCGAAGCTGGTATCGAAGTGATCTTCGATGGAGGTCTTGCCGCGCGCGGTGATGATGATGATCTGGTCGCAGCCGGCGGCCAGGGCTTCTTCAACTCCATACTGGATGATGGGCTTGTCGACGACCGCCAGCATCTCCTTGGGAATGGCTTTGGTGGCGGGCAGGAAGCGGGTTCCAAAACCCGCCGCAGGAAAGACTGCTTTGCGCACTTTCGTTTTCATGGGGGTCCTTCGGTTTTAGGATCGGCAGAAAACAAACATCATCAAACAACCATCATGGTTCAAGTGTGACAGAGGATCGGATTTCGTCATAGATCGGAAAAATCGCTCACCACCGCATTGAGATGCAGGTTAGAGAGTCGGCGAATCGTCGCCCAGCATCGCCCGGCGCACGATTTTGATGGGCGCGCCGCCCTGACGCATGAAGTCGTCGTGAAATTTCTGCAAAGAGAAGCTGGAGCCCTCCTTCTTCTGCATATCCGCGCGCAGCTTGAGGATCTGGAGCTTGCCCAGCGTGTAGTAGAGATAGGTCGGGTCGGACGTGCCGCGCTTGGTCTCGACCTCGCCTATCGATCGCGATTGATAGCCTTCCTTCACGAAGAAGTCGATCGCCTGGTCGAGAGTCATCTGGCCGGTGTGCATCTTGATGCCGACGATAAAGCGGGCATCGCGCAGCAGCGCGTCCTGCAGTTGGCCGAGACGAATGAGCTTAGCTTCGCGCGCATCTTTTGCGCCAGCGCCGGGCTGTCCATAGCCTTCGTCGAGCATCATCTGTTCGCAGTAGTGGGCCCAGCCCTCGACGTTGGTATTGGAAGTGATAAGTTTGCGCACCTTGCTGAGGTGGGTGTGGTTGACCCAGAGAAACTGCACATAGTGGCCGGGATAGGCCTCGTGCACTGATGTGCTTACCACGGTGCCGACGTTGAAGGCGGCCATGTAGTCGGCAGTGTGCTCCGGCGTCCAGTTCTTCTCGGGCAGCGTGACGTTGAAGTATGCAGTGGTGGAGTGGATCTCGAAGGGGCCGGGTGAGTCCATCGAAGCCTGCGTGGTGGCGCGCATGAAAGGCGGCGTCTCTTCGAGCGTGGGCTGCACGTCGGAGGGGATGGTGATGATGTGGTGCGAGCGAATGAAAGCGATCTCGCTGTCGAAGCGGTTGTGGAAGGCCTGGAGAAGCTGGTCGGGCGCGGGGTGAATGGTCGCCAGTTCGGCGAGCACTTCTTTCGGCGTCTTTGAAGGATCGACTTCCTTGGCGATGCGCTCGAACTCGGCCTGGTTCTTGTGCAGGTCGGCGTAGGCGATCGTCGAGGAGCTGGTCGAGGGGGGTGTCGACCATTTCGTCGTATTGCAGCTTCTTTGAGAAGGTCTCCGCTCCGATGCGGAAGTCGCCATTGGAGCGAGGCAGCAGATCGGTTTTCATCCACTGCTGATAGCTTTCGAGGGCGGCGATGACGGCCGCATTGGTTTTGTGCGAACTCGGCGATGGTGCTCTGATCCTTCGCGTCACCGAAAGCCTCGGGCACGTCATTCTGGAAGAAGCTGATGATGTCGGGGAGCTGCTCGAGGGCGATTTCGGTGTAGATGCGAGGCGGATTTTTGAGGTTCTTACGCGCTTCAACGAAGACCGCGGGCATTTGTTTTTCGCGGGCGATGAGCGAGCGCAGGCGGTCGTCGGGCGGAGCGAACTTGCGCTCCATCAGCACGAAGGCGCTATTGGTGATGCCGCTTGAGTAGTTGTCCGGATTCTTCTCCCAGGGACGGATGGTTTCAAGCTCGAGGAGCTGGCCGCGGATGTTGTTGCGTACCATCGCCAGGTCGCCCTGCGTGCTCTCGTCAAGTTGACCGGATTGCACGGCATCGAACTTGGTCTCGAAGCTGTGAAGTGCTGCGATCTGCCTCTCGATGCCGGCAAGGCTGTAGTCTTCGAGCTGCGCGTCGTATTGGTGCAGGCCGGCCGCGGTTCCGTTGGTAGGAGAGAACTTGAAGGTGACCTGAGCGAAATACTGATCGGCGAGGCCGCGGAAGCTGGCGGCGGCATCCTGTGCGTGGAGAAGCGTGGTGGCGGTCATCATGCCTCCGAGTAGAAGCGGTGCAAATAATCTTCGATTCATTCAGCCTCGATTGATTTGTAACAATAACATTATCAATTATGCCGGGACCGCGGTAAGCGCCAGCTGTTCGAGCAGCATGCGAATCTCGATCAGCACGTCGTCGGGCTTCATGCCCGTAAGCGGATAGCGCAGCACGCCCTGCGGTGTGAACTGCGCACCACGCTTCGCAGTCTTGGCCACGAGCTTCATCAGACGGCCCGGGTCGATGCTGGCGTTCTCGGTGAACTTGATGTGAAGCTGGTCGCGCTTGCGATCGATCTGCGCTACGCCGATGCTTCTCGCAATCGATGCGCAACTGCGCGGCGTCGAGCAGATGGCGGACGCTGTCCGGGATGGGGCCGTAGCGGTCTTGCAGTTCGGCGCGCACGTCGGCGAGCGCGCCCTCGGTCTGGACGCCGGCGATGCGCTTGTACATGCGCAGGCGCTGGTTCTCTTCGGCGATGTAGCTCTCGTCGATGCGCAGGCAGATGCCGAGGTTGAGCTGCGTGGTCAGGTGTGCTCGGCGTGTTCTCTTCGCCCTTGAGCTTGCGCGACCGCTTCTTCGAGCATGGTGGTGTACATCTCGAAGCCGACGGCTTCGATGTGTCCGCTCTGCTCGCCGCCGAGCATGTTGCCGGCGCCGCGCAGCTCGAGGTCGAGCGCGGCGATCTTGAAGCCGGCGCCGAGGTCGGAGAATTCCTTGAGCGCGGCGAGGCGGCGGCGGGCGATCTCGGTCAGCTCCTGCTCGGGCGGGATGAGCAGATAGGAGTAGGCGCGGCGATTGGAGCGGCCTACGCGGCCGCGCAGCTGGTAGAGCTCGCTGAGGCCGTGGCGGTCGGCGCGGTTGATGATGATGGTGTTGGCGAGCGGAATGTCGAGGCCGTTCTCGATGATGGTCGTCGCGACGAGCACGTCGTACTCGTGGTTCATGAAGGCGAGCATCACGCGTTCGAGCTCGGCTCTCGCGCAGTCTGGCCGTGGCCGACGAGCGATGCGCGCTGCGGGGACGAGCTCGCTGAATCTTCGCGGCGAGTTCGTAGATGGTTTCGACGCGGTTGTGGACGAAGTAGATCTGGCCGCCGCGCTCGAGCTCGATCTCGACCGCGGATGCGGATCAGCTTCTCGTCGAACTTGGCGACGATGGTCTGGATGGCCATGCGATCTTTGGGCGGCGTCTCGATGACGCACATGTCGCGCAGGCCGATCAGCGACATGTGCAGGGTGCGCGGGATCGGCGTGGCCGACATGGCGAGCACGTCGATCTCGCGCGCGCATCTGCTTCAGGCGCTCTTTGTGGCGGACGCCGAAGCGCTGCTCTTCGTCGACGACGAGCAGGCCGAGGTCCTGGAACTTGAGGTCTTTCGAGAGCAGGCGATGGGTGCCGATGAGGATGTCGACCTTGCCGGCTGTCGACCTTTTCGAGGATGGCCTTCTGCTCCTTCGGCGTGCGGAAGCGCGAGATCATCTCGACGTTGATGGGGAAATCTGGCGAAGCGCCTTTTGAAGGTCTCGAAGTGCTGGAAGCAGAGCACGGTCGTCGGCGTGAGCACGGCGACCTGCTTGCCGTCCTGCACGGCCTTGAAGGCGGCGCGCATGGCGACTTCGGTTTTGCCGTAGCCGACGTCGCCGCAGAGCAGGCGGTCCATGGGCATGGTCGATTCCATGTCGCGCTTGATGTCGGCGATGGCGGTGAGCTGGTCGTCGGTCTCGTTGTAAGTCGAAGGCGTCTTCGAACTCGCGCTGGAAGTCGTTGTCGGGCGAGAAGGCGTTGCCCTGAGCGGCCTTGCGCTGCGCGTAGAGCTTGAGCAGCTCGTCGGCCATGTCGGCCATGGCCTTCTTGACGCGGGCCTTGGTCTTCGCCCATTGCTGCGAGCCGAGCCGGTTGAGGATCGGCGCCGGTCCGGCATCCGTAGAGCGGTATTTCTGGATGAGGTCGAGCCGCGTGAGCGGGACGTAGAGGCGCGTCTGCTCGGCGAACTCGAGGATCATGAATTCGATGGCGACGCCGTCCTGCATCGATCTCGCGCAGGCCCTGGTAGTGCGCGATGCCGTGCTCGACGTGGACGACATAGTCGCCGACGGTGAGATCGCGGAAGTCGGAGACGAAGGCCGCGGTCTTCGATTTTTTCGGTGCGACGCGTGCGGTGACGTCGGCGTCGTCGGAGAGGTCGTTCGCACCGAAGATCATGATGTTTGCATCCGGCAGACTCACGCCGTAGGCGAGGCTGCTGCGCACGATGATCGGCGTGCGGTAGTCGCCGGCGAGATAGCTGGACTCGTCGTAGATGTTTTCGCTGCCGGCATGCTGGGTGCGGCTGCCGAGGCGATAGGGCATCTCATATTCGCGCAGCAGGTTGGCGAGGCGCTCGACTTCGCCCTGGTTGGGCGCGACTAGCAGGGTGCGCGTCTCCTGCTCCATGAGCTGCTTCACTTGTTCGATAAACGCGGGAATCGATCCGTGAAAGCGCAGCGTGGGGCGCGAGTTGAAAGCGACTTCGCCGAGTGTGTTGTCTTCATCGAGCACATCGACTGCGCCGAGCTGGTCGAGATCGAGGCCGGGGTGCGAGCTTAGCTGCGCTTCGAGGATTTCGGGGCGGAGATAAATGTCTTCCGGGCGGATAAGCGAGCCGATGCTGGCGCGCTCGTGGCGCTGCTCGATCTTGTTCCACCAGCGATCGATCTGGTTCTTGACCATAGCCGGCTCGTCGACAAAGAGGATACTGCGCGGGAGCAGATCGATGAGCGTAGTGGAGGCGCCGGTGGTGGCCGAGGTGGAGACACCGGCGAAGAATTCCCAACCGGGAAAGACGCTCACCCCGCCCGCGGCTACGGCCTGCTCGACGAGATCGGGATCGTCGCCGGATTCAACTCTCGCTCCGCTGAGGCGCATGTGGACCGCGGAAAGCAGGCGCTCGGTGACCGGTGTCTCGGTAAGCGGCAGCAGCAAGGCTTCGTCGAGGGGCGCGGCGGAGCGCTGGGTTTCTGGATCGAACTTGCGGATGGTCTCGATCTCGTCGCCGAAGAACTCGAAGCGCACGGGCCGGTCGGCTTCGGGCGAGTAGATATCGAGGATGCCGCCGCGGCGGGTGTACTGGCCGGGCATCTCGACGATGTCCATGGGCGTGTAGCCGACGCTGGCGAGGTGCGCGATGAGGGTTTCGACATCGACCTCTTCGCCGCGCCGAAGAACCTGCGCCAGGCCGGCATAGAAAGGCGCGGGGAAGAGCTTCATGGCTGCGGCTTCGACCGGGGCGATGACGATGGACGCAGCTCCAGTGGCCATCTTCCAGAGTGTGGCTGCGCGCGCTTCCTGAATTTCGGGGTGCGGCGAGAGGTTTTCGAAGGGCAGCACGTCGTGCGCGGGAAGTTTCAGGACGCGGTTGGGCGGGATCGCTCCAGTGAGGTCGCAGCCCGCGCGAAGAGCTACCTGCAGGGTGTCGGCGGCCTTGTTATCGGGAACGATGATGACGACGGGCGCGTTCGCGGCGCGGGCGAAGAGCGGGATATAGAGGGACCGGGCGGTGGACGTGAGTCCAGAGACACGACGACGCCCACGGGCAAGGGCGAGGTGCCTTCGTGCCTGTTCAAAAGAGGGTGAGTTCTCCAGGTCCGCAAGAAGTTCGCGGACGAAAGGGAGGATCATGCAGTTCCAGTTTAACAGCGCGACTTGCCGAGTCGGCCGGCGGGGGTGCGCTCTCGCAGAATCTCAACCGGCTGGACGAGAAGAGCGAGGACTTTCGCGCTCTCGACAGGCTTCGGCCGATGAAGACCGTCGCCGGTGCCGATGCGCGCGTCTGGTGCGGCAGTGTCGGCCTTTCGAACAAATTTCCATCCGTCCGAGGCACTTCTGAATCCCATAGCCTGCGAGTAGGATCAATAGCATGAGAACGGTTTGACCCCCAGATGTCGCCCACCCAGACACAGCCCGGTCCGGCGCGCCCCTTCCGCAGCCGGAGGTCTTTTCAGCGCACCCTGGAAAGCGCCAAGCGGACCATGCTTTTCAGCGAGATCGTCAAGCTGGCCATCGACAGCTTCAAGGCCAGCAAGGTGCGGTTCGCTCTCACCGCACTGGGCATGGTGATCGGCTCCGCGTCGGTCATTCTGGTGTTCACCATCGGCAGCACGGGCAAGCAGTACGTGCTCAGCGAGCTGCAGAAGATCGGCACCAATATGGTGATGCTCGAGTACCAGGGCGGCGGCGCCGGGGCCATCAATGAATACCGCAACGACTTTCTCACTCGGGATGACGAGCGGGCGGTCGACGAGCAGGTGACCGATGTGGCGGAGTCGTCGCCCATGCTCGAGATCCATGAGCGCGTCACCTTTCCCGGCGGCGTCGCGAAGGACGTGCTGGTGCTCGGCGTCAGCCCGCAATACCGCGAGGTCCGCAACCTCATCGTTACTTCCGGCCGATTCTTCGACGAGGAAGACGAGACCACGCACACCAAGGTGGCCGTCGTCACCGAGGCTTTCGCCCGCGAGATGTTCGGCGGCTCCGACGCGGCGATCAACCAGACATTTCAACTGACCGGCATTCCGTTCACCATCATCGGCACCTTCAAGGAGAGCGTCGACACCTTCGGTCAGTCCGAAATTGCCGACGAAACCATCCTGATTCCGTATTCCGTCGGCCGCTACTTCAGCGGGACCGACAATGTGAAGCAGATATTCTTCTCCATCCGCGACCCCAATGATGTCGAAGAGGCGTCGCGCGAGATCGTTGCCGTGGTTCACTCGCGGCACCTGGCCAGCTCCGTTTACAAAACGACGACGCTCACCACGCTGCTGACAACGGCTGCGGCCATCGCCAACGCGCTGACTGTGGTGCTGGTGCTGGTTTCGGCGGTAACGCTGGCGGTCGGCGGCGTGGGCATCATGAACATCATGCTGGCCACGGTGCGCTCACGCATCCGCGAAATCGGCATCCGCAAGGCGCTGGGCGCGACGGCACGCGAGATCAAGCTCCAGTTCCTCATCGAAGCCATCTTTATCTCACTCAGCGGGGGGATTGTCGGCACGATCCTTGGGCTGGCGCTGCCGCTATCGGTGCGTTTTCTCACCGACTACGCAGTTCCGATTTCCGGCTGGTCGGTGGTGCTGGCGCTGGGCACGTCCACGGCTGTGGGCATCATCTTCGGAACGCTGCCCGCCAATCGCGCCGCCCAGATGGATCCTGTCGAGTCGCTGAAATACGAATAATGCCGCTCCGCTGCTAAACTAATAGAGTAGAGAGTGAGCCGAAGTCTGCGCCCCTTTTCGTGCGCGGTTGCATTGCAGCCACTATGGTTGCTGCCACGGAAGCAGAATCAAGGTAAATGTGAGGTAGTCAAGATCAGTGATGCAGGCTTTTTCTCGGAGAAAAAGCCTTTCGAGAGCAGCGGCCTTACATTACAGCAACCCTGATTCTGCTCCAGCGCCAGGCCTGTCGATCTCGGCATGACCGTTGCCGCAATCGGCAAGATCGTTCCAGTAGTTCTTGTGTTCCCCGGTCAGCCGCGCGAGTGGCCCGCCGAACGACTGCCTGAATCGCTTCACCAAATGCCCGTGCACTGTGTACGGATTATGAATAGAAAGAGACTAGGTATTTTCCTGTGAGCACCATTCGCAATATCGCCATCATCGCCCACGTCGACCACGGCAAGACCACGCTGGTGGACGCCATGCTCCGCCAGGCCGGAACCTTCCGCGCAAACGAAGCTGTCGCCGAGCGCGTGATGGATTCCAACGAGCTCGAGCGCGAGCGCGGCATCACCATCCTGGCCAAGAACACGGCAATTTTTTATAAGGGCCAGAAGATCAACATCGTCGACACGCCGGGTCACGCCGATTTCGGCGGCGAGGTGGAGCGCGCGCTCAAGATGGTGGACGGCGTCATGCTGCTGGTCGACGCCTCCGAAGGCCCGCTGCCGCAGACCCGCTATGTGCTGTCCAAGGCGCTCGAAGCCGGACTCCCGGTGATCCTCACCATCAACAAGATCGATCGTCCCGACGCCCGCCCGCAGGAGGTCCTCAACGAGGTCTATGACCTCTTCATCGACCTGGATGCGAGCGACGAGCAGGTGGAATTTCCGGTGCTCTACACCAACGGCAAACTGGGCCTCGCATCAACGGATGCAACCCAGCTCGGCGCCAACCTCGAGCCGCTCTTCGAGCAGATCGTCTCCACCATCCCCACTGCCAAGGGCGACCCCGATGCGCCGCTGCAGGTGCAGGTCACGAACCTCGACTACTCCGACTACCTCGGGCGGCTCGGCATTGCGCGCGTCTTCAACGGCACGCTCAAGACCGGCGACGAAGTCTTCATCTCCAAGCTCGACGGCTCGCTCGAAAAGACGCGGATCACCAAACTATTCAGCTTCTCCGGGCTCAAGCGCACCGATATCGAAGTCACCGAGCTGGGCGACATCGTGGCGGTCGCCGGCGTCACCGGCATCACCATCGGCGAAACGATCACGTCGATTGAGAATCCTTCGCCGATGCCGCCCATCGTGATCGATGAACCGACCATCGCTATGCAGTTTTCGGTCAACAACTCGCCGATGGCCGGGCGCGAAGGCAAGTACGTTACCTCGCGCAACCTTCGCGAGCGCCTCGACAAAGAGCTGCTCACCAACGTCTCCATCCGCGTCGAAGAGACCGGCAGCCCGGACAGCTTCAAGGTCCTGGGCCGCGGCGAGCTGCAGCTAGCAATTCTGATCGAGATGATGCGTCGCGAAGACTTCGAGCTGATGGTCGGCCGGCCGGAGATCGTCACCCGCACCATCGACGGCAAGGTGATGGAGCCGGTTGAGCACCTCACCATCGACATTCCCGACAACTTTGTCGGCACCGTCATCGAGCGCCTCGGGCCGCGCAAGGGCGAGATGGTGAAGATGCACGGCCACGGCCGTGTACGCCTGGAGTTCCGCGTGCCCTCGCGCGGCCTCATCGGCTTGCGCAGCGAGCTGCTCACCGAGACGCGCGGCACCATCGTCATGAATTCCATCTTCGACGGCTACACGCCGTACCAGGGTGAGATTCCGCAGCGTCCCACCGGCGCGCTCATCGCCGACCGCACCGGCACGACGACCGCATATGCGCTGGAAGGCCTCGAGGATCGCGGCGTGCTCTTCGTCGCCCCCGGCGTGGAGGTCTACGAAGGCATGGTCATCGGCGAGCACTCGCGCGACAATGACCTCGACGTCAACGTCGTCCGTGAGAAGAAGCTCACCAACATGCGCGCGTCTTCGTCGGATGAATCGGTCCGCCTCACCCCACCCCGCGCCATGAACCTCGAGCAGTCGATCGAGTTCATCGCCGAGGACGAGCTCGTCGAGGTCACACCCAAATCCCTTCGCCTGCGGAAGAAAATCCTGCAAGCCAACCGCCGTCCCCGGCGCAACGCGCAGACCACGGCCTGATTTCGATTGCACGGGCCTGCCATGACCTTCTGTCGACCAGGGCGAAGGTCATGCCGCCTCACTTCCCGCGACCATTTAGAATCGAAGGATCGATGTCGCACCAGCCGAATCTGTTTTCGTCGCAGGCGCCTGGCAATCTGCCGCCTCAAGCCGTCACCAGCGCGCCGCAAAGCGCGAAGACTCCACGTCCCGCGTCGCGCTGGCTGCAGCGCCTGGACCTGTTTATCCGCGTCGTTGTCCGTCTTTATCTGGGGCTGGTCATCTTCGTTCTGCCCTGGCTGCACCTGTGGGATGAGAACCGGCTGCTGGTGATCATTCCCCAGCTTGCGCCGCTGGCCTTGAACGGAATTACCCGCGGACTCGTTTCCGGACTTGGCCTGCTGAACATCTGGATCGCGGTTCACGATGCCATCCATTACAAAGAGGGATGAGCGCCGAAAATTCGAACCCGCGGCACGGAACGCAGCAGGCTGAGGGCGGACGCAGTAAGCTGAAAGCAAATGACCCGCAAAGCTCCCAAGCCGCTCGAAAGCGCGCCGCTGGCCTACGAAAACCCGGCCTTCCTCAATAGCCCCGATGGGCGCATCATGCGCATCCTTTCCGAATACTCCGAGCCGCTGGCCCGCTTCCGCCGCGAGCGCATCCGCGACACCGTGGTTTTCTTTGGTTCGGCCCGTTTTCGCGCTTTCGACGAGGCACACCAGGAGCTCGAGCTGTTGGAGAACACGGGCTCGGCCGCGGCCGCTCCACACGAAGAGCAGCCCGCCCGCAAACCCGACCTGGAGCAGGGAACCGCGAGCGAGCTGAGCCGCCGCCGCGCCGAAGCCGCCGTCGAAATGGCTCATTATTATGAGGATGCCCGCCGCCTCGCCTACCTTCTGACCGATTGGTCGAAGACTCTGAAGTCTCGCCGCTATCGTTTTGTGGTTACCTCGGGCGGAGGCCCAGGCATTATGGAAGCGGCGAACCGCGGCGCATACGAAGCCGGGGGCAAGAGCATCGGTCTCAATATCCGCCTGCCCTTCGAGCAATGCCCGAACCCTTATATAACTCCGTCGCTTAACTTCGAGTTTCACTACTTCTTCATGCGCAAGTACTGGTTTGCGTATCTGGCCAAGGCCCTGGTGGTTTTTCCCGGCGGCTTTGGAACGCTCGACGAGATGTTCGAGATTCTTACCCTGTCGCAGACCCAGAAGCTGGCCAAAAAGATCACCATCGTCCTCTACGGCTCCTCGTACTGGAAGCAGGTCTTGAATCTTGATGTTCTGGTGGACAAGGGCGCGATTTCCCCACGCGATCGTGACCTTTTTGAGATGGCCGATACACCCGAGCAGGCCTTTGAACTGCTTCGCGACGGCCTGACGCGGAATCATCTCGAGCCGGAAGCTGCCCGGCCCGAGATCGAGGACGAGGCTGGAGTTTCACCGGAAATCGCGAAAACTCGCTCTTAGACGCCCATTACCGTTGTAACGTTGTACGAATCGATACCTATGGGATTTTGAAGCTCCTTTGTTTTCCCAGTAATGCCGCATTCATGGTGCAACCCGATACTGGACCCAGCCGCATCTTGGAGGAAACTCTATGGCTGGTCTCCGTCGCATCTCCTACCTCTGGAAGGATGCCGACTCCGCGCGTGAGTACTCAACCGGAGTATCCCTGCACAGCCACACCAACCAATCCAAGGAAACGCTCGACTTTCTCGCGAATTTCGGCGCTGAATACGGCTGGGTTCGCCGGCTGATCGCTGCGGCGGAAGGCCGCGCCAAAGATCGTTACAAGATCGCGATCAATTACGCCGCCAGCTACTGGACGCCGCCTCTCACCCCGCGACTCGCTTTCGACCTGGAGAGCCGCCAGATTGAAAAGCAGCTCGACATCATGCCGCTGATCTCCATCACCGATCACGACACCATCAGCGCCCCCATGCTCCTGCGCACCGTCGCCGCCGCCCGCCATATCCCGGTCTCGGTCGAGTGGAGCGCGCCCTTCGGCGGCGACCAGTCTTTCCACCTGGGCATCCACAATCTCCCCAGCGAAACCGGACCATCGTGGATGCGAATCTTCGAGGAGTACACCGCCGCTCCCTCGGAAGCGAAACTTACCGAGATCCTCTCTGCGCTCCACGCGTTGCCGAATGTGCTGATCGTCTTCAATCACCCGATCTGGGACCTCTACATTATCGGCAAGGAAAAACACCGTCAGCGGGTTCACGATTTCATGCTCGCAAACGGGCAGTTTATCCACGCGCTGGAACTGAACGGCCTGCGCAGCTGGGAAGAGAATCGCGAAGTGAAGGAGATGGCGAAGGCTCGCAACCTGCTTCTCATCTCCGGCGGCGACCGCCACGGCATGGAGCCCAACGCCAACGTCAATCTGTCGAACGCCTCCAGCTTTACCGAATTCGTCCACGAGGTTCGTCACGAAGGCCGCAGCCACGTGCTCTTCATGCCACAGTATGCCGAGCCCTGGAAGCACCGCATCCTGCAATCGACGCTCGATGCGATCCGCAACTACCCCGACTTCCCGCAGGGATCACGCACCTGGGATGAACGCGTGTATCATCCCGACGCGCAGGGTGTCATCCGGCCGTTGAGCGAGCTCTGGCCGGGAGACGGCTACGCTCCCTTCTACCTGCAGTGGATCATCGATGCCGTCCGCATGATGGGCAGCAAACCGGTGTCGGGAAGCCTGCGCATGGCCTGGAGCGAATCTCGTGGTCCGCGCCTGGCACTTGGCGAAGAGGCGTTTTAGAGGCAGGAGACAGGGCGCAGCAATTCCTGCTGACTGCGCCGCCGGCCGGGCACGATCAATGCATGGAAGGCCGTTCGCGATCCCAGCCCCGCGATCTATCGTCGCCAATCCTTAATCAGTCGTTGCTAAGCGCTGCTTTCTACCCGCTGTATCCTACCCCCTATACCCTGTCTTTATGAGCCTCCCGCGAGTCGCCTATTTCCCCGACTCTTTCCACGAGATCAACGGCGTTGCTCATACCAGCCGCCAGTTCGAAGCCTTCGCGCGCCGCCGCAATCTCCCCTTCCTCTGCATTCGCGCCGGCAATCGCACCCCGCGCCTTCTCATCGAAGGCAATCTGACGACGCTTGAGCTGCGCCGCGGATTTCTTTCGTTCTGGCTCGATAACGACCTCAGCTTCGATCCCGCATTCCTGCGTCATCTTCCCTCGATCACCCGCGCCCTACATGACTTCAAGCCGGATATCATCCACATCACCGGCCCCAGCGAGAATGGAATTCTGGGCGCGGCGCTGGCCAATCATCTCTATCTGCCGCTGGCCGCGTCATGGCACACGAATGTCCATGAGTACGCGGGCCGGCGCTCCCGGGTCTTCACCCGCTACCTTCCCGCCTCGCGTCGGCGGCCTGCAGCAGACGCCATCGAACATCTGGCTCTATTCGCGACCACCCGCTACTATTCCCTGGCCCGGGTTCTTTTCGCACCCAATCATGGCCTCTGCCGCCTGCTCGAAAAGCACACTCGGCGGCCCTGCCATCTTATGCAGCGCGGAGTCGATACCAGGCTCTTCTGCCCCGAACGCCGCGATCGTGCCGCAGGAGACGATGCTTTCGTCCTGGGATTTGTCGGACGCCTCTCGGTCGAGAAGAACGTTGCTCTCCTGGCCCAGGTTCAGCAATCGCTTGCCGCCCAGGGTGTCCGCAATTTCCGTTTTTGCGTGATCGGTCAGGGCGCGGAAGAGAGCTGGCTGCGCGAGCATCTGCCGGGAGCGGAATTTCCCGGGGTCCTTCGCGGCGAGGCGCTCGCGCGCGCGTATGCGAATATGGACCTCTTCGTCTTCCCGTCGCACACCGATACCTTCGGCAACGTTGTGCTCGAAGCGCTGGCCTCCGGTGTTCCCGCCGTGGTCACGCCGGACGGCGGACCGTCCTCCATCGTTCGCCAAGGTGAGACTGGCCTGGTCGCAGCGGACGAAAATTTCGGACTGGCAGCCGCGACGATCCTCAGCAACCCGGCGCTCCACGACCGCATGCGCCAAGACGCCCGCAGCTATGCCCGCAAAACCTCCTGGGACGCGGTCTTCGAAGCCGTTTACGACGGCTATCGCACCATCCTCTGAAGTCGCACGAAGTGCGCGCGATCCCGTCCTACGCCTTGAGCGAAAGCTGAGCGGTTTGCGTCCCCCAAAGCCGGCGTTTGAATCGCGATAGCCACCCCTCGCGTTCTACGGGCACGGCGGTCCTCGGGCCATCGCGGAACTCCGCCGTCCGGCTGCGTGCGGAGACCGCAAGGAACTGCTGCACCTGCGCGCGCAGGATTTCGACCTCCAGTGCGCACTGGCGAAGATAAGCCGACGCGGAAACCCCGGCCTCCGCCGCGCGCACCTTGATCAGGGCCTGCTCGGAGGCGGCGACACGGAGAGACATTGAGACCTGTCGTTCCTCGCTCACCCAGGTTCGCGCCAAGCTGTCGCCCAGGCTGACTCCTGGAGAGCCTGCGCTCGCCGAGTGCGCCAGCACCGTCCGAAAATGTTGTTTTTTGCGCGGCACCTTCTTCACATGCGCGGCGTGGGGCCGGGCGGCCTCCGCCAGCTGCGAAGCTTCGGCTGAGAACACGGCCACGTCCGGCGTTTCGGCGTCTCTGAATTTCTCTTCGGTGTCGACGGGTGGGTAGGGAGCCGCGCTGGGAGGAGCAACCGGCACCACTCCTGGCTCGGCGCGCAACCCGTCTTCCACATGGACGGCGGAATCGGGCTCTCCGTACTTCTTCCAGCGGTAGCGGCTCGACTCCAGCGCCTCTTCATAGGAGACTTCGCGCACGCCGTCCCTGGCGGCCTTCGGCTCGCGAGAGCCGGTCCAGGCCTGAAAACGGCCCAGGACCGTTTCGATATCTTCTGTCACCTGCGCGGTATGTGCTTGCATGGGGAATACCCCTCCATGCGCCGAGCATAAGCCGCGCGTGCCGCCGGCAAGATGAAGGAAAGCGACGATTTGCAAACAAGCGGCCCACTTTGGAAAGATGGTCGCGCACAGGCGCCAATCCGGGAAGGCCGGGTGTGAATCGATCAGCCGGTATTGCGCAAACCGGCCGAGATGCCGTTAATGGTTCCCGCAATCGCGCGGTTCACCTCCGGCGTATCCTCGCCGGCACGCTTGCGCCGCAGCAGGTCCACCTGAATCAGGCTCATCGGGTCGACATAGGGATTTCTCAGCCGGATGGAATGTGCGAGCACGCGATTCTTTTCGAGCAGGGCGCGCTGCCGCGTGACCGCCAGCACCGCGTTCAGCGTCCGCTCGAACTCCGTCTTCACCTTGGCGAAGACGCGGTCGCGAATCCCAACATCCTGCACCAGCGAGGCATAGAGCGAAGCGATGCCGAGATCGGCCTTGGCCAGAGCCATCTCCACATTGCGGATCAGGTCGATGAACAGCGGAAACTCATCCATCATGGCGCGCAGCAAATCCATGCCGCCCGGCTGCTTCGAATATTCCTCGATCGCATGCCCGACGCCGAACCACGCCGGAATCAACTGCCGGCTCTGCGTCCATCCGAAGACCCAGGGAATCGCGCGCAGGCTGTCGAAGCTGATGCGTCCCCCGCGCCGCGACGGACGCGAGCCGATCTTCGCGTGCTCCAGCTCACCGACGGGAGTGGCGACTTCGAAGTAATGCAGCACCTCGGGGTCGTCGATGATGTTGGAGCGATAAAAACTGAACGCGGTCGCGGACATCTGGTCGAAGGCGGCCTCCCACTCCGGCAGCAGTACGCCGGACTGGTGTCCCTGGGGATCGCGCGCATTCGGCCGGGCCAGCGCATCGAGCGAGGCAGCGATCATGAGTTCGAGATTCCGCTCAGCCAGCACCACGTCGGAGTACTTCCAGTTCAGCACCTCGCCCTGCTCGGTAATGCGGATCTGTCCTTCGAACGCGCCGACGGGCTGCGCGTAGATCGACCGATGCGTCGGGCCGCCGCCGCGTCCGACCGTTCCGCCGCGCCCGTGAAAGAGCCGCAGCCTCACGCCGCACTCGCGCGCCACCTCATGCAGTGCGCGATGCGCGCGAAAGATCTCCCAGGTGCTGGTCAGCATGCCGCCGTCTTTGTTCGAGTCCGAGTAGCCGAGCATGACCTCCTGGGTATTGTCCCAGCTTGCCAGCAGCTTGCGATACGCGGGCGCGTTCCAAAGCTCGCGGCACACCGCGGGCGCATTCTGCAGATCCTCGATCGATTCGAAAAGCGGCACGGGCATGAGCCCCGGATCATTGCCGCTTCCCGCGACCTCAACGCCGCCCAGCCGCGCCAGCCAGGTCACCGCCAGCACATCGTCGACCGTCGATGCGCCGCTGATCACGTACTGTCGGATGGTCTCCGGGCTACAGCTCGCCTTCACCTCGGCGATGGTGCGCATCGTCTCGATCACATCGCGGCTCTCCGCGCTCAGCGCGCCCGGAACCGTGCTTGCCTTCTGCGCGCACCATGCCGAGGCCTCTTCCAGCGTTTTCTTGTGAATGCGCGCATGCTGCCGAACATCCAGCGTGTGCAGGTGCAGCCCGAAGGTGCGCACCAGCAGGATCAGCGGATCGATGAGCGTCTGCGCCAGCCGCAGGCCGTTGTTTTCGGCCAGGCTGCGCCGCAGGATTTCGAGATCGGTTTGAAATTCCAGCGCCGAACAGTAGGCCGGCAATGCGTTCAGCGACGCTTCGAGACTGTCCTGATCGGGAGCCGGTTTGCCCGCTGTCTGCAGCAGCCGTGAATGGACACAAACCATGTAGCGCCGGTAAAGCTCGAACTGAAAATGATGAGCGAAGATCGGCGTCGATGCAGCTTGTAACTGACTCAGATACGAATCCAGCCGGCTCCTCATCTCGTCGCTGACGGGAAGCTGCTGTGCCGATGTTGTCAGCAGATCGATGATGAGCTGGATGCGCCGGTCGTAGTAGGCCAGCAGCCGCTTGCGGGCGTCGGCAATCGCTTCCCGCGTCACATCCGGAGTGACAAACGGATTGCCGTCGCGGTCGCCGCCGATCCACGAGCCGAAGCCCAGCATCAGCGGCAGCTCGGAAACATCCATCTCCAGCTCATATTCGCTCTTCAGCGCCGCCGCGACTTCCTGGTATAGCGAAGGCAGCGTCTCAAAGATCGAGACCTCGTAATAATCGAGCCCCATCTTGATCTCGTCGGCAACCTTCGGCCGGCTGCTGCGCACCTCGTCTGTCTGCCACAGCGCCGTGATCTCCGCGATTAGCGCGGCTTCGAGCGATTCAAGCTCTTCGTCGGGAACAGGAATGCGGTCCAGCTGCTCAAGGAAATCGCCGATGCGCCGCCGCTTGGTCAGCACCGAACGGCGCGCAATCTCGGTGGGATGCGCCGTAAACACAGGCACGATGAATATCTTCCGCAGCCAGTCCAGCGCTTCTTCCGCGGTAATGCCGACCCGCCGCATGGCGCGCAATGTTCCGCGCAACGACCCGCGCTGCGCGGCCTTGTCTCCGCTCAACTGCAGCGACAGGCGCCGGCGCTTGCGATGATTCGTTTCGGCAAGATTGATGAGCTCGAAATAAAAGGCGAAGGCGCGGCTCAGATAGTAGGTCAGGTCCACCGGCATCGCGTTTACATCGAGCACGGCGAGCTGCAACAGCCGGTCCGCTTCGACCAGCGAGCCGTCGGCCTGCGCCTCGCGCCGGCGGATGGCCGACTGGCGCAGCGTCTCGACCTTGGCATACAGCTCATCGCCGGCCTGCTCGCGCAGCACCTCGCCCAGCAGCATGCCCAGCGACCGGACATCGCGCCGCAGCGGCACTTCTTTCAAATCACCCGAACGCGCCTCAAGTTCCGCAAGGCGCTCGGCCCAGTTCTCAGGTTTCCAAAGCGAAGGCATCCCTTCCAGTATGCCGGACTTGCCGTCCAGGCACACGCGCCATCACCGCCAAAACCATCGGCGCCCCAAAAAGAATTGTCATCTTGAGCGAAGTTCGCGAAGCAAACGCAGCCGAATGACCTGCTTTCCCTCAGACGGCCGCGAGTTCCCGCGCACCGCGTCTTTGCGACAGGGCCCGGTGGCATACTTCATAAGCCCAGAGACAAGAAAAATTACTTCCGCAAGGCCGACTTGTCGGTACTAATCGGCCTCGATGACTGACTCGGCGATTTGTCGTCAAACGAGAGCCGTTTCTTCCGAGAAGCGCGTCCCTCAGGAGTAAATTTTTGACAGACATATGGAGCAGAAAAGTAGGCGTTCGATTAGAGGCTTCGAAGGGCGGTCATAAAGTTTTCGATCTTGCGGTTCGACGAGCTCTTGCCGGGCTTAAGGTTGCTCTCAATGCACAATCCGGAGAAGAAGGACAACACCATCTCGGCAATTGACGAAGCAGCCATCCTGGGCTTTTCTGCTTCGATGTTCATGGCGAGAAGACGCTCCAATAGCGCACGATTCTCAGTCACGGCCCCATAGGCTTCATCCGGAAGGATAGCGAACTCCCGCATAGAATTGACGGAAAAGCACCCCTGCTGTTCCACCTTATTGAGAGGACCATTCTTGAGAAACTTCTCGACGTTTTTCCAGCCAAGAGGCTCCTTCGTCAGAAGCCCTCTCTTCTCCTGGCTCTCAAGGTAGTGCTTAAGACACGCCACAAAGAGATCTTCCTTGTCTCGGAATTCGGTATACAGCCCCGACTTGTTCACGCCTGTGGCTCGTTCCAACTCTTGAAGACTCGTATCCGCGAACCCATGCTTCCAGAAGACGGGCATCGCCTTCTCCAGCACTTCCTCACGGCTAAAGTTCTTCGGGCGCCCCATAATCACATTATCCGATAAAGAACTAAATAGTTCAATATCTCTGCATCCTCGCTGTTTCTTCATCATCGTATAGAACTGAACGGTTCAGAACCGTCGATACGGCCGGGCAAAGTTTCCGCAGAATCGGCTTTGTGAATTGTTCCGAGAACAACAAAGGAGACCTATGTCCAAGTTAGCAAACAAAGTAGCACTCGTTACCGGAGGTTCCCGAGGTATCGGCGCAGCCATTGCGAAGCGTCTGGCCGCCGATGGAGCAAACGTAGCGTTCACGTATGCCAAGGACGCCAGTGCTGCTTCCGCGGTTGTCAAAGCAATTGAACTCGCTGGCGGAAAGGCTCTTGCCATCCAGGCAGATGCTGCCAATGTCGAAACTGTCAGGGGTGCGGTCGACAAGACCGTCGCGACCTTCGGACGGCTCGATGTACTCGTGAACAATGCCGGCACAGCCATTCCGAAGTCGTTCGAAGAGGCCACGCAGGAGGAGATGGATCGCGTAATCGACATCAATGTCCGCGGAGTATTCGCCACCACACAGGCTGCATTGAAGCACCTGAAAGAAGGTGGCCGGATCATCAGCATTGGTTCGTGCGTCGGCGAGCGTGCTGCTGCGCCTGGGCTTGTGCCCTACGCGGCTACAAAGGGAGCCGTCAAGATGTTTACCCAAGCGCTGTCCAGAGAAGTCGGGAGCCGGGGCATCACGGTCAACAACGTGCAGCCGGGTCCGATCGACACGGATTTGAATCCTGCCTCGGGTGATTGGGCGGTACCGCAGAAAGCCGCCACAGCGCTCGACCGCTATGGGCGCGTTGAGGAGATCGCCGCAATGGTGGCGTTCATTGCCGGCCCTGAATCTTCGTACATCACCGGAGCGAACCTGACCGTTGATGGCGGAATGAACGCTTAAGGCCGCACTCGCAATCAGGCCACGGAAGCACCCAGATTTGTCTCCACGCATATCTGGTTGCTGGCCTTCGACAAGGAGTGCGCTCATCAATCCCCTGAATAGCGAGAGAGAGTCCAATGAAACCACTTCAAAACAAAACGGCGCTCGTGACCGGCGCATCAAGAGGAATCGGGCGAGCTACTGCCTTGGCGCTTGCCGAGGCAGTAGCGCATGTTCTGGTTCACTACGGCCGCTCGGTTCAAGAAGCTGAATCTCTTGTCGCTGCGATTCAGGCGAAGGACGGACACGCAAGTGCGATTGCGGCTGACCTGAGAACTCCGGATGGCGCAGGATTTCTTGCCGAAAAGTGCGCACCATCGTCGGCGACCGGTTGGACGTGGTTGTGCTCAACGCCGGAATTAGCAAGGCAGCACGCATTGCTGACTACACCCTAGAGGAATTTGACAGCCTCTTTGCAACCAACGTCCGAGGCCCGTTCTTCCTCGTACAGCAACTGGTGCCCATTCTGGGCGAAGGCTCAAGCGTTGTTGTTATCTCCTCTGCCGCAGCTCGCACGGTGCCCGGCAAACCAGGATTGGAGACTCCTTCGATTCTTGCTTATGCCTCAACAAAAGGGGCGCTTGAGACTTTGGTCAAACACTGGGCCGCCATACTTGGCCCGAGCGGTATACGCGTCAACGCTGTCGCTCCAGGCATCATCGACACGGATATGTCGAACTTCACGAAGACAGAGGCGGGACGCGAGGTAGCGCTGGGAATGCAGGCGTTGAAGCGGCTCGGCAAACCCGAAGATGTTGCCGACGTAGTCGCTTTTGTGGTCTCAGATGCTGCGCGTTGGGTCACGGGCGCCAGTATTCCCGTCGATGGCGGATCGAAACTCTGACAAGCATATGAGGAACGCAATGAATAGCACTCCGATCAAAGGTAAAGAGATCAAGATACCTGGCCCTGACCATCCCATCACGATTTCTCCAACAGAGGGTAAGGTTCGTGTCATCGTCGCTGGCAGGATTGTCGCTGAATCGCAGAGCGCGCTTCGGCTGGATGAGCAGGGATACCCGCCGGTTTACTATCTGCCGCGCGACGATGCGGACATGTCGCTCCTCGTTCAGACAACGCACTACACCTATTGTCCGTACAAGGGCGATTGCACATACTTCAGCATTCCGATTGGTGGCGCGAAATCAGAATATGCCGTTTGGACATACGAAAAACCGTATGAGGCAGTCGCGGACATTAAGGACTATCTGGCGTTTTATCCCACGCGGGTCGATGCAATCGAGGCGATCTCTTAGGCAGGGTCAATCAATCTATGCAGGAGTTCATGTGATGTCGAATCAGCCGTTGTTCATACCCTATCGGATGGGAGATCTCGACCTTCCTAACCGCATCGTCATGGCCCCTCTCACCCGGATGCGCGCGCAATCGCACGATCATGTGCCCACTGCTTTGCAAGCGGAGTATTACGCCCAGCGTGCCTCGGCCGGATTGATCATCACCGAGGCCACCGCGATTAGCCCGGAAGGATTTGGCTGGGCGGATACGCCTGGACTATGGACGAACGAGCAGGTCCGCGGATGGCGACGCGTTACGGATGCGGTCCATGCGGCAGGCGGTCGTATCGTTGCGCAACTCTGGCATACCGGCGCAATCTCGCATCCTGAGCTACTGGACGGCGCGCAACCCGTGTCCGCTTCGAACGTCGATCCGGGCCAGATTTCGGTCACGCGGGAGGGAAGGAAACCGACGGTGATGCCTCGGCCTCTGACGAAGAAGGAGATTCAGGTCACGGTTACGGACTTCGCGCGAGCTGCTCGAAACGCGATGGAGGCCGGCTTCGATGGTGTACAGATCCTCGCTAATTATCTCTATCTGATCTCTCAGTTTCTGAACGCCACTACCAACCTGCGTACAGACGAATACGGCGGGAGTCTTGAAAATCGTTCACGCTTTCTCTTCGAGATCGTCGAGTCGGTCCTGGGTGAGGTCGATGCACAACGGGTTGGAGTCAAGATTAGCCCGATGCACGAGGGTGGCGCGTTCGCAGCCAATGACGAGACGTTGCCAGTCACCGAATACGCAATCCAGAAGCTGAGCAGATACAACCTCTCGCACCTGTTGCTCATGGGAAACACCACCGACTTTTCCGGTACTCCGCTTGAGCGATTGGCCGACGACGGGATGTTCCGGCATTTCCGTCCTCTCTACAAAGGCACACTCATCGCCAATGTGAAGATGGACCGCGAGCGCGGCAATCGTCTCATCGCGGAAGGTCTGGCTGATTTGGTAGCGTTTGGCCGCCCTTACATTGCAAACCCTGATCTGGTCCAGAGATTCGCCGAGAATGTCCCTCTTGCTGAGGTTGATTGGGAAACCGTATATGCCTCAGGGTCGCACGGCTATTCCGACTACCCGGCCTACGAACCATCACTCAATCACGTGAGGAGCTGACAATGCCAAAGACAACACCTGAACAGAACAAGGCGCTCGTTCTCGAAGCCTTCGACACTCTCTTCAACAAACGCGACTACGCGACGGCAGAACGTTTCTGGTCCCCGAAGTACATCCGGCACAGCGCACACATCGCGCCAGGGCGCGCGGGACTGTTCGCCTTGATCCGTTCTGCGCCAGATACCTTGCGCTACGAGAACCAGCTCATCATCGCTGAGGGAGATTACATTATCGCGCACGGCCGCTTCACCGGGATAGGAAGGCCAGCCGCGTGGATCGCCGCCGACGTTGTCCGGTTCGAAGACCGCCTCCTGGCCGAACACTGGGATGTGTTGCAAGACGAGGCCACACAGGCAGAGTCCGTCAGCGGCCTCTCCATGTTTGGCGACCGCTTCCCCTCGTAACGACTCATGTTGACCATAACTACTCACCTTGAGATGGAAAGGAAGCATCGATGACCGCGACTCATGCAGAGTCTCTTTCGGATCGAGAGATATTGCTCGTGGGTCCCTACGGCGTGCTTGGAACAGGAGTACTCGACGCTGTGGCGGCCAATCCTGCATGGCGCGTCACAACTGCGGCACGCCGGCCCGCGCCGACCTTTCGCACCCAAACGCCGCCCCGCCATATCAGCGTCAACCTCATGGACCGCGAGGGTACGATCAAGGCCTTCTCAAATCTAAATACTGTGACCGACCTGGTTTATGCCGCTTTTGTTGAGAAACCGACTATGGCCGAAACCGTAGCACCCAATGCGAGGATGTTGACCAATACACTCGATGCCCTCGCTGCGCGGAATGTCCCTCTCAAGCGTATCGTCTTGGCGGGCGGAGCTAAATCCTACGGATTTAGCCTTGGGGCATTCAACGCTCCAGCAAAGGAAACGGAGCCCCGTCTTATCGCGCCGATCCACTACCACCAGCAAGAGGACATCGTTGCCGATTGGTCAAGCAAGAATGGAGTGACCTGGACGGTCTTGCGTCCGCATCTCGTGATGGGGCCTAGCCTGAATTCGCCCATGAATCTTGTAACGAGCCTCGCCACCTATGCTGCGATGAGCCGCGAACTCGGCCTGCCGTTGCGGTTTCCTGGCCGCCGCGAAGGATGGAACACGCTTCAGGAAACCACCGACGCAGAACTGTTCGGACGTGCGACCCTGTGGGCGCTGGGCGAGGACAAGGCAAGCAATGAGATCTTCAATGTCTCGAACGGGGATGTCTTCTGTTGGAGGCAGCTTTGGAACGAATTGGCTACCTTCTACGACCTTGCCATCGCAGAACCCCTAGCAATGTCGACAGTTTCGGAGATGAGTGAGAAAGGCCCGCTGTGGGATTCGATAGTAGCTCGTTATGGCCTGCACCCGACGCCGTACTCACAGATTGCGAACTGGTCTTTTGTGGACTGGATGCTCAACTTCGACGAAGAAGTGATACTCAGCACAATCAAGATCCGCAAGGCCGGCTTCGCGGACTGTATCGACACGCATGAAAGTTTCAGACGGCAGCTCACGAAGCTTCGGGAACTCCGAGTAATCCCGTAATGATCGAAATTCATGCCGACCTCGCACAAGAACGAACGATCACAGGATGATGGATTGACGGACAGTCAGATGGCCCGAATCAGTCGGGTTCTGGCCGAACCGAGGCGGCTTCAAATGTTAGGAGAGATCGCCGCGTCCAGAGAGCCATTGTCATACATCAGGTTGCGTCAAACCCACCGCGTGAGTTCCGCGACTTTCTCTCATCACATGAAGCAATTGAAGATGGCAGGCTTGATTGAAATCGCTCGTCAAGGCAGGTCCGCGAGCGTCATATTCCAACGCGATGTACTCCGAGCTTACGTCGATCGCCTCTCGACGATTTGATGAACTTCACTATTCCGCATCGCAAACGAAACCCAATAATCAACCCGAGAGGATTTATGAATAAGAAAAAGGGCCTGAAGCTATTTACGCCCGTGCAGCTTGGATCGTTGAAATTGAAGCATCGCGTCGTGATGGCGCCGTTGACCCGCTCCCGTTCGGAGCAGCCGGGAGGCATCCCCGGCGACAAGATGGTTCGTTATTATTCGGATCGCGCTTCGGATGGAGGTCTCATTATCGGCGAGGCTACGAGCATCTCACCGACGGCGCGCGGCTGGTATGGTGCGCCCGGCCTCTATACCGATCAGCAAGTTGAGGGATGGAAGCGCGTTGTGAGCGGTATCCATGCAAAGAACGGCCTCGTTTTCGCGCAGCTATGGCATACCGGTCGCGCTTCACACTCCGGCAATCAGGACGGAAACACACCAGCCTCAGCCTCCGTAGACCCATCCTACTGGCAAGATCCCAGCCGCCTGGTCTCCGGTCCCAACGGCTGGATACAACCGTCGCCACATCGGGCACTGGATATCTCCGAGATTCCGGAGATCATCGAGGACTATCGCAAAGCAGCTGCGCGCGCCAAGGCAGCGGGTTTCGACGGAGTTGAACTGCACGCCGCCAACGGTTATCTCCCGGACCAATTTCTTCAAGATGGCAGTAACAAACGGACGGACGCCTACGGTGGTTCCATCGAGAACCGCTCGCGATTCCTGCTCGAAGTCGTAGAAGCGATGACATCGGTTTGGGGCGGTGATCGCGTTGGAGTGCGCATCGCGCCCGCTGGCACGTGGAACCACATGTACGACCGTAATCCTGGCACTCTGTTCATCTACCTCGCACAGCAACTGAACCGATTCGGCCTTGCCTATCTGCACATCGTCGAGCCGCGTGTAAAGGGCAACACGACCATCAAGCCGGAACTGGGTCCGATTGCTGCCGAGCAACTTCGCAAAGTTTTCAAGGGGAAGATCCTCGCAGCCGGTGGCTTCGAACCTGAAACGGCGGAAGCCGCCATCGAGAGCGGCGTCGCCGACGCCGTGTCCTTCGGACGTCATTTCGTGGCAAATCCCGATTTGCCGCTGCGTATCCGGGAGGGCTTTGCGCTCACGCCGTATGACCGGGACACCTTCTACACCTTCAAAGATGTGGGTTACAACGATTACCCCTTCGTCAACGAATTGACACCTCCTAAAGCACAGCGATAGACCGACGGTATACGGGCTCTGCTACGACCGTCCATTTTGCATTGTTGGCGAACCGTACGTGATCGCGCATTACTCCGGATAAGTGGGTTTGTGGGAAGTTGCACGTCACCCCGTGTACCGCAAATCCGGAAGTAATTCCCCGTTGGTGATAACAGACCTTACCGTAATTCCACGGATGTCCGAGAGAACAGACAACCGAAGCGATCGTTAACGGGCTCCTCCAGGTTCTGCTTGCAACCCAGATATCGCTCGGTGGTCAAAACGGACACATGACCAAGCAGGAACTGAATCTGCTCCAATTCGCCGCCATTCACATGGCAGAGCTTGGCGCACGTTCTGCGAAGATCGTGTGGTGCGAGATGGTTTAGCTGAATCTGCTCAGCGATCCTTCGCACCACGTACCAAATGACGTTCTCGGAGATTCCTTTACCCCAAGGCGTCCCATGTCGGCTAACCGCGCGGAAGATTCGGCCCGCGGTCACCTTCGCTGACTTCCTCCATCGATCTACTGCATCCTTGACCCAAGCGGGCATCGGAACAGTCCGGACGTGACCGCCTTTGCCAACTAGGTCCACAATGGCCCAATGTCCTTGCCTGATCTGTAGATCCTCAACCGTGAGGGCAGAGAGTTCGGCGCGGCGCAATCCGCAACCCACGAGCACGGAAAGCATTGCCAGATCGCGGGCACTGCGCAGGCCGTCTCCGTCGGCCTTCTCTAAACGTAGCCGAGCTTGGTCTTGTGTCAGCCAATTCCCCGTGCGGGCTCCAAGCTGCTTCGCTCCTTTGACGCGACGAATTCCCGCAGCGAGTTCCGGGCTGAGCAAGCCGGAATCTGCAGCTTCATACGCCAGTCGCCTGACTGCCGCAAGGCGCTGATTGACAGTTCCGGCTGCCAAGCCCAGAGATTCCAGATATAGGCGAAATCGCAGGACAACGGCTCGGTTCAATGCAAGACGAGGCTCGGAACAATACCAGGTAATGAACTGCTCCATCGCGAACTTGTAGTTTCTCCTTGAATGGAGAGAACAGAGGCTGTTGAGTACCGCAGATTTCGCGTGATCGAGATCTGGGAGCTTCAGGACGATCTTGTGGCAGGGCGGCTTCTTGTTCCTTTTGTGCATATGAGCGGCCTCCCCGCCGCTGACATGCACAAACTAGACCTGGAGGAGGCATTCTGGCCTCAAAAAGTGCGTAGGCGATTTGCCATCAATTCAACCTGCGAAAGAACGATTGTCGACCGCGTACTTGATAAGAAAGGTGTCATCGACCCTACAAGGCCCGCTTATCAAGTTTGTTCTGGGTATATCAACGAATTTGCCAAACGCGCTGAGGTTTATGTACGGGATTCCAAAGAACCCGGGTGATGGCAAAGCGCCGCCACCTCGACCTCCATAAACGGATAGAGCGGGAGCGAACTGAGAATCTCGTGGAACTCGGCCGGGCTCTCCACTTCGAACACACTGACGTTTGCGGATTTGCCGGCAACTCGCCAGAGGTGCAGCCACTTGCCTTGCAACTGCAATTCTTTTGCGCGCTCGTGCTCGTCGGACTGGAGCTGCTTTAGCTTCTCCGGATCGAAACCCTGCGGGATCCAAACATTCATGAAGACGTGAAACAACATTTTGCCCCTCCGATCAGCTACGCCCTGGCCTCAGCCGGACTTTCGACGACCGACACTGGACTATGGCCGGTCATCAGATGCAGGAGCGCGAGGGCGTATTCCGAGGCCGCCGACTGGTCCTGGCCGGTGATGAGCCTGCCATCGACGATCACCTTTGGCGTATAAGGCTGAATGCTCGAATAGATCGCACCGGTTTCCTCGAGCACTTTCTGCGGATAGTGCGGAATGATGAAGCTGCTGCCGAACATCGACTGCAATTGTTTGTCGGCCTCGTAAGTGAATCCTGTGACCTGGCGGCCGCGGATGCGATCGGGGATATTACCGAGTGCAACTGCTCCGTGACAGATGGCGCCGACCACCTTGTCTTTCGCCCAGAAGTATTCGAGTGCTCGCGCCACTTCCTCATTCGGATAGAGATCGAAGGTCGCGCCGCGTCCGCCGGCAACGTGGATTGCGTCATATGCGGTCAAATCGACGTCGCTCAGCTTCAGCGTCGTTTCGAGTTTGGCGACAGCTTTCTTGTCCGCGAGAAAGCCCTTGCTCACGAGGTCTTCGGGCTCCATCGATTTCTCGAAATAGGGATCGCTGTATCGGTCATAGACAACCCGGCCGCCGCTGGGGCTGGCAAAGTCGACTTCGACGCCACGCTCGGTGAGATGCCAGTAAGGATGCGTAACTTCCGACAGCCAGAAAGCAGTCTCGGAGCTGCTGATGATAAATAGCACTTTCATTGTTTTTCTCCATTGGTTGAGCCTGCTGGAATGCCAAGCGCTCGCCGCTCGATGCTCTTTGCGAACTGCGGCGTCTCTTCCTGATTATGAGCATGTGAAGCCTGCTGTCGAGCCGCGCGTGCCTGCTCGAACGGAATGCCGTGTTCGGCCAAGAAGGCAAGCGTCTGCTCGATGGCGCTGGAGTGAATGTGGTTGGTGAATTCGCAGGTCTGATCGTCGACCTTCCGGGCGCTGAGTTCCCATGCGACCTGAAGCTTGTTGCGCCCGGCAGGCGAGATGGTGTCTGAGATCGAGACCATGCGGCAAAAGTGCGGTTCGCAAACTTCACCAATGTAGTGCTGTACGACGAAGGCGTCGCCGATGGTCTCGACGTTGATCGACATGGGCCGGCCGTCGTCGGTCGTGGTCGTCCCTGCGGCGATATGCGCATGCGAGCAACGCTGGTATTCGGCGTCGGGTAGGTGGAAGAGCCAGTCGGCAATGTCCACCTTCTCGATGGGTGCATTGATCGTAGCGCTGACGGTAGAGAGTGAGAGGGTGCGGTCGTCTGTCATTGGTTTCGCTCACTTCTTCTTACTGATGACATCCGCGATGCCGTTGGGGAACATGCCATCTGCTGCTGCGAGCACGTTAAGAGCTTCGCGAAGCAGCACAATCTTGCCGTTTGCCACGACGCAGTGACCGAAGAAACGCTGGTGCACGTCCCGGCCGGAGATACCGGACTTCTGATGAATTGTGTATTCGCCGAATGCCTGGTCGGGTGTGTCGATGTAGATCTTCACATCGACGAATTTGAATCCTGGGTACATCTTTTCGTGCAGAAACGTGAGGAAGCTCTCGATGGTTTTTGGCCCTTCGTACCGCGGGTCGACACCGAGGTCTGCAAGATAGGGCAGCTCGAGCGCACCGTTCTCAGCAAAGAGCGCCGCTGCTTCCTTCGCTGTGCCGTCGATATAAGCCTGAAGAAGTTCTTTTGCTGTCTTCATGATTTATGTCCTTTCGCAGTTGAGTGCTAGAGTTTCGCGTAAGCGCCCTGAATGAAATCGCAGGCAAGCTTGGCGTAGGCTTCCGCCTGGTCTTCCCACACAAAGTGGCCGCAATCGATAATGTTGAGCTGGCTCTTCGGTAGACCCCTGTGCAAACCTTCGGCATTCGACACAGGGACGAAAGGATCATGCAGGCCAACAATGAGCTGACAAGGCACGGTGATTTCCGGGAGCAGCCTGGCAAGGCGCGGCAGCGAGTTGGGATAGTCCCGGACAAAGGTCATTGCGTCCCAGAACTTCTGTCCGGCGTATGAGGCGATGTAATCGTCGAGGACGAACTCGGGAAGCTTGTATTTCTTCATGTCAGCGACTGCTCCGCGTACGAACTGTTCGCCGGTGAGATCCTTGAAAGGTTCCAGCGATGGCGCATTCACGATCTGGTCCAGGATTCCAAGAATGTCTGAGTGATCTGTTGCGCCGCTGCCGATCACGAGACTCTTGAAGACGCCGGGGTGCCTGGCCGACGCAAAAAGACAGGCGGGAGTGCCGATATCCGGCGCGACGACGTGAGGCTGTTTCAAACCGAAAGCATCCATGATGCGTAGAACGAACTCACCGACAGTCTCCGGTGTTCGTATGTCCGCGTCGACCTCGGAGCGGCCGAAGGGTGGAAGATCAACGGCGAGGACCGGGCCGAGTGCGGAGAACATCTCCCAGGTAGGGAGAAAAGCGAGGATGCTTTCCGGCAGCGGGCTGAGCAGGAGAATCGGCTCGCCATCTTTCTTGTCGTTCGTGGCATAGCGAATCTGCAAGCCGTCGATGGATTTGTATTGTGTAGCGTGCAGGCCGGTGGTGCTATCGGTGATCATTTTCAAATTCCTTTCGAGTCCCTTAAATTGAGTTCGGGAATTGAGCTCAGGACTCGGCGAGTGTCTGGTGGACCATGTGAACGACGATGGAGCCTTCTCCCACCGCCGAAGCTACGCGCTTTACATTTCCCGATCGGGCATCTCCGACGACGAAGACACCGGGCAGGCTTGTTTCGAGCATCCAGGGACGCCGTGAGAGAGGCCATGGAATCGGCGGCTCGGAATTCTCAAGATCGCGGCCGGTCAGAACGAATCCTTTGCTGTCGAGGGACACGCAGCCGGAAAGCCAGTCGGTCTTCGGCGACGCTCCGGTCATGACAAAGACGTGCCGGATCGGACGTGTTGTAATCTTGCCGGAATTTCTGTCGATCCACGAGATCTTCTCGAGATGCCCATCGCCTTCAAGGCAAGTGAGTTCATTCGAGTAGTGCAGATGGATGGATGGATTTTCCTCGATCCGCTGAATGAGGTAACGCGACATGGTGTCAGTGAGGCTCTTTGAGCGCACGAGCATATGCACTCCGCGTGTGTTCTGTGAAAGGAACACAGCAGCCTGGCCGGCAGAATTGCCGCCGCCGATGACGACAACTTCATCGCCGACGCAGAGCTGAGCTTCCATGAAGGTGGCGTTGTAGTAGATTCCCTTGCCGGTAAACGGTTCGAGGCCCGGGATGGACGGCTTGTTGTACTCTGCTCCGATGGCGAGCACGATCGTGCGTGTCCGCATCGCCAACCCGTCATCAAGCGTCACCTTGTAGGGTCGTTGATCGCACTCTAGACTCACCGCTGAATGGGCGACCATAATCTGCGCCCCGAACTTTTCCGACTGCGCAATCGCGCGGTCCGCTAATTCCTGACCAGAAAGCCCAGTGGGAAAGCCGAGATAGTTTTCAATCTTCGAACTCGATGCCGCCTGCCCGCCCGGCGCGCTCTTTTCAAGGACCAGCACATCGAGTCCTTCGGAAGCGGCATAGACGGCAGCGGCCAATCCCGCAGGCCCGGCGCCGACAATGACAAGGTCTCGGACGTGGGAATCGTCGATGTGGCAGTTAAACCCCAGGCTGTCAGCAAGCTGGTTCGGAGAAGGATTTCTCAGGACCAGAGTGTTGTTGCAGATCACGACTGGAATATCCGCGACGCCGACTCCGAAGCGATCGAGCAGTTCCTGTGTCGTCTGGTCAGAATCGAGATCGAAGTAGGCAAAGGGATGTCCGTCGCGGGTAAGAAATTCGCGGAGCGCCAGCGTATCGGCCGAATAGCGGGAGCCGAGGACGACCACATTTCCATGCCCGGCAGTTTTTAGCGAGAGCCTGCGGGCGAGAAATGCCTTCATGAAAATGTCGCTGAGCTCCGCATCCTTCGCGATAAGCGTGCGCAGATCCGAGGCCTGCAATTCGAGCACAGTGCCGGATTCGATCGCCTGACACCGGTAGATCGACTTCCGGCCGGCAATCATCAGCAGCTCGCCGGAAAACTGCCCGGCCCTATAACTGGTGATCGTGGATTCCTGCCCACCACCGATTGCCAGAATCCTGATCTCACCGGAGAGGACCACGTATACAGGAGGAGTGTCGAAGCCGGGCTCATAGAGAATTTGGCCGGCCTCGATGGGCCGAGGCGTGGCGAAATGGCGAATCCGCTCGATTTGTTGTTCGGTGAGAATCGGGGCGTACGACATAATTAATCTCAGGGGTGGACTGGGCTTAAACCGGCTCCGCAAGCGAAGTCCCGGTCACTTTCAAAACATGGTGTTGTTGTTCTTTGGGCTGTCCGGGATGGGCTGGACGACGTCCCAGTGCTCGACAATCTTGCCTTCCTCAAATCTCACGATGTCTACGACCGCCTCGCCCCTTTCACCTGGGGTCCGGACCCATTCACTGTGCAGTAAGACAAAATCTCCGTCGGCGAAAGCACGCTTGATGTGAAGGCGCGCCTTGGGATGGTTGTCGCGGAGCCAACCGACGAACTTCTTTAGACCACCCCAGTCGTCCTCGATCAGAGGATTGTGTTGTTTGTAGTGCTTCCCGCCGTAGAGAGCGATCGCGGTATCGGTATCGAATTCGTTGATCGCCTTCTCAAAGTAGGCGATTGCGGCCCTTTTGTTTTCTTCGGACATGTGGCTCCTCGCCGGGACAGGCTTAACGTAGAGCGAGTCTCTTAGAGAATGAGCCGGGAATAAAGTCAGCAGGACTCAAATGCGGATCAAATAGTAGTCAAATGGTCAAGTCGCCTGCTTTCAAGGGGATATTGGCGGTTTCGCAGCGGATTTGACGTCGCAATGATCGGTTAGACTCGAACCCATGACTCGCCAGGACGCAGATCAGACAACCCGGGTGCGTTTCGGAGCCTTCGAGCTCGACGTTCGTAGCGGAGAGCTGCGGGCAATCGAGCCGAGTGACGGCGAGGCCGCGATTCTGCAGGAGCAGCCGTTCCGCATCCTGCAGCTCCTCATCGAACGGAATGGCGAAGTGGCGACCCGGGAGGACATTCGAAGAGTTCTCTGGCCGGACGAACGAAACGTCGATTTCAACCACTCTATTAATGTTGCAATCGCAACGCTTCGACGGGTGTTGGACGACTCAGCGACCGAGGCGAAATACATTGAGACAGTGGCCAGGCGCGGCTACCGGCTGATCCCGACTCCGGCCTGGCTGTCGGCAGCCTCCGATCCCGCCGTAAAAGAAAATGGCCCAGGCCTCGATCAGGAACCCTTATATGTCCAGACGCGGAGTCCCAATCAGGCAGCGATTTTTCCAGGGGATGTCCGGCAGAGGAAGACATCCATCCGGTCGTGGGCATGGCCGATAGCGGTGATGGCGGTTCTGGCCGCGGTCACCGGAGGAGTCTGGTACTGGAGGCTTCGTCCTGCCATGCGGCTTGCGGCCAACGATACGGTGGTTCTAGCGGATATCAGCAACCGGACCAGTGATCCCATCTTTGAGGATGCGTTGAACACGGCGCTGCGTATTGAATTCGAGCAGACGCCTTATTTCAATCTCCTGGGTTCAGATAAAGTACGTGGGACGATGAAACTGCTCGGCTATCCGGATGATCAAAAGGTCACACCGGAAAATGCGCGTGAAGTGTGCCTTCGCAGCAATAGCGTGGCTGTGATAGCGAGTTCAATTGCAGATGCAGGCAACCGTTTCCGTATCGAAGTCAGCGGGATTGAATGCCGTACCGGGAAGACCGTAGCGAGCTCCGCAAAGATCGCCGCCAACCGTAATGAGATTGTGCAGACGCTGGGACAGCTGGGAGAGGAGCTCCGGCGCAAGATGGGAGAACCCCCGTCTTCCGTCGCGAGATTCAGCAAGCCGTTGGACGTGGCAACTTCTGCTTCGCTTGAGGCGCTGCAACTACTCACCACCGGGTACCGGCTCCATCTAGAGAGGGATAAGCAAGCTGCGTCCTATTACCAGCGCGCGATCGACCTCGATCCGAAGCTAGCACTGGCCTATATCGGACTAGGTGCCTGGCACTCTAATTTCGCGGAAAACATCGAGGCGGCAGCCGCCGAAACCAAAGCCTTCGAACTCCGGGACCGGCTGACTGGCCCCGCCCGGTACTTGGCGGAGACACTCTACTACAGCCTGGTCACGGGCGATCTGGAAAAAGCCTATCCGGTTTATCTAGCGTGGGTACAGACATTTCCCCTTGATGTAAGAGGGCATATCAATTTCAGTTTCTGCGCGCTCAATCTTGGACGGCTGGACAGAGGCGTGACGGAAGCACGCGAAGCAGTACGGCTTCTGCCCGCCCCTGCTACCTACGGCAACCTGATACAGATCACGATCTACGACGATCAAATCGAGGCAGCGAAAGCCGCATTGCATGACGCGGAACAGCAGGGGATCGTTGACCCATTCCGCGTCTGGAGACACCTCATAGCGTTCTTGCAGGGCAGTCAGGCCGGCATGCGAGAACAGGCAGCGTGGGCGGAAAGCACAGCCAGCGGAGACGCTGCCACAGTTCTCTACGCAGAAGCGAATGCGGAAGCCTATTTCGGCCGCTTTAGAAGCGCCGAAGAATGGTTCAGGAAAGCAAAGGAGAAATCGGCCAGGAACGGCTACGGTGCCGTTCCGCTCGGCCTTCAGGAGGAATTCGCGATTCAGGAAGCGGAGGCCGGCAAGACAGCCGACGCGCGAGAACTGTTACCTGACCTGACTGTCGAATCTAAGGACCGAAACACGCGCCTGAATTTGGCAATACTCCTCGCACGGGTGGGCGAGACTGAGAAATCAGAGGCATTGGCCGACGCACTCAGCCGCGACTATCCGTTGGATACGCTGGCACAGAACTATTCGCTTCCCATCATTCGCGCCGCCATTAAGTTGCAGAAGAATGACCCACAGGATGCGATCGAAAGCCTCCGTCCAACCATGAAATATGAACTCTCCATCCCGGACACAGTCAACAGCGCCTATCCGGCGTATCTACGCGGCCTCGCTTATCTGCAGATGAGCAACGGGGCGCTCGCAGTTCCCGAATTTCAGAAGGTGATCGACCATCCTGGAGTCGTGGGCCGGTTCGTGACTGGAGCTTTGGCACGACTGCAGCTTGCCCGTGCCCAAGCGATGTTCGGCGACAAGACGTCGGCAAAGAAAAGCTATGAGGAATTCCTCGATCTTTGGAAGGGTGCCGACCCGGACCTTCCGATTTACCACAGAGCCAAAATCGAATACTCAAAACTGGAATAATCTGACACTCCAATTTTATTGAATATCAGGAATCAGCTTCCTTTATTGAGGGAATTCCTGATCCGCCGCTCGAATGATGAGAACAGTCACTATGGAGTGACCGGCGCCGATGCGCTGATCGTGGGTTAGGCTGTGAGTTCAGAAGGACGCACAGTTCAGAGCCACAAGCAGAAGGGAGCCGGTCATGAAGGAGAAGTTACGTTTTTTGGGTTTGGATGTCCATGCTGAAACGATCGCCGTAGCAGTCGCAGAGCCGGATGGTGAGGTGAGGAGCCTGGGAACGATTCCGAACCGCGTCGAGTCGATCCGCAAGATGATCAAGAAGCTTGGTCCGGCTGAGAAGTTGAGAGCCTGCTATGAGGCAGGTCCGACGGGCTACGTCGTGTATTGGCAGCCTGCCGAGTTGGGCATCCAGTGCGAGGTTGTGGCGCCCACGCTGGTACCGGTTAAAGCCGGCGATCGGGTCAAGACGGATCGACGGGATGCTGAGAAGCTGGCACGTTGCTATCGATCCGGAGATCTGACGGCGGTATGGGTTCCCGATGAGGGTTCCGAGGCGTTGCGCGATCTTGTGCGTGCCCGCGAAGCAGCCAAGCAGGATCAGATGCGAGCGCGGCATCGCTTGAGCAAGTTCCTTCTGCGCTCAGGTCAGCGTCCACCATCCGGGGTGAGACCGTGGACGCGCCCTTACCTGATCTGGGTTGCGCAGCTACGTTTCACCCAGCTAGCGCAGGAGGCTACGCGGCAGGATTATCTGCACGAGGTCGAACACATGCGCGAACGGGTAGCGCGTCTTGAGCAGGCCATCACAGAAGCGGTCAAGCTGGCTTCGCCCGCGTTACAACAAGTCATCAACGATCTGCAGGCACTGCGCGGCATCGCAGATATTTCGGCTGTGACCATCGCGGCCGAGTTGGGCCAGGTATCCCGCTTTGACAGCGCCCGGCAACTGATGGGTTATTGCGGTGCCGTGTCCAGCGAGGACTCCAGTGGCAAGCGGATCAGGCGTGGAGGCATCACGAAAACCGGCAACGCGCACTTGCGACGAATCGTTGTCGAAGCAGCCTGGAGCTATCGTCGTCCACCAGGAATCTGGTATGGATTGCGCAGAAGACAGGAGAGCATTTCGGAAGAGGTCAAAGAGATTGCGTGGAAAGCGCAACACCGCTTACACAAGCGCTATATGAAACTGGGCGCTGCGGGCAAGGACCAGAGGAAGATTGTTACAGCAGTCGCTCGTGAGCTGCTGGGCTTCATCCGGGCCATCGGCACTAGGGCAGAAAAGCTCGCCACTCAGCAAGCCGCAGCATGACAAGAACAAAGCAAAAGCAACAGCTTCCCCAATAAGGAAAGAGCAAGATAATTCCCTGATGAAACACGCCACCAATCTCGAGCACAGAGCCAGCAGCAGCCGGAGCAAGCACGAAGGAGAATCCTCGCTTGGCCTATGCGACAGGCTCGACCGGACTCGCGATAACAGTCAGAGGCAGCTCCCGACGGATCATGATTATGCGGTTCCGACCCGCGAATATCAGACTGATCAATCGTCGCTCAAATCTGCTCCGGCTGCTGCTCGCTCTGTCTTCGGGAAACAACAAAAGCAACGACAAAAAACAAACCCACCGATCGCGCAGGTTGACACGGTCACTCCATATCAGGCCAATGCGCTCGTTGAGAAGGCTTTCGGCAAAGAGTAATCGACAAGTCCTTAGAAACGCCCTTCTCGTCACGAACTCCTGAGCGTCCGTTAATCCTGCAAAAGGGCGGCGACGACTCAATCCCCGAATTGCGCCAACTGCTCAGCGCGTGGCGGCTTCGTGAGCAAGCTAATCCCCACCCGGCAAACCAGCGCCGCTATCAGCGCCGGAAAGATCGCATCGCGCAGGCGATGACCGCCCGCCGGATGCCCCATTCTTTGCGTGCAGTTTGTACGAAAAATGGGAGACCGCAAACCTCTATGCGCACCACCCGCAGTCGCGACGAAATGTCTTAGTCAAATATTTCGGAGATATCCAGCGCCGAGTGTAAAACCCGCACAACATCAAGGTGCGTAGCTTCGACGCGATAGAAGATCAGCCAGCGCTCAAATCCTTCACGGGCCAGCGCCGGAAATCGTGGACCTCCGCGCGGTGAAAGTAACAGGGTGCGCCCATGCGCGGCATTTTCTCGAGCGCATGCACGCTCGCCATACCGCATCCAGGAATCTCTCGGCCAGATAGATCCCCCCCTGGGTTTCCAGTTATTCAATAGTCTCTGAAATATCCTGCCAGGCAGGAGCACGGAATCGTGCAGGATGCATGCGAGCTAAACGGCCTTCTTTGCGCCCGCACGAAGCCTTCGGCGCAAGCCGTCCCACATCTCGGGACTAAGCTCCAGAGGCTCGCCGGAATGCAATCCTTCCAGCAGCTTCAGCTCGATTTTTTCCCTTTCGCGATTCTTCTGATCGGCGCGAACCAGTTCGCGCACATATTCCGAAGCGCTCGAATACTTGCCCGAACTCACCTGCTCTTCCACAAAATCCTTCAGCACGTCGGGCAGAGAAATGTTCATGGTTGGCATGGCAAATCTCCGTTAAATCTCAATGAGGATGGCATAAATTGTCAAAATTTGCCATCAGCCCCCAAACTGAGCCAACTGCTCAGCCCGCGGAGGCTTCGTCAAAAGACTGATCCCCACCAGGCAAACCAGCGCCGCTATCAGCGCCGGAAAGATCGCATCGCGCTCAGCGATGACGGCCGGCAGATGATGATGAATGAACGGCGTATCCCAGAAGACGGTGACGAAGGTTCCGGCGGCAATGGCGCTCACCGCGCCGGCGGAGTTGGCCCTCCGCCAATAAAATGCCGCAAGAATCACCGGCGTCAGTGCGGCCGCATAGATGGTGTAGGCGTAAAGCGTCTTCTTCAGCACCGACTCGGTATGCAGCGCTTGGTAGAGCGCCCAGATTCCGAGCAGCACCACCATCAGCCGGGAGACGATCAGCACCCGCTTGTTCGAAGCATTGGGCGAGATGTAGCGCACAAAAACATCCTCGATGAGATTGGTCGCCGGCGAGAAGAGATAGTTGTTGGCCGTGGAGATGATCTTCGCGAAGATCGCTCCCATCAGCAGCGCGCCCAGCAGTACCGGCATGCCGTGCAGCGCGCTGTAGGCCAGGATTTCCCGCGGGCGATGCGAGACTTCGCCGGTGGGAAAGAGCGCCGATCCAACGATGGCCAGCGCAACGATCACCGTCTCCAGAATGACCGTCCCGATGATCCAGCCCACCACCGCGACGCGCGCATCGCGCTCCGACTTGGCCGAAAAGAACTTCTGGTACATCGACTGGTTGCCCAGCATGAGCAGGCAGGAGGGCAGGAACAGCTCCATCGCCTGAATGAAGGAATCGTCGCCCAGCACCTGGAAGTGAGTGGCAGGCAGCGCATGCGTCACTGCGCTCCATCCACCCGCGGCGTGGGTGAGCACCGGGAACGCAATCAGCATGGTGACCGTCGCCAGCAGGCCGATCACCACGTCCATATAGGCCACTGACGACATGCCCGCGATCGCCGTAAAGAGAATCACGAAGGCCGCCACAATGTATTTGCCGAGGTTGGCGGTGATCATCGTGGGAAAGACGAGATGCAGAATGTCGCCACCGCCGGTGAGCTGATAGCTGGTGATCGCCGTGTACGCAAAGAGCACCGCGATCACGCCCAGCACGCGGGCCGTCTGGTTGTAGCGCACCTCCAGCAGATCGGGAATGGTGAACTGAGCGAAGCGGCGTGCGCGCGGAGCAATGAAGTAGATCAGCAGCAGGCCTGCCCATCCACCGCCGCCCTGCCACAGCGCGACGAAGCCGTGCTTATAGGCGTTCTCCGCGCCGCCCAGCAGCGATCCCGAGCCGATCCACGAAGAGAGCAGCGTGAAGACCAGCACGAAGGCCGGCAGCGAACGCCCGGCAACCAGAAAATCGGCCTTGGTCTTGACGGTGCGCGCGCGGGCCAGCGAAACGACCAGCAACGTGACAACAATCACGCCCAGAACGACTGCATAAAGTGGTGACATTCGACTCCCAATATCAGCAGGGTGCAAAAATGCAAGTCTACACGCCGGGTGCCCCACATCTCGCCGTTGAGATGTGGGAGTAACGAATCTCCGGGTGCCTCATACTCCAAAATCCGATGATCAATCGGCGATCTGTTCCAGCACCCGACGCGCCTGCTCCGCAGTACGTTCCCTGATTCTGATTCGCTTATTCCGCGATTGTTCTCCGGCGGTAACGGCGATGCCTCCACGCGCCTTCGCGGCTATCCTGCACCGCAAGCGCAAGCTTCACACCTGCGCCTCGCGAGCGCCAAACAGCGCCGTGCCGATGCGGATCAGGGTCGAGCCTTCCTCAATGCCGATCTCGAAATCGCCCGACATACCCATCGAGAGCTCCGGCAAATCGAGTGCCGGATAGCTCTGCGCCAGCCCATCGCGCAACCCGCGCAGCCGCCGGAAGCAGGCCCGCGCCGTCTCCGGATTGTCGTCGAACGGGGGCACGGTCATCAGCCCGCGGATGAGCAGACTGGGCAGATCAGGCGCGCGCTCCAGCAGCTCGCGCAGCTCAGACCCTTCAGGATCGAGCCCCGTCTTCGCCTCCTCGGCGCTCAGCTTGACCTCAAGCAGCACCGGAAGCACACTGCTCTGCCGTGCAGCCGCCTCATTGAGTCGTTCCGCAAGCCGCATTGAGTCGACGCTATCGACGGCGGAAAATATCTGCGCGGCCTTGGCTGCCTTGTTCGACTGCAGATGCCCGATGAGGTGAACCTCAACTCCGGCACTGTTGGCTCCGGCCCGCACTCCGACACCGGCCGCGATCAACTCCGCGCTCTTGCGCTCGAACTCCTGCACGCGGTTCTCACCGAAGAGAGAAATCCCCGCCTCCACCGCTTCGACGATGGCGCCGGCCGGATGCATCTTCGAAACCGCCATCAGGCGAACCTCGCCGCGCGCACGGCCTGCGCGCCTGCACGCCGCCTCGATCTTCTCTTCTACCGCCGCCAGCCTGTCACGAAACGTGCTCACGATCTCTATCTTAAAGGCCGCCTCAAAGCGCAAGCATCAATAACGTAAGGTTCCGTCATTCTGAGCGCAGCGAAGAATCTCAGCAATGCGGGTACACAGCCATCGCCGGGATTCGCACCTTGCCGGTCGCATAAGAGAGCGTGAGGGAAGTTCGATGACGCAAACGAAAACGGGCGAGGATGATCCCCGCCCGCCTCGTTGTTCGCCCCTCACGCTACTTCTGCGCCGCGATCCACTCCTGCAGCTTCGGCTCCTGTGAGGAGCGCAGCTCGATGCAGTCGTTCACCTGGTCCCGCGCCCGCGACAGCGCACGCTGTGCCGCGTGAACCTTGTGCGTGGTGTAGAAGCTCACCACTTCGTCACGCTTCTCGGCGGAGCAGAAGCTCCCCGAGCCGCTCACCAGGTACGCGCCCATCATGGTCGTCATCTGCGCATTCACCTTGTCCCAGTTCTGCTGGATGAGCTGCCACGTCAGGTCGCGCGTCTCCGCGCCGCGCAACATGCCCAGCAAAAAGATCGGCGAGTCCTGGTTGCGCACCTTGCCCGACACCGCATAGTCGAAGGCACGCCGCTCGAGCGCCGGCTCCTTGAAGTAGGCCAGCAAATGCAAGGCTGCCTCCTGCAGATCGGGGTTCGGCGACGCTTCCGCCACCTTCTGCAACTGGTCGAAGAATGCGGCATCGCCGTTTACCGCAGCGATGTTGAGCGCCGGCTGGGCCAGCGTTCCATCCACCGAGCTCTGGTCGGCAAGATATTTCTCTGCGATGGTCCTGGCTTGGGCAATGACATCAGGGTCTTTACCCACCTCGCCCAACGACAGGAAGAGCGTCGCGCGCAGCTCCTTCTTTTCAGGCGAGTCGCCGGGGGCCGACGGACCGAGGCGTTCCAGCGCCGGCTTGAAGTTCTTCCGCACCCAGGCCGCGAGCGCCTCGTGTTCCTCAGGAGTCGACGCAATCTGCTGACTGATCGTGCGTACATCTCCTAGGGCCGTGCCCACCACCTCCGAGCTGCTGTCGTCCTTCACCGCGGCCGCGAGGTTGAGGTAGGAGCTCACCGGCACCTTGTCCGCGCGTACCTGCGCCCACTGGTCGCCCAGCAGCGAGATGCGTTCTTCCGGCGTCAGGCCGTCCTCCACGTGCGCCACGATCTTGTTGTAAGCATCGTCCGCATAGCTGCTGCGGTAGTAGCCCTTGCCGCCCGCATTCGCAAAGAAGAGGAGCGCGGTCGGAGTCTTGAGCGATCCGTCGGCCCCGGAAAATACTTCGCAATCGCTGCTGCTGCCCTCAGCCTTGAAGCACACCGGCACCGACCAGCTCTGCGCGGCTGGAGCCTTCACGCTGGGGCTGAGGAAGAAGCGCTGCTGGCTGGCGGCAACGCTGCCCTGCTGCGGGTTTTCAAAGTGAAGAATCGGCTCGCCGGGCTGCTCGACAAAGCTCTCCATGATCTTGTCGACCGGCTTGTGGCTCACCTCGGTCTGCGCATTCCAGAAGTCCTCCGCCGTCGCGTTGCCGTACATGTGCGCGCTCAAATAGTTGTGCACGCCTTTACGGAAGGTCTCTTCGCCCTCGTAATTCTCGACCATCAACAGCATCGCGCCGGCCTTGCCGTAGGTAATGCCGTCGAACATCTCGTTGATTTCATCCGGCGTATCGGCCTTGGCGCGGATGGTGCGCGTCGTCCGCTGGGCATCGAGGTTCAGGGTGCGGTTCAACCCGACCGCAACATCCTGCGGAATATTCCACTCCGGATGCCACGCCGCCACCGGCTTGTTCTCCATCCAGGTAGCGAAGCCTTCGTTGAGCCAGATATTGTTCCACCACTGCATCGTCACCATATCGCCGAACCACTGGTGCGCCATCTCGTGCGCCACTACCAGCGCCACATTCTTCTTCGCGCCCACAGACGCCGTATTCGCATCGATCAGCAGGTCCGTCTCGCGATAAGTGATCGCGCCGAAATTCTCCATCGCGCCCGCCTCGAAATCCGGCAGCGCGATCATGTCCAGCTTGGGCATCGGATACTTGATGCCGAAATAAGTGTCGTAGTAATGCAGCACGAACTCCGCCGCCGATACCGCGAACTTCGTATACTGCACCTTGTCCGGAGTGGCGCAGGCGCGGATCGGGATGCCGTCGCTCGACCCCGACGTGCACTGGAAGTCGCCAACCAGGAAGGCCACCAGATACGTCGACATCTTCGGCGTTGTGGCAAAACGAATGGTATGCTCGCCCACGATCGGTCCCGGCGTATCGGAGACGATATTGGTGTTCGAGATTGCAGTGTCGCCCTTGTCGACTACCAGCGAGACATCGAAGGTCGCCTTGAAAGCCGGCTCGTCGAAAGAGGGAAAGGCGCGCCGCGCATCGGTCGGTTCGAATTGTGTCACGGCATAGTTACGTTTTACCGTCTTCGAAAGATAGAAGCCGCGCAGCTGGCCGTTAAGAATGCCGGAGTATTCGATGCTGAGAGTCAGGCGGCCGGCCGGCAGCGTCCGGTTGAAGTTGAAAGTGACCTGTTCCTTCGTCGTATCTTCAGAAACATCCGCCTTCACCTCTTTGCCGTTCAGCCGCGTCGTCACGCTCTGAAACTTGATCTCCGCCGCATTCAGCGTGATCGAATCCATCGCCTGATCGAGCAGCACATCGATCTTCTCGCTGCCAGTAAAGGTCGCATCCTTCAAATCGGGTACGAGCGTGAGCTGGTAGTGCTCGGGATGGACCGACTCGGGAAGTCGTTGTGCAAAACTCGGAATAGCTGTAAGGCTAAGGACGGCGAGAAGAGCGCCCCGAAAAATGCGGGCGGAAAAAACAGACATGGACTGCCTCAGGAGTAAGATCGGCGCGGCGCGCAACGATTGCAGACGCCGGAACGCCATCTTTTACCATACCGCATCGCATGTCGCAGCCGCTCTGACCACCTTCACGCCACAAAAAACAAGCAGCAGTTCGCCTCCGTGCTCGCCGTGTCCTCTGTGGTGAATTCTTTGCGCATCTCGGCGGCCTTTGCGGTGAAGTCCTCTGCGACGCTCGCCTTTGGCCAATCCCTAAGACTCGCGATAGTTCAGCAGAATTAGCCCAACCAGCGCCAGGCACACCGGCCATATCCAGTTCAGGACGGCAATGATTTTCGCGTCTCGCGTCGATGCTGGAGGCTCCGGCAACCGCAGTTGGAGCCACCTGCTCCAGCCGGCGGTCGCGCCCAGCAGGGCGATCGGCGTGTGGCTCATCTCCACCAGCGTCTCTTCCTTCAGCGCGCCCAGGGCATGAGAGTGGGTCACCAGCAGCGCACCGCCGAAGGCGCAGAGCGCGGGAAACACCAACGCCGCACGCCTGCTTTGCAAGCGGCCCGTCTCCACGGCCCACTCGAAGACGGCAAACGCCGTGATAATCAGCGCAAAGATGCGGTGCTCGAGCACCTCAGGTTCGGCAAAGCTTCCCCAGAACGGGCGCGGCCCCAGAGGCCATGCGTCGGCATCGGCGCGCAGCACGATAAACACGCCGAGCCCGATAAAGAGCAGCGGCCAGTTGCGAAACCAGTTGCGCGGCCACCGCCGGCTGAAAAGATTCGCGCAGCATGCGAACAGGCCCGAAGCCAGAACGATGATCCCGGCCCAATGGTGGTTGTACTCCGACCACGCCTGATCCATCGCATCGTTGACGGAGCCGCCGGTGAAGGAGGAATCCACGAGCTGCTGCTTGAGCGGAGCACGCTTGGCGAGCTGCGCAAAACTCGGAGTGGTAAGAGTCGGCGCCTTCCACGCCATGCGCTCGGCGATCTCATGCGCGCTGACCCGGTCCGAGCTGAGCCCTGCCGTCATGTCCGCCGCAGGAGGCTGCGAGGTCAGCGACGCTGCGACCAGGATGGCCGTGAACCCCAGGCCGATCTCCGCTTCGCTGAAGCGCCGCAGCCGCATCAGCAGCGGTTTGGCTTCACTCCGCGTGCGCTTCAGCAAAAAGAAATTGCTCGCCCCCAGGCTCAGAATCAGCAGAAGCAGATAAATCTTCGCCAGCAGCATCAGTCCGTACGACGTACCGTAGAGCCCGTTCCACGAGCCGACATAGAAAATCGCCATGCCGATGCCGGCAAGCACCAGCACCGCGACGCTCACGATCGCCACATTGGAGAAGCGGCGCACCAGCGCATGCAGACGCGCCGAATCCTGGCTACGCCGCATGGTCACGAGCAGGCACGGCATCGCGCCGATCCACGCCGCCGATCCAAGATGATGAGCGGCGGTGAGCAGCGTCAGCAGCAAGCGGTGGTCGAGCCTCGAAGCGGCATGGCTCAGAGCTACTGACCCTGAGAGAACGATGAGCGCAAGCAGCGAAGCCGCATATACGAAAAATTTCGAGGAAAAGCGCAGCAGAAAAAATAACAGCAGCGCCGCGACAAAGATGACGACATCGGCCAGAAAGAAATCGGCGGTGGCCACGTCGTGAAACGACAGCCCCGAGCCGCCCATCAGCGTTATCGCGCTCTCAGCTGCGGAGAGAATCTGTGCGATGGCCAGCCCCAGCGCAGCCCAGCCGCAAAAACGCATCGCCGCCCTGCGCGCATCCGCCTCCGCCGTCGCCGGAGTGGCAATGAGCAGCAGAAACAGAACGCCGCCCACCGTGAGCGCCTCAAGCGAAAGCGTGAGCGCGCGCAGCAGGACGGACAGCAGGTCGAAGTCCTGAATCAGCCAGATCACGTCGGTCTGATCGGCTTACTGAACTTTGAAGGGAATTTCGCCGCGTGTAATGTGCCCATCTTCGGCAACCGCCTGCCAGCGCAGCATGTAAGCGCCGGGCTCGAGTTCAGCGCGCGCGGCCAGCTCTTCGGGAGCCGGCTGAGCGGTCAGCGCAAGAACCTGCGTCGCGCCGTTAGGTAGCACCAGCACCACTCGCGACCGCTTTCCGTCCACCCGCGAGTTGAATTTCAGATCCACTGCCACGCCCGGACCATGCACCGTCCCATGCACTGCCGGCGTTGAAGTGACCAGAAGCGCATGTGCCAGGGCCAGGCGCGATCCAGCGAAGAGGCAGATAAATCCCAATGTCGCGCTGACGAAAAACTTCTTCATTGCTCTTGATTCTCCTGCTTCGCCGGCGCGGGCGTCGGCATGTTGATGTTAAAGAGAAGCCGCCCGTACCGATGCTCCGCTCAATTCCGCGGCACGGGCCTCGGCGTAAGCAGCGGCGCCGATCAACGCAGCGCGGCTTTCGAGGATGATGCGCACCGGCGTATGGATCAGCAGATCGCTCAGCCTGCCCTTGTCCGTGAACGCCTTCATGAATGCCCCATCCTTCATCTTCTTCAGGATCTTCGGCGCAATACCGCCGCCCAGGTACATTCCGCCGGCGGCCAGGATTTTGAGCGCCATATTCCCCGCCTCGGCTCCGTACGCTCCCGCGAAAATATCCAGCGTGCGCGCGCAGAGCTCGTTCTCTCCAGACTCGCCCAGCTCGCCGATCACGGCATTCGGGTCTTCTTCCTGCATGCGCTCTTTCAGCCACGCCGGCTCTTCCAGCTTTTTCTCGTCGCGAAGGAACGAATAGATATTCTTGAGGCCGATGCCCGACACCACGCGCTCGAAGCTCACGCGGCCGCCCAGTTGCTTCTGCAGATAACGCAGCAGATCGACCTCCGTCTCGTTCCGCGCGGAAAAGTCGCAATGGCCGCCTTCGGAAGCCATCGGCGTGTGCATCTTGCCGTTCCAAACCAGCAGGGCCTCGCCCAGGCCGGTGCCTGCCGAGACCAGCCCGCGATTGCCCACCGCGCCCGAATCGCCTGCGCTCAGCTCGAAAATCTGATCAGCCGCGAGCTCCGGAATTCCGTAGCCGTTGGCCTCGAGGTCGTTGATCAGAAAGAGGTGCTCGATATTCAGCGCGATCGACAGCTCACGGCTGTCCAGCACCCACGGCAGGTTGGTGAGCTTCAGGCGTCCGCCGCGCACCGGCCCGGGCACGCCGAAGCATGCCGCCGTCACGTCTGGATGATTGCTCTCCTCCAGAAATTTCTTGACGATCTCTTCCAGGCCCGCATGCTCCTGCGCCGGAAATTTCTCGTCGCGCACGTGGCTGAGCTGGCCGCGATCGAACTGGTAAAGCGCCAGGTGCACTTTGGTACCGCCCACATCTCCAGCCAGAATCATCGCGCAATCTCCAGACTTCCATGACCATCCGGGCCGGGAGCCGGCAACAGTGAAGCCGCATCCCGATCGAGCAGCATCAGCAGCTTGCCGCTCTTCGGCTGGATCAGCTGCGAAGGCAGCGTCTCGGGGTCGTAAGGCCCCTGCAGCACCCGGTGCAGCGGGTCGGCCTTATCCTTGCCGCCGATCAGGAAGAAAACATCACGTGCCTCAATGATCACCGGCCACGTGAGTGTCACCCGCCAGGTATCCTTCTGCGGCACATGGTTGGCTGCCACCACCCGGCCCAACTCGTGGATGGCCGCGGTATGCGGAAAGATCGACGCGGTATGGCCGTCGTCGCCCATGCCCAGCGCCAGCACGTCGAAGCGTGGAACCTCCGCGCCCTCCAGCCGGAACTGGCTGCGGATCGTGGTTTCATACCGCGCAGCAGCAAGCTCCGGCTCGAGTTCTCCCTCGATCCGGAAGACCTGCTCCGGCTTGAGCGGCACTTTCTCAAGCAGCGCCTCGCGCGTCATCCGGTAGTTGCTGTCTTTGTTATCGGGCGGAACGCAGCGTTCATCCACAAAGTAAAGTTCCATCTGCGCCCAGGGTATCGACTTGAGAAAAGCCTCCGCCGGATTGGACAGTAGTTGGAAAGTCCTCTCCGGTGTATGTCCGCCGGAGATTGCGATGCGCGCCTTGCCCCGGGCTGAGACCGCAGCCTGCGCCGCTTCAAGAAAATGCTCCGCGGCTGCCCTGCTCAGCGCATCCGCCCCATCGTAGACCCTGTACTCTACCTGCGTTGTTCTCGCCATCTCGTTGATTACATCCTAAAGCTTGTGCCACTGCCGGCCGTCGCGGGCCATGAGCTCGTCCGCCGCCTTCGGCCCCCAGGAGCCACTCGCGTAATTGGGGAAATCTCCCGGCTCCGCAGCCGCCCACTCGTCCAGCACCGGAGTATAAAGCGACCACGTTGCTTCGACGCCGTCGCGGTGCGCAAACAGCGTCGCGTCGCCCAGCATCGCGTCCAGCAGCAGCCGCTCGTAGCCGTTGGCCGAGTTGGCTCCGAAAGCCGTGGCATAGTTGAAATCCATAATCACTGGGCACACCGTCATATCCGGGCTCGGCACCTTGGCGCCGAAGCGCAGAGAAATACCCTCGTCCGGCTGAATGCGCATGGTGATCAGGTTCGGCTGGATTTCCGCGCACGGTCCCCGCGAAGCGCGGTCGAACAGAAGCATCGGCGGCTGCTTGAACTGGACGGTAATCTCCGTGGCCCGCTTCTGCAGCCGCTTGCCGGCTCGCAGGTAGAACGGAACGCCCGCCCAGCGCCAGTTTTCGATCTCCAGCTTGACCGCGGCGAAAGTCTCGGTCTTCGAGTTGGGATCGACGCGCTCTTCCTCGCGATATCCCTTCACCGGCTTCCCGCCGACGCTGCCCGGCCCATACTGCCCGCGGACGGTATCGTTCATCTCAATCGGCTTGATCGCGCGCCAGACCTTCACCTTTTCGTGTCGCACCGCATCCGCGTCGAACGAAACCGGAGGCTCCATGCAAACGAAGGACATCAGCTCCATCATGTGGTTCTGCAGCACGTCGCGCAGTGCGCCGGCCTTCTCATAGAACGGCCCGCGCCCTTCGATGCCGATGCTCTCCGCCGCCGTGATCTGCACATGATCCACGTAATTCCGGTTCCAGATGGGCTCGAAGATGCCGTTGGCAAAGCGGAAGACCAGCACATTCTGCACCGTCTCCTTGCCCAGGTAGTGATCGATGCGGAAGATCTGGTCCTCGTTGAAGACCTTGTTTACGTCGTCGTTCAGCTCGCGGGCGCTCTCCAGGTCATGGCCGAAGGGCTTTTCGATGATTACCCGCACCGCGCCCTTCTCCGCATGCGCCATCCCCTGCTCGCCCAGCCGGTGAACGATGTCGGAGAAGTATTCCGGGGCGACGGCAAGGTAAAACAGCCGGTTGCCCTTGGTCCCGTACTCCTTGTCGTATTTCTCGAGCAGCGCCTTCAGGCCCTGGTATCCGCCATCGTCGTCGAAGTTCATGGCGAAATAACTCACCTTGCCAATGAAGTTTTCGAGCTTGTCCGCGCCTTCTTTCACGCCGCCGAACTCGAGGATGCCGCTCTTCATATCCTGGGCAAAGCTGTCGCCCAGGTCGCGGCGCGCCACTCCAACGATGTGCAGCTGCTCAGGCAGCAGGCCCGCCTGCTCCAGGTGGAAGAGCGCCGGCAACAGCTTGCGCTTGGTAAGGTCGCCCGACGCGCCGAAGATCACCACCACGCCCGGCTCCGGAATGCGTTCATTCTTCTGTGAAACCTGCGCGATATCTTCCGGAGCGATTTTTACCTCAGTCGTCGCCATGGATCCTCCCTGCCTTTCGGTCCGTTCCCAATGCTCGAATTCTTCCTGCCCGCCCGCCCAACGCGCTGCCCTTGACGGCCGGCATCAGCCAGCTTGTGCGTCGAGCGTTCAACTCCAGCTCCATTGCTCCGCCCCCGGCCTTCAGCCCACTTCTATTTCGATTCCAAGCCCTGCCAGCGTGCTCGCCAGCTTTGCGGAACCTTCGTACTGAAAGGCGCGGATGCCCAGCCCTGCGGCTGCTTCCACGTTGCCGGCCCGGTCGTCGATAAACACCACTTCGCTGGGCTCGCACTGCAGCACATCGAGAGCCAAACGATAAATCTGCGCGCTGGGCTTGCGCAGCCCCACGTAACAGGAGCTGAAGAAGAAATCGAAATATCCCCGGAACCCGAATTCCTCGATCCGGTAATCGTTCAGTTCACGGGCTTCGTTGTTCAACATCCCGAGGTCTACTTTCTCAGATGCGGCGAGCCTCTCCAGGACTCCGATTCCGCTGTCGGGCAGCAGCCGCGATTCGGCTTTCATGCCCGCGACAAACTCTTCCGGAGTGAACTCGCGCGGCTCCCAGAACACGGTGCGATGAAGATATTCCTCCACCGTGATGACCCCTTTTTCCCAGAGATCGTTGGCTTCCGGATGGCGCTCTTCGAACTGCGCGCGGTCGATATTGAAATGCGACAGCACCGCGGCGCGTTCTTTGTGGTCCCAGCCGTTGGTCAGTAAAACCCCGCCCACATCCCAGAGAATGGTGCTGATGTCGCTCATCGTTCTCCTCTTGATTACCGTGCTGAGGTTGATTCGAGATGAATTTCGGCGTTTAGCGTTTTGCGGGTTCGGGCATGTAGCGCGCTTCGATAGCCTTTACCTTGTTCAGGCGGCGAACGAAACGTTCTTCCTGCTTTTGAAAATGCGCATTAAGGAAACTTGCGACAAGATCGAAGGCCAATGCCGGGCCGATGATGCGCGCTCCCATCACCAGCACGTTCATATCGTCGTGCTCCACGCCCTGGTGCGCGGAGTAGGTATCGTGGCACATGCAGGCGCGGATGCCGGGCATCTTGTTGGCCGCCACGTTGACCCCCACCCCGCTGCCGCAAACCAGGATGCCTCGCTCCGCGCGGCCCGCGATCAGTGCGCGCCCCACAGCTTCGGCAAAATCCGGGTGGTCGGAGGGCTCGGTGTTGTACGCGCCCAGGTCCATGACCTCATGCCCCAGGCGCTCCAGGTAGCCGCGGATTTCCTCCTTGAGGGGGAAACCCGCGTGATCGGCTCCGATGGCTAGCTTCATCGGCTTACTTTCCCGCCAGCGCGGCTTCGCTCTTACGTACCCGCTCCAGCAATGCCTTGGAGCGCTTTACGATGTTATCGGTGCCGAAGCCCAGCTTTTCAAGAGCGATCGGACCCGGAGACGAGGCGCCAAACCGCTCCAGCCCGATCACGTCGCCGTGCCGGCCCACGTACTTCCACCAGCCGATCGGCGATCCGGCCTCGACCGCCAGCTTGGGAAGATGATCGGGGAAGATCGAAGCCTTGTATGCCTCGTTCTGCTCCTCGAAAATCTTCCAGCTGGGCATGGAAACCACGCGTGTCGTGATGCCCTCTTTCTTGAGCTCCGCTGCGGCAGTGAGGGCCGCCCACACTTCCGCGCCGGTGGCTACGATCAGCAGGTCCGGTGACTCGCTGCCCGGCTCCACGATGTAAGCGCCCTTGCTCACGCCGCCGTAGACGTCGAGCTTCTCCGTGTCCAGAACCGGCAGGTCCTGCCGCGAAAGCGCCATGAAGCACGGCTTCTTGCGCTCCAGGGCCAGCCGCCACACCGCGGTCGTCTCGTTCGCGTCCGCCGGACGGAAATCCGTCAGGTGCGGCACCGCGCGCAGCATCATCAGGTGCTCAATCGGCTGGTGCGTCGGCCCATCCTCGCCCAGCGCGATCGAATCGTGCGTGAAGACGAAGATCGACTGCGTCTCCATGATCGCCGCCATGCGCAGTGCGGACTTGCAGTAGTCGGAGAAGGTAAAGAAGGTCGAGCCGTACGGGATCAGGCCGCCATGCGCCGCCATGCCGTTCACCGCCGCGCACATGCCGAACTCGCGCACGCCGAACCAGATGTTCCGGCCCTTGGGGTCGACATGGAAATTGCCGCCGTCCTTCAAAATCGTCTTGGTGGAAGCAGTAAGGTCCGCGGCCCCGCCGATCAGCTCCGGCACGTCCTTCGCGAAGGCGTTCATCACCGCGTTGCCCGCGTTGCGCGTGGCCATCGGCTTGCTCGTCGGGAAGACGGGCAGCGACTTCTCCCAGCCATCCTTCAGCTTGCTTGCGTGCGTGCGTTCAAACTGCGCAGCCAGCTCAGGGAATTTGCTCTTGTAATCCGCGAAGAGCTTCTTCCATTCTTCCTCGTACTTCGCGCCGCGCTCGATGATCGTCGACCAGTTCTTCTGCGCCTCTTCCGGCACGTAGAAAAACTTGTCTGCCGGCCAGCCCAGTTTCTTCTTCGTCTCCGCCGCCTCATCCGGCTTCAGAGCCTCGCCGTGAACCTTGTTCGTCCCCGCCATCGGGCTGCCGTAGCCGATCACCGTGCGCACCGCGATGATCGACGGCTTGTCGGTCACCGCCTTGGCCGCCTCAATCGCCGCCGAGATCGCATCCAGATCGTTGCCGTCCGCCACCTTCTGGACATGCCAGTGGTAGGCCTCGAACCGCTCCTCTACGTTCTCGGTAAAGGAAAGCGACGTCGGGCCGTCGAGCGAAATCAGGTTGTCGTCATAGAGAAAGATCAGCTTGCCCAGTCCCAGCGTCCCGGCCAGCGAAGCCGCTTCGTGCGAGATGCCTTCCATCAGGTCGCCATCGCCGCAGATGCCATAGGTGTAGTGATCGACAATATCGAAGCCCGGCTGGTTGTAGATCGCGGCCAGGTGCTTTTCGGCAATCGCCAGCCCCACAGACATGGCCAGCCCCTGCCCCAGCGGTCCGGTCGTCACTTCCACACCGTCCGTATCGCCGCGCTCCGGATGGCCTGGCGTCTTCGATCCATACTGCCGAAACTGCTGCAGGTCCTCGATGGTCAGGTTGTAACCGGAGAGATGCAGCACGCCGTAGAGCAGGGCGGAGGCGTGTCCGTTCGAGAGCACGAAGCGGTCGCGGTTCGGCCAGTGCGAGTCCTTCGGGTTGTGGCGCATGTATTTGTGGAACAGGAGATACGCGATCGGCGCATCGCCCAGCGGCGCGCCCGGATGGCCGCTCTTGGCCTTATCGACGGCGTCGACGGCGAGAAATCGGAGGGCGTTGATGGAAATCTGGTCTAGTTCACTCATAAAAACGCTGCCTTTCGGTTTGAGGGGTTCCCTGGGTCAATCCTAAATGGGTCCGTCCGACGCTGCCGTGCTGAAGCTCTGTAGCTTGGATGTCTCGGCGCTGCATCGAGTTTCAGCCGGCTGCATGCAATTGGATGTCGAAATTCTTGCCTTCCCAGCGATTTTCTTCCGGCCAGAAAAGAGTAAATGATAGCGGTCCCGCCTGCCCGGCGGCTGTCGGCAGATCGGCATAGGAGCCAGCCAATCCAAGCGTCGTACTTTCGGTGGAGGCGACCTGATTCCAGCCGTCGACGGTCCAGAGCGCGCGGAAATGCCACTGCGAAACGATTCTCAGCGTGTGCCCCGCCGGCATGCTTTTGGTCGGCCGCCGCAGTCGAAAGACCTCCAGCTTACTTGGCTCGTGGTCGCGCGCGAACCGCTCTTCAACGGCGGCGATGCGGTCAAAGACGCGGCCGTCATAGGCCGAGCGCAACAGCTTGAGGTATTCGGCGTGAGCCCACACCAGCGGCATCGCCGAGCCCGCCGGGCCGCCCAGAACCAGCCCCGCCTTGTCCGGTTCGTCCCATATCTGCTCCGGCAGCATGCCGCCTTCGGAGGCAAAGCTCTCGTAGGTCTCGATCAGCGAACTGATGTCGTTGCCCGCGGCCAGCTCGTAGTGAGCGCGTTCTCCGGTGAGCAGCGGCCACGCCCGGCCCTGGCCAAAACCCTCAAAAGGGCCGCCGTCTTTGCGCTGGCCATAGCCGTCGTGGTTGTAGCGCCGCCAGCACGGCCCCTTCGGCGTATCGATCTTCAGCACGTGATCGACAACCTTGAGCGAGTCGACAATCAGCGGGTCGTCCGCGCGCCGGACTCCGTACCGGACCAGTTCCAGGAATCCGGCGTCGATGACCTCGCGCGCCTCGAACTCGAACCGCTCGCCCGGTTCGCGATTGGCGAGCCGCAACATATCCTCGCCGCAGCCTTCATGAGCGTACGGTTCGCCGCACTGGGGCGGCCGGATGCGCATATAGTGCCGCTTGATCTCCGGATGAAGAATGCCGTCGTTCGTCACCGTCCAGTCTTCCAGGTGCGATTCGATCCAGTCGGCGTGCTCCTCCAGGAACTTTCCCAACTCAGGCGAGCAGTGGGCATAGGCCAGCTCCGCCGCGCAGATCAGCCCGGCAATGACTGCGGCCAGCGTTGACGGCGAATAGCCCGAGTTCTCTTCCCAGCGCTCCTGCTGCGTCACCGGCGCATACCGCACCAGGAACCCGGCGGCGCGCTCGACAAAGGGGAAAACATCGAATTTGCCCAGCCCATCCACCTTCCACAGCCGCCAGGCAAGGATGATGGGGAACGCAACCTCATCCAGCTGGATGCCGGTCCAGTAAGGCGTTCCGTCGATCCAGAAATTCTGTGCGAAGCTGCCGTCCGGTTTCTGGGTGCAGGCCAGGTACACCAGGGCGCGCCGGGCCGTGTCCACCCGGCCGCAGGCCAGCAGCGCGGTTGCGCTCTGCACCATGTCCCGGGTCCAGACCAGGTGATAGCCGCCCAGGTCGTCGTCTCCCTTCGCATAGCCCCAGGGGATCGAGGCGGAGGCGATGAAGGCTCCGGCGTAGGTCTTGTCCTCGTGCGCCAGCACCACGTTGTGGCTGATCTGCAGCAGCCGGCCGCCGTCGCGGGCGTTGACCGCCAGCTCGCGGGGGCTGGCAGCCCGGTGCCACTGCTCGATGAAACGGGTCAGGTGCTTCTCGAAGGGCGTCGACAGCGAACCCTTGGTCGTCGACAGGGCTGCATGCAGTCCTTCGCCGAAGCCGATGGCGAGGGTAAATTCCCGTGTGTGTTTCGGGTTGATCTCGCCCATCATCGCCACGTTCCCGTCGAGAGCGGAGCCGAACTCCCAATCCATCGTCAGGTCGTGTTTCAGATCCTGCCAGCCGTCACTGGTGCCGACGTAGCCGCAGCTCGCGCGGCTGAAGCCGCAATCCGCCAACAGCGCCAGCGAGGTGTTGTTCTTCCAGGCCACCAGCGCCCGGTTGCCGGCGAGATCCAGGACCCGTGCCGAGTTCCCCGCGCCCCCTCCGTCGATATGCGGCGAGAGCAGCACATAGAGCTTGAGCCGCGCAACCACCTGCTCGTTGCCTTCCAGCCGAACCCGCATCAGCACCACCGGGTAATGCGGATCGTTGATGATCTCCTTCGTGATCTTGTAACGGCCCTCGCTGTCGGTCGACTCGATCCGCACCGCCAGCGAATCGGAGTCGATATAGGAAAACTTGTGCTCGAGATCGCGCTTCTCTTCGTGGAAAAAGGTCTCGCCGTCCGTGATCAGCAGCTCCATATCGCGAATCTGCGGACGATCGATGGTCGGGTAGTACACCTCGTTCAGAATGCCGTGCGAGATCGTGAACCAGGCCCGGCTGGAGGCGGCATAGGCTGTGCCTACCGTCGCTTTCGCGCTCGAGGTCCAGCGCGGCAGCACGCCGGGCGCGCCGAAGGCCGGCCCCTGCTGTTCCAGCCAGTGATACTGCGGTGCAAGTTCGGTCATTTACAAAGACTCCGTCTGATTCCAGGCGCTGGGACTGCGAAGATCGATAAGGCCGGAAGCCGTCTCATGAATCTACGGCTGCTGGTTAAGCTGCGGGTGAGACCGCCCATCCGAACGGTGCTCATATATTCCGCAGAAGGCCCAAATGCGTGCGCGAGACAGCTTTTCAACTCTACCGCGCGATTGTGAAACGAAAAACACAGGTTGGGATATGCACAAAGTCATTTCCCGTTTCGGATATGGGACAGCCCCACCCCTCTTCGTAGGATTCCGCAATTGTGAGCCTGGATTCAGGCTGGAGAGCGACGCCGAACCTCGGCAAAGAATTACCGCCTCCGCGAAGCCGTCGCCGATTCTACACCCCCCATGCAAAGCGGAGAAGATGACGCCAAGCGCAGAAGACAGCCCCCGCAACCTCGGCCATCCCCGGTCCCGCGGAAAATATTCCTACAGCACCTGCGAGTTCGCATTCGGGTCGGGATGGAACTGCACTTCGCCCATGGCGTGCGTGATCTCGTGGTTCTTCATGAAGTACTGCCAGCAGAAACCGGTGCGCAGGTTCTCCGCCATAATGATGCTGATGCCCTGGTCGATGCCCAGAATGTCCTCGGCAAACCAGTTGGCTTTCGGATTGAACGCGTCGACAAAGCCGTAGCGCGTCCAGATCTTGTCGCCCATCTTTTCGCGCATGCTCAGCAGCACATGCGAGCATTCGGCGGGAAGGAAGGGCAGCGATCCGGCGCAGGCGCACGGCACCAGCGTACCGTCCAGCGGTCCCATCGACGGCGGCCCGCCCCACACCCGGTAGCCCGATCGCGAGTCCGACGCCGAGATTCCCCACATGTCCTGGTCGATCCAGTTGAATTTCTGCCCCAGCACCAGGCACCAGAGCTGATGCGCGCGGGTTGCCGCGATGGAATTGGTGAAGTAGTTGGTGTGCAGGTCGGCCACGTTGCGAAAATCGCACCAGGCGTGCGAATACTGGTGGATGAACAGCGGCGCCACGCCGCTGATGTACTGGATTCCGCCATAATTCACCACCGGCCGCTCCAGCGCATTCCAGGTTTCCGCCGAGACCGAATGCGTCGGCGATCCGATGGCCATCAGGTACATCGTCAGAAGCTCGGCGTAGATGTCCCAGCGCGCTCTCAGGAAACCCTGGTCCGGCAGCCAGCCCATCGAGAGGCTGGTGCCCCCGTTCAGCATCCACTGCCAGTCGATGCGCCGGTAAAAGGTCGTGGCCAGCGCCTCAATGCGCGTATTGCCCGCGAAATACTCCCGGCACAGCAGCACCCCGCAAAGCAGAAGAGAGGTATCGATTGAGGACAGCTCGCTCCCGAACATCCGCTCGCCGCTCTCCATATCGATGAAGTGGTAGAGAAAACCGTGCTCGTGAGGGCAGTCTTCCAGCAGGAAGGCCAGCGTCTTTTCCACCCGCTGTTCGCAGAGGTAAGGGGCGCAGATAGTTGCGCTTGGCTGCGATGCACAGCGCGCTCAACCCGAAGCCGGTCGCCGCAATGCTCGCCACCCGGCTCAAGGATCGTCCCGCCGCCGGAGCCCGGTCGCGCACCAGCCCTGTCTTGGGGCTGGCCTCGTTGTAGAAGAAATCGCAGGCCCGGCCCTCCATGTCGTCCAGCAGCGTATCCGCCGCCTTCGAGATCTGCGTCAATGGCCGGTTGATGAAAACGCCGGGGGTGCGCGGATAGTTCTGCGCCGCCTGCGCCTCGGTCTTCGGCTCCTGCCCCGGCTTTACCGTGGGCGCCTGAGGCTGATTCTGGAAACCCGCTGCCAGGCTCGCCGCAGGAGCACCGATCGCAAGCATGCCGGATGCGCCCGCCGTCCTGAGGAGCTGCCTTCGAGTTATTTCTGAGCGGGCCAAAGCAATCGTTTCTTAAGAGATGCAGGAACGGACATTAGGGATTGGCCATTGTCGACCAGGCACCCACCGGACCAGCCCTGGCATGGGTGACCTGCTTCGAAGCTTCCCCTGCTTCGAACCTAAATGAAATTGTCCTCCGGGGCGAGCGCAGCAAAGCCTGAGCAACGGGTCAGTTCGAAGGGTACGGGCGTCAGCCCGTACGTAAGTCGCTCAAAATAGCTACGGCTTTAGCCGCTGAGGGCAAATTAACCCCACGCCGATCCTCCGCATAGGCCCCGAGCGCTGAACCCTGAGCGCTGAACCCTGAACTTTTCGCCTCCTCTTCACGTCCGGATGCACCGCACGCCAACTTGGCGCATCCATTATGATCGAGGACGCACACATACCGGGCTCGAAACGCCCGTGACCAGACCAAAAGATTTTCCAACCGACAAGTGAAGGAGAACTGCTGTGGCTTACGAACTCGCACCACTTCCCTACGATTACGCCGCCCTTGAGCCCCACATCGACGCCGAGACCATGAAGCTGCACCACGACAAGCACCACGCAGGCCTACGTCAACAACCTCAACGGCGCGATCGAGAAACACCCCGACCTGGGAAAGCACACCCCTGAAGACCTGCTCCGCAACCTCAACAACATCCCCGAAGACATCCGCACCGTGGTCCGCAACAACGGCGGAGGCCACGTCAATCACACCATGTTCTGGACCATCATGAAGCCGGGCGGCGGCGGCGAGCCCACCGGGAAGATCGCCGAGCAGATCACCAAGGACTTCGGCAGCTTCGAGGCCTTCAAAAAGCAGTTCAACGAGACCACCGCCAAGCAGTTCGGCTCCGGATGGGGCTGGGTGATCTGGGACGGCACCAAGCTGGCCATCGTGACCTCCGCCAACCAGGACAACCCCCTGTCGCAGGGCAAATACCCCGTCCTGGGCAACGACGTCTGGGAGCACGCCTACTACCTCAAGTACCAGAACAAGCGCCCCGACTACCTCGCCGCCTGGTGGAACACCGTCAACTGGGAAGAGATCAACAAGCGCTTCGATCACGCCAAAAAGTAACAGGAATACGGGTGCCCCACGTCTCGCACTTGAGACGTGGGGTCACACGACTCTGAAGTAGTTCGGCGGTACACAGGCATAAGTCCTTCCGAATCAATGAAGCAGCCATAAACCCTTAGGAATGAATGACAGATGTCAACTCCTTGAAACCGAAAGGCTTATGGGAAAACTCAGTGGAATCAATGAACTACAGTCCTCACGAATCATGAAACTCGAATCGAATCAATGATTCGAACAATCCAGGCATAAGAAGAGACGGGTGAAGAAACGGCCCCGCGCACCCAAATCCCTAAACCCTATTCCCGATTCCCTGCCTCTGCCACCGAAGCTTCTTCCGAAAAATCGCGTCTCAACAATGTAGAGGTTTACGAACGAGATGCGCTTTTCCGCGAGTTTTCTTTTCCTTGCCCTTTTGCTGCCCGCCGGCGTCACCCAGGCCCAGACCCCAGTCCAGCTTCCCGCCGGCTCCTCTCATTTCACGATTTATCAGGGAGATAAGTCCGTCGGGTCAGCCGACCGCACCATCGAAGCCACGTCTTACGGCTACACCCTCACCTCGCAGGGCAAGATGAGCCTGTCCAAATTCAGCTACAGCTTCACCAACACCCAGCACCTTGACCGCGCCCTCAACCTGGTGAGCGACGAAATCACCGGCACAGTGAACGGCAAGCCGGTGACCTTCACCGCCCATGCTGATTCCACCGGGCGCCAGTTCAATATCGACATCAACGCCGAGGGAAAGCAGACCCAGAACACCGTCGACCGCCATCAGCATCTGGTCTTGCTCCCCGACCTGGACCCCGTCGCCTACACTCTGCTGGTCCATGTCGGCCTCGAAAATCCCCAGACTTCCTGGATCCTGATCCCCAAGGAGCAGGGTGTCCTGGTGCCTTCTACCTATGCCGCCGGATCGAGCGTGCGCGGCCGTCTTAACGGCGCGCAGGTTGACGTTCAGCACCTGACCGCAACCGTGGGCGAACAGAATCCGATCAGCGTGGAACTTTACTACGGCCGCGATGGCGACCTCCTCGAAGCCGACCTGCCGGAGCAGAACTTCTTCGTGGTGCGCGACGGCTTCAAGCTGATCGACCGCCCCAAGCCCACGCCGCCACGCGGCACTGCCCCGCCTGCGCAAAGCGGCCAGCAGCCGCAAAACAGCCCACAGCAGAATCAAGCGCCGCAGTACCCGGCCCCTCAGAGCTATCCCCAGATGCAGCCGCAGTAGGACGGCCAGTCACCGGGTGCCCCACATCTCGATTTTGAGATGTGGGATACCAGAGATGACTGGCGAAACGCCCGACCGGAGTGAAGCAATCGCTTCTGGCGCCGAAGGCGCGATTGCCTGGACGGCCAGTCCCCCCACATCTCGCCTTTGAGATGTGGGATTTCACCTCAGGCGGGCTTCGGTGTTTCTGCAGCCGCCCGGACCAGGGCCAGCCCTTCGTCCCGCGTGCGAATCCGGCCCTCGAGCTGCGCATCCTCGGCGAGAGCCAGAAGCTCTTTGAATTGCGGACCCGGCTTGTATCCAGCCGCGATCAGGTCTCGTCCCGTAACCAGCAGCTCGGGACGCACCTCAGCCTGCGGCGTGACTTCATACCGCTCTTTGGCGAAATCGTAGAGGGTGAGATCGCCGTGGCTGGCGCGCGAGTCCATGCGATGCAGCGCCAGGTGCTCGGGAAAATCCCGCAGCCGGAAGAACCGCTTCAGCGTCGACGCCTTCATCCGCTTCACATCCCCGAAGCGCATGTGATTTTCGACCAGCAGGGCAATCTGCTCGGCCTCTTCGTTCGAGAAGCGCAGCCGCCGGCAGATGTCCTCGGCAATGCGCACGCCGACCTCGACATGGCCGTTGAAACGGATTCGCCCTGGCCCGGAAGAAGGCGCGGGCGTAAAAGTCGCCGGCTTGCCGACGTCGTGCAACAGCGCGCCCCAGGCCAGCGTCGGTGACGCGCCTTCGGGAAGCTGCTCCAGCAGCATCAGGGTGTGAATCCAAACGTCGCCCTCAGGATGAAACTCGGGCGGCTGCTCGAACTCCCTTCAGCCGATCGATCTCCGGCAGCACCTCTTCGAGCAAGCCGGTCACCTCCAGCAGCTCGAAGGCGCGCCGCGCGCGGCCCTCGGTCAGCATGCGCGTAAGCTCGTCGCGAACCCGCTCCCGGCTCACCTGCTCGATCTTGCTCGCGAGAGCCCGAATCGCGGCGGCAGTCCGCTCCTCGATGGCGAAGTCGAAGCGGGCGGCAAAGCGCACCGCACGCAGCATGCGCAGCTTGTCTTCCTCGAAGCGCTGGTCGGGATCGCCGATGGCGCGCACCAGCCGCGCATCCAGTCGGCGCGTCCACCCACAAAGTCCAGTACCGCTGACGGCACATCGCCCGATTCATCCAGAACCTGCGGATCGAGCAGCATGCCGTTGATGGTGAAGTCGCGCCGGACCACATCCTCTTCCGGGCTCTCGGAAAACCGCACCGACTCCGGACGCCGCCCGTCCGAATAAGCTCCATCGCTGCGGAAGGTCGCCACCTCGGTGACGATCTCTTTGCCATCCACCTCATCGGCGACCAGGATCACGCCAAAATGCGCGCCGACAGCAAAGGTGCGCGGGAAGAACGTCAACACCATATCCGGATGGGCGTTCGTGGCCACATCGAAGTCCGCCGGCTCGCGTCCCAGCAGCAGATCGCGCACGCATCCGCCTACGAAGTAGGCGTCATAGCCGGAGGCGCGCAGCCGCGCGACAACCTGCGCCGCCGTCTGCCCGGCTACACCCTGCCACGCTGACTTCTGTTCAGCCATCTCCGTCTCGCTACTCTCGTCTCTTTACTATAGAGATGTGACGACCCTCAACGAGGCTGGTTCCACCGGCCTCATCCTCGGCATCGAAAGCTCCTGCGACGAAACCGCCGCCGCCGTGGTGCGCCGCGGAACGGAGATGCGCTCGAACGTGGTTGCCTCGCAGATCGCCACCCACTCGCCCTATGGCGGAGTCGTCCCCGAGCTGGCCTCCCGCGAGCATCTGCGCAACATCGTTCCTGTGGTTCGCGCTGCCATCGAGCAGGCCGGCATAGCCTTCGCAGACCTCGACGCGATCGCCGTCACCTCCGGCCCGGGCCTCGCCGGAGCGCTGCTGGTCGGCATCAGCTACGCCAAGGCCCTGGCCTTCGCCCTCGGCAAGCCGCTGATCGCGGTGAACCATCTCGAAGGCCACATCCACGCGGTGCTGCTGGAGCAGGCTCAGCTCGCAGCCCAGCAGCAGACCGACTCGTTGCGCGAAGCGCCGCTGCCTGGACGGCCAGTCCCTGGACAGCCAGTGCTGGCGCTGGTCGTCTCCGGCGGCCATACCCACCTCTACCTGGCGCGCCGAAAGGGCGAGAGCTGGAGCTATCGCAACGTCGGCCGCACCGTCGACGACGCCGCCGGTGAGGCCTTCGACAAAGTCGCCAAGCTGCTCGGCCTCGGCTACCCCGGCGGCCCCTGGATCGACGCGCTGGCTCCGCACGGCGATCCAAAAGCGGTGCCCTTCTCCTTCGCACAGATCAAGCCCAAAGCACATCGCCGCGACAACCCCAGGGCGGACCCTGAAGCCGCCACGCTCTTCTCGTTCAGCGGCATCAAGACGGCGGTTCTCCGCTACACCCAGTTTCACGCCATGGCCGAGAGCATCGAAGCCAGGCGCAATGCGCTGGCCGCGCTACCCAACGCCAGGCCCTCCGACGCGTTGCCCCTCTGTGATTCGGAGACGCTGAACCTCATCGCCTCCTTCCAGAGAGCGGTGGTCGACGACCTCCGCCGCAAAACCTTCCGCGCCGCCGAGCAGCTCGGAGCCGCCGGCCTGCTGGTCTCCGGAGGAGTGGCCGCCAACCGCGAGCTCCGCGTCCGCTTCACCGCCGAAGCCGCCGACCGCGGCCTGCCCATCGCTTTCCCGTCGCTGACCCTCTCCACCGACAACGCCGCCATGATCGCAGCCGCAGCGTGGCCCAAGCTGCTCGCCGATGAGATCGCCCCGGATGATCTCTCTGCCGACCCTTCGCTAAGCCTCGGCCGCTGATCAGAAGAAACGGAGCAGCGGCCGAATGCATCCTGACGACATCTAACGAATCTAAGACCGAGCGACCCAAGGGAGCGCGTCCAGTGCACCATGCGCGGAAGGCGCGTTTCGCCGGACGCGCAGTCCCGCCGAAGGCGCAGATGCCTGGACGGCCAGTCCCGCGTCCTTTAGAAGGTACAATCGGAAAGACCTTGCTATGTCTGATATTCGCGATACCGTCATCCTTGGTTCCGGCTGTGCCGGACTTACCGCCGCGATTTACGCCGCGCGCGCGAACCTGAAACCGCTCGTTCTCGAAGGCCATGAGCCCGGCGGCCAGCTCTCCATCACCACGCTGGTCGAGAACTTTCCCGGATGGCCCGAGGGTATCCAGGGCCCCCAGCTGATTGAGAACATGAAGCTGCAGGCGTCGCGCTTCGGCGCCGAGTTCCGCATGGGACACCTCGTGTCTGCCGATCTGTCCAAGCACCCTTTCGTGCTGAACCTGGGCAGCGAGACCATCCACGCTCGCACCCTGATCATTGCCAGCGGAGCCTCCGCACGCTGGCTGGGACTGCCATCTGAGCAGGCCCTGATCGGGCATGGGGTCAGCTCCTGCGCCACCTGCGACGGCTTCTTCTTCTCCGGCAAGGAGATTGCGGTCGTCGGCGGCGGCGATTCCGCCATGGAAGAGGCACTCTTCCTGACGCGCTTCGCCACCAAGGTCACCCTGCTGCACCGGCGCGAACAGTTCCGCGCTTCGAAGATCATGCTGGAGCGCGCCATCGCCCACCCCACCATATCTTTCATGTCCAATACCGCCGTCGAGGAAGTCCTGGGCGTGGAGCAGAAGGAAGTCACCGGTTTGCGGCTTCGCGATACGGTCAACGGCGTGCAGTCGACGCTCAACATCAGCGGGCTTTTTCTCGGTATTGGTCACGAACCGAATGCGAAGATGTTCGCCGGCCAGATCGATCTCGACAAGGATGGCTACATCGTCACCCACGATCAGGTACACACGCGGGTGCCGGGCGTCTATGCCTGCGGTGACGTTCAGGATCGCCGCTACCGCCAGGCCGTCACCGCCGCCGGCTCCGGATGCATGGCCGCTCTTGAGGTGGAAAAGTATCTCGAAGAGCACGGACGATAATTTGTCGCACTGCCTGCGGTTTCGTAGGATCGCAGGCGCAAGAAGGATGAGGAGCCCATGGCCAATCTAGCTCTGGTATACGGCCTTCGCCTGCTTCCCGCCGACGAAGTAGCGGGAATTGGGGAAGCGCCCGTCGAACTCAAAAACGGGAACAGCGCCCGCGTCACCATGCACCTGCTGGAAGGCACGCGCGAGCAGATCGAAGCCCAGTTGCGCCAGAGCATCGACGCCTTCTTCGACTTCTTCCCGGAAATCTGATCCCCGCGGCACACCTTCTTCGCCGGCAGATGCATAACCGCTGACGTCGCTCCAGCGGAATCATGCGGTAGACCGCGCCCCTATTCCATTTTGAAACCAGTCTTCGTCGCGCTCCCGTTCTGGTCGAGCGACTCCGCTTTTCGCACTGTTTCCTGCTCATGCCGGCGCCCCTCCATGGCCGAATAGTTCTCGGCAGCCTGAACAGGGATGAAACACTTCCATCGAAACCCGCTTGTGCTCGCGGCCGTCGGCGCGGCGGTCGCATTCTCCAGCGCTCTTCCCGCAAGCGCTGGAGGACCACGGTGGGTTGCGGGCTCCCCTTACTTCAATGCCTCCGCCAAGGGAAAGCCCGTGATCTGGGCCAACGGCCAGGTCCTGTATTCCATCGACCTGGGCAATCTGAGCGCAACCGTGACCAACTACCAGGCCAACGTCATGGTCCAGAGCGCCGCAGCGACATGGAACGCGGTGTCCACGGCCGGGCTGAAGATGACGGTGAACGGCTATCTCGCCGAGGATGTAAGCGGCAGCAACGTGACCAATACCGGCGGCGGCGTCACCATGCCGGCCGACATCCGGTCCACGGCGACCAACAGGCCGGTTGCGGTCGTTTTCGATGCCGACGGCTCGGTGATCAACGCCTTCTTCGGGGCCGGGGCCAGCAACCCGGCGACCTGCCAGCAGGACGGGGTCTTCACCATCGTGAACAATATGACCGCGACGGGCAACATCGCCCACGCGCTCATGCTGATCAATGGCCTCTGCGCCACGAATGCCGCCCAACTCGCCGTCCTGCAATATCAGATCGTGCGCGGCTTTGGCCGCATCCTGGGGCTGGACTGGTCCCAGGCCAACGAGGAGGAGTTCGCAGAGAACCAACAGACCACCAACGACCTGGCCGGATGGCCGATCATGCATCCCATCGAGCTGCTGTGCCATTCGACCGGCGAGTCTTGCATATCCAGCGGAACCACCCTGCGCCTCGACGACATCGCCGCCCTCAACCGGCTCTATCCGGTAACGGCGGCCAATCTCGCGAGCTTCCCCGGCAAGAAGCTGACGGCGGCGAACACCATCTCGATTCAGGGCACCATCCAATTCAAGAATGGGCAGGGCATGCAGGGCGTCAACGTGGTGCTGCGCCCCATGATTCCCGGTACGGACCTGCCCGATGTTCGCTACACGGTGACGGCGGTGAGCGGCGTCTTCTTTCAGGGCAATGCAGGCAATGCGATCAACGGAACAAGCACCCAGTCCAATCCGCCGACGCAAATCGGCAGCGACGATCAGACGCTGGAGGGCTTCTTCGACCTCAGCGGCGTTCCGCTGCCCACCGGGCAGACTTCCGCCAGGTATCAGCTGACATTTGAGGGTATCAATCCCCTCGACACCGCTCTGGTCTCGGTGGGGCCGTACACGACCGGCCAGGTCACTCCATCTGGAACCATGCCAACCATCGACCTGCCGCAGTTGACAACAGGTGCAACCGAGATGGAGTCCATCACGGTAGGCAATTCAGCGGATGAATCGCTGAGCGGGGATGACGGCACGGAATCTTCGCCAGTCCAGGTCCCGCTGAGCGGCGAATGGACGGCGCGAATCTCAGGCTACGGGCACAGCAGCTGGTTTCAGTGGTATCCACGGGCCAATCGCGAGTTCACGATTGAGGCCCAGGCGCTGGACGAGAACGGCCAGCCCACCAACAACAAGGCCGACCTGCTGATCGGGATGTGGAATGGAACGGACACCGGAAGCTCAGCTCCCGCAGCAGCAACCACCGAGGCCTTCAATGGGAGCGTCGCCGGGCTCACGACGCTTCCCATAGTGACGAGCGCCGACGGCGAGGTAAGGCTGAGCATCGCGGACGCACGCGGCGATGGGCGACCCGATTATCTCTATCGGGGCCGCATTCTCTACGCCGACACCGTGGCTCCGCCGCGTCTGCCGGCGGGGGGAGGTCCCATGGTGATTCGCGGCATAGGCTTCCGCTCGAACACGATGGTCACAGTCAATGGCTTGCCCGCGGCGGTCACCAGCGTCTCACCCACGGAGATCACCGCGATGGCGCCGCCCTCAGGCGGCTTTACCGGCAGCGTACAGGTCCAGGTGCAGGACCCCCAGACGCTCGGCGTCGCCATCATCGCCGATGGGCTCAGCTACAGTGCACAGAATGGCGACTCATTGACGATCCTGACGGCTCCTTCTGGATCGCTTGCACTGGGCGTTCCGCAGCCCTTCACTGTGCGCGCCATGAACTGGGACAACGAGTGGCCGGCTGCGGGCATTCCTGTGACCTACACGGTCACGGGCGGCATGGCGGTGCTGGGCTGCGGGCAAGCTGCATGCACCGTCATAACCTCGGCAAACGGATCGGCAACGCTGATGGTGAGCGCCTCCTCCGCGGGACTCGCCCAGGTCACCGCCTCGTTATCGAACGGCGCAGGCATCGAGGCTGAATTCACAGGCGCGACGCCTCCCGCCATCAGCGCTCTGACTCCCAATCTCTACCTCGCCATCGGCGCAACTACTCAATGGAATCCGCAAGCGCTGGCGCTCGCCAACGGAAACCCCGCGCCGGCAGTCTCCGTCAACTGGAGCTCCTCAGACCCCAACATTGTCGTGTCCCCTGCGCCAAGCGTATCGGGGACCAACGGGATAGCCACGCAGCAGATCACCGCCGGTCCGCTCGCTGCGGGCGAGGCGGATCTTATCAACGCGTGCCTGCCCGGAAATGTGGCCTGTGCGAGCTTCACTGTCTTCGCCGTGCATCTTGAAACCGCGGAACTCACGGCTGTCAGCGGAGTCAACCAAATCATTGCAGCGGGGCAGAACTTCGCGCCGGTTACGCTCGAAGTCACGGACGCGATCGGTCATCCTATGGCGGGCGCCAATGTCACCTTTTACGAGACGCTGCACGCCTGGACCCCGGACTGTCCGGCGCAGGGCCAATGTCCCGCTGCGCCAGTCCTCGCGCAGGCGGTCGTGCCGGCCGTTTCCGGGACAGACGGCTCAGTCACTCTCACGCCTGTTTCGATGAACGGCCAACCCGGCCGGCTATCCATCGTTGCCGTTGCCGGCCCGTCGGCATCTCTCAGCTTCGAGCTCGACAGTCCTCTGTAATGCCCGGCAATCGCGAAATGTTCCTCGGGATTCATTTTGTTGCGCGCAATGACGCGCCTTATTGTTCATAAAGATGGAGCCAGCACGCAACTCTAATCGACGATTGCGTGTCAGAGAGTCTGTAGTCAACGGGCAGGCGACACGGTGCCGGAACGGCTCTGATTTACGGCGCTGGACGATATCGCCAAGAGTAATTGCCCGGAAGAATGAGGCTCAATATGAAAGCTGAACAGTTCCACGATTCGATCTTTTCTGCCGAGCGGATGCGGAGCATCCGCGGTGGCAGGCAGACGGCGCTCAAGTTTATGCAGCGCGCCATGGCCTGCGCGCTGATGTATCTGATGATTCCCCTCGGCGTTGCCGACGTGTTCGCGCAGGACGTTCCTCCGCCGCCTCCCCCCGACCAGTCGGGTGCACCGGCGGCGCCGGCAGACCAGGACCAGGGCGGCGCTCCCCCGCAGAACTACAACGCCTTAAGCCCGGATCAGCTGGATGAGCTGGTCGCGCCGATCGCACTCTATCCGGACGCATTGGTCGCCCAGATCCTGGCCGCCTCGACGTTTCCCACGCAGGTGGTGGACGCCGATCGCTTCGTGCAGTCGCATCAGGGCGTGCCTCCCGACCAGATGGGGCAGATGGCCAACGACATGCAGTGGGACCCAAGTGTCAAGGCTCTCGTAGCCTTCCCGTCGGTGCTCTCCAATCTCGATAGGAACCTGGATTGGACCAGCCAGCTCGGCAACGCGTATTACAACCAGCCGCAGGATGTGATGTCCGCCGTGCAGACCATGCGGCAGCGCGCCTACCAGTCTGGGAACCTGCGAAACTCCCAGCAGATCGCGGTCGATTATCAGCCGGATGACATCGCGATCCAGCCGGCCAACCCCGCAGTAGTCTACGTGCCCTACTACAACCCGTGGGTTGTCTACGGCGGTCCGGTTGTCGCATGGCCTGGATACTATGTTTCTGCGCCGCCCTTCGGAGTTGCCCTGGGCGTAGGACTCGCCATCGGCTTCGGTATCGGCATCGCAATCGGCGGCTGGAACCACTGGGGATGGGGATGGCACAGCTGGGGCTGCGGATGGCGCGGCCGCACTGTCTTCTACCAGCACAACACCTATATCTCGCGTAGCGTGACGGTGGTGAATCACGGATACTATGGCCGATTCGATCGCAACCCTGCCGCTCGTGCCTACAACCGGAGTGTAGCGATGCGCGCACCGGACTATCGCGGAGGCTCCTTCAATCGCGGCGGAGCAAGCGGCTACAATCGCTCGGGAAATTATGCCCGCCCCGCGAACGGCGCCTATCGTCCCGGGACCAGCAACGGCTTCCGCCCTGGAACAACGAACAACTACAATCGTCCGGGCGCAACGAACAACTACAATCGCCCCGGCAACAGCAACTATAACCGGCCCAACAACAACAGTTTCAACAGGCCGGGAAATACGGGTAGCTACAATCGCCCGAACAACATGTCCAGACCGGCCCAGAACAACAACTTCAACCGGTCGCAAAGCCGTCCAGCGCCACAAAGCCACCCCCAGAGCAGACCGTCCGGCGGCGGTGGCCATCCGAGCGGCGGCGGTCACCCCAGCGGTGGCGGCCATCCCAGCGGGGGACACCCTCACGAGAAATAAACCCTCCAGATCGAACAGCCAATCAAGGACGGAGCCTCTGGGCTCCGTCCTTTTTCATTTGCGCTTCTCGGAACGGCTCCCGGCCCGGCGATCTTCGCCGGCTTCTGCGAAGATCGTATCTCTGTGTCAGTTACGACGTTTCATGCATCTGTTCAGGTGAGGGGAAACGATGACGGCAACCCAAAGTACGGTGATGATTCCGGCGATCGCCCAGGGACGGCGGCCGCGTCTCCTGATTCTCGGCGGCGGCTTTGCCGGCACGCATGCGGCGATGGGCGCGGCGAAGCTTCCCGTGGATGTAACGGTGATCGATCGCCGCAACCACTTTACCTTCCAGCCGCTGCTGTACCAGGTGGCCCTGGCTGTGCTGTCTCCGGCTAACATCGCGTCGCCCATTCGCTCCATCGTCCGCGGCAAGCAGAACGTCGAAGTGCTGATGGATGAGGCGATCAGCTTTGATCTCAATGCCCGCCGCGTTCAACTCAAAAGCGGCGCTGAAATGGAGTACGACTACCTTATGGTCGCCACCGGCGCGACCCATTCTTATTTCGGCCATGATGATTGGGCGCAGCATGCACCTGGCCTGAAGACAGTGGAAGACGCTATCGAAATTCGGCGCCGGGTTTTGCTGGCCTTCGAGTTGGCCGAGCGGCAAAAGCTGGAGACCGGGTCGCATCCGCCTCTGAACTTTGTGGTGATTGGCGGCGGACCTACCGGAGTCGAACTGGCCGGAGCCATCACCGACATCGCGAAGCTCTATATGCGGCACGATTTCCGTCACATCGACCCCACCAAGTCACGTGTGCTGTTGATCGAGGGCGGCCCTCGCATTCTGGCGGCTTATCCCGAGGACCTTTCACGGAAGGCGGTTGAGCAGCTGACTCAGCTCGGAGCCGAGGTGCACGCCGGACTTCAGGTAACAGATGTGCAGCCGGGCTACGTGATCGCCGGCGGCCAACGTATCGATGCCGTGGTAACGCTGTGGGCAGCGGGAGTTCAGGCCTCTCCACTCGGCCACCTCCTCGGCTTTGAAACGGATAAGCGGGGATGCGTTCTGGTGAACAAGACGCTGAACCCGGAAGGCCATCCAGAGATTTTTATCTGCGGCGACCTGGCCCACTTCGAACAGGATGGCAAGCAGGTGCCGGGGGTAGCGCAGCCCGCGATGCAGATGGGCGACCATGTGGCCAGGATGATCGAGCAGGACCTGGAACGAAAGCCTCGCGCGCCCTTTCACTACTTCGACAAGGGCGATATGGCCACGATCGGACGGATGGCCGCCGTCGCCAAAATCGAATGGCCGTTCAAGGCGCACTGGAGCGGCTTCATGGCGTGGCTCACCTGGCTGACCATCCACATCTTCTTCCTCATCGGTTTCCGCAACCGGGTCGCTGTTCTCTTCGATTGGATTTGGAATTACTTCACCTTCACACACGGAGCACGCCTGATCACAGGGAGTCAGGAACTGCCAGGCTGGACCCAACAGCGGGGAGTGGATGCTGCCTTCGACGCCGAACCTCTCGATGCCGCATCGCCTGGGCAGCGAGAGAAGGACCGTGCCCACGTTTCCTGAAGATCACGTCCATCGTCGATCCTGTTAGACCGAATTTGGATAAACTGATGAGGGGAAACCCACTCAGAGGTCTGCCGTGGAACCATACGTCGAACGCGTCGTCGATCTTACGGAATCGAACGCCAACCAAATCCTTAATCAGACAATCGACGAAGCCAGGAGCGCGGTGTTAAGTGGCTCGCCGGTTGCCGTGCGTGCCATCCAGGGATCGTTCGCGCTTATTGCGCGCGACGGTAAGACGGTCAGAATGGCCCGTTCCCTCGACCGGCCCATGCGCTACTTCCTCGCCAAGCGGTCCGAAGGCCCGGTGCTGATTGTCGCGCCGCGCATCGATGCCACTTATGACTGGCTCAAAAGCGAAGGATTAGAAGGACAGTTTCATCCGAGTTACACGCGCATGGTTCCTGCGCACTACGTCGTCGAGATTCAACTGATAGGCTGCCCCGACCCCGATCCGACTTATACCCGTTTCTTCTCGCCCCTCTCGAATGCGCTCTCGACAGACCTGGATGAAATCGGCCACGCGTACATCTCGGCTCTTGCGGAAGAGATATCTCAGTGGCTTCAACACATACCGGAGCGCGAGCCGATCGGCGTGTGTTTCTCCGGCGGTATCGACAGCGGCAGCGTCTTTCTCGCCGCATATCATGTGATGCGCAAACTGGAGATGAGCCCCATCCGGCTGAAAGCGTTCGTGCTCGACCTTGGCGATGGTCCGGATGTGAGACAGGCAAGAGCGTTTCTGGATGCCGTGGGTTTGGGGCTGTTTCTCGAACCAATTGAGGCGGATGCTGCGTCGCTCGATGCTGACGAAACCATCCGCATTACCGAAGACTACAAAGCGCTCGATGTGGAATCGGCAACGATGGCCGTCGCTCTGTGCAAGGGGATACGTGCGCGCTATCCGGAATGGCGATACCTGCTGGACGGCGACGGCGGCGATGAGAACCTGAAAGACTATCCCATCGAGGAGAATCCTGAGCTTACCATCCGCAGCGTAGTACACAACCAGATGCTTTACCAGGAAGGATGGGGCGTAGGAAAAATAAAGCATTCACTGACTTATAGCGGAGGACTTAGCCGCTCTTACACCCGCACTTATGCTCCGGCGCACTACTATGGATTTAACGGCTTAAGTCCCTATACTCGCCCGAATGTGATTGCCTTGGCGGAAGCAATTCCGTTCATCAAGCTCACGGACTACAGCGTCGAGCGCCTCTATGAGTTGAAGGGGGAGATTGTGTCGCGGGGAATCGCAGCCGTAACCGGCATGACGATGCCTGTGTACCCCAAGCGCCGCTTTCAACATGGAGCACTGCCCGTCGACTCGCTCCGCAGTCGTCTGCCTCTGCGGGAAACCGAATATCGCAGACAGTTTCTGTCGCTTTACCAGTGAAGACAGCAATGGCAGCGGTCTATCCAGCACCCGGAGCCGCGCGCGATCGCTGGATCGCGGAACAGCGCCCATCGCGAGCCAAACTGGACCCGCTCCGGCCCTACGCATCTTTTGTCGAGGAGGAATACGCCGCTGAAGGCGCGGTCATCCCCGTTGCTACCGTGCTTCTTACCAATCGTGAATGCCCATGGCGCTGCGTGATGTGTGACCTGTGGCGAAACACCTTGACGGAGACGGTGCCGGCCGGAGCGATTCCGGCGCAGATCGATTTCGCGTTAGCCCAACTGCCTCCCGCCCGCGCTATCAAGCTCTACAACAGCGGCAGCTTCTTCGATCCCCGCGCTATCCCCGTCAACGACTACCGGGCAATTGCGGAGCGGGTACAAGACTTCGATCGCGTCATCGTAGAGTGCCACCCGTCGCTCGTGGGAGAGCGATGCGTCGCTTTCCGCAACATGCTCAGCGGACGGCTCGAAGTGGCGATGGGATTGGAAACTGCGCATCCCGGCGTCCTAGAAAAGCTCAACAAGCGCATGACACTGGAGCAGTTTGCCGCGGCGGCAAGCTTTCTTCGCAATAACCAGATCGACCTTCGTGTATTCATTCTCGTTCAACCGCCATTTATGCAGCCCGAAGAATCTCTCCATTGGGCGCAGCGGTCCCTCGATTTCGCCTTTGACTGCGGAGCCAGCGCTGCTTCGTTGATTCCGACCCGCGGCGGCAATGGAGCGATGGAAACTCTGGCGGCAAGCGGAGAATTTATCCCGCCACGCCTGAGCCTGGTGGAAGACACGATGAGTTATGGCCTCAACCTCCGACGTGGACGGGTCTTTGTCGATCTATGGGGTTTGCACCAAACGGCTTCGTGTCCGCAATGCCGTCCGCTTCGCATGGAGCGACTGCAGGCGATGAACCTTCAACAGAGCATCCTCGGCGCGATTACCTGTGATTCCTGCGGGGCGCGCAATTGAGCCAATGTTACGACATCGCCATTGTGGGCTCAGGGTTCGCCGGCTCGCTGCTGGCGATGATTGCGCGCAGACTAGGAAGGTCTGTCCTCCTGATCGAAAAAGAAACCCATCCGCGAGTGGTGATTGGCGAATCTTCGACCCCGTTGTCTAACCTCTTCCTGGAAGACATGGCTGCGCGATATAACTTGCCCACGCTCACCCCTCTCACCAAGTGGGGAAGCTGGCAGCGTAGTTATCCGGAGCTAGCCTGCGGGTTAAAGAGAGGGTTCACCTTTCATCATCACACTTTAGGGCAGCCTGCCGCGCAAAAAGCCAATCGACAGAATCAATTGCTGGTTGCAGCCAGCCCAGATGACACCATCGCAGATACACACTGGTACCGCGCCGATTTCGACCACTTTCTGGTTCGCCAGGCGCAGATGTCTGGCGTGGAGTATGTCGACGAAACCCGCTTGAATCACTTTTTCGACGAAGGCGACGCAGTAAATCTCACCGGTGAACGTCGAGGCCTACAGGTAAACGTCAAGGCAAGATTCGTAGTAGATGCAACAGGCCCGCGCGGATTTCTGCATCGAGCTCTCGGGCTAGGCGAACGCGGATTGCCGGGTCTGCCTCCGACGCAGACTCTGTACAGTCACTTCTCCGGAGTCAAGCGGCTAAGCGAGAACAGCGCGAGCCGCACATCGGAAGCTCCGCCTTATCCCATCGACGACGCGGCTGTGCATCACGTCTTCGACGGCGGGTGGGTGTGGGTTTTGCAATTCAACAACGGCATCACCAGCGCTGGAGTTACAGCAAGGGATGACCTTGCAGCGCAGCTTGGTCTGGCCGATGGCGCAGATGGCTGGAACCGTCTGCTAGGGTTGATTCCGGCGCTGCGGGAGCAGTTTGCATCTGCGCAGCCTCAGCAGCCGTTCACTCACATCCCGCGGCTGGGCTTTCGCACGGCGCATGTGGTTGATGGCAAGTGGGCGCTGCTACCCTCCGCGGCCGGATTCGTCGATCCCCTGCTTTCTACTGGCTTTCCACTTACGCTCCTCGGCATTTCCCGGCTGGCTGAGATAATAGATCGCGATTGGGACAGTGAGCGTTTTGCAGGCAGCCTGAAGACCTATGCGAACAAAACAGACGCGGAGTTAGTCGCCGCATCTCGCCTGGTCGGGGCCCTTTACGCGAACATGCACGACTTCCCGATTTTTGTGGCGCTTTCGTTACTCTACTTCGCTGTAGTTAGCTATTCGGAAGCCGCTCGGCGATTAGGCAAACCCGAACTCGCGTCGTCATTCCTGCTGCACGACCATCCATCCTTCGGTCCAGCTTGCCGACAGCTTCTCGATCGAGCCTCTCGCACTCGGACACCCCACGAATCTGCGCAATTCATCGATGACATTCTCCATGCGATTGAGCCCTTCAATATCGCGGGCTTAGGAGACGCCGAGCGCCGCAACTGGTATCCGGTTCTTGCGGAAGATCTGCTTCAATCGGCACATAAGTTGAACGCCAGCCGGGAGGATATTCTTCAGTTGCTTCAGCGCTGTGGTTTTTCGCTCAACTCCGAGGCTGTTTCGCCGGCGAGCGCGCACTCGCAGTGAGTTGCCGGCGAACAATGGTTCACGTCAAGGACGGACAGGCAATGGCTGCTCACGAAGAGGATTGGGATGGGCAGTCCCCGTGCCCCTGTCGCGGCGCGAATTTAGCCACGTCTCGATCAGCAGTGCCGGCGGACCCACCAGGAAGAGCGCATAGAGCGGAGCATAAACACTCTGATCCAGTCGCAGGAACATTTCCGCTACAGCAACGAAAAACGCGACGACGCACTGGCCCGTCTTCGAGCGCAACGTCGTCTTCGGGTCGGTGATCATGAAGAAAATGAAGAGCTGATATTCGGGCCCGGTGATGGGCGCAATCTCTGATTGCCATGGATCATGCATGATCCAGGCGCGGACAAACGCCAGCGCAAAAAACGACACGACGTACGTCGCGCTGATATGAAAACGACGCGCGCGCCAGATGATCGCCGAGCCCAGAAGCCAGATCACGACCATCGGCCATAGGTTATTGCCCCACTGAATGCTGAGCGTCGCCACTGATTCGGAGGCAAGGAACAGCATGACGCAGATGCCGAAGTTTGAAGGGTTACACAGGTGGCGCCCCTTGAAGCGTATGACATACTTCGAGGTGATCGCGATAGCGGCGCACAACGCATAAGGCCAGAAGCCTGGCGACCGAATCAGAATGCCAACGCTGATTCCTGTGATATATGCGCTGGCAAGATTCGGCCACTTGCCCATAAATATCCGGCTCAGAATCAATTCCGCAATGAGACTCGTGCCAATGGCGAGGAGCGTCTTCGGATAGCTCTCCAGGATGCCATAGCTCAGGTGACCGACCAGCAAAATAAGCGTGATGAAGAGCGGCGGGATATAGCGGTTATCCAGCGAGAGCCACTGCTTCCAGCGCGGCGGCTTGATGGAGGGAGACGCCGGAACTGCGATCGCCTGATGGCTCATGCTGGCTCCTTAATCGTGTACAGCTTGTCCGGAGTGAGATTGTCTATGGTTTGAACTTTTCCGGAGGGCCAGCGAATCACCACCTTTTCAAGCCGTGGGTTCTTGCCCAATCCAAAGTGTAAGCGCCGATCGTTCTGCGCGGCAAAACCGCAGCCGCCCGACACTTCCTGAATCTGCTCCTGGCCGTTCCAGTAAAACGCGACCTCCGCTCCGATCGCGCTACGATTGCTCGTGGTGCCTTCCAGCTGGAACTCGATCCACTTGTTGTCCGGCGTGACAGTGTTCTTATAGATCAGCAGAGGCCCGCGCTCATTCGCCACCAGCACGTCAAGCACGCCGCGATTCCAAAGATCTGCCAGGGCGACTGCACGCCCATCATAGGTATCGGTCGCGCCAACGGCTTGCGCCACATCTGCGAATTTTCCCGCGCCATCATTCAGCCAGACACGCTTCTGCTGGTAGCCGGAGAGGCTGCGCCCATCCATCGCCGGCCAGTTCTTGGCATCTTCGATGATGGCGCGGTTGCCTCCTGCCACTTTCGCGAAGTCATACCAGTAGCTCTTGTTCCGATCGAGAGAGATATTTCCGTTCGTGAGATAGAGGTCGAGATTGCCGTCATTGTTGAGGTCGCCGAACTGCGCGCCGAAGCTCCATCCCCCTAACTCGACGCCCAGGTCGCGAGCGAGATTTTCGAACTTGATACTCTCGCCCAACGTTCCCTCCTTCGGTGTCCACAGGTTATTTCCCTGAATAAGTACGCCGTCTTCGGATATGTTCGACACATACACCGAATACTTTCCCTGATTGAAGATATCGCCAAAGGCAACATCCATGCCGCTCTTGGGCGCGAACCCGATACCCGATTCCTTACCCACCTCGTGAAATCGCTTGCCGTCGTTAAGATAAAGCTCCGAGACCCCGTAGTCGTTGGCAATGAACAGGTCCTGGTGTCCAGTTCCGCGCAGATCGGCTGCCCCTGAAGCCAGGGCCCACCGCCGGCTGTCGATACCCAGCTTGGCGCTTACTTCCTCAAACTTGCCGTTGCCTAAGTTGTGAAAGAGATATTTTCGCCCCCCATTGTTGGCGTACTCAAAGCTGTCCGGCATCATGCGGGTGGTCTTGAGATGCCAGAGATCGACATTCTCGTCGTAGTAGCCGCCAACAAAGAGGTCGAGCTTCCCATCTCCGTCATAGTCGAACCACACCGCGGTATTGGCATTGATCCACTTCGGCAGCCCGGCCTGTTCCGAGACGCGAGTGAATCCATGCCCATGGTCGTTATGGAAGAGCTCAGGCCTTCCCCACTTGATGAGGTAGAGATCTTCATACCCATCGTTATCGTAATCGCCCCACACCGCGCCCATCGACACGCCGGTGCCGGGTTGATTGACGTCGGCAATCCCCAGCTGCGGTGCAACGTCGGTAAAGGTTCCATCGTGGTTATTGTGGTAAAGCGCGTTCTTACTGCCTTCGCGGCTGTTGGTCACGTAGAAATCGGGCCAGCCGTCGCGATCGTAGTCGACCACAGATACAGAGGCCCCCATCGATGCAACTTCCGGCATGATTGGCGCAAGCTTAGGGTCTAACCTGGGAGCTTCATTGATGAAGTTGACGCCGGCCTGATGGGATACTTCCTGGAGATAGAAGCCATAGCGCGCGAGCGCCGCGTTCTCGTTCAGTCGGGTGTCCGCCGCTTTCCTGCTCGCGGAGATACGCTTGATGACGATGGGTGTCGCGATGAGACCAAGGAAAAATATGGTCAGCAAAGTACGTGCAATGGGGCCGCGTTTCATGGTGCGGTATGACTCCTTAATGCATTTTCAAAACCATCTGGAGTAACATACCGCGTCTGGTAGGTCTGCCAGTCTCCAGTGTGATGACGATAGACCCATTCGTCTTCGAGCGGCCCCGGAGGAGTGTCATAAAGCTTGCGCGCATGATATGGCAGCGGCCGAACCGTCGCGGAATAAGTGGAGTTATAGTCTCCGTCCTTGATCCATCCATCACCCGCGATAACATAGTCGCGAACCCAGCCGGAGGGCGGCGGTGCAATGGCGGCAAAACGCAGAGACATTTCATCTCCGGCATTCATGATTACGTAGCGATCGTCCGTTTTGGCCAGCAGGGCGCGCACATCGCCATAGCGTGTGTAGTAGCCAGAGAGATCTCGCCAGATCTGGGTCGTGGCGGCAAGGTGATTGTAGTCCGGAATCTCCGGCGATGAGGGACTAGCCTGGTGAATGACGGAGTAGCCGCGATAGTGGAGATCGGCGGTGGCCGGCGCCAGTCGCGTCACCTTGATGGGCGTCTCCGGCAATCCCCTCGCCCATTGAATCTGGTCCCAGTAAATTTCCAGGTCGGTCCGCAGGCGGATTTTATGCGGCGCACCAGGGCGAAAGACCCCGGTCAAATTGATGAGGCAAATCTTCTTGCGGCCAGCCGGGAATCCAAGATTGGGCCGTGCGACATACCAGCGGCCCTGGCTATCCATCACTTCGAGGCTGAGCGGCTTGGGCATTTCGTGGCTGCCCTGGCTTATCGCTACGTTGATGGTTGAGTCAGACGGGTGCAGCCATCCCTTGGCGATGAGATAGAGAGGGCCGCGGCTCGGGATATTGTCACCCAGATCTATCTCAACATAATGATCGCGGGTTACTCCCTGATATTGACCTCGCCCGAAGTTATCCAGATACTTCCCGTCAAGGCTGCGCAGGGTGTTCGTAACGTCGTGGCCATTGTCGTCCACAGCTCGGACAATAGGCTGTGGTGTAGCAACGGTTGTAATTGCAGGTTTAACGGCGGGAACCACGAAGCGCTCATCGGTGAAGATATCGGTCCCAGCGGGGTGATCGACCACCATCAGCGCGAGATGATCGTAGTAATAGGTTTCCCATAACTCACCCGTGATGCGCAGGTCGTAGAATCCAACGCGCGGAACGAGTTGATTGCCGGGAATCTTGTACCACTCTTCGGTGGCAGCGATGCTTGCTGTGCCCAGCGAGTTGATGCGTAACCCGATGGCCGAGCCCCAGGGCACAGCATCTTTCACGAAGCCGAACTGCTTGCCATTCCAGGCGAACAGGAAGGGGCAGGACCCTTTGAGCCGCTGCTCGGTCAACACCTGCTGGTCCGCCTTGAGGGCAAACTCTGCGCGCACCGAGCCATTTGGCCACACGATGCGAGCCACATCCGTGCCGGTATGTTCGCCGAGGCCGAAGTGAAGCTGCGGGCTATCGATGGGCTGTTTCTGTGTAAGCAGCGCTGAGCGGATTTCAATCTCGCCGCCAATGCCAAAGGAGTTGATACGCTGGTCTCCCGTCGATTCCTTTGCGCGCGGACGGATGATCTGCCAGTGATAGTTCCTCGTTCCCTGGGCTATCGCCTGTTGCGGTTGACCGTCGACGGAGAGTCCGAGCAGAGTCATGCGACCGTCGGCCTTGGCATCTGCGACATCGAAGATCGCCGCCGGGCCGGCAGGTTTCGCCATCAGATTGAATTTGCCGTTCTCATCGGCCAGCCAGATGAGAGCTCCCGCGGTCGCTTGAGGAGAAGAGGGCGCAACCTGGGCGAGGATCAGATCGATCGCGCCGTTGTTGTCGACATCTGCGGCATGAAGGCGGACGTCGCCGGAAAGGGTGCTTGCGGGATTGGGAACATGAGCAATGTCACTCGTCGTCCAACCTTGACCGCCCTCAGCGGTTGCAAGGCGCGTGATTGCTCCGCTTGGCTGCACTACCACTAACGCCAGAATGCCGTCTTTATTGACGTCAGCCGCGGTGATGGCCTTGGCCTCGGAGACATCAACTGGAACAGAACATTCCGTGAAATTGCCGGAACGTTGATTGAAAAAGATGTGCAGCTTGCCTGATCCGTCGATGAGCGCGGCATCCGGATTGCCGTCTCCGTTCAGATCGGCCCATACAAACTGGCGGACGCCGGAGACGCCGGTGAAGGGATGAATCGGCTGGAAGGTTCCGTCCCCATTGTTGCGCAGAACAGTGGGCAACCCGCTCGCGCTTCCCAGTACGATATCGAGATCGCCGTCAGCTTCAATGTCGACATCCCAGGCACCCGAGTAACTCGCATCGAGGATGCTCTTGGGCAGTTTGGTCCTGGCGGTCACGTCGGTGAACGAGGTCGCGCTGTCCTGCCGCATGAAGCGCAACCCGCTTGCGCCGGCGAGCACCAGGTCCATCTTGAAGTCATAGTTGAAATCGACGGGAAGTACACTTTCCGGAGATAGAGTCGCGGCGCTGCCGCCAGGAAAGGGAAACTTCGCCCCAGAGCTGAGTTGCACCTCGCGCGCATTGGCGGTCGCTACAACCGGCGCACCTTCACCGGTCAGCGAAATGGCTCCGATCCAATCCCAGCGTGTGTTGCTGGGATTCGCAATTGGCGTCGTGGTGAAACTCATGGCGGTATCTGGCGGAGCCGGGGTTGAGCTGGGCGACTCCATCCGCAGGAGGTGAGTCAAGGGCAGCGCGTCTTCGCCCGGCTGCGGCTTCAGCACGGCGAGGTTTTCGCGGAATTGCGGCACGCGCAAAAGGACGTTGCGCAGGAAGATGCTGCGCGTCGCCGCCGCATGAGGATCGCCCCCCTCGGACGCCGCCTGCAGCGCCGCGAGCTGCTGCTTCACCTCGGGCGGCCATGTCGACGACTCTGCGGCTATGCCTGCGACGGTTGTATGCAGGAGAGCAGCGTTTCCGTCTTTGGCGGCAATGCGCGCCAGGTCGAGCAGGGCGGCGAGATTGTCCGGATGAACCTTGAGAATCTGCTGGAGGATTTGCTGATACTCAGTGTCGCTGTTCGCGGCTCCCTGCCGCTCGATCTCGGAGGCGAGACCGTAGGCAGCGCGCGCATTCGCGGGATTCAGAGCCGAGGCGGTGCGCAGATTTGTGATGGCTGCCTGAGAATTTCCGCGATCGCTCTCGAGAACGCCGAGCAGATAATAGATCTGATCGTTGTGCGGGGCCAGTTGCAGAGCGCGATTCAGCCTCTGCGCGGCAAGATCGAAGTTGCGCTGCCGCAGGGCGAGAATTCCCCAGTTAGCCCAAACAGCAGGCTCGCCCGGGGCGATCTGGGTAGCCTGCGAGAGAGTGCTCTCGGCGCGGACATCGTCTCCAACCTGTAATGCTGCGAGCCCCACGTAGAAGTCGGAGATCGCGTCTTCATAGGCTTTCGTCTTCACCTCAGGAAGCTTGTCGCCCCGGTGACAGCCGGCCGTTGCCAGCATGGCACATGAGACGAGCGAAGCGAAGAAACGGACCTGGTTACGCGACATGCGAACAGCGCTCGGGAGGAAGCTTTCAATTCTCATCCAGTCTTCCATTTTGGGGCCTACCCCGAACACCTCGCAATGAGAGTCGCGCATTCCACCTTCATTCTCGCGTGATTCAGGACACGTTGCCCGCAACTTGAGCCTTCCTCGACCGGCTTCTGCGCCCCTGCTCGCGCTTGACGCTCATTCCCTTGACCCAGAGCAACCCTATGCCCGCAAAGGGCAGCGCAAAGAGCAGCAACCCCCATCGACCGAGAAGCGTGGGCGTCACCGGCACATCGGTCGAGGTCTCCCCGCCTCCCAGCTTGCTGGCAAGGATCAGGCGGATATGCCATTGCTCCTCCTTGTCGAACGGAACCGTGGTTTTGTACTCCACGCGATCGCGCAGCTTCTCTCGCCACGCCCCGTACGTGACCATCGGGAGCCGCCCGCTCACAGGCTGAACCGCTATCTCCACTTTGATATTCTGGGGCACGACTTCGCCCGGCGGCGGATCGATGGTAATGAAAAAGGAGCCGATTCCGACGTCGGGATTGCTCCAGACATCGACCTTATATGGACCGACCCGCCGGTTTTGCATGATGGGGTAGGGTGGTCCGATGTGCGCCCAGGCCGAGGAGCCGGCCCACAGGACGACCAGGCCCAATACAAGGCCAGCGCGTTGGAACTTCCTGCATGCGGATTGTGAGGTCATGAACATTGTCTGCGTTGTTTATCCCGCCATGATGGTGGCGCGCATATCCATAGGCTGCGTCATTAGCCAAAGCGAAGCGAGCCAGAGCATAAGACATAGGGCAGCCCAAGGAGTAAAAGCACGGAAGGCATGATCGTCGGAATCCTGCTCAGCCAGCCGCCAGACGATCATGAGCGACCCGGCGAGCCCCAGGAGAAGGAATCCGAACTCAATAGGTTGGACGAACGATTGCGGCAGGCCGACAAGGGTCCACCGCGGATCGCCCAGGATGGGCCAGCCGAGATCGGCCAATGCGCTTTGAGTGACAGGCACGACCGTGTAGAGCCCGGTGAAGAAGTGATAGCCATAGTGCGCAAGCCACATTCCGAAGCCCAGCGGCGCGAGCGAATACGCATAGCGGACGACAAGACGAAGCCAGGGCTGCCCTACTCCGGCCCAGGCGCGCGTGATCCAGGCGGCCAGCCCAAGCAGGATCGCCGGTTCGACAAGAATGACAGCGGCGAAGAGCATGCCGAGGATCGGCGCTTCCCGGCGAATATGCAGAACATGACTCAGCCAAGTCTCGACAACATAAACAGGGCTCACCATGCCGAAGGCATTCATGATGGCCCCGAAGCAGAACACGACGGTGAGGGCGGCGATGTCTTTGCGACGGGAGAAGAGACCGATGCCGGAGCGCGGTGCATCCGTCATCAACTCTTCGGCAGGAAGGCGGCTCAGAATTCCCACATTGTCTTGCGGACAGGCATGGACGCAGTCGAGACAGAAGGTGCAATCCATGTTGCCGACCTTGGTTGGCTGAAAGAGCGCCAACTCGCAGCCACGCTGAAGAATGACAAGCCGCTCTGAGGCGCCAGCGGAGGACTCGCGGCGACCGCGAATACAGTCGTTCGTGGCGCAGGTATCGCAGACGTCGTGGTCTCGCACCGCAACCTCGAACGGCGAAGTTGTCGCGGCGATGAAGTTGAACTGTCCGATCGGGCAGACGAATTTGCAGAATGTCGCATGCTTGAAAAGGCCGTCGACGACAAGGACAGCGGCGAAGTAGCCGATGATGACCCATGCCGTCAGCCAGGGCGACGACCACAGGCTGAAGAGTTCATAGCTGAAGAGGACAATTACGAACAGCGCCACGGGAATCCACTTATTGCGCAGTCTGCGCGGCCAGTTGAACCTCGGCTGGACCACCCGGCGCATGGCATTGCGCACCAGCATAAAAGGGCAGGCCATGCAGAAGAGATTTCCCAGGCAGAGGATCACCAGTACCAGCGCGCCCCGGAAGTGCACCCAGCTTAGAACCGTCGCGAGATTCTTAGGTGCGAGCGAAGGGCCGAGAAGCCCATGCACGATCATCGCGGCGCTTACGAGGAATACCGGGATTTGCAACAGAGTGCGGGAGTGACGCCACGAAAGAAAGCGGCCAATCAAGGGAATGCGGAGAAGATCGAAGGATGGAGTTCCGTCGACAACTTCCTCATCAAGTTCACTGCCGGCATCGTGCTCCGGCCGAATCGGATTGGAGAGCGTAGTTGGCATCGGAATTAGTTGGAGCGGACCCCCGGCACCATTACCTGGCGGTCCAATTTCTTTCCATCGAGGAGCTTGATGTGCATGAGCACAACCCAATCGCCGCCCATGTTGAAATTGATCTTCCCTATGTAGGTACCCGGTTCCTTCTCGAAGGCTTCACCGAAAACGGGGCTCATGCCGGGATGCGACATATCCGCCTCAATCATGACCGCGGCATGGGCGATCGGCCTCGCAGAGCGATCTGTAAGCCGGATAGTTACGTTTTCCATGCCAGTGCGCACGGGCATGGGATCGAAATGCGCATCCGCGGAGACGCCCGCTCCAGCAGTGGGGGGTCGACGACAGGCTGCGGTCACCAGGCACGCACCTGCGGATATAAGCAGCAGCGCGAAAACTCTGATCGCGCTAGTCTTCCTCTCCCGAGACGGGGCGACGGCCGTCGCACAATGTTTCCTTCTTCGACGTTCCGTCGTCACGACTTCACTCCATGCAAACAGCGATTGCGAGCGGTTGTTTATGCGGCAAATCCCGCATCCGGCTCAAGTTCATCTTCACGCCGCCAGGAGCAAGAGCAGACGGCGTGCTGCGCTTCTCCGATGGGCGGGAACATGTGGTAGTACATCGCAATCACCATGGGAATGAAGACCACCGAGTTGTAAAAGAGGTGAAGCTCGACGCGCGGAAAGACAAGTTGCAGAACGCTGAACGGGACCGGCTTTCCCCAGAAGTTGTGATGGAATGTCGCCTGGGTGATCAGCAACAGGTGTTCGATGTGATGCCAGAACTGAATCCAGAAGGCAACCATCCACCAGGTGTAGGAGCGGCCGCTAAAGCCTTTACGAAGCACCCACAGGCCAATGAGCATGACCAGGGCATAGCCGTAATGCAGCGCTTCCGACTGGATGAGCCAGGGATACCACAGACCGAGAATCCCATTGGCCCTGGGGCGCGGCCATCCCATGACGTAGATCTGATATGCCTGCGCCAGATGCTCTCCCCAGTGCGCGAGGACGATAACCATGAAGCCCTGCAGTGCCCGCTCGTGCCATCGCGTGTTCAGCTTCTGATAGAAACCGCCTTCAGTGGACGTCGTCAGTGAGACATCAGGGATACTTTGACTCGAAGCAGCCATGGACTTACTTTCCTCGATCTAGCTTTAGGTTGGGGGACGATCGCAACCAACTATACGCAGGCCGCGTATTTCGGTCTTCGTTCATGCGGTGGAGTTAGAGCTCCACCGAAAGGTGGAGATTGGTCGTTCGACTAGGTTACTTTTTGCATCCTACCTTTCGAGGAGATTCTCTGGATGCAAGCAAAACGTATTGTGGGCCTGGCAGTATGCGGTGCAATGCTGGTAGCGGCGGGGTGCCGCAAGACCAACACTGTCGACAAGAGCGCGTTCAAGTCGGCAATCAACGACTACTACAGCGCACGACAGGAGTGCGTCTGGTCGAGCCCGGTGAAGTTCCCGGCACAGGCTGATACTTCGAATGAGGACCAGACGAAAGGTTTCGACGCTCTGACCGACGCTGGATTTCTAGTAAGAAAGTCTGCAGAAAAGAAGCGATTCCTCATCGGGTCCAAACAGGTGAGTGACTACGATCTGTCGGACAAGGGCCGCTCCACGTGGACCGCGGACCAGACACAGCCTGGATACGGCAACTTCTGCTTCGGACACCGCGCGGTGGCTACTATCGACAGCTACACACCGGCCGATAACCCCGATGCGACCCAGTACACCGTGACTTATCACTACGATGTGGCAAGCATTCCCGACTGGGCGAATTCAACCGAGATGAAGACAGCTTTCCCCAAGGTCGCGGCTGACACATCAGGGCAGCAGACGGCCACCGCGACGCTGATGAAGTCGAACAACGGCTGGCAAGTGGGCAGCGTGCAACCGTCGAGCGACACCACGTCTTCATCTCAGCCGTAAGCTTTCGGGCCACCTTCCAGTTCAACCCGCACAAATTCAAAAGGAAGCGTGCCCTGGTTCCGGTGTAGCTTCATTCCCGGATTCGTAGGCCTGCGGGCGCGCCCCCAAACGCCGAGGCTCCGAGAGTGTTATCCTCTGTATCTCGAAACATGGAGAGGTCTGACCTCTCCACGTCATCCAAGTGGAGATTCAGCAGGAGCGATGGTGATCGATCTGCGGTTATCTGAGGCGAGGTTCGCGCTCGTTTTGAGCATCTTCGTCGGTAGCTCGTTTTATGCAGCCCATGCTGATCGCGTTTGCGATGCAATGGCCTTTGGCGCCAAAGCCGACGGCAAGACCAAAGACACGCAAGCCCTCCAGAAGGCAATCGACGACTGCGCCGCAAAGGGCGGCGGCATCGTCAGGTTGACCGCCGGAACCTTTCTCACTGGACCGATTGTTCTTAAGAGCGGGATCACGCTCGATATAAAAGCGGGAGCGACATTGCTGGGCAGCCCCGACCCTGCGGATTATCCTGAGCGCGAAGAACTACGCGAGCAATCCGTGCAGCCGCTGATAGGAGCGCAGAATGCGCATGACATTACGATACGCGGCGGAGGCACGATCGACGGCAACGGTCAGCCATGGTGGGAAATGGTTTGGGCGCATAAAGGAGCGGCTGGTTTCGCGGCGGCCAAACGTCCCCGCCTGATCCTGCTGGATCACTGCAAACATATTTTGATCGAGGGCGTCACGATTCAGAACTCCGCTTCCTGGCAGGTTGTTCCATACTACTCTGACGACGTTACGATCCGCGACGCGAAGATTCTTGCGCCTGCTCACTCTCCCAACACGGACGGGATCGATCCGTTCTCTTCCCATCACGTGACGATCTCTCACATGACCATCGATGTCGGCGACGACAACGTGGCCATCAAGTCAGGTCAACCAGACTCTCCGGGACCCGACGATCCAGACACCGACATTACCATCACGGATTGCACCTTCCTTCACGGCCATGGAATGTCCATCGGCAGCGAAGTGTCAGGAGGCGTGCAGCGCGTCCGGGTGGCCCGGGTGCACTTCAAGGACACGGCGAATGGCGTGAGAGTCAAGTCCAATCGCGATCGCGGGAATGACATTGGCTATCTCGACTTCCGCGACCTCACCATGGAGAACGTGAAGACGCCCATCCTCATCAGCGAGTACTATCCGAAGATTCCGGAGCGCGATCAACCTCAGCCGGTCACCAGGCTCACCCCGCATTTCCACGACATATCGATCACGAATCTGCAGGCAACGGGTGCGCAGCAAGCCGGAGTGATTGTCGGTCTGCCGGAAAGCCCCCTGAGAAGCGTCCGGCTGACCAACGTGCACATTGCTGCGGATAAAGGCCTAACCGTCAGCAATGCAACGGTCACTGCGCACGATCTCATGGTGAAAGCAGCGACCGGCCCTCCCATCGCGTTGCTCGAAAATGCGAAGGTCAACGAAAGATAATTTTGCCGATTCAACATTCCGCCCTCGCGTTATTGTGATTTGCGGCTACGAGGATTCCACCCGTCAAGAAACTTCTTCATCTTGTATTGAGCGGCCTCAGCAGAGGTGAGGAGCTTGGTATGCGGGTCGCGCTCTCCCGCGTGGGCACCGGGCCCCGTCGATTTGTATTCGGCGTAATACACCGTCTCGAGTGAATGCGTCTGGCCCGGATGCCACTCGCGCCAGCCTGCAGGAACAATCTGCTTGCCCATCCAGGTATTCAGAAAAATCACTTTGGCGTAAGGCCGCCATGGCCGCCCCAGCCAAACGTTTGCAACACCCGGAGAGGCCGTCAACCTGCAGTGGTTGAAAACGAATCCGCTGTCTTCGTCCGGATAGTGCTTGGCTTGCGCGGTTAGAAATCCTTCAGAGTGCGGCGTACTGTGAATCTCGCAGTGATCGAAGACCGCCTTGCTGTCGCCAAAAATGAGGTCCACATTTCCTTCGATATAGCAATGCGTGAAGTACTGCCGGGTCGGAGTGCACGGCTGACCATCGGGAGAACAATCGCGGCTCCCCGTGTAGAGCGTGTCCTGGTTGCCGAGAAAGCGCACGTTCCGAAACACGTCCTTATCCCCGGTGATGAGGGCCGCGAGCGCCTGCGAACCTGCCGGCCGCTGTGGATGCGTCGCATTCCAGTCGTTCGCAAATGTCAGATTTTCCGCTTCGAAATGATCTCCGCGAATCTCTATCGTCGCCGAATGAAGCGTGCTTCCTGAGGTGCCTGCGCTCTTGTCAAAAACAATTTCGGTCTTCGCGGCGTCCGGATCGCTGCCGCGTAAATGGATGTTCGGCTTGGCGATTGACACGGTTTCCCGGTAGATCCCCGGACCGATCACGATGATTGCTCCCGTGGATGGAGCCGCATCGACGGCCTTCTGCAGCGAGGAGTAGTCCCCGGTTCCATCGGCAGCTACATGAAGAGTAGCGCCGCCACTCGGAAGAATCTTCGCGCCATGCGTAGCTAAATGCTGCGCGTAGAGATTTTCTGACACGGAAGCGTCAGCACAGAAAAGCGATAGCGCTAGAGATAGGGGAAGAAAATAACGTCTTAACACAATAGATTGTCTCTGCGCCAAAGCCGTGGTCAGACCTCACGATGGACAGATGCAGCGGGAACGGCGCGCTGGTCGAGCAGAAAAGAATTTTCTTTATCAGCGAACGAGCCGCCGGCGATCGCCCCACCAATCGACACGTATCGACTTGCTGCTATCGAACCTGCGGGAATCCCAGGTCCACTTTGCTAAATCCAGGGTCAGGCCAGCGGCTCGTCACCACCTTGGAGCGTGTATAGAACTGCACTCCTTCGGGACCATACATGTGAAGGTCGCCGAACAGCGAAGACTTCCAGCCGCCGAAGCTGTAATAAGCCACCGGCACAGGAATCGGAACGTTGACGCCCACCATGCCGACTTCCACATCGAACTGGAACTGGCGAGCCGCGCCTCCGTTCTGCGTGAAGATCGCAGTGCCGTTTCCGAATGGATTTTCGTTGATCATCCGCAGCGCCTCGTCATAAGTGGAGACGCGCACCACGCTCAGAACAGGTCCGAAGATTTCATTGTCATAGCAGCGCATACCGGGCTTTACGTTGTCGATCAGCGAGGGCCCGAGAAAGAAGCCGTCCTTTTGCGCCGCCGCGTCCGGCCTGCCGTCGATGACAACGGTTGCGCCGTCCGCCGCCGCAGTCTCCAGATACGCGGCCACGCGGTCGCGATGTTCGCGCGTGATCAACGGCCCCATCTCGCTGCCCGGCTCGAGTCCAGGGCCGATCTTGATACGGCAAACGCGCTCTCGAATCGCGGCGATGAGCGGATCTGCCACATCACCGACTGCCAGCACGACAGAGATAGCCATGCAGCGCTCGCCGGCGGCGCCATATCCCGCCGAGACTGCCGCGTCGGCAGCCATGTCCAGATCGGCGTCCGGTAGAACCAGCATATGATTCTTCGCGCCCCCCAAAGCTTGCACGCGCTTGCCGTTGCGTGTGCCGGTCTCATAGATCGCCCTGGCGACAGGCGTAGACCCAACAAAACTGACTGCCTTGATGTCAGGATGAGCAAGTATTCTGTCGACCGCGGCCTTGTCGCCCTGGATAACGTTGAAGACACCGTCCGGCACGCCTGCCTGCTGAGCAAGCTCCGCAAGGATCAGGCTTGCCGACGGAACTTTCTCCGACGGCTTGAGGACGAACGTATTCCCGCAGGCGATTGCGTTCGAAAGCATCCATAGCGGCACCATCGCCGGAAAGTTGAACGGAGTAATCCCCGCGACCACGCCCAACGGCTGGCGAATCTGATAGACATCCACGCCGCGGCTCGACTGCTCGGAGTAGCCACCCTTTAACAAGCTGGGGATGCCGCAGGCAAACTCCACGTTCTCCAGGCCGCGCGCCACCTCGCCCATCGCATCATTTAGTGTTTTTCCGTTCTCTAGGGTGAGCGTCTCCGCAATCCGTCGGCGATTCACGTCCACCAGGTTGCGCAGCTTGAACATCACCTCGGCGCGACGAGAAAGCGGCACCGCACGCCACTCGACGAACGCGGTCTTGGCCGCAGCCACGGCGCGATCCACGTCCGCGGCTTCCGCGAACGGCACGCGGGCCAGAATCTCACCAGTCGCAGGATTGGAAACCGCACCGCTACGCGATGGCTTCGCTTCGAATGGCTTTCCGCCGATCCAATGATGAACAACTTCCGTAACATCGATGACTTGATCGCTCATATGCATCCTCAGGCCTGTTGAGGCCAACGTCTGATTCTATGCTTGCCGCTGTATCCATGCGATAGTCTTCGCTGCCAGGCGGTCGAGAGCTTCCACTGCCAGTTCAAGATGATCTTCCCGCGTGTCTTCGATCTTGTTGTGGCTGATGCCCCTGAGCGATTGCACAAAGAGCATCACCGTCGGTATTCCGGCCCGCGCGACCTCCGCCGCATCGTGAAGTGGTCCTGAGGGCATGCGGTGTGACTCACCCGCAGTCTTGCGGATCGACTGTTCGCACAGGTCAATAAGGTCAGGATGAAAAGGGACTGGCTCTATATTCCAGATGCGCGACCACTCCACCGTACACTTCTCTTCTTCCGCGAAACGGCGACTCGCCGCCTGCGCTTCACTGTACATCTCCGCGAGCACACTCGCATTCAGGTCACGCTGATCGAGCGTGGTCTCGCACCGCCCTACAACCGCTGTCACGATGCCCGGGAACGTCTTCACGCTTCCCATGGTGCAGACTGCGTCTGGATGCTTGCCTGCGATGTTGCGAATCTCCAGGGCGAGTTTGGCGGCAGCAGCCAGCGCATCTCGCCGTGCACTCATCGGCGTCGAACCGGAGTGCGCCTCTTCGCCGTAAAATGTGATCGCATGGCGTTCGACGCCCTTGGTACCAAGCACAGCGGCGAGAGGCCGCCCCATGCTCTCCAGCACGGGCCCCTGCTCGATGTGCAGTTCGAGATAGGCCGCGGCATGCTTCTGTTCCTGCTGCGCGTTGCCAATAGCGTCGATGTTGATTCCGCATTTGCGCAGCGCATCTTCGAGCCGGACTCCATCGCGATCCGTGCGTCCGCGATCGGCCGCGATGGTCTGTTTACCGGCAAAAGCGGACGACCCGAACAGGCTGCGCCCAAAGCGCGCTCCTTCTTCATCCGCCCAGTCCACCAGCCGCACGGTCAATGGAGGCTTGCCATCGTACTGTTCCGCGATGTGGCGCAAAATGCCGAGAGCTGCCATTACGCCCAGGCTGCCATCGAGCCAACCGCCGTTGGGCACAGAGTCGAGGTGTCCGCCGAGAATCAGCGCTCGATCGGAAACTCCGCGCAGCGTAACCCAACGATTGCCCGCGGCGTCGTAGTGGTACTCGACCGGCAGCCCATGCAGCTTCTCTTCGAACCAGGCGCGGGCCTTTTGCCATGTATCGGTCCATGCGACGCGCTGCGCGCCGTTGGCGTCAGCAGTTAGCGCGCGCAATTCCTTGAGGTCTTCGATTACTGCTTTGGCGTCAAGAGGCATGCTTGCCCCCGTTTGACCCATACTGAGGCGCGCGGTGCAGGAATTGTCCTCGGCCACGCTCGCCGATGAACTCTCCATCTCGTATCTGTACTTTTCCGCGAACCGTTACCACTGCGGGCCGGCCTTCAACGGCGAAACCCTCGAAGCCGCTGTAGTCATTGTTCACATGCTGGTTCTTGGCCGAGATTGTTCCGCGGTACTCCGGATCATAGACGACAAGATCCGCATCGCTCCCCACCACAATTGTGCCCTTGCGAGGAAATAGCCCAAAGAGTTTCGCGGGCTGGGTGCTCAGCGCATCGACAAAGCGGTGAATGTTCAGCCGTCCGTGTTTCACGCCGTAGGTATAGATGAGATTCACCCGCTCCTCAATGCCTGGGATCCCATTGGGAATCTGGGTGAAGGCGTCTTTGCCGAGTAGCTTCTGTTCCGTGTCGAAGGGGCAATGGTCGGTGCCAACCGTGTCGATCAGTCCCGCCTCAAGCGCGCTCCAGAGCACAGACAAATTCTCCCTATCGCGCAGGGGCGGAGACATCACATACTTCATGCCCTCAACTCCCGGCCGGGCAGCATAGGTTTTGTCCAGCAGGAAGTGTGGCAGCACAGACTCGATATGCAGTTTCACACCGCGCAGCTTGGCGTCTACTGCGGCCTTCAAGGCTTGGGCGCAGGACAGGTGAACTACGTAACCCGTTGCGCCGGTGTGCTCGAGAAACGCCGCAAAGCGGCTCGTCCCCTCTGCCTCGACGGTCACAGGGCGGCTGGGCTCATGCCACTCGGGCCCAGTCTTGCCTTCGGCCAGCAACGCCTGCTGCAGTTGGCTCACCAGCTCCGCGTTCTCGCAGTGGGCGGTGGTGATCACACCTAGCTCGGCCGCCAGCTTGAGCACCTGAAACATCTCGGCATCGTCCACGCCGAAGAAATTCTTGTAGGAAAGGAAAATCTTGAATGAAGCAGTCCCATCCTGAACGATCTCTCGCAGTTGATCGGCGGTGCGATCGTCGAAGCGTGTCACGGCCATGTGGAACGCGTAGTCGCAAGCGCTTGTCCCCTCGGCCTTCCGCTTCCATTGCCGGTATCCTTCGAGCGCATCCTCGTGCCTCGAGGGGCAGCACATCTCGATAAAGGTTGTTGTTCCGCCGGCCAGCGCGGCGATGCTCGCGGTCTCATGCGTGTCCTTGGCGAAGGTCGACATGAACGGCAGATAGATGTGCACATGGGGATCGATGAATCCTGGAAACACCAGCTTGCCGGAGGCATCGATGATCTCGGCCCCGGGAGGCGCAGGCAGGTCCTGCCCGATGCGGCTAATGGTTTCATCCTCGACGTAGATATCGCCGCGATACCGGGTATCCGCCGTAACAATCTCACCATTCTTGATGAGCAATGGCATGGTCACTCTCTGTCTTCGCGCTCTGTATTTGCGCTCAGGGAATAGGAACACTGCTTGCTCCACGATAAACCTTACGCGCGTCCCAGTCTCCCGGGATCTCCGGCGCCCGGATAGCGAGCGCATTGAGACGCCTGAATGCAGTCCCCGTCGGCTCGCGCGCTCGGCGAGACCATCAGATCGGCGTTGATGCTGACCTCATGGTCTCGCCCGAAGCTACGACAGAATGTGAGACCATGCCTAAAAGGCGATCTCCGCCCGCGGGACACGCAATGGCGCCGCTGACGGCAACCCTCTTATCCCTGCCGGCGGAAGCGCAGCCAGGCCGGCGATCGGACGCGGCTTGCTGCTGTCTTGCGCAGGACGCCTGTAGAGCGCGGGAGGAGGAAGGAAAGCGCCAGGCTCGGATGCACCGAGCGCCAAGCTCAAAGAAGGTTTGATCAGCGGCGCATTTAGCAGTCCGAGGTAAACGTTCACACCGTGTTGATAGATAACTTCTCCTAAGTAGTCAGTATCCAACGGGGAGAGGCTCCCATTGAGCGGCTTGCCGCCTTCGTCCGGCTGCTGGTAACACGATCCATATTCCCACTCGCTGGCGAGTAAGAGGCCTTCAAGGGTATAGACAGTATCTTGTATCCAGTTGGGCGTAGAAATCCCGATGCCGTCGTAGATGCTATTGAGATCGAGGAGACTCTCCCACGCACGCGGAACAGCGTCGAGAGTATTCCAGTAGCGATAGCTGTTGGGAAATCTGGCGTTGAAGCCAGCCGCGAATTGCTCGTTGCCTGCGCTTGGCGCAGCAAAGGTATAGACCTCCGTGCTCAGATCTGGCTGGCTTGCCTCAGGGCCTCGCACGTAGGATATCCATGAAGCCAACACCGTTGCCAGATTGCCTCCGAGGCTGTGCCCTGCAACCGCTATCGTGGCATCCTTCGGAACGCTCTTCGTCAGAAAAGTGCCGAGAGTTTGCCTATACCATGGCGCGGCAATCAAATTCCTGGCCTGAATCCAGGAGCCATAGGAAAGCATGGCATCTGGCTGGGTGGGAAGATAGGGCCACTGCGATTGCCATGTTACATACAGATTGTAAAACCAATTATAGATAGTGTCGAAGCTGAAGCTCGTCTCACTGCCGCGTATAACAAGCGCATATTTAGAAGAAGATGTGCTTTTGGCGACATATGCGAGATTGCCGTAGGCGTCATCCACAGGCCCCCAGACAACTGACCAGTCGCCCTGTGTTGCATAGCTTGTATTTTGCAGCTGCCCCCCGATATCGCTTGAGTATGCAATTCCGGAGAGGGTCATCATTACAGCCGATTCTGGCCATGTGGTGCTCATAGTGTGCTCCCTTTCGATCAAGTGTGATGGTGGGCAACAACACAGGCGCGCAGGGAATAGAAACATCGAGAACCAGGAACAAGTTACATCAGCCGTAAAGTAGTTGTTGCCAATTTCTACGTGCGGCGCTAGTCTAACTCGGCTGATCTTCCCTCGTCGACGCTCTCAGCAGAAATTTATTCTCTATTTATTAAGAGAAAAGAAGAATAGGGCCTTGTTGTTGCACCCGAATCCAGTCAATTGAGGCGCCTATGGACCCCCTCGTCGTTCCTGCGGCCGTGGCTCAGACACATGCATTGCTGTTCGAGGTTTGGTTTCCGTTGCAACAACTCCCGATTCCGCCACATATTCGACCCGACATCGAGGAAATTGCAGGCCAGGTGAGCAGCGCGATGCTCGCCAGCTTGACCAACCGGCATTTCTCACTGTCCTGGAAGGAATGACTGCGCCGTCGAACCTTCCGTTCTGCGATTGCCTGAAGCTTGTTCATAACTTTGGACCAAGCTAGATGCTTTGCGCGGTGTTTGATTTTGGCCAGCATGGTTGTATGGGGAACAGTGGTGTTGTTGGGTATCCGAGCGATGTAAGTGATGAGGAGTGGGCGTTTGTGGCGCCATATCTAGCGCTGTGCCGGGAGGACGCTGCGCAGCGAACGCACTCTCTGCGGGCTGTGTTCAACGGTCTGCGGTACATCGTGAAGTCGGGCATGCAGTGGCGGATGATGCCGCATGATCTACCGCCCTGGAGAGTGATCTGTCACCAGACGCATCGCTGGAGCCGAGCCGGTTGTTTCGAGGCGATCGTTGAAGACCTGCGCTCGCTGCTGCGCGAGTTGGCCGGTCGCACTGCCAAGCCCACCGCGATGATTCTCGACAGCCGCACCTTGCAGTCGACGCCGGAGTCGGGTGCACGCGCCGGATACGATGGGGCCAAGCGGCGCAAGGGATCGAAGGTGCATGCGGCGGTGGATACGCTAGGTCATCTGCTGGCGCTGCATGTGACCGCCGCCGATCAACAGGACCGTGCGCAGGTGGAACGACTGGCCGCAGAGGTGCAGCGCATCACGGAAGAGAACGTAGAGCTGGCCTATGTGGACCAGGGTTATACGGGAGAAGTGGCCGTTCAGGCTGCCAACCAGCACCGCATCCAGTTGGAGGTGGTCAAGCATGCACAGGCCAGGCGAGGCTTTGTGCTGCTGCCGCGAAGATGGGTGGTCGAACGCAGCTTCGCCCGGGCCGCACGCTTCAGGCGACTCGCCAGAGACTACGAACGCCTCTCAGACACTCTCGCAGGATTCCACTACTTCGCCTTCACTTGCATCATGCTCGCCAAATTCTTCACCCCGCTCAACCAAAGTTAACAACAGCCTCTAGTGAACCTAAACAACAGAAAGGGCGGGATTGAGGTCCCGCCCGTTAATCGAGGCCAAGTCAGAACGTGAGCCGCATGCCAAGCTGAATCTGCCTCATGGCGTTTGCGGATGTGATCTTGCCGTTGTTGCCCGAGGACAAGCTGGCCGTAGGCGCAGACAGGCTAACTAGATTGAAAGCGTTGGTAGCTTCTCCGCGAACCTGCAGAATTGCGCTTTCCCATATGTGGAAGCTCCTGAAGAGGCCCAGGTCTACATCTCTGTAGCCGGGGCTGCGGAGATAGTCGCGCGGCGTGTTGCCGTCCGCGCCGTAGGCCCCAATCCCCTCTCCTGGGGCATTCGCAACGAACGCCGAGGTATTGAACCACTCGGATGCAGCTGTGAGGCGACTCCGATGCGGGCTCAGAAATGCATTTGTACCCGGAACCAGGTTGGGACGATCGGAGTTGTAGCCATCGGCATTCTTGTCTGAGCCGGTTGTGATATTCAACGGCATCCCGCTATTGAGCGTAACGATTGGAGATATCTGCCATCCATTCAAGACATTACCGATGAGCCCGTTGGAACCCTTGTAGTAGGACAGATTCCAGATGCCTGAAATGCTGGCCATATTGCGCTGATCGTAGTCGGCCGGCCCCCGCTCTTCCCACAGATTCGCATAGTCCTGGCAATTGCCGCCGCCCGCTGAACTTGGAGGCGCGCTCCAGAAGGAGTTACTCCAAACGTAGAATCCGTTTAACTCGAAGCTATTGCTCATCCTCTTATTTACCGAGACTTGCAGCGCGTTATAAGAGGCAGTTTGCGTCGATGTCAGGAATGTGATCTCGCCCAATACGCCTGGGTCATAGGGTCTCCTGCTGTTGAGGCTTGCCTGGGATGTCGTTGCGCCCGGCGCATACGCGGCGTAGTTCGCGTCAGTCTGGAACGGTAGATCGTGGGAAAATGCACCGACATACGCAATCGTGAGGCTCGCTTGGCTGGGCAGTTCGCGCTGAACCGAAGCGTTGAACTGGTAGCTATACGGCCATTGGAATTTGAGAGACGCTCCTTCCACGCTGGAGTTTGGAAGAAAGATTGGATTCTTCGCGTTGTAGTAGTAAGGAAATGGGTCTCCATGCGGGAAGGAAGCTGTGCTGCCGTAAACGTTCGACAGTGAAGCAATGGATGAGTAGGTCTGACGAAGCGCAAAGGGCACAAAATTCGACGTCGCATTCCACTCGTTGCCTGACACGCCGCCGTAGAAAATCCCGGCAGCAGCACGGAACGATGTTTTACCGTCACCGAAGGGATCCCACGCCATGCCAACTCGTGGTGAAACATGGTGCCATCTCATCGCCACCGTTCCACGTGTGACTCCGGGGTCGGTCGCGAATAAGAGCCCGAGCGGTGCCTGGGGTATCAGGCTTGACTGTGCTCCAGGAACGAAGGTCAATTCTCGATTCTGTGAGTTATCTGTTGGAGGCGTCTGAAAGTCATAGCGCAGGCCGGCATTCAAGGTGAAGCGCGGTCTGACGCGGAAGTTGTCCTGCACGAAGAAGGCATAGTACCAGCTGTTTGTGATGGCCTCGTCCGTTGTATCCTGCTCCATCGTGGCGGGCCGGCCGGTAACAAAGTCAGCCAGCGCATTCTTGGTTGTATCCGGCGCCGATGTGGCAAACGAGAACACTCCATAGTTATCCAGGTCCGTCACCTGGATATCCTTATCGAGCGACATTTCGCCGCCGAAGCTCAGCGAGTGCCTGCCCTCCGTTTTACTGGCCACGTCGCGAATGGAATAGAAGTTGCTGCCGGCATTCGGACCCTGGATAGATTGGCCCAAGGTGAAATATCCGCTTACCCCGATCTGTGGCAGAGACTTCGGCCCCTGGATATCGAATGTTGATCCGAGGTCGCCCAGTGAGGTGCCTGGAGTATTAATGCGGCCACCGAAATTACGGGTATAGCTCAGCCAGAACTGGTTCAGCAGCGAAGCGCTGAGCGTTTCTGTATCACTGATATTGACGTTCTGCTGGCGCGCGAAGTCTGTCTGCGTTGACCAGAGCAGGTTACCTCCTCCGGGAACCGAGTTCGTCGTCTTCACTGTGAAGTAACTTACGCTTAAATGGTTATTGGCAGTTACCTGGTGGTCTACCTTGCCCAAGTATTCGTTATTATCATACGGGCCTACAAAGTATCCTCTCCAGCCATTGCCCGTGGTATTCGACTGGGGAATGTATTTGTTGATGATGTTCGCAGCCGTTGGATCTAGGTCGCCCGGCGGAATCCATCCGGGGACGCCGTTGTAGTCATAGACCTGATGGGTTGCAGGGTCGGTCGGCTTGACGCTCGACTGAGAGAAATTTCCAGAGCGCTCGAGCGCTGTAGGAACGATTGCTCCGGTCAGCAGCGTGCCCGTGGTCTGTCTCAAACCCGCGTAGCTGAAGAAGAAAAATGTGCGATTAGGAATGATCGGGCCGCCTACGGTGCCACCGAACTGATTCCTATGGTAAGGCGCGTTGATCGTAGCGTTCCAGGGTGTGGCATTGAGCGCCGTATTCCTTACAAATTCGAAGAGCGACCCATGGAACCTATTTGTCCCCGAGCGGGTGAGGATAGTAACCACGCCGGCCGAGAATCGCCCATATTGAGCGTTATAGTTATTCGTCTCAACGCGAAATTCCTGCAACGCGTCGGGGTTGGGCGCCGGGTTTCCGTAATTCCTCAATCCGGTCATGTTGATGCCACCATCCAGGTAGTAGCTGGTAGAGCCTACGCCCGCATCGAAGCCACCATTGATAACCGTCTGCTGCGACGGCAGCCCCAGGATAAAGTTGCCGGATGCACCGTTCGCGCCTGAGCTCGACGAGGTCTGCACTCCCGGGGTAAGCGTGAGTTGCGTGTATACATTGCGATTGACCAGCGGCAGTCCGGTGATTTCATCCGCCTGAACGGTGCGGCCAATTTCTGCCGTGCTGGTGTTGATCAGCGGCGGCCGGTCAGAAACGGTGACGGTTTCACTCTGCTGTCCGATCGTGAGCGTAGCGTCGACTCGAAGCGTCTGGTCAACGGTTATCACGACATTTTTCTGTACAAACTTTTTGAATCCGGCGTCGGTAACTTCTAGCGAGTAATTTCCCACCGCGAGATACTCAAGTCGATATTGCCCCTGGGCGTCCGACGTCACCGAGCGTGCAATTCCCGTGTCGACATTGATCGCTTTCACCGAGGCTCCCGGGACTGCTGCGCCTTGAGGATCTTGGGCCGTGCCGAAAAGAGTACCCGTGATTTGTTGAGCGCTGGCGCCCGGCGTGAGACAAACTGCGAGCATCGCTGCCATGACGGCAAAAAAACCGCTCGCTAAGATTCCGGTAATGCCTCCAAGTTGAAACGCTTTCGTGGTTACTCTTTTCACTGTGCACTCCTTGTGCGTCAGGACAGTATTCTTCAAACCGGCGCTTAGAGGTGTCAAGGATTTAGTGTGACGGTTGTTCCGCTATACGGGACACACAGAAAAGAAGAAAACAGTTCACTCTGATCGATGAGCGAATCCGTTTTTACGAATGTCATTGCGGGGAACTGGAGCGAAGAGCTTGCAAGCGTTATAGAGTGATATCAGCGACGGCGCTTGACAGGCGTGGATGCAGCCGTCTGGCGGCCGAGACAGGCAGAGAGTTCGCGAGCCGCATCCATCATGGTCTTTCCAATGAGCGGGAAACGCGCCGGCGTGATGCGTGAAGATGGGCCCGACACGCTCATTGCAGCTACGGCGCGATCGTTCGCGTTGAGAATCGGCGCGGCGATGCAGCGTATTCCATCCTCGATCTCCTCGTTGTCAATCGCATAGCCGCGGTTGCGAGTGATTTCCAGCTCCCGCTTAAAGGCAAGGATGTTGGTAATGGTGTTCTTAGCTTTCGCTTCCATCCGGCACAGTGCCAGAATTTGCCCCACTTCAACATCCTGACTATAGGCCAGAATTGCTTTTCCCAGAGCGGTGCAATAGACGGGATTGCGCGCTCCCAGCTTTGAACCCATAATCAGCGATCGCTGCGCCTCGACGCGTTCGATGTACAAGACTTCAGCGCGATCGAGCAATGCCAGGTGCACAGTCTCTCCGATCTCATAGGCCACGCGCGACATTAGCGGCCGCGCTTCGTCGCGAATGTTTACATGGTCCAGAGCCTGGCAGCCGAGATCGTATAAGTGGAGCCCGAGTCGATACCGGTTGGAGTCCAAACCTCTACGCAAAAGGCCCCGGCTCTCCAGAACATGTGCGATGCGATGAGCCGTGGTCTTATGAAGTTTCATTGGTGCAGACAGTTCCGGCAGCCCGGCTTCTCCAGTGCTCTGTTGCCCGATGAACTCGAGAATATTGATGGCGCGATCCAGCACCTGCACCTTATAGAGCGGCTTCTTCGGTCGTTTCACCGCGCGCTTCACCATGCGAAGCTTACCATAGAGGCCGCAAACAATAACATCGCCTTACAGGCCGCCTTTGGCTCTCGGAGAGGTCGTTGTTGCATGCAAATTCGCGGTCACCTGGCCGAATAGCCATTCTTGACACGAACCAGTGCCGCCGTGAAAATATGCGACTGTGTTTCATCTTGTGCAGCCGTCGTACCGCTATACGGTATATGCAAACGGGATAAAATGAACCTGCCGCGTTCAGCAATCTGCAGTAGAGGAAAGTGCATGAAGCCAATTGAAATGAAGTCTGCACTGTGTCGCTGGGACAGCCTTAGTCTCGGCGAAGTTATGTTGCGCCTTGATCCGGGCGATGGCCGCATTCATACCGCGCGCAGCTTCAATGTGTGGGAAGGCGGCGGGGAGTACAACGTTGCACGCGGATTGCGGCGCTGCTTTGGGTTGCGCACCGGTATCGTCACGGCCTTTGCCGATAACCCCGTCGGACGTTTGGCAGAGGACTTCATCCTACAGGGCGGCGTGGATGCTTCGCTGATTCGCTGGGTGCCCTATGACGGCGTCGGTCGCACTGTGCGCAACGGTTTGAATTTTACCGAGCGAGGATTCGGGGTCCGTGCCGCAGCCGGTTGCTCGGACCGCGGGCACACAGCAATCTCGCAAACTAAGCGCGGCGATTTCGACTGGGAGCAAATCTTCGGGTCTGAAAACGGCTCGCGATGGTTCCATACCGGAGGAATATTCGCAGCGCTCTCCGAATCGACCGTGCTTGTTGCCGCGGATGCAATGGATTCTGCGCGCAAACACGGCACGCCGGTGTCCTTTGATCTGAATTATCGCGATTCCCTTTGGAAGAGCATCGGTGGCAAGGCGAAAGCGCAGGAAGTAAACCGGGAGTTGGTGCGAAAGGTCGATCTACTGCTGGGAAACGAAGAAGATTTCTCCGCAATGCTCGGCATCTCACTGGAAGGGGTGACCGACGATTTCGAGGAGCTGCCGATTGCCAGCTACGAAAAGATGTTGCGCGAGGTCGCGGCAGCTTATCCAAATCTAAAGCTCATCGCCACGACTCTGCGCACGGCGCACACCGCAAGCCGCAATGCGTGGGGTGCGATCGCGCTCTATCAAGACGAGATTGTGCATGTTGCCCAGCGCGATATCGATATTTTCGACCGGGTCGGCGGGGGTGACTCCTTCGCATCCGGCCTGATCTACGGAATGCTCGCCGGCAAACCGGTGGAGTGGGCGATGCGCTGCGGAGTAGCTCACGGCGCCCTTGCAATGACCACGCCCGGCGACACTAGTATGGCCACCCGCGCAGAAGTGGAACGCGTAATGAAGGGCAGTTCCGCTCGAATTGAGCGCTGAACAAGGAGGATAGGAATCAATGTCGGAAGAGACGAAAAACACCCTTGAGCTTGTGGGTCTCATTCCGGTGCTGCGAGCCAGCTCGGCGCGAATCGGGCATGCACTGGTCGATGCCATGATGGCCGGCGGCGTCACGGTCGTCGAAGTCACCATGACTGTGCCGGACGCGCTGACATTGCTTCGCGACTTGAAGAAGAGACATGGCGATGGCATCCTGCTTGGATCGGGAAGCGTGACCAACGCGGCGCAGGCCGAAGCAACGATCGAAGCCGGTGCCGAATTTGTCGTCAGCCCCAGTCTGCATCTCGATGTGATTGCCAAGACCAAGCAGCTGGGCAAAGTATCGATCCCGGGTGCGCTCACGCCCACCGAGGTGATCACCGCATGGCAGGCGGGCGCCGACTACGTGAAGGTGTTTCCGTGCTCGGCGATGGGAGGAGCTAGTTATCTCAAGTCCCTGCGCGCCCCCTTCCCCGAGCTGAAGCTGATTCCAACCGGCGGCGTGACTCTGCAGACAGCCGGGGAGTTTCTTCGCGCCGGAGCGAGCGCTTTGGGCGTCGGCACCGACCTGGTGAACACAGCCGCGATAGCGGAGGGCAATCCCGAGCTGATTACCGGAGCCGCACGGGCCTACCTGGAAATCATTCGGGCCGAACGCGCCCGCTAGATTAACCGCCCGTCCCGCATACCGGTACGTCAGGCCGGATTCTGAAGGGGAAGCGTTGACAATCGTTCCCTAGAACAAAAAGAATGTTTCTCGTCCGGTTCGCATAGCAGTACGTCGTACCGCAATGGACTCACACGACAAGAGTCTGAACGGGCAAACAAAGGATGGGAATCCTGGATCGGTTTCGCTTGGATGGGAGGCTCGCTTTGGTCACTGGCTCGGCCAGCGGACTGGGTGCGGCAATTGCAATCGCGTTGGCCGAAGCCGGCGCGTCCGTTGCGTGTCACGGAAACCGCCGCGCCGCAGACACGACAAGCGAACAGATTCGATCCCTGGGGCGAAAAGGCGAGTCGTTCACGGGCGATCTAAGTAAGCCAGACGGAGCCGATACTTTGTACGAGGCGGTCTCCTCGTCCATGGGTGCACCCGATATTCTGGTCAATAATGCTGGGATGATTTATCGCGAGCCCGCAGAGGATTACGATGCGCAGGCCTGGATGACCGTGCTTCAGGTCAATCTGAATAGCGTCTTCCGCCTTAGCCAGCTCGCCGGGCGCTCGATGCTCAGCCAGGGTCGAGGGAAGATCATCAACATCGCGTCGCTGCTTTCGTTTCAGGGCGGCATTCGCGTGCCGGCCTACGCGGCATCGAAGGGCGGCGTGGCGCAGTTGACCAAGGCGCTGGCGAACGAATGGGCAGCAAGAAATGTGCAGGTGAACGCCATCGCCCCTGGATACTTTCGCACCGAAAACACCACGGCACTGCAGAAAGATGAGGTCCGCAACCGCCAGATTCTCGAGCGCATCCCAGCAGCGCGCTGGGGAGAACCCGAAGACCTCGCAGGCGCCGCCGTTTTTCTGGCCTCAGATGCAAGCAACTACATCACCGGCGAAGTGCTCGTGGTCGACGGCGGCTGGATGGCGCGCTAAGGAGAACGGAATGACCGCTGACAAAATCGCGCCCGTAGAGATAAACGACATCCCGGCGCTTGCACCGGAGACAGGTCTATCGCGCCAGGTGCTCGCTCATAACGACAAGCTCATGCTGGTCCGGCATTTGATGGAAAAAGGCTGGATTGGTGCGAGGCATAGTCATCCGCACGAGCAGCTGGTGTACATCGTTCGCGGCCACATTCAATTCATTGGCGGAGATGACTCATTCGAAGCACGCGGCGGCGACAGTTTCGTGGTCCCAGGGGGAGTTGAGCATCAGGCGCGAGCCTTGGAAGAGTCCGAAGTTCTCGATGTGTTCACTCCAGCTCGCGAAGACTACGCGGGGAGTAGATAGCCAGGTCATGCAATGCTGAAAACATTGATGCCTGTCGGTGCTTTGCTCCTGCCAATGTTGGCTCACGCCGCCCCATCGTTACGTTCGCCATGGGACAGCCACAACGTCAAGCTAACCGGCGCTGCATACAGCTGTGCCGCCATCGTTCACCTCTCAGCGGACCTAACGACCGACCGGTTCTACTCCGATAGTAAAGGGTCGGTCATCGATCCCGAGAAGTGGAAGGCATACGTCGCGAGCTCCGGACCGTATAAGCAATTGGGACAACGAATTGTCGATGCTGCGGATGCATTTCGCACCACTGGAAGCCGTGACGCCGCCCAGTGCGCAATTGCGCAGATGGATGCCGCAGCAAAAGACGGCGTCTTCACTGGCACGATGTCATCCAACCAGGCCTATTACGTTCAGGGATGGGTGATTGGCGCGATCGCGATCGCCTATCTCAAGGTGCGCGACAGCGGATTGATCCAGCCTGACCAGGAGCACGCTATTCTTCCCTGGGTCGTCACGGTCGCTCATCAGACCATGGATTACTATGACGCTCGGCGGCAGAAGGGCGATGGCGAAAATAATCATCTCTATTGGGCGGGTGTTGAGGTCGCAGCCGCCGGCATTGCCGCGAACGATCGCAAACTCTTCGACTGGGGTATTGAGACCTATCACGCCGGCGTCGCTCAAATCCAACCTGACGGCACGTTGCCGCTAGAAATGAGACGCGGCCAGCGCGCCTTGCACTATCACCTCTACGCATTGGCTCCTCTGGTTTATCTTGCGGCATTTGGAGAAGACAATGGCTTGGATTTGTATGCGGAGCGCAACTACGCCCTGAAGAAGCTCGCGGTGCTTTCCACTCACGGGTTGGTAGACAACAGCTTCTTTGACAAGGCTGCCGGCATACCGCAGGATCTGCCAAACGGACCGCCGGCGGCCGAGCAGATTAGCTGGGCAAAGATCTACGTCTCGAGATTTCCCGACCCGGTGATCTCGAAGCTGCTCGATGAGTCGTCATCGTTGAGCTACATGTATCTCGGAGGTCTGCCACCCGGGTAGATCCGCATAGAGCGAAGAATGTTTTGGGAGGTATTTATGAGAGCTTCACTTAGCACCTCGTTCGTAACATCACTTGCACCCGTCTCAGCAAAAGCCGACGGGCCATATCAGCTGCATAGCCTGGACCGCGCAGTTTCAGTCCTCGAGGTGCTCGGGCAGAGTGACACGCCGCTTAGCCTCGCCGAGATATGCCAGCGGATGAGTCTGCACAAGAGCACAGCTCACCGATCGCTCATGGTGCTGGAGCGTAGCGCGCTGATTGAGCGGACACAAGAAAATCGCTTCCGTCTCGGATTAAAACTCTATGAACTAGGGAATCGCGCGGTAGAGCAAATCGACTTGCGTGCACGGGTTCAGCCCTTCTTCCGGCGTCTGGCGACGCAAGTGGGTGAGACAGTGCACCTAAGCGTCCTGCAAAAAACATCCGTAGTGTATCTGGACAAGGTGGAACCGAATCGCAGGGTTTGTATGAGCTCGAAGATCGGAACCTCGAACCCCGTCTACTGCACGTCCATGGGCAAGGCGATGCTCGCCTTCCAGCCGGAGGATACGATCGAACAGATCATCGCGAAGATTCGTTTTGTCCGCTTTACACACAAGACCCTGGGTTCGCGCGAGACGCTGCTGAAGGCTCTGGAAAGGGTTCGCCGCCGCGGTTACGCCATCGACGACGAGGAGATCGAAGTGGGTGTGCGCTGCATAGGCGCGCCGATATTCAATGAGCATCATCGCGCCATTGCGGCGGTCAGCGTATCCGGGCCCGCTTCGCGTATTACCGTGCAGAGCGTGCCCGCCATCGCAGAGCATCTTCTGCGCTGCTGCCGCGAGATTTCCGCATCGCTTGGTTTGCACACCAGGAAGAGGCACCACCCGTTGTCGCCCTTCATGCAGCACTATGGAAACTGATTCGACCGCGCATCTGCGCACGAGGTAAAGGAAGATGGACTCCAGCATTACCCGTCGAGACATGTTGAAGGGAGCGGGTGCTTCGCTCGCGACGTTTGGCTTGCCCGGAAATTCTTTTTCGCAGACCTCGCCACAACCGCCTGCGCAGAACGCTGCTACGCTTCAGGACCAGACGCGAGCGCAGCGAATGCAGTGGTGGCACGCGGCCAAATTCGGCATGTTCATCCACTTCGGCGTATACAGCACCATCGGTCGCCATGAATGGGTCATGGAGAACGAGGCAATTCCGATTAACCAATATATGCCGCATGCAGCTACGTTTCGGCCGGCGGTAAACTCGCCACGCGCCTGGGCTCGCCTTGCCCGACAGGCCGGCATGAAGTATATGGTCATGACCACGAAGCATCATGAGGGGTTTTGCAATTTTGATACAAAGCTAACCAACTACTGCGCACCAAAGCGGGGGCCCGGTCGCGACCTCGTCCGCGAATACGTGGAAGCGGCGCGCGCCGAGGGTCTGCATGTCGGTTTTTATTACTCGCTGATGGATTGGCATCATCCCGACGGCGCGAAATGCGCCACCGATGAAGCTGCGAGGCGCCGTTTCGTCGACTACACCCATGGATTGATCCGCGATCTGCTGACTAACTACGGGAAGATCGACGTGCTGTGGTATGACGTGGCGTGGCCTCTCGATGCGCAGGGCTGGGAGTCCGACCGCATGAATACGATGGTCTTTCAGCTTCAGCCCGAGATCATCGTTAATAACCGCAACAAGCTCGAAGGTGATTTCTCCACGCCGGAGCAGAAGATCGTTGCCGAGACAAATGGCAGGGCATGGGAGTCATGCATGACCCTCAACGATAGCTGGGGGTATCAGCGCGCCGACGATGATTGGAAATCCTCCCGCACCATCATTCGCAACCTCATTCAGTGCGTCCGCGACGGCGGCAACTATCTGTTGAATATCGGGCCTAAACCGGACGGCTCGGTGCCCGAGGAATCTGTTCGCGTGCTCACCGAAGTAGGGCGATGGATGGATACCAATGGTGAGACGATCTATAAGTCAGATATATGCCAAGTGCGCCGCTCTAACTATGCCAGCTTTACCAGAACAGGCAACACGCTTTACATGCACGTTCATTTCTGGCCCGGAGAGTATGTCGCGATCAGCGGCTTACAGACGAAAGTAAAGGCTGCACACCTGCTTAAGACGGGCTCCGAGGTCAAATTTACGCAGGATGAATTCCAGACGAAATTTCTCGAGCTGCCGCAACAGGCGCCGGACTATCCAGTAACAACCATCGCCATTGAATGCGAATCCGAACCCACGCAAGACACCAATTTCGTTCGAATCAATAAGCCGCGCGATGGCGTATAGCAGTTGATCCCGCGTTGATGCCGCACGAATTCTCGAGGTTGGCGAGCAAAACTTGCCGACCTCGGATCATACGAATCTATTCCCTTACCTTGACCACGATGGTGCTGAACACATCGCCGGGCGCGATGATCAGCTGATGTGGCGTGCCCGCCGGAATGTGGACGATGTCGCTCTTCTCAATTGTCTGCGACTTCCCGTCGGAGATCTTGCTCCCCTTTGTTTCTCCGTCCTTGCCCGTCTTCGCATCGACTACGGTTCCGCCGGTAATCAAAGTAGCCTTCCCTTCGGTGACCATGAAAATGTCGTCATAGTGAGCGTGTACCTCCGCGCCGCCGCTCGCGGTTCGCACAGAAAGCTTGATGGCGTGCGACTTGTATTCGCCGAGAGTCGCCCCGCTGCTGCCAGAGGCCTTGGCTGATTGCGCCAGCGTTGCCAACCGAGCCGCTACATCGCGGCCCGAGAAGACCTCGGCGCTGTTCCCCGATTGCGCCAGGCAGGCGATCGTCATCGCCGCGATTGCAAGAATTGGAATCAACTTCATAGAACGCTCCTGGATATTATCGTTTCTAGCGAAGGCTCTGCAGAGGTGCAGGATCCATATCGCCATAATCCTGGTTCTCTCCGCCCATGCCCCAGCAGAAGCTATACGCCTGTGTTCCCATTCCCGCGTGAATCGACCACCCGGGAGAGACCACGATCTCACGATCCTTCATCACGATGTGGCGTGTCTCGTCCGCAGGCCCCATAAGATGGAACACGCGGGCGTCGTGGTCGAGGTTGAAGTACATATAGATCTCAGATCGACGCATGTGGGTGTGAGCCGGCATGGTATTCCAGGCGCTGCCGGGATGCAGATGCGTCACCCCCATCACCAGTTGGCAGCTCTTTGCTCCGTCCAGATAGATGTACTTGAAGATTGTCCTGCGGTTGCAAGTTTCGGCGCCGCCCAATTCGACTGGATTGGCCTCCTCTTTGGGCACCAGGGTGGTGGGATACGCGGTATGAGCGGGGTAGCTGAGGAGATAGAAAATTGCCGGCGTCTTTGGGTCGGTCGACTCGAAAGAAATCTCTCGTGCGCCGCGTCCTATATAGAGGCAGTCAAGAGTCTCGACGGAATAACGTCTTCCGTCTACGTAAATCGCACCGCCGCCAGCTATGTTCAATGCGCCCAACTCGCGGCGCTCCGTGAAGTATTGTGCCCGTAGCGCATCGTCTGTGGGAAGGGCGATCGGGCTGTCAAGCGGCGCGGCCATCCCTACGACTGCGCGATCCAGGTCGACATACGCTAACTCGATCGCCCCCGGCTTATAGAGAGAGTCGAGCAGAAAGGTCTCCCGAAGTTGCGCCGTGGTCATGGTGGGGTATCGTACCGGGTCAGCCATCAGGTAGGTTTTCATAAGCTTCCTTGAGGACAATGCCATTTGGTTCGCCAGGGGCGTGCCTATCGTTTGACAAGAGAGTTAGCATCGGCTCGCCGCTGTTTCAGCAGCCAGAGCACCAGCTCTTTTCCGCCAGCATAGTTGTCTTGCACAGGCGGTTTCTTGCGGCCGTCCGTGTACTCGTTGTAGAGCCACGGATCCACGACAGCAAAGACCAGGCCCCTGCCGTACCTCGCCGTGGCCATCATAATGTCGCCCTTATCCGTGAGCATTGCTGTGGCCGGCGCCTTCACCGAAATCGTGCAGGTGTCCTTCATGTAGAAGGTGTGTGGGTCGTGGAAAATGGGACCGCCGCCGCTGACGTCAATCCTGCCTGCAGCAAAGTCGTTGCCGATCACATGATGGCTGAGCGCATCGTTAAAGTGAATCCCAAAGTGGTCGGCGATCAGATCCAGATGGTCGATATCGGCGTTGGCCGGGTCATTTTCCAGCATGATCAGAACGCCTCCCTGCTTCACCCATTGCGCCACCTGCTCCGCGTCCTCGGGCTGTACATAATGAGGGTGCGGATTCTTCGCAGGGATATCAGGAGACGCAATGATGTAGTATTGCGCTCCCTTGAGCTTATCCACCGTAGGAGCGCTGTACAGGGTATCGAGCGCCGCCCCATGGCTCGCAAAGATATGACCGAAGAGAGAGTAGCCGTCGTAACTGTAATCGTTCCATTTATAGTGAAAGTATTCTTTCTGTCCGGCCGCATTGACTCGCTGCTGACTATTGAACCAGGCGTCGAGCATAACGGTTTGATTGCGCGCCAGATTCGCCTGCGGCGCAAGCTCCATCTCCGTGCTGGCGAGCAGAAACGCCCCGACTCCCTTGGGATCGTTGCTGATGACGGGAGAATTTACATAATATGAGTAGCTTCCGTCATGGTATGGATTGCCTCCCAGGCCAATTCCCTTGACTGTGTCCGAGATGGTTACAGAGCCACCACCATCCACCTGCACAAAGTGGCTCAGGATTCCCTGCCATGCGCGCTCTGAATTATCCGAGTAGCGCTCCGGCAGATATCCGAGCCGGACACCCTTCTGCAGCGCATAAGCAAACATGCAGGCTGCGGACGATTCGAAGTAGTTGCCCTTCTCACCCGGCTTGTCCAGCACCTGGTACCAGAGGCCCGTCTTCTTGTCTTGATAGCGAACCACCGCCGCTGCGGTCCGATTCAGGATCGTCAGCAGAGTTGCGCGGCCCGGATCATCCTTCGGATAGTAGGGTAAGGTGTCGACCAGCGCCATCAGGTACCAGCCCATCCCGCGCGCCCAGAAAATATGCGATGTCCCCGTGGCCTTGTCGGCCCACGCCTGCTTCCGCGACTCGTCCCACCCGTGATAGAGGAGGCCGGTTTTCGGAGAACGCGCGTGTTCTTCGATCAGCGAGAATTGCTTTGTGATGTCGGCGAAGTCCTGCGGTTCTTGAAATGTCGACGCGTATTCGGCATAGAAAGGCTCAGCCATATAGAGGCCGTCCAACCACATCTGATCCGGATAAATTTGTTTGTGCCAGAAGCCGCCCGAGGAGGTGCGCGGTTGCGTGGAGAGCTGTTTGCGAAGGAGCGCCGCTGCCTTGTAATATTTCACATCCTTCGTCACGCGATAGAGGCGGAGCAACTGCCGTCCCAGAGCGATATTGTCCAGCGAATTTGCGCCCGGATCGTAGGTTGGAATGGATCCATCGGGCCCGATCAGCTGATCGACTGCCTCTTTCGTATACCGATAGTAGGCTCCGTCGGCGGTGCCGTACCACACCGCATCCATACCATTCAGCAGCGTCGCCAGTTCGTAGTTCCAGCCCCATTTCGCGTCGGGAGCTACAAAATGGCCGGCTGGCCAGCGCTCCACGGTCGAGTTCGCCACCCGCTGCGACCACGGTAATTGCTGCGGCCGCGCGGCCGTCCCGACTGCCAGGCAGAGAACGACGGGCAAAACCGGGGCCCTACCGGGTCCGAAAAGTCTCGCGATTTGTCTACAGCAGAAATGAAATTTAGACGTCATAGCACTGGTCGCAATCGATTTGGCGGAAAGACCGGCTCTGGCCGGACCGCAACTCCTATTTACCAGAATAGCTGCGCCGATGTCTCCACGATTGCGCAATCGCGTCCCGCTATACGGGATGAGAGGTTTTCCTCCGGATTGCATGGGCTTTACTATTGCTTGTCGAGTTCAACGATCGAGGGTGGCGAATGCGTGGAAGGCTTCTGGCGGTTGGCGTTGCACTGTGTCTTTTCTTAACTTCGATCACCGGCCTGAGAGGTCAGACCAGCTCTGCGGCCAGGCCCGGGACACCGAACCCCGGAGTCGGAGACACGCTTGACAACCCGCCCCCGCTTGCAAATCTTTCGCCCGCCTTCAAAACCAAGGCGATTGACCTTGCCATGCGCAAGGTGGGTGACTGGGAGCTGGAACGCGCGCGTCCCTCCTTCAGCCAGGATTGGACCTTCGCGGCCCTCTATTCCGGGTTCATGGCCGCATCCAAGACCTTACCCAAAAGCGGCTACGAAGATGCAATGATGCAGGTCGGCGATAAGTTTGACTGGAAGTTAGGGCCGCGCCTTGTACACGCGGACGACCAGGCGATCGGCCAGACTTATCTCGGCCTGTATCGCGATTATCACGAAGCCCGGATGATCCAGGCTACTCGCAACCAGTTCGACTCGCTGATGAAGATGCCGGACGATCCGCAGAAGCCCGTCTGGTGGTGGTGCGACGCGCTCTTCATGGCTCCTCCGGTCTGGGCTCGTCTCTACAGTGCTACCGGGGAGAAATCCTATCTCGATTACATGGATCGCGAATGGTGGATCACATCCAACCTTCTCTACGACCCCCAAGAGCATCTGTACTTCCGCGATGCGACTTATCTCCACAAAACCGAGGCGAACGGCAGGAAGCTGTTCTGGTCGCGGGGAAATGGCTGGGTTATGGGGGGCCTGGCTCGCGTCCTGCAGGAAATGCCTGAGGACTACCCTACGCGGCCGAAATACATCCAGCAGTATCGTGAGATGGCGGCCCGTGTGGCCTCTCTCCAAGGAACGGACGGCCTATGGCGGTCAGGGCTCCTGGACCCCGATGCCTACCAGCTTCCGGAGGTTTCCGGATCCGCGTTCTTTGTTTACTCGCTGGCATGGGGTGTCAATCACGGCATTCTCGATCGCGCCACGTACGTGCCGGTAGTAAAGAAGGGATGGGCTGGCCTGGTATCGCATATTTATGTGGATGGCCGACTCGGCTGTATCCAGCCGATTGGTGGAGCGCCCGGTGTTTTCAAGCCCTCGTCGAGCTATGTCTACGGTGTGGGAGCCTTCCTGCTTGCCGGGTCTGAAGTTCATCGCCTCGCGCAGGGTCGGGCCTCAAAGCGCTAACCAACCACAGATCGGACAGACCGCAGCCCTCTGCTCACTCGGCGCGGTCCCATCCAATCTCGCGCCCGGCTTAAAATCGCGGCGCTATCAATAGTGTTGTCCCCGGCAATCGAGCTATCGTAAAGAAGTGGCTCTTCGTGGGCGAAGCGTATCGTGAAGTATTGCCGGATTTGTATCACTGGAACTGCAGCTGCTTTGAGCCACGGACTTCCTCTATGAGAAGACGGGTCGAGCAGCCAGCAGTACCAGGACGTGCATATAACGCAGAATGGGGAATCGGGTTCTCAAACCATAGACGCGACGGTTGGCATTTTCGTTCGCCAATCGGTTGAGAGCACATCCCGCCAAAGAAGAGGGGCGACCGGCTCGCGCGATTGAGCCGCAGCTCTTTTTTTGCTGGAAGATACGCGGTTCAAGCGAGTGATTACCAAATAACAGCATTGTGGAGGCGAGGTTGGCAGAGAGTGTGTGCGCGAATGCAGATTTTAGTTCATCGCCGGTCTTGAGGCTAGTTCATAAAAAAATCCCATACGCTCCGCTGACCGTTTTCGTAATGATTCTTGCGGGATGCTTCGGAACTGCCGCGTCAGCACAGACAAGTCCTTCCGCAGGGAAGGCTCCTGCCTTACTACCCATGCCCCGCGAATACTCCGCCCGCGAAGCAGTCAGCCTCAATCACGGCGCGGCAGTCACCAGCGGATCTGATCCCGATGACCGCTTCGCTGCGCAGGATCTCGTCGGGTGGCTTAAGGGACTCGGTGTGGCGAGCGCCCGCGGCCGCTCCGCTGTCTCCATCGAATTGCTTCGCGCAGATTCCCACCAGGCCGAAAAGCTGCTCTCACGGACAGCGGTCAAAATAGACCCGCCGATGCACGACGAGGGATATGCGATCGTTCCCACCGAAAAAGGTGTCGCCGTTATCGCCGACACGCCGGCCGGCATCTTCTATGGAGCGCAGACCGTAAAACAGATGGTCACCGGCAGCGGTTCCACGGCGATCCTGCAAAAGGCACTGATCCGCGACTGGCCGGCGATGCGCTATCGCGGCATATCCGATGATCTCTCGCGAGGCCCGTTCCCTACACTCGACTTTCAGAAGCGACAGATCAGGACTCTCGCCGCTTACAAACTGAATATCTACTCGCCGTACTTCGAAAACACCTTGCAGTATCCGTCGAATCCAGTGCCTGGCCTGCCGGGCGGCAGCATGAGCCCCGAAGACGTTCGCGCACTGGTCGAGTATGCGCGCCCGTATCACGTCACCATCATTCCCGAGCAGGAGGCTTTCGGCCACCTGCACCATGTACTGAAGTATGAGCAGTACGCGCCGCTTGCTGAAACACCGATGGGCAACGTGCTGGCACCCGGCCAGCCTGGCTCGCTTACGTTGATCGGTCAGTGGTTCAACGAAATCGCCGCCATCTTCCCCGGCCCATTCCTGCACATCGGCGCGGATGAGACTGCAGACCTCGGCAAGGGCCAGACCCGGGCTGCGGTGGAGGCCAAGGGCCTGGGCGCTGCCTATGTCGACTTCCTGCTGCAGATTCACGAGAAGCTTGCGCCTTTGAACCGACGGCTGCTGTTCTGGGGCGACATCGCTATGAACGATCCTCCAGAGGTGAAGCGGCTGCCCAAGGACATGATCGCCGTCGCCTGGACCTACTCGCCGGAGCCCGACGGATTCGCTCGCTGGCTGAAGCCTTATGTCGACGCCGGCATGGAGACCTGGGTTGCACCCGGAGTGAACAACTGGAACCGCGTCTATCCCGACAACGATTACGCGCTACGCAATATTCAGGGCTTCGTCCGCGACGGGCAGGCTGCGCACAGCACCGGCATGCTGAACACGGTTTGGAACGACGATGGCGAAGGCCTGTTCCAGGAGGATTGGTACGGTGTGCTTTTCGGAGCAGCGGCGGCGTGGCAATCGGGCAGCAGCGATCTCGCGCCGTTTCAGGATGCCTACGGCAGCGTCTTCCACGGCGATCACACCGGCGACATCGATCAGGCGCAGCGCGAGCTGATGGCGATTTACCAGTCGCTCGATCAGTCCAACGTGAGGGAGTCGACCGATGCGCTCTTCTGGGCCGACCCCTGGAGCACGGAAGGACAGGCGATGGCCGTCGAGCTGCGCCCCGTTCTTCACGACATGCGCATCCATGCCGAACGCGCAATCACGTTGATCGCGCAGGCGCGAGCCGCCGGGCCCCTGCGCGAGACAGACGCCATCGACGCCATGGAACTGGGTGCACGCAAGCTCGACTTTATCGGCCAGAAGTTCGAAACCGCGGATCTGATTGCCAGCCTTTATAACCAGGCATACTCGTGGCAGAGCGACCCGCAGAACGCCAAGCACATAAGCGGGACTCTCTACACCCTCTCCGGCGCAAACGGTCTGTGCGAAGACATGCGCGACGGCTACAGCTACGATCGCCTCCGATACTCGGATCTGTGGCTGCGCGAAAACCGGCCATACTGGCTGCAGAATGTGCTCGTTCGTTACGACCTGGCCACGCAGCTTTGGGTGCAGCGGAGCGCACGCCTCCATGCTGCGCACGACGAATGGAGTGAACATCACAAACTGCCCGCCCCGGCGGAATTAGGCATTCCATCCCCCCAGGAAAACCGGGGGAATTAGGTTGGCCCTTATCGGAGCAGCCTCCGCGCACCGGCTGAGCGCGCCCGACCTGTTGGTGGTGGGAGTCTACCTCGCCACCATCACTGTCTTCGGTCTGCGCTTTCGCAGCAAGGACAGGTCACTCAAGAATTACTTCCTTGCCGACCGCCAGATTCCATGGTGGGCCATCGCGCTCTCCATCGTCGCTGCGGAAACCAGCACCCTCACCATCATCAGCGTCCCCGGACTTGCCTTCACTGGCGACTGGGGATTTCTCCAGATCGTTCTCGGCTATCTGCTCGGCCGCATCGTGGTGTGCATCCTGTTCCTGCCCCGGTACTTTCGCGGCGAGCTGTTCACCGCCTACGAAGTGATCGGGCAGCGCTTCGGGCCGCATCTGCATCGGCTCACCGCATTTTCATTTCTGTTTCTCCGCGCCGCTGCCGAGGGCGTCCGCGTTTTCGCGGTCTCCATCGTCGTCGGCATCGCCATCGGCACCAATGATCTGGTTTCCATCGCCATCATCTGCGCACTGACTCTGATCTACACGCTCGAAGGCGGAATGGCCGCCGTCATCTGGACGGACGTGGTCCAGATGATCCTTTACATCGCCGGAACGCTTGTCAGTGTAGTCATGCTCGGCCGCCTCATCCCTGGCGGCTGGCATGCGATTCATGCCATGGCTACGGCCGGCGGCAAGCTCACCGTTTTTCACTTCGCGTTCAGCCTGACCGCAATCTATACCTTTTGGGCCGGAGCCGCAGGCGGCTGCTTTCTCACCATGGCCAGCCATGGAACCGACCAGCTGATGGTTCAGCGGCTGCTTGCGGCGAAGAATCTCCGCGAGTCACGCATTGCACTGCTGAGCAGCGGAGTGGTCATCCTGGTGCAGTTCATTCTTTTCCTCGCCATCGGCACCGGGCTTTATTTTTTCTACGGCAATGCCGCGAACGGCTCTGCTCCCTCCAGCCCCGATCGGGTCTTCCCGTCGTTCATCGTTGCCAAGATGCCGCACGGCGTGGCGGGACTGATGGTCGCGGCGATCCTTGCTGCGGCGATGTCCAACCTCAGCGCAGCCGTAAATTCGCTCAGCTCCAGCAGCATGGTGGACTTTTACATCCCGTGGAAGCCCGGATCGAGCGAACGCGACCGTGCCGGCGTATCGCGCATTATGACGCTCTTCTGGGCCATGCTGCTGTTTGTGCTCGCATGGATGTCACGCGGCGGCGGCCATGTCGTCGAGGTCGGCCTCTCCATCGCGTCTGTTGCCTATGGCTCGCTGCTTGGAGTGTTTCTGCTCGGTACCCTCAGCAAGAGCGCAACGGAATCGGGCGCAATGATCGGCATGATCGGTGGATTCGCCGTGAATCTTTTTCTATGGAAGCAGCCCCACGCTCTGTTGTTGAAGATAGGCAGCGTGCCTATCATCTTCCCCAAGGTGGCATGGACGTGGTTCGTGCTGATTGGCTCGTTGTTCACCTTCCTTCTCGGCTGGATCGCGAGCAAGGTCCTACCTGATAAGAATTTTCATAGGAGTAACTGATCCATGCCTCGCGCTCCGCGCCACATGAAGACGCTCTTCCTGCTGCTCTTCTTCCTGTTCGCTGCAACAGTCCGGTTGGACGCGGCTCAAGATCCGAAGGCTTCGCAGCCCAGATTTTCAGAGGTCGACGGGATCATCGACCGAGCCATTGCTGCAAAGAAATTTCCTGGAGCCGTCGTCATCATTGGCCACAACGGGCATGTCGTCTTCCACAAGGCGTACGGAAACCGCTCCCTGACGCCTCAGCCGGAGGCCATGACCGAGGACACCATCTTCGATGTCGCGTCGCTGACCAAGGTTCTGGCTACGGCGCCTGCGGTCATGCGGCTCTATCAGCAGGGCCGCTTCCTGCTCAACGATCCCGTGTCGAAATATCTTCCTGCGTTTGCCGCGAACGGCAAGCACGACATCACCATCCGCCAGCTGCTGACCCACTATTCGGGCCTGCCTCCGGATGTGTCGCTTGACGACCCGTGGGAAGGCAAGCAGGAGGGCCTGCGCCGGGCGTTCGAATCAGTGCCGGTCACGGCGCCCGGCGTTCAATTCCGCTACAGTGACATCAACTTCATCACTCTCGGCGCGCTGGTCGAAAAACTCTCCGGACTCACTCTCGATCAATACGAAGCGCGATACATCGCACGGCCTCTGGGCCTTAAGCACACTCGCTTTCTTCCACCGGACACCTGGCGCAGCCGCATTGCGCCGACGCAATACGAACATGGAGTGATGCTGCGTGGACTGGTGCACGATCCGACTTCGCGTCGGATGGGCGGAGTCGCCGGTCATGCCGGGTTGTTCAGCACCGCAGGCGACGTAGCCATCTACGCGCAGAACCTGCTCGATCGCCTGGCAGGCAGGCCCAGCCGCTTTCCACTCAAGCAGCTTACGCTCGAAAAGATGACCATCCCCGAGCAGCCGGCGACGGGCACGGCGCTGCGCGGACTCGGCTGGGATATCGAGTCGCCCTTTTCCAGCAACCGCGGCGAGCTCTTCCCGGTCGGATCCTTCGGCCATACAGGATTCACCGGCACCTCACTTTGGATGGACCCCACCAGCGACACTTACGTGGTGGTGATGGCCAACGCGGTGTACCCGAATGGCCCCACCGGCATCACCGCGATTCGAGCGGCGGTTGCGACTGCCGCCGCAGCCAAGTTGGGCCTTCATCCAGACAGCGGCAGCTTTATCGCCAAACTCACAGGCTACAACGAATCCATGGCGGGCAGACGCCGGTGGCAGGACCGCAACGGATCGGTCTCCACTGGGATCGATGTTCTCGAAGCAGACCACTTTGCGGAGCTGGCAGCTCTCGCTTCCAAGCATGGCGGGACGTTGCGCGTAGGCCTGCTCACCAACCAGACCGGCCTCGACGCGCAGGGACGCCGGACGATCGACATCCTCGCGCACGACGCTGAGTCGGCCGTGCCGGGACTTAAGCTCAAGCTGCTCTTCAGCCCCGAACACGGCATCAACGGCGCGTTAGACAAGGAAGGCATCGGCAACTCGACCGACCAGGAAACCGGTCTGCCCGTCACCAGCCTGTATGGAAACACCACGGCGGAGCGTCATCCATCGCTCGATACACTGCGCAGCCTCGACGCTGTAATCATCGATCTGCAGGATGCAGGTGTCCGCTTCTACACCTATGAGACGGTCGTCAAATATTTTCTCGAAGCCGCAGGCCAGACCGGCACTGACATTGTTGTCCTCGATCGTCCCGACCCGGTAGGAGGCTCGTTCGCCCAAGGCCCGATGTCGGACGCAGGCAAGGAGAGCTACGTCAACGTGGCGCCCATTCCGGTCCGCCACGGCATGACACTTGGGGAACTGGCCCGCTATCTCAATGGCGAATACAAACTGCGCGCCCGGCTTTCGGTGGTCGCCATGAAGGGCTGGCAGAGAGGCGACTGGTTCGACGATACCGGCCTCACCTGGACCAATCCCTCACCCAACCTCCGCAGCTCGCAGGAAGCTACGCTCTATCCCGCCCTCGGCCTCATCGAGACCACCAATATCTCCGTAGGCCGCGGCACCGACACACCCTTTGCGTACGTAGGAGCCCCTTGGATTAATGGCCGGGCGCTGGCGCATGCACTGAACGCTCGCTTTCTTCCCGGCGTGCGATTCGTTCCCGTCAATTTCACGCCGCAGTCGCCCTATCCATACGCCCACCAGCTTTGCCACGGAGTAGAACTGACTGTCACCGACCGGAACATCCTCGACACACCGGAACTCGGCCTCGAAATCGCATCCACTCTCCACAAGCTCTACCCGGACCAATATCACCTGAGCAAAATTGACACTTTATTGGTCAACCGCAGCGTGCTCGATGCTCTCCTGTCCGGACGGGATCCCCAGCGCATCGCGGAAGACTGGCAGCAGGACCTGCGAAACTTTGAGGCGAAGCGCAAGCCGTATCTGCTGTATTGATCGTGTTATATGTGAATCAATCATGAGCTCCGTGCGGATGGACAAATGGCTGTGGGCAGCAAGGTTCTTCAAAGCACGCGCGCTCGCGGCGCGAGCCTGCGACCTGGGAAGGATTATCTCCAATGCGCAACTGGCCAAGCCCTCACGCGATGTTCACATCGGCGACATGCTGCGGATAAAGAATGAGGGCGGAGAGTTCGAGGTGGAAGTGCTGCTGCTCAGCGAAGTTCGGGGCCCCGCAGCCGTCGCGCAGACCCTGTACCGTGAGACAGACACCAGTCGCGAGGCACGCCTTAAACTGGCTGAAGAACGGAAGGCGCTGCAGCGTTTCGAGAGCATGCCTGAAGGCCGTCCATCCAAGCGCGACCGCAGGGAGATCAACCGGCTCCGAGGCCGAGTTTAGGCTAATGAACCGACGGGAGCGCCTCTGAACAGCATCTACGGCTGGTTAATCGAAGCGTCGCGCGATCAGAAGCGCACCCTGCTGGCCGCGTCTCTTGGCTGGATGCTCGACAGCATGGACGTCATGCTCTACGCGCTGGTGCTCGGCCAGGTGCAGCGCGAGATGCATCTCACCGCGGCTATGAGCGGTGCCCTGATGTCGGCCACGCTGGTCTCCGCGGCCATTGGAGGGATCTTCTTCGGCTGGTTTGCCGACCGCTGCGGACGCGCTCGCGCGCTTACCATCAGCGTGCTCGTCTACTCCGTTTCGACGGGGCTCTGCGGCTTTACGCACTCTGCGGGGCAGCTCATGCTCTGCCGCGTGCTGCTCGGCCTCGGCATGGGCGGCGAGTGGGCCTCGGGCGCGGCGCTTGTAGCTGAAACGTGGCCCGCACACCATCGCGGCAAGGCGCTGGCCCTGGTCCAAAGCTCCTGGGCTGTCGGCTACGCGCTCGGAGCGGCCATCGTGGCATTGATTATGCCGCACTTCGGATGGCGAGCCGTCTTCTTCGCCGGCATCGCTCCTGCGCTCATCACCCTGTGGCTGCGCCGAGGCCTGCATGAGCCCGAGGCATGGCGCGAGGAGCGCGCGAAGCCATCGCGCCCGCAGACACGCCAGCTTTTCCGTGGAGCTTTCGGCTACAGCATGCTCATCTGCGGCGCCATGAACGCCGCCACGCTCTTCGCATGGTGGGGACTGTTCACGTGGGTCCCGCGTTTTCTATCGATGTCGACGGCTGAAGGCGGCCGCGGCCTCAGCATCGTCCGCACCTCGGCCTGGACCATCGTCATGCAGGTGGGCACATTTCTCGGATACGTGATCTTCGGCTATCTCGCCGACCGATTCAGCCGCAAGTACACCTACATCACTTATCTCGTGATTGCCGCGCTGCTCGTCCCGGTCTTCGCCTTCGTGCGCAGTCCCGGCGCACTGCTCGTCATCGGCCCATTGGTCGGATTCTTTGGGACCGGCTACTTCAGCGGCTTCAGCGTGATCGCCAGCGAGCTGTTTCCCACCTCGCTGCGCGCCTCGGCGATGGGCTTCGTTTACAACATAGGTCGTGTCTTGAGCGCCGCCGCACCGTACATCATAGGGCAGGTTTCCGAACACGCCGGAATCAGCTACGCGTTGTGCATTACGTCGGGTGCTTTCCTGATCGCCGCGCTTATCGCAACAAGGCTGCGCCTGCCGTCAGCGCAAGAAGCAACATAGCCGAGCCCCATGTCCCGACTTTGGGATGTGCGAGCGTGATCATTCCGTAACGAATTTCTTCCGGATAGCTACCGTTCGATCCAGCTCATCCACTGCCTGCAGTATCTTCAACCGCAGGTCTTGATCTAAAGTGCTCGTCGTCAGATAGTCATGCACCTGCTGCTGAGCGGCCTCTGACTGTTGTCCTCCGATAAACGCATCCAGCCAGCCCACCAGGAAAAATATCTTCCGCTGCTGCTTGATCTGCGGCAGCGCCGCGAGAGCCGGCTCCAGATAAGGCTCGGTCAGCGCGGACTGGTTCCAATAGTTAAACGCTCCCAGGCTGCCCTCGATCCAATCCTCCGGTCGCTCCGGATGATGCAGGTAGTCGTCGAAGTAGCGCTGCTTGGTTGCTGCGTCGGGCCGCGCCGCCTGCGCCGCGTAGGCATACTTCTTGCCATCGCCCGAAGGATCGCGTTTCTCCTCAGCCGCCAGCATTTCGTCCGCGTGCGGATCGTTATATGCAATCAACGCTGTTACCAATCCCCAGCGATCCTGCTGCCGCAATTGCACTCCCGGCACCTGCAGCGTGCCCTCGAGGAGCGCCCGCAGAGCGTCTCGACCCGCTGGCTGTTCGCTTACCCCGCTGAGTGCGCGGAACCATACGATGCGCAAATCCTTGCTCGGGTCGGAAACCATCCGCTGCGCCGCCATCGACTCAAGCTGCGCCGTCAATCGAGCCCGGCTCCGGTCACCCACATAGCGATGAATTGCCGTTTCGCTGTGCGCCACAATGCTCGCCGTCAGCGCCTCATCGCGCTCCTGCGGAAGGTTGTCGAGCGCCAGCTGTACATACTCCAGCGGCGAAAAACTCGCCGTCCGCACCGAGTCCCACAGCGATCCCCACAGCAGAGTCCGCTCGAATACATCCGGCATTGCGCCGATATGCTCCGTTACATATGCCCGGCTTTTGCGATCCAGCAGGAAAAGCCCGTACCCGTAGTCGCGGCCGTTCGCGAATACAAATGCGGGGCAGGGCTTGCCCTCCGCTGGCAGTACCGGCTGGCTCGCAGTATCAAGCTGCGCACGCACGGCCTGCGAACTCCCGTCGGGATAGCCCAGCAGCACCTCGGTCGCGATCGGCCAGATATTGTCGCCACCTAATACATCGTGCTGCGTCAGCGTGAGGCTCGCCAGTTTGCCTCCGTCGCACGACCACGCCGCGTCCACCTGCGGCATGCCACGACGCCTGATCCACATCTCCGCCCATTGATTCAGCGATTGACCCGACACCGCCTCAAACGACCCGATCAGGTCGCTCCACTCCGCGTTGCCGTACGGGTGCGCCGCCAGATACCGCTGCAATCCCTTGCGAAAGTTGTCCTCGCCCAGCACGAACGCCAGCTGCTTGAGCACGCCCGGAGCCTTCGAGTACACAATCGCCCCATAGGCGGATTTCGCATCCTTGAGATTGGGGATATCCTGATAGATCGGCGTCGTGCCCTGCGTCTCGTCGATGCCGTAGGCGCCCGGCTTGATCGACTCGTAGAACCGCTTCCAGATCGCATCATTGGGCTTGAGCGAAGCAAGCGTTTCATACGCCATGTACTGCGCGAAGCCTTCCTTCAGCCACAGGTCGTCGAACCAGCGCATGGTGGTGAAGTCGCCGAACCACTGGTGGGTTAATTCGTGCAGCACCAAAATATCGCGGTTCAGCAGGTTGGTCGCCGTCGGCGCACTGCGAAAGAGCACCGACTCCTCGCGCAGAAATGTTGATCCGGCGTGCTCCATCCCGCCATAGGCGAAACCGGGGATCAGCACCATGTCATACTTCGGAAACGGAAACGGCTGCGCAAAATAATTCGACAGGTAGCGGATGCCATCCGCCGCCATCTGCTGCACCGCGGGCGCCTCGCTCTCCGCGGCCTGGGCCTTCGACTTGCGCACATACAGCCCCGGCAACCCGGCTACCGGATGCACCTTGACGAACGGCCCCGCGGCAAAGGCAAAGAGATAGGTGCTGATCGGATGCGTTTCGCCAAACGTAGTCCGCGCGCGCCCGTCGGCAAGCGCCTTCTTCCCGATAGCATCGGTATTCGAGATGACCGTCCACGCGGCCGGAGCTGTCATCGTCAACTGAAAGCGGCCCTTCAAGTCCGGCTGATCGAAACAGGGGAACGCCATGCTCGCATCCATGGGCACAAACAGCGTGTAGATATACTCCGATCCATCGTCACGATCTTCGAACCGGGTAATGGCCTTCTCAGCCGGAGCAACATTCGCGGTGAAATGAATCTCCAGCGCGTTCTCACCGGCGTGAAGATGCTCCGCGGTCAGAACGAGGTGCCCGTTGCTTTCTTCCGGTGTAATGGACACGCCATTCATCGCAAGCGAGCTCACGCGACCATCGCGGAAATCAAGCAACAGCGACTGTGGCGAATCCTTCAACTTGAACCGCAGCGTCTCCTCGGCCTCGGTCTGAGCGCCGCGCTCCACCAGTGTATAGTGCAGTTCATAGCGCAGGTCGGAGACATTCGCTGCGCGCTCTCTCGCTAATTGCCTTGGAATCCCCACCGGCGCCTGCGCCCCAGCCGAATATGTAACAGCCGCCATTACCAACCAGAGAACCTTCCGCAGAGCCATGCATGCTCCCAACGAATCTGTTGTTTCAGAATCTCATGCTTATCGCGGAGCTGGTGTCGTGGCATCCGCCAGGGCATACGCGACCACCGCCATCACCGCCGCATTCTCGTTCAGCAGCTTGGGATCAACCTTGTCGAAGGTATCCGCCGCCGTGTGATGGTAGTTGAAATAAAAGCGGCTGTCCTGAGTCGGAGTAAATCCCGGCACGCCCTTCAGAAAGCCGACATCCTCGCCTGCCTCCCCGCCGGCGGTCAGTGTCGACGCACCAATCGAGACCAAAACATGCGCGACTGCCTTGAGATATTCGCCCAGCTCCGGCTTGCCCGCGTACGTGATTCCGTCTGGATGATCCGCGCCGAGGTCCGACTCCAGCGCGCCAATGTGATTGGCGAGGTCCGGGGCGTGGTCCTGTGCGTAGGTTGCCGCGCCTTCGCCGCCCTGCTCCTCGTCCATCCACGCAACAAACCGAATTGTTCGCTTGGGATGAATATCCAGCTTTTGCAGCAGATGAATTGCCTCCATCGACACTACGATTCCCGCGCCATCGTCGATCGCGCCCGTGCCCAGGTCCCATGAATCCAGATGCCCGGAGACAATCACTACCTGCTCGGGATGCTCCGTGCCCTTCCAATCCGCGATGACGTTATAGCTGGTCACTGGGGGAAGACTCTGCGGAGTGAGTGTCAGCCGCATCCTCACCGATCCCTGCTTTGAGAGGTTCTCCAGCAGGTCTGCGTCCTCGGCCGTCACCGCCGCTGCCGGAATCTTCTCGAGCCCAGGCGTGTAGTACGTCATGCCGGTATGCGGCAGCCGGAAATCCGCTCCGCCCACCGATCGCACCAGCACTGCCGCCGCGCCCACGGAAGCCGCAACGCTCGGCCCGGCTCCACGATAGAGAACCGCCTCGCCGTATGCCGCCAGGCCATTGCCCTGCGCGGCCAGGCGCTTGTCGAAGCGCTCATTCAAGAGCAGGATCTTTCCCTTAACCGCGCCCGCCGGCAGTGCTTTCAGATCGTCGAAGCTGTTGGCGACAACCACGTCCGCCGTGAGGCCGTCGGGAGCCGTTGCTACGCTGCCGCCCAACGCTGTCAACACAATCTTCTGTGTCGTTCCCGGAGCCATCCCCGGCCACGCCACCAGCGCGCCCGTCTCTTGACCCCGAACCCAGTGGGGAACGGTCGTTTTCTCAAGCTGAACTTCCGTGCCTAGAGCCCGCATCTCTCCAGCCACGTACTCCACGGCGGCCTGGGCCTGCGGCGAGCCCGCGATGCGTGGGCCGATGTTGTCCGTCAGGTGCCGCAATTCGGTCAACGCATAGGAATCGCTCATCGCCGCGTCGCGAAGCTTTGCCATGGTTGCCAACTGCTCCGGAGTCCACGCACCCGGGCCGGTCTCCATCATCTGCTCGATGCGTTGCTGAATGGTTGGCCCCGCGGCGGGCGAAGGCGCGGCAGCCGTCTGGCCAAAACCAACTCCACAAGCCGCGGACACCGCGACAGAAAACAAAACAGAGTTCCTCATTGTCATAGGCGATACGCTACCACGACAAACCCGCGAAACCGAGAACATCCACAGGCGGCGCCGGCGGTAATACTGGAAATCATGTCAAAGCGCCTCATCCTGCTCGCCCTCACCCTCATCTGCACCATCCCTACTCTTTCCAGCGCGGCCGCGACCAATCCCGATTGGACCACACCCTTCCCGCCGTACCGCATCATCGGCAACGTCTACTACGTCGGCAGCCGGGACCTCGCCTCCTATCTCATCGTTACGCCCCAGGGCGACATCCTCATCAACAGCAACCTCGCGTCCTCGCCGCTGCAAATCCGCAAAAGCGTCGAGCAGCTCGGCTTCCGCTTTACGGACATCAAGATTCTGCTCATCAGCCACGCCCACTCCGACCATTGCGCCGGAAGCGCCCTGATCAAGAAACTCACACACGCGCAATACATGGTCATGGACGCCGACGTTCCCGTAGTTGAAAGCGGTGGCCGCAAGGACTTCCAGTTCGGCAACTCTCCGAGCATGCTCTACCCACCGGCAAAAGTCGACCGCGTCCTGCACGACGGTGACCAGGTCCGCCTCGGCAACACCGTTCTCACCGCGCACCTCACCGCCGGACACACCAAGGGATGCACCACCTGGACGCTCAAGGTTCCGGATCACGGCAAGCTTTACCACGTGGTGGTCGTGGGCAGCCCCTATGTGCTTTCCGAATACAGGCTGGTGAATAACAAGGCCTACCCGCAGATCGCTCAAGATTTCGCGAAGCAGTTTCAAACTCTGCACAGCCTGCCGTGCGATGTCTTTCTTGGCGCGCACGGCAGCTACTTCGGGATGCTGGGAAAATATGCGAGGCTCAAGGCAGGCGGACCGAACCCGTTCATCGACCCGGATGGATATCGGGCGTTCGTAGCCGATGCCCAGGAAGCCTTCCAGGAGCAACTGAGGAAGCAGCAGCGCATTCCTTAAGCTGGACGTGGCGCGGAGTGTGAGCACGTTGCCGGCTTCGGCCGCGCAGATGGCGCCGGCCAGGATTGCTGGATCGGCACGACTCAGCATTTGCCGCCACGCAATTCACTCCAATGTTCTCTGCCGCTGCTCAGCTTTTCTTTTCCTGGCCGGCTCTTGCTTCATCCGCCTGGGCCTGTTCGATCCGCGATATTGTGCTGGTGAACATTTTCGTTAGTTCCTTTTCTTCATCCCGCGCTACGAGGCGGGCCACAATCGCGAACAGGAGGCTGACGGAGACGCCGCACATCAGCACGCCCGTTAGACCCTCAACAGGACCCAAGATGCGCCACACGGGAGGAAGAACGATGTCTCCGTAGCCGACGGTCGAATAACTGCTTGCCGAGAAGTAGAAGGCGGACTCCCAGGTTGGCAGGCACTGGCGGCGAAAGAAACAGGCCCAGAGGAGAATCTCGGAGAGGTGCAGACAAATAATCATGCTCGTGAACCGAACCACGAGCATAGTGGCGCGAACCCATCCGAAACGGTCCACGCCTTTGTTGAGGTGGGCTTTGGCCCACTCAATCAGCGCGGCAACTCCGGCGCTCTGCGCTGCAACGGTGAGCGTAACCAGGACAACGGCGGCAGTGAATTGGCGCAGGAAGAGCATACCCTTCCATCGCATCATACAGAGAGTCGGCCGGAATTTTGCGGGATCGGCGGCTACCGAGGCAGAGAGTTTTTGGGATCCAAGAAGCGTGTGGGATAAGGAAGGAGGCTCCGGCCCTCTTTGAGGGAAGACCGGAGCCACGTTGCAAGCAGCCTGTAAGCCGAATTCTGTCGAGGACGGCCATTCCTCTAGGCGTTGCATCACTGCAACGCTCCAGCAACCTACCCGGAGGTTTCCGCTCCCTGCCGGCTTGCGCCGTCGAGGATAACCCGCGTTGGCGCGCCGGGCCGGCACGCATCCGCAGCCGATCGGGTCGGGCTGCGAATTTCCTCCCTATTTGGTCTTGCTCCGTGTGGGGTTTACCATGCCTCCGCCGTTACCGCCGGAGCGGTGCGCTCTTACCGCACCTTTTCACCCTTACCTTCGCCTCTTGCGAGACGCAGGCGGTATCTTCTCTGTGGCACTGGCCGTCTCGCGGCCTTGACGCCGCGATCCCGGACGTTATCCGGCACACTGCCCTGCGGAGTTCGGACTTTCCTCTCCCGGATTCGCTTACGCTCATCCGGCAGCGGCCGCCCGGCCTGCCTGCATTCCCTATGATAGCTCAGTTTTCAAGGCGTAACCCGCTGAATCAGAAGATCCAGCGCCGGCGCCTGACTCTTGAGTATGCGCTCGCGCGCCGCCTCGATTTCGAACCAGCCGCCGCGGTCAACCTCGGGGATCTCGATCGCCCGACCGGACCGCGGCGGCCACTCGATGGAGCGCAGATTGCTGACCAGCTTCGCCGGGTCGCAGTCGCCTTCGATCGCCCAGATCGAAACCAGCTTTCCACCGGCCTGCCTAACCGTCCCTAGTTCAATGGGTTGACCATCCACTTCAAAGCCGGTCTCCTCGCGAAATTCCCGTTTCGCGGCCTCCAGAGGCAGTTCCCCCTCCCCATACTCGCCTTTGGGTATCGACCACGCCCCAAGATCTTTCTTAGCCCAGAAAGGTCCACCCGGGTGCACCAGGAACACCTCCCGCCCGGCCCCCGTTCTCCGGAACATGAGTAGACCCGCGCTAAGTTTCGGCATACCCTGACCTCCGCTCCAAAGTAAGATCTTCCCAGAACCAGCTCGGACCATGCCAGACCTCGCCCTCCAATCCGTCGAAGCCGCCACTCCCGAACTTACCCTGCACGGATCGGTCCTGGTCCTCTTGCAGTTCGATGTCTGCGAGGCCATACGGCTCGACCGTCTGCGCGAAATTCTCAGCGCCCGCACCGTCGCGCAGCCCCAGCCCAAGCAGCCCGCTCCCGGCTATATCCGTTATGAGCGGCCGCCTGTTGTCGAAGCCGTCGAGCCGCTGATCCTCGAAAGCGGCGAGCGGCTCACCGGCGAAGTCAAATTCTACGACTATGGCGTCCTGAGCGTGGTGTTCGAGCTGCCCTTTACCGGCGGCTGGAGCAAGCTGGCCAGCCTCGCCAGCCGCTGGGCCTGGGAGGTGGACTTTGCCGCCCAGGCCGCACAGATCGTCCGCGATAAGATCGCCCGGGCCGCAGCGGCCATCGTCAAGCCCTACAATGAATGGCTCAGCGAGGACTACCTCATCTTCCATGTTCGCGAGATCAAGGGTGGGGAGAAGGGGGGATCGCCAGCTGTGCCCGACCTCATTCAGCAGCACGGGGCGCGCATCGCCCAGGTCGTCCGCGGCGATACCGGACAGCTCGCCGAAAGTGAGGTCAACGAGGTTCTGCAGTCCAGAATCTCCTACTACGTGAACGACCTTGCCGTCATCGGCTGGAATGCGGCCTTTGTGTATGACAGCGCCTCTGGGGCCGAGACCGCTATCCAGCTGCTCGAATACGCCAACTCCCAGTTGCTTGAATTCCGCCACTATGACGATTTCCTCACGGATGAGCTGGAGCGCGTTTATACGCTGCTCGACGAGGGAACCGGCATTCTCGCCCGTTGGCGGCTGGCGCGATCCGCTACGCGCCTCCATACTGTGCTTCTCGATGTGGCCGAGCTCACCGAGCATGCCGACAACGCCATCAAGTTTCTAAGCGACATGTTCTCGGCCCGTCTCTACAAACTGGCGGCCTCGAAGGTCGGCGTGCCTGATTACAAAGACCTCGTAACTCAGAAGGTCCGCACCGCCGAGGAGTTATACCGCTTCATGGTCGACCAGTTCAATCAAAGCCGGGCGTTCTTCCTGGAGCTGACCGTGGTTATTATCCTGGTCATCGAACTTGTTTATCTGTTCCGCGGCAGACCGTTTTAACTCAACTTAGGCTTCTCCTGGCCAGACTGTAACTAAAGCGCAAAATTATGGCGATCTTTGTGGCGCATGTTAAGCATGAAGATAGAAACTCTTCACAGGAGCTCTAAGTGTCCAACCGCTGGTTGGGATGGCGATATACCGTTCCCTGTGCTGCAGCCTTTCTGTGTCTCCATGCGGCTGGGATGTTATTTATTCCCTCCGCGGCGTCGACAGTTTCCTACGTATTTCTCATTTTGGCGCCGGCTTGCGCTCTGGGCGCCTGCGCCTGGTACGCAGCACATTGTTCCCGCCAACTCCGAACCAACTGGCTCCTGGTGGTCCTCGGTCTTCTTCTCTGGACAACCGCCATGGCGATCTCCGCGTGGGGAGATATTGTCGCCCACGCCAGCCGCAATGTCGCATTCATCTCCGACTTCGTCTATTTCTTTTATGGCGTACCCATCCTCTTTGCAATCTCCCTGACACGGGAAGATCAGCGAGCGTGGCCCTTTGCCTGGATCGAGGGCCTGCAGGCTGTGATCGCAGGCATTCTGGCCTACATCCAGATATTTTCCGTTATTCCCTTCGCTGACCAGGCATCGGAGCCCATTTCTGCTTCGCTCCTGCTCAAGACATACAACGTTGAAAATCTGGTTCTCGCCTGCGCCGCTGTACTGCGTCTTCTTTCATGCAAGCCGAAAACCGAGGAGCGAAGATTCTACGGCTCGCTTTCCGGCTTTCTCTGGCTCTATGCAATCTGCGCGTCTATTTACAACTGGCTCGATATGCGGGCATTGAATCAATCCGGGACGCGAGATCTTTTACCGGAGCTGCCCTTTCTCGTCTTCGCCATCGTGGCGCTGGCAATGTCGGCGCGGCCTGGCCGGGATACGTCGCGCACTGCCCGGAAGACTTCGCTCACTATCTTCATCGAAAACGGAAGCACTATTTTCTTCACCTTCGCGCTCCTCGCCTTAGGCGCGTCCGTCATGAAAGATAATTTCAAGATCGGGCTTGGCTCCATCGCCCTGGCGCTGATGCTCTACGGCTTGCGGGCCACTCTGCTGCAAAGCCGGTATGTCGAGTCGCAACAGGCGCTGCAAGAGGCTCGGGACCGCCTGGAAGAGTTGTCGCTGCAGGACGCGCTCACCGGGATCGCAAACCGCCGCCGATTCGATAATGTCCTTGAAGTTGAATGGAACCACGCAATTCGCGCGTGCCAGCCGCTATCCCTGATCATGCTCGACGTCGATTACTTCAAGCGGCTGAACGACAGGTATGGACACCGCTCCGGCGATGAATGCCTCATTCAGATTGCTCGCGCGCTGCAGTCGTGTCTGCCCCGCGCTGGCGATCTGCTCGCACGCTACGGCGGTGAAGAGTTTGCCGTCATCCTTCCCGGCACCACGCGAGAAGGAGCGGAGCATGTGGCGGCGAGAATGAAACAGGCGGTCCGCGATCTCAATATTCAATACGACACCGCGGAGAGTCATTACACGACCATCAGCGCCGGAATCGCTACGTACGAGTTTCCCCAGCAGGGGTCTTTCACTAGCCTGATCGAAGCCGCCGATCGCGCCCTCTACAAGGCTAAACAGAACGGCCGCAATCGTATCGAATACGCCACCCTTGAGCTGGCCTAAAAGCTGTCTGGTTCTGTTGATGTCGCTGTTCGGCCGCGGCGAAATATTGAGCAAGAAACAAAGATTTGTGCTGCTCGTCCGCATGCTGTAAAGAGCCTCTGCCCTGGACCCTACGACCTACGCTGGAGTTCTATGCGTGACCCTGCTTATCGCCGCCGTGGTATCGACGATTCCAGCAGTGCGGGCCTCTCGCATCGAGCCCACGCAGGTTCTCCGTGAAGAGTGAACCAGCCGGTAGTGACAAATGCAAAAAGGGGACCGCAAACGCGGTCCCCTTTTGCGTAGGGAGGGAAAACCTCTGCTACATCGAATCGTGACCGCTTCGATCCGAGTGACAGATCATAACGCCACCGTTCGTGGTCTCCGCGTGGATCGTAGGACCGCCTCCGCCGAGGTCGGTTTCCAGGTGATGCTTGATTTCGCCCTGAACCGTCACCGGGAAGCTCACCTCGATGCCGCCATTCACCGTTCCAGTCTCCAGGTGAGCTGCGTAATTCTGGGGGAGGTTCAGAGTAATGCCGCCGTTTGTCGTCTCGGCGTGAAGGCCCTGGCCCTGCCAGCGATCGCCCGACAAGACGATGTCCAAGCCACCGTTCACTGTGCTGCCCTTGACGTTGCCCGCGAGATCGGTAAGATCCACACCGCCATTTGTCGTATCGAACCTCAGGTCGCCGTTGAGGTGCGCGAGCCCGATGCCACCGTTCATGGTCTTCAGTTCGGCGGAAAGCTGATGAGGCGCGTGGATGGTATAGGTGATCCCGTACCCACGGCTGCCCCAGTGGAAGTTAGGTCCCTGGTCGTGGATCGATCCCTCAGAAGTCTGAATCTGCACTTCGCGGAGAATGCTGGATGCATCCGCTGCGGAATCTGCCCAGGCTTCAACCCGCGCGTCCACGAGGATGTCCTTGCGATCTTCGCCGAGGATCCGGATGCCGCCGTTCATGCTCGAAACATCGAGCTTTCCGGGAGTGGGAATGGTCATCGACCGCACTTCGCAGGCGCGCTCCCGGTGCCCCCAGCCCCAGTTGGTATGGTCATGATCTTCACCAGAGCAATCATGGATGGCCCAGCCGTCGGCGCTGCCCAGAGCGGCACCGTACGTCGGCGAACCATCAGACTTGGCGTGAGCGCGGAAACCGCCAATGAAGCCACGCCAGCCCCCGCTCCAGGGCTGCGAGCCGGTAAAGGCGACAATGGCTAAGACGAGGACGAACAGCGCGAAGCGACGCATGGGATGGCCCCCGGGCTGTGGATACGAAGTCTTTGACATGGGAGTTCCTTACAGTTCCAGCCTTTTTAAGAAGCAAGTCATGGGCCAAAGAAGCTGGCCAGGAAAGGTCACAGAATCAACACTTTCACGAAAATTTCATGAACAGGGGTGTCCAGTTCACGCAATCGATGTTCGGGAACGGACAGCGGCCGTCGGTTCTACGAGCTTTTCCCGCGCAATTCTTTACCGGCGCTTTTCCCAAAACTCCTCGTGCCGGTCGTCGCGGTATCGAATACCTTTCACTTCTCCGCTCGAATCCCTTTCAAATGTCAGCCGGGTCGCGCTGCCGGTAGGGTAAAAGAAGGTGGTTGGGCTCTCGGGCAGCAATTCGAATACGTCGCCTACCCGGGTCCTGGTCAGGAGACGATCGCCCTGGCGGGTGACGGTCGCCTGAACGGTCCCGGAATCTTCGTACACTCCGACGTAGTCGTCATATACGTCGTAGTCGATTTTCGCGGGAACCGGATGCAGCGGAACCAGTACCTCCTCCGCCGCGGCCTGGAGCTTCGGGGTGGAGCTCAGGCGGTGCGCCAGCAGCCAGCGCGGGAGCTCCGGCAACGAGTAGGCTTTGTCCCAGGCATTGTGTCTCCATCCGGTGTACTGCCAGAACCGCACGTTGCCGCCGCTGGCCTTGAGCGCCTCGTACATCAGCTGGGCCTGCTTGGCTGCGACAACATTGTCATCCGAGCCGTGGAAAATCCATACCGGCGTTCGCCCGATGGCGCGGGCATACTCCTCGGGAAGCGTGGCGGACTCGCGCCAGCGATCGGGCCGGTACGACCAGAAGATGCCTCCGCTCACCGGTGCCAAAGCCGCGAAACGATGAGGATTATCCTTGGCCAGCTCGTAGACGCCATAGCCGCCGAGTGACAATCCGGTGAGATAGGTGCGGTCGCGATCACCATGGAACTCCTTCGTGTCCTGATCGAGCGCAGCCAGCGCCATCTGCATCATGTCGGGATCGGTCCAGTGATGGTGACCGAACGGCACCTGCGGCATCACGACGATGAACGGCCACCGTTCAGGATGGAGCCGGATTGCCTGCGGCAGACCAATCTGCGTCTCGTCCATGCCCTCCGAGCCGCGCTCGCCGGTTCCGTGAAGAAAGAGAATGATCGGCCAGACACCGTGCTCGGTCCAGCCCTCGGGCAGATACACCTGGTATCGGTAAGGAATTCCATTCACCGTGACCTGGCGGTTAAGAAAGCCTGTATCGATATGACGCGGAGCTGCGGGCACGGCTATCGCCGCGAAAACTAGGAGGATTAGAACAATGAAGCATCTGGCCGGGCGGCTCAAGCGCATTGCAGGACAGGATAACCCATCCTCAGCGCCATGAGAGCCGCAGTTCAACTGGCGCGGCCTCGCGCTTTCCTGTAAGAATGCATAGCTGAATCGATTTACTCCGATTGGAGATCCTCCATGCGCCTTAATCGCCGTGAGTTCAGCCGTCTTGCCGGAATTGCCTCCCTCTCGCCATTCGTGCCTTCGCTTACGCCTTTCGGCGTTGCCCAGGAAACCGGTGAGCGCCGCATTCGCTGGTGCATCGTTGGTCTCGGCCGCATTTCGATGGACCACTTCATGCCTGGCCTGAAGCTGAGCCAGACCGGACGAATAACGGCGCTGGTTAGCGGACATCGCGACAAGGCTGAGAAGCAGGCGGCGATGTATGGCGTACCTGATAGCGCCATCTACAGCTACGAAAACTATGATGCCATCCGCGATAACAAGGAGATCGATGCCGTTTACATCGCTCTGCCCAATAGCATGCATGCCGAATACACCATCCGCGCAGCCAAAGCAGGCAAACACGTGCTGTGCGAAAAGCCGATGGCCACCAGCATCGCCGATTGCAAAGCCATGATCGACGCCTGCAAAAGCGCGGGAAAGAAATTGATGATCGCATACCGCTGCCAGTACGAGCCGACCAATCTGAAAGCCATTGAGTTGATCCGCAGCGGCGCTTTAGGTTCGGTTCAGGCCATCGAAAGCGCGAACGGCTTCAACATCCGGGCCGGAGAGTGGCGCCTCAATCGCGAACTCGCCGGAGGAGGTCCGTTGATGGACGTAGGCATCTATTCGTTGAATGCCTGCCGCTATCTCACCGGAGAAGAGCCGCACGAACTGAGCGCCTACTCTTCCGTGATCGATCACGACGGGCGATTCAACGAAGTGGAAGAAAATGTCTCCTGGACGATGAAGTTTCCCTCCGGCATCGTCGCCAGCTGCAACACCACTTACGGAGCGAACATGAACGGCTACTATCGTGTCCACGGATCGAAGGGCATGCTGGAGCTGTTGCCGGCGTTTGGTTATCAGGGGCTCCATCTCACAGCGGAGATCGGGCAGCAGAAGATCGATCAGCCGGAAGCCGGGCATGATCCGGAGCAGTTCACAGTACAGGCGGATTACTTTGCCGACTGTGTTTTTCAGAACAAAGAGCCGAAGACGGATGGAGAAGAAGGACTGCGGGATACCGTGCTGATGTCCAAGATCTATCGGTCCGCTGGACTACCCGCGCTGTAGACTCTCAAAGCGCGGGGACGTTCCTTTCGAGGTTTCGTCAAAGGCGCGTATCGCTGGACGCGCAGTTCTAGCCGTTCAGCGTCTCCATCAACTTGTTCACTGTGCTGTTGAGGCTCTTGTCAGAGCGGCGCAGCTCGTCGATCTTGGCGATGGAGTGCATCACCGTTGTGTGGTGCTTGCCCCCAAACTGGCGGCCGATCTCGGGCAGCGAAGCCTCGGTCATCTGCTTGGCCAGGTACATGGCGATCTGACGCGGCACGACGACTGCGCGGGAGTTGTTCTTCTGCTTCAATTCGGCGACGCGCATGCCGAACTGCTCGGCAACCGCGCGCTGAATGGCTTCGATGGTGATCTTGCGCACCTGGGTATCGATGAATTGCTTGAGGCACTGCTGCGCGGTGGGCAGCGTAATCTCGACGCCGTTCAAGCTGGACCATGCGAAGAGCCGTGTCAGCGCGCCCTCAAGCTCGCGCACGTTCGTGCGTACGTTGGAGGCGATGAACAGCGCAACGTCGGTGGGGATGACGACCTGTTCGTTCTCTGCCTTCTTCTGCAGGATGGCAACCTTGGTCTCAAGATCGGGCGGCTGAATGTCGGCGATGAGGCCCCATTCGAAGCGCGAGCGCAGCCGGTCTTCGATCTCGGGCAGCTCCTTCGGCGGACGGTCCGAGGCGATGACGATCTGCTTCATGTTCTCGTGGAGCGCGTTGAAGGTATGGAAAAACTCTTCCTGTGTGCGCTCCTTCTGCGAGAGGAACTGGATGTCGTCGATGAGCAGCAGGTCCACGGTGCGGAATTTATCGCGGAAGCTGGTCATCCTGTCATAGCGCAGCGAGTTGATCATCTCGTTGGTGAATTTCTCCACCGAGACGTAGCAGATGGAAGCGCTGGGAGTGCGCGACTTCACTTCATGCCCGATGGCATGCATGAGATGCGTCTTACCCATGCCCACACCGCCGTAGAGGAAGAGCGGGTTGTAGGCCTTCGATGGCCGCTCGGCAACCGCCTCAGCCGCGGCGCGCGCAAACTGGTTTCCCGAGCCGATGACGAAAGCGTCGAAGGTGTAGCGAGGATTCAACTGGGCCGCCGTCGACCAGTCGAAGCGTGCCTGCTGCGGCGGCGGTGCTGGAGCGGAGCGCCCGTTTGTGTGGCGTCCATTCGCAGGCGCATTCGGCGCGTGCGTGGGAACAGGCGGAAAGCCGCCGTCCTCGCGAGCCCGAGCCAGCGTGGGATCCTCTTCGGGCGTCAGAAACTTGACGTCGTCGAAATCGAGTTGCAGCACATCGATTGCTTCCTGAATCAGGTCAGCATAGCGATCGCCTACGTGCTGGAACTCCGGCGTAGGAATGCGCACGTAGAGCAGGCGATCCTTGGCGTGGCTGAAGCGTGTGGGTTTGAGCCAGGTATCGAACGACTGGCGGTTGACCTTCTTCTCAAGTGCGCCGAGGATCCGCACCCAAGGATTGAGCACAGCGGCGGGAGTAGCGACAAATGACATTCTTATTCCTTGCTTGAACGCTCGCGGAGACCATCGATTCCGGATGCAAACACATGGCCAAATACGCTCGGCCCCATCTTAAGTGGGGAGTGCCGGAGCATTCGCATTGGCCAGGAAGCGCATCGGATGCTTGCTGCTTTCCGATGTTTCGATCGATTGGGCTGACAGCCGCGAGGCGTCAGGAAAATCTCTTCTGAACGTTGCCGATACTAGCACAATTTGAAGCCCGAAAGTACGAGGTTTCTGCCGCATTTTTTTCTCTTTCGCAGAGTTGCACCATAGAGTGTGAAACGATCGCGAAAAACGCAGGCTGAGGCCCGAGAGGCAGGGAACATAAGAAGAAAAAGTGGGAAAGCTTCCGTGATGCGCGCTGCGATCTTTGTCGCGTTGCTCACGTTGATTTTGATCTTGGCACGAAGGAGACGACATGGCAATTACGATGCAATCCGCGCGTAATGTTTGCTCGCCTCAGTACTCGCCGCCTCCGCCATAGGCCAGATTTTCAAAACGCGTACACTTGGAAAGATACGCAAGATGCACCGAGCCGGTCGGGCCGTTGCGCTGCTTGGCGATGATGATCTCCGCCTTGCCTTCGGTATCCGGATCGGGCTGCCCATTTTCGTCGCGGTTGTAGTAGCTCTCGCGATGGATGAACGCCACAACGTCGGCATCCTGCTCGATAGAGCCCGATTCACGCAGGTCGGAGAGCATCGGCTTCTTGTCGCCGCCGCGCTGCTCCGAGGCGCGAGAGAGCTGCGAGAGCGCGATGACCGGGACCTCCAGTTCCTTCGCAAGAGCCTTCAAGCCGCGCGAGATCGCCGAAACTTCCTGCGTGCGATTCTCATATCGCTTCTGTCCGGGACCACCCGAACTTCCGGTCATCAGCTGAAGATAGTCGATCACGATCAGATCCAGACTGCCGCGCGACTGACGCAGACGCCGCGCCTTGGCGCGCATCTCGGTGAGTGAGATGCCGGGCGTGTCATCGATGAAGATGGGGGCCTCAACAAGTCGTTCCAGCGCTTCGTTCAGCTTCTGTTGATCTTCGCGCCCGAGAAAGCCCTTTTGAATTTTCTGAGAATCTACTAAGGCTTCCGATGCCAGCATTCTTCTGAGCAGCGATTCCTTGCTCATTTCGAGCGAGAAGACGGCGACAGTATGCGCACCGCGCACCGCCGCGTTCTGAGCGATGTTGATGGCCCACGCCGTCTTGCCCATCGAAGGACGCGCAGCGATGATGATGAGCTCCGATTTCTGCAGGCCGCTGGTCATGCGATCGAACTCGTCGAAGTGCGTCGCCAGGCCGGTGACCTCGCGACCTTCCTTGTACAGGTTGTCGATGGTTCCGAACGAGTCCCGGACAATCTCGGGAATGCCGGCGAAGCCTCGAGTGATGCCCTTCTCGGTGACTTCGAGCATCGACGTCTCGGCAGCATTGATCACTTCGAGGGCTTCTTCGCTTTGATCGGCAGCCCGCGTGATTGCCGTGGAGCAGATGTTGATGAGCTGGCGCAGCAGCGACTTGTCTTTGACGATGCGGACGTACTCTTCGATGGAGAGGCGGCGCGGCAGGCCTTCGGTCAGTGACGCGAGATATGCCACGCCGCCGATGGATTCGACCTCCTTTCGCTTCGCCAATTCTTCTGCGAGCGTAACGATGTCGACGGCGCGGCCGGCGTCGATCAGCTCGGCCATTCGCGCAAAGATTCGTTGATGCGAATCGAGCGCGAAGTCGTCGGCGCGTAGTTTTTCGGCGGCCTCGTTGTAGGCGTGGTTGTCGAGGAGGATCGCGCCAAGGATGGAACGCTCGGCGTCGATAGAGGCGGGCAGCCCGCGCTCGAATGTCATGTCAGCCTGGGTGGCCATGACATTCAGTGTAGGCCGAATTGAATCGAACGATGCGGCCTGTGAATCTTGATGAAAAAGGGGTCGTTTCTGTCGAAAACGTGATTGGAATGCGTCCAACCTTTATCATGGAGAAAGAGATTTCGCTTTGCCTATGAAACCGACTTTGATTACGCTGGCAGCCTGCACGGTGCTTCTTGCCGGAACGGCTCTAGCTCAGCAGCAAGCTTCGCCCCTTGAATCCCCGGAAATCGCGCAGTTTCAAAAACTGGAAGACCAGTGGAGCAATGCGCTGGTGAAGCAGGACCAATATACCCTGGAAAATTTGATGTCGCCGGCGTACGTCGACATTTCTTCGGGCGGAGACATTACCACCCGCAATCAGCAGATCGCGCTGCTGTATGAGAAGTCCGGGCCGCAGCCGGTGAGCATGGAACAGCGCGTCGTCAACGTGCGCGCGATTGAAGATGTCGCGGTGGTCGATGGCACCTACATCCAGAAATGGAAGCTGAACGGCGTGCTTCACGAAGAGCGCGGCATCTTCACCCATGTCTATCAGCACGCGCGCGGGAGCTGGATTTGTGTGAATTCACAGCGCACAGCGGTCGTAGAACAGGGAGCTGAGAAGGCTCACAAAGTGGCGAAGAAGAGCGATGCCGAGCTGCCCTTCCACATTCCGCTTCTCTTCAAAGGCAAGGACTCTTCGCAGCCCGCTTCCGCTCCGGGCAGCGACCAGCCTCCGCAGCAGTAGGCCGCCAGACTATGCGGACGCGGCCTGTCTGGGCAGAGATTGCGATCGATCGCCTGATCCACAATTATCAATTGCTCGGCAAAGCAGCCGGCGATGCCGGCCTGATTGCCGTTGTCAAAGCCAATGCCTATGGACACGGGGTGTTGAGCTGTGCGGCGGCCCTGGAAGCGGCTGGAGCGCAGTGGTTGGGCGTGACCAGCGTCGAGGAAGGCATTGCGGTACGTGGCGTCTGCACCAGGGCGCGGATTCTGGTGATGTGCGGCGTATGGGAGCATGAGGCCGAGGCGGCAATCGAGCGACGGTTAACTCCGGTGGTATGGGAAGCCGCGCACATCGACTGGCTTGACGATGCAGCGAACAGATTGGGCATGGGCCCGCAATCTGCGCCGGTGCATTTAGAGATCGACACCGGAATGGCGCGGCAGGGTGTGCAGGCCGCTGGGCTTCCTGCTTTGTTGACCCGGCTTGAGCATGCAGAGTCTTTGGTTCTCGAAGGTGTCATGACACACTTTCATTCTCCGGAATTTCTGGATGGGAAGGCGACTGCGGCGCAAATAGAGCGCTTCGATTCCGCTCTGGAAATGATCGCGGCGCGCGGGTTTCATCCCGCTGTGATTCACGCCGGGAACTCCGCCACGCTGCTCGCGAGCGATGGTGCCGAGAGTGTGCGGAATCTGGCGGCGAAGCACGGCGCATGCGCGATGCTGCGTCCAGGGTTGGCCCTTTACGGCTATGCTCCCCGCTATACCGGTACCGGAGCCTCGGCTGTAGCGAACGGACTGCAACCGGTGCTGGCCTGGAAGACGCGCGTGGTTTCTCTGCGCACCATCGAGCCCGGCGAGAATGCGGGTTATTGCGCGACCTTTCGCGCAAAGCGAAAGAGCCGTCTTGCACTCTTGCCCGCAGGCTATGCGGATGGATTGAACCGGCTGCTATCGAATCGCGGGGAGGTCCTTGTGCGCGGGCACCGAGCCCCGATCGTCGGCCGCATTTCGATGGACCTCACCATTATCGATGTAACCGATGTGGATGCGGTGGAGCTTGGAGACGAAGTTGCCCTGATTGGGAAGCAGGGTGAGGAAAGAATCACAGCCTACGAGCTCGCGGATCACGCGGAAACGATTCCCTATGAAGTCCTATGCAGTATCAGTGCGCGGGTTCCTCGTGTAACGATAGATTCGAGTGAAGGCCATGCTTAAAAACTGGTATGCGCGCCGGATGTATGCGTGGGAGACTGCGCTCACCACGCGAGATGAGAATCGCATCGTGCGGCCCGTGGAATGGGGCTTCGACTGGCTTGAAGACTTCATCGAGTCCGAGGGTCTGCGAGAAGAAATCTTTGGATCGAAAAGCTCGGCGGAGCTGAGCGCATACGAAGCCGAAGACGCACTGGCGGCTTTGAATGCAGCGATTGTACAGCGCAGCGAAGCTTTCTACAGCTACCGCCGGCCCACCGACTTCCAGCTTGAAACTCGCCACCCGCAGCTCTTTCCCACCAACGTTCGGCCTGAGACCCTGAAGCAGGACGCGGAGTTGAAGCGTAAAGCAGAGGAAGGCAAACTGCCTCCGGCGCAATTCCTCCGCTTCACTTCGCCGATTCGCACGCCGTATCCCGAGAACGATTTCGTCAACGCGCGGTGGTATCCGGCTCCTCCGGAGAAAATGCAAGGGAAGCCGAAGCAGGCCATGATCGTGATGCCGCAGTGGAACGCGGATGCCTTCAGCCATAACGCGCTCTGCTCGCTTTTCAACCGCTTCGGCATCTCCGCGCTGCGTCTGAGCAAGCCTTACCACGACATTCGCCGTCCCGCTGAACTCGAGCGGTCAGACTACGCGGTCAGCTCCAACATCGGACGAAATATCTCTGCCTGCCGTCAGGCCGTCGTCGATATCCGTTGCTGCCTGGACTGGCTCGAAGATCAAGGCTATGAGCAGTTCGGCGTTCTGGGCACCAGCCTTGGCTCGTGCTACGCCTTCATCGCCTCGGCGCACGACGAGCGCCTTCGCGTAAACGCCTTCAATCACGCTTCCACCTCTTTCGGCGACGTTGTCTGGACCGGCCAGAGCACGCGCCACATCCGCCAGGCCTTCGAAGACGCGGGACTTACGCAAGAGCGCCTGCGTCAGCTCTTCGGCGCCACCAGCCCAGTGAACTACATGCGGCGTTTTGCGGCTCAGCCCAAGAAGATACTGGTGGTCCATGCCAAATACGACCTCACGTTTCTCGAGCAGTACTCCCTTGAAGTTTTGCGCTGCTTTTCGGAGCTGGGCATCGATTACGTCTCGAAGATTTTGCCCTGCGGCCACTACACAACCGGCGAAACTCCGTATAAATTCATCGACGGGTGGTATCTTGGGTCGTTTGTGTACTCGGCTTTCAAGGCGCTGGCACAGAATTCCTCTGCCTCGGTTCGCGAGGACCACCGAAAGCTCGCTGCTCACTCCACCGAGTAGCGATCCACCTCCCGTGTACTATGCGGTATGAGTTGAAGCGCTTCGGAAGCTATCGAGGAGCGCTCACGAAACGCTCTGTGCGCCGGAGAAGACCCGCGTGTTTCTGCTCGATCGCCGTCCCATGACTTTGCCTTCCATTTTGCTGGTCGGCCTGATTTTTTTCGCCGCCATCACGAACTCTTCCTTCGCTCAAAACACCTCGCCCGCACAATATCCGAATTACCCCAGCGAAACGCCGGCGGAGTTTCACATGCCGACGCACAGCTTCGACTATGAGCGGCGCGATGTGATGATTCCCATGCGCGATGGCGTGAAGCTGCATACGGTGATCCTGGTTCCGAAGGGCGCGAAGCATGCGCCGATCCTGCTGACGCGCACGCCGTACGACGCGACGGCGCTGACCAGCTACGGCCCCAGCTCGCATCTGGGGCCGAGCCTCGACGGCTACGACAACGCAACCGACGTGATCGTCGAAGACGGCTACATCCGCGTGGTGCAGGATATTCGCGGCAAGTACGGCTCGGAGGGCGACTATGTGATGAACCGGCCGCTGCACGGGCCGCAGAATCCGACACCGGTGGACGAGTCGACCGACACCTACGACACGATCGACTGGCTGGTGAAGAATATTCCGGAGAGCAACGGCAAGGTCGGGATTCTGGGCATTTCTTATGACGGATTTCTGCCGCTGATGGCGCTGGTGCATCCGCATCCGGCGCTGAAGGTCGCGGTGCCGATGAATCCCATGGTCGACGGCTGGATGGGCGACGACTGGTTCCACTACGGCGCGTTTCGCGAGCAGAACATGCCGTACATCTATGAGCAGGACGGCGACACGCGCGAACACGGTGAAGTGGTGGACGAGCGACTTCGACGACTATGACATGTTCATGAAGGCGGGTTCGGCGGGCGAGTTGGGCAAGGAGCGCGGCCTGGAGCAGATTGGCTTCTGGCGGAAGATTCTCGCGCATCCGAGCTACGACGCGTTCTGGAGCGACCAGGCGATGGACAAGATTCTGGCCGAACGAGCCGCTGAAGGTGCCGACGATGCTGGTCGCCAGCCTGTGGGACCAGGAAGACATCTACGGCGCGATGGCGGTGTATAAGGCGATCAAGCCGAAGGACACGAACAACGACATGGTGTATCTGGCTATCGGGCCGTGGCATCACGGGCAGGAGATCGAGGATGCCAGCAGCCTGGGCGCGATCAAATTCGACAGCGATACCGGGCTCTTTTTCCGGCAGCATATTCTGCGGCCGTTTCTGGCGCAATATCTGAAGGACGATGCACCGAAGGCGGACATTCCGCCGGTGAGGGCGTTCGAGACGGGAGCGAATGAGTGGGAGAAGCTGCCGATCGTGGCCCGCTGGGTTGCGCGAGCGGCTGCGCGGTCGAAGCCGACGCCGCTGTATCTGGAGCCGGGTCTGAAGCTGGGCTTTCCGCGCGCCGCAACGAGCGCAGGCGACGCGGCATTTGACGAGTATGTCTCCGATCCGGCGAAGCCGGTGCCTTTTCGCACGCGGCCGATCCAGCCGGTCGGATACGACAACGGTCTGACGTGGCCGGAGTGGCTGGTCGACGATCAGCGCGAGGCCTCCGGGACGCACCGATGTGCTGTCCTACACCTCGGACGTGTTGACGGAGCCGGTGAAGATCAGCGGACAGCCGATGGCGCATCTGGTCGCGTCGACCAGCGGGACCGATTCCGACTGGGTGGTGAAGCTGATCGATGTGTATCCGGACGAAGTGGCCGGCGAGCCGAATCTGGGCGGCTATCAGCTGCATGATCTCCGCGGATATTTTCCGCGGACGCTATCGCGAAAGCTTCGTCGATGCCGAAGGCGATTACTCCGAACGAGCCGCTGCTGTACAAGTTCGCGCTGCCGACGGCGAATCATGTCTTTCTGCCCGGCCATCGGATCATGGTGCAGGTGCAGTCGAGCTGGTTCCCGCTGTATGACCGGAATCCGCAGACGTTTGTGCCGAACATCTTCTGGGCGAAGCCGGGGGACTACAAGAAAGCCGACGCAGCGAGTGTGGCATGCTCTCGGGCATGAAAGTTTTGTGGAGCTGCCGTTAGTGAAGACGAAGTAGGGGAAGGCAAGGGATGCGCTCAATATCGAATCGGGCAAATACGCCGGCTGAGCACGCTTAGGAATCGATGCGCGAGGAGTCGCTGCCGAAAATGTTCAGTCGCGATTTCGAAGCTCTCCGACTGTACTATCGTCCTGCGAAGATTAAGATCCTCTTTATTGCGGAGTCTCGCCCTATGGGCGGGACGTTTTTCTATGCGGGGAATTCCAATCTGGTCAGATACACCGAAGCGGCATTCCGCAAAGCTTACCGGATCGCGCCACTGGCGATGCACGACTTCCTCGATGCCTTCAAGGCAGCGGGATGCTACCTGGAGGACCTATGCCCGGAGCCGGTCAACCAAATCAAGAAGCATGCGCTCCGCCGGGCGGAGTGGCAGAGAGGCGTCGCACATCTGTCGAAACGTCTCGAAGGCATTTCACCCTTGGCAATCCTCCCCATTCATAAAGGGAGTGAGCGCTATGTCATCCAAGCGGTTGAGGCGGCCGGCCTCTTGGACGTCCTGAAACCCGCGATTCCATTTCCCAGCATGGGCAATCATCCACGCTATCTCGCTGAACTATCGCAGCGAATCAACTGGCTTCGCGAAGCCTCGATCCTGCCCGCCTGTTTCCCAGCTTGAGGCGCTACAATCGGGACATGACCGACCGCATGTCTCTCCCGCTTGCCCAGGCCGATCCTGAGATCGCCGCAGCCATCGAACACGAGGTTCTCCGCCAGCACGAGGGGCTGGAGATGATCGCCTCAGAGAATTTTGTCAGCGAGGCTGTACTTGAGGCAGCGGGCTCGGTCTTCACGAACAAGTACGCCGAAGGGTATCCGGGGCGCCGCTATTATGGCGGCTGCGAGTTCGCGGATGTCGTAGAGAACGTAGCTCGTGATCGTGCGAAAGAGCTGTTTGGTGCGGAGCATGCCAATGTGCAGCCGCACTCGGGTTCGCAGGCGAACGCCGCAGCCTACATGTCGGTCCTGCAGCCGGGAGATACGATCCTGGGGCTGGACCTGGCGCACGGCGGCCACCTGACCCACGGTCACAAGCTGAATTTCTCGGGCAAGCTTTACAAGGTCGTCTCATACACGGTTCGCAAAGATACCGAACAGATCGATTACGACGAGCTCGAATCGATTGCGCTGCGGGAAAAGCCGAAGGTCATCATCGGAGGGGGAAGTGCTTATCCGCGCATCTTCGATTTTCCGCGGATGCGCGAGATTGCCGACAAGGCGGGCGCGCTTCTTATCGTGGACATGGCCCACTTTGCCGGACTGGTTGCCGGAGGAGCGCATCCTTCGCCCGTGCCGCACGCGCACATCACCACCACGACCACACATAAGACGCTGCGCGGACCGCGCTCGGGACTGATTCTGTCCAGTCAAAGTCTGGCCGCGGCGATCGACAAGAGTGTGTTCCCCGGTCAGCAGGGCGGACCGCTGGTTCATATCATTGCCGCCAAAGCGGTAGCCTTCCGTGAGGCTTTACAGCCGGACTTCAAGGTTTACGCAAAACAGATTGTGACGAATGCCAAGGCGCTGGCCGAAACGCTCCAGGCGGAGGGTCTGCGTATCGTTTCCGGCGGAACGGATACCCACCTGATGCTGGTCGATGTCTTTCAGAAGGGCATCCTGGGCAGCGAGGCGGAGTCGGCTTTGGGCGCCGCCGGCATTACGGTGAACAAGAACGCGATTCCCTACGATGTGAATCCTCCGCTGAAGCCGAGCGGGATTCGCATCGGCACTCCGGCTCTTACCACGCGCGGCATGAAGGAAGCGGAGATGCGCATTATCGGGAAGTGGATCGTGGAAGCGCTGAACGAACGGAACAATCCCCAGACGCTGAAGCGGATTCAAGGCCAGGTGCTGGAACTGGCGGAGCAGTTCCCGTTGTATGGCTGGCTGCGCGAGTCAGTGGCCGCTGCTGCGAAATAGAAAGTGAGTCGGCTGCGCTTCGCTCAAGACGCGTGTGCTGATTCGACGCTTCGATTTGCGCAAAGCTCGATGGGCAGTCACAATCTCACCATGCGCCACTTCTTTGTTCGCCTGGCTTTTCCTCTCTGCCTGATCTTTTGCAGTCTCGCCACTGCGCAACAATCGCCGCCCGCTCTAACCACCGATCCGCCGCAGGACGCAAAGTATCCTGCTTCGGTCGTCTCGCTCGATAGCGTCCCGAGTCATGGCGAGAACCTGCTAGGCGTTTTCTATCTCGCCTCGGGAGCCGGTCCACATCCGACCGTTGTTCTCATGCATGGATTTCCCGGCTACGAGCAGAACCTGGATCTTGCGCAGGCCATCCGCAGGGCCGGATGGAATGTGCTGGCGGTCCATTATCGCGGCTCGTGGGGAGTAAAGGGCGATTTCTCCTTTCAGCATGCAATGGAAGATGCGGACGCGGAAGTGGCCTTCGTGAGCGATCCGGCGAACTCGAAGAAGTATCGGATCGATCCAGGTAAGATTGTGCTGCTCGGCCACAGCATGGGCGGATTCATGGTCGCCTCAGCAGCCGCACATGACCGTAAAGTGGCCGGCGTAATCATGATTTCCGCGTGGAATATCGGAGCGAGCTTTCCGCCCGCCAGCAATGGGACCAGCCAGCACGCCGAGGATGAGGGTGCCAAGAGCTCTCTCATTGAGAACTTCAGCCGGGATAACGATACCGCTCCACTCGTGGGCTGCACCGTGGAATCCCTTGTCAATGAAGCCTACGAGCATCGTGCAGCCTGGAACTTCAACGACTTCGCGCCCAGCCTCACTTCTCGTCCAGTGCTGGTTATCAGCTCAGAAGATGGTCTCGCTCCCGCCGACCAGACATTCGCGACGGAGCTGAAGAAAGAGGGCAATACTCGGGTTGCCGAGGCGCATTTCCCTACCGATCACTCCTATTCCGACCATCGCATCGCGCTGACGACTGCAGTGTTGAACTGGTTGGCCTCCGTGCAATAGCTCCGCCGGAAGTCAGGATCGGCCTTCGATCTCGAGAATCTTCTGTTTCCGATCGATTCCCCAGCGGTAGCCGGTGAGCTTGCCATCTGATCCGATGACCCTGTGGCACGGTATAACTACCGCGACGGGATTTGTGGCACAGGCCCGCGCCACTGCGCGAACTGCCGTCGGCTGACCGATTTCACGCGCCAATTGGGCATAGGTGCGGGTTTCACCCCTCGGGATGTGTCGGAGCGCCTGCCACACACGCATCTGGAAGGCCGTAGCCCGCAGGTCGAGGGGCAGGTCCAGCGCCGCGGGATGCTCGGAGAATTGCGACAACACCTGCGCCAGGCTCGGTGCGAGGCTGGGCTGTTCGACCACGTTGGCCGCGGGGAATTGGCCATGCAGTTTCGCGGTGATTTCTGCTTCGCTGGCGCCAAGGATGACCGAGCAGAGACCGCGCTCGGTCGCCGCGATCAGGATACGACCCAGCGGGGATAACCCCGTGGTATAGCCGATGGTAATGTCGCGGCCGCGATTGCGGTAGTCCTGAGGGCGCATGCCCAGCTGATGCTTTCCGTAGGCGCGGCCAGGACCCGAGTATCCAGCGTCGTAGATAGCGTCGGTGATGCGGACGGCCGGATCGGCGAGACTGGCGCGAAAGGCCGCGGCGCGCTTGTGGGCCTGGTACTGGCTGGGACTCACTCCGAGCACTCGCCGGAATACCCGCTGCACGGCGAATGTCGAGAGGCTGGCGATGCGGCCGAGCTCCGACAATTTAACGGGGCGATCGAGATTGCGATTCAGATGAGCACACAGGGTTTCGAGCAACTGCGCTTCGGCATGAAGGCCGGCGGGGTTGCAACGCTTGCACGGACGGTAGCCGGCTCCAAAGGCCGAGATAAGGTCGGAAAAGAATTCGACGTTCCGGCGCGACGGCCTTCGGCTGGGGCAGGAGGGGCGGCAGAAGATAAGGGTGGTCCGAACTCCGTAGAACAGATGGCCGTCGGCATGTGAATCGCGGGCCGAGACAATCCGCCAGGCACCTTCGGTGTCCATCGCTGAGACCGGCAACGTGTTGGAAGGCCACTCGGGCATGGGAACGATGGGGAACGCAGGATTTGAGACGAAAGCCGCTGTTGTCATGGTACGCACACTCCTGAACGACAACTTGATGGTCCCACGGAGCGATTTGCTTCTACTATCCGTTTCTTGCCGCTGAATTCCAGACCTTCCGCTTGATTCCAGCCTCACTTCTCATATCGAACTTTATCTTCAATATTTGCAATGAGATACCTCGCTTCGACCTAGGGAATCCACCGGGAGCCTCCCTGAGCTCTGGGCCAACTCGGAATGCCGGAAAGGCCATCCCAATCCATGACAGGAGGTGAAAACCAAATGACAGATAAGGACAAGACTCACAGTAGCCCTGATCCAGCGAGCGAACATGAGCGGCGTAACGAGGGAGGGCGTGAATTTGGTCATGTTCATCAGCCGACCCAGGCCCAGCAGGCAAGCAAAAACCAGGGATTAGCTGATATCTCCCAAACAAGCAAAGCAGTTGGCGGAGAGCAGACAAAAAGGTCGCGTGAAGGTGAAAAGAAGTCGGCATGAGCCGTCTCCGCCTTGGATTAGTGGGCGATAACCGAAAAGGCTGTGGTTTCGACCGCAGCCTTTTTGTATTTTGCGGGTTGGCAGAGACGTGCGAATGCGGGAATCTTGCCATCTGTGTTCTCTGGACAGCACAGTAGGTCTGTGGCTCAGCCATCGGCCGTAATTTAGCCGGTCTTATAACCAGTCTGGATGTTTCTGCATCGTAACCCACGTAAGTAGTTCGGAGAAAAAATCCACATGAGCAAGAAACGCAAGAAGTTCTACACTAAGCCGGTTGCCGGGGTTTCCCTTCTGGCATTCGCGCTGGCGCTTGGCGTTGCAGGCTGCCACAGCAATTCAGCCACAGAACAGCCAGCAGCCAGCCCTGCCCAGCAGACGCCGGATGCCACACAGGTCGCGGATGATTCGCAGGATCCGGCAATGCAGGCAAATCTGGCTCCGGCCGTGAGCACAACACAGGGCGCTCCCGCGTCCTCGGCGTCTTCGGCTTCATCTTCTGGTTCGACGCAGGAAACAGCCCCGCCTCCGCCTGCGGATGAGACCTCGAATTCCGGCGAAGCCAGCGCTCCTGCACCTAGCGACGCCAGTTACGATTACGAAGCTCCGGATACCAGCTATCAGGATGCCGCACAGCCCGTAGAATATGCTCCCCAGCCTCCCCCGGTGCTTCCGGAATACGATCAGCCTCCCTGTCCGGGCGATAACTACATGTGGACTCCGGGATATTGGGGATACGCGCCAACCGGATATTACTGGGTTCCCGGCGCATGGGTAGTCGCACCGTACATCGGCTCTCTATGGACCCCCGGCTATTGGGGCTTCTACAGCGGCCGTTACGGATGGCATCACGGCTACTGGGGACCGCACATCGGCTTCTATGGCGGCGTAAATTATGGCTTCGGCTACGTCGGCGTAGGCTACGTCGGCGGGTATTGGCACAACAATGCATTCATGTATAACCGCTCCGTCACCCGGGTGAATGAGACGGTGGTAAGGAATGTCTACATCCACAATGTAACCATCATCAACAACACACGGGTTAGCTACAACGGCGGCAATGGCGGACTCCGGGCGCGTCCATTGCCAGCGGAAAATATGGCATATCGCGAGCAACACACGGGTCCGCTGCCGGAACAGGTAAGCCATGCACGGGAAATGGCTGCGAACCGCCAGCAATGGGCCTCCGTGAACCGTGGGCGTCCAGCGATTGCGGTTGCGGCACGGCCTCTGGTTTCCAATCGCCGGGCGCCGGCTCCTACGCCTCCCGCCGTAGAGCGCCAAGTCAACATGGAAGCGGCTCGGCGGGTTGCCATCACAAATCGGCCCGGAACAGAAGCTCGTCCTGAGGCGCGCCCGGTCCAGCCAATGCGCCCCGAAACCAGACCGGGCGTTCAGCCCAACCGACCGGGGGTAGAGGCCAACCGTCCCGCCGTGCAACCGCGCCCGGAAACGAGGACGGCTGCTCCGGTGAACCGGCCAGAAAATCGTCCAGCCGCTCGGCCCGAAGCTCGGCCGGCTCCCCAGCAACGGCCGGAGAGTCGTCCAGCGCCGGAAGCGAACAGGCCGGCATACCACCCTGCGCCACAGCCGGCCCGTTCCGAGGCCCGTCCGGCGTCGCAGCAACGACCCGAAGCCCGTCCGGCACCACAGCAGCGGCCGCAGGCTCGCCCTGCGCCAGAGCGTCGGCCAGAATCCAAACCGGCGCCCCGGCCTGAGGAGCATCATCCGAACTAAATCCGTGCGTCACCCGGCGTGCAAAAGGGGAAACCGCAATATGCGGTTTCCCCTTTTATTCAAGATCGAACCTTCTTAACTTTGGATACAAATCCGGTCAAATGGTCGGGACGGGCAGATTTGAACTGCCGACCCCTCGCACCCCAAGCGAGTGCTCTACCAGGCTGAGCCACGTCCCGACGACCGCAATCGACTGCTTTAGTTTACATCATGAGGTTGACAGCTCAGTGACTGGGCGGGACATATTCCTTTGGCAGCGACGCGCCTTCCCCAAAGAAATACTGGTTCATCTGTTCAACCAGAAATTCCTGCGCCTGCGGAGTCCAGGGCTGGAGGCGATATTCGTTGAGCAGCATTTTCTGGTGCTCCAGCCATTCCATCCAGGCTTTCTTGGAAACACTCTTGTAGATCTTCTGACCGAAGTCGCTGTCAAAAGGGGGCTCGTCGAGACCCTCCATCTCCTGTTTGTAGCGCGAGCAAAATACCGTGTGGGCCATTCGTTTTCTCTCGATTCTAATTGTATTCGGAGTGGACGCCGTTAAAGAGCAGGCGAGCCGGGATGCGCCTGGGCCGCGTTCCCGGCGGCCGGAAAGTTGGGACCATCCTCACGGGCTGGACTCGCGAGAGTGATGGGGTCGGTGTTCCGCACCGGCGCTAGGCCGCGGGTTTGAACGTAGGTATAGCGAATCCGATGAATCACGGTGATGGTCGAGAGCACAGCCAGGACCCAAAGCACCGGGGCCATGACTCCCCACCGATTGAAGAGCGCTCCCAGAATAATGAGGACGATGCGCTCCGGGCGTTCCATAAAGCCGACTTTGCACTTGCCGATCAACGCCTCGGCGCGAGCCCGGGTATAGCTGACCATGAGCGAGGTAATCATGACGAAGGCGGCCAGGAAGACGTAGAAGAGACGGTTGCCGCGGGCGTAGAAGACCAGCAGTCCAAAGAACAGAACCACGTCGGAGTAGCGATCGATGACCGAATCGAAGAAGGCTCCGAAGACGGTGACCTGATCGGTCTGGCGGGCGACGCGGCCGTCAACCATATCGAAGATACCCGCGCCAATGATGACCAGCCCAGCGAAAAGGAACATCCGGACGTAGTTGTTCTCATTGGCAAAACCGAAGAGAACGGCCGCGCCGGTGTTGATGATGAGACCAACAAAAGTGAGAACATTCGGCGAGATGCGGGTCAGCGCCAGCCCATTGACGATGGCCTGGAGAAGCACACCACAGGCGCGACCGAAGGCGCTGGTCCATGTCCTGGCGTGGGTTTCGGTATGGGGCATGGCCGGCGTCGACATACAGCTATTCTTCCGCAGCGTCGTGAATGGTGGTTAATTTTAGGATTTCGAGTTCCCGCTTGCCGTTCGGAGTCACCACTACCGCCATATCCCCGACCTGTTTGCCGATAAGGCTGCGCCCAATCGGGGACGTCGTCGAAATAAGGCCCTTGTTCACGTCCGATTCCTCGCTGGTAACCAGCTTGTATTCGATCTTCTCGTCTTTGGACGTGTCATAGACCAGCACGGTCGACCCGAAGGCAATGCGATCATGGGGAATGTTGGAGAGGTTTACCAGCGAAAGCTCCGCCATCCGCTTCTTAAATTGGCCGAGGCGGGCGTTTACGAACTCCTGGCGCTGCTTGGCCATGTGATATTCGGCGTTTTCGCTGAGGTCGCCGAGCGAGGCAGCCTTCTTGATCTCGGCTGGCAGTTCGTGCGCGAGTTCATGCTCAAGCTTGCGAATTTCTTCCTGGAGCTTTTTCTTAATATGTTCAGGCATTCGACAAATCCGTGGCGCGGCTCGCCGGGCGTGGGCCGCGCGAACATCTGGCTTGGACCAAGGGAAACCGCAAAAACTCATTATAACTAAGAGGCGGTCAGCCCGCCGTTGCGTCCCTGCGGGAGGCCGCTCGGCGGGCTTCCAGAAAGCTCTCCAGGATGAGGACGGCCGCCACCTGGTCTACGACAGCACGATGCTCCGATCCCGGCCGTCCCGCGGCATGGAGGTGACGATGAGCCTCGGTGGTCGTGAGTCGCTCGTCCCACAGATGGACCGGTAGCGCGGTTTCGTCCCTGAGCACTTGCGCGAACGCCTGGGCTTTGGCCGCCTGAGGGCTCTGATCCCCGGACATGTAAAGAGGGTTTCCGACGACAATCTCGGCACAACCGTACTTTCGCAGCACGCGCTGCAGCGATTTCAGGTCCTGCTTCCGGTTGGCCCGAACGAGGGTGAGGACCGGTTGGGCGGTAAGCCCAAGCGGATCGGATACGGCGACACCAATACGGCGGTCGCCGACATCCAGACCCATGACGCGAGGAAGAGGCTGATCCACAGAAGGATGTTACAACCGCTCGTGTTGGAATGATCAAAGCCGAAGAAATGCGTCCGAGAACCCTTGGTCCGGAAATGCGATTTTGCAAGACCCTTCCAGAATCGACCACGCGACCCGAATATTGGAAAGTCGGCATGCACGCGGCCCCTCATGGCTAAAAAAAGACAGCATCATAAAATTAGGGTTAGGAATCTAACGTCAAGGTTTGAGTGAGTGAAACGTCTTTTTCTTTTAATTGTTTTGGCTGCGGCAGGGTGGGTTGTTTTCTCTCTCCAAGTTCCAATCGGACCGAGTGCAGAGACTTTTCTTGAGATTCAGCCAGGCACCCCTACCATGCAGATCGCGGCGGAGTTGAAGCGGCAGGGCCTCATTCGAAGCCGGGAAGTCTTCGAGTCCATGCATCTGATCAAAGGGGGAACCCTCAAGGCCGGGGAATACCGATTCGATCACCCGGCAAAGATGGCAGAGGTTTACGATCGGCTGCGGCGCGGGGACGTATACACGATTGGCCTTACCATCCCCGAAGGATCGAACCTGTTTGACATCGCACAACGGGTGAAGTCGGCGCATCTGGGCAATGGCGGCAGCGAGGACTTTCTCGCCGCCGCTCACAAGGAGCTCGGCTTGATTGCGGATCTGGACCCCTCCGCGCCGAGCCTGGAGGGGTATTTGTTTCCCGACACTTACCGCTTCAGTCGAGAGACCTCAGACGAACAGATTTTAACGGCAATGGTAAAGCGCTTTCGGCAATCGGCAGCGGAGTTGGGGTTACAGACGAACTATCACCGGATCGTGACCATGGCGTCGCTGTTGGAACGAGAAACTCCTATCGTTGCGGAGCGTCCCTTGGTAGCGAGTGTTTTTGAGAACAGGCTAGCCAAAGATATGCCCCTCATGACCGACCCCTCGGTGATCTACGCTGCTCTTTTAGATGGCAGATACCGGGGAACGATCTACGCATCCGACCTGGCGGCCGATTCTCCTTACAACACATATCGTCACGCCGGTTTGCCTCCGGGACCAATCTGCAATCCGGGAGCTACCTCCTTGCGTGCGGCGATGAACCCGGCACATACCGATTACCTGTACTTCGTTGCGGCGACCGCGAATCCATCGGGAGTTTCCAAGTTTTCGGCAACGTTGGCAGAGCACACGCACAACGTCCAGGAATATCGGAAGGCCTTGCGCGAGGCGGGAAGCCGTTGAAGAGCCGGGAACGATATACTCGCAGTTTCGTACGTAGGTGTATTGACTAAGCAGATGCGAATGCGCGAGATCCAGGATGGACTGCAATTGCAGAGCCGGCGATGCATACCCGCCCTGCTGCTATTGCTGCCGATACTGAACGGCTGCCTGGTGCACACTCGCGTTGTGAAACAAGCCAAAATGCCGACGGTCGTAATATCGGCGACAGCGGACCAATTGGTTAACGCAGTCAACGAGCAGTGCCAGAAAATTCACTCGCTGAGCGCGACGGTGGAGTTTCAGGCCACGGAAGGTGGTCCTAGCAATGGGAAGGAGAAGACCTACACCTCCTTCAGCGGATACATTCGCTTGCGTAAGCCGGGCTCTCTGCGCGTGATCGGCCTGCTGCCGGTAATACGTACGCGAGCCTTCGATATGGCCACCGACGGCAACACGTTCAAGCTTCTGCTCCCGCACTACAACAAAGTGGTAGAGGGACCGAACACGGTTACAAAAGAATCCTCCAAACCCTTGGAGAATTTCAGACCAAATGTCTTCTCCGAGTCCCTGCTAATTAATTGCATCGAGCCAGATGACCTGGTGACCCTGACTTCCGACACCGGGACTGTACTCGATCCCAGGACGAAGCAGATGATGCTGCAGCCGGAATACGACCTTACCGTGGTTCGCCGCAAGCAAAACAGCCAGGAACTCATCCCGGAACGAGTAATTCACTTCAGCCGGATCGATCTGCATCCATATCAGGTCGACATTTACGACGCCAAGGGCGCGATCCAGACGATCGCGACCTACGGGTCCTTGCAGACGTTCGGGACGCAGAAATTTCCAGGAACGATCACCATCAAGCGTCCCCTGGAAGAACTGCAGATTGTGATCACCTTCACCAAAGTTGCGGTCAATCTTCCCCTGGACGATCAGACGTTCCAGCTGGAGGTTCCCAAAGGAATGACGGTTCAGAAACTCGATTAAGTCTTCGCTGGGAGGTCCCAGCTACCTTTTCAATCATTTTCAGTTACAAATGGGAAATCAAAACCGGTCGAGGCCGGCTCTCTTCGCATGCTCGGCGATCGCCGTATTGATGTCGAGGGCCAGGGCTAGCGCCGCCTGCCCGTCCTGCGCGGAAACCCGCGGCGGAGTTCGGGTGCGGACGGATTCCAGGAAGGACTCGATTTCGAGGAGCAAAGGTTCGCCGGTCTTAATTTCTGGCTTGTGAAGCGCCAGCCCTGCCGGCAAGCCGGGGGCAGTCGGCACAGCCTTGGGGTCGACATCGATCACGATCACGTCCTGGCGGGCATAGTCGATCGAGATGTACTGGTGTGGCTGGAAAAAACGCAGCTTGCGAACCCGTTCCGTGCTCACCCTGCTGGCGGTGAAATTGGCAACGCATCCGGATTCGAACTCGATGCGCACGTTCGCGATATCCACCTTATCCGAGAGAATGGGCAAGCCCACGGCATGCAGATCGCGGACCGGCGATTGGGCGAAGCTGAGAACAATGTCGAGGTCATGAATCATGAGGTCCAGCACGACATCCACGTCGAGAGCGCGCGGCGTGAAGATGCTGAGACGGTGAGCCTCAAAGAACATTGGCCGGTTGAGCGCAGCCTGAACCGCGGTCACCGCGGGATTGAATCGTTCGAGGTGCCCCACTTGCAATACGCGATCATGCTGCGCGGCCAGAGCGGAAAGGTTCGCGGCCTGTTCTTTGGTGGCGGCGATGGGTTTCTCAACGAGCAGATCAATGCCCGCCGCCAGCATCGGGGCCGCAACGACTTCATGCGCCGAAGTGGGCACGCAGACGGACGCAGCATCCACGCGGATCTCTCTGCTCGCCCGCGCCGTCAGGCAAGCGGACACCGAAGTGAAGACGGGGACGGCAAATTCCTGTTCCAGTGCAGCAGTACGGGCGGGATCGGTCTCAATGATCGCTGTAAGACGGACAGGCAGCCCCTGCTGCTGGAGGTCGCGATAAATGCGGAGGTGGTTGCGGCCGAAAGCGCCGGCGCCGCAGACCGCAACATGCACTTGCAAAGCATTCACCGTGTCGATCGTGCCGGCTCCTCGCCCGAGACGGCCTTGAGGCATCGCGCGTACAGCTCGAGCATTTGATTTACGTGATCGTCCGCCTTGGCTGCTGTGGGCGCGACGAAGCCGGTCGAGGGACTTGCTGCGCGGCCAACGCCAGCGGTGGAAGCTACGAACTTAAAAAGATCGAGAGCGATGTCCTCGTTGCGCCGCGCTCCGCTGGCGGGATTTACAACCTGTTCCATGAATGTCCTCCGAGGCGATGCTATCAAAATTCAGACGCTGGTGTGCACGGCGCTAAAGCATCGAGATGGCGATACAGACGCGGCCAACAATGTAGCTGGAAGGAGAGACATCTTCGCCGATTTCGAGCAGCTCGACAGGATATTGGAGCGAGTACGGACGAAGAACGATGCATTTGGAGACAAAGCTGACGTAGCGAAAAACGAGAGTATTGCTGGAATTGACCCCATAGACGTTGGGCTGAGGCGGCTGATACGGAATGAGCGAACTGTAATGCCGGTCGAGAAGGGCTATGGACTGCGGGAACAGCACGGGAGACATGGGGGAAGCCTGGTCAGAGTTCACACGAACCGCGACAAAACGCTGCCAATGGCGGCGTGCAAGCGTACGGCGCGACCGAAAGGTGTCGAGAATTCCAGAAGGCACGCGAATGAACTCTAGGGTAACGGCTTGAGTGATAGCAGGCGAGTGAATTGCAGCTGCATGTGAGACCACGGGAATGAGATCGAATGCGCCGTCCTTAAGGGTGGCCGTCCTCGATAATCGGTCGCCGAAACTGGGCGGAACAAGATCCTCGACGGTGAGCGACTGCGCGGCCAGGACCCGATCGAACGCGGTCATGCTCAGGTTTCGCCGGCGGCGAAGAAAGTTGGAGATGTGCGATGGTTTGAGGCCGGTCTGGGCCGCGAGGGAGGTGCCGGTCAGGAGTCCGCGATCGATGCGACGGTTGATTTCGATGCGAAGACGCTCATGAAGTTGAGAGAGGTTCATTTGAGGGAATTTGTCTTTGAGCTATACACCGCGGTGAATGAGTTTGCTCAAAGAAAAGCAGGCAGCGGGAAATGGCAGAATTTATGAAGTAACCAAACGCGCACGCCTCATTTTCACTTAAATGAGACTGTTTCGCGTTGACATCGAGAAACGGCCTTCGCTAGAGTCGGGAACACTTTTGCCAGAAACTCAGCCAATGCCCACGCAGATAGAGGCGGTGTGTTTACTCGTCTTGTCTGCGCGGATACAACTCTTCACGGCAGAACTTTTCTCGATTGAGGAAACGATCTGGCGGCGAAGAAGAGTTGCGCAACGCGAAGAGGCTGGCGATAGCAGGACACCTATGATCTGCGCGCTTACCAACGACCCTACCAATTCGGAAAGTACCCGTCACATCGCGATAAGAACGCGGTCGGTGTAGACGGAATTTCCATTTTCCGCGAAATGACAGTCGAACATTCGCGAGCTTGTTTCGCCTTGGGAGAACGAATGACTTATCTCAAAGTGCATTTAAAGGTTTGTGAGGGGTGCGGCGGGCTCTGGTTTCGCACCCAGGACCGGGTGGACGTATATTGCTCTTCCTGTGCGGGAAAACTAAGAGGATTCCCCAGAATGGTGAAGAGGAGACTGGGCCGTCCATGCAAACACAGAGCGGAGACAACATCCAGGCATGGAGGTGCGCGATGAGCGCAGCATTGACTCTTCCCTCTGTGTGGGCGACCACGAGCCTTAACGCGCGACCGGGGTGTCTCCGTCCTCCGCCGCTCAGCGGAGCACCCTTTTACCGAAAACATACCGAGGCCCTCTTACGGAGGTACCTGCGGGTGTCGATGGACATGGGGCGGCTACCCTCTCTGCTCAACAGGGGAGTCATCCGAGGCCGCGCTACGAGTTGCCGAATCCGAAACTTCGAGGATGCGGTGGTCTTCGTGATCGACGTGGAGAAATGCCTGAAGCTGCTGGATCTTCCCTCACAGGAACTGGTGGCCAGGATAACTCTGCAGGAGTACACGCAATCGGAGGCCGCGGAACTGATGGGGCAGAGCCTGCGTTCCGTCATCCGGAGATACGGGGAAGCGCTGGACCGCCTCACCGGCATCTTTCTCGAGGCAGAGCTGCTCGAAATACATCCTTCAGACAGTTGTCAAGGGAAGAAGTTGTGAAGTAGACGCGTAAGTTCCACTTAGTTATGGAGTTAGTGATGAAAAATAGTTGGCATAGAATTATGCGCTAACTTGATATTCTAAATATAACAGTGAAGAAAAAGCAGAAAAGGGAGACGCAGATGCGCCTCCCTTTTCTTTTGCCTGCGGCCTGCTCAGGGCGGCTGACGGCTTGCGCATACGACTTTCACCGGCGGACGAAACGGGAATAATGCGAATGAGAGAAGAGGAAATAAACTTGGCCACCGGCGCACGGCGGCTCAGGTGGCTGACGATGGTCCTAGGCTGCGCGATCATCTTTGGCGCCTTCCGGGAGCCATTGCGGGCGCAGGTCGCTACTACGACGGTACAGGGCACCGTCTATCGCGCCGATGGGACGGCGGCACAAGGCACCCTGATCGTAAGCTGGCCGGCGTTTTCCACCGCAACAAATCAAGCGGTAGCGGCCGGCACCATGACCGCGAATATAGGCGCAGACGGTTTCCTCACTCTGAACCTGGCGCCAAACCAGGGAGCATATCCGGATGGAACCTACTACACCGCGGTCTACCATTTGAACGACGGGACGGTGACCAAGGAGTATTGGGTCGTGCCAGCTGCCGCGACGGCAGCAATTGCTTCGGTTCGCGCACAACTGGCACCGGCGACAGTGGCGGTGCAGGCAGTATCCAAGGCATATGTTGATACTTCAATCAGCGCCATTACCGGGAACTATCTTCCGCTCACCGGCGGGACGATGATTGGATCGCTGCTTCTCAATGGCGATCCGATCGCAGGCAATCAGGCTGCCACGAAGCACTATGCCGATGCCCTCGCGGCTACCGAGGTTGCACTCGCCGGCGGCACCATGCGCGGCGCGCTGAACACCCCGAATACAGTGAACAAGCTGCCCCGCGTCGATGTGAGACATCCCGACTTCGGAGCCGGATGCGCAAATGCAGCCGATCCAACCGGACAACAGGATTCCACCTGCGCGATCCAGGCTGCGGTGGCGTTCGCGATGGCCGCTCTGGCGAACGGCCAGTTCCCGACGGTGTACTTTCCAGAAGGCACGTACAACATCAGCAGCCCGCTGCGGCTGCCCTGCGCCATTCACTACGTGGGCGATGGGCCGGGCGCCAGCACAATTCGCCAGACAAACAATGCGGCCAATGCCCTTACCATCGTGAGCGGGGGAAATCTGCTCGATCCATTCCTGTGCGCTGGAAGCCTGGAGAATCTGCAGGTGACAACAACGGGCGCACACCTGCACACGGCGGACCTGGTGGAAATAGACAGCGTTCCAGGATTCAAGTTGAACCGGGTTCGCTTGTACAACTCAGGCGGAAGAGGGATTCAGTTCAACGGCTCGTCCGAGCGCATCGAATCAAACGACTTGCAGATCGATACTGTTCGTTGGCCGCTGATCCTCACAACGAATACGAACGAAGATCATTTCTTCAAAACAACGATCGACTCCCCAGGTGAAACAGCAGACGGATATTGCTGGGGGAACAACTGTCCGAGCGGCGTCTTTCCCGCCTATAACTGGTCCGCTCCGCAAACATTGATATCGGCCAGCGGGAATGGCACTCAGCTATCGATCGTGGTGCAAGGGGGAACAGATAGCGGAAGCACCAACGGCGCCTCACCAATCGGAGTCGGCCACTGGTTCCAGATCGCAGGCGTTTCCAATATTCCAGCGATGAATGGTTTCTGGCAGGTGACAGGGGTCGCCAATCACTCGCCTGTAACCGGCGAGTACACGATCACCGCGAACGCTTCTGCGTCGGGCACGGCGGTAGTTGCCGGGGCGACCTTCAAGCCCGCAATCCTGCCGGAGAATCACGCTGCCGTGTGGATGGCGGGTGTGGACGTTGGATTCTACGGGGGTTCGATCAAGGCGCTTTACTTCACTGGCGGGTTTCAAGTCTTTAACAGCGAAGCGGACCTTGTATCTAACTTCTACCTGGAGGGATTTCCGCTCAACGGGCAGCCGCATATGAACGCCGCTGTCACTCTCGGCGGCCTTCTCCCGCAAACTACTCTCGGGGGAACTCTGGCGGCTGGAAGTTTGACCGTGGCCGCCAATGGCATGTGGTTTCCCGATTATTACAACGACCCGGCGGATGCACAGGCAGCCAGCTGTATCAGCAATGTGATGATTGCGCCCCAGGATTTCCAGTGGGGCAACACCAGCGCCTCTGCGTATGTCACCGGTGTTCAACGAGGCCAATACGAGATCGCCTGTATGAAGGGTTTTGGAGGCGACGGCAATCTGTACCTGGCAAATCGGAATGAATCCTCGATTGGGGCCTACACAACAACCGCTCCGGCAGGTACGGTTTGGCCGGCGGGGTCGCTGTTGGAGTTAATTACAACAACGATTGCTTACGGGAATGGATTGCTGATAAGCAATTCGCACCTCAACAGCATTGACACCCCAGGTTCGAATTGGGCTGCCTATTGCAGCGATACCGGCGCCCTGACGTGTTCCGACATCATTGCGGGAATCATCCCGGATGGCGTCGCCATCGCCGCTCCAGCAACCGGCGGCCCGGGCGTTACTGGCGCCGCCGTCACACTTCTGAACGACTCTCTTTACACGGGTGGAAGCGAAAATTTTGGCGAAGGCTATCTTAAAGTTCATAGCGGAGCCAGTGTCACGGTGCTGGGATCAGGAAGTTACCCATCTTCAAGTGGAGAAACCAGCGAAGTCGTTTCCGGACAATATCTCAATGCGAGAACTCTCCCGTTCGTGATGGCTGTCCAGTATCCGAACGGTATTTATGCGCAGCTTTCTTATTCGAATTCGATTGCCGGCATCACAGCGAACAACACCGCCGGGCCATTCTATGAAGGGGCGGTGAACGGATCGTCCTCCCAGGCCGTCAACCTGGGCAGCAATCCGAACAGCAGCTATGCAATGGGGCACCAGTTTGCCACATCGAGCTGCTGGTACGACGTCGGGCCATCCGCAACTTCCACCCATGCGCAGAACCGATACTGCATGAAGGGCGGTCCGGGACTTACAGGCTCGCATGCGGGCTGGGAATACGACATCTGGAACGGGTCGGCTTGGGTGAACGCTCTGGGCCTCGCCGGGCAGAGCAACTCCACGGCAAATCTTTCAGTGACCGGAGCCACGGAGGTGCAGGGGGCACTCAGCGCCGCTGCGATCAACGGCGAGATCACCGTTGATGGCGTGACCTATTCCAATCTGAACGCGGCGTGGACCGCGGCAGTGAATGCTGCAAATTCGACGGGCACGAATCAGACCGTGCGCCTGGGACCCGGCAACTTCGCGGTAACAGCGACCCTGACGGAGCCATCGAATGGCGCCTGCGTCAATCTGCTTGGTTCAGCCGGTACGACGGTGAATGCCGGAAGTTCGGCGGCAACGACGCTGAATGTTACCGCGAACCTTGGCGGCGATGTGTTCTTCCTCGGAAATACCGCTCAGGGTCAGGGCTGCACCTTCAAGGATTTTGTGATCCTTGCGGCAACAAGTGCAACTCACGGCTTTGAGCTGCAGTGGTTTCGCGGCCTGTTGATCGATAACGTGACGGTGAATGATACGACCGCTGAAGGCATCCTGCTCGGCGAGGAAACGACCAGTAGTGGGCACCAGGCGAACTTTCTGCTGCGAAATGTAACGGTGAGCTTCAACGCATCGCTGTTCACCCCGGCCAACCGGCCGGCCTACGGAATTCATTTGCAGAAAACTGCGATCGATAGCCATCTGGACGATATCGTCGTGCGCAACGCTCTCACCGCGAGCGTTTACAACGAGGGCACCGGCAACACCGGCTACCTCATCCACGGATTTGGCTACCCCTATACGTGCACGACTGCGCCGTGCGTCAATAATGCGTCCTCAAGCTCGGCGGCCAATGCTTCCTATGCGACGAGCTACGTAATTGACGATGCCGGTGGTTCGGGAAGCGTGTGGACCGATACCTACGCCGATAGTCCTGCCATTGCAGGCTTCTATGTCGGAGCAAACGGAGTCGCGATTCATGGTGGCCACATTCAATGGCCGGACCTGACCAGCTTTGCCAGCGCCAACCTGGCATACGTATCGTCCGCGGTCACCAATAACATGCTGATCGCCGATATCGACTGCCTGGGGATGAATTCAGCGGTGAACTGGATCACCTATGGCGGGGCCTCGGGAAATCCTCCGACGTTTACCAGCGTGCACCATCTCACCGGATGCGGGAACTACAGCCAGTCGCTGGAGCCGGCGCAGGTGACCGGCTTCTCCAGCGGCGGTGCGAACATCAACGATCCTTCAGGAGCGGTGCCGCGGGTGTGGGCTACTCCCATCGCATCTGCGCCAAGCTATCCGGCGTTTTCCGCGCAGTTGTACACCGGATATCAAGGCGACATCTTCCAGGGGCACTTCTCCGGAGTCAATCCCTTCTTCAACGTGACCTACCAGGGGACGATCAAAAGCGCCGGCGGCATCGCCTTGAGCACCGTTCTCAATACGGCTTCGACTCTGACGCTGACGAATGCAAACAAGAATGTGATTGCCAACGCCGCAGGCGGGGCGCAGACGCTCACCCTGCCAAGTTGTTACACGGCATGGCCGGACAGGGCAACCCCTACAGGGCTGGAGTTGACAGTGATCAAGTCGGATACGTCATCGAATGCGGTTACTCTGCAGACCGTAAGTTCGCAGAACATCAACTCCGCATGTACGACAGCTCGACCCCACCCAACTACTCCCGTTTTTCGAGCGCGGTCTTCGTGAGCGTACCGCTTTAGGGCAGCGCTCCCGCAAAGTTTTCGCGAATCGGGTAAAAGAGAAGGAGGAACTGTGAGAGGTATCCATGGCCACGCCTTCGACCAAGCCCATCGCCGTCTATTACGAGCAACAGCACTGGTTCAAGCCGCTCTTTGCCGAGCTTGACCGCCGCGGCACGCCGTACGTCAAGCTCGATGCGACCGAACACGCTTACGCGATCGAGGAACATCCGGAGCAGCGCTTCTCGCTGGTGGTGAATCGCATGAGCCCTTCGGCGTGGAATCGCGAGCACGGCGACTGCATCTTCTATACCCTCGGATTTCTGGATCACCTGGAACGACGCGGCGTGCGCGTCATTAACGGCCAGAAGGCCTTCCG
>CAWGCH010000008.1:0-456042 GCA_963821115.1 uncultured Acidobacteriaceae bacterium
GGGTCGGTCAAGGCTTTTGCGGACGGCTCTCTCGGCTCCGGAACTGCATGGTTCTTTCAGCCATTCGATGATGCTCCAGGCAATTCCGGACTGCCCACCGAGGAGCTCGCGCATACCGCTCAGTTCTTCGCCGATCTCCAGGCCGCGGACCGCGCCGGGCTGCACATTGCCACTCATGCTATCGGGGACCGCGCCAACAAAACCATCCTCGACCTCTACCAGAACGCTGGAGCAGGAAGATGGTCCAGCCGACCGCCGGCTGCGCATCGAACACGCGCAGCATCTGCGCCCGGAGGACATTCCCCGCTTCGCGGAGCTGCATGTGATCGCGTCGGTGCAGCCCTATCACTGCATCGACGATGGACGCTGGGCGGAGAAGCGCATCGGCCACGAACGGGCGAAGACCACCTATGCTTTCCGCTCGCTGCTGGACGCGGGCGCGACGCTGGCCTTCGGCTCCGACTGGTTTGTTGCGCCCATTGATCCCCTGGCCGGCATTTACGCCGCGACCACGCGCCGCACGCTCGACGGCAAACATCCGGATGGCTGGATTCCCGAGCAGAAGATCTCCGTGCAGCAGGCGGTACACGCCTACACCGTCGGCTCCGCGTACGCCGAAAGCCAGGACGATATCAAGGGCTCGATTGCTCCCGGAAAGCTGGCCGACTTCGATGTTCTCTCCGAGGACATCTTTCACATCGATCCGGTCGAGATTGAGAACGTCAAGGTCGTGCTCACCGCGGTTGGCGGCGAGATTGTAAGGCAATAGCTGCTCGCGCGGTTTGGGCCTTGAACGATCGTTCGGTTCGCAATTGGCCGGCAACGGGGCTCGTTTCTGTCCACGCAAAACATCGACCAATAGGAGTGCCCTTCGTGTTTGTACGCCCATGCTGGCAGCCCACCTCTTCCCAGGACACGCTCGATATCATCGAGCAGAATCCGTGGGCGCTGCTGGTCAGTAACGGAACCGATGGACCCTTTGCGACGAATCTGCCGCTGCTGCTCGATCGCTCCGTCGGCAGTGAACAGGATGGTCACACCGTGCTGGTTGGCCATATCGCCCGCGCGAATGAGCACGCTCGGGTGCTCGCGACACAGGACACGAACGTTCTCGCGATCTTCGAAGGGCCGTGGAGTTACGTGACGGCAAGCTGGTATCCCGGAACGCGATATGCCGTCAACCTACTACTACACCGCGGTGCATTGCTACGGCACTGTCGAGATGCAGGACGAACCCGCGCTTGATGAGTCTCTGGAAGCTCTCACTATGCGGATGGAAAGCCGCTATCCGGATGGCTGGCGAACCGATGAAATTCCTCGCGGAGAGATTACCCGCCGCTTTGCCGGGATTGCCGGCTTCCGCATCCACGTCACGCGCATGGAGGCCAAGTTCAAGCTCGGGCAGGATGAGCCGCTGCAGGATGCCCTGGCCGTCGCCTCCGTACTTGAGACGCACGAATCACAGCAGGATCAGGATCTCGCCGCTCTGATCCGTAAACACAATCACGCCCGCAATGCCTGAGCCCGGCGCAGCAACGCGGTCCCAACCGAAACATCTGTTCTGATTACGTTCCGGCCATCTTATCGTCGACCCGAAACAGCAGTTCAAATTAGCGGCACATCGGAGGTCTCTTATGGCACGACGCTGTTTTCAATGGATTTGTCTATTTTCCCTGTTGGCTGCACTCCCTTCTTCTTTGCTCATCGCCCAAAATGAAAGCGGCAGCATCACGGGGCAGATCACCGACCCTTCCGGTGCAGTCGTGCCCGGCGCAGTCGTCACCATTAGCGATCTGGGCACGGCGACGGCCAGAACGACAACAACCGGCCCGAATGGATCGTACGCGTTCTCCACGCTGCGCCCCAGCCATTACAAGATCACGGTCACCGCGCCGGGCTTCAAGGAAAGTCTGATTGCCGATATCGAGCTGCATACCCAGGACAAGCTCTCGGAGAATGTGGCGCTGACGCTGGGTTCTTCGAGCGAATCGGTCAACGTGAGCGCCGAGACCGAGCAGCTTGAGACCTCTGCGTCCGTCGCGACGACCGTCGACCGGCACTTCATCGAGAACATGCCGCTCAATGGCCGCAGCTTTCAGGCGCTGATCGCACTTACTCCGGGGAACGTAACGGCCAAGACCTACTACACCAGCTCCGGTCAATTCAGCATCAACGGGCAACGCACAGACGCGAACTACTTTTCGATCGACGGCGTCAGCGCCAACGTCGGCATCACCCAGGGCAGCAATGTCTATCTCGGCTCTGCCGGCGCCGGCGCCGCGCCAGCTACAAGTAACAATGGAGGTTACAATAACCTCGTCTCGATCGACGACATGCAGGAATACAAGCTGCAGACCTCCTCCTTCGATGCCGAATATGGCCGCACCCCCGGCGCGCAGCTCTCCATCGTCACGCGAAGCGGCACCAACAGCTTCCACGGCACGGCCTTCGAGTATGTCCGCAACGACATCTTCGACGCCAACACCTGGTTCAACAACAACGCCGGCCTGGCGCGCACCGCGGAAAAGCAGAACGACTTCGGCGGAGTGGTCGGAGGCCCCATATGGCGCGACAAGCTCTTCTTCTTCGCGTCCTACGAGGGACTGCGGCTAAGGGTTCCAGAGTCGAAGATCAACATCGTGCCGACCTCCTATGCTCGCAGTCAGGCCAGCTCCGTGGTGGCTCCGCTCCTCGCTGCTTATCCGCTGCCATCCGTGGGCCAGGACATCGCAGGACAATATACAGGGCAGTACTTTGCTACCTTCTCCAACCCTTCCACATTGAACGCAACCAGCGTCCGCCTGGACTTCAGTCCGATATCGAAACTCAACCTCTTTCTTCGCGGAGATTATGCGCCGTCAAATGGAGCGCAGTACGGAGCATTCGACTTCTACTCAACCTCCACCTACAGCAGTACGATCGCGAATGTAAACACCATCACCGCCGGGGCCACCTATATCTTCACGCCCTCACTGGTCAACGATTTCCGCTTCAACGTCAGTCATGCGAAGGGCGCGACAACGGTCAAAGCGACGAACTTTGGCGGAGCAACCATTCCCAGTGACAGCTATCTCTTTCAATCCAACCCTACCTACACCACGCAGACGTCCGTTTTCAGCCTCTTCTTCAACGACAGCACGACGGACTACTATGTCGGCGACGATGCAACCAATCACCAGCGCCAACTCAACTACGTCGACACTCTGAGCTGGTCGCGGGGCAAGCACAATTTCAAATTCGGCGTCGACTTCCGCCACCTGACACCTACCAATGGCTACCGCCCATGGGATATCTCCTACGACTTCGACTCCGTGCAGTCGCTGGTACAGACCCAGGTGCCCGACTATGCGAGTGTGGATACTACGGATACATCAGAGCTCAAGCCGGTCTTCAACAACCTCTCTCTCTTTGCCCAGGATGCCTGGCAGTTTACGCCGCGCCTGACTCTCAATTACGGACTTCGCTGGGACTACGATCCGCCGCCGGGCGAGAACTCGGGACACCCCTTCTTTACCGCAACCAATCTCAACGACCCGGCGAACGTCGCGCTTGCTCCCGAGGGAACTCCGCTCTGGACAGCCAGCAAGCATAACTTCGCTCCGCGTCTCGGCGTCGCCTACGTCGTTCGTCAATCGCCCGGCTTTGAGACCGTGCTCCGCGGCGGCGGCGGCATCTTCTACGGCCTGGGCAATCAACAGGGCGGACAGGGAACGCTTGGCTTTCCTTATTCGCGATCCGAATACCTGTATGGCACGTCCGGCTATACCTATCCGCTGACCATCGCGCAGGCTGCGCCTATTCCCTACAGCCTGAATCCACCGTACACGTTTGTCTTCGCGTTCGACCCGCATCTCCGCGATCCCCGCACCTATATGTGGAACGGCTCTTTGCAGCAGAATCTTGGCGAGAACCGCAGCGTGCAGATCACCTATGTCGGCAACATCGGCAGCGATCTGCTGCGCAACGAGATGCTGACGCCGGAAATGGGAGGCAACGCCAACTTCCAGTATCTGGATGTCACCACGAACCACGACCATTCGAACTACAACTCGCTGCAGCTTGAGTTCAAGCAAAACCTCTGGCGCCACCTGCAGGTTCTCGCCACTTACACGTGGTCGCACGCGCTCGACAACGGCTCCGGCGTGGCTCTCCCCATTCCTTACTCCACGGTCTATAACCCCAGTCTCGATTATGGTGACAGCGACTATGACGTGCGTAACACCTTCTCCAACGCCATCACCTATGAGTTGCCCACTGTCACCGCTGGCAACTCCGTGCTGCGTTATCTTGCCAATGGCTGGGCGGCGGACAGTCTCTTCCGCTCGAACTCGGCTTCGCCACTTACAGTTACCACGGGCGTGTACTCCTTCGGCCTGATCTACAACAACACCGCGATCAACCAGAGGCCGAATATCGTTCCGGCCACTCCCTTCTATCTCCACGACGCGAACGCGCCAGGCGGCCGGATCATCAACGCGGCGGCTTTCAGCACGCCCGCGAGCAGCTTCAGCCAGGGAGACCTTGCGCGCAATGCCATCCGCGGTTTCGGCGTCTGGCAGGAAGACTTCGCCCTGCGTCGCGAATTTCCTATTCATGACAACGTAAGCCTGCTCTTCCGCGCAGAAGCGTTCAACGTCTTCAATCATCCGCTCTTCGGAGACGTCGGCGTCAACGACGGCCGCAACATCCTCACCAGCCCTTACTTCGGAATCTCGTCGGAGACGCTGGCCTCGAGCCTGGGCGGGGGCGGCGCCGATGGAGGCTTCAGCAGCCTCTATCAGATCGGCGCTCCACGTTCACTACAGTTCGCAATGAAGCTGCGTTTCTAATCCTGTCAGCTACGCCGAGGGCAGGACATAATCCCGCCCTCGGCAACTTTGCGTTTCGCCGCTGCGCTTTGCTGCAAGGAGCATCGTTATGACTTCACGGACGTCCGCACGCCGCTGCGCGAGTGTCGGCTGCCTGCTTCTCTCCGCCGGCTGGCTTTGCGGGCAAACCCTTCCCGCGCCGCCTCCGACGGCTCCCTCCAGCCCGCCTTCTTTGATTCATGGCGTCTCTGTTGCTGATCCGTATCAATGGCTGGAAGATGGATCGAGCCCGGCCACGCGTGAGTGGATCACGGCGCAGCAGCAGTACACCAGCAAGCTGCTTTCCTCGCGCCCCGGCCTGGAATCGCTGCGTGGCCAGATACGCGAGCTGGTCGATATTGAAGAGACCCATCGCGTGCTCTACCGCCGCGGGCGCTACTTCCTGGAGAAAAAGCCTTCGGGCAGGGAAGAGGCCAGCCTGTACGTGCGCGATGGCGGTACCGGCGAGGATCGGCTGCTGGTCGATCCCGCAAGCCTCGGCGCGGAGCATAGCACCACCGCGGAGTTGCTGAATGTTTCCTCCGACGGACAGCTGCTTGCCTATGGAGTCCGGCACGGAGGGCGCGATCAGCTCAGCATTCACTTCCTCGATCTGAATACCGGCCGTGATCTCCCCTCCGACACTCTGCCCGAGGCTCGCTACCTATACTGGTCGTTGCCGATCTCTCCCGACCGCTCGGCCGTCTTCTATGTGAAGTTTGAAGACGCCGGCCCGCGCATTTATCGTCATCTCTTCGGTAAGCCGGTTGCCGAAGACACCGTGATCTTCGGCCAGGATCTCGGCCCGCAAAAGCTGCTCGCAGCAAGCCTCTCTCCGGATGGCAGATATCTCCTCGTCACCGTGCTCCATGGCGCGTCAGGGGCAACCGATCTCTATCTCAAGGATCTTCATTCCTCCGCACACGCGAAGGCAGTCGTCGCCGGCGTTGATGCCACGTTTAATGGATCGATCGCCGGGAACAACATTTACATCGAGACCGACTGGAAGGCCGGTCGAGGCCAGGTCTTCGCCGCTCCGCTGGATAACCCGGCCCAATCGCAATGGAAGGTAGTTGTGCCGGAGCAGGCGGACACGACGCTGGAAACGATTGCGCTCACCAGCGACCGGCTCATCGTCAACGCGATGCGCGATGCTCATTCCGTGTTGCTTGTCTATGCCCTGGATGGCAAAGCGCAGGCGCCTGTTGCGCTGCCCGGCGCAGGCGCCGTCGCAACCGTGGACGCAGACCCGAACTCACCGCAGCTCTGCTTCTCCTACACATCGTTTCAGACGCCGAACAGCTTCTATAGCTGGCATCCGGAGAGCAACGCGAACGAAATTCAACCCATCTCAGCCCCCGCAGCTTCCGCCTGCTCTTCGTGACATTGCCGTTGAGCAGGTGTGGTACTCATCCACGGGAGGCGTGCGGGTGCCGATGTTCCTTGCCCATCGTCGCGACGTAAAGCCCGACGGCAATCTTCCCGTCCTGCTCTATGGCTACGGTGGATTCAACTGGGCGCAACTCCCCACCTTTTCGCCGGAAGAGGCGGTGTGGATGGAGCGCGGCGGGGTCTATGCCATTGCCAACATACGCGGCGGCAATGAATTCGGCGAAGCCTGGCACAAAGCCGGAGAGCTGGCGCAGAAGCAGAACTCCTTTGACGACTTCGCGAATGCAGCGCGCTGGCTCATCGCGAACAAATACACGCGGCCCGATCGCCTCGCGATCCAGGGCCTCAGCAACGGGGGCCTGCTCGTCACCGCATCCATTACGCAGCACCCTGAGCTCTTCGGCGCGGCCATCGGGCGCTATCCGCTTATCGATATGGTGCGGTATGAGCGCTTCGGCATCGCGCGATGGTGGGTAAGCGAATACGGCTCGGACAGCGACCCTGACCAGTTCAAAACACTGTACGCCTACTCGCCCTATCACCACGTCGTCAAGGGAACAGCGTATCCGGCGGTGCTGCTCATCACCGGCGACGGCGATACGCGCGTCGATCCGTCGCACGCACGTAAGATGACGGCGATGCTGCAGAATGCAACCAGCTCAGGAAAACCCGTATTGATCCTGTACGACTCCAAATCCGGCCATTCCGGTACTCTATCGGCTGCGGCTGAGATCGAGCAGACAGTCAACGAACTAGAATTTCTCAACTGGCAACTTCACGTTACGGAGCCTTCCCGATGAACCAGCAGCTCACCTCCAGAAACTGCGTCGCCATGTTCGTATTCGCCGCGTCCCTGGCCGCTGTCCCAATGCAATTGAGTGCGCAGAAGACGGTTATCCAGCCTGCAGACATTGCCAACATCAGAAGAGTCGAAGCGCCCCGCGTCTCTCCCGACGGCAAACTCGTCGCCTATGCGGTCGATACGCCGGTCGCAGCCGGAAAGCATCGCAACGCGCATATCTGGATCACGTCGACTGACAGGCCCGGCACGGCGCGGCCCTTCGCATACAGTGGCGCGGCCGAAGACGCGCCTGACTGGTCGCCTGACGGAACCCATCTCGCCTTTCTTTCCGATCGCCCCAACCCGCTCGCCGAGAGCGACAGCTCCCCCTTTCACTTCTCTCTCGCTCCGGGCACAGACCGCAAGGATATTCCTGCGAAAAGCGATGCCAAGGCCGCAAAGGCCGATACCGAAGATAAAGATAAGGGTATGCAGCTCTGGTGGATCGCCCTCGATGGAGGCGAAGCCGAACCGCTCACCAATCTCCCCGGCGGCATCCGCTCTTTCAAGTGGTCGGCTGACGGGAAATTCATCGCCTTCATTCGCACCGATACGGATACGCAGGAAGAGCGCGACCGCAAAGCTGCAAAGAACGACCAGGCCCTCATCGACCGTGACTACCACTACGATCGCCTCTGGATCTACGACCTGGCGAAGCACGAGGCGCGATTGCTGACGTCGCAGGACCTCAACGTCGACGCTATCGACTGGTCTCCGGACGGCGCGGCGATCGTCGCTCGCGTCTCGCCCACGCCGCGCCTCGACGATTACTGGCGCGTCTCCAAAGTTGTGCTGTTCGATACGAAAACAGGAGCCATCACCCGCACCATCGAAGAGCACTCCGGCTACACAGCGCCTTCCTTCTCGCATGACGGAAGCCGGATCGCGTTCTCTCGGTTCACTCCCCGCGGCATCACCGACGTTCACATCGTCGAGACCCTGGCGGACGGCAAAGAGATCAAGCTCGAAGACAAGCTGCCGGGCACTGTTTCCCAGATGCTCTGGACCGGCTCCGGAAGCCGTCTCCTCGTGCACGAATTCGTCGCAGCGCATACCGAAGTTGTCGAAGTAGACCCCGCAGCATTCACGGTCGCGCCGCTGCCTGGCATCGCTGTCGACAGCGAAGAGTTCCACGCCAGCCACGACGGCCGCACCATCGCTTTCCTGGGGGACAGCCCGGCATCTCCGGCCGAGGTTTACGCCTGGAGAGATGGAAATTCGCAGGCGCTTACCTCGACCAATCCGCAGGTGGCGCAATGGAGCATCGGCACGCAGCGCGAAATCTCCTGGCAGAATCCGACGGACCATCGCACCATCTATGGTGTCGTGGTACTGCCGCCCGGCTACCATCAGGGAACCCGTTACAAGACGATCGTTCATGTCCACGGCGGTCCGGAAGAAGCATGGACGGTCGGCTTCAACGGAAACTGGTACAACTATGCGACCATGCTTGCCTCGCACGGCTACGTCGTGCTGCTGCCTGACCCGCGCGGTTCCGACGGTCAGGGGCCTGCATTTACCGAGGCGAATTATCAGGACTGGGGAGGCGGCGATTTCGCCGATATCATGGCCGGGGTCGACTATCTGATTGCGCAGGGCATCACCGATCCCGATCGCATGGCCATTGGCGGCTGGAGCTTCGGCGGATTCATGACCGCGTGGGCCGTCACTCATACCGACCGGTTCAAGGCAGGCATGGTCGGAGCCGGAGTCACCGACCTCTACAGCATGGCTACCACTACCGACATCTCGCCCAGCTTCTCGGAGGGCTACATGGGCCCGCTCGCCACCAATGCCGAGGTCTACGACAAGCACTCGCCAGTCCGCTACCTCAGTCAGTGCCACACTCCGGTGCTCGTTTTGCACGGGCAGGCCGATCCGCGCGTGCCCATCTCCCAGGGGCAGGAGTTTTATCACGGCCTGCGTTTCATGGGAAAAGAGGCAGTCATGGTTACGTATCCGCGCGAGCCTCATATCTTCACGGAGCGCGAACATCAGATTGACTCGCTCACTCGCGTGGTCGCGTGGTACGACTCCCATCTCGGGAAATAGGATCGAGACTAAGGCAGATCTGATTTCACCGCAAAAACCGGATGACGTTCTTTCGCAATCTCGTGCACCATCCGCGGAAACTCTTTCTCCGCAAGGCGCTCTTCCAGATCCACCTCTGGGCCGGGATCGCCTTGTCTCTCTATGTCGTCATCATCGCCGTTACGGGCTCGGTGCTGGTCTTCGAAGACGAGCTGACCGCGACGACGCTGCCACCGGGCCTCTCGAAGTATGACAGCGCCCGCATCGCGCCGATACCCGAGGTGATGCGGGCTTTCGATGCGGCGTGCCCTGGATGCACCGCGAGCTTTCTCACAACACCTTCACCCACCGTGCCCGCATATCAGATTCTGGCAGCCGATGCGCAGCGGCGCGAGCTTGGGTTTGTAGCCGACCCCACGACCGGAGCCATCCACCGTCAGCCGCGAACCTGGGTCAACTGGGTCCACGATCTTCATATCTATCTGCTGCTCGGGAGCGCCCACGGCGAACAGGTGAACGGCGCGGGCGCCGCGATCCTTCTGCTGCTCTCGATCTCTGGAATCTTCCTCTGGTGGCCCGGCGTCAAGAACTGGACGCGAGGGCTGCGGATCAGCCTGCGCCACAACTGGCGGCGCATCAACTTCGACGCGCATCACGCGATCGGCTTCTGGACGCTCGCCATCGTCTGCTGGTGGGGGATCTCGGGGGTCTACTTTGGCTGGTTCCGGCAGTTTGAAGCAGCGGTCAACGCCGTCTTCCCGCTGCGCGGCATGCTTGCGCCAGAGCTTCCTCCACTGCCGCTCGCGAACCATCGAGCGACGCTGGCGTCGGTGGTCGCGGCAGCCCAACAGGCCTCGCCCAGCGGCCGGCTCTTCGGTCTCAGCGACCCATCGCTCGCAGGCCGCGTTGTTTACGCGCAGATGGACCTTCGCGCACCGGGCGATTTCTCGCACCGCGACATTGTTACGATCGATACCGCCAGCGCCCGCATTCTGACGGTTTGGCATTATGGCCGGAATCGGACTCTCGGCGACTGGATCATGTGGTCCATGCATCCTCTGCACTTCGGAACGCTGTGGGGGCTTCCGTTCAAGATCCTGTGGTTCCTGCTGGGATTGAGTTTGGCAGTCCTGAGCGTTACTGGCTTGCTTATGTACTGGAATCGTTACCTCCGGCATCGATTTACCCAGAAATCCCGATAGGACCGTCTTGATCGCCGGCGCCAACCGAGGCATCGGTCGAAATTGCAATTAAAGCGGGAACTATCTGCCGCTCTCCTCCGTATCCGGCAATATGGCACACGACCTGCGGTTCGCGCTGCGCATGATCTTCTCGCATCGCTTGTTTTCATCTGCGGTGGTGGCCACCCTCGCGCTGGGGATCGGCCTCAACACGATGGTCTTTACGCTGGTCAATGCAGTGTTGTTCAAGCCCGTGCCGGTGCCGGGCGGCGAGCAACTGGTCGCCTTGTCCAACCGCGACCTTAAGTTGAAAGACGACAATGCGATGCGTGTGTCGTACCCGGACTTCCGCGAGTACCGCGCTCAGACCTCTTCTTTGGCGGCGCTGGAGGCGGCCAGCGATGAAGACGGCATTTTGAGTGAGACCGGCATTCCTCCGCAGGCCTATCGGATGGAGCAGGTTTCATCGGGGCTCTTCGAGATGATGCACATCCGGCCGGCGTTGGGCCGCGGATTTCTTCCGGACGATGACAAGCCAGGCGCGGCGCCCGTCGTCGTGATCGGTTACGGCATCTGGAAAGAACGTTATAGCGGCGCACCAGGCGTGCTGGGCCGCCAGGTGCGCGTCAATGAAAAGCCGGCATCCATCGTCGGGGTAATGCCCAAGGGCTTCAGATTCCCAACGAATATAGATATGTGGACTCCGCTGATTCCCACCGCGGAGTTGGAGAAGCGCACCAACCGGCCCCTGGCGCTCTTTGGAATGCTCAAGCCGGAGGCGGGCATTATCCAGGCAAACGTGGATATGAATCGGATTGCGCGCCGCCTCGCCGCCCAGTATCCGGATGACAAGGACGTCGGCATCTCAGTCGAAACGTTCCAAGAGCACTACAACGGCGGTGGCATCCGCCTGGTTTTTCTGCTGATGATGGCGGCGGTGGGATTCGTGCTGCTGATTGCCTGTGCGAATGTCGCGAACATGATGCTGAGCCGCGGCTTGATGCGTCAGCGCGAGATGTCAATCCGCTCGGCGCTGGGAGCATCGCGGTGGCGCGTCGTCCGCCAGCTGCTGATTGAAAGCGTGCTGCTCAGCACGTTCGGGGGCGTGCTCGGACTGGCGCTGGCGTGGCTGGGAGTTCACTGGTTCGATCTTTCTACGCAAGATGTCGGTAAGCCGTACTGGATCCAGTTCACGATGAACTACGCGGTGTTCGGCTACTTTGCTGCTCTCTGCATCCTAAGCGGCCTGCTCTTCGGGATGGCGCCGGCGCTGCGCTTTTCGCGCGTAGATGTGAATGAGGTCCTCAAAGATGGCGCACGCAGCGCGGGCAAACTTCGCGGCGGGAAACTTTCGAGCTTACTGGTGATCTTCCAGTTCGCGCTCACGGTGCTGCTCCTTACCGGAGCTGGAGTGTTTGTGCACAGCCTGGTCGAGAACCTTTCAGTAAATCACGCGGTGCCGGCGGAGCAGATCGCGACAGCGCGGATCGACTTTCCCGATGAGCACTACAAAGACGCCGATGCGCGGCAGCGATTCTATGATCAGCTTCTGCCCCGCCTCAGGGCGTTGCCCGGCGTGACACATGTGGCTCTCACCTCGAACCTGCCCGGCCTGGGAGCCGCGGAAAGCGATGTCGAGATAGAACACTCGACAATCAACCAGGCAGCCCACCGGCCTTCGGTTTCTTATGTTGTTCAGGCTCCGGGATATCTCGACGCGATCAATCTGCCGATCCTGCTTGGCCGCGACTTCAACGAGACAGACGGCACGCTGAACCATAAGGCCGCCATCGTCACGCGTGCATGCGCCGAGCGCTTCTGGCCCGGCCAGTCTGCCATCGGGAGGCGATTCCGCTTCTACGATGAAAAGAACAAACCGGGCGACTGGATCACGGTGATAGGCGTTTCGGCCAACATCGTTCAGGAGATGAACGAGAAATCGCCGAAGCCGCTGTTGTTCGTGCCTCTCCGGCAGGAAGGCTGGAACGGCATGGCGCTGCTGATACGATCGAGCGGCAATCCGATCGCGGCAGTGCGCGCCGCCGTGCAGAAGCTTGATCAGGATTTGCCGCTGCGCGACGTCTACACGCTGCCCCAGGCCATTGAGCATCAGAAGTGGTATCTCCGCCTCTTCAGCAAACTCTTCTGTGGATTTGCACTGATCGCGCTGCTCATGGCGGCGGTGGGCATCTACGCCGTTCTTGCGCAGGCCACGAACAGCCGCACGCAGGAGATTGGCGTACGCATGGCGCTTGGGGCCAATACCCGGAACATCGTTGTGCTGGTCATGAAACGTGGTCTTTGGCAGATCGTTGCAGGACTCACTCTTGGTGTCGCCGCGGCGTTGCCGGGCGCTCGCCTTATGGCCGGCCTGCCAATTGGCGTCTCTCCGTCAGACCCTGCTGTCTTCGTGATTGTTACCACCTTGCTGGCGATCGTCGGACTGCTGGCCTGCTGGATACCGGCGCGCAGGGCGGCCGCGCTCGATCCCGTCAAGGCGATTCGATATGAGTAGAGCGAATCGTTGAAGATGTCACCGCGCGAGGAGTGAACTGCGAAACCGCGGGGTACTCCAATTCAGAGAAAGTGACAAATCAGTTACAACTTCCTGACAACGAACAGCAGCGCGCTCCTTACCCTGTGTTAAAGGCAGAAAGTAGATTCACCGCCGCATGGGGTCGAAAGCGCTCTAAAAATGGATTGTGTAAGTCTGCGAATTGGCGAACCTTCGGAAGCAGAAAGAATTATCGATTTCGTGAATGAGGCGTTTCAAGGCCCATACTCACACGGAGGAAATCCAATCGATGACGACGGGTTCGAAGTCTTGCGCAAAAAGGGCACGTTTCTTTTGGCCGAGAGAGGCAGTGTGCTGGCTGGGTGCGTTCACGTAGAAGCCAATACCGGGACCAGCATCCTGCACCTGCTCGCCGTCAAGCGGGAGATACGTCGGTGCGGAATAGGAGCCCAGCTTGTCCTCGCCGCAGAGGCTCTTTGTCTGGGAATGAGATCCCCCTTTCTCCATATACAGGTGGCGAGCCTCAACTCTGAGGTTGTGCGGTTCTGGCGGAGAAGGGGATTCGTCGATTTTGACCGGCTTCCTTGTTCCTGCGAATCCAGATCCTCGCTCGATTGTCATCTGCTGAAGATGGCAAAGCAATTGGAGCGAACAATCCCGGGCTTTTAGCATCGGCCGGTGCCGGGCCGTTCTCGACACATCGGCAATATGTCGCCAGTCCCGGTGCGTTCGCTCAACCGCGAAACTTGCAATTCCGGCCGGAGAATCTTAACCTCTTCAATCGAGTGCAAATCGGACATCGACGCGGTCCCAACCGCGAACGAAGCTCCGGGCTGCGAACACCTGCTTGCATCTGCTGAATGTAGTGCGGAGTGCGCGGTTGCCCCACCGGCAGGCTTAGAGGAGAGCGATAGCAACGATGCGACGGCGTGATTTTGTGAAGGCGATGGTGGCGGCATCGATGACCGCCAGGACAATGCTTGGACAACAGGCGGCGACTCCGGTGGCGCCTTCCGCTCCGCCGGCAGCACCTCCGACCGCGCCCACAGCGCCCGGACCGGTTCCGTGGATGCGAGGTCTGATGGAGGTGAAGCCTCTGTCCATGACCCCGCTTGTCCCCGATGCCGTAGCGCAGACGAATACGCATTTTTTCAGCGACCGGCAATTTGCCACGCTGCGGCGATTGTGCGAAATCCTTATGCCTTCCTATAACGGATTTCCCGGAGCGACCGAGGCCGGGGCGCCGGAGTTTCTCGATTTTCTAATCGGGATATCACCTGCCGATCGTCAGCAGATGTACCAGTCAGGTCTGGACCGGCTCGATTCCGAAGGGAGGCAGCGCTTTGGCTTTTCGTTCGGAGCCGTGAACGCTGCTCAGGCAGATCAGTTGATCCGTCCCTGGCTGCGGACCTGGATGAGCGATCATCCTCCCACGGAACCCTACGCGCGCTTCATCAACCTTGCTCACAGCGATATTCGGACCGCCACGGTGAACTCGCAGGCGTGGAGTGAAGCCGCAAGCGCCGCCGGGAACGACACGCCGGATGTGGGTTTGTATTGGTTCCCCGTCGATCCCGATCTGCGCCGGGAAGATTTTGCGCCGGTTCGCAGGCCCATGCCCAGCCCGCGGCATACCTAACCACGATGCGCACCCGGATATGAGAATTGACGAGTGCGGAGAGGAACTGAAAAATCTTGGCTGAAGAAACCGTTGACGTATTGATTATCGGGTCGGGACATTCCGGCGGGATGGCTGCAAAAGTACTTACTGAAAAGGGCATCTCGTGCCTGATGCTCAACGCCGGGCCGATCGCGGATGTTCACAAGGACACCGAAGTGAAGCCGGCCTACGCACTGCCTTTCCGCGGATTCAAGCAGCCGGGTGTATTGCCGCATGTCTTTCAGTCGAACGAGTTCAATGCAAATACATGGGTTGACGAGCAGGAAGTTCCTTACACCTACGATCAGGGGCAGCCTTATAACTGGGTAAGGGTGCGACTCTTCGGCGGCCGCTCCCTCTTCTGGTCGCGGCAGTCGTTTCGCCTGAGCGACTATGAGCTCAAAGGGAAATCGCACGACGGCTTTGGCGACGACTGGCCGATCAGCCTGGCCGACCTGGCCCCGTATTACTCGCGCGTGGAGGCGATCTTTCGCGTGAAGGGCCACATCGACGGACTGCCGCAGTATCCCGACGGCAATTTTGTTCCGGACGATTCGCCGTGGTCGGGATGCATGCAGCGCTTTATCGCGGCAGGGAAGCAGATGGGCATTCCGGTCTGCAAGCCGCGCAGCTCCCAGGGCGTCGATGGATTGGCCAGTTCCGTCAATCTGCTTCTGCCGGATGCCTTCGCCACGGGTAAATTGAGAGCGATTCCGAACGTGGTGGTGCGCGAGCTTCGGATAGACAAGAACACGGGCCGGGTGAACGAAGTCCATTTCGTCGATCGAATTTCCCGCCGGGAAATGTCGGTGAAGGCCCGGGTCGTCGTCATGGCGGCCGGAACCCTGGAGAGCACGCGCCTGCTGCTCAATTCAAGGCTTGCGAATTCCAGCGGCGTGATGGGTCACTATCTCATCGATCAGATTTACGGTCCCGGCATTGTGTGCTCCGTGCCGGAAGCGCGCGACGGCAAGGCCACGCCGGAATTGATTGGCGGCGGTGCGCTTATTCCGCGCTTCCGCAACATCGATTCCAAAGCGAAGAACTTTATCCGCGGCTATGCGCTGAATGTATTCAGCAGCATGCGTCCAATGGACCCGCGCAACTTTGCGACGTACGGCGCCGATCTGCAAAAGAAGCTGGAGAGCTATAACGGCAGCGGATTTTCAACCGGGATCATGGGCGAGGTCCTGGCGCGCTATGAGAACCACGTGAGCATCGACAAAAACGTGGTCGATGCATGGGGCATTCCGGCGCTGCACATCTCGACAAAATATACCGACAACGAGTTCAATATGGCGCGCGACGCGGTGGACACAAGCATCGCGATGGCCGAGGCCGCAGGCTTCGAGGTGCTGTCGAAGAATTACGAACCGAATCCTCCGGGTTACAGCATTCATGAGTTAGGCACCTGCAGGATGGGTGACGATCCAAAGACCAGCGTGCTGAACAAGTGGTGCCAGAGCCACGACATCAAGAACCTGGTCATAGTGGATGGCAGCAGTTTTGTAAGCAGCGGATGGCAAAATCCGACCATGACGATTGTGGCCCTCGCCATGCGGGCCTCCGACCATCTGGCGGAGCAGATGCGTCAGGGAAATGTCTAATGATTTTCAAACTTGTAGTTGCGACCAAAGGAAGGTTACATGTCGAAGAGTTCGCGCAGAGATTTTCTTAAGGCCGGCTCGGCCTCAATCGTTTACGGCTCCGCGCTGTTGCATGCCGGCGGCTTACTGGCAAAAACCTTGAAGCTCCCGCTGGGGCTTCAGCTCTATTCGGTGCGAGACTTGCTGCCGAAGGATTACGCGGGCACGCTTAAACAGATTGGAGCTCTCGGCTATCGCGAAGTGGAGTCGGCCGGTTATTTCAATCACAGCGCTGCGGATGTCAAGCAGGCGATGGACGCCGCCGGGCTGAAGTTGGTCAGCGCCCATTACTCTTCGGATGACCTGCATCGTCAGCTTGACGAAGTCATTTCGTTTCAAAAGGAGCTGGGTGTAAGCCATCTTATCTGCTCCTTCCCCGGCTTCAAGGATCCATCGCGGCTCAAGAACATCCGTCCCGGCGATCGGATCCATGCCTTCACGCTTGAGGACTGGCGCTGGAACGCCGAGCAGTTCAATGCAATCGGCGAAAAAGTAAACGCGGCGGGCATGAAGTTCGGCTATCACAACCACACCATGGAATTCCACGAAACGGACGGCGTCGTGCCCTATGACGAGTTGATGCGCCTGACCGATCCGGCCAAGGTGACGATGGAGATGGATTGCGGCTGGGTGATCGTCGGGGGAGGGAATCCGGTCGAGTACCTGCGAAAATATCCGACACGCATCACCATGCTGCACGTAAAGGATTTCAAGAAATTTACTCCCGGGGGAGACCGGCCCACGATCGCCGAGTTAGGGCAAGGGATGATCGATTACGCTCCCATTTTCCGCGCAGCCGCGAAGGCCGGACATGTGAAGCATATCTTCGTCGAACAAGAGGCCTTCGACGTGCCTCCCATGGAGTCCTTAAAGATCGATGCGGACTACATGCGAAAGCTGGGAGTAGCTTAGAGCCTTTTCCTGCTCCTGTGTCCTTAGTGAGATTTGCGAAGCGCAGCTTTTCCTAACGGAAAAGCCGCGCAAAGCGCCTCTGAGGCACAGATGGCCGGCAAAGAGTGATCGCGCGGGCGTCAATCGTTGCCGTCTTGCAGCAATCTCAGTGGCTCTGCGCGGCCTCGGCCGGGCGCGGATGGGATGCCGTGCTGCCCTCGGTCATTCCCAGCGCCCACTTGATCGCCTCGAAGTACATCTTGCGGATGTCAGGATCCTGCCACGACTCTTCCGTGTGGCCGAGCGTGGAGTAGAAGACGCGGCCCTTGCCGTACATCTTGCTCCAGGCCACGGGAAAATCATGGTCGGCGCGATGGATGCGCGGGTTGTTGGCGTAGTCGAGCTTCGACGGATCGAGGCTGAGCAGCACATTCACCTTGTTGCGCGACCAGTCCTTGGGCTGATAGATCTCGTCGTACTTCACAAAGGCCTTGGGGAAGTGGCGAACGGCTGGAAAATCAGGGTCTTCATTGATGATCGGCGCATTGAAGGTCATCCAGGGATGCTGGTCGAACCAGCCACCTATCATCTCGCCGTACTCCGGCCATGTGTAATTGGTGTCGAGCGCGGCATGAATTCCGACGAAGCCCTTGCCGTCATCCTTGATGAACGACATCATGTCCTGCTTCTGGCTGGCATCCATATCCAGCTCGCCGGTCGTACTGGCAAACACCAGCACATCGAAGTAGTTCAGGTTCTTCGCGTTTCTCTGCAGATCTTTCTTGGTAAGCAATTCGGTGTCGGTGCGCATGGTCGTGTCCCACAGCCCGCTCTGCTGGCCCATGTTGTAGATGGCAGCCATCGCGGCGGAGACGGAATCGTGCTCGAATCCCTTGGTCTCTCCGATCACCAGGACGTGCTTGAGGTGAATCTGCTTGGTGTGGGGCGGGGGCGGCACCGCATCATGACCGGTGGATGCTTCTTGTGCCCGGCTTGTCTGGAGAAGGAAGGTCAGGCCAAGCAGCGGCAGGAACAACAAAAAAGACTTCCGAAGTAAGCGCAAATGATCTCCTTGATAAAGCTCTACGGTGTTTGTTCGCGAAGCATCTCGCCTTACGGAGCATCTTGGACAGCCTTGCAGCTGCGACACCGGCCCTTCGTACGCCCAAGACACCAAAAATCAAGTTAGGACGTCCGCAGGGTCATTCTTCTGTCGCAAGAAAGTCTATTGACGATTCCTGAACGATGCAAATGTCTCTCCGTGCGACCATCCCGCGTGTGTGAGAATGTCTTCCGTGCCCAGTTGCTTCTCTGGATTGGAATGGATCATCGCATTTGCTAACCTTCAGAGATTGCCAGTCTTTGGAGGCGTATGCGCCTTTTCCCCTGCACTTCCGGCCTGAGGAAACACCAATCCATTGTTTTTTTCGCGATGGTCGGCTTCCTGCTCGTCGGCTGCCGCTCGCGCAGTGCGCTGCCCAGGCCGTCAATCCAGATCACTCGGGCCCCGGCAGCCAACCCCGGCGGTCCGGCGCAAATGGATTACATTGAGGGACGGGTAAGCAACGCCGGCCGCGGCCAGCAGGTCGTTCTTTACGCGCATAGCGGCATCTGGTGGATTCAGCCGTTCGCGAATCAGTCTCTCACCAAAATCCAGCCCGATTCGACGTGGCGGAACACGACACACCTCGGCACGGATTACGCCGCGATCCTGGTAGAGCCCGGCTATCATCCAGCATCGAAAGTTGCGACCTTGCCCGCAGAGGGCAATGGGGTTGTCGCTGTCGCGATTGCGAAAGGAAAGGCGGGCGCGCCCATTGTTTCAAAAGTCATCCACTTCAGCGGTTACGACTGGCGCGTGCGTACCGCAGGCAGCGACCGGGGAGGGCAGCCCAACGCCTATGATCCCGCGAACGTCTGGACCGATCAGAAGGGCTATTTGCATCTTCGTATGGAGGAACGCGACGGAGCGTGGTCGTGTGCGGAGGTGAGCCTCACCCGCAGTCTTGGCTACGGTTCGTACATTTTCGTCGTTCAGGACAGCAGTCATCTGGGCCCGTCTGCCGTGCTGGGCCTATACACAGTCGACGACTTTCGGACGGATGACGTTCGCAGTGAGCTGGACGTCGAATTGAGTCGTTGGGGTGCTCCGGCGAGCAAAAACGCGCAGTTCGTTGTCCAGCCGTTTTATATCCCTGAAAACGTCGAGCGGTTTATGACGCCCGCCGGAGTGCTGACCCACATATTCCGATGGGAGCCGGGCCGCGCTGCTTTCAAGACCCTGCGAGGCTCCGGGACAGGCCTGGGCGCGGAGACTATCCACGAACATGCCTTTACCTCGGGCATTCCGACTCCCGCCAACGAGACGGTTCACATCGACCTGTACGACTACCATCATTCGAAGAGCTCACTGCAGCAACCGGCTGAGGTTGTCATTGAAAAGTTCGAATTCCTGCCGTGATCGCGTGATCCGACGACGCCGGCTGTGCGCGCGATTCCTGGCTGGAGTGGCAGTCATCTGTCTTATGAACGCAGCTTTTGCGCTGGACTCCACGCGGACCATAGCCCAATACGTCCACGAAAAGTGGGGAGCGGACAGAGGATTCATCGGAGGGACCGTTTACGCCATCAGCCAGTCGGCGGATGGCTATCTGTGGATCGGAACCGAAAGAGGCCTGGTCCGTTTCAACGGGTTTGATTTCACGCTGATCCAGCGGCCGCTGCCTGATTCGCCTCCAATCGGTCCTGTGCGGGGCCTCATTTCCGATGCCGAAGGAAATCTCTGGATCCGTCTCGAAGGCCCGCACATGCTTCTCTATCGCAACGGCAAGTTTGAGGATGTGTATGCGCGCTTCGATCTGCAGGACCTCACCTTCACCGCGATAGCACATGACAACGAGGGAGGAGTCCTTTTCGCAGGACTTGGCGATCGTACGCTCCGCTACCGCAACGGTCAGTTTCAGACCGTGGTCGGCGCGGATGAAAATCCCGGCACTGTCATCTCATTAGCAGAGACGCGCGACGGGAGAGTCTGGCTCGGAACGAGAGAGAATGGCATCTTCCGCGTGACCGACGGACACCTCTCGAAAGTCGCCGATGCGCTGAAAGATGCCGAGATTAACGCCCTGATTCCCGCGACCACCGGAGGCTTGTGGATTGGGACAGACCGCGGACTTCACTTCTGGGCGGGCAGCGAGCTGGCCAGCCGGGGACTGCCGCCATCCATCGGACGACTCCAGATTCTGGCAATGGTCAAAGATCAAGACGCCAACGTCTGGGTGGGAACCAATCACGGCATCATCCGGATCACTCCCTCAGGCGCTGTTTCGCTCGATGAGCTCAACCCTAAGCCGGGCTATGAAGTGACGGCAGTCTACGAAGACCGCGACGGAGACATATGGTTCGGCGGCTCGCGTGGCATAGAACGGCTGCGAAATGGAATGTTCACAACCTACTCAACCGCTCAAGGTCTTCCATCCAGCAGCAGCGGTCCGGTCTATGTCGACTCGGACGGCCGCACCTGGTTTGCACCGCTCTCCGGCGGTCTCTACTGGATGAAGGATGGGCGAGTAGGGAGCGTAGACGCTGCCGGACTGAAAAACGATATCGTTTATTCCATCAGCGGCGGCGGGGGTGAAGTCTGGGTCGGCAGGCAACGCGGAGGCCTCACCGTGCTGACCCAAAAGGGAGACTCATTCCTGGCCCGCACCTACACGCAGGCCGACGGCCTCGCCCAGAACAGCGTTTACTCGGTTCATCGCAATCGCGACGGAACGGTCTGGGCCGGCACCGTGAGCGCCGGAGTCAGCAGATTGGCAAGTGGTAAGTTCACCAATTATTCGCAGACGAATGGACTCCCGTCCAATACCGTCAATTCGATTGTCGAAGGTTTTGACGGGACCATGTGGCTGGCTACGCCAAGCGGCCTGACCTCGTTCGCGAATGGGCATTGGACGAATCACACGGCCCGCGACGGGCTGCCCTCCTCGAATGTGAGAACAATTTTCGAAGACACAAAGCATGTGCTCTGGATTGAAACCTCCGCCGGCCTGGCCTGTTTCTCCTCCGGGAAGATCAAAGTTCCGCAAAAGTTGCCGGAGGCCTTGCGCGAGCAGATCCTGGGAATCGCGGAGGACGGGATGGGCTCGCTCTGGTTTGCAACCTCGGATCATGTGCTCCAGGTGAATCGAGACGGGCTGCTCAACGGGTCGTTGGAGGAGACAGATGTTCAGGGCTACGGAATGGCAGACGGTCTCGAAGGAGTCGAAGGCGTCGGCCGCGATCGCACCGTAGTCTCCGATCAGCTCGGCCGCATCTGGATATCTCTGAATCGCGGCCTGTCTGTGGCCGACCCGAAGGTCACTGCCAACAACTCTGTTCCGGTGATGGTCCGAATCGAATCCATGTCCGCGGGCGAAAATCGGGTCGATCCGCAGAAGCCTCCCAAACTCGCCGCCGGCGTTCAGAGCATCACCTTTAACTACGCGAGCACCAACCTGGCCATGCCGGAACGCATTCGGTTCCGCTATAAGCTCGACGGCTTCGATAGAGACTGGAGCCACATCGTCGCATCTCGACAGATTGTTTACAGAAATCTTGATCCAGGCTCTTATCGTTTCTCCATCGTTGCATCGAACAGCGATGGGCTTTGGAATGGCTCGGAGACGACGGTCCCTTTCGTTATCGAACCCGCGTTCTGGCAAATGTGGTGGTTTCGAGTGCTCTGTCTGGCGGCGTGCAGCCTGGTGGTCCTGGCGCTCTATCGTCTGCGCATGTACCAGTTGACCCGGCAACTGAATATTCGCTTCCAGGAGCGTCTCGCGGAGCGCACGCGGATTGCCCAGGAATTGCATGACACGCTGTTGCAGGGAGTCCTCAGCGCATCTCTCCAGCTCGATGTAGCAGAAGAGCAGCTCCCTGATGACTCTCCCGCCAAGCCGCTCTTGAGGCGGATTCTGCAATTGATGGGCAAGGTCACGGAAGAGGGGCGGAGCACTCTTCGCGGATTGCGTTCGCCGGAAACCGATAGCGGCAGCCTCGAGGTCGCGTTTTCACGCATGCGGCAGGAGCTAGCCATCGACGGAAAAGTCGGCTACCGCGTGATCGCGAATAACATCGCACGTCCCGTCCGCCCGATGATCCGCGATGAGGTATACCGCATCGGGCGGGAGGCGCTGGTGAATGCGTTTCTGCACGCACGAGCGAACAGCATCGAGGTCGAAGTAGAATATGCAGGCAGGTATCTGAGAGTTCTGGTGCGCGATGACGGTCGCGGAATCGACGCTCAGGTGCTGCACTCAGGCCGTGAAGGGCACTGGGGACTGTCCGGGATGCGGGAGCGCGCCGAAAGCATTGGCGCCACTCTCAGGCTTCGCAGCCGGATCGGGGCAGGCACTGAGGTCGAGCTGACCGTTCCCGGCGCGATCGCATTCGAAAGCGAATCTCATAGCCCCATCCCGCAGTGGCTTTCGTGGCTCAGCAGGGAACGGTTCGGGGCTCCAGCGAAGAACAAAAGGAAACGAGCGAAGAAGTGAGCGCCTCTCCTCAGATTCGAATCTTCTGTGTCGACGATCATCCGCTCATGAGAGAGGGGATTGCCGCCGTCGTCAGAAACGAGCCCGACATGCTGCTGGTTGCCGAGGCGGCCAGCGGCCGCGAAGCGATTCAGAGTTTCCGGACGCATCGGCCGGACATCACGCTCATGGACCTCAGGCTGCCCGATATCGGCGGCATCGATGCCATGATCGCCATTCGCACCGAGTTCTCAGATGCCCGCGTCATCATGCTCACAACGTTTGAAGGGGACGCCGAGATCCACCGCGCGCTGGAGGCGGGAGCGCAAGGCTACATGCTCAAGAGCATGCCGCGCAAACAATTGGTGGAGATGATTCGAAGAGTACATTCCGGAAGGAAGCACATCCCGCCGGAGGTTGCGGTTCACCTCGCCGAGCATCTCGGCCAGGAAACGTTGAGCAAGCGTGAGATCGAGGTCCTTGAGAAGATCGCCGAAGGAAATAGAAACAGCGACATCGCGGCGCTCCTTTTTATCTCCGAAGAGACGGTCAAAGGACATGTCAAGCACATCATGGAGAAACTCGGGGCAGGCGATCGAACCGAGGCCGTGGCCATCGCAATTCGCCGCGGAATCATGCAACTCTAAGCCTTCTCTGGCTCTTTTGACATTCCTCAGATTCTCGCTGAAATTGTCATCCCGACCGTAGCGAAGCGAAGTGGAGGGACCTGCTTTTTGTCGGCATGACCGCAATCTTTGTACCCCGCGATAATGCGCAGCCGGCGAACGGCGATGCTCAAAAAAGCCGTCTTCCTTCCGCACGCAGGAACTCGTAAGTGGGCAAGAAAAAGCACCCGATCGGGGGATTCAATCGATCATTGGCGCGGCTAGTCTTACCGGTAGTGTGTTCTCCTGCCGAGGAGGCATAGACTGCAGAAGTTCTTTTCCACCTTCCCGGACGGCTGGCCCGGCGTCGGCCTTATCCTTCTGCGGCTCGCCGTAGCCTTAAGTGCAATCGTCCAGGGTTCCTTCGCTCTTGCAACATCCAATGGAGCAGCATTGACCACTTGGATCATGGCGTTGTTCGCGATCGTTGTGGGTCTGGCGCTTTTGATCGGCTTTCTGACCCCCATCGCAGGCGCCTCGGCAACGCTCGGTTCCATCATCTTAGGCGTTTCGATGCTTCTGTCCGCTGACGCGAGCAAACACAGCGACGCACTCGCAGCTCTCGATCTGGCTGTCATGTCCATAGCGCTGGTTTTGCTTGGCCCGGGCGCGTTTTCGCTGGACGCACGCCTGTTTGGGCGGCGAGAAATCATTATTCCGGAGAGCCGGCGTCCCCCTCTGGGGTGATCTGCCGCAGAGAACCCGGCAGGTAGCCTCTGCGTAATGTCCACGCGTCTTCTGAGTAAGTTTCCTACATCAGTTCATCGATGAACGATTGGGCGATCTCCGCCGGTATGCGGTTATCCTGTCCGACGAGCGGGCCGGCCTTCAGGACCGCTTCCGCGCTGTGCAGAGCGGGCACGTCATTTCGCTCGAAGAATCTTCCAATGGGAATCTCGTCGCCCCACATCAGAGATTTCTCCATGGCCGCCGACCAGTCGCTGGGATCGTACTCGGCGTTATCTTCGAGCTTCTTCACCCGCGGACGGAACCACTGGAAAGTGTTGTCGTGGTTGTAGGTGACGCAGGGGCTGAACACGTCGATGAACGAGAAGCCCTTGTGCTCGATGCCGCGCTTGATCAGCTCGGTAAGATGTTTTTGTTCGGCGCTGAAGCCGCGCGCGATGAAGGTCGCGCCCGCGGCCAGAGCCAGCGAAATGGGGTTCACCGGAGCCTCGATATTCCCAAAGGGCATGCTCTTGGTCTTCATGCCGAGTCGGCTGGTGGGTGAGGTCTGGCCGGTGGTGAGGCCATAGATCTGGTTGTCCATCACGATGTAGAGCAGGTCGACGTTCCGCCGCATGGTGTGCACGAAGTGATTGCCGCCGATGCCGAAGCCGTCGCCGTCGCCGCCGGTGACCAGCACGGTCATCGCGTGATTGGCCAGCTTCATCCCTGTGGCAACTGCCAGAGAACGCCCGTGCAGCGTGTGCATGCCATAGGTGTCGATGAAGCCGGGAAAGTTCGACGAGCACCCGATGCCGCTGATCGTCGCCACCTCGTGTTTCGGGATCTGCAATTCGACGAGCGCCTTCTGGACGGCCGCAAGCACACCGAAATCGCCGCACCCGGGACACCAGTCGGGATCGACCTTTCCCTTGAAGTCAGCCATCGATATCGTTCTTGGAGCCGCTACTTCAGTCGCCATCTTTAGTTCTCCTTGAAACGGGAAAGGATCGGCCTTTAAGCCATTGCTCTTACTGCCTGACTTCGTGCATCGTCTTCTCTAAACCATGACCTCGTGAGCCGGCACGGAGAGTTTGGTCTTACCCGCGAGCTGCTCCTGCACCGCCTCCACAATATGGTGCGGCATGAACGGCTCGCCGTCATACTTGCGAATGTGCCCATCCGCGACAAAGCTGGTTTCGCTGCGCAGGTAGCGCGCGAACTGGCCGCTGAAATTGTTCTCGACGATGATGGTGTGCTTCGAGTCGTTCAGTATGTCGACGATGGCGTCCCCGTGCAGAGGAACAAGCCAGCGAATGGGAAGATGATTCGCGGAGATTCCCGCATCCCGCAGGAGCCCGCAGGCTTCGTCAATGACTCCGTAGGTAGAACCCCAGCCGATGAGCGTCACGTCCGCGTCGGCCGGGCCCAGTAGCTGCGGCGGTGGCACCGAGGCCGTAAGGCCGTCCATCTTGCGCATGCGCTTTTCCATCATGGCGCGGCGCTTGCCCGCGTTTGTGTATTCGTCGCTGATCAGCACGCCGTCTTCATCGTGCTCATCGCTCGATACGGTGTGCGTATGGCCAGGAACGCCCGGAATCACGCGCGGCGAGACACCGCTTTCCGTGATCTTGTATCGCTTGTAGGCTTCGTGGTCGCCAGATCCGTTCGACGTAACCAGCTCGCCGCGATCGATGACGGGATGGAAATCCAGCTCTTTGGGATCGACGCTCAGCCTTCCTTCGGAGAGCAGCAGATCGCAAAGCACGATTCCGGGACATTGGAAGCGGTCGGCGAGGTTGAAGATTTCCGGGATCAGCTTGAAACAGTCGCCGATGTCGAGAGGGGCGGCGATAACTCTCGGGTAATCGCCAAAGGCCGCACCCAGCATCTGCCACAGATCGCCCTGCTCCGTCTTGGTTGGAACGCCGGTGGATGGACCTGCGCGCTGGCAATCGATGACCACGATCGGAATTTCCGCCTGCGCCGAGAGGCCGAGTCCCTCGCTCATCAGCGCGAAGCCGCCGCCGGACGTGGCGCACATGGCTCGAACTCCCGCATGCGCTGCGCCGATTGCCATGTTGATCACGCCAATCTCGTCCTCTACCTGGCGCACCAATATCTCCGCTTTGCGCGCATGTTCCGCCATCCAGTGCAGCACGCCGGTGGAAGGGCTCATCGGATACGCGGAATAGAACTTGACGCCTGCAGCCGCGCCTCCCATCGCCAATGCTGCGTTGCCGCTGAGCACGGCGTAGCGGGTCTCCGTCATCGGAAGCGGGGAAGCGAAGGGCGCAAAATTCTGAGTGGCGTAATCGTAGCCGGCGCGGGCCAGGCTCACGTTCTCGTCAATCACCGACTGGTCTTTCTTGCGGAACTGTTCGGTGAGCACGCTCTCAAGAGCGGCGAAGCCGACGCCCATCATGCTGAGAGCTGCGCCGATGGCAAGCGTATTCTGCGCAACTTTGTTGCGGGAGATATCGGCGAGTTTCGATACCGGGATGGCACAGAGCTGCACCCCGGCGGCAGGAGCTCCGGGCCGAATCAGGTCCGCGTTGTAGAGGCACGCGCCGCCGGCCGAGAGCAGGCCCAGGTGGCGATCCATCGTGTCCTGATTGAGCGGGATCAGCAGGTCGATCCGGTCACCGGTATTGGAGATTTTGTCCGGCCCGGTGCGGATGGTCAGAAAGGTATGACCACCTCGAATGATGGATTGGTAGGCGTTGTAGGCGTTCAGATGAAGCCCGCGGCGGCTGAAGATCTTTGCGAAGATATCGCCGGGCGTAGCCACGCCCTGACCGGCCGCGCCTCCGATACCTATGGCGAAGGACTGCCTCATAGAAGTCCACCCCAACTGGCTCCAGGATTTCAAAACCCGCGGCCAGAGAACTGTCGAGCACAGGGATTCTACGGCGCGTTTCCGATACGCGCAAGTAAGGCTCCGGAGCTGTACTTGAGGGAAAAATCCGATGGCGGCGGGCGAGTCCCGGACTGAGAGCGGCTCAGAAACACATCCGCCGGAAACAGAGACATCTCGTCATGCTCGATCCAGGCGCCGCGTCAGCCGTTCCTTCACTGCTGGCCACTCATCGGCCAGGATCGAAAACCTCACCGAGTCGCGAGGGGTGAAGTCCGCAGCCATCCGGTGGGCGCGAAGGATCCCTTCGAATTTTCCGCCGATCCTTTCGATCGCCGCGCGGGAACGATGGTTGCGCGCGTCTGTGTGCAGGCACACGCGCAGCACCTGCCACGATTCGAAGGCGTATGCCAGCATGAGCAGCTTGGCTTCGGTGTTGGCCGCCGTCCGGATGGCCGGGCCGCTCAACCACGTATAGCCGATCTCACAGGCGTCCGGGAATTGCCGTCCGTGCCTGGGATGTTGCGGCGGCCATAACCATCGCTCGATATTCCAGAACCGGGTAGACCCGAGCACCGCGCGGTCGCTCCTGCGGACGATGGCAAACGGCATCGCGCTGCCTGCATCCCGCCAGGTCTCGGCAGTGTCGATGTAGGCGGCCGCGGCTGTCGCGCCCTGCGGGACCGGACTCCACTGATAGAGCGCCGGGTCCACTGCCGCCGCGGCAGCCAGTCCGTCGGCATGGCCGCGCTCAAGCGGTTCGAGATCGATATATTTCCCCGATAACATAAGACTTTCATTCCCCATGCCTCCCAGTATTTCGCGAGTTTCAGGGCCATCGCAACGGAGCCCGCGCGCCCGGTCACCGGTAATACAGTCCTGAGAGAGGGAGAAACGAAACGAGTTGCGTCACAGTGAGGGAATGTTACAATAAGGAAGCCACGCAAGTCGTTGTAAACAAAGACGGAGAGGTGGCAGAGCCCGGTTGAATGCACCTGACTCGAAATGTGAATTTGGTGATTCTTGCATTGTGTCGCAATACGATGCAAGACGCTGCTTTCCCTTTATTATTTATAGTTTACGCCAAATTGCTCAACTGCATGATGTAGCAAAAACCTGCATGTTTTTCCGGCAAAGTGGTGACTAAATCGGCGACTGGAATTATATGGGTGGGGGATATACTTTCGCTTACCCTTTAGCGTCCCTATACGAAAAAGCTCCGTCGTGAATGCGGGGTATTTTGGAGTTGCACGGGGCGCTGAGACAAACGCTCAGGATGCTTTCTCGGCTGCCACAGAGTCATAGTGATTCGCATTCGCATACCGTACAAGCTCGCCATGCGGGATTAAGACCTTTTTCCCAATTCGGCGCGTGTTCAACTCTTTATTGGCAATGAGATAATCCAATGACCGGATGCTGATGGAAAGCTGCCGTGCCGCTTCTTTGCGGTCATAGAGGAGCCGGGGACCAGCTTGTTGCACCGGCTTACGGATTGTATCGTCATGCCTCATGATGATGAATGCGCATTCCTGCTTAAACAAGCTTTGTCTAATTGCTACTTGTCAGCGGCCAATAAATTGCTCCTGTATGAACACATGCGCCGGTATCGATTCAGGCATCTGAATTGACCAGTCTTGCTGAATTGCAGAAGGTTTGGATACATCCCGGCCAAGTTTCTGCCCCAATGTCCCTGCATCATTCGTATATATCTGCACATCGGACTGTGCGCGGGAGATGGAGACATACGCCATGCGGCTGTTGATGAGCTGGCTGTGCGCGGTTTCGGAGTCCACATGGATCAGCACGCGGTCGGCGGTCTGCCCCTGGCTGCTGTGGCTCGTCACCGCGTAACCGTAGTCCAGATGCGGATGCTGCTTTGCGTTGAACGCGACCTCGCGGCCTGAGTCCATGCCGAGTTTAAGATTGCCGTCGCCGTCGATCTTATCGACCGTACCCAGCTCGCGGTTGGCTATCTTCTGCGGATGATACGGAGCCGTGAACTGCACACGGTCGCCTTCCGCGAAGCTGCGCTCTGCCTCCCGGTACACCGTCACGCCCTGCTGTCGCCGTGGATCGTAGCTCACTTCCTCGCCGCTCTTCCGCTCCACTGTGACGATGTTCTCCGCGCGGTCCACGCGAACAACACGCGCGTACTCCCCAGCTTCGAAGCCATGCGCCTTGCTGCTCTTCGCATAGCGCACGATGTCGCCCGGCTCGTAGTGGAGTGCGTGCCGGCGATCCGCGCCCGTCAGCTCCTGCCGCGCATTCAACACGCGCACTGTACGCTCAACGTCGGCGACCTTGCCTTCGTCCTGCATCGCACGATGGATGCGCGCATTGATCTCCTGACGCGATTGATTGTCCGGCGAGACGACAAGCGTGTTCTCCGGCTGTCGCACATACTCGCGGGCGATTTCGCGGATGCGCTCGCTGCGGTCGCCGATCTCATGGACACGGCCCTGGCCGCTGAGATTCGCGACAGCCTCGCGGACCTCGCCGCGTGCAAGCTGCTCGACGGCTTCTTTCAACGCCGGGTCTTTCTGCCGGATGATCTCATCCAACCGCGCCGTCCGCAGTCCCGCTTCCTGCAACTGCGCGTAGGGCCTCCCCGCCTCGACCGCCTCATGCTGCCGCACGTCGCCAACGAACAGCACGCGATCATTTTCTTTTAGCCGCTCGACGAACGTGTGGATCTGCTTCGTGCTCGCCATGCTCGATTCATCGACGATATAGAGACGCATCTGCCCATCGTCCGGACGTTCGCCGCGCGTCAGATGCCGTTGCAAGGTTTCTGTCTCCATGCCTGCTTCGCCCAGCTTCTGCGCCGCGCGCGACGTGGGCGCAAGCCCCTTCACTTCGTAGCCGCCATCGGCAGCGGCCTCGCGGATCGCGGCTAAGGAAGTAGTTTTTCCAGCGCCCGCCGCACCCTCAAGCGCCATCATCTGATCGCGGCTCGTCAGCACATCTTCGACGGCGCTCTTCTGGCTCACGCTCAGATGCGGATGATGCTCCATCGTCTCCTGCCGCACGGAGCCCACAGCCAACACCTCGCGATTGTCCTGGCCCACACGCATCTTCTCGATGATCTCGCGCTCGTAGCCCTGCATCTCGCTCGTCGTGAACGCACGGCCTGCGAGTCCCACTCTGCGCTCGACCTCGATCAGCTCTTGATGTTCGACACGACGCTCGAACTCCGCTTTGATCTCCGGCAGCCGTGTCTCGCCCATGCCATGCTTCAGGGCATCGCGTAACAGCGTGCGCTCGTCGGCCACGGCCTCGCGCTCCATGCCGCGCTCACGCGCATACGTGATCGCGCCCTGGGCCACACGCTGCGACCGCTCCGGATCGATCTCCGCACCTGGACGGCGCACCGCCTCTGCGATCACTTGCTGCGGCTGATGCCCATGCGCTGCGGCCATCTGCCGATGCTGCGCGCGCACCTCTTCATGGGACAGCTCTTGTTTCACGTCCCGCGTCTGATGCGCCGCGATCTGTGCGGCGCCTGCACCGGAGCGGCCCTGTTCTTCAAGCTGTGCTTTGATCTGCTGCCGCCGCGGACTCGATGCCTCCAGGTACTCGCGCGTGTAGCCCTTGATCTCCGGCTGCCCATGCTCGCCGCGCTCGATCTCGTAACCCATCGTCTGCAACCGCGCGGCCAGCTCCGAACGATACACCGCCGTTGCGTACTGCTGCGTCTTGTACAGCTCTTGCGGCTGCAACGCTCGCGTGTTCCCATCGGCTGTTTCCGTGAGATTGAAAACCACCGCGTGCGTGTGCAACTGCGGTGCGGCGTAACCATCAACCGGTCGGCTACTGTCGTGCTCGAACTTGGCAACGGCCCACGCGCCCGTCGTCTGCGCCGGAGCGCTGCCGCCCATGCGGGCCTGCACGTACTTCTCCATCTCATCGAGCGCCGTGCGCACGCTCTCTCTGTGCGCTTCTTTCACGCGCTCATCGCCGCCGACCAACGCCGTCAGCGATATCGACTTCGGCGCGCTGAACGTCGCATCCCACCCCGCGCGATGCTCCATCGAACGCACCGTCTCGCCGCGCTCGTTCACATACTCGCGCGCCGTCTGATGCCGTACAAGCTGCTCGCCCGTCTCCGGATGCTGGCCCTCACTCAGCCGCGCGAACTGCTGCTCGCTCACTTCGCCGCGCAGCCCGTAACGTTCGGCCAGCTTGCCCTGCCACTCGCCGCGCACACTTGCGCCTTCGGTGTAGTAGTTGTCCCGCGAGTTGGCGAACTCCTCTTTGTGGTACGCCACCGCCTGGCTCGCGAGATCGGTTTGGAGAGTGTAACCATGACTGTTACTCGAAGAAGTGCTGCTGCTGTTCCTGCGCTGGCTTCAGCTCCATCTGCTGCGCGGCCACCGGCTCTTTCTTCGGCGGCGCAGCCTCGTATCCATTGCTGCTCGTCGTCGGCTCGATCTTCCGCTCGATGAACTTCTCATGCTGCCCTTCAAGCTGCAAGTAAGGAACGCGCAGCCGCACAACATAATTGCCGTGCTTCAGGTATCCATGCAGCGGGTCAAGCCCGCTGATCTCCGATGCCATAACCAACGGCTCGCGCGAGATGTCCCGCTGCTGGCTCTCCGAGTTGCGCGACTGCGGGAACTTGCCATGTGTGCGCGTCTCTCGATACCGCTCGATCTCTACATCTCCGATGGCCTTTGAAATCCACTCCGCCGCGTGCGGCTCGCTCGTCTTCAGGTATATCTTCGTCGCGGGCTGAGACAGCATCGCCTCCGCGATGTGGCCGTACAACGCCTCCATCTGCGCCTTGCCTTGGAAGCCCAGGATGATCGGGTTGTTCGATCTCCGGCTCTCCGTGATCGCCGTCGTGAGCTGCGGCAGTCGTTGCAGGCTCGCCACCTCGTCCAGAACGATCCACGTCTTGCGTTTGCTCGGCGCGTCGTCATTCATCAGCCGCAGCGCAAGGAGGTCCAGCCACAGGCCGATGAGCGGGCGCAGCCGCTCCCGCACCGTCGGTTTCGACGTGATGAACACCCAGCCCTTGCGCTCCTTCGCCCACTCCGCCGTACTCCATCGCCGCTTCGTCTCCCGCTCCGTGGGCAGCAGCTTGAACGCATCTGCCACCATGTTCAGTGAACCGAGTACGCCGCTGCGCTGCTGGCTTCCATGTGTGCCAAGTATGGACGCCAACTCCGTATCTCTGGCTCTCCGGTCGATCTCTACTTCGTGCGCCATCCAATACGTCAGCTCTTCCGGCGTCGGTTTCAGGCTCAGCAAGTGCGCGAAGATTTTCCTCGGCGCATCCACGAAAAAGCGCTGCCTCGGGTCCTGCTCCTGGAACAGAGAAGCGGCTAAGGTAAGAGCCTCCGCTTCATGCGGCACCTCGTCGCCCGGTGTCCAGAACGGACAGCGTGCGTCCAGCGGATTCAGGATCACATCGCCCCGCGCCTCGTTGTAAAACTGCGGCAGGTATTCCATCGCCGGGTCGTACACGGTCGCTGTCTCCCCACGCTCCCATATCTGGCTCAACGCCTGCCGGATCGTCGCGCTCTTGCCGTGACCGCTGTCGCCCACGATCAGGAAGTGCATCGCCTCGCGGTCGCGCGGGATGCGTACCCAGCGGCTGGAGTTTTTATGGAACGTCCGGTCTACCCAGCTCTGGTTTTCGTTGATGAACGCGAGGCCGTCCGGCAGGTAGACGTTCAGTCCCTTTTTCTTTCCCAGCCGCTCGTTGAACTCCCCCGTCGTGACCAGCTCCGGCCCGCGCCGCCGCCGCCCATGCTTCCACACAAGTGCACGCTTCCGGTCCCTCGGCACCGCGAAGAACAACAGCACCACGAAGACGCCCAGCGACCCGAAGACCGGCCACTCGATGTAATCCCACACCGTCCGGTCGCCGTACACCACATGCCCCAACGTCTGCCGCATCCACGCATTCGAGAACATCCCGTCCTCGATCTCTAACCGCACTGCCCCGGCCTGGACACCCGCCGCCGTCAGCTCGTAGCCCGGCCTGCCGTCCGGCATCTTCACCCGCTCGATCTCGTCCCCGCTGGCGAGGTAGGGATTGCCCTTCTTGTCCAGATACGCCACGAAGCGGTAGTGGCCCTTCTCCCGCGTCCGTCCCATCGTCGAGGCCAGGAGGTAGTTGCCCAGGTACTCCCGCTCCGCGAACGTCCAGTTCCGCGCGTACTGCCACGCCATGCCGCCCAGGAAGAACAGCAGCGTCACGAAGATCGCCCCGTAAGTCCACACCGGACTCCGGCTCGGCCAGTCCCGGTACTCCTTCCGTCCCCACTCGCTCACGATTCCACCTCCTCCACGGGCTCCACCTCCGATGGAACTGGCAGCTTGGCCTCGCCCAGCTTTTCCTGCGCCCGTCGCATCTTGTCCTTATCCGCCCGCTCGATCAGCGCCTGCATCTGCTCCAGCGTCACCGCCTCGCCCCTGGCTATCGAGAACAGCAGGTTCATCAGGATCGTCCGCAAGGCCAGCAGTTCGCCCAGCAACGCCGCTATATCCCCGCCGGAACGCTCCGCCCCCAGCAACTTTCTTCGTATCCACTCGCTCAGGTTCTGCCCGCTAGCCCTGGCAAGCTCCTCCAACTGCGCATACTCCGCCTCCGTGACTTTCGTCGCGACTGACTTCGTACGCAGAATTGGTCTGACCATCTCTATTGTCCGTGTACAGTCAACGTAACAGTTACAAAGACCATACGCGAATGGTATCATGACCCCATGAATCGAATGCGATTGTGGCGCACTAAAAAAACATCTCAGGAGGCAGGCCGACTCACCCAGGTTTGTGTCTGGGCGCCGGAACAAGATGCAGAGTTCGTCCGCCAGATTTGCGCTCGTGTGGCGGAGCCTACCGTGCGCGGCTATGACCTGCGCAAAACCTTGCAGCAGCAGCTCGACCGCCGCCGCACCCTCTACACCGAATGGTCTGGTTTCGACTGTAAGGCGGAGATCGACTACCCCTTCGTCGGTCCTTGGTGGTTTATGCGGAATATCGGTGGGCGGATCATCGGCTCCCTGGGTACGCATATTGAACTCTCCCCAGAGGAAGCTACCGGCCTCAAAGATCGCCTGCGCCGCGCTTGCCAGCACGAGATCGACGCCTGGATGCGCGAGCAAAAGCTCGTCGGCGTAGTGCGCGACCATACCGGGGTCGTCATCTCTCAACCCGTCGATATCGAAGGGGAAGACAAGGACATTCGCCGGCCTGCCGACGACGTGGAGTTTGCGGCGAACGAGGCTCGGATCGCCCGCTCAGTCAACGAGGCTGCGGTCGCCTCGCGCAAGCCGCCGGTCAAAGACCCTTCGGTGATCGAATATGAGGGCTTTCATGGCTTCCCTAGTTTCTGCCAGATCGCCCACAGACGGCACGAGGGACGCGTCCAGTTTGCGTTGATTCACATGCCGAACGGGGGCACCAGTCCAACCAACATGATTGAATCGCTGGCGACTCACCTGCGCCAGCACTTCTATCCCAAAGTTGATCCGGGACTGATTGACTGGTTCGATGTGGTTCCGCCCAACACGTATTACGGCATGGATCTTGCCATCAATTACGTGACCATGCAGCATGCCAACGGTGTTTATTCCCATCCCTCCTGGCGCGGCACGAACGAAAATCTCGCTGAGGATTGGGTCGCCTTCGTTCTGGACACCATCGCGCGCGGTCAAAAGGCCCGGGACATCGCCGATTCTGCGCCCCATGATGAACATGCCGCCTCAAAACATGGAGTTGTACCTTAGCAACGCATTCAGTTGGCTACATGGGTTGTCCGATCTGGCATACTGTAGCGCCGATAACCACTGTTGACTACTTCCTAGTCTCGGCTCACGATAGAGAGAGGAAGCTCCTGATGGCACATGCTGATTCCAAGCAGCACGCACACGAACTGATCGAGCGTATGGCTCCGAACCAGGTCTCCGCCGTTGTCACCCTGCTGGAGACCATGCTCGATCCGGTCTCTGTCGCCCTGGCCAACGCCCCCTTTGACGATGAGCCAGTCTCGAAGGAAGAGGCCCACGAGATCGCCGAGGCCCGCGCCTCGTTCGCGCGCGGTGAAGGCGTTTCCCACGAGGAAGTCCTGGCCGAATTCGGACTCTCGCCGGAGGATTTCGAGCGCATGGGACGCACTCCCCTCGAACCTGAACAGCACCATCCTGGGCAGTAAGCATGGACCGCAGGAAGATTGCCTGGCGGGACCAGGCCAAGGCCCAGCTTCGCGCGATCGACCAGCCCACCGCTCTGCGCATTCTCCACGCGTTGACCCACTTCGCCGCGACCGGCGAAGGCGACGTGAAGCGCCTCCAAGACATCGAGCCGCCGGAGTTCCGCCTGCGGGTCGGCGACTACCGCCTCCGCTTCCACGACTACGGCCACACCCTCTACGTCACCGCCGTCAAGCATCGCCGCGAAGCCTACCGCTGAACGCCCTTCGATCCGGCCCCGGACGATCACCGGACCTGACTCGAACGATATTGGACATCGTGCTGACCTGCTCCCCAAAATCCGCACACAACCGAGTACGATTTTCGTATTCAGGAGCGAGGGCGGAGCATGTCGAAGAGCAAGCACACGGAGGCGCAGATGATCGCTGCGCTGAAGCAGGTGGAGGCGGGCCGGAAGGTGGAAGACGTAGCCCGGGAGTGCGGAGTGTCCAAGCACACCCTCTATGCCTTGGAAGGCGAAGTACGGCGGCATGGATGTGACCGAGGCGCAGGAGGCCAAGCAACTGCGCGATGAGAACACGCGACTACGGAAGCTGGTAGCGGATTTGAGTTTGGACAAGGAAGCGCTGCAGTCGGTGATTCGAAAAAACGGATGGAGCTCGTAGCCATGAAGGCAGCTGTCGAGCATGTGCAACAGCAGTACGCCTTCAGCCAGCGGCGAGCGTGCGGGCTTTTGATGGTATCGGTGTCAAGTTTTCGATATCAACCTCGGCACTCAGATGAAGATCTGCGTGCGCGTCTGGTGGAGTTGGCCAGAGAGAAGCCGCGCTTCGGCTATCGGCGACTGCACGTGTTGCTGCGCAGAGGTGGAGAAGTCGTGAACCACAAGCGCGTGCACCGGGTGTATCGAGAAGCTGGCTTGGCGCTGCGGCGCAAGAAGCGAAAGCACTGCGCCAGACAGAGCGCTCCCTTGCGCCAGTACACGGCCGCGAACCAGGAGTGGGCACTGGATTTTGTGCACGATGCGATCGCGGCAGGCCGCGCGATCCGTGTGTTGAGCGTGGTCGATGCATTTACCCGCGAGTGCCTGGCGCTGGAAGTTGATACCAGCTTCGCCAGCCGGCGCGTGACACGCGTGCTGGACCAGATCATTCAACACCGCGGAGAACCGAGGTCGATTCGATGCGACAACGGCCCCGAACTGACCAGCCGGCATTTCCTTGCCTGGTGTATCGAGAAGAAGATCGAACTGGTGCACATCCAGCCCGGTAAGCCAACGCAGAACGCCCACGTCGAGAGCTTTCACGGGCGGCTGCGCGAAGAGTGTCTGAGGATAAGTTGGTTTCAAAACCTGTTTGACGCCAGAAAAAAGATCGCCATCTGGCGCCATGATTACAACGAACAACGGCCACACAGCAGCTTGAACTATCGGACGCCGGCAGAGTTTGCACGCCAAGCAAGCTATGGGAAAGACGTGGGCTCCACCCACTTTGAAAACGCCAATGGCGTTTCCAACTTTCCCACAGCTTCGGCTGCGGCTGGCTAAGTAAGATTACCGTGCGGAAAATGGGGGCAGGTCAGTGCGAGTTGCATTCGATTCCGGTTCGGTGCCGGGCCGCAACACGACCGCCTTACGCATGAGCGCAAGGGATGGTGTCTACCTTCGACCCTCGGTTCTTTCAAGAACAGAGGAGCAGACATGCTCCTCATGACCGGCCAACACCCGCAGCGGAGGCGGCAGTCAAGGCCGCGAAGCGCCGCGCCAGCGGTCGGAGCGCAGCGCAGAGCCTTGACGGGCGACGGAGCGGAGGGTACTCCCGCCACAGATGCCCGACCCTGTATTTTCAACACGTTCACGCACAGCAACCGCCGCGTTTACGCCGAACAGCCATCGCAGGCCGGATTCACCTCTTAGTCGCTGATTCCATGCACGTTTACCTGGAGCAACCTGTAAACACCAGCGTTTTCGCGGTCATCGGCTGTACGGTGCTGATTCGAGAGACGTTCCCGCCGGGGAACTTCAGGTTGCTCCACAGCTCCCATTCTGGGGTGACGTGTCGCCCTAAACCCGATGCCGTAGGCAGCGTGCTCCTTCTTTTGGTCGCCACAGCTCCCGGATGAAGCCACAGACGCAGCAAGGCCGCCCCGAAGAGGCGGCCTGCGACAATAGGGTCGCACTGCTGCTATTTATTTTCTGGGTGGGCACTGTGAACTGAGAGAAGCTGCTTCTCGGCGTACTGGAACCTCATGAACTCAGCCGGAGTTAGATCGCCTTGCATGTCGCTGTAAAGGCTTAACAGGGTCTCATAGTCCTTGTCTTGCCATGCGGTTTCAGCTTGCTTCCGTACCGCCCGCAGATGAACTTCCCTTGTGTACTCCGCCGCATCTGAGGACTGCTGCTCCCGAAGAGCCTGATATGTCTCCGCATCTCCCTGAAGAAGCGGTTCGGCGTACTGCTTCACAAGTTCGGCCATCTGAGCGACTAGCATCTGAACGCCCTCTCGGGAACTAGCCTGATAACCGCCAGTAGGAATTTCCTCGATCTTCCCAGCCGCCTTAGCCCACTTCAGCATGTCATACAGGCTGAACTTCTCAGGGAACCCCGCCCTCTCGAACTCAGTTCCAAGTTCATATGAGCCTCTTCCGTGGTAAACATTCAGGGTCACTTTTTCAGATTGGTACCGGACTAAAGTGACCTCCTCCTGCACGGGCGTCAACCCATATTTCTTCACAAAAGCGAAGCTCGACTTCACGGCTTCCGCGAAGCCAAGCTGCGAACGATCGGGTCCTGGTTCTGTCGTGAACATTAAAGCCTCCTACTTGTTCGGTGGATACCATGAGGTCGTTGAGGGGTTATAGGTCCACCCGTGGTTTTCGAGGAGATTACGCTCTGCTTTCAGGAAGGCACCGCCTCCTCCTTGAGATGGATTGTCACGTATTAAGTTGCCAGCACCATCCACATGAGCATCACGTATCGGCTTGCCTTCGGCCATAGCCTCGCGTAGCCGACCGGAGTTTTGAGCCCAGTTGGCTTTTGGATCACCCAAGTCGGGAAGGTTGAGAGTTCGCTCGCCCGGTCCAAGTGCGCCTTCACCAAGCTCGGAAGTTCTACCGAGAACAACTCCACCTTCCTCGGCTGCTCCTCGCCCGAACCAACCCGCAACCGTCCCTACAACCGCGCCTACCGCTTTCCCGATGGCCATTCCACCGGCAATACCCATCAATTCGCCGCCACTCTCATCCTGCAATCCTGGCTCGAAGTATTGAGCTGAACCGCAGACACTTCCTCCGCATGAAATAGTCCCGCTCCCAAAGTTGTTCAGGTTGAACGTGATGCCAGCGCCGTTGCCTTGCTGAAGCTGCTTCCACTGATCGTCGGTTGCATTGAAGCAATTCTGGCCGCCGTTTCCGTTGTCCACGCACACATGCACATCATGGCCATCCGGGTCGGTGTTCGATAGAGGATTGTTCTGCACGTAGCTGTACATGTTGAAGCTTTGTGGGTCCTTCTGATCGAAGTTCGCAAAGGGTTCATCGGGGCTTAAAAATCTCCCCATCGTACTTCCGTAGTACCTTGCCCCGAAGTAGTCGTTGCCGGATTCGGCGTCGCGTTCTTTGCCGGTCAAGTATAGCGTATCGGGGTCAGTGCCCATGAAGGTCGTTTGCCCATCGCCGAACGGAAGGGTGTACATGGCTGCGACCACATTGCCGCTGGGATCGGTGACTAGACGCTCGCTGCCCAAATGGTCCACAGCCGATCGACGAATCCCAATGCCCACACCTGCGACAACACCCAGGTGCATTCCGTTGAGCCAGATTTCTTGATCTAGCGTCTGCCCACCGTCAGTTGCCCCTGGGCCGATCAAATAGTGGGCAATCAACGAATTGTCAAAATCGTAGACGTAATAAAGCGGGGTTTGACTTGAGCCAGTCTGCTTCGATGCTCTCAGACCGTCGGCCCGATAGGTGTAATAGGTTGGATTCCCCTCGGACGTTATAGAGGTAATTCGATCTTCCGCGTCATAGGTGTACACGTTGCCGGTCAAATCCTGAAGCATGTTTCCGGCTGCATCATATGTCTGTATGGCGATTTGGTTATTCGAGTTGCTGCCGTTGGAAAATGAGGGGCACATATATCCCGTGCCACCGTAGGCAGTCTGGCCATTACGGTTTCCCCAATTGTCGTAAGTTTCGCTGCATCCCAGCTGAAGCGACGCGTTTGTGAACGTAGACAAGCGGTTCAAATTGTCGTACGCGTATTGCCAGGTCCAGGTAGTGGAACGGACCGTTTCGGTCGACGACTGCACATTGCCGTTTGGATAGTATGTCAGGGCCTGGTTATACCCCATAACCGAGAGATTTGCGCCATCTGGCTGCGCATAGTCCGTTAACCTCATCCTGTTGTCGTAGGTCCAGCTTTCCACCCCACCTCTCTCCGAGGGCTGGCCGAATGGGGTATACCGAATGTTATTAATCCACGTCTCGGTAGTTCCTCCTAGATTTTGGGTCAGAGTTGTGGCCATAGTATAGACGCGACCAGCATTGTCATACGTGTAATTGAACGTTTGATCGGTTCCGGGAAAGAAAGATATGACATTCCCAGCCAGATCATAGCTCTTGCCGATCGAACGAGTCCCATATTTAAAAGAGCAGCCACCTCCCCAGCATTCCGGCGAAGTGACGATTCGGCCCATTGGGTCATAGCTGAACGCCCTCATCGCGATCCCCGGCTCTGACGCGCCCGTGTACTCGCTGCTCAACCTTCCGATCGTGTTCTGAAGCGTATAGGGGCCGCTGTAAAGGTTTGAGCCGGTAATACCGACCGTCACCGTGTTCTCATCGTAATTGAAGTGGGCGGTCGGCGTTCCGTCGCTGTACGTTTTAGAGGTCAAACGGTTCAGAGCGTCGTACCCATATGTTGTCGTGATGTTGCGATTGTCAGTTCGCGATGTAAGGTTTCCGTTGGCGTCATAGCCATAGCACATTGCCCAGGTTCCGCTAGCCCCCTGGCATGTCAACGCGGGAGGAAATGCCGGGGAAGAATTCTCAGGATTGTTCGACGCCACGAGCCTGGAGAGGCTGTCGTAGGTGAAGGTGCGAACGCGATCTCCCGAGCTGCCATTTGATCCACCCCACTGATCTACGCGGAGGAGATTGTCCAATGCATCGTAGCCGTAATCGGTTTCCAAGGGTGATCCGGTGCCGGGGTTTGGCTCCATGACCGCCACGAGGTGATCGAGCCCATCGCTGACCCGCTCCCAGAGATGGCCGTTCTCGTCATATATATCCACCCAGGGATACGCCGTCTTGCTGCTCAGGTTCGAGGAACAGTTCGACTGCACGGTCTTGATTCCGTTGTAGCACCACTGAAGAAGACTGCCGTCCTGCTCCTTCTCGATCACTTTCCGATCCAAAGCGTCATACGTATATGTCGAGATTCCGTAAGTCGGATCTGAGGTTGTGCGATAAGGATTTGAAACCGTCCACACATGCGCTAAGCCGTCGTAGGTCGTTGCCGTATAGTCAGTTCCCGACGGATCGGAGGTAAGTTCCGCCATCGTTGGGTGGCCCATCGCGTCATAAACTGTGGTTGTGCTCAGCGAGTTTCCTTGGTTGAGCAGCTTGCTGGTGGCCACGAAGGGTTGCGGTCCAGCGTCTGAGTAGCTTATCGTTTCCTGTCCACCGTCTGGGTATTTGACGCCCGTCAATCGATAGAACGAATCGAAACTACTTCCTCCACAGCCTCCGACCGTGTAGCAGAAGGTTGTGGTCTCCGTATTCTCGTCGACTTTGCTCCACATCTTCCCGTCTTCCCAGCCCCATTGAAATTTTGTGGTGTGTCCAAGAGCATCAGTGATGGTAGTTACATAGGCGTTTGTGTTTCCGGGACCCGTTCCGTTGGTGTAGTTGTCCGTGTAAGAGTATTGAGTCACGTGCCTGCTACCGGTCATGTCAGAACACGAAGCGTTTCCGCATGGATCTGTTGCCGTCAGCACATTACCATTCGTATCGTAGGTATAGGTAGTGACGGAATTCGTACAGCTGCTGCCTACTGAGAAGCACTTCTTCGTGACTGTCGTGGGATTGCCGCGGGGAGCGGTCGAGCCAGAGCCGTAGTTAGCGTCGTCATGCCCATATGCTGGAATATATGTGGGCGTGTTCTGGTAAGCGTAGTCGGTTTCAGAAAGCAGCGTTCCGTTGCCGTAGACCTTTACGCTGTCCGGTCGATCCAGGATTGATGCGTAAGAAAACAGCGGCGTATTTCCGAAACTGTGATACGCAGTTATGCTCTCCCTAATAGGCGAGCTACTGGGTCTTGTGCAGCCACTCGACACCGTTCCGTAGTCGAACTCTGCTACGTCCGTGGGGAGATCAGTGAGGTTCGCGTTCGGATTAAGCGGAGTCGCCCCCTGACTGGAGAAACCGGTGTAAGGCTGATAGGTATAAAACGTTCCCGACGTCTGCCCATTAGGGAGCGTGTCGCATTGGCCGGAAAGCAAGCTTAACGTCTGCCAGGTCTTTGTAACGGTCTTGAGCAGGCTGCCGTTCGCGTCGTAATACTGAATGGTGTTTTCCTGAGGCATGTATCCTTGATCACCCCAAGACCCGGCGGGATCGCTTGTGGGCGGCGGCAACACAGGCGAATAAGTATAGACGGTGTTGAAGCTCGTTCCTCGCAACAGATCCTTCGTCGTCACGGTCGTCGTCTTACTTGTCCATTGATAGCTGGTCGGGCTGCTGCTCGCAGTCGATTGGCAGTTTCCGTAGGCTCCGTTGGCGCCTGGCCAGGTTGTCGCGTAGCAAAAGTCCTGTTCCTCTGTTGGCTGTGGAGTTCCGCTTTGGTTGGGGATACTCACAACACGCTTGGTGATGGCAAACCAGCTATATGTAAGAGCGCAGAGAGAGCCGGCTCCGCCTGGGACGGCGCGGTATTGAACGCCTTCCATGTTCGGAATCAGGCTCCACGTGTATGCGACCGTGGCCCCGGTGGGATAGGTAATCTGGTTGAGCAGGCCGAAAACAGGATCATACTGGAATTTGTAAAATTCACCGTTCGGAATTTCCATCGTTCTCACCTCAGTAGCCTGCGCGCCTGATTGTGGCCAGAATTTTACTGAGGAAAACTGGCAGGTATTGCCATACGACGAAGGAGTGGCAGAGGTAATTGCAAGACTGATGGAGGGCGCAGCCACTGTTTCCTTAGCGTAGACATATGGAGCCGCGGCTCCGGAAGGAGTAGTAACGCCAGGAACGGTGAGGGCCCCACTCGTGGATGTTTCTGAATTAGAGTATGTCCGGCCGGTTGAAAGAAAAGCTATATTGCCATTGACATCTTCTCCTGCAACGAGATTCCCGTGAGTATCGACCACCGTCGCTGTCGGCGGATTTGTATTCGGATTGAGTGTGGCCTTATATTGTTCGTCCCCGCCGACGTAATAGTTGCTTTCGCTTGGGAAGTAGTTACAGGCACCTGGCGGGGTAATATCTTTCTTTGCGCCCAGACCCAAGCTGTGGACACCTCCATCTGGGTCCTCAAACACATAGCCGAAGCTTATCTGGCATTGGTAAGTTGCCGTCGTGTATTGGCCTGTAGGAAGCGTAATCTGTTCATTGATCGTTTGCCCCATTTGGGAATTCTGATAGATCAGGTCAAGTTCGGTGAGTGCATAGAATGTTGTGTTGCTGGATTCACTCGCCGTCCAGGTGGGCTTGAGGCCGAACAGATTGTCGGAGTCGTATCCGAATACATATAGCGGCCAATTAACCCCGCGTTCATGTGGAATCGGAGCCTTGACTCTGACGCTCAGAGACCCGTTCGCCGGATTTACGATCTCGTTTAACCCTGTGATGTAGTCGTGCGGGACACCCGGTACCGGCGTCGACGTGGTGTCGCTGACCCCTGCGTTCTGCGCGACACCGCTTGGCGCGAAGAGCACCAAGGGGGCAATAGCGGAGAAAGTCAGGATAAATATGGAGAAAGAACCAGAAATCGCACGGCGGCAGAGCATCAGCACAGAATCACCTTTCGAGCGCAAACTGAAAGCGACGCGGCATTTGGAATTTTTGGAACGGGTGGCGCTTGAGGGGGAAGTTGCTATTCTAGAAATCGGGAATCCTTATGATTTCCCTTCGGCGGGACCTGATTTTTTAGCAACACTTTAGGCATCGCAGAGAATTACTAAAGAGTTAATATCCAGGTCGAAAGAAGGACGGCAATCCGAAGTGGGCTGTCCTGAGCTACCCCTAGTAAGAAGAAAAGGCGATGAAATGACGAAGAGTTCTTTAAGCGGGAAGCATCGCCCTAGCCCGGCATTATCACCTGATTCAGGCTATCGTCCCCCAGCCGCCTCGCTGTGACATGCCCCGGTGGAGAACATGGACTACACAGTCCCTCAGTCTCAAACCGTACGTTGATGAGTTTCAACGAACCTGGCCTGATGCGTATTTGTGCATGAAAGTATAATCAGGTAAAACGTATTGAAATCTCGACAAGGAGAGCATGATGTCGAATGCACCTGAACGAATACCGGGCATTTCAGAGCGCATTAAACGAAGCGGGGTATGGTGGATTCGATGGACCGATGCTGATGGTCGCAGACACTATGAAAAAGCCGGGCGGCGTGGCGACGCAATCGACTTGTTGGCAAAACGCAAAAGAGAAGTCATCTTGCGTAAAAAGCAGCCGGAAAAGCTGCGGGCAAAACCAGTCACATTCAATGACCTTTGCGATGATGCAATCGCTCACAGCGAATCGGAGAACAGCGAAAAGCAGTCTTACGAATTAAATCTGCGAATCGAGACCCTGCGGCCTGTCTTTGGTTCCCGCAGTGCAGAGTCGATCAAGAAAAGTGCGATCGTCGAATGGCTTAGTCAGCAGGGGCGGGAACGCAATTGGAGTCCGGCTACACGGAACCGATGGCAAGCTACGTTTTCCCTTATCTTTCGCGTTGGTATCGAGAACGAGAAGGTTGAATCAAACCCCGCTGCACGAATTAAACGCAAGACAGAAAACAATGGCCGGGTCCGCTTTCTGAGCGATGGCGAGGAGAAGGCGCTGTTTGCAGTCATCGACAAGCGGTTTCCTCAGTTCAGACCTCATCTGCTTTTGTCGCTCCACTCCGGCATGAGGCAAAGCGAGCAGTATACATTGCGCTGGAATCAGCTTGACTTTGACCGTAAGCAGTTGCATCTGGAAAAAACAAAAAATGGGGATTCCCGCACGATACCGCTCAACAGCATCGCTATCGATGCTCTCCAATTGCTCAAGGGCGATGCAAGGGTCAATAGCTCCGCGCCGGTTTTTCCATCAGCACGGAATGACGATGGCGCTTTGCAGGGCACCCGTGGCTGGTTTCCGTCCGCGTTAGAGGAAGCGGGAATCGAAGGCTATTCATGGCATTGCAATCGGCACACATTCGCCAGTAGACTTGTCATGGCAGGAGTTGATCTGCGAACTGTTGCAGAGCTACTCGGCCACAGGACCTTGCAGATGGTCATGAGATATTCACATCTTGCCGCAGAGCACAAGGCATCAGCCGTCGATCGGCTGGTATCTAGCGTGTCCAAGCAAGTGGTGACTAAATCGGCGACCGGCAAAAATGCAAAGTCTTATGTCGCTCTAAACAATTGAAAACAAAGCGGAGAGGTGGCAGAGCCCGGTTGAATGCACCTGACTCGAAATCAGGCGTAGTCGAAAGGCTACCGGGGGTTCGAATCCCTCCCTCTCCGCCATATTCCTGTTAAGAATCAATCATTCTTAGGGTTATCGGCGGTCTGTTTCTCTGCTCGCCCACGCGCCATGCCGGGAATGCACCGGCCCTTCTTTACGTCTTCTTCTTCTTTTCCGGCTTCGGCGCAAAGTAACCGTGGCGCATCTGTATCTGCAAACCGTCCCGATTCACTTTCACCTTTAACCGGTGGTAAGAGCCATTCGCTTTTATGTCCTCGGGTGAAAGTTCGATCAAGTAGACGCACCGCGGCGTATCCGTAAGCGCTCTGAATCCGGCGCCGAGATCGTTGCTGTGGCGGAAGTAGGTGCCGCCCGTTCCGTCGGTGAGTTCCGTCATCACGCTTTCGGTCTGTGTCATCGAGCTTCGACGGAGTTCATTGATTTCCCCGGGCGACCGCCCTCGCGTGTCGTCGCTCGCGGTCACATCGGTAACGTAGACGCCGCGCGCATCGAGGGCGCTGATAACTACGTTGGACTGCGTCGCCAGGTCGATCAGCCGCGATTCCGCATTTAACGCCTCTGGAGTTATCGTGAGAAATCCCGGCGACACCAGGACCAAGATGCTTTGTCCCGGCAGAGGAGCCATTCTACGCACCAGCTCTGCGATAGAAGCGAAGCTCACCTGGACATCCTGCTGGCCGGCTATGAGAACCTGCCTGGCGGTCGAATGAGCTTCGCTCTCTGCGATCTCGGGCTTCGTCGGCGAGCAGGCGAGAATTTGCTGAATTGCATCCTGAGTTGCGCCGCTGTCGTGCTTATTCTCGATAAGGTCGGCCTGGTAGTAGCCGATACGAGGGCAGTCGGTGTTGCTGGACAGGTAAAGCGCTTGTGGTTGCAGACCCATGATCGCGGCCTGCAACTTGGCACGGTCGCGCGAGAGACCGCTGTTGCTTTTCCCGGACAGAGAAACCACCGCAGCCATATTAGAGTCGACAAGTGCACCGTCAACAAGCTTCGCGGCTGCCTTTTTGGCGCGTGCCAGGTCTTCGGTACTCAGGTGCAGGTCATCGAATAGAAACACGATGAAGCGAGGAGGCGCGGATGTTGACGGCGCCGCTGCGCCCGGAGTTATCGGCTGCTGACCGCCTGTTGTATTACCCGGCGCGTTGGCATAGGTCGCCAGGCGTTTCTCAATCGTGAAATGAGAGACAGGATGCAGCTTCCCGTTGTCGAAGATTTGAAAATCTTCTCTTTGCAGATCGTCCACGATTTGGCCCTGCTTGTCACGGACGATAACTTGCAGCAAAACCCGGTTGACATTGGTTTGAATCGTGAAGGGTGCTTGTTCGGGGTTCTTCGCCTGCTGAGCGGTGGAATTTGTGCCAACCAAAAGGGGCATACAGCCCAGTGCAACAGCGACAGTCGCCCCTGCGCTTCTTGCCATCCACAAACTTTTCTTCGTTGCGTGAACTGGCTGGTCCGGGAACACTCAGGCCATCATACGCCGCGTAATTGCAGTGCCCTCGCATGAAACCGCATAAGTCGTATGCAGGTACGGGCACCCCGAAAGCCATCCGTTTTTCTAACGTGACAACACTCTCGTTCTAGTGGCGTACGAGCCAGATGATTCCCATCACGCCTAGCACTATGATGAGCGCCACTGTCCGGATCTTCCCCAAACGCTGCATCCATTTGCTATTCACCGGAGCACCTCGGCGTCAGTATAGCTCCGCGGACAGGCAGTTGTTTCTCTGATTTTCTTTATGGAGAGGGGCCACTCCGCGCTCTGAGTGGCCTCGAAAGAGGAAGGTTGAATCTCTCCGTTGAGCTAGCCGACGAAGTCTACTTTGACCGGATGCGGGATGATGCCCCTTTCGTGGCCCATTTGCAGTAGCTTCCGGATCGCTTCGCGACCGTCTTCGCCGTAGTTGAGCGTGCGCTCGTTCACATACATGCCTACAAATTTGTTGGCGAGATTTTCGTCGAGATCGCGGGCGAACTGCATGGCGTAGCTCAGCGCCGCTTCGCGGTGGTCGAGGCCGTGCTGGATGCTGTCGCGCAGCGCCTGGGTCACAACCTGCATTGTCTTCTCGCCTAACGACCGCCGGATGGCGTTGCCTCCCAGCGGAAGCGGCAGGCCGGTCTGCTCGCGCCACCAGACGCCGAGATCGATAATCTTGCGCAGGCCCTCCTGGGCGTAGGTCAACTGACCTTCATGGATGATGAGGCCGGCGGTGTAGTTACCGGCAAGCACCTCGGGAATGATGCGATCGAAGGGCACGATGGCCGTCTCGATCTCCGGCGCAAAGAGTTTGAGAGTGAGATGCGCGGTGGTCAGTGTGCCGGGAATGGCAATCCGCTCGCGCTTGATCTCATCCAGCGTGAATGGCCGGCTGGAGACGATCATCGGACCGTAGCCTTCTCCTACGCTGCCGCCGCAGGCCATGAGCGCGTAGTTCTCCTGCATATAGGGGTACGCATGGAAAGAGATAGCCGTCACATCGTAGAAGGCCTCGTGAATCGCCTTCTGGTTCAGGGTTTCGATGTCGGTCAGAGTGTGGGTGAACTTGAAGCCGGGCACGCGCACTTTGTTGGTCGCGAGGCCGTAGAACATGAATGCGTCGTCAGAGTCGGGGCTGTGCGCGATTGTGATTTCGCGAGTCTGCGAGGCGGTGGGCTGTGGTTCGGCTGGGGTGGAAGGAGTTGCGCTCACTGCTGTTTTCCTGATCCTTTCAACTGTTGCTGCGGCCGGTATTCCGGCGGGATGCGTGCCGTGGGGCAAATTCTAATCGGCGCAAATTGGGCGAGCGACGTCATCACTCTTTGTCGTGACGCTTCGCCTCACTCAGAGTGACGCCTGCTCTTTTGCTGCGGTAGCGCGCTTGCGCACCTTCATGATCGAGATGGCGATAGCCGCCGCGGCGACGACTTTCAGTGCGTCTCCGGCGAGGAAGGGAAGCACCGTCATTTTGAGGGTGACGGCCAGCGAGAGATGCGAGATGACAGTGAACCAGGCCGCTCCGCCGGCGTAGAGAAGGATGCTGGCGGCTGCAGCGGCAAAGGCATAGGTGGCGAAGGACGCCGGCCGGATGCGGCGTGCGAGCATGCCGGCGAAGGCGGCGACGAAGGGATAGGCCAGCAGGAAGCCGCCGGTCGGACCGAGCAACTGCAGAATACCGCCGGGGCCGTGCGGAGTGAAGACGGGCAATCCGGACGCGCCTTCGATCAGATAAAGCACCATCGAGGCGAAGACGGCGGCCGGTTCCATCATCAGGCCGAGCAGCAGCACGGCAAAGTTCTGCATGGTGAGCGGCACGGGAGTAAAGATCAGCGGAATGGAGATGTGCGCGCAGATAGCGACGAGGACGCTGCCGGCGACCACCAGCGTGGTCTGGCGCAGCAGCTGCGCGCCTGCTGTCGGCTGCAGTGTCGAGCTTGCGACTGTTCCCGCGGATTGCATCTCAGCCATAGTTCTCTCTCCCAAAAGCAATTATTCGACGTTCTTGAGCGGGTCTTCGGCCTGCTGCGATCCCTTCAATTTGAGCAGATCGGCCGGCTGCGAGTCATGATTGCGGATGTGACGCCGCACGGAGATGGCCGTCCACACCAGCGCTACCATGCTCAAGACGAAGACAACATATAAAACACGCATGGATACCTGTACCAGAGGATATCAGGCGGTGGGGTTGTGGAATAGGGGAGCGCGGCTGTCTCGGATCAGGAGCCCAAGGCTCCGTGAAGCCATTCGAGATAGAGCCTGCTCCCCGATTCGATAGGCAGGACTTCTATGGGTAAGACCAGGAACTCCGGCACTTCGTAGGTGTGGAGTTCGTGCAACGCTGCTTCGAGCGCGGGGAGCTGTTCCGTGGAGGTCTTGATGAGGAGCAGGACTTCCGACGCCGTTTCGACCGCTCCCCGCCACCGGTAGACGGAGGTGAGATTGGGGATGAGATTGACGCAGGCGGCAAGGCGGCGCTCGACCAGAGCCTGCGCGATGCGCCTGGCGGCGTCTTCGGAATCGGTCGTGGTCAGGACGATGCGTGCGGTTTCGTCGGACATGCGAATAAGGATAATCGGGGACTCGCCGTCCAGGCGATCGCGCTTCGCGCAAACCACGGTCCACCCTGGTTGGCCCTTGCTGGATTTAAGATGTTCCAGGCGATTTCGTGCCGGCTGGCGAGCATCCTACGAAGAGCATTGCGGACGTTTATTCTTTACCAGATTCAAGCAAGAGGAGAACCATGGCGGTCGAGATTAAGTTTGGCACTTCAGGGTGGCGGGCAATTGTTGCCGAGGAATTCACGCTGGCGAATATCCGCCGCGCGGTGACGGGCATTGCGAAATATGTAGCGGCGCAGCCGGGCGAGCACTCAGTGCTGGTCGGGCGCGATCCGCGCTTTCTGGGCGAAACATTCGTCGCCGAGGCAGCGAAGATTCTCGCCTCGCACGGGGTAAAGCCGGTGGTGATTCCTCACCCCGCGCCGACGCCCGCGATTTCCTATGCCGTGCGGCAGCTCAAGACCAGCGGCGCGATCAACTTTACGGCTTCGCACAATCCTCCCGAGTACAACGGGATCAAATTTTCAACGCCCGACGGTGCTCCGGCTTTGCCCGAGGTGACGAAGCAGATCGAGGCCCTGATTGTGGGGCTCGGCGAGAGTGTCGTTCCGCCCGCGCCTGAATCAGGGAGCGCGTTTCAAGAAGTAGACGTGAAGCCGGACTACCTGAAGCGCATCGGCGAACTGGTGGACTTTCCGGCCATTAAGAAGTCCGGCATCAAGGTGGTCTTCGATCCCTTCTGGGGTGCGGCGCGCGGTTACAGTTGCCACATTCTGCGCGAGCATGGCGTCGAGACTGCCACGGTACATGACTATCGCGACGTGCTCTTCGGCGGCCATGCTCCGGAGCCCGACGATCATCTGCTCGGCGATTGCAAGGCCAAAATGAAGGAGACCGGAGCGAAGATCGGCATCGCGACCGACGGCGACGCGGACCGCTTCGGCATCGTCGACGAAGACGGAACCTTCATTCAGCCGAACTACATCATCGCTCTCTTGTTCGACTATCTCGTGGACACGCGCGGCTGGAAGAACGGCGTCGCGAAGTCGGTTGCTACGACAAATCTGGTCAATGCCCTGGCCGATTCGCTGAAGATTCCGCTGTATGAGACTCCGGTGGGCTTCAAGTACATCGGCGAGCTCATCAACCAGGATAAGATCGCGATCGGCGGCGAGGAGAGCGCAGGGCTGACGATTCGCGGCCACGTTCCGGAGAAGGACGGCGTCATCGCAGGCCTGCTGGTCACGGAGATGGTTGCGGTTCGCGGCAAGAGCCTGGGCGCGCAATTGAAAGAGCTCTTCGGACGGGTGGGCGAATTCTATCCGATCCGCGAAAACTTCCGCCTGACCCCTGAAGTGAAGGAAAAATTTGTCGAAAAAGTGAAGACCGATCCCAAGAATCTGAGCGGGCGGAAGGTTGTGCAGATTGTGCGGACGGACGGGCTGAAGCTGATCCTCGAAGACGGCTCGTGGGTGTGCTACCGGCTGAGCGGAACAGAGCCCGTTGTCCGCGTCTACTCCGAGGCGCGCAAGGAAAGCGACACCGAGGCTCTGAGCAAAGCAGCGAAGGACTGGGTGCTGGAATAATTCGTATCCATGATTGAACCTTAATGGGGCTGAATCGGAGTGGGTCTCCCGAAGGAGGCCCATTTTGCTGCCTGATTCCCAAATTGGCACGCGAAGGATTGGCGAAAGAATGCCGCTCTTGATTCTCCTCTTGCAAGTTTTGTTTGAAGATGATGCACGGCGTTCGACGTTCGGCCGATGATTTGATTCGGGAGGAGTTTTCGAGTGAATGCCGCAGAGCCCAAGCCGTCGTTGAAGTCGCGTGTCGTGAGCTCGGTGTACCGGGTTCGGCGGCGCATCGCGACCGGACTGGCGGTGGTGCTGGCGGTGTTCTTCGGCTTCCACGTGATGTTCGGCAGCAACGGGCTGAATGCTTACCAGGCAAAGCGGGTGGAAGATCGTTCGCTGCAGACGCAGATTCAATCGCTCCAGCAGGAAAACGACCGGTTGCAGGAGCACGTCGAGCATCTGCAGAACGATCCTGATGCGATCGAGCACGAGGCGCGCGAGAAGCTGCACTACGCGCGGCCGGACGAGGTGATCTGGACCCTGAACGATGCTCCGCGGACAGATGCGGCGTCGAGCGCGAGCGATGTTCCCCAGAGCGTCCAAGCCCGGCGATAAGTTTTGAGATTAAGAGCGAAGCCCGGGGTAAGCGCCCTGGGCTTTGCTGTTTGCCCCGGGGCCGGCGTTCAGGAGCTTCCACTCTAAAGCAATATGGTGATTTCAGAGTTTCTGTAATGTGCCGTCATTCCGACGACCAAAGGGAGAAAGAATCTCAGGGACGTATCCACGCCCACATTGCTGAGATTCTTCGCTACGCTCAGAATGACGGGTGCATTGCACCATCACTTTATATTGCTCTAATGTTCGAAATCTGCACGTGGCAGTCGAGTTCTGCGCGTGACCGCGCAGCTGTCGCCTCTATACTTTCATATGGAGATGGGAATTCTTTCACCGGCGCGATTTGTGTGGAATGCCACGCGGGGACATCGTCTGCGGCCCTGGCGCAGCGAGTATATCAAGTGGCGGATCGAGACCTATTCGGGCATGAAGGCCGAGGAGATTACGCCCTCCGACATGCTGCGCTTTGCGTGGCGGGAGAAGTGGAATCTGCTGCATTTTCTGAGATGGACGGGCCAGATCGAAAAGACCGGGATTCGGGATTAGGAGCCAGATGCGGACTCGGCGGGAGTTTTTTCGGCTGGTATCGGCGGCAGCGGCGTTTCCTTCGATCGCTTACGCACGCAGGACGAAAGACGCGCACGCTCCGGTGCTCGCGAACGTTTCTGGGGATCGCTCCTTGCGCGCTCACGCCGATGCGCAGGGGTTGCTGGTGGGTTGTGCCGTGGTTCCGGAGCGGCTTACCGGCGAGCCCGCATACGGGAGCCTGGTTGCCGAGCAGGTGAATCTGCTGGTTCCGGAGAATGCAATGAAGTGGGCGGCACTCAGGCCAGCACCGGACAAGTTCGATTTTCGCGGCGCGGATGAGATCATGGCCTTCGCGGCTGAGCATGGACAGAAGGTTCGCGGGCACAATCTGTGCTGGCATGAATCGATTCCAGCCTGGTTCGCGGGCACCGTCACAAAAGAGAACGCGCAGCAGTTTCTAATCCAGCATATCCAGACCGTGGCCGGGCGCTACGCAGGGAAGATGCAATCCTGGGACGTGGTGAACGAAGCCATCGATCCGAAGAGCGGTCGAGCCGACTCCCTGCGGAAGTCGCCGTGGCTGGATCTGATTGGCCCCGACTACATCGAGCTGGCGTTTCATGCGGCGCGCCAGGCAGATCCCACGGCGCTGCTTACTTACAACGACTACGCCATCGAGCACGACACTCCCGACGAGCGCGAGAAGCGCGGCCAGGTGTTGATGCTGGTGCGGCGGCTGAAGGCGCGCGGTGTGCCGATCGACGCGGTGGGCGTGCAGAGCCATCTGTCGGTGACCGATCCTCCTCCGGGCGCGGGGCTGCAGGAATTTGTGCGCGAGCTGCGCAGCATGGGCATGCAGGTGTTCGTCACCGAGCTCGATGTCAATGAGCGGAAGCTGGATGGATCGGTAGCGGAACGCGATGCGGCGATCGCACGTCTCTATAAGGAGTACGTGGCGATGATGGTGGCGGAGCCGAATGTGAGCGCGGTGCTGACGTGGGGAATTACAGATCGCTATACGTGGCTCGAGGGGCCTAAATACGGGCGCGCAGATGGAAAACCGCAGCGGTGCCTGCCCTTCGATTCGGATTACCAGCCGGCTCCGGCGTTTTTCGCTTATCGGGATGCGATCGACAGCCGGCGCAGGGTCGGCTCGACTTCCGGCGCAGCGGCCCTGGAGAAGAAGACTCCGGGGAACTCGGACGATCCTTATACTCCGTTTACGCCAAAGCCGGCGGCCCCGCGAACTATGCCCCAATGAAATGTGGCATCATTCTGACGGCCAACGGGAGGAAGAATTTGAGCGATGCGCGAGGGTATCCATCGCTGAGATTCTTCGCTCCGCTCAGAATGACGAGTCCATTGCTTGATGATTGATATTGCCCTGGTTGTTCTTCGCAAATGCTTTTTACAGAGGTTGCGTGATTTCTCTCCTATGCAGCAGAGCCGGTAGGGCTCTCGGATTTATGCTTCTGGCGGCGAGCCTGGGGCTGGCCTGCGCGGCTCAGGAGCCCTTTCCGGGCGAGCCGGCGAATCCGCCACAGCAGCAGCCTGCGCAAGCGCCTTCTCAGCAGCAGCAGCCCGCACCGGCTGCGCCGCCTCCAATTCCTGAAGACCAATATCACGCCCCGACGATCCGTGTGAACACGACCGTGGTGCTGGTTCCCACACTGGTGGAAAAGTCATCGGGCGATGTGGTGTATGGCCTGCGGCCTCAGGACTTCATGCTGCTGGACAATGACGTGCCGCAGAAAGTGCATGTGGACGAGGACCTGGACACGCAGCCCGTATCGCTGCTGATCTGCGTGCAGCGTGGCCGCGACGCGGCGCTGGAGTTCAACAAGTTCGCGCGCCTGGGTCCGCTGCTGCAATTGTTTCTGGGCGACGGGCGGGGAGAAGCCGCGCTGGTGGCCTTCGATTCGCATCCCGTGTACCTGAACGGCTTCGATCAGGACACCACCGATCTCCAGCGGCAACTGCAAAATCTTCCGCCCGGTGACGGCGGTGCGGCGATTCTGGATGCCGTGGGCTACTCGGTCAATCTGCTTGCGGCGCGACCTGAGAATCACCGGCGCGTGTTATTGCTGATCAGCGAGACCCGCGATCACGGCAGCCGGCATGTCACCATACCGGAGCTTGTCGAGCGCATCGGTGAGAGCAACACACTGGTGCTGAGCCTGGCATTCTCGCCGGGGAAGGCCGAGCTGCTGGAGTGGGGTAAGGGCAATCCAAGCGGGGGCGATCTTTTTGCGCCGTTCGTGATGGCCGTCAACGCCATGCGGAAGAATGCTCCCAAGACGCTGGCATCGATGAGCGGCGGCGAGTATGCCTCGTTCAATCTGGATAAGGCATTCGAGAATGATGTGGCTGAGGAAGCGAAGCACGCGCGAAACCGCTACCTGCTGAGCTTCCGTCCGACCGATCCGAGTCCGGGCCTGCACTCCATCCAGGTGAAGCTGACGCAGGATTATGGGGCGCACGTGGTCGCCCGCGCCAGTTACTGGGCAGTGAACGACGCGGCCAAGCCTCCCGAGTAAGCACTAGCCTGGCGCCCCGCTGTCCGGGCATCTGTACCCTTGGCACCTGCGGCTTCTGCTTTGCTCCCGTTAGTCGCTTCGCCCGGCGGTCGCTGCATCCCACGTCTGAAAATCCAGACGTGGGGCACCCGTCACGATCGCGGAGGGTGAATCCCCAGTCGCTGATACCTAATGGCTAATCTCTGGCTTTTTGGCGTCGTTCCTCAGTTGCGGCGCATCTACTTCTTGTCACAAAATGCAAAGACGTTCATTCGCCTTCTTGTCGCCGCGCTGTACGAGGTGAAAGAAACGCAGGAGACTGATGGCAGCATCCGCCGCGACGGCCGATCCTAAACTTATCGCGCAGGACAAGTGGCGGCCTCGGGTCAATCCCTGGATCATCGCTGCGACTGTGGCCATGGCTGCGTTCATGGAGGTGCTGGACACCTCGATCGCCAACGTCGCGCTGCCGCACATTGCCGGCAGTCTGGGCGCCAGCCAGGATGAGAGCACCTGGGTGCTGACCGCGTACCTGGTGTCGAACGCCGTGGTGCTGCCCATGGGCGGCTGGGCGGCCAGCGTCATCGGACGCAAGAAATTCTTCATGATGTGCATCGTGATCTTCACGATAGCGTCGTTTTTGTGCGGGATCGCGACCACGTTGCCGCTGCTGCTGCTCTTCCGGGTGATCCAGGGCGCGGGTGGGGGCGGCCTGCAGCCCATGGCCCAGGCCATCATGGCGGACTCCTTCGAACCGGCACAGCGCGGACTGGCATTCTCCTTGTATGGCCTGGTGGCGGTGCTGGCTCCTTCGATCGGACCCACGCTGGGCGGATGGATCACCGACAACTACAGTTGGCACTGGATCTTCTACATCAATGTGCCGGTGGGCATCCTGGCGCTCTTCCTGACCCAGCGGCTCGTCGAAGATCCTCCATGGAATATTCCTGACAAGAAAAATCTCTTCAAGCTGGATTACGTCGGAGTCAGCCTGCTGGTGATCGCCATGGGATCGCTGCAGATCGGGCTCGACAAGGGCGAAGAAAAAGACTGGTTCGGGTCGCACTTCATCGTTGGTTTTGGAATCGCCTTTGCCGTCTCCTTCATCGCTCTGATCATCTGGGAGTGGCGATCCAAGAACCCGGTGATGGACCTGAAGCTCTTCAAGCATTCCAACTTCTCGATCTGTTGCTTCCTGATGCTGCTGACCGGCGGACTGCTGAATGCGACGACGGTGCTGCAGCCGCAGTTCCTGCAGGCACAGCTGGGCTATACGGCGACGCTGGCCGGATTATCGCTCTCCGGCGGCGGACTGGTGCTGATCTTCCTCATGCCGCTGGCGGGGCAGGCGGTGGGGCGCTTTCCGGCGCGGAATATTATCGCCTTCGGCTTCATCTGCTTTGCGGTCGCGTACTTCATGAGCGCGACCTACATCAATCTGGGATTGAGCTTCGCCGCCTCCTCCTGGCTGCGCGTGGTCCAGGTGGCGCCGATTCCGTTTATCTTCATCTCGGTGACGACCGCGGCTTACTTCGGGCTGCCGCGAGAGAAGAGCAACCAGATTTCGGGGCTGATCAACTTCGTGCGCAATATCGGCGGCAGCATTTTGATCTCCGTGACCAACGCCATGGTGACGGAGCGCGCCCTGTTCCATCAGGATGTGTTGCGCAAGCACATGATCGCGTCGGGCGCGAATTTTCAGCAGCAGGTGCAGGCGCTGTCCGGCTACTTCAGCGTCCAGAGCGGCCCCGCAAACGCGAACGGCCTGGCGCAGGGACAGTTATATAACCAGCTGCTGCAACAGTCGGCGACGCTGGCGTATGTTGACGTCTTTTACATCCTCTGCGCAGCGTCGATTTTGATGATCCCGGCTTCCTTCCTTCTGAGCAAAAACCGGCCCGGCGCCGGGAGTGGCGAGATTGCCATCCACTGATCTTCAGTGATGATCAAGTAGCAGATATCCAGAGAACATACTATTTTTTGTATTTCCGCCTCCGCAATGGTGGAGGACAGCCCTCCGTCTCCGCGCTAATGCGTTGATTTCACTGCAAATTCACGGTATGGCAAGCGGTTTGCAAAGACATAATCACAACGCCAACATACAAATTTTAACTTTTAAATAACCAGTTCATTCAACCATGGGAGATCGTACTGCTTTGAGGAACCCAATGCGTAGTTTTATCGCCATTCTTCTGGTGTCATTTGCGGGATCGTTTCTGGCCTTCGGCCAGATGGATACCGGCCTTCTGACCGGAACGGTGACGGACCCGAGCGGCGCCATAGTTGCAGGCGCGACGGTGCATATTCACAACACGGCGACCGCGCTAGACCGCACGTCGCAGACTTCGGCTTCAGGAACGTATCAATTTACCGATTTGCGCCCCGGACCGTACGAGTTGGATATCACCGCAACCGGCTTTGGGAAATACACGACCAACATTGCGGTCACCGTCGGCGGCAGCACCACGGCCGACGCCAGGCTGAATGTAACCGCGACGACGCAGGTGGAGGTCGATGCCTCGCAGGATGTGGGCGCGCAGGTGAACACCAGCGATCAGCAGATTTCGCAGGTGGTGACGCCGAAGCAGGTTCTCGATCTTCCTTCGCTCACCCGAAATCCCTATGACTTTGTCGAGCTCTCCGGCAATGTATCGAGCGATCCCAACGGCTCGACCGGCCCCAACGGCGTCGGCCAGAGCTTCAGCGGCCTGCGCTCCGCATCGACCGAAATCCTTCTCGACGGCGTGGAGAACGTCGATCTTTACAGCGCGTCGGTCGGCCAGCAGATTCCGCTCGATTCGGTGGACGAGTATCGCATCATCACCGACGGCTTCACGGCAGAGTATGGCCGCGCCTCCGGCGGTGTCGTGAACCTCATCACCAAGAGCGGCACCAACAAGTTCCACGGTTCTGCTTACGAGTACAACCGCATCTCCGCATTGGCCGCAAACACCTATAACGAGGATGCGCAGAACGCGTATCTGCACAGCCAGGGTCTTGCCGGATTGCCGGCCGACCACTTCACCCGCAACCAGTTCGGCTACGCCGTCGGCGGTCCTGTTCCGCTGCTGCACGACAAGCTCTTCTTCTTCTCGAATACGGAATGGAATCGGGTTCGCAGCAACGGTATCCAGCAGTTCGTGGTGCCGACACAGTCCTTCATCGCGTCGAGCGCCGCCAACACCCAGCAGTTCTTCTCGAAGTACGGAACGTTGGCTGCGGGCACGACCCTCGGCCAGACCATTCCAGTCGCCGGCTATGCGGCCAACCCGCTCCAGATCGCGAATGTGCTCGCACCGATCGACGCCGGCGCCGGCGCTCCCGTCAACACGTGGGATACGGATGCGCGCTTCGACTACAACCTGAACGACCGCACCACCATGTTCTTCCGCGCCGCAGCCTATAGCGACGCCTTCACCGCGGGTTACGTCTCGCTCAGCCCGTACAACGGCTACAACACCGGCCAGACCGATTTCAACCAGAGCTATCTCTACAGCCTCACGCACGTCTTCTCGTCCAGTCTGGTGAGCGTGAGCAAGGTGAGCTTTAATCGCTTCAACGAGAGCGAACCGCTGGGATCGGCTGGCGTCACACCGACCCTTTACCTGAGCCACAACAACACCGCCAGCGTGGATACGGCCACCGGCACGGCGATCGCCATGCCCGGCTACCTGCCCACTTCGCCGGGCAATGCTCTGCCTTTCGGCGGACCGCAGAACCTCTACCAGTTCGGCGAAGACATCAGCTGGATCAAGGGCGCGCACACCATGCACTTCGGTGGCGGGTTCATCCAACTGCGCGACAACCGCACCTTCGGCGCCTATGAGACGGCTCTGGAACTCGCGGCCAAAAACGGCACCGCAGAGAACCTGGCTCTGAATCAACTGCAGTCGGGCAACCTCTATCAGTTTGAGGTAGCCATCGATCCGCAGGGCAAGTTCCCCTGCTCGCTGAATGCCTCTACCGGTGCGCTTACCCAGACCTCGGACTGCACCCTCACCACGCCGCTCAGCGCGCCGAGCTTCACCCGCGAAAACACCTTCAACGACGGCAACTGGTATGCGCAGGACTCGTGGAAGGTCACTCCGCGCCTCACCTTCAACTACGGCATCCGGTGGGAGTATTACGGTGTGCAGCACAACACCAACCCCAACCTGGAGTCGAACTTCTATTTGGGCAGCGGCTCCAACTTCTTCCAGCAGATCCGCGCCGGCCAGGTGTTGACCACGCCGAACTCGCCGAACGGCGGCCTGATCGAGAAGAAGCTCAACAACTACGCTCCCCGAATCGGCTTCGCCTACGATATCTTTGGCGACGGCAAGTGGTCGCTGCGCGGTGGCTACGGCATCAGCTACGAACGCGATTTCGGAAACGTGACTTACAACGTGATCCAGAATCCGCCGAACTACGCGGGCGTTCTGCTCACCAGCAACCAGCTTGGCCAGGGGCAGCTCTCAGTGTCCTCCGACAACCTGGGACCGTTTGCGGGCACGGGTGGATCGATCCCGTTCGCCCCGTCCTCGCTGCGTGCGTTGCAACAGAACATGCCGACGGCTTACGCCCATCAGTATGACCTGGCGCTGGAGCACGAGATTGCGCCCAACACCATGTTGGCTCTCGAATACTCGGGAACGCGCGGCGTCCATGCCTACGGCATCGCCAACGTCAACTCGGCGTACTACGGCAATGCCTTCCTGGGCGACCCGATCAACGCAGCCGGCACCGGCAACCCGATCAACTACCAGTACGGAGCGATCAACATCCGCGAAGCGAACGGCGACAGCTACTACAACGCCATGAACGTCCGCTTCCAGAACAACAACTACGCGCGCTACGGCCTGCAGATCACCGCGAACTATACCTATGCGCATGCGATGGACAACCTGAGCTCGACTTTCTCCCAGTCGGGCAACAACTTCAACCTCGGGTATCTGAATCCGTTCAACCCGGCGCTCGATCGCGGCAATTCGGATTACGACGTCCGTCAACGCCTGGCCATCGGCGGCATCTACGAACCGTCGTTCCTCGAGTTCCGCAGCAATCACATGTTGCATACCGTGCTCGGCGGATTGGAGTTCGCTCCGATCGCCACGCTGCGCTCGGGCAACGCCTTCACCATCTACGATTGCACCAACGGCTACGCAGCCTGCCCGCGCATCGTGGACGCTCCGGGACTGAAGTTCCACGGCACCGCAACCGCAACCGGCGCGCCGAACGGCTACAACTACATCAGCCTGCCCACGGCATCGGCGAATCCTTTCACCAATGCCTTTGGCTGGTCGGACTTCCCATCCTGCCCGAGCTGCGGACAGAACCCCGGCCTCGGCCGCAACCAGTGGTTTGGCCCCAACAACTACCAGTTCGATATGGGCGTCTACAAGAACTTCCATATCGGCCGGAGTGATCGTTACACCGCGCAGATTCGCGGCGAGTTCTACGACATCCTCAACCATCACAACTTCTACCCTGTGGTCGGTAACGCGGACTACGCGGAGACCTCGACGATCAGCGCGCTGAAGGGCACTCCCAACGGCTCGCCATCGGCCGAAGATGAACGCCGCAACGTGCAGGTTGCCGCACGTTTCAACTTCTAACGGCGATCTGAAAGCAATTCTGGCGGGACCCTTCGGGGTCCCGCTTTTTTTCGCACGGGAGGTTATCCGGCCCTTCACGATGCGGCGGTGAAGGACGGAGCGCTCACGCTTTATCGGGTGAGATAAAGCGTGATGGTTCCTGCGCTGTTGTTCGCTGTGATCAGATCATCCCGTCCGTCGCCATTGAGATCGGCAAGGGCGATCCCTCCCCAGCCGCCGGCTATGGGCTGAGTGAAGCGGGTGAACGTCATGCCGGCGTGGCCGAGGAAAATAATCACGTTGTTGCTTTCGGCGCAGGCGACGGCGATGTCGCGATGGCCGTCGCCATCGATATCGCCGGTGGCGATGCTGTTCGGCCCCTGGCAGTCCTGGAGCGAGAGAGGCTGCGTCGGCATCGGAGCGAAGCCGCCCTTACCGTTGCCCAGGAGCACGGTCACCGCGACCTGGCGCGGATCGGTCACGTCCCGCGTGTAGGGAATGATGGCGAGGTCAGCGTTGCCGTCTCCGTTGAAATCGTCGATGGCGACCTGCCAGGGCTTTGCGCCTGCGGGGAACGGAGAGCCGGGTGCTTGCTCGAATCCGCCTTTACCGTCACCCAGCAGAATGGTCACCGTATCGTCATCGAGGTTGGTGGTCACGATGTCGGGATGGCCATCTTTATTGAAGTCCGCCGATCGCAGCCGCTCGTAGGGGCGATGTCCGACGGGAAAGAAGCGTCCCGGCATCTGAAGGCCGCCTTTGCCGTCGCCCTTGAGGAGCTCGATCTGGTTGTTGCCCCAGCTGTCGGCGACTACGTCGAGTCTGTCTGCGCCACTGAAGGCTCCTACGGCGATTCCGTGCGGGTGGGGATTGGAGTGAACATCGAACGGCGAGCCCGGAGCCGGATGAAAGCCGCCTTTGCCGTCGCCGAGAAGGATGGTGATATATGGAGACTGATGATTGGCGATCACCAGATCGGGATGGCCGTCATGGTTCATGTCGGCAACCGCGATGTCATTGGGAAGATGGCCGGCAGGGAAGGGCGAACCGTCGGCGTTTTGAAAATGACCTTTGCCATCGCCGAGCAACACAGACACATTCCCGGCATCCGCGTTGGCCACGATCAGGTCCGGCTTGCCGTCCTGATTAACATCGGCGACGGCAATAAACCGCGGTCCCTTGCCGGCAGGAAGCGAAACCTTGTTGAAGATCGGACCTTGACCGGTTGAACCGGCGAGCGCCAGGCCAAGCCATGTGAGGGCAATCGCGGCAGGAAGTTTCATTGGGACCTTCCTCGTGTCAACACAGTATGAGCAGCGGATGAGGCAGTGTCCAGCAGGCCGGCCGATGGTCGTTGGGGCATCTGAGAATCCGGCGAGTTGGCGTGGCATCCTAAGATGAGATGAAAATAGGAGAGATGATTGAATCCGTGATGTTGTGCGCGTGGGGCCTATGACGGAGGAAGCTGGCGCGGAAGCGAAGAATGTGCCGGTGATGACTCCGGCTACGCCGGGGGCCGCGCCGCCACCGGCCGGCCGCGACTTCTCACATGCGTGGCGGGCGCTGCGGCATCGCAACTTCCGCCTGTTTTTCAGCGGGCAGAGCATTTCACTGATCGGCACGTGGATGACGCGGATCGCCACAGCGTGGCTGGTGTATCAGCTTACGCACTCGGCTCTGCTGCTGGGCACGGTCAGTTTTGTAGGGCAGATTCCCACATTTCTGCTGGCTCCGTTCGCGGGCGTGCTGGTAGACCGGCTGGACCGCCGCATGGTGCTGGTGTGGACGCAGACATTGGCCATGCTGCAGTCGCTGGCCCTGGCGTGGCTGACGCTCACCCATCGTGTGACCATCCATGAAGTGCTGATCCTGAGCGCGTTTCAGGGCGTCATCAACTCCTTCGACATGCCCGGGCGGCAGGCTTTCATGGTGCAGATGGTGGAGGATCGTGCCGATCTTTCAAATGCCATCGCGATCAACTCATCGATGGTGAATCTGGCCCGGCTGATCGGTCCTTCGCTGGCCGGGCTGGTGATCGCGGCGACCAACGAGGGCTGGTGCTTCTTCATCGACGGCATCAGCTACATCGCGGTGATCGTTTCGCTGCTGATGATGCGGGTTCACGTCGAGCAAATGAAGCGGGCCGTGACCTCGATGACGGTGCAGTTGCGCGAGGGCTGGGATTACGTCTCGAGCTTCGTGCCGGTGCGGACCATCCTGATGCTCTTCGCCCTGGTTAGCCTGATGGGCATGCCGTACGTGGTGCTGATGCCGGTATTCGCGGCACAGGTGCTGCATGGCGGCGCGCATACGCTCGGCTTCCTGATGGCTGCGGCGGGCGTGGGGGCGCTGGTGTCGGCGCTGTCGCTGGTGCTGAGGAAGTCGGTACGCGGGCTGCTGAAGATGATTCCGATTTCAGCGGGAACCTTCGGGGTGGGGCTGGTGTGCTTCGGGACATCGCACTGGATGTGGCTCTCTCTCCTGCTGATGGTGGTGGTTGGCTTCGGCATGATGCAGGGGATGACGGCGAGCAATACGATCATCCAGACGCTGGTGCCGGAGGACAAGCGCGGTCGGGTAATGAGCTACTACACCGCGGCGTTTGTGGGCATGGCTCCGTTCGGGAGCCTGCTGGCGGGTTTTCTCGCTCACCTGATCGGCGCGCAGCGAACGGTGATGGTCACCGGGACGTGCTGCATGGTCGGCGCGGCGTGGTTCTGGACGCGGCTGAAGACGCTGCGCAAAGGGATTCGCCCGATCTATGAACAACTGGGGATCGTTCCCGCTCGTCCGAGCAAGCTGGTTGAGGAGCAGGCAGGGAATTGAGGAGCAGGGTTTAGGGGACAGGGTGTAGGGGATAGCGATCCCGTGACCTTCCCGGCCTGCGGTTATGATTTTTTTGTGGACTTGAGTGTGGAGCGGGATTATCCGGCGGCGTGGGTTCAGCGGCGGGGGCGGCGGCGAATTGCGCTTCGCCTACTGGTGATTGCGGGGATTCTGCTGATCGCCGGAGGGGCGGGGATGATCCGGGACACGGCCTGGGCTCCGATTCCTATCGGGCTGATCTTTCCGGTGCTGGTGATGGCGAACCTGGTCTGGATCTGGAGCTTGTTCTTCCGCTGTCCGCGCTGCGGGAGCCAGTTTGGAGCGGGGCGGAATCCCTTTGCGAAGAGCTGCCTGAACTGCGGACTGGCCATGCGCGCCCGACGTTAAACCCGTAAAGCAATCGATAGACCAAGGAGTTTCCTGGCGGTTCCGCTACGGGTATTCAACGCGGTCTGATATCTTCTCTCGCAGTTCTTTTTGAGAACCCCACCCAATACCGATTCCAAGAGGTGATCTATGCCCTGCGAGCCTGAAGAATTAAAGCACGTCCCGCTTTTCGCATTGCTCGACGACGATGAGCTCGGCGTGCTGGCCGCGCAGGTCGAGATGAAGCGGTTCTCTGCCCGGCAGCGTATCTACAAGATCGGCGACTCCGCCGAGCACGCCTACATCCTGATGTCGGGCAATGTGAGGGTGACGACCATCGACGAGGATCAGCAGGAGGTCCTGCTGGATGACCCGGCGCACGGCGATTTTTTCGGCTTTGCCTCGATGATGGAGCAGACGCCGCGCCAGACGAGTGCGCTGGCGGTTGAAGAAACCATCTGCGTCGAGATCGGCCGGGACGATATCGCCACGCTGCTGCAGCGAAAGCCGATGGCCGGGATGGATATGCTGACCGTGCTGGGGCGGCAGTTTCATGCCGCGCAGCAGCTGGTGCGGCTGCGCGCCAGCCGCAATCCCAACGAGGTGATCGAAGAGAAATACACCTTCGGGGAACACATTGCCGACGCGGTCGCCAGCTTCGGCGGCTCGTGGACCTTCATCATCACCTTCGGCATCGTGCTCACGGTCTATACCTGCATCAACATTTTCCTGAAGGGCAAGGCGTGGGACCCCTACCCGTTCATCCTGCTGAATCTTTTTCTTTCGATGCTGGCGGCGATTCAGGCGCCGGTGATCATGATGAGCCAGAACCGCCAGGACAAAAAAGACCGGCTGCGCAGCGAACTGGACTTCGACGTAAACCGGCGGGCGGAGTCGGAGATCCAGAACCTTTCGCGCAAGCTCAACCTGGTGATGGAGAAGCTCGGCGACATGGACGACGTGCTGCGCGAACCGCCGCGGTGAGCTGGCGCGCTGCATGCTCCTGAGTCTCTGATCGCGTAATTTTGTGCATTGACGTTCGCGCCACCCACGTCTCAAAAGCGAGACGTGGGGCACCCATATTCGCGCAGGATCAAGCGATCCGAGACCTAGTGTGGATGGGAGGGGCTCGATCCCGATCCCGCTCCCGCATGGACGGTTGGAGCCTGGTTTGACATGGTCGAGCTTGGGGAGCTCATGCTGGGACCCGAATAAGTTGGGGAAGCTGCCGGCGCGGACGGCGGCGCGTAGCCCCGGCGGAGAGAGGTTGGCGCCGATACCGCAATGGTGGAGCGTCCCCGGACTTCGTCCGAAGCGGGCGCAGGTGAGTAGACAGGCACGGTGGCCGAGCCGTGAACCACGGCGTGCTCCGAGACCTTGTTCAGATTGCCCAAAGTGCCGCGGGGGACGCCGAGCCCTGCTGAATCCTTGCGAAAGACGAAGGAGTCTTCCGCAAGGATTGCAGAGGAAGCGAGCGGCCGCAGGTTCACCGGCATCAGCGTGGACTCGCCTAGCCGCGGTCCCTGCGACGGCGGCCGGGGCAGGGGACCGGCTTTGCCGCTGGAGCCGATGAGGGTGGACGGGGCGTTGCTCAACCCATTCCACGAGCTGCCCGGCTGCCATCCCCAGCCCGCGCCGGGACAGAAGGCCCAGCTTCCGGAGTGGTAGGGCGTCCACGCCCAGGGATATGGAGAGACCCACGAATAGCCCGCGCCCTGATACCAGGCCCACGCGCCATTCGAGAACGGCTCCCAGGACGCGCTGGCGAAGTAGGGATGCCACATCGATCCGCAGCCTCCGGCATCGCTGAAGGCTCCGTAGTACGCCAAGTCGCTGACGCCGTAGCTGTAGGGCGAGCTGTTGAGCGCGCTGAGGGTGGCGAAGCGCTTGTGGTAGTCGGCCGCATCATGATCCCAGGAGTCGAATTGATTGGATTCGACATTTTTGGCGACGGTCGGCTGGCCCGCGTCCGCGAGCTGGAAGGTAATGGTCTTCTTTTTGGGAACGTCGACCGTGCCGGAGGGGCCATCGATCTGCACCGCGCCTTCGAGCACGGCGAGCTTCGCCTCGGACGGCTCCATTTCCAGACGCACATGGCTGGACGGCGGAAGCTGCAGCTTCTGCTGGCCGAAGAGCAGGGCGAAGTCGTTGCCCGGCGTGTGAACCAGGCTGACATAGACCATCCCCTTGAGGACGTGCACCGTGGAGGCTTTGGCACCCGACGGGAGAAGCTCAAGGCGAGGGAACTCGACCATGGAGTCCGGGGCGAGGCGCAGGGTGCTGTTGTCCTCGAACTCGACCTCGGCGACGCCGGCGCCGGTCTGGAGGCGCATCTGCTCGACAATGGGCAGGTTCGCCATGGCTTTTTCAAAGCCGTGTCCGTTGTTGAGGTCGACCATGACCTCGCCCTTGACCTCGCTGAGCCGGACGATTCGCACCTTGGATACGTTGACGGTTGGCGAAGTGGCGTCACTGCTGTGCGCGGGCAGCGCGGAGGCAATCAGCAGGAGCGGCAGAAAGGCTGATACGGAGATCGAAGATGCGGAGATTCTGGACATGTCCGCCTCCTTATATTTGTGGCGAACGGTTGAACTGCGGAATGTGAGAGCTAGGACGGCCAGGCCGGGCGTGTATTGGGGAGGATGGTAGCACGCAAGCGCAGCGATGGTACGAAAGAGTTTTTCGGGGAACCGGGGCGTTTGATCCGGTCAATCTGGGGACTGGCCGTCCAGGCGATTGCGCTTACGCGCGGGACTGGCCGTCCGGGCGATTGCGCTTACGCGCGATTTGCTACCGCTTTGCTCCCTTTGGTCGCTTCGCGTGGCTTCTTTGTTTCCTATATCTCAAAGGCAACATCAGGTCTCTCTGGCCAGATCATTGATTCTGCTGGGTTTTCCTGATTCTCATCGGTTGTAATTCATTGCATCTCTTAGGTTTTCAAGCAACTCCAGCAGATTGTTGGAGTTAGGTGGCGCTGATTGATTCTGCTGGGGTTGCGGCCCGGTCATTGATTCTGCTGGGCTTAGGCTGTTGAGGCGGTCGATGGCGATGATGAGCGCGAGCCTGGCTTCGGGGTAGCAGCGGAGGTGGCAGTGGATGTTCTCGAGCTTGTCGCTGAGGGTGGCGAGGAGCTGGGGAGTGTCGAGCGCTTCGAGCTGGCCGGTGAGCTTGTTCATGCGGTCCTGGTGTTCGGCTAGCGATGTATTGCGGATGTGGAAACGGCAGTGGGAGTGGTCGCGGAGGCGGGGCTGGCGGCAGGTGCGTCCGGCGGGGAGGGTGTAGGTGCAGAGGGCGAGGTTGGGCATGGTGGCTTCCTTTCGCTGGTGCGGTTTTGACGATTCTTTGGGCGCGTTGCGCGCGCATGAAAAAAGGACCGCCTTTGGGCGGTCCTTTTGGTTTCTTGATCTAGTTCTATTTTATCTGGTTTGGTGGAAATGTTGTGCCAGGTATTTTTTGGGAGAGTTAGCTTGGTGTGGGGGGGCGTTATCCCACATCTCAGAATCGAGATGTGGGGCACCCGGGCATTTATCTTCGTGTGCCTACATCTGCTGCCTCGCCGACGATGCGGGTGCCCCACGTCTCGTTTTGAGACGTGGGTTCTTTACAAGCCGCCCCGGCGTCGGGCGGTCCAGTGGGACTCTATTTCTACCGTGTCGGGCTTGCCTGTCCACCAGTGGTGGAAGCTGGACCACTTCCACTTGTCCGGTTCCTGGACCAACCCGCGTGTCACTGGATTGCGGTGGATGTAGCGGCGTTTCTCGATGAGCTTTCTTTCTCCATAAACATTGAAGTCGTAATACCGCTTCTGCCAGAAGGGCCGCTCTTTCCGCTGCACCGCTACGGAGAGCTTCAATGCCTGGAGCGCCCGGGAGAGAGTTCCATCTTTCGGCTCGCTGATGAGCAGATGCACATGCTCGGGCATGACCACGTAGGCGGTGACGAAGAAGCCGTATCGGCGTCGCATGACTTCGAGCGATTGTTTGAAGAGGTCTCGTGATGTTGCATTGTCGAGGTAGGGCCGCCTGTCGTAACAAGAGAAGGTTACGAAGTGGAGTTGTCCGGTCTGTTGATAGCGCACCAGACCCTTTGTCATGTGGGGAATCTTACTTTTGCGACCTGATCGTAGATCCCAAAATCGAGATTCAGGACACCCTGGACTCATTACCTTTGTTACTCCCACATCTCAACGTCGAGATGTGGGGCACCCGGGGTTCCCATGTTTCGGTGTCGCGAAAATCCTACCCATGTTATTCTTGATGCAGACACTTAGGAAGTGTAGAGAACAGAGAATACAGGAGTAGCGCACACACCGTGCTGGCACCTACGAAAAAAACCGAAATCATTACGCAGTTCCGCACCCATGACTCCGATACCGGCAGTCCTGAGGTACAGATTGCGATCCTCAGCTCGCGCATCGGCGAGTTGACCGAGCACTTCAAGACCCACGCGAAGGATCATGCATCGCGGCGCGGCCTGTTGATGCTGGTCAGCAAACGCCGCCGCCTGCTTGACTACCTCAAGACGAACGACTCCGACCGGTACCGCGAAGTCATCGGCAAGCTGGGCATACGCAAGTAGCCTGAAGAATCCCTTGTCTCCTACGCAGACGCGACGGAAATCGAATCGAGAATGGGATCGCTTTCACCCACATCTCAAAGACGAGATGTGGAGGTTCCGTTCAACCCACATCTCAAACGCGAGATGTGGGGCACCCGCTTTTGGTGCGGGTGATGGGAGAGCTTCGCTTTGATGCGGACGCTCTCTGCGAATCCTGGTCCGGCGGCTGCCGGCCGGGCTTCGCTGCCTCCCTCCGATTCTTTCCTCCGCGCTGCGCCCCTCCCACCCCCCGATCAGTCGCCCGGCTTTTGCCGCGACATGCACGGCTCGTTCCCGATGGAATGGGTCTGTGCACGGCGAGACGCGCATGGATTGCGTGTCCCCACATGGCGGCGTGATCGCCAGCCCCCGTTTGAAAAGAGGAATCTATGAAGCAAGACATTACAGTAGAACTTGCCGGCGGCAAGAAGCTGCATTTTGAGACCGGACGGATGGCCAAGCAGGCGTCCGGCGCGGCACTGGTTACGCAGGGCGAATCGGTGGTTCTGGCGACGGCTGTCGCCTCGCCCGATCCTAAGGAAGGCATCGACTTCTTCCCCCTTACCGTCGACTACCGCGAGTACACCTATGCCGGCGGACGCATTCCCGGCGGATTCATCAAGCGCGAAGGCCGGCCGAGCGAGAAGGAAATTCTCACCTGCCGCCAGATCGACCGCCCCATGCGGCCCCTGTTCCCTGAGGGCTTCCGCAATGAGACGCAGGTGATCGCGCTGGTCTTCTCGGCGGACAAAGAGAACGATCCGGACATCGTGGGCATCAACGCGGCGAGCGCAGCTCTGTCGCTTTCCGATATTCCGTTCGGCGGCCCGGTGGGCGCGGTGCGCGTGGGACAGGTGAACGGCGAGTTCGTCGTCAATCCGACGTACGCCGAGCGCAAAGAGAGCACGATGAACATCACCGTCGTGGGCACCATGGACGGCATCGTGATGATCGAGAGCGGCGCGAAGGAAGTGGAAGAGAGCGTGGTGCTCGACGCGATCGAGTTCGGCCACAGAGAGATCAAGAAGATTGTCGCGGCGATCAACGACCTGGTTGCGCGCGCGGGCAAGACGAAGCGTACGGTAGTTGCTCCGGAGTTCGACCAGAGCTACTACGACGCGCTGTAGGCGAAGGTCGGCGACCGGCTGAAGGACGCGCTCGATACCACGGCGCATCCTAAGTTCGAGAGCGCTGCCCTGGTGAAGGGGATCAAGGACGAGCTGGCCAAGGAAGTGGCGGAGGACGCCGATCCGGCAGCGGCCAAGAAGAAGCTGGCCAAGTACTACGAGGCGCTGCGCGAGAATATCTTCCGGGAGCAGGTGACGAAGGATCGCGTTCGTCCCGACCGCCGCGCGTTCGACCAGATTCGTCCCATCACGATTGAAGTCGGCGTGCTGCCGCGCACCCACGGGTCGGCGCTGTTTACGCGCGGCGAGACGCAGGCGCTGGTGACGGCGACGCTCGGCACCAACGACGATTCGCAGCGGCTGGAGAGCTTCGAGGGCGAGCAGAAGAAGCGCTTCATGCTGCACTACAACTTCCCGCCGTTCTCGGTGGGCGAGACTGGCCGCATGACCGGCGTGGGCCGTCGCGAGATGGGACACGGCGCACTGGCGGAGCGCGCCATCAGCGCGGTTCTGCCGACGGAAGCCGAGTCGCCCTACGCGCTGCGCGTGGTCTCGGACATTCTGGAGTCGAACGGCTCTTCGTCGATGGCTTCGGTGTGCGGCGCTTCGCTGGCGCTGATGGACGCGGGCATTCCGCTGAAGGCTGCGGTGGCCGGTGTGGCGATGGGCCTGGTGAAGGAAGGCGATGCTTACGCCATCCTGACCGACATTGCCGGTGCGGAAGACCACTACGGCGATATGGACTTCAAGGTCGCCGGCACGCGCAAGGGCATCACTGCGCTGCAGATGGACATCAAGATCAGCGGCATCACTCCGCAGATCATGCGCGAGGCGCTGGAGCAGGCGCGGCGCGGACGGCTCTTCCTGCTGGACACGATGGATGAGGCGCTGAGCGGGCCGCGCGAGACAAGTCGAAGTATGCACCGCAGATTCGCACGCTGCAGATTCCGACGGACAAGATTCGCGACCTGATCGGACCGGGCGGCAAGACGATTCGCGGCATCATCGAGGCCACGCAGGTCAAGATCGATGTCGACGACACGGGCCGGGTCAATGTGGCGTCGAGCGATGAGGAGGGACTGACGAAGGCTCTGGCCATGATCAGCGACCTGACCGCCGTTCCCGAGGTGGGCAAGACGTATCTGGGCAAGGTGGTTCGCCTGGCCGAGTTCGGCGCGTTCGTCGAGATCTTCCCCGGAACCGATGGTCTGCTGCACATCAGCGAGATTGCCGAGCATCGGGTGAAGGAAGTGAAGGATGAGCTGCACGAGGGCGACCAGGTGCTGGTGAAGGTCCTGGGCATCGAAGGCAACCGCATCAAGCTTTCGCGCAAGGCTCTCCTGAAGGAACAGCGCCAGAAGCTGGGCCTGCCTGAGCCGGGCGCCGCGGGCGATATTGCGGCCTCCTCTGGCGAGGGCGATAGCGGCGAAGGGCGTCCGCGCCGCGAACGGCGTCCCGAGACTCCCCGGCCGCCGGTCGAAGATCGTCAACCGACATCGAATGCCAGCACCATCACCATCGAAGGCGGCGACGACTTCGAGGAGGGCGAGGAAGGTGTCGACGACGACGGCGAAGAGATCAACTTCAACCGCGCGGACGGCGTACCGGTAGCGAATGCCGGTGAGCCTCGTCCGGGTGGCGGAGCGGGTGGACCTGCGGGCGCGAATCGCGGGCGGCGTCGGCGTCGTGGACGCGGACGTGGTCCTGCCGGCAGCCCCGGTGGCGGATCGGGCGGCGGCGGACGACGCGGCCCCCAGTAAGGGACTGGCCGTCCGGGCGACTGCGCTGGCGCGCGATTCGTTGGGCTTCGCTCCCTTTGGTCGCTTCGCCTGGCGTTGTGGTTTCCCACATCTCAAAAGCGAGATGTGGGGCACCCGGCTTGCGCGTGACTGGTGGTTGCTTCGCTTCCTTTGGTCGCTTCGCCTGGCGTTTGTGGTTTCCCACATCTCAAAAGCGAGATGTGGGGCACCCGGAGATTAGAAAGGGCTGCGCTTATCGCGCAGCCCTTTTCTTGTTCGGGTGGAGGTTTCTTATTGGGCGATGGAGCTGGCCATTTCTGTTTCCTTGGTTCGGGTGTGGGCCCACTTCAGGATGCGCTCGCGTGCGGGAATCTCAAAGAAGAGATAGCCCAGGACGCTTAGGCCTACAACCGCGGCGAGATAGCAGAGATAAAACCAGAGACCGTAGTGCGCTTCCATCTTCGCGGTATAGAGCCAGATGGGCAGATGAATGAGATAGAGCCCATAGCTGGCTTCTCCCAGGAGCACCAGCCAGGAGGCCGAGAAGGCGCGGTCGAGGAGCGAATGGCCGCTCCCAAATGCGAGGATGGCCAGGAGATTGGCGGGAAGGAGCAGCCCGTCTCGGAAATAGTGCTCGGTGATGTGCGGAAAGATGTAGAGAGATGCGATAAAGAGCGCGAGAGCGGCAGCCGCCAGCCACGGCGCAGCGGTTCGCAGGCGTTCGCGGGAAGAAGGATTTACCTGTTTTTGCGTTTGCCACCTGGCCAGCAGAATGCCGGCGAAGAACTCATGGAGATGGAAGATGGGGACGAAGTCGATGGCTCCGGTGTCGACGCGAAGTTTGATGGCGAGGGCAACGAACAGCATGCCCTGCAGGTAGAAAAGCAACATTCCCCAGAATGCCGCCTTTGACGAGGCTCGCCAGAGCCGCCAGCCCAGATAGGGGAAGAGCAGATAGAAAACCGTCTCGGCCGACAACGACCAGACAGGGTTGTTGAGTCCCCGCAGCTTGGTCGTCCAGGCCTGCAGCATCACGACGTTGCCGGCGAGCGTAACGCTGGTCTTGATGAAGGCGGACTTCAGGCCGTACTTGGCGATGCGGGCGAAGAGGAGGTCGGGCAGGCCGAGCAACAGCGAGGCCGCGAAGAGCGGGTAGATACGGGCAAAGCGGGCGATCCAGAACTTGCGGCGGTCGACCGGCTGCGGCCTTTGCAGGTAGACGATGGCCAGAATGTAGCCGGAGAGGGTGAAGAAAAAACTGACCGAGACGAAGCTGATATTGAGGAAGTTCCCCCAGGGAAAAATGCCGTTGACCCGATATTGCTCCGGGGCGGTGTGGTAGAGCACTACGATGAAGGCTGCGAGAAATCGGAGAGAGGTAAGTGGAGCGATCTTTTGCTTCGCAGTCATGGCCACCTATAAGGAAGTGAATTGGAATGATGGACGCGGCTGGATTATCCGCAGGTACTCAACGCCCGAGGTTACTTTAGTCTAGCATTTGGAATTCCGGGTCTACTTGTGGAGGCCGGCTTAAAATCCTTTGGGGTCGCCGGCTTAAAAATTGTCTTCTTATTATGGTTAAAGATGCGGTCCACGCCGATAAGTTAGCTGAGGCAACCTGCCCGCCTGAACCTGGTGTCCTGTCCCTAAAGCTCGCAGCATATTTCCCTAAGAACATGGGGAGTGGAAGCAAAAGAAACCACAGGTCCCTCCACTTCGCTACGCTTCGGTCGGGATGACAAGTTTATGGAAGGAATTTCTGGGACACCGCACTAGCTCCGGCATGTTTTTCAGGATGCGCACCGTCGCAACCTTCGCGATTGTGGGAGCGGTCTGGGGCAGCGCGTGGATTCCTGCGGCGACGTTGTCTCAGGCGCTGCCCGGGCTGATCGCGGGTGCGCTTCGTTTCGGGCTGGCGGCTGTGCTGCTGGGGATGACGGCCGGGCTGCTCCGGTGGCGGACGCCGGCTGAGCTGCGGCGTCCGATTGCGCGGCTGCTGGGCCCGTCTGCGATGCTGGGCGTGACCATGCTGGGCCTTCCTTATGCGCTGACGGTATGGGGCTCGGAACGGGTTTCGGCGGGAGTGGTGGCGCTTTGCTTCGGTCTGATGCCGATCGTCATCCTGCTGGTTGAGGATGAGGGACGAGAGGGCGCGATTCCAGCAGTGGTTCTGGGAATCGGGGGCGTGGCGATGGTGGTGGCTCCGGGCATTTCATTTCGCTGGCAACAGGCGGGAGGCGTGGCGGCGCTTCTGGCGGCGGTAGGGCTGAGCGCCTTTTCTTATCTTTATGTCCGCAGGCTGTTCGCGCGGGACGGGGTGCGGGGCGAAGAGATTCTGAGCTTTTCGGCAATCCAACTGGGCGTGGCTGCCGTTCTGCTGGCGGTGCTCTCTGCGGGCGCGGGGCTGGGCGTACCCACTCACTGGCAGAAAACGGCGGCTCTGCCGCTTGCGCTTCTCGCGATTGTCGTAAGCGGTGGCACGCTGCCGTTGCTTTATTGGCTTTTGAGCCGGGTGACGGCCTGGCAGGTGGCCACGCTCGAGTGGGTGGCCACGCTGATTGCGGTCGCAGAGGCGGCGTGGGTGGTCGGCGCCAGGCCCGCAGCCGAGGGCTGGATCGGCGCGGCGCTGATTCCCGCGTGTATTTTTTGGATTTTTCTGCGCTTTCCGGCCGGCAGCGGTGGGGCGGTAACTCTTGAGATAACAAAACATACTTTTCAGGCTGCAAAAGCATCCGATGATCTGGGGGACTCACGGTAGACTGCCACCTATGAGCGCGTCCATGTACATCGTCGTGGAAGGCGAAGATCCGGGTTACGATATCTTCGTGAACGGGCACGCTCTGGCGCGAAATGAAGACGCGCTGGAGAAGCTGGCTGTAAGGTTGGGAGTGAAGCCGCTCCTGGAATTTTTCTCGGCAGACCAGAACTCGATGGCCCTGCTGCTGGAAGAGGGCGCGGGCGACCCGGAATGGGCCAAGACGCTGCCTCCTCCGCAGTGGTTCTCTCCCGGAGATGGGCTGGGCACGATCTGCACCTTGCTCGACTATCTGAAGGACGCTCCGTCGACGCTGGGGTCGGAGACGGCTCCGATCGTGGCGGAGCTGGAAGAGTACGAGCGCGTGCTGCGCAAGACGGCGCTGCGGAATTTTCGCTGGCAGCTTGCGGTCAGTTGGAAATAGGGGTTCCGTTGACATTCCCGCTTTTTGAAGCGCGAAATGCATTGTGGAAGCGAAAATATGCGGCGCGCCGGCAAGAAGCAGGTTCCTCGGCTCGCGGCGCTCGCTCGGGATGACAAATCTGTGATGGCCGCGAGGGATGTGAGCCGAGCCGTCCCATCTCCGGCGCCTGTTTTTCGACCGCGCTATCGCAGAGCTTCTCTCACAATCACACAGGAAAATGCCGAGGCGTGGTTTCTGCCTCGGCATTTTCCTGCGAAAGACTTATGGCTCGATTGGCGCGCCGCTGAGGTGGGCGAGGCGGCCCTTAGTCAGGCTTTCGCCTCTGCGGCGCGCCTGCGGGCGGCTCCATCAGGGTCGGTGATGATATCGACCCACTGCGGATCAGGCGGGGCTCGGCGTCGTACGGTGTCATGCCATTTCCACCACTTGTACGGCTCGGTCTGAGGGTAGCCCGGGGGCGAGTCCTCCCAGTTCTCCTGGCGCCCGAGCGCGGTGATGTCGAGGTAGCTCCAGACGGTGCCCATGGCTTCGTCGCCGCGGTTGTTGATGAAGTAGGTGCGAAAGACCTTGTCGCCGTCGCGGATGAATGCGTTTGTGCCGTGCCACTGGTCCACGCCGAAGTCGGCGTCGAAGCTGTCGGTGATGGTGTACCAGGGCATCTTCCAGCCCATGCGCGCCTTCAGGCGCTCGATGTCCGGCTGCGGCGCGCGCGAGGCGTAGACGAGAGTCGTATCGCGGGCATTGCAGATGGGAGAGGTGGGAGACCTGGTCGGCTCCGAGAGAGCAGCCGCGGCAGGCGTGGTCGGGCCAGCCGAAGACGCCGGGCTCGAAGAAGGCGCGGTAGACGACGAGCTGACGGCGGCCCTCGAAGAGGTCGAGCAGGCTCGCTTTGCCCTTGGGGCCTTCGAACTCGTAGGGCTTCTCGACGGCCATCCACGGCATGCGCCGACGCTCTGCGGCCAGCGCATCGCGCTCGCGTGTGAGCTGTTTTTCCCGGGGCAGGAGTTGCTCGCGAGCTGCGAGCCATTCCTCCGGCGACACGATTTTCGGTTTTTCCATTGTGGCTGCTAGCCATGATGATCCTCCGTGGACGGGGTTGGAGCGGGATGATTGTCTCCGGCGTTCTTCACGCCGAATTTTCTGATTGCGATTGCCGCGAGTCCGCCTGTCGAGGTGACGCTGCCGGCAATCAGCGCTGCGGTTGCGATGCATACTGGACACATAGGGCTTCTCCTCACTCGCGATGCGGGGTCGCGATACGGTCTGTTATGCGCGGGCCTCGGCGTGGCGGCGAACGCGTTCGTGCATGGAGGCCCAGCCCTGGTTCATGCCTGCCTTGTGCTCGTCGGCAACGAAGCCGAGCGCGGTGTGCCGGAAGGCAATCAGCGTTCCGCCATCGACTTCGCTCAGCCGGTACTGCACGTTGCAGACGAACGGGAAAGAGGCAAACAAGCGGGCCGGCGAATTCAAGCAGCGTGGGCCGCTTGATGGCCTGAACATTGGCCCAGAAGTGTCCGTTGCCGTCGCCGAGGTCGCGGTACCAACGGCCGCCGGGCCACGGTTCGATCTTCATGCTGAGCGACTTGCCGTCGGGGGTTTCGTTGCCGGGGCCGAGCTGCTCAAGCAGCGCGGCAAAGGTTACGTCGAGGGGCGCCTGGACGTGGATTTCCTGGTTGATGGTGAGGGTCAGGTTTTCGAGGGTCTGTTCGGTGGCGATCATATTTCTCCTTAAGATTCGGGTCTGGAATCTGCTTTGGGGGAATTTGAAGCCGGTGAGCTTTTGCGGACCATCGCTTCCGCACGTTCCTTCACACGATTCAACTGGTGCTGCCAGTAGCGCTCGAAGGTTGCGGCCCATTCGTGCAGAGGGCGTATGGCTTCGGCGTTGGTGCGGTAGAGCTTTTGGCGGCCCTGGCAGCGCATCCGGACCAGCCCTACATCGCGCAGCACGCGCAGGTGCTTGGAGACGGAAGGCTGCTCCAGGCCGAGGGCTGCGACGATCTCTCCGACGGGCCGCTCAGCTCCGGCAAGGTAGGTCAGGATCTCCCGCCGGCGGGGTTCGGCAACCGCGTTGAAGGCGTCCGAGGTGGTGCTTGCTCTTGCCATGACGGAACATTACATTCCGATATAGGAATATGTCAAGCGCTTTTTCTTCCGGGCGATATGTGAGGCCCGACACCCGCGACGGTCAGAGAGCTTCTTGCCGATCGACGGAGGAAAAGGTCGAGGCGTGGGTGCGTGACAATTTCTCTCTTTTGTCTTAGTTGGCAACATCCGGTGCCTCCGGAACATCCAGACACAGGACTCGTGCATGCGCTGTCCTGCACTGGCGGCGAGGAGGGCCTCATCGTGGATGTCGGCGTCTGGGAGATGTTCCGCCGCCTGTGCGCGGGCCTTTCCGTGGGTCTTGCTCTCTGCACTTCCGGATGCGCCAGGCACGAGGCGCAGGCCGCCAGTCCTTCACCGTCACAGGCCCAGCCGGTGACCAAGCCGGCGCCGGCAACGCCGATCGACGCGAAGAAGGTGGAACTGGGCGGCGATACCTGGAACCCGCAGTGGGACATGATTGTCGAGAAGGCGCTGCCGCCGGCGATGCTGTCCAGCGAGGTTCCGCGCGACGTTCGCCGCTTCTGCCCGCGCTTTTACGGAATGTCCGATGTGGACAAGCGCGCCTTCTGGGCCTACTTCTTCCAGGCCCTGGCCGGCGCCGAAGCGGGACTCGATCCGGACACCCGCGTTCGCCACACCGAACCCGCAGTCGCGGTGCGCGACGACGTAACGCGACGCCTGGTGCGCAGTGAAGGACTGCTGCAGCTGACCTACGAAGACCAGGAGCGCTACGGATGCGATTTCGACTGGCAGACGGATCGGAAGCTGCCGCCCAAGGACCCGGCGAAGACCATTCTGCAGCCGAAGAACAACTTGGAGTGCGGAGTCAGAATCCTGACCCATCAACTGATCGATCAGCACAAGCCGCTGTTCTCGCAGACCGGATACTGGTCGACGCTGCAGCCGGGAACGGTGAGCTATCGCGTCTTCGTGAAGCAGATGACGAATCCTCCCCTGGCGTGCGGCCTGCATGCGCGAACGGTTGTTGTGCACAGGCGTAAGGATTCTGAGGTTCAAACAGCCCGTCGATAGAGTCGCGGCACGATTCGAGACGATGGTTTGCTCTGTTGACGTCTCCGTTTTTGTGAGCCGCGAATTGCGCGGTGGAAGCGAAAATCTGTGGTTGCGCCAGCAAAAAGCAGGTCCCTCGACTCGCTGTGCTCGCTCGGGATGACAAATTTGTTACGGGCTCGAGGAACGTCGACAGAGCCACGACGGTTCATGTGCATCCGTGGACTGATAGACGCTGCCTGGGAGTAATAATCGGAAGCGCGGTAGGTTCACAGAGACAGAGGTCGTTATCTCCGGATATTAGAATGTTGGCCCCGGAGTTTGCCCGGGCTTGGCTATTCGTGGATAGGCATGACGATCATGCGGCCGGCATCCTGCCGGTGGGCCAGCCGGATGATGTGTGGCGTGACGAGGATGATGAGGTTGGAGACATCGTTCTCGGCGTTGTTGTTGGTGGTCGACTGAAAGCCGGGAAGCTCGCTCAGCCCCGGTACTCCGGAGACGGCGGAAGATTGCTGCTTGGAAAGGCTGCTGACGACGAGCGCGCTCGATCCCGGCTTGAGGGTTATGGTTGCGGTGTACTGCTGATTGTCGAGCACGGGAATGTTGTTGATGGATGCGCCGGCGAGGGAATCGATTTTCAGATCGAGCTTGAGGGTGATATCCCGATCCTTCTGGATGTAGGGCTTGACCTTGAGCGTGAGGCCGAGGTCTTCGTATTGCACCTGCGGGATCGTCTGATTGGAACTTGAGGACAGGGAAGAGGCGCTGACGCCGAGGCTGGCGAGCGTGCTCGAAAGTCCTGGAGTAGAGAGGCCGGGGATGCTCAGCGAGGAGCCGGTGAGGCTGGAATAGGTAGAGGTGATGATGGGATAGCGGGTGCCGCTTTTCAGGGTCGATTCCTCCTGATCGAGCAGGCGCATGGTCATCTGGTCCAGCACGCGGGAGTCGGAAGAGTTGAGGGCAAGATTGCCGGTCACCGAACCGGGCGCGATTCCGGTATAGGTGAGGCCGTTGCCGAAGGTGGCGAAGGGCTGGTTCAAGACCGAGTTGCTGACCTGCCCGGAGGCGATGAGAATCGCGGCGATCGCCGCGTAGTCGCCCGCGCTGGCCAACCCGCTGGAGATGATCTCCTGTACCAGGCTGGAATTGGCGGAGAGGACGCTGTTCAACTCGGTGGGGATGTTGAAGACCGAGGTCTGCTGCGGCAACTGCAAGCCGACGTTCACAGTCCGGGTCTTGGCGATGTCATAGAGGCGGACGTCGAGCGCGACTTCACTGCGCCCATCCAGCATCTCGGAGAGCGTTGCGTTCAGCGCGGCGAGCTTGAGGGCAGGGGCGCGTACGGTAAGGGTCGAACTGCCGGGAGATGTGGTTACCTGCTGCGCATCGAAAACGCTCTTGGCAATGGTCACCATCTCGGTGATTTCGGCCGGGGTGAGACCCGGAAAATACACGGTTTCGAGGGCCATGCGTTCGAACTCGGCGCGTTTGTCCTTGGTATCCTGCGCGACGAGCGCACGCCTGGGGTCGAGCGCGACAAAGAAGGTATTGGTCACCAGGTTGAGCATCTGCCGGGCTTCGGCGAAGTCGATGTTGTCGGCGTCGAAGCGGGTCATCTGGTTCTTCACCGAGCTGTCGAAGGTGGGGACGACGCCGTAGGGGGTGAGAACCTGGCGGATCAGATCTTCGGCATTGGTGTGGAGATGAAAGCTGTGCCGCATGGGCAGAGGGGCAAAGAGAATCGGCGGGGCGATGGTCTTGTCCTGAGGATAAAGCTGTACCGCGTCAGGAGCGACGTCATTGGTGATCTCGTCGAGATGCTGGGCCAGCATCGGATTCTTGGGGTCGAGGCGAAAGGCCTGCAGCAGGTCGGCATGGGCTTCGTCGGGATGGTTGAGGATTTTCGCCTTGTCCGCGGCCTGGATCATCCCGGTGGCTTCATGCTGGAGCACGATCTCCTGCGATGCCTGGTACTGCTCGTTGCCGGGATCGAGATCGACGGCGCGGTCAAACTCAGCGGCGGCGGTTTTCAGGTCTTCATGCTCGAGCGCCCTGGCTCCTTCGAGATAATGCTTCTCGGCCTGCGCGCGGACACGGGCCGACGGCAATTTTTGCGGGGCCGGCTTGTCGGAGTCCGACGATTGCAGAGGGTCGGACTGAGCGCGCAGGAGGCCGCAGGCGGATAGAACGCACAGCGCGACGACGAATTTACGGCTGCGCTTCATTCCTGATCCGGTCTTGCTTCCACTGTCGCGAGCAGCGCCTTGAGGGTGGTGGTGCAGGCTTCGGGCTTGTACTCCATCAGTTCATCGAAGCTGTAATGGCCGGTGGCGACGGCGATGGTGGGCAGGCCGTTGGCGCGGGCGGCGGAGATATCGGCGGGCGTGTCGCCCACGACGCAGACCGTGGCTTGCGGATCAGCGTGCTTATGCGCTTCCTCGGCGGCGTGCGCGATCATCTGCGAGCGAACATCGTAGCGATCGCTGAAGCCGCCGAAGGTGAACCAGTGGCGCAGGCCGAGTACTTCGATCTTGAGCCAGCCAATGGATTCCAGGTTGCCGGTGGCCACGCCGAGGGCCGCGCCCTGGCTCTGCAGGTAGGCCAGCATCTCTTCGACGCCGGGCATCATGACCAGATTCATCTCGTCGCGGCGGGCGGCTACGTCGACGCGCATCTTCTCGAGGATGGCTTCAAGGTGTGGCTGCCAGTGCTCGTCTGCGAGCCTGGCCAGACGGAACGCATCGCGGAGGATGCCGGGATCGGTGTTGCCGCTGACGGTGACGCCTTCGAGGGCGAGCTCGTGGCCCAGCACGTCTCGCACGCTCGAAAAGAAGGAATTGACGTGGGTGCGGTCGCGGCTGCGGAGGAGCGTGCCGTCAATGTCGAAGAGATAGGCGCCCTGGCGGTTCCAGAGAAAGCCGTCCTGCACAAAAACCCGATGGTCCCCGGCGGAGGCTTCCGGGACTGTCTGCTGCGTCGATGAAAAGGTCACTCTGCGTTCGCCCTTGTCTCTAGACTAAAGCAGATTGCCGTTGCGGGCCGACCGATGCATCGCGGGCGATTCCCAATCTGGCCTGACCCTGGACCCAGGTCTCAAAGGCGAGACCTGGGGCACCCGGCGCGTGTGTCTGGACGGCCAGTCCTAACGGACGATCTGTTTCGTCTCGAATACAGGACGCTCGCTGCGCGGCGGACGCTTGAGCCCGCTGCGAATTTGTGCCGGGTCGATGGCCAGCTCGGCTATGGTGCGGCTGAGCGTGTTGCGGTGCATTCCCAGTTCCTTGGCAGCTTTACACTGGTTTCCCCTGTGATGCGCCAGCACTTCCATCAGAAAGCGCCGTTTGAACTCGCGCACGGCCTCGGCATAGGTGATGCCGCCATCGTGCATCTGCGTCACAAGGTTATCCAGTTCACGCTTCACAAGTACCTCTTTCCTTTGTCAGCTCTACGGCCGAAGTGTTGCCGCGGCGATTCATGATGCCGCGCGCCGGCTGTGAAAACTGTCTCATCGCTGGCGTCCGCCAGCCCGGTTTGGTTCAAGAACGACAGGGCCCGACTGCAGGTGTTACGAAGCGATTCTCCGGAAAGCGACTTCAGGAGCAAGCGCTTTTGGAAGCGACTCCGCGGAGGGGTGAAGCCACTGCGGCTGCGCATTACGGATCAAATTCACGCCCTGGCGAATGCGCTCTCCCAATTCGCTGGGTGTTACCACCGAAGCCTGATGCGCGGCCGTGAGGAAATACGGAGCAAGCCGCGACTGCTGAAACCATGTGGCCTGAGGCAGGAAGGCGGCAACTACCAGCACCGCGATCGTGACCAGGACACATCCCTTCACAAATCCGAAGATTGCGCCGATAAACCGATCGGCCCAACCCAGTCCAACCGAATGCACCGACCAGCGGATCAAGCGCCCGAGCAGACCGGCGAGAATCATGACGGCGATGGCGATGGCGGTGAAGCTGATCACCTCGGCCCCCGGCGGGTAGTGAATCCAGCGGTTGAGCCAGGGCAACAGCCGCTGATAGTTCCAACTCGCAAGCAGGAGTCCGACGATGACTCCGGCGAGCGAGAATACTTCGAGAAAAAAACCCTTCTTTGCCGCCGACAACACCGAAACCACGAGAACAACGACAATTGCCCAGTCGATCAGCGCCATCCGAATTCCTGAACGAATTTGCCCTGAATCACATTGCCCCAAATCAAATCGAAAGAGACTTGCCCGTCAGCAGGCGGTAGGCCTCCAGATACTTTTGCTGCGTGCGCGCGACGACCTCTGGCGGCAATGCAGGAGCGGGGGCCTGCTTATTCCAGCGGATGCTTTCGAGATAGTCGCGAACGTACTGCTTGTCGAACGAAGGCTGCTGCTGACCCGGTTTGTACTGGTCGCGCGGCCAGAAGCGCGACGAGTCCGGAGTAAGAACTTCATCAGCAAGGATAATCCCTTCGGCGGTGGTGCCGAACTCGAATTTTGTGTCGGCGAGAATAAGACCGCGCTCTTCCGCGTAGGATGCGGCCTTGTTGTAGATCGCGAGGCTGAGATTGCGCAGCCGCTCGGCGCTCTGCGCGCCGATACGCGCGACCATCTCATCGAAACCGATGTTGATGTCGTGCTCGCCATCGAGGCTCTTGGTGGCCGGGGTGAAGATGGGCTCGGGCAGGCGGTCGCCTTCGAGCAGCTCGGGCGCAAGCGGAATGCCGCAGACTGAACCGGTGGCCAGATAGTCCTTCCAGCCGGAGCCGGAGAGATAGCCGCGAACGACGCACTCGACAGGGAACATCTGCGCGCGCTTGACCAGCATGGAGCGGCCGTCGAGCTCATCGGCGTAGGCGTGCAGCTCGGCCGGATATCGCTTCACGTCCGCAGTGATGAGGTGGTTGGGGACGATGTCTTTGAGCAGCTCGAACCAGAAGAGCGAGAGCTGGGTGAGCACTTTGCCCTTGCCGGGAATGCCGGTGGCGAGCACGTGATCGAAGGCCGAGATGCGATCGGTCGCGACCAGCAGCAGATATTCGCCGACCGAGTAGAGGTCGCGTACCTTGCCGCGCGCATGCAGAACAAGATCGGCAAACTCGGTTTCGATGAGAGCAGACAACGGGGAGCCTTCCTGGATGAGACTGAATTTCGATTCTGAATCGGTGGGCGCGCTTTGTCAACGCAGCATAAACACGCGATTGACGCGGGGTTACGGCGTATTGTCACGCGAAGGCGTCGACTGTCAAGATAGACGCCGAGAATTTCTCCGGATCGGGAACTACGCGGCGATTACCAGAGTTTTCTTGCCAGAATCGGGAAGCAGGGAGTTACAAGGCAACCTATGCGGTTGCCCTGCGCTCCTGATTCCGTTCCTGCGTTCTATCCTGTCCGCCGAGGCGCACGCTGACGATCTTCGAGACGCCGGGCTCCTGCATGGTGACGCCGTAGATGAGGTCGGCCTGCGGTCATCGTGCGCTTGGAGTGGGTGACGATCGACGAACTGCGTGTCTCCGGCCATGCTCGCGCAGCATGTCGGCGAGGCGGCCGACGTTGGTCTCGTCGAGCGGCGCGTCGACTTCGTCGAGCACGCAGAAGGGGCTGGGCTGGAACTGGAAGATGCCGACCAGCAGCGAGAGGGCGGTGAGCGCCTTTTCTCCGCCGGAGAGCAGCAGGACGTTCTGCAGCTTTTTGCCCGGGCGGCGAGGCGACGATGTCGATGCCGCTCTCGTTGGAGTTTTCTTCGTCGGTGAGGCGCATGAAGGCCTGGCCGCCGCCGAAGAGTTTGCGAGAAGGTGACGCAGAAGTTTTCGTTGATGCGCACGAAGGCTTCGTCGAACTTGGTGCGCGAGATCGTCGTCGATCTCCTTGATGGTGGCCTGAGTGTTCTCGATGGAGTCGAGCAGGTCCTTGCGCTGCGTTTCGAGGAAGTCGTGGCGCTGCGCCGTCTCGTTGTACTCTTCGAGCGCCATCATGTTGACGGGGCCCATCGCTTCGAGTTTCTGCTTGAGGGCGCGGCAGGCTTCTTCTTCCGTGGCGCAGAGCTCTCGCCTTCGATGCGGGCGATGTTCGGTCTTCGCGGAGGACGCCGGCTTCGACGCCGAGGTCGTTGAGGCAGGTGGCTTCGAGGTGCTCGAGGTCGGCGGCGAGCTTGGCGGCGCGGGCGGCTGCGTCCGCTGCGCGTGCTCGCGCAGAGCGTCGGTTTCGGCGCGCAGCGTCTTGAGCTGCTGGTCGACTTCGGCAATGCGCGTCGCGCAGGCGGCGGCTTCCTCGGTGAGGCGGGCGACTTCGGCGAGCGCCTGTTCGCGCGCGGTTCGGCGAGCTGCTCGCGGCTGCGCGGCGAGCTGTTCGTTCTTCGCGGGCGCGCTGCTGCTTCGGCTGCGGCGGCGGCAAGCTGCTGCTCGAGCTGCTGCACGCGCTGGCCAGATCGTCGTGAACATGCGGTCGATGCGGGCGAAGGCGGCCTCGGCGCCGCGGCGGCGCTCTTCGAGGCCGGCCAGCTGCGGCGGAGACCTGCGCGGCCTGCTGCTGGCGCTCTTCGCGCGCGGCGCGCAGCTCTTCGACTGCGCGCTGCAGCTCTTCGAGGCTGGACTCGGCGGCGAGCGTGCTCGGTCTTCGAGCGCTGCGGCTTCTTCGCGCTTCTGCTCGATGAAGGTCTGCTTCTGGCTGCGGGCGTCGCGTTGCGCTCGTTCTGGAGCGTCCAGTCCTGCAGGCGGCGCTCGAGGCGCTGCGACTTCGGACTCCATCTGGCGCAGGGCGCGCGGATGTTGGCGCTCTCGCGCTCGGCATCGCGGCGCTCTTCGCTCTGCACTTCGAGCTGACGGGTGAGCTCGGCGAGCTCTGTTGCTGAGCGTGGCGGCCGTGATCTCGGCCTGGCCGAGCTCGCGCTCGACCTTTTCGAGCTTCTGCTGAGTCTCGCGCAGCTCGCGCTTGAGAGCGAGCGGGCCTTCGGCGCGCGGCTTGCCGCCGGTGACGGTGACGTTGTGGAAGCATCTCGCCGGAGGGCGAGAGGAAGAAGGCGTGCGGATTTTCGAGCGCCAGCGTGCGCGCGGTGTCGGAGTCGGGCGCGACGAAGCCTTCGCGCAGCTTGGGCAGGATGACTTCGAGCGACTTGCCGAAGCCGTCGAGCACGCGAATGCACTCCTTGAGGCGCACGACGCCTTCGCTGCTGGTCGTAGCTGCTGGATGGCTCGTTGTCTCCGGCGAAGGAGAACTTGGCCTGCGCGTCGTTCGGGATGCACGAGGAAGGTGGCGCGGCCATCGACGTCGGTCTTGAGCAGGCGCATGCCTTCGTCGGCGGCGTCCCAGCTCTTGACGACGATGTAGTTGAGCTCGTCGCGCAGGAATTCGTCGACGACGCTTTCGTACTGGCCGTCGACTTCGAGGAAGTCGGCGAGCGTGCCGACGGGCGCCAGGCCGCCGGCCGATGAGACGTTGGAGCGGAAGAGCTTGCGGACGGTGTCGGTGGAGTAGCTGTGCTCGCGGATGAGCGCTTCGAGAGAGTTGCGGCGGCCGGTGAGCGTGGCGTGCTCGCCGCGCAAGCTGGTCGCCGCGGCGCTTGGTCTCGGTTTCTTCTCGCGCGCTTCGCGTCGATCTGGATGCGCAGCGCGGCGATCTCGGCTTCGAGACGCTTGAGGCGCTCGGTGACGGACTCGAAGGTGAGCGAGACCTGTCCGCGCTCGGCGCCGAGGGCTTCGAGATCGTGCCGGGCGGCGTCCGATCTCGGCGACGAGGCGTTCGGCTTCGCGCTCGAGCGCGGCCGAGCGACTCCTCGGCCTGCGCGTCTGGTTGCGGGTGCTGCCCGGCTGCGGAGAGCAGCTGCATGGCCTGGCGGCGATGAGGCTTCGGCCTGCTGCTCGGCGGCGGCGACGGCGCCGACGGCCTCGCGGGCCTGCTGCTGCGGGCGCTGCGCGTGCCTGGCGGAAGCTGGCGGCTTCGGCGGTGGCGGTCTCGAGGAAGCTGCGATGCTGCTCGCGCTCGCCGGTGAGGCTGGCGAGCTGCTGCCTGCGCCTGCTCGAGCTCGGCGCTGCCGGCGGCGGTGCGGGCGGTGAGCTCGGCGATGCGGTCGTGCGTTGGCGTGCTGGCGGGCGGTGATGCGCTCCAGTTCGACGGCGGACTGATTGGCGCGGGTCTGGCTTCTTGGCGGATCTGCTGTCGAGCGCGTAGCCGCGCGGACGCCTGTGCGGCGTGCTCGGCGTCCATGCTGCTCGATGTCGGCGGCTGTGCTCGTCGATCTGCGTGGCGAGGGTGGCGATCTCTGTCGGCGACGGCGGACTGCTCGGCGTCCATCTGGGCCATGCGGCTGGCGAGGACGACGCGCAGGCGGGTGCGCAGCTCGTCGCGCAGTGCGCCGTAGCGCTCGGCCTTGGCGGCCTGGCGCTTGAGCGTGCTCATCTGGCGGGTGACTTCTTCGAAGATGTCGTTGACGCGGGCGAGGTTCTGTTTGGCGGCTTCGAGGCGCAGCTCGGCGAGGCGCTTCTTGGTCTTGAAGCGGGTGATGCCGGCGGCCTCTTCGATGATGGCGCGGCGGTCGAGCGGCTTGGAGCTGAGGAGCTGGCCGATGCGCTCCTGGCCGATGATGGCGTAGGACTCGCCGCCGAGGCCGGTGCCCATGAAGATGTCCTGAATGTCGCGCAGGCGGCAGATCTTGCCGTTGAGGAGGTATTCGCTGTCGCCGGAGCGGAAGAGGCGGCGGGTGATGGTGAGTTCGCCGGCGCGTGCGGGCGTGCGGCCGAACTTGCGGCGGCGAATCTTGAGGACGACGTTGTTCGCCGCCGGCGGCTTCGGTCGGAGCGGCTGCGTGCGACTGTCGGGCGCTGCTTCGGCTTCGCCTTCGATGACGGTGCCGGGCTGCGCCTCGGCGACGGCCTCTTCGGTTTCGGCGGCGCGTCTGCGGGCGGAGCTTCGTCTTCGTCCCAATCGGCATGCGAGTTCGTTCGTCGATGACGACTTCGGGCTCGTCGAGAAGCGGGCTCCGTCGTAGACCTCGGGATCGATCGAGGGTGAGGGAGACCTCGGCCATGCCGGTGCGGCTTGCGGTCGCGGGTGCCGGCGAAGATGACGTCTTCCATCTTGATGCCGCGCAGGGATTTGGCGCGACTGCTCGCCGAGCACCCAGGTGATGGCGTCGAGAGATGTTGGATTTGCCGCAGCCGTTGGGTCCGACGACGACGGCGATGCCCTCGCCGGAGAGCTGGACCTCGGTGCGGTCGCAGAAGGATTTGAAGCCGAGGATCTGGATCTTTTTCGAGCTTGAGCATACGGATTTGACTCCTTCCTTTCGCAGAGGGGAGAGGCGCCGGGAAACAGCGGGAATCGAGCAGCCGGTCAGAGAAAACTGTAGCCGCCGGGCTGCGGTGGGGTCAACATAGACACCCCAACATCTTGTGGATAAGGCGTCCCTAACTCAACCATTAGGCGTCCGCAGCAAATCCGGGCCGATTCTGCACAGGTTTCGGTGCAAACCAGAGGTCGCACTCTTCGCTTTGCGCTTCGGTTGTCGCGGGAGATCACCAGAGGACTTCAGGCTAGTCCCGGGGGAAGGTCCAAGGCAAGCGAAAATACCGAGAAAATGGAGGGTGCGCCCATAGCGGGATACGGTCCGCGGTGGATGTTCATGACCTGCGCCAGTTTGGGCGGTGAATGCAGCGAACCTAATTTGTTTTGTGGCAACGGTTTCGCTGGATTTGGAGTTTTGTAATCCCACGTCTCAAGAACGAGACCCTTCGACAAGCTCAGGGCAGACGGTGGGGCATCCGTTCGCGTTTGAGATATCACCAAATTCTTGCGACAACCCGCTAGAACAACAGCAGAACGGCGGTGAATGCAGTCAATCTGATCGCCCACGAGAGGAATAGTTCCAGGGATTCAATGCGGGGTGAAGGTTCCTTCATCACGGGGAGCGAATCTTCTTCGCTGGCAGATGGCCGCGCGCCGCGATCCCGGCTGTGAGCATCGGCTCGTGTCGAGTATTCAACGAAGCAATCTGGAGCCAGTCCAATCATGATGGCTGGATAGTGACCAAAGGCGGGCGAGCGTTACAAAGTCGATATCGAACCGGAGGCATGCCGCAGGGAAATCGTTGGCCGCGGGAGTTTGTAGACCCACGTCTCAAAAGCGAGACGTGGGGCACCCGATCGTCTGGGGCGGTAACGCAAACATTGCGACAACCCAACCGCTATCCGATCGTTTTGAGGTTATGGTTTTCGGGTCGGCCTTAACTTGACTTCGCTGACAAAAGACTGTGGGGACTGGGTCACGATCATGGCGACGACGTTGGCTACGTCGCCGGGTTGAATCTTCCAGCTTCCGTCCTTGCCGCTTCCTCCGAAATGGGTATCGACCGAACCCGGCGCGACCGCGGAGACGCGGACTCCGTAATCGCGCAGCTCTTCGGCGACGGAATAAGTGAGTCCGTTCAGTCCCCACTTGGAGGCGGCGTAGGCCGCTCCGTTCTTGAGGGGGTTGTGGCCGGCCAGCGACGAGATGTTGACGATATGGCCGGCGCGCGCGGCGATCATAAGCGGGGCGAAGGCGCGGATCATGAGGTAGGGGCCGCGAAGATTGGTGGCCATCATGTTCTCCCAGGCATCGGGCTCAGTCTCGTGCAGAGGACTGCCAGTTTTGGCGACACCGGCGTTATTCACCAGAATGTCGCAACGGCCGAAACGCTCTTTCACGGACTGCGCAAGGCCGGCGACGGATTCTTCATCGCGCAGGTCGAGCGTAGCTGTCTCGGCGCGTCCGCCTGCGGCGGTTATTTCCTGCTGGACTTGGGCGAGGCTTTGCGAATCGCGGGCGGCCAGGAGCACGGCGGCGCCCATGCCTGCCAGGCGTTTCCCGATTGCCGCTCCGATACCGCGGCTGGCTCCGGTGACGACGGCGAGTTGCGAGTCAAGGGTTGTCATTCTGCGACCTCTCATTTTTACGTTTTGACACTGGTCTATAGTGATGGAGCGGAAGGGAATAGGATGCGCGGATGGGAGGCTGGGGCACTTTCCGCCCGACGCGAGTCAACGATTCGGGTAGGGGTCGCATCCCAAGCATGGTGATTTATGTTGATCCGTTCGCAGCGTGAAACGGAGGCGTCAAATGGGGGAACGTGGGCGTACCACGGAGTGTCCTGAGCAGAGGGAGACGCGCAGAACCGGTTCTTCGCAATATGCAATGTGGTTGGGATCGGAAATCATCGGGAGCGCCTCCCGCGGGTGAAAGTGTCACTTGTCACAGCAAGCTGCTGGTTTCTATAATCCAGCAACACAGCTTTGGTGTAGATTGCATTTCATAGCCGGAGTAGTATTTGGCTCGGCCAAAAGCCGGGTTTAACCGCACTTGGCTCGCACTCGCGAATGTTTTAATTTAAGGAAATTCCTTAGGAGCGTTGAATGAAGAAGGTCGTTTTTGCTTCCTTGCTGGTGTTTGCGTCCAGCGCCCTTGGCTCGCTGCCGGTCGCTATGGCGCAGGCCTCGGGTTCTCAACCCAGTCAGATCACGATTAAAGACCCCGCTGAATACAACGCTTACACGAATGCGATCGGGCAGTCGTCGCCGGCTGCGAAGGCCTCGGCTATTGAAAGCTTTCTGCAGCAGTATCCGAACAGTGTGGTGAAGGGCGATATGCTGGAGCAGCTGGTGGGCGCCTACCAGGCCGCCGGCGACAGCGCAAAGACCTTCGATGCAGCGAAACGCCTGCTGCAGGTCTCCCCCGACAACCTTCGCGCGCTGACCTTTGTGGTTTACGTCGAGAAGCAGCAGGCCAACGGCGACCAGGCGAAGCTGGATGACGCGGCTGCCGAGGCGCAAAAGGGCGTGAATGCGACCAAGCCGCCGAGCATGAGCGACGCGGACTTCCAGAAGCTCAAGGACCTGGCAACGCCCATCTTCTACAGCGCCGAGGGCGCGGACGATGTGGCCAAGAAGGATTACAAGGACGCGATCGAAGCCTATTCGAACGAATTGAAGGCTGAGAAGGACCCCAACGCGACGACCGCCGGCTTCCCGCTGGCCGACACCTACTATCTGGGGAACGCGTATGTGCAGGAAGATCCCAAGGACCTGATCAACGGCATCTGGTTCCTCACCCGCGCGGCGCAATATCTGCAGGAGCCCTACAAGACGAATGCCGAGAAGGCCGCCGAATACTGGTATCAGAAATACACCGGCAAGATGGACGGCTTCGACCAGATCAAACAGATGGCGCACGACAACGTCTTCCCGCCGGCCACCTACAAGCCGGTACCCGCGCCGCCGCCTCCTTCGCCGCAGGAGCTTGCTCACCAGGCAATCGTGAGCACGCCCGATGCTACGAAGCTGGCGCTGAGCGACCAGGAATACATCCTGTCGAACGGCAACCAGGAAGACCAGGACAAGGTGTGGTCGGCGCTGAAGGGCCAGACGACGCAGATTCCGGGTGTCGTGGTTCAGGCCACGGCGGATTCGGTGCAGCTTGCCGTCTCGGACGATGCGAAGCAGTCGCAGAAGGCTGACTTCACGGTCAACATGAAGGAGCCCTTGAAGGAGGTTCCCGCCGTAGGCTCGACCGTGACGCTGATCGGCACGTTCGACTCCTATACGCAGACTCCTCCGATGATCATCATGAAGGATGGAGCGGCGAAGCCTGCGGAGAAGAAGACGCCGGTGCATCGTCGCCGCACCAGCGGAAAATAAGCCGGTCTCCGTAACCGCAAAAGGCAGCCTCCGAGAGGCTGCCTTTTGCATTTTGTCGCGGTGATACAGTGAAATTGCGATGAGAAAACCGGCCCCCATTTTCTTCATAGCGGCTTTTGTCTTTGCGTGCGGCAGTATTTTGGCGCAAGCCGCGCCGCAGGACACGACCGGCGGTTCGACGCAGGATGCCGTCCGGCCCCAAAGCGCCTATCCGGTCGCGGCCAGGCATCCGCAGCGCGTGCATTATTTCTCTCTCGAACACCGCACGCGGGAGGAGATGTCGGCAGAAGATCGCGACCTGCTGCAGGCGCACGGGCGGGGAATTTCCATTGGCGCGGAGATATACGGATACGATCTCACGCAAGGAAACTGGACCATCGACCAGGCCATCTGCCCGGCCTTTCCCGACACGCTGATGGTGCATTACATCGACAGGTATCCGGACGGGTCGGAGTCGCTCTTTACCGCGCTGGTTCCGCGGGGGAGAGGGAGGGTGAGGGTGGTTCCGGCACTGCATCGGAATGCAGCCAATTATCTTCCCGCAGTGAAGGACCCGGGAAATTACGCGCTGTTCAACGGACTTGTTCCCGCGGATATCGCCAAGCGGGATGTTAGCCCGGAGGGGAAGTGGCTGATCCTGGGCGTCTGCTACGCGGAAATGGTGGGAGCGAGACCGAATGTGCCGGACGATCCGGGACTCGACATTGCGATGCTTCGCGCTCCGGTATCGACATTCCGTGTGGATACGGTGAACAAGACGAGGGAAGTCCAGTTCCCGGATCGCGAGGGGCAGAACGTCTTCACGGTCTGGACAGTTACGCTCAGCCGATCAGGGCATATCACGGGCGCGATGGATGAAGACTATGCCACGTATGTCGCCCGCATCGTGAAGCTGCAGGAGCCGACGGGCACGACGACGCCCAATCCAGCCGCGGCGGCAGGGAAGATAACCACTCCGACGGAACAGCCCAAGATCACGATCACGAACCCGCCGGAAATCCCGCAGATGTAGAGCCATGCCGGCAAGGGCAATTCCTTGTCATCAACAGGTTTCCTGCCTTGCGCATATGCTTGTCTGACTGAGGCGAAGAATCCGATGCGTGGAAATCTGGCGTGGACTATGATTTTCAGCATCTTATTCCGCTAGATGAGAACGCTTCTATTCATCGAATTGTATTTAGCGCGCTTTCGGGCCTCGGTTCCAGCACGGACACGAATCTGAGCTAGCTACCTTAGAGGCATCACCGAGGGATCATGTCAGACTTTGCCGAGGAATCCGCTCCAAGGGCCGATGCGAGCGTCGAGCTCGACGATGCTGAGATTGTCGATGAACAGCAGGACGAGGAACTGGGCCCGCTTGCGGACAAGAATCTTTGCCCGGTTGTCGGAATCGGCGCGTCGGCGGGAGGGCTTGACGCCTTCACGCAGATACTGAAGCATCTGCCGGCCAACACCGGAATGGCTTACGTGCTGGTCCCGCACCTGGACCCGAACCACGAGAGCATGCTGGTGAATCTGCTTGCGCAGCATACGCGGTTGCCGGTTACACAGGCCGCGCAGGGGACCAGGGTCGAGCCGGATCACGTCTACATCATTCCTCCCAACACGCAGATGGCGATTCGCCACGCGGTGCTGGAACTGACTCCGCGCAACGAGGACCGCGGGCGGAATCTGCCCATCGACTTCTTTCTGTCCTCGCTGGCGCGGGAGCGGCGAGGCCGGTCGATCGGCATTATTCTTTCCGGGGCCGCATCCGATGGAACACTCGGGCTGGAGGCGATCAAGGGAGCGGGAGGCATTACCTTCGCCCAGGACGAGACCGCAAAGTTCGACGGGATGCCGCGCAGCGCGATTGCCACCGGTGTGGTGGATTTCGTCCTGCCTCCCGAGGGCATCGCGCGCGAACTGGCGAGCATCGCGGAACACTCCTACTTCGGGCTGCAAATTGCAGGTCCGCCGGTTGAGGACGGTCCCGCGCTGGAAAAGATACTTTCTCTCCTGCAGGCGCGCACCGGGGTGAACTTTACCCATTACAAGAAGCCGACAGTTCGGCGCAGGCTGGCGCGGCGCATGGCGTTGAACCACGTGGAAAAGCAGCCAGAGTACCTGACGCTTCTGGAGGAGCGCCCGGCGGAGGTAGACGCGCTCTTCGACGATCTGCTGATCACGGTTACAGACTTTTTCCGCGACCCCGAGACGTTCGCGACGCTGGCCGAAAAGGCATTTCCGGCGATGCTGAAGGATCGCGGGGCCGAGGATCCGATTCGCGTCTGGGTGCCCGGCTGCTCCGCGGGCAAAGAAGTCTACTCGCTGGCGATCGCGCTGACGGAATATCTGGAGGCGGCGCAAAAGAGTTATCCGATCCAGATTTTCGGAACCGACGTAAGCGAGCAGTCGATTCAGACAGCGCGGATGGGGAAGTATCCGGAGAGTATTTCCGTCTCGGTATCGCCGAGCCGCCTGAAGCGATTTTTCCTGAAGGTGGACGGGGGTTACCAGATCACGCGGACGATCCGCGATATGTGTATTTTTTCTCGCCAGGACATCACGAAAGATCCCCCTCTCTCGAAGATGGATTTGATCAGCTGCCGGAATCTGCTGATTTATCTTGGGTCGGTTCTGCAGCGGCGGGTGCTGTCGATTTTCATGTACGCGCTGCAGCCGACGGGCTGCCTGCTGCTGGGAAATTCCGAGAGCCTGGGAGGGCTGGCCGATTACTTCGTGGTGCTGGACGCGAAGCACAAGATTTACCGACGCAACCTGGAACTGGGGCGGCCGCATTTCGAACTGCCCTTGCGCTCCTTGATGGCGGAGCCAACGGGTTCGGCGGCGCCGCCGAGGATCGACGATGCGACCGTCCTCGACCGGCAGGCCGACCGGATGCTTCTGGATGAGTATGCTCCGGCGGGCTTCCTCGTCAACGAGCGGTACGAGGTGGTGAAATTCCGCGGAGACGTGGGCACGTATCTGTCTCCGCCGCCGGGGGACCCGGAGCTCGATATTTTCAAGCTGGTACGCGAAGATATCGCGCTCATCCTTCGAGCAATGCTGGAGGAAGCCAAAGGCTCAAAGAATGCGGTGCGCAGGGACAAGGTTCAGGTGCACCGCAACGACGGATTTCGGGAGATCAACCTGGTGGTCCGGCGGCTTGCCGGGCTGGCGGGAGAGCGGCACTACCTGATTCTGCTGGAGGAGCCGTCTCAGCAGGCGCGGGACGAGGATTTGGCCGCCGCCGACGGAGCCGCATCCGGACAGGACCACGAGAACCTGGCGCTCGAGCTCGCGGCGACGCGCGCTTACATGCAGCGCCTGATCGAGGAATTGCGCAGCGCAAACGAGGAAGCGCAATCCAGCAACGAGGAGCTGCAGAGCACGAATGAAGAATTACAGACGGCCAAGGAAGAGCTGCAGTCTTCGAACGAAGAGCTGACGACGACGAATGAGGAGATGCAGGGCCGCAACAGCGAGCTGAGTCAGCTGAACAACGACCTGGTGAACATTCTGAGCAGCATGAAGATGCCGATTATCATGCTGACCGATGATCTGCGTATCCGCCGGTACACGCCGATCGCCGAAGAGGTCCTGAGCCTGATCCCGACGGATGTCGGGCGTCCGATTTCCGATTTGAAGCCGCGCATCAATGTCCCCGACCTGGAGGATGTGCTGCTTCAGGTGACGCGGTCCGGACAGCTTATCGAGCGCGACGTTCAGCACCAGAATGGCCGCTGGTATTCGCTGCGGGTTCAGCCTTATCGCACGGCGGAGGACCGTGTGGATGGAGCGGTGCTGCAACTGATGGACATCGATCAGCTCAAGCAGGCGATGGAGGAACTGAGGAATGAGCGGAATTACGCGGAGGCGATCATCGCGACGATCCGCGAGCCGCTGCTGGTGCTCGACCAGAACCTGCGCATTCAGACCGCGAATCACGCTTTTTTCGACACTTTTCAGACCAGCGGCGCGGCGACGATCGGCCAGCCACTCTATGACCTCGATCACGGGCAGTGGCATCAGAGCAAGGTCTCCAGCCTGCTTGACGGGCTATCGCAGGACGGCGACGGCTCCGTTCAGGACGTCGAGCTGGAACACGAGTTCGCGCGCATCGGATGGAGAACCTTTCAACTGAATGCCCGCTATCTGCAGCGCAGCCGGGAGAACAATCTCATTCTGCTGGCGATTGAAGATATCAGCGACCGCAAGAAAGCGGCCGAGGCGAAGTATCGCCGCCTCTTTGAAACAGCCAAGGACGGCATCCTGATTATCAACGGCGAGACGGGCGAGACCACCGATGTCAATCCGTTTCTCGCCGAGCTGCTCGGGCTGAAAAGGACAGATTTGGTCGGCAAGCGGTTCTGGGAGACCGAGCCGATGCAGCATGTTCCCAACGCCAGTCTCGTACTCGACCGTCTGCGGAAAGAGAAGGTTCTACGGTTTCCCGATTTCCCGATCAAAGGACAGCAGCAGCGGGAGATCGTGCTTGAAGTGGTGGCGAACTGCTACGAAGAAGGGCCGAAGCAGGTAGCTCAATTCAATATCCGCGATATTACCGAGCGCAAGCAGTTCGACCAGCACTTCCAGCAGACCGCTCGGCTGGAAAGCCTGGGTATTCTGGCGGGAGGAATCGCTCACGACTTCAACAACCTGCTGGCCGGGATACTGGGGAATGCCGGACTGGCGCTGAGCGATGCGCCTGCGGGCACTCCTTACCAGAGCGCGTTGAGAGACGTGGTTCATGCCAGCCAGCGCGCCGCCGAACTGACACGGCAGATGCTGGCGTACGCGGGCAAGGGGCGGCTCAACGTGCGCGCGCTGGATTTCTCGATCCTGGCGCGGGAGATCAGCGAACTGATGCAGAGCTCGATTTCCAAATCGGTGGAGCTGAAGCTGGATCTTGCCACGGAATTGCCGGCAATCGAAGCAGACTCCGGGCAGATGCAGCAGGTGGTGATGAACCTGGTGATTAATGGAGCGGAGTCCATTGGCGAAAGCAAGAAGGGCGAGGTTCGCGTGACTACGCGGGAAGAAGTTCTGACTGCCGAGGACCTGCGAACGACCTATGGCACTACGGAGATCGAACCGGGCCCGTATGTTGTGCTTGAAGTGAGCGACAACGGCAGCGGGATGGATGAAGGTGTCCGGCAGCGCATTTTCGACCCGTTCTTCACGACCAAGTTCACGGGGCGGGGGCTGGGGCTGGCGGCGGTGCAGGGAATCATCCGCGGGCATCACGGCGCCATCAGCGTGACCAGCACGCCGCACCTGGGCTCGACCTTCCGGATTGCGCTGCCCGCGGTGCATGAGCGCAGATCCGCTTCGCGGCCCCAGCGCCAACTGGGGGATCTAAACGGGGTGGGGCTGGTACTGGTGGTGGACGATGAACCGATCGTGCTGACGACAACACGCGCCATCCTGGAACGGCATGGCTACCAGGTGATGACCGCGGCCAACGGGGAACTGGCTATCGAAGCGGTCCGCGAGAATCGCAACAAGCTGGCGCTGGTCATTCTGGATCTGACAATGCCGGTGATGGGCGGCGACGTTGCATTGCACCATATCAAAGCTCTGGCGCCGGAGCTGCCGGTGATTCTGACCAGCGGCTACGATGCCGCGGATGCGGTTGACCAGCTGGGCGAGCATGCATTGGCGGGATTCATCCACAAGCCGTCGAATGTGACCGATATGCTGGAAGCGGTGAAGGGGGTCGTGCCTTCGGCTTCCTGATTGCGGATCGGAGAGCTGCGGACTCCATTCGCGCTGCCGGCATCAAATTCCCAGGAATTGCGAGTTCGGGAGTTGTGCAATGCCTCTTACACTGTCCTGGGAACAGATCGCCCTTCGTCTGAGCTGCGCATTTCTGGCGGGATTTTTTATCGGCGCCAACCGGGATGAGAAGGGCCGCGCCGCCGGGATGCGGACGAATGTCCTGGTCTGCCTCGCTGCCTGCATTGCGATGCTGCAGGCCAATCTGCTGATGAACACCACGGGGAAGGCAGGCGATTCCTTTGTAGTGCTCGATCTTATGCGCATGCCGCTGGGCATCCTGACGGGCATCGGATTCATCGGCGCGGGCGCGATTCTCCGCAAGGGCGAGATGGTGACAGGAGTGACCACCGCGGCCACGATATGGCTGGTGACGGTGATAGGCCTGTGCTTCGGCGGCGGCCAGATATGGCTGGGCGCCGCGGGCACCGTGCTTGCGCTCGCCACGCTCAGCGGACTGAAGTGGTTTGAGCACCGGATGGATCAGCAGCACCAGGGCAGGCTGACGGTGAGGCTCAACGAAGATATCTTTCCGGAAGATGCGCTGCGCATTCGCCTGCAGGCTGCACCGGTTCATCTTCATTCCTGGGCCGTCTCCACTTCTCCGGCGGCGAACGAGAAGATCGTTGAATGCGAGCTGCGCTGGCGACGCTCTTCCCGCGATCCGTTTCCACCCGCAGCGGTTCGCGACCTGGAGAAGTCTGTTGGGGTGATTCATCTGAGCTGGCAGGGCTAATGGGCTGGCAGGGCTAATGGGCTGGCAGAGCTGATTGCGGACGGCGCTCAGCGATGCTCGCCTGCGACGGCCCGGCAGCACTCATGCGCGATTTGCAGGCCCTCTTCGACGGGGATGACCCAGGCCGGCAGCTTCGAGTCCATCTTCGAGAGCCTGCCTTCGATATCGATCAGCATCCGATTGGCTTCGGGATCGATCTCGAGACCACACCAGCGGAGCGCTTCGCAGATGCGGTCGCGGACCAGCAGCGTGTTCTCGGCGATGCCGCCTCCAAAGATAATCGCGTCGGCGCCGCCGAGCGCGGCGAGGTATGCTCCGACAGCCTTGACCACGCGATACGAGAACATTTCCATAGCCAGCTTCACGCGCGGATTGGTGTCGTAATGCTTCATCAGAACCCGGGTGTCGAGCGACTCGCCGGAGACGCCGAGCAGGCCGGATTTTTTGTTGAGCAGCGTCATTACTTCGTCGAGCTGGAGATGTTCTTCGCGCACCAGGAAGGGCAGGAGCGACGGATCGACATCGCCGGAGCGCGTGCCCATCATGAGGCCTTCGAGCGGCGTGAGTCCCATGGTGTTGTCGACGGATTTTCCATTGCGGATTGCGCACACCGAACAGCCGCTTTCGAGGTGCATGGTCACGAGATTGCATTCCTCGGCCGGTCTTCCCGCCAGACTCGCGTAGCGCTCCAGCATGTAGCGATGCGAGATGCCGTGGAAGCCGTAGCGGCGGATGTGATGCTTCTCGGAGAGCTCGAGCGGAATCGCATAATGCGAGGCGTGGTCGGGAATGGTGCGATGGAATGCGGTGTCGAAGACGCCGTAGATCGGTATCTGCGGCAGTTGCTTTCGGACAGGAGCGAGGATTTCGATGGAGCTCTTATTGTGAAGGGGAGCGAGTTTTTCGAGGTCTTCGATCTGCTGTTCGATCTTCGAGTCGATCGGCGTGGGGGCGGTGAGATGAAGACCTCCGTGCACCACCCGGATGCCCACGCATTCCATCTCATCGAGACGGGGAATTTCCTCGTTGAGGTGTGGCAGCCAGCGGAATAAGCTTTCCGCGGCTTGCGCATAGCCGGAGGCCGCGATGGGTTCGGTGGCGACAATTTTCTTGCCCTGATACTTCGAGAGCGTTGGATCTTTCCCGATGCCCTCGATGATGACGCTGACCAGCGTGGTTCCTTCGAAGGCATGCTGCTGGCGCGGTTCGCAGACGACGAGCTCGGCTTTGAGCGAGTTGCCGCCGGGATTGAACACCAGGATGTTCATTGCGCTCACCTACTCTCGAGAAGATGCCGGAGCACGGCGAGCGGATGTCGGGCTTCCCGCAGCCGCAGGGCTCGACCAGGCCCCGATGCTTGCGGAGCAACGCTTTAGCTGCGATGATTTCTTCGAATCCGAAAGGAACGTTGATGCGGAAGCTCCTGCTGCTGATTGCCGCCATCGCCTTTGGCTCGATCCCGCTCTTTGCGCAAAAGCCCGCCTGGCAGCCCGCGCCGGGCCATCTTACGCTGCCGGTCTGGCCGCATGGCGCGCCGGGCGCAGCGGCCAATCCGGGGCCGGAGATCGACATCACCACTGCGAAGGACGAGCTGGTCGCGGGCAAGCGGGTGATCCGGCTCGGGAATGTCTCCACACCAACGCTCACGGTTTATTCGCCGAAGGGCAGGAATACCGGCGCGGCGGTGGTGGTGTTTCCCGGAGGTGGGTATCGGATACTGGCGATCGACCTCGAGGGAACGGAAGTATGCGACTGGCTCAACTCCGCCGGCGTGACGTGCGTTCTGCTCAAATACCGGGTGCCGGATTCCGGGCCTTATCCCAAGTCGGCCGCGGCTTTGCAAGACGCGCAGCGCTCGATGGGCATCGTGCGTGAACATGCGGCGCAGTGGCGCATCGATCCGCATCGCGTGGGTGTACTCGGCTTTTCCGCCGGCGGACACCTGGCCGCGGCGCTCAGCACGCATTTCCAGACGCGAATCTATGGAGCGATCGATGCCGCCGATCGGCTCAGCTGCCGTCCGGATTTCTCGATCATTATCTACCCCGGCTACCTGGCTCTGGAGGAGAAAAATTTCGAGCCGAATCCGGATATTCATGTCACCAGCGATACCCCGCCTACGTTTCTGGTGCAGGCCGAAGACGATCCGGTGCATGTGGAGAATGCGGTGGTCTACTTCATGGCACTGAAGAACGCCAAGGTGCCCGCGGAGCTGCACATCTATGCGCAAGGCGGGCACGGCTACGGGCTTCGCCGTACGGAGCTGCCGGTTACGACGTGGCCGAAGAGCGCGGAGATATGGCTGCACACGATTCATGTACTCCCGGGCAGCGCATCGTAGCCGGGTTTTATCGCGATCGATTTCTGGAGGCTCAGTGGAGAGACGTAAATTTATGACTTCTTCTTTGGCGGCGGCCGCGCTTGGTGTTGCCGGAGCGGCTACGCGCAAGGCAGATGCGGCCGGTTCATCTGCGCGCGAATACTATGAGCTGCGCAAATACCACATGGTTACCGGTCCGCAGACCAAGCAGGCCGAGGAGTATGTGGCGAATGCGCTGATCCCGGCGCTGAATCGCCTGGGCCTGGGTCCGGTGGGCGCGTTCTACCTCACGTTCGGGCCGGAGACGCCGATTCTCTATCTGCTGATTCCGGGCGGCAGCCTTGAAGCGCTGGTGACGGCGGAGCTTCGGCTGGCCGAGGATGCGGTGTTCATGAAGGCGGCGGAGCCGTTCTGGAATGCTCCGGCTACGCAGCCGGCGTTCGTTCGCGTGGAGAGCTCGCTGATGATCGCCTTCGAAGGCCGGCCGAAGCTGACGCCTCCGCCAGCGGCCGCGCGGCAGGAGAAGCGGATCTTCCAGCTTCGAACCTATGAGAGCCCGAGCAACCAGGACCATGTGCGCAAGGTGGAGATGTTCCATCACGGCGAGTTCGAGATCTTCGCACGCTCGGGATGCGAGGCCATCTTTTATGCCGACACGCTGATCGGCCCCCGCCTCCCCAATCTCACTTACATGCTGACTTTTTCAGATATGGCGGACCTGGACGCGAAGTGGAAGAAGTTCGGCGCCGATCCGGAATGGGTGAAGCTGAGGTCTTCGCCGAGATATGCGTTTGAGCAGATCGTGAGCAATATCTCGAACCTGATTCTGACTCCGACGGCATTCTCCCAGATCTGAACATCGATCCTCTGCCGGCATCCATGCTCTTGAACCGCGCAATGCGCTGCGAGAGCGAAGATCTGCGCTTGCGCCAGCAAAAGCCGGTCCCCTCGACTCGCGGTGCTCGCTCGGGTGACAGGTTTGTCATAGGCCTGAGCTGAGGACGACGCCGGTGTGTTTTTTCGCGTGGACATCCGGGTCCACGCCTGACTGCCGCCACGGCAGCCGGCGATCGCAGGCGTTGCCATCCTATATAAGTGCGAGCCAGAGTTGCAGATCCCCCCGGGATTTGATGGGATGTGATGGTTCTTCCGTTATGTCGAAAAGGTAACTCGGGTAACCCAAAAAATTCACCTTAAGTAACAAAAATATATGTAACTGTAGATTCTTCTGTGTTACTTTTGGATGGTTCTTCCCCCCAGAAGTTCAGCTTTGCGCAGGATGGACGATAAGTGTGTCATCGTGGCACACATTTTTACTGCGGGATTTTCGGGCGGCACGGGCGATTTGAAAGATTATCCCCGCCGCGCGGTTTTTGCCTTGGAACGGACTCGGAGATGGCGCATTGGTGCGCCTGAAATCCGAACGCTATCCAAGAATCTTTCATTGGGATCATACAAATGAGCTGTGCTTGGTCTAGGGCCCTTGAGCTTCCGGAGTCTCTCCGGAGCGGTATTGCATGCGTGTGTGCTGCTCGCCGTCATCACCACCGCGAGGTGGAAGTCCGCAAACAACCCCGTCAAAACAGAGAGTGGAAAGGCGCAGGCGATTCGCCGTCCCGGGCCTATGCCTGGTGGCTGGGTCTGGCGGCGCTGTTGTGCGGGGTTTTTGCAGGCAGTGCGGGGCAGGCGCAAAACCTTAGCGCGTTCGCGACGATTGCGATTGGGTCTTCCTCGTCGCAGACGGTTACGGTGACGGCACAGACTGCGGGCACGGTGAGCGCGGTGGAAGTGCTGACGCTGGGCCAGCCGAACCTGGACTTTACGACCACCGGGACGAATACCTGCCCGGGCGCGAACCTGATGGTCAATAGCACCTGCCAGCTTTCCGTCGCGTTTTCTCCCTTGTATCCCGGCGTGCGCAATGGAGCGGTGGTGCTGCTGGACTCCGGCAACAATGTGCTGGGCACTCAATATCTGACGGGAACGGGGCAGGGCGCGCTGGGCGTGATGGTGCCGGGCACCATGGAGACTGCGGTCGGCAGCGGCGACTGGACATCGGTGAACGACGGCGAGTCGGCGCTGCAGGGCGACCTCGATCTTCCCGCGGGTGTGGCGGTCGACGGCATCGGAGATATTTTCATTGCCGATTCGGCTCACAACCGAATCCGCGAAGTCTACGCCTCGGGGCCGAACAAGGGGCTGATTGAGACCATCTGCAACACCAACGGCCAGCCGGACTATACCGGGGACGGCGGGGCGGCGATCAATGCGACCATCAGCAATCCGCAGAGCATCGCCATTGACGGTGCGGGCAATCTCTACATCGCGGACACGGGCAATAACGCCATCCGCAAGATCGATGCGTTCACCGGCATCATTACTTCCGTGGTGAATCATGAGCAGACCACGACAGCTGGCTTCAGCGGCGACGGAGGGCCTGCAACGGCGGCTCTGCTGGACACTCCTTATGGAATAACTGTCGATGCCGCCGGCGACCTTTTCATCGCGGATACCAAGAATCAACGGATACGCGAAGTGACCTATCCCGGCGGGACGATCACGACCATTGCAGGCAGCGGCGCGACTTCCGCGCCGGGCGTGGGCGAGTATTCGGGCGATGGCGGCCTTGCCACGCTGGCCGACCTCAACCTTCCGTTCGCGGTGGCGTTCGATGGGGCGGGTAACATTTATATCCCCGATTCCGGGAACAACCGCATTCGCGTGGTCTATCGGACGGGGGCGCTGGCCGGCACCATCAATACCTTTGCGGGCAATGGAAATGCGGCATTCGCCGGGGACGGACAGGCTGCGATCAACGCCAGCTTCTATGCGCCTTCGGGGCTCGCCTTCGACGTGGCCGGCAACCTTTATGTGGCCGATACCCAGAACAACCGGGTCCGCAAGATAAGCGTGAGCAATGGCGAAATCAACACCATCGCCGGCAACGGCAGCGGCAAGTATGTCGGCGACGGCGGCAACGCGACTGTGGCCGGCCTCTATGGTCCGCAGGGCTTATTCCTCGATGGCCTGGGAAATCTTTATATCGCCGATTTCTTCGATCACCGCATTCGGGAGATCCAGAGCAACCTCGCCATCCAGACTTTCACGCCCGCGATCCGCGTGGACCAGACGACCCCGCCGCAAACGCAGCCGATCGAGAACGACGGCAACGCGCCTCTGACCTTCGCCACCATCGCTCCGGATATGAACGCGGCGGTCGATGCGAGCACGACGACGTGTTCCATCTCCACCGCGCTGGGTATCGACGCCGAGTGCAATATCGGCGCGGAGTTCGCGCCTACCCAGGTTGGCGATCCGGTGGTCGGCAACATCAATCTGACCGGGAATCCTGCGAATTCTCCGCTGGATATTGAGGTGGTCGATCAGTCGCTGACGCTCACTTCAACCAGCACGACGTTGAGCGCAACTCCGAACCCTGCACTGTTTGGAGCGCAGGTGGTGTTGAGCGCGGCTGTGTCTACGGGCACCGGGACGCTCTCCGGTCATGTCACGTTCATGGACGGGACGACCACTCTTGGGTCTGCGAATCTGTCGTCGTCGGGATTGACGGGCACGGCCACTTTTACAACCTCGTCGCTCGCGGTCGGCGCTCACCAGCTTACCGCTGTCTACGAGGGCGATGGTGTCCACGGCACGAGCACGTCGGCGGCCGTCACTGAGACTATCCAGGAGACGACGACGGTCGTTGTGGCATCGAGCGAGAACCCGTCGGTTTCCGGCGACTCGGTCAACTTCACGGCTACGGTGTCGGCTACGTCCGGCGGGGCTGCGCCGACAGGTACGGTGGTCTTCAAGGACGGGGCGACGATTCTGGGAAGCGGGCCGCTGAGCGGGCCGACAGCGGTTTTCACAACTTCGACGCTGGCACCGGGAACGCATTCGATCACCGCCTCCTATAGCGGCGACACCGTGAACGCCGCGAGCACCTCGGCGGTGCTGTCGCAGGTGGTGAAAGCGACGACTTCGGTTACTGTTGCCGGCGTGGCCAATCCGGCAAACTACGGAGCGTCGGTCACCTTCACCGCGACGGTGCAGGGGAACGGCGGCACTCCGACAGGGACGGTTACCTTTACCGCGGACGGAAGCCCGATCGGTTCGCCTGCTTTAGCGGGCGGCAGCGCATCGGTGTCGATCTCGACCCTCACTGTGGGCACGCACTCGATTGTCGCCACCTATAACGGCGACGCGAACGATGCGGGCAGCAGCAACTCGCCGGCGTATGTCGAGACGGTGCAGAAGGCCACGATCGCAACGACGCTTGCTTCCACGCCGAACCCATCGGCGTCGGGCCAGACGGTCACCTTCACGGCGACGGTCAAAGGCGGTACTACGACTCCGACAGGGACCGTTACGCTGGAAGATGGGGGAACGGCTGTTGCCAACCTGCCACTTCCCGGTAACGGCATTGTCACCTTCTCGGTGGCCACGCTGGCGGTGGGCACGCACACGATGACTGCCATCTACAGCGGCGACGGCAACTATGCGGTCTCAACGTCGGGTGTTGTCAGCCAGAAGGTTCTGCCGAACACGGTGGCTGCTGTCTCGTCCAGCTCGAACCCGTCGATTGCCGGCACATCTGTAACGCTGACGGTGACAGTTACAGGATCGACGCCCACGGGCAGCGTCACGCTGAAGGATGGTGCCGCGACTCTGGCCACCATGAACCTGGGCGCGGGCGGCAGTGCCAGCTACGCGACATCGTCGCTGGCGGTGGGAACGCATTCGATTACCGCTGTTTACGGCGGTGACGCGAGCAACGCGGGAACGACCTCGTCGGTGCTGTCGCAGGTGGTGAACCTGGCGACTACCACGACGACGGCGAGCGCGAGCGCGAATCCGACCACGGCGGGAAAGTCCGTGAACCTGAGCGCGACCGTAACCGGCAACGGCGGAACGCCAACCGGGACGGTGAAGTTCTATAGCCAGGGAAACCTGCTCGGCACCGCGACACTGAACGGCAGCGGCGTGGCGACCTACTCCACCACCTCGCTGGCGGTGGGCTCGGATTCGATCACCGCAGTCTATTCGGGAGACGCGAAGGACCAAACGAGCACTTCCTCGCCATACGGATTGAGCGTGGTGCTGGCGTCGTCCTCGGTGAGCCTGGTTTCAAACCTGAATCCTGCGCCGGCGGTGAAGACAGTTGTCTTCACCGCGACGGTTACGGGAACGGGCGGAACACCGACCGGCCAGGTGATCTTCAAGGACGGCGCAACCGCGCTGGGGACGGTCTCGCTGTCAGGCGGGGTGGCGAGCTATTCGACGAGCAGCCTGGCGGTGGGCCAGCATGGGATTACGGCGGCCTACCAGGGCGATGCCAATGACGGCGCCGCTACGGCGAGCCTGACGGAGACGATCCAGCAGGCGAGCCCATCGATTTCAGTGAGCTCAAGTCTCAATCCGAACAAGGTGGGCGCCGGCGTTACCTTCACGGCGGCGATCAGCGGAGCGGGGGGAACGGCGACCGGCACGGTGACCTTCCTGGATGGCGGAAACTCTCTCGGAACCGCGAACCTTGCGGCAAATGGGAGAGCGGTGTTCAGCACATCGGCTCTGGCGCTGGGCCAGCACAACATTACGGTGAGCTACAGCGGCGATACGAACAACACGGCGGCGGTATCGACAGCGCTGACGCAAACCGTGCAGGAAACCACGACGACGACGGTGGCGTCGAACAAGAATCCATCCATCGGCGGAACTCCTGTTACCTTCACGGCGAGCGTGCTGGGCACAAGCCATGGAACTGTCACCGGCACTGTGACGTTTAAGAATGGCGGAAGCATCCTCGGCACGGCGACGGTGAGCGGCGGGGTTGCGAGTTACACCACGTCAGCGCTGCCGGTGGGGGCGGACGCCATCACCGCTGTTTACGGCGGCGATACGCTGGATGCGTCGAGCACCTCCGCGGCGCTCACGCAGACGGTGCAGTCCGCGGGCACGACCACGACGGTGACTTCGAGCGATAACCCGTCGCTGCTGGGTGCGAACGTCACTTTCACCGCGACGGTTGGCGGCACCGGCATCACTCCGACCGGGAACGTGACCTTCAAGGACGGATCGACCACGCTGGCGACGGTGAGCCTGGGCTCGACGGGTATCGCCACCTATTCGACGGCAACGCTGGCCGTCGGAGTCCATCCGATTACCGCCGTCTATAACGGCGACTCGGACAACCAGAAGGATACTTCCGCGGTCCTGAATCAGACGGTGCAGGCGCACACCTCGATTGTGATCGGTTCGAGCTCCAATCCGGCTCTGGCCGCGGCTTCGGTGACGTTCACCGCATCTGTGACCAACGGGATGGGGACCGCGCCGACCGGCACTGTCACCATCAAGGACGGAAGCTCGTCGCTCGCGCAACTTACTCTGCCGCCGAGCGGCACGGTGACCTTTACGACCTCGACGCTCTCGGTGGGGACGCATTCGATCACGGCGGTGTATGGCGGCGACACGGACGATGTGGCTGCCACGTCCACTGCTTTGGCGCAGATGATTCAAGCTATCCCGACGAAGACTACGCTGGGGGCTTCTCCGACGAGCCTGAACACCGATCAGCAGGTGAGCCTGGTGGCTTCGGTGTTCTCCGCCGGAACGGTGCCTATTACCGGAACGGTGACGTTCCAGAACGGCTCGACGGCGATCGGTTCGGCGACGCTCAGCGCTTCCGGGACGGCGACACTCAGCACGACGCTGGCGGCAGGCAACTACAGCATTGTCGCCATCTACAGCGGCGATGCGCTGAACGCGGGCTCGACGTCGGTTCCGGTAAGTGTAACCGTCGCGGCTGCAAATGACTTCAACATGTCGCTCAACCCTACAACAGTGACGATGGACACCAAGAAATACAGCAACGTCACTCTTACGATGACTTCGACGGATGGTTTCACCGACGAGATAGGCCTGGGGTGCGCATCGCTGCCGGCTTCAGTTACCTGCAGTTTCTCGAAGGACACGGTCAATCTCGCGGCCAACGCTACGACTACGGTTCAGCTGACCATCGACACTTCGTCGCCGCTCACCTCGGGCGGGCAGGCGAAGATGGAGAAGCCCGGAGGACTGTCGCCGACAGTGGCCGCGGCATGGATCTTCCCGGGCAGCGTGCTCTTCGGCTTTGTCTTCTGGCGATTCCGCAGGAAGCACAGCGCCGTCTTCTGCCTGCTTCTGGTGGTCCTCCTTTCCGGCGCGGCCTTCACCATGACGGGCTGCGGAGGGTTGACCATCAGCGGAGCGCAGCCGGGAACGTATAACTTCCAGGTAACTGCGACCGGTGTGAAAACAGGGATGAGCCACGCCATCAACGTGACGCTGACGGTCAACCAATAAGGGCATCGATGAGAGCGTCAAAGAGCATGGACCGGGTGGATTCTATTGTCATGAGATGTGCCGTCATTCTATTTTTGCTGACGGCGGGGCTCGCCTCGACGGCGTTGGCGCAGGTGGCTCCGGCGAGCTACGGCGGAAACCAGAGGGTCACCGTCGGAGGCACCGTGTCCGGCTTTGAGCTGGATTACGGGCAACGCAAGCTTGGCGGCGCGGGCGTCTTCGTGGACGCGAACTTCAACGACAGGTGGGGAATCCAGGGCGAGGCGAACTGGCTGTGGGTGCACCAGTTCGCGGACACGCATTTCTCGACCTATCTGGGAGGGCCGCGACTGACCTTCAACACTCGCGGTAACTTTCAGCCGTATGTCAAAGGACTGGTGGGCGGCGGCCTGTTCAACTTTCCTTATAGCTACGCGCACGGGAGCTACTTCGTTGCCGCGGGCGGCGGGGGCCTGGATTACCACATCGCTCCGAGAATCAGCTTGCGGCTGGCGGACTTCGAATATCAATACTGGCCGCAGTTCAGCTTCGGGGCGATCCATCCTTACGGTGTGAGCGTGGGAGTCGAATATCACCTGTTCGGGTGCTCCCGTTGCGAGCCCCGGCACATGGGGCGGTGACAGTGGGTTTATGCAGCTACTTGCTCCGTTGACATCCCAGGTCTCTGACCGCGTAATTTCGTGCGTTGACGTTCGCGCCACCCACGTCTCAAGTGCGAGACATGGGGCACCCGTATTCGTACAGGATCAAGCGGTCAGAGACCCAGTGTCCTGTCGCGGAGAAATCGTTAGCGGGTGGGAGTTTTGTAGACCCACGTCTCAAAAGCGAGACATGGGGCACCCGTTCGTACGGTGATGGTAACGAAATCCTTGCGACAGCCCACCAGACGAAGATTCGCGGTTGAACAGACATAATCGAGATCCCTTCGGTAAGCTCTCCACTGCGTTTTACCACCGCGATTTCGCTCCGGCCGGGGTGACGGGAATCGGGGTTCAGCAGCGGTGGAAGAAACGGCAGGTCCCTCGGCTCGCGGCGCTCGCTCGGGATGACAAATCTGTAGTTTGACAAAGGCGTGCACATCGCCTTCAGCACCGCTTAAGCTAGTTGATGCAGGCTTAGCTTATGCGGGTGTTGCTTGTCGAAGATGAAGAACGGCTGGCCGAAAACGTGGCCTCGGCGTTGCGCGAGGGGCCGGGCTACGCCGTGGATATTGCCGAGGATGGCGCAACGGGTCTGTATCTGGCCCAGGATCGCTGCTACGACCTGGTCATTCTCGATCTGATGCTGCCCAAGGTCGACGGAGTGAGCGTGCTGCGCAAGCTGCGCGCGGCCGGGGACGGCACGCCGGTATTGATCCTCACCGCCAGGGGCGAGACGCAATCCATTATCCGGCTTTTGAATGACGGCGCAGACGATTACCTGAGCAAACCATTCGACCTGGGAGAACTCATTGCGCGGGTCAAGGCTCTGATCCGCCGCGGCAAGGGGGCGGCGCATCCTACGCTCAAGGTGTCGGATATCGAGATCAATACGCTGGAGCAGCATGTGACGCGGTCTGGGCGATGGATCGACCTTTCGCCCATGGAGTACCGCATCCTCGAATACCTGGTTCATCGCCCGCGCGTGGTGGTGTCGAAGCGGGAGCTGCTCGAGCATCTTTACGACTACAACTGGGAGCACCATTCCAACGTGATCGAGGCGCACGTCTCCAACCTGCGCAAGAAGCTGGATGCGAACAGCGAATGCCCCAGCATCGAGACCTTGCGAGGGCGCGGTTACCGGCTGATGGCGCAGCGTCCGATGGTCTGCGCTGAGGAGCCATGAAGCGCTATTCAATTGCGCGGCGGCTTATTGTCACGGTGCTCCTGGTCGAGCTGCTGTCGGCGGCGTGCGTAACAGGCGTGGCGCTGATCTACGAGCGGCATGCGCATTTCCGCTCCTTCGATGTCATGCTTCGCGGACGCGCCGACTCGATCTTCGGCGCGGTGCAGGATGCGGAAGACCCAGACGACAACGTGATGCTCGACAAAGGCGACTTTGTGATTCCACGCGAGGATGTGTACGAAGTTCGCGACGAGAAGGGACGGCTTCTGGGCCGGTCTCAAAACTGGGCTGGCGCCAGCGCCGGCCTGCTTGCCGCAAAGAGCGATCAGCCGGTCAGGCTCACGGTAAACGGAAAGCACTATCGCGGGACCGTTCTTCATGGCCTTCGCATGATCGACCCGGGAGACAAGGCGGGAGGCATTCTGCGCCATGTGACGGTGCTGTATGCCTCGCCTACGCGCAGGGTCTGGAATGCGGTGATGGGCGCGGTTCGTTTTTACGCGCTCGCCAGCCTGCTGCTGATGGCCGTTACCGGCGTGGCCATGGCGTGGCTGCTGCACCGGGGACTGGCTCCGCTGCGGGCCCTGGCGGCGGAGGCAGCGGGAGTGTCCGTCAATTCATGGCGCTTCGAGACTCCGGAGAATGTGAAGGCCACGGCGGAGCTTGCACCGTTGGCGCAGGCCATCGAGAACGCGCTGCGCCGTCTTGAGGAATCTTTTTCGCAGCAGCGCCAATTCACCGGCGACGCCGCGCATGAGCTGAAGACCGCGGTTGCGGTGGTGAAGTCTTCGCTGCAACTGTTGAGCATGAAGCCGCGCGACGTTGAGCAGTATCGCGCGGGGCTTGAGACCTGCCTGGCCGATTGCGAACGCATGGAAGAGATCGTGAGAAAGATGCTCACGCTGGCGCGCTTCGATCAGATTGGGGTTCCTGCTGAAGGAACAGGCGCGTCCGCGGATCTGGGCCAGTGCATACGCCAGGTGGAAGAGCAGTTCCGTACGGTCGCGGAGCTGCGCGGCGTGGGTGTTTCTCTTCGCCTGCATGAACCGTTGTTCGTGGCGCTGCCGTCCGATGAAGCTGCGCTGCTGGTTTCGAACCTTTTGCTGAACTCGCTGCAGCATAGCGGCAAAGGGAGCCGGGTTACAGTGTCTGGCAGTCGCGAAGAGGACCGGGTGGAGATGGTCGTTCGTGATGAGGGGGAGGGAATCGATCCGGCCGCATTGCCGCATGTGTTTGAACGCTTTTACCGGGGCGATCCTTCCCGGAACCGGAGCACCGGCGGCACAGGGCTTGGGCTCTCGATCAGCAAAGCGATCGTGGAGGCGGCGAAGGGCGATATCCATCTGACGAGCGAGGTTGGTGTGGGCACGACGGTGACGGTCCGGCTGCCGACGGGGCAGGCGGGACCGGCGACGCTAGCCGGAGAGTTCGCCTCTTCCGCAACCCATCCTTCAGCCTGACTTAAGGCTTCTCTGGAACAATGCAAGTGCGGCAGATGCGATGCGTCTGTCCAATTCACGACGGAGTTCTCGCATGCCCCGCTCCTTTTCACGCCTGCTGAGCAGGCCGCTTCTTTCGGGCGCTCTTGCGCTCGGCGTTTTCTCGCTGGGCGTGGCTGCCTATGCGCAAGATACCTATCAGATTCAGGATCGCTGGAAGATCGGCGGCGAGGGCGGCTGGGATTACCTCAAGGCCGACCCTGGCGCGCACCTGCTCTATGTGACGCACGGCAAGACAGTGGAGGTCGTCGACATGCGGTCGGGCAAGGACATTCACAGCATCACCGGACTCAAGGGCACGCACGGCGTGGCGCTGGAGCGCAGCGGGAAGTTCGGCTATATCAGCGATGGCGGCGCGAACGAAGTGGTGGTCTTCGACCGGCATACGTTCGAGAAGGTTGCGGAGATTCCCGCGGGAACCAACCCCGACGGCATCACCTATGAGCCGGTTACGAATACGGTGTGGGCCTTCAACGGGCGCAGCAGCAATGCGACGGTGGTCAGCGTGGACCAGCAGAAGGCCATCGGAACCGTGAGCCTGCCGGGCAAGCCGGAGTTTCCGCAGGCCGATGGCAAGGGCTACGTCTACGACAACATCGAAGACAAGAGCGAAATTGTGAAGATCGACGCGAAGACACAAAAGGTTGTCGCGGTGTGGCCGATCGCTCCCTGCGAATCGCCCTCGGGGCTGGCGATCGATCCTCCGCATCACCGGATGTTTGCGGTGTGCGACGACAAAAAAATGGCAGTCGTCGATACGGAATCGGGTAAGGTGATGGCGACGCCGGAGATCGGCGACGGACCGGACGCGGCCGATTACGATGCGAAACACGAGCTGGCATTCAGCTCCAACGGCGAAGGCACGCTGACCATTGTGGACGCGAAGGGAAGCGATTACAAGGTGCTGCAGACGCTGCCGACGCAGCGGGGCGCGCGTACCAGCTCGCTCGATCCGGTTACGGGCCGGGTCTATCTCGTAACGGCGGAATTTGGTGCGCAGCCCGCGGCCGCGACACCGGAAAACCCGCGCCGGCGTCCGCCGATCGTTCCCGGCAGTTTCACGATTCTCGTGGTGGGACGCAAATAACTGCGGGTTCTCCGCAGATTCCGGCCGGAGCCGTTCGGGCTCCGGCCATTTTGTTTCCGGCGGGAAGTTATTTCGATCGAAAATGGTTCGTGACAGAAAAAGTCTAGAAGTCTATACTTCTCGCCGTTCCTTCAAACCCACGAAATGAGGTCTCGATCGATGAGACAAAAGTTCCTTCTCCGCACCTGCGCTGCGCTCCTGTTCAGCGCTGCAACCCTCCTTACCTGCGGCCCGTCCGCTTCCGCCCAAACTCCGCGCAGCCAGGGCAAGATTCTGGCCGGCTTCTTCGAAGAGTGGAGCATCTACTACGCGAACTACAACCTCGCCAACCTGGAGAGCAACGGGTCGGCGGCCAAGCTGTCGCATCTGGTCTATGCCTTCGGCGATGTGTCGGCCAGCGCTGCCAGCCCTTCGACCAACACCTGCGTGATCGCCGACCCGTGGGCCGACTTCGAGGACAATGCCCTTCCCGCAGTGGGCGGCATTGCCGACACCTGGCCGCTCTACGGCAACTTCGCCGAGATTCTCAAGCTGAAGCAGCTTCATCCCGCTCTGAAGACGGTGATCTCGCTGGGCGGCGCGAGCGCGGCCGAGGCGCAGGCCTTCTCGACGGCAGCCAGCACTGAAGCCGGACGCCAGGCTCTGGTCTCAGCCTGCATCAATATGTTTATTGTCGGCAACGTGGGCAGCGACTGGAATGGCGCCATTACCGCTCCCGGCCTGTTCGACGGCTTCAACATCGACTGGGAGTTTCCGGCGGCGGCGGACAAGCAGAACTTTACGCTGCTGCTGGCGGAGTTCCGCAACCAGCTGAACGCGCTGAGCGCGACGACAGGGAAGCAGTACGTCCTGAGCTTCGACGGCCCGGCGGGCGCGCAGAACTACGTCAACATCGACCTGAAGAATGCCGCGAAGCAGGTGGACTTCATCACCATCGACGGCTACAACTACGCCGGCACCTGGGAGAGCACCACGAACGACGCCTCGCCGTTGTTTGATTCGAGACAGGACCCGGACTTCGGGCAGGGGCTGGACATCGAGGACACGGTGGCTGCGTATCTGAAGGCGGGCGTGCCTCCGCTGAAGTATGTGATGGGCGTGCCGCTCTACGGCGCAGGCTGGACGGGCGTTCCCAACAAGAACCACGGGCTCTACCAGACTTCGACCGGCCCATCGGCGGTTCCGCTGGCGAACGGGACTGGTCCCTGCACCGACCTCAGCGGAAATACTCTGGGATGCGACACGCTGCTGACTCCGGGCACCGCGACTTACTCGACCTTATCGACACTGACCAAGAATGGTTATACGAGTTACTTCGATCCCAGCAGGATCGCTGTCTCTCTCTATAACTCCACCAGCGGGACGTTCTTTACCTATGACGATCCGGATACGGCGTTTTTGAAGGCGGCTTACATCGATCTGCGCGTTCCGGGTGGATTGGGCGGGGCCTTCGTTTGGGCTGTCAAGGATGATGATGCGAACGGGAGTATGGTGAAGACTTTGGCGGTTGGCTTGGGGCGGTAGATGCTGTGTTCGGAAGAAAAGCCCGGCCAAAGGCCGGGCTCTTTCTATTGTCTTTAGACCTTGACGTTGAAGAGCGTGCACTTTCCCTAGCCTTGACGAAGGCTTAAAGAGAACTCGCGCGTTTATTCACTGCAAAATGTCCGAAAGTTTCTCAGGCCACGGTTGTGCGCCGTGGAGGATCCGCAGGATGAGAATCGCGTCTTCCATGATTTGGTAGGCGGCGATATAGGGCGTGTTCGAGATCACCAGCTCACGTGTACCGTCTACCCGGCCGACGCGACCCATCTCTGGAAAGGCCGTCAGTCTTTCTATGCTGCTCTTGATACGCTCATCGACTCTCAGGGCTACTCGAGGATTGTCCTGCTCAATGTAATCGAAGATGGCGATGCGATCTTCGAAGGCAAAGCGGGACCATTGGAGCTTCACTTGGTTCCGCGCGACGCTTTCTTTTGCGCTGCGGTTCTTTTCTTTGCGAAATATTGCTCAACCTCGGCGTGCGGCACGGGTGGGCGTTTGTCTGCCAGAGCCTGCTGGACTTTGTTTCTGAACCAGCGGTCGTAGGCTGCTGTGTCCGACGTTAGAGGGAAGGGCAGCGCGCCTTCATTGGCAGTTTTGGTGAGCAGGATGCGTACTGCGTCCGAGACGGTGAGGCCCATGGTCTCGAGGACTTCGGTTGCGCGCTGTTTTACTTCGGGATCGATTCGGGTTTGGATGAGGGCGTTGGCTGGCATGACTGGACCTCTCGTTTATTGTAATGCAGATGCATTACAGCATTAGAGACGCGCGCACCTGTGCGTTGCCCGAATCTGCGCTGAGATTCCTCCGCTTCGCTCGGAATGACGGTGTTTTTGGGGTGGCGATTGTGGTCTCACACCCTTTCGCATACTTCGCGCAAAGGATGGGGCACCCCACGTTCTTTTATCCCACATCTCAGAATCGAGATGTGGGGCACCCGGCGAGTATCTGCTCCATCCGGGAGACAGCAGGTCCCTCGTCTTCGCTCGGGATGACAATACTTCATGATGGGTGAAGAGGATTGTGCGGCGGGGACTGGTGGAATCCCACGTCTCAAAATCGAGACGTGGGGCACCCGAGGTGTTTAGAAGTCCTCGTCTTCGCCTATGGGCTGGCCTGGTGGCGCTTCTAATGTTGGTGGAGCTTTGAATTTGCTGGGGTCTTTTTCGAAGCTTTCTATCTTTACTTCCGCTGCGGCGTTGTGGGCTTTCTGATCTGCTGACAAGTCGGCTGCGCTGCTCTGGGTTTTCAGCCATGCTTTCAGCTTCTCTGCTTCAGCTATCGCCTGGGCTGTGGCTTGCGGTGAGGCTTCGGTGCTGGCTCCCAGCGCTAGCAGGTGATCTAGGGTGGCGTCTTCTACGGTGGACTGTGTTAGTCCTTCCAATCCCTGCTGGCGCGGTGCGTACCAGGTGGCTTTTAGCGTGGCGTCGATAACATCGTCTAACCCCGGTAAGTTGGGCTGGCGGTCTTTGTATTGGACTAACCTGGTGGCGCGGGTGGGCTCGAAGAGCAATTCGAGGGTCAGGTTGGCTGCGGATTCGACCGCTCCTTCGGGGTCGAAGGTGAGGCCGGTGCGGCCGGGGAAGGACTCGGGATTGCCGGAGCGGCTCATGGTGTATCCGGGTGCGCGCGGGGGCAGAATCTTGAGCAGCGACTCGGGCAGGGTGAGGGCCGCGGGGTCAAGCGTTTTGAGGACGGCGGTCAGCGCCTTCTCCTGGTCGGCGGCGGGAACGATGTTGGTGATGAGCTGGCCGTCGCCGCGCAGCGCGTAGCGATAGTCGAGGCCGCCGATCTCCTTGGCCGCGGCCTGGGTCTGGTAGCGGTGGAGCAGGTAGAGGGGAACGAGCGTGTCCTCGAGCTCGGACATGGGCTCGCCGGGCGGGATGGCGTCTTCGCCGAAGCGCTTGAGGGCGGCGGCGCGGACATCGAGGACGCGGTTCAGCTCGTCGGCGGGGTCGGGACCGTTGTCCCACAGGTGGGCGTGAGGATGGGCGCTGCCCAGCGGGCGCGAGTCCTCGTCGGTGATGTAGAGCATGCCGCTATCGGTGGCCTTGCGCAGAATCTTGTCGAGCGCCGCTTTATCGTCCGTGCCCGGCGCGAACTGCGAGTAGCCGTAGGCGATGGCCACCTTGTCCCATGCGCCGATGCCGGTGGCGTAGGCGTGCGAGAGGTCGGGGCGTCCGTTGGCGTCGAGGGTGACGAGAGGCTGGGGATAGTCCATGACCGACGCGCCCTGCGACATGCTGCTGGCGGCGAAGTTGTGCGCCAGGCCGAGGGTGTGTCCGACCTCATGCGCGGCAAGCTGGCGGATGCGGGCGAGGACCATCTGCTTCATCTCATCGGTAACGGGCTTGCCTTGCACATACGGCGAGAGCAGAGCTTCCGCGATCATGAAGTCCTGGCGGGCGCGCAGGGAGCCGAGCGTCACCTGTCCCTTGATGATCTCGCCGGTGCGCGGATCGACGACGGCTTCGCCGTAGGACCATCCGCGCGTGGAGCGGTGCACCCACTGGATCATGTTGTAGCGGATGTCCATGGGGTCGGCGCCCTCGGGCAGCACCTTGACCTGAAACGCGTTCCTGAAACCAGCCGCTTCGAAGGCCTGGTTCCACCAGCTCGCGCCTTCGACCAGCGCGCTGCGGATGGGCTCGGGCGCGCCGCGATCGACGTAATAGACGATCGGCTTGACGGGGTCGCTGATGGCGGCGCTGGGATCTTTCTTCTGCAGCCAGTGGCGGATGATGAAGTGCAGATCGATGGGGTCGCCGAGCGGCGTGGAGTAATCGCGGTAGCTGAGAGGGAAGTAGCCGGCGCGGGGATCGTAGGCGCGCGGCTTGTAGCCGTCGTCGGGCAGCTGGATGAGCGAGGTGTGCTCCTCGACGGTGACCGCGTGCGGGTCGGGCGTAACCGTGCCGACGAGCTTGCCGGTGACCAGGCCCTTGGGCGCGAAAGTGAGCATGGCCTGGACTTCGGTGTTCAGCGGGAAGTTCTTCGTGTCCTCAGGGACAATGGCGCTGCGGTTGAGGTCGGGCAGATATTCGCCCTGCTTCTCGCGCTGCAGCCGCTCGCCGACTCCGTGCGCGTCGCGCAGGAAGAAGCCGGTGGCGTCGACGAGGACTTTGTCTCCTTCAACGGCTTCGACGGGAAATCCCCAGAGGACGGAGCGCGCGAAGGACTGTTCTACGTCGAGCCGCTCCGCTGGATCGCTGGAGCTGGAGCGATATTCGAGATTCTGCTCGATGAGCAGAACCTTGTTTCCGCTGCGGTAGAAGCGGACCACTTTGCCGCGCCCGAGCTGGCCGCGGTCGAGGCCTAGGTCGTTCGATCCCAGGCCGTAGGGCAACTGGTCGAGGAGCAGGAAATCTTTGTTGAAGCTGCCGATCTCGAGGTAGAGCTTGCCGGTCTTCGCGTCCCAGTCGAGAGGGAAGAAGCCGTCCATGTGGCGCATGCCCGCGGTCTTGGTGCTGATCGCGACTTCTGCGCCGGGCGCGGTCTGGGCTACTGCGGGGAACGGGACGGACGCAGATAGAAGCGCGGCTAAGGCGAATGCGGCGGGCAGAGGAGAACGGTGCATGAGCCATCCTTAATAAGTTTTATGTGAGACGGGAACTCTGGATGAACGGAATTCTACTTCAAAGTTACCGATCCGCCGCCCAATTGCTGATTGATGAGCCTGGCGACGAGCGGTTTCAGCGGGAGCGAGTCTTTGGGAAAGACAAAATCGTTTGCGGCCTCGGACCAGTCGAGCTTGAAGCTGGTGGAGAGCGCGGAGATCCATATCTGGCGCACCGGGGTGTTGGGGGTGATGACGAACTTTGCGGGTGGCGCCTCGAAGACTACGTTGAGCGCGCCGTTTTGTTCTTCGACTTCGAAGCCGCCGTCTTCTTCCGCGTCGATGAGGCTTTTCTTGAGGGATTCGATGGCGTGGTCGGCGTTGCGGCGAAAGGTCAGTTCATCGAGCATGAATTCAGTTTAGATCGAATTGCCATTTGCCATGCGCCGCCATGTGGCGCCTGGCGCGACTCGTTACCTGGGGAGTCCGACGCGCTGCAACAGGTCAGCGAAGCGCGGATCGGAGCGCAGGGGATCGACGCAGGGATCGATCTTGAGATAGGTGAGGCCTTTGTCGTGCGCGTCGAAAGCCTTGTCCAGCCAGGCGAAGGCGTCGTCTTTATCGCCGAGCCCGGCATAGACGATTGCGATTTCATATCGGCCTATGCCGGTCTTCTGTACGTGGTCTTCCAGCTTTGCAATCAGGGCGCGCGCTTCTGCGGGTTGTCCCATGCGGGCGTAGGCGTTGCCCATGTGGCCGAGTGCGTGCGGCTGATCGCCGAGCTGTTGAAATTGCGCGATGGCTTCGCGGTACTTGCCGAGTTCGGCATAGATGACGCCAGTAGGAAAGAGCAGCACGGGCGGATTGGGTTCGAGCGCAGCGGATCGCTGGATATTGGCGAGCGCGGCGTCATACCGGCGCGCATAATAGTCTGCGAATCCGGCGTGGTAGTAGGCGCTGCTGGACACCGGATCGAGCTCCAGCTCACGATTGACCTGGGCCAGCCCTTCCTGGATCTGGCCGTGACGCTCCAGGTAAAAGCCATACTGCCCGTGGACGGCGGCCGAATTCGGATTGAGCTCGAGTGCGTGCTGGAACTCTCTTTCGGCGGTCGGCCAATCCCAGTTCAGGCTTATGACCGCTCGGGCCAGCTCAGCATGACCGGCGGGAAGGGCATCGTCGATCTCGACGGCCTTGGCGGCCTCGGCTTTGGCCCTGGGGAAGGCTTCGATGTAGGGCATCCAGCCGGCGTCGCCGAGCCAGTTATAGGCGTCGGCCAAAGCGGCGTGCGCTGGAGCGTAATTGGGAGCCTTGTCGGTGGCCTCCTGCAGATATCCGATGGCCTGCCGGGGATCGCCGGTATTCAGGAAGTGCGCACCCAGCAGATAGAGATCCTGAGCTTCGGTGTCGATGGGCCGCTTGCGTGCAAGGCGGGCCTGCTCCTGCGGAGTGATCTCGATCTTCACCTGATCGGCGACGGCCTGAGCCACCTCACCCTGCAGCGCTAAAACGCTGGTGAGATCGCGGACATAGGTGTGAGCCCAGATATGCTCGTCGGTGCGCGCATCGATCAGCTGCGCGGTGACCCGGACCTGGTCGCCCTCGCGCAGCACGGAGCCTTCGACAATGGCGTCAACCCCAAGTTCGTGGGCGATTTCGGGCAGCGTCTTCTTCGTGTTTTTGTAGGTCATCGAGGAGGTCCGGGAGATGACGCGCAGGGCGGAGACCTGGCCGAGGTCCGCGATGAGCTCGTCGGTCAGTCCGTCGGCGAAATATTCCTGCCGTGGGTCGCCGGAGAGGTTTTCCAGAGGAAGGATGGCGATGGAATGAACGTCGGAACCCGCTCCGTGGTTCTGCGACCAGATTTTCATGCCGAGATAGACGAGAACCGCGATAAGAGCGACTGCAGCGATGCTGGCAGCGAGCACGCGGGGATTGCGGCGACCGGTTTTCGCCGGCGGTTGAGCATTCTCCTTTGCCGGCTGCTGTGCCGGGAACGGTTGGGGGGGAGCGGCGCCGTGTGATTCGCTGCCGGCTGGCGCCGCTTTCTCCGGAGCCTCCCAATGAAACTGCGGTACGTAGGATCCTGGCGGAAGCTCGATTCGAAGGGCGGCTGGACGTGTGAGCTCCTGGTAGTACTGCGCGAGTTTCTTTCTGACTTCGGTGGCTTTTACCCGGACCACGGCGTCGTTTGCGGTGTCGTAATTGACGGGGCGGCCGAACATTTCGGCGCCAATCATTCGCTCCCGCAGGTGATCGTAGCGGCCGGCCAGTGCGTGCTCGACGATGAGTTGAAGAAAGTCCTGGGCGCGTTTGCTTCCAACGAAGGCGTTGCTGGCGAGAATCTCCTTAAGATGGCTGCGGACCAATCCAGCCTGCTCCGGAGTAAGGCAATCCGGTTTCGATTCTGGGTCAGCTGTCGACATACCCTCCCGGGAATTCAGTTGGTGAGAACTCTACCACGGCAAACGGGGGTTTGTTCGAGCAGCAAACGGTCTGTCGGGAATACGACTAAGCCTATCAAAACAAAAGTTATTAACACATAGCTCATAAATAAACAGTTCCGAACATTCCAGGGAAGTGAGGCTCGTGTTGTGATCGCAGGCAGGCTAAGCAGATCAAGTTGCTGCTGCCGGACCTAAGGGGTTCTTCCAATTGTTCCCCCGGGCTGTTGTCCGCGTGAATGGCGCGGTGATTCAGCCTCGGGAGATGCCTTCCGAGCGACTCGGCCACCGGACCGGAAAGTCCAAAGGGCGCAACCACGCCTTGAGGGGCCACGCCGACCGAACGGGGGAACGATTTTTCATTGCGGCGCGATGCAACGGATTCATAGCTCCATCGAGAGCCGAGCAGCAAATCTGACGTCTGTAGTTTTTCCTTCTGTACCTGGTCTAAATAAGGAGACACGTGAGTTTTTTCCGCTCCCTGCGACGACTGCATAAGACTCCAAAATCAGGGGAAATCCATGGCGGATGGGCAGAGATTGCCTGGGCGCAGTCAGGCGCCGATCTCTACAGCCATCACTTTGTCGCGCTGCAGCCGATCCTGAACCGGCACCGAAGAATCTTTGGCTACGAGGCATTGTTTCGCTCAGGGTGGGAAAACCGCTTTGTCGGCGACCCCGACCTTGCCACCCAGGCCATGATCGACCACTGGCTGCTGCACGGGCTCGACCAGCTGGTAAGCGATTCGCGCACGTTCGTGAATTGCACCCGGAGTTCGCTGACGGGAATGTCGCTGACCCTGCTGCCCACTTCGGTGGTCCTCGAGCTGCTGGAGACGATCGAACCGGATAAGGAGGTCCTGGCCGCCTGCCGCAAGCTGAAGGCGCTGGGATACCAGATCGCGCTGGACGACTTCCAGCTCTCCGAAAAGACGGACGAACTGCTTGCGGTCACCGACTACGTCAAGGTGGACTTCCGCATTTCCGACAAGGGGCAGCGTAGAGACGTTCTCCGCAGGTTGAAGAAGAGCGGTGTAACCCTGGTGGCGGAGAAGATCGAGGCGAAAGAGGAGTACGAAACAGCCGTGGCGGAGGGCTTTCACCTGTTTCAGGGCTACTATCTGGCGCGGCCGGCCCTGTTTGCCAAGCGGAAGATTGCTCTGAACGAGATGAATCACTTTCGGCTGGCGGAAGCGCTGGCCTGAGATTCGCGGCAACTCGCTTTGACCCTGCCGGCGCGGCTCGATCACCTCGATGGCCTCTAATGGACCAGATATCGCTGCCGATACTCAATGTGGGCGACGGAACCGGGGAACCCCACTGGGGAGAGAGACATGCTATCCCACCCATGTCCTGACCCGACGTAGCCGTGCGGAGGGGTAGCTTGCTCAATGTTCTTCTGATCGACGATTCGGTGGTCATTCGCAAGATGCTGCGCCGCGTTCTGGGCGAATGCGGCCTGGGCATCACCGAGATCCTGGAAGCAGGCGACGGCAGCCAGGCATTGAAGCTGCTGGCAGGGAGCCAGGTCCATCTGATCCTGTGCGACGTGAACATGCCGGTGATGAGTGGGCTGGAGTTCCTGGAGGCGGTGAGCCAGCGCCCCGAATGGAGCGGCATTCCCGTGATCATGGTGACGACAGAGGGGGGAATGGAAAATGTGGTCAGGGCCGTGCAGCTGGGAGCCAAGGGCTATATCCATAAGCCTTTCACCACCGATGAGGTCAGGCAGAAACTCGCTCAATGCCTGAACACCGTCGTGGCGTGAAGGCCAATCGAAACTCGACCCTCCCCCAATCCGGGTCACGAGATCGATGGACAGAGTCCTCATTCTGATTCTTGATTCCGCCAAAACTGCCGATAAGCGAATCCATGGGCAGCCGGAGCGATCTCCGAGCCGCCCTCGCGCCTTCGATGGCGGGTATCGGCGGCAATCGCGCGCAGTGCTTCGGATTTGGACGAACGAGTTCGGGATCAGAGTTGCAAAGAAAAAGAGGCTTCAATGGACTGCAATGTGACTGATTCGTCCGCGATCAAAGAGCTCGCCCGGCAGACGGTCATGAAACTGATCCCGCATGCGTTCCTTACCATGGCGAACGTGGAAGCGGTGGTTGGCGTTGAGAGTCCGGAGAGCGCGATCGGAAACACCGGACGCAGCGTGGCCGGCGTGATTGGCTGGGTAGGAAATTTGAGCGGCACCGGGACACTCGAGTGCTCGCCGGAATTCGCCTGTACGCTTGCCAATCTTATGCTGGGCACCGAGGAGACCTCGCTGAGCGAAGATGCCCTGGACGCCGTCGCGGAGATGACAAACATTGTCTTCGGCGGCATGAAGACGGAGCTCGAGACGTGCTTCGGGCCGCTGGCGCTGAGCATCCCCACCATTATTTACGGCACCGATGTCGAAATGCGCACCTCAGGGGAACTGGCTGCGGTTCTTCCCATCAGGATCGGTGAGCACGCGCTGCGCGTGAAGCTCTACATGAATCGCCAGGAAGAGAGACGCAGCCCGCTAAGCCAGTTCTGGACGATCTCCTGCGCCACAAAGTGACAGCGACGTAGCTGTACCTTCGTGCTTCGCGCCTACTGCCGCGGCGCATTTTTCAAGTGCGCCTGTTTTGCGCCGATGAGAGCAGAAGGGCGAAACATCAGCCGCGCGACGGGCTGCGGTCTTGTCTGTGGCTCGTCATGGGCACCCCGATGTTCGTTCGTTGGCTGCTTGATTACAGATCGCATCGAAGAGATCTTTCATGGTTCAAGACGAAGATGTCCGGGAGTTTCTGATCGAGAGCAACGAGAACCTTGCGAATCTCGATCGCCAGTTCGTGGAGCTGGAAGAGCGCCCCGAAGATGCGACCCTGATCGCCGACGTCTTCCGAACCGTACACACGATTAAGGGCACATCCGGATTCTTCGGCTTCGACAAGCTGGGCGCGATCACCCATGTTGCCGAGAATATCCTGAGCCAGCTGCGGGAGCGCCAGCGCGAGCTCACTCCATCGACAGCCTCGCTGATTCTGGAGTCGGTGGACGCGGTCAAGGTCATCCTGGGTAACATCGAAGCCACAGGCGGCGAAGGCGACAATGCCTATCCCGATCTTCGGTTGAGGCTGGAGGCGGCCTACCGGGGAGACGCGGCCACGGTCCGGAAGCCTGTCGAGGCTCAGCCTAGCAGCGGAGCGAGCGCTCCGGCGGCTTCGAACCTGGCCGACTCCACGATTCGCGTCGATGTGCATCTGCTGGACAAGCTGATGAACCTGGTGGGGGAGCTGGTGCTGGCGCGCAATCAGCTGATCCAGGACACGTCGACGGAAAACTCGCATCTCACCGGCGCATCGCAGCGACTGAACCTCATCACCAGCGAGCTGCAGGAAGGCGTGATGAAGATGCGGATGCAGCCTATCGGCGTGGTGTGGAACAAATTGCCGCGCGTGGTCCGGGACCTGGCTGCGGAGTGCGGCAAGAAGATTCAGATCGAGATGGATGGCGCCGAGACAGAACTGGACAAGACCATCATCGAAGCCATCAAGGATCCGCTCACCCATATCGTCAGGAACTCCTGCGACCACGGCATCGAGGTGCCCGAGCTGCGGCTGCAGCGCGGCAAGAGCAGCACAGGGCGCATCCTGCTGCGCGCTTATCACGAGGGCGGCCACGTGAATATCGAAATCTCCGACGACGGCGGAGGCATCGACGCGGAACGGGTGAAAGCGAAGGCGCGGGACAAGGGGCTGCTGCGCCCCGAACAGCTTGCGCAGTTGAGCGAACGGGAAGCGACGCAGCTGATTTTTCTTCCCGGGTTCTCGACCGCGGAGAAGGTCACGAATATCTCCGGCCGCGGCGTGGGCATGGATGTCGTGAAGACCAACATCGAGAAGATCGGCGGCACGGTGGACGTGTTCAACGATCCGCAGACCGGCATGACCGTCCGCATCAAGATTCCGCTGACTCTGGCCATCATTCCGGGGCTGGTGGTCGCGGTCGAGGGCAGCGTGACCGAAAGCGGAGACACCAGCCGCAGACAGCGGTTCGTAATTCCGCAGGCGAATCTATTGGAGCTGGTACGGATCGAAGGAGAAGAGAAGCTTACCCAGGTCCAGGATGTGCATGGAACCGCTGTTTACCAGCATCGGGGACGGCTGTTGCCGCTGGCCTATCTGAATCGCGTGCTGGGGCTGACGAAATCCGCGGAGGCGCGCGATGTGATGAACATCGTTGTCCTGCAGGTGGATGACCGGCAACTGGGGCTGGTGGTGGACCATATCAGCGACACGCAGGAGATCGTGGTCAAGCCGCTCGGCAAGGAGCTCAAGGGGCTGAACTGCTACGTCGGCGCAACCATTATGGGCGACGGCAAGGTGGCGCTCATCCTCGATGTTGCGGGCATTGCGCGGCTGGCCGGCATCAGCCCGCGTTCGCGCGAAGGAGCCAAGGCGGACAGCGGACAGGCCGCGGCGGCGCAGAGCCCGATGCAGCGGCTGCTGCTCTTCTGCGCGGGGCGCTATCGCCGTCTCGCCGCGCCCCTGGCGCTGGTGTCGCGGCTGGAGGAGTTTCCGGCTTCGCGCGTGGAGCGTGCTTCGGGGCGCGCGGTGCTGCACTATCGCGGGCAGATTCTTCCGCTGGTTCATCTGGCCAGCGCGTTGAACGGCTGCGAGATCGATACCTATGCGGAAGAAGGATCGATCCTGGTCGTTGTCTTCAGCAACGGGTTCCGAAGCGTGGGGCTGGTGGTGGACAGGATTCTGGATATCGTGGAGGACGCGATCACGGTTACGCGGCCCAGCACGACCGCCGGGCTGCTGGGGTCGGCGGTGGTTGCGGATACATTGACGGACTTCATCGATCTCAACGCGCTGGTGCGGCTGGCGGGGGACGATTGGATCGATGCGGCGGCGAATCCTAGAGTGAGCGCGTCGACGGTGCTGTTAGTCGAACCCTCGCTGGCAGTGAGAGAGATGCTGCGGAGTTATCTGGAGATGGCGGGTTACCGGGTAAGTGAGTCGGCAGGTTTGCAGGATGCGGTGGGCAAGCTGCTGCGCGGGGGAATCGACGTGGTGGTGACGGCGCTCGATCTCGAGCCCGATGACGGGTGGGAGCTGCTGGAGACGATCCGAGAAAACGAGCGGCTGAAAAATCTACCGGTGATCGGGCTTGCAAATGGCAAGGGCCATCGTTCGTCGAGCCGCAACGAAGGGCCTGGCTTTGAATTGATCCAGAGCGCCGCTGACCGCGAGGGGCTGTGCAAGGCCATCGGCGCTCTGATTCAGAGTGCGGACCACGAACTGATGTCAGCGGGGGCGAAGTAAGGTATGGCATCGGCGCAGCATCACGAGGCGGTGAAGACCCGGCAATACGCCACCATCCACGTTGGCGGGCTCTTTCTCGGCATCGAGGTGGCCAAGTTGCAGGAGGTGATGCGCCATGAGGAGATGACCGACGTTCCGCTGGCTCCTCCGGCGATCACCGGGTTGCTCAACCTGCGCGGGCAGATCGTGATCGCGGTCGACACGCGCCGCAGCCTGGGGCTGCCGCGCGAAGCTGCGGATGGGCCGTCGCGCAACATCATCATCCGGTCGGAAGGCGGCGGGGTAAGTCTGCTGGTCGACGATATCGGCGATGTGCTGGATGTGCCGGTCGAGGCCTTCGCGCCGGTTCCGGAAAACATGCCGGCGGAACGCAAGGAGCTGATCGAGGGAGTGTACAACCTGCAGGACCGGCTGTTGCTGGTGCTGGATACGAAACGGCTGCTGCAGCGAGCCTGCGGCTGAAACCGATTCGCGATCGAACGCGGACGAATGGGCAAGGAGAGAATCATGGCAAGTGGAATCGCGAAGAGCAGCGTGTCGGTACGCCTGGCGACGCTCAATGCGGAACAGCGCAGTCAGCAGCAGGGCAACGGAAAGCGCGCCGACGCGAGCGACCTGGTGGCCACGGTCGCCGCGGTGAACCGGGTGCAGGCCATGGTAGGCCTGGCCATGGATGGAACCATTCTGTCGGCCAATGAAAACTTTCTTTCCACGCTGGGATACACGCTGGATGAGGTCAAGGGCGAACACTCCAGCCTCTTCGTGGAGGAGCAGTACCGGCATACCGCCGAGTATCGCGATTTCTGGTCGCGGCTGAACCGCGGCGAGCCGCAGGCCGGCGAGTACAAGCTGATCGGCAAGGAGGGACAGGAGGTATGGCTGCGAGCCTCCTACAGCCCGATCGCCGATTCCGCCGGCGCGCCGCTCAAGGTGTTGTGCCTGGCTGCGGATGTGACCGAGGAGATGAACGAACGATCACTCGCTGCGCAGATGAAGTCGCTCAATGAGGATCTTCAGGAGCAGATCGCCGCATTCAACCGGGTTCAGGCGGTGATCGAGTTTCAGATGGACGGAACCATCCTTACGGCGAACGAGAACTTTCTGCGCACCATGGGCTACACGCTGGAAGAGGTGAAGGGACGGCGCCACAGCATGTTTGTCGATCCGGTCTACGCGCAGAGCGGGGAGTATCGGGAGTTCTGGGCCGACCTGAACCGCGGGCAATACAAGCAGGCGGAGTTTTCCCGCGTGGCCAAGGGCGGACGCGAAATATGGCTGCAGGGTTCGTATAACCCGATTCTCGATGCGAAGGGCAGGCCGGTGAAGGTGATGAAGTTCGCCACGGATGTGACCTTGCAGGTGAAGAGCCGGCGCGAGCTTGCCGAGAGCGCGGAACGCGAAAAATCGGACGCCGCCGCCTTGCAGAGCAAGGTAGAGAGCATCGTTGCGATCGTTGCGGCAGCGGCGCAGGGCGACCTCACCCAGGAAATTACGGTCGAAGGCGACGATGCAATCGGACAGATCGGCAGCGGGCTGAAGCACTTCTTCGGCGACTTGCGCAAAAGCATAAGGAGCCTGCAGGAGACGGCGATTGCGCTGGCCGCGTCGTCGGAAGAGCTCTCCGCGATCAGCCAGCAGTTGACCAAGAGCGCGACCGACACCGGGGAGCAGGCCAATGTGGTCTCGACCGGCAGCGAGCGGGTTTCGGCGAATGTCGGCGTCGTGGCGGCGGGGTCGGAGGAGATGCTGGCATCGATTCGCGAGATATCGAAGAGCGCCACGGAGGCTTCGCGGGTGGCCAAGGCCGCGGTGTCCATGGCGGAGTCGACAAATCAGACGATCGGCAAGCTCGGGATCTCCAGCCAGGAGATAGGGAAGGTCATCAAGGTGATTACTTCGATCGCGCAGCAGACCAATCTGCTGGCGTTGAACGCCACCATTGAAGCTGCACGCGCCGGCGAAGCGGGCAAGGGCTTCGCCGTGGTGGCGAACGAAGTCAAGGAGCTGGCGAAAGAGACGGCGCGGGCGACCGAAGAGATCGGGCACAAGATCGAAGCCATCCAGAGCGACACCAAGGCCGCGGTCACGGCCATCGGCCAGGTGGGAGAGGTGATCAACCAGGTGAACGATATCTCCAACACCATTGCCTCGGCGGTCGAAGAACAGACCGCGACGACGAATGAGATCGGACGCAACGTGACCGAGGCGGCGAGGGGCACCAGCGACATCGCGCGCCATATCTCGGGCGTTGCAGAAACCGCGGCGCACACAACGGCGGGGGCCAGAGATACGCAGATGGCGGCACGCTCGCTGACGGAGATGGCGGCGCAGTTGAGGACGCTGATCGGCGCATTCAAAATCTAGAGCCGGACCGGCGGCCGGCGATCCCCGGCGTGGAGCAGATGAGGGCATGAGTAATGAAGGTGGCGCTGATCGCTGAGGATTCACGGGCTATCCGAAGCATACTTTCGCGCATCCTGGTCCGGGCCGGGTTTGAGGTCATGGAGGCGGCGAATGGGCGCGCGGGCATGTCGCTGCTGCAGCGTGATCCCCGCACCGTCTCGCTGGTCTGCGCCGATTGGAACATGCCGGAGATGAATGGCCTGGAGTTTGTGCAGGCGCTGCGCTCCGACGCCAGGTTTCGACAGGTCCCGGTAATGATGATCACCAGCGAAACTCACTCGGCGCGGATGGGAGCGGCGCTCGACCACGGAGTGAACGAGTATGTGACCAAACCATTCACCGAAGAGATGATTCTCGAAAAGCTGCAGATGCTCCACGTTGTGGATCGAGAAGTCGTCGATTGAAAAATCGTGGGATTGAGAGATCGTGATCGATAGCGTTGCTCGCAGGAACATCGGCGGTCTGCCCGGAGTCGACCGCAAAATACGCGTGATGGTGGTGGACGACTCCGTCGTGATCCGCCGCATGATCACGCGCGTGCTGGAAGAAGACCCGGAGATCGAAGTCGTGGGCACCGCGGCGAACGGCGTGTTCGCCCTCCACAAGATGGATGAGCTGATGCCGGACATCCTCACGCTCGATATCGAGATGCCGGAGATGGATGGGCTCGAAACCCTTCTGCACCTGCGGAAGAACTACCCCAGGGTCAGGGTCATCATGTTCAGCACGCTCACCGAACGCGGAGCGAGCGCCACCATCGATTCGCTGCTGCGGGGCGCGAACGAATACGTCACCAAGCCTTCGAATACGGGCCAGGTGGAAGAATCCATCTCCCGTCTGCGCAACGTCCTGTTGCCCAAGCTGAAGCAGTTCTATGGCGGCGGCAGGGCGAAGGCTGTCGATGCTCCACACCCGCTGCGGGAGCGGGCGCTTCCCGCGCCCGAAGCGATGGCGCGCGTGAGGCCGTTTCGCGCGGTAGCGATCGGCGTATCGACGGGAGGGCCGACCGCTCTCACCGAGGTCCTTCCGACTTTTCCGGCGGATTTCGCGCTTCCCATCCTGATCGTGCAACACATGCCGCCGCTGTTCACGCAGTTTCTGGCGGACCGGTTGAACATGCGAAGCAGGATTCGAGTTGTGGAGGCACAACACGGCATGACGCTGGAACGGGGAACCGCGTACATCGCGCCGGGGGATTATCACATGCGCTTCGAGGGCAGGGAAGGTCAGGTGAGGATCGCGCTGGACCAGGGGGCGCCGGAGAATTCCTGCAGGCCGGCGGTGGATGCGATGCTGCGTTCGGCGGCGGAAGTATTTCAAGGCGGCGTGCTGGCGGCGATCCTTACGGGCATGGGTCATGACGGGCGGCGGGGCGCGGAGTCGATCAAGAGCCGGGGCGGCTATGTCATCGCCCAGGACAGCGAGTCCAGCGTGGTGTGGGGGATGCCCGGCGCGGTTGTGGAAGCAGGGCTGGCGGATAGGGTGGTGGGTCTCAACGCGGTTGGGCCAACCATTCTGAGAGAGGCAGGCCGGGCATGATCGAAACCTCGAGGGCCCAAGCCGAGAGCACATGTGTTCCTCATCGGGCATCCATCTCCGACGAAAACTATGGCTTTCTTCAGCGCCATGTCTATGCCGCCTCGGGCATTGTTCTCGATGCTTCGAAACACTATCTCATCGATTCGCGACTTACTCCCATCTTAAGAGTCGAGCGGCTGAAGTCACTCGATGACTTATGCCTGCAGATCCGCGCCAACTCTTCGTCATCCCTGTCACGACGCGTTGTCGAGGCCATAACTACGAACGAAACGCTCTTCTTCCGCGACGCGGCGACGTTCGATGCCTTGCGGAGGGAAGTTATTCCGCGACTTATGGCCGCCAGGGTACAGGGGCGGAAGTTATCCGTATGGTCGGCCGCTGCTTCGACAGGGCAGGAAGCTTACAGCATGGCAATGATGCTGACCGAGATGGGGGTTCGTCCGGATGAAGTGGAAATCACCGGCACGGATTTGTCGGAGCAGGTGCTGGAGCGAGCTCGCAAGGGGCGGTTTGCAAAGCTCGAAGTCAACCGCGGCCTGCCTGCGCCTTATCTGCTGAAATATTTTCGCCAGTCGGGGCTGGAGTGGGAGATCAGCGAATCCATCCGCCGCATGGCAACCTTCGAATTCATGGACCTGCGGCAGGATATGAGAGGCAGGGGGCCGTTCGACCTGGTGCTATGCCGAAATGTGCTGATCTACTTCGACGTCGAGACCAAGAAAGCGATCCTGAACCAGATTCACCGCGTGCTGCGGCCCGGTGGAGTCCTGGTGCTGGGATGCGCAGAGACAATCATCAACTTGCATGACGGCTTCACAACGGAGTCCATCGGCAGCGCCATTGTCTATCTCTCCCGGAAGAGCGGAGTATAGGCGCGATGCCTGCGATCGATCTCTACAGAGATGAGCAGATCACGGTTGCGCAGCAGGCGATCTATCAGATCTCCCATATGTTCATGGTCCCGGTCGAAGAGGGCTGGGCGCCGCAGGACGGCGACGTGCGGAGCGAAATTCGTTTTGTGAACCGGTGGAATGGGGTGTTTCTTCTCGAGTGCTCACGAGCGCTGGCGGCGGCGTTTTCCAGCCTGATGCTTTCGCTGGAGATCGACGATGTATCGGACGACGATAGGAAGGATGTCGTAGGCGAGCTTTTGAACACCATTGCGGGCAATCTGAAATGCCTGCTGCCCGGAGAGACCGAGCTATCGATTCCGGTCACATCGATCCTGTCCGGCGAGGCGGACCGCGGCTGTGTCTTCGGCGATGAATTTATGGAGCGCAGCGAAGTCATTCTGGATGGCGGCTCGGGGATGCTCAGGCTTTCGCTTATCCATTGCGTCTAGTGTCCTGAGTCTGGAGTTGACAGCATCATTCCTCGGTTCACCTACGGAGCCAACCCAAAGAAACTGCAGGTCCCTCCACTTCGCTTCGCTCCGGTCGGGATGACAAACCTATGTGGCGAACTTCAGGCTCAGGAGACTAGAGCATTTTTCCTGGTTGAAGCGCGTATCCTTCAAAAACTGTTTTTTGCGAACGCAACCTGTCCGAAATGGATCAACTCAACTTCTGGATGGTCGCTGGCGAAGCTCGGCACGACTTCCAGCAGCGCGGCGTGTTCGGTAGCGCGCGATTCCCGCAGGCGAGTGCGGACGGATTCGAGCTCCCGGTCAAAGTACGCCGGATGGCAGACCAGTTCCCAGGTGCCGTCCGGCAGGTGCGTGAGCAGCCGTTCGACGGTCGGCGCGTCGAGCGTGCCAGTGGCGAGCACGCCCAGTGATCCGGTCGTCGTCGCGAGTCCTGCCTGGCGCACGAGCTGCAGGAAATCTTTTCGCTGTGAGCGAAGGGCGCGCACCTGCAGCCGCCGGGCCAGAGGGGCATTGGGTGTGGCCGCTACCGACCATGCCGGCTCGAAAGGGTTGCGGATGGCGCGTACCCCGCACAAACGGGCGGCCCGCAGAAGCGGCCGAAGCACGCGGGCGAACATGTGGGTGTGCTTGTGGGTATCGAGGTGGGTTACCCTGACGCCTGCCGACTGCAGCAGGCGAATCTGCGCGACCGCCTCCAGCTCGATCTCGGCCTCGGGAATGCTGCCCCGGAACAGGTCGTAAACAAAAGTGGAAAGCTGGGGACGGAAACCGCCTGAGGCCGTGGCGAGCGCGGGAATCTCGGAGCGGGGAAGCGCCGGAACCCCGTCCACGAGCACGACATGACATCCGACACCCAAAGCGGGATGATCGGGGTGGGCCGGCGCGACGGCTTCGGCGGCGGCGGCGCTGAAGTGCCGGGCGGTGGCCATCAGCGTGGCCGAGGTCAGGGCTCCGGCGCGATTCAGCTCCACGATGGATTGATTGACGCCCGGGGTGAGGCCGAAATCGTCGGCATTGAGGATGAGCCGGGGCACGCCCGTTCAGTCTACCAAGCCAGCCGCTCTTTCTTTCGCACGCGGAGGCTGGTTTCGCGCCTGCATCTAACACCTCAGTTTGGCCGCTAACACTGAGGTGGGATGGCTGCCGGCACCTTCTTTTCCCTAGACTGCATCTTGTCGAATGAAGGCGGGGAAGGGAGCAATGCGGTTATGGAGCGGTCGGATTTCGTTCTGAACCTGGTTTCGGTCTGGCTGGCTGCCAATATGGCGGTCGTCGGCTATCTGGCTTTTCTTTACGCGGCAAACCGAATCTCGGAGCTGACCCGATCGAGGATGTCGAGCCATGCTTCCAGCGGCGAAAGGCAGGACGGCTCAGTCCTCTTCATCGATCGAACGCAGTCGTTGCACTCGCATCGTGGTTTCTAGTTCAAAGAGTCAAAACTACTGATAATATTGGGTCAGGCGTTTCCATGCAGCCGGTGCGGATCAGAAAGCATCGGCAACTTGGCGACCGGATGCAGCAAGGGTCGGGCGGTTAGCTCAGTTGGTTAGAGCGCCTGCCTTACAAGCAGGAAGTCGGGGGTTCGAGTCCCTCACTGCCCACCATCAGAGTTCTGACCTCTGTTTCCGGCTTAAGTTTTTCCGTTGGGCGAATGCCTTGCAGCGCTTCTTTGCCAAGCAACTCTTACTTACGACTCTCATAAGTCCCAGCGGAACCTGATAACGAAAGAGAAAGCAATGTCGACAGCATGCTGCCGCCGCTGCTCTTGTTTTCTATGCAGAATGCCTTTCTTGACATCCTGATCCTCGGACTCCTGGTCCTGGTCTTCGGATCGATCTACCGGACGCGGCCTTCTCCGAGGCTGCGCTATTGGATCATCGGATGGATTTTCATCCTGGTGCATTTTGCTCTTTTGCTGGCTAACCCGGTCCGGAATTTCTGGCTTTCCATTGATCAGGCGCTGATCTTCAGCACCCTGACGCTGGGTGGCGTGTCTTTCCTGCTGGCAGCGGTTCGCGCCAAGCTGGGACTCAGCCGGGGCCTGCGGATTATCGCGCTGCTGAGCGGCCCGGCTCTGGCTTATGTCTTCCTGACCGCGTTCGGCGTGCAGAACCAGCTGGTGCTCACCGGCATCATGCTGGTGCAGGCCGGAGCAACGCTGGTGGCTGCGCAGAGGCTGTGGCGGCGGCACAGAATCGTCGTACGCATCTCGACGGTCTTTGTCGCCATATGCGGTTTGTGGGCGGTCTATGAGATTTTCTACGGCGACCCGCAAACCGGAATCTATCCGGTGCTGACGCAGATCTATGCGATCAACGCGCTGCTTTACTGGCAGGACTTCCGGCGCTGGTCGATGGGAGTGGGGACCGCCATCGGCGGCCTGATTGCGTGGGCGTGTGTCTTCCCGTGCGCAATGGCGATCGCCGCCTTCTTTCCTCATCTGCACCCGCCGTCCGAGGTTTGGAATCTCCCGAAATACTTCGTCGAGTTCGGGATGATCCTTACGCTGATGGAGGATGAAATTATCGTCACCAGCGTGCAGCGCGAGGAGTATCGGCTGCTGTTCGACAACAATCCGCACCCCATGTGGATTTTCGATGAGAATACGCTGCAGTTTCTCAAGGTAAACGAGGCGGCGATTGTGCACTACGGTTATACGGTCGAAGATTTCGCCCATATGACTCTGCATAGTCTGCGCCCGGTCGACGAGCAGCTGCGGTTTGAGCACCGGCTGAAAGAGCTGACGGAAATTTCGATGCGCTCCGGCCCCTGGACGCACATTAAGCATGACGGCACGCGGATCAAGGTGGAGATCGCGTCGCACGGGATTCGATTCGAGGGCCATGAAGCGCGCTTCGCGCTGGTGCAGGATGTAACCGAGCGGCAGCAGCTGCATGAGCGCCTGGTGCACCAGGCCAATCACGACATTTTGACCGGGCTGCCTAATCGCCTGCTGCTCAAAGACCGCATGGAGCGGACGCTGACCAACGCCGCACGCAACGGCGAGAAGGCAGCGGTGATGTGCCTCGATCTCGACCGCTTCAAGCAGATCAACGACAGATACGGGCACCACATCGGGGACCTCTGCCTGAAACATCTCGCCGACTTGCTGCGGCTGCGGCTGCGGGCCGCAGACACGGTTGCGCGCTCGGGAGGGGAAGAGTTCACGGTGCTGCTGGGCGGCCTGGCGTCGGCCGAGGACGCCGCGCGAGTGGCGCAGATTCTCATCGAGAGCATCCGGCAGCCCTTCGAACTCGAAGGCTATAACCTCGAGCTTTCCGCCAGCCTGGGTATCGCGATCTTTCCCGATGACGGCGCCGAGGCCCAGTCGCTCTGGCGGGCCGCGGACGTGGCCATGTATCGCGCCAAGAACTCGGGCGGCAACCAGTTTGTCTTCGTATCCAATGAAATTTCGGCGTCCGCGTCGGAGATGAACGAGATCGAAGCCCACATGCGGAGTGCGCTCAAGGACGGCGGCTTCGAGGTCTACTACCAGCCTCAGTACTCGGTGAGCGGGGCGCTCTGCGGCTTTGAGGCTTTGCTGCGCCTGCACCACCCGGAGCTGGGGATGATCCCGCCCGACCGCTTCATTCCCATCGCCGAAGAGAGCGGATTGATCGTTCGCGTCGGCAACTGGGTGCTTGAAGAGGTGTGCCGCCATTGCGCTGGATGGAAGAGCCAGGGACTGCCGCTGGTGAGGATTGCGCTGAATATATCGCCGCTCCAGTTGATGCGGGCGGACTTCGCGGCCAAGGTGCGCGAAGTCCTGGCGGAGCACAGCCTGGACCCTTCCGTGCTCGAGATCGAGATTACCGAAACGACGGTGATGCGCAACCTGGAGGATGTGGCGAAGCAGATGCTGGATCTGGCCGGCGTAGGCGTCCGCTTCTCGGTCGATGACTTTGGAACCGGCTACTCGTCGCTGCGCCACCTTCGCCAGTTGCCGATCACCACGCTGAAGATCGATCGTTCGTTCATCGCCCGCCTCTGCGAGGAGAGCGAGATGCGCGAGATCGTGCAGGCCATCCTGTCGCTGGCGCACAGCCTGGGCATGCAGGTGGTTGCCGAAGGGGTGGAGCGAGAGGACCAGGTGGCGATGCTCCGCAGCATGAATTGCGATCAGCTCCAGGGCTACCTGTGGGGGCGCCCACTGCCGGCGGCGAGTGTTCCAGGGCTGATGCTGGCGCGCAGGGCAAACTTCTCCGTCGAGGGCGCGATGTCGCGCGGAGTGGCTTGTCCGCAACCGCACGTGCGGTGAGCCAGGGCGTGGGACCTGGGCGGACACGAGCGACGACGACCTCGCTACGCTCCTGACTCGATCACCTTATTTATTCCATCCGCAAGGCCCGCATCGGATCGACGGTTGCCGCCCGTCGAGCAGGCATCGCCGCGGCGGCGAGCGCTGTGAAGACGAGCAGCAGTGTGGCGAACCCGAGCATTGCCGGGTTCCACGGCTGTACTCCGAAAAGCTGACTGGCGATTGCCCATCCTGCAGCGATCGCCGCCGGTATGCCCAGCGCCACGCCGATGCCCACCTGCCAGAATGCGGCCCGCAGCACCATCTGCATCACGTTGCCGCGATTCGCGCCCAGGGCCATGCGCACGCCGATCTCGCCGGTCCGCTGCTCCACGCCATAGGCCGTCACGCCGTAGAGACCTACGGCGGCCAGCACAAGCCCGACGGCTCCGAAGAGCCAGGTCAGGCTGGCGATCATATTCTGCCGGGCAAAATCGCCGCGAATGACTTCGGAATACGGCTGAACGTCGTACATCAAGAGGTCAGGGTCGACATCCGCCAGCGCCTTCTTCACTTGCGCCTGCATGTCGGGATGACTCCCCGGAGCCCAGATCACGATGTTGTACAGGTAATGCGACCAGACTTCGCGGCTTTCCGTTTCTGCCTCGTCGAAGTGCGTAGTCTGCGCCTCGGGGAGGAAATACATGGGCTGCTTCGGCCCTCCTTCGAAGGCCACATTCGAGGCCACGCCTACAATCTCGTACATCCCCGCATTCCGCTCGGGAGCCGGTCCGAAGTGCTGCCCGACGGGGTTCTGCCCAGGGAAGAACTTCGTCGCAAAGGCCTCATTCACGACGGCCACCGGCTGCGTCGCAGCGGTGTCGTCGCCGGTGATCGGCCGCCCCACCACGATCCTGTCCCCGTATGTCGGAAAGAATCCCGGCGTTACGCGTGTCCATCCGGAGACGACATCATCCCTCAGGCCAGGCTCGGCTTTGCCCTCGATCCGGATCTCGTGTGTCATCCATCCCCCGGGCGGCGCCTCAAGCACCGCGCCTACGCTGCGCACGCCGGGGATCGCGCGCAGACGCCCCTCGATTTCCCTGAAGAGAGGGACCAGTTGCTCCTGCTGATAATTGGAGATCTTCGGATCGATTGAGACCAGATAGCGGCTGCCGGGATCGAAGCCGAAGTCCTGGTGCTCCAGATTGCGCAGGCTCTGCCCGAGCATCGCCGCGGTGCTCAGCAGCACGAGCGATACGGCCACCTGTACGATCACCAGCGTCTTCTGCGCGCCGACCGTTCCGAAAACGCCGCGACTTCCTCCTCCTCGATTCGTTCCCAGGGAGCGGTTCGCCCCGCGCAGCGCTTCAATCGGCTCGGCGTGCGAGGTCAGCCATGCGGGCGCGATGCCGAAGACGACTCCGGTGATCAGCGAAATCCCCAGCGCGAAGAGCAGCGCCGGAATCGAGGGCGCAGCACTCACGGGGAGCAGGGTGTCCGGTCCGCTGAAAGCGAGGTGCAGGATCAGCCTGACGCCGGCGTACGCGACAGCGATGCCCGCGGCGGCGCCAAAGACACTCAGAGTGAGGCTCTCGGCGAGCGCCTTGCGCACCAGGCGTGCGCGCGATGCACCGAGGGCGGCGCGGATCGCCGTTTGCGGCCGGTCCTTCAGTCCACGCGCCAGCAGCAGATTGGCGATGTTGGCGCAGGCCACCAGCAGCACGCATACGGAGGCGACCAGCAGCAGCCGCAAGCTGTCCCTGTAGCCCTCGCGCATGGGAGAAACGCCAGCGCTGCCCGGTGTCAGACGCAGGGTCTGCTTCTGCCAGAGCGGCTTTTCCTGCTGGGACATGTCCGCCATGTGGCTTGCCAGCCACTGGTGCAGCTCTGCCTGGAGCTGCGCCTCCAGGGTCTTGGGATTCGTGCCGGGGCGAACGCGCCCAATCAGATCGAGCCAGCCCAGGCGGGGATTTTTGAGGCGCGAGGTTGCTCCGGCAATCAGGGGCTCCGTGGTCAGCGGCAGCCAGAAGCCGGGCATGTGCGTGGCGTCGATCTTGGCTCCGAAGAAGCCCGGCGGTGCGACTCCGATGACGGTGAAGGAATGGCCGTTGATCAGATATGTCGCTCCCACCACGGACGGATCGGCCCCGTACTTCTCCTGCCAGGTGTGGAAACTCATCACGGCGACCGGCGGCGCGCCCTCCCGGTCGTCGGCATCGGTGAGCAGTCGGCCGCGCCAGGCGGCGATGCCGAAGGTGCGAAAGAAATTGCCGGAGACGTATTCACCATCGCCCGTCTCGGCCGGCGCCGACGAACCTGCGCGCCGCACGCCCAACTCAGCATTCGCTTCGCCAACCTGGAACGCTGCCAGGTCCTCGAATGCCGGGGTATCGGCGCGGAAGAGCTTATAGGCCTCCCAGGAGAAGAAATTCCAATCTCCCTGTGTGTAGCTGTCGGAATAGCAGCAGTCGTCGGAGTCGCCGATGCGCCAGAGCTGATCGGGCCGCGCGACCGGCAGGGACCGCAGCATCACCTGCTGCACCAGCGTGAAGATCGCCGTGGTCGCCCCAATGCCCAGCGCGAGCGTCACGATGGCGGTTGCCGCAAACCCTGGCGACTTCCTCATCTGCCGCAGCGCGTACTTCACATCGCGCCCCAGCGCGTCCAGCCCCAGCGCCGCGTCTGCGCTCATGGTTTTTTCCCGCATCGCCACCGGATTGCCGAAGCGCAGCCGCGCCGCGCGCTGCGCTTCCGCCTCATTCATTCCCGCGTGTACCGCGTCCTCGGCGGCCATCTCGATGTGCGCGCGCAGCTCCGCCTCAATGTCCGCGCCTATGCGCTCCCGCTGGAACAGATTCCTCAACCGCTTTGCCCATCCCACCGCTGTGCCTCGTCTCCTCATCTTCCAGGCCGCTCGACGGACAATCCGCGAAGCGGCTCTGGCCGACGCCCAGTTTCTCACGCGTATTGCAGCATCGCGCGCACGCCTCTCACCAGTTGCTCGAAGCTCTCTGCCGCTTCTTTGAGCTGTTTTCGTCCCGCGGTCGTCAGCCTGTAATACTTCGCGCGCCGCCCGGTCTCTGTCAGCGCCCACTCTGAGGCGATCCACCCGCTCTGCTCCATGCGATGCAGCGCCGGGTACAGCGAGCCTTCTTCCACGCGCAGCAGGTCGTCGCTGGCGAGGTGGATGTGCAGCACGATGCCGTAGCCATGCAGTTTGCCGCGCTGCGACAGGGTCTTCAGCACCAGCAGATCGAGACTCCCCTGAAGGTCGTATCTCGCCATTGCGCACCCCTTTACGTCTCGGTATCGAGGAATATATCCCTAGACGTATTGGTATGTCAAAGGCGGAGTCCTGAATAGGCGTCACCCGCAAACGGTTCCGACAGCGGGAATGAGCAAGGTCTCTGGGTTCAATTCAACTCGGTTATAATCTGCGAGTTGGCCTATGTGCGTGCGGGCGATCCCAGCCGGTGCGCTTTCCTTTCCTCTTTTCACCCCCGTGGAGGCTGGAACCGTGGAGTTGCCCCGCACCCGATTCGCTTCGTATTTTCGCTGCGCCTTTTTGCTCTCCTGCTCAACCTGCCTTGCCGCCGCATCGCTCTGGGCTCAGTCCACCGCCGCCGTTGTCAAGACGCTGCCCCCGGACACGCAGAAGGTCGTGGAACAATTGGGCGAGCTGAACAACCTGCCGTCGGCGGAGTGGCGTTTTCACGAAGGCGATGTGCCGCACGGCGAATCGACCAGCCTCGACGATTCTTCATGGCAACTGGTGAAGCCGGGTACCGAGGGTCCGAATGACGCGGTGTGGTACCGGCAGTGGATCACCGTCCCGGAAAAACTGCACGGCTACGATCTGACCGGAGCGCGCATCTGGTTCCAGTTTCGGGCGTACGGAAATGGCCCCACTCCTCAGATCATCTACTTCAACGGCCGTCGCGTCGCGCTGGGCGACGATTTGGAACCGATCGTACTGTTCGACAACGCCAGGCCCGGAGACAAGGTACTGGTAGCGGTCAAACTGCTGGCGACAGTGGACAAGAAACACTTCTCCGGCGTGCCGATGAAGATCGATTTCGCCGAAGGGCGTCCGAACCCGGACGATGAGCGGAAGGAGATTATCTCGGCTGCGCTGCTTGTGCCCAGCCTTTCGAAGAATGTATCGGGCGACGAAGCGACGTTGAACAAAGCTGTCTCGGAAATCGATCTGAATGCCTTGAGTTCAGGTGACCAGAAGAAATTCGATGCGTCCCTGCAGACGGCGCAGGGCACACTTGAGCAGCTGCGGCCGCTTCTGCAGGAGGCCACGCTGCATCTGACCGGCAACTCGCATATCGACGCCGCGTGGCTCTGGCCGTGGACGGAGACCGTGGACGTGGTGAAGCGGACGTTCGGGACCGCGCTGCAGCTGATGAACGAGTATCCCAACTACACCTACACGCAGTCGGCGGCGCAGTACAACGAGTGGATCGCGGACAAGTATCCGGAGATGAATGCGCAGATCAAGCAGCGCATCAAGGAAGGCCGCTGGGAGATCGTCGGCGGGATGTGGGTCGAGCCGGACCTCAACCTGCCGGACGGCGAATCGACGGCGCGTTCGCTCCTGATAGGGAAGCGGTGGTACCAGAAAGAGTACGGAGTGGATGTGAGGATCGGCTGGAACCCCGATTCTTTCGGATACAACTGGCAGCTCCCGCAAATCTACAAGAAGTCCGGCGTGGATTACTTCGTCACGCAGAAGATGACGTGGAACGACACCAATCAGCTGCCGTTCAAGCTCTTCTGGTGGGAGTCTCCCGACGGCAGCAAGGTGCTGACCTATTTTCCTCACGATTATGGGAACGATAATCTGGACCCGGTGCGCCTGTCGGATGATTTGAAGGTTGCGCGAGAGCGGGCGCCGGGCATGACCGAGATGATGGACCTGTATGGCATCGGCGACCACGGCGGCGGTCCGACACGCGCGATCCTCGATGAAGGCGATCACTGGATGACTGGAGACAAGGTTGTTCCGAAGATGCAGTACGGGACAGCGCAGACCTTCTTCTCGTCGATCGAAAAGGACATCGCGCCGGAGTCGCAGACGTGGAACTACGACAGCATTGCCAAGGGCTACCATTTCCCTGAGGCCGTGGACGGTAAAGTGTCCATTCCGACCTGGGACACCGAGATGTATCTGGAATATCACCGCGGCGTTTACACCACGCAGGCTGCCCACAAGCGAAATATGCGGGAGAGCTCGGAGTGGGCGCTGAATGCGGAGAAGTATGCTTCGCTGGCGTGGCTGGATGGCGACTCGTATCCGGGCGGAGAATTGACCGAGGACTGGAAGAAGATCACCTTCAACCAGTTTCACGATCTGGCCGCGGGATCGGGCATCGGCATCATCTACAAGGACGCGCAAAAAGACTACGACCAGGTGCACTGGTCGACCGATGCAATCTCCAGCAAGGCTCTGAACACGATCGCCGCCCGCGTGAATACCCGTGTGACCGAAGGCGTGCCGGTGATGGTCTTCAATCCGCTGGCATGGGAGCGCTCGGGCCTGGTCACGATCAACGTGCAAATGCCGGAGCCGGCATCGGATGTCTCGGTGCTGGATTCGGAGAATCACGTTCTGCCGTCGGAGGTGTTGTCGAAAGACAGCGCGACGCACCAGTTCAAACTGCTGGTGAAGGCTGAGAACGTTCCATCGATCGGCTATGCCGTCCTTCACGTGGTGGCAGGCAAGAAGCCTTTTGCCAGCGATCTTAGCGTTCACGATTTGACGCTTGAGAATGCGGCGATACGAGTGACGGTGGACAAGACAACCGGCTGCATCACCAGCCTCTTCGACAAGAAATCCGGCTTCGAATCGCTGGCCTCGGGCGCTTGCGGCGATGAGCTGCAGCTCTTCAAGGACACGCCCAAAGAATACGACGCATGGAACATCGATCCGGGCACCCTGGACCAGCCGCCGGACAAGCTCGATTCAGCGGACTCCGTCGAGGTGGTTGAAAACACACCGCTGCGCGCCGTGATCCGGGTGACCAAGCACACCGAGAAATCAAAATTTGTGCAGGACATTGTGCTTTATTCCGGAGACGACCAGGTCGTGGTCAAGAATGACATCGACTGGCACGAGGATCATAAGCTGCTGAAGGCGGCTTTTCCGCTGTCAGCTTCGAGCGCCAAGGCTACGTATGAAATCCCGTACGGCTCGATCGAACGGCCGACCACCCGCAACAACAGCTGGGAAAAGGCGCAGTTCGAAGTGCCGGCCTTACGCTGGGCCGATCTCGGCGACGAGCAGCACGGCTTCAGCCTGATCAACAATTCCAAATACGGTTACGATGCCCGGGATAACGTGTTGCGCCTCTCGCTGCTGCGTTCGCCGACATGGCCCGATCCGGTAGCGGATCGTGGGCGCCAGCAATTCTCCTTTGCACTCTATCCGCACGCCGCGGACTGGAAGCAGGCCATGACCGTACGCCATGGCTTCGATTTCAACTACACGCTCAAAGGAATGCAGGTGGAGGCGCATGCAGGCGCATTGCCCGCGCGGCACTCCTTCGTTTCCGCGGAGCCTACGAACGTGGTCCTTACGGCCATCAAGAAGGCGGAAGACGGCGATGGATTGGTCTTCCATCTCTATGAATGGGCAGGGAAGTCGGGCGAAATTAAACTTGAAGTCCCGCCCGGCGCCCAGGGCGCAACCGAGACGAATCTGATGGAGCAGCCGGAGGGGCAACCCCTCAAGGTTGAAGGCAACGAAGTCAGTCTGCCCGTAAAACCGTATGAAATTGTAGCCGTGAAAGTAGATTATTCCAGCCATCCGAAAAACTGACTTCTCAGAGCGATGAATCGCGGAGCCGGGACGTGTTCGCTAGTAACCAAAATGAGTTTGACCTTGATGGTTACGTTAGTTAAACTCTGAATACGTCACGCGCTCTGATTGGTAAGCTTGAGTGGTCTGAACATGAGGCTAAAAAACTCATCCTGCCGTGCTGCTGGAGATGTGTGTTATTGAGAGAATCGATCCGTATTCTACGCAAGCGCAATCATCCTCATTTCCCTGTCTCGATGTGCTATCCGGATCTGAATGAACTCTGAATTAACAAAGGTGAAGCGGTTTGTCCTTCAGCGGCAACCCTTGGGCGAAGAAGTCTATCTGTCTGACATGAGTGATGGTTTTTTGCAGGAAAGACAAGGGATGTCGTCCCGGGCGTTACATTTACGGCGATACACGGAAATCTGAGCCTTTACCGTGTGATTTCCGGATACTCATGCAATTTTTCATCTCTCGCGCGGTCCACCGCGCATTGAGATCTGGCCAGTTTGGCTGGCGATAAGGAGCCCATAAGGATGCAAGGGTGGTCAGCACCTCCCCAGGAGTCCAGAAGTGTTGCGCCAGCTCCGATGGGGCCTGTTGCGGAGCATTCGGTTGTTACGCCGGGTGACCTTCGCAAGGTACTCATCAAGCGGAAGTGGATCATTTTCGTCGGCCTCATTGTCGGCGTGGCGATCGGCCTTTTCCACGCATTGACGACCATTCCGCAATACGAGGCGATTGCGAGAGTTCATATCGATCTGAGCCGCTCGACCAATATAGGAATCGAGGACCTCATCCAGCAATCACTGGGCGGGGGAGGCGATACCTCGGAAAAGCTGCAGACCGAAGTTCAGATCATGCAGAGCGAAACCGTCGCGATGGAGGTTGTCAACTCGCAGGATCTCTATCGCAAGCCTCCATTTTCCGGCGTATTCAAGACTCACCCTTATACAGGCGTTCTCACTCCGATTGAGCGGCATGACATCCTCTCGCTCGTCTCCGGCGCAATGAAGGTCCAGGTGCTGCCGAACACCGAGATGGTTGAGATCCGTTTCCGAAATCAGGATCCGACTGTCGCGATGCAGGTCGCCAACGGGATCGTGGATGCGTACCTCGATCGGGATTTGCGTTCGAAGTTTGAGGGGACAACGCGCGTCTCCAACTGGTTATCGCAGCAGCTGACAACGGTCAAAAAACAGGTAGAGGATTCACAGAAGGACCTGGCAAAATACCAGCGCGACAACAACCTGGTTGCTCTCGATTCGCAGGGTGGCAACCTCGTAACCGACAGCCTGCGGACAGTGAACGAGCAACTCGCTGAAGCTCAAGCCGACCGTATCGTCAAAGAGGCCCGGTACCGGATGGCGTTGACACGCAATCCCGATCTCCTGGTTTCGGTCGCGCCTGGAACGGTGCTGGGAAGCCTTCGCAGTCAACAGGCAGAGCTCCTGGTGCAGGCCGCGCAGCTGAAGGCCAAGTTCGGCCCCGATTTCCCCAAGGTGCGCGAAGTAAATAAGCAGCTGGCCAGCGTGCAAAGTGACATCGATCAGGAAGTGGATAGCCTGACGAAACGCTTCACGGAGGAATACGACGCCTCTGTAAAAACCCAGGCGCTGATGCAGGCGCGGCTCGACGCAACGAAGCAGGAAGCATATCGCGAGAACGAGTCGGCCGCACAATTCGACATCCTGAAGCACGGCGCGGAATCGGCCTCAGAGCTGTACGACGCCTTGCAGATGCGGCTGAAGGAAGCCGGGATCACGGCGGGCCTGAGCGCCACGAACATCGACGTGATTGACCGCGCCAGTATCCCGCCATTTCCGATTCTTCCGGCCAAGAGGACAGATGTGGGGTTCGGTTTTCTGGGCGGCCTGATCGGCGGAATTGCGCTGGCGTTCTTCATCGATGGATTAGACGATACGATCCGGACGTCTGACGATGCGGAGGTGATCTCGCAGCTGCCGACCCTGGCGGTGATTCCTCACTTCCAATCGAAGAGCCGGAAAGCTGCCTATGGAGGTCAGCTGAAGGAGATTAACGCGCAAAAACTGTTGAAAGTGTCGCCCGACCTGGTGAGTTACCTCGATCCGCAGTCGATTGCGGCGGAAGGTTTCCGATCACTCCGTTCTTCGATCCTGCTCTCTGCGGTCGATCATGATCCCAAGCTGATGTTGATTACCAGCAGCTTTGCGGCGGAAGGAAAATCGACCTGCGCAGCGAACCTGGGGATATCTTTTGCCCAGCGCTCAGCGCGAGTTCTGCTGGTGGATACGGACCTACGGAAGGGCACGCTGCATATGAAGTTCCGGCTGTCCAATCGAGCCGGACTTTCAACAGTACTTTCCAAAGAGTCGGGAAGCGAGGCTTTTGAAAACCCCATCCCCGAACTGCCGAATCTCTTTGTGCTCAGCCGCGGCCCGATCGCGCCGAATCCGGGCGAGATTCTGGCTTCCAGGATGATGGAGGATCTGCTGATGAAGTGGCGCGCCGAATATGACCACATCATCCTGGACTCCTCGCCGGTGCTGGCTGTATCCGACACTCTCAGCCTGGCTCCTCAGATGGATGCGGCATTTATTCTGGTGCGCTCCGGGGTTACTCGCAAGAAGGCTTTACTGCGCGTTCGTGAACAGCTCCGGCGTGCGAATGCGCGGGTCCTGGGCACCATCATCAACGACGTCGACCTGCGACTGGAGAACTACTACACCTACTCCAAGCGCTACGACTACGGCTATAAGAGCAACTATGGCGCCGGATACGGCATGACGGAAGACGAGAATGGCGAAAAGTAACCTATCGATTCGGCGGTATCGAAAGATTCTTGGCGGCATCCTCTGTGCGGTGTGCTGCATGCCCATTTGCGTTTCGGCTCAGTCCAATCCTTCACAGGTTGCGGGCGACGGGCAGATGCAGCAGACCTCTCAGGCTCCCAAGATTACGATCGGCCCCGGAGACCTTCTTGACGTTGAAGTATTCGACACGCCTGAGCTCTCCGGGACGACCCGGGTCAACCAGAATGGTGAAGCCAATCTGGTCGTCCTGGGCACGGTTCGCGTGGCTGGGCTGACGGCAAATCAAGCGGCCATAAAAGTTGAAGAGGAGCTTCGCTCCAAAGGGTTGATGATTGCGCCGCATGTGTCCGTATCGATCTCGGAATATGCGTCACAGGGCGCAACGCTGACCGGAGAAGTTAAGAATCCCGGGATATTCCCGACCTTGGGCAGCAGAAGACTGACGGACATGATTGCGCTGGCCGGCGGTCCCACTCCGCTGGCAGGGAAAGTCGCAACGATCATCCATCGAAACGATCCTGCTCATCCCATCGATATCAGACTGGCGTCCAATCCAAAAGCGCTCACAGATCAGGAAAACCCCGTCATCCTCCCTGGCGACACGATTGTTCTGGCCAAGGCCGGCATCGTCTACATTCTCGGATCGGTCACCAAGCCGGGGGGCTACCTGGTCGACAATAACGAGCACATTTCTCTGATGCAGGCTATGTCTCTCGCCGGCGGGTGGACCATCACCGCTGCAACCAGTCAGGTGCGTCTCATCCGAAAAGTTCCCGAAGGTCGGGAAGAAATCAAGGTGGATATGAGGCATGTGGCATACGGCAAAGAGGCTGACTTGAAGGTCATGGATGGCGACATCGTATTCGTGCCTTCCAGTTTTGCGAAGACTCTCGGTTATCGAGGCCTGGAGGCCGTGATCTCTGCGGCGCAGTCGGCCGCTGTGTACTCTTCGTTCCAGTAACCGACTTTAGAGTGAGCCGCGACCAGTGTCGCGAACGGATGCAAGAGTGCAGAGTTATAACGAGGAGAAGCGGTTGTGAATGCAATCTCCGGGGATCGTCAGAGATGGGCCGTCCAGACGGTAGCTCGTCGCGTCCGTCCATTAGGCGAGGACTTGGCACCGCCCAGGCCGCTTTATTTCATTCGTATTCCTTTGCTCTTGGCCTTCTCCGGAGTTCTTACCTGGATTACGGCTTCTGAATATTCCATGGTTATCGCCAGTATTGTAGCTGCCGCCATAGGTTGCTACATGCTCTATGACTGGGTAGTTCAGGATGGAGAGACCAGGTACTCGACCATCATCGCTTTCGGCCTTTTGCTCGGCTATGGATTAGGCGCCTTCAATACCTGGGCGACTACCTCCCGCGGTGGATTTACGCTGGGACAGTACCTGGGTTATGACGACGCTGTGCTGGCCCGAGGGATGGCCGCGGTTTTACTTTCGGCTGCGATCACCATCTTTTTTGGCGAGATATTTGAACGCCCTCTTTTTGGGCGGGATTTTCGTATTTGGCCGGATCGGAGAATCTATTCTTTTATCTATGTCGGTGCGATCGCGATCGGCGGCGCCTTCGCAACCGGCGCATTTGGCTTCTCTGGAGAGATAGCCAACCAAAACGGGCAAGTGGACGTTACAAAAACCTTCCTTCTGTGGCTGTTTTCGCCACTCATTGCGGTAGCCGTATCCGTGTTTCTCAAAACGCCCCATGTAGGCTTGAAGAAGATATCTGTCGGCGTTGCGGTGCTGATTTTATTGATTTTCTTGATCACGATGGGTAGACGAAACCTGGTTTATACGTCAATGGAAACGATATTTCTGGCCAGAATATCGGGTTTCCCGTTGAGAGGATCAATCCGCAAGAAACTGTTGATCTTCATTCCTGTGGGTATATTTGTTGTCGGTGGCGCGCTGGGCTTTATGCTTCTGCGGGTGGCGGGATACGGTGCAGGCCCTCACACCCACAAATCTCTCGCGGAACGCGTAACGATAGCCTATCGATGGATTCAAGACGGCAGCGCTTGGGAGAGAGCGTTATCAAACACGCAATCCAACGTTAAGACGAGGACATTCGTTCTTGGTTTCTTTTCGAATGTGCTGGAAGGCAGCTCGACCCACAGGCCGGGCATGGGACGCGACACTGTGGGATTGCTGCAATTGGTGATACCATCTGCGATTTATCCGGACAAGGACAGGTATTTTAGCGAAGAGGCTCTCACCGACCAGCTCTTTGGCTTTTCATACACGGATGAAGCGAACTCAGTGCTGACAAACGGGGCAACGGATTTTGGCCTGATAGGGGTATTATTCTTTCCGCTTATCGTAGCCGCAGTTTTAAAAGTGCTTACCGAGTTTGCCGCTCGGCATCTGAACCAGTTCTCAATCCTGATGGTGGTTCTGGCCAATCTCTTTTTGTGCCTCCAGGCGGAAAATTCAATTTCCGCGCTAGCGGACGCAATCTTTCACGGGCTCATCTTTTCGGTCGGAATTCTGATTTTGTTTTCGCTCCCGCGCTTTCAGCTCAGGAACAACTTCCGAACCCATCCAGCATCGGATAACGACAGGATTGGGTTAAACTAAAGCATGCAGCCTAAGATCTTACGGATGCTTTGCCTGATGCCGTTTTTGTTCGTGGGCACTGCGTCATGGTCGGCGGGACAGGAGCTTTCATCGGCCCTAGGCAGCGGCCTAAGCGACAGTATGGCGGCTTCATCACCTTCGGTTACTCTGCCGAAGTTTTCGGACAGCTTTACTCCCGTCACAGCAGGGACGAGCGCGGATCCAACCGGTTCCAGGGTCCAAAATGCATCCGCAGCAGCTAGTCTCACCAGCGTCAACGAACAAATCGACGAGGCCGCAGATGTGGCGGCCGGGATATCGCAATCAAGTTCTGCTAAAAGGGCTAACACCTCCATGTTCGGTGGGTCGCTAACTCCTATCACCACCGGATTTACGCCAAGCACCTCAGAAACAGCTTCCTTTGGTGTTCCTCAGAGCTATTCAGGCTCTGGCGTAACTACGCATTCGTCCTTGACTGGCGGCGCGGCCCAGATGAATACGATAGGAGCGAACTCGGAAAAGTCCGCCCGGAAGATTTTGGGACCTCAGCAAAGTCGTGCCTCTGCATCCAAGGGCTCGAAGGCTTTGAGCGGCCGGACCAACCAGATGTCTCCCACAAATCCGAGCGAAGAAAGTGCGACATCTTCAACTTCGGAGGCGTCCGGCTTGCAAACAGCGAGGACCAGCCTAAGCAGCCTATCGGGCTCCGGTGGCTCCGGCGGTGGCCAATCGGGGGGAGCTTCGTCCGCGGCGGCCTTTCCCGACAGCACGAAACAGACCGCGATTCTGAGCCCGCCGGATTCTGACGACTCACCCTTCGCATCTCCGCCCGATGGTCTGTCTTACTCCTTCCCGGACCTGAACAACATGCAGTTCCTGCGATTGGCACTAAGAACAGGCGTGGCGTCAGGAAAAGCGAAGCAGGAGGAAGATCCCTACCAGCGGTTCCTGGACCGGGTCTCTGCTGAACGCTCATCCACAACGCCTCCGGGAGTAACGACCGGGCTTACACCTTCCAGCCTGCCTTCTTCCTCGCCGCTCGGAAGCCAGTTTGGCTACAAATCGGGGATTAAGCCTAGTGACAGCTACGGGCTGGGAACAGGGCTGCAGAATTCAACTTCCAATCCCGTTACTCCAAACCCCTACTAAGACCAACTGCTGCTTCGATAGTTCCGCATGCAAAGAAAAAGGAGTCCGCGAGCGCGGACTCCTTTTCTATTGCAGATTCCTTCCGGAAGCGATCTTTCGCAGGGTTGGTGGCTACGCTCGCTCAATCACCAGCGACTCGATCACCACCGGCTTGTGCGGCTTGTCCTGGCCGCCGCGGGGCACGCGGGAGATCTTCTCCACGATGTTCTGGCCTTCGACCACTTCGCCGAAGATGGTGTGCTTGCCGGTGAGCCAGTCGGTGGCGGCGACGGTAATGAAGAATTGCGATCCATTCGTGTTGGGACCAGCATTGGCCATGGCCAGCTTTCCCGGCACGTTGAACTTGTGCGGCGAGCCCTTGGTCTCATCTTCGAAGCGGTAGCCGGGACCGCCGAAGCCGGTGCCGGCCGGATCGCCGCCCTGGATCATGAAATCAGGGATGACGCGGTGAAAGATGCTTCCGTCGTACAGCTTGTCCTTGCTCTTCTGTTGCGAGACGGGATGGGTCCACTCGCGGCTGCCTTCCGCCAGTTCAATGAAATTAGCCACCGTTTTAGGGGCGTCCTTCTCGAAGAGAAGCACCACGATCTGGCCTTCGGAGGTATTGAAAACTGCGTAGGTTCCGGGCTTACGGGACATAACGAACTCCTTTTCAATTGACGTCAGCCGGCGATTCCGGCCGAATCATCGGTTATAGAAACAGTGGCCGCAAGAGCCATCCCTCCTGGGATGCTGAATGCTCACGGGTGAGAATTACGGCTGCGGTTTTTCGCCGGCCGCCGGTGCGGCTGCGGGAGACGATTCGACAGGGGATGGCGGCATCGGCTGGCCGTCGGCGACGATGGTGACTTTCTTCAGAATCACGGGCTCCAGAGGCTTGTCGTTGGCATCGCGCTCGACCCGCGCAATCGACTGCACCACCAGAATGCTGTGGTCGTCGCATTGACCGAAGATGGTGTGCTTCTGGTTCAGGTGCTCGGTGGGCACCTCGGTGATAAAAAACTGCGATCCGTTCGTGTCGGGACCTGAATTCGCCATGGCCAGCCGTCCCGGCACATCGAAGTTGAGGTCGGGGTCGAACTCGTCCTTGAAGAGATATCCCGGATCGCCCGTTCCGTCTCCGAGCGGGTCGCCGCCCTGGATCATGAACTCCGGAATCACACGATGGAACGTGGTCCCGTCGTAGAGCGGCTTTCCGTGGACCTTCTGCTTGGTCCGGGGATCGGTCCAGTCCTTCGTGCCCTCGGCCAGGCCGATAAAGTTCGCTACGGTCTCGGGGGCCTCTTTGGAGAAGAGCTTGCACGTCATGCGGCCCATCGAGGTATCGAAGACCGCTGTGGGGCCGGTCGGCTGGGGGCTCACGTGAGTGTGCATTCCCGGCGAGTCGGGGAGATCCTGCGTTGGGGTCGGGGTCGGGGCCGGGGTGGATTCCTGCGAGTAACCGAGGAGGCTGGAGCTGAGGACAAGAAGAGTAGCGATTCGAAGCGAAGCACGCATGCAGATTCCCAAGAATTCAGACTACAGGATGCGTGGAAAAGAGGGAACTCGCGGACCGGTAGTGGTCCGTTTGAGTCCTCATGTGGATTAACGTGCCAATTTCTGAGTAGCCGGCGAGCCGGGAGTAAAGTGACGAGATCGGCGTCTCCCGTTACCTATCGCCTTCGATGAGGTCAAGGCCAAGAACCAGAAGAATCGCTTCAGTGACGAATCCTTTGCGCAGAGGTCCTTGCATGCTTGTTCCCTGTAAAGAGAGACCGGTGGTCAACGCCATAATGATGTCGGCAAGATCCTTTGGCGTCAGACGGGGGAGTTCGATCAAGCTTGGCAAACAGCTTGGTGACCAGTCCAGCCATGGTGTCCACGGTGTGTGCGATGCAGCTTGGCATAGGTCTTCGCGAACGTTTTATCGCGGCAGGCCTGCAATTGAAACTCCGCCGAAAGTAAACCGAAGTCGAAATCAGAGACACGACTACTTTCAGAGTTGCGGATCAGCGAGACAAGCTCCGACGCAGGAACATCCTGCGCCAGAAGCTGCGCCAACGCATCAATCTCGCGCCGCTTATGGGCGTCGAGAAGCTCCAGGAAGATAGCTTCCTTGCTCTCAAAATTGGAGTAGAACGCTCCCTTGGAGTAGCCCGCGCTCTCCGCAATCAGATCGACAGACGCGCCCTCATAACCGCCCCTTGCAAACAGTTGTGCTGCTGACTCCAGAAGCTTTGTTCTGGTTTCGAGCCGGCTCTCCTGACGGGTCAATCTCTGCTTGATCGCTTTAGGCACGATTTCAGAATAGCGCACAAAAACTATTTGCAACCCAAATACCATTCGGTATATCTATACTCAATAGAATGCGAGAGCCAGGCACTCATGCCGCGAATTCGGTGTGACGAACCGGGCAAACAACGCGAGGAGATTTATGGCAAAGACAATTTTGATCACGGGTGCGTCCAGCGGCATTGGGCGGGCAACTGCGCTTTACTTCGCCGAAAGAGGCTGGAATGTGGCCGCGACCATGCGCGACCCGCGTCAAGGCCGATCCCGTGCTTCAGCATCCGCAGATCAGCCTGTTCGCGCTGGATGTCACGAATGCAGATTCCATTGCACAAGCGATAGCCGATACGTTGGTTCGCTACCAGAAGATTGATGTGCTGCTGAACAACGCAGGCTACGGCTTGTTCGGGCCGATTGAAGCATTGATCGGGTCAGCAGATCCAACAGCAGTTTGCGACGAATCTGTTCGGCCTGATTGGAGTCACGCAGCAGGTTCTCCCGGCCATGCGGGAGCGCGGGCGAAGGCTTGATCCTCAATGTCTCTTCCATTGTGGGCCGTTTTGCTCTTCCCTACGCCTCGTCCTACGTCGCGACAAAGTTCGCAGTGGAAGGCTTGAGCGAATCGATGCGCTATGAGTTGGATCCGTTCCGTATCCGCGTGAAGATGATCGAACCCGGCAGCATTGCTACCGAATTCGGCAAGGGCAGCAAGCAGATGGCGGTGAGTGACCCGTATCGAGCAAGCATGAATAAATTTCTGGGTGTCTTTACGAAAAGAAACTCCGCAGGGGCCAAGCCGGAAGAGGTTGCGAAGGTCATTTACCGTGCTGCGAATGATTCGAGCAATCGATTACGTTACCTCGCCAAGCCCGGCCCGTTTTTCTGGATGAACCGATTCCTGCCGGATGCGGCATGGCGGCGGTTGCTGGTGAAGGCAATGGTGAAATAGAAAGAAGCTCGACGATGAAGATACTGTTATTGGGTGCCACGGGTCTGGTGGGGAAGAATGTATTGGCGCAGGCTCTTGCGCATCCTGCCATCACAGGCGTGGTCGCGCCTACGCGCCGACCATTGGCACCCCATCCAAAGCTCATCAATCCTGTATCCGATCGCCTGGAGTCGCTGCTCAGGCGTAACCCAGGGAGTCGACGGCGTCGTCTGTGCGCTGGGAACGACGATCGGCAAGGCTGGCTCCAAAGAGGCATTTCGCGAAGTGGATTACGTGCTACCCCTGTCATTCGCGCGATCTGCACACGAGCATGGAGTGGAGACGTTTGTCCTCGTTTCGGCGAGCGTTGCCTCTGTCAGCTCTGCGATGTTCTATCCAAGAATCAAAGGCGAGATCGAGCGAGACATCGAGCTCGTGGGATTCAGATCACTCACCATCGTTCGACCCAGCCTCATCGGCGGCGAGCGGGATGAACCGCGTTTCAGGGAAGGCGTCGCTCTGCGGTTGATGAGCCTCTTTGCGCCGGTTCTCCCAAAGAAGTTTCATGTCAATCCCGCGCCCGCAATCGCTGCGGCATGCTTGAGTGCTGTCAGAGCGGCCGAGCCGGGACGCCATTTTCGTTATTCCGAAACCCTTGTCTGATGAACAGCCGGTCATAAGTACCGGGAAGTCAGCTTGTGGGAAGTGATTTGCGGTTGCGGCTACCAGTTCTTTCAGGATTACGGCCAACTCGGAAACTACGTATCTATCGCTGTGGATTCGAGCTAACCCATTATCCGCAGGCCTTGGTCCTAAAACGTGACCGGCTCTGTCGACAAGCCTGCCTGTTGGCATGGACGCAATCGCCGGGACCTGGTAATCAGGTCATCTCTCCAAAGTAACCGGTGTTGTCTAGCTGAATCGGTATGTAGTAAGTAACCCGATTCTCATTTGAGGAATCGTTGTATAAGGCATGCATGAGGCGGCAACTTCGGAAGCGGCGATCCTGATCGTGCCGAAATCCCTGTTGCCACACTCACTTGAGATCGTCCGGGTTCGGGAACGTCCGTTGCGCATGCCTTTTCGCGCTCCAACATGCGGCGTCCTGATGCAGATCCGGCGATCGACACGGAAATCAATACAGCACGCTGTTCAGTGCTGAGTCGGAGTCTATGAGTCCAGGTTTTTTGCTAAGGCAGTCTGCCGCGGTGCCGGTTCGCCATTTGTTCGTGGCGCTTGGGATTGGCGCCGCTCTGGGCGCCGGCTTCTGGTATTGGTCGCTTCACCAGCCCGTGGATTATGTGAGCACGGCGTTGCTTTCCTATGAAAGCCCGCACAGGTTTCTTGCCGACAGCGCACCGGCGGAAGCTGAAACCCCCACCGTCCGGATAGCGGACTCTATTCTGTCTCCCGCTGTGCTGCGAAGGCTCGCCGATCAGGTTCGGTTCGCGGCTGACGCGCCCGCGCAGGCGTCCGGAAACGCATCGGGGAACGCCGCATCGGGGGATTTTCAATCTGGCGATGCGCGAGTCGAGAGTTTCAGGTCGCATTTCGATCTGGCGCAGCCCGCGCCGGGACTCCTGCAAGTAACCTTCCGCGGCCAGGACGCGAAGCAGGTGCCGGCAGCTACCAACGCTCTTGCGGGAACCCTTGCAGCATGGGTCGCGCAGCCCCCTTCGGCGGCCGCCAATAGGCACGGCGCCGGATCGGTTCCGCTTTCTGCATCGGCTGCGCCGTCGAACAAAGTCTCGAGCCCAACTGAAGCTATCAAAGCGCCCGCGCCGCAGCCTCCCACCGCCATGCGGGTCACAGGGCCTGCGCAGGATGGAAAGCGCGCGGCCGCTGAGTTGCAAAGGCGCGCTACGGTGCTGGACGAAGACGTGGCGACGCTTGAACTGCAACGGCACGGCATCGACCGCCAGATTGGGGAACGTGCCGGGGAAGAGAAGGACCTCGAAAATGCGCTGCCGCGGGCTGCCGCCTCTCCTTCGGCAGACCGAACGCGGCTCGCCGCGGTAGTGAAGGAGCTGGCGCGTCTTCGTCTGTTGCACGGAAGCCTGGTGACAGACGAGGAGAGCGAAAAGAAGCAGGCACAGAGTTTGAGGGCCCGGGCTGCTGTTCTGCGGAACTCACCGGCTCCGGTGGAGGCCGCCGCTCCGGCCGCGCCTCGGCTACCTGTGCCTCCGGCCGCACCTCAGGCCAACCGTCTCCCCGCACCTTCTTCAGCGGTGCCGAGCCCCTCGGTAACCGAACAGCCGCAATGGCAGGGCTCGTTTACGGTGGTCGCCTGGGGAGAAAAGCCGATTCCGGTTGGCGACGAGCGCAAGGTGACGATGTTGTGGTTCGGCGGGGCAGCTGCGATCGTGGGCGCGTTGATTTACCTGGTGCTGATTGCCTGGCGCTTCCGTCCGGTCTCCGACCTGGCCGCTTTGCGGCGTGCGCTGCCCGGCGGCGCGAAGTATTTCGGAGCGGTGGCCGGCGGCCCGCTCGCGGAGAAGTCCTCATGATCTCGCCGGCGATTCTTGGCGATGGCAAGCTGCAGATGGGGATGCAGATTCGAGGCGGCCCGTGGAAGATCGTGCCGCTGGCCAGCCGGGATGTGAATCCCGCGCTGGTTTTTGCGAACGAACAGCAGGCCCCGCGCGCGGCGAGCTATCAGGCGCTGGCCGACAAGATCATCGAGGACGAGGAGTGGCAGGATTCGCGGCAAATCTTTGTCAGCAGCCCGGATGACGGCGACGGAAAGACCAGCACCGCATTCAATCTGGCATGGGCGTTGAGCACGCGAACCAAGCCGGTGCTGCTCGCCGAGTTGAACCTGAAGCGGCCCGACCTGCGCAACATGCTGGGCAATCCGCGCATCCGCTACGGCGTCGACTGCGTGCTGAAAGGCATCTCCGCGGAAAAAGAGAGCGTCTTTTCGCTGGTCAGCGAAGACCTGCACGTCGCCGCTGTCCGCGACAAAATGGGACGCTCGGAGGTCAAGCGCTTTCAACCTTTGTTCGATTCGTTTCTGGATTGGGCCGGGAAAGAATACCAATGGGTGGTGCTGGATTGCCCGCCGGTGCTGTCGAGTAGCTGGAACGAGTGGTTCAAAGAGCGCGCCGCGTCTGTGCTGCTGGTCGTCCGCAGCGAGAAGACACCCGCCGTCGATGTGCGGCGTGCCTCACGCCGCCTGGAGCGCGCTCTCAAGGGAGTTGTGCTGAACAGAAAAGGCACGACTGCCTGGGCGATCTAGGTGTCCCGGCTTAAGCGCCTTCGGCATAAAACCGTCATGAAACCTGAACTGGTCGCGGATTTAGTGGAGTGGTTGCGTCCGGAAAAAGGAGGTCCCTCGGCTTCGCTCAGGATGAGAACTATATCATAAATAACTAGAAATAAAGAACATAATTTTCTATAATGCTCTATACAAAGTATGCACAGCCACGAAGAATCAATGGCTTGCACGGAGGAATCTACACGGAAACTGCACAGAACGGAATAAACCGCAGGAGGCAACATGGCGTTTATTACCGAGAAAGAGGAGCTGAAACCCGGCCTGATTCTCTTCCGGCGCGGCGACGTGGATCATCGCATGTGGTATTGCCGCATGAAGATGCCGAAGGCCGACCGCTATAAGACGGTTTCGCTTAAAACAACCGACATCAGCGCGGCCCGCGAGCGGGCCTTCGACCAGGACGCGGACGTTCGATTCCGCATCAAGCATGACGTTCCTGTGTTCAATCGCCCCTTCCGCGACGTGGCGCACGAGTATCTGTTGACGCAGGAGGCGCGGGCGAAGCGTGGAGAGATCAGCGCCGCGCGGCCCAAGAAACTCCGTGCCGTCATCGAAGGCACGTTAGACAGGTATGCCGGTTCAACGCAGGTCCATCTTATCGGTGACGAACGATGGGGCGGCTATCCGGCATGGCGGCGGGAGAATGGCGCGGGACGCCACCGGCGCAACGGCGTTCGGGAAGTTACCGCCGACGCAGCGCAATCCTTCGCAGACCATGAAGCCGAGCGCCGCACCAAGGTTCAGCAAACCTTGGGCATCAGAGTATTGAAGCCGATTGAAGTCAAACCTTCCGAAGAACGGGTGGTTCCTTTCATCAGCGATTCCACCATCCGCTTCGAGATGTCCATCTTCGGGGCGATTATGAACTATGCGGTGAAGAAACGCTATGTTCCCGCAAGCCAGCGTTTCGACGAGCGCCCGAAGCTCAAGACGATGCGGCGTGACGAGTTCACGCTGGAGGAGTACCGCAAACTCCACACCGTAGGCCGCAAGTGGATTGTCGAGGCCGACAAGCCATCCAGCGTTTGGTATCGTACCGTCACCTACAACATGATTCTGATTGCCTGCAATACCGGCATGAGACCAGCGGAGATGAAGAATCTTCGCTGGCGCGACATCATGCCCGCAAAAGACCGCGAGGGCCGCGAGATCGTTGTCTTGTTCGTGCAGGGCAAGGGCAAGTCGCGCAAGCTGGTAGCGCCCAAGAGTGTTGGAGATTATTTGGAACGCATCCGTGCGATCTCCAAAGCCACGGAACCGGACGACAGAGTATTTACCAACATCACAGGCAAGCCTGCAAAGACTCTGTATAGTTCCCTGATTGCCGATCTTCTGAAGGAAGCGAATCTGCGCGAAGGCACGCAGGGCGTGCCGCGCTCGACCTATTGCTTCCGGCATACGTATGCCACGCTGCGATTGCAGGAAGGTGTAGACGTGTACTTCCTTGCCGAGCAGATGGGAACCTCCGTCCACATGATTGAAAGCCACTATGGACACGTAAATACCATCAAGCACGCCGACCGCGTGTTGCAGGGCATGGCGGGATGGGAGCTGCCACAACCGGACGATACCAAAGCCAAGGCGTCGAAGGCGGCGGAGACACACGATAAAGGCAAGAGAGGTCAGCGCCACAGGCCGCGCTGACCCTGAACCTCCCGAAGCCGTCTTTTGCCGGAGCCGCTGGCGGAGGCAGGCGCAGGGAGGGTATCGTCCCAATGTCCGGCCCGGACATTCCTCACTGAGATGGTTTTGATTTGCCGCTGCCCCGCCGGGGCGTTCTTAGCGGCAAATCTCCGCGCACGAGCCGCCGCTGGCGGCTGTTCTTAGTGCGCTTTGTGTAGTCCTTCCGCAACCGCGCCGTTGAGGTTCGGAGGTATGTTGCTTCGCACTAATGCGTGGCAGCCAACACGGAAATGCGCGGCACACGGATTTGATTCTCACGCTTGCGTGTTTGGGCAATGTCGTAAGACGACTGCATACGCATCAGCGTATCCATCTTTACTCCAAAGGCTTTCTCGATGCGAAGCGCCATATCCCCGGATAAGTCGGCCTTGCCATTGAGCAGACTGGACAGCGTAGGACGCGAGACGCGCAACGCTATCGCCGCCGCCGTGACCGTCAGCCCTGCGGCTTCGATAATCTCCGTCCGAATGAAATCCCCAGGATGGGGCGGGTTCTTCATGGGCATGGTCTCTTCTCCTTTGAACCTAGTGGTAATCCTCTAAATTCACTTCGTAAATCTCGCGTTCGGTTGTGTCGATACGAAAGGTCAACCGCCGATTGGCCGTAACGCTCAGGCTCCATGTGCCCTTGCGGTCGCCCGTCAGGGTATGCACTTTCCATGATGGCAGCGCCCGCAATTCTTCCGGGTCGTCCATGTCGTCCAGAAAGGCAAGCATCTTGCGGAGCTTGTCCACCGTATCGGCTGGCACGCCCTTGGTGGCGTCGTCCGCGTAGAGCTTCTTCAAACCTTTATGGACGAAGTTGCGTATTCTCACCTGAATCACTGTAGCCTGTAGCCTAACACTTGTCAATATCGAGATAGACGTTTCCATACTTTTCGGGAAAGGATGCTGCGCCCTTCCCGCGCTGCAACCGCCCAAAGTACCGGGCGTTTTCCGCTTCCCATCCATGCGGGTCGGGTAAGGAAGCGGCATTGCTGCCGCTCCCTCCCCTAAGAACCGGACGTGACAGTTTCCCGTCATCCGGCTCAAGCCGTGCGTAAGCCCCGTGTGAGCGAAGCCGGCAGAACACATCACCGATGGGGGTGGGCTCCCCTAAATCTCTTTCGAGATTCGAAATAGCCACACCATAGTGGGTCGAACGGGTTTGCGTCCGACTTCACCTTCACGCGGCGCCGGATCGCGATATCGGTAGGATCAACCAACCGTATAACACCCGAGCGCGAACGTTGCGTGTGAGAAGCAGCTTGCGCGGCAAAATACCATTTCAATTGCCCGAAGCAGTCCCAGTACCGAGACAAGATCCAGGTTGAAGATTTGTCCCAGTGTCTACGCTTCGCCCATCGCCAGAGCGAGTGCCAGAGTGCCATTCTCACTTTCCGGTACGTCGAGCCTGCGTCGATATGGCGGTGATAGTATGCCCAACCGCGGATGATCGGGTTGAGCCGCCTGATCACTTGCTCCTGTTTCGCGGTTCGATGCGAACGAATTTCACCGCGTACCTTCTTCAGGAAGGCGTGCACGTTCTTCTTGGAAGGTGTAATCAAGAGCTTGCCCCTATGCTTACGCAGGTTCTGGCCCAGGAAGTCGAAGCCCTGTTCGATATGCGTGATGCAGGTTTTCTCCGGTGAGAGCTGCAAGCCTCGTTCGGACAGGAACTGTTCGACCAAGGGCTTGACCTCATTCTCCAGTTGCTCTTTCGAGCTTCCGGTGATGATGAAGTCATCCGCATACCGCACGAAGTTTACCTTCGGATAGTAGTACTGTCCTCGGATTTTCTTCCTGCGGAAGGTTTCCTTAAGCAGTCGTTCCAACCCGTCCAGTGTCAGGTTCGCCAGCGTGGGCAAGATGATTCCGCCCTGCGGTGTTCCTGCCTCCGTGGGAAACAGTTTTCGATTTTCTATGAAGCCCGCCTTCAACCATTTCCTCAGCACCTCTTTGTCGATGGGTATATGAGTGAGCATCCATGCGTGACTGATGTTGTCGAAACAGCCACGGATATCGCCTTCAAGTACCCACTGTGGACCGACCTTTCGGGCCAGCACACCGAAGCACTGCTCGATGGCATCGGCAGTAGAACGTTCCGGTCGAAAACCATAGGAGTTGGGATCGGCAGTCGTCTCCGCGATTGGGAGCAGCGCGAGCAGGTAAAGTGCCTGCATCGAGCGATCCTTCATCGTGGGGACGGTGGTTTCATAATGCACCTTCCTCTGTGAGCGTTGGGAGTGCGGGCTGGATTCTGCATGAGTTGCGTACCCAGTCTCGAAGTTTGTCCTCGTCTGCTTCGTCGAGTGTAATCCAATAAGGACTTCCGGCATTCAGGCGGCGCGCAGAAATGACCTTGCGATTGATCCAGTAATAGACGACGTGAGGACTGACGCCAAAATGCTTGGCCACCTGTTGAACGGTCAACTCCTCCGGGCGCGCCAGCGTGGCAGGGGGAATCTGATAGCGATAGCGGATCCACTGGATCATGGAACTGGTGAAGGGCTTACCCAAAGCACTCAGCTGTCCTTCGCGATTGAGTTGCGCCGCGATCTCCGCGTCGGGCAGAGCCGTGGGCCAGATCCCGGACGTGGTCGACCACTGCGGAAGGATACCGCACGCGATCGGCTATGTTGGGCGGGAGCTGCACAGTGAGGTCGGTGCAGGCGCCGCCCTGCCAGCGGATGTGAACCAAGAGCTGCTTGGGAGCGGAGGGTTTCTCGACGGTAATATCCTTGATGAGCAGCCGCAACATCCGCTTGCGGTCCTTGGCCTGCGTGGTTGGCGCATGCCACAACCGCGGCAAATCTCTGGGCCAGCGCCAGGACTTTCGCCTTCTGCTCGGGGGTGGCCACGCGGGCTTCTTGCCGCTGAAATTCCGCGGCTTGCTTTTTGAGGTCTTCCAACTGCAGCAGGGCATCGTTCCAGCGCCGCTCCAGCGTGCTCGCGACCAGGCGCTGCGAGGGATCGACCTCCAGATAGCGCCGCTCGGCGAGCGCCGCTTCGTACTCGGCGCGTTCGAGCCGCATCTGCCACTGGCGCCCGATGGCCTGATCGCGCGACTTCCAGCTCTTCCAGAGCCGCCAAGGCGAGCTCGAGTTCGGCGGGTTGCATGGCCTTCAGCACTTCCTCGGCAACGGCGGCATCGAGCAGATCGCAGCGGAAGTTCATGCAGTCCCTGGTGGCCAGGCCTTCGCGGCGTAACCAGTTGCACTGATAGCGGGGATAAATGCCGCCGTTGCCCGTGTAGCGTACCGTCAGCGCGCGGCCACAGTGGCCACACAGCAGCAGCCCCTGGAGCAAGGCCAGAGCCTTCGCGCGCCGGGCCCGCTCAGGATCGTCTCCTCACCGTTGGTGCGGTTCTTCTCCAAGCGCTCCTGGTTCTGCAGGAACTCTTCCCAGCCGATGTACCCCTCGTGGTGGTCTTGCAGGCTGACGCGCCAGTCGGGCATCGCCACCGCGTGCTTCCGTTGATGAACCTCACCTTCCGGGCTGATCTCCCGCCGATACTGATAACGACCGAAGACGTACCTCCCGGCATAGGACGGGTTCTTGAGCAGGCCCAGCACCCGGCCGTGCGTCAGGCGGCCCCAGATCAGCTTCCCATCCCAGGCTCCGCCATAGGACCGCTTGGGAAATCGCAACGTGCGTGCGGCGAAGCGTTGCATCACCGCGAAGGCGCTGCCCGTTTCGCGAAACAGCCGAAACACCAAGGCTCACCGCGCCCCGCACTTCTTCGTCCGGATCCAGGATGATACGGCTTTCCTCGTCGTAGCAAAAGCCCACCGGCAGAGGGAAACGCAACTCGCCTTTCTGCGCTTTGTGGAGCTTGCCGCCCTGGAGGCGCGCGCGCAAGAAATGCAGTTCGGCCTGAGCCATTGTCCCCTTCAATCCCAACAGAAGTCCGTCGTTGAAATCCGCCGGGTCGTAGCAGCCATCCTCGTCGATCACCAGCGTAGCGGTGAGCGCACAGAGCTCCAGCAGCCGATGCCAGTCGAGATTCGAGCGCGCCAGGCGCGAGACTTCCAGGGCAAACACCGCCCCCACCTGGCCCATCGAGACATCCGCCACTAAGGTCTTGAAGTCCTCCCGCCGCGTCATCTCCGTTCCCGTCTTGCCCAGATCCCGGTCGAGGGTGCGGATCAGGGATTCGCTCCAGCCCAGTTCCCGCGCCTTCTCGCGCAGGGCATACTGGCGCTCCGTGCTCTCCTGATGGTGGAGAACTTGCGCCGGCGTCGACTGGCGCAGGTAAATGTAGGCCGGCTTGCTGCGGTGTTGTTCTTGAATCTTGGGATTCATCGCTGGCCTCCGCGGTGGCGGCAACGCTCGCGGTCGTCGTCGAGCCAGCTGGCGAGCATATTGGCGAGGAGCACGCCGCCCCGTTCCGGATCGATCGGTGCACGGAGGGCGGACAGCGCTTCGCTCATGGCGGTCTTTTAGAGCTGTCTCGCGACGGCGCAGCAGCTCGCGGTTGATCTCGCAGATCTCCTCCAGGATCTCGCGGGCGCGGTGGTAGTTGGCCAGGAACTCGCTCGCCTGCGCGTAAGACTCCTGCGGGACGTAGTCCATTTGCGGCCGCTGGCCGCGGATAGCTCACCGACAGATAGTACTTGGGGCCATGACCGGGACCGTCGGCGCATTTGCATCCCGGCTTGCCACAGCGTTTGTAGCGCTCGATGAGGGAACCGCGCAGGATCGATCTGCAGCGGGGGCAATTGGCGCAAGAGCGCTTGCGGCGTTTTCGCAAGGCGGCAACGGGTTCCCTTCGTATATTCATCGGACCACGTACAAAACTGGTCAGATTGTAGGCAACACATGGAGCGGTCGGTCAACATTCCTCGCTTTTCCCCATCAGATGTTCCAGAAGAGTAACTAACTGGAAGAGAGATTCCGCATCGAAGCGGCAGGGCGCACAGCCCAGCGCCTCATATACGGACGGATCGGCCCAGTCTGTCCACTCGCGAGCGATACCGATGCTGCCGTATCTGCTCTCCCGGACAATCAGCGTATCGACACCCGCCAATCGCCGCTTTTTGAGCACTTCCACTCGCTGGCTGCGAAGCGGATGAAACGGATGACGGATCTCTGCCCATCCCAAATGCGAGTTGGGCTCCTGTGCAGTTTGCACTAACCGTTGGGATTCCAAGCGGTCTCAGCTTCCCATTGGCCTTCGGGATATAGACACGCCGCAGCGGATGCGGCTGATAGCCGCGCCGACGCAGTGTGTCGATGGCCTTGTATCTGGACGCGGGAGTGCTCCAGATCGCTCCGTCCACTCCCGGCGTATTCTTGCCCTGATTGTTCGTCACCCGCTTTACAGCCAACGCTCGGCCGCAGAACGAGTGGGTTAGCAGCCATTGCAAGGCTTTCACCTTGCCGCGACGGCCTTCCTGTGTTGCCTTGACGATGCGCGCTTGCAGTCTCCTGACCTGCTGCTCACATTGAGACCAGTCGATCCGTTCCCATTGCGATGTTAGGCCGGAGGCTGCACACATAGATTGCTCCACGTTCATTTGCGATTTCCTCCTGTGAAGATTCTGTAAGTTCTCTCGTCAACCACGACCAACTGGAAGTCTGCCTGCTTTCGCAGCGGGGTCATGTTTCAACCCCTATCCACTCCATTACAGAGCGGCATTCGCTTTCTCCAGCATCCTGTACCCGCTACCCCAGCAGCGTGCCTTGCGGCAACGCCTGCCCCCGAGGAGGCAGGGCATCGGGCTTACCTTGTTCCGCTTGAATGACACGGGTGACGTAGTCCCCGCCTCTACACCGGCAGCCTTGATGTCCGTGTGCTCCAAACGACCGGTGGAGCATCCCGGCTGCTTACCTTTTTGGATAGAGCCTGTCAGCGTCTTTGGCTCTTTGGAAGTGACGGCGCCTTCAGCGGTTCACTTGTGTTGGACATATCACTCAGCCTAGCCCTCAACCGCCTTGACGCTGGCAGTGACAGAGATCGCCTCACGGTGTTCTCCATTGTCGTAAGACAGAGGTACGTTGTCTCGACAGCTTTCGACCCAGCCGTTACCAGCCACGCCGATGTCGATAGGCTACTGCGGACGGAACCGCAGGTTCAGCTCACTCCTTTCGTGTTGAACAATCATTCAAGCGACTTCCAAGTCGCACGGCCGTTCCTTCCCCGCAACGCCCCTCCCTAAAACCATGCGGAAGTTGACCGAAATTTCTTCTTTTATCAAGTGCCCCCGCTTCATGCGGCTTTATGGCAGAGCCGGTCGGAACCCGTCAATGCTCTCCGCTGCGCTTCGATGAACGCGCAGAAGAACGCGCGGCATTGACCGAACCCGCCTCGCCTCTGCCCGCCGCGCAAAACATGAAGCGGGGGCTCAACAAAAGAAATTTGGTTGAGAGCCAAAGGCGAAAAGCCCTCCTTCAGAATCTCGCCCCACGCGGGCAGCACAGGAGAGCAAACGTCATGGCATACCGCAACCATTGCAATGCAGCCACCAGCAGCAGGCCAAGTATCTACCAGACCGTTACCGACCGGATTCTTTCCAGCCTCAAGGCAGGCGTGATTCCGTGGGAGAAGCCGTGGAAGTCGCCACGCTTCACAGGTGGGCCATTCCCGCACAACTTCTACACCGGCAAGCCCTACCGTGGCATCAATGTTCTGTTGCTTTGGTCGAGTGAATATAGCTCTCCATTCTGGCTTACCTTCAGGCAGGCGCAGGCATTGAAAGGCAGCGTGCGCAAAGGCGAACACGGAACCCCGATTGTCTTTTACAAGCAGCTTCCGACACAGACCTGGGAAGTCACAAACTGCCAGTGCCCTTGGACGATCCTCTGTCGGGATCGCCCATCTTGCTCTCTACACCGGCCAGTGCTTCGGCCAGGAGAAACTTCATCGTCGCATCGCATTCGGCCTCGATCCGCGCGGCAACCGCGATGAGATGGTCTTTGCTCTCAGGAAAATACGATAGTAACCGTGCCCGCGAGCGTCACGGAGTATTTTGTCGATGAAAGGCTTGCCACCATCACCATATCTTTCACGCCTCACTGGAATGACATTCCTCAGGTGATTTCGGCGATGAGCGATAAGTTCGAAGCTGCAAAGCCGGTGCCCGCTGGACAGCTTAATTTGGCCCCAGCCTCTCTGTGGGAAATCGATCACGCTCTAATCGAGCTGCAATCTGTGATGTGCGCGAGCAAGAAAGGTTTCGGTGCTCGGGATGGATTTGTCCCAGATCTGCAGAACCTCGTCCCGGCAATATTGCAACGCCGACACTAACATCTCGCATAATTTCAGGTGGGTGCTTTACCTGAACACCGCTCTGTTCCGGGGTCTGAAACAGAGGGACAACGAATTCCGCCATGACCAGAAGACCGCGGCGAAGAGCGATCTGTAGCTTATTAGTTCATGACCTTAGCAGGTCGTTCTGCAGCCGATCGTTGTAGATCCATTGACCCAATGTGCTTGGTGTCGTGATAGGGATTGTGTTGGGGGGACCGCGGTCCATCTGCGCGACCGCCGATATTGGCTTCACTAGGGAACAAGGACAATCGGAGCTCCCCAGAATGCAGTCTTCCGATCTGCCGGGTCGAACACGGTAACCTGGCATTCGTATTGTCCGGCCGGGAGACGATCTACGCCCAAGCTGAAGTTGAGAGGCATGGTGCCGAGTTGGCTCGCTGCATTGGGCACGATCGCCGTGGGCGGTGTCTCGAAAACCTTGTGATCGGCGAGATACAGGCTGACATAGGCGAACAACGGCTGGCCTGGAAGTTGGCTCGGCGTTGTGGCATTCGGCGGCCGCTGTTTGTAGGCCTGGAGGTAGACGTAGATCGCTCGGCTGGTGCTAAAGACGCGCGTGACACTGGGCACCAGCTTCTTTCCATCCTGGACGAGCGGGTTGACTGCCGCTTCCTTCTCTCTCTCCTTACTTTTCTCGGTATCGAAGAGCGTCTCCTGCTGGTCGACGCGCTGGCTACTGAGCACGACCGAGCTGATGGGGATACGTTTCTCTTCGTTGTTCAGGTTCGGAATCACGAAGGTGGTTTGGTAGGTGCCGATCCGGCCCGTCTCGTCGTCGCGCGCGAGAAATTTGATCATGTATCTGCCGGGCAGCAGAGTGAAGCCCGTGTCGTATTCGATGGGGTGTTTTGCCAACTCAGGCGCGGTCGCGTCAGAGAGCTTGATATTGACGTTGTCGCGAACGTTGGAGACGGTGGTCCCGCCGACAAGGTCCTTGATCTCGCCGACGAAGTCGATCAGAGTATGCTCGGCGCCACTGCGCTTGGCCAGGGCCAGTTCGCGTCCGGGGATATTGACCACGATGGGCACAAAGTACTCGGCACGGTTGAGCTGAAAGTGATCGATCTCCATTGCGATCGAGAGCTCGGTAATGGGATCTTCGAGCATCAGCGCGTCTTCGAGCTGGCGCTCCTTGTCGACAGCGGTGAAGCGACTGAATTCCTTGTCGGCGTAGTAGCCCTGGCGATAGGTGAGGCTCGCACTGGCATCATTCGCAAGAGAGACCTTGACGCGGCGGAAGTGGCCGTTCAGCGCCGTGTTGGTGGTGTAGTAGCCGAGGATGTAGTAGTCGGAGACCGATTGCTGCGCCTGCACGATGCCGCGGGTGAGATCGTTGTTGTCGAAGAGTGCCTTGCCTCCTGTGTCTTCGGCGAGCGCGAAGAGCGTGTCCTGCGACTGCTGGAAGTTGCTGGTGGCGGCGAGCACCGCGGCTCCGGTATACATGCCGGAATTGCCGGGCGAGCCCTGCGTCGCGTCGCCCAGCGGCGCTTCGGCCACAAGTCCGCGCGCGTCGATCGGCCAGAACGAGACACCGGCTTTGATGGCCGCATCGACGGTGGCGTGCAGCTGCGCCTGGTTATCGATGCCGTTGAGACGCAGGCCGCCGGCGAAGTAGATCAGCGATTTCTTCTCGTTCAACCGGCCGAGCATCTGCGCCGCCGTCTGCAGAGCGGAGAGCTGGCGATCGGTGTTGAAGACGTTGAACTCGCTGTCGTCCTGGCCGAAGGCCGCGCCGGTGTCGGCACTGCTCGGGTCGTCGATGGTCTCTTCCGAACCCTGACCTTCGCCGACGAAGAGCGTCGTAAGGATGCTCAGCAGCTTGTTGCGATCGGCGGTGAAGTCTTGCAGGATATCGACCGAGCCGCCTTGGTAACGGAGGATGGCCACCAGGTCGACCGTAGTTATTTGCGTGCGGATGAACTGTTCGGCGGCAGAGAGGGCGCGGAGCTGGTCTGCCGGGCGCATGGCGGACATGTCGAAGTAGAGAGCAAGCAAGCGACGATCCCTGTAGCGAGTGCTGTCCGGCGCCTCCGGCGCTACCTGTGTGCGGGGGAGGCGCTTGTAGACTTTGATCTCTTCCATGTCCGGTGCGGCCACCGGCACCGGCGCGGCGTCGGTGAGGTCCTGATGCTCGCAGAAGCGGATGGTCTGCGGCGCGCCGTCTTCCGTGAGGGCGAAGTCCTTCGCGGCGAGCCCGTGGACATAATTACCCTGCTTGTCCTTCACCACAACCGTCTCGACCACCAGCTGCGATTTTACAGAGAGCGTGTAGGTCTGCGATGCGCCCGGCGACGTGTTCTGACCGATCTGCTGCGCGCTCGCCACTGCAGTTGCGATCGAGAGAAAGAGAAAGGTGAGTGAATTTCTCATCTCAGAACCTCAACCGGAGAGTGGTTTGCAGGCTGCGCATGGGATTCGCAGCTTGGGGCAGGCCGAATTGCGTGCTGTTCACGGTCGTGTTCCAAGCCGTGAATACGCTGTGGTTGAGCAAGTTGGTCGCATCCACGCGGACATCGAGATAGAAGCGCGTGCTGGGGCGAAAGGTACGGGCAAGCGAGCCGTCAAGGGTGAACTGATCGGGTCCGCGGATCGAGTTCCTGCCTGCTGTTCCCCATTGTCCCCCCGGCGGCGCGGTGTAGGCAGCTACGTTCAGATGCAATCCCTCGCGCGCGTTGTAGATCGATGCGCCGGTAGGGTCGGGCCGGATGGTGCCGGTGAATCCTGTGCCGGGTACGGCGGCGAGATATACGGGCGTCTCCGGCAAGCCTGTCCCGACGGCGATCTGGGTGAGGAGCGTCCACTCCTTGAGCAGCCGCCCACGCCAACCGCGAAGCAGGTCGCCGCCCACGAGACCTTCGCCGCTCGTGTACTGCGCCTGCATGTTGAGTAGATGACGCTGATCGAAGCTGGACAGCCCACGTTCGGCCCGCAGGTCGAGCCAGTTCTGCGCGATGGAGGCCGTAGGTGCGGTTCCGGCCTGCGTCGGTGCGGCTTCGTTCGTGCTCTGGTTTTGCGCGGTGGCCGTGATGTGACCCTGGCCCCCCAGGTAGGCATCATCGTCGATCGACTTCGAATAGGTGTAGAGCAGCGACGCGGCGAAACCGTTGCGCAGCCTGCGCCGCAGCTGCACCTGCCCTGACTGGCGGGTGGAGTCGCCGCCCGAAGTTTGATACACGAAGCCTGCCGGGCAGCCGGGGCAGGGACTGGTTGCATCGATGGGATAGGTGTTAGGGAGGAACTGCTGCACGCCGCGCGTGCCCTTCACGCCGAAGTAGGTTGCGGTAAGCTGCATGGCCAGTGGCATATCGCGCTGCACGGCAAGCTGCCAGGTCTGGGCGTATCCCACGCGGAAGTTGGGATCGACGGCGAAGGTATTAGAGGTTATGGACGAGCAGGGGTTGAAACCGATGGCCAGCGTGAGCGGACAGCGTGCGCTGTTCTGCACGCTCAAGCTCTTCGAGAGCGGCGCCTGCTGCGTGAGCTGGAGCGCGGACGTCAGATAGACGGACGTGTCGTCATAAATGCCATAGCCAGCGCGCACTACAACGGACGCAGCCGGGATGGGCCGCCACGACACGCCGACGCGCGGCTCGAAGCCGCGCCGATCGGGGCGAATGAGCGAGCTAGGATAGTGCATACCGGTGACCGGGCCAACCGGATCGCTGCCCAACACCGGACGGACCGCGCCGAAGTCTGGAGCAACATCAAGATTGACTAGCCGTCCGTGGATCTCGGTGATCGGCGCACCGTACTCCCAGCGTATGCCGGTGTTGATGGTGAGCTCGGGTAGGATGTGCCAGTCGTCAGTGAGGTAAGCAGCGTAGACCGGTTCACGCAGATACTTATCCGCGTTGCCGTAGGCGAGCGAACTCGTGTCCGGCACGCCGATGAGAAAGTCGGCGAGGTCGGAGCCTCCCGCCGCGACACCGTTGACTATGCCCTGCGTCGCTTCGCCGGTAAAGGTGAAGATGCCGCGCGGGTTCTGCTGGAAGTAATCGTTCCACTGCTGCTTGCGAAGATCGACGCCGATTGTGAAGTTATGGTGACCGAGATGGATGGCAGCCGATGTGGAAAGGGCATCGGTGCGGGCACGGTTGGACGAGCTGAGGCCGTCGCTCAGCGCCAAGGTGCCACTGGAGAAGTTGAGCGCAGGCGGACCCCAGTTCGCCGGCTCCTGGTTATTGCCAGTGATGCCCGCATTCCCGGAGACGTTCTCGCGATCTTTAAAGTACGGAACGACATCCGTTCTCCGCCGGCTGAAGTGATAGCTGAGGTAAATGAAGAGATGCTGGCTGAAGCGGTGCGACCAGTTGATGTTGGTGTTGACACCGAGCATGTTGGTGGTGTCGGTAAAGCCGAAGAGGTTGGCGTTGCCGGCGCGCGTGCTCTGAAGATTGAAGCCCCCGTGAAGCTGGTCTTTGCGGCCCAGCGTTTTATCCATGCGCGTCTGCACCAGGTCTCGATGGCTGCTGTTGAGCACAGACAGCTGGTAATTATAAAGTGAATCGCCGGCGATATTTGGCAATGGATAGAGCTGCAACAGTCCCTGCGCCTGCGAGCTGACAGGGACGACATTGCCGGGGAAGGGCCGACCCGTCGCGGGGTTGAAGATGGTGACCGGCTGCCCGAGCGCATTCAACAGGCTGGAGAGATCGCCGGTTCGTTCGGCCGCAGTTGGCACAAGCCCGGACTCGGTCTCGGCGGTGTGATCGCGTGTCCACTGGTAGGCGGCGAAGAAGTTCGGTCCGTGGGCCAGCAGGTGTGGAATCTTCATTGGTCCGCCGAAGGTGAAAACGCCAGTTATGCGATTGTAGTAAGCCTTCGGCGTATCTAGCCCACCGAGCGAGTAAGGGCGGGCATCGAGCGCCGAGTTATCGAGTATGGCGGCGAAGCCTCCATTATAGAGGCTTCTGCTATTAGGCCTCCGGTTGCCGAAGGCCTGGCTAAGCGAGAACTTGGAAGTCGCCGCGTTATTCACACTGCCATTGATCAGAAATCCGTCAGAAGACTGCTGGCTTACATCGTCCGGCGGCCATGATATTTCGAGCGCATTGTCAGCGCCTGCAAGCTCGGGCTTCCTCGCGACAACTGCCGGAACGGAGGGCAGACCTTTGGGCGCAAGTGTCGCCAGAGCTATGATCTGGTTCGACGGCAGCGGTATCAGATCCCACTTTGCAAGTGGCATCCTGGGCGCAATTGTCACTTCGGCATGGATGGTCGAGAAGCACTGCATCTCGATTTCGATCTTCCACTGCCCGTCAGGTAGATCTGGAAAATCAAAGAGTCCGCCCTGGTCGGAAACGGTGGTGAAGATCTTCGTCCCCTGCGTCGCCGAGACGGTGGCGCCAGGTACCGCAAAACCGCCGAAGGCGATCTGGCCGTGATATTCCGTCGCTGCGGCCATTCCGGCGTACGCAAGCGCCGCACTGATGCAGAGCAGACGGATGATCCAACACGACCGACCGAGTCTTTTCACATTTTCGCTGATTTAAGCGTCCCAATACTAAACCACGCACCGAGGATACCAACAGTGGGCCAATGTCAACATCTGTATGGATTCATTCGCTCGCCGGACATCGAAGACATCCTGAGACTAGATGCCGCCCGCACTGCTGGCCTCGTCGTACAATCGGTGCCAAGCGTCTTTTCCCACCGCCCCTGCAACCATTGATCCATTAATGATAAAGGTGGGAGTTGAGGAAATCGCCAAGGTTTTGCTAAGGATGCGATCGCGGTTAATCGCGTCAAGCGGCTTCTGATCGACAATACAGCTGGAAAAGGCATCAATATCTCTCACGCCGGTGTGCTTCGCAAGATCCACCCAGCTTAAAGCAGAGAGTTTTGCTTGGTCGTTGAACAGTTGCGCTTGATATGCCTCCGTCACGCCCTGGATTGCGGCGCACCCGGCGGCTACGGCCGCGATTCGCGAATACGGGTGAATATCTTCTAAAGGTAAATCATAACGATACACCGCGATGTGGCCGGGATGAATGGCAACTAGTTCCTGGAGCAATGGCTCTTCTGCTCGGCAGAATGGGCATTGATAATCAGAAAACTCTAGTATCACAACTTGGGCACCATCAACTCCCAGCGAGGGCTTCCTTCCAACAATCAACCTCCGCCAACTCGTAACGTGCCGCTTAACAATTTTCTCCTTGGAGCCGCGCGCCTCCCAACTTGAATAACCAGCTTTTGCAGCAAGAGCCAACAACCACGCTGCAAGCACGACAGTCACACATCCATTCATGAAACCTGTAGTATTCCTCACTTGACACCTTCAGGGACGGCTCGATGGGAAGACATTGAGGTCGTCAACGGTTCCGCATCCAATAGTTAATGGTGGTTATTGCGCGTGCCGGATCAGCAGGATTCAACGTACCTTCGTGGGACCATATAAGCCCTCGCTTAGCGTCGAAGATGAGTAGCGTCGGGGTCGATTCCAAACGAAAGTGTCGAATCCATTCCATGTCTACGTAGACTTCTTGTGAAGCGCCCAACAATGAGCTCGTGGGGAATTCGTCCTCCGCATGAGGCACAATGACAATTACTGAATAACCCAGGCGCTGCAAGTCGGTTTTGAGCGGATTCCACAATGGCTCATCTTTCCGACAATATCCACAGTGGAGTGCGGCATATCTAATTGCCCACCCTGTAGCATTTGCCGTCTCAACACTGGCCCTGACACCCTTTGAAGTGAAGCCCGCAGGTGGCGCGACCGGCCCGCTTTCGTTGGCAAATCTGTATAACACACGTGGATCATCCGTCGGATAGTTCGCTCTGACGTAGATAAAGAGGCAACCGTCTATGACGATCAACATTCCCAAAATGACAAGCAACACTCTATCCATCCAGCGGGAGATGGCTGTCATTGAAGGGCCTCATGAACAAGGGCACTGGGTGTCTGCCCTGGAGCGCGCCACAGGAGGGAGCGATTCTGCCCTATTCCGGACCCAATGCGCAGAACACAATCGCCGTTTATGTCAGCATCAAACAGAGCCTGGGAGCTAACAATTTCACCAAACTCGATTACAGGAAATTCCGGGGCCGAGACCTCATGCCTGATGGCGTTTAGGCAAGTATCTCCGTCGCAGTAGGCAATCAAGCGGAGCCCCGAATGACGTGGTAGGAGACTTCTTACTTGATGCCAATACTCCAGGTCTGTTTTCACAGTCGCACCGCGCAACAAGAACACGATCGTTCTGTTCGCACCGGATGCCTCAGCAGGCTTAACAAATCTCCCAAGAACATCGAGGCCACTTTCAGATGAAAATGCCTTTCTCCTGTATTGCGCCTCTACAACTGGTTGGTTATGCATCACTTCGTGTCTCGCAACTGCAATCGTGACTAAGCGGAAACCGTAGATGCCGAGAATAGCAATCAGCAAAAGATCACGCAACGTTCCGGCCGGCAACTTCCTCACGATAGCTCCTTTCAGGTGAATTTAAGAGAGGAGAGTGTCACGGGAGTGGCCTCTCCTCCTCATCTACCAGAAGATGCTGCAGGTTAGTAGACGTTTTCGCAGGAATCGCTTGGAATCCGACCCGAGCCTTCATAGGGTAAATATATACTTGACGAATCAAGTGTCAAGGTGGATGATGGGGGTGTGCGGTGACAAACGCGCAGTACTATTCTCGCGGCCTAGGGGTGAATCGCTTATTCATGCTAAAAGCCTATATTGACGAATCCGGAGACGCGCCTGACAAAGCCTGCAATTTTGTAGGGCTTGGGGGTATAGCGGCTGACGAAACCTCGTGGTCGAAATTTGAAATTGCATGGAAGGGGGCTCTTGATGAATTTATCGGAGGCGAACCTTTCCATATGAGAGATTACGTTTGTATTCCAGGTCACGGTGTTTATAAAGGATGGGGTCAGGATAAGAGACTCACTTTTATGAATCGTTTGGTTTCCGCCATCTTAGCGATCAAACCCCGCTTCGTGGGATGCGTTGTTTCAATTCCAGATTTCAATGCTTTATCTGTGATTTTGAAAAAAAGTTTACGAGACCCTTATTACGTCGGATTCCAAGAAGTTACTCGCGGATTATCTATTGTTGCTGAAGTTAGCGATGCAGGTCCGATATCAATGGTTTACTCAATCCATGAAAAGCATGGTGCAACAGAAGCGGGAATGGCGGCTCAATTATGGACATTTATGAAACGTAGCAATAAGTGGACGGGTCCATATTCAATAGGTTCACCTGAGGACGTTTATGCTTTGCAAGCTGCCGATCTATTTGCTTATGAACTTACTCGCGAATTTGAAAGTATTTGCGGTAATTCTGAACGACAAATGAGATGGCCAATGAAGCAATTTGTTTTAAGTGAAGAAGGTGACATCTTTGTAAACGCCTTTACCACTCCAGTTTTTGAAGAAGTTGCGAGTGGTTCGGTTGGTCCTATTTTTAGAACATTTCAACAAAACGTTATGAAGATGTTGAATCTAAGAGCGATGCAAGCGTGAAAAGCGATTTCGACAAATTCGACGCTGCAATGAGCACAATTCTCAAGGCTGATCCCAAGGTAGTGAAAGCTGCAATGGAAGCCGAAAAGCAAACGCGCGCAGAACACCGCAAAGGAAGGAAACCGACCGATGACAGAAAATCAAAAAAGAACCATTGAGATTTCAGATATTGTGGCATTTTGCTTTACCTGCAATCAATGTGGATCTTCCCTATCGATTCCCGTTTCAGGGGATATGAAAAGGGGCAAGTTATATACTTGCCCAAATTGCGATACCTCTTGGCTTAGTCAAAATGAAGACGCGGTTATTGCCCTTGCCAATCTTACAAAATACCTATATTCACTAGGTAGCATTGTGCGAACGTGGGCTAATCGTCCTGAAGGTTTTCGTTTTTCTTTTGAGATCGCTTCGGACCCCGTTTCAACCGGGAAAGGTTAGAAGGTCGTTTCTCCCACCTTGCCGGTGACTTCGGCATAGGTTAGGCGCTTGCCAGCGACCTGAGATATAACCTTGGAGAAACGGTCAGCGTCACTTTTATTCTTGCGGTTGTTGTAACGAAACGCTTGCTCATCGAGGTAACGGAAGAGATGGAACGGTTCGACACTCACGTAAGTGCCACCAATACCGCGCTTGAGAAGCGACCAGAAGTTCTCAAGACCATTGGTGTGAATCATGCCGTTGACGTACTCGACAGCGTGATCTACGACACGGTGAGCGTAGTCGGTTTCCAATCCCTCATAGGAGAGCAACAGGTCGGTATAGACGTTGCTGCCAGCCTCCACATGCTTGCGGACCTCAGTTTGCAGAACCTTCTTCTTCCGGCTGGGCACAACCGATACCCGAACCTCGCCGCCACGCTCAAGAATGCCGATAACAGCCACCTTGTCTTTGCTACCTGTTCCGGTAATGCGACGGGCCTTGACGTGCATGTGCATGTTCCGTGCTTTGCCGCCGATGAAAGTCTCATCCACTTCGATACCGGCCCCGCCCTTACCGCCCAGCTTCATTATGGAGCCGTTCTGCATAGCTTTACGGATACGATGCAGCATGAACCATGCGGACTTCTGAGTGACGCCCAAAGAACGGGCAATCTCGCAGGAGCTAACGCCATTCTTAGCGGTGGTGATGATCCATACAGCGGGGAGCCAGGTTTCAAGTCCGAGCGGGGAATCTTCAAAGATGGTTCCGATCTTCGCAGTAAACTGGCGTTTTGCATGGCCGCTCTTGCACTGCCATTTCTTTTGGTTCGCCAGATACGAAACGTCCTTGCGGCCACAGGTAGGGCACTCCACGCCTTCGGGCCAGCGGTGAGCAACCATGTACTCAAGGCAGTTATCCGGGTTCGAGAAGTAGATGATGGCTTCTTGGAGTGTTTGTGGCTGTTTCATGTACTAAGAATAGAGGATTTTGCATGATTCGTCAAGTATATAATTGCCCTTCATAGCAATAACATGGATTTGAGTCAGTACCTCCAGGTCCACCGCACTGCCCGTATAGAGTGGGTTGTTCGCTGGTCCAGCATGTGTCTCCTGCAGCGCAGCCTGCCGCATGCACAGGCTGAATATAGGAACTAACTGTGAAGAAGCTTGCCATCGCGAGCGCGATGCCGCAGGTAATTAGCTTAATTGATCGATACTTCATGTTTCCTCCAACTTCGGAATATCGGTGCAACCTACTCACCGAAGGCTATATAGCTTAGGAAGTAACTGACACTCGCCGAGTTAACGTCTGACGTTCCACAACTTATCTATACAAGGTGTGCCCGTGCACTTGACACCCTTTGGAACAACTCACTCACTCCCGATGACTTGCAGCGCACTGGCGATTCCCGAGAGGAACTCAGTCATCTAACTGTCTATCCCCTTGCAAGCCTAATTTGAGGATGGCCGTTCAATGTGATCAATCATCAGACTTTCGGTTGCTATCTTAATCCGTTCGAGCTTCAGGCCGAGAGCACCAAAGTCCCACTGGTCGGGAGGATCGGCGTCCGAATCCAGCCGTACTAGCGGATAGTCGTAGTTTCCGGCCAAGCCGGTCTTGTCCTCTACAGGAGCTCCCACGAGCACGGGTAGCCATGCTGCCAGAGACGCCATCGAAGTATGGAAGAAATGGATTGTAGGCGGCTTTGATCCGGGAGTGTGAGGTGCCATCACACCACCACCCGGAATAGCAAAGGACACGGGGGGAATCGTCGTGGTTGCTTTAGGATTTTGCAACACTTTCCAGTTAGCGCCATGCCTACCCAAGACGAGGGCATAGCCTTGGACATCCCCTGGGATGCGATGCACAACAAGTTTGCATCGCTCTGTGAGTGCGGCCTGCAACATGGCTTGCAACATCGTGTTCGGAATCATTGCACTTGAGCGGTCCACCGCTTTCTGCCACTCCGTTAAATCGGATGCGGCGACTTTTCCGACAAAATCGTATCCTTCGTCCCATATCCAGTTCGGCGCACCGACAAGCCGCTCCCGGGAACCAAGGGCTTGCGGAAAGTACGCCCTGAGAATCGTTTCCCCTAGCGGCATCTCGTTCGCAATGTATTCATCTGGGCGAGTCCCTTGGAAGCCGCGGTAGATATCTTTGGCTGGTCGAATCGAGACTACGTCGAACACTGGAGTATGGCTACTCCGCGACTCGCCTCCCGCTTGCGATTTCCCAAAGGCGGAAGTACTTACGACTGCCATGGCGAGGCAACACGATGCTATTGCGGCGAGCACGAGCGACCATCCGTATTCTTTCCTGAATAAGATATAACGGTTTCTCATTGGCTGGGCCTCAACGTGACTATGTCTCCGTTGTCCTAGGAAAAGTTTCAGAGTATCAAGCGATGTCAAACAGAAGAGAGGCGTAGAAACCTGCCAGAGCAAACGTCAGGAACATCAATGTCGCGGCTATTAAATAACGCCGGCCAACTTAACCGCGCAGTCCAATTGCAGGCTTATTGACTGGGCGAGTTAACCTGTGAACGGGATTATGCCTTGGGCTTAATAGCGTGTCAAGCACATATTTATGAGAGAGCGAGAAACATTCGCAGAATATATCGCACTGTCGTACTCGCTCTGCTTATAGGATATAAATCGCTACGGAGAACGATGTTATCGCATCGTAATTGAACATCGTTTCCCTTTGCCGCATTCGTGAAAAGTTATTGGCCCAGCTCAAAATGAGCGGTGACCTGCCTCGATTTTCTCAACCATTCATAGCTGAGGTTTTTAGAGTTGCGGCGAACTCGTTGGGCGTCCGGTAGCCCAGGCTGCTGTGGGGCCGTTCGCAGTTATATTCCTTGTGCCAGCAGCCGATCTTCTGTCTGGCATCCGATAGATTACGAAACCAGTTTGCGTTGAGGCACTCATCTCTGAGACGGCCGTTGAAGCTCTCCACATGACCATTCTGCATCGGACGGCCGGGCTGTATATGGATCAACTGAATCTTCCGCTCCTCGCACCAGCCAAGGAAGTGCCGACTGGTCAGTTCGGGCCCATTGTCGCAGCGAATCGATTCCGGCATGCCGCGTTGTTCCATGACCGCTTCCAGCGACCGTGTCACGCGGCGGCTCGACAGGCTGGTGTCCACTTCTAAGGAGAGGCACTCGCGGGTGTAGGCATCGATCACTGCCAGCACGCGGATCCCTACGTGCCAGGGTCACAGACCGCGCAGGACCCCGATGAAGCTCGCATTAACGCTCCACCGAATGTTGCCTTCCGCGTCGTGTCAGGGCGTCGGCGTCCTGAAGTTCGGGGTATTTCGCGGCTCGATAACCTGGCCCGTAGTTCCTCCTGTCAACGCTTCGTATCCGGCCTTGCGACCGTGCCCGCAAGACTCGGAGCCGGTGTGGCTCGCTAGGCCCTCACCGTACGGCTCTTTCATCCGCTACATCTTGCCGGCTTGCCCAGTGCGGTCTGCATCGCGCTCCTTGAAGGTGGTTGGTACTGCCCTCAAAGAACACGGTGCTTACGCACCGGATGTTGGCGCTGCGACACGTCACCCCCAAATGGGACGCTGCCGGTAAACCGGCGCGGAATCTCCGTTGGGTGACGTTAACGAACTTTGAATCAGCAGTTTGGAAGCTCTCGCATCCGGCATCATGTCAATGCGTTTACGCGCGTAAACGCGCAAAGCACTCCAGAGCGCCCGGCGCGTAAACACACTGATAGACAAAGGCTTCCATTATTCGGGCGCTTGACGGCTAAATCGCAGGGGTGCAAGCTATTTTCGAGGCGGGTTTCCCCATGAGCACTCCCCGCATCCCGGCTCCGTTGCAGTCTCCGGCCTCACCGAAGGACGAAGCGCGTCCGGTTCTCCGCGCCAAAACCATCGCAACCAGAGTAACGCCGGAAGAACTGGCCGAGGTAGAAACCGCCGCCGAAGACGCGGAGAAAACCGTGGCCGAGTGGCTGCGCGAGCTGGCCCTGAAAGCCGCGCGGCAGCGTCCGGCAGACCCTACGGAACTGCTGCTGGCCGAGGTCTCCGCGCTGCGATACATGCTCCTGAATCTCTTTCACGCGAACGCCCAGGCGAACGCCGAAGGCAAGCATCTGCTGCCCGATTCCGTGGTCAAAATCCGTGACCAGGCCAACGTGCGGAAACTGGCCGACGCCCGGAGACTGCTCTCAGAGTTTCTGTCCCAGGAGGGACCGGACGGGGGCAAGCAGTGAGCCGCCCCATGCGTTTCCCCAACCGTTCCGGGCGACTGTTCTGGCTTCTTTTCTGGCTTGCAGTTGGGCCGCTGGTGCTCATCTTCCCGGCTTCGGCTTGGCTCGCGTGGACGCTTGCACCGCTGCAAAAGGTCTACCTTACGACCTATGCCGCCAGCTCCGTAGGGGCGGGGATACCGCACAGCGAAATGACGATCCGATGGGTGATGAAGACCGCGCCCAAGCGGAAGCCGATACCCGCTTCCGCTGAGGATGTTGTTTCCGGGCCGGACCCGAAGCTGCCCGTCAATCTCTCGCCCAAAGCCATCGCGGAAGGCTGGCGTGGAGTGGCTTATAGCGCCCCGGAGAAAGTGCCCGCAGACGATCTCGCTAAGGGATTGCAGGAATATGTCTACGATGGTGTAAGTGTGTGGTGGCTGTTTGGCAGACCCATGCTCAACAGCCTTGCCGTACTAATGCTGTTCTATGTGCTCTGGCTCCAAAGGAAGCAGATTTTTGGGCGACGGCGACGACAAGAAGAGCGACACGGACGCAGAACCAAAGGCCCAGAGCTGGCGTCGGCTTTGCGGTGGCGTGGTGCGAAAACAGACGGCATCCGTTTCCGGCTGCGCTTCGAGAATCACCTTTTGCGCTGGCTTCCATTTGGTCCGAGCTACTGCATCCCGAAGCGCCTCGAAGCCAGCCACATTCTGATGATGGGCGACACCGGCAGCGGGAAATCGAACGCTATCCGGCAGCTACTTCGCCAGGTGCGGGAGCGTGGAGAGAGCGCCATCGTCTACGACCCGGCAATGGACTTTGTAAGCGAGTTCTACTCGTCCGCGCGTGGCGATTTGATTCTCAATCCATTGGATCAGCGGTGCCCGTACTGGAGTCTTGGCAAGGAGATCGACCGCGACGAAACAGCGGCGACCATCGCCGCCGCGTTCCTGCCTGAAAAAGAATACGAGAAAGAGTTTTTTACCGATGGGCCGCGTCGGATACTGGCCCACTTGCTCAAGCGGCAGCCACAGCCGAGGGACATTTTGAGCATGATGGCCGACCCGTCACGGATCGAGTTTGCGGTAAAAGGAACACCGCTGGCCGCGTTGCTCGATTCAGGAGCACCAGCACAGCGGGCGGGTGTGCTCGCCAGCCTGAATATGGTGGCGGACTGTCTGGAATTGTTGCCGGAGTGGGAGCATACGAGGCCGACCTTTGCGACGGCGGAATGGTATGTGAGCCGGAAACGATGGCTGTTTCTGACTTCCACGCCCGCCTACCGCGCGAAGATTCTGCCGCTTCATTCCGTGTGGCTCGATTTATTCATCCTCCGCATGATGGGCTACTGCGAAGACCACACGGCGAAGCCGGTATGGTTTGTTCTGGACGAGTTGGCGAGCCTCAATAAACTGCCGCAACTGCATACCGCCGTCACCGAAAACCGCAAGTACGGCAATCCCGTTGTGTTGGGATTTCAGGGACGCAGCCAGCTTGAAAAACGCTACGGTCAGGACGCCGAGGCCATGCTTTCACAGCCCGCAACCAAGCTGTTTTTCAAGACCACCGAGCCACGCGCCGCGAAGTGGATTTCCGATGCCATCGGCGAGATCGAGGTCGAACGGTTGAAGGAATCGCGCAGCATGAAGCTGTTAGGGAGCAGGAAATCGTATGCGATGGAGATTGCAACCAAGCCATTAGTTATGGCTTCGGAAATCTCCGGCCTCGAACCGCTGCGCGGATTCATCAAGCAGGAAAACAAAGTCGTTCCGGTTCACTTTCAGTTTGCAAGGAAGCATGGCAGACAACCGGAGTTCATTGAGCGCAAGTTGCCGGTTGTGCCCAGGCCGTCACCGCCGACGCCGGTAGCTTGCACAGAGCAACCCAGGACGCAAGCAGCAGTCCAAGCCACGCTTCCACTTTTCGATGCGCCCGCCGACAAAGCCTCCGACAAACCCAAAGAGGCGTTTGTGTGGGACGAGTCCAAAGGGATTGAGTGACCGGAGTTCCGTCTCGCGGTAGTCGTGGAAAAAAGTTCACGTCTTTCCATAGCTCCCGATCAGAATTCCAGGTGACAAATCTTGATCAACGGTCTTCGACTTTGGGCGACGATGACGGGGTGGAACAAAGCCATCATTATCTGCGTATCCCAAAACGGATTGTCAAGGAGAGCAAGTGCATAGAGGCATTTGGCTTGTGGGGACGTTCTTCGTGATGTACGGGATCTCTACTATTGTAGGTTTTGGCACATATTTTCTTCTTAGTCCGTTAATTATGTGGGTTGCTGTTTTCACCTTCATGCCGATTATCAGTGCTCTACTTGTCTACGGCTATCTGTTGAAGCAGAAAATAAGCCCCAGAGCAAGCTTCCGGGAATCTCTGCTTCTTGCCGGGGTATGGATGCTGCTTTCATTTAGCTTGGACGCGATTACCTATATTGTGGTCGTTCCTTACCTTCGCCACAGCGCACCGAACTGGTGCTTTTTCCATGACCAGTCGCCATGGATTTGGATTTCATATCTTGTCCTTCTGTTTTCGGCGCTTGTCGCCCAGAGAGTTTATGTAAGGAGGAACAATGCCTGACGTAATCAGATTTTTAGTCTTCATGTTGGCCGCATTTGTGCTTTTCTTGGCTGTCCTCCAATTCACAGTACGGCATCGACAGAGAAAGCCTGCAAGAGCAACGATCTTCTTGATCGGACTGATAGTGGTTGTGGCGGGAATGTTATTCGCACGTTACAGCCATTTAGCCTTTGCGCATCTGTCTTGGGTAGTCTATTACGGTATTCCTGCGGTGGTTACAGTTTTGCTGCCGCCAGTGTGGCTGCGTATGTCCCACCGCGAGATTGCCCAGTACATCCCGCTGGCCTGGTTGATGGCTCCGGTCATCCAAGTGTTCTTTTCTCTTTTCGTGGGTTGGCACGACTTTATGCCGTTCCCGGCTTATATTCCTTCGTTAGTCGAGATGATCAGGCACGTCTCGCATTAGCTTTGTGAAGCAGCGGAAACAGGTCATATTGAAAATATTCCACTAGCTCGGCTTCCGCTTAGTTGCGGATTAGAATCTCCCTATGCTGACGATCTCCAAACCGCTGTCAGCTTCGCAGGTACGGACGTACCATGAGCGGGAGTTTGCGTCCGAGCGGCAGAACTATTGGAGCCGCGACCAGCAGGGACATAGTGAATGGCAAGGCAAGCTGGCCGAGCAGTGGGGCTTGAATGGCAGCGTTGGCAATGAGCACTTCGCCAGGTTGACCGAAGGCCAGCATCCGCACATGGAAGCGCAGCTTGTTCGTCATCAGGTTTCCAAGACCTATGAGGGAAAAATCGGCAAGGAAGTGACGAGCGTAGAGCATCGCGCCGGTTGGGATGCTACTTTCTCCGCCCCAAAGTCGGTTTCTCTCACCGCCCTTGTGGGCGGCGATGAGCGCGTAAGAGAGGCGCATCGGGAAAGTGTGCGTGTTGCGCTGGCCGAGTTGGAGAAGTACACGCAGGCCCGCATCGGCAATGTCCATGCGCCGGAGACGACCGGCAAATTCGTTGCGGCTACCTTCGAGCACGACACCGCGCGGCCTGTAGATGGCTACGCCGCGCCGCAGCTCCACACCCATGCTGTGATCTTCAACGTCACCGAGCGCGACAACGGCCAAACGCGCGCCTTGCAACCGCAGGAGCTATTCGCTTCGCAACGCTATGCCACCAGCGTTTACCGTTCCGAGTTGTCGATGCGGTTGCAGGGTTTGGGCTACGAGCTGGAGCGTGGTAAGCACGGGCAGCCGGAGATCAAGGGTTATACGAAAGAGTATCTGGAGGCCAGCAGCCCGCGCAGGGAGCAGATCAAAGACCATCTGCGTGAGATGGGAATTGACGGGGCCGGAGCCGCGCAGGTTGCGGCGCACCGGACGCGGGACAGCAAGGAGCTGCTATCGCCGGGAGAGGTATTAGAGAGGCATCGGAATCTGGCCGCGCAGTATGGACACCAAGCCGACCGGGTTGTGGCCGAGGCGCGAGAGCGTGGACAGCGCCACGTCTACGAACCCGACCGCATCGCGCAGCAGGCCGTGACGTATGCCCGCGACCATCTCTTTGAGCGTTCCGCTGTGTTGGACCGGCGCGAGCTTTTGGAAGCGGCGCTCAATCGCGGCATGGGGGAGACAACGTATGCCCACATACGGCAGGAGTTCGCGCAGCGGGCCGCGCGGGGCGAGTTCCGCACAGTCGGAGCAGGACAGCAGTACACCACCGCTGCGATGCTTCGCATGGAACGCGAGATCGTTACACGGATGCAGGAAGGCAATCAGCGCGGGATGAGTGACCCGATGCTGGTTTCTCCGCAGATTCGGATTGCGACGGAAGACCGCCACCCGGAGCTAAATGCTTCGCAGCATCAGGTAGTCAATGATGTTTTTCTCTCCCGCGAAAAGATAGTGGGATTGGATGGAATTGCTGGCGCGGGCAAGACAACGGCGCTGGCCGTCATCCGTGAAGGCGCGGAGGCGCAAGGGTACAAGGTTGAAGGCTTCGCGCCCACGTCCCGCGCGGCGCAAAAGCTGGCCGATGCAGGCATGGAAACATCCACGCTGCAAAAGCATCTTGCACGCGGCCAGCAGCCGGATACTGGAGAGCGCCGCCTGTATGTGCTCGATGAATCCTCGCTTGCGTCCACCAAGCAAATGCACGAGTTTGTAAATCGCTTGCATCCGAACGACCGCGTGTTGCTGGTAGGCGACCGGCGGCAGCATGAAGCAATCGAAGCCGGGCGTCCCTTCGCGCAGCTCCAGGATGCGGGCATGAAGACCGTCAAGCTCGAAGAGATCATCCGACAGAAAGACCCGGAGCTGAAACAGGTGGTCGAGCAGCTTGCGCGTGGCGAGGTGCGCGGGGCCGTGCAGGGTTTGGAGCGGCAGGGCCGCGTCCATGAGATTGCAGGCCGCGAGGAACGCATCGCCGCGATAGCTAAGGAATATGCGAAGTCCCCGGAGGGAACGCTCGTCGTCTCGCCCGACAATCGTTCCCGCGTGGAGATCAACGAGCGTATCCGTGCAGAGATGCAGGAGCGCGGCTCAGTCAGTAAAGACGAGCATCGCATAGCGGCGCTTGTACCGCGCCAAGACCTCACCGGGCCGGAGCGGACATGGGCCGCGCGGTACGAGTTCAACGATGTAGTGCGATATGCCCGCGCATCGAAAGAGACAGGCATGGAGCGCGGCGAATACGCGCGGGTCACGAGCGTGGATGCTGACAAGAACCTGTTAACCGTGGTGCGGGCAGATGGCTCCGAGTTGACCTATGATCCACGCAGGCAGCAGGGAGTATCCGTCTATCGGGAAGAACCGCGCAGCTTCGCCGTGGGCGACCGTATCCAGTTCACTGCGCCAGCCAATGACTTGAAGATTGCAAACCGCGAATTAGGGACGGTCGAAGCTATCGAGCAAGACGGGCAGATGCGCTTGAAGCTGGATGGAGGCCGCAACGTGCAACTCGATCCCCGCGAGCATCCGCATCTCGATCACGGCTATGCGGTGACGAGCCATTCCAGTCAGGGGCAGACTGCCGAGCGCGTATTGGTTCACGTCGATACGGAACTCGCCGCGAAAGACCTGCTCAACAGCCGCATGGCTTACGTTGCCGTGTCGCGCGGCGCGGACGACGCGCAGCTTTATACCAACGACCGTGCGAAACTGCCGGAGGCATTAGGGCATGACGTATCTCACGAGAGCGCCCATGTGCCGACGATGAAGCCGGAGCAATCCATCAAGCCGCCACAGCCGGAAATCGCGCCGGTCATCGAACACGGCATGGGCTTGGGGCACAGTCTCTAATCCTATGAATCGTCCCTGTAGAATGGTGTTTCGCGTTCAAGAAATGCACAGAAATCGAGAAATCGCCTGCACAGTTCCTACACAGCCAAAAACAGGCCATTTATCTCTCTATAAATCAGTAATTTATAAAAATCTACTCACCCGGTCGGGATGACAACTTTCAATAAGTCGGGATGACGATCTCCAATGGATCGGGACGGCAATTTCCGATAGATCAGGACGGCGGCAGCTTGGCAGCACGGGCTACTGGCCGTCGCGCATTTTGTCCTTTACCGATTTGGCGAGCTTTTCGATTTCGTCTGCTTTCTTGACTACGGAGAGGGAGAGGGTGTCTTTGTTGCTCTTGTCGACTTCGGCTTTGAGCTGGGTGGCGAGATCGAGCAGTTTTGCGGCGTCGGCGACCATCTGTTGCTGGCGCTGGTTGTTGCGGCTCCTGGCTAGCTGCTCCTGCATGTGGCGCGCCATGGGGTCATCATCGTTACCCGATCCTGGAGGGCCGCCGGGGACGATGGGATGAGGGCCCAGAGGCTGGTTCTGGATTGGCTGCTGGGTCTGTTGAGCCGCTGCAGATGCCGTGCGGGAGGCTGCTGTGCCGACGGCCACGCATGAAACCCCGCATGCGACCACGCATGAAACGGGGATCACAGCCCAGCGAAAGATCGCATCGAATACTCGTACTCGCATGAAAACTCCAATGGGGCTTGCTTGCCACCAATCGTATGCCTGCGATGATTATAGAAACAGGATCGGATGATGCACCCTATGAATTGTTTGACACAAATGCTGGTGTGGATCGCGCCGAAGAGCTTTTTTAAGGCACTGAACATCGAGTGGCTCACGGACCTGCGGGAGTTCCTGCACAGCGTTTTGCCGAAGATCGTGGTGACGGCGATCGGCGCCTGGCTGTTGACGCGGGTGCTGAAGCTGATCACGAACCGGGTGGTCAAGGTCGCGGAGCGGCATTCGGGCAGTGCCGGGCACCTGGCGCAGGTAAAGACGCTGACCTCGGTGATTCGGGCAACGGGCATCGGCGTGATTGCTTTTCTGGCGGCGCTGGAGATTCTGCCGCTGCTGGGTTTCAAGCTGGAGCCGTTGCTGGCCAGTGCGGGCGTGGCGGGTGTGGCGCTCGGCCTGGCGGCGCAGACCATCGTGAAGGATTGCCTGAACGGCATCCTGATTCTGGTCGAGGACCAGTACAACATCGGTGATGTGGTGCGGCTGGCAGGGCTGTCGGGCACGGTAGAGGCGATGTCGCTGCGTAAGACGCAGGTGCGGGATGGCGACGGCACGCTCTACATCATTCCCAATTCGCAAATTACGACAGTTGCCAACCTGACGCGAGACTTCTCGGTGGCGACGATCAATGTGTCGGTGGATTTCTCGGCTCATCCGGACGAGGTGATGGCGCTGCTGAAAGAGGTAGCGATGGGAGTGCGCAACGATCCGGCATACAAAGACGTATTCCTGGCCGATCCTACGCTGCTGGGGGTGGACGCGATCAAGGGGTCGCAGGTGATCTATCCGGTGCAGCTGCGGACCAAGGCCAACCAGCAGTGGGCGGCGCTGCGGGAGACGCAGCGGCGCATCCGGATTGCGCTGGCCGAGCACGGCATGCTGCCGGGCGATCCTCTGCGTGTATTTTCCGCGGGCTCCGGGGATTCGGCCGGGGCAGCGGCGCGGCAGTTAGGCGAGCCGACGTCCAAGGCGGCCGATCCCGACCGCGGCGAAGGCGAACGAGATCAATCCGTTTACCGGCGAGGGGATGTAGCGCTCTAAGAGGTTATTCGTAACGCAGCGCGACCATGGGGTCGATTCTGGTAGCGCGGTGTGCGGGGAACCAGGCCGAGGCCAGGGTGACGGCGGCGATCACCAGCACGGCGGCCAGCAGGGTGGCGGGGTCGGATGGGCTGAGGCCGAAGAGCTGCGACTGGACGGCATGGCTGGCGGCCAGCGTCGCCGGGATGCCGATGGCCACTCCGATGATGAGCAGCAGGAGCGACTCTTTCAGGATCATCCAAAGGACGCCGCCGGTGGAGGCGCCGAGGGCGATGCGGAGGCCGATCTCATTGCTGCGGCGGATGACGTTATACGTCATGACGCCGTAGAGGCCGATGCAGGCCAGCGACAGGGCGAGCAGCGAGAAGAAGGTGGAGAGCTGCGAGATGAGACGCTGCTGATCGATGAGCTGGTCAACCTCCTCGCTCATGGTCCGGACTTCGAGAATCGGCAGGTTGGGGTCGATGCCGGCGAGGGCAGCGCGCACCGATCCGGTGATTCTGCCCGGGTCGCCCTGGGTCTGAATCTGAAGCCAGTAAGCATAGTTATCGTCACCGGTAAGCTGGGTGAGGGCGAGATAGGCCATGGGCTCAGGTTTTTCACCTGCCCGGGTATATGTCGAATCACGGACGATGCCGACGATCTGCCATGTGCCCGTCACGCTGGGGTCAGCGACGGTGAAGGTGTGGCCGATGGCATCACCGTGCGGGAAGAATCGCTCGGCGAGAGTCTGGTTGACGACAACCGTTTTTTGCGATGTGGCGGTGTCTTCCGGGCCGATGGTGCGCCCGCGCAGCAGGGGGATGCCGAGGGTTTCAAAGTAGCCCGAGGTGACGCGGTTGAGCAGGGTGCTTACGTCCTCATTGGGCGCGGTTGGGCGACCTTGAATAGTAATGGGCGAACCCCAGTGCCCGTGCCCCATGAGCAGGTTCCCGGAGATGGTCGCGGAGCGGACTCCTGGGAGTGCGTCGACGCGGGTGAGGATGCGGTCATAGAGCGGGTTGAGCTGTGCGGGCTGGTATCCGGCAAATCTGGGATTGGTGTTGAGCAGCAGAACGCCCGTGCGGTTGAATCCCAGGTCCTGGTTGTGAAGATTCTGGAGGGTGCGGAGCAGGAGACCGGCGACGGCCAGCAGCACCAGCGAGAGCGCGACTTGCGCGGTGACGAGCGTGTTGGGAAGAAGACGTCCGGAGCGGCCGCCGCCTCCGGCAGCCGTCCGGGCATTGGTATTGAGCGCGCCTGAGACATCTAACCGGGACACACGGAGCGCAGGCGCGACGCCGAAGAGAAGCCCGGTGAGCACGCAGATGCTGGTGGTGAAGCACAGGACGCGAAGATCGGGAGTGGCGGAGAGAGCTGTCCGCGTTGCTTCGCCGGCGATGAACTTGATGAGCATGCCTGTGCCCCAGAATGCAAGCAGCAGGCCGAGCGCGCCGCCGGTGAAGGCCAGCAGCATGGTTTCGGCGAGGATCTGACTGACGATCCTGGCGCGGCTTGAGCCTAAGGCGAGCCGTGTGGTCAATTCGCGCTCACGCGATGCGGCTTTGGCGAGGAGAAAATTCGCGAGGTTGGCGCAGGCGATGAGCAGAACGAGGACGACGATGCCCATGAGGATCGCCAAGGGCACTTCGTAGTCGGAGCGAAGGTGAGAGACACCGGCACCGCCGGGCATCAGACTAACGAAATTCTGACCGATCTCTTTGCGGCGTGTGCTGGAGATATTCGCGCCTTCACGGTCAATCATGAACCGATGCCACTGCGTGTTCACCCAGGCCTGGGCCTGAGCCACGCTTACACCGCGGTTGCGGCGGGCGAGGATATGCAGCCAGAAGAGACCGCCCGGGTCAAGCAAGGTGGGCTTCGTGACCTGCTGCATGACCTGCATCTGCATGGTGACAGGCAGCCACATATCGGTGGACTCTTCACGCAGGTCGACCCCGTAGAATGGCGCAGGCATCACGCCGATGACGGTGAAGAGCGTTCCGTTGATGGTGAGCGAATGGCCGATGACAGATGGGTCGGCGGAGAGCGCCTGCTGCCAGTAACGATAGCTAATGACGGCGACGGGGTTGCGTCCCAGTGCGTCGGCATCGCCGGGCTGGATGGTCCGGCCCATCATCGCGCCAGCGCCGAGCACGCTGAAGAAGTTACCGGAGACGAGATGAGTGTAAGCCTGGGTTGCGGGTCCTGCGGACGTGGAGCCCAGACGAACGCTTACCTGGGTGGGAAAGCTGGCGAAGGCGGCAGTGCCTTGAAACTCCTCGTGATTCTTCTCGATGCGCTGGTAGAAGTCGTAGGAGAAGACATCGACCGGGCCAGGGTTAAAGCCGCCGAGGATGCCTCCGCCATCGGCTCTGCCGAACGAGACCAGCTGCTGCGGGTCGTGCACAGGCAAGGATTTGAGGAGTAGGGCATTGATGAGGGTGAAGATGGCGGTGTTTGCTCCGATGCCCAGAGCCAGCGAAAGAATCGCAACGATGGTAAAGCCGGGGCTCTTGACCAACTGGCGAATGCTGTAGCGGAGATCCTGCCAGAGAGAATCGGCCTTCGATTCCCAGCCTGCCGCCCACACTTTCTGTTTCACTGTCTCCATACTCCCTATCTCCGCTTTTGCGGCGCGCAGCGCCTGATCGCGGTTCATGCCGCGGAGCATGTTGTGCTCGGTGGCGGCTTCGAGATAACTGCGCAGCTCTTCGTCCATCTCGCGGCTGCGCCTATCCTTGCCGAGGAGGGCGCGGACTCCGTTGATGAGGCTGCGGAGAAAAGTGATCATCACGCTTCCAGAATGCGGGCGATGGCGGCGGTCTGGCGGTCCCAGGCCTGGGTTTCGTCCTTGAGCGCCTTCTGGCCGCGGCTGGTGAGGATGTAGTACTTGGCGCGGCGGTTGTTCTCGGTGGCGTGCCACTCGGCCTTAATGCGTCCAGCGCGTTCGAGACGGCTGAAGGCGGGGAAGAGCGAGCCGGGATTTACGCGGAAGACGCCGCTGCTGATCTGCTCGATGCGCAGCGCCACTCCGTAGCCGTGCATGGGTTCGAGGGCCAGCGTCTTCAGGATGAGCATCTCGAGCGTTCCCTGGACCAGGTCCGTGGGTGCGTCGGCGGATTTGCCGGCCATGCGGGTTTCTCCTCTTGACTATCTAGAGGTACGCTGCTTCCTCTCGATTGTCAAGAGGAGCGAGGGCAGCGTTTTTCGGCGGCATGTCTATCCCCTGGACGGGTCTTTGCGAGGCTGCCGTGCGAATTTGCGTGGACTTCTTTCGTGTATGCATTAATCTCGTTTTCATATCCGCTATCCTTCTGCCGGAGATTCGATGAAAGCGACCACTCTTGCTCTGCCCCTGTTTTTCCTGACCGCCGCGCCTGCCGTCGTTCCGGCGCAGGACCTTCCCGCCCTTGTGAACAAGGAGCTGCCGGGATTGGTTGATACCTACAAGGGAATCCATGAGCATCCCGAACTGTCGCACCATGAGGAGCACACCTCCGCGCTGCTGGCAGAGGATCTGCGCAAGGCGGGATACACGGTTACCGAGCATGTGGGGAAGTATCCTGACGGTAGCCAGGCCTATGGTGTGGTCGGCATACTCAAGAACGGCGCCGGCCCTACGCTGCTGATCCGCACCGAGGAGGATGCGCTGCCCATCGTCGAAGAGACCGGCGTTCCTTACGCCAGCCACGTGATGACGAAGAACGCCGCGGGGCAGGAGGTGGGCGTGATGCACGCGTGCGGACACGATATCCACGTAACCAGCATGATCGGCACGGCGCGCGCGCTGGCGGCGATGAAGGACCAATGGCACGGGACGGTGATGGTTATCGGGCAACCGTCTGAGGAGACCATCGACGGCGCGAAGGCCATGCTTGCGGATCATCTTTATGAGCGTTTCGGGCGGCCGGATATGGCCATCGCTCTGCATGACACGAACGGCTTGCCGGCCGGGATGGTTGCCGTAACCAGCGGACCTGCGGCGGCGAGCTCGACGTCGATCGATGTGACGATGCGCGGCATCGGCAGCCACGGAGCCTATCCGCAGCTCGGCAAAGACCCGATCACCATGGCCGGGGAATTCATCGTGCAGCTTCAAACCATTGTGAGCCGCGACGAAGATCCGCTGGACCCGGCGGTGGTGACGGTGGGCGATATTCACGGTGGCACCAAGCGCAACATCATTCCCGACGAGGTGAAGATGGAGTTGACGACGCGCGCCTTCAGCGGCCACGCGCGCCAGGTGGTGATCGACGGTGTGAAGAGAACCGCAGATGGCGTGGCACTCTCGGCGGGCGTGCCGGAGAGCCGCGCGCCGATTGTCACGGTGCTGGACAACGAATCCTCGCCGGTGCTCTATAACAATCCGGCGCTGGCGGCGCGGGTGAAGGCCAGCCTGGTTACCGCTCTGGGCGCGAAGAATGTTGTCGATGGGCAGCGGGCGATGGCCAGCGAAGATTTCGGCGTATTCGGGTTGGAGGGCCATCAGATTCCCACGGTGATGTTCGGCCTCGGCGCGATGGACCCGGTAAAGTTCGCCGCCGCGAAGGCTGCGGGAACAATGCTGCCCGGGCCGCACAACAGCCGCTTTGAGCCGGACCCGGAACCGACACTGCAGGCCGGCGTTACCGCGATGACTTCGGTTGCGATTTCGCTGCTGCAGAAAACGGCCGATTAGTGCGATATCTATGATGGCGGAATGTGCCGTCATTCTGAGTACATCCGGGGAATCTCAACGATGCGGGCGTGAACACATCGTCGGGATTCTTCCTCCCGCTGGTCGTCAGAACGACGGCGCATTGCAGAAACATGTGATACCAGCTTTAAGCTGACTTCTCCCGCAAGCGCCGGTTGCGCCGATTCGGAAGGGCTTCTTCGAGCGGCCTATCCGTTCCCGTGTGAATTACTTTGCGAGAACTGCCTGCCCTGAGTGAAACGCCGCGTGGCTGGTGCGGCTCAGGACCACGGCCAGGCGGTTCCGCGTGGGATCCTTGGCGAAATCTTCTTCGGAGACCGCGGTGTGCCTTTGCAGCCACTCTTCCGGGGTGAGTTTTTCGAGGGCCGCGGTCACGGTGCTGTTGACTTCGGTCCACGCCTTCTTGAGGTCTGCGGCGGAAAGCGGATCGGGAACGGTCCTGTCCGGGTTCGCGATGTAGACGTCGTCGAGCTCAGGGTGCAGCCTCTCGCCGAGGCCGAGCATGGGGAGCATGCGGTCGTGCACGGCGGTCAGGTGCCCTACCAGATAGAACAGCCGATTTTTTCCCGGGGCGATCTGCTTCTGAAGCTGCTCGTCGTTGAGCGGCTCAATTCCCTTGTCGAAGCGGCCGATCACGAGTTTCCATGAGTTCAACGCGGTTGTGGAGTGCAGTTCTTCCGTCGTCATTTTGTAACCTTTCCGTCGTTTCCATCTTTCATGTTGTGCGGACGTCAATTGATGTTTGCCGGACAACATGAACTGGCAGACGATACCGTCGATTGGAGTCGCGACGGGTTGCGAAAGATTCAGAGAGAGTTGCCTCGACGGCGACTCCTTCGCGAACCGTGGGGACTCGAGATGTGGGGACTGACCGTCCGCGCGGACGCGCCCTTGACGCATTCCTCTCTGCTTCGCTCCACCTGGTTGCTTGGCGTGACTTCCGTTCGTCCCACATCTCAAATACGAGATGTGAGGCACCCGGTTCGGTGGAGAAATAACGCTGTGGGATTTGTTTCAGAGCCAGCCTTTGGCGCGGGCGATTCTTGCGGCGTCGACGCGGTTTGCCGCGCCGAGCTTGCTGATGGCTTCCGACAGATAATTTCGCACGGTGCCTTCGGAGAGATGCAGCTCTCCAGCGATATCCAGGCTGGATTTGCCTTCGCCTGCGCGCCAGAGAATTTGCCGTTCGCGCTCAGTGAGCGGATCGGGGCCGCTGTCCCACGCTTCGGCGGCGAGATCGGGATCGACCACGCGGAGGCCGCGATGGATGCGGCGCACGGCGTCGGCGAGCTCGGCGGCGGGACGGTCCTTGAGCAGGTAGCCTTTGGCTCCGGCGTCGAGCGCGCGGCGCAGATAGCCGGGGCGCGCGAAGGTGGTCAGAATCATCACGCGCGTCTGCGGATAGCGGTCGCGAACTTCCGCGGCGAGAGTGAGACCGGTCATCTCCGGCATCTCGATGTCGGTGACGAGCACATCGGGTTTGTGTCTGGCGACGGCGGTGAGGGCCTGGCGTCCATTGGCGGCGCGATCGCAGACGGCGATATCGGGCTCGGTTTCAAGCAGGGCCGCGAGCGCTCCCAGCACCATGGCCTGGTCTTCCGCGACGATGACGCGTATCGGTTGCGACATATTCAGGCGGGATGCAGTTGCGCGCTGGTGGCGGGAATCTGGATGGTGAGGCGTGTGCCGTGGCTGGCTCCCGGGCTGGTGTTGACGGCGAAGCGGCCGCCCAGGGCCTCGATGCGCGCACGCATGCCGCGCACACCGTTGCCGTCTTCACGCAGACCGCCGCGGCCATCGTCTTCGACGACGAGCATGGTCTGGCCGTTCTCCTCCTCGAAGTGCAGAACGCAGCGGCTGGCCTGTGCATGGCGCACGATGTTGGTGACGGCTTCGCGCAGAACGAGCGAGAGCACACTCTCCTCCGTTGGTCCGAGCGCGAGCGGGACCTCTTCGCAGACCAGCGTCACACCGGCTGCATCGAGGACGCTGTGGGCGCGACGGATCTCCGCCGCCAATCCTTCGGTGCGATAGCCGCGGATGGCCTCACGCACCTCGGTGAGGGCCTTGCGCGCGATCTGTTCCACATCGGCGATCTCCGCCGCGGCACGTTCCGGATTGCGGGAGAAGAGACGCCCGGCCAGCTCGGACTTAAGCACGATGACCGAGAGTGTGTGCCCGAGCACGTCGTGCAGGTCGCGGGCAATGCGCTCACGTTCGGCGAGCTTGGCCAGCTGCTCGATCTCCTCGTGGGCCATCTGCAGCTTGGAGTTGGCGCGAACGCGCTGCGACATGAAGATGTTAGTTCCACCGACGATCATGGTGAAGGCTGCGCCAAACCCCCAGGCCCACGGGCTCATGTGGAAGTAGAAGCTCTCTGCGAGAATGGCGACAAGTGTGGCGGCGATGATGCCGAGGCAGACGGCCAGTGAATCGGTGATGAAGGGCGCGAAGGCGACGACGTAGATGAACATGCCGTCCGCGCCCTGGTTGTAGGGAAAGTAGTAGAGCCCCAACAGGCCGAGCGCCAACAGCAGAAGATAGTTTTTTTGCCTGGACTTGACGACTACCAGACCGGTGTAGATGGCCAGGAAAATGGCGTAAACGATGGCGAATTGAATCCAGTAGCTGCGATTGGCGCGGGAGATCGGCTCGATGAAGTAAAAGACCGAATAGAAGATCCAGACGAAGTCCCACCAGTCGACCGAGCGGCACTGCTTCCCGGGCAGGCCTGCTCTAACGGGATTGAATGAGTCGGCCACCATTTACGCCTTTGCCTCACTGCGAGTAAAGATGAGCCAGGCCGCGCCCAGCATCAGGCAAGTAAAGCCTACCAGAGCCTCCCAGTGGGTGGACATGGGCGTACCTTTCCGGGCATAGCCGAAGATGTTGAGCGCCAGCTGCCCGAAGTGGTAAGTAGGCAAGGCGGGTGCGGCGCGCTGCATCCAGCGGGGCAGTATCTCGATCGGCATCCAGAGGCCGGAGGCGAAGGACATGGGCAGATAGATGAGATTGATGATGCCGGGACCCGCAGTCGGCGGCATGAGAAACGAGAGCAGCAAGCCCATGCTGGCGAAGGGAATTGCGCCGGCGAGAGTGATGCCGGCGAGTTTGAGGAATTCGACGACCGTCATATGCACGCCACCCAGCGTGATGCCGATGATGCTGAGCAGGGAGACAATGACCATGGCAAAGGCGGCGCAGGAGATGGTCTTGGCGGTGAGGTAGGCGAAGCGCGGCATGGGGCTGGCCTGCTTCAGCTCGAGCCATCCCTGCACGCGCTCCATGGCGATGCCCGCGCCGAGCCCGAAGAGCGATGCGCCTACCATGCCGAAGCAGCTATAGCTGGCCAGCAGGTAGCGCGCATATTCCGTGTGGCTGTTGATGGTTCCGAAGAGCAGGTAGAACATGACGGGGAAGCCGACGACGGAGAGCGAAAAGACGCGCAGGCGCAGCATGCGGAGAAATTCGTAGCGAGTCTCTTTGCGCAGTACGTTGGCGTAGTAGGCGAAGTTGAGCTTCTGTGCTGGTACGGCGATAGCGGCGGTGGCCATTTGTGTCCTCCACGGTTACATATTCTTGATGGTGCCGATTTGTTTATCCCACATGTCAAACGCGAGATGTGGGGCACCCTTAGTTCTTTTCCACATCCGAGCCGGTGAGCGCGAGGAATGCGTCCTCAAGGCCGGGGGCGGAGATTTCGAGACTGTGCAGGGTTTCATCCCGGCGCATCATTTCGAAGACGACGCGTTCGGCCGCGGCCGCGGTGATGACGACTGCCTCGCGGTCGCGCTCCACGCTGACGACAGAGGGCAGGGTGAGCAGGAATCCGGTTTCCAACTGCGTGATGCACCGGATGCGGCGGCCGGTGACGCGATGCTTGATCTCCGCGGGCGTGCCCTCGGCGATGATCTTGCCTTTGTTGATGACCACGATGCGGCTGGCCAGCATGTCGGCTTCTTCGAGGTAGTGGGTGGTGAGCAGCACGGTCTTGCCCTGCGCAGCGAGCAGCCGGATCTGATCCCACAGGCCGCGGCGCGATTCGATGTCCATGCCGACCGTCGGTTCATCGAGGAAGACGAGATCCGGATTGCCGGCCAGCGCGAGGCCGAAGAGAACGCGTTGCTTCTGGCCGCCGGAGAGCTTGCCGAAGAGCTTGTCTTCCAGACCTTCGAGCCGGGCGATGCGCACGATCTCGGCGGCGGCCAAGGGGCTGGGATAGTAGCTGCGGAAGAGGTCGATATGTTCGCGGACCTTCAGCGTCTCCGGGATGCGGGTGACCTGCAGCATGGCGCCGATGCTGGTGCGGGTTTCCGCTTCGCGCGGGTCGCGGCCCATCACGCGAACGCTGCCGCTGGTGGGCGCGATGAGTCCCAGCAACAGGCGGACGGCAGTGGTTTTGCCGGCGCCGTTCGGCCCGAGCAGCGCAACCACTTCGCCGGGATGCAGGCTGAGGTTCAGGCTATCGAGCGCGATGGTCTTGTCGTAGCGCTTGGTTGCCGAATGCAGCCTCGCGATGGTCTCGCCGCGATACTGCTTCACCGGGAGCACAAGCGGCTCCTGCTGAAGGCCGGTAGCAAATGCGGTTGCGGACATGGATGTCTCCTTTCGAAGGCCGCTGCATGGTGGGATACGCCGCAGAGCCATTCGAGCAATCTCAGGATCGCCGGAAAGACAGTCAGGTCCCAGTGGGGTGTGTCACGAATCGGAGATGACAGATGTCATGAGGAGCAGGGTGTGGGGGAAAGGGTGTGGAGTGTAGAAATCGGGGAATAGCGTTTAGCTTCAGGCCCTATACTGGTCGCGATGGTGGCCGGATTGTTTCGCTGGACGCGTTTTTTTGCGGCGCCGATGCTGCTGATCGGTTTTTTGTTCCTGCCGCAGAATTCGTTTGCGGAAAAGCCGGGTAAGCCGCTTGTGATCTGGCTGCAGCGTTTCGGTATTCCGAAGGGTTTATTTGGAAGCAGCGGCCCGATGCTGTGTCTGCACCAGCATGTCGTCGGCACGCGGCTCTTCTGGCTCGATCGCACGCACCTCTTTGTCGCGTTCACGACGAACCCTCCGTGCACCTTTCACTCCGATAGCGAGCCGGCCATGCTGCGGGGCCTGGTCTTCGATACCACCACCGGCATCGAGGTCGCGAGCCATGACTGGCCGGTGGGCGCGGACCTGAGCGTCTTTGCGGGTCCAGGCCAGTCGGTGGTCATCAAGGAAGGCAGCAAGCTTGAGTTTCTGAACGCGCAACTGAAGAAGAGCGAATCGGGTGCGCTGGACGAAGCGCCGAAAGGGCTATGGCCGACGCCGCGCAGACGCACGCTGGCGCTGCTCTCAAGCGATGGAAGAGAATATGAATTCTACGGCGCCGGGCCGCTGCGGCTGCTGGATACGATTTCGCTCGATGAGACGGACGAGGTGCGGGCGATTCCGGAGTGGGTGGCGGGCGACGAGCGCATCGCAGGCAGCCGCTGCGCGGACAAGTCGCCTTACTCCTGCACGAAGATTCTTGTGTTGACACCGGATGCGAAGTTTCTCGAGCCTGACGGCGCGCCCTGGTCTTATGAGGAGACGCAGAAGCCGGTCTCCCTGCAGCCTGTCGGCTTTCTGGACGCCACGCACCTGATCATCTCGCGCGAGGACAAGAATTTCTTTCACAGCACGCAGATGCTGATCGTCACGCCGAATGGATCGAGGACTCAACTGCCGCCGCTGGGCGAGCTTTATCCGCGGCGGATCGTGGGCATCGCCGGTTCGCGATTCGGGATGGAGATGTACGCGATCGGGGCATGCACCGACTGCATCGTTGCGAATTTCTTTGCTGTCGTGGAGCCCGACGAGAAGAAGTTTCTCTTCGAGAAGCGCGGATCGCCGTACATGAGCGCGGGCGAACTTTCGCCCGATGGGAAATGGATGGCGATTCTGGATAACGACGCGGTTACGTTGTATCCGATGCCTGAGGCGCGCTAAAGCGGCCCTGTCAGCTTTGATAGCGCCAGAGCGCTACGCCCCCGAAGAGGCCGTCTTCATTCGAGACGATAGTGACGTTGGTAGGAAGCGTGAAGTCGATCTCTTTGGCGTTGCCGCCGCCGATATAGAGGTGATCCCAGTTGAAGGTCTTCGAGGTCTGGTCGATGGCCTTCTGCAGCAGCTTGTTCCAGCGCTTCTTGCCGAGCCTCTTCAGGCCCTTGCGTCCCAGATATTCCTCATAGGTCTTGCCCTTGTGCCACGGGTGATGGCCGAGCTCGAGGCCGGGGCAGAGATGGCCGTCGGTGAAGAGCGCGGAGCCCATTCCGGTCCCCAGCGTGATGGCCAGCTCGACGCCCTTGCCGCTGATGGCTCCATAGCCTTGCACCGCGGCGTCGTTGGCAAGATGCACCGGTCTCTTCCAGCGCTGGTGAATTTTGGCCTGCAGCGGGAAGCCGATCCATTCCTCGCTGACATTGGCGGCGGTCCACACCTTACCCTGCTTGATGACCCCGGGAAAGCCGACCGACACGCGATCGAAGGACCCCAACTGTTTACGCAGCGCGTCGAGAGCGGCCAGCATCTTCGCGGGTGTGGATGGATCGGGGGTCGGTGTGCGCAGCCGCTCGGAGAGCGGGTTGCCGCGCGCGTCAAGCAACATGACCTTGATGCCCGTGCCACCGATGTCGATGGCGAGAGTAATGGGGTGCGGGAAGTTGGAATCGCTTTTAGCCATAAGTTCAGGGTGTAGGGTATAGGGTTTCGGGTACAGCGTACAACTTCTGACACTTCCCCGGCGCTTAGGTGATGCCCAGGGGAAGAAGCGGCGACTCGCTACACGCTACCCCGATACCCTGTTCTTACGATCCCGACATGACGATGGGCAGGGTCGGAGTGGACGAGCCTTGCGCATCTTCGATGGTTACCCCGAAGGCTTTCGCTTCCACCCCTTCAGGCAACTGAGGCAGCACGACGGAGGCGCTTCCGGTGGCGTCAGGGCGGAAGAGACCGGCGGGAATCGGCGCTTTGCCATTGGCGGGAATCAGCCATAGCTCGTAGGTCTTGTCCGGCTTGATCGGGTGCAGGTTGCTGGCGACGAAGATGAGAGCGCCCTTGCTGGGCAGGTATGTGGCGTGACCTACCGGCTGCGCGGGCTGCTTCGTTTCGGTGAGTGTGACCTGCCTGGCTGCGGGCGACGTCAGCGCGTCGGTGAGCTCCTGAGCGCGGGCGGCCTGCGCAGAGAGCTGTGTGATGTCGGCTCGGTCATTGTTCAGCTGCTGCTGAAGCTGGAAGCCGCGATTCCCCAAATAGAAGGCGACCGCAATGGCGGCGAGCGCGATGACCCATCCCAGCAGGCCAAAGCCGAATCCGCGCCTGGGCTCGGCCACAACAGGTTCAGGTTCTGTATCTCGCTTCGCTGCTTTCGCTGCGGCTGTTTCCTGCGGAGTGTTGGCGATCCGCGCCATGAAGCGCTGCTGCGCGCCGGCCGGCAGCGGTTGCTGCTCAACGCTTAGCGCCAGAAACGCTTCTTCAGCAAGAATTTCGCGCAAAACACCCTGGCAAACCGCGCATCCCTGCAGATGCGCGTGGACCTCAGCCTGCTCCGCGGGCGCGAGCGCCTGCATGGAGTAGAGCGCGAGGTCTTCCTGCGAGATGTGCATTGCGCCGCTCACGAGGTCAAAACCTTTCGTAACGAAAGCAGGGCAAGACGAATTCTCGTCTTGACCGTGCCCAGTGGATCTCCTGTCTTCTCGGCGATCTCGGAATGGCTCAAGCCTTCAAAGAATGCCAGTTCAACAGACTTCTGCTGCTCCACGGGTAAGGTGTGCAGCGCGACACGAATTTTCTGCATCAGAACCGAACGCTCCGCTTCGTTCGCGAGGTTGATCGCGGAAGGCAGTGCGAAGAGTTCCACCGGATCGGATGGACGGCGGCGGCGAAGCATGTCGATGGCCCGATTCCGGGCAACAACCACAAGCCAGCCTCCGAGCGATCCACGACCGGATACAAAGGCCCCGGGATTCTTCCAGACCTGGACGAAGATCTCCTGCACAACATCTTCTGCTTCGCCCGAGTCTTTGAGAACACGAAGGGCGACCGAGTACACCATGGGAGAGTAACGCGAGAAAAACCTGGCCATGGCATCCTGGTCTCCCGACTGAACGCCGGCGAGCAGGGCCGCGTCTTCCCCATCGCCTGGACTCACCGTAGCTCTGTCCATAGAACGGGGTGCGCCATGAATCGGATTTTGGAAATCCTCGGGCATCTTGCGGGAACCATGGGTATTCTGCAACTTGCGGTGATACCGTGAAAAAATCGTTCAGAGCGGTGAACCGGCTTCAGCGCCTATGAACCGACTCCGGGAAAGCCTATCACGCGCATTCATTTATCTCATTTCGAGCAGCCTACATACGATGAAGTCCAGGTTAGACAAGTTGCTTGTGGATCGTGGTTTAACTCCCACACGGGAGCGCGCGCAAGCGCTGATTCTAGCAGGGCGGGTGCTGGTGAACGAGCAGAAGCTGGAGAAGCCGGGAAGTTCAGTTGCGCCGGACGCAAATGTGAGGCTGCTGGGCGAGGATCTGCGCTACGTGGGCCGCGGGGGGCTCAAGCTTGAGGCCGCGCTGCAGCACTGGAATATCGACCTCGAGGGAAAATTTTGCCTGGATGTGGGCGCGTCGACCGGCGGCTTTACGGACTGCATGCTGCAGCATGGCGCGGCGCGGTTGCTGGCGATCGATACCGGCTACGGGCAAATCGCGCAGAAGCTGCGCAGCGACGCGCGAGTGACGCTGATGGAGCGAACGAACGCCCGCAAGCTGGTTCCAGGCGAATTGCCGGCAGGAATTCAGTTCCTGGCGATGGATGTTTCCTTCATCTCGGCGACGCTGGTGCTGCCCGCGGTGGTTGCTGCTGCCGCTGGTGAATCGGAAGGGCTGGGTCCCGAAGGCCTGGAGGCCGTGATCCTGGTCAAGCCTCAGTTCGAGGCCGGGCGGGAGCACGTGGGCAAAGGCGGCATCGTGCGCAATCCGGAGGCGCATCGGCTGGCCATCGACCGCGTTCGGTCATGCGTGGCAGAACTGGGCGGAGTGGAGATCGAGGTTATCGATTCGCCGATACAGGGTGCGGAAGGGAACCGGGAGTTTTTGCTGCACGCGCGGTTCGATCAAGGGGCAGGAATTGGGGATTAGGGAACAGGCGTCAGAGCAGAGATCAGGTATGTTTCGTTATGGGATAGATGGAATCCCACGTCTCAAAACGACAGGTGGGACGCCCGGATATGGCTGATCCTTATTCCTTGTCCGATACACTGAAAGTCCATGCGACCGGTAGCCATCATTTCGAAACCGCAGAAGGAAGAGCTGAAGACGCTGCTTCCCGAGCTCGTGCTGTGGATGAAGGCACACGATCTCGATCCGATTCTCGATCCCGTCAGCGGCAATTACGCGCAGACGGCGCGCATCGTTCCCCGGCACCTGCTGCCGGAGGAGAATCCGTCCCTGGTGGTGGTGCTGGGGGGAGACGGGACTCTGCTGTCAGCGGCACGGGTCTTTGCCAAGACCGGCACGCCGATCCTGAGCGTGAATCTCGGCTCGCTGGGTTTCCTTACCGAAGTGCGGCTGGCCGATCTCTATTCGACGCTGGAAGGCTGGTGTACGGAGTGTTTCACCATCGACCCGCGGTGGATGCTGCACAGCGAGCTGTGGCGGGACGGCAAGCTGTATGCCGAGCACGAGGCGCTGAACGATGTGGTGGTGGCCAAGGGCGCGATTGCCCGCATGGGCGACTTCCGGGTGCTGCTGGATAACCAGCTCGCCGCCGTTTTTCGCGCCGATGGCGTAATCATCTCCACGCCGACCGGCTCAACCGCCTACTCGCTGGCCGCGAATGGACCCATCCTGGTGCCGGATGTCGAGGCGCTGATCGTTACGCCAGTGTGTCCTCATCTTTTGACAATCCGGCCCATGGTGGTGCGGGGCGATGCGCGGCTCACGGTGAGTATCGAAGGCATTCCCGACCAGACCTTCCTCACTGTCGATGGACAGGAGGCAATCGCGCTGAAGGTGGGCGATGAGCTGCACTGCTGCCGGTCCGCCTATAACGTGAAACTGGTGCGGCTGGGCGCGGCTGGATTTTTCGACGTGCTGCGCGCAAAGCTCAAGTGGGGTGAGCGCTGAGGCCGAGTCTCCGGACGATATGTCGGGCTCAGTGAGAGAGCAATCCGAAGACGGCTACTCCGGTCTGGGTTCCGATGTACACCTTGCCGTTGACAACCAGCGGCGTGATGAACTTATTTCCGTTGCCGAAGCTGTCTCGTCCGCCGGAGGCCTGATTGCTGTTGTAGAGTTCGTGCGCGAGATTCGTCGCATCGTAGGCGTGGAGAACACCGGGGCTGCCGAGATTGGATTCCAGGGCCCACACAATTCCATTCCGGGTTCCATTGGCGGAGATGCCGGGAGTTGTTCCGGGATAGGGAAATGTCGTTGCCGATTGGCTTGATGCACTTGCCGCGAGGACGGCATTCGTCAGTGGTAAGGCTTTCAACGTATCTCCGACAGCCCCGTAATAAAGCACACCATTGAAATACGCGGGAGTCGAATATACCCGGCCCGCCAGTGCTCCCTCCACGATCTGATGGATATAGCTGTCGGCGCTGTCGTTCGAAGTGAAATGACCCATATCATTCCGGTTCGCGAGATAAATATTGCCGTCTTTGCCGGCGCCCACGATCAACTGAAAGACGTTGCCGTTGATATCCGTCTGATCGGGCAGGAGCAATTCGCCGCCTGAGCCCAAGTCGACGTCATCGTCGGATTCCGTGCCGGTGTTGTAGGTCTCGAAGTAGTCGGCGACTGCCAGCTTGCCATTTGTAGACAGCCTCAGCATGCCGTTGCCGAAGTCTCCGTTTGCGGGGAAGCCATTCGTGAACGTGGTGTCGAAGGTGCCATTCGCGTCGAGGAAGTAGAGATTGCCGCTGCTGTCCGCGGCCAGTCCATCGCCGCTCATCCAGATGGAGCCGTCGCTGCCATTCGGCGTTACATTCAAGAGCTGCGTCTGCTGGAGGGTCGACTCGCTGTAGGCGATGATCCATCCGGTGTATGGTTCGGAATCGCAGTGTGAGGTCCACGCGGTGTAAATGTTCCCGTTGATTAGAAGCAGCGCCGCGCGCTCGGCGTACTGCGAGGGATCGAAGACAACGTTGCCATTGCTGTTATTGGCTCCCGTGCCCGGATAGGTGGCGGTTACTTCGGTCGGGCTGCCCTGAATTTCCGCCCCGGTTGTAATATCCAGCGCGTGCAATCTCTGGTGGTAGGCGCCGGTGCTGTCTTCGCTCATGCCGACGACAAAGATGGCGCCGTTGGCGCCCTGCTTGCGGTCGATCACCGGCGTGGAGGTGATACCTATCTGAGGGGTGATCTGCCCGCATCCATGGTCACCGCTGGCCGTTTCGCCGCTGCCCAGAATCGAAGTCTTCCATATCTGAGCGCCGGTGTCGGCGTCGAAGGCGTAAACGCTATCGTGCTCGGTGGCGACATAGAGCACATTGCGCGTCTGGCCGCCGGCATTGACGCCCGCCAGAAAGAGCGGTTCGGCGTCCACCTTGCCATCGACGGTGTCGAAGCCGAGTTTGCCGAATTGGGTCGAGTTCACGTTGTTCAGTGTCAGGGTGGTTTCCTGCGCATTGAGGCCGTCGCGGGCAACGTCGTCGTGATACGTGGTGATGTCCGGCGCTATGGGCGCCGCGGCTTGAACCGTCAGCGCCAGCGAGGCTGAATGCGTGAGGCTGCCCGAGGTGCCGGTAAACGTGACGGTCGGCGTCGCCGCGGCGGCGTTCGCCGCAGCCGTCAGAGTTACGCTTTGCGCCGTACCCGGAGTCAGCTTAAGCGTCGCGGGGCTCGCCGTGACGCCCGCCGGCAGTCCGGTGATGGCGACCGCTACTGAGCCGTTGAACGAGTTCAGCGATGACGCCAGAACGCTCACCTTGAGGCCGGTCGCTCCGCCGACGATGGTCAATGAGGTTGGAGATACGCTCAAGGTGAAGTCTGGTGCGGCGGTGACGGCGACAGCGATGGTGGCCGAGTGCGTCAGCGCGCTTGAAGTTCCGGTGAGCGTGAGGGTAAAGCTGCCGGTTGCCGCAGCCGGCGCAGCCGTGAGCGCCAGATTTTGTGGCGTGCCTGGAGTCAGGGTGAGCGTCGCCGGGTTCGCTGTTACCCCAGCCGGCAGGCCGCTGACCGCCACTGCTACTTTCCCGGTAAAACCATTGGCCGGAACGGCATTGACGCTGATCTGCTGGGCTGAGCCTCCTGCCGTCAGGGTGAGGGTTGCGGGTGAGGCAGTGAGTGAGAAGTCCGGTGGCGGTCCCGCGGGGGAGATTGTTGCGGCAATCACAGCGGAATGGCTGAGAGTTCCCGAAGTTCCGGTGAGCGTGACCGTGAAGCTGGCTGCGGATGCGGTGGAATCGGCGGCGAGTGTGAGGCTCTTTGCCGTACCCGGCGTCAGAGTGAGTGTCGACGGGTTCGCGCTCACACCGGCCGGCAGGCCGCCGACGGCGACATTTACCGTTTCGGCGAAGCCATTAGACGGAACGGCATTGAGGCTGATCTGCTGTCCGGCTCCGCCGGGGACGAGGGCTATCGTCGCCGGGGTGGAGGTGAGCGAGAAATCAGCCGCGGGTGTAGTGGATGTAGAGGATGACGCGGTTCTTGAGCTGGTGCCACAGGAGGTTAGTGCGAGCAAGTTAAAGAGGCAAGCCGCATAGCAGCCCGTCCGGAAGCCTGCGGAGCGCCGATCCCTTGTGGAAAAGCCCCTTGGCTCGGCGTTGAGGCAACGGGGTGCTTGCTGCGAATTTGTTTTTCTCTCGTGCAAGCGGCGGCCCCGGCCAGACTTTACCAGCCTGATCGTAAAACTTAAGATGCCGACATAAAGAGAGCCAGGGAGCTGCCGGTCTCAACTTTGATGGGGTTTCGTCCCAAAATGGTTTTGTGCCTGCCGCGGTTTCCGTTTTCAGATCGACAGGGTGCCGACGGGGTCTCTTATAGGGCGCTAGCTCTTGGTCAGTTCGTCAAGCAGGACCTTGGCTTTGGTAGCGAGGGTGTGAGCGCCGTCGAGGTCGTCCTGGCTCAGGGCCTGTTTGGCCTTGGCGAGAAAGGTGCGAATCTGGACGGTTGTCTCCTGTTCAGCCGGGGTCAACGTCCGTTTGAGGTCGTTCAAACCCTTTTCGGTGGCGGCGATGGTGTCCAGAATGTCATGCCGCGAGGGCGTGCCGGCGCTGTCGCCGGCGGTGGTGAGCTGGCCGATGGGCGACGCTTCGGGGGCTTCACTCAACGTAGCCTCCTGCGTGGGCTGAGCGGGTTGATTCTCCTTGGCAGGCTCCTTCGTGTTCTGGTCGCCGGCAGCGGGGGTTGCCGGCTTGGCTTTGTGCCGGGTGCGATGCGGCTTGGGCGGCGGCGGGGGCGGCTGATCTGAGCCGGGTGCGCCTACCTTGGGCGTTTCCGGCGGAGGGACGGGAGGCAGCGATGCCACCTGAGCAATGGGTTTCTCCGGGGGCGGGGGGGCCTGTGCCGCAACGGGCACAACAACCGGAGCCTTGTGCTTGCAGCCGCTTACGAACACCGCCAGCAGCATCAAGGCCGCCAACTTGCGTGCGGAGATCATTCCCGTGGTCCCTTAAAGGCAGGTAAATTTGTTTCCAGTAAACTGCGCAGTCTTGAGTCGGAGGGGTTGACGGTGGGAACGCTCAAGATAAACGTCGTTCCCACGCCCGTCTTCGATTCTACGTCAACCTGCCCGTTGTGGAGTTGCAGAATTCTGTAGGTCATGGCGAGGCCGATCCCGCTGCCGTCGCGTTTGGTGGTGAAATACAGATCGAAAATGTGAGGCCGGATGTCGTCCGGGATTCCTTCGCCGTGATCCTGCACCTTAAGCAGAGCGTTGCGGCCGTCTTCGGTAAGCCGTATAGACAGGTCGCCGCCGTGGTTCATGGACTGGGCCCCGTTGATGACGATGTTAAGCAGCGCCTGCTTGAAGAGGTCGGCGTCGATCTTGGCCATCACCGGCCGGTCGGGCACCTCGCTGACGAGCGCGATGTTCCTCGTTTCCAGCTCGGCCGAGGCCAGCATGAGCACACTGGAGACGATTTGCCGCAGGTCCTGTTCCTTGAGCTGCAGCTCGACCGGTCGCGAAAAGTCGACGAGGGTCTGAACGACCCGGTCCAGCCGGCGTATCTCGCTTTGAATGACGTCAAGATGGCGCAGAGCGCTGGAGCCGGAATCGATCTTGCTGCGCAGCAGCTCCAGGTGCACCACGATCGCGTTGATGGGATTCTTGACCTCGTGTCCGACTCCGGCGGTGAGGCGTCCGATGGCCGCCATGCGCCGCGAGAGCTCCAGCTCGCTCTCGATTTCGCGCACCGATTCGAGATCATGCAAGGTCAGCAGCGCGCCGAGCGACTGTCCGTTGTCGGCAGCGCGATCGTCGTGGATGAAATCGAGCGAAATCTCCACCCGGCGGCCGGTTTCGGTAACGATCTCTTCCTGCACGATGGACATGCCGGCGTCGAAGGCCTGACGCACGGTGCGGCCGAGCACCGAATAGCGGTCGAAGATGTCGTGGACCTCGGCCCCGAGCACGTCGTCGCGATTGACGGAGAGGAAGCGCTCGACGGAGCGCGACACCAGCACCGCGCGGGCGTCGCGGGTGAAGAGCATCATGCCGTCCTGGAGATTGGAGAGGATCTGGTCGAGGTTCTCCTTGAGCGCTGAGAAGACCTCTTCCACATTGCGCATGCGCCTCCCCAGGCGTTCGATCTTGTGCGAGACCTGGAGCACGGCGTCGGTAGATCGCCCGGATTCGAGCTCGCCGGCGGGCTCCGTCTCGGCCTGCGATAGCGCATCCAGACGGGCGCTGATCTGGACGAGGGGCTGCAGGGCGAGGTTTGCCACCATGGCTGCAACTGCCAGGGAGATAAGGATGGCGAGGCCGATATACGAGAGCGCATCCGTTAACCAGGGAGTGAAAGCGTTGCCCACAAAGGTGGTACGGATGCCGATGCGTACGGTGATGAACGGCTGATTATCGCGCTCCAGCCCGAGAGTTAGGTTATAGACGCGGGGCGGCCCGAAGACAACCTTGATGACCTTGATGAGGGAGCTGTTGCGCAGGGACGCATAGTCGAGCCGCACGGGAAGAAGCTGATCCTGCTGGGAGGGGTCGGGCAGCGTGACCAGACCACGCCCATTCTTGTCGGCGATGGCAATATCCAGAACCGTGGGCGAGTAATTGATGACCGAGTTGATGAAGGCGATGAGGCCGGGATTGGTGCGCAGCGATTCCGCAACCGCGGCGCGCAGGGCGACCGGATCGTTGACGTCTACCTGGCGATTGCGGAGGCCGTTCTCCAGGGCTTCGCGGGTTGCGAACTGGAGCTGATGGGCGACGACATCGGTGGAAAGGTACGATTGCTCGATCTGCTGCCGGACCAGCTGGGTGAGATACAGCCAGGAAAGGGCCGTGGCGATCAGAAAGACCAGAAGAGTGATGGCGGCGGCGAGTTTGGTCTTGAGTCGCATAGCGTGGGGAACAGACTATCGGCCCTAGTGTATGCCGGTGACAGACCCGGAATATGAAGAATTAAGGCGTCGGTTTGGAGCTCATTTCCGTCCAAATCTGGACAATGGTGCAAGTAATATACAAGCCTGCTGCTGTGGGTTAATCCGGTAAACCATCGGTATCGGAGCTGCTGCTTCCGTATTCCTTGAGCTTGTTGTGAAGCGTCTTGAGGCTGATGCCCAGCTTCTCCGCTGCCCGGGTCTTGTTGTTGCCGGTAGACTCCAGGGTTTTCAGGATGAGCAGCTGTTCAGCTTCGTCCACGGTGGATCCCACTCTCAACTGAATTGCGTCGCCCCCCAGGTCCGCCGTCTGCTTTACGGTGCGAGTACCGAACCCAGGCGGCAGATGATGCGGCTCGAGCTGATCTTCCATGGATAAGACGACGGCGCGCTCGATTGTGTTTCGGAGCTCGCGCACATTTCCGGGCCAGTCATAGGCCAACAGCCGGGAGAGCATTTCAGGATTCACTCCGCTGGCCCGGCGGCTGTGCTTGCGGTTCATATCGATCAGCATCGATTCGACGATGGCCGGAATGTCCTCCTTGTGCTCGCGCAGCGCGGGCATGTGGATGTTGAAGACATTCAGCCGGTAATAGAGATCGCCGCGCAGGTGACCATCCTCGACCGCCGATTCGGGTTCCTTATTGGTCGCGGCGAGCACCCGCACGTCCACCGGCGATTCCACCTTGCTGCCCAGGCGGCGCAGCTTGCGCTCTTCCAGAACACGGAGCAGCTTGGCCTGCGTGCCGATGGGCATCTCGCCGATTTCATCGAGCAGTAGGGTGCCTTCCTCGGCCAGCTCGAAGCAGCCGGCGCGGCGCTCCAGGGCGCCGGTGAACGCGCCCTTTTCATGGCCGAAGATTTCGCTTTCGATCAGCGTTTCGGGAATGGCGGCGCAGTTGACGGCGACGAACGGCTTGGACTTGCGCGGGCTCAGATCGTGCAGCGTGCGCGCGACCAGCTCTTTGCCCGTCCCGCTCTCGCCGGTGATCAGCACCGAGACGTTGGAAGGCGCGACACGCTCAATCAGCGCGAAGAGCTCCTGCATTTTCTTCGACGAGCCGACCAGAGGGCCGAGGACTCCGGTGTCGCGCAGCTTACGACGCGTGACTTCGAGCTCACGCTCGGTCTCGCGCTGGCGGGTGGCATTGGAAAGGATGGTGCGCAGGCGCGTGGCATCGACCGGCTTCTGCAGGAAGTCGTATGCGCCCATTTTCATGGCTTCGACGGCTAGCTCGATTGATCCCTGGGCAGTAAGCACCACCACCGCCTGCTGCTGGTTGAGTTCGTTGAGCCGTTCCAGCAGCTCAAGGCCATCCATCCGGGGCATCTTCAGGTCAGTGACGACAATGCCGGGCTGCCATGCCTGAACGCGCTCCAAAGCTTCTACGCCATCGCGAGCGGTGTCGGTACGGTAGCCCCAGCCAGAAACTAATTCTGCGAGCCCAGTCAGCGCATGCAACTCATCTTCTACGATCAGGACTTTCTCTTGATTGGCCATAAAACTGCTGGGGGCTTTCTTATCTTGTATCACGCGGAGGTTGTTCCCGGCGCTCGAAACGAGGGCGCAGGTTGTATCGTGAAAGGAGTGATGGACTTCGAGATTTCTCCTTCCGACTTGAAACAAGTTCTTTCAGCCAGAAAGCAGGCCGACGCGGGGTCTGAGCCGATCCTGCTCGATGTGCGCGAGCCCTGGGAGCATGAGGCCGCGCGCATCGAGGGGAGCATATTGATGCCCATGGGGGACGTTCCCGGGCGAGCCTTTCAGGAACTCGACCCCGAAGCCCACATCGTCACCATTTGCCACCATGGCGTTCGGTCGCTGAACGTGGCGGTCTGGCTGCGGAATCAGGGATTCGAGAATGCACAATCGCTGCGCGGCGGGATTGATGCGTGGTCCGCAGAGGTCGATCCGGCTGTGGCCCGGTATTAGAGAGCTCTTTGGTGCAAGTCATCCTATCTATACCAATTGCCATGGTACGAAAGATTACCGAAGCGCGGAGTTTACTCGTAAAGAGAAGTTGGGGCCGGTATTATTTCAATCATGGCAGCAATTCACGTTTCGGAAGCAGAGGCGCTGCGCACCTTCTCGTCATTGCTGGAGCGTGCTCGCGCCGGCACGGAGATTGTGATTGAGGCGGACACCTCTCCGTCTGTAATCTTGCGCGCGTCGCAAGAACCGCAGGTTCGATGTCTTTCCGAATCGCTTCGCCTGGCCAGGGAACATAAATCGAGTGCGACACTCGATGGGGATTTTGCCGCCGATCTCTGCGCCGCGATTGACAGCCACTTAGAGCCGTTGCAAAGTTCATGGGAGTGATACTCGATTCGAGCGTGGTCATTGCGGCGGAGCGCCGAAGCGACACGGTCGAAAGCTTGATTGAGCACATACTTGCTGTCACAGGGGATCAGGAAGCAGCGCTTTCGTCGATCGGAGTGACTGAGCTAATCCATGGAATTCATCGTGCCCAAGACCCAAATATCCGCTTCCGCCGCGAAATCTTTCTGAACGAACTTCTGGTGGACTTCACGGTACACCCATACACATTGGAAACCGCGAAAGTGGCAGGGAAGGTCGATGGCGAGCAGCGGATGCGTGGAGTTACCATTCCCTTTGCGGATCTTTTGATCGGAGCGACGGCGCTATCCTTGGGTTTTTCCGTTCTGACTGTGAATCCTCGCCATTTTCGTCTCATTCCCGGACTTACGGCGATCCCGCTCTCAGTGTAAGTGCCTCCCGCTCTTGCTTCTATAGCTTCGTCACCTCGTCCGCCCAATTTATACTCAACTGTCGCCCTAATGAATCCCAGGAGTCCTGGCATGTCATCCGCCGCTGTTGCCTTTGCACGTGAGAACTGTCCGCGTTTTCTCGAAGAGCTGAAGACGCTGCTTCGCATCCCGTCGGTCTCGACCTTGCCTGAGCACAAGAAAGACGTGCAGGCGGCTGCCGATTGGCTGGCCGCGGAGCTGAAGCGCATCGGCATGGAGCACGTCGAGGTGATTGCCACGCCGGGCCATCCGCTGGTCTATGCCGATTGGCTGCATGCCCCCGCAGTCGGAGGAAAGTCCAAGCCGACATGTCTTTGTTACGGGCACTACGATGTGCAGCCGCCCGATCCGCTGGACGAGTGGAAGTCGCCTCCTTTCGAGCCGACCGAGCGCGACGGCAACCTTTACGCGCGCGGCGCGGTGGACGACAAGGGCCAGATGATGATGCACGTCAAGGCGCTGGAATCGCTATTTGCGGTGCATGGGGGCAAGCTGCCGCTCAACATCCGCATCCTGCTCGAAGGTGAGGAGGAAGTCGGAGGCGAGCAGATTGCCAGATTCGTTCGCGAGCACGGCGACCGTTTGAAGGCGGACTTCGCGCTGGTATCGGACACGGAGATGTTTGCGCCCGAGCTGCCGACTCTTTGCGTGGGCCTGCGCGGCATGATCTATACGGAGATCGAAGCGCGCGGCGCGAAGACCGATCTGCATTCGGGTATGTACGGGGGCGCCGCTCCCAATCCCTTCGTTGCTTTGGCGCAAATCATTGCCCAACTCAAGGACTCGACGGGGCGCATCCTCATCCCCGGCTTTTACGACGCCGTGAAGGCTCCCACCGAGGATGAGCTGAAGGCATGGAAGACGCTGCCCTTCGACGAGGAGCACTATCGCGCGACGGAAGTGGGCTCGCCGCAGTTGACCGGTGAGCCGGGATTTTCAGTGCTGGAGCGCACCTGGGCGCGACCTACGCTCGATGTCCATGGCATGCCCGGTGGATTTACGGGAGCGGGTGCGAAGACGGTGATCCCGGCGAAGGCGGTAGCCAAGGTTTCGATGCGGCTGGTTCCCGACATGACCCCGCAGGAATCGTTCGCGCAGTACAAGAGCTACGTCGAATCGCTGAGGCCGAAAGGGATCGACCTCGATGTGCGGCTCATTCACTCCGGCGACGCCATTGTGGTGGGTACGGACAATCCTTACATTGAGGCAGCCACGCGCGCGATGAAAGAGGTGTGGGGCAAAGATACCGTCTTTGTACGCGGCGGCGGATCGATTCCCATTGTCGGGGACTTCGAGCGGCACCTCAAAATTCCCACGGTGATGATGGGCTTCGGGCTGCCCGACGACAATCTCCATGCGCCGAATGAGAAGTTCCACATCGCTAACTACTATCGCGGCATCGAATCGATCATCGTGTTCTTCGAGGCGCTGGGATCGGCTTCGTAAAAACCGCATCGCCGTCCTGAACGGCGCGACGGACCTGTGGCGCTATCAACAAAATAGCGCGGCGATCATCAGCGTGAAACGAAAGTAGAGGAGAACTCAGCAATGACCTACGTGCCAGATGCCAAGCGCTATGAAGGCGCGCAATATCGCCGCTGCGGTCGATCGGGAATCGTCCTGCCGCCGGTGTCGCTGGGACTGTGGCAGAACTTTGGCGGCGCCGATGTCTTTGAGACTGGCCGCGCGGTGATCCGGCGAGCATTCGACCGCGGAGTGACGCACTTCGACCTGGCCAACAACTACGGACCGCCCTACGGCTCGGCCGAAGAGAACTTCGGTGAGATTCTGCGCAAGGACTTTCGCGGCCTGCGGAATGAGCTGCTGATCTCGTCGAAGGCGGGATGGGATATGTGGCCGGGTCCTTACGGCATCGGCGGCTCGCGGAAATATCTGCTGGCGTCACTGGATGAAAGCCTCGCGCGGATGGGCCTCGACTACGTCGACATCTTCTACTCGCACCGGCCCAGCATGGACGTGCCGCTCGAGGAGACGATGAGCGCGCTGGCGCATGCCGTGCGGCAGGGCAAGGCGCTTTATGCCGGCATCTCCTCTTATAGCCCGGAGCGGACGCGCGAGGCGGCGGTGATCCTGAAGAGCGAAGGTGTGCCGCTGCTGATTCATCAGCCGTCTTACTCGATGCTGAATCGCTGGATAGAGAAAGGCCTGCTGGCGACACTCGATGAGCTGGGGGTGGGATGCATTGCGTTTTCTCCGCTGGCGCAAGGGTTGCTGACGAATAAGTATTTGAACGGGATTCCAGCGAACTCGCGCGCCAAGGCGGAAGGTTCGCTTCAGAAGGAACAGCTCAGCGAAGAAAACCTCAAGCGTGTACGTGCGCTGAACGAAATGGCGCAAGGGCGCGGGCAATCGCTGGCGCAGATGGCCATTGCATGGGTGCTGCGCGATCAGCGCGTGACCTCGGCGCTTATCGGCGCGCGCAATGTGGAGCAGCTCGATAACTCGCTCGATGCGGTAAAGAAGCTGGAGTTCACCGACGCTGAGCTGGCCGAGATCGACCGGTATGCTCAGGAAGGCGCAATCGATCTCTGGAAGGATGCGCGCGAGGGCAATGGATAGGGAGAAACGCGGCTGAACGCATTCACAATGAACGCATTCGTTCTCGCCGGCGGGCAAAGCACACGGATGGGGCGGGACAAGGCTCTGCTCGCGTGGCAGGGGTCTACGCTCATCGAGCTTGCGTTGGAGAAGCTGCGGGAAGTCAGTGCCGAACCGCGGATCGTGGGCACGCGGCCCGACCTCCAGCGCTTCGCTCCTGTCATTCAAGACAATTTTCTCGGGGTTGGGCCGTTGGGTGGAATCGAGGCTGCGCTTAACGCCACCGATACGGATCTAAATCTCTTCCTGCCCGTGGATCTGCCGCTGCTGCCGGTCCGGTTTTTGCGCTGGATGATTTCACGCGCGGGGTTGACGGAGGCTGCCGCTACGATTCCTCAGGTTGAAAGCCGTCCGCACCCGCTGTGCGCGATTTATCATCGCTGCTTGCTCGATGGAATTCGCGTGTCGCTCGGGCGGGGCGATGGAAAAGTGATGCGCGCGATCGAGAATGCAGCTCACGACTCCGGGGCGCATCTCGACCGTTTCGATATCGAGACCGTTGCCGCGGCGCAAGCGGATCGCGAGCCGGGGATTGATTCGTGGCCACGGGGTATCCTGACGCATCGATGGTTTGAAAATCTGAATACGCCCGGAGAAGCGGCTCGCGCGGCCTCGATGCACCGGTCTTGAATCCAGATAGAGACAGAGGCCGACGGCCGGGATACTTCTGCTAGTTCTGTTTCTTCGCCGAAGGCGTCAACCTGCGCAGCAGAAACTCCTGGATCACGCCGTTCGCCGCGTTCGCCGCCAAGTTGATCCCGAAGGTGGAGAACACCAGCCCGGCGCCGCGATCCTGCTCCGGATAGTAGGTCTCCGAGAGCGCACCGGAGATGAGGAAGCCGCCGAGGCTCGAGTAATTCGCCTGCAGCTTGCCGTTATCGCCGTGGCAGATGAAGGCGCTGGTCAGAGCATGCGCGAGCCGCGACTTCGTCGATCCCTCGCCCTGGTAGAAGTAGCGCGGATCCTGGTGCAGTAGAGAGGGCAGCACCGCGCCGCCGAAGAGGATATCGGTAAAGCCGTTCGCGTAGTTGGCGCCGAAACGCTGGCCGTAGCCGGCCCAACCTTGCTGGTAGCTCGGCGAATCCGCCGCATGGTCGACCACCGAAATGAAGCCCACGCCGAGGAAGGTTACCGGATCGCGCTCTGTATGCATAGCCAGTTCGAACTTCAGCTTTGCCGTCAGTGGAACCGGATGCTTCTCGTACACCGTATAGAAGTTGGGGACGAAGCCCAGCACACGCTGCTTCTCCGCCATGTGCACTTCCTGGACTGCAATCGCAGTGGTGTCGAGCGTTGCAGTCACCGTGGTGACGGCGGCGGCGATGTTCAGATGGATTCCCTTAACCTCGAAATATTGCCCTGGGCTGAGGATGATCTGCTCAGACTTCCACTGCGCGAAGCCCGGAGCATCGATGGCCACGTGATAGACCACGCCGGGATGAAGGCCCGGTTCGGAAAAGAAGCCATCGTCATTGGCGGAAAGGCTGTGATGTTCGCCGCCGTCGGAATCGATGACTACAGAGGCCTCCGGCACGACGTCGCCCCGGATATCCGTTACCGTGCCTACGAGGGTGCCGGGTTGCGGATCAGGGCCAGTAACCAGTTGCGCCGGAGCACACACGACAAGCGCGCAAAGTATTAAGACAGAAAAAAACAGGGAAACGCGCATCGTTGCGGAAGCTGCTCCTTACTTTCCAAAAGTGTTCGTGTTTAAGACTCACGAGACACGGTGTATGTTGCAGAAAATTGCCCTGTTTCGTGAAAGGAATCCTTCCACCACCCGAACCCGCCGCGCGGCCACGGCAAACACGCTGAGTTTTGCCTCGGCAGCGCCTGCATATCCCGAGCTTTTGCCGTAATCTGGAGCAAGGAGCGAATCTTTGTCGAACCAGGCCGACGAGTCCCGGACATCACAGAAAGATCTGCCCGAGATTGAGACCATCCTGCCGGGCAACGGCCAGAACGGCGCCAATCATGGTTCGGAGCTTACCGAGATCGCGCGGGTAGCGGATGCTGCGCCGTATATCGCCTTCGAGAGCGTCTCGAAATCGTTTGGAAGCCTCACAGTGCTCGATGACGTAAGCTTTTTTGTGAAGCCCGGCGAGACACTTTGCATCCTGGGGCGCAGCGGCGTGGGCAAATCGGTTTCGCTGCAGCAGATCATGGGTTTTCTCAAGCCGGACTCGGGGCGGATCGTAGTTGCCGGCAATAACATTTGCGGATACGACGAAGAGCAGATGCAGGTGGTCCGGCGCAAGGTAACAATGGTCTTCCAGAACGGCGCGCTCTTCGATTCGCTTAGCGTCGGAGAGAATGTTGCATTCCCCCTGCGCGAGCGGCGTGAACTGGCCGAGGACCAGATCCAGCAGATTGTGAACGGACTGTTGGAGATGGTCGGCGTCTCCGGCATGACCGAGCTGCTGCCCTCCGACCTCTCAACCGGGATGAAACGCTCGGTGGCCATCGCGCGAGCTCTTTCGGCGCAGCCCGAGGCGATTCTCTATGACGAGCCGACGACCATGGTCGATCCGCTGATCGGGAGGCTGCTGGGCGACCTTATCCAGAAGCTCAAGCATCAGCTTCGCCTGACCAGCATCGTGGTAACGCACGACATGCGCTTCGCTGAACGGCTCGCCGACCGCGTGCTCTTCCTGCACCAGGCCAAGGCCCATTTCTTTGGAACGATGGATGAGATGAAGGCGTCCGACGACGAAATTCTGCGCCAGTTCCTCGAACTCGACGCGCTGGTGCTGCCTGAGGCCTGATGACGACGCGAGCCACGGCAGCAGATTTCATCGGAACCTGGCGTCTGCTCGACTACTCGTTCATTCACGCCGACGGCGTGGTCGAGAAGCCGTGGGGCACGGACGTGCGCGGCTACCTGCTTTACTCGGCCCAGGGATATATGAGCGGCAACCTAAGCCCGGCGCGCCGACGGCGCGGAGTGATCGAGCGCAGCGGCGATACTATCGATCCAGGCGGCCGCCCCCGCCGCAATCGCAAATACATCGCCTACACCGGACGCTACACCGTCGACGGCGATACGGTGACGCACCATGTCGAAGCCAGCCTCTTTCCGCACTGGGTAGGTCGCCCCGAGGTGCGCCACTATAAATTCGAAGACGATCGGCTTACGCTGACGACCGATCCGCTAAAGCATGGTCGCCATACGATGGTGGCGCAGCTGATCTGGGAGCGGGTTCACTAGACTGTTCTGGCGGTGTCGTGGATGCATCGCAGACGTAAATCTTTCCTACCCGATGAATCCGCGATGCACCGGCGGTCATCTTATGATGACTTCTAGGGCCTGATCCAGGCTCACCTCCACCGACAAGTTCACTCGACTCCAGAGGAGCAGACCCGACGCGATGTTGTCTTCGAAACACAACTCTACCTGGATCGTCGTGCTGCTCGGGGGGCTATGCGTTGTCACGCCCTTTGCGATCGACATGTATCTGCCTGCGTTTTCCAGAATCGCGGCAGAGTTCAAGACGACCACCCCGGCGATTTCGCTCTCGCTTTCGACATATTTCGTCGGATTTGCGCTGGGACAGGTGGTTTACGGGCCGCTGCTCGATCGCTTCGGAAGAAAACGGCCGCTCTACGTGGGGTTGGTCCTTTATATCCTCTGCTCGGTCGGTTGCGCTTTAGCACCGGATCTCAGGACGCTTGTTATCCTCCGATTCGCCGAAGCACTGGGCGGATGCGTGGCCCAGGTGGCCGCGATCGCCATGGTGCGCGACTTCTTTCCGGCGAGGGAAAGCGCCAAGATTTTTTCGCTGCTCTTTTTGATGATCGGCGCATCTCCGCTGCTGGCTCCAACGATTGGGAGCGCACTGGTGGCTGGACTCGGCTGGCGCTGGATCTTCGTTGTGCTGGCGTCGATTGCATTTGTAATTCTCACAGTTACATTTTTTCTCCTGCCGGAAGGCCATCAGCCTGACCACTCCGTCTCTCTGCGTCCCGGACCGATCCTCAAAGGCTTCTGGGAGATTTTCAGGCATCCGCAATTCCTCACCTACACGCTCGCCGGGGCCTTCTCTTTTGCCGGCCTGTTTTCCTTCGTAGCCGGGGCGCCGGTCATCTTCATGGACGGCTTTCATATGAGCACGAAGACATTCGGCATCACTTTCGCGGTGCTGGTGATGGGTTTCATCGGCGGAAACAACGTGAATGTCTTCCTCCTGCGCCGGTTTACGAGTCAGCAGATTTTTCTCGCCGCGCTGGCGGTGCAGGTGTTTGTCGGAGCCATTTTCTTCGTCGGCGCACGCGCCCACCTCGTCGATCTGAGGGCGACGATGGCGCTGTTCTTTGTTTTTCTCTCCTGCATCGGCTTTACCTATCCCAACGGAGCGGCCATCGGCCTCGCACCCTTCTCGCGCGATGCGGGACGCGCCTCGGCTCTTCTCGGGTTTTTGCAGACCGGCATCGGCGCGCTCATCTCCATGGGCATCGGCCTGCTGGGGGTGCAGGCGGTGATCGCTCTCATGGCCGTCACCGCGCTGGTTGCACTCTGCATTCTGCTGGCGGGTAAAAGGTTTGTCGGCGAACTGGCGGTGAACGAGGATCGCGAGACGATTGTCGCTCACTGAGCCCTGTGCGGGATCAGCGTAACCGGTCTTCCTCCGCGCTGGATGCGCGTGCCCCGGATGCGCGGCTCCCGTTGTTACACTAGAGACTGTGAAGATCGCGCTTGCCCAGATCAATCCCACCGTCGGCGACTTCTGTGGGAATGCGCAGAAGATTCTCGATTTCGCCCAGCGCGCGCAGCGCGGCGGCGCCGACCTTGTACTCTTTCCCGAACTCTCGGTCAGCGGATACTGGCCGGCCGATCTTCTCGAGAAGCCGGCGTTTGTCGCGCGGGCGGCGCAGGTGGTCGATGAGATCGCGGCCAAGACGGCCAGCAGTTCCACGGCGATCATTCTCGGCTATGTAACTCCTGCGCACCATGGCAGCGGCAAACACGTGATGAACTCCGCCGCGCTGCTGCGCCACGGACACGTGGAATTCGTGCAGTCGAAGATGCTGCTGCCGTTCTATGACGTCTTCGACGAGCAGCGATATTTTGCACCGGCAGAAAAGCAGCGGCTGTTCTCGATGTGCGGCGAGCGGGTCGCGCTCACCATCTGCGAGGATGCGTGGAACGACAAGAGCTTCTGGGAGAACCGCCTCTACACCATCGATCCCGTCGAAGAGTTGATGCGCGGCGGCGGCTCGCTCATCCTCAATATCTCGGCGTCTCCTTATTGGCGTAACAAGCGCGAGACGCGCCGCGAAATGCTGGCCGCGATTGCGCGCCGCCATCATGCGCCAGTGCTCATGGTGAACCAGGTGGGCGGCAACGACAGCCTGGTCTTCGACGGATCGAGCATCGCACTGGACCGCGACGGGGAAGTGATCGCGCAGGCGAAATCCTTCGAAGAGGATTTGATCTTCATCGATTTAGGCACCCATGATGCAAAGGCTTCGGATTGTCCATCGACGGGTGCAGAGATTAACCTGTATGCGCAGTCGCCTGGCGAAAGGGAATCGGAATCTGAATCCGAGCATGGAGCGATCTTTCAGGCCCTGGTGATGGGTACACGCGATTATGTGCGCAAGTGCGGTTTCGCGAAAGCCATCATCGGATTGAGTGGAGGCATCGACTCGGCTCTGGTTGCGGCCATCGCCGTGGAGGCGCTGGGCAAGGAGAACGTGCTTGGTGTGGGCATGCCGAGCCCTTATTCCTCGCCGGGCTCGATCGACGACAGCCGGCACCTGGCGGAGAATCTCGGCATCCGCTTCGAGCTGATCGCCATCTCTGATCTCTTTGCGGAGTACAACAAGGCGCTGGGACCGATGTTTGCCGGCCTCAAGCCGGATATCGCCGAAGAGAATATCCAGTCACGGGTCCGGGGCAACCTGCTGATGGCGCTTTCTAATAAATTCAATGCGCTGGTTCTGACGACCGGCAACAAGAGCGAGATGTCGACCGGCTACTGCACGCTCTACGGCGACATGGTGGGCGCGCTGGCGGTGATTGGCGACGTGGTGAAGACCGAGGTCTATGCGCTCTGCCGCTACGTGAATCGCGAACGCGAAATCATTCCGATTTCGATTCTCGAAAAGCCGCCCTCCGCGGAGCTGCGGCCCGACCAGAAAGACACCGACTCGCTGCCGCCTTACGATGTGCTCGACCCCATCCTCGAGGCCTATGTCGAGCGCTACGAGACGCCCGAGGCCATTGCTGCGGCGCGGGGACTTGATCTCGAACTGGTGCGCAAGGTCGTCAAACTGGTGGAGCGCAGCGAGTATAAGCGGCAGCAGGCGGCTCCGGTATTGAAGGTCACGGCGAAGGCGTTCGGCATGGGCCGGCGTTTTCCCATCGCCGTCAAGGTTCAGGTATAGGCACTCAAAATGAAAGAGGACTCGATGCGGTTCGGCGTTCATCCAGGGCTGGGGCAAAGCAACAATAAGAAAGCTGTCATTCTGACGACCGGAGGAAGGAAGAATCTCAACCATGCGTCCACGCCAGGATTGCGGGGATTCCTGGCTTCTCGCAAAATGACGACGCTTTCCACTGCCTGTATTCTCGGGGCGGCATTCGCTATGGCATGCGCTACGCCGATGCAAGCTCAGCAAACGAGTAATGCTGCGGAGGTTCCCTCTGCTCCAGCGCCTTCCGCATCCGCTCCCCAGTTTCCTCCTGTTGGTCCGGCCAACTTCTCCGCTGCGTCGCCGACACGCGAGGATGTCGAACAATTCCTAAAAGTCTCGTGGGGCTATGACAACGACCGCATCTGGCAGGTTTATTCGATCGAGAACACGCCTGCGCCGAATATCAGCAAGGTCACGGTTCACGTGGCGCAGAAGAGCAGCCCGCAGCAGATCGCCACGCTGACTTTTTATGTCACACCCGACGGCAAGCATCTCATCGCCAATGACGTGCTGCCTTTCGGGGCGCATCCTTACGCCGACACGCGCCGCATTCTGCAGGAGCGCGCGGTCGGTCCCAGCCGCGGCGCAGCGGACAAGAAGTTCGAGTTCGTCGAGTTCGCCGATTTTCAGTGCCCGCACTGCAAGGCGACGCAGCCCATCATCGAGCGGCTGCTTCAGGATTTTCCGCAGGCCCACTTCGTCTTCGAGAATTTCCCGCTCACCTCGATTCATAGCGAGGCCTACAAGGCGGCGTCCTATGGAGTTTGCGTCGCGCAGCAGGGCGGCGACGCGGCTTTCTTCAAATATGCCGACGCGGTCTTTGCCAATCAGGAGGCTTTGACGCCGGAGGGCTCTGACGCGGCGCTGGGCGACGCCGTGACCAAGGCCGGCCTGGACCCGGCGAAGGTGGGCTCCTGCACTTACACCAGCGCGGGCAAGGCTCCGGTGGATGCTTCGATCAAACTCGCGCAGGACCTGTTTGTGAATGAGACGCCGATGCTGTTCATCGATGGGAGGGAGATTCCGGTGGGTGAAGTTGCCAACGGACAACTGCCCTACGAAAAGCTGAAAGAGATTGTGGCTTACCAGTTCTCGCTGGACCAGTAGCGGCCGGTCGCAGAGGAATCGTTCGCAGCGGGAGTTCAATCAACCCACGTCTGATCAAGGGATAGCGTAAGCTGAAGTCGGCTCACCGATGCCGCATCCTCTTGAAGGTCACTGACAGGGGTTTCCGCCATGTTCCGTGCTTACCGGTCGGCTTACCGCCAGCTTCGACGCTCTCCGGGTTTTGCGAGCACCGCGATACTCATTCTCGCGATCGGCATCGGCGTCACTACCGCGATGTACAGCATTCTCTACGCCGTCATCCTGCAGCCTCTGCCCTTTGCGCATCCGGATCGGCTGGTTGCGATCTCCGCGAAACCGTGGGACTGGGTTTCCCTCCCGACCATTCAGGATTGGCAGCAACGCAGACACGCCTTTCAATCCATTGCGGCATTCACCGGTTGGTCGCCGCGCATCGAGTCCTCGGCCGGCACCGGCCATGCCGACGCGATTCTTGTATCGCAAAACTTTCTATCGACGCTGGGCGCCGGCGTGGCCCTGGGCCACGATTTTGCGCAGACCGGCCACGAAGCCGACTGCTTTCGACAGGCCATCGTGAGCGATGCTTACTGGCGGCGCATTGGCGGAGGCTCACTGGCCGGCCGTACGCTTCAGCTGGATCACCAGAGCTACGCCATCGTCGGCGTTCTGGCCGCGAGCGCTGCCTTTGAAGGACCGAACGAACTGGACGAGCCGTCCATCCTGACGCCTATCGGATGCGATCCAACAAGTGGACTGGAGAATCGCGGCTCGTCATCCTTTCGGGCAATCGGGCGGCTGCAGCCTGGCGTGTCGGCGCATGAGGCGGCGGCAGAGCTCGCGACGGTGCAGAAGACCCTCTCACACGATTACCCCAAATACTATCCGGCTGGATTCAACCCGGAACTGATGTCTCTTGCCGACTACATGTCCGGGGCAGGCACGCGTTCGGCTCTCTTCGCCACGATGGCTGCCTGCGGCATGCTGCTGCTCATTTCGTGCTTGAACCTGACGAATCTGCTGCTGGCGCGCAACACGCGGCGGCGTTCCGAGTTCGCGCTCCGCGCCACCCTGGGCGCCACGCCGCGGCATCTCCTTGGGCAGATGCTGGCCGAGAATTTTTTGCTGTCCGTCTCAGGAGCGGTTATCGGAGTTGTGCTCTCCGCAGGATTGGTGCGGGCTGCGAGTGATGTCACGGTCGTGCATTTGCCTCGACTCGCGCAGACCAGGCTCAACCTGCCCGCGCTGGCGTTCGCTGGATTCGTCACTGTCATCGTTGCGTTCCTGCTCACCCTGCTGCCGGCGATGCGAAGCCTGCGGCCTGCTCTGCTTGCCGATCTTACCCAGGGCTCCGCTCGAAGCAACTCCGCGTCGACGGGTCTGCGGCGCGCCGGCCGCATCCTTGTTGCCTTGCAACTGGCAATGGCGCTGGTGTTGGTTGCGAGCGCGGGATGGATGGTCTCTTCGGTTTTGATCCTCATGCATCAGCCCTTAGGTTTCGAGCCGGATCATTTATTGATTGCCAGCACAGACCTGCGCGGCCCGGTGCCCGGCACCGCAGTCGAGCCCGCGAAGACTCTTGCTGCGTTGCAGCAGGCTTTGGATGAGGTGCATGTTCTTCCCGGCGTTCTCGAAGTGGCCGCCGCAAATGACAAACCGCTGGGCGGACGGGTCAACCGTTACGACTTCTGCGCCGATCTGCATCCCGACGCCTGCAACCATCCCAACCTTCAGGCTCCGGATGTCTTCCAGGTCACTCCCGCATACTTCCATGCCGTAGGACAGGTGCTCCTGCGGGGGCGGGCGTTTCAAGCTGCCGATGACGGCGGGAATCATGTTGCGATTGTGAACCGCGCGCTAGCCACGCAGCAGTGGCCCGGTCAGGATCCGGTCGGTCATCGCATTTATTCAGGCGATCTCCACGCCTGGGCGACGGTTGTGGGCGAGGTGGGCGATGTCCATAGCTATTCGCTGGAACGCGCGCCGGTTCCGAATCTCTACCTGCCCGAGGCGGATGGACCCGATACATCCATGACCATCATGGTTCGAACGCAGGGTGACCCGAGCCTGATGGACGAGACGGTGCGCCGGATTTTGCGCGCGGATTCCCAGCTTGCACTTCGTTACGTGGAGAGCATGCCGGAGCTGATGGCGCACCAGGTGGAGCTTCGCCGGTTTTCGATGTGGGTGGCCGCAGCGTTCGGGATTTTGGCTCTGGGCCTCGCGATCCTTGGCACCTATGGATTGATCGCGTATGAAGTCTCGCTCCGGGAGCGGGAGATCGGCATACGCCTGGCTCTTGGTTCTTCCCGCCCGGCGATCGTCGGCCTGCTGCTTCGACAGGAGTCGCTCTGGATTCTTGGAGGGATGGCTTCGGGGCTCCTTGGGGCAGTTGTCTCCGGCTATCTTCTGCGCGCCGAGTTCTTCCACACCGGGGCGGCCTCGATTCCTGTCCTCACCGCGTCGTTGCTTATGCTGGCGCTTCCGGCGCTTGCCGCGGTCGCCATTCCCGGCCGCCGCGCAAGCCTGCTCGATCCCGCTGTAACGCTGCGTCGGGAGTGAATCGCAGCCTGCTAAGGATTGAGAGAAACCCAGGGACGCTGTTTGGCCGGGGCATGGGCGGGGATGGCGAGCGTCACCAGCAGGAATGAGGCGAACTGCTTAAGGAGCATAGGAGCGGACCATCGGACGATTCGTGACGAATCGATTTTAGACGTTCGGGCTGCGCTTATCGCCAGAACGCGCCGGTTCAGCTTTTCGCCGATCTGCCTGTCCCAATAAAAAAGATCGTTCGCTTGTCGATTCCGGATGGCCTCGAGCGTTATTGGCGTAGAAAATCCCCAAGAGGGGAAAACAAGGAGAGTGTAATGCCTCAATACATGTTGCTATTGCGCGACGATGGCGAAGGTTTCAAGAAGCAAAGCCCGGAAGAGATGCAGAAAACGACCGAGCGCTATATGGCGTGGCGAAAGAAGCCGTTCGTGGCGGATGGCCATCGGCTGGAGCAGCCTGGACGGGTAGTACAGAAGAAGAACGGTAAGGCCGAGGTAACGGATGGGCCATTCAGCGAGTCGAGGGAAGTGCTGGGCGGCTACTACACCATCGAAGCTGCAACCTTCGATGAGGCGCTCAAGCTTCTACACGATCATCCTCACGTGGATTTCGGATCGATCGAAGTTCGGCAAGTGTTTGTTGCGCCCCAGTGACGGAAGCCTCGCCCATGAATGAGACAGACGAGTTGAGCAGCCCGGTGTCGCCGGATTTTCCGGACTTGGTGGAGCACCTGTTCCGCAGGCAGGCGGGAAGGATTGTTTCCTATCTCGCCGGGCTGCTCGGCTCGCGCCATCTGCAACTGGCAGAGGACGCGGTACAGGAGGCCATGCTGCGCGCGACGCAGCTGTGGCCGTTTCAGGGGGTTCCGGAGAAGCCGGAGGCGTGGCTTTTTCGCGTGGCGCATAACCACGCCATCACGGCCCTCCGCCGCGATAACAGCTTCAATGGCAAAGCCCCCGCACTGATCGCGCTTCTCGAAGCCAGGACGCCCCGCATTGACGAAGAAGTAGACATCGAACAGAATCTGCGCGACGACGAGCTGCGCATGATCTTCATGTGCTGCCATCCCGAGCTGTCCTCGGACGCGCGTGTCGCATTGAGCCTCAAACTGGCCGGGGGCTTTGGCGTAGGCGAAATTGCGCGGATATTCCTGGTCGAAGAGAACACTATCGCCCAGCGTCTGGTGCGCGCCAAGCGGTTAATCCGCGACCGCGGCTTGCCCCTCGCAATGCCTCGCCGTGCCGCGCTTGCAGGAACGGATCGATTCTGTCCTCGATGTGATCTACCTCATGTTCAGCGGCGGCTATGCGGCTCACTCGGGCGAGGAGCTGATACGGCGCGACGTATGCCTGGAGGCGATACGCCTGGGGCGGCTGGTCGCCGCTTCGTCCATGGCCGCACCGCGCGTGGATGCGCTGGTGGCGCTGATGGCTTTTCAGGCTGCGCGCCTGCCGGCGCGGACCGACGCCGCAGGGGAGCTGGTGCTGCTGGAAGAGCAGGATCGCAGTCTCTGGGACGACGATCTGATTGCGATGGGATTCCACTTCTTCGACCGGTCGATTGCCGGGGAGGAGGTATCCGAGTGGCATGTGCAGGCGGCGATTGCCGCTATCTATGCCAAGGCCGAAACGTCGGGAGTGATTGACTGGCCGGAGATTCTCGATCTTTACAACCAGTTTGCGGAGATGAATGCGTCGCCCGTGGTGGCCCTCAACCGCGCGGTGGCGGTGATGAAAGTGCATGGCGCGGAGGCGGCGCTGCTTGCGCTTGCGCCGCTCGAAGCCCACCCGGCTCTGCGCGGGTATCATCTGCTGCCGGCGGTCAGAGGGCGCATGCTCGTCGAACTGGGCCGGTTCGCCGATGCCGAAGCGGCTTTCCACGCGGCGCTGGAGTGCGATTGCACCCAGCCGGAGAGGCGCTTTTTGCAGAAACAGATGGAGAACGTGAAGGATCGGTCCGGTGTGGACTGCTCCATGCCATGAAAAACACCGGAAATCCCCTATTTTTTGGCGGGTACGAATGGGTGACACTCGACAACAAATGAGCGCATACTACGTCTAATGAGTCGGAGTTCCGTCTGCCTCGGGAGTCGTCCATGCGCAAATCACCCTTTTCCGATCGCCTGCCGGCATCACTGGTGCTGGCCACCCTGGCTCTGGCAGCGCCCGCTCTAGTCCTGGCGCAGACTGCTTCAAGCCAGGCAGCCACGGCGCCCGCTGCTTCCGGAACCGAGACCGCGCAGACAACGCCAGCGAGCTCAACGCCGCAAACTGCACCCACGCAGCAAACATCGAGCCAGCCCTCCGCGCAAAAGCCGACGACCCCCCCCCCGGTTCCTTCAACCGCACCTGCGGAGACTCCCGCCGCGAATTCGGATTCGACGCCACCGGCCGCCAGCCAGCCGCCACCGCCGCCGAGTGCCAAGCCGAACGCCGATGGAACCATGCCCGGGGTGAAAGCGGGCAGCATTGAAGACGTGAACGCGGTAGGCACGCGCAATATCGGCGGACGCGGGATGGGTAACTGGTATTCGACCGAGTCCGAGATCAAGATGGGCAAGTCCTATGCCATGGAGATCGAGAAGAGCACAAAGTTCATCACCGATCCGGTGGTTACGGAATACATCAATCGCATCGGGCAGAACATCGTCAAGAACTCGGATTGCAAGGTTCCTTTTACGATCAAGGTGATCGATACGGATGAGATCAACGCCATGGCGCTGCCGGGCGGTTTCTTCTATGTGAACTCCGGCCTGATTCTGGCTGCGGACGAAGAAGCGGAGCTTGCCGGGGTAATGGCGCATGAGATTGCCCATGTTTGCGCGCACCATGCGGCCCGTGAGATGACCCGCGCCAACTACATGCAGATCGGCAGCATTCTACCCATGGTGCTGATTGGCGGCTGGACGGGATACGGCATCTACGAGGCGGAGAGCATCGCCATTCCTGTGACCTTCCTGGAGTTCTCGCGGGAGTTCGAGGCCCAGGCGGACTACCTGGGGATCCAATATATGTATCGCGCCGGATACGATCCGCAGGCTTTCATTACCTTCTTCGAGAAGATTCAGGATCTGGAAAAGCATAAGCCGGGCGCGGTCGCCAAAGTCTTTTCCGATCATCCACAAACGCCTGACCGAATCGAGCATTCGCAGGAGGAGATCTCGAGAATTCTGCCTCCGCGCGATGAGTATCTGGTCACTACCTCGGAATTTGACCAGGTGAAGATGCGGCTGGCGCGCATCGAGAACAAGCGCCGTTTGACCGATGGCAAGAACGGCCAGAAGCCAACCCTGCGCAAGGTTAGCAATTCCGATCCCAACTCGAACAGCGGCGACGACGAGCGCCCCACCCTGCATCGGCGGGACGATTCGGGCAGCACCACTTCGGGCAGCGGCAGCACCACTAGCAATCTGCAGTAAAAGCCGGCGCCGGGGCGGAAAAAGCTATTTTTCGCCCCGGCAGCTATCGACTGCGCAGCCAGTGCTGCTTTAGTAACTGTGGCAGGCGATTACCTGACAACAAGTTGTATTACTACTTTTTGCTTTGGTCCGCTGGCACCTCGGGCATATCCTAAGGCTGACATTGCTGGACCCGCGCCACCCTCCTGCCCGCGACCAGTGAAGACCAATGAGGTCCTCGAAAATCCCATGGCAACCACCACCGTCGCCAAAGACACTACGCCTACGCCAGCCAATGCTGCGTCCACGCCGTTCTCTCAGCCCGGTGCAAGCGGCGCTGCCGGATCGGCCGCGCCTCTGGTTTCCTGTGACGAGCAGGTCTTTCGCGAGAACCTGAACCGGCTGCCGTTCGAAGTGGGGCACCGCTTCAGCGGGCATCCGCTTTTCGAGCTTTCGAAGCTGGTGGAACTGGCCAACGAGATTACTTCGCGCAACGATCCCCACAGGCCTTTCGGCGACGCCTATTGCCTGATCGGCACGCCCGACCCCGGCGAGAAGGCTCTTGAGGCCTCCAAGCCGATCCGCGCAGTCGCGGAGACCATCGAGCAGATTCAGAATGCGAATGGCTGGATCATGCTCAACCACGTGGAGCGCAATCCCGCGTACCAGAAGGTTCTTGAAGAAGGCATCGCCGACGTGCTGCAACTGGCGGGCAGGGAAGTGAAAAACAAGATCAAGTGGTTTGAAGCCATTATCTTCGTCACCTCGCCCCATCGTGCGACACCCTATCACGTGGACCGCGAATGCGCCTGGCTGCTGCAGATTCGCGGCGACAAGAAGATTCACCTCTTCCCCCGCGCCGACAAAGAAGCCGTTCCCGACGAAGAGCTGGAGAGGTTCTGGGCTGTCGACAATCAGGCCGGCGTCTATAAGCCGCAGTTCGAGTCGCATGCCATGGTCTTCAATATGCGCCCCGGCACCGGGGTGCACATCCCGGTGAACACCCCGCACTGGCTGCGGAATGGAGATGACATCTCCATCTCCATGAACATCAATTTCGTCTTTCACGACCGCATCTGGGGCAACATCTACAAGGCGAATCATCAGCTTCGCAAGCGGGGATTCCAACCCACGCCTCCGGGCCAGAATGCCTTCAAGGACAGCGTGAAAGGCGCGGCTTATACCGCTGTGCAGCGAGTGAGCGGCCTGATCAAGCGCAAGCCCTACATGCCGCAGGTCGCAAAAGATCAGAACGAAAGAATCTTCCAGCAGATGAAAAACCGCTGGTGACTGGCCGTCACGGGCGATCGCGCCTTTGGCGCGTGCAGCTGGGCTTCGCTCCCTTTGGTCGCTTCGCTCTAGCTCCGGGGTTACCGGTATTGAAGTGTGTTTAAGAAAAGGCCGCTGTTCTGTGCGCAAAGTCTCAGCTACCGATAATTTGCCGGGATTCTTTGCTTCGCTCAGAATGACGAGTTTTTTGATCGCGGTTCAGTTTGGCCAAACAATCCTGTTCAAGCGAAGCCACCAAAGGGAGCGAAGCCACAAGAATTGCGCCGAAGGCGCGTGTGCCTGGACGGCGAGTCCTAGCACTTCTTGCAGCGATCGAGGATGGCTTTTTGCAGGCGCTCGCGCATGTCGTTGGGCAGCGGATAGAGCTCGTGCTTGCGATAGATCTCGATGGTCTTGCGCGTGGTGCTGAGGGTGATGACGCAGTGTTCACATCCGCGCAGATGCTCCTCGAGATCGGCCCGCAGGGCAGCGGTTACGTCGTTGTCGATCAAATCGTCGAGCTGAGCCAGAAACTCTGAGCAGGTCACTTTGCACCATCCTTACCGTTTTTGCGGAAGTAACGGCTGAGCCGCTCCCGCAACTGTAGCCGCGCCCGCAGCAGGCGCGACTTGACTGCCGGAATACTTAAACCCAGACTCTCGGCCGTTTCCTCGGTCGAAAGCCCATCTACGTCGCGCAATACGAAAACGACCCGAAAACCCGGGGGCAATCCCTGAATCGTCTTGCGCAGAATGTCGGCCATCTCCGATTGCCCGTACTGGGCTTCGGGATCGGGACTCCAGTCCGCCAGGTCGCGCGGCATAGATCCTTCTTCGGTCTCGACATCCTCGTCGATCGACACCATCTTGCCGGTGCGACGCTTGCGCAGACGCATCAGCGATTCGTTCACCGCGATGCGCACCAGCCAGGTATAAAACTTCGAATTCCCCTGGAACTGGTCTAACTTCTCGTAGGCCTTCAGAAACGCATCCTGAACGACGTCTTCGGCGTCCTCGCGATTCTGAGTGATGTGCTGGGCGATACGGAAAATCTGGCGGTCGTATTGCCTCACCAGCTTCTCGTACGCCGCGGTGTCACCCTCGCGTGCGCGATTGACCAGAGCTACGTCGGGATGAACTTCTTCGGTCCCTTGTGTTTGGATAGTGGACATGGCGGATAGTTTCAGAAAAAGGGCCCAGGGGAGTGATGCGATTTCTGGCAGCAGCTCCTCTATCTATCCTATACGTCGCAGGGGACTGAGGGCAAAACTACTGATGGCGCTCCTGTTACCTCTTATCATGCAGGGCTGCAGGCAGGCACCGCAGGATACTACGCCGCCCGATGTGATCAAGCAGATCGTGATGAAGAAGTGGGCCATCGTGCCGAACCGCGTCGAGGTGCCGCAGGGGGACGAGGTGGAATTGGTTGTCACTTCGACGGATGTCGAACATGGCATTGCAGTTCCGAAGCTGGGGATTCGCGAGCCGGTGCAACCGGGAATGCCGACCATCGTCAAGTTCAGAGCGAAGAAGGCCGGGGTCTATCCTATGCATTGCAGCGTGCTTTGCGGACGCGGGCACGACCAGATGACAGGGATGATCGTGGTGACTCCGCCGGCTCCGGCCGCTTCGCACTGACGGAAAGCTGGGAGCCAACGGTTATCCAATTGGGAAACCTTATGCGCATCCCCTTTGGATCAATGCCAATCCCGAGATGGTTTCGTCATAAAGTATGAGCAGGGGAGTACAGGCAATTGTCACGCGCGGATTTCTCACGGGTAAAGAAGTGGACGAGGAACGGAGGCGGCGTAATGTTGCCGCTGCTTCTGGTCTTGTCGCTCGCGGTTTCATCGTTTCTCTTTGCGCAGACATCGGGGACACAAACGGGGACGCATAAGAAGAAGTCGACGAAGCACAGCGCGTCTAAAAGCGAGACCAAAAAGACAGCGAGGCACACCGAGCACGCCTCTTCCGAGAGCAGCGCGCACAAGCGATCTTCGGTTCACACCGCAACCAGCAGCCGGAGCTCCCGCAGCCATTCTGCCGCGATCCGCCGGGCAGCAACGCGCCGGGGTCGGCGCCGCCCGCTGACGGCGCGCCAGATTGCGAGGAGCCGCAAGCTGCAGCAGGCCTTTGTCGCTTCCTCGCAGCTGCGTCCGATGGCGCAGCAGCTTGCTGTGATGCGTACTCCGGCGGCGTATGAAGGCGTAGCCAATTACGCCCATTCGCATTCCGGTGAGGCTTCCGCTGCGGCGTATCTGGCGCTGGGACATGCCTACCTGCTCGATCACAAGTTTCCCGAGGCGGTCGCGGCCTTCCGTTCCGCCAACGATGTGGGCGATGCGCTCGACGACTACGCCGACTACCTTACCGCACAGGCCTTTCTGCAGAGCAACCAGCTCGCGAATGCGGAGACCATCCTCGACGGATTCATTGCGAAGCATCCGGATTCGATCTTCGTGGCCAGCGTGCCGGTGCTGCAGGCGAATCTCTCCATCCAGGAGGGCGATCCGCAGGCGGCGCTCAAGGTGCTCGACGCGCATCGCAGCGAAGCCATTGCCGGCAAGGCGGATTTTCAGCTGGCTGACGCCAGGGCGAAGTTCATGGCGGGCCGCTCGGTCGACGCGATGCAGGAGTTTCGCCACATTTATCTCAGCTATCCGCTCTCGAGCGAAGCCGCCGCGGCGCGCACGCAATTGGTCTCGTCGGGCGCGATCAACAGCCTGCCCGCGGACGACCGCCGCCGCCATGCCGACGCGCTTTACGGCGCTGGCCACTACAACGATGCGGGCGAAGAATACAGGTCCCTTGCTGAAGACTCTTCCGTCGATGCGAACGCGCGCAACGGCATGCTGGTGGCTGCCGCGGAGTGCGACTGGAAGCTGAAGCGGCTCAAGAAAGAGGAGCTGGATCGCTTGCCTGACACCAGCGACGATGCCGGTGCGCGCCGTTTGTATCTGCTCATGGAACTGGCTCGCGACAAGGATGACGGAGAGACGCAGCGATCCCTTGTCGAGGAGATGAAGGCGCGCTTCCCATCGAGCCCCTGGCTGGCGGAGGCGTTGTATTCGAGCGGCAACATGTACCTGCTGCGCAAGGATTTTCCGACCGCCATCTCCTACTACGGCGATCTGTCGCAACGCTTCCCGAAGTCGTGCGAGTCGCCGCATACCGGACCTTGTTCCAACTACTCGCCGAGCGCTCACTGGCGTGCCGCGTGGCTGACCTATCGCCAGGGAGATTATGCACAGGCGGCGCGCATGTTCGACGAGCAGATCGACCGCTACGCCGGCGGCAAAGAGATTCCTGCTGCGCTCTACTGGCGCGCACGGCTTTATGAGGACGACCACCAGGACGAGCAGGCCGCGAAATACTTTCGCACGCTTACCCGCGTCTATCGCCACTATTACTACTCTGAGCTGGCAGAGGAGCATCTGACGCGGCTGGGACAGAGCGATCCTTCGCTGCTTCTACAAAACGCCTCGGCGACGCAGACCACGAAAACTTCAAACCCTGAGCTCGATGCGCTGCAGCCGGAAGACATCCCGGAGCTGAGCGACGACGTTCCGGACAAAGACCCGCACCTGGTGAAGGCCAAGCTGCTTGCCAACGCCGGACTCAATGAGTACATCACGGCCGAAATCCGCGCCGCCGACGGCAGCGACGAGTGGGGAGCCTTTGCCGAGGCCGAGATCTACGCCGCCTACGGCGAAACCGCGCACGCCATGCGGCTGATGAAGCGCGCGGTACCGTTCTACACCTCGGCGCCCATCGACTCCATTCCCATGGCCTACTGGCGCATCCTCTTCCCGCAGCCCTACTGGCCGGACATCAAGCAGAGCGCTGCAGCCAACGGGCTCGATCCTTATATGGTTGCCGCGCTCATTCGCCAGGAGTCGGAGTTCAACCCCAATGCCGTTTCGCCAAAGGATGCATACGGACTCATGCAACTGTTGCCGAGCGTGGGAAAGCAAATGGCGAAGCAGGAGGATATGGGTCGTTTCCGGACCGAGGAATTGGTCGATCCGGCCACCAATATCCGGCTGGGCACCCGTTACCTGAAACAGACCCTGGATAAGTTCGGCGATAAGCCGGAGTACGCCTTCGCTGCCTATAACGCCGGAGATAACCGCGTTCTCGACTGGCAGGCGATCGGCCATTATCGCGACATGGATGAGTTCGTCGAGTCCATCCCGTTTACCGAGACCAGGGAATACGTTCAGGCGATCATCCGCAACGAACAAATCTATCGCGAACTGGACAAAGCCACGGAGCAGCGGGCCTCCATCCGTTAAGGATTTCAGCGACCCTATCCGGATGCCGCGGCGAGTCGGGAATCGTCTGACCTATTTGCGTCGTAAAATACTGATTTTAATGCAAATAGGGTAATGCGAGCCGCACACGAAGCTGGCGCTAGGAGTGGGTCATGGCCGCTCTCTTCGTATGCGGCGGCCAAAAGAGCAGATGGCACGCTGTACTCATCAATTACGTGCATAGAAAGATACTGAGGGCGCAGGCTCCCCTCTTCCGGGAAGTTGCATCTGAAGCAACGATGTAACTTTTGGGGGCACCATGCGTAGACTGTCCTTTCCCACCGGGGGAGTACTTGCTACCCTCGCAGCAGCGACCTTCCTGCTCGTTTCTTCGCCAGCGATAGCCCAATTCAATGCCCAGCTGACCGGTACTGTGACCGACACCACGGGCGCGGTTGTCAGCGGAGCTACTGTCAAGCTGACCGACGAAGGCACCCAGGTCAGCCACACGGCAATCTCCACCGCCGCGGGATTTTATAGCTTCAACGAGCTTCCGCCCGGGACCTTTACGATCGAAGCCTCGGCCAGCGGTTTCAAGACGACCACCCTCAGCGATATCGGTCTCGCCAGCAATGCGCCCCGGAACGTGGATATCAAGCTGGAGGTTGGCGGGGCTTCCCAGACGGTCACGGTGAACGGGAGCGAGGTGCCGGTGCTCCAGACCTCGGATGCGAACATCAGCGGGACCATCGACAGCGACCAGTTGCAGAAGATTCCGGCTTACGGGCGTGATCCGTACGAGCTGCTGAGGCTAACGCCGGGCATCACCGGCGACAGCTCGCGCGCGGGCAACGGCCAGGCGGTTTTTCTGCCCAACGGCGCCGGTCCCGGACAGTCGAACAGCGGCATCTTCCAGACCGAGAATCAGGTTCAGATCAGCGCGAATGGGCAGCGCATCGGAGATAACAACTATCTGCTCGACGGCGTAAGCGTGAACAGCCTGACCCACGGCGGATCGGCGGTGGTGACGCCGAACGTGGAGGCGGTGGGCCAGATCACGGTTTTGACCAGCGCTTATTCGGCCGAGTACGGACGCAACACCGGCGCGCAGATTCTTACCGTGACCAAGAACGGAACGAATCACTTCCACGGCAGCGGCAGCTTTACCTATGACGACCCCGGACTGAACGCCTACAACGACTATGGTGGTCCAGCGGGCCAGCCGACGGTCCGCGTGCAGAATAAGGAGCGCGACTGGGCGGGCGGTCTGGGCGGCCCGATCCTTCAGGACAAGCTGTTCTTCTTTATCTCTTTCGAGGGCTTCAAGGCGAATAATCCTACTTATCTTTCTCAGTACGTCGACACGCCGGATTATCGGGCACTGCTAGGCTCGGCCCGGTCGGGCGGCATCTCGGCGGGGACGGCGACATCTGCCGGAGAAGTTCCGCGCATCAGTGCGGCGCTGACCTCAACCTGTGCCCTGGCGAACGCGACGCAGGTTTCGACGGTGGTTACCGGAAACAATGCCGCGTATCCGACAACGGCGTATCCCTGCAACGCGCTGCCTGACGGTCTTGATTTTGGTTCGCCTTACACGGCGCCGGGCATGACCGGGCTAGGTTCTTATGTTCCGAGCGGCAGCGTTCCCGGCACCACCACGAATTTCTCCTCAATCGGCGGCGGGCTGGATAATGTTCCGGACGTGCAGTATGCGCAGCTGATCGAGCCGGCGCACAGCCGCGGCAAGCAGTGGAATGGCCGCATCGACTATTACCTGACGCCCAGGGATCAGCTGGCCGGCGTGCTGTATTTCACCAAGCTCGACAGTTACGTCGCCGGATCGGCTACAGATTCGCGTCCGGACGGCGATGTGCCGTTCAAGCCGCTTAACTCGGCGGGCACGATCATTTACATTCACACGTTCAACGCGAACACCATCAATGAATTCCGGGCCAACGGCACAAGGTTTTCCGATAACGGCGTCACCGATTCTGCCGGAGTGGTGAACTGGGGCATTCCCTACAGCAACATTCAGGGCATGTCTTTTGACGGAACCAACGACATCAACTTTGGTCCAGCGGCGTCCAGCACCACGCCGTCCATTCTGGCCGAGACCACTTACGAAGCTCGCGATATGGTGATCCGCACTTTCGGAAGCCACACCGTGCGGGCCGGCTTCGAGTATCGGCTGGAGCAGGACAACGATAACCTCGCGGGCTCGGCGCGACCCACCTATGCCTTCAACGGGTTGTGGGCTTTCGCGAACGACACTCCGATTTACGAGCAGATCTATGCCGATCCCACGACGGGCGGCGTCGCGAACACTGCGCGTTATCTGTGGGACCATTACTATGGCGCATTCGTCCAGCATGACTGGAAGGTTTCGCAGAACCTGACGCTGAATACCGGCCTGCGCTGGGAGTACTTCGAGCCTCTTTACAGCCACGGCGAGGACATCAACTATCCGGTCTTCGGACCGGCGGGTTCGGAGTTGTCCGGCGCGGCGCTGGTCCCTCACCACCACCTCTGGAATTCGCAGTACAACAACTGGTCGCCGAGATTCGGCTTTGCTTACACGCCGCCGTTTGCGAACAACAAGATGGTGGTGCGCGGCGGATTCGGCATGGCTTACAATCGTCTGCCCGCAGCGCTGTTCAACAATGCGGCTGAAGACGGGCCGGGCTATTTCAACTTCAGCGTGTGCTGCGCCACATCGCCTACCAGCAATCCGGGAATCATCTACACAGCGGGCTCCAGCACCTCGCCCTTCAGCTATCCTGCGAATCCGAACCTGATTACTCCGCTGAATGCCAGCAACCTGCCCGCCAGCGGCCAGACGATCGAAGTCTACGGCGCGCAGGCCGATCTCAAGACGCCCTATAGCTACATCTATTCGATGGAAGTGCAGCGCGAGCTGCCCTGGGACATGGTCGCCACGGTGGGCTACCAGGGAAGCACGGGACGCCACTACAGCCGGCTGGTGAACCAGAATTTCCTCTATGACAACACCAACTCGCCGTTCTACGCGGCCTACGTCGCCCAGAACGACTCCAACGAATACTACAACGGGATGAACCTGCACCTGTCGAAGCGGATGCGGCATGGCTTCCAGCTCGACGCCATCTATACCTATTCGAAATCCATGGATCAGGTTTCGAACGGCGACCAGGCCGACTCGGCGGCTAACCAGACCGATCCGGCTCATAACAACACCGAGCTTGGGCCTTCCGACTATGATCTGCGGCACCGGGTGACGGTCTCCGGCGTGTGGACGATTCCGGGTATGCATAGCGGCAACGGCCTGGTGAACGCGCTGACCAACGGCTGGCAGATCAACGGCATCTTCACCTACCACACCGGTTTCCCGTTTACGCCGGTTACTTATCAATTGCATGGCCTGCCTACGGTGACGAACGCGGCGGTGGTGACTCCGGTTCGTCCTCTGGCGTATTACGGCGGCGCCAAGTCAGGATGCGGCAACTCGCTCTTTGAACCGGGCCCGGACAACGCCTTCGCCGCAGGCGGCTCTACCTACTTCGACATCGTGCCGCCGACGGGCGGCGCGGGCACGGCTCCCGGGATCGGCCGCAACTCGTTTCGCGGACCCTGCTATCGGGACACGGATATGAGCTTCGCCAAAGAGCAACACATCAAGTGGCTGGGCGAGGCCGGCATGGTTCGCTTCCAGGCGAATTTCTACAACCTCTTCAACAACACGAACCTGACTCCGTTTGTTTTCTCAACGAACGCTGCCCTCATCGAGAATCCGGAGTTCGGGCAGGCGCAGTCGGCGGATTCGGGCCGGGTGTTGGAGTTTCTGGCGCGCTTGCGATTCTAGGACGACAACAACAGCAGCTTTATGATGTCCCAGGTCTCGGAAGCGAGACCTGGGACACCGGTTCCGCTTCTCGGGGAGCTTTGTCCCGAGCGCGTCGAAATCCTCCCGTGGTGTACACTTCGCGTGGTCCCGTTTATTGGCCGTGTGGACGCCACTCTGATTTGAAGGAGCTGTTTTTATCGCCATGATGAAGAAGACTTTGCGCTGTGTTCCGTTTCTCGTTGTAACCGTTTTCCTTGCGCTGCAGGCTGGCGCTCAGTCGAGCACGCTTGCCGCTACTCCGCCGATGGGCTGGAACAGCTGGAATCACTTTGCCAACAAGGTGACGGACGCCGATGTGCGTGCGGCAGCGGATGCGCTGGTGTCGAGCGGTATGCGCGATGCCGGCTACATCTACGTGAACATCGACGATACCTGGCAAGGCCAGCGCGATGCGCAGGGCGTGATTCATCCCAACAGCAAGTTCCCGGACATGAAGGCCCTTGCCGATTATGTTCATTCGAAGGGATTGAAGCTGGGCATTTATTCCTCGCCCGGACCGAAGACCTGCGCGGGCTATGCGGGCAGCTACGGCCACGAGGAGCAGGACGCGAAGACGTACGCAGCGTGGGGCATTGACTACCTGAAATACGACAGCTGCAGCTTTGGCGACATCATGAAGAAGGAATCGGGCGGGGATCGCGAGAAGGAGTTCGCGATTCAGAAGGCCGCATATAAAAAGATGCACGATGCGCTGGTGGCCACCGGACGGCCGATTGTCTTCAGTCTGTGCCAGTACGGACGGTTCCACACGTGGGAGTGGGCGCCCGAGGTTGGCGGCAATCTGTGGCGCACGACCGACGACATCAATGACCACTATGCACGCATGGCGGCAATCGGATTTTCGCAAGCGGGGCTGGCGAAGTTTGCCGGGCCCGGACACTGGAACGATCCTGACATGCTGGAAGTCGGCAACGGCGGCATGACGGAAGACGAATACCGACAACACATGACGCTGTGGGTGATCCTGGCGGCGCCGCTGCTGGCCGGCAACGACCTGAGCAAGATGACGCCGGAGACGCTGGCGCTGCTGACGAACAAGGAAGTGATCGCGGTGGACCAGGACCCGCTGGGCAAGCAGGGCGATCGCGCGTGGGCGGAAGGGCCGTCGGAGATATGGACCAAACCGCTGAGCGGCGGGGCCACGGCGATCGGGATATTCAATCGCGCGGACAACGACGAGCCGGTTACGCTGGACCTGAAGGCGGTGGGCGTGGACGAGCATGCCAAGCTCCGCGATTTGTGGAGCGGCAAGGAAGTGGAAGCCACGGACGGCAAATATACCGTGTTGATTCCCAAGCATGGCGCGGTTTTGCTGAAGGCCACCCAATAAGCTCGCGTCACCCCGGGCAGCAATGAAATCCCACGTCTCAAAGGCGAGACGTGGGGCACCCGCACTTAGCAGGAATGTCATCCCGATGATCGCGGGATGACGGTTTATCTTATCGATGGAATGTTCCGGAGTTTCGCGGCCTCTCATGGCAGAGATATCCGATTCGACGTCAGTTGACCCGGCTGTTATTTTGCGCCGGGTCTTCTGGCGTCTCATGCCGTTTTTGTTCGCGTTGTATGTATTTGCCTATCTGGACCGGGTGAATCTTAGCTATGCGGCGCTTTCGATCCGCCGCGAGCTGGGGTTCTCGGACACGGTGTATGGCGCGGGTGCGGGACTTTTCTTCATCAGCTATGCGTTGTTCGAGGTGCCGAGCAACCTGATCCTGTTGCGCATTGGGCCGCGACGCTGGATTGCGGCAATCATGACCGCGTGGGGTGTGCTCTCGACGTGCATGGCCCTGGTGCACACGCCGCACAGCTTTTACCTGATCCGCTTTCTGCTGGGCGCGGCGGAGGCTGGATTCTTTCCCGGCATCATTCTCTATCTCACGTACTGGTTTCCGCTCGAGCAAAGGGCACGGGCCGTGGCTCGCTTCATGACGGCTACGGCGGTAGCCGGAATCATCGGCGCGCCGTTTTCGACGCTGCTGCTGCGACTCGACGGCGTGGCTCACATTGCGGGATGGAAGTGGCTGTTTGTCGGCGAAGGCTTGCCTTCGATCCTTCTGGGTATCTGCGTGTTGTTTATGCTGACCGACCGGCCAGAGAGCGCGGCATGGCTGTCTGAGGCTGAGAAGGAGTGGCTGCTGGCCGAGGTGAAGGCGCACGAGCCGCGATCTGTAACCGATGCGGGCACACATCTGCTGCATGCCTTTCGCAGCGGCACGGTCTGGGTGCTGGCGTCGATCTACTTCGGGATATCGGTTGGGCTCTATGGCCTGAGCCTGTGGCTGCCGGTAGTGGTGAAGAGTATCTCGCACGCTGCCGATCTGCGAGTGATTGCGCTGACTGCGATTCCATATCTGCTGGCAGCGGTGGCGATGCTGCTGGTGGCGCGCAGCTCTGACCGGTCGGGCGATCGGAAGTGGCATCTCTGTGCGTGCCTCGCGGGTGGCGCGGCGGCGTTTTTGCTGAGCGCTGTGCTGACGAATCCGCTGTTGGCGATTACCGCTCTTTTCATTTCAGCCGCCGGGATATGGGGCGGCTTTGGACCTTTCTGGACGCTACCCACGGGCATGCTGCGCGGCGACGCGGCGGCGGGAGGGATTGCGCTCATCAATTCTGTAGGAGCTGTGGGCGGATTTTGCGGACCGTTCCTGATGGGACGAGTCAGCGATCTGACGCACAGCTTCAGGGGCGCCCTGCTGGTATGCGGCGGATTGCTGCTGATGGCTGCGCTCGTCGCAGCGACATTGAAGCAGACGCGCACTGCGGGGTAGCTCGGGCGTGTTGAATTGCTCCGAGGGTGCAACCGCACCCCAAAGATCACACTTTGCCGCTGTACAGCAGTATGAGTGCCGGCGCAGCCGCTCAATTTCGGACTCGTCGCCGGAAGAGGTAAAATAGAGTTTAGGTTGCAGAGCGCGAACATCATTTCACGCAACATTCCTATGGCTTTTGTGCCGTTTACGCGCCTGCACAGATACTTCATATGACCGCGACCAAGCTGGCTCCCCGACTGACCGACTCCAAATCTTCAACCCAACGTGAACAAATCTTTGACGCCTTTCGGCGTTGGGGCTATCTCCAGGCGCAGCTCGACCCTCTGGAGCAGTATCTTTCTCCGGAGAATGTTCCGGAGCTGAATTTTTCCGGCCCCGATGCCGATGAAGCGCGCGGCTACTACTGCTCGACGGTGGGCGCGGAGTTCATGCACATTCCGTCGGCGGAGCGCCGGCAGTGGCTCGCCGAACGGCTGGAGACGAACCCTCTGGCGGCCGACGAGGCGGTGCAGCAGCGCATCCTTGAGCTGCTGACGCGTGCCGATATCTTCGAGCAGGTGATTCAGTCGCGATATCTGGGGACGAAGCGGTTTTCTCTGGAGGGCGTAACCGCGCTGATTCCATTTCTCGATGAGCTGCTGCACCGCGCCGCCGAGTACGGGGCGCAGACTTCGGTGATGGCGATGAGCCATCGCGGGCGCCTGAGCGTGATGGTGAACACCTTCGGCAAGTCAGCCGCGGATATTTTTTCGAAGTTCGAAGATGTTGACCCGCGCAGCATTCTGGGCGGCGGAGACGTAAAGTACCACGTCGGCGCGACCGGCACCTTCCTGGCGCGCAACGGCGAATCAGTCGCGCTGCACCTGGTGTCGAATCCCAGCCATCTGGAGGCGGTCGACCCCGTGGCCATGGGCCGTGCGCGGGCCAAGCAGACGCGTTATGGCACGGACGGCATCGCACGCGTGTTGCCGGTGATCATCCACGGCGATGCGGCGTTTGCGGGGCAGGGCATCTGGGCGGAGACGATGAACCTTGCGTCCATCGATGGTTTTTCTGTCGGCGGGACGATTCAGATCATCGTCAATAACCTCATCGGATTTACCGCGGAGCCGGACGAATCGAACTCGACGCGCTTCTCTTCCGACCTTGCGAAGCGACTGCCGGTGCCGATCTTTCATGTGAATGCCGAAGACGCTGAAGCGGTGGTGCGCATTGCCGCACTGGCTGCGGAGTACCGGCATACCTTCCACAGCGATGTGGTCGTGGACCTGATCGGGTATCGCCGGCACGGGCACTCGGAAGTGGATGACCCGACGATCACGCAGCCGCTGCGCTACAGCCGCATTAAGAACCATGCGCCGCTGTACGAGATCTACGCGAAGAAGACGGGCGTGGACATCACGCCGCGCGCGCGCGAATTGCAAGCGGAGTTTGCGGATGCCCAGAAGAAGGCGACCACGATGCAGAAGAAGCCGGTACTGGCGCGGCTTCCCGAGTACTGGTCGGCTTACAAGGGCGGTCCTTATCGCGCAGAGTACGAGGTGAAGACAGGACTGACGCGTGAAGAGATCGCGACGCTGTCGAAGGGATTGACCTCGTATCCGGAGAGCTTTCACGTTCATCCCAAGATCAAGAAGCTGTTGGAGCAGCGCGCGGAGATGGGTCGCGGCGAGCGCGCCTTTGACTACGGCATGGCCGAAGCCGCTGCTTTCGGGTCTCTGGTAATCTCCGGCGTTCCGGTGCGCCTGAGCGGGCAGGACTCGCAGCGCGGTACGTTTAACCAACGGCACTCAGTGCTGATCGATATCGAGAACGAGCAGCCTTTCATTCCTCTGAACAATCTGGCGAAGGAGCAGGCGCCGTTCGACGTGTACAACTCCATCCTGTCGGAGGCCGGCGTGCTGGGCTTCGAGTATGGCTACAGCCGCGATTATCCGGAGACGCTGGTGCTGTGGGAGGCGCAGTTCGGCGACTTCGCCAACGGCGGCCAGATCGTGATCGACCAGTTCATCTCGGCCGGCGAGGACAAGTGGGGATTGCTGAGCGGGCTTACGCTTCTGCTGCCCCACGGCTATGAGGGCCAGGGGCCGGAACACTCCAGCGCGCGCATGGAGCGCTATCTGCAGCTCACCGCGCACGACAATATCCAGGTATGCCAGCCTTCGACGGCCGCACAGTATTTTCATCTGCTGCGCCGCCAGGCGCTGCGCAAGTGGCGCAAGCCACTGGTAGTGTTCACGCCGAAGAGCATGCTGCGACATCCCGATGCGGTTTCGCCGATCGATGCGTTTACCCAGCCGCACTTCCAGAACGTACTGCCCGAGACCGAGGTGCAGAACGCCAAGCGGCTGCTGATTTGCACCGGCAAGATCGGACACGAGCTGCGAGTGGAGCGGCAGAAGCGCGGAGACACGACGACCGGCATCCTCTTTCTGGAACAGCTTTATCCATGGCCGGAGGCGGAGCTGGCGGCGGCCATCGACGCGCATCCCGAGGCACGCGAGATTATCTGGGTGCAGGAAGAGCCGGAAAATATGGGCGCCCTGTTCTTCGTGATGCCGCGGCTGCGGCGGCTGGCGCGCGAACGCCAGGTGCTGAGCATCAAGCGGTCGGCGGCAGCCAGCCCGGCGACGGGCTCGGGCAAGGCGCACGAGATGGAGCAGAAGACGCTCATCGAGCTGGCGCTGAGCTCGGGGTTGCAGGAGAAGATCGCGCGGTAGGACTGGTCCCACGTCTCAAATGCGAGACGTGGGGCACCCGCATCGGTCTCACTACTTGCTGTATTCGTCTCTTAGCCGCGTCTGGCGCGACACCATTGGTATTGCGTGGCCCTGGATGTAAACCTGCTTCACGTCGGTGCGGACGTCGAGCGGATCTCCGTTGGCGATGACCACGTTGGCGATCTTGCCTTCGTCGAGCGAGCCGAGCTTGTCGGCGACTCCCCACATTTCGGCCGGGTTCAGGGTGATCGCCTTCATTGCCTCGTCATAGGGAAGGCCGTAGGCTACGGCATATCCCGCGGCGTAGGGGAGGTTGCGGTCAAAGCCTCCGGGACTGCCTCCGCTGCCACCCGCTGAGCCGAAGGCGATCTTCACGCCGCGCTTGTAGAGCTCTGCGGGCAGCGTGTAGACCGAGTCGTAGCGCTCGTTGGCGGCAGGGAAGTCGTAGATCGGACCGACGATCACCGGCACTTTGTATGCGGCGATCTTGTCGAGGATTTCCTGCCCGTGCGTGACGTGGTTGAGGATTACCTTGAGGTGAAACTCCTGGGCGATCTGCATGGCGACTTCGATCTCGTAGCCTTCGTAGGCGGCTAACACCACGGGTCGTTCGCCGTTGAGATAGGGCAGCAGCGCTTCGGATTTGAGATCGATCTTTGGAGGGGTGGGCGCGGAATCTTTCTTGTCGCCCTTCTGCCACTTCGCGAGCTTGGCTTCGTATTCAGTTTTGGAGGCGGCGTAGGCTTGCGCGTCGAGGAAGGACTGGCGCAGCTGCGAGGCCAGCCCCATGCGGGTGCTGGGGAATTTTCCGCCGCCGTTGCCGCGCCGGCGCTGCTCGCCGGAGAAGTTCATGGGCAGGGCAACGTCGCGGCCGAGGATCATCTGATCGCGGTCGCGCCCGGCGAGCTGGATGAAGATGTCCTGGCCGGGCAGGGAATCATCCGACGCCGGGGCGACGATGGCGTTGGTGATGCCGTTGAGGCGGGTGATGGGGATATGCTCGGTCTCGGCGTGGAAGGCATCGTAGACGTGCATGTTGGGGAAGATTTCGTCGCTGGTTTCGACAAGATCGTTGCTGGCGTCGTCGGCCTCGATCTCACTGAGGCCGAGGTTGGTCTCGGAATCAATGAGGCCGGGATAGACGGTCATGCCCTTGGCGTCGACAATTTGTGCGTCTTGCGGAATTTTTACCGCGGACGCTTCTCCGACGGCCGCGATCTTGCCGCCGGAGAGGACGATGGTCCCGTTCTCGATAACGCCGTGGGTGATGGTCAGCAGCTTGCCGCCGGTGATGGCGATGGTGGGAGCGGGCGTGCTGAGGTCGACGACCGGTGCGCTTTGGGCGAAGCCGGCGGCTGTGAAAAACGTAACAGTGGCGATTGCGAAAATCTCAGAGGCGGTGCGCATCAGTTGCCTCCTTCGCCATCGGCGTCATCATTGCCGAAGCCGCCGCCGTCGTGCATCACTCCGTTGAAGTGGGTGGTGCCGAAGCCGGGCAGGCTGCTGTCGAAGAAGAGATCGCCGTCGATGTAGACCTTCTCGGCGCGGGCGTAGGTGGAGAGCGGGTCCATGTTCCAGATGACCAGGTCAGCATCCTTGCCGGTGTCGATGGAGCCGACTCGATCGTCGACGCCGATGATCCATGCCGGGTTCAGCGTGATCATACGAAGCGCTTCTTCTTCGGTCGCGCCGCCGTAGTGGATCATCTTGCCGGCCTCCTGGTTGAGGCGGCGGACATAGTCGTTGGAGTCGCTCTTGAGGGCTACGCGTATGCCGGCGTGCATGGACATGACGGCGTTCCACGGGATGGCGTCCCAGGCCTCGTCTTTGTAACCCCACCAGTCGGCGAAGGTGGCAATGGCGGTGCCGGTGGGCGCGATCTGGTCGGCCACCTTGTACATTTCGAGCGCGTGGTGAAAGGCGCGAATCTTGAAGCCGTACTGTTTGGCGATGGCCTCCTCGGTGAGGAACTCGTCAGCGCGGTAGCAGTGAATCTGCACGTAGAGCTTGCCACGCAGGATGTCGGCGAGGGCTTCGAGCTTCAGGTCGACAGCGGGCTTGGTCGCGTCCTTATCGCCCTTGGCCACCTTGGCGTTGTATTCGTCCCACTTGGCCATGTAGACCTTGGCGTCTTCAAAGGACTGGCGCATGACCTCGAAGTTTCCCATCCTCGTAGATGGGAGCTGGCCGCGGCTGCCGTAGACGCGCTTGGGGTTTTCGCCACTGGCGAACTTGATGGAGCGAGGCGCATTGGGAAAGAGCATGGCATCGCGCGAGAGGCCGAACTTGTTCTTGATGACCACGGCCTGGCCGCCGATGATATTCGCTGATCCGTGCAGCAGCAGCTCGGTGGTGACGCCTCCGGCGAGCGCCTGGTAGAGCGCCTTGTCGCGGTTGTCGAAGGCGTCGATCATCATCATGCTGGGCGTGACCGGGCTGGTGGCCTCGTTCACGTCGCTGTCGAGCGCGGAGTGCGAGTGGGGATCGATGATGCCGGGCGTGAGGTACTTGCCGGTGGCATCGACCTTCACCGCGTCGGTTGGCGCGCCGACGGTTGCGCCGAAGCCGGCGATCTTGCCGTCGTGAATCCAGACGCTGGCGTGCTCGAGGGTGCCGTGGGTTACGGTCATCACCGTGGCGTTGGCAATGACGATGTCGTGCGGTGGCGTCGGTGTCTGGGCGCATGCCAGAGATCCGGCGCACAGCAGGAGACAGAAGATAGATGGAGACTTTCCTAGCGGTGGAATGGCGGTTCCCCCCTTGATTGCAGAATGAACAGCAGGGTTTTGAAACTGGAAGAGGCAGTATATCGGGGTGTGCAGCGAATGGATAGAAGAATTGCGGAGTGGGGTCGGCGGTCTCCGATATCTCAGAATCGAGATGTGGGGGACTGGCCGTCCAGGCAGACGCGCTGGCGCGCCTATTCGGCATCGCAGATCCCACATCTCAAAAGCGAGATGTGGGGCGCCCGCCCTCAGGGGCTAAAAGCCCCATTGTTTTTGCCGAATTTATGTACGAGCTGAAGCCCGTTGCCTTCAAACTGCTCCACTACCCCAAGAAGCGTGTTAATACCGGCCACGTTTCCTCTGCGTATAATTGCCGCGATCCCAACAATGAGGAAATTATGACTACTGTTGCTCCTGCTCCTGCCACGGTTACGCCTGAACGCATCATGCAGTTTGCCTGGGGATATGTTCCTCCGCTGATTCTGGAGGCGGCGATCCGGCATCGCGTCTTCGACGTGCTGGAGGGCGGCGCCAAGACGGTCGGCGATGTCTCGAAGGAGACCGGCGCTTCGGAGCGCGGACTCACGGCGATTATGAACGCGCTGGTGGGGCTCAACTTTCTGGCCAAGGATGGGCGCGGCGCTTACTCGCTCACGCTGGAGAGCGCGGCATTTCTGGTCAGCACCAAGCCCGCTTTTCAGGGCGGACTCATTCGCCATTGCAGCGAGCACCTGATTCCGAAATGGCTCCGGCTGAACGACATTGTGGCCACCGGCAGGCCGGTTCAGGCGGTCAATCAAGAGGAGCAGGGAGCCGGTTTCTTTCAGGATTTCGTCAACGACATCTTTCCGATGAGCTATCCCTCGGCGCAGAATCTGGCACAGCATTTGAACGGGAACAGCCATGCCGACGCTGTTCGCGTTCTCGATCTTGCCGCGGGCTCGGGGGTATGGGGGATTGCCCTGGCGCAGAGCTCGGACGAGGTGCGGGTTACCTGTGTCGACTGGCCTGAGGTGATTCCGGTGACGCGCAAGACGGTGAGCCGGTTCGGACTGGCCGACCGCTTCTCTTTCATCGAGGGCGATCTGATGCAGGCGGATTTCGGCGGCGGCCATACGGTGGCGACGCTGGGCCATATCCTGCATAGCGAAGGCCGTGAGCGAAGCCGGCGGCTTCTCGAAAAGACGTTTCAAGCGCTCGATTCCGGCGGCACGATCGCGATTGCGGAATTCCTGGTGAACGCAGATCGAACCGGCCCTCTGAATGGACTCTTCTTCGCCGTCAACATGCTGGTGAATACCGATACCGGTGACACGTACTCGTTCGAAGAGATCAGCGGCTGGCTTGCGGAGGCCGGATTCGTCCACGCGCGCACGCTGGAATCGCCCGGGCCATCGCCGCTGATTTTGGCCACGAAGCCTTAGAAGCTGCCCGAAAAATCGGAGTGAGCGCAGGGGCGTGGATCATTCCGCGCGGCGACCATCTGTTCGCTCCCCGGTACGACGAAGCTTAACGGACTTGATCTGGAAGGCTCTCTGCAACACGTCCTTGAGCGCATCGCCGATCACCGGATCAAGCGCAGCTGCGAGTTCCTGCCTTGGAATCTTCGGGCACTACTCCTCACTTAAAATCTCAGGTGTCCACCGGAGAAAATACGTGGACAAGCGGCCCTATTGGGTGATGGTTAGACTGATGGTGAGCGACTGCATATTGCTTCCCGAGGCGCTCGCGTTGATGGTGACGGTGGAGTTGCCTGCGGGCGTCGTCTGCGTGGGGGGCGGCGTCTTGCTTCCGGGTGTGCCGCAGGCCGCGGCTCCGAACGCAGCCGCGACGAGGAGCACCATCCACAGAGTGCGCTTCGCGGCCGGCGAGATGCGCTTTCGCTGCCAGTAGAGGACGAGGCCCAGAAGGCCGCCCGGCAGCCAGCATAATAGCGTCTGAGCGGATCCCGTGCCTGGAGTGTCCGGCGTGAGCCGAGTTACGGTTCCGCTGCTGGAGCCCGCGGTGGTGATGGTCATGATGGTGCTGACTGCGGCGTTCGATCCATCGGCTGACAAGGTAGCTGGACTAAAGCTGCATGATGACTGCGCAGGTAGTCCGCCACAGGCGAAGGTGAGCGAACCGGTGTAGCCGCCGACAGGAGTGAGCGTGATCTTGATCTGGCCGGTCTGGCCTGCTTTGAGCGTGAGCGTGGCCGGGTCGGCGGCGAGGGTGAAGGCGGGCGCGATGACGGCCTGGGTGAGAGTAGATTGCGAAGCTGCGAAGTTTGTATCGCCGGAGTAGACCGCGTTGATGGTGTGCGATCCCGCAGTCAACGTGCTGGTGGTGTATGTCGCTGCTCCCTGCGCATTCACTGGAGACGTTCCCAACACGGTTGCGCCATCGAAGAACTGGACGCTTCCGGTGGGCGTGCCTGCGGTTGAGTTGACCGTTGCGGTGAAGGTGAGGGCCGCGCCGAGATTGGCGTTCGCGCCCGAGGAACTGACCGTGGTCGAACTCGCGGCTTTGTCGACGATGATCGTTTGCGAGACCGGCGTTGCCGCGGAATAGGTCGAGTTGCCTGCTTGCGATGCAGTGACGACGACTGTTCCTGCTCCGGTGATAGTCAACGTGGCGCTGGTGATTTTTGCCGGGCCGGTGACGGCATAGCTTACGGCGAGGCCGCTGCTTGCGGTTGCCTTCAAGGCCAGCGGAGGCGCGCCGTAGGTCGCAGGACTGGCGAGCGCGGGAAAGGCGATGGTCTGGGACTGCTCGGCTACGCTGACCTCAACGGCTGCGGATGGCGAACCATTGAAATTTTGATCTCCCACATAGGTGGCGCTGATGCTGTGTTTGCCTGTGCCGAGGGCGCTGGTGGAGTAGACGGCAACTCCCTGCGCGTTGAGAGCGGACATTCCAATGGCGGTTGTGCCGTCAAAAAACTGCACGTTTCCGGTAGGCGTGCCGGCGTTCGAGGTGACCGTTGCAGTCAACGTGACCGGCGAGTCGAGAGCGGGGTTGAGCGTGGACGACGTGAGCGCGATCGCGCTGACGGCTTTGTTGACGACGATGGTTTGCGAGACTGGAGCCGCGGCTGTGTAATCCCCGTTGCCGACCTGACTGGCGGCCACCACGACGGTGCCGGCTCCGGTGATGGTCAGAGTGCTGCCGCTTACCATGCCCGGACCGGAGGTTACGCTGAGCGCTACCGGGAGACCCGAAGTCGATGTGGCTGCCAGCGCGATCGGACCGGCTCCAAACGTCACCGGGCTTGCTATCGGCGTGAAGGTGATGGTCTGGGTGGTCTGTCCGACATTGAAGGTGCTGCTGGTCGCGCCGATGGTGATCGGCGAAGTCAATGGGGCGGGCGGCGGGGTGGTTGTCAACGGAAGTGTGCTTACCAGTGTGTCGGTGCTGCCCATGGCGCTTACTTGAAGCTGGCTGGAGGCTGCGATGCCGGATGCATTCGTAGCGAGGCCGCTCACGTTGAGAGCGCCGTTGTCCCCCGTGGCCAGCGCAATCGGTATGGTTACACCGCTCACCGGGAAGGGGCTGCCGTTTTCGCTGAGTTGCAACGCGGCGGCGAAGTTGACATTGGGGGGAACGCTGGCGGGCGGCTCGGTGCTGAAGCCAAGCGTGTAGCTGGTCTGGACGGAGCCGGAGTCGACGCAGGGAGGATTGCTGCCGTAGGTTGTGATGCGCGGAAAGCCTCGCTGATCGGTGGTGATCCCCGAGGGGATGTCCGCGATTACGCCTGCGCAGATTGCCGGACTGCCGGGGAGCGGCGGCTGGGTCTGAGTGGGGCCGCCGTAGTTGGCCAAGGGGGCGAGAAGTGCGTTCGGCCCCACGAAGTTTCCGGCCGCTCCATTGGCGGGGCATTCATCAGTGTTGAAGTAGGGGCCTACACTGGGGTCGTCGCAGTCATCCTCCGATCCGTTCGTAGTATTGCCGGAAAGGAGGCTGTCGGTGACACTCAGCGTCACGGGGATGTAATCACTGGTGTTTAGGTCGACACCCCCCTCTATATTTACTGCGCCTCCAGTGTTTCCAGATATGGTGCTGTTGGCGATAGTCACATAGGGAGGCGAAATGTTTTGATTGATTCCCCCAAAGGCGGCAATGCCGGTGCCGCTGTTGCCGGCGATGGTGCTGTTCATGATGGTGACTGTCCCCGTCAGCGTATAAATACCGCCACCGCTAGCGTTGGATCCAGGAAGTGGTGTTCCAGAGGCACTGTTTCCGGAGATGGTGCTATCGATCACAGTCACGGAGCCCCCCTCATTAAGAATGCCCCCGCCCCCGTCATTCGAGCTATTCCCTGAAATCGCAGTACCTATTACTGTCAGGCCGTTAGAGTTAGTGATTCCGCTGCCGCCATTCCCCGAAATGGTACAGTCGATCACCGTCAGCCCGTTGTCATTGGAGATGGCAGTCGCCTCACTATCGCCGGTGATGAGCAGACCTGACAGGACCGTGTTGTATCCGGTTGAGAAAATGGAAGTGGAGCTAAGGTTCTTACCGTTGATAGTGATCAGTTGCGTGAGCGCGGGGCCGGTTCCGATTGTTGGGCCGAAGACTCGTGTGTTGTCGGGAACATTGAGAGTCCCGGCACTTCCCAGCACAATTGTTCTTGCCGTAGCCGGCTGGCCTGCCGCAAAGATGGTTGGATCGAACTCGATGTCTGCGCCGGAGGTTGCGGCCGCAGCGGCAGCGAGCGCATCGCGCAGGCTGCACGGTGTCGTGCTGCCGCTGCTGCAATTGGCTGCTGTCCCGGTGCTGTCGTCGGCGTTGGTGTTAACGGTGTAGATCGGCGTCGTGGTGAAGTTTGCCGTGACGGTTTCCGGCGCAGACATCGCGATGTTTGTGGTCGGGCTGGATGTTGAGGCAACATTGCCCGTCCAGTTCGTGAACGCGTAGCCGGGGTTCGCGGTTGCGGTCAGGGGCACGAGGGAGTTCGCCGGAACATAGCCGGAAGCAGGCGAGACGGTCCCTCCGTTCGACGGATTGGCGGAGGTCGTGAGCAGATACGTGGTATTAAAGGTGACAGTGTAGTCGATGGTGGAGGTGGCAGCCGTCACGGTGTGAGTGATGGCGCCGCCGTCGCTCCACGATGCAAACGTATACTGCGTGCCCGCGGTTCCCTGGGGAGAAACGGTCGAGAGCGTGTGCTGTGAGCCGAGAGGCCAGACCAGGGTTGTTGTCGCTGTGTAGCTGACGCCGTCCACCATAAAGGTGAGTCCCGAGGGTGATGCGCCGACCGTCACCTGCACACCGGAAGACTGCGTGACATTGATGCCCGTGCTCGTTGTGTTCGCCGTGGCCTCCGGTGTAACTTGTGCAGCGGTTATTGGCAGGGTGGCGACGAGCTTGTCGTTTCCAGGCGTCGAGATCTGAAACTGGTCGTTCGCAGCTATGCCGGATGCGTTGGTGGCGATGCTGCTGACGTTGACCGATCCGCTGTCGCCGGCTGCCAGTGCGATCGGAACTCCGGCCCCGCTGACCGGGAAGGCAGTGCCACTTTCCATCACCTGCACTGCGGCAGTGAAACTGGTTGTTGCCGGAATCGTGGCTGGAGGCTCGGTGCTGAAGCTCAAAGAGTAATTTGTCTGCACCGGGCCGGAGTCGACGCAAGGCGGATTGCTGCCGTAGGTGGTTGTGCGCGGGAAGCCACGCTGGTCGGTGGTGGTTCCCGAGGGGATGTCGGCTATCACCCCTGCACAGATCGCCGGACTGCCGGGGAGCGGAGGCTGGGTCTGAGTCGGGCCGCCGTAGTTGCCGAGCGGAGCCAGAGTTACATTCGATCCGACGACATTGCCATTCGTTCCGTTGGCAGGGCAGACCTGTGGTGGGCTCGCATAGGTGTCGCAATCGTCTTCCGATCCGTTGTTTGCATTTTCGGAGATGATGTTGTTGACGCCAGTCAAGCCGCCCTCTATGCCGCCGCCCCCGAGACCGACCAGGAGGCCACCATTGTTGACCACACCCTGGGCATTCACACTGTTTCCCGCCACAGTGCTGTTGTTCAGGGTCAGCGTGCCGTAGTTGTTGATGCCCCCGCCCGTGGCATAAATGTTGGTGAGGCTGCCGTCGTATCCGGAGAGATTTATCGAAGCACTGTTTCCGACGACGGTGCTGTTGGTGAGGGTCAACGTGCCGCCGTTGTCAATGCCGCCGCCCTGTACGAAGCAATTAGAGCAGCCAGCGGTAGCTATGCTCACGCTATTCCCGGTGACGGTGCTGTCGATCAGCGTCATGGCACCTGAGTTCTCGATGCCACCACCCGAAACGTCGTAGCCGGCGGCGCTGTTGCCCGATATCGTGCTGTTGGACACGGTTAGAGCACCGCTGTTGAAGATGCCGCCGCCCTCAAATGGCGCCGAACCGCCCGTGATCGTCAACCCAGAGAGGGCGGCGTTCGTGACGCCGGAGTTGACCGTGAAGACTGGGCCGCCGCCGCTCACTGTCACCAGGTTCGTCAAGGTCGCGCCGCTCCCCATTGTCGGGCCGGTGATCGTGGTATTTGAAGGGATGTTCAACGTGCCGTTCGTGAGCGAGATCATTCTTGCTGAGGCGGGTTGGACCGCGCCAAACTCCGTCGTGGAGAAAGTGATGAGGCCAGCCCCATCCACTGCGGAAGCGGCCAGTGCGTCACGCAGGCTGCAGCTTGAGGAACCATTCCCCGTGCAGTTCCCCGGCACTCCAGTAGTGGCATCTGTATTCGTCGTCACTACGAACTTCGGGATGGTCCCGGAAACTGTCGTTACCGTTTCAACAAGTGAGTTACTTGTTGCGCCGAAGAAATTGGCATCCCCGGTATAGATGGCCGTCAACGTATCGTATCCAACCGGTAACGATGTGACGCTGAGCGTGGCAATGCCCGAGGAGAGTGTGCCAGTACCAATGCTCGTTTCACCGTTGATAAACGTGACAGTCTCGCCGTTGGTTGTCGAACTTCCCGAAGAATAAGGAGCAAGGGTCGCTGTCAGCGTGACTTGATTGCCGGAGACTAAGGGATTGGTACTGGAGCTGAGCTGCAGTACCGTTGTGGCCACTGTGTGTGAGATGGAGTTACTTGTGGCTGTATCGAAATCAGCGTCGCCAGGATAGACAGCGGTGAGTGTATTGGCTCCCCCCGGCAGCGAGGCGACGTTGAGCGCAGCCACGCCAGAGGAAAGTATGCTGGAACCAATGGTCACTCCATTGCTATAGAACGTTACCGTCTCGCCGTTGGTGGTAAGGCTTCCCAAAGAGTACGGATTGAGGGTTGCTGACAGCGTGATTGCGTTGCCCGCAATCGAGGTGCTGGCACTGGAGCTGAGCGTGAGCGTAGTTACGCGATGCGCTGCAAGTAAGGTTACGATGGTCGAAGTGCTGGAGTTGAAATTTGTATCGCCAAGATACCTGGCTTCAACCTGATGCGCCTCCCCGCTAGAGCTTGGAACCGAGACATTGCTCAGCGTCGCTGTCTCAGTTTCAGTTGCCTCATTCAGGAGCGCCGAAACTGTGACCGGATAGCCTGGACTGGCGACGGCTATGTCTGGCAAGCCATCACCGTTGAGGTCACCTACAGCGACAGACCAGGGATCTCCGCCGGCGCCGGCGTTGGGCGTTGGGCCAGTGGTAAAAGTCCCGTCTCCCTTACCCAGCATCACTGTTACCGTACCGGCGTCAAGATTGGCTACTGCGAAGTCCGAGATCCCGTCCCCATTGAAATCTCCCACCGCAATCGATACCGGATATGCGCCGACATCGGGAGTGGATTTCGTCGTGAAAGTCCCGTCCCCGTTGCCTAGAAGCACTGTCACGGTACCGTCGGTGGCATTGGCCGTTGCCAGGTCCGGGATACCATCCCCATTGAAATCGCCGACTGCGATGGAATAGGGATTTGTGCCTACACCGGGTGTGGACTTCGTCATGAATGTCCCGTCGCCGTTGCCCAGCAGCACCGTCACCTGGTTCTGAACCTGATTGACTATTGCCAGGTCCGGGATACCGTCGCTGTTGAAATCTCCCACCGCAATAAAATCTACAGCCGCGTTGGGTGAATTTCCGCTTTCGGCATCGACTGTGGAACTAGCAGTAAAGGTCCCGTCCCCATTGCCAAGCAGGATCGTTACCGTCCCGTCGCCCTGATTCACGACAGCCAGGTCCGGGATCCCGTCCCCGTTGAAGTCGCCGATGCCCATGGATACGGGATTCATGCCGACACTGAGTGTGGATTTCGACGTGAATGTCCCGTCACCATTGCCCAGCAGGATTATTACTGTGCTGCCGCCTTGATTCGCCACAGCCAGGTCCGGAATGCCATCCCCGTTGAAGTCGCCTACCACAGGAGGACTGGGCTCTGTTTCGGCGTAGGAGGACTTAACGGCGAATGTGCCATCGCCATTGCCTAAGAGGATCGTCAAAATGCCGGTGCCGCTCGGATTCGTTGTGACCAAGTCTGGAATGCCATCTCCGTTGAAGTCTCCCAGGGCAACGCTAAACGGAGGCCAGCTAGTCGAGCTATAAACGGCGCTGGACGTCGTGAGAGTAAACCCATTCTGGAACGTAGGTGTTCCGAGCGTCAATGTACTCAGCAAAGCATTGTCATCTGTTGTGTCCAAGAAAGAGACGTCGCCCGTCGGAGACAGGGTACGGCTGCCGCTGCCTACCACCGTCGCAGTCAGCATGTATTCACCGATCGAGCCGGACGAAGTAACTGCGGTCGTCGTCGGATAGATTACGATCAGAGGTGCCGTGGACGATGAGCTCTTCGCATAGCTGCTGGTACCGACGAAAACCGCCTGGTAACTGTGGCTTCCTCCACCCGGCCGGACTTTGAACGTGGCGATTCCTGCAGTGGTGAGCTGCGCGGTGGCGAGCAGGGCGGAGTCTTCGCAATACTTCGCTGAGGCATCGCAAAAGTTAACCTGCCCGGGATTTACCGGCGTCGAGCCGGACATTACGGTTGCGGTCAGGGTGACCACTGTGCCTGCGGCCACGGAGGTGGTTGCGCTTCCGTTGCTGGTTACGGTCAGCACGGTGGTGGTCGGGGTTGCGGCAGCCCACGCCTGGGGAGTGCTTAGCAGGAGCGATTGCGATGAGGCATATCGTCAGCGTGGCTGAGCGATGAGTGTGCGGAAAGCGCTTCGAGATGGCTGGTTGTGGGACGACGGCAGAGTGGAATAACACGGTTCACCTCGTTGCGGGATTACGTGTCGGGATATGCATAGCGGCAAGTCCCAAATTCAGCAGCCCTGCAAACGATGGGAAATATGTCAACCTGCTTCGCCGGCAGAAGCTGTTTGCTTCATCGCGGGTCACCGTCGAAGTCGATCTTTGGTGCGGCGAAACAGTAACTCACACGATAACTCAATGTCCAGTGAATTCCTGGCGCGGCGCCGGAGGAGTGGGGCGGACAGCATACTCGCCGGGCGATCGCGGAGACGCGGCGTGCAACGCTGCCGGCTCTATCTTCTTGCAGTTCGCGGAGTTGAGCGGTCAACGCTCAAGGCCCTTCAAGCCGGGAGCCGGACGATGAGGCGTGTATGTACCTCTCAGTTAATAGTTGATGATTACGGTAACCACACTTTCCAGGAATGTCTTTTTAGCCGCCAGGAGATTTGCCGAAGGAAGCGCCCTTGCGCGAGGAATTGGCGTGTTGCGCGTGTAAGCGATCGTCTGCTCCGGCGGGATTTATTGGCACAAATTGGTAACGTTTTCACCTGTGAATCGCCATCGGACATGGAAACGAGCGACCGCGCCCGACAACTTCTGGACGAGAATGCGGGAGAAGGCGTCCCGGCCTGGCGACTGCGCGGTATAAACAGAAATTATGGGACGAAATAATCTTCTTACTATCTTGACTCACCATCTTTTTCACGATACTTTGAAGCAACTTTTCAATGATTGCCATCTGGTCCTGTAGCAACGAGGTGCTATCTGGGATACGGGCATAAAACCTTTACCCATTTGAACCCCTGAAAGTTCACTGGAGCCGCAGCTTTCGATGCGGTGCTGTATTAGAAGCAAACGTCGTCTGGAAGGCATTAAGCGTAGTCTGCCTGATATTGCGCGATTTTCGTTGCCCTCGTCGCGTATACCGGTGGGTTGAATAGATACCAGCGCAGTCTGCGCGAAACCGATCCGATCTGTTCTTGCTGAACCGTCCCAAGCTGTCACTACCTGTAATGCAGACTTAGGTGTACTGTTCCACTTTTTGACGAGTAGTCCAACAAGAGCGTCCGATTCACTATCCAGTTTGATGCCTCGCCTCATGAATTGCGTCATGAGGCGCAGGTGGAGTTGTGGCTGATTGCGGCCCATGGGTTGCGGCTCATGGCGGCTGCCGTCCGCAGTGTTTATTTTTCTGGAGTCATAGCTTCTGACTCTCCCAGAAACGTCGGGCCCGCACGATGAACATGAAGAAAAAAAAGAAACAACTTTTGGAGGGTAGTTCGATGACGAGACTTAGGCTTCAGTGGCTGGTTCTTGCAATGGCACTTCCTGTCTGCATTTGCCTGGGGGCGGTTTCCGCCTTCGGCCAGGCGACGAATACCGGTACGGTGGTTGGCGTGGTCACAGACCAGAGCGGCGCAGTGATTCCCGGCGCAATCATCACCTTGATTGATGCGACGACCAATGTCACGCGGACGGTAACGACGAATGGCGCGGGCGAATACGTGATGGTGAACGTGCCTCCAAGCAGCTACAACATCACTGTAACCAAGGCCGGATTCTCGGCCGACAAGATTACTGGCCAGACGGTCAGCGTAGGCTCGCAAACTACGGCAAACTTCAAGTTGCGGGTTGGCGCGGCGGAACAGACGATTGAGGTGCAAGAGTCAGGCGTCGAGTTGCAGACCCTGAACGCAACCATTGGCGCCACGGTGGCGCCTGTCGCCATCGATTCGCTGCCTGCCCTGGGCCGCGACGTCAGCACGTTTGCCACCCTGCAGCCCGGCGTCAGCCCCGAGGGCAGCGTGGCCGGCACGGTCGTGGACCAGACGGTATTCCAATTGGACGGCGGCAGCAACAGCAACGATATGGACGGCAGCATGAACGTATACACGCCGTCATTTGCAAACGATCCGACAGGTGGGATCGCGGGCGCAGCCGCATCGGGCGTGATGCCCACTCCTGCGGACAGCGTGGAGGAGTTCAAGGTCAACACGGCCAACCAGACAGCGGACTTCGACAACTCGTCCGGTGCGCAGATAGAGGTGGTCACGAAGCGCGGCACGAACCAATGGCACGGAACCGCTTACGAGTATTACCTGGATAACAACTTCGATTCAAACTCATGGGATAACAATCTCAGCAACACGCCGATCCCGGATTACCACTTCAACCGGTTCGGCGCGGCCGGCGGCGGCCCGATCATTTCCAAACCGATCCTCGGCGGCAAGACATATTTTTTCGCCAATTACGAGGGATTCCGCTATCCCAACTCTGAGACCTTCGAGCGCGCGGTCCCGTCGGCGTCTATGCGGGCCGGCATGGTTTCTTTTCCCAATTCGAGCGGAGGGATGACACAATATAACCTCAACACAATAGACCCCAGGGGTATCGGCATTAACCCGACTGTTCAGGCCATGTGGAACAAATACGAGCCGGCCGGGAACGATTCAGGCTGCACCTTGATCAGCAGCGCTTCCTACTGCGACGGAAGCAACGAAATCGGGTATAAGGCCAACGTTTCTCTGCCAGAGAAGAGCAACTTCGGAGTGGCTCGTCTCGACCACGACTTCGGGTCGAAATGGCACTGGATGACGAGCTATCGCTACTACAACCTGGCCCTCGCGACCACGAGTCAGGTGGACATCGGCGGTTTTTTCCCGGGGAATACACTAGGCTCGCCGGCATCAACTTCGCTGCGTCCGCAGGTGCCATGGTATCTTGTGACCCAGCTAACCACGACCATTTCCTCCGGGGTCACAAACGACTTTCACTACAGTTTCCTGCGTAACTATTGGTCATGGTCGGACAATAACGCGCCGGCGCAGATTTCCGGGCTGGGTGGAGTGCTCGAGCCCATGGGTGAACAGGCGGCAAACACCGGCGTGCTCTCCCCCTTCAACGTCAACGCCCAGGATATCCGCACACGGTTCTGGGACGGCCACGACAACTTCCTGCGCGATGACGTCACCATGCTGAAAGGCAACCATCTGATCACTTTCGGCGGCCAATATCAGCGTAACTGGGACTACCACCAGCGCTCGGACAACGGCGGCGGCATCAACTTCACTACTACCTATCAACTCGGAGATGGGTCCGGTTCCGGGCAAGTTACGATGCCGGGGCTGACAAGCATGGGTTACCCATCAACTTCAAATGCTTCCCGTGTGGCAGCCGCGGTGCTGGGCATTGTCACCGACTCGCAGGTGGCGTACACCCGTGCGGGCAGTGCCCTGTCCCTCAACCCGCCACTGACCCCGGCTTCCGACAAGAGCACCATCCCCTACTACAATGTCTATTTCAGCGACGCCTGGCACTTGAAGCCGAATCTGACATTGACGTATGGCCTGGGCTGGACGCTGGAAATGCCTCCTACCGAAGCGACGGGCAAGCAGGTGGCACTGGTGGATGACGCAGATCAACAACTCGATGGCCTGGACTATCTTGCGCAACGCAAAGCTGCTGCTCTCCAGGGGTCAGTTTACAACCCGACGCTTGGCTTCGCCCTGGTGGGCAATGTGGGGAAGGGGCTGAAATATCCCTATCAGCCTTTCTATGGATCCTTCAGCCCCCGCATCGCTGCGGCGTGGAACCCGCATTTCCAGGGAGATAGCTTCTTACGCCGCGTTTTCGGCGAGGACTCTACCGTAATTCGCGGCGGCTATGGACGTATCTATGGCCGACTGAATGGTGTCGACCAGGTGCTGGTGCCGCTGCTGGGTTACGGCCTGATCCAGGCTGTGCAATGCACTGCCCCTCTGGCCAGCGGCGCCTGCGGTCCAGCCAGCCCGACCGACTCGACCGGGTTCCGTATCGGCGTAGACGGCAATTCCGCACCCCTGGCGGCGGCCAGTCCCACGCTGCCTCAGCCGGTCTTTCCCGGATACAACGCCGCAGCGTCCTCAGCCAGCGAGGCGCTCGATCCGCACTTCCGGCCCAACGACGTCGATTCCTTCGATCTGACGATTCAGCGCCGGCTTACCTCCAGCACGCTTTTGGAGGTGGGCTATATCGGCCGTTTGATTCATCACGAATACCAGCCGATCAACCTCAATGCTGTGCCTTACATGATGTCTTCCGGCGGTCAGTCGTTTGAGGCTGCCTACGCCGTCATTGAAACAGCCTTGGGCTGCGCGAAATCGATTGGAGCCTGCGGCAATATCGGCACTCCGACCGTGTCGCCACAACCGTTCTTCGAGACTGCGCTGAAAGGCACAGGCTATTGCACTGGATTCGCAAACTGCACTGCGGCCGTCATGGCCAACGAAAAGACGAACTTCGTCCAACAGGATGTCTGGAGCATCTGGTCCGATCTGGACAATGGCGGGTTCAATTTCGGCACGCCCACAATGATGAACACACCGATCGCGGGTCAAGCCAACGGCGCGAGCGGACAGTCGTCGAGCGGCATCGCAGACAATGCCAGCGTCGGCTACGGGAACTACAACGCCGGCTTCATCAGCGTGAGCACGCATAACTGGCATGGAGTCACGCTGCAGGAGAACTTCACTTACAGCAAGGCGCTGGGCACCGGAGCAGTGGTTCAGGCGTCGAGCGAATACACACCGAACGATCCATTCGATCTGCACAAGATGTACGGTGTACAGAATTACAACCACAAGTACATTTTCAACACCTTCGCAGTATGGCAGACCCCGTGGTATGCGGGGCAGAATGGCCTTCTTGGGCGGGTTGCGGGCGGCTGGACGCTCGCTCCTATCTTCGCTTCAGGGAGCGGAGCGCCGCTCTACTGCAATACATGGTCGGATGCCCAGTCGTTTGGCGCGGGCGACGGCAACAACTATTTCGACAACGAACAATGCGTCTTCACCACCCCGTACAAGGGCGGTTATCATACGCATTCCGGAGTTCTGGGAGGTACCGACGCTTATGGAAACTCAGTTGGCACGCAGGTGGCGACGAGTCCAGGGGGCGTAGTTAAAGCGATCAACATGTTCAAGAATCCAGCAGCCGTCTTTGATCAGATCCGCGCTCCTATCCTGGGCATTGACAACAGCAACCCCGGGCAAGGCGCGATCCCTGGATTGCCATACTGGAACGTGGACATGAGCTTGAAGAAAAACATCAGGGTCACCGAGCGCACAGGTCTCGAACTCTCGATGATCTACCACAACCTCTTCAACCACAATGTTTTTGCGGATCCGAGCCAAGCTCTGTACTCTCCGGCTAACTTTGGTGTCATCACCAAGCAGGGCAATACGCCACGTCAGATGCAATTTGGATTCCGCGTCAACTTCTAAACCGCCAACCAATCCTTCGGCCGGAGGCGCATGCGCCTCCGGTCTTTTCCTCCGTCTAGGCCAGCGAACACTTCGCTGTTACTCCGCTCCATTTCGTGACAGGGACCGATGAACGATCTCTGCAAACTTCCTGCTCTTTTCCCATCTCCTGTGAGGTTTGTGACTTATGCGTTTCGTTGTAGCCGCTGCATGCTTCGCCGCTCTTACTGCTCACGCCGTGGATACAGGACACGTTCTGCGCGGCTATACCCCTTCCGATTCGGCTACTGAAGTTCAATGGGAGCAGAAGTTTCGCAGCCTTCCCGAGGCGTCTAACATTCGTGAGAATATGCGTCGGCTTTCGGCGCGGCCGCATCATGTGGGTTCGCCGTATGACAAGGACAATGCCGAGTGGCTGCTGGCGCAGCTGAAGTCGTATGGGCTGGATGCGAAGATTGAGGAGTTCTCCGCGCTGTTTCCGACGCCGAAGCTTGCGCTAGCTCGAACTTGCTGGGCCCGGATAAGTTCACGGCCAAGCTGGAGGAGCCGGCGCTGAGTGTCGATCCGACCTCGGACCAGAACGACGAGCAGCTGCCTACTTACAATGCGTACTCGCGCGATGGCGATGTGACCGCGCCGCTGGTGTACGTGAACTATGGCGCGCCCGCGGACTACGAGCAGCTGGCGCGATGGGCGTCTCGGTGAAGGGCGCGATCGTGATTGCGCGCTATGGCAGACGCTGGCGCGGGATCAAGCCCAAGGTGGCGGCGGAGCACGGCGCGGTGGGCTGCCTGATCTACTCCGACCCGCAGGACGACGGCTATTTCGACGGCGACACTTATCCCGAGGGTCCGATGCGGCCGGCGGATGGCGTGCAGCGCGGCAGCGTGATGGATATGCCGGTGTATCCGGGCGATCCGCAGACGCCGGGCGTGGGCGCGGTGGCCGGCGTGAAGCTGATTCCGCTGGACAAGGTGCAGACCATCACGAAGATTCCGGTGATGCCGATCTCGTATGCAGATGCGACACCGTTCCTGAAGTCGCTGGGCGGGGAAGTCGTTCCTGAAGCGTGGCGCGGCGGACTGCCGATCACCTACCACGTGGGCCGAGCACGGTGAAGGCGCATCTTGCGCTCAAGCTTCAACTGGGACCGCAAGCCGCTCTATGACGTGATCGCGCGCATTCCGGGCGCGACGTATCCGGACCAGTGGGTGATCCGCGGCAACCATCACGATGCGTGGGTGAATGGCGCGGGAGACCCGCTATCGGGAACGAGCCCGGAGCTGGAAGAGGCGCGCGCGCTGGGCGAGCTGCTCAAGCAGGGATGGAAGCCGCAGCGCACGATCATCTATTGCTTCTGGGACGGCGAAGAGCCGGCGCTGCTGGGGTCGACGGAGTGGGCGGAGACGCATGCGAAGGAGCTGCAGCGAGCATGCGGTGGCCTACTTCAACTCCGATGGCAACGGACGTGGATACTTCCGCGCGGAGGGCTCGCACTCGCTCGAACACTTCGTGAACAACGTGGCCAAGGATATCGACGATCCGGAGACGAAGATGTCGGTGTGGAAGCGGGTCAGGCTGGTGGATATCGAGCGCGCCAACCCAGCGGAGAAATCAGAGCTCCGGTCGCGGCCGGATATGCGCATTCGGGCGCTTGGCTCGGGCTCAGACTATACCGTCTTCATTGATCACCTCGGCGTTGCCAGCGTCAATCTGGGCTATGGCGGCGAGGATACAGGGGGCCAGTATCACTCGATCTACGACGACTTCTACTGGTACACGCACTTCGCGGACACGAATTTCGTCTATGGAAAGGCGCTGGCGCAGACCGCCGGAACGATGGTGATGCGCATGGCCGATGCCGATGTGATTCCGTTCCAGTTCACGGACCTCGCCGATACGATCCACATGTATCGTGACCGAAGTGAAGAAGCTCGCTGACCACGATGCGCGATGAGGCGAAGGAACGCGACAAGGAAATCGACGACGGCGTCTACAAGGCGCTCGACGATCCGAAGAAGACGATGGTGCCGCCGCCGGCCGAGGCCGTTCCGCCGTATCTCAATTTCGCACCGCTCGATCAGGCGTCGGACGATCTTACGGTCGCTGCGACGGAGTATGACAAGGCGTTTGCGGCGGCCGGTGGAACGGCGCCAGCGGGGCTGAATCCGGATCTCATCGAAACCGAGCGGACACTTCTGGCCAAGGACGGACTGCCTAACCGGCCGTGGTTCCGGAATCTGATTTATGCGCCGGGATTTTATACCGGTTACGGGGTGAAGACGCTGCCCGGGGTGCGCGAGGCGATCGAGCAAAAGGAGTGGAAGCTTGCGGATGAGCAGATCGTCCAGGTTTCGGATGCCCTGGAGCACGAGGCTGACCTGCTTAAACAAGCTACGAAGTTATTGCCGGCCGCCGGGGAAGGGGACTGAGACCTTGCTCAACTGCGAATCGAGAAAAGACAAAAGCTCCATGGAGATGTATTGATGAATCTGCTTCCATTCAGACTTCGAGGGGCGGCCATGCTTGGCTGCCTGCCCCTGATGTTCGCTTTCACTCTGCACCCGGCGCAGGCTCAAGAGAGCGCGGCCGTTACTGTGCTCCACTGTCCGAGGCTCTTCGATAGCCTGGACGGAAAGATGCTGGGCCAGACTTCGGTGGTTATTTCCGGCGATAAGTTCGAGAAGATAGAGCCGGGTTATCAGACTGTTCCGGGGGCGAAGCTCATCGAACTTAGCGATGCAACCTGCCTTCCGGGACTTATCGACGACCACGTCCACCTGGACATGGAGTTCAGCAAGGCCACTTACTCCGAGCAGACCCGGCTGAATCTTGCAGACGACGTACTGCGCTCGACTCTCTATGCGAAGCGCACGCTGCTGGCGGGCTTTACCACTGTGCGCAATGTGGGCGATCACGACTACGATACGGTGGCCTTGAGAAACGAGATCGCCGCAGGCTACGTTACCGGACCGCGTATTTTCACTGCCGGTCCGGCAATGAGTACCACCGGCGGACACGCGGACTGGACGAATGGCCTGAGCATGCCGCTGCAGGGCGACCCCGGACCGTTGCAGTCGATCTTCAACGGACCTTATGAGGCGCGCAAGGTGGTTCGCCTGCATTACAAGGAGGGCGCCGATCTGATCAAGGCCATGCCTTCCGGCGGCGTGATGGACCTGGGCAGCAATGGGTCCAATCCGCAGATGACCGAGGATGAGATCAAGGCCATCGTGGATACCGCTCACGACTACGGCATGAAGGTGGCGGTGCATGCGCATGGTGCGGAGGCGATTCGCCGCTCTGTGATCGCCGGCGTGGATTCAGTGGAGCACGGCACTTTCATGGACGACCAGGACATTCAACTGATGAAGGAGCACGGGACGTTTTACTGCCCGACGGTCTATACGGGGCAGTACGTTGCCGAGCAGGCGAAGCTGGGAGCCTATCCGCCGACGGTCGCGGCAAAGGCCCTGGAGGTTGGCCCGCAGATCATGAAGACGGTGACGCGAGCTTACAAAGGCGGCGTCAAGTTTGCCTACGGCACGGATGCCGGCGTCTATCCACACGGGCAAAACTGGAAAGACTTCATCTACCTGGTGAAGGCCGGTTTGCCGCCTGCCTATACGCTGCAGATGGCGACCATCAACGCCGCGGAGCTGCTGGGTCACCAGGATGAGCTGGGCAGCGTCACGGCGGGCAAATTCGCCGACGTCGTTGCCGTGCCCGGCAATCCGCTCGATGACATCAGCGTCATGAGCAAGGTGAGCTTCGTGATGAAAGCGGGGACGATCTATAAGCAAGATGGGACCGAAGTCCTGCATTGATGTAGCAACGAGTGGCTTGTCGCAGAGAATTCGTTCGGGTTGGGAGTTTTGTAGCCCCACGTCTGAAAAGTGAGACGTGGGGCACCCGTTCGTGTTGCGGCGGTAACGAAATCTTTGCGACAGCCCGCCTACTTCTGAGGTGGGCCGTTTTCTTGTTTTACGACCACACCCTCACCAGGGAATGGCCATTTCTTGTCGAGCAGAAGATCGTTCTCGCGCGTCGCCTTCGGAACGCTGTCGATCTTCAGGTTCTCGAAGAAGTGCACGCCGCTCTTTCCCGCCGTGGCGAGATCGACGTCGCCGTCCTTGTCGAGGTCTTCCGCGATAAACTGCGTTCCTACTCCCGCCGTTCCGTTGACTGAGATGGGGTAGCGCGTGAACGTGCCTGTCTTGCGATCGATTTTGTAGTAGTAGACGACCAGCGGATCGTAGGAGCCGGGATCGTGGCCGGAGTGGCCGCGATAGCGCTTGCCGGTGATCAGTTCCGGCTCGCCATCGCCGTCGATGTCGACCATCTTCAGCGCGTGCATCTGAGAGAACGATTCGTCGATGATGTGCTTGACCCAGTGCCGATTCGCACCTTCCCCTGCTGCTCCAGCCAGTAGAGCCCGTAGCTGTGGCCCTGGCCGTAGATGATGTCGGTCTTGCCGTCGTTGTTGACGTCGTAGCCGATGATGGGGAATCCGGCGTCGTCCAGCTGCCAGTCTGGATGCCACTCCCATTTGTCGTGGTCGGCGTCGATGTTCCGGAACCATCCGTTCGGCGTGAGGATGTCGGGTTTGCCGTCGCCGTCGACATCGGCGACGCCGATGCCGTGCCCGTCCTGCTCTTTGCCGCCCACGTGATGCACCTTCGGCTCGGGACCGGAGAAGTCGACCCAGATAACGCCGGAGTGGTTGTAGTGCGCGAGCGCGAGATCGGGCTTGCCGTCGCCGTTGATGTCGGCCATCGCTCCGCCCTCGGTGTCGTAGCTGTCGGTGATGAAGTGCTTCTGCCACATCACGTCGGGCTTCTTCGGATTCTCGTACCACCAGAGCCCGTTCAGCATCCAGCCGGTGGTGACGACGTCGGGCGCGCCGTCGTGGTTCACGTCGAAGGTCCACTCTCCGCAGTCGGAGACGAACTCGTTGAGTATGCCGACGGTGCGGTACTGATGGCGCTTCCATTCGCCGCCGTTGGGGCCGGGGTTTTCATACCAGTAGGCTCCGCTCAGCAGGTCGGGATGTCCGTCGCCGTTCATGTCGAGCGTGGTGATGCCTTCGGCGTGATCGGTGCCGAGGCGATGTACGCGGAAAGTCATCTGCGGAACGCCGAAGGGGCCATCCCCGGGAGTGGTTTTGCGGACGTGCTGCGCGGCGGCAATCATGCCGGACGCGGCACATGCCGACATGACAACGAGAGCTGCGAATTCGATTTTCTTCGACACAGTGATTCTCCGCTCGCTACTTCAGTGGGTACAGTTTCATGTTCCGGAAGTAGACTTCCGCGCCTTCAGACTGGAAGAGGATTTTGCCCTCGGTGGGAAATGGGTCCGTTCCTTCGTTGGCCAGCTTTCCGTTGACGTACTGCTTCACGTCATTCCCGTGCGTCACCAACTCGAGGACATTCCATTCGCCGTGAGGTTTCTCCAGATCGCCGATGGGGTCGCGAAAGCCGGCTACATTCTGCGAAGGACCTTTGCCGAAGTGATCGATCTTCAGCGCGCCTCCCGGCGGCCCGGTCACGCGCTTGCCGTCGCGACCGGTGAGAGCCGCTCCGTCGGTCATCCAGAAATCGCCAGTGCCGCCTTCTGTAATTTGAAACTCGATGGAGCGCGGCCAGACCTTCTGCTCGCCCTGAATGTTGTAGAGGATGCCGCTGTCGCGCGCCTTGCCGGCGCGGTCGCCATAGGTGCCTTCACCCCATTTAAACTCGGCGCGCAGATAGTAGTCGTGATACGGCACCTTGGTGATGATGTAGCCCATCTCTTTGCCGGAAACATGGATGACGCCGTGCTCGACCTGAAAGACATGATCGGGATCGGAGTTCAGGCCCTTGGTCTTCAGGAAGGTATCGAAGTTATCGAGATTCTTTCCGTTGAAGAGAACAATGGCGGCCTTGTGGGGCGGGATTTTCTGAGACTGAGCTGAAACTGCAACTGCGACGATGGCGAGCAGAGCAAGCGCTTTCATTCCTGCTGCCGTGTTTTTCCTGCAACTCATCACAAATTCCTCCAGAACATTTAACCAGGGAGAGGTCAAGAGCATTTTAGGTCAATGACCGCATAATTTCAGGCGCCGATGTTTCGTGGTGGCCCAGGTCTCAAAAAGCGAGACCTGGGCCACCCATTCCCCAATCATTTGTATCAGGCCAACTTCATGGCTTCAGGGTCCCACTTGACGACGGCGCCGCGCTCGTAGCTCAGATTGCTGAGCAGAGCGGCGCCCGCTGCGCGGAAGCCGAAGACGGCGTCTTCGACGACGGGCTGGCGTGACCGCACGGACGCAAAGAAATTCTTGAAGTGGTCGTAGCTGTCGCTGTATCCGGCTGCCGCGGTGTATTTGTCGTAGGCCGCAGGAGGCGCGACCGGACGGGTGCGTGACCGGGTACTTCTGCCGGTATTCTTCGAGGATGCGTTTCTGCATCGCCTCGGTGAAGGTGCCGATGGTGTAGCCGGGCTCCCTGGCGAGCGGTGTGCGGCTTACGCTGACGCTGTTGCCGGCAATTTCCATGGTGCCCTCCGAGCCGGTGAAGATGAGGCCTTCGCTCTCCTCGCCGCCATCGACGAAGTTCACGCGGAGGCTGAGGTTGAAGCCCTCGGGATAATCGAAGAGGCCGAGCATCACGTCGGGCACGTCGCGGCCGTCCTTCCAGAAGCGCAGGCCGCCGGTGGCCATGGCGCGCGTGGGGCCATTGGTTCCGGTGATGAAGTGCGTTCCGCTGAAGAGGTGGACGAAGAGGTCGCCGGCCACGCCGCTGCCGTAGGCTTTCCACTTGCGCCACTGGAAGAAGTGCTCGGCGTTGAACGGAATCTTGGGAGCTGTGCCTACGAAGCGCGGCCAGTCGCAGGTTTCGGTTGAGGCGTCGAGGGGGACGGTGTAGTTCCACGCGCCCATGGCGGAGTTGCGATCCCAGTGCGCGGTGACCATGTTGAGCTGGCCGATGGCGCCCGATGCGAGCAGCTCTTTGGCCTTGGCGTAGATGATCGAGCTTACGCGCTGGCTGCCGATCTGGAGAATGCGGTTGGTGGAGCGCGCGGTCGCGATGATCTCCGGCCCGTCGGAGTAGAGATGGATCATCGGCTTTTCGCAATAGACGTCTTTGCCGGCCTTCATGGCGTCGATCGCGGCCTGCTTGTGCCAGTGGTCGGGGGTGGCGATGATGACGGCGTCGATATCTTTGCGCGCGAGGATCTCGCTGTAATCGCGGGTGGTGAAGATATCGCTGCCCCAGAGCTCCTTAGCAGTGCGCGAGGCGGCCGTTGTAGCAATCGGCCACGGCCATCAGCTTGACGCCGGGGACCTGGACCGCAACCTTGGTGTCTCCCTGACCCTGAACGCCTGCGCCGATCAGTGCAAACTGAATGTGATCGTTGGCCGCGACGGGCTTGTCAGGCTCATTCTGGTTGATTGCCAGCGCGTGTACTTTTGTGTCGAGCAGCGTCGCCGCGGTTACTGCTCCAGCCGTTTTCAGAAAACTCCTGCGATTCAGCTCGTGCACAATACCCTCACATTTGGAAGTTATCCGTTGCCTGTAACCATAGACTGTCAGGATGGGTTTTGTCTCATCGAGGGCTTTTGAGGCGCTGTGGCTCTGTTGACATCCCCGTTTGTTGAATCGCGAAATTCGCTACGAAGGCGCAGATTTGCGATCGCGCCAGCAAACAGCAGGTCCCTCGACTCGGGGGGCTCGCCCGGGATGACAATTTCAGAGAAGGGTATGAAGCGAGGTCGTGGATAGAAGGAGACTTCATCGCAAAGAAGTCACCACAGAGGACGCAGAGAGCACGGAGAGAGACCGCGAGGAGCGGATTTCCCGGCTAAGTGCCCATTCTTACAGGTTCTCAGGCACAGCGGTGATTGCGAGATATATCCCATTCGATCTTGATCCGTGGCTTATTCGGATTAACAATCAAGACACCGATGAAATCTTTCCGCTCTGCCCTGCCTCGCCGTTTGCTTCTTCCTTCAATTTTGACCGCCGCTTTTCTTTGCGGACCCTTATCTGTGTCCGCACAGGCGATTTCCCCCGGTTTATTCAGTGGGCTGCAGTGGCGGCTGGTCGGTCCCTTTCGCGCCGGACGCGTGGTTGCGATGAGCGGCGTGCCGGGAAGCGACGGCAGCTTCTACTTTGGCGGCGTGGACGGCGGCGTGTGGAAGACGGCCGACGCGGGCACTGTGTGGCAGCCCATTTTCGATCACGAGCCTGTGGCTTCCATCGGCGCGCTTGCGGTTGCGCCTTCGGACCCGAAGGTGATTTATGCGGGGAGCGGCGAGTCCGACATCCGGTCGGACCTGGCCTCGGGCGATGGGATGTATCGGAGCGATGACGGCGGGGCAACGTGGAAGCACATCGGACTGGAAGACTCTCGGCAGATCAGCCGCATTCTCGTTGATCCCTCGGATGCGCGGACGGTGTATGTGGGGGTGCTGGGGCATGCTTACGGGCCGAGCGAGGAGCGCGGGGTCTACAAGTCGACGGACGGCGGGGAGCACTGGCAGCGAGTGCTCGATAAGGGCCCGGATGTCGGCATTGCCGATATCGCGATGGCGACGAGTCAGCCGCAAGTGCTCTTTGCCGCAACCTGGAACGCGCATCGCTCCGCATGGAGCACCTACGCGCCGCTCGAAGGCCCGGGCAATGCGCTGTATCGCTCGACCGATGGAGGCGCGCACTGGACGGCGATCTCGGGACATGGACTGCCGGAAGGCGCGTGGGGACGCACCGGCATCGCGGTGAGTGCCGACGGGCGGCGGGTCTACGCCACCATCGATAGCCCGGGCCATTCCGGGCTTTACCGCTCCGATGATGGGGGCGACACATGGATACTGGCGAATGCGGACTCGCGGCTCACCAGCCGGGCATGGTATTTCAACTCGCTCACCATCGATCCCACCAATCCCGATGTGCTCTATCTTCCGAATGTCGCGTTGTACCGGACGGAGGATGGCGGCAAGACGATTCAGATTGTGCGCGGCGCGCCGGGCGGGGACGATTATCATCAGGTCTGGGTCGACTCGAAGAATCCGAACCATCTGGCGCTGGGCGTCGATCAGGGTGCGAGCATCAGCCTGGACCGCGGCAAGACCTGGTCGACGTGGTATAACCAGCCGACGGCGCAGCTTTATCACGTCACGACGGATCACGCCTTCCCTTACACGATCTATGGTGCGCAGCAGGACAGCGGTTCGATCGCGGTGCATAGCCGGTCGGACCATGGGCACATCGATACGCGCGACTGGTTTCTACCCGGCGGCAGCGAGAGCGGATACCTGGCCATCGATCCCAAGGACGAGAACATCGTCTATCTCTCCGGCACCTATGGCGACGTGGAGCGTTTCAACCGGCGTACGTCGTTCAGCCAGAACATCACGCCGTGGCCTCTGGGCGGCTTCGACCTCTCCATCAACAAGCGGCGCTATCGCGATCCGTGGACGCCGGTGCTGGTGTTTTCGCCCGCGGACAAGACATCGCTCTACCTCGGCACGCAGTATGTGATGAAGACGGTCGATGGCGGGCTGCACTGGCAGCAGATCAGTCCGGATTTGACCGGGACCGTTGCCGGGACGAGCGACAGCGGGCCGGTAACGAATGAGAATGCGGAGCAGCGCGGGTATGGTGTTGTCTATACGATTGCGCCGTCACCGCTGAACGCGGAGCTAATGTGGGCGGGCTCGGACACGGGGCGCATTCACGTGACCACGGACGGCGGAAAGAACTGGCGCGACGTAACGCCGCCAGGGCTTTCGCCGTGGAGCAAGATTTCGCTTATCGAGGCCTCGCATTTCGATGCGGGCACCGCGTATGCGGCGGTCGACCGGCATCGGCTCGACGATCGCAAGCCTTATCTCTACATCACTCATGACTACGGCAAGAGCTGGAAGCTGGCGGTCGAGGGCATTGCGCCGGATCACTTTCTGCGCGCCGTCCGCGAAGACCCGGAGCAGAAGAACCTGCTTTATGCAGGCACGGAGTTCGGCGTCTATGTTTCGTTCGACGCGGGCGATCACTGGCAGCCGCTGCAGCTTAACCTGCCGGTCAGTTCTATTCGTGATATCGACGTGCATGGCAGCGACCTGATTGTGGCCACGCATGGGCGCTCGTTCTGGGTGCTCGACGATATCGAGCCGCTCCGACAGGCGGCCGAGGCGCAGAGTGCGCGGGCCTATCTGTATGCTCCGCCGACGGCGGTGCGTGTGGATAACGACGGCTTTCTGGGCACGCCTATGCCGCCCGAAGAGCCGCAGGCCAACAATCCGCCGAACGGCGCGCTTGTCGACTACTACCTTCGCGATGCGGCGACCAAGGTCACGCTGCAGATACTCGATGCGCAGGGCCATGTGCTGCGCCACTTTTCGAGCGATGAGAAGTCCAACATGAAGCGTCCGCTGCTGCCCATTGCGGAGCGGTGGTTCCCCAAACCGCAGGTGCTTGAGACCGGCGCGGGCGAGCATCGCTTCGTCTGGGACCTTGCGGCCGGCGGCTCCAGCGCGGGGCTTGGCGATGACGATTCGGATGATGCTGTCGGCCTGCCGTCAGGGCCGCGCGTTCCGCCAGGGACCTACACGCTGCGGCTCGTGGCGGATGGCGCGACGATGGACCGGCCGCTGCGCGTCACGATGGACCCGCGCGCGGATGCCACGACGCAGGTGCTGAACGAGCAGTTCACGCTGGCTGATTCCATCTATGAGCAGATGCGGTCCAGCCGGAAGGCTATGGCGGAGCTGGAGAGCGTGGAGAGCCAGCTGAAGAAGCTTGATGCGGGGGGCGAAAGCAATCCCGTCGACCTGACTCAGGCCTTACACTCGGCGCTCGCCAGGCTGCAACAGATCAAAGCCGGTAATGGCGACACCGGACTGGATGCAGCGAACTCGGGACTGGGCGTGGCTCTGCGCATGGCCGAGAGCGGCGATCGGACGGCTCCCGCACAGGCGCTTGCCGTCGCCGACCAAATGAGCAAAGCCGCGCGCGAAAACATCGAGGCGTGGGAGCGATTCAAGACTACGGAGCTGACTGCGGTGAACTCTGCGCTCGTTCATGCTCACAAGGAGCCGGTGCAGATCGCCGCGATCGAGGAGCAGGTCCACTACGCGATGACCCGCTGAGAAATCTCCGATTGCACATTCCAACTCCTTCGATTCTGCTCAAAGGCATCAGTGGATGCGGGTGGGGAGAAGTTCCGGTTGTGGCTGCGTGTGGGGCAGCATCGCGCTCAATGGATCCTGATAGCAGCTGACCGTGTTGCGTCCGGCGCGCTTGGAGGCGTAGAGCGCATCGTCAGCGTTCTTCAGCAACGAGTCGGGGGTATCGAAGGGCGAGCTGACGGCTACGCCGATGCTGGCGGTGGTGCGAACTCCATCCGGCAGGCCGCGGAGCGATGCTACCTGCTGGCGCATCCGCTCGGCGATCATGGAGGCTTGCAGTGGGTCAGTGTCGCGCAGCATTACGATGAACTCTTCGCCGCCGAAGCGGGCCAAAGCGTCGGAGCCGCGCGCGCCAGTCTGGAGCGCGGAGCTGACGCGGCGGATCACCTCATCGCCTGCCGGGTGTCCGTGCACATCGTTAATGCTTTTGAAGAAATCGAGATCGATGAGAATGAGGCCGGTGCTTTTTCCTGAGCGCTGGGCATAGTTAAGCTCGCGGTGGAGCGCCTCCTCGAAGGCGCGGCGGTTGAGCAGCCCGGTCAGGCCGTCAGTCAGCGCGAGGGCCTGCAGCCTGTTGCGCTGGGCGCAGAAAGAGAGCCAGATGACGCTGAGGCCGTAACCGAGCCCGAGGATGAAGATGGAGAAGACAAAGAAGGCCTGCGGCGAGCCGAGCTGCACCATGTCGATCTGCGGCGGGTGGGCGATGGTTTCCGCAATGCGAAGAAGATGGACCGTGCCGATGCCGGCTACCAGATATCCGGTCGTGCGGATGGGAGAACGAAGGGCTGCGTTCCGGCAGCCGAAGAGGACGACGACGGTGAGCCCCGCCTGAAGCGCATCGGCAGTATCGAGGAGGTAGATGCGCATGTCGAGGTTGGGGTGAATGGTGGTGAAAAACACGAGTCCGGCCAGGTCTGCGAGGCCAAGGACGATGCCGAAGGGGAGATATCGCTTGTTCAGATCGAGCACGTCATTGATCGCCTGATGAATCAGGACGAGCGCAGAGAAGATCGCGACATGGGGAAGTACGATCGTGAGTACGGGCGGCAGGTGCGATCTGCATATCGCCAACACCAGACCCAGACTGGTCGTGCTGAAGGCAATTTTCAGCCAGCGGATGCCCTTAAGCCCGGGCGCGTTCCGTTCGATGACCAGGCAGCCAAAAACAAACAAGGCCATGGTGACTGCATACCCGGCCAACAGGTCTCTCATGGACATCTGTTCTCGTCCAACTCCTTCAAGGCACAAAAGTGGTTCAGAAATGGTAAGGTGCGATAAGGATTACATGAGCAACCTTTCTGCGTCACGGATAAAGTGAGGTTCCGCGCGAGGAAGTTGTCCGCGGATCAGCAAGGGGGCGGCCGCCATCCTAAACTCAATAGATAACCGAGATGATTCGTTCCCTTCAGCGCTGGTTTCGCGATCCACTCTTTCTACTTGCACTGGCCTCCGGACTCATGGCATTTGTAGTTCAATCGGGCGAGCTGGGCACCGCCGACACGATGCACCGGCTTCAATCCACGCATGCGTTATGGACCTCTGAGCCTCCTGTCTTTCCCCAGGAATATCCCGAGTTTGGCATTCACGGCCGCGACGGCAAACTGCAAAGCTGGTATGGCATCGGGCAGTCGCTGCTGATGCTGCCTGCAGACGTGGCTGGGACTTACGTGGAGCGGCTTCCCGTGTTTGCGAATTACAACGGCAACGATCCCAGCGTCCGCGACATCATCGTCAGTTACAGCACCAACATCCTTGTCACCGTTCTGACAGCGCTGGTGTGCTTCCGCTTTCTGCGGCAGCTGAGCTTTGACGTCAAGCAGGCGGTGGTGGGTGTGCTGGCTTTGCTGCTGGCCACGACGCACCTGCATTACACGCAGAACATGATGGAGAACAACTACATCTTTCTGCTTACGCTGGCCGGGTTTTCTTTTCAATACGAATGGCTGCGGACGGGTAATCGGCGGGCGCTGGTGATGGGCGCCGGCGCTCTTGGACTGAATCTGCTTACGCGACTGACAACAGGCCTCGACTTGCTGGCAGGAGGCCTGTTCGTGTTGCTGGCATTGTGGTTTGGAGGCGCCCGGGGCCGCGCGCTTTGGCTCCGGTATCGAACCTACATCGCGAATGTGGTTCCGGTTTATCTCTTCTTCGGGCTGCTCGACCGGCTATACCAGTTCTATCGCTTCGGATCGTTTTTCAATACTTATTTGAGCATTGTCGCTCGCGAAGCCAGGGAGCGAAATCCGACGTTGCCGATGAGCTATCCGTTCGAGAACCCATTTCATGTGGGGTTTCTCGGTGCATTGTTTGCGCCTGAGAAGTCGATCTTTCTCTTCGACCCTTTACTGATCCTGATGATCGTAGTCGCTGTTATTGGCTGGAGGCGTTTCAGTCCGGTTGTAAGAGCATATGTCGTCGCGACCGGATTGCTGCTGCTGGCGTATCTCAGCTTTTACGCCCGATACACAGTCTGGAGCGGTGATTTCGCGTGGGGCGACCGCTATGTTTCGACTGCGGTTGAGCTGGCAGTGCTGCTGGCTGTTCCGCTGCTGATGCGCCATCGCTATGAGCTGGGGAAATTAGTCTGGATTGCAGGAATGGCGCTGCTGACGATCAGTGTGGTCATCCAGATCGCATCGCTTGCCTTCTGGCTACCGCTTGAGATCTACCAGATGGAGACGCTGGGTCATCCGACGTTTGTGATTGCCCTGCGCATGAAGAATATCGCTGCCTTTGCGTTGGGGAAGATGAATGCCTGGGGGCTCAACAATCATGCGATGACCGAGGATCCATGGGATTACGTTCACATCACCACGTGGAATTTTCTGCCCTTCCTGCTGAAGCGCTCGGGGTTTGCTCCAATGTGGGTGGTGCGGCTAACGTTCGTGGTGTGGGGCATGGGCCTTGCCGGACTGTGCGGAGCTTTGTGGCAAATTCGCAGGGTCGTGGCGCGAGCGGATGCTCGTGCATAATTCATGGCCTCCGAGGTCAGGTTCGTGGCGCGCGACTTGCATCGCCGAGATCCTTCGCTTCGCTCAGGATGACGAACTTCTTTTGCGGTGCGGGCTCTGTTCGAGGTTCTACGTAACCTGAGCCAGGAGCTGCTTCATGGTTATGGAGTTCGCTGCCGTGGTTGCCTTGGGAAGGGTGGGGCCGATGGCTACTGCCTGGTTGTGTTCTTCGCTCCATACTAGGAATGAAGACCGGTCGGCGCCGGTGAGGCGCTGCTGGTTGATCCAGGTGTAGAACGCGCCCATGTCGGCGTCGATGAGCGAGCCTTCGGGATCGGGCTCATTGTGATTGCTGGCTCCGGAGAGCAGTTCGTTCATGGGGAGTTGGCGCTGGCGTGGTGCGTAGCGCAGCAGCAGAGTGCAGGGCTGGGCGCGGCGCAGCGCTTCGCGGGCGGTCCACTGGACAAAAGTCGTGCTGAAGATCTGGGTTCCTGAGCCTTCGGCGAGCACATTGATCTTGAATCGGCTGAGGACATCGTCCGTGTCTCCGGCAGGGAGTCCGAGATCGGCGGGAGTGGTTTCCGCCATCAGGGTGCGCAATGCCTCCGGGCCGCCTTTGCCGCTGCCGATCACGGTCTGCATGCGATGCAGGATGGCGGCGCGAACGGGTTTGAGGTCTCCGTAGCCAACGGTTGCGAGATTGGCGTTGGCGATGGGCTCCGTCATGTCGCCGTCGATATACCAGTGCTGGAAGGCGGCGTCGTTCTTCGCGACGCGCGCTGCTACGGTCTCACGGATCGTCTGCCAGCAGTTGGCGGGATCGACCTGCGGGAAATAGACGCCGTAGGGGCGCAGCTTGCGGAAGAGCGGCCAGTCAGCGGCACGCACGTCTTTGCCGAGCACCACGATACCGAGCCTGGGCATTGCGGGCAGGGGCTCGGGCTTTGCTTTGTGCCAGGCTTCACCATATTGCTCCGCGGCTGCGCGGAATGCATCGTGCTGGTGCGTGGCCCAGAGATGCGCGGTGAGTCCGTCGATGAAAGGCTGCGGGCTGTTAATCCAGTCGAGCGACGCGAGGTCCGGCGGCAGCGAGAGCGTGCTGAAGCCATGGAGAAGCTGCTCGCGGTCTGGTGTAGCGAGAGAATGGAGAAAAAGGAACTGGTCATCGATGGTCCGGCGTTCGGCAGGGAAGCGCGAGTCGTAAGCTCCCATTTCGCGCAGCACCAGTGCGGCAAAGACCAACGGCAATTGCTGGATGAGAGAGAGATTTTGTATCGCGAGGGCGCGGGCCTGCGGGGGATATGCGGCGAAGCTTTGCGCGGAGAGTTGCGCCGGCTGCATCACAGCACCTCGGTGAGAGGCTTGCCCTGGGCCAGAGGTGTGGAGAAGCGGAGCAGCGAGCCGAGCGTGGGAACGAGGTCGAGCGAATCGACGGGGCGATCGATGACCACGCCGGGGCGCACACCGGGTCCGAGGACCATCATCCACGTGGTGCGGGAGAGCGCGTCGCCGGTGCGGTGATGCTGGAAGCCGTTGCCGCCTGCATCCATGTCGGAGTCGCGGCCGAAGTCGGGCAGGATGAACATGGTGGTGTGGCCCGCATATTCGGGCTCGGCCTGGATGGTCTTCCATATCTCGGCGCAGAGGCGGTCGGAGCGGCGGATGCCGTCGATGTAGAGCGAATAGGCGCCGGAGTGCGCGATGTCGATGTCGTGCAGCGTGATCCAGAGAAGGCTCGGTGCGAGGCGGCGCATCAACTGCCGCGCGATGTAGACGGAGAGCTCGTCGGGGCTGCTGAGCGTGAGCGCGTGATGGGTGAAGTCGTCGATGGAGAGCTTGAGGATGTTATCCAGTTGGCGCAGCTCAACCTCGTTGCCGGCGAGCGCCGGCGTGTAGAACGGGTCTTCGTAGTTATCGCGCAGCAGATGATCGTAGCTGCCGAGTCCCTGCGTAGGCATGGCCGCCTTCAGCAGATGCTTGGGCAGGATCACGCCGGCGCCCATGCCTTCGCCGTAACGCCGGTTGTCGCTCTCGCCGATGCGGTTGAAGCCGTTGCTGGGGGCGACGACCCAGGTATCGTCCGCGGGACGGTGCAGGTCTTTGCGGAAGTACTCGAAGACGGTTGGGTCGCGCGGCGCTACAGCCGCAAAGTTGTCGAAGGTTTCGTAGACGCCGGTGGCGAGGCTTGCGGTAGCGACGTAGTGGCCTAGAATCCCGTGATTGACGACCTGCGTGTAGAACGTGGATTGCGGGAAAAGGGTGTGCAGCAGGTTGGGGATGTTCTCCTGTCCTTCGGGCGCGAAGGTCTCCTCGTCGCGGGCGCCGCCGCCGAAGGTGACTACGACCGCTTTCTGTTTCAAGGGCAGAGCCGCGGCGTGCAGCGGAGAGAAGCCGAGCAGAGCGCTCGACGCTCCGAGGCCTACCGCGTTGCGAAGGAAATCGCGGCGGTTCCACGCGATGGCTGCGGCGGCGCGGGAGAGCGAGGATGGGTCAAGCAACTTCATCATTCGTTTTTACTTCACTGCGGCAACATGCCGCCGTCATAGCTATTTTGCCCGGGTCCAGAGCGCGTTGGACCGCTCAAATCGCCGAGATTCTTCGCTGTGCTCAGAATGACGACCCGTTTTTTATATCAAGGGCGATTCACTCGAGAGCCAGCACCACAGTATATCGAAGCGGATGCAGGTTGCGTCAGGCGGGGAAGCTGGACGATGCTCGCAGGTGTTCTATGCCGATTCGAGAATGATATTCGAGTATTGCAGCGTATCGCCGGTTCGGATCAATCCGATGGCATGGGGCACGCGGCGCTTGAATTCGACGTGCGGCTCGTAGTGGATTTCCATGCCCTGCAGGCCATCGCCGAAGCTGCCGATGGTCGCCGGCGAATTCGCTTCGCGGAACTCTTCAGCCATGAACACTTTGCCGGCGGCAAAGTTGGCCCTGATGGCGTGGAGCACTTCGAGGACGCGGGGCACATCGTCGATCAGCGAGATGTCGACGGTCTCGATCATCGGCCAGAAGGGAAATCCGCGATCGGCGATGACCACGGTGTTGGTGTGACGCACGCGGCTTAGCAGAGAATTGATGGCGGGATTCAGGATTCCGGTTTTCAGCATGGTTCTTGTCTCATGTGGGGTTTCAGGCTGCCGTTGCGGCATTCGTTCCATGTTTGGGCGCGAGCCGGGAGTCGGCGAAGGCGTAGAACGCGATGAAGACATACGCGAGCAGTGGAACGATGTAGGCCAACGCGATGCTGCCGAAGCGAACCGAGATGAGGCCCATGATGGGTGTGAGCACCGCGCCGCCCACGATGGCCATGACGATCATCGAGCCTCCTACCTTGGTGTTCTCACCGAGTCCGCGCAGGCCGAGGACGAAGATGGTGGGGTACATGAGGGACATGAAGAAGCTGGTGAGGAGCAGCGCCCACAGGCCGATCCATCCGGGAAAGACGATGCCCAGCGCAGCCAGCGCGGCGTTGGTCACGGCGTAAATGCCCATCAGCTTGCCGGGCGAGACGTAACGCATGAGCCAGGCGGAGCTGAAGCGTCCGACACCGAAGGCTACCAGGGTTCCGGTGAGAAGATAGCCCGCCATCCTTTCGGGTTCATGCGTGTATGACTGCACGTACGGAGATGAAGTAGCTCCAGGTTCCAACCTGTGCGCCGACATAAAAAAATTGAGCGATGACGGCAAGAAAGAAGTGAGGATACTTGAGCAACGCGGCGATGCTGCCGCTGCCCGCGCTTGCTTCCTCAGCCTGCGTCAATGTCGATGGAAACCTGGTGATCGCGATGAGGATCAAAACCGTAAAGGCGAGTGCGCCCAGGACCAGGTAGGGAGTTACAACGCGCATGGTCTCCGACTGCAGATAGGCCTTGTACGCGTGCTGCGCCTGCAAGGCATTAACCTGCTGCGGCTTCAGCTCTACGCCGGAAAAGATGAAGAGGGTGCCGATGAGCACGCCGCTGACGGCTCCGAGGGGATTGAATGCCTGCGCGAGGTTGAGCCGGCGGGCGGCGGTCGAGGGATCGCCTAGCTGCGCGATGAAGGGGTTTGCGGCTGTCTCGAGAAAGGACAGTCCGCTGGCGATGATGAACAGGGCAATCAGAAAGAAGGAGTAGCGCCCGGCGATGGCCGCTGGCCAGAAGAGGAATGTTCCGAGACTGAAGAGCGCGAGGCCGACGAGAAAACCGGACTTGTAACCCAGCTTGCGCATGAGCAGCGCCGCGGGCATGGCCAGCAGGAAGTAGCCCATGTAGAAGGCGGACTGAATCAGTCCCGCCTCGAAGCGGGTGATGACGAACGACTTCATGAACTGCTTGATCAGCACGTCGTTCAGGTTGTTGGGGATGCCCCAGAGAAAGAAAAGCACAGTGATGAGCACAAAAGGAAGAACCGCGCCGCGAGGCAGGAGCGGAGCATCTTTCGATAAGGTGCTTTGCTGGGCAGCAGCGGAGCTTACGGGTAACATCGGCATTGTTTTCTCTGATTTCTCTTTTTCCGAGCGTACTTTAGGGGATATCTAACCAGGTCGTGTGCAGTCCCTCAGCGGCTAAAGCCGTACTATTCTCGCGGTTTTTATGTACGGGCTGAAGCCCGTACCTTTCACAAGGCTGAAGCCCTTATCTTTCACAAGACTGATAGCTCGTACCCTTCAAACTCCTGGACTGAATGAGGCTCTCCCTAATCCAACGTAATCATAATCTTCGTGAACTGCCCCGGGTTCGCGCTCCAGGCTTTCAGTATCTCGGGCGCCTGTTCGAGCGGGACGATGGAGCTGACGGCCTCATCCATGGGAAACTGGTGCTTCTCGAGCATCTGGATCACTTCGCGGAAGTTCTCGGGAAGCGCATTGCGCGACCCCATGATATCCAGTTCTTTCTGGACAAAGAACTTCGTTTCGTAAGTGACCGGTTCCTTTGCATACCCGATATAGACGACGCGCCCGGTGAAGGCCACCTCTTCCACCGCGGCGCGAAACGTCTCGGCCATGCCTACGGCCTCGATCATTACGCTGGGGCCGTGGCCATCAGTCAGTGTCCGGAGCTCAGTCTGCAGCGATGTTTGCTGCGAGTGGATGGTGTCTGTAGCGCCGGCGCGGCGAGCGATGGCCAGCTTGCGATCGTCCACATCGATGGCGATGGTTCTGGCGCCTCGAAATGCCGAAGCCGCGACCGCGCCCAGGCCAACGCCGCCGCAGCCGAAGATCGCCACCGTGTCGTCGGCGGTCACGCGCGCTCTGGCCACAGCATGGAAGCCGACGGTGAGCGGCTCGACCATGCACAGCTCTTCGAGATTCAACTGCGCCGGATAGAGCTTCTCGATGGGGACGGAGATATATTCGGTCATCGCGCCGTCGCGCTGGACTCCGAGCGTCTGGTTGAACCGGCAGGAGTTCACGCGGCCGCTCCTGCATGCGGCACATTCGCCGCAACTGGTGTAGGGAGAGAGCGTCACATCCATGCCCGCCGTGAAATGAGGATGGGGTTCGCTCAACTGGACGATGGTGGCAGCAACTTCGTGCCCCGGGATTCGCGGGAACGATACCATCGGATTCTTGCCGCGGAAGGAGTTGAGATCGCTGCCGCACAGGCCGATACGGCGCACCTTCAGCAACGCCTCACCGGGCTGCATCACGGGCTCGGGAACCTGCTCGATGCTGGCCCTGCCGGGCTCTTGAATCACCAGCGCTTTCACTTTGCCTCTCTATCCAACCTGTAAACGCTTATCGCATTTTCGCCCAAGATCTTTTCCTTTTCGGAGCTGGACAGGCTGGAAATCAGCTCACCCAGTGTGTCCCACCATCTGCCATAGCTGCTCGCAAGCAGGCATACCGGCCAGTCCGATCCCGCGAGGAGCCGCTCGGGTCCGAAGCTCTCCAGCGCGGCATCGAAATACGGTTGCAGATCCTCGATTGTCCATTGGCTCCAATCGGCTTCGGTCACCATGCCGCTGATCTTGCAATGGACATTTGGCCGCGCCCCCAGTTTCTTGAGATGCTCGCGCCACGGAGAGATCACTCGCTGGCGGATGAGCGGCTTGGCGAGGTGATCGAGCACGAATACCTGGTTCGGGTGCCGATCTACGAATTGCGCGGCGAAGGGCAGGTGGCGCTCGTGAATGAGGATGTCATAGACCAGGCCCGTCGCTGCCAGAGCCGAGACGCCGCGGTTGAAGTCCTCGCGGAGGATGAAGGCATCGTCGGGCTCGTCCTGGATTACGTGGCGCAGGCCTTTTAACTTCGGATGGGCGGCAAATTCGTCGAGATACTGGGGGAAGTCTGCGCCGGCCAGCGGCGCCCATCCGACTATGCCGCGAAGGAACGAATTTTCTTGGGCAAGCTGCAGGAGCCAGCGCGTCTCTTCCAGCGTCTGGCGGGCCTGCACGGTGACTGCGCCATCGACGTCGGCCGATGCCATCTCGCTGTATAGATCACTGGGCAGAAAGTCACGCCGCAGCACGCCCATTTCGCTGCTGATCCAGCCGTACTCGGTTTCGGTGTACTTCCACAAGTGGTGGTGCGCGTCGATTCGCTCAGCCATAGTTCCCCGGTTCGGCTCGCGGGCCAAGAGCCAGAATAACCTACGTGTCGGCTAGCGAGACGAGGTCTTCATATATTGAAGTGCGAGTCGGTGCGTCGAGATACGGCACTCAAGCTGGCGGCTGAGCGCAGCCGCCAGCGACGGCCGCCACAATGAGGAAAGGCTCGACGCCGGAGATGACGGCCTCGGGGAGTGCGGCGTCCGGCGACTCGTGGGAGAGGTCTTCCGCGCAGGCGAAGAACCTCAGGAACGCGCGCCGCTGTTTCGTGACGTGATCGCGCACCGTTCCGCAGAGCATGGGATAGCCGGCCTCGAGCGCGTCGAGTATCGAGCGCTGCGAGACCGGGCCTTCGATATGCAACGTGACTTCACCATGCACCTTTGCCAGTGTGCGAAGGTGCGCCGGGAGCACCACTCGGATTTGAGTTTCACTCACGACAGGGTCTGCACCTCTACGGAGAGTACGGCGGGAAGATCGCGGACGATAGGTGTCCAGCTATCTCCGGCGTTTGCGGAGCCGTAGACCTGGCCGCCAGTGGTGCCGAAGTAGATGCCGCAATCGTCGAGCGTATCGACCGCCATTGCGTCTCTCAACACATTCACATAGCAGTCCTGCTGGGGCAGGCCCTGGGTCAACGGCTCCCATTCGTCGCCCCCGCTGCGGCTGCGGTATACGCGCAGCTTTCCATCGAGCGGATAGTGTTCGGAGTCGCTCTTGATGGGGACGACATAGATGGTCTCCGGCTCATGCGCGTGGATGTCGATGGCGAAGCCGAAGTCGGTGGGCAGGTTTCCGCTGACCTCCTGCCAGGTGTCGCCGCTGTTGTTGCTGCGCATCACGTCCCAGTGCTTCTGCATGTAGAGAACATTGGGGGTGGACTTGTGCATGGCGATGTGATGGACGCAGTGACCAACTTCGGCTTCGGGATCGGGGATGTGCGCCGAGCGCAGGCCACGGTTGATGGGCTTCCACGATTTGCCGCCGTCGTCGGTGCGGAAGGCTCCAGCAGAGGAGATGGCGATGAAGATGCGCTGCGGGTCGGCGGGGTCGAGAATGATGGTGTGCAGGCACATGCCGCCAGCTCCGGGCTGCCAGTGCGGTCCCGAGCCGTGGCCACGGAGCCCGGCAAGCTCTTCCCAGTTGGCGCCGGCGTCTGTCGAGCGGAAAAGAGCGGCGTCCTCGACTCCGGCGTAGACGGTGTCGGGATCGGTGAGCGAGGGCTCAAGATGCCAGACGCGCTTGAATTCCCAGGGATGCGGGGTGCCGTCGTACCACTGGTGAGTGCCGGGGATGCCCTCGTAGGTAAACTTGTTGCCCACCGGCTCCCAGGTCTCGCCGCCGTCATTGGAGCGCTGAATGAGCTGGCCAAACCAGCCATTGGACTGGGATGCGTAGAGGCGGTTCGGATCGACCGGCGATCCCTTGAGGTGATAGATCTCCCAGCCCCCGAAGTGCGGGCCGCTCACGTCCCATTTTTGGCGTTTTCCATCCGAGTTGAGCACAAACGCACCTTTGCGCGTGCCCACCAGTAGCCTGACCTTGCTCATCCTTTCCTCCTGTGCCGCTGCTTCGATTGTCTGCCGCTTTTCAAAGTTGCCGATCGCGCGGCCGATCGAGAAACGTGGTGATGATTGCCGCTGTCGAAAGGCGGTATCAACGGGGTCCTGTCATCCTGCTGCCACCAGCTTCTCCAGCGGGCCGGCGAGGATGTTCGTGGCGATGCCTTCGCCCGCGGCCTGGAATTCCTTGAACGTCCGGTAGGCGCGAACCATCAGGTCGCGAACGATCAGCAACGACCACCGGTCGCCAAAGATATCCAGACAGACACTTACCGGGCAGCCGGAACGGTGCTCCGGTCTGGCCTCATCACGCATGCGGGCCACGCTACCAATCTCGCTTTCAATGTGCAAGCGAATTGGCGATGAATTGTGACGAGTTAACTTGAGCTGCCGGAAGTGGAGTGGAGATCTCGGCTTGGCTACTCCAGGCTGGGAAGGGGCCAAGATGACTATCAAATAAATATACAAATATTGGTGATCGGTATATAAGTGTTCGGTGATTGCACTCTCCCGCAAGTGGCGGCCGCTGTGACGAAACGAGGCGAATCATGAACGCTGCAATCAATCGTATTTCGCGAGCCAAGCAGGCATTGGACAATGCGTCGCCCGGCGATCAGCCCAAATACCGGCTGATTTTCGAGAGTCTGAAGGAAAGTGTCCTTTCGGGGGAATACCGGGAGGGGACCCGTTTGCCGAGCGAGACCGAGCTGGTGAGGCGCTTCGGTGTCTCGCGCATGACGATCGTCAAGGCGGTGAAGGAGCTGCAGCAGCTGGGTCTGGTGGTGCGCCGGGTGGGGTCGGGGACCTACGCGGCTTCGCGCACGGCCCAGGAGAATCGGCTCTTCGGGCTGCTTATTCCTGAGCTCGGCCAGACCGAGATCTTCGAGCCGGTATGCCAGGGAATGGCGAACTTCCCGCCGGCCAGCCGGCATTCCCTTCTATGGGGAAATGCGGTTGGCGACGCGAAGGAAAAAGAAGAAGCTGCCGAGGATCTCTGCCACCGGTACATCGCCCAGCGAGTTTCGGGCGTCTTTTTTGCGCCGCTCGAATTGACCCCGGACAAGGACCAAGTGAACAAAAGGATTATGGCCGCCCTTGGGCATGCCAATGTGCCGGTCGTGTTGCTTGACCGCTGTTTTGCTCCTTATCCCATGCGGAGCCGGTACGACCTGGTGGGAATCGACAACAGGCGCACCGCTTACATCGCTACCGAGCATCTGATCCGGGCCGGGGCCAAGCGGGTCGCGTTCATGGGCAGGCCGCTTTCCGCATCGACGGTTGAGGCGCGGATAGCGGGGTACCGGGAGGCGCTGATGGCGCATGGCCTTCTCAAGGACGAAGACCTGGTCGCGCGCGTCGATCCGGCCGATGACGGCGTTGTTCGCTCCATTCTGCGCATGCAGCGGCCCGATTCCTTCTTGTGCGCGAACGACCACACCGCGGCGAATCTTATGCAGACGCTGATCCGCCTGGGGAGGAGAATTCCCGAAGATATCCGCATCGTGGGCATCGACGACGTGAAGTATGCGAGCCTGCTGCCTATTCCGCTGACGACGCAGCATCAGCCCTGCATCGACCTGGGAAAGATGGCCATGGCCACCATGCTGGATCGCATCGAAAACCCCGATTTCCCGACCCGGGACGTGCTGCTGAACTGCCGCCTTGTGATTCGGAACTCGTGCGGCGCGCACAAAGCAGCATGGCCCTCGCAGCCGGGCGAGCTGGGGAATGCCCCTTCAGAGCCGCTTGCGAGCTGATCTTCGGCGACTTGGGAGCAGCCTTTACTTCGGCATAGTCAGATCGGCCGGGAAGATGACTATGCCGGCTACGTTCATTGGTAGACAACCGGAAAGACGCGAAACATGTTGAACCTTGACCGCCGTAGATTTGTCGGGAGCGCGCTGATGGTCGCCGCTGCCGGAGTTGCTGCGCGAAATCCACTGGCCGCGCTTGCCGAGGGTGCGGCGCTGCCCTGGGCGAGCGACCCGCGCCGCCCGCAGTATCATCTGCTGCCTGCGGCGAACTGGATGAACGATCCGAATGCGCCCATTTACTGGCAGGGCAGCTATCACATGTTCTACCAGTACAACCCTAACGGCGCGTTCTGGGGAGACATGCACTGGGGGCATGCGGTGAGCCCGGATATGGTCCACTGGCGGCATCTTCCGGTGGCGCTTGCTCCGACTCCGGGCGGACCGGATGCCGCGGGATGTTTCTCCGGGACTGCAGTTGTCGACGGCGACCGCGTGGGAGTTCTCTATACGGGAGTGGTTTCGGCGCCCGAGAACGAAGCCACGATCCGGGACGGCGTGCACAGCTTAAAAGAGACTCAATGCCTCGCCTTCGCCTCAGGCCGCGACCTGACCGACTGGACGAAGGTTCCGCAGCCGGTGATTGCCGCTCCTCCGGCGGGGATGGATGTCAGCGGTTTCCGCGACCCGGCGCCGTGGCGGCAGGGCAATGGCTGGTACATGGCGGTTGGCTCGGGCATCCGCGGCCAGGGCGGAGCCATTCTTCTCTACCGGTCGCTGGACCTGCGCCACTGGGATTATCTCCACGTTGTGGCAGGCGGGCGGGGCAGCGGTGCCAACGCGGCGAATCCGGTCGATTCGGGCGATATGTGGGAGTGTCCCGACCTCTTTCCGCTGAGCGGCAGGCATGTGCTGATCTATTCGAGCCAGGGCAAGGCATACTGGCAGAGCGGCGACCTGGACCCGAAAGCGCTGCTCTTTCATCCCCAGCGTCAAGGCGTTCTCGACTACGGATCGTTCTACGCGCCCAAAACTCAGCTCGACCGGTCCGGAAACCGGATTCTCTGGGGCTGGGTGCAGGAAACCCGTCCGCTGGCTGAGTATCGCGCAGCAGGGTGGGCGGGATTGATGTCGCTGCCGCGGGTCCTGATGCTGGACGCCGATGGCCAACTGCGAATCCGGGTGGCTCCTGCTGTCGACGGCCTGCGCGAGAGGCCGCTGATGCTCAGGGTCTCGGCAAGCGAGGAACAGAACCGGCAGCGAATTGCAGCGATGCATGTCGATGGGTGCAGCGGGGAGATTCTCTGCTTAGCAAAGAAAAGCGCGGAGCCGTTTACGCTGTCGCTGATTGGGGAAGATCATGGCAGCCCGCAAACGTGGCTGACCGTGAGCTACGACCCGGCGCATCCCGATCTGGTTCGGCTCGATGGTAAAACGATGCCGATACCTCTGCCGGAGAAGGGTGAGCTCACGATCCATATGTATGTCGATGGTTCGGTGATCGAAGTTCTGATCAATGAGCAGGTGGCTTATACGAAGCGCTTCTACTACTCGGGATCTTCGGCTCCGCGCATCGGTTTGAGGCTCGATGGCAAGACGGCGAGCCTTGCGAGTCTAACGATCTGGCAGCTCTCGCCGATCTCCGCGAACCGGCTGACCACCTAACTCGCGCATCTGCGGGAAGGCGAGCGCCGGAGGCTGATCTGGTTGGGCGAGAGCATTGAGCCACGCGGCGATTTCTGTGCGCAGGACGGCGACTTCAACTTCTGCAAACGTGTCGGGATAGGGATCGAGCCGTCGCAGCGCTGCTTGCAGGAGAGAGGCTGTTCCCGCGGGATTGCTTCGCTGCAGGTGATGGAACGCCGCTGTCATTTGGATCAGGGCCTGCAGGAAAGTTTTCTCCGGCTGATCGCAGCGGAGCCAGACACTCTCCCAGTGTTCGTGAGCCGCGAAGAATTCCCGATCGCGATAACATCGCAGCCCTTCGGCAAGCTCCCCGCAGCTCCAGTCAAGACTCATCGGCATGGTGATGGGAAATCCGCTTTAGAATATAGGAGTGGCTACCCTAGCAGACGCAATCCAGGATATTCGGTTGAAGGATATCCGGTTGAAGATCCAGAACCGCGAGCGCATCTCGTCCGACGAGGCACGATGGCTTTGGCAGAATGCCAGCGACGGGGAGCTGCGCGAGCTGGCCTCCGAGGTGCGAGCGCGTTTTCATGCTCCATCGGCATGTACTTATATGCTGATGCGCATCATCAACTACACCAACGTGTGTGTGGCGCAGTGCGATTATTGCGCGTTCTATCGTCTGCCTGGAAATCCGGAAGGCTATGTTCTCAGCCAGGATCAGGTCTTCGCGAAGCTCGATGAGCTGCTTGCGCTTGGCGGCGACCTCGCGGCCTTCAACGGCGGATTCAATCCTCATCTTCCGCTGGAGTACTACTGTAACCTCTTCTCCTCGATTCGAGCGCGCTACGAGGATCGGCTGGAGTTCTATGCGTTGACTATTGCCGAGTTCATGTACCTGGCCGACCATGCCAGGCTTGACTACGCCGCCACCGCCGAGCGATTCAAGAACGCAGGCGTGCGCTGGATCACGGGAGGAGGGTCAGAAATTCTTACCGAAGATTTTCGCCGCCGGCACAGCAAGTTCAAATATACGGTGGCGCAGTATTTTGAGGCGCAGGCGGCGATCGTCAAGGCCGGGCTGCGCACGACTGCGACGATGGTTATCGGCTTCGACGAATCGATCGATGAGCGGATTGAGCATCTGGAGCGGACGCGCGAGTTTCAAGACCGGACTGGCGGACTGGCCAGCTTTCTTTGCTGGACATACAAGCCTTACTTCACGCAGATCGGCGGGATCGAGATTGGCACCGAGGAATATCTTCGTCACCTGGCGCTAAGCAGGATTTATCTCGACAATGTTCCGCGCATCCGGACCTCGGTGCTTACGCAGAATGAGCGAGCGCTGGAGGGACTGCTCTACGGTGCCGACGACTTCGATCTCCCTATCGAAGACGAGGTCACGCAGAAGGCCGGCGCTACCATCAGCCTGGATTTCGATCGGATTCTCGATGTCGCGCGGAGCCTGGGGTTCTCTCCTGCCTACCGACGAGTCGCTAATTCTCGCGGCCCTGCATAGATCCATGCTCGATATCTGCTGAGATTCTTCTTCCCGCCGGTCGTCAGAATGACGGCACCTTACAACAGCTGTTGTGCTTGTGCCGCTAGGCTTTCCAGAAGGTGATTACCAGGCCGCCGGCCAGGATCAGTGCTCCGCCGGCCAGGATGGGTGTGGTCGGCGACTGATGGAAGCGCACCTTGGCCACGATCTGCGCGATAAGGAAGAAGAGCACGACGTAGACGCCGAGTAGTTTGCCGAAGTCCCACTGAGGCAGGTTTACGAAGAGTCCATACGCGCCGAGAACCAGCGTTCCGGCGAGGAACCACGAGGCGCGCGTCATCCCTGACGACCGATAGAGGCCTGACTGAAAGCAGGCGTCTCCAGAAACTTCGAGAAATGCGGCGAAGAAGAGAACGGCGAAGGCTCCGACGGGAGATGAGACAATCTGGCTGAGAATGTTCTTCATGGCGGCCTCTGGATTGGTTTTTATTTCGGAGTAAGACAGATCGTAGCAGGGTGCGAACCATAAGATGGCTGCTCGTGGCGGGACGAATCGGTGAAGGAAGGCTCATGAAACTCGTTGGCTGCTTTCTGTTGTTAGCCGGCACGGTTATTCTTTTCGCCGCGCTGGAGCTGCTCGGCCAGTCTGCCGCGCGGAGCGGCTTCATGATCGCCGGCCTCGCCGTTGAGCTTCTAGGTCTTGGACTGATGTTCTACGCGCACCGGACTGAAGTCAGGGGGAAAAAGTGAGTTTTGTGCTGTGCCTGCTTTGCGTGATGCTGGTGCCGCTGGCGACGGCAGGGCTAGCCTTGATGCACAAGGGGCTCGGGCGGTCGCGCAGCGCAGCGCACGCTATGCTGGCGAGCCTGTGCGTTCTGGCGGTCACGGCAATCGTCTTCGTGGTTATCGGATTTTCATTTGCTGGCGTTGCGGGTGGTCCGGCGCACTCCTTTGCGATTCACGGCACACGCTGCAACTGGCTGGGCGCTGAGCCGTTCTTTGCTCGCGGTGTGCGCTTCGACGGATCGCCAGCGGCGCTCGTGCTGTGCCTGCAGATGTTCACGGTGGGATTGGCGGCGATGATTCCGATCAGCGCCGGGGCGGATCGCTGGCGGCTGGCTCCTATTTGCCTTTCCAGTGCGCTGCTGGCGGGTTTCATTTATCCATTGTTCGCGCACTGGGTCTGGGGCGGCGGCTGGCTTGCCCAACATGGCTTGAACCCTGGCATCGGTGCGGGGGTTGTCGATGTGGGCGGGTCGGGCGTGGTGCAGGTGACTGGCGGCCTCGCGGCTTTGTCCGTCGCTTGGATCATCGGACCACGGCGCGGCAAGTACACCGAGGACGGTGTGGCGACTGCGATTCCAGGGCACGATATTACGTCTGTGCTGTTTGGGTGTCTTCTGGCGCTCGTGGGCTGGATCGGGCTGAACGTAGCGGGATCGATCTTGTTCTACGGCGTTGAGCCGGGACAGATCGTCCGGGTGATCATCAATACGATGTTGTCGGCCTCTGCGGCATGCCTTGCCGCGGTCACCACCACGGAGCTTCGCTACGGCAAGCCGGACGCATCGCTGAGCGCGAATGGATGGGTGGCGGGATTGGTCGCCGGCAGCGCGGGATGCGCCTTCGTTTCTCCCGCGGCGGCGATTCTGATTGGCCTGGTTGCCGGAGTTCTGGTGACTTATCTGGTTGAGATATTCGAGCTAAGGCTCTATGTCGACGATCCTGGCGGTGCGGTCTCGGTCCACGCGGGCGCCGGTATATGGGGATTGCTGGCTGCCGGCATCTTTGCTCACGTCGGCACTGGCCCAAGAGGCAGCCAGTTCCTGGCACAGGTTGTTGGCGTGGCGGTGCTGATTGGCTTTATGCTGCCTGCGATTCACGGCAGCAACTGGATACTGAATCGCCTGGTGCGATATCGATCCGATGCGGGCGGTGACTCGCAAGGCATGGATATCCGCGAGCTCGGCGCGGGGGCCTATCCGGAGTTTGTAATCCACAGCGATGATTTTGTACCGCGGTAGACGTAAACCCACGTCTCAAAAGCGAGACGTGGGGCACCCGCTTGCGCGGAGACTGTTGGTCATGATGGCGCGCGCACGTCGCTGAGATTCTTCCTCCCTATGGTCGTCAGAATGACGATGTTTTTGGACGGGGGAAGTGATGTCGTCGACTAGTCTCTTAAGTCAAAAGTAAGCGACATAATTCTGCTGCTCAGCTTCGGAACCAACCGAAAGAGACTGCAGGTCCCTCCACTTCGCTACGCTTCGGTCGGGATGACAAATTTGTGCAAGTGATCGCTGACTCAGGAGACTAGTGGTGGCGGGAGACGAGCAGCAGCAGGGCGAAGATCAGCAAGGGGAGCAGCACCAGCGCGAGATACAGACCTATACGGCGAGAACCCGGCGACCTGCGCTTCTCCCAAGTTGCGGCTTCAGGGCGCGTGCTTACACCAACCTCCTCCTGGTGTTGCAGGTCGTGCGCAAACTCGCGTGCGTTGGGATATCGATTCTTCGGCTCGCGCTCTGTTGCACGATAGATGATCTCTTCGAGCTGGGGCGTGATGGCGGGCTCGAGCAGCGACGGCGGCTTGGGCTGGTTGAGCAGCCGATCGTTCATTACGGCGAAGGGATTCGACCCGGAAAACGGCACGACGCCGGTGAGCATCTCGTACAGCATGACGCCGAGCGAATAGACATCGCTGCGCGCGTCGCCGCGTTTACCACGCACCTGTTCCGGCGAGATGTAGTCGGGAGTGCCGAGGTGCTGCGAAAAATTGGCAAAGGTGAGGCGCCGTGCTCCGGCGTTGGCCGCGATGCCGAAGTCGATCAGCTTGATGTTGTCGTTGGCGTCGACCATGATGTTCTCCGGCTTCAGGTCGCGATGCACTACGCCATTCGCGTGAATGTAATCGAGTGCGTTACAAATTCCGACGACTAGATTCGTGGCGCGATCGATGGGCAGCTTCTTTTCTTCGTTCAGTATCTGGCGCAGCAGCTTCCCGTCGATCCATTCCATCACCATGTAGACCTGAGTGCGGTCGGGATTCGGGAAGACCTTCATCACGCCGGGATGATTCAGCAGCGTTCCGATCTCTTCTTCCCGGCGGAAGCGGTCGAACATGGCGGGATCGCTCTCGACCTCGGGGTGAGGGACCTTGATGGCGACTGCGCTGCCGGTGCGCGTGTCGATGGCGCGAAAGACGGTGGCCATTCCGCTGGTCGCTACTACCTTCTCGATCTGATATTGATCGAGAACATCGCCGGGTTGGATGGTCAGGTTGGGAACGAACATTTAGAGCAACCGGTATGGACGTCCGCGGTAAAGCCCCATTCGTTCTACGGAGCGGACGCGGATGAGTTGCACGCTGACATTATCATGACCTCCCGCGTCGTTCGCAGCGTCGACCAGGGCTTTCGCGGCGCGTTCGAGATCGGGGTGGGCTAGCAGCAGGCGCTGAATCGCCGCATCCGGGACGTAGCCATGAAGGCCGTCGGAGCAGAGCAGGAGCACATCGTCCGGGACTACGTTGACGGTAATGGTATCGGCGGCGACGAAGAGATCACTGCCGAGGCAGCGGGTGAGGATGTGGCGTCTGTCGTCCTTGACAGTCTCCTTTTGCGAAAGAATGCCTAGGCGAATCTGTTCATCCGCCATGGTGTGGTCGCGCGTGAGCGCGCCGAGAGCGCCGTTGCGAAGCAGATAACAGCGCGAATCGCCCGCATGCGAGATGACCGCGGAGTCAAAGCGCAGAGCGCATACGACGAGCGTCGTTCCCATGCCCGGGCCGCGAGGTTGCTTCGCGTGGCCGGCATCGTAGACGGCGGCGTTCGCTTCCTGCACCAGCCGCGGAAGGAGCGAGGCGTGCATTACCCCTTTGGGGATTTTGCGGAAGGCGGCGAGGATGGTCTCGATGGCCAGGCACGAGGCAACTTCTCCGTCCGCGTGGCCGCCCATGCCGTCGGCCAGGGCGAAGAGCCATCCCTGCGACTGTATCTGCCCAGTTGAGGAAGGCAGCACGTGGCCCAGGAAGTCTTCGTTCTCTTCGCGGCAGCGGCCGGGATCGGATAGCTCGGCGAATTCGAGATCAAGCATCGGGCCAGATCAGTCTACTCGGAAGGTATTCGGTTTTGAATCAGAACCGTCCGGCCTTGGGCCTTGCCGGTGCTGAGGAAGTAAAAGCCGCCGTAGAGGCCCCAGACCGCGGCGATGCCCAGCGCCAGGAGAGGCTCCATCTTGGTGCCGTAGCCCATGAAGGGGCCGATCAGGTAGAAGGCCATGCAGGCGAGGTTGGCGCACAGGCCGAAGACCGGAATCAGCATGTGGCGGATGAAGCTGAAGTTGGCATGCTTGTGATAAGCGACGATGCACAGGGTGCAGCTGAGCGCATAGAGCAGGAAGGTGCCGAAGTTCGACGCCAGGGTCACGGTCAGCAGGGAGTTGGGCAGCGCGGCCATCTTGTCGTGCGTGGTGTAGCCGACGCTGGACCAGAAGCCGTGCGGGATGGCAGCAATGGCGGAAGCAGAGGGCGCTCCGGCATCGCCGAAGGCCAGGAACACTGCAACGCAGCCGATGACGGCGGAGATGGTGGCCAGCGTCCAGATGGCGCGATGCGGGGTCAGATTCCTGTTGTGCAGCAGGCCGAAGTGTCCGCGAACCTCGCGATCCTTGCCCATGGCGTAGGTGACGCGCGCTCCGGTGTTCATGCAGGAAAGCGTGGTGCCGATCAGCGCGAGGAAGACGGTGACGGCCTCGACGAGCATGAAGGTGCGTCCGTGGCCCGCGCCGAAGAGGGCGTCGCCGACGATGACCATCATGTCGCCGATGGGCGCCGCGGAGCCGGAGGCACTCTGCATGCTGTATCCGCTGTTGAGGAAGTAATTGGCGGCGAAGTATTCGAAGCAGTAGCAGAACACACCCTGCACCAGCAGCGAGATGATGACCGCGATGGGCACGTCGCGTTTGGCGTTCTTCGCTTCGCCTCCCATGGCGGTGACCGATTCGAAACCGACCAGGATGAGGATGGCGACCGTAGCCTGAATGAAGACCCAACTTAATTTGTGCGGACTGACGACCGAGGCTGCGTTGGGATGAGCGAGGAAGTTGCCGGAAGCATCGTGCTCGGGATAGCTGATGTGGAAAGGCACAAGCTTGCCGGCGGCATCGAGCTTCGGAAGAGGGACGCCATTCGCATCGCGCACAATCGTGTCGGCGGAGACGCCGCCAACGACGGCGGTAGTGGTCTTGAACTCGTAGGTGTAAGCCTCGCCCGAGGTCGAGTCGAACTGGTAGGCAACAGATGCCGGGCGGATGATTGATGCGATAGCCGAGCGCGAGCACCGAGAAGATCAGCAGCGCGGTGATCTGGATCATGTTGATGGCGAGATTGATGGTGGTCGAGCTGTTGACTCCGCGGTAGGCGATGTAGGCGACGGCGAACGAGAAGACGATCGCGACGCTCATCATGAAGAACATGCCGGGATTCGACGCGCTCATGAAGTTCGGCCAGATGGTGCCGACCAGGTAGCCGCAGAGAATGCCCATGGTACCGACCATCACGCCGGGATAGATCCAGTAGTAGAGGTGCGAGGCCCAGCCGACAATGAACTTCGAGATGCGGGCGTACTTCCAGGCGCGGTCGCGATTGAGAAACGCCTGCTCGGCGAAGTAATAGGAGCTGCCGGTTCCGGGATAGAGCTTGGCCATCTCCGCGTAGCAGACGGCGGTGGAAAGACATAGCACCAACGCGCCGACGATGCCCATCCACATGGCCGGCCCGGTGACCCCGGTGGTGGACTGGATGAAGAAGGTGAGCCACAGAAAGGCGCCGGGAGCGATCAGCGCCATGGCATTGCTGGTAAGGCCGGTAAGGCCCAGGGTGGGTTTCATCTCGCCAGTGGTCGGTTCTGCCATGTGCACTCCCTCAAATGAAAAATGTCTGCTCAGACCGGCCGGCTGATAAAAATATATTTCGCCGTCGGACTCGCTTCTGAGCCTGGAACGTGGGCTGGGATGAACTGGAAGTTCCAGAATGACACCAGTCTGCCTTCGGCGAAAGGGATTTCTCCTCACGGGCAAAAAAAAGGCCTCAAGCCGGATGGCATTGAGGCCCAGGCCGAAATTCTTGCCAACTCTAGAAGTGCCAGATCAGATCGGCAGCCAGGGTAATTGCCTGGGTTTTGCCGGTTTGGGGCAAGCCGTTTTCCACGTTGGATACAGCCGAGCCGGGAGCGATGTCCAGCGCTCGCAAACATACCTTGCCGCCTGCCGGATTGGCGTAGCAATCGCCGAAGGCGTGGGTGTAGCTGACTTCGGGGCGGAAGGTGACGGTTGAGCCGGCCCAGAAGTCGAAGCCGACCATGTGCTCTTCGTATCTGGCAGGCGTGCCGGTGCGCTGACCCGCGATGTCGTTTACAAGTTCATTGCGGATATTGAGCGACGCGCTGTTGTGCCAGAAGTTGTGCTCGACGTAGTTGGTGACGGCAACTTCAGGAGCATAGCAGCGCGCGGGCTGCGCGGACGCGGGCAAGAGCGGGTTGGCGCAAACCGCCCCGAAGTTCAGGGTTGCCGCGCCGCTGCCGGGACGATAGTTGGTGGCCTCGGGCCAGGGCGTTGCCGCGGTGTTCGCGTATTGAATGCCCGTGGCTGGATCGGTGCCGTTATACCAATACGCGTTGGGCGTGGCGCGCATGTACTGGTACCACATCTCCGTATCCGTATGCCAGCTGGCGTTGACGCGGTGATACCAGGTCTCGTAGTACGCGGAGAGATTGTTATAGGCGTACTTGGCGTCGTTGATGCTGTTGGCGCAGGTGTAGATGTTGTCCCCACCGTTGCGCCAGGTGAATTGAACGCAGGCATTGCCGGTGACCTTGGCGTCGGTGGTCCAGGGCATGACATCACAGCCAGGAGAGACGCCGCCCTGTACCGTCCAATGGTCGTTGATCTTGACGGTCGCGGTTACGCCGGTCTGGGTGTAGCAGTCGACGGTGTAGAGGATGGAGTGCGAGTAGGTGTAGTTATTGGGCGCGAGCTGGGCTTCGATATCCGGCAGGGAGATGTAACGTCCTACGCGAAGGTTCATCCCTTGAGCGACCTTGGGAAAGTAGAAGTCGGCATAAAACATGACGGGGTCGAAGCCATACAGGGCGTTCTTGACCAACAGCTGCTGGCTGAGCATTCCCTTGGCGGTGGTGAAGCGGTAGTCGACGCCGTAGAGACCGGTGAGCCTCCAACCCCAGTCGAAGTGGTCCTTTTGTGCCTCGTCCGGAATGCGCTCGTAATAGAGCGCGGCCTGATCGAGCTGCACGGTGTTCGGAAATTCATCGTAGGCAGACGGGAAGTTGGCGGGAATGCTTTTCGACGGGTTACCCCGATTGTTCGTCGAGCCGTTGGCTCCGACTTCGATATAGCCGTAGAACTTGGCCCGAGTCTTATTCTGATTGATGGCCTGCATCAGCGGATAGCTCTGGCCGTCCGGGGCGCCAATCAGGGTGGTGCCGCCGATGGGCCAGTCGCTCGAAGGATAGGGCGGAGAGTAGATGGGCGGAGGGGTTCCGCGGCGCTTAGAAACAAGAGATGGATCTGTCGTGGGCGCGGTGCCAGCCCAGTCCGCGGCATAAGCGCGCCCCAGCCTATGGAAGAAGCCGTTGTCGAGCGGCGTGGATGACGCCGATGCCGGCGTAGGAGCGGACGGCGCTGCCTGCAGTTCGATATTCGCCGCCGAGTCCTTGCCGGCAGCGATTTCGACGGCGACGGCATTGCTGCTCTCAGAAATGTTGAAGGCCGGCGTCAGTTCGTAGTTACCCGGTGCGAGACCGAGCGCTTCGAAGTTGCCGTTTGCATCGGAGGTAAGGATTTGCTCGCCGGTTCCATCTGTTCGGGCGAGCTTGAGCTGAGTACCACTGGCCGTGTTGCCGTCGTCGCGAATTACGGTCCCACGCAGTGTGCCGGTGGTCGCGGGCCCAGCCGTCTCATCGCTTGCGGCATACGAGACGTGGACAAGACCCGCCAGCAGAACGAGGGCGGCCACGGCGCGGGGAATGGTTCTGAGGGAAGATAAAGTCATTTGGATTAAGCTCTTTCTTTTCTCCGCCAGCGGTCGAACGACCGTGCGGAAGCTGTATGCAGGTTGATTCGGCCGGCTGAATTCTTTCGGCAATCCATGCAGGAGACCTCGACGAAGCCGTTGTCGAAATATGAGTTAAGTCCTTTGCTTAACAGAGGCCGGCTGGATTTATTTCATAGGCAAGACCGTGAAGAAGTCATAAGGATGGTGCAAGGGATTCCTATGGAAGGAATGGCGCCGAGATGGGATTGCGCCCTGCGCGAAGGTTGCTCTGTTGATATCCCCTGCTTTTTTTCAATCGTGAAATGCGCGGTGGAAGCGAAAATCTGCGCTTGCGCCAGCAAAGAGCAGGTCCCTCGGCTCGCGGTGCTCGCTCGGGATGACAAACTTGTTATAGGCCCGAAGGATGTCAACGGAGTTCGCAAAGGTCTTGAAACTGTGCAGAGATAGAGGACGCTTGCGTGGCGTCACGAAGTCTGTTCCGTCAGTACGAGAGACAAATGCATGTCCCTCCGCTTCGCTTCGGTCGGGATGACAAATTGATGAGGGAAGAGAACGGCTCGCGGAGCTAGAGGATGTTGACGGCGCGCGCTGCGAGCAGGGCTACGGTCGCGAAGGAGATGAGCGCCTGGACCATCATCATCATCTTGGCCCACCGGGAGAGGACGGGACAATCGGTGGGAGAAAAGGCGGTGCTGGTATTGAAGGCTAGAAAGAGGTAGTCGACAAAGCCGGGACTCCAGCACTGCTCGCCCATCTCGCGCTTGGCCTGCTGATCGAGGGTCATCTGCGGAAAGAGGAAAGCCCCGTCGGTATGGACGCCGCGCAATTCCCGCGCCCGCGGACCGCCGGCATCAAGCCGCCAGTACCATGACGCGAAGACGAGGATGTTCGCGATCCACAACGCGCCGGCCGAGCGCAGAAGATCCTGGGGCGCTTCTTTGTGCGAGGGGAGCGCGGCTACCAGCAGGCACAAGGACCAGACCATATCGACAGTGACGATCGAAATCAGCAGGTAGCCGAGGATTTTATTCAGGCTGTCCAAACCCCGCCGGCGGGCCCATATTGTGGGGATCGTCAAGATCGCAACCAGGGCGATCAGCAGCCAGGCTGGGCCCACTGAGAGAGATTCCGGCAAAGCGAGCCTGAGTCCACCCACAGCGAGAAGTGCGAGCACGGCCGGCCAGCGGGGCTCGGTGCGAGCCGGGGTATTTGTCATGGTGCTCCCATCATGCAATGCGCTACCGTGCGTGGCAAATGCAGATTCCGTAGGAGAGCGCCAGGCTTGGATTGATTCCGCTCCGTTCCGCGGTCCGGACAATCGGCGGAGATATCTAAAATGGAAACATAGTTTCTATTGAAAAAAGCACGTGGGGAGGCTACACTCTCGGTTGCGGTTGGTGGCATGGGGAAAAGTTCAGATGAGTGATAGGGAACAGAGGATCATGGCCGGTCTCGACAGCTTCGTGATCGAGATTCCTTCCTGGGGATTCGCGAACACCGGCACCCGCTTCGGCAAGTACCTGCAGCTTGGAGCCGCTACCAGCCTGGAAGAGAAGTTTGCCGACGCCGCGCAGGTCCACGCGCTGACGGGCGTAACGCCGACCCTGGCGCTCCATGTTCAATGGGATCTGCCCGGAGGGCCTGAGCGACATCACCACGGTCGAGAAACTCAGCTCGTCTTACGGCATCCAGCCGGGATCGATCAACCCAAACCTCTTTCAAGATCAGGTATACAAGTTCGGATCGATCTGCAATCCTGATGCCGCGGTGAGGCGGGCTGCGATCGACCATCTGCTGCTTTCGGCGAAGATCGCTGGGAAGCTTGGCTCGCGCGACGTGTCGATATGGATATCGGATGGATCGAATTATCCCGGCGCGCAGAGCATCCGCAAGAGAATCTCATGGCTGGAAGAGGCCATGTCCGCAGCACATGAAGCATTGGGCGACGAGCAACGGCTGCTGATCGAGTACAAGCCCTTCGAGCCGGCCTTCTATCACACGGATGTGGCCGACTGGGGCATGGCTGCGCACCTGGCTGAAGCCGCGGGGCCCAAGGCGAAGGTGCTGGTCGACACTGGCCATCATTATCAGTCGCAGAACATCGAGCAGATCGTTGCATGGCTGCTTCACCTTGAGCTGCTGGGTGGCTTCCATTTCAACGACCGGCGCTATGCCGACGACGACCTGACCATCGGATCGATCGATCCTTATCAGGTGTTCCGCATCTTCCATGAAATTCTGAATGAGCCGGACCGGCTGGCGGTGGGCAGCGTGGCATACATGATTGACCAGAGCCACAACATCAAGGGGAAGATGGAAGCCATGGTGCAGACCGTCACCACGGCGCAGGAGCTCTTTGCCAAGGCGATCCTGGTGGATCGCGAACGGCTTGCTGAGTTGCAGGCGTCGGCAAGGACGGTCGAAGCTGAGGAGTGTCTGCGCACTGCCTTCTGGACCGACGTGCGGCCTATGCTGGAGGAGTGGCGGCGGCAGCGAAAGCTGCCTGCGAACCCGTTGCTGGCGCTGTACGAGAGCGGATACATCGAGAAGGTCGAGCGCGAGAGGCGGGAGCGCAACAGCGCTCACGTCGCGAGCTACGCTTGACGCCCAGGCGGTAAGAAAAAGCGAGGAGTTATGTCAGGATCTGTGACGTTGAAGGCGAAAACAGAGCTTCATTATCTTGAAGACCGCTGGGACGACAAGGTAGCCGCGGAGCTGGATGAGGCGGAGACGCTGCGCTATCGCTCGAACCTGCTGGGGTCTGATCTTCGCATCACGAACTTTGGCGGCGGCAACACCAGCTCCAAGCTGGAGATGGCCGATCCGCTCAGCGGCAAGAGCACGCAGGTGCTATGGGTGAAGGGCAGCGGCGGCGATCTGGGCAGCATTCAGCGGTCGGGATTTGCGACTCTGTATCTCGACAAGCTGCACGCACTCGCGAATCTCTACCAGGGAGCGGAGCGCGAAGACGAGATGGTGGCTTACTATCCGCTGTGCACCTTCGGGATCAATCCTGTTGCTGCCTCGATCGACACTCCGCTGCATGGCTTCCTTCCGTTTCCGCACGTCGACCATCTTCATCCGGATTGCGCGATCGCTCTGGCGGCAGCGGCGAATGGCCGCGACAAGATGGAGGAGTTCAACCGCGCTTACGGCCACAAGCTGGTATGGCTGCCGTGGCAGCGTCCGGGCTTTGAGCTGGCGATGATGATGCGGAAGGCGGTGCAGGCCGCACCCGGCTGCGATGGCGTGATCCTCGGCGGACATGGCCTCTTCACGTGGGGCGAGACGCAGCGCGAGTGCTATCTGAACACCATCTCGATCATCGACCAGCTTACTGAGTTCATTGAGAAGCACCTGCAGAAGAAGGGCGAGACGATCTTCGGCGGCCAGCATGCGAAGTCGAGGGAAGACCGCGGGGAAGTGGCGCTGCAGATCCTGCCGTTTCTGCGCGGGCGGGTGAGCGCGCAGAAACGGCTGATCGGCAGCTACTCCGATCTGCCGGAGGTGCTGGAGTTCGTGAACTCGGCGGACGCCGAGAAGCTGGCTTATCTGGGAACGAGCTGCCCGGATCATTTTATACGGACGAAGATTCGCCCCATGTATGTGCCGTGGGATCCATCGACGGGGCTCGATGCGTTGAAGCAGGCGATTGAAGCGCGGCTCGTCACCTATAGAGCCGACTACGCGAAGTATTATCAGCAGCACGCGGAGCCGGCTTCGCCCGCGATGCGCGATCCGAATCCGACGGTCGTGTTGATTCCGAGCGTGGGCATGTTCAGCTTCGGCAAGAACAAGCCGGAGTCACGGATCACCGGCGAGTTTTATGTGAATGCGATCCACGTGATGAAGGGCGCGGCGGGGTTGGATGAGGGGCCGCTGTCAGGGCATGTGCCGCAGTGCGGCTCGCCCGCGCTGGCCGAGGCCTTTCAGGTCTACAGCAACTATGTTTCTCTGCCTGCATCGGAGGCTTACCGCATCGAATACTGGGCGCTGGAAGAGGCGAAGATTCGCCGCCAGCCTCCGGAGAAGGAACTGAGCCGGCAGATTGTGCTGGTGGTGGGCGGCGGCAGCGGCATCGGCAGGGAAGTGGCTTTGCTGGCCGCGGAGCGCGGAGCGCACGTAATGGTCGCCGACCGCGACCATGAGGCCGCGAAACTGGTTGCCGACGAAGTAAAGGCGGCTGCGAGCAAAGAAGGCGTTGCGTCGTCGAAGGTGGACATTCGCAGCCGGGCTTCGATTACCGATGCGCTGCGAGAAACGATCGCGCACTTCGGTGGGCTGGATATTCTCATCAACACTGCCGCGCTGTTTCCGTCATCGCCTACTGGCGTGATCTCCGACGAGCAGTGGGCTTTGACGCTCGAAGTGAATGTGACCGCCAACTACTATCTGGTCGAGGAGTCGGGCAAGCTGCTACGCGAGCAGGGATTGACGGCGAGCACCGTGTTAACGAGCTCTGCGAATGCTGTGGTTGCGAAGCGGGGAAGCGAGGCCTACGACGTAAGCAAGGCGGCGCTGAGCCACCTGGTGCGCGAGCTGGCGGTTTCGCAGGCGCCGCTGGTGCGCGTGAACGGCATCAGTCCGGCGACGGTAGTGAAGGGATCGACGATGTTTCCGCGCGACCGGGTGATGGCGTCGCTGAAGAAATACAACATCGGGTTCGACGCGGCGATGAGCGCCGATGAGCTGCGTAACCTGCTGGCGCTCTTCTATGCGGAGCGGACGCTTACGCATCAGCCGATCGATCCGCGCACCTGTGCCGAGGCGATTCTTTTTCTTGCCGGTCCGAAGGCGCCGTGTACGACCGGTCATCTGATTCCTGTGGACGGCGGGTTGGTCGAAGCATTTCTGCGGTAGTCGATGAAAGGTAGTTGTTAAAACAAGGTCTCCCTGCATGACTGGCAGCTCTCCACCTCATCTTGTGGCCATCGATCTAGGCGCGGAAAGCTGCCGGGTTTCTTTGCTGCAATGGAAAGAGGAACAGCCGGTTATCGAGCTGGTGCACCGGTTTGCCAATTCACCGATGCAGCGCGGGTCTTCTCTCCGCTGGGATTTGGCACGCATCACTTCAGAGCTGGAGACGGGACTGCGTCGATGCGCCGGGCGTGTGGATGCGCCGATCGTTTCCGTCGGAGTGGATGGGTGGGCGGTCGATTATGTTCGCCTGAATGGGAATGGCACGCCTCTTGCCGAACCCTTTTGTTATCGCGATGCACGCACCGAGGCCACGGAGGTGGAGGCGAAACAGCGTTGCGCGCGGGAGCATCTTTATCGCATCAGCGGCGTGCAGCCGCTTCGCATCAATACTCTTTATCAGCTGATGGCCGATGGTCGCGCCGAAGATGCGGCGCCCTGGCTCAATCTACCTGAGTATGTTCTGGCTAAACTGGGCGGACGGCAAGTCGCGGAGTACACGAATGCGACGCACACGGGCCTGGTCGATGTGAATGAGCGCACGTGGTCGCGCGAAATCTTTGAGACTTTTGGGTTGAATCCCGGCGACGCGCCTGAGCTGGTTGGGACAGGCACGGAGCTGGGAAGCATGCGTGGTGAGATCGGCAGCCTCGATGCCTTTCGCGGTACGCGGCTGATAGCGCCGGCGTGCCACGATACTGCGTCGGCGGTTGCGGGGATTCCCATGGCGGGCGATGACTGGGCGTATATCAGCTCAGGGACGTGGTCGCTGGTGGGCACGCTGCTCGATGCGCCGGTCGCGACTCCTGAAGCATGCGCAGCGGGTTTTACGAATCTGGGAGCGGCGGGCGGCCGCATCTGTTTTCATAAAAACGTGAATGGCATGTGGCTGCTCAAGCAGTGCCTGGCTCATCTTTGCGATGTGGCGGAAATGTGGCCGTTGGCTGAACTGGTGGCGGCGGCGGAGCGCGTCGATGCACCGGAGACGCTGCTCGATGTCGATGATCCTTCCTTACTGCTGCCCGGCGAGATGGCTTCGCGTATCAATGCGCAGCTACGGCAGCGCGGCGCGGAGACGCTGGAAGAGCATCCCTCGGCGATGCCGCGTTTCGCGAGCCTGATCTTCCACAGCCTGGCGCGGCGTTACTCCACAGTGCTGGCCGATGTGGAGCGGCTGACGGGCAAGAAGCTGAAGCGAATTTCCATGGTGGGCGGGGGGAGTTTGAATCAGTTTCTCAATCAGCTCACGGCGGAGAGCACCGGGCTGGAGTTGTCATGCGGCGTGGCCGAGAGCTCGACCATCGGCAACTTCGCGGCGCAACTGGCTACGCTCGAAGGCGAACGCAACTCGGCGGATCGCATTGCTCACTGGGCGCGGGAGCTTACTTCGCTGCGCCATTGCTGATCCGGACTGGCCGTCCAGGCGTTCTGCGCTGGCGCGTGTGGTGGGTGCTTTGCTCCTTTTGGTCGCTTCGCCTTGCTGCAGTGGTCTCCCACATCTCAAATGCGAGATGTGGGGCACCCGGTACTTATTCTACGGCTGGGCGGAGATCTACCCTTTGCGTGGTGATGGTCAGTTTGGCGGGCGCGATATTGACGTGCCGCTCGCTGGCTGCGGCCTCGATGACGATTTCTCCCGGCGTTTTGGTGGACTGCACGATCAGCTGCGCGAGTCCGTTGAAGAGGCTGCGCTTCGGTTCCTTATCCGACTCGTGGCAGTTGGGGTCGCCGTTGCCGACTCCCAGCAGGGCTCCGGCGCCGGTGATGTTGAAGTCGATGAGGTCGTCGGCGGTGGGCACGTGGCGGCCATCGCTGTCGAGGGCTTCGATGCGCAGCACGACGACATCTTCGCCGTCGGCGTTGATGGTGGTGCGATCCGCGGTCAGCTTGACTGACGCCGGTTTGCCGGTGGTTTCACGCTTCTCGGTGAGCACCACTTTGCCGTCCTTGGTACCACGCGCCTCGATTGAGCCCGGCGAATATTTCACCTTCCATTCGAGATGTGTGAGGGGCTGGACCTTCTGGCTGCCTACGCTGGCGCCGTTCACAAATAGCTCGACAGAATCGAGATTGGAGTGAACCCATACGGGGATCTCGACGCCTTCCTTACCTTCGAAATTCCAGTGCGGAAAGAGATGCAGGACCGGTTCCTTGCCCCACCATGACTTGTAGTAGAAGAAGGTGTCCTTGGGATAGCCGCAGGTGTCGACGATGCCGAACTGGGAGCTGATCGAGGGCCATCCGTAGGGGGTGGGCTCGCCGCGATAGTCGAAGCCGGTCCAGGCAAAGCCGCCGGTCATCCACTCGCGTGCCATGTAGAACTTCCACCACTCTTCGGCGGTCTCGCCCCATCCCGGCTGATTGGTGTCGTAGGCGCTCATCACGTTGCGAAGCGGATCGGTGAAGTACTCGCCGCGGGTGGAGATGGCGCTGGCCGTCTCCGATCCGATGCTGGGCTGCTTGGGATGCGTCTTGTGGTAGCCATCGGGACTGTTCAGGTTGTAGTTGAAGCCTTCGACGTCGAGGAACTTGGAGATGCCGGTGCCATAGCTTCCATTGACTGCCGCTGTGCAGAGACGCGTTGGATCGAGCTCGTGGCTGCGCCGCACCATCTCTTCCATCACGCGCTCGCCGGAGACGTCTTTCTGCATGTACCACTCCTCATTGCCCATCGACCAGAGAATGATCGACGGCGAGTTGCGGTAGCGCTTGATCATGACCTCGAGCTGGGCCATGCCTTCGGGGTTGGAGCTCATCTGCCGCGTCTCGCACATCATCATCATGCCCATGCGGTCGCAGGCTTCTACCCATTCCGGCGTGGGCATATTGTGCGAGGTACGCACGCCGTTTCCACCCATCTCCTTGAGCACGCCGACACGGAAATACTGCAGCCTGTCGGGCAGCGCCGCGCCCACTCCGGCGTGGTCCTGATGGTTGCAGGTTCCTTGCACCTTTACGGGCTTGTCGTTGAGGAAGAATCCTTTGTCAGCGTCGAAGCGAATGGAGCGCACGCCGAAGGGCACGCGCTCGGCGTCGCGAGCCTTGCCCGCGGCCTCGACGGTGAGGACGGCGGAGTACATGTGAGGCGTCTCGGGCGACCACAGCGCTGGACTGGACAACTTCGCTGTCGCGGTGAACGTGGCAGCACCGTCGACGGCGACAGACTGCGCCGGGGCATCGGCGGTAGCAACGGTCTTGCCCTCCGCATCCTGAATCTGCCAGCGGACGCGCGCATTCTCGGCGTCGTTGCCGACGTTCTGGACGATGGCGCCGAGGCTGAGGGTCGCAGTGTTGCCTTCGACCTTGGCGCGGATGTAGCTCTCCCACTGGCCCAGATGCAGCGTGTCCTGCTTGACCAGCCAGACGTGCCGGTAGATTCCTGCGCCCTCGTAGAACCAGCCATCACCGAAGCTGGCGTCCATGCGGACGACGAGGTAGTTCTTCTCGCCGTAATGCAGAAAGTCGGAAAGATCGAAGCCGAACGGTGCGTAGCCATTGTCGTTGCGGCCGATGAAGCAGCCGTTCAGGAATACCAGCGCGCCGCGGAATGCTCCGTCGAACTGCAGGCTGATGCGCTTGCCCTGGTCGGCCGCGGGAATCTCAACGACGCGGCGATACCAGCCGACGCTGGTATCGGGATAGCGCCTTCCGAGCGGCTTGTAGCCGTGCGATTTCTGTTCCTCATCCCAGACAAAGGGCAGCTCTACGGCCCAGTCGTGGGGCAGGTTGAGCGACCTCCATTTCGAGTCATCGAATTTCGCGGTGGCGAATTCGAACTCACCGGTCTTGGCGAAGTCGCCCTGGCCCTTGCCGAAGTCGAGGTCGTGCGCGGGGTCGCATCCGTTGCCAAGCTGGAACTTCCAGCCAAAGTCGAAGAGCAGCTTCTCTCGCGGGGCTATGGCCGCAGGCGCTTCATCCTGGATGGTGTCCAGCAATGCATTGGTGCGGGCCCAGGCCCTGGCGGAGATGGCTGAAGAAGCAGAAACGGCTAATCCGGAGAGAATCAAATCGCGACGGCTGACAATCGGCATGACAAACCTTCAAGGAGAAAATTGGAGCCAGTAGTGAACCGCCTCACTATAAACAATAAGGCGGTGTAGTGTATACGCTTTCATTTTTCGAGGCCTTCGGGAATCGCCGTTAAGCTCATTCACGGAAGCCGCTTTGTCTCTCTGCCAGGGATACGGCTCGTTTCAAGGCTGTCCGCAACTAGACTCAAGGCCCGAAGTCCTCTAAAGTTAGCAGGAGATGACTCCGCCCGCGCTCGCTGCGATTGAGGAAGCATTGCACCATGCAGTGCCTCCTATGCCGAAGAAGCCTTTGCCAATCATCATCGTGGGTTCCGGCGGGATCGTCCGTGACGCTCATCTGCCGGCCTACCGGTTGGCATCGTTTCCGGTTGCGGCCGTCGTCGATCTCCAGATTGAAAAGGCGAGGAAGCTGGCCGAAGATTTTGATCTTCCCCTGGCCTGCGGCTCGATCGAAGAGGCTATCAGGCAAACTCCGGCCAAACGCATCTTCGATGTTGCGGTGCCGGCTGGAGCCATTGCGGGAATCCTGAAGCAGCTGCCGGTGGGCGCGGCGGTGCTGATCCAGAAGCCGATGGGCAACAACCTCGACGAGGCGAAAGAGATCGTCGCGATCTGCCGTGAGAGGCAGCTAACCGCCGCGGTGAACTTCCAGCTGAGATATGCCCCGGTGATGCTGGCTGCGAAGAAAATCACGGACGCGAAGCTGATTGGCGAGGTCCACGATATTGAAGTCCGGGTGACCGAATTTATGCCCTGGGACCTGTGGACCTTTCTGGCCACCAGTCCGCGGCTTGAGATTCTTTACCACAGCATTCACTACGTCGACCTGGTGCGTTCGTGGTTCGGAACTCCGGCGAGAGTTCTGGCTAAAACCGTCCGCAACCCGCATACACCCAAGCTGGCCGCCACCAAGAGCGTCATCATCATGGATTATGACGACCTGAAGCGCGTCTACATCGCGACCAACCACAACCATACCTTTCAGGGCTCTCAGCACAGCTACGTCCAATGGGAAGGCACGGAGGGGGCGCTGCATGCGGTGATGGGCGTGAACCTGGATTACCCCAAGGGCAAGCCGGACACCCTGACGTTTGCGCGACCGGGAGAGTCCTGGTCTCAACTACCGACCGAAGGAAACTGGTTTCCTCATGCCTTCCTCGGCTCCATGGGATCGCTTCAGGCTTATGTCACGGGCGACAGCCCGGTTCTTCCCACGCGCGTCGAAGACGCACTGGAAACCATGAAGGTCGTCGAAGCCGCCTATCGATCGAGCGAGGTCGATGGAGTCGATCCGCAAGCTCTGTGATAATGACTGTCAGTATTTCTTCCAACCGCACGAGCACACACTCCAGAAAGGCATTTCCTTCGTATGAGTCCCATTTCTGAATCCTTTCGCCTCGATGGCAAGCACGCGCTGGTGACCGGCGGCGCAAGCGGCATCGGAGAGGCTACCTGCAAAGAACTGGCGCGCGCGGGCGCTTCGGTGATCGTCGCCGACATTCAGGATGACAAGGCCGCTGCACTGGCCGCAAGCCTGGAAGGCGCGCGCGCGGTGCATCTGAATGTGATCCAGCAGGACTCTATCCGGGCCGCGGTTGCGTCGATTGAAAAGCTCGACATCCTGGTGAACAACGCGGGAATCGCGAATGTAGGAGACATTACAAAAGTCGAGCCCGAGGATTTCGACCGGGTGATGGAAGTCAACGTGAAGTCGGTGTACCTGGTGACGCGAGCCTTTCTTCCGCTGCTGCTGGCAAGTCACGGCAGCATCGTCAATATCGGCTCCGTGGCGGGGCAGGTGGGGATCAAGCAGCGCTTCGCATACTGCACCAGCAAGGGCGCGGTGCTGGCGATGAGCCGGCAGCTCGCCGTCGAATATCCCAAGGAATTGCGGGTCAACTGCATTTGTCCGGGGACCGTCCAGACGCCGTTCGTGGAAGGCTATCTGGAGCGATATCACGCGCACGAGAAGGACAAGATCCGCGCGGAATTGAACGCGCGCCAGCCGATCGGCCGCGTGGGATATCCGGAAGAGATCGCATCGCTGGTGCGGTATGTCTGCTCGGACGAGGCGGCCTTCATGACCGGCGCGCTGTTGCCCATCGATGGCGGCTGGACGGCCGCGTAAGAGCCTCGCATTTTCGGAGAAATCACTTGAGTGAATTGAAGATCACCGGCGTGGAGGTCATCGATCTCCGCTTTCCTACTTCGCGGGATGCGATTGGCTCGGATGCGGTCAATAAATCTCCCGACTACTCGGCGGCTTACTGCATCCTCCAGACCAACCAGGATCTCAAGGGCTACGGTCTGACGTTCACGCTTGGACGCGGCACTGAGTTGTGCGTCGAAGCACTGCGTTATCTCTCCAAATTTGCCATCGGGCGTACACTGTCCTCGATTACGGACGACTTCGCGGCGTTCTCCCGCGAGCTTACCGGCGATACCCAGTTCCGCTGGCTGGGCCCGGAGAAGGGTGTGATCCATCTGGCTACGGCCGCGCTGCTCAACGCAGTCTGGGACCTGTATGCGCGGCAGGAAGGCAAGCCACTGTGGCAGCTGCTGGCGGAGATGGATGACGAGCAGATTGTCCGCGCCATCGACTTCCGCTACATCACCGACGCGCTGACCCCGGACGACGCGCGGGCTATCCTGCGCAAGAGCAAGACGGGAATCGATGACCGGCTTGCGGTGCTGAAGCAGAAGGGGTATCCGGCGTACACGACCTCGGCCGGTTGGATCGGCTTCAGCGACGAAAAGATCGGCCGTCTCTGCGACGAGGCGCTGGCCGACGGCTGGACATACTTCAAGCTTAAGGTCGGTGGCGAGCCGGCGGACGATATGCGGCGGGCGCGCCTGGTTCGCGAAAAGATCGGCAACGAGAACAAGCTGATGATGGACGCCAACCAGATTTGGGGAGTCGAAGAGGCCATCGAGCGCACGCGAGAACTGGCAGCGCTGAATCCCTGGTGGATGGAAGAGCCGACCAGCCCCGACGACATTCTGGGCCACGCGCGCATCCGGCGCGAGGTGGCTCCGGTGCGGATCGCGACCGGCGAGCATTGCCAGAACCGGGTGATCTTCAAGCAACTCATGCAGGCGAACGCGATCGACGTCTGCCAGATCGACAGCTGCCGCCTGGCCGGCGTGAACGAGAACCTGGCGGTCATCCTGATGGCGGCGAAGTTCGATATCCCGGTCTGCCCGCATGCCGGCGGAGTGGGCCTGTGCGAGTACGTGCAGCATCTTTCCGCTTTCGATTATCTTCGCGTCTCCACCACTTTGGAAAATCGTGTCACCGAGTTCGTCGACCATCTTCATGAGCATTTTGTCGACCCCGTGCGCATCAAGGACGGGCGCTACCTGCTGCCTGCGCAGCCTGGATACAGCATCGAAATCTTCCCGGAGACACTGCGCGACTATAGCTACCCCAACGGAAAAATCTGGAGAGCGTAAATGAAATTTGTAACTTTTACTGAAGCAAATGGAGCTGCCCGTCCCGGCCTTCTCGATCAGGATGAGGTTGTCGATCTTTCGGGGGCGTTTCCCGATGTGCTGTCGATCGTGAGCGGCGGATCCGATGCGCTGCAAAAGGCGGAGAAGGTGTCGGCAGGCGGCCCGCGCGTGAAGTCTTTCAAGCTGTCGGCGCCGCTCCAGGCTCCGCCGCGGATCTTCTGTGTGGGATTGAACTACCGCGACCACGCCATCGAGTCGAAGATGGAGATTCCCAAGGTTCCTACGATCTTCATGAAGCTGCCTTCGGCGCTGATTGGACCCGGAGCTACGATCAAGCTGCCGGCGATCTCCACCCAGCCCGACTACGAAGCGGAGTTCGCCGCGGTCATCGGGACCGGCGGGAGCAACATCGCCAAAGAGGACTGGGAGAAGCACATCTTTGGCTACACCATCCTTAATGATGTGAGCGCGCGCGATATTCAGCTGGCCACTACGCAGTGGACGCTGGGCAAGAGCTTCGACACTTTCGCGCCGCTGGGGCCGACCATTGTGAGCAAGGACGAGATCGCCGACCCCCACCAGCTTTCGATTCGCCTCTCAATTGACGGCGAGGTGTTGCAGGATTCGAACACACGGGAGCTGATCTTCAAGCTGCCCGATCTGGTCGCTTACATCTCGTCGATCACTCCACTGCTTCCCGGCGACATTATCAGCACGGGTACTCCGGCTGGGGTTGGACTCGGACGCAAGCCGCAGCGCTGGCTGAAGTCGGGCGAGACGGTGACCATCGAGATCGCCGGGCTGGGTACGCTGGTCAATCCTGTTGTCTAGTAGCTTCGCCTGGCGTCTGTGGTTTCCCACATCTCAGAAGCGAGATGTGGGGCACCCGGCTTTGGGCTTTCATCTTTCCTCCCACTCTATGTCCGGAAACGGACAGCCGGTTCCGGGAATGGTCAGGAAGGGTTGAGGATCGCCGGTTAGACTCCCGTCTAAGTGGTTTTTATTCATATGGTTAGGTCGGAGCCGGAATTGGCGGACAGCGTGCAGTATCAACGGTGTGATGGATATCTCCCGGCCTGACATTAAGAAGAAGAAGTTCCGACGCAATGCAGCGTGGATCGCAACCGGAGTCGTCGTTGTTGCCGCCGCTGCCGTCGGGGTTTATCGCCTGAAACCCGCCGCTCCCGAGGTGGACGCGAGCGTCATCTGGCCCGATACCGTGAAACGGGGTCCGCTTGTGGTCCAGGTACGCGGCCTGGGCACGCTGGTTCCCCGCGAGGACAGCATCGAGCTGATTCCAGCGCAGACCGATGCGACAGTCGTCCGTATCCGCGTGCTGCCCGGCACCAAGGTGACGCCGGACACCATTCTTATGGATCTCGCTGACCCCCAGCTGGAGCAGGAGCTGCTGAGCGCGCAGCTGGCTCTCAAGGGCGCAGAGGCCGACTACAAAAGTCTTCAGGCTACGCTGCAAAGCACGCTGATGGACAAGAAGGCCGCAGATGCCGCCGTTACCGCCAGCTATACCCAGGATGAATTGCAGGCGCAGACCAATAAGCAGCTCTTTGACCTGGGCGTGATCTCCGGCCTGGTGTACAGCCAGTCCAAAAGCACGGCCGAGCAGTTGACCACGCAGCACCAGATCAGCCAGGAGCAGCTGGACGTCAATCAGAAGGCCATCCTTGTTCAGCTGGCGTCCGCACAGACGAAGATCGACCAGGCCAAGGCGCTCCTGGATCTTTACCAGAAGCAGCAGAATGCGCTGGAGGTTCGAGCCGGAATCAGCGGTGTACTGGCTCCCCTGGCGGTGCCCCTTGGCGTCGGACAACATGTGACGGTCGGCACCTCGGTGGCCGAGGTTGTGCAGCTGGACAAGCTCAAGGCGGCTCTGCAGATCGCCGAGACCCAGGCGCATGATATTCAACTGGGCCAGCCCGCCGAAGTGGATACGCACAACGGCATTGTCGACGGCCACGTTACCAGAATCGATCCCTCGGTAGTGAACGGAACGCGAACGGTTGACGTATCACTGGATGGGCCGTTGCCTCCGGGCGCGGTTCCGCAGTTGAGCGTGGATGGAACGATCGATCAGGAGCGGCTGCAGGATGTGTTGTACGTGGGGCGTCCGGCTTTTGGAAATCCGGATAGCACCATCAGCCTTTTCAAGATCGATCCGGACGGCAAGACCGCGACTCGGGTGCAGGTGAAGGTGGGCAAGGCTTCGGTAACGCAAATTCAGATCCTGGCAGGTCTCAAGGAAGGCGATCGCGTCATCCTGTCGGACATGTCAAGGTACGACAGCACGGATAAGGTTCGGTTGGATTGAGTGCTGGCCGCGGGGGCGGGCGCGCATTTGGCGCCTGTTCCGGCTGAACGGACGTTGGCCTCGCGTTGCCCGACGGAAAGATCGGCAGCAGGTTTGAGAGGGACGAAGTTCGGAATTCAAGGAGCGTTTGAGAATGATGGATACAAGGCAGTCGCTGATTGAGATTGAAGGCCTGACCAAGGTCTTCTATACGGACGAGATCGAGACCCATGCGCTCTCGGGCATTCACCTTACCATTCACAAGGGTGAGTATGTGGCCATGTCCGGCCCCTCCGGATGCGGCAAATCGACGCTGCTTTCCATCATCGGGCTGCTCGATACGCCCACCGGCGGCAAGTATCTGCTCAACGGCCACGCGGTCGAGAACCTGAACTTCGCGCAGCGCTCGCGCATCCGCAACCAGGAGATCGGCTTCATCTTCCAGAGCTTCAACCTGATTGGCGATCTCACGGTCTACGAAAATGTGGAGCTGCCGCTCACCTACCGCACGGGCATGTCGGCTCCGGAGCGGAAGCGGCGGGTGCAGGAGTCGCTGGAGCGGGTGAGCATGGCGCACCGCATGAAGCACTATCCTTCACAGCTCTCGGGCGGCCAACAGCAGCGCGTGGCCGTGGCCCGGGCACTGGCCGGATCGCCTTCCATCCTGCTGGCTGACGAACCTACCGGCAACCTGGATTCGCGCAATGGCGAAGCGGTGATGGAGCTGCTGCAGAACCTGCACCGCGAAGGCGCGACGATCTGCATGGTGACGCACGACCCGCGTTTCGCGCGGCATGCGGAGTGCAATGTCCATCTCTTCGACGGCAAGGTAGTGGCCGAAGGCGACGCGCTGGAACCGGTGCTGGAAGCCCGCTAGAACAGACCGGGACTCGCCGTCCAGGCAATTGCGGGCTTGCCCCGCTTTTCCTTGGCCGAGCAGGCGCTGTTTGCGAGCGCGTAGGTCGATTCTCGTTCAGAGAACGGCGAGGTCCGGAGCGGTAGACAAACAGAAGGGCAAAGATGATTCAGTTAAGGAATATCGAGCGCAGTTACAAGACCGGGGCGGGACAGACCTGGGTTTTACGGCGCATCAACCTGGAGATCCGCGAAGGCGAATTCCTGACCGTCATGGGGCCCTCGGGAGCGGGGAAGTCGTCTCTGCTGAACGTCCTCGCGCTGCTGGACGACCAGTGGCTGGGCGAATACTGGCTGAAGGACGAGCCTGTGCACAAGATGAATCGCAAACAGCGGGCGGAGATTGCCAAGCGCCATGTGGGCATGGTCTTCCAGAGCTATCACCTGCTCGACGACCTCACTGTGCAGGAGAACATCGACCTGCCGCTTTCCTACAAGAATATGCCGCGCAACGAGCGCCAGGGGATGGTGGCGGACACGCTCGACCGGTTTCAGATCGTGGGTAAGAAGGACTTGTATCCCTCGCAGCTTTCCGGCGGGCAGCAGCAGCTGGTGGGCATTGCGCGCGCGGTGATTCACAGGCCCGCCCTGCTGCTGGCCGACGAGCCGACCGGGAATCTCCACTCCAGCCAGGCCAAGGAGATCATGGAGCTCTTCAAACAGCTGAACGATCAGGGCACGACGATTGTGCAGGTCACCCACTCCGAGTCCAACGCCGCTTTTGGCAATCGCGTGATCGAAGTGCGCGATGGGTGGATGACGATGGACTCGGCCAATCCTGGATTGAGTGTTGCCCCGGAGGTAAAGGTATAGTGCGGAGTTCTGGGTTCAATTATCGGCTTTGGGAGCGGACCTGCGCCGCTGTGCTCTGTGCTCTGCTCACCCCATGCGGTTTTGGCCAGGTCCAGTCCGCGACACAGGCTACGACCACGCCGCCTGCACCCGATGCGCCAGCGGCTCCCGCGGCGGCGCAGCCCGCGCAGACCAGCATTGCGCAGCAGGCACAACAGGCGCAGCAGCAGCAGACCCAGCCGGTCGCGGCGCCGCAGATACCTTTCCACATCGAGCTGCCACACTCGCGCAACCCATTGGCTCCTTATATGCCGAGCACGGTGCCACCCATCAATCTCACGAACTCACCGCGCCTGCAAAACCTTGAACGTGACGGCAAACTTTATATCTCGCTCCGCGATGTGATTGCACTGGCGCTGGAGAATAACCTCGACATCGCTTACTTCCGCTACAATTTTCCCGCCGCCCTGGCTGACGTGCAGCGCACCGAGGCCGGAGGTCAAGCCAACGGCGTGCAAACCTCTATTGTGCAGGGAACGCAGGGTGGCTTCGGCTCGACTGGAGTGGGTGGCGGAGGCAGTTCGAGCAGCGGGGTTACGGCGGCCGGCGCCAACGGTCTCGTCACCTCAACCCTCGGCGCTGGCGCGGCGATCAGTCCATTCGATCCGCAACTTTTCGTGCAGGGCTTCGTGGACCACAGCACGTCGACCGAGATCAACACCGTTCAGTCCGGAGTGCCCATCCTCAAACAGAACACCATTGAGTTTGAATCCGGTTACTCGCAGGCCTATCCCACCGGTACGAATTTTACGGTGGATTCCTTTGGCTATCGTCAGACCACGAACAGCATCTATAACGTCCTCAGCCCGCAACTCACCACCGGTTTCGAGCTGATCGTCAACCAGCCGCTGCTGCAGGGCTTCGGGCTGGCCACCAACGAACGCTATATCCACATTGCCAAGAAGAACCTTCAACTCACCGACCTCGCATTCCGGGCGCAGGTGATCGCAACCATTTCCCAGGTCGAGAACATCTACTGGGATCTCGTCAATGCCTACCAGGACTCTCAGATCAAGGAGCGTTCATTGGCGTATGCCAACGAGACGCTTTCCGACGACCAGAAGCAGCTTCAGCTTCAGAACATCCCGGCGCTGCAGGTGATGAAGGACCAGTCGGCCGTGGCTACCGCCGAGGGCGATCTCACCGTCTCCAATGCGACGCTCAAGCTGAACGAGCTTCTCATCAAGAACGCGCTCACCAAGACCATCGACGATCCTGCGCTGGCCGAGATGCCGGTTGTTCCGCTCGATCTTCAGGGCTCACCCGACCCAAATGCAGCGCAGCCGATCGATCAGCTCATCGCCGAGGCCGAAAAAAACCGCCCCGACGTCTCTGAAGATCAGATCGCGATGCAGATCGCGCAAAACAACCTCAGGACCATCAAGAACGAGCTGCTTCCTCAGCTATCTCTCTACGGGCACTTCTACGGTAACGGCTTCGGCGGCCAGTTGAACCCGGTTTGCGACTCGCAGGCCACGGAATGCAGCACGACTCTTCCCAAGGGATTTTCGGGGGCTTTTCAGAACACCTTCAACTACTCCTCGCCCGAATACACGGTTGGATTTGCCCTCAACATCACTTTGCGCAATCGCATCGCCAAGGCCGATCAGTTCCGCGCCATGCTCGACTATCGACAGAAAGAGCTGACCTTCGAGCAGTCGAAAAAGACCATTCTGCTTGACGTTCGCAACTCGCAGTACTCGTTGCAACAGGCGCAGGCGCGCGTCACGGCGGCCCAGAAGGCCCGCGACCTGGCGCAGAAAACCTTCGACATCTCCAAGCAGGAACAAAAGCTCGGAGCCCTGTCCAGCTATGACACGCTTGCCGCCGAACAGGCGCTCGCACTTTCGGAGTCCGCGCTGGTGGTAGCGCAGAACGCTTACGAGAAGGCTAAAGTGAGCATCGACCAATCCACCGGCACCACGATGGATCGCATGAATGTCAACATCGACGACGCCAAGTCCGGCGTGGTCACGCATATGTAACCGGCGGGTGGAATCGCCGGTGAACCGGAAACATCACGGTACTCTGAAAGCTGCCCATCATGGCAATCCCCACTCAACTCGAAAGCACTGCCAGCAGCACGGCGGCGCGGCGCAAGCCGTGCCTGCTGGTTGCAGACGACCAGCCGCACATTCTCGACGCGCTGGAACTTCTGCTGGAGCCGGAAGGCTTCCGCATGGAGAAGGCGCGCTCGCCCTACATGGTTCTGGAGGCGCTGAAGTCGGGCACCTATGATGCGCTGCTGATCGACCTGAACTACACCCGCGACACCACCTCCGGCAAAGAAGGCCTTGATCTGCTCAGCCAGGTGAAGGCGCACGACAGCCAGATGCCGGTGATCGTGATGACGGCGTGGGCCAATGTCGAGGTCGCCGTGGAAGCCATGCGGCGGGGAGCGCAGGACTTTATCCAGAAGCCGTGGGACAACGCGCGGCTGCTCACCATTCTGCGCACGCAGATGGACCTGCACGACGCGGTGCGCCGAGCCCAGCGGCTGGAGGCTGAGAACAGGCTGCTGCGCGCGCAGGGTCTGCCGGAGATGATCGCGACCGCGCCTTCGATGCAGCCGGTCCTGGCGACGATGGCGCGCATCGGGCCTTCGGACGCCAATGTGCTGATTACTGGCGAGCATGGGACAGGCAAAGAGGTCGTCGCGCAGACGCTGCATGCACTTTCCGCACGCGCTTCGCGGTCGATCGTTGCCGTCAACACCGGGGCACTCCCCGAAGGCACGTTTGAGAGCGAGCTTTTTGGCCATGTGAAGGGCGCTTTTACCGACGCCCGGACGGAACGGATCGGACGTTTCGAACTGGCCGACGGCGGCACGCTTTTTCTGGACGAAATTGCCAACATTCCCATTCGCCAGCAGGCAAAGTTGCTGCGGGTGTTGGAAACGGGCGAGATGGAGCGCGTGGGTTCGTCGAAGACGCGGCGGGTCGATGTTCGTGTGCTCTCGGCGACCAATGCCGATCTTCACGCCGAGGTCGATGCGGGACGCTTTCGCGGGGACCTGCTGTTTCGTCTTAACACCGTGGAGATTCATTTACCGCCGCTGCGCGATCGCCGCGAAGACATTCCTCCGCTGGCCGCGTACTTCCTCGACCGCTATGCGCAGCGCTACCGCAAGCAGGCTGCGGGCATCGAGCCGGCTGCTCTTCAGGCGATGCTGCAATACTCGTGGCCGGGGAACGTTCGCGAGCTCGACCACACCATCGAGCGCGCCGTGCTCATGGCGCGAGGCAGCCAGATCGAGACCGCCGACCTGGGCCTGAGCCAGTCGCGCGGGTCAGGTTCGGGCTCGTCCCAGGGACTCGAAGAGATGAGCCTGGAAGCAGTTGAGAGTATCCTCATCCGCAAAGCCTTGTCGCGTTCCGGAGGGAACGTGAGCCAGGCGGCAGACGCCCTCGGCCTGAGCCGCGGGGCACTCTACCGGCGGATGGAAAAGTATGGGATCTAGGACTGCGGGACTGCGCGTCCAGCGGGACTTCGCGTCCAGCGATACGCCTTCGGCTCAGAGTGCTGCGGCTTCGCTCCTTTTAGTCGCTTCGCCTGGCTTCCGTTACTCCCACATCTCAGGTGCGAGATGTGGGGCACCCGGCGTGCGGATTGGGCGCTTCGCTCCTTATTAGTCGCTTCGCAGGCGCGAGTGCCCGGGTTTCACTTCTGAGGCCCGGGTTCAGCTAAAGAGTGGGAAAATCGATGCATTGATGTCGAGCCGCCAGAAAATGCGCCGCAAACCGAGCCTCTCTGCCGGACGTTTTTCGTTTGAAGCCAAACTGCGCCTTTTCGCAGGACTTCTCTCCGTACCTACACTTGGCCTCCTGCTCTGGCTGATGATTGTCGAGAAGCTGTCGACGGCGGCGATCCTCAGCGTGATTACCATCGCCGGGCTGGCTATGCTGCTGGCGATTGCCGCGTTCATGGACCAGGTGGTGCGGCCACTGCAGACGCTGGCCAATGTGGTGGCCTCGCTGCGCGAGGAAGACTACTCGTTCCGCGCGCGGGGCGCGAAGCAGAACGATCCCTTCGGCGATCTGGCCATCGAGATCAATGCCCTTGCCGACATGCACCAGGCGCAGCGGCTGGGCGCGCTGGAGGCCGCGGCGCTGTTTCGGCGGGTGATCGCCGAGCTGGACGCTCCCGTGCTGGCCTTTGACCAGGGGCAGTCGATGCGGCTGGTGAATCCGGCCGCCGAGCGGGTCTTCCAACTCAACTCAGCGCGCGACCTGGGCCGCACCGCCGAGGCGCTCAAGCTCGAGACGCTGCTGCTTCAGCCCGATGAAGGAATTCTGCAACTGGAAGGGCAGTTGGACGCGCAGGGGCAACCGGCGCGCAGCCCGACGCGGTGGATGGTGCGGCGCAGCACCTTTCGCCAGCACGGCGAGCCGCACACGCTGCTCCTGCTCTCGGACGTGAGCAGCGCACTGCGCGAAGAGGAGCGGGTCGCGTGGCGGAGGCTGATCCGGGTGCTGGGACATGAGATCAGCAACTCACTGGCGCCGATCAAGTCAATTGCGGGCAGTTTGCGCAGCCGTCTGCCGCAGGTCAGCGGAGTGTTGCTTGGATCTGCGTCTTCCGGAGCGCAGGCAGATTCGTTTCCCGACTTCGATCGCGGGCTCAGCGTGATCGAGAGCCGGGCGGAGTCGCTCAACCGCTTTGTACAGGCCTATCGGCAGCTGGCGCAACTGCCCGCTCCGGCGCTGCGCCGGGTGGCGGTAAAGCCGCTGCTGGAACGAGTAGTCAGCTTTGAAACGCGGCTGGATGTGGTGCTCGATGTCGAGCCCGGCAAGCTGGCCGGAGTGTACATCGCGGTCGATCCCGACCAGATGGAGCAGCTGCTCATCAACCTGGTGCGCAACGGGGTAGAAGCGGCGTTCAGCGCGGGCGACGACTCGATTACGGCCGGACTGCCGTTCGATTCGCCGCAGGTGGCGATCCGCGTGGAGCAGCAGAGCGAACTGCTGTCCATCATCATTGAAGACAACGGGCCCGGCATCACGAATCCTTCGAATCTTTTCGTGCCGTTCTACACCACAAAGAAGAGCGGCAGCGGAGTCGGGCTGGTGCTGGCGCGGCAGATCGCCGAGGCCCACGGCGGCACGCTGGAGCTGCATAACCGCGTCGAGACGCACGGATGCCAGGCGGAGCTGCGCATCCCGCTGGCGCGGCAGCTTGTTCCAGAGCCGGAACGGGCGCCGGAAAATCAGCCTTCGTCGCGCGCTTAGGGTATTTTTAATGCGGAATTTGGTGGACGATACGAGCTTGCTGAGATTCTTCCTTCCTTTGGTCGCCTGAATGACGGCTTAAGAGTTGGGTTGGAGCGAGGGAAATCTGCTCAGGACAGGCTGCCTGCTATGCCCGGATCGCCGATCGCTATACCCTATACGCTGAACCCTACATCTGAACCTTACATCCTGGGAGTAAGAAGAAGTGCCGGCATCTGGATCGAATCTGAAAGTCGCTATCCTTGGTTTTGGAACCGTTGGCAGCTCGGTTGCACGCATCCTGTGCGACCTGAAGCCGCAGGGCGTTCAGCTCACGCACATCTACAACCGGAACATTGCGCGCAAGCTGGCGGACTGGGTTCCGTCGACCGTGCAATGGACGGAGAATGTCGACGCCGTCCTGACCTCTGACGTGGACGTGGTGATCGAGCTGGTGGGCGGGCTTGATCCGGCGGGATCGTGGGTGAGGCGGGCTCTGGAAGCGAGCAAGTCCGCGGTTACGGCGAACAAGAAGCTGATCGCGTTTCACGGCGTGGAGCTGGAGAAGCTGGCACGGTCCAAAGGCGGACACTTGCTTTATGGCGCGGCGGTTGCGGGCGGGATTCCGGTCATTCCCGGGCTTCAGCAGGGGTTGGCGGGCGATCAGGTCACACGTATCGAGGGCATTCTGAACGGCACCTGCAACTTCATCTTCTCGAAGATGGAGGATGGCGCGGAGTTTGACACGGTCCTGAAAGAGGCGCAGGGGTTGGGGTACGCGGAGGCCGATCCGACCGAGGATGTGGATGGATACGACGCCCGCGCGAAGCTGGCCATCCTTTCGCGGCTGGCGCTCCGCGCCGATCTAGACCCGAATGAGATTCCCTGCCGGTCGATCCGGGAAGTTTCGGCTATCGACTTTGCGTATGCGCGGGAACTGGATTGCACCATCCGGCAGATTTCGCGAGCCGAGATTCGCGGAGCGAGCCTGGAGACAGGGGACGTGCTGGCCAGCGTTGGTCCGATGCTGGTGCCGAAAGCCTCGCCGCTGGCCTGGTCGCGGGGAACGGAGAATACGGTTCTTGTGGGGGGCAAGTACGGCGGGGATGTGGTCTTCTCCGGCCACGGTGCGGGGGGACATCCGACAGCAGTTGCCGTGGTCTCGGACCTGATCGGCATCGCGCACGGTTCGCGGGCGGTCGATTTGCCCAGCCGCAAGACCACCATCGGCGGCGAGTTTTTGCTGCGCCACTCCATCCGCTTCGTAGTGCGGGATGAGCCTGGAATCATTGCCGAAATCGCCCTGGCGCTGGCGGAGCAGGGCGTCAATATCCATGCCATCTTCCAGAAGCCGGGCTTCGGCAGGGATAACCTTCCTTTCGTGGTGACGGTCGAGCCTTGTGCCAATTCGGCGCTGAAACGAGCGCTGGCGCGGATCGGCGCGATGAAGTGTCTGCTGGAGAAGCCCTTCGACCTGCAGATCCTCGAACCCGAAGAGGGACTGGCCGTCCCGGGCACTCTGCGCTAACGCGCGGGTAGTGGGTGCTCCGCTCCCTTTGGTCGCTTCGCCTGGGTTCCGTTCCTCCCACATCTCAGGGACGAGATGTGGGGCACCCGGGTTACACCTCTTAAGAGCGAACTTTAGCGCAATCTGATCGATATTTCAGCGGTTTGTAGACTTATCTTCAGGTGAAGCTTTAACTGATGGCGTCAGAATGTTACTACCTTGATGCCTTCAAGTTATGCTTTAAGAAAATTCAGGAAGCGATTGTTTTGTAATCCTGCTTCGGGGAATACCACTTGGAGGTTCCTCGTGCCGAGGGTTTTGTAGGCGGCCTCGCCAAGAACCTGGCGGAAGTCGGTGGTGATGGCCAGATCGCGGTCTTCGTAAAGCTGGCTCTTATCCATGCCGGGCCATTTTCCGTAGACCTTGCGACCCTGCACCGGGCCGCCGAGAACGAACATGACGTTGGCGTGGCCGTGATCGGTGCCGCCGGTTCCGTTCTGATGGACGGTGCGGCCGAATTCCGACATGCTGACGAGGGTGATGTTCTGGGCGTCGTCGCCCATGTCGGTCCAGAAGGCGGCGATGGACTCGCTGAACTCCCTGAGGCGGCCGGCGAGCTGACCGTTGACGCTGCCCTGGTTCTGGTGGGTATCCCATCCGCCGATGTCGGCGAAGGCGGCTTCCACTCCGAGGTTTGCTTTCAGCAATTGCGCCACTTGCTTGAGACTGTTGCCGAAGGCTCCGTTGGGGTAGTTGGCTCCCGGGGCGGGCGTGTATTTCGCCGGGTCGGTGGCCTTGAGCATCTTCACCGCTTCGAAGGTCTCTGTGCCGGTGCCGTGGAGGACGGCGTTGACCGACTCGTCGTACATGGACTCGAAGCTGGCGGCGATGGGCATGGCGGCGGGGTTTTGTCCGCCGACGGAGAAATCTTTGACATTGCCGACGGCTACGGCGGGAACCTTGCCCTGAAGCGTACGCGGAATCTGCGGGCCGAGGGCGACGGCGCGGAAGGCGGACTCTTTTCTCTGCGGGTGCGCCGCGTCTTCGGCGGCGAGGGCGCGGTTGAGCCAGCCGTCGGACGTGGCTTTGAAACCGGGCGTGCCCGACTCCATGAAGTCCTGGGCGTCGAAGTGCGAACGGGTTGGGTCGGGCGAGCCGCAGGCGTGCACCACGGCCAGGTGTCCCTGGTCCCAGAGCGGCTTGAGCGACTGCATGGCGGGGTGCAGGCCGAAGAATCCGTCGAGGTCGATGACCTGGTTCTGGGGGATGTTGATGGTCGGGCGCAGCTCGTAATAGGACTTCTCGCGGTAGGGGACGACAATGTTGAGGCCGTCGGCCGCGCCGCGCTGGAAAATGACGACCAGCTTTTTGCCCTGGGCCTGGGCGGTGGTGGCCTGCGCCAGGACGCTGCGGGTGAGGAAGGAAGGCACGGCGGAAGCGCCGACGACGGCCATGGCTCCCCCCTTCATGAATGCTCTGCGGGTAAGGGACGGAAGCTGTGACATGGGGAATGCTCCTGCGGAATGCGCTCTACAAAGTAAGGACGCGGGCTTGTGGTCAAAGTCGCGGGAGCGACCTGCTTATTTTTGCACCTTATTGGCATCCGGGAGCAGAGCCATATCTTGCTGCCGAGAGATTGAGTGAGAATTTCAGCCGTCCCTTCGGGACTGGGCGGTTTTCCGGAATTCATCCGGCACTCCTTACTGGGCTACTGGAAGTCATTCATACCGCAGCGCGGTGACGGGATCGATGGATGCGGCACGCAGGGCGGGAACGATGGAGGCGGTGGCTGCGCTGACCAGGAAAAGCAAGGCGACGGCAGCCAGGATCATGGGGTTCTGACTGGCCAGACCATGACCGGCCGGACCATTCTGCGTCCATTGCGCTACGAGCTTTTGGGTGGCGAGCGTGACGGCGAATCCGGCGGCGAGGCCGCTGCCGACCGTGATGCCTACCCCTCGGGCGACAATCCACAGCACGTGGCCGCGCTGCGCACCGAGCGCCATGCGGATGCCGAACTCGTTGGTGCGCTGGGCCACACTGTAGGAGACGACGCTGTAGAGACCAACGAGCGCGAGTGCCAGGGCGAGCGCGGAGAAGATTCCGAACAGAACGGAAAAGAGACGCTCCCGGCTCCATTCCGGATCGAGGGAGAGCGCCTGTTCCAGATCAACGGTTCCATTGTTAACCTGCTGGTCGGCACTGACAGATTCAACGGCAGTACGGGCCTGGCGCAGCAGCGCAAGAGGTTCCCCCTGGGTGCGAATCTGGAACTGGGCAAAGGGCTCCATCAGGGTCGTGTATGGCAGATAGATTGCCGGTTCAACGGGACTGCCCACGCCATTGTTTCGGGCATCACCGACAATTCCGATCACCTGACGCCAGTCCGCGCTTCCGGGCGAGGCCGAGACCAGTGGGGCGGTGGATTTGAGGCCGGGGATTCGGATCTGCTGGCCGAGCGCGTTTCCACCGGGCCAGATGCGTTGCGCCATGGCGCGGTTGATGACGGCAACGGAGTCGCCGCGCTGATTCTCCGCTGCGTCCCAAATTCTGCCGCCGAGAAGAGAGATGCGCAGCGTCGAGAAGTATTCCGGGCTGACGCGAATGACGCGTGCATTCCGATCCGGGTTTGCCTCGTCCGCGGAAGAGGGATTTCCTGATATTTCGAAGGCCCGTTCCTCGCCGCTCGTGGGAGGCGTGGCATCTGTTCCCACGGAAGCTGAAAGCACGCCTGGAATGGCCGCGATCTTTTGCCTGATCTCTTCGATGAAGGCGGCGCGGCCGTCTCGCGATCGTATGCGTCCCCAGTCTTGGGGATCAGTCCAATGCATCACGATTCCCACCTGCATGACGTGGTGCGGATCGTATCCCAGGGAAGTGCGGGTGAGCTTGAGGAACGCGGTAGCGGCTGCGCCTGCAACGGCCATCAATACGAGCGTAAGGGCAATCTGGCTCGCGATGAGAATTTGATAGGAGCTCTTTCCGCGTCTGGTATTGGTTCTTTGCGAAGTCTTCTGCGCCATCTGCGAAACGTCGGGCCGGGAGAGTCGTAACGCCGGCGCCAGGCCGATCAAGAGGCTGACAATGACGGCCAATGCAACGGCAAAGCCGAGAACCGGCTGGTTGACGCGGATGACGGCTTCGGGTGGAAATGAGGCTGGGGAGAGCTGCAAGGGAAGTTTGGCCAGGAACCAGGCAAGTGCGGCACCGGCGATCGATCCGGCAAGGACGAGCATCGCGGATTCGACGAGGAGTTGCCGGACGATGCGCCAGCGGCTGGCTCCGATAGCCGAACGCACTGCGAGCTCATGCTGCCGCGCTGCGCCGCGAGCCAGCAACAGGATGGAGCAGTTGGCGCAGCCGATGATCAGCAGCATCACGACGGCGGCAAAGAGGAGACCCAGCGTGCGACCGCTCTTTTCCGCGAAGGGAGCGGCGATGGGCTGCAGACGTAGCTGAAATTTCTTCGGGTAATGCTCGGGATTTTCCCGCGCGAACTGCTCGACTACGGTTTGGAGCTCAGCGTCGCCCTGGGCCGGGCTGATCCCGGGTTTCAGCTTAATGAGCGGCGTCCACGGCCAGTGGACAGGTGGAGAGGCAGTGTCGCGGAGCAGGCTGCGAGGAAGATAGACGTCGCCGGTTCCCGTCATGTTGCTGAAGGCGAAGGAGCGCGGCATAACGCCGACGATGGTGTAGTTCCTGTGTTCCAGCTGAAGAGTCCGGCCAAGCACGCCGGGGTCTCCGTTGTAGTGGCTCTGCCAGAAGCGGTAATTGAGCACGACGATCTGGTTGGAGGGGTGGCCGGCGTTGTCTGCCGCGTCCGATGGCTGAATGTCTCTGCCCAGGAGAGGCGGCACGCCGAAGAAGCTGCTGGTGTTTTCGGTGAGATAGACGGCGTTGATGTCTTCAGGGAATGCGCCGCCGGTCATCTCGACGTCGACATTGCGAAAGCTGAGAAGATTTTCGAGCGCCTTGGACCGGCTGAGAGTTTGGAACTGCGATTTCGACAGCGCAAACCAGCGGTAGAGTTCCGGCTGCGACTCATCGATCAGGACTGGATTCATGATCCTGTCGGCACCGGCATAGGGATAAGGATGAATGAGCACCGCATAGATGAGACTGAACATCGAGGTGGTTGCGCCTATACCCAGAGCCAATGACAGTATTGCCACCGCGGAGAATCCGGGATTCTTGAGCAGGCTGCGGAGGGCATAGCGGATGTCGCCGCTTAGCTCGTCGAGCGGGCCGAGGCCGATGGCTTCGCGATATTTTTCTCCCTGAACGGTGGGCTGGCCGACGGCGATGCGGGCGCGCCTTGCAGCTTCGGCGGCTGGAACGCCCTGGCGTTCGAGGTCGGCGGCGTACGCTTCGATGTGGAACTGGAGTTCGGAGGCGGCTTCGTCCGCGGCTCGGGCGGGATGCCGGATGGTCTTCCACCATGAACGGAGTTCGGAGATGAGACGGCCAGCGAGCATGGAAGCGAGCCTCCGGAGCGATTCCTAGAATGGCTAGGAGAGTATCCTTGCGTCTCCTGGCCTGTCAAGGGGGACTAGAGACCGTTATGAAGTTTGCGTCTGACCACGCACTTTTCACGGAGTATTCGTTTGCGGAGCCTTGAAGCGCGAGCGGAGCCAGGGTCAGGCGGAGATATACTTCTTCACAACCACATCATGAAGCGCCATGTCCTCATCTTCGGTCTGGTCGGCGGCCTCCTCATCGCCACCCTCCGATACACCGAATACCGCTTCGTTATCATCGAGCACTCCGTCGAGCTCTATGGCGCGCTCGTCGCCGTCCTCTTCGCAACCTTCGGCATCTGGCTCGGCCTCCGCATCACGCGCAGCCGCGAAACCATTCGCGAAACAGTCGTGGTGAGGGAAGTGTTTGTCCCCGCGGAAACCCCCGCCCCCGTCGCTTCCAATACGGCCCCCTTCGCTCCCAATACGGCCCGTCAGCGGACCCTCGGCATCACGGCACGCGAGCTCGAAATCCTCACCTTGATTGCCCGCGGCTTCAGCAATCGCGAGATTGCCACGCAGCTTTTCGTCTCCGAAAACACCGTCAAGACCCACTGCGCCCGCACCTTCGACAAGCTCGGAGCTGCGCGCCGCACCCAGGCTGTCCTGCGCGGCAAAGAATTGGGCCTCCTGCCGTGACCGCGTCGCCCGAAAGCACGATTTTTGCTCCATTCCTGCAAAATCATCCGAAAGGATGACTCCATCCGGCCCCGTTAGACCGCATCGTGACTCCATCCTCACTCGCACCAGGAGCCTCGCATGAAGAAAATCGTCCTCACCTTCGGCCTCATCTCCGGCCTCATGATCTCCGTCCTTATGGGCGGCTCGCTTCTCCTCGCCGACAAGATCGGCTCCGGCCACAGCATGATTCTCGGCTACACCATCATGGTGGCGTCGTTCCTGCTCATCTACTTCGGCATCCGCAGCTACCGCGACAACGCCCTCGCCGGCCAAATCTCGTTCGGCCGCGCCTTCGCCTGCGGCATCCTGATCGCCCTCATCACCACCGTCTGCTACGTCGCCATGTGGGAGATCCTCTATTTCAACTTCATGCCCCACTTCATGGACAGCTACTTCGCCGCCCAGATTCACAAGGTCCAATCCTCCGGACTTGACCCCGCCACCACCGCCGCGCAGGTCGCCGCCATACAGCACTCCCAGCAGCTCTACCAGAACCCCCTCGTCAACATGGCCTACACTTTCATGGAGCCCCTGCCCGTCGGCCTTATCATTGCTCTCATCTCCGCTGCCATCCTCCGCCGCAGAGCTCCTGTCGAGCCGACCGCCGCTCCCGCAGTCATGAACGCATAAATCAAAAGGCCGGGGCGCAAGCCCCGACCTTCCGTCTTCTTACAGCGCCTTCGCCTGCCTCATAATCGCCAACATATTCAAAGAACTCGCCTTAGCTTCATAACGGGCTCTGGAGTTCCAGAGAACAGAGCGAACGGACGCGTCGTCTTCTAACGATACACAGGTAAACTTGGCAGCTAAACTTGCAAGTTTGCCTGTTATGTCTGTACGATTGACCTGTCATGCCGCGAAAGGCTCTGCAACTCGAGATAACCGACCTTGTTCAGGCCATTGGGCTATTGATGCGCCGGGTGCGCGCCGCAGCTGCCTCGCACGAGCTTTCGCTGACCGAGTCGGCGGTGATGGCGCGGCTCGCGAATGACGGGCCGGCAACGACCGCGGAACTGGCGCGGGCAGAGGGCATGAAGCCGCAGTCGATGGGCGCGACCATCGCTGTGCTCGAAGAAATGGAGATGGTCGAGCGCAAGCCGCACCCGACCGACGGCCGCCAGATAAATATCGAGCTGACGGCTAAAGGCGCCGCCGTGCGAAAGAGCAGCAAAGACGCGAAGCGGACCTGGCTGGCCCAGGCGATCGCCCAGCTCGACGAAGCGGAGCGGGAAACATTGTTCGCGGCGGGCAGGATCATCAAGCATCTGGCGGAAAAGTAGCGTGAGCCAGCCCGCTGCCAGCCCGCCGACGCAAGAAAGCTCTCGTTCCCTCCGTTCGATGGCGCATGCGTGGCGCGCGCTGCGGCATCGCAACTTCAAGCTCTTCTTCGCCGGCCAGAGCATCTCGGTGATCGGCACCTGGATGACGCGGCTGGCGACAAGCTGGCTGGTCTATCGGCTGACCCATTCGGCGCTGTTGCTGGGCATCGTGAGCTTCTCCGGGCAGATTGTTTCCTTCGCGCTGGGACCGTTTGCGGGCGTCTGGGTCGAGCGCCTCAATCGCCGCAAGCTGCTGGTGTGGACGCAAGCCGCTGCGGCCGTTCAGTCGCTGGCCATGGCCGCGCTCACCCTGGCCCATGTCATCACCCTCTGGGAGATCATCGCCCTGGCGACGCTGCAGGGCCTGATCAATGCGTTCGACATGCCGGGACGCCAGTCCTTCCTGGTGCAGATGGTCGATGATCCGATAGCGGATCGATGGGCGGGAATCGGCGGGGTCGACCGCAACGATCTCAGCAACGCGATCGCCATCAACTCGTCGATGGCCAACGGCGCGCGGCTGATCGGTCCGGCCATCGCCGGCCTGGTGATCGCCGCGTTCGGCGAGGGCTGGTGCTTCCTGATCGACGGCGTCAGCTACTTTGCGGTGATCGCATCCTTGCTCCTGATGCGCATCAGGCCTTTGAATATCGGCCGCAATCGCGAGCGGCATGCTCGAACAGATGCGCGAGGGCTGGGACTACGTGCGCACCTTTCGGCCCATCCGCACCATCCTTCTGCTCTTCGCGCTGCTCAGCCTGATGGGCTACTCCTACGCCGTGCTGCTGCCGATCTTCGCCGGTCAGGTGCTGCACGGCGGCGCGGCTACGCTGGGCTGGCTGACGGCGGCATCGGGAATCGGTGCGCTCGTGTCGGCGCTTTCGCTGGCGGTCGCGCAAGTCGGTGGTCGGACTGACGCGCATGCTGCAGATCGCGGCCGCGATGCTCGGCGGCGCGCTGATCCTCTTCGGACTGTCGCGATACGTTGTGGCTATCGCTGGCGCTGATGGTCTTCGTCGGCTTCGGCATGATGCAGGCCGCGTCGGTCAGCAATACGATCATCCAGTCGCTGGTGCCGGAAGACAAACGCGCGCGCGTGATGAGCTACTACACGATGGCATTCTTCGGCGCGGCGCCGTTCGGCAGCCTGCTGGCCGGCGCGCTGGCTCACCGGATCGGCGCGCCCCACACTGTCATCATTACCGGCGCGTTCTGCGTTGCCGGCTCGCTGTGGTTCACGCTGGAGCTGCCGAAAGTCAACGCAGTTATACGTCCGATCTACCAGGAAATGGGCCTGCTTCCTGTGGATGACGTAAGTCTGATGGTTGAAGAGCGCGAAGCGGCAATATCAGCTTTCCCATGACTTACACGGCTTTACTTGCACCGCTTTACTTGCACCACTGGACTCACATTACAAGCTGAGAGGAAAACCATAGTGCACTGGTATGGCTTCATCGCATGTTTCTTCGCCGGAGGGTTTCTCGCAAATGCCGTGCCTCATTTCGTGCACGGCATTTCCGGCGACCGTTTCCCGACGCCGTTCGCCCACCCTCCCGGAAAGGGATTGTCGTCGTCGACGGTGAACGTGGTCTGGGCGCTTTTCAATCTGGCCGCTGGCTACCTCCTGTTTCGGATCGGAAAAGTTTCGACTGGAAACGACGGAGCGCTCCTCGTGTTCTTCGCAGGTATCGCCGCGATAAGCATCATGTCGAGCGTTGGCTTTCAAAAGAAACATACCCAGTAGTCCGCTCGAAGACCGGCACTGGATACAACCCAAATCGAAAGGAAACACCATGCCTCTTACAAAATTGGACGCCATCCCGGCCCTGGTCGTGATTGACCTGCAAAAGGGAATTGTGAGTCTGCCCACGGCGCACCCGGCCGCCGAGATCGTCAGCCGCGCTGCCCAACTCGCGCGCGCTTTCCGCGAACGAGGCCTGCCCGTCGTTCTGGTCAACGTCGCGGGCGGAGCGCCGGGCCGCACCGATGCCGGGATTCCCAGATTTGCTCGTCCAGACGATTGGGCGGAGCTCGTTCCTGAGCTCGAACAGCATCCCGACGATATCCTCGTTACCAAACAACGGTGGGGCGCGTTTACCGGCACGTTGCTGCATGACTCCCTGCGCGAACGCGGCGTAACCCAGATCGTTCTGGCCGGGATATCGACAAGTATCGGGGTGGAATCGACGGCTCGCAGCGCCTATGAGCTCGGCTACCACGTGGTGCTGGTGGTGGACGCAATGACCGACCGGGACGCCGGTACGCACCAGCACAGCATCGAGAAGATATTTCCGCGGCTGGGCGAGACGGAGACTACCGAGAACGTGGTGAAGTTCCTGAAGGAAACTCCGGCTCCCTGAGCGCCGCTCGGCAATCGCCCATTTCCGGACATGTGGTTTTGGGATTGGACAGAGCGGCTCACGGAGGGCTGATCTCGACGAGCATTTCCATGCATTTACGGGCTGAGCCTTTGGCATCTCGGGTGCACATAGAATCAGCGCATGAGGTGGAAAGAGCCGATGACCAGCGTGCTTCAGGATATTCGCTACAGCCTGCGGATGATGGGCCGCAACCGGGCCTTCACGATTGTGGCGGTGGCGACGCTGGCCGTCGGGCTGGCCACGGCCACGACCGTCTTCAGCTGGATCGACGCGGTGCTGCTGCGGCCGTTGCCGGGCGTGACCGCGCCTGAGCGCCTAGTCTCCGTCGAGACAGTGACGCCGAACGGCGCCTCCATCCCCAACTCCTATCCCGACTATCGCGATTTCCGCGATCACCTCACGCTGCTTTCAGGGATCGCGGTTACGCGCCCCGCGGCGTTCAGCGTGGGCCGTGAAGACCACGCCGAGCGAGTGTGGGGAGAGCTGGTTTCGGGCAATTTCTTCTCCGTGCTGGGCGTGAAGCCCGCGTTGGGCCGCGTCTTTCTTCCCAGCGAATACGGCGACAAGCCGGGAGCATACCCCGTCGCCGTCATCAGCGATAGTTTCTGGAGGTCGCACTACAACGCCGATCCTGCTGTTGTGGGCAAAACCGTGCGCATCAATCAGCATGAGCTGACCATCGTCGGCGTCACCGCGCCGGGCTTTCATGGCTCGATGGCCGGCGAGGGCTTCGACATATGGGTTCCGTACATGATGCAGCCGCAATTGAACGGCGTGGAGGAATGGATGCTCCGCGACCGTGGCGACCGCAACATGCTGGGCTTTGCGCGGCTGAAGCCGGGCGTGACCCTGGATCAGGCCCACGACGAGCTGGCGGGACTCTACCGCCGCATGGCCGTGGCCGATGCAGATATGGACCAGGGCATGTCGGCCACGCTACTGCCGCTGTGGAAGTCGCATTTCGGCCCGCAGACAATGCTGCTGGGGCCGCTTCGCATTCTGACCGGCATGTGCGTGATGGTGCTGCTGATCGCGTGCGCAAATGTGGCGAATCTGCTGCTGGCGCGCTCGGCGTCGCGGCAGAAGGAGTTCAGCACGCGGCTCGCGCTCGGCGCGGGGAGGGCCAGGCTGGTCCAACAGATACTCACCGAGAGCCTGATGCTGGCAGTGGCCGGGGCTCTCCTGGGGCTGGCTGCGACCAATTGGCTGAGCCGCGCGCTGGTGTACCTGCTGCCGCCGGGACAGATGTATCCGCTGGCGCTTGACCTTCAATTAAACGGACACGTGCTGAGCTTCGCACTGCTGATTTGCATGCTGACTGCGCTGCTGGCCGGCGTGGTTCCGGCGCTGCAGTCGGTGAGGGCCGACCTGAACGAGAAGCTGAACGACGGCGGACGCAGCGGAGCCGCGGGCACGCGCTCGCATCGCCTGCGTTCGGGCCTGGTGGCAGCCGAGGTTTCGCTCGCATTGGTGGCGCTCATCGCGGCCGGGCTGTTCACACGCGGCTTCGCGGCGACCAGCGCGATCAGTCCGGGCTTCGATCCGGATCACGTGCTGCTGTCGCAGTTCTATCTCTCCACCAGCGGATACAACCTCGAACAGCGCAAGGAGTTCTGCCGCCGGCTGGAAGAGAAAGTAGACTCCGCTCCCGGCGTGGTCAGTGCCGCTTACTCCGACGGTGTGCCATTGGGCTTTGAGCCGAGCTGGTGGGAGAACCTTGATATTCAGGGCTACGTGCCTGGGCGAGCCGAGAACATGAAGATCTTCCGCAACGTGATTTCACCTGGGTATCTGCCGCTGATGAAGATTCCGATCGCGGACGGGCGCAACTTCACCGAGCACGACGATGAAAAGTCTCAACTCGTGATGATCGTGAACCAGACCTTCGCCCGGCATTTCTTTGGTGAGAGCAACCCCATCGGTCGGCGCGTTCACGGCTGGGGTGAGTGGTTCACAGTAGTTGGCGTGGCGCAGGACAGCAAGTATCACTCGCTCTCAGAAACTGCTGTGCCTTACTTTTATGTGCCGTTCCGCCAAATCTATCGCGCCGACATGAGCCTTGCTTTCTATGTACGCACCAGGGGCAATCCGGATAGCGCGCTGGCCATGGTGCGGCAGAAGGTGCACGAGATCGATCCGAATGTGACGGTCTTCGACGCGGTGCCGCTGGCGGAATATATCGGCGCTTCGCTCTATCCGCAGAAACTGGCGGCGAGCCTGCTGGGCGTGATGGGATTGCTGGCTGTGCTGCTGGCCGCGGTCGGCCTGTACAGTGTGATGGCGTACTCGGTGGTGCAGCGCACCCAGGAGATCGGCATACGCATGGCGCTGGGAGCGCGGCCCGTCGATGTGCTGAGGCTGGTGGTGCGCCAGGGCCTGAAGCTGGCTGCCATGGGACTGGCGGCGGGCATAGTGCTGGCGCTGGTAATGTCGCGCGCCATGGCCACGGTTTCGTTCTCCAGCTCGGCGATGGGCAGCGGATCGAGATTGCTGCGCGATAACGCGACCGATCCGCTGATCTATGCTGGGGCCGTGATCTTTCTTCTCAGCGTTGCGGCGCTGGCGGCCTTCGTGCCGGCAAGGAGAGCGGCAAGCGTCGAGCCGATGGCCGCCCTGCGCTGCGAGTGATTGCCTGAAATCATTTGCGGCGGTTGTCTTCCGGTGCGAACTATCGCTTCTCGAAGCGCCGCCATTCTTAGCGGAGCGAAGAATCTCGGCGGTGTTGGCTGATATACATCGCTGGGATTCTTCCTCCCGCTGGTCGTCAGAATGACGAAGCTAACTTACGGCCTCTATTCCTTCTCCGCCTGCATCTGCTTGCTGACCAGCTCTACCTGGCGCATCACGCGAAGCAGATTTCCGCCGAGGATCTTGTGGCAATCTTCTGCCGAATAGCCGCGTGCGAGCAGAGCCGCCGTAATCTTCGGCAGATCGGCCGCCGAGTCGATGCCCTCGGGCAACTGTCCGCTCACGCCGTCGAAATCCGATCCCAGGCCGACGTGGTCGACACCGGCGACCTTCGCGATGTGATCGATATGATCGATCAACGCGCTGAGTGGCGGACGTGGAATCTTATCGGCGTAGGAGCGCTGCAGCTTTTCGAGATCGCCATAGGTCAGCTGCTTGCCCTCGGCGGCGTACTTCGCCTTTAAAGCGTCGGTGGCCTTCTTCACTTCTGCTTCCTGCGCCGCCGACGCATTGCGATAGGCCTGTGAGATGAACGCCGAATAGTAATTCACCTGCACCACGCCGCCGTTCTTCGCTACGGCGCGCAGCATATCGTCGGTCATGTTGCGCGGCGCGTCGGTGAGAGCGCGGGCTGAGGAGTGCGAGGCGATGACCGGAGCCCGCGTCGTCTTGATGGCCGCCCAGAAAGTATCATCGGCGACGTGCGAGATGTCGACCATCATGCCGAGGCGATTCATCTCCAGCACCACCTGCTTACCGAATGGCGTGAGGCCATCGGGATTGTGCGGCACACCCGGCTTGCCCTCATCGCCGGACGAGTTGGCCCAGTCGAGCGAGTTGGTCCAGGTCAGGGTCATGTAGCGAACGCCGAGGCGATAGTAGTCGCGCAGCAGGCCGAGCGAATCTTCGATCGAGTGGCCGCCCTCGATGCCCATCAGCGCGGCGAGCTTATGATCGCGATGCGCCTTCTCGATATCCGCGGCCGTGAAGGCCATCTCCATCCGGTCAGGATGCTTCGCCGCCTGCTGATACACGGCGTCGATCAGCTCCAGCGTGCGCCTTGCATCATGGCCCTTGTAAAGCTCAGGCTCAACCCAGATGGAGAAGAACTCGGCGCCGAGGTTGCCCTTCTTCGCCGAATCGAGATTGAGCTGGCCGCCATTGAGCGGATCGGCGAGGTCGTAGTTCTCGTCGACCAGGCGCTGCGTGGTGTCGGCATGCGTATCGATGACGATCGCGGAGTCGTGTACGGCTTCTGCAGTTTTTGGATTCACGGTCTTAGTCTGTGCGGTGAGGGAGAGTGTGGTGGCAAGCAGGAAAGTGGCGGCGAAAGTTTTCATGAGCTGCTACCGATCATAAGCAAAGATCGGAGCGCAGGCGAAAATTTATAGCGCTTCCTGGCACATGTATTTTCTGCTGCGCGTCATGCTGAGCGCAGCGAAGAATCCCGGCTTTGTTCCTGGTCACGCATCGTCGAGATTCTTCCTCCCTTTGGCCGTCAGAATGACGAATCGAAAGGTAGGGTGAAAAGAATTCGGATGCCACACGCTTCGCTTCTGAGACGTGAGATTCCACCGCCGTTTCCTCTATCTCTGCAGCAGGCGCCGAAGGTGCGATCGCCTGGACGGCCAGTCCTAGCTCGTCGCGTTGGGATCGATCTTCAGCTTCGAGCCTGTGCTCCACTCGGTCATGGGGCGCACCGTGCGCACGTCATCGTCGCGCTTCTTCCAGCTGGCGCGCAGGTAATCGCGGTTCATGGCCGCGATCACTTCGAGCGGAATCTCCTTGGGGCACGCGCCCGTGCATTCGCCGATGTTGGTGCAGCTGCCGAAGGGCTCGGCGTTCATCTGCGCCACCATGCCCAGCGCGCGGCGATTCTGCTCCGGCTCGCCCTGCGGCAGAATACCGAGGTGCGCGATCTTCGCTCCGGTAAAGAGCGCCGCCGATGCGTTGGGGCACGCGGCGACGCAGGCGCCGCAGCCGATGCAGGCGGCGGCGTCCATGGCGCGGTCGGCCGTGTCCTTGCCGACGAGATGGTGTTGCCGTCGGGCGCATTGCCGGTGGAGACGGAGACATAGCCGCCCGCCGCGATGATGCGGTCGAAGGCGCGGCGGTCGACGACCAGGTCCTTGATCAGCGGAAACGCGCCGCGCGCGCCACGGCTCGATCACCAGCTCCTCGCCGTCCTTGAAGTGGCGCATGGTGAGCTGGCAGACGGTGGTGGCGCGCTCCGGGCCGTGCGCGACGCCGTTGATCATGAAGCCGCACGAGCCGCAGATGCCCTCGCGGCAGTCGTGCTCGAAGGCTACCGGCTCCTCGCCCTTCTCGATCAGCGTCTCGTTCAGCACGTCGAGGCATTCCAGCATCGACATCTCCGGATTCACATCGTTCATTGGGTAACTGACGAAGTTGCCCTTGCTCGTTGCGGCTCTTCTGCCGCCAGATCTTCAGCGTGAGTTTCATTACTTGTAGCTCCTCTGGCTCGGGTGAACGTAGTCGAATTCGAGCGGCTCTTTGTTCAGCTCGGGCTGGTTGCCCGGCTCCGCGATAGCCCCAGGCCGCCACGTAGGAGAAGTGCTCGTCGTCGCGCTGCGCCTCGCCGTCCGGCGTCTGGTACTCCTCGCGGAAGTGGCCGCCGCACGACTCGTTGCGTTCCAGCGCGTCGATGCACATCAGCTCGGCCAGCTCGAAGAAGTCGGCCACGCGGCCGGCCTTTTCGAGGCTCTGGTTCAGGTCGTCGCCGCTGCCCGGCACGTTCACGTTCTGCCAGAACTCCTCGCGCAGGTCGCGAATCTGGCCGATGGCTTTCTTCAGCCCTTCCGCGGTGCGCGACATGCCGCAGTACGTCCCACATGATCTTGCCCAGCTCGCGATGGAAGGAGTCGACCGTGCGCTTGCCCTTGATGGAGAGCAGCTTGTCGATCGTCTCCTGCACGGAGGCGACGGCGCTGCGCACTTCGGGATGCGAGGCATCGACCTTCGCGAACTTGTTGGTCGCGAGGTAATTGCCGATGGTGTAGGGAATCACGAAGTAGCCGTCCGAGAGGCCCTGCATCAGCGCGCTCGCGCCCAGCCGGTTGGCTCCGTGGTCGGAGAAGTTCGCTTCGCCGAGCACGAACAGCCCGGGGATGGTGCTCTGCAGGTGATAGTCCACCCACAGGCCGCCCATGGTGTAGTGAATGGCCGGATAGATGCGCATCGGCACCTTGTACGGATCCTCGTCCGTGATGCGCTGGTACATGTCGAAGAGGTTGCCGTAGCGCTCGCGAATGGTGTGCTCGCCCAGCGCGGCGAATGGCGTCCGAGAAATCGAGATAGACGCCGAGCCCGCTCTCGCCCACGCCGCGGCCCTCGTCGCAGACCGCCTTGGCATTGCGCGAGGCCACGTCGCGCGGAACGAGATTGCCGAAGCTCGGATAGCGCCGCTCCAGATAGTAGTCGCGCTCGCTCTCCGGAATCTGATTCGGCGGACGCTTGTCGCCTTTCTTCAGCGGAACCCAGATGCGTCCATCGTTGCGCAGCGATTCGGACATCAGCGTCAGCTTCGACTGGTAGTCGCCGGAGACCGGAATGCAGGTGGGATGAATCTGCGTGAAGCAGGGATTGGCGAAGAGCGCGCCGCGCTTGTGCGCGCGCCAGATCGCCGTGACGTTCGATCCCTTGGCGTTGGTCGAGAGGTAGTAGACGTTGCCGTAGCCGCCGGTGCCGAGAATGACCGCGTCGGCGATGTGCACGCTGATCTCGCCGGTGATCAGGTTGCGCGCCACGATGCCGCGCGCCTTGCCGTCGATGACGATCAGGTCCAGCATCTCGGTGCGCGGATACATGGTGACGGTGCCCTCGTGCACCTGCCGCTCCAGCGCCTGATAAGCGCCCAGCAGAAGCTGCTGGCCAGTCTGGCCGCGCGCGTAGAAGGTGCGCGAAACCTGCGCGCCGCCGAAGGAGCGGTTGGTCAGCGAGCCGCCGTATTCGCGCGCGAAGGGGACGCCCTGCGCCACGCACTGGTCGATGATGTTGACGCTGATCTGGGCCAGCCGATAGACATTGGCCTCGCGCGCGCGGAAGTCGCCGCCTTTCACCGTGTCGTAGAAGAGGCGATAGACGCTGTCGCCGTCGTTCTGATAGTTCTTCGCGGCGTTGATGCCGCCCTGCGCCGCGATGGAGTGCGCGCGCCGCGGCGAATCCTGAAAGCAGAAGCACTTGACGTTGTAGCCCAGCTCGCCCAGCGTGGCCGCGGCCGAGCCGCCGGCCAGGCCGGAGCCGACCACGATGATCGAGTGCTTGCGCTTGTTCGCGGGGTTGACCAGCTTCAGGTCGAAGCGCGTGCGCTGCCCACGCCGTCTCAATGGGTCCAGAGGGAGTTCTCGAATCCAGTGTCATTTACTTTACGAACCCCAGCAGAACGCTAATCGGAATGGAGATGTACCCCAGAATGATGAGCAGCGCGATCACGAAGGCTGCTTTCTTCAACAGCGGCGTGTGTCGCGGATGGTTGTAGCCGATCGACTGAAACATGCTCCAGATGCCGTGGCGCAGATGCAGCCCCAGCAGGCTGACGGCGATGATGTACCACACCGAAACCCACCACACCTGAAAGCCGGCGACGACGTTGTGATAAACATCGCCCTCGATGAACTGCGATCCGGGATGAATGTAGCCGGCGGTGAAGTGCAGCAGGTGGAAGATGATGAAGGCCAGGACGATGGGGCCGCTCCAGTACATGGTGCGCGAGGCGTAGGAGGAGTTGATGGCCTCCTTGCGCGAGTAGCCCACCGGGCGCGCGGCTTTATTGCGCAGGGCCAACTGCACCGTCGCCGTGATGTGCAGGATGATGGCAACGATCAGCACGATGCGCACGATCCACAGCATCTCGCCGATGCTGTGCAGGAAGTGGCCGTAGGCGTTCAGCTTCGCCGGGCCTTCGAAGATCTGCAGATTGCCAAGCACGTGCCCGATGATGAACAGGAACATCATGGCGCCGGTGACGGCCATCACCACCTTCTTGCCGTTGGTGGACTGCCAGAAGCTGGGCGCTCGATTCTCGTTTGGTGTAACCGCTGTTGCAGCGCTCACAGTTGTGCTCCCTGGAGTTTTTCAGGTTGAAGCGAATGAGCCGTTTGCACTCTGATTCCTCGTGTAACGCGCTAGCTGCGCCGATGCGGAGGCGGCCGGGTTCCACAACCAGGCCCCTCGCGGCACAGAGTCAGAAATGAACGCAGCCGCCTCCGGGCGCGCTGCAGGGAATGGCGCGATGCCATTGCTGCCGTTGAAACTGTGGAAGTGTCAACACTTATTATTGGTTCCCGGAGGAACCATCGTCAAGGAAGAGGGCGCATCAGGCTGAAAAGAGGGCACACAAATTTCAATGGGCACCACGACATCCCGCGGTGCGAAACAGAGCGCGCGATTGCGAGCCAGCTCTGCGGTGGCTGTTGTTTCATGGATGTGTCGAAAATTGCCGGCGTCAGATGCGCAGGAAGATGCGCTTCCGGTAAAACACAGAGACGATGGCCAGATTTACCCCAACCAGTAAGAGCGCGTACGCCAGCGAAGCGTGGACGGGACTGAGCCAGGGGAGAAACAGCTGATCTCCCCAGTCTTGTAGCCGCAGTCCTCCGCGAACGTGGATTACATTCATCAGCGGCGTAATCATGTTGGTCAGCGCGAAGGCAAGGATGGCGTTGGTGCCGAAGACCAGCGCTGGAGGCGTCCACCAGCGCCAGCGGCGGATGTCGACCACCCAGTAGCAGAGCGCCAGCGCCATCAGGCTGAAGCCGCTGCTCAGGATCACGAAGGTGCTGGTCCAGATCTTCTTGTTGATCGGCAGCAGGGGATTGAGCGCCATTCCGGCCAGGAACAGAAGGATTCCGGCTAGCGCGAAAACCATCACCTTGCGTGATGCGGAATGCTTTGTCCGCAGCAGCTCCCCCGCGATGAGTCCAATCAGCAAACTTGCCGTGGCCGGCAGCGTCGTGAGCAGGCCCTCGGGATCGAAGGTGACACCGTAGCCCGGAGTTGTTCCGTAAGCCCACATGTGGCGCGTGGTGAATACCGCGCGGTCGATATAGGCTCCGAAATTCCCCAGCGAATCGAGCCGGTTTGGACCGAAGCCGGGAACGGGGACGAAGCGGAGCGTCAGCCAGTATCCGGCTACCAGCGCGACGATGACCGCGATAAGGATCAGAACCCGCCGCCGGGTCGATGAATCGCTGTTGGAGCCGGTCTTTGGCATCAGGGCCAGGTAGAGCGAGCCGCCGATGAGATAGCACAACGCGATGCGCTGCAGCACTCCGGGAATGCGCAGGGTGTGCAGATCGAAATACGGGAAGGCGTTCAGGAAGAGGCCGATCAGGATCAGGATGGCCGCCCGTTGGAGCAGATGCAGCGCCAGTCTGCCTCGGGTCTCGCCCCGCGCCGTGCGCGCCGCGAAGGAGAGGGTCATGGCCACACCGACGATGAAGAGAAACGACGGGAAGATCATGTCGGTCAACGTCCAGCCATTCCACTGGGCATGCAGCAGGGGCCAGTAGACCGCGCTGTAGGTGCCGGGATTGGTGACCAGGATCATCCCCGCCACGGTGAGCCCGCGAAAGACGTCGAGCGACACCAGCCGCTCCGGTTTGCGAACCGGTGCTGCTGCAGCGTGAGAAAGAACGTCGGGCGCGGTGGTGGATGCCATGGTCGAATCCTCTGCTGTCTATCAGGCACACGAAGAGTAGCACACGCGCATATCGATGCTCAAACGTTTAACTAGAAGGCGCACGGGGTTTGACGAGCCGCTTAGGCGGTCTTCATCTTCTTGAGCAGATTGCGGAGCGCCTTCCCGCGATGACTGATCCGGTTCTTGGCCGCCAGATCGATCTCGGCCATGGTCTTCGCAAGTTCGGGCAGATAAAACAGTGGATCGTATCCGAATCCGCCGTCGCCCTGCGGCGCAATCAGGATGTCTCCGTCGACGGTGCCTTCTGCCGTGAAGAGGCACTCACCATCGCGAGCCGCGGCTAACACGCAGCGGTATCGGCCCTGCCTGCGCCCGGGCGGCACATCCTCCAGGCGATCAAGCAGGTAGAGATTGTTCAGACTGTCGGTATCGAATTCCCCGGGGGAGACGAATCGGGCATCGGCGGCGTAGCGAGCCGAGCGCACCCCCGGTCTGCCCTTCAACGCATCGACTTCAAGGCCGGAATCGTCGGCCAACAGCATCTCTCCCGGAACTAAGCGGCTGTAGTAGACGGCCTTGGTGCGCGCGTTGCCCTCGAAGGTGGGTTCGTCTTCGGCTGGTGCGGGAATCTGGTTCAATCCAGGTAGAGGTTGGAACGAAATGTCGGAGGTCTCGGCGGCGGCGGCAAAATCGCGCAGCTTGCCCGGATTGGTGGTGGCAACAAAGAGCCTCAGCATGATGGTGTGCAGATCAAGGATAGCGCGGGGCAGCGGACTACTTCGGCAGTACGTGTTCTCGCCGCTGAAGCGGCTAGATAATTCGCGGCTCGTTTTCGCGGCCTGGCGAACAGACAAACTGCAGGTCCCTCCGCTTCGGTCGGGATGACAAGTTTATGTAAGGAATTAGCCGATTGCGAGACTAGGAAAGAAGAGGCTCGCCGCCGATCCTGTCGAGATCGAAGGCCAGCGGGCAGCGTTCGCATTTCGGAGTCCGGCGGCAGTGCAGCTTGCCCACCTCGACGATCACCGCGTGAAATTCGTTGAAGTGCCTGGTCAGGCCCGAAGTTTCATCTCTGCGAAACGCCTCTTCCGCCAGCGCCTGAATCCCGGCGTATCGCGCTTTCGCTGGAAGCAGGCCATGCCGCGTCACCACCCGGCGCAGATATTCGTCCACCACCATCGCCGGCTGACCCAGCGCATACAGCAGAATCGCATCTGCTGTCTCCGGCCCTACGCCGGGCAGCGCCAATAGCTGCGGACGCGTCGTCTGCGCCGAGGTCGCCGCCAGGCTCTCCATCGAGCCGCCGTAACTGTCGTCGAGAAATGCGATGAACGCCTTGATGGCAGCCGCCTTGCGGATCATATAGCCGGATGGCCGGATGAGCACGCGCAACTCGGCTTCCGGAATCTCGCGCAGAGCTTCCACGCTCAGCAGTGTCCGCGCTTCCAGATTGGCGATCGATTTTTCGACGGCAGTCCACGCCGTGTTCTGCGTCAGGTAAGCGCCGATGACGACTTCGAGCGAAGTTTTCGCGGGCCACCATTGGCGCGGACCGTAGACCCGCACCAGCCGGTCATAGAAATCGCGCAATCGTTTCGGCTCATCGGAAGCAGGCTTCGATCCGGCCCGAGTTTGCAATGCCTGCTTCGCTTTTTTCGCGGACAGGCCGCGTGTCACTGGCCATCCTCGGGCCGCGGCTGTTCGCGAAGCTGGTGCTTCCATCCCAGCAGCTTGGCTTTCAGGGCGGCAGCCTCCGCCTCCGGAATCCTGCCCTGGTGCTGGTACAGAATCGAGAGGCTGGTGTGGGCCAGGGTGTCGTCGGGATCGGCCGCGATCAGCGCCTGGGCGGCGGCGATGGCTTCCTCCAGCCGTCCCACAGCTTTCAGGGCGTGGATCAGCCCATGCGCGGCATCCGAGAAAGCTGGGTCCGCGGCCAGGGAAGACTGAAAGCCGGAGATGGCCGCGTCGAGGTCGCCGCTTGCCAGGTCCTCGACCGCGCGGTGGTAGCTGCTCTCGGCCAGGCGTCGCGATTCTGCAGCGGGGAGTGGGTGCGAAGACATTCCCTCCATGATATCGCCGGCTTCAATGTGGAAGACGCGCGGCGTCAGTCGCTTTCACTTGGCCGGACGGGGGCTTGACGGCAGGACGCGCGGAGAGAGCCTCGAGTGCCTGAGCGGCGCCGGACGGAGAGCTGATTCGAGAGAGAACGATGATATCGACACGGCGATTCTGGCTGCGCCCATCGGCCGTCGCGTTGGGGGCGACGGGATGAAACTCTGCGTATCCAGCGGCGGAGAGGCGGCTGGGCAGGAAGTGGTAATGCTCGATGAAAATCTCCGCCATACGCGTTGCGCGGGTCGTCGAAAGCTCCCAGTTAGACGCAAACTGGCGGGTGTGGATCGGCACATTGTCGGTGTGCCCTTCGATGCGGATGTCGTAGGGAACCGACGCCAGGGCGAACGCAATCGAGTCCAGGCTGCTCATCGAATCGGTATGCGGTATCGCCGATCCGCTGTCGTAAAAGCCGGCCTCCCGCAGCGAAATCACCAGACCGTCGCGGCCCAGGTGCATGGCGACTACGTGGCGGGCGATCTGGTTGGAGAGTTTTCCCTGCAGCTGCCGTTGAATGCGCATCAGGTCGCGCTTCGTCTCTTCCGGCGTCGCCAGCTCTTCGCCCAGGACGATATTGACCGGCGACACGGCCTGATCGGTGGAGCTCGACATGCCCTGCGATTGCGTGGCCAGCGACGCCGGCTGAAACAGGCCGAGCGTCTTGAATGCCTGGTTGATGGACTGCGAAACCTGGGCCTGTTTTTTCTTGTCCGCCTGCGAGCTGGCGTAGAGCACGACAAAAAACGCGAACATCAGGGTGATGAAATCCGCGTAGGAGACCAGCCATCGCTCGTGATTCACGTGAGGCTTTTGCCCGCGCCGTCTCATGCCGCGCCTCGCTTCACTTCGACAGGGCCGTTCCGCTTCGCCCGCGCGGGAGGGAGAAAGCTTCCCAGCTTGATCTCCATCATGTGCGGGTTCATGCCTTCGAGAATCGAGATCACCCCTTCCAGGGTCATTTCGCGAAGCGCCTGTTGCTCTCTGAGCCGCAGGCGCAGCTTCCCGGCCGCGGGAAGCAGCAGGATGTTTGCCGCGCCCACGCCATAGATGGTGGCCACGAACGCCACCGCGATCCCGCGCCCTACCTCCTCGATGTGGTCGAGATGCTGCATCACCTGGATCAGGCCGAGCACGGCCCCGATGATGCCGATGGTGGGGGAAAAGCCGCCGGCGGCCTCGAAGACGGCAGGAATCTTCTCCTCCATCTCGAAGTGGTTTTGGATGCGCAGCTCCATGATCTTGCGCAGCTCGGAGGGTTCGGTGCCATCGACGGCCAGCATCAGGGCCTGCTTCAGGAACGAGTCCTCGATGCCGGGCAGCTCCTGGTCGAGCGAGACGATGCCGCTCCGCCGCGCCTTGTTGGCATAGATGACCAGCTGCTTCAAGGTGGCGTCCCCGGTGGGCGCGCGGTAGAAGAAAAGCTTGAAGAGACGCAGGAAAGCGCCGCCAACCGTATTCAAAGGGAACTGCAGCATCACCGCGCCGATCGTCCCTCCCAGCACGATCATCGCGGCGGTCGGCTGCAAAACCTGGCCGATGCGTCCGCCTTCGATCAGCAGGCCGAGAAGGATGCCCGCCAGCGCCAGCAGAATCCCGAGAAAACTACCTATGTCCATGGCGGCTCATTTCCTGGTGAACAGATCCTGGTGAACAGATCCTGACGAACAGATCTTTGGTGAATAGAGATCAGCTATGCTCAGGCCGGCGGCGGCGGGCAAATTGCTGCGGGTCCTGATCTTTCTGCGGGCCGGCATTCCGCACCGCGGCATTGGCTCTCCACACTGAGCCGGAGGCGACCACCAGCCCTCCCGGACACTCCCGGGCAGCCTCGGCGAGCAGCCTGGCCCGGTAATGCAGCGTGAGCTCGATGACGGTCTCGGTGTTCTCGCGAACCACCAGCTTTTCGCCGTTGATCAGGGTCACGGTCGTATCGGGCGACGACTCCATAGATTGGATAAGGTCGCTGTTGAGTGCCAGGCGCGCGCCGTTCAGACGGGTAAGTTCGATCACGTGCGGTTTCCCCCACGGTGGGTCTATCGGCGCGGGACGGGAAAGATTCAGATTCGCGGAGTGGTTTTGTGGCCACGCACGCCATATGCCAAACCCATCGCGGCGGATAAAGGCACTTCCGCCCACGCCGATGAAGGGGATGTATCAGACGGTTCCTTCCCCAGGGCGAACCGGGCTGAAGCATCGCGCTTCTGATCCCGGTAAAGCGTCTCGAGCAGGAACCCATCGATCAACCGATAGAGGAGCAAATCAAATGTCTTTGGGTGTCCTGAATAACATCTCCGCGTTATACGCGGAAAACAACCTGAACTCGACCCAGTCCAGTCTGCAGAACACGCTGACCCAGCTTTCGTCAGGTTCGCGTATCAACTCCGGAGCTGACGATGCTGCCGGCCTTTCGCTCGCGAACGGCCTGGAGGCGAACTCCTCTGCACTCACCCAGTCCGCCACCAATGCCAGTGAAGGCGTAGGCCTGCTGCAGGTAGCGGACGGCGCACTCTCGCAGGTAACCAATCTGCTCAACCGCGCCATCACCCTGGCGACTGAGTCGTCCAACGGCACGCTCAATACCGCGCAGCTGCAGGCGGCCAACCAGGAATACAACTCCATCCTGGCGGAAATCAACAACATCGGCACCACCACCACCTACAATAACAACGCCGTCTTCGGCGGCGGCGGCGTGCAGATCTATAGCGGCGACTCTTCCACCAGCGGCTCCTCGACCGATACCCTCAACATCGCCGGCCTCACCAGCGCGACGGTCGGCGACTCCGGCGGCACGGTCTCCTACACGGCTTCCGGCGGGGATGTCTACCAGAGCGCGGCGGAAGACCCGACCGGCACCTTTGCCGGAACGCTGGTCTTCCAGCAGGGAGCAACCGGAACGCCGGTGACGGTAACCGTCGCTGCCGGCTCTACCATTTCCACCGTCGCCACCGATATCAACCATGCCAACATCAGCGGCGTCTCGGCCAGCGTGGTCAGCGATGGCACGGCGGACGGAAAATACTACCTCGATGTCAAGGAGAACGGCGCCAACCTGGTCACCTTTACCGGCGCCGGTGCGGATGACGCTTTGACCGCGACTGCTCCCGGCGTTGCCCTGGCCTTTACCGCTCCCGGCACAGGCTCCAACGGCATCACCTACGCCACCGGCACGCAGGTGGACTTGTCCGCTACCAACCTGACCACCGGCGCGGCAGCGGCATTGACGGACATCAACAGCGCGATCTCCGCAGTGGCCGCACAGCGCGGCTACCTCGGCTCGCAGATCAACACCCTCAACGCGGTGAGCAATGTCGACAGCACGGAGCAGGAGAACGTGGTTTCGGCAGAGAACTCGATCACCGCAACCGACTATGCCTCGGCAACCTCGAACCTCTCCAAGTACGAGATTCTGGAGCAGACCGGCATCAGCGCTCTGGCCCAGGCCAACAGCACCGAACAGCTGGTAACCAAGCTGCTGCAGTAGTCCGCTGCATCATCCGAGACCGGGGAGCTTCGGCTCCCCGGTCTTCGTTGGTGAGAGATATTTAATCGCCTCGTCCCTTCCCCCGTCCGTTCCTGGAGCCGTGGTTGCAACGGGGAGTGACAGATGAAGTCTTAACCCCCAACTGACGATAAGGACGATATGAGCACTGTAGGAATCTCGTTTGGCTCGCCGACGAGCGGCCAGGGCTTCGATGTAAGCAGCACGGTGAGCCAGATCGTCGCCAACCTGCAGGCGGTCGAGACCCCGTGGAACACGCAGCTCACAGCGCTGCAATCGCAGGACACGGCACTGACCTCGATCGGCACCGACCTGAGCACGCTTTCAAGCGCCCTCGAGCCGCTGACCGACTTCGCCGGCGTGCTCTCGCAGAAGGAGGGCTCGAGCTCGAATACCGATGTCCTGGCGCTGACCTCCGCGTCTTCGAGCGCGGTGGCCGGCAGCTACACGGTGGAGGTCGATAGCCTGGCCCAGACCTCTTCCTATTACAGCAGCGCCATCGCCGGCAGCGACGTGCTTGCCTCGGGCGGCACTCTGGTGCTGACTGTCGGAGGCGCGGCGCAAACGATTACCATCGATTCCTCGAACGACTCGCTCTCCACGCTGTCCGCTGCCATCAACGCGGGCAGCTACGGAGTGACCGCCAGCGTCATCACCACCTCCACGGGCGAGGAATTGTCGCTGGTGAGCAACACTTCGGGCGCAGCCGGCCAGATCACCGTGGGCGGCAGCCTCAGCGATTCGACAAGCGGCGATGCGGTCAGCTTCACGCAGGGGCAGGCGGGACAGGACGCGTCACTCAAGGTCGACGGCGTTCCTGTTACCAGCGCCTCCAATACCATCACCGGAGCCATACCCGGAGTGACCTTTCAGCTGGTGAGCGCGGCGCCGGCCAGCGATGTGCAGGTCGAAATCACCAACGACAACAGCACAGTCGAATCCGCGGTGGCCAGCTTTGTCTCCGCCTACAACACGGTGGTCGGCGATCTGAATACCCAGGAGGGAAACGACTCTTCCGGCAATCCCGAGCCGCTCTTCGGCAGCCCCACCATCGCCACGCTGCAGGAGGATCTCCAGGCCGCGCTCAACTTCACCCAGGCCGCAAACGCGGTGGGAACTACCTCATCGATCGGGAGCGCCGACGTACTCTCCGGCAGCCTGTCGATCGCCGTGGGCACGGGATCGGCAACGACGGTCGACGTGCCCGCCAACGGCACGCTGGCCGATCTGGCGACGGCCATCAACTCTGCGAATCTCGGTGTGACCGCCAGCGTCATCACCTCCGGAACCGCGGCGACCCTCAGCGTGGCCAATTCCACCTCCGGCTCGACCGGCGCGATTACAGTCGACTCCAGCAGCCTGACGGACACTACCAGCGGCAGCGCGGTCAGCTTCGGCACGTCGCAGTCCAACGCCGTCACCTCGCTCACGCAGCTGGGAGTATCGGTGAACGACGACGGCACGCTCAGCCTCGACAACGACACCCTGGACAGTCTTCTCGACAGCAATTACCAGGATGTCGTGAACTTCCTCGAGCCCAGCGCCAGCTACACCTCGTTCGGCGGCAACTTCACCACGGTGCTGAATACGCTGGGCAGCAGCTCCTCCTCGGACGGAGTGGTTTATCTTGCGCTGCAGAGCGACTCCAGCAGCGAGTCGCAGCTCAACACCAACCTCAGCAACGAGAATGCCTACATCAGCTCGCAGCAGTCGCTGCTGACAACCGAACTGAACAACGCGAACTACACGCTGCAGCAGATTCCTTCGCAAATCAATGAGGTCAATGAGCTCTACAGCGCCATCACCGGTTACAACGAGAATGCAAACGGGTAAGTGCCGGTCGCGTGACAACAACGGCTCCTGCAGGAAATCCGAGGCAGAAGAAGTCAGAACAAGCTGCAGACCCACCAGGAGCTTATGAATTATCAGCAGCGGGCAGTTGGGGGGATGAATGGGGTGGAGCCGATCGTCGCTCTTTACGACGGCATGGTCCGCTTTCTCTACCGCGCCATTCAAGCCATCGATCACAACGACATCGCCGAACGGCGCATCGCCATCAAACGCACCCTGGATATCCTGATGCACCTTCAATCGCGGCTGCGAATGGATATCGGCGGTTCGTCGGCCAAGGCCCTCTCTGAATTTTATGCGGCTATCTTCGCGCTCTGCATCGAGGGATCGAGGCTCGCCTCGGCGGACCGCCTGCGCGAGGCCATCGCCTGCATTCGCGATGTACGCGAAGCCTGGCAGGTGGTCGCGCGTGATCCCGAGGTGATCCACAAGCTTCAGGAGGAGCATCTTCGTAACGGGATGCGCGTAACCACCCCCAGCTCGGCCGCATTGATGAACGAAACATCTTCTTCCAACTGGTCGGCCTGACCTTCCTGCAAACTCATGCCGCAGATGGCTATAAGTGATTGTTGCCGCCTGGGCTTCTTCGACGAACACCGGTTGTAGGGGAAGTGGCGAGTCTTTGCGGCAGGGACAGCGGCCTTCAGCTTCGTTCTCATTCTTCCAGCATTCATCCCGCGTCCACGTAAGCTGGTCACGCTCCCCGGCATCCCAGGAAAAAGAGAGGGGCAATTCCGTTTTCCCGTCGCGAAAATGGAGGTGCGTCTTTCTGTAATCCCCCTTGCAAAGCGCTGCAAATCGCGCCATGCTTGTGTACCAAGCGGAGGCCCTATGCGAGGCTTCACGAGAGTTCCCGTCCTCAGGCCTAATTTGACGCAATTCGCAAGTCTGATCGCGCTGTCGATCGCGTTCACCTCTTTTTCCTGCGTGGCCCAGGTCTTTACGGTGACTCCGGAAGGTATTGACGGGAAGTATCTCGATTTCCATCCGACCAACATTCCTCTTCCCACCGAACCGCTTACCAATCACAATCGCGAGGATTTGCTGCGCTTTCTGCAGGCGGAGCAGGGCTTCTCCATGCGCCCCTTGCCCATCACCACGATTACCCTCCGCGCCAACGGCGCGATGCAGCCGTCAGGCTCCGACTATGTCAATGCGATCCGCGAGCGCGGGATCTCGGTGAAGGCCGGCGAGCGGGTGGTGGTCACCGATGTTCGCGTCGAAAAAGAGCGTGTCATTCTGGATTTCAATGGAGGACCGGAGCATAAGCACAAGTGGCTCAGGCATGTGTCCGTGGGCATGGACCCGGATATGACGACGCCGGTGGTGCGCGACGATCCGCAGGCTCCCAGTGGCTCGCGCATCGTTCTGGTTTTCCCGCACGATGTGCCCGATCTGACCGGGATGCAGGTGGAGGCTCTGGTCAAGCCGATCGTGGACTTCAGTGTGAAGACGCCGGTAGAGGCCTATACGGATACGCTTCCTCCCATGCTGCGCAAGACCATCCTCGAACACCATGTGCTGGTGGGGATGAATACCGAGATGGTGCTCAGCGCGCTGGGGCCGCCGCGGGACAAGATTCGCGAGCGCGATGGCCAGATGCCCTTCGAGGAGTGGATTTACGGCAACGTGCCCGATCCGGTGCAGTTTGTTCGGTTCAACGGGAACCGCGTGATTCGCGTGGAGATTGCCAAGGTCGGGGAAGAGCCGGTCATCCATACCGAGAACGAGATGGGCGACTATTGGAATACGGCTCCGGCGGAGAAGGCCCAGATCGTGAAGCTCGGCGACGAGAATCCCGCCGACCGGGCCTCGGAAAATGCTCCGAAGGCGCCGCCCACGCTGCGCAACCCGGGCGAAAAGCTGCCCTCGGATAACGACAAGGACAAGCCGACGATGGGGCCGGTGCAGTTCCCGAAGGATTCGCCCTCGGGCAGTTCGCCGACCACGGCAGGAGGCAAGCCCGCATCGTCCAGCGGCAGCCAGACTTCGAGCCAGACCTCTGGACAAACTTCGGGACAAACTTCGGGACAAACTCCGAACCCGCCGGCAGCAGCGCCTGCGCCGACGCCGCAGATTCATCCCACCATGCCCTCGCCCGACCGGTAACTTCCGACCCCTCTGGCAGAGAGCGAAAACCGGAGCGATGCGTCGCGGCCTAGGATGAGCGCCGGATTTCGGACACGCGCTATTTATTGACGAGATACACTGCCGGAATTTGCCGCGGATCGAGAGACGGATCGAAGATCCGCGGCAAATCCTGTTGCCGCACAGCAGCGGCGAAGAGTGTGGCCTGAACCGGGGAACCGCATTGGGGAACGGGGCATTACCCGGCGGCGCTGGCGTCACTCTTGATTTCAGCCTAAGGTGAGCGATTTTCGGACGCAAGACGAGAGGCCACCGGAAGGCGTTTTGAATCCCGAATCGGTTCCGATCGCGTAACGCGTCCCTATTTGGTCTTCAGCAAACTTTCGGTCCATGAAACTTTACCCGTGGAATCGACGGATATGGTAAGACCGCCGTACTGCCCCTCCTCGAGGATGGGGCCCGTCGCGGAATGGCTCTTGCCGTCGGCGCCGGAATAGCTCAGCTTTACCGCGCCTGAACCCTGCACCTTGAAGCGATAGTGGTAAACGGAGTGCGGGGCGAGGACCTGCGTGCCGAAGCTGGCGCTGGGATAGTCCACTTCGACCAGCCGTATCGGCGTGTCCCCGTTATTGCGAATGTCGGTTTCAATAAAGGCCGAGCGGCATGCAGCCATGCCGACGAGAATAAGGGCCAGTCCCGCCGCGCAGAACCCGTTGCGGATGCGGTTGGGAGTCATAGCCAAGCCGATGCGCGCGGTCAATTGTGATCCATCTTTCCTGCCCTTCATCTTTTCCGATCATGACAGATTTGCGCCGTATTCGCCTGGCCACACGATTGGCTTGCGGGCTACACAACCGGCTTGCGCTCGAGGGCCCGCGCGGTGAGCACCACGCCGGTCTCGCGGGTGTGCAGGCTGATGGGGAAGGCCACTACGTTCCATACCCACGCCTCGCCCTTGCGCGGCAGATTGAGCAAGCCGCGGTAAGTGCGGTCGATATAGGTTTCGCGATCCCGGGCGACGGTGCGCAGGATTTCGCGCCAGTCCGCGGCAAGCTCCGGCATTTCGAGGAACATGTTGCGACCGGGGAACCAGTCGCGCGGACGCTCCAGCAACCTGGCGCAGGTCTCGTTCACATACTGCCAATTGCCGCCGCCGTCCAGAATTTCGAGCACTACGTCATCGCCCATCGCCATGCTGATGCGGGAGTAGAAGAAGTCGCGCGCATCCACCACCACCGGCTTGCCGCGCATTTTGGCTTCGAAGGATCGCAGCGCGGTTACCAGGTCGTCGCTCGAGCTGTATCCCTTGAGCAGGTGCATGTCCTCGACTCCGCCGAAGCGCCGTTCGAGCGTCGCCGAAAGGATGATGATAGGAACCTCCGGCCGCTGCCGGCGCAGTTCGGCTGCCACGTCGGTGCCGAACTGGCCTGCGCCGAGGTGATAGTCCAGCACTGCGATGTCGATCTCCGAAAGCAACTGCGCGGCGTCTTCGATGGTGGACGCGGTCTCCGTCAGATAGCCGTGGTTGCGCAGAATTGTGGATCGAAGCAGAAGGTTTTCGGGGTGATCGTCAAGCAGGAGCACGCGGATCGGCTCGGCCAGGGCCTGGGATGAGTCCGGCGCAGGTCCTTTTCGTGGGCCGTGTTCGTTGTCATTTTGCATCGAAAATGATTGGATGCGGCAAATGGGAGATCAGCCGCTCGTTTCCTCTCCATGCTTTTCGGATTTCTCTTTACGCTGCAACTGCTTCACGATGTCCGGGAGCCGGTTGAAGAGGGCGGTGGACTTCAGCCACTGGCGATTGTCGAACGCCGGCGAGCCGCTGATCATTTTACCGGCCGGCACATCGTGGGAGACGCCGGACTGCGCGGTCATGATCACGCCGTCGCCCAGTTTGCAATGCCCGGCCACGCCGACCTGCCCGGCCAGGATCGCGTTCTTGCCGATCTCCGACGATCCCGCCAGGCCGACCTGCGCGCAGAGCAGGGAATTGGCATCGACCTTCGACCCGTGGCCCACCTGTACCAGATTGTCGATCTTGACTCCGGAACCGATGCGCGTCTCGCCTACGCTGGCGCGGTCGATGCAGGAGTTGGCCTGAATCTCGACATTGTCCTCGATGACGGCCGGGCCGGCCTGCACGATCTTGTGCCACACGCCGTGCTCGTCCTTGGCAAAGCCGAAGCCGTCGCAGCCGACGATCACGCCGTTCTGCAGCACCACATGATTGCCCACACGGCAGAACTCGCGTACGACGGAATGAGCGTGCGCGAAGAAGTGGCTGCCGATGACTGCGTTCGCATAAATAACGACGTGCGCCAGGATGGTCGCGTGGTCCCCGATTACGACGTTTTCGCTGATAACGGCATACGCTGCGATGTGGGCATACTTGCCGATCTTCGCGGTGGGGTGAATGGCCGCCGTAGGATGGATTCCGACGTTGTATTCCGGCTCGCGATAAAAAAGCTGAATGGTCTTGGCCCAGGCCAGGTACGGATTCGCGGTGCGCAGCGTGGCTGCGGGGATATCCGGAAAGTCCGGCGAGACCAGCACCGCAGCGGCGTCCGTGGTGCGCGCCAGGGCCGAATAGCGGGGATTGGCCACAAACGTGATCTGGTCGGAGCCGGCCTCTTCGATTCCAGCCACGCCGGCGATCTCCACGTCGCCGTCTCCGCGAAGCTCTGCGCCCAACGCAAGCGCCAATGCTGCTAACTTCATGCTGGCGATTGTACTAGGTCGGGGTTCAGGGTTCAGCGATCAGCGATGATTCGCCGTCAGCGGCGGCCCAACTGTGCGCCGCTCATCGGAGTCGCTCTTCGCACGCCGGTCGCGAATCCCTGAATTTCTGTCCGTATACGGACAATGGGGTCCGCTGCCGGACAGCGGACGATCGCCGATCGTAAGTAGCAGACGCGGGAACAATCACTTCGAACGGATCGTTTCTGGAAGACAACGTGCTGAGATTTGTTCAGCCTGCTACCGGAAGAGTGTGGAATGTCCCTTTTTCGTGATCTGAAGATCGCCGTCCGTCACCTGCTGAAATCGCCCGGCTTCGCGACTACCGCAATTCTCATGCTGGCCTTCGGCATCGGCGCGACTACGGCTATCTTTTCCATCGTCGATGGAGTTCTCCTCCGCCCGCTGCCCTTTCCTCACGCCGACCGCCTGGTGACCCTCGGCGATCAGGTTAGCGGCACCGACTGGGGCGAGCACGATGCGGGATATGAGACCGGCCCGGAGGTCGTCATCTATCCGCGGGACGCCCGCTCGTTCGAGAGTCTCGGCGGCTATGGCTTCGGGAACTTCGAGCTCTCCGGAACCGGCCAGCCCGCCCAGGTCGCCGCCTCGCGCATGACGCCCTCAGTCTTCTCCGCACTCGGCGTCGCGCCTCTCATGGGCCGGGTCTTTACCGCGCAGGAAGATCAGCAGAAGCAGCAGGTCGCGGTGCTGAGTTACGCCACCTGGAAGAGCCGCTTCGACGGCGACCCGCACATTCTCGGCTCGAAGATTCTGCTCGATCGTAAGCGGTATGTCGTGATCGGCGTTATGCCTCGGAATTTCGAGTTCCCGCTCAATCCCGGCCGCCTCAAGCCCGGCGTCACGCCGGCGCAGGCGCAGAGCGATGCCGACCGCGTGGCGCAGCAGATCATGCGCAACTACCCGCCCGACGAAGCGAACTTTCACATCCGGCCCGTGGTCTACCCCTTGCAGCAGATCACTGTGCTGCAAACCCGTCCACTGCTGCGCATGCTCTTCCTCGCCGTCGCCGTGGTGCTGCTCATCGCCTGCGCCAATCTCGCCGGGCTTCTCCTGGTTCGCGCCATCCGCCGCCAGCGTGAAACTGCGGTGCGTCTGGCCATCGGCGCGCCTCCGCTCACCCTGCTGTGGCAGACGATTCTCGAAAGCCTCGTCCTCTGCGTCATCGGCGGCCTGATCGGTATCGGCCTCGCTGCGATTGGGCTCGCCGTCGGCAGAAGCCTCCTGCCTGAGACGCTGCCGCTCATCAACGAGATCACTCTCAACTGGAGCGTCGTCGGCTTCGCGCTTCTGCTTGCGGTCCTCACCGGCTTCTTCTGCGGATTAGCCCCGGGCATCGCGGCCCTGCGCACCAACGTGAATGCCTCCATGAAAGAAGGCGGACGCAGCGGCTCCGCGGGCGGCAGCCACGCGCGCCTTCGCTCCGCGCTCGTCGTCATGGAAATCGCCGTCGCGCTTATCCTGCTCACCGCCTCCGGCCTGCTGCTGCGCAGCTTCAGCAACATGAGCGCCGTCGATCTCGGCTTCCGCCCAGACCACGTCACCACCGCTGCGTATGCGCTCCCGCGGAAGCAATATTCCACGCAGGCCCAGATCGACAGCTTCAACAACAAGCTGCTCCAGCAGCTTCGTCAGCTGCCCGGCGTCAACGCCGTAGGACTCACCAGCACCATTCCCACCACCGGGGACGGCATCGAGGCGTTTGTCGTCGACGGCTACGTCGATCCCCGCGGGCCCGACCGGAACGCCGCTTCGCCTTCTCAGGTCATCGGTGACTACTTCAAGGCCATCGGCACGCCCCTGCTTCGGGGGCGCTACTTTGCCGAGTCCGACAACGCCCAGAACCAGCTCGTCGTCATCGTCAATCACGAGTTCGCCGAGCACTACTGGCCGCATCAGGACCCCATCGGGAAACGGATGCGCGTGGGCACGCTGAAATCGGGAACTCCCTGGATGACCGTGGTCGGAGAAGTAGCCGATGCCAAGCTCACCGCGCCCGACGCCGACGCCTCCGAGCAGTTCTATCAGCCGGTGGTGCAGCTCGAAAAGGATGCAGGCCCCGTCGCATTGCCTACCGATCTGAATGGAAACAGCGGCTACATCGTCCTGCGCTCCGCGCTGCCGCCGGAGCAGATGGAGAACGTTCTGAGGACGACGGTCCATTCCATCGATGCGCAGCTTCCGCTCACGCAGGTACAAACCATGGAGCAGGTCGTCTCCCAGAGTGAAGCCTCGCGCCGCTTCAGCACCATCATCATCTCCAGCTTCGCCTTTGTCGCGATGCTGCTGGCGGTGCTCGGCATCTACAGCATCATTGCCTTTTCCGTTGCTTCACGCGTGCAGGAGATGGCCATCCGCATGGCTCTCGGCTCGCGGCGCTCGCATATCATTCGCCTGGTTGTCGTTTCAGGTCTGAAGCTTGCGGCTGTCGGCTGCATCCTCGGACTGGCGGGCGCGGCCGCGGCATCGAGCATTCTCCGATCGTTCCTCTTTCACGTGAGCCCCTTCGACCCTGTCGTGATGATCCTGACAGCAATCGCCGTCTTCGCTCTCGCTCTGCTGGCCTCGGCATTGCCCGCTCGACGCGCCGCGTCGGTCGATCCCCTCAAGGCTTTGAGAGGTGAATGATCACGGCCGGGCAGCGCGCGGATGAACACCTGTCCTCCGAGAGTGATGCTTTCGGCGCCTGTAACCTGTAACCGGAATAATTCGGCCGCTGCCGGTTGAATCCGCCCGGTTACAGTCCTTAACTCCTTGCTGGCGGTTGTAATAGGTCAGGGTTCAGCGATCAGGGTTCAGCGGTCAGCGATGATTCGCCGTCAGCAGCGGGCCTGCTGTGCGCCGCTCATCGGAGTCGCTCTTCATACGCCGGTCGCGAATCTCTGAATTTCTGTCCGTATACGGACGATGGGGTCCGCTGCCGAACAGTGGACGATCGACGACCGTGCGCAGAAGATGCGCGGGAACAATCACTTCGAACGGATCGTATCTGGAAGGTAACGTGCTGAGATTTGTTCAGCCTGCTACCCGAGGAGCCTGGAATGTCCCTGTTTCGTGATCTGAAGATCGCCGTTCGTCACCTGCTGAAGTCGCCCGGCTTCGCGATCACCGCAATTCTCATGCTGGCGCTCGGCATCGGCGCAACTACGGCTATCTTCTCGATTGTCGAAGGCGTGCTGCTCAGGCCGCTGCCCTTTCCTCATGCCGACCGGCTCTTCGTGCTCGCCGACATTCTGCAGGGAGCAGATATCGGAGGGAATGGCGAGGTCGGCGTCACGGCGCCCGATATCCGCAACTACATGCGTGACACGCAGAGCTTCACCAGCCTCGGAGGCTACCAGGGAAACGGCTATGAGCTTTCGGGCATCGGTGAGCCTGCCATGGTGAATGCGACGCGCATGAGCGGAGGTGTATTTCCCGCGCTCGGTGTTCAGCCTTTGCTGGGGCGCTATTTCACGCAGCAGGAGGACGATCAGCACCAGCAGGTTGCCGTATTGAGCTACGCCACCTGGCAGACCCGCTTCAGCGGCGATCCCAATGTTGTCGGAAAGAAGATCCTCCTGGACCGCAAGCCATATGTGGTCGTCGGCGTGATGCCGCGCAACTTCGAGTTTCCCCTGGTGCCCGGCCATCTCAATCGCAGTGAGCTTTGGGTTCCGATAAGCTTCGCTCCCGCCGAACTATCCGCCGCCGGCCAATCCAATTGGAGCTACAGCATGGTTGGCCGCCTGAAGCCGGGCGTCACCGCGGCGGAAGCGGTGAGCGACGCGAACCGTGTGGCCCAGGAGACGATGCGCGGCTATCCCGCCTTCATGGCCGGTTTTCGTATTCACCCGGTGGTGCGGCCGCTGCATGAAGAGACGGTAGAGCAGGCAAGGCCGCTGGTGCGCACTCTGTTCCTGGCCGTCTCCGTGGTGCTGCTGATTGCCTGCGCCAACCTGGCCGGACTGTTGCTCGTGCGCGCCATCCGCAGGCAGAGGGAAGTCGCGGTCCGTCTCGCGCTGGGCGCGCGCGCCTCGACGCTGCTGCGCCAGGCGATTCTCGAAAGCCTGGTCCTGAGCGTTGCCGGAGGCGCGCTGGGCCTGTTGCTTGCCGCGGTTGCATTGCGCGCCGGCGTCAGCCTGCTTCCCGAGACGCTGCCGCTGGTCAGCGAAATCGGCCTGGACTGGCAGGTAGTAGGCTTTGCGCTGATTCTGGCCATCCTTACGGGTGTAATTTGCGGGCTGGCGCCGGCGTTTGCGGCCATCCGCACCAGCGTCAACGAAACTCTCAAGGAAGGTGGACGCACCGGCACCTCGGGCGGCGGCCATGCGCGCCTGCGCTCCGCTCTGGTGGTCACCGAGATCGCGATTGCCCTGGTGCTGCTCGCCGCGTCCGGCCTGCTGCTGCGCAGCTTCGAGAAGATGCGCGAGGTAGACCTGGGCTTTCGACCCGACCATACGCTGGTGGCATCCTACTCGCTGCCGCGAAAGCAGTATTCGACGCAGGCCTCGGTCGACGAGTTCAATCGCGAGCTGGTGCGCCGGCTGCAGGAGCTGCCCGGTGTAAAGAGCGTGGGACTCACGTCCTTCCTGCCGGCTTCGGGAAACAACAGCAACAGCGCGTTTGTCGCCGACGGATATGTTCCTCCCAAGAACGGAGCCATCGATCTTGCCACCTGGGTGCAGGTGCAGGGGGATTACTTCAAGGCCATGGGCATCCCCTTGTTGCGCGGACGCTTGTTCACCCCGGCTGACCGGGCGGATTCCCAATTGGTGACGATCGTGAATCAGAAGCTGGCCGAGCAGTCATGGCCCGGGCAGAACCCGATCGGCAAAAGACTGCGTCTGGGGACGCAGGCAATGAACACTCCCTGGACCACAGTTGTCGGTGAGGTAGCCGACGTGAAGGAAGCTTCCCCCGACCAGCCCACAAAGCAGCAGTACTACAGCCCCATCGATCAGATCATAAGCGTGGCCGGACAGCTCGCATCGCCGACCGACCTTGGCGGCAACGGCGGGTTCATCGCCCTGCGCACCTCCATGCCTCCGCAGCAGATGGAGAACGCCTTGCTCACCACCGTGCGCTCGATCGACGTCCAGCTCCCGCTGACCCAGGTTCAGACCATGGAGCACGCTATCTCCGACACCGAGGCTCCGCGCCGTTTCAACACCGCGCTGATTTCCTCGTTTGCCGGAGCGGCCGTGCTGCTGGCCGTGCTCGGCATCTACAGCGTCATTGCGTTCTCTGTAGCCCTGCGGGCGCAGGAGATCGCGATTCGCATGGCGCTCGGCTCGCAGCGCACGGGAATCGTCCGCCTCATCCTGGTATCCGGAGCGAAGCTGGCGCTGCTCGGCTGCGCGATTGGGCTGGCGGGAGCCATCGCCGCGTCCCACCTGCTGCACTCCTTCCTCTTCGGCGTGAGCGCGCTTGATCCGCTGGTCCTGACCCTTGCGGCCTTCCTGGTGCTGCTGCTGGCGCTGGCCGCATCGCTGATCCCCGCGCGCCGCGCCTCGTCCATCAATCCCATGCGCGCGATCAGAGCGGAGTAATCGAGGCAGGGATTTTCGGCGTAGGCCGTTGCGCCGCCGATCCCTGTCTCTTCCCCCTTGACGAAAAGCGCTCGCTGCCCGTCCCATAGGGTGACGGAGAAACTCCGCTTCTGTTGAATCCCGCTGCCCGGAGAACACAACCTGTCGCTTCTCGGCGATTTGCGTCTGGCGATACGTCACCTTCTGAAATCGCCTGGTTTTACCGCAACCGCTGTCCTCATGCTCGCCCTCGGCATCGGAGCCACCACTGGGGTCTTTTCCATTGTCGAAGGGGTGCTGCTGCGACCGCTGCCGTTCCCCGACCCCGATCGACTGGTAGCGCTTACCGACGTCCTCGAAGGTCCGGGGATTACCGGCAACGGGGAACAGGGCGTCACTGCGCCCGACATCCGGAACTACATCCGCGGAACCCACAGCTTCGACGGCCTGGGAGGCTATCAGCCCATCGTTTACGAACTCACCGGCATCGGAGAGCCGGCGACGGTCAATGCCGCGCGCATGTCCAGCGGCGTCTTTCAGGCGCTCGGCGTGCGGCCTCTGATGGGCCGACGGTTTACGGAAGCCGAGGACGAGCAGAAGCTGGATGTCGCGGTGCTGAGCTACTCGACCTGGCACGACCGCATGGGCGCCGATCCCGGCATCCTCGGCAGAAAGATACTGCTCAACCGGCGACCGTACGTGGTGATCGGCGTGATGCCGCGCAGCTTTGAGTTTCCGCTGCAGCCCGGGCATCTGAGCCAAAGCGAGCTATGGGTGCCGCTGCGCCTCTCCGATTATGAGCTCACCACGCGCGCCGGAGCGTGGGATTTCCTGATGGCCGGAAGGCTGAAGCCGGGCGTCAGCCCCGCGCAGGCGGCGGGCGATGCCGCGGCGGTCGCCGTCGAGACGGTGCGCGAGAACCGCGTCGCCATGGGCGGATACAAGATGCATCCGGTTGTCCGTCTCCTGCGGGACGAGACGGTCGAATCGGCACGTCCCCTGGTGCGCACGCTCTTTCTGGCTGTGCTGATCGTGCTGCTCATCGCCTGCGTCAACCTCGCCGGCCTTCTCCTGGTTCGCGCCATTCGCCGCCGCCGTGAGATTGCGGTGCGCCTGGCGCTGGGCGCAAGCGGCGCGGCGTTGTTGCGGCAGGCGCTCGCGGAAAGCCTCACCCTCGGCGTCACCGGAGGCCTGCTGGGGCTGGTGCTGGCGGCCATCGGCCTGCGCATCGGCATTCAGGCGTTGCCGGAGTCGCTGCCCCGCATCTCGGACATCGGACTGGATTGGCGAGTCGCTGGGCTGGCGCTGCTTCTTGCCGTGTGCACCGGAATCATCTGTGGGCTCGCTCCCGCTTTCGCGGCCATCCGTACCCAGGTCAACGACACGCTCAAGGAGGGCGGCCGCACCGGGACCACGGGAGCCGGCCACGTCCGCCTTCGCTCCACGCTGGTGATCGCCGAGATTGCGATCGCGCTCGTCCTTCTGGCCGCAGCGGGTCTGCTGCTGCGCAGCTTCGCCAGGATGCGCGAGGTGAACCTGGGCTTCAATCCGCGCCACGTCATCGTGGCTCTCTACGGATTGCCGGCCCGGCAATACGTCACCCAGGCGCAGATCGATACCTTCAACCGAGAGCTCCTACGCCGGCTCCGTGCGCTGCCCGGCGTAGAGAGCGCAGGGATGACCTCGGCTCTACCCGCTACCGGAACCGCGAGCCATACGATCTTTGTCGCGGACGACTATGCACCGTCGCTGGATGGGCATGATATCGCGACGGCGATGGCGGTTGAAGGCGACTATTTTCAGGCAATGGGGATTCCTCTGCTGCGCGGCCGCTATCTGAACGAGGGCGACACCGCGACCGCGCAGTTGGCCGCTGTGGTCAATCGCCAGCTTGCCGAGCGATCATGGCCCGGCCAGGACCCCATCGGGAAACGAGTCCGGCTGGGGACGCCGCAGATGCCTACGCGCTGGCTGACGGTGGTGGGCGAGGTTGCCGGCGTGAAGGACGACGCTCCCGACACCCCGTCGATGCAGCAGATCTATGAAAAGGCCGACCAGGTGACTCCGGCATCGGGAGCCATGGCCTCGCCATCCGACGTGGCCGGGTACGGAGGAGGGATCGTGGTGCGCTCCGCGCTGCCGGCGGAGCGAATGGAGGAGGATCTTCGCGCCGTCGTTCGCTCGATCGATCCCGAGCTTCCGCTGGCGCACGTGCAGGCTATGACCGAGGCAGTCTCGGCGATCGAGGCCCCGCGCCGCTTCAACACCGTGATCCTCACGGCCTTTGCGGCTGCGGCGGTGCTGCTTGCGGTGCTCGGCGTCTACAGCGTGATTGCCTTCTCGGTAGCCCTTCGCAGCCAGGAGATGGCTATTCGCATGGCGCTGGGCTCGCGGCGCGGCGGGATTCTGCGGCTGGTGCTCGCATCGGGCGCAAAGCTGGCGGCTGGCGGCTGCGCAATCGGGCTCCTAGGAGCGATCGCCGCGTCGCGCTTACTCGAATCGTTCCTCTTCGGAGTGAGCCGCTTCGACCCCCTGGCGCTCTTCGCTGCCGCTTTCCTGCTCATGCTTCTGGTGCTCGCAGCCGCGCTGCCGCCCGCAATCAGGGCAGCCTCCATCGACCCTATGCAGGCGCTGCGCGCAGAATAGAGGTTAGGTAGCTCTGTCGATGTCCCTTGCGCTTATAAAAAAATTGTCATCCCGAGCGAGCGCCGCGAGCCGAGGGACCTGCTTTATGCTGGCGCAACCGCAATTTTTTGCTTCCGCAGCGCATTTCACGCGTCAAAAAACAACGCTGCCGACAGAGTTAGTTAAAGTTCGGGAAAGACCGGCAACGAGGCGCCCTGCGCACGGAAAGGCATATCCAGCGATGACTACAGATCAGAACCTGTATGACGAGCTCGCCTTTTATACGCTCTCCCACCCCGATCCCGCGTTCGTCCACCAGCATCTTGTCGACGCCTACGCCGCGCAGCACGCCGATGGAGGCTCCAAGCCGATTACCGTCGTATTCGCGCTCATCGGGCTATATCTGCACATGGAAAAGAACTTCACCGGACGACAGGTGCAGAGAATCCACATGCAGCTGGCAAAGCGGCGCAAAGAATGGCCTCGCCTGCTGCCGCCGCAGGAGCGTGGAGCGATCACCGTTGCCGCCGTCGCAGCAACACCGCCCGGTGCGGAGCGGGACGAGATGATCCGCGACTGGTGCCGTTCGGTGTGGGCGGCGTGGTCGGAAAGCCAGAGCTTGATCAGGGAGACAGTGAATCACGAGATCGAAGCGGAGTCGTTCTTTTCGCCATATCCCAGGAGAGTTACTCCGTCCGTGAAGTAAGCCGTGCTCCCCGGAACGGAGTTTAGAACAGGCTTTCCTGGGCGTCGTCCCGAGACACCGGCGCCGGTTTTGTCTTCGGGCTGCTCCCGATCACGGCCACGATCTCGAGCTCGGCGACGGAGGATGCCGGAATCCAGAGCCGCTGGGTGTTGGAGCGGGTGTCGGGCGGGGTCAGGAAAAGGCCTGCGGAGGAAATAAGGCCGAGGTCGTTGGCGGCCAGTCCTTCGATCAGGTCGCCGTCGGTGAGCCTGGCGCGCAGAAAGAGACCTGCCGTGCGGGGGCGTCCGGCAAAAGTCTTGCGCAGGAGGCGCTCAGGGTTGGCTGCCTCGCCCGAGTTGAAGTCGCGCACGAAGCATACCCACTTAATCTGAACGGCTTCAAGGGCGGTTACCTTGCCGTCCAGTCCGAGCATGTCGACGGTCTCGCCGTGGACGAATCCGTCCGACGGCAGATAGCCGGCCACCCAGTCACGGGAGAATTTGCGGACAATGGCCTTTTTTCGACTGGAGGACATGAAGGGTAGGTTACGCGGACCAAGTTGGTCTCGCAAAGTAAGGATTGTTGCATGTCCGGGACTCAACGCAGCGAAAATTGTGCAACGCGGTAGCCAAGCAAGATACGGTGTGTTACATTGGAGTTTTGTTAACGCCCTGGGAACGCTCGTAAAGTATTGTCGGCACTGGTAGTTAAGCGAATTTACATCCAGGTGCGTTAAAGAATTGCGTTGATTGTTCAGGCATGCCCGACTACATCTATCTTTTAGAAAACCGCCTATCGCCGGCTCAACAGAATTCCTTGGCCAAGGTCCGCGACGTGGCTCGCGCCCACGGCATGAATGTCTTTCTCACCGGCGGCGCGGTGCGCGATCTCACGACTGGCTCTCCCGTGCGCGATCTTGATGTAACGGTTCAGGGAAATACCCTTAAATTAAAGAAAGAGCTGGAGAAAGCTGGCGCTGAACTTTGGGGCGAGCACGAGCCTTCCCGTACCTTGTTTTTCTGGTTCCACGGCGTTCGGCTGGAGGTTTCGAGCGCGCGCAGCGAGCATTATCCCAAGCCGGGCAGGCCCGTCTATGAGTGGGCTCCGATTCTGGATGATCTGCGCCGCCGCGATTTCACCGCGAACGCGATGGCCGTCTCGCTCAACGAAGGGTCCTACGGCCTTTTGCTCGACCCGTTGAACGGCATTGCCGATCTCGAAGCCCGCACGCTGCGGCTGGTAAGTCCCTATGGATTCATCGAGGACCCCTCCCGCCTGCTTCGCGCCACCCGCCTGATGGCCCGCACCGGCTGGGAACTGGACGAGCGCAGCAAGACTCGCTATCACAACTCCAAGGATGAGAACGCCATCGACGTCATCTCCCCCTACCTCAAGGGGTATGAGCTGGAGGAGATCGGCCATGAGGAAGACGCGCTCAAGGCGCTCAAGGCGTTAGAGAACGAAGGCTGGATGAAGCACCTCGATCCGGCATGGACCAGCGCGCGCGCCGACCTGTCGGGCCTGGAGGCGCTGCACGCCACGCTGATCCAGCTTCTCATCCAGGGAATCCATCCCGACCTGTCTGCTGCCCAGATGGAACTGCTTACCGCGAAGATGCCGCCGAAGGACCTGAGCGCGCTCAAGAAGATGTTTCCGCGGCAGGGCTTCGTCAGGCAGTGGGAAGCGATCGACGAGGCGGCCAAGGAGTTCCAGAAAGAGCTGCTGGACAAGAAGAACTCCGCGCCGTCTGCGACCTGGAAGCTGCTGACCAGCTATGCCCCCGAGGCGGTGCTGTGGCTGGCCTTCACCAGCAAGAACGCCGCGGTGCAGACAAAGTTCAAGAATTTCTACACGGTCTGGCCGGAAGCGCGCCAGAAGATTCCCACCACGCTCATGCTGGAGATGCGGATTACTCCCGACCTGCCCGGCTACCAGCAGCTGGTGCAGGACATCTTCTTCCAGCTCATGGACGGCAAGCTGACGACCGACGAGGAAATGCGGGCATTTTTAGAGCCGCATTCGCCGCCCGCGCCGCCGCCGCCGGTCAGCATTCGCCGTACCCGCGCGAAGAAGTCCGAAGCCAAGATCAAGGCCGAGGAAGACGACGATGAGGCTTTGGATGAGGACGCTCTTCCGTCTCCGGGAGATCTCGATCATGAAGGCGACGATGACGGGGAAGAAGAGGAAGCTGAAGGCGAAGAGGCGGATGAAGACCTGCCCATCGCCAAGCCGGTAAAAGCGAAGGCAGCTCCGGTCAAGGCCGCTGCAGCCAAGCTTGCTCCGGTCAAGGCAGCAGCGCCAGCCCATCACGCGGCAGCGACGACTCACGAGCACGCAAAGCCAGTCCATGCGAAGGCCGAGGCCAAGCACCCGGTTCCGGCGAAGGCGGCGCACGCTTCCAAGTCGGCCGCTCCTGCGAAGGCTGTTTCAGCGAAGACCGTTCCAGCGCCGCCCAAGAAGGCTCCGGCGAAGGCCACGCTGAAAAAGGCCGTGCCTGCAGCCAAAAAGTCCGCGCCTGTGAAGCACGCGGCGAAGCCGATAAAGAAGGCGATTAAACCCGCTCCCAAGCCAGCGGCGAAGCATCCCAAGAAGCCGCTCGCGGCGCCGGTGCGCAAACCTGCTGCGAAGCCTGCGCCGAAGGCGGCGAAGAAGCCGGTCGCCAAGCCAGCCAAAAAGAAGCGGTAGCCCGCGCCGCGCGGGAAGCTGCCCGCACGCAACGCATTGGGAAGACAGTCCCTCTGTAGTATTGTCGAAACAATCTACAGGAGCAGCCTGCGCATGTCTCGAAACGCCCTCCGCCTGTCCGCGGTCATCTGCATTGCCTTATCCTCTGTTGCCGCCCTGGCGCAGCCGTTATCGACGCACCATGACAGCCGCCTGGACAATGCCTACCGCTTCGATCGGGGCGGATGGACCTACGTGCATCTGCAGGGATCGCCCGAGGACATCGGCTATCAGCACGGCTACCTGCTGGCTGCGGAGATCGAGGACAACTACAAGGTGCTGAAGCTTGAGGCTGAGCACTCGACCAAGCGCGACTGGGCATTCTTCCGCGACGTCAGCCGTACGATGCTCTGGCCGCATATCGATCCCGAATACCAGCAGGAGCTGAAGGGGATTGCGGAGGGCGTAGCCGCGAAGGGCGGCAATCTCGATGTGTGGGATATCGTCGCCATGAACGGGCAGATCGAGCTCACGCAGTATTACGTCCCCTGGCTCGACAAGGATGAGCGCGCCCGCGGACTTGGCCCTGGCTTGAAGGGTCAAGAGCCGAAAGCGCCCGGCAACTGCAGCGCCTTCATTGCGACCGGCAGCTACACCAAGGGCGGCAAGATTGTCATCGCGCACAACAACTGGTCGTCGTATGCGGACGGCTCGCGCTGGGTGATCGTCTTCGACATCGAGCCCGAGAAGGGTCATCGCATCCTGATGGACGGCGCGCCGGGGCTCATCACCAGCCAGGACGACTTCGGCATCAACGATGCCGGCATCATGATTACCGAGACCACCATCACCCAGTTCGTCGGCTGGGATTCGAAGGGCAAGCCCGAGTTCGAGCGCTCGCGCAAGGCCCTGCAATACGCCAACTCCATCGACGACTATGCGGCGACGATGATCGAGGGCAACAACGGCGGCTACGCGAACGACTGGCTTATCGGCGACCGCAAGACCGGCGAGATTGCTTATCTCGAACTGGGCCTCAAGCACTCGCCGATGTGGCGCAAGAAAGATGGCTACTTCGTCAGCTCGAACTTTCCGCGCGATCCCAGCGTGATTAAAGACGAGACCGAGGGCTACGACCTGCACGACATGGCTTCGTCACCCAACGCCCGTCGCGTTCGCTGGGAGCAGTTGATGAAGGAGAACAAAGGCAAGATCGATGTGCCCATGGCCGAGCAGTTCCTCGCCGACCACGAAGACACCTTCCTCAAGGAGAAGAAGGCGGATCAGCGCTCGCTCTGCGGGCACGCGGACGTGGCGAAAGAAGGCATCGCGGTGTGGGGATGGGGTCCGTACTATCCCGGCGGCGCAGTGCAGGGCAAGGCCACCGATAGCGACATGGCCGCGAAGATGAGCTTCGTCGCGCGCGCGGGTCATCCTTGCGGCGAAGATTTTCTGGCCAAGCCGTTTCTGGAAGAGCATCCCGAGTATTCATGGGAGGCTCCGATTCTGCGCGATATGAAGGCCGGTCCCTGGACGACCTTCACCGCGGGCGACTCGTCCAAATGAAGCAGGCATAATGGCGAATGCTCAACCGATCGGGGAGGAATCCGAGCTGATTCAGCTCTTGCGCGACACGCGCGCGGAGTCAGGGAAGACGCTGCTGGAGCTCGTCGATGCGCGGCCGATGCTGCTGATCTTTCTGCGCCACTTCGGCTGCTCGTTCTGCCGGCAGGCGCTGGACGATGTGTCCAAGGTAAGCACTGAGCTGGAGAGGCGCGGTGTACAGGTGGTCTTCGTTCACCTCGGATCGCCGGAGCGGGCCAGGCCCTTCTTCGACTACTACCATCTCTCGTCGGTCGAGCGCATCAGCGATCCGGAAGGCACGCTCTATCACAGGCCGGCATTTTCGCTGGCGCGCATCAGCGTCTTCAAGCTCTTCCAGCCTGCGGTTTGGATTGCCTGGCTCAAGGGCGCGATCTTCGCGCACGGCATTGGTCTAGTGAAAGAAGACGCGCTCCAGATGCCCGGCGTCTTCTTTCTCCGCGACCGAAGGATCGTGAATCTCTTCCGCCATCGCAGCATCGCCGACCGCCCGAATTACCTGGCGCTGGTTTCGTAGTTTCCTGTCTCTGAAGTTCACAGCGTGTTTCGATAAGAGCGTGCGGAGTGCAAGCAAAAGAGACTACAGGTCCCTCCACTCCGCTTCGCTTCGGTCGGGATGACAAATTTTTGCAGGTGACTCGGGAGACTGGAACGAAGTTATAGCTTTTGCAACCTGCCGTCATTCTGACGACCAAAGGGAGGAAGAATCTCAGCGATGTGGAGGTTGCCACGTCGCTGAGATCCTTCGCTACGCTCAGAATGACGGTATATGACGATGTCGATTCGCGAGGAAACGCATGAGCCTTCACGGGTGCAGGCGTTTTCTGTTGGTATCGACAGATTGCCCTAAGGCGTAGGCTTGCCCCACACGCTATCCAGAAACAGGTACCGCGCGCGCTGGTTATCGGGGCGCGCTTCCGACTCGGCATCCAGGTGCATCACCTGCCATCCGTCGGCCGCGTTGTATGTTGGCCACTGGGGCAGGTCTGCGGTCTTCGGCTTGTTTGGATCGCCGGTGCGCGCGAAGTTGGTCCAATAGGTCCCGATCTCATTTGAAAGCTTGCGGTCCTCGGGACGCCACACCGCCTCGGACCGCGAATCCAGCGTGCCGAAGACGTACTCGATATCGTCGGAGTGAAAAGCGCCGAGGATAGCCTGGTGATACTTATCGCCCGGCGAGCCGAGATCGAGGCGATAGTGGTAGACGGGCGCATCGCCGGTCTTCACCTGGGCTTCGAGCCAGCGCCACGTCGAATAAATAATGAAGCGGTCGCTGGCCACGTCGCCCGCGGACTGCACGGCCTCTTCGTCGGTGGATGCTGGATAGAGCGCGAGAAACTTCGCCGCATTAGCCCCGAACTCGGACTCGGCCTGCGTCTTGAAGCGCTCGGCCGTCATCTTTTCTTTCGCCAGCAGTACCTCTCCGCGCGCCTCGTCGGCATTCCACCCGGCCAGCAACGGGATGTGCGCCTGCTTGCCGGCGGCATAGATGTTGGGCACGCTGTCGGGCAGAAAATATCCGTCGACATCGGGCCCGAAGCGGGGATGGGGCGGAGTCGTCTTCGCCGTCGCCGCTTTCACCAGGTCTTGCGGAGAAAGCTTTCGCAGGTCGGCGATGCTCGTGGTGTGGAATGCATTCTCGGCGAACTCCGCATCGGCCTTTTCGGCCAGCTCCAGCGGAGGGAAGCCCAGGCTGTTGCTGTGGAAAGCGCCGCCGCTCTCGCCGATAGCCTTCTGGATCATGTCCTTCGACAATGGCGACGCCATCAGTGCGCTCACCGAGAAGGATCCCGCAGACTCTCCGAAGATTGTAATGTTCGATGGATCGCCGCCAAATGCCTTGATGTTGTTCTTCACCCAGGCAACGGCTGCTGCCTGATCCAGCAGGCCGTAGTTGCCCGATGCGTGGTGCGGCGACTCGGCCGTCAGCTCTGGGTGCGCGAAGAAGCCGAAGATGCCGAGGCGATAGTTCATCGAAACGATGACCACGTTGCGATGAGCCAGAAACTGGCCGTCCTGGCGAGCCTCGGATGTGCCGCCGCTGTTGAACCCGCCGCCGTAAACCCAGACCATCACCGGCAGGCTGCCGGGCTTCGCGCCCTTCGGCGTCCACACATTCAGCGTGAGGCAATCTTCGCTCTCGCCGGGATCGTGAAAAACCATGTCCGGATAGCCGCTCGACTGAATGCAGTGCGAGCCGAAGTCCGTGGCCTGGCGCACGCCCTTCCATTTCGCGGCAGGCATTGGCGGTTTCCAGCGCAGGTCGCCAACCGGCGGCGCAGCATAGGGAATGCCCTTGAAGGCGACAACCTTGCCATCCGTGGTGAGCGCGCCTGCAACCTTGCCTTTGTCGGTTTTTACCTGCAAAGGGTTGGAGGCATGGGCAGCGAGCGTAAAGGCGAGAGCGGCAGGAAGAAGAAGCCTCAGCGTGCGAATCATCACGCTGTCCAACATACAGCCAGCGCCGCCCGTCGGCAACTCACCACGTCAATCAAGATGGTCGACGACAAAATCGGTGTTTTCGCAACATGCCGTCACGCTGACAATCAACGGGAGGAAGAATCTCAAGGATGCATCATCACCGGATGCCCCGGGTCTCGCTTTTGAGACCTGGGTGCGGCGTGGATAGAACGAGCATCGAAAAGCTATCGATCAATCTCCGCTCGGAGCAGGTCATCCATCGTCTCGCGTCGCCGAATCAGTCGCGCTCGCTTGCCCTCGACCAGCACTTCCGCAGCACGGGGCCGCGTGTTGTAGTTCGACGCGAGCGACATGCCGTAGGCTCCTGCATCGAGGATCGCAACCAACTCTCCCGGCTTGACCGCTGCCATTTCGCGATCGCGCGCAAAGAAGTCGCCAGTCTCGCACACCGGCCCGACGATATCGGCGACGATGCGGCGGCGGGATTTTGTAGCTGCCACAGGCACAATTTCATGATGCGCCTGGTAAAGCGTCGGCCGGATGAGGTCGTTCATGCCGGCATCGGTAATGACGAAGGTCTTCTCGCCGTTCTTCTTCACATAGAGCACGCGAGTCACGAGCGCTCCGGCCTGCGCGACCAGAAAACGGCCCGGTTCGAGCAGCAGGGTGAGGTTGTCGAGACCGCTCACCGCTGCACGGAGAGCAGTCGCGTATTGCCGAACCTTGGCTTCGGGATCGAACGGCTGCGCGAGGTGATATTCGATGCCAAGGCCGCCGCCGGCATCGAGAAACCGGATCGGCAGCCCATCCCTGCGCAGCTGCAACAGAAGCTGCGCTACGCGGTCCGTCGCCGCGCCAAAGGGCTCGGCGCTGCGAATCTGCGAACCGATGTGGACGCTGATGCCGGCGGGCTCGATCCACTTTTCCCTGGCCGCGCGCTTGTAGACTGCGCGGGCGCGGCGGATGTCGATGCCGAATTTGTGCTCGCGCAATCCGGTGGAGATATACGGATGCGTTTCGGCGAAAACATCGGGGTTCACGCGCAGGGCGATGCGCGCCCGCTTCTTCAGCTTGGCCGCGCGCCCGGCCAACAGCTCCAGCTCGCCTTCGCTCTCGACGTTGAAGAGCAGGATGCCCGACCGCAGCGCGAGGTCGATCTCGGGAGCGGTCTTGCCCACGCCGGAAAACACGACCCGGGCAACGGCATCCTTGTCGACGGCCAGCACCCGCTCCAGCTCGCCGCCGGAGACGATATCGAAGCCCGCGCCCTGCGCCGCCAGCAGCTTCAGAATCGCTAGTGTGGAATTGGCCTTGACTGCATAGCAGACCAGATGGATCTGGCCGGAGAAAGCCTCAGTAAAGAGGCTGAGCCGATAGCGAATGTGGTCGGCGGAGTAGACGAACAGAGGCGTGCCGAATTTTTTTGCAAGCGCATCGAGCGCAACTTCTCCGCACGCCAGCGGAGACTGCTTACCGGAATGAACAAAAGGACGAACAGGAAACAAGCTGCCTCGAAAAGCCTGGAGATATAGAGCCTAAGCAGAATCTCGGCGGGTGTCCAGCATTGCAGAGATTCTTTGCTGCGCTCAGAATGACGGCACTCAGGATCTATCTTTGCCGCCGCTCTGGTTTGAGGTTAACGGTGCGGCGCGCGTTCGACAAGGGCACCGGGTACAGGATGCGGACGGAGCGACCGGCGTCCGCCCGCGTCCCTCTATTTGGCTCCCGGAGGCACCACGTCATACTGTGGCTCCGGCATTCCCTTCAGATACTTGTCGAACCAGTTGGCGATGTTCTGCAGTCTCTCCACGCGGTGCCATGGCTGGCCGCTGCGCGATAGCTCGTGGCTCTCGCCGGGGAAGCGCACCATGACCGTGTCGATGTGCCGGTACTTCAGGGCGCGAAAGAAATCTTCGCCACCGCCGGTCGGCGGAGTGCGGTAATCCGCGTCTCCAAGGATGAACATCATCGGTGTTTGAATTCTGGTCACATACGTGAGCGGCGAATATTTCCTGAACTCGTCGGTTTGCTCAAACGGCGGGCCTTTGAACCACGTTGGTTGAAACAGCGTGAAATCGGCGGTGTACCACCAGTTGGACCAGTCGGTGATGTCGCGCTGCGCGACGGCCGCTTTGAAGCGCGTGGTCTGCGTCACCGTCCAGTCGGTCAACAGGCCGCCGCCGCTGCCGCCGGTTACGCCCAGCTTGTCGGGGTCGACATAGCCGAGCTTCACCACCGCGTCTACCGAGTCCATCAGGTCGTGGTAATCGTCGCCCGGGTAGTTGTGCTGGATCACGTTGCCGAATTTCTGCCCATAGGTCGTGGACCCGCGCGGGTTGGGATAGAGCACCACGTAACCCTTCGCGGCGAACCATTGAAATTCATGATCGAAGATCCATCCATAGGCAGTGTGCGGTCCGCCATGGATGTCGAGGATCAGCGGATATTTCTTCGACGCATCGAAATCCGGCGGCTTCTGCACCCAGGCCTCGATCTTGTCGCCATCGATATCCTTGGCATTCGTGGTCGGAGTCACTTGAATCTCGTCCGGCATGGTGAGGTTCAGCTGCGAGAAGAGCGCCTCGTTCACCTGCGTCAACTGTGTCTGCTGTTTCGATCCATCGAGCGCGACGGTAAACAGGTCGCCGAGATTCACCGGCGTTGAGATCAACGCCAGCGCCTTCGACGCGCCTGGAAATGCCTCGAAGTCGACGATGGCCTGCTTCTCCGCGCTCAGTTCCTTCACGCTGCCTGTCGCCGTGTCGACGGAAATGATGAGCGCGCTGCCTCGCTTGCCCACGATATCGAGCAGCGACTTTCCGTCCGGCGTCCACTGCGGAAGAGTTTGCCCGGCGCCGCGCGGCGCGGCGTTGTCGCCGCCCACACCGCCGCCGATCTCGTAGTCGTAATCCCTGGTGAGATTACGCGGAGCCGCGGTGATCGGATAGGCCGAATCGATGCCGAGCACAAACAGGTCCGGCTGCTGATACGAGCGCAGCACCGCCGGCTCCTGCGATCCTTCAAACGCCATCTGCTTGCCGTCAGGAGAAATTGCGAGGCTGCCCGCTGCAAAGGGAAGCTTCGCCACCAGTGTGCTTGCCGGAACCGGCCGATTCTTCGTGGTCGCGGAATCGACCTTACCGGGCGCCGTCACTGTGTAGATCTCGTTGTGGGGCTCCTCGTAATAAGGCTCGTCGACGTGCTCAGACGTGTAGTAAATCGACGCCGAGTCGGGGCTCCAGACATACTCGCTGACGCCGAATCTGCCCGAGGTCAACGGCAACGCATCGCCGATGGTCTTTTCCGCCTGCGAAGCGATCAGGTAAAGCTGAGGCTTCTCGCTGGGGTCGAGGTAGCCCGCGCCATTCATGCGATAGACAGCCCGCGTGATGATGTGTACGTCGCTCTTGTGCGCGTCCTTGTCTTCGGCTTTTTTCTTCTCCGCCTCTGTCTGCGGCACGATGGGTGTTTCGCTCGCCACCGCGATCCACTTGCCATCCGGGGACCACTGCGGCGAGCCGGCGCCCTTTTCGAGCTTCGATATCGGCTCGGGCTCGCCGCCTTGAAGAGGCAGCAGGAAAACCTGCGGCGGCTGCGGCTTGCCGTCCTTCTCGACGGCTCGCACAAAGGCGATCTCTGTGCCGTCCGGCGACCAGACGGGAGACGAATCATGCGGCCCGTTCGTCAGCCGCCGCGGCGCAGCTTTCGGCTGGTTGAGGTCCAGCAGATACAGCGCCGTGTCGTATCCATCGTGCTTTGCATTCACTGTCGTCTGGACGAAGACAGCGCGGCTCCCGTCGGGCGAAATCCTGGTATCGCCGATCCAGTTGAAGTTGAAGATATCTTCTTCGGTGATGTTTCGTTTTTCCGCGCCGAATGCGGCGGCGCAATTGAGGCACAAAATTCCCACGAGGAGCAGCCTGGCGAACATGAAATCTCCCGGAAGCACGGATAGATCGATGGGCAATCATAACAATGCTTCGGGATGAAGTCTCGCTCTTCGAGCGGAAAGCTAGGCTGGGACGTAGACGGCAAAGCCGCGCGGGGGCGCGGGGAACTCGGCATTGCCCTCGGCGTCGGTCGTGCGTTCGTCGGGATGAGCCACTTGGTCGTGACCATCCCAGGCCAATGGGACGAACTTCTGATTCGGCCATTGCGTTTTCACCGAAGTGCCGCTCCACTGGTTGCCGAGATTATTCAGCACGAAGATCAGCCCAGGCTGGCGGTAGTCGCCGTTGTCGTGTCCGTTGCGCTGCATGATGTAGAGATCGGGATCGCAGTGCAGGATCTCCGACTCTCCACCGGCATAGCGGTGATGCACATCGATGAGCGCGTCGATGCCATGGGGGGTGTTAGGCCGCGCCAGGTCGAAGTTGAAGTAGTCGAACCAGAAGATCGACGGATAGCCCTCGTGCATGAGGATCAACGAGTAAGCCAGCATCTTGTCGTTGACGATGCCGTTGCCTTCGTTCGCCGTGTCGTGATTGTCGACGAACGTGACGGCGTGCATGGGCCGCCTGGTGACGATCACGCCCTCTTCGGTGAGCTTGCGCAGATCGTAGCTCGGCGTGTCGCAGACATCTTTCAGGCGATAGCGGAGAGGGAAGTCGAAGGCCGCGATCTGATTGTCGGTGAAATTGTTCACCTTGGTGAGCCAGTCGTCGATGCTCTGGTCGTCCTCCCAGTATTCGCCGACTACGAACGGGATGAGGGGCTTGCCGTCGCGCTCGTAGCGATACTTGGCGAGGGTTCCCATCATCCATGGGCCGAAGCCTTTCACGAAGTCGAAGCGGAAGCCGTCGAAGCCCAGCTGCTCGATGAGCATCTGTGCGTATTCCATAATTGCGGTGTACACCAGCGGATTGCGGTGACAGAGGTGAGGGAAGCCGGCGAAGACTTCGCCTTCCATCGTCTGCTCGTAGCGGCTGGGATGAAAGCTGTTCCAGTCGCGGGGAAACATCCGGCTCTTGGGATTGAATTTCGTCCAGCGCTTTTCACCGTCGATCGGATTGACTTCCTCTTCGTCCGCGCCGGAATTGTGATTGATCACCATGTCGGCGTAGACCTGAATCTCGTGCTCGTGCGCCTTTCTGATCAGGGCCTCGAGCTCCTTGCGATTGCCATAGAAGGTTTTTATGCCGCCCTTCTGGTCGAAGTCGCCAAGGTCGAAATAGTCGTAGGGATCGTAGCCCATCGACGTCGTGCTGGCAGCCTTGGAGACCGGCGGCAGCCAGATGGAATTGAATCCGGACTTCTTCAGGCCTTCAATTTTGCCGGCAACATGATTCCACCATTCGCCTACCTTCTCTTCCTTGGCAGGGCAGTCCCAATAAAAAGCTTGCAACATTACACTCACGGTCGTGCTCCTCAGTGTCCCGAATCAAGACGGGGTTGGGTTGGATTTGATGGAAGGGCGGAATCGATGAACCGGGTTTCACAGCGTGCCTGGAAGATAGATGCAGTTTTTCGCATCGTCGCATGGACGGAGTTCGACGCTTCGGCCTGGTTATTCCGCCTCGGGTTCGGCGTTACTGCAGTCGCCTGGCGTCGTGCTTCGCGCCCTCGAGTGAGGGGTCCAGGCTGGCCGCGGTTTCGACTTCCTGAAGCGCGGTCCCGCGGCGGCCTTCTTTCTCCAGCACCAGGCCCAGTTGCCAGTGGGCCATCGCCACGCTCGGCTCGAGCCCTTCAGCAGGCGCAGTGAGATAGTTGTGGAGATACTCCTCGGCGCGGGCGAACTGGGCCTGAATATTCTTGTCGAGAATAACGTGCGCGGCCGTGAATTCAAGACCAAGATCGTCGGGTGCGGCGGCGCGGGCCTGGTGAATGGCCGCATCCAGCTTCTGCCACTGTCCGGTGCTCGCGTAGACATCGGCCAGCAGCCGGTAGGCCGCGCCACGCGAGGGGTCGATGGCAATCGCCTTCCGTGCTTCTTCTTCCGCGTCTTTCCAGTTCCCGCCGCCTGTGCCGAACAGGCACTTGCCCAGCCCGACGTGCGCGAGATAGCTCTGCGGCGCCGCCGCGACGGCCTGCTTCCAGTCCGCCAGAACCTTTCCGGAATCCTGTGTCGCGTCCAGCTCCGCCTTCAGGGCGTAGCCACGTGTGGAGTCGACGCCGATTACTTCGTTCACCAGCTGCATGGCTTTTTCTTTGTCCCCGCCTACCAGCATGGGAGCATACCAGTCGTAGCGGGCGAGAGCTTCGTTCGCATACACATTCTTCGGATCGAGCTGCAAGGTGCGATCCGCTTCTTTGCGGAATCGCCGCGACAGGCTCAGTTTTTCCATCGCGCCTGCCCGCTTCGAGGCAAGCTTCGCGCCGAGGATATTGAGCAGCTGCGCGTGCGTCGCCGCGCTGCCATCCGCGAGCGCGACTGCTTTCTCGGCGACGTCTTCGGCCTTGTCCAGCTCTCCGTATGACCAGTCGATGGTAGAAAGCTCGATCAGCCCCTGGACATCCTGCGGCCGCCTGGATAGAGCCGAAAGGACCAGCGGCTCCGCTCTTCGATAATGCTGTTCTGCGATCAGGGTAGCGGCGGATTGCTGCGCCCACGCCGATGTAAGCAACATCAGCGGGAGAGTCGCGCAAATTCCGGAGCGGAAACCGTTGGTGAGGAGCACCTGGCTGGAAGACTATCTGCCGCAGGTGAACACAGCGTCAAATTTCAGAGGACCGTGGCCGGAAGGTCAACGCATGGGCGGCGGAGGCGGCATGGGATAGGGCGCATAGGCGCGACGTACCAGCGAACGGATAAGGTACACGAGGCCGATAAAGAAGCAGATGGGAACCAGGATCAGCGCCAAGGGAAACTGCACAAGGTCCTGGCCCACTTGTCCGCTCCCGTGCTGCATGACCGATCCGAGGAAGGCCACGCAGTCACCGCCGACATGGGCGTCCGCCCCCAACGAGATATTGCCGAGGAAGACAACGGCATCGCCTTGAATCGGCGCATCCGCGTGGATGCTGCCCAGAAACGCTACGGCGTCCTGATGCACTAGCCCCTCGATATGGATCGAGCAGAGGAAGCAGACTGCGTCCTGCACATCTTCATCGGAGGAGATGGTGATGTCATGCATGAACGACACGCGATCGCCCTCGGCGCGCGCGTTCAGCGCGGAGATCGCGAAAAGAAAGACCGCAAAGATGGGCAGAACTACGCGGCGCATCCGGTTTTGCCTCCATCGGGACGTACGTAATTCGAAACGTAACCCGGGATTCCTGACTAGATACGCATACATCCTGTCGCCGGTTCCGTTGGACGGCCGTGCTTTCAGCGGAGCGCCCTGGTCCGTTCCGCTTCCACGCCCTCCGGGGCGATCGGAACCTGCTCGACAATCTCCACATTGAAGCCCTGCAGCGCCGGGACGTGCGTGGGAGTGTTCGAAAGCAGTCGGATTTTATGAATGCCGAGATCGGCAAGAATTTGCCCGCCGAGTCCCACCTGGCGCAGGATGCGCTGGTGCCTGTCGTCTTCCTGGGGACGAATCTCGCGGTGAAAGATGATCCGGTGCGGCTGCACTGTACGGTCCAGATCGAAGCCGCGGCTGGTGTTATGCAGATACACCAGCGCGCCGCGGCCGGCATCCGCAATCTGCTTCAGGGATTGCCGCACCAGGTGGCTGCAATCGCAGACGGAGCTGGCGAAGACGTCTCCAGCCAGGCAGTGCGAGTGGACCCGCACCAGCACCGGCTCGTCACCCTTCTCAACCTCGCCTTTGACCAGCGCGATGTGGCTTTCGCCGCCATTCACCTCGCTCTCGTAGGCAATCACTCGAAACTCGCCGTAGGGTGTGGGCAGGGCGCTCTCGGCAACGCGGAAGATGTAGCGCTCGTTCTGCAGCCGGTAGCGGATGAGCTCCGCGACGGTGAGCATCTTCATGTCGTGCTCCGCGCAGAATTTGGTCAGGTCCGGCACGCGCGCCATGGTGCCGTCATCGTTCATGATCTCGCAGATCACCCCGGCAGGGATAAGGCCGCCGAGCCGCGCGAGGTCGACGGACGCCTCGGTCTGTCCAGCGCGAACTAGTACGCCGCCGCGCCGCGCCCGCAGGGGAAAGACGTGGCCCGGCCGAGCCAGATCGTGCGCAGCGGAGCGGGCATCGATGGCGACCTTGATGGTGTGAGCGCGATCTGCCGCGGAGATGCCGGTGGTCACGCCCTCGCGCGCTTCGACGGTCTCGGTAAATGCCGTGCCGAAGCGGGAAGAGTTCTGCTGGGTCATCGGTCCCAGGCGCAGATAGTCGGCGCGCTCCTCGGTCAGGGTCAGGCAGATGAGGCCGCGTCCATACTTCGCCATGAAATTGATGGCTTCGGGAGTGACAAATTCAGCGGCGAGGGTCAGGTCGCCTTCGTTCTCGCGATCCTCGTCGTCGACCACGACGATCATGCGGCCGGCGCGGATCTCGTCGAGAGCGCCGGGAACATCGGTAAACGGGTTGGAGGCTTGCATACCCTCCTATTGTCTTCCAGTTTTCGCCGGCTGGCGAGCGGTGTTGGTCAGGCCGTGTCCTGCGGGTATCCATGAGCTGAAATAGTGCTTTCCGCCTGTCGCAGTCCTGGAGTAGACTCTCGCGCGGCACAGTCTCTTCGTTCTGTGTGGAGGTTGCCATATGAAACTGCTGGTATTCGTTCCATCGCTTGTACTGTTTGGGTTGGCGTCGTTTCTACAGGAGGCTGGAAACGTGCCCGAAACTCAGCCCTTCAAAGTTCCTCCCGAACTCGTAGGGAAGAGCAACCCGGTCAAGCCGACACCTGAAGGCATGGCCCACGCCCGCAAGATTTACGGGTACGACTGCGCGATATGCCACGGCATCACCGGAGACGGAAACGGAGAAATCGCCCATGACATGAAGCCTCCGCTGAAAGACTGGCGTGATCCGGCGTCGCTCAAAGACCTCTCCGACGGCGAACTCTTCTACATCATCCAGAAAGGAAAAGGGCAGATGCCTTCGGAAGGGGAGCGCGCCAAGCCGGACGACATCTGGAACATGGTCACGCTGGCGCGATCGTTCGCCAAGAAGTAGCCAGGGCAGGTTCGGGCTAAGGCATGCACGGCAGGAGGGGATCAATCTGACGACCGAAAGGAGGAAGAACCTCAGCGATGTATCTCTTCAAAATCGCTGGGATTCTTCGCTCCGCTCAGAATGACGTTGCCCGCATCTCTTACGCGGGGTGAAGCTTAGTTCTGGATGGAGTGGGTCTCAGCCAGGGTGTTGGCGGCATAAGCCGGTGCGGGAACGGAGTCCATCGTGCTATCGGGCTTCAGAGCAGCCGCTTCCGTGCCGTGATTCGGTCCCAGGCCCAGTTTAATGAGCGCGCGGGAGTCCGGAGTGAGCTTGGTCTGCCAGCCGTGATCGGACTGGTATTTCACCATCGCCGCCTGGGTGTCGGCATCCCACTGACCACTGGGTGAGCCGCTCAGGTAGTTTTCGCGGATGAGCGCGGTCTGGATTTCACGAGCCCTATCGGGATCGATTGTGCGTTGTCCTTGAACCATATGGACGTGTCTGACCTTCTTTGAAGAGGTCTTGTGGTGACCGGAGGTGGGGGCGCGATGCGTACGGCTGGCCACGGCAGGTGTGACCGCCAGCGCCGTCATGAGAAAGAAAGATTGGCAGGCTCGAACTGAAAGCATGCTAAAGGGACCTCATGGACTTAAATAATTGTATCGGCAAGTGCTCTTAAAACATCATACCCGACGAGCATTAGGGGTCAGCCTAAAAGCGCGCCCGTGAGAATGCAACAAAAAAATACCGGCTCCCAGGTACTCTCTGGGAGCCGGTACCACTTTAGGTTCCAGCAGGTTACGGTAGTGTCCCGCCAAGTAACCGGCTGCCCAGCCCGCGGTGCTGCGGATCGACCAGCTCGAAGACCACATCCGAACCCGGCTTGAGCGCGGCAACAAATCTGCCGAATTCAGCGGCGCTATGCACCGGCTGCCGGTTGATGGCGACGATTATCTGTCCCTGGAACGCCCCCAGACCGACCTCATCCGCGAACGAACCCGGTTTGACCCCTTCCACCACTATCCCGTGCAGGCCGGCGGGCGCGCCCTGCGGCAGGTCGCTTACCTGCAACCCGAGTTTGGACTGCGAGGCATCCGGCGCGGACGGGCTTGGGTTTTCCTCGTCATCCGAGCCGCTGGTAACCGCGGCCATCATTTTGGCCCGATCACCGATGGTTACGGTGGCCTGCATCTGCTTGCCGCTCCGCAGGAAACCGAGGGTTGCGGTGGTTCCGGGCTTGCGCGCCGAAATGTCATCCACCAAGTCGTTGCCGTCCTTGATCGAGCGGCCGTCGATGGTGACAATGACGTCGCCCGGCTTGAGGCCGGCCTTATCGGCGGCGAATCCCGGCTGCACCGTGGCCACCAGAACGCCGTTCTTGAAGCCGTAGACGCGGCTGACGGCCGGCGGCAGATTGGGCTGGAAGGTGATGCCGATGCTGCCCCGAACCACCTTATGCTCCGGCGAGATGAGCTGGTTATAGACGCCGATCACGGTGTTTGAGGGCATGGCAAATCCGATGCCTGCATAGGTTCCGGACTGCGTGAAGATGGCGGTGTTGACGCCGACGACCTCGCCCGCCATGTTCAGCAGCGGTCCGCCCGAGTTGCCGGGATTGATCGCGGCGTCGGTCTGGATGAAGTGCTGGAACTGGCCGGCGTTGGTTTGATCGATGGTGCGGTTCTTGGCCGATACGATACCGGCCGTTACCGTCTGCGACAGCGTGAACGGGCTGCCGATCGCGATGACCCAGTCGCCCACCTGCGCGCCTTCGGAGTTGCCCATTTTCACCGTCGGCAGCGGGTGATCCGTCTTGATCTTGATCACCGCGATGTCGGTGTCCTTATCCACGCCGACCACCGTGGCGGGGCGGCCCTGAAGATCCCCGGCATCCGGATCGCCCGGCAGCTTGACGAAGATCTTGTCGGCCTTGTCCACGACGTGATTGTTGGTGATGATGTAGCCGCGGGGGTCGACGATGAAGCCCGAGCCCAGCGATTCGCGCTCCTGGCCCGCCTCATCCTGGCCGCCGCCGTCAGGACCCATGCCGAAGAAATGGTTAAAGAAATCCTGAAAATTGTTCTGACCCTGACCCTGACCCTGATCGTCCTGGTCATCGTTATTGTCGTCGTCGGGGGGCTGTTGCTGCTGCGGCATCTGCCGGGAATGGAGGCGCTTCGACTGCTGGCGCTCCTTGGGCAGCGTGACGGTATTGATATTGACCACCGCCGGGCCGACTTCCTTGGCGATGCGGGTAAAGTCCGTGGAAAGGTCGCGCGGCGACGGCACCTTGAGCGGCGTCGCGTCCGAGGTGTCGACCTTCGAGGTCTCCTGGCCGCGGACTCCGTGGGAGACGATCGAGCCGATGAGAATACCCGCCGAAAGCGTAGCGAGAATGGTAAAAGTTGAAGCGAGACGGCGATAGCGTAGCCGTCCTAGGAGTAATTTCATCTCAGGTCTAACCTCATGTCTTCCGTAAACGGGGTGAGCAACGAAACGATAGGCGATTCAGTTTCCGGCGTCTAATCCACAGTTAAGTATAAATCCGCTTCGGGCGGGGTCGCATTTCCGCATCCGCCTTCAGCATATAGACGTCGAACGGCGGGCAAATGCTACAACGGTGGCGCCGCTTCGTGCGCTGTAGCTTGGATGCGCGAGGGCAGCAGTTCGGTTACGCCGATTCCGGCAAGAATCAGCAGCGCGCCGGCGCCCGACCGCAGCCCTAGCCGTTCGCCTAAAACGAGAAACGATGTGATCCAGGCGAAAACCGGCTCCATGGTGAGGAGCAGCGCGGTGTGCGTCGCCGGGAGATATTGCTGGGCCCAGCTCTGGATGGTGAATGCCGCTGCCGTAGCCAGGACCGCGGCAATGGCCAGCGCGACCACTACCCGCAAACTCCAGTGGATGTAGGGCTTTTCGAAGATCGGCATACTGATAGCCATGAACAGCGCCGCGAACCCCACCTGCAGCACGGCAAGCTGCTCGAAGCGGATGCGGGGTGAAAAATGCGCCAGCGCCAGCATGTGAAAAGAAAATCCCAGCGAGCATCCCAGCGTCAGCAGGTCGCCGAAATTCATGCTCCGGAAATCGAAGCCCGAGTGCGCCGGGGTGGTCAGCAGGAGGATGCCGAGAAACGCCAGGATCGCCCCGAGATAGGCGTTCCATCCCGGAGCGTGGCTTCCCGAGGGCCGCAGCGTTGGGATGACCAGCAGCAGCGGGACGATCACTACCACCAATCCGGTGATGAACGCCGATTTGGACGGTGTGGTGAGCCGCAGTCCCGCGGTCTGGAATTGATAGCCCATAGCCAGGAAAAGCCCGACCAGCGCGCCGCTTAGGACGGTGCGCCGGTTCAGCCGTCCCAGATGCTTTCCGTAAAGCGACGCAAGGCACACCGTGGCCAGCGCCATGCGCAGCAAGTTGAAGAGCAGCGGAGAGATATCGCTCAGCGCGTCCTTGACCAGCACAAAGGTCGCGCCCCATACAAACACCACAGCGAGCAGGAGAAGATGGGCTTTCAGCGACCGGGACATTTACTCAGCCTAGCAGCAAGCAACAAAAATCCGGCTACCACTATCTCAGCAAAAGCAACGCTACCGTCCCTGATGAACGTCCCGGGGCGAAATCACTTTAGGAGTGCGTCTAATGCTTGCTAAGGATCTGATTTTCGACATCGGCTGTAACAACGGCGACGATACGGACTTTTATTTAAAAAAGGGATTTCGAGTCGTTGCCATCGATGCCGACAAAGCTCTTTGCGATCATGTCTCAGAACGCTTTGCCCCTGAAATTCGATTGGGACGATGTGAAGTTATCTATGGCGCGGTAGGCGAGAGATCCGGCGATACGGTGACGTTCTATATTTGCGAGAAGAGGCCAGACTGGAACACATGCGATCCTTATTTCGTCGCGCGGAATGAGAAAGTCGGGGTCACATTCAGCGCAGTTTCCGTGCCAACGGTCAACGTAGCTGAGCTGATGGAAACGCGCGGCACCCCCTATTATCTGAAAATTGATGTCGAAGGCGCCGATGCGGTTCCGCTTAAGACAATGATGGGGAAGAAAGTCATTCCCGCCTGCGCTTCGATCGAGATTGCTCAGCACGATCTCTCCGAGGGACTGGAGCAAATTCGCCTTCTTCATGCTTTGGGCTATACACAGTTCAATTTTTTCAACCAGGGCATGCGGCGATCGGTTAAGGCTCCATCTCCAGCCCTGGAAGGCAAGTATGCGGCGTTTGACGGAGACGCGGTGACGACGGGTCTTTTCGGCAGAGAGCTGGGCGGCAAATGGATTGCTCTATCGGCCGCCGAGAGGCGTTTCGCAGGCATTCACAAACGGTATGCCCTTTTTCGTGGAAATAAACTCTACTCAAAAGGTGGGGCGTTCGGAGGGACATTGATCAGCAAAATTCACAACCGGTTCAGGAAACATGTGCTCGGCGACCCGGTTGCATGGTATGAACTGCACGCGCGAGTCGGATAAGCCAGCCCGCTTTCATTTGCCGGAAGCGCGTTAGCCCGTTGCCGATTTTTACAGGCATTCCTCAATCAATCGGGAGAGAATGCTACTGATGAGATTTCCGTCCGAAGTTCCGGTGCTGGAAGAAGAGATTCCGCCTTCCGCGCCCAAGGGCCGCCACGCCGCAGTGGCATTCATCTTCGTAACCATTGCGCTGGACATGCTGGCGATGGGCATGATCGCTCCGGTGCTCCCGCGGCTCATCACCGAATTTGCCGGCGGCAGCGAGGCGCACGGCGCGGAGATCTTCGGACTCTTCGGCACGGTGTGGGCGGTGATGCAGTTCTTCTTCTCGCCGCTGCTCGGCTCGCTCTCCGACCGTTTCGGGCGCAGACCGGTCATCCTGCTTTCAAATCTTGGCCTGGGCCTCGACTACGTGGTCATGGCCATGTCGCCGAATCTGTCGTGGCTCTTCGCCGGACGCCTCATCTCAGGAATCACCTCATCGAGCATCCCCACCGCGATGGCTTATATCGCCGACGTGACGCCGCCCAAGAAGCGAGCCGCGGCCTTCGGCATGGTCAGCGCCGCATTCGGTCTCGGCTTTGTCTTGGGACCGGCGCTCGGCGGCATCCTCGGGAACTACAGTCCACGGCTACCATTTTGGGTGGCCGGCGCGATGAGCCTGGTGAATGCCTGTTACGGATTCTTCGTGCTGCCCGAATCGCTGGGCAAGGAATTTCGCGGCCGCTTCTCCTGGAAGCGCGCCAACCCGGTCGGATCGCTCGCACTGCTGCGCCGCCATCGCGAGTTGATGGGCCTCGCGGCGGTTCTTTTCCTCAGCTATCTTACCCAGCAGTCGTTGATGAACACCTGGGTGCTTTATCTCGACTACCGCTTCAACTGGACCAACCGCGCGGTAGGGCTTTCGCTGGCGCTGGTCGGAGTCTGCTCGGCGCTGGTTGGAGCCTTTCTCGTTCGCCCGGCCGTGAAGACGCTTGGAGATCGCAACACGCTCCTCACCGGCATCGGCATCGGCTGGATCGGCTTCGCCATCTACGGTCTCGCGCCAAGCGGCGCCATATTCCTTACCGGCATCCCGATCATGGCTCTGTGGGGACTTTGCGGGCCGCCCGCCCAGGGCCTCATGACCCGGCACGTTCAGGCCAACGAGCAAGGGCAGCTGGCGGGAGCGGTGCAGTGCATTCGCGGATTAACCGCCCTCATCGGCCCCGGCATGTTCACCTTTGTCTTCGCCGCGGCGATTCGCCCCGGTGTGCGCTACCACCTGCCCGGAGCCCCATTCCTGCTGGCCTCGGGGATTCTCCTCGCGGCGCTGCCTCTGGCGTTGTTAGTCACACGCAGCGACACGGTTTAGATGAAGAACGCTCCAGCCGGAATCAGCGCGCGCTTCACACGGCATCAAAACTGAAAGTAAATGAACGGGCGGTAGCCAAAGGGCAGCATGGAAATTGCGAATGCCCAGACGCATCCATAAGCGAATGCGAACCGGGGCAAACTAAGGTCGCAAACCAGGTCATGCAGGTTAATGCGGCGGCTCACATATTGCAGCAGGAGCAGCCCGATGGCGAAGGAGATAAGCCACACCGGAAGCGAGCCGTCGCCGCCGCGGTCAAACAGGAAGTAACGCTTGATCAGCAGCCACGCGGTGCCAAAGCTGGAGGCTCGAAAGAGTATCCAGCAGACACATACGAAATTCATCGTTAGGAACCAGCCAAAAGCGCGTCGCCACCACGGCACAGCATTCTTGTCGAGCGGGAAGTGGCGCCGGAACTGCTGGTTTACCACCAATGCGCCGCCATGCAATCCGCCCCACGCGACAAAGGTCCATGCGGCTCCATGCCAGAGTCCCCCGGCCAGCATGGTGATCATGAGATTGCGATAGGTCAGCCATAGCTTCTTGCTGCGCCCACCCAGCGAGATGTAGATATAATCGCGAATCCAGGAAGAGAGCGAGATATGCCAGCGCCGCCAGAAGTCCTGAATCGACTCTGAGAGGTAAGGCGCGTCGAAGTTCAGGACCAATTTATATCCCATCATCGCAGCGACGGCGATCGCCATATCCGAGTAACCGGAGAAATCGCAGAATATCTGAACCGTATAGAGCCACGTTGCAGTAATCGAAGCCAGGGCGCTCCAGTGGGCCGGTGCGTTGAATACCTTATCGACGTAGGGTGAGATGTTGTCGGCGATGCAGGCTTTCTTTACATAGCCGAGCAGAAACAGGTATAGCGCGTGCTTGATGTCGTCCACCGTAACATGCCGGTTGCTCGCCAGCTGAGGGACAAAGTATTTAGGCCGGACAATGGGGCCAGCGACCAGTTGTGGAAAGAACGCCGCGAACAGTACATAGTCACGAATGCTGTGCACCGCGGGAATCTCGCGGCGATATACGTCAATGGTGTAGCTGAGCGACTGGAAGGTAAAAAAGCTGACGCCTACCGGGAGAATAATGCGGATCGTAGGCTCATCGAGGTGGATATGCGCAGCACTGGCCGCGGCAATCGCGCTATTGACGAAGAAATGGAAATACTTGAAGAAGGCCAGCACCGATAAATTCATCGTTAGGCTGGCGGTGACATACCACCGGCGGGCGCGCAGATCTTCTGTCTGCGAAATGCATCGCGCGAAAAAGTAATCGCCGCACGATAGCCCAAATAACATGCACGCAAAGCGCCAGTCCCAAGAGCCATAGAAGTAGTAACTGGCCGCCAGCAGAAACCATTTGCGAAGATTGTTGCTGCGCAGACTCCAGTATGTAATGAGGACGATGGCGAAGAAGACGAAAAATCGGAGTTCAACGAATAGCAAGTTCGCTCCTCGGCGCTGGGGTTGCAGCAGTCAGCTGGAGTTTGCTTTTCAGATCGTCGGCAAGCAGCTTGGAAAAAACCGCCGCGCCGGCTTCGGTCAGATGTGTCGGATCATGCCATAACTCGGCTCGAAACAGTTCAGGATGCAGGTTAGGTTGTCCTTCGTTCAGGATGAGCACCGGCCCCAACGGCCCCTTGATCGATTCCGGGAACACACTGTAAGTAATAAGGTTGTCCAGCCGCGGAGCAACGAAGTAGACGAGTTGCACATGCTTTCGTCGCGCCGCGTCTGCGAGATATTGGAGCAACGCGTAGTGTCCGTCCAGAACTTCGCCCGGCTCGGGCCGCGGAAGACGAGCGGTGGCCAAAAGCTGTTGATCGGCTCGAGATTCCGGCGACCCAGCGGCTGCCAGATGGTTTGGGGTAAGTCCACGGCGATCATCGCCTGTCTGGGATGCAAGTAACTCTTCGTTCAGGGGCGCCGAAAAGATGCTGCTGCTCAGCATTCCGACGTTGGTATAGTGCAGCAAACCCGCCAGGAGCGAAAAACCGGACCGGCCGATGGCTCGTTTCCAGCCCAATTTCTTGGGATTCGAGTAGCTCATCGCCAGCCGCACGATTGGGAGATCATAGATGTTGATCGCGCGTGGATGAAACAGGTGATCGTTAGTGAAGTTAGCCCCGGCTGTTATCTCCAACAGGACAAATCGCGCTTGTGAGTCTTTGCCGGGGTCGGGAAGAGAGTCGACAAACTTCTTCGCGACGACCGCCTGCTCGGTCTGACTGCCCCCCGAAATCCCCAGATTGAGCGTGGTGGTTTCCGCTGCGGTTCCGCGCAACTCGGCGTCAAAGGCCCGTGGGTCAAATCCATCGTCCACATGGCTGCTGCCGAACGCCGCGGAGCTTTCTCTGCCGTGCCATTGATCGAGGATGGCCAGCTTTTCGCTGCGTATCTCCGCGTACAAGCGGAGAGGATTGCGAATGCTGAGATGCACGATGGCGGCAGCAAGCACAAATCCAACAGACAACATGGCCACCGATGCGACGATATGTCTCGACGTCGGGCGCGGGCTACTCCGACGTTCACGAGGTTCGCGGTCGTGCCCTTCAATACTGGCTAGTGGGGTTTCAGCTTCTAAGTAGGGAGCCGCCAAATTAATCCCGCCTTGGAATCGGTTCTCGTCCGAAAAGTTTAGACTGCTCAAATGCGTGCGCTTTACGCGGAACGTGTGAAGCAGGTATGAAAGATCTTCTTTTCCCACACATCAGTGATTATGTCGCAATGCATGCCGTGAGCTTGGATGTGGGTATTCCCGGTAGAACGTCCGACTCTACGAACCACCTGCCTTTTAAGGTCGTGTGGTTTGTGCAGGTGACCTTACGCGCGACAACCTCTGGAGAACCGGTGGCTGTCTGTCCGCCGCCGTTGTTGCTTTAGGTACTTTTCCTATTCCTGTGTCCTTTAAAGGGGTTCCCTAAGTGCAACTTTTCTTAACGTAAAAGCTGCGTAAGATGCCGCTCTGCGGCCTTCACCGATAGGAAAATGTTCTAGTAATGATGGTACCTGAAGCGTGAAATCGCGGCAACAAATTATCTCCCGATTACGAAGAGCGATCTGTGTGCACGCCACCAGTTGTATGCACGGATGATTCGTAGACCGTTCGTCCAGCCACAACAGTGCGCAACACAACCGTTTTCAATATCTCGCGCGGCGCAATCGTCGTCAGATCGCGGTCGAGGATCACAAAGTCGGCCACGTAGCCGGGCGCCAGCTTGCCCTTCCAGGGATCGCTGAACTCCGCGTACGCGGAGCCCTGCGTGTAGGCGTAGAGCGCCTGCCAGATAGTGAGCTTCTCCTGCGGCTGATAGGTCATGGTCCCGGCCTCGTTCATGCGCGTGACCGCGGCGTAGACTCCGCGGAAAGGAGTGATCGGCTCCACGGGATAATCCGTTCCGAAGGCCAGCGGCACGCCTGCGTCGAGGAAGCTTTTCCAGGCATAGGAGTATTTCGCCCGCTCCGGACCCAGGCGCTGCTCGGCCCAGCTTATGTCCGTCAACAGGTGGTTGGGCTGCATCGAAGCGATCACACCTAACTGCTTGTAGCGGGCGAAGTCTCCGGCCTCGACAACCTGCGAATGCTCGATGCGACAGCGAAGATCGCGAAAAGGGAAGCCGACCGCCGGCCGTACCTCGTTGTGAAAAGGCCGGTTCAATTGCGTGGTTCGCGGAGGAAGCTGCGTATTCTGCGTCCGCAGAGCCTGATCCGCCGCGGCGAAGGCATTCAGCGCCATCTCCACGGCGCGGTCGCCTATGGCGTGAAAGCCCATCTGGAATCCGGCCTGGGCTCGCTCGATGGCCATCTGGTTGAGCTTTTGCTGGTCGTAGCGCGGGATGCCGGAGTTACCCGGATCGTCGGAATACGGCGCATTCAGCGCTGCGGTGCGCGAACCGAGCGAACCGTCCATGAATCCCTTCAGCATGGTCGTGTGCAGCATGCGGTCCGAGGGATCGTGATACACGCGATGCGCGTTCAGCAGATCGACCGTGGCGTCGAAGGGCAGCCATTCGCTGACGCGCACCGGCAGCTTGCCTTCGCGCTCCAATTGCTCGTAAACCAAGAAGTCCTCCCAGTAGGAGTTGTCCTGGACCGAAGTAATGCCGTGCTGCGCCGCGTCTTCGAGCGCCAGCGTATCTCCCTTGCGCCGCTGGTCAGGGCTCGGTGGCGGGATGTATTTCTGGATCAATGCCTGCGCGGTCTCGCGAATGATGCCGGTCGGATTGCCCTGCGCATCGCGGTCGATCTTGCCGCCCTGGGGATCGGGTGTCTCGCGCGTAACGCCGGCGGTGGCCAGAGCGGCGGAGTTGGCGATGGCGATGTGTCCGTCCACGCGAATGAAGAAGGCCGGATGCGCGCCGGTGACCGCGTCGAGATCGGCCCTGGTCGGCAGCTTCTTCGAAGCCCACAGCGTGTGGTCCCATCCTCCACCGGTCAGCCATGTCGACGGCGCGGCATCTTCCGCGGCGTCGCGAATGCGCGACTGCATGTCGGCGAGCGATTTCGATCCGGTCAAATCTACCGAGAGCTTGATCTGCCCAGCCATGCCCAGGTGCACGTGCGAGTCATTGAAGCCGGGCATCACGAAGGCTCCGTGCAGGTCAATGACCTTCGTCGCCGGCCCTTTGAATTCGGCCTCGATGGTCTTGTCGTCCCCCGCTCCCAGGATTAGCCCCTTGGCGACGGCGATGGCCTGAACCCGCTGCGGATGAGGTCCGGTGAGATCGACGCCGGTGAGAATGTTGCCGTGAAGATAGATGGCATCGGCCGCGGAATGCGACTGGGCACCGGCAGGCATCGCTACAGCGGAAACGAAGAGCAAGGAAGGGGCGAGGAAAAGAGAGAAGGCCTTCACAGCCAGAAGTTTATCAACTGCGGTGTGCGCGAACGAAAGAGCCTGTCGCGGGCATTCACTGCGCCGCCATCGCCAGCAGCAGGAGCAGCACGCGGCGCAGCCCCAGCTCGCGGCCTCGCGCGTCATACCATTCGCCGCGCGTGTGAATCCCGCCGCCTTCTCCGCCGGCGCCGAGACTGACCGCGTCGATGCCGAGCGCGAGCGGAATGTTGGCATCGGTTGAGGCGACTCGCGGTTCGGTACGGATGCTCAAATGGCGATCGACTGCCCGCAGCGACTCGTACAGCGCGGATTCGCGGGAGAGCTGCCCGGTGGGCCGCGATCCGATCTTGTCGATCGAGAACCCAAGCGCATGTTTGCGCTTGCTTCCACTCGAGAATGTCTTGTTGGCGGCGATCACCGCATCTTCGACCGCGCGGTGCAGCTCGACCTCGAGCCGGATGAGCTGCTCAGGGTTGGTCGAGCGGAAGTCGAAGCGCGCGGACGCCTGTTCGGGAATGGCATTGATCGCCGTCCCGCCCTCGATGGTTCCGACATTGAACGTGGTGCGCGGAAGGCCGGCCACGTCCAGTTCGGCGATCCGGGCAATCGCGTGGCTCAGGGCCACGATGGGATTGGGCCGGCCGGCATCCGTCCAGGAATGGCCGCCCGGTCCGCGGAGAGTCACCAGGTAGCGCTGGCTGCCCAGGGCATCGGTGACCGCGACCTCGTGGCCCGCACCATCCAGCACCATGTGCGCGCGGATGCGATCATGCCATTCGGCGTGCTCATAGAGGTAGCGCATCCCACGCAGATCGCCGTCGCCCTCCTCGCCCACGTTCCCGGCGAAGTAGATGTTGCACTGCGGAGAGATGCCTGCGTGCTGAAATGCCGCGGCCAGAGCCAATAGGCAAACCACGCCTGCGCCGTTGTCGCAGGCTCCCGGAGCGTAAAGCCGGGTGCCATCCACGCGCGGCTCGATTGGCGTTTCGGCGGGGAATACCGTATCGATATGGGCGGAAAGGAGCAGGCATTTCTCAGAGGGCTGCGTGCTCCTCAGCACTCCGAGGGCGTTCCCGATCCCGTCCAGGGCTACCTCGGACAGCCCGCATTCGCGAAAGCGCTCGCACACCCACTCCGCGCGCGTCCGCTCTCCAAACGGAGGAGCCGGCACCGAGACCAGCCCGGTTTGCCAGCGGAGGATCTGCTGCTCCTGCAAATGCAGCCACTGGAAGGCCTGATGGACGCGCCGATCCGCAGCAAGCTGCGTGATGCGTGCAAAAGCCGAGGTGGGCGCGACAGAAACCATGAAAGACAGCGTAGCAGGGGCGCTCCTTCGCTGATACAGCTACCAGTTCTCTGCGAGAACTTCCTCGGGCTGAAAGGTGACGACGGCCGTGTATCGCTTGAAATCACTGGGATTGAATGTCAGCAGATGCTTTATTCCGTGAACCATCATTGTTGCCGCCAGGCGTGCATCGTGCACCTGTGCACCGAGCACATTGTGAAACGCGATGAGGCTGCGCCACTCGCGATACACATCTCCGCCTTCGGGCAAAAATTCCATCGAGGTTTCGATGGCGCGGACATGAGATTCAGCCTCTGTCGCAGTTAAACCGAAGCCGTTTCTCGAGGCCGGGCGCGTCATCACATTCCATAGCTCAGAGATGTTCTGATGTGTGTAGCACAAACGCGTCCGTAGCTGGTCAAGACGAATGATTGCTTTGCTTGCGGCAGAGAAATCACGATCATCATGCCGCGTCATGCGAAGGAGAACATTTGTGTCGACGAGACAGGAGGGAACTTCCACTTAGTCGTGATCCTGATAAATCCATTCCCGCGTAATCGTCTCCGGTAGAGGAGGAATCTTGTCAGAGTGGGCGGCCATGGCTTTAAGCAACGCCTCGATCTCTGGTCTCGTCGATTTGTCTTTCACGGGCTCTTGATTGGCTCGTTCACCAGCGAGCAGCTGCTCGACAAATTCCTCTACTGCGACGCCCTGCGCTCTGGCCTCGTTGACAATCCGCTCCGAGATATTCACGGTAATCTGCATTGCGTATCCTTGTTTATCATAGCTCTACAGAAAATTGACGGCACGTCAATACTCCACGCTCTCCAGGAACAGACCCCGAGCCGGCGCTGTCGCACCCGCAGCGGCCCGTGATTTTTTCGCGAGTATCGCCGAAATCGCTTCCGGGGCGATTTGCCCGCGGCCCACATCGAGAAAGGTGCCGACCAGGTTGCGGACCATATGGTGCAGAAAACCGGTTCCGCGCGCCCGATAAATCAGGAGCTCTCCGGCATCGGCAGCTCGCGAGGAAAATTCGGAGCTGAAAATGCGGCGCACCTTGCCAGGCCCGTCTTCCTCGTCCGGCGTCTCAGCGCGGCGAGTTGACAGGTCGGGATCGCTGGCCGCAAACGAAGTGAAATCGTGCTCGCCGGCGACCATGGGCGCTGCCTGCAGCATCGGCTCAATTTCCAGGGGCCAATTGAGCGCGTAAACATATCGAGCCAGCCACGGCGGACAGACCTCTCCGCGGAAGATCCGGTATTCGTAAGTCTTGGCGGTGACGCTGTGGCGGGCGTGAAACCCGGCTGCGGCGTGCTCGGCGCTGAGGACGCGGATGGACGCCGGGAGTGTCCGGTTCAGCGCCCGCTGCAGGTTTGCCGGGGGAATGGGCGCTTCCAGAGAGAAGGAAGCGACCTGCCCGAGCGCGTGAACGCCTGCGTCGGTGCGCCCGCTGCCCTGGGGCAGCACGAACTCCCCGGTTACGCGTTCGATCGCGTTCGCGAGCTCACCTTGAATGGTCGGCTGCCCGGGCTGAATCTGCCAGCCGTGGAAATCTGTGCCGTCATAAGAGAGCTTAAGCTTCCAATTCATGGGGTCAGCACGCATTTTCGCAGATTCAGAAGAAGTTCTGGGTCCTTTGCGCCACCCGGATCATCTGATTGCCTACGATATACTCGGTCTTTCTTTTCAGTGACGGATCCTCTCGCTCCGGGCGAGACACCTTGCGGGTCTGTCCGGGCGGGACCGGAATACAGCCGGGAACGAAGCCAGCGCGATTCGCGTATAGGACTTTGGCCAGGAACGAGCCGGTGTTGAGTGCGAGTCTGCGCTGTCGGGCAGGCAGGTTCTGAAGATGAATGAATGGCGCAAATCTAACGACGCAAGTCTGCGGAAACCGTGCGCCGGGTTGAATTTGGAGAGGGTGAATGCAATTTTTCGCGAAACGGCAAGAGGCGGGGAGCAACAAACAGGCTCCCAGCTTGTTCCTGAAATTGAAGGCGGGCGCAGCGGTCAGCTGCCTGCTGCTCGGCACGGCTCCCAGCTACGGTTTTGCTGGTTACGGGTTCCAGGCAGCGCCCCCGCAAAACCAGCCCCAGCCGAATGCTACCGGCCAGGTCGCCACTCCCGGGTTGCCGGCAGCGCCGGCTCCCAACTACACGCAGCCGCTCTTCATGCGGCCCAGCGCGCGGGACTTCACCGGGGAGCGCAAATACTTTCCCAATCCACTCGCCCCTTATGAGCCCACAACCGCGCCGCCGGGGAACTTCACCAACTCGGTGCGCCTGGAAGACCTGGTCAAGAGCGGCAAAATCTATCTCAGCTTGAGCGACGCGATCTTGCTGGCGCTCGAGAACAATTACGATATCGCCATCCAGCGCTATAACCTGGACATCGCCGACACCGATATCCTCCGCACCAAGGCCGGCTCTGTCTTTCTCGGCGTCAATACCGGTCTGGTGACGGGAACGCTGGGAAGCTCCGGCACTACGGTGACCAGCGGCGGCGGCCCAGGCGGCACCAGCCAGAGCGCGGGCGGCGCAGCTTCCGGCACTGGCGGTCTCGCCCTCACCACGAATGGCGGCGGACCCACGCCGGAGAATCTGGACCCGGTGCTCACCGGCACCGTGGAACTGGAGCGCCAGCAGACCCCGCAGAGCAACATATTGTTCAGCGGCGGACTGGCGGCTCTCAATACCAATACGGATCAATACAATTTCACCTATAACCAGGGATTCGTCACCGGCACGGCGTTGCAGGTAACCTTCCAGAACAGCCGGATCACCAGCAACAACCCATTCAATTCCTATAGTCCGACGCTGCAGACCACGATGAATGCGCAGCTCACGCAGCATCTGCTGCAGGGCTTCGGATGGGGCATCAACCGGCGATTCATGGTGCAGGCGAAGAACAACCGGCGCGTGGCCGACTCCGCGTTTCGCCAGCAGTTGCTCTACACCATCAACCAGGTGGAGAACATCTATTGGGGCCTGGTCAGCGCCTATGAGGACGTGCAAGCCAAACAGCGCTCCCTCCACCAATCCAGCAGCCTGCTGGAAGACGACAAGAAATCTCTCGCCATCGGCACCCTGGCTCCTCTCGATGTGGTCAGCGCCAACAGCTCGGTGGAAACCGATCGCCAGGCCCTGATCAATTCGCAGAGCAACCTTGAGTACCAGCAGCTGCTCATGAAGCAGGCCATCGCGCGCAGCCTGGAAGACCCGACGCTGGCCAACGCTCCGGTGATTCCCACGGACCGGGTGAGCCTGATCGAGATGCCCGAGGAGCGGCAGTCGGCTGACGACCTGGTGCGCCAGGCCGACGCCAACAGCCCGTCCATCGAGCAGGCGATCCTGACGCTCAAGAACGATGAGATCACGCTGAAAGGCGAGAAGAACGGATTGCTGCCAACGGTCGATGCCTTCGCGTTCTACGGGTCGTCGGCACTTGGCGGGGCCCAGAGTCCGGATTGCGTTAACTTCTTCTCCACTCCAACCGGACCTTGCGCGCCCGACACCTATCCCACGGTGGGTTATTCCAACGCCTTCCAGAATTTGTTCAACAGCAGCGCTCCCAACAAGGGCGCGGGCATCAACATCTCCATTCCGATCCGCAACCGTGTCGCGCAATCCGCGCAGGCCCGGTCGGAGCTCGAATATCGCCAGGCGCAGATGCGGCTGCAGCAGCTCTATGTGCAGACGCGGATGAACGTGATCAACGCGCAGTTTGCGCTTACGAATGATCGCGCGTCCGTGCAGTCGGCGAACGCCACCCGCGATTACGACCAGCAGAGCCTTGACGCCGAAGAGAAGAAGCTGCATCTGGGCGCATCGACCACGGCAAATGTGCTGCAGCAGCAGCGGACGCTGGCAATCGCAGTGAACAGCGTGATCTCCAGCACGGCAAAGTACGCGATCGACCGCGCCGCCCTGGATGAAATCCTGGCCAGCACTCTCGACCGCTATGGCATCTCCATCGAGGACGCCGTCTCCGGAACCGTGAACACGGCGCCGACGATTCCAGGCCTCGAACCGGCGAAGAAGGAACCGGAAGTCACAGTGCCGGGACAGCAGCAGAACCTGCAGCAACAGGAAAAGCAGGGTCCGCCTCAGCCCCAGCCGATACCGCCGCAACCGCCGACGTCACCACAACCGCAGTAGCAGCGCCTCGCAAGCGATCCCCGGCTAAACAGCCGGGGATTTTTTTGCTCCTGTCTTCAGCCGGATTCAGAGCGACCGCCCGAGTACGAAATCCTGAGAAACGAACCCACAGGCGTTGTTGCGCAAAAGGCGCGTCCACCCGGACGGCAAGTCCCGCCGCGACGGCGAATCGCTGGTAGAATTGATTGAATCCACCCATTGGAGAAGCGATGCAGGCGATCCTTGCGCTCGAAGACGGGCGCATCTTCCGCGGTGAGGGCTACGGCGCCAAGGGCGAATGTTATGGCGAAGTCGTTTTTAATACATCACTGACCGGCTACCAGGAAATTTTCACTGACCCGTCCTATGCGGGGCAGATCGTCGTTCTTACAAATCCTCAAATCGGGAACTACGGCACCAACTCCGCCGACAACGAAGCCAACAGACCCTACATCGAAGGCCTCGTCACCCGCGAATTTTCTCCCATCTCTTCCAACTGGCGCTCCCAGCAGGTCGCGGACGAATACCTCGAGCGCTTTCAGGTTCCCGTCATCTCGGAAATCGATACACGCGCGCTGGTGCGCCATCTGCGCACGCACGGCGTGATGCGCGGCGTCATCTCATCCATTGAGACGAACACTGACGCGCTGGTTGCGAAGGCGCGTTCCATCCGCAAGATGGACGGGACGGACCTGGCCAAGGTGGTTTCCACCAAGGCCCGCTACGAGTGGGAGGAGGACAGCTCCGATCCTCTTCGCCAGGACGAAGCGCGTGTGATCGAGCCGCGGCCGAATCTCCACGTCGTGGCCTACGATTACGGCATCAAGAAAAACATCCTGCGCATGCTTTCGCAGGAAGGCTGCCGCGTGACGGTGGTGCCGGCGGAGACGTCGGCCGAAGATGTGCTCGCGATGAACCCCGACGGAGTCTTTCTCTCGAACGGCCCCGGCGATCCCGATCCGCTCGACTATGCGCAGGAGAGCATTCGCAAGATGGCCGGCCGCACGCCCATCTTTGGAATCTGCTTAGGCCATCAGCTCATCGGACTGGCGCTCGGCGGCAAGACCTTCAAGCTCAAGTTCGGACATCACGGCGGAAACCATCCGGTAAAGCAGATAAATTCGGGCAAGGTGGAAATCACCTGCCAGAACCACAACTACGCCGTCGATCCCGACTCGCTGAATCAGAACGAAGTGGACCTGACGCACATCAATCTGAACGACAACACGCTCGAGGGCCTGCGCCACAAGACAATGCCGCTCTTCAGCGTGCAGTACCACCCCGAAGCCAGCCCCGGCCCACACGACTCCAACTATCTCTTCAAAGATTTCCGGAAGATGATGGAGGAGTGGAAGAAGTGAGATGCAGGCGTGGGTTGAAGTTTGAGTTGACGCTTATCGGAGGGTTCCGTTGTTGAAGGGTACGGGCTTGAACGGCGCAGTTGGCACGGCTGAAGCCATGCCCTTCCCCTCACCCGAGCGAACTCGGGCTGTCGACGAAGCCCCTCCCCTTCAAGGCCAAAAGACTTTAGTTGGAATCGAGAAATAGAACGAATGCCACGTAGGAATGATATCGCCAAGATTCTAGTGATCGGCTCGGGACCGATCGTCATCGGCCAGTCGGCCGAGTTCGATTACTCCGGCACGCAGGCGTGCAAGGCGCTCAAGACGGAAGGCTACGAGGTGGTGCTGGTGAATTCGAACCCGGCCACTATCATGACCGATCCCGAGCTGGCCGACCGCACCTATATCGAGCCGCTGACTGTCGAGTACATCGAAGAGATCATCCGCCTCGAAGCGGACATGCTGAAGCGCGACGCGCGCGGCGGCAAGTTCGCGCTGCTGCCTACTGTCGGCGGGCAGACGGCGCTCAATCTGGCCGTTGATCTCTCCGACGCGGGCATTCTCGACAAGTACGATGTCGAGTTGATCGGCGCCAAACTCGAAGCCATCAAGAAGGCCGAAGACCGTCTGCTGTTCAAAGATGCGATGACCCGCATCGGCCTGGATATGCCGCGCTCGGCGCTGGTGAACAATCTGCGCGACGGCGTGGAGTTCGCCGCGAAGATCGGTTTCCCGGTCATCATCCGTCCGTCGTTCACGCTCGGCGGCTCGGGGGGCGGCATCGCCTACAACCGCGAAGAGCTGATGGAGATCCTCTCCCGCGGCCTCGATCTTTCACCCGTGCACGAGTGCCTCATCGAAGAATCGGTGCTTGGCTGGAAGGAATACGAGCTCGAGGTGATGCGCGACCTCGCCGACAACGTCATCATCATCTGCTCCATCGAGAACATGGACCCGATGGGCGTGCACACCGGCGATTCGATCACCGTCGCTCCTGCGCAGACGCTCACCGACCGCGAGTATCAGTCAATGCGCGATGCCGCGATTCGCGTCATGCGTGAGATCGGCGTCGAAACCGGCGGATCGAATGTGCAGTTCGCCGTACATCCGAACACAGGCCGCATGACGGTGATTGAGATGAACCCGCGCGTCTCGCGGTCGTCCGCACTGGCATCGAAGGCGACTGGATTTCCGATCGCGAAGATTGCGGCGAAGCTCGCCGTGGGCTACACGCTCGACGAGATTCCGAACGACATCACCAAGATGACACCGGCCTGTTTCGAGCCGACCATCGATTACGTGGTCACCAAGATTCCCAAGTGGCAGTTCGAAAAATTCCCGGGCGCCGATGAAAATCTCGGCCCGCAGATGAAGTCGGTCGGCGAAGTGATGGCCATCGGCCGCACCTTCAAGGAATCGCTGATGAAGGCGCTGCGCTCGCTCGAAACCGGGAAGAAGATCGGCGCCGAAGTGCTGGAGCCGCGCCGCCTGACGCAGCGCCTGGTCACGCCGCAGCCCGAACGTCTCAGCTACCTTCGTTACGCCTTCCGCCAGGGCCTGTCGGTGCGTGAAGTCGCGCGCATGACGTCGATGGACCCCTGGTTCCTCTATCACATCAAGGAAGTCACCGACACCATTGCCAAGGTCGGCGAACAGACTCCGGAAGATATGTCACCGGAACTGTTACGTAAAGCCAAGCGCATGGGAGTCTCCGACGAGCGCATCGCCGAAGTGTGGAACATGCCCACCAATGATGGTGTGGCTATTGTCCGCGATCTGCGCTATCGGCATGGCATCAAGCCGGTCTTCAAGCTGGTCGACACCTGCGCGGCTGAATTCGAAAGCATGACGCCCTACCTCTACTCGACATACGACGAAGAGGACGAAGCCGCGCCGACGACGAAGCGCAAGGTTATCATCCTGGGCAGCGGACCCAATCGCATCGGGCAGGGAATCGAGTTCGACTACTGCTGCTGCCACGCCGCCTTCGCCCTCAAGGAAGACGACTACGAGACCATCATGGTCAACTGCAATCCGGAGACGGTCTCGACCGACTACGACACCAGCGACCGTCTATACTTCGAGCCGCTCACACTCGAAGACGTGCTCGCGGTCTATGAGCACGAGGCGTCGAGCGGAGCAGAGATCGGCATGATCGTGCAGTTCGGCGGACAGACACCGCTGAATCTTGCGCTGCGCCTGAAGGCAGCCGGAGTGCCGATTCTAGGCACGTCGCCCGAGTCCATCGATCTGGCCGAAGACCGCAAGCGATTCGGCAAGCTGCTCGAAGACCTCGATATTCCTCAGCCTCCAGGCGTGATGGCCACCAGCGTCGACGAAGCCCTGGCCGGCGCAGAGAAGATCGGCTATCCGGTTCTCGTGCGCCCCTCATATGTCCTCGGCGGACGCGCCATGGTCATCGCGTTCGATGCCGACGCCGTCTCTCACTACATGAAGGAGGCCGTCGAGTTTTCGCAAGACCGACCGATCCTCGTCGATCACTTCCTCGAAGACGCGGTCGAAGTGGATGTCGACGCGCTCTGCGACAAGACCGATGTCGTTATAGCAGGAATCATGCAGCACATCGAAGAGGCGGGCATCCACTCCGGCGACTCGTCCTGCGTGCTGCCTGCCGTCGATCTCGCGCCGTCGACCCTGGACACCATTCGCACGTACACACGCAAGCTCGCGTTGGCCTTGAATGTCGTCGGCCTGGTCAATCTGCAGTTCGCCATCCAGCGCAAAGCCGGCCAGCCGGACAAGGTCTACGTCATCGAAGTGAATCCGCGCGCATCGCGCACCGTGCCGTATGTTTCGAAGGCCACAGGAATTCCGCTGGCCAAGATTGCCTCGCGGCTCATGACGGGCCGCAAGCTGCGTGAGCTGCTCCCCGAGCAGGTTGCGTCGGGAAAAGACCTCGAAACCGGCACGCACTACTACGTCAAGTCGCCGGTGTTTCCGTGGAATAAATTTCCCGGCATCGACACCGTGCTCGGTCCGGAGATGAAGTCTACCGGTGAGGTGATGGGCGTAGCCGACAACTTCGGCGAGGCTTTTGCCAAGGCCCAGCTCTCGGCGGGCCAGCGTCTGCCGCTCAAGGGGACGGTCTTCTTCAGCGTCAACGATCGCGACAAAACGCAGCTCGTCGACCTCGCCCGGCAGTACATCGAACTGGGTTTCAACATCGTCGCTACGGAGGGAACCGCGAATACGCTGCAGCGGGCGGGAATGATCGTCGAGCGCGTTTATAAGGTGAAGGAAGGGCGGCCCAACGTGGTTGATCTGATCAAGGGCGAGCGCATCCAGCTCATCGTTAACACGCCGCATGGGCAGGATCCGTTCTTCGATGAGAAGGCGATCCGCCGCGCGGCGGTGCTGCAGCGCATTCCAACGATTACCACCATCGCCGCAGCCCGCGCGGCTGCCGAGGGCATCGAAGCGCTGCAGGAGCATGAGACAAATGTCTATCCTCTGCAGCATCTTCACGCCGCAAGGGCGGCGGCCAAGTAAATACGCGGTGATTTCCGCAGGCGCGCACCGTGAGCAGTGCCGACATTCCGACGATCTTCCGGCAGGTGTGGGCTAAGGCCGCTCAGAGCACGAACGGAATCAGGGCGCGTACCTGCTGACGGTAGTCGGCATACTGCGGGCCAAACTGCTGCAGCATGAATTGCTCTTCAATCTGCAGCTTCAGCCAGAATCCCAACGCCACGAGGGGAATCCCGACGAAGCACCGGGTAATGCCGTAGATGAGCGCCGTGCCTAACAGGGCAATCAGTATGCCTGTGTAGATGGGATGGCGCACGATCTGGTAGGGGCCGCGCTGAATCAGTTCATGATTCTGCTTGATGGTGACCGTGCCGCTCCAATTCCTGCCCAGAACGAACCGCGCCCACACGCTGAAGAGCATCCCGGCCACAACAAGCGCTACACCAGACAGAACCACCGCGGTGCTTTCGGGCGTCAAGCGGACAGTAAGCCATCCGGTTACGAACCAGCCATCGAAGTTGAAGATCAACATCAGGCCGATGAAGACCACCACGGCCTGAAACAGGCGCGAGCCTCTACTCTGAACCTGTACCGCACGTTTGGTAGTGACGGCCGCCAAAACCCACAGGATGCCGAATCCAGTCCACAAGGGGCCAGCCCAATGTTCGATGAAGGGAATCATGCCACCTCCGCCATCTCACGAAGAGATACGCGGCCAGTGCTGCGGAAGTTCACAGGCCAGGCAACTGAGAACATTTTTCTCGATGCTGAATCAGGAGAGATGCTCTATCCGGACGAAAGCAGTATCCGCAGGTCGCGAAGATTGTTACCGGTGGGGCCGGTCATGATCGTGTCTCCCAGGGCCGTGAACAATGGGCAGGTATCGAAGCGTGCGAGCGTCATCTCGGGATCGAAGCCGAAGTCACGAGCGCGCGTTACCGTGGTGGGATCGGCAATCGCGCCCGCCGCGGGGCTGTTTCCATCGATACCGTCGGAGCCCGCGCTCAATGCCACTATGGGCTCGCGCTCGTACTCTGCCAGTTCGAGCGCGCTCGCCAGTGCGAATTGCTGGTTGCGTCCGCCGCAGCCTGAAGGGCCATCGATCTTCACTGTCACCTCGCCGCTGGAGAGCAGGCACAGTCGCGGAAACTCGCGCCGCAGCTCATGAAACCGCTGCAATAAATAAGCTGACGCATCGCGGTAGTTCCAATCATCGCAGCTGTTGTCGATGACCACCTTGTATCCCAGCGACTGGGCGTGATCGCGCGCCGCATTCACAAAATCGTGATTCGAAAGCAGTGTGTCGAACTGCGCATTTGCGAATGCCCGCGGATCCTCGGGTGTTTCCGTCTGTTCTTTCGGAGAGTCGAGATGAAGGGCTTCGAAGTACTCGCGCACCGCCTGGGGAAACTTTTCCAGCAGGTGAAAGCGGCGAAGCACTTCGAGGCATTCCTGCGGTGTCGAATGGTCGGGGAGCGTAGGCGACGAGGCGACAGCGGCCAGGTCCTTGAGCGGAACATCGGCCAGCAGAAGGGTAAGCTTGCCCGCGTCGGGAGCAGCCATCGCCAGGCGTCCGGCTTTCACAGCGGAGAAGTATTTGCGCACCGTGTTGACTTCGGTGATGCTCGCGCCGGATGCGATCAGCGTCTCATGAAACGCGATGGTGTCGTCGAGCGATATCTTCGTGTCGATGGGCAGCTCCATCATGGCCGAGCCGCCGCCGCTGATCAGGAAGAAGACGAATGTATCTTTGCCCGCATGCTTCAACAGCTTCAGCGCCTCACGCGCCGCCGCGAAGGACGCCTCGTTCGGCAGAGGATGACCTCCGGCGAGATAGCGGATCCTCCAGTTGCGCTTTTTCGGAAGCTCCGGCGCAGAGCAGACGCCGCGATGGAGCAGCTTGGCCGGCAGGCGGTCGAGCAGGGCGTCGAGCATGGTCAGCGCCGCCTTGCCAAGCGAGATCACGATGATCCGCTTGTATTTCTCCAGCGGGATCGGAATTGGTTTCACCATCGGAGAAGGGGAGCGTAGCAGCGTCTTGCCTTCGAAGCGAAGGTGCCGGTCAAATGCGCCGGGAATATCGCAGGCCTTCAATGCATGACTGAAGATGGATGCGGCGTCCGCATGCAGTTGCTCGAGCTGGGCAAGCTGAGTGTGATTCATCTCACGGCTACGTTTAGAAAATTGGCACTGCACCAGCTGGTTATGGCGCGCTGCACCTCATCCAGCCGGCCCACAAAAAAATGGTCGCCTTCGTCCACCCACACCAGTTGCGAAGGCGGCGCAGCATGCGCCACCACCGATTCTACCTGCGCCCTGGGTCCGTATTGATCGCGGGTGCCGCTGACGAACAGTTTCGGGATGCCGCAGCCGGAGAGAAAGTTGAACTCATAATCGCGGCCCTCCGCATGCACCGGCAGGCCGAGGACGACAGCTCCCTTCACTCTCGGGTCGGAGCAGCAGACCCGCATGCCCACGTACGATCCGAACGAGAAGCCCGCGAACAGGATCGGCAGATGAAGATGGTCTTCGAGCCAATCCAGGGCGGCGCGCACATCGTCCTGCTCGCCGCGGCCGTGATCGTGCTCGCCCTCGCTCAGGCCCGTGCCTCGGAAGTTGAAGCGCAACACGGGCAGCCCGAGTCCCTGGAACGCCTTCATCGCGTGGTAGACGACCTTGTTGTGCATCGTGCCTCCGCCCAGAGGATGCGGATGGCACAGCAGCACGGCGTACGGAGCAGAGGGCGCGCCTGTGTTGAGCAGAGCCTCCAGCCGCCCCGCAGGACCCTGAAGGTCAGTAATGGTCTGCAGCGTGGAGATGGCGGTTCGTGTTTGATCCATGTCTTTCCTCATTGTAAGGAAGCCCGTCCATAATGCCATGCCCAGGAATGTGAGCCTTCTCGCCGTTCCCTGGCCGCACCTGTCAGGTATCCTGAACTTTCATGGATACGCACAAGACGAGCCCTCTTGCGGCACTGGATGCCGTCGCACTGACCCGTCAGCTGATCGACATCGAATCGATCACGTATAACGAAGGCGCGGTCGGGCGCTTTCTGGTCGAATTCCTTGCAGCGCGCGGCTTTCACGTCGAAACCATGCCGATCGAACCGGACGGCGGGAATCGCTTCAATGTCTACGCCGGCGTCGAGGGCGAGCAACCCGACGTCGTCTTCTCCACGCACATGGATACGGTGCCGCCGTTCATCCCGTCCAGCGAGGACGAAGATTTCATCTACGGGCGGGGAGCCTGCGACGCCAAGGGCATTATCGCCGCGCAGTTGGCCGCTGCGGAACGCTTGCGCGCCGATGGCGGCAAAGTCGGTTTGCTCTTCGTCGTGGGCGAAGAACGCGATTCCGCCGGAGCGAAGACCGCCAACGCGCAACCGCGCGGCAGCCGCTTTCTCATCAATGGAGAGCCCACTGACAATCGCATCGCGCTGGCGTCGAAAGGCGCGCTGCGCGCCGAAATTCGGGCAACGGGAAAAATGGCGCACTCCGCCTACCCGGAGCTGGGCGACAGCGCCATTCATAAGCTCGTCGGAGCTCTCGGTCGGCTGCTCGAAATCAAGCTGCCGGTAACCGAAGGCATCGGCCCCAGCACGCTGAATATCGGAACGATCACCGGCGGCCGTGCGCCCAATGTGATCGCCGACAAGGCTGAGGCGCAGGTGATGATCCGCCTGGTGGGACCGTCGGAAGAAACCAAGGAAGCGGTCGAGCAGGCCGTGGCGGGCGTGGCCTCGGTCGAGTTCATTCTGGAGATTCCCTTCATGCGCCTGCACCACGTCGAAGGCCTGCCATCGATGGTTGCGGCTTTCACCACCGACGTTCCGTGGCTCGACAAATGGGGCGAGCCGCTGCTGCTGGGCCCCGGGTCGATTCTTGTGGCGCACACGCCTCACGAAAAACTGAGCAAGCGGGAGCTGGCCGACGCGATCGAACTTTACGTTCAGGTGGCCCAGAGGCTGGTGAACAGCCCCGCATGAGTGTCCGCTCGCGTTTCAGGGGAGTGGTGCGGGCGGCCCTCCGCGGATGGATCGCGGGATGCTTGATCGTCTTGCCGCTTCAGTTGGTGGAAGCTATCCGCAACGCGGGACTGAATACGGTTCGAACGCATCCAGGAGTCTTCGCCGAGCTGATCGGCCTGTCCGGGCTCTTGTGGGTGCTGCTTTCGCTGGCTGTGGCGTGTTACTGCTGCTGCTGTTTCCTGCTTCCGATTGTCTGGGTCATATCGCCGGAGCGGATCGTCGCTCACCGCGCGCGCTGGGTGGGCTTGAACGCGGCCTTCGGCTTGTCGCTGATGACGCTGCGCTCGCACGTGTGGACGGCCTTCAACCATGACGGCGTGGGTTTCGGTAATTTCTGGGTGTGGTCTTCGTACGCTGTGATCTTCTTCGGCGTAACCGCGGAAGTGTATTTCCGGAACGCGCGAAAGCTCATGGCCGCTGCGCGCCGGCAAGCGTCCTCGGTGCAGCCGGGATAAACTCATCTGGATGCCTACTCACCGGAACTCTCTCGACCAGGCCCACTCCTCCTATCTCCGCTCCGCCCTGCACCAGCCTGTGAATTGGAATGAGTGGGGCGAGGAAGCTTTTGCCACGGCCGCAGAAGAAGACAAGCCAATCCTGCTCGATATCGGAGCTGTGTGGTGCCACTGGTGCCATGTGATGGATCGCGAAAGCTATGAAGATCCGGCGCTGGCGAATCTGATTAACGAGCACTTCATCGCCATCAAGGTGGATCGCGACGAACGGCCCGACGTCGACAGCCGTTACCAGGCGGCCGTTTCCGCCATCAGCGGACAGGGCGGCTGGCCGCTCACGGCAATTCTCACTCCCGACGGCAAGCCGTTCTTCGGAGGAACGTATTTTCCGCGTGACGACCGCTACGGGCGTCCCGGCTTCGATCGTGTACTGCTCACCATGGCCGAAGCCTGGAAGAAGCGCCGGAATGAGGCGCTGGAGTCGGCGGAGAGCATTGTCGCGGCCATTGAGCACGGCGAGACATTCGCGGGCCGCGCCGGATCGCTCTCGCTGGCCATCGTCGACAAGCTGGTGGAGAGCGCGGTGAAGCAATTCGATTCGCGCTACGGAGGCTTCGGCACGCAGCCGAAGTTTCCGCATCCTGCTGCGCTCGATCTGCTGATCGACGTGGCGTCGCGCACCGGCAACGAAGCGGCGCGCGGCGCGGCTACGGTCACGCTCACGCAGATGTCGCGCGGCGGCGTCTACGATCAACTCGCCGGCGGCTTTCATCGCTACTCCGTCGACGAGCGCTGGGTCGTCCCGCACTTCGAAAAGATGCTGTATGACAACGCCGGCCTGCTCGCCAACTATGTGCACGTCTTCCAGTCCTTCGTCGACGCAGACGCCGCGCGTGTGGCCCGCGACATCGTCCGCTGGCTCGACGAGAAGATGACCGACCGCGAGCGCGGAGGCTTCTACGCCTCACAGGACGCGGATGTGACGCTCGATGACGACGGCGATTACTTCACCTGGAGCCGCAAAGAGGCAGCAGCGGTGCTTACACCCCAGGAACTCGCGGTAGTCGAGCTGTATTACGACATCGGCGAGCTGGGCGACATGCACCATGATCCCGGGAAGAACGTCCTGCACCGAAAGTACTCGATCCCGGAGCTGGCAAAGAAGGCCGGCCTCGGCGTCGGTGAAGCAGCGGCGCTTCTTCACTCCGCGCACCAGAAGCTGCTCGCCGCGCGACAGTTGCGCGCCGAGCCCTACATCGACAGGACCATCTACACTTCGTGGAATGCACTGGCGATCTCCGCATACCTGCAGGCGGCGCGGGCGCTGGAGCTGGATGAGGTAAGGGCCTTCGCCCTTAAAACGCTGGACCGCATCATGCGCGAGGGTTGGGATCCGAGCATCGGCCTGAGCCACGTCATCGCTTATCCCGAGCAGGAAACAAATCCGCAAACCCGGCGCCGCTACGTTCCCGGTGTGCTCGATGACTACGCCTTTCTGATCCACGCGTTGCTGGACGCCTGGGAGGCTACCGGCAGCCTGCTTTACTACGATCACGCGCTGGCGATCGGGCAGGCGATGATCGACCGCTTTTACGACAATACGGGTGGCGGCTTCTTCGATACCGAATCGACGACGACTCCGGCGCTGGGCGTGCTCTCCGCGCGACGCAAGCCGCTGCAGGATTCACCAACACCCGCGGGCAATCCGTCGGCGGCTGCAGCGCTTCTGCGCATCGAATCGCTGAGCGGGCGCACCGACTTTCGCGAGAAGGCCGAAGACACGCTGGAGAACTTCGCGGGAGTGGTCGAACACTTCGGGCTGTACGCGGGAACCTTCGGCCTGGCGCTCGAGCTGCTGCTGTTGCCGCCGGTTCAGGTGGTGATCGTCGGGGAGGGAATCGAAGCGCGGCAACTGGTCGCCATGGCCACTGCTCGTTATGCCGTGAACAAACAGGTATTGCACCTGCGCCCCAGCCAGATTACGACCGCGAATCTGCCGCCGATGCTGGCCGAGACGCTGCCAAACCTGCCTGAACTGAAGTCGGGCAAAACCTTCGCCGTGCTGTGCAAAGGCAACACCTGCCTTCCGCCCACGGATGATCCGGAGAAGCTGCTGGAGGGACTCAATACGTGGCTGTAACAGCGATTCAATCCGCAGTTACGGCCGGGTGTGGCGCGCTGATCTGCCGGCGACCAGTCCGGGGCGGGTGTTTCCCGCCCATCCGCAACTTCAGGCATATTCACGCCATCACCGAAGTATGCGTCAGATTTTCAGCTCTTGAACAATCGCAGGAAGTGTGGCGCAAGAGTAGTTGACCGAAGCATGTTGCGCAAGAACTTTCTTGCACAACCGCGGATCAGGCTTGCGATCGTGGCGGAACTGGATTCAAAAGAGAAAGCCCCGCGTTTGCGGGGCTTTCTCTTTGCTTCTTCGTTGCGAACCCAGGTGCGGCAGATTGCATGAAACAGCCACGAAACCAGCGCGCAAGCGGGGTGGCGCCGAAGGCGCGTGCCGCTAAACGCGGAGTTTAGTACATGCCTTCCATGCCGCCGCCGTGACCGCCGCCTGCAGGCGCCGACTTGGGCTCGGGGATATCCGAGACCATGGCTTCGGTGGTGAGCATCAGGCCGGCGATCGACGCTGCGTTCTGCAGCGCGGTGCGCGTGACCTTGGTGGGATCGATGACGCCGGCCTTGACCAGGTCTTCGAACTCGTCGGTAGCTGCGTTGTAGCCGTAGTGATCGTTCTTGCTCTCGTGGATCTTGCCCACGATCACTGCGCCTTCGACGCCCGCGTTGTTGACGATCTGACGAAGCGGCTCCTCGATGGCGCGGCGGATGATCTGCGCGCCGATCTTCTCGTCGCCTTGGAGAGTCTTGATGAGCGCATCGACCTCCGGAGTGCAGCGAACCAGGGCCACACCACCGCCCGGGACGATGCCTTCCTCGACCGCGGCGCGGGTTGCGTGCATGGCATCCTCGACGCGAGCCTTCTTCTCCTTCATCTCGGTCTCGGTAGCCGCACCGACCTTGATGACGGCCACGCCGCCAACCAGCTTGGCGAGGCGCTCCTGCAGCTTCTCGCGGTCGTAGTCGGAGGTGGTCTTGTCGATCTGGTTGCGGATTTCCTTCACGCGGCCTTCGATGGTCTTGGACTCGCCGCGACCCTCGACGATGGTGGTGTTGTCCTTGTCGATGGTGACGCGCTTGGCACGGCCCAGGTCTTCGATCTTGACGTTCTCGAGCTTGATGCCGAGGTCTTCGGTGATGGCCTTGCCGCCGGTCAGCTTGGCGATGTCTTCGAGCATCGCCTTGCGACGATCGCCGAAGCCGGGAGCCTTCACGGCAGCCACGTTCAGGGTGCCGCGCAGCTTGTTGACCACCAGGGTGGCCAGCGCTTCGCCGTCGACATCCTCAGCGATGATCACGAGCGGCTTGCTGTTGCGGGCAACCTGTTCGAGCAGGGGAAGCAGATCCTTCATGGAGCTGATCTTCTTCTCGTGGATCAGGATGTAGGGCTCTTCGAGCGAAACTTCCATGCGGTCCGGATCGGTGACGAAGTAGGGGCTAAGGTAGCCGCGGTCGAACTGCATGCCCTCGACAACCTCTAGCTGGGTCTCGAGCGTCTTCGACTCTTCGACCGTGATCACGCCGTCCTTGCCGACCTTCTTCATGGCCTCGGCAATGATGGTGCCGATGGTCGAATCGGAGTTGGCGGAGATGGTGCCCACCTGTGCAATCATGTCGCCGGTGACGGGCTTCGAGAACTTCGAGAGCGCTCCGCCGGTCACAACGCCATTCTCGTCACGCTTGCCGACGATGGCCTCGACAGCCTTGTCGATGCCGCGCTTCAGCGCCATCGGGTTCGCACCCGCGGCAACCGTCTTCACGCCTTCGCGATAGATGGCCTGGGCCAGAACCGTCGCGGTGGTGGTGCCGTCGCCGGCTACGTCGGAGGTCTTCGACGCCACTTCGCGAACCATCTGTGCGCCCATGTTCTCGAGCGAATCCTTGAGCTCGATCTCCTTGGCTACGGTCACGCCGTCCTTGGTGATGGTGGGCGAACCGAACTTCTTCTCGATGACCACATTGCGGCCCTTCGGGCCGAGAGTCACCTTGACCGCATCAGCCAGAATATTCACGCCGCGCAGAATTGCCTGGCGCGAATCTTCTCCATGCAGAATTTGCTTTGCCATTTCAATTTCTCCTTCGAATCTTGGTTGGGTCGTCGTAGAGCCCACATCTCAAACGCGAGATGGAGGGCACCCGGTGTTACTTCGATTTCAGGATGCCGAGAACTTCTTCTTCGCGCATGATGAGGAACTCTTCGCCGTCGATCTTGATCTCGGTGCCGGAGTACTTGCCGAAGAGAACGCGGTCGCCGGACTTGACGTCGAGAGGAAATACCTTGCCCTCATCGTTCGACTTGCCCTTGCCAACGGAGATCACTTCGCCTTCCTGGGGCTTTTCCTTGGCGCTGTCGGGAATGATGATGCCGCCACGAATCGTCTCACCCTCTTCGATTCGCCGGACCAGAATGCGATCGTGCAGCGGAGTAAAGGTGGTCGCTACAGTTGCAGTTGCCATTGCTTTGCTTCTCCTTCGCGCGAGGATCACCTCGCGAGTTTCTATGCAGAGTTCAGGTTGGACCTGGTAGTCCGGTCGGCAGGTGCCATCCACAGACCCCTGAGAGGGGCGTTTAGCACTTCCGCCTTCTGAGTGCTAAAGTACGCAGTCCGATATTGAGTTGTCAAGTGTTAGGAGCGCGTGAAAGTTGAAACTTTAGTTAAATACGCTCATATTTATCTGCGGCGACAATGCTAAGGCCAAAAACAGCCGTCCCCAAGTATTGGGATGCCTGAAGAGGTCGAATCGGAGGTCCTCAGCGCGCCGCCCGCCCGCGAAACATGTACGTATCTGCCGCCAGATGCCCCGGGCCGGTTCCGATGAGCACAATCGCCAGGGCGAAGATCGCCAAGGGAAATTCGTAGCCCTGCGGACCCACCAGTCCGTGGTGGAGATGGACCTTGAGGATGGCCACGGCCATGTCGATGGCCACGCCCAGCGCAGCCAGGTGTACCAGCAGGCCCAGAATGAGGAAGGCTCCGCCGAAAAGCTCGGTAAAGGCCGCCACATAGCCCAGCCAGTAGGGAAGGCCCAGGTGCGCAACCATCTGCGCGAACTGATACAGCGCCCCGCGTGGAAAGACCTTTTGAGCGCCGTGGACGACCATGATCACGCCCAATACCAGCCGCGCAATCAGCGCCGCTCCCGGCCTTATCACCTCAAACGCACGAAACATACACTCTCCTGATCAACTGCCTGCCTGCAACGTCCGCCCTGAGAAGCGAGTGAAGAGACGCCGGATACCTATTTATCACAGTGCTGCTTCGGTTGCGCCTGGGGCGGTGTTTACGGTGCGAAGGAACTTCACCAACTGGTCGCTGACTTCGGCAGAGGCTTCATGTTGTACCCAGTGGCCAACATTATCGATTTCGAGGTTCCCCACGAGGCCGGGAAGGCCGTCGCGCAGTTTTTCGAACGGCGGATAGAGCACCCCGAGGCCGTCCGCCTTTCCCGTAATGTAAAAGGACGGTTGGGTGATCCTGGCGCCTTTCCAGGCCCCGGCCAGATAGAAATACGGCTCAGCGGCGCGGTAGTAATTCAGGGCGCCGTGAAAGCCGGTGCGCTGAAATTCAGCAACGTTGTGAGCGACGTAATCCGGTTCGGCCCAGGACGGCAGCGGTCCAGGAGCTGGACGATGAAGACTCCTTGCCGGGTCCATTGGGCTCCACCGCGTCTCCGCGGGGGCCGAACCTGATGCCCAATAGAGAACCCCCGGGATAGTGACTGCGGCATCGGCCCAGGTTTGATCGGCGTCCGGTCGGATCTGTTCGAACATGTAGAAATCCTCTTGATGGCCGGACTTCCGCATGCGCTCGAAAATGCTGACATCCCCGCGCGGAACGTACGGCACGCTGATGCACAGCACCGCTTTGAATCGATCAGGACGCATCAGCGCAGCGTTCCACGCATGAGTCGCACCCCAATCATGGCCCACGATGACAGCGCTGAGGATATTCAGCGCATCGAGCAATCCCACGAGATCACCGGTCGTATGCAACGGCGTGTACAAGGTTCCATCCGCCGGAGCCGAGCTGCGGCCATAGCCGCGCATATCCGGAGCAATTGCCCGATAGCCAGCCGATGCAGCGGCATTCATCTGCCGGCGCCACGTATAGGAAGTATCCGGAAATCCGTGACAGAAAAGAACGGCAGGTCCTTCTCCCTGCTCAGTTACGTGCAGGGAGATGCCATTGGTGGATACGTCGTACTCTTTGAAAACATGGCCGCCCCCACGCTCGAGACTTTCTGCCTCGGCCATTTGGCCCGGCATCTTCTGATCGCTGTTCATGACATTTTCTCTGCTTTCACGATTAAGATGCGCCTTCGTTGAATCCCTTGATCGCCCTCAGAGCTAATCGCTGAGCGCTTGGACGATCTCAATGATGTTGCCCGAAGGATCGGCGAAGAAGGCGACGCGAAGCTCCATCGCGGGTAATATCTCAAGGTAAAATCTCATCGAAAAATCGCCGCAAGGTCGATTCGTAGCCGCTCTGCTTCAACTCAAAATACTCCTTTGGAAACGCAGCCGCCTGATAAAGCTGCTCGGTTCTCGGCTTCGTTCCGTCGCGGTCGAGGAACAGCTTGCGCAAGGTGGAGTCCTGCAGCGCATCTGTTGGATCGAAGCGCTGGTTAAGCAGCAGCCATAGAGGAAGAATCTTCGACCGCGAGTCGCGACTGACAATCTGCCGCGCGGCCTCGCTTGGGCCATCCAGCACGACTCCAGCGGAGTTGTGCCGGGCCGCCAGCTCCGCGGCGAGGCTTGCGCCCACCCCCGAGCCGTAAATCACGATCGATTTCGCGTCGATGTGCCGCGCATCCGTCAGATAGCTCCAGGCCGCGTTCGCATCCTCCGTCATTCGCTGCTCGCTGGGGCGGGTTCCGGTGCTCCGCCCAAAGCCGCGATAGTCGAAGGCAAAGACGTTGATGCCCTGCGAGTGCAGGGCTGCTAGGTCATCGACACAGTCCGACAGCGACCCATTGCCGCCGTGCAGATAGAGCACTGTGCTGGCGCTCCATTGCGAAGCAGGCTCTGCCGGAATCCACCAGCCATCCAGCCTGGCGACGCCGGTCTCGGTGTAGTCGAAACGGATTTCGTCGAACTTCACGCCATGCGAGGCGGGAGAGACGGCCACGCTCCGCGACGGATGCAGCACCATCTGCCACTGCCCCTGGTAGAAGAGCAGGCAGAGTGTGCCGTAGGCGCACAGCGCCGCCGCGGCGACGGCAATCGCGAATGCGCCGGCCAGCCATCGGCCACTGATGGTGATCGGCGCCGCCTGCGACGGACGCCCGCCCGCACTCTTCGCTGCCGTTTTTTGTTGTGCGCGCTTAGCCAAAACCCAACTCGTCGGCAGATTCCAGAGGTGTCCCGCAAATCCGGCAGATTACAGCCGAGCAGTCGCCGCAGACCAGGGGATCGTTCACCACCCGCGCACAGGCGGGGCACCAGAGGTCGGCGTCTTTCTTCCTCTTCACGGGTTCGGCAGGGGAGTCCGGCATTCTGATTTGAGCCTAGCAGGGAAGCGCGGTGGAGGTGAAGCGGCGCCGCAACCTCCATGATGTAAGCTGGTTGGGCTCGACGGAAGGACAATCCGAAATGCTTCTGAAAGATACGATGGAGCGGGTGGATGCAACCACCGCGGTGGTGACCCTGAGCGGCCGCATGACCCACGGGATGCGTCTTCGGGAAGTGGAAAGCCAGATCAATCAAGCGGTCGACGACGGCGTGCGCGTCCTGGTTGTGGACATCGGCGGCATCGAATACTCCGACAGCGCCGGCCTGGGCCTGCTGATGCTGCTCTACGGGAAGATGAAGACGGTCAAGGGCAGCCCTGCGGATTGCCGCACCGAACCACACGCTGCGAGAGCTCTTCACGCTCACCAATACCGATAAATTCCTGTCTATCTATCCAGATCGCGCGGCCGCGCTGGTCGATTAGGGCGTAGGTAGATTGAAGGCGGAGATGAAGCGCCACTGTCAAAGCGCGTTCCGGGCAGCCATTGCCGTCGCTCTCGCGATCGGCCTGCTGCTGCTGCTCCTCGTTTCGCCTGCGACCGCTCACCACGGCGTCATGCTGGCGTGCTACCTTTCGCTTCCAATCCTCTTCCTGGGGATGATCGAGGTCCCTCGTGTCCTGGGGCTCGTGAGCGAAATCGATCCCGCTTGCCCTTCACAGTTCCTTGAAAGCTCATCTCTCTTCCAGCGTCCTCCACCCGTCGCGCATGCCTGAATCTCTCCGGACTTTTCTGGCTTAGCAGAGCGACAGCTCTGTACAGCCGGGAGTGACCTCTGGCGATAAACAATGCCTGATCGATGAGGAACCTATGGATGTCGGCGCCATGTTGTTGGCCCTGCTGGGCCCTTTCCTGCTCCTGATACTCTTCGCTTTTCTGTTGGACCGCGCTATTACGAAGCACACGGGCGGCACAGCTAAAAGACGTCTCGGCTTCTACCCCAGCAACTACTCGTTGGGACTCGCTCTCCGGCAGGTTCAAACTTTTGTGGCGCCGAACATGGAGCCCACCATCTCCGACACGATTAAGGAAGCAGCGGAAGCGGAAGAGGGAGATCCGGCGGACCCGACTATCCACCTGAATCGTCAGTTAAAGAGGATCAGGAACGGCGAGCAGATCGACCGGCTGACCACGATCCTGCGCGACGATCACGCCCGCGGATGAGGCGATAGTATCCCAAGAAAGAGGTCTTCGATGAAAATGGCGCGCGTGATCCTGTTCACCGGCAGGATGGATGAGATGTGTACGTTCTACGGAGAGGTGCTGGGCCTCAATACCGTCAGTGTTGAGAAAGGCTGGCGGGAATTTGCCGCAGGCCCCGTAACGATAGCGCTGCATTCCGGTCCGTCGTCGCCGGGCCGCAAGGGACCCAAGATCGTGTTTTACGCCGAAGATGTTGCCGCCCTGCGCGAGAAACTCGTGGCCCGGGGCGCGCGCTTCGGCAAGGTTCGAGACGGGGAGATGTTCTGTCTTTGCGACGGCAAGGACCCGGACGGCAATCCCATTCAATTGTCGAATCGCTAGAGCTCAAATCGCCGAAGCGCGAGGCAAGGAATGGCCGGACAAGGTTGCTCAGCCTACTCCAGCTTTACCAGCACATCGTCCCCGTCGATCTCCACCGGATAGACCTCGACCCGCGCGTCCGACGAGTGCTCGGCGATACCGGTGACTACGTCGAAGGCCCAGGCGTGCCACGGGCAGACCACCTTGCCGTTCTCCACGATGCCTTCGCCGAGCGGACCGCCGCGGTGCGGGCAGACATTGTCCATCGCGCTGATCGCGCCGCCTACATTGGCGATGCAGAGCATCTTTCCGTCGCACGCGATCTCCCGCGCCTCGCCGTCGCCGGGAAGCTCCGCCTTGCTAAGAATCCGCACAAACTCAGACATGGAAACGCGCCTTGATCTGTCTCTAGGTTATCTCTTTATAAGATGAGAGCCGATCCAGAAGGCTTCATGCGGGAACGATAAGCGGCCAGCAGGGAAGCGCGCACGTTCGCAACTCCCGCTTGATCCTGTACGAAAAAGGATGCGCCAGGTCTCGCTTTTGAGACCTGGGATCGCGCGACCGTCGACGAACAAAAATTACGCGCCCTGAGATTAGTACTTCACGATCTTCGCAAAGGATTGCGGATCCAGGCTGGCTCCGCCTACCAGCGCCCCATCGATCTCCGGCTGGTTCAACAGCGCCGTGGCGTTGTCCGGCTTTACGCTGCCGCCGTAAAGAATGCGAATGGAATCCGCGGCCTTTCGTCCCAGCAGCCGGGCGATTTCGGTGCGGATGAAGAAGTGAGCCATCCCCGCCATCTCCGGAGTCGCCGTCCTGCCTGTGCCGATCGCCCAGACCGGTTCGTACGCGACGATGAAATCCTCCGCCGTCTCCGGAGCCACGCCCTTGAACGCCTTTTCCGCCTGGCGCAGCAGGATCTGTTCCGTCTTGCCGGCTTCGCGCTCCTCGAGAACTTCGCCAATGCAGATGATCGGCGTCAGGTTGTGCTTGATCGCGGCGAGAATCTTCTGATTGACGATCTCATCCGTCTCGCCGAAGTACTGGCGCCGCTCCGAATGGCCGATGATCACATGCGTGGTGCCAATGGCCTTGAGCATCAGCGGCGAAGTCTCGCCGGTGAATGCGCCCTCTTCGGCATAGTGCATGTTCTGCGCGCCAACCGCGACATTCGATCCGCTCACCGCCGCAATCACCGGAGAAAGGGAAGTGTAGGAGGGGCAAAGCACGATCTCGTCGCGATCATGATTGGCGACAAGCGGGAGAAAAGTCTTCACGAACTCCTGCGCCTGCGCGGGAGTCTTGTACATCTTCCAATTCGCTGCAATGACTGGTTTACGCATTCGTTATCGACCCACTTCTTGAATTTTAAAAACATCTATTCCATCCCCGTCATTCTGACGACCAACGGGAGGAAGAATCTCAGCGGCCCTAACCGCGCCCCAAAGGCTGGTCACGGCGTCTGCTCTTCGAACCCTGACATCGCCTTACCCCAGCTTTCCGCCAGATCCCGAAACTCAGGGTTTACACTCATCACCAACTCCAGCTTTTTCTCCCGGCGCCAACCCTTCAGCGTCTTCTCCCGCGCAATCGCCGAGGTAATGTACTGGTACTCCTCGAAGTAAATCAGCCGATGGCACCGGTACTTGCTCGCGAAGCCTGATCGGATTCCATTGCGGTGCTCGAAGACGCGCCCATCCAGATTGCTGGTTACGCCAATGTAGAGGGTCCCGGTCGAACTTCCCATGATGTAGACCCAGGCAGACTTCATCGTCCCGTTCCGTGTCAGCGTTCGCTGCGATTCTTCCTCCCTGCGGTCGTCAGAATGACGGCGTTAAGGGGAGCTGAGGGAAACAGAGCCCGCCGAAAGAAAATCTACTTATCCGTCAGCGCCTCAACCCCAGGCAGCTTCTTGCCCTCCAGAAATTCCAGCGAAGCTCCGCCGCCGGTGGAGATATGCGTGATCTTCTCCGCGACACCGGCCTTCTTCACCGCCGACACGGAATCACCGCCGCCCACAATCGAGATGACATCCTGATTCGCGGCGACAGCCTTGGCGACCTTCGTCGTGCCGACTGCGAACGCGGGCAGCTCGAAGACACCCATCGGCCCGTTCCAGACAATGGTCGACGCGTCCGCGATCTCGTTCGAAAACAGCACGACGGTTTTCGGTCCGATATCGAGCGCCATCCACTCTTCTGGAAACGGCCCGTCGCCTTCGAAAACCTGCGTCTTCGCATCGGCGGCAAACTTGTTGGCGAGCACGTGATCCACCGGCAGCAGGAAGCGGACGCCCTTGGCCTCCGCCTTGGCCAGAGCTTCTTTCGCCACCTCGATCTTGTCCGCCTCGAGCAGCGACTTGCCGATCTCCTGGCCTTTCGCTTTGAGGAAGGTGTAGGCCATGCCGCCGCCGATCAGAATCGCATCCACCTTCGATAGCAGGTTGTCGATGACCTCGATCTTGTCCGACACCTTCGCCCCGCCCAGGATGGCCACGAAGGGCTTTGCCGGCTCCTCGAGAGCCTTGCCCATGTAGGTCAGCTCTTTCTCCATCAGCAGCCCGGCCGCGGCGACCTTCACATGATGTGTGATGCCCTCCGTCGAGGCATGCGCGCGATGCGCGCTGCCGAATGCGTCGTTCACGTAGATCTCGCAGAGCGAGGCCAGCTCCGCCGCGAATTTCGGATCGTTCGCCTCTTCCTCCGCATGGAAGCGCAGGTTCTCGAGCAGCAGCACCTGCCCCGACTCAAGCTGCCGCGAAAGCTCCGTCGCCAGCTCGCCCACGCAGTCCGGAGAGAAGGCCACGTTCACCTGTTCACCCAGATGGTGATCAAGCAGGTTGCGCAGGCGGTCGACGACCGGGCGCAGGCTGTATTTGGGATTTACCTTGCCCTTGGGCCGGCCCAGGTGCGAGGCCAGGATCAGCTTCGCCTTGTGACGTAGCGCATATTCGAGCGTCGGCAGGGTCTCGCGAATGCGCGTGTCGTCGGTGATCTCGGTGCCGTCGTCGCTTAGGGGAACATTGAAATCCACGCGCATGAAGACGTGCTTATGCGCCAGGTCAAGATCGCGAATCGATAGTTTTGCCATGATCTTAAGCCGCTTTCCGGGGTAACTTTTGTTTTATGCTTCGACCACCGCATCGGCTTCGATCTCCACGCGCCATGCGGGGTTCAAGAGTTGGGCCACCACGATCATAGTAGCTGCGGGGCGAATGGAGCCAAAGACCTCGCCGTGCGCGCGCCCAACCGCTTCCCAGTCCTCGACGTGGGTGAGATACATTCGGGTCCGCACCACGTCTTCCATCCGGGCCCCGGCGCGCTCCAGCACACTACGAATGATCTCCAGTGTATGCCGGGTCTGTGTCTCCGCGTCGGCTTCGTCGGCGCCCACCGGGCCGGTGCCGGACACATGAATTGCATTGCCCACGCGCACGGCGCGTGAGAATCCGATAATGGGTTCGAAGGGAGATGTTCCGGAGAAGTTTTGACGCATGCCGGTCACGCTCCCTGCACCGGCTGCGCTGGTGTGCGCGGCGGCCGGTGCAGGTTTTCGTTGCACTGCGTTGGGGTTTAGAGGCCCTTCTTCGCCAGGAAGAGGATCAGGTCGCGGACGCGGTTGGAATAGCCCCACTCATTGTCGTACCAGCTGATGACCTTCACCGACTGGCCTACTACCTTGGTCAGCGGCGAGTCGACGATCGAGGAGCGCGCGTCGCCCTTGAAGTCGCTCGAAACCAGCTCGGCAGTTTCGTAGCCCAGAATGCCCTTCAGCTCGCCATCGGCAGCCTTCTTCAGCGCGGCGTTCATCGTCTCGAGCGATCACCGGCTTCTCGGCGATGAAGGTCAGGTCGACGACCGACACGTTCGGGGTGGGGACGCGGATCGCGAAGCCGTCCAGCTTGCCGGCCATCTCGGGAATCACCAGCTTCAGGGCCTTGGCGGCGCCGGTCGAGCTGGGGATCATGTTGATCGCGGCAGCGCGGGCGCGGCGCAGATCCTTGTGCGGGAAGTCGAGGATGACCTGGTCGTTGGTGTAGCTGTGGATGGTGGTCATGATGCCCGACACGATGCCGAACTCGGAGTGCAGCACCTTGACCACGGGCGCGAGGCAGTTCGTTGTGCAGGACGCGTTGGAGATGATGTTGTGCATGGCCGCGTCGTACTTCGACTCGTTCACGCCGAGCACCACGGTGATGTCCTCGTTGGTCGCCGGAGCCGAGATGATCACTTTCTTCACCGAACCCTGCAGGTGGGCCTTGGCCTTGGTCGCGTCGGTGAAGATGCCGGTGGACTCCACGACGACTTCGGCGCCGGTCGAGGTCCAGTCGAGCTTGGCGGGGTCGCGCTCCGCGAAAACCTTGATGGTTTTGCCGTCGACGGTGATGGAGTCGGCGCTCGAAGTAATTTCGTTCTTCAAATTCCCCAGGATGGAATCGTATTTCAGCAGGTGAGCGAGCGTCGCGGGGCTGGTGAGGTCATTCACTGCGACGATTTCGATTTCAGGATTGCCAAGCGATGCGCGGAAAACGTTGCGTCCGATGCGGCCGAAGCCATTGATGCCAACCTTCACTGCCATTGAAGAATGTCTCCTTGAGGTATGGTCTGAATTTTCGGTCTTGGAGTCCTTTTTCATGCGTTAGCAGTACAAGCTGCGGCCCGCAAACCCCCAATTACCGATGCTAGCACTGTAGTCAATAACATGCATAAAAATTTCCTATGGGGGCAAAATTTCCGGTGCTGAATCGCTGCATTTTGCGATTCCGGCGGCTACAATTCGCAGAGCGTTGACGAGCAATGCACCATCCGCGTTGCGGCTGGGCCAAGTCTGTGTTACACCCTGAGTTATGCGCGAATGGATGCGCGAAAAAATGAGACGACGTTCCAAGCGTGGACCGAACGATTCGGAATCCACAGGAAAGATAGGCCAGGAAATCCCAGCGAACCAGCCGGCTCCGCTGCGCCCATCTTATGAAGCTGCACCGGTCGAACCATCACCCTCGAACACCGGCGGCACCATCCCGGAGCCCGACGCACCGGCAACCGCTGTCCCTGTCATGTCTGTAGAAATTCAGCCAGCCAGCGAACTCACTTCAGTCTCTTCCGAACTTGCCGAATCCGAAGGCGCTTCCGCCGAAAGCGGCAGGCTGGTGGTGGAGACCCAACCCGATTCACCCTCTATTCCTCCGCCTGAGCCGCTCACGGCAAGCCAGTCCGCAGGGGAAGCACGCGCGCCCAAGGGTTTCGTGGTGCTCACCATCGGCCTCCCCGGCTCAGGCAAGACAACCTGGTTCAAGCGCCGCGGCGTCTCTCCCCTGTCGTCGGACATGCTGCGCTCCATCTTGTTTGACGACATCACCGAACAACGCTACCAGGGACTGGTCTTCTCCACGTTGCGCTCTCTGCTGCGCGCCAGGCTCATCGCCAAGATGCCCTGGAACTACGTGGACGCAACCAACCTCTCGCCCCACGAACGACGCCAGTGGATCAAGATGGCCAAAAGCTTCGGCTACGACGTCCAGGCCGTCTTCTTCGACGTTCCACTCGAAATCTGCATGGAACGCAACAGCCGCCGCGAACGCACGGTCAGCGACGATGTCATGAAAAAGATGGCAGAGCGTCTCCGGCCGCCCACGTTCAAGGAAGGCTTCTCGAAGATCGTGGTTGTCCGCGTCAAAAACCCAGCCGCCACCGAAGCTCCGGCCGACGGCGCATAAAAAAATAACTGCAAAGAGGATAAAGGCCGGCGCAACTGCCCGGCCTTTGTCTGTTGCGGGCTCCTTTTCCAGACCGCGTTCCTTCGGTACCGAACAATTACAGAGATAGTTGAATGCATTGTCGGAATCGGTCTGTATAGTTGCATTCAGAGTTCGGCGGGAACGACAAGGGTAGGCACGCTGGTCTATAAGCAGTCGGCCAAGTAGCTGCGATATCTGAATCCACCTTACTGGCAACAGGAAAGGGAGGATTCATTGCGCGTTCATCTCGTAAATCCCAGTGACAATTCATTCGGCACCGCAGTCATCACACCCCGGTGGCTCTTCGTCCTTGCCGCCGCAACCCCGCAGATCGCGGGCGATCCCATTCTCGTCGACGAATCGCTCGAGCAGATAGTTCCGGAGAGCATCGCGTCCGGCGATATCGTCGGCATCAGCGTGCACACCGGCAACGCGCTGCGCGGGTATGAAGTCGGACGCATGGCGCGCGAACGCGGGGCATGGGTCGTTTACGGGGGCATTCACGCCACGCTCTTTCCCGAAGAGGCGCTGGAGCGCGGCCTCGCGCACGCCGTGGTCAAAGGAGACGGCGACCTCGCCTGGGGCAAGGTTGTCAGCGATTGCCTTGCCGGGAAGCCGGAAATAATCTACGAAGGCGGACGCATCGAGGGAACCCAGTTCCTGGCCGCGCGCTGGGACTTGATGCCCCGCGACAAATACATGTGGGCCTCGGTCCAGACCATCCGCGGATGCCCCAAGCATTGCTCCTTCTGCAGCGTGTGGCGCACCGACGGTCAGCAGCCCCGGCAGCGCCGGCATCAGAGCGTGATCGATGAGATCGTCCAGCTCCGCCGCATCGGTTTCCGCTTCATCGCGCTCGCCGACGACAATTTCTATCCCGTAACTCTGACCGATCTTCGGCTGGCGCGAGAGCAGAACAACACCGCCAAAGTCGAAGAGCTGACGGCCATCCGCACCGAGCGCTTCCAGTTGATGGAAGAGCTAGCCAAGCTGCCGAAGAACATGGTCTTCTTCACGCAGATCACCATGGAAGCGGCCGAGGACGTGGAATATCTCGACGCCATGCGCAAGGCCAATATCAAGGGTGCGCTGGTGGGGGTCGAGGCTGTGACACCGGAGGGCCTGAAGTCCGTCTTCAAAGACTTCAACTACTCCGGCGACGCGCTGGCGAAGCAACTGCAGACCTTCAAGCAGCACGGAGTCCACGTTCTCGGCTCCTTCATCTTCGGCCTGCCCACCGACAAGCCCGCGACTTTCGACGCGACCGTCGCAATGGCCCTGAAGGCGGGCGTAACCTTCGCTCAGTTCGTCATGATGACGCCGTTTCCGGGAACCGTGGACTTTATCCGCTGGGAGAAGGAGCAAGCCAAAGCGCCCACGCTGGTAGACAACGTGCCGATCACCCGGTACTGGCTGATTCCGACCGCGGTCCGGCCCAAGATGTTTACGCCGCATCCGTCGATGAGCTCGGATGAGATCAAAGAGCGCACGCAGCGAGTCTGGGACAGGTTCTACGACTGGCGCTCCATCTGGCAGCGATCCGCCTGCACGCCGAACCTGCGCTCTCGCGTAGCATTCATGTTCCTCTCCAAGCTCTATCGCCAGATGTACGCGGGAACCGGCATCTCGACCGACAGCGCGCGCCGCAAGAAAGCCAAACGATGGGCGCGATGGACAGCCAGCCAGTGCAGGAAACTCTTCCAGTCAAAGCCCATGCCTGAACTCCAGTCGCCTGCATGGGAGCTGGCCTTTGCCGCACCCCTGCGCCGTCCATCGTTCCTGGGAACCAGCCACGAGAAGTCTGGACCATTCGTGATTATCCCGAGTCCGGAGGAACCTCGATAACCGCGGCGGACAACACCCCTCTCCCTACCGACGGCCATCATTCTGAGCGCAGCGAAGGCCGCGCTATACCGGATTGACTACTGTAGCGCCCCACTCCTCCGGGCTCAGGTTTCGTGCATGTTGTGAGAACAGCCAGAAGTGGTGGTCCAGGTCTTCCACGCCGTACTGTTGCTCGCCGTATACGGTCTCGTGAAGCTGCTCCACAATCGTCGCGCCGGCCGCCTTCGTTCTCGCATAGTGCAAATCCACGTCGTCGACGAACACCGTCAGGCTCTGCGTGTGATATCCAACCTCCGCCGGACTCCTGCTATCGGGTTTCGCGCCGTGGATCATGATCCAGGCCTCGCCCAGGCGTAGCTGCGCGCCGCTCGGATTGTCGGGATTGCCGTAGCGGTAGTGCTCGACGAATCCGAAGACGCGCGTGAGCCACGCAATCGCCTCAGCCACATCCCGATAGGCAAGATGCGGCAGGATAACGTCGGTGGGAACGGATCGATTCTTCATCACGGAGAAAGCTTACAGCCACCGGCTGGACTGCTCCGGGGATTTGCTACGGGTTTTGCTCCGCTTTGCAAGCAATAACACCATCGATATGCTCCAGTAAAACGTTTGAGCCGAGGCAGAGAGCCTCCGTGCCCCGGTTCATGGGCTGCATCGGATCGAAAGAATATTTGTGACGAATGACGTAACCATCGAGGCCGTTCGGGTGTCTCATAATTGCTGTGGGCGTGGCCGACATGCCTGGGAGGTATCCAATGCGGCGTGTTGTGGGATGCATCGTTCGGGCGCTGGGCGCGATTGCGGCCGTTTTACTCCTTTCGGGATTCGGGCTGCGTGCAGCCGAGGGTGCTGCGGCAAATCCAACTGCTTCAACCCCGGTATTTATAGAGTTGTTCACCTCCGAAGGATGTTCGAGCTGTCCTCCGGCAGATGACCTGCTGGCGGAGATCGCGCAGAAAATTCCGAATGTCGTCGTTCTTTCCGAGCACGTGACGTACTGGAACCAGGATGGCTGGACCGACCCGTTTTCTTCATCCGAGTCGACCGATCGACAGGCGGATTACGTGTTCAGGCTGGGGTTGAAAAGCAGCTATACACCGGAGATGGTCGTCGACGGGAAGAAGGAGTTCATCGGCAGCGATGCGCGCGCTGCGACCGAGGCAATCAAGGGAGCGATGGACGATGCCCGCGTTCCGGTAAGCATTTCAGGTGTGACCGCCGGCGCGGACCGGCGGGTGAGTTTTGAGGTCGCGACGGGCCCGGTGAGATCGGGTTCGGTGCTCTTCGTGGTAGCGACGCAGGACGAGGGCACGAAGCATGTGTCGACCGGGGAGAACGGCGGCCATACGCTGCGCCACGTCATGATTGCGCGCAGCTTTACCCAGGCAGCGAAGATCAAAAGCGGCGGAAGCTACTCCGGACATCTGTCCGTGAAGCTGCCTGAGGCGGTCTCGGGCAGCGGCTGGCACCTGGTCGCGTTTGTGCAGCAAGGGCGGGGTGGGCCGGTGATCGGCGCCGCTTCCGCGGCGGTTCCGGGTGAAGCGTCTCCATCCGTCCGACAGGGGCAATAGCTCTATCTTCCTCGGGAATCTCGGAATCAGAGAGAAGCATCTTCCGCGGGTGAGTCAATCGCGGGCCTTGGTGGGAACGGTTCATCGTTCTCGCGGGGCTGGATACGTTTTGCAATCACCAGGACCGCGAGGAAGATGGCGCCGGCAGGAATGCCGAGGATCAGGATGGCTCGACGGAGTCCCTGGCGGGCTTTGGGGGCAGAGCCGGCGGTTGCATCCTTGCAGAGGCTGCATCCCTGGCCGTAGGCCTGAGCCGCCAAGCAGAGCAGAGCAGCGAGCAACAGTCCCCGGACGAATTGGTTCGCTCGCTGCATCGTTTGAATATCCGCGATTTTCATTTTACCGGCTGCCGCAGGGTCTGACGGCAGCGTGGCCTTGCGTAGCTTCGCTCACGGCGGAAGCTTCACCACGCATGGTTGCCGCCCTACTCACATCCAGGACCGACTTTTGCTTGCCATGCCTCATTCCATAGGTTAGTTTGATCACCTCCCCTTGATGCGGATGTCACCGCAGCGCTAATCCCACTTCGCCTCAATCTGTGGCGTACCTCTCGTTGAGGAGTCAGGTCCGGTGTGGGAATCCATCTCAGGAGCTGCCCATGCGGCGAAAGATAGCTGCCTTTGTTTGTTTTCTTCTCCTCTTTTCGATTGAGCTGAGAGCGCAGTCCAATCCTCCCGGCGAGCAGCCAGCGCCTGTTGCGCAAAATGCGGAGCCGGCGCAGCAGAACGACAATCCGGCGCAGGCGGAGGCCGCAGCACCGGAAGTCGAGACGCCGGCGGACGAAGTTGCGCCGGCCGCAGTTCAGATCGATGTTTCCCATGCTTCGCTTCTGATCCAGGCGCTCTACGCGTCGACGCGCGAGACCAAGGAGCAGCCCACGCTCGATCATCTGAACCAGGCCGAGGCGCTGATTGACAGAGGCGCCGATATAAAAGCGAAGGACCCGCAAGGCCGCACTGCGCTGCACTGGGCGGTCTTCGGATCGAGTTATGCCACGAAGCCGAAGATCATCGTCGCTTATGAGGAGATCGCCGACTCGTTGATTTCGCGCGGCGTTGATATCAACCAGGAAGATATGTTCCAGGACACTGCCCTGGACTACCTGATCTATTCGCCGAACTATGAAATGCAGACGCTGTTGATCGAGCACGGCGCGACCAGCGGCTTCCTGGTTGCCTCGTTCCGTTTTATGCGCGAGACGAACAGTTGCGATGCGCCGGATGTTCCGTCATCGACGATGCGAGCTTCCGCCGCCCATGTCTCCACGGTTTCGCAAACATCCAGCCGAATCGGGGGCGGGCTCGAAGCTTCGCCCTCATCAGCGGAGACCGCGTTCATGAAAGCGGACCTGACGCCCGGCCAGACGATGAGCATCCGGTTGAACAATTCGGTTTACAGCGATCGGTCGCGCACCGGAGACCCGGTCGAGGGAACGGTCACCTACCCTTTATGCACAGACGGGGAGCAGGTCGCCTGCAAGCCCGGGACGCTGCTTGCCGCGCCGGGAACCAAGGTCAACGGCACGATTCTTTTCGCGCAGAAAGCTCCGGATAAGTACTCGCGTCCGCGCCTGGTCATCGATTTTTCCAACGTCGTTTACAAAGACGGCAGCAGCTCGCCGCTTTACGCGCGTGTGATCGACGTGGATAACGCGCGCGAGACCATCCGCAACAATGAGATTCTCGGCATTGTACAGCCCCACGCAACCACGAAAATGTCGATGGTGATGGCCGCCGCGGGCGCGATCAATCCGATTGCCGGATACACCATCAAGAGCGTGCAGGCGGTCTATGGACTGTCGATCCGGCGCGAGGTGCTTCTTCCCGAGGGAACCGATGTGCAGGTGCAGATTGTGCGGCCCTCCATGCTGAAAGAGCGGGAGCCATGGGCCGGTTGGCCGCCGCTGCCGGTAAGCCCGGCGCTGCAGGCGCTGGCGGAACAGGCGCCGATGCGTACGCATACCGCGCAGGGGAAACCCTCGGACGTGGTGAACCTCATGTTCCTGGGATCGCGGCAGCAGATCGTCTCGGCGTTCAACGAAGCGGGATGGTATGAGGCGGACGCCATAAGCATCGGATCGGCCCTCAAGACAGCGCAGGCGACCATGCGCCAGGCGGGCTATTCCAGCGCTCCGGTTTCAACTCTGATGATCGAGAACCGTCGTCCCGACCTGGTCTTTCAGAAATCTCTCGACACCTTTGCAAAACGGCACCACATCCGCATCTGGAAGCTGACTTCGACCTACGAAAGCAGGGAAGTGTGGGTGGGAGCCGCGACGCACGATATCGCCGTCGATTCCGGGCGCGGGGGCACCAAGTGGACGCATCGCATCGATCCGCACATCGACCGCGAGCGGGATTGGGTGGAGACCGATCTGCTGTTCATCGGAAGCGCGACCGGCTACGCCGATCTGGACCGGCCCGGGGCTCCGCGCAACACGATGAACGCCACCGGCGATGAGATCGTTACGGACGGCAAGGTCTCCGTTGTGCAGGTGGGAACAGCAGCAGCGTTAGTCGCGACAACTCCTGTTTTGCATCCGAGGTAAGTCGGATCTCGCCCGTGCGCGGGCAAGCTACTGGAAGAAGACCAGCAGGCCGAAGAGGAAGAGCCAGAATATCCCCATGGTGTGCCAATACCATGCGGTGCAGTCGACGACGATCTGGCGCAGTTCGATGCGGCGCAGGGTGAAGAGGCCGATGAGAGCGCCGGCGAGGGCCATGATGCCGAGGACCAGATGCAGGCCGTGGGTTCCGGTGATGAGGTAGAAGAAATGGCTGCTGGGGTCGGGCGAGTTGTAGCTGAAACCGGCCACGACTAACTGCTTCCACGCGACCCACTGCCCGACGAGGAAGAGCACGCCCAGGACCAGGGTGGCTACGAGCCACGGAGCCGCACGCTTGACGGCGGGACGGCCGAGGCCGAGCCATTCTTCCATGACATCGATTTCGCGGAAGAGCTGGCGGCGGGCGATCTCCGCGGTGACGCTGCTGAGCAGAAGGACGGCCGTGTTGAGCCAGAGGATGGGCGGAACGGCGAGCGCGTGCCAGTCTGAGATGTAGTTTTCGCGGGCGTCGAAGTGGCCGGCGCTCTGGCGGACGAAAAAGGCGCTGACCAGCGCGACGAAGAACATCAGGTCGCCGGCGAGCGCGAAGATGACCAGTAATCGGTAGCGGGTGAGGAGCTCGCGAGGGCCGCGCCGGCCGGGGGGACGATTCTCCCAGTTGTCCCCGTCGCCTCCGCCGCCTGTGGGTCGCCGGTCAAGGGGCGGTTTTCCGCCGATGCCGGTGTCTTTGCGTTCAATCTCGACTGGATGGCGGGTGAAGGTGGCAGGCATCGGGGTGCTCCCTACGCAAACAGATTACTCCTGTTTAGATGCGGCTTCCCACTGAGGAAGAAACTTCTCTTGGCCGGATGCAATTTCGTACTCATACGGTCCATGGTTGACACGGAGGTTCAGGCTTTCGGGAGCCCATTCGAGCGTAGTGGCCTTCCATGGGTTTTCCGTCGCCGGCCGGCCGCGTCGGGCGCTGTAAATCAGATTCCAGAGAAAGAGAAGCTGCGCGCTGGCCAGCAGCAGCGCCGCGAAGGTGATACCGCGCTCATTGGCGACGATGGAGGCGAACGAAGTCGCAGGCCCGGTAAGGCGGTCATAGTGGCGGGGCTCTCCGGCGAGTCCCGAAAGGTGCATGGGGAGGAACGTGCCATACGCGGCGATCAGGCTGATCCAGAAGTGGAGCTTGCCGAGTGTCTCGCTCATAAGCCGGCCGGTGAGGAGCGGATACCAATAATAGATTCCCGCAAAGATGGAGAAGACTCCGGCCATGGCCATCACCAGGTGAAAATGGGCGACGACGAAGAAGGTGTTGTGCAGGTAGGCGTCGAGCGCGGGCTGGGCCAGGATCGGGCCGGTGAGTCCGCCGGCGATGAAGAACGACAGGAATCCGAGCGCGAAGAGCATCGGTGTCTGCAGGCGCAGGCCGCCGCGCGAGAGCAGGGTGAGCCAGCCAAGGACTTCGACGGTGCTGGGGACGGCGATGGCCATGGTGGTGAGAGCGAACGCGGTTCCGGCATAGGGATTCATGCCGCTGACGAACATGTGATGTCCCCAGACGACCAGGCCGAGCAGCCCGATGGCGATGAGCATGGCGGCCATGACGCGATATCCGGGAACGCAGCGGCGGGCGAAATTCGCGAAGAGGGAAGTAGCCAGCCCCATTCCAGGCAGCACGGCGATATAGACCTCGGGATGGCCGAAGAACCAGAAGAGATGCAGCCACAATAACGGGGACCCGTCGCCGCGTCCGACGATGTGTCCGTTGACCAGATCGCCGAGGGGCACGAAGAAGCTGGAGCCGAAGTGGCGGTCAGAATAGAGAAGCACGATGGCCGCAAGCAGCACGGTGAAGACCAGCAGGGTGAGGATCGAAGTGACCAGCCACGCCCAGACGGTCATGGGCAGGCGCGACCATGTCATGCCCGGGCAGCGCTCGGTCAAAATGGTGACCAGCATGTTCACCGCGCTGAGCCACGCCGACAGGCAGAAGACGCCGATGCTGATGAGCCAGAGATCCATGCCCGCGCCCTGGCCGGGTCCGGCAGTGGGGATTGCGCTCAGCGGCGGATAGGCGGTCCATCCGGAGATGGGCGCGCCCTGCGGGACAAAGAACGCACCGATGAGAATAAGAAACGCCACAACTGCCAGCCAGAATGCGGCGGCGTTGAGGCGGGGGAAGGTCATCTGCCTTGCGCCGATCTGCGCGGGCATGACCAGGTTGGCGAAGCCGCTCTGCGGAGCAACGGTGAGGACGAAGAAGATCATCAGCGTGCCGTGCATGGTGACCAGCGCGAGATAGTCCTCGGGCTTGAGCACGCCGTAGAAGGGAAGCACCGCGTCCGGCCAGACGCGGTGGATGCGCATGAGCAGCGAGAGCAGCGTTCCAACAGCTACCGCGGCGAGCGACAGATAAAGATAGAGCACGCCGAGCCGGCGATGGCTGGTGGTGAAGAGGCGGTTCACTGGGCCGTCTCCTGCGCATGCTGCCGCTCGCGCGCTTTCAGCCAGTCCTGATAGGCCTCCGGCGAAACGACGCGCAGCTCCGCCTGCATTCTTGCGTGGCCTAGCCCGCAGACCTGGCTGCAGAGGATGGGATAAGTCCCGGCCGCGATGGGCGTGAAGTGAACATGAAGGACGAGTCCGGGAACGGCATTTTGCTTGAGGCGCATGGCGGGAATGAAGAATCCGTGGATGACATCGAGGGAGCGGATACGGAGGTCGACCTCGCGTCCGACGGGAAGGACGAGGGCGCTGGAGACCAAATCGTCGTTGCCGCGCGGGTCTTTAGGATCGAGGCCGAGGGGATTGCCGGCTGCGGCGTTGACCAGCTGTGGTCGCGTAACTCCGAAGGCGGCGTCTTCACCGGGATAGCGAAAGTACCACTCGAACTGCTGGCCCACAACTTCAACCTGCATGGAGCCGGGCGCTGCGCCCTCGAAGCGATTGGCGGCCCAGAGGCGCTGCGCGGTGATGGCCATCCATGCGTACATGGCACAGAGCGCGGGGAGAAGAAACCAGCTCAGGGACCATGAGCTGCGCTGCTGTTTTGGCATGGACCGTTGCGGCGCATGCCCGCTTTGCTGGGGTTCCTCGGCTGCGCTCGGAATGACCGCGCTCTTTTTTCGGAAGATGGCGACAATCAGCCACAGGTGCGCGGCCGCGAAGCACGCGAGCAGCGCGATGAGGTTCCAGCGCATGAGCTGGTCTACGGCTATGCCGTGGAGGGCGGCGTTGGGTGGCATCTATGTCGAGGATAAGGCAAAGCGCGGCGTTGACGCGGAACCCACATCTCAAATACGAGATGTGGGGGGACTGACCGTCCAGGCATCTGCGCTGGCGCGCGTACTGTTGCCGCTTCGCCTGAGGTTGGCGGGAGCCCACGTCTCAGGTGCGGCTGCGGACCAGCTCGACGAACCGCTGATGGACGCGGCGATCGTTCGAGAGTTCGGGATGGAAGGTCGCGGCCATGATGTGGTCCTGCTCGACGAGGACGGGGAAGCCGTCGCGTTCGGCGAGGATTTGTACGCCGGGGCCGGTCTTCACAATGCGCGGTGCGCGGATGTAGACCAGCTCCATCGGGCCGCCTTCAAGCGCGGTGGGAGACATCTCGATCACGCTATCGATCTGGCGACCATATGCATTGCGCTCGACCGTGACATCGAGAACGCCGAGGCTTTGCTGCGTGGGTTGAGTCACTTCCTTCGCCAGCAGAATGCAGCCGGCGCAGGTTCCGAAGGTGGGCTTGGTGCGGACGAAGTCTTCCAGCGCCGAGAGGAAGCCATCGCGTTCGAGGAATTTCAGGAACGTAGTGGACTCGCCGCCGGGAATGATAAGCCCCTCGACGGTTGCCAACTCGTCAGGCTTGCGGACGAGGACGGGCTCGGCTCCCGCTTCGCGCAAGGCGACGGCGTGCGCATCGAAGTCTCCCTGAATGGCAAGCACTCCGACGCGTGATTTACTCGTTGCTTCGGCAGGACTCAATTCTGGCAAGATCGCAGTCATCCTGTGTTCATGCTTTTGCGCTGAAGGCGCGTGTCGCTGGACGCGCAGTCCCTAGTTCCCGCGGGTCTGGAGGAGCTGGCTCTCTTCGATGGCGGCTACGGCCAGGCCCTTCATCGCGCCGATCACCTGTTCGCTGGCTTCGGAGAGAATCTTCGGGTCGTTAAAGTGCGTCGTCGCGATCACGATGGCCTTGGCGCGGGACTCCGCTTCTGCGCGCTCCGCGGGGTTGTTCAGCTCGCCCTTCGCGTTCAGCTCGACATCGAGCGGAGTCGCCCGCTCCTTCATGAAAATTCCCGAGCCGACGAAGACCGACTCCGCGCCCAGCTGCATCATCAGCGCCGCATCAGCGGGAGTGGCGATGCCGCCGGCGGAGAAATTGGGCACCGGCAGTTTGCCGCTCTTCGCGACCATGCGGACCAGTTCATAGGGAGCGCGATGTTCCTTCGCTGCGACGTAGAGCTCCTGGTCGCTGAGCACGGTGAGCTGCTTCATCTCCTGCACGATCTGGCGCATGTGCTTCACCGCGTGGACGACGTCACCGGTGCCGGCTTCGCCCTTGGTGCGGATCATCGCTGCGCCTTCGGCAATGCGGCGGAGGGCCTCGCCGAGATCGCGCGCGCCGCAGACGAACGGCGTCTTGAAGGCGTGCTTGTCGATGTGGTGCGTCTCATCGGCCATGGTGAGCACTTCGCTCTCATCGATGAAGTCGACGCCGAGATGCTGCAGGATCTGCGCTTCGGCGAAGTGTCCGATGCGGGCCTTGGCCATCACCGGGATCGAAACCGACGCGATGATTTCCTTGATGAGCTTGGGATTGGCCATGCGGGCTACGCCGCCTTCGGCGCGGATCATGGCGGGCACGCGCTCGAGCGCCATCACCGCAACAGCGCCGGCCTGCTCGGCGATCTTCGCCTGCTCCACGTTCATCACATCCATGATGACGCCGCCCTTGAGCATCTCGGCCAGACCGACCTTGAGACGTAGACCTGTTGCGCTGTTCGTATAGCTGCCGTTGCCGTTGATGTGATCTGCCATGGTGTGCCTCTCGTTTCCAGACGCGGTTTGCAGCCGGATCGAGCCGGCTCATCGACGCGCAATACGAAGATTTCTTTGAATCTTCAGTTTAACAGTTTTTGAAGGTCCGACCGGGGCTGGCAAGGTGTCATCAACAGATCGTGTAAAGCGTATCTCAGACAGCCGGGAAGATGCGAAAAGATGGCAGCGCTTCACGCGCTCTTGCTACAACGCCTCTCAGTCTGCCTGCGTCTTCTTGAGATAGTCCGGGTTAACGGCGATGAACAGGGCCCGCCCACGGGCCAGGACCGTTCCGTTCTCAGCGGCGATTTCCGCTTCGCAACGATGGGCGCGCCCGGTGGCGCTGCGGTGATGAGCGCTGATGCGAATCGGTGTATTGAGCGGCACCGGCTTCAGGTATTCGACTTCCATCTGGCGGGTCATGGCCAGGATGCCGAACTGTCGGTTGGCCTTGCTCATCGCTTCATCGAGAAGCGTGGCGATAACTCCGCCGTGCATGTATCCGGGAGGTCCCTGAAAACGCCGCGGAATCCTGGCCCGGCAGAGAATGGTCTGGTTCTCGTCGACGAGGAACTTCAGGCGGAGGCCGGCCTTGTTGGTCTGGCCGCAGCCGAAGCAGTTGTGAACGGCGCCGTGCGCAAGCGGCTCGGACTTCGCGGCAGGCGCTCGTTTTTTTGACGACGCGGATTTTTGAGACGACGTCATGCCGCGCCTAAGGCTCGCATAAAGACTTCTCGATCGACATTGCCGCCGGTAACCACGGCTCCAATCCTTTTGCCGCGCACGCGCGCCGCTTCGGAGAGTACCGCGGCGACTGCGGCAGCCCCCGCGCCTTCGGCAACGTTGTGGGTGTCTTCGTAGAGGGCGAGCATGGCCGCGGCAATCGATTCATCACTCACCTCGACGATCCTTTCGACATGCTGCAGGATGACATTGAGTGCTTCCTGAACCGGGACGCGGCAGGCCAGGCCGTCGGCGATTTGAGTGCCTGCCTCATGCTCCACGACTTTTCCTTTGGCGAAGGACAGGGCATAGGAGGGTGACGCCGAGGCGACGACTCCGACGATTTTTGTTTTCAGGCCGAGAGCTTCGCGCGCAGCAGCGACTCCGCAGATGGACGAGCCCAGTCCGATGGGCACGTATACGGTGTCCAGCGCGGGAGCCGATTCGAACATTTCCAGCGCATACGTTCCTGTACCTTCCACCAGCCGCCGATGAAACGACGCAACTTTGTGTGCGCCGCGCTCTTTTGCCAGCTCGGTGGCATATTCGTTGGCCGCCTGGAAGTCTTCACCGTGCTCGATGAGCTCCGCTCCGAGAGCCTGCATGGCGCGGTTCTTCTCGCGGCTGTTGCCGAACGGGACAACGATCGTCGCGGTCCAACCCTTGCTGCGGGCCGCGAGCGCGACGCCCTGGCCATGATTGCCGCGGGTTGCAGCAACCACGCCGGTCAGCGACGGCTGCTCGCGCGCGAGCCAGTCGAGGTAGACGGTGGCTCCGCGTAATTTGAAGGCTCCCACCGGCGAGTGATTTTCGTGCTTGAGCCAGACTTCCGTCCCCGCGCGCGCGTTCAGCAGCGGCCATGTGTAGGTCGGCGTGGGCGGCATCACAGTGCGCACCAGCTCTGTCGCGCGGCGCAGTTCATCCAGCGTAGGAAGGTTCATGTTTCTACTTTACCTGCGTCATAAAACGAGGATGCCCGGAAAATTCCGGCGTGAATCTGGAGCGCGGTTGGCTCTGCGTAACCGATCCGGAGCATGGTACTTTATGAAAGCGGTCTGCTTCAAAATCCCCCTTTGAGACCAACCGATCGTTGAAAACACTGGACAAGAAAAAGGCCAGCGGCCATATTCCGGCATTGGATGGAGTGCGTGGCTTTGCCGCGGCGTCTGTTTTCCTGGTGCACTATGGAGGAGGGTCTCACTCTCACTTCCTCCCTATCCGAATGGCAGCCGAGACGCTGCGACTTGGCTGGGCAGGAGTCTCGCTATTCTTCGTCCTCTCGGGATTTCTCATAACCGGGATTCTCTGGGATGGATTCCATAAAGAGCATTGGTGGCGAAACTTTTACATCCGCCGCTCGTTGCGCATTTTCCCGCTTTATTACTGCGCGCTTTTCATCGCGCTGCTGGTCGCCCTCACCGTTGATTCGGGCAGCAGAAGTCTGCCGTCGCTTCTGGTTTACGCTTTCTACCTGCAGAACATTCCGCCGCTCGCCATTCATCTGCGACAGCTTCCGCATGTCTGGATCGACCATTTCTGGAGCCTCGCGGTTGAAGAGCAGTTCTACATCATCTGGCCATTCCTGCTCTTCGCGGTCCACAAAAGGGACCGCAAATACGCGCTCGGCCTCTGCGCATCGGGATGGATTCTCTCGCTGGCCTTCCGCATTGCCGCCATCGCGTTTCATTTCCCCATCGACTGGGCAATGGGCTTTCTGGTGAGTCGATCCGGCGAATTGTGCGCGGGCGGCTTTTTGGCCATCGCGATTCGCGGAACGATATCGCAACGGGAGCGAACTCTGCGGCGGGTGCCCGCCATTCTGGGGGGATCGGCAATTGCGCTCGTGCTCGTCCTCGCGCTGAGCCGGAGCCCCACGCCTGAGAATCCCTGGATGGCTACCATCGGCTTCTCGGTATTGAGCATCCTGTTTGCAGGCATCGTAGCTGCCTGCCTCTACTCCAACCCGATTCGGAGTTTTTTCTCGAACTCCTTTCTCCGCTGGCTGGGGAAAATCAGCTACGGCGTTTATGTTTACCACCTGTTCTTCCGCCCGGAGTTCAAGTTGATCGCCGGTCATCTGGCGCCTCACGCCTCACAAGATACCGCACAGGTGTTAACCGCCATCGTTGCGGCATTGGGAACCCTGGCGATCGCGAATCTCTCGTTTTATACCTACGAGCAGTTTTTCCTGCGAATGAAGGACAAGTTTGCCGTATCCAGGCCGGTGAAATCTCAGAGTGTATGAGCAAAATCTCTGCGGCCGAAACCGGGTAAGCGCCGGGCCGGCTTGAAAGCCGCGGTGGTCTATACTTAAAGCAATCATGCCATCGGTAAAAGCTCCTGACGAGGCACCTGCGAAGACGTTTTATCTCGAAACCTTCGGGTGCCAGATGAACGTCCATGACTCGGAAAAAGTCATTGGGACGCTGGAGCAGCAGGGCTATACCAAGGTCGAGACGGAAGAAGCCGCGGACCTGATCCTCTACAACACCTGCTCGATTCGAGACAAAGCCGAACAGAAAGTCTTCAACCGGCTCAACGACTACAAGAAGCTGCATAAGCAGGGCAAGCGCTTTGGCGTTCTGGGCTGCGTGGCGCAGCAGGAGGGCGAAAAGATCTTCGAGCGCGCCCCTTATGTGTCGCTGGTGTCGGGCTCGGCGTCCTATCGCAAGCTGCCGGAGATGCTGGTGCAGCTGGAGCAGGGAAATACCCGCATCACCGGGCTGGACGACCGGCAGACCGAAGAGACCTTCGAAACCGAGTTCACGGCGCGCTCGAATCCGCATCGCGGCTACATCACCATCATCGAGGGCTGCGACAAGTTCTGCGCCTACTGCGTGGTCCCGTATACGCGGGGCAAGGAGCGCAGCCGGACCTCCACTTCGGTGCTCGCCGAAGCGCGGCAGATGGCAGATGCGGGATACACCGACATCCAGTTGCTGGGCCAGAATGTGAACTCGTACCGCGACACGGAAGGGAAGCGGAGCTTCGCCGAACTGCTGGCGGCGGTGGGCGAGATTCAGGGTATCCGGCGGGTCCGCTTCACCACCTCCCATCCGCGCGACTTTACGCGCGATATCGTGGAGGCCATCGACGCGGTGCCTTCGCTTTGCGACCACGTCCATCTTCCCGTCCAGAGCGGATCGTCTCACGTTCTAAGCATGATGCAGCGCGAGTACACCCGCGAGTGGTACCTGGAGCGGATTGCCTGGATCAAGGCGGCCCGGCGCGAGATTAGCATGACCACGGACATCATTGTCGGATTTCCCGGAGAGTCCCCGGCGGACTTCGAGCAGACGATGGACCTGCTGGCGGAAGTGCAATACGACGGAGTCTTCGCCTTCAAGTATTCTCCTCGTCCGAATACCCCAGCGCTGACCATGGCGGATTCCATCCCGGAAGAGGAGAAGTCGCAGCGTCTTCAAGTACTTCTTGATCGCCAGCGCGAGATGCAAAGGATCAATTATGCCAGGCATGTCGGGCAAGAATTGGAAGCGATGATTGAAGGATACAACCAGGCGCGGGGACAGGTGAACGGGCGCACCTCGCAGAACAAGACGCTCAACTTCACCGTGAAGCAGCCTATCCTGCCGGCGATGGGCAGCTACCAACAGGTCAGGGTAACGCAGAGTTTTCCTAACAGCCTGGCCGGCGAGGCGGTTTAGTTCGGCAACAAAAGGAGGGATACACAATGGAAATCGAGATGAAAATCCGCGGTCTCATGGTCGATCCTTCTACGCACATGCCGATTGTGCTGCTGAAAGACCCGGCCAGCGAAGCGCTGCTCCCGATCTGGGTCGGGCTTTATGAGGCGAACGCCATTGCCCTCGAAGTCGAGAAGACGCAGGCGCCGCGCCCGTTGACTCATGATTTGCTGCGAAACCTCATCCGAAGCTTGAATGCTCGCGTGCAACGGATTGTAGTTACAGAGCTTAGGGACGATACTTTCTATGCCGTGGTGTGGATGGAGCAGAACGGCGAGATCATCTCGCTGGATGCGCGTCCATCCGATGCGCTGGCGCTCGCGCTGCGCACAGACTGCCCGGTCTATGTCGACGAAGACGTATTGCTGGCGGCGAAGGTGCTGCCGAATCCTGCCGAACAGGCCTCTTCGCAGGACGTGCGCAAGTGGCTGGAAAATCTGAACGATGAAGACCTTGGCCGCTATAAAATGTAAGTAGCGAGGCCAGCCGTCCCGTTTCTCAACCGCTCATCCCCCACCTGGCAGCCGAGAGACCTGATTCATGAGTTTAAGAAGAATCCTGAAGTTGCTGGCCTCTTTCTTTACGGGGCAGGGCGTATCCATCATTACGCAGCTGCTGGTCCCGCCATTTTTCCTGCACCGATATGCGGCAGGCGTCGAAGTGTACGGCGAATGGATCGCGCTGAGCGCGACGGTCACCTATCTCAGTACCCTGAATACTGGAGTCCAGACCTATACCGCCAATCAGATGGCGATCGACTACAACCGCGGAGATCTGGCGGCTGCGAAGTCGGTGCAGGCAAGCGCTCTGCGGCTGCTCCTGCTCGCGATCGGCGGACTGGGCGCGGCGGGAACTTCCGTGTTGTTCATGCCTGTCGGGCGCTGGCTCGGTCTCACGCACGTAAGCGCGTGGGGCGCCTCCATCACGCTCTATCTTCTGATCCTGCAAATCCTTTTTGGCATGCTGTACGCACTTCTCGTGAATAGCTACATGGTTGTGGGTAAGGCTCACCGGGGCACGAACCTTGCGAGTGCCCAGCGTCTGGCATCGGTGCTTGCCATTGCGTCGTGCGTCTGGTTCCGCGCCTCGTTCCCAATCCTGGCGTTGGCTCAGTTATCCTCGGTTGTCCTCTTCATGCTTGTGGTGCTAGCGGATTTGCGAAGAACAGAACCTATCCTGCTGCCGTCTCTGCGTTACGGAAGCTGGAAGCAGGTAGGGGCAATCATTCGCCCCAGTGGGCATTTCGGCCTTCTGACTCTTTCTGGGTTTCTCACCTGGCAAGGCCCTATCCTGCTTATTCAGAAAGTATTAGGCCCGTCGAGCGTGGCGATCTTCGCTCTCTCGCGAGTGGTATTTGCGATGGGCAGGCAGGGACTGGCGATTATCAGCTTTTCTATCGGGCCGGAGATCACGCACCTCGTCGGTAAGCAGAGTTGGCTGCAGCTCAGGCGCCTGTACGACCTCTCGGAGCGGGTGGTCTTACTACTCATCCCGGTCTTCAGCGTGGGGATGCTGCTGCTTTCTCCGTTTCTGTTCACGGTATGGCTCCATAAGCGGACCCTGTACGACCCATCGCTGTGCTTCATGATGGCGTTGATCTCCGCGGTTATGGGAATCAAAGAGCACAAATGCCAATTCCAGTCGTCGAGTAATGAACATGAGAAAATTTCCAGGTTCACGCTTGTCGCATACGCACTGATGCTTGTCGCTTCGGGATTTCTGATCAAGCCATTCGGGATAGTCTCTTTAATGTTCGTGTGGCTCGCTACTGAGATTGCTCAAACCATCTACATCTTGCGGCTCAACGTCAAGCTTTTCCCGCGCGAGGTGAAAATATCCAGTGCTCCCGTCGTGCGGCTCTTCGTCGGGCTGGCGGTTGCGTTCGCTATCGCCGCGTATCCCGCTTATGCTTCGGTTCACTGGCCACTGAGGAAGGTGGTCGTGGTGGCGGTCACGAGCACAGTGTTGATGTCCGTAGCCTCGTACTACGTGTTCGGTCTGGATGAAGTACGGCACGTCTTTCAGTCCAGGATTCGCCGCCGCCTGATCCCCACCGCCGGACAGCCTTAACAACCGGTGAGTTGCTGCAGGAAGCCTGAATAGGCTGATCCATATTCGCTCCAGCCACCGAGCGCGCTTACGCGCTGCCGGGCTGCTTCGCTCATGCGATCCCGCAGTGCCGGGTCCTCGGCAAGCCGGTTGAGGCGGTCTGTGATAGCGTCAGGATCCCGAATCGGGATGAGAAAGCCTTCCACTCCATCGCGGAAAAGGTCTTCACCGCCGGTGTGAAGCGAACTGATCAGCGGGCATGCGCAGGCCAACGCCTGACCCTGCACTAGAGCCAGCCCCTCTTCGATCGAAGGAAGGACCATGACGTGGCTGGAACTCATCAGCTCCGCTAACCGAGGCTGCGGCTGGCGCCCAAGCACCTCCACGCCGGTCATATCGAATCGCGCGAAGAGCTCATTCATACTTTGTTCTACCGGACCGGCAAGCCGCAGCCGCTTTCGAGGGTGCTTAAAGCGCTCAAAGGCCTGAAGCAGATAGGGAACTCCCTTGCGAAGGCTTACAGTGCCGGCAAACAGCACGTCGAAAGAGTCGGTGGCCGGGTCGACGGTCTTCCGGAAGCGTTCGAGCCTGACTCCGTACGGAATTTTATGGACCTTTTCCGCTGGAACTCCCATCTCCAGAAAGGTCCTCCGGGCAAATTCGGAGGGAACGGTAATCGCGTCAGCGCGATCGTACTCCGCCTCTTCGCGGGCAATCGTCTGCGGATCGCAGGCCTGGATGTTGAAGCCCCAGCGGGCATATTCCTCGTTCACGATGAGATTCTGATAGCGGATGTGCGAGGAACCCCGATCGCAGACATACCTTCCTCCACGGCCCTGGACAACTCCGCCTGTCTTCAGTCCCGCGCCGGAAAGGGCTATGAAGACGTCACACTCTTCGATACGGGAGGCAACCCAGCGGTCGAACATCGGGATTGCTGTCGCATACATCCGTTGCGAAAAGCGTCTCGGAAGGGGACGATACCGTTGGACGAGCAGGAGCGGGGTCTGCAACCAGGGAAACATCCGGACCCGATCACGCGGAACGTCCTCTCGGGCGAGCCGGCGCCACGGGAATGTGGAATAGATTCGTTTCAGGAATCCGCGACGGTGCAGCTCGCGGGCCAGATCGAAATGATGAAAAACTCCGCTGACGGCCTGGACAACTTGCATGAGAGATGGATGGCGTTCCGAAGTAGGTTTAAGGAGATTTTACACGCGGGCGCTCGGTGGACCAGCGAGCCGGACGGGTGAGTGCCAAATGAAAGCGGGCAGGCGACTGGAAGCATTCCGCGGCGTATGTTGTATACAGAATATACGTTATCGGACGTAACTTCTGGGCGGTGCTGATGATGCCGGTAAGTTAATCTTCAGCAGCTGCTTAGCGACGGTGGTTGTGAAGATTCGACCGCCCAGAGTGGCAAAAAAGATCAACCATCCCATGAACGTCCCAACCGCGAAATCAGAGGAATCCAGCTCCGTAGACACGCGCCTGATGTAGAGTGTCCCCTTACCTTTAATCAGTGCCTTGATGCCGATGTAGCGATGCTGCGAAATATAGTTAACCGTAGCTTCGAAGCGAAGCAGCGTTGGCGGGTAGCCTTTGCTCGCGAGGTTCTGATACAGACGATCGAGAATCCGGCGCACCTGAGGAAGCAGCTCTCCTTGCCGATTCAAGGTCTTCGACGCTTGTTCCCCATGTCCGCGTATGTGTGCGACCTTAGTTTTCGCGATCGCCCACGACGAAGAGTGACCTACCCGGCTCCAAAATTCGAAATCCCCGGCATACGGCAGATCAGTCCGGAACCAGCCGGCCTGCTTTATCGCTTCCGTGCGAACGCAGACATTCGATAGATTGCCGGGTATACAGCCAAATATAAAGAAAAAGAGATCCGAACTTTCGGGTTTAACGATCGAGGGCAGTACGCCCTCCTCAAAGCGCTCGTGATTGGAAGACACTTGAGACAGATGATTACAGCGCAGAAACGCGATTTCCGGGGGGAGCTTAGACCACTGATCCAGTAGCCGATCAAGCGAGCCCTCGTCAGTGAAGTAGTCATCCTGGCAGAGTATCTGGGTGCGCTCACAGCTTGCTAAAGTAAAGAGAAAATTCAGATTTCCAAAGATGCCCAGGTTTTTGGGTTGAAGGTAGATCTTAATGCGAGGATCGCTAAGCGTTGCGAGAAAAGACCTGGTTTCATCTTTAGAGCCATCATCGCTAATGAGGAGCTCCCAATCCTGATTGGTCTGCGCAAGGACAGAATTAACGGCTTGTTCCAAATATGCCATTCCGTTATACGTCGGCATCACAATTGAAATCTGCATCGTTGCCCCAATCTCAAGAATTCACCACAACATATTGTTGATTTGAATGGACAGGAAATTCCTTTGTTACTGAGATTATTGATATTCAGTGACCAGGCCCAAACGTATCAGGGACCGACGTAGAGGATCGTCTTCTCGATCATAGGGTATCTTTGGAAGCCCGAGCTCGAACACAGAAGATCATGGCGTGGATTTGAGGGAGAGCTCCGGGCGAGCTAAGTCAGTGTATGGCAAGATATGAGTATACGACTCAGTGTCGAATTTAAGCTTTACCAGGTTGCCAGCTGCCGTGCCTATTTCTGAACCCACCCCTTCCGTTGTTTCAACTGCTCCAGACGCGCCTCTCGATCCTCAGGAACAGCCCGAATCTCCTGAATCACAATCCTTTGCCTCGCTTCTCGCGGAGTTCGACGCCGAGCACGGCAAGGCGGCGCGGCGAGAAGCTTCTGACAATACCCCGCGCCAGCTCCAGGGTACCGTGATCGCTGTCTCGGCTGAGGCAGCATATCTGGACATCGGGCTGAAGATCGAGGGTATGCTGCCCGTGGCCGATCTGCCGGGTGGCGAGCCGCTTCAGCCGGGAGACAAGATTCCGGTTTCGATTAAGGGGCGCGATCCCGAGACCGGCTACTACACGCTCTCACGTTTGAAGATTGCCCAGCCGACGGATTGGTCGGCGCTGGAGCGGGCGTTTGCCGAGCAGTCGACGATTGTGGGGACGGTTACCGGCCTTATCAAAGGCGGCTTTACCGTCGATATCGGCGTGCGCGCCTTCATGCCCGCTTCACGGAGCGGCGTTCGCGAAGCCGCCGAGATGGACAAGCTGGTAGGCCAGGAAATTGTCTGCCGGATCCTGAAGCTGGACGTGGCGGACGAGGATGTGGTGGTGGACCGGCGCGCGGTGACCGAAGCCGAAGAACGCGCTGCAAAGGAACGGCGCTATGCCGAGGTCCGGGAGGGCGACGTCGTTTCAGGACAGGTGCGCTGTCTCACCGACTACGGTGCGTTCATCGATCTCGGCGGCGTGGACGGGCTGCTCCATGTGGGCGATATTTCCTGGACGCGCATTGCCTCTCCCGGCGACGTACTCACGGTGGGTCAAGAAGTTGAGGCAAAAGTCTTAAAGGTTGATTCAGAAAAGCGCCGCATCTCGCTGGGGATGAAGCAGTTGCTTCCTCATCCATGGGACGAGGCACGAGGAAAGTACAAGCTTGGAGATCGTGTGCGCGGAGTCGTGACGCGGACGACAGACTTCGGAGCTTTTGTTGAGCTGGAGCCGGGGATCGAGGGGCTGGTTCACGTCTCCGAAATGTCGTGGGTCAAGAAGGTGCGCAAGCCTAGCGACCTGGTCAAACCGGGTGACAGCGTCGAGGTCGTGATTCTGGGCATTCAGATGGAAGAGCGCCGGATGTCTCTGGGCCTGAAGCAGGCGCTGGGCGATCCCTGGGCGGATGTGGCGCAGCGATTCCCTGTCGGCTCTCAGATCGAAGGCCCGGTGACCAGCATGATGAAATTCGGCGCGTTTGTGCAGCTTACCGAGGGCGTGGAAGGCATGATCCACGTGAGCGAGATCGATCCGGTCAAGCGCATCAACTCCCCGCATGACGTCTTCCGCGTCGGGCAGCTGGTGAAGGCGCAGGTGATCGGCGTGGCCAGCGAGAAGCGGCAGATCCGCCTGAGCATCAAGCAGATGATTCCTACCGGACTGGACGAATATCTGGCCGAGCACAAGGCTGGTGATCAGGTCTCCGGCCGGCTGCTGGACGATAGCGGCGAGCGGGTGCGCGTGGAACTGGGCGAGGGCATTTTCGCGACTTGCCGGCTGCCTGCTTCCCTTCCGGCGGAGGATCAGGGCGCACAGGCGGCCGGTGCGGCCGATCTTTCGGCTTTGAGCGCAATGCTGAACGCGCGGTGGAAGACCGGCACCCCATCGTCCAGACCGAAGGTTTCAGCTCCGAGGGTCGAGGCGCCTCGCGCCGGCCAGATTCGCAGTTTCCGGATTACGGAGCTGGATCGGGAGAAGAAGCTGATCGCTTTGGAGCTGCTGTAGGGGCAGCCGGGCAAGCCAGTTCCCTTTCCGCAAATACAAACGCCGCCCGAGGGCGGCGTTTTCAGCAGGGATGAAGCTTTAGGAGAGAACTACAGCGTAGACTCGATCTCGAAGCCCCAGGCTTCCAGCAATGCTTCCGGGATATACTTGGAATTCCGATTGCGGCGAGCCCACTCGCGCAGACGGGTCGAACGCACATACTGGTCGGGGGTGAGCTTGAATTCCTTCACCACCTGCTCGAATGAAGTCACGGTTGGAACCACAGGGCCAATCGGCTCCGGCTTACCCCAATTTGGATTGCCACGACGCTTTGCCATCTGTTTTTATCCTTAAGCAATAAAGGTGACGTGCAGAAAGTCCGGCGACATCTGTGTGAGCCTATCGCCGGGAAGTCACAAACTCTACTATTATAGGGATTTTTTCTTCGCAAATCAATAGAAATCGCCATTTGCGGGGCAGGGACTGCCTCGGCAAATTCGATAACTGCAGGCAAGATAAGCACTTTTAAATCTATGAAATGCAGGACATTTATAGACTAAAACTTTCACACCTAGACCGCGGAGGTTATCTGCGATGACATCTTGGGTGAATCTGCGCAGGATATCTGGCTAGCTGAAAGGGACGCTGACCGACGGGCGCTTCGCGGCTGCACGGTCCTCGCAATGGTGCGCGGAGCTCTTGCTGCCTGCCGACTTCGATTTCTCGTTCGCGTTCAAAACCCTGAGGCAACGGCTGCAGAACTTGATCTCAATCGTTGATATTAAATGGGTTGCTGGTAGGTTGCCAGGTACCGCGTGGGTTGTGGTGATGGAAGGTGGCATGGGATCAACTCCTGACTGAGTAAACGCCCGGTTGCGCTTCATCAATGAGTTAGCGACTGCGAATGCCGCAGCGCTAAGGATTTCGGTGAGGGGAGGGCCTGCCGCTCGCAGCTGACCAGAGCGGTTAAGGGTAACTATGACTCCGGTTCGGCCAGATGTCAAGATTTTCGGGTATTTTTCGCGATATTTTGGACGTGGGTTGGAGTACCAGAGTCACATCCGAACGTTTTAGACCACTTCTTCCCTGGGTCTGTCCGCCGTTAAGGCTTTTGGGTCTGTCAGCTCTTAAGGCTTTCTAACATTCATCCGATAAATGGAGCGTGCCCTTGCGACGCGCCATGTCCGAATCCCCTTCCGTTCTCAGTTTTGCCCGCATCCTGATCGTGTCCGACGATGTTGCGACCGCCGGAATGCTCGACCGCAATCTGAGAGATTGGGGGTATGTACCTCATTGCATTGCGGATGGCGTGGAGGCGGTGCGCCTGCTGACAGGGACAGACGCGCCCCGAATTGCGATCCTGGATGGCAATTTGCCCGGCCTTTCGGGGGTGGAGGTGGCGGCCGAGGTGCGCGCCCGGGAATCGAGACGAACGGTCTGGACGCTGCTGCTCTGCGACCACGCCGACGCATCGACGATTGCCAGCGCGACAGACGCAGGGGTCGACGACCTGGTGCTGAAGCCGGTCGATCCGGCCGATCTGCGCATCCGGGTCAGCGTGGCGGAGAGGGTGCAGGCGCTGATGAATCAGCTCGATTCGCAGACCGATGCCGCGCGCTTCCACGCGGAACACGACAACCTGACCGGGCTCTGGAACCGGGAGTCACTGCTGCGCATGCTCTTCGCCGAGACCGACCGGGTGCAGCGATTGAAGACTCCCCTGGCGCTGATCCTGCTGGACCTCGACCACTTCTCCCGGATCAACGCGGAGTATGGATATGAGGCCGGCGACAAGGTTCTCCGGGAGCTGGCCAAGCGCTTTCGCCGCTGCCTGCGGAGCTATGATCTGATCGGGCGCTGCGGCGAGGATGAATTCCTGATCGCGCTGCCGGGATGCACCTCGGAGGAGGCATTGGTTCTGGCCAGGCGGCTCAAACGCGGCATCCTGCATAAGCCGTTTGCGGTGAACCAGGACCTGCTGACCATTACCGCAAGCATCGGGATCTCGCACAGCCAGGGACGCTCTCCTCTGGTGGTGCTGCGGGAGGCAGAGCGGGCGCTCGCCAGCGCCAAGCTCGGAGGGGCGCAACTGCGAGCGGCAGTACGCGCCGCTGGAGCCGGCACAGGGGCTGGGGGATGGTTCCGAAGCACGGCTGCTGCCAGTGCCGGTGACCAAGCACTGAGCACGATTCCCTATTTATTGCGGGGTTTTCTTGCAGGGTCTTTCCGGTGTAGATCATTGATTCTCAACGATTTTCCCATATTTGGGCGCCCCTAGATCATTCATTCCATTGCGGTTTCCGGGACGGCTTTTCTTTTTCAATGACTTAGGCGAAGGTGCCGGTGGAATCCCAGGTCTCAGAATCGAGATGCGGGGCGTCCAGCGGTGACTTAAGGCGTAATTCTTTCCGATAGCTCGTCAACCGCCCAGAACTCGAAAGCCCGGATCTCGACGACGAAATTGCTCGACGAGCGTGTTGGCGATTTCGCGTCAACGAGGATACTAAGCGGCTCACTGAAGACATGGAGAGAAATCACCGGACCGCCGCCAGTAGACTTCGATGATGTACGTCAGCCCAGAAATCAGACGGAGCGTACGTTGGTTACAAGGCAATACGATACTTTAATGGTCGAAGCTACTGGCTCGTTGTTCGCTGGAACCAGTCCGCACAATCTTTCACTTGCCGCGTGCGGCGGTGAAAGCCTCGTTGAACTATTGTCCGCCGGCTCTTGCTCTTCGTTCATTCGGTCCGAGGTAGTCTCTCACGAAGGCGCAAACCGAGCATTTATAGGAGATCAATATGCGCAAACTCAAAATCATCGAGCATATCTCGCTCGATGGCGTCATCCAGATGACCAGCGGTCCGGAGGACGATTTCCCATACGGCGACTGGACCGCGCCGTATCGCTCGCCTGCGGGGTTACAGATAGTAAACGAGATGTACGGCAAGACCTGCGACCTGCTGTTTGGCCGCCGAACCTACGACCTGCTGGCGAGTTTCTGGCCGAAAGCGCCGAAGAGTCCGATGGCGGACCGCCTGAATGCGGCGACGAAGTACGTCGTAACTCACAGACCGGAGAGTCTGGAATGGGGTCCATTCGAGGCCATTGGATCGGACCTCGTGGATAGCGTTCGACGCATCAAGGCCAGGAACGGCCCGGACCTGATCGTCACGGGCAGTTCGACGCTGACTTCCGTGCTGCTCGATCACGGATTGGCGGACGAGGTGATTCTGCTGGTCAATCCTATTGTGCTGGGCAAAGGCAAACGCTTTTTCGAGGGCGGATCACTGCCACGCGGATTTGCGCTGGGCAGCACCAGGGCTTTGCCGTCAGGCATACTCGTCAACGTCTACAAGCTTATTCCCACGTTGGCCGAGGAGGCCGTGTCGCGCGCCAAGCTGGAACGGGAATTCGAGATTGCCCGCGAGGTGCAGGAGCGCTTGTTCCCGCAGACGTTACCCAACGTTGCCGGCGTAGAGATGGCCGCGCACTGCAGACCCGCCCAGGCAATTGGCGGCGACTACTACGATCTCATCGACATCCGTGATGGCTCGCTGGCCGAAGCAGGACATGCGCCCGGCGAAAACATCTCTTCCGCCAGCGGAACAACGCGCGCACGGCTGCGACCGCCTGGGTATCGCGATTGGCGACATCAGTGGCAAGGGCATGTCCGCCGCCCTGTTGATGGCAAGCCTTCACGCCAGCCTGCGCGGTCAAGTGCTGAGTGGCGCTGGCGATCTGGGAACGCAAGATGGCCAATGTCAACCGCCTTCTCTACGACGCGTCCGACTCCAACCGCTATGCCACGTTCTTCTACGCCGAACTGGACTGCGCCTCGCACACGTTGCACTACGTCAATGGCGGACACAATCCTCCGGCGGTGCTACGCAAAGAGAACGGCGCTTGGCGAGTGTTTCGCCTGGCAGACGGTGGCCCCGTCGTCGGGCTGCTTGCCGGCGCGGCCTACAAGCAGCAGATGCTTCACCTACTCCCCGGCGATATTCTGCTGGCCTTTACTGACGGCATCAGCGAAGCCATGAACGCCGCAGAAGACGAGTGGGGTGAAGACCGGATGATCGCCGAGGCGCAGGCGCACGCGGGCCTGAACGCCGAAGAGCTGCTGCAGCGCTTGTTTCGTGCGGCCGACGCCTTTGCCGCCGGCGCGCCGCAACACGATGACATGACAATCGTCGTGCTGCGACTCTGAGTGTGAGATTCGACCCGTTGATCTTCGGGATCACGCAATTCGTGCGATTGCGCGCAGCGGCACCGGCACCACCATATCGGGAGCGGCAAAACTTCAACTCCATCGGTTCGATCACATGTCCATCGGCGCGGACGATGCGGGAGTTTACATCGCGTTTTTCAACATCAACGGATGGGAGCACCCGGTGAGCTTCACATCTCAGAATCGAGATGTGGGGCACCCGGCAGGAGGTTCCCTGTAAGCGCTGACTTAAGACGTCATTCTTTCCGGATAGCCCGTCAACCGACCGGAGCTCGAAAGCCCGGATTCCGACGGCTAAATTGCTCGACGGGCACATTGGCGATCATGCGCTCGTCGAGACGGTTTAGCTGTACCAACGTTCAGTGCGATTTCAGCGGCCGAACAAATGCAAGCCGAGGATGAGAAGGACGACGTTGTTCATCGCGTGCATCAGGATCGTGTTGAATGTCGAACCCGTTGCCCGGCGAACGTATCCAGCGGCGATTCCAAAGAGGAAGGCATAGGGGAAGACAACCGGGTAGGCGTGCATGGCCGCAAAGAGTGCAGCCTGCAGGAGAAGCGCAGGAACGAAGCGCATGTGCCGGTTCAGCCACGTGAGCAGGAGCCCTCGAAAGAAGACCTCCTCAAAAATCGGGACAAGCAAACAGCTGCGAAGAATCGCGATCACCCACGCAGGCGAACTCTGGCCCTGTAGACGTTTGGCGTCCGTCGCCACAGCGGTTAATTGCGCGAGCAGATGCACGAAGCCCCCAAGAAACTGGCCGAGCAATGCATACGCAAGCGCACAGGCGGCAATAAGTACGATGGTTGCGCCGATTGCGAATACCAGGTCCTTGACGCCGGTAAAGCGGAGCGAAATGGGCGGGCGGCCCGGCGGCCAAAACGCGTAGCAGAGGACAGCCACAAGCGTGGCATACACGGCAAAGGTGACGATCTGAGGCAGTGCAGGTCCGAGCAACCTGCCCGTTATTTTCGCCAGGCCGTAATAGGCGACGATTCCGACGCAGGCCGCGCTACAGATGGCTGCAATGAGAGAGAGGCCGAGTCGACGGCCGCTGATGAGGACTTCCGGCTCTGAAATCGCTCGCATTCCCATCATCTCGACTCCAGGGCTTGACTCCGGGGTTTGACTTCAGGCTTGGCCGGACCCGCGACCCGCCAGGGCTCGGCGAGCAGCAGCATGCCGGAGACATGATCTATACAGCGTCGCCGATAGAGGCGGGCTGCGCTCCTTTGCGATCTCTGGTCAGGGCTATGGCGACTGAGAACATCCAGATAAAGCCCAAGTACCTGGTGATTGGGATAAAGAAGTTTGCCGGATAGGCAATAAGGCTAAGGGAGGAGGCTTCTCCTGCGACCGCCAGAAGCATTCCGAAGACGACCAGCCAACGCGGAAGAAGCCGCATGAAGTAGCAGGTGACCGACACTCCAGCGGCCAGCAGGCCGAAGCCAACCGCGAAAACGACCCCGCCAAGCAGGAAGTTGAGGAAACTGAGCGCCTTTACGATTTGTGCGGAAGCCAGGACTTCAGGAACAGATAAGATCCAGCCCACACTGCCGGAGAGAATCAACGCGATGGTGGCGATCAGACCGCCCAACAGCGCGATGTTTGTACCGGCTGCCCGGACGCCCATGAAGCGCAGGCGACTGACGGTGGTAACAGCAAAGATCCCGAAGGGGATTGCCGAGCCAAAGAGGAAGAAATTGCCGACCCTCACAGCCGTTGGGCTCAGCGCAAGAAATGCGCGCAATTCCTCGGCTGGTGCGAAGGGGGTTGCAAAATGCGCTCCATGCCGGAGCACCGATGCAGCTACGAGCCCGCTGGCGAAAATTAGCAGGTGAACGATCGCCAGCAGAATCAAGGATGGGCCACGGAAACGAGTAATTTGTTTCATAATAAAATCATTTATTACATAAATGATTTTATTATGCAATAATTATTTCACCGAGATGAATCATAGTGATATGGGCCAACAACAACCGGCGTTCCTGCTCGCCCAGCTTGGAGCGCATGCGGCATCGCAATTTGCTGAAAGATTAGGAGTTCTCGAGCTTACGCCGGCAGATGCGGGAATACTGCGGTTGCTGGGCGCTGAGTTGGGATTGAGCCAGCAGGAGTTGGCAGCGAGGTTGCGGATTCATCCAAGCCGGCTGGTCGCGATACTGGACAATCTCGAGAAACGGGGATTCGTCGAGCGCAGGGCCAACCCGGACGACCGGCGTCTGTATTCCCTTCACCTGACACAGGCCGGCGGGGAAACCTTGGAAAAGATCGGCAGCGTCGCCCGCAAGCACCAGGACGATTTGCTCTCCAGCATTAATCGGGAGGAGCGTGACACGCTCGCGGCTCTTCTATTGAGAATCGCGGACCAGCAAGGACTCGTTCGAGGGATTCACCCCGGATATCAGCGGTTGGGAAGACCCAGGCGCTCTGAGGTCAATGAGGGGAAAAGCGACGGTCACTCCTCTGAGGATTAGAGGTCGCCCACACGTTCACGACTTTTCAAGCCGGTTTTGACTTTATATAAGACGTTCATTCTTCCTCCGCCCGAAGGATGGATGTAAGAATTCCTTGATGCGGCGCGCCACTCTGGACCGATCAAAGTCTGGATGGCCCAAATCCTTTGTAAGTCGATCACTTCCACGAAATCGGCCAGTATTTAGAAGGTGATGGGCGCGCGTTCTCAAGTGGCGACTTCAGGGCAAAGCGCCCATTGAGCTTCAGTTTGGTACTTCCGAGCAGATTTGTAACGAAAAACGCACATAGCGTGAGTTGGGCGTCGATGGCCATAAGCCGACTTCAGGGGATCTATTCGTGCAGCGTGGAAAAGATCGGCACGTGTGTTCCCTTAACCACCAATATCGGAGTGTTATTAAACTTGCTTCGTTAGGGTTCGGAATGGCGGGATCGCGCAGGTTTCAACGGCCACCCTGATTTAATTCCCGCCGTGAACCTACTGATGCAATGAGAATCCGAGACGGCAAAGCTGCCTCAAGATTGATTTGTTCTCCGGTGATGGGGTGGTGGAATTTCAGAAATTGGGCGTGCAGGAAATATCCTCCATCGCCGGGGAGGCCGGGAAGATTTTCAAGAGGCTGGCCGGTTAAGCCGTACAGAGGATCGCCTACCAGGGGATGGCCGATGGATGCCAGATGGATTCTGATTTGATGAGGGCGGCCCGAATTCAGGCTTACCTCAAATGTTGTAGTGCTTGTGGTGCGTGAGATCACCTTTGCCAATGACTTCGACGGTTTGCCACCTGGGTTGGCGGCCCACACGGAACCGATGAGCGGGTGCGGTACGAGGCCAATAGGTGTGAGGATTTCGTAGGCTTCCTGCTGTGCAATGTTTTGAGCCAGCGCTCGGTAGATTTTTTGAATTCCGGGTGTGTTCCAGTTTGCGGATAGTTTAGAGGCCGCCTGCGGTGTTTTGGCGAAGAGGACGATGCCGGTAGTGGCTCGGCCCAACCGGTGGACAGGGTTTGCGTTGGGGGTTTGCTTTTGCACCAGGCGCAGGAGGGTGTTTTCCATGAAGCCGCCGCCGGGGAGGGTGGGCAGCCCGCTGGGTTTGTTGACGGCCAACAGATGGGGGTCATCAAACAGGACTTCGAAGCGCTGAGGGGAGTCTGGTTCGATCCAGGGCGGACGGTCCCAGATGAGGGTTTGGCCTATCGTGACCGATTCGCTTCCGGTAGCGGTAATGCCGTTGAGGGTGACTTCGCCGTTGTCCAGTTTTTGTTGCCAGACCCGTGGGGTTGAGTGGGGGTAAAGGCTTGCTAAGTGGGAGACCAGAGTTTGTCCATGGTATTTGCTGCTGATGATTGTCGTGTAGGCATAGCCCCGGTTGAGCATCTGGTTTGAGTGTAAGCTATGGCATCTGCGGCAGGGGTTGCTGGGTTTCGAGCGTCATGCCTTTGGATCAGTATCGGGAAACGCAGTTGTGGGGAATCATCGGCGTCGATGAGCGCTCTGGCGGAGATGCGCTCATTGACGCCCCGTGAAAGATGCAGGGATTTTAAAGGCGTTTCTCATTCTTAATTGTGGATGTTCCCGCCAGCTGCCAACGTGATCGTCTTCCTGATTGGCCTTTGACGGGAACTCCTCCTGCCTTCATCCTTTCATCTGCTTTGTTCATGAAAGGTCCAGATCCCATCGCTATGCGTGATCCGGAGTCCCATGGGCCAGTTCCTCAATCCACGCCGCCATCGATTTCTTCGGCTCGCCCATCGCCGCATTCGACACGTCCTCCCACGCTTCCCATGTCTCCAGCCGCTCCTCATACGCGGCGCGGGCCCTGGGCAGAATAGAAGTGCCCAGCCCAAATCGCAGCGGCGGATTTTCCGCGTCCACGAGCTTCAGGATGGCTTCTGCCGTCGCCTCCGGATCGCCGAATTCATTATTCGCCAGGCGGGTAAGAAACTGTCTCCGGAACTCCGCGTATGGTTCCAGAGCATCCGCGATCTGTGAGGATTTTCCGAAGTCGGTTGCGTAGGCTCCGGGTTCAACAAGTGTCACCTTCAACCCGAACGCCCTCACCTCCTGCGCGAGGGATTCGTGGAGCGCTTCGACGGCCCATTTCGTGGCGCAATAGAAGCCGATGAGCGGCAATGCCGTTATCCCCAGCCCGCTCGAGACGCCGAGAATGTGACCGCTCCCTTGTTTCCGCAGCAAAGGCAGAGCCGCTCGGAGGACTCGGACCATGCCGAGGTAGTTCGCATCGAAGAGGCCGCGAATCTGCTCGTCGCTCGCTTCCTCTGTAGCCGCGAACAGGCTCGCGCCCGCATTGTTGACGAGGACATCCAGCCGGCCGAAGTGCGCGTATGCCTGATGAACTGCCTGCTGCACCTGCGTGGAGTCGGTGACGTCGAGGGCAAGGGGCAGCGCCGTGTCGCCAAAACGTTCTGCGAGATCGGCTACGTCTGCCAGTTTGCGGGCGGTCGCTGTAACCCGATCACCGCGTTTAAGAGCAGCCTCAGCCCAGATGCGACCGAACCCGCGCGAGGCGCCGGTAATGAACCATGTCTTTTGCATTTCGATTCCTCCGTGATTGTGGGGTTAAGTTCAGGCCTCGGAATAGCGCATGTTCCCGAGATCGGTGAGAAGCGCGGGGCCGGTGGGGTTCCATCCGAGCTTTGCACGGGTCTGCGCACTGGAGGTCAGAGGGTCCCTCCCCGCGAAGAACCCGAGGAAGCCGAAATGTTCCTGGGCCTGTTCCTGTGAAATGGAAAGGACGGGCATATTCAGGCCACGTCCGATTGCGGTGGCAATGTCTTTGAGCGGCACACCCTCTTCGGCGACGGCGTGGTAACGGGCTCCCGCTGTGCCCTTCTCCAGAGCAAGCAGGTAGAGGCGGGCGACATCCGACACATGCGCGGCAGGCCAGCGGTTTTGACCATCGCCGATATACGCCGAGACTCCCTTTGCGCGTGCCACCGCAATCAGGGGGGTGATGAGGCCCTGCTTTACGGTGTCGTGGACCTGCGGCAAGCGCATGACAATTGCGTGGATTCCGCGCTCCATCAGTGCGACAGCCGTCGCCTCCGATACACGAGGAAGGGATGGAGAAGGAGGAAGCGGTGGATCGTCCTCGGTGGCGGCGCGGCCCTGAGCCACTCCCACGCCGGAGCTGACGATGAACGGACGGCCTGAGCCCTGGAGCACGGTGCCGATGGTCTCGATGGCGCGCTTGTCCAGCTCGCAGGCCTCGGCAAACTTCGACCAGTCGTGCCGGAAGGCGGTGTGGATGACGGCATCGGTCGCGGCCGCTCCGCTGCGCAGGCTTTCCAGGTCCTCCAGATCGCCTCGATGCGCCTGGGCGCCGGCGGCTTCAAGCGACTTTACGCCGGCGTCTGATCGCGTCATTCCAACGACGTGGTGGCCCGCGCCGACGAGTTCTTTCACGATGGCGGAACCGATGAATCCGGTAGCGCCGGTAACAAATACACGCATATGTTCCTCCCTGATCTGATTCGAGCCAGGATTGACGAAAGGCTGCCGTCTCGACTAAAACGGACACAGCCTCCGAATCAATAGATAATCGGAGGCAGCCTCCGGTTGCAGGAATTTTGGAGATGACGAAGAAACATTCCACGGTCGCCCGGAAACCGCGCACGGACGCGCTGCGCAACCGCGAGCGTCTTCTTGAAGTCGCGAAGGCAGCCTTTACCCGACAAGGCGCCAACGCCAGTCTGGAAGAAATCGCCAGGCAGGCGGGCGTTGGAACCGGTACCTTATATCGCCATTTCCCTACGCGGGACGAGCTGATCGAAGGTGTTTACCGGAACGAAGTGGAGAAACTCGCGGCGGCTGCGGCCCGCTTCGCCGAGGCGATGTCTCCGCTCGAAGCGCTTCGAGCCTGGATGCTGCTGCTGGTCGATTACATCGCGGCAAAGCACATCATTGCGCCCGCTCTCAATAGCGTAGTCGGAGGCCCGTCCAGGCTCTATGAAGGTTCACGCACCATGATCCAGGGCGCGATCGATGGGCTCGTCAAGCGCGCCAAGAAGAGTGGCGATCTGCGCAGAGATCTGGATGCATTCGACCTGCTTCGAGCGCTGATCGGCGCCTCGCATGTGGGCTCCGGCACTGATTGGCAGCAAAGCGCCAGGAGACTGGTAGACATCCTCATCGCAGGCTCACACCCGCTCAAATAGACCGCGTCTCGCAGCACCCGATCTCCGGCAATGGACATCCGTGCCTTTCTCATACCCCTGCAACAGCAAAAGCCAACCGCATTTGGCCGGGGATTTGGAAAGTCTCGTTTTCGGCAACTCCGCCCAACGCTCACAAAGAGCCCTTTGTGACGGCCCGCCGTTCAGAAGAACGGCTTCAGGACCATCCGTCCGTACGCGATGAACGCCATAAGGAGACCCAACACGCTGCTTAAGAGGATCGGCGTGGTCTCGCGGTACCTGGCGTGCACCCAGACGAACACGAAGCTCTCGACCGTCAGGACCGCGGCCGCCACGACGGTGAGCGCCGGATGCCAGTCGAGAGCGGCGGGGACGATCAGCCCGACTGTGCAGACGAGTTCGAGGATGCCGAGTGCCGTCCAGACTTTCCGCGGCAGGGCACCAAAGGACGGAACATCCTTGCTTACCTTGTCGAACAGGAAAGCCTTCATCACGCCCGATGCTCCGTACAGGAGCGCGGCGAGGACTTGCAGAACCCACAACAGGATGTTCATCGTGCGCCTCCACTGGCTTCCGCAGTATCGCGCGGCGCGACACCGAACCGCTATCGAAAAGCAAGAGTCAAATGTGCACACTTTTTTTGCCGGGAAGAGTAGGATGCGATTTTGGCTCAATCTTACCAGGCGTCTGTTGCCGCTATGCCTCAGATAGAAAACAAAACATTCGACCCGGGTTCGACAGGAATTCTTGCCCCAGGCCGGCTCTTCAGGACGCGGGCATTGCTGTGGGGAGCGCTTCTCTTCGCGATCGTTCTCGGGTTCTTCTTCGCTTCGGTCTTAGGCGCCGGATGGATCGGATTGCGCGGGAACTGGTTCTACCTTCCTCCGATTGTCTTACCGCTTCTTGCGTGCTGGGTCTACGCCATCCTGGTCCGACAATTTGAACGGCGGGCACCGTGGGAGCTCCGGATCGGCCCTCGGCTGCTGTCTGACGTTCCCTTTGGCTTCCTCCTGGGAGGCGCTTTCATTACAGGCATGTGGCTCGTTCTTTGGAGTTTCAGACTGGGCTCGCTTCAGAAAACGGACCATATCGTACGTTAGGACTGCCACAGAGGTCCTATTCTGAATGGAGAGCGGAGATCATGTTGGTCCGCGCAGCATTTCTTGCCGGCAGGCAGCTTCCCACCAGTGCAACCAGCGTCATCAGTGCCCAGGCGAGCGAGAGCGAAATGGGGTCATGCACCCTGATGCCGACCAGCATGCTGGCAAGAAGGCGGCCCAGGAACCATGCGCCCGCAATGCCCATGATGCCGCCCGCCAGAATCAAGCGCATGGCCTGCGAGACGATGAGGCGCAATAGCTCACGACGCGATGAGCCAAGGGCCAGTCGAATTGCCAGCTCCTGTCGGCGCTGGCTCACCCAGTAAGAAAATACGCCATACACACCCACTCCAGCCAGCATCATGGCTAGCATGGCGAAGGCAGCAATCAACAGCATGATGAGCCGCCGCTGGGCAAGCGACTGCGAGAGGCGGCTCTCCATTGTTGTTACATCGAACAGAGGCTGCGTCGGGTCAGTGTCGATGACGGCCTTGCGTAAGGCTGCGGTGAGCGCAGCGGGCTCGACGCTCGAGCGCAGCAGGATGTTCACCTCGCCATTAGGCACCTGGTCGAACGGCAGATAGATCACCGGCTGGACATCTGCTTCGAGGCTGTCGTAGTGGATATCCTGAACAATGCCGACGGTGGTGATGGGGGCGAACACGCCGTCTCCGAGGTCAATTCGGAATTGTTTATCGAGCGCGTCGCCGTTGAAATACTTGCGTGTGAACGCCTGATTGACGATGGCGACGAGAACAGCGCCGGCCTTGTCAGCACTGGTAAACAAGCGGCCCTGCAATAAGCTGGTGCCTGTGGCCGCGAAATACTCAGTGCTGATGCTGATCATGCGGGCATTCGGGCGGTGTCCCACCGGCCGCGGAGGTCCATCACCAAACGCGAGACTCCTTCCCCGGTAGACATGTTCAAGCGGAAGCGCACTGCCGATGGCTGCGGCCTGCACGCCGGGGATCGCTTTGAGCCGTGGCAGCAGTCGTTGCGCAAAGGCTTTCGTCTTTTCCGGCTCCTCGGAAGGGTTGCGTTGTACATTCGCAGTCAGGCACTGGCGCGGGTCAAAACCGGTGCCATTTTCAAGTACGTGCACAAAGCTGCGGATCAACAAGCCCGCGCCGGTGAGCAACAGTACGGCGAGGCCGATCTCCGCGACGAGCAGCACGCTGCGCAAACGGCGGTGCTGGCGACCCGAGGAGGCGCGGCCTCCTGCGCTCTGAAGGGAGGTGCGCAGGCCTGAACGCGAGGAGCCAATGGCAGGAGCAAGACCGAAGAGAATGGTCGTCAGGAGCGCGAGAGCCGCGGTGAATGCGAGGACCCAACCGTTTACGTCAACAGAGGCACTCAGTTTGCCGAATGGCGCCTGGAGAAGACTCGCAATCGGCGAGCCGGAAGAGAGTTCACCCGATGCGCCGCTGTGGCGGATGAGCCATGTGACTGCGGCGGCGATTACAAGGCCGAGCACGGAGGCAATCGCAGAGAGCGTTAGGTTTTCAACGAGAGACTGGCGGATTAGGCGCAGGCGGTTGGCGCCGAGTGCTCCGCGCAGCGCCATCTCGGGCTCGCGGGTGACGGTGCGTGCTAGTTGCAGGTTGGCTACGTTCACGCAGGCGATGAGCAGCACGGCGCCAACGCAGGTGAGCAAGATCAGGAGAGGCTCGCGGTCGTCACCGGTGAGATAACGCTGCAGCGGCTGGGCAAGAAACTGGCGACCTTCCGCCCAGTTCACGAACAACGGGGCGTAACCTTTCACTCGGTTTTGCTCAAAGAGATTAAGCTCCGCCTGCGCCTGGGGCAGGGTCACGCCGTAGCGGAGCCGCGCGATGGCGGGCACCGTCCAGACCGAGACATTGGTCGTTGCGAGATTCGTACCGGTGTCCATGGCGGCAGGGACGTAGAGGTCGGGCTCGGCTGCCGGGTTGGGAAAGACGAAGTGCGCGGGTAGAACACCCACCACGGTCTGCGCTTTTCCGGCGAGCGTGATGGTGCGGCCGATGATGGCAGGGTCGCTGTCCAACCTGCTCTGCCAGAGACGATGGCTCAGGATCACCACGGCTGGGCCTCCCTTGAGGTCTTCACTGCTCAAGAAATTTCTGCCCAGCGCGGGAGTCACGCGCAGCGTGGGAAAAAAGTTCGCGGTCACGCCCATCGCCGACACACGCATCGGAGCACCTGCGCTGGTCAGATTCTCGTTGCCGTAGTCGAGATATCCGGCCACCGACTCAAACGACCGCAGAGCGCCCTGCGCGGCAAAGAAATCTTGATTGAGCAGAGGAGACATATCGTCATATTTTGTGTGTTGATAAATGAACATCAACCGGTCCGAGCCGGAATAGGGGAGAGGGCGCAGTAACAGCGCGTAGACTGCGGAAAAAATCGCAGTGGTCGCGCCGATTCCGAGCGCCAGCGTGAGGATCGCGGTCAAGGAATAGGCGCGATTACGGCGCAGTTGGCGAATTCCGAAGCGAATGTCCTGGTGGAGAGATTCGGCGAGCGCGCCAGCACGGCTATTCCTGACTGCCTGCTTCACCTGCTCAGTCCCTCCGCATTCAGCGAGCGCGCGACGACGAGCTTCTTCGGGAGCGAGGCCGGAGGCAATCTTTTCGTCGGTTACGGCGGCTACGTAGCTCGCAATTTCGTCGTCGAGCTCAGATTCGACTTGTTGTTTGTGCAGCAGATTGCGGAGTGCCGATTTGATGTGGGACCACATGCGTTTGCCTCTTTATGTCGTCTTCAGCGCGCGGCCGATAGCGCGGGAGATGGTCGTCCATTGTTCCGTTTCGACTCCCAGCTGACGCTCGCCGGCTTTTGTGCGCCGGTAATACTTGGCACGGCGGTTGTTTTCCGACTCGCCCCAGAAAGATTTCAGCCATCCGGCTTCTTCCATGCGATGAAGAGCGGGAAAGAGTGACCCGGGTCTTATGGTGAACGTGTTCTCGGTGATTTGCTCGACGCGGCGGGCAATGCCCAGGCCGTGGAATTCTCCGTCGCCAATGGCTTTGAGGATGAGCAGGTCTAGCGTGCCCTGCAGAAGATTTGCCTGATTTCGCTCCACTCACTACGCTCCTATTGAATGACGATAGGAGTTTAGAAAACGTTCATAAAGTATGTCAATAGGAGCGATAACCAGTAACGGATCTCTTCGGAAAAACGGATACTATCGTACGTTACGGCTGACGGAGAGGTCTGAATTTGCTCTTGCCGAGTTTTGCGGTGTTTCGCCACTGGTAGTCACCGGTAAAGGTTGATGTGCTCCCAGCCGAGCGGCGACAGGTGCTTCTTGAGCTCAGGGTCTACGGGATGCTCGTTTTCGCGTAGTGCGTTGGTTGCTCGTTCGAGGTAAGCGGTATTCCACAGCGCGATGGCGGCGGTGGCCAAGGTGAGCCCGCTGGCACGATATTGCTGCTGCTCGAAGCTGCGGTCGCGGATCTCGCCAAGACGGTAGAAGAACACAGCGCGGGCGAGCGCATTTCGAGCTTCACCCTTGTTCAAGCCGGTGTTAACTCGTCTACGCAGCTCAACGCTTTGCAGCCAGTCCAGGATAAAGAGTGTGCGCTCGATGCGTCCGAGTTCGCGTAGCGCCACGGCCAGCCCATTCTGACGTGGATAGCTGCCAAGCTTGCGCAGCATCAGCGAAGCAGTGACCGTGCCTTGCTTGATCGAAGTGGCCAAGCGCAGGATTTCATCCCAGTGGGCACGAATGCTCTTGAGTTGTAGAGTGCCGCCGACCATGGGCTTGAGCGCGGCGTATGCCGGGGTTCGCTTTGGCACGTAGAGTCTTGTTTCTCCCAGATCGCGCAGCCGCGGCGCGAAGCGAAATCCCAGCAGATGCATCAGGGCAAAGACGTGATCGGTAAAGCCGGCAGTATCGGTGTAGTGCTCCTCGATGCGCAGGTCCGACTCGTGGTAGAGCAGGCCATCGAGCACATAAGTAGCATCACGGACGCCTACGTTGACGGTCTTTGCGTGATAGGGCGCAAACTGATCGGAGAGGTGGGTATAGAACGTCCGTCCCGGCTCAGCGCCGTACTTTGGATTGATGTGGCCGGTGCTCTCGGCTTTCCCTCCCACTTTAAAGCGCTGCCCGTCGGAGGACGAGGTTGTGCCGTCGCCCCAGTGTTCGGCGAACGGATGACGAGACTGGGCATTGACAAGCTCGGCCAGAGCCTTCGAATAAGTCTCGTCGCGGACGTGCCAAGCCTGCAGCCAGGATAGTCGCGCGTAGGTCGTGCCTGGACACGATTCGGCCATTTTGCTCAACCCGAGGTTGATCGCATCAGCCAGGATCGCGGTCAACAGTAGAGATTTGTTCTTGGCGATCTCGTCGCTCTTGAGATGGGTAAAGTGACGCGTGAAGCCGGTCCACGAATCGACCTCCAAAAGCAGTTCCGTGATCTTGACGTGCGGCAGCATCATCGCTGTTTGATCGATCATCTGCTGCGCTGCTTCTGGAACTGCCGCATCAAGTGGCGTGATCTTTAGACCTGCATCGGTGATGCCGGCATCGGGCAACTGATTCGCGGAGGCCAGGATGTTGACCGTCTCAAGTTGCTGCTCAAGCAAGGACAGTCGTTCGTGCAGGTACTCCTCGCAGCCTGTCGCGACGGAGAGGGGCAGCTTGCCGGCAGTCTTGAGCGTGGTGAACTTTGCGGTCGGGATGAGGTATTCGTCGAAGTCCTTATGTTGTCGCGAGCCCTCGACCCAGACATCGCCTGAGCGCAAGGCGTTTTTGAGTTCCGACATCGCACACAGCTCGTAATAACGGCGATCCACGCCGCCCTCCGTCAAGACGAGCTTCTCCCATCGCTTCTTGATGAAGTCGATAGGCGCGTCCACGGGTATCTTGCGAGAGTTTTCAGCATTCATGTCGCGCAGCACGCCGATGGCTTTGAGCACGCCTTCGGCTGCCGGCGCCGCGCGGAACTTCAGCACCTCGAGGAACTCAGGTGCATAGCGGCGAAGGGTGGCATAGCTCTCGCCGATGCGGTGCAGGAAATCAAAATCTTCGGGCCGGGCAAGCTTCTGGGCTTCACTTACACTGGAGGTAAAAGCTTCCCAGGGGAGCACCGATTCGATAGCCGCAAAGGGGTCAGCACCCAGTCGCTTGGCTTCGATCAGCGCTTGTCCGACCTGTCCGTACAGGCGCACCTTGTCATTGATCGCCTTACCCGAACTCTGGAATTGCTCCTGATGCTTGTGCTTTGCCGCGTTAAACATCTTGCCCGTAATGCGATCGTGTAGGTCGATGATCTCGTCGGTAACGGTGGCTGTTCCCTCCACGGCCACGGCGACCAGGGTCGCGTAGCGCCGATGCGGCTCGAACTTGGCTAAATCGGCAGGGGTCATCTGGCCACCCTCACGAGCGATCTTGAGCAAGCGGTTCTGATGGATCTGGCGCTCTATTCCATTCGGCAGATCAAGAGCCTGCAAAGTGCGAAGCCGTTCGATATGTTCGAGCATATACCGCGAGTTCGGACGCGCCGGTGACTGGCGCAACCAGCCGAGCTGCGTTGTGTTGGTGTTGTCCCTGAGTCTCAGCAGAGCATCGAGTTGCATGCGGTGAACATCTGTAAGTGAGCCGGCCAGCGCGGTGTAGATACGCCGGTTGGCGCGCGTCACGGCTTCGGCGCAAATGCGCTCTATATTGCTGAGCGTCGGAAGTAGTACCTGTTGCCGACGGTATTCTTCGAGGAGTGCGGACGCCAGCACGATCCCTTTGTCGGTATGCCAGGCCACGTCCTCAAGACTTCGAACGCCTTCGCGATAGTGCCGCATTGTGAACGCTTTGAAGCCGAAGAGTGCCTGCAGTTCTAGTGCATGCTCCCGGCGTGTCTCCGCGCGCTGCCCGTACTCGTTCCAGCTTTCGACCGGCACTTTGAGCTGAGTTGCAACAGTCTCCAGCAAGGGGAAGAACGGCTCTTCTCTGGTTCCGAGCGCCACGCCCGGGTAACGCATGGAGCAAAGCTGTACGGCGTACCCCAGCCGGTTCGCGGCTCCCCGGTGTTGCCGGATGATCGCCGAATCTGTTGCGCTCAAGGTGTAATGCCGGATCAGTTCCGCCTGCGCCTCGGGCCAGCCAAGCAGATTCTCCCGCTCTGTGGCGGTCAGGATCGAACGACGAGGCATTCATACTCCTCTCGCAAACGAGGGATTTCGAGAACCTTTCACCCGCGTCGAACAACACTGGGAAAAAAGCCCACTTCTTCTCTCTCAAAAACAGTTCTCAAATGTTATTCTCAATCAACTCACGCATCAACGAGTTTCGATAAAGATGCGGCACCGCGGAGGGACGTCAGCATGTTGATCGGTTACGCGCGTGTTTCCACCCAGGATCAAAACCTGGAATTGCAAACCGAAGCCCTGACAAATGCCGGCTGTAAGAAGATTTTCGAGGACAAGGTCACCGGAAGCCGCGCCGAACGCCCCGGTCTCACCAAAGCGCAAGAAGCCCTTCGCGAAGGCGACACCCTCGTCGTTTGGAAGCTGGATCGGCTCGGCCGAAGCGTCAAGAACCTAGTTGATCTCGTCGGGGAACTTCACAAACAAGGCGTTCAGTTCAAGAGCCTCACCGACGCGATCGATACAGGTACGCCGTCGGGACGCTTCTTCTTTCACGTGATGGCCAGCCTGGCCCAGATGGAACGCGAACTCACCATCGAACGAACCCGCGCCGGCCTCGAAGTTGCACGGAAGCTCGGCCGCAAAGGTGGCCGGAAACGACAAATGACCGACAGCAAGATTAAATCGGCCAAAAAGCTCCTTGCGAGCGGAGTACCACCTCGCGATGTGGCCAGTAACCTCGGAATCTCCGTCCCAACCCTGTACCGGTGGATTCCGGCTTCCACGATGGCCTAGCGTACGATATAGTCCGTTTTCTGAAGGGACCCCAGACTGTACTTCGCACATCGCGGGATATGGTCACGGTGGTTTGACGACTTCCTCTTTGACAGCTATATATCGGCGGTTCTTGAAGAACTCGCTTTTCGCGCTGTGATTCTTCGTATCCTCGCGAGGGTGTGGGGTGTCCGGACCGGAGTTATTCTTTCTTCGATCATCTTCGGCCTCGCTCACTTTGCGCATGGTTCCTGGCTCGGCATTTTTGGAATCATCCTCAACGCCGGAATAGCGATGGGACTTCTCTATGTGATTACCGGACGCCTGTGGATGTCGATTGGCATGCACCTGGGCTATGACTTCATCGAGACCTCTGTGCTCGGTATCGGCAGCCACCATGGGTTCCTCGTCAATGTGCCAAAAGCAGGTGCAGCAGCATGGCTCACCGGTGGAACGTTCGGGCCCGATGCAGCCGTTCCCGCCATGATCCTCGGGTTACTCATCAATGCAGCCCTGTGGCGCTACGCGTTCTGGAGACAAATGACGGCGACTCCATCTGTTAACGGCAGGCAGCCAAGCGGCACATGATGCCTGATAGGGGGTAAGCATGAATCGATAGCTTCCGGTCCGCCCGTCAACCGAAAGTGCCCGGATTACTGCCCATAAGCCGACTTATCGTTACCGATCATGAGGTTTTGTCGGCCAACTCGTTGTCAAGGTAAAGTCTGCCCCCACTAACGCCAACGGATTGCGAAGCCCCATCCTTACGCTTGATGAGTGCCCAAGCTGGATTGCCTTCCGCAGTCATCGTCGAGAGTAGGTGAAGACCGTTTGTGAGGCCGAAATCAATCTCTGGAAGACGTCCCGTAGTCTGAATGGATGCAACGGCTCCATTTTGAAGGCGGGCAAAGGCCCTGGGCCAACGCTCACCGTCGCTCCAGCTTCCGCACCATATACGACGCTTTCCCTCAATTCGCCAACTCCACTCGATGAACAAAGTCCATTCTCCTCGTGGACTTCCGGGTTGGCCGTCTCGCTTTCGAGTCGATTGGAGTCTTCCGAATTCGAGGAAAATCGCAGATCCATAGCCTTGCCACGCGCGGCTAACGGGAAGACCTATCAGACCGCTCGTAAAGTCGGCGAAACTCTCTATCGATAATTCAAAGCTAGTCCTCATGCCCGAAGTGTAGCGTGTGTGCCATTCGTACGTGCACTCGCTTGTCTTTTGTCCTGATAAACGCACTTTGCGGAAGTAATCGGCATCCGCTTCCCGGCTCGGCGAGTGCATTGGCCTGATATGGAGTGACCGTGTCAACCTGCGCGATCGGTGGGTTTGTTTTTTGTCGTTGCTTTTGTTGTTTCCCGAAGACAGAGCGAGCAGCAGCCGGAGCAGATTTGAGCGACGATTGATCAGTCTGATATTCGCGGGTCGGAACCGCATAATCATGATCCGTCGGGAGCTGCCTCTGACTGTTATCGCGAGTCCGGTCGAGCCTGTCGCATAGGCCAAGCGAGGATTCTCCTTCGTGCTTGCTCCGGCTGCTGCTGGCTCTGTGCTCGAGATTGGTGGCGTGTTTCATCAGGGAATTATCTTGCTCTTTCCTTATTGGGGAAGCTGTTGCTTTTGCTTTGTTCTTGTCATGCTGCGGCTTGCTGAGTGGCGAGCTTTTCTGCCCTAGTGCCGATGGCCCGGATGAAGCCCAGCAGCTCACGAGCGACTGCTGTAACAATCTTCCTCTGGTCCTTGCCCGCAGCGCCCAGTTTCATATAGCGCTTGTGTAAGCGGTGTTGCGCTTTCCACGCAATCTCTTTGACCTCTTCCGAAATGCTCTCCTGTCTTCTGCGCAATCCATACCAGATTCCTGGTGGACGACGATAGCTCCAGGCTGCTTCGACAACGATTCGTCGCAAGTGCGCGTTGCCGGTTTTCGTGATGCCTCCACGCCTGATCCGCTTGCCACTGGAGTCCTCGCTGGACACGGCACCGCAATAACCCATCAGTTGCCGGGCGCTGTCAAAGCGGGATACCTGGCCCAACTCGGCCGCGATGGTCACAGCCGAAATATCTGCGATGCCGCGCAGTGCCTGCAGATCGTTGATGACTTGTTGTAACGCGGGCGAAGCCAGCTTGACCGCTTCTGTGATGGCCTGCTCAAGACGCGCTACCCGTTCGCGCATGTGTTCGACCTCGTGCAGATAATCCTGCCGCGTAGCCTCCTGCGCTAGCTGGGTGAAACGTAGCTGCGCAACCCAGATCAGGTAAGGGCGCGTCCACGGTCTCACCCCGGATGGTGGACGCTGACCTGAGCGCAGAAGGAACTTGCTCAAGCGATGCCGCGCTCGCATCTGATCCTGCTTGGCTGCTTCGCGGGCACGCACCAGATCGCGCAACGCCTCGGAACCCTCATCGGGAACCCATACCGCCGTCAGATCTCCGGATCGATAGCAACGTGCCAGCTTCTCAGCATCCCGTCGATCCGTCTTGACCCGATCGCCGGCTTTAACCGGTACCAGCGTGGGCGCCACAACCTCGCACTGGACGCCCAACTCGGCAAGCTGCCAATACACGACGTAGCCCGTCGGACCTGCCTCATAGCAGGCTCTCAACTTCTCAGCCGGACCAAGCTTCTTGATCATCTTGCGGATCGACTCGACGCGGTTCGGAATCGTTCCCAGGCTCCTCACCTCACCATCCGGCTCCGCGACCGCTACGGCGATCGTCTCGGCATGGACATCCAAACCCAAAAATCGTAACTTCTCCTTCATGACCGGCTCCCTTCCGCTTGTGGCTCTGAACTGTGCGTCCTTCTGAACTCACAGCCTAACCCACGATCAGCGCATCGGCGCCGGTCACTCCATAGTGACTGTTGCCAACAGTCGAGACTTCGCGGTGGCGGGATAAGTAAACACAAGCCGACTCGTCAGGACTCATATGACTTCGCGATGGGCACCTGCTGGCGTGCAAGGCGGTTACTTGACGGACTGGTAATTGGTAAACAAATCAACCACGCTCTGAGGCGAGTTTTCGTCGAAGAACAGCTTGAGGTTCCGGTCAGCCTCCGCGGCGGCGGACGCGCTGCGAGGAAAGAGGTCCTGCTCATACGCGATGAGCGCGGCTTCAACGTCACCGGGGTGGGCGGCTATGGCCTTCCCAAGTTCCGCGCCGTCGTACATCGCGAGATTGGCTCCTTCGCCAGCGAACGGCGACATCAGGTGCGCTGCATCGCCGATCAGTGTCACCCCGGGCACGCGATCCCATCTGTGCTCGATCGGGAGCGCATGGATAGGGCGAAGCACGGGGTCCGTCTCCGTGCCGGTGAGGAGCGCTGTCAGCGCCGGGGCCCATCCGTCGAATTCCGCGGCGACGCGGGCCAAGGTAGATACCGGGTCGGAGAAGTCGATGCTGGCGATCCAGTCCTCCGGCTTGTTGAGCGCCACGTACGCGTGCAGCGTGGCATCGGCCTCGCGGTGCGCCATGATGCCTTTGCCTGGCGCAAGCGCCATCATCGTGCCACTGCCAACCGCTTCTGCGCTTGCCTTGTGGCGGGTTTCGCTGTCGAAAAGGAAGGTCTCGATGAAAGAGGTGCCGACATACTCCGGTTTTGCGTCGGAGAGGAGCGGACGAACTCTGGACCAGGCTCCGTCCGCGCCCACGAGGAGGTCGGCCGTCACGGTCGAGCCATTCGCGAAGGTCACCACGTGCCTCCCATCGCCGAGGGAAGACACTGCTGTGGTCTTGTGCCCCCAGCGGACCGTGCCGGCAGGAAGGGAGTCCAGCAGAATGCGACGAAGGTCTCCGCGGGGTACTTCAGGTCGACCGCCGTTGCCCTTGTCGGGCTGATACAGCAGGACGTTGCCGTCCTTGTCGAGGACGCACTGCGCCTCAGCCTCAGCCTGGATGAGCCCGAGGAATTCCTCGAAGAGTCCCGCTGCCTTGAGTGCGAGCTGCCCGTTGTATTCGTGGATATCGAGCAAGCCTCCTTGTCCACGTGCGTTCGCCGAAGCTTCCGCTTCGTAGACCGTCGCTGCAATTCCGTGAACGTGGAGGACGCGGGCAAGTGTCAGGCCGCCGAGCCCGGCACCGATGATCGCGATTGGAGTATTCATAATGATTCCTTCGTGGTTCGAGGCCGCCGCCGCACTGCGCCGGCGAGTATGGAACGTCATTCCATTATTATGGAATGACGTTCCACATGTGTCAAGATTAGGTATGGTTCAAAAAGCACGCAGCAAGAGGACGAGCAGCAGCCAACGACGAGAAGAATCGCTCTCACGGGAACGAATCATTGAAGCGTCGATCGAGCTTCTGGACGGCAGCGGAGAAGGCGGTCTCACCTTCCGCACGCTGTCCGAACGGCTCGCCACCGGCCCTGGTGCTATCTACTGGCACATCGCCAACAAGAGCGATCTGCTGACCGCCGCGTGCGACGCCATCATCGCTCGCACCATGAACGCGCCGCTGGCTTCGGTCACGCCCGGCGCGACGCCGCAAGCAACCATTCGCCTCCTCGCGTTGGCCATGTTCGACGCCATCGACGCGCATCCGTGGGTTGGCTCGGCGCTCACACGTGCCCCGGGGCAGTCGCCCATGGTGCGCATTGTCGAACGCATTGGCCAGCAGATTCGAGCCCTTGGCGTGCCGAAAAAAGAACACTGGGTAACCGTATCCGCGTTGCTGAACTACATCCTCGGCGTCGGTGGGCGGAATGCGGCCAACGGGCAGCTCGCTCGGACGCAAGGCCTCGACAGATCCGACTTCCTGGAGGCGGTGTCGACTGCGTGGTCGCAACTCGATCCGGAGGAGTACCCGTTCGCACGCAGCCTGGCCGGACAGATGCGCGCTCACGACGACCGAAAGGATTTTCTCGCCGGGATCGATCTCATCCTCAGAGGTATTGGCTCACCGCGCCGAACATAGATCGAAGCCGCATCGGAGTAGTCCCGAAAAACGCGCTTGTGCTCCCCAACCAAGCGATGACACAGCGCGGTCATTTGGCCGCGGATTCGGGAGTGACCGTTCATACTCCACGATCAGAAAGCAATCCGCCTCGGACAGCAGTCTATTTACCAAGACCTGCTGTTCCCGGGTGAAATGCAGAGTGTTGGCGATCAGAACTCTGTCAACCGGTGGAAGAGGACGGCTGGCCTTCCGGAGATCCCCAACGGTCTTGCGAATTTCGATCCCGTCGAAATGGTCGGAAATCTCGCTGCCAATGCTATTCATTCCTGATCGACGGCAAAGATCGTGCTACCTGGAGCCGTCAGTCGTGCAAGCGCTGCGGTGAAAGTGCCGGTTCTACTGCCGAGATCGCACCGTGATTGTGGGTCGTCTCCAGTCAATAAGTGCCGTACCGATCAGTTCTACAGCTTGGCCGATCTCCATTTCTCCACTGTACTTTGGAGCACGCCGCAGCCGCAGCGAGCTAGGATTCCGCCCTCAGGTCGATAAGTACATCCGGAGTTTCCAAGTGCTATAGCGCGGTTGATGTCGTGCAATTTCAGTTAGTCGCCAAGGTGCTGGCTGGTCAAATCAGATCAAGACCCGCCGGGAGGTAGATCGCCTCTGAAGAGTGGATCTATTGTGCTTCTTGATCGTGCATGGTAATTTCTCGTTTGTGCATGGTTCATCAGGGGCAATAAGAAAAAACGAGATTGAAAGTCGACTGCTGCGCGGCCTTCCCGTCAATGCTACTGCCCTTGCGAAGGAGTTCCTGGTGTCCGAGGACGCCATCCGTCGGGATCTGCGGGCGTTAGCCGCCGAGGGCAAGTGCAAACGGGTTTACGGTGGCGGCCTTCCGATATCGCCGGATGGAGTCCCGTTTGAACACAGACTCCTGAGCGACTCGAAAGAAAAACGCGCTCTAGCCCTGGCCGCCCTGACCTTAGTCTCTGAAGCTTCGACGGTGTTCCTCGACAGCGGCAGTACCAATCTGGCCCTGGCCAGAGAGATGCCGCCCGATCGCTCTCTTACAATCGCCACAAATTCGATCTCAATCGCAAGCGCCCTCCTCGACCGAAAAAATTTCAAAGTCATTGTTCTGGGAGGAGAGATCGATCGTGAAACCGGCGGGGCCATCGGGCTGTCTGCGATCCGCGAAGCCGAACGCCTGAGCTTTGATCTGTGTTTCCTCGGAGCTTGCGCCGTTTCCGTATCTCTTGGAATTGGCGCGTTCCAGATGGCAGATGCCGAATTCAAACGCACACTCATTGCGAGAAGTGATCGCATCGCAGCGCTTGTCACTACGGAAAAAGTTGAGACTCGGGCGCCGTTTCAGGTGGCCGCACTGGCAGTCCTTGACCATGTCGTTCTTGAGTTCGGTACATCGGAGGAGATTGTCTCGACCTTTTTCAATGCCGGCCCCAAAGTCATCCTTGGGCAGCCGTAGGTTGCGCGGGCATGCTGACGGGACTAGCCGCCATCGGCTTTTTATCCAAAGGAATCGGCTTGCACAACGCGTTCTGGTTTCTGGCAGCCCTTCTGGCGTGCGTGCCGATCTTCGGCAAACATGTGACGGCAGAAAAACTCTCACTGAACGAGCAGGCAGGATAAAGCCTATGACGCGAACCCAAGCCATCGTCTTCGATATGGACGGGGTGCTGATCGACTCCGAAGAATTGCACGCACACGCGAAGCGCATCGCTTTTGCGCACGCAGGGATCGCGTTGTCCGATGCCGATCTGCGCTCCGGTGTCGGCCGGAGCGATGCCGTTATGATCGACGAGATCGGAGCTCGATACGGACTGACTGATGGGCAAAGATCGACGGTCCTGAATGAAAAGGCGCGTATCTACGAACGGGAAGAACAAGGGATAAAGATAGTTCCCGGTGCGATTGAGTTCGTCCGGTGGGCGGCTCAGCATTATCGTTTGGCTCTTGCAACCTCGGCAACACCGCGCAATCGAATTGCGACTCTAAACCGTCTTGGCATAGCAAACCTTCTCGAAGTCGCCGCCGATCTGGGAGATGTTTCCGAGCCCAAACCCTCGCCGGAGATCTACTTAACTGTTACTTCGCGTCTTGCGCTTCAGCCGTCCCAATGCCTGGTGGTGGAAGACGCTCTGACGGGAGTCCTTTCTGCCAAGCACGCAGGATGCTGCGTTTCGGCCCTGGCTCGAACCTTCGCAGCCCATGAATTGCTCGCTGTGGGGGCGGATTTCATTTTCGAAGACTTTCAATCGCTAAAAGGGTTGCTGAGATCGAGAAGTACTACCGTTAGAATGGGAAGTTTGTGAGCTTAGGCTTATTGCCGCCTGCATTTGAAGTAAGGTCTATGCGCTCAACGCAGGCTCACTTTGAACGAGGAACACTCTGAATGTCTGGCCGCAACGAGGTTACATCAAATGCCGCTCTGGTTCGCGAACAACTGAACCGCCTCCTCGCGCTACCCCTTGTTCACAAACAGCAAGCGATACCCGGTCTTGCTCGCGTATACGGTAGAACAAGCGTTGCTGGGCAACGCCGGCGAATTAAAAGAGAGAACGATTGGCGTCGAGGCCTTCGGACGTGAACCAAGCTACGATGTGAATCTCGACCCTGTCGTTCGCACGACCGCGGCAGAAGTTCGAAAGAGGCTTATTCAGTACTATTACAGCCCCGATCATGCGGGAGAACTGATCATCGAGTTACCGGTCGGCTCGTATGTTCCGTCATTTCGAGAGCCTTCGCCTCATACCGCCGTTCAAACCGATACTCAGTCGGTCTATGAGCCACCTGAGGCATTCCCTCAAGGCCGGGTAGAGTCGGAAGCTCGCCTGGCAGATTCCCCTAAAGGATCTGCAGGTCGTAGCGTTTATGTCTGGATACCGATTGCTCTGCTTGTCGCTGGGCTGCTGGGGTTCGGTATAGGCCGTGTAAGATTCCCGGGACAGGCCGCGCGCCCCAGCGGTGCCTCAAATCCCGGCGGTCTCTCCAATATGGACCGCTTTTGGGAGCCAATTACCGCCACTTCCAGCCGAGTTACGTACTGCCTGGGCGTGCCGACTGACTCTGTCGATCTCCAAAGCAGAACGATCCCCGCGGTCCCCGCTGGAGAGAGTGGCAGTTTGAATGTTTACGATGTCATCACGCTTGCGCGTTCGATCGCGCCCCTCGTACCGAAAAACGGCGGGATTTCGGGTTTTAGCGGGCCCGGAGACTGGGTTCGCTCAATTGCGTGAAGGTCCATCCGTCATGATTGGCGCTTTTGACAATCCCTGGACGATGCGCATCACCCAGGATTTGCCGATCGGCTTCGAATACGACAGCCACCACGTTCGCGAGGTGGTAGATCGCAAGAGTGTCCCCAGAAGAATCTGGATGCTTCAATGGCAGGTTCCGACGAAAAGTCTTGCGCGGGACTACGCTGTTGTCGCCCGAATTCATGACCAGGTATCGGGACAGCCGGTGATCATCCTGGCAGGTATTCTGGGCGAAGGAACTGAGGCGGCAAGCGAGGTCGTGTCGAACCCTGCGTATCTGGACGCAATGTTGCAGAAGGCTCCGAAGAACTGGGACCAACTGAATCTGGAGGCCGTCATAGAAGCGAATGTGATTGAAGGCCACCCCGGACCGCCAACGGTTGTTGCTGTGGAGACGTGGTAAGACGTTCCCATACCGAAAAGGCTGTATCATACGTCCCTCAGAACCGCGCCCCGCTCCTTCCCTATTGAATTGCAAATACGGCACTTATACATGCTCCTGCACCGTCTGATGCACGATGCAGCTTATAAAAACAATCGGCTCTCCCTAATCTGAGTGGGTTCCAGAGTTCTCCGAAGGATCCGGCAGGATCCCTCGACGAATTGAAGGAGACTTTGTATGAGACGCATTCTGGGATTCGCCCTCTTGTCGATTCTGTTTTCGGCCACTGTGATGGCTGCCCAGAACTCTCAGACGTTCTATCTTGCCACCGCTGTCCGGGCGGGGAACGTTCAGCTTCCTCGTGGAATATACGAGGTCAGCTGGAGCGCGCCCTCGAAATCGCGAGCGACGTTGACCATCAGGACGGAAGACGAAAAGACATACAAGATTCTCTCGCGCGTGATTGAGGGAAAGCAGGACCGAATCGGCGTGGTCACATCCGTCGTGGACGGAGTTTCGTACCTGCAGGAGCTTTACACCAGCAATGCCAGATTCATACTTCAAAACGGGATAGAAGGATCCAAATGAGTCCCGTCGGGAGACAAATGCAGAATCGCAGGTTTGGTTTTTACCTCCTTTGCGCCGTCATCGCAGCCCTGGG
>CAWGCH010000009.1:0-486301 GCA_963821115.1 uncultured Acidobacteriaceae bacterium
GCTGGAGTGCCCTGGCAATTTTGTACCAGTTGTGATGATAGAAACTGGTCTTAAAGGAGCGGAAGATGGCACGAGGGAAGAAGGACACAGCTGAGCAGGTGGTGAACCTGCTGCGGCAGATCGAAGTGGCCGTAGCGAACGGGAAGACAACCGCGGTGGCCTGTAAAGAGGCTGAGATCACGGAGCAGACGTACTACCGCTGGCGCAAAGAGTACGGCGGGCTGCAGGTGGACCAGGCACGGCGGCTGAAGGAGCTGGAGCAGGAGAACACGAAGCTGAAGCGGCTGGTCAGTGAGCTGAGCCTGGAGAAGCTGGTGCTGAAAGACATCGCCTCGGGAAACTTCTAAGCCCGGAGCGACGGCGTTGTGCAGCGGACCATGCTCAGGAGCAGGGCTTGAGCGAGCGAAGGGCGTGCCGGCTGGTGAACCAGCCACGCGGCACGCAACGCTACCAGCTGACACAGCGCGAAGACGAGGATGCTCTCACCCGGGCCATCGTGGAACTGGCCAGCCAGTACGGACGCTACGGCTACCGCCGGATCACGGCGCTGCTGAAGCGGGACGGCTGGCAGATCGGCAAGGACCGGGTGGAGCGCATCTGGCGTCGTGAAGGGCTGAAGGTTCCGCAGAAGCAGAAGCCGCGCGGGCGGCTGTGGTTGAACGATGGATCGTGCGTACGGCTGCGCCCGGAGCGGCCGAATCATGTGTGGAGCTACGACTTCGTGAGCGCCAGGACACATGACGGAAGGACGGTGCGGATGCTGAACCTGATCGACGAGCACACGCGGGAGAGCCTGTTGGTGCGTGCGGAACGGCGCTGGTCGAGCGCCAGGGTGATCGAGGCGCTGGCCGACGTGATGGTGTGGAAGGGAGTGCCGGAGCACATCCGTTCCGACAACGGGCCGGAGTTCGTGGCCCGGGACCTGCGCAAATGGCTGGCCGGGACCGGAGCGAAGACGCTGTACATCGAGCCCGGCTCTCCGTGGGAGAACGGCTACTGCGAGAGCTTCAACTCGAAACTCAGGGACGAGTTCCTGAACGGCGAGATCTTCTACTCGATGAAGGAAATCAGGGTGCTCGCGGAGCGGTGGCGGGTCCACTACAACACCGTCAGGCCGCACTCCTCGCTGGGCTACAGGCCACCGGCGCCGGAGGCCTGGCTGGCAAAGAGCATGGGGCATGGAGAAGTGGAAACCGCTACGCGCTTCCCACTTCTCCACACCCCCGACTGCGGCGGAATTACTAACTCGTCCGCTGCGCTACACTAACAATCTCGCTGGTACAAAAGATCGGGCAGAGCACAGTGGCCAGGCGTGTTGTTGACCACGGCGCAAATATGGTCTAATATTTAGATGGTAATGGAGGCCTATGCCACAGCCAGCACTGAAACTGAAGCAGGCCAGCGCGGTTCTGAAAGTTGAGCCGAAAGAGTTGCAAAACCTGGTGCAATTTGAAGTAGTCAAGCCGAAGTGGGTGGATGGCGCCTATCTCTTTGACAGGGAGACGCTTCTGACAGCGAAGGTTGCGTTGCGCCTGAAGGAGTCCCTGGGAACACGCGCCAATGTTCTCTCCAGGCTCATCGCTGTTTTTCGCGCCTCCGAAAAGAGGCTTCGTAAGGAAAACCCGGAGTACGTGGTCTTTACCTGCCGCTTTTCGGCTGCCGAGGAGCCGATCAAGCTGGGCGTTCCCTTTCGATCACTCGGGGAGCAAATCGAGCAGGGTATGAGCCGGGCGGAACTCTACCGCGACCTGCCGCGCGGACGGAAACGGCCCGGATGGAAGAAGGAGTTCCTCGATTCGCTTTCCGATGCGGCCCAGGATATAGGGGAGATTTCGGAAGAGGAAATCCAGCGCACAATCCGCAGCTATCGCGCTGAAAGGCGCCAGCCGGAGATTACCGTTGCAGCCGAAGTCTAAAAGGCGAAAGCAACGCGCCGTGGTGGACACGAACGTTGTCGTGGCGGGCATCTCCGGCTTCAGGAAACAACACGTTCCAGGCCGGGTTCCGAGCGCCGACCTACTCCACCGCTGGGTTGATGAGGAATACTTTGTTTGGCTGTATTCGGAGGATGTTCTTGCTGAGTACAGGAAGTCCTGAAGCGATTGCACGTTCGATCCGCCGCAATCGGGACACTTATCAATATCATCCGAGAGCTGGGTGAGCCTGTCGAGATCCGCTACTCGGACGAAATATCGCCCGACCCCAAAGACGATGCATTCTGTCTTTGCGCCGAGGCGGGACGGGCGGACATAATCTTCACACTCAACCCCAGGGACTTCCCGCAGGACCGGTTGAAGGCGAAGGTAATCGAGCCCCATCCCACGATGGGCCGTCATAGTCGCTGAGGCTTGCCCCAAGGCAGCGAATCATCTGACACCAGCCCGTCCTCCCCTCGAAAAACTCATCACACACAGCACTCACGAGGTTTCTCTATGGAGACGACCTTCCAATATCTGCGTAAATTTGGGCCCCTGCTCGCCGAACGCATCCTTGAAACTTATCCGCCATTGCAGAGCACGAAAGACCCTGTTGCGCCACGGATTGCAACGCTTCTCCGGAAAGCTCTCCCCGCTCAGGCGCTTGCCATCACCGGAACCGCGAAGTATCTGCGCCGAGCCAAAGCTGCGCGGATCGTGGCCGAATGCGGAGCTGGCAAGACCTACATGGCTTTGGGCACTATCCATGTGCTGGCGAATGAGCGGCCCAGTACCACCCTGGTGATGTGCCCATCGCACATCACGCACAAGTGGGCTCGCGAGGTCTTGATGACTATCCCGCGCGCCCGAGCATTCCTCATCGAGGACATGCGCAATGGCGGCGATCCAACCCGGCCGCACGGCATCAGCCTGCTGCCGCGCAAATGCCCTCTACAGACGCCGGTCCGATCCCACCCGTCCCTTCCGCTCCGAGCGTGCCAGGTGATGCAGCTGTCGCTGATGGTCCGATTTCCTCAATTGTCCCGGCCGGCAGATTCGCGATCACATTCCCGACCAACGCCATTACGCCTCCATCGCCGGATGAGGTGAAATCTCTTCTTGCAGATGCCGCTCGTTACGCGACCGCGTATAGCCATTCGCTGCCCAACTTTTTCTGTGAGCAAGTGACGAACCGCTTCATCGATCCACATGGTAGAGGGCAGTGGAAGCACGCGGATAAGGTCACGGAACTTCTGACCTTTATCGATCATCGAGAATCACGAACATTGTTGGTGAGGGAACATCAATACCTCAAGAGCCACAAAGATACAGGAGATACAGCAGGAGTTGTATCGATGGGAGAGTTCGGGGGAGCGCTCGAAGGCGTGTTCCGGCCCTCATCGAAAACTGAATTCCAGTGGAAGAAAACGGGCTTGCTCGGTGACGGGACGGTTCAGGTTTTCGACTATCACGTGACTCACGCACATTCATTTCTCGACGTGGGCGCGGGTGCGATGACCTTTGTGGCGTTTCATGGTCAGGTATTTATCGACAGTGCAACTCGGGGGGTTCGCCGAATTACCATGGTAGCCGACGATTTACCTAAAGCCTCTCGCTTTCGTGCGGTTTCTGTCAGCGTCGACTACGACTATGTCGCAATCAAGAATCACGACTATCTGTTGGCTGTTTCCGCACAGGTTGAGGTCAATTATGACCGAGGCGCCAGCGATTTGAACCAGATCGAATTCCGCAACTTTCATCGCTTCAGTTCCACTGCGCGAATAATCAATGATGTGACAGACGCAAAACCTTGAACGGCTCTGACAATCACGCGAAGACGATAAGGCGGTTCGGCTGAGGTCGCGCTTTTAGCCCGCCCCCGGCCAATGCTCTACATCGCGTGGATGGCTCTTTGCATTCGGCAAGTCACCAAGATATAGAAAGATTGTTTGGATTTCGCGCTCAAGCTTCGCGGAAAAGCTCAAGAGCGTCTTCGGAAGCGCCTATTGGAATACCTCGCCGGATGGAGAACGCATGTTGGTAGTGACCATCTCCCGACCACAGAGAGAGCAACATCATTGTGATCCCCCCGACAACACAAGTGCCGATAAGCCCTTTCAGAATCGATCCAAATGAGTCGCGAATCATGTGCTATACAGAAGTAATCCAAGTGGCCGAAACCGCCTGATCGGACAAGTGAGTGTTGCCGATTGACTCGTTACGGCTTTCTCGATGAGCTCATTATCGCCAATGCGCGTTTCTAGTAGTCGCAAGTCTGGAAGAGCGCGTTGGCCTGAAGTCAACAGTTGACGTTGGAGCTGCTTGCAGATCTCCCGCACGAATCATTCGCTGCGCAGCGCCTGCATCGGGTCGATGCTTGCTGCCTTACGCGCGGGGATCACCGCAGCGACCAGCGCCGCCAATCCAAGAAGCATAGTCGCACCTGCCAACAGTAACGGATTCCACGGCGTCACTCCGAAGAGCTGGCTGGCCATGAGATATCCCGCTCCAATCGCCGCCGGAATCCCGATTCCCAATCCGATGCCGACCTGCCAGAACACTCCGCGCAGCACCATCGCGACCACTGAGCCGCGATCGGCGCCCTAGCGCCATGCGCACGCCAATCTCGCTCGTACGTTGCTCCACTCCATAGGCGGTTACGCCATAGAGGCCAACCGCCGCCAGCACAAGGCCAACAGCGCCAAACAGCCAAGCCAGGCTGGCGATCATATTCTGCTGATCGAAGGTTTCCTGAATCACTCGTGAATATGGTTGAGCGTCATACATCACCAGGTTCGGATTGACTTCGGCCAGCGCCTTCTTTACCTGCATGAACATGTTCGCCGGATGCTCCGGCGCCCAGATCACGATGTTCCAGAGGTTCTGCGACACAAGCTCGTCACTCTGGAGATCCCGCTGATCGAAGGGTACGGTCTGCGCCTCGGGGATGTAGTACATGGCCCGTGCTGGATCTCGGAAGCCCCAGATCACGTAATGGATGTTTTGGACGACACCGACAATCTCATAGGTTCCCGCATTCCTCATGGAGCCGGGACCGAAGTGCCGGCCGATGGGATTCTGGTTCCCAAAAAACTTCTTGGCAAAGGCTTCGTTGATGACAGCCACGTGCCGCGTATTCTCGTTGTCGTCTTCGTTGATGGTGCGGCCCTCCACCATCGAGGCGCCGATCGTCTCGAAGAACCCGGGCGTTATGCGGGTCCAGTCGGCGGATACATCGTCCTTCGGGCCGGGCTCTGGTTTGCCTTGAATCCGAATGTCGTGGCCGTTTTGGTTACCGCTCATCGGCGCATACGTCGCGGCACTGACGCTGCGCACTCCGGGAATGAGCTCTGAACCGGTCTTGAATCTGACGATAGAGCGGGACCAGTTGCTCCTGCTTATAGTTCGCCAGCATAGGCGAACCAAGGGAAACCAGGTAGCGGCCATCCGGATCGAACCCGAAGTTCTGGTGCTCCAGATTGCGCAGGCTGCCGCCCAGCATCGCGGCCGCACTTAGCAGCACCAGCGATACCGCCGCCTGCGCAATGACCAGCGCCTTCTGCGCCCAATGACGGCCGCCTCCCACCGCACGGTTGGCGCCACGCATCGCCTCCACCGGCTCGGCCTGCGAGGTCATCCACGCAGGCACCATTCCGAAGATCGCGCCGGTGAGCACCGAGACTCCAAGCGCGAAAAGCAGAACCAGTGTTGAGGGCGTAGCATGCACCGGAATCCAGCTGGTTCGCTCCATCATGTGGAAGGCGAGATAAAGGATCAGCCGGGCCCCCGCCCAGGCCACAGCCACACCGGCCGCGCCGCCGATCAGAGAGAGCGTAACGTTTTCGAGAAGCGCATTCCTCACCAGGCGCCCCCGCGATGCTCCCAGCGCCACGCGGACTGCCGTCTGCTGTCGGTTCTTCAGCCCGCGGGCCAGCAGCAGGTTGGCGATGTTGGCGCAGGCCACCAGCAGCACACAACAGGCCGTGACCATGAGCAGCAGCAGACCTTCGCTGTAATCCCTGCGTAAAAACGAGAAACCTGCGCCGCCAGCCGACAAGCGGAGCGTCTGCTTCTGCCACACAGCTTTTTCCTGCGGACTCATATCCGCCAAGTGGCTGGCCAGCCAGCCCTGCAATTCACCCTGAAGCTGCGCCTGAAGCACTTTCGGATTCGTGCCGGGGCGCACTCGCCCGATCAAGTCGAGCCAATCGACCCGCGTGTTTTTAATTCGCGCCGTTTTCCCCAACATCAACGGCTCGGTCGTCAGCGGCATCCAGATATCCGGCAGGCCCCAACTCGTCATCTTCGCCCCAACGAAACCTGCCGGGGCCACGCCGATGATTGTGAACGCATGGCCATTGATCTGGTATGTGGATCCGACGACCGAAGGATCGGAGCCGTACTTCTCCTGCCAGGCATGGAAGGTCATCACCGCGACCGGGAGCGCGCCCTCCAGGTCGTCGGCGTCGACGAACAGCCTTCCGCGCCAGGCGGAAACGCCCAGAGTCTGAAAGAAGTTCCCGGAGACATACTGGCCATTCGCTGTATCCGACGGTCCCGATGAGCTGGAGCGCTGCACTACCAGCGGCATGTTACCTGCCTGGAGCGCTGCCAGATCCTGGAATCCGGGCGTGTTTGCGCGGAATAGCTTGTATGCTTCCCACGAGAAGAGACTCCAGTTGCCCGCCTCGCCGTCGCTGTCCTGGCTGTATCCTCCCCAGTCGCAGCAGTGGGGCTGATCTCCGATGCGCCACAACTGATCCGGTCTGGAGACCGGCAGCGATTGCAACATCACCTGCTGCACGAGCGTGAAGATCGCCGTGGTTGCGCCGATGCCCAGCGCCAGAGTCAGCATCGCCGTCAGCGTAAAGCCCGGTGCTTTGCGCAACCGGCGAAGGGCGTAGCGAACATCCTGCAGTAGCGACTCAAGCCACATGGTTCCGCGTCGCTCGCGGCAGTCTTCCTTAATCTGCTCGATCCCGCCGAACTCGATTCGTGTGAGCCGACGGGCTTCGCTCTCCGGTATGCCGGAACGAACCTTATCGGCGACCTGAAATTCGAAGTGGAAGCGCAACTCTTTGTCCAGATCGGCCTCCAATCGTTCGCGGAAGAAAAGTCTCCGTAACCAGCCCATCAGATTGCCTCCAGGGTTCCCTCGAGAATGAGGCCCACCACGTCGGTCAGGCGCGTCCAGTTTTCGGTTTCAACCTTGAGATGAGTTCGTCCCTTCGAAGTGAGTTCGTAGAACTTGGCTTCCCGACCAGTCTCGGAGGGCTTCCAGCGAGAGCTGAGGAACTTTTTATATTCGAGGCGATGTAGCGCGGGATAGAGGGATCCCTGCTGGACCTGGAGAGCGTTGCGCGAGATCTGCTGGATTCTCTGCGCGATGGCATAGCCGTGAATAGGTCCGAGCGCAACGACCCTCATGATGAGAAGGTCGAGCGTGCCTTGCGGAAGGTCAAATCTGTCGTCTGTTTTCTTCATGCCTATGACTCCTACATATACATTCGCCAGCTGTAGAAGGTCAAGGTATATCCGCCGTGTCAATGCGCAGCGGCCAGCTCTCTATAAGACGGATTCGGGAATTGGGCCCAGCTGTGACGAAGGGCAAATCGCTCACTAAAGCAGACTTGGACTCCTGCGAGAGAATCAGTATTGGGAACGCCTATGTCGCCCACGATGGTCTGCGTTTACGCATCATCGCCGATGCGCGTTTTGAGATTTGACCAGTTTGGAAACGCGCTTTGCCCTGATATCGTCAACTGAAGATCCAGCGTTCAATCAACCCTGGTACTTGATCATTGGCGCTTTTTCGGCGAGATTCTCTTTCTCAGCCCGCTTTGGGGTCGCCCGCTCCGATCATTGCGACGTGGCCGCCCAAGACACAAACCAGAATCCTGAAACGATCCGTGCATCGCGGAGGAGATTGTTATGAACGAAGGCGGCCAAGAACGTCGAACCGTCTCGCCACAAGGTTATGTCCTCGGAGCTGGCGAAGGCGAACATCTCATTCATTTTCGTGACCATGGTCAAATCGTTATCAAGGCCGGCTCCGCAACAGGGTTCGACAATCTCGCGCTGGGGACCCAGCAAGTGACGGTCGGCGCAGGCGTTCCGATTCACCGCCATCTGAAGATGAACGAAGCTTTCTACGTTCTAGAAGGCAGCGGAGTTTTCATACTGAACGATGTCCGTCACTCATTTGAGAAAGGCGGAACGATATTCATCGCCAAAAATTCCTGGCATGGGTTCGTGAATCCCGATCAGGAACTGCTCCTGCTCTGGATTATGTCGCCTGCCGGGCTGGACGGCTTTTTCCGTGAGACCTGCAGCTCGCCCGGCCAACCGCCAAAGCAACTCACTGGGGAGCAGATCAAAGAGATCGCCCTCAAATATGCGACCGAATTTCGATGATTAACTCGCCCCGATGCGTGCAAAATCGTCGATGCACTCTCCGAGTCGATCGACATCATTGATGTCGGCATCGTATCGGCAATCCGGATGCCGATTGAGGTGACGGTTAGCTGGGTGACCGCCCGTTTCCGAGGAAATGCGGCTGCCGTGCCGATAGACAGAATTCGGCGTCCGGCAGCCGTTGCCGGAGAAGCGGTCAGTCGCGCACCCAGAACGGCGGCGGCTCGATGCCAAGCGCCCGCAGGTACACGTACCCCTGGCCGCGATGATGAATCTCGTTGTCGATGGCATACTGAATCGTCGCCATCCCTGGCATTTCCCACTGCCCGAATGCCTTGTCTACCTCGCTGAACCGGTACGGCGGAATTTTCGGGAACTTTTCGTCCAACTCCGCAGTCTGCGCATCCCAGAGGCGGAGAAGTTCGCTCTTGGTGTCGGGCTTCGCTCCTTTGAATTCCTCCCACTTTCCCGTGGATACGCCCTCCACGATAGGTACCGCCATGCGGATGAACTCCCAGGCCATCTCCGCAAAGGGCCGCATACCACCGACTGAAAATTGCAAGAGCTTGTCTTCGGGAAACGCCTCAATGGCTCTGCGTGTCAGCCGTCTGTGTCCCTGCCAGTTCGCCAGCACGGCGTCCGCCGTCAGCGCGTACTCGGGTATTGTCTTGATTGCCATTTTCCATCCTCCATGTGGCCCGTCCAGGCTCTCCTTCAAAGTAGCGGTGATTCCCGACAGCCTATGTCGTATATTCGAGCAAGAAGCGAGAGCTATGTATGACCCCATCATGCGCGTGCTTGCGGTACTTGAGATTCTGCAGGCGCGCGACCATGTGACCGGAGCCGAACTGGCCGAGCGCCTCGAAGTGGACCTGCGCACCGTGCAGCGCTACATCGTCCGCCTGAAGGACCTGAGTATCCCCATTCACTCGTCACGCGGCGTGGGTGGGGCTTACCGTCTGCGCCCGGGCTTTCGGCTGCCGCCTCTTCTGTTGACGAATGAGGAGGCATTCGCACTTTCCCTGGGGCTCCGGGCACTACGCCAGGTTGGCTTGTCGGCGTTTGCGCCCGCCACAGAGGGGGCGCTGGCCAAGTTGGGACGCGTGCTGCCTGAGGGGCTGCGCGAGAGCATTCGAACCGTGGAGGATGTCGTCGCGATTGAACCGGGCCCTTGGGTCGTCTCGACGCCTGTGGAGTGCCTGATCCGCGCGGCGTCCGCCATTCGGACCGGTCGTCGGATTCGCTTTTCGTATCGATCTCATGCCGACATCGCCTCCCGTCGGCAAATCGAGCCCTATGGCGTGATACACACCGACGGGCGCTGGTACCTGATCGGCCACTGCTTGTTACGGCGGGCGCTGCGCACGTTTCGTTTGGACCGCGTGACCGATATCGACCTCTGCTCCGCAACCTTTCGCCGTCCGATAAATTTCGATGCTCACCGCTACCTACAGGAGCACATGCCGTTTATCCAGTCGGACTACCAGATTGATGTGTGGATCGACATGCCGATCGAGGAAGCAGAACGCACCTTTGCTCCCTGGAGAGTCGCCACCGAGGAGCTGGACGGCGGCACGCGGCTACGTTGCGGTCGCGATCGCCTGGAAATGTTCGCGGCAATGCTGCTCGGCATGGGTCGCCGGATCGTGGTCCACAGCCCTGCTGAGCTGCGCGAGACGTTTCGTCAACTGGCGCACCGTGCGATACAAGCCTCAGACGGGTCTTCGTCGCTACTCGTGCATGATGAGTAAGCTGGCCATCCTGGGCAATCGAAAGGATGATGATTGATTTGCCCAGTGGGCGGGGCGATGGCACCGAAGTCGCGGCTCGAAATTGGGAAGGCGATCTAGATGAGCTCATTGGCCTGATATGGAGTGACCGTGTCAACCTGCGCGATCGGTGGGTTTGTTTTTTGTCGTTGCTTTTGTTGTTTCCCGAAGACAGAGCGAGCAGCAGCCGGAGCAGATTTGAGCGACGATTGATCAGTCTGATATTCGCGGGTCGGAACCGCATAATCATGATCCGTCGGGAGCTGCCTCTGACTGTTATCGCGAGTCCGGTCGAGCCTGTCGCATAGGCCAAGCGAGGATTCTCCTTCGTGCTTGCTCCGGCTGCTGCTGGCTCTGTGCTCGAGATTGGTGGCGTGTTTCATCAGGGAATTATCTTGCTCTTTCCTTATTGGGGAAGCTGTTGCTTTTGCTTTGTTCTTGTCATGCTGCGGCTTGCTGAGTGGCGAGCTTTTCTGCCCTAGTGCCGATGGCCCGGATGAAGCCCAGCAGCTCACGAGCGACTGCTGTAACAATCTTCCTCTGGTCCTTGCCCGCAGCGCCCAGTTTCATATAGCGCTTGTGTAAGCGGTGTTGCGCTTTCCACGCAATCTCTTTGACCTCTTCCGAAATGCTCTCCTGTCTTCTGCGCAATCCATACCAGATTCCTGGTGGACGACGATAGCTCCAGGCTGCTTCGACAACGATTCGTCGCAAGTGCGCGTTGCCGGTTTTCGTGATGCCTCCACGCCTGATCCGCTTGCCACTGGAGTCCTCGCTGGGCACGGCACCGCAATAACCCATCAGTTGCCGGGCGCTGTCAAAGCGGGATACCTGGCCCAACTCGGCCGCGATGGTCACAGCCGAAATATCTGCGATGCCGCGCAGTGCCTGCAGATCGTTGATGACTTGTTGTAACGCGGGCGAAGCCAGCTTGACCGCTTCTGTGATGGCCTGCTCAAGACGCGCTACCCGTTCGCGCATGTGTTCGACCTCGTGCAGATAATCCTGCCGCGTAGCCTCCTGCGCTAGCTGGGTGAAACGTAGCTGCGCAACCCAGATCAGGTAAGGGCGCGTCCACGGTCTCACCCCGGATGGTGGACGCTGACCTGAGCGCAGAAGGAACTTGCTCAAGCGATGCCGCGCTCGCATCTGATCCTGCTTGGCTGCTTCGCGGGCACGCACAAGATCGCGCAACGCCTCGGAACCCTCATCGGGAACCCATACCGCCGTCAGATCTCCGGATCGATAGCAACGTGCCAGCTTCTCAGCATCCCGTCGATCCGTCTTGACCCGATCGCCGGCTTTAACCGGTACCAGCGTGGCGCCACAACCTCGCACTGGATGCCCAACTCGGCAAGCTGCCAATACACGACGTAGCCCGTCGGTCCAGCTTCGTAACAGGCCCTCAACTTCTCTGCCGGACCAAGCTTCTTAATCATTTTCCGGATCGACTCGGCGCGGTTCGGAATCGTTCCAAGGCTCCTCACCTCACCCTCCGGCTCCGCAACCGCTACGGCAATCGTCTCGGCATGGACATCCAACCCTAAAAATCGTAACTTCTCCTTCATGACCGGCTCCCTTCTGCTTGTGGCTCTGAACTGTGCGTCCTTCTGAACTCACAGCCTAACCCACGATCAGCGCATCGGCGCCGGTCACTCCATAGTGACTGTTGCCAACAGTCCACAGCAGCCGTTACCGTAGCCGATTCCATAGGCGAACTCTGCCCCTCAATCAGGTGGAACAGCCAGTTTCAGCCTGCACAGACGAGCTGGATCGGCGATTACATCCATCACGGCGATTTTTCCTTTCCTGACCGTGCAACGGATCGCAATCCGCAGCCGCCCACGAGGGGCTACAACGAAGCCCACCGATTCATCGACGAGCACGGGCCGCGCTATGCGGGCACTGTGAGTGTATGTGAGTGCTTCATGAGCTACGGCCGCCGCACCGCGCAACTCTTTGGCTGCCCCCGGAGGCACGGCAAGCCCGTCGGCTCGACGCACCACGTCAGGATCCAAAATGGCAAGAAGTCCCTCGACATCGCCTGCGCGCAAAGCGCTGAGGAAGGCTTCAACGGCCTGACGCTGCTGGGAGAGATTCGCGTCCTTCGGCGCGCGCCTTCCGCGTACACGGCGACGAGCGCGGCTCGCGAGCTGCCGAGCGGCCGCAGGCGTACGTTCCACGATGGAAGCAATCTCGTCGAAGGACACCCCGAACACGTCGTGCAGCACGAAAGCGACACGTTCGGCAGGGGTAAGCCTTTCGAGAACCACCAGCAGCGCGAGGCCGACGGATTCCGCAAGAAGGGCCTCCTGAGGATCGCGGTGCCCGATGACCGCTACGGCAGGACGGACGGCGTCTTCTTCCAGTGATTCCTCGCGCCGCGACTTTCGGGAGCGCAGGATGTTCAGACAGATTCGCGCGAGGATGGTTGTCAGCCATCCTTCCGGATTCTCGACCGCAGTGGTATCAGCATGGCTCACGCGCAGCCAACATTCCTGGACGGCGTCGTCCGCCTCTCCCGTGGAGCCGAGCATGCGATAAGCAACCGCACTCAAATGTCCTCGGCTCGCCTCGAATCTCTCGACCAGCCAATCATTGGCACCCATCGGTCACATACTCCTCTCCCCACGTGTCACTGTGGTGACACGCGCAAGCCAGTCTTCGTGACAAGGAGGAGACATTCCAACATGCGTTCCGCTTATTTGATTGTCATTGTCCTGGCCGCCGCAGCGAACTTTTATGCTGGCATATGCGACTTCACGCGTCCGCATTGGCTCCTCGTCAATATAAAGAGGCTGGAAGTCGAGGAGCGGTGGCTTCCGACACTGGGCCTACTGAAACTACTCGGCGCGCTTGGATTGCTCGCCGGCGTTGTTGTTCCGCAGATCGGAGTTGCTGCCGCCGCCGGGCTCGTTCTCTATTTTGTTGGCGCTATGGTCACGGTTCTGCGTGCTCGCTGGTACGCGAATCTGCCCTTTCCGCTCACGTGGCTCGCCCTGGCTGTGGGGTCATTCGTGCTCTGCCTGCGCGCTGCCTAAACACGACCACGCGCAGCCATGCGAAGCCCGTAATCGCCCTCGTTGTTTTGTGGCAGCAGGCGAAGGACGCGAGGATTGGGGCGACAAGCGTCCCTTCACTGACGCAAATCGCCAATGAGCGATTTGCCCTGGAGGCGTCATGTGAGAATTCACGAGCCGATACCGCCGGTCCATAGCGAACCGAGGCGCTTCGCCGAGATACGGTTGCCAGCGGCAGTCTCGTACAGATACATTCTCGCGAACAAGAGCGCACGCTTCGAGCATCGAATTGCAAGTGAACCCGATCGTAGGGGGTCGAGAAGTCGGTCCAGGCAAAGTCAATGCAAAGCATTCTTGCGGCCAGCCATCTTATGCGGACGAGATCAAATGATCAAATAGCGATTGAACCAGGCTGCGCGTGCTCTTCTGAGAAAGTTCAGCGCCGAGGATTCTCTGGGTGACTGCCAGACCATGAGCGAGATTGATGATCACCATGATGAAATCATCCGGTTTCAATCTCGAAGTGACCTCAGGAAATCGCAAGATGTCCCTGACCAGCTCGCTTCCGTCGCGAAGCTGCTGCCGATGCACTTCAATAAAGCTTTGCCGGATACGTTCGCTTCGGAGAGCTCCGACCTCGAATTCAGCGCGAAGCACGATCCAATCATGATCCGTCATCAGATCGGCAATGGCGTCCCGCCATTTTTTCAACCGCTTCCTGCCTGACGGCTCTTCCTTAAGCAGAGAACGAAGGAAATTCAGACGGAAGGTCTGCTCCTCCTGGATTACAGCGAGGAACAGCTCTTCTTTACCGTCGAAGTTTGAATATAGAGCACCCCGGGAATAACCGGCATCCTCCGCGATCTTCTCCGCCACAGCGCCGCCAAGCCCGTAACGTAGAAAGTGCCTGCGGCCTACGGCGATCAATGTAGCGCGAGTCTGTGCTCTGCTCTCCTCGCGCGTGAGCCGCTTTCGTGGTTTTGTGCCGCTCACAGGCATTTGAATACCTGATTCCTCCCGATCGTTGCTATAGCGATTCATTGACTTCCTCTGAGAAGCGTTAGACACGCTCACAGAGGGCGAACGTCAGGATCGAAGTTGTGCCACACGATTCTGACCACAATGAACACTCTGTATCCTGATACGAAGATAAAGCAGAATCCGAGTCGATGTACCCAAAGCCACCCGCTTACAGTGGCTTTTTCATCGAGAAAAAGCCACACTGCACGCTTTCAGTGTGGGCACTGTGACTCGGGTTCTGCTCCAGCTTATACCCCGGGGCGCTGACGCGAAGATTTATCGAGAGTTGCATGTCTCAAATCGGCGCAACCTGTGCTGGATCTGAACCGTTGGATCCATAAACCTTCAGGCTTTTAGAACAATCGAATGACCGCAACCACCGCAGCGGCTGCAATCGCCGTGATTGCGAGAACGATATACCACAGGTATGCCACGGGGATGTCTTCCAGGTCGTCTTTCATTTTGGTTTTCATGGTGGCTCCTTAGCCATTACACGTGGAGACCAGAATCGTTTGGTGAGCGGGGAAATACATCGGCATGGCACACCGGTCCCTGCGAGAAGATCGCTGTCATCTTCAGGCTGCCGGAAATCGAAAGGCAGTCAGAGATGCGATTATCCCCGGCGTATCAGCATTACGCCCAATCCGACGCAAACGGCTGCCATGACCCGCAGGGCCGGCACATACAGCGATCCCAGCCATGCAATGTATGCGGAAAGAGCATCCTGTTCGGGCTTCATACAAATCCCCCATATCCCGAAGACTATGCAGGCCAGGCCTAACAGGAAACAGAGCCACTGCTCGATAACGGTAATCGTCGTGGGCTGAACGCTTTTTTGTTCGTCTCCTCCCTTCTCCCTCACACCCTGTCCGACACTCAGAGTGTGCTCGCGGCCGAGATGTTCAACCTCTTCATGAAGACCGCCGGCGCCGCGATCGTAGCCTTGAATCGGGGATATGACTTTGGTCGCCAATATTCGACCTGTGCCTGTGTCAGCCATCATGGGTTCCCCTTCACGAATTTCCGCTACACATACAATACGATTTCAGATACAATATGTATATCAAAATTGAACAACGGTGCTCGCTTTTACGGAAAGAGCGCTAAACGGAAACATCTGGCAGGAAACCAGAGGGGACGGCGATTGGTTGGGCTCGAGTAATGAATCTGACAATGCTCACTCCGCCGGAAAGGAAAGCGGATGTCAGATGAAGTCGGGAGCAGCAGGCGATGGAAGCCTGCTGTCAACCCCTGGTTGATCGCGGCCACAGTTGCCCTCGCTGCCTTCATGGAGGTTCTCGATACCTCCATTGCCAATGTCGCCCTTCCCCACATTGCCGGCGATCTCGGCGCCAGCACCGATCAGGGAACCTGGGTCCTCACCAGCTATCTGGTCTCCAACGCGATCATTCTGCCGGTTGGCGCCTGGGCGTCGAGCGTCATCGGCCGCAAGAATTTCTTTCTGCTATGCATCACCATCTTCACCGCGGCAAGTTTTCTTTGCGGTATCGCCCCAACCCTCCCCATCCTGCTCATTGCGCGTGTGCTTCAGGGCGTCGGCGGCGGCGGCCTCCAGCCGATGGCGCAGGCCATCATGGCGGACTCCTTCGAAGAAAAGAAGCGCGGCCAGGCCTTCGCGCTTTATGGCCTCGTGGCAGTGCTTGCACCGTCCCTCGGACCGACAATCGGCGGTTGGATTACCGACAACTACTCGTGGCGATGGATCTTCTACATCAATCTGCCCGTCGGCATCCTCGCGTTCTTCCTGGTCAGTCGGCTCGTTCAGGATCCGCCCTGGATTAAAGCAGTTCGCGCCAACCTCAGAAGGCTCGACTATATTGGCCTTGGGTTGCTGACAGTCGCCATGGGCGGCATGCAGATTATGCTCGACAAAGGCGAAGAGAACGACTGGTTTGCCTCCACCTTTATCCGCATCGCCTGCTTCCTGTTCGTTGCGGGTATGAGCGGTTTGATCTGGTGGCAGTGGCGGGCTAAGAATCCCATCATGAATCTGCGGCTCTTCAAGTATAAGAACTTCGCCATCTGCTGTTTTCTCATGATTCTGGTCGGTGGTGTCCTGAATGCCGCAACCGTACTTGAGCCGCAATTCCTGCAGCAGCTGATGGGTTACACGGCAACCCGCGCCGGAGAGGCACTCGCGGGCGGAGGACTTGTCCTGCTCGTCGTTATGCCCCTCGGAGGCATCGCTACCGGCAGGTTTCCGGCGAGGAATATGGCTGCGTTTGGCTTCGTTTGCTTCGCCGGCGCGTTCTATTACACCTCCACGCACTTTACGCTCACCATGACCTTTGGTTTTGCCGCGTGGTTGCGGATTCTTCAGATGTTTGCGATTCCGTTCGCCTTCATTGCCATCACCACCGCGGCATATGTCGGACTTCCGAAGGAAGCGAGCAATCAGGTCTCCGGGATCATCAACTTTGTTCGCAACGTAGGCGGCAGCATCTTCATCGCGATCACCGGCGCGATCGTCACCAATCGTTCTCTCGTTCATCAGGCACGCCTGCAGGAGGCCATGCAGCCCGGCAACCTCGCCTTCACCGACCGGGTCAATGCACTTACTGCTTACTTCGGCGGTACCGGCAGAGGTCCGGGCCCCGGCCACATGGCACGAGCTGCCATTTACCAACAGCTCAATCAGCAGGCTGCCGCCATGGCTTACCAGGACATCTACCGCCTGCTCTGCTGGATGGCGATGGGCATGGTAGTATGCGTCTTCATCCTAAGCAAGAACAGGCCCGGTCAGGGCGCTCCTGCGGGAGAAGCGATGCATTGACCTCCACATCAGGCCAGTAATGACGGACGGAATTGTATTTCTAAAGGCTCCGGAATGGCGTCCGAGTGCCACAAATCTGACGGGAGCTATTCCAGCCGGGAGATAAGGTTCCATGTGCGTAAAACAAGAGCGATTCTCGATTGAAGACAAATCGCCAATGCACCATCGAGCTTCGTACAAGCTCAACACTTCCGCGTTGCTCCCGAGGCACGGGCTGTCCGTCAGCAATCTCAACTTCTTGTTTGTTGACCATTTGGTCGGTAAGGAAAGAGCCCAAGCGTTGAATGGTAGGTCAATAAGTCAATTCAGGAAAACCAGGCCCCTGGATCCCCTAGCGCTAGCCTGGCGTGCTCTCCCGCGCTAGCCGCCGCCAGACCAACATAAACAGCACTGCCAGCGCAAGGTCAATGCCGCCGAAGTACAGGTCGCTATGGTCGAGCCTGCCGCGGCGGTATAGCACCATCGCGCCGATGCCGAAGCTCAGCTTCTCGATCACGGCGAAAGGAATGACTGGACGCAGCCGCACCGGCTGATAGGCAATCGCAAAGAACAGGAGTTGCCACGCCAGCGTCACCCCGACGAATCCGTAAAAGAACATCGGATGCGTGATCGCTGGTGGATCCTGCCCACCTATTACTTGCTCCATAAAGTACAACGGAGCTACAGAGATCACTCCATAGATACCCGCGATATTGAATACCCAGCGCGAAAATTTCATTGGCCGCTCCTCGACAGATACCAACCTTTGCTTTCGACAAATGATAAACGCGGATTAGACTCGCGTCCCACAAACCCAGAGACTCCGCGAGGACAGTCTGGTGCCTTTTCAAGAAGAGAGGCGGAATCGTTTATGTCGTCCCGCGCAGAGCGGGGTGCATCTCTTGAGTTCAAAGGTGAACTCGAGAGATGCACAAGACTAAGCATGGTCTGCGACAAGGAACGTCTGATTCTTCTCCATCGACTTCGTCAATTTCTGAAAATCTGCCTGAGTGAGTTGAGCGGGCAGAAAATCTGTCCTGCCTTCCGGATGCACGGCATCCTTCATCATCCGCTCGTGGTGATACGTTGACACACTCAACATGCGGCACGGATGTTCACTCTTGTTGAAGAATGTATGAGGCGCATTAGGCTGCACCATCAGACTCTCCCCGGCTTCACACACGTCCCACTCAATGGCACCCTGGTTGTTCCAATACCCAATTGCCAGAGTGCCTTCCAGTACATAGAAAAACTCCGCAAATGAGTGCTTATGAAGTGGAATACCCATGCCCGGCACGAAGGTGCTTTCGAAGATAGAGAACGTGTAGCCCGTGTTTTCTCCCAAGGCCCTCCAGAGCAACTTCATTTGCCCGACATCCAGCGCCGGGCCACCTGTTTTGCTGTTCTTAATAACGTTGTGATGAATGACTTCTTCAAGTGGTGTGGGGAAGTTTGACATAATACGATCCTTTCTTAGACCGAAGGTGATGCTCTGATGCGAACGCCAGAGCGTGTGAGTTGCGCAGCTAGCACTCCGCTAGTCCCGTGGGTTCACAGTTATCTGTCGCATGAATCGTTCAAGGCCTTTGCGCGACCGATCGGATCACCTCGATGGCGAGGTGGTTGGCCCTCGTGGAGGCCTTGCTATGTGGTCGTCACTGTCACTGCCTGACGCACATACCGGCTGCTTTCCAGCTCCTTCACCATGAAGGCCGCCAGATCGACCCGCGCAATCTTGTGCGCCTTCTCGCCGCCCTCCGTGCTCAGCACCCTGGCAACGCCGGTCTTCTGGCCATCGGTCAACATCGGCGGCCGCACGAGCGTCCAGTCCAGGTTGCTGCTCTCGATCTCGGCTTCCATGCCCGCCTTGTCCACCAGCAGCCCCTTCAGAAACGTCCTCATGAGCAGGTGCTCGTTGAAAAAGCCTGCGTTCTTGACGCTCTCGCCCGCCCCCACGACCGAGATCTTCAGCAGCCGCCGCACGCCATTGCGCCGCATCGCGTCCACAATATTGTGTGCCGCGCTCGTTTCCATCGTCGTCACTTTCCACGGCGTCTTGCCGCCCAGCGCGTCGATCACCGCATCCTGCCCGGCTACCGCAACGTCGACCGCAGCCGCGTCCAGCACGTCGCCCGCAACAACTCTGACGTTCGCCTTCTTGTACTGCGCGGCGCCGCGCACGAACGCCGTCACCTTATGCCCGGCCGCCAACGCCTCATTTACCAGAGCCTCTCCGCTCTTGCCCGCTGCTCCAATCACTAGAACTTTCATTGCATCCTCCTTTTGCCTCGTATTTGGCCGCCATCCAAATGCGCGACCTGACGATTAGAGACTCACCGTAACCATCGGTTGCAAAATAATCAATGGTTGAATTACCAATGGTTACAAATCGACATTTGGTCGCAAACATCGGCAAAAGGGACTAAGCTATTGAAGTGGCATCCACATCACCAAGTCGACGGGTAGAGCGCAAGAAAAAGCTGCGGGGCGAAATCCTTGCGGCTGCCAGCAAAATGTTTGCCGATCGCGGCTACGAAGCCGTGACGCTTCGCGAGATCGCTAAAGAGATCGGCTATACCCACGCCGTGATCTATCAGCATTTCCCCGACAAATGGCACATTCTTGCCGAGTTGAGCAGCGAGACGATCGGGCTGATGGTTCAGAACTTCGACGCGATTGCCGCTAAACATCTTGCTCTGAAAGAGCGTCTTTTTGCGACTTCACGCGGCTTGATTCAATTCTGCATAGCCCATCCGCAACAGTTCCGTAACGTCTTCTTCGGTCCCGAGAACCGCAACGGCGTCCGCGCCGGGCAATACATCGACGATATAGGCAGACCGTTGTTCGTACGTTTCGTGCAGCTCTTTTTCGATGTTGCCAGGGATGAAGGATTGCCAAGCAAAGATGACACAGTGGTAGCCCACACTTGGTGGTACTCGATCTTTGGCCTCGCCACACTCATGGTCATGCAAGGGGTTGTGCCTGACTTGCCTGACCAGGCTCTTGTGGTCGAGCAAACGATCGCAACGCTTTGGGCGGGCGTTCAGGCCGTTCCGCGATTGCCGAAAAGTGCAATCTCTAAGCGGTCCGGCCGATCCGGTGCTCCAAAGCACTGACAGCTTCTGTCTTCGCGAGAAATTTCCAAACTTGGCGTCCCATATCGGTACAAACATTTAGGGTTGTGCCTACGCGATGATGATGGCGGTATGCGCGGCGGTGCAGCCTCAGCCAACACTCTCTAAGAGTCACGGCTACCGAGGCTTCTCGATATCTGGTTTGCCGGGTCTAACCCAGCGCGGAACATGCATCTCCCGCTAAATGCGCACGTCGCCGGGAGAGTTCTCGTTTCACGCCAAATCGCCAAAGCACTCACCGACTTGCGCGTTCTGGATTGTCTACAGTAGCCGAACCCTGATTAGAGGACATGCGGGGCGCAGATTCGTTGATCGAATGGTCTGGCACGAGCCGCTCGACAGTTGGAATCTGTGAGCGATTCGTTCACGGCGTTGCGGCCGGGCCGCCTTATTTCGCTTTATTCCGCCCTATTCGGGTTCCCGTCTTCGGGCTTTGGCGCTGCGGCGAGGTTTAAAATGAGCAATTTCCATGAATGAAGGGCCTGGCGAAAACTGGGCCAGATTGAAGGTTAGTTTTTCGGCAAAAAACTTACCCTGAGAAGGGTTGGAGGATTTTGCCATGAAGAAGAAGTTTTCCGTGGAGCAGATTGTTGGAGTATTGAAGCAGGCTGAAGTGGGAGTCCCAATAGCGGAGCTGATCCGCAAGGTGGGAATCACAGAGCAAACATACTACCGCTGGAAGGCGAAGTATGCCGGCCTGGAAGTGGATCAGGTCCGTCAAGTCAAACAGCTTCGCGAGGAGAACACGAAGCTGAAGCAGTTGGTGGCGGAGCTGACGCTGGACAAGACGATGCTGCAGGATGTTCTACGAAAAAAGTGGTAAAGCCCTCGCGGCGCCGCCCGTTGGTGGAGTATCTGGAAGCGAGCTACCGGGTGAGCGAACGGCACGCGTGCAAGGTTCTGGAGATGGAATCCCAGTGCCGGCCGGAAGAGTAGGTCGAGTGGCAGCACTGGGTTCGCTTGCCGGGCCTCAACCAAGAGGAAGGCGGCACCAAGCGCAATGACACCCCGCCCGATATGATTATGGAGGCAGAGAGGGCGTGCGACCGGCCCAGACTGATCATCCAGTACGTCAGGGCCGCGAGAGTAGCGACTGCCAGAAGCTGGCCAATTGGATCGAACGCTCTTTGCGTCTGGCGAGGACCGACAGCGACGTGGCGTCGCGCAAGCCAAAAGCCGACCAGCCCAACGGGAATGTTCACAAGAGAGATGCTCCGCCAGTCGAGATACTGAACAAGCACACCTCCGACCAGTGGCCCCAGGGCAATGCCCAAAGCGCCGGCACTGGACCATGCCGACACCGCGATCTTCCTGCGTTCCGGATCTTGCACCGTGTGATTCAAGGCGGCGAGCGAGTTCGGCAGCAGTATGGCAGCGCCGATCCCCTGTATTGCGCGAGCGCACTGCAAGGTTGCCATACCGGGCGCCAGACCGCATGCGGCCGATGCGGCGCAGAAAATTAGCAAACCGGCCGAGAACAGGCGCTTGGCGCCGTAGCGATCGCCCAGCGCCCCGCGTTCAACAGCAGGCTGGCAAAAACCAGCGCATAGCCGTCGACGAGCCACTGCAGCGCGGTGAGGTCTGCGTGAAAGACGTCTTTGATCCGAGGGAGAGCCAAATTCACGATCGACGTGTCAAGAACGATCATGAAAAAGGCTGCATCTGTCGCCACTATGGCCGCAGATTCGGAGCGAGGCGCCCCTTTCAGTTTACTTAAGATCGTGAAGCTTCTCCGCTGGATTGAATCTGCCGGACCTTCGACAAGCCTTTCGGCTCTTGAGCGTGTTAGCAGCGTTGCGTTCCTGGTTTCGACGCTGCTGATGACGCGAGACCGTATGCGATGCTCATAACCCCGGCCCTCATTCAGGATGCTTGGCCATGAACTGGAGGATCAGGTCTGCAATCTCGTCAGTCTTTTCGTCCAGTGCGAAGTGCCCAGCGTCGAGCAAGTGGATTTCCGCATTCGGAAGATCGCCCTTGAAGGCTTCCGCACCCGGCGCGACGAAGGAGGGGTCGTGCTCGCCCCAGACCACGAGGGTCGGAGGCTGGTGGTCGCGGAGCCAGGTCTGCCATTTTGGGTAGGACGCGACGTTGGTCCGGTAGTCGTAGAGCAGGTCCCCTTGGATCTCGCGCTGACCGAGCCGCGACAGATCAGCATACTCGTTGATCCAGCGTATCCGGATCGTAGCGATCCGGATGGGACGTGCCGGCGAGGTGTCGCTCCTTGGTGGCCTCGAACGAAAGAAAGGCGTTCAGCACCTCAGGATGAGCCTTCGGATCCGCCCAGTATTCCGCGATCTTGGTCCATTTGGCTCCAAGGCCCGCTTTGTAGATGTTGCCGTTTTGAGTGATGAGCGCATGCAGTTGATCGGGGTGCGCCAGAATGATACGGAAGCCAATCGGCGCGCCGTAGTCGTGAAGGTACATGGTGTAATGCGTGACCTTCAGCTTCTCCAGAAAATCACTCATCGTCTGGGCAAGATGATCGAATGTGTAAGTGTAGGCGGTCGGCGAGGGCGCGTCGCTCAAACCGAATCCGGGATAATCCGGAGCGATCAGATGATATTTTGTCGCGAGCAAGGGAATGAGCGTGTCAAACTCACGCGAAGACGACGGGAAGCCATGCAAGAGCACAATGGTTGGGGCGTTCTCAGGGCCGGCTTCCCGGTAGAAAATCCCGACGCCGTCGACCTGCACGCGGTGATATGTTGTCGTAGCGTTGGTCGAAGACAGTGGCGCGGCTTGTGCCGTGCCTGCAAAAAGCGCCGTGGCAAGAACGTATATCGGTAGGCGGTTCACTGAGATGTTCCTTTTGCTTCGAGAAGGTAGCGATGGTAGTCAGCTGGCTTTCCGTCGAGCAGCGAGATTCGAACAAACGGCATGAATCCTCCCGCATGCACATTACGTAGGGTATGGTCATGCAGCGAAGAAAAAAAGTGAGAAGTTCTTGATCATCAGTTAAGAGCAACTAACGAATGCGAAGGCCGCTGCAACTGCATCAAAAGGGTTGCGGCAGACTAGTCCATCCAGCGATAGGTGTTGCGTCGGATGAGTCGTGGTCCGCATAGTCCCGCATGCGACAAGCAACCAGGTCTCCAGTGGTCTCTGCGAAATGCACTCCTTCGCGGCGCGCAGGTTGCATCTGTGGTGCAGCATCGATAACCGAAACCGCCTGTTGTCACCCTGAACGTCCGGGCACACTCAGTTGGATTCTTAGCGATCTGCCCCTTCGCCCAGCTCTGGGTAAAGGCTCGATGCTGACCAACACCGCCACAGGGACGGAGGAACCTTGAGGTTCAAACGCTCTTGTTCTGCCCACCATCGACATCGATGATGGCTCCGTGAATCCATCTCGCTTCTTCTGTTGCGAGAAAGGCGACGAGCTCCGCGACATCGCTTGGTTCGCCGAGACGAGAAATCTTCAAACGCCGGGTCGAGTCAAGAAGATACTCGGCATACTCAATGCCTTCCTGTGCGGCAAGCTTCTCCATCATTTTCCTGCGGCGTGAGGTCTGAATCGTGCCTGGCTGGACCAGATTGACATGAATGCAATCCTGAAGGCCTTGCTCGGCAACTGACTTCGATAATGCCGCTATGCCGCCATTGACAGCCGACACCAGTGAGAGATGGCGCTCTGGCGTTCGTGCCGTGCCCCCGCCGATCATGACCAGATGGCCCCTTGTGGCCTTTAGCATGGTCCAAGTGTTCTTGATGACTCGGAGATTTGCGAAGAGCTTTAATCCGAACCCTGTGGCCCAGTCCTCGTCTTTCAGTTCGAGAAAGCCACCTTGGGGCGCAGCGCCTGCATTGGTGACGAGAATGTCGATATCGCCCCACAGTTGCTCGACACAAGCGGCAAGCTTCGCAGCTGCATCAGGCTGAGTCAGGTCGAGAGACGTAAATTCGACTTGAGATGCAAACGCTCGTAGCTCTTGGCAGGTAGAGGAAAGCTCCCCATGGCTCCGGGCAGTGAGGTATACCCGGGCGCCTTCGAGTGCAAATCGGCGTGCGATAGCTGCACCGATCCCCCTACCAGAGCCTGTCACGAGTACACGTTTGTCTTTGAAGCGTTGCATATATTCCTTTCGCACCAAAATATGAGGGCTATGCTGCGCGATGGTGTCTTCATCATCACGCAGCCAACACCCCTCAACTCTCGCTTTGGAATGGGAACGCGAGATTGTCTAGCGGCCGAAGACAGCTTTGATTTCGTCCGCCACAATATGCACATTCTCGTCCAGCACAAAGTGGCCTGCATCCAGCCAAACGAGCTTGGCTTCTGGCAGATCACGCAGATACGCCTCGGCTCCGGCCGGCACGAAGAAGGGATCCTTCTTGCCCCAGGCAATCAATGTCCGGGGCCTGTGCGCGCGGAAAGCTGCCTGCCACTCGGGATACAGCGCAACGTTGGATTTGTAGTTCTCCAGCAGATCGACCTGATAGTCCTGCACCCCAGGCCGGTCGAGTAGAGCTTGATCCAAGACCCAGTTGTCCGGGTTGATGGCGGCGGGGTCTTTCGCACCGACGAGCCAATGGAACTTCGTGTTCTCCAGACTGACGAACTCGCGCGCCGGTTTTTCAGTTTCAGGCGTGCGCTTCTCCCACAGCGGCATCAGCGCGCTCTTGGGCGCGTCTCCTACACCTTCCATATAGGCATTGGCGTTCTGAATGATAAATCCTTTCACTTTGTTTGAGTTCTCAGCGAACAAGCGGAATCCCACCGGGCCGCCGTAGTCCTGCATGTAGAGAATGTACGACGTGAGACCGAGCTGATCGAGTAGACCGCGCACATGTGCTGCAAGATTATCGAAGGTGTACTCGAAGTCACTTCTCGATGGGGCATCAGAATGGCCAAAGCCAATGTAATCGGGAGCGATCAGGTGAAACTGGTCGGCGAGAGCAGGAATCAGCTCGCGAAACATCTGGCTGCTAGTCGGAAGTCCATGCAATAGGACAATTGTGGGAGAACCTGGGTCGCCGGCCTCGCGATAGAAGACCTTGCGGCTGTTGACGGTCGCTGTCCGATAGTGGGTCAGGTGCGACTTTGCTTGCGATATTGGGGATGCCATGAGAACTCCTTATCGTTTGCGTCCCCATTGGGACCGCTATTCAATAACGTAGTTCCGAGCAAGCACGAAGAAAAGTTCCAAATATTGAATTGGTTAGTGAGTATTTGTCACGACTATCTCTGCTGCTGTCAGACGGGTTCAGCACGACCATGTTCACGTGAACTCAATGAACCTTGCGTCGATAAGCGGACCTGAGATGAAGATGGTAGGGCAGGTAGCGTAGCCGAACACAAGCCCATGCGCCAGCCGGCAAATCGGTCCTGCTGCAGCCTGGAGGAAGCATCTGCGAGGACACGGGATTCTAGAGGCAAAGTTTCACGAGGATTGCCTCGAGCGCAACATGAGAACGCTGTCGAGAGCATCCAAGGGATTCACCTCGTCTACGCTGCCGAGACTGTTGACCGCCGAGCCGGCGTACCTTCCGCTTGAATACCATCCATCCCGACCGCGGCACGGGAGTGTGCGGTTCCAGGTCGATTGTCGCTCAGGCGTGAACGAAGATAAGTAGCGACCAACTCCTCTGTGATTTCTGCGAATCGCATCGCGTTCGGAGCCCGGAGGCCGCGTCTGCGATGAAGCGTGATGGGTATATTTCCCAGTGGCGGGAGGCCCAAGTCGATGGTCTGCACGTCTGCCGGCAGGCCAAGTTCGGCTCGTGTGGTCAGTCCCAGTCCCGCACTGACAGCGGCCCACAAGCCCATCAGGCTGGGGCTCGTCATTGCAGCACGCCAAGGGCGTCCAGCACTTTCCAGTGCCTCCAGCCCCCGTGTCTGACATCCGCACGGGGGGTTGAAGAGAGCAAGCGGTAACGGCTGCCGTGCGCGATCCCTGAAACTTGGGCTTGCGATCCAGTGCAACGGCAGCTCGCTCAACAGGTGCGCCGTCCTTTTCTGTGCGCCGCCCAACGTCAATGCAAGATCGAGATCGCCGGAGTCGATCGCTTGAAGGAGGACCTGGCCCAGGTCTACCGTCACCTCCAGCTTTACAAGCGGGTAGAGCGCATTAAAGCGTGCGATGACCAGAGGCAAAACGTTGACCGTGAAATCTTGCGCGAATCCGATTCGAACGACACCTGCAAGAGACGATCCGCGCAGAGTATCGATCATCTCATCATTGAGTTCCAGCACCCTTCGGGCATACCGGAGAGCGATCTCTCCCTGTTCAGTGAGAAGGGTCTTCCGGCCTTGCTTCCGAAAGAGCGGCACTCCTACCTCTTCCTGAAGTCGCTTCATCTGCAGGCTGATAGCCGAGGGTGTACGTCCGAGGCGCTCCGAGGCGCGGCCAAAACCACCCAGGTCTTGCGTAATCACTAACGTACGAAGGCTGTCCAAGCTGAGGTTGTTCAGAACCATAGTTTAAATACTCTCACCGATAGTGTCAGAATTTCTCGCTTTTCGTGATCTCTCGGCTTCCTTATGCTTCATGGTAACGCACAAGTTGGTCAGAGTGTGACCTGAACGCTGACACGAGATGCGCTCAAGTGCCGATCTTTTCAGTTGCCGGACAGTGGCTCACCACGTGCGTATTGACTCGGCGAAAGGTGAATTATGAACAAAATTCCTTCTAACTCAACGATCGTTCTGGTGCATGCCGCATGGGCGGACGCGTCCTCGTGGTCTGCCGTGATCGGCCCGCTACTCAAGGCGGGCATCAAGGTTATCGCTCCCCAGATTCCAATGACCTCGCTGTCCGACGATGTGGCTGCTTTAAAAGTAGCTCTGGAAAGGGCGGGCACGGGACCAATCCTCCTTGTTTCTCACTCTTACTCCGGCGCCGTGATCACCGCCCTCGAAGGCGATGACCGTGTCCGAGGCCTAGCCTATGTGGCAGCCATGCCCCCAGACGAGGGAGAAACAGTGGGGGACGTGTTCTTTCGAGAGCCTCCACACGAAAAAGCTCCGCATCTGGAACCCGACGGTCATGGTCTCTTATGGATGTCGGAGGAAGGAATGAAGAAAGCGGTCGGCCACCGGGCCACGGCGGAGCAAAACGAAATCAGGATAGCAGCACAACGCCCGATAGCCATGAAGTGTCTTGGCGAAGCGATACAGACTCCAGCATGGAGGACGAAGCCTTCGTGGTATCTGCTGGCTGAAGATGATCGTATGTTCAGCCCGAAAACACAACGTTTTGTAGCCGAGCGCATGGGCGCACGGGTCCGTTCGTACGATGTAGATCATGCTCCTCAGATCTCGTCGCCTGCGACCGTTGTAGAGTTCGTGCTGGAAGCGGCCAGCGCGCTGCTCTCGCGTACAAAAAACCAGATTGACAATAAGGAGAACCACATGACTACGTACCAGCATGCCACCATCGAGGGCCACAAGATCTTCTACCGCGAGGCCGGCTCGACCACGAATCCGACGATCGTTCTGCTTCATGGCTTTCCGTCGTCGTCGCACATGTTCCGGGATCTGATCCCGCAGCTCGCCAGCCACTTCCACGTTGTCGCACCGGACTACCTCGGCTTCGGCTACAGCGATGCTCCCGCGGCGACCCACTTTCAATACAACTTCGACAACATCACCGCGCAGATCGAGGAGCTGCTCTTTACAACACTGGGCCTGAAGAAGTTCAGCATCTACGTGCAGGATTACGGCGCGCCAGTCGGTTTCCGCATTGCCTCGCGTCATCCGGAAGCGATCGAAGGCATCGTCGTGCAGAACGGCAATGCCTACATGGAAGGCATCAGCCCCGCCTTCGAGCCGCTGCAGGCTTTCTGGGCGAATCGTAACAAGGAGACGGAGAAGGCGCCGCGCACGATGCTGACCAAGCAGACGACGATCTTCCAGTACACGCATGGTGCAAAAAACGTGGCGGCAGTGAGCCCAGACGGCTACACCTTTGACCAGGCGCTGCTGGACCGACCCGGCAATGACGCCATTCAACTCGAACTCCTTTACAACTACACCTCGAACGTGGCGCTCTACGACGCGTGGCACGAATACTTCCGCATGCACCAGCCGCGCACGCTCATCGTGTGGGGGCAGAACGATCCCTTCTTCATCGTGCCGGGAGCCCAGGCGTTCCTGCGCGACCTGCCCAAAGCGGAACTACACCTGATCGACGGTGGCCACTTTCTGCTGGAAGAGCACAGCGAGCTCGTCGCAGGCAAGATCATCGGCTTTCTAGGAAAAGGGAAGAAGACGGAGGCGGGCAAATGACCGCCTCTGCCCTGAACGCGGCCCCTACGAGGGGGCCGCAGCTGGCAGCGCGCACGTTGCCCGTCATTCGCGCCATTATCTATGCCACGCTGGTGGTCGGAGTGCTCGATGCGGCCGATGGCGTCGTCTTCCGCGGCCTGCAGGGCCAAAATCCGATCCAGGTGCTGCAGTACATCGCGAGCAGTCTGGTGGGCGCACGGTCTTTCTCGGGCGGGCTTGCAAGCGCGGGACTTGGCCTCGTCGTGCACTTCGCCATCGCGCTGGTAGTCGCAACGATCTATATCCTTGCGAGCCGACGCGTCGCTGTGTTGCGTACGCAGTGGGCGCTCCTGGGACTGCTGTATGGCGCTGCCGTGTGGGCAGTGATGAACCTGGTGGTGTTGCCGCTCACCGCGGTCGCTCACAGCCCGATCACGACTGCGGCGTTGGTCAACGGCGTCATGGGCCACGCTCTGTTCGTCGGCCTGCCCAGCGCGTTCTTCGCGAAGAAGGTGGCGGCGGCATGAACGGCCTTGAGGAAAAGCAGGCAATTGTAGTGCTGGTCCATGCGGCATGAGCGGACGGCTTCAGTTGGAACCGGGTGATGCCGCTGCTGCGTGCGAGCGGGCGCTGCATTGTGAAAGCCTGTGACCCGTGATGACACGACGCCGGCAGTCATTCCTTGATAGGTGGGCGCCAGCCCACAACCTTACAGTGGAAGACGCGACAAAAAAGTTCCCGGAGGAGGCCGGTATTAGTCGCTATGGCAAACCGGGAGAAATTGCTGACCTGATGGCCTATATGGTGTCGCCTGCGGCGAAGTGGATGACGGGATCTTCCGTGCGAATGGACGGTGGCGAAATCAAAGGAATCTAAGAGGCGCCCTTCCCAACTCCGACTTACTGCCTAAAACACAAATTTGTTGGTGTGCTGCGCGGTATTCCATGTTCGCGGCGAGAGCGGTTTAAGACTCGGAGAAACGACACAAACAAGATGCCAGTACTGGACGGGGTTCAGGTTCAACAGGCGACGACAACCTGCACTGAACAACCGATTCGATCGCTGCTGGAGACAGCGTCAACAGAATGAATGTCGCAGTTGAAAAGGAAAGCGAATCGAAGCTGATCGCCGCTATTCTGGCTGGCGATATCCACCTCTATCACGACCTGATTCGCCCATATGAGCGGAGCGTCTACTGCATGTCTCTCTCCTACATGAAAAACGAGGAAGACGCTGCAGATGTTGCACAGGAAACATTCATCAAGGCCTTTAGAAATCTTTGGGCTTTCCGGGGCGATGCGAAATTCAGTACATGGCTTGTCGGCATTGCGCTGAACGAGGCTAGAACCCGGTTACGGCGACAGGCGACTATCCGAATCGTGCCTCTCGATGAACCTCAGGGTGAAGAAGGGTCTGTGCCTCCAGCAATGCTGCGCGATTGGCGGGAACTTCCTTCCGAGGTGGTTGAGCGCGAGCAAATCAGAAAGTTACTCCAGCGGGCGATCGAGATGCTTCCCAATATTTACCGGCAAGTGTTTCTTCTGCGCTATATAGAAGAGTTCAATGTAAATGACACAGCGAAGATACTGGATATCAGCATCTCGCTCGTGAAGGTCAGATTGCATCGGGCTCGAAGGATGTTGCGACGTCTCCTGGAACCAAAATTGAAGCCAATCAACACCACGTCGAAGAGCGTGCGGTTCCAGTAGGCATAAACTCGTGGGGTGCGCAGCATTTGGCGTTAGAGGAGGCGAAATTGTGGCGTGTGTACAGAGATGCAGAATAGATGGATGGGCACACGATTCAAAAGGTCAAAAGGTACTCCGAGATGGATGCCTTACCCCGATGAGTGAATCACTTCAGTCCTTATTCCGCATGAGTTGGTGCAAGCGACCGGTGCTGGCGTCAGCACTTATGTTTCTGGGATTGTGCGCACCAGTCTTGACCGCCGCTCCTATCGAGGTGACGCAATGGCGCTCCGGCCTGACTGAACTGAATCAGAGCTGGCATGAACATGACGGCGACGGGACGGAATGGTCCCGCCCAGATTTCGATGACAGCGCATGGAGTACAGTGGACCTGGCCGATCTGGGCCCGGCTCAACAGGGCTGGCACTGGTATCGGCGCCGCGTCAACTTTGGACCAGATCAACCTGAGCTGCGCCTGTTAATTGCTGCAGGGGATGGGACGTATGAGTTGTTTATCAACGGAGTCCAGGTGTCCGGTCCGACTCTCCGCTCGTCCCTCCTGGTCAGCCGACCCGTGGAGGCCGTTTTCCCAGTAGGTGACTCCAATGGCGTTTTCGAAATCGCTTTGAGGACGCGAATTCCGCCCGGCTACAGTGCCTGGCATCTGCCCCAATTCACGAATTTGACGATGGGGCTTCCCACCGCCATCGAATATGAGAGGCAGGCGCTCGAGAGCCAGCGGCTCTACGGCCTTGCGGCTTCGATTTGCATCAATTTTCTGCTTTGCCTCGCGGGCGTAAGTGCCTTGGCTTTATACGCTAACCAACGAACTCAGCGCGAGTATATCTTTCTCGGGCTATACCTGTTGCTCGTGGGGATCTCCAATGGTCTTTCAATGCTCCAATCCTCCGGACTCGTGCCGCTATCTGCAAATTTCCTCATTGCCGATCCCCTGATTTATGCATGGGTCATCGCCCAGATCGAGTTCACATACAGCTTTGCTGGCCGGCATGTGGGCCGGATTTGGCGAATCTCTGAGGCATCTCTTCTCGGGGCGCCGATACTTGCAGCTCTCGTCTGGGTCGGTTGGTTTCCAAGTGATACCTATGTGTTGATTGAGGCGGCCGCGACCGCCCCGATTGGACTAGTCTTATCAACCCTGCTGTTCATTTGGTATCGCCAGGGCAATCGCGAGGCCGGCTGGCTTATTCTTCCCAGCCTCGCTCCTGCGGTTTCGACTGCTCTCTTCGACCTTGGAACGGCGTCGATCACCCTGGGCTGGCGGCCATTCAATTTTTTAGTCGAACCGATCCAGATAGGTCCGATCGGTCTTCAACTGGTCGATATCGGGACTCTAGTGTTTTTGCTCTCCATAGCGGCTGTCATGTTTTTCCGGTTCAGTCGCGTAAGCCGCGAGCAAGCGCGCGCCGCAGCGGAATTGGCAGCCGCGCGCGAAATCCAGGAGCACCTCGTTCCAGCCGTGCTTCCGTATCTGCCGAATTACGCGATTGAGGCAGCCTACTTTCCAGCCCACGAGGTGGGCGGTGACTTTTACCAGGTTCTTCCTCAAACAGACGGATCCATCATCGTTGTGATTGGAGACGTCAGCGGCAAAGGGCTAAAAGCTGCGATGACCGGCGCCTTCGCGATTGGGGCGCTTCACGCGCTTGCAGCTGAGATCTCGGATCCGCCACAACTTCTTAGCCGATTGAACCGCGAGATCCTTCGCGGACAAGACAGCGGATTCATCACGTGCCTTTGCGTCAAGCTCCGTCTCAATGGACAAATGACGATATCAAACGCGGGTCATTTGTCACCTTACAGGAATGGCGAAGAACTCATATGCGAAGGAGGACCTCCGCTAGGCTTATTCCCCGACCTGGTGTATTTAGAATCGCGTTTTGAAATCAATTCCGGTGACTGCCTTACCTTGTTGTCGGACGGGGTCGTTGAGGCCACAGGTCCGCAATACGAACTATTTGGATTTGAGCGGACACAAGCGATTATCAGTCGTTCTGCCCACTACATCGCCGCCGCCGCCCAACAATTCGGTCAGTCGGACGACATCACCGTCGTCAAACTTACGCACACTGCTTCGCTCGAGCCGCGTACTACCTAGCATCCTGGGCCTGGCTCAAATGGGAATGCCCGGCCTATGCTCAGGCACTTGGCGAGCACGACGAGAAACTCTGCCATCGCTTCATCAACATGCGGGTCTGTAACCTTTCATAAGTTTCGTAGTCCTATTTCAAGAAGTAGAAGCCCATCTTTGTATTGCCCTATCTCGGCGGCATTGTCCACTTGGTGGAGTAGACACTGCGGAGCGCAAATTTAAACGACGTGAAAGGGTGAAATGACAAACGCACGCGCGTGCAAACAAGTTTTGATTCTCGGTGGTGGCTTCGGTGGGCTCTACTCCGCCCTCGGGTTCGAAAAAACGCTTGCCCGTGACAGTGACATACAGGTCACGCTGGTGAATCGGCAAAACTTCTCTCTCTTCACCCCGATGCTCCATGAGGTCGCCGCAAGCGATCTGGATATGACACATATTGTGAACCCGGTCCGGAGGCTCTTACGTCGGGTACGCTTCTTTCATGGGGATGTAGAGCATATCGACCTCGCCTTGAAGCAGGTGACGGTCGTGCATGGTCCGGACCGTCATGGTCACGTACTAAGCTACGACCACCTCATTCTCGCCCTTGGGTCAACGACGAACTTCTTCGACTTGCCACAGCTTGAGCAAAAAGCGCTGACGATGAAATCACTGGCCGATGCGGTTCGCCTGAGGAATCAGATGATTGACATGTTGGAGGAAGCGGATTTTGAGTGTGCGTCCAGTTCTCGACCTAAACTATTGTCCATAGTTGTTGTAGGAGGAGGCTTCGCCGGCGCCGAGACAGTGGCCGCTGTGAACGATTTTCTGCGGGAATCGATTCGGCTCTATCCGCATCTTGCGACAGACATGCTCCGGGTGGTTTTGGTGCACCCGGGCGATGTGATCCTTCCCGAACTAGGCTCCAAACTGGGAGCATACGCTCAGAAGAAGCTGGCAGAGCGCAAAGTGGAAATTCGAGTCAATACGAGGGTTATTCGTGTTGACGGGGATGCGGTAGAACTAAGCGACGGCTCTCGCATTCCGACAAGCACAATTATTTGGACTGCAGGAACATCCCCGAACCCTCTCATTGCCACGCTGCCATGCAAGTTGGAACGCGGTCGCATTGTCACCGATGAATATTTGGAAGTACGCGAATGGCCTGGTGTATGGGCGCTGGGTGACTGCGCCTCAATCGCAGACCCCAAGACTGGCCGGCCATATCCACCGACCGCTCAACATGCCCTGCGCCAGGGTAAAGCGGTTGCGAACAACGTGATTGCCGCAATTCGTGGCGGTTCGAAGCGTCCGTTCTCATTCTCAATATTGGGCCTCATGGCGGCTATCGGCCGAAGAACCGGTGTCGCGAACATTCTGGGAATCAACTTTTCTGGCTTTGCTGCGTGGTTCCTGTGGCGTTCTATTTATCTGAGTAAGTTGCCTCGTTTTGAAAAGAAGGTTCGCGTGGCCTTGGATTGGGCACTTGATTTGCTTTTCGGGAAAGACCTCGTTTGCATCGCCGACTTTCGGCCTCCAATTGTGTCGCACATCGAAGAAGATGTGACTGCTCTTGTCGTACCCAAGCAGTAGCAACTTGAACGAAAAATGGGGTTAGGTCAGTGAAAGGTTGCAACGTAATTCAAAGAGTCCATGACTTGACAAAAAGGCCGGTTCCTTCGTCCCGTCGTCGAGCTCAGGTGCAGGTTCCGTACTTCTAACAGATATGTAACCTTCTGGATGTATCTGACTCTGACGCTATAGTAAGGTCTCACCCTGACAATCGACTTGGATCTACGGGGCGCACTGAATCTCGGTCGTTCCGCAGAGCGATCCCACAACCTGCGAGAATGCAAAATGAATAGCCGGTTAACGACGCTCATGATGAGTGCGGTGGCATTTCGTTCAAGCGGACCTAAATCGTTACGAGCCTATATGTCGCGCGCCAAAGTCTTCTATCAGAAGGCTCGTTTTCGCGCTGTGCTATTGTGTTGGGGAGCCTTTGTTCTGACGGCTATTCCAATGTGGACTTTCGGGCAAACGAGCGTGCAGCCAGGAAAGTTTGGATGGAAGCCGAGCGGGTTTGAGAACCTCGTGATTGGCGGCGCCTCCCAGGGACGAGGCGGCGAAACGGGCGGAAGCTCCGAATCCGAAGTCGAGCTCACTCCCCAATACAAGACGAAGTCCGGCACGGTATTCGCAGCTCGTGGTGTGCTCAATCTGCAAGCCGCCAGCAATGTCAGTGGCACCAGCTCCGACTGGAATCTCAGTGTCCCGGAGCTGAGCGTTTTTGCAATCGGTCATTTTGGACGGATCGAGATCGGAGACCGGGCAGGATTTCCCCAGAGCCTGATCGGCTTTACGCCGTCGGAGATCGCTTTTACCAGTGCGGAGTTCGGTCCAGAATCAGGGGAAAGGCTTGATCCGAATGGCGGCCTCCCCACCGTATTTTTGCCCCATCCCCTGGCTGACCGGATCAACGATTTAACCTATCTGGGCTACGCCGAGCGTTTCTACAGTGATCGGTCGCTAAAGCTCATCTATCTCACGCCACGATCACGCTCCGGCTTCTACGGCGCAGCCTCCTACGCTCCAACCACGGATATATCGAGCGGCTATAGCCTCAATGGAGGCACGCGGACGCCAGATACCGGTCTTCGAGACGCAGATAACCCAGGTGTATTCCGCAACATCACCCAGGCGGCTTTGGTATGGACACACCGCACCCAGAATATCGATGTATCGGCTGGTTCGACATATTCGTATGCCACCGCGAGCGCCGGCAACCCCATCGTTCGCGATTCAAACTCGCTGAGCGAAGGCATCACAGCGACAGTCCATGATGCCTGGACATTTGGCTTGAGCGGCACTTACGATGGCGTCTCCAAGCAGCGCGACAATATAACCATCGGACACTCTCCGGTTTCGCCTTACGGCGTGGTGGCCAGCGCGAACTATGTTGATGGTCCATGGACAGTGGGAGGGTATTATCAGCACGCCACATCGAACAGCATCACTTCACAGCCCAGTCGCGATACCGTTGACATCGGAGAGGCAGGTGTTTCTCGCCTCATCGACCGGAACCACGATCTGTTGGGCGCGGGCTTCTATACAGATGTAAAGCTGTTCGCGAGTTTCTATTATTATCATTTCAACGGTGCTGAGCCTTCGAACATAAATGCCGATGAAAACGGGTCGGTCTTGCTCTTCGGTGCCCGCTTCTCATTTTTCTAACTTCTTTCTTGCTTCCTAAAATCGAACGCCAACTGAAAGGAAATACAGGTGCGCAAACCAAATACGATTAGTCTCGTCAGTTCGGCCGGTCTGCTGGCCGTCGTCGCCGCTGCCTCCTTACATGTCGAGCATGTGAATGCTCAAGTCAATGTTCCGAAGCCGAGCTATCGATATGAGAAATGCTATGGCATAGTCAAGGCAGGCCAGAATGACTGCTTTGGTGTCGGAAATAGCTGCGGAGGAACCTCCAAGAATGACAACGATCCCCAGGCCTGGATCTATGTGCCCAAAGGGACCTGCAGTAAGATCGTCGGCGGAAAATTGTCGCCGCCTTCCTAAACCGCAGCCGAGCATTTCATCGACATGAATACCACTCGCAGCAAACCTGGGACAGGACACCGGTCCTTCGAAGATCCGAGCTTGACCGGGCTCCAAAGGTCGGCAGGCATAGGCCTGCGCACGTCTCATAGCGAGCGCTTTCTTGATCCACAGACGCCTCCAGCGGTGCCGTGGCTTGAAGTTCTTGCGGAGAATTACTTCGACCGTGGCGGCATCCGCCATCAGATGCTTTGCCGGATAGCCGAGCGCTATCCGATCAGCGTGCATGGCGTTGCCCTGTCGCTCGGGTCTGCGGAGGGAATCGTTCCCGAGCACCTTGAGCGTCTGGCGCTTTTGGTCGAGGATGTAGATCCGCGCTTGGTCTCCGAGCATCTGGCTTGGAGCCGGTCGGGAGATATCTACTATAACGACCTATTACCTCTGCCCCTGACCGATGAAACGCTCGATGTCGTATCCACGAATATTGACAGGACGCAGGATCGCCTGGGCCGAACTATCCTCGTCGAAAATCCCTCGGGATACCTTGCCTTCGAACAGTCGACGATGAGCGAGGCGGCCTTTCTGACTCGCCTCACGGAGCGCACCGGCTGCGGGCTATTGCTCGATGTGAACAACCTTTTTATCAGCGGCACCAATTTGGGCGTCAACGTCGGCGAGTGGCTTGCGGTCGTCCCTCCGGACGTCGTTGGCGAAATCCACCTCGCCGGACATGAAGAGGGCGGTACGCCGGATCATCCTCTGCTCATCGACACCCATGGAGCGCCAGTAACCGCTGGAGTATGGAATCTATACGCCGCTGTACTCCATCGGATCGGTCCCCGACCAACGATGATCGAATGGGACAGCGATGTACCGTCGCTGGAAGTTCTGCTCGACGAGGCAGCGCGGGCCCAGAAGATCATGGATCGGATTGTGAAGAGTGATGCACCCTCGCAAGCTTCATGATTTTCAGCGCAGCTTCGCATCGGGGCTTCTGACAGGAAAGGCAGGAGAAGCTCTGCCTGATGGTTTGCGAGTCGATGCACTCGGCTTTGAAGTGTACGTGCACCATGCTCTCGCATCGCTGTGCATAGCAATCGAAGAGGCCTTTCCGATTACGAAGCGGCTAGTCGGCACCGATTTTTTTACGGCGATGGCTGGGCAATTCGTGACAGCCCACCCTCCGACGCAGGGCTGGCTTTCGTCCTATGGCGAAGCGTTTCCCGAATTCGTAGCTCAGTATCCCGCAGCGGCAGATTTGGCTTATCTGGCCGATCTGGCTCGGATTGAATGGGCTCGCGTGCGCGCGGCGAACGCTCCAGATGATCCAGGTCTTGATCTGAAATCATTAGCGCTCCTAGATGAGGCCACTTTAGGGAGTTTGTGTCTGAGTCTTCATCGTGCTGCCGCTTTCGTCTGTTCGCCTTTCCCGATTTTCGATATCTGGCAGGCACACTTCCACGCCGACGACGATGAACAAGTTCCAGAGATCGATCTCGCAACTGGCCCGCAACATGTTCTGGTCACACGGACCGGGTCGCTGGAAGTCCACGTCTCTCTATTGGATCCCGGCGACGTAGCATTTCTGGCGGCTCTGGGGAAGAATGAGTCATTCGCTGCCGCGTGTGAAGTTGCGGTTTCGACAGAGACGGACTACGACCTCGGCTCAAGATTAGGCGATCTCGTGCGCAGACAGGCATTGGCAGCCTTCGTCAACGAGCGAGATGGAGGTGAGCTGCGTCACGCACGCTTTTCGCCGTAGAACCATTTGCCGAATGTCAGCACGACTTCGAAGGTCTTACGCCCGATAACAACGACATCGACGCTTTCATAGAATTCGTCGAAGCCATGGGGGCTCCTGCTCGCCACTATGCAAGAAATCGAACGCGTGGTTTGTCCGAGCAAGAAAGCCATCGACACTCACTCCGCAGAACACTGATAGCTTCCCGCCTATGGGCGCCGAGCACTCATGCGATCGAAAGCAGCCACGTTCTGATGCTTTACCAACCGGACTTCGTACTCGACGTGACACCGCAGTACGTGAAGCTGTTCTTGCGCATCCGACAATCTCCGAGGGCCTGGTCTCTTGTTTTCCGCCACGCCATCGTATTCGCGCACTCCTCTCTTTGACCCACACCGCCAACAACGAGTGGATAGCTGTGATTAGTAATGGAAAACGTTAGGTCCCTATCGGGACTGCCCCGGCGCGACGAGGGTGGCCTGTCGCGAGATCTTCTGCCGGGACAGTTTCGATAGGGTCGTTTGAAGTAAGTCGCTGGTGTTTGCGACGGACGCGGTGATCTACCTATGGGATTTCAATGGGCGCCAGATGGCTTTTGTAGGTTTGGAAAGGCAGGCGGGACGAATTTAGGGGCGCGGACTCTGGTTGCGGCTGAAATGGAGGCCGGTCTGTGTCTTCGAATACGCTTCGCGAGGGTCTTGGCCGCGGCCAGAGCGCACGCCGGCTTTGCGTGCGCGAGCACGATAGCGTGGAAGGTGGATCACGACTCCGGGAGCGGTGAGTCTGTCATGAGCTGTCAACACTGCACCTCCTTGGGTGGGCCGAGGTGAGTCTGGGATGGAAGTAAAGCTGGCTGCGGGTGAGCCGTTCGACAACAAGCATGATGCCGGAGCAAGCGGGACAGCGGAGGCGTGGTGGCTGGGGTGGATCGACGCAGACCGCCATACCGATCAGAGCTCGACAGCGTTCGAGCGCAACACGCCGTCTGCCGTTGGCGAAGAGTCCGAAGTGACGGATGCGAACCAGGCCGCCGGACAGGACATGCAGCAGGAAGCGGCGCAGGAACTCATGGGCGGAAACTGTCATGACCTTCTTCTTGCCACCGTGTGCATAGTCTCGCCACAGGAATGAGACGCTGCCGTTTTCAAAGGCCACGAGCCGATGGTTGGAGACGGCCACGCGATGGGTGTAGCGGGCCAGGTAGTCGAGAACATGTTCGGCGCCGCCGAAGGGTGGCTTGACGTAGACCCCCCAGTCCTGCCGGAATAGCTGCCCGAGAAAGCTGGGAAAGCAGCCGGGAGCGGCCAGATACTGCTGCGAGCCATGAAACTGCTGTTTTCAAGTGGCTGCACATGAGAAAAGACTCTCCCACCTCGAACAGATGAGGAGGAAGCCGAGCACACCACGCCTTGGCGCAAGCGTGCAGACGCGCACCACAAGATGAGTTCACACCTCCAGGCGGCCGGGGAGGTGTTTTGCAAATTCGCGAACTGATGCCTGAACTCGATCAGTCCGACATCCATGGAATGGATATCATCCCGCCAATCCGCTCGCAACGAGACGCGTCTTATCGTTCGCCCTCTTGAGCCTCAAGTATCACGCTCCATTCGTGGAGCTTCCAACACGCGACATAAAGGGCTCATCGTGGGCTTTCAAAATCGAGAATAGCCGGATATGAACTCCAACCGATTCGCCCGGATAAACGGACGAACGATGAACATCTACAGCCAGCAAGATCGGATCAGCGACAGGCGAAATCACGGGGATCGACCATGAAGCAGATAGGATCAGTGAATACTTAACGGTTATAGTTTGGGATTGGCCCGCGGAATTCCTGCCATATCCGGTCGCAATCCGACACGATCTCGGGCGGCAGTGGACCTTCCTTGCACTCCTCGAGATTCTGTTTGAGTTGATCTATGCGCGACGCGCCAAGGATAACTACGTCCGTGTCTGTGTGGTGGAGGAGCCAGGAAAATGCGATGCCGAGGAGCGAACGTCGGGCTCGGTCGGCTATAGCCTTCAGCTCTTCCACTGCGTGAAAAGTGCGCTGATGCCAGTAGCGATCCTGGTACATGCGGTTCTGGTCGAACCTGCCGCCAGTCGGGATCAATGATTCTTTGTGCTTTCCAGTAAGCAGACCCGCAGCGAGCGGGTTGTAGGCCATCACGCTGACGCGGCATGTCCGGGCCATGGGAAGAAACTCCTGCTCTATGCCTCTCGCCAACAGGTTGTACATGGGCTGCGAAATGAGCGCGGGTTTGTAGCCTTTGTCCTTGGCGATACAGAGCATCTGCATCACCTGCCAGCTGGCGTAGTTCGAAGTTCCAGGATAACGGACTTTTCCTTGCTTCACGAGCGCATCCATGGCTTCCAGAGTTTCGTCAATCGGCACATCGTAATCCGGCTGATGTAGAAAATAGATGTCGAGGTGGTCGGTTTGGAGGCGGCGCAGCGAGTCCTCAACGGCGCGCATGATAGCTGCCCGGGAGAGCCCGCTCTCATCCGGGCCGTCGCCCATCTTCATCCGAACCTTGCTCGACAGGATGACTTGATCGCGCCTGCCCTTTAACGCCACGCCCACCATCTCCTCGGCCACGCCAAGTTGATACATATTCGCGGTATCGATGAAGTTGATGCCGGCGTCAAGGCACAGGTCCACCATGCTGGTCGCCTCGGGTTGCGATGCAGGCTTGCCGAAAGTCATTGTGCCGAGACAGAGGCGCGACACCGTCAGATCGGTTAGCTTTAGCATTCGCTGCTCCATGCTTTTCTCCCTATACATTTTTATGCGCTATTAAGATCCGTGTCTTCCCGATGTCGGGCTCCCGATGCCGGGCATTGATAAGTTCGCTCTACTTGGACCCCTCGGCAATTTTTAGGACAAGATATGTGATTGACCTTCCTGGATGAACCAATACCTGGTGAGGGGTATTTGCCGGTATGCGAACGAAATCGCCCTTTTCGAGGGTCATGGTGGACCCGTTCAGGATGCTGGTTCCGCGGACTTCGCCTGGCGCGGTAGGCTTCATGTTCTGGCTGGACCCGCCGGTAATCAGCGTGCCGCTGCCGTCAACGATCATCATGACATCGGCGAATTGCTGGTGAAGCTCCACTTGCCCATCTTTCTCCCGATACACGAGCATGGTGTAGTAGCCGGAATATTTCTGCAGAGTCTCGCTTGCGGTGCCGTTCGAGGACCGGGCCTGGGCGTGCAAAGGCTCAGCCATTTGCATTAACTGCGTGGGTGAATATGTCGTGACGCCGGCTTCCTGCGGAAAGGCGATGCCGAGCCACAATCCCGAGAGACATAGCAGGGCGGCTGCATTTCTCATCGATACCTGCCTGTTCTGACTATCATTCTTAAAATCGGTTGTTCCGGGGCGCGAATGTCCTTCGGAACAGGTTGGCAGTCTGGTGGCTGCTCTCATACGCCAAAGCTCGTTCCCCGGCGTTCACGGCCGAGCATGACCATGACGCAGGCCAGCACAAATACTACCGCTGCCGTTCCCGCCATTGCATCCGAGTAGTGGCCGCCCCGCGCCAGCGCGAGTTCCACATAGACGATCACACTCGCCAGAAGCACCCCGCACTGGTTGCCCAGCCCCGGCAGCGACCCTCGAATCGAATCGGGCGACATCTCGGATAGATGCGCCGGGACAACCCCCCACGCGCCCTGCAGAAAGAATTGCATGAGCACCGCACCGAGCACCAGCAACGGAATGGTATGTGCATAGGCCCAGAGCGGGATGGTGCATATGGATCCGATGAGCGAAATCAGCATGGCCCGTCTTCTTCCGATGCGATCGGACAGGAACCCGACCGAAAGCGCTCCAACGATACCTCCGCTCATGGCGAGCGCCGATATCCAGGCTCGCTCTTTTGCGTCCATTCCCCATACCCGTTGAAGGAACGTGGGATAGATATCCTGGGTTCCGTGCGAGCACATGTGCAGCGCCATCATCAGCACAATGAAGTACGCAAACAGTTTCCAGTGTTTCGTAAGGCTATGTGCCAGGGCGCCCCAGCTTTCCTGGCGGGCCTGCTTCCAGGCTTTTGATTCGCGGACCTTGATCAGCACAAACACTGCCAGCCCTAATGCGGGAAGCGGCCCGAGGAAGAACAAGGGGCGCCAGGAGAACCGATCGAAGAGGAAATAAAAAGCGGCTGCGGCGAGAAGATAGCCAATCGCGTATCCCTCCTGCAGAATGCCCGAGAGCGTCCCCCGCAGACGCATCGGCGCTTGCTCCATGGCAAGAGAAACGCCGACGCCCCATTGACCTCCCATTACAATCCCGAAGATCGCCCGGATGATAAGAAACTGCGTAAAGCTGTGCGCGAAGCCGGTGCATACTTCGACTACTGCAAAAAGAATAAAGTTAACGACAACGGGCATCCGCCGCCCATAGCGGTCAGCGACCAGGCCGAAGAGGAACGCTCCGACCGGCCGAAGTGCAAGGGTCGCGGTGAGAGCCAGCGCGACCGTCTTATCCGATTTGCCGAAGCTATGTCCGATCGCGGTGAGGCTGAAGACGACAAGAAAGAAGTCAAGCCCATCGAGAGTCCACCCGGAGAAGCCGCTGATAAACGACGCCAGCCAGGGCTCCTGCGCAAGCTGCGGCGAATCCGCGCCCTGCGATGCCGAGATAAGGGGAGTGAGCGAGCCGGGCAAACCTGAGTCTATAGAGTGCGACAAGTTGAGCTCCAAGTGCCGTTATCCAATTCCCTCAGCCGGTTCATACGAGCGGCTCCGGGGTCCTTTCGGTGAGCCACGGGGATTTGCGCGTCGATAAGGACATCCGACAAACCTGGTGAGGTGTGACCATCTGCAGCTCTCACGCTTTTCTGATCTGGGTGATTCCTTCGCCCGCGCCCTTCAGATTTGCCAGCTTCATCTCTGAATACTTTCGTGAGAGGATCACGCCATCAGATTCGGCTCGAAAAGCAGCCAGCACCGCGTCCCTCACGCCCTCAGGCGAGCACTTGCTGTGTCCAGCCTGGGTGGGGATGTCGATGTCGATGCCCGGCCACAATAATGTTTTCGTTCCCGCCAGGCCGGCCTTTGCACGTTTGGACTCGCGGTAAACATAGTCCGCGGAGAGGCCGACGATCGGAATCTCCGCAAGGCTCTTTTCCTGGTAGTTCAGCACCCTATAGTGAAATTCGAGCAATTCCTGCCCGGGAATATCTTCATAGAGCGTGTTGCCGACGTTGTCTATGTACTCAGCCATGCGTTCGCCGCCGCAATTGTTATAGATGACGATCTTCAGAAAATCAGAATGGGGGGCGATTGCCTGGAGATCCTGCTCTGCCCTGTAGATGGGATTAAAGGAGTTGTTGTGCCAGATGTGCCAGCCAACCTGGAGTGAAGGTTTGACTTCCTTGATTTTCGTGTAGATCGCCCCGTAGGTCTCCCGCAGACTATCGGTCCAAAGCATCTCCCAGGCCAGCAGCTCGGGATATCTGAGCATAAGCCGCCACATGGTCACGTAGTACCCATCGACCGGTCGTTGATGCTTCTGGCTGGCTTCCACAAATTTAGCCAGAGCGAGATAGCCTTCCCGGGCCCGCTGGTAATTTATACCGCGCTCTTTGGCCTTAGCCTGGCAAAACTGACAGAAACAGGTGACATTCATCGGTGGGTTGGGCGAGCCGGCGCGAGCCTGAAGAGCGTTCGAAAATGCTCCCTGCCGCTCAGAGCCCCACATGATTCCGTCTACGTCGTAGGAGCGCGCCCAGTTTTCCACCATGCCGAGCAGCCACGCCCGGTAGTTCGGGTTGTTGAAGCAGAGAGTAGTCCCGTTGTTTCCCGAGAGTTGCTTTTCCTGCAGCTGATCGATGTTCGGCAGATCTTTCCGGAATACGTCTTCGAACCAGCAGATGGTCTTCATACCGCGCTTCTTGGCAGCGGGCAGAGTTGCTTCGAGAACGTCGTAGTCCCCAAAATCCGGGGCTCGAAACTTTTTGAAAACCGTGTCTTTGAAATAGTCAGGGTTCACCTTCGTGTAGCATCCACCGTAAAATGTGTCGGTATCGTACTGCTGCTTCCCATGGTCGGGCAGAGGCTGGCCAGGAACCTGTCGCCCCGCGATCCCGCGGCCGTAGGTGAAGGTAGCGATGAAGAGTGTGTTGACCGAAGCATCTTTCTGGCAGATATCCAGCACCTGCTCAACTCCCTCATCGACGAAGGAGACAGCACCGATCTGGATCCCGATCATCGCGGGATCAGGCGCCGGCGCGGCCATGAGTCGTGATGTGGGTATTGCGGCTGTCAGCGCGGTGGTGGCGGCGCTCTGAAGAAAGGTTCTCCTGTCCATGCTCATCATTTCTCCTGGTAGTCGTGGTGGTCTTATTGAAGGCCCAGGATGCAGGCCGGGTTGGTTTTTGACATCCGATCGACTTCGTCCAGTGTGAATCCCTCACGCTCTAGGCCGTCAAAGAATGCGGCAAGCCCGTCGGGGTGAAGAGGATTCACGGGTTGCCCGAGATCGCTCGATAGAACGCAGTGCTCCACGCCCGCGGTCCGGATTGCGCGGGCATAGTCGCCAAACTCAAATTCCTTGAAGGGACCAATCAGTCCGTTGTAGACGAACTCGATCCACGCGCCCATTTCCGCAGCTTCTCGTAATTGGTCAGCCTGCATGTGAATCGGAGCGATCAAGGCATGTGTGACGACAACATGGCGAACTCCCCGGCGTTTGGCCTCACGAATGAGAAGCATCACCTCATCCGCGGTGGAGTGGCCGGTTTCCAGGACAAGATTACGGCGCGCAACCACCTCGATCACTTCGACCACCTCAGGTAGAAGTGATCCGTTGCGCGATACAGAAACGAATGGCCGGCTCTCATGTGAGTAACGCACCTGCGCCTCGGTGTCGAGAGATCCCATCCAGACGAACCGTCCGACTCCACCTGCGGTGCTGGCCATATTTTCGACAGCGAAGGCATTCATTCCGCCCACAGCAAGGTTAAGGGTGACGCCGCCAAATACCTCGATGCCGGGAACCGCCTTGCGAGCAAGATACGCGATGCCGGCGGTCGGCTCGAAGTGGTTTTTCACGACAATACCGCGCAACCCTCTGTCCTTCGCGAGCCGTGCCAGGTCCACAGCATCGATGGTCCGCGGAAGACTGTCTGGCCCGCAATGACAGTGAATATCGATCACTCCGGAGAGATCTCTTGCCGATGCCAGCGGGATCATGGCAGCGCCCTCTGCTCTTTCGCAACGGTGAAAATCGCCATTCAGATAATCTTTATCTCTCGAAGCGCGTCGCCCACGGCCGCGAGATTCGCCAGTTTCATCTCAGAGTATTTGCGGGATATGACCAGGCCCTTGGCCCCGCCAGCGAAGCATGCCTTGGTGCACTCGTTCACCACGGGCGGACTGGAACGGCTAAATTGCAGGTCAACGTTGGCGATGTCCACATCGAGGCCAGGCCAAATCTGCGTCTTGGTGCCCTTCACGTCCGTCGACCGTGCGCTTCGTTTCGCGATAGACGTAGTCCGGGGATAGACCCGTATAGGGCAGTTCCGCATATCCACGTTCGCGCAGATTCATGATCCGATATTCGAATTCCAGCGCCTCATCGATCGGCATATCGCCATAGATCGTCTTGCTGGTGCTGGTGATGTAGGTCTCCATGCGCGTGCCGCCCAGGTTGTTGTAGACCGTGATCTTCAGATAGTCGGAGTAGTCGCTGATCTTGGTGAGATCTGTCTGCGCGCGGAAAAACGAGCTGAAGCTCAGCGCGTGCCAGACGTGCCACCCTACCTGCGCTGCCGGTCGAATCGACTTGGTCTGCTTGTAGATTGCTTCGTACGTCTCGTGGACGCTGTCGTTCCACATGGTTTCCCATGCAAGAACTTCGGGATAGCGGAAGAGGATGCGCCAGAGGGTCACGTAGTATCCGTCGTTGGGCCGTTCGCCTCCGCGGCAGGACACGACCCACTTCTCGAGCGCGTGGAATCCCTCAAATGCGCGGGCCACATCGACTCCCCGGTTTTTCGCTTTTTCCTGGCAGAACGTGCAGAAGCAGGTCACGCGCGATGGATCGTTTCCATTGCGGTTGTGCACCGACTCGACCATGTTGCCGAAAGCGCCGTATCGCTCGGAGCCCCACATGATGCCGTCAATGTCGTAGGACTTGATCAAGTCTTCCTGCAGCGCAAGCCAGAACTTGTGCGTGTCCGGATTGTTGAAGCAGACGGTCTGCGCATTCCTCCCGTAGAGGTCGCGCTCCTGAAACTTTTCAATGTCGGGAATGGTTGTGCCGAATACATCCTCGCTCCAGGCAAAGACTTTCATGCCGCGCTTCTTCGCCGCGGGAAGCACCAGTTCCAGGCAGTCGACATTGCCATAGTCAGGGGCTTTCATCGGCTTGAGAGCGGTGTCTTTGTAGTACTCCAGGTGCGGCGTTGCGTAATCGCCGCCATGTCCCTTTGAGAAATCCTGATACTGCTGAACGCCATGATCGGGAAACGGATGCCCTCGAAGTTGCCGTCCGGTAATGCCGGTTCCGTAGCTGAACGTTCCCATGAAGAGCGCATTGACGCCGCCTTTTCCTGCAGGATGTCGAGAACCTTCTCGGTGCCTTCATCGAGAAACGAGATGGCATCGATCTGAATGCCGATGACCGGCTTGGCCGTGCCTCAACCGGTGCTGCAGCTTGGATTGCACTATGCTCCCCGATGCTGGGGGTCACTCCGTGCGGAGCTCGCTCAATGGTTCGAGCAAGGCCGCTTCCCAAAGCGGCGACGGTCGATCCTACTCCAGCTAGAAACTTGCGACGATCAATCCCAGACATTGTGACCCCCTTTTAGAAGTAGATCTTTGCTGCTGCCTGAAAGATGCGGTTTGCGTTCAGCGTGCTGGTAACGGTACCAGCGGATGAAGAACCGATGGTCGCATTGGGTGCGGCAAACGTGGGGTGGTTCGCCAGGTTGAAGCTCTCGAAGCGCATCTCCAATCTGCTCGTCTCTTTGATTCGCCAGGAAATTCTTCTTCAATTGTCATATCGAGGTCCACCAGCCCTTCGCGATCGAAGGATGTTTCTGGTCGAATCGCCGTAGGTGTATTGCGCCGGGAAGAGCAAAAGCGGCTGGGTTGAACCACTCCTTCGCGGTCGGATGTGCGACCTTCGCACTTCCGACACGGTTCGGCAATTCACCTGAGATGCCGGTGTTTGCCCCGTCGCTTGAGAGGGTGGGCGTGAACGGCAGCCCGGTACGGTCGGTGAAGATACCGGCAAGCTCCCAGCCTCCGACAACGCCGTTGACGAAGCGATTGCTGTCTTTCAAGAACGTGCGTCCTTTGCCGAAGGGAAGCTGGTAGACAGAGCTGATGGTTAAGTTGTTGGTTAGGTCGTAGCTGCAGACGCTGTAGTTCTGCCTGAGCAGCGAAATAGTCGGAGGTCCGCTCTCTGTAGATCCGTTATCGAGACACTTGACCCAGGTATAGGAGACAAGCGCGTAGATCCCGGAATTAAGACGCTTTTCCAACGTGGTCTGCAGTGCATTGTAATGCGCTGTGCCGTCGCTGTGGCTGATGCCGGTCTGACCCCACTGCGGATAAGGCCGACGCGCCTGAACCGCCCCAGGCCCCGGGGCCGGCACATTCTCAGGAATGGTATTCAGCTGGTTGTGCACCGTATGGTTGCCAACGTATGCCACGGTTAACGATATGTCCTTGCGAAGCTGAATCTGAAGCGCCAGATTGTACTGCTCCATGTAGGTGTGATCAAAAGTGTCTGGAGCGGTCGATAGGGATGGCGTGACGCAACTGTTCAACGCCAGCCCAATTCCTGGACACGCCGTGCCGGGGTTCGGATTCGCAGCTACAAGAGCCTACCCTTGAAAAGGGTTTTGCCAGTCAAAGGTTCGGCGTACCAACAGCGTTCACAATGGTCTGTTGAATTAGAAATGGCGGGACGTGTGCCCATTGAAGAGCCATATTCGTATCCAGGAAGATGGGGAAGATGCCGAATGCTGAGCGAACAACAAACCTATCGCTGTTAGCCGGGCGCCAGGCAAGACCTATCCTGGGTGCGAACTGCCCTGGACCGGTCTTGCGAATCGATTCCGGAAGTCCAAGAGCGTCAGTGCCCAGAGTTCTATCGGCAAAGAGTGGAATCAAAAGAGGCGTTTCGGGCTGTGCATTGGGTGACAACAATTGCCCGTTGCTCATTGGGACAATCACCTTTCCATTCGAAAAATCAAAAGCAGAGGTCTGTCCATCAATGCCCCGGAAGAAGGGGTTGTATTCCCATCGCAATCCGAGATTCAGGGTCAGGCTGTCCAGAACATGATAATTGTCCTGCACAAACGCGGCCCATTCGATAGCTTGATTTCCATACAGCGTAAGTGGATAAGATCGATAGACCTGAGCGGGAAGGCCAAGCAGAAAATCTCCAAACGCATCGCCGGTAAATTGAGTGGTGAAAGTGAACTCGTCCTTCCTGTGACTGGCCGTTGTAGAAGCTGTGCCGCTGCACCCACATCTGGCCGCCGAATCTCACGTCATGCTTGCCGCTGGTGTAGCTTACGGTGTCGGCATATTCCCACGTGCGGATCCGGTTGGACTTCGGAAAGTCGCCCTTGCCGGAGCCATTGAATGCCGAGTATCCCGAGAGGGTGATATAGGGAAAACTCGGTGTTACCTGGGTCTTGTCGTATCCGGTGATACCGGCCTCATCGTGAAAGTTGGTTCCCGGCAAGATCTGGCTGAAGAGAAAGTAGTCGCGGTAATAGCTGGCGCGGGCTTCGTTGAGCCAGTGAGGACCAAAGATGTGCGTCTCGCTGAAGGCGACATTTTGCGCTCTGCTCTCGAGCGACTGCGTTTTCAGTGCCGGAAACTGGTTGGGATCTGTCTCCTCGTTGTTGGCAATCGAATAGCGCCCCATCAGGTGATCCGATTTGGTCAGAGCGGCATCGATTTTGATGTCGCCCTTCAGGATGTCGAGATCCTGCGCCGAGCTGAAGCTTGCCTGGGCCGGCGTTGGCATGAACGGCAAAAAGAATGCCGCTTGCGGGGAAATAAGATCCGCCGGAATTGGGTTGCCCGGGAAGGGTTGTCCGGTTGAATCGGATCCTTGATCGTCTTTGAGTCGCCGCTGAAGTTACCGGTGCGCATGGCCGCTGATGGGAACGATATCCGCAAACGTGATTCCTTGCGATTGACGCGATGCCTCCATGATCGGCGAAAAAGAACACCTTGTCTTTCTTTGATCGGACCGCCGACAGTTCCGCCGAACTGATTCCTCTTCAGGATGTTCTTTGAAGTGGTGGCGAAGTAGTTATGTGCGTCGATGATGTCGTTGCGGAGAAATTCATAGACGGTGCCGTGAAACTGATTGGTGCCGCTTTTCATGTTGACGCTGACCACGTTGGGAGTATGACCATACTCCGCCGGCATGTTGGCCGAGAACACCTTGAACTCCGACAAGCGCATCCACGTTCGGCTGAATATTGGTGCCGCCCTGCTCGTATTCGGTGATATCCGCTCCATCCATCAGCCATCCATTCCAGATAAATCCCGTTCCATCGATCTGGACATTGACGACCGACGCGCGAAGCGAACTGCCCCCGGTAATCGATGCCCTCGCCGCCCGGCGTGTAGCTCGCGCCCGGGACCAGCGCAACCAGCTGCCAGAATTCGCGTCCGTTGAGCGGTTGGCTCTCAATGGAAGAGTTTTGGACAACCTGCCCGACGGAAGAGGTCTCGGTGTTGAGAAGCGGAGCCTGCGTTGTCACTGTTACCTCTTCCGTGGCGGAGCCAACCTGAAGTTTCAGGTTCAGTTCCGCCGATTGATTCACCTGCAGGGTGATCGAGGGAATCACGATCGTCTTGAACCCAGGCGACGAGACAGTGACCCGGTAGGCGCCGATCGGCAGGTTCGGAATGGTGTAGTGACCGTCATCGCCGCTCGTGGTTTGGCGGCTTTGCGCTGTGTCGATCTGCGTAGCCACGACGGAGGCACGTGGAATCAGGGCGCCCTGCGGGTCTTGCACGGTTCCGGAGAGGGTTGCGTTCGTCGATTGCCCGAAGGACAGGAAGTTAAAACCAACGGCCAATACGGAAAGAGTTAACACACGCGATATTTTTAACTTCATTCAGATCCTCCTACAGCAGTCCCTGCTCGCCTGCATCCGGTACGTCTCACTCCTGTCAGGCAGCCCTTCCAGAGGTCAGGCGATGAGCCAGGAGAGTCAGTCGTAATCCAGAAAATCAACACGGCGGATGGTAGGTTGGTCAGACCATCCGTGTCAAGGATGTTTTATTATTTTTTTGCACGGTCCTTCCCCAATGTCGATCCTTCATAAAAACGCTGGGAAAGACGTAGCCGAAATGCAACGCGGTCAGCGACCTCTGGCATTCGTCTACTGGCCAACCTTTCAGAAAACTCATACTGTGGTCATCGCACGACGCACGCAGCTTGACGTTCTCCGGATACAACGGCTTGAATACAAAATCGATCGTCCAAGGGAAATCACACTATGACTGACCACCCTGTTGATCCATCCACCGTTACAATTCATGCGCCGGTACCGTCCGAATGCGCATACCTCCTGCAATGCGACGCGCTCAGTTTCCTTGCTGCGCTGCATAAGCAATTTGACGAGGCACGCCGAGGGCTTCTGGCGCATCGCATGCTGCGTCAACGAGATATTGACGCGGGGGAGTATCCAGACTTTCTCCAGCAGACATCTTCAATTCGAGACGACCATTGGACAGTGGCGTCTATCCCAGCCGATCTCTTAGACCGGCGCGTCGAGATCACCGGCCCAGTAGAGCGCAAGATGGTGATCAATGCACTGAATTCCGGCGCGAGCTGCTTTATGGCCGACCTGGAAGACTCCAATTCCCCGACATGGCTGAACAATCTTGCTGGACAGAAAAATCTGCATGACGCGGTCAACGGCGATATTGAGTATTTGAGCCCCGAGGGCAAACTATATGCGCTTGCACCGGGCGCCGCGACCCTGATCGTTCGACCGCGAGGCTGGCATCTCACCGAGAAGCACTTCTTGGTCAATGGTGCTGAGATTTCCGGATCACTGTTTGACTTCGGCCTGTATTTTTTTCATAACGTGAAGGCGCTGCTTGCCAAGGGAAGCGGCCCCTACTTCTATCTGCCGAAGATACAGAGCTACCTGGAGGCGCGGCTGTGGAACGACGTCTTCGCCTTTGCCCAAGAATATATGGGAGTGCCCCGCGGTTCGATTCGCGCCACCGTGCTGATTGAGACCATCTTGGCCGCGTTCGAGATGGATGAGATTCTCTATGAGCTTCGCGAGCACGCCGGGGGCCTGAACTGCGGGCGCTGGGACTACATCTTCAGCTTCATAAAAACGTTTCGTAATTCTCCCGACTTTGTGCTTCCCGATCGGTCGCAGGTGACAATGGACCGTCATTTCCTCAAATCGTATGTCTATCTTTTGATTCAAACCTGTCATCGTCGTGGAGTTCACGCCATGGGAGGCATGGCAGCTCAGATTCCAATCAAGTTCGATACCGTGGCAAATGAACGAGCCTTCGAAAAAGTGAGACAAGACAAGCTCCGTGAGGTTCTCGCCGGCCACGACGGCACCTGGGTAGCGCATCCCGGCCTGGTTTCCACGGCAAGAGAAGTCTTCGACGAGCACATGAGAACCCCCAATCAGATCCACGTGAGGCGAAATGAGATCGATACGAAAGCCGCGGATCTGCTTGATGTTCCCAAGGGAGAGATTACGTATGCGGGACTCTGCCTCAACATCGACGTGGGTATCCGCTACCTCGAATCGTGGCTGGGCGGTCACGGCTGCGTGCCAATTCATAACCTGATGGAAGATGCAGCGACGGCGGAAATCTCAAGAACCCAGATCTGGCAGTGGCATCACTACGCGCGATCCTTCAGCGATGGGCGCGCGGTAACTACCGCCCTCCTGCGCGAGGTCATCGCCTCTCAGCTCGACGCGCTGCGCGGCACGCTTGGCGCGGACGCGTATGCGCGCAGCAGGTTCGACCAGGCGGCGGAACTCTTTGAGCATCTCGTCGTCGACAATGAGTTGAAGGACTTCATGACCGTCGAGGCCTATAAGAGGCTCTGATCGGATCGACTCTTTCAAAAAGCAAAACATTATCACTATGCCAGGCAGCTATTCATCTCGGATGATGAAGGACATGACGCAAGAAGGTTTTCTACAGTGCCGGAGTTCGCGCGGGGAAAGATCAAAAGAAAACTTAACCTTGACGATGGTCCGACCATATGATTAGTATTCGCCTTGCCTTCTGGATTTGTTGAGGCGAAAACAGGGTCGGGGGCGTTGCGGTCCAAACACCAAAGAGCCGCAAACTGCCGTCCCAAAGCAGAAAGACACAATCGTTAACCGCAATCGCTTTCTGAATTCGACTTGCTGTCACGCACACGAGCTAACACTTTGTGTCCGGCATTTTGTTCGCTGTCGCATTCCGCACACTTTAAACAATGCACTTTCAAGAAGAGACGTGGCTTGTTTTCAAGGCGAAGTTTGCTACCATGCCACAGCAGTTGAAACTCAGAATCGTTGAGGCATCAGCCGGGACGAGGTGGCTTACCACAACTTCGCCTAAGACGATCCGGCAGGTTTGCTGACTCACTTATGAACCTTCCACATATGCGGAGACGATTATTGTGAAAGGAGTGGACCTGTGTAGCACAGCGCGCACCGTCTTTCAGCGGGCTCTGAATGACTGCGGAATTGAAAGGGCTGTCGCGGACAGGATCAAAGCTAGTCAGAGCGGAAAGGGCGGGTTGCGTATTGGCGAGTTTGATCTGGATTTCTCCCAGATCGAACTTATTCGCGTCATTGCGATCGGGAAGGCTTCCCGAACCATGCTGCAAGCCATGCTGCCACGGCTGCCAGCAGCTTCGCAGTGCGACCTCGCGGGTGTACTCATCGGGCCAGACTTGCCGTCGTCGGCACTGTCTCTGCCTCCCCGCTTCGAGTCTTTTGCCGGAGGACATCCCTTTCCAAACACCGCATCGTTGGGTGGCGCGCAGGCGGTGTTGGATTTATTGCAATCGCTGCCCCCCGGCGCTTCCCCCGTAGATACGCTGTGTCTGTTTTTGATAAGCGGCGGGGCATCCGCGATGATGGAGCTTCCGCTCGACGCGGCAATCGGGTTGGAAGACACAGTTGCATTCCACCGCATTCTGGTCAACAGCGGGGCGTCGATCACTGAGATCAATTGCGTTCGCAAACACTTCTCGGCGGTAAAAGGGGGACGGCTCGCCCTGGCCGCGAAAGGCGCCAACCGGGTCACCATCCTGGTCTCCGATGTACCGGATGGGCGTCTGGACACCATTTCATCGGGCCCTACACTTCCCGACAGCTCAACAGTCGAAGAGTGCCGGGAAATTCTTTCCCGCTATAAGTTGCTGCCACGATTTCCTTCGTCGGTGCGGCGATTCTTCGCCTCGTCTGAGATGCCCGAGACAGTAAAACCCGCCGAGTTGCCGGATAAGACGTGGACGCTGCTGAGCAGCAAAGACCTGGCTAATAGTGCAAGACTCCGTGCACAAGAGCTTGGATTTTATACGGTGATCGACAACACCTGCGACGATTGGGACTATCGAGCCGCAGCCGACTATCTCCTCAACCGATTACGCGAACTTAGACGGGAACAGCCTCGCGTCTGCCTGATCTCGGTGGGCGAAATCACCGTTCAATCTGACGGCGTAAGTGGACACGCAGAGGCCATTGATTCCGGGGTTGGAGGGCGCAACCAGCATTTCGCGCTTCACACGGCTACCCTTTTCGGCGACGACGATGTGCAACTCGCCGTCCTCTCTGCCGGGTCCGATGGAATCGACGGCAACAGCGCGGCGGCTGGAGCCGTGGTAAACGAACACACGCTTCGCGGTCCAAAGGGTGTGAGAAGCCTAAGGCTGCGGGACGCGGAACAAGCACTCCGTGGCTTTCACTCGTCCCGCTTCCTTGAGAGTTTAAACGCTACGATCGTTACCGGACCCACCGGCAACAATCTGCGCGACCTGCGCATTTTGCTGGCAGACAATATGCGCTGACGCACATCTGATGATTTCATACTGAAACCGACGAATGGGACGACATCACGGTGATCTGGCCTCAAACATATTCTCTCTTCGGGTGCGGTCTGGTTTTGTCCGCCCTGATTGCGGCCGCTCCTATATTCACCCTGCTGCTATTGCTCGGAGTGTTTCGCAAGCCGGCATGGCTTGCAGGTACTTGCGGACTGGGTGTCACTCTGCTTCTGGCCATCGGCGCCTACCACATGCCGCCTTTAACGGCGTTGAGCGCAGCTTGCAATGGCGCAGCATTTGGTCTATTTCCGATTTCATGGATCGTCTTCTGGGCCATCGCGCTCTTTCGCGTTAGCGTTGAGACGGGTCAGTTCGAAGTGATCAAAGATTCGATCGGTAGACTGACCCCTGACCCGCGGCTGCAGGCTTTGCTGATTGCTTTTGCGTTCGGCGCTTTCCTTGAGGGCGCCGCAGGCTTTGGCACACCCGTTGCAATCGCAGCAACGATGCTTACCGGATTGGGTTTTACCGCCTTCGACGCCTCCGCCATATGCCTGCTTTCCAATACCGCGCCCGTGGCGTTTGGTTCGATCGGTATTCCAGTCGTTACCCTGGCTGGAACAACGGGACTCTCATTGGAACGGTTGAGCGCAGCGATCGGTAAACTCTGCGCGCCGGTGGCGCTGATCATACCGGCCTACCTAGTCCTGACCATGTGGGGATGGAATGGCCTGGGAAGCGTTTGGCTGCCGGCGCTTACCGCTGGCGTAGTCTTCGCTCTCATTCAACTTCTTGTTTCGATATACATAGGCCCTCAGCTCACGGACATTCTAGCTTCGCTCGCAGCGATCGCATCTCTGATCGCACTGCTCCGCGTGTTTCGTGTGAAGCATTCGGTTGAACCGCCTTCTTGGGATGAACCTCGAGTCGTACCTCCGCCGATTAGAGCGAAGGCTGTCTTAAAAGCATGGCTACCTTATTTTTTCCTCGTAGTCTGCGTGCTGCTGTGGGGTTGGAAGCCGGTTCATGAAGCCCTGGGTGCCATGAGCATCGTATTTCCATGGCCCTTCCTGCACGATCTCGTCTTGCGCATGCCACCGGTAGTGGCGAACCCTTCGCCCTACCATGCGGTATTTAACTTGAATTGGTTCGCCGCCTCCGGTACGTCCTGCATGGCGGCGACACTGTTGTCTGCCGTCAGTTATAGAATGCAGCCGCGGCGTTTCGGGCGATTGCTATTTTCGGTAATGCGCCAACTGGTGTTACCTACGGCCACAGTGACCTCGGTACTGGCCACCGCTTTCCTAATGAATTATTGCGGAGCGACTGCGACTCTGGGGCTTGCGTTTGCCACAACCGGTGCCGTGTTCCCCTTCTTCAGTTCGCTTCTGGGCTGGCTGGGCGTTTTCCTTACCGGCTCTGACACCTCTTCCAACGCTCTGTTTGGCAGTTTACAGACCGTTACCGCGGAACGTCTCAGGCTGAACCCCGTTCTGATGGCCGCCGCGAACTCGGTCGGAGGAGTGATGGGAAAAATGATTAGTCTTCAGACCATCGCAGTGGCGGCGGCGGCGACAGGAATGTCGGTAGCGGACCAGGCAAGACTCTTTCGCTTTACCCTGAAACACAGCGTGCTTCTGGCCCTCTTTATCGGTTGCCTGGCTATGTGCTTTGCTTATGGTCTGCTTTAGTCGCCCCAGCAGGACTAGGCGGGCGGTAGATGCGAACCCCTGATTCGGTTCAGTCAAAGCAAAGATCGCAGGAGTGGAAAGCTCGAAATCTCCATTTCACATGGAGAGCATCGCTCGATGAAAAAGGGAATTCCGGCTGTGTTAGTCTAATGGTCACACCATTAAGGCCGTTAACTACACCGCTGTCAGTCCTTGATATCCATACTTAAGCGAAAGCGCCAGAAGAGAGGTACAAAGCACTGCATGAGCGAGATTCACCTAGCCCGAGGAAAGAGCGTGGAATCTAAGATTCGGCGCGTCACCAAAATCTCCATTAGTGAAGAGATTGCTCAACAAATCATGGATCTCATTGCGAACGGAGACCTGAAACCTGGTCAGCGCCTGCCCTCGGAACGCGATCTCTGCAAGAACTTTGGCGTGGGCCGCTCCTCGCTGCGCGAAGCACTGCGATGCCTGTCGATTGTGGGTGTACTGAACGCTCGAGTTGGTGAAGGAACGGCAGTTGCCGCAGACGGCGGCAAGTTTCTCGGGAAGATCATCGAGTGGCGCCTCATTACAGAAAAGCATGATATCGAAAACCTGCTTGACGTTCGCGTCGGCCTCGAAGGAGTTGCCGCTGCAGATGCGGCAGCGCAGGCGAGCGCGGCGGAAATCGAGAAACTTCAGGATCTCATTGGGAAAATGAAGTCCGCTGTAAAAAGTGAGAAGCAGTTTGCCGTTCTTGACCTGGAGTTTCATGTCACCCTGGCTAAGTGTTCTGGTAATGCCTTACTTTTTGACTTGGTCTCGATGATCAGGGGGCAGTTGGCAAGGGCACTAACCAAGGTACTGCTTCTGCCCAACGCGATACCTCTTTCGCTGAAGGAGCACACCGCGGTCCTCGAAGCGATCAAGCGTCGCGATTCGGAAGCCGCACGGCAGGCTATGCATGCACACTTGTCCGCAGCTCGAGATAGATACAATCAAACGTCGGGTGAGCGCATGCGCCAACCTTTAAAGAGCCCTAAATCATCGAAGTCTCGCCCACCAGCCTGAGCAATGTCTTCCCGTGAGAGCAGCGAGCGCTTTCACGCCTGATTGTTGCGAACCGTTTGGCGGGATGTCATCCATTTCTGGATGTCGGACTGATCGTACCGCATGCGGTTTGGCTCGAACCACCGGGTATAACGGACGCACTGCAACCTACCAAAACAATGCCACCTGGGGCAATCGTTGACCGGAAAAAAGTACAGCGCTGCTAGCGATGCCAACGGTAACTACAGCATCATAATTCCGCTGAATGGCCACTATGGTAGGTTCCGCTATGGATCTGATCTCTGCCGCGGCGGGCGGAGAAACCGCCGGAGCCCAACTACCGACAATCGCTGGAAACAGTGACTTCTCCAGTGAATCCGTGGCCGTAAGCGGGCAGAACGGAGTCACCAATCAGTTTGCAGGCTTCGACGTCGACCAGCTTCGGCAGCAGATGCAGCGCGGCGAGGCCGATTCATCCCTTATGGGTACCCCAGCGGCGCCTGCCGGGCAGTCGGGTGGTTTGGTTTGGGCGCATTGCGCGGCAATGCAGGTGGCATGGGAAATGGGGCGAACTCCGGGCGTGTGGGCGCGATTTTCCGCAACCTCAAGCCAAATCAGCCACACAGATCGCTCTTCTGGACCGGAGGCAATGGCGCCCTCAACGCTGCGGATTTCCCCATCCGCGGTCAGGAGATTGTGGAACCAGCTATGGACAGAACCAGTTCGGGTTGACGTATATTGGCGCTCCCTACATCCCGAAGCTGCTTCAAGACGACACAAAAGACTTTCTCTTCCTGGGGCTCAGCACGCAACGCTCGTCGCAACCCTTCGACGAATACGGTACGGTTCCTACGGCGGAGGAACGCGCCGGCAATCTTGCTCTATTCGACAGGAGCAGCTTCTTTGGAGCGGAAGCGAGGTCTCTTCATCAAGTAGCCGATGGGGATAAGGCAGACGGTGAGGATGACGAGGGCGTGGATGGTGTCGATGTAGGCGAGCATATTCGCCTGCTGCATCATCATGTCGTAGATGTGAGCCATGGAACCGCTGGCGGCTCCGGAGGGAGACTGGCCCCGCCGTTGCATCATCCCGCTGAATGCGTGATCGAGTGTGCGATAGCTCGCGGAACCGGGATAAACGTGGGCGGCGAGGTAGTTCTGATGCACCTGCGCGCGCCGCACGAGCATGGTGCTGATAAAGGAGATTCCGAGGCTGCCGCCGATGTTGCGGGCCAGCGCAGTGAGTCCGGAGACTTCGTTGTTTTTCTCCTGCGGGACGCCTACGTAGGACATGACGCTGATGGGCACGAAGAGGAACGGCATGCCGATTACCATGATGACGCGCCAACTGGCGGCGTCCCAGAAGCTGATGCTCAGGTTGAGGCTGGAGATACGCCAGATGCCGAAACTCACCCAGGCGAATCCGAAGCAGATCATGGCCCGGGGATCGACCTTTTGACCGATGAAACCGACGATGGGCAGGAGAACGATGAGCACGAGGCCGCCGAGGGAGAGCACCATTCCGGCCTCGGTGGCGGTGTAGCCCATGATCTCCTGAAGGAACTGGGGGATCATGACGGTGGTGGCGTAGAGCGCGGCTCCGATGACGAGCATGACGATCTGGGTCATGCTGAAGTTGCGGCTGCGATAGAGCGAGAGATCGATGATGGGGTGCGGAGTGGTAAGCTCGCGCCACAGAAAGGCTATGAAGCCGATGCCTGCGAGGAAGGCACAGGCGACGATGAGGTGCGAACTGAACCAGTCTTTCTCCTGCCCTTTGTCGAGCATGATCTGGAGAGCCCCGATGGTGAGGGCGAGCAGGCCGAGGCCGATGCCGTCGATGCTGCCGATTTTGCTGCGGACGCGTTTGAGGTAGGGCGGGTCTTCGACGATGCGGCTGGTGAGAACGATGGAGAGAATACCGACGGGGATGTTGAGGAAGAAGATCCAGCGCCAGGTATAGTTGTCGGTGATCCAGCCGCCGATGGTAGGACCGATGGCGGGTGCGACGACGACGGCCATTCCGTAGAGGGCGAAGGCGACGCTGCGTTTTTCGGGAGCGAAGGTGTCGGCGAGGATGGCGCGCTCGCTGGGCTGGAGGCCTCCTCCGGCCGCGCCCTGAATGACGCGGAAGACGATGAGCAGAGCGAGAGAGTTGGCGAGGCCGCAGCAGAAAGAAAAAATGGTGAAGGCGACCACGCAGCTCATGTAGAAGCGCTTGCGGCCGATGCGGTTGGCGATCCAGCCGCTGATGGGGAGGACGATGGCGTTGGAGACGAGATAGGAGGTGAGGACCCAGGTGGCCTCGTCATAGCTGGCGCCGAGCGACCCGGCGATGTGTGGAAGGGCAACGTTGGCGATGGAGGAGTCGAGCGCTTCCATAAAGGTGGCGAGCGTGACGGTGAAAGCGATGACCCACGGATTGAACCGCGGTTTCCACGTCTCATCAAAATGAAACTCGCTGTCGGCGTCCTGCAACTTTGCAGGAGAGGCAGCAGTTGACTGCGCCATGCACGCTCCCTGAAGAATATTTATTTGCGATACGATTCCGTTACCGGAAATGACAGGAACGGGATGTTACCAGACCGAGAGTTCTCTGGTGGATGCCAGAGAAAAATCGAAAGATGCAAAATTGCGAGAAGTTCTGCTGACAGGATAAAGCACTCATGGAGCCACAGGGCTCCCGCAGACTTCTGACTTCCGAATTCTGCCATGTACAGGCGGCCGGAGGCTTCGGCCGTCAACTGACGGATTCAGGGCCTTGCACCGCTTCGAATTGCTTCGACCACACATCGAACAATCACGTCCGCTACGCACCGTGGCTTCTGAAGCGTTAATTCCCTACCGAACAGCGCTGAGATGGGCGAGTCGATATCGGAAGGGTGGACTTGCCACTTTGGCTCGTAAGAGCCGTACCGATCGAGGAAAAAGGAGGCTCGCGTCGACCACGCTGACAAAGGTTATTGAAGGACTCACGCTTGAGCGGCCGCCGCTGCCGATCAGTTCCATACACCGGCAAGCGAGCCTCGTGGTAGAGACGCTCGAAGTACGCAACCCTGGCTATGCGGTCGTACGGCGGATCGTCCGCAACCTACCGACAAGTCTGCTGATTGGAGTGCCCTGGCAATTTTGTACCAGTTGTGATGATAGAAACTGGTCTTAATGAAGGGCCTGGAAATTCAGTACCGGCTAGAGGGTTAGTTCTCGGCCTGTTTTTGATTCAGTCAGATCGCGGCTAGCCGCGATCTGACTGGCGAATTCAGCAGGTGTCCTGTCAGCCAGGGCCCTGTGAGGACGACTCACATTGTATTCCTGCCGCCAGGCTTCGATCAGCAGCGTTGCTTCGGGCAAGGATTGGAACCAGTTGGCGTCCAGACACTCTGCCCGGAAGGTTCCATTGAACGACTCGCAGAAGGCGTTGTCCGTAGGCTTGCCCGGCCGGGAGAAGTCGATCTTCACTCCATTGCGATACGCCCACATATCCATCGTCTGACCGGTGAACTCCGCGCCATTGTCACAGAACAAGACTCGGGGCACACCGCGTTCCAGTATCAACCGATTCAGAACACGCGCCACGTCTTCTCCTCTCAAGCTCTGGCCGGCTTCGATGGCCACGCTTTCCCGCGTGTAAATATCCACGACCGTCAGCGCGCGGAAGCGTCTGCCGTCGTGGAGTTGATCGGAGACGAAGTCCATCGCCCACACCTGATTCGGTCCGGTGGGGCGAAAGCGTTCCTGACGATGCACCACGGCACGTCTTCGTCCTGTGGGCCGTGTGCGCAGACCAAGACCTTCTTCTCTGTACAGGCGATAGACCAGAATCCTTACCCACCTTCCAGCCCTCGCGGTTCAACAGCACGCGGATCATGCGGTACCCATACCGCACTCGAGCTTGGGCGATCTCCCGCATCCGCATACGAAGCTCAACCCACTGCTCCTGGCGGCCTTCGTAGCGGTATGTTGTCCGTCCCATCTCCAGAACCTTGCACGCGTGCCGTTCGCTCACCCGGTAGCTCGCTTCCAGATACTCCACCAACGGGCGGCGCCGCGAGGGCTTTACCACTTTTTTCGTAGAACATCCTGCAGCATCGTCTTGTCCAGCGTCAGCTCCGCCACCAACTGCTTCAGCTTCGTGTTCTCCTCGCGAAGCTGTTTGACTTGACGGACCTGATCCACTTCCAGGCCGGCATACTTCGCCTTCCAGCGGTAGTATGTTTGCTCTGTGATTCCCACCTTGCGGATCAGCTCCGCTATTGGGACTCCCACTTCAGCCTGCTTCAATACTCCAACAATCTGCTCCACGGAAAACTTCTTCTTCATGGCAAAATCCTCCAACCCTTCTCAGGGTAAGTTTTTTGCCGAAAAACTAACCTTCAATCTGGCCCAGTTTTCGCCAGGCCCTTCAACCCAGGATGGTGATCTGAATCCAGTGAGCCTTGGTCAAGGGTGCGTCTTCGGGCGGTGCAATCTCCTCATACGTGACGGCATGCTCTTTATGTGGCAGAAGACCGTATGCCGTAGCAAGAAATCCGTCGACGATGAAAAACATACCGAAGAGCATGCCGCTGCCCATAGGCATGCCGGCTAACTTGTAATGAGTATAGCGGCCCATGAGGAACATGGGGATGTGGAGCAGAACACCGATGGTGATGGCCACACAACCGCCCCAAAAAGCCCAGAAGTGAACACGGCTGGAGAACAGAGACGCTTCGGGCGACATGAATACTTCCTCCCCCTTAAAGAAACCTCGTGCATGAGTCTGCTCTTCCACTCATTTTTGGATATTGTTTAGGTTCTGAAAGCAACCAGAATCTATGACAAACTATGCAATTGGCAACCATCCATTGGCTGATTTGGGGGCTCAATCTTTCGATGTATTCGCTGCATCATCCATCCCTGTTGAATAAAGTGCAAGCTCCGGTGAAAGAATCAGTCAGGATGCTCCATCGTCATCTCAACTGGGGCTATAGGGCAATGCACGCATCGAGACTTAATATCAGCCAGTTAGCATTACTGCCTCTCGACGAAACACTACGCAGTACCAGATCAAGTGGGAGATGTGGCTAAGTTTAGATCTTCAAGAATATTCGGCGGCGATAGAGAAGCCAGACTAGAAGGAAGCAGAAAGCACAAGAGCATTGCGTATGTCATAGCCGCAATGCCCGGATTGGGAATCGCTGCAGCCAGCGGCCGGTAGAGCCAGTGCTGAAACGTGATACTGCCGGACACGTCAATGAGATGAAACACGCCGGCCAGGAACTCCGAGAAGACGTAGGCTGCCAGGGCGTTCGTGCCGAATACGACAGCGTGATAGCTCCACCGCCTGCCGACGCGGCGCATATCCAGAAGCCAGAGAAGCAGGCATAACGCGATGAGGCTGAGTCCGCCGGTCCACAAGACAAAAGAACTCGTCCACGATCTTTTGTTCCACGGAAACCACGGCGCCCAGATCAGCCCAGTACACGCAGAAGGGAGACCCGCATACAAGAGGCCGAGTACCGCCTGAGACGATGTGCGCTTCGTATGGATCCACTTTCCAGCCAACTTGCGCGAAGTAATCTCTGACTCCCGAGTGTTCCACAGCCATACTTCACTCCAGCTTGAAGTAGGGCGCACCTCCGGGTAATCCATCGCCGAAATCCAAACCCTGTGTTCGACTATTCAATAGACTCGAAACACCGCGGGGGAAACCCACCTTTTGATGGAGGCGCCGATAAATCCAGAGCCAGTAAGCTTATAGGCGTTTCGAGGAGAGCTCTAGAAATGCCACATATTGCTTTACCAGAAAGCCAACCTGGAATTCGCGCAGCGATGGCGTTTCGACCAGAGACTGCCCGGCCGCTGAATGATCTTGTTGAGGTTCTGTTACGAGCTGCCAACAGCCTCTCGCCCGGAGAGCGCGAATTGATCGCGACTTATGTGTCCTATCTGAACGACTGCCACTACTGCCAGTCGATCCACGGCGCCATCGCAGCGGCACATCTGGATGGTGATGAGGAGCTCGTGCGCCGCGTCAAGGCTGATTTTCAGTACGCTGACATTTCGGAAAAGCTGAAGGCGCTGCTCGTCATTGCGGGCAAAGTGCAGCGCGGAGGGAAGCATGTCACGACGGAAGACGTCGCTCACGCGCGCAACCAAGGCGCAACGGATGTCGAGATCCATGACGCGGTTCTGATCGCAGCGGCCTTCTGCATGTACAACCGCTATGTGGACGGGTTGGCGACCGTACAGCCACGCGATGAAGCCATGTACCGGGAGCGCGGCAAAATGGTGGCGCGCGATGGTTATGTGAGCGTAAGCAAAACGTATCTTTCGGCCCGGCCGGTCGGGCGCTGAGGGAGCATTTATGGCGCATATCGCACTTCCTGAAGACCTGCCTGGTATCAGCGGCGCGTTTGATTTTCGTCCAGAGACAGCCAAACCCATGCGCGAACTAGCGCATGTGTTGCTTCATGAGCCCAATAGCCTCACGCCCGGTGAACGGGAACTGATCGCAACCTACGTTTCTTCGCAAAACGACTGCTATTTCTGCCAGACCAGCCACGGCGCAGCGGCAGCCTCCCATATGGGCGGAGACGCCGTGGTGAGACAGGTAAAGACGAATTTCGAAAGCGCACCCATCTCACCGAAGCTGAAAGCGCTGCTCACAATTGCGGGTAAGGTTCAGCGCGGTGGCAAACTCGTAACTGCCGAAGACGTAGAGCGGGCGCGGTGCGAAGGCGCCTCCGACATTGAAATTCACGATACAGTGCTCATCGCCGCGGCGTTCTGCATGTACAACCGTTATGTGGACGGGCTTGATACCTGGCAGCCCCGCGATGCCGGTATGTATGCGCAAATGGGTCAGCACCTGGCTGAACACGGCTATCTGAAATCTTCACGATGATGGTGCATTTGCTTCTGTCCGGCAGTGGAGGCAATGCCGCAGCCGGCGTCCCGGCGAGATCACGCAGGCGCATGCGCAAATCATGGTGCGTAATTATGCATTGGCCGATCATAGTGAGACTCTACCGAAGGGTTGAGTAAGAAATCCATCTACCGATGCAAGACAGCGGATAGACTCCGCTAGTACTGTTCATCGGTGCAGCCCGCCAAGCGATTTCTTCCCCTGAACGTAGGTGCCTCTGCTGCGGGTGTTTCCCGCCAGGATTCCCTAATTTTCGGAGTCTCAGACGATGCAATGCGTTCTCTGGCTCGCATCCACGGCGATCCATGTCACACGGTGCGTCACGGACACCAACGGCGTCACTTTTGTCCTAATGCCAAGCCTCCAGGGAGACTCGAAAACAATATGAACGTTGTTCGCAATGTGCTGGCATTTGTAATATTGCCTTGTCTCAGTTTGTCGGCTCAACAGATTACGGGAAATATCCGCGGAACGGTTACAGACCCAAGCGGCGCTGTCATTCAGGGCGCCGCGGTCACAGCCCAGCAGGCGGAAACGGGCCTCGCGCGCAGCACGGCCACCGACCGAAACGGCAGCTACGTTCTTCTGGAACTCCCAGTCGGACACTATCGCCTGCAGGTGGCAGCGAAAGGTTTTCAGGAATATCTGCAGGATGGAATCACGCTCAACGTGAATGAGACGGCTTCGATCTCGCCACATCTCGCGGTCGGATCGGAAAAGCAGCAGGTGATGGTGAATGCCGATGCTGAGCTGATTGAACCAACCGTCACCAGCATGGGCAAGGTAGTACAACAGCGGGAGCTGGAGGATCTGCCGCTGAACGGCCGCAACTTCTCGCAACTTGGCCTGTTGCAGCCTGGAGTCGTTCCCTTGACGCCCGGAATAGCCGAAGCGGGCGGATCGCTGCGCAACGGACAGGCGTACGCGGTAAATGGCCAGCGGCCTGAATCAAACAACTTTCTCATCGACGGCGCGGACAACTTCAACGGTGTCGATGGCGGATTCGTCCTCAAGCCTCCGGTGGACGCGATCAGCGAGTTCCGCATCATCACGCATAGCGCGAATGCCGAGTTCGGCAACGCGCTAGGATCGACCACGAACATCATCACGCGGTCGGGGACGAATCAAGTCCATGGAACGTTGTGGGAGTTCTTTCGCAACGACGCACTCGATGCCAATAATTACTTCGCGCAGACGAAGGAGCCGCTGAAGCAGAACCAATTTGGCGCTACGATCGGCGGGCCGATCAAAAAGGATAGAACGTTCATCTTCGGCTTCTATGAAGGCTTCCGCAATCGGCAGGGCGAGACGGCGCTGACCACAGTGCCGTCGGTGAAGGAACGTACCGGCGACTTCTCTGCACTCTGCCCAGAGGGCTTTACGGATGCCTTCTGCAACAATCCGGCGAACCAGCTTTTCAACGTCTTGGCCAATGTACCGTACCCGAATAACCTGGTGCCACAGGACCAGATCAACTCGGTTTCCCAAAACCTGCTGAGCTTCTTCCCGCTTCCGAACGCCGGTACGAATCTGTTCTCCACAACGCAAACTCTAAGCAACAATACCGATCAGTTCGGCATAAAAGTCGACCATTACCTCGACCAGCGCGACACGTTGAACTTCCGTTACGCGTTCAACCAGCTCTCCCAGATCGATCCCCTATCGCCGGGCGGCGCCAGTGTGCCGGGCTTCCCGGTAGGCGAAGACCAGCGCGCGCAAAACTTTGTCGCAGAAGAAACGCATACCTTTTCGCCGGCCCTCATCGCCATTGCGCGATTCTCCTTTCTGCGCAACAAGTTCCTTTTCGGCGAGCATGAGGACCATCAGTTGCCGTCAAGCCTGGGATTCCAATACCAGCCGAGTCTCGATATTGCCGCTGGACCGCCATTCATCCAAGTGAATGGCTATGCCACGGTTGGAGATCCGATCACAGGACCGCGAAACACCTATGAAAATGTCTTCGATTACTCCGGATCGCTTAGCTGGGTGCGCGGCAAACACGAGTTGAAATTCGGCGGCGGATTCCAGCATCAGCAGATCAATGTGCTGCAAGGGATTGCGAGCAACGGCTTCTTCGTATTCGAGCCATTTCCGATAACAGACGCATTCGCCAGTTTCCTTACTGGGCAGCCGGTCGTTTTCCTGCAGGGCATTGGCAATTTTTCGCGCGGTATTCGCGGCAACAATGCGAACGGCTACGTACAGGACACGTATAAGGTCACGCCGCGATTCACCGTCAATGCCGGGCTGCGTTACGAGTTGCCCGAACCGTACACCGAAATTCATAACCGGCAATCGTTGTTCGAGCCGGGGAAGAAGTCCCAGGTACTACCGAATGCACCCACGGGGTTGTTGTATCCGGGCGACCCAGGTGTGCCCGCAGGCCTGATCCCTACCGATATGAAGGCATTTGCGCCGCGTCTTGGCATCGCGTGGGACCCGGGCGGTCGCGGCAATTTGCTGATCACGTCAGCGTACGGTATTTTCTATGAGCCTTATTACACCGGACAGGGTGGGCCTTTGCAGGCGCCTATCAGCGCGCCTCCGTTTCTGGGAACGCCGCAGGTGAGTCTGCCGGACTTCGCGAATCCGTTCAACGGCAATCCTCCGGCGGCAGGGACGTTCTCCCCGTCACTCACGAACCTGACTCTGTCGCCGACCTTGACACTCCCGTACACGCAGGATTGGGATTTGAACCTGCAGCGCTCGTTCGGCACTGACTGGCTGTTCGAGATTGGATATGTCGGCACCAAGGGCACGCGTCTGCCGCGCTTTATCGAAGCCAACCCAGCGGTATTCGTTCCAGGATACGTGGACGGCCAGCCAATTTCGAACTCCAGCAATGCCGATCAACGGCGCCTCTATTCCGGCTGCACGCTCGCCGATTCGCCGAGCAGTTGTGTGTTTTCTTCCACCGGCGAGATCGCAGGCATCGCCAACTCGGCGTATAACGCGTTGGAAACATCAATGCGCAAGCGGTTCAGCCACGGGCTGTCCTTCCTCGTGTCGTATACGTGGTCGAAGGACATTGACGACGTTTCGTCGCTCAACATAACCGGATCGGCGGCTAAGCCAGTCGCAGGCGAAAACGATCTTGCCCAGGATCCATTCAATCTCGGAGCAGAGCGTGGGCTCTCGCTGTTCGACGCGCGCAACCGATTCGTTGGAAGCTATGAATGGGCGCTTCCTTTCTGGAACCATGCGCAGAACTGGTACCAGTGGGCATTGGGCGGATGGCAGTTAAATGGCATTGCTACGCTGATGAGCGGCACACCGTTCACCGTCTTTGACTCAAACGATGTTGCGGCGCAAGGTAGCGCACCGGAGATTACCGGATTCTCCGCACAGCGGCCCAATCTCATTGGCAATCCCAATGACGGGCCACGCGCGGTGAACGCCTGGGTCAATGCCAGCGCTTACCAGCGGCTCGATCCCACGGCCAACGCGGGACAGTTTGGCACGGAAGGCCGCAATGTGAATATTGGCCCGGCTTATGCTGACTGGGACTTTGCTGCGCTCAAGAATTTTAAGGTGACTGAATCAAAGCAACTCCAGTTCCGTGCGGAGTTATTTGACTTCCTGAATCGCACAAACTTCCGGTTGCCCGACAGCGATATCAGTTCGCCGACGTTCAACCACATCCTTGAGGCGGACGCGCCGCGCCAGGTGCAGTTTGCATTGAAGTTCATGTACTAAAGGACTGAATCGAGTTTGAGATTATGAGCTCCGACTTTTTATCCGATCTTGCACAGGTGGCGCCACTCGAACGGCATCGCGCGATTCCATCATCCACCAATCTGGCTCTGGTGGATGAGCGCACAGCAAGCAGGGAGGTACGTGCATTGTTCGCGCGTTATCGCGAGCGCTTTGCCCGAACCGATCTTCCCGGGATTGTGCTGTGCTTTGCTACGAACTCTGAGCTGCTGAAAGGCATGCTGGAGATCGCTGAGAGCCTGCTGTTCGGCGAAAGCTTTCTGGGTCGTCGGTACAAGGAGATGATCGCCACTTATGTCTCGGGGCAGAACGCATGCCGCTACTGTGCGGACAGTCACGGTGCTTTGCTTGGAGCGCAGGGCGGGTCATCCGAAATGATTTGCGCTCTGCAGGAGGGTGATCTCAATGCTCAATTGTTCACAAACGCGGAGCTGGCTTTGCTGGAGTTTGCTGGAAAGGTGAACGCAAATTCGTCAGCCGTCACCCGCGCCGATGTGGAAGCAACGATGCGCGCAGGCTGGACGGAAGCTCAAGTAGCCGAAGCAGTACATATCGCCGCCCTCTTCGCCGCCTTCAACCGCGTCGCCAACGGCTTTGGACTACCTTCTCCTTATCTTGACGGTTTGTGAGACCAGCTATGACCGAATCCTTCAATCCGCGGCGGCCAAAACGCGGCGCATGGAATCCACAACCAGAGACTCTCGTGCTCCTGCGTACTTCCGGAAATGGAATCAACGGTGTTGGCGAGACCACTCCCCGTCGGCCGTCTCCCTTTTTCTGGCATCCGCCGGATCAGCATCCGTGGGGCGACCTGCAACTCCTGGCGCGCAAGAACTCGCGCAAATGCCCCGGATCAACGGAGGCATTTCAGGGTGCCTACACCTATCCTGAACTGATCTCCATCGCCGAAACACGCAGTGAATCTTTGCCTCAGGAACTCGCTGAAGCGATCAAGAGCTTCGCGCTGTCTCACGAGGCAGACGACATCGGGATCGCTGGCATGGATCCGCTCTATGTATTCGAGGGCTATACGATCGATCACCCGTGGGTCATCGTCCTCGCTCTCGCTCATAACTACGAGCGCCTCCGCGAGGTCCCTTCCGACGAGACCAACGGTGTCGGTGTCTGCGATGTTGGCGATCAATACGCCAGGGGCACACGGTCTTCTTATGCCTTGGCCAACTGGATTCGTTCGCAGGGTTATCACGCAGATCCGTACCCTGGTCCGATGGCTGGTGCGCTGCTACTCATTCCACCCGCAATTGCCGCAGGACTCGGCGAACTCGGCAAGCATGGATCACTCATTAGCCCACGCTTTGGCTCCGGCGTCCGGCTCGCAGGTGTAACGACGGACATGCCTCTACGTTCCCACCGAGCCCATACACTTCGGCGCCGACGAGTTCTGCGCAACCTGCCAGATTTGTACACGGGCTTGCCCTCCTGATGCAATTGCGCCGCACAAGCAAATGGTGCGTGGCGTCGAGCGATGGTATGTCGACTTCGACAAATGCATTCCTTATTTCGCTGAAGCTGCATCCTGCGGCATCTGCATCGCCGAATGCCCATGGACACGGCCTTTGGTGCGGCCAAAACTGCTGACCACGATGGCTCAAAGAATCGGTAAAGAATGAAAGTGAATTCCCATCCTATAGACCTAGACCAAGAGAGCTCGATTCGATATCCCGGCTGCGGCGTACTCGCCGCCGCGTTCGCCGGCGTCATGGTGAGCTTTGCTCCGATCGTTCCCTACACCTTCAGCTTATTTCTCGATCCGCTGCATGCGGCCTTTGGCTGGAAGCGGGAAGCGATGGGCGGTGCATTCGCCCTAGCCGCCATTACGGTTGCATTTGTTTCACCTTTGATCGGTATTTTGCTCGATCGCTTTCCGCCGCGGCGCATTATCCTTCCCGGAATTCTGATTTTCGCCGCCGGGCTCGTTGCACTGAGCCGGCTGACGCCGCATATCGTTCAGTTCTACGCCACGTTTTTTGTAATCGGGTTGGTGGCCAATGCTACCGCGCAATTTGCATACACCCGCACGATTCTTACCTGGTTCACGACCCACAGAGGAATGGCACTCGCGTTGTTGCTGACCGGAAGCGGCGTCGGCTCCATCCTCATTCCGCCGCTGACCGAGTGGATGATCCAGCATCACGGGTGGCGCAGCGGGTTTCTCCTCTTGGGCGGCATCGCGACTCTGGGCTTTCCTCTCACTGCTCTGCTGGTACGCAACCGACCGGAGGCTGCAATCGTTCGTTCTGAACACCACGCCGATACCGGGATGACGGTCGCAGCCGCATTGAGGACAGCGGCGTTCTGGATTCTCGCCTTCATCACCATCTTTTCCGCTTTCAGTGAAAACGGACTGGTGACCAACCTTGCTTCCATCCTTACTCAACACGGCGTGCTTGCCGCTACAGCAGCTCTCGCTTTGTCGGTTCGCGGAGGAGCGGGAATCATTGGACGTCTCGGCATCGGCTTCGCAATCGATCGCGTCTCTCCAGAACGCATCCAGACATTTGTTCTGGCCTTAGCCGCTGCGGGTACACTGATTCTTGCGTTTGCCGGCAGCGCATGGACAGCTCTGTTGGGAGCGGCCGTTCTTGGCGTGGGGCTAGGCAGCGAAGCCGATGTCGGCCCCTATCTGCTCGCGCGCTATTTCGGTCGCAGACATTTCTCCATGTTGTACGGGCTCACCTGGACTGCCTACGCCATTGGGGGCGCCACCGGACCGCTTTGGATTGGACACCTGTATGACCGGGCGGCCGCTTACCAGCCGCGATTCATCGTCTATCTCGCGGCTGTGGCATTTGGAGCAGTGATTCTCAGTTTCTTCCTTCACTTCGGGCAGGAGAGTATCAGATCTGGGCGGGAAATGACCGCAAATGCGGGCGTTCAGCTCGAAGCCCCACAACGACTCGAATCTACTCGTGATCCCGTTTGAGCGCCTTGTTGCAGCTTAGCGCAAGTAATAGTCGCGCACAGCCTCAACTCCCCCCCGAAAAAGATGACATCGAACGTACTCTGCCACTTTGAAATAGGCAGCCGTCTAATCACTCATTCAGCTGCCATCATTTTCGGAGGTCGTAAACGAGTGGTGTGTTGAATGGACCACCGCTTCGCGGCAACATGGCTGAGGCTGGCCGTCCGAAGTGTTAGATGCTGGCGACGGCCGGAGTAGCCGGTGGAAATTCCATCGCAACGCGGATCGCCGACAACGCGCTCACTACACCAGAAAATTGTCATTTTCCCGTCCGGAAAATACCGGTAGAGGTAAGCGTAAGGGTTTCATTGCGAAGTTCGGGAACAGGACTGATAAGGTAAAGAGTCCATGCCGATCACAGTGACAAATCCGTTCAACGGACGCCAGTATCCCGGCGACGTAATTCTGCAGGCCGTACGGTGGTATCTGCGATATCCGTTGGCCTACGAGCATGTCTCTGAGCTATTGGCAGAGCGCGGCCTGGAAGTGGATGGCAGTTGTGTTTGGCGTTGGGTACAAGTCTACTCGCCAGAATTGAACAAGCGTTGCCAACCCCATCTCAAGCGCACGAACAAGAGCTACCGAGTCGACGAGACCTATATAAAGGTTAAGGGGCAAGACAAGTATCTGTACCGGGCTGTGGATTCGACCGGGCAGACCATCGATTTTCTGCTGGCAGCAAAGCGCGACACCGCCGCAGCTAAACGCTTCTTTGAGAAAGTATTTAGCTCATCCTCCAACCCCATTCCGAGGGTCATCAACGTGGATAAGAACCCGGCCTATCCGGCGGCAGTGGAAGCCTTGAAAGCCGAGGGTACGCTCCCCCGCCGAGTTCGTCTGCGGCAGTGCAAATATCTCAACAATGTCATTGAACAAGATCATCGAAACGTCAAAAAGCGGACCTGGTTGGCCAAGGGGTACGGCTCCTTTCAAAGTGATTGGCGAACTCTCCAGGGCATCGAAACGATGAGCATGATCCGCAAGGGACGAGTCCGACGCGTGACAAAGGGCGACGTTGTCGCGGAAGCACGGTTCATCGCCAAGCTCTTCGCTATCGCTGCCTAACTTTTCCCTCACCTTCACGGCTTAGCGGCACTTCAGCTCTGTGGGCAGCAAACTTCGCAATGAAACCACACTCGCTGTTGCCTCACCACCTGTGTGATACCGCACGCCTTCATAGTCGCCGAAGAAGAAGAGGCGGTTACGCAGGACGGGGCCGCCCAATGTGGCTCCGAAAACCTGCTGGGTATAGCTGTTCTTCTTCACTCCGGAGAAATTGTTGGCCCAGGTGTTGGCGTTCAGATTGTCGCTTTGCAGAAAATCGTAAACACTTCCATGAAAGCGATTGGTTCCGCTCTTTGTGGAAAGAAGAATCTCTCCTCCATTGACGTTGCCGTACTCCGCATCCGCGTTGGCAGTTATGACCTTGATTTGCTCAATCGCTTCGGGTGATGGGTTGTAGCCAATATCATCGCTGAAGCTCTCATTGATATCGGCGCCATCCAGCAGGTAGTTGTTCGTCTGCTGACGGTTCCCATTGAAAGAGGGTACGTTCGCAGCGCTCGTATCACGCTCGATGGAATCAGACCCGGTGAACCCGGTCGGCTCCGGTGAGACCGAGCCGGGCAGAAACTGCGTAAGCGTCGAAAAGTTGGGGCCGTTCAGAGGGATGTTCGCAATCGTACCCGCAGAAAGGGTCAGTCCCAGCGTTGCGTTTCCGTATTGAGGATTGGGCTCAGTTCAGAATTCACATTGACGGTTGTGCTCGCCTAGCCCACCTGCAGCTTTACGTTGATGCTGGCGACCTGATCGATCTCCAGCTTGAACGGCGCGACCGATGTGGTATCAAAGCCTGAAGCGCTTGCGGCGATGACGTATGTTCCAATCGGCAGAAACGGGAAGTTGTAAAGGCCGCTCCGGTCGGTGACCGTGCTGCTGACGACGCTGGTTGCGGTATTGGTGGCGGTTACCCGGGCGTCCGCAATCACCGCTTCACTCGGATCGGTCACTACCCCGCGAACCGCGCCTGTGATGGTCTGAGCAAAGACAGGCTGGATGCTTTGCGACAAGACCAAGCAACATGCCGCCAGAATGGCGAAGGTAAATGCAGAAAGTTTCTCGCGGCCAACCAGAAAATCAAAACTGCGCATTGCGTCCTTTCTTCCTTCCTTACTGAAGGAATTGTGACCGCTGGCCGTCGCGCATTGTCCGCGTTTTACAGGGGTTTTACCGTCAAATCGAGAAGTTCGTTTCTTATCATCACGATTTTCCGCACGCTTTACCGTCTTACATACGGCAATCAACGCTTCTTTGCCGGTCAATTCATCTCGAATTCATGTGGAAGCTGGTTTATACATCCACATCTGCACCTCCGGCGGAATGCCATGAGGAAGGCAAACGGAGCTCGGCATACTAGTCTGGGCAGACCGGGCCGGTGCTTGCGAAAGATCAGCCGGTCTCTGGAATCGGGCAGGCAGAAATATAGTCTGAATGAAAACGGAGTCTGTTATCCGTTAATAGACACGGTAGGTGAGAACCGATGGGCGGGCGCCGAGACCGTTCACATCCATGGTCTTAAGCAGCACTTCGAAATGTGGAAGCCCTCGCCGCTTTGCGATGATCGGGGCGAAGAGTTGGTCGAAGTCATGGTCGTTGGTGACAAAATCCGCTGCCGCCTGCGTGCCGGCCAGAGTGAATCCCTGCACTACCCGAACATTTCCCGCCCCGCTCAGATTCGGCAGAAATGCCACGATCGCATAACCGCGATGCGCCGGATCGTTCCTGTCATAGAGGTATGAGGCCTGATATGGAGTGACCGTGTCAACCTGCGCGATCGGTGGGTTTGTTTTTTGTCGTTGCTTTTGTTGTTTCCCGAAGACAGAGCGAGCAGCAGCCGGAGCAGATTTGAGCGACGATTGATCAGTCTGATATTCGCGGGTCGGAACCGCATAATCATGATCCGTCGGGAGCTGCCTCTGACTGTTATCGCGAGTCCGGTCGAGCCTGTCGCATAGGCCAAGCGAGGATTCTCCTTCGTGCTTGCTCCGGCTGCTGCTGGCTCTGTGCTCGAGATTGGTGGCGTGTTTCATCAGGGAATTATCTTGCTCTTTCCTTATTGGGGAAGCTGTTGCTTTTGCTTTGTTCTTGTCATGCTGCGGCTTGCTGAGTGGCGAGCTTTTCTGCCCTAGTGCCGATGGCCCGGATGAAGCCCAGCAGCTCACGAGCGACTGCTGTAACAATCTTCCTCTGGTCCTTGCCCGCAGCGCCCAGTTTCATATAGCGCTTGTGTAAGCGGTGTTGCGCTTTCCACGCAATCTCTTTGACCTCTTCCGAAATGCTCTCCTGTCTTCTGCGCAATCCATACCAGATTCCTGGTGGACGACGATAGCTCCAGGCTGCTTCGACAACGATTCGTCGCAAGTGCGCGTTGCCGGTTTTCGTGATGCCTCCACGCCTGATCCGCTTGCCACTGGAGTCCTCGCTGGACACGGCACCGCAATAACCCATCAGTTGCCGGGCGCTGTCAAAGCGGGATACCTGGCCCAACTCGGCCGCGATGGTCACAGCCGAAATATCTGCGATGCCGCGCAGTGCCTGCAGATCGTTGATGACTTGTTGTAACGCGGGCGAAGCCAGCTTGACCGCTTCTGTGATGGCCTGCTCAAGACGCGCTACCCGTTCGCGCATGTGTTCGACCTCGTGCAGATAATCCTGCCGCGTAGCCTCCTGCGCTAGCTGGGTGAAACGTAGCTGCGCAACCCAGATCAGGTAAGGGCGCGTCCATGATCGCACTCCAGAGGGTGGCCTCTGGCCTGAGCGTAGAAGGAATTTACTCAACCGATGCCGCGCTCGCGTCTGATCCTGCTTGGCTGCTTCTCGAGCACGCACCAGGTCTCGCAAAGCCTCGGAGCCCTCATCCGGAACCCACACCGCCGTCAGGTCTCCGGATCGATAGCAACGTGCTAGCTTCTCAGCATCCCGCCGATCCGTCTTTACCCGGTCGCCTGCCTTGACTGGCACCAGCGTGGGCGCCACAACCTCGCACGCAACGCCCAGCTCTGCCAACTGCCAATACACAACGTAGCCCGTCGGTCCTGCTTCGTAACAGGCTCTCAGCTTGTCTGCAGGACCAAGCTTCTTGATTAGCTTGCGGATAGACTCAGCGCGGTTCGGAATCGTTCCCAGGCTCCTCACCTCACCATCCGGCTCCGCAACCGCTACGGCAATCGTCTCGGCATGGACATCCAAACCTAAAAATCGTAACTTCTCCTTCATGACCGGCTCCCTTCTGCTTGTGGCTCTGAACTGTGCGTCCTTCTGAACTCACAGCCTAACCCACGATCAGCGCATCGGCGCCGGTCACTCCATAGTGACTGTTCTCCGGGCGTCGGCTTCCTGTTTTCAATACGTAGCGCTCCGTCAAAACGATCATCGTGGAGAACAAAATTCATCTGGCGTTGAAAAAACTGAAGCCATGGATCTGCTTCGAGTGATCCGATCAGAATCAGATTCTCCTGTTTCAGATCATCCATCTGCAGATCACGCGCGTATCGAATCTGCGTGCGACTGAGCAGTGCTTCGGGCAGATGGCTCAGAGTCACCGCAAACTGCAGATCGGCAAGCGAAGTATAACGATGTTCCACCAACGTGGTAAGAAGCCGGGGATCGCACGGCGCTTCGCAGTTCACATCGGAAAGGTATCGCCCGCTTGCGTAATCCGCGATGCCAACGGTGTGCCGGGTAAAGGATTTGAGGATAATCAGGCTGCTGTCCGGCGGAACGATCAGTGTGTCGCGACTCTTACTGAAGACCGCCGACCATAGGATATGCGGTGGATTCTGCATTCGTGCTACCACTGCATTCCACCCTTGCCGCGCGGAATAAACAAGAAGCAAAACGTATGCAAGCGCTGCAAAGGTCCCGACAAACCAGGCCCGACTGGCGGATGACGGCGTTGCCTCTGCCGGAAAATGCATCGCTTCAGCAGCCGGCATTTCTCCGAAGATGGAACAGTCGGCTGGACTGAAGGAGACGCATCAGCACGCTCGAACGATGGCACGTAGCTCCCGCGTGGAAGCAATACCCGTAACGGCTCGTCTCTACCCTCTTCCCGGTAATATGCCTCCAGTTTTTGCCGCAAGCGGCTGGCGTGAGCGCGAACGATATTGTCATCCCTGGGGTCATATCCAACGGGGCGTCCGAACACACGCTCGCCTATGAGCTGCTCGTGCAGGTCTCGATCTTTCCCATGAATGGTTTGTTGTACGATGTGCAGCAGCAGACTGGAGAGACGCGTAGACTTCACGAAGCCTGAAGTCGCCACAAGGCGCTCAGCAAGCTTCCACCTGAGATCCTTTTCAATGCAGTTTTTTGGATCCTCGATTTTCGCGGCCTCACACATGGCGAAATCTCAAACATCATTTTATGAGGATTCGATTTGGCCGTGGTGAATGCTATGTAAACGCGGCAGTGACCCCGGGCAGCGAGTACGGAATGTGAATGCGGCAGCTTCCTGTCTATGTTCCTTTTGCAAAAAGCTGAGTGAGTGTTTTCAGATCGACGGTGGATTCCGGCTGGAACTGATTTCCCGACACATACTGGAGTAGCGAGTAAAGAAGCTGGCGGCATACAGGCTTATTGCCAAGATCTTCCGTGAGGCAAAGCGAAGTAGCCAGCAGCTTACCTTTTCCGACCTGAGCTTCAAAGACCAGGCCCAGCTTGTCATTGCGATGAAAGTCATCGATGACCTGAATCAGCGGCCGGAATCCGAGCGGGGCCTCATTCAAGATAAAAGCATTGGTCCCTTCGGTCAGCTCCCACCATTGCCAGTTGCTGTGCATATCAGAGGGAAAGGATGCGAGCGCTGGGTGATGAGGATCGCATAAGATTCCCAGCACCCCCGGCTGCTTCTTGAACATACCGAAGGACCAGAAGACGGGCAGAAACCGTAGCTTCAAAAGGTGGCTTCCCTGCTGTCGCGGCGGAGCGGAGACAAAAACTGTTCCTCCATCCTGCAGGTGCTGCATTGCAGCGCTGTTCAGGTCGGTGGTCATCATAACAGCGCCGGGCTTCGGCAACGACAAAGAAGCCGGATAGTTCCAGATCGACCAGCGGTTCATCACGTCCAGGCCCTTTACTTCCAGCGTAAGATTGAGGCGCATGGCTTCGCGAAATGTGGAGAGAGGAAATTCAATCGTGCCGAGTGATGTAATTCCTCCCGCGGCGATCGTTGCTGAGCGCAGCCTGCCGCTGCGCAGAACCTGTCCCGCGTCATCTTGAACGGACCAGAGAATCATTGGCTGGCGAATGCTTTCCTTGCCATAGTGTGCGACTTCGGCCTGTGCGCGAAATATTTCATTGGAGCGCCACACAAATTTGGAAAACCGCAGCAGCGGTACTGTGTCTCCGCAGAAGCGGCGGAAGGCATCCGGCGTAATCACTCCTTTGGAATTCCAGAAGCAATCCAGCACCCCTACTAAAGCTTCATTCTGTCCGGGGTAGTCGGTCAGCTCGAGTAATTGAAAACCGCCAAAATTCGGCGTCCTGATAGCTGACTCAATATCTTCCTTATAGACTTCGGCGGCGAACCGGCCTGAAGCTGCCTGAAAAAGCTCTGCCTGATCTCCCATGCCCCGCGCTGCAAGCTGCTCTCGATATACCTCGAGATTACGCGGCTTCAATACGCCGGTATATTCATCGATTTCCTCGTAGCTTGGATAAACAGCCCACTGCCCAAGCTCATGCGCAACTACAGGCACTTCAAAGCCTGCAATGGCTTTTGAAAAATCGTAGTCCGTCCCGCCGGGAGTTGCTCCGAATCGCGTTCGATCGATGCGGAGCCTGCCTTGCTTCGTTTCCTCTGTAACCCAATATTCCGAAGTCGGCCCCGGCGCGGGGCGTCCGTTGTTCGTCGAGTAAGTATAAAGCCGCCGATTATCGGCCTGCTTGAGATCTACTACCAACGCATCGAGGAATGGGTAATCTCCCTTCAGCTCATTGCCCATGCAGAGAAGAATGAAGGAGGGATGATTGCCGTAGGTCTCCAGAATTCTGTGGGCTTCCTGGCGCATGAATTCTTCAAGTCCTGGCGTAGTGTCCAGGTGATGCGAAAAGACGGGAAGCTCGACATGAAGCAGAATGCCGGCTTCATCGGCTGCCCTGAAGGCGCACTCCGGCGGGCACCAGGAGTGAAAACGCAGATGGTTCATCCCATAAGAGCGCAGGATGCGAAAGATGCGGTCCCACTCCGGCCTTTGCATAGGAGGATAGGCCGTCAACGGAAATACCGCATTTTCTACCGTGCCACGCAGAAACACGGGCCGGCCGTTCAACAGAAATTGCCGGTTCCCCGTAGAGATTTCGCGCATTCCAACCTGCACAGAGTAACGATGCTCGTAACTTTCGCTGCCGGCGTTGCTGGTGAAACGAAGATCTGCCACATAAAGCGACGGCTGAAGCTCATCCCATTGCCGGACTGGCTCAAGCAGAGGTATGGTCATCGTGAATACCTTGTCGCCTGTAAAGGAAGGCACATTGACGCTCATCGAAGAGCCATCCCGACGCAGGATGGCTTCGAGCTTTCCTGATACAGGCGAAGAGATACCGTTGCGCAGCAAAAGTTCGAGCGAGACTTGCTTCTTTTCCAGATCAGGAAAGGCCCGGACTCTCTCAATCCGCGCCGGTGGAGTAGCGCGCAGCTCAATTTTTCCTATGATGCCGTTCCAGTCGGTCTGCGTCTGCTCGGTCACTGCATGCGCCGTAGCTCCAATATCAATGCGGAGGGTATTATCGACGCACAAGGTGAGCGTGTGAACGCCGGACTTCATTTCTATGCCGAGGTCATATACGTGCGGCGCACTCAAACTGTTTTGCGCTCCATAACTTTTGCCGTCGATCCACGCGGACGTCTGCCAGTGACAGCGCTCAAGATACAAAGTGATGTGCCCGCCTTTCCAGGTTTCCGGGATCGTAATTTTTTTCTGGTACCAGGCTAGGCCTTTGTAGATATATGGCCTAGAAAGATGCCCCTCATCCGGACCATGGGTCTTGTCGCCATAGCCAGCCTGATCGGTACTGCCGGGAAGAAAAATTGTTTCACCGCCCAGGTCATGATTGAACCACCGTTGCTCCACACCTAATCCGGCAGAATCGAGCTGAAAACTCCAGGTTCCGGCAAGCCCGATGGATGGCATAGCGAGTTCTGCATTCCCAATCGGGACACCTAAGACGAAATCCTTGCCTGTTTCCGCGGCCGGCTCCGGCACGTTGTGCTCATTGGCATGAGCCGCTTTTGACAGGAATGGAGTAGCGGCGGCCACTGCTCCGGCCGATTTCAAGAAATTCCTTCGATCCATTACTTCCCTCATGCAATCGTCATTGTTCCCTGCCGTCACTACTTCTATGGCAGTTGAATCGCTTCCTGGTGCGGACCGATCGGTATCACCTGCTTCGATCCGTTCCCATATATAAGGAGAGCGGTAGCGCCATTTGCTGCGACGTGAATCTGATCCTGCGCGTCAGACTTTGTCGCCAGAATTGCTTTCACGCGGCCGGCTGACATGCTGTCACCGGGCACATGAGACCCCGCCAGTTCCAGCGGAATGCAGGCTCCAGCGCGGAGAAACACCCCGATGCGATCGATCGGCGTCGCAATCTGAATGGACTTTCCCCCTTCGTAAGAAGCCGCGGTCCAGAAATCCGTCCACGTTCCCGGAGGCAGCACTACGCCGCGCGATTCGCCGGGGGCGAGCACCGGAGCGATGAGAAGATCCGGTCCGAAAAGATACTGGTCGTCACAGTTCGCCAGAGTAGAAGACCCGGGAAATGCCAAGGGCATGGGGCGCATGAGCGGGATACCGTGTTCATGCGCTTCCTGCGCGCACCGCACAATATACGGCAGCAGGTTTTCGCGCAGCCACGCATATCGCCGATAGATAGAGACGGCATCATTGCCATACTCCCAGGGTTCTCTTGGTGTGGTGCCGTGATAGCGCATCAAGGGGCAGAAGGTAGCCCACTGCGTCCAGCGGATGTACACCTCCGGATCGGGCCATCCGGCATAACCTCCAGCATCTGCTCCCCAGGTAGATAACCCGCATGCCGCAGCGTTCAGACCGCCGCGCAGTGCAGCGCGCATGCCAAAGAAGTTTGCCTGATGGTCTCCAGCGAAGTAGCAGATCGACCGTTGATCGCCGGCGCATCCCGATCGCGCGAACTGCACGTAATCGTTTTTTCTCTTCTCCTGAAATACCTGCGCAAAGGTCTGGTGGTAGAAGTAGGCATAGAAATTATGCATCTCCGTGCCGCCTTTTCCATTGTGGAAGACAGCATCTTCAGGAACCATGTCGCCAAAGTCGACCATGCTCCCCGCCAGACCCAGATCAAGACGCGGTTGCCAGAAGCGCCGTATCAATTCTGTGGCTAGCGGATGCGTGTAGTCAACAATGGCATTCTGCTCGCTCCGAAAAACGACCTCTCCGTTCGCGTGGCGCAGGACGGGCAACTGCGTTCCGTGAACACCCGGCAGAAGTTCGATGACCCGGTGGATATCCATGCTGGCCCAGTCCCAGGCAAACACATGCAAGTTTGTATCTTTCAGCGCGGCATAGAGTGCGGGGTCTCCATTGCCGGCCTCGGCGTAGATTGCGGAATGCGGAATATCCAGTTGCTGAAACCTCTTCACTACGCCGATTTCTTCCTGCACCACATTGTGCAGAGGGCCGTTGGCCCAGCGGCGTCCGCCTCCGCCCATCCATGGTTCAAAGGCCCACTGCGGCGGCAGAATCGGCATGCCGGTCAGGCGCAGGTAGGATTGGAGCGCGTATCCAGGCGCCGTTGGCCATAGATAAATGTCGAAGATGTTGCCGAACGCAGTAAGGCGGTATTGATTTCGGGACACATTGCCAATATCCGCACGTACGCGATAAGTCGTGCTCCAGAACAGGCTGTAACCAGCGGTGCTGTGCATGAGCGGGACATTCTTGTACGCCTGGTTCAACTGACCATGAATATTTCCACTCCAGCAGTCGACATCCCAAAGCGTGACCACATTGCCGCGCTGCCCCAGGGCGTTAAAACGTTCGCCAAATCCGTAAAAATTCTCTTCAGGGGAAAGCCTCCCGTGCAAATCAACGGCGAGAATCTCACCTGCGGCGTCCAACCGTACGGCAAGGTCTCCCTCGCCCAGGCTCCATCGCGTTTTCCCTTTGCTATCCAACACTACGATTCGCCAGGGATTGTTTTCGATCCGTACATGGATATCGCCGGAAACAATGTCCCGCCCGGTCATCGTGAAAGGATCGGCCTGCTCCGGTTGAAAGAAACCGGAATATTGGTTGCGCAGGCGTACAGCTCCATTGCAAAAAGAGAGCCAGACCGAAAATGGATGCCTGCCTGCGGTTCCGTTCAGACGGATTTCATTTCCTTCACGCTGGGGCTCACCCATTGCCATGACAGGAACCCATTCCTTGGCGCAAATATTGCCCGGAGAGGCGTCGGCAAACCATCGCCGAGTAACCCGATCAAGCTGATGGAGATAGGTATCGAGCACCGCACAGGCGCGGCGCGTGTCCCCGTCGCAAAAGGCCTGATTCACCGCGATTCTCGCTTCATGAGGATAGAATTCGCCAGGATCGACCTGCCAGTTGGAGCCATCTGTGTGGAAGCTGAAGCCTTCCAGCACGAGCATGTCGTAGAGTCGCTGTGCGAGCCAGACTCGTTCTGATAAGGTCTCTTGCGTTGTTGGCTGCTTCAGGTCCTTCTGATCCTGCCATAGCTTCTGGCGTTCCTGCGTGGTTGGCCAGATGAGTTGTGCGGGCAGTTGCCAACGGCGCGTACCGTCTGGCAGCGCGATAAGAAATCCTGCGGCCGACCACACAGCGGTTTGTTTTCCGAAACTCGCGGACATGAGGAGGTCCGGCGGAAGAATCAGCGTCTGATCGAGCACAACCGGGCTCAATACTTCCGAGGATTGCCCGCGGGAACGAGCCAGATTGATCCCGAACTCTACGCCCTCAGGGCGTCCGCCTGCGAGCGCCCAGGGAATACGAAGGTGCGCGCGCCACTCGCCGGGCTGCCGCGCAATATCAACCTCCAACCCGCTTTGGTTGCAGGCCCCGCTTGAATCAGCGGCAAAGAGAAAGGTCTCTCCGCTCTTCCAGTCAGGCCTGAACTGCACATAAACCGCATCCGGATACGCGGAAATCTCAAAGCGTTCATTGCCCGGATAATGGATGGGCTTGGCGAGTCCCGGATTTCCGTGATAGAGCGGGTCCAGCTCCGTATTCAAAAATTCTGCATGCAGCAGATTCCCATCCCACCACAGCTTGGCTTGCGTCGGAGTAACTTCGGGAAAGCTGCCTGCACGCAGAAACCTGCGAAGCTCGACGGCATTTCCCGCTCCGGGGGGTCCGAAGGTAAATGCCGAGACTCCCCAACCGCGCGCGTGGCTTGACTCATATGTCTCCGCAAAGGCCACGTCAGCTGTATTAGGTAGCAGCATGGCTGCGGCCGTCCCGCAGATAAGTTTTAAGCAATCTCGCCTTTTCATAGAACTCGCGCGCGGAGCGGTTTGCCGCCTGCCAAGCCGGCAAAGAAGGCAGCGATCAACTCAAGGTGCTGGACCACCCGAGCACTGCAATCGCAGCCAATAACACGGCCAGCCCCGCCATCATCCATCTTTGTGCACCGCGGTGTGAGAACTTCCATTCGCCGGCCCAATAACCGGCGAGATTCGCGGTCACCAGTCCGGCAATCAATTTAATGGGCCAACCAATCGCGGGCCCCAGCTTGCCGATCATGGGGGATGCGAACCCATAGAGAAAAATATCTCCACCCCATAGCAATCCCATCAGAATCGCGAGACTATATAGGGTCGCGGAGTCAGAAACAGCATATTTACTCCAGGTTCGGTTCTTGTTAAGTAGATATGCACAGAAACAAAGGTTGGGTATAGCTCCGCTGGTCAGCATCAACAGCCAGATAAGATTGGATCCTGCGAAAGAGCTGTATCCGAGGCGAACCGCGGTACCGAGCACAGGCTGCGCCTCACTGTAACCGATGTTCAACACCGCAGAAAGCAGGCCCGCGCCCGCGCAAAGAAGCAGGCCGATTCCGAAGCTTCTGGCCTTGCCGACCATCTCTCCGCGGATCGTGTCCGCATTGTCTCTCTGGCTCTTTTCCCGCAACAGGCCGGCGTAGCCGCAGCACACGATTCCCGCAATGCCAATGAGCGTCCCGAACATGATGGCATGCCCCTGCGGCTGATGAAGCCGCTCCGGAGCCAGCAGGCTCATCGGCAGAAAAGAGCCCAGGGAAGCACTGATCGCAAGCATGAGGGTATTGCTCATCGAGATGCCGACGGCGCTTACGCTCTGGCCAAACATGATAGCGCCAAAGCCCCACGCAAACCCCAGCAGGCACGCCCAGACAATTGCGCGAGACGGCGCCGCACTCAGGACATGTAGAAAATCCGGAATCGTTGCGCGCGCGATCGCGAAAGGCATCAGAACGCAGGAAACAACGATGAAAATTGCCCACACGTTCTCCCATGCCCACCTGCCGAGGTATTTCATGGGAAGAACAAAAATTCCGCACATCACCCCGGCAGCAATGACATATCCGATTCCCGAGATCAGAACCGATGTGGGGATCATCCCTTCCCTTTCTGAATTAACCGTTATGCCGCCTAAAGCTGTACGCTGTCCTTCAGCTCCGCAGCCGACTCTAGATCAAGATAAAGAGTGGCAGCCGGATGTCTGCGAAGGATGGTCGCTGGGCAGTCCGTGGAGATCGGTTCCTGCAGCGTCCGGCGGATAATATGCGCCTTTCTGCTGCCCGGAACCGAGGCAATAAGCTTGGGGATCTGAAAAATGGTAGGGATGGTAAGCGTGAGAGCGCGTGAGGGCACGTCTTCCGTCGTCTCGAACCATCCTTCTGCGGCCTGTTGCTGCCGGCATTCCTCATCAAGCGTGACAACCTTCATGGACTTCGGGTCATGGAAGTCTGCCTCACTCGGATCATTGAAAGCCAGATGTCCGTTTTCTCCGACGCCCAGCAGGCACAGCTGCGGCTCCGCTCTGCGCAACGCTGCGGCATATTCACGGCACACTGACTCCGGATCGCCGGCGCTCCCATTGATCTCATTGAACTCGCGCATCGTGACACGCTGCGTCAGATTGTCGCGGAGGTAATGCCGAAAGGACGCGGCGTGAGTTTCATCCAGACCGATGTATTCATCCAGATGGAAACCGTTCACTCTGGACCAGGGAACCTCGCACTCTGTCACCATCGCCCGAAGTGTATCCAACTGCGAGGCTCCCGTGGCAAAAACAACTCCGATATTTTCCCACTCTGCGGCGAGCTTGCGCAGAGATTCTGAAGCTGTATGCGCGGCTGCTCTGCCGGCTGACTCGCTATCAGGATGAATTTCGACATTTAACGCATCAACTCGGAAGCGAATGATTTTCATAGACACCGGGAACAATTCATTTTCACGCCGGAACCCGGCGCAGGGATGCGTCGAGGCCCGGGATATCTTAGGTTTGGTTCAAAATTTATACTTTGCCGAAAGCTGGAAGAATCTTGCATCGGGCGTATTGTTCTGGAAAGACTGCGTGCCCGTGATTTCTCCTCCATTTGAGTTAATGCCAGACTCTCCGATTGAGTAACTAGGGGTGTTCAGCACGTTGAAGGCATCGACGCGCAGCTCCAGACTTTGTTCGCGCCATGTGTTGAAGTTCTTAAATAAGGAAGCATTCACGCGCTCAATGCCGGGTCCATGAAGAAGATTCGACCGGCCCCCGAGGTAGGAATAAACCTGTGTCAGGTCCGTAACCAGTGAGCCTGCTCCGGTCCGTGGAATCAGGGTTCCGGCCAGCGGGTTGGCAAAAGCGCAGGGGTTATACCAGTTTGTCTTTGTATGCGTACGCGGAGCGCAAGCGATCGTGGGGTTCGATGGATCGGGTGAGCCTCCGGGCGCGAACGGGTCGCCGACCAGAATGGCCCGCGCACTTCCTCCTGAAGCTGTACTGACGTTATCCGATACCGTGAAAGGCTTTCCTGTCTGCGCGAAGAACACGATGTTCGTTGCCCAGCCTCCCGCAACGGCATTGATCAGCCCGCTATGGTTGAGATGGGTACGTCCCTTCCCGAAAGGCAGCTCATAATATCCATTGAAGTTAAACCTGTGCCGGATATCGTACGGTGAATTCGTATATTCTTCGCGGATAGGGATCAGGTTGAAATTACGATCGCTGACTCCTCCTCCGATCGGGTCATAGGAATCATCCAGCGCGTGCGCCCAGGTATAAGTCGCGAGAAAATTCATCCCATTCGAAAAACGCTTCTGCAGTTTTGTCTGCAGTGAGTTATAAGAGCTTTCGCCGATATAGGCCATGATAGTTCCGCCGCCGATACCCTGGAACGGCTCCGCATACAGCGAGTTATTCGCCGGGTTTTGTAGAGCCAAAGCAGCATTGAAGCCATCGTTTGAAACCAGGTGGCGGGTAACGTTTCCGACATACCCGATCGATGCCACCATGTTATTGGACAAGGATTGCTGCATCGATAGGTTATAGCTCATTGTATTAGTGGTCTTGGAGTTTTCAGGGATACCCTGTAACGACGGCAACGACACGTAGTTTTGCAAACCAGCAGCCAGCGGCACGGAGAAACCTGTTTCCAGATTCTCCGGGATCGATGGGCAGCTGTTCGGAGCGCAATTCGGGCGGCTGAACGAATCCGATGCGCCAAAGGGGAAGTTCAGGCCCATATTCGGTCCTACTCCCACGGGCTCCAATCCGCCGTAAAAGATGCCGAAGCCTCCATGAACGACGGTATTGTTGCTGGGCGAGAATGCGAAACCGACGCGCGGCGCAAAGTCGGTATACTGCCCGTTCACCAGAGCTGGATTCTTTACGTACTTCAAGGTGATGTTGTTCTGCGCCAGGATGTTCTGGAACGCCGCAGGCAAAGCAACATTCTGGCTCTGCACGGGAATGAGATAAATACCTGCTCCCTCGTCAACTCCTCCCTGCAGGCTGGTCACGTTGAAATTTGCCTGCGCTCCCGACGTTTCGCGGAACGGCTGAAAATAGTCATAGCGAAGCCCGAGGTTCAAAGTCAGCTTCTGCGTGATCCTCCAGTCATCCTGTGCGTATGCGGCGCGATACCACATTGCGTCATTGATGTTGACTTCGTTGGTGAGCTTCGCGCTCGCCATTTGATCAGCGAGGAAATCTGCGATTCCCGAGCCGGTATAACTCGCTCCCAGGTTGCTGGTATACAAACCGCTGAAGTCGTACGCGCCGCGCGACTGGGGAGGCTGGATAGCCGCAACGCGGATATTCTGGAAGTCCACGCCAAACTTTAGAGAATGGTTTCCGACCACGCGTGTCACGTTGTCCAGTATCTGGTAAATGTTCTGGTGCTCGATCGACGGATCGTAACCGGAAGCTCCGAACCCTGTAATACCGCCAACCGTGACCTCGGGCAGCCCTCCGTTGTACGGCCACCCCGGACCGTACGGGATGCCTCCAAACCCAAGCTGCGCCGCAAGATTGGTGTTGTAGTAAGGCTGCAGGAAGGCAAAGCCTCCGTAGTTATAACCAAAGCGCACTTCGTTGAAGAGGTTCGGGCTGAAAATATGCGTTTCGCTTGCCACCACATTTTCAATCAGGTTTTTCAGCTGGCCGGCGCTATACGCGCTCCCATTCAGAATGGGCCCCAGCGGCGGCGGCGTGTATCCGGGAGTATTCATGTAACTGAGCCGCGTGAAGGCCTGATCGCGTGGGCTGATATTCCAGTCAAAACGCGTATCCCACTGGAAAGTATTGGCGACGGCGGTCAGGTTTTCGACATAGTTGTTGTATGTCTTGCCGCTGTTCGCATTGGGCATCGGATAGAGGTTAAGAATACCCTGCGCCACGGAGTTGATCTGGTCGGGACAGAAAGTGTTGTTCTGGCCATTGCAGGTCAGCTTGGCGGTTCCACCCGAATTCGGCTGATAGAGCTGTGTCGGCTTGGCGCTTCCCGTCAGGCTCGTATTCGATAGTTCCGTGAAATTGCCCTGGCGCATAAGGGCCGTGGGAACGCTCAGGATGTCCGTAAATCCGTTGGTGACGCGATTGGCCTGGACATCGCCAAAGAAGAAGAGCTTGTTGCGGAGAATGGGGAGGCCCAGCGTAGCACCAAACTGGTTGTTGTGATACGGGGGCATGGTCAGGGCATTCCAGTTTTGTGCCGAGAGATTCGTGTTGCGGAAATACTCCCATGCATCGCCATGAATCTGATTGGTGCCTGACTTGATGGTGGCATTGACCGCGGCGCCGGCGGAGTGACCAAACTCGGCGCTGTAATCGGCCGTGTCTACCTTGAACTCGGAAAGCGCATCCGGGGGAGGAAGCACGTTGTAGCTGGCCCCGTTCATCAGATCCATGATGTTGACGTTGTTGTCGACACCATCCAACAGAAAGTTATTCTGGTCTCCGCGCTGGCCATTGGCGCTGAAGTCCCCTGTGCCTCCACCCTTGGTGCTGGTCGAAGGAACCACGCCGGCAGTGAGCTGAATGGCATAAACCCAGTTGCGCCCGCTGAGCGGCGTATGGTCAATCGATTCGGTGCTCAGCACCTGTCCCACGGAGCCGGATTGCGTCTGCAGCAGAGAGGGGGCGGTCGTTACTGTCAAAGTCTGCGAAACTGTGCCGGGATGGAGCGTGAGGTTCACATTCAGCCGCTCCTGCACATCGAGGTGAACATTTTTCTGGACCGTTTTATCGAAGCCCGCAGCCTGGGCGGTGACCTCGTAGTTGCCGATCTTCAGCGGAGGAAAAACATAGATACCGCTTCCATTTGTTCTGGCTTTCAGCGTCAGGCTTGTGTCCGTGTTGATCAGTATGACGTCTGCATTTGGCACCACCGCTCCCGAAGTATCCTGAACCACCCCGGTAATCGTTCCCTGGTCAACCTGGCCGAACGCCAGGGAGGCTGTGGCAACAACACAACAACTTCCCAAAATCAATGAGATTGCATGTCTTCTGAAGGCTTGCATGTTTTCCTCTTGATTGTTACTTTCAATGAGAAAAAAATAAGTGTCAACAGAAAAAATCACATTATTTGTGAAATATTTCACGAAAAACCTCTACTTCATCTCTCGTGCACAGAAAGTACCAACTTTCGCAGTGGAGAAATCACCGTGAATCGCACCAGGGCTTCGGGCTTTTCTGCTTCATCCAGAATCGCAAGCTGCTGTTGTTTCCAGCCGGCCGGAGCCGGGGAGTGATCCGATAAATTAGAAACTGCCTGCAGCCCCATGATTCCCAGCTTTGATAGCTCCAGTGCTCGCGGCCTTGCTTCTGCCAGCCGTGGAGCAGTCGACATCAACTGCAGGATTTCCGGCGGAGCGGTTGTCCATGCGTGAAACATGGCCGTCAGTTTCGCTTTCTCATCCGGGTGCACGGCTGGGTCCTGAAGGTACGTGCTCACCAGCTTTTCAAAGCTGCGGCGGAAGGGCGGATCGGGCGGTAAAGCATCAACCAGATGATTCAGCGGTTCCAGCAGTGTGACTCCGTGCTTCTCTGACCATGGCCCACGCACCGCAAATGTGACAGGCTCAAGCACATCGGCCAGAACCTGCAGCGATCCAATCTGGTCGGTCCCAGCCAACGCGCGCAGGCTTGCGCCTTCATGGGTCAAATGCGTTAACCCTGATATCTCCAGGCGAAGCGATTCGGTTTCCACACGGCGGTACATATCGTTCGTGTCATCGACGGAACGGGGCGACCAGAAGCGCTCCGCGATGGCAGCAGTGATCGGCCAGACTCGCGAATCAAGCGTTCGCGCGTCCACATATTCTCCCCAACTGCAAACTTCCCCTCCAAGGAGACGCGCAGACTGCTCAGGAGTGAGATCACTGTCTGCAGGCAGCGGATCGACCTGATAATACGCGGCTGTGGAATCCATGTGGCCAAGGTAATAACCAGCGGAAAGTATCCCGCTGTATCCTTGTTTCGCTCCCTGTGCCAGTGAGCCAAAGCCTCGCCATGACTGCACGACAACATCTTTGGAAAGCGCGGGCGTCATGATTTCATCCCAGCCAACCATCCGCTTTCCATGTTTCTTGAGGATCGCGAATATACGCGCATTGAAATAACTCTGCAGATCCGCAGTGCTCTTAAAGTGATGTACCTGCATGAACCTTTGAATGCGCGGGTTATGCTTCCACTCGACTCCGTTGTTTTCGTCCCCTCCAATATGCATGTAGCTGTCAGGAAAGATCGTTGCCATCTCAGCGATGAATTTGTCGAGGAAGGCGTAAGTCCTTTCCCGTGTCGGATCCATCACTGGATCGAAAATACCGAAATGTCGCTCAATTGCGAAAGGACCGGGCGCGCTGGCAAGCTCGGGATACCCTACCATCCACGAGGTCGCATGGCCCGGCATATCAAACTCCGGCACAACACGAATGCCGCGCTCGCGGGCATAGGCCACAATCTCCTTCGCCTGCTCCTGGGTGTAGTAAAGCCCGTCGGATCCCATGCCCGTCAGCTTTGGAAAGATGCGGCTCTCGATGCGAAACCCCTGATCATCCGTCAGGTGCCAGTGAAAGACATTCAACTTCACCGCCGCCATGCCATCGAGAGTGCGCTCGAGCTCATCAACAGGCTCGAAATGACGTGAGCAGTCCAGCATCAGTCCTCGCCATGGGAAGCGCGGCTTATCCTGAATGGAAATTGCTGGCAGGAAATATCCGGTCCCATCAGATTGCACAAGCTGCAGGAGCGTCTCAAGTCCCCGGATTGCGCCCACATCGGTTCTTGACTGCAGATGTATGCCCAGCGGAGTGACGTCCAGCGAGTATGATTCGTCCTCATCGACAGACTGCACCAGCTCACCCGCAGATTCGACAGATACCACCAGCGATGGTTCACTATTCGTAGCTACTGCGCTGCGATCGTCAAGCGGAGCGCTGGTCAATGCAGCAAGCCGAGCCTGCATTCTTGCAATCGCGCGATCCAGCCTTCCATCGCGAAAGTGGTCTGTCGTTACGCGCAGTTCGGAAGAAATGGGGAATCGCCCGTTCCCCACCTCCAGATGCGCGGGTTCCGGCATCAGGGTACTCACAAACGCGGATTGCGCGGGAGGCTTTGCCTGGCTGAATCCGGACATCGACAACGAGACCGCCATCATCCATGCAGAGATGATGGCGGTGAGTTTCCCGACGGTGTGGATAGCTACCACTTAGCGTCGAGGTTGGGCGAGATCATGTCGGCAAGCGCGCGGCCAGTAAGGCTGCTCACCGTGTTGTATGCCCCGATTCCGCCTCGAGTATTCGATTCGGCACCGTCATAGACAAGGCCGTACGACTTGCCGTTTTCAGGATTCAGGACAAAAGCATTGAAACGCTGCACGGCTTTCACGATGCGCGGATCGCGATCGACGTGATCGTAATACCAGATCAGATAATCGGTGATGCCGGGGCTGCGGCTGCGATCCCAACCGGTCATCGCGAGTTGGGACCACGTGCCGTTCGGCAGTTGGTTGCGCAGAAGGAATTCAATATTGGGCTTGACGGCCTTCTCAATCCACGACCGCCAGGACCGCTTGCCGCAATAGAGATCAAACGCTATCACGCCTTCTCCGACGTAACCCGATGTCCCATAAGTCATCGTGTCAAACAGCTTGTGATTGATCTGCGGATCGCTGCGCTTGTCCCAGTCGAAGCCTTCCTCGGCCAGGATGTGCGGGATATTCCCGTCGCTGCGCATGGTGCTGAAGACCCAGCGCAAGGCGTGGTAGGCGATCTCACGATACTGGTCCTTCCCGGTCTTGTGGTACATCCATGTAAATATCTGGCTCCCGGTCAGCGCGGAGGATAATGTGTACTGGTCAAAAAGAGGGTCTGTGAGCTTTCCATCGACAACCTTTCTCCAACCGGTTCCGAAGGCGCCATTCGGATGAATCATTCCCTCTTTCTGAATTGAATCGACATAGCGCTGCACCGCGTCAAAGTATTTCTGCTGGTGTTCATGATCCGCATGGTCGTAAAGAACAATGAACAGGGCAATCGCGCTCCCCGTATCCGCCATATAGACCGGTCCATATCCGGTCTGCCAGAAACCGTTCGGCATCTGCCTTGCGAGCAGGTAATCGCCGTAAGCCAAAGCGGTATCGAGATACTGCCGATCGCCCAAAATCTGGTAGCCGGCAACCAGTGTCCGCATGTAATAGCCGCCGATGTAGATCGTCGGATACGTGCTCTTGTTTTGTACGATGTAGTCGCAGATGCGCTTCAGTTCCTGTTTGGTTTCCGTACATCCGGAATCCGAACAAAAGGGCGAGCTTGCCTGAGCCCAGAGACTACACGCAAACATCGCTCCCGAGAGAAGAAGCACAGCCGCCCTCATGGAGCGTAGGCGAACCGAATTCAAAATCACGATGATATTCCTCCATAGAACGAAGCAGAATGGGCTACAAAATCCTACATCTACTCTGCGGCCTGTTTTTTTCAGAAGTTGATGGTTGCCGCAAATTGCAGCTGACGAGGCGTTCCTGGTGTTCCATTTACGCCTGTTCCCGCGGTCGAGGTCACTTCGCCAAAACTTGCGCTTGTTAAAGAGGTGGACGGGTTGTTGAACACAGGATGGTTCAGAACATTGAATGCATCCATGCGAAGTTTCAGCACCAGTGACTCGCGAATTGGGAACTGGCGGAAGATAGAGCTGTCCAGCGTAAACAAGCCCGGACCGCTGTATATATTTTGCCCGATGTTACCCTCGGTCGCGCCAGCCGGAGTAACAAAGGATGCTGGATCGAACCAGTGGCGGGTGGTCCCGATTCCGTAAAGCTTTTTGAGCGAAGCGACCTGTTCGGCAAGCTGTATTGTGCCCGGCGCGTTCAATTGGGCTCCGCTGGCAGTAAAAGTGAGCGGCGTACCGGTGTTGACGTGCAGAATGCTGGACAGCTCCCATCCACCCGCAACCTGACTCGCCCATCCGCTATGTACAAAAGGCTGATTCTTCCCGAAGGGAAGCTCATAGACAGCGCTCTGCGCATAGGTCTGTGCACTGTTATAGCCGAGCACGGAATAGTTGCGCTGGTACATTCCCGGCAGGTAAAACGACAACCCGCTGTCACTCACGCTGTTCGATATCCAGCCCATGGCTTTCTGCCAGGTATAACTTGAAGTCCATGCGAGCCCATGCGAGAACTGGTGTTTCAGGGTTAGCTGAAGCGCATTATAATTCGAGGTCGTGGAGTATCCATATAAGGTGGTAGCGGCCGAACGCCCGAACGTGCTGTATTCGGGTTGCCCTTTTGCACCCGCGCCGGCCACCAGGCCTGCGTTCAGGTTGTAACCGGCAGGAATAGCGCGGCCCACATTCCCAACATAGGCAACTGTGCCTACCCATTGCTTTCCCAGGTTATTCTCCACGGTTAGGTTGTAAGAGGCTACCGATGGGTCCTTGTAGCTGGTGTTTACGACGCTCCAGCTGGAAGCGATCGGCGCATTGGCGACCGTGCCGTTCGGAGAAACAGCAACCGGCGCGGGTGCAGGAAATCCCTGCTCAAGGGTTGCCGTCCGACCTACACTGTTCAAGGCGGGAGTGTAAGAGCTGAGTGTGTTAAAGGATACATTCGTTCTCACCGGATAGTTATAGGCATAGCCCAGGCCCTGCCACGGCGTGTGACTGATTCCAAATCCTCCGCGAACGACCGTATTCGCACGCGCGCGATACGCGAAGCCGATGCGCGGTTCGTAGTCATCATGCACGCTCACTCCGAGTGTGTTCGAAATTCCCCCGGGATACCCCGAGAGCTGCAGAGAATTTGCGCTGGGATCATATTGCGAAAACCCACCCTCGCCCGCCTTCGGATACGCCGGAGGAAGAATTCCCATACGCAGCCCGTAGGTCAGCGTCAGCTTCGGCGACGCCTGCCAGGTGTCCTGGACGAAGAAGGAATACACCTGTTCGCGCCACGATGCATTGCCGATATTTCCATTAGCGTTGATCTCCCGCGCAACCAGGCTGGGCTGATCCAGCAGGAAACTTGCAAAGGCATTGCCAAGACTTGTCTTTGAGCCGGAAGCATTGATCCCTGTCTGCCCTTCACCGTACTCAAACTCTCCGCGCGGGCTGTAGGTCGCGATCTGATACAGGTCCTGACGGTTGAGTCTCACCTCTCCGCCAATTTTGAGTGAGTGATTGGCAATAACTTTGGTCCAATCATTCACGATGTCTGCATTGGTTTCAGCGCGGTCCCACGGCTCGAATGCGCTGTAGCCCAGAAGGGGCGATGAGAAATCGGATACGAGCATGCTGGACAGGCCGCTGGTAAAGGCGCTTATATTCGCCCCCGGAATGCCCAACTGCGTTGAGGTATCGAGACCATAGCCGGAAGGGTTGGCCGTGTTGTGATCATGATCGACACCGAGGCGCAGCTCAGTCAGCAATGTGGGAGAAAATATGTGCGTATACTCGCCGGCAGTATTGAAGATGTTCTGATTACCTGTTCCTTCAAATCCGGCACTCGCACCACCCGGACCGCCGCCCTCGTTTCCAAATGCCGGAGCCTGGTTTGTGACCACCTGCTGCCAGCTGTAGCGGTAAACAAGATGATCGCGGCTGTTCAGATTCTCATCAAATTTCGCGTCCACCTGGTCGGAGATCTGCGAGTATGGCAGGGTCGTCTGGTAGTTATTGGTGAATCCGGCATTCGGTATGTTGGGCTCAGGCAGCAGCATGAGGAGATTTGTCACAACTGGATCAATCCGGTTTGACGGAATCACATTCGGAACACCGTTCGTGACAAACTGTGACCGTCCTGAACCGTTCGCATTACCGGTAGCGGGGTCATAGATTGGAGTTGGGCTGGCGCTGAGATCGCCGGTCCGAAATGCAGATGTCGGGAGCGTAAACAGCTCATACAGCCTTTGCACATTCGAGGTGCGCAGAAAATCCACGAAGAAGAAGGTGCGATCTTTCTGGATTGGGCCGCCGAACGCTCCTCCGGTGTAGTTGTACGTAAATTGCGGACGCGCTCCGGTGTTGTTGAAATAGCTGCGGGCCTGAGTTGCGCTTACCTGGTTGTATTCGTAGGCTGATCCATGAAACCCATTCGTGCCGGACTTGAGCACTACATTTGTCACGCCGCCCGCCGAGCGTCCGAACTCAGGCGAATAATTGCTGGTTTCCACGTCTACTGCCTGAATGGCTTCCGCCGGAGGAATATACACCTGCAGAGCACCAGAGAACTCGTTGTCATCGATTCCTTCAATCTGAAGGTTGTTGGACATTACGGACTGTCCATTGACCTCAAAGGATTGCGAGTTCTGAGCATTGAAGAAAGACGACTGGTCGTAAACGACCGTGCTAACGCCGGGCGCCAGTGATTCGAAGGACTGGAAATTTCTAGTGGAGCCGTTTGGCAGGTCCTCGACCTGTTTGGATTCGATCTGCTGGCTCACATCGCCGCGGTCGGTCTGAAGCAATGGAGCCTGATCCGTCACCGTCACGGACTGCGAGATCTGGCCGACTTGCAACTCGACATTTACTCGTACCGTGGTATTCACCGGCACGCGTACGTCTTTCATGATCTTGGTTTCAAATCCGGTCATGGAAACTTTGACCGTATAGACGCCGGGAGGAAGAAGGGTAAATTCATAGTTCCCGCTCCCATTCGTTGCCTGGCTTCGCGCTGCGCCAGTTTGCTGCTCAGTAATTGTTACCTGCGCATTCCCAATGGCCGCTCCAGAATTGTCACTCACGACACCAACGAGGGTCGCGGTTACCTCTTGGCTGCAGGCGCGGCGCTGAAGCGGCGAAAACAGAAAAGCCCCCGAAAGCGTACCCAATAGAAGAAGCGATCTCAAAGCCTTCATGGCGATTACCTCAGTCCTGGAGCGTCTGCTGGTTGTCAGGATCGGCAAAACAGGTTCATCTGGCGGCGCCAATTCCGAACCGCAGTTTCCGTGGTTTTTAATGTGCTTGATTCTTAAGAGAAAAATACAGCCTGTCAAGAGAAAAATTGCTCATATATTGAGATAATTATTCTCAACATAAGAAAAATTATTGCGCGGAGAGGAGGCTGGCCCAGGAGACGGGCAAATGGCTGCTTCGACGGCGCCTGTATGGACCGGAAACTGGAAATCGAATTGTCCGTCAGAAATTTGTGCCGCCAGGCGGAAGAAAGGCCACCACTAGGAGGCTCTCTCGCGGAGTGAGCGCTCCGGGCTGCTGATACGCCTTCAGCCGGAAGTCACAGTCGCCGAGCCTGCCGTGACTTCGGAAATGGAGGAGATGGGACGGCAGGATTCCCTCTTGATCAGCTCGGTTGGGATCGTAACCTGCTGCGGGGCCTGCTGCGAATTCGCAATCCGGCTGAGAAGCACCTCAACCAGGTTTTTTCCCAGCTGCTCAGGAAATTCCCGAATCGTGGTCAATCCGGGGTAAAGCCAGGGTCCAACCGTATCGTTACAGCCAGCTACGCACATATCTTCAGGAATTTTCAATCCGCTGTCCCGTAGCGCTTTATAAACGCCATGCGCTGAGGGATCGTTTCCGGCGAAGATCGCCGTAATGGGCTGGTTCCCTGCTAGCAGAGATTTCGTCCCTAAATAGCCGATCTCTGTGTCATCTTCCGAGTGAATTTCGCTCGGCCGCGGCGAAAGACCGGCCTCCTCCATTGCCTTGCGATACCCGCCGAAGCACCGGGAAAACCAGGGAAGGCGCGTATTGCCGACAAAGCCGATATGCCGGTGACCCAGCTTAATAAGATGCCGGGTCATGTCATAACCTCCCTGAACGTCATCGGAGAACACGACATCGTAGTTAAATTTCTGCGGCCCGTTGATTACGTTGTTTCCCAGAACAACAAACGTAATGCCCTTGTGCTCCAGCAGCTCGATAAGATTGGGAGAATTCGTACCCGCTAGAATGACGGCCCGGACAACATCGTGCCGCTGCACAACCTTCGGCAGGTGGAGTTCCTTCCACGGAATATGCGCCGAATAATTGAAACTGAGAAATACCATGTCCCAGCCATGGGCCGCGCAGGCTTCCTCGGCGCCAATCAGGATGCGGGAGTGGAAGGCATGCAGCATGGTGCGGTTGCAAAGAAGAAAAGCCAGCGCCTTCGTCTTATTCCGCTGCGAAAGGTCAATGTCGAATTTCGCAGCTGTCTCCAGAACCTTCCGTTGAATCACCGGATCAACGCGGTTATTTCCGTTCAGCACCCGAGACACCGTGGCAACGCTTACTCCTGCGTTCTCCGCAATTTCCCGAAGTCCAACCTTGATTCGTGGGGTATTTCGAGTTTTCATGTTTGTTGATCCCCAATATAACCCTGTTAGGTGAAAATTTTCCCTTGACCTGGAAAATTCTAGATCATTTTCGAAATGCAATAGTCATTCTGAGACGAAACTCTCCGTAGTCCGCTAAATCCGTTTTGCGGATGAAGGCTACATCAACGACAAAAGCCAAATCAAGAGTGAGAGTTAGCTTTTTCATGCCCAGGAGTCGATGCGAAAATTTTCTCGATATGTTAGATAATTTTCAAAACATGCTATGGTTTTCTCCATGGGGGAAAAGCCATTCGACCTGAACATAGCCGCGCTTCAACAGCGATATCGGCGACTGCTCCTGGAAGATGTTGTGCCCTTCTGGTTCCGGCACGGCATCGATTGGGAATATGGCGGCGTACTGTCCTGCCTCCGGGATAACGGTTCCCTGGCCAGCGGCGACAAGTTTACCTGGTCGCAGGCGCGCTCCGTCTGGACCTTTTCTGCGCTGTATAGCCGCGTGGAAAAACGTCCGGAATTTTTAAAGGCCGCCGAGAACTCCGTGCGGTTTCTGCTGGATCACGGGCGCGACGATCAGGGGCGCTGGGTCTATCGTACAGACCGGCAGGGCGGTGTCATCGACGGCGCCATCAGCATCTATGCCGATTGTTTTGCAGTGTATGGGCTCAGCGAATACTATCGTGCCGTCCGGGATCCGCACATACTCTCTGTTGCGCAGGAGACCTTCGCCCGCATACAACGCCGCGTGGAGGAGCCTGATTTTACGGAAACCGCTCCCTATCCTTTGCCTTTGGGTTGGAGGAACCATGGCATCCCCATGATCCTGACCGAAGTGGCGAATGAGCTGGCACAGACCGTCAATGACGCATCTCTCGACTCCGTGGCTGAGGACTATGCCCAGCGGGTCATGCATCACTTTGTACGGCCTCAGCACAAGGCGGTGCTCGAATTTTTGACTTGGGACTACAAAGAGCTGCCCCCGCCTGCAGGCACGTTCGTGATGCCCGGCCATGCCATCGAATCCATGTGGTTCGTCATGCATCTGGCCCGCCTCCGCGGCGATCTGGAGACCATCCGCCGCGCCGCCGAGGTCATGCGCTGGCATCTTGAATTGGGATGGGATCAGGAGTTTGGGGGAATCTTCCTCTCGCGCGATCTCGAAGGCCATGCACCATACCTGCCGCATGGAGAGAAAAAGGTATGGTGGCCCCACGTGGAGGCGCTCTACGGCACGTTATTGGCCCATGAGCTTACCGGAGAAGCCTGGTGTCTCGAATGGCATGAGAAAGTAGACCGCTGGACGTGGGCGCACTTTCTCGTTGCCGAATATGGGGAGTGGCATCAGCGCCTGACGCGCGAGGGCAAGCCTACCGATGAAGTCGTGGCGCTTCCCGTGAAAGACCCCTTTCATTTGCCGCGCGCCGCCATTTTGATTCTCCAATTATTGGATCGGATCGGCACAGCGCAGCCTGCGGGTTCGACTGCACATCAGGTCGCGGAATCAAAAGAACAGATATGAGCGCCCACTCCATCACTGGCCGGGATGTTTCCACCGGCCGTCCGATCTGTGTCACGGTGAAGGTTGGCCGCATCGCGGCTGTGGATTCCTGCGCTGTCGAAACCGACTCGTGGCTGTCGCCTGGTTTCATTGACCTGCAGGTCAATGGATACGGCGGTTATGACCTGAACGGCGAACATGTCGATTCTGATCTGGTCATCGCGCTTGTGCGTCGACTCATCCGGAACGGAACGACCACCTTCCTTCCCACCATCATCACGGCTCCGGAAGAGAAGGTCGTTCGCGCGCTGCGCGCCATTGCGCGGGCACGCCAGGCCGACGCGCAGGTGGCTCATGCCATCCCTTCCGTGCATATCGAAGGACCGCATGTCTCTCCGGCGGACGGCGCGCGCGGAGCGCATCCGGTTGCAGCGGTTCGCCCGCCTGATCTGGCGGAGTTCGAACGCTGGCAGCAGGCATCGCAGAATCTGGTCGGGATGGTAACCCTGTCACCGCACTGGCAGGATGCTCCGCACTACATCTCAAAGCTCGCCTCCAACAGAGTGCTGGTCGCGATCGGGCACACCGATGCCGCGCCGGAGCGCATCCGCCTGGCGGTTGATGCCGGCGCGACGCTCTCGACACATCTCGGGAATGGCATCGCCCAGACCCTCCCGCGCCATCCCAATCCCCTCTGGACGCAGCTCGCAGACGATCGCCTTACCGCGACCTTCATCGCGGATGGCCACCACCTGCCTGTCGACACGCTCAAAGTTATGTTGCGCGCCAAGGGAATCGAGCGCAGTATTCTGATCTCGGATAGCGTGGCGCTCGCGGCCATGCCGCCCGGAATTTACAACACCTCGATCGGCGATCGCGTGAAGCTCAGTGCCGACGGACGCCTGAGCATGGTCGGTTCGGGCCTGCTTGCGGGTGCTGCCTATTCTCTCAGCCAGAATGTCGCGTGGCTGGCTGGCTCAGGTATCTCTACACTTGGCGAAGCCGTCCAAATGGCAACCGAGAACCCGGGCCGCCTGATCGGCAAAAGCGGAGCACTCTGTCCCGGCGATTCTGCTGACCTGCTCAGTTTCCGTTTCAATCCGCAAAAACGGTCTCTGGATATCCAATCTGTATGGGTCCAGGGGGTGGAATGTCACCAAAGCGCATGACCGATTCGGATGCATCCTCTTCCAGATTTTTCATGGCCGACCCAAACACTTCTGACGGCATTTGGACGCCTGGAGGCCTTTCGCGGCGCAATTTCCTTGGACTGACAGGCATGACCGCAGCCGGATGGATATTGGCAAAGGATCCACTGGCAGAAGCGCTCGCTCCCCATAAATTAGATCCGGCCCTTTCAGCCCGATTGAGTTCCACACACGATCTCGTCTCTCTTCCCGACTGGGGACCCTATTCCAAAAAACACTTCGGCATCTCCCATATCCCTGACCTGCGCAGAGGCCTGAGCTTCGACCTGAGCCTGTTTCCGTTGCTGTTAAATGGTTCGGCTCGGTTACCCAACGTCACCGATCATGAGTCCGGAGTCCATCCGTGGGAGGCCTCCTCGGACCTGAAGTTTTATTCGTTTCGCTTCGAAACCCTGGGCAAGGACGAACTCGACTGCGACCTTTCCTTTTCCGAAATCGACAGCCGCAGCCGCCTTATCCGCATGGAAATGCGGAACCGCACAAACAACCCGCAGGAGATCGTCGTAAATTGTCTGTCCCAGCTCTGTTTTCCTCCGCTTCGCGAGCTGACGGCCGAGCCCATCCGTCTTTGCGCAGCCAAACTTCCTCCCGGCGCCCTCTGGGTGAATGCAGTGGACTACGAGGACCTGCAGTTCGCGCGGCCACGACCTACCGACAATCTCGTAACGGATGCCTGCCGTCTGGATGCTCTGCAACTCCAAGAATGGTATCTCCAGTTATGAACTTTCGCGTGCTATCGGCGTAACTCAAAAATCGGCGTGGTTTATGCTCCATCGGATTCGTGAAGCGATGGAGACTCGCTCTTTCGTGAAGTTAGGCAGCGATGGCGGTCCTGTTGAGATTGACGAGACTTTCGTCGGTCCCAAGCCTCAGAAGATGCACCGCGACAAGCGCCTCGCACTTCAGAATGGCATCAAGGCGCCAGCAAGAAAGTTGCCGTCATGGGAATGCTGGAGCGCGACTCTCGGCAAGTCCGGGCAAAGGTAGTTCCGAACGTCAAGCGGGAAGCGCTACAGCGCGAAATCCTGAATGAGATCGAGCACGGCGCAAAGGTCTATACCGATGGATGGCCCGGCTACGACAATCTGGCAGCGCGTGAATACATCCACGAAACCGTGAACCATGTTGAAGAGTACGTGCGAGGCGAAGTCCATACCCAGGGGATCGAGAACTTCTGGTCATTGCTGAAGCGGACCCTAGGCGGCACTTACGTAGCCGTCGAGCCATTCCATCTGGATCGTTACGTGACTGAGCAAGTATTCCGGGTCAACAATCGCTCGACCAAAGACAATCCGCTCCATGATGGGGATAGATTCGCGCTGGCAGTATCGCAGATTTCAGGCAAGAGACTGACTTATGCAGAACTGACTGGCAAGGTGGAAGAAACGGCCAGCTAATTTGCCCGTTTGGGCGAAGCGGCACGGTCGCGGGAAGCGGAGGGTTTAGACACTCGCTTCTTCGCTTCGATTCGAGCCTTGATTTCAGAGTGCGGAACGGCCACAAGCCTACGCATAAAATCCGTGAACTTGTCGAATTCGCCAATAACATTCTTCGCGGGATTGCTTGGCTTCATTCGGCATAGTTCTCCACTTGGAGGATATAGTCGATGCATGTCGAAAATCAATTACGATTCCCTGAACTCCTCAAAGAGTTTCACGACTCCCAAAATATGCTCCGAGTACAAGCGGAGCGTATACGGAGCGCTCACCTCTGTGCCCGCATTCCCCTCTTCGAACATTACGTCGAAGGTCGCGCTTCCTGGGTGTTTGATATGGGTACCGCGTTCAAACTGGACGAAGTGAGGAAGGGGCTGGTTGGTGCCCCATGTGTCGCCTCTCCACGTTTTCCCGTCCTGATCTTGCAGGTAAATGTCGCCGATAGACGAGTAATGAACGACCGGAATCAGAAGCCTATGCTTGTCTCGCAAGTCGATTTCGTGCACGGGCCAGATGGCAAGATTCGCTTGAGCCTCAGTTTTAATCTTTAGACGATTCGTGTTCTTGAGAGACTGAGTTATGACATCGCTATGCTAGGCGCGATTGGTCTTTCGAGAAGTAGTCAAGCCGCGGGAACATCCGACTAGCGTCCGATCTGCAAGAAGACCACGGCCGGGAGACCGATAATCCTAGTGCTTCAGTTTTTCGGCTCCAAGGGGTCGTTTTGTACAGGGTCTTGCATCAATCCTCTTCGCAAAAGGCAAAAATCGTTGCCCGCCCTGCATCCACGCGGGTGCTTCGTCTCGAACATATTTCTGGGTCTGAAGTACCCAATGGAACTTCCTGTGGATAGATTGCTGTGGGACGGCACCGTGCCGTCCCATAGCAACAGCTCGGGTAACAGCGGTCAATTCTTTTCCTCTACGGCAATGCGAGTAGCCGTCCCTGTTCCAGTTGTCGAAAAAGCTACGTTGCCTTCGTTATCTGTAACTTTAAGAAGAGTCAGATTTATCTCCAAGTGGGCTCCATCGGAACTCACTGTGGCGGTTCCGTTTGTTTGAGCTACGCCGTAGAAAGACCCGTCCGTATGGAAAATCTCTTTCCTGTACGTGAACGTTCTTTCACCCGTCTGCTTCCACGCTCCATGGCCGTTACTTAAGACCACAGTTCCAATCGAACCTCCAAATGGCGTGGGGATGGGAGTAAGGGTCTCGAATTCCGTGCGGTCGCCGTTATGGCCTGCGATGATGAAATCATCCCACTTCAAGAACGCATAGAGACAGCGACCGACGCTTCCGACTTGGAAGATGTGTACAATACAGAGCGCCAACTCCTCTATGTGGCCTGTACTCGCGCGCGCGATTGCCTTCTGCTTACGAGTGCTGGTTCGCCCTCAGAGTTTCTTCAAGACATGAATACGCGTGGAGCATGATGGCTACTTCCTGTCTAGAAGGGTATAGACATTGGCCATCTCATCGGAGCGATTGCGGAAAAACTACGCTTTCGAGGGAAAGACACTGCGGGCGTAGAAGACGGCATTCTCGCAAAAGAAGCTCGCCTGAAAGCGCTGTGGGACAACCGGCTTGGGCATCAGATGGAAGCGTTGCCTCAGTATGATGATGTCTTTCGCACCGTGCGGCGCGAGCTACGGCAGGCAGGCTTCCCGCAATAGAGGGTCTACTCGGATGTGGAGTTGAGTCGAGGCACGGTCGTCCTGATTTGCAAACAACGCTTCCCACTTTTCCACACCCCCGACGGCGGCTACTTGAACTCAGAAATAGCTGAAGGGCCTGGCGAAAACTGGGCCAGATTGAAGGTTAGTTTTTCGGCAAAAAACTTACCCTGAGAAGGGTTGGAGGATTTTGCCATGAAGAAGAAGTTTTCCGTGGAGCAGATTGTTGGAGTATTGAAGCAGGCTGAAGTGGGAGTCCCAATAGCGGAGCTGATCCGCAAGGTGGGAATCACAGAGCAAACATACTACCGCTGGAAGGCGAAGTATGCCGGCCTGGAAGTGGATCAGGTCCGTCAAGTCAAACAGCTTCGCGAGGAGAACACGAAGCTGAAGCAGTTGGTGGCGGAGCTGACGCTGGACAAGACGATGCTGCAGGATGTTCTACGAAAAAAGTGGTAAAGCCCTCGCGGCGCCGCCCGTTGGTGGAGTATCTGGAAGCGAGCTACCGGGTGAGCGAACGGCACGCGTGCAAGGTTCTGGAGATGGGACGGACAACATACCGCTACGAAGGCCGCCAGGAGCAGTGGGTTGAGCTTCGTATGCGGATGCGGGAGATCGCCCAAGCTCGAGTGCGGTATGGGTACCGCATGATCCGCGTGCTGTTGAACCGCGAGGGCTGGAAGGTGGGTAAGGATCTGGTCTATCGCCTGTACAGAGAAGAAGGTCTTGGTCTGCGCACACGGCCCACAGGACGAAGACGTGCCGTGGTGCATCGTCAGGAACGCTTTCGCCCCACCGGACCGAATCAGGTGTGGGCGATGGACTTCGTCTCCGATCAACTCCACGACGGCAGACGCTTCCGCGCGCTGACGGTCGTGGATATTTACACGCGGGAAAGCGTGGCCATCGAAGCCGGCCAGAGCTTGAGAGGAGAAGACGTGGCGCGTGTTCTGAATCGGTTGATACTGGAACGCGGTGTGCCCCGAGTCTTGTTCTGTGACAATGGCGCGGAGTTCACCGGTCAGACGATGGATATGTGGGCGTATCGCAATGGAGTGAAGATCGACTTCTCCCGGCCGGGCAAGCCTACGGACAACGCCTTCTGCGAGTCGTTCAATGGAACCTTCCGGGCAGAGTGTCTGGACGCCAACTGGTTCCAATCCTTGCCCGAAGCAACGCTGCTGATCGAAGCCTGGCGGCAGGAATACAATGTGAGTCGTCCTCACAGGGCCCTGGCTGACAGGACACCTGCTGAATTCGCCAGTCAGATCGCGGCTAGCCGCGATCTGACTGAATCAAAAACAGGCCGAGAACTAACCCTCTAGCCGGTACTGAATTTCCAGGCCCTTCATAAGACCAGTTTCTATCATCACAACTGGTACAAAATTGCCAGGGCACTCCACATTGCCTTCTGTACTGGCTTGACACCAACTACACCCCGAAGCGGAGTTCCCAGCTTTTCCGTGTTCTTAGCCAGACGACACACAGACAATACAGGTTAGTCACGCCGCCGGAGCTTTGCGGGCCACATCCGCGCTGGCAGTTGATTCCTCCACGATCTTGCCGCTGGGCGGATGCAGAATGGTCGGGACGTCCTTCGCTCCTACGAACACACTCAGGAAACGGACAAGCGTTGTGCCGTCGTTACGGCCGCGATGCCAGTGAGTCCTCGTCTGCAAGAACGCGTGGCCGGCTTTGAAAGTCTGACGCGACCCATCGGCGGCGAACTCAACGGTCAGCGTCCCTTCAAGCACGTAAAGGTAGGGCTGAACGGGATGCACCATCCATTGCGTGACCGCTCCTGGAGCTATGGTCAAGATGCTTGAGGAGATCATCGGATGCGGGCTGGAAGGATACTCAAGCTGCTCACCTACGATCGTTTTGACATCTGTGGAAACATTAGTAATGTTTGACATCGAAACACTCCTTTTTTTCGTATTTGGATTACAGCATGCAATCGAATTGCATGCCGTTCGTAGTTAGCACATCCGTATTTCTAGCGGAAACGACCAGCCTTCGTGACGACTGCATTACTGGCTTTCTCGATTAATTGCACTATGTCATCGGGGTGAGTTGCTATGGAAGCGTGACTCGTTTGCAACGTAATCGTCTTCCTCGCGTTGATTCGCTCCGCCATCCACTTTTCGGTCTCCGTAGGAATCAAGCGGTCGTTGGCCGAGATCTGATACCAACAGGGCTTCACTTTCCACGCAGGTGGCCCAGACGTTTCTTCAAAGCAACGCACCGCTGTTGGCTTCTGTGTAAGAGCCCAAACTAGCGATTCTGTTCGGTCTTCGAGATCGTGACAAAAAGTCTCGTGAAACTTCTCGACTTCGATCCATAAAAACCCATACTTGCCCTCACGGATATTAGCCGCCCCTTCAGGTGGTGCTCGCCGCGCCCAAAGGCTCTTGAGGCTCTCTCCTTCATCGAGAGCAGGTCCTGCCAAATAGACGAGGCCGACGACATTTGGCGTGAGGCCAGCGCCCGTGATGACTGCGCAACCATAAGCATGGCCGACTAATAGCGTGGGAGCATCCTGCGCAGCGGCCATTTTGATGGTTCGCTCGATATCGTCGGACAACGATGTCAGAGGGTTCTGCACCGCGAAGACCCGGTAGCCTTTTTCATGCAGGGGAGGAATGATATGCCGCCAATGTGAAGCGTCGCCCCATGCGCCATGCACTAAGAGAATGTTCGGTTTGTCCGGCGTCATCCTGCTCCTCCGATTCAATGTATTGCTTCGCGAGCCTGGCGCAAATACTCTTAGGCAAATGGCACATCACTGCGCGTCCCGTCACGGCAAGCGTTTGACCGCCGCTCGCAGTATTGACCAGTCTTACTTCTGCTGATCGACCAGAGGCCCTGATGCTGGATGGACCACATTGGGTACGCCTTTCCCACCGAAAAACACAGCAAGGAATCGCATTGTTTGCGAGCTGTCATTTCGGCCTCGATGCCATTTCGATCTGCACTGAAGGAATCCTTGCCCTGCATGGAACGACTTATGCGATCCATCTTCAAATTCGACCGTTAAAGTGCCTTCCAGGACGTAAACGTAAGCCGGGGCAGGATGAATCATCCATTGCGATACAGCGCCTGGAGGAAATGTGAATACTACCGAGGAGACTTCAGGGTTTGGAGTGCTCAGATAGAGTTCTGGTTCCCCAGCGATCGTTACGCTGTCTTGCGACACCGGTGTAATTGAAACTGCGGGTGCTACCGGAGCGGTTTTGACTTGGGCCACGGCTGCAACCGGAAGCAGCGCTGTAACCAACAAGCAGCTGCATAGTAGTCGCATGGCGCGCGCGTTATAAAACGCCTTTATTCTTGTAAGGTTGTGTGTCACGGAATGTTCTCCTTAGCTAAAGAAATGTTTGTTGCAGGTATTCAAGGTCGTTCGTGGATCCCATACACAGTTGTGATTAAGCCAGAAGCTTGGAGGCGATACAATTGGACGATGGTGTTGTCGATACCTTGGTATCAGTCGAGACATCGAGCGGCGTCCGATGATGCGGTCCGATGGTCCGCTGATTTGCCAATCAACCCGAAGCCGCGACCGCGCGACAATCTTGACTTGTGAATCCAGGCAGGCTATCGCATTAACTGTGACTCTTCAAACCAATCGTCGACCGAAGGCGTGGTCTGCACTAGGAACTTGTTGAAATTCGCTGCGACGCGGCGGATTTGATTTGCTTTCTGCCGAGTTTGAAACTTGTCTGACTCCGGCTGAATCGATATCCGCCCGGAGTCGGCGTACAAGGCATCCAGTTCGCGCCTCGGTGAGCTCAGCACTTGCAATACTCTTCTGAAAGACCTTTCGCGACCATTACTTTCACCGAGAACCACAACGAGATCTTCTAATTTGGCCCTAAGCGAAAGCCGGCAACGCCGGCTGAATGGCACAGTTGGGCGAAGTTATTTTGTGGAGATCGAACAAAATCGCCCAACATGCACCTACTCCATTGCGTGTTTGAAAAGGGCTCCTGCGGTCGGTGAGCTTCACCGTGAAAGTCGGTCGGCGATTTTCGCCAGCCCAGCTTGCGCACAGACTTCGTCCTTGTCTCCACCGGGGGCCCCTCCCACGCCCAAGGCGCCCACGATGGCGTTCTTCGACTTGATTGCCACTGCGCCCGGAAGCGCCATAACATTGCGCATCGAACCGAGTCGGGGTGCAAACGGATTGGTTTTTGTCAGATTGAAAAACTCGCCGGACGTATCAAAGTGGAATATCGGCCCGAGCGTGACCACCGTGTACGCCTTGTCGTAACTCGATTCTGCGGTATGGATGGTAGCTCCATCACCGCGAATCGCTACTTGCGGTGCTCCGTCCATGTCCACGACTGTAGCGCTAACCGAGTATCCGTGTAGGGCGCAAACACGAACAGACTCGGACGCGGCCTCAAGCGCGAGACTGAGTGGCACAACATAGTGATAGGCGGTCGTTTGCGATGGTTGTGAGGCCGCGGCCGTGGTCAGAGGAGCTGGCTGCTCTTGGGCCCAGATTGTACTGGGAGCTGCCATCCCGGCGATTAAAGACGCGAATACGAGATGCAGCAACGGATGCTCCATGAGAATACGCTTCCAGCTACTCGTGGTGTGTGTTTTGGCGCCGTGCAAACCTTTTTCGAAAGTCATGGTGAGTTCTCCTTAGATAAAGTCATTCGTGCGTTGCGCATTCGCGACTGATTCAGACGTGATGCACATTTCCATTAGGCCAAAAGCGGGAAGGCGAATCCATTGGACGATGGTGTCGCTCGATACGTTGGTCTCAGGCAGCGCGACAGGCGCATTCAAATATTGCCGTTTACCATCCAGCACGTCTCCCGACTGCTTTCGGGCCAACCACAACCCTTGCGTGAGAGAGACTCTGGAAACCACGCCGGAGCTAGTCCCGATTTCGGCGACGAGGAATTCCTGAGAAGCCGCTCTCTTGGGACGGAATCAGTATGCGGGGTTGCAGATCAATAAGCCGAAGGCAAACGGCGCAAGCACCAAACTGTCCGCGAACCAGAAGCCATGCGACAAGATGCCGAGGCCATCGTCAAAGCGCTTTAGAGTTCTGGCGAAGTGCTAGTTTGCACTCCGCCATCCTTTAGTCGATTTTGTGCCGATCATTCGAAGCTGCTTCGCTTTTGGGTCGCCTCGTCTTACGAAGCGCACATCTGCGAGTCGATGAAGAGCGGGTGTCCTGATTAGCTCAGGGCCATGAGTGCCAGTCTCACAGCCAGGAGGACGCCTTCTACTAGAGGTTGGCGTCTACGCCTCTACGCCAAATAGCTCTCAGAAGAGCAGCCGGTCAGTGCGACAGCGCTCACGCGAATTCTCGGGGAGGACTTACGTGAGCTCTCGACTGTCTGGGCGGCCCTTACCGCTTCAGCAGCTCACTCAGATATTGTTGCCAGACGGCTGCGTAGTTGAAGGTGAGATGGCCGTGCATCTCCGGCGTGATCGGCAGCAGAACGAAGCGCGCGTTTGGCATCCGGCTGGCCTCTTGCTCGGCGATTCCAAGGTCAGGTGGGTTGATGAAATCATCGGCGGAGTTGACCCAAAGAACTGGAACCGTGATGCGACCGAGTTGCGCGGAGGGATCGTAGTTTCGGCTGGCATCAAGATAATAGAGACAGTCGTTTGCGTCGATCGAGTGGACCGACTGTCCAAGATACTGATCGGTGTAGCTCTCGGTCTGCTGCCGCGTCGGATACTGTTTCTGCAACTGCAGTGCGGACGAGGTTGCGATCAGGAAGAGACTGCTTTCGGCACGAAGGCCCGCGACCGGCTCGCTCTTATATTCTCCGCCAAGCCACGCTGGATCATTCCGGATGTCTTCCATCGCCATCGAACGCCACATCTGGTTGCGACCCGCAATTGGTACGGTCAGGCAGGCGAAGGGCGCAAGCGCATCCGCGTAGCCCGGATAGGTGACGCCCCACAGAAAGGTATGCATGCAGCCCATCGACGTGCCAAAGATGAGGCGAAGATGATCGACGTGCAACCCGTCCTGGACAAGCAGGTGCTGCCCACGCACCATGTCATTGTAGTCGTATCGGGGAAAGTGCATGCGCAGGCCGTCGGAAGGTTTGCTCGATTCGCCGTGGCCGATGTCGTCGGGAAAGATGAGGTAGTAGCGTTGTACATCGAGCGGCTGTCCGGGGCCAAACAGCACATCTGCGAACGTTGGTATCAGAAACGATTTGGAGCTGCCGCCAGTGCCGTGCAACAGCAGCACTGCATTATCGATGTGACCGTCGGGACCACGATGCGCGCTTCCGAGGGTGCGATAGTGCAGGTGCAAGGCAGGCAGGGTCTCACCGTCGTCGAAGAGGAAATGCGATGCCGTAAAGGTGCCTTCTTTTGCCCGTGCCGTCCACGCATCTGCAGTCTGGGCAGCCGCGGGGTGCGTCCAGAGCAAGCCGGCGAGGAGAAGAACAGCAACCCGAAGTGCGGATCGTACGGAACGGAAATGTAGGGTCATGCGAAGCAGCCGGTCGAAACTCGTAGGGTGCGCATTATGAAGATGGCGTTCTCTAGAGCGCCGCCCATTTAAGCACGTCGTAGATTCGGGGAACTCCAAGGCGTGGACGCCGACGACTGTTGCCACTGCAACCAGCAAGAAAGCAATCCGTTTCATAGAGTACCTGCTTCCAAATCCTTGGCCCCACTCATCACTACTCGCGATTAAAACAAAACGACGGAGAGGGTTCCATTGGACGAAGGTATTGATCGATCCTCCGGAGCAGGAGTAGTTTCAAACCGCTCGAATGACGACTACAGGGCGATGCGCTCATTGAAGTTCTGCCAGAGGCGCAGATTAGTCCTTTGACACGCGCTTGTATTAATCAATTAAAGACTTTTCAGCACCCTTTCTGACACCCCAGATCAAAGAAAGTCCGCAGGACTTGACCAAAACCTCTGCCGTGCGTGGGCAGAGGTTTGCGCGAAGGTGCAGTTTCTCTAGGTCACGACAGCGTCGGACGTTGATACATTGATCGTGATGAGCAAAGGTTCCAAGACGGTTGCAAAGAGCGCGAAGGCCACACCGCCAAGGCCCAAGGTTACCGATTTCGATGAAGCCACGTTTGCAGAGATTTCCAAGCTGATCTCTGATTCGCGCGCACACGCTCTCTTATCGGTGAACACTGTCTTGATCGATCTCTACTGGAATATTGGCGAGATCATCAGCCGCAAGATTTCAGCGGCGGAATGGGGAGATGGAGTCGTCGCTCAGCTGGCTGGTTACATCGCCAGGACGCAGCCTGCCCTGCGCGGGTTTACGAGATCTAACCTTTTTAGAATGAGGCAGTTTTACGAGACCTACCGAGAGGACAAGAAAGTCGCACCGCTGGTGCGACAATTACCGTGGTCCCATCACCTCATCATTCTTGGACAGAGTAAGCGTCCTGAAGAGCGGGAATTTTACCTCCGCATCGCCGTCCAGGAGCGATGGAGCAAGCGAGAGCTGGAACGCCAAGTCAACAGTGCTCTGTTCGCACGCGTCGTGCTCAGCCCCCCAAAAGTCTCGCCAGCGGTGCGACAATTACATCCCGAGGCCCTGAGCATCTTCAAGGATGCTTACAACCTCGAGTTCCTCGGTCTGCCACAGATTCACGCGGAAGTAGATCTCCACCGAGCTCTCCTCGACAAACTGAGAAACTTTCTCATCGAGTTGGGCCGTGACTTCTGTTTCGTCGGCTCCGAATATCCACTTCAAGTCGGAGGGCGCGACTTTGCCCTCGATCTCTTGTTCTTTCATCGCGGATTAAACGCCCTGGTAGCCATCGAACTGAAGATCAGCGAGTTCCGATCGGACATCCCCCCGAATCGGTCGTCCAATGCCGCCGCCCAGAGGTGGTCACGACTCTTCCCCAAACAAAAACTCCGCCATGTCGCTCATGTCATGGGGCCGACGCTGGTTGCTCTCGCCTTTGCCGGCGTAAGCAGCGGTGTCGCCCATGCTCAGGGAACGATGGACTTCTCCGGGGCGCAAACGCTCATGGGGACATTCAAAACTTTCGCGATTTACGCCGGTGCCATTATCTGTTTTGGCGGCCTCATCTTTGACGGAATCCGCATGATGAGTGGGCGCTTTCAAGATGCGATACCAGGACTCTTCGGGGCGCTGTTCGGCGCCGGAGTGCTCGGCTGGGGAGCTGGTTGGATTGGACCTCTAACCGGACAGTCGATGTAGGAGGTGCATCGACATGACCACCCGTTGCTGTTGGACAAAGGCTGCGTTGTTGATCTCATCCGCAGCGGCCGTGCGCTGCGCCATGTTCTGTACCGCCGCCTGAGCTGCTTAGCACGCATGGAGCGCGCCCTGCGCTTGCGTCTCGTTCAGATGGTGCGCGTTCCCCATGTTGACGAGGTTGAGCTGTTCAAGTTCGGTGGAGGTAAAGGAAGTGGTATCAAACTGCGATTGGGTGAGCGAGCCTTGGGGTTGCAGATTGTTATTCCGCTGCCAGTTGTAATCCCCGACAGAGTTGAGGCATTGGCTCGATACACCGTCCATCGCTTCCATGCGCGTGAGCGTTGCGAGCGCATGGCTTGTTCCGAGTACCTGGCTACTCAGAAATGAGGATGAAGTGGAGTTGAGTCCAAGGTTCATCAGCTTCCAGACCATACTTGCGGTGCCGGGCGCCTGACCGTTCATCGCAGACTGTAGCCCGGTGGTCTCACCGTACTGATTGGCGAAACTCGCCATCGTGAGCTGCGATTGAATGGTTCTCCAGATGGATTTGCTACTGAAGTTTTGGAGGTTGCCGTGGATCATGTTGTAGGTGGTGATGGCCTGCTGGTAGTCCTTGTCAGCAGTTGCAAGCAACTGGATCGTATTTGCGAGCTATTGCTGCCACGTCACGCTGTTCTGGATGTTCTACTCGATCTGTTGGAGGGCGTGGGCGGATTGGGTTGGGTCGAAGACGATGCCCGAGCCGAACTGTGCGTGACCGGGTAGTGCGGAGCATAGGAGGATTCCAACAAGGATGGCTCCGTGACGAAGTCTGTTGATGCTGAGTTGCATAGGTAGCTCCTGGAGTTACATTGCGGGTTCGACGCGATGCTCTGCGTACGAGGGGATGAGGATGTCACGGCCAATGTAGACCCGTGCGCGGGAGCCTTCCTTGAGGGTGATAATCGGAAGGACCCGCTCGATGGCCTCTTCGAGGGACTTGACCTGCCAGAGCCAGAAGCCGGCGATGAGCTCCTTGGCCTCGGTAAAGGGGCCGTCGATGACGGTGCGGTTCTTGTCGGAGAATTTGACGCGTGCGCCTTTGGAACTGGGCTGGAGGCCGTCCATGGCGAGCACGACGCCAGCCTTGATGAGCTCTTCGTTGAACTTGCCCATCTCGGCCAGGAGCTGTGGATCGGGGAGGGCGCCTTCTTTTTCGGACTCCGGGGTTGCTTTGACGATGACCATGAATCGCATTTTCTTTGTCCTTTTCGGGTTGGAAATGAATGTGGGATACGAGTTACTTTGCGGACTGCTCGATGAACCTGCCATTGGTTTCCATCATCTCCAGGGTGGGAGGGACGCCTTCTTTTGCGCGGGCTTGTAGATGCATAGAAACCGCATTGGTACTCCTTGTCCGACGTTCAGAGCTTAATTGCCGCTCTACTGGTACGTCGAAGGAGGGGTGGCGGAATCGACAGGGTGTGGCGATTATTTTCGATTTTTTTTGGGGCTGCCGCCCCACGCTAATTCCCAATAGCAAGAGCAACGACAACATCAAAAGGCAAAGCAGCTCCTCCGCTTCGCGGAGGATGGCAACTAAAGCGACGGCCACAGTACAGCAACTGCAAAAACGAAATGCGGGGTCTCTCCACTGCGGCGACAAGTGCGCCACCTCCGGCCAAGATGACGGCGTTTTGCTAATCCCGAAACGTAGGCTCCGGGAATCGGATTCAAGGTTGGAAGCGGCGGGGTTTCCGTCCGGCAGCCGAGATTTCGATTCTGATCGCCCGTGCGTCGAATATGCTGGTCAGCGAGTCAGGACGAGGTGGCTCCATCAATCGTAATCGGCAAAATTTGTACGAGAATTGTACCGACACGCTCAAACCCTGAATCGGAGGAGAGTTTTGTACAAATCGTGGATTTTTTTACTAACCTTGTAATTCCACCCGGCATTGTGGACTTTCTGGCATTTTCAAATCCTAAAAGCTATTGATACTTAACGACTCACCCTGTGGAGAAAGCGTTCGACTCCCGCCGCCCCCACCGTGATTAAGTAGCTCAGTATCGGGTGCTTAGCAATTCAGACGGAAAACCTTCATCGATTGAAATTGAGGTAGAGCCCACCGGCAGCGGCATGTTTGAGACGTAATTGACATTCCACGCTACCGCGGTTCACCGGATCGTAGCTCACTTCCCGTTACTCATCCGGGTCGAACGTGGGCCCAGTCACCTTCATCTATCACTGCCCTCGATTATCACTGTTCTCGATCGGCTTTGTCCTCTCTACGATCATTGGCCCGCGCGAGTATCATATGCTCGAAATAAAAAGGCCGTATTCCACAGGGCTGGGTGAAAACAAATGGCTAAGAAAGTAGCTGAGGTCTTCATCGAAACGCTCGTAAACGCGGGCGTGAAACGCGTCTACGGGGTGGTCGGAGACTCGTTGAACGGGTTGACCGACGTTATCCGCAAGGGCAAGCAAATTGAGTGGATACATGTGAGGCATGAAGAAGTGGCGGCGTTTGCTGCGGGGGCGGAGGCCCATCTCACCCGAGAGCTCGCCGTGTGCGCCGGCAGTTGTGGACCGGGCAACCTTCATCTCATCAACGGCCTCTTCGATTGCCACAGGAATCGTGTGCCCGTCCTCGCGATTGCGGCGCAGATTCCGAGTCATGAGGTCGGAAGCGGCTATTTTCAGGAGACGCATCCTGAGCATCTCTTCAAGGACTGCAGCTACTATTGCGAACTGGTCTCTCAGCCGGAGCAGATGCCGAGAGTGTTGGGAATCGCCATGCGTACCGCTGTCACCAGAAGAGGCGTGGCGGTGGTCGTCATCTCGGGGGACGTGGCGCTCCGGGAATGTCCCGCACCGGCACTGAAGCTCGGCATCGAAGCGTCAGCCTCGTTGCTTTTTCCCTCGGACGACGAATTGCGCAGTGCCTCCGAAATTCTCAACGGGGCGCGCAAGGTGACGATTCTCGGCGGAGCGGGCTGCGAAGGCGCGCACGCGGAGCTGATTTCCGTGGCGGAGCAGTTGAAGGCGCCGATCGTTCATGCGCTGCGCGGTAAGGAGTTTATTGAATACGACAACCCTTATGACGTGGGAATGACCGGTCTGCTTGGTTTTTCTTCGGGCTATCACGCCATGATGAACTGCGATGCATTGCTCATGCTGGGAACGGATTTCCCCTATCAGCAGTTTTATCCGAAGAGCGCGAAGATCATTCAGGTCGACAACCGCGGTGACCAGATTGGGCGTCGCACTCCAGTGGATCTTGGGCTGATCGGAAATGTGAAGGACACGGTGGAACGGTTGATTCCGCTGCTTGAGAGTAAGCGTGACCGTTCCTATCTCAATCTATGCCTCGACCACTACAAGGATGCGCGTAAGAGCCTGGACGACCTAGCCGTGGGCGAGCCGGGCCGAACGCCGATTCATCCGCAATACGTCGCAAAGGTGTTAGATGAACTCGCCGGGGAAGATGCGGTGTTTACCTGCGACGTAGGCACACCGACAGTCTGGGCCGCGCGCTATCTCCACATGAACGGCAAACGCAGATTGCTTGGCTCGTTTAGCCACGGCTCCATGGCGAATGCTCTGCCGCAGGCCATCGGCGTGCAGGCCAGCCATCCAGGCAGGCGGGTCATCACTCTTTCCGGCGACGGCGGGTTGGCGATGCTGCTTGGGGATCTGCTGACGCTTCGCCAGCTCAAACTGCCTGTGAAGCTGGTGGTTTTCAATAACAGCACTCTGGGCTTCGTCGAGTTGGAGATGAAGGCGGCCGGACTTGTCGACTTCGGCACAGAACTGATCAATCCGAATTTTGCGAAGCTGGCCGAATCGGCCGAGATCTTTGGAGTGCGCGTGGAGAAACCGGAAGAGTTGCGTCCGGCCCTGACTGAAGCGCTGGCGCACGACGGCCCTGCACTGGTTGAGGTGCTGGTGAATCGGCAGGAGCTGTCGATGCCGCCGACCATCAGCCTTGAGCAGGCGCTTGGCTTCAGCCTCTATATGATTCGCGCTGTGCTGAGTGGACGCGGTGACGAAGTGATCGATCTTGCCAAGACCAATCTCATGCGTTGATTCATCAATCCGATCTCGGAGGGATGGAAATGGATGAGCAATTGCAGACGACTGCAAGCAAGCCTTTCGGCAGTGGTGCAGTTTGAATTTACAGCGCTGGTACAGCATATCTACCGGCGACAGAATGGAGATATGCCAACTTTGACTGTAGCAGCCGTATGCGGGAGAACCAGAGCGGCCAATTGTGTGGGTATGTTCAGATTGTGGAGCGATTTTCTCTCCGTCACGGATTGCATACGAGGATCAGGATCTACATAAGCTGGATAGAGTCTTCAGAAAACACTCTGAAGCAGAGCACCCCGCTTCGCACGTTAACAGCTTATTCCCGCCACGCGAAGACTTCAGCCAAGCCGCTGCACGGATCGTCAGAGAAGCTACTGAACGCAATTAGCTGCCAAAGTTTGCCCGTTCCCATTCCTGAGGGTCGTCAAACAGCCCTGGAGTATCCGGATAGATCGGAGCGACGTAGTTGAGCTGCTTGTAGAAGGCGTCATAGTCCGTGTTCGCCGTCATCGGTCCTGCCACCGTTCCCAAATGCAACAGAAGTTCCGGCTTTCCTAGCTCGTCCCTGGTCCAAGAGTGAAGTTTGTCGCTCTTGGAGCCGCGCTCGTTCTTGCATTCCTTTAGCGCCCTCAAAAGACCGGGTACGGTGGGCTTCCCAATCAAATCATTGGTGAGGTGTCCAAAGTATTGGGGCAATCGCATATCGGGCCGAAGTTCTACCCCCTTTAAGCGGCACAGGTGTTTGAACACTTCAGCATCGGGACAGACCTCATGCCAAGGGAGATGATCGCCGCATGGGCCGTCGTGAAAAAGGGCGCGGCCAGCGTCTGGACAGGGAAAGCTATTCGTTGATCGTTCGTGTGTGCGATGAAATTCTAGCCGGCGAGCACCAGGATATGTTTCCATCCGCTATGCACACCGCGACTGCGGTCAATGTGAAGCGGCGGCTGACTCCCGCTGTGCAGCAATTGCGCGATGCGATTCGCGCGAAGGCTGAGGAGTGGAAAGACATCGTCAAGATTGGGTGTACCCACATGCAGGATGCCACGCCCCTGACGCTCGGGCAGAAGGTCTGGATATGTGGCAATGCTGGACGACGATGCGGAAGGGATCGAGGATGCTCTTAAGGATGTGTATCGCCTTGCGCTGGGCGGCACAGCAATTGGTACGGGAATCAATGCGGTTTCCGGATTCGCTGAAGCAGTTGCGGTGGAGATCGCCGCGCTGACTGGTCTGCCCTGTGCAGGGAGCTCACGATGCACTGGTGCAGCTTTCTGGCTGTCTCCACACTCTGGCGGTGTCGCTGTACAAGATCGCCAACGACATCCGGCTCATGTCCTGCCGTCCGCGCGCGGGTTTTGCCGAACTGTTGATCCCGGATAACGAACCCAGCTCTTCGATTATGTCCGGCGAAGTAAACCCAACGCAGGCTGAAGCTCTCACAATAGTTGCGGTGCAAGTCATGGCGAGTGACGTTGCGGTGGGGTTGGGGGGCGCCGGCGGCTATTTGGAAATGAACGTCTACAAACCACTAATCATCTTCAATCTCATCCACTCGATCACGATCCTGAGCGATGGCTGCACCAACTTCCGCAAATTCCTCATCGAGGGAACGAAGCCCAACCTGAAGAAGATAAAAGAGTATGGGACCGCTGGTTGATGCTGGTGACTGCACTCTCGCTGGTCATCAGCTATGACAAAGCCTCGAGAATCGCTCATTATGCGATGGACAACGACCTCACGTTGAAGGACGCCGCGCTGAAACTTGGTTTTGTCACTGAAGAAGAGTTCGACCGCATGGTCGGTCCTGCCAAGACGGTCACACCGTATATGGCTGCCGCCGTTTGAAAGCCGAGGAACCGCTATGACCGTCGAGAAATATGCGGATCTTCTCTTGGCGTTCGCCCGCATGCTGCTCGTCAACGGTCAATCTACCGACCAGACTCTGGCTGCGGCTGAGCGCATAGGCCAAACTCTCGGTCTGCACGCTGAGGTGATTCCGCGGTGGGACAACTTCAACTTCAGGTTCGGGACGGCGACACGACATCGATTTTCACTGTAGCGGCGGATCCTACCGATGTAGTCATGGATCGCGTCGCATCCACGATGCGAGCTGTTGAAGACACGCCTGACACCTATAGCTTTATCGTCACAGACCTCGTTGGGACAGAATCGCCATGTTCTGTCCGGGGAATTTTGGCTGTCCATAGCGGGCATCCTCATTGCCTCAAAGTGAATTCGAATCGCGATCTCATCTGCTCAGACTTGACAACTAAATGGCGGTCCGGCCGACTCGGGCGTCCCGTTGACCTGTGGGCTTGTCAGGCGATATCTTTCAAAGCATCTGGTGTTCGGGAAGGCGGTGCGATTCCGCCACTACCCCGTAACTGTGAACGCTGAGAGATCGGCACTCTGCTCGAAGCCACTGGGGCCTCAGGTCCTGGGAAGGCTGCCCGATCTTGATGAAGCGCAAGTCAGGAGACCGGCCAGATGCCAATCTGGGCTTATTCAACTTCGATGGGAGAGTTGAAGAGCATGACCACGGGATTCAGACTGAAGATCGCGTGGTAGCTGCCTCAAGACCACTTCCCGCTTTGTCTTCGAGCGTTCACGTTGCTGAACGCCGGAAAGTGACGTATGCATCCAGGTTCGACTCGGGATGTCACTCTTGTCCTGGGCGGTGTCCGCAGCGGTAAAAGTCGATACGCGCTCCAACTCGCGGCGCGTGCGCAGCGTGTCACGTTTCTGGCAACCGCCGAGCGGCGCGAAGATGAGGAGATGCAGCGCAAAATCGAGAGGCACCGCGCTGAACGGCCGCAACATTGGACGACGATTGAAGAGCCTCTCGATCTGGCTGGCGCAATCGGATCGGTCAGCAACCGCGATCTGCTTCTGATCGACTGCCTCACGCTCTTTGCCGGAAAGCTTCTCGATGTTTATAGCGGGGATTCAGCGGCGATCGCGGCAAGTGTTGATGGTCTATGCGCTGCGCTCGAAGCCGCATCATGCGCCGTCATTCTCGTTTCGAATGAGGTTGGAAGTGGAGTGGTTCCAGCATTCGAACTAGGGCGGCGCTACCGGGACCTGCTTGGCGAAATCAACCAGCGAGTGGCCGAGATTGCCAATCACGTTGTTCTGATGGTGGCCGGGCTTCCACTCACGCTTAAAGAGCCGGACGGTACAGGGGTCGGGGCATGAATCGCTTTTCAATTTGCAACGCGCTGCCGCAACGGGCCGGAAGGCTCCTGCGATGATCTTCCGCTGGGGAATCAAGCTGAATTTTGGAGGGGAGTTAAAGTGAATCCGATTGATGAAGTCATTCACGGCATCGAACCACCGAGTGAAGAATGGCGCCAGAGGGCGCGTCAGCGCCTCGATACTCTGACAAAGCCACTCGGGAGCCTCGGGCGTCTCGAGGACATCGCCGCCCAGGTCGTTGCCATTCGCGGAAGGCAACTCGGCGATTCCGTCAGCAAAGCCGTTTACGTATTTGCTGCCGATCATGGAGTCACGGAAGAGGGAGTCAGCGCATATCCACGCGAAGTCACCAGACAGATGGTTCTCAACTTTCTGGCGGAAGGAGCGGCCGTCAATGTACTCGCGCGGCTGCACAGAGCCACGTTGCGCGTGGTTGACGTTGGAGTGGACGCGGATTTTGACTCGGTTCCCGGTTTGCTGCACCACAAGGTGAGAAGCGGCACGCGCAATATGCTGCGCGAGCCGGCAATGAGCGAAGAAGAGGTCGAGAAGGCGTTGAGCGTCGGCTATCAGCTTGGATCTGAGGCCGCGGCAGCGGGTCATACGATCATTGCAATCGGCGAAATGGGAATTGGCAACACGACGGCAGCCAGCGCGGTAACCTGCGCTTTGACGGGAGCTACGGCTACGCTTGCCACCGGACGAGGGACCGGAGTCGAACCCGCCGCATACGCAAATAAGGTGCGTGTGGTTGAGGCGGCCGTTGACAAGCATTGCGGCTCGCCTGCTCGTTCCGAGCCGCGGGAAATTCTGCGGTGCGTTGGGGGCCTTGAGATCGCGGCGATGGCCGGAATGGTGCTCGCTGGCGCAAAGCACCGTCTGGTGGTCGTGCTGGACGGCTTCATCTCGACCGCGGCTGCAGCCCTCGCGGTTGGGATGGCGCCTAATGCGCTCGGCTATCTCATCGCAGGCCATTGCTCCGAGGAGCCCGGGCACAAGATACTTCTCGACTACCTGCAATTGACGCCGGTGCTTTCGCTCGGGATGCGTCTTGGCGAGGGAACGGGGGCTGTTCTTGCGATGCCCGTTATCGAATCGGCTATTGCTCTTTATCAGCAGATGGCAACTTTCAGCTCGGCCGGAGTAAGCGAAGCCACACCATGAACCTGCTGATCCAAATTCGACGACTATGGTTCGACCTGCTCACGGCTGTGCAGTTTCTTACCCGCTTGCGGGTGCCGTCCGGCCCGTACGAGCCGGATTCGCTGGCGCGCGCTGTGAAGTTTTTCCCGATTGTGGGATTGCTGATCGGTTCAGGCAGCCTGCTTTTGTACATTCTGCTTGCCCCGCATCTGCCGTTGACGATCGTCGCACTGCTGGTCGTGGCTTACCTTGTCGCAATCACTGGCTGTCTTCATGAAGACGGGCTCGCGGATTCCGTCGACGGCTTCGGCGGCGGCTGGGAACGCGAAAGAGTGCTGGCAATCATGCGGGACAGCCGCATCGGCAGCTATGGCGCGGCGGCGCTTGCATTGAGCCTGCTTGCCCGCGTGTTGCTGATTGCTTCTCTCCCTCGGACTCAGGTTGCGGCTTATCTGCTTGTTGCTCCCGTTCTGAGCCGGTGGACCACATTGCCGCTCAGTTTCTTCCTGCCTCCGGCACGAGAACACAGCGAAGACAAGGTTGACGGCCAGGGGGCGAGGATTGCGCGTCTTACGACTCTGGGCAATCTGATTATTGGAAGCCTGTTCACCTTCGTGATCGTGTTTGCGTTGCTGCGTATTCGCGCGCTTGTTCCCGTTGTGGCAAGTTTAGGCGTCACGCTGGTGACGGCGCTCTACTACAAACGTCGGATCGGCGGCATCACGGGCGATTGCTTTGGAGCGACCAACCAACTGGCCGAAATTGCTGTGTATCTATGCGGAGTGTGGGCCTGATGGACGCTTTGCTCTTCATCCGACACGCCGAGACTGACTTCGCAGGACGGTTCTGCGGGCACTCGAATCCGCCGGTCAACGAGCGAGGCCTTGGTCAGATTCAGGAGTTGCTGGAGACGCTGAAGGCCGAATCAATCGATGCCGTCTACACAAGCGATTTGTCACGCTCGATCACCACGGCGGACGCAATCGGCAGAGCATTCGGACTTTCCCCGATTACGGTTCCCGAACTTCGCGAAATCAGTTTTGGAGAATGGGAGGGCCTGAGTTGGCCGGAGATCGAGTCGCGCGATCGAGCTTACGCTCGCCGATGGTCAGAAGCCTATCCGGGCCTACCCGCGCCTGGCGGCGAACCTTTTGAAGCATTCCAATCCAGAGTCCTGATTCAGGTGAAGCATCTTCTCGCAGCGGCCTCGCAGAGGCGAGCGGCGGTCGTCACACACGCCGGCGTCATGCGAGTTGTGCTGCGTTCGCTCTGCGGACTTGACGAGCAAGAGGCATGGGAGCGGACGAAAGCGTATTGCGGATTCTTTCGCTATCAGCCAGGGAGGCTCTTATGACTGAAGCGAAGATGCGGATAAGAGAACTCGCCGCGTGGGGGCTCGATCAGGATGAGTATCGCCCCACGACCTATCGTGGCGATCCGGATTTTGCACGCGCTCTCGTAACCGGGAGAGCAGCGTTTGAAGCCATGTCAGCGCTCGTGAAATCTGGCGATTGCGGATTACGAGAGCGGCTGGCGGAACAGGAATCGCGAGCCGACCTTCGCACAGAGATGGATGGCCTTGATTGGTTTCTTGGCGTTGTCGATCTTCGGCTTCTCCTTGCTTTCCAACGCCGGATCGTTGTCGATTCGGAAGGGCCGAAATCCCCGCTGCCCGCCACGGATGACCGGGCGGGCCTGATGGATCTTTGCTTCGGGAGGCCCAAGCCGGTTGTCTGTGATGCTGTTCGGAGCGATGGATCTGTGATGTTTCGGTCCGTGAATCCAAACCTGCATTTCCGCTTCACTGACGACAGTTCCAACCCGATTGCGATTCATACAGGCAGCCCGTTCTTTGAGGTGGCGCAGTACCGAGACCGCTGGTTTCTGCGGGACGGCTATCATCGGGCATTTCGTTGTATGCGAGCCCGGGTCTTTCATCTTCCGGCGGTGATTGTACGAGCTCGAACGCTCGAGGAACTCGGCGCCGTGCATCCATGGTTTTTCCCGGAAGAAGTGCTTTTTTCAGCCGCACCGCCGCGGGCCATCGATTTTCTCGACGATGCGCTGGTCATTGAATACCACCGCTCTCCTCTCATCAAGACACTTCGCATCACGGTAGAGGAGACCTACACACTTCGAGGAGAGAATCTATGAGCATTGCAACCAAGCGTGGCGACGGAGGACAGACGGGACTGGCCGGCGGCATCCGGGTTTCAAAAGCCGATCTTCGCGTCGAGTCCTATGGCTCAGTCGATGAGCTGAATACACATCTCGGTTTTGCCCGCAGCATCTGCCAGAACAAGGAGATCGCAACATGGACCGAGGAGATCCAGAGAACGTTGTTTCGCGTGGGGTCCGCGCTGGCGACACCACCGGAAAGCAAGAAGAAACCGCCTGTAATCTCCACAGAAGATGTGGACACGCTCACCGAACTCGTCCACAAAATCGAGGCCACGGAAGGTATCCTCGCGGACTGGTCGCTTCCTGGAGGGCACACGGAGTCTGCGGCCTATGAGATAGCGCGCACCGTTTGCCGCCGGGCTGAACGCAGCGCCGTTCGCTTTGCGGAGAACGGGGGCGTAGTCCAGCCGGAGGTGCTGGCCTACCTGAATCGTCTCTCCGATGTGATCTGGCTCTTCGGCCGTCTGATCGAACACAATGCAGGCGTCAATAGCCGGCTTCGTGATGAGAGCCATAGCGGTCCAAAGTTTTCGAGAGCATGGTGAGCCAGCCAATGAATCCGCATCCTCCCTTTAGCGAGGCCGAGCGTGAAGCGGTCTACAGAGTCATCGCGGAGCGGCGCGACGTACGCCGGGGCTTTCTCGATACGCCTCTACCGGACGATCTAATCGGACGTCTGCTTACCGCCGCGCACAGCGCGCCCTCCGTGGGACTGATGCAGCCATCCCGGTTCATCGTGATTCGTGATATCGGCATTCGCAAGGCTATCCATCAGATATTTGAGGCAGCGAACAAGCGGGCTCTTGAAAGCTATGACGGCGAGCAGGCCGAACGATATTCCGGGCTCAAGCTGGAGGGGATGCTCGAAGCGCCACAAAATCTCTGCGTCCTGTGCGATGGGGGGAGTGAGCGCGGCCATCGACTGGGACGGCAGACCATGCCGGAGACAGCGATTTACTCTACGGTCTGCGCGATTCAGAATCTCTGGCTCGCTGCGCGCAGCGAGGGCGTCGGCGTTGGATGGGTAAGCATTCTCGATCCGTTGGAGCTCTGCAAGCTCCTCAACATTCCGGATCATCTGACGCTGGTGGCATATCTCTGCCTCGGATACGTCGAAGACTTCGCTTCGGAGCCCGATCTCGAACGGTTCGGATGGGAACGCCGTGTCGATCTCAAAACCGTTGTCTCCTGGGACCGATACTCCGAGGAGCGCGCGCCATGACGGCCCGCGCAGTCATGGTTCTCGGAACGAGCTCGCATGCGGGGAAGTCTCTGCTGACCGCGGCGCTGTGCCGCATCTTTGCCCAGCAGGGCCATCGGGTCGCGCCCTTTAAGTCGCAGAACATGTCTCTCAACTCGGCGGCTACTCCTGAGGGACTCGAGATCGGACGCGCCCAGGCGCTGCAGGCTGAGGCCGCGGGGATCGCACCCTCCGTTCACATGAACCCAATTCTGCTGAAACCCGCGGGCAGGATGACTTCACAGGTGATCGTCCACGGCAAGATCTGGGGTCATCTTTCCGCTGCGGAGTATCACCTGCGCCGAGTCGAAGAGCTGATGCCGCTGGTTCGCGAGAGCTATCAAAAGCTCGCCGCGGAGAATGATGTGATTGTTCTGGAAGGCGCAGGCTCACCGGCCGAGATCAACCTGAAGCAGCACGATATCGTGAACATGCGCATGGCGGAGATGGCGGACGCCTCCTGCCTGCTGGTCGGCGATATCGATCGCGGAGGTGTTTTCGCTTCGTTGCTGGGAACGGTCGAGCTGCTGGAGCCCGAGGAGCGGGCGCGTATTCGCGGCTTCGTCATCAACAAATTTCGCGGCGACGTTTCGCTGCTGACGCCCGGCATCCGCACCATGGAAGACCGAATCGAAAAACCGTGTCTCGGTGTTGTGCCATATATCGAGCATCTTTCGCTTGACGAAGAGGACAGCCTTGGATTGCCTGCCTTCGATTCGCTTGATAACGCCCGATGGTCCGTTGCCGGACCAGGCAGGCCGCTGCGTGTCGGAGTAATTGCGTTCCCCTCGCTTTCGAACTTCACGGATTTTGATGCGCTGCGATCGGAACCGTCGGTTGCGCTTCGGTTCTGCCGCAAACCGGAGCAATTGTACGGGGCCGATGTCGTCATCCTGCCCGGCAGCAAGCAAACGGCGGATGATCTGCTCTGGATGCGGACCGAAGGGCTGGAATCCGCGGTGATCAAACACGCCAAGGCCGGCCTGATAACCGGTATCTGCGGAGGCATGCAGATGCTGGGAGAGCTGATTCTCGACCCTGAAGGGATCGAAGGCTTGGAATCAGTTCGAGGTCTCTACCTGTTGCCGATCCAGACGGCCATGAGGCCGTCGAAGATCACCTTCACTGCGACAGGACGGTTCGTAGCAAAATCTCTTTTTGGCCAACCGGTTGGGAACATCTCCTTGCACGGATACGAGATTCATGTCGGCGAGACATCTTATATCGGACAAGCACAGCCCTTTGCTCAGCTGGTACGGCAAACAAAAGAGCCACAAGAGTCCGTGATGGATGGGTGCGTCAGCGCGGACGCGCGAATCTTTGGCACTTACCTTCACGGGGTTTTTGACGGAGATGCTTTTCGCCACGTCTTTATCGAAGCTGCGCGCGCGTGCTGCCATCTCGCGCCGGCTGCAGAGCTGAACAACTGGAGCTTGAAGCGGCAGGAATCTCTTGACCGGCTTGCGCGTGTTGTCAGCCAATCGCTCGATATGCCCAGGATCTTCGAATGGGTCGGACTCAAATATCACTCTGCCCCAGCACGAGAAGCGAACGAGGTTGCGCTATGAACCGCTGCTTCCTGCTTCCGGCGGTTTATCTCGCAGATCAGATCGCGGGCGATCCGGAGTGGCTTCCGCATCCTGTCCGGCTGATGGGATGGGCCATCACGAAGGGCGAGGCACTTCTAAGGCGTTCGGACCAGAGCGATGAGAGCAAGTTGCTTGCCGGTGCGGCGCTCTCCGCTGCAGTCGTCTCCGCAAGTTACTTTCTGACGCGGCTGATAATCTCTGAGGCTTATCGCCGCTCGAAATTGCTCGGCTCGTTTACGGAGATCGCTCTTGGATGGACCTGCCTTGCGGCCCGCAATCTTCAGGATGAAGCGTCTCTTGTCCTGGCGGCCCTCGACGCGGGAGATATTTTGCTGGCGCGCGGCCGTCTTGCGCGCATCGTTGGACGAGATACCGGGAATCTCGACGCGCACGAGATCAGCCGCGCTGTGATCGAGACTGTAGCCGAGAGCGCCTCCGATGGCGTGGTTGCGCCGCTCTTTTATATGAGCCTGGGCGGCATACCGCTTGCGATGGCCTACAAGGCCGTCAACACGCTCGACTCCATGATCGGTCATGCCGACGACCGCTACTTCTACTTCGGCAAAGCTGCGGCTCGCCTGGATGATGCAGCAAACTATGTTCCGGCGAGACTGACAGCACTCGCGATTGTGGCGGCCTCGGGCTTGTCGCAAGCCAGCGCATGCGATGCATGGAGGGTTTGGCTGAAAGATGGGAACAAGCATAAGAGCCCCAATGCCGGTCAACCCGAGAGCGCCATGGCAGGAGCGTTTGGAGTTCGGCTTGGGGGCGGAAACTTTTATGATGGCGAGTTTATTCCGGCTGAGCGGATGGGCGCGGAGTTTCCGGCACCGCAGCCACAGCATGCTCGCAAAGCCATTCGCGTCGTGTCCGCGGTTGCGTTGCTGGGCGTCGGTGCGGGCGTACTGTTGAACGCGCTGCTTCGGTCGAGGAGGAGCAGATGATGGAGCTGCGCCCGCTCCACGGCGGGCAGCTTCGCCAGATTGCTGATCGCTTTGGGATTCCCGTCTCCGAGCTTCTTGATTTCAGCGCGAACATCAATCCGGACGGTCCGCCAGCGGCCGTTCTTTCCTGCCTCCGAGAGTCGCTCGACAACCCGTCGATCATCACCGATTATCCGGACCTCGATGAGTTGGAACTCAGGCAGGCTCTCGCGTGCTATGCAGGTGTTCGGCCGGAGAATGTTGCTGCGGCAAACGGATTTGTCCCGCTGCTGGATGCCGCGCTTCGAGTCCTGCGTGTTCGAACATGCCTTGTGCCGGTGCCCGCATTTGTGGAGTACCGCAGGACGCTGGAGCGATCCCGGGGCGAGATGATCCCTCACATTCTTACGGCCGATTCCGACTTCAGTTGTCATGCCGCCGACCTGTTCAGCAAGTCTTGCGATGCGATCCTGTTTGCGAATCCTCAAAATCCGTCAGGCATCTTATCCTCTCGTGACACATTGCTTCGGATTATCGAAGAAGCAACGGAAAGGAACATCCATGTTCTTCTCGATGAGGCGTTCGTCGACTACTGCCCGGAGGCATCCCTCACTAGGGATATTGGTCGTTTTCCGAATCTCATCGTGTTTCGTTCGGTAACGAAGTTCTTCGGTATAGCCGGGCTGCGCGTTGCCTATGCCACCGCCAATGCGAAGCTCGCTATACAGCTGCAGGAGGCTATCGCTCCATGGTCTGTCACGTCGCTGGCTTCTCTCGCAGCCTGCGTTGCGGTGCAGGATGAGGCTTATGCGCAACATACCGTCGCGCTGAATGACGAGCGGAGAGAGCGGATGCAGGCAGGGATTGGGACGCTCGGTATCCATGTCTATCCGTCCGCGGCCAACTTCCTTCTTCTGCGCTTGCCCGGTTCTATCGATTGCCGGCAATTCTGGGAACGCCTGATCCGCGAGCACCACATTGTCCTGCGCAACTGCGCCAACTACGAGGGCCTTGGCGACGGGCATCTGCGCGCTGCAGTTCGCACCGACCCTGAGAATGAACGGCTTGTCGAAGCCCTTGCACATGAGGTGAAGAGCGGGCGATGACACACTGATAGTGCGAGCCAAAACGAGTGAAGCTGATGGAGCATCTGGAGCGCGCGGTAATTCCCCGCGCGGTCAAGAATAGCCGCACTCAGAAGGAAAACCGGGCAGCGATCTGAACAAGCCTGGGCGCCTGAGCGCTTTCGATTTGCCCGAAGGCGGAATCCTCGATTTGGCCATCCACCGCCGCGGGACCATAAAACTGTGCGTGATTGAAGACGTTGAATGCCTCAAAGCGCAACGCCAGCTTCCGTGATTCTGCAAAATGGACGTCTTTCTCCAGCGTCATATCGAAGTTCTCGATGCCGGGGCCATGAAACATGCGCCGCTTCGCGTTGCCAAGCTGTCCAAGCGTCTCCTCTGAAAACAGCGCCGTATTGAATGCGGCCTTGCCGTGGCGGCCATTGGTGTTGATGCGCAGAGATCCGGGCTGAAATGCGGGCGTGTCGAGCAGGTAGTTGTTCACACCGTTGCCCAGTGTGCCCAGCAGCGAGTAGTCGGAATTGTCGAAGAGCGTTACCGGGAAGCCAGTGGCGAATCGAGTGGCTCCGGAGAGGCTCCAGTCGTCCGTGAGGCGATTGCTTTTGCGTAGAGTCGCAGCAAAGGGGAGTGCCCACGTGTAGCTGGCCTCGAAGCTGTGCTTCTGGTCCCAGGCGGAGATGGCGCGGGTATGGCGAGGATCGTTCGGATCGAACTGCTCGCCAAGGTTTGAACCCTGGTCTATGGACTTCGCGTAAGCGTAGCTCAGCAGGAATTGCGAGCCGTTGTGCTGATAGCGCAGTGTCGTTTCGAGAGCGTTGTAATTGGAGTTGGCGATGGAGCTGTCCGCTGTGTTCTCTCCGTAGTTTTCGCTGGACGAACTGATCAGAGCGCCTGTGTTCTGGCCTGTTCGCGTTCCATATACGATTTGCCCGCTGCTGGTTGTGTAGTTCGAATCCTCGCCGAACGGTCCGCAGCCCGACAGGCTCAGGCAGAGCGCGGGATTGCCCGGATTAGCCGAGACCACCGCTAGAATATGGTGCCCCTGATTGCCCACGTAGCTGACGGTCAGCACGGCATTGCGCACAATCTGCCGCTGAATGGAGAACATGTAATTACTGATGTAAGGCACTCGGTTGCGATGGTCGAAGAACGGATCCGCGGAGAGCGGCGTGAAGTTGGCCCAGTCGATCGAGTTGTCCGGTTTTGAACGCGAAACATTATGCGGCGGAAAATCGAACGGAAAACGCTGGCCGTTGTTGACGCCGGTGGCTGCAGTGATAAACGGCGTGGCGAACAGCGGCGGTGCGGGACTGAGGTAGTTGTAGCCGAACGGCGGAACGGCGTACATGATGCCCGCTGCGAGGCCGGGAAATTGTGTGTAGAAGAGCCCATAGCTTGCGCGAATGCTGCTTTGGCCGCCGGAACCGAGAATCGCTTTCCAGAAGCTGCTCTCCGGCTTGGGGGTCCATGCCATGCCTAGGCGCGGCGCGAAGTTGTGATAGCTCGTGGGTGCAATCGTCCTGGGAACGCCCGGATCGCCGGCCACTAGCAGACCCGGCAGCGCGCCCGGATATAGGGTGGACTGCTCTCCGGCTATGTATGTTTGCAACTGGTTGAACTTTTCCCAGAAGGGCATGATGACGTCCCAGCGAAGGCCTGCGTTCACGGTCAGATCGCTGCGCGCGCGCCAACTGTCCTGCGCATAGAGGCCGAGGTACCGGTTCCGCAGATAAAACGGCTGGCCGGATGATTGCGTGAAGTTGCTGGGCGCGCCGATCAGGAAGTCCGCGTATGGCGAGCCGGTTTCCGTGCCCTCGATATTGAAGGTGCCATTGAAGGTGGCATTGGGATGCGTGTTGACCTGGTCAGCATGGAACTGTCCACCGAACTTGAGCGAGTGTGCGTGAATTACTCGCGAAAGACCGTCGCTGAGATAGATGGTGTTGTTCACCTGGATCATGTTGGTGATGGGAACGCCCATGACGAAGGTCGGGAAGGTGATGTTCTCGACGCCTTCGTACTGTGGCGCCTGCACATAGATGCCTGCTCCTCCATTGTTTCCCAAGGCAAACCCCTGTGAAGAAAGGCTCACGCCCAGTCCACCCTTCGGCTGGCCGATAACGTTCGCGTTGCGCAGATAGCCGAGGTGGAATTCATTGACGGTGTTCGAGCCGAAGACTTTGGTGTCGCCAAAGGAGAATAGTTGCGCGCGGCCGATTGTGCGCGCGTCGAAACCGGGAATGCTGGCGCCGGCTACCGAGCCCGGATAGGGGTTGTCGAGATTGTAGTCGTCGATGAAGTAGTAGCCGAAGACCTGGCCTAAGCGCGTGTTTGCGTCAATGCGCACCGCGCCCTTGTCGTCTCGCACAGTCTGGTCGTAAGACGAAGTGGCAAACCGGCTCGCGCCGGTGTTGGGCTTCGGAATGTACTGGAGCAGGTTCTTTGCCGGAGCTGACCATGCCGCTTGCGGAATTACGCCGCCGGGAAAGACCTGCGAATAGGCTTCCCCTGCGGAAACCGCATAGCCAAGCTCCTGGGTGAGCAGAGACGCAAGATACGGTCCGCTGACGCTGCCAGAAAGCTGGCTTTGGCCGGTGGAGGGATCGAGGAAATTGCCGCCACGCTGGCCAAGCGTGGGCACCGTTATGTCTCCGGTGGAGATGCCCTCCGCGGTGCGCGTGCCCTGGTAGTCGATAAAGAAAAATATCTTGTCCTTCTTCACAGGACCGCCGGCCGTTCCGCCAAACTGGTTCTGCCGGAAGACGGAACGCGTGGGATCGAAGTAGCCGCGCGCGTCCAGATCTGTATTGCGCAAGAACTCGAAAACCTCGCCGTGAAACTGGCTGGCTCCAGATTTGCTCACGACCGTAATCATGCCGCCGTTGTAGTTGCCATATTCCGGGTCGAAGTTGTTGGTCAGCACACGGAACTCATCGATCGAGTCGAGATTGGGAATGATCGAAGTGCCTCCGTTCATATGTTCCTGCACATCGACTCCATTAACGAGGAAGCCATTGGACGACTCTCGCTGCCCGTTAATGGCGAGATTGCCGGGATTGAGGTCGCCCGAAGGATCGAGGCTGCCCGTAACGCCGGCCATGATGACGGAGCTGGGAAGAAGCGTTGAGATCGGCGCGACACCGGGCTGGATCGCGAGCAAATCGTGTATAGCTTCTTCCGTTCAGAGGCAGCGCGATCATTTGCGTGCCCGACACGACCTCTCCGAGATGGGTCGCGGTGCTCTCGATCTGTGCACCGGTGTCGCTCGTCACCGTAACTGTGTCGGACTGGCTCCCGACGGTAAGGATGAGATCGATTCGGATCGCGGCGTCGGTATCGACCGAAATTCCGATCTTCTTCTGCGCTGTAAACCCTGCGGCGGTGATGGTGAGATCGTAGTGACCGACAGGAAGATTCGGGAAAGAATACAGCCCTTGCTTATCTGAAACGGCATGCCAGACTACTCTGCTGCGCGGTATTCACGAGCTTGAGTGCTGCGCCGACAATGACTGCACCGCTAGGGTCCGCGACAGCACCGGAGATGCTGCCGCCGCTGGCAGCGTAGATTGGGGCCGCTGCGAGCAGGAGAAATCCAAAGAGAAGAATAGCAGAATGACTCTTTGGGCGACGGAGAGAAGAGAGTCCAGCCTCGGATGGAGCACACGCACCTCGCGGGGCGGGAAAAGGAAGGCGCGAGGGCTCAGAGATTCATGAGCGAACGTCCCCGTTTCCACGCGGAGAAGAATCACAAACTCATCCCAGGTAGGTCTCCTGACTTACAGGCGAAGCCGCTTCAGATGCGGCTTCAGATCTTCCGCCTTCCCCGGAGTACCGAGTGGCTTATTGGAAGACCCATTGTCCTGATTACAGTGGCGGGACCGCGCCGGACTTACACCGGCTTCCCTGTTATGCCCTTGCGGGCACCCGGAATGTCTGAAGGTCACAATACCACACGCGCCTTGACGAAGATGTCCTGGCGGGGACGAGATTCTTTATGAGATGTCAGCCTCCGTCTTCCCGCACCTGCCCTGTTGCTGGTAAGGAACATCCGGAACACCGCACAGTCCACACATCACGGTTGAGACGCAAATCGGTCAGGGTCACGGGCGCAATGTCAAAGCGCCAGAAATTCAGCGACGGCAGGCGCAAAGCAGTAGACAATCGCGGCCCTGATCACGGCCGGGTGCGTTACGGCGATGGTGTGCTTCACAGCAGACTGCGCATCGATCCAGCTTCCGACTCTGCCGATGAGACGGTCAATCGATTCGCCTCCATGCGGAGCGGACTTCGGATCGGTGAGCCACGCCATGAAATCCTTGTGGATCCTCGGACTGCACCTCTTCCATCTTCCGGCCGCGCCATCTTCCGTAGTCGCAATCGCGCAGTTCATCTGCAGGCATTGCTGAGAGTCCCAACATGCGGGATGTCTGTCGCGCTCGCTGTTCGGGCGCGGACCATATCTGCTCCGCTTTGGGTATGTTCCGGCCGAGCCTGGCAATCCGTGCCGTCTCCCGCTCGGTAATGGGTTCATCAAGCGGGAAGGCGGCATGCCGCTGCGCTTCTGTTGCTGCATGTGCGATGAAAGCTGAGTCGAGCCGTCATGTCCTTCCTCTGTCGGGCTTCGGATGTGAGCCCTTGACACCCATCATAGGGAGACATAGGGTTAGATTAGTCTTTGAAATGAGCGAAGAAGCCGGTGCAATTCCGGCGCGGTCGCGCCACTGTGATTCCAAGCCAGACCTTCCTTCATTTCTCAAACGAACTCTGCTGTGGGACGCACGATCCCGGGAGGTTCTTCGAATGGCTCAATCCGTAGCCGGCACACTCGCTCCTCAACCTGTCTCCATCCCCGCTATTCCGCTCGGTGAAGTTCTGCCATGGGCAATTTTCGGGGGCCTCCTGATGCTGCTGGCAATTTACTTTGTCGGCGCCGAACAGGGAGCGACTGTCGCTTATTCATGGCCGCGCCGTCCATGAGTTCGTGCACGACGGCCGTCATCTTCTCGGATTTCCCTGCCACTAAGAGAGGACTCGATGACTCGCATCCTGCTCGTGCGGGGGATGCTTGCGGGAGTCGTTGCGGGCCTTCTCGTCTTCGCGCTGGCCCGATGGACGGCGAACCGCAGGTAGAACGCGCCATCGCATTTGAAACCAGCATGGACCAGGCGAAGGGCGAAGCGCCGGAGCCTGAGATCGTCAGTCGCAAGATCCAAAGCAGCCTTGGACTTCTGACAGCGACCGTCGTGGACGGCACGGCCGTTGGTGGACTCTTCGCGCTTGTCTTTGCCTTCGCCTATGGCAGGATGCCGGTGACGAGCCCGCGAGCACTCTCCGCTGTGCTGGCGGGTTTGGGATTCGTGACGATTGCCGTCGTTCCAGCACTGAAGTACCCGGCCAATCCGCCGTCGGTCGGCAATCCAGAGACGATCGGAGTGCGAACCGCCGCATTCTTTCTGCTGATCGCTTTCTCTGTCGTGGCCATGGTCCTTGCGGTGCAGATCGAACGCCGCTTTCATAGCCGCTTCGGAGTATGGAATGCGTGGCTCATCGCGGCTGCGTTTTTCGTGATTGCCGTCGCCACGGCGTCCCATTTCCTGCCTAACTTCGATGAGGTTCCGGCGGGATTTCCGGTAACACTGATGTGGAAGTTCCGCGTCGCCGCTCTGGAGATGCAGCTTCTGCTGTGGGGCATTCTTGGATTTTTCTTTGGATGGCTTGCAGACAGGGATATTGCGGCACGGCGGTTCCATGACTAGCTGCGCTCCGGAGCATCGCAACGAGCGCGGCAGCCACCTTACGGCGCTACGCTCTGAATGGATTTGCGATTCTCTTGCTGATCTTCGGCATCGCCGCTCTGCTGGCGCAGACAAAGCCGCAGCGCATTGTGTCGACGGCACCGAGCATCACCGAGACGCTCTTTGCGCTGGGCATCGGTGACAGGGTCGTCGGAGTTTCGCAATTCTGCAATTATCCGCCCGAAGTCCAGAAGCTCCCCAAAGTCGGCAGCTACATCAGGCCCGATGCCGAGGCCATTGCACGGCTCGCGCCAGACCTTGTTGTTCTGCAGCGGAGTTCCAGCGAACTGACCGGGCGGCTGAACGCGCTGCACATTGCCTTCATTGAAGTGCCGCACAGCACGCTCGAAGATATCTTTACGGAGATTCAGCTCATCGGGAAGGCAGCGGGCGTTCCGGATCGATCCGCCAGTCTGGTTGCGCAGATCAAAGGCTCTCTCGACGCGATTCAATCCAAGGCGAAGGCAATGCCTTCTCCGCGCGTGCTGGTGATTGTCGATCGCCAGCAAGGTACTCTGAACAACCTCATCGCGGTCGGCCCCGACAACTACGTGAATCAGATCCTTGAGATCGCGGGTGGAACCAATGTTCTGGCGAAACCCGGCCTGCCGCAGTATCCGCGTATTTCGCTTGAAACAGTTTTGCGGGAAAATCCTGACGTCATCATCGACCTGAGCGGCACCCAGGAAACAGAAGCGGCTCGCAGGGCTTCGCGCGCTGCGACTCTGGCTCTCTGGAGTCAGTATCGGGATATGGCGGCCGTGCGGAATGGCCATGTCTACGCTGGGACGACCGATTCTCTCGTTGTTCCGGGCCCGCGAACCCCGATCGCCACGCAGCGGCTCTTCGACTTCGTCCACGGCATCGGAGGTTCGGATTGAGCCGCCTGCTTGAAGTCGAGGGTGTGAGCTTCTCTTATGGAAGCCGATCGGTGCTCGATTCCGTCAGCTTTCTCGCCGAAGAAGGCGAGTTCCTTGCGCTGCTCGGAATCAATGGCTCCGGAAAGAGCACCCTGCTCGACATCATCTCCGGCTTTCGTAAGCCGGAAACCGGTTCGGTCACGATCAGCGGCCGCGGCCAGGGAGAGTGGAAACGTCGGGAGATGGCACAGCAGGTAAGTCATCTGCCCCAGTCGATTCATGCAGACCTGCCCTTTACGGCAGAGCAACTGGTCGGCATGGGAAGATACCCACACACCGACCGCTGGTTTGAATCGGAAGAAGATCATCGACATATTCGCGCTGCGATGGAGCGCACTTCCTGCTGGCCGCAGCGTCATCGTTCCTTTGGCTCACTGAGCGGCGGCGAACGCCAGCGTGTGCTCGTCGCCGCATGTCTTGCGCAAAACGCCGCCGCGCTGCTTCTGGACGAGCCATCCACCTTTCTCGACATCGAGCAGCAGCTGCACTGCTTCAGCGTGCTCCGCGAAGAGGCGCAGGCGGGCAAGCTCTGCATTGCGGCCACGCATGATCTGAATCTGGCGCTGACCTACTGCACCCGCCTCCTCGTGCTTGCGAACGGGGTCATCGCGCATGACATTCGAACAGTGGAAGCGCACGACAACAAGGAATGGCTGAGCCTGTTCTCGAAGCGCCTGGACATGGGCACGACTCCATCCGGGTCGCCGTGGGTGTGGTACCAATGAGCGCCACGCAGCAGCTCTCGTTCGTGGCTCGATACAGCCTTGCGCTCTCGCTTGCGGTGTTTCTCGTGGCAGCTCTGCTGTTGCCCTGGGTCGGCGCGGGTCCCATCAGCCTGGCGCGTGTGTTGCGGCATCAGTCTCCGGATTACGAGATCCTGCTCCAGCTCCGGTTGTCCCGCACGCTTCTGGCGCTGGTTGCTGGCGGCGCGTTGTCACTGGCGGGAACGCTCTTTCAGGCGATGCTGCGCGATGCGCTGGCTACTCCATACACGCTGGGCATCTCTGCGGGCGCTTCGCTCGGAGCGGTCGCCGTCATTGCGATTGGATGGGAGACGTTCCTTGGAATTCCGATGACCTGGATCGGAGCTCTGGCCGGCGCATTCGGCGTTCTCGTTCTGGTTATCGGCGGTGCATTCAGGCAGCGCCAGATATCCGCCTTCAGCCTGCTTGCTCACGGGAATCGCGATCAACAGCATCTGCGCCGCTTTCATCATCATCCTGAGCAGTTTTGCCGGTATGTCCCGGTCGTTCTCGATCGCGCGATGGCTGATCGGCAGCATCGATGCGACCAGCTATGTCTCGTTAGCCGTTCTGGCCATCGTTGTGTTGCTGGTTTCGGCCATGATCCTTTCGCAGGCGCGCAGTTGGAACCTGCTCGCCGTCGGGGAGCGCTGGGCAGCTTCACGAGGAGTGCGTGTGGGAGCTTTGCTCGCGCAGGGATACATCCTTGGCTCGATCCTTGTGGCCGGCGCCATTGCTCTTACCGGACCAATCGGATTCGTCGGCTTGATTGTGCCGCACCTTGTGCGTTCGCGCATCAGCCCTGACCATCGGCTTCTGATGCCCTGCGCCTTCCTTCTTGGTGGAGCGCTGCTCGCACTCTGCGATGCGATTGGACGCATCGTGATGCCGCCCGCAGAGCTTCCTGCAGGCGCTGTGCTTGCTTTGATCGGAGGGCCTTATCTGGTCTGGATCATTCGCCAGAGAACGCCCGCGGAGGAGATATGACCTCATATCGACAGCGCGTCATTCGTGCGGATGGACGCACCTTGAATATCGTCCAGCATCGCGGACATCTGTCCTACTGCTGTCACCGGCTGCTGCTGCGGCCGGACCGAACGCGGTTATGCCGAAGTTCCAGTCGATGTCTACAAGGAAGAGTGGACGAGACGCAAGATTCGTAACCAGGTTCATCTCACGAAAGGCGGATGCCTCGGCCCCTGCGCGCTGGCCAACGTTGCGAGCCTGGTCTTTGATGGGCGCTCTGTCTGGTTCCATTCCGTGAATAGCGCCTGGCAGGTACGGCAGATCTTCGACTACATCGAGTCCATGCTCAAGGCAGACAGATTTCTGAAGCCTCCGGCGGAGCTGAGCGAGTTTGTATTCAATTACTACGACTGGGACGTGCGCAAGCCGGCGACGTTGCCCGAAGAAGCACAGGCCCAACGGCCGACTGGCGGCATCATGCTGCTCTCCCATGCCGACACGGATCTTCTGACTCTCTCGCGGGCGAAAGAGCTATTACCCCGGGACCTCGAAGTGAGTTCCTATTCGCTGAACGCGCTCCACAGTGAGGACCAGATGGAGGTCCTGCTTGCCGGAGAACTAGGGCGCGCGCGCGTGATCGTGTTGCGCGTCCACGGTCCATTAAGCTGCGTGCCGGCCTTCAACCGCCTCCGCGAGTCGTGCATGGAACGCGGCCAATCTCTGGTGCTGATCAGCGGGACCGGAGAGTTGGTTCCTGAATTCTCGCAGACGGTCAACGTGCCCGGCGACGTGATGGATACGGCGGCCAGTTATCTTGCGCTCGGTGGCGTCGGGAATTCTGTCGAGCTGTGTCATTTTCTCTCAGATCGGCTGCTGCTTACGGGCTACGGCTATGCACCGCCGACTCCGATGCCGGAGCATGGGATTTATCTGCAGGACATGGATGTCGCCACAATCGACGATTGGGAACGCAGAGCTGATCCACTTAGAGCGACCGCAGCGGTGCTCTTCTACCGAGCTCACCGGATGAGTGGCAATACAGGATTTGTCGATGCCCTGGCGCAAGCCCTCGAAGCACGCGGCATGAACGCGCTTTGCATCTTCACTTCGAGCCTCAAGTCGTTGGAGGCTGGAAGACCAGCGGTCTTCCAATGGATCGAAGGTCGCGCGGATGTGCTAATCTCGACGCTCTCGTTTGCACTGGGTGAGATCAATACCGGCGATATCACGGAGGCTGGCGAGAACGTCACCTCGCTGGAAAAGTTGGGTATTCCTATCGTCCAGGCGATCGCGAGCGGCATGGCCCGTGGAGCGTGGGAAGGCTCCCGGCGCGGACTCAATTCGCTCGACACGGCTATCAACGTGGCGATCCCTGAATTCGATGGACGCATCATTACCGTGCCGGTCTCCTTTAAGGAGCGTAGAGCATCGGCTCCGGACGGACTCTATATCGCTCACGAGGAGCGCATAGAGCGCGTGGCCGGCATTGCTGCGCGCATCGCAAGGCTTCGTCGCACGCCTAACTCCGAGCGTCGCGTCGCGTTTGTGCTGACGAACTCGGCGGCCAAGGCTTCCCAAATCGGCGGTGCTGTCGGGCTCGACACCCCGGCTAGTCTTCTGACCACCCTTCACGCATTGAAGAGCAGGCGCTACAAGATTACTGCTCTGCCGGAAACATCGGATGAGCTGATGCAGTTGCTGCTTGAGCGCGGAACTTACGACGACCGGTATCCGTTGAATCCCGCCTACGCAGAGCGTTTTTCAAGAGCGGCGTATCACCCACAATACTCGGCGTTCCCCGAGCCGTCCCGGCGCCGGATGGAAGATTTCTGGGGCGAGCCGCAGGCATACGGATTCAGTGTTCATCCAGCCAAGCCGAAGACGGATAAGAAGCTCTTGGGAACCCTCGCTGGCAAGATCGCGTCGCTCGATCACGAGCCGTGGGGTGACGAGCAAAGCTACCACTTCGCAGCCATGAATTTCGGCAACGCGCTCATCGCCTTGCAGCCGCCGCGCGGATACGGAATCGATCCCGATGCGATTTATCACACTCCCGATCTGCCGCCGACGCACCACTACGCAGCTTTCTATCGCTGGCTGGCAATGCCGCAATCCGAAGGCGGGTGGGGCGCGGATGCGATTGTGCACATGGGCAAACACGGCACGCTCGAATGGCTGCCGGGCAAAGGCATCGGCCTTTCCGGCGAATGCTACCCCGATCTTCTGCTGGGCGATCTCCCGCTGATCTATCCGTTCATCATCAACGATCCCGGTGAAGGCAGCCAGTCGAAGCGCCGCGCGCATGCGGTGATCGTCGATCACCTGACTCCGCCGATGACTACGGCCGAAACCTATGGCGCGCTCGCTGAACTCAACCAGCTCGTGAACGAGTATTACGCAGTCGAGAAGCTCGATCCTTCCAAGTTGCCTTATCTGCAGCAGCAGATCTGGGACCTCGTGCAGAAAACAAATCTCCAGACCGACCTTGACCTGAAGACGATGCTGACGCGCGATCATGGCGATCACAAACACGAATGGGATGATGAGCTGACACCAGAGGGAGTGCCGGCAACGCTGGCAGAAATGAGCGGCAACGAGGTCGCACATCTCATCGAGGATCTCGATGGCTATCTGTGCGAGCTGGGCATGGCCCAGATTCGCAGCGGCCTGCATACGCTCGGGCAGATGCCGCCGCTGCCTGAGATGCTTCGGTCGCTCACACGCCTGTCGAACGCAGGTGTTCCCAGCTTGCATACATCTCTGGCCAACGCGTGTGGATTCGACCTGGTTCTGCTGATGGAGAAGCCCGGAGAGCGCCTGCCGGCGAGTGGTACTCTGCTCGGGCAGGCCGTTCATACGTATGCCGATGTACTTGAGGTCCTCGACAGCGCTGCTCTCGATCTGTACACCATGCTTGAAGAGCTGGGCTTCCGCGCGGATGCCATCGCCGATGTTCAGCGCTCGGTCCTTGGACTTGAATCTGAAGAAATCAGCAGGGTACTCAGCTTCGCCTGCGCGACTCTCGTACCGCGACTCGAGCAGGCGGGCGATGAAATCGAACACCTGCTCGACGCCCTTGAAGGAAAGTACGTTCCGGCTGGACCAGCTGGCGCGCCCACTCGCGGTATGGCACACATTTTGCCCACAGGGCGGAATTTCTATGCCGTCGATCCGAGAGCCCTTCCCTCGCAGGCGTCGTGGCGTGTCGGCCAGCACCTGGCACGTGAAGCCGTCGAGCGCTTCGTCAAGGAGGAAGGCTCGTATCCGGAGATGATGGGCCTCAGCGTCTGGGGCACCTCGCAGATGCGCACCCATGGCGACGACATCGCAGAAGCATTCGCACTGCTTGGCGTCGAGCCGGTCTGGAACGCACAGTCCCGGCGCATCGATGGTGTCTCTCTCATTCCTCTCGAAAAACTGGCCAGGCCTCGGATTGACGTAACGCTGCGAATCAGCGGTTTCTTCCGCGATGCGTTTCCACATCTGATCGACCTCTTCGACCGGGCCGTCTCTCTGGTCATTGACCAGGACGAACCGCTCGACCAAAACTTTCCGCGCAAGCATTACCTCGCTGATCTTGAGAAGAAGAAAGATATGCCCGCGGACGAGGCCGAAGCGCAGGCGCGCTATCGTATGTTCGGAGCCAAGCCGGGCGCCTACGGCGCTGGCATCCTGCCATTGATTGAAACCGGCAACTGGAAAGACGAGCAGGACTTTGCGCGTGCGTTTCTGGAGTGGGGCGGCTACGCCTACGGAGGAGCTGCGGCCGGCGTCGATGCGCGGCCGGTTTTTGCCGAGCGACTCCAGGCGGTTCAGGTCGCTCTGCACAATCAGGACAACCGCGAGCACGATATCTTCGACTCAGATGACTACTTCCAGTTCCATGGGGGCATGGTTGCCTCCATCCGCGCGCTCACGGGCGTTCAGCCCAAGGCCTACTTCGGCGATAGCTCGACGCCTGATGCGGTGCGCGTTCGCGATCTCAAAGAAGAAGCGCTCCGCGTCTACCGCTCCCGCGTCGTCAATCCAAAGTGGATCGAAAGCATCAAGCGTCACGGGTACAAGGGCGGCCTGGAGCTCGCTGCAACCGTCGATTACATCTTCGGCTTCGACGCCACGGCGCAGATCGCACCCGACTTCGTTTACGAGGGACTGGCCGAACACTACGCTCTCTCGCAGGAGATGCGGGATTTTCTCTCGAAGTCGAATCCCTGGGCCTTGAACGCCATCGCCGAGCGGCTTTTGGAAGCGGCCAACCGCGAGCTCTGGGAAAATCCCAGGCCGGAGACTCTGGAGGCGCTGCGCGGCGTGCTTCTTGAGAGCGAAACAATACTCGAGGCGCAGGGAGAGCAGAGACGCGAGGCGGTTGAATGAAGCCGATTACCTATCCCTTCTCTGCAATCGTCGGTCAGGAGCAGATGAAGCTGGCACTTCTTCTGGCTGCGATTGACTGGCGCCTTGGAGTACTGCTGCGGGGAGACAAAGGAGCTGGCAAGACAACGACTGCGCGTGGTCTTGCAATGCTGCTTCCGGAGCCAGCGCCCTTCGTGAATTTGCCCATCGGAGTGACGGAGGACCGGCTTCTCGGAGGCCTGCACCTTGAAAGCACGCTCAAAGGTAATCCGATACTCAAGCCGGGTTTGCTCTCTGAGGCTCACGGCGGCGTGCTCTACATCGATGAGGTCAACCTCCTGCCCGCTCATCTCGGTGACGCGCTGCTCGATGCGGCGTCTAGCGGAGTGAATGTTGTCGAACGCGAAGGATTCAGCGCCTCGCACTCCTGCTGAGTTCGTTCTGCTCGGCAGCATGAATCCCGAAGAAGGTCTCTTGCGCCCTCAATTGCTCGACCGGTTCGCTCTTGCGGTGGACATAGCAGCACCGCTTGACGTGGACGAGAGGCAGAAGATCGTCGAGCGCAGGATTGCGTTCGAGCGGCGCCCCGCGAAGTTTGCGGATGAATGGTCAGATGAGCAAGAGATATTGCGAGAGAAGATCGGCAGGGGCAGAGATCAGGTCGGTTCTATCCAATGCTCCAGCGAAATCCTGGCGCAGATCGGAGCCGCAATCTGTGCGGCAGGCGTGCGCTCGCTGCGAGCAGACCTTGCCGCGGTTCGTGCCAGCATTGCATGCGCAGCCTTGATGGGTGATACGGCAGTAGAACCACGTCATGTCGACGCCGTGCTTCCACTGGTGCTCAGCCACCGAGCGAGAACGGGTGGCCGTTCGATGCCGCCGCCCCCATCGCCCGCGCCGCGCCAATCACCGGAGCCTTCGCCGCAAAATCAAGGAGCGAAGGAAGCCATTGAGCACATCTTTTCCGCGCGGGAAGTCATGGCGCCAGCAATCCAAGCTTCTCTGGATAATCCTGTGCAGCGTGGCAATGGCCGAGCGGCAGTTGTTGAGCATCCCGGGCCCATTGTGCGCACGCGCCGAACGGAAAGCCCTCAGGAGGTCGATCTTCGGGCGACCCTGAATCACGCTGCGCTTGAAACAGGAACTCTTCAACCGCGTCTCTCGGATCTGCATGAAAAAGTCCGCGCGCCCCGGTCCGGCATCCGGTATTTGTTTCTGATCGACTCGAGCGGCTCCCATGCAGCGCAGGAAAAGATGCGTCTCGTGAAGGGCGCCGTTCTTGGCATGCTCAATCGCTCTTTCCGAAAAGATGATGAGGTTGTTTTCATTGCTTTTCGCGGCACTGATGCCCAGGTATTGCTGGAGCCTTCGCACCAGATTGACGACGCAGCCACAGCGCTCGAATACCTTCCTACCGGTGGGCGAACACCGCTCGCGCATGCTCTCGAACTGGCAAAGACGTATTTGACGCCTTCAACTTTGCTGATTCTGCTGAGCGACGGCCGAGCGAACGTGCCCTTGCGAGATGGAGACCCGTGGCAGGAGGCATTGGCAATCGCTCAGCAGCTCAATTGCCGGGCACTCGTGATCGATACCGATACCCCAGGACACTCAGTCGGCCGCGTATCTGAGCTTGCGTTGGCGTTGCGAGCGTCCTCGATTCCTCTCGCAAACATTGGAAATCTCGACGTGCTTGAAATCAAATAGCCATTTGCGCAAAGGGACAGTTTTTCTTTGCCCGTGAATAGCTTAGCGTTAACGGCCAAGTCCAAATGGTTTTTATGCGTGGACCGCATGTTGCCGCTTTCAGTTTTGACGCGCTTCGGGTGCTCCGGCACAATTCCGTTGAAGGGGAGCCCCATGCCGCATTTTGTATTCACCCGTCACTCCAGCGACTGCAGCTTTCCCTTGCAACTGTCCCGAGTGGATTGGCGGACTGTCCAACGGTATCGCCTCAAGGTCGAAGATGCTCTCCACTGAACGGCCAAAGTGAACGGACCTTATACGAAATGCGCCTTCCCGGATCGCTGCGTCCAAATCCCGTCAGTGTCGGACTTCTGTCGCAAGGTCCGTCGTGCAAAGCTAGCGTGCGCCAGCCCGCGAACATGAGCTAACGTTCGACAGCAAAACCACTTAGGTCAGAGACTTCCTCTCCAAATTGAATCCCTTCTTCGATGGCACGCCGGTTGCATTCTGATGTCGGCGTGGACATGAACAGGAGATAAGCACGTTCTTCAGCTGATAGAGACCATGCCGCTGACCTTCCCGCATGCGAAGCCGTTGCATGAAGGGGGAAAATGAATGAGCTCTCCTCTCAAACCCCGGAGAAGGCGCGCCTTCTGAACGAGCGATGCGAGGTATTCAACGCGGCAAGTATTGGTTTAAGGAGGAAATCATGTTCCAGCTAAAGAGTCTCCTGGAAGAAGCGCAAAGTAACGGGGCGGCCGTTGGTCACTTCAACGTCTCCGATTGGATTTTGATCAAAGCCGTATTCGCATCTGCTCAGGAATTGATGGTACCGGTCATCGTCGGTGCATCGGAAGGCGAACGCGCATTTCTGGGTGCGGCTCAAGTCGCAGCTCTGGTGAAGAGTCTCCGCGAAGAACACGGCTTCCCAATTTTTCTCAATGCCGACCATACGCATACCCTGGACAGCGCGATAGCAGCGGCCAAAGCCGGATTCGATTCGATCGTGTTCGACTTATCCACATTGCCGTTTGAAGAAAATATCAAACAAACCAAAGAGGCAGTGGAGGTGCTGAAGTCAATCAATCCGGCCATCCTCGTAGAAGGAGAGATTGGAAACATTGGAACAGGATCCGAGATTCATGATTCCGTGCCTGACAGCTCGAAGGAGCTCACCACCCCGGAGCAGGCAAAACAGTTTGTAGAAAGCACCGGAGTTGATATTTTGGCTCCCGCAGTGGGTAATATGCACGGCATGCTGCAAACCATGGTCGAAGGGGGCACGAGGAAGCGGCTCGACATAACACGGATTCGAGAGATCAAGAGCGCGTCTGAAAGCTTATTGACCTTACACGGCGGCTCCGGGACAGACGATGATGACTTCCGGGAAGCGATCGCTGCCGGCATAAACATCATTCACATCAACACCGAGCTGCGGATTGCATGGCGCAGGGGATTGGAAGACGCCTTTGCCCAAAAGCCAGGGGAGATTGTTCCCTATAAGCTTCTGCCCAGAGCGGAAGAATCGATCAAGCGAGTTGTTCTGGCGCGATTGCAATTATTCAATCAGCCGCAAAGGTAATTCATGGCCCGGGGAGTGATTTTAAATGTTTCCCGCGGTGAAAACGCACTCAGCGATCGGGTTGGTCTGCTGTGCGGTACTTCCTTTACCTGCAGCCGGAACCGCCAGGGCCCCGAAGAGAGACTACAGAGGCGGCAGCCACACAAAAGCACGACATGCCAGAACGATGGAAGATTGACCCCGCAAACGACAATGAACACTTTGGTCTGGGGACAACTGGAGACCGCGCCAGAAGAATGAATGCCGGAGCCCAAAGCAGAAAGGAATCGGAGCTGATCGCCGCTATTTTGGCGGGAGAGGCTCAGTTCTACCACCAGCTGATTCGCCCTTATGAGCGGATTGTCTACATGATGTCTCTCTCCTGCATGAAGAACGAGAGAGACGCTGAAGACGTCGCCCAGGAAACATTCATCAGAGCCTTTCGAGATTTATCGGGTTTCAGAGGTGATTCCAAGTTCAGTACATGGCTTATCGGCATTGCGATCGACGAAACGAGAAACCGGTTGCGGCAAGTGGCTTCCATACGGATCGCTTCTTTTGATGGACTTGAGACTCAAGAGATGTCTATGTCTCCAGCGCTCCTGCGCGACTGGCAGGAGCTTCCCTGCGATGTAGTCGAGCGAGAGGAAGTCAGGAGTTTACTCCAGGAGGCCATCGGGAGGCTTCCCGGCGTTTACCAGCAAGTATTTCTCTTGCACGATGAAGAGGAACGCGATGTAAACGAAGTGGCGCAGATTCTGCATATGAACGCCTCGTTGGTGAAAGTTACCTTGCACCGGGCTCGAATGATTCTGCAAAGGCTCCTGGCGCCAAAATTGAGGGTAATCAAATACCCATCGAAGAAGGCGGTTCCGGGGAGCATGAGTGTAAAGGCACTCGGGACGGAATCTCCACAGGCGTGAGCTTTCGGCATTCTTTTCGGAATCTAATCATGCCGGACGCATACTCCAAGCAGTAAACGCCGACCTTCCGTGAGAAATCGAAGGACAAGGCGAATTTTAGTGCATCACCTACGCGGGAGAACAATACACATGTCTGCTCAAGGACAACCCGAAGACTACGATCTCGTCACACTTGGCAGCGGCGCCGGTTCGAAACTCCTTGCCTGGACATTCGCAGGGCAAGGGCAGCGCGTCGCGGCGGTGGAACGCAAGTATGTCGGCGGAGCCTGTCCGAACATCGCCTGTCTGCCAAGCAAGAATGTCATTCACACGGCGCAGATCGCGCACAATGTTCGACGCAGCGAGGAGTTCGGCATCAGCATCGATCGCTTCCAGCGTCAATATGCCCGCGGTCAGGGATCGAAAACGCAGAATGGTCCAGGGACTCGTGGACACGCATCTCGCTCTGTTTAAGAAAAGCGGGGCTGAGCTGATCATGGCGTCAGGACGGTTTGTAGGACCAAAGATACTTGAGGCAACGCTGCCGGACGGAACGAAACGATTGCTGCGTGGCCGCAACGTAGTGATCGGCACAGGGACGCACGCGGCAATCGAGGATATTCCCGGGCTGGCATCAGCACAACCGTTGACCCACGTCGAGGCACTGGAACTCGACGTTGTGCCCGAGCACCTGATCGTTCTCGGAGGCGGGTACGTCGGGCTTGAGTTCGCACAGGCGATGCGCCGATTCGGCAGTAAGGTCACGCTCATCGACCGCAATCATCGCGTCATTCATCGGCGAAGACGATGACATCACCGAAGGCTTGCAGAGTCTCTTTCAGGACGAAGGCATAGAACTGGTTCTGAACGCCAAGATAAAAAGCATATCCGGAGTATCGGGACAATCGGTCCGTGTCACTCTCGAGCAGAACGGGGTGGAGAAGTCGCTGGAGGGCACGCATCTTCTGGTCGCAGCCGGACGCGTGCCGAATACGAAGGACATCGGGCTGGAACTCACCGGAGTGGAGCTGACAACGCACGGATATATCAAAGTAAACGAGCGCCTGGAGACGACCGCGCCGGGCGTGTGGGCAGTGGGAGATGTCGCGGGAAGTCCGCAATTCACGCACATCAGCGAGGATGACTTCCGCGTGGTCCGCGACAATATCCTGGGCGGGAACCGAGTGACTACCGGCAGGCAGGTGCCTTTCTGTCTCTTCACGGACCCTGAATTCGCGCGCGTTGGAATGACCGAGAAAGAGGCGAAGGCTAAGGGGGTTGACTATCGTCTCTTCAAGGTCCCGATGGCGTCCGTGCTACGGGCGCGCAGCCTCATGGAAACGCGCGGATTCCTAAAGTGCCTGGTCGAGCGCGACAGCGATCACATCCTCGGGTTCGCAGCATTCGGCGTGGGTGCAGGCGAGATTATGGGGTGTGTACAGATCGCGATGCTCGGAAGGATGCCCTACACCGCGCTCCGCGAGGCGATCCTCGCACATCCTACGATTCCCGAGGGATTGATCGCTCTGTTTTCCTCTGGCGGCGTCTTAACAAAACGTCGTAGAACCAGGCTGTCTTTTCTCGAATCTCCAAGCCGAGGAGCCTATGTCGAAACTCCTATCTGTCAACGTCGGTCTTCCGCAACAAGTTAAATGGCAAGGGAAAAAGGTCCGTACGGCGATTTGGAAGCAGCCCGTACCCGGCCGCGTCCTTGCTCGCCGGCTCAATCTGGATGGCGATGGCCAGGCGGATCTTCAAGGTCATGGCGGCGAACAGCGTGCCGTGATGGTCTATCAGCTCGAAGCCTACCACTATTGGGCGCACCAACTCGGATGGGCCGGTTTTGATTACGGAAAGTTTGGAGAGAACTTCACTGTCGACGGACTTGCGGACGATGAGGTTTGTATTGGGGACCGGTACAGAATCGGCGGCGCGGTGTTTGAAGTGACGCAGCCCCGCGTAACATGCTACCGGCTCGGAATTCGAATGGACAATCCGCAAATGCCAGCTCTGCTTGTCTCACATAAGAGGCCGGGGTTCTATTTCCGCGTGATCGAGGAGGGAGAGGTTGGCGCCGGAGACGATATTCTGAAGGTCGCCGATGGTCCCGGCCAAATCACGGTCGCTGAAGTTGACTCTCTGCTATACCTGCCGAACCACAACCCTGACCGCGTTGCGATTGCCGCTCGCATTCCTGCGCTTGGCCCGGGGTGGAGACATTCTCTAGAGGCCATGCTCAAGGCCGATGAAGATGGAATCCACAATGGCAATGCAGGGCTTACGCCTTCGATTTCAAAGCTGCCCGCATGGAGCGGCTTCAGGTTGTTACGAGTAGCTGCGGTGCATGAGGAAACGAGCGAAGTAACATCAGTAGTGTTGGAGGCTGTGGATGGGCCGGCGCTCCCACCCGCCATCGCTGGACAATACCTGGTGTTGCGGCTTTCTCTCGAAGAGAATTCGCATCCTATCGTGCGTAGTTATTCTCTATCGGGCCCTTCTAACTCAAGCAAGTACCGCATTAGCGTGAAACGCGGAACTGGCCCAGGCAGCAAACATCTCGCAGATTCGACCCGGCCGGGTGATTTACTTGAGAGCACTGCTCCGCGTGGTGAATTTGCGTTGCGGCCCGGCACGCAACCCGTGGTGCTCATAAGCGCGGGAATTGGAGTTACTCCGGTTCTTTCCATGCTGTACGCTCTTTCATCCGGCAGCACATCCACTTCGCGAGAGGTGTGGTGGATACACGGGACACAATGCGCGAGGGAACATGCTTTCGCCAAAGAGGCCCGAGAACTCCTTGATGCTATCCCCGGAAGTCATTCCGCAATCGCATACAGCAGACCAGATCGGACAGACCGGCTCGGAAAAGACTTCGACATCGAGGGACACCTCGATCTTAGGAGCCTGCAGAGGCTGGGTATTCCCACCGGCGCTGACTTCTATTTATGCGGACCGCCTGGGTTTCTCGCGGATCTTAATCGCGCCATGGTCTCATTGGGCGTTCCACGAGAAGCGATATACCAGGAAGTGTTTGGATCGGCGCCCTCCGTGGAGCCCGGCGTAGAGAACGCGGAGAGACAAGTCCCACATCCTCCAGTTGGCTCTTTGGGTAGCGGCCCGATCGTATCCTTCTCTCGTAGCGGCCTGTCTCTTCCCTGGGACAACCGCTTCAAAAGCCTGCTAGAGTTCGCCGAGGCGTGCGATATTCCCGTGAAATGGTCCTGCCGTACAGGTGTTTGTCATATATGCGAGTGCGGACTGCTCGATGGGAATCTTTGCTACGCTCCGGAGCCCCTTGACCAGCCCGCCGCAGGCAATACGCTGATCTGTTGCTCGACGCCGGTATCGCAAATCGAACTCGACTTGTGAGAGGCTTGGAGCTTGGGAGGATGAATGGATAGTCATACGAGTAAGGTAGCGAAACAGTTCGGGGCAGTTGCAGAGGCATATCTGTCGAGTTCGGTTCACAGTCAGGGGAAGGATCTCGAAGCTATCGCCGACAGGCTTCGGAACAGACCAGAGGCAACAGTGCTGGACTTAGGCTGTGGAGCCGGGCACCTGAGCTTTGCCATGGCCGCGGCGGTGCGGTCAGTCGTTGCTTATGACCTGTCTGCCAAGATGCTCGATATGGTTGCGGCGGAAGCCAAACGGCGCAACCTCCATAATATCTCAACTCAAAGAGGCAATTCGGAGGAGCTTCCATTTGAGACCGCCAGCTTCGATTGGGTTTGTTCGCGTTACAGCGCTCACCACTGGACTGAAATTCGGAAGGCACTCAGTGAAGCGCGGCGGGTCCTGAAACCAGGTGGCGGCTTGATTCTCGTTGATGTATGCGCTCCAGTAAACCCGTTGCTCGACACTCATTTGCAAACCATCGAATTGCTGAGAGATGTGTCGCACGTACGCGACTACACGATAGCCGAATGGCATTCCATGCTTGTGGAGGCTGGATTCAGAATTGAAGAGCAGCGTACATGGAAACTTCCTCTTGATTTCAAAGCGTGGGTGGAACGCATGATGACGCCAACAATCTATGTAGAAGCCATACGTTCGCTTTTGCAGGGCGCACCGCGAGAAGTTCGAGATTATTTTTTGATTGCCGAAGATAGTTCTTTCACGCCGGATGCAGTTCTTATAGAAGCGAGCTGACGCCTCGCTGCAGGTGAAGAGCGGAGACATCCAACCTCGTGTAGTTGAGGAGCCGTTCCGAAATCTGAATTCGTTAGCTCGGCAGAAATATTTCAAAGCACTCTTGAGCTTTTTGAGGGCAAGAGAATCAAGGCAGCCAGCGGCGTTCTTGACGCGAGACGTGAATGGGCGCCGCTTTAAAAGCGAAGAGTTTGTGACCTTTTATGATTTTTATAACAGAACCAATTCCCTCAGACCGCCAGACGCATTCCCGTAAACCGCCGCCGGGTTGCTGGCTGGGCAAAATTGCGATAAGTGACCCGGATGTGATCCGCGGGTGTGACACAGGATCCCCCGCGCAAGATCATCTGACCGGACATCCGCTTTCCGTGGTATCCTTCCAGGACGCCTGGAAAAGGCCTATTCCCCGGATAGCAGGTGTAGGCGCTGGCGGTCCATTCCCAGCAATCGCCAAAGAGCTGATCTACACCCTCGCCAGCTGCTACTGCTGCCGGATGCAGGCGCCCCGCATCCAGAAAATTCCCGGTGTGCAGCCCCTGGCTGGCGACGAATTCCCATTCCGTTTCGGTTGGGAGCCGACAGCCGCGCCAGCATGCGAACGCGTCTGCTTCGAAAAAGCTGATGTGGCACACAGGAGTATCGAGCAGCAGGGAGAGGCCGTGCCATCCTCTTAGTGTGAAGACACGCCAGCCGGTCTCATCGCAGGGGTCGCGCTCCCAATACAGCGGGGCTTCCCAACCTGTCAGCTTCACCGTCTCCCAGCCATCCGACAGCCAGAGTTCCGGACGCGTGTACGCGTTATCTGACATAAACTCCAGATACTCGCGGCATGTAACTTTACGGCTTGCGATCCGGAATGGCTCCAGATAGACCTTGTGGCGCGGAGTCTCGTTTTCGAAGCAGAAATTCAGCGGGTCCTCCGCGTCGATCAGACGACCAATTTCAATCAGTCCACCCTGAACGTTGTGCCATCTGAGCTTCGGGATCAGATGGTCCGACTCCCTAGCAAGCGAGGCCTCTTGATACGACGGACGCAGAGGATTTGAGAAGAATGCGTGCTTGATATCCGTCAGCGCCAGCTCCTGGTGTTGTTGCTCGTGGTTCAGACCCAGCATGATTCGCCGCGACGCTTCCGCATCGGTGGAGCGCGCCAACAGTCTCCCCATTTCATAGTCGACGCACGCGCCGAAGGCCACAACTTCATCGAGGGAAGGACGGGAGAAGGAAGCACACAACTTCTTCTCCGATATCTCTCCACTAAGCGAGATGTAATAGCCGGTGAGGAGGCGATGGAATTCTTCGCGAAAAGGTTTGTAGTCCGCCAGAAACGGCCGAAGCACGAATGTCTCGAAGAACCACGTGGTGTGGGCTTGATGCCATTTCACGGGACTGGCCTCCGCACATGACTGGACCATCTGATCTTCGGCGGACAAATTCGCCACAAGGGTACGTGTTACAGACCGCACGGCCTTATATTTCGAACCGAGAATTGACATGGCCTCTCTTCGTTCGCCGAGACTCACAGATCAGCCTCGTCTTTGCCACCCGGAGCGGCGGGTCGCACCCCGCCAGGGTTAATCCGCCAGACAGGTCCAAGAAAATGGGCGATGCGAGTGGAGAGCGGCAATCCCACTGAAGCGAGCCGGCTTCGACAATCACCGAATTTCGACAACGCTGCCAAAAGCCCCTTGGTTCTGAATTGCGAAGACGCTGATGGCCCCGGTAACCACTCTACGAATGCTTCTGATCATTGACTGATCCTTCGAAGTGCGACACTGCCCGCGGAAGTCCCGCAGGATTCCATGGGGCAATCAACTTACCAAAGCAACGCGTCTCTCGGAAACGACTAAGCCGCCAGCTAAGTTATTTTTCTGCGTCAAGATACGTCTGAGAGAAGTTCCGCGCACTGTGCTTCGCTGCTGACGGATTTGTGACCGATAACCGTCGTTGACGGTTTCCCGTCACGACAGTTGTCGCGGTATGCTCCGCAGGAAAAGAAAATCAGCCTTCGCGTAGCCCACGGTGATACTTCGTCTAGGCGGAACGTTGTTGCCGCATGGTTCAGAGCCGACTTATCCCTCGAAAAGACCCGCAGAACAAAGAAATAATAAGGGAGCCGCTGTCCGCCATTCGGGTGTTCGTGCTTCGCTCCTTCCGCTGTATTTTTCTACAGGAGTTTTGCGCCCCGGGACAGAATGCCCCGAGGCAGTCCGGAACTGGCCTACTGAGACCGCTGCCAGATTTGCAAGGAATTATTGTAGGCCGCGCGGTCCCGTTCGGGTGCTGACGAGAGAATATGCGAGCGGGTCTTCGCGCGAGCAGTTCGGTATCGAACATCTCATTCGATAAATAGCAATCGGCACTCAAGAACAACCGGTCGCATATCCCCGGTATTGCATGCAGAATGCGCTCTGGTGGTCGCGGCGATAACAAGTACCCGATAAGATAAAAGGTAACTGCAAAGATGAGGATCGATCCATCCGGAGGGTAAGGGGGCGCCGACCCACATCTAATCAGTGAGCAATCCCAATGGCGGAGCAGATGAATCCGAAAACCGAATACCTGGTCGACAGCCAACGCCTGACAGAGATTGTCGCTGCTTTACGCACGATCGAAGATCTGAATGGCCTGACCGAAGAGGAGTTTTCCTGGCTCGCTGCCCACGGAAAAGAGAGGTTCAGTAACGACGGAGATTTGATTTTCAGTCAGGGAACTCCGCCACACCACCTGATGTTCATCCTCAGTGGCGACGTGCTGGTTCATCGGCACTCCTCCAGCCCGGTTTCCGTCTTGATCGGTCAGACCGGTCGAATCACCGGCAAGACTCCTTTCTCGCGCATCAAGGCGTGGAACGCGGACGGCCGGTCGTATGGGAAAACGTGGATTTTGGAGCTGCACGACACTCAATTCCCGGAGTTCCTGAATGCAATACCGTCGATGACGCAGCGGATTGTCAGCCTATTGCTGGACCGGAACCGGGAATATACACGAGCGGAAGAACAGATTGGTAAGCTGGCCGCCCTCAATAAGCTTGCTGCGAACCTCGCTCACGAACTTAACAACCCAGCGTCGGCTGTTAAGAGCGCGGCCTCGCGCCTGCTGAGCGCATCTGAAAGTGGCCAGGAGTATGCCCGTTATCGAATCGGAATGGCTTTAGGAGCAGAAGACAAGCTCGATGCTTACTTGGACTGGCTTTCCAAACTACGCTCGGCGGGCTCCAACTCCCGGCAGGCTGAGAATGCTTCCGTGGAGAGTGCATCGCTTGAAGATTCGCTCATGGATTGGTTGGAATCGAAGGGGTTCGCGGAGCCGTGGAAACTCGCTCCAATCCTGGCCGAATGCGGTATCCCGCTATCTTCGCTTCAGGAGCTTGAGGGTCTCGTGCCGGCTCATCTACTATGCGCTGCCATCGGCGATGTCCAGACGACCCTCACCTCTGACAGAGCGATAATTTCGGTGTCTGAGGCTGCTGACAGGATCTTCCGTCTTGTCACAGCGGTAAAAGACTACTCCTACATGGATAGACAGCCTATTCAAGATGTCAATATCGCCGAGTCTCTGGATACTGTTCTTACACTCTTTCAGCCGAAACTCGCTGGCATCACGGTCAGACGTTTCTATAGCCCGGACGTACCTTTGCTGAAGGCATTTGGAAGTGAGTTGAACCAAGTCTGGGCGGCGCTCGTGGAGAATTCTCTGGATGCGATGGCCGGCTCCGGCACGCTCACCCTGTCCACGAGATTGCAGGACAAGACGATTCTGGTTGAGATCGCCGACACCGGCCACGGAATTCCTGCGGAGTATGGAAATCGCGTGTTCGAACCGTTCTTCACGACAAAACCGTTCGGGAAGGGCTTAGGGCTTGGGCTTGATGTGGTGCAGCGAGTGATCCAGAAGCATTTCGGAGCAGTCGCTTTCGATTCAAAACCAAACGAGACGATGTTTCATGTGCGATTGCCGCTTGATCGCACCGAGGTCTACTGAGGGTTGAATCCAGGAGTGTTTTATAAATACTGCCCAGCTATTTTTTGTTGTAAAGCGCGGCGTCACACCGCGCGGAGAATGGATAACTCCATAGACTTTTCCTATTACTTTGTCTTTGGAAAGATTCACTAAGTGCAGCTTTTTGAAACTGAATGAAGAGCTTTTCTTCGGCTTACGCCAATAAGGTAAATACTCTGTTGGGTCCTGCGCCGCATAGGCAGCGACTACAGAGCTTAGATTTGAATGCTGCGACAGCTAATTCCTCCGGTATGGTTGTCAGCTAAAGAGAAATGCCTTTAACAGCTCGGCGGTATCTGCTGGATTTTCTTCCGGGAAAAAGTGCCCGCCTTTCATCGCCTGACCCTGGACCTTGGGGGCCCAGCACTTCCAGATGCCCAGCGGACCGCCGGCGCTGGTATAGAAGGTGTCAAGCGGTCCGCCAGCTGCCCACAAATGGAGCATTGGACAATTGATCTGGCGTTTGGCCTCGAGGTCGGCCCGGTCGTGTTCAACGTCGATCGTTGCCGCCGCGCGATACTCTTCACAGACCGCGTGCACATGAACGGGATCGCGATACATCTCTATATATTGCTCTCGTATGTCTTGCGGGAAGCTGCCCGCGCCGAAGGGGTTGTCGAACACGGCTTCGGGAGCGCCTAACAGGTATTTTTCGGGTAGCGGATTCTTTTGCGAGAGGAGTATCCAGGGCCAATACGTCTGAGCAAACCTGGCATCCGCGCGACTCCATCCTTCAAGGATCGGAATAACGTCAAAAACAGCAAGCTTTTCGATTTTCTCCGGGTGGTCTATCGCCATACGATAGGAAACCCGACCCCCTCGATCATGCCCGGCCACCGAGAACTGTGTAAATCCCAGTTGCTCCATGACCTCCACAAGCTCGCTTGCCATCGCGCGTTTGCTGTAGGGATAGTGATCGTCGGTCGAAGCGGGTGAGCTGCTGTGTCCATATCCGGGGAGATCCACACAGACTACCGTATGACTGTCTGTAAATTGAGGCGCGAGATGTCTCCACATCAGATGGGTACGTGGAAAACCGTGCACCAGAAGAAGCCCAGGCCCTGCGCCATTGGTCCGAACAAAGACGGTGCCGTTTTTCGTCTTGATCTCAGCTGCGCGAAATCCCGAAAAATCAGCAGAGGGCGCAGTGCGCTTAACGGTTCGGCTGGAAGCGAAAGCTGATAACACCCTTTGCGAGTGTGCGCCGACAGATGCGATGGTGGGGCCTTCGAGTACGGTGCGACGTTCCATAAGCATCCTTCCTTTCACGGGTTCACAAGGCCTGTAGCGCGGGGCTCGGTCTTGCGCAATCCCGCGTGATCTGAGGGATGGAGCTAAACTCCCTTTGTCTCTCCCCCGTCCATTCGTATAGAAGCCCCAGTCGGCCAGCGGGCTTCCGGCGATACGAGATAAGCAATCAGTCCGGCTATCTCCTCTGGGGGCCCGAGCCTCGCGATGCCAGCCTTATCGCGGGAGCGTTTGCTTCGCAGCCTCCACAATCACGTCAACAACGAGATCGGGCGCCGTGTGCATCGGAGTATGGTCCACATCATGCGACCGAATGTCCGCGCCCATCCGATCGGCCATGAAGCGCTGAGTCTCCGCAGGAATCATGCGATCGTCTTCCGCAAGAAGATACCAGGTTGGCTTGGTTTTCCATGCCGGTGCGGGAGCTTTCTCTTGAATGCATTGCAACGCGAGCGGCCTCTGCACCGCGGCTAGAATCGTTGTCCGGTCCAACGATGCCCTGTGCGCCACTGCCCGGCTAAAACCGTCTTCCGGCATCCAGATAAGGCCATGCGCGTCCGGCGCCAGCTGCGGGGCTTCTGAATGCGGCTCGCTGCGATAGAAGACGTCGGCGACGGTTTCGCCCTCGTCGGGCGCCAAAGCGGCTATGTACACGAGCGAAACCATTCGCTCTTCCTTCGCTGCAGCAATGACGGCGCCCGCATAAGCGTGCCCCACCAGAATCACTGGCCCAGTCGTTCGGTCCAGCACCCGTTGGAGAGCGGCAACGTCATCCGTGAGCGACATGAGGGGAATGGGCGCGGCAATCCCCTTAAGACCGTGCCCCCGCAACGGAAGGATGATGTTTTTCCAACAGGATCCGTCCGCCCACGCTCCATGAACCAGCACGACCGTACCCTTTTGAAAAGTGGCATTCATCGCCGAGCCACCTTATCGCCCCAACCGGGCATGCCGTTCGTCTCAAGAAATTCCTTCATCGCATCGGCGATCGCCACGAAGTGCGTCTCGAGCGCGAAATGCCCTGTATCCAGGAACTGGACCTTCGCATTCGGCACGTCCTTCCGAAATGCCTCTGCCCCGGCCGGAATAAAAAAGGGATCGTTCTTACCCCAGATCGCAAGCAAAGGCGGCTTCGACTTGCGAAGATACTCCTGGAACCTGGGATAGAGTTTCACATTGGACGCATAATCCAGAAACAGATCGAGCTGAATGTCCTTGTTTCCCGGGCGCTCCAGGAGAGCCGTGTCTAATGTGTACGACTCCGGCGGGACGCTTTCTGGATTCGCTACGCCGTGCGTGTACTGCCAGCGCGTACCATCCAGGTTCAGGATATTTTGCCGGATGACTGCCCGGTTTTCTGCCGTCGGCTCCGCCCAATATTTCCGGATCGGTGCCCACGCATCGCCGAGCCCCTCTTCGTAGGCATTGCCGTTCTGCGAGACGATGGCCGTGACTCGCTCGGGATGAACCATGGCCAGGCGAAAACCTGTTGGGGCTCCGTAGTCGAATACATAGAGCGCATAGCGGAGAATTCCGACTGCTTCTGTGAATGCTTCGATTGTGCGGGCCAGCGCGTCGAACGAGTAGGTATACTTCCGCTCAGCCGGCACCTCTGTGAATCCAAAACCCGGCAAATCCGGTGCAATCACACGGTACCGGTCCGCGAGGCGTGGAATCAGTTCGCGAAACATGAATGACGATGCCGGGAATCCGTGAAGTAAGAGCACCACCGGCGCACTCGGATCGCCGGCCGCGCGGTAAAAGACCTCGACTCCATCCGCTTTGACCTTGTGAACGGATGTCACAGGAACCGCGACCTGGGAAATAGCTTGACTCATAGAACTCCTCCTCACTTTTGTTAGGCCGATGCTTTTGTACAATTTGCCGACTGGTTCCCTGCCGATCAAGTCGCGGGTTTCCGTCTATCTTTGCGCACCACAACTCATATCGAGCATGGTGCAACTGGCATGCCATAAAAAGACAGGCCTCGATCCGGCGAGAGCAACGGAAGTTAAGTTGTTCTGGCATTGCGGGATGTCTTGGTGCGAACGGCAAAGACTCTCACTCCTCAGGTGACGGAGTTGTGACGAATCCCCAACACTGACGGCTTTCGGTCGTGACCCTCGTCCCGGACATTGCTCCGCATCGCTGATCTTTGGAGACACTTCCAAGTCCCAAACCATTGGGGACGTTTGCGAGGAGGCTCGATGAATTTACAAAAGGGTTAATTTCGATAATGCGCAGTCCGAGCGCATTGGCAATCCCATCTTTATTGGCCATCTTCTTGAATGCGGCAGCGGCTCGCGCCGCACGTGCGGATCTATGTCTGATGCACCTCAGGAGCTCGGACCGGAGGGAAAGCGCAACTAGAGAGCGGCAATCCCATTGAAGCCAGCCGATTTCGGCAAGCCGCCAATTTCGTCGACGCTGCTGAGCGCCCCGCGGCTCTGAATTGCAAAGACGCTGATTGTTCCGGTGCCCGAGTTCAAGGTATAGACGTACTTGCTCTCGCCACTGACCGCGATGTCCAGATTTGTGCCGCCTTGGGGATTCGTGCCCACCACGGTCCCCTCGACAGGCGTCAATGCACCGCCCTGGCCGATTGCAAAGCCGGAGATCGCACTTCCCGCAGCATTGAGAACGTAGACCAGGTTTCCAAATTGCGCGATCGCCAGCGGTTCACGTCCGCCAGATGCCGCATGGTCGACGAGGGACAAAGAAGAGCGGCCAACTCGGAACACCGAGACGGTTCCACTTCCGGCATTTGCCACGAAAAGCAGCGTATGGTCTTGGCTGAGCGTGAGCGAGCCTTGTGACTGCAGAGGATCGGTGACGCCACCGCTGCCGCGGCCGCCGGCCGCATAGCGATTGGCTTCGTAGAATTTTCCATCGGGAGATTGCTTGCAGGCAATCACTTCATTGCGGCCGGCGGCATTGGTCATCACGAAAACAGTTTCAGCTGCAGTTTGTGCCTGCGCACTCAGTGCTGCCGCAGCAGCGGCAACCCCAATCACACCGATCACCACGTCACGAATACTTCTTCACTACTCCTTCGAAGTGCGACACTGCCTGTTGAAGTCAGGCATCGTTCAACAAGGCAATCAACTTGCCAACGGAGAGCACATTTCGAAGGCGAAGTCGCAGCCAGGTAAGTTGTTTTTCTATCGCAAGATGCCTCTGGGAACAGTTCCCCGCGCCATGCTTCGTAACTGACGGATTTGTGACTGATACCTGTCGCTGACGGTTTGCCGTCGTGACAACTGTCGCTTGTGACAGCGCGGGGTGCGGGGAGAGAAAATCAACCTCGCTGCAGCCGGCTCTCGATGACGCTGTCTTGCTGGGTCGAGACGAGACGGATTATCTAACTGCAACTGATGTTCGTGGACCGGTGCTGCGCTCCCTGGGGAACGCTGTCCGTGTCTCTCTTAACAGCGCACAGGCGACAATAGATTTCAGTTGCGGGTCAGGACTGCGGACAGCACGCCGAGCCGGTTCTCGCGGAGGTTGCGGGCCAGACTGCCGGCGATGGCCGGGAAATCCGGTCCCATCACGACACCAAGGTTCAGGCCGTTCAGCGGCGAGGCGGCCATGGCCTCCTTGAACCAGTTGAGCGCGATCTGAGTGTCGTCGCGCCAGAGGACCGCCTTGAACCTGGCGTGTTCAAGTGCCGTGCGCGTATCGCCCTCGCTGAGCAGGAAGCTGGTCGAGACGTCGCGCGCCCACGGGGCAGGATACACAACATCGCCATCGCGAAACACCAGGTCGTAGGTGACAAACCGGCCGCCTGGCGTCAGGATGCGACGCACTTCGGCATAGAGGGCGGCGCGGTCCGCGATGTTCATCGCCACGTGCTGCAGGAATACCGTGTCGAAGGCCGCACCCTCGAAAGGCAGATGCAACGCGTCGCCGACATGGAACGTGATGCGATCAGACAGTCCGCAGCGTGCCGTCAGGTAAGCGGCCGCATCGATGAAGCCGGCGCTCAGGTCGACGCCGGTCACCTTACAGCCGAAGGTGTCGGCGAGATAGCGTGCGGGACCACCGATACCGCAGCCGAGATCCAGCACTCGTGTCGATGCCTCGATGCCGGCCGTGCAGGCCAATTCGGCGGTGGCGAGGATGCCTCGCGTATGGAATTGGTCGAGCGGAGCGAGTTGAGCGACGGTCAATGTCTGCTCTTCGGGCGCGACCTTCGCGAGCGCCGACTTGATGCGGTTGGTAAGGTCCTCGGCGCCATAATGCTCTCGTACCTTGGTGGTGATATCGGTCATAACATTTCTCCGGAACGATTGTTGATGACGGTGGTTGATCCGATATTAGGCTGGGGCCGCGCCGCCGGAGAGCACCGGAGACGGTTTTGGCTGAGGACGCACCAGCCAATAGAAAGCGACGAAGTGCGTAATCACCAGCAGAGGCACGTAGAGGACGGGGATGATGTAAGCGGAGGCCAACTGGCCAGCCAGCGCGGGAAGGCCAGCCTGGATGGCGTGGTAATAGTCGAGGATGATATCGGCCGTTCCCACGAGATTGAAGGCTACGACAAACAGCCAAAAAAGCGGGCGGATCCGTACTGTGAGAAGTGCCAACATGGCCAGCACGCCGGTTGCGAAGTCGCCGTAGGCAGCGAACGAGGCGAAGCCGGCAGGCAAGTTAGGACCGATCACGCCAGGCAAAATAAAGACGAGCCCGAAGAAACGAAAACTGTGCAGCGTCGCGATGGCGCGGTGTGCTTCGACCCGGCCCATCGACCTGAGTCTGGGCAGGATATACGCGCCGAAGCAGAGCAGCCACGCGACATAACCTAAAACCAGATGGATTGGGAAGAGAGTTTCCGGCGACATAGAGCCTCCTGGCCACATAGGATTATGCATATCATCCTATGGATTCGAAATTTCTCTGAGCTGACAGGGCAAATGGATTGCATCATGAGATGATGAACAGCATCTTATAATGAGCCATGCGTTACCGGCCCGAGCACAAAGGCGAGATCCATCAGAAGATTGTGAAAGACGCAGCGCGGCGCGTTCGCGCGCGAAGGCATCGCCGGCGCCGCAGTTTCAGCGGTTATGCGGGACGCCGGTCTGACCTCCGGAGGTTTTTACAAGCATTTCGAAAGCAAGGACGAGCTGCTTCTCGAGTCGCTGAGCGAGGCTTTCCGAGAAATAGCCGACCGCCTGGCCCAAGCTGCGGAAAAGTCCCAACCAGGGACGGCGTGGAAGACGATTGTGAAGATCTACCTAAGCCCGGAACACTGCGATCACGCCGAGTGCGGGTGCCCATTGGCATCCCTTGCGCCGGAGTTGGCGCGAGCCAAGAAGACGATGAAGGGCCGGATTTTTGGGGAACTAACGAAATACAAGAGTCGAATGCTTCCCTTTATGCCGGGGCGCCGGGCTGCTGACAAGGAGCGCGCTTTCGTGGTGATTTTTTCAACGATGCTTGGGGCAGTCGGACTCGCCCGCATATTGCCAGATCAAGCGGTACGAACGAGCGTGCTCGCAAATGCACGAGATTTTCTCCTGCGAAGCTTCTGAAGGCTGGTGAGACGGACTGCCCAATCGACCACTTCTCAATGAGTGCTCGGCGATTTTGCGTTGACCGACTATTCCTCGTACCTGATGTGGACAACCGGCCGCCCGAGCGTCGAGGCTGTTTTACTGCCACCCCTCGCCACCACACGCGGCGCAGGCTCCTCGATCCGATAAATTAGCCAAGCCCAACCCGGCGAACCAGGTCAGCGAATCGCGGGTCGCTCCGGATGGGGTCGAAATAGGGATGGGTTTTGAGGAACTGCAGGATATTCGATTGCTCCTTGTAGGCCTGCTCGAGCCAGTAGAAGGCCTGTTCGTTGTCGCCAAGACCCAGGTAAGCGTTCACAAATGCACCCGCAGGAATATAGCCTGCCTTCCTGCGTTGTTTCAGTTCCGCGAGGAGCCGCAGCGCATCGCCGCGCCGACCGGCGTGGGCGTACGCTCGGATCAGTACACCGGTTGCGGCAGGACTGCCGGAGGAAAGAGAGACGGCCTTTTCCAATACGGGGATCGCATCTGCCGGCTTATTGTTGGCGATCAGCGCAAATCCCAGGCCCGTAGGAGATAGCCTGCATTGTCCGGTTGTACGGCCACTGCGCTGCTTGACTCGCGGATGGCGTCATCGTACCGATGTGACTGGAACAGAATCCACGACTACGCTGCCACCGGAGATCCCAACCGGGTCCAGCGCCCGGGCGCGCTCGATCTCGGCCACAGCTTCGTCCGGTACGTCCCTGGCATAGCAGCCATAGAGCAAACCACGAGTGGGCCTCAGCGTTGTTCGGGTTCAATTCGAGGGCGCGCCTGTATTCCGCTTCCGCTTCAGTCCAGTGCCACTCTTCCTGCAGGACATTTGCCAGCATTACGTGGGCTTCCACAAGATCCGGGTCGAGCGCCAGCGCCTTTCGAGCGAAGCTCGTGACTTTCGGCCGCGTTGCTTCCGGAGGAACTCCGGCAAAGACCGTTCCGAGGATGGTGTAGGCCTCTGCCAGGCCCAGGTAAGCTGGTGCAAATGTCGCGTCCCTATTGAGGGCGTCCTCGAAATAAGGAATGCTTTGCTCAACCGCAGCTCTGTTTCCCTGTGCTAAGAGAAACCTGCCTTTCAGATAGCTCTCGTAGACTTCAGGCGCAACGGGACGCGCAGAGCTGAGCCGCTGATGTTCCTCCCCGGTGACCGTTACTTCCACTTTTTCGGCGATGGACTGCGCCAATTCGCTCTCCAAGCGTGAGCGCGTCGCGCATTTCGCGGTCATAGGTTTCAGACCAGAAATGCTGCGTCGGTTGCGCCGCGAATCAGCTGGGCCGTGACGCGAATGCGATCGCCTTCTTTTATGACGGAGCCTTCGACGACAGCGTCCACGCCCAGTGTTCTGGCGATCTCCGGTATGGAGAGCTGCGGATTCTTGAAGCGCATCACCGACGTGTGAGAGATCACACGCAGATCGTGGATGTTCGCGAGGCGCCCGATGAGGGCCTCGGTGATGCCGTCGGCCAGGTAGTCCTGCGCCGGATCCCCCGACAGGTTCCGCAGAGGCAGCACGGCCAGCGACCGAATCCTGGGCTCAGCCGTAACCGTTGCGCGATGCCGGAACGACGAGCCAGGCGGCAGCCGCCAGGCAGATGCAAAGAACCGCAGCCAGAGCAAACCACAGGCGAGCCCTTCGCGCGGCCATTGCGCCGTGACGGCTCGGGGCTGCCGGGAGCATTTCTGCCTCAGGCTTCTTTTCGGGCTCGTCCACACGCGAACTGCGACTCTGAATCCAGGCATCAAGCTCTTCGGTCAGGGCATAGACGGAGCCACGCTTGTCGTGCACATGCCGATGAACCGGCATTCCCTCCCGCTTCTCCCAGCGCTGGACGGTCGTGACATCGCGGTTCAGATAGGCCGCGATCTCTTTCCACGAATCGAGCCGCCTCGCGGGCTTCTCCACGGACGGGATTTCATACGACGGCTCACCCATAGAGAACTCCGGGGCAGTCCAGCTTATCGCAGGGGAAATGAGCCAATTGTAGCCCTGCCGGTCAACGCGGCAAAAGACGGCATTTGACGGCACGTAACCGTTCCGTGAGTTGCTGCTTGATCGAAGCTGCGCGGACTACAGGATTGTGTCGCCAGTTCAGGCGCGAAGTCGCTGAAGTTCGGCTCACTGCCATCGATTCCCCGGAAGCTGCGCCTTCGGGCAACCTGGGAATCTTCGGTGACTCAGGCGCCAATTCCAAAAACTGGAGATCACTCATGAAAAGCAACACCCTCATCTCGGCGGCACGCGTGCTCTCACTGCTTTTGCTGGTTTCCGGCGTGTGCGCCCAGGGCCAGAATCGCGAGCCGGTTCAGCACTTCGCGGCCTGATCAACGACTATTCACCCTCGACTGTCAAAGGCGGACCCTGGGAGATGCATGGTCAATGGTCGATTGGACCTTCAACGCTGGTGGGGCATCGCCGATTTTTCAGCCGATATGACGATGTCCGACTATGGGACCACGACGGGTGTTCTCGATGCGACGAAAGGCGGTCAGAGCCCTCACACCCACCACATCAAGCTGACCAACGCCACGGTCACCTGGAACATGGACGGCTGCCCCACGGTCAGCCCCGCCACCATAACGGGCTTTCAGATCAACGGCACGGTCAGCCTGATGACAGGGAATGGAAGCATCGCCCCCTTCGAGACGGACTCCGCCTTCATCGACGCTGCAGGTCTGCATCACCGGAGGAGACGAGGTCCCGTACTCGGTTCTGAATTCGAACATTACGCTGGTCTTCGAGGGCCCTGCGACCACACATTTCGGGACGCAGGCCATCCATGGCGTCGTGCGCAATCCGTCAGTTGACTCGATCGGGAAAGATCGGGGATTCCCTCGATAAACAGCAAGCAGGGATGATGTCTACCGCTCTGGCCGCAGGTTGCCGATTGGACCTGCGGCAACGCTAACCGGCGGCTGGTCCGAGTGGGCATTCCGCCAGGAGAGCCTCGGCCCACACCGATTTCCAAGGAGAAATCCATTGAGACTCTATGCTCTATTGCCAGCCGGCATTCTCACTTGCACAAGCATGTTCGCTGCAACCGATGCCTTCGTCGGAACATGGGTGTATAACGCCCAAAAGAGCCCGAAACCAACCATAAAGTATGCGATCCGGGATCTCGGTGGTGAGCTCTACGCCCTGACCGGAAGCACTGGCGTAACGGTCGAGATCAAAGCCGACGGCGTTCCAATCAAATCGTCTTCCGGAGCCACCGTCTCTTTCAGGAAGCTCGATGATCGTGACTGGGAAATGGTCAGGGACGATGGCCAGAAAATGGTGCGTACATACAACGTTTCGACGAACGACAAGACACTGACGCTCCACGATGTCTTCGCGGGCGATACCGGGGACCATTATGAAACGACCGCAAAATATGCGCGGCTCGCGCCGGGCAACAGTATTTTCGGGGAATGGCAGTCGGTTTCGCTGGAAGAGAAGACGTCCAGTGAAGGGATGAAGCTGATTATTACGCCTTTCGAGACCGATGGGTTGAGCTTCAGCGTGCCGGCAGAAAAGCATCTGAGTGCGATGAAGTTTGACGGGAAAACGTATGCCGATAGCGGTGCTGGTGACATGAAGGACCATTCGTCATCGGGAAAGCGTGTCAATGAACATGTCCTTGAAATCGACGATCAAGTCAATGGCAAGCCAGAGGACAGTCAAAAACTCAACGTGTCGGACGACGGCAAGACGCTGACGATTGTCAGTCGGCCCGCGAATTCGTCTGCAGTATTTACGATGGTGTGGGATAAGCAGTGAAGGACTGGAGAGCCAGTTGCACCCGGCGTGAGGGATAAAGGCCGGTGCTGCCGCTGAAGCTGCCGAAACCAGTGCTATAGCTAGGCGCGCCCGAGGTGCTGTTGACCGAGCCAACGCTCGATGACGGACTAATGTAATTGGTTGCGTTGAACAGGTTGAATGCCTCGATGCGGAACTCGACGCTGTACCGCTCGTTTGGCAGCGCGAATTTCTTATATGCGCTGTAGAACGACTTAAGCCTCTCACGGAAGAAATCAAAACTCACATTGGTAGAGCGCGCGCAGGCGATGATTCTCTGCGTCGAATACCGTTTACCTCGCGCGGCGAACCGCCCTTCGCCAAATTGGGGCCAGAGCCGGCCAAAGCGAACCTGCCTTCCTCTCTCAGTGCAGAATCCTCGTCATTTTCCCAGTTTTTGCGTTTGGCGCTCCTCTTGCATATCCCATGGCCAGTCATCAGATTCGCAATCATCGCGATCGCTTGTAACGAGCGGAAGGAGACGACCATGGGACACTTCGGCAACCCGCTGACGGAATATTCCCCCGAGATGGAAGTAATGGAATTCGAGCAAGGATTCAGAGCTGGCCCGCAAAGTGTTTTCAATGAAGGCCAGGAGATGGAGCTGGCGGCTGAGCTCCTCGAGGTCAGCAACGAACAGGAGCTCGAGCAGTTTCTCGGCGACTTCATCAAGAAGGCCGGCAGAGCCATCGGCGGCGTTGTAAAGTCCCCTGTATTTCAAGCGCTGGGTGGAGTCTTGAAAGGCGCGGCCAAAGTCGCGCTTCCCATTGCCGGCGGCGCGTTGGGAACTCTTGTAGGCGGCCCTATCGGAACCGCGCTCGGCAGCAGCCTCGGCTCCATGGCCGGCAACGCCCTCGGCCTTGAGCTGGAAGGCCTCAGCCCCGAAGACCGGGAATTCGAAGCCGCGCGGCAGTTCGTGAGATTCGCCGGCGAAACGGTGAAGAACGCCGTGCAGGCGCCTCCGAATGTGAATCCCTTTGCCGCCGCGAAGAAAGCTGCCGCAGACGCCGCTGGTGAGCATGCGCCCGGCCTGCTGGATGGCGGCCTCACGCAATCGCCGCACCACCACCATCATCGCCACCACGGCCATTGGGCTCGGCACGGCGACAAGATCGTTTTGTACGGAATCTAAAGCCAACTCGGAAAGGACACATCACCATGCATGAATTCGACATTCCAGCATTCCCTCACGAAACCGAAAGCTATGAGTACTCCTACCCCCGCGTTCTCAGTGAGACCCAGGAGATGGAGCTCGCGGCCGAGCTGATGGAAGTGAACAACGAACAGGAGCTCGAGCAGTTTCTCGGCGACCTGATCAAGAAGGCCGGCAGCGCCATCGGCGGCATCATTCGCTCACCCATCGGGCAGGCTCTCGGAGGCGCATTGAAAGGCGTCGCCAAACAGGTGTTGCCTATGGCCGGCCAGGCATTGGGGGGCGCTATCGGCGGGCCAGTGGGGTCGCAAATCGGCGGTCAGCTCGCATCCGCGGCAGGCGGCATCTTCGGTCTCGAACTGGAAGCCAGCGAACAGGAGTTCGAAGCTGCGCAGACTTTCGTGAGACTGGCAGCCGACGCGGTGAAGAATGCCGCGACTGCACCCCCGGGAGCAAATCCGCACATGATCGCCCGCGAAGCTGTTACACAGGCCGCGCAGATGCACGCACCGGGCCTCTTCGCAAACGAGCCCACAGGCAAACCCGGTCCCGAACAGGGAGGCGGTTCAGGCAAAGGCCACACCGGCCGCTGGATTCGCCACGGAAACAAAATCATTCTACTTGGAGCTTGAGGACGAACATGCCGATCCCGCCTTATGCCGGATGGATGCTTGAACAGGAGGCCCGCGCGCTTCTCACGCGCCTCGGCCGCGTCAAGCCCTTCGCACTTCAGGAGTCGATGCTGCCGGCTGCGAATCTTCTTCCCGATTCGCAGCTGGCCATCGAGAAGTTCCTGATGGAAGGCCGAAAGCATTTGCGGGCTCTGGTGCAGCAGTTCCTGCAATGGCTTCGCTCGCCGGCTGGGCAAGCGAGCGATGCGGAGCAGGCACAGCGGCAGTTCACTATCCTGCGCCTTCGCTTCAATGCAGTGGTCACACATTTCGACATGTTCGACAACGTGATCACCCAACGCAGCGAAAGCGAAACCGGACTCTGGCTCTCCGGGCTGGATGTAGTTTCGGCGGATGCGTTGCGGCTCAAACAGGCTTATTACAAGGCGCCGGCAGTCATCTGCTATCTCGACCGCGGCATCGGCGCAGCGATCCGGCGGGCTCGCACACGGCTGCCCGGCGGCGGCGACAATCCGGTAGCCATTATCAAAGTGCCGCGCGAACGCATGGTGGGCTCGGGTATCGCGTCCTCGCTGGTTCACGAAGTCGGGCACCAGGCGGCTGCGCTGTTAGATCTGGTCGAGTCAATCCGGCCGGTGCTGGATGCAAAAGTCAAAGAGAACGTCGCCGAACAGGAAGCGTGGCAGCTTTGGAAGCGCTGGATCTCGGAGATCGTCGCGGACTTCTGGTCCATCGCACGTGTAGGCATCGCATCGACTCTGGGATTGATCGGCGTGGTCAGTCTTCCACGGGCCTTCGTCTTCCGGCTGAATGTGGACGATCCGCATCCCACGCCCTGGATTCGCGTGAAGTTGAGCGCGGCGATTGGCCAGGCGCTGTATCCGCAACCCGCGTGGGGCGACCTCACCCGGTTATGGGAGTCGTATTATCCGCTGGGCCGGGTGACGGAAACGCAGCAGCGCTTGCTGCGGCTGCTGGAGAAGACTATCCCGGCCATGGTCGCTGTGCTGGTGAATCATCGCCCCAGCGCGCTGCGAGGCCGCACCCTGGTGGAAGCGCTGGAACTGGCGGAACGGCAACCGGCTCGTCTGCGTGTTCTGCTGCATCGCTGGCGCAGCTCGCCGCGCGAGATGTATGAAGCTCCCCCGACGATTGTTTTTGCAGCAATCGGCCAGGGACGCCTCGACGACAGAATTACGCCCGAGGAAGAAAGCGTTGTAGTGGGAAAGCTGCTGAACCACTGGGCTTTGCAGAGTACGTTGCAGGCGGCGGCCAATTGCGTGACACCAGTACCGCCGGCGGAGAATCCATGCGGGTGCCATGCGGCCACGGAAGCAATCACGATTTGAGAAAACGAACACGATCGCAAGGAGGAAATTTATGACAGGCACAATTTGCGGCAGCGTACGCGACAGCGGACCCTTAAACGGCGTGGTAGTCAACGCCCCGGTCAGTCTTCATCAGGGATCACAGTGCACCGATCAAACTCGGATGCACTCTGTGCGCACGGACGAGCAGGGCAAATTCGAGTTCAAGAATGTGGAAGAGGGCTCTTACCTGCTTCACTGTGCGGCTTTCAGCCTGCCTCCTCTGGAGAAACCGACCACCATCGGCAAGCAGGACCAGGGGAAAGCCGGCAAGAAGACATCGGTAGACATAACGCTGCCGCTCAATCTCAGTCTCACGCTGCACTCGGCCACCGGCCAGGGCGACCAGCTGGAACAATGCAGCCACGCCATCGCCGGTCGCCGCATCCTCGCGCGCGCCGACTGGGCAGCGGGAGCACAGGAAAACATCGGTTACTGCGAGTTCATCGCGTCTCCCGATGGCGCAGTGCTCAAGACATCCTCTCCGAACGAAGCAGAGATCAGCTTCTCCGAGCCCGGCCCCAAGACCATCGAGGTCAGGGCGCATGGGAAAGGCAGCGGCGGGTCGGACCACGGCACGTACGTCGTGGCCACCATGCCGACATACGCGTCGGAAGCCGATCGCCAGATGATCGGCGGGAACATCGGAGTACGCCTGGAGCGCACCCGCGTGCACCCCACGCGCGACCAGGCGCTCTGGGTCGCCATCCGCAATCGCACCCATGCCATCGGCTTCACGCGTTACAGCAGGTTCATCAATCGCGTGCTGCAGACCGAAGAACGCGAACGGCTCGATAACCCGGCGATCGAGCGAAAGCTGGATGAGTTGGGAGCACATATGTACGGAGTAGGTGCCTACGATGTGCTGAAGGTTGCGACCGAAGCCTTTCTCCTCCTCGAGTGCGGCATCCGCATCGAAGAGGATCGGGATCAGAATCAGCGCTTCTTCCACGCTGAATTCGAGTCCGCCCGTCTCGGCGAGCCCATCAGCTTCGAATTCGCTCAGGCCAAGCTGCGCGAATATCTCGGATCTCCACCGCAGCTGCCGTACATCACGCGTGTTATCGCGGCGGCGTTCCCTGAGTGGCAGAGCGGCGCAGTCGGCTCCGATCGAGTTCTCACCGGCGGCCTCAACGAGCCCTGCCTCATCGAACTCATCTGGTCATACTGGCACGAGGAGGGCATGCTCGCGCAAACCATGAACGCCGTCACCCGGCGCTTCCAGAATGTGCGCGGCCCGGGCGAGCGCGACCCTATCGCGCACCTGGAGATCGATCCACTGCGCCCGATGAATAACATCATCTGGGGCGTCATCCAGGATGAAATCCGCCGGCTCTCCGTGAAGCGCCGCGCCTATGAATACGAGCACCAGTACGGTCTTCGTCTTTATGGCAAGGCGATTGGCGAGGTCCGCCCGGCAGACAGCCGGTCGAAGTTCCTCGAAGCCTTTCACAACTTGCTGCACCTCTGCTCGATCTTCTTCAAGGAGGACAACGACACCACCGTCATCGCCGATGGCTATCCTCTGCTGAATGCGCTGAAGGAAGTTCACCTCATTCTGGCCCAGGGCCTGCACAACCAGGCGGGAAGCATGCCGTGGACAGCAAGATCCGAGATGATGCTGCAGCAATACATCCTCTCGCGTCCCGAGCTCCGCGACTTCCTCCAGAGCCGCGCCATGGTTCCCTACAAGGAGGCCTGGATGCCGCAGGTCGACACGATGAAGACCTTGCAGGGCTGGACCGACGTCACGGTCACCCATTTCCGCGACCTGGCCGTGTACGGCGAGCAGATCCTGCTCTCGGTCCGCTACGGCGATTGGATCGCGATCAACGATGAAGACTCCGCGAAGAACTGGGCGCGCTACTGGAGGCCGGAGCTGCAGGGTTATCTGCATGCCTATCGTGCCGCCACCGGCATCGACCTGACCAACGCCGACACGGTCGACTCCACAGTGCCCGCGGTCCTTTTGCAACGGCGTCTGGTATCGCAGCAACAACGCATTCGGTAAGAGGTAAGGACTGTCGTGCTTGATTTCACGTCGGCGCTGTATCTGGGCCTCGAACATGCTTCGCACGCACTGCCCGGCTGGGACCGCTTGACGTTAGGCAAGCCAGCCGCTTTGGAAACTCCGCCCGGCACAGGCGAAGTCGAAAGGCGGCTGGCAGCGCTGATCGGTTGCGAACGCGCAATGCTGGCCACGTCCACTCTGCATCTGTTCTGGGACTTGTTTGCGCTGCTGTCCCGGGCCAGGGTCAACATCTTCCTCGATGCCGGCTCGTATCCCATCGTGCGTTGGGGGGTGGAGCGCGCCGCTTGTTCCGGAACGCCGGTGAGAATGTTTCGTCAGCATGATCCGCAGGCCTTGAAGAAAGCGCTGGCCGGCGCGGACGGAAGACCGCCGGTCATTGTGACGGATGGGTATTGCCCCGGATGCGGAAAGATGGCGCCGCTCAGGGAGTATCTGACAGAGGCCGCGGCGCGGGGCGGATTCGTCGTCGTGGACGACAGTCAGGCAATAGGGATTTTTGGGAAGCCGGCGCGATGGACGATTTACGGAATGGGAGGCGGAGGTTCCATGCAACAGGCGGGCATATCCGGAGATCGGCTCATCATCGGCGCCTCGCTCGCCAAGGCCTTCGGCGCGCCCGTCGCAGTTTTGGCCGCCAGCTCTGCGATCGTGGATCAGTTCGAGAATCAAAGCGCGACCCGCGTGCACTGCAGCCCTCCGTCGGCGGCCGTCATCGCAGCCTCGAGCAGAGCATTGGCGATCAATCGCTCGCACGGCGACGCGCTCCGCATGAAGTTGGCACAACGCGTTTTGCAATTTCGCCAGGGACTGCGAAAGCTCGGCTTGCTCTCGATCCCGATTCCCTTTCCGGTGCAACCGATAAGTCTGCCGGATCAGACGGAAGCGCAGAGTCTCCACCAGGGGCTGAGCGAACGCGGCGTCGAGGCGGTTCTGCATCGCGGAGAACGCAGCAAAGAGGCGCGCATCAGTTTTGTTGTAACTGCGCGGCATAGTCCAACCGAGATTGAGCAGGCACTGGCCCATCTGGCAAGCGCTCTGGCCAGTCGAAACAAGAACGGAGCACGAAAGGAGCAAAGGCGATGGTCCACCCGAATTACTACACAAGGCGCTTGACGGCACAGGCGGGGTTGCATCGACCCGGATATGCGTCGGCCGTGCGGCGCACCGGTTACGGCTATCGGCCGGGCGCGTACGGATTACATGCCGGCCAGCAATATGCACACCGCCCCGGCTATGTCGGCGCGGCCAATTACGCAAGACATTACCCCCTGCACTATGGCGCAGGCCAGCAGCAACGCTGGAGCTGGCTGCGCAATCTCGGACAGAGATCTCGCTATTTGCCGCAGACGTATGGCTACTCCCAGCCGGGCGCCGCCTACGCACCGCCCAGCCCCGCGGGCTATGCCCCGCCGGCACCGGCCCTCGCCCCGCAATGGGTAGCATGGGCTCAATCCTGCCTGGGGCAAGCCCTGGGAGCAGCGGTGCCGCAAGACGGAGTCATGGGACCCGCCACCCGGCACGCCATCCGCAAATTCCAGAAGGTGCAGCAGCTGCCGCCCACAGGCATGCTCGATGCCGGCACCATCAATGCCCTGCAGGCAGCCTGCAGCGGCCAGGGAGCCGCTCCTCCAGCGCCTCCGGCGCCACCACCCGGCGATGATGTCGCAGCTGCCACGGCGGCAGCGGCAGCTGGCGCACCGCCTCCCGGAGGTCCTCCTGACGTGGCAGGCGCGCCACCCGACGCCGGTGCGCCGCCAGACGCAGCTGGGCCGCCTCCTGCCCCCAGTGGAGAGCTCTTCATCGGTGGAAGGCGCAGAAGGCATCGCCGCCGGTGGGGCAGCGGGTTCAACTTCCAGCAGGCGCCCCAGCCGCCCGATAGCGATGACGACGGAGAGCTCTTCATGGGCATGGGAAGAGGACGATTCCGTCGCGGAGGGGGTGGCGGAATGGGCTACCAGCAAGACTATCAACAGGACGACGACGGCGATGGCAGCCAGGCTCACTGGCCACGACGCCGCTGGTAAAGAAACGCCGCGGCTCCCTCGCCAAGGGAGCCGCGAAAGCGACGAATAAGGAGAGCGACATGGCGCATGCGCATGGTGGCGGTCGGGGCCAGGGACATCGTCAGCGATCCACGTCGGGTCGCTGGGCCGGATGGTCGCGGCCCTATCGGTGGGGATCGACCGGTTATGGAGGCGATACGTACGATCCTGACCTCGTCTCGTCGATACAGGAGTGCCTCGCGCAAACGGTCGGGCCATGGGTTCCGCAGAACGGAAGGCTCGGCCGCGCCACACGGCACGCCCTCCGCACCTTTCAGTCCCAGCAGGGCCTGCCGGTCAACGGAGTTCCCGATCAGGACACGGTCGCTCAACTCCGGAAATCCTGTGGTGGCCATCACGCTTCCGACGGGGACACCCAGTCGATCCATCCAGACGGCCCCGCAGACTCCGGTAGTGGCATGAACGGCGAGGTCTTCGCTCTCTCGCGAGCGCATCAGGCAAATAGCGACGGGCACGATGCGTTTCATCGTGCCCCGCCGAACGCTGCCCGCCACGGGCGCTGGTTCCGCCATCACGACCGCATCGTTGTGCTCTTGAACCGCGCATCCGCGCGGGAAGACCGGGAAGTAGCAGACGCGCCCAACGCTGACGCGGCGGCGGTGCGAGCCGCGATCCAGCGCGGTGTGCGCGACGAGAATCGCCTCACCGACATGATCTTCAATGCGCACCATCCCGAACGCCGCGGTCAGCGGCTTCAGGTCAGTGAGCGAGATCTTGTCCGGGAATGGCTGCTGATCCGCAGCCAGATCGTTCGGCCGGAGCTTGGAGCGCCTGCCCCGGCTGGTGCCGCAGCGGCGCCGCCAGCCGCTCAGCCCGCATCCACAACCTCGGGCGTCGAAGCCGCGGGGAACACCACTCACATCATCCAGTGCATCCAGGGCTTGCGCGATCAGGGCCGATCGATCCGCTTCGTGCAACGCTATCTGCGAGACCTCACCCGTGCTGAAGTCACAGCCCTGAGAAACGCGGGCTTCCAGATCGTGAGTTGTTTCGAAGAGGGCAATGCCACGAACATGGCCTACTTCACACGCGCCCAGGGACAACACGACGCGCGCCGCGGCTTCACGCAGGCCCGGGCGGTAGGACAGCCCGCCGGCAAGCCGGTCTACTTCGCCATCGACACCGATCCCGATGTCCGCCAGCGCCAGGCGATTCTTGATTACGCGCAGGGTCTCAGCGATGGGTTTACGCAATACCTCGCGGACATGAAGGCCCAGAACAACCAGCCCGTCAACTATGCGATTGGCATCTACGGTAGCGGCTGCGTGCTCAGCTGGTGCCAGACTCAGGGAATCGCGACATGGTTCTGGCAGGCGTTCGCGCCCGGCTGGTGCAACAACCGCGACCTCTGGCCCGGAGCCAATATTCACACCTCAGGACGCGACATCCCCGAACGATGCGGCTGGAGGCTCGGCCATCTCGAGGGATGGGGCAACGAAGGCGGCTGGTAGAGTCGCGCCTGAGAAACCTTCGCCAGTCATCCGGGAGGCATCGCCCATGATCATCGACAGCCACTGCCACGCGGGCAAAGGAGACGGCCTCACCGGGCCCTGGGACACCAGTGCGCCGCTCGGGAAATATCTTCATCGCGCCGCAAAGGCTGGCATCACCCGCACCGTGCTCTTCCCGGCATTCCACTCCGACTACGCCATCGCGAATCGCGAGGTGGCGCGCATCGTCGCCAGCCGGCCGGACAGATTCTACGGATATGCGTTTGTCCACGCCGCAAACGACCGCGCCCGCATGCAATCGATGATCAGGGTGGCAGTCGAAGAATACGGATTCGTAGGAATCAAAGTGCATCGTCACGACGCCCGCATCACCCGCGAAGTATGCGAAGCGGCGCGCACTTACCGATTGCCGGTGCTCTACGATCCCGTTGGCGAAGTCTCCATCGCCGAGCTTCTCGCCGAAGAATATCCGGACGTCAACTTTATCTTTGCTCACCTCGGCAGCTTCGCCGACGACTGGCGTGCGCAGCAGGCTTTCATCGATCCCCTGTCGCGGCATCCGAATCTTTATACCGACACCTCGGGCATACGCCGCTTCGACCTGCTCGAGGAAGCGGTCCAGCGCGCCGGGCCCGGCAAGATACTCTTCGGCAGCGACGGCCCGTGGCTACATCCCGGATTGGAGCTGGCCAAAGTAGCGGCGCTGGGATTGAACGCCGCGGACCGCGCCATGATTCTCAGTGGAAATTTCCTGCGCCTCATTCGCCACGCCGGACACCGCCGCCATGAGATCCCCGCTCCTTCCCCGGCACCGCTCATGACCGGAGAAACAAGCGCCTACCGCGATCCCTGGATCGTTCCTGGAGCCGCGCAATGATCCGGCTGTGATCCCAGGGAAGTAATCCTCCCCGAAGCCTTGCGCAGCTGCAAAGCGCGGTCGGTCACGCCCAGCTTGCTTGCGGCGCGCTGCAGGTTGCCATTCTCCGATTGCACCGCGATGCGAATCACCGTCTCCGTAGTGATCTGTGTGATCTCCTTCAACCCGGCTCCGAGCAGGATGGCCTCAGTGATTGTCTTGTCGAACTGCTCGTTAGGCCACGCGCGCATCCATTCCCCAAGCGACGGCCGATCCTCTTCAGGAATATCGCCGGCCGTGATCGATCCGGGACCAACATGCCGATGCGCCATCCTCTGAATCAGGTGGCGCAGCTCGCGCACGTTCCCTGGATAGTCTCGATTCAGCAGATACTCCTTCACCGTCGGATCGAAGTCCGGCGGAGCTCCTTGCGGATACAGATCCTTCATGAAGAACCGCGCCAGTGGCAGAATATCGTCCCGGCGCTCTCGAAGCGGCACCGTCTGGAAGACCCAGCCGGAGATGCGGTGATAAAGATCGAGGCGGAATTTCCCCTGCTCGATCAGCTGCGGCAGATTCCGATTCGTGGCACACACCAACCGAAAATTGCTCGTCTGCCAGACATTCCCACCCACGCGCTTGTACTTTTTCTCCTGCACCGCCCGCAGCAGTTGGGCCTGCAGCGCAAGCGGCAGCTCCCCGATCTCATCGAGAAACAGGGTTCGTCCATGCGCCAGCGAGAACGCACCATCGCGAGCGTTCACTGCGCCCGTAAACGCCCCGCGCTCATGCCCGAACAGCTCGCTTCCGGAGAGCTCCGGCACCAACGTGCTGCAATCGAAGACCACCGGCTCCGGCGGAGAATTCAGTTGATCGGCGCAGCGCGCATCCGCCAGGGCAATGAGGCGGGCCAGCAATTCCTTGCCCGTCCCGCTCTCGCCGATCAGCAGCACCGGCGCGTCGGTGAATCGCCCCACCTCCGCGAGATTACGGACCAGGCCGCGCCAGGCCCCGCTCTCGCCCGCCAGCGCCGCACCGGAAGCGAAAGCGTCCGCCAGCTCATCGATCGTCCCCCACCGCTCCAACCGCGCCCGGATCTGCGCGGCAACATCGCTTCGCCCGTCCCAGGCCAGCACTTCGGAAGCGCCGTGCTCCAAGAGTCGCCAGATGGTCCTCGAGTCGAGCGCCAGGGGCGGGGCGGCAAGCGCAACGACCATTCTTTTGCTTTCGCTCCTGAGACCGCGCAGGAAATCGAATAGCCGGTTGTCGGCCTCAGAGAAGCAAACGATGCCATGCCTTTGCGCCGAGTCCTGCATGGAGCATAAAGGCACACCCGCACGGTCCAAGGCGGTCCGGATATCCTCTTCAGAAGAGCGATCTCCTCCAAAGAAATGGAACCAGCTTCCTCGCGATGATGCCGCAGCTGCATTTTGCTCTTTCACTGTCGTGTCTCTAGCTAGAGGGGTTTAGATCCGACAATTTGTATGCCAGCCGCGATTCCGTTGAACCGTCCGGCTGCGCTTAGCTTTGCTTCTGTGCATGGCCGACAGAATCGGCGGCATTCCGACTTCTACGGCAGGGAGCAATTTGCAGGAGCAGGAAAGAAGTAGCAACAAAACTGTTTCCGAATCTGAGCTGACCAGATAAACGTTTTGGAATCAGATAAATGTTGGGATATCTAACCTGTGTGCTAGGATTCCATCCAAAATTAAAAGGCGGCGGGAGGTGCACATGGAGCAGCACGCGCCAGCCAGCCGGATTGTCCGTTTTGGATCTTATGAAGTGGACCTTCTGGAAGGCAGGCTCACCAAAGCCGGGCTTCGGATCCGCCTTCAGGGGCAGCCATTTCAAATCCTCGCTCTGTTGCTCGAACGTGCTGGTCAGACGGTCACCCGGGAAGAGATCCGTCAGAGGCTCTGGTCTGATGAAACATTCGTGGAGTTCGATGACGCACTGAATACCGGGATACGAAAAGTGCGCGCCGCTTTAGGGGATACGGCCGACAATCCGAAATTTCTGGAAACTGTGCCGCGGCGAGGTTATCGCTTTGTGGCCCCGGTTACTTTCACATCCGAGCCCGAAACCGCGCAGTCGCCCGCCCGGGAGGTCGACGCGTTGCCGGGCAACAGGACGGTTAGACTCGAGGCCGCTCCGCGCCCCCCAGCATTCGGAAAGGCCAGCTGGCGGCGCTTCGCCGTGCCTGTCTGCGCAGCATTGCTTCTCGTGGTGGCGAGTGGGCTCTACTGGCGACATCGCCACCGCGGCTTCCGCATCACCACCTTGGACACCATCGTCGTCGCCGACTTTGTGAACACTACCGGCCAGGCCGTCTTCGACGACGCACTTCGCCAGGGGCTTGAGATCGGTTTGCATCAGTCCCCATATGTCAACGTGCTGCCCGACCGCAAGGCATCCGTCATCCTCAAACAGATGGGCCGATCTCCAGAAGAGCGCATGACCGGTAAGACGGCGATCGAAGTGTGCCAGCGAGCGGGTGGCAAGGTGACGGTGCAGGGATCGATTTCCAGCCTGGGGAGGGCTTATCTCATTGGATTGGCGGCGATCCGGTGCGATACGGGTTATCCGGTAGCGAATGAGCAAGTGCAAGCCAGCCGTGAAGATGGCGTGCTCGATGCACTTGGCCGCGCGACCGCCCGATTGCGATCGCGCCTGGGCGAGTCTCTCCCCTCGGTCCAGAAATACAATGCGCCTCTGGAGCAGGCAACGACCACCTCGTTGGACGCGCTCAATACTTACGGCCTGGCTCTTTCGACCTGGGACAAGAAGGGTGACCGCGACTCGCTTCCCATTTTCAAAAAGGCAACGGAGCTGGATCCAAACTTCGCACAGGCCTACGGCGCGCTTGCAACGATTTACCACAACCTGGGAGATGCGGACCTGGCTCGCCAGAATGCGACCAAGGCCTATGAACTCAAGGCGCAGGTTACCCAGGCGGAGAAGGCGAACATCGAGGCACGCTACTACTCCTATGTAACCGGAGAGCTGGAAAAGGCGCGCGAGGTCCGAGCCCTCGAAGCTCGGGATTACCCGGATTCGGCCGGAGCTTTTAACCACCTGGGCAACATCGATGGGAACCTTGGACGCTACGAAGATGCGGTCCGGGATTTTCGCAAGGCTCTGCTCCTCGACCAAACCCGGGCCAACACATACGCGAGTCTGGCCACCGCGCTCCTCGCATTGAACCAGGTGGATGACGCATCGGCCGTCCTGGCGGAAGCCGGCAAGCGAAAGCTGCGGACCGATAGCTTACTGCAAACCAACTACTGGCTCGCCTTCCTTCGCAACGACAAAGCCGTGATGCAAAACCTGCTGCAATCGAACGAGCGGGGCGCGCCGTCGATTTTGCTGTCCGAACAATCGAATACCGAGGCGTTTCACGGTCATTTCGAAAAGGCGCGCGAGTTGTCGCGCAGGGCCGCCGCCCTAATGAAACAGGATGGGGACATGGAATCGGCAGCCAGCTGCCTGGCACAAGCCGCCTTGCGCGAGGCGGAAATCGGAGATTCGGCACACGCGCGGGAGCTCATCTCGGAGGCCCGGAAGCTGTCGCAGGGACACGACGTGGTAGCCCTGACCGCACTCAGCATGGCCCGGCTCGGGAACCTCCGGCAGGCGGAAGCATTCAGCCTGCAGCTCTCGAAACAGTGGCCTCTAGGCACCTATGTCCAGAAGTACTGGTTGCCGGTCATTCGCGCGGAAATCGATATACACAAGGGACAACCGTCAAAGGCGGTGGATGAGCTGAGTGTCGCCACTTCGCCCCTCGAACTTGCAGGCCCACTGACTACACCTTTCGCCACTCTCTATCCCGCCTACATTCGCGGACGGGCATATCTGGCCAAGGGCGACGGACCAGGCGCAATCAGGGAATTACAGAAGTTAAGCGACCATCGAGGCCTGGCGGTGAATAATCCATTCGCGCCGCTCGCCTGGGTCGGACTTGCTCGTGCGCACACCCGCACCGCGGACATCGCGCAAGCCCGAAAAGCGTATGAGAACTTCTTCGAGATATGGAAAGATGCCGACCCCGATCTCCCCATCATGAGCGAATCAAGAATCGAGTATATGCGGCTGCCATGAGGCTGGCTGCGTCGGATGAGTACCATTTGTCGCACACCGTTGACCCTGGTCGGAAAGACGCGGTGACTGTAGCCGGTGGACTGGCGTACGGGATTCGTCACAAATCCATCCTGCTACAGGTGCAGGTGGTTGTAACTGATCTGTCGCTGCTGGTTGTCGTGGTTGCATTTGCGACCGCAGTCCCGGGATTGAGCCATTGGATGTAATTCGAGCCGCCCGATGCCTGATCGTCGTAGTAGATGGGGTGTTTGATTTTGATGCTGCCGCCCTTGACGTCGCCGACATAGAAGGCATTGCCGAAGTTCACCAGCATGCCTGGTTGAGCCTCCCAGCTTCCACTGAGCTGGAAACCGCCGAATGCCCTGGATTCCCATCCGGAGGTTGCCCATTCCCTTCCGCGGGTGGTGAGTAATATTGAGGAAAACTGGCAGAACCGGCAATTGGCCAGGAAGGAGTCGGATGCGGCGATTGCCGCGTCTCGGGCACGGCTGAACAAGTGCCTGCTCTACACTTTCATTTCCGGTGATTAGCTGTTGGGCGCGGAGAGAAGAGCGCGAGATTCACTGCGTCGGCGATGGCCTGCATGCCTGTATCGTTCGGATGCAGATGGTCGCCGCTGTCATACGCAGGCAGATAGCGATTGGGGTTATCCGGGTCGTGCGTGGCGGCATCCTGGTCCACGACCGCGTCGCATCCACTGGTCTTGCTGCGCAGAAAAGCATTGACCTGCTCGCGGGCGGCTTCTCCGGCCGGAGTCCAGTAGTTCGCTCCCTGATAAGGCGTCAACGTGGAGCAAAAGAATTGAATATGCCGCTGATGCGCCTCGGCAATCAGTTTCTGAATGCCTGCGATTAGCGCTTTGGCGGTTGGCGGCGGCCGGGTCGATCCCAGATCGTTGATCGGATCGTCGGAAAAAATCACCCAGCGGACACCGGGCTGGGCGAGGGCATCGCGGTCGAACCGACTCTCGGCACTCGGCCCCGCTCCGTAAGCCAGCAGCCTGTTGCCGCTGATCCCCTGGTTAAGTACTCCGGTATCGAGTTTTGCGTTTGCCAGCCTCTGGGCCAAAAGGTCAGGCCAGCGGCGATTGGTATCGTCGGTGGACCTGTATCCATTGGTAATGGAAGCACCCAGAGTTACGACCGCACCTTGTAGCCCGCTTCCTTGTACATCGAGGTTCGTGATGAAGTACCAGCTTCCGGTTGCGGCCGCATTCGGCAAGATGGGGTTACCACTTACATCGCCGGACGCAATGTAGCTGGTTTGGTGCGCGGCAGGATTGAAGGTTGGCGCCCCGGTGGGCCCGGGGAGATACATACTGATCGCAACATCTGCCAGCGGCGGCACCGCAAATGTGGTGGGATCGCTGACCGCCGTGAAGCCGGGCGGAACGATCACCGAAGCCCTTCCATTAAAAAGTAGCCGTCGATCCGACCCGGAGATGATCGAAGAATCGTTCGCTCGGCGCGCGAGGTACACATCTTCTACCCGAAGCGGCAGTTTGCCGAACAGATTGGAAATTCGGATTCGGGCACGATCGCCGGCGATGCTCGTATGCACAATCTGGCGCAATGTCTGGCCACTGAAACTACGTCTAGAATCAACCTGAACGGGCGGAGTGGCCCAGGTTCCCGTCCATGGCGACGCGGAAGAATGCTGTCCAATCGCCAACGGCATATGAGCGGCAAACTGCAACGACGCCGCCAGTAAGACGATCCAGAAACGGCGCCGGGGATTCACTCCTGATCTCCAAAAAGGCCGATCTGCACGCGGCCCATCCTTTTTGCCGTATTTGCAGGCCGACCGCTTACCGGTGCAAACCGCAGGCCGGAAACCGGAGAATCCGCAGGCTCCAACAGGTAATGCCCACCCGCGGCGGCATGAAACGCCAAGACAGGCCGTGAGTCTCCCTTCACAATCCGCGTACCGGTGCTGCCCAAAATAATGTCTACCGGCCGCCCCGGCCACGGATTCCGGACTTTGATGCTCTGCGACGAGCCGGCCTCGATGACCGCGGTGGTTACCGCGCCGTCGTGCATCTGCACATCGACCTTCGTCCTTCCGCGCACATACACGCTTCCATCCACGTCCCACCCGGGAGGAACAGCGGGCGCAATGCGAAGCAGGCCGTCGTAGTCCTGCACCAGCATTTCCTGCAGCGCTGCGGCGACTACGCCGGTCTGCTCGATATAGAACTCCCTGTCTTTCTCGTCCCAATTGGCGAGGCCGTTTACTGAATGCTGCGAGCGCTCTGTGATCTGCCGCAGGGTGTCGCGGACCTCGTTGCCCAGGTCGAGCCGCGCGGCCTGGATCGGATCGAAGCTCCAGTCGGCGACGCTCCGGAAAAGACGAAACGCGTAGGTGCGCTGGGCAAGCGCAAAGAGAGGCGAGGTGTCTCCAATCAGGTCGTAAGGCCACACCGGCTCCAGACCGATATTTTCCGCATTATGATTCGGCGCGCCGGGAAGGTAGGATTCTGCGATTACATCCTGATCTCCGGCATCGGCGGATGGCGCCAGCAGCGTCCGAGCGCCGGTTGCCTGGGTAAGCGGAAACGGCGGAATCTTCGGCAGCGCAGCCTCCAATTGCCGGACAAGGTCAGGATCTTTTCCCAATAGCTTCGCGGCCTGGATCGTTGCCGGATAAAGAGCACGCGCTGCTGCAATGTCGGTCGTCGGGTCGGTCACGTCCCATTGCGTTTCATGCGCATTGGAAGGGCCGGTATGCAACAAGCCGTCTAGACCTGGTTTTTGATAGGCGAGCAGAAAGCGGGCGGAAGCGGCCATCACCGGATAGTTTCTGGCAAGGAAGCTGCGGTCATTGGTCGCGAGATATTGCTGCCACACCCAGAGCGAAACTTCCGCTCCGGTGGAGAGCGTGCGCGCGTTGTAATAAGGCTTAAATGCCGCGTCGCAGTCGCGGCCGATGCTGATCGGATTCCAGCTCGATTCGTATTCGATACCGCGGCCATTGAAGCGCATGGTCTCAGGTACGCACGCGCCAGCGCGTCCATTCATGTTCTGGCGGGTCCATTCCTCAATTCCGGGCAGGTTTTCCCGGTACAAATTGAAGTACGGCGCGTTCAATTCAGGCAAACCCGCCCCGATGTTCGCCGCCACCTGCATCCGCAGGTTCCAGTGCCAGAACGCGGAAGAATCCCAGCGATGCGCGTCGTAGCCCGAGGAGAGCATGTCGGCAACTCCGGCCTGCGAACCCGGGTACTCGACGCCTTTCTCTGCCGCGGCGTCGAAAAGATAAATATTCCGGAGGTTTTCCATGTACTCTCCGGTTCCATCCGACGAAGTGATCCTGATGGTAGCTGCCCGCTTCCAAAAATCATTCCACCAGAGACGGTGCCCGGGAGAAGTAGCCAAAGCCATCGCTGACCGGACGGTCTGCAGAGCTTCTTGCCTGCCGTCATAATGCGGCGCAGCTACGAGAATGCGAAAGTGCCCATCCGCATAAGGCTTGAATGAAACGGTGATGGTGAGCGGATCGGTGACCACTGCGGAAACATCCCGGCCATCGGCGGTGATCGCAGACAGCGAGCCAAAGGGGCGCCCGGAAAATTCGGGGTGCTGATTGTCGATCCAGGATTGCGACAGCATCCCGATTCGGCCGCTGACTGCGGCATGAGCAGTCCGCGGTTTCCAAAGCTTAAGGAGCGCCGTCTGCGTTTTATCGGGATTCGCACCGGTAACCTCGACAACAAGAACATCCGTAGAAGGCTGGACGTACGCCGTCGCGGTCATTCCTCCGCCCCGTTCCTGAAATTCTCCGTTGTAAAGATCCACGCGGCCGGAGTAGTCCTTCGCATGCGTCAGCGCGGCGAGGCCGGGCAGCACGACTTGTCCCGGCGAAAGACGATCGGGAAGCGTGTCGGCGCGATTCAGTTGCGCGGTCAAGCCATCCTGCGACCAGACCGCAACCCCCAGCCGCCCGTTTCCCAGCGACATGGCCTGTCCCGCTTCGTCATTCGGGTGGCTGAGAACAATATCTGAACGGCCGATCACGCCAGCAACGTCTACATGAAAGCGTCCGTCCTTCCACGCAGTGGTTGCATCAGGAGGCGCGGATTGCGCCGCGGCGGTTGCAACGATGGCAGCGACCAGAATCCACAAAAAAACAGATTTCGCCAAGACGCTTTTCAATCTCACCTCTAGCAACGCACCATCCTGCCCTTCAGGAGGACGCGGAGTTCAAACCGATCTGCACATCTTTATGAGAGTGATTTTGAATCTGCGCCGGGCCTGTAAAGAGATTGCCCGCGATCACGGCACGATCCACACTTTCTCCCAGCAGGATGTGGGATTTGTTTTCAAGAAACTCGCATCCCCGTACGAGAACGCTCCCCGACGACGCCTGAATGGCAGCGCGATCTCCCGCCTTGCCCCATTGCACGAACGTGCAATCGTTAAAGCCTACGGTGCCGGTGCCGGCGATCTTCGCAATCTGGTTGCATGGTCCCCAGAAGGCGCTGTTGCTCAGCCGGACTACTCCTTGATTCGTGGTCAGCACCTCGACCATCGTCGGATCGTCGCCATGAAACGAGGTGAACTCTCCGTTGGTGATGAGGAGTCCGTAGGACGCGCACTGTTCAACGAGGATGGCTCGATTGCAGTCGTCGGCTCCAATGCCGAGAAAGTTGCCGTTGCAGTTCCCCGTAGCACTTTGCACAAACCTGTACCCGACGTGGTAACCGAAGCAGAAAGTATTGAGCACATATTCCCAGTCGGCGCGGCCAAAAATGAAGGCGTCGCCATTTTCGGTTTGCCACCGATAGGCCTTGCTGTGAGAGTTCCACCAGGGATTGAAGTGCACGTTCTCGATGCGGCCGATGTCGTAGATGGCATCGACCCAGATGCCCCTGCGAAGAGGCTGTCCGGTTACGTTTCTTATGTTGTGGCGCTCGTTCCTGCTGGCATCGATGCCCTGATAGGGATTAAGCAATTCGACGTCGAGGACGGCGGGGTTCTTGCCCCTCATGGCGATCGTCCAGGGATACGCAACGGGATCATCGTCAATGGACTGGTCGGGATAGTAGATGGTCAGGCCGCAGACCGAGCTGTTGGTGTTCAGCGTAAGAAACGGCACTCCGTCTTCGCTCCCGCGGCCTGCGGTCACAAACAGTGCTGTGCCGTCGTCGCCGGGCTTTGCCTGCCCGCGATCCCTCAGGCCGGTATGCGACGGCACGCAGTGAAAGGAGCCTTGCAGCGTAACGCCATCCGGGATCGTTATCGTTCCGCGAAACAGATATCGCCCGGGGGGCGCATAAACGGCCCCTCCGCCGGATTTGGATGCGGCATCGAGGGCGCGCTGGAATGCCGCCGTATCGTCGGTCTTCGCGTCTCCGGCGGCTCCGAACTCCTTGACGTTCGTCCAAAATGAATTCACGCCACCAGGACGTTCTGCCGCATCTGCCCGGTTCGGAGAATCCAAGAGAGCTGCCAGGCCCGCCGCGGCCCCAGCTGAGAAAAGCTCGCGGCGCGATGGTGTCTTGAAATCACGCATGTAACCCTCCGTCTCTTATCTGTCTGCTTCTTCTAATCCTGGCTGGCCTGTAACGTGGTTGACATCGATGGGGGTGCATCTGCGGGAGCGCTGCCCCACTGCGTATTGGGCTTGTCTCCCATTTCCAGGAGCAACGTTCCGCCATTTGCGATGTCCGACTGTTGGAACCAGGGCTTGTCGAGCGGCTTGCCATTGAGACTCGCGGACTGGATGTACTTATTGCGCGCCGATACGTGATTCGCGAGGATGATGAACTCCTTTCCGTTGCCCATGCGGATTGTGCTCTTCGCGAAGATGGGACTGCCTATCTCATATACCGGACTGCCTGGACACACCGGATAAAATCCGAGTGCGCTGAGTACATACCAGGAGGAGGTTGCGCCGCCATCGTCGTCTCCCGGTATTCCCAGCGGTCCGTCTCCATACCAGACATCCATCAGTTGCCGGACCCGGAACTGCGTCTTCCACGGCTGCTCCTGAAAAGTCGTAGAGGTAGGGAATATGAAAGCTGGGCTCATTGCCCTGGGCGTACAGGCCTACGAGGCCGGTAGCGTCCGGAAACTGATCGAGAAAGTGATACTTTGAGGTGCCGTACTGTTCCACGAACAGGCGGTCGAGCTTGGCATTGAAGGCATCGCGTCCGCCGAGCAAGTGAATCAGCCCCGCGACATCATGCTGCACGCTGAAGGTATAGATCCACGAATCAACTTCGGTGAAGTAATCGCGCGCGCCCTGTCCACCGCCCAGTTTCGGATCGAAGGGCTCGACCCATTTGCCGTCAGCGCTTTTGGGAGCCATGAAGCCGATAGCCGGGTTGAAAACATTCTGGTAGTTGTGCGCGAGCTTATCGAAATAGATCGCATCCGACTGCTTGTTCAGGGCCTTGGCGAGCTGTGCGACGCACCAGTCGTCGTAGCTGTTTTCCAGCGTCACTGAAACAGCCTGGCGGCGCTCCGGAGTCACCTGGGCACCGTTTCGTGTTCTCCATATGCCAGGGCCGGGAAAAAACCCTTGTCGAAATACACGCGATCTAAGCTGGTGAGCGGACCACGGCTCCACGGCAGCATGGTGGCGTCGGTAGCGTTCTTGCGCATGGCCGCGTAGGCTTCCTCGACATCGAAGTCGCGATAGCCCTTCTCATACGCGTCGAGAATGAAAGCCGCCGCATGATGGCCGATCATCACCGCCTGCTCGCCGGCGACGGAGGGAAACGATGGCAGCCAGCCGCTTTGCTCATACATGCGCAGGTAGGAGCGAATCATGTCCTCCTGCTGCTTTGCATCGAGCAATAGCTGCAGAGGATGAAGCGAGCGATAGGTGTCCCAGAGTCCATCGTCGATATAGAAGTCGTGGCCTTGCGCATCGTGCACGGCATGGTCGTAGCCGCTGAAATATCTGCCGTCCTCGGTAATGTCGGTCATGCGGCCCAGGGACCGATAGAGGGCGGTATAGAAGATGGTGCGCTGGCGATCGGTTCCGCCGACGGTGCGAACCGGCCCAGCGCTTCGTTCCAGAGCGATCGCGTGCTCGCCTTTACCTGATCGAAGGTCCAGCCGGGAATCTCCCGCTCCAGGTTGCGACGTGCCTGCTCCGCGCTGATATAGGACAGCCCGACGCGAACACCGATTTGTTCTCCCGCTATCGACGAAGAGTCGGTCACGAATCCGATGTGGTCTCCGGACTGTTTCGCAGCGTGACTTAGATCGTCATTCTGCCAGGTCTGGTAATTGTTGAAAGGGCGAGAGAACTCAACATAGAAGTACTCTCTTGTCTCCTTGCCGGTCTCCGCGATCTGGCCTACCGGGCCTTTCACTTCCTCGCTCCCCTGCACTACGTTGTTTCCTGTTACGGCGAACTGGGCGTTAACCTTCAGGCTGAGAGCCAGATGGGCGTGCGCGCTGGCGGGAAATGTGAACCGATAGTAGGCGGCCTGGCGGCTCGCCGTGAACTCAGCCTTGATTCCCCAGGTTTGCAGGTCCGCTTCGTAGTAGTACGGAGTCGCAGTTTCGAAATCATGATCGAAGTCGGAGGCATACGCGGCGGGGTTTGTGGAGACCGCGCCGGTCGATGACATCAGCATCGCAGGGCCGACGGGGAAGCCATAGATTTTATCCGCGAGATAGCGGTCGGTGATTCCCGGCGTGGTGATCGGAGCCAGCCGCGCCATGCCGTGAGGAGTTTGCACGTACGGAACCGTCGCGGTAAGCAACTGACCGATCGTGCCGATGTTCGGCGAGACATAGTCCACGGGCTCTTTCTGCTGCTGTCCCGATGCTGTGAGAGCCGCGCCTCCCAGAGCGACCAACAAAATCCAATTTACTGCACGCCTCATCATCGTCCCCTCGCCGTTGGTACGTCTTTTTTGCGCGATATCATTTACCGATTCAGAAGAAACTTGGTTGTCAGTGAGGCCAGCGAAGATCCGCCCACCCAGACAGTGAAGCTGCCGGGTTCGACCGCCCATCGCCCTTCCGCATTCCAGACCGCAAGCTGTTCCTGCGGAACGCGGAAGACCACAGTCTTTGTTTCCTGCGGCTTCAGGTGAATCCGGGAAAAACCCTTCAGCGAGCGTTCCGGGGTTTCGACGCTGCTCACATCTTCGCGCATATAGAGCTGGGCGACCTCGTCGCCTTCACGATCTCCGGTATTTGTCACATCGACAGTTACCTGAATATCGCCATCGCTTCCGGACGCCGGCGGTTGCACGGCGAGGTGATCGTAGCGAAAAGTCGTGTAGCTCAGGCCGAATCCGAAGGGAAACAGCGGCTTGCCGTCGTCGTCCACGTACTTGTAGACCCGCGACGGATCGGAGTTGTAGAAGTCCGGCAACTGTCCCGGTGCTGCGCGGAAAGGTGATCGTGAGCCGACCGGCGGGATTGTTGTCGCCGAAGAGAGTTTCGGCAATGGCCTTGCCGCCGAATTCTCCCGGATACCAGGCTTCGAGAATGGCGGGGACATGCTCCTTCGCCCAGCCGATCGTCAGCGGCCTGTCCGTTTTCAAGCACCAGGACGACGGGCTTGCCGGTGGCAACCACCGCTTCGAGAAGTTGTTCCTGATTGCCGGGCAGATCGAGATTCGAGCGGTCGAAGCCCTCGCCGGAAATGCCCTGCCATTCTCCCAGGCCGAGAATGACGACATCCGCATCTTTGGCCGCGGCCACCGCGGCGGCGATATCCTTGCCGTCGTCGAAGGTGACGGTCGCCTGGGGAAGCAGTGCGCGAATGCCATCGAGCATGCTGATGCGCTCGCCGTTCGATTCCTTTTCGTAGTCGCCGTAGCGCGCCACATCGCCATTCGGACCGATCACGGCAATGTGCCGGATCGATTTCGAGAGCGGCAGCAGATGGCCGTCGTTCTTCAGCAGCGTCATGGATTCGCGCGCCGATTCGAGCGAAAGCGCGAGATGCTCCGGTGAACGATGCACCTGGGCGTTCAATCGCGGGATCGACGAACGGATGATCGAAGAGGCCGAGCGCAAACTTGACGCGAAGCACGGAGCGGACCGCCCGATCCAGATCCGCCTGCGGCAGCGTGCCCTTCGTGCACGCAATCGATGAGCGCCTTCTGAAAGACGTCGTGATCGAAGTCGTAGAACTGCATGTCCACGCCGGACCGGATGGCCATGCATACCGCGTCCTTGCGGCGTCGCGGCGACGTGGTGCGACGTCGTATAAGCGCGCTGGATCGCGCCCAGGTCGGAGAGCACAAATCCCTGAAAGCCCCATTCCTCGCGCAGAATCTTCTTCAGCAGAAAGGGATCGGCGGTCATCGGAATGCCATCGATCTCGTGGTAGGCGGCCATCACGCCCATCGCGTGCCCTTCGCGAATCGCCGGCTCAAACGACTTCAGCATCACGGTGCGCAACTCGCGCTCGCCGATGTGCACCGGCGAGGTGTTCGTTCCGCCTTCCGGCGAGCCGTGCCCGGCAAAGTGCTTGGGCTCGGCGACCACGGTGTGATCGGTGTTGAGGCTCTCACCCTGCGCGCCGCGCACATACGCCAAGTCCGAGTTGTCCGGTCAGGTAAGGATCTTCGCCGAAATCCTCTTCGACGCGGCCCCAGCGCGGCTCGCGGGCGACGTCCAGCACGGGAGCGAGAATCATGTCGACACCGGTGGCGCGCGCCTCGGCTGCGATGGCTGCGCCGGTCTGCTGCGCGATCTCGCGGATTCCACGTGGCCGCCAGATTGATCGGCGCGGGAAAGACCGTTCCCGTGTCGAATCCGTGCAGGCCCTCCTCAATGAAAAGAGCGGGAATGCCGAGACGATTGTGCGCGATCACCCAGTTCTGGATGGCGTTCGACTGCTCCGGCGTGGGATAGAGATCGTGAATGCCGCCGACGCCGAGATCTCCCCAGAGAGCCTGCGCTTTCTCCGGCAGAAAGACGGCATCGGGTGCCACATGATCCTTGCCAACGCGCTTGTCCTCTAAAGTGCTTGCGCCCGCATATAGGTCCAACTGCCGGACCTTTTCTGGCAAGGTCATACGGCGCAACAAATCGTCGATGCGTTGTTCGATGGGGGCGTTCGGCTGTCTGTACAAGGCACGCGCCTCCGCCGCCTGATTCGTCTTTTGCGCGCGCGCCGGAACGGCATCGCCGGGAAAAAGAAGGCAGGCCACCAGAATGGCAGCCTGCCAGGAGACTAGTTGTGCAAAACCTTGCGCCGACCGGGAAGCTTCGCCCAAGTTTGTCTTTTGTGACAACGCCGCAATGACGCCTATCTGAAAACCTCGAGCGTTCTTGCGATCGCCTCCCATCCTCACCCGTGCTTCCCCCGGTTCTGCTGGCTGACAACAACGGTACTGGAGCGCAGCCGAGGAGGCAACGTTAGTCCTACTTGTAACGTTGATTTTAAATGCATGAAAATAAATGTGTTACTCCGCGCATAGGTTAGCTAACGGTAGTTACCATACCGAGAATTGTCCAGCCGGGCTCAATTCTTCGGCCCGTCTCCCAAGAGTGCCGGAGAGCGACATCTCCGTGAGCCGGATGCTAAAATCGCACTGCTTACGCAGCCGTCATGCAATCTCCCACCCAAGCAGACCCTCGGACTCTTGAAATTACAAAGATCACGGAGAGCGATGTTGCGTCTGTTCTCCAGCATCTGAAGGAAATCACTGAAGGCGCCGCTTTCAAGGGCAGCCACCGCAGCGTCCAGTTTCTTCGATTCATCGTGGAACAGGCGATTGCCGGTCGCTTCGAGTCGCTGAAGGAACGAATGATCGGCGTGGAGTTGTTTGGTCGCTCCCCGTCTTATGACACGGGCGACGACGCCATCGTCCGGGTTACGGCCAGCGACGTCAGAAAGCGTCTGCTGCAACATTATGGGAAATACGGATCTACCTCCGAGGTCTGCATCAGCCTGCCTCTGGGATCCTATATTCCTGAAATCACCCGTATGACTTCCGGCCAGCAGGATCTGCTCGATCCGGCGGCGCTCCCGGCGGAACCTGCTCAGCGAGACCGGAACCTCTCTCCTCAGGACTCGCCGAATTCGGTTGTCGCGCAGCCTGCCGTTCCGTCTTCGCCTCGACTGGATCGAGGCAGCCGTTATGGTTCGCTTTGGCTGATCCTCGGTGTTCTGTTAACAATTTTCAGCCTTTTCGGTCCCTCAGGCATTGTCTGGCGCCTTGTCTCACGCGTGCGCGCGGAGCAGCTTTCCGTCCCTCCGTGGTCGGAATTTTTCAATTCCCGCCACGGGATTCAGATCATCACCAGCGATCCCAACATCGTCGAAATTCAGCAACTGACAGGTCACGAGATATCCGTCTCCGACTACGCGAACCATGACTATGTTCCCGAACCGAACACGCTGAGTCGCGAAATCGACCGAATCTGCCGTACGGTGCTGCGGGGAGACAAATCTGCGGCGATCGACACCCCGATCGCCGTTCATATCGCCGCACTCGCCCAGGCGAACGCGGGGAAGATTAGTGTCCACGCGGCGCGGAGCATTCAACTCACCGATTTGAATACGGACGACAATTTCATCTTCCTGGGAAGTCCGCGGTCCAACCCCTGGTTTTCCATTTTTAACGATCAATTGGATTTCCGGTACGTTTTCGATCGGGATTCCGGGCAAGAAGCGATTCGCAACGTTCATCCCAGGCCGCATGAATTGCCTCTTTATATGCCGACGGCTCTGGGCGGCGGAACCGGCCAGTCGTTTGCGATCATCGCGCTTGTCCAAAACCCTGACCAGAGCGGGGAGGCATTGCTTCTCGCGGGAGCGAATGCCGAGGGGACCGAGGCCGCCGGAAACTTTGTGACGGACCTTCCCCGTTTCTCGGCTGCGTTGCAGCAATGCGGAGTTCCCTTCACCGGATCGCAGCACCATTTCGAGCTGCTCCTGCACTTGAATACCATGGCCGGCTCTCCTAATAATGTCACCGTGTCTGCGTGCCATCTTCTGCCCAACGTCCCGGGACGCTGACACTCGGGCGCGACCCTTCTCCACACGTCGACTGAACCAGCGCACCGGTGTTCGCCGCTCCTCGTCATGCCCTTTTCAAAAAAACGGCCGCGCACCGGTCTTGAGGCTGCGAGTCTGTCCGCTGCTCGTGATCTGACCAAAGGCGCCATCGGTCACTCCCGCACCGGGGCTGTCCAAGGTTTGTGTCGGTGAATGCCTTGAAGGGCAGCTCAAGGGTTGCCACTTCCCTGCCGCTGATCTGAGATTCAGCTCGGTCGATGGCCGGACAGGTGGTGACAGGAAACCATCTCTATGGTGCTGGGAGAACCGGCCATGGTGTGGAGGCGCAGAAGAAGTTCAAAATCCTGTATCGGCGCTCCAGGAGAAAGCTTGCAGAATTTCAACGCCGCCGCAAGGTGCGCCTGATCGGTCACGAGACGCCCTGCCGCCTCAGTCCCTTCTCCGTTCGCGCCGGCCAGCAGCAAGGCCTGCCCAGCCTGGTTTTGGCTCTGGACCAACGCCACCACGGCAAAGGATTCTCCGGTTGCAAAACCCCTTGCAGTCGGCATATAGGTAGCCTGCTCTCCCGCCAGAGGGTGGACGTTTTCGATTATTTCCTGATTGAGTTCCTTGCTGAAATTGAATCGGAAGTCCAACTGGTTCTGGAAAAGCTCGAACCACGGATTGGAGCGCGGACTTCCGAACAGGATGAACTTGTCGTCGGTCTGCAGATCGGCGATTCGGATGCTTCGCGCTGTGCGAATGCGAAATTCGGCCCCGGGAGGAGCCAGCCGGGCAATATCCGCCGCCAGGGGAGTATCGACCGCTGCTGCCTCATCCGCGTGCCGGAAGAAGGTATAAAACGTACGTTGCTCGGAGGACAGCGAATCGGGATCCGCGACATATCTTTGGTTGGCATAATCCGAGAGCGAAACGCTACGCCCCGTCAGTTCCTGCAGTTCCTCCAGGTTCGGATCGCTGATGATCAGTTGAGTGGCGTGCCCGGACCTGAAGATTGCGGTCCACGGCAACATCCCGACTGTCCGTTCTGGAGATCTCCATGCGCGAAGGCCGGTACCGACCAAAACCAGCAGCGTAGCGGCCAATGCCATCCCCAATATGAATCCCCAGCGCAGGTTCAGGCGGCCGGCCGGCTTCTGAGAAGAAGACTCGCCTGGTAGAAGAGGAATCGGGGACGGTTTCAGTTCGGGAGAAGGGTTCAGCTCGGGAGAATCGACCGTTCTTGGCAGTTGCCACTCGATCGTTGGAAGGTATGATCCGGAAGGAAGGTTAATACGAAGGTGTGAACTGGCGCCGTAACGTCCGTAATGCTGAAGGAGTCGCCTGCGTACATCGCTGGCGGTGACCCTTACAATCGCATCTTCCCCTGTGTCATAGGTGGGCAGACGCCGAAACAGTTCGATCCCAATCGTTCGTTCCTTGAGATGATCGAAGGGACATTCCAAGCTCTTTTCGACCACATAACGAAGAAACTCCTGGCTGCGATGACTCCCCTTGAACGCGCTGCCCTGGGCAACTTCTTCAAGATGACGCTTGATTTCCTCGGCCTGTTCCATATTCCAAAGAGGTTTATCAGGCTGCTTCGCCCAGTCCACATTTTGTGTGCAAGTGCTCATAGCCCACTTTGATGTCACCGATCATACCACTCATATTGTTGCGGCCAGAACCGCGAAATGGATTGTAGATTGCCGTCTCCCCTGACATGCGCACACGGCCACATGGGCCTGATCTTCCGCGTTCTTCCACTTCTCTAGGAGAATATGCGGCCCGAGCCCCCGGATGCAGGAAGCAGCAAGCGTCGCCGGCGGCGCTGGCGTCCCGGTTGAATGCCTGTAGCCGGCGATCGACAGGAATTCCATCGTCAAGTGTCCACTCCAAAGGCTTGCTTGCCTCAGAGGCCAACAGCCGGATCTGCACGATCAGGCTGTCCCCCGTAGGCGTCGGTTGCGATTAGATCCCGGACTTGCACGGCGCAGGACAAGACCTGACATAGAACTCCCGGGGTATCGGGGGGAGGTCCTCGCCTTTGCCCCTGTGAATCATGTACTTGAAATCCCCTTCCTTTTTGTTGACGTGGCAGGTTGCCGACTGGAATTCTTTGTCCCCTATCGTGACGGACTTGCTGGCAAATTCGCGGCCTTCCTTGCACACATCGGGATCGGTGAGCTCCACCTGGAACGGAGGAGCACCCGGTGTCTCATCCCTGAATTCCAGAGTTCCTCCCTCCTCGGCATAGATCGCGGGCGGGTCCTGCGGGTATGCTCCCCGATTGGGTAACAGGACCACGCCGTTCACAGGTTGATGACAGCCGGACACGGCACTCAAGAGCGCACACGTCGCGAAGATGATCAAAGCTTGCTTTTTCATGAACAATCCCTCCTATAGGATTCCGACTCCTGGCTGCTAATTCGTTTCTGTGGGAGCAGATGCCGATCTCAGCATCTGCCGATAGCGGGGATCCTTTCGGAGCGATTGCATATCAGGGAAAGGAGGCATTTGGAGGGAGGTGGGGCTCTTGCGAAAGCAGGCAGCGAGTGTGGCCAGCGCCTGATCGCGCCGGCCAAGAAGTTCGAGAATCCTAACCTTGTATATTTGCGAATCGAGGTCACCCGCTCCCAACGATTCAGCTTTTTGAACGAGCGCGAGGGCGGTTTCGGGCGAGCCCGACTTGACCCTGTAGAGAGCGAGCATCATCCAGCTTGCGCCATTGGTGGCATCCGTCTGAAGGTGCCGCTCAGTCTCCTGCGCGGCCCGCCGATAGGCGCTTTTCGCCTCGTTCTCGCGGTTATGCAGTGAAGAGTAGCAGTCCCCGAGCTCCAGCCAGTTTGTATCCTCCGCCGGATTGAGTTCAACCGCCTTCAGAGCAAACGGCAGCGCCTCCTGATACCTGGATTGATAGCGCAACGCCAGGGAAGTATTGGCTGCAGCGAGATCGCTGGGCTGGAGGGAGAGGCTCTTTTTTAACGCTTCTGTCGCCTGGGGGAAGTCACCCACCTGGAGATATTCACCGCCGAGATTGCTCAAGGGCAGCGAGCTGTTGGGGGCGGCAAGACTTGCAGCACGGAAGGCCTTGATCGCATCTTGATACTTTCCTTCCTGGTGCAAGGCAAAGCCTAATTGGTTGTAGGTAACCCAGGAATTGGGCCGCTCGCTCAAGACACGCCTGTAAGCCTTCTGCGCATCTTCCCAACGATTCAAGCGGGTAAAAACGCCGGCCTGCAGCAGCAGCGTATCCGAATTGGAAGGGTCGAGCGCAAGGGCCTGCGCAAACTCATCCAGCGCGCCAGATTCATCTCCCGTGTTTTCCAGCAGTATGGCCCGCGCGAGATGGCCTTCCACAAGCCTGCCGTCCAATACCAGCGACCGATCGCAATTTCCGCGGGCAAGATCGAGAGCAGCGGGGTCGCGCCGCAGGCCGTAGAGATAAACATAGGCCTGCGCCAACTCGGCATGAGCGATGGCGTAATTTGGGTCGAGCTTAATAGCTTCCTTGTACTTGTCGATAGCCGCATCGAGGCCGGAATCATTCGGCTGTTTCATCAGGGCCTCGGCCGATTGGAACGCGCTATAGGCAGCGGCGGACTGGGTGCCCGGCTCCGTTCGATCGCCTGCGTGAAGATAGCGGCTTACGTCGAGCAGGCGGGCAGCCGCCTGAACCGCTTTACCGGGCAGCGATGTGATCTCTGCAAACGAGCACGTAACCTCCCGTTCCCGGATTGCTTTATCTGAATGGGGACTCAGCAAGCGCAGGATCAGCTGAAAATGCTTCGAGCCCATCACTTCTGTGGCGGCCAGGACCAGGTTTGCTCCGAGCGGATCGCATATCTCTTTTAAGCCGGCGTTTGCGGGGACGTCCTGATGTGCATCCTCCGGCGATATCACGAACAGGTTCCGGTCGAAGGCTTCCAGGCGTGCGAGTTCGTTCTTGATGGCGCCGAGCGCTCCCGTCAGCATGGGAGCTACCTTGCCTTCGGCGGTCTTCGGCCAGCTCAGCAGCGCCACGAAGCGCTTGCTGGGCAGCGGATGCAGAAGGTCTTCGACGAAGTCCCTCTTCCACCAGGTGAGGCCTCCGACGCTGCAAATGCCTACGGCGGCAGCGCCGATAAACTGACGGCGCGTCCAAGGTCGTCTCGGCCTGGGGTTGAGCGACTCCAGCGCTTCCTGAAAGGCATCGCATCTGCGCCTGGGATCCTTATCGAGACATCCCCTGATGAGCTGAATGCAGGACGCAGGCGCATCCGAGGCGCTGAGTGCCGGACTGTCTGCCAGCGATCCACCCATAACGGCGGCCGGTTTCTGGCCGGTGAACACTTCGTGCAGCACGATACCGAGGGCATAAAGATCGCTGGCCTGCGACGGCGGATGTCCCGAAAGCAGCTCGGGGGCAATATAAGCCGGCGTTCCTGCGACGACGGTTTGGCCCGGAAATGTTGGATCGGCTTCGAACGCGTGAGCCAGGCCGAAATCGGTGATCCACAGCCGAATATCCGTGCCCGCGCCGTCGAGAATGAGATTGTTCGGCTTGATATCCCGATGAACGATACCGGCGGCATGGATAGCGGCGATGCCGGCAGCCATGCCTTTGAGGATAGCCAGCCCTTCCTCGTCCGTGATTGGCGGCGATTCCCGCAGCCTGGCTGCCAGGGTCTTGCCCGGCAGCAGCTTCATGGTTAAAAACAGGATGCCGGGTGGTGGCTGTTCGCTGTGGAAGATGTCGTAGATCGGACACAGATTAGGGTGGCTGACCTCCCGCGCAAGCAGCACTTCCCTTTTGAATCGTTGCTGCAGGCCAGGATCTCCGGCGATGTGAGGAAGAATCGTCTTCAGCGCAACGTGGACACCGCGCAGAAAGCGGTCGTCTACTTCATAGACTTCGCCCATGCCGCCCTTGGCAATGAAACGAACAATGACGAAGCGGTCGATCAGTATTTCACCTGGCTTGAGCAGTCCGACGGCTGCCTCGGTCCGAGGAGTTCCATTGACTGATACCGACTGAGCCGTTGCGGACAGTGAAGGCATATGGGTCGGAGCTTCGTTGAGGAATTCGAGTGGCGGATGCTGGAGAAAGCTGCCGGCCCGTGCATCTTCGATCAGCAGGTCTTCGACGCTCTGCCGCAGTTCAGGATCGCGGGCGCACATTTCATCGAGGAAGGCGCTCCTGTCCTCTGGCTTGAGCGCCAGTGCGGCCTCGAACAACTGCTCCACGGATTCTCGTTGATCATCCATGATTCCCAGCCATTAGGAGATTTTGGCGAACATCCATGTCCACATCGCCCGCCGTATGGATGCCAACAAGTTGTAGGTCGCGCTGACCTACTTCTCAGATCGAGTGATGCTCCCCGGATATCTGAATTGTGTCTCGGAGAGGCCACTGAGTTACATTTGGTCGCCAGATTCACGAATTGATAGAGAGCTTATACCAACTAGCGCGTATAACCAGCCTTTATTTGCCCGCGCAGGATAACCGTCTTAGCCGACAAGACGGCCCGGAGACTGTTGTCCCCGGGTCTCTTGACTTTGACTTGGCCATGGTCACTTCGCCGCAACGAGAACCTGATCGTCGTTGTGAACCATCGCTTCCTGGAGCCGAATCCGCTTCTCCAGCTTCGAATGGGGAAGGCTCAGGTTCATCGCCGCGTCTGGGCAAAGAACCTCGCTGAGGAAATACTGGTCGCCGTACTTGGTGAAGACCAGCTTGCCGCCACCCTTCAGCTCACGCCTGTCGGAGTTCGTGATGCTGAACATCGAAATGCGCCGGTCAGAGTTTCGAAGCAAGATTACTCCGTAAGACTCGCTGGTGATGGTGTAAGTGCCCGAGGGAAGCAGTTTGTTGCCCACGGTGAAGTCGAAAGGTACGGTTGACCGGACAGCGCTATATTGGGCCAAGGCACTGCCTGCTGTGAAAAGGCTTGCGAATGCGACGAGCGCGATTGCTGTGATCCGTTTCATGACGTTATCTCCTTTTTCTGAAGTGTCTTGTTTCGACCGCCTTCACTCTTTAAAGCGGAATCCTGGAACAAAGGGGGCAAAGTTTTTTTATTGATTAAAAGATTGGGCTGGCTGATAGTCGTGGTTTGAAGTAGTTAGATAGGGTTGACGTGGCAATCTATGGCTGGCCCGGGGCTCGGGCTGCAGTCACCCCTGCGAATGAGCGGAGTAGATCCGATGGATGAACCCGAGAATGACGTAACCCTTTTGCTGAAGGCCATGCAGAGCGGCGACGAGTCTGCCGCCGGGAAGCTCCTACCGCTGGTCTACAGCGAACTGCACCGGCTGGCGCAGTCTTACATGCGTCGGGAACGGCAGGACCATACATTGCAGGCAACGGCTCTTATCAACGAGGCATATCTGCACCTCGCCCACGAGAGCATCGATTGGCAGAGCCGGCAACACTTCATTGGGGTCGCGGCCCACGTGATGCGTCGCGTCCTGGTGGATCACGCGCGAGCCCACAACGCCGCGTTTCGGTCTGGAGGACTCGAGCGCATCGAGCTTGAAGATGGACTTGTGCTTTCGAGCGAGCGTTCCAGCGAAGTTATCGCTCTGCACGAGGCGCTCACTCATCTTGAGAAAGTGAATCCCCGACAGGCAAAGGTAGTGGAGCTGCGCTATTTCGGAGGGTTCTCCGTCGAAGAGGTCGCGGCCATCTTGAAGATAGCTCCGCGATCGGTAAAGCGGGACTGGGCATTGGCGCGGATCTGGCTCTTCAGGCAGATCGAAAAATCTTCCGATTCGGGAAAGCCCTGATAAGAACCACACGCCTGATCACCACGCCCTGCGCCGTGCAACCGATTTCTCTGTGAGGCTAGGGGACGGCTGCCGCATACCCTCGGCGGCTTCTTCATCAGAAACACGAACGGGATCATGCACGCGCAGAAGGTGCTGGTCGATTGCAGGATATCGATGTAGCTCAAGACACTGGCCTGTGTCTGCAGGGGACTGGTAGATGCTCAGCATCGCTTTGGCCCGCGCATCGGTCAGAACAGCGGCGCTAACTCATTTGGCAACAACCAGCGCGCTCAACCCGTTCAGATAAATGGTTGAGCTACTCGCTTGTGTGTCGAGTCGATTCATTCGATTCACGTCGTTGGCATCAGTAAGCAATCCGCTATAACGTCCTGTCGCGAAGCCTAGATCACCGGCGACCGTAATGCTCTTTGACTTTCCACGGTTGACTGCCACGAGCACTCGTTTATTCTTCCAGATACGCTCGAATATCAGAACGTCTTGATCTGCATAGACGGGAGTATAGGTTCCCTTTGAGATCGCCTCGGAGCTTTGTCGCAGCACGGCGAGGATATGGATGATTTCAAAAGCGGATGTATTTTCATCCCAGGATTTCATCCCGGGCCGATTGAATGGGTCATCGCCGAAGGAGTTGATATTGGGTTTGCTGTATGTGTAGCCGTTCAGCTCTGCCAGGGTGTAATCAGCCAGGTATTGCTCGTCGCCATAGTAGATAATTGGAATGCCTCGTACTGTCATCAGCAGTACTGTGGCCAGATCCATACGGCGCTCCCGTTCGGTTGCGCTCTGAACGCCAATCTTTTGCAGCCGAACCATCGTCCGAATCTGATCGTGGTTGTCGATAAACGTCCCTTGCCACGTATCACGGCCATGGAATGCCGTCACCCGTTGTTGCAGCAGTAAATCCAGCTGAGCTGCGCTTTCGAGCTGTGAGCAGTCCTCATAACTGCCCCCAATGAACTAGTTCAGCGCCAGCGCCAGGCTGAAGTCAAGGATGTTGGTGCGGAAGTGGTCGTAGCGATTCGCGAAGCGAAGCGATTTCTCGTCGCCCACGCCTCCGCCCGACCATTCGCCCACGATATAAGGGTCTTCACGTCCCAGATCCTCGGAGTGCGCGACCATCTCGTGAGTGAAGCTGGAAATGAAGTCCGGAAAAGGAAACTTCACCGCGTCCAGCCGAAAGTCGTCCACACCCGCATCCAGCCATAACTTGCCCGCATCGATGAGGTAGTCCGCCATGTTCGGATCGTGCTGGTTGTAGCCACTCAGATCAGCAAGCAGACAATGATGCAGTTGCCAGTAGCTCCACTCCGAATCGCCCTTCGTCTTCGCGGATTTGCAGGCCTGCGTCCATTCATAATGCTTGTAGTAGTGCATGCCGGTGACGCTGTCAAAGTCATTGAAGTAGTTGGGAATGAAGACATCGTCCGCCGACTGCGACTGGTAGAGGCGGCCGAACACGTGGTTATCAAGCGGATTGGAATGATTCAGCGTAATGTCCTGGATATATCGCATAGAGCGAGCGTGAAGTTGGCTGCTGAGCGCATTGACGTCATCCCATTGGCCAAAATGCGCATTGACACGGTAGTAGTTCTGGATCTAATAACCGTGATAGCCCGTCCCGTATGCGGTGCCACCTTCATAAGCGCGCACATTCTCCATTAGCGGCGTGAGCCATACTGCGCCGACTCCGAGATCGCGCAGGTAATCAAGTTTGTCGATAGCCCCGCTGATATCTCCGCCCCAGTATTTCCGCCACTGCTCTTCAGTCGGACATAACGTCTCGAAGCAGTTTTCCACGTTGGTCGCGTTTGGATACTCGGGGTCTACATAGGGGGTGAATGGCTGATGGGCACTGAACCGGTCTGTCAAAAGGAAGTAAATCGTTCGCGAGCGATAGTCGGTCGATTGCGCCTGGGCGGTCGGCAGAATGGAGAGAAGTGCAAGAACCATGCTAGCCGCGAGTACCATAGGGCGCTTAGTCATCTCGACCTCACTCATAAGTTGATGTAACCAGACAGAGCGGCTGCGGAGCGTCATTCCATTTCAAAAGCGACATAGACGATAACCGATTGACGCTCCACTTCAAACACTGCGGCGTCGCCTGATTTGAGAGCGGCCAGGTCCCGCCGTAATTGCTCTGTGGTAGTGACAGGTTTGCCGTCGAGCGAAAAGATCAAATCTCCCACTTGCAAGTCCGCCAGAGTTTCGGGTTCGCCGCTGAGAAGTCCGGCTACGAGGACTCCGGACCTCGATCGTGTCGGCATCGCTTCAGCCAGCTGACCCTTGAAGTCGATGACAAAGATGCCGAGAGGATCGATCAGGTCTGTCTTTGTGTTGATCAGATCCGACAGGTTCTCGATGGAGGGGGGAGCAATGGCAGGTTTGATGGAGACGGTGACAGGTTTTCCGTCGCGAAGCACTTTCATTTCCATGGGAATATCGTGAGGATGGAGATAGAGAAACGCCGTGTACTGCGGCACGGAATCGATGGGAAAACCATCGATCATGGTTACGACATCTCTGGGTTTCAGGCCGGCTATCGCAGCTGGGCCGCCGGGCTCGACATCGGAAAGAATGACGCCCCAGTTCTGCGATAGCTTCAGCGCTTCGGCAAGTTCGGGGTTAATGCTCTGCGCATGAGCATTGATGGTGACAGGAGGAACCGAACCATACTCCTTCAGCTCGGCGTACGCGAACTCGACGATCGGCTCCGGAATGGCGAAACCCAGGCCCTCGCTGCCTCCTCCCGATGTGTAAATGAAAGTGTTGATGCCGATGAGATTTCCGTCGCGATCGATCAAAGGGCCGCCGCTGTTCCCGGGATTGATGGGCGCATCCGTCTGCACATAAACCATCGGGCGTTCGAGGTCTGGCTGCCTGCCGACCGCGCTGACGATTCCTTTTGTGACGGTGTGGTCGAGACCTTGCGGCGAACCGATGGCCAGCACCGTCTGACCTAGCCGGACTTTGAATCGATCTGCCGGCAGAAGAGGCATGAAGGGTAGATTTTTCTCCTAGATCTTGATCACTGCGAGGTCCGCATAGCGATTCGTTCCGACGAGAGTGGCATCATAGATGCGTTGCTGGTGAGAGAAATGGGTGTGGTACGGCACGAGTTCGAAGGTTGCGGGTGCGACAGTTACGCGAATACGGAATGCCCCGGCCACGACATGGTTGTTGGTGATGATGTAACCATCCGGGTCAACGATGACGCCTGAGCCTAGCGCTCGCTCGCGGCGCAGGCTCTGTGTGTCCCCATCCTGACCATGCTCGGGAACGCCATAGGACGTTACGTTGATCTCTACAACGGTCCGCATTGCGCGCTCGGCAACCTGATCGAGAGCCTGATCGTACATCTGCAGGATCGGCGACGAGGCCTGAGGGGCAGTCTGGCTCGCTGTTTCAGTCTGCCCATAAAGCGAGGGTCCGAAACAACAGAAGGCTAGCGCGACGGCGAAGATTGCTGTCTTTTTCATCATGCATTGTTCCTTGGCAGATAAAGATTCTGGCTGTAATGAGTCGCGAGTTCAGCCGTTTCCGGCTTCTTGTCCACCGTCTTCCACTCCAGCGCCTTGAGGTCGAGCACAAAAATGGCATACATCACCGGGACCTGCAACTTCGTCACGGCGGTGGCAACCAGCAACCCTCCGATTTGCGCATAACAGAGCGGCTTCCACAGTGGCCCTCCATGCAGAGCAAGGGGGAACAGAGCGAGCACAGTTGCAAATACGGTGATCAAGACGGGACGCAGGCGAAGAATTCCCGCATCGATCAATGCATTCTCAAAGTCGTCCCCCTGCTCATGTCTCTCCTCGATAAAGTCGAAGAGCACGATCGAGTGGCTTACGATGACGCCGACGAGGCTGGCTACGCCAAGAAAGGCCATGAAGCCGAAGGGCTCGCCCATGATCCAGAGAGCGCAGAATGCGCCGACCATGCCGTAGGGCGCTGCGGCCAACACAAGCAGCGGCTTGATCGCATTCTTGAATTGAAAAACGAGGGCAAGAAAGACAGCGAGCGTGGAGATCACCATCACAATCGCCAGGTTCTTGAATCCTGACTTCATCTTGTAGTACTCGCCGCCGATCTGCATTTCATATCCCGGAGGCAGCGATGCCTGCAGAGCCAGGAGGCGCGGCATGGCCGCTTTCAAAACCTCAGAGCTCAAATGCCCCGCGATCGGGAAGCTGCGCACGTTGATGGTGCGGAATTGCTCCAGCCTGACGATGCGGCCGGTGACAAGATCGTGATCGATATCGGAGATTTGCGTGAGCAGGACCTTCGAATTGCTTTGCGAGGAATACACGTAAAGATTCTGAATGTCGGAGAGGCGGGCACGTTCGTCCATGCGCATGCGCGCAACCACCGGAATCTGCTTCTGCCCCTCCTGAAATGCAGCCACTGTAGTGCCGCTGATACCCGCCGTGGCGGAGTTGGCGACATCCATATTGGTGATGCCAGCGAGGTTGGCTCGATCGGGGTTCACAGTCAGCGAAATCTGCGAGTTGTCATCTCCCCATTCATTGCGGGTGCGCTCCGCGTTTGGCTCGGAACGAAGAATGTCTTCTACCTTACCGGCAATCCTGCGAAGTTGACGGATATCGTCCGTCTCCTGCGCGGCATTCACGTCGGCGGTGCTGGCAACTCGAATCTCAATGGGATAATCGATCGGGTTGGTGAGCAACTGGCGGGCATCGAGCCGTGCTCCGGGAACGGAGGCGGTAAGCACTGGCTGCAGCTCCTTGATGAACTGCGGCGTGACTTCCTTGTCTGTGACCTCGATGAGCACCTGTGCGTAGTTCAGCTGCTGGAGCTGGGGTGAGGCAGAGAACCAGAAGCGCGGACCGCCTCCGCCGACAAATGTGGTGATGTAACGCAGAACCGGCGTTGGATGATCGCCATTGGCTTCGTGGTACTTCGCATATTTCCGCGCCTGCTCCCGAACGATTTCTTCGACGCGGAGCGCGGTCTGGTTTGTGGCATCGAGATTCGAGTCGTTCGGCAGCCAGACATCGATATACGACCAGTACTGCACGTCTTCTGGAAAGAACGCCGATTTCAGCCGCGTAAAGACCACAAATCCCAGGACGAGAAATACGAGCGATCCTGTAAAGAACTTCCAGCGATGCTCGATCGAATATCTCGCGATACGTGCGTACCATCCGTAAAACCCTGCTGAACGCATCTGTTCGAGCGACCTCTCCGGCTTCTTCTCCGGACGGAGAAGATAAAACGCTACGAACGGAAGGAAGGTCATCGAGACAAGCCGCGAGGCCACGAGAGCGCACGTCATTACGATCGGCAGACTGTGCAGGAAGTCTCCGGTGCTGCCGGTCACCATGAGAAACGGGAGATACGCGACGATATTTGTAATCGTCGCGTACATGATTGCGGTGGCCAGCCTAGTCGGGCCAAGCCATGCAGCGATGATGTTTGGATGACCTTCGGCAAGCATCCGCTTGATCGAGTCTCCGGCCAGTACGGGATCGTCTACGAGAAGTCCGAGAGCAATGATGAGCGTGGCCACGGAGACCTGCTGGATATCGATTCCGAGCAGATACATCGCCCCAAACGTCATGGCGAGGGTGATTGGCATGCAGATGGCCATCAGTACGGCCGATCGCCATTCCCAGAAGCCCAGCCATGACACCAGGACAACGAGGGCAATGGCTTCGTAGAGCGCATCCATGAAGAGGCTGAGGTTCTCTTTTACCTGCAGGGGCTGGTCAGAGGTGCGTGCGACAATCAGATCCTCCGGCAGATACTGCTTTACCGCTGCCAGCTTCGCATCCACGCTCCTTCCGAATGCATCAATCTGCTCGCCATCTTTCATCTGCACGGCAAGCGTGATCGCGCGGCTGCGATGCCAGGCTCCGTCCTTGTCAGCCCAGCTTAGATAGTTGAGATAGCGCGCAGGACTCTGGTATCCGCGATATATGTCCACCAGATCGCGGAGATAGACAGGGTTCGGCATCGCGGACGGCGAGGAGGACGTGGAGCCGACGATCACATCGCCAATCTGTTGCGGCTCTGTAAATTTTCCGGAGGGGTCGATCTGTATACTTTTTGCCCCGACTTCAAGCTGGCCGCCGGGCAGCGTGGCGTTTCGCGCCGCGAGGATGTCCTTGAGATTCGATGGCTGCAATCCATAAGCGGCAAGGCGCTGCTGAGAGTAATCGAGGTATATCTGCTCCGGCAGTACACCTTTGCGGTCTACCTTCGCTACTTCCGGCGCTCCCTGCAATGTTCTTCCGATCAGATCGGTGAAATCGTCCAGCTCCCGATAGGAGTATCTGTCGCCGGCAACTTCGGTGAGCCGCGCCTCTGTATCCGCCGGATTGCGGATGAACGCTGCGCGCCATGCATCCGGATGAATTTCCGAGCGGTGCAGATTGTCTATGGCCCACTGCTGTCCGAGCATGCGCAACTGCTCGTCAGAGAGTTTGGAGGTAACATCCACCCCGATGAACCCACTGCCCTCAAACAGGTGAGGGTCGGCGACCGCCCTGCTCTCGATGGCCGCGTGAACTACGGCCGCAAAGGAGGCTTCTACCAGATCTGGAGAGACAGACAGGGGAAACGCATAGATGACGCTGATGCGAGGCTGGGGTGCGTGGCGGGATTCAGCGGCACGGGTCTTTTCGATAGCCCGCTTCATCGACCTGGCCCGCAGTGCGATGTCTACCTGGTTCGCGGGCGGGCTCGCCACTGTCAGCATGGTGGCCGCGGTATCTCCAAAGTCGCTGTTGAACTGCACCGGACCAGCGCCTTGAGGCAACCTGCTGTTCATCGCATTCAGCTTCAGATTGATGTCCGCGAACTGCTTCTTCGTATCCTGGACGCTGTCGTCAAGCTGTACATAGACGAGAGACAGGCCTGGGAAACTGATGGAGCGGATGCCGAAGTCCGCCGGCGTCGGCGCCTTGATGAAGGGATTTTGCGCCATGGTCTGCTCGATAGGACGCGATACCAGTTGCTCCACCTCTTCCGCAGTAGCCCCAGGCCATTGCGTCGAGGCGACCGCTACGCGCACGGGAATTCTGGGATCTTTGCGCTTGGGCATATGGGCGTAGCCATACCAGCCCCAAAGCGCAACAGCCATAAGCAGGATGAATGCCACCTGGCGATGCTCCGTGAAGAAGCGCGCGGTGTTATGCGTGTTTGCGATGTATTCCGCTTCCGGCTTATGGCTCATCGTGTGTGTGCCCCGTGGTGCGCGTATGGCGTCATCATGGGATTACGCGGACCTGATCACCATCTCGAATAAGAGATACTCCGGTCGTAATCACTCGTTCTCCGGATTGAATACCTCTGTTCATTGCAACCATGTTTCCGTAAACATCTCCCACCTCGACCGCCTGAAGCCGGGCAGACTCAATCTCCGCGTCTCCTTCGGCGATCATGACTGCGAATCCACTCGCGCCCCGGGGATCGCGGACGACTGCTGAGAGAGGCACTGCAAGTACAGATTGCGGCAGGCGTTCTCCATCCAGTGCGAGCGATGCGATCATTCCCGACTTCAATTCATCCTGCGGATTCGCAATTGTCACCTCGACCGAAAAGACCCGGCTCTTCGGGTCCGCTGAAGGGGAAATCACTGTGACCCGCCCGGGAAAGGGTTGAGAAAAAGCGTCGGTAAGAATCATGAGCCGTTGGCCATTTCTTACACGGGCGATCGAGGTATCGGGAACGCCGAAGATCGCCTTCACCAATTGCGTGTTTGCGATGGTAAAGCCGTTCGTTGCAGGTCCAACGAAGCTGCCAACATCGACTGTGCGCTTCATCACCTGGCCATCAAACGGCGCCCGCAGTGAACAATCGTCGAGTGCGACCTGAGCTTCGCTGATCTGCGCCTTCGCCCCTGACACGGAAGCCGCCGTGCCATCCAACTGTGCTTGTGCCGAGTCGAGGTCCGGCTTGGTTGCGCTGTGTGTCGAGTAAAGAGAGGACACGCGATCAAAGCTCAGTTTGGCCTTTTCGTACTCGGCCTCGGCCCTCGCCACTTGCGCCTCCGCCTGGTCGAGTTTGTCTTTGTAGTTCTGTTGGCGCACGATTGCGAGGACCGTTCCCTTCTTCACCCAGTCGCCCTGGTCGATGTTCCGCATGCCGCCGCCCGCGCTCGGGACCTGACGAATGTGGTCAAGGTAGCCGCTCGACTGGAATGCCAGATCGACTTGGGTGTTCGGAACGATACTGGCCGAATATTTCGCGGGATTTCCCACGTCGATGGTCTGCACCATAGACGTGTGAACGGGCAAGGGGGCCCTGGAGGCCTCGGCATTCTTCCGACAAGCACACACGCTCAGAACACAGGCGACAGCCGATGCCGCAATAACATATCTGCGAAGGCCCGCAGCTATCATGAACTCACTCCTCCCCCAGCGCTTTTTCAAAGTTCGCCTTCGCAGCCCAGAAGGCAAGGAGGCTTTGCTCATACTGGTGATTCGCGGTGGAGACTGCGCTTTCCTGCTCGAGCAGATCTCGCAGAAGCACTGCAGACTTCTTGAACTGATCGCTCACCTCGCGCAGCTTTTCGTTGGAGGCGTCGCGGGACGCTTCCGCAACCTGCAGAAGCACGCGGCTTTCAGTCAGTTTCCGAAACGTGTTGTCAACATCCAGCAGCACCTGGGAGCGCGTTTCGTCGAGCTGATATCTGCTCTGGGAGATGGTGATGTCTTTCTGCTGGACATCGTCTTTGCGCTTGCCCCAATCGAATGGATCCCACCTCATCTCCACTCCCGCCGAAGCAATGTTTTCCGGGAGAATCTGCGTGTTGACGGGGCTCAGATAGTGGAAGGCGACGCCGATGTCAGGAATGTACTGGGACCGGGCGAGCTTGCGATCATACTCTGCACGTTGCGTGTCAATTTCCGCTTCCCTTACCTCCGGACGCTGACTCAGTGCGGTCTGCCGGGCAATTTTCAAATCTATCTCTTCCGGGACCTGGGGAGGAACTTCCTGGGGACGGAAAGGCGTGTCGATATCTCGGCTGAGCAGCCCGTTCAGGTATTCCTTTTGCGTTTGCAGGGTGTCATCTAACTGGATCACCTCGTACTTTGCCTGCGCCAGCTTGGCTTTCACCTCAAGACTGCTGGACTTCAGAACAGATTCCTGGGCGATGTAATCAAGGATCAGCCTGTCCGTCTCCTGGTATTGCCTGACCGCGGCATTCGCCGCACGGAGCGCGCTTTCTGTCTGGAGAACGGCGTAGTAAGCCTGTTTCACGTCAGCGACCAGCGATTGCCGCTTCGCTTGATATTTTTGCCGTGAGAGATCGGTATCAAGCTCCTGCTCCCGGACCGCCAGATTGATGCGGTAAAGCTGCGAGACGGGTTGAGCTACCTCGACGACCGCATAGCCGGTGAATCCTTGCGACAGGCTGATATTGATGTCTTTCGAGGGCACAGGCATGTTATCCACTGTTCCGAACTGGTCCTCTTTGATCTTGAAAGAGGGAGACGTAAGGTTTCCGGCGCCGAAAAAGTACGTGCTGATCGCCGGAAAACGTTTGGATTTGGCAGCGGCCACCTGCCACTGTGACTTGGTCACGTCGAGCAAGGCGATCCTGACCGGACGATTGTTCATGAGCGCAATCTGAATGGCGTTTGCCAGAGGCAGTTCGGGAATGTTCGCGTCCGTCTCCTGAGCCCCAAGAAGGCCCATGGGGCACAGGAAGCATAGTGTGGCGGCGAACCCAATTGCGCGCATGGATGCCGCCTGTGTCACCGACGCATGCCACCGCCCTGCGGTCCAAGACTGTTCAGGTCGTCCAGAACCGCCTCCCGATCTGCGGGTCTGAATTGGCCGGCATTCATGACCTCTTCGATCTGGGATTTAGAACTCTTGAGCGCGCGCAGTTTCTGTAGCGGGCCGGCCTGCCCGTTTTTTATGCTCTCGAGGGAGTTCAGACTCTCCTGCAACTGCTGCACCTGGCTCTCAGTGGGTTTGCCGAACATGACCGCTTTGAAGATATCTTTCCCCAGCTTTTGCCCTGGGGTGGGTGGATCTGCTGGTGGCGCTTTCGGCTGCTGATTGGCCAGCACATCCTGGAGATCGTCGTGCAGTATTTCGCGGTCCTTCGGATCGACGGACGCCATGATGGACTTCATATTCGAGACGGCGCGAAACGGGGTTAGCAGATCGACAGGCGCGCCCGGGGTCTGTGCGGCACGCGCAGCCTTCAACGTTTCAGCGTTTGCTTGTAATTCCTTCACCTGTGGAACGGTAATGCTGCCGTTCAGCACCGCGGTTTTCATATCCTGCTGAAATTTCTCCATCGCGGGGTTAGCAGCCACATCGACAGCGAAGGAAGCGATGGGCTGCAACACGGCTAAGGTCAGAGATAACGAAAGAGCCCTGATTGCGTTTGTCATAAGTGTGCTTTCCTGATGAAGCTTTAAATTTCCTACCGAGTTTGGAAATCTGGATAATACTTTTACTTGACTGAATATCCGCGGGCATCGAGACACGCAGTCATCGCCCGCTTGAAGTTGTCCTGCTTCTGCTGTAGTTGCGCTTTGTCCGCATCTGCCTGCTTCTGCGTCTGCTCTTCCTGTTTTTTCTCTTTCCGCCTGGTGCGAACACCACCAATGACCGCCCCGCGGGCGGCTCCCGATGCCACATCGCCTCCTACGGCGCCTGAAATCACTGCGCCTTTCGCTGCACCCTTGGCCGCGCCGTGATCGTTGCCACCCTTCCCGTCCGTGGCTTTGGTTCCAGCCGTAGTGGCATCGGGATCGAATCCCGACCGTGTCTTCGCATCGCTGTAGCACTGCGATTCATCCGAAAGCTGTTGCGTAGCTCCCTGCTGTCTTTCCGGATACACGTAGAGACCGATAGTGCTTGCCATGCCTTTCACCGGAGGCCCGGCGTTGCTTTGCCCCCCAGCAGCAGATAGCACGATCGGGACGGCGATCAACGGTACGATCATGCACGTAAGTTTGTGGTTCATAGCCATGCCTCCACTGCGGTGGGCCGTGGGAACCTTTGTTCGCCGCGACCGGAAGAGTGTCCAGCCAAGTGCACCGTAGTGTGGCGCGTGGTGCTCAGATCGTCAATGCAGGCCATCTAAAGCTTCCATCAAGCGGTCTAAAGGTCATCTAAAGCGGCAACTATATGTTTCTTCTGTGACATGCGGCGATTTCTGTATTCGCTGCGCAAGGCCTCGCGCTATACTCCGGGCAACTCCGGTTTCCATCGTCGGGGCTGCGCGCTTTTCCTTACCTCTCTCCCAGGCGAACGGCCACCCCTACGGACCATTAGGCGCACGAGGTCGCAGGGATGCTCCATTCGCATATTCGCTTTGAAGAATTCGAGTTGGATGTTGAGGGCTGCGAGCTGCGGCGGGCAGGTCGTCCTATCAGGCTGGAGCGTCTTCCAATGGAGCTGCTGCTCCTCCTGCTTCAGCATCCAGGCAAGCTTGTCGGTCGGGAGGCTATCGATCAGCGCCTGTGGGGCGGCAACGTTTTCGTCGAAACGGAACACAGCATCAATACCGCCGTGAACAAGCTACGCGCGGTCTTCCGCGACGATTCCAGGAACCCGCGCTTTATCCGGACAGTGGTTGGTCAAGGCTACTGTTTCATCGCGAAAGTGAGTGCTCTCGATCCCGTCGAGCAGGCCGGCCGTGCAGGCCTGGCGACCGTCGCCGCGCTGAGTTCTCGGAACGGAGCGGGACCTTCATCAGGCCAGGAAGAATCCTCCATAGCATTCGCAGTCGAAGAACCGCCTCTTCCAAGCGACCTTTCTTCGATGCCGGATGCGAGTGAGGTTGAAGAAGTTCCGGTCCCAGCCGCAGCGCACTCAAACCATCCCTCCCGCGGCTCCGTCCGAGATTTCCGCTACTGGCGGATAGTGTCCTTCTTCCTCGCCTCTCTGTCTTTGTTGGCCGCGGTCGCGGTAGCTGTCTATTGGTCCCGCAGGCACGACGCGGCACAGCCTTCTTCCGAAAGCGCGGCTGTGTTTCGATCTGTCGCGGTGCTCCCTTTCCGCGACCTCGCTGAGAACTCTAACCAGGATTATCTGGTCGACGGCATGACCGATCAGCTGATCACGAATCTAGCCAGGAGCACCTCTCTGCGCGTGATCTCACACCGCTCCACGATGCAATACAAGGGGGTGGAGAAGCCCATTCAGGAGATTGCCCGGGAACTGAACGTGGATGCAATTGTTGAGGGTACTTATCTGCGTGCCGGGGAAGAAGTACGTATCACCGCGCAACTGGTCGATGCACAGCACGATCGGCAATTGTGGGCGCAGAGTTACGAGGAGAGTGACAGGAATCTCCTTGCGATGCAGGATGAGGTGACGCGCGACATCGCAAGGGAGGTGGCCCTCTCACTCGGTAGCCCCTTCACCGCATCGAGAACCCCGCCCGTGAATGGGTTGGCTCGCGACGCGTACCTTCGCGGCCGCTATGTATCGAATGAGCGTACGCTGCGCGGACTTACCGATTCCATTAAGTTCTATACGCGGGCCATTCAGGCAGACCGCAATTATGCCGACGCCTATGCCGCATTGGCGGAATCCTACGTGATGCTGAGCAGCTACGGCGGCCCCGACCCATCCGACTCGCTCTGGAAGGCGCAATTTGCAGCCGAACGCGCGCTGCAACTGGATAGTAGCTTAAGCCAGGCGCACACGGCGTTGGCCGCCGTGAGGACGGATCGCGATTGGGATTGGGACGGTGCCGAGATGGAATACCGCCGCGCCATTCAACTCAATCCGGATGATCCGACGGCGCATCACTGGTACAGCCTGCATCTCTCACGGCTGGGAAGAACCGAGGCGGCCCAGGCAGAGATGGAACGGGCGCTGGCCCTCGATCCGCTGTCACTGATCATCAATACCGATGCGGCAGAAACCGCCTACTGGGCAAGGAAACCGGATGAGGCAATGAAACGGATCGAAGAGGTCCTATCGCTCAACCCCAATTTTGCGGAGGCCCATCTGGTAAAGGGAAAGATTCTGGAAATGATGCAGCAATATGGGCCAGCTACCGTGGAAATTGAAGCTGCAGAAAAACTCTTCGGGGGAGGAGCCAGCATCGTTGCCCAGCGCGGCCACTTGCTGGCGCTGGCTGGCGCAAGAGACGAGGCGCTCAGGATCGCCAAGCAACTCGAAGACGAAGGGAGCAAGAAGTATGTCTCAGGAGTGGACGTCGCCGAGGTGTATTGCGGCCTTGGAAAGACCGACGATGCAATGATCTGGCTCAACCATGCCTATGAGAAGCGCGATAAAGGAATTAACATGCTGCGCATCGACCCTCTCTTCGATGGATGTCGCGCGGATCCTCGCTATCAGGCTCTGCTCCTGAAACTGAAACTCGCCTCGCGATGACGGTTGTAACCAGCTAAGAAATTGAAGAGGGTGTTACATGTGTGCCCGGAAGAAAATTGCGAAAATAAGACATAGTGAAAACTGAACCAGAAGGCATCGTCGGTATCGACTTTGGCACCACGAACAGCTCGATCGCATTGGCGCACAACGGCCAGGTGCGCATGGTGCCATTTTTGTCGGCGGCCGGCGAAACGTTCTCGTCCCGATCGTTGCTCTATCTCCAGAGACAGGTGCACGTGGCACGGAAGCCGGTCGCGGTCTGGACAGGATCGGAAGGCATTGAGAAGTATCTCGATCATGACAGCTTCAGTGACGAAGTGCAGGGGCGATTGATTCAATCCCTGAAGAGCTATTTGTCCGCCCGCAATCTGACCGGCACGGAAATCTTCGGCAGACAATATCGATTTCACGAACTGGTGGCGCGCATCCTGGCTGACCTGCGCCGACGCGCGAGCGAATGGCTGGGCTTTGACGTAAAGCAGGCTGTCGCAGGGCGTCCCGTCATGTTCGTCGGCGCCGAATCGGAAGAGGATAACGCGTTCGCTCTGGACCGTCTGCGGCAGGCCTATCTGCAGGCAGGCTTTACGCACGTGACATTTGCTATGGAGCCGGTCGCGGCAGCGTATGCCTACGAATCCAGGATCATTCGGGATGAATTGCTCCTGATCGGTGACTTTGGCGGAGGCACGACGGATTTTTCTCTTCTTCGTGTCGGGCCGTCCGCCCGAACTTCAGACGGATTACAGGTCCTTGGAAACAGTGGCGTAGGGATTGCCGGCGATGCTTTCGATGCAAGGATCGTACGCAGGCTTATCTCTCCCGCATTGGGCTCGGAATCGATCACGCGTTCGTCGGGCAAAATTATGCCGGTATTGCCTGCATGGGTGTATACCAACCTTGAGCGCTGGCATATGTTGTCATTCCTGCGTACGCGCGCAACGATGGACATGCTTCGCGCTGCGAAAAGGCGCGCTCCGGAGCCGGAACAAGTTTCCGCGCTGATCACGATCGTGGAACACGATCTGGGCTATCGTCTCCATCAGGCGGTGCAACACGTGAAGGTTGATCTATCCCATCGCGCTGAGGCGGAATTCGTTCTCGACACGGATTTGCTGCATCTCCGCGCCGAGGTCACCCGCAAACAGTTCGAACAGTGGATCGCGCCGGAGCTGGCGCGGATCGAAGGAAGTCTGGATGATCTCTTGCAGAAAACGGCGATTTCGCCCACTCACGTTGACCGTGTTTTCCTAACCGGAGGAACCTCGCTTGTTCCGGCAGTGCGGCATATCTTCAATCAGCGATTTGGAGAGGATCGCGTGCAAAGCGGAGAGGCCTTTACTTCTGTGGCCTATGGGCTTGCCTTGATGGCGGATGCCCGAAGGAAAGCTGTGAACGGGGGAATTCGCTGAAAACTCCCGACCATTCAAAAATGAGCTTAAGATATCGCATTACCGCACCTTCCATTTCATCGCAAGCGTTGAGAGCTTTTCGTCCAGGGTAGACGACGGTTGTGAAACGGGCTTTCCAGCCTTGGATGCAGGGCGCGCAGGCGGTTCGAGCAATGCCTTCATTGACAGTGCAATGCGTTTCGTTTTCGTGTCCGCGCTCAGCACCTTTACTTTAACGATCTGTCCGGTTTTCACAGCCTCGGACGGCTCCTTGATGAAGCGATTGGATAGCTCGCTGATGTGAACCAATCCATCCTGATGGACCCCGATGTCGACGAAGGCGCCGAACTTCGTCACATTCGTGACAACGCCTTCGAGCACCATCCCCACCTGCACATCAGAGATTTCCCGGACCTGCTCGTGAAAGCTGGGTGCGACGAACGTATCGCGCGGATCGCGTCCGGGCTTGCGCAACTCCTCCAGAATGTCGTTCAGCGTATATGTACCTGCGGACAGACGATCGCGGTCGATCTTCTCCAGAAGCTGGGGCTTACGAATAATCTCCTCAACCGGCGCTTGCAGCGATTGGGCTATTTGTTCCACGACTGGATAAGATTCAGGGTGAACTGCGGTCATGTCGAGCGGGTTGTCGCCATTGCGAATGCGCAGGAAGCCCGCGGCCTGTTCGAAGGTCTTGGGCCCGATGCCCGCGACCTCCAGGACCTGAGCGCGGGAGCGGAAGCGTCCATTCTGGTCACGATAGCTCACGATGTTGAGGGCCGTACGTTCGGTGATGCCGGCGACATAACGCAGCAGGGTCCAGGAAGAGGTGTTCAGATCTACGCCTACGCGGTTCACGCAGCTCTCGATCGACGTTTTCCAGCGACTCCTGCAACTGGCGCTGATCCACATCGTGCTGATACTGGCCCACACCGATTGACTTCGGATCGACCTTGACCAGCTCAGAGAGCGGGTCTTGCAGACGGCGGGCGATGGAGATGGCGCCGCGCACCGTCAGGTCAAGATCAGGAAACTCCTGTCGCGCAATTTCCGATGCCGAGTAGACACTTGCGCCCGACTCGCTCACGGTTACAGAGAAGATGTCGTGGATGTTCTTCTCGCGCAGAAAGTCGCGGATGAAGGCATCGGTTTCACGGGAGGCGGTTCCGTTGCCGATGGCGATGGCGCGGATGTTGTACTGCTGAAGCAGCGCTTCGATCTTCTTCGAGGCCTCAGGAAAACCGTTCTTCGAGGTGTGTGGATAGATCACGTCGTGAGCGAGCAGCTTTCCGGTCTCATCGACGACCGCAATTTTGCAACCCGTGCGCAGGCCCGGGTCGATACCGAGGACAGAAATCGGTCCGGCCGGTGCAGCCAACAGCAGGTTGTAGAGATTGTCGCGAAAGACCTGAATGGCTTCCGTGTCCGACCTCTTCTTCAGCTCGAAGCGAATTTCTCCCTGAATGGACGAATTCAGCAGGCGCTGCCATGAATCCTCGATCGCGAGTTCGAGATGCCGTGTCCAGTCGCCCTGCTGGCGCAGGATGTGCTTTCGCATGAATGCGAGGGGGCGCTCCGGTTCGAACTCGATGAGAAAGTAGAGTACATTCTCGCTTTCACCGCGGCGAATGGCCAGCATGCGGTGCGAGGGGATGGCCTTCACCGGCTCCCTGTACTCGTAATACATCCTGAATTTTTCTTGCTCGTCCCGAGCGTCCATGACCTTGCGGCTAATGACCACGCCCTCGTCGAACATAAGCTGGCGCAGCGCCTTGCGCAGGCCGGCGTCTTCGCTGATCCATTCAGCAACAATGTGACGCGCGCCTTCCAATGCTTCGTCGACTGTGGCGACGCCAAGTTCGGCATTGACGAAACCGGCAGCGAAAGCTTCCAGCAACTGACTGGAGGGCTCTTGCGACCAGAGGCGAAGAGCCAATGGTTCCAGGCCTTTTTCACGAGCCACTGTCGCCTTGGTGCGTCGCTTGGGCCGATAAGGCAGATAGAGATCTTCCAGCTCACTCTTGTCGAGGGTGGCTTCAATTCGCATTTTGAGTTCGTCAGTCAGCTTGCCCTGCTCCGCAATAGAGGAGAGGACGGTAGCGCGACGCTCCGACAACTCGCGGAAGTAGGCCAGCTTTTCCTCGACGCCGCGAATCGGAACCTCGTCCAGATTGCCGGTGGCTTCCTTGCGATAGCGGGCAATGAACGGAACAGTTCCGCCGTCGTCGAGTAACTGGATCACGGCGACCAGGCCGCGCATCGGAAGGTTCAGGGTCTGAGCAATATGAAGAAGAATTTCGGGGGAAAGAGATTTTGTATCGGTCATGAATCTTTCCTCATGGTAACTGCGATCGATGAGGAAATTCGGGACGAACCCGCAAAACCAGGATGAGGTAGTCGTTCGCGCACAGACAGATCATCCTCGCCCACGCCATTACGATTCGACAAAGTCCGCATCGGCCAGGATGAACGTGCTGTCGTTCAGCAATATATATGCTGTCGTTCAGCAATATATATATTGATATGCCTTGCGCGCGGGGATGGCCTGGACGAAGTCGTTTTCGTTCCGGTAGCAGTCGGCCGGAAGATATGCTTGCATGCCGGGGCGCGCGGTCGCCGGTTCGGGCTGCAGAAAGGTCACTTCGCCTTCAGCCGAATCCGGACGGACACTGTATACCGTGCCTCCTTTTCCGGCATAGGAGAAGACGATCACCGCCGTCACTTTTTTTCCTGGCTACCAGACATAAGTCCCGACCGCACCGCTCTGGAGTGAGGTGGCGACAGCTTTGCCGTGATAACGGATTTGAAAACTCTGAGTTGCGGGACTGGTGTTCGCAACAATCACCACTCGCTTACCACCCGGCGTCGCGAAGGCCACGTTCGATAGCTGTTGAAGGGAGCTGGACTCGATGCGGACCGAACCGGGACGCACGAATTTCGAGGCGTGCGCAATCGTGTAATACGCAACGTTGCGCGTGACCGCTTCTCCGTCCAGGGTAATTGCGCCTTCGCAGACAGGACAGCCACCATCGTTGGTATGCGGTCCGAACAATGGATCCGCGGCGAGATTCCAGAGCAGCACATTGCGGCTCCAGTTGCGGGGAGCCGCGACGATGAGCCGGCTGACGGCTCGTGCGACCTCCAGGTTAGGATCGCCCCTGCGATCGACCGTCATCTGCTCAGTGAAATATAGATTCTTCCTCGGGTACGCGTCGTGCACCTTCGTCAGCGCGCCCATTTCACCCCCGTAGAGATGGAACGCCGAGCCGTCCACGTACTGGCGCGCCTCGGGATCATTCAGAATGGTAATCGGATAGTCTGGCCGGTCGCAGTTGTGATCGTAGACGATGATCTTTGTCTTGATGGCCGATTTGTGAAACGCAGGACCAAGAGCCGTCTTGATAAACGCGGCCTGGTCCTCGGCCTCCATCACCATGCTGGGCGTATTCTTGGGATTCAACGGCTCGTTCTGAATGGTGATGGCGTCGATGCGGATACCTTGCGCCTTCATCGCCTGGATGTACTTCACGAAGTATTCCGCGTAGACCGTGTAGTACTCGGGTTTCAGCTTGCCGCCCTTGAGATCGTCGTTGGTCTTCATCCAGGCAGGCGCCGACCAGGGCGAGCCCAGGATTTTAATCGAAGGATTGATGGCGAGAATCTCCTTCAACACTGGCACAACCGTCGTGCTGTCCGGGCCGAGATCAAATTTCGCCAGCGAGGGATCGGTTTTCCCCGCGGGCAGATCGTCATATGTAAACGCGTGATCGTTCATGTCGGACGAGCCGATGCTCACCCGCAGATAACTCACTCCGATTTCGCCTTCGCCGGTGCCGAAGAGCTCCCGCAGCAGGTCGCCTCGCTGTGGTGTGTCCATTTGCATAAGCAACTGCGCACTGCCGCCGGTAAGAGCGAAACCGAAGCCGTCGATCGACTGATACTTCTGCTTATCATTCACTTCGATGACGGGGAGCTGGACGCCGGGTTTCTGAAAATGAAGCACCTCAGGCTGTCTTGCCAGCAGCGATGCGCGGTCTTCAGTGGTGAGCCAGAGCGAAACGGCCTTTCCGTGCGGCGCGGCTATCGAGGGAGGAGGAAGAAACACGGAACAAACAGCCAGCAGGTACAAAACTTTCAACCGCATAGGAACTCCAACGATAAAGTGAACAGCATTCCGGGGGGCGGCGGTGAGAGCTCGCGCCCACGCGACCCGCCCATTATTAGGCGCTCACCGGGCGGGCGTGTCAAGCCGGATATGGTGTGCATCTCCTTGAAACAATCGATTGTCTTCCACGCGCTTCGGCATTGAGCCAGCACTGTAACCATCCCCTAAGGCTTCGATCGATGCGCAGACTCTGGCGCCGGCGGCGTTGACGCTGTGATGCCGGCTCCTTCTCGGATATCGTAGAAGCGGTCTACATTCAGGCCGGACAATGTTTCCTTGAGCCCATCGGGCCAGAGAATTTCCACCTTCCCGATCTCCTTATTGCTCCCCAGGCCGAAATGAATTCGAATATCGTTCTGCGATAGGTAGCTTCCGCCGCTCATGACTTCGCCAGTTTGAACTAGGTCCCCGGCAGTAATTTTCACTCTCGCATTCAAAGCAAGGCGATTGCTCTTTGTACCCTCGAGCCTGAAGCTTATCCAGTGATTGCGGGGGCCGCCTTCCGGCCGCAGAATCATCGGTTTGCCTATCAGGTTCTCGACGACGAGTTCGATCTTCCCATCGTTGAATAGATCGCCCATGGCCATGCCGCGGCTCACCTGCGGTATCTCGATCGCGGGTCCCACGTCCTTGCTGATATTTCTGAACGTCCCATCTCGCTGATTGAGAAAAAGAAGCTTCGGCTCACGATATTTCGCAATTGCATTGGCGCTGTCCACCTGGGGATACACATGGCCGTTGACCATAAAGAAGTCGAGCCAGCCGTCATTGTCGAAATCGACAAATCCGTCGCCCCAACCTACGTACCCTTTGGTGGCCGCGGCGATGCCCGAGGCATCAGAGACATCAGCGAAGTTCATCTTTCCCTCGTTACGGTAGAACGCCGCGTACTCGTTGTCGAAGTGGGAGACGATCAGCGAAGCCCTGCCGGTATGCAGATAATCCCCATAGGCAAGGCCCATGTTGGCCTGCTCGACGCCGTCTTCGCTCACCGCCACACCCGCCTGGTAAGCGACATCCGTGAATGTGCCGTCGCCATTGTTGCGGTACAGGTAGTTCTGCTCGCCGTCATTGGTCACGAACAGGTCCAGCTTGCCGTCATCGTCGAAGTCGGACCACATCGCCGTCAATCCGAAGAGATCTTTTGAATCGTCCACCCCGGCCTGCTTCGATACGTCGGTAAATGTTCCGTCGCGATTATTGTGGTAGAGATTGTCAGGCGAGCCTTTGAGTCCTCGGGGACCGCACTGCACATCGACGCCGAGATACTTGCAGGTCTTCATCGAACCGAAGGCCGGCAGGTCATGCAGGCTGAAATCGACATAGTGAGAAACGAACAGATCCGCCCAGCCGTCGCCATCGTAATCTCCGAATGCCGCGCCGGTGGCCCATAAGGAATCCTTATCGAGACCGGCCGCCTTCGTCACATCGGTAAAGGTACCGTTGCCATTATTGCGATAGAGAACGACGCCGCCGAAGCAGGTAACGAGCAGGTCCGGCCGGCCGTCGTTGTTGTAGTCTCCCACCACCGCCCCCATCGCCCAGCACGGGCTGCCAACACCGGCTTTGGCGGTTACATCGGTAAAGGTGCCGTCATGATTATTGTGGTAGAGCGCGCTGTGCGCCTTACGGCCGGCGAGGGCGGAGTCGACACTTTGCGCGTCGGTGAAATAGATGTCGGGCCATCCATCGCCATCGTAATCGATAAGGGCCACCCCTCCGCTCATGGATTCGACGATGTATCTCTGCTCAGGACTGGAGTGGTGCTCGAAGTTGATGCCTGTCGAGTCCGTGATATCCACCAGGGGAGGCAGTTGCGGGTTCGCGGCCGTCGACTGGCGTGCGGTTTTTGCCCCGCCATGCGCGGCGTTCCCACTCAGCTGTCCGTGCGTGGGAACGGCCAGCAGGCCGCATATGGAAAGAAAGAGAAGAGGACGTATCGCGAAGCGCTGTACATTGCCGGTTTTTAACCTGCGGGTCTTCTTCACCGTTTAGTACCCGCAGCTACTTTTCTGTCGTGTCTTCACGAATCTCATCCGGTCGAATCTGCATTTCCTTGTAGAGCACGCGAAGCTTTTCCTTCATCTGCTTGTACTTTAGAAACTCGTCCAACTCCCGTTTTGAGTCTTCGCTGCGATTCTCCTCGCGATAGAGCGTGCTGAGACGATAGTGCGCCGTCGCATTCGTGGGATCCAGCTGCACCGCCCGCTCGAGAATCGGGAGCGCCCTGTTCTTCTGATCCATTGCGATCAGCGTCTTGGCCAATCCAAATTCGACGTCGGCATTGTCGGGATGGAGTGCCGCAGCTTTTGAATAATAGGAATATGCCGTCGGCAAGTCTCCCTTCTGCAGATAAAGATCGCCCAGCCTGGATTCGGTCTTCACATCGTCCGGATTTTCTTTGAGAGCCTCGAGATATTCCTGCAGCGCCTCTTGCTTCACCTTCACATCATCGGCTGTATTCAGAAGTTCAGCCAGCTCGAAATGAACACCGGGAAGATGCGGATTGATCGCAATGGCTTTGCGATACTGCGCGATCGCGCCGTTGGTATTTCCCCGTCTGGATTCCTCATGCGCCATCAACTGATGCATCTGGGCAGAGTTGGGGTCGACCAGTGACAGCGTCAGCATCGATTCGGCGGCCAGATCGGAATAAAGCCGGTAGGAGGCGTAAAGCACTTCCACATTCTCCGGGTCCGCACGTCGAAGCTCTCCCGCAATCGACGCCGCTTTCTCGAGATCCCCGCTGGCTGAGTACATCTCGATGAGCTGCAGTCCGATGTGAGCCTTGAACTTCGCATCCTGGAGCAGCGGGAAGGCTGCTTCCATGTCTTTAAGCGCAGCCGCTGGATCTCCTGTATTGCGCTCCGCGATGCCGAGCAGCCCTTCGATCTTTGCCAGGTTGGGTTCGATAGCCAGCGCTGCCCGCATGTGCGGGATGGCGTTCGCGTAGTCGCCGCGGAAGAACAGGAGAACACCCAGGTTCCCCTGCGCGTCTGCATTTTTGGGATCGAGGGAGACCACCGCTTCCAGCTCCGGTATGGCCAGGCTGGGTTTCTTCTCCTCTAAGTAGGTTCGTGCTTTCTGCAGATGCGATTCGATCTGCTGCTTCTCCGCCGCGGTCTGCGAAAAACATGCGCCAGTTGCTGACAGAAGCGCCAGGACGACCAAAACGATTCGGGGCTTTGCATTCATGACATCCAGATCATATACACAATAACTACAAGGGATAATTCTCAAAAAAATAAGAGAGACGGCTAGACATCGCCGTCTCTCCAAGGAGGCCGAAAGCGGGCCAAAGTTAGAAGGATACCCGTGCGCCGAGCTGCACAGTACGACCGCCAACTGTCAGACTGTTGATTTGCCCGGTGGTAGGTCCTGTAAAGGCGCCGTTGGCATCAGGAGTCGCCAGAGTTCCAGTCGGGGCTCCGAAGCTGCGATGGTTGAACGCGTTTTGTGCGTCACAGCGAATCCCGAGCCTGATTCCTTCCCAGGGTAAGGCAAACGATTTGCCGCCGGAGAGGTTCACCGCGTTGATTCCCGGTCCCACCAGCGGGTTTCTTCCCAGCGTGCCAAAGTTTCCGTTTCCGGGAGCAAGAAAAGCTGCCGGATTATACCACTCGTTGTAGGTACGGCCACCCTGCGGCCTGATGCTTACCGCCGGATTCCGGTTGGGATACTGCGAACCCGCGTGGGTATATGTGTTGCCATTCGCAAATACCTGGAACGGATTTCCCGACGACTCAACAATCGTACCGGAGAGCTGCCAGCCGCCGATGACCTGGTCCAGCAAAGTGTTGTTATTCAGGAACGCTTTGCCTCTGCCAAAGGGCAGTTCATACACTACGTAACCTTTGAACGCGTTGCGTACATCGAAGTTCGAAGGTCCGTAGTTTCTCGATGATTGGTTCAGAGTCAGGCTGCTTGAATGCTGATAATTCTGGGGCCCTGAATGGCTTCCCCATCCGGAGGAGTCCTGGTCGTCCAGCATGTGCGACCAGACATAGTTGAAGCTCAAGCTCAGCCCGCTGGTGAAACGTTTCGTGATGGTCGCCTGCAGCGAATTGTAATTGGAGATCGCCTGGTAAAGATTCCCGGTGATGCCCTGATAGTTGGAAAACGGACGGAACTGGGTATTGTTGGACGATAACTCGTTCTCCGGTACAGCATTGAGGTCGGTCGGAAAAGTGAGATTGAACCCGTGGCTTCCGACATAGGCGAGCGTAACCACATAGTTGGCACCCAACTGCCGCTCCATGCTGGCGTTCCATTGGTAAATCTTGGGAATCGGCGTGTGGTACTCGTTATAACTTACACTCTGACCGTTGAACCGGGTGGGACTCGTTGATGCTGCCGAAAAGGGCAGCTGCGTGCCGGTTCCATAGACCGTTCCTGATCCGTCGAACTTCACGGTTGGATAAATGCCGTTAGACTGGTCGTTGACACTTCCGGAGGACGACACGGCAGCACCCATCCCGCTACCGTAGTTATCCAGGCTGAAGTTATAGGAGTAGATTCCGAATCCCCCACGGAAGGTGGTGTTGGGTCTTGCCAGCCAGGAGAATCCTACGCGAGGCAGGAATGTGGTGTAGACATCCGCCTGCAGAGATGTACGTCCATTGGTGTGAGTGCTTCCATACCAATAAGCGCCAGGAGAATTGGTCGCGGTGTTGACGATGGTGGGATCGAAGGTGGCCTCGTTGCCCTTGATTTCATTGAAGCCGTGGCTGATCTCATAGCGGAGGCCAAGATTCAAAGTGAGGTTCTCGCGCACCTTCCAATCGTCCTGCACGAACATCTGTGGCTTCTTCAAACGCGCACCGTATTCAGGTGTAATGGCGGCATTCCAGTTTTGCGCGAGGCCGAGCAGGAAGTCTCCGTACTCTTCGCCCGAAGACGTGTTGGGAGAGGCAACTCCGTTGCTGTCCAGCGTCCAGTTTTCCGTGTACACGCCGTCGAAATCGAGGGTTCCGGCATTAATGTTCCCCCACGGCGTAGCATCGTCACGATAAAACGCGAACTCGCCGCCGAAGTGCAGGATGTGCTTGCCGCGGATCATGGTCACCACATCCGAGGGATCGAAGACAAACTCCTTGTACTGAGCATTGGTAGCGGGCTGAATCCACGCATAGGGATAGTTGCGCTCAAAGTTCACCGCAGGAAGGACATCCGCCTTGGCAAACTGCCATCCCAGTGTTGCGGGAAGGCCCTTGTTTGTGCCTGCATCGGAGAAAAAATTTAATTGGCTCGAATAGCCCATTCTAGCTTCGTTGATGGTCTGGGAGCTGATGTTCCATACGTCCGTAACCTGCGCGTTGTTGTTGTCCACGTCGCCAAGTTGGCAGGCGATCGGACAGGCGGTGACTGTGCCGTCGCCATTCTCCAGCTCGTCGCCCTGTGTATCGGACATGGTCAGCCGATTATTCGGAGTGATGTCATAGTCCAATCGCCCGAAGTACCTTCTCCACGGACGGGGTTCCGGAACCTGCGTGTAGAAATTGTTTTGCAGCACTCCGGTTGACTGGAGTGAGCCGGCGACGAAGGTTCCATAAGGAACATGGCTGGAAGGCGTCGGATAATACTGCTGGAATTTGGCCGATACCGCGTCGATCATATTCGCGGGAATTACATTGCTCCCATATTCACTTAGGAAAGACTTCCTGATGGGATATGGGTTTCCTTTCGAGTCGGTCCCAATCGTCTGCGTGGTGGGATCGTACAGCAGATAGCTGCCGGTAAAGTCGCCGCCCATGATGGCGGGAGTGGGAACGGTCTGAAAGCTGGCGCTGACCGCATGATCGACAATCTGATCGTAGCCGAAGAAGAAGAACATCTTCTTCTTCAAAATCGGGCCGCTGATCGTGCCTCCAAAATTGTCGAACCGCAGGAACGGAACCGTTATCTTGCTTCCAAAACCATAGTTGGCGGCGTTCAAGGCATTGTTCTGAAAATATTCGTAACCCGATCCATGGAACTTGCCCGTGCCGCCCTTGGTGATCTGGTTGATGATTAATCCGCCGACCCCATACTGGGCAGAAAACGAGGACAGGGAGACCTGGAGTTCGTCGACGTCTTCAAAGACCGCAGGATTGGCATTTTGGCTGCTCGGCAGCGTCGTAGACGCGCCGTCGGCAAGGACATTGGTAAAGGGAAGGTTGCCATTCGTCGATACCTCCTGCCCGGGGTTGGCAGAACCCGCCTGGGATGAATTGCTCGGCGGAGTGCCTGTGGCGCCGGGAAGGAGGATCATGAAGTTCTGCCAGTCCGGCCCGTTCCCGCTGGCGATATTGGGCAGCTGGTCCATATCCTTCGAATTCAATGTGGCGGTCTGGTCGCCCGAGTTGGTATTCAGCAGCGGCACATCGGTGTTGACAGTCACTGTCTGCGCGGCCGAACCGACTTTCAACGCGGCGTTCACGCTGGTGAAGCCGACCTGAACCGTGACCGGGCCGCGAACCAGCGACTCGAAGCCTTGTCTCTTGAATGTGAGCTTGTAGTTTCCGGCCACGATCGAGGATGTGTCATACAGACCATCCTGGTTGGTCGTGAACTCCTTTGAGACGCCGGTGTCGACATTGAGCACAGTCACCGTCACACCCGGAATCAGCGCACCTGTCTGATCGGTGACGCTGCCGCGAATGTCGCCAGAGTTTGTGCTTTGCGCAAACAGGCTGTGCGCTCCGCCGCCGAAGAAAACGAACAGGGCTAGTAAGGCCCAACTCCTCACATCTCTCATGCTGCCTCCAAAGTCTTTCTTTCCATCACTTCTTGGCCGGCTCGCCGTCGGGGACGGCTCCGGCCTTGTTTGAAATTACGTCGTCCCCGGCGGATAGCTCCCCGGTTCCTTTCCTTGCGTACCCCTTGCCGGCTGCCCAGCTCGACATTTGAATCACTTAAAACAATCGATTGTCTTAAAAGAGAACGGGTATGCGATGCGCATTACAGCGTGCTGGCAACACGATTGTCAAGTGCGAAGAATGACAACATTTAAAAATAGACAAACGTTTTTCTATTGACTAACGTCCAGGTCATGGCCAGATGTACGCCCCGCTCCGATCGCCCGAGACTCTTATGGCCTTCGCAACGGTCATGCGATATAGTGCGAGAAACCGATTGTCTACTAGGCATCGTGTGACAGAAAATCGATTTTCCAGAGAAGCGAAATCATGCTGATAAATTCTCGCCGCGCGTTCCTTACCCAGGCCGGGGCCACCGTGGCCGCGGCATTTAGCCCTAAAAACTATCTGTGGAGCAGCACCTCAGACTCCGTCGCCGGTCCACGTGCATGGGTAACGGCGGGCGAACGGCACTACGAGGAAATTCCGGTTCAGCCCTGGGAAACCGCCTCGCCTGAAGCCGGCATTGAGATTGATCCGGCACAGCGCTTTCAAAGCATTCTGGGATTTGGAGCAGCATTCACGGATGCATCCTGCTACCTTCTCAGCCGCATGGATTCCGGCGCCCGCGAGAAACTGCTCGCTGAATTCGTCGGACCCGACGGCCTTCGCATGTCCATGGGCCGGACCTGCATCGGCTCCAGCGATTACTCCCGGAACGCATATACCTTTGACGACGCCACGGCTCCCGATCCTGACCTGAAGGCCTTCACTACGGCGCACGACGAAGCCTACATTCTTCCCACGCTGCGCTCCGCTCTGCGGCTCAATCCGGAGATGTTTTTCTTCTCCACGCCGTGGAGTCCGCCCGGCTGGATGAAGGCAGGAGGCTCGATTCTGGGCGGCTCGATGAGAAATAAGTATTTCGCCTCCTATGCGGAATACTTCGTGAAATTTCTCCAGGCCTACCGCTCCGCGGGCGTCAGGATCAGCGCAGTCACCTCACAGAACGAAGTCGATACCGATCAAGATGGCAGAATGCCGGCCGCGTTGTGGGGTCAGGAATATGAAACCGGCTTTATCAAAGGATTTCTGGGGCCGGCCCTGGAGCAAGCCTCTCTGGATACCAAGATTTGGATTCTCGACCACAATTACAACCTGTGGGGCCGGGTGATGGATGAGCTTAGCGACCCGGATGTGTTCAAGTATGTCGACGGAACGGCTTGGCACGGCTACGCCGGCGACCCTTCGGCCATGACCAGGGTGCACGAAGCCTTCCCTTCCAAGCATGCTTATTGGACGGAAGGTGGTCCTGATTTAACTGATCCGGATTATTTAACCGGCTGCGCAAAGTGGTCGTGCACCTTCGCTGCGGTGCTTAAGAACTGGGCGCGCTGCATCGTTTCCTGGAATCTCGTTCTGGATGAGAAAGGAAGCCCGAATATCGGCCCGTTTCAATGCGGAGGCCTCGTCACCGTTGACTCGAAGACCGGCGCTCTCACCCGCAGCGGCCAGTATTGGGCCTTCGCACATTACTCGAAAGCGATTCAGCGCGACGCTCGGGTGATTGCCTCCAAAGGGGAATTCCCGGGACTGGATCACGCCGCGTTCCTCAACCCCGACGGAAGCTATGTTCTGGTCATCGGCAATCAGGGAGAGGAACGCCCGCTCGTATGCCACTTCGCCGGAAAGACTCTCCCTCTGAAACTTCCGCAGAATAGCGCTCTCACCCTTACCTGGAGAGAGGTTTGAGAAACTCGCTGCTGCATGAAAGAGGGAACCTTTCACACGGGAGGAACGTAAGTTCGTGTAAGAATGTGGCTGGCGGGGGGCACAGCAAGCCGCCCCGGAACTGCCTGAAATGCACGCCAAGGAACGGTTAAACCTACATTGCGTCGCTCATCGAATCCAGGACGGACCGCCAAACCCGCAGCTCGCGCGAAATTAAAGCACTACCCGACGGACAAGCCTATACGGCTGAGGGAGCTTGCCGAATACCTGGGCCTCAACGCCTCGACGATTTCCGTTGTGCTGAATGACACTCCGGGCCGGTCGATTCCGGAGGAGACGAGACAGCGAATCAAAGATGCCGCGAAGCTGCTCAATTACCAGCCCAACCTTGTAGCACGCTCCTTCCGCAGCAAACGCACTTTGAATATCGGCATTCTGGTGCCGGTGCTCAATGACGGCTATCACACCGAGATCATGACCGGCGCGGGCGATTGCCTGGTGAATGCCGGCTATTTCTATTACACGGCACATCATCGGCACAGGCCCAATCTGGTTGAACAGTATTGCAAGCAGCTTGTGGCTCGCGGAGCTGAAGGACTCATCTGTATCGATACCGCCCTGAACCACTCCCTGCCTGTGCCTGTGGTCGCGGTCGCAGGACACCGCCGCATCGCAAATGTAACCAACATCGCGCTGGATCACCGGAAAGCGGCGGAACTTACACTGCATCACCTGTACTCGCTGGGCCACCGCCAGATTGCGTTCATGCACGGACAGCCCTTCAGTTCGGATTCCGAGGACCGGTGGCGCGGAATCGTCGAGTGGTGCGGGGAGCTGGGCATCGAGATGCACCCTGAGCTCATCATGCAATTGGACCGCGACGTCAGTACGCCGGAGCTGGGCTACCCAGTCGTAGAGCAGCTCATCACCACCAAGCGAAAGTTTACGGCGCTTGTCTGCTTTAACGATGTGGCGGCCATTGGCGCTATCCGCGGCCTTCGCGACCGGGGTTTACGAGTGCCGGAGGATATCTCCGTCATCGGATTCGACGACATCAAAGCAGCCGCATTTCTCACTCCCGGCTTGACGACAATTCGTCAGCCATTGGCTGAGATGGGCCGCTGCGCGGCGCAGTGCCTTGTCAATCGACTCAATCGCACCGAAGATTTCCAGGCACAGATTGCGTTCGAGCCCGAGCTCATTATCCGCGAATCCACGTCGCGAGCCAGGCGGTCGTAGCGACGCTTCTGCAAGGCGCTGAGGTTAGTCACAGCGATGTTTCACGATGATGCGGGAGCCCCTTTGCCCGGTGACGTAGGTCCATGCCCATTGCACAAAGACGCTGACCCGCAAACTGGATTGAGCCAGAAACTGCAAATGCACAGCGACCCAGACAAGCCATGCTGAGAAACCGCTGAATCGAACCTTGCCGCTTTCGAGAACGGAGAATCCCTTACCAACCACGGCGAGGTTTCCTTTGTCGAAGTAGCGGAACGGGCCAGGAGAAGGTTTTCCAGAGACGCGCTGACGAATGACATTGCCGGCATAGTGTCCCTGCTGGATGGCTACCTGCGCCACTCCCGGCAACGGTTTTCCGTCGTGATCGAGCGATGCCGTATCGCCGATGACGAAAATCTCAGGATGATCGGAGACGGAAAGGTCGGGCTTGACCCGCACACGTCCGGCGCGATCCATCTCGGTATTTAGCCATTGAGCTGCCGCGGAGGCAGTGACGCCTGCCGTCCAGATGACCGTCTTGCTGAGAATCCGTTCGCCGCCGACAAGGATTCCTTGGTCATCGACCTGCTCCACGCCTTGGCCGAGTCTCACCTCCACGCCGAGTTGCTGCAGCCGTCGCTTTGCGGCCTCCGACAAATTCGGAGCAAAGGCAGCGAGCGGCCTGACGCCCCTGTCGATCAGCACGATACGTACCATAGTCGGGTCAATGCGCCGAAACTCGCGCTTCAAGTTACTGCGGATCATGACGGCAATTGCGCTGGCCGTCTCCACACCGGTTGGGCCGGCTCCGACCAGCACGAAGGTGAGGAGATCTTTATGGAGCGCTGGATTCTCTTCGGCCTCAGCGATCTCAAATGCCCGCAAGATCTTATTCCGCACGGCGACGGCGTCTGCCAGGCCCTTCAGTCCTGGAGCATGCTTTTCGAATTCCGGGTGACCGAAGTAGCTGTGCTGCACACCAGTGGCGAGAATGAGATAGTCGTAGGATAGCGAGACGCCTGCGCGATCCGCCGAGTCTGCGACGACGCAGTGAGCCGCCGCATCTACTCCGCTTACATTGCCGAGAATCACCGTTGTATTGTCGTTGTTCTTCAGGATACTGCGAATGGGCGACGCAATCTGGCCGGGACTCAAGACCGACGTTGCGACCTGGTAGAGCAAGGGCTGAAAGAGGTGATGGTTGCTCCGGTCGATCAGGATCACTGTCACTGCCGCCTTCTTCAGGGTCCTGGCGGCCGCCAGCCCTCCAAAGCCGCCTCCCACGATCACCACTACGGGTTTGTTGTCGGGCATACTCTCGCCACCTCGCTCCATTGCGTTCCAGACGAATTTATCGCCAGCTATTCTGCTCGGGACGCTCAACGCAACGTTCTGCGCAGCGCTTGTCTGGCGCGCAGCAACCGGGACTTGGTGGCTGCGACCGAAAGATCCGCGATCTCGGCTGTTTCTTTGAGCGATCTGTCGTTTGACTGCTGTATCTCTACGACATTTCGAAGCATAGGGCGCAGACGGCGAATGGCGTGCCGCAAGCGCACCGCTCTCTCCTGCATGAAGTAGTGTGTTTCTATGTCGGTGGATTGATCGATGAGGTCCCAGCTATGGGACGGGTCTTGCTGAACGACGCTCTCGATCGACATCTCAGGGCGTACGCGCTTCCTGCGCAGGATCATAAGTGAAGAATTGATAGCGATTCGCAACAGCCAACTGGAAAACTGGGCTCTTCCGTCGAACTTGCCGATGTGAATATATGCCTTGATAAAGGCGTCCTGCATCGCATCTTCGGCGTCGTGGTGATTTTTTGTGACTCTGTATGTTGTCCGCAGAACTTTGGCGGAGTGTCGATTGAATAGCTCCACAAAAGCGCAATGTTCACCTGATTTAGCAGCGAGCACGAGCGCTGTGTCGTCTCTCGACGCAACGGCGGACGGGCCAATCCCCGAGGCATGGCTGGACACACTCATTAAGAGAACACCTTTCTTATTCGTTCTGCTTGCTCATCCTTGCTGACTTCGATCCGATCAGCGCTCGTCGGCCGGGGCGCTTCTTTGCTTTGCAACATCAGGACGACCTCCCTACCGCGGCAGCTCTCCAATCGTCTTCTTCAGCTCGCCTTGAGCCAGCGACAAGCCTAAATTCGCTTCAAGAGATGAGGCCCTGGCCGAGAGCGCCTTGGCATGCGCTTCAGCGCGCGCGGAAGCAAGAGCCGCATTCTGTTCGAATTGGCGATCGGTCAGTCGAGCGGCTTCTGTTCTCGCCTGCAACACCTCCTGCGCCACGCTGACGAGATTCTGCAATTGTTCGACGCGGTCGTAGGCGCTTTCCACCTGAACTGCGACCTCCTCCTCTACCTTGGCGAGATTGAGCTGCGCCTGGGAGAGTATGGTTCGTGAGTCCTTGATCTGCGAGTTACGCCGGCCCCCATCAAACAGGTCATAAGAAAAGGAAACCCCGAAGGTCCCGAAGTTATGAACCAGAAGCGGAACACCGCTCTGGTAGCTGTAGCGTGCCAGGCCGGTAATGTCCGGGATATAAGCGTCCTTCGCGGCGCCCAGCCCTGCTTTCGCTTTCACCACGGCCTGTTCCGCGGATTGAATGTCCGGACTATGCTGCTGGGCAATCTGGATGCACTCCTCGCGGGAAGGAGTCGGCACAGATGCCACCGAGGTGTCGGCGTCCAACTGGAGGTCCGTCGTCAGCGGCAGACCCAAGAGATCGTCAAGCGTGACCATCAGGTCGTGAATCTGCAGCTTCTGTGTGAGGGCTGTCTGTCCTGCATCGAGAAAGGAGGCGCGGCTCTCGAGGACTGCGACATCAAGCGCGCTGCCCTGTTTCACCGCATCCGTGCTTTCCTGCAGCTTGACACGGCTGGCTGCAACTTCTTCTTCCGCTGCCTGTTGTTTGAGTTGCGCTATCAGAATGCCGTAGTACAGTTGACGCACTTTGAGAGCGACCTCATTCTGCGCCTGGTTGACCTGAATCTTTGCGGTGTTGATATCGGCGATTGCAGCGCGATTCGATTCGTGGATCTTGAACATCTGCGTGAATGGCTGATCCAGACCAGTGCCGCTGGTATACGACGTAAGCGCACCCTGATCGAGAAACAGATTCTGTCCCGGAATCGGGCCCGTGTCGGGATGAGTGCCGAAGGCCCCCGCAGGAATCTCAACCCCTGCGAGCTCGGTTATATGGAGAATGCTGGACTCGTTCTTGATGTGTGGGAAATAGGCGGAGCGGGCAATCTCCTTCTTGTGCTCGCTGTCGATAACCCCCAGTTGTGCAAGCTTTATATCCCGATTCTGTTGAAGGGCAAGATCGATCGCCTGCTGCAGGCTTAGCGTCAGAGTGGCGTTGTTTTGCGCCGCGGTGTTTCCGTTCACGGCGAGCAGTCCCAATGTGCAGAGCAGCGTCAGCATAATTGCTTTCGATGGATGGCTCCGGATTGTCATAAGCCGCATTTGGGTTCCTTCACGTGATCGGTTCTTCATGTTCGGCTGTCCGGTTCAGGCCTGCATAACCTGCCGATATTGCGTAGGGACAGGCGCCATGCAAGCGATAACGATCAAGCAGCAGACGACGGAGCAGGCCACCAACAGGAAGCTATCTGTAATAGCGAGAGTGAAGGCTTGCTGCTTAACCTGCAGCCCGAGTATCTCCGCGGCTCTCCCTGTCGCCGTTGCCAGACCCGGTGAGTGACTCAGCATGCCAGAGATCAGACCAAGCAGCCTTTGATCGGTGGCAGGTTGGCCCAGCTGAACCCCGAGTCCCAGAATGTTGGAGTGAAACTGCTCACGTGTGGAGAGGAAATGCTGCATGAAGGCGACGCCCATCTCTCCACCGAAGAGCCGGACTGTCTGGAAATAACCGGCGAACGTGAGCACATCGATGGGACGGCTAAGCGCGCCGGTATTTATGACCTCGAGAATAATCGCACCCACCATGGCGTTGAATGCGAAGGCCAGGCCGATCGCCATGACCGCCTGAGACAACGCGAAACTCGCACCCGACCACGCGGATGAGAGATGCGCATTCATCAGGCACGCAATCGCGACAAGGCTGAAGCCGAAAGTCAGAACCAACCGGGCATCGATGTACTTCAATGAGTACATGGCGAGAAGCCCGCAAACGCATTGCGGCAGGCCGACCCACAGCATGACCGGCCCGGTTTGAAGCGGGAGATAGCCCTTCACCGATCCGAGATAGCTTGGAATCCCAATGACGGTTGCGAGCATGACGAAGCGAAAGAAAATCAGAATCACCCCGAGCAATACCGTGTTTCGCCTCGCAAGAAACCTGAGATTGATGAGAGGGTTCGGCATCATCGCCCGGCGTACCAGCGTCATGAGCAGAAGGAAGGAGCCAGAGGCGATCAATGCGACGATGGTTCCGGAATTCAACCAGTCCAGTCTCTGACCCTGATCGAGAGCGATGTATAGCAGCGAGAAACCTAAACTGGCATACAGAAATCCTCTCCAGTTCGGTTTTGGCTGGCCTTCTTTCGGTTTCGGCAATGGCTGCCACGGGATGCCGAAATGGATGAGTATCATCATCACGGGAGTCAGCAGCGTGCTGTTCCAGAAGATCCAGTGCCAGGACAGGTGATCCATATACCAGGCCTCGAGCGAGGTGGCGACATTCGTGGTGAAGACGATGTCCATCGCGTACGCCGCAATCCCAACCAGCACATAGCGCATGGGAAGATTGCGCAAAACAAAAGAGAGAGTGAGCGGGTAGAACGTTCCCGCCGTGAGTCCGGCGAGCACCAGCAGGACCAGCAGCGCAGGAAGATTTGGAGCGAACGGGAGAAGCGCGCTTACCAGCGTGAAGATGGATGCGCAGGCCAAGAGAACGCGCCGCGGACCCAGTAGGCCGCCGAGATACACGGAGAACGGGCCGATGAACATCATGGCTGCGTTGAATGCAGTGCCGATCCACGAAGCCTCATCCACGCCGAGATGCAATGCGCCCCTCAAGTCAGAGAGTCCAACGCTGATGAGGCGTCCGGTGCAGGTCGCAATCATCGCACCAAGCAGAACACCAAATACCCCGATCAGCGGGTGGGCGGTAATGACCGAAGACCGTGCCGGAGATGTTGGATTGGAGGGCGGAGTGCTCAAGGCTGAGAACCCTCTTTCGCAGCGTGCTTTCCGGAAGCGTGAATGGTTACGACAGCCGAGAAGCCGGGACGCAACCTCCCCTGGAGCGGATGGCCGGGATCGAGCACGATCTTCACGGGAATTCGCTGAACGACCTTGGTGAAGTTACCCGTCGCGTTGTCAGGAGGAAGCAACGCGAATTGCGACCCGCTTGCCGGGGATATCTCAGCTACTTTTCCGTGAAGGACGGTTCCTGGAAATGTGTCGATGGTGATGTCGGCGACATCCCCTTGCCGGATGTTGGTGAGTTGCGTCTCCTTGTAGTTCGCCTGAATCCAGACATCTCCCTCGACCAGATCGAGCAGTTGCATGCCCGGAGCAACCAGTTGCCCAGCCTGCACATGACGCTCACCCACCGCTCCAGTGGTGGGCGCGACGATCCTCGTATATCCAAGATTCACCTCGGCGACGACGATCGCTGCCTGTTTGGCTTGAATGTCGGCGCGATATACGTCATCTTTTGTGTTGAGCGCCGCTCGCTGCCTTCGCTCCGCTTCGAGCACCGTACGGCTGCTTTGGAGCGCTGCCTGGGCTTGATCGAGGCCCGCCTGGCGGCTCGCCAGCATCCCTGAAAAACGATCTGCATCCGCCGTTGCCTGTTCGATCTGCTGGTGGGTCGAAGCCTTCGAAGCAAGCAAGGCTTCCTGGCGCTTGAGTTCAAGATGCGTCCGTTCGACATCCGGTTGAACAGCGAATACGCCGGCCTTTGCCGCATTCACCGCCGCTTCTGCCTGAGCAATGCCCGATTCCGCATTCTGGATCTTGGCGTCCTGAATGCGTTTTGCCGCCTGGTTGTCCTCGAGTTCCGCCTGCGCGCCGGCAAGAGCTGCCTTGGCCTCTTCGAGAATGGCGCGATAGTCGTCGTCATCGAGTTGCACGAGCAATTGACCGGGCTTGACCGCCTCAAAGTCGTCGACATTCATTTTTTTTACGGTTCCGGAGATCCGCGTGCTCAGCGGTGTCATGTCCGCGCGCACGTAGGCATCGTCGGTCCGCTGTTCCGTGCTACCGCCCTCCCATGAGGTCCAGCAGCCGTTGATCGAGAAGAAAAGCCCGGCAGCAACACCCATAGTAACGACGGGAATGATGATCGCCCGTTTTGACATGCTTTCGCTAACTCCCGCTGGTGCTTAGGGTTGATGGTTCAAGCTATCGGCACCCACAATGAACCCGGAGCCCGGAACATAGCTGATACCGCATAGAGTGCTTAACCAAACTATTTGCGCCAAAAATATTTTCAAAAAGAGAACGAGTAGCGTGACAAGGAGGCGATCAATGCACACCCAGAACGCTGCACGGTGCGCCTTGGGCTAACTCATAGACCGTGCTCCATAAGCGCGCGATGTGAAGATCGCGCTGATGAAGCCCGATGACCAGGAGATCCGCTTTGTGCATGCGCAGAAAATCGACGACAGCCTCAACCTGTCGGCCTTCGACCAGATGGGCCTGGAGCTCGATGCCGTGGCTTTTGGCGGATGCCCGGGCCTTATCCTGAAGCTGCTCATAGAATTTCGCCCGATCCTCCTTCAGTACTTGCGATATCGAGGGATCGATGACCCCGGCATAGACGGTATATGCGGGTAGGTCGGTCATCACCGTAATTGTCAGCAAATCAGCGTTCAGGCTCCCGGCAAGTTGAATTGCCGAGGCCAGCGCTCGTTCCGACTCCGGAGATTCGTTGTAAGCTACCACAACTTTTTGAAACATGAGCCCTCCAGCTCATAGGAGCAATCCTGTATCGAAGTTTTATTCATCCCCGTTCTCATCCCCGCATCGCTCCTTGAAACTCCTCGCTGCGCGGAGGACAGCTCGCTGAAGTTCTTCGTCCGTGAACGGTTCGACGATCACGTCGTAGCCTCCTACTTCCAGCACCCCGGACCATAGCTGGAAGCTCGCTGTGTGGGCATAGACCAGGATTTCCGGCCGGGGACTGAGCAGCGTAATCTCTCCCCAGAGCGACCACCAGCCGGTGTCGGGCAGCTCCGCGGGCAGAAGAGCGACGTGGTACGAAGTTCGGCTGAGGGCGAGGTGAGATAGTTCCGCTGCCTTGCTAATGAAGTCGATGGCCACGCCGTGTAGTGCCAATTGGCGCCGGATCTGCCCTTGCATTTCCTTCGGAACCAATGCGAGGATTCGCACTTCATCATGCTTCTCTACCACGTTGGTCCATGCCTCGTAGAATGAAGCATGACAGAAGCCTGGAAAAATAGCGCCGTGAGCAACTGTCAGCTAACGGTGATCTGCGACGGAAAGAGCCGATGGCACGCTATGATGGCAACGTGAGTTCTGCAGCTTGTTTGAAAATTGTGCATCCAGCCAATGCAAGCTGCAATGAAGGCCAACCTTCATAATTCTCTACGGTTTCGAGGAAGACTGAACGTTGCGGGAAATGCACACATCCGACAATCTCTCCGAGCAGGAGGTCCGCGCTGAGCTTGACCGGCTCCTGCAAAGTGCGCTCTTTCTGCAATCCGACCGACTGAGCCGATTTCTTCGATTTGCAATTGAGAATGCGCTTGCCGGAAGCACCGATCTCCTCAAGGAGTACGTGATCGGGACTGAGGTCTACGACCGAAAGCCTCCTTATCACCCCAGTCAAGATTCCATCGTGCGGACGGAGGCTCGCCGCCTTCGCGCGAAGCTCAAGGAATATTACGAGTCGGAGGGAAAGCAAAATCCTGTCTTCATCTACTTTCGACCGGGTACATACGTTCCTTTATTTCGCAGGAATCAAACATCAGCCAGGCTTTTGCCGGGTGAGCCTTCTTCGCAAGGCGATTTGCTCACCAAGGGAGTTGGGGTTGCCGTGGCGGTCTTGCCGTTTGTCGATCTTTCCAACCGGCCTCTGTCCAAGCTGTGCGCTCAAGGCGTTACTGACGAACTCATCCATAACCTGACCCGCACGGACGGGGTCAGGGTGATCACCAGGCCCTCCCCTCCTCAGTCGGTGGAAGCTCCATATGACATTCCGGCGCTGTCGCAAAAAATGGGGATCAACACCGTCATCGAAGGAACCGTAAGGGAGGAGTACAGCCGCCTGCGTATTACCGCCAGGGTGTTGGGCGCGGACGGATTCCAGATGAGCTCGCATCGCTTCGAGACCGAGGCCACCGCCGAGACCCTGGTCCAGGTTCAGGAGCAGATTGCCACCGCCTTCATCAGTCGCGCGCGACCTGAGCAGTCGCATGTGAGACGACGTAAAGCGGCCCCCGGAGCGCTGACGTTTGCGGTCTATCCTCTCGTGTTATACGCAGAGACCCTTCTCGACGAGGGTGCAGCGTCCGACATTCCGGCGGCTTTGTTGAAATTTCAAGAGGCGAGAGACCTGGCGCCGTCGTTTGCGCGGTCGCACTGTGGAATCTCATATTGCCACACGGAGATGGCGTTGCGCGGGGCAAGTCCGTCTTCGACCTTCGTCTCGCTTGCGAAGGATGCTGCTCTTCGCGCGATCGAACTGGACCCTGAGATGATCGAGTCGTACTCCTGCCTTGCAAGCGCGCAGGCTCTAGAGTGGGACTGGGAGAATGCGGAACTGAGCTTTCGTCATGGCCTCAGCATCGGACCGCATGTTTCCGCTTCGCGGCGTTATGCACTGTTTCTCGCGGCCCTGGGACGATACGATGAAGCGGCGCACCACCTCGATGCGGCCCATCGTGCCGATCCGTTTTCGAATCGTCAGAAAGTTGCCCGCACCAAGTTTTTCCATATCACGCGACGATTCGAGGAGGGGCTCCGTCAGTTGTCTGAGCCGTTGATCTACGGGCCCCTTCCGCTGGAAGCCCGGTTCCTGCTGGCGGTCATGGCGGCGCATCTTGGCGACAAAGACCGCGCAAAAAGATTGATTGAAAATATACGAACTGCTTCGGGTGGCCAGTTGCCCCTGATGGCAGGGATCGCGGAAGCGTTGGCCATGACTGGTGAAAACGCACAGGCGAACCGGATTGTCCAAGGCTTCAAACTCTTGTCGCTAGATGCGGCCATAAGCAGATTCCGGCAGGCCCTGTTGGCGCTTGCGCTGGGAGACAGCGAAGGTGCGCTTTCTTTTCTGACGCTGGCAGTTGAAGATCGAGAAGCGGAACTTGTTTGGATCGGGAGCGACCCCCGATTCGATTCAATCCGGCAAACGACAACATTCAAAGATCTTGCGCGTAAAGTCATGCCTGAGTCAGCGAGCTAAACCCTGAACATTAACTTTCAGCGACAACGCGGCGCTCACACTTGCAATCTGTTGCCACCGGTTACCATCCATGACCATCTCGCAATGCTCTCTCCCACCCCCGAAAAGAACAGGAAGCGCTTCCGGTAATCGAGGTAAAAATCCCGTGCCAGAACCTCGAGATCTCGTGACGTCGCTGATCGATCACACCGAGACTTGGTGGAATCCGCAAGCGATCTGGATCAGGCGGCCATCGGGACGTGTCGTGAGCAAGACCGTCTTTACTCTTGGCGCTTCCTGAAGAATTTTCTGAAGTCATCCAACTGCTCCGCGAATTGCCGTATTCCGGTCAAAGGAGTTGTACTAAGTCGGTAACGAACAGAACTCTCGCCCTTTCCATTCAAGATCGAGAATACAAATCCGAGGAGAAATCGCATGTCCGGAAAAACATTGGAATACCTGCCTGTTCCACCCGACGATCTCAGCCGCACGCTTGCCTTCTCCCAGCTGGATGAGGAAGGAAAGCTGCGGCATATCGGCCTGGTCGGCGACACCTATACCGTCACCGTTGCCGGCACGGACACGAACGATCGCTTCTGCGTGATCGACATGCACATCCCTCCGGGTGGTGGCCCCGGCCCTCATCGCCACGACTTCGAAGAGACCTTCATCCTGATCGAAGGCGAGATCTCTTTAACCTTTCGCGGGCAGAAATCCGTGGCACGCGCGGGCGACACGGTTAACATTCCATCCAACGCTCCGCATCAGTTCCACAACGCTTCTTCGAGGCCGGCTCGGATGATCTGCATCTGCTCGCCGGCGGGGATGGAGAATTTCTTCATGGAGGTTGGAGTGCCCGTCGCCACGCGGACTGCGCCTCCGCCCAAACTGGACGAAAAACAGATGGCCGAGTTTCTGGAGAAGGCACGCGCGCTCGCGCCTAAGTACCGCACGGAGCTTCTAAAAGAGGCCTGATCAAGAACGGTCAGGGCTCTGTCGCGGCGGCCGAGAACTCCGTACATGCTCCGTTGTATTTGCCTTCACGCGTTCGTGCCGCCGTCCACTGTGAGGTTTGCACCGGTAATATAGGACGACTCGGGGCCGGCGACGAACGCCACCAACGCGGCGACCTCATCCACCTGCCCATAGCGGTTGAGCGCTGTGACGGCCTTTTGAGGCACTGCCCAGTCGCCGGCGGCAGGATTCAAATCGGTGTCGATCGGGCCCGGCTGAATGTTGTTGACCGTGATACCCCGGCCTCCAACCTCTCTGGTCAACCCCTGAGTAAACATCTTGACGGCCCCTTTTGTGGCCGAGTAGGCCACCAGCCCCGGCGTTAGCGTACGCTCGCCTACGCACGAGCCGATCATGATGATGCGGCCGCCGCTCTTCATGTGCTTAAGGGCCGCCTGCGTCGCGGCCATTGTGCCGCGGACATTGATGGCAAACATACGATCTATCTCTTCCAGAGTGGTTTCCTCGAACCTCTTCGGAATAGCTGTGCCGGCGTTGTTCACAAGCACATCAATTCCGCCGAAGGTCGCAGCGGTCTTGTCGACCGCCGCCTTCACCGCTTCGGCATCGGCAGCATCGGCCTGGAACGCAATTGCTTTTCCACCCGCCTGTTCGATCGCATTAACGACTGAGGCAGCAGCGTCTGCGCCCTTCGAGTAAGTAATCGCCACGATCGCTCCATCAGCAGCCAGACGCTTCGCGATCGCCGCACCAATACCGCGCGATCCACCAGTAACCAAGGCAACTTTCTGTTTCAACGGATGAGACATGTTATTCCACCTTTTTCCTGGTTGAACTCGAAGTGCGACAGACTTTTGCCGCGAGAGTTGTGTTGGGAAATTCGATTCTGTGCGAAAGAATGTGCATGGTAGCTGCCCCGCAGATTGCCTCGGAAGGGAAAAACCGCTGGCCAACAGACCCTCTCGATAATGAGTTCATTCGTCCGGACGAACAAGCCCCATTGCAGGGACTTTCCTCCCCCTCGATTGTGTCACGTGGCAGTGCCACTATCCGGAGACGACAGTCGGCGAGCTCATTATGGCAGGAGCTCCTGCAAATGCTGTGATATCTGTGAGTCGGCCAAAACTTGCGTTGACATTCGACCAGCCAATTCATACAGTCTAACAATCCAGTGCAGCACAGTCGATGTAAGAGCCACCTTAGCCGATCGGTCGAAAGGGGTTTGACGATGAGACGCACGATGGTTGGCACGAAGTGTCTAAGATCGGTGGAAGGCGCTGCCGAGACAAAACCCCACAAAATAGTCCTTCGCGCGGTTGTCTGCGTTCTCGGCCTTATGCTTTCTCCGGCTATATACGGTCAGGCTACTGGAAGCTTCTCCGGCAATGTCGTCGATAAATCCGAATCGGCTGTTCCGGGAGCCACCGTCACCGCCACGCTGCAGGCAACCGGCCTGTCTCGAAACGTGCAAACCGATAGCGCCGGACACTATCTGATCCCCTTACTCCCCGTCGGGACCTATACGGTGCGCGTCGATGCAACGGGCTTTCAAAGCGCTGAGTCGAAAGATCTGAATCTCCAGGTCGATGAAGCCCGCGAACTCGATTTTTCGCTCGTACCCGCCACTGTAGTCACTACGGTGGCCGTTTCCGGTAATGCTGTGGCGGTCGAGACAGCCAATCCATCTCTCGGCCAGGTCATCACCTCGCAGGAGGTTTCGCAGCTTCCGCTTGAATGGCCGCGATTTCGTTCAACTCGCCACGCTCACCGCCGGCGCCACGGCGGAGACAAACCCCAACAGCTTTTTCACCTCCGCCGCAAGCAGTGAGGTGGCCGCGCGCGGTTCGTTCTCGCTATCGGTTGGCGGCTCACGGCCAAACAGCACGGACTGGCTGCTGGATGGCGTCGACAACAATGAGCTGACCGCCGGCGGCATCGGCATTTTCTCGTCGATCGACGACATTCAGGAGTTCAAGGTTCTCACCTACACTTACTCTGCCGAATACGGTACCCGGGCCGGACCCACGGTACTGGTCACCACCAAGTCGGGCACCAATGATTTTCACGGCACGCTCTTCGAGTTTGTGCGCAATACCGATCTCGATGCCAAAAGCTACTTTGCCACCTCGCCGAAAAGTTCAACCTGAACCAGTTCGGCGGAGCTGTCGGCGGACCCATCCTCAAGAACAAGACGTTTTTCTTCGTCGACGGCGAACAGAAATATCAGCGGCACGCCATCGCCTTTACCGGCCTGGTGCCCTCGCTGGCCATGCGCACCGGCGATTTCTCCGCTGACCCGTTTGGCAATCCAGTTTCCGGGCTCGCCATCGTCAATCCCAACATGATTGGCGCGTCCACCAACTCGAGCCGTTTATCCCAATGTTTATTTCCAGTGCGATGGCGCGGGCAATCCTCTTCCCTCCAAGTCCGATGGAAGCCAGGCCCAGGGCACGCCCTGCAACAAGATTCCACCCGGCCTGATCAACAACATTGGACAGGCCATGATCAACCTGTACCCCGCGCCGAACGCCAGCAACGCCAGCTGCCGGCTACAACTATGTCAACGAGCCGGTGCGCAAGCTGGACGAGACCAAGTTCGACACGCCGCCTCGACCACACGCTTTCCGCGAAGGACAATGCCTTCGGCCGTTTCAGCTACGACCAGGCGTTCTCCTATGTGCCGGGCGGCTCACCGGGATTTGCCGAAGCGAACGCCTTCGGCAGCAATCAGCACATCATCAACCACGCGCGCAACATCGCCATCGGCGAGACCCATGTGTTCTCCGCCACGCATGCTCAACCAGGCCAGTTTCGGTTACAACCGCATCTTCGACTACATCACTTCGCAAGGCACCGGCACCTGCGCCTCAGCCACGATCGTTCCCGGCGGCATTCCCGGCGCCAACCTCGGATGCCCCAGCGGCACCACCTGCCTTCCCGGCGCATATAGCTGCGGACTGGTCTCTACGGAATTTTCGCAAAACTACTGGGCACTCGGCGATCGCGGGTACTCTCCGTTCCAGGGCGGAACGAACATCTTCTCTTTCCGCGACTCCCTCGATCTCATCCTTCGCAATCATGACTTCAGATGGGCATCGACTTTCGCGCCAATCAGATGAATGTGGGCACAGAGGCCTTCCAGGATGGCTTCTGGCTTGTCGGCGAAACCGGGTTCACCTTTACCGGCAATCCGGAGGCCGATTTTCTGCTCGGCCTCACCGGCGGGGCCATTCACGATCAGACATACGATGGCCCGGTGACCGGCCGCCGCTGGAAGATCTACCGTCCCTTTGGCGAAGACAATTGGCGGGTCACGCCGTCTCTCACCCTCAATCTCGGCGTCGCCTGGGATATGACCACGCCCACCACAGAAGCGCATGGACGCCTGGCTAACTACGTTCCCACAACCGGACAGCTTCTCGTTGCCAATCAAAATGGCGTGAGTTCGTCGGCGGGCGTCAACATGGATTGGACGGCACTCGAACCTCGCATCGGCGCCACATGGAAGTTCTTCGGCAGCGACAAGACAGTGCTCCGCGCGCGGTTTCGCCCTCTATCACGACTCGGCCTGGAGCCAGGGTGCCCAGGGTCTGTGGCAGAACCCACCCTTCCTGGGCGAGTCCGACGCCTTGAATTTCTTTGCCGCGTGCCCCTCTGCAACCTCTTACTGCGCCACCACGCTCGGGCAAACACCTACCGGCACCAGTCCTTATCTTTCCAGCGGATTCGCGACTATTCCTACGCCGCCTACCGCCGCGAATTTTCAGGGCACGTTCTATACCCAGCCCACCAACTTCAAGTTGGCCAGGGTGCGGCAATATAACCTGAACATCGAGCAGCAGCTGCCCGGCAACGTTGTGCTCACCACCGGCTATGCCGGCTCGCGCGGCAACCATATCCTGGTAGCCGGCAATGACCTCAACGCCGACAGTCCGACCGCGTGCGGTACGGTTGCCGGCTACACCCTTGGCTGCCTGCCCGGCGGCGTACCCTACGTGTATCCCTACAACCCGCCCAACTCCAACGCCATCTCGCTCTTCGGCGACGTCGGCGACACCAGTTATGACTCGCTGCAGGTAAAAGCGGAAACCAAAACACCGAAGCACGGACTTTACGCGCTTTTTGCCTACACCTGGTCTCATACCTTTGACAACGGATTATCCGACGGTCTGGGCTCGCTGCTGAGCGCCCCCTACTTTCCTCTTCCTAATTGGCGGAGTTTGGATTGGTCCTTATCGCAGATCAATCTCGCGAACAGCTTCACCGGCAGCGTGATCTACGATTTGCCATTTGGCCGGGGAAAGCAGTTCGGCAGCAGTTGGAATAACGTGACCAACACTGTGCTTGGCGGGTTTCAACTGACCCTTATCGAAAGGATCTCTTCGGGATTTCCCGTCCCATTGATCGACACCAATAACCAGTCCGGCGTCTTCTTCGAGAACGGCGGTAATGACAACAACTGGAACCGCCCTGACCAGGTCAACGGCTGCAACCCCTCCAACGCGGCTCACAGCAAATTGCAGTGGGTCAATGCCTCCTGCTTTGTCGCGCCCCCCGCTGGTGAGTTGGGAGATGCGGCGCGCGTCCCGGTCATCGGACCGGATTTCGTCAACACCGACGTCTCCGTCATCAAACAGTTCGCGCTACCTAAAGAGATGGGATTGAATTTCCGCGCCGAGTTCTTCAACCTCTTCAATCACGCACAGTTCGGTCTGCCGGTGAACGATGTGAGCGCTACGGGATTCGGCGCCGTAAATTCCACCGTAAACAATCCTCGGCTTATACAACTGGCCCTCAAACTCTCCTTCTGAAGGCCGCGGGGCAGAGTTTTCGGGATGGGTTACCTATTGTAGGGCTTTCGTTTCAGCCCGGCTCAGGAGCGGTGGCTGCTCGTCCGCAAGTGGCGAAAGAGCGCGTGGTTGGCTGCTGGTCCGATCGTCTTATTGCTTCAGCACCTTCTCCAGATATGCTAATGCGCGCGCATCGTGAGATTGCCCCAGCCAGAAGATAGCCTCTTTGCGAACCGCCGGATTGGAATTCGTGTCGGCCACGTGAATGAGCTGGGGAACGCTCTCGTCCTTCGGCAGCTGGCTGAGAGCAAAGACCGCTCGCTTCTTTACGTCCGTTTCAGGATCGTTCTGAATGGCATCCGTCAATGCGGCGGTCGCTTTCTTCCCGGCTTTCTGCGCTATCCAGAAAAGCGCCTGCTCACGTACCTTGTCGTCGGAGTCGAACTTGGCCATGCGGATCAACTCGTCTTCCGCAGCGGGATCGGAGTTTTGTGAAAAATCAAAGGGAAGCTTTTCCTTGAGTTCAGAGTCCGTGGTTTTGCTTTCCAAATCCTGCAGGGCCAGAAAACCCTCGTGCCCGCGTTGGACCCCGAGCCAGAAGGCCGCCTGTTCCCGCGTGTGCAAAGGGGCGGCAGACGATGCGATCTGGAACAGCGAGCGCGTGGCTTCGGACGTTGCGTGATAACTGATTGATAAGAGCGCTTCGTCCAAGATTCCGTGATGAGCCGATTGGTCTGCCTGAGCCGCGAGTCGGGCGAGAAAGGAGACGCTCTCTTCCGGCTGGACCCCGGTGAGCCAGGTGAATGCGACGCCCCCTGCGTTGAGGGGACAGCCCGCTATCAACGAGCGGATCTTGATGAGCTGGTCATGGTCAAAGCGAAGAAGGACATACATATTTTTCACCGCCGGCTCACGACCGTCCGGTTTCATGCTGAAGTGGTTGCTGTCCTCAAGTTGATATTCACCACAACATCCATCGTCCACCTGTGATGAATCTGACCAGTTCGAACATGAAGACAGATGCGATTGCGGAAGAGCCGGCACTTCATATCCAAGCCAGAGCTGTTCACTCGAATGGCGAAATCGGTCCACCGACGCGGTGAGGTTTCCTCCTGTTGTTTCGACGCTAAAACGTGTGTTGCTTACTTTAGGCTGCTGCGCCCACAAAGCAAACGTGGACGCACAGATGATCATTACTGCCAGATAGTGCTTCATGAGCAGTCTCCTTTACTTGTTGAGAATTTCCATCATGTAGTCGGTCGCTTCCTTGTTGTGCATGACGGCGAGCTTTTCAACGATTTCGCGTTTCGCCGAGGGATCTTTCTCCGAACGTGCGAGCGCGACAAGGTCATGCGCATCTCCGGCAACGAAGAGTGCGTCGAGAACAGCCTTTTTCGATTCGTCATCTGCGCTCTTGGAGTAAATGGACAACAATACCGGGGCCGCCGAGGAACCGCCCGCTATGCCCATGTTGCGGATCGCTTTGCGGCGAAGGTCGGGATCCTGCTCTGACGAAGCGATCTCGCTGAGCGCAGCTGCACCCTTGCTGCCGGCGGCGACGAATGCATTGATGATCGCGGACTTGGCCTCTTTGCTGGGAGTTGCCTGATACAGGCTTGACAGCTGGGAGACAGCGCCGAGAGCCCCGAGAGTTGAAACCGCATGCCGCGCCAACTCGGGATCAGTTTCGTGCTCTGCCACCCGCAGCAGCCTGTCGCGTGCGCCCATAACGAGGTAGGAATCTAAGACAGCTCTCTTGACTTCCTGATTGCTCGATCGGCGGTAGACATCCTCAAGCGTGTCTGCAGCCTGGTTGCCCCTGGCGACGGAAAGCAGCCGGATGGCCTTGACCTGCAGATTCGGATCTGTTTCCCCGCGCACGATCCGGCCAAGAAGATCCTGTGCCGGCTTGGACTGATCCTGCGCGAGAACAAAGAGAGCCCGCTCTTTCAGCCGTTCCGACTGCTGCCCCTCGAGGATTTGCTGAAGGATCGGCAATGCATTGGCGTCGCCGCTTTGCATAAGCGAATTCAAGGCCAGCAGCTTGAGATCCTCATCCTGCTCCGCTTGAGGCTGCACCGGACTACCGCTTTCGCCGCGAATCTGGATCTCGAGAGCATTGCATTCTTTGAGCCAATTGCTCTTTGGGTACGACTGGCGGAGGCTGGCGCAGGTGCTCAGCGCGCCGGAAGAACGGCCCTCTTTGTTTTCTACGTATGCTTTCCAGTAGAGCGCGCCATCGGCACGGCGGCCATGCTGATCGATAACTTGATCGAGCAGCGATTCGGCATCAGCCCAGCGGCTCTCGTTGATGGCCCGCGTTGCGTCGGAATAGAGCTGGTCCTCGCGCGGGTTCGCTGCAACCGAATCGGCCTCGGTTGGCTGAAGGACAAGTGCGGTGGCAGACGACATCGAGAGTGACAAGGCGACGCAGATAGCAGGCAGGCAAAACCATTGCTTTGTTTTCATTTAAATAGTCGCTCCTTTCCGGGAAGGTTTCACATTTGTTTGCTGCTCGGAGACTTTGGCGCGAAGAACACGGATCTGGAAGAGAAGGCCCTGGGTATTCATTTCCTTCTCGATCCGCTCTATATCCGCGCTACTCAGATCGTCCGGCGAGTTTGCAACCTCGAGAAGCACGCGTTCGAGGTGGTCGAGCGCCGCAGCGAGCGAAGGATCATTGGTCTGTGCGACACTTTGCCGATACAGGCGATTGTCGGTGAGCAGCTGCCGGGCCTCGGCCTGTAAGGGAAGACCAGCCTCGTCTCCATCGGCGCTTGCGTGATTGAGCTGAACCAGCAGACGCTCCGACCTGTCGAGGTGATTATCTAGAACGAAGAGGACCACACGTTCTTTTGCCTGCTGCGGGTTCTGGGCCACTGCGGGCCGCGCGTGCCCACGCTCCCAGATTCTTCCGGCCAGAAATGCTCCGGCCAAAAAGACCAGGCAAGCGGCTGCAAATGCCAGCTGAGGCAGGCGGAAGTAGCTGCGCTTTCTCTTCGGCTGATACGACCGCAATGATCCTTGAATGGACTGCCATACTTGCGCTCCGTACTCGGAATCTCGCGTGGGCGGCTCAGGAGCGCGGACGCTGCTGAGCAACCTGGCGAGCTCTTCGTAAGCTTGCGCGCAGTGCCTGCAGGCATGAAGATGAACCTCGGCGTCGGCCTTGCTAGAATCTTCAGCGTAGTAGTGTTCGATCAGTTCTTCTTCTGTTAAATGCTTCATGACTTCACCCAAAGCGGTGCCAGAGATTGCCGTAGTTTTTGCACTGCACGAAAGACCGCCTGCTTGGCGGAGTTCGGCGCGATCCCAAGCGTGGCCGCAACCTCTTCCGTCGAACGGTCTTCCAGGTGGCGCAGCACAAAGGCGAGCCGTTCGGTCGGAGTCAGCTTTTCCATGGCTACCCGCCTGCGTGCTTCGATCTCCTGACTGAGCAACAAGCGGTCCGGACCTGCAGCGGCGTCCATGAGTTGAACAGTCGTCTGCTCGCTGTCATATTCCTCCGCAATAGTCACGGTTGTCTGGCTCTTGCGTTTGCTTAAGACATCGAGTGCACAATTCATGGCAATCCGATAAATCCAGGTTCGAAAATTCGCTCGAGCATCGAAGCCTTCAAGACCTCGATACCCGCGGAGAAAGGTTTCCTGCACAACCTCTTCGGCGTCGGCCTCGTTTTCTGTAATGCGGAAGGCGACACGAAAAACACTTTGGCTGTGACGCGCGACAAGCGGGCCATAAGCGTCTTTCTCTCCGGCCAGAACAGCCCGGATAAGCGCGTGGTCGTCATTCCCCATTCAGCGCATTAGACAGCATTGTGGGCTTGCGGTTAGGAACAAATTTTCAAGTGGCTCTTTATGCGAGACTGCCCATGAAAGTGACTGAGGACATGTAGGGCCTGACAGAGCCCGGCCGGAGGAAGAGCTAGCAAAATGGACTCTGACTATTCGTAACGGAGCGCGATCATGGGATCCACCCTCATCGCTTTTCGAGCCGGGACGTAGCAGGCGAGGAGCGTTACCGATGCGGGAAGAATCGATACTCCAGCAAATGTAACCGGGTCGGTTCGCTGAACTCCATAAAGGAAGCGCGTCATCAGGCAAGTTGCAGCCAGAGCCGCAACCATGCCGATGGCAATTCCAGTGAGAGCAAGATGGGCCGCTGCCTGATGGTCATGACCAAGATCTGTGCGCGTTGCGCACCCAGCGCCATACGAACGCCGATCTCCGGGGTACGCTGCATCACCGAATAAGAGATAACGCCGTACATGCCGATCGTAACTTCAGTTTCTCGGAAGCGCCACTAAAGTCCAGTTGGCGCCACCGCGGGAGCTTCAGCCACGGAACCGGCAACTAGCGCCCTTACTCCGAGCGGAGCACGGAAATTAAATCGGTGCCGACAAAAATCTCCCGATCGTTTGTCACTCAGCCCTCAAGGCAGTCATCGGTTGGATAGAAGCAGCGCGGCGTGCCGGCAAATAGCACGCCAGGACGGCGACTGCGACGAGGGCTGCCGAGACGACAATTAAAGTAGTGGGGTCACTCGCCCGCACTCCGTAAAGCAGTCGAGAGAATCCCTCCAGCAGGCGCCCCAACAGCAGAGCTGTTCCGATGCCGATGCCGACACCGATCATGGCCAACCGTAAACCGTGACCGATCACCATGCGAAAGATCCGATCCTTTTCCGCGCCGAGGGCCAGCCGGATTCCAATCTCACGCGTGCGCTGGGCCACGGTATAAGAAATTACACCGTAAATTCCGACAATCCCAAGCACCAGGGCCATGCTGCCCGCAATCGTCACCATCACCAACGTAAAGGAGATCCGCGCCAGTGACTGGCTATAGATATCCTGCATGGTCCGTACGGAAGCCAGCGGCAGATTCGCATTGATCGACCACACGGCCTGCTGGATTGCGCTGAGGAAACTCTCGCGTCCTGCCCGATTGCTGCGGAGGACGAAGGTCACGTTGCGTTGGACATCGATCGGATGCCCCCCATACTCGTTGTTCATCATCGACGGCCAATAGATCATAGCCGGCGCCACCTCATTCACGCCATTTTGACGCACATCCTGCACCACTCCGACGATCTCATGCAGCGGCATCTTGTCAGACGATTCTCTGATCTGCTTTCCGACTGCGGCTGCCGGCGACCCCCACAGTTCGCGGGCAAGGTTCTCGGAAACAATAACGACGGGGCGGCGTTCATAGATCTCAGCCCAGGTGAGATCGCGTCCTGCGGCAAATCTCGTTCCCATGGTGTGGAAATAACCGGGAGAGATGTAATTGAATAGGCGAAGCGGAGGGATCTCCCCTCCGTAATTCTTGCCGTGAATGTAGATCAGGTCCCAGTTGACTTCGATCCCCTCCATCGGCGCCGCCCCCGCGAAACCCACCGATGTGACTCCTGGGATCGCAGCCAACTTGTCGGCAATGTCGTTCTGGAGGCGCGTTACCGTTTGGGAATCGGCCACCAGGGATTCGGGAATCGAAATGCGCATGGTCTGCAGCGTCTCCGCATGTGAGAATCCTGGCTCGACGTTTCGCAATTCTTTAAAGGTGCGGATCATCAGACCGGCGCTTACCAGCAGAACCAGGGCCATTGCCATCTGCGCGACAACCAGCACATTGCGTGAGCGATATCGCTCGCGGCTGGCGCTCTGGGTTCGCCCCGCTGTATGCAAGGCAAGAGCTGTACGCGCCCGGGCATACTTCAACGCGGGGAGCAATCCGAACAGCAGCCCGGACAACACGGAGAGGACAATCGCGAAGATGAGCGCTCTTGCATCGAGAGAGATTTCATCCAGACGCGGCAGATTTTCCGGCCCTGCTGCGACGAGGAACCGAAGGCCCTCATAGGCGATCCCGGTTCCCAGCAATCCGCCCATCAGGCCAAGCAAAATATTTTCGATCAGCAGCTCTCGCACAATGCGTCTTCGTCCAGCGCCGAGCGCAGCGCGGATAGCAAGTTCCTGTTGACGGGCTTCCGCTCGCACCGGCACCAGGTTTGCCACATTGGCGCAAACAATGAGCATAACGATGCCCAGTGTTCCCATGACTACCCAAAGCACGCTTCCGATATTGCCGGTCACCTCCTGCTTCAGCGGGTGAATTGCTGGAGTGATCTTCCAGTTCTTGTAAAAATGCGGGTCGGTGCCGGGACCATTCGACCAGGAATTCATCCAGACCGGCACCATCCGCGCCACATCCGCATCAGCCTGCGCAATGGTGATTCCGGGTTTCATTCGGGCGACACCCTGAAAACCGAAGCCGGCCAAAATCTGTTTATTGCGATCAAAGGCCAGCGGTGAGATCACATCGAAATCCACATTCACCAATCTGAATCCGCGGGGCATCACGCCGACAATCTCCCAAGGCTGGGAATCGATCGTAATGTTGCGCCCGATCACCGAGCGGGCGCCCCCGAAGCGCCGCTGCCAATATCCGTAGCTCAGCATAACCGTTCGCTGACCATGCGGATTCTGGTCTTCTTTCGTGAGCCAGCGGCCGGCCACCGGAGGAACAGCGAGCGCCTCCAGCACTCCGTCAGTCACCAAAGCCGCCCGGACCTGCTCGGGCTGAGCAACACCGGTAACACTGGCTGTTCCGGTATTCCATACGCCAAAGGACTGAAAGGTTCGGTTCTCCTCGGCGAAAGTGAAGTACATCGAAGGCGAGAGACGCAGCCCCTCAGCGAAGTTCGCCAGCCCTGCGGCGCCGGGGGCGCTCAACCAAACACCCACCAGTTCGTGCGATCGAGGATAGGATAGCGGCCTGATCAGCACGCTGTTGAGTACGCTGAAGACCGTCGTGTTCGCGCCTATTCCCAGTGCCAGCGTGAGGATAACTGTTACCGCAAAGCCCGATCCTTTTCGCAGCCGCCGGGATGCATGCTTCACATCCACCCAGACGGATTCGAGGATCGCCCATTGCCAGGCCTCGCGGCTGCGTTCCTCTATCAGAGTTACATTACCGAACTCACGCCGGGCTGTCCTCGCAGCTTCTTCTCTCGACAGGCCATCTTCCATCAGCTCCTCGACTCTTTCTTCGAGGTGCTCTTGAATAGAGATGGAGAGGTCATCGTAACGACGGCGGCGGGAGAGGAGTTGCCTGAGCCATTTCATGTCGGCCTCCTAAACCTTGGCCACAGCGAGTACACGACTAATTCCTGCAAACATCTTCTCGAAGCTCGACATTTCTTTTTCCAGGCGGCTGAGGCCTGCCTTAGTAAGCCTGTAAATCCGGGTCGGGCGGCCTTTGGCAGAAATACCCTCTTTGGACTCCAATAGCCCTTCTCTCAACATTCGCTGTAGAGCTGGATAGAGTGAGCCTTCTTCCACCTGCAACAGATCATCGGAAACCTGCTTGATGTGCTTGACCAGGGCGTAGCCGTGCATGGGCTTCACGCGAAGCGAATGCAGGATCATCAATTCCAAAGCGCCAGAGAAAAGATCGCGATGTTCAGAGCTCTTCGCCATATGGGAAGGATTCTAGTTCATTTATACCTATTCTGTGAATAGGTATAAGGACGACTAACGGAGGAATGGAGCCGTCCGGTCTGCGATCTTTTCAAGAAAGGGCTCAAGGGAGCTGTCCTCGAAGAGGAAGTCGCTGATCCCTTAAGGGATCGTGTGACCCATCACAAGGAGCGGCAATAGAATCAGTTGGCGCGCGAGACGAAGAACCTAACGAGGCCACTGCTCTCCTGGGAACATTGCGGGAAAGATGAAACGACGCCGCGCGGGTTTGCGGCGAACGACAATATCCTCGGTGCCTGAAGGATCGGTCGCATAGCAACGCGAGCGCAAAAGATCTTGAAATGATCGCGTCCGAAAACCGCTGGTTTAGCGTTACGACCATGGGAAAATTGATCTATGGAACTGCCCGGCCGTGATGCCTGCTATCGCGCTCTGCAATGTCGGGATGCCCGTTTCGATGGGCTGATGTTCGTCGGAGTGTCTTCGACTGGTGTCTACTGTCGCCCCATTTGTCCGGCCCGTACACCGAAGTTCGAGAATTGCTTTTTCTTCGGCTCTGCCGCTGCTGCTCAGGAAGCAGGCTATCGTCCATGTCTTCGTTGCCGTCCAGAGATAGCTCCTGACCTGGCGTCGTGGCGGGGCACATCGAGCACAGTGTCTCGCGCGCTGGCACTTATCGCGGAAGGCGCGCTTGACGGCGCCGAGAATAGTGTTGAAAAACTGGCGGCGCGCCTGGGCCTGGGTGATCGCCAATTGCGGCGGCTCTTCCTTCAGCATCTTGGAGCCTCTCCCATCTCCGTCGCGCAGACGCGGCGCGTGCTGTTCGCCAAACAACTGATTCACGATACGCAGATGCCCATGACTCAGGTTGCAGCCGCAGCCGGTTTCAGCAGCTTGAGGAGATTCAATGAGACCTTCCTCCATCTGTTCAAACGGCCTCCCAGTGCGCTGCGCAGAAAGGGCGCACCCAAGGAGGAGGAGAAGGATATCGTTCTTCGACTTCGCTATCGATCTCCCTATGACTGGGAAAACATGCTCGGCTTCCTGCGTGCGCGAGCGATTCCCGGTGTCGAGGTAGTGGAGAACGGACGTTATCTGCGAACGGTAGAAGTCGACGGCGGCGTAGGAAGCATTGCGGTGACTCACCTGCCGAAGCAACAGAGCCTTGGAGTGAGCATCCGCTTTCCAAATGTCAAGTCGCTTCCCGCCATCGTTGCACGTGTGCGCCGCCTCTTCGATCTCGGAGCCGACATAGAAACGATCGACGAACATCTGTCTGCAGATCCGGCACTTGCGAGACTGATCGCGCAGCGTCCCGGGCTCCGAGCGCCTGGCGGATGGGATGGATTTGAGATTGCCGTACGCGCGGTCCTTGGCCAACAGATCAGCGTCGCTGCTGCCCGGCGGTTAGCAGGCGAACTCGTCAAGTTGCACGGGCGATCTGTTCCACAGTCGCTCCGCATTCACCCTGAGCTTGCGCAAGTTTTTCCTGTTGCGAGGCGGCTGGCTTCGGTTTCTTCCATTGGGTTGGGCATGCCTGCAGCGCGATTGGCCACGCTGAAGGCTCTAGCCGAGGCCGCAGAGACAGAGCCGAATTTATTTCGCCCCTTCGGAGGTATCGATGAGACCATCGCTCGTCTCAAATCGATCCGCGGCATCGGAGAATGGACCGCGCAATATATCGCTCTTCGAGCCGTTCGCGAGATGGACGCATTTCCCGCAACCGATATCGGGATATTGCGAGGCGCGGCTTCGATCGACGGGACGAAGGTGACGGTGACGAATCTCCTGGATCGCGCCGAATCCTGGCGACCGTGGCGTGCATACGCGGCCCAACATCTTTGGGCCGCTGACGGAAACAAAGTCGCAAACAGATCTTTGGTCGCTGGTTAGCGGAGGAGGGAAATCTATGAGCCTGGCATATAAAACGATTGATTCACCCGTCGGCAAGTTGAAGCTCGTCGCAAGCGATAAGGGGCTGGTGGCCGTACTGTGGCAGAATGAACGACCGAACCGTGTCCTTTTAGATGAATTAGTCGAGGACGGAAGACATCCTGTTCTCGTCTCGACGGAACGCCAGCTTGGAGAGTATTTTGCCGGGAAGCGAAAAGCGTTCTCGGTTGCTCTCGACATGAGAGGGACGCCCTTCCAAAGGAACGTATGGGAAGCGTTGCTGGCCATACCTTTCGGCGAAACAAGAAGCTATGGGCAGCTGGCGAAACAGTTGGGAAATCCTCGGGCGACGAGGGCGGTGGGCGCCGCCAATGGAAGAAACCCCGTATCCATCATCGTGCCGTGCCATCGCGTGATTGGTTCATCCGGAAAGCTGACCGGTTTCGCCGGAGGGCTGGAGACGAAAGCGCACTTGCTTAGTCTGGAAGAGAACGGCAAAAAACTCTTCACCTGAATCGCTCCTCAATGAGCGCGTCAACGATAGAGATAACGGGCTACCAGTCACGTCGGCTACTGATTCACCCCGCTCGCCAGGTAGCCGCCGTCCACGGCGAGTATCTGGCCGTTCATGTATGACGCAGCCTCTGAGGCAAGGAAGATAGCTGCGCCAACAAGCTCATCGGTCTTGCCAAACCTTTTCATGGGAATTCTCATGTGTAATTCCCTGCCTCGTTCCGTCTGATCCAGCAGCTCTCCATTCAGCGCAGTAGGAAAAATGCCCGGCGCGATCGCATTGACACAGACACCGAGAGGAGCAAGCTCAACGGCCAGCGATTTCGTGAGCGAACCGACAGCGGCCTTGCTCGCACAGTAGGCTGCCACTTCACAAAAGGCGACAAAAGTGCCGAGCGAAGCGATATTAATGATGCGTCCGTAGCGCTGCGCGACCATCGTCTTCCCAAATATCTGACAGGCCCGGAAGGTTCCCGTCAGATTCGTTTCCATGATCCTGTTCCACTCGTCTTCTGTGCATTCCAGAGTTGGAACGCGCTGTGTGATCCCAGCGCAGTTCACCAGGATGTCGACGTGGCCGAAAGCCTGAAGGACGCGGTCATGCAGGGCCTGCAACGATTCGCGTTTCAGCACATCAGCTGGAATCGCCAGAGTGCGGCGGCCAAGGCTCGCGATCTCAGCGGCTGTTTGCTCTACCTCCTGGACACGTCGTGAAGCGGCAACAACGTCGGCACCGCCCTGAGCCAGCCCAATGGCTATGGCCCGGCCGATGCCGGAAGTTCCGCCAACGACAACTGCCGCTCGTCCAAGCAGGCTGAAAATATCGTTACCCATCTCACCCCAGTATCCTAAAAGCGGCCAACTGGCCGCTTACGCTCACATTTAGTTGTACTCACGAACCAACGTATCACAGCAGGCGAATGCCACTCCCTGCATCTCCGCCTGTCTCCTTGAACAGCACCCCGCTTGTCCGTGCCCCTGACGCTTCCGGTGTCGATCTATTACTGACTGAGAGTTGCGTTCGCCTCACGAAGATGTGCGCGTTATCAGGGGAGATTTCGAAAAGCAGATACCGGTGCCCACCGACGTGAATGGTTCAGAAGATATCAGTACGCCTGCCCGGGGAGGGTTCAGATTTCACCTTTTTCAGCCTTCCGCATCGCCACGAAATGACGGGTCTGTAAACGCTCAACTCGCATCGAGGTCTTGACAATCTCAACGATGTACTCCTATAGTTCGTGTCGCATATTAAATCGAGAGCAACTCGACTATCAACTCGATACCACAAAATTAGCTGTAAATATTGACCAGAGTGGACTTGGGCAGACTACGGGCGTTAGAGCGGTGCAGCTAACTGAGAGATTGATTTGGGTCAAAGATAATTATTCACTTTTGGGGAGGCAACATGACGAACGGGTCAGAAGCGCAATGTCGGGCGGGATCGGAAACGGTTTGGAGATGGCTGCTGGCCATGATGCTGATCATGGCGCCCATGACTGTGACGGTAAAGGCGCAGGTGCTCTACGGAACATTGACCGGAACCATCACCGATAAGAGCGGCGCGGTCGTGCCGAATGCAACTGTGACGGTGACGAACCAGGGCACGGGAGCAGTGCGCACCACGACGACCAGCGAGCAGGGCGACTACCGGGTGAGCAATCTGCTGCCGGGAACCTACACTGATTCTGTACAGCAGGCCGGCTTCGAGGGATTTGCGCAAAAGAATGTCGTCATCGAGATCAACCGGGAGGTACGCATCGACATCACGCTGCAGCCAGGCGGCGTGACGCAGGTGGTGACGGTCACAGGGGCTGCGCCGACGCTTCAGACGGAAACGGCGGAGGTCAACCATGAAATCACCGAGCAGCAGATTTCTCAGCTGCCGGTCACATCCAGCCAGGGCCGCAATTATCAGAGCCTCTACACGCTCATTCCCGGCGCAGCGAACGTCGTCGAACAGAACTCGACCGCTTCCAACCCTTCGCGAGCCATGTCGCTCAACGTCAACGGCGTCGAGGACATGAGCAACACCACGCGAATCGATGGCGCTGTGAATACTTACGGCTGGCTGCCTTACCTGGTTGCGTACGTTCCACCGGCAGACTCGATCCAGACGGTCAACATCGTGACGAATTCCTTCAACGCCGAGCAGGGTGTGGCTGGAGGCGCTTCGATCAATGTGATCACGAAGAGCGGCGGACGGCAGTTCCACGGCAGCCTGTGGGAGTACTACCAGGACGCCGCAATCAGCGCACGCCCTTATTTGGCGACGCGGCAGTCCCAGCCTACTGTTCCTAAGAATATTTTCAACGAATTCGGTTTCTCGGTCGGCGGCCCGGTTTATATTCCGAAGATTCTGACCGGCAAGGACAAGCTGTTTTTCTTTCAGGATTTCGAGAGGACCACGCGGCGTCAACTGATTACAGGAAGCCAGACGGTCCCGACATCGGCGATGCTGGGCGGCGATTTCTCAGCGGTGGCAACCGGAATCGGGTCTGCCAGCACCCTTCTGTATGACCCGCAGCCGGGCGGCACGGGGCCCTATCTGCCGTTCGGCTCCCGTCCTACTTTCATGTCCGAATACGGCTGCAATTGCATCCCCATGTCGCGCCAGTCGACGGCCGCAGCAAAGATGCTGTCGTTGCTCGCGCCGATTTCGTCGACCGTAACCAATCCAAACTATTCTTCCCAGCTGGCGAACGACTATTTCGGCAACGGCACTCTCGGTTACAACCGCAACACATCGGATACGAGGATCGATTACGTCCCGAACCAGGCCACGACGATGTTCGGCAAATACAGCATCGAACCGTTTACCGTTACCGACCCTCAGGAGCTGGGCGCGGCCGGCGGGGGCACGTTTGACGGTGGCCAGCCCGGAGCTGCTAGCGGCCGCATTCAGAATGTCGGGCTCGGCGCCAGCCACGTCTTCGGCCCCAGCCTGGTCCTCGATGCAGACTTCGGATACACCCGCCAGGTCACGGGCGCACAGTCCTCAGTCGACCTGGCCGCCGGCAATTATGGCCTCAATGTGCTGAACATTCCCGGCACGAACGGCGTCGGTAAAAATTATGTAGGTCAGCCGACCTTCGCGTTCGGAACAGTGGCGAATAACGGCTCAAGCACCTCTTTCTCGTCTCTCGGGAACAGCAACGGCGCCAACCCGTTCCTGTTCCGCGATAACCAGTTCACCGGCGACGTGAACCTGAGCTGGACCAAGAACCGCCATGCGATGAAGTATGGTTTCACTTATTACCACTTCGACCTGAATCATTTTCAGCCGACCAGTGGCGGCGGCGTCAGCAGCCCACGCGGCGGATTCCAGTTCCAGGGTGGAATGACGAGCAACACTGCTACCGGAATCACTGTCTACAACACGCTGGCCGATTTTCTCCTCGGCCTGCCGAACAATGGAACGGGGATTGCGGTGGCGAAGGAAACACAGCTGACCAATCCCAATTCTCTGCGGTGGTCAGAGTTTGCCGGATACGCACAAGATCAATGGAAGGCGACTTCCGCGCTGACCGTCACGTACGGGATTCGCTACGAATTCTATCCTCCACCGTACCGGGATCATACCGGCGTGTACCGTCTGGACCCGGCCTTGCCGCAGTCGGCAAATGTCGAAGTAGGCGGCGTCAATGGCATACCAAAGAACGCAGGCTATCAGATGAGCTGGGGCACGATATTCCCCCGCCTGGGAATTGCCTATCGCGTGAACGATCGGTGGGTTGTTCGTACCGGGGCCGGTATTACCTCGGACCCGGACAGTCTGCGCTTTCTGCGCGATGCATTCCCCGAAGATATTTCACCGACTTACAGTGGAACCGCAACCGGTACCGTTGCAATCGATCCAACGACCGGTACGCCGTTAACTCTCGCGAACGGTATTCCGGCACCAGTTTTTCCCGACTACTCCAGCGGCTACGCCTCGCTCCCCGTCAGCGGATCGACCAACACTGCCCCGTCGGATTACCGTCGCGGCTATATCGAGAGCTGGAACCTCTTCGTACAGGGAGACCTCGGCAGGAAGTTCGTCGCGAACCTCGGTTATGTGGGAACGCGCGCAGTCCGACAGCTCACCGGCTACACACTGAACGCCGCGCCACTGCCCAGCGGCTCGACGGTCTGCATGGCTAACGGACAATACAATCCCTCGTCGCCATATTACACACACGCGCTGGGATCGAATCCATGCAACTTCGCCGCGAACGAGACCATCAACCTTGCGCATTGCGCCAGCGGCAGCAGCGCCATCTGCTATAACACCGGGGGCATCACGATGAACGCTCCCCTCTTCTCCGCGAATTACAACGGCCTGCAGGCGCAGCTTACGCGCAACGCTGGGCGCTCCTCGCAATGGGGACTCGTCTACACATGGTCAAAAGCTATGAACGACGAAGATAATGGCGCAGGGTCGGGATCTGCCGGCACTGCATTTTCGTATCCGCAGTATTTTTACCGCAACCGTGGATTAGCCAGCTACGATCGCAAGAACAACCTGCAGTTCTGGGGAATCTATACGTTGCCCTTCGGAAATGGCCAGCGGTGGGCCAGCCAGGGAATTGCAGCGGCGATCCTCGGAGGCTTCCAGCTGAATGGGCAGCTCAGCCATATCAGCGGAACACCGTTCTCGGTGACGCCGTCAGCATCATCCATCAACTCTCCGGGCAATACGGAGTATGCCCAGTTAGTTGCGCCATATCATCAACTCGGCGGACATAATCGGACCCCGGGCAACAGCGCTGTTTCCGGCGGAAAAGCCTGGTTCGATCCAGCATCGTTCGCTAACCCGACGGAGCCCACGTACACATCGACCCAGGCGCCATCGGATATCGCTTCTCCTGTGTTTGGGAACACGACGCGCAACGGGTTTCGCGGTCCGGGAAGTACCTATATCAACGCCAGCGTCTTCCGCTCATTCCACGTGTACCGCGAATCCGCCTTCCAGATTCGGTTCGAGGCATTCAATGTGCTGAATCATCCAATCCTAACCAACCCGAACACGACGGTGGGCGGCGGAACATTCGGCTACATCACCACCTTCGGCGGCACCTCTCCGTCGGCGCCGCGTGTGCTTCAGTTCAGTGGCCGCTTCAACTTCTAACCGCTGCGATGCATTTCTGGGCGGCGGTTTCAGAACGAAGCTGCCGCAGGAGCATGTTTCTGAATATGGTTGCATCAATGACGCCGAATTCGTCGCGGCCCGGTTGCGTTCTACGTGCGGCGCTGGCCCTCGCCGCTGCATCGTCGGTTTTCTGTTCCGTTGCCTGGGCTGATAACTCAAAGGCGGCGGAGATTACGATCGATGGCTCCGTCACGATTGTCGAAAGCGCGCAGGTATCTGGGCCTGTTCGTCTCGCCACCAATGATCTGCTCGATGATTTCAATAAGGTGTTCGGGAAAAGGCCGCGACTGGTCAACAGTATCGACGACGGTGGGAGTGTCTCTATCCTGATCGCGCAGGGCCCTGAGCCTCCCTCCGGGGTGAAATGCGCAATGGCCCAAGACACGGAAGCGTTTGCCCTTTCAATCGTAGACCTGCCAGACAAGCGAAAGCCAAAGCACGTGGTATGCCTGACTGGCGCGGACATGCGCGGCACGATCTTTGCCATCTATCAGTTTTCGCAGTCTTATCTCGGCGTCGACCCTATGTACCTCTGGACAGACAAACAGCCGGAGAAGCGCAGTGCGATCAGACTGCCCGCGGATTTTACACGTGTCTATCCGAAGCCGGTATTCCGGTATCGCGGATTCTTTCCGAACGACGAAGATCTGCTCACCGGTTGGATTCCCGCGGAGAAGGGAGAGCGCACCGGGATCTCGCTAAAGACCTGGGACAACATCTACGAGACAATCCTTCGCCTGAAAGGCAACATGGTGGTGCCGGGAACGTGGATCTTTCCGGACGACGCGCAGGTTCGGCTGGCCGCGGAACGAGGCTTGATTATCAATCAGCATCACGCCATCCCGCTGGGAGTCAACGTGGCTCGCTGGCCGCAGGATGTTCCATATAACTTCTCAACGCATCCTGAGATCCTTGAGCGCGCGTGGATCAATGCGGTCGCAGCCTATGAGCCGAACGAAGAAATCCTATGGAGCGTCGGACTTCGCGGGCTCTCCGATTCAAGCTATGCCACACTCGACCCGAGCGTGCGCAACAACGATCCGCTGCTCGGCAAGCGCGTCAGCCAGGCAATCGCGGATCAGATAAAGATCGTGCGAGCCAGGTATCCAGATGCGCAGTTCGTTACCGACCTGTGGCAGGAAGGAGCTCGCCTGATGCAGAAAGGCTATTTGAAGATTCCCCCCGAGGTCACACTGGTATGGGCCGATACCGGCTACGGGGACATGCAGGATGGGGGACAAGTTGCGGCAGGCCAGGGCGCCTACTTCCACGTCGCAATGATGAACGGCCACGCCAATCAGCTTTCCGAGATGGTGCCTGTCGCGCGCATTCAATCCGAACTCGGGCGATACATCCGCGCCGGCGCCACTTCCTATCTGCTCGTCAACACGAGCGACATTCGGCCGGTGGCGATGACCACGCGCGCGTTGATGGAGGTGGCCTGGGGCGGACTGCCCAAGGGCGGGGACGACGATACCGCTTTCTACAAACGATGGGCCACCGAGGAGTTCGGCGCAAAATCGGCGGATGCATTGGCCGCATTGTACAAAGAGTATTTCGCGGCACCCGCGCTACGCCCGGACGGGTATTTTCCGGGAGCCCCGCGAGCTAACCAGGCTCCCGCCACCCAGAACAAAGTCAGGCGTGAGTACGGTGACCAGCACTATCACTCGGAGATTCGCCGCATTCTTCTGGACACCCTGAGCGAACATCAGGTAGCGTCCATACCCAGCCAATCGCCAAAGTGGACACCGCCGCGGCTGCAGCCTGCCATGGATGCACAGATGAGGCACGCGGCTCTTGAGCAGGATATTCAGGACTGCGAAACGTCCCAGCTGCGCTGGGATGCGGTATGGAACCACGCAGTAGCCGCGGAGGCATTGGTCGACCCCGATCGACGCAACTACTATCAGGCAGAAGTTCTCACGATGATCACGATCAATCGGGAGAGCAACCGCAGCCTGCTCCTGATTGCCAGGGCAGTGGAGCACGCCGAGGCCGGCCAGACCGACCAGGCTCGGTCAGAAGTGACAGAAGCCCTTCATTCGCTGGACACGATACAGGAGTCGATGACAAAAGCCGAGTACGGCAAATGGAAAAATTGGTATCGCGGCGATTGGCTGACCGGCGTCTATCGCACGCGGCAACTGGTGCAGAGCTATGCCGACCATCTGCAGGACCCGCTGGCGAAGCTGCCCCCACCGGTAGCGTGGAGCGGATGGGAGGCGTATTTCCACATCATGGAGTACGAGGGAGATCGAACCGTCGATGTGCACTGATCACACCGGCATGCGCGAGCGATCTATTTAACTTCGTATATCGTCTGCGCGGTCTTCATATCGATCGGGCAGGTTCCCGCAATCTGTCTCCATCGCGAGTTCTACGCCGCTTCCTGCATTTTCTGCCGTCTTTACTGCATATCGATACACGAGGGCCTCGCGCCATGTGAATTCTGGTGGAGAGGTCGACGTGAATCTGAAGCCGAACGCCGGATTGATCTTCCTTTGGGCAGGAATGTGTGTCGCGCTGACGTCCTGTTCCCGCGTATCAGCGAAGACGAATGTCGATGCCGGAATGGACGTGCCCGTGCGTGCGGTCCAGGCCGTCACACTGGATGTTCCGCTCGAAATTGCGGCGGTGGGAACAGTCGAGCCGATTGACACCGTCGAGGTCAAGTCGCGCATCGCCGGACAGATTCAGCGGGTTGCGTTCCAGGACGGTCAAAACGTCGCCAAGGGAGAGCTGTTGTTCACGATCGATCGCGGTGCGCTCGAAGGTCAGGCGGCCGAACAGAGATCGGAGCTCGCCCGCGATACGGCATTGGAAGAACAGGCGCGCGCCATCGTGGCGCGAGACGCGGCGTCGAGAAGGCAGAGCGACGCCGAGGCCGAGACCGCGGTGCAGCTCGGAAAGCTCGGCGTGCTCTCCGGGCAGCGGGTCAACCAACTGGTGACGGCACGCGATACGACCGACGCCGGACTTCACGCCGATCAGGCAGCGGTCGGGGCCGCGGTTGCTACGCGGAAAGCCGACGAGGCGCGGCTGGCCGAGACACAGCTGCAGTTGAGCTTTACCAACGTGGTCGCTCCTATCGCTGGGCGTGCAGGCGCCGCGGCAGTAAAGGCCGGCAATATCGTTGGCGACAATGGCGCAACCCTGGTCACCCTGATGCAGATGGCACTGATCGATGTCGCTTTTGGCATTCCGGAGCAGATGCTGCCCGAGGTACAGCAGTTGAATGCGCACGGGCCGCTGACCGTGGAAGCAAGCTATGGTGGCAGCTCTCCAAGGGAGGGCCGCCTGGCGTTCATCGATAACACCGTGGACTCGACAACGGGGACGATTCGAATGAAGGCAATCTTCCCAAACACCGAAGGAGCGCTCTGGCCGGGCGAATTTGTTCAGGTCCGACTCCGACTGCGCATCGACCCATCGAGAACGGTGATCCCGAATTCTTCCGTTCAGGATGGGATCAACGGAAAGTACGCGTGGTTGTTGCGCTCGGGCCGCGCGAGCATGACGCCGGTGACAGTCGCACGCACTTATATGCCTGAGAAGGGGCCCGAGCTCGCGGTGATCGGAAATGGCATTCGTCCCGGGGACCTGGTCGTCACGGAGGGACAACTGCGCCTTACACCGGGCGCTCGAGTTTCGCTCTTAAATGTCGCGGGCGGCCCAACCGCGATCAGTGCGATGGCTCCTTAGTCGAGTGCTCCGGACGTCTCCTGAGGAAACGACAACATGAGATTGACCGACTTCTTCGTTCGCCGCGCGACGACCACGACGCTCATCATTGCGGCGATAACCGGCTTCGGCATTCTCTGTTATTTCTCGCTGCCGGTCAGCAACCTGCCCGAAGTCGAATATCCCACGATCCGCGTCAATGCGGGACTGCCGGGCGCTAACCCCGATGTGATGGCGTCCACCGTGGCCACACCGCTGGAGAGCGAATTCTCCATGGTCCCGGGTATTGCGAGCATGACGTCTTCCAGCCAGACCGGCGAGACGAATATCGTGCTGCAGTTTGATCTGAACCGAAGCATCGACGCAGCCGCGCAGGATGTGCAGGCGGCCATCGCGCGAGCCGCGGGTTCCCTGCCCGCCAGCATGCCCTCTCCACCGTCGTATTCCAAGGTGAATCCCGCAGCCGACCCCATTCTGTGGCTGGAGATGTCTTCCACGACTATGTCGCTCGCCGACTTCGCAAAGTATGCGGAACAGGTCTTTGCAAAACGCATTGCAATGGTGAACGGAGTTTCGCAGGTGCCGGTATGGGGCCCTTCACAACCTGCGATTCGGGTACAGGCAGATCCGGCTAAACTCGCCGCTTATGGTCTGGACCTCGAACAGATCCGGTCAGCGATCAGCAGCAACAGCGCTAATCTTCCCTCCGGCACGTTGTATGGCGAATCCCGTGATTATTCCTTGCAAGCGAACAGCCAGCTCACAACGGCAGAGCAGTTTGCACAGCTGATTGTGGCATACAGAAATGGTGTCCCTCTCCGGCTGAACCAGGTTGCGAATGTATTCAACAGCTCCCGCGATGACAAAAGCACATTCTGGATCAACGGGCGGCCCAGCGTCATCATTGCTGTGCGGAAACAGCCTGGCACGAACACGGTGGAAGTCGCCGACCAGGTGAAGTCCGTCATTCGTTCTCTGCGCTACGCTATGCCGCCGGGCGTTTCCTTTGGGAAGGTTGCGGACAGCGCCGATATGGTGCGCGAATCCATTGCGGAAGTGAACAGAACCCTGATCGTGACGATTGGCCTGGTAGTGTTCGTGATTTTCGCCTTTCTCGGAACAGCATCCTCCACATTCATCGCCAGCGCCACGATTCCTGTGTCTATCTTCGGCTCGTTTATTGCCATGAGGCTGCTGGGTTATTCGGTGGATATGTTTTCCATGATGGGCATCACGCTGTCAGTCGGTTTCATCGTGGACGATGCGATTGTGATGATCGAGAATATCGTGCGCCATCGGGAGATGGGCAAAAGCCGATTGCAAGCGGCGCTCGATGGTGCGAGCGAGGTGGGCTTCACGATTATCTCTATGACCGTTTCGCTGGTCGCCGTCTTCGTCCCCATTCTTTTCCTCAACGGGGTGCTGGGCCGGCTGCTGCGTGAGTTCGCGGTTACGATTTCGGTATCGATCATGCTCTCCGGAGTTACGGCGCTCTCGCTGACTCCGATGATGTGCAGTCTATTTCTGACCTCCCGATCGCATGCGCAAAACTGGTTTCAGAAACAATCAGAGCGGCTGTATGCAGCGATGGAAAACGCCTATCGGCGATCTCTAAATGGAGTCTTGCGCCATCGGCGCGCGACCATCGGCATCAGCTTCGCCATGACCGTGCTGACGATTGTCTTGTTTGTGGAAATGCCGAAAAGCTTCATGCCCGCGGTGGATGTGAATTCCTTCAGCGGCTCACTCGAAGCATCGCAGGACAATTCCTTTGCGCAGATGATCGCTTACGGTGAGCAGGTGAATGCTCTGCTTGCGAAGATTCCCTGGATGGAAAGCAATCTGTCCGGTGTCGAATCGCAGAACTCCGGCTGGTTTCACATCAACCTGGTCGACGATCCGCGCCGCCCCAACGTACAGGTCATCATGGCCGGCCTGCAAAAGCAGCTGGATCGAATCCCCGGACTGAATGTTTACCTGCGCCAGGGAGACTACCTGAGCCTCGGGCAGAATGAAGGGCGGTCGCAATATTCAGCAGCTCTCGAAGGTCCCGATCCGGAGGAGTTGTACCGATGGGCGCCGCGCCTGAAGGCGAAGCTGCAATCGTTGCCGGAGCTGGTGAATGTGTCGAGCGATCTGGAAATGAGCGCTCCGCGTGTGAGTGTTGATATACGGCGGGATCTTGCGATGTCTTTGAACGTTGATCCGGAAAACATCGCGAACACCCTTTACGACGCATATGGGAATCGCCGCGCCAGCACGATTACCGTTGCTTCGCAGCAGTATGACGTCATCCTCGAAGTCCTCAAAGAAGATCAGCGCGATCCGGAGGAGCTGGGAAATCTGTATCTGCGCTCGACGACGGGCCGCCTCGTTCCACTCTCCGCGGTTACGCATCTCACCCAGACTGTTGCACCGTTGAGAGTGAATCACATTGGGCAGTTCCCCGCTGTAACGTTCGAGTTCGATCTCAAGCGCGGTGTCTCATTGGACTCCGCGACGAGACTCATTCGACGCGCCGCAGAGGAGATTGGGATGCCTGCGACCATGACCTTTGCGTTCCAAGGGACGGCTGCTCAGTTTCAGAGCTCTCTCAAGGGCCTGGGGATTCTGCTCCTGATTGCGGTGATGGTCATCTATCTCGTTCTTGGCGTGCTTTACGAGAGCTTCATCCATCCGCTGACTATTCTTTCGGGCTTGCCATCGGCAGCGATCGGGGCGCTGCTGACTCTGCTCCTGTTTGGCCAGGACCTCAACCTCTATTCCTTCCTCGGCGTAATTCTGCTTATTGGCATCGTCAAGAAAAACGCGATCATGATTGTCGATTTCGCACTGCAGGCGGAACATGTGGGGCGCCTGAACCCCGAGGCGGCCATCTTCGAAGGCTGCCTGCAGCGTTTTCGCCCCATTATGATGACGACGATGGCCGCGCTCCTCGGCGCTGTTCCGATCGCGCTCGGTCACGGCGCGGGGGGAGAAGCGCGGCGTCCACTCGGCATTGCAGTGGTCGGCGGCCTTCTTCTGTCTCAGCCTCTCACCCTCTATGTCACGCCGGTTATTTATCTCTATCTTCATCGATTCCAAAGAATCAATTCCAGCGCAATGAAGGGCGCAACGTCGATGCTCAACCGGGAGACCTGGATTGGTTCATTTGGTGATGAGCCCGCGCGTTCCATTCCAGAAGCTTCCAGCCTGCGATGACTTCCTCCTTGCCGACAGAAATCTGCGATCGGAGTAATCTCACTTCCAGTCTGCCCGGCCCTCGGTCAACGTGATGTATCTGTCGACGGGCAGACCAGTGAAGCGTTCGGTCTTGCCGCCGGGTTGCGGCCATTGCACTTCGAGCCAGTCGATGTGTGTCCGGCTTCCCAGGCCCAGCACCATGCGAGGATCGTGCGATGAGAGATAGCTGCCGCCGCCGACTTTTGTTCTGTGGCGCAGCAGATCTCCCGCCTGATAAGTAATCCTGGCTCCAATTGCGTCGATGTTGGACTTGGTTCCCACCAGTTTTAGGCCGAGCCAATGGTTCTGCCGTCTCGCGTTATTGCGCAGCAGCATCGGGGCGCCGTCGTTAATGGTGACCAGGACGTCCACAGCTCCGTCGTTGTCGAAGTCGCCGAGCGCGAGGCCGCGGCCTGCAATGCTCGTTGCGAAGGCGGGGCCGCATTGAGCGCTCACGTTTGTCCATGACCTTCCGTTTCCCTGGAAGAGCAGAAGCGGCTCGCGGTAACGGAGGTCCGGATGGTGAGCCTGGATGGTGAGATCCGGATGCCCGTTGCACAGCAGCAGGTCGAGGTTCCCGTCGTTGTTGCAGTCGAAGAATTTCAAGCCCCATCCGCTCATCATGCTGGTGGTTGGGCCGATGCCCGCGGGAACAGATGCGTCGGTGAATGTGCCGTCCCTGTTATTGCGATAGAGCGAGTACATCTCATGGTCGACATTGGCCACGAAGAGGTCGAGCCAACCGTCCTGGTTGTAGTCGGCCGCGTCCACACCCATGCCGGAGCGGGCCGCGCCGAAAGGGTTGTAGGCGACTCCGGCGAGGACGCCGTTATCCTCGAAGCGGCCCTTCCCCTGGTTCATGAAAAGGAAGTTCGGCGCTGTATCGTTGCCGACAAACAGGTCCATCAGGCCGTTGTTGTTGATGTCCGCCGCAACGACTCCCCAGGCCTTGCCCAGCGAGGCTGCAATACCGGATTCGCGGCTCACATCGGTAAAGGTGCCATCGCCGTTGTTGTGGAAGAGCCAGCTTGGCATGGGACGAAAGGCGTTGGGCTTGCAGTAATATCGCTCTCCAGGCCCGTGGCCGCCGCAGTAGACATTCTTGTCCTTGTCAAAATCGGCAAAGCGGCAGACGAAGAGATCGAGCCGTCCGTCGTTGTCGTAGTCGAACCAGACGGCGCTGGTGGCCCAGCCGGGAGCGGCGACGCCCGCCTTCTCGGTGACATCGGTGAAGGTGCCGTCTCCATTGTTGTGATAGAGAATGCTGTTCGGATATTGCGTGAGATAGATGTCGGGCAAGCCATCGCCATCGTAGTCTCCCACGGCCACGCCCATGCCGTAAGCGCTGCCCGGCACCCCGGCTTTTTCTGTGACGTCGGTGAAAGTACCGTCGCGGTTGTTGCGATAGAGCGCGTTGCGCAGCGGCTTTGACGGCTTGTAGAAGTCACACGGTCCGCTGTTCACAAGGTAGATGTCCATCCATCCGTCATTGTCATAGTCGAGAAAGGCGCAACCCGCGCCGACCGTCTCCGGCAGATACATGTCGGGCGAGAGTCCCGCGCTGTGGGACCAGGTTATTTTGCTTTGCGAGGCGGCCACTTGTTCGAAGAAAGGCTGCGCTCCGGCTGGCGTCATGGAGGAAAGCAGCGCGCGCGCAAGCCTCGACTGAAAGCCGATTCCCAGCCCGGCAAAGCCCGCTGCCCCAAGAAAATCTCTGCGGGATGGCAGGCGGCGATTGCTGAACTCTGGCATCTTGCCTGTGAACACGGTGCGGCCCTTACGGATGGATGGAGTGTCCTTCGGCATTGTCCGTGGCTGAGTGCGCACTGGCGGCTTTAGCCTGCAGCGTCAGCTCGCGGGTCGCGCCGTCCTTGTTGCCGGTGCGGGAGTAAGCGATGGCCAGCTGATAGTGTCCGGCGGGATCATCCGGCTGCATCTTTACGTAGCTCTGCAATGGCGGCAGGGCATCGACATATTTTCCTGATGCGGCCAGCGACATGCCCAAAGCCAGATAGGCCTCAGAGAATCCGGCATCGAGTTTCGCCGCGCTGGAAAATTGCCGGATCGCTTCATCCCATTCATCATTCCTTCGCGCCAGCTCGCCAAGAATGAAGTGTGCCGCAGCGTTTGCAGGGTCAACGTCGATCTCCGCCTGGAACTCCTTCTTCGCGTCCGCTGTCGAGCCGGATGCGCCTGCCGTGGCAAGGTCGATCTGCCCCAACCGGTAATGAATACCCGGCGTCTTCGGGTTGTCCTGGAGGATTTTGTTATAGATCGCTGCGGCCTCCTCGTTCCTGCCCTGGGATTCGAGCGACTCCGCCTGCAGCTTGTGTGCCTGGAAGGACGACGGCGCTTTCGCCTCCAACTCCTGCGAAGCTCTCATGCCCAGCTCGGAGAAATAATGGGTGGCGATGTAGAGAACCTCGGGGTCATCCGGCGATTCGCGCCGCAGCTCGATCAGGGTGTCAGCCGCTGCTTCTTCGTCATCGAGCGCCATGGCGCACCGCACCAGAGCCATCTCGGCATGGTAGCGGAGCTGCTTGTCAGTCGCGTGAGGCAGGCCGCGCTTCAATGCGGGCAGGGCTTGCGGGCAATGCCCGGCTTCCACCAGCTCAATGGCCTGCTGTACCGTGGGTCCCGCCGCTTCTGCTTTCCGCGCCGGCTGCGCATGCGCCATCCCGGTGGATAAGGCGCCGAGCAGTGCGGCCAGGAAGTGAAGCTGGTTGAACCCGGTGAATTTCGTCGTCAAGAAACACCGCTTTCCCAGGCGGGGGAACATCTGCTGTGATTATCCGGAGGACAGATCGGATCGAGCGCCGGGCGTTCCCTGAACTCAGGACGCTGCCTCATGATAATCCGGTGGAGGCACATTGTATCCAAATTTGTGTTCGGACCAGCACGCGGGCAATTGCCACCTGTGGGTGAGCTACCAGCTTCCGCGTTCGCCGAACATATCGATCACGCGGGCCAGGCGCTGGCAGCCATTGTCCCAGTTGGCCTTCAGGCCGCGCTCCACGCGGTTGGCGTCGCCATCATCAATCGCGGCAATGATTTTCTCGTGCTCATCGATGGAGAGATGCAGATCATTAATGATGGAACTCGCATACAAGCGCCAGTAGCGCTCGGTCTGCGGCTCGATCGCGTTGTGCAGGACGGTGAGTCTCGGACCCGCTCCTGAGGCCACAATAGTGCGATGAAAGTTGCGATCGAGATCGAAGATGCCGCCGGCAGCGGAGGGGCGGCCATCGTCGACGATGTCGCTAAGCTTCTGGTTAATGGCGCGCAGTTTCTCGACGATGGCCTCGCGTTCCGGTTTGGGCAGGCCGGCGGTTTCGCGCCCGGCCATGCCTTCGATGCGTCCAATAATCGAGTAGAGTTCCTTGGCGTCGTCCTTGGTGAGCGGGGCGACGAACATCCGGGATTTGCTGGCGCTTTTCTGCTCCAGAACATATCCTTCGCGCTGCAGCCAGTGAAGCGCGCCCCGGACCGGGGTCCGGCTCATGCCCAGATGCTCGGCCAGATCGCCCTCCACAATCCAGGTGCCCGGCGAGAGTTTGCCGTGGACGATCAGCTCGCGTATTTCCTGAAAGGCGGTCAGAAGGCTTGTACCGTGTTCAGCCTTGGCTGAGCGCACCTTCCCGTTGCTGGAACCTGAAACCTTCGACATCCGTTACACCTGCAAAAGTCCAAATGATGGCCAATCGTGCGATCGGCTGCATGCCCGCTCTCGAAAAGAGTAAACCATTCCCCTGCAAGAGACTAGAATCGCTCGCATAAACCTGAGGCACCCCGTAACGCTACAGATGCGACCCGCCGTCGATGCGGATTTCGCGGTTTGGAACGACGCCACGAACGTGCATATGAGAGTGATTCCAATAACTATTCCCATCCGGGACGGAAGTGCTATATTCTCAAGGTTGTATTCATCATTGTAGACATTGAGAGATGCAAACCATTCGAAACCTGCGCCGAATCTCTTTCCTGGACTCCCATACTGCAGGCGAACCGACCCGCCTGGTCTTAGCCGGCGGTCCCGACCTGGGAACGGGTCCTCTGGCCGAACGCCTGGACAGCTTCCAGAACGAGCATGACCACTTTCGCTCGGCGGTAGTCAATGAGCCGCGTGGCTCCGACGTTATCGTCGGCGCCCTTCTGTGCGAGCCAGTCGATCCCAGTTGCGCGGCCGGGGTCATCTTTTTCAATAATGTAGGGTACCTGGGAATGTGCGGACATGGCACCATCGGGTTGGTGATTTCGCTGGCCTATCTGGGGCGGATTTCCGCCGGTGTGCATCGCATCGAAACACCGGTAGGCGTTGTTTCCGCCACGCTTCACCCCTCGGGCAAGGTTACGGTGGAGAATGTCCCGTCCTACCGCTTCGCCCAAAGCGTTGCCGTAGAAGTGCCGGGGCATGGGAAAGTCACCGGAGATGTGGCCTGGGGCGGGAACTGGTTTTACCTGGTGGAAGACCACGGGAAGGTTCTGTCTCTGGAATACGCCGACGAGTTGACCGCGTTCACCTGGGATATCCGGAAGGCGCTTGCCGCTGCCGGCGTTACCGGAGCCGATGGAGCGGAGATCGACCATATCGAGCTCTTCAGCCCTGACGGTAGGGACGCAGACAGCACCAATTTCGTTCTTTGCCCGGGAAAGGCTTATGACCGCTCGCCCTGCGGCACGGGCACCAGCGCCAAGCTGGCCTGCCTTCACGCCGACGGCAAGCTTGTGCCGGGCGGGATATGGCGGCAGCGGGGGATTCTGGGCAGCATCTTCGAGGGGAGCTTCCAGGTACAGGGAGAGACCATTATTCCCAGCATCACCGGTGCAGCCTACGTGATGGCTGAGGGCTCGCTCCTGCTCGACCCGGAGGACCCGTTGCAGATGGGGATTGTTAGAGCCTCTTAACGTCATTAGGATGGCGGCGACGAGAGTCAATTTTTTCGAGTTCTAGGAGCAAGGAGTGACGAATATAGGGAATCTTCGAATGACGAGTGACAACGACCTCGGGAAAATTGACCCCACCCCTTCGGGTTGCGGCGCTCGCCGTAATGACATTAAGAGGCCCTAGGTGAAGAGCACCTACGACGCAGTGGTTCTCGGGGCCGGAATTGTAGGAGCGGCGTGCGCCCTGGAATGCGCACTGGGCGGCATGCGCGTGGCCGTGGTGGATCAGGACACGGTCGGCGGCGGAGCTACAGCCGCTGGGATGGGTCACATCGTAACCATGGACGACTCCGAGGCGCAGTTCGCCCTCACCGGCTACTCCCAGTCCCTGTGGAACGCGCTCGCTCCTGAATTACCCCCCGCGGTGGAATACAACCGCTGCGGAACCATCTGGGTTGCCGCGGACGAGGAGGAGATGGCCGAGGTTTTCCGCAAGCGAAGCTTCTACTCCGCCCGGGGTATTGCCGCCGAGGTGCTCGACGCGCAGGCTCTGGCCGAAGCCGAGCCCAACCTGCGCCGCCCGCTTTCCGGAGGCCTTCGTGTGCCGTCCGACGCGGTCATGTATCCACCCTGCGCGGCTGCTTATCTGTTGGAAAAAGCGCAAAGGCAAAAGGCCAAAGTAGATCTCATGCTCGGCTTCACCGCCGCGGGGGCCTCCCAGGGCCGCGTCATCTTTCAGGATGGGACGGAGATCCAATCCCCCATCATCATCAATGCAACCGGCGCTCTCGCTCCCGCATTGGCTCCAGGCATCGCGGTCCGGAAGCGCAAGGGTCACCTGATTATCACCGACCGCTATCCCGGTTTCGTCCAGCATCAACTGGTGGAGCTGGGATACCTGAAAAGCGCACATTCCTCGGATTCTGACTCGGTCGCCTTTAACGTGCAGCCGCGCCAGACCGGACAGATACTGATCGGGTCGTCCCGGCAATATGATGCCGAGGATTCCGGTGTCGACCGCGATATCGTAGCGTCCATGATCGAACGCGCCGCCCTGTATATGCCGCGGCTCGCGTCCCTGTCAGCATTGCGCGTGTGGTCTGGTTTCCGCGCGGCGACGCCGGACAAGCTGCCGCTGATCGGGCCTACCGAAGATCCGTCTGTCTTTCTGGCTACCGGCCACGAAGGCCTGGGCATTACGACTTCGCTGGCGACCGGGCGACTGCTGGCCGACCATCTGCTGCGCAGGCCTTCGGCGATCTCTTTGGACCCTTATCTGCCGTCGCGTTTTGAAAGATTGGCGGGAGATGGATCACGCATGGAGATGTTCCATGCGAGATGAGACCGTGGCACGCACGATGGAAGTAGCCGTTAACGGCGAGACCCGCAAGGTCGAGGCGGGATGTACTGTTGCGGTAGCCATCTCCATCGCCGGACTTCCCTGCCGAACGTCAATCACCGGCGAGCCGCGTGGGCCGCTGTGTGCCATGGGAATCTGCTTTGAATGCCGGGCCATGGTGAATGGCATCGCCCATGTCCGCACCTGTCAGCTGCTCTGCGAACCGGGAATGGATATCCGCACATCATGACCCAGCATTTCCAGACTCTGGTTGTCGGCAGCGGGCCCGCGGGCATCGCCGCAGCGGTCTGTGCCGCCGACCACGGCGTGCGTGTGGGGCTGGTTGATGACAATCCCACCCCCGGCGGCCAGATATGGCGCAGCCAGCGCGGTCAGGCGGGGCCGGATGCTTCGCACGACGGTGAGGCCGCCAAATGGCGCAAACGGCTCCTTGCCGCCTCCATCGTTCGCCTGCAAGGATGGTCGGTCTTCGACCAGCCTTCCCCGAACATGCTCCGCGTCGAGCGAAGGGGCGAAGTCGCCGACCTTCAATACGAAAATCTGATCCTCGCCACGGGCGCGCGCGAACGATTCCTGCCCTTCCCAGGCTGGACGCTGCCCAACGTGATGGGCGTCGGTGCGATCCAGGCCATGGTGAAGAGCGGGCTTCCGGTTCATGGAAAGCGCGTCGTCGTCGCCGGCAGCGGCCCGCTGCTGCTGGCAGTTGCGGCATCGCTCAAAGCTGCCGGAGCGACCGTTGTCTGCATCTGCGAACAGGCTTCTCTGGGGCAGCTTGCGCCGTTTGCGTTTTCGCTGCCTGCTACGCCGGGAAAGATTGGAGAGGGTCTCCGCTACAAGACGGCTACCTGGGGTGTGCCGTTCCATACCTCGAGTTGGCCGATCGAGGCCAGCGGCGATGTTCAACTCCGCGAGGTGGTGCTCTCCGTTCGCGGCAATCCCCGCCACATCGCCTGCGACTATTTGGCCTGCGGCTTTCATCTTGTCCCTAACATCGAGCTGGCCGCGCTGCTGGGCTGCGGCCTGGCGAACGGCGCAGCGGTGGTGGATGAGTGGCAGCAGGGCACCGTGCCGGGCATCTTCTGCGCGGGTGAGACAACAGGTATCGGCGGCCTGGAGCTTTCACTGATCGAGGGACAGATCGCCGGTCTAGCCGCCGCCGGGCAACAGGACCGGGCACGCGGGCTCTTCGCTCAACGGCGCAGGCTTTCTCGTTTCGCCGCAAGGCTGGCAAAGACCTTCGCACTGCGGTCAGAGTTGAAGTCTTTACCCCTTAACAGCACTTTGCTGTGCCGCTGCGAAGACGTACCCTACGGCACGGCGCGCCAGCATCGGTCCTGGCGCTCGGCGAAGCTGCTCACCCGCTGCGGGATGGGCCCCTGCCAGGGACGAATCTGCGGAGCGGCTGCGGAATTTCTGCTCGGCTGGAATGCGGACTCGGTGCGTCCGCCAATCTTGCCTGCCCTCAACTCGAGCCTTGCTGCGCCGCCGGCGGCTCACGAAACATCCCTGGAAATCGCAGAAAAATCCTGAAGGAGATATACATGAACTGGTACGGCGTAATGCCCGCAATGACCACCTGCTTTCACGAGGACCTGAGCGTAGATCACGCGTTCATGACCAAACACGCGCAATGGCTGCTGGACAGCGGCTGCACGGGAATCGTCTCGCTCGGCTCGCTGGGCGAAGCGGCGACACTCAATTTCGAGGAGAAAATCGCCATCCTGGAAAATATTGTGGCGACGGCCAAGGGTCGAGCACCGGTCGTCGCTGCCATCTCCGCGCTCTCGACGGCGGAAGCTATCACTCTGGCAAAGGCGGCGGCGGACGCCGGCTGCTCTGGCCTGATGGTGCTGCCGCCCTATGTCTACCATGGCGACTGGCGTGAAACCAAGGCGCATGTTGCGGCCATCTTCAGGGCGACTCCCCTCTCCTGCATGCTCTATAACAACCCCGTCGCCTACGGCACGGACTTCACTCCCGAGCAGATCCATGAGCTTGCATCAGAGCACGAGAACCTGCACGCGGTGAAGGAGTCCAGCACCGACGTGCGCCGTGTGGCTGCGATCCGCGCGATCAAGGATGAGCGCCTGAAGATTTTTGTCGGCGTCGACGATGCGATTGTGGAGGGCATTGCTGCCGGAGCCACAGGATGGGTAGCCGGCCTGGTGAATGCCATGCCCGTCGAGTCCGTAGCACTCTTCGATTATGCGATCCAGGGACGAACCAAGGAAACCTTCGAGCTCTACCGCTGGTTTCTGCCGCTGCTGCGCATGGATACCGTGCCCAAGTTCATCCAGCTCATCAAGCTGGTGCAGCAGGAAATCGGCGAGGGCAGCGCCCGCGTTCGCCCGCCGCGGCTGGAGATTGTCGGTGAAGAGCTGAGCGCCGCGAGCAAGGTGATCCACGATGCGGTGAAAACCCGCCCCAGCGTTCTGGCAAAGGCTTAGAGCAATATCAATGATGGTGGAATGCAACCGTCATTCTGAGCGCCGCGAAGAATCTCAGCGATGTGGAAGTGGGCACGGCCCTGAGATTCTTCCTCCCGTCGGTCGTCAGAATGACGGCATCTTTCAGTAAACCTGATATTGCTCTTTGCCTGATCCGTATTGCGGTGTTGCCCCAGGGTTCGGAATACCGGCCTGGGGCGTTCCATCCCGAAGCTATACGGCCTCCTGATTCACCTTCAGGTACACCGAATACCGCTCGTCCATCACCTGATAGAGCGGTACGAGGTTCACCGCCTCCGTTTGACCCACGGTACGGAACTTGAGCGTTTCGCCCTGGACCTGCTCTATCCATGGTTTGGAGGCGGAAGCATCCGCGACTGTCACCTCGGGCATCGGGATCTGCGCGTGGCGCTCGTCGGGACCGCTGTCGCCGTAAATCTTTTCCTCGGTTAGACCTTCCTTGCCCATCTGCGCTGCGAGCACCAGTGGCCCATACATAGCGGCCTGCAGGGTTCCGTCGTCGGGGATCGGCGCCGTATGCAGGCTCATCGGCAGGGAGACCTCGATCTTGTCTCCTTCCTTCCATGTCTTCTTGATTTCGGCGTAACTGCTCGGAGCAGCCGTCACATGCTGCGCCTTCCCATTGACCTTGATGCTCACTCCCTGCGTGGCCCAATAAGGAATGCGAATCTTGATCGCAAGTTTGGTCGGCTTCTTGGCGCGGATGGTCAGGGTTGTACCCTCTTCCTGCGGGAAGTTGGTGTCCTGGACCAGCGTCACGCCCTTCTGCGGCCAGTCGACCTCGGAGCCGACAAACAGGTTGACGTAGATGCTGCTCGCGTCGTGGAAGTAAATCGAGTCGTTGGTCTTCGAGTATTCCTCGACGCCGGTGCCCGTGCAGCACCAGAATGCGCCGAATTCCGTGCCGAAGGTCTTCCACATACCCGCCTTCAACGGAACGTAGTACATCAGCATGCCGTTGCGGTCCTGCGTGCCCATGCGCACATTGAAGAGTACCCGCTCGTAGTAGTCCATCACCTTGGGGTCCGCCGTCCATCCGTAGACGTGGCGGCTCAGCTTCATCATGTTGTAGCTGCAGCAGCACTCCTGTGCGGCCGGACCAAGCTGCTGCGCCAGCTTGCCTGGCGCCTGCCAGCCTTCACCGTTGCTGGTGCCGCCGGTGCAGTAGGCATGCTCGTCGACAACTTCATTCCAGAAGTAGTCGGCGATGGTGTGGTAGCGTTCATCCCCGGTCAGTTCATATCCGCGCGCCGCGCCGATGACCTGCGGGATATGCGTATTCGCGTGCAATCCGGCGAGATGATCCTGGCGCTCGGCCAAAGGATCGAAGAATGCCTTCTTTCCGAAGCGGCGCGCCAGCACCGCGTACTTTTCCTGGCCATTGATCGCGTACAGGTTGTAGAGCACCTCGGTCATGCCGCCGTATTCCACCCTGTAGATACGCTGCAGCTCGTCATCGGAGAGCGGCATGATCCAGTCGTACGCCCAGTCGGCCATGCGCTGGGTCGTTTGCAGCGCCTGCTCGTTGCCGCAGTGGACGTACATGTCCAGATGGCCGGCCATAATTTTGTGATAGGTGTAATAAGGCGCCCACACCTTCTGGTGATTCTTCAACCGGTCGTAGAAAGTCTCGGAATATGCGCCCAGATAGCCGTTCGGCTTCTGGCACTTCGCCAGCTCGACCACCAGCTCATTGGCCTTGGTGCGGAGTCCCTCGTCCTGGCTGCTCGAATACATCAGCGCGCAAGCCGAGAGATAGTGGCCGCCGGCAAAGTGACCGCGCAGCTCGCAATCGGGGGCCTCCCAGCCACCCAGTGGCTCGGCGGTGGAAGGCAGTCCGGCCGTCAGCCGGAACATATGCAGCAGGCGGTCGTTCGGAACCTCGACAAGAAACTTGCGGTTGGCCTCCATCATGTCCTTCAGCGGGCCGTTGCGCAGCCGCACCTGGGTCATGGGGAAGGGCTGGACCTTCCACGCGACCTTCTCGCGTCCCTTGGGATCGTTGCTGCGCGGAGTATCCAGCACCGCGTCCTGAGCGAAGATGAGTCCATGCCGCGATACCGCGAACGCTCCTGCCGCGCCCGCCGCCGTTGCCAGAAACCGTCTGCGCGAAACCTGATTCAGATCGACCACTTTAACCCTCCTGCTGTTTCCATGCAATGAATGTCACTTTCCCGTTCTTAATACAATCTCCGTTGCGGCGGACTTGAGCGGAACCACATACGCGCCCCTCTCCAGTTTTGACGCCGCAGCCGGTCGATAGGTCCCCACGCCCGGCAGCTTTGCCGGCTGCTCGATGCGCAGCCGTGCTTCCGGAGTAAATTCATCTGCTGCGTCCAGGGTCAGACGCACCGAGCCTGTTCGTGAATCGAATATTGCCCGCTCGAATTTGCCCGCATCCAGCGTGAGCCATAAGCCGATAGGCGCGAGATAAAGACGGCTGCGGAACGAATCGAGGGGAATGACAGTAATTGTGCCGCCCTTCTTCTCGATATTGCCGCCGAAGGCGATCCAGCCCAGCGCGGGGTCATTTACCAAATAGGTAGCCGTGTTTGCCGCGTGACCCCAGAAGCCCGATCCGTAATCTCCCGAGTAGGGGTCGAAGGCAAGCATGTCTGGAAAGGCGTGGAACGCAGCGGAGGCAAAGCCATCCTGGTCGATGTTGGTCAGCTCTCCCATAGTTCCGCCATAACCCACGCGCAGCAGGTAGAGATCGTCAGGATGCTCGCGGTACGCGGACAACAGTGGAATGGCATTGATGCCCGAGCCGTAGTGATGAAGCTGGCGCTCCAGGCGCTGGATCTTTCCGCCATAGATGAAATCCCAGTAGCGGCGCGCGCTTCCGTTGTAGCCCCAGCTCGGAATAGCCGGGTCGTAGCCCAGAATCGCGTGCAGCGTCACATCGGCCTTCTGGTCGTAGCCGAAGTATTTCGTCCACGCGTAGACTTCTTCCTGGCCGGTTGAGTCCCACGGCATCTCGCTGCCAAAGGGATACACCTCGGAATTCCAGTGCTCGGCTCGCGCCCGCATGGACCCCTCCATTGTCGTGGCTTCCGCGGTCATTCCTTCGCGCTTCAGGTCGTCGAGAATATAGACGAACACATCGCCTTCCATCTGCCCGAACTGGGTGTAATACGGAGCCAGCTTCATCATGCCCATGGTGGTCTCGTAAGCGTGATCGAGATACCACTGCCACGGGTGATTGGTCACCAGCCCGGGATGATTGCGCGCGAGCCGATACAGCGCCCAATAGGCCGAAGCGACATGAGGATAGTTGAACGAGCGGTCGACCGCCTCGGATGCCTTCCGGTTCCAGCTTGTCCAACTGGTCCAATTGAAATCCTTCGAGTAGTAGCCGGGGGGGAGTTGATCCGGTTGATAGTAGAAGAGGCTCTTGCGGACCCCGTACTTCTCCGCTCCTTCGCTGTATTGCAGGCGACCCCAGACGACGCCGTCGACAAATTGCTCGAGCTTGGCAACCTCTTCCTGATTGGGATCGCCAAACTCCTTCATCGCCGCGGCAAGCCACGAATCCGCGCCAGCCTCGTCGCTCAGACCGGCAATCCACACGCGGCTGTCCTGCAGCACCTTATGATTGACTGAGCGGTCATAGCTCATCACCGATGGGCTGCGATGAAACGGATCCGCGGGGTCATCGAACCACTGCTTTGTAGTGAGGAAGCGGCCGAGATCGGCGATAACCTCGGCCTCGGGCTTGATCACGCGATAGCTGATGGTCTGCAGCAGACCATCTCGATATGTAATCGAAACGCGCGCTCGGCCCCAGGTCTTTCCTTCGAGCCGGTAATTCGCCCAGCCGCCTGGAGTAGCCGCTTCTCGCCTGATCGCGATCGCGCCTGCCGGCTCCACTGTCATAGACTTCACCGCCGCCGGATATTTAAGGAAAAGATGACCCTCGATATCTTTCGGCAGGATGTACCCCGGCACTCCGACAGCCACCGGCCGATGGTTCGCAGCCAAAGTCTTCTCGATATCCGGGATCGAGTCTGAGACCAGGAATTTCACTCCGTAGACGCGCGACTCGCCGGGCTTCAGGGTGAAGGTGGTGGCCAGGTTCCAGGGTTGGGCCTTCTTCCATTCGTTCTGCTGGTAAGCGCCGCTGTTCACCATCCACTCGTAGAAGCCCTCGAAAGTAGTGCCGCGCGGCGTTGGATCGTGAAAAATCTCGAGCTTCGGAGCGGTCTCGCCGCGATGCCGGCGTTCGTCCAGTATCGGATTGTAAGCCTCGAACGGCGTGTGACCATCGGGCACTACGACCAGCGCCGGTCCGTGTCCGGTAAGCCGCGTCACCTGCAGATAGCCCGCATCCTCGCCAATGTAGGGATCGTAGAAGCTGCAATGCTCGTGAGCCTGCTCCAGGGTGCGGCCGTTCATCACGTTGTTGAAGATCATAGGGATGCCCAGCGAGCCGATTTCGACATCGTGGGCGCTGATGTTCTTCAGCGTGAAGCGCAGCGCGAGTTTGCCGTCATCCACAACCCAGGCGCGGATGATCTGCAGAGGTATGCCGGGCGGCAGTGTGGGAGCAAGGTCGGCCGCGGCGAGAGTGCCGGCAGCCAGCGGCAGCGCGATAACCGGCTTGCGGGCAAGAGCTGTCGAGTACCCGATCCATTCCTCGTCCGGAGCACTTCGCAGCCGCAGGTCGATATCGCCCAGATGATAGTAGCCGTTCGTCGATCGCTCGATGAGGATGTCGCCCGGAGTGAAATCGAAGCCGTTTGCGCCCTTGGGCAGTAATGCGGCAACCGTCTGCGACGAGCGCACCAGCTTCAGCGTGAACTGCGGAGTATCGAGCGTGAGGAAGCCCTGATCCAGCATGGGCCCAGGCCTGAGAGCCGGTTTCGCCTGCTCTTGTTGTGCAGCACAGGCATTGTGCCCCGTCAGTGGAACCATGGCGCACAGCAGACATCCGGCCGCCATGTAAGGAAAGCGATTGCTCACACACTCCTCATTGCCCAGCGGAGAAACCAGCTAATCAACGTTCTTGCTCAATGATATGTCCTCAAGAAAAAGCCGGACGCATGAGGTGCATCCGTCCGGCTCAGGCAAGGAGATTGCAATCGATACAACGCAAGATCAAAAATCGAAATTGCCGCGAAGCTCAATGATTCGCCCAAAGCCGGTCTGCTCGTTTGTTACCCCGCTCAGGCCGAACCCATAATCCTGAACGCCGGCAGTCTGGGAGCCGTATGGATAATTGTTGAGATCGAAGAACCCTGGCGTATTTCCCGTAACCGAATTTCCGAAGGCCGGCAAATTCCCGAATACCGGATGGTTCCAGACGTTGAGAAATTCTGCCTGCAGGCGGAAGTTGAGGTTCTCATGGATGGGGACGGCCTTGGTGACGGACATGTCCTCAAAGAATGCGTGGGGGCCATGCAGGTAGACGACCTGCCCGATGGTTCCCGGCGTGGTGTTGGGATTGATGTAAGACGTATTGGAGCCGCCGCCGGTCGGGCTGGCGAGGTATTTCGGGTTGATGAGATCGGCAAAGGTCTGCCCCGACACGCGATGCACACCGACCGCCTTCTGTAATTGAGAGCTGGTCACTCCGTTGAGCGTCACGCCTCCGTCGGCGTAATCGTTGTAGGTGTTGTATTCGCCGGTTAGCTGAACGGGGGCGCCGGACTGCTGGGTAATGATCGTACCTACAGTCCAGCCGCCAACGACTTTGTCGACGATGCCGGAGTTGCTCAGGAACTCCCGCCCGCGCCCGAACGGCAGATCATAGGTCCCATGCGCGTGAATTGTATTCTGCAGGTCGAACAGGGTCGGCCCGTAGCTCTTGGCCAGGTCGCGCAGCGTAAATGCGTTGAAGGCGCCCGTCCACTGGTTGTTGGACATGACACCGAGGCTGTGGCTCCAGGTGTAATTCACGTCGTACTGCAGACCATGCCATGAACCCTGGCGCAGGTCGACCTGCAAGGCGTTGTAATTGGAGTAGCCCGCAGCAAGCAGTTCTCCGGTGCCGTTCGGTACGTTGCCATTCGGACTGTTGGTGCCAGAAGCATAAGGATTGGCCTGGAAGAAGTTGATCGGATAGCCCGCGCCCGCTCCGGTGTAACCGGCATTGTTGGCGCAAGGTGAGAATCCAGCGCCGACCAGATTGCAAAGATAAGGCACCGTGCCGGCTACGCCCGACAATACGCTCGCCATCTTGCCCACCTGTCCGGTTTGCAGGTAGTTGATGTATTGCGCATTGGTGTAGTCGGAAGCTCCCGGTCCGCCGAAGGCTGCGTCGAAAATCGGCAGTGCCTGCCCCCCCGCGCTGGTAAAGGTCGCGCCGTGGTTGGCGGCAAGATTCGCCTGAGCCCTCTTGAACTCGGCCAGGAAGCCGTTCTCGAACACGTTCACTTCGTTGGGATCGACGGTGACCCATTGATGGACGGTACGATTGCCGTTGTAGCGTATCTCGAGAGCCATGGACTTGGTGAGCGCCCGCTGGATTCCGAAATTCCATGATTCCGAATATGGCTGTTTGATGTGCGGATCGATTCCATAGACCGGTGTCGACTGCTGGAATGTGAATTCCGATTCGGGCGCGGTTGCCTGGTAGGAGCTTGGCGAACGGCCATACGTCGGAAGCGAGTTGCCCAGCGCAAGACTGCCGGGTGCAAAGGTTCCGGTTTGACCGGTGTTATTCGGATTGAGATAGAAGTATTGGTAGTAGAAGGAGCCGTAATCTGTCGCTGCATCCCAGAAGTACTGGTAAGGCTCGGTAAACCTGCGCAGGGCGAAGCCGCCGCGAATGACAGTGCTGTCTTCGCCCAAGAGGGTTCTTAACAAACCGTCACTTGTGATCCTGGGATTCCAGGCAAAACCGAACGCAGGCTGCGGAGTGACCTTCCAGGGCTGATAGGGATTGGGGTTGGTGGTGATGAGAGGGTTTGCCTCTCCTTGCAGCGAGCCCGGATTGAAGAGGTTGCCTACTCCCGACGGGCCGTAGATCGCCGCGGGCAGAGCCGAATGATAGAAGCCGGTGAGATCGTGCTGCGCGCCGGTCAAATCCCAGCGGAGACCGTAATTAATCGTCAGCGTGGGCGTTGCCTTCCACGAATCCTCGGCAAACATACCGAAGGCGTTCGAAACCTCATCCAGCGGATATTCGCCGATCTGGCCCGGCGCATAGTAGCTCTGCGACTTGATATTGTAAGGAGACGAGCCGGTCACGGTGTTGATTCTTCCCGCTAACACCGCGTACAACTGCTGCGCCTCCGCCAGGTTGGCGCTGCTGGCATTGGGCAACGAAGGATTCGCGCCCGAGTTGGTGAAGGCGTTGAGTGCCGGGTCTCCTGCCGCCAGCCCGAGGCTGAATGTCGGGTATCCCGCGGGGGCGTTCCAGTAGTGATCCTGTTCCCGATACCACGAGACGCCATACTGAAAGGTATGCGACCCACGCTCCAGCGTCATCGCGTCTGAAGCATTGAAAATCGGATAATAGGTATTAATCGGGGTCTGATAGGTCTGGCCGGACATGTTGCCGGCGGCGCCCGGATAGTTCCAGCTGACTGAGGGCTCAGTGGCATACAACGGTGCCGCGTTATAGGCGAACAGCGTGTTGTCGTAAAGAAATCCGAACTTGAACTGGTTCAGCAGCTGCGGGCTGAATATGTAATCGAAACCGAACGACGAGGTATAGTTCTTCGATGAATTTCCGGCAATCTGATTGGAGAAGCCTGCGCCTGGAAATGTAGCCGCCGTGACGGCCGGCTGCACTTCCTTGGTCATCATCCACGACAGATAGAGGCGGGCCTTCTGCGACAGGTCGTAATCCACGCGGGCCGCAGGATAGTAGTAAGTCGTCGGCGAACTGGTAATCCAGCTGAGCTGGTTAAAGTTTGCATTTGACGTCGCCGTGATCGATCCGGAACTTGCGGCGGAGTTGATGGCTTTGAACTGCGCGGCAATCTCGGAGTTCACCGCGCCGGGAAGGCTTGGGTTACTCTGGCTCGCGATCGACAACAGGTTATACGTGTGTGACGCGCCATCTGTGCCGACATACGTGAAATTGCCGGCCTGGGCCGCTGAGGTGAAAACGTCATTGGTAGCGGTAAAGCTCCCCGGCTGCTTCGACATGGCGTAGGTGCCGAAGAAAAACAGCTTGTTATGGAGGATGGGGCCGCCGATGCTGCCGCCGAAGTCATTCAGGATTAGTTTGTTCTTGCGCAGACCGGCCGCGTCGTTTTCCCAGCTATTGGCGTTCAGGCCGGAATTGCGGAAGTCTTCATAAACCCGCCCATGAAACTGGTTGCTGCCTCTGCGGGAAACAAAGTTCACCTGGGTGCTCGACTGGCCGAAGCCGGAGTTGAGGTCGAGCTGGTCGGTCTGTACCGTCATCTGCTCGATATCCTCCAGGCGAGGTGAGACCGCCGGCTGGACGTTGCCGGTGAACTTCATGCGGCTGGAGTTGCCGATCACGCCATCGATGTTGCTTCCCTGATCGCTGGAAGGCAAACCGTTGAATGTGCCGTTAAAGCCTGCCACCAATGACGAGAATGCGGTCAGGTCGCGGCCTTGCAGGGGCAGATCCTCGATCTGCTTCATATCGACAACCATGCCGATGGCGTTCGAGCTGGTTTCGAGAACCGGCGCGGCGGCAGCGGTAACGTTTACCGTCTGCTCCGCCCGGCCCACAGGCAAAGACACCGTCAGACTGGTGGCGAGCGACGCCTGCACCAGGACTGCATCGTAAACCTTGGTCGCATAGCCGGGCCTGGCGATGGTGAGCTTATAGGTGCCGATGGGGAGATTGACAAAGGTGTAAGTGCCGTTGCCGGACGTCGCAGCGGCGCGCGTGTCGTTTGTCCTCACGGACACCAGCGTGAGGTTCGCGCCCGGGATCACCGCGCCACTCGAATCATTCACGGTAACCACGATGCTTCCCTGCGATCCACTTTGCGCGATTGCCCGCTGCGCGGCCGCAAATCCAAGCACGGCCGCAATGCCCAGGGCTAAAAGAATGCTCCTCCGACAACGATCCGCTAACATATCCAACCTCCCAATCGATTCAAAATCGTCCCAATGACCGCGGGCCTCTCCATCCATATCGGAGACGCTACAGGCCGGATCGTGCCCGGTCCTGCATGACACTACGTATCAATTGCCTTCGGAATCCGTGTGCGTGGGCGCTTGTTACCATCAGCGCACCCTGTACCGTGTTCACACTTGTATTTGTTATTGTATGCAATGTCAAGAACTTCTTTCGCATTCGAGAGGGTCGGCCAGCGCGAACAGAGCCGGCAATCGGCGCGCTGTCGAGGCTTCCTGCGGCGCTCAACATGCCGCTCCCGCCCGTCGCTGATGCGCCTTTTTCGCAACGGATTTGGTGCCCCGGATCGCTGCCTCCGTGACCTCACGGGAATGCGGCCACAAGCGTGGGAACCTAATGGATGGAAGGAAGAGCGGAGGGTTTTTTCTCGTCCAGCAAGCGCGACAGCTGCACCAGGCACTGCTGCGCCTTGTCCCGATCTCCAAGCCGGCGGTAGGCATGTGCAAGGCTTGTATATACTTCGGGATTATTGGGCTCCAGGCGTCGGCCGATCTCCAAATGCTCCACGGCTTCGCTCATGCGGCCTTCCATGGCATAGAGTCTGCCCAGCGCGATCTGCGTAGCGGAGTAATCGGGCCGATCTTTTGCCGATTCCTCCAGAGCGTCACGCGCCTCAGCGAATTGCGGCTGGCCCGGCGATGCACCCTCGTGCATCAGCACCGTACCCAGCAGCGAAAGCATGCGGTAATCGCGGTTCCCGGCCTTGACACCCTCGCGCAGCAGCCGGACGGCTTCCGGATACTTATCCTCGTAGAGGCTCTCCTGCACCAGTGCGAGGTAGGCGATATATGTGCCCGGCGCAAGCGCGGCTGCCCGCTCGAAGTCCGGCTTCGCCTCTTCAAACCTGTCCAACCGCCCGAGAAAAACGGCGCGTTCGTAGTGGAGTCGCGCGGAGGCGGGGAGCTGCCGCAGACCCTGATCGACTATCTGCAGGCCGAGAGCGTAATCCTGGTGGTCGGTGCAGGCGTCTGCCATGTAGGCATATAGCTTTTCATCTTTAGGAGTCTTGATGGCCGCCTGCTGAAAGGTCTCGAAGGCGCGCTGCGTTTGTCCATCGCCGATGTAGGCCTGGGCCAGAAGGTTGTCGACTCCAGCGGTATCTTCACCTGCAGAGCGCAGTCCCTCAAGGGTGCCGATTGCTTCTTTGTAGCGGCCGGTGCCAAGATAGCAGATGCCCAGATTGAATGCAGCGGCGTATTTGTTCGCACCAGATTGTCGCGCAGCCAACAGATGCGGAATCGCCTCTTGAAGCATTCCCTGCCGTGTGAGGTCAGCACCGGTCTTCAGTTCGGCATCGGGGTTTGCCTGGAGAGCAGGCTGTGCGCAGACCCGCCCCGTGTACAGGATTGCGGATGCCGCCAGAACGATTCCCAGCAACCGTCTCAGTTGCATCACTTCTCCGTCGATAGCGTTGCTTCAATCCTGCGCGCTCGCATTTCTTCGGTCAACCGCTGCGAGTCCTTACGCGTAGTCGGCGGTTATTTCAAAGCGGGTCTGATTTCCCGTGGTGATGATCACCGAATCCTGGTGAGGTCCGCCGATCTTTGCCGGCTTGCCATTCACCATGACGGTTTTCAGCGAATTCCGCTTAGGCAGACGCAGCTTCACCTGGATCTCTGCCGGTTGTTGGCCCTCTTTCGAAAGTTCCACAGCCGCGGTGATCTGCCCCGACACGCTCGCAATCATCCTGAAGTTTACCCGGCCCCACCGTGTGGGCGCCTGTTCGATCCTTATCTCCTGCCCTGACGCAACCCAGTCCCGCGGCAGCCCCTTGCCGAAATAGAGGCAGCTCTCATCCGAATCTTCGAGCACCAGCATCCAGCGGACGAGCAGCGGGATGGTCTGCTGCGCCGGGATGCAGAAGAGCGCGGTTCCACCGTCGATGCCGGCGACCTCACCCGCCGTCCAGCTTCCCCGCGTGTGGTCGTGGAAGCGATGCGAATAGAGGAACAGCAGGTACTCCTCGATGCGGTCGAGGCGGAGCAGCATCTGCGCGTAGCCGTAGGAGATGAAGCCGAGGATATCGCGGCCGGTGGGATGCGCGGGCTCGACATTTGCCACGACGCCCAGAGTCGTTGCGCCATACGCCCGCATGCAGTCGATGACGGTATTGGCGAGCTCCGGTGGCAGCACATCAGCCTGCAGCAGCTCGGCATACGAACGGTGCGGCCATTGCTGCGGGCTGGGATGCTCAGCCTTCAGGGATTCGCGAAACGTAAGCGTTGTTCCCGGCAAAGGGCCGATGTACGGCGGGTTCATATCATGCCGTATATTCTGACGAACACTTGCGGCTACGCGTTCCTTCAGCGCACGGCTATGCCTCGACCATTCGTCAGGCAGTCCGGAGTTATTCCACGCGGAGCCTTGCCAGACATCGGCGATATCCTTCAGTCCACGGGCGGCGAAGGCGCTGTTCGCGAAGTAGGGCAGCCACCATGTCTCCGGCCTGGGCGCCAGGCAGGAGTCAGACTCGCTCCAGCCGTGGATGAGCCCGTAGCCCACATCATCCTTCGGCAGCCGCAGGCTTTCGTCGTGCATCGCAGTCAGAATTGCGGCGGTTGCCTCGATCTTGCTCTTGTGCTTCCGCAGCAGCGTCTTGTCCTGCGTGTATTGGAAATATCGGGCGATGAGCGAAAGAGTAAGACCGAACTGCGCCGTCTCCGGCCCGCGCATGTTGATCATGCCCTTCGCGTCGACAAAGTCCGAGTAGTAGTTATCCAGGATCTGCCCCGCCATCTCGAAGCGGCCCCATTCAAGATTGGTATACAGCGCCATGGTGAAGATGTCCTGAAAGCCGTCGTACTCAGGACCGTAGTAGTCGCGATCGACCGCGCCATACTTCGGATAGACGCCGCCGGGCCGCACCATCAACTCCTTGGCGAAGGCATAGCGCGACATATCGACCCAGGACCTGTCGGGCAATGCGAGCGGCGCGATGTCCTGTAGCTGCCGCTCCCAATAGAGCGTGAACTCCAGCAGCCCGCGATAGAACTCCTCCGGCGATGGATCCTGGCGCGCAGGCGGGTAGGCGGGATAGCTGTAACCATATTGCACCTTCAGTATCTTGCCGTCCTGAATGTGCGCTGTCCGATGCCAGGTCTGCACGATGAACTTGTCGTGCGCAGACACGTCTCCGAAGACAATGGCTTCGTAATGGCCGCCGGTCGCCGGAAAGACCTTGCGGACCGCGGGCATATCACCGCCGACCAGCCCCTCGTAGCGCTTCGCAGCCGCGGCCCGGTCGATCTCAGGAAAATGCTGCACCGGATGATAGGTGCGTGTATTCCCGCCGGGATAGACTGGCATGGTGTCCAGGCATTCCTTCGTTCCCAGGATGGTGTTCCACGCGGGACGCTCATAGGGGCTTTCCGGAGGTGCGGACCCCATCGGCGGAGCCGCCGCCTTCACCTGCTGCGGATCGGGATCGCCGTCGCGGAGAAGCCGGTCGGCCAGCAGGTCAGGGCCCGACATTCCGATGTCGCTCAGGCTCAAGCCCAGGTAGGGAGCGCCGGCGTCCGCGAAGTTGGCTTCAGCGCTCTTCGCGAGCACGCGCGCGCTGCCGCTCGATGAAACAAAGGTGATCGCGCCGTCGCGGGTGCGCAGGTCCTCGTAGACCTTCCAGTCGACAGACTCGATCTGGAAGCTGCAGAGGAGCGTGTGCCCATCGATCTCCGCATCCGTCGCGCCGAGCCAGCCGGCGTCTTTTCTGCCCACACCCGCAATCAGACTCGCAGTATCTGCCGCTCGTGCACTCGCCATTGCGGCAAGCCCGTTCATTCCCGTGGTGGCCGCGGCCATGCCTTGCAAAAATCTACGCCGGTCCATCAGCCCAGCCTCCTCGTGGCAAAAATTGATTTTCCCTGGCCGCCTTGTTCGAAAACCGGCATCAAGGATGCGTCGGATGCGGTCCGTAGAATTTCCAGCTCGTCTCGAAATCCCGCGTCAGCTTCTGGTGCGTAAGGTCCGCGCGCATCAGTTCGATCGGCATCGGCCCCTCGTGCAGAAATGAATCGTGGAATTGACGCTCGGTCATCTTGCCGCTGTCCACCAGTTCCTTGCGCAGCGCCCGAATTTGCAATGCGCCCATGAGGTAAGCGGATTGATAGAGCGGCCCCACGGATCCGTCGAACGATCGCCGCACTTCCGCGGTCGCATTGTCAGGCTCGTGACCCACGGCGCTGATCAGGTAATCGACGCACTGCTTCGGGGTCCATTCGCCGAGATGAAAGCGCATGGTGAAGATGACCCGCGCCGACCGGTGCATCCTCCAGAACAATGCGCCCACCCGCTCCTCGGGTGTCTTGTCGAAGCCGCGATCGTAGAACTCCATCTCCCATTGAAATGCGTCGCCTTCGCCCCAGAATGGCGAGTCGAAGATCCGCCGGTAAGTGTGATAGCGGGAGGACATATAAAACTGCAGAAAGTGTCCCGGAATCATCTCGTGAAACGCTGTGGCATGGGCGAAGGGAATATTATTGCCGCGCATGCTCATCTCGCGCTGCTCGTAGGTCATGGTGTCCGTCGGATAGGAGACGCTGATCTCGCTGCCGCCGGTAAAGAATGGGTTCACCAGCTGCCGTTCCGGCGTCATCATGATCATGCGCCAGGTTTCGTCCGCGAGCGGGGGCACGGTCACCATGTCGTTCTGCTTCACGAAGTCCGAGCCCTGCACGACCAGCTTGCGGATCAGCTCCGGCTGCTCTCCCGGAGGTACGTGCATCTCCTTCACGTGCTCCAGAGCCTTATGCCAGTCATCACCATAGCCCATCTCCCGCGACGCCTTGAGCATCTCCTTCATGCACCAGTCCATCTCGGTCTGTGCAATCGCGATCAGCTCCTCCGGCGTGTACGGGATCATGTTGTCGTGCAGCTCGGCGATCAGCGCGTCGCGCCCCACGGGATCGCCAATGATCGTCGTCTTGTCGTCGCTCGCGATTCCGACGAGCTTCTCCTTCAAAAACCCTTCGTAATTCGTCAGCGCCTTATCGGCGTCCTTATAGGGAATTCCCATCCACCAGGTGAACGTCGGATCGTAGCTGTTATAGAAGTTGAACCAGTCGCGCAAATTTCGCCGCAGCTGCTCCACTGTCTGTGCTGCCCTATTCGCAACGACTGGATTGATCTTGGGCTTGCTGCCGGTTGCGATATGCGGCCCGCGATCGAGCTCCTTCCGTGCAGCAGCAATCTGCTCGACCATTTCCGTGAGCGCTCCGGCTGCTTTTTCAGAATCTGGCCGCTCCATCTTCTGCCGCGCCTCAACCAGGCCCTCGATCGTCGGCGCAAATGGGATGAGAGGCTGCATCTCCTCCGCCCGGTTCTTCTCGATCGCTAACTGGTGCTGTTCCGAAATCACAAGGCTCTTAAGGACGAGATAGTCGACCTTACCTTCTTCTGACAGAGCATCGAAGTCGATCCTCTGCAGAGTGGTGAGCTCATCATCGTAAAACTTCTCGAATCGCGCCATCCGCACCGGGGATATGCGCACCGTGTAGGTCCGGTTCAGCGCGGAGCGGTCCGCGGTGAATTGTTCGATGACTAACGGCATCGGGCCCGCTTCGGCATTTGCCGTCTTTTCCGTGGGCTGGTCCGCCGCCCATCCAGTGCAGCATAGGAACACCATCGAAGCCATTGCCAGACATTGATCGACCCCAAACCAGCTCCTGCCTTGCGCCCGCATTCGCGCTCCCCCAGCTCTCTTTTTGAAAGAAACGTTTACGTCGTCAAGAAGTTCCCGCGGCGCGGGTTGCGGGACGGGCAAATTGCCAGCCTGCTCGCTGAACGAGCAATTTCCGCTCTTTATTGAATACGTTTACGTATACTTCCTGGAATATTACAGCAAGAGCACAAAAGCCGGGAGTTGCAGGAGCAACCGGCGCGCGCTTTCCTTGACGCCGGCGGGGACGGACGCAGACAAAAATCGAGCGATATTTTTGATATATTTTAACTAACTGGTTAATCAATGTCGTTGAAAGCCTCAAGTCGAAATCGTCAAGATCGAGCCGATCAGACAAAGAACAGAATTCTCCGCGCAGCGGTCCGCGAATTCAGCACGCATGGGCTATCCGGTGCGCGCACCGACGCCATAGCGGAATCGGCGAAGGTGAACAAGGCATTGCTTTACTACTACTTCACGAGTAAGCAGAAGCTCTATGCGGCAGCCGTCGAAGAAGTTTCAGGAAAGGTCACCGAGAATGCGCTTGCGGCGCTCGATCCCGGTTTCAGCGCCGGGGAGCGTTTATTGCGGTCGGCCTTGAACCACTTCGACCGTATCCTCACCCAGCGCGAGTTCCAAAGTCTGTTACAGCAGGAGATGGTGCGCTTCCATCGGGGTGAGCGTGGCTCTCTGCCCGTTTTCTTCCGCACGGTATTTGGGCCTGTGCTGGACAAGCTGGGCCACGCTGTGGATGAAGGGATCAGGACCGGCGAGCTTTGTGAGATGGATTGGCTCCAAGTGATGTACGCGATCTTCGGGGCAAATGTCTTTTATTTCCTCAGCGCGCCATTGCTGGAGATGGCGCTTCCATTTAAGCCATTCGATCCAAGCGCATTGAAGCTGCGGCGCAAGGCGGCAGTCGAATTCCTCGGCAACGCGTTATTCAAGGACCGTGCGCACGGCGCGAGGCTGGCGAAGCGCGTTCTGGCGGACATGCCGATGCCGCGCGCTAAGAACATTCGGGACCGGATGGAGAATTTCCACACTCGGAGGAAAGACGTATGAACGCCCGGAATCGGATTTTCATATTGATCGGTGTCTTGTTCATCGTCGCACTCTGCTGGTACCTTTTGTCGACCAATCGCTCGAGCGACCTGCAATTGATCGGCACGGTGGACGCGAATGAAGTGGTGGTGAGTTCGCGCATCCCCGGCCGGATACAGCAGCTCACTGTCGACGAAGGCGACGATGTGCGGGCCGGAGAACTGATCGCGACGATACAGAGCGATGACCTCGCGGCAGCGCGCAACGCGGCTGCGGCTACGGCAGCCAGCCAACGCTACACGCTGCAGCAGGCGAGCGCGACCGAGCGTCAGATTGGACACACCACATCCAGCCAGGTGGTAAATGCGGAGGCGCAGTTGCGCAGCACGCAGGCAGCCCTTACGCAGGCCCAGGCGCAGTATGAGCATCAGGAGGCCGATACTTCGCGTGCGGTCGCGCTGGCGAAACAAGGCATCGTCAGCCAGCAGTCGCGGGATGAGAACGTTACGTCGCTAAGCGCAGCGAAAGCGGCGGTGGTTGCGGCCAGAGAAAACGTCGCGGCCGCGCAAGCCTCGCTCAAGGTTGCGCAGGCAAACACCATTCAGGCGCAGGCCCAGGCCAAAGCTGTAGACGCAACGCGCAGTGAAATGCGAAATGCGCAGGCGCTCCTGGATCAAGCGCAAGTTCAACTCGGTTACGCGCAAGTCGTCTCGCCAATTTCCGGAAAGGTCAATGTGAGAGCTGCGCGCCAGGGCGAAGTCGTGGCGGCCGGGACGCCGATCGTCACCATAACCGACTTGACGCAGACCTGGGTCTACGCGCCGCTGCCGGAAACGGAGGCTGATTCCGTGCAGCTCGGCGACATGCTGCGCGTGGTAATGCCAAGCGGCGCAACCACGCAGGGCAAGGTGATCGCCAAGTCGGCGGAGGCGGACTTTGCCACGCAGCGCGACGTGAGCCGACGCAAGCGCGATATTGAAACCATCCGCCTGAAGCTTCTGATCGACAATCCCGGGATGCGATACGTGCCTGGAATGCTCGCCGAGGTCTATGTCCCCAAGGACAAGCTGGTGAAGCAATGAGCGCTGAGAATGCGGGCGCGGCGATCATTGTCGACAATATCGTGAAGCGCTATGGCGATTTCGAAGCTGTCAGCGGTATCACCTTCGCAGTAGAAGATGGCGAAATCTTTGGACTGCTGGGACCGAATGGCGCCGGCAAAAGCACGCTCATCCGCATGATGACAACCCTGACGCCGCTCACGAGCGGCAGGGCTGTCATCGCCGGTCATAACGTCTCGCGCGAGCCCGATGCAGTCAGGCGAACGATCGGCGTCATTCCCCAGGCGCTCACCAGCGACCTGGATCTGACGGTGGAAGAAAATCTTTCCATTTATGCCAAGCTCTACCAGGTTCCGAAGGCGCAACGCCAGCGCAATATCGAAGAGTTGCTGGAGGCCGTGGATCTGCTGAAATGGCGCGATGCACAAACCAAGACCCTCTCCGGCGGTATGCGACGGCGCCTTGAGATTGCCCGCGGTTTGGTACACAATCCGCGCATTTTCTTCCTCGACGAGCCTACTACCGGGCTCGATCCCGTCTCGCGCAGCGCAGTGTGGGAGATGCTCAATCACCTGAAGAGCACTCACCATCTCACGATGCTGATCACTACACATTACATGGATGAGGCGGATCGGCTCTGCGACCGCATCGCCATTGTCGACCACGGGAAACTGGTTGCGCTCGACACGCCCATGGCGCTCAAGAGCAGTGTTCCCGGAACCAATGTCGTGGAGGCCCAGTTCGCGAAGGATTCCGCGGATTGGCCGGCGCGACTGAGCCAGCTGGCTGATGTGACGTCAGTCGAATCGCACGGGGGCGGGATGTACCGGCTGCTCACTTCCAATGGTCCGCTTACGACCACGCAGTTAGTGGAGTTGGCGACCAATAGTGGCGACTACCTCAAGTCATTGAGCGTTCAGACTACGACGCTTGACGATGTCTTCGTTCACTACACTGGGCGCCAGCTTCGCGACGAACAGGTAAAGGCCCACGGGTTTGTTATGCCACAGCGGCCAGGGGTGCAGCCATGACGCGAATGATGGCGATTGTGGAGCGGGAGATGCGGAAGTTCTTTCGCTCGCCGGCGCTGATGATGGTTTCGATGACCCTGCCGCTGGTGCAGCTGGTGATCCTGGGCAACGCCTTCGGCGGCAAGATCCGCGGCGCGCGGATGGGAGTGGTGGATTACGATCACGGCTCCCAGGCGCTGAAGATCCATGAGGACTTTAATTCGATTGCCGCCAACATTCGCACCTTCACGACCGTTGCATACGACAACGAGGCACAGGCTCGCCAGGATGTGCGGACCGGCAAGCTGGATGGAGCAGTCATAATTCCAGCGCAGTATTCGCGGCGCGTGCTCGCGGGTGATGCTCCCGCCATCGGCCTGGTTGTCGACAACACCGACCAGACGATGAGCAGCAGTCTGGAGGCTGAGATGCAGTCCGTAGTGGACGCATTGAATGCTCCCCTCATCCAGCCCAAGGTGGCGCAGCAGGTCGTCCTCGAGACAGTCGAGCTCTATCCTTATGTTGAATACATGAAGTATCTGCTGTCTGGCTCGATCGCGCTTGCCATGTATGTCGCGGTGATGATCGGCGGCGGGATGCTGTATATCGACGACAAAGCGCGGGGCGTGCACGAGGGCTATCTTGTAACTCCGATTACCAGGCTGGAGCTGGTTTTAGGGCTGAACCTGGCAGGTACGATCAAGGCGGTGCTGTCGGGCATCTGTCTTACCATCATCGGCTCGCTGTTCGCGGGTCTTGGAGCTATCTTTCATCCGCTGGCGGCCTTACAACTGCTCCTACTGATCATCTCCAGCTCCGTCGCATTCAACGGCATGATGTTTCTGATGATGGTGCGTGTCGAAGACCCTCTGGTACCGCGTGCGATGTTTGGCGTCCTGAATACGCTGCTGTTTTTTCCCAGCGGAGCCATTTCACCTATCGTCGGATTTCCAAAATGGCTGCGCGTCATCGCTGTGGCCGATCCCTTCACCTATGTCGTACACGGCTTCAAAGCAGTCCTCCTCAAAGATGGCGGCTTCGCTGCAATCTGGATGGATCTGCTCTTCCTGTTCGGATTTGGAGTCGTGACGCTTCTTATCGCGACGCCACTTTTTAAGCGGACGCTCTAGAAGCCACCCTGAGAACAGACCTGCTTCTCTTAGCGATCACTCCGCGCCGCTTCCCGCTCCTGAGTTGGGAAGGTTGATCGTCGTGGCCGGCGAGCTTGTTGTCTCGGGCGTGTCCAAACCGCCCTGCAAGGTGTAATTCTGCAGTGCGATTGCGTTCTGCCAGACTCTGCTCAACGCCGCGATATAGCTCACTTGAAGTTGAAACAATGTGCGCTGCGAAACCAACACTTGCGGATAAGCCATCGCCATCTCCTGGTACCTCCTCAGATAAAGCTCATACGCGCGTGCCGCCCTGGGAATCATCTCAGTGCGATACCGCTCCGCTTCGAACTTCGAGGACAGATAGGCCTGCAGCAGGGGCTCCGCCTTTTGTCGAAGTGACAGTTGCACTCGTTGCTGCTCCTGATGCGCCAGCTCAATCTCGATCTCGGCAGCCTCTTTATTGCCTTGATTGCGGTTCCATAGAGGAATGTTTATACCTGCCGAAGCGAAGCTCTGTGGGCCAACTGCCTTTTGCGGCAGCGGGGAGACAGTTTCAAAGTTGTACTGCTCGCCGGCCTCCAACTGAAGGTCCGGAACGGATTCCCTCTTCGCATCTTTGAGCTTGGCCTCGGCGACGAAAACCTCTTGCTTCGCCTGCGCTATAGCGGGGCTCGACTGCAAGATCGTGGCGACGATCTGATCTGTGTCGATCTCAGGCAGAGCGTCGAACACTCCGTCGAGCGGACTAACCGGCAGGTCTGGCGTTCCTGCGAGAGCGGCAAGCACATGGAAGCTTGTGAGGAAGTCCCGCTGCGCAGCCTCATAGTCAATCTTTGCCTGCTCGTCCTCGACCTCCGACTGGAGAAGGTCAGGAGCATCAGCCTGTCCCACATTGGCTAGTTGATGGGCTGTCTGGACCGCATCCTGCGAAAGCTTCAGCAGGCGGCGACGCGCGATGACCGTCTCCTGCGCGGCGAGTGCCTTATAAAAGGCCTGAGTAACATCGTTGTGAACGCGATCGACTTGCGCAGCTGCGACTGCTTCATCGGATTTCTTCTGCTGCTCATAGATGTCGCGGCGCAGCCCAAGCTTGCCACCGAGAACAATCGACTGAGCGATGTACACACCCTGTTCGCCGCCGCCATAGGATCCGCCCCTTATCTGTTCGCCTTGATAGCCAATGGCGGGATTCGGATAGAGCGCGGCCTGCCTGGCTTGTGCTGCGGTCCGCCGCTCGATAGCGGCCGCCTGTTTGAGAGTCGGGTTATTGTCGTCGGCGAGCTTCACAAACTCGGAGAGTTTTCTGGCAGGCCGCGCTGCTACATCTTCGAGTAGTTCCGGCGCCGGCAATGATGCGTCTGCTTGTTGCGCCTGGCGGCCACGGCGATTACCCGTGTCATGCATACCCATGTTCATTCCCGGCATGGACGGCTGTTGTTGCGGCGCCGGCGCATCGATTGGAGGCGTCGCGGTGTTCGAAATCTGCGCGGTTGCAGTTGCCATCAGAAGCGAACCCGCAACCGTAATTACGACTAAATTCCTCATAACTGCTATCTCCCCGGTTGCATTGCTTAGGATCTGGACAGGATGGAGGCGTAAGGATCGTTGGGCCGCGCGGCCTGTTGCATCCGAGCGATAACCTGATCGTATAGAGCGGGCGGCAGCACGCGGACGAAAGTCATCATGCCCATCATGTAGCCGCTCCAACCAGGACGAAGACCATAGTTTTCAGGCTTCTCAACCATCTCGTCCATCGCCATCATGGGGCCTTCCATGTAGGCGTCCTGGGGAAAATTTGGTACGGCATTCGCATCCGGCGCGATGTCGCCTTGCATGTCTTCCATGCCGGCCATCTGCATGTGATTCACGCCTGGCATGGTGGCACCCATTGCCGCTTTCGCTTTGCCCTGCGAGAGTGGACCATTGGCCGTCGCCATATCCGCCGTCGCGCCGAAGCCCATCCCTCGCCCCAGGCTGGGGCCGTAATCGTCGCCAAGCGGAGCGCCAGGCGTGCCGGTCAGCATGCCCATTCCAGACTCCATATCAACACCCGCGGGCATGCCGCCGTTCAACCGTGTCATCTTGCCTACATTCGAAGACATCTGGTTCATCATGTGGTGAGGCAGGTGGCAGTGAACCATCCAGTCACCGGGGTTGTTCGCAACAAACTCGACCCCGCGGGCCTGAGCAACACCAACCAAAACCGTGTTGCCGGGCCACCATGCCGCTTCTGGAATGCGCCCTCCTTCCGTGCTCGTCACGTAGAAAGTGTGGCCGTGCATGTGCATGGGATGATGATCCATGCCGAGGTTCACGAAGCGAATGCGCACCCGGTCGCCGAGTCTTACGATCAGCGGCGTGTTTGCCGGACCCGCCTTTCCATTGAGCAGGAGCCAGTTGTATTCCATGTTCATCGTGTTCGGAATGGAGTTGTTAGGCAGGACCGCATACTCCTGCAGGTGAATGAGAAAGTCTTTGTCGCAGTGCGGCTGGTAAGGCACCTTCGGATGCATGATGAAACCGCCCAGCATCCCGGCCATCTCCTGCATCGCCATGTGAGAGTGATAGAAGTAGGTTCCTTGCTGATGGATGTCGAACTCATAGATGAAGCGACCACCTGGCTTCACCGGAGGCTGACTGATTCCAGGCTGGCCGTCGTAGCGGATAAGATCCTCGAATCCATGCCAGTGAACCGACGTGGGCTCAGGGAGATGGTTGTCAAAGACAACGCGAACATGATCGCCTTCGTTGACCTGAATCGTCGGCCCCGGCGCACTCCCGTTGAAACCCCAAAGGTCAAGCGTTTTGCCGGGAAGGACATTCTGCTTCACCGGTTCGGCAATCAGGTGAAAGACCTTTGTCGGCCCATCCATCGTGAACGGCAGGTTGCCAACATCGGTGGTGATGACTGGGCGATTGTGGGCTGGAGCAGACGGAGAGTGCTTGCTCGCGGATAACTTGGAGTAGTTCTCGGATATCGCCGGTATGCGGGCCTGCGTGCCCTGTGCGGACAGACCACGCGAGGCCAGGAGGCCGGCGCTCACGCCAAACGCACGTTGAAGAAAAGTACGACGGTTGCTCATAGATTCCTCTCGAAGCGATGTAGGGAGAAGAAATTCAGGAAGGCCGGGGATCCGGGAAAACACGGAGCACACACGGCTTACCCGCTCAGGACAGCAGGCGAGAGCTGTTGTCTAAACGCGTAGATTTGAGATGAGGGGGACGAGATTCGCGGAGGTTTTTTGCCCAGTCGGAGGTCGTAAGCTCCGATCGAACAATACCGGCACCACGACAGCGGCGGCGCTCATGGCGGCGCCTGCACAGGTGTGCATCACCGCATCTGATTGATCCGCCGGCGTGTGATCTTTTGTGATCGAGAGATTTTCTTTACAAATGTCGTGAGTACAGCCTTGCGGCGCGCGAATGCAGCGCAGGCCTGAATCACCGCCGGAGTCGGCAGTCATCATTCCGCCACAATGCTCCATGCCGGGCATGGAACTGTCGGCGCCAGGCATAGACATTACTGTGCATCGCGTCGCGCATGCCGTAGCAAACAACTGGACGCTCGCCAACATCAGCAGCAACAACAGCAATGTGGTCTTCCGCGCCATGTTTACAATGTAGCGGCCTTTGAACAAAATACGCAAACGAGCGATCGGCTGTATTCGGCTCAAAGCCCGCGCCTTCCCTACTTCATCTCGAGCAGTGCTGCCATGGTTTCCACGCCGTCCCACAGGTTCTGCAGTCGAAGATTTTCATTGGCCGCATGCTGGTTATCGTCGTAATTTGCGATGGGGACGGTGATGGTGCGTGTTTGCGCTGCGCGCTCCATCGCTCCCAGCGGAACGCTCCCACCCATGGTGGGCAGCAACACGACATCTCCCCGTGCGCTCTCGACTGCGCGGATGACCTCCTGCGCGATGGGCAAATCCATGGGCGTGCGCACGGCGTTGTAGCTTGCCGTATCACGCACCACCATCGCAACTTTGGGGTGGTCGAGCAGAGTTTCACGGGTAGGCTCGCTATCCACGATGAAATATCCACGCGACTGGATGTAGTCGATCACCCTCTGCTGCTGCTCGCGCCAGTCGATTCCCACCACGAGCCGAAGGTCAAGATCGGCGGTTGCTGTTGGCGGGATTACATTTGCGGACCGGGCCCCGGTTTGACCGGACGAGAGGCCATTGATGTTCAGCGAAGGCTGGTTGATCAGCTCCAGCAGGCGCGCGCCCCCGCCGTCGACGTGTCCCAGCCAAAAGGCATTCATCAGCATCCGGTCGTTGACCGGAGCCCGGGCCAGGGCATCCTTCTCGGTCTGCGAAAGCGGCGCGATTCCATCATAAAAGTGGGGTATGAGAACGTGGCCGTCTTCGTTTTTCATTCCGGCCAGCAATTGCGCCAACATCATCGCGGGGTTCGGAGCCCAGTTTCCATAGTGACCGCTGTGCAGCCCGTGATGCGGACCATAGACAGTGATCGCGAGATGAGCATCTCCCCGCGCTCCGAAGACCACCGTTTGTTTGCCGCTCTGATCCACCGGGCCATCGCACACCAGCAGTACATCGCCATGAACGAGGTCGCGATTGGCATCCAATATCTGTTCGAGATGCGGAGACCCCGCTTCTTCCTCGCCCTCCCATACAAAGCGAATGTTCGCCAGGAGAGGAAGGTCCGCCGCTTTCAGCGCATCGAGCGCCGTGAGTTGCGCAAAGATAGCCGCCTTATCGTCGCCGGCCGATCTGGCATAGATACGCTGTGCGCCCTCTACGTCGCGTATCACAGGCGTGAATGGAACGCCTCCGTCCCATTCCGACGGAGTGACCGGCTGTCCATCGTAATGCGCATAAAAGACGATGGTGTGTTGCGCACCGGGGACATTGATCTGCCCAAAGACAACAGAAGGCGCGCCCGGGATCGAAAGCAGCCTGGATTCGACACCTCTTTCCCTGAGCATGTCCAGGAGCAGATCCGCGTTGCGCTTGAGATTTACAGGATCGGCGGCGACGTTCGGGATCGCCAGGAATTCGCTGAACCGCTCCACCAGTTCCGGCTGATGCGCCGTGGTGTAGGCGCGCACAGATTCTGTCGGAGTCTGGGCCGGGAGCGCGTGCGTGAGCCACAGGAAGCCTATCGCCAGGGCGGCAAATCCGCGTCGCGAAATCATAGCCACACTATACATTTCCCTCTGCGTGGGCAGCCCGATGCTGGGTTTACCGCCGGGCATGGAAGGAACAGACCGAGTAGCCGCCCTCTTTGTGGCGCTGTAAAATATGTTTTCCTGTGCATTCGACAACGGGAATGCTGGTAAAACGAGGTGAGCATTGCCCGATTTTATTGACTGGCCGCAGGCGACTCCACCGCGGCGGCGCCGACGCTTGTTTATTGCTGTTGCTGCTGTCGTGGCCTGCATCTTTTTAGGCGGCCGCACCGCGTTGTCGTATTGGGTAGATCTACTGTGGTTCAGCGCGCTCGGATACGCGCAGGTGTACTGGAAGACGCTGAGCCTGCAGCTGGGCATCTTCGCGGCGTTCGCGGGCGCCACGTTTGTCGTTTTGTACGGAACCTTTTCCGCGCTGAAGCGGGCGCATCGCGCCGATCTGCCCAGCGGCCACACGATTTTCATCAACGAAAAACCGGTGAGGTTGGCAGTTGAACCTGTCCTGCGCTTTGTTGCATTGGGCGGTTCTCTCCTCATCGCCGTGGCGACGGGCTTCAGTATGTTGGCGGAGTGGCAGACACTGGCGCTCTATTGGTATGCGCCGCGCGCGACCGGCGCTGTCGTTGATCCGATCTTTGGCAAGCCGCTGAACTTTTTTCTATTCACCCTGCCCGCATGGCAGCTCATCGTGGGCTGGCTGATCACTCTGGCTGTGTTTACCTGCATCCTCGCGGTCTTCTTCCTGCTCATCACGGGTGGAAGTCGCGCACTCTCGCGAGATCGGCGCAGCTACGGACGTTCGCCCTGGCGCGGACTCTGCTTCACGGCCGCATTCCTGTTGCTGGCGCTGGCCATGCGTGCCTATATCGGACGATTCGAACGATTGCTCGACGACCACACGATCTTTGGCGGCGCCACCTATACGGATGTACACATCATGATCCCGGGTGCGCTCGCCGTCTGCGCTGCGCTGGTGATCGGCGCAGTCATGGCAGGCGTCAACGCGGTGTGGGCACAGCGCGGACGCTGGCTGGCAGCGGCGATCCTTCCGGCGGCCGTCTGCTACGTTGGGCTCGGCCTGGTTGGCTGGTATGTCAGCAGCTTTATCGTCAAGCCGAACGAGCTAGTTCGCGAACAACCCTATATCTCCCACAACATCGAGATGACGCGAAGAGCCTACGGACTGGACCGTGTCTCGCGGCGCGAGTTTCCCGCGGAGACGACCGTAGAGGCAATCGATCCGGCCAACAACCAGCCCACGATTCAGAACATCCGCTTGTGGGATGTGCATGCGTTGCAGGACACGCTGCGCCAGATCCAGGAAATCCGCACCTATTATGACTTTCCCGATATCGACATTGACCGCTATCAGATCAACGGTGCCCTGCGCGAGGTGATGCTCGCGACGCGCGAACTGAATGTGGACAAGCTGCCGGAGAGCAGTCGGAACTGGATCAACGAGAAGCTGATCTACACGCACGGCTACGGCATCACGATGAACTCGGTGAATGCGTTCACTCCGGAGGGACTGCCGACGCTGATGCTGAGCAACATGCCCGTCCAGAGCACCGTGCCGGGACTGAAGGTGGTGCGCCCTGAGATTTATTTCGGCGAGATGACCAACACCGACGTCTACGTGAAGACACGGCAGCAGGAGTTCAATTACCCGCAAGGACAGACCAACAGCTTCACGTCCTACGAGGGCAAGGGCGGCATCGTTCTCGGAGGTTTTCTGCGACGCATCTTCCTCGCGCTCGATCGCGGCGATATCGGCAAATTGCCGTTCAGCGACGACATCAACTCCGGGAGCCGGCTGCTGATGCGGCGCAACGTGCGCGATCGCGTAGAAGCCCTGGCGCCGTTCCTCACTTTCGATCCCGATCCCTACATCGTGGTTGGCGACGATGGTCGCCTGTCGTGGGTGATGGATGGCTTCACGGATTCCGACAGCTATCCCTATTCGAGTCATTACCGGCTCGGCACGGACCTCATCAACTACATGCGCAATAGCGTGAAAGTGGTCATCGACGCCTACGACGGCACCACCACCTTCTATGTCTTCGATAACGACGACCCGATTCTCGCTGCCTACCGTCACATCTTTCCCACGCTGTTCAAGGACGGTTCGCAAATGCCGGCCGACCTTCATCAACACGTCCGCTATCCTGAGTTATTGCTCAGGCTGCAGGCGGAAGTCTACGGCCTGTACCACATGACCGATCCGGAAGTTTTTTACAACCGTGAGGATCTGTGGACGGTGGCGAGCGAAGTGGGCATGAGCGAGGCGGGCGAGCAAACGGCGCAGCCGATGCAGCCGAATTTCGTATTGATGAAGCTGCCTGGCGAAAACAGCGGCCTAGAATTCGTCGAGATACTGCCGTTTACGCCTGCCAACCGCAACAATCTTATAGGCTGGATTGCCGGGCGCAGTGACGGTGCGCACTACGGCACATCCGTGGTCTACGACTTTCCAAAAACCCGGCTGGTTGACGGGCCGCTGCAGATCGAGGCGCGCATCGATCAGAATGCGCAGCTTTCAGGGCAATTGACGCTGTGGAATCAGCAAGGATCGCACGTGCGACGCGGAACTCTGCTCGTGATTCCCACCGGACGAGCACTGCTTTATGCGGAGCCGATTTATCTCCAGGCCGAACGCAGCCCAATGCCGGAGCTGCGGCTGGTCGTGCTCGCGCTTCAAGACCGGCTCGCATACGGACCAACCTTCGAAGCTGCACTGGCTTCCCTTTTTGGCGGAACAGCCTCATCGTTGAACGCTACGCAAGCCGCCCAACCCGCGACGGCGTCTGCAAATGTATCCGGCGCCGGAGAGGATCTCAACTCACTCATTGCAGAAGCCGGCAAAGACCTTGCCGACTATCAGCGCCTGACCGCGGAAGGTAAGCTCGGCGAAGCCGGCCAAAAGCTCGAAGCGTTGAAGCGTGCAATCGACAGGCTCAACGCGCATCAAGAGTAAGCTGATGCGGGCTTAACTTTCGAGTCGCGGGTGGACGATCTCACCTCCCAAGCCCCGCGCAGCCTTTGCTCTGCTATTCGGTCGCAAAAAGAGGTGTTGACGCAACATCTCCTTCAATCCGGTCGGTGAGCGCTGCGATCTTCTGGGCAAGCCGCAACAACCCCTGCTCGCGCTCAGAGGGGAGCGTGGACGCGGCGGCCTGCGCCTCAAGCAACATCTGCAACTCTAAATGCGGTGGATACTCAAACGGCTTATTGCCAAGCTGGCTTTCAAGGCTATCCGCCATACGCGAGAGCGCGCGGACAGACTCGTGGCGAATTTGGTCCTCCATGTGGAAGAACGACTGGGAGATCTGGCTGAAATCGCCAAATGCTCTTAACTGAAATAAGGGCACGTAAAGCAGATAAAAGGTACGCAGTGCCGTCTGCCAGCGCCGTATGCGATCGCGTGCGGCCATATGCGCGGCTCGCGTGGGTCCGCTTTCAAAGGGAACAGCGTCGGCCTGCGCATTCACATCTCCGAAGTATCGGTACACTTGTTCGCGCTTCCGGCGAACCTGGAGAACCGCATCGGTATCCATTCCAAAGGAGGTACTGGAGATAAGATCCGCCAACAGGCGGAGATTGCGGATGAAGATGCTGACCATCTCGTCGGATGCGGGCTGCGGGTAGAAGCGCTCGAAGACCAGCCACATCATGGATATGCCCAGCAGTACGCCGATGGCACGATCGCGGGCCACACTCAGCGAAAGCTGGATGCTGAACTCGCTTAGATTGATGAAATAGTAGGCGACCACGATCTGCAACCCGGCGTAGGAAAGCCGAGGGCTGGAAGTGCTGACCCACGCAGCGCATGCCGAGACGACGGCGAAAAGAACAGCGAATCCGGCAATGGAATCGATGTAAGGCAGGATGAATATCTGAGACCCAAGCCCAAAGACGAAGCCGCCCACCACGGCTCCGGCAATGCGGAGGATCTGCTTCTGGCGCGATGCGCCGATGTTGGTAAGAGCGGTAAGAACGCACGTGGTCACGGCGGTCGAGATGCCAGGCCAATCGAGCGAAACGTAGAGGATGTAGCACATCATGGCGGCGAGGGTTCCAGCGACTACGAAACGCAGGTGCTCGGGATTGGAGAACGCGTCCTCAACAAAGAGGCGTTTTGAAGGGGGCGCCACGTCGAGGACTTTAAGGCGAGGATCGATCGAGGCCTCGCTTTGAAAGATAGAAGGCATGAACGAGACCATGACCCCCAGCTCGGACAAGAGCGGGATGCTGGAATCATCTTCGCCTTCCGGCTCCCACTCGCTCGGTTTGTTCTCCGTCCTGAATGATTCTCTGAGTTCGGCGATACGTGAGGCGAGGCGCGCTGCCCGAGGGTATTGCGAGGGAGGAAGGCTCGGAGTTGTGCTGGAGAGCGCAGCGGCGAAATCAACGCATCGGCCAGTAAGAGAAGCCAGCGCAGTCATCTGCGACTGGCGTAACTGATCGTAGTTGGCGCGATTGATGTAACGCCGCAATGCGCCCACGCCTATGATGGCATATTGCCCGAGCGCGCGTTCGGTGCCGGGCGCGACAGGCTGACCGGCGGCATAACTGCTCAGCAGATTCTCGATAGTTCTCAGCCTGTCGTCAATTCCATCGGCCAGCTCATTGCGCTTGCTGAAGGCATGGAAGACAACTTCCACAGCAATTGTAACCATGGCGCCGATGAACGTGCCGAGCACCTGCCAGAGGGTGAACTCGACATTATGCTCCGCGGGACCGGGCAGATACCAGGTAGACAGGATATTGGCGGTAACCAGGCTGAGATAGGTAGCAAGAGCGAAGTTAGTAAGCGTCCTGAGCAGAAAGAAGGCAAGAAACAGGCTCACCGCTTCCCAAAGGAAGTGGGTGATGGGAATGGAGGCGAACATCCGCGCGCCGATGGGGATAAAGAGGGCGCCAATGGCGAAGGCGATCACGATGTAAAGGGCGGACTTCGCAGTGGAAAGAAGGTTTTCGCGCGAAAGGATAAATGCGCAGAGCGCGCCAATCGCACCGCCCGGAATGCGGAAGGTGACGATGATGATCATGCTCAGCGTGGCGGCGATGACCATCCGTGCAACGACAGCGCCGCGGCCGGGAAACGGTTTGAGTTCCTGCCGCAGAAATTCCCAGAACCAATCGATGAATCGCTCTCGATGCGGGAGGTGAACCGCGGCGGTGGCCATATCTATCTCCGGGGCAGCAATGAGGTCTCGCCGCGGATAACAACCACGGCCGACTCGCCGAGGCGGAAGAGATCGGAGGGTTTCGATTCAATACGCACGCGCACCGGGAAGCGCGAAGCCAGATGGACCCAGTTGAGTGTACGCTGCACATCCGGCAATCCCGGCGGTGAGAGCTTACCGACGAGGTCGGCGTCGGGAGTTACACCGAAGCCCACGCTATCCACTACTCCGTTGAAGTGAACGGTCGGCTTCGATAGCACATACACCTCCGCGCGCATGCCAGGGCGGATATGCTGCAGCTGTGTCTCACGGAAGTTCGCGATGGCCCACCAGACACGGGTGTCGATTAAAGTGAATATCTGCTGGCCTGCGTTCGCGTAAGCGCCCTTGGAGATGGTCAGATTCGTTACACGCGCATCGAAGGGAGCGTTGATCTTGCAATTGTCGAAGTTGTACTGCGCAGCGTTGATGGCTGCTTGCTTTCCGGAAAGCTGCCCAACCAGCGGTTCCAGGGTGGTTACATTGTGCGTGGCCTGCTGCTCCTGCTGGTGGCTCTCGATGAGCGTAGCCTGCGACTGCTGATATTGAGCCTCGGCGGCGTCCAGGCTGGCCTGAGCCAGCGAGAGTTGCGCGCGTGCCTGATGCGAGGCCTGCGACCGGGTACTTTCCAGGGTGCGCGCCTGGTCGATCTGATCGACGGTCACAAATTCCTTGGTTAGCAGAGGTTCGATGCGGTGCAGGTTGTTGGTCGCGTATGCCAGCTGAGCGTCCGCAAGTTCTACCGCGGCTTTTGCATTGGCCACACCGGCCTTGGCCTCCGCGACAGCGGCGGCCGCACGGCTGACATTTGCCTCGGAACTGAGCGTGCCCGCTTTCGCCACTCCTACACCGCTCACTTTTCCGGCGATGATGCGCCGTTCGTCATTGATCTCGCCTTCCAGGGCGGCCTGATCGGACTGGGCGTGGGCAAGAGCGTAAGCATAGGGACGATCGTCGATCTCGAAAAGCGGATCGCCCTGCTTCACCAGCTGGTTGTCGGCCACATACAGCCGCGTGATGGGGCCGTTCACCAGCGGCGCCATGCCGATGTAGTTGGCGAAGACTTCCGCATCGTCGGTGCGCGGATCAGACGTCACCTGGCTCAGGACAAGCAGACCTGTGATCGCGGCGCATAGAATGATCGCTACGCTGATGATGCGGCCAATCCGGCGACGGTTTTCCGATGATTCCTCGATTGCCATAGTTCCCTCGGCTAACTAAAAAACACCAGCCACAATGTGAAAGCGAAAAACGCGGCCAGGCACGGATACACGAGAATCGCCCACGCGATCTCCTTGTCGAACTTGAAGCGCGCCAGCAACCAGTGAACCACTGCGGCCAGCAGGATTCCCACCACCATGCAGATGAGCCACGCGGGAAAAAACGAGCCCAGGATGTTGAAGGACGGTGCTCGCCCGCAACCTGCCAGGACTCCGAGAGCGCCGAGAGCAGCAAGCGGTGCCGTCAATTTTCGGTAGCGCTGCATGAATGCGTATTCCCTTCCTGATTCAATTCGTCGTTTCACAACATTCTGTATCATGGCCCGGTTTTTGCGGGCGTAAGTTTCGGCGGCTGCGTTTGGATCAGGTCGCCGGTTCGAAATGCCAGGTTCGCGACCTGCAACAACAATTGCGTGCGCGCCAGGATATCTTCCGACCTGGACTGTGCGAGCGTCTTCTGCGCGGAAACCACGTCCAGCAGATTGCGTACTCCGTATCCATACGACTCGCGCGCCGCCTCGTAGGACTGGTCGGAGGCGGTCAGCAGCGCTGCCGCGGCCTGCTGCTGCCGCAGAGCGGTTTTCATATTGGAGTACGCCGTCCATACCTCGTCCGCAATCTGGTCGCGTAGAGCATCGATATTCGCCTGCGCCGCTTTCTTCTCCGCCTGCGCCTCCGCAACCTCGTGTTCGCGGCGAGTGCCATCGAAGAGCGTCCACTTCAGTTGCAACCCGACTGTCCATACTTCGCCCTGGGCGTAGCCGCCTGGCAGCAAGTTGGTTTGTCCATACGCGCGGGCCAGCCCACCATCGCCGCTGAAGCCCAGGGTTGGAAAATACGTCGAGCGCGCCTGCTTGATCGAGGCGTTGGCCGCGCGCACGCGCGCGATCTGCTCCATCAGCTCGGGCCGCTGCGCAAAGGCCCGGTCGATCTCCTGATCCACTGAATCCACCATCGCATTAGGAGTAGTCAGCTGGCTGATGCCCTCTACCTTGAATTCCGCCTGCGGAGGCAATCCCATTGCTGTTGCCAGGTCTCCACGCGCGATGTCCTCCGCTCCGATGGTGGCCTGCAGATCGTAGTCTGCCTGCGCGCGGGCGGCGGTGGCTTCCAGCAGATCGGGCTTCGTTGCCAGGCCGTGACTCAGCCGATCGCTGGCGTCCTCTTCGACCGTCTGCGCGTTCTTGAGGCTGACTTCGGCTGCCTCCCGCTGCCCCTCGGCATTGAGCAGGCGATAGTATGCTGACGCCACCTGAAAGATGATCTTGCGATGCGTGTCGTTGAAGGCAAGATTGGAGATCAGCAGGTTGGCCTTGGCCGCGTCAATCGCTCCGCTGCGGCCGCCGAAATCGAAGACCAGGTACTCGACATGAAGTGTCGGTTCGAACACGCCAAGAGTCTGTCGCTGAAAATACTCGTCCACCAATGCCGCCGTTCGGCTCGTAGCTGCCAGGGCAACCGCCGCAATGGTTGGGGACAGCGCACTGCGGGCGATTCCCAGCGCGGCCGCTTTACCCTTGGCTTGCTGCCACGCCACACGGGTCTCCGGATTATGCTGCTGGGCTAGGTCGATCAGCTCAGCGAGCGTGTAAGTCTTTGCCGCATCAATATCGTATTTTGCTTCCGGATGCGCCGCGAGTTCGCGGTCCAGGCCCTGCTCCGCATGCCCGTGCCAGACCTGATCTGGAGCGACGGGAGCGCTTTGCGCGCGAGCATGCGCGCAAACCAGACCCGCCAGAAGAGCGATTCCTACAGCCTCAGAGATCCTCACCATGCAATTCTTCTCTACCACCAATGCCAAGCAAGAGATTCGAAACCGCTCCGCCACGAAGCTTTGATTACAGCCATAATGGTGGAGGTTCAGCGAAGTATAAGAATATACTGCAGCAGACCCCTTCCGGAGAGTCCGCATGTCCACCGCCACGCTATCCCCTGCAGACCAGCCGCTCTATGAGCTCGTGACCGGCCCGGCTGCAGCGACAATCGCAGGCGTGATCGAGCGCATGCAGGCTATCGACGCACTGCTGCCGACGGAGGACGGTCTGAAGTGGTTCAACCGGCTCTATCTCATGGTGACCCAGCAGGTCGATCTGCACCCGCCCGGTGGCGCATGGCAGAGCCCGGCCTGGCTCACACGCCTGGATGTCGTCTTCGCCGGCCTTTACTTCGGCGCCGTCGCTGGCGTACTGGGCGGCCAGTCCGTGCCCTCGGCATGGAGCGCGCTGTTTGAAGCGCGCTACCGCGCCGGCATCGACCGCATTCAGTTCGCGCTCGCCGGCATGAACGCCCACATCAACCACGATCTCGCGCTGGCCCTGCTGGCCACCGATGCCAAGTTGAACGTGATTCCTGCGGCCGGCAGTCCCGAATTCGCCGACTACCAATCAGTGAACCAGTTGCTCAACACCGTCATGTCGGCAGCGCTCACCATGCTTGCAACCGATACGCTGGGCGTGCTCGCAGAAGATACCGGCAAAATCGGCCGCCTGCTCGCCTTCTGGGACATTTGCCGGGCCCGCGATCTCGCCTGGGATTTCTCCATCCACCTGCGCAGTCTCGCCGGAGTCGCTCGTGACGCTGCCCTTAGGGCTCAGGACGTACTAACCGGCGTCGTTGGCCGCGCCATCCTAGCCGCCGCCTGATCTGTCTCCGGTCATGCCGCGCCGCAGAACCGCGGCGTCGATTGCGATAAACCTTAAGGTTAAAAGGCTGATTCGGCTGCTCAGACCACGCTTTCTACTCGATCGTGCATCCAAAGTGATGGTCAGAATACTAAAGATGCAAAGAATGATGTGTACGTTATGCGAATTCTGAGCCTGCGATTGATCGTGGCATTGATTGTCGGGGTCACACTCGTGTCTCTCGCAATGTCCTGGTATGAGGTACGGACCGACAAGGACGCATTACGCTACGATCTCGAACACAAAGCCGAGATGCTCGACGAAAGCCTTGCCGCCAATGCAGAGTTGTATTTAGGGGCCGGAGACAGGCAAGGCCTCGAGGACATGGTGGATCGCTTCAGCAACCGCGATCGCCTGTTGGGAATCGGCGTTTACGACCGCAATGGCTCGGCCCTGGTAATCACCCGCGCTCTCAGTTCTATTCTTTCCGGCACGCCGAGACCGCTGAAGGACGCGCTCTCGGGCAACGGCACGGTGCGTCAATTCATGCTATTGCGCTTCAGGCGTGTTTACGTGGTGGCGGCCCCGCTCCATGCCGAGGACAAGAGCGCCGAAGGTGGAATTGTCGTAGTCCATGACGCGACGTATATCCGGACAGAAATTTTTCGGATATGGGGCCGGGCTTTTGTTCACATAGCGATTCAAGTGCTGGTGATCGTCATTATCACCGTGCTGATTGTGCGCTGGAGCATTGCGGGACCGATCGCTCGTGCGGCTCTGTGGATGAAGGCGCTGCGCACGGGCAAGCACTATGTACAGCCTCCCGGCAATAGCCTGGATTTCCTGCTGCCCCTGGCGCGGGAGGTAGCTCCGCTGGCAGAAAGCATTCGGCAGGCCCGTGCCGCGGCAGCAACCGAGGCCCGGTTGCGAAACACCAATGAATCCCTGTGGACAGCGCAACGGCTTGCGGATCACGTGCGCAATAAACTGGATGGCAGCAGTTTGTTCGTGGTTTCAAATCGTGAACCCTATATCCACAGCCGGCAGGGAAACAGCATCAAGGTCACCGTTCCGGCCAGCGGGCTGGTTACCGCAATTGAGCCGATCCTTTGCGCGTGCAATGGAACATGGGTGGCTCACGGAAGCGGCGATGCGGATGCGGAAATGGTAGACAGGCGTGACCGCCTGCAGGTTCCGCCGGAGGATGCCCGGTACACGCTGCGGCGCGTGTGGCTAAGCGCGGAAGAAGAGGAGGGCTACTACAATGGCTTCGCCAACGAGGGATTGTGGCCCCTCTGTCACATTGCGCACACCCGGCCGACGTTTCGAGCCTCCGACTGGAAGTACTACAACGAAGTCAATGAGCGATTCGCCGACGCCCTGATAGAGGAGATGACAGGAGAGGAGCATCCCGTCGTCCTTATCCAGGACTATCATTTTGCTCTGCTCCCGCGCATGCTTAAAGACCGGCTGCCTCACGTGAGAATTGCGATCTTCTGGCATATCCCGTGGCCTAATCCCGAATCGTTTGGCATTTGCCCATGGCAAAGGGAGTTGCTGGATGGATTGCTCGGCGCGGATTTGATCGGATTCCACGTTCAGGCACATTGCAACAACTTCCTCCAGACCGTCGATCGCGTGCTTGAGGCCCGGGTTGACTGGGAGCATTTCTCGGTGCGGCGGAAAGGGCACTGGTCTTCCGTTCTTCCCTTCCCCATCAGTGTCGAATTTCCCGATGCGATCCCCGGATCTCACGAAGAAATGAATGCTGAGGAAGAACGCGCCGCGCTGTTAGTTGAACTCGGGATCGAAGCGGCTTATCTCGGAGTCGGCGTCGACCGCCTGGACTATACCAAAGGTATTCTCGAGCGCTTCCAGGCAGTTGAGCTATTTCTGGAAAGCCATCCGCGCTATCAGGGGAAGTTTACTTTTGTCCAGATTGGCGCACCCACCCGCAGCCGCATTCAACGGTATGCGGATTTTCAGATTGAAGTAGAAGCCGAAGCCAGCCGGATCAATACTCGCTTCAAGCGAGGCAAGTGGAGGCCGATCGTTTTGCAAAGCCGCCAGCACAGCCATCAGGAGGTGCAGCGCTACTATCGTGTCGCTCATCTTTGCATGGTGACGTCTTTGCATGACGGAATGAATCTCGTCGCCAAGGAGTATGTCGCAGCGCGACAGGACGAACGAGGAGTCCTGATCCTCAGCCGGTTTACCGGTGCGGCGCGGGAGTTGCGGGATGCAATCATCGTAAATCCGTACGACATCGCTTCAACCGCGGAAGCGATTGCACAGGCGCTCAACATGGACGTCAGCGAAATGGTCGATCGCATGAGACATATGCGGAGGGTAGTGAAGGAACACAATATCTACTGGTGGGCAGGCGAACTGATAGGGGAGCTGTGCGAACTTAGACTGCAAAACAGTGACGGCACGACGGTATCTATGCCGAATAACTTACACGTCGAGATATAACTTGAAGAAAGCAGCCCGGAGAGATCGACGAACGAGCCTCCCCCTCACCCTGTCTGAGAGGCTGCAGATATTCTAAACAACTCCCTGCCTTAGAGGCTGGTTACGACGAACCTGGCGCGCAGATAGACAATTTTAAGAAGAACCTCCTCACCATTGCTGTCGGTCAGGATAATGACACTAAGGTCGACCACACGTAGCCGTTCAGAACACCGGCGACGCCATGGGGTTGTAAAGCAGGGACAGGAAGGGCGATTTTCTCTATCGGAAGAATCCTTCATGTGGGGTGTAAGCCCACGTATCGAGAGCGAAACGTGGGCACCCGTTCATGTGGCAGCGGCAACCGAATCCTTGCGACAACCGGCTAGAAGCTGAACTTCGCGGCGAACTCCACCGTGCGCTGCTCATAGGTGGGAGTGCTGGACATCGAAGTGATCTTTCCGACGCTGGAGGTGTTGCTGATGGAGGCGTTCGGCGCGCCGAAGTTGGGATGGTTGAAGATGTTGAAGGAGTCGGCGCGAAGCTGAATCCGGTAACGTTCGCCAAAGGGAATGCTTTTCTGCAGGTTCATGTCCCAGTCCTGAAAGCCTGGCCCGCGCAGCATGTCATATCCCGAATTTCCATACGCGCCGCCGGGAATCCCGGCCGTGCTGGTTGGCGCGGTGAAGGCTGCAGGGTTGAACCACTCACTCTTGGTCTTGTGTGCGGGATAGAGACTTTGTCCAGCGACGATGTTGGCACGTCCGCTGACCAGGTTGCTGTAAGCCGTGGAGCCCAGGGTGTAGCTGCCTGGCGCGGTATAGGTGACGGAAAAGGGCTGGCCGGTCTGGAAGGTGCTGATGCCTGAGATCTCCCAGCCGCTGACGACCTTGTTCACCACGTTGCCCGCGCTGCTGAGGAACGTCTGACCATTGCCGAACGGAAGAAGGTAGGAATAGTTAACCGCCAGCACCTGTGGGGTAATCCCGGAGATGGGTCCGTAGGAATCGTTGGGGGTTGCACCCGAGGGATTCTCCACATTCTCGATGCCGAGCACACGGGTCCACTGATATTCAGCTCCAAAGGCAAGGCCGTTGCTGTATTGCTTGTGAAGGCCGATTTGCAGCGAGTTCATCGAGCTGTGAAAGATCGGGGCCATGTTGTAGCTGATGGTCGAGAACGGCTGTACCAGATAAGTGCTCTGTGCGGTTTCGCCCGAGGTGGTAAGTACCGGCTGGGCGGGCAGGTTGATGTTCGGCGCGTAGTTGCCGGACCCGCCGTAGTTATTTTGCTTAAGGTTATGTTGACCGACATACCCAATGCGCAGAGCTATGTTCTTCGGCAACTGGTGCTCAACCGCGAGGTTGTACTCCTCGGTATAGGGCGTGGTCGTTTTGGCCTGCGCGCTCACCGAGGGATTCGCGGTAAAGGCGCCGGTCGCCGAGAACGGATTCGACATCGTGAAGGAGGGAGTGGAGCTGGTGGAGTTGCTGTAGGTCTCCGAGCTTACAAAGGGGAGAGTTCCGAACGGGGCGGTATCGACATAGTTCGACGGCAGGAGGTTGAAGAAGAGACCGAAAGCGCCGCGGACGACCGTGTTGTGTATAGGCTCATAGGCAAAACCGAAGCGCGGTGCTATGTTGTGCTTCGCCTGGCCGAGGTAGCCGAAGGCGTTGTTCGGCAGACCGACCTGCGAAGACAACGTGATCGGAATCGAAGTCAGAAAGTTTGAGATCGCATCGGAAGGATACGAGGTGCCGAAGACGACGACTTTGCCGAGCGAAGGGATGTAGAGCGATTCGTTTCCATAGGGATTTCCCTGAAACCATTGCAGGTCGTAGCGAAGGCCGGCATTGACCGTCAGATTAGATCGCGCCTTCCAGTCGTCCTGCAAATACATCCCATACTGGCTGGAGAGATTTCTGACGATGTAGTTGTTCGGTGTCGCGTTGCCGGTTGAAATAGGATCGCCGAGCAGAAAGTCGGCGAAAGCATTGCCGGAGTAGTGGCCGTTGAATGCGAAGGAGCCGCGCTGCGGGGTCTCGGCGGAATCGTTCCAGTGATTGTTGTACAGATAGGAGAAGCCGGCCTTGAGCGTGTGTTTGGCCAACACTTTCGTGACCGACGTCACGATCTGAGCATCCTGCTCGAGGTCGTGCGAGCCAGACTCCGAGACCGACTGGATGTTGGTAATGGTGATCTGCGGCGCGCCTTCGATCAGCTCTGCGCCAAGTCCGGGGATGATCGAAGAGAAGCTGGTGTTGTGATTCTGCGGTGTGCGGTAGATCGGCAAGTGGAAATAGGAGCCGGCCACGTCCAGAAGCAGCGTGGGGGAAATGGTGTGGGTCCAGCCGACGATGAAATTCTGGTTGTGTTCTCCATCCTCCGCATTGCCGCCCTGCAGGCTGTTGTTGCCGTTAGTAGGGCTTGGACCGTAGAAGGCTCTGAGATAGGTGAAGCGGAACTGATCCTTGTCGCTCAGCCGGTGATCGAGGCGCACCGAGAAGCGGCTGGCGTTGCTGATTTCCTGGACCAGCTCGTAGGTGTTGACACCGGTTCCGGACTGGGTCGGCTGGGGATAAAGCAGCTTCAGCAATTGGACATCCACGCTGTTCCAGTCCGACGAAGGAATGGCGTTGTCCGCAAAAGCGGTATGCGTTGCCGGATTGATGATCGATCCCGAGGGAAACTCGGTAAAGATGCCCTGCCGCTCAAGAATGCTTGGCTCCTGCGTATTGTCGTTGTAGGACTGCGTTAGCCGGAAGCCTTCGTAGGCCACAAAGAAAAAGCTCTTGTCGCGGCCATTGTAGAGATGAGGAACAACGATGGGGCCGGAGAGATTGCCTCCGTATTCATTCCTCTGGTAGGCCGGCCGGGGCAGCGCTCCGCCGAAGTAGGTCTTGGCCCCTGTTCCTTTCGAGCGGTTGTATTCTAGCGCCTGGCCGTGGAGCTGATTGGTCCCGCTCGCGCTGACGACGATGATCTGAGCCGGCTGATTGAACTCTGCCGGAGCTCCGGTAGTGATTATCTTGAACTCGGCGATCGCATCGAGCGACGGTACTTCGCCTTCGCCCCGCTGCAGCGTAACCTCCTGGTTGGTCACGCCGTCGAGGGTGGAACCGAGACTGCCATAAGAATTACGGCTGCCCGTCCCGATCGCTGCTGTGACTCCGCGGGTGTCGAGCTGATCCTGCGCTCCCGCTCCCTGCACTCCGGGAGCGAGTGCGACCAGGCCGTTCAGGCCGAGGCGTCCGTTGAGCGGGGTATTCCGGATTGCCTGGCTGTCGATCACCGATCCGACTGAGGAGCTTTCATTCTGGATCGCCGGGCCGGTGCCGCTCACTTCAATGGTCTCGGTCGTCGTTCCAGGGATGAGCTGCGCATCGATCTGCGCCACCTGGTCGATCGAAAGTGTAATACCGCGCTGCTTATAGCTTTTAAAGCTTCCCTTCCCTATGGTGACCGTGTACTTGCCCGGAGGCAGTTGCGGCACGGTGTAGCTGCCCGCCTCGGACGTCATCACCGTGTACACCGCATTGGTCGCCATGTCGCGAATGGTGACCGTTGCACCGGCAACGACTGCGCCGGTTGCATCGGTGACGGTTCCAGTAATGGAGCCGGTAATGCCCTGCGCGATGGAAAACCGTGGTGCGATGGCCACGGCCAGCACCATGGCAAACAGGAAAACGGCGAGCGAAACAGACTTCAGGCTGCGGAAGTCGTTCCTGCGAAGAGCGCAGGTTCGAACATCGCCGCAATGCGTCCCATGAAGACTCGTGGCGGCCATGATGCCGCCTAAATTGAGGTTGCCCTTGGAGCAGGCAGACGTTGATTTGCTCATCTTTCTTTCGCCTCGCACAAATGAAAATGCATCCGAATACAGCCCTTGATTGAGTGATTGATCAGCGTTAGGGTGTGAAAAGTATTTGGCGAGGTGCGAAGGTCAGCAAGTATTTTCACGGTTTGCGATTCGCTTCACCGTGAAAAACATCAGCAACTTCTTTGTTTTTAGCGACGCAGCGAAAGATTAGCTGGCTGGGTTCTTGGGCAGGGGGTGCCAGCAGACAACCTCAGGGTCATACGAGGCCCCGTTCATGCTGCTGGTGGAGAGGAGCACTTCGAAGTTCGGCACACCGGTGCCGGTCGCGCCGATCTGCTTGAGAAAACGAGCTAGCGCCGGACCGGTGAGAAACTCGGAAGCGGCTTCGGTCCCGGCCTTGCTCGTTCCTTCTACGAGCAGGGCGTGACCTTGCCCGTCCAGGCTGGGCAGGTACGCGACAACGCCGTAAGCCCGGTTATTCTCAGCAGCGCTCGACGTATCCTCAATATAGATGGCCTGCTCCCTCGGGCCCGGCGCGCGGTTTCGGACGACATTATGGCTGGTCGTCCAGTCGAAGTCGACGTCGAAGTTGATTGTGGACCCAAACAATTCGACCCACGGATTTGCCCGCCGCCCACCTATAAGGATGGCGTTTCCGTCTTTCAGGTCCTTCAGACTCAGGTCCCGCGCGTTGCGGATCTGCGATCGCGCATTTGCGGCTTCAGGAACCCGCTGCAGATGAGCGACCAGGTTCAGGTCGGCCATATTCGTATACTGGCTGCCTGCCAGCATGTTCCACAATGCGGAGTGGTCGGGAGGCTCCCGGTTGAGGTAGTCCTTGTTAAGGTAGGAGAGCAGGCGCACCGGTTTGCCGGTCACCTCTTCCATCAATACCAGTGTGCTGTCCGCCGGGACAATGATGACCGATCGATCGGGGTCGAAGAGCGATTCCCAGAACGCCCTTACCGCGGGAGGCTCACTGTGCCGTTGAACATTTTGCGCGTCACGGGTGTGACGCAGCAGGACCGCAATGAAAATCATCGAGCAGACGAAGGCTGCTGCCAGCACCACCACGCTCACCGTCAGGGTCCGGCTCTTTGCGGATGCGGAGGGCGGGATGAGTGAAGGCGTCGGACCCGGCGGCTGGATGGTCCGCACCTCTCGCCGCTCAAACGCCGGCACGTAGGAGCCCTTCGGGATGAGGAGGACAAACTGCTCGCGGCTCCCCTCCGTGGCAAAGTATTCCTCGATGCGCTGGCGAAGAAATCTGGCCTGCGAGCGCACGATGCTATCCTCGCCGACATGGTAACCGGGACGGCGCCCGAAGACTTCTGTACCTATCCTCTGTTCATTGATGTTACTGGCGTTGCCGCTGCTGTACTGGTCATAGATGAACCGGAGAAACTCTGACAGCCGGCGGGACTTGCTGAAGAGATCGGACGCCAGGATTCGGTTGACCAGTTGTGCCTGCTCGGCCGATGTGGGGCCCGCCCCCGCCACGTGCTGCATCGCGCATCCTCAATTCTCAGTGCATCTTACCGGGCGGTAGATTCACGGTGAAAGAACCCTGCGAAGCCGTGAAAAACATTGCTGCGCACCTGATTCCTGCCTCATTGTAAGGTGAATGCCGCCCCCCGCGAAGCAAACTTTACGTCGGATCCCGCCCCGCAAGGGAGTGAGACTTCCTGCCCTGCTTCTCCAAGGAGCGATGCTGACCTGTGCTGCGTTGGCGCACGCTCAGGGTCCGGCTGATCATGCGGCTGAGATACACGAGCCGGCTATCCCGAGAATGGTCAACCCGTCCCTGGACGAGACCGGAGGCCCATTCTCCTACCCCAGCCGGTCCACGGACCAGCTCAGCGTTGTCCACTCTCCCTCGGGCGCCGAATTGACTCCCGAGGGCTATCTCTACACCGGTTTCGGCGAGATGATATTTTTTGTCGGCGCCGACCGGATTCCCGTGAACCAGCGCATCCGGACACTCAAAGACGGCTACCTCCCTGTCTTTTCCTATGCGGTCGAGCACGATGGGCTCAGATACCGATTCACCTGTTTTGCCGCCTCGCTGGGCTCGGTGCAGACCGGAAAAGATGTCGTGAACTTCGTCAGGGTCACGATTCAAAACCCTGGCCCGGTTACTCGCACAGGTTTTTTCACGACTGCATGGCGTTACGAGGGAGAACAAACGACGACTTTTTCTACTGGAGACGACCGGTTTCGCAGGCCGGTGACCGGTAAACGGCCGGGAGATTATCAGCAGCCGGGCGAGCTGTTCAATCCCAATTCCATTTACAGTGTGCGGGAAAATGCATTTCTACGGGACGGCAAGGCTATCTATTTCTTCCCTACAGATCCCCGCCCGCAGCTCGCGGCAAGCTATCGCGATTACTACAATCGGACCGCGCCGATCGATAAGCCGGCGACAGTCGGCCCTACCACGCCCATGGCGGTCGCGGAGTATGAGGAAGATGTGCCGCCCGCCGGACAGCGGGTGCTCGACTTCCGGGTTCCACTGCTTCCGGTCGCCCCGGACAGCAGCCTTTTCCACGCCATGGCCGGCGCGGACTTCGAGGAGCGCGAGGGCCAGGTAGTCACCTTCTGGAACTCGATTTTTGCCCGAGGACTCAGCATCACTACTCCGGAACAAAAGGTCAACGACACCTTCCGCACCAGCCTGGTGAACGATCTCGTTTCGCTGAACAAGATAGGCGACGACTACATTCAGACCATCAACCAGTTGCAGTATCACGGTTTCTACCTGCGCGACTCAGCCGACTTCGTCCGCATGTACGACACCTCCGGCTATCCCGATATCGGCGCAAAGGTGGTCGACTTCTTCGCTGAGCGCCAACAGCCGGATGGCAACTTTCTCTCTCAACCGGGACAGTATGACGGCTGGGGAGAGGCGCTGTGGACGTACGGCGAGCACTACCGGATGACTCATGACAAAGCCTTCGCCGCCGCCGTTTATCCGCGCATTCAGCGGGCTGCTGAGTGGCTGGAGAAAGCGTTGGCGGCGGACCCGTTGCACATCATGCCGGCCACTGACGTTCGCGACAACGAATATATTGCCGGACATCTCACCGGTTACAACTTCCTCGCCCTCGATGGTCTTCAGGCAGCCGAGCTGATGGCTCATGATCTCGATCACACAGACGATGAGAAGCACTTCAAGGCGTTGGAGCAGGAGCTCCGCAGCAACTTCATGAAGCAGCTGGATGCGGTGACGGCCCGGACGGGAGGATACATTCCACCAGCGCTGGACGGCGACATGGGCGGCACGGACTGGGGCAATCTACTCTCGCTGACTCCTGAGCAGCAACTCTCTCCCTCCGATCCTCGCGTGACCGCAACGCTGCATGCGACCCAGGCAAAATATGAGGAAGGCCTGATCACCTACCGGCAACCTGGCCAGGGCACCTACCTTCACCAATACCTGACGATCAAGAACACACTGACGGAACTCATCCGCGGCGAGCAGGAACAGGCTATCCGGGAGTTCTATGCCGAGCTGCTGCATACCAGTTCGACCAATGCCGGGTGGGAATATTCCATCCGGCCGTGGGGCGATCGCGACTTCAGCGGCAATCTGGCTCCCCATGGATGGTTCGCCGCGGAGTTCAGGAACCTGCTTCGTAACATGATGGTGCGCGAAGAGGGATCGACCCTCCATTTGCTCTCGGCGGTTTCTCCGGAGTGGGTCGGCGCAGGCAAAGAGATTCGTGTCGAACGTGCCGCTACCTACTTCGGGAGCTATGGATTCGATCTGAAGATGTCCTCGGAGACCAGCGCTACTCTTACCCTCCGGCCGGGCTTCGACCCAGGCCGCGCTCCGGCAAAGATTCTGCTGCACGTGCCGTGGTTCATGCAGGTATCTTCCGTTCGTATCGACGGACGGCCGGTCGATCCGCCCCCTTCTCGCGTCATCGCGCTTGCTCCGGACGCCCGCTCTGTCTCTCTGCAATGGAAGCGCAGCTCACTGCCCGAGGACATGCCAGTCAGCTACGAGGATGCGGTGGCAAGATACAAGCATGAGTATCGGCAGCGCTTTCAACAGATCACGCACGCTGCATTCAGGCCTTGAGGACTCAGACGCCGTTGACGCGTCGCTCGATCGAAGGATCACCCCGTAAGAACTAGGGTCGCGCTTCGTAGACGATGTTGAAGGGTGTTTCCGTGGCGCGGCGAAAGCGGCTGAACCCGGCTGAGGTCACGACATCTCGGATCTGAGTCTCGCCGGCCTGTGCTCCCAGGCACAATCCAACTTCCTGCGATCGCGAGCAGGGGGTGCAGAGCAGCGTTGAAAAGCCATAGTAGACGCGACCGACGGGATTCAGGTTGTCCTTCAATTGATCGTTGGCAAAGGGCTCGACGATCATCCAGGTGCCATCCTCGGCCAGCGCCTGCCGGACATGCGCGGCGGCTCCGACCGGGTCTCCCATGTCGTGCAGGCAGTCAAACACGGTTACGAAATCGTAATCTTCGCCGGGAAACTCCTTCGCTTTCGACACCTCGAAGCTCACCCGGTCGGCGAGCCCTTCACGCACAGCGGACTCCCGTGCAGCCTCAATCGATTTGTCATGGTAGTCGAATCCGAAGAATTGAGATCTTGGGAAGGCTCTTGCCATCAGCAGCGTAGAAGCTCCTTTGCCGCAACCGACGTCAGCCACTTTCGCACCCGCTTCGAGTTTTTTTCTTACATCGTGCAAAGCCGGAATCCATGCGCCGACAAGATTGGCGGCGTAGCCGGGACGAAAGAATTTTTCGCAGCCGTGAAAGACACCATCTGCGTGTTCACCCCAGCCCATGCCGGCGCCTGTGCGGAAAGACTCGACGATCCGCGGAACCGCAGCGAGCGAGCCCAAGGCCAGTTCAAATGCTCCCGGCAGATACGCGGGGCTATCTTCTCTTGCCAGCGTGAAGGCCTGCTCCTCGCTAAGGCTGAATTTATTTGTCTTTTCGTCGTACATGACATAGCCGCCGGCAGCCTGCGACGCCAGCCACTCACGCAAATAGCGCTCGTCGGTGTGAGTTTTCACGGCAAGCGCTGCGGACGTCGTGGGGCCGTCCGCGAGCGCCTTGTAGAGTCCCAGCTTCTCTCCAATCACCACCATGCCGGTGTGCACGGCGGCGCCTAGATCGGTCACGAACTGGCCAATAAAGGCATTCAGTTTGTTCATGTCGAGAGCTGGAAGCCGGGCGGTACTCATGATTCCCCTTCTACTGCGGTCATGGTGGCTTATGGACGCAGCGACTCTCAATAGCGGACGCCTGTCGAAAGTCTTAATTCTTGTGTACCCGTAAGGCTTTGCATTAGAGGGACTTGGCGGCCTTGCCGGGGTTCGACAGAACCGGATCAAAGCGGAATCACGGTTGCTGCAAGGTCAAACCTCTTCTCTCGACCTGTTTTCTCCCCCCAAGAAAAAGCCTTTATAACTAACCTTGGACATATCACACTTACCCTGGTTCTGCTCTAGAATGCAGCCAATCCCCTGGGGGTAGCATGTTGAGATCGGAAGCGGCCAAAAACCAGCGGACGATCAGGTTCGGCCGGGATTTTGAACTCGAGCCGCGTCTCTACGAGCTGCGACGGTCCAGCCGGGTGCTCAAGCTGGAGAGGATTCCGATGGAGATCCTGCTCCTGCTGGTGAACGAGCGGGGCCGGATTGTCGGGAGACAAGAGATTGCCGACAGCGTATGGGGCAAGGGGGCCTGTCTCGATGCCGACAACAGCATCAACGGCGCAATCCGGAAGATACGCCACGTTCTGAAAGACGATCCTGAGCAGCCAAGGTTTATTCAAACCGTTACCGGGCGCGGATACCGGTTCATTGCTCCCGTCGCAACGGAGGAGCCGGAAAACACGAACTTCGGCGAGCATGAGGCCGCCGGGACAGATGGGAACACAATAGCCGCCGCGAGCGCCCCGGTGACGATTGTCGCCGAAACAGAGACACATGCACCTCAGGCGCAGACAGCATCAGGCCCGGCAGTGCGAACTCCGGTTCACCCTCTCCTGCGCCGCCAACTGGTCCTGGTTGCTGCTGCGGTGCTGATTGCAGCGGCAGGCATATTTCTCTGGATGCGGCACGCGCCGCGCCATGAAGCTTTCCATGGCAAGCTGCGGCTGGCGGTACTGCCATTTCAAAACCTCACGGGAGATGCGAGCCAGGACTATCTCAGCGACGGCTTCACCGAAGAGATGATCACCCAATTGGGAAGCCTCGATCCGCAGCACCTGGCGGTGATCGCGCGCACATCGGTGATGTATTACAAGGGCGCTCGAACCCCCCTGCATCAGATTGCCGCCGATCTTGGCGTCCAGTACGTTCTGGAGGGCAGCGTTCGGCGCGACGCCAGCAATGTGAGGATCACCGCTCAGCTCATTCAGGTAAGAGATCAGACCCATGTCTGGGCGCGGGAATACAATCGTGAGCCGAAAAATCTCCTTGCGATTCAGAGTGAGATTGGCCGGGAGATCGCCGATGAAATCCAGCTCACACTGAGCGGACGGAAACCTGTGACACCCGCTGCGCATCCTGTATTTTCCTCACAGGAGTACGAAGCCTATGATTTGTATCTAAGAGGGCGCTACCTTTGGAGCAAGCGAACTGCGCGAGACCTGCAGGGCGCTGTTTTCTGGTTCAAGCAGGCGATAGCCAAAGATCCAGGCTACGCTCAGGCCTACGCCGGACTGGCAGACTCCTACACGATTATGAGCAGTTACGGCTACGTGCCTGCGAACATATACATGCCGCAGGCCCGAACTGCGGCGCTGAAAGCACTGCAACTTGACGGCTCTTTGGCGGAAGCGCACACGTCGCTGGCCTTGATCGCGCAGAACTACGACTGGGACTGGCAAACGGCGGAAAAGGAATATCGCCACGCCATTCAATTGAACTCGAACTACGCCACCGCTCATCACTGGCTGGCCGAATGTCTGGCATATCAAGGACGCTTCGACGAAGCTTTGGCAGAAAGTGACCGGGCGCGGCAGCTTGATCCTCTGTCACTGATTATCGCCGCGGATAACGGGGCCATCTATTATTTTGCGCGACGATACGACCGCGCCATCTCGCGTTTTCAGAGCGTTCTCGATGTAGATCCCTCGGTGGGACGGGCCTACCTCATTATCGGAGCCTATGTGCAGCAGGGCCGATTTAAGGATGCCCTGGCCACGCTGGAGAAGTGGCGCCTCCGGGGCGATGGACCATGGATCTGGGCATACGAGGCTTACGTTTATGGACGCTCGGGGAATGCAGCCAGGGCCGCGCTCGCTTTGCAAAAACTGGAGAAGGCGAAGAGGACTTTGGGCGTCGATCAGGAGCCGATCTTCAGCGTCGCATACGCCGGCATTGGCGATAAGGAAAAGTGGCTGGCGCAGCTGCAAGAAGCCTGTAAGCAACGGACCAACCTACCCACGGCCTTCAAGGTGGATCCGCTCTACGATCCCCTGCGCAGCGAACCACGCTTTCAGGAAATGCTTCGCGGCGCGGGATTCAAGTCCTGATCGCGGACCTCGTCTCTCGCGATTTGAAGCATAATATCTGATATTCCAATGGCCCGGGCACGGAGTGCCGCTGGACAGGCCGTGTACGATCTTGTCGTCGCGAGGTAGCTCATGAACGCTCTGCTTCAGGATGCTCGTTACGCATGCCGCATGCTCATCCAGTCTCCCGGCTTCACGGCCATTGCCATTCTTACGCTGGCGCTCGGCATCGGCGCGAACACCGCTCTTTTTTCTATCGTCAATGGAGTGCTCCTCAACCCGCTGGCGTATCCACACTCGGATCAGCTGGTCGCGATTTATGAAAAGAATGCCGGATCCAACCAGGGCCCCATCAGTTACCTGAATTTCCTTGACTGGCAACGCGAGACGAACACTTTTTCGTCGATGGCCATGTACCGCAACCAGGACTACAACTTTACAGGCAAAGGTCAGGCCGAGCGCCTTAGCGGTTACATGATCTCCGCAGATTTCTTCCCGACTCTGGGCGTTAATCCTGTTCTTGGCCGTGCATTCAGCCGCGATGACGATCACCAGGGAGCAGCACCGGTCGTGATTCTCGGCGGAGGGTTCTGGAAGCGCAGATTCGGCTCCTCGCCCGATATCGTCGGCAAATCGATTGCCCTCAACGGCACCTCGTACACCGTCGCCGGCGTGCTTCCTGGCGGATTCACCTTCTATGGAAACGATCGCGACGTCTACACCCCGATCGGCCAGTGGAACGATCCGTCCTTTCGCGATCGGCGCATCGACATGAGTGCACATGCGGTTGGCCGTTTGAAGCCCGGCGTCACCTTGCCGCAGGCCAGGGCCGACATGGATGCCATCGCGCACGATCTGGCCACGACGTATCCGGAAGCCGACAAGGACGTTGGTATTACTCTCGTTTCGATGAAAGAAGACATCGTTGGGAATGTGCAGCCATTCCTGCTGGTGCTGCTTGCTGCCGTAGGATTTCTGCTGTTGATCGCGTGCGCCAACGTTGCGAGCCTTTTGCTGGCGCGCTCGATGAGAAGGTCAAGCGAGTTTGCGATTCGCGCGGCCCTAGGCGCGGGCCGGACGCGCATCCTTCGCCAGCTGCTGACAGAGAGCATTCTGCTTGCCGGGCTGGGCGGAGCATTTGGCCTCCTGCTCGCCTTTCTGAGCACCAAAGGGGTGTACGGCCTGCTGCCCGGCGCACTGCCGCGCGCCCATGAAGTGACGCTCGACTGGAGCGTTTTGCTCTACACACTGAGTGTTTCGCTTCTTGCGGGGGTCGGTTTCGGCCTGGCTCCGGCATTGAAGACTTCCCGCGTAAATTTGCAGGAGATCCTCAAGCGAAGCGGCCGCGGGTCCAGCGGTGCGCGGCATCATCTGCAGGGAATCTTCGTCGCGGTGGAAGTAGCGATGGCCTTGGTCCTGCTGGTCGGCGCCGGACTGATGCTGCGTAGCCTTGCCGCGCTGTGGCGCGTGAATCCAGGCTTTACCGCGAGCCACGCCATCACCTTCGATCTGTCGATGCCCTCCTCCTCGAAAACGACCTCTGCCGAAACACGGGCACGGCTGCGCCACTTTGACGCTACGATGCGTTCCATCCCCGGTGTGGAAGCTGTTTCCGTAACACTCGGCTCGCGCCCCATGATCCACGATTCCGAGCTGCCATTCTGGATCGAAGGGCAGCCGAAACCGGCCAACGACAACGATATGCATCAGGCCATGTTCTATCTCGTAGAAGCCGGTTTTCAGCGGGCCATGGGGATCACTCTGGAGCGCGGCCGTTTCGTCACACAGCAGGATAATGAGAATGCTCCGGTCGTGATCGATATCGACGATGTTTTCGCGCGTACCTACTTCCCGCGCGAGAATCCCATCGGCACGCACATTCATCTCGCGCTCTTCAACGTGCAAGCGGAAATCGTCGGAGTCGTGGGCCACGTGAAGCAATGGGGGCCGGGCGCCGACCCGAGGTCCGCAATCGAAGCGCAGTTCTACTATCCCTTCATGCAGCTTCCTGAAAAGCTCATGCCGCTGGCGGCGGATGCTGTGGCCGTGGTACTGCGCACGCAGGGCGACCCCGCTGCTGTAATGGGCTCTGTTCGCCGCGCGGTGGCAGAGATCGATCCTGGCGAAGTGATCTACGCCGTGGAAACGATGAATGAAGTCATATCCAATTCTTTCGCTGCGCGCCGCCTCTCCATGATTCTGCTGGGGATCTTCGCCTCGCTCGCGCTCACGCTTTCCTGCGTGGGAATTTACGGCGTCATCTCCCATCTCGTCGGCGAGCGCACCCATGAAATTGGCGTCCGCATGGCTCTTGGCGCGCGGCGCAGCGACGTTCTGCGCCTGATCCTCGGACAAGGTGCAAAAATGGCGCTCATCGGCGTCGCCGCCGGAATAGCCTGCGCTCTGGGCCTCACGCGCCTCATGAGCAACCAGCTCTTCGGCGTCACGCCGCACGATCCGCTGACCTTCGCCGCCGTGGCTTTGGTGCTACTTGCGGTCGCACTCGCAGCCTGCTACGTACCGGCACGTCGCGCGATGCGGGTCGACCCCATGGTCGCCCTGCATTACGAGTAATGCTGCCCCGCTGCTTTACTCGTACCGGAGCACGATTACAGAATCGACTCGCTCGGCGCGCCCGGTCGGCTGGCAGCCTGCGAATGAACTCAGAGGATGGTCCCTCTTGTCCAGTCGCGCTGCCGATCAGGTAGAGGGCGAGCTATGCTTCCCGCCCTCCGCCTGAGTGCCACCTACTTCCCAAGTGAGTAGGTCACGTTGATCGTCGTCTCGACCTCGACGGGATCTCCGTTCAGAAGATAGGGTTTGTAGATCCACTGCCGCACTGCTTCAATCGAAGATTCCCTAAGCTCTTTCGGCCCGGAAGCCGCGGTCACCTTTTCCATCGTTCCATCTTTGCCGATTACGGCGTTGAGCACGACTGTGCCTTGTATCTTGGCCTTCTTGGCTTCCACCGGATATTTCGGGTTGGGCCCGGAAAGCTTGTTTCCTGCCATAATTCCAGGAGCTACCGCGAGCGATCGCACCGTCTTCGGCGCGCTGCTGTCGTTGGCTGTTTTGGTTGCATCTACATGCATGCTCAGCGCCAGTGCGGACCCGCAGGTCACTACGCCAAATGCAGCACAGGCTGCCACGATGGCCAGGCGCCGCACGCCTCGAATCTCGCTTTGTTTCTCAGTCAGCTTCATAAGTCTCCTTTCAAATGCGTTGGCATCGAAGATTCCGATGGCGTGTGGGGTCCTGATCGACATCCCCTTTACGAGCAGGGATGCCAATCGCAAGAGCGAGCGTGCGTATTCGTTTCTGCCGGCAAATTCGGCGGCCATCTGGTCGCAAACCATCTCGCGGCTCTCCATGATCCGTTCCCGCGTGAGCCGGAATAGCGGATGGTAGCTCACAGGCAACGAGAGCAGTTCGTAGATCAGATTTTTGAAGAAGTCGTTCCGGTGCATGTGTGCGCACTCATGCGCGATCACCGTGTGCAGGTCCGCTTCCAGTAGGCCGGTAGCCATACCGGCAGGCAGCAACACCAGTTTTCGGAAGAGCCCCATGGTGACTGGCCCGAAGATACTGGACGAGGTGGCGATCCGCGCCTCATCGATCTCAAACCGTCTCAAGCATCGCGCCCAGTCGAGAGCAGCTTCGCCGGTGAGCACCACCGCCACGGCTTCCCTACGCAGCGCGGAGAGCTTCATCCACCTCCACATAAACCTGGCCGCGAAATATACGCTGACTAATCCATATGCGGTCGCGATTGCGATGAGTCGTAGCGACGACAGGTGGAACGTGCCCAGGCCGCTGCCTGCGCCCATCACCACCGACACATGCGCTTCGCCCGTCCGGTGTGCGTCGTTGCCCCATGCGAGAAGCGCACGCAACCATTCCCACCGAAATGTGGAAAAGGCGGGAAGAAGGCTCTGCAGCAACAGAACGCTTACCCAGACACGGTGCTCCGCCGCTGCGCCGGTTGGACGGAGCGCCCGCGCAGCGACCCACCCGGCGGCAAACAGGAGCGGGATTTGCCACAGCGAGTTCAACAGATAGGACAGAATCCAAGATTCCAGGCTTCTCATGACTCACTTCCTTCCTGGTTAAACCGCTTAGTCAGCTCGGCCAGTTTTTTTGCATCGATCTGCCGATTCTTGAGCAGGCTCATGACCAGTTCTTCACTCGACCCTCCAAACATGCGATCGACCAGGTCTCGCACTCCCTGCCCCAGCGCCTTGGCCTCGCTCACCTTTGCCGTATAGACATAGGCGCGGCCCTGCAACTCGCGTTTGAGCTTCCCCTTGCGCTCAAGAATGTTCAGCATGGTCTGCACAGTGGTATAAGCGAGCGGAGGATCCAATTCCGACTGAACGGCGCTCACCGTGCTGCTGCCGCACCTCCAGATCACCTGCATGATTCTCAGTTCCAGCTTTGTCAAACCGCCTCTGTTCGACTCTTTCATCAACCATCCTCCTAATCGATTAGGAGATTAGACCCGATGGACTTTACTTGTCAACTAAAAGTTTAGGAGACTGGCCAAGGATAGGGTGGCGCAATGTGGGCATGATGTATTTGCGCACTGGGCGAAGTTAGGGCAGAAACTTTACCTGGAGGCGCGGCTGCAGCTGATCGATGGCGACGGCAGGCCGCTGAAAGTCTGCGGGAAGCCGCACTGGACCGCTGGCAACCCCAAAGCGCTCAACGCGGATAATTCTGACTTGTCAGTGGATCAAGGCACCGAGAGCCTTGCGATCATCTCTCGTCGGGCGATACCTCGATGCCTCGATTTTGTCAAAGATCTCTTATGATTTTCACTGCGGCCTGTCCCATCCACGGAAAGCGGAGAGCGATCGAACTGTATAAGATAGTCCGTGGTGTGTTGATCAATTGCGTCGTTCGACACGCTACAGATTGCGTTCTTAAAGGCAAACCGAATGAAAGCTCTTGTCAAATCGCATGCCGAACCCGGTCTCTGGATTGAAGATGTTCCCGAACCTGAAATTGGCATCAACGATGTCAAAATTCGCGTACTCGCGGCCGGCATTTGCGGCACCGATCTCCATATCTACTCATGGGATGAATGGTCGCAGAAGACAATCCCCGTCCCGCTGGTGATCGGACACGAATTTGTCGGAGAGATTGTCGAGGTCGGCTCGAACGTTACCGATTTCCGCCGTGGAGACCGTGTCAGCGGCGAAGGGCACGTGGTATGCGGCCGCTGCCGTAATTGCCTCGCCGGACGCCGCCATCTCTGCGCGCACACGCAGGGAGTCGGAGTGAATCGGCCCGGGGCCTTTGCCGAATATATTGTTCTGCCCATGACGAATATCTGGCGGCACGCTCCCGAAATTCCGCTGGAAGTGGCTGCCATCTTTGACCCCTTCGGCAACGCGGTTCACACCGCGCTGGCGTTTCCGGTGCTGGGAGAAGATGTACTGGTCACCGGCGCCGGCCCCATCGGCATCATGGCCGCGGCGGTGGCCCGTCATGCAGGCGCTCGCAACGTGGTCATCACCGATCTCAATCCTTATCGCCGCGAGCTGGCCATCAAGGCCGCAGGCGTGACAAAAGCTATCGACCCCCGCGAGACCACGCTCCAACAGGTACAGCACGACCTGGGAATGCAGGAAGGCTTCGATGTTGGCCTGGAAATGTCAGGCAATGCGAAGGCATTCGCGGATATGCTCTTGAATCTTAGCCACGGCGCGAAGGTTGCGATGCTGGGTATCCCGTCGCCGTCAGAGATGGCGATTGACTGGCACAAGGTAATCTTTAACCAGCTGACGATTCGCGGTATTTATGGGCGCGAGATGTACGAAACCTGGTACAAGATGACAGTCATGCTGCAGTCCGGCCTCGACATTAGCAAGGTCATCACGCATCGCTTCTCATGGAAGGACTTTCACGGAGGCTTTGAAGTTATGCGCACCGGCAACTCCGGCAAGGTCATCCTCGACTGGTCCGTCTGAAGCCGATTCCTTTGATCCCACACCTACCCGGACGCCGTCATTCGGAGCGCAGCGAAGAATCCCAGCCGTGTGTGCGCGGAAACATCATCGAGATTCGTTGCTGCGCTCAGAATGGCGAGACCTGAAATTACCCTAGGCAAAGCTTTCGCGCAGCAGCGACGGCAATGTTTTATAAACATGCAGAATCAATTCGCCGAAGAGCCCGTTCGCCCAGGCGAACCATGGCCGCGTGTACTTCGTCGGGTCATCCTTATAAAAGGATTCATGCATGAAGTTGGTTCCGGCTGTAGTGTTGCGCAGCCAGCGGAGGCACTGTAGCGTTTCCGCATCGTTCGTCGAAGAAAATGCGCGAAACATGATCGACATCGGCCAGATATAGTCCAGACCTATATGTGGACCGCCAATCCCCTCCGCGGCGCTTCCTTGAAAGAAATAGGGATTCGCCTTGCTGAGAGCGAAGCGGCGCGAGGCCTGGTAGAGCAGGTCATTCTTATCTACGCATTCAAGGTAAGCGAGGGACGCAAGTCCGGGAGCATTGGCGTCATCCATCAGCGCGAGGCTGCCGTATCCATCCACCTCGTAGGCCCAGATCGCACCATGCTCAGGATGCGACGTCTTCCCATAACGCTCAATTGCGGCCGAGACTTCAGCGGCCAGTTGATGGCATTCTTGCGCAAACGCTGCATCGTGGTAGATCTGATCGGCCATTGAAACGAGTCGGCGCAGAGTAAGAACCGCGAATAGGTTTGCCGGCACAAAGAGCGGATAGATACAGGCATCGTCGGAGGGCCGGAACATGGAGAAGATCATGCCCACCGGAACAGCCGGATTACCGTAACCGCTCAACATGAGCGTATCCGTCGGTATTTCCGAGGCGCGCTGGAAGTGATAAGGGCCGTGATCGCTCTTCCGCTGCTGCTCGCGGAAGGTCTTAACAATCAATTGCGCGGATTGCTTCCAGGTCGCATCGAACGGCCGCACATTTCCTGTGGCCTGCCAGTACCCATGCGCGAGCCGGATGGTATAGCAGAGAGAATCGACCTCCCACTTTCGCTCGCCCACGCCCGGCTTCATGTCGGTGCTGTCATGCACGCTCCAGGAAAGCGGCGGGTCACTCGGGCTGCGCAAGAACGCATTCGCATAAGGATCGAGAGCAATGCAGCGCGCTTGCCGGTGGATCACTCCCTCGATCAGGTCAGCGAGTCGAGGGTCCTGTTTGCAGAATGGAAGATACGGCCACACCTGCGCAGAAGAATCGCGAAGCCACATGGCATCGATGTCGCCGGTAATCACGAATGTGTCGGGCTTGCCATCGAAGATATCCGGAGACACCGTGGTGTCCAGCGTATTCGGCAGGCAGTTCTCAAACATGATGCCCAGCTGCGGATCGGCTATCTGAGCCTTCACCTGAGCGATAGTGTCTTCGATCGCCGGGCTGCGAAAGCGCCTGTCCGACTTTGCAGGGCGCTCATGCAGCACCGGGGAAGGCTGATCTAACTCTGCCAGCGCGCCCCGATCCGCCAGACTCGCGGCACCAACGGCGAGACCACCACGCAACAAATCTCTCCTGGTGATTCCCGATTGACTCATAGCCGCCTTCACCTCTAAACCACCAGCGACGGAGGCGCAACATCCTCCGCGGTTCCCAGTTCGAGATTCGGCTGATCGCTCATGGTGAAGACGACCGTGGCGCCCTGGGCAATCGTCGCGTGCGGAATCCACAGCTTGTCGTACAGCTTACCGTTGACGGTCACAGCCGCGATGTACTTCTCATCTGGCGACTTCCGTTTCGCCTCGATAACCAGCTTGCGGCCGCCGCCCATATCGACGACGGCGCGCTCGAAGAGCGGTGTGCCGAAGACATAATTCCCGCTCACCGGATCGACGGCGTAGAGACCAAGCGCGCTGATCACATACCATGCCGACATTTGCCCACAGTCTTCGTTTCCTGCAAGTCCGTCCGGCTCGTTGTGATACATGGTGTCGAGCAGCATCCGCACGCGCTCCTGCGTTTTGTGCGGCTGCCCCGCATACAGATAGAGATAGGCGATGTGATGGCACGGTTCATTGCCGTGGGCGTACTGGCCGACCATGCCGGCGATATCCGGAGGCGCATCGGGCGGTAGCCTCGAGCTCTGGTTGAAGAGCTTGTCCAGCTTCTCAACAAATGCCTCGCGTCCGCCGAAAACCTCGATATATCCCTTCACATCATGCTGCACGCCGAAGGTGGTCTCCCATGCATTCGATTCGGTATAGTCGTGCCACTTCTTCGAATAGCCCATCTCGATAGGATCGAATGGGTCCGCCCACGATCCGTCGCGAAGCTTCGCTTGAATGAATTTCGTCTCCGGATTGAAGAGATGTCGGTAATTTCGCGAGCGCTTCTTCATCAACTCTGCATCATCGTTTCGACCCAGCGCATGAGCCACCTGCGAGCAAGACCAGTCGCCGTAGTCGTACTCCAGCGTCTTGCTGACCGACTCGCTTTCAAGATCAGCCGGGATGTAACCGAGTTCGCGGTAATAGCCAAGGCCGCGATAATCGTCCACCATGTTGCGCTTGCGCATCACCTTGTACGCGCGCTCGTAGTCGATGCCGCTGAATTTCTTCACGCACGCCTCAGCCATCACTGAAGCGGAGTGATAGCCGGTCATGGTTCCGGTCTCGCAGGCCTGCAGTGGCCACACCGGCATGCCTTCGGGGCTCTGCTCCGCCATCCGGATGAGGCAATTCACCAGGTCGGGCACGCGCTCGGGCTGCATGAGGGTGTAGCACGGATGCACAGCGCGATAAGTGTCCCATAGCGAGAATGTGCTGTAGTTATGCGTGCCGTTGTCGAGCTGGTGAATCTGGTCATCCATGCCGCGATAACTGCCGTCGACGTCGTCCATCAGCGTGGGAGCCACCATCATGTGATAGAGCCCGGTATAGAAAATCTCTTTCTGCTTCTGGCTGCCGCCTTCGATGCGGATGCGGCTCAGTTCCTTCTGCCATGACTCGTGTGCGCTCTTGCGCGTGGCCTCGAAGTCCCATCCGGGCTGTTCGGCGCGAAGGTTCTTCAGCGCATTCTCAGCGCTGACCGCCGAGATGCCGGTTTTCACATAAATCACTTCGTCTTTGCCGGTGGTGTAGTGCAGCACGGCCTTGAGCGATTTACCCTTCAGCTCACGCACATTCTGCGGCTGGCTTTCTCCCTCCGAAACCAATTGCAGCTTTGCAAACGGCTTCGAAAATTGCACGGCGAAAAAGATCTTTCGGCCGTGAGCCCATGAGTTGATGGTCCTTCCGCCAAGAACCGTATCCTCGCCTACGACGCTGAGTGTGGCGTCAACCACAGGGCTCTTCGGGTCTTCATAGGCGTGGTTCCAGTCCAGGATGAAGTGGCTGCTCTCGCTGGCAGGAAAGGTGTATTTATGAAGACCCGTGCGCTCGGTCGCGGTGAGTTCAGCGAGGACATCGTAGTCCTTCAGGCGGACGGAGTAGTAGCCGGGCCGGGCGACTTCATCGTCATGCGAGAATCGAGATCGATAACCGCTCGACGGATCTTCCCGCGTGCCCGGCTCCAGTTTTACATCGCCCACGCAAGGCATCAGCAGTACATCCAGCAAATCGCCGCAGCCGGTGCCGCTGAGGTGCGTGTGGCTGAAGCCCATGATCGAGCTATCGGAGATGTGATAGCCCGAACACCAGTCCCAACCGGAATCAAAGGTATCCGGACTTAACTGCACAGCACCGAACGGAACAGTCGCGCCCGGATAAGTGTGTCCATGGCCTCCGGTTCCAATTGCGATCTTTACGTGCTGCGTCACATCCTCGTCCGATCCCAGAATTTCCGGCGCCAGGATTGCGCCTTTCGTCAGCGGTGCACCGAATAGATCCTGGCAGGCAGTGAGAGACATCAGTTCGAGGAATGTACGTCTTGAAACCATGCAGCAGTAAACCCTTTCTCCTAGGAAGCCATTGATCGATGAAATAAGTTGAAATTGCCGCGGATATCGCGGTGCAGCTGTGACAGGCTAAACAGCATTGCTCCGAACCGACTCCGCGCTGATCAGCTTGTGTTGGATGTAGTTATAGGGTGGAACATTGCGACCCCGCAGCAGCGACAGCCCCAGTTCGATCAATCGAGGCCCGTAGTCGTTCACCTCATGGGATACGGAACCGATGATCGGGCTTTCCGGCTGCAACATCTGCTCGACTACCTCCGGGATGCAATCCTGGCCCACGATGGCCACATGCTTTTCCCTCTTCAATTCTTTCACAGCTTCCAGCGCGCCTAAGGCGCTGGTGTCAGTTGCGGCGGCGATCAGGATAGAACGATCCTTCGGATGCCGCAGCAGAAAATCGGTCACCACGCGATGGCTTTTGTCTCGCATACCGCGGCCATCGATTCGCACGAAAGATTCAATCGGCAGGCCTGGCAGCTTGGATCGAATCCCGTCGAAGGCCCCTGTGATGCGGCTCTGTACCAGCGTTCCTGCCTCTTCCAGATCGAGACCGAGAACCCAGCTCGCTTTCCCCTTCCAATGCGAGATGGAGTGCTCCGCCAACACTTCACCAGCTTCGAAGCCAACCCTGTAGTTATCGACTCCAAAGTATGTGGCGTGCGGGTGAGGGATGTCGATCGCGATCAGCGGAATGCCGGCACCGGCGATCTTGTCTGCAATCACCGGAGCAATTCTGCGATCGATCTGAAACTCAATCACCAGGTCGACCTGAGAGCGTAGAAACTCTTCCGCATTCTTGAGCGCGACTTCGGCGTTGTACTTGTTGTCCAGCACCAGCAGATCGACACCGGAGGCCGCGGCGGCGGCGCGCAGGCTCGAAGTCACCGCCTCGGAGAAGGGCATCTCGGCGCTTTGACTTCCGAAACCGAAGCGCATCTTGTTCGGCAGACTCACCAGCCGATAAAGACCGTCGCTGGTCTTGGCAACATATCCGCGGTGCACCAGCGTTTGCAGAATTCGGTAGACGCTGGTCTTTGAAAATCGAGTGCTCTGATAAACCTCCTCCAGAGCCATGGAAGACTTGCGGGCCTGGAGGAGTTCGAGAATGTCCAGTGCTTTGGACAGGATGGGGATCAGATAGAGCCGCTTCGTTGATTTCTTGGCCAAGGTTGATGTCCTGACGACGATTTCAAATCAGAAAAAGTGTAACACCGATAAGAACATTTCTTTCCCTAATGGAATCACGCAGCCCGAAGAGATGCGGACCGCGATTCAATTCACCAGGACCACGTCGAGAAAGCGCGGACCATGGACGCCCTTGATGCGTGTCATCTCAATGTCCGCGGTAGCGGACGGCCCCGAGATAAAAGTGGTTGGCAAACGAGAGGTCTTTGCGAGGTGTTCAAATGCTTCCGGCACGGTGTCGACGACCTGTTCCGCAAACACCACGCAGAGGTGATAGTCGGGAACCAGCGAAAGGGCGCGGGGCCCCTGCGCATCCGCAGTCTGTAACACCAGGCTGCCGGTGAGCGCGATTCCCAGGGTGCAGCCGGTGAGAATGCCGTCGAAGCCATCGATTTCCAGGGAAGTAAGGCCGTCCGCGAGAACGAATTCGAAGCCCTCCGGCAGCCAGTTCGCAGGCAGTCCTTCGGGAATGGCCATGCGCCGCTTCCCTCTTCTTTGAAGAACAGCGGCGATCACTGTGGCCAGTGTGTCGCGTGACGCCTGATGAACCCCCGTGTCATATTCGCGCAGCCTTTCGACAAAGAGGCGCAATCGCGCAGCAATATCCTCATCGATCGCACGAATATAGTTGCGCGGTAGCGTGGCATACTCCGTCACACGCTCCTCATCGAGAGCTCCCGGCTTGTAAGCCGAGCGTATGCGGCTGAGGATCATATCGCGCGAACCGGTTGCGCTACTCAATCTGCACCTCCCGCCTTTTCCCGCTTCTCCCGCTCGCGTTTCGACCACCATTGCCGGAACGACTGCGGCGGCAGCGCCTCAGCATCGCGGGACTGCGTCCATCCGCTAAGCATGAGCGGCAAGTGATCGATGAATCCACCTTTGCCGACAAAAGGCTTCTGGCCGATGCGTCCCAGATGCTGCGCAAGCGCCAGGCGATCGCCGCTGGCAAAAATCTTGGCGGCCACCTGCATGCCCAGATTCCACGCGCCCAGCTTGCCCGCTATCGTCTCCTGTTCGCGCTCCACCACTTTTCCGCGAAGGTGGATGAGCACTTCCGGAATATTGATTTTCACCGGACAAACTTCATAGCACGCGCCGCAGAGTGACGACGCATAGGGTAGCGACGAACCACGCTCCAATTGATAGAGCTGCGGAGTCAGGATCGCGCCGATAGGTCCCGCATACACTGAACTATAGGCATGGCCGCCGGTCTGACGATAAACAGGGCAGATATTCTGGCAGGCGGCGCAGCGAATGCACTTCAGCGTCTGCGATGCTTCGTGGTCGTGCAGAATCTCGGAGCGCCCGTTGTCCAGCAGGACGACGTGGAATTCGCTCGGACCATCGCCCGCGCGGACACCGGTCCAGACGGAGTTGTAAGGATTCATCCGCTCACCGGTCGCCGACCGCGGCAGGGTTTGCAGGAAGACCTCAAGATCCTGAAAGCGCGGAATCACCTTTTCAATTCCGGCAATGGTGATCAGCATGTCCGGCAGCGTAAGGCACATTCTGCCGTTCCCCTCGGACTCGACGATGCAAACGCCCCCGGTTTCCGCGATGAGAAAGTTCGCGCCGCTGATCGCCACTGGCACGCTCAAAAATTTCGCGCGCAGATGCTGACGCGCGACTTCGGTCAAGTCCTCAGGCCTGTCTCCTACGGACTCCAGATGCATCGTCCGCTGAAAGATCTCGCGCACCTCGTGCCGGTTCTTGTGCAGCGCCGGGGCGACGATGTGCGATGGCTTATCTTCGCCCAGTTGGATAATCAACTCGGCGAGGTCGGTCTCCTTCGCTGCAATCCCTTGCGCAGCGAGAGCACGGTTGAGGCCGATTTCCTCAGTAGTCATCGACTTGATCTTGATGACTTCCTTCGCAGCTCTCGCCTTCAGCAGTGAAAGAACAATCGCGTTTGCTCCGGCGGCATCCGCGGCCCAGTGAACGTGCCCTCCCGCGGAGGTGCATGCCTTTTCGAACTGGAGCAGATAGGTATCCAGATAGCGGAGCGCATGCTGCCGGATCGCGCTGCCCGCCTCGCGCAACTCCTCCCAGTCACGCATCTCGCCTACAACGATGTCGCGCTTACGGTTGATGACATCCGTGGCGTGGCGGACATTTCGCCGCAGCTGCGCATTTTGAAGAAGATCTTTCACCGCCGCCGGAAACTCGCGGTCGGGCCACGCCATTTCCTCAGTCGCGCTCAAGGTTTAGATCCCTCCGAGGCCAGAATCTCGGCCAGGTGTGCGGTGCGCACACCGGTCTTCTGCCGATGCAGTCCGCCGTTGATATGCATGAGGCAGGAGTTGTCGACGGCAGTGCAGACCTCGGCCTTCGTATCCAGAATCGACACCATTTTCTCGGTCAGCATCTCGGACGAGACATCGGCATTCTTGATCGCGAACGTTCCCCCGAAGCCGCAGCAGCGGTCAATCGATTGCATATCTGCCAATTCAATGCCGCGAACGTTGCGCAACAACCGCATGGGAACATCGCCCAGATGCAGGCTCCGCAGAGAATGGCAGCTCGCATGATAAGTGACACGATGTGGATACGTTGCTCCCACATCCTCGACACCAAGCTTCTTCACCAGGAACTCCGAGAATTCCCAAACTCGTGGCAGCAGCGCATCCACGTCTGCGATGAAGGACGCATCTCCGGACTCCAACGCCGCCTTGGAATAGTGATCGCGGATCATCGCCACGCAGGATGACGAAGGGATGCAGACCGCCTCCGCGTCGCGAAAGACTTCGACGAAGTGCCGGATGATGGGCACCGCCTCGCGCAGATAACCCGTATTCCAGTGCATCTGACCGCAGCAGGTCTGGTCGTCAGGAAAACGGATGGTGTGCCCCAGCCGCTCCAGCACTCGAACTACCGACTTGCCGGTTTCAGGAAATAACGTGTCGTTGTAACAGGTGATGAAGAGCGATACTTGCACGAAATGCTGGCTCCCTCCGTGGCTGCTGGCTGAACGCGGGGCGCCGATTACCGCGTTCGCGCAGGACCGCTGGCTTCAGCATAAAGGAAAGCTGGACATATGTGTCCCGGCGCCCGGAATTCAATAGAAAGTTTGTTTCCATTGATGGATTCGCCCATTTATGATGGAGCACGCCCGGCACGGGCAGCTTGCGGAAGTTGGAGGAAGCTTGGGCGCCAATCCGTTCTTGGGAGTCGTGTTTCATTGGCTGGGAGGATTGTCGTCCGCCAGTTGCTACCTGCCGTTTCGCGGCATCAAGCGCTGGTCCTGGGAGACCTATTGGCTGGTCCAGGGTATCGCCAGCTGGATTCTCGCGCCCATCGTTTTAGCCTCCCTGCTCGTCCCCAACCTCTTTCCCATTCTTCACGCATCGCCTTCCTCCGCCATCTTTTTTGCATATTTCTGGGGATGCCTGTGGGGCATCGGAGGCCTCACCTGCGGCCTGTCGATCCGTTATCTCGGCTTCGCGCTGGGATATCCCATCGTGCTGGGCCTCTGCACCGTCTTCGGAACGCTGATGCCGCCTATCTTCAGCGGCGAGATTCGATCGATCGTCAGCCAGACTTCAGGACAGGTCATCCTGCTGGGCATCGGCATCTGCGTGCTGGGCATCTTCTTCAGCGGCTTCGCTGGGCGCGCCAAGGAGAACGAACTCACCGAAGCGCAGAAGAAGGAATCCGTCGAGGAGTTTCACTACGGCAAGGGAATCGCCGTCTCCATCCTGTCGGGAATCATGAGCGCGTGCTTTGCCTACGGGCTCGCGGCCGGCAAGCCGATCGGAGACGTCGCCCGTGGACAGCTCTTCGCACACCACGACGCCGATCTCTGGCAGAACCTTCCCGTGCTGGTAGTCGTGCTCTGGGGCGGTTTCACAACCAACTTCATCTGGTGCCTGATTCTGCTGGTAAGGAATCGCTCTGCAAGCCAGCTTGCCGGCGACGCAGCGGCTCCCGAAGCGCATGCGGAAGTAACTCCGCTGGACGCTGCCATGGCCGATGCCACCCTGCACGAAGGCCTGCTCCGCCAGCCAGCCCGTCATGACCGGCTGAAGGCCGCAATGATGTTCACCAATTATGCGATGGCCGTGTTGGCCGGCGTGATGTGGTATTTCCAGTTTTTCTTCTACAGCATGGGCCAGACCAAGATGGGCAAGTACGATTTCTCCAGCTGGACACTGCACATGGCCAGCATCATCATCTTCGCCACTATCTGGGGATTTCTTCTCAAGGAGTGGCGTGGCACCAGCCTGCGCGCGCGCAGCCTGGTCGCGGTGGGGTTGGCGCTGCTGATCGCGTCCACGGTGGTCGTCGGCTATGGCAATTACATCAAGGCCAATCAGACGTCGGCACAATCAGCGATGGCCCGGTCGAGGTGATCGTATTGACTACGGCAGCGCCGTCACGAAAACCAGCTCGGAGGAGTCCGGAACGGGGAGCGTAACCTGTATCCCCTTCCCCATCAGGTCTCTTCCCAATGAGACGCGGTCAGGTGAACTCTTATCTTCGAAGTTGAGTTGGTATCGGGTCGCCGGCTCTAAGCCCCGCAAAACAAAGGAATGCTCGACCTCATTCGGCGAGGAGCCGTGGAATGCGTAGAGTACTCCGCGGTGCCGGGCCGGGTAGAAATACTCGGTCCCGTCCCAATGCACACCGTCAGGCCGCGGCGCTACGTGATACAAGTCCGCCTCCCTGATGAGCGGCCGCAGGCGCGTCTTGTAGAGCGCAATGGCCTGCTTCGCCACGGCGTGCTGTTCCGGAGTCCATGCGGTGGTATCCAACATCAGCGTGAACCATCCCATCATGCCGCTGCGCAGCACGTAGAGAAAACTTTCCATCCGCGGCGCTGGCCACTTTTCGACATACGATTCGAGCATGGCAGGAGGCAGCACATAGCTGCTGTCATAGAACGCCCGCCGATTCGAGAGCGGATCGTAGGCATCGGAGATCGAAAAATAGTCGCCATGCGCGGCGCTGCCGAAATCCACCATGCGGCCGCCGTCGTTGCATATCTCGAGCAGCAGGTTGGGATACTGGCGCCTCAGTCCCGAGTAGATGTCGTAATACGCGCGGGTGGCGTGATAGCTGACATCGGTGGAGTTCGAGCTGTCAACCCACAGGAATCCAGAATCCTCGAAACGCCGCGTCGACCCTGGATCGGGCGCGGCGTGCGGATGGTCGGTGCGTTCGCATCCTTGCGCCACCACGTAGCCGTCGTGCTCCAGCATGTCCAGGTGATAGTCCTTCACCACGCGGCTGACCTGAGCCGCTGCCCACTCGTGAGCGGCCGGCAGACCAATGTCGATGGTGATCCCCTTGAACGCGTCCTGCGGCTTCCAGTTCGGCGGAGGGTCGGTGGTCAGCCAGTCGTGGGTCTTCGGATCATGCACATTCAGAGCGCCGGGTTCGGAGTCGAAGCCGGCCTGCGCCCAGTCCATCCATAGCCCGAATTTCAAGCCGAGAGAATGTGCGTAGTCTGCGATGGGTGCAAGGCCATGCGGGAATTTCTTCGGGTCCGGATACCAGTCGCCCACGCCGCGAAACCATCCCGCGTCGAGATGAAACATCTCGAATCCGAGTTCGGCTGAATCCCGGATCATGCGGCGAGCCTGTTCTTCATCGATGGCCATGCCGCTGCCCCAGCTGTTGTTGACCAACAATGGATAGTGCGGGTCATGAACCGCCTTCGGATTGTTCAGGACGCCGCGAACCCAGCGCCGCAATATATTCCCTGCTTCATCCGGCCCTCCACGAAACGCGCCGAGAAAGATCGTCGGAACCTCGAAGCTTTCTCCTGCCCCAAGGTGCGTCTTGAACGGTCCCGGCTCCGGATTCAGCCCTGCTGCGCCTTCGAGAAGCGAGCCATCGCGCTGGAGGGTAATGCGCGTTCGCCCGCTGAATTCGACTCCCATATACCAGCCGCTCCCGTCCGCGCCGGGACGGTCAACCAGCAGGTAAGGGATTATCTCCCGCTGCTGCCCCGCGGCCGGATGAGCATAGGTGCTCGAAGTTCCCGTCCATTTGTAACCGCCGTTGACCGGAATGCGATGAATTCCCTCCGCCGACGGACCGCCCGCACCCTTCTCCACCCAGAAATCTTCGAGCTTTTCGCTCTCGGGAATTCGCCACGAGAAACGAAAACTATCCTGAAGCGGAATCCACAGGTCTCTCCTGCTTAGGTTCTGGATGCGGATCGAATGCTCGATGGGACCGTGCTCCGCCCGCACACGCCACTCCCAGAACAACCTGAGGTGAGGATCGTCGGAGTCGTAGACCAGCCGAACCCAGTTGGGATGGCTTTCGCTTTGAGCCCCGTTCAGTCTCCAGTGCAGAGGGCGCGTCTGTCCGCTGATCTCTACATGATCGATCAAGGACTCCGCGCCTGCTGCCTGCCAGCTCTCGCCATTACGCAGGCTCAATTGCGCAAGCCGTGGCACACTTGGGCCAGCTTCGATAACAATCTTCGTATCGAAGGACTGAAGCGTCTCAGCGCGAAGTGTAAACGCATGGCTGACACCGCAGAAGCATAAACACGCCAGCGCTGCCGCCCTTCTTTTCATCCCGCTACCGCACATACCAACAACACCTGCGATCGAAAACGCTCTCGACTGATTATTCCATTCGACGCTCTGCTATTTCGATCTCCGAATTCAATTTGTCACAATGCAAGAATCCCGCTTCGACTCGCGAGCCGATTTCATCTAACCTAGAAGTACCGAATTCCAACTGGTTCACTGGGGTTGCGCAAGCTGTGCGCCGCAAACCTTGAGGTATTGATCTTGCCGTTTTGGAAAGCTCGCTCATTGGTCCGATTTCTGCCACTATGCCTTGTTTTGCTCACCGCAATTTGCGCGGTGAATACGCAGGCCAGCAGCAAAGACCCTCACTTCGATTACGAGAACCCAATCCGGACGGAGCCCGTCCGCGATCCGCAGATCATCAAGGTTGGCAAAACCTGGTACATGACGGGCACGGCCTATCCGTTTTTCGAGGGAACTTCGCAGGGCCCGATTCCCGGTGTGAAGCTGTGGTCTTCGACTAACCTGACGCAATGGAAATTCGTATCGCTGCTCGTCGCTCCCAGCAAGGACCACTGGTACAAGAAGCGCTTCTGGGCGCCTGAGCTGTTTCCCTACCAGGGCAAGTGGTATCTGACCTTCGCTTGTCCCGAAGGCGACAAGCCAGAGAGTCCGCAATCGGTAGGCCTCGCGGTCGCGGACAAGATCACCGGTCCGTACCGCGTTCTCACCGAGGACAAGCCGCTCGCCGAAGGCAACGACGCAACCCTTTTTCAGGATGACGACGGCAAAATCTATCTCTTTCGCAGCGGCATCTCCGCCATCCAGGTGGACCTTCTGCACGCAAAGACGGTGGGCGCATCGTTCAACGTGATCGAGCCGGGTTCCGACTCTTCGTGGGACGGCACCGCGCCGGGTGGCCCGCAGGTCGGCCTTGAGGGACCTTCGGTGCTCAAGCATGGTCACAACTACTATCTGCTCTATGCGTCGTGGGGTCGCGGATACGAAGAGGGCTATGCCACCGCGCCCAGGATCACCGGACCATGGCTCAAATACCACAACAATCCCATCTACGGGGCACAGGATGAGGAGTGGAGCAAGATTTACAAGCACGAATACACGCAGGCTGCGGATATCCCCTACGGGCAGCTGGGCCACGGGTCGCCCTTCATCGGCCCCGATGGAGGTGTCTGGTTTGGTTGCCACGGCTATCTGAAAGGAAAGGGGCAGCAACCGCACCTGGTCATCACGCCGCTGACGTTCGACCACGAGGTGATCCGCATGGTCGCAACCTGGACGCCGCAGGTGATCTTCCTGCCGCATCATTTTCGAGTGCGTTTAGGTGACACTCGTCTGGCGTCACCAGACCTCGAGAAGCTTGCAGCCCAACCCTGATTGCTTACTCCTTGAGGGTCAGCGTAATCTTCCGGACATCCCCGCCGGTCGAGACCATCAGGATCTCACCCTGGCTCCGCTTCACCACGCTGGGAAACTTCTCGCCCCACTCCACCAGGACGATGCTGTCGGGAGCAGCCAGTTCATCCAGCCCTAACGTGTCGAGCTGGCGCTCGCCTTCAATCCGATAGAGATCGAGGTGATACAGCTTCACCACCGCCTTGTGGCCATCGGCGCCCTGCGTGCCTTCATATTCGTGAATTAACGTGAAGGTTGGGCTCGTAACCTCGTCCGGATCGGCCGCATCCAGCGCCTGCGCGATCCCCTTCACCAGCGTGGTCTTGCCCGCCCCCAGGTCCCCGTGCAGGATCAGGAACTTTGGCGGATGCAGCAGCTTCGCGATCTCATGGCCCACGCGAATGGTCTCTGCGGCACTTGCACTCTCAAACTCATGGACCTTCGGCTTTGCTGTCTCCGTCGTCATCGCGTCTCCACTATTGATTTGATTGAGGTAGACCCTGCAACCAAACATAACCAGCCGCAACCTGAGGACGAAAGCGAAAAGCGCGCCACAGGTGCGCCACAGTGTCCGTCGCCAACAGGGTATGCTCATCCTGCTCGCGTACGGCGAAGTCGGCAGCCAGCCCATGCAGATAGACCGCTGCATTTACGGCATCGGCGACCCGTTCAGGATGCTGAGCGATCATGGCCGCGACAATTCCGGTGAGGATATCGCCGCTGCCGCCCTTTGCCATTCCAGGATTTCCTGTCGTATTGATCGCCATCGAACCGTCAGGATGCGCAATGAGTGTACGCCAGCCTTTTAACACCAGTGTTACTTGATGACGAATTGCGAATTCCCGCGCCAGTGTTTCGCGATTCGCTTGCACCTCTTTGGTGCTGATGCCGGCCAGCCGCCCCATTTCGCCAGGATGCGGGGTCAACACCATGGTCCGGCCCCGGCCGTCGATCCGCTCCGGATGTTTAGCCAGAATGTTCAAGGCGTCCGCGTCGAGCACCAGCGGAACCCGCGCCTTCTCCAGCATTGTCAGGACAAAGTCTTCCGCCGCCGGAGTTTCACCAAGGCCTGGACCCATTGCGACGACCGTTATTTTCTTGAGAAGCGCGTCGAAATCGACGTGCGCCGAATCGATGGCGCCCTCGCTGGTTTCCTTCAGAGGAGCGGTCATCAGCTCGGGAGTAATGCCGGCGACCTCGGGGAGAATCGACTCCGCTACCGCCGCAGTAACCAGCCCCGCGCCTGCACGCAGCGCCGCCAGGGAAGCCATCGATGGCGCGCCCGACTTGCCCCGCGAACCGCCGATCATCAGCACGTGCCCGTACATGCCCTTGTTGCTGTCGGCCTTACGCGGCTTCTCGGCCATCTGCTTAGACGCGCCTGCCCAGGTCAGCTTCAAGTCCGATTGGACGGCCGCAGCCGGAGAACCGATATCCGCAACGACGATCGGCCTATACACGCTATCGGTCAAGTTGCCGCAGACATGTGCCAGCTTGGGGGCGGTGAATGTCACTACCGCATCTGCGCGATAGGCGCCGTCGGCGTTGAACTCCCGTGAATCGGCGTCCCATCCAGACGGCAGATCGACAGCAACAACTGGTATGGTCATCGCGCTCAGGCGATCGCGCACCGAAGCAGCGACGCCGCGCAGTGGAGGCTTGAACCCTGTTCCCACCACCGCGTCTAAAATCAAGTCCGCGCCATCGAGAATCGCTCGGGTTTCTGATCCTTCCACATCCGCATCGCCGTTGATCACCGTCGGCTCGAGATGCATCTCGTCGAACGCGATCTTCGCATCGCCCTTCAACTCCGCCGGATCACCCAGCAACAAAATATGAACATCGCGGCCGGCCTCAACCAGGGCTCGGGCCGCGACAAAACCATCGCCGCCATTGTTGCCCTTGCCGCACAGCACCACAATCCGCAGGCAACCTGAGAACTCAGACTCCACGAACCGCGCGACCACCCCGCCCGCGTGCCGCATCAGGTCGATCGAGGGAACGCCGAATCGCTCCACCGTCACGCGATCCGCCGCGCGCATCTCATCCGCCGTCAAAATCCGCATCACGAAAGCATCCTATCTCATTCAAGATGCGGAAAAGGGCCGGCCATACTTCCTGCGCGGCAAGAAAGAAATGGCCTTCCGTAAAGGAAGGCCATTTCGAATTCCGAAAGAGAAGATCCGCTACTGGGGCATACCCTGCGCCGTCGCTGTAGGAGAAGGCTCAGTCGGCTGCTTGGCAGCAAAGTAGCTGTGATCCCAGAGATTGCGGTAGAAGTAGCCGGTCAACTCTGCCGCTTTAGGGCCAAACGTCGGCCGGCCGCCTTCGAGGAAAAAGACGGTCACGATACGCCCGTACTGCGTGTCGGCGTAGGAGGCGAACCAGCCGAAGCGCGTGCCGTTATCGGAGCATGTACCGGTCTTGCCCATCACCGGGAACTGGTTGAAGTTGGCGCGCAACGAGCGAGCTGTCCCATATTGCACCGCTGCCTGCATCCCATCCTGAATCTCGGGAATGATCTTCGCGATGTCCAGGGTGCGCTTGATGCGTGGCTGGAAATTCAGAACCTGATCCGGTGTCGTCGGGTGCTGCAGATAGTAGAGTGTCCCGCCATTGGCAATCGCGGCCACCAGCGCACCCAGTTGCAGCGGCGTCATCGAGACGCTCTCGCCGAAGGAACACATGCGGCCCACGCCGCCCTTGTCTTCCGGCAGCGGCTGATCGGGGTAGACGCCAAGCTGTTCACCCGGAATGTTGTAGCCGGCGAGCTCGCCGAGTCCAAACTCGTTCGCATAGTGCCGGACGCGCTCGAATCCCAGGCGGCGCCCCAGGGTCTCAAAATACAGGTTATTCGAATGCGCCAGAGCCTCGGTCATATCCAGGTGGTAGGACCCGCCCAGGTTCACCTGGGTGTCCTTGGTCACGATTCCCTCTTCGAGGGCCGCAAGCGCCACTGAGACCTTAATTGTCGAGCAGGGCTCGGCGCCGCTGGAGAGCGCCAGCTTCTGGTTCACCATGGCCAGGATGCGGCCATTGCTGGGATCGATGGCAACCACCGTCCCATTCATATTGCCCAACGCCTGGATCGCCGCTTCGCGAACCACCGGATCTTCGCCCGCCGTCACATCGCCATTCGTCTGATCGCCATCCACAAAGGAGCTGGCGTAGAAACGCTCATAGCTGCGGCGATGGATGATGAGGCTCGCGCGGCGCAGATGAGCTCCGCTGCGTCCGCGAACCGCAACCGTGCGCACCGAGACCACTCGCCGGCTATGCTGCAGATGCGAGATATGCTTCTGCGCGACAGCCGATTCGCGCACATGGGATCTCCTCCGAGCCGGGTGGTGGGTTGTCTCCGAACCGGCAAGGCAAAGGGTGGAACCCGCGAAGGCTAAAGCGAGCGCGAAAATGAAGATGCGTTTCATCGATAATCAACCCTGAGGCCCAGACAACTCTGCTCGATCGTACGCACAGAAACCGCCTGAAAAGCCGGCAAATCTTACCAACTGAGACTGACGCTATCAGGCAATAAAACCCTGACTGGAAGGTGCCGTTCGCCCCATGAACCGCCAGCACTATTAACACCGGAGACTTCCGGATGTTCCTGGCAAATGGGGCCTATCTGCAGAAAATACAAACTTTCGGAGTGAATTGCTTCACTCTACCCTAATTTATCGCCTTTTCTCTCCAAAAAAACAGGCCCAGTTCTCAAAAGCATCAAAAGTTGCAGCTTTGGGCAGCCATTCCCACAAACCGGCTGCCCGGTTCCAATAACATCTGCCGCTTGTCTACAGACCACCGCGCCGCAAATAGGCAGGAATATCCAGGCTCTCGCCGTTCTCGTCCTGGTGCACTTCCGCGTACTCATCGACCACAGGCTCGGCGACCGCAACCGCCGCCGGTGGATCGGACTTCTCGACCGCCATCCCCGCGGACACGCTTTCGATGGGCGCAGCCGGCTCTTCCTCGCGAGCCATGTCCCGTCGCGCTACAGTTGCGAACGCTGGCTCGTCGTCGGCCTCCTCGCTGGCAAATCGCGGCGACGCAGGCCGGGCGCTGACCTCGACGCTGCCGCCAAACTTGGGAGCGATCGGGTCGCGCAGCGCCGCGGTCAACAGGCGTTCGCGCCGCTCCGGCATCTCTTCCTGACGGAAGCCGGTTGCAATTACGGTGATCTTCACCTCGTCGCCCATGGTCTCGTCCAGCACCGCGCCAAAGATGATGTTGGCTTCTTCGTGCGCCGCATTCTGGATCAGCGTCGACGCCTCGTTTACCTCGTTCAGTTTGAGCGAACTCGACCCGCTGATGTTGATCAGGATGCCGCGCGCTCCGTCGATCGCGCCGGCTTCGAGCAGCGGTGAAGCCATGGCCGCCTGCGCCGCCTCGATAGCCCGGTTATCGCCGCTGCGCACCGCTGTGCCCATCACCGCGTAGCCCATGCCCGCCATGGTCGTCTTTACGTCGGCAAAGTCGCGGTTGATGATGCCGGGGATAGTGATGATGTCGGAGATGCCCTGCACGCCCTGCCGCAGCACATCGTCGGCGATGCGGAAGCGACTCGAAGAAGCCCGCATCCTTGGCCACCGCCAGCAGCTTCTCGTTGGGGATCACGATCATGGTGTCCACCGAATCCAGCAGCTCCTGCATGCCGCGCTCAGCCTGCGCCATGCGCCGCTTGCCCTCGAAGCTGAAGGGCCGCGTCACCACCGCCACGGTCAGCGCACCCATCTCGCTGGCCAGCGATGCAATGACAGGCGCCGCGCCGGTGCCGGTCCCGCCGCCCAGTCCCGCGGTCACGAAGACCATGTCCGCGCCTTCAAGGGCTTCGATGATTTTTTCGGAGTCTTCGAGAGCCGCCCGCCGGCCCACGTCAGGATTCGCACCCGCGCCCAGGCCGCTGGTCAGCTTGGTACCCAGTTGCAGCTTTACCGGAGCCTGCGACAGCTGCAGCGCCTGCCGGTCGGTGTTGGCGGCAATGAACTCCACGCCCTCCACGCGCGCCGAAATCATGCGGTTTACGGCGTTGCCGCCGCCTCCACCCACGCCGATGACCTTGATCTTCGCCCCGCGCGGGACTTCGTCGTGATACTGAATGCGAATTTCATCTGAATGACTCATCGGCTTCCGCTCCTCGGTTCTGATTCGTGGGAAGTCCTTTAGAGGCTTCCCGCAAAAATGGCGCGCAGCTTCGCGCGCAGACTATGGTCTTCCGCCGCACGGATCACGCTCGTGCGGTGGGTATACAGCAACGTTCCAACCAATGCGGCGCATTCGGGCTGCGCCAGCTCATCGGGCATCTTCGACAGCGGCACCGGCGACCCGATGCGCGCAGGCACGCGCAGCAGGCTCTCGGCCACATCAAGCAGGCCGGCCAGGCGAGCGCCGCCCCCGGTCATGACGCAGCCTGCCCCCAGAGCCTCCAGCACGCCACCCTGGCGCAGGTTGTCGCGCAACATGTGGAACAACTCCCGTGCGCGTGGTTCCAGAATTTCGCCCACCAAACGCTGCTTCACCAAGCGCGGCCCAAAGCCGGGCATGCCGGCCAGTTCGATCTCGACTAGCTGCGGCACCGAGGTCACGACAGCATTGCCGTACTGGCACTTGATCCATTCCGCCTCGGGGGGCGTGACATGCAAGCCGACAGCAAGATCATTGGTGAAGTGGTCCCCGCCAATCGGAATGACCGAGGTATGGGCCACCGAGCCTTCGAAAAAGACAATCAGCTCGGTGGTGCTTGCGCCCACATCGATCAGGCACACGCCCAGCTCGCGCTCGTCGGCGGAAACCGTCGCCTCAGCCGCAGCGACCGCCTCGAACACCGTTTCGGTGACTTCGAGTCCCGCGCGATTGGCGCAGGTAACCACGCTCTGCTGGGCGCTGGCCGAGCACGTAGCGATATGCAGATTGACTTCGAGCCTGCTGCCCACCATCCCCACTGGATCATGGATATTCGGCTGCTCATCGAGGATGAACTGCTGCGGCAGCAGGTGAATCACCTCACGGTCGGAGGGCAGCGACACGGAGCGCGCCCGTTCGACCGCCGCGCGGACATCTTCGCGCGTGATCTCGCGCAGCCGCGTGCCCAGGCTGATGCCGCCCCGGCTGTTCACGCCGCGCACGTGCGGGCCGCCGACAGCGATCACACACTTTTCAATCGTCGCGTCCGCCCGCTTCTCGGCGAGCGTGGCCGCCTTGTTGATAGTCTCGGCAGCGGGCTTCAGCTCCGCAATCACACCTTTGCGGATGCCCGCCGCTTCCACAATGCCATGGCCGCGATAGCGCAGCGCGCCGTCGTTCAGCTCCGCGATCAGCACCCGTGTCTTGGAGCTTCCCATGTCCAGCACGGCGATCAGATTGTCGGTCTTCTGGCTCATCGTTTCGCCCTTCTTGCGTGCCGCGCGGCTATCGCTGCGGCCAGATGCCGTTTCGCAGCGGCGGATTTTCCCTGAGGCTTCGGCGCTGGTTTGGCAGACTCCGCAAAAGCATTCGCCGAAATCGGGCTTGCACCGGCGGGGGTAGTCGACGCAGGAGCCGTTCCGTCCGCCGCCTTGCCGTCGGCCATCTTCAGCACCACCTGGCCGTCGTAGCGAAGATCGACCGCCACCAGACGCGGATACTGCTGTTCCCACTCGGCCAGGTGAGCTTGATACACCCGGTACCGCGCCAGGAAATTCTCTTCTCCAAGGTGCAGCAACAGATCTGAACCCTTGGCCGGAACGGTCGCCCGCACATCTTCAGGATCGGAAAGATCGATTTCGCTCAACTGCTCCGAGAGCTTCTGGCCGCTGCTGTCGAGATCCGCGACAAACTTCTGGTACATCCGCATGCGCGGTTTGCGCGTCGACAGCGGATCTTTGGGATTGATTCCGGTCACCACCGGAAAAGAAAAATGCTTGGCCGCCATCATCGCCGGCGGCATATCCAGGATCACGCCATCGGCATCCACCAGCTTCACCTGGTCGCCCACCCGCACAAAAGCGATCGGCGTCCGCTCCGTCACCGAGACCCGCAGTTGATTCGGCAGCAGTCGCATCACCGTCGCGTGCTCCACCCAGGGGATCTGTTCCAGTTCGGCGCGCCTCATGGAGAGCGGCACGAAGAAGACATTCCGTCCGATATCGGATCCGAAGACCGAGAGTAGATCGGTGCGCGTCAACTGGCTGTTGCCGACGGTCTGAATCGAGGAAGCGGTTTCGATGCGAAATCGCGGGTCCTGCTCCAGAAAATTCCTCACCGAAAGCACCAGCGCCACTCCTCCCGCAACCACGCAGATGGCCGCACCCGCGACCACCACGCGTCCCCAACGCGTCTTTGTCCAGGTGGGAAGAATTCCCTTCTTGACCGGAACGCGCCGCCGCGTCCTTAAAAATGGCTCGTCTTCTTCCAGACGCTGCCCTACGCCCTCGGCCGCCTTGTCCACCAGGCGGTCGGAGGCAGAGTCACGCGGAACGCGAGCCCGCGAAGAGGGCCGATTCGAGGAAGACGAGGCCGCGGACGACTTGGGCTGACGTAGAAACGCGTCATCCGCATCGTCGTCAACGAACGCCGAGCCACGGGTTGAGTAGATATCGTTTTTTGCCACGCCCGAGCCAGGTCGTGAGAGTCGCCGTCTCGACTATAACGTGCAGTCCGTTGTGGATTGCGTGGCGAATCAGGGAGGAATCAAGAGAGGGAACAGGGAAAGGCTAATGAGCAGGGATCAGCCATCAGGATTTAGCTTGATCCGCTTGTGTTTCGAAGGCTGCGAATGAGAAGAACCCATATGCGAGAACCGCCGGTCTCATCGCTCATCGCTAATCCCTAGTGCTAATCTCTAATTTTTCCAACACCATCGGAGCAATCCCCGAAACACTCCCCGCGCCGAGCGTAAGTATCACATCGCCTTCTTCAGCCCGCGCCACAACCCGCGCCACAGCTTCTTCCGGAGAAGCCGCATATTCCACGCCCTCGCGCCCGATCGCCTTCACCAGCGCCTCTGAAGTCACGCCCGCAATCGGCTCCTCGCTCGCAGCATAGATATCGAGAACTTCCACCGTAGCCGCATCGTCGAACGACGTGGCGAACTCCGCCATCAGATCCCGCGTCCGCGTGTACCGGTGCGGCTGGAAGATGACATGAACGTGGCGATAATTGCAGTCCTTCGCCGCGCGCAGAGTCGCGCGTATCTCCGTCGGATGATGTCCGTAGTCGTCCACCACCGCTACTTCGCGCACGCAGCCCTTCACCTGGAAACGCCGGTCCACGCCGCGAAAGTTCTTTAGACCTCGTGCGACCGCCTCAGGCGCAATGTCCAGTTGCGAAGCGATGGCCACCGCAGCTGTCGCATTCAAAACATTGTGCAGGCCCGGAACGTGAAGCTCGAAGGGGCCCAGCACCTTGCCATTCGCCACCACCTCGAAGCGCGACCGCACGCCCTCGCAGGGAGCCAGCAGGCGTAGCACGTAATCGGCGCGCGAGGTCGCGCCATAGGTAAAGACACGCCGCCGAACACGCGGCAGAATCGCCGCCAGCAGTTCGTCGTCGAGGCACGCCACGCACGAGCCGTAAAACGGCACGCGGTCCATGAACTCCACGAAGGCGTCTTCGACGTCCGCCATGTCGCGATAGCAGTCCATGTGCTCGCGGTCGAGGTTCGTCACGACCGACAAAATCGGAGACAGCTTCAGGAACGAGCGATCGCTCTCATCGGCCTCGGCGACCAGATATTGCGACTTCCCCAGACGCGCATTCGAACCCAGCGCATCCACGCGCCCTCCGACCACCACCGTGGGATCGAGCTCGCCCGCAGCCAGCACCGTCGCGATCATCGAAGTCGTCGTGGTCTTGCCGTGCATGCCTGCGACCGCGATCCCGTATTTCAGGCGCATCAGCTCCGCCAGCATCTCGGCGCGCGCGATCACCGGAACCTTGCGCGTGCGCGCCTCGATCACCTCGGGATTGCGCTCGTTCACGGCCGAACTGGTGACCACCACGCCGGAGCCGACTACGTTCGCAGCCGTGTGACCCTCAAAGATGGTCGCCCCAAGCGAGGCCAGCCGCTCCGTGATGGACGACCGCCGCAGGTCAGAGCCGCTGACCGAATAGCCCAGGTTCAGCAGGATTTCGGCGATGCCGCTCATGCCGATTCCGCCGATGCCAATAAAATGTACGCGTTGTGCTTTTGCAAACATGACCGATTCAAATCGCTTTCGTTACTCTATCAGCGGGACTGCGCGTCCAGCGATACGCGCGCGTTGCGCGCCAACCCGCCCGGCGCGAGAGTGCTACTGTTACTTGTGCCTTTCGGGTGCCACACACCTCGCTTTCTTTTGAGACGTGGGTATAAGGTGCCCCGATAACGCCATGCGACCATTCTTAGCCAGTCACTTGCTCGCCGCCGCATTGCTACTCACGCCTGCCATCGTCGCTGCGCAGAGCGAAACACCGGGCGAGCCGAAGACCATTATTCACGTGGCCCAGGGCGAAGTCGCCGGCGATCCGGCAGTTCCCTACTCGCCTATCCTCGTCTTCAAAGGAATCCCCTACGCCGCCCCGCCCACCGGCAATTTGCGCTGGCGCGAGCCGCAGCCGCCCGCGGAATGGACCGGCGTTCGCGACGCAACTCAATATGGCCCAGCCTGCGCCCAGGCGGGCATGCCCTCTCACACTCCATCCATGAGCGAAGACTGCCTGACGCTCAATATCTGGACCTCATCGCTCAAACCCATCGAGCCCGCACCGGTGCTCGTCTACATTCACGGTGGTGGATTCGTGCACGGCTCGGCCAGCGGCTCGCGCCTCGATGGCGTTGCTCTGGCCACGCGCGGCGCGGTGGTGGTCACCATCAACTATCGCCTCGGCGTCTTCGGATTCCTCGCGCATCCCGACCTCACCCGCGAGTCGCCGCATCACGCATCCGGCAACTATGGCCTCATGGATCAGGTCGCCGCCCTCCGCTGGGTACGTCAGAACATCGCCGCATTCGGAGGGGATGCGCGCAACATCACCGTGTTCGGAGAATCGGCCGGAGCCACCAGCATCGGCTATCTGCTGATTTCGCCGCTCGCGGCGGGAAATGGCACCATTCCTTCAGCCTTTGACAAGGCCATCCTCGAAAGCCCCTCTGATCTCTTCACGCCCGACCCCGAACTGCACACCGTCTATCGCGGACTCACCAGCATGGAGGACGTGGGCACGGCCATCGCTCCCTCCATCGCCGAACTGCGCCAGCTCCCCACCGAAGAAGTGCTCGCGCGCGCTGCAGCAGCTACCGACAAGCTCTTCGGCCCCGGAGGCGCGGGCCGCGCACGAATCCGTCCGGAAGGCCATACCCAGAACCCGTCCACGATTGACACGCCCTGGTGGGCCTTCGTCGACGGCTACGTTGTACCGGATCAACATGCGAAGTTGTTCACCGAGAACCGCGGCATGCGCATCCCGGTCATGGCGGGTACCAACGCTGACGAGGGCATCAACTTTGTGAATTCCCTGCCCGCCCGCACCGCGCAGGAGTGGACTAGTTACGTCGACCAGACCTTCGCTCCATGCGGCAAGCAGCTCGCCGCTCTTTATCCTGCGTCCACACCCGAAGAGATTCATGCCGCGGCCAATCACCTCATCACCGACTCGCTCTTTCTCTACGGAGCGTTTGAGACGGCCCGCGCGGAACACGCCTTTCTCTACCGCTTCACGCGTGTAAGTCCTGGAAGTGCTCGCGGCAATACCGGAGCCTTTCACGGCGCGGAGCTTGACTACGTATTCGGCGCAACCCACAGTGCGCCGGACAAGTACGACTCCGGCGATCACAAACTTTCCGACAAGATGATGACCGCATGGCTGCACTTCGCACGCACGGGCGACCCGCGCCTGATGGAGAGCTCGCTGTGGACGCGCATCGGCTCCAACGGCGAGACGCCATACATGGATTTCGGCGATACGCTCACCGTGCGCGATCTGCCCGACACCACCTTCCGCGTCTTCGAACAGCTCTGGCCTCCAGGCGGCAAAGCTCCTTCCTGCTCGACGAAATAATTCCGCATGCACACGTGTCGCACCAGAGATGTGGGATAGAACCCGCCCGCCGCGAAGCGCGTGTGCCTGGACGGCCAGTCCCGTCTCGCAATTGAGACGTGGGAAATCACGATGCAATACACGCGCAAATGATGCATCGCTGCGCGAAAATAAATCCCCGCAACAATTCGCGCCACCTCTCGTTCACACACTCAGAGCAATCCGGAAGAGCAAAAAGCTCAACCGGAAAAGAGTTCCGAAGCTTTCGAAAGCTGTTCGAAAACGGACTCGAAAGGAGCTCGTATGAAAGGCATTCTTCGTACCCTCGCATTGACCGGTATCGTTGCCGCGGCGGGCGCTGCGGCGCAAGCCCAGGTAGCATTTGCGGTTCGCGTCGGACCTCCGGCTCCTGTGGCGGTCTACGACAACTACGTTCCCGCCTGCCCTGGCGTTGGCTTCATCTGGACCCCCGGCTACTATGCCGGACGCGTCTGGGTGCCGGGCCGCTGGATTCATCACGACGACTATGCGTTCGCGCACCGCGATTATCGCTTCAATCATCGCGACTACGGCTATCGCGGCTGGGACCATGGGCGCCGGTAACACATAAGCCCCATGTGCCGCGAACAGGCGCGTTCCTCAGACGCCGCCTGCAACACCCGGACGCTCCCCGCGTCCGGGTGTTTTACTTTAAGGGCAAGAAATTGACGGAGTTGCAGCATCGCTTCATCCTCCTGAGTCAACTTCCCAAAAGGCATGGTTCGCGCAACTTTTCCGGGCATCTACTGTTATATGAAGTAGGCTTGGAGGCACCCGGGACGGGAGCCACAAAAGCCGCGTCCTCCTGAAGAGCAAGACAGATTATAGGAGCGGCGGGGAGGTTCAGATCATGCGCATCCTGCGCTCTTTAACTTTAGTAGCACTGCTGGCGATTCCGCTGGCGTTTATGCCTTCGGCGCACGCCCAGATTGCAGTTGGTATCGGAATTGGGCCCTACGTCGGGTATCCGGCTCCGGTCGACGTTTACGGGCCGCCGACATGTAGTTGGGGTTATTACTCTTACTATCCGTATGCCTGCGCCCCTTACGGCTATTACGGTTCGGACTGGTTCCTGGGCGGCATCTTCATCGGAGCCGGCCCCTGGTATCACGGCTGGTACGGCCACGGATGGGGCTGGGGATATAACCGCATCGGTTACGGCTGGCGCGGAGGCTACGGTGGATATGGATACCGTGGTGGATACGGATATCGCGGCGGCTACGGATACCGTGGTGGATATGGCGGTTACCGCGGCGGAGCCTACGGACGAAGTGGATTTGGCGCGACCAATGGCTATCGCGGTGGCGTGAGCAACGGTTACCGTGGCGGTTCAGCCTACGGTGGAGCGCGCGGCTTTAGCGGTGGCGGGTTCCGTGGCTCGACCGGCGGCTTCCGCGGCGGCAGCAGCTACGGCGGTGGAGGCTTCCACGGCGGCGGAGGTGGCTTCCACGGTGGTGGCGGAGGTGGATTCCACGGCGGTGGCGGCGGCCACGGTGGCGGCGGACACCGCTAATCCTGACCGAGCAAACGTCAGCTAAAAGACAAAAGGCCTGCTCCCCGAGAAGCAGGCCTTTTCATTTGTCTCAATGACTCCGTTACCGGGCAGCAGATGCGATGGATTGCACCATCGCGGCGATCCGCCGGCTGGCATCCGGATGAGCAAGAGTACGTGCTCTTTCAGCCATCGTCTGCAGCCGTTCTCGATCCCCGAGCAGGTCAAGCAACATGGAGGACAATTTCTCCGCCGTCAGATCTGCTTCAATCAACATTGCCGCGGCGTTCGCCTGCACGAATACCTCAGCGTTCTTGCGCTGGTGATCGTCCGCCGCCTGCGGGAATGGAATCAGGAGCGACGGCTTGCCCGCAGCCGCCAGCTCTGCAACCGTGCTTGCGCCGCTGCGCGATAAAACCAGGTCCGCGGCCTCGAAACGCCGCGGCATGTCGTCCAGGAACGCATGCACCTGCCAGCGATTGGAATCGGCACCGCTCGCCCGGTAGGCAGCCAATGTCGTGTCGGCGTGGCGTGCGCCCGCCTGGTGCAGAATCGTGAGGCGCGGAACAGCCGCCAGCAATCTGGAGACAATCTGCGGCATGAAATTGTTCAATGCGCGCGCCCCCTGGCTTCCACCGAAGACCAGCAAGTGAGGATCGGCGCCTGCGGGACGAGGCTGCAGCGCAAAAAATTCCTTCCTTACCGGGATCCCGGTAATCTCGGCATTGCGAAAATATTTTGCCGCGGGAGCAAAGTTCACCGCAGCAGCGCTCACTCTCTTCCCCACCAGACGATTGGCCAGCCCCGGAAATGCGTTCGGCTCGAACGCGAGCGAAGGAATGCCGGCAAGAATTGCCGCGCCCATCGCCGGACCTGAAGCGTATCCACCCACCCCGACGACGGCATGCGGAGCGAACTCGCGCAGCAGAGTACGGCAGCGGATCAGGCTTAACGGAAGATCGAGCAGGGTGCGCGCGCGAGTCATCAGGGAGACGTTCTTGAGCTGGCCCACTTCGATAAGCTTGAGCGCATATCCGGCCTGTGGAACCAGCCGCGATTCGAGGCCGCGCGAAGTTCCAACGAAGAGTATCTCGGCCTGATACACAGCTTTCAATTCATTCGCGACGGCCAGCGCCGGAATGATATGTCCGCCTGTGCCGCCGCCGGCGATCACTACGCGCACGTCGTCAATCCACCTCGCGCGTAATATTCAGCAAAACGCCGATTGAGGCCAGCATGATGAACAGCGAGGTTCCGCCGTAGGAGATGAACGGCAGCGTGATGCCCTTGGTGGGCACCAGCGCCAGAACCACGCTGATATTGAAGAAGGCCTGAATGAGCAGCGTTGCCGTGATGCCAAAGGCCAGGAAGCGCGCGAAGGGATCTTTGCATAAAATCGCCGCGCGCATCCCGCGATAGCCCAGAGTGATAAACAATGCGATCACGATCAGTGCGCCGATCAATCCCAGTTCCTCGGCGATATTGGCGAAGATGTAGTCGGTATGTGGCTCGGGTAGATAGAAGAGCTTCTGCCGTCCGTCCATGTAGCCGAGGCCGCGAATGCCGCCCGTACCCACCGCGATCAGCGATTGAATGATATGAAAGCCCTTGCCCAGCGGATCGGACTCCGGATTGAGAAATGCGAGAATGCGGTCGCGCCGCCACTTCACCCGGAAGAGCATGAAATACAACACCGGCGCAGCGGCGACAGCCGCATAACCCAGGTACTTCATGTTCATCCCCGCCAGATACAGCATGAGCGCGGTGACGCCGGCGCAGACCATCGCCGTACCCAGGTCCGGCTCTTTCAGCAGCAGCGCGATGAAGATCAGGCTGGGAAGCACCGCCGGCAGTATCGTTCCCCGCACATCTTCAATGGAGCTCATGCGATTCTGCAGAAACCAGGCCAGAAAGAGCACCATCACCGGTTTGGCGATTTCCGAAGGCTGAAACGACAGGGGGCCGACGCGAATCCAGCGATGCGCCCCATGTGAGTCATGCATCAGAAATGCGATCAGCAACAGCAGTGTGGTGACCGCGATGGCAGGAAAGACGGCGTTAGGCCGGTTGTAAAATCGATAGTCGATCTTCATCAGCAGCGTCATGGCGATGAGCCCCAGCGCGGCCCACGCCGATTGCAGCAGAACGTAGTGGTAAGGCGACCCGGTGCGCTCCTTGGCCATGACAGCCGATGCGCTGAAGACCATCAGAAGACCGATGACCACCAGCAGCAACGTGGCGCAATAGAGCCACTTGTCTACCCCTACGCGCTTTGCCATTCGTGGAGTCCCCGGCGGGCCAGGACCAGGTCCTTGAAAACCTGCCCGCGGTGTTGGTAGTTTTGAAATTGGTCGAAGCTGGAGCAGGCCGGAGCCAGGAGGACAATCTCGCCTGGCTGCGCCGCGTCCGCGGCCTTGGCCACAGCCATATCCAGCGTGCCGGAGTTCACAATCGGCGTAGCGCCTTCCACCTGCGTGATGATTTTCTCCGCCGCCGAGCCGATGGTGTAAACCGCCTTTACCCGCTCCTGCAGCAGCGGACGCATCAGCCGGTAGTCCGAATTCTTATCCTTGCCGCCCAGGATCAGGTGAATTCCCTTCGGGAAGGCTTCGATCGCCTTCAGTGCTGCATCCACATTCGTGGCCTTGGAATCGTTATAGTAATCAACTCCGTTCACGTTCGCGACAAACTCCAGCCTGTGGGCAACCGCGCGAAACGCCAGAACCGCGCTGCGAATAGCCTCAGCTTCGACGCCGGCCAGACGCGCCGCGCAAACAGCCGCCAGCACGTTCTCGACGTTGTGCGATCCCTTCAACGGAATCTCATCCACCTTCATCACCAGCTCGGGCGATGCCTGCTCCGATGGGCGGAAAACGATCACGCCGTCGTGGACACAGGCCCCCTGCCGCACGATCCGCTTGCGGCTGAACCAGAACACCTTTGATTTCGCACGAATGGCCGCTTTCGACGCGACATCGTCGTCTGCGTTGAGAATCAGGGCGTCCTCGGCCGTCTGATTCGCGAATATCTTCTCTTTTGCCGCCAGATAGTTCTCGAACGTCCCGTGGCGATCAAGGTGATCCGGTGTGACGTTCAGAATCACGGCAAGCTCGGGGCGAAACTGGTAGGTCGTCTCGAGTTGAAAGCTCGAAACCTCGAGCACCGACCAGCCGTCCTCCTTCGATTCGTCGACCAGCGCGATCACCGGCAATCCGATATTGCCTCCGACGTGCACCGGCAACTTCCCCGCGGCCAGAATCTCTCCGCACAGCGAAGTGGTCGTAGTCTTGCCGTTCGACCCGGTGATGGCCAATACCTTGCCCTTCAAAAAGCGGGCGGCTAGCTCGACTTCGCCGATGATCGGCAGGCCGAAGCTGCGCACCTGCACCAGCTCCGGCGTATCCAGGGGAACCCCCGGGCTCACCACGATGAGGTCCTGCCGCCTGAAGGTCAGCAGGCCGTGGCCGCCCGCCTCCACCATGATGCCCTCGTCCAGCAGTGCGGGAATATCCTTGGCCAGCGCCTCCGCGCTGCGTACATCGGAGACGGTAACCTGCGCTCCCCGGCGGCGCAGAAAGAGCGCGGCAGCCAGGCCGGACTTGCCCAGTCCGACAACCAGTACTTTTTTGCCTTTGAGTTCCATCCTTATAAGGTCAGGCCTGCGCGTCCGGGCGGTCAACTGAGCATGCGTGAATTGCAGACGCCTGGACGGCCAGTCCCAGGCCATTGTTGCACGTTCGATGCTGTGCTTAACGCAGCTTCAGCGTGGTGAGTGCAAAGAGTGCAAACACCAGCGCGCCGATCCAAAAGCGGGTAATCACCTTCGACTCCGACCAGCCCATCAGCTCGAAATGATGATGCAGCGGGGCCATCTTGAAGATCCGCTTTTTCCGGAGTTTGTAGCTGCCGACCTGGAGAATCACCGAGACCGCTTCAAGCACGAAGATGCCGCCGATGAGAGGCAACAACAGCTCCTGCCGGATCACCACCGCCACGGTCCCGATAGCTCCCCCCAGAGCCAGCGACCCCACGTCGCCCATAAAAACCTCGGCCGGGTGCGCGTTATACCAGAGGAATCCGATGCTCGCGCCCACCATCGACCCGCAAAAGACGGTCACCTCCGTCACCAGCGGCATGCGCTGCAGTTCCAGGTAATCGGCAAAGACCACGTGCCCGCTCACATAGGTGAGCACAGTAAGCGCCCCTGCCGCGACAATGGTGCAGCCGATCGCCAAACCATCAAGGCCATCCGTAAGATTCACGGCATTACTCGAACCGACCAGCACCAGCGCCACAAAGGCCACGAACGGCACAAATGCCACCAGGCTCCAGTGCGGAATGCGGGTCAGAAAACCGAGCGCCAGGTGAGGATGAAAGCTCTTTAAAAACGGAACGGTGAGCTGAGTGGAATAAATGCCCTGCGACTGCATCGCGATGAGCGCAACGGCGATCCCCGCCGCTACCAGAAACTGGGCGCCCAGTTTGGCGCGCCCGGTGAGCCCGAGGTTTCTGCGATGGACAACTTTAATGTAGTCGTCGGCAAAACCAATCGCGCCGAAGGCCAGCGTCGCCCCCATTACCAGCCACACGAAGGGATTTGAAAGATCCGACCAGAGCAGTGTCGGAAGCAGAATCGCAATGCAGATCAGCACCCCTCCCATGGTTGGAGTGCCTGCCTTCTTCTGGTGATCCTTCGGCCCCTCTTCCCGGATGTACTGGCCGATCTGGAACTCCCGCAGCTTCTCGATGACGAACGGGCCGATGAAGAGGGTGATCAGCAGCGCGGTCAGCGTCGCAAACGCCGTGCGGAAAGTCACGTACCGGAAGATGCGAAAAGGGCGGAAATAAAGGAACAGCTTTTGATATAGGAGCCAGTAGAGCAAACTTCCTCCGGCGCGATGATTTTCTGTTGACCATCATACGGCCAGCGCCATGGGGCTGGAACTGATCTTGCCCATCCGAGTTGGAGAGGTGCCTCCCCGGTGAATGGCCATCCCGGCAGTTTGTTTCCGCATATTTTGAGCTAAGGGCGTAAATCTCGGCGCTGTATGATGGGAGATCACTGCACGCAGTGCCGCCAGAGGTATTGGAACAAGTGTCACTTTCGATCGACGTATCGCCCGGGAAGTCCCATACCGTTCGTGTCCTCCGGGCCAGCGGCCCCATCACGCTGCAGAATTTCACGACCCTGCAGGGCGAGTTCCTCAAGCTGCAGGCGCCGGTCACCATTCTCGACCTGTCCAGAGTCCCGCACATGGATTCAGCCGGGCTCGGCGTGATCCTCAAGTATTACGTTGCCGCGCAGAAGCGCGGTCACAAGCTCATCCTGGCCGGCGTCAATGAGCGTGTACTCGAGCTCTTGAAGCTCACCCGCGTCGACTCGCTCATCCCCATCGCGGCAACCGTCGAGCAGGCCGAGGCCCTCTAGCTAAACCGGTACCAGTTATTTCACGCTTGCCGCCGCGACGGTTTGTTCGCGGGGATGGAGTTCATAGCGGCGGGAAGAGTTTGGTTCTGCGAAGTCCCTCTTCGCCGGATTTCATCCGGCTGTAACACGCGGAACCCCCGCCAATGCATAAACTTCAATCGTCATGCAGCAAGATCCTCTTACCGTTGAAGTGCTTCCCGGCAAGTCTGAAGGAACCCGCATCCTGCGGCTCACCGGCCCCGTCACGCTCCAGAACTTCTTCGCGCTGCAGGATACGCTCAAACAGCACGCGCCGGTCACGATCTTCGATCTCTCCGGTGTCCCCTATATGGACTCCGCCGGAATGGGCGCGATCATCAACTATTACGTCTCCGCCCAGAGACGGAGCGAGAAGGTAGTTGCTGCGGGCACAAACTACCGCGTCCTCGAGCTCTTCAAGCTCACCAAGGTAGACAGCCTCATCCCTCTCGCCGAGACGGTCGAGCAGGCTGAAGCTCTCCCATAGGCCGCATCTGTCAGCATTGCCCTTCGCCGCCAGAAACTCGGGCACCTGATAGATGCTTGCCGGGCGCGAGCATTGCGCGTATAGCGAGCACTTCCTCCCGCGACCCGATAGCCGCGGCCTTGCGGTCTGGATAGCGAACCCCGCGCTCCGAAAAAACGATCTCGGCATGCACAGCCCTGTGGGCCAGCGCCTTGAAAAGGTGCGGCCCGAAAGATATGTCGCCGTAGTAGCACAGATCGACCTCGCGCCCGTCGTCAAGCTCATACGCAACCGCGCTGGGGATGACGGGCGCCGAAACTTGAACCGCGGGCTCGAAAAGCGCAGGAAAGAATCTCAGCACCGATCCTCCGTCAGTGCTGGTCCCCTCGGGAAACAGCGTCACGGGAATCCCCGCCTCCAACGCCGTGGTGATCTGCCGCGACACTCCATCGATCACCGCTCCGCGGCCCCGCTCAACGAAGATTGTCCCCCCGCATCGGGCGAGAATCCCGAAGAGCGGCCAGGACAGCACTTCGGACTTGGATACGAAGATGCAAGGCATCAGGGACGAGAAGAAGAGAATATCGAGGTAACTCAGGTGATTGGAGACCACCAGGCCGGATGCCGGAAGCGGTCCCGAGGCGCTGACCCGCATCGACAGCCGATGCACAATCATTTTGCATGCGCCGTGCAGCCATCGCCCACGAAGGGGAAGGCTCACTTCGCCTCCGCAGCGGACGCGCAGCAATGCAAAGCGCAGCAGCACTTCCAGCAGGCTTAGCACGAGCACAAGAAAGCGAAAGCTGCTTCTCAGGCTGCGTGCAGTCAGTGGGCGTCGATCAGAAACCTGTTCCTCGCAGCGGGCGTAAGTTGGGCAAGGTCCAGCAGAGTGAGAAAGTCGATCGTCCCGAATTCACGATCCCATGCCGGCGCGCCGCAGATTCTAGCTCCAACTCCAATATAAGTCCTGAGTAGTTTCGGCACCTTCACCGCGGATTCACTGTCCTCTGAGGCTTGAGGTAGCTCGTAGGAACTTGCAGGAAGCGTGCGGAATTCCGAAGTGACCAGGAAGCTGGAAAGCTGCCCGAAAATAGTCCACCCATCCTGCGGATCCTGGGAATTGAGCGACGAGCAGCCGATCAGGTAGCGAAGCTGAAAGAACTTCGCATACTGAGCGATGCCCCGCCACAAAAGGTTTAGCACCTCGCTGGAGCGGTGATCGCGGTCGATTGAAGCGCGCCCCAGCTCCAATACTTCGTTGCGGATCGGCTCATAGGGAGTAAAGTCGAACTCCTGGGCACTATAGTAACCAATGTTACGTTCCGCCATGGCTCCCGATTGCATGCGGTAAGTGCCGACTACTTCATTTCTTGAACGGTCCTCGACAATCAGGTGATCGCAGAATAGGTCGAACTCATCCTGGTCCAGACCGGTGGAGTAGGAAGTGGATAGGCCCTCGCCCAGCTCAATATTAAAGACCTTGAAACGCAGGCGGCATGCGGCTTCGCGCTCCGCAAGCGATCGAGCAACCCTAATCTGATACTTTCCCGTCTCAATAGAGATCCATGGAGAAAGGGCGATGTTGGGGGGAACTGGCTCGTAGGGGTAAGGTCGGCCTCCACCTAAAATCTCACATGTGCCTGCCGAACTTTGGCTGAGCCGGCGTGGTCTCCAGTGCCCATATTGGGTGATCATGCGCTTATCATGCGCTGGCCAAGTTGAACAAATCTTAACGCCTTGCGAAAACAAAGCTAATTCTCGATGAACGTAACGCCTAGGTCAGAGGTAGGATAATGTTAAGTGTTCTTAATTTTTCGGAGAAGGACGCGTTGTCCAGGGCAGGTCGGGCGTTGATAGGATGAAGGCTACTGTTCTCCAATTGGCAATAACACTTGCAGTGAAATAAGAAGGGTAAAAAAACAAACTATGACACGTGAACAAATTATCGCAGCCATCGATGAAGAGATTGGCCGACTTCAGCAGGTAAAGAAGCTATTGCAGAATGCCGGTAGCCACAGCTTTACCAGCGTATCTACCAGCAAGCCCGCCCCCAAGCGCATCCTCAGCCCCGAAGCCCGCCAGCGCATCGCCGCTGCTCAAAAGCGCCGCTGGGCAAAGCAGAGAAAAGAGGCAGCCGCCGCTTCCGCAAAGAAGTAGGGATGCTGAGAGTCAAACTGCTCCACCCCGAGGCCCAGGCGCCGACAGTTGCTTACGCGGGAAGCGACCTGGGTTTCGATCTGTACGCCATTGAAGATACCGTGCTTCCGCCGGGAGTTCCGGTGAAGGTGCGCACCGGAATAGCCATCGAGGGACCGCCGGGTTGGGGATTCGTCCTTGGTGACCGCTCCTCTATGGCCGCGAAGGGAGTTACCTACGCGGGCGGACGCATCGATGCCGGCTATCGCGGCGAGATATTGGTGTGCCTCATTAACGTGAATCAGCCTGAATATGCGATACGAACCTCGCGGAACGAGGCCGGCGCGCTCACCGAAGTGTCCCTGGACCGCAGCGATGTGTCGGTGCGGATTCGCAAAGGCGACAAGATCGCCCAGATATCTCCATTCGAAGCCCGGACCTCTCTGGAGATTGCCGTCGTCGAAGAACTGGCCGGCAGCGACCGCGGTGCAAAGGGCTTTGGCTCGTCGGGTCGATAGAGCGCCAGCCGCCGCGTCAACTTACTTGCGCAGATAGGCGTCGCTCCCGTCGATCCAGTCCGCTCGCGGCGGGGTGAAGAGATCCAGGTCAATCGTGTCCTCGAGGGCCTCGGCGCTATGCTTGACGTGTGGAGGGATCACCAGCACCTCTCCACCTCGAACCACGACCGCCTCCTCGCCTGCCAGAATGAACTTCAGCGCCCCTTCGAGGATGTAGGTAATCTGCTCGTTTTCATGGCTGTGCTCCGGGACAATGCATCCCTTGCGCAGCAGCAGACGGGCGAGCATTCCCTTTTCTCCGTGTACAAACTGGCGATCCAGCAGCGGATTCAGACGCTCCACCGGGATTTCGGCGAAGCTGGTGTACTTCCATTTCTCAGCCATGGCAATTCCTCTCCAGCATCATAAGACGAGCCGCGGCGATGAGCCCGGGCTTCTTCAATGCCCCAAGGCGATATTCCTGCCGAAGCGAAAGGTTGGCCCCACGGAGTAGCGGACGGTCCACGTGCCGTTGGCCAGAAGGTCGTTGAAGAGCCTCCAATACACCAGATCGGTCTGCATGCGAAGGCCGATGTGGCCGGTCGCATTCCAATCGACGCCGCCGCCGAAACCGTAGAAGCCGGTCCAATCGACCTTACTTCCAGCAGGCACGAGCTCTGCAACGATCGCAGTGGCGACAGGGTCTGTCGGGTGCGGTGTTACCTTCTGACGGATCGCGCCCAGGGAGGGCCGGACAAACAGCGTAATTGGCTTGAGGCGCCGATAGGTGAGCTCCGGTCCCAGGGCAAAGGTCTGCGAAAAAGCATCCGTGGGAACGATAAGTTGATAGCCGGCAGGAATGACGCCCTCTTCGATGAGCTGCTCTATCTGCAGGCCGAGCTCCTGCTGCAAGGAAGTCTTGAGCAGATTGGCCGTCAAAGAGTTGTGTCCAGTCACCACCGAATAATCGAAGCCGGCGGAAAGCCAGGTCCGCAGATTCACACCTGTCTGGAGATGGAAACCACGCTCCGCAAGGTTCAATTCCGGGGTTTCAAAACCGGTGAACCCGGTGTAAACGTCGAATCGCTTCACATCTGTCTGCTGTGCAAATCCCTGAATCGAAAGAAAAAAGATGAGGGTAGAGGCGAGAAACACGATGGGGAAATACCGGCCTGGGGGAGGCATGGCGGACTCCTTGAAGAAATGCGATGAGACCCTTGGCCAAGCCCCACTTTCGCATGCCATATCCGGGGCCGCGCGCCCAGTCTCGTTCAATCCCGCCGTATCAGACGCGCGCCGGTGCTCGCTTGTCAATGTCCGATGAAATTTCTTGGTTACCAGGGCGGGCTGGGGGTAGAGATTTTCCGTCGCGGACACTTTCGCTCTACAATACCGGGAAGCCACCGCGCCAGAGCAGCTCTGTATCCACTCTGGGTCGCGGTGCATCTTTTTTATACCTATATGATTGAAATTCCTGTCCCTGAAGCGCTGACCTTTGACGACGTCCTGCTGGTGCCCGCCTATAGCGACGTAGTTCCTGCCCAAGTAAGTACCCAGACCCGCCTTACCCGGCGCATTGTGCTCAATACGCCGCTCCTGAGCGCAGCCATGGACACGGTGACCGAATCGCGTCTTGCCATCGCCATGGCCCAGCAGGGCGGGTTGGGGATCGTTCACCGAAACCTCACTCCGGACCAGCAGGCCAGCGAGATAGATAAGGTGAAGCGGTCGGAAAGCGGGATGATTGTCGATCCCGTAACCATGACGCCGGACCAGCTCATCTCCGACGCCCTCGAAGTAATGCGGCGTTACAAGATTTCCGGCGTCCCGGTTACCAAGGATAAGAAGCTGGTCGGCATCCTCACCAATCGCGACCTGCGCTTCGAAACACGCACCGACATTCCCATCCGCGACGTGATGACCAAGGAAAACCTCATCACCGTGCCGGTGGGCACCACGCTCGAAGAGGCTGAGCTGATCCTGCACCAGCATCGCGTCGAGAAGCTGCTGGTGGTGAACGACCAGTACGAGCTCAAGGGACTGATCACGGTCAAGGACATCCAGAAGAAGCTGAAGTATCCCAATGCGTCCAAGGATCAGCAAGGCCGGCTGCGCGTAGGCGGAGCCATCGGCGCAACCGGCGACTTTCTGGAGCGCGCCGCCGAGCTGGTGCGAAATCGAGTGGACGCATTGTCCATCGACTCCGCACATGGGCATTCCTCGCGGGTTCTCGAAGCTGTGCGTCTGGTAAAGAAAAACTTCCCCGAAGTAGATCTTCTGGCCGGCAATATCGCTACCTACGAAGGGGCGAAAGCCCTGATCGAAGCCGGCGCCGATGCGGTGAAAGTGGGGATCGGGCCGGGATCGATCTGCACCACGCGCATGGTCACCGGCGCCGGCATGCCTCAGATCACCGCGGTGAGCGAAGCTTTCCGTGCGGGACGAGAGTTCGACATCCCGATCATCGCCGACGGAGGCATCAAATATTCCGGCGACGTGGCCAAGGCCATCGCCGCCGGCGCCAACGCGGTTATGATCGGATCGCTCTTCGCCGGCGTCGACGAGAGCCCGGGCGAAACTATCCTGTTTCAGGGTAGGTCCTTCAAGACATATCGCGGCATGGGCTCGCTCTCGGCCATGGCCCAGGGTTCTGGCGAGCGCTACTTCCAGGGCGCGCAGGATGTGCCCGACGACGGGAGCCGCGCCGAAGGTGTGGTCACACGCGAGCGCAACGGCCAGAACCGCCTGGCGAAGTTTGTTCCCGAAGGCATCGAGGGGCGCGTGCCCCATCGCGGTCCCCTGGAAGCGATGGTCTACCAGCTCGTCGGCGGATTGCGCTCGGGCATGGGATATCTCGGATGCGGAACCATCGAAGAGTTGCAGACCAAATCCCGGTTCGTGCGCATCTCGAACGCCGGACTCCGCGAGAGCCATGTCCACGACGTGATTATCACCAGAGAAGCCCCCAACTACCACGTGGAATAGGACTCACCATAAATGCCGGTTGCCCCACATCTCCCTTTCCGAGATGTGGGATGCCACGCCCCTCGCACTCCTGACTTACAAGTCCCTCGACTCCGGCGCTCCATGCCGCTTGCGCAGGATGACCTTTCTCCGCTTGCGCCAGTCTTCGTTCAGGCCAATGACCTCCCACGGGATCTCTGGCGACAGATGCCGCAACACGGTATCTGTCGCTGGATGAATCCGCAAGACCGGCGCGATCAGGTAAAGCAGTGGCGCTTGATCGGAGAGTTCGATGCCGCGGAAGTAGCCGTGCTTCTGAAATGCTCGCTCGCGATGGAGCTGCCGCACCCGGCACCAGTAATCCAGAGCCTGCAAGGGCAAGTGCAGATCATCGTCGGCTTTGATCTCGATCACCGCCAGGCGGCCTGAGTGTGTCACCGTGAGCAGGTCGAGCATACCGCGGTCTCCTGCAGAAAATGCGGGCACCTGCGTATACACGATGTCGGCGCGAATGGATGGTTCGATTTCAGCGATGTCCCGCCGCAATGCGGACTCCAGCCATCGTTCAGGTTGAAGCCGGTAGAGCGGATTATGCATGGCGCCGCCCGCGTCGCGATTTTCAAAAAGCCGCTGAGTGAGATCGCGAAAAAGCTCTTCCGTCTCTGAAGTCAGCGGAGTTTCGTTTGCACCCGCTCCGAAGGTGACCTCGGCGGCGCGCGCAAACGAGTTGCCGGAAAATCCCTGCCGGACGCGGGCGAACTCCAGCCCATGAAGCGCGAGAGAGACCTCACCGGGTCCGTTTGCGCGGACTTCCGCGGCAGCACGCAGGCCGGGATTCAGGAGCATCAGCACATGATCGATCGATTTGCGCGATCTCTCAAGCGCGGCTTGAGGATTGAAAGCATGAATCAGCTTAAGCTCAAGATTTCCGTCTGCCCCGCAATCTATCTCCGTGAGTTCTTCTGCGCGCTCATCGAGTTCGTATAGCTCCCACTTTGCAGCCGAAGCGTTGAGCCACGCCATCCTTGCCCGAAGAGTGCATGACATTCCTGCGGGAGCGACTATCTTGAGGCCTTCGAAGAGCTTCCTGCCCTCGGCATGCTTACGGCAATGAGCCAGCCAGAGGATGCCCAGGGTCAGCATGCCATCGAGGGTGGTCTGCGGTTCCGCGGCATTCGCAGCAATGACCGCCCAGTTGCTGAGACCCTGGCGCAGAACACCGCGCGCATATGCCGGCCCGAAGCTGTGCTCGAGATCGGTCGCGGTCCTGAAGCCCTCAGGCGCCCAACCTGGAAATTTACGTGTAAGCACCCGCTCCAGCAATCGCTGATACTTCGCGCGCGATGCTTCCCGCGTGGATGGGGAACGGCGATCGCGGTTTGGAACGATTTCGAGCACCTGCGGCCGCGTCTGGCCGAAGCGGCGCGTCTCGATGTGCAGAGAATCTTTGCGTGCCCGCAGATTGCACACCGTGCGGACCATATTATGCTCGTCCGACCAGAGGTGCAGCAGGCAGCGGCCTCTCTCCGCCGTAAGCGAGTAGTGCGCAGAGGTCATGTCGAAGATGACGCGGCCGTCTTCAAGCATCGTCGCTTGGGGATATTCCGAGAAGAAGTCTTCCAGCGTACGCAGCAGTTCTGTGGCGGAAGTCTCAGAAGCGGCAGCGACGGGCATGGCAGCGATGATGCGGTGCGCCGACGGCCTGCATCAAGCAAATTGCTACCAGCCTCGACTCTTTCGTAACTGGGTGATGTGCGCTACATGGTGGCGGGAGTGCCATGCATAAATGGCGGCTTGCCTGGCGAGCGTGGTGCGGCCGGTCTCGGGGTGCGCGTAACCGCGCTGCCAGTCTTCGGGCTGGAGGGATTCGAAAAGGGCTACCCAGCGACGATGCATGGGTTCGAGGAATTCCAGAGAGATTTCGACAGGCAGGGTACGGGCGTCGAAGAGCTCGGCCCAGAGATTTTCGTCATAGGGCTTCATCTCCGGCCAGTCTTCGGTGAGCGCCTGACGGGTTCTGCAGTAGGCATTCAGGTGGCTGTCCGCGACGTGATGAACGAGCTGACGAACCGTCCATCCGCCCTCGCGGTAGGGGGTGTCGATCTGCACGCGGCTCAGGCCGTCGACGGCCGAGCGCATATTTTCAGGCAGGGCAGCCAGAGTCGCAATGTAACCCTCAATGTCCTGAGAGCTGATCGGCTCGGGAGCTACGAGCTTCCCGATGGGATATTTCGGGTCGGAATTCACTGAACTGGGCATGCGAGTAGAAATATCACACCAAAATGCGGAACGGGTGCGGCGAGTAGGCCAGGCTCACCCGTTTCCATTGTGACTGGTGCGCTAACTGTGTGCACTGGGCCGCGCGTGATGGTGACGGTGGTGGCGACGGTGATGATGCGTCGGCGCGGCGAAGGCCGAAGCCGAAAAAACCAGCGCCAGGGATAGCGTGAGGAGCTTCTTCATGGCTTCATCCTAGCAAGAGGAACATTACGGGAGTGTGGAAGGTTTTGCCGGGGCTCTCAAGAGTAACCGAGCCGTAACATTCCTCTCTGGCCGCCGAAAGCATAGAATTGAGTCTGGTTCCTCCGGGAATTCATAGGGCATAAATGACTCAGTCTCCATCGGCGCAGCACAGGAAGTATTTCTTCGAGAAATTCGGCATCACTGAGCGGCTGCTCGAGCGCTGCCTTGGCGAAGCGCTTTCCGCCGGCGGTGATTACGCCGATCTCTATTTCGAATCAGTAGCTTCCACCTCGATCGGCCTGGACGAGTCACTGGTGAAATCGGCCAGCCAGGGGGTCAGCGCAGGCTGTGGAATCCGTGTCGTGAGCGGCGAGCGCACCGGGTATGCCTATACCGACGACCTGTCGGCCGACAAACTGCTGCACGCGGCCAGGACGGCTGCGCTCATTGCCAGCGGTCCTGCCAAACAGCCGGTTGTCGGCTTCAAGGAACCGCCTGCCGCGCCCAGCCTATATCCGGCTCCGGCCATCGATCTGGACACCGATCTATCCGCAAAACTCGACCTGGTAACGCGCGCCGATCGCGCCGCTCGCGCCTTCGATTCCCGCATTACCCAGGTCCGGGCAAGCTACTCCGACGAACTGCGCCGCATCCTGATTGCCGCCTCCGACGGTACCTTTGCCAGCGATACCCAGCCCCTGGCTCGCCTGAACGTCTTTGTGCTGGCGAAAGAAGCGGAGCGTACAGCCAAAGGGACTTCCGGTGGCGGAGGCCGGGTAGAGATCGACTTCTTCCAGACTGAGAAGACGCCCGAGCACTTTGCGCGCGAAGCCGCCCGGCAGGCAATCCTGCAGCTGGGCGCGGTGGCTGCGCCGGCCGGCGAAATGGAAGTAGTTCTGGGGCCGGGATGGCCCGGGGTCCTGCTGCATGAGGCAGTCGGACATGGCCTCGAAGCCGACTTCAACCGCAAGAAGACTTCGGCATTTGCCGGATTGATCGGAAGGCCGGTGGCCAGTTCCAAGGTTACGGTGGTCGACAACGGCACCATGCCGGGACGACGCGGCTCGCTGAATGTCGACGACGAAGGCTCGGTGACGCAGGAGACGGTGCTGATCGAAAACGGAATCCTCAAGGGCTATCTGAGCGACAAGCTCTCATCGCGGTTGATGAACATGCCGCATACCGGCAATGGACGCCGCGAGAGCTATCAGCAGATTCCCATGCCGCGCATGACGAATACCTACATGCTGGCCGGCGAGGATGCTCCCGAGGACATCATTCGCAGCGTAAAACGCGGGCTCTACGCGGTGAACTTCGGCGGCGGCTCGGTAGACATCACCAGCGGAAAGTTTGTCTTCTCGGCGAGCGAGGCGTATCTGATCGAGGACGGCAAAGTAACCGCCCCGGTCCGCGACGCGACGCTGATCGGCAACGGGCCGGAAGCATTGAAATATGTCTCGATGGTGGGCAACGATCTTGAATTGGATGAAGGCGTGGGCACCTGCGGCAAAGACGGACAAAGCGTTCCAGTAGGCGTCGGGATGCCGACGATCAAGCTGGATCGCATGACGGTAGGCGGCACAGGCGGGAGATAATTAGGAATTACTGGAGACGCAACTTATGGATGTTGTCGGAATCAAAAGACATTTCACCACGCCCCAGGGCACTCGCATTTACGACTGGGAAACGATCTCGGTCTTCGAGGCCCTGAAACTGGCCGAGCCCATGCTGCGCTGCTCGGAATGCCACGGCGCTGTGCGCCTTTACCGCGCTGCCCCGGATGGAAGCACCGCATCGCGCGCCGAGCACCGCAAGCGGAATCCGGGCTGCTCCCTCGACGAGCGTTTCGACGGAAACAAGAAGATGGCGGAACTCGCCATCGTCTAGCGCTGGAGCTGTGTAGGGTACGGGCTTCAGCCCGTACGTAAATTGCCGAAGCAATGCGGCTTTCACCGCCGAGGGACCGATCGCGACCAATCAGAGGTTCCTTCTGGATTCAATGACCACCCTAATTGACAGCAAGCTCGATCTGAAGCAGTTAGCCGCCGACATCGTGGCCCAGGCCGTAAAAGCCGGCGCAAGCGACGCCGAAGTCACGATTCGCGAAGGCGACGAATTCTCGACGACCGTTCGGATGGGCGAAGTGGAAACCCTGAAAGAGTCCGGCTCGCGGGGCATGGGGTTGCGCGTGCTGATGGCTGCCGACAACGGCTATCGCGCGGCCAGCACTTCCACCAGCGACTTCACAGCTGAGGGCATCGAGCATCTGGTCAAGGGCGCGCTCTCGCTGGCTCGTGTCACCTCGGAAGACCCCTTCGCCGGATTGGCTGAAACCGCAGAGTTCGGTTCGCTGCCCGGCGACCTCAAGCTCTATCACGAGGACGTCTATTCGCTGCCTACCGCCGAGCGGATTGACTATGCCCGCCGCGCCGAAGCCGCCGCGCTGAACGCCGATACGCGCATCACCAATAGCGCCGGCGGCAGCTTCGACGCTTCGACCGGCCGCAAGGCTTTCGCAAATTCGCGCAGCTTTGCCGGCGAGTATCAGGCTTCATCCTGCTCCATCTCCTGCAGTCCAATTGCGCTGGGCAAGAGCGGCGAGATGCAGCGCGACTACTGGTACACCTACGCGCGGTCGCTGGCCAAGCTGGTCTCGCCGGAGTCGGTAGGCGCGGAAGCCGCCCGCCGCACTTTGCGGCGGCTTGACGGACGCCGCGTCAAGACCCAGCAAGCTCCGCTGATCTTCGCGCCGGAGATTGCCCGCTCCTTGATAGGAGCCATCTTCGACGCGGCCAGCGGCGACAGCATCTATCGCGGCGCTTCCTTCTTCACCGGCAAGCTCGGGGAGCAGGTCGCGGCGGAATCCGTCACCGTGATCGATGACGGGGCCATGATCGGCGGCTTTGGAACCTCGCCATTCGACGGCGAAGGCCTGCCCTCCCGCAAAACAGTCATCGTCGAGCGCGGCGTGCTCTCCAACTACCTGCTGAATACCTACACGGGCCGCAAGCTGGGAATGAAGAGCACCGGCAGCGCCTCGCGCGGACTGGCGGGCAATCCCGGCATTGGGGCCGGCAATTTATATCTGGTCGCTGGCGATCAATCTCCCGAGGAGATTCTGCGCTCGGTGCCCTCGGGGTTGTATGTCACAGAGCTGATCGGACAGGGAGTGAACATGGTCACCGGCGATTACTCGCGCGGTGCATCGGGCCTGTGGATCGAGAACGGCGAGCTGACCTATCCGGTGCAGGAAATCACGATCGCCGGAAACCTGAAGGAGATGTTCCGCAACATCACCGCCATCGGCAACAACCTGGAATTCCGGGGCAGCGTCGCCTCGCCCACGCTGCGCGTGGACGGCATGACCATCGCCGGCGAGTAATCTGGACTGGATTTGAATTTCGGGTGATCTGGCGTGCTCTCCAGCTGTCTAAAATTTGATCCGGCCAATCCGCCCTGGACAGAGATTCCTGCGCAAGCCGGAATCTTCGCGCTCTTCGGAGCGGACCCGCGCGCCGAGCCCTACCTGAGCCGCACCCCCAACCTGCGCAGACGATTGCGGCGGCTTCTCGATCCGAGACCCGAGCAGTCGAAGCGGCTGCGCCTCGCCGAGAGTGTAGTGCGGATCGAATACACCCTGACCGGCTCGGACTTCGAGGCGTGGCTGCTGCTTTACGACGCCTCCTTAGCCGTCTTCGGCGAGCGTGCGCGCAAGCGCCTGCACCTCAGGCCTCCGGTGTTTCTGCGCATGGCCATGGAGAATGCTTATCCGCGCGTCTACGTGACCAACCGGATCACGAAATCGGCGGCAGACAATCTCTTCGGGCCATTTCCATCGCGGAATGCGGCAGAGAGCTTCCTCGAATCCATGCTGAATCTCTTCGAGTTGCGGCGCTGCACCGATGATCTGCACCCCGACCCAAATTTCCCTGGCTGCGTCTACTCCGAGATGAAGAAGTGCATGGCGCCCTGCTTCAAGGGCTGCACTGATGAGCGCTACGCTCAGGAAGCCGCCGCCGTCCATGCCTTTCTCGCCACGCGCGGCCAGAGCATGATCGCAAAGCTTAGCCAGGAGCGCCATGCCGCGTCTGCAGAGCTGGACTTCGAACGCGCCGCCGAGATTCATACCCGGCTGGCGAAAGTGGAGACGGCCGTCGCGGGACTTGCCCCCGCCGTGCGTCCGCTGGCGGAGCTCGATGCCGTGATCGTGCAGCCGTCCGGGGAAGCGAACGGCGAAGCGGAGGAAGTAAAGCTGTTCCTGCTCAACGCGGGCTGCCTGGCAGGGCCGGTTCCCTACTCGGTAGCTGGAATGCGCCATCAGAATGAGCATTCCGGCTCGTCGTCGCTTTTCGCCCAACCGGTGGTGGTGGAGGCGGTTCCGCTGGATGAAGGAGGTGCTCCGGCGGTAAAACTCGCCACGCGCGACACGCTGGAGGCGCGTTTGGAAGAGGCGCTGGCCAAGCTTCGGACGCAGACCGCTCAAATTCGCGGCGGCGCCCAGCAAACCGCGGATCACCTGGGACTGTTCACCCGATGGTATTACCGCCCCCAGACGCGGCGAATCGGAGAAGCCTGTTTTTCCGAGGCGAACGGCGAAATTCCGAAAAGACCTTTATTGCGTTCGATATCGCGCGTCTACCGGCAAGGATTGACCGGCGCGACCGCGGAACCGGCGGACAGCCCGTCCTGACCGCTGTAACGAGCAGCCGCGGACTGATACACTTTGCGTATCTTGGTCGAGCTTCTTCCATCCATCCTGTCTGCGGATTTTGCCCGTCTGGGCGAACAGGTTCAGGCTGCCGAGCGCGGCGGCGGAACGGTGATCCACGTCGATGTGATGGACGGCCACTTTGTCCCGAATCTGACCCTCGGACCGCCGGTGGTGAAGTCGTTGCGCAGAGTTACCCACTTGCCGCTCGACTGCCACATGATGATCGAGAATCCCGACCAGTTTGTCGAGGCCTTCGCCGATGCCGGCGCGAACTGGATGAGCGTCCACTACGAGGCCTGCCGGCATCTGCACCGGACTCTGGAGCTGATAGCACACCACGGCATGCAGCCCGCGGTGGTCATCAATCCAGCCACCCCGGTCGATCTCCTCATCCCGATTCTCGGCATGGTGCACCACGTGTTGGTGATGAGCGTAAACCCGGGCTTTGGAGGGCAGAGCTTCATCCCCTATTCGCTGAACAAGATCCGACGGCTCAAAGAACTTCGCCAGGAACTGGGCTTGAGTTATAGGATTGAAGTTGACGGCGGAGTGGCTCACGACACCGTCGCGCTGGTCGTCGAAGCAGGAGCGGAGCTGTTAGTTGCCGGGAGTGCCGTCTTTGGAGCGGGCAATCCCGAGCAGGACGCCCGCGAACTGCTGGAAGCCGCGCAGTTGGCCGAAGAGCGGATGGAAGCCGAACCTCCGGTCGCGACAGGCGGCCAGGTGTGAAGGAAAGAGCAGAGTTTCCTGTCAATTTTGAGGTGTTATGAATCGCGTTATTACCCAGATTGCCGTCGTAGGCCTGTGCGTAGCCCTTATGCCATCGGCACATGCTATTGGCAAGAAGAAGAAAAAGAGCGACCTAAGCGCCAATCCGCTGGCCAATGTGAAGTCCAAGCAGCCGGATAAGGAGCTCTTCGACAAGGCTATGCTGGCCCTGAAGAAGGGCAAGTTCGACGTCGCCCGGTTGGACCTGCAGACGCTGCTCAACACTTATCCTGAAACCGAGTATGCCATGCGCGCCAAGCTGGCCATCGGCGACACCTGGTACAAGGAAGGTGGATCGGCCGCCCTGCAGCAGGCCGAGGCCGAGTACAAGGATTTCATCACCTTCTTCCCGAATACGCCGGAAGCCGCTGAAGCCCAGATGAAGGTCGGCGATATCTATTTTCAGCAGATGGAGAAGCCGGATCGGGACCCGCAAAACGCCGTTCATGCGGAGCAGGAATACCGGACGATGATCCAGGACTTCCCTGACTCCACGCTGGTCCCACGCGCCAAGCAGCGGCTGCGCGAAGTGCAGGAGGTTTTGGCGCAGCGGCAGTTCGAGATCGGCACTTACTATGCGTCGCACGAGAACTGGGGCGCCACCATCGCCCGCCTGCAGACGGTGGCTGACACCTATCCGCTCTTCAGCCACAGCGACCAGACCCTGATTGCGCTAGGCGACGCGTATGCGACACAGGCGCAGATCGCCAGCCGGTTGAACATACCGCCTGCCGCAAAGGCCGAGTTGGTCAAGGTCTATAACGATCGCGCCGGAGCTGCCTGGGAGCGTGTCGTGTTGCGCTACCCCATGGCGCCGCACGTGGAAGATGCAAAAGACCGGCTGATTGCCCTGGGTCGCCCGGTTCCTGAGCCCACCGCTGCTGAACTCGCGGAGAGCGAGGCAGAAGAGGGCAGCCGCATCAATGTGAAGCTGAAGGATCGTGCGCTACTCCTGATCAAGCATGGCCCTTCGACCATCGAATCGGCCCGCGTGGGCGAGCCAACTCTCACCGACCCCGCGCCGACATTCGCGCCTGAGGTGAATAAGCAGACCAGGGATACCTTCACCGCGGCCCTGAGGGGTCAGCCGATTCCGGGCATTTCCCCGAAGACCGGGGAAGACTCGACAGCCGCGGCAATCAGCGCCGGCACAGCCCCGCCGCGCACCGGCCAGCCAGCGACGGCTCTGCAGTTTGAAACCGTTCCCGACGCCAGCGGATCCGCCGGCAGCACGGTCACTGTCGAAGTTCCGAGCGGTACCGATACCGGAACTTCCCCGGGCGACGCCGCCGGATCGGGTGGAGGGGGAAATGCCGGCACACCTGCGGCCTCCGGCGCAGCAGCTGCGACTCCGATACCTGGTGCGTTATCAACCCCGGTCAAAGAAGGCTCTCCGGATGCAGTCGTCTCTGGACCAGCCGCCACCCCTGCAGTGTCCGCGGTCCGTCCGGCTGAGAATAAACCGCTGCCGGCGATCGATAAGCCAGCCGCAGCTCCTGACCAGATCAATGACGTCAAGGGTGGCGGAGCGCAGGTGAATACAGGCGCCACCGCCAGCGGCAAGAAGAAAGCGAAGAAGGCGCCCTACGATTCCAAGGATGAATCTTCGAGCAAGCATAAGAAAAAGAAGGGGCTCGACAAGCTTAATCCCTTCTAAAGCAGGCTCTAGCTGCTGAGATAAGGGCCGCCTCAGCGCGGCCCTTATCTGTTGATGCTGAATCTTCGTTGCGGTAGCGCCGTGATGCGCTGTTTCCACTGCAACAGCTTTCGCGGCGAAAGCGCCGGCTGGGTATACACCCGCTTGAGAATCCTCTATCGTGAAGAATTGGACTGCCTGAAATGCCCCAAGACCTCGAGAAAGCCTATGATCCCACTGCGATTGAAGATCGCTGGGCAGCGTACTGGGTAAGCGAACGCCTCTTCGAACTGCCTTCCCCTGAATCGGCTCCAGAGCGCGCCCCATTCACCATGCTGCTGCCGCCGCCCAACGTCACCGGCCGGCTGCACATGGGCCACATGCTCAACCAGACGGAGATGGATATCCTCACCCGCTGGCATCGCACGTGTGGCGACCTCACGCTATGGCTACCCGGCACGGACCACGCCGGCATCGCCACGCAGATGATGGTCGAGCGCCAGCTTGCCAGCGAAGGCACGACGCGCCAGCATCTGGGCCGCGAGGCATTCGTCAAGCGCGTATGGTGCTGGAAGCAGCACTACGGCGGCGCCATTCTGGACCAGATGAAGCGGCTGGGCGCGAGCGTCGACTGGTCGCGCGAATACTTCACCATGGATGACGACCTCTCCATCGCGGTAAAGGAAGCCTTCGTGCGCCTCTATGAACAGGGGCTGATCTATCGCGGCAAATATATCGTCAACTGGGACCCGGTGCAGCAGACCGCGGTCTCCGACCTCGAAGTGACCCACGAGGAACGCAACGGCAAGCTCTACCACGTGCGTTATCCCCTGGCCGATGGGACCGGCTCGATCGTCATCGCCACTACCCGGCCCGAAACCATGCTGGGCGACGTTGCCGTAGCCGTAAATCCAGACGACGCGCGTTATCTTGCTCTTCACGGCAAGCTGTTGCGCCTGCCGCTCAGCGGCGTGGATGGTCGGGCAGATCGCGAAATTCCGATCATCACCGACAGCTGGGCGAATCCCGAGTTCGGCAGCGGTGCGGTGAAGGTCACTCCCGCGCACGATCCTAACGATTTCGCCATCGGTCAGCGGCACGACCTGCCGCAGTTGAACATCATGGACGAGACCGCGCACATCGACCTGCCCGGCTCACCCTATCACGGCCTGGATCGCTACGCTGCGCGCGAGCGGATCGTCGAAGACCTGCGCTCGCTTGGCCTGCTGGTGGACGTGAAGGACCATGCGATGGCGATCGGCCTGAGCCAGCGCAGCGGGGCAGTTGTCGAGCCACGGCTGTCGACGCAGTGGTTCGTGAAGATTCAACCGCTCGCCGACAAGGCCATTGCCGCCGTCGAGCAGGGCCACATCAAGTTCACGCCTGATCAGTACGCCAAGACGTACTTCGAGTGGATGCGGAACATCCACGACTGGTGCATCTCGCGCCAGCTGTGGTGGGGACATCGCATTCCGGCATGGCACTGCGAAGCCTGCGGACAAACCACGGTAGCCCGTGAAACGCCAATTCAGTGTTCGCACTGCGGCAGCGCGCAGATCGTGCAGGAAACGGACGTGCTCGATACCTGGTTCTCCTCCGGGCTGCTTCCCTGCTCCGTCTTCGGGTGGCCGCAGCACACGCGCGATCTCGACATCTTTTACCCCACGCAGCTCCTGGTTACCGGCTTCGACATTCTCTTCTTCTGGGTGGCGCGCATGATCATGCTGGGCTGCCACTTCATGCTGGATATGCCGATGGCGGATGGATCAAAGCGAACCCTCAAGGATGCTGTACCCTTTCGCGAGGTCTATATCCACGCGTTGGTACGCGACGCCGATCGCCAGAAGATGTCGAAGACCAAGGGGAACGTGATCGATCCCATCGAGATCGTGCAGAAGTACGGTACCGATGCAGTGCGCTTCACGCTGGCTGCGATGGCCTCGCCGGGAACCGACATCGCCTTCAGCGAAGCCCGCACCGAAGGTTATCGGGCCTTTGCCAACAAGATATGGAACGCCGCGCGCTTCATCTTCATGAATGAGGAACGCGCAGCCTGGGCTGGAATCGAGGTCAATCGCGATAGTCTGATCGATTCCTTTGGTCCGGAAGCGAATGCCCCCCTCGAGGCGCGATGGATTGTTTCGCGCCTGAACCGCACTGCCGGGGATGTAAATCAGGCGCTGGCCGAATATCGATTCCACGAGGCCGCCAGTCTCGTCTACCAGTTCTTCTGGGGCGACTTCTGCGACTGGTACCTGGAAATCGTCAAGCTGCGTCTCGACTTCAGCCAGACAGCGGATAAAGCTGCGGCCAAGATTGCGCTCACGACACTGCTTGCCACATTCGAAGCTGCACTGCGGCTGTTGTCTCCCTTCATGCCATTCATCACAGAAGAGCTTTGGCACGCTATCTATAATGGTGAACCGCCGGCGAAGTCGATTGCGTTATCCCGCTATCCTCAGCCCTTTGACGAGGCGCTGGATGCCGTTGTCGAATCAGAGATGTCGACTCTGCAGTCCCTCATCGTTTCAGTTCGCGCAGCGCGCAAAGATCTTGGAGTTGAAGAGCGGGCTCAGGTTCCGGTCCGGGTCCGAACCGACGACGCCACAAGAACGCTATTCGAGCATAACTCGCAGATCGTCGAGCGGATGGCTCGGGTTTCGTCGCTGGAGTTCGTGGATACTTCGCTCGATGGAAGCGGCATCCGCTCAACGCCCGCATTTGACGTGCAAGTGGTCTATGAAAAGACCATCGACGTCGCCGCGGAACGGGAGCGCCTGAGCAAGGATCTTGCGCGCCTCGAAAAGGAGCAGGCCAACGCCGAGCGGCAGCTGAGCAATGAGAGCTTCCTGGCCAAGGCTCCGGCACACGTCGTGGATGGATTGCGCAAACGTTCAACGGAAGTCGTAGGATTGCTCGAGAAGACCCGTGCCGCGCTGCAGGAGCTTGCGTGCTAAAAATCCGCCACTGAGGGGATCCCCGAGACGATTATGGATTGGAAGAGTAAAAAGATCGAGGCCATCCTGGAGCAGGCTCTGGTCGAAGACAAGGCCACCGGCGATGTGACGACGGCGATCACCGTCGATCCCAGCCTGCGTGCGTCGGCCACGGTGATTGCCAAACAGGATTGTGTCGTCTGCGGCCTCGGCTGCATTGCTCGCTTCCTCGACATCTATGCGCGTCTCGACAAACGTAACAGCGGCCGTTACGAGGTAGTCAGCCATCCTGAGATGTTCGACGGCGTACGTGTGAAGAAAGGGCAGGCCATCGCCGTCGTTCGGCATAACGCCCGTGTGATTCTTAGCTGCGAGCGCGTGATCCTGAATCTGCTCCAGCGCATGAGCGGCATTGCCACCTTGACGCGGCAATACGTGGACGCTGTGGCCGGAACCAAGGCCAAGGTGCTGGATACGCGCAAGACGATTCCCGGCCTGCGCGTGCTCGACAAATACGCGGTGCGCTGCGGCGGCGGGGAGAACCACCGCCTCGACCTTTCCGACGGCATTCTCATCAAGAACAATCACATTTCGCTCGGCGGCGGAATCGAGACCGTGTTGGCCCGCGCGCACGAGCTGCGCAGCCCTGGGCAGACGATCGATATCGAAGTCCGCACCTTCGATGAATTGCGTGCCGCGCTCGATCACGGTGCGGAATCTCTTCTGCTGGACAACATGTCCCCACCGGATGTGAAGAAGGCGCTCGCCATCATAGCGGAGCGCGGACTCAGCATTCCGACCGAGGCGTCAGGCGGCATTCTGCTGGAGAATATTCGCAAGTATGCGACGGCCGGCGTGGACTACATCTCGGTAGGCGCGCTCACCCATTCCGCAACCGCCGTCGACCTCAGCATGCGCATTACCGCGGAGATCTACTAGAGCATGCGCCCCCAGGTAAATTCCGCCATCCACCCGAACGCGAATGGGAACGGGTTCGATCTCGCGGCCCTCGATGCGGAGTTGGAAAATACTCGCTTCGCCGGCAAACTGCATTTCTTTCCCAGCATTCACTCGACAAATACTCACGCCATGGCCGAGGCCGATGCAGGCGCGCCGGAGGGCATGGTTTACTTCGCCGACGAGCAGACCGCGGGCCGCGGACGGGGCGCGCATGCCTGGTCTTCGCCGCCGGGCACGGGACTCTATGTCAGCGTACTGCTGCGCCCGCGCATGGCTCCGGCGGACGTGTTATGGCTTTCGTTGGCGGCGGGGCTCGCGGTGCACGACGCCGTCAAGCAGGTCTCTTCGCTCGAAGCCGACCTGCGCTGGCCGAATGATCTGCTATTCGGCAACAAAAAGTTCTGCGGCATTCTCACCGAATTGAATGCGGAAGTCACACGTGTGCGTCATCTGGTGATCGGCATCGGAATCAATGTGCTCCAACAGCAATTCCCCGACGATTTGCGTAACTTCGCGACCTCGCTTCACATCGAAACAGGCCGTGATTGGCCGCGCCAGGAACTGCTAGCCGCTTTGCTAAAATCGCTGGATCGAGAAGTCACGGCGCTGACCTCATCCACTCGCGAAGCACAGAATGACGTTTTGTCGCGGCTGGAGGATCTTTCTTCCTGGGTTCGCGGCAAGCGGGTTTACGTCGAAGACCTCGATGGTTTTGACGGAGTGACTGAGGGTCTCGATTCGCGCGGCTTTTTGCAGATTCGCACTGCAGAAGGATTGCGAACCGTCTTCTCCGGCGGTGTCCGAGCTCGCAATGCAATGACCAACCGGTGACCGAATGCTGCTGACCCTCAATGTAAACAACACGAACACGGTCATCGCGCTCTATCCGGTTGCGGACGGCAAGCCGGGCGAGCTGCTCATTACCTGGCGCATCAGCACACGGCAGGCGCAGACCGCGGATGAATACGGTATTCTCATCCGCAACCTTCTACAGGGCGAGGGTGTGCAGAGCCACGAGATCACCGGCATCATCATCGCCTCGGTCGTGCCGCCGGTCGATTGGATCCTGCGCCAGTTCTGCGAACGCTACTTCAAGCAGAAGCCGATGTTCATCGAACCCGGCATTAAAACTGGCCTGCCTATCCTCACCGACAATCCAAGTGAGGTCGGCGCCGATCGCGTTGCCAATTGTGTCGGAGCCTTCGAGAAATACGGCGGCCCGTGCATCGTTGTGGACTTCGGCACAGCGACGAATTTCGACGTCATTTCGCGCAAGGGAGAGTTTCTCGGGGGAGCCATCGCGCCCGGGCTCAACATCTCTGCCGAAGCTCTGTTTGCCAGGGCCGCGCGGCTTCCTCGCGTCGAGATCAAACGCCCGGCGAAGGTCATCGGCACCAACACCGTCGACAATCTGCAAATAGGCCTCTTCTTCGGCCACATCGGCCTGGTGGACAGCATCCTTGAGCGCATGATCGCCGAGCTGGGCCCGGACACCGTATGCGTGGCCACCGGCGGCCTGGCGCACCTGATTGCCAATGAGTCGAAGTACATCCGGCACGTCAATGACACGCTCACGCTGGAGGGATTGCGGATCATCTACGAACGCAACCATGAACGGCATCGCAGCGTGAAGCCTCGTGCCCGCACAAGTGCAGCGGCTCCAGCAGCCGGCGAAGCGCCAGACAAGCCTTGAGCTGAATCTTGCAGAACTACTTCAATTACTTCACCGAGATCGAAGAGCACTTCCAACGCCGCCGCGGCTCTCTGCTGCTCCTTTCCACGCTGGACTGGGCGCTGGTCGAGACCTGGCGCGATGCAGGTATTCCGCTCGAGGCGGTTCTGCGCGGCATCGATGCGGCTTTCGACAAGTACGATGTGCGCAAGTCTCGCGCTCGCGTGCGGCGCGTGAACGGTCTCGCCTACTGCATGCAGGAGGTGATGAACGCGGTCGAGGACATGAAGGAGGCATCGATTGGCGCGGCGCGCCCTGATACTCACACCGCAACGGCTCCCGGATTCGAGCAGGAGAGGATCGCAGCGCATCTGCGCGAATGCGCGGCGCAATTGGAGGAAGCAAAGCTGAACGGCGTATCGGCTGAGGTCGCGCAGACAAATGCGATAAGCCTGCGCGGCATTGCCGAGGAGGTCATCCTGACCGCTCCCAACCTCGAGGAGCTGGAGCGGAGGATGACGGTGATGGAGGAAAAGCTGCTGAGCGCTATGACCGCCACCGCGCCTGAAGCGGAACTGCTGGCGCTGCATGAAGAGAGCGCACGCGAGCTTGCGCCCTATCGCGCGCGCATGCAGGCAACGCAGATTCGCCAGATCGAACAGCAGTTTCTGCAAAAGCGCATGCTGGAAAAATACAAGCTTCCCCGGCTGAGCCTGTTCTACATGAGGCAGGGATGAAGCTCACCCCATGAAACTGATCATCGAGAAGAGTATCTACGGCGGCGCCGGCCTCGCGCGCGCTGAGGGCAAGGCGGTCTTTGTTCCCTTCACTCTGCCCGGTGAGAGTGTCGAGGCGCAAATTGCGAATGACCGTGGCAGCTACGCCGAGGCTGAGTTCACCAGCATTCTCAATCCGTCGCCGGCGCGGGTAGCTCCTGCATGCAAGTATTTCGGAGCGTGTGGCGGATGCCATTATCAGCATGCTTCTTACGCACAGCAGCTTGAAATCAAGAAGCAGATTCTTCGGGAGACCCTGGAGCGCGCGCATCTTTCGCCTCTGCCCGAGATTGCGATGATGGGCGCTGATCCGCTCCATTATCGCAATCGCACCAGATTTCATCTCGATCGCGCGACATCCGCTCTCTGCTTCAAGAAACGCGCTTCGCATACAAATCTTCTCGTCGATACCTGCCCGATCTCGTCTCCAGTTCTTGAAGAATCATTGCGGGTGATGAATGCCAACCGGGATCGGTGGCAACTGGCAAAGCATTTTGATGAAGTCGAGTTTTTTACAAATGCAGAACAGAGCTCGCTGCTTCTTACCTTCTGGACCAGGACAAACGCGGGAGCAGCGAAGGCTGCACTTCATGAACTATGGCACTTGATCAAAGGTGCACTTTCGAATGTTGAAGGCGCGGCCGTATTCTCTGTCGAGCGCGGGAGCCAACACAGCAAGGTGCTGGCGTCCGCGGGAGAGCAGTCCCTCACCTATACAGCCGCGAATCGAAGCTATCGCGTGAGCGTCGGCTCCTTCTTTCAGGTGAATCGTCTGCTGATCGATCCTCTCGTCGACTTCGTGACGAGAGGAGCTAAGGGTGATCTCGCCTGGGACTTGTACGCTGGTGTCGGCCTGTTTGCGCGCCCGCTTCTGGCTAGCTTCGGCCGGGTCGTCGCGGTGGAGTCGACTCCAAGTTCGGTGCAGGATCTGCGGCATAATCTGTCTGGCCCGCGCAGCAGAATCGTCGCTTCCACCACGCTTGATTTTCTCCGCAGCGCACGCGCATCCGCGAAAGAAGCACCGGATTTCGTGATTGTGGACCCGCCGCGCGCCGGACTGGGGAAGGAAGTGACGAAGCTGCTGGGGGAAATTCGGCCGGCGCACATTACTTACGTTTCCTGCGATCCGGCAACTTTGTCGCGCGACCTCAAATCCTTGCTAGACTCGGGCTACTCTCTCAATCAGCTCCATATGGTGGATATGTTTCCGCAGACTTTCCACCTGGAAAGCGTCGCGATGCTCTCGCTGACATAAACGCCGCATTTGCGGGGAGCGGATGGCGCATGACTGCCACCATGGCCGAACCCGCGACGCAGAGCATACCCCACAGGCCTCCGGTACATGGCCGCGCCCGTAAATTGCACGCCCCCTTTCGCCTTCATACAGCACCTGCATTGTTGGCAGCCCTGTCTTTTGCATCCGGCATCCTCCTGGCGCACTGGTTCAGGTTTATGCCGGGATTGCTCGGCGTTGCCCTGCTGGGCTGCTTCGCGGTCACGGCCGTCGCCAACGTCCGTGCCTCTCGCCTGGTGTGGCCGGCGGCAATCCTCCTCTACGTGGCTCTGGGCGCTTTCTCCGCGAGCATTGCGCCGGGAATCGATCCGCAAAATGAGCTTGCTTTTCTCGCGGACGGAACGGCACGTCCGATAGAGGGCGAAATCGCGCGGCTTGGCCCGGTCCGCGAGATAGCGTCGGCCAGCCCGTTTTCCAACAAGCTTCGCGAAGAGCGCAGCCAGCAGATCGATCTGCGCCTGCTCCGGCTATCGGGGGATGCGGTCTCATCGGCTTCGCCTCAGACCGTCCGGGTTACGCTCTACGCCCCGCTCGAAGCTCCCTTCCCGACCCTGATGTGCAGCGAGCGGTTGAGCGGAAGCCTGTCGATGCATACGGAAGAGCGATTTCTCGATCCGGGAGTCCGGGACACGGCGGCCTACCTGCAGAGTCAGGGCATCGGGGCGTTGGCCAGCGCCCATATCCGGGACATTTCGGCAATCCCTTCCCGTAAGCACGCAACCTTCAGCTGCTGGCTGCACTCACTGCAACAGGGCGCCAGCGGCAGAATTACCGGATTTGCAGAGAGTACGCAAAACAGCCACCCTCCGAAATTCTTCCACCTCAGCAGCGAGGACGCCGCCATGCTGGCTGCCATGCTCACAGGCGATCGCACCTATCTTCACCACCGCCTGCGAATTGGCTTCGAAAGAACCGGATCCTTTCATCTCCTGGTGGTGTCAGGGCTACACCTGGCGATCTTCTCAACCGTAATCTTCACAATCGCAAGGAGGCTGCGCCTTTCCCGAACATGGGCATCTCTGCTCACCATCGCGTCGTCTTGCGGCTACGCGATGTTCACCGGCTTTGGACACCCGGTTCAACGCGCGCTGGGCATGGTGAGCATTTACCTCATCGGACGTCTGCTCTGGCGCGACCGCTCCGCCTTCAACGCTATCGGACTCGTCGCGCTGTTCCTGTTCGCGTCCGATCCGAACTCCCTCTTCGACTCCGGCATGCAGATGACTCTGCTCTCGGTGATCGCTATCGCAGGAGTGGCGTCTCCACTTGCTGAAAAGACCTTTGGACCCTACCTGCATGCGATGCGAAATCTCGGCGAAGTCCGCATTGATCCGGCGCTCCCGCCACGCATTGCGCAGTTTCGCGTAAGCCTGCGCATGCTGGCGCAACATTTGCGTCCACTCACTGGCGCATTTCTGGCGTGGAGGGCTTTTCCCTCCATTGTGCGAATGACATTGCGCGTAACCGAATTATTCGTGGTCTCGACCACCATCGAGCTCTTCATGATGCTGCCCATGGCGGTTTACTTTCACCGCATCACCCTGCTGGCTCTGCCGGTAAATCTGCTGATCGTGCCGTTTCTCGGCCTTCTTTTGCCCTGTGCCCTGCTTACCTTCGCGGCGATTCTTCTGCTGCCGTCGATGGCATTCATTCCGGCGGCCGCAACCGCCATCCTGTTGCATACTGTGACTCATGTCGTCACGATGTTTGCGGCAATACCAGCCACCGAATGGCGCCTGCCGATGCCTGCTCCGAGCGTCATCGTCCTCTGGATCGTGTTTTGCATTGCCGCTATTTGCCTGGTCCGCCTTCGCCGCTTTGGGCTCGCCGCCGCCCTGGCGGCGCTCGTTGCGGCCGCCGCCGTCATCATTCTTCCGCGCCCAATCCAGTATCGACCGCACCAGCTCGAGATCACCGCGATCGACGTGGGACAGGGCGATTCCTTGCTCGTCATCACGCCGGAGGGAAAGACGCTGCTCATCGATGCCGGCGGCCTGGTCGGCGCGTCACCCGATTCGAATTTCGACGTGGGAGAGGATGTGGTTTCGCCCGTATTGTGGTCCCGTGGCATTCGCCGCCTCGACGCTGTGGCTATCACTCACGCGCACCTAGACCACATCGGAGGAATGCCGGCGGTGCTCGAGAACTTCAGACCGAAGGAACTTTGGATCGGGAAGAACCCCGACGTCCCTTCTTATGATCGCGTCCTGGCGATTGCGTCCCAGGTGGGCGCCAGGATAGAGCCCCGCATCGCGGGCGACGTTTTTACCTTCGGCGGCACCTCAATCCATGTACTCGCCCCAACCCGTGACTACCATCCCGCGAACACGCCCATGAACAACGACTCTCTCGTGCTCCGGGTGAGTTATGGCAAGACCTCGGCTCTGCTCGAAGGCGATGCGGAAGCTCCGAGCGAGGCCCGCATGGTTCACCCGGGAGGACTCAGCTCCGTCCTGCTTAAAGTAGGGCACCACGGCAGCATCACTTCGACCACACCCGCATTCCTGGCCGCCGTTTCGCCGGCGTACTCGGTCATTTCGGTGGGCAAACGCAACTTCTATGGGCATCCCCGCCGGGAAGTACTGCAGAGGCTGCAATCTGGCCACGTCAAAACGTTCCTCACAGATATGACCGGCCTCACCAGTTTTTTTCTCGACGGGGCTAACGTATCTGTTGGGCCCTGGGGCGGCACTCAACATTAAGGTGGCGCCGCACCGAAACCAACTCAATACCGTGGCGCCTGTTCCGGGAATCTTTTTTTACCTCGACGCGTCTATCCCGTTATACGATGCCACGCAAGGGAGGAATTTGCGTACATGGGTTCACACGAAGCGGAACGTTCAGTCGATCTTCCTCATCCATCCTTGAATGCCACCCCGGAAGCCGCACCGCAGCAAAGCCCCGAAGAGCTAAAAGAAGAGCAGCGCAAGATCAGGCGTCTGCAGATGATGATGAACATGGTCATGTCGGTCATCGGGCAGGACGAGTCTTTGACCGTCGACGAGGCGGCGGAGATGGTCGCGGACAGCCGCCGCGCGGCTCTGGCCATGTTTCCTGACAAGGAACTCGCCTACAACCTCATCTATAAGCCGCGCCTGCAGCGGTTGATGCGCGAGCGGTATCGAATCCAGTAACCCTATTTTTGATCGACTGACGTCAGCCGGAAGGTGATGGTGCCCCAGAAAAGGCGCGCACGCATCTGGACGGGCATGTGCCGGTCGTCATCCGTATACCAGATCCAGATGTTGCCGCGATTCTTCACGATGCCTGCGTCGGCCGTGGGCTCGACACGCAGCGTCTGAAAGGTTCCCGCAGGAGTCTTGACCTCTTCGCGGCCCTCGACCTTCATCGTCACTGGAATCGTCTTCATGGCGTCGGCAAGCGGCATCTGGAAGCTCTGTCCAACGGTCATGGGCTGTGACGCGGCATAAAAAATGGCGGAGAGCGAATCGGTCACGCACGCTGGTATCGGCGATTCCTGATGCTTGCTGATGCCTGAGATCAGATTCTTCTCGTTCAGAATCGCCTTATTCTGCGCATAGTCGAAATGCAGGTCGCTGTTCACCTGCCGGCGGCCTTCGATCAGTTGCTTGGAGAAGCTTTCCGAACACCCTGTCATACGGTGAAACGAGGATTGAAAACGATCGGTCACCCGGAACAACAGGTTGACGGCCCCGACCGTATCCGCAGTGACGGTCACGCGCTGCAAATCCCCATCGGCTTCCAGATGAAACGCGACCACGCCCGCAGGGAAGACACGCCAATCGACCGCATAGTTCAAAGTCTGGCGGACGGGAAAGGTGAATCCAGCGCGCGGGGCTCGCAGCGGAGGAGGCGCGGCTTGCGGCGGCTCCGCGTGGCCATTCGCCAGCAACAGCAGGCAAGCAGGAATCAAGAGCAATCTATGACGCCAAATCAATCAGACACTCACCCGCACGAAATTGGCACACTCACCGCAAGAAATAAAGTCGTAGCGCAAGCGCGGCATAAATCGCGACCGCCCCTATCAGTGCATTGTACTCGCGATGCCTGCGATAAAGCGCGGCGGAAAAGCCTCCGCCGTCACCAAGGCGTGCCACCTGTTGCCACGGGCGCGGCAACAGACGCGGCACACGCGCGGCATAGTCATCGAACTCGGGAAACTTTGCGCGGAGAAACTGCTCCTCTCCTTTAATTACCGGTACATAGATGATGGCGAAGAGGACGGCGAGCGCGATAGCGATCCATAGACTTCGCGAAGCCAGCGCGAAGCCGAACGCGATCATCATCGAGCCCAGATAGAGCGGATTGCGCGTGTAAGCATAAGGCCCGGTCACGGTGAGCTCGGCATTCTTTTTCACGTATCCCGAGGCATAAGCGCGCAGGCCCACGCCAGGAACGACAAGCAGCAGGCTCAACGCCATGAAGAGCAGGTTTGGCCGTGCCAGCCAGAGAAAAAATATTGCAAAGACGAAGCCCAGAGGCACCCGGATCCGCTTCGCAATTCTGCCCCAACCGCCTGCCATCTATCGTGGCTCCTTCAAGAGATCGTGTGCTGCTTCTATCACGGCGCCGGGAGTGATCGTCAACAAGCCCGCTTCCGGCTCCGACCGGCGAGTATGATCGCGCTTGCTCCCGGGATGGCGCAAGACGCGAAAGCTTCCGCCGAATGGTCCGTTGCGCGCCGGATCGGTGGGGCCGAAGATAGCCACGACGGGTCGTCCCAAGGCTGAGGCCAGATGCAGGGGCCCGGTGTCGCCGGCGATGACCAGCGCCGCCCTGCGCGTGATGGCGATCAGTTCCGTGAGAGCCGGCTGCACCGGATTAATGTAGCCTCCAGCGGCCGGGCGGAGCTCCTGGGCGAGATATTCTTCCCCAGGCCCGGCATTCACCACAATGGCATAGCCTGCTTCATGCATGGCATGCGCCACTTCTGCGTAGCGGTCGATGGGCCACCGCTTCGCTCCCCAGCCGGCTCCTGGATTCAAAAGCACAAATGGCTGCGAAAACCTGGCTGCCGCTTTCTCCGCGCGTTCTTCTGCCGGGAGCCATGCCGGAACAAACGACAACGCCTCCCCTGCAACATGATTGACGACCTCGATGGCCTGCTCGATCACGTGCACGCCATTCGTCGGAACGCGTTCCGTGAAAAACCATCGCGCGGCACGCTCACGCGGCCGGTCTTCCCCCACAAGTCGCGCCGCATGTGCCCACCGCGCGATCACTGCAGACCGCACCGCCCCTTGCAGATCGAGGCAGATGTCATAGTGGGCCGCGCCCAGCTCGCGCCGAAGCTGCCGGATCGCCCGCAGCGTCTCTCCGCGGAAAGGCGTGCGCGCCCACTGTTTTGCCGGCACCGTGTGAATCTGATCAACCAGCGGCATTTCCGGCCCGCGAGCGTTGCAGGCACCTGCACAGAGCAAGCCCCGCCACTGCGGCTCAATCGCCCAGCCTATAAACCAATCCGGATGCGCCTGCCGCAATGCGGTGACAGCGGGCAGCGCATGCAGGATGTCTCCCATCGCGCCCAGCCGCACGACAAGCACCCGCAACTGCTTTTTATCGATCGGCAAACGTTTATTTTCTCATAAGCAGCGCGAGCAACTGCTCTACCGCGGCCCCTTCATCGGCGAGTGAAACTTCGAGTCGCGGGGCTTCCAGATGCGCTCTAGATGCCAGCCTCGCGCGTTGTTCCGGGCTCAGCCGGACGGCATCCTTCTCCGTCGTGATGCACGCCTTGGAGCCGGTGGATTGGCAGAGCGCAACGATAAGATCGACATCCGCGTCGCTATAGCGATGGTGATCGGGAAAGGCTCGCGTCCTCGCCAGCTCGACGCCGTTCGCGCGCAGCGTGGCGAAAAACTCATCGGGGCGTGCGATGCCGCAGAAAGCTACTGCCGGACCGCGAGACTCGACGACCAGGCGGCGATGCTGAATCCAGATCGGCGCGTAGATGCCCTGCGATCGCAGCCGCATTTCCAGTGCCGCATCTTCCGCCCGCAAAACGATCACGGACGCGCGCCGCAGAGAGGAAAGTGGCTCGCGCAGGCGTCCTGAGGGCAATAGCCGCTGCTGAAAGTCGCTGGCGTGGACGACCACGATATCGACGTCCCGCGCCAGTCTGCGGTGCTGAAATCCATCGTCCAATAAATGCAATCCCGCAAGTGGCGAATCGCGCTCAGCAAGCAAGCCGGCAGCGTAGCGGTTCGCGCCGACATATACGGGAACGGCAGTCTTCTGCGCAATCAGCAACGGCTCGTCGCCAAACTGCTCCGAGCTCCCTGAAGGATCGACACGCTCCACCGCCGTCGAATGCCGGCCATATCCGCGGGAAAGCACGTCTACCTTGATATCTTGGGCCGACAGCAGCTGCGCCAGACGGATGACCAGCGGCGTCTTTCCCGAGCCGCCCACCGACAGGTTTCCGACGCTCACCACCGGCCAGCCCAGGCGCATGGCTGCGATCCAGCCTCGGTCGTAGGCCGCATTTTTCAATGCGATGGCGGAGCGGTACAGCGGCGTAAGGGGCTCTAGGATGGCCAGGCTCACACCTGTTCTCCGACCAGCTGCAGCAGCCTGGTCAGGGTCCGGTCCGTCCCGCCTGCTTCGCTGTCGAAGATGGCACGGGCGCGCTCACCCATGGCAGCAGCATCGTCAGGGTGATCCAGCAGGTTGGTGATGTCTGCCTGCAGCGTTTCGGGTGTAACTATGTGGATAGCCTGCACCGATTTCAGGACTTCGACCATACTGCGGAAGTTTTCATAATGCGGACCCATCAGGATGGGAACGGCAAACTGCGCCGGCTCCAGAGGATTGTGGCCGCCGGAGGGCACCAGGCTCCCCCCGATGAAAGCGAGGGAGGCTACCGAATAGACCGACGCCAATTCCCCGATCGAATCGAGTAGCAAAACCGTTCCCGGCCGAAGTTTTTCTGGTGCGCGCAGCCACTCGGACCGGCGCAGCCAGCGTGCATCCCTGCGCTTCAATAACTGCGCAACGGCGGCAAAGCGCTCCGGATGACGCGGCGCGAGAATCGTAATGCACGCGCCGGGAATCGCATCCAGCAGCATTTCCTCCTCGTCTTCGAGCGTCGAGCCGCAGACGATCACTTTCTGCTCAGGACTCAGGAACTGCCGCAGCGCCTGGGTCACGGGAGCCGGCCTCACCACGCGTATATCGAACTTCAGGTTGCCGCTGACCTGGACATTGCCGGCGCCGATGGCCATCAGGCGCTCGGCATCCTCTTCGCTCTGCGCCAGCACCAGTGCCGTTGGGCCCAGCAGCTTCCGCCACAACCCGCGCAGCCTGAAATAACGTGGCCACGAGCGATCGGAAATACGCGCGTTCACAACCGCTATCGGAATCTGCGCCTTATGGCATTCGGTCAGCATGCGCGGCCAGAATTCGGTCTCCAGCAGCACCAGCAGTCGCGGCTTCAGCGCACGCAGATAGGCTCGGACGGCGAAGGCGAAATCCAGGGGAAAGTAAAAGACGTTGTCGGCGCCAAAGCGGTCGCGGGCGATCTTCTGGCCGGTCCTCGTGGTGGTCGAAACGACTACGCGGTAGCCGTCCGCGCGAATGCTGAGCTGGGCAATCAGGCTGCTCGCCGCCAGCACTTCCCCCACCGACACCGCATGGAGCCAGATCACCGGTTGAGTGCTCTTCTTCCGCAATCGCCTGGGAACGAACCCCAGCCGCTCGCTCAATCCCTCGCGATACTTGCCGCTCGTCGCCATGCGAAACGCCCAATAGGGCGAGCCCACAACCAGCACGAGCAGCAACGCAAAGCTGTACAGAATGAGCATCCGCTAACGATTCCCTCTTTACGCAAGTCTCAAGCGAAGATGATAATTGTGCGGGGCCTCATGCGCTTGCGTTCTTTCATTTTTCCGCTCCTCGCGCTCTCTCTGGCCACGCCCGGGCTCATTGCTTCGGACCATCCGCTGCCGCCGGTCCAGGATGCTTCCAAGTACGCCGCCTTCGACTCCCACCCGGACGAAAATGTCGTCATCGCCGCCGAGCCCTTCGACAGCAAAGAAAAGATGAAGTACTTCCGCGTCGACTACCTGAAGAACTATTTCATGCCTATCCGGATTATCGTCACCAACAATGGCGACAAGCCGGTTTCCCTGGAACAGGCGCGCATCGACTTCATTACCGCCCATGGAGACCGGATTCCAGCCGCGGAGCCGGAGGACGTCGAACGGCGCATGACGCATGTCAGCAATACCGGCCACAAAGTACCACTGCCCGCGCCTCTGCCGGGAGTGGGAGGCAAGCCCAAAACCTCTGACGGCAAGATCGAAGCGGACTTCAGTGAGCTGGAGTATTCGGACATCACCGTCCCGCCCCACTCCACGAAGGCCGGTTTCCTCTTTTATGACATGCAGGGCCTCGGTGGGGATCCTCTGCGAGACGCCAAGTTGAGCTTTCGCAAGGTGCAGGATGCCGACGGCAGACAGTTCTTCCCCTACGACATTCCGTTCAATAAATATCTCGACGGGCAGAAGGGGAGCACGCAGTAGGAACCTGACGCCAGACCAGCGTCAGACGCCCTTCTTCAGCGGCTCCCAGATGTACTTATGGATTTGCAGGTTGAGCCGCGCATTCAGCCCGTCGGCCAGCATCCATCCCACCAGTTCGCGAGGGTCGAGCAGGCAGTTCGCGGTGCTCCGCTCCGGCGAGGGGGTCTTTGAAAACGCCGGTGAAAGCAGAATTTGGCCTACACGCCCCTCGAGAGCGTGATCGCGGATGAAGTCTCGTGCATATTCGTAGTCGTCGCGACTGGTGATCACAAATTTCAGCTCGTCACGCTCGGTCAGAGAGGCAAGATTCGTCATGCGGAAGCGTCCGGCCTCGCCGGAGCCGGGGCACTTCACGTCTACGATCTTGTGCACCGCAGGGGGCACATTTTCAACAGAGCGCTCGCCGCTGGTTTCGATCATCAGCTCATAACCCTCGGCCAGCAGCCGATCCATCACCGGTATAAGCTCACGCTCTTGAAGGAGCGGTTCTCCGCCCGTGAACTCGACCAGCTTTACCGGGGCCAGCTTCGCCACCTCGGCGACAACTTCATCCTCGCTCAGCTTGTATCCGCCGGTAAAGGTGTATTCGGAGTCGCACCAGGAGCAGCGCAGGTTGCACCCCGCCAGCCTCACAAAAATGCACGGGACGCCGGCGAAGCTCGATTCGCCCTGCACGGACTTGTAGATTTCGATCAGATACAAGGGATGACTCGTTTAGCGATTATTCGTAGTACGTCGCGGTCGTGGTGTCGGTCTCGTAGATGGTGCAGTCCTTCACGCGCACGCGGCCGCTGGTCAGCGATTCGAGCTGCTGATTGGTCTCGTCATAAAAATACTTCGCCAGATTTTCAGCCGAGGGATTGATCTGGGTGAAGGGCTCCAGGTCGTTCAGCATCTGGTGGTCCAGCCGCTCGATGACTGGCCGCATGACGTGCTTCAAGTCTTTGAAATCGAGCAGCAGGCCGGAGACGTCCAGGGTCTGGCCGCGCAGCGTAATACGGACCTTGTAGTTGTGTCCGTGCGGGTTTTCACATTTGCCGCGATAGTTTCTCAAAAAATGGCCGGAGGAAAATTCGCGTTCTACGGTAACTTCGTACATTCTTCTATTTCGACTCTCTCGGGCAATTGCGCCCTGTCTCTATTGTATCTTTCGAGAGGTCTGGGACCCGTCTGGCGACCCTACTTGCGACGTGCACGCTCGCGCAGCCGGCGCTCCTCCGCACGGCGGTCGACCTGCTCGAACATGGCGGTCATGACGCCCAGGAAAGCAACCACCAGACCGCCCAGCGTGAGAAACAGCGCGATCGTCTTCCACAGCGAGCCGTTGCCGGGCAGTCCCGGCTGAAAATGGCTGCTCGAAAGCATCATGCCGCAGGAGATGAGCGCGAAGAGCAGCAGAGTCGCGGCAAGGATGTACAGGTTTCGGGCCATCAGTCGGGGACTACCAGGATCAATGCTAACGGATTCCGACCAGTCCCCGCACTGACTCGATCAGCTTCTGCGGCGAATAGGCCACGCCGTCCTTGAAGACCATATCCACCTTTTCGACGTCCTGAATATTCTTCGCGGGATCGCCGTCCACCACTACCAGGTCGGCGTTCTTGCCTGCAGCAACGGTGCCGAAATGCCCGTCTTCGCCCAGCCACTTTGCGCCGTTCTCGGTCGCGACGTGAATCGCCTCTTCGGGAGTAAATCCCGCCTCCACCAGCAGTTCAAGATTGCGTTGATCTCCGAATCCGGGCAGCACGCCGCCGTAGCCTGTGGGGTCGCAGCCCGCCATCAGCAGGCCGCCCTGCTTCACGAAGTCGCGCTCGAACTGCATCTCCATCTTCAGTAGAGTCGGCCATGGCGACGGCTTCTCCGAGCCGGAGATTCTCGCGCGTCCGGTCATGTAATCGCCCCAGGCCTGCGGCAGCAGCGACTCGCGCACACGCATCTCCTCGTCCATGGGAGGCCGGTTCGCTACAAAGCTCTCGAAGATGGCCAGCGTCGACGTGATGGCCACGTGGTGCGCAATCAGGTCGTGGATGGTCCCTTGAATCTCCGGCCCCTCGACATCCATCTTCGCGAGCGCAACCTGCGGCGGATTCTGTCCGGGGCAGACTCCTGTCTTCTTCTCAGGGTAAAACTCGGTATCGACAGCCAGCCCGTGTTCCAGGTTGTCGATGCCCAGGGCCGCCGCCTCCTCGAAGCCAACCGCGCAGAGATGGCCGGTGACCTTGAGGCCTTTTGCATGTGCATGATCGATCGCCGCCTTCAGTTCCTCCGGTGTGATGTGCATGTACGCCTTGAACGAGGTCATGCCCTCGGCGGACCAATAGTCGACCGTTCGCGCCGCATCGTCCGGCCCCGTCAACGCATGCAGTTGAGGTCCGATGGAAGGCGAGCCCTCGAGATAAGGTCCGGTAAGAAAGAGCCTCGGCCCCGGCATCTTACCCCCGTCGATCGCCTGCTTCACCGAAATGTCGGTGTAGGGCTCAAGGCTGCCCGCGGTACGCGCCGAAGTCACGCCACCTGCCAGGTAAAGGCGTGGCGCGCTGTCCGCCATCTCTCCGTAAAGCGGCAAAAGACCCGGGCCGCCGTCGGGCAGTGGATAAAAAAGGTGCTCGTGCATGCCCACCAAGCCGGGGAAGACAGTCTTGCCCCCGAGGTCCAGCACCTTCGCGCCTTCCGGAAATGCGTTGCGCAGCAGCGCGCTTTGCACGTTCACGATCTTGCCGTGATCGATGTCGATGCGCATGTTGTCGCGTGCCGGCGCGCCAGTCCCATCGATCAGGCGCACGTTGTTCAGCACCACAAGGGGCGAGGCCTCCACGATGAAGGGTTTGAGGGGGTTCGCAGTCTGCGTCTGGGAAACCGCCATGTTGCTTAAAAACGCTACACCGACCACCGCCGCGGCAACTACTCGCATTCCGTTCTTCCTCTTGGCTCTGAATTGCGGGTCAAATCCACTATGAGGCATCGCGCCGGATGAGTCACGATTTCGCCGCGAAAAACTTCTCTACCGCGCTCCAGTCCTGCGTCACACGATACGGAGGCATGCTCTCCAGAAAGACGCGGCCATAGCGCTGCCGCTGGATGCGCGGATCGAGCAGCATCAGAACGCCGCGGTCTTCGAGCGAGCGGATCAGCCGCCCGAATCCCTGCTTCAGCGTGATCACCGCCGAGGGCACCTGATACTCGAAGAATGGGCTGCCGCCATTCTCTTCGATCGCGCGCATACGCGCCTGCACCACCGGATCGGTCGGGACCGCGAATGGCAGCCGGTCGACGATTACGCAGCTCAGCGCCTCGCCCTGCACATCCACGCCCTGCCAGAAGCTCGACGTGCCGAAAAGCACCGCATTCGGCGTCTCGCGGAACTCCTCCAGCAGCGCCTTGCGCGGGGCCGTGCCCTGGAGCAGCAGCGGAAAGCCCACCTCGGTCAGCAGCCGGTCGTAAAGGTCGTGCATCTGCTGGTAGCTGGTAAAGAGACAGAAGGCGCGCCCCTGCGTAATTTCCAGCATGCGCCGGATGCGCTTCGCCGCCTCATCCTGAAAATTCGCTTCACGAGGATCGGGCATCTCAGGCGGCAGATACAACAGCGCCTGTTCGCCGTAGCGAAAGTGCGACGGCACAACCAGCTCACGCGCGTCGCGCAGGCCCAATCGTTTCCTGATGTGCTCGAAACCACCCTGCACCGTCAGCGTGGCCGAGGTCAATACCACGCTGGGGAAATTCTCGAAAAGCAGCTCGCCGAGAATCTCCGATACATCGATGGGCGTCGCCTGCAGGTGTGTCGACATGGTTGCGTTGCGGCCCTTGCCGCCGCGCCGCTCCAGCCAGAAGACGGTATTCTTGTCCTCCGTCTCCATCAGAAATTTCAGCTGATCGCGGATCTCCGCAGTGCGCCTGCGGAGCGGCATCGCCTCCTCCACGCCGCGAAGACGCTCGAACTCTCCTTCCAGCCGATGCAATCCATTCAGCACGCCAAGATACAGATCTCCCTGCGCCTCCAGGAACTCTTCGCGGCCTGAGAACTGCATGCGCCCATCTCCATTCGGCCCCCCGCGGCCCGGCCCGCGAGGATCGGGGTCCCCGGCACGCGCGCGGTTTGCGTGCTGGGGTGAGGGCAGCGCCGCGAAGAACATCCGCGCCCGCTCGCGCAGAACCTGCGCCGCGCTCGAAATCCCTGCGCTGAACGCCTGTTTCGCGCGCAGCAGAGACTCCACGTCGCGTGACAGTTCCTCGAAACGGATATTGCTGAGACTGATGCCGAAGTAGCTCGAAGCCGTGTCCTCGAGCTCGTGCGCCTCGTCGAAGATCACGATATCCGCCTCCGGCAGCACACCCGCATCGGGCGCGCCGCTGGCCTGCTGCTTGATGGCCAGATCGGCGAAGAAGAGATGATGGTTGACGATGACGATGTCGCTCTCCGCAGCCTTGCGCCGCATCTCGGTGATGAAGCAGCGCTGGTAGTCGGCGCAGCTCTGCCCAAGACACGCGTCGCTGCGCGCATCGAGCTTGGCCCATAGCTGACTGGTCTCAGGCAGATCGTCGATCTCGGCGCGGTCGCCGGTTTCGGTGGTCTTCTCCCAATCGGCGATGGCCTGGTACTGCGAAATCTCTTCGAGGCCGGAAAGAATGGGCTGGCTGCGCAACGCGTACAGCTTGTGCCGGCAGAGATAGTTCGCGCGGCCCTTCATGTAACAGACCTGAAGCGGTCCCAGCAGCGACTCCAGAAACGGAACGTCTTTGAAGAAGAGCTGCTCCTGCAGATTCTTCGTCCCGGTCGAGATGATTACCCGCCGACCCGACCGCAGAGCCGGCAGCAGATAGGCCAGTGTCTTGCCGGTGCCGGTCCCGGCCTCAACGATCAGGTGACGCTTCTCTTCGAGAGCCCGCTCCACCGCCTGAGCCATCTCCAGCTGACCCTTGCGAAATTCATAGGGCAAAGGCGAGCGAGAAAGCACCCCTCCCGGCGCAAAAAAGTCATAAAGCGACGGCAGTGCGGACGCGGTTTGGGTGGAAGAGGCCAATTTGGAGTTTCGCCTGAGATTCTCCTATAGCATATCGGGTGCGGCCAGGGAAAAGTGGCATCACTCGTTCACGCCTATGAAATAGGCGATACGAATGGATGGAGCAACCGGAAAGATTCTCCACGGTAGAATAGAGAGTGGCCACAAGCGGCCCAACTATTCAAGAATCGCGGCATTTGCCGCTGAGGGATGAATTCTATCCCCGTCAGGTCGGCAAGCAAGTTGAAGAAATCCAAGCACAATCCCTCGCGAAACAGGCTATTTGCCGCGGAAGTGGCCAATCAGCCTGTCTTTGCCATCGTCGGACGCCCCAATGTCGGCAAGTCCACGCTCTTCAATCGCCTCACCGGCTCGCGCCGCTCTATCGTCGGCGATGAACCCGGCATCACTCGCGACCGTATCTACGGCGAGGTCCACTGGGCGGGAAAAACCGCCCGCCTCGTCGACACCGGCGGCATCGTCCCCGACGACGAGGCCCTGATTCCGTCTGAGATCTACCGCCAGGCAAAGGTTGCGCTGGACGAAGCCGAAGCTGTCGTCATGGTCGTCGACGGACGCACGGAACTGGCCTCGCCCGACCTCGACCTGGCGCGCATCCTGCTGCGCTCGGGCAAACCGCTCTTTCTTGCGGTCAACAAGATCGATACCGAGGCGATGGACGCTGCCGCCGAGAACTTCCGCCGTCTCGGCATCAAGAACCTTGTCGCCATATCCTCCGAGCACGGCCACGGCATCGGCGATCTGCTCGACGAGGTCTTCGAGGTGCTGACCTTCCCCGAACAACCGGAAGAGCTGGAAGCATATGAGCCCGAAACCGAAGAGCCAGAGGAAGCGGGAGAGTCGCTGCACCGCACGCACGGCGAGTACCAGCAGCGCGAGGCGCGTCTGGCGATCATCGGCCGCCCGAATGTCGGCAAGTCCACGCTGCTCAACGCGCTCACCGGAACCACCCGCGCCATTGTCTCGCCCATTGCTGGAACCACGCGCGACGCGGTCGACGAGGTGATTGAATACCAGGGCCAGCAGCTGCGCATCATCGACACGGCAGGCATCCGGCGCAAGGGCAAGACCAACCTGATGGCCGAGAAGCTATCCGTGGTGATGGCGCGCCGGCATCTGGAAGCCGCCGATGTCTCGCTGCTGGTGATCGACGCGACCGAGGGCGTAACTGCCTCCGACGCCACCATCGGCGGCTACGCGCATGAGAGCGGCCGGTCTGTGGTGATCGTCGTCAACAAGTGGGACCTGGTGACCACTGCACGCGCGGACGGCAAGCCGCCTGCTGACCGTGAAATCTTCGAAGAGCAGCTGCGGCGTCATTTGAAATATCTGAATTACGCGCCCGTGGTCTTCATCTCCGCGGCGCACGCGAAGCAGGACAGCCGCAGCCTCAATCGCCTGCTCGATACGGCGATTCGCGTAGCCCAGGAGCGCCGTAAGCGCGTCTCCACCGGCCAGATGAACCGCTTTCTGGAGCGCGTCGACTTCCAGCGGGCTGGGGTACCGCAGGCGAACAAGATGCGCATCTTCTACATGACCCAGGCAGCGGTCGCGCCTCCGACATTTGTGCTGTTCACCGATCGCGACGTGAAGCTGCACTTCTCCTTTGAGCGCTTCCTCGAAAACCAGATTCGCGAGGCATTCGGCTTCGAGGGTTCACCGATCTGGTTCAAGATTCGTCCACGCAATAAGAAGACCGCGAAAAAATAGTCTAGCCTTAGCATCATTGCGGCCCATCGCCGGAACGAAGAGGGCAAGCTATGAAAATCGCGCGCTTCTTAGGCATATCTGACAACGCTGCCGAGAGGCTGATACAGGACTTCGGATACGGCGTTCGCCAGCTGCGCAAGTCTCCGGGCTTCTCTCTGACCGTGATCGCAACGCTCGCGCTGGGAGTGGGAGCCAATACCGCCGTCTTCAACCTGCTCCGCGCGGTCGTTTTCCCATCGTTGTCGGTGCCGTCTCCTCAGGAAATCTTTGTGCTCCACGGTGTCCGCACGCCGAATGACCGGGCGTGGCTCTATTCTCAGCCGGCATTCGAGCAATTGCACCAGGCCACTGGTGCGCAGGCAGATCGGACCTCTATCGCCGCTCACTCGTATCTTACCGAGGGAAACCTGGCCGATCGCAACGGCGGCGAGACCACTCGGGTGAAGCTACAACTGGTTTCGACGAACTTCTTCTCTGTTCTCGGCGTGCCCGCATCGCTGGGCCGAATGCTTACCCCTCAGGACAGCAGTCCCTCTGTCGCCGGGTGGCCGGTCGTGCTTGGCTATGGATTCTGGCAGCGGTACTTCGCGGCCACCCCTGACGTGCTGGGCCGGTCGCTGGTCGTCAATGGCGCACAGGCATTTGTAGCCGGCGTAGCTCCGCGCAATTTCTACGGCGCAATCCCCGGTGAGCCCCCCGACTTCTGGCTGCCCTTGGAGGCACAGCACGATGTTCGCTATGTCGGCCCCTTTGATTCGCTCGGGCCGGAGGCCGGCGTCAGTCTCAATGCGCCTTACCGGAGCCAGAACGCCCTCTTCTGGTTGACGTTGATCGCGCGCGTGCCACCGGGCCACGCGGCGCCGGCTCTCGGCCGCTGGAACGCGGCCTTCGCGCCGGATCGCGAGCTCTATGCGAACTTCTCCACGGGAGAAGAAGCCGTGGAGGCGCGCAACAGCCTCTTCACCCTACTTCCGGCAGCTCGCAGCGAGAGCCCTTTTTCGGGACATTACGCCGAGCCGCTGTTCGTCCTCATGGGTATGGTCGGCCTGCTGCTTGTTGTAGCCTGCCTGAATCTCGCCAATCTGCAGCGGACGCGAGTCGTGCAGCGAAGGCACGAGTTCGCGATCCGCGCAGCGCTGGGCGCGAGCCGGCTGCGTATGCTGCAACAGCTCGTGATAGAAAGCATCCTGCTCGCCGTCTGTGGCGGAGCCCTCAGCCTCCTGGTCGCTCGCATCGCCGGATCGGCTCTGCTTCGCTGGTCCGCACAGGAAGATGCTTCACTCAACCCGCGATTTGACGCTCATATATATCTCTTCTCTGCCGGACTGCTGGCGCTCGCTGTGGTGCTCTTCCAGATCCTCCCCGCGCGGCAATTGATTCTCGGCTCCTCGCAGGAAGGACTCACCTCCAGGCGTAGGCTAGTTGCCAACCCACGAAGTCATTCCCCTAACCTGATGCTCGCAGCGCAGATCGCACTGTGTGTCGTGCTGCTCAGTCTGGCGTCGATGTTTGTCCGCACACTGACGAATCTGACCCGGCTGGATGCAGGTCTCGATCGCGAGCATCTTCTCACCATTCACTTCGACTTCCACACCGCTAATTATGGAAACGCGCAGATACAATCCCTGTACCCGCAGATGATCGAGAGAATACAAGCTCTCCCCGAAGTCCGCGCGGTGGCGCTGGACATGTGTCCGCCGCCCAATTGCCTCTGGAACACGCCGATTCATGCCGCAGGCATTGCCGACTCCGCGCGCGGCCTCTCTGAGGCGCATCAGGACGACGTCGGCTCAGGCTACTTCCATGCGATGGGCATGTCTCTCTTGCGCGGGCGCGAGTTCGACAGCGGAGACCGTCCGCAGACGATACAGGTGGCCGTCGTCAACCACGCCTTCGCCGCCAAACTCTTTGGCCCCGCGGAAAACCCCGTCGGGCATCGCTTCGGCCTGGATGACGATTCGCGCTACCTGATTGTGGGCGAAGTTGCCGACGCGCGCGTGAACGATCTTCGGTCTCCCGCCGAGCCGATGATCTACCTCGACCTGCAGCAGCAGTTCCCGGCGCGGGGCAGCCTGGAGATCCGCACCGCCGGGCGGCCGCAAGCCCTGACAGCCAGCGTCCAGGCCGCTCTTCGCAATGTGGACCCGCAGTTGCCGATTACCGGCATCATGCCGCTCGACACTGCATATGCGCATACGCTGACGACCGAACGGCTGCTGGCGAAACTCACCGCGGCCTTCAGTCTGCTGGCCCTGGCGCTGGCTGCGATCGGCATCTACGGGATACTGTCCTTCCGCGTCGTTCGCCGGATAGCCGAGTTCGGCGTCCGCATGGCCCTCGGTGCGACCCGCTCAGACATCCTGCTCCTGGTTCTGGGACAGGCGTTCGGTGTGGCCTTTATCGGCATTCTCTGCGGCGGATTGTGTGCCGTTTTCACCGCGCACAGCTTGCGGACTTTGCTCTTCGGCATCAGCAACGCCGGTTTTACTTCGTGGCTGCCGTCAAGCCTGGTACTGGCATGCGTGAGCCTCGTCGCCGCTTACCTGCCCGCGCGGCGAGCCGCCCGCACTGAGCCGATGGAGGCGTTGCGTCTGGAGTGATTTTGCCTCAGTGGCCTCCCATCTTTGCGCGCAAACCACGCAAAAAATGACGCCCGGTAAATCCTATTCCGTCCGCAGCGCCTGCATCGGTTCGACGTTCGAGGCTCTTCGCGCCGGAATCGCCGAGGCCACAAAGGCGGCTGCGGAAAGCACCACGATGGTAATCACCATGATCAGCGGATCATACGGCTTGACGCCGAAAAGCTGGCTCGCCATGGCACGGCCGCCAAGAATCGTAAGCGGGATGCCGATGGCCAGACCGACCGCAACCTGCAGGAACGCGCCTTTCAGCACCATCTTCAGTACTGCCGTGCGATCGGCCCCCAACGCCATGCGGATGCCGATCTCGCCGGTGCGTCGCGCAACCGAGCACGAGGTCACACCATAGAGGCCGATCGAGGCCAGCACCAGCGCCAGCAGCCCGAACAGCGACGTCAGCTGCGCAACCATCGCCTGCTGCGTGAAATTGTCGGATACCTGCTCGGCGAAGGTCTCAAAGTCGATCACCGTAAGGTTGGGATTGAGCTGCGCGAGCGTTCGCCGCACCTGCGCTTCGAGGCCGGGGATGGCGCCGCTGGTCTGGAGCTCGATGGCGCGCATCTCAAGATGCGAGACATCCTCAAATATCTGGGCGCGAGGATCGTCGTATTTCACCCACTGCGTAGCCGCGACAAAAAACATGGGGCGTATGTGGCTGGTCGGCTGCCAGTAGTCCGTGTCCTCCGTCACGCCCACAATCTCATATGTTCCCGAATGTTGCTGATCGATATCCCCAAAATGCTGCCCGATGGGGTTCGAATTCTTGTAGAACTTCCTGGCGAAGGTCTGGTTCACCACAGCAATGGCACGGGTAGCCGCCGTGTCCTGCTGGGTGATGCCGCGGCCCGCAATGATCTTTGTCCCGATGGTTTCGAAATATCCGGCACTGGCACGCACCCAGGAGGCGTTCTGCTCATGGCTGCCCGGGGGAGGAGCAGGCCGGCCCTCAAAATAGACGCCTTCGCCCCAGTTGTCGCCCTCCATCGGGCTATACAGCGAATACGACACCGATTTAATGCCTGGGATTGCGGCCAGAGTATCGTGCAGCTGGCGATAGAAGGCATCCAGCTGCGGCACCTTGTATCCCGCCATCTGTGGATCGATATGGAGGATGTAGCGATGTGTTGTATCGAATCCGAAGTGCTGGTTGCGCATGTTGCGCAGGCTCCGGGTGAGCAGTCCGGCCGCGCACAGCAGGACGAGAGAAGTTGCCGCTTGCGCCACGACCAGCGCTTTCTGCGTCCACAGGCCACCGCTCTTCGTGGTGCGGTTCGAGTCGCGCAGCGCGTCGATGGGATCGGCCTGCGAAGTTATCGAGGCCGGAGCCACACCGAAAAGCAGCCCGGTAACCAGCGAGGCGGCGAAAGCAAAGGCCAGGACAGCCGGAGATGGAGTCGCGTGGATCGGCAAGTAGCTCTTGCCCGCGGCCAGCTTAAGAATCATGCTTGCACCGCCGTAGGCAACAACCAATCCGGCAATCCCGCCGAGCACGGCCAGTACGATGCACTCCGTCAAAGCCTGGCTCACCAGGCGGCTGCGCGGTGCGCCCAGCGCTGTACGCACCGATATCTGCTGCTTGCGGGTGGTCGCCCGCACCATCATCAGATTTGCGAGGTTCGCGCACGCAATCAGCAACACAAAGAGCGAGATCCACATCAGCAGATGCAGTCCGTCTTTATAGTCCTCCTGCATGCGCTGCACACCGGCGCCGCCGGGCGCAAGATGCAGCGTCTGCTTGGGAATCAGCCCCGAGTTGCGCGACTCAACTTTGCTCAAGGGGCTTTGCAGGAATTGCCGCAGCTCGACCTGAAGCTGCGCTTCCACCTGTTTTTCGCTCGCGCCCGGTTTCAGGCGTCCGAGAAGATTGAGCCACTGCATGTCGCCACGCTCGAGAATGCTGCTGGTATCCAGCAGGAGAGGCTCGTCGCTGAGCGGGATCCAGAAGGATGAGGGATCGCTGGTCAGCCGCTCACCGTAAAATCCGGGCGGCGTGATGCCGACGATCGTGAACGGTTTCCCATCCAGAATGAACGTGCCGCCGACGACCGACGGATCCTGGCCATACTTCTGCTGCCAGGTGCGGTAGCTCATCACTGCCACCGGGGCCGCGCCGGTTATGTCATCCGATGGCCGCAGCAGGCGCCCTTCATAAGCGCTCAGACCCAGAGTATCGAATGCGTTCCCGGAGACGAAGTCGCCGATAAACGACTCTGCCGGATGATCGCTCCCCTGCCTGCGTACACCGAACTGATTGGCTCCTGCCTGAAAGGCCGCAAGTTCCGCAAAGCCCGGGGTGTTATCGCGAAACTGCTTGTAGTTCAGGTAGGAGAAGAGTGACCAGTCGTCCTGCATGCCGCCGTTGATGCAGCAATTCTCATTGTCGCCTACGCGGATCAGGCTTGCCGGGTCAGCCACGGGAAGCGACTTGAGCAGCACCGCATTCACCAGTGTAAAGATGGCTGTCGTGGCGCCAATGCCGAGAGCGAGGGTGAGAATCGCCGTCGCCGTAAACCCCGGGGCTTTGGCAAACTGCCGCAATGCGTAGCGAATGTCTTCCAGAATCATGCGTCCTGCTCCAAAAAAATCAGCGGGCTCGGAAATCGACCGCGACCAGGCTGGGAACTGCCTCGTGGACTGTTATACGCAGAATTGGCGGGCGATAGTTCCTAGAAAGTTACGACAGCGCGTAGAAACCCACATCCGAAAATCCGGATATAGGGCGCCCGCTTCCCATTCTTGTACTCCCTATAATGAAGGAACTACCCATGATACAAATTCGACCCGCCCTTGCCTCCGATGTGCCGCTGATTCGCGCACTCATTCACGAGCTGGCTGAGTACGAGCGCGAGCCGCATTCCGTCCACATCAGCGAGGAGCAGTTGCTCCGCGACGGCTTCGGCGGCCGCAACGCCAGCCGCTATTTCGAATGCCTCATCGCCGAGCGTGATGGCGAAGCCGCGGGATTTGCGCTCTACTTCCCTATCTACTCAACCTGGCGCGGTCCCAGCCTGTACCTGGAGGACCTCTTCGTGCGTCCCGAGTTTCGCCGTGACGGCATCGGCAAAGCCTTGCTTAGAAAAGTTGCTGCCATCGCGATCGAACGCGGTTGCGCGCGGCTGGAGTGGAGCGTGCTGGTCTGGAACAAGCCGGCCATCGACTTTTACCTGAGCCTCGATGCCGTCGTACTGGACGACTGGCACCGCATGCGCGTCACCGACGATGCGCTCGCCAAACTGGCCGGAGTGAAAAAAGAGCTCGAGGCGGAAGCATGAAAATTCGCGTGATCGGCGGCGGACTGGCCGGCCCCGAAGCGGCTCTCACCGCTGCGCGCTTCGGCGGCGAAGTCGATCTTTATGAAATGAGACCGGTGCGCAATACACCCGCGCACCAGACGTCGGACTTCGGCGAGCTGGTCTGCTCGAATTCACTGAAGTCAGAGAGCGAGAACACCGCGCCCTGGCTGCTCAAGCAGGAAATGCGCCGCGCAGGTTCGTTTCTGCTGGCCAGCGCCGACGCCAGCGCCGTTCCCGCGGGGCATGCCCTCGCTGTGGATCGAGTTGAGTTCTCGCGGCTCATCGAGGCCGCCATCGCCGGTCAGCCGCGCATCCACGTTCATCGCGAAGAGGTAACTCAGCTCGATCCGGAAGACGGGATCACCATCATTGCCAGCGGACCGCTGACCTCCTCGGCCCTGTCAAACGAGATCGCCCGGCTCACCGGCAGCGAGCATCTTGCTTTTTACGATTCGATCAGCCCCATCGTCGAAGCCGACAGCATCGACATGAATCGCGTCTACTTCGCCGCCCGTTACGACAAGGGCACCGCGGACTACATCAACTGCCCGATGACAAAGGATGAGTACGACGTCTTCTATGACGCACTGGTCTCCGCCGAGCAAGTGACGGAGAAGGAGTGGGAGAGGCTCGACTACTTCGAAGGCTGCCTGCCCATCGAAGAGCTAGCCCGGCGGGGGCGCGACACGCTGCGATTCGGTCCAATGAAGCCGGTGGGCCTGCGCGATCCGCGCACCGGCAAGACACCATGGGCGGTGGTGCAGCTGCGCTGCGAGAATCTTCGCGCCGATTCCTACAACCTCGTCGGCTTCCAGAATCACCTCAAGTATGGCGAGCAGGCCCGCATCCTGCGGCTGATTCCGGGCCTCGAAAACGCGAAATTCCTGCGCTATGGCCAGATTCACCGCAACACTTATATCCACGCACCCCGGGTGCTGATTGAAACACTGCAGATGCGGGCGCACCCCGGCATCTTCTTCGCCGGACAGATCTCCGGCGTCGAGGGATACACGGAATCGATTGCAACCGGCATGCTGGCCGGTCTTTATGCGGCCGCGTGTGCTCAAGGTGCGCCGCCGATACCCGCGCCGCGCCAGACAGCTCTGGGCTCACTGGTCCACTACATCACACACGCCGAGGGCAAGCGCTTCGACCCAGCCAATATCACCTTCGATCTGCTGGTCCCGCTCGAAGAAGAGACACGGAAGAAGATTCGCGACAAGCGGGAGCGTCACCGCATCCAGTGTGAGCGCGCGCTTTCGGCCTTCGACGGATGGTGGAAAGCGTTTGAACAGAGTCTCGGTGCAACTGCCTCCCCATTCACCCCTAAATTCCTGCAACCAAATCTCCTTGCAAAGGAGTAGAATCCCGTCGCGCTATAGCTGCGTGGACCAAACCGACTCCTAAAGAAGTACTTGCCGGCACAGCTTGGCGCTTTATGTCGTGGGAGGATCCTATGCACATTGCTCGATACGCAGGACTGCTTTCCGTACTTACAACCCTAGGCCTGATGGCAGGATGCCAACGCCATTCCAACAAAGAGACCTATTACCTGGTCTCGAACAATCTGAGCCTTCCTTACTGGAAGACCGCGGTGGCTGGCTTCAACAAAGCCGCGGCCCAATACGACGTCACCGCCAAAGTTGTCGGACCCGATACCTACGACGCCCAGGCGGAAGCCCAGGCATTTGATCAGGCGGTCGCATCGCATCCCGACGGCATCCTCGTTTCGGTCGCCGATGCATCTTCGATGCAGTCCCAGATCGATGCCGCCCTCGCCAAGGGGATTCCGGTTATCACCATCGATTCCGACGCGCCGCACAGCCATCGTATCTTCTTCATCGGAACAAATAATCGCGAAGCTGGCCATTTAGGCGGTCAGAGAGTTGTCGATCGGCTAGGCGGCAAAGGCAATGTGGTGTTTTTCACGATGCCCGGTCAGCCCAACCTTGACGAGCGCCTGAACGGCTACATGGAGATATTCGCGCAGCATCCCGGCATCAAAGTCGCCGAGATATTTAACATCAAGGGCGATTCCGGCAACGCCATGGACAAAACGCCGCAATACCTGGCCTTGACCGGTCCGGCCAAGATCGACGCGTTTGTCTGTCTCGAAGCATCGGCCGGCAAGGATGTCGCCGAAGTGCTCAAGCGGGAGAAAGCGACGGATCGACTTCTGGTCGCCATGGACGTCGATCCGGATACGCTTAACCTGATCAAAGAAGGAGTGATCGACGCGACCATCGCCCAGAAGCCCTACACCATGGCTTTTTATGGCCTGAAGGCGCTTGACGAAATTCATCACTACCCGGTGAAGAACCTGGGGGCGGACTACGCTGTGGACACCTTCTCTCCCTTCCCCGTCTTCGTCGACACCGGAACAGCGCAGGTGGACAAGGATAACGTCGATATTTACGCGCAGGCGGCCTCGGCTGCGCAACACCAGTAGGGGTTCGATTCACGCTTGGCCAGGTGGGTTCGGATTGGGAGCCCACCCGTCGAGGAAGTCTGCAATTCGCGTTGGCTGTAACATAGAAGCTGATGGCGAAGGAACGAACTCGCGCCGTAGTCTGTCTCTCCGGAGGAATGGACTCGGCCGTCTGCGCCGCCCTGGCGGCCCGCGATTATCACGCCTATGCGCTTCACTTCAGCTATGGACAGCGCACTGAGCAGCGCGAGCTCGAAAGCGCCCGAGGCGTAGCCGAAGCCATGCGGTTCAAGGAATTCCTCCACCTGAAGATCGATATCTTCCGCCGCATCGGCGGCTCCGCGCTGACGGACGCCAGCATCGCCGTCCCCAAGGCGCCGCAGCAGGAGCCGATCGGCCATTCCGTTCCCGTAACCTACGTGCCTTTCCGCAACGCGCACTTCCTCTCCGCCGCGGTGAGCTGGGCGGAGGTGCTGGGCGCCGGGACCATCATGATTGGGGCCGTAGAGCAGGACAGTTCCGGCTATCCCGACTGCCGGCCTGCATACTACGAGGCCTTTCAGCAACTTATCCGCACCGGAACAAAAGAGGCAGACATCGAAGTTGCCACTCCGCTCATCCATATGCGCAAGAAGGAGATCGTGGCGCTGGGCCTTGAACTGAATGCGCCATTCAATTTAACGTGGTCGTGCTACTCGGGCACGGATGAAGCGTGTGGCGAATGCGACAGTTGCGTCCTCCGTCTGCGTGCTTTTCACGAGGCGGGCGTTTCAGACCCGATTCCATACGCCGTCAGCAAGGCATGAATTAACCACGAGTTTGGCGCCCGCGAGGGGCCTTGAAAATTCATGGTCGTCGCCCGGACCAAGCATCCGCGGAAGCGATCGAAAGAGAAACGCCCAGGAAGGGCCCAAGGAGATCAAGACTATGAGGTTGAAGACGATGCGCAAGACAAACTTCTGGCTGGCCGTGGCGCTGGCCATGGTGGCGATACCCTTTACCGCGCCCTCGCTTTTAGCACAGGATACTGGCAAAATTCATGGACACGCGATCGATCCTGCGGGCGTTCCGATCGCGAATGTGAACGTGGTGGTCAGTACCGACGGCACGACCCCGAAGTACACATTTAAGACCGACGCCAACGGCGACTATAAAGGTGACGGAGTCGCTCCCGGAACCTACACCATCACCCTGCACAACACCGCCGACAAGCCGATCGACCAGTTCCACGATGTGAAGGTTACAGCCGGCGCAGACGTGCAGCAGGACTTCGACCTGACGCGACCTGACTACGTCGCCAAGCTCTCGCCCGAGCAGAAGAAAGAGCTTGAAGAAGTACGGCAGAAGAACTCGGCAGCGTTGAAGGAAAATGTGGTCATCAAGAATTTGAATGGCGACCTCAAACAGGCGCGCGAGGACAACGCGGCAAAAAACTATGCAGCATCCGAAGCCCTTATGACAAAGGATACGCAGGCTAAGCCCGACGCCGCGGTGCTGTGGGTCGAGTTGGGCATCGCCCAGAAGGGCCTCAAGAAGAACGATGACGCCGTGACGTCGCTTAAGAAAGCGATCGAGCTGGACAACGCGGGCGGAAAGCCGAACGACGATATTGAAGCCGCCGCCAACGATGCACTTGGCGAAGTGCTGGCCACATTGGGCAAGATTCCCGAATCCCAGGCCGCGTATGATGCTGCCGCCAAAGCAGCCGCCACCAAGGACCCCAAAGCCGCCGCAATGCACTATACCAACGAGGCCATCATGATGGACCGCGCCGGCAACCTCGATGCCACCGTCGCCGCAGCCGACAAGGCCATCGCAGCCGATCCGACCAAGCCGATTCCCTACTACCTCAAAGGCAAGGCGCTGATCAACAAGGCGACCGTCGACCCCAAGACCAACAAGATCATCGCGCCTCCGGGATGCGAGGAAGCCTATCAGAAATATCTGGAGCTGGATCCCGACGGGCCCTTTGCCACCGACGCCAAGAACATCCTGACCGAGATGGGCTCGACCGTCAAGACCAAGTACAAAGCCGGCAAGAAGGGCTGATGCTTTACCTCCGCGAAGAGCGCCGTCCGAATCGGGCGGCGCTCTTCGCATTTTCGCTACAATCCGCTCTGTGAGCTCTTCCCCTGACATCGTGGTCAGCTATGCTGAGGCCGCCCGGGTTGTTCTCGATCACTCGTCAGCGCTCGGTGCAAAACCCCGGGCCATCGAAACTGCCGCTCTCCTCACCTGCCTGGACCGCATTCTCGCCGAGTCCGTCGTGGCCGATCGCGATCAGCCGCCGTTTTCCCGCTCGATTCGCGACGGATTTGCCTGCCGCGCAGCCGACCTCAACGGCCGTCGACCGCTCAGGATCATTGGCCAACTGCGCAGTGGCCAGGCCTGGTCGGGGCCGGAAATCAGGCACGGTGAAGCCATCGAGATCATGACTGGCGCGCCTGTCCCGGATGGGCCCGACTGCGTGGTCATGGTGGAACACGTCGAAGTCGAAGACGGCTTTAGCTGTCCGATCGCGGACCGCACCTGGATCGCGGGAGAAAACATTGTTCCTCGCGGCGCGGAGGCCAGGGTCGGAAGCAAGCTGCTCGCTCCGGGCACGAGAATCGGACCCCAGCACATCGCCATCGCCGCCGCCTGCGGACGGGAGACCATGACGGTCTACGCGCGCCCCCGGGTTGCGATCCTAGCCACCGGGGACGAGCTGGTTTCCGTGGGTCAAGCACCGCTGCCGCATCAGATTCGCAACTCCAACAGCTATTCGCTCGCCGCGCAGGTGGTCCGAGCAGGAGGCGAGGCAGTGATTCTGCCCTCAGCACCAGACCAGCTTCCCGCGATCGAGGCGTCCATCCAGCAGGCGCTGACCTGCGACCTGATCCTGCTCTCGGGCGGCGTCTCCATGGGCAGATACGATTTTGTGGAACAAGCGCTGGCCAATCTTGGCGCAGAGTTTTTCTTCACCGGCGCGCGCATTCAGCCAGGCAAGCCCGTGGTCTTCGGGCGGATGCCCGCAACAGAAGAGCACCGCTATTTTTTCGGACTCCCCGGCAACCCCGTCTCCACCATGGTCACGTTTGCGCTCTTCGCCGCTCCTCTTCTGCGCGCTCTAGCCGGTCGGCCTGCAGACTCCTGCCAGCCTGATTTTCGCGCGGCAAGCCTTGAGGAAGCGATCGAAACCAAGCCCGGACTTACCCGTTTTTTGCCTGCCCGCTCCGTCTCTGGAATCGATGGAACGCGGGTGCAGCTAAGACCGTGGCAGGGATCAGGCGACATTGCTGCCGCCGCGGAATCGAATTGTTTCCTTGTGGTTCCGGATGGAACGGAAGGCCTGATCGCGGGGAGCAAAGTCACAACCCTGCATCTCTGATCCTGTACCCTGTTTCGTATGGGCAAGCTCTCGCACTATGACAGCGATGGCCACGCGAAGATGGTCGACGTCAGCGACAAGGCCGCGACTCGCCGGGAGGCGAGCGCCTATGCCTTCGTTGCGTTGTCGCCGGAAGTGCTCGAAGCCCTGCCCTCGAACCCGAAGGGCAATCCTCTGGAAGTGGCAAGGTTCGCCGGAATTCAGGCAGCCAAGCGAACCGCGGATCTGATTCCCATGTGCCATCCCCTGCCGCTGACTTTTGTCGATGTCAAGGCAAACGTTGTTGAAGGCGGAATCGAGATTCGGACGACGGTCGCGACCATGGCGGGCACCGGGGTCGAGATGGAGGCGCTGACAGCAGCGTCGATCGCCGCTCTTACTATCTACGACATGTGCAAAGCCCTGGACAAGGGGATTGTGATCCGCGAGGTTCTCCTCCTAAAGAAAACCGGCGGAAAGAGCGACTACTCGGCCTCGAGTTCCTGATGCCAAATCAGAGTTTCTGTGATGTGCCGCCATTCTGAGCGCAGGGAAGAATGACGACACCTTACACCATCTTTATTTTTGTCTTAGCTCAGAACCTAAAAGCTATACCGCGCTGGCCAGATAGACCCCAAACCACGCATGTTCGTCGGTCCAGCACCTGCTCATGGCGAATCCAGACCGTTCCACGATCGAGGCAATACTATCTCCAGTGAACTTGTAGCTGTTCTCGGTGTGGATAGTTTCTCCCCGGCCGAACCTGACCTCCAGGTCGAGGGCGGGGATGGCGACATCCTGCGGGATCAGGCTTTCAAGATGCATCTCGATGCGAGAATGCTCGTGGTTCCACCGGGCGCGATGCCGGAAGAGGCGGAGATTGAAGTTGGCTCCCAGCTCGCGGTTGATACGGGTAAGGATGTTCTTGTTGAAGGCGGCCGTCACACCGGCCTGATCGTCGTAGGCACGCACCAACACTGAGCGCTCTTTCACCCGGTCTGCGCCCAGGAGCAGTTTGTCTCCGGGGACGAGTCTGCGGCGCACCTGGCGCAGTACCTGAACTGCATCGTCCGGTTCGAAATTGCCGATGCTGGAGCCGATATATAGCACCATGCGGCGCTGCCCTTCGCATGGTACCTCCTCGATCCCCTCCGTGTAATCGCCGATGCGCGAGATGACATTGACACCTGGAATGTCGGCGGCGATACGCTGCTCCGCGGCGGCGAGCGCGGTTTCCGAAACATCAATTGCCAGATAATCGACCGTCCCCTGGCGGTGAACCGCCGCCTGAAGCAGCAGGCCGGTCTTGGTGGCCGTACCCGCGCCCAGTTCGATTATCTTCAGTTTTCCGCCATCTGCGGCGGCATCAAGGATCTCGTCGCCATAATCGGCGAAGATCGCCCGCTCGGTGCGCGTCAGGTAGTACTCGGGCAGCTCAGTAATCGCTTCGAAGAGCCTGGATCCTTCCTCGTCGTAAAAGAGCCAGGGCGAGAGCGTTTTCGGCAGCGAGGTCAAACCGCGGTAGACCTCCGCGCCCACCGGAGTATTTGCTGCCTCCGGCAGCGAACAGATCGAGGAAAGACTATGCATAGAGGGACCCGGGATTCCTATTTGAGCTTTAGAGATCGGCCAGACGAACGCCGGAGAACTGCCAACGAGTCGCCGGCGAAAAGAAATTACGGTAGGTGCCGCGAATGTGATCGGCAGGAGTAACCGCCGATCCGCCCCGCAGCACCATCTGGTTGCACATAAACTTGCCGTTATATTCCCCGAGCGCTCCGGGGAGAGCAGAAAACCCGGGATAGCCCAGGTAGGCGCTCGCCGTCCACTCCCATGCGTCGCCGAACATCTGCTGAAGACCGTCCACATTTCCGGCGGGGAGTGGATGGAGTGCGCCGTCCTCGAGAAAATTTCCAGAGATGGGTACGCCGGACGCGGCAATTTCCCACTCCTGCTCGGTGGGCAGCCGCTTTCCCGACCAGCGGGCGAAGGCATCCGCCTCGAAATAGCTGATGTGGCATACCGGAGTCGAGAGAAGCCGATCCAGCGGCAACGGTCCACGCAGAGTATAGACCTGCCACGCTTCATTTTCGCCGTTAAACCAATAGAGGGGAGCGACCCACTCCTGCGCCTTGACCGTGTCCCAACCCTCGGAGAGCCACAACTCCGGCCTCTCATAGCCGCCGTCGCGCATGAAGTCGAGATATTCGCCGCAAGTAGCCAGACGAGAGGCCAGTGCAAAGGGCTCGAGGTAATGTTTATGCGGGGGCTGCTCGTTGTCGAAGCAGAATCCCTCGCCTTGATAGCCGATTTCAACCAGACCGCCGTTATGATCGATCCAATTGACGGGCGAAACGCCGGCCCCTGCAGCGGGCGTGCCGATTTTGTACGCAGGATGGAGAGGATTCGACCAGAAGGCATTCTTGATGTCGTAAGCCAGCAGCTCCTGGTGCTGCTGTTCATGGTGAAGACCCAGGATTACCCGGCGCTCCACATCCTCACCCATACCGCCTGCCATCAACCGCTCCATTCCGGATTCAACGTGGCGGCGGTAGCTCAGGATTTCTTCCAGCGACGGACGCGAAAAAGACGCTCGCAGCTTCTTGAGCGGCTGGTTCGATACTGAGTTGTAGTAGCTGTTGAAAAGCCAGAGGAAGTCGGGGTGAAAGGGGCGGTATCCGGGGAGGAACTCCGAAAGAATGAAGGTTTCGAAAAACCAGGTCGTGTGCGCCAGATGCCACTTTGCGGGGCTGGCCTCGGGACACGACTGCACCATCATGTCTTCCGGCGTGAGTGGCTGGCAGAGATCCGCTGTCTGCTGCCGGACGCTACAAAACTGCTCCGCCAAGGAAGCCTGCGGCTCGTTCACTAGGGCAGATGCGGGCACGGGGTCGGCCACGGGGCCTGTAGGTCGATTCGTCAAAGCACAATCCTCTTTGGAGTTAAAGCGTGGACACCGCTTCAGGTTGCTGGCAGGACTACTATGGGATGAGGCGAGACCGTAAGAAGTTACCACGATTTTTCCACGAACTTCACTGGATGGGGGAACGGCTGGTTGCGTCTTCTGCCATAACCCTGGCGTCTATTCTGCAACTTCCGCTTTTGCCGCGACGCTTCCGACGCCTCCGGGAATCGCCGCAGGAAGGAGTGCTGATTCAGTCATGAAAGCCTTCGCCCGCGCCTCGGTGCTCGTCCTCTTCGCCGCTCTGTGTTTCTCATACGCGCGCGGCCAGGAGATGCGACCGGACGGGCCGCCGGGTGGTTCCCGAACGGGTCAGGGCGGCCAGGGTATGGCCGCAGCCTTCGCCGATCACGGAGTCCAGGGAACGGTTACCGTCATCTCCGGCAATGACATTACGGTGAAGACCGAAGACGGCCCCTCCTACAAGATCGAAACCGGGGTCAACACCCGCTTCCGAAAACAGCGCGACCAGATCAAGCTGGCGGATATTCACGTGGGCGACATGGTTGGGGCCTTCGGCGACAAGGACGATAAGGCTAAAACCTTGGGCGCGATTGCTGTAATGGTCTTTGACAAAGAGCAGTACGAGAAGGCAAAAGCTGATTTTGGAAAGACTTGGACTGCCGGCACGGTGCAATCCATCGATGAAACCAGGATCAAGATCAAGCGGCCGGACAACGTAATCCAGACCGTTGCCGTCGACGAAAATACCTCTTTCCGCAAACGTCGCGACAGCATCACCCTCGCCGACATCAAGGTGGGAGACAACATTACGGCTCGCGGGGCCCTCCAGGGCGAGGATTTTCTGGCCACTCTGCTCAGTGTCGGAGGGCCCGGAGGCTTCCGCGGCGGCCAACGTCCCGGCGGTGGTCCCAACGGATCGGCAAGCGCTCCACCGTCCTCCGCGAATAACCCAAACTCTCCAAACCCATAATTCCCGGAGACTATGACGCGTCGTCGCCTCTCGATTTCGCTTATGCTGGCCGTGTCCCAACTGGCTGCGCCGGCGCTCAGCCATGCGCGTTTGCGCCCGCAGGTCGTAACTCCGCCAGCCCAAGCTAACAGCGTGCAAGCAGGCGGAACCATCCACGGCAGCGTCAAGTCGGGAAATACTCCGCTGCCCGGCGTCAGCATCACGGCCACCAACACGCTGACAGGAAAGAAGTATTCGGCAGCGACCGATGCGAGCGGCGGGTACAACATGACGATTCCCCAAAACGGTCGCTACGTGGTCAGGACGGAGCTTGCCGCATTCGCGTCCACCACTCAGGAGGCGCTGCTCAACGCGACGGGACACGACCGGCAGGTGGATTTCACGCTGATTCTGGCCTCGCGCGTCGTTCAGCAGGAGGAACCTTCCGCAGCCGGAGAAGGCGGCCAAACCAGCCGTGCTTCGACACATCAGTATTCCGGCCGCGGGACGCAGAATCTCTCACTGCAGAGCGCCGCAGCCGATCTGATTGGAGCGGCCTCGGGTGGTGAGAGCTCCGACACCGCGCAACTTCCCTCGATGGCGGCCAACACTGACGTCTCTGGAGAATCGGTAGCCATAGCCGGACAAACCGGGTCCACGAATCCATTTTTGGGCATCAATCCCGGCGAAGGCGGCCTCAACGCGGGCGCACCGGGAGACAACAACTTCGGAGAAGGACCCGGCGGGGGTGGACCAGGTGGTGGCGGCCCGGGAGGTGGCGGAGGTGGATTCGGCGGGGGTGGTCGCGGCGGCTTCGGCGGTGGTGGTGGAGGCCGAGGTTTTGGAGGGCGCGGCAACTTCCGCAACTTCAATCCCAACCAGCCTCATGGAGCCATCTTCTGGAACGGAGGCAATTCTGCCCTCAATGCCGAGAATTTTTCCATCCGCGGCCAGCAGGTAGAGCAGCCCAGCTACGCCTCGAACCGCTTCGGCGCCACGCTTATCGGCGCGCCCTACATCCCGCATCTGCTGGAGCATGACACCAAGGACTTCCTCTTTCTTACCCTTTCCGGGCAGCATTCATCGTCGCCCTTCGATGAGTACGGCACAGTGCCAACTGCGGCCGAGCGCGCCGGAAACTTTCAGGGTCTGACAACGCAGGGCGGCACGCCCATCACCGTCTACGATCCCAAGACGGGCCAGCCGTTCGCCTCGAATACCATCCCCGGCACTCGAATTGCCCCTCAGGCCACCGCGCTGCTCAACTATGTCCCGGCGCCCAACCTGCCGGGCCAGTTCCAGAACTATCGCGAGCTTTCGACGGCACAAACCAACACCACCACTGTCGGCGCGCGGCTTATCCACAACTTCGGCAGCGGCGGCAACAGCGCCGCATTGCGCAACTTCATCCGCGCGCGTCTCGGGCAAGGAAGTACACAGTTGACCCAGAGCGTGAACGGCAACTTCAACTACAGTCACGCGGCCAGCGACAATCTCAACATCTTTCCCGGCCTGGGCGGCAAGTCGCAGACGCATCAGTATTCTCTGCAGACCGGATACACGGTAAGCAAAGGCCATCTGACGGATATCCTGAATTTGGCCTGGAACCGGACGAACTCGCAGGTAAGTAACTTCTTTATGAATGCGACCGACCCGGCCAGCCAGATCGGGCTGGCCGGATTGCCCAGCAACCCTCAACTCTATGGGCTGCCGGATATCACGCTCAACCAGTTCACCAGCCTGAGCGAGCAGCAGCCGGTTTTCCGGATCAACCAGACCATCTCGCTCACCAATACCACTGCCTGGATTTATAAGAAGCACAACATCCGCTTCGGCGGGGATATTCGCCGCGTTCACCTGGATCTGCTGGGGCAGACCAACTCGACAGGAACCTACATCTTTACCGGACTCTATACGGAAGCTCCCGGGACCGACCCTAACACGCCGTCCGGAACGGCAAACACCGGCTCTTCACTCGCCGACCTCCTGCTCGGCCTGCCGCAGCAAACCAGCCTGCAGGCTCCGTACCAGAAGTCCTACCTGCGCGAGAATGCCTACGACGCCTATGTCCAGGACGACTGGCGGGCGCTGTCCAATTTCACTGTCAACGTCGGGGTGCGCTATGAATACTTCTCGCCATACTCCGAAAAATACGATCACCTGGCCACGCTCGACACCGGCAATAACTTTGCATCGGTCGCGACAGTGACACCGAACAGCATCGGACCATATACGGGCAAGTTCCCGCGAACCTTGGTTTATCCCGAGAGGACAAACTTCTCGCCGCGCATCGGCCTGGCATGGAGGCCGATTAAGGACACCGTCATCCGCACCGGTTACGGCATCAACTATGCCAACGGACAGTACGTGAAGTTCGTGCAGAACTTCGCCTTCCAGCCGCCCTTCGCCGATGTGCAGACCAACAGCAATCCTCTGACCGGCACTCCGGTTTTCACTCTCGCCCAGGGGTTCACCCCAACTCCACAAGCCGAGGGCAACTACGCCGTGAACAAGAATTACCGGCTGCCCTACGTGCAGGTGTGGAACATCGATGTCCAGCGCACCCTGCCACTCAACATCGTGCTCAACGTCGGCTATAACGGGTCGAAGGGAACCAGGCTCGACATTATCGACGCGCCCGGACGTACCGCGACTGAATCCCTGAGCGGCGTGCTTTATGACTATGAGGACTCGGTGGCCTTCTCCAATTTCAACGCGCTCGCTATCCGCTTGCGCAAGCGCATGCAGCAGGGGATCGCGCTGGGCGCAACCTATACCTATTCCCACTCCATCGACAACGCGTCGTCGGTTGGCGGCAACGGAGGCACGTCGGCCGGCATTGCGCAAAACTGGCAGGATCTGCTGGCAGAGGAATCGAACTCCAGCTTCGACATACGCCATCAAGTCAAAGGCGATTTCGTCTACGAGCTGCCGTTTGGGCCAGATGCCCATTATCTGACCAGCGGAGACTTTCTGTCGCACGCGCTGAATGGTCTCTCTGTCTCCGGCACCTTCGACTTCGCCACCGGCAATCCTCTCACTCCGCACTACGAAGCTGCGGTTGCCGACGTAGCGCGCGGCAGCACTGGCTCGCTGCGGCCGGATCGGCTGCCTGGAGTGTCCCTTACCACTGGCGGAGGCAAGCTCGATAACTGGTTCAACAAAGCAGCGTTCGCCACGCCCACCGATGTCTACGGATCGGCTTCGCGTTTCTCGATTTCAGGCCCCGGCACCGTATCGGTAAATATGTCTTTATCCAAAACCCATCGTTTCGGCGAAATGAAGACCCTCGAAGTGCGAGCCACCATCAACAACGCATTCAATACCGTGCAGTACTCGGGTATCGACACGACGCTTGGCTCGGGCACGTACGGCCAGGTAACTTCCGCCGCCGCCATGCGCCAGTTCACTTTCGTCTCGCGGTACCGGTTCTAGAGGCTTGCCATGATGATGCCTGACCGTCTCCGTTCCCTCGCTCTTGCTGCCGCCCTGACCGGCTGCGCCGCTTTCGTTCCTGCGTACGCCCAGCAGTCGGCTAACCAAGCGCCCGACCAATCCTCATTCACGCTTAAAGTGAACAGCGACATTGTGCTCACCAATGTGGTGGTGCGCGACAAGAAGACCGGCGAGGTGGTGCGCGGACTTACGCAGAAGGATTTCACCGTCCTCGAAAACGGCAAGCCGCAGCAGATTTCGAGCTTCGATTTCGAAAGCGTGGACCAGGCGACGCCGCTCAACGAAGCCACCATCAGCGGACTTGCCGGCAAGGGCCAGAGCATCTTCAATGCGAAAAACGGCGTCGCCCGGCCCGAGGAGCTGCGCAATCGCCGCCTGATCGTGTTGTTCTTCGATCTGACCTCAATGCAGCCGGAGGATATCGAGCGGTCGGTGGACGCGGCGCAAAACTACATCAACAAGCTGATGCAGCCAGCGGACCTTGTCTCCGTGGTCTCGCTCAACGACACGCTTTCACTCGACCAGGATTTCACGCAGAACAAGCAACTGCTGCTCAAAGCCGTAGACAGTTACTCCGCCGGCGGCGGTCAGGGCTTCCAGTCGGGCGCCACAAGTACTACCAACCAGGTAGAGGACACAACCTCTTTCACGGCCGACGAGAGCGAGTACAACGACCTGAACACCGACCGCGAGCTCTTCGCCATTGCCCAGATCTCAAAGTCGCTGGCCTATATCAACGAAAAGAAATCGATGCTCTACTTTTCGGGTGGCATCCAGCGCGACGGCATCGAAAACCAGGCTTCGCTGCGCTCCGCCATCAACTCCGCGGTACGCGCCAACCTCTCCATCTACAGCGTGGATACGCGCGGACTGCAGGCTATCTCGCCGCTGGGGGACGCGTCCACCGGCAGCCTGCGCGGAGCGAATAGCTATAACGGCGCTGCCCTGCAGAACAACCTCGACTCGAACTTCAACACCCAGGAGGTGATGGCAACGCTTTCCTCCGATACCGGCGGAAAGTCGTTCTTCGACTCCAATGACTTCTCGCCAGCCTTCGATCGCGTCCAGCGCGACACCTCCGCGTACTACGTCATCGGCTTCCGCTCAACAGACACGCGCAAGGACGGGCGCTATCGCCGCCTGACGATCAAGATCAACCGCTCTGACGTGAAGATGGAGTATCGTCCCGGCTACTATGCACCCGCGGACTACAAGCATTCGAATCGTGAAGACCGCGAACGTGAACTCGAAGACGAGCTGGCCAGCGACTTGCCGGCCACCGATGTCGCGGTGTATCTCGAAGCCCTTTATTTCCGAACCGACGAGACGCACTACTTCGTGCCCGTCTCGATCGTGGTGCCAGGTTCGCAGATTCCCTTCGTGAAGGGGGGCGATAAAGACAAAGCGACGCTGGACATCATCGGTGAAGTGAAAGACCCCGCGGGGCACGTTGTTGGACAGGCGCGCCAGACGGTGAAGCTCTCCATTGACCAGGCGCAGCAGGTGCGGCAGAAGAACGTGCAGTATTCGACTGGCTTCAATCTGCCAATCGGCAAATACCATCTCAAGTTTGTGGTGCGCGAGAATGAGACCGGGCGCATGGGCTCATTCGAAGCCGATATTCGGGTTCCGGATCAGCGCAAGGTTCCACTTAAGATGAGCTCCGTGGTTCTCGCCAGTCAGCGCATTCCGGCACCCAAGAAGAGTGACGATCCACTCGACTACGACGGCGAGCAACTGGTGCCCAATCTGCCGCACGTCTTCCGGCAGAATCAGCATCTTTACTTTCTCTACGAGGTTTACGCGCCATCGCACGTGGGAGCGGCTGTCACCGATTCCACCAAGGACGACAAGGCTGCAGCCAGGAATCCGAAGGCACCGGTGCGCGTGCTCACCAGCATCGAATTCCTCAACGGGGGGAAGAAGAGCTTCGAGACTCCACTGGTCGAAGCAAACAGCCTGAATATCCCCAGCCGGGATGCCGTCGCTTTCCAGTTCGATGTGCCTCTGAGCGGCCTCAAGCCTGGCCTGTACACCTGCCAGGTGAACGTGATCGACGACGCTGGCGGCAGCTTCAGCTTTCCGCGCACCGCCGTGCTGATTCGCGAAGCCGCGCCGGCGACGCCCGCGACCCAACCTGCGCCCGGCGCTCAACCCTCTGCCGCAAGCCCTTCACCATCTCCCGGACACTGACCGTTACACTCGCTCGCATAAAAGAGCGAGCATCGTGCTCGGTGTAAAGTAGCGTCGAGGGATTCTCTTGGCTCAAATTCGATCGGTTGCTTGCGGCCTGTTCCGTCGCCGCGTTATTGGGATGAAATCATCGCCTTTGCCAAGCTGCCACGTGGAACCGGCCGTGCCGAGAAACGGATTGCAGTGCGTCCATCGATGGATCAGATCCACGCGGCGTTTGCCGATTTGCTCAGGAACATTGAGTTCGCGAACTGCACGAAGAATCCCGGATACCTGAAGGCTTTCGGTCTTCCCATCGCAAATTGAACATACGCTATCGGAGCAAGCACTCTAAGTATCTGCCGATTCTGCGCCCGACGCGTCGTCCACGCTCTCATCCGTGGGCAGCCGCCAGGGGCAGTGCCTGCAGCCGGAGTTGCAACAGTATCCGCGCTTCCGATGGTAGGCCTCGGTGAATACCAGGTAGGGGCCATCCATGTAGTAGTCTTCGCCCTCGACCATGGTTTGCAGATTCTCAGACAAGCGCTTCACCATCGATTGCGGAAGTTTGAGACGCGAAGAGGCTAGTCGGGATTGACAGCGGATTTCCTTCGTCTTGAGAAGTATTCTCCGACTGTTTCGACGCGATCAACGGATAGGTGACCGTCTTTCCCGGAATGCACGGAGGCCGCTCGCCGGGAATCACAATGCCGATCAGGTTCATGGGATCGGCGGCTGCGTAGGTAATCGGTGAAGATTGAAGTGAACTCTTTTTCCGCATATCGCGGAGCGACTCCAGAGCCTCGGGCAGCGCGAATTGCTCGCCTCCGAAACCGGACACAAAGCGGCCGCCGCGCACTGTGCCCCGAGCTTCGAGGCGACGGAACATGGTGAGCAGGTCGCGCCAGCGCGGCATTGAAGTCTCGCGCGCCGTCAGGTCGCGGAAGATAACTCCGTAGCGCCGCAGCAGCACCATGCATGCCGACTCAACCTGCCCTTCGCGCCTGATTGCGGCCTCTCCTACGCTCTCATGGAGCGGAGATGCAACGCAGAGCATGCTCCATCGGCCGGCTGCATTGCGGCTCTGGGTAGCAGGCCGCAGGCGCGCGGGTGCAGCGAACGCCTGCCTGCGGCGCGGATCCACCAACCCGCGCAGGCTGTCGAAACCATCCGCGGTAACCAGGCCGGCTGCGACCAGTTCCCATAGGGTACGGGCAGAATCTTCGCCCGAGGCTCCGGCCAGCCTCGCCAGCTCACCGGGAAACATCGCGCCGCGCTCGCCGAGATAAGAACGCAAGCGGTTCGCCAGGTCGCTGAGGCAAGCGGTGAGGTTAGTCTCCGGAATCTGTCGCTGCGACAGGCACAAATCCATCCACAGCGCCTCCTCGCGCAGGAAAAATGTAATCGGCGCTATCCCAGTCGGGATGATTCGTTTTGGACCGCCGCTTTCCACCGAGGCGAAGGCGGGATGCGGCGAGATGCGGCCCCAGCCAACTAAGCCGGTGAGGGTGAGCGCATCGAGCCAGCGAGGGTCGTAATTCGCGACGCGCTGCGGGAGAATCGATCGCTCCCATTCAACGGCGGGCGCTTCAAATCCCTCCAGGCCGCGGATGGCTTCAAGCAATCCCTGCTCGCCGGTGAGCTGGCGCTGCGCACCGAGGTGCTGCCAGTCGAGAACGAATCCCATGTAGACAATAGGCGTAACCGGCGCGACCTGCTTGCGCAGCGCATGCAGTGTGCGCTTGTGAATGCGCTGCAATAGACGCCGCTCGCACCACTCGATGTCTTCATCGGGGATAGATCCTGTCGCCTGAGGCGCTTCAAAGCTGCCCCGCAGAACAGTGCCCGACATTTCCAGGCGCAGCATCTGCTTCCATACCTCACTCAAGGGAACATCGAATCGCGTCGCCAAATTTCGCGAGGTAACCGGGCCCAGCAACGCCATCCATCCCTGAATCGCCTTGCGCAGAACATCGTCTCCATGGTCCAGCTTCGCGGGAATCCACGGAAGATTCGGATCGAAGCCGGCCTCTGGCCACAGCAACCGAATTTCCTCTACCCGCTCTGCTGCCGCAAAGTATCGGCGTTCGTGTCTTTCGGCAACGGCCGCGCGGCCGTTGCGTTCGAGAGCGGAGAAATGTCCTACCCAGTGGCAAGTGCGCGGGTCTTCTGCAATTGTGGCTGGCACAATTATCAATGAACACAGCAGATCATGGAGCTCATGTTCGTCGCGCAGGTCGGGCCAGACTTGCTCGCGCACCTCGGCAATGGCCTGTGGAGACAAGCGGCCGGCCTCACCCAGCGCCTTCTCCGGCAGCATGCCGCGCATAGCCACGGCGCGGGCGCGGCGCTCTTCCAGGCCAGCATCATCGAGGAAGGCATAGGGATTGGCATTCAGCAGCTCATGCGCGAAGACCGATGGCGTGGTGGTATCGACTGCAAGGCAGCGGATATCGCCCCTATCCGTCGCAGCCAGAATCTCCTTGAGCCCCTCCAGGTCCATGGCCTCGTTCAGTACATCCTTCATCACTTCGCGAATCAGCGGGTGGTTGGGAATCTGGATGTCGCCTTCGATGTTTTCCTGGCAGGCGGCAGCCTGCGGAAAGACGCTGGCCAGCAAATCGTCGGATCGCGTGCGCTGGATCTGCGGCGCAACCTTCTTGCCCTTTTGAAACCGCAGCAGTTGCAGGCTGCGGCTCGCGTCCCATCTCCAGCGCGCCTTAAAAATCGGCGACGCAAGTGATGCCTGCTCCAGTAATTCGGTGACGGTCTGCGTGGTCAAGAATTGAAAGACGTCGCTCAGTGGAAAGCTATGCTGCTCGGCCAGCGAGATATTTAGCCCGTTGTCCGTGGCTGCTGCCTGCAACTCGAAGTTAAAGCCACGGCAGAACCGTTTGCGCAGCGCCAGCCCCCACGCCTTGTTGATCCGTCCGCCGAAGGGGGCATGCAGGATGAGCTGCATGCCGCCGCCTTCGTCGAAAAACCGTTCCGCAACAATGGTGGTTACAGAAGGAACGGTGCCCAGCACCGCGCGGCCTGCTGCGATGTAGCCGATCATCTGCTCGGCCCCCGAGTCATTGACAGCGCAGAATTCCTTCAACCACACGACGGTTTCCGCTACGGAAGGATTGCCCTGGCTGATATAGCCGGGCATGACGTCTTTTGTCCGGCGATCAATCTCAAGTCGCAGATCGGAGACGAATTGCGATAGCTCCCACGTCCGCTGCGGCGCTTCGCCGGTCCAGAAAGGCAGGTTCGGAGGCTGCCCTTGTGCGTCTTCGACCAGCACCCGTCCGCTCGATTCGATTCTTTGAATGCGCCAGCTTGTGTTGCCGAGCAGGATCACATCGCCGGGCGAGGAATCGACGGCGAAGTGCTCGTCGAGCGTTGCGATCTGGACTCCCTCCGGCTGCATGATGACCGGAAAGAGCGGTGTATCCGGGATGGTCCCACCGTTTGTAACCGCGACGAGTCGCGCTCCGCGGCGTGCCTGAATGTGGCCGTGCACACGATCTCGCGAGATGTAAGCGCCATAGCGTCCGCGGCTCGACTCGATGCCCTCAGTGAGCAGGCAAAGTGCTTCCTCGAACTCCTCCCATCGCAAATCTTGATAGGGATACGCACGGTGGAAAAGCTCAAAGAGCCTGTGCTCTTCCCAGGGCTCGGCAGCGCAGGCCGCGACGATCTGCTGCATGAGCACGTCGATGGGCTTGGGCGGGATCTCGAGCTTATCGAGTGTCCCGCTACGCATGGCATGGATCAGCGCGGCGCTCTCCATGAGGTCGTCGCGCGTGGTGACGAACAGCCGCCCTTTTGGAATTGCGCCCCGCCAGTGCCCTGCCCTGCCGACCCGTTGTATCGCGACGCCGATTGCGCGCGGCGAGCTGATCTGGCAGACCAGGTCGACCGAACCGATATCGATGCCCAGCTCAAGCGAGGCCGTGGCGACAAGGGCGCGAATTTCGCCATCCTTCAATCGGCGCTCCGCTTCAAGGCGCAGCTTGCGCGAGAGACTTCCGTGATGCGCTGCGACATTTTCCGCCCCCAGGCGCTCACCCAACGCAAAGGCCAGTCGCTCGGCCATGCGCCGCGTGTTCACAAAGATCAAGGTGGAGCGATGCTCGTTCGCCAGCTCAACCAGCCGCGAGTAGATACTCTCCCAGATGGCCTGGCTTGCAACTGCTCCAAGTTCGTCCGCGGGAATCTCGATCGCCAGGTCCATCCGGCGACGCTCGCCGGTCTGGACAATCTCGACCTCCTGCGCGCGCTTCCCCGCCAGGAATTGCGCCACCAGTTCAATCGGATTCTGGGTTGCAGAGAGGCCGATGCGCTGCGGCGCGGCGTGACCGGAAATGAAGTCCGCAGCATTCAGATTGTTTTCGCTGCAGACCAGCGCGTCGAGACGCTCCAGCGTAAGCGCGAGGTGCGACCCGCGCTTGTCATCGGCAATAGCGTGAATCTCATCCACGATCACCGTATGCACGCGGCGCAGATTCTGCCTGCTCTTTTCCGAGGTGAGCAGAATGTAGAGCGACTCCGGCGTGGTGACCAGAATGTGCGGCGGCTGTTTCAGCATGGCGCGGCGCTCAGCGGGCAGCGAATCTCCGGTGCGCACAGCGGTTCGGATCGGCGGGCAGAGATATCCGCGCTCTAATGCCAGCTGCTGGATCTCGCGCAGCGGGGCTTCCAGGTTCTTCTGCACGTCGTTCGAGAGCGCCTTGAGCGGCGAGACGTAGACGACCTGCGTAGCGCAGTCGAGCCGGCCCTCAATAGCGCGGCGCAGCAGCGTGTCGATGGCGATCAGAAATGCAGCCAGTGTTTTGCCGGAGCCCGTAGGAGCGGAGATCAATGTCGGTCGACCTGCCAGGATGTGCGGCCAACCCTGCTCCTGCGGCTCGGTCGGCGTGCCGAAGCGTCGCACAAACCACTCCTGCACGACAGGGTGCGCCCAGCGCAGGCTTTCAGGAACGGTTTCGACTGCGGGAACGAGCGGTGCCGGCATTGCAATATTCTAGCCCGATTTTCGATTCTTCTTCGCCTTCAATCACTTACCGCAGGCGCTAATAAATTCTTTAGAGAGCGTTGTGCCGCTCTTTACGGATCGCCGTCTTGAATAAAGATCGCCGGGATCATTCCGGCGGAGGAATCATGAGCACATTTCGTACTTGCCGGCCTTTATTGGTCGATGCAACGCAGTGCAAAGAGGACCAGACCATCACCACCGATCTTGGATTTCGCCACGTCCGCCGCGGGGACTGGATCGTAAAGGGCGAAGACGGGGAGTGCTATATCGTCGACGATGCCTTCTTCCAGCGCACCTTCACATCGCTGCAAACCTACCCCTGGGAGCAATTGGAGGAAGCGCGTAATTACGGCTGCTGAAGCGGGCACAGTCCATCCACGCGGTTCTGGCAACGAAGCACGTAAAATGCGGATATGAGTTCGTCCGCATCATTGGGCACTGAGAACCATGTCCGCCGCATTCAACTGGACTCTTTCGACGCCATTCGAGGAAGGGCAGCTGATCGCGCTCGCTGATGACGACTTCTAACCATCGTTCAGCAAATCGAAAGAACGCGGAATTCGGAGCGCCATGGATTCTGTTCTGGGCTGCCCTGCTTGTCCGTGTTGGATACGTAACCGTCGCGCACACCTATCGCTTCAGCCCCTTCGAAGACCACTTCACCTTCGGCTACGAAATGGCGCGCGTTGCCCGCGCTCTGGTCAACGGCTTCGGCTACAGCGACCCCTTTAGCGGACATACCGGCCCGACAGCCTGGGTTCCCCCACTCTATCCATTGCTGATTGCGGCCGTCTTCAAGCTGTTCGGCATCTACAGCCTCGCATCGGGCTGGGTGCTGCTCACGCTGAATAGCGTGTTCTCGGCTGCCACTGCCTTCTGCGTCTACGAGATCGCAGCGCGCTGTTATAGCCATCGGGTCGCGCTCTGGTCGGGCTGGATCTGGGCTCTCTATCCTGCGGCGATGCAATATGCGGTGCGCTGGGTCTGGGAGACATCTCTTTCGACATTTCTCTTCGCCGGGGTTCTGGTCCTCGCCCTCCGCATGCACGGCATCGGCGAGCACTCGGAGCAGCGGCGCCCACAAACCCTGTGGCAATGGTTGCTCTTCGGCTTGCTGTGGATCCTGATCGCACTTTCCAATTCCACCATGCTGCTTTTTCTGCCGGTCTGTGGCATCTGGCTTCTGGTTGGAGCACCGAATCGACCAAAATCGGTTATTCATGCAACAACAGGCGGGCTGCTCTTCCTTGCCTGCCTCCTGCCCTGGGTCTGGCGCAACTGGGTTGCCCTGCACGCCTTCGTTCCCATGCGCAGCAACTTTGGAGCCGAGCTCTACGTAGGAAACGGTCCCGGCTCGGATGGTTTCCGCTACGGCGTACTGATTGGCTTGCCACAACAAGACCCGCAGCATCGCCTCTACGTCAAGCTCGGCGAGATTGCGTATGTCCGTCAGCGGGGTGACCTCGCAAAAGCTTATATCCGCGCCCATCCAGGACATTTTGCCGCGTTGTCGCTGAAGCGGTTCTACTTTTTCTGGGCCAGCGTGCCGCACCCTTCGGACAAGCACTGGCTGCTCGATTTCATCCGGCAGGTGGACTTCTGCGTTCCCAGCATCACCGGCCTGCTTGGCATGGTTCTTTCGCTGCGACGGCGAGTTCCTGCGGCAGGACTCTTCGCATGGGCCTTTGCGTTGCTGCCGCTCACGTACTATTTTGTTACCGTCGAAGCGCGATTCCGGCACCCGTTGGAGCCCCTGATCGTGATCTTCTCGGTTTATCTTTTTCAATCAGCCAAGCAGAAGCCTTCTACTAAACTGGCCTGACGGGCCGCACTCAATTATTCGTGACTGACACTGTTAGCAACTCGAAGAGGTTCCGCGCTCCCTGGGCTGTTTTCTGGGCAGGGTTTGCGCTTCGCGTGCTGGTCATTACCATCGGCCATACCTACCGCATACGCCTCTTTCAAGATCACTTCCAGTTCGGCTGGGAGATGGGCCGCATTGCCCGCGCGCTGGTCACCGGCTACGGGTACGCCGATCCGTTCGTAGGACACACCGGGCCAACTGCATGGGTCCCTCCGCTGTATCCGCTGCTAATGGCCGCGGTTTTCAAGCTGTTCGGCGTCTATTCGGCGCTCTCCGCATGGGTCATCCTCACCATCAACAGCATCTTCTCCGCGGCCACCGCGCTCTTCATTTTCGAGATCGCTGCACGCTGCTACAACCGCCGGGTTGCGGTGTGGTCGGCGTGGTTGTGGGCGCTCTATCCGGCAGCCCTCCAGTATGCCGTGCACTGGATCTGGGAGATGTCGCTCACCACGATGCTATTCAGCTGGGTGCTGGTTCTGGCGCTGCGCATGCGGTCGGTCGGCGAAGTATCGGGCGATGAGCGGGCCCAGCGTGCGGAACGGTGGCTGCTGTTCGGTTTGCTGTGGGGGCTGATCGCTCTCTCAAATGCAACTTTGCTGCTCTTCCTTCCGGTGTGCGGCGTCTGGGTTTTGCTCGGCTCACGGCCGCTTACGCCCGCTCTGCTGCGCACAGTCCTGGCGTCGGTGGTCTTTCTGGCTTTTCTCGCTCCGTGGGTCTGGCGCAACTGGGCTGTCTTCCACGCCTTCATCCCCATTCGCGGCAACCTGGGAGCGGAGATGTATGCTGGCAGCGGCCCGGGGTCGAACGGCTTTGCATTCATGGCCACGCTGCCGCTCGTCGAGCGCGACCCTGAAACCATGCGATACAAAGCACTCGGCGAAGTACGATATGTAAAAGAACAAGGCCGGAAAGCCAAAGCCTACATCGCGACGCACCGCGAACATTATCTGGCAATTTCACTGAAACGCTTTTACTTTTACTGGGTAAGCGTTCCGCATCCCGTGGAGCATTCGGCGCTGGCCGAGTTCGGGCGTGAGCTGAGCTACTGCTTTCTCAGCATCACCGGTTGCCTCGGTCTGGCGCTGTCGCTAAAGAATCGCGTTCCTGCATCCGGACTCTTCGCCTGGGCATTCGCGCTTTTGCCGGCTACCTATTATTTTGTAACTGTCGCTGCACGTTTTCGACATCCGCTGGAGCCGCTTATCGCGATCTTCTCGGTTTATCTCTTCCAGTCTGCCCAGCCGCGACACAGAACTGGCTCGGGCTAGGGCTTCCGTCCATTCTTCTGCGCGTTCCACGCCTTCACATACTTCCAGTGGATGTAAACCGAGTGATTGAGGTGATAGATGAGGCCTTCCACCCCGTCGAGAAACCCAAGCCGGAAGATGTAGTTCTTGACGAAGGTAGCGATGGGGTTGACCATCGCCAGCCAGAGCATTGCGGGCAGCGACTTCGCCTTTCCCCTGTTGACCAGCGCGTACACGTTCTCTGAGCTGTAGTCATTCATATGGCTGAGATACAGCTCGAAATTCGGATACGCGTAGTGGATGAGGTCATGCTTCAACGTGCCCTTCGGGCCATCGTATTTCGGCGTGCCGTGTGGTCCCACGTTGGTCTCCATCTGTGCGCTGCCGCGACGGAAGAGGCGCAGCTTGAGGTCAGGATAGAAGCCTCCGTGGCGAATCCAGCGGTCCATGAACAGGTTGAGCCGTGGAACCCAATAGGCTTCGTACCGCGGGTTCCGAATGGTCTGCTGAATCTCTTCGGCCAGCTCCGGGCCTACGACTTCGTCGGCGTCGAGCAAAAGAATCCAGTCGCTGGTGCACATGCCAAGGGCAATCGCCTTTTGCTCGGGGTGGCCGCGGAAGTCGCGATTGAAGGAGTGATGCGCGCCGAATGACTTGGCGATTTCTGGTGTGCGATCGATGGAACCCGAATCGACGATGACAATCTCATCGGCCCAGCGAACGCTTTCGAGCGTGCGCGGCAGGTTCTTCTCCTCGTTGCGCGCGATCATGGCAATGGAAAGCGTGGCAGACATCTTTGCTTTCATTTATACCGTGTTCGCAGGACAGAATCACGAGGCTGCCGTCTCTCGCCGTCAAACTAGAAAGTCTTGAGATATTCGATCAGTGCATATTTGTCGTCATCACTGAGCGGCGGTTCCTCAGCAAAGTAGCTGGTCCCGAAATAGTGCCCTCGATTGACGATGTAGTCTGGGCACTTGCTCAACTCCAGCAATCCGGGAACCAGGTTGGCGAAAGTTCTGTTGATCTGCTCATCGCTGGCGTCCTGAGGCAAAGCCTCCAGGTCGTGCTTCATCTTCAGCAGGAGTTCCAGCACTTTTTTCTGATGCTCCAGCTTCCCTTCCGGGGTTGTTTCCTCACCCAGCAGGTCGATATTCGATAGCAGATCGACCGGGGTGCCTTTCGGCACGGGCCCTATCGAAATGCCATCTGCGGCGAAAAGCCACGGAAAGAATCTCTGTCCTGGGCTGAGCAGAGGCCTGAGGAAATCCGGAAGAAATCCTGTTTTGACACGGATGTAGCTCTTTTCCGTTGTGCGATCGATCATCCCGGGAATCTTGCCGGGGAGCACCGAATCCTGATCGCGCTGTTCCGGCCACAGCATCTTCTGAATAGAATCCTGGAAAGAGTCCATCCGCGACGCGACCGAGGGACTGGAGTTGAACTTCCCTACGCTGTTATTCAGCAGAAAAGGAGCCGTAGACCAGAGGCTGATGAGTGAAGGGGGGCGTGTGTATCCGCGGCCGCCTGCAGGCATCTTGTACTGGCTGACCGCGCCGGTAAAGGGATCATAGACGTTGATGCTGCCCACCGAAGGCAGGTCCTTGTAAGTCTGCGAAGAGAAGTTATCCCAGATATTTCCGCCGATAGCATTAGTGGCGAGGGGACTGCAGGCGTTGGTCTGCAGCAAGGTGACCGGCACCCGCTGATCCGTCGAAAGAAAGTTATTTTCGAGGAAGTCTTTCTGGAGGACAATCGCCCGCATCTTCGACTTGAAGTCTTCCGTCTTCGTCCACGCCCAATATTTGTTCCAGCAGTCCATGTAATTCTTGCCGGAGCAACCGCCCGGATCGAGCCCGGGAGCAGGAGTAGGAAGTTTGCTGGAGTGGCACCGAGCGCAGCGCTCGGCGAACACGATCTTCCCGTGCTGCAGCTTCGCTTCATCCTTCGTAAGGTACGCTTCACCTCCGGGCGCATCTTTGAGCGGATGACCTGCTGAGCCCTTCAGGATAAACAGCGCCATATCCGGCGTCTGTTGTTCGGTGGCTTCCCAATAAGCCGAGTTCTTGTTGGCCACTGCAATCTCAATCGGGGAAATAGGTGCACCGCCAACGAGCGGGCGGAAGTGTAGCAGCCATTCTTCGCTGAAGAGTCCAATATTCATGTAGACGCGGTTCAGTGCCCCCAACACTCCGACTGAGTCTGAGCCATCTTTCAAAACACGAGGCGTCTCCACCGTTGCCGGCGGCTGGAAGAACTGTGTAAGCGGCCCTTCGTGAACGTAATCGTTGAGCTGCTTATTGTTCAGATTTCCGCCTGCAAGTGTCTCCGTTCCCCACCGCTTCGCGATCGTCATCCGGTCCGGCAAATCGTAGACCGCATTCATAGTGCGAGGATTATTGATGTTATCGGAAGATATAAGTGAAGTATCGAGGGTCCCGGGCCGCGAGGTGTGAAAGAGCTGCACGGGGAAACTGGAGTTATCCGGATCCCATGCCAGAATGCGGTCGATCCAGAAATACTGGGCGCCGACGAGCGAGCTTAAATTTTCCCACTTAGGATTTTCCGGGTCGTCCGGCGGATGAGCCGGGCTGGGCCCTATGTGGCAAAAGCCGCACGACATGCCGACGCGGTAAGGTCTGATCAGCTTTTTGTCGTTGTAGTAGCTCGGGTCGTCGTAGTACCGCTTAGCGTCCCACCGTTTCGCAGCGGCTTTGTCAAAATCGGGATTGGGGAACAACCGCAATCCGACAATCCCGCTGGCGTAGCCGTAGAACGAACCCACCGGCATATTCTTTCCGCGCGCGCCGATTGCCACGCCAGGATACTTGCTTTCGTTCTCGAATGGGTCGCCCGGGCAGTTCGGATCGCGAGTATCCAGCCACAAGCCATAGCGATTCGGGTTAGGGCCTGTAGCCTGCTTGAAGCATGGCTCATTCACCAGGCCGAGATAGTCCCAGCGATTGCTGCGGTTGGCCTTCAATCCCGGATAAGACGAAAGCGTCTTGAGAAGATCGACAGTTCCTACACTTGTGACCGTAAGTGTGTCCCAGAGCTTGTCGTCGCCACCGGTCCACACAATCCACATGTTGCGGCCCTTGATCTCATCAGCGGTCAGTGAAATGCCGCCGTCCATGGCGTGGAAGTAGTCTTCATCAGCGGCGGGAAAGGAAGCGACGGAACGGCCGGCCTGGCGTGCCTCGTCCAGAACCTCTCCGGGCTTTGCGCCACGGTTGCAACTGGCGAGTCCAAGCACAAGGACCAGCCCTGAGGCCCAAAACGATCGCCGCCTTGCATGGTTCATCAAGTTTTGCTCCCTACGTTAGTCGATCCGTCGCGTCATCACGCAGAGCAAGGAACGCCGATCCTGAACGGATCGGAATGATCGTGGTTCCAAATGCTAACTCCAAATTAACTAAGCGTAAAGGGTTATAAGTTCGCCCCGGCGGGTCATTTTTGTCCCACTCGCCGATGGGGCTTTTGGGCCGGATGCGACACATATGTCGACGGAAATATCTCCAAGCCGGCGCTTCGCTTCTGCCGACCTTGTCCTGCGCGCGGGCGCGATATAGTCTTGCCGCAGTCCGCGGGTGAACCTCAGGGTTAATGTCTGAAAGACCATACATGAGCACGAATCAACAGTCCGGGTGTGAATACATCGTTGTCGGCTCCGGCGCTGGTGGAGGAACAGTAGCCGCGCGTCTGGCCGAGGCTGGACATTCTGTAGTTCTGATCGAGGCCGGAGGCGACCCCCGGAACCTGACTGGCGGCGACGCCGTAAGCGCCACCGAAAACCGTCTGCCTACCGATTACGACGTGCCCTGCTTCCACGCGTTCGCCTCCGAGAACGAGGCCATGAAGTGGGATTTCTTCGTGCGCCACTACAGCGACGATGCGATGCAGCGTCGCGACCCGAAATACCGCGAGGAATGGAATGACCAGCGCGTCGACGGAGTGCTCTATCCGCGCGCCGGGACGCTCGGCGGCTGCACCGCTCATAATGCGATGATCACGGTCTATCCTCACGACGCCGACTGGGACAACATCGCTGCGCTCACCGGCGATCCTTCTTGGAGCTCCCGCAAGATGCGGAGCTACTTCGAGCGACTGGAGAATTGCCATCACCGCTGGCCATATCGTCTGCTGTCGAAGCTCGGCATCAATCCCACGCGTCATGGCTTCAAGGGCTGGCTGCATACCGAAAAGGCGACGCCGATGGTTTCTCTCGCGAATCGCGATCTGCTGGAGACGCTCTTCGAGTGCGCCGTTGCTGCCGTCGAAGACATCGGTGATATTGCGGATCGCGCGCGATGGCTGGCGGAAAGCCAGCTCGACCCCAACGACTGGCGCACGGTACAGGCAAACTCCTTCGGCATTCGCTATACGCCTTTGACAACTCACGATCACGCACGAAACGGCACGCGCGAGCGCGTTCTGGGGGTTTCGCGAAGATATCCGGACCGCTTGAAAATTGAGCTGAATGCGCTGGCCACGCGCGTGCTGATCGACGAAAATCAGCGCGCCATCGGCGTTGAGTACCTCAGCGGCGAGCGTCTTTACCGGGCAAGCGGCCGCCCGAGCGATCTTCCCTCACAGGCACACCAGCTCTTTGCTTCGCGGGAAGTCATCCTGGCTGGCGGAGCCTTCAACACACCGCAGCTGCTTATGCTCTCCGGGATAGGCCCCCCGGCCGAGCTGGCGCGCCACGGAATCGAAGTCAAGGTCGACCTTACCGGCGTGGGAAAGAATCTTCAGGACCGCTATGAAATCGGCGTCGTCAACAAGATGAATTTCGATGAGTGGCATATCTTTGAAGGCGCGAAATTCGACACCAGCGACCCTCAGTTTTACCAGTGGAAAACCAAACGGCAGGGTCCATACATCACCAATGCCGGTGTGCTCTCGCTCTACAAGCGCTCTGCGCCGGAACGTCCGCTTCCCGACATTTTCTGCCTCGCCTTTCTGGGGAACTTCCAGGGCTATTTCCCTAGCTACTCGCGGCTATTCGTCGAAGACCGCAACTATCTGACCTGGTCCGTCCTCAAGGCTCACACCAACAATCGCGCCGGCGAGGTCACGCTGCGGTCGCGTGATCCGCGCGATGTGCCGCAGATAAACTTCCGCTATTTTGAAGAGGGTACATTCGACAATGGCGAGGATCTTGATTCCGTTGTCGATGGCATCCGCTTCGTTCGTCGCTTGACGGCGCAGCTCAAGGGACAGGGCTTGATCGCCGAGGAAGAATTGCCCGGCGAGCAGCTACAATCCGACGACGAATTGCGTGAGTTTGTGCGGACGCACGCCTGGGGCCATCACGCCTCCTGCAGTTGCGCCATCGGCCCGCGCGAGCAGAATGGCGTGCTGGACAGCGGCTTTCGCGTCCACGGAACACTGGGCCTGAGGGTAGTGGATGCCTCGGCCTTCCCGCGCATTCCCGGCTTTTTCATCGCCAGCGCCATCTACATGATCGGAGAGAAGGCCGCGGAGGTGATCCTGCAAGATGCGAAGCAATCTGGCGGAAGCAACTAAGCCATCTCTACGCCGGAGGTGCAAGCGCTCGGCGTATCTCTGCGGTCAGCAGAGCAGGCGATTCCAGTTCAACAAAGTGCCCCACGTCGGGTAATAGCCGGAAGTCGACGGCGCATCCAGCATCCTGATAGCTCCGTCTCGCTACTGACTCAGCGAGGACAAAATCCTTTGCGCCCCAGATCATCGTGGTGGAAACTGTGATTGGATTTTGGTAGACGGTATCAAGACGGGCGCGTCTTGCGGGCAGAATCAGCGACAAAAATAATTGCCTGTAGTAATCGATGGGCCCGCGTATGTCATTCGCCGTGCGAAAGCGGTCGAGCAACTCCCTGAGTCGCGTTGCATTCAGCTTGCCGGGTCGCCCCTCCAGCAGCATGCAGGCGGATTCCAGTAGTTTCCTGCCCGGCCCAGTCACGAAAAAGTGCTCCGGAAACCACGGAATCTGCAGAAATAAAACATAGGAGCTGCGAATGGTCTGGAAATCCTCAAATTCAAAGACCGCCCGCGAGAGCGTTCTTGGATGCGTACAGTTCACCACTACCAGCCTGCCGATGAGATTCGAATAGCGGTGTGCGAATATCCAAGCGAGCGCGCCGCCCCAATCGTGCGATACCAGCGCCGGTTGAGACAGACCCAGCGCTTCGATCAGGCTCTTGATGTCATCCGTGAGAGTGATGACGTCGTAACCATCCCGAGGTCTGTCGCTGCCGGGATAGCCCCTCAGGTCGGGTGCATAGACGCGATATTCGCTCAGCTCTTCCATCACCTCTCGCCAACTCAGCCACCCCTCGGGAAAGCCGTGGAGAAAGAGAATAGGAGGCGCGTCCTTGCTCCCTGCAGCCGCAACATGGAATCGAATGCCGTTCGCGGCTATCTGCAAATGCTCAATTTCGCTGGCCATGGATCAATTACTCCTGAATTGCTCCGCGGTGTAGAGAAACGATCGGCCCCGGTCCGCCACTATGCAATCGGGGGAGATGTTCAGATACTTCCGCCCATCTGGGCACAACCCGGGTCGTGGTCTTTTCCATTGACAAACACCCGATGTACGCAGATATTGGGCAACACTCTTGATGGCGCACTTCGCAGCCCTTCAGCGCCAGCCCCAGCAGAAAACATCGACGCATCGAGGAAACGAGATTATGTCCTATACAGCAGCCCAGCTCCTATCGATGACGCAGAAGGAACTCGACGACCTGTTCTCAAGCAGCCCTGCAGGAGAGATTCCCAGCGGCGAAGCTCAGGGAACTGCCATTATTGCACCCGACACGATTTTCAGTCATGAGATTGCGGCTATCATCAATTTCTTCGGCTGGCAGGGAAAGACCTTCGATGCCGCCCACGGAACGCTGCGCAATCGCATTACGGCCTTCGGGATCGACGCGATTGTTGCAGAGGTCTACAAAGACGCGAGCTGGTTCGATGGCAAAGAGTGCATCGCGCTCGACTACTCGAAGACTTCTCTGGTAGCGGAGCGCGTTCGCGATGAGATTCGCCAGATCCAGCCTGGGTTTTTCTTGGGTCTCGTGTTCTGGGAGAAGACGAAGACGATTCACTTCGCGCTGCAGTTTCCGGCTTCATGATTCCGCAGTCCAACCCGGATCGCCCGCTACCCAAAGCCAATACGGGCTCAGCGTTCTTGAACTTTTTCAATGACGCATCGATCGCTTTTGTACATCTCGAAAGACGGTTCGACCCGATCTTCCGGCCGGCGTTCGACGCGTTGCTCCGCGATCCCCTTGCAAACTTTGTAACGGCGTTGATCAATGCGAGGCGCTCGAACGACCATCTGGCAATCGCCGAAGAAAAGCTGCTTCCGGGCGAGGAAGCATTTCTGGACTCGATCATTGACAGCTTTGAAAAGCAGATGCGGCTGCTGTGGAAGCCCGGCGCGTTCGAGCGCGGCGGCAATACCAAGACGCATGGGATTGTTCGCGGTGAGTTCATCGTCCACGACGGTCTCCCACCGCGGCTGCGCCATGGCATCTATGCGCAGCCAAAAACCTACCGTGCGTGGGTTCGCTTTTCCGGACCCGGCCCCTATATCACTCCCGACATCGACGACGTCGGCTTCATGAGCATCAGCATCAAGCTGATGGGCGTTCCCGGGCCGAAGCTCATGGAAGAGGAAAACTTTACGCAGGACATGTTTGGCGTATCTACGCCAACTTTTGTGACTCCAGACACCATTGCCAACGCACAGCTACAGCTCGAAAGCCTGAAGAATGCGTCTCTGCTCTATTTCGTCAATCTGCACCGGCCGCACCTACTGGACCTGGTCATGCAATCGTTGTGGACCAAGACACAGAGCAGCCCGTTTGAGGCTCCATATTTCAGCTGCGTGCCCTATCTTCTCGGGGAAAGCGAGGCGATGCAATACTCTGTCTGGCCGAAATCGAAACATCGAACGCCCGTACCCCGACTTCCTCGGCGCCCGCCCAATGATTATCTGCGCGATGCAATGGTCGCGTCGCTCTCGAATGGCGACGTTGAATTCGACATCCGCCTTCAGCTTCAGACCGACTCGCACCTCATGCCGCTGGAGAACAATGCCGTGCTCTGGCCTGAGAGGCTTTCTCCACGCATCTCTGCAGCCACGCTCCGCCTGCCCCGGCAGAAGTTCGACTCACCAGCGCAGCTCGCGTTCGCCCGGCAGCTTTCCTACAATCCATGGCACTGCATCGCCGAACATCGCCCGCTCGGCAACCAGAACCGCGCGCGGCGCAGGATGTACGACACACTGTCGAAGCTGCGGCACGGCGTGAACGGCGTACCACTCTACGAACCCAATGGCGACGAGGTTTTCGACTAGAACGCGATGACTCCTCAGTCCAACCTGATGATTCTGGCGCCCATCGATCTGAAGCGTGAAACGGAACTCCGTTCCATGCTCGCTTCCATGAACCGAGAACCGGGAATCGCCGATCCATTGAATCCGCTGATTCCCTTCGGGGAGTTCGAGCAAATACACTTCGCGCGCATCCTCATCCTCGATGACCAGACATCGGGCGACATCGCGGTCTACGGCCTGCCGATCGTCAATTACCCAACATATCTGGCGATAATGATTGATTTTGATGGAGAAACAGAGCCGTTCCTCCACGACCTTGTACAGCGGGCGGGCGACGGGCTGCGTCGCATCTTCTCCTATTGCCAGGAATCGACGCCCGGCTCGGATCTTCTGGCGTGGATAAAAGCCCACAACGTTTCCGCCGCAGCCTCCTACGTGAACTGGATCGGACGCACCGTAAAGCAGGTTCGAGAAGAGGAGGCGCTGAGGCAGTCGCTGCAGCGCTTCATCCGAGAAAACTCGTCCGCGCTGCAAGCCACGCAGCCGCGACAGGCTCGCGACAGGCTGAAAACGTTCATTGCATCCGAACAGCAATCGGGTCGCATCACCCTAACGCACCCGAATCCAACTCCCTTTGGATGGGAGCTGTGTAATTTGGCTGACATCGCCGGGATGCCGCTCCTTCTGCTCGCCGCATCGCCTTTTCTCCTGCTGTACCTTCCATTCTTCATCCTTAAACTTCGGTGGCGCGAACGGTCCGATCCTGAGATCGCACCACGCGTCGATGCCGAGCATGCAAATCTGCTCGCCTCGATCGAGGATTGGGACGTCACCAACCAGTTCAGCGCCATGGGAAGTCTCAAGCCGGGCCCGTTTCGTCTCTCTACGATCAGGTTCGTGCTGGCAGTGATCGACTACACCGCGAAGCACATTTTCAACCGCGGAAGGCTTGGCCGCGTGACGACGATTCATTTCGCGCGCTGGGTATTTCTCGATAACAAGAGGAGAGTGATTTTCATCAGCAACTACGATGGCAGCCTGGAAAGCTACATGGACGATTTCATCAACAAAGTCGCGTTCGGATTGAACGTCGTCTTCAGTAACGGAATCGGTTATCCGCAAACGAACTGGCTTATTCTGGATGGCGCGAAGGATGAGCAGAATTTCAAGAACTATCTCCGCAGGCATCAGATGCCAACCCAGGTCTGGTATAACGCTCACCCTGGGTTGACAGCTCGCGATAGACACCGCAATGCACTGATCCGTGAAGGGCTGGAGCAAGCGTCCATGACGGATTCCGAGATAACAGAATGGCTGCAGCTTTTCTAAAAGATTCGGGCACGCATTTGGCGGCGCCCCCAGGCAGCGGAGCCGCATGTGCTCACAGGTTCGCGGAAGCTGGGCTTGTTCAATGGGTGGGAAAGAAATGAGTGCAGTCGATTTCAATGACATTCAGGGGCTGGTGCGCTTCGGATATGGCGCACTCTCTGAAGCCTGCTTTTTATTGCTGAATATCAGGGACGCATCAAAAGCGAAGTCGTGGCTGACGACAGCGCCCGTCACGACTGCGGTGGGATTGGATCAGCCGCCGCAGACAGCGCTGCAAATAGCATTCACCCGAGAGGGACTGGAGGCGCTCGGAGTATCCGAAGAGGTAATTGCCGGGTTCTCGCCCGAGTTCCTCTCCGGCATGGCCGGCCAGCCGAGCCGCTCGCGCAGGCTCGGCGATCTCGATGCTAATTCGCCGCAATATTGGAGATGGGGGGACACAGGCAAAACCCCTCACCTCGTCGCCATGCTTTACGCTCAACCCGGCAAGCTCGATCCCTGGAGGGAAACCCTTCAGGGATCGGCCTGGAATACAGCGTTTGAGCTACTGGATTGCCTCTCAACATCGGACCTTTTCGGCACCGAACCTTTTGGTTTCAATGACGGAGTGAGCCAGCCTACGCCCGATTGGAATCGCCGGCGTAACCCCAATGGCGATCAACTCGAATATGGCAACCTGCTCGCGCTCGGAGAGTTCCTGCTCGGATACCCCAACGAGTACGGCAAATATACCGGGCGGCCATTGCTCGATGTCGATACGCCCCTGAGCTCGCTGCTGCCCTTCGCCGAGGATGCGGTCGGCAAGCGTGACCTGGGCCGCAATGGCGCCTATCTCGTATTCCGGCAGTTGCAGCAGGATGTTCGCGGCTTCTGGCGGTTTTTCGACCGGCAGGCGCGCTCAGATTCCAGCGCGCGCAAACATCTGGCCGAAGCGGCGGTCGGCCGAAAGATGAATGGCGACCCGCTCCCCCCGCTGAGTAGTAAGCCAATTGAAGGCATCGATCCGAAGACCGCAGCACAGAACCAGTTCACGTTCGAAACCGACAGCGACGGCAGCCGCTGCCCGCTGGGCGCGCATATTCGGCGCGCAAATCCACGAAATGCAGATCTCCCTCCCGGGTCGGAAGGATTGGTCGGCCGTCTGCTTCACACGCTGGGTTTCGCCAACAAAGGGTTTCGCGACGATGTCATCGCCTCGACCCGTTTTCACCGAATTCTCCGGCGCGGCCGTGAGTATGGGCCTGGACTTTCTCCGCAGCAGGCTGTCAAAGACATACCCGACACCGCTGAGCACGGGATCCATTTCATTTGCCTCTGCGCTAACATCCTGCGCCAATTTGAATTCGTGCAGAACGCGTGGCTGTCGAGCACCAAGTTTGACGCATTGACGGAGGAGAGCGACCCGCTGGTGGGCAATCGTGAGGCGGTGGAGGGATGCCCATTCACGAATGCCTTTTCCGTGCAGCAGGAGAACGGCGTGAGCAAAAGCGTTATGGACCTGCCGCAATTCGTAACCGTGCGCGGCGGCGCGTACTTTTTCTTGCCGAGCCTGAGCGCGCTGCGCTATCTTGCAGCGATCGGACGGTCATAGCGATCCATTCCTCCCCTGGTGTGAATCTGGCGAGCCTGTAACTCGCCGAAACTTTGTAAGAGAACTGAATGGACGGAGGCAGTGATGAAGAAGATTCTGTATTGTGCGGACGGAACCTGGGACGGAAAATCAAACGGAACAAATGTATTCAAGCTATTCAGCTCGCTGCTTGTTACCGCCGATCAGATGCCCTTCTACGACAGCGGCGTGGGAGCGGACGGAAATCCGATCGAAAAGTTTGTGGGCGGAGCCTTCGGCGATGGCCTCTTCCAGAAGATCAAAGATGGCTACACCAAAATCTCACAGGTATATGAGGCTGGCGACGAGCTTTTCATCTTCGGCTTCAGCCGCGGCGCCTATACCGCGCGCAGCCTGGCAGGAATGATTTGTGTCTGTGGCCTGCCCTCCAAGAACTTCGACGACCACCTGGTCCAGTGCGCCTTCGAAGCCTATCGGAACAAGGGCCAGAGAAGTTCGATACTCGCCTCTCTCTCTTCGCAATATGCCATGTGCAATCCGGATATAACCATGGTGGGGGTTTGGGACACCGTAGGCTCGCTCGGCATACCGGCTGTCTTTGGACAAGTCGACCCAGTCCTCTATGGATTTCTCGATACCTCACTTCACCCCAGCATCAAGAATGCCTTTCACGCATTGGCCATCGACGAGCGACGGAAGGAATTTCCAGCTACGCTTTGGACATCCGCTCCCGCGACGGGACAGACCCTTCAGCAGGTCTGGTTCTGCGGCGTCCATGGCGATGTTGGCGGCGGCTATAGCCCCAGCAGTGACGCCGTGACTACGTTGCTTTCCGATATCACGCTGAGTTGGATGATGGATAAAGCGCGTAGCCTTGGCGTGGCGATTTCACCTGTAGCCATCGCCAAGTACTCCAGCCCTCTCGATCCCACATCTGCGCTCGATGAGATACACGATTCATGGACCCCGCTGTGGGGCTTCCCAGTGCGCCGGAATATCGCGCCCTCATCGACGCTTTCCAACAGCGTGCTCATCCGCTGCCAGCATCACGGGGGCTACAACCCCGGCAGTCTCACCATGCTGCCCGGCGGTCTTCCGGCATCCAGTTATCAGGTGCTGGCAGTCGTGGCTGATCCGCCAATGGAGGCTCAACCGATGGCTGCGGTGCCCGCGACCGCATAAAGGCGGTGTCGCTGTTCAGGAGAAAAGTTCGCGGAAGTAGCTGTTGAGCATCCGATCCTGCGGGTCGTATTGTTTGCGCGTTTCGGCCATCGCCGTCAGACGGTCCCCATACGCCTTTTTCACGATATCGGCGGTCAGCCCGTAGGTCTGGTTGAGCAGGGGCACACCATTGCGCTCGCTACAAAACCGGTTATAGACAGCAAGAAACTCGTCCCACCCGGGGTTGGCCGTCGAAACTGGATCGATGGTCATCACCGGGCCGCCCCACGAGTAGGAGAGCAGCGACCTCTGGTCCTGCGCGATGTGATAGCCGACATAAAGCAGGTTCGAGCGGTACCCCGTTCGCGCATAGTAGTCTTTGCAGAACTGGAAGAAATCGGTGATCGCCACGGCATAGGTATCTTCCGGGAAGGCAAAAAGGCTGAAGGTATAGCGGCTGTCATTAGAAACCGGTGGGTAGTGGATGATTTGATCGCCCGGTATCGTGTAGTCGCTCGATACGATGGTTTCAAGCGTCAGGCGCCACGACGCATTGAAGGCATCGATGATTCCATATCGCACTGTCGGGTCGGAGATGGTCTTCTCCATCTCGTAACCGAACTTTGGTCCGGATGTTCCCCATATGTGATTTCTTAGGGGCCATGCAATGCAGTTCGGTTCCCCGCTCGCGCCGGGATTGTAGTGCCTGAATTCGATCGTGATCTTGTCGGCAAAAGGAAAGATGTAAAAGAACATCGACTGCCCTAGTGTCTTTAGCTCCGGCAACGCGCTTACAAAATCCGCGAGGCTGTAGGTTTTGTGATGGACAGCCATTGGCGTTAGCGGTCGAACCTTGTACGTCACTTCATAAACCACGCCGAACAAGCCATAGCTGCAGCGAATCTTCTGCATCAACTCCGGCTGCGTGCTCTCATCCACCTGCAGCAGGTCGCCATTCGGCAAAACCATTTTGACTCCCGTTATGTATGACCCAACCTGGCCGTATTCGCCGGGAAACGAGGCGTCTTTTGTGCCGGCGCACGCTGCGCTTCCAGAGGTCAGGCTTCCAATTTCGGTATTCACATAAAATTGCAGCTTTCGCGCCTGCAACGCCTTCGCCAGATCGATGTGAATGGCCCCGGCCTGAACCGTCAGCGTATCGTCGCCGATATTCAGAATCTGATTCATCTTCATCTGGATCAGCGTCCCGCCATCCGCGACACCACAGGGCGATGTGGAGTGATTGGAGCCGACTGCGCGAACGGGTGAAGGATATTTCACGGGGTCCTTCATCACCGCAACAATATCTTCGACCGAGTCGGCCTCTACAATCACGCTGGGGTGCGAAACAATATTTCCGAACCAGTTGGTTACAACGATGTCGGTCACAGCTTCACCTCATGGAAGCATCGATAACTTGTTGCCTTGCGCAACAAATCATGCTGGGCCGTGTCGCGATCTAAGTTGGCGACAACGGAGCTGGCTCATCAACAGGCTTGATAAAGAATTGGCGTCTCAACGGAAGAGAAAGCGGCGAGCGAGTTGAGACAAGAACCGGGAAATTCCTCCGGTAGCGCGAGACCGATGAATAGTATGACGCGGGCTCCGTCAGCGTCAATGCCGAAATCACTTCGCTGCATTGATGCCCGGCTGGATCCAGGAGACCACGAAGTCGGTAATCTCCGGAAACTGCGCGACGATCAGGCCCAGCGCGGGAACCCCGACAAAGCTCAGGATTCTGATCCAGAAATTCACGCCGAGCTCGCCTGGCTCCGTATTCGTAATGTGGCTCAAGGTGCTGTCGCGATCGAGACCCGCATAGACCGCGGTAACGACAGCCCCCAGCACCACCAGGAGGAACAGCAGCGACAGCGCAAGCACCGGACGCGGAGTGTAAGGATAAAAGGCCAGAGACAGCGCGATGGCCGCAAAAACCCCAGCTGTTGAGAGAACCATGGTGCGCATGCGGGCGAGCATATTCTGCAGGTAGCCCACATAAACCATGCAGACAAATTCCTCCGCAAGTTTGACTGCCGGTGTTTCGCTTAGAACCAGATGCTCCTTGGCGCCAGGCTCTGCCGCCTTGTCTGCCAGGTCAAGCGATGTCCGCTCGGACAACCACTCAGGGACCAGAAGATGAGAGATAATCTCCTCGGTGCATCGGGAAAGGCTTCTTCTCACTGCCAGTGCATCGCTATTGTTGACCATCGCCAGATCCGCGCCTTTGCTACGCGTCTCGATAAAGCGAAGCGCGTGGGGTAGCGTCTTATGGATGGCAATGCGAACGGCTGCGTTGCCGCAATCGCGAGCATGGAATGAGTCAAGCTCGTTTCGAAGATGGATCAAGGACTCGAGCTGATGCGAAAAGATGGTGTATCGAGCACGCGAGGATGTGCCACTCAAGCTCCACAGCGAACGCATCGAAAGCCCTTGGAGCGCCGCGAAGGTTCGCCGCAAAGGTAGACGGTTGAGCGCGAGCAGAAGGCGCTTCAGACGGAACCAGGTCATCAAAAACTGTCCGCAATCCAGCATAAGCAGGTAGAGTCCCACGCCGAACATCGCATGCAGCGTCCAATTGAATGACTTACTTTCCAGGCTGTGCAGAATCGAGTCGTAGCCCTGCGCCCAGGGCCGCTGCAGCACGCATGCCTGCAAAACCAGAAGAGAAAAAGGAAACAGATAAAAGATCTTATTAGTGCCGCGATAGCGCGGGAAGGGTATCGCAGGGCTTTCGATGTTTTCAGCCATCTCATTGCTGACCCGTGAAAATCCCGAGGGCAAATGGTTTCGGCGAGGAAGAATCGGCCGTCCGCGGCCCAGCAGCGCGAGTCCGCAAAGCGTCTGCCAAAACCACCAGTAGAATCCACCCAGCATCAGCAGAAGCGAAACGATCGGCGAAATGCCACTGCTAATGTGAACCGATCGATAAGCCGTGGTCACGCCGCCCGGGTCGCTGTAGTCGAAGATTCTTAATGAGGCCGCGCTCCAGCCGCCGATAAGAATGAATGCGAATGCAATCCATAGGAAGAAGCGCAGCCGCCCTCGCCTGGCGCCGAAGCGGTTCGTGGATCCAGATACTGGCCTCGGCCGCATGTCCAACACAACTACGGCGCATGCCGCTAGCGCAAAGATTCCTACAATCCACACCCATATCTGATCGGCAGCGCGAAGCCACGGATAGATTCGCGCTGACGCCAGAAAAAGAAGAAGCAACAATGAACAAACAGTCGCCGAACCCAGGGCCTTAAGCGCAAGCTGGCGATTGCCAGGCAACGGCGTGAACTGGATGAAGATGCCCAGGTCCTGGCGACTCCAGCCATATTGGCAAGCCGCGAAGTGCACGCAGGCGATCAGCACTGCGAGAAAGCAACAGAATTTCCACGGGTCAGAGAGCGTGAACCATCGCAGCACCGGTTCACTTCCTATTTGTGCGTCGGTGCCTGGTGGCGTAACACGCGCGAGGTTAGATGCGGGAAGTTTCCCCTCATACGAATCAGTCAACACCGCAAGAGGCCAGTAGCCATCTCGTCCGATCACCGACAGCCATGTGGAAGCTGCGGCTGAATTTGTCCCGCTGTCCGACCCCCAGAAGGGCTTTGCGTAGTCAGGAATATCCGGCTTGGGAGGGTGAACATAGGGTGACGGATCAGATCTCTTTGCCGCCTCATCCGTCGTCAGAAACCGGGCAGCAAGGTAGACGCCCTCCATGATGTCGCTGCCGAAAATGCGATGGGCGTGCTGAGGGAGCTCGGTTGTCTGCGTCGTCCAGTCCTGTCCGCGCGGGAGAAGCGGAAAGGTGGTAAGAGCGACGACACCGCGGAACTCCGTGGAGTCAATCTCACGACCGAAGAGCATGTCTGCTCCCAACGTGACGATGTAGGCGCTCGGATAGGCGCGATGAAGAAAGCGCGCCAGAAATAAATAGTCGAGCGAGTTTGTGCTCCGCAGAATGACATAGCGAATTCCGTGGGTGCGAAGCGAATTTACGATTCCATAGAGCTGCGCCTCCTGGGTGAGCGCCATGCCCTGCCCGCTGAAGGGCTCGATGGTATCCGTCTCGCCCTGCGTCGTCGGCTCATACTGGGGCTGCAAAACCGCGTGCGGAGCGGCGGCCGTCTCCGTCGAAGCTCCGGTCGAAAAGATCGATTGCTCCTGATACGCGGAGCGAATCGCGGAAATGTCGCGCGGGTAGTAGAGATGTACGGGTCTATTCGTTCTCGGGTAGGGCGGCTCGCAAAGCGGCTCGGTGGAAATATCAGGCGGCGCTGTTCCTGTCGCATCAGGGGGCTTTGCATGGGCATCCGGAAGGCCGCCGTACGCAGTTTCATCTTCGGAAAGAACTGCAACCTCGGAAAGAAGATGTCCGCGATCTTTCAGAAATCGATAGAACCGGTCGATCTGAATGGCGTCATTCTCATCAAAATCTGCGGTCCGGATTGGTAACGATGTCAATCCATTCAGCTGGGTATTCAGCCAGCGCCACGATCCGCAGCCGCGAATCCTGCCTGAATAAAGCAGAACGCTGGTGAAAGAACTGCTCCCCGTATTCAGGCGCGTAAGGGCTCGGACGACTGAGGGCATCGACCCGGAGAACGTCGGTCCTAGGACGCGGAGAGAGCGGTCGGGCCGCCCCCTCGCGGCATACTTCTCAAGCCAGGCCAGCGCGTTCGCCCATTGAACCTGATTGAGGCCGGCCGTGGGGTTTTCCGACACGACAAACGCAAACATGCCGCATTGATAGGGCTCGCTGCCTGTTCCGGTTCCTGCCATCTTCTGCGTCGAGCAATCCGGCAGCGGGCTCGTTGTCATATTTCTGCGGAAGAGAATTAGTCCCGGACATTGTTCCCGGCGAGCTTTCTCATTCGCGTCCGCGGTTTGTTCCGTGCTGTTGGAGGAGTTGGAAGTTTGTTTCTTCCACGGAAGCCATGACGAATCGTAGGTGTACTTTTCGTCTTGGAGCGCCTGCTGGACTGCCTCCAGAGTGCGATCGAATTGAAGGTTCAGATGCGTGTGCAGCGGATCGGGCACAGTAACGATCATGAATCTGATGTCTCCCGGAATGGAGCCCGGCGCCAGTTGCGCGGCCTGCGGAAGGCCATAGAGATACCGCTGCACCAGCGAGGTAATTTCTCCCTTGCCCTTCGCGTCCTTCCCAGGCAGAGAGTCGGCAAAAGCCTCGCAAGCGTTGTCGGGCGGGAGATCGCGAACGGTTGATTGGGACAGGGCGCCCGGGTTTACATTCGCCGAGGTTGGCGCGGGTCGGGACGCGAACCGAGCCCCGGCCAGTAGAATGGCGAACAGCGCTAACGCTCCCGTACCGCGCTTCATGGGTGACACTCCACATTTTCTGTCTTTGGCGGATTCGCGCTCTGCCTACTTGAATCCTGTCCTTCGAGCAGCTCGCCGACGACCACCGCGCAGCTTGTTCGGGTCGCTCGTTCCTCGGAATTCTGCGTCATCCGGCGCAATCCCCGCAAGGTAATAATCATGGCCACATAGGCGAAGACCCGTTGGAGTTATAAATTTTGTCACTGCGAGCCAGCAGGGCGCAGCTTCTCCTTACTGGGTTCCGGACGGCATTTCTTCCGAACTCGGAGCGCAGTTTTGCGAGGGGCTGGGAACGACTCGTCCCTGATCGGAAGCAGGTAAGTCCTATCGCCGAGATAGTGGCTGGAGCACGCCAAGCGTTTCAGAGCGCGGATGAGAATTCCGCACGAACCATCGACCTCTTGCCACGCCGACGCGCCTCTTGCCGGAGCCTTTGTATTTGAAATTAGCTTGAAATTAGCGAAGCGACGCTGCTGCTGAGTGGTCTTGATCCGGGTCTCGCGGCTACACTCGCAAAGAGGGCGCCCACTGTCGACCGACCGTCGAGGCGCCCGAAAGGGCTGTGCTCTTCAATCTGATTTTGGTGGAATAAGAGGTGTCGGAAATGGATGGTTTTACCCGTCGGCGGTTCGCCAGTGCAGTGTTGCCGATCTTGATTGTCTTCATCTCGGCTCCGCTCCTGGCGCAACAATCGAAGCCAGGTTCGCGCACGGTGATGGACGCGCACAACTGCTATCCCTACTTCGAGTGGTGGGGCGACAGGATCGATCGGGCGCTTTCCGCCGGTACACCACTGGCCATCGAGCAGGACCTGGCCTGGCACACGGATCCCAAGACTGGGCGCAGCTGGTCCGTTGTCACCCACGGTCAGCCGACCTCCGGGACTGAACCAACCATGGATCAGTATTTCTTTGAGAGGGTGCGGCCCATCGTTGAGAAGGCGCTTCGCGAAGGGAATCATGAGAACTGGCCGCTGATTACGCTCAATCTGGACTTCAAAGACAATAAGCCGGAACACTTGGCGGCAGTGCTGGCTTTGCTTCGAAAATATCGTCCTTGGCTGACTTCGGCCGTGAAAGGTGCGAACGGAACCGATGTGCAGTCGCTGGACGTCAAGCCGATTCTGGTTCTCACCGGAGAAGCGGATGCGCAGCAGACTATCTTCTACGACCAGCTGCAGACCGGTGATCGTGTGCTTCTCTTTGGCGCTGTCCACGCCGAGGATAAGGACCCGACTGCGCCGCCTGAAGTGATCGACGCCGAGAAGGCCACTAATTACCGGCGCTGGTGGAACAATCCCTGGAAAGTGGTTGAAGCCGACGGCCAGCCGCACGCTGGGGAGTGGACGCCCGAGAAAATGAAGCGTCTACGCGCGCTGGTCGAGCACGCGCATGCCAATGGCCTGTGGATTCGCTTCTACACCCTCGATGGAGCTACGAAAAAGGAGCTGAGCTGCAACGGCTGGTTCAGCGATTACAATTTCGGTTCGCTTGCGGCGGCGCGCGTACGCTGGCGCGCGGCCATCTCTGCACATGTCGACTACCTCGCTTCCGATCAGTATGAGCTCGTAGCTCGCGAAATTCGTGAAGCGACCGCGGCAAAGTAATGACCGCGGTTCTTCTTCCGATAGCCTGTGTCTTGACTTCAGCACGTGATGCGGATTCAGCTTTGCTCAATTTGCTGGAATTTATCGCAGCTGCGCCGTCCCCCGGCTCCCGGCGCCCTCTCGACATTATTTTGATGCGCCACTTATGATGGCGTAAAAGTAGCACAGCAAGATCGCCTGAATGCGCAGCCTGGGAGTTTCATGTTGATGCGAAGCATTTTGGGAACTTTGGCTGCGACCGCAATTCTCCTGTGGGATGCTGGAGCCCCGAGTCATTCCATTGCATACTCTTCTTCTCCAAAAAATATGGCATCGTCGGCCCCCGAGAAATCTGCGACTGCCGGGGACGCAGATGAGTGCCGGGATTGCCACGCCAAAGAGGTTGATGGTTACGCACAATCAAAGATGGCCCACTCCATGCGAATCGGGGCGCGTGAGCCGGCCGGGGTCGTGCGGGTGCCGGGTACCACCATCCGGATGTATTCCGACAGGCAGGGATCGTGGCAAACATTGGAGAGTCATGGGAGCACGAACACTTATCACGTCGACTACGTGATCGGATCCGGAACCCACGCCAGTGGATACATTGTGAAGCTGGCGAATCATCTCTTCCAATCGCCGGTGGCATACTATCGCAGCCGTGAAGCGTATGACCTCGCACCTGGATATGCAGGCAAACCGGATCCTGACTTTACGCGACCCATCGCAGAAGGATGTATATTCTGCCACGCAGGCTCATTCGATGCCGTTGCAGGAACGGTCAACGAATACGGCAAGACGCCTTTCACGCATCTGGCAATCGGATGCGATCGGTGCCACGGCAATACGGCTGCGCACCTGGCCAAACCCAGCGATACGAACATCGTCAATCCCACGCATCTCGACCCGGCTGCCCGTGACAGTGTCTGTGAGCAGTGCCATCTGATCGGAGCGGCGCGAGTGCTGAATCCCGGCAAGCGGTTTACCGACTTCGAGGCGGGAAGACCGCTGGAGGAGACTTTCACTATCTATCGCAATGTCCCGCCGCCAGGAACGACGGCCGGGTTCAGGGTGATCAGCCACTCTGAGCAGCTGGCCCTGAGCAAGTGCGCTCGCAGCAGCGGTGGACGCCTGTGGTGCGGAACGTGCCACGATCCGCATCAGGAACCGACGAAACCCGTCGCATACTACCGCGAGAAGTGCCTTGAGTGCCACGCCAACACCAGCTTTGCCGCGAATCATCCATCCAAGAGCAGCGATTGCATCGCTTGTCATATGCCCAAGCGAGCGCCGAACGATGGCGGCCACACTGCGTTCACTGACCATCGCATCGAGCGATACCCTCAATCCGCGGACCAGAGCAATGCGGCCAACCCGCCGCCTGCTTCTCTCGCTCCATGGAGACAACCACCGAGTGAACTGGCGACCCGCAACCTGGGAATCGCGTCTGTCGACGTGGGGTTGGAAAAGAGATCGCCAAAACTGATTGTCGATGGGTATCGGATGCTGACTGCCGTCCAGCAGCAATTTCCGCAGGACAGTGAAATGTTCAATACGATGGGAATCGCGCTCTTTGCGGCGAAGCAATTTGGCGAAGCAGCACAGGCGTTCGAGCTGGCAGTGCGTTTCGACTCGCAATCGTCTCCAAAAGAGGCAAGCCTGGGACAGGCTTATTTGGCCTTGGGAGACCATGCACTCGCGGAGCAGCACCTCGAGAGAGCTATGATGCTCGATCCTCTGAACCTGAGTGCTGCCGGAGTCTTGATCAACGCATACAACCAGAATGGCGAAGGAGAGAAGGCGGATCAGCTCTCCAGCGAAATCGCCGCACTTGTTGAGAGCGACCTGAGAAGCAAGTGACCTTGCCATTGAAACCTGCTCCCTTCCGGGCATGGAGTCGGTGGATCATGTGACCCATTTGTCATCATTCGCGCCTGTGCGATGATGGCGGCAGTCGGAAGGATTTTCTGAGAGAAGGATCAAGGGCCGCATGGAAGAGCAGTGGACGCGACGAGGGGTATTAGCTGGCTTAGCATTCAGTGCGGCAGATGTTCTTCTTTCCCGAAAGATCAGCAACGCGGAAGTCTTCAGTTCCGAGCAAGGCGTCCCAGCCATAGGCAACGCCCATCTGCTGACTCTGGTTGCCGTGAATGACAAGACGCTTCGTCTGCGCATCGTGCAGCAGGGGAAGCAGGGGCCGGCGAATGAGACCGGGATCGTTCAACGGCCGTGGCCCGAGCCGCTGCAGGAGAACGGCGGCTCAGCCGCGTGGGGAAGATTCAAGGTTCAACTTGAAGAGCGGCCATGGCGGGTGACGGTCTCCGACGAGACCGGCAAAACACGCCAGCAGCTCAGCCTCGAACCATCGACCGGAGCCATCCACTTCTCTCTCGGCAACGGACCTATCTTTGGGCTTGGAGAAGGAGGCCATCCGCTGAATCGCCGCGGCTCTTCGGACGCGATGCGGAACGGCCAGCATAGTCCCGACCTGGCAGCCTTCGGTGCACGCGTGCCGATCCCGTGGGTTATCGGAGGCGATACGCCACCGTGGGGAATTTTCTTCGCCCATCCCTGGGGCACCTTTGACCTGACCGGCGGCGACGCCCGCTTTCTGCCCACCGAAGAGACGCCGACGCGCGATATCTTCCTCGTGCTGGCAGAAACGCCCACTGAATTAATGCGCGAGTGGGCCGAATTGACCGGCTATCCGCACATGCCTCCGCTCTGGTCGCTCGGTTTCCAGCAGTCGCATCGGACGCTCGCGGACCGAACCTCGGTGCTGAATGAAGCGAAACTGTTTCGCCAAAAGAAACTACCCTGCGATGCCATGATCTATCTCGGCACTGGCTTCTGTCCTTCGGGATGGAACACGGGACATGGTTCATTCACCTTCAACCCGCAGGTCTTTCCCGACCCCGCTGCGATGTTTCGCGAGATGCATGACGAGCACTTCAAGATCATCCTCCACGTTGTGAGCTGTCCCGAGGACCTGCATGGCGAGGTTGGCGACACTGGCGCAGCTCTGCTTGATCCGAGCAGTGCCGCGGTCTACTGGCCGAAGCATCGCGAGGTGCAGCGCACAGGCGTCGATGGCTGGTGGCCAGATGAGGGCGATGAGCTTCTCCCCGCTTCGCGGCTGGCGCGGAATCGGATGTACTGGGAAGGTTCGCAGGTCTTCGAACCGAACCTGCGGCCGTTCGCGCTCCACCGGAACGGATACGCAGGCCTGCAGCGCTATGGATGGCTCTGGTCCGGCGACACGCTCTCCACGTGGAAGACGCTGGCAGCGCAGGTTGCGAACGGCATCGCGGTTGGCCTCTGCGGCATACCGTATTGGGGCACAGACACGGGCGGCTTCGTTCCAACGAAGGAATTCACGGCTGAGCTATTCGTTCGATGGTTCCAGTTCAGCTCCTTCTGCCCATCGTTTCGCTGCCACGGTCGCACCTGGAAGCTGCGCCTTCCGTGGGGCTGGGACCTCGGCAGCTACGAACCTGCAGAGTTCGACGGCCAATTCGCCGCAGCGACGTTGCCGCCTCCGCAGGACCTGCACAACACAACCGTCGAACCCATCTGCAGAAAGTATCTCAACCTGCGCTACCAGCTCTTGCCCTATCTCTACTCGGCGATCGCGGAGACAAGCATAACGGGACTGCCGCTCATGCGATCTCTGTGGCTCGAATACCCCGAGGATGCGCGAGCCGCGGCAACCGAGGACGCATATATCTGGGGCGAGAGCATACTCGTCGCTCCCGTGCTCGAGCCCGGGGCTTCTCAACGGACAACCTATCTTCCTCAAGGAGCGTGGTGGGATTACTGGACCAACTCCCGGGTCGACGGAGGAAGAGAGGTGACCCGTGAGGTCGATCTGGAGACGATGCCCCTGTATGTGAAGGCCGGAGCCATTCTGCCCATCGGCCCGGTCAAACAATACGCACAGGAGGAGAGCACGGAGCCGCTGACACTGCGTGTCTATCCGGGAGCGGACGGAACGCTGTCACTGTATGACGACGACGGCTCTACTTTCAATTATCAGCAAGGTGACTTTACACGCGTCGCGTGCATCTGGGATGACAAACAGCGGACACTGACACTTAAGCCCGACCCTAAGGGCAAGCGCTCCAAACCCAAAGTGCTGGCCATCGAGATCGCGGGGACGCCGGAGAAGAAGCAAATCACGCTGGAAGTCGAGGCGGTGTCGATCCGGCTATAAGTATTCCAGTCAATGCGCGGACCCGTGCATGATGGGCAGGATGCCTTGCTCGATCGCCACTGTCGAAGCTTCCGTCCGATCGCAGACCTCGAGTTTTTCGAGAATTTTATTCACGTGGTTTCGCACGGTGAACTTGCTGATATCGAGAGCCCGCCCGATGTCCTTGTTCGTCAGGCCCTTCGAAAGCAGCTCGAGTATCTGCACTTCGCGCGCGCTCAGGCACGGGCGATGCTTGCGCTCGTCCAGACGATCAGCGATCCGTTTGGGGAAATGAGTGCCCCCGCCATGAACCGCGTTGATGGCAGCGATGATCTCGTCCCGCGAGGTATCTTTCAGCAGGTACGCTTTGGCGCCGGCTTCCACAGCGCGATAAATTTCTTCGTCGTATTCGAAATTCGAAAGAATGACTACCTGGGGCGGCGTTGGCAGGTTCTGCAGTGCGCGTAGCGTGTCGATGCCATCCATATTTGGCATGCGAAGATCGAGCAGCATTACATCGGCATTCTCCTTGCTCAGGAATTCTAGAGCTTCGCGGCCGCCATGCACCGTTCCGATAACCCTCAAGCCGCTTTGCTTGCGGAGCATGCTGTTCAATCCGGCACGCACAACCGGATGATCATCCACGATTAACAGTCGGATAGCCGCCTTTACTGGTGTCTTCTCCATTTGTTTCCGCTCCTACCAGATCCTGCTCGCGTAATACCGCCAGTTTTCGGGTACAAATCTTCTTGGCAGCGGCGCCTTCACCTGCACCGAAGTTCCTTCGCCCGTTGAACTGCGAATTTCAAGGCTGGCTCCGATTCCCTCAGCCCGCTTTCCCATACCTCGTATGCCGAAGCTGGCCGAATCCTCACCGGCCGGAAAGCCCCTGCCATTGTCTTGAATCGTCATTGACAAACCGCCTGATTCATAAAGAATGGAGATCACCAACTCAGTCGGTTCAGCATGCCGCACAGAGTTGGCAATGGCCTCCTGGCCGATTCGATACAAGGCGTCCGAGATGCGCGGCGGAATGGTCCGCGGGTCGCCTCCGCTCGAACATCGAACCTTGATCGATCCACCATTGACAATCCTTCCCGCGCATCCTTCAAGTGCCTTCAGCAGCCCGAGCTTCTCCAAGGTCTCTGATCTTAAAGCAGAGATACTTCTTCTGGCTTCGTCATGACTGGTGCGAACCAGGTCGTGCGCCAGGTCCAGATGCTGATGGAGTTCGGTTTCGTTACCGACCTCATCGCGAATGGCTTGAAGCTGGAAGCCGATGCCGGCAAAGCTCTGCGCGAGCGTATCGTGCATTTCGTGCGCCAGGCGTTCGCGCTCTTCGAGAATGGCATGCAGCCTGAGCGTCTCGATCCGTCCGTAAAGAGCCTGTACGGCGACGATCAGCACGAACAAGGCAATGATGGAGGCGACGATATGCCCCGCGCTCCACCAGGGAGGCCCTTTGATCACCTGGATATCGTCAATGGACGGCAGGATGACCGCAAAAGGGGTTTGATTTTGCGTGTACGCGGGGTTGACCGTGCAGATGCCGTGCAGCCGCAAGCGGCTTTTTTCTTTAAGCGTCCAGGGAAACGATGCCCGGCCCTTTTCGCTGACAATAGCGCGGAAGTCCTGACTACCATCGCTCAGCGTCATGATCAGGCTGTGGTTCGGCCCTTGCTGTTTATGATCCAGATCGCCCTCGAGTTCAATGAAGGTGGCGTCGTAGCTTCCTGAGGACGCTTGCGAGGCAGTCACCGAAACAGGCGGTACCGGCACCTGCGACCACAGAACGTGGACAGACGCGTTTTTCAAAATCGAGCTGAAATCGCCCAGGACCAGGTCGCCCTCCGCTTCCACTTCGTCCCCAATCTGCAGGGGCATTCCCGCATCGTTCGGTGAAACAGCCAGGCCTCCGGTGGAGTCTTGTATGAAGATCACCGGAGATGTCAGCGTTACAACGCCATGGACCGTCACGCGCGTGGGCTTGTCCGGAGAAAGCAGGCGAAGATTGCTGATCGATGTAGCATGCAAATCAAAATGGTGGTTCTGCGTTTCGCGAACGATCGGCTCCAGGTATCGGTCGAATGTGTCGGATCCGGCGCCACCCACCTCCTGGCGTGCGACGGCTTTCTGTGGCGGAGCAGATCCAATCATCGCGACTTCGTCGGCGCGCGTGGCGGGACGAACCACGACGTTGCGCCACAGGGCTCCGGTGGCATAGGATTTGAGTCCGAATCTCCCCGACTGAATGCACTCCGGATCACGCACGGCTACCGTGGTGGTGTTGCCGGTAAGCGATGTCGCAGTCGCCACGAGATCGCATTCATAGGCCAGAAATTTGATGTGATACCACCGCTGCGCATAGACCGTGGGCTTTACCGGCGTGGTCAAATATTCGCGCCATCCGAAGTCCGCCCGGCCCAGAATCATGGTGTTATCCAAGTCGCGCAGGCCGGCGAAGTATCCGTTGTAAGCGTCGACACCCTCTTCTTCATGGTTCGCCCGAAGAATCAGGCCGGCGTCTCCATACTGCCCCAACAGCTGGACATCTGCCTCGACCGAATAGTTCCGCCAGCTCGTCGACCCGGTCATCAGCTTTGCCCCGCGCTCATCCGAGTTGTTCCGCATTGCGCCGTTCACCGCCTCCCACGTACCACCAAAGGCAGTCCATTCCTCTCTCTTCTCAAGCGAGACCGAATGCGGCGCAGGCGACTCCCTGCGCAGCGGAACAAGCCGAAAAAGTAAGACAAGAATCGCGGAGGCAAGAACAACGTAGATCGCAATGCGCAGCAGTGTCCTGAGGCCCGATGAAGGCGCGGCCATCAGCGATCACCCCACCAGCGAGCGGAGAATATCTGTTGAATCGCGGGAGAGTCGATATTTTCGCGAGTCACCAGACTCGGTTCAACGACTACTCGATCGGGACCGGCCTCTCCGTGCAATTTTCCATAAAGGAGTTCCATCGCACGTTGCCCCATCTCGTATGTGTTCTGCGCCACCACAGAATCCAGGCCGCCGGTCCGGATGGGAGGCAGCAGGTCCTGGTCGAAGCCGATCAACTTGATCGCCGGCGTTTTGTTAAACTCCACCAGCGCATAGTAAGCCCCGCGCGTGGATTCGGCGGAGAGCGCCACCAGGGCATCGGGAACAGGCCCGCTCTGAAGAAGCTCTTCCGCTACCTGCTGCTCCTGGGGGACATTCGTCAAACCGATTCGCCGGGCAACCACGCGAATGCGTGGAAACTCTGACGCTAGCGTTTCTTCAAAGCTCCTTTCGCGAAGGGTGATACTCGAAAGCTTAGGGTCCAGGCCCAAAATGGCCACTGTGCCTTCCCCACCCAGGATCAGCCCCAGCCGGCGTGCCGCGAGCTGTCCCCCCGCAACTTCGTCGTTCAGGACGTAGGACAGATTGCCGCCCCGGGCAATCCCCAGCTCGGTTCCCACGACAACGATCGGAATGTGTTTCGCCAGCAGGCGCTCGACCGGCGTCCGGAGAGCAAGGGTCTCATCTGGGGACAGGACAATTCCCTGGTAGTGCCTCGCCACAATCTTTTCCAGAAGTGCGATCTGCCTTTGCACATCGTTCGCACGGGTTGGGGCGTTCCAATAGAGCGACATTCCGCGAGCGCGGGCCACAGCGGCCGCGCCAGCGTGCTCTGGCTCCCACAGCGCAGTACCGCATGCGCGCGGGATTACGGCGATGGTGGGCGGGGAGTCTTTGCAGGCCAAAAGCGCAATTAGAATGCTCCCGCCAAGCACACCCAGCTTCCGGCGCAAGGTGACGCGTTGTGGCAGTCCGCTTTGCCCTCGCAGTTTCAGGCCCTCGAACCGGCTTCTGTTTGCCGACTAGCTTTTGTCGCGACGAACACGACCAAGCATCCCCAATTGATCGTCATGGTACACCTCGACATGCTCAAAAGAGAGGAATTGTACCGAATTGCGGAATCGTTTTCTTTCGACCGCTGTCTACCCAAAACATAAGCCAATCCAACCCCGCCGGCATCTGGAGAGAAGACAGGAGCATGTTCACCCCCTCCCCGGCCGTGCTACATGGAAGAGAACGATGGTACATATGACCCATTGTGCCCTCTGTTTCGCCGGGAATATGGTTCTTCTGCTTGTTGAGCGTAGGGTCCTGCCCCGCACTGCGCCGCTGGTTTAACTCTCTATCGACATTCGCTCTTGAGTGGAATGAGGATTTCGATTTGGCAGCGACAGGCGGGAAAACGTTACCTCGATTCAGCAAATTGTAGAAATTGAACGGCTACTTTTTGGAGGTTGTGCATCATGACGCGTTTAAGAGTCATCCTTAGCTCCCTTGCGTTTCTATCCCTCGCGCTGTCGCCCTGCGCGTTCGCCCAGTTTACCGGCTCTGTCACCGGCCTGGTCACGGATCCCACAGGGGCCGCGATCCCCAGCGCCACCCTGGTGCTGACGAACGATGGAACACACGACCAGAGAACCGCCGCAAGCGACTCATCCGGGGTCTATACCTTTCTCAGCCTGGCACCTGGCGATTACCATCTCACCTGCTCCGCAAAAGGCTTCTCCAACGCCGCGATCCCCGTTGTGCTGCAGACCAGCCAGGTGCTGAACGTGCCGGTCAAGATGGCCATCGGAAGCGCAGCCGAGACGGTCCAGGTCACCACCCAGGCGCCGATTCTGGATGCCGCCGACACCCGCATCCAGGAGACGCTCTCGACGCAAACCCTCTCTTCGCTGCCGCTTGCCGGACGAAGCATGATCTCGCTGGTCACACTTGCACCGGGTGTTACGGGCACCGGCATTACCTCGAACGGCAGCCCCGGCTCCGGCCGCGACAACTACTCGACCGAGACCCAGGTGGATGCCAGCGCCAACGGACAGGGCGCGGTGGGCAACATGTACATCATTGATGGTCTCGATGTCACCAGCTCCATCCGGCCCGGCGTTCTCAACCTGACGCCGAATCCCGACTCCATCCAGGAAACCAGCATCCAGACGAATACCTACTCCGTCGACTATGGGCGCGCCAGTTCGGTCCAGATGACCATGACCACGAAGTCCGGTGCGGACCACTACCACGGCAACGCCAGCGACTATTTCACGAATCAACATCTGACCGCCGCCACCGACTTCACCCAAAGCTACTCGCCATTTCACAGCAATAACATCTCCGCAACCATTGGCGGTCCGATCTGTTCCAACTCGAAAATGGGGCTATCTTCTTTTTTGGCATCGAGCCGCTCCGCGCCTCGAATGCGGTTACGAATAGCATCACCTTTGAAGATCCCGCCTTCACCAGCTTTGCCGCGTCGACGTTCCCAGGAAATTTCGGAACCAAAATCCTGACCAGCTATCCGGTGAGCAAGGTTTCGAACGTCGACCGTCGCATCTACCGCCAGCAGCGTATACCCCACCACATGCGGAACCTCAGCCACCTTTAATCTTCCCTGCGGCACAAATCTGACAGACACGGGAAATTATTCCGATACCGATTACCGCAACGGACTCCAGTACTTCATCCGCATCGATAAGGACTTCAGCAAAGATCGGCTCTACGGCACGGTCTTCCGCACCACCCTGTCGACCAACACGCCTAATCCGCGCGCAGCTTTTGTCGAAACCAATAAGTTTTACCAGTACGCGATCCAGGCGAATGAGACTCATACCTTCAATCCAACCACGATCAACGAAGCGGCCTTTGCGGCCATGCGGGTTGAAGGCATCGAGCCCGCAACCGGACTCTTCAGCGTCCCCGTCGTCAACGTGACGGGAAGTCAGAATTTCGGAGACGGCTTCGCGCAAGGCGATTTCATCCAGCACAATTACCACTGGCGGGATGTCCTTACGCACATCTGTCAAATCGCATGCCATCAAGATCGGATACGAGGGCCTCTTCGGCGATGACGTCGAAATCTTCAACGGCCCTTACGACCAGCCGACCTTCAACTTCAATAGCCTGCTTGATCTCGCCAATGACAATGTCTACACCGAAGGCAGCATCGCCTACGACCCACTGACCGGCCAACACTCTCAATACAACTGGAACGCGGCCGGCATCACGAACGGCGCATTCATTCAGGACAACTGGAAGGTCAATTCGCGGGTGACGCTCAACTACGGACTACGCTGGGATGACTTCGGCAATCCGTATTCCCGCACCGCGAGCACCGCTTTCGGCAACTTCTTCTTCGGGCCCGGACAGACGGAGCAGGAGCAGATCGCCAACGGCATCGTCGTGCGCACACCCACGCACTGAATCGCGCTATCAGCGACGTCTTCAGTCCTCGCGGCGGCGTGGCCTGGGATGTAGCCGGCAATGGCAAGTGGCTGGTCAAGGGAGGAGCCGGTATCTTCCACAACTGGCCCACACTCGCCAACCTGCAGGAGGAGTTCCGCGGCAATCCTCCCGGAAATATCTTCCCGACGTTCTATGGTGGACAGACACCGGCGCCCATCTTCGGCTTCGGCACATCCAACGACAAGCCTTTCAACTTCCCTGTACCGGACGTTATCGGCGTATACGCTGAACGCCGCGGGCGGCCTCACCGGCCTGCAGTTCACCATCGGCGGCATCGATCCGAATCTGGTCTCGCCGGTAACCTATACCTATTCGACGGGGCTCGATCACGAGATGGGCTCCCACTATGTCGCCGGAGTCGCTTATTCCGGCTCCAATGGACGCAAGCTCCTGTCCGGCGGCGGCCAGGTCTATAACGTCAGCTATGGGCAAGACATCAACGAACTTCCGGGAGACCTGATCATCCATAACAGCACGGTGCCGTCGCGGCTCAACCCGAATTTCGGCCAGGTGCTCTATACGCAAAATGATCGTGTCTCGAACTACAACGCATTTATCGCGTCCTTCGAGGGCGCGTTTCAGCCGGGCGTTCTTCAATGCGTCCTATACCCGCTCCTCATCTTCGGATGACACGCAGGTCTTTCCCAGCTATATCAATGTGCACCAATGGTATGGCCCATCCAATTGGAACGCGCCGAACCGCTTCTCGCTTGCCTGGAATTACCAGGTCCCTGATGTGAATCATGCTCTGGGCTTGGTAGGGCGGGTGGCAAGCGGCTGGATCGTCAGTGGCACCACCATCGTCCAGAGCGGATATCCGTTCGTTGTTTCCACCAATGCGTCGTTTAGTCCGTTGACCAACTCTTCAGGCACCTACATCGGCTATGCACCAGGAAGTGGCGACTATAACGCGGATGGCGATAACTTCGACTTCCCCAACGTCACCAGCTATGCGCAGGGCACCGGTCATCGCGCGTTCCTGAACGGTGTCTTCACCACTGCGAACTTCCCGCAGCCATCCTTTGGGTCGGAAGGCAATGAGGCGTTCAACCGCTTCACCGGACCTAATTTCAACGAATCGGATGTGGCCCTGTTGAAGAACACCGCGATCCGCGAAGGCATTGCGTTCCAGTTCCGCTTCGAATTCTTCAATGTCTTTAACCGGCCAAATCTGACCAGTATGGACACCAACCTTCCAGATGGCAACTTCGGCAAAGCCACCGGCCAGCTTGCGCCCCGGTTCATTCAAATTGGAGGTAATCTGACATTCTGATGTATCCGGCGAAGCCCTGGCAGAGAATTACCTTCTCTGCCGGGGCCTCCTTCATCGAGAAACCGTCTGCGGGCCAAATTTGTGACTCACTCTGTTGCTAAATGTCTCTCCATCGCCGCCGTGGCGGCAGTCCTGCTTCCGGCAGCTCTGCCTGCCCAGACTGACAACCCAGATGTGCAGAACATCACCCGTGAGCTGAGGGCAGACAACTATGCGCAGGCCATAGCAGATGCGGACAAAATATTGACAGGCCATCCCGCCGATTGCCCCGTCCTCACCCTGCGCGGCATCGCATTGATGCGGCAGGGCCAGACAAGCGATGCACGCCAATCCTTTGCACGTGCGCTCCAGTCATGCCCTCAGTTCCTACCCGCGCTGGAAGGAGCGGCACAGATCGACTACGCAAGCCACGCTCCAACTGCAGCCAGACTTCTGCAACGCATCCTCGACCAGCGCCCCAACGACCAGACCAGCCACGCAATGCTGGGCTCTCTAAGCTTTCAGCACGGAGATTGTGCCGAAGCCGTTCAACACTTCGAAAAAAGTCTCGCTCTCATCCAGCGCAGCGAAGAGGCGCAGCGGGAATACGGTTCGTGCCTCTTCACGCAGGGCGATCAACGCAAAGCGCAGGAAGTTTTTCAGCAAATCGTTACAGAAAACCCGAGTGAGACGAATACCCTCGCCTTGGCCTATATCCAATGGAAATCAAAGGATTCGAATGGCGCCCTTCGCACTCTGCAACCACTGCTCGCCGCAACTGACGCCAGCAGTCGGGTATTTTCGCTGGCGGCTCAGGTTGCGGAAGATGCGGGCGACACACCGCATGCCGTAGAGTGGCTGCGAACGGCGATTCTGAAGGCTCCCACAGACCCTTCGAATTATCTGCTCTTTGCCACCATTTCTTTCAATCACGCTTCTTATCAAGTAGGGATCGACATTGTAGACGCAGGACTGCAGCAAATCCCGGGCTCGGCGAGACTCTATCTGGCGCGTGGCGTCCTGCGGGTCCAACTCTCTAACTACACTGCCGCCGTGGGTGATTTTCAAAAGGCGCACGCCCTCGACACGAAGCTTTCCTTTGCGCAGGACGCCATGGGCATGATTCGCAGCCAGCAGCATGACTCGGCTGGATCGCTCAGTATCTTCGAGCGGCTGGCGGTTCAGCATCCCCAGGATGCGCTGCTCCAATATCTCTATGCGGAGGCTCTCTCCGAGGCCGATGCGAATAGCAGCGAACAGAACCGCGCCAAGGCGATCGCGGCTGTGAAGAGCGCACTCAAACTCGAACCCGACTACCAGCCGGCGCGCGACCTGCTCTGCTCTCTGCTGCTGCAGAGCAATGACTACCCGGAGGTTATTCGGCAGGCTGAGCTTGCGTTGAAGAGCGACCCCAACGACCAGGCCGCTCTGTACCAGGAGATGCAGGCGGAACGCCGGCTCGGCAATAAACAAGCGGTCACCACCATGGTCGCTCGCCTCAACGATCTGAAAAAACAGGAAAGGGTCGCTCAGGCCCGATATCTGTTGGCGGATTCAGATGCGAATCGAGTCTCGCCTTGAACGCAAACCCGGCTACCCTCTGCACGCGCGACCGTGCATCTTTAACTTCGACTCGTCAGAACGAGAGGAAACGATGAATATCCGGCAGAAAATCTCGCGACGTACATTTATCTCGACAACAGCAAGTGCCACTGCGGCGATGGCGATCCCGGGCATCGGCAAAGGAATCGCATACGCAAGCTCTACCAAGGCGACGCTTGACCCTGACTGGAAGGACGCCGGCGTGATTGCTACGCGCAAGTCTCCCTACGCGAAACTCCACAGCGTTCCGGTTCAGGCTGTCACCATTACTTCCGGCTTCTGGTCCAAGCGCCGCGAGACGAACGTGGAATCGAGCATCCCCAGCATGCGCACCGAGCTCCTCGAACACGGCCGCTTGGACAACTTCCTTCGCCTCGAAGGAAAGGCGGACGCGCCCCAGCGCGGACCGGTCTACTCCGACTCCGACATATACAAGTGGCTGGAAGCAACCGCATTCGCCATGCAGTCGGCGCCGCTTCCCGAGTTACGCTCTCAGACTGATGTAATGATCCGCGATGTAGTGGCGGCGCAGGAACCCAGCGGCTACCTGAACACCTATTTCGTGGGCGACCGCAAGAGCGAACGAATGCTATGGAAGACACAGACCACCGGACATGAGCTTTACTGCATCGGACACCTCCTGCAGAGCGCCATCGCCTACTATCGCGCCACCGGCGATCCCACTCTGCTCGAAGCGGGGATGCGCTTTGTTGATAACTTTCTTCTGCCCAACTACGGACCAGGAGCAAACCAGGCGCCTATCGTTGCCGGACACCCCGAGATCGAGATGTCGCTCATCGAGCTCTATCGAACGACGGGCAACAAGCAGTATCTGAACCTCGCCGGCTATATCCTTCAAGGCGATCCGAGAATCCCGCTGACGAACCGTCAGATCGTCTATATGTTCTGCGGGGTTCCATTCACATCGAGAACCAAGCTTGAGGGCCACGCAGTACGCGCCATGTATGCCTGCTGTGGCGCAACTGACTACTATCTCGAGACCGGCGATCCCACATATTGGAAAACACTCAACGCACTGTGGGATGATCTGGCTGAGCATCAGCTATACCTGACCGGCGGCGTAGGCGCGCGGAGCGACGGCGAAGCCTTCGGCAACGCCTATGAGCTTCCCAACGAACGGGCCTATGGAGAGAGCTGCGCGGCGATCGGAAACATGATGTGGAACTGGCGCATGCTGTCCGCAACCGGCGACGCCAAGTTCACCGATGTAATGGAGCGCGCCCTCTACAACGGCATCAACTCCGGGATGTCGCTCGATGGCAAGATGTATTGCTATCGCAATCCCCTGGCCTTCAACCCCGCCACCGGCGATAAAATCCGCAATCCGTGGTACGACACTACCTGCTGCCCGCCGAACCTGGAGCGCACCTTCGCCTCATTGCCGGGCTATTTCTACAGCACCTCCGCCGAGGGCGTCTATGTCCACTTCTATGACAACTCCGAGATGCAGTGGCATCTGGAAAGCGGGACCCGGCTGGTTCTGAAGCAGACGACGCAATACCCCTGGGATGGAGCCGTACAAATCTCTGTCACCCCTGCCTCGCCGGAAGAGTTTACCTTGTTTGTCCGGATTCCAGGCTGGTCGAGGCAAAACACGGTCAAGGTGAATGGAGAAGATGTCTCAGGCATCACGCCGGGCAAGTATCTTCCCCTGCATCGGAAGTGGGCATCGGGAGACAAGGTGGAGCTGGCCTTTGATATGCATCCGCAAGTGATTCACGCCAACCCCGCCGTCGCAGATGACCGCGGGAGAATCGCACTGCAGCGCGGGCCCGTTGTTTATTGCATGGAACAACTGGATCAGACGGTGGCCGAGACAGAGACCGAAAACTTCCCGCGTTACGTTGCACGACTTACCGAGACCACGACCTCGCAGTACGAACCGGAGTTGTTGAACGGGGTGGTCATCCTCGAACATCCGGGCGCGCTGCTACCGGCAGCGAAGCCGTCCTTATATCAGGCCGCCGTTCCACAACACACTTCTGGCGAAGAAATAAAACTGCGGATGATTCCCTACTATGCATGGTCGAACCGCGAGTTATCCGCGATGCAGGTTTGGGTTCCCTATCAACAGGCTTGAAGTTAATTCGTAGAGGGCAGTTATCGCCGCCTGTTCGACGCAGGCCTACAGAAGCAACCGTTTTCACACAAGAAACTGAGGAACGTCACGATGAGCGGCTTCACGCGGAGAAAGTTTTTAAAGGGCGGTACGGTAGCAGCGGGCGCGGCACTCTGTAGCACTCGCCTTCCGCGCATGTATGCAGAAGCAGCGGCAAACGCCGCACTGACGCCAAAGCTGTCACAGTTCGATTATTCTCAGATAAAGCTTCTTGACGGGCCAATGCTGGAGCAATTTGATCGGAATCATCAGTTCTTTCTCGCTCTGAATGAAGATGGCCTTCTCAAACCCTTCCGCGAACGCGCCGGCCTTCCCGCTCCGGGCCCGGTGATGGGGGGCTGGTATAACGACAGCCCGGATTACGATCCACCCAAGAACATGACTGGCTACATCCCTGGTCACACCTTCGGCCAGTACCTTTCCGGACTGGCTCGGGCCTATGCCGTGACTGGGAACAAGCCCACACAGGAGAAGGTGCAGAGGCTGGTCAAGGGATTTGCTCCGACCGTGACAGAGAAGTTCTACGTAAACTACCCGCTGCCTGCGTACACCTTCGACAAGACCAATATGGGTCTTCTGGACGCACACGCGTTCGCAGCCGATCCCATGGCGCTGCAGATCCTGAGTCGCGCGACCGACGCTGTGCTGCCCCACCTGCCTGCCGGCGCGCAGACCCGCGTCGAGGCTTGCGCTCTTCCCCATAAGAATATTTCCTACTGCTGGGACGAGACTTACACGCTGCCCGAGAACTTCTACATCGCCTATCTTCGCAGCGGGGACCCGCGCTATCGCAAGCTAGCAGAGCGCTTTCTGCAGGACAAGGACTACTTCACCCCGCTGTCGGAAGGCGAGAATATTCTCCCCGGCCTCCATGCTTATAGCCACGTCAACGCGCTCTGCTCCGCCGTGCAGGCACATCTTGTCGATGGTAGTGCGATGCATCTAAAGGCGGCGCGCAATGGCTTCGACTTCGTTCGGACGACGCAAAGCTTCGCTACTGGCGGATGGGGGCCTGACGAAACCTTCCGCAAGCCCGGCAGCGGAGAAATGGGCGAAAGCCTCACCAAGACACACGCCAGCTTCGAAACTCCCTGCGGCTCATACGGTCATTTTAAGATCGCTCGTTACCTGATGCGGATCACTGGCGATAGCTCATATGGCGACAGTATGGAGAGCGTGCTGTACAACACCATACTTGGAGCCAAACCCATCCTTGAAGATGGGACCAGCTTCTACTACGCTGACTATAATGACTCCGCAACCAAGTTCTATCATCAGGATAAGTGGCCATGCTGCTCGGGAACATTCCCCCAGATCACTGCGGACTACGGTATAAGTTCTTATCTGAGCGCGCCTGACGGCGTGTATGTCAATCTTTACGTTCCCTCGCAGCTCAGCTGGAGCCAGCATGGCACGCGATGCACGCTTGTCCAGCGAACTCAGTATCCTTACTCCTCAGAGACAAGCATGGAGTTACAGATGGAGAAGCCGGAAAGCTTCTCTATCTACCTGCGAGTGCCGGCCTGGGCCGGCCCGGCTACACATCTGGCAGTAAACGGCAAGACCGAGACTGTGGGCCTGAAGCCGGGAACATTTGTTCCTGTCCGGCGTACCTGGAAGAATAGCGACCGGATCGAATTTACGATCGACAGGCCATTCCGCCTCATGCCAGCGGACCAGCAGCACCCGAATCAGATGGCTTTGCTGCAAGGGCCAGTCACCCTGTTCGCGGTAGGTGACATTCCATCCAACGTGGCTCGCAAAGATCTCCTGGCTGCTCAGCAGCGCACGGCAGGCGAGTGGCGCGTGTCATCGTCCAATGGTTCTCTCACCATGCTCTCCTACCCCACTATCAAAGACGAGAAGTACCGGCTGTATCTTCCAGTGACTGTGTAGAACGGGAAACGGGTACTGCGTTATGCCCGCCTCTCCGAAGATGCCGAGATCGTACGATCGTGTAGCTTTGGTCGCGAGCCGCAGGTGCAGCGCCGATTTCAACGAGGCGTGAAAAACGTCGCTGGCGTGAAGCGCATCCCTCCTGAATTTATGCTATGCCAGGGCATTTGAACTAGTAGAAAATTCCGCCTCATCATTTACAGTGAAAGTGATTTGTGCGCGTGGACGCTGGTGAAATGAAATGAAAGCCGGATGCAATGCCAACAGCCTCTTCACCCGTGTCCAATGCATATGCGGCTCGAGCACAGGCCATCCGAAGAATCCGGCCTACAAATTCGTCACGGCGGCATTTCGATTGATCAGAAAGTGGTGCTCTCGATCAAACCGGACGGGGGCGCGAACTTATGAGAATTGGCCTTTCGAAAGTTTGCGATTTATTCGTTACCGCACAGTCCTGAACCCCGCACTCGCAATATTCCTAGCTGTCTTGGGCGCTAAGGTTTGCTTCGGTCAGACGGCCGAAGATAGCCTGGGCCCAGCCAGGGCCGATCTGGACGCAGGCCGATATGCCGATGCGGAGAGGGCTCTTCGCGACTACCATGCACACAATCCCAAAGACGCCTCCGGATGTTATCTGCTGGCTTACACGCTATTTCGCGAGAATAAGCCGGCAGACTCACTCAAGGAATACACCAAGGCCGCCACGCTGCGCACTCCGCAGGCGAACGACCTCAAGACCGTGGCGCTGGATTACGTGCTTTTGAACGACTACAAGGACGCTGAGCACTGGATACGCTACTCGCTCTCTCTCGATGCTAACGATCCGGAAGCATGGTATGAGGCGGGCAGGATCGAATACACGCTCAACCGCTTTCAGGATGCGCTTGAGTCGTTCGAGCAGGCGCTTCGCCTGGATCCGTCCTCGGTAAAGGCCGAAAATAACCTTGGCCTTACCCTCGAAGGCCTCAATCGGACCGACGAGGCACTTGTGGCTTACCGCAAAGCAACGGCGATGCAGGCTTCTTTGCCGGAGCCCAGCGAACAGCCGCTGCTGAACCTCGGAACTCTGCTCGCCCAGTTGAACCGGCTTGACGAGGCGCTACCGCTGCTGCAGCAGGCCAACCAGATCGCGCCCAATCATTGGAAGATACTCGCACAGCTTGGCCGATTGTACGGCGAAAAGGGCGACCTTGAGGCTGCGCGCAAAACGCTGGAGCAGGCGGTGGCTATCGAGCCGCGGAAGGCTTCGCTACACTTCCAGCTTGGTCAAATTTACAAAAAGAGCGGAGATGCGGAAAAAGCAAATCGCGAATTCGCCACCGTGCGCGACCTGCTAGGCACATCCTCCACTCCTCAATAGCGGCTTCCGGATGGCGGAGAAGGAGCAGCGCCCTCACGTTGTAATCTTGACCCTGCAGACCGCCTCGAATCTGGCCGCGTGGTCCAGGTGCACCATGTGGACAACGTGCAAGCGTGAAAGACTTTCCGAAGAATGCGGTCTCGTGCTGCCCTAAACACTGAAGAAGAGAGAACACCTCCGATGCTCAAAGCAACACGCGGGCTACGATATGCCGCGGCGATTCTGACGGGATTGCTCATGGTTACGCCGGCCATGGCCAGGCAACGATGGACTGCCGAACAAGCAAACGCCTGGTATGGCAATCAGCAATGGCCGGTCGGGAGCGACTACATTCCTGCGGATGCGATCAACCAGCTTGAGATGTGGCAAGCGGCCACATTCGACCCTCAACGAATCGATCTTGAACTGGGCTGGGCGGAAGGTTTGGGCATGAACACGATGCGGGTCTTCCTCCATGACCTTCTGTGGCAGCAGGACCCCGCAGGGTTCGAGCAGCGTATTGACACCTTTTTGGCAATCGCGCAAAAACACCATATTCGACCGGTGCTGGTGATCTTCGACTCCTGTTGGGATCCGTTTCCGAAACTTGGACCGCAGCATCCTCCGATCCCGGGCGTTCATAACTCCGGATGGGTGCAAAGCCCCGGCGCTGCGGCCCTTGAGTCGCCCGCACAATATCCGCGTCTTGAAGAGTATGTCAAAGGCATAATCGGCCATTTCGCTAAGGACCAGCGCATTCTCGCCTGGGATCTGTGGAACGAGCCGGACAACAACAACGGCGGGACTCAGGGAGCCTATGGGCGCTTCGACCCGAAGGACAAAGTCGCAATCGTCGCGCAATTGCTGCCTCAAGTCTTCGCTTGGGCACGGTCAGTAGATCCCGAACAGCCGCTGACCAGCGGCGTCTGGAATGGAGACTGGTCCTCGGAGGCCACCATGAGCGCGGTTGCACGCATCCAGGTGAACGAATCGGATGTCATTTCATTCCACAACTACGGTTGGCCCGAAGACTTCGAGCAAAGGGTGCTCTGGCTGCAGCGCTATCACCGGCCTCTGTTCTGCACGGAGTACATGGCTCGCGGAGCGGGAAGCACCTTTGACGGAACGTTGCCGATTGCCAAGAAATACCGGGTCGCGGCTATCAATTGGGGCCTGGTTGCGGGCAAGACGCAGACCTATTTGCCCTGGGACTCATGGGAGCGGCCTTATATTCTCGAGCAGCCTACAGTTTGGTTTCACGAGGTCTTCCGCAATGACGGCACTCCATATCGGGAGCGAGAGGTCGAGATCATTCGCAACCTTACCGGAGCGTCGCCTGGTCCGGCCTCGGCTGCCAAGAGCGATCGCAGCGCCTCACGGATGAAACCTGCTGCTAAGGAATAGCCCTGAGGGCGTAGCCGTGGCGCAGCCGATTTTGCTCCTCCGTGAGCTGCTGGGCAGTGGTCTCTTCCTGATGAGACTGCTGAGTTAGCCCGAGCCGCGCGAGCGTCATCGCGTAGTATCTGTGCGCCGTCACGTACTCGGGAGCGAATATAACGGCTTGTTTGAGATATTTGGCCGCTGAGTCATAATCTTTTGCCCGAAAGGCAAGCACCCCCATGCCGGTGAGCGCTCCGCCATGGTTAGGCGCGGCAGCCAAAACTTTTAAGTAATCTTCCTTGGCTGTGCCATCGTCGTGGGAATCGAGCGCAATTTGCCCAAGCTCATAGTAGGACTCAGTCTGGCGCGGCTGTAGCGCAATCGAACGCTCGAGTTCTGCTCGCGCTTGTTGATCTTTCAAGGTCATGTACAGCAGATGGCCCAGCCCATAGTGGGCACTCGCATCCTGGGGCATTATTTTGAGATAGGCGCGCAGGTCCGTTTCAGCCTCAGCCGTCTTTTGCTCGTCGAGTTCTACGTGGGCCAGCGCATAGAGCACTTTGGCGTTTTCAGGGTCCAGCCGGTGGGCCTCCAGCAAAGCGTCCTCGGCGTCTCTATAAATCTGCATGCTGTCTGCTTGTATGCCGAAATCCATTAACAGCTCTGGCGATTTTGGCGCGTATCTTCTAGCGCGTGACAAGGTGGCAAGAGCGCGATCTGGATTTCCCGTATTGCGATCGGCGAGCGCCTCCGCAATCGCCGCCCGCACCTCGCCGCCCTGGGGTGTGGCTGCGTCCGGATGCGCTCTCAACACCGTCTCGAACGAGTTCATGGCATCGTTATAGAGCGACTGCGCCAACTGCACATCGCCAAGTAGTTGCCACGCGGGCAGATTTTGCGGATCTCGCGAAATCATCGCCGCCAGTATCTCGTTCGCCTGCGCCAGCTGGTTCGAGGCAGCAAGCTGCCGGGCTTTCTCAAGAGATTCTGCCGGACTCTGCATTTGCGCTTGTAGGGTGCCCACCGAGAGCAAGATTGCCGCGGCGCAGGCGCCTGCGAGCCGTCGCAAGCCGCCGACGCGCAGAGAGCAGGCATGGAGAAATTCCGGCATGTGCTATTTCGCTGGCTCGTCTATGTGCAGAATCTGATCGCCTTTAACGTTATACAGTTCCTGACGTATCCCACTGGGCCAAGTGATCTCGATCGACTTCGCGTGGTCGTCTGTTCCTAACCCGAAGTGTGCCCGTTTGTCACTCGAGGAGAGATAGCTTCCAGCCGTCGACACCGTCCACCACTGCGCACCTTTGGAAGTAGTCAGCTTGATTAATGCTCCGATGCCGTCGCGATTGCTTTTGTGGCCGGTAAGTTCCAGCGTCAGCCAATGATTGGCGGTCGGAGTTTCGTTTTGGATGATATAAGCTGGACCGTCGTTTGTGGTCACGACGAAGTCTTCCAGCCCATCGTTGTTGAGGTCGCCCGAGGCCAGCCCGCGGCCAACCCACGCGCGCTTGAAGACCTCTCCCGACGACCCCGATACATCGGCGAATTTGCCGTGGCCGACATTGCGGAGCAGTAACAGTGGTTCTTTGTAATGAAGTTGCGGCGTGGTTAACTCGATGTTATCGATATCGTGCCCCTGGGCGACGATCAGGTCTTTTGCTCCGTCGTTATCGTAGTCGAGGAACTTCATCCCCCAGCCGGAATGTAGCATTGTCAGCCCAGCTACTCCGGAGGTGTAGGAAGAATATTCGAAGCTTCCGTCGCCGTTGTTCCGGTAGAGCGCATATTTTTGGTTTGCGAGATCGGTGATGGCGAGATCGGGAAACCCGTCATTGTCGTAGTCCTGGAAGTCGATGCCCATGCCGGCAAAGGTTCGACCGTCGCCATCTACAGCCATCTGAGACATCAATCCTTCTTCTTCGAAGGTCCCGTTTGGCTTCTGGTGATAAAGGAACTCGACCATTGAGTCGTTGGCCACTGCCAGGTCGATGCGGCCATCGCGATCGAAGTCGGCCAGGGCAATGCCCAACCCCTTGCCAGGTCTGTCAATTCCCAGTTTGGCTGAGACCTCAGTAAAATGCCCATTGCCGTCGTTGTGATAGACCAGAGGAGAAATAGCAGAAAACGAATCCGGATGGCAATAGGCGCGGTAATTTGGACGATGCTCTCCGCACCAGAGATCGTTGAAGTCCCATTTTAGGTACCGCAGCACAACTAGATCGAGTAGCCCATCGTTATCTAGATCGACCCAGGCCGCGCTGGTCGACCATCCTGACCCTCCTGTTCCTGATTCTTTCGTTACATCGGTGAAGGTGCCGTTTCCGTTGTTGTGATAGAGATGGTTGCCACCGTATCCCGTAACATAGAGGTCGTCGTAACCATCATTGTCATAGTCACCGACCGCGACGCCCATGTCATAGTTTGTGCCCTGAAGCCCGGCTTTCTCTGTCACGTCTTCAAAGGTGCCATCTTTCTTCTGGTGATAGAGGCGGTTCCAATATGCAGGACCGTCTTTGTGTGGCACTGTACCGACTGCCGTCGGATCGGCGAGCGGCGCGCCGTTCACAAAGAAGATGTCGAGCCTTCCGTCGTTGTCGAAATCAAAAAGGCCCACTCCGGAGCCCATCGTTTCGATGAGGTATTTCCTGGTGGTATGGGATGCTTTGCCAAGAAACCGCACCCCGCTGCCAGGGGTCACATCTACGAATTTGGCCGGCACCACAGGCGCTGCCGGCGGCAGTTGTGCATAAGTTGCTTCCGCCCCAAGTGCAGCGACCAGGATTATTACGGTGAAAGAGAGTGCGCTATGCAGCGCCAAAATCCAGGGGTGAGTCAGCCTCGACCATTCTGATGAACAGGGGGCTGGAGAGCATGTTTTCATTCCTGCTCTATTGTCGCTCAGGGTCGCTGGCCTGGACGTTCGGCGCGTTGAGTTTTCGCCAGTCTTCAGCCTGCCTGGCGCTGGCCTCTTCCGATGCCTGCCTCAATTGCTCGTATTTCTCCACAGCCGAGCGAGCCTCCGCGGTCTTCCCGAGTCTGCGATAGGCCTGGGAAAGCTCGTACCACGCGCGTCGCTGCATCTCGCCATTTAACGCGGTCGCGCGCTCAAAAGACTCCGCCGCCTCTTTGTCTTTGCCTTCCGCAGCCAGGGCCCGGCCGAGATAGTAATCGGCGCCGGTTGGCTGGCCATAGATCTTGACGACCTCTTCAAGGAGAGGAATGGCAGCGCGTCCCTCTCCGCTGTCTACTTCTGCGCTGCCAAGGTTGTACATGGCGATAGGGTTGCCGGGCGTCAGCTTCAACTGCTCGGCAAAGGCCCGCGCAGCCTGATCTGCGTGTCCCAGTTGTCGGAATTCCCATCCCAGACCCTCATAGAGTTCGGGCTGTTTGGGCGCGAGTTTGATCGCCTCTTCGTACTCGTCGACGGCGTGTATGTGGTCCCGCGCCTGTGCGTCAATCGCAGCATTGAGCCGGTGAAGACGCCACGATGCAGGATTCACCAAATAGAGCGCCGTATAACTCTGCTTTGCCACCGCCATGTGAGCTTGAACACGGTAGTCGAGGATATTTTCGTCGGTGGGAGCAAGCGCGGCGGCGCGGTCGAGCGGTTGCACCGCAGCCTCGGGGTGGCCGCTGTTCATCTCGACGATGCCGAGCCAGGTGAGCGCCTGAGTGTTTTTTGGATCTTCCTCGATCGCCGCATTGAGATCATTGACTGCGGCCGCCGTATGGCTGCTCTGGTACTCGGCGATTCCTAGAAACAGGTGTGCTCCCGGCGAAGACGGATCTAGCTCCAGCGATTTCTTGATCGACGCAATTGCCTCCAGTAGCTTGCCCTCCTTCAGCTGCACGAGACCCAGGTCAAGATGCGCCGGAGCGAAAGATGGATCGAGAGCGATTGCTTTTTGAAAATCTGCCTCGGCCGCGGCGGCATTTCCCGCGTGCATACTCTCGGCGCCTTGCCGGAAAAGAGCCTCCAACTGTTCCGATGCCGGTTGCTGGGAGTAGGCGATCAGTGGAGCAGCTAACGTGAAGGCCAGCAGCAAGGAAGGATTGTTCCCGGTCAGCCGCATAAAGATAGGCCCACCCTAGTGCAGAGACTCGGCAATGTCAACTCGCAGCGGAGGATTGACAAGCGAGACGGTAATCGAGGTGTCAAAGCAAAAAAATGGGGGGAGCGCGGAGTTTCGATTGCGCTCCCCAGTGGAGGCTGCCTAAAAGCTGATCTTGCCTGTGACCTGGAGGGCCCGAGGTGAATTCGCCTGATAGGTCGGGATGCCGAACGTGAAATCGGCGGGGTTTGTGTCGGGAGTGCCGAAGAGATGCCGGTTGAAGGCATTGAGGAATTCGAACTTCAACTGGAATGCCACGCTCTCATGGATCGGAATATCTTTGAGCAGGCTGAAGTCCTCATTCATCCACGCCGGCATGCGTACATTGGTGACTCGCGGTGTATCGCCAAGAGAGTACGGTAGATTCTCGCTTGAACCATTCACCGCGGCTACCTGATCGATAAAGGCAGGCCTGGCCCCACCGCTGGTATAGGCAACCGCCGAGCTTGTATTCGCACCGTTGAAGAAGCTGTTGACTCCAGGATCGCTTCCGTTGGCAGTATTAAATGGCTGAATGTGCTTCCAGCCGCTCCGGTACACGGCGCTCTGTATAGGCACGTCGGGGACGAGATTGTAGCGTGTAGAGTTTTGCCATCCCGGAATTCCCACGGTGCAGCAGAAGGCCAGAGGTTGACCATTCTGATATCTCAAAATCATTCCAATTTGCCATCCTCCCGCGAGATAACTCAGGGGACCATGATTCAGGAACTGCTTGCCGTGGCCGTAAGGCAACTCATAGCTCGTACTCAGGACAAAGGTATTCGGAATGTCCTGAATGCTGATGGCCTTCTCCTGGTGAAGGTTGTCAGGATTCTGCACCTGCGGCTGGCCGGGATTGGTGTTTGGCAGCGTGCTGTCGGTGTCGTTAATGTTCTTGGAGAATGTGTAGGACACTTGCATGCTCAGGCCATCCCGGAATTGACGTGTCAGAGATACCAGCATCGCGTCGTAACTGGAGTGGCCGGTTGCCTGCAGGCAGCATCCGGAGTCGATATAGTCGTATTGCGGGAATGGCCGAAGGGCTTGCTGTATTTGGACACCATTGCCCCACAGGCTGAAGTAGTTCGGGAACGGGACTGGTACGCCATAGGAGTTATTCATTAACCCCGTACCGAGCTCTTTTCCAAGAGCGATGTCCTGGTAAGGGATGTTGTTGATGTTCTGATTATTCGCTTGCAGGTTCTGAGCCTCGCTTCCTACGAAACCAATGCTGAAGATCAGGTCCTTCGCGACTTCCTGTTGGATCTGCAGGTTGTATTCATAGACTTTCGCTGGACGACCGGCGATCTTCTCGATGTAAGAACCAGAAAGAGGTTGGCCGTTAAACTGGCCAGGATCCAGGTTCGGAGGTTGTGGAAATGACGGATAGCCCGCGTCAATCACGAACGACGGGTCAAATCCATTCTTGGAGTTAAAGCTCGGACTGGACTTGTAGCCAGCGTTCATGGACCCACCAAAGTCGTCATATTGCAGTGGCCCGTACAGGATGCCTGCCCCTCCACGCAGGACTGTCTTGCCATTCAGCCAGGGTGGCGAATATGCGAAGCCGACGCGGGGTGCAATGTCCTTGTAGTAGGTATCGGCCCAGCGAGTATTGCAGCCATTACACTGAGTTCCGAAGACGAGTGCGCCGGGTACGCCGTATTCCGGATCGACCGCGGTCGCACTGAAATTCGAGGTGTAATTCTGGGCCTCGTTGCGAGGCACGTCGACGCTGTAGTTGACTCCCAGGTTGAGGGTCAGGTTTCGTGTGGCTTTCCAGTCATCCTGGACGAAGCCGGAGTAATACCAGGAAATCCAGCGTGACTGATGGGCATAAACGTTTTGACCGCCGGAACATACTTGTCCGAGCAGTTCGCTCGCCAATCCGTTGCCATTGTTGCTGGAACCCTGATAGGCGGAGGTTTGCTGGCCGCAGAAGCCGATGGATGGCGAGTTGTTGTTGATGGGCGAGTATTGCTGGTAGCGGATATCGGTTCCGAACGTCAGGCTGTGCGCGCCTTTCTGCCAGGAGACGCTGTCGACGAGGCGAAGGCCATTGTCAATATTGTCGCCGTTGTTTGGCATTCCTTCCTGAGCGGTGACCCCGTTCGTCACTACCGGGAAGTTATTGCTGACGGCATTGCCGATTCCGACCTGGCTGAACCAGTTCACGTGCTCAAGGGCTGGAACAGCGAAGTTGATGCTGTTAGAACGGTTCGAACCAATGATGAAGTGGTTCAATAGGTTCGGCCTGATGATGTAGTCCCAGCCGAACCGGTAGAAGTGTGTATCAAAATCCTGCTTCCACGTAGCGTAGTCGATCGGATAGGGAAGGTATTGAGGGGCCCCGGAGATGCGGTTATTGTCGCGCGTGCTGTAGGAGCTCCAGATTTTATGTTTGCTGGTGAGGCTGGCATCGATACGAACCGTATAAGTCGTATTGGTAATGGGCGCCGTGCTCGCATAGGAAAAGTTGTTAAAGACGTTTCCATTGGTGGGTCCCGGAAAGTAGGAAAGTAACTTCTGGGCAACCGGTGAAAACCCGCCGGAAATTTTGTTCCCGGAGAAAGCCGTGCGGCACTCGACGCCGCCCACAGTCCGCGTAGTGGACGGGTCGAAGATTTGACCCTGCAATACCTGGCTTCCATCGCACGGATTAGTTCCCACGACCTTCGAAGGGTTGAACAATGCCGGATTTGAAAAGTCACCCGAGAGCTCCTGAGGAGTCGGCACCGTTGTAATGGTTGTTGCCCCCAGGTTGTACTTCAACTGTTCCCAGGCGAAGAAGAAGAAAACCTTGTCGTGGCCGTTGTAAACCTTCGGAATCCAGACAGGCCCGCTGAAGGTACCACCGTAGTCGTTCTTGCGGTCCACTGGTGTTGCAAAACCCGAACGGCAGGCCGGCGTATTGTCAGCGCCGACGCAGGAGATTGCTTCGTTCCCGCCGTTGAACCACAAATTTGCATCCAGGGCGGTATTGCGGATGATGTCATACCCGTAGCCATGAAATTGATTTGTGCCGCTCTTGGTGACGAAATTTTCGAAGCCGCCCGTTGTCCGATTGTATTCGGCGGAAGGCAATGCATCGGTCACGGTTAACTGGCGGAGCGCGTCTACCGAAGGCGCTTCCTCGTCGAACGAAGAGCCATTTTCACTCCGCTGCTGACTAAGGCCGTCGATAAGCACCTCGGCTCCGTAATCCTGGCCGCCGGCAATCTTGCTGAAGAAAATGCCGTTGGGGCTGTTGGCCGTGCCCGGGCCGGTATTGCCGGGCAACAGGAAGATGAAGGCCTCAGGAGAGCGGAACGCTCCAACGCCACCTAGGGCCAACGGAAGCTTTTGATACTGGTCGGCCGTGATTGTGCCCGAGATCTCGGAGCTTTCCGTCTGCAATTGAGGCGCATTCGCCACGATCGTTACGCTCTCGCTGGCGGAGCCGACCTTCAGTGTCACATTGACTGGAGTCGTCACCTGCAGGTTGACTTCGATGCCGGTCAGCTTCTCCGGCTGAAAGCCGGGCGCCGTCACGCTAATGTCAAAGGTGCCGACTGGGATCTGCGGAAAACGATAGGTTCCCGCAGATGTGGTGACCGCATTGAGCGTCGTCCCTGTGCTTTCGTTCGTGGCTTCCACTTTAGCGCCCGGGACGACCGCGCCTGTGCTGTCGGTCACGGTTCCCGTGATATTGCCGGAAGTGGTTTGTGCGTCGCATTGGAGGGCCAGGGAAAAGCCCATCAGCAATACACCCAGCGTGCACACTGTCCCAACTTTGAAAGTCTTCATTTGTCACCTCCAGAAAAATGCCGTTCAGTCTTTCATCGAATGGATACGGTTTGGTCTGGCTGTCCCGGAGCGTGCGGAACAGATGGTGCTGCGTTATGTAAACAGTTGCACCCAAGCCTTCAGTTAGCGGTGGACGAGCCACACAGAGCATCCGTATTGGGCTTCCACCCAAACCAGCAGGAGAGTACTGAAGTGACATGACGGCACGCATGAGTCACCGCAACCACAGGGGCGTGGTTCAGGTGAACTAGATGGGAAGGTGAAAAGAAGCCTGCCTAGCAATTCACATCAAGTAAGCCTTGTTGGATCGCGGTGGCGACGGCCTCGGTTCGATCGGCAACTTCAAGTTTTTCGATGATATTGTTTACGTGGTTTCGAGCAGTATAGGCGCTAATGTCAAGAGCGGCGCCGATCTGTTTGTTGGTCAACCCCTTGGACATCATCTCCAGGATTTCCTGCTCGCGCGCAGTAAGATTCGTGCGCGACATCCGCTGGGCAAGACGTGAGGCAATGTGCGGAGGGAAATGGTGACGGCCGGCCGCAACGGCGAGAATTGCCTCGATCATGTTCTGCTGTGTCGTGCTTTTAAGCAGATATCCTTGCGCCCCTGCACGCACGGCACGATAGATATCTTCGTCGGTCTCGAAATTGGTAAGCACTACGACCCGCGGCGCATCCGGAAGCAATCGTAGAGCATGCAAGGTCTCGATGCCGTTCATGCCGGGCATGCGAAGGTCGAGCAGCACGACCTGGGGTCGACGCTCCTCGATGAGCGCGCAAGCCTCCTTTCCATTCCATGCCGCGCCGATGACGTCGAAGCTTTCATGGGTACCTAGCATGCTTGCCAGACCAGCGCGAACTACGGGATGGTCGTCAACGATAAGAATACGGACTTTGCCGTTCACTTTCTTTTGCATGACCGCGCCTCCGCAGCCGAAAGTTTCTCATAAAACTTGTCATACGAGCCAATGGACGCGGGACTGGGGCATTTACCTGCACGCGTGTTCCGGTAGCCGGCGAGCTGACGATTTCAAGCCCCGCTGCAACCGCCTCGGCGCGCTTGCGCATCCCTTGCAACCCAAATCCACGGCTGCCCATAGCGGATTCAAACCCTTTGCCATTGTCCTCCACAGTAAGGAGGACACTTGTGGGAGCGTAATCGACGCGAATGCGCAAGACCGAAGGCTCAGCATGACGGAGCGAGTTGGCAATCGCCTCCTGCCCGATCCGGAATAACGCATCTTTCACTGCGTAAGGGAGACCGTTCTCCTCGCCGGCTACTTCGAGCACGACGCGGATCGCGCCGTGCTCAACGATACGGCTGGCAAACCCTTCCAGCGCGGCATGCAGGGGCTCCCCTTCTAGAAATTCGCGGCGCAAGGTCATCAGACTGCGACGCGCCTCTTCATGACTGTGACGCACAAGCTCGCAAGCCAGATCGAGTTGATGATTTACTTCCGGGAGGTCGCGTGGAACTCGATTGCCGATCGCCTGTAGTTGAAATCCGATGCCTGCGAAGCTCTGCGCCAGTGAATCATGCATCTCATGCGCAATCCTTTCGCGCTCGTTGAGCACGGACTGCAGTCTCCAGTGATCCAGGCGAAGATAGAGCAGGAGAGAGATCAGCAGCAAAGTCGTAGCGCCCAGGCCGAAAAGAGCCAGGCTACGCGCGCTCCACCATGGAGGACCAGCCAGGACTTCGATGTCGTCCGCCGAAGGCACCAGCAAAACGAAGGGATACAAATTCTGGGTGAACTCCGGGTCTACGACGCACACCCCACGCAAGCGCAGCCTGCTCTGCGTAACCAGCCTGCGAAGGAAAGCGCTGTTTCTTCCCGGATTTGCAATGGCGCGAAACGACTGTACGTTGCTTGTGAATTCAAGTTGAAGAGAGCCGTCTTTCCGGATTGAATGGTCCGCCAGCACGCCATCCAGTTCGATGAACATAGAATCGTATGCGCCGGTTGCGGCCTGATTGGCTGTGACCGCAATAGGCGGAAGCGGAGCTCTGGCCCACAGTGGGCGCACCGACGCGTTGCGCAACGTCATGTTGTAGCCTTGCAGGTCGACTTCTCCCTCCACTTCCACCTCGTCGCCAAGCTTCAGATCGGGCAGCGCGGGTCCCACCACCGAAGCTCCTCCGGTGTTGTCTTGCACATACAGCCGAGGCGAGGTCAACACCACTGTGCCGCGCAATACCGCTTTTCGCCCTTGGCCTCGAACCCGCTTCAGATTGGCAATCGTCTCGACGAGTTCCGGCCGCACCGGGGACGATTTTGGGAACCCGGGCGTAACACGATCCCGGCCATCAGGTCCGTTGAGCACCGGCTCGTCAATTGCGTAAGGGATTCGCGCGAAGGTTTTGGCCTCGGGGCTGGAAGTCCCGGGCGACAGGTCGGCAGCATTTGCACGCCGCACGGTAAAGTTCTTCCACACTCCGCCAGAGGAGTGGGAGCGAATACCCACCCGGCCCCGGGATAGGCAGTTGCTCTGGTCATTCACGCTGATGGAGCGGGTTGTTCCAGTAGCGGCATCGGTGGCCACCGCAGTGATGCGGCATCCCTGCACAGTTGCACGCAGATGATACCAATGAAAAGAATGCACTCCCCCTGGCATGGGCTGGCCGGCAAGCTGAATCCACCCATGCTCCGCAAGCCCCAGAATGAGACTTCCATCATTGCTGCGCAGACCGACGTAGTAACCGGTGTAGGAGTCCACACCCTGCTCCTCGTCACTGCCGCGCAGGATCACTCCCGCGTCTCCCTGTTCGCCCAGCAGCTCAACATCGGTCACCACGGTATAGTCGTTCCACCATGGCGAGCCGGTCATCAGTTTTGCGCCGCGCTCATCGGACTCGTTCCATATCGCGTCGTGGGCCACGCGCCATGTTCCTCCATAAGCTTTCCATTCCTCGGAACTGCCCACCTGGAATGAATCGCGATAGGGCAAGCCACGGTATGGAGAACGATCGTAGATCACCCATGCGACCGCTCCAGCTAAAAGCAGCGCAGCGACGGCGCTCATCCAGCGCCATCTGGGTTTCATTTCCCACTCCTGCCGTTACCCTTCCAGTCCATGCTGAGCATTCTGCTCACTTCCGGCGAGTACAGGTTCTCGCGAGTCACGAGTGTAGGGCTGAGCTTGATGAGGGGCGGGACGCTCTCACCGCGCAGTTGCTTCGCTACCGTCTCAACCGCCAGGCGCGCCATCTCGTACGTGTTCTCAACCAGAATGGAGTCGATTTCCCCGCTGAGCAAAGGAGGCACAAGTTCCTGCTCGCAAGCGACCAATTTCACGCGCTTCAACAAGCCACGCCGTTGCAGGGCGAGGTAAGCGCCGCGTGTAGTCGCCGAGTTCAGAGCCAGGAAAACATCCAGATGGCGGTTGCGCGCCAGGACATCCTCGGCGATATCCTGCGCTTCGGCGATATTGAAGCCTGCCGCTCGCTCGTCCACAATCCGAACGCCCGGATACATCGACGCCAGGCTCGACTCGAACGCGCGCGTTCGTTCGAGGATGCCGCTCACATCCGGATCGACACCCAGCACTGCCACGGTTCCCTTCCCGGACAAGATATGTCCGATCCTCTCCGCCGCAAGCCGACCCGTCGCCTCTTCGTCATTGAGGATGTAAGAGAGTTTGCCGCCTGGAGGAAGCGGCAGCGGGGAGCTGATCACGACCGTCGGAATGCCCCGAGCAACAACATTCCGGACCGGAACCATGAGCGCCAAAGCCTGATCTGGCGCAAGCACCAGTCCGCGGGCACCGGCCGAGATTGCGTGCTGCATCACGTTAATTTGCCGCTCCACATCGTCTTCTCGGGTGGGCGCGTTCCAATAGACCGTAAAACCCTCACGCCTCGCGGCCGATTCAGCTCCGGCGTGAGCGGCCTCCCAAAGCATCAGCGCGGTCGTCCTGGGAATGACGGCTATTGTCGGCTTACGATTGTTGCACCCGGCGGAGAAGGCCATCCCGAGTGCGCAGACCACCGCGCACGCGCGACCCAAGATCGCCCTTCGTGCTTCCGCTCTGCAGCGAGTGCGCCCCAAAACCCAAGAGAATAGCACGCTGGCAGCGCTACTGGCTCCGATGAAATTGCAGTACGACGACGCTCGAACGAGGGAAATCGTAACTTGTGGATTCACCCACCGCCGGATGATCTACGGTTACGCCGACAGCGTCCGGATCATCCTCGTTATTGCGGTCGTAGATACTTGACGCGGAGATGATCTTCGCGGTCCCGAGATGCGCCGGTTTGAATCCCCGGAACGTGATCACCGCGTGATAGTCGCGATCCAAACTGCGATTTACGCAGAAAAGCGCGATATCTGCATTGGCAAGCAGGGCCGCCCGCACGTCGAGCCACGGCACATCAGGAATATCGGGCAGTCTGGTCACACCATGCTCGACTGAGTACGTTGGAGCGTCACTGTCGACCGGCAACAGCCGTTTCGGCGCTGCTTCAGCGTACGAACGCAGCACCCAATATGCTGGTGCGGCATAGACCTGCTCGCGTCGCTTCCAGATACCGGCGAACTCCATGATCCCGGTCATATCGGAGATGGGCACAATCTCCGCATTCTCCAATAGCATGTTGAGAAATCCTCCGGTGATCACTGCCCCGCCCATATTGGTGAAATCTGGAGCGGCATGCGCACCTAGCTGGTGACCGATAAAAAGCCACTCGGTGAAGGCGATCTTGGTATTGGTGTGGCCGCTCTGCTGAATTTGTTCGTTCATCTCCTGCAGTTTGCGGCCAAGACCAGTCGGCAGGGCGAAGGCCGCCTGCGCAATGAAATCGTTGGAGGCATTTTGCAAGCGAACGTTGTCTGTCGTCACCACGAAGTGCGTCGAGAGATAGTTGAAAGTGCCGGCCGGATTCTTTAGCTGCACGGCGTTCCACTCACGGTAGCCGTCGGGATCGGCGCCCGTGCCTATCAGTCGCGCATTCGGGTCCACTTTGCGGATAGCTTCGCTGAATATCCGGGTGCGGTCGCCAATCTGTTCTCGCGTCGGATAGCCTGCATTCCAGCTACCCCACAACTCGTTACCGAGCTCCCAGAGCAGGCCTCCATGCTTGTTCTCCCAATGTTGGTCGACATACCGAACCCAGTCCGCGGCCTCATCAGGAGTGCCCGTCCCGAGATTCAGAGCGATTTGCGGTTGAGCATGGACGAGCTCACAAAATCGCAGGAATTCATCGGTGCCAAAGGTATTGTACTCCGGGATTCCCCACGCAAGGTTCAGCCGTCCAACACGTTTGTCGCGAGGACCGATTCCATCGCGCCAATGATAGCCCGACGTGAAATTTCCACCGAAACGCACAATAGAAGGCTTCAGATCGCGTGCGAGCTGTAGCTCGTCAGGATCCATGCCGTCGACATTGTCCGCTGGCATAAGGGAGATTTCATCGACGAGAGCGCGGCTGTCATTCGCCAGCGCGATCACAAAGTCCGCGGGCTCAAGCCTGGAAACGTCGCCGGACTTCAATGCGAGGTGGAAGGTGTATTTCTTCCACTCGGTGCCGGATGCGTCCAGTTTTGCCTCAGCAAAGATGCGGTCATCCGCATCGCTCTTTCTGAGCGAGACCGCTATCTCTGCCGGGCCGGCCAGATGCTTGATCCAGATGCTGCCGTCGTACTCCAGCGTGCGCTGCACCGGCAGATAGATGCGTTGGCGAATGCCTGTCTCCCCCGACGGCAGCGCCATGATTTCCAGCGAGCGGGTCGAGTTCGCTGCATCGCCCCAGCGCGGCTCATAGCGATTGCCTTGAATTGAGACCAGCGGCTCCCAGGGAAGCGGCAGTCCTAGCTGGGAACCACGCACCAGCTCAGGCCGCTCCTGGACCATACGAGCGACTGCCCCCGCGCTCCACAGACCGTCCTCCAGGCTTCCGTTCTCTATCAGCTCAGACCAAAGTCCTCCGTAGACGGAGCGCCCGATCGGCTCAAGAAAGCTGCCAAAGACCGTATCTGGAATCTGGTCCTTCGAGGGGTGACCGGCGTCGACCTCGATATGCACTACCGCCTGCTGGATGCCTTCCGGCGTATGGTCCTGAATCTGGGCTTGAAGACACCGCACAAGCGCTATCAGCGTCAACGCTAAAATCCCGCTGGACCATTTCCTGAGAGTAATGATGAGCATGAGCAGTGTTTCCCTCCATTTTGCGATCGCTACGCAGACTCGCGAAGTCCGCAGTATAGATGCGCTTGGAGGTGATGGACATCGTTCACTCGAACTATGAGCTCTTCTTGCCCGCGAACATGGCAGTCGGGGGCGTTACCCGGAAACTCTATCAGGAGCCGATGCGCCAGGCGATGACATGCGGCCGGGATGCGTTGGCCGCGATGTTGTCTGTTTCAATCAGAACCTCAAAAGGACGAATGGCGCCGTTCGGCAGCTTCGCGCGGTTCAGAACCGACTCCATCTGCTCCGGGGCCAGAAGAAATTCACCGGCGGCCTGGGTCCCGGCCATATTCACTCCTTCGATGAGCAGAGCGTGCCCCGCGCCTTCAAGATTCGGAACATACGCGATTACACCGTAGGTCCGAAGCAGTGGGTCGTCCGGTTCGCTGGCGTAGCTCGCATGCTCCCCGGGCAAAGGATGCTGATTTGCAATCACACCCGATCCGCCGAAATCTGCTCCGCGCGAGAATCTGAAGTTGAGCTGACGCTGGAAGAGATCGACCCAGGGATTTGCGTCGCCTGAACCCATCAGGATCGCATTGCCGGTGCGAAGATCGTCGATTCTGAGGTCGCGCGCGTAGCGGATCATAAGCCTCTCCGGAACAACTTCCGGCAGACGCGCCAGGCTCGTCGTCAGTTCGAGATCGACGATGCTCGTGTACCGCCGCGCGCCGATGGCTTCAACCTTGTGCTCCAGGCGCAGCAGGTCGTCCCCTTTCGTGTTTTTAGTGAGCCCAGTGACCCCATCTGCAATCTCGGATTCTTTCAGATAACGCCCGTTTGCATAGGCTTCCAGCGAGACGTGATTGCGAATGAAACTCTGCAGCATGACCAGACCGCCATCCGCGGGCACGACAAATGTGTCGCGCTTATCATCGAACATCTGGCTCCAGAAAACCCGGTTGATCTTCACTGTCGAACTTTCATGGCTCCCCCAGCTTCCAAAGTGGAGGTGCGCTCCGACATAACCAGCCAATGCGCTCAACACAATCGTGCATATCGCGACCACTAGATACAGGGGCTTTAAATTCCATCCCGCGACCCACTTGGATCGTCGTTCGCTGGCCGTCTCGGAGACTTCCTGGTGAGAGGCGCCCTCTTCGCTGATTTTCTCCGAAAGCTCCCCGCTCACTGCGGACTCGGTAACGAAGGATTCCGAGAAGGCGACTGATTCCTCCGCCATAATCGGACCGGGCAATTTCGGTTCATCCGCAGTTACAGAAGTTAAGCAGCTGTCGGCTCGCTCAGAAGACTCCCCTTCACTTTCCCTGGACGAGAACACGGGCACGTAGCCGCCGCGCGGAATGAACAATGTGATCGCTTCGTGTTTTCCTTCCGCCGCGAAATACTCTTCCAGCCGCCTGCGCAAAGTGCGCGCATAGTTGCGGACGATGTTGTCATCGCTTGCGTTATACCCCTCCATACGTCCGAAGACATGGAAACCGATCTGCTTCTCCGTGATCTCGGACGACTGGCCGGCGAGAGACCGGTCGCAAACAAAGAGCAGGAAGTTTGCGAGCAGGGCGGATCGTTTGAAGTGCGGGCTGGCGACGATGCGCCGCACCAGCATCCAGCGCGGATCGTTGGCCCGGTCCCCCATCGCCGGGCTTATCGAATGCCTGACACGACGTGCGGGAGGCGGCCATTTCGGCGCCGAGGTTGAACTCCGCTCTGAACTCGATTCAAAAACTTTCATGGACATCGATTATCGGTGTGAAGAAATCGGGAAGAAGCGCGACTTAAGCTCGATCAGACTACTTCAGCCTACGGACTGATGATTACAAAACAGTAAACGAGCTGCGCGTCCGGAACCTGGGGCCGTGTATGAAGAGGCTCTTGCGGCTCGATCCAGATTGATTTGAAAGAAGATGCGCGATCGCGTCACGGGGTGCGATGCCTTCACACGGGGGAAACACCTTCCCCGCTTCCTTCAACCCATAAATACTGAACCTGCCTCAGAAGCAACCGGAGAATGCCGCGATCAAACTCGCGAAACCCCGAATCGCTGATCCACTATCCACTTTTTTCCGCACGGGAGGTTTATGTTTTACGAGAGCAATGCAAACGAGCGCCGGGCCGGGCTCGGCCGAAATGGTCCCCAGCCCAAAACGCGCGAACCGTACTCCGCGAAAAAAACTCAGATCGCAGGACTCTGTCTGCTTCTCTTAGTCCTGGCGTGCATGCCGCTCGTGAGTTTCGCTCAATCCGATCTTTCTTCGATCTCCGGAACCATCACCGATCCATCCGGTGCAGTGATTGCAGGCGCTAGCGTAATCCTGACCAACCAGGCCACGAATGCAGGACATGAAACCACGACGAATCGCTCCGGATTTTACACAATCCCCGGACTCGCTCCGGGCAGGTACACCATCACTGTCTCCGCTCCTGGCTTTGACAAACTTGTCCAGGTGGACAATAATCTTGACCCATCCCTGCCTACCACGGCCAATCTCCAACTCGTAGTTGGTCACACAACGCAGTCCGTTCAGGTCACGGCCGCAGAGACGGCATTGCAGGCTGACAGCGCAACCCTGGGCCGCGTGATCACCAGCAACCAGGTAGACAATTTACCGCTGAATGGCCGCAACCCGATTTACGTTGCCCTCACCAAGGCGGGCATCACCAGCGCTCCGACCAGTCCAACGGGAGCGAACGGGGCCGCTAGCGGGAGCAATATCTCCAGCTTCAATTTCAGCACCGGCCTGGGAGCAATCCAAATCAACGGCGGTCGCGAGCGCGACAACCTGATTACCTACGATGGTGCGGTCGCGGTTCGCGTGCGCGCCAGCGGAGACTCCGTCGGCACCCCCGATCTCGACGCGGTGCAGGAGGTTCAGGTACTCGCGACGAACTATCCCGCCGAGTACGGGCGATCGATCGGCGGACAGATCCGCATCATCACCAAGAGCGGCACCAGCCGCTTTCACGGTAGCGTTTACGAATATCTACAAAACCCGGTGCTCAACGCCAACAGCTGGGTGCGCAACGACAACGGCAACAACTCAAATCCCGACTATCCGGAGGCGTTGAAGACGAATTTCGTCGCGCCCTTTACCTTCAACCAGTTCGGCTTTGTTGTGAACGGTCCGCTCTATGTCCCGCATGTACTCCCGAAAGGGAAGGTCTTCTTCCTGTACTCTGAGGCCTTCGTGCGCTATCCGCAGACGGTGGATAATCCGGTGACGGTGCCCAATCCCGCATTCCGTACGGGCGACTTTAGCTCTCTGATTACGGGCAATCCGAAGACTAACCACTATATTAAGGACCCGCAGTCGTCTCTACCGTGCAGCGCCTCGACGGGCGGCGCAGGATGCTTTCCGGGAAACATCATTCCCCAGAATCGCCTGAGCGCCAACGGCGTGGGATTGCTCACCATTTTTCCCACACCCACCCCCAACTTCCTGGTAGGCACCCAGAACCTGCTGCAGGTTGCGAAATATCCGGCGAATCAGCAGATCGACAGCGGCAACCTGGATATCGTTCCGAACGACAAGGATTACATCCGCTTTCGTCTGACCCATTTCTTTTACCACGAGGATGATCCCTTCTCGGCAGCCTACGACGTGGTGCCGCGGCTCTATGACCGGCCCAACGAGACGGGCTCTCTGGACTGGGTGCATACGTTCAACGCCAATATGATGAACGAAGTGCTGCTGACCGCCAGCCACGATGCTGCGCGCCTGAGCATCGACACCTCCTCCGGACTGTACGACCGGACACGATATGGCGTGAATTATCCTTTCCTCTTCCCTGGCACAAAGGACCTGCCGAACAAGATTCCGACCGTGAAGTTCGATTCGACCACCAGCATCACGGCCATGGACGGCAGCACCTACCCGTCGCATTCACAAGGCGAAATCTTCGATTTTGCCGATACATTCACGCGGATCATCGGCGATCACATCCTCCGCGCAGGTGGGCTTTATGAGCGCTCTGGAGAAAACGATCGCGATCAGATCGCATTTTCAACCTCGACGGCGGGCCAGACCAACAACCAGAACGGCCAATTCGATTTCAACAACAGCAATCCCAATGGCACCGGCCTTGATCTGGCCGATGCCGCGCTAGGCCTGTACTACACCTATTCCGAGGTGGGAGCACGCTCGGAGACGCCGTACCGCGCGAACATGTACGAATTCTTCGCGCAGGATTCGTGGAAAGCGACGCCCAAGCTGCATCTGGAATACGGCGTCCGCTACACCAGCATTCATCCTTATTACAGCCTTTGGAACAACGCGGGCAGCTTCGATCCCGCCTTCTATCAATCCGGCACGGCGGTGCAGGTGAATCCCAGCACCGGAAATCCGATTGCCGGCAGCGGCGACCCGCTGGACGGTACGGTTCTTTGGGGCAGCGGCTTCACTTCGAACGCGAAGAACCACGTTCCCATCGCCGCAACCGGACAGTACAATGACCTCTTCCACAATCTTCCCCGTGGATATACACACGTGCAGAAGTTCCTCTTTCAGCCGCGGATTGGTATTGCTTACGCCCTGAATGGCAAGACGGTTCTGCGCACCGGCTTTGGGCGCTATACGAATCGGCAGGGCGTCTCCGACTTCGTCTTCGCTGGAGGCATTCCGCCTCTGCAGCAGGTCGCATCGGTGAGCAGCGGAACGGCCGATGATCCGGGAGCGGGGACGAACGGCTCCTATCCCACGCTATCCGGCGAGATTGACCGCCAATCTCCCCAGCCGGAAGCTTACATCTGGAATGTGTCGGTCGAGCGAGATCTTGGTTTCGGCACCGTGGCCGATGTCTCGTACGTCGGACGCCACGCCCTGCACCAGCAATATGCAGCGAACGCAAATCAGCTGCAACCCGGAACGCTTACGAATCCGGCAAACAAGGGAATCTCGGCCAACGCGCTGCGTCCCTTCCAGGGATACTCGGCCATCAACCTTGTGGAACAGGGCGACACCGCCACCTACAATGGACTGCAGGTGGATGTGAATCGCCGCTTTACGCACGGCCTTGGTCTGGGCGTTGCTTACACCTATGCGTCGTCGCGGGATTGCGATTCCTTCCAGAAGACGGTGATCCCGAATACCTACGATCCCAAGGCGATCTGCGGACCGTCGGATTATGATGTTCGCCAGGTGCTGGTACTCAACTCCGTGTACGACATTCCCTTCAGAAGCAGTGATCGCGCGCTCAATGAGGTGCTGGGCGGCTGGCAGCTCACGCAGGCTTACCAGTTCCAGACCGGCGCTCCGTTTTCCATCGCGACCGGCACGGACGTAGCCGGAGTCGGCCCGGGCAGCGGCAATCAGCTTCTTCAGGTGACACCCGGAGCAGACCTCAAGGGCAACGGAAAGTTCTCGCATGGAGCCGACAACAATTCCTGGTTCAACACGACCAACGCAGACGGATCGTCCATCTTTATGCTCCCTACCGCAGGTACCTTCACCTCCGAGCATGTTCGCAACCTGCTTCGTGCTCCCGGTCAGGAGTACTTCAATGCCGCGATTCTGAAGCGCTTCAAGACCTTTGAAGGCCAGTCCCTTTCCTTCCGGTTCGACGCCTTCGATTTTCCTAACCACCCCAACTGGAATGCTCCGGATACGAACTATACGGATGCTACCTTTGGCAAAGTCACACAGAAGAACGGACAGCGGTCGATGCAAGCAAGTCTTCGCTACACTTTTTGACCCTCAGCCACGCTCACCAGCTCCGTAGAGATGAGTCCCCGGCGCGAGTTCCGGACTCATCCCGCTGCGGTGCTCACATAATTTACAGGAGGCTTCATTAAGTGCGATTTGTTGCCAGGTTCGGATTTCTTCTTGCTCTCGTCGGCTGCACACTCCCGCAACACAACTCCTTTGGGCAGGCCGGCTCTGCTCACTCTGGAGCCGTGGCCACCAATCATGTCGCCGATGTCTATCCATTTCTTGGCGTGGACTGGGGCGGCAACACATTCGTCGGAGCAGCCGTCCCTTTCGGGATGGTGAAGCTGGGACCCGACATGGAGAACTTCGACTCCCGTCCATCCAGCTTTGGCTATATGAGCGGAGGTCGGATTCTTGGCTTCAGCCATCTGCATCTCAGCGGTGCTTCGGGCAAATACGGCAATATACTCGTCGCCCCGGTCACCGGTCCGCTTGATATCTCTGACATCAGTTCACCTCGAACTGAGGAAGTCGATCACCCCGGATACTATGCGGCGAGGCTTACGCGCTATGACGTCAAGGCGGAACTCACATCGACTCGTCGCGTCGGTTTCCATCGCTACACCTTTCCCGCCTCGGAAGAATCTCACCTCACCGTCCGCATCGACCACTGTCTCAACAAAGGAACAGGAGCGGAGTCGCAGCGCTTTCTTGGTGGTGAAGTCCACCTGCTCTCGAACCACGAAGCTGAAGGCGTAGGCCGCTACGCGGGCGGCTGGAACGAAGGCGGCGAATACAGGGTCTACTTCTACATTGTTCTGGATACTCCGGCAGCAGCCGTTCGAACGTGGGACGGCAATGCTCCGACAACGGCAAAAGACGTAACCATCACCGACGACCGCCCGCTCGGACTCACCTTTGATTTCCGCACCCGGGCCAACCAGGTTATCCAGGCGAAAGTCGGCATCTCCTTCGTCAGCACGGAGCAGGCCCGCCAGAATGTGCAGCAGGAGGCTCCGGAGTGGAGTCTGGAGAAGATCCGTCAAGCCTCGGTGGATGCCTGGAATCGCGCGCTGTCGCGCATCGAGCTGCACGGCGAAAGTGATTCGAAGCGCATCCAGTTTTACACGGCGATCTACCACACCATGCTCATGCCCTCCGACCGGACTGGCGAGAATCCTCTCTGGAAATCGGATGAGCCTTACTACGACGACTACTATGCCATCTGGGACACCTTCCGCAGCTCAGGGCCGCTGCTGACGCTCATCGCCCCTGACCGCCAGCGCGACCTGATTCGCTCGCTTATCGACATCTACCGGCACACCGGGTACATGCCTGATGCGCGAAGCGGCAACGACAATGGCCGAACCCAGGGCGGCAGCAACGCCAACGTCGTTGTTGCCGACGCCTTCGTCAAAGGGCTCAAGGGCATCGATTACGCGACTGCCTTTCAGGCCATGTTGAAAGATGCTTCGGTGCCTCCAGCAAATCCGCAGAAGGAGGGCCGGGGCGGCATCCTCGACTACAACTCCAAGGGGTACGTCACACTGGCCGACGAGCGATCCGGATCACGAACAGTCGAGTACTCCTACGACGACTTCGCCATCGCGGAGGTCGCCTGCGGCCTCGGCCACCCCGAGGAAGCCCGCATGTTTGCCGAACGCGCGCATAATTGGCAGCACTTATGGGACAAGGATCTCACCGCAGAGGGATTCAATGGCTTCCTGCGCCCACGTACCCCAGACGGCAGCTGGGCGCCGCCAAACTTACTCAAGCGCGGCACATGGCCGGACTTCTTCTATGAGGGCGACCTGTGGACTTACTCCCTCTACGCCCCGCAGGACGTTCGCCGGCTGATTGAGTTATCAGGCGGCGACAAGACCTTTGTTCGCCGTCTAGACAATGTCTTCTATCGGCAGCATTTCGATGTAACCAATGAGCCCGGGTTTCTTATTCCCGTGTTATATAACTGGGCCGGCCGTCCCGATAAGACAGCCGATGTCATCAATGCGCTTCTCGAAAAAGCTTTTACCGATCAGCGCAGCGGCATCCCCGGGAACGACGATTCAGGCGCCATGTCCAGTTGGTTTATCTTCCAGTCTCTCGGCTTCTACCCCGACGCAGGCCAGGACTTTTATCTGATTGGCACGCCCAGCTTCCCAGAGGCAGACCTCATGCTCTCTTCAGGGAAGGTGCTGCGCATCATCGCCCGCAACATGGACAGCGAGCACATCAATCGCTACATCCAGTCCGCCACGCTCAACGGCGTTCCACTCGAGACTTCGTGGTTCCGGCACAGCCAGATCATCGATGGCGGGACACTGGTCTTCACGATGGGCTCGTCTCCCAGCAAGTGGGGCACAACCAACCTCCCGCCCTCCATGTCCGATCCTGGGCGTTCCACTTGCGAGGCAACACAGCCTCATCCGTGACGTCGCGACCAACAGCAGGCATGATACTCGGATTCCCGACTGCTTGGAGATCAGAGTCGCTACTTGATGCTGCCTGCGTTGCAGCCGGCCGGAGCGTTGACAGGGTTGCAGCGAGCCACCGCGTCTCCGGGAAGCGCAACAACATAATGACCGGGCCAGCGCGCAGGCTCGTTGACCGGGTAGTCGGTGCTTAGAATCTGCGCACCGCTGGCCATCATGGCATCTCGTGTGGAGGTGTTGTCGGTCCTGGCCTCCTTGGTGTCGGAGTCGGTGCGCGTGCGGATCAGATAGCCCTGGCGAACGAGCGCTGAGATATCGGAAGCTGGTCCGTCGTTGCGTTCGATGAAGGCCGCGTCGGGCTGGCCCGGCTCAGCGTTGGTGAAGATGACGCGTCCGCGCAGCGAAGGATGGCCGGCGAGATAGACGGGACCGACCGGGCGCTGGTCCATGAGGAAGATGACCTTGCCGCGCGCGTTGTCGAGGGTGGGCCAGTTGCCAGCGAGAACGGCCTCGTTGAGCGTGTCGTAGTGGCCGCGCACGTCGTCCGGAGTGATGATCTCCTCGGGCGGGAAGACAGAACGAATCTCGGCGTCGAGTGCGTCGAAGGTCGCAGAGGTGAAGGGCTCGGGCTCGGTCAGGTGGAGGTCGCCGTGCGGCTTGCCCTGCTTGGTTTCGACGAGGATGAAGATCGGTATGTGACGGGGATGCGCCATGCGACCACTGGCGCACCTGCTGGAGGCAGGCGGTGAACGGCTGGCAGGTGCTGCGGTAGTCGACGTCCTGCACGTGCATGACCTTGAAGCCGGGCTTCATCATGACGCCGTTCGGGATCGAAGTCGGGATCCGGCGGAAGGTGCGCGGCAGCCGCCATCGCCGGGCCGCGAGGGATGGGCGTAGAGGCCACCCTTGGTGTCGGCGTAGATATCGAGCTCGATCTGGCGGACGCCGCTGTCGAACTGTTGCGGAGAGCGGCTGGTGCTGGTAGTCGAGGCCTTTGAAGGCTTCGGCATACTTGGCCTGCCAGAGCTTGGCTTCGTTGGGCGCGATGCCGGCGTGATAGCTGTTGTGCGTGCCGATGACCTGAATCTGGTTGAGCTTGATCGCTGATTTTTCGTTCGATGACTGGCTATGAGCACTGAAGCAGCTGATGGCAAGACCGGTAAACAATGCAGCAGTAGTAAGAGCGCGACGTGGCGTAGCAAACATGAAATGATCCTCGGATGCACTTCGGAAGCGAAGCGGCTTTGTCTCTTGAAGGAACTGCGTTGAAGCGGATCAGCCCTCGTGGTAAGGCTTGCTGTAGTGCGTGGACCACTCGACGAGGCTCTCGTTCATGAATCGCCAGGTGCCGCGCTTTGTGTCCACTTCCATCAGCATGTAGGCGTTGGGGTCGTAGCGGGTGGCGGCCATGACGTAGTGCTGCGGGCCATAGGTATGCGCGAAGTCGATCCACTTGTGGAGTGGCCGGAGACGACGAGTTGGATGTTGTCCTGATATTTGCGCAGAAGCGGATGCAGGCCGTAGTCGCCGAACTCGGTCGGCCTGATCCTGGATCGAGCGGGTAGTGGATGAAGACGAACGTGGGCTTGCGCTGCTGGAGCTGCGCCTCAAACCAGTGGAGCTGCTCTTCGCCGAGCGAGCCGATGCCGGGATTGAAGTCCGACGCGGTGCGGTCCTGCGTGCTGCCCAGGAAATTATTCAGGTGAATGAATTTGTAACCCTTGTAGTCGACCACGGAGTAGGGCTCGGCGTTGAACTTGGCCTTGAAGAGGCGATGGCTCATCTCGCGCGGAACGTGATGCACGTCGTAGTCGTGATTGCCGAAGCCCAGATGCACCGGCATCTTGAAGCCGTCGGTGATGGCCTTGGCATTGTCCAGGCGCGTGGTGTTCTTGAAGTAGAAGTCGTAGTCGGTGGAGGGATAGTTGTGGAAGTAGTCGCCGATGAGGAAGACCTGCTCGATGGCGGGATTGAGCGAGTTGATGAGGTCGCGCGCGGAGGTGAAGCGAGGAGTGGTGACGAGAATGCTTTCGTTGTCCTCGACGCCGTTCTCGCTGCCCTTGACGTAGAAGTTGTCGATGATGTGAGTGTCGGCGACCAGCGCAAAGTAGAACTTGTCGGGAGAGGCCGTCGCCCGGACCTGCTCCGCCCAGAGTTTCTGGGTGAGCAGGCTTCCGAGCGATGCAGCGCCGAGCGTGGTGAATTGTCTGCGATCCATGAGCAACAACCTCCGTCGAGTTGATGCTTAGAAGATGATCTTACCGGCGAACTGCAGGATACGCGCCGGGAAGGTAGAGCCAGCAGCGACGACACCGAAGCTGCTCGAGGTAGGGCTGAAGGTACTCTGCGGGAAGGCGTAGTTGGTCTGGTTGAGGACGTTGAAGGCTTCGACGCGGAAGTCGAACGAGTCGCTCCCTCAGGATAGAGCGGGAAAGCTCTTATGCAGGCCGAGATCGAGCTGATAGAAGGGATCGAAGCGAACCGAGTTGCGGCCTGCGTTGCCGTAGGGATGGTTGACATCGGAAGGCTGAAGATCGGATTGGTCACGTTCATGAAGACCGGATTCTGCAGCACTACGATGTCCTGATTGCCGTTGATCTTGATGCGCTGCTTTTTGGGCAGCACGGGATTGCCCGGACGCCTGATTCGGGCGCTGCACGAGCATGGTGCTGACTGCTGGAAGCTGTTGGGCGAGTAGGTGATGTTGACCGGCAGGCCGCTGCTGGCGCTGTTGATCGCCGTGAGCTGCCATCCGCCGAGCAGCTTCCTGCATCCAGAGGGGCGCGTCGTTGCCGAACATGCGGCCCTTGCCGTAGGGCAGATCATAGACGAGCGGAGAGAATGTCGTTCAGCGGCTGGTTGTATGCCGGAGGGCCCGCGTTCGCCGCGGAGGTTGGCGAGGTTGATGCGCGAGTTGTCGCCATCGGGCGTATCGAGGTGGCCTGCGGCGTTGTCGATGCGCGCGCGACCAGGTGAAGGAGTTCAGCAGATAGAGGCCGTGGCCGGTGCGGTGCTCGAGCTTGGTCTGCAGGCCGTTGTAGCTAAGGAAGCCGTCCGGGAGTGTCTCTTCGATGGTGGTGAAGGTCTGGATAGGACGGCGTGCGCCAGGGTGAGGCAGCCTGGTGTTGACCGTCGCGGATTGCAGGTGGCCGTGACCGGGTTGGCGATGGATTGGTTGAGGTCGGCCAGCACCTGGATCTTGACGCCATGCTCGACCGACGTAGGAGACCTCGAAGGTGGTCGACGGGCCGAGTCTGACGCTGAACGGTAAGATGATAGCCTGCACATATCCGGTGGGCAGGTTCTTGGGAATGTAGCGAGCCTGTGTGGTGAGGTTGCTGGCTGCGGTTACGTTGGCAGGGCTGGTGAAGCCGTCGGGATAGCCCTGGCTGGTGGTGCGGAAGCAGGAGTCTGGGTCTGCCGGGTTGTACGGCGCTGCGGCCTGGCGGCGGTGCAGGCAGGCAGAGCCTGCCTGCTGTGCCAAGGACGCCAGGCGTCGCAAACTGCGGGCGCCTGCACGATGTTGGTGTTGACGATTGCAGGCAGGTTGTAGACGAGCAGGTTCTCACCGCCCTCGCGATTGAACTGGGCATAGCTCAAGGCCATATCCGGCACGGATCACCGTCTTCGGATCGACCGAGAAGGCGAAGCCGAGGCGAGGCGCGAAGTCGAGCTTGGGCATGTTCACCAGAGCGCGGTTGTAGATCGAGCCGGATGTCGCCTGGATGAGTGACTGCGTCGTCCGGATCGTAGTTGGCGAGCAGATTGTTCGACTCCCACTGCGGCGTTACCAGCTCATACCGCAGGCCGGCGTTGACGGTGAGCCGCGAGTTGACGCGGATGTCGTCCTGGAAGTAGAAGTAATTCATCCGCTGGTTGAGGTGAACGTTGACGAAGTTATTCAGCTGATAGGTGTCGCGAGCGCCGAAGAGGAAGTCGGCGAGAGCGACGGCTTCCTTGGTGCCGGTATCGGACGCGCTCAGCGTGCTGGCGGATGCTCCGGTATAGCTGAAGCCGCCGTTGTAGGTGTCCTGACCATAGACCGGATTGAAGTCATCGATGGTGGTAAAGATCGCCTGGTACTCGTAGCCGATCTTGTAGGTGCTGCGGCCGACGATCCACGTGTAGTTGACCTTGGGGTTGAAGATATAGGGGTTCTGAAACTGCGGATTGCTGCCCTGGTTGCCGAATTGCGAGAAGTTGTTCACGCTCTGAACGTTGAGGCTGCGAACCACATGTGGCATCGGTCGGCAGGCCGGGAATGCCGGTCATCAGACTGGTCAAGGTCTGGCCGTAGGGAAATTTGCCTCCATCGGTGCGCGTGAAGGCGAAGCGGGCGTCGAGGATTGAGTTCTGATTGAAGTGTGGGTAACGCCGCCGGCGATCTGCTGGTTGAAGATATTCACGTTGCCGTTGCTGTTACCGCCCGCCGGGCCCTGAATGTTCGGCGGTGATGCGATCTTCCCCTGATGTTCGCTGTAGCGGACGAAAGCCGTCGTCTTCTGATTGAAGGTCTGGTCGACGCGGATGTCGCCCTTGTCGTCATTGATGGTATCTGGCGGCAGCGAGGCGTAGTTATTGGAGAACGGATCGCCGGGTACGTTTGCCGCAGGCAGGGCTGCGAGAACGCCCTTTGCAAAAGATGAGACCGACGGATCGCTGAAGGGGATCACGCCGTTCGAATAGGTCTGCCCGGTGAGCGGGTTGAGCAGGGGTACTGGAGTCGAGGTTTCCGTTCCGCTCTTGGCGGTGAGAAAGGTATAACCGCCGTTCGCCAGGGCCAGAGTGCTGGTGCCGTTCTGGTTGGCAGTAGGCACGGTGGCCTGCATGATGGCGCGGACCAGCTGGCGGGTGCCTTCATAGTCTGCGAAGAAGAACGTGTGGTCTTTCCAGATGGGTCCGCCGAAGGTTCCGCCGAACTGGTTGCGGATGAGAATCGGCTTTTGCGGCTTGCCTGTGAGCGGATCAGTGGGTGGCGTGAAAGGCCCGATCGCATTGAAGACGGTGTTGCGGATGTAGTCGTAGGCCTGGCCGTGGAACTGATTCGTGCCGCTGCGGATGCTGACGTTGATCACAGCTCCGGCGGAACGGCCATACTCGGCGCTATAGTTGTCGGTTTCGACACGGAACTCGTTGATCGCGTCAGGCGACGGCGGAATGGCCTGGTTGGAGAAGCCCTGGTTGGACGTTCCGTATGCGTTGTTGTCGAGGCCGTCGAGGAGGAAGTTGTTGAACTCGCTGCGCTGGCCGTTGACGTTGAAGCTGGCGTCACGGCTGGAGTCGGTGGTGTTCTCGAGGACGTTGCGGCGGACGCCGGGGACGAGGGCTGCGAGATCGGCATAGGCGCGGCCGTTGAGCGGCAGATTTTCGACCTCACGCGTCCCAATCACCTGGCCGCGTTCGCTCGAGTCTGTCTCCAGAAGCTCGGCACCGGAATTGACCGTAACCGTCTCCTGGTTCGAGCCAACCTTCAGGGCCACGTCCACACGCTGCCTGGCGTTCACGGTCACGGCGAAAGGCTGTGTGGTGCTCTTGTCGAAGCCGTCTGCGCTGGCCGTGATCTGATATTCGCCGACTTTGACATCCGGAAATTCGTAGGCGCCAGCGCTGTTGGTCTTTACCGCGACTGACTGCTTGGTCTCCTGGTTTACCAGCGAAACGGTTGCGTTGGCCAACACGGCGCCGGAGGAATCGCGCACGTATCCGAGGACCGAAGCGGTCTCAAATTGTGCAAAGAGAGATGCGGAATTCACGAACAGAAGGCATAGGATTGCTGCCGATAGAAACAAGCGTTTCACAATTCTCTCCAGATTGCTTTCTCTGTGTGGACTTGAAGTGATCTTGGCCTCGCTGCGGGAACGGCTCTCCATGCGGCCGAGGGGTCACATCATCGATACAGGTAGAGCAATCATGAACGCTACGAGGTGCTCCCGAAAGGGTATAAGGGGTAGATTTCTCCGATACACCGTGCACTCACCCCCTCTTTACCCCTCTATATTTCGCGGGGATGCGGCACCTTGGCGTGTCGTCCGTTTACAGAAAATTCATTCACGATGGCTATCGTGAAGAAGGCGAGAAATGATCGCGCAGAGACCGCCAGGGTGAATGCCGTAATCGCGCAATCGCAATCGCGCCCTGGTATTTCGTATTTTGAACCCGCCCGATGTATTGGATGAAAACGCCGCGGCTGTCGTTGAAGGAGGCGTTCTCCGGCCCGGGTAGCAGCTCGCGCGTCGTGCGGCCACAAGAGAC
>CAWGCH010000010.1:0-508980 GCA_963821115.1 uncultured Acidobacteriaceae bacterium
AGCCCAGCGAACAGCGTCCTCCACTAAAAACAATCGTCGAGATGTTTCCCGAATTTATGCGCGACGAACCCAGACTTCTTGATGGCAGTAAATATACAGTCGTCGCTTATACCTACGTCGGATGGGATGTAGCAAAACCGCAGGATGACGCCATTAACGACCTGAGAAAACGGGCCGCACAGTCGTCGGTACGAGTTCTGGAAGTAAGGATGCCAAAATAGCCACCTAGGGAAGCGCAAATGAACTGCTCAAAAAAAGCTTGTTGGTTTGTGCCGTTTGTGGCCGCAGTAGCCTTAGGGACTAGCTGTAACGATCATAGACCGCAGATCGGCACGTCAGCAGAAATCATCTCTACAACTCTGACGATGGATTCTTATACGCGGGCCCGAATGCCTGAAATCAAAAATTCCATCGGGAGATTTTATTTTCCAACGCTGGAGATCTACAACAGCATGGGGATTCTTTCATATCAAAGCCATGACTCATACCACAATGCCCAGGTGCTCCAACAATTGGCAACAGGATCGTGGCCCTCAACGTCAATCTCTGACTCTGCCAACCTCTCTCGGGTTGTCGCCGATATACCCGGGTTTAATGCAAAGAAAGATGGAATCTTGAGTCGTCATCTACCGACTGTTTTGTCGGTATCGCTAGGAGGATGTGAGGGATGCGAGTTTCAGGATTCTGCGCTCAGCACCTTGCAAGCTCGCCTGATACAGCGCTCCGTCAACATTTTGATCGTTCACGTCTCTGCAAGCCAAACAGAGTAAAGCACATCGTCGATAGTATTGCCGTTTAAGGAGAACTCATTGGTTCTGCAAGAAGCGCGCCGATTTTTTAAGCGAAGTCCGGTCCTGAATTCGGCCGCAATTGTGATTCTCGCCTTAGGGATGGGAATTTCTTCCATTGCGGTGGATGTTCTGATCTCGCTGAAATCGCTACAATCGCCAGGGCTTAGGAGCATGAATTTCGCTACCATCTCGGAGGAGACCAGCGGTGGAAGCTCGAGGCCAATTGCGTGGGACAGATTGGAGCGGCTTCGCGAAAAATCGAGCACAGGCGCTCTCATGGCAGCATATTCCAGTCCGGCTACGGCTCAGCTGGAAATAGGTGATATCGAACGCCCGCTTAGAGTTGCCGCCGTTTCAGCCGGATTTTTCTCCGCGTTCACAAAACCGCTGAGCGCTGGCCATAGCTTTAGCTTTCAGGATGAACAGGTGGCTGGAAGGCGCTCAATCATCTTGAGTCTACCTCTGGCCATTACCCTATTCCGGTCGCCATACTTAGCATTGGGCCATGCGGTGAAATTGGATGGACTTTACTACACGGTGATTGGCGTTGCCCCTTCGCACTTCACGGGTATTTTTGGTACTGATGTGGATGCGTGGGCGCCAGCGAACTGCGTCGTTCCCTTATTGTTCAAGCTTCACAATCAAAGTATCGGCGCAGAGGGAGAACTATGGAAATCGGTGCCCGGATTTTATGCCCTCACCGCGTCGGGATATTTCACGACCTCAGAGCTGTTCGAATTAACTGTGAAAATGCTCCCGCCGTCGAGTGCAGGCGAGCCGCGGCTCCATGTTTCAGAAGGTCTGACAACAGACCCTGTCCGGGATCTAAAGCTTCGAAAGTGGTCCAGGCTTTGCCTCTTGTTGGCTATAGCATTTACAGTTGCGACCAGCCTAAATTACTGCGGTCTGCTCGTTGCGAAGGCCCCGCTTCTAGTGGCGCAAGTGCGACTCAAGCAAGTTCTCGGGGCTTCGAGTGGTCGATTAATCAGCGAGCTCCTCACAGGACCTGCTGTTCTGGTTGGTGCTAGCTTTGTGGGTTCAGGTCTGGTCCTTTTCTTTGGATTGAAAGGGCTTGCTAGTACGTCTGTTTTTTATAAGCAACTCATTGGCGGTTCTCTCCATGCGGCCGTGGCGTGCCTAGAAAGTCAGATCTATTTAGCGGGGCTTCTGACTCTGATAATCTCCCTTCTTCCTGCGCTTCGCCTGCTTAAGGATAGTGGCGCTCCTCGCTTGGGTTACACAAGCACCGGGACGAAACGTATGTCGTGGGTGTTTGGAGCGATCGTGACTGGTCAAATCGCGTTCTGCATCGTTTCGTGCACGCTGGCATTCATGATCACGTCTGCAGTGTTGCGTCTCATGACGGAGCCACTTGGTTATGAGCCAAACCACCTGTCCGTGGTTCAGATAATGCCTTCATCTGGATCTATCAACTTAAACATTCAGGACGACGGAATGTTTCCTTTGGCTGTGACGTTCGCCTCTCTGATGGAGCAGGTTGCCGCGTTGCCAAACGTGAAGAGTGTGAGCGTCGCGACTTCTGCGCCATTTGATAAATCAACGCGGGCCTTGAGCCTTGAGAAGATGGATGGATCATCGGCCACTGTGTATTCGGTAAATTACAACGGGGTCACAGAAAACTATTTCAAGACATTGGGAACGAAGATTCTCAGCGGCAAAGGATTTTCCGCTGCTTTATTTACAGGGCGGGCGACTGAGGTTGTTGTGAATCAGATGCTTGCGAGTGAACTCTGGCCAGACGGAAATGCTCTTCATCGAACTGTTCGACTCACTTCTCCAGCAACCGGAATAGAGTTTACTTGCACAATTGTTGGGATCGTGGAAGATATGCGTTTCTCGGGGTTGAATGAAACTCCGGAGCCTATGGTATTTCTTCCTTTGCGTGGATCAGTGTTCATCCTCGGAATGCCATATTCAATCGTCGCCAATGGATCAACATCTTTCCGCGCATTACAAGCCAGAGTGAATGACCAATTGTCTTCGGAAATGCCCACTCTCAAGGCTCAACAGGGATTCAGCATCGGCGAGCGAGTTGAGGACGTGCTGGGGGGGGAGAAGGAGCGAGGGTATTTTGCAGTCGGAGGGGCAATTGCAATTGCGCTTGTCGCTTACGCTGGTCTGTATGCCTCCTTGATATTTTATGTCAATACGAAGAGACGCGAGCTTGCCGTACGTGTATGCTTCGGCGCATCGCCGTGGAGAATCCGGGCAATCGTCATGAGGCAAGCTACGACGTATGCTTTTGTTGGAGGTCTAGTGTCGGCGTTTGCATGGCCCATGCTCGCAGCGTCATCAACGAATGAATGGCTAGGTAAGGCCTCGTGGTCAGTCTGGAGCGCCATATTTATTGCATTATTTTGTATCGCAACATCGATGGTGATGTCTCTCCTCCCAGCAAAGTTAGCGACCAGAATTTCCCCAGTAGAGGCACTCAAGGAATTGTGAGTTATGAGGGGTCACTACACCAAACGTCAAAAATCGTACGCTAAGGAATTTGGATCATTCGTTTGAGGCTGCGAAGGACCGTAGAGGCCTAAAAGAGCCCTTACGGAGGCGGCCTGTGGCCTGCCAGGTATAGTCGCCGGTCAGATTGATGTGTTCCCAGCCGATGGTGACAGGTGAGCCAGAGATTCATCGTCGATCATGATGCCATGCTCACTTAAGGCGGCGACTGCGCGTTCGGGCAGTTGGCGTCACGCCCGATCAAGTAACGGACATACTGCTGACCCATCTCCATGACGACCACATGGGTGGCCTGATAAAGGATGGGCAGATTACGTTTCCGAATGCCACCGTCCATGTGGGCAAGCCCGATCTCGACTTCTTCCTGGTGCCGACAGCTAACCGGAAAGAATGGCGGCGCTTCTGGAATGCTGAACTTTGGCATTACCGTTCGCAAGTGAACCGGTCGGTATCAGCTTTCCCCCCCCCTGTACCCTGGGTTACTCAGTGACTCGGCCTGGGTCCGGGCAGATGCGTGGCACTGCGCCTTGCGTGGCACCGCAAGCCTCTGCCTCTTCGCTCTCAGTGCTATTCTCTTGGGGAGTTTCCTGCCATTGATGATCCAGGCAGGCAGCGTCGAGGCGCTCCTGCTCCTGATTGCTCATAGCTGGCTCCGCTTTCTCATCGAGGCTCCACTCGTGACAATGGTTGGGTTCTCTATCTTCGGCCGTTCGCTTCGGTATGAATCCTCGTGGGACATCCAGTCCAGGATCGGACCTTTCAGATCACAAAGCTATTTCTTGTCCTTGCGATTGCATTCGCCTGTAGTCTTGATGTGAATGAGCCTTTCAAACAAATGCACCCTCTCATTGCGTACGTCGTTCAGCCCCAGATCTTTGTGCTGTTGTCGCTGCTTGCTCTTCGACGGAGTTTTCAGGATCAACAGGATCGTTGCAAACATTGCCTGAGGTTGCTCACTGCTCCAGGCCGCGTGGGACGCCCCTCGTGGAACTTCCTGGACTCCAATGGGACCCAACTCACGTGCAGGGATGGGCACGGATTCCTCAGTATTCCTGAGCTTGAGACGAGTTGGTGTCGGTCGAGTCGGTGGATCGAATGTAAACTTAACGGGCGCTGATTCTTCATCTCCGATGAGCGACATCGTACCTCGATTTCACGCATGATAATGTCCTTTACCGTGCGCGGCTGGGCTGAGAGATGCACTCAATTAAGCCACTACCTCTAGGCCCTTTTTGGCTACAAGAGAAAGCAGTTTAAGCGAGGCCCCCTGGGGATGTTTTTCTCCGCGCTCCCATTTGCTGACCAGGCTCGGCGTCACATTCAGGTAGGCGGCGAAGACGGTTTGGCTGGCTTTCTCACGAGCGCGCAGCGCGCGGATTTTTTGGGGCGTCATCTCCTGAATAGGCGTCAGGCAAAGCGCGTCGAACTTGCGCATGGTCTTCTTGTCCATCCCGCCGACTCGGTGCAGATCGGCCGCCGTCTCGTGAATGGCGGCCATGACATTGCTGCGATACTTCTTAGGCATTATTTTCCTCCTCCGGCTTTTCCACGTTGAAGAGTGCTCCGTCTTCGACCCGTCTTGCGATCTCGGCAGGCGTGTATCCAAGGATTACTTGCGCCAGTTCTCGAAAGGCCTCCAGCTCGTTTGGCCTGATGTTGGCGAGGTCCTTTTTCTCAAAACCGTAAACATAAACGGCACGATCGTTCTTTCTGAAGAGAATGATCGATCGTGACCCGCCGGACTTCCCTTCCCCGGCGCGGGCTATGCGCTGCTTGATGACTCCTCCGCCGAGGTCAGCATCGATCCCGCCTTCGTTTGCCAGCTGAGCCGCTTTCCAAAGATCGGCATCGGTGATGCGTGCTTTTTTAGCGAAGCGGGTGAAAGGTTTGCTTTTGTAAACCGACAGCGACCTGAAAGAAATCTGCCCCACGCCTAAAATATAGCACTTAGTACCATAGAAAAGGAATTTGTAATCACTGAAACGAGCATTTCAGAAAGGTACAATCAGGGTGTGGAGTGAAAAACCGGCATGTGGGAACGGAATTCCTATACTAGCCAACTTCGAAAGGAACCCTATCGGGCCGGATCGAAGGTGCATCCATGCTCACCAACTTCCTGGCTCTGTGTAGGAGCTGCAGTTTCCTCGGGATTTGACCGAAATCACGGACCTGCTGCACAACCTCGCCATGCCGGACTTCTCCAACCTCATCCGCTTCCTCGTAAGCGCCGGACATCCCTACTTCGCCCTGTGCGTCATCCTGATTCTGGCTCTGTGGAGCTTGCGCCGTTTGCTCCCCATCCGCCTCAACTTTGTTTTAAGCGTTGGGGACCGCCAGGAGCGACGGCATGACAAAGCCAGTTGAAGGCTCGTTCGTTGCTTATTACCGCGTCTCCACCGACCGTCAGGGAGAGAGCAGACTTGGCTGCAGGCGCAGCGTGAAGCCGTGAGCCGCTTCCTTGTCTACGCTTCCCTGCTCGCTGAGTTCACCGAGGTGGAATCTGGCAAGCGGCACACCAACCGCCCGGCACTGTTGCGGGCCATTGAGATGTGCCGGAGGCAGAAGGCAACATTGGTAATTGCCAAACTGGATCGCCTCGCGCGCAACGTGCATTTCATCTCCGGACTGATGGAGAGCGGCGTCGATTTCGTGGCCGTGGACATGCCGCAGGCCAATCGGCTGACCATTCACATCATGGCGGCCTTCGCCGAGCACGAGCGCGAGATGATTTCCCAGCGTACAAAGGCGGGACTGGCGGTCCTTAAGGGCCGGGGCGTCCAGCTAGGTAATCCGCGTTGGCAGGAGTCAATCGCCCACGCGCGGCGCGCCAAAGACCCGATCCCGCCTGCGCCCCAGCTCATCGAGATCATGCACGAGCGCCGGAGCCACGGCCACACGTTAAGAGGCATAGCCGATCACCTAAATGGTTTGGGACTCCGCACCCCGCGCGGCTCCAGGTGGTATGCGGCCACCGTGCGCAAAGCCATCGCACACGGCTAACGGTTACCCTGCTTGGTCCCATTTCATGAAATCATGCCTGCATGTTGCCCTGTAATTCAGTATTCGTGTAAGCATGAAAGCATAGGAGCATGAAAGCATGCAGGTAATCGTAATCAACTCACAGAAGGGCGGCAGTGCCAAAACCATGCTCGCCAAGCACCTCTCTGTTGAGGCGGAACGCGCTGGGGATGGTCCGGTGTTTTTGATCGACACGGACCCGCAGGGAAGCCTTACCGCATGGCATACGAAACGCGAGTCCGAGATTCCGGCCCGCGCCGACGTGTCTTTTGAGGGGCTTCAGAAGGGTTTAGATCACCTGCGCCAGCACGGGGCTACCTATTGCCTCATAGATACTGCGTCGGGCCGTGTAGAGATAGCCAGGGAGTTGTTCCGGCTGGCCGACTTCGTGATTTTCCCCGTCCAGGCCAGCGAGGACGATCTAACCGCCGCGCCGGTGACGGTTCAGGCACTGAAAGAGGTTGGCGTGCCCTTTGTGTTCGTGTTGACCCGCATAAAGGCCAACACTCTTATAACCGCCCAGGCAGCCGCCGTGCTGTCGAAACATGGAGAGGTAGCGGAAACATTCGTCAACGACCGCACCGCCTACAAGTCGCCGTATCCCAAAGGGCAGACCATCACTGAGGCGGAACCAAAAGGAGCAGCAGCCAAAGAGATTGCGGCCTTATGGAAAAACATAAAATCATGCTTGCATGGAAACATGCAGCCAACAGGGAGGTAAGAGTGCATGGCTAAAGCCCTTGAGTTGTCCGCAGATACGTTGACCGCGCCGCCTGTACCCAGGGCTGCACAGATTGCGCCGCAGTCTGTACCGGCAAAACAGGGAAGGGAAGCCGCCAAGCCGGAGGCGAAGCGAGAGCCGTTGCAGGTGCGCTGGCCCCCCGAGGATGTAAAGGCCGCGAAACTTGCAGCCATCCAGGAAGATTTTCCAACGGTGAGTGATTTTATGCTCGCATGTTTTCATGCTTACATGAAGACCGCCAAGAAGGTCTAAGAATGGCGAAGCGCGAAGACCAGGGCCTATTGCCCATTGGTGAAATTGTCACGCCGAAGCTGATGAAGCAAATCAAGCGCCGGGCGTTAGGGCCGACGCCGATACAGCAGCGATTGCTTGACGCCGCCGCGTTCAGCATCGAGCAGCCGGACGCTCAAACGTTGCTTTATCAGCACACGGTTTTTTGTCAGACGAGTTTGCCTTATCGCAATCCTGGCGATGATGCCCGTGTATGGGAGCGTCAGAACGGCGACGTGCGCTTGAAGGTGCTGGCCGGGGAAGCCAACCTGACACGGCGGACAGTTGGAGAACGCAGCTCTTAGCAGACTGAGAAGCTCATGTCCAGATCTCGCATACCAATTGAGAATATTTATTACTTGCTGTGCTACGGGTGGGATCAATATGAACAAGGCCGTATGGTCGATGTCTCGAAGTTGCCGTCCACAGATCTTGTGGACTTGTTCGCAGTCGTTTTGACACAAGGCGTCGAGCGGCTAGCAAAACGCGGGCTCGAACGGACGTACACCACGCATGAGGAAGAGATGCGCGGAATCAGAGGCAGGGTAGACCTCATGCAAACCGAACGACGGATGCTTCGGAAACATGGTCGTGCGGCTTGTCGATTCGATGAACTCACGGTAAATTCCCTCCCGAATCAGATCATCAAACGCACACTCAAGCTTCTTGGACGTCATCCTTCGATCGACACGGGGAATCGCACGGCTGTATTAAGGCTGGCTCGGGAGCTCCAAGGCATAGATGATGACACACGGATAACGGACAATAGCTTTCATAGGGTTCAGCTCGGCGGCAACAGCAAGTTTTATCGGTTTCTCCTTAATGTTTGCCAACTGATTCATGGATCGTGGCTTATCGATGAAAAGAGTGGTGTATTTCGTTTTCGGGAGATCTTGGAAGACGAAAAGCGCATGGCGCGCACATTTCAGTCCTTCGTCTACAACTTCCTAAGAATTGAGAGGCTCGACCTCACAGTTGGGAGAGAAAGGCTTCGCTGGCGAGCAACCAGTGACTCCAGGGCGAGCCTTGATCTTCTGCCAGTCATGGAGACCGATGTATCAATCTACGTGGGAGGGCGGCATGTCATTTTAGATACGAAATTTTATAGCGACACTTTAGGGGGAAGGTTTGATGCTGGAAAGCTTCGCGCCGAGCGCCTGTATCAATTGTTCTCTTATCTGGTGAACAGTGACTTGAAGAAGGGACAGCCCGAAGGTATTCTGCTATATCCAACCGTTGATGTCGATCTAAATGCTAACTTTTCCCTACATTCTTTTCCAATTGCAGTCCGAACCCTAAATCTTGCCCAGTCGTGGCAGGGCATACATTCGGATCTCATGAATTTGATTCCGAACTGATGGCTGTTTCCAATGACGCAATCGCACCCGGCATCCGGCCTTTCCCCAGTAATCCATGTTCACGATATTCTGTTCGACGTTTTGTCCAGGGTTACTTCGCGGTGCCGACCAACCTACCCACCGTTCGTGCTCTACGCCATCAGGTCAAAGTGCGCTGGTTTCTCAATCTGCAACGGCGTAGCCAGCGCCGCTTGAAATGGAGGCGCATGAACGTGATCGCCGAAAGGTATTTGCCGATGCCACGCGTTCTGCACCCATGGCCAGACCAACGCTTTCTCGTCAAACACCCAAGGTAGGAGCCGTATGCGGGAATTCCGCTCGTACGGATCTGTGCGGGGGGCGGCCAGCAATGGCCGTCCCTACCGCGAACGCCAGCCGCAGAGAACATGGGAACCACAGTCGGCAGGATAGCTCACTCGTTTTTGATCTATTACTCCGAAGAACCTATGGCATACTCTCTGCGATGGCCGATTCCCCCATCGTCCCCAGCGATCTGAGCACACTCGATCGAGGTCTTCTCGAAGCGCTGGTTATTGCGCAACAGAAGCAGATGCTCGCTAAGGATGAGGCCATTGCTGCCCATCACGAAAAGGTGATCAGCCGCGATAACGAGATAGAACATCTCAAGCTGATCATCGCCAAGCTGCGGCGGATGATTTTCGGCACGAAGAGTGAGAAGGTCACCCGCGAGATCGAACAACTGGAGTTGAAGCTCGAAGAACTCGAGACCGGTAAGGCTGAACGCGTTTCTGCGACAACCAACACGGACTCGCCTCCCCGGAAGAAGCCAACTCGGCGTCCATTGCCTGCGAATCTTCCCCGCGAAGTGCACACCCACCTGCCCTCTGAGGAGGCATGCCCCGATTGCGGCGGCGAGTTGCGCAAGCTGGGCGAAGATGTCTCTGAGATTCTGGAACGCATTCCTCCCAGCTATAAGGTGATTCGGCATGTTCGGCCGAAGATGGCGTGCGCGAAGTGTGATGTGATCGTTCAGGCGCCAGCGCCCTCGCGACCGATTGAACGCGGACTTGCCGGGCCATCGCTGTTGGCGCATGTGCTCGTTTCCAAGTACGCGGACCATTGCCCCTTGTATCGTCAGTCGGAGATATTCGCTCGCGACGGTATCGACCTGGACCGCTCCACACTTGCGGATTGGGTGGGCATACGACCAGGATCTCCTACAACTCGTGCCGCAACGGGCATTGCCCAAGATGCCAGGGCAACGCGCGCCGACGCTGGCTCCAGGCGCGTGAACGGGAACTGCTGCCCACTCGCTATGTCCATGCCGTGTTCACTCTGCCGCGGGATCTGGCCCCGCTCGCGTTGCAGAACAAGCGGATCATCTACAACCTGCTGTTTCATGCCAGCGCTGAGACCCTGCTTGAAGTCGCTCCCGATCCACGGCATCTTGGCGCCGAGATCGGTTTCTTCAGCGTGCTCCATAGCTGGAATCAGCGCCTGCAGTTTCATCCGCATGTCCACTGCGTCGTCGCCGCCGGCGGTCTTGCTCCGGATCGCTCAAGCTGGATCTCGGCCCGGCACTCCTTCTTCCTGCCCATCGGCGTGCTCAGTCGCATCTTCCGCGGCAAGTTCGTCGCTGGACTTCGCAGCGCATTCCATCGAGGTGAGCTCCAGTTCCACGGCAGCCTTCTGCCACTGGCCGAACAGCGTGCGTTCGCTCGATGGCTGAGGGTGCTGTTCCGCCACGACTGGGTCGTCTACTCCAAGCCGCCCTTCGGCGGACCGGAACATGTGCTGCGTTATCTCGGCGCCTACACCCATCGCGTCGCTATCTCGAACTCCAGGCTGGTCGCTCTCTCCGATGGCAACGTCACCTTCCGCTGGCGCGATTCCGCCCACGGCAACAAGAAACGGCTCATGACTCTGGCGGTCAACGAGTTCCTGCGCCGCTTCCTGCTCCACCTGCTGCCCCCGGGCTTCGTGCGCATTCGCAACTTCGGCTTCCTCGCCAACCGCAACCGCGCTGCACTCTTGCCGCTATGCTTCCAACTGCTCAGCGGCATAGAGAAGATGCCTGCTTCGGTGGCATCACCATTCACCGATCAGAACCACTCGCTCTGGAACTGTCCTGTTTGCGGCGGATCCATGCGCGTTGTCGAACGGCTCTCGGCCGCGCAACTCCTGCTTCGCTCTCCACCTCAACCAGACCGGTGCGCAGCATGAAGCTCTATCTACATCCTCGGCCTCTGCCCGTGTTTCGGCGCGCACGCGGACTCCTTGTCTCGACCATCCCGAACTGCTTGCCCGGCTGTCTCTTCAGCCCTGAACTGACTCCCCATTTCGGTGTTTCACCGCATCATCCCACCATCAAAGCAGCAAATCCTGCCCGACTCAGCCGGTGCAGGAACCCTTTGCACCCGCACAGGTCGATTCAAAGTACATAGGCTTCCGCGGAGGGCGGCTGCCTTCAAGTCGCTGTATCCGAAGCGCCCCGCAAGACTATGCAACTGCGCACAGTCGCGTCGCGGGCGCTCCAGATACAGCACTAAGACATATCATTACTAATCGACCCTCGATGAGTGCATTGGCGATAATGCACGCATCGACTACCCGCGGCAGATTGCGGGACTCAGGCCCGTTTACCGACGGCAATCTCCAAGGCGCGATTCGTCTACTGATGCATGCGTTTCAGGAGAGCGGCGTAGCGGGAGTCGTGGCGGACGGAGTCGAGCAGCGGGTCCACGCGGATGAATGCCATGTAGAAGCAGTGGCTGTCGAGCGCGTGTTGGAACGAGTCGAAGGCATGGTCGAGTTCGTTGACGCGAAGATCATCGATGCCGATTTCGTAAGCGGTGCAGGGGTAGGCTGTGGTGGTGAGGAGAGCGCGGGTGCGGGCGCGCCAATAGGACTGCCATCCGTGCTGCCGATACACGCCAAGAAGAGCGTCGGTGTCGAGCTGTGGCTGGTCCTCGCGCAGCGCTATCAGATCGTGCTGCACGGCTTCGTCGTGCTCGCCCTTCTGCTCGTAGATGAGACTCATGTAGTTGTCGATGGAGCCGGGCTGGTGTTCCATCTCGGCGGCGCGCTGTAGTTGAGCGAGTGCGGCATCGTACTGGCGGGCAAGGTAGAGAGTAGCGCCCAGCCGGCGGTTGACTAGGAAGGATAGCGGATCGAGCTGAAGTGCGCGGCGCATGTGAGTGACGGCATCCTGCGGACGGCCTACGGCGTCGAGGTAAACGGCGTACTTGAACTCGGCAATCGAGTCGTTGGGATTGAGGGAGATGCCGCGGGTGAGGTTCTGCTCGGCTGCAGTCCAGTCCCACTCGTAGATGGTTTGAACGCTACCGAGCTCGGTGTAAGCTTCGCCGTTCTGGGGGTCGAGCTGGATGGCGCGCTGGGCCGCGGCGAGCGCTTTGGGCATGAGCTGTTCGGGCGTGCCGATGCCGAAGGTGGTGCCGGCTTCGAGCGCGGAGGCGTAGCCGGCGTAGGCGGAGGCGTAGCTGGGGTCGAGGGCGATGGCCTGCTGGAAGGACTCGAGGCTGTGAGAGAAGTCCTGCTTATTGAAGAAGTAGCGGCCGCGGAGATAGGCGTCGTGCGCGGCGGGGTTGACGGGCGGGCGCGGCGAGGGAGGGGCGAGGACGAGGCGGGCCTGGGTGGCGATCTGCTGGGCGACGCTGTCCTGGAGGGAGAGGACGTCGGAGGCGGGGCCTTCGAAGGACTGGGCCCAGAGGTGGCGGTCGGTGCGAGCGTCGATGAGCTGGGCGGTGATGCGGATGCGGTCGCCGGAGCGGACGATGGAGCCTTCGACGATGGCGTCGACGTCGAGCTGGCGGGCGATGTCGGGGAGTGAGCGGCGGGAGCCCTTGTCGGCCATGACGGAGGTGCGGGAGACGACACGAAGGTTGGGGATACGGGCGAGCTCGGTGATGAGCTCGTCGGTCATGCCGTCGGCGAAGTACTCCTGGGAGGGGTCGCCGGAGAGGTTGTCGAGGGGAAGGACGGCGAGGGAGCGGATGGCGTGCGCGCGTGGTGACGAGTGGCAAGGAGCCAGGCGGTGGCGAGAGGAGCGCCAACCCGGCGACGACGATGGCGGCGAGGCGGAAGCGCGAGCGGGGTTTGGCGCAGAGGCTTGTAGCTGCCGGACCTTGGGCAGGTGGCGGGAGCGGATGGGAGTAGGCGGTGGGTTGCAGCGGTGGCGGAGTCTCGACCTGGGCGATGAAGCGGTAGCCGGCGGTGGGGACGGTTTCGATGAAGCGGGGCTCACGGGAGTCGTCGTCCGAGCGTCTTGCGCAGCAGGCCGACGGAGCGGGTGAGGGCGCTTTCGGTGACGGCGGCATCGGCCCAGACGGCGTCGAGCAGCTCCTGCTTGCGGACGAGGCGGCCGCGATTCTGGATGAGGTAGAGGAGCAGGCGGAGCGCCTTGGGCTCGAGGGAGACGGGGCGCGCCGTCCGCAATGAGGCGGAAAGCGGTGTCGTCGGCCTGGAAGCGATCGAAGCGGAAGATCACTGTGGAGCTCCTTGCGCTGCCCGGTTCGGGGAGTTTCTCTGGGCTCCATTATGGACGGAGTACGCAAATTTGAGAAAAATCATGGTTCCATGTCGAGTTCCATCAGGACACGAAGAGAGCGGCGGCGGCATTGTTCCCTCGGAGGGAAGTGTCATGACATGGAATAGATGGATTGCGATGAGCTGCGCGGTGCTGGGAGTCTGCGTAGTGTGTATTGGCAATGTAGAAGCGCAGCTGCCACCGGTTCCTGCGGGATCGACGGCGGTGGCCCAGGGGCTGTTTGGACCGCGTGGGATGAAGTTTGGGCCGGATGGCGGTCTGTATGTGGCGCTGTCAGGGCCGGGTGGAACGAACAGCACGGCGGAGCAGTGTCCGCAGCTTCAGGTTCCGGTGGCGGTAGGCGGGCCGTATACGAACGGCAATACGGCGAGCATCGTGAAGATAGACCGGCGCGGGAACTTGACGACAGTGGCGACGGGGTTTCCGTCGGCGCTGAGCCAGCGGCCGGATGTGAACGGCGTAGCGGACATAGCCTTTCTGGACGGCGAACTATACGCCGTGACAGCGGGCGGAGGGTGCTCGCACGGGTCGGAGCTTCCGAACATGGTGGCGAAGGTGGACCAGCGCACCGGCCACTGGACGATACTTGCGAACATGAGCGCGGCGGTGAAAGCGACGCCGGCAGCGTATGTCGGAGATGACTTTGAGGCGGACGGTGTCTTCTACAGCATGATCGCCGCCCGAGGAAAGCTGTATACGGTGGATACAAACCACGCGCAGATCTGGTCGGTGACGAAGAAGGGCGATGTGGAGATGGTTGCGGACTTCTCGCAGGTCTTTGGGGCAAATTTTGACCCGACTGCCATGGTGGAGAACGAGGGTGGGCTGCTCGTAGGCACGCTGGGCCGGTTTCCGGTCATACCGAACGCGTCAGATCTGGTGTGGCTGAAGCCGGGCTGCGACACTAGGGCGGCCTGCGAGCCAGGCACGCTGCATGTGACTGGATCGGTCGATGGGTTTACAACCATCTTGAGCATGGACTACGGGCCGGATGGGCGGCTGTATATGCTGGAGCTGTCGGATGCGGCGGGATTCCCGACGCCCGGCGCCGGCAAGGTGGTACGAGTGCGGGACGGCGTGGTCCAGGACGTAATCACCGGGTTGTCTGTGCCGACGGGGATGACGTTTGGGCCGGATGGGGCGCTGTATGTATCGAACTGGGGCGCGGCGGACGCTCCCATAGGGCAGATCTTGCGGTTCAACGTGTACTGAGGCGAACTTCGGTGCACGCGATCGTTCGGACGGCGATTCGAGTCTGACACGCCTTCGTCACGAGCGTCTGCGGGTTTTCCGCCATGAGAAGTAGGCATCCATCGCAACCCCCCAATAAGTATCCTAAAAGGCCATTGATGCGAGAACCGATCTTCTAGAGTACTAGCTTACGGCTGCGAATCCTTTTCCGAATCGAAAGGAAGCTTGCGGCGAACTGTGCACTGGCACGCCTGCGGGGTACTTGGCACAAAGACAGACCTGCTGTTGATCACCAGTCCCAATCAAGGATAACTCAATGTCGTCGAATGAAATGCTGAATCTCTTCGAACAGACACGACCCGGTATCCGTCCTAGTGGGGACGTAAAAGCTGCTCTGGAACGCAGTGCAAAAGACGCAGCAAAGTTTACGCCCTGGCGATATTCGCTCGCATCGCGTCTCGTGAGCGCCGATGGCAAGCCGGGTTCCAGCTTCCGCTTGCCGCATCCGGCTCGAAGGTTTCCACCCTTCAGACGGGAGTACTGGGAATTGATTCAATCCCAGGTTGCTGGGACCTACAACGGCATTTCGCCCCAGGAAACGGCCGTTCTCGGCGCAGCGGTCAGCAATTCTCCATATCACGTTAGCTCCGCGATGGTGAGGCCAGCGTCAGGGGAGTTTTCGTTGGCCGCCATGATCAGCAGCGGTGATCTGGGTGACCGACTAGCCGGTTATGACCCTACAACCACATTTGGACTATTTCTTCAGTCTAACTTTGCCGCCGCCAGTCTGGCCGTGCCCTTCTATCACCCTGAACTCCCGTCTAGCAGTTGCGACGAACTGTTGGCGTCAATAACCCTGACTGCGGATCATATCCAAGGCACATTAGGTACCTATAGTCAGCACGAGCCCAATAATTTTTCGGGCTCCGCGATCTATGGAAATATAGCGGTCACTCTGGCAACCGGCCCATATGAGCCACCCGCCAGCGCCTCGCAATCGGCGGAATTTATACGTATCGAGAATGTGCAGGGCGTCCTGGACACGAACTACGTCGAGCTCCAGGCAGCCGATGGATCTATAAGCCCCGTTACTTTGCAGGTCACATTACCGTACGACAAAAAATCAACTTTCTTTATGGTAACCGCGTCCATTGAGATCGACTGTTGCATGATCGCAGAAGGCAAAAAGCAGTACGCAATCTGCGACCTACGCTTCGGAGACGACGATAACCTCAAGGTCTTGGAGGACGGCATCTCCGCCGCCGATAATCCCGTGTCCTGCCCGCTGCAGATCTCGAATTTCTCCTTATATGGGAGATTTCTCACTCCAAGAGAGTAGCAATGGGTTCGAGCCGAGCGCTGCGTCGCCACTCCAATCAGGCGCGCGCAGCCCCCGACCCCGCAATCCGAAGATTCCCCGCGGCTCGGGGAGAGCACGAAGCGTCTGTTCATTCTCACGCACCGCGACCATTTCGCGCCAAGGTGGATCATTATGAGATGCGCCGCCCCCGCGCCTCTCACACTCAGGAGCTTCGGCAAGCACATCCCCTTGACGCGGAAACCAAGCGCAAGAAGATAAACGACTCGATCCAAGGTTTGAAAGGTCCAAGGTGTCCTCTCAATTACCCGCCTCAAACCATCAACCTGAAACAGGCAAGTCAATCTATGAAGCGAAGCCGTTTCCTCTCCGTCGCGTCGGCCCTGAATTACACGACGCAATGGTTGATAGCAGTTCGTGAATGCCTTCTGAGATCAGCCCCAAGAAGCTTAACAGCAAAGCTTACGGGTGGAATTGGGCCGACAGTCAGTTCTCACCTGTCGCGTACAGACCGAGTCACAGGGCGAGTCACTCATTATGAGAGGGCGCCCTGTTTGGGAGGGAAGCTTTGAAGCCGACGCAGGCTTCGGGGGCTTTGCCCCCGGGCCCCCAGGATTTAGCGCTTTGATGCCTCTCCCGATCCGGGCTCTCTGCCGGCAGACGGATGAAAGGGGGATGCTGCGCATCCCCCTGCATCGGTCGAGGCCACTGAGTCGGCGCTCGGGTTGCTTCCCAGCATGGCCCTATCCTCCGCTCAGTCCGGGCTCATTCTACTGCGGCGGGATGAGAGGCGCATGTTTGCAGTGGGTTCGGAAGAGATGACACTTAACCTTGGGGGAAGTGGTCCAGCTGAAGAATCACCTTCCCCCCAAGGAGGCTACCCAACATGAGTAGCAATATGAAGAAGTATATCGGGCTGGACGTCCACCAGGAATCGATTGCCATAGCGGTTCTGAATAGTGCGGGCAAGCTGGTGATGGAATCGATCGTCGAAACAAAAGCAGCCACTCTGCTGGAGTTCCTGCATGGCTTGCGGGGAGAGCTACATGTGACGCTGGAGGAAGGGACCTGGGCGGCGTGGCTATACGACGTGCTGAAGCCCCACGTCAGCGAAATCGTGGTCTGCAATCCGCGCCGCAACGCCTTATTGAAAGAAGGCAGCAAGAGTGACAAGGTGGATGCGCGCAAGCTGGCCGAGCTGTTGCGCGCGGGCCTGCTGCGCGCGGTCTACTGCGGTGAGGAGCAGGGCCATGGCGGTGAAGGTGATTGGGTCTGTGGGCTGGGTGCCGAAGAGCATGGAACTGATGGCGCGGGCTACGGCGAAGGATGCAACAGTGCCGAGAGCGATGCCGATGAGGGCCATCCGCAGAGTTTTGGTGATGACGTCGAACTGGACGCGTTCGCGGGTGGCGCCGAGGGCCATGCGAATGCCGATCTCCTGCGTCCGGCGGGTGACTGAGTAGGAGATGACTCCGTAGATGCCGAGCGAGGCGAGGATGAGACCGAGGGTGGCGAAGAGAGCGACGAGGGTGACGAAGAAGCGGCGGGGGGACGACGAACGGTCGACCAGCGACTGGATTGGGGTGAGCTGGACTGCGGCCTGAGCGGGATTGATGGAACGCAGGACCTGCATGACCGACGGCTCGAGGATGCTGGCGGGAAGCGCGGAGCGGATGACGACTATCGCGCTGCCGGGTTCTCCCTGGGTGACGGGGACGTAGACTTCCGGGTTGGAGGCTTCTTCGGCGCTGGTTTCGTGGAGGTCGTCGATGACGCCGATGACGCGGGTTTTGCCGTCGCCGATGCCGTGGGCGAGTTTGCCGATGGGGTCTTCAGTGGGCCATTCACGACGGGCAGCGGCGTGATTGATGATGATGACCGGTTGGGAGGTGGGCGAGTCGTTCCAGGTGAAGTCGCGGCCCTCATGCAGATGGATTCCCATGGCCTGGAGATAACCGGGAGTGACGAGATAGACGAAGACGTCGGCGTTGTATCCGGGCGGGTGATATGGCATCAGCCAGGCCATCCGCCTCACCTCGGGAGAAGTCCTCCCGGTCGAGACCAGCTCGCTCTACCCCGCGCTCCACCGCCTCAAATGTCAGAAGTGGGTCTCCCCGCAGTGGAAAAAAAGCGACGCCAACCAGCGCGCCAAGTTCTACCGCATCACCCCGCTCGGCAAGAAGCAGCTCGTCCTCGATCACGCCCGCTGGAACAAGATGAGCATGTCGAGGGTGCCTTGGAGGGGTTCGATGCGATTTTGGTAGGCGGATTTTGGGTCCGGCATAATGGTGTAGACATCCTACATCCTAATACGGCGCGAAGGCAAGGGAGGTTCCAGGAAAATACACGGCAGGAGGGGAATCTATGCGGAGAGCGACGAGTCGAAGACGCGGACGGTGACGGGAAGGCGGCTGAGTGCGTCGCGGAATTCGTCATGCCGGGCGGAGGCTTGGACTTGATTGCGAAGAATTAAAGTAGGCCCCCCCCGAGTTTCGGAAACATCCATGTCGCATGAACCACTTCTGGACTGGTGTCAAATCGGCAATGCGCTCGTCGAAGACGGACGGCGATCCGCATGAGCGAAGGTGAAGCCATATAACCAGCTTTGAAGATTTGGAACTTTTCGGCCCGCGACGTCTGCTGCTGTGAGGCCGAGAAACCTGCGGCTGCCACTCGCGAATTCGCGTTTTCGTTGTTTCGAATCGTGCGGTTTAGACTTTTTGACGACCCTAGGCCCAATGCGGCAATTTATTGACTTCGACGGAAAGGCGATTCAGCTACAAAATAGGCGCCTGATTTTCTCGTATCAGGGAAAATTAATTCCCTGCTCCACTCCTGATAATTCCCTGTTCGGAGTTGTTCAAATTTCCACCTAGCAGACTGATAAATACCCCGACGTCCACTGTTTACGTTATTAGAGCCTCAGATTATTTGGGCGCTAATTGCCCAAAATTCCCTGTATTTTTCCCTGTTTGCAGGGAATCAGATTGAGAACGGTTCGCTAAAGACTCCCTCCACCGCCAGAGCTTCCTTTTAACATTCTGATACCAACCGCCTGGCGCAGGCTCCGCCGTGCGTGTTCCTGCCGCCGGGTCCACCCACATCGCACCACCATTTCTCTTTCCATGTCGATGAAGTCATGAGGTCCCCTCACTGCGTCCCCGGGGAGCCTGACCGTTCCGCCAGCGGTCTGCATTCACTCCGGGCAGCCGCCCGATACTACAATGGCCAAGAGCTTCGCAAGACATCACCGAACCGCAGCACGGGAGGAGCATCGCGATATGGAAAGGCATGCACTTGCAGAACGCGCCGATCGATTCTGGCAACGCGTCACCGAAGGCATGCAGCTCAGCGAGCTCTGGTCGCAGTTTCGGAGAGATGCGCATTCCAGCTACCGCCTCTATTCCAAGGATGTCGATTCCACGCGGGTCGCGGGAATACCCCAGACCAAGCACTTCTTCGGCGTGGCGCGCCAGTTCTTCTGGGCGATTATCGAGAAGCTCACCCCGGCCCGCCGAGTGCTGCTGCTCGTCGCCCTGGTGCTGATTGTGGTTCCCGGAGCAGAGTGGACCTTCACGACGAGCTCCGGCGAAGTAAAGGTATTTGCTCTGGACTTCCACTTCTACGGCGGACTGCTGATGTTCGCTCTGCTGATCCTGGAAGTAAGCGATCGGGTGGTGATGAAACGCGACCTTCAGATCGCGAAGGAAATTCAGACGTGGCTGCTGCCGGCGGAGCCACCGCAGGTGCCGGGCCTGGAGATCGCATTTGCGACGCGGCCTGCGAACACTGTCGCCGGAGATTATTACGATGTCTTTGCGCGCTCACGTCCGACTTCGGGCAACACCACATTCTTAATTGCGATTGCCGATGTCGCAGGCAAAAGCGTGCCGGCTGCGATGTTGATGGCGACATTTCAGGCGAGCCTGAAGACGCTCAGCGGCACGCCGGGACCGCTGACAGAATTGGTCAGCAGAATGAATCGCTATGCCTGCAGCAACAGCCAGAATGGCCGCCGCTTCACAACGGCCTTCATCGCCGAGTACGATCCTGCGTCTCGCCGGCTGACCTATGTCAATGCGGGGCACAACAACCCGATGCTTCGCCGCCGTTCGGGTTTGATCGAGCGCCTGGACGCCGGGGGCATGCCCCTTGGCATCATGGAGGACGCGGGCTACGAATCAGGCGAGGCGACGATGGAACCCGGCGATTGGCTGATAGCGTTCACCGACGGCGTGATCGAGGCGGAGAACAGCCTGACTCAGGAATACGGTGAACAGCGCTTGATGATGATGGTGCACTCAGGCGTGTCGCTGACTCCTGCGATGATGCTGAACAGCATCCTGATCGATCTCGACCGCTTCGTCGGGAGTGCTCCGCAGCACGATGACGTTACCTGCATGCTCATGCGCGCGATCTAGCGGGTGGGAGCCGGGTATTTTCACCCGCGATTTAAATCGTTCCGACCGGGTGTGATCTACAGTTTTCGGGAAGCCGCCGTCGCCAACTTTCTTCTGGGACGACTTCACCCATTCCATATCTCAGTGAACGGCGCTTTGTCTCGAATCGACAGGGCGCGCATTCAAGAGGCTTCGAAGCCCTTCCATAGAAGCATATAAGCCTATAGGAACGGCCTCTGTAAACGGCTGAAAAGGTTAGCCATGCAATTGGCACTTCCATTGCACTCCTCTGTGTCGCGAGATGTTTCTCATACAGCCTGTTGCGTGCTGTTTGAGAACCTTCGACGGAGGGAATTACTCAATGGACCGCACCCAGTCAGTGTTTCCTTGGATCAGCAAATCGGCGCTTTCATGCATCGGCATTCTTGTTCTTCTTCTGTGTTTCACGAACCGGTCTTTCGGCCAGGGCATTATCACCGGCTCCCTCGGCGGAACGATCGTTGACCCGACCGAAGCCGTCATTCCGAATGCAACCATCACGGCGGTGAACGACAGCACGAAAACGACTCTGCAGGTGAAGTCCAATGCCGAGGGCACGTTCCTGATCTCGAACGTCCCGGTGGGATCGTACACGATCACCATCAAGGCGAACGGATTCGGGACCTCGACGGTAAAGGGAGTGGGCGTGGTGACGGGGAATACCACTTCGCTCGGCAAGCGCGCTCTGGCTCCCGGAAGCACCGCGCAGACGGTGCAGGTGGAGGCGGGAGCCGCGGAACTGCTGAACACCGATTCGGCGCAAGGCGAGTCTGTTTTTGAATCGCAGCAGCTTCAGACCTTCCCCGTGAATGGCGCTTTTGACGATGCGGCCCTGCTGGTCCCGGGCGTGGTTGCGACCCACATGGATAACTTCTCCAACACCAACGGCACCGGCTTCTCTGCGAACGGACAGCGGGGACGCTCGAACAATTTCGAGATCGACGGCCAGTCGAACAACGATAACTCGATCGGAGGACCGCAGGTTTTCTTCTCGAACCAGGATGCGATCCAGGAAATCCAGGTGATCACGAACAATTTCAGCGCCCAGTATGGAAGGAATATGGGCGCGGTGATCAATTATGTAACCAAGGGAGGCACAAATCAATTTCACGGATCGGCATTCGAGTTCTATACGGGTTCATGGCTCTCTTCACTGACGCAGGGGCAGAAAGATCCGCAGTTTGGTTTTTGCCCGGCGGGAGTGAGTCCGTCCACCGGCTGTTCGGCGGCCGTCGTTCCGCGGTTCGTGCAGAACAACTTCGGGGGAACCATCGGCGGGCCGATCCTGAGGGACAAGCTCTTCTTCTTCGGCAGCACGTTCTGGGGCCGATCCTATCAGGGCGGTCTCCGCTTCACGTCCAGCGGAAACGTCTTTCCCGATGCCGCCGGGCTGCAGGAACTGCAGGCCGATTTTCCGAATAATCCAGGAGTCGCGGCCCTGGTGGCGAATGGCCCGTTCGCTTACTCGACGGGAAACCCGACCGCCTTCGGCGCGACATCGCTGCTGCCGGTCACCGACGGCAACACCACTGCGAACATTGAAGTTTCGCAATATCAGCGCAGCCTGCCGAACTTCACCCTGGACCAGGAGCACCTGGGGCGATTGGATTATCAACTGACGCCGCGGGATCGCTTCTATGTGCGGTACTTCTATCAGGACAATCCGACTGTGCCGGGAGCCGGGAACTTTGCCAGCGGCGGCTTTGTGAATGTCGTCGGCACGACTCATTCGATTGGCGGAGACTGGACGCATACCTTCGCGCCTAACCTGGTGAACCAGCTGCGCTTTTCGTTCCAGCAGGCGAAGGTCCACTTTGACGGCGGCGGCGTGCCTACCTGTACCATCTCCAGTTTCTCTTCGTGTCCCTCGCAGGTGTCTTTAGGAACGGGATTGGAGGCGTTTGGCTACGCTTCGAATTTCCCTCAAGGCCGGGTGGTCAAAGTTACGCAGATTCAGGACAACGCGAGCTGGACTCGCGGCCGGCATTCGATTCTGTTTGGCGGAGAGTTCGATTATCAGAATTCGCCTAACACCTATCTGCCGAATGCCATCGGCGCGTTCAACTTTGCTCCGGGCGCAGCCGGCGTCGCTTTCCGCAATATTCCCAGCGCGACCAGTCCGCTCAACAATGGGCTGACCGGGCTTCTCGAAGGGATAACCGAGACGCAACTTACCGCAGGAAATGTAACCAATCACTTTACCGAGCCGGATTATGCACTTTACTTCCAGGACGACTGGAAGGTGATGCCGAACTTCACACTCAATCTCGGCCTTCGCTACGAATTCTTCTCGCAGGGCATCAACCTTCTGCACAATGAGAGCGTGAAGCAGCAGACGGGCTCCAATCCCTTCTGGGATACGAGCTTGCCGCTGTCTGCGACTACGTTCCCGAAGATCAATTCGTTTTATAAGAATGTTGAGCCGCGCGTGGGCTTCGCATGGAATCCGGACTTCGCGAAACAGATGGTTGTGCATGGGGGATTTGCCATCAATGTCGATCCGGCTTTCTACAATATCTTTATCAACATTGCCAGCAATACTCCGGTCACCAATGCCGGCTCCTTTGCGTGCGATGGCGTGAGCGTGCAATGCGTGCCCGGCGGCGGCCTCACCTTTTCAACCGTTCAGTCCGCGGATGCGCACCTCATTCCAACCGGTGGCGATCCTCGCGTGAATCCGTACGTGACGGTTCCGACCAACTTCCGCAACCCGATGGCGGAGAGCTACACCTTCGGTGTGCAATATCAGGTAGCGCGGGCGGGCGTGGTCGAGGCCCGCTACGTGGGCAATCACACCTTCCACCAGTTCCAGTCGCTGAACGGCAATCCCGACATCGGCGACGTTCAGACCTACTTTCCTAATTACGGCGCGGGACAAACGATATGCACCGACCCTACCGCGCTCGGATATCAGAGGCCGAACTGCAACTACGGCCTTATACAAAGTACGTCGAACACGGCCTTCTCCATCTACAACGCATTGCAGACCTCATTTACCGCGCGGAGCTTCCATAACTGGACGGGTACCGTCTCTTATACCTACAGCCGCGCGATCGATAACGTGAGCGAGATATTCAGTACGAACGGCGGCGGGACAACAAGCGCCTACGCACAGAATCCGCTTGATCCTAACGTGGCGGAGCGGGGAGTGAGTGGGAACTCCTATCCAAGCGTGGTGGCTCTGCAGATGAATTACGCCGAGCCATGGTTCAAAGACCAGAGAGGAATTCTGGGCCGCCTGCTCGGAGGGTATTCGTTCAATACTTTTTATACCTACAACAGCGGTCAGCCCTTCAACCCATTCCAGGCGACGACAGCGCAGTCTCCGTATGTGAACCAGTCCGACCCGGAAGCGGTGACCGGCTTCTGCGATTTTGGATTCTCGCAGGTATTCGGCAGCCCTTGCCGTCCGATTCTTTCCAATTCGCATGCGCCAATCGACAGCGTCGGCATCAATACCGGGCCGGGCGGATACATCAACTACGTCACCGGGCAATCTATTTCGCCATCCGATGTTCATTGGCTGTGGAGCAACCAGTATGAGGCCATTGCCCGCCGCAACCCATTTCCCGGATCGTCGCGCAATACGCTGCGCGGCGACAGCTTCAACGACGTGGATATCACGCTGGTCAAGCAGGTGCGGCTTGCGGAGCGTGTCAACATGCAGCTGCAGATGAGCGCCTTCAACGCGCTTAACCGCGGCTACTATGGAACGCCGGACGCAAACATCGAGGATTCGCTGTATCCGGCGTTTTATGGAATTCCCAGCAGCTTTCTCAACAACTACTACTCCGGGGGCGGCGGCGCGAGTTATGCGGCCGGTGGCGCCTATGGCCAGGGACCGGGTAACCGCAGTATTCAGCTAGGCGGCAAGATCGTCTTTTGATGTCGAGTTGAATGGGGGAGCTGAAGGCTGCTATTCAGGCTCCCCGCGGCCATCAGAATGCCGCTTTCGTTTCCGGATAATTCGTCTGCCAGGTAACTCGTCTGTCGGGATTGCTGCGCCTGAATCGGTCGGTGATCCCGCCGTCCTTCGCTTCTCTCAGGGCGAAAACGTCGTGCGCGGAAGAGCCTTTCAAGAGTCCCTCAGTGATTGTTGAGTTATTCTCTCAACACTACTTCTTCCCTGAAGAGGGGAGCACCCTCCTGCTGGATGATCCTGATGGAGTTCTTGATGCGCAAGAAGCTTGTTCTTTTTCTGTGTCTCCTCTGCCTCGGTGTGGGGCAGTTCTGTCTGGCTGAGGCCGCTTCGCTGCCTTCTCTCGCAGAACCTTCGCTCTCGCCCGACGGGCATGAGATTGCGTTCGCCTCTGGCGGCGATATCTGGACCGTTCCGGCAGAGGGCGGCGTGGCGCATCTGCTCATTACCGATCCGGCGACCGAGTCGCGGCCCATCTATTCGCCGGACGGTCAGCAGATGGCATTCGTTTCCACGCGCACCGGAGCGGGGGACATCTATATCCTCACCCTGGCGAGCGGCGAGCTGAAGCGGCTGACATGGAGCGACCAACTGGACCAGCTCGATGGCTGGTCGCGCGACGGCAAGTGGATCTACTTCACCTCGTCGGCGAACGATATTGCGCATCTGCCCGACATCTTTCGGGTGAGCGCCGCTGGCGGGACTCCACTGGAGGTGAGCCGCGAGCGCTATCTTTCGGAGTTCGAGAGCGCACCTTCGCCCGATGGCGAATCGGTGGCGCTGTGCGCAAAGGGGATCAGTTTCACGCAGTGGTGGCGCGATGGACACGCGCACATCGACGAGACGGAGATATGGCTGAAGCCGATGGCGGACAGCGCGAAGGCCAAGGTGCTGGTGGAGGCCGATTCCAAGCACGCGTGGCCGATGTGGTCGCGCGACGGACGCACGCTCTATTTCATGAGCGACAAGAGCGGGGCGGAGAATCTATGGGAGCTTCCTCTCGGTGGCGAGGCGAAGCAGCTCACGCACTTCGAGCATGGACGGGTTCTCTATCCTTCGATCGGCTACGACGGCAAGGCCATTGTTTTCGAGCGCAACCTCACCCTCTGGAAATACGACTTCGCGAGTGGAAAGGCAGCGCTGGTTCCGATCACCCTGCGTGGAGTGCCTTCGTCGCCGGATGTACAGCATCGCCAGGAAAACAAGTTCGAGGAGATGGCGCTCTCGCCGGATGGAAAAAAGATGGCGCTGGTGGCGCACGGTGATGTATTTGCCATTCCTTCCAAGGAAGGCGGCGAGGGCACCCGTATCACGAACACGCCGGAGCGCGAAGAGGACCTGCGCTGGTCTCCGGATTCAAGCCGCCTGCTGTATGTTTCGGAGCGCGGCGGGCATCACAATCTTTTCGAATACGACTTCAAAACAGATAAAGAGCGCGCACTGACCAGCGGCAACGACGAGAACGAGAACGCGCGCTATTCGCCGGACGGCAAGATGGTGGCTTACACCCGCAATGAGCGCGAGCTGCATTTGCTGACGCTGGCGAACATGTCGGACAAGGTGCTGGCGCGCGACACTATGGAAGAGCCGGTGCTGGAGTGGTCGAGCAACAGCGAGTGGATCGCATACACAACCGCAGGCGTCGATGACTTCCGCAATCTGAAGGTGGTTCCGGCGGCGGGCGGCGAGGCGCGATTCATTTCGTTCCTTGCCAATGGGGAAAGCGCGTTCACCATCGCCTGGGATCCGGACGGGAAGTACATCCTCTTCGAGACCGCGCAACGCAGCGAGGATTTCGACATCGCTCGGGTCGATCTGACGCCGCACGTGCCGAAATACCGTGAAGACGAATTGCGCGAGCTGTTCCACGCGCCGGGGCAGCCGCCAGTTGCACCGGAAGAGACGAAGGCGAAGGAGCCCGCATCCTCAGACGCACAGAAAGACGCAGATAAGAAGGAAGCAGAGAGGAAGAAGACAGAGCCGATCAAGATCACGTTTGACGGCATCCGCGACCGGCTGAGTTTTCTGCCGCTGGGGTTGAACGCGACTGAGCCGCGCATCAGCCCGGACGGTAAGACCCTGGTTTTCGTGGCACGTTCTGAGAATCACAGCAATCTCTATTCTTATTCGCTGGATGAGAACGCCAAGGAGCCGCCTGTCCCGAAGCAGCTGACTTCGACGGCGGCGGAGAAGAGCTCGTTCTTCTTCACTCCGGACTCGAAAGAGCTGGTGCTTCTGGAAGACGGACAGCCGCGCCGCATCACGCTGGAGAATGGGCAGATGAAGCCAATCATGGCCAGCGCTACCTTCGATATCGATTTCAATCAGGAGAAGATCACCACCTTCGATGAGGCGTGGAGCGTGTTGAATCGCCGTTTCTATGACCCGGAATTTCATGGACGGAACTGGAGCGAGCTGCGCGACACCTTTGCGCCATACATCGCCGGCAGCCGCACTCCGGACGAGATGCGGCGCGACATCAGCCTGATGATCGGCGAGCTTGACTCTTCGCACTCCGGCATTCGCGGACCGGAGACACACGTTGTCAAGACCGGCCGGCTGGGTCTTCGCTTCGATCGCGAGACTTATGAGAGCGGCAAAGGTCTCGTCGTGCGCGAAGTGGTTCCGCTGGGCCCGGCTGCCGTAGAAGGAAGCATCAAGGTTGGCGAAAAGCTGGTCGCGGTGAATGGCCATGCCATCGACGCGCATACGAATCTCGACGAGCTGCTCGAGGACCAGGCCGGACGGCGCACGGTGCTGCGCGTCGCGGGCACAGACGGCAAGGAGCGCGAGGTAGTGGTGAAGCCGGTGGACTCCGCGACCGAAGCCGGTTTGCTCTATCGCGGCTGGGTCGAAGAGAACCGCGCGATGGTGGATAAGCTGAGCGGCGGCAAGCTCGGTTACGTCCACATCGCCGACATGAGCGACCGCTCGCTGAAGCAGCTCTACATCGACCTGGATGCACAGAACGAAGGCAAGCAGGGTGTGGTGATCGACGTCCGCAATAACAACGGCGGCTACGTGAACGGATATGCGCTCGACGTGTTCACGCGGAAGAACTATCTCCTGATGACGACGCGTGGGCTGCCTCCCACTCCGTCGCGGCAGGCGCTGGGGCAGCGGGCGCTGGGGCTGCCGACGATCCTGCTGACAAACGAGTCGTCGCTCTCCGATGCGGAGGATTTCACCGAAGGCTATCGCTCGCTGCATCTGGGCAAGACCGTGGGCACGCCTACCGCCGGATGGATCATCTATACAAGCGGCGAGGATCTGATCGACGGATCGGTGGTGCGGTTGCCTGAGACGCGCATTCAGGATCTGCGCGGCCAGACCATGGAGGAACATCCGCGGCCGGTTGACGTGGAGGTAGTGCGGCAGCCCGGCGAGACGCTGGATGGGCGCGATTCGCAGCTGGAGAAGGCGGTGAGCGAGCTGCTCGGCGAGGTGGATCGGAAAGCTCAGTAGGCGCGTCGCGAGTAACTCCGGGGGCTGCTGCGGCAGCCCCTTTCTTATTGCTCCGAAGCGTGGGAGGCTGGATGCTTTTCAGTCTGCGCAGAGCGTTTTCGCGCGCCCTTTTAATTCGATCTACGAAGTGCGGCAATTGTGATATGGTGTCGTACCAACATGTAGATAGGGAGGTTCCCTGATGGCAGAAGTCGACGCCGCCAAAGAAGCCGGCGACGGGAAGGCCAAGGACTACCAGGGGATGTGGGGCTTCTTCCAGAGAATCTGGGACACAGTCTGGAGCGGCCCGGTCACCAAAACTTTGCTGATCGGCGGCTTCGTGCTGCTCATCCTGTTTGCCGTCGGCGGCATCCCCAAGGTGGAGTCATTCACATCGTCGCAGTCGCGCAATGTGCTGGTGCTCGGAGTTCTGGCGATTGCTTCGAGTGTTGCGATGCAGCTCGTCCGTTCTGTCAGATTTGAGAGCAAATTCGGGAGATTCAGCCGATTTTTCCCTTTCATCATGCTGATGACCGGAATCTTTTCGATTGCCGTTGTCACGCTGTCGCATTTCGGGATTCTCACGCTGCCGAAGTCGGACTCTCTGCGGGCCGATCTTGATGAGGTCGTGATTGGCCTTGCGCTGGCGAGCTGGTGCGGCTTCATTCCCGCGTATCTGAGCGCCCGCCAGCTGGAAGCCATTCCTCTGGACATCAAGTCGCAGATCGAAACTCTGTCCAAGCAACAGGAGCAGCTGCTGATCGCCGTGGGAGCAGAAAGCACAAAACTGCTGGGCAGCATTCCCACCAGGATCGATGAGGAATTGACGCGGCTCAAGGCGAGCGAAGCGGATTTCCTGAATCATTTGAAGGAGAGCGAAAGCGAACTGGTCAATCACGTCGAGGATGCGACCAGGGCCATGTTGAAAGGCGTCGATGAGGTTTTTGCCCGCGCCCTTTCGATGATTACCGAGGCGCAAGATGAGCTGATCCTGGTGAACTTTGCGATGAACTTCGGTTCGCCGCACCGTTATAACCAGGAGGTGGTCGACAATTATGCGAGGCGCCACAAAGGCGCGAACTTCGCTAAGGATGTGGGCACATTCTTTTCTCAGCTCAAAGGGAAGGTCGCGAGTCTGCCTTCGGTGCAGATTTTGACTGTATCCGACGAGGGCGCTTCCAACAATTTCTTGACACCTCTTTCGCTCCGGCCAGGGTATGAGGCGCTTCAGCGCGCGTTCTCCTCCGAGCAGTCGGAAGGAAATAAGACCAGAGGCGACATTGCGTTTCTAGTCGATCATGAGTCCAGCGACTGCGAAAGCGGGCGAGCACCGAAGTGCATGCTTGAGGTCGAGAGCCTTCCGATCCAGTTGCTCATTGCAGGATTGCCGCGGCGGGGCGGATCTCCCCGCTCGGGATGCCTGGTCTTCATGGTCGGAACCGAGATGCTGCAAACCGGGCTGGACACGGGTTCCGAGCCGGCCTTCTATACGGAGCTGGACAACATGGTTGTGGTGTTCAAGCGACTAGCGCACTCCTTGATGGAGGCGGCTCGCACCAACAATCGGCAGATGCGCGTGCGGCGCTAGTATTCTGTCTCTAAAGTTCGCAGCATATCTCCTTAAGAGCATGGAGAGTGGAAGTAAAAGAAATTGCAGGTCCCTCCACTTCGCTACGCTCCGGATGACAAATTTACGTAGGGAATTTCTGGGACACCACACCAGGTTAGTGTGTCCATTCTATGTCCGAGATAACCGGCGGCAGTGCGACGGTCGGATCGCTGAGCCACCAGCGTGCGACTCGTTCTTCCTTCACGCTGCAATTTGCTGTTCCTCCGCAGCTTTCGAGATAGGCAAAAAGGCGTGGAAGCAACTGGTCGATGACGGTCCTGGTGCCTTGAACTGTAAAAATCTGCGCTACTCCGTAAGACTTATGCATGTAAGCGGAGAAGAAGCCCATTTCGGTAAGCGATGCGAGCAGGCGCGGATCGGAACGGTCGCGGTCCAGGGTGATGTGGATTTCGGTCTCGCGGAAGGAGCCCTGCGCGATGGGGCGGCTCTCGACCCGGAATGGAATATCAACGCCGGCCTGGTAGGGCCGATCCGCTACGTCCCGATCCACGGGGATGAACTCGCCTTCAAGATAGCCGCGAATCCCTGAGGTCTCGATTGCCGCGTGGGCGACTTCATCGAACTTCTTTCGGAACTCGGCCGCGTCGTACAGCTTCAGAGTGAGGTGGTTGGGAGCTTCAAAGCCGTCCGCGCCTTCGGGATGACCAGCAAAGTCCGTCCGGACGAATCCGGTCTGCGCAAGGTACTCCTCAAATGGAGGACTTATCTGCGCTGCGTCAACGTGAATGTGAAAGGTGCTCATTTTGTTCAGGCCCTCTTCCGTGGTGTAGGACCAATGTAGCTCCGGATGGTCTCACCAGGACACTACTTTCTTTTCGGTGAATGCTACGAGGCCAAAAAAGAGAAGTCCGGCGAGAGTAATGAAGATCACTCCGGCGAAAACCACGGGCGTATCGAGGTAGTAAGAAGAGGTAGTGAGCAAGTGACCGATTCCGCTGGTGGAACCGGTGAACTCGCCGATGACGGCTCCGACCACCGCCATGGAGCTGGCGATCTTCAGGGAAGCAAAGAGATAGGGCAGGCTGTTGGGAATGCGAACCTTGACGAGAATCTGCAGCCAGTTTGCCGAAAGAGACTTCATGAGATCGAGCATGGCTTCGTCGACAGCGGTGAGGCCGGTGACGGAGCTTACCAGGACGGGGAAGAAGGCCACCATGGCCGACATGACGACCTTGGAGAGCATGCCGTTGCCAAACCACAGGATGAGCAGCGGAGCGATCGCGATCAGGGGAGTCGACTTCAGCGCGATCGCGTAGGGGTAGACAGAGCGCTGCACGGGGCGGGAGTGGATGAAGATGACGGCGAGAATGAATGCTCCGCCGGCGCCCGCCAGGAAGCCGAGCACGGATTCGGTCATGGTGATGCCGGTTTCGACCATCAGCCGGTTGAAGTTATGCCGCACCGCCGCTACGACGTCCAGCGGCGCGGGGAGGATCACCTTATCGAAATGAAATGCCCGGACGACAATCTGCCAGACCGCGATGACGATTACGAACGAGGCGAGCGGCCACAAGGCGGCAATCAGGAAATGTTTGATTCGACGCACAGGGCGATCTCCCGAAACTGTTCGGATGCACGAATGGAATTGTCCCGCGGCCTCGGCAGCGGGACTTCGACGACGGCTTTGACGGTGCCCGGGCGCTTGCTGAGCACGACAACCCGGTCGGCAAGAAAGACGGCCTCGGCGATGCTGTGCGTGACGAACAGGACGTTGACCTCAACCTCGCGACAGATGCGCTGCAGTTCGACATTGAGGGTGGCCCGGGTAAATTCGTCGACCGCGGCGAACGGCTCATCCATGAGCAGAATCTGTGGATAGAAGGTCAGCGCGCGGGCAAGGGCGGCGCGCTGCTGCATGCCTCCCGACAACTGGGCGGGACGATGGTGCTCGAAGCCCTTCAGACCAACGAGCTGGAGCAGGGCCTCGGGGTCTCGCGCCTTTCTGCCTTTCTGAATCTCCAGGGGAAGAGCGACATTCCGGATGAGGTCTCTCCAGGGAAGCAGCACGGGAGTCTGAAAGACCCAGCTGAAGATGCCTTCGCGCCGAGCCTGCTGCGGGGAAAGGCCGCCGATGCTCACGGTGCCCTGAGTAGCGGCGGCCAGGTCTCCGATAATTTTCAGCAGCGTAGTCTTGCCGCAGCCGCTGGGGCCCACGATGCAGACGAATTCACCAGAACGCGTTGTGAAGGAGACGCCCTCAAGCGCGCTCACGCCCGTTCCCGGCGGTCCGAAATTCTTGCCGATCCCTTGAACGGTGATTTCGGGCATCGTGGCCTTTGCGCTACCGGCTGGGCAAATCCGGCCACGCCTTTGCGTTGACCTGATCGAGGAAAGAGGTGGTATATGCGTCCTGGATGGGGAAGGTACTGCGCAGGACATGCTCCCCGTTCAGGCGATCGTAGGTATCCTGAAACATCCCCCGATCCATATAGCCAGGAGGATACTGCTGGCTGTCGCTGGTCACGGCCAGATATGCATTCAGGCGCTTGAGGCTGAGCGTGGGATCGAGCGATGGTTCCCGCTTCATCAGAATGTCCCTGGCCTCCTCGGGATGATGGGCGGTATAGTCGACGCCCTTCAGGGTCGCACGCAGGAAGCGGGTTACGACATCGGGCTTATTGCTGAGTGTGGAATCGGTGGCGAAGATGGTGTAGCCCTGGGTAGTGATTCCGTAGCTCGCCGGGCTGATGATATTGATGGCGATTCCCTTGGCGGGCAAGTCGAGGCCGGCGGTCACGGTAAATCCCCACTCGGCGTCAATCCTCTTCGCGATCAACTGGTTATAGTCGAAGCCGACATCCACTTCAGAGTAATGAATGTTGTTGCGATGGAGTAGCGCGTGGAGCACGTCGGTGGAGATGTGCCCGTAGTAGAAGCCGATCTTCTTGCCCTGCAACTGCTCAAGACGGGTGATGCCGGAAGAGGCCAGAGTGATCAGGCAGCTGAAGTTGGAATTGCGCTGCAGGATGGCTACGGCCTTCACCGGCTGGCCGTTGGCGCGCGCGACGAGCAGAGTGTCAGGACCGCCGAGCACGCCGAAGGTATCCTGCCCGGTGGCCACGGTCTTTACCGGGTTGAGCTCCTGCGAGCCCATGTTGAAGCGGACATTCAGACCCTCCTGGGCGTAGTATCCCTTGTCCTGGGCAACGTAAAACGGGGTTTGTCCCGCTTCGACAATCGGAATTGGAAACCTGACGGATACGGACTGCAGCCCGGCGCTGCCTTCCTGCGAGGATGAGGCTCCGGAGCCCGACCTGGCATGGCATCCGGCAACGGCCAGAAGCAGACAGCCAGCGACGACGACACCAAGCTGGCGGAGATTTGGAGCCGAGACACGCTCACCCGCGGTTGCCGTTTGCACGCGGCCTGAGTGTAGCCAATGAATCTGGTCGAGTCAATGGCGACGTAAGAAGGCACAACGGGGACAGACCGGCTGCTCCGAATCCCGCATAAAGCACTGAACTTACGCTCTTTTTGCGTAAACCTGGGCCGGCAATACCCGGTCTATCTCCTTCGCCTGGAGTTCAGCGGGTGTAGCCCGAGCGCCGGGTGGTCGTAAATTTTCCTGTCTGCAGATTCACAAGGACGGCAAACTATTGCGCTCGATTCTTCATCCAATCGGTTATATTCGGGACGTTGCAGCCGGGCAATGTGATGACCGATAGAAATAATTTGGATTTCGATTCCTTCGGCTGTGCTATCAAAGAATAGGTAAGGCGTTTCCTGGAGTTGCGACTGCGCCTTCCGTCGGCCCCTGAAAATCAAAGCGCAAGGCTATGAGTTCCAAACATACAATGCGGCCTAGTCTATCCCGCTTTACCTTTGCTTTTATGGGATTGGCCCTTGCTGTGTTTACCTGGGGCCTGGGGTACAAGCTCTCCCTGTACGATCCGCCGCATGCCAGCTCTCATCTGATTCCGACCGCGAAACTTCTCTCTCAGGATGAGCAGGCCGTCCCGGCGAAGCACCTGCTGACAAGCAGCGCGAAAGCTCCGACTGAAGTGATGCAGCCGCTGTATTGGGGCGCATTCCTCTTTTTGCTGCTGGTGCCCAGCACTCAGGATCCTCTCGGATCCGGGCAAAAGCAGCAGGAGGTTCGCCTGCCGTGGCGACTCCGCTTCAGCGCCAGCTTTAGCTCCTTCTTCTTCCGGCCTCCTCCAGTTCTCGCCTAAAGGGTTTTCTTTTTCCGATCGATCGTAGCGTTTTCCGGCTTATTTCAGGCGTCGGTTTTCTACGTGGCGTGCTCTCTGCCGGAGCGTTTCCCGCTACGTCGATCGATAGCCGACTCCAATCCATACATAGGTGCATTCAAGCTATGCGAAAGCGAAGGTCCTTGATTCTCGTCGCGGGGCTGGCTTTGCCAGCAGCCTTTGGGGTAATTGCCTGCAACTCCAAAGCCAGGAGTTCAGACGCCAGCGCCGCTGAGATTCCGTCGGCGACGGTCGCGGCGGTGACGCGTGGGACTATCACCCACACGCTGAACCTCGCCGGCCAGTTTCAGCCTTACCAGATGGTCGAAGTGCATGCCAAGGTATCCGGATATATCCGCCACATCTATGTGGACATCGGCGACAGGGTGCATAAGGGCGAGGTGCTGGCTGTGCTCGAGGTGCCGGAACTGGACGCTCAGCTAAAAGGCACCGTCGCGGAAGTTGCGCACAGCAAAGACGAGATTACGCGGGCGCAGCATGAGGTGGTTCGCGCGCAATCGGAGTACGCCGCGCTGCATGCGGACTACACCAGATTGAAGCAGGCATCGCTGGCCCAGCCAGGCCTGATTGCCGAACAAGAACTGGATGATGCCCAGTCAAAAGACCTGGCCTCAGGCGCGCAGGTGGACGCGGCCAAGGCAGCCCTGGCGGCGGCGCAGCAGCAGTCGGCAATCGCCGGCGCCAACAATGAGCGCGTCAGTGACCTCGCGGACTACACCCGAGTGATTGCGCCGCTTGATGGAGTCATCATCTGGCGGTATGCGGATACCGGCGCGTTGATCCAGGCCGGTACTTCTTCCGACGTTCAATCGCTGCCCGTTGTGAAGCTTTCGCAGAGCGACCTGCTCCGCTTGCGGCTGCCCGTTCCGGAGGATGCGGTCGAGTACATCCACGAGGGCGCGGAAGTGCAGGTGCAGGTAGATGCGGTCCATCGCTCGTTTGTGGGAAAGGTTGTCCGATTTACGCGCGACGTGAGTCTCGCCACGCGAACGATGGAGACGGAAATCGATGTTGAGAACAAGGACTTATCGCTGACTCCGGGGATGTATGCGAACACCACGCTGGAGTTGGAGCGCAGAGAGCACGTGCTGACCATTCCAGTGCAGGCGGTTGTCGGGAACGGCAATCAGTCCTCCGTGTTCATCGTGGACGGGAGGGACCATGTCCAATTGCGCAACGTAACCCTGGGGCTGCAGGGCTCTTCTCTGGTGGAAGTGAAGGCGGGACTGGAAGAGGGAGACCGTGTGATCACGGGAGGCCAATCGAACTACCAGGTGGACGAAACGGTGAAACCGAAGCTTGAGCAATTGCCTGCTTTCGATGTGAGCGCGGAGCAGTCCGGAGGCGCGCAGTAATGCCCAAGTTCGCTCTGAAATATCCGTACTTCATCATCATGGTGTGCCTGGTGATCGTGGTGGTTGGAATCACCACCATCGCCGGCATGCCGGTGGATTTGTTTCCGCAGATCGACATTCCAGTGGTGGTGGTTGCGACCTTTTATTCCGGCATGCCGCCCCAGCAGATCGAAGCCGATATTACCGATACGTTCGAGCGGTTCTTCACGCTGGGCAGCAATATCGACCACATCGAGTCGCGGTCGCTTACCGGTGTGAGCCTCATCAAGATTTATTTCAAGCCTGGGACGAATGCGAATGCGGCACTTAGTAACATCGCCAATCTCGCTATGGCCGATCTGAGGCGATTACCACCTGGAACTCTGCCGCCGGTGGTTCTGGGGATGGACGCGTCGAGCCAGCCGGTGTGCCTTGTGACGCTCAAGGGGAAGGGGCTGAACGAGACCGATCTTAAGGACCTGGCGCAGTTCCAGGTGCGCAACCAGATAGCGAATGTTCCGGGTGCTTCTGTGCCGCAGCCTTTTGGCGGGCGCTATCGACAGATCATGGTCTATGTCGACCCGCTCAAGCTCGAAGCGCACAACATGAGTTTGATGGACGTGGTCAGGGCGGTGAACGAGTCGAACCTGATTCTGCCGGCGGGCGACGTTCGTATCGGCCCGAAAGACTACAACATCTATGCGAACAGCCAGGTTCCGACGCCGGAACAGATCAACGACCTTCCGCTGAAGTCGGAGGGCAACGCTTCGGTGATGGTGGGAGACATCGGACGGGCGGAAGACTCAGGAACGCTGCAGACCAACATCGTCCGCATCGACGGGCAGCGATCGGTTTATATTCCGGTACTGAAACAGGGGGGCGACAGCAACACCATTACGATCGTAAACGGGATGAAGAAGGCCATCAAGAACCTGGTGGATATCCCGTCTTCGCTCAAGACGGCCGTGGTTTTCGATCAATCGGTCTTCGTCAAATCCGCGCTCAAGAATCTGGGGAACGAAGGCGGCATCGGGCTGGTGCTTACGGCGTTGATGATCCTGCTCTTCCTGGGAAGCGTGCGGGCGACGTTTGCCGTGCTGCTTTCCATTCCGCTTTCCGCGCTGGCTGCCTTCATTTGCATTCGAGCCGGAGGAGGCTCGATCAACACGATGGTCCTGGCCGGGTTGGCCCTGGCCTTCTCCCGCCTGATCGATAACTCAGTCGTGGTGCTGGAGAATATCTTTCGCCACCTGGAGATGGGCGAATCGCCTGAAGTTGCCGCGGAAACCGGCGGCAAAGAGGTACAGCTGGCCGTTCTGGCCGCCACATTTACGACAGCCATCGTTTTCTTTCCGGTCGCTCTTCTCTACGGCGTGAGCCGATACCTGTTCACCGCGCTGGCCCTCAGCGTGGTATTTTCTCTGTTTGCATCGTACGTGGTGGCCATGACCGTGGTGCCGCTGTATTGCGCGCGATTTATCAAGCCGTCGGAGCGCCAGGAGGTATTCGAGGAACAGGAGGGCCTTCCATCGCATCACAGCGGACGGCGCTCGATTTTCCAGCGCATTGTGCAGTCATTCAATAGCTGGTTTCAGCGGATGCTGGATAAGTATGTGATCGTGGTGAACCGGTCCATTCTCCGGCCAATCGCGACAACCTTGAGCATTCTTGGATTTGTTCTTCTGAGCTTTGCCTTGTTGCCGTTTCTGGGGCGATCCTACTTCCCTCGAACCGACCCCGGCCAATTCGTGATCAACATCAAGTGTCCCAACGGAAGCCGCCTGGAGCGAAGCAATCAATACATTGCGCAGGTGGAGAAGGAGATTCGCGATATCGTCTCTCCGAGCGATCTGGGCATGATCGTGTCGAACATCGGGATTACACCGGATCTATCCGCAATCTACACCAGCAATTCATCGATGGACACCGCCTTCGTGCAGGTGAGCCTGAAAGAGGGGCACAAGGTTGGTAGCTACGAATATATGCGGCGGGTAAGGGCCAAGTTGGCCAATGACATGCCCGAGTTGACTACTTACTTCCAGGCGGGCGGACTGGTCGATTCGGTCATCAACCAGGGATTGCCGGCGCCGATCGATATTCAGATCAGCGGTAACAACATGGAGCAGTCTTATGCAATTGCTTTGCAGATTGCCGCGCAAGTGAAGAGATTGCAAAATGTCAGCGACGTTCTAATTCCGCAGAACCTGCGCTATCCGGGGCTGGAGCTGAACATCGATCGGGAGAGAGCCAGCCTGATTGGGTTGTCGCCGAAAGAAGTGGTCGACAATGTGATCACCGCACTCACCTCGAACGGGATGATCGCACCCAGCTATTGGATCGATCCCAAGACCGGCAACAACTACATGCTTACGGTCCAATATTCGGACCAGAAGATTGCCCATATGACTATGGACGACTTCCGCCAGATACCGCTGCGCGCGGGTAACCAGACGAATTACACGCCGCTGCAGTCTGTCGCCAGCATTAAGGAGATCAACACGCCGACCGAAGTGGACCACTACCAGATCCGGCGGGTCATCGATGTTTACGTCATGCCATCCGTGGAGGCCCTACAGCACGTGAGCAGCGGCGTAAATAAGATCGTCGCCGGCATCAAGAAGCCGAACAACATTCGAATCACAGTGCGAGGAACAGTTGTCAGCATGAACGAGTCTTTCCTGCGGTTCGGTATCGGCCTGATTCTCTCGATCGTGCTGGTGTACCTGATCCTAATGGCGCAGTTTACCTCGTTCATCGATCCGTTCATTATTCTGCTGGCGATTCCACCTGGATTGTCTGGCGTTCTCATCATTCTGCTTCTCACGCATAGCACGCTGAACATCATGTCGCTGATGGGCGTCATCATGATGACCGGCATCGTCGTGTCCAACAGTATCTTGATCGTGGAGTTCGCTGGGCACCTGCACGAAGAGGGGTTGCCGGTTGCAGAGGCGGTCGTGCAATCCTGCAAGATTCGCCTGCGACCGATTCTGATGACTTCGCTGGCCACGCTGCTGGGCATGATTCCGATGGCTCTTGGACTGGAGGCGGGGAGCGAACAATATGCGCCATTGGCACGCGCCATCATCGGCGGCCTCGCCGTCTCGGTCGTCGTGACCGTCTTCTTGGTTCCGGCGGCGTATCTGATTGTTCACGGCAAGAGCGAAAAGGAAACCGCTGCCGCAGGAGAGATATAAAGAATGACTAAGAAGGGAAGCATAAGGCTATTTCATACAGCGAGTGCGGTGTTATTGGCGTCCGCCGGCGCAGGGGTGGTTATCGCACAGACTGCGGCCTCAACACAGGTACTGCCGAATGCTCCGCCACTCCGACTCATTGCTCGGATCAATGCACAGCAAGATGTTCCTGCAATGCCGAACAGCGCCGGCCAAATTCAGCCGAGCCCGGTAAGTGCCCAAGGGATGAGTCAGGTTTCGCAACTGACTCGGACAGAAGCCGAGCAGATGGCTATCAAGAACAATCCTCGCGTGAGTGTGGGACGGCTGCTGGCCCTGGCGCAACATCAGGTTGTTCGGGAAGCGAGAGCCGGGGAGCTTCCCACGTTCAGCGGCGCAATGACCGCAGTGGACGCCGAGGACGGAAGCCGAGTCTCCGCCGGATCGCTCACCGCCTCCCGGCTCTTTGAACACGCTGGAGCCGGCGGCGGCATCACTCAATTGATCACTGACTTTGGCCGGACCAGAAACCTGGTGGCATCTTCCAAGCTCCAGGAAAAAGCACAGAACGCCAATGCGCTCGCGACGACAGAAGACATTGTTCTGGCCACCGATCAGGCCTTTTACAACGCGCTTGAAGCGCAGGCGCTCCTCAAAGTCGCCCGGCAGAATGTGGATACGCGAAATACCACCGACACGCAGGTAAGCGAGATGACAAAGAACAAGCTGAAGTCGACCCTCGACCTTAGCTTTGCCGATGTCAACCTCTCGCAGGCCAAGTTATTGTTACTGGATGCGCAGAACAATGCTGACTCCACGATGGCGGCACTGGATGCGGTGCTCGGCCTTGACCGGCAGGTGACGTACGACCTAGCCGATGAAACGACTCCTTTGCAGCCGCCGGCTCCGAGCCCGGATCAGCTCATTCAGCTCGGATTGCAACAGCGGCCCGATCTGCAGGCTCTTCACTACAATCAGCAGGCTGCAGTGAAGTTCAGCCATGCCCAGCGCGATCAGATGTTTCCCACGATCAGTGCCGCGGGAACCGCGGGCAGCGTGCCCATCCGACCGGCGCAGTACTATGTTGCGAACTGGTGGGGAGCCGCCGGGGTTAACATGAACATCCCGATCTTCAACGGATTTCTCTACTCGTCGCAGGCGAAAGAAGCCTCGATTCGCGCGGAAGCAGCGTCAGAACAAACCCGCGGATTGCGCGACCAGATCGTGCGAGATATCCGCACCTCGTGGCTGGCGGCTTCAACGGCCTATCAGCGCGTGTCGGTGACTGCGGAACTTCTCAAGCAAGCAAACCTTGCGCTAAGGCTGGCTAAGACACGCTACCAGATGGGACTAAGTTCCATCGTCGAACTAAGCCAGGCTGAGTATCAACAGACCGATGCAGCCATCGGCTATACCAATGCCCAATATCAATATCGGCTGTCGCTCGCGACCCTCAACTACCAGGTGGGAGCAAACCCATGATGGAAAACTTTAAGCTGAAGGTATTTCGTGTCGTTGCCGACACTCTGAATTTTCGCCGGGCGGCAGACGAACTGCACCTCACGCAGCCCGCGGTCACCGCGCAGATAAAGTCTCTCGAAGAGAGCCTGGGAATCGCGCTCTTTGATCGTATTGGGCGAGATATCAATCTCACACCGGCCGGAGTTACCCTTTTACAGTATGTGCGAAAAATTGAGGCGACCACCAATGATGCTATTGCCGCGCTGGCCCCGTTCGGAGGCCAGGAGGGAATCGAGCTGAGCATCGGCGCTTCGCATACGATTGCGGTGTACTTATTGCCCAAACTTCTTCCCAAGTTAGTGAGCGAGTGGCCCAAGCTGCACATTCATGTCATGAGTGGCAGTACGAACGAGGTCCTGCATGCTTTGACCACGCACCAGATTGCGGTCGGTTTGATCGAAGCTCCTGCGTTCCGTCCGGACTTGAAGGTGGATGTCTTCGGGGAGGACGATTTGACGCTCATCGTCCGGCCGGACCATCGATGGGTAAAGAAGCCACTGCTCAGGGCCGCGGAGTTGGTTCAAGAGCCAATCTTGTTGCGCGAAGTAGGCTCCGGGATGCGTCATTTCGTAGAAGAGTATCTAGAACGCAACGGGGTGCTGCGTCAGCAGCTGCGTACGGCCATCGACATAAATTCCACAGAAGGCATTATTGCCGCTGTGGAGGCCGGCCTCGGCGTTGGATTTGTTCCGTGCGCGGCACTCGACAAGCCTCTGAAGCTGGGAAGCGTCAAGGCAATCACGCTGGACAATGGGCCTATCCGGCGCCAGCTCAGTATTGCTCTTCTCAATGGACCGGAGCCGCGCGGACCAGTCGGTCAACTCCTGGAGATACTTCGTGAAGGTACGGCGACTCGTTCATGGGCCGGCACTGACGGGGAGCAGTGTATCCAGTCGAAGAGTGCGCTGGTTATGGACGGCGGCAAAGAGGCGAGCTACGGAGCAAGGCTAACTGAGTGAAGAGCTTCCGCCCATTTATGGGAGTGCAGTGATCCGTCCTTATGAACGTTCTTAGTTGGAGATAGCGACCGTGCCAGTGATCGGCGACAGACCGGAGCTCAATATAGCTTCCATTGTCTACGCAACAGACTTCTCACTGTACTCCCAGAATGCCGGCCTCTATGCGGCGCGCGTGGCCGCATATTTTTCCGCGAAATTGCTGGTCGCTCATGGCTTCACTCTCTCCCAGGCGGCCATGGAGGTAGAAGTGGACCGCTCGGTGGTTAGCAGGCAGAGAAAAGATTTGCAAGCTTTGTTATCCGAAAAGGCAGAGAACCTGGCATCTCCTTCGATCGAGGCGGTTCCGATTCTGCTGGATGGCGATCCGAGAGAGGTTATTCCGCGCCTGGCTGACCAGAATTCACCGTCGCTGATCGTGCTGGGAACGCACGGCGGAAGCTGGGTTGAGCGAGAGGTGATCGGATCTGTCGCGGAGAAAATTCTCAGGTCCACTCGCTGGCCTTCTCTCACCGTCGGCCCACAGGTGCTCTCGGCGAAGTCAATGGCGTTTCCATTCGAGCGGATTCTCTTTGCCACGGACTTCACTCTTGCGGCTGCCCATGTAACTCCTTATGCGGTTTCGTTCGCAGAGGCCTTCCGGGCGAAGATCGATGTTCTCAACGTGATTGAGGCAGAAGCGATGGAGCATCCAGATCGGTTGGCTGAACTCAGGAAGCACTTCTATGGCGCCCTCGACAATCTTGTAAGTCAACAGGCAAGAGAATTCTGCGATCCGAGAACTTTCGTCGAGGTGGGTAAAGCGCACGAGCGAATCCTGGAACACATCAGGGATCGTTCTATCGATTTGCTGGTGCTGGCTATTCGCAAGAGCTCGCATTTAGGTCTGGAAATGCGAACATCCGGGACCTTCCAGCTCATTGTCGACGCACCGTGCCCGGTTTTGACAATAAAAGGTTGAGGGCGAGCCGCCTGATGCGGACGAACATGATTCCGGCGGGGAGGCGCTCTGATTTATCGACGAAGCTTCTTCCTTAATTTTGTAAGATGGAGCCGCGAGGGCTCATTTTGCTGGGTCTTCGATAAGCAGAGCACCTATTCCTTGAGCTTCCAGCAGTGGGCAAACTCTTTCAGGGTGTGACTGGTTCCCATGACGTTGAAAGAACGGGTCTGTTTCGAGTAGAGGACCTGTTGAAGTCCTCCATGGATGGAATTCGAGTTATTGTAGTGACCGACGCCGGAGCCAAAGATTCCACGGCTCATTTTGATGTAGCTATGCCACTCCGGATTCCCGGTGGCTTGGAAGCACGACGCTTCGAGCAGCCCATTCTTCGAATCCCATGCGATCTCTACTATGCCGCCGGTTGGCTCATAGGTTCCGTCGTCCCGGATGCGGCAATTCACGTAGCGGCCAGCCAGAGATCCATACATTCTGGCGAGCGTCCGCAATTCACGCCACTTCCGCACTCTCGCGCCAATTTGCCAATCGGCTATCACGCCCAGAATTGCGCCCAGCGTTGATCCGGCTGCAAGATTCGGCCAATTGATTGTCATGTCACATCCCTGGAAAGCATCGACGAGGTCTCTCCGAGGATGTACGTTTCTTCTTCCCTTCCGGTTCCTCTCTCCCCGGCAAGGGTTCGTCAGAGCCCGAAAGCAGTCGATGTGTTGTCCGGTGAAGATGATTCCATGGCGCTGCGATCGATTGGAAATCAACCTCCCGTCACGCTTAAGCCCTTGTTAGGAAAGAGATCATTTCCGCGGAACCAGCGGCCCCTGCGTTTTCGTACTGCAAAGCAGGCTGCGAAACTTGACGGCCGGACGGCGAGGACGACGAATGCTGGCGGATTTGCGCGATGCGCTGCGGCGGCTGCGAAAAGCACCTGGGTTCACGACAACGGCGGTCGTTACGTTGGCGTTGGGGATTGGGGCGACGACGGCAATCTTTTCGCTGGTGCAACAGGTGATGCTGAAGTCGCTGCCGGTGACCAAGCCAGAGGAGCTTTGGCGGATCGGAGATAAGGTCCGCTGTTGCAACTGGGGCGGATTTATCCAGGGCGAAGATGGAGACTTTTCGCTGTTCTCGTGGGAGGCGTATAAGAGCTTTCGCGCGCACACGCCGGAGTTCACCGATCTGGCGGCGCTGCAGGCCGGCAACGCACCGCTGGGCGTCCGCAAAGCGGGATCGCAGTCGCCGGTGGATACGCGCAACGGGGAGTATGTGTCGGGAAATTTCTTCCGGACCTTCGGCGTGCAGCCATGGATAGGCCGGATGATGACAGACGCGGACGATCAGGAGGGGGCGCCGCCGGTGGCGGTGATGAGCTTCCACATCTGGCAGCAAAAGTACGGCTCCGATCCCTCGGTGGTCGGCACGACCTATCAGATCAACGGACATCCTTTCACAGTCATCGGCGTTGCCGCGCCGGGCTTCTACGGAGCCAAGCTGGCGGGGTGGGGCATGCCGGATTTCTGGCTGCCGCTGACTGCGGAACTGATGATCGACGGATCGACGTCCCGGCTGAAAAGGCCGCAGGGCAATTTCCTTGACCTAATCGGCAGGGTGCGTCCCGGAGTCAATCCGAAATCGCTCGAAGCCAAGCTTAAGGTGGAATTCCATGACTGGCTGGCCAGCCACGTGCCGGATATGGAGCCGGGCGAAAAGCAGCTGTGGCAGCAGCAGACGCTTCACCTCACGCCAGGTGGCGGCGGAGTAGCCGCCATGAAGGACCAGTACCAGGATGGGCTGAAGCTGCTGCTGGTGGCGGCCGGATGTGTGCTGCTGGTCGCCTGCGGGAACCTGGCGAACCTGATGCTGGCGCGCGGCCTGAAGGACCGCACACAGACTTCGGTACGCGTGGCGCTGGGTGCTTCGCGGCAGCGCCTGGTGCGCAAGTCTCTGGTGGAGTGCGTTACTTTGTCGGTGATTGGCGGAGCCCTGGGCGTCGCAGTGGCTTATGCCGGGACACGGCTCATTCTTCATCTCGCCTTTCAGGTTGGCGGGCCCAATAACTACGTGCCTATCGACGCGACGCCATCCTGGCCGATGCTGCTCTTCGCACTGGGTGTGTCGTTGCTGACGGGAGTCATCTTCGGAATCGCACCGGCATGGGTCACATCGCATGCCGATCCGGTGGAGGCGCTGCGCGGGGCGAACCGCGCGGTGGGCGGCGGAAGCTCCTGGGCACAAAAATCGCTGGTGATTGCACAGGCAGCGGTGTCGCTGGTGCTGCTCTCCGCCGCGGCGCTGCTGGGTCAGAGCCTGCGCAACCTGGAGCACCAGAATTTCGGCTTCGAGACGCAGAGCCGGTACATCGCATGGATCAATCCAATGCTGGGCAACTACAAAGCCGGGCAACTGGAGCCGCTGTTCCGGCAAATCGACGATCGGCTCCGTCAGATCCCGGGCGTGCGTATGGTCGCGCCGGCCCTCTATGCGCCCATGACCGGCGACAGCTGGAACAACGGCATTCGCGTGGAAGGCAGGCCGGAGCCCGGAGCTAAGGAAGACACGAGCTCGGGATGGACGCGGGTGATGCCTGGATTCTTCGAGACCGTGGGCGCAAAAATTATCTTAGGCCGGCCGATTACCGATGAGGACACCGAGGCAACACGAAGGGTGGCTGTAGTCAACGAGGCGTTTGCCAAGCGGTTCTTCAAAAACCAGAACCCGATCGGCCAGCACTTCGGGCCCGATAAGATCAAGTATTCGTCACTCTACGAAATCGTAGGCGTCGTGCGCGACATGCGGTATATGACCTACGGCTACAAGGACCCGGTGGGGCCGATGTTCTGGCTGCCCGAGACGCAGACGGTGCAGTATGACGATCCGGCCTATGCGAGCGGCGAGCTCTGGTCGCACTACCTCTATAACATCGTGATCTGGGCCCCGGGCGACCCGCCGGGCATGGAAGAGCGGGTGCGCAAAGCATTGGCCGCCGTCGATCCCAACCTGGTGCTGTACGGCGTCGACCCATACGGCAAAGTTGTCAGTTCAGATTTCCAGCAGGAAAACATGATCGCGACGCTGACCACGCTCTTTGGTGTTCTGGGGCTGGTGCTGGCCGCGGTGGGGCTCTATGGGGTGATGGCCTACGCGGTGGAGCAGCGCACACGCGAGATCGGTGTGCGGATGGCTCTGGGAGCGGATCGCGGACGCGTGATGAAGATGGTGTTGCAGGGTTCTTTCCTGCAGATCGGCATTGGACGGGCGCTGGGCATCCCGGCGGCGATTGGAGCCGGAAAGCTGATGAGCGAGCAGTTGTTCGGCGTCAAGCCATGGGACCCGATCATGCTGATGCTGGCGACCTTACTGCTGTGCTTCGCTGCACTGCTGGCATCGGTGATTCCAGCGCGGCGGGCAGCAGGTGTGGAACCCATGGTGGCGCTGCGCAGCGAGTGATCATGGATGCACATGAGGCCGTTTCATGCGGCGGTCTGCACTGTCATGAAATCGTCGAGTAGGGAAGGCGGCACGGGCCCTTCTTCTTTGACTCAAGGGTGGATCACCGCTGGCGGCGAGTTGGGCAGCATTGTGGCTTAAAGGTTTTGCCGGTTTCGATCAGCGGTTTGAGGCCGCGTCGAATCTGGGGCGAATCTGGGGCAAAGGCCGCACTCGATCCCGACGGAAGATTCGCGATCACCTTGACCAGGGGCGGATGACGCGGATTCAGGTCGAAATTGTAAACAACAATCTTAATAGTTCTTTCATTTCAGGCCATCCCATGAGTTGGTGACTAGCTTGTACAACTATGGTGGGGGCGGCGGGCGAAGCTCCGCCGTTTTAAACTGTATTACCTGGCGGGTAAGAGGCCCGCCAGAGGGCCAGAGAATCGTGTTTGAGAGCGCAGACTTGAGCAGAGAGGTGTGTCAGCCGAAATCACTTGGCGCTGACTCGACAATTACGACGCGCTGGCCGGAAGGCATTGCGATCGTCGGCATGGGAGCACGTTTCCCCGGCTCCCCGTCGGTCGACGCGTTCTGGGAGCATCTTACGGCCGGCACCAGCCTGCTTTCCCATGCGACCGACGAGGAACTGCGCGACGCCGGGGTGGATCCCGATTCTGCCCAGGCACTGCACTTTGTCCGCTCCGGCACGCGGCTGCAGGGCGCGGAGAACTTCGACGCCAAGTTCTTCGGACTGACACGCCGCGAAGCCGAGATCATGGATCCGCAGCAGCGCATTTTCCTCGAATGCGCCTACGAAGCCATGGAGCACGCCGGCCTGACTGGCGATGGAGCCCGTGTGGGTTTGTTTGCCGGTTGCGGCATGAACACCTATTTGCTGCAACTGCTGGGAAATCCTGAACTGATGGCCTCGGCGGGTGGATATCAATTGATGCTGGGCAATGACAAGGATTTTCTGGCAACCAGGGTAGCTTACAAGCTCAACCTGCGCGGGCCGGCGGTCGTGATCCAGACGGCTTGTTCTACCTCGCTGGCCGCGGTGCACCTGGCATGCAAGAGCCTGCTCTCCGGGGAATGCGACAGCGCGCTGGCCGGGGGCGTTTCCGTAATGTTCCCTCAGGTTGCGGGCTACGCTTATATCCCCGGGATGATTCTGTCTCCCGATGGGCTGTGCCGGCCTTTCGATGAGCGAGCACAGGGCACAGTTCCAGGCAAAGGAGCCGGTGTCGTGGTCTTGAAGCGACTTAGCGACGCAATGGTTGCGGGCGACACAATTTACGCCGTCGTCGCCGGTTCGGCCTGGAACAATGATGGATCGGGGAAGGTTGGTTACACCGCGCCCAGCGTGGAGGGGCAGGCAAGCGTGATCCGTGCCGCGCAGGCCGCGGCTGGCATCCATCCGGACCGCATTGGCTATGTCGAAGCCCATGGCACGGGCACGGAGCTGGGCGATCCGATTGAAGTGGCTGCGTTGGCGGAGGTCTTCGGCAGGCGTTCGGCTGAAGCTGCGCCCTGCTTGCTGGGTTCAGTGAAGGCCAACATGGGGCACGCGGATGTTGCGGCCGGTGTAGCGAGCCTGATCAAGGCCACGCTTGCGGTGCATCACGGAGTCATCCCGCCCACTCCGCATTTCCATCGAGCCAACCCTGCTCTCGGCATCGAGGAGTCTCCGTTCCGCGTCAGTGCAAGATCCGCCAGATGGCCGGAAGGTGAGACCGATCGTTGGGCCGGGGTGAGTTCCTTTGGCATTGGCGGAACGAATGTTCATCTTTGCCTGCGCAGCGCGCCGGCCGAGCAATCGGATTCTGAAACCGGCACTATCGAAGGCGGGCCCGAAAGTGGACCGTGGATATTTCCGGTCTCCGCAAAGACCCCTGCTGCGTTAGACGCGAGCCTTCGCCAACTTGCGGAGTTCGTCGAAACACCGACGGACCTTTGCCTTTCTTCGGCCGCCTTCACCTTGCAGTCGGGCCGCCGTCCGTATGCTCACCGCCGCGCTGTTGTTGCCGAGACCAGCGACGAGTTGGCTCGGATGCTGCGCAAACCGCGCGCGGCTCCCCAACGGGATTCGCATACAGAGCACGGCAAGGTGGCTTTCCTTTTTCCCGGCCAGGGCTTGCAATTCGCAGGCATGGCAGCGCGGCTCTACAGTGAAGACGTTTCGTTTCGCGCCGAAGTGGACAAAGGGCTGGCGTTGCTGTCGTCCGAAATCGCGCGAGAAATCCGCAGTGCGATTTGCAGGGATCGAGCAGAGGGCGAAGAGGTTTCCGCGATGCCGACCGGCGTGGCGCAGCCACTGCTGTTTCTGGTGGAGTATGCGCTGGCAATGCGCTGGCTCGATATCGGCGTGAAGCCAAGCCTGCTGCTCGGACACAGCCTCGGCGAATTGACCGCGGCAACGGTGGCTGGAGTTTTTTCCTTTGAAGACGGTCTGAACCTCGCAGGAGCGCGCGGCAAGCTGATGCAGGAGATGGCCGAAGGCGCGATGCTGGCGGTCAGTCTGCCGGTCGAGGAGGCCAGTCTCTATTTATCGGGAGATCTGTGGGTCGCGGCCGAAAATAGCCCGAAGCTGACAATCGTCTCCGGCACACCGAGCGCTGTGCAGGAGCTGGAGCGCCGGTTATCCGCGGCAAAGATAGCGACTGTGCGCTTGCACACTGACCGCGCGTTCCATTCGCCGCACATGGCCGAAGCTTCCGCGCGATTCCATGCTGTGGTTGCGCCGGTGGAACGCTCCGCCCCGTCGATTCCGTGGCTTTCAAACGTCAGCGGCACGTGGATCACACCGCAGGAAGCCATGTCCCCGGAGTATTGGGCAGACCAGATGACGTCGCGCGTACGTTTTGCGGAGAATGCGGGGCTTCTCGCCAGCCGTGGATATTTCCTCCTCGAAGTCGGACCGGGCGACGCTTTGGCGAGCCTGGTGCGTCAACACGATCGCAGCCTTGCAAGCGCATCGAGCCTGGGCGGGCCGAATCGCCGTGGCGACGATCTCCGATCCTTTGTAGAGGCAGCGGCACGGGTTTGGGCGTGCGGCTCTGGCCTGCGTTGGGAGCGGTTGCCGGGCCGTCGTGCCGGCCGGCCACGCAAAATTGCTCTGCCGACGTATCCGTTCGAACGCGAGCGTTATTGGGTTGAAAAAACGCAGGGGATCGGAACGGGAGCATCTCAAAGTGCGGACTCGAGTCTTCAGCGCGAATCGGCGAAGCGCAGCGATGTCGGTTCCTGGTTTTATCTGCCGACCTGGCAGCGCACACCGGCGGCAGCGCAGGTGCTTCGGTCTGGCTCGGAAGCGGTCACGACCTGGCTGGTCTTAGAGGATACGCGTGGCGGTGAAGATAGGCGCGGCGATGAGCGAAGCTTGGGAGAGCTTCTGAGAGATCGTCTTGAACAGAATGGCAAGAGGGTGTTGCTTCTGCCCGCGTCCCTCGCATCGCGCGGCGATCTGGAAAACTTCTGGAAAGAGCACCGCGATGTGATTGCCGACACGAAGATCGGCCTGATCTGCTGCTGGACCTTGCGTGGAGTTGCAGTCGAACCCTACGCCATGCTGCTGCTCCTGCTGCAAACCGCGCAGGTCGCGCGGGTTCGCTTCGCCCAGGCGGAATTCCTTCTCGATGAGCTGGTGGAAGTCAGCGGGGAAAGTGTGGAAGATGCCCAACGCGCGGTGGTTGAAGGGCTGGCTCACATCCTTCCCGCCGAATTCGCCGGGCTGCCGGTGCGTATTATCGATCCGGGTCCACTCTCATTCGCTTCGCACACCGACCAAGCTACCGCTGCTGTTCTGGACGCAGTGGCGAGCGAAATTGCTACCGTGCCTGTGCACGGCCCGGTCGTAGCCTACCGAGACCAGACCCGCTGGCAGCAAGTCTGGCAGCCGGTCCGGCTGGAATCGCATGCAGCATCAAAGCTGCGTACCGGCGGAACGTACGTCATTACCGGCGGTATCGGGGGTATCGGCTACCTTCTGGCCAGACATTTGCTCGGCAAGTACAACGCGAAGGTGACTCTGCTGGGCAGGACGGTGCTGCCTGTCCGCGAGCACTGGGAAGACTGGCTCTCCGAGCATGGACCGAGCAACCCGGTGTCGCGGCGCATTCAGCGTGCAAAGGAGTTGGCCGACCTGCCCGGCGAACTGCTGCTCCTTTCGGCCGATGTTGCCGATCCGGCGGCGATGGAGAATTCCTGGGCGGCCATTGAGCAAAGGTTCGGCGCCGTCCATGGCGTGGTTCATGCGGCGGGACTTTCCAGCGGCGCCCGTATTGCGGCGGAGAGCCTTGAGGCCGTGCAAGAGGTTTTCCGCCCGAAAGTGGAGGGCAGCCAGGTGCTGGCGAATCTGCTGGCCGGCCGGGAACTCGATTTTCTGCTGTTCTGTTCTTCGATCAGCGCGGTTGTTCCGGTAGCCGGTGCTTCCGCGTATGCGGCGGCCAATGCGTTTCAAGATCGATACGCGGTATGGTGCCGCCAACATCTTGGGCTTCCGGCGATTTCGGTCAACTTCGATGCATGGCAGGAAGTAGGCATGGCCGCGGAGATGGCAGCTTCGGCCGAGTTCGAGCCAGCCAAAGCCGCGCGGCTCCGTCTCGCCATGACCCCCGAAGAGGGCATCGATGTGGTTGAGCGAGCCCTGGCATGGGGCGAGCCTCAAGTGCTGGTTTCGACGGTAGACTTCGTATCCCTGCTCCGCAGTGCAATCGACGAACTGGAGTCGCCGTCGTCGTCTACACGCCGGGATGAGAATGATCTGAATTCAGCGGATGCAATCGACACCGCAGGCACGCCTGAGACTCAGGCGGTGATCGAAATCTGGAAAGAGCTGCTTGGTGCAGAACGGATTGACGCGGAAGACAACTTCTTCGAACTGGGCGGCCACTCTCTGCTTGGAACCATGGTCCTGGCGCGCATCCGGGAGCAGTTTGACACCGAACTGAGCATCCGGGCGATCTTTGAAGCACCAACGCCGCAGGCGCTGGGCGAGCGCATCCGGGAGACCAGACCCGCAGAAGCCGGAATCGAGATTGCCGTTCCCGGCGAGCGGGAAGAGTTTGAAATCTGATTCGCGGGACATTGAATCGTTTTTTTTTGCTGCACTGGAAGAAGTAACGACGAGACCAACAGGACCATTGAAATCTAAGTGTGGATGCGATTGGTCCCGGGAAACGCATGAGAAAAACAAATTTGATGCAACATCCACTCGCCACCAGGTTCCTCCGTATGGGCGCCGCCTCTCACGCTCAGGCCCGCCTGTTTTGCTTTCCGTTTGCGGGAGGATCAGCGGCGGTTTTTGCAGGATGGGGCGAGAAATTGAAACCCGGAATCGAGGTGTGGGCCGCCCAACCGCGAGGCCGGGGAATGCGTTTCTCTGAGCCGCCGCATCAGTCGGTGTCGGAGATGGTCCAGGACTACCTGCATGTATTACGCGCTCACCTGGACCTGCCCTTTGCTTTCTACGGGCATAGCCTCGGCGGGCTGCTGGCCCTGGAGCTGGCGCAGCGGCTATGGGCGGAGGGGCTTCCTCTGCCCGGCCATCTCTTCATTGGGGCCAGCGCGCCGCCGGCCGCCGGCCTGCTCCATCCGCGTATCTCTCATTTATCGGATGAGGGATTTGTGACGGCAGTGCAGGAGCGGTATTCCGGCATTCCGGAGTCGGTGTTGAAGGAACCGGAGCTGATGGAGATTTTTCTGCCGGCGCTCAAGGCCGATTTTTCGGCTTACGAGACGTACGACCGCAACTCCGTCAGGCAAGTTCGTTGCCCGGTCACGGCTTTTGCCGGCAGCGATGATACGGTGATCGCGCCCGACGTGGTGGAGGAATGGCGCCGGCACACGGAAGCATCTTTCGATCTTTGCATCGTCCCAGGCGACCATTTTTTTCTTTCCACCAGCGGTGATCTGGTTTTATCCAGGATCAGGGAGAAAATGTTAAGCACCCTGCCTGAGACGCCGGTCTTTTTCGAGCAGCGTGGCTTCGCGGAATCTTGATCCGTGGACAGGGAACTCAGTCACATCATGAAGACGAATCCGGGACGAAGGGCACCTGCAATGACCGATGAGGACGGTGAATGATCAACGAACCGATCGCCATTATTGGCATGGGCTGCCGGTATCCGGAGGCTCCCAGCGTCGACGCTCTCTGGCAGTTGCTGCTTGAGGGACGCGATGCGATCGCTCCGTACCCTGGCGGCCGGTTCCGCGAACTCGACGCTGCGTATGAACAGACGGCCGCCGGCAGCAAGATGCTGGCGACGCACCTGGGCGGATTCCTGCCGGATGTTGACCGATTCGACGCATCCTTCTTCGGCATCTCTCCGCGCGAGGCAGCCTTCATCGATCCACAGCAGCGCCTCCTGCTGGAGGTCAGCTGGAACGCGCTCGAGGATGCGGGGCAAGTGCGGGAGAGCTACCAGGGCTCGCGGACCGGAGTCTTTACCGGTCTCTGGACAACGGACTACGAGAATCATATTTTTCGCCATTCGGAGAGGCCGGAATTCTATCTTCTGACGGGCGGGGGGCGTTCCACTGCGTGCGGTAGGATTTCGTTCACCTTTGGCTTTGAGGGACCCAGCGTTTCGGTCGACACCGCGTGTTCCTCGTCCATGGTTGCCATCCATCTGGCCTGCCAGAGCCTGCGCCAGAGCGAATGCGACATGGCCCTGGCCGGCGGCGTCAACCTTATTTTGTCGACCGATTTCACACGGCTGTTTACCGACGCCAACATGCTGGCCGACGACGGCCGTTGCAAATTTGGCGACCAGCGAGCCAACGGCTTTGTGCGCAGCGAAGGCGCAGGGATGCTGGTGCTCAAACGCCTCCGCGATGCCGTAGCTGCGGGTGATGGGATTTACGCGGTGATCCGGGGAAGCTCGGTCAACAACGACGGCAAGAGCAGCGGGCTGCTGGTAACGCCGAGCCGCGAAGGCCAGCAGAACATGCTGCTCGAGGCCTGGCGCCAGGCAGGTATCACCGGCGCGGAGCTCAGCTACATCGAAGCCCACGGAACGGGAACCCATGTCGGCGATCCGGTGGAAATTGGTGCGATCTCCGATGCCCTGAAAAACACCGGCGCGACGATGCGTGTTCCGATCGGATCGATGAAGTCGAACATCGGTCACTCCGAGTCGGCTGCCGGTGTGGCCGGTGTCATCAAGGCGGCGCTGATCCTGCACCATGGCAAGATCCCCGCCAGCCTCCATCACGAGATACCGAACCCCGACATTGATTGGCAAAACGGGATGGTCGAGGTGGTGCAGCAGACCCGCTCACTTTCCTCACCGGTCGCAGGCGCGCTGCGCGTGGTTGGGGCTAGTTCCTTTGGACTAACCGGGACCAACTCCCACATGGTCCTCGCCGAGCACGAACCGTCCTTCAACCGCGAAAATGCCGTCTCCGGCGGGAGCGAGAAGCCCGGTCACTTTCTGCTTCCTCTCACGGCATACAGCTCAAGCTCCTTAATACGAAATGCAGAGAGCTGGCGAGCTTTTCTGGACAATTCCTTTTCCCCTGCAGAACTGGGGGAGCTCTGTTACCTCGCCGGCGCACGCCGCACACACCTGCCTCATCGCTGCGCCGTGCTCGGTAGAGATACCGCTGAACTTCAGGCACAGCTGGCAGCTCTGATCGCGATGGAATCCTCGGCATCGCCCGAGGCTGGCGTAGTCGCGGCTTCTCCGGTGCGCGTGGTTTTTGTTGCTCCCGGACAGGGCTCGCAGTGGGACGGCATGGCTCGAGAGCTGCTGCGGGATAACCCGGCTTTCCGCGAAAGCTTCACCGTATGCGACCGCGCCATAGCGGCGGAGACAGGCTGGTCGCTGATCGAGCGCCTCGAAAGCCCGGAGGCATCGAACTTCCTGACGCAAATCGACTTTATCCAGCCGGCGCTGTTCGCCATGAGTGTGGCACTCGCCGCCGTGTGGAGATCGGCGGGAGTTACTCCCGGCGCTGTCGTGGGCCACAGCATGGGAGAGATCGCAGCCGCCCATCTTGCCGGCATACTGACGCTGGAAGATGCTGCAAAGGTGATTTGCCGTCGCAGCCGCCTGATGCGTTCGCTGAGCGGCTCGGGCGCGATGGCCAGTGTGGAATTGCCGGCCGCGGAACTTGCAAGGTGGCTCGAGCCGTTCGCCGGCAAGCTCTCAATCGCGGCGGAAAACAGCCCGGGCGCGACGGTCGTTGCCGGCGAGTCAGAAGCCCTGGATCAGCTACTGGAGTGGCTGGAGTTGAAAGAAGTCTTCTGCCGTCGCATCAAGGTCGATGTCGCCTCGCACAGCCTGCTGGTCGACCCCATCCTGCCGGCCCTCGCGGATGAGCTTGCCGGCATTCGACCTCAGGCCGGCACGCTGCCATTCTTTTCCACGGTTCACGGAGCGATCACCCCAGGCACCGAGCTGAATGCGCAGTACTGGGTACGCAACCTGCGCCAGCCTGTGCGCCTGGCCACCGCAACGGTCGCCCTTGCGCGCGAAGGCTATACCTGTTTCGTCGAACTCAGCCCGCATCCCATTCTGGTTCCGGCGCTCGAAAGTACGCTACAGAGCGTGAAGTCCGGAGCAGACTCAGCGGCCTTCGCATTGCCGTCGCTTCTTCGCGGGGAGCCGGCATGGCCGACGTTGCTGCGCTCGTTTGGCCGCTATTGGATTCAGGGGGGAACACTGGATTGGCGGACGCTTGTCGGGTCACAGCTTGGGACCGGCAGCTCATCGCCTCCGGCTTCCCGACTACGCTTTCGAGCGGGAACGCTTCTGGCCGGAGGAGACGGACTCGGTTGAGGGAAGGGCCACGGCCGCTTCCCGCCTCAGCCCGCTCCTGCTCAGCCGGACTGATCCTGCCAACGATCCGGGCGTGAGCATCTTTGCGGTGGACGCAGATCTCACCCGGCTGCCCTACTTGAAGGATCATCGCGTTGGGGGAGCTATCGTTTTTCCTGCCTCGGCACATGTGGAAGCGGCGCTGGAGGCAGCGCGCCTACTGGCTCCCGGCAAGTCAATACGTTTAGAAAAGGTCTATTTTCTCCAGGCGTTGTACCTGTCGGAGAGCGAGCCGCTGGACCTCCAGTTGGTGATTCGCAAACTTCCCGGCCGGGCGGACGACTCTACGTTTTCGCTTATGGGCCGGCCCGTGTCGAGGCACAGCGCAGGGGACGAATTCGCGGAGGGTGGATGGACCGAGCATTCCAGCGGAACGATCCATTTTGAGGAGCTGCCGCTGACTCCCGATGCGACAGCCGCTCTGCCGGAGCTGGACGAGGAGCGAGTCGATCCGTCGATGCAACGAGCAAATGTGCATCGCGGTACGCGGGAAGAGCATTACCGCATGGCCAGCCGCAGCGGGCTCGAATACGGGCCGGCCTTCCAACTGGTAGAGAGCTTCGAGGTGAGTCAGGTTTCCAATCGGCGCACGGCCCAGACTCACATTCGTTTCGACGAAGACGTTCGCATGCCTGGATATGTCATCCATCCGGGGCTTCTGGATAGCTGTTTTCAAGCCATGCTGCACCTGCGGCCACGAGGGGCCGGCATGTCGCTCCATGACGTGTATCTGCCTTTGCATCTGCGCAACCTCACCGTCTTTGGGCTTCCTTCGAAGCTCGCGGCTGGAGAAACCAGCCGGCTGATCACGGAAGCGGTGTTTCTCGGGGCGGATCGCTCTACAGCGACGCTGGAGATGCAGCTGCGGCTCAAAACCGAGGCAGGAGAGGTTCTGGCGGTCATCGAGGCAATGACCATACAACGGGTCCAGACCAGGGAGGGCGACGCCACCGCGGAAAATCTCTTCGTGATGGGCTGGAAGCCGCTGCGTGTCCTTCCTAGTCCGATGCCGGGTGGCTCCGCCGGGCGGCACTGGCTTATCTTCGCCGATGCGGAAGGCGATCTGGACGCTGCGGGAGCGTCCTATGCCGCGGCTTTGGCTCGTCGGCATGCTTCTCTTGCCGGGCGCTGCACGCTGGTCTGGCGCGGCGACGAATTCCGGCCGCTTGGAGCAGGCGAACGGCGTATCGATCAGCTGGGCGCCGACGAGTATGAGATTCCTCTGGGCGACAGCGCTGCGCTCGACCGGCTGCTTGGTCTTGTCACCGCGGAGGCAGGACGCATCAGCGATGTTTTTGACCTGTGGACGCTGGATGAGGAGTCAACTCTGGCCAACGCGGATGAGCCTCTGCAAGGCATCCTGCAAGCCCAGCTCGCGGGTTCGAAGTTCATTCCGGCACTGGTGCAAGCCGTCACCCGCGCCGGGTGGTCAAATCCTCCCCGCTTGTGGATGCTGACGCAGGGAACGCAAAATCTTCCCGACGATCCTCCCTCGGCAAAGCTCGCCGGATCAACCGTCTGGGGAATGGGTCGCGCTGTTTCCCGCGAGCACCCTGAACTGCACGCGTCGCTGATCGACCTCAGTCCGCGAAGCGGCGGCTCGCAGGCAGAGCAGATCGAATCCCTGGTCCGCCTGGTCCTTGCCGAGCAGGGTGACTCCTTTCCGGTCGAAGATCGCGTCGCATTCCGAGGCAAACTCGGCTTCGCCGCGCGCGTTTTCCCGTGTCCGCTGCCGGTGAGCGACGATCGGGCGCGTCCGCTCGCCAAGGGCGAAGCGTGGGGTGTCGAGGCGGCGCTGCCCAGGGGCCTGGACCAGTTACAGCTGCGAGTCATACACGGGGCCGCGCCTGAGGTGGGAGAAGTGGCTATCGAGATCGCCTACGCCGGGCTCAACTTCATCGATGTCACCAAGGCGCTCGGCATCTATCCAGGATTGGACCCGAAGGCGCCGGTGCAGATGGGCGGCGAATGCAGTGGCCGCATCGTTGCTGTCGGCGCGGGCGTTGAACACCTGAAGATCGGCGATGAAGTTGTAGCCCTCACTCCTTCGCCCACCCGCGTCGGACTGCTGGCGTCCCGCGCGAATGTGCCGGCGGCACTGGTGCTGCCGAAGCCGGCCATGCTTACCCTGGCCGAAGCGGCTTCCCTGCCGATTGCGTATCTGACCGCGTATTACTCACTGCTTGAGCTTGCCCGACTGCGCGAGGGCGAATGGGTGCTCATTCCCGCCGGCGCCGGTGGCGTGGGCCTGGCCGCAATTCAGATCGCGCTCTCCCAAAGCGCGCGTGTGATCGCCACCGCGAGCTCGCCTGAAAAACATGCCTTTCTGCATGAGTGGGGTGTCGAGCATGTCCTGCAGTCCCGCTCGCTGGACTTTGCGCAAGGTGTTCTGGAGATCACGGGCGGCAAGGGCGTCGATGTCGTGCTCAACTCGCTGTCCGGGGATTACATCGCCAGAAGCCTCGATGTGCTGGCTCCTTACGGCCGCTTTATCGAGCTGGGCAAGCGGGATATTTACGAAGACCGCCGCGTTGGCCTCAAGGCCTTCCGTCACAACATCTCCTATTTTGCCGTCGACCTCGCTGCGCTGATCGAAGAGAAGCCCCGGTTCGCCGCGGCCATGTTCGCCACGGTCATGCAGGCTATCGAAACAGGCCGCTGGGCAGCTCTCCCTGTTCGTCCCTTTGCAGCGACCGACCCCGCGCAGCCTTTCCAGTTTATGGCCCAGGGCCGGCACATCGGGAAGCTCGCGCTGCAGTTTGAAAATCTCGAAGAGGTGCGCGTCCTGCCGCCGCGATCCAGCAGCCAGAACCCGCTTTTCCAGCGTGACGCTACCTACATCCTGGCCGGGGGCCTGGGCGGTATAGGCGCAGCGGTCGCGGAATGGATGGCGGAAAATGGCGCCGGCCATCTCGTGCTGGTTTCGCGCCGGCCAGCAGGCCCGGCCGAGAATGAGGTTCTTCGGCGCGTCCGTGCGAAGGGAGCGATTGTCGAGCATCACCGCACGGACATCCTCGACTTTTCCCAGGTCAGGCAGCTGGTGAGCGAGATTAGCCGCACCATGCCGCCCTTGCGCGGCATTATGCATGCGGCTGCCGTCATCGACGATGCGCTTTTGACCAGCCTGGCCCCGGACCGTTTTGACGCGGTCTTCGGACCCAAGATACGAGGCACCTGGCACTTGCATCAGGCAACACTTGGATTGCCCCTCGACTTCTTCATGATGTTCTCATCGATCGCGAGTGTGCTCCCTCAGCCGGGTCACGGAAGCTACTCGGCGGCCAATAGCTTCATGGATGCTTTTGCAGGATATCGGCGCGGCCTGGGGTTGCCGGCCTCGGCCATCAACTGGGCTGGATGGCTGGGTCTTGGCCTCGCACGCGAAACAGGCACCAGCCGAACCATCGAGGCCTACGAGGCCGAAGGCTTCGGCAGCTTTGAACGAGACGAGGCTTTGTATCTGCTGGGGCAGGCCTTGCGCGCCGATCCCGTGCAAGCGCTGGCAGCGCGGATTGACGCCGACAAACTGATTTCTGCACATGACGGCGTCCCGCCGCTCTTCCGCGAAGTGGCGAGCCTCGATCCCCGGAACAAGGCTACCAAGACAAGCTTCGCGGGGAGCGAAAGCTTTCTCGACGAGCTGCACGCCGCATCCACCTATGCAGAAAAACTGCTTAAGCTCGAAACTCTGCTGCGCGCGGAGGTGAGCCGCGTACTGAAGCTGGCACCGGAGAGAATCGGGGCAAATCAGCCATTCGGGCAGATGGGCATCGATTCGCTCATGGCACTGGAGTTCATTCGCCGCGTCAACGGCGCGCTGGGGCTGGCTCTGCCCGCAACCGCAGTTTTCAACTATCCTTCCATCAACGCTCTTGCCATTCAGATAGCCCAACGGCTCGGTGTAATTCCGGCCGCAGCCCCGGCTCCGCCCTCGCCTGGCCGGCATGCCGAGGGGTTCGGCAGGCAAGCGGATTTCGAGGCGGATGTGCTGCAAGAGCTTTCTGAAAGCGACGCCCTGCGTGCGCTGATGGAACCCGGAGACCTGACCAGTGGCGACTGATCGTATCGAACCGCCGCTGAGCGCTGCCCGGTTGACCGTGGCCGCGAAGCGCGCGCGTGCCGAAGCCGGAGCGTCTGCCCAACTGCTCATGGCCGAGCCGATCGCGATTCTCGGCATGGGTTGCCGCTTCCCCGGCGGAGCGGAGAGCCCAGCCGCATACTGGCGGGTCCTCGACGAGGGCCGATCCGGGATTCGCCAGATTCCAGAAGGCCGCTGGCCCGGCGCCCGCGAGACATTCGAGCCTCACCTGCTCCTGGGAGGGTATCTCGACGGTGTAGATGGCTTCGACCCTGAGTTCTTTGGGATTGCACCCCGCGAGGCCCATTCTCTCGACCCGCAACAGCGGCTTCTGCTTGAGGTCTGCTGGGAAGCGCTGCTCGATGCCCGCATTCCGCCGAGCTCCCTGAGCGGTAGTGAAACCGGCGTCTTCGCGGCCATCTACAACACCGACTACTACCGTTTACAGATGCGCGAAGGAGCATCCTTTGACGCTTACACCGGCGTGGGAGCGGCCCATAGCGTGGCCGCCGGGCGGATATCGTTTCTCCTCAATCTGCGCGGGCCATGCCTGGCGGTTGACACAGCTTGCTCCTCCTCACTGGTGGCCATCCACCTGGCTTGCCAGTCTCTGCGCCGGCGAGAGTGCGGCGCTGCCCTGGTGGGCGGCTCAAGTCTCAAGCTGCTTCCAGACGAAGTGCGCATTTTCGCGGAATGGGGCATGCTCTCCCACGACGGCCGCGCCAAGACCTTCGACGCTGCAGCCGATGGCTTCGTTCCCGGCGAGGGTTGCGGGGTGGTTGTGCTCAAGCGCTTTTCCGATGCGGTTGCGGCGGGAGACCCGATTCGTGCCGTGATTCGTGGAGCCGCCGTCAATCACGACGGCCGCTCCAGTGTGCTCACTGCGCCCAACGGGCCGGCGCAGGAAACAGTGATCCGGGATGCTCTACGCGACGCGCAAATCCGGGCCGCCGATGTCTCCTTCATCGAGACCCATGGCACCGGCACTTCGCTGGGCGATCCAATTGAGGTAGAAGCCCTCGACGCTGTATATGGAGCTTCGCCAGACGGTGGCAGCTCTGCATGTGTGCTGGGTGCGGTGAAGACCAACTTCGGGCATCTGGAAGCCGCCGCCGGCATCGCGGGATTGATCAAGGTGGTGCTGGCTCTCGAAAATCAGGCAATCCCGCGAAATTTGAATTTCGAGCGGCTCAATCCGCAGATCCATCTGGGCACCGGCAGTCGCGTCAAACTAGCAACCGAGCCGAGAAAGTGGCCACGAGGCTCGCAACCGCGCTTTGCCGCAGTGAGTTCCTTCGGCCTCGGCGGGACCAACGCGCACGTCGTGCTCGAAGAGGCGCCGATCCTGCCGCGGACGGCGGAGTCGGCTTCGCCCGAGGGAACGGCACGCGAGTTTTGTCTCCCGGTTTCCGCGCATTCCTCGGAATCCCTGAAGGCCCAGGTTCGCGCCTACGTCACATTACTTCGGAAGCCTGGCGCCGACCTGGCGCAAATCGCGCCGGCTGCCGCGCGCGCTCGCGACCACGCGGCGTTTCGCGTGGCCGTGGTTGCCACAAGTGCGGTCGAAGCGGCTGAGAAGCTCGAAGCAAAGATGGCAGGATGGATTGGTCCGCCCATCGGGTGCGTCGGATGCGCAACGTCGCGTGGCCTTTGTTTTCTCGGGCCAGGGTTCAGTCTGGCCGGGTATGTTGCCAGCGCTGGCCATGGAGTTTCCCCAGGCTGAGACTGTCTTCTCCACGTGCGAAAGGGTTGTGCGGGAGATGGCAGGGTGGGATCTGCGCGCCGCCGCGCAGGATCCCGCGATGTTGGAGGATACGGCAAAGTCCCAGCCCATCTTATTTGCCATGCAGGTCGCATTGGTGCGGACTTTGGCGAGCTGGGGCATTGCTCCCAGCGCTGTTGTCGGCCACAGCGTAGGAGAGGTAGCGGCTGCCGTTACCGCCGGCATTCTGTCGCTTGAACAAGGCATCCGGCTGGTACTGAAGCGCGGGCAACGCATGGGCGAGACCAGCGCAGCCAGCGGGGAGCAGGGCCGCATGCTGGCCGCCGAGATGAGCGTCACCGAAGCCGGCTCTGCGCTTTCTGCATACGCGATTTCCAATGATGGACCAGCGCCGGAAATCGCCGCCATCAATGCGCCATGCTCGGTGGTGTTTTCAGGGCCCGAGGCGAAGATGCAGGTTCTTGCCGGCATCCTGACAAGCCGCGAGGTGAATACGCGCTGGCTGGACGTGCGCTACGCCTTTCACAGCCACGACGATGGAGAAAGCCGGTAGAGCGCTGGCGGCGGATCTGCGCGTTGAGTTTGCTGCTGCCCCGCGCTCTCGGCCTTCCGCGACCATGGTCTCAACCGTCACCGGCAAGACCTGGGACGAGAACGACGGTAATGCGGAGTACTGGGGCGCGGGCATCCGCAGGCCGGTTCTATTTCGCCAGGCCGTCGATCAACTCTTCCAACTCGGCTGCCGTACCGTCATCGAAATTGGTCCGCATCCCGTGCTCCTGCGCTCTGTGACCGATTGTGCCGGAGAGACGCTTCACGGGAGCGGCGACGGCAATGCAATTCTGACGATTGCCTCCATGCGTCGGGGCCAGGGGGCGCGCGGAACGCTTATGACCGCGGCCGCGTCGCTCTATGAAGCAGGAGCAGCACTTGCCTGGCAGAACATCTATCCCGGCTCCATTGCTTCTGTCGAACTCCCATCGTACTCATGGAACCGCAGGCGCTACTGGCTTGCTGAAGAGAGCGTTGCGCCGGCCGGTGTTTCGCACGTGGCACGCGGCAACGAACTGCCGCAGCAGGAGATTTCCTCGCCCTTTGTTGAAGGCAGGCTTTGGCAGTCTTTGCTGAGCACAAGCGCTCTGCCATGGCTGGCTGAACATTGCTGGAACGACCAGCCCATTTTTCCATTCGCTGCGTGGCTGGAGGAGGCGCGCAGGGCGGCGACGGCGGCAGCGAACGGCGATCCCGTAACGGTGCGCGATTTCGCCGTACATCAGCCTCTCATCCTGCATGCCGGGCCAACTCCACTGCATACGCTCTCCACCCGAGCTCGCGAACTGAAGCTTGCCGCGAACGTTGAGGGGAACTGGCGGACCTTTGCAAGCGGATTCTGGCAGCCCGACGAAATCATCGCCGGCGAAGGAGAGCCTGCGATCGACGTTGATGCTCTGAAAGACCAATCGAGCGAAATCCTCGTCCCGGAGCAGATCTACCGCGAGTTGAACGAAAACGGCTTGAGCTATGGGCCGGCCTTCCGTCTTCTGGAGCGCGTCTACGTGGGCGCCCGCTTCGCACTGGGGGAGATTGCGGCTGTCACCGAAAATGTGCTTGCCCGCGCGCAAGGACAAGATGCGCATGCCTTGCATCCGACGCTGCTCGATGCCTGCCTGCAGGCATTGCAGGCTGCACAGCCGCACGAATTTCGTGGTAGAGCCGTGCTGCCCATGAGCGTAGCCAGCTATCGCGTATTGCGGAGCGCGGTGCCTGCCTTTGCGCTGGTCAGGATGACATCGGCGTCGCTGGATGAAGCAGAAGCCGACGTTCTCATTACTGACCGGCAAGGGTTCTTAGTCGCCGAGATCAGAGCGCTTCGTATGCGCCGGGTCGCAGCTCCGGTGAAGCGGTCGGCCATGTGGCAAACGGAGTGGCAACCGGCAGCGGAAGTAACTCCTGCGCCCTCCGACAGAGATCGTTCGACCTGGATCATACCTGCAGCCAAAGGCTGCGATTTCGCTCTGACCCGATGGTGCGAGGAAATTTCTCTGGCAATGGCGGCGCAAGGAGCATCTTCCCATCGCGCCGATCCGGAGATGTTCTTCCATGACATGCCGCGCAGGCCCTCAAGCATATTGCTTGCGGGAACTCTCGCCACGACCAGCTCACAGTTGCTACAAGTCGCGCGACTGGAACACGAGTATCCAGGCTCGGTGAAGCAGGTCTGTCTCGTGACGCGGGGAGCCTTGGCCGTGCGTCCGTGCGAATCGGTTGACCCGGAACAAGCATCGCTTTGGGGACTCGCAAGAACCTTCCGCGCAGAGTATCCCGCGATCGCTACGTATCTCATCGATCTGCCTGACGCAAGTGCGGCTGCCACGGAACTGGCGTCGTCGGCCGGCACTGTCGCAGGTAGTCGAGACGCAATCGCGGCGCAGGAAGCGAATCTCGTGTCCCGGTGGCTCGTTGCACGATCAGCTTCGCGGTCAGACGGAGCTGTTGCGAGTTCAGAAGAGATCGCGCTGCGCAACGGCCGGTTGTTGCGGCCGCGAATGAAAGCCGTGCAGGCAGAAGCAGTCGACGAAATCGAGCGTTCCCTCGTCATCCAAACCCCGGGTTTGCTCGAGACCCTTCGTGAAGAGCCTATTCATACGCCCGAACCGGCTCATGGCGAAGTACAAATCGCCTGCTACGCGCATGGTTTGAATTTTCGCGATGTGCTGACTGCGATGGGTTCGTACGCTGGCCAACCGGCACCGCTTGGCGCAGAGTGCGCCGGTGTCGTGGTCAAAGCAGCCGATGGAACGGGATTTGCTCCCGGCACGGCAGTAGTAGCCTTCGCTCCCGGCAGCCTGCGCACGACGATCAACGTGCCTGCAGCCTATGTGGCGGCCAAACCCGCTGCGATGACCTTCGCCGAGGCAGCTGGAATCCCGGTGGCATTTCTCACCGCGCACTATGCCTTCTCGCGCGTTGCCCGGCTTCAGCAAGGGCAAATGGTGCTGGTGCATTCGGCGGCCGGCGGCCTCGGCCAGGCGGCTGTGCAACTCGCCCGCTGGTATGGAGCGACCGTCATCGCCACCGCGGGAACCGCTGAGAAGCGTGCGTTCCTCAAGGCCCAGGGCATCACGCACGTCTTTGATTCGCGCAGCGAATACTTCGCCGAAGATGTGATGCAGGTCACCGGAGGGCGCGGAGTCGATGTGATTCTGAATGCGCTTTCAGGAGAGAAAATCGCTGCCGGATTTCGTGCTCTCAGCAAAGGCGGAGTTTTCCTCGAAGTAGGCAAGCGCGATATCTGGAGCCCGAAGCGCGCGGCCCAAACTCGTCCAGACGTGCGCTACACAGCTTTTGACCTGGGCGAAGTGGCGCAGCATGATCCGGCGGTGATTGCCGCCATGTTGCAGGAACTGCTCGCGGCGTTCGCTGATGGCAAGTTGTTTCCACTGCCGTGCGAGGTGTATTCGATCGGCGAATCGGAAGACGCCTTCCGCCGCATGGCAGGCGGCAGGCATGTCGGGAAGCTGGTGCTGGTGCGGTCTCCGCGGGCGGTTGAGGATGAGTCCTGGACCACAGCCTTATGCGAAGGGACAGTTTTGATCACCGGTGGCACCGGTGCTTTGGGTCTCGCGACTGCGCAATGGCTGATTGAGCAGGGCGCGAAATCGATCGTGCTGGTGAGCCGTCGAGGTGCGTCGGATGCGGTGAAGCGATTCCAGAAGGAATCCTCCGCCCGGGGTGTTCGCGTGATCGTCGAACGCGCCGACGTTGCGGACCAAGAACAGCTCGCGATTGCGTTGCAGACGGCGCGCAGCTTCCCCGAGGCGCCCTTGCGTATTGTGTTTCACGCAGCAGGCGAAGTGGACGATCGCCTTCTTGCAGCACATACTGCGGAGGCTTTTGCTCGCGGTATGAGGGCCAAGGTGGAAGGCGCACGGCTGCTTGACGAAATGACGGCCGAAGATACGCTCCTGACGACCATCTACTATAGCTCGGTGGCTGCCTCGCTTGGCTCGGCAGGGCAGGGAAGCTATGCAGCGGCCAACGCGTACCTCGATGGGCTAGCAGAGCAACGCACCGCGCGAGGCCTGTTAACCCTGAGCGTGAACTGGGGCGCCTGGGCAGAAGGCGGCATGCTGGAGCAACTCCCGGCCGCGGCGAAATCACGCATTGCGCGCCAGGGCGTACAGCCTATGTCTTCTGAGGCCGCACTGGCAGCGCTCGAAGCGGCTCTTCTGAGTGGCCGGTCGCGTGTCACGATCGCCGATGTGCAATGGAAATCCTATCTCGAACAATTTCCATCCGGATCGCCTGCGCATGACTTCTTTCTCGGGTATGTGCCTTCCAGCGACAGCGGCTCGGGTGATGTCGCGAACAGACCGGAGCTGCGCAACGCCCATTCCGCGCAAACCCGCGCCGTCGAGGAAATTGCCGCGATCCGCGGGGCCGCCAGGGCGGAACGCATCCCGCGGATGGAAGCTTTCGTCCGCGACTCAGCGCGCAAGGTTCTTGGCTTGTCCTCGGAACACCCCATGCCTGCCGAGACGCCTCTGCAGCAGCTGGGATTGGACTCCCTCATGGCTCTGGAGCTGCGCAATCTGCTGGCGCAGGCTCTCGGCTCTCCCTTGAAGGCAACGCTTCTCTTCGACTACTCCACGATTCGCGGGCTTGCCCAATATCTGCTTGCCCTGGCGGTTCCCGAGAGAAAGGAAACCGGAGAGGATGCTGAAAAAATCAGGGCTGGCTGGCAATCCGATTCTGCAGACGGCAAAGATTCGATGGAGGATCTTGATTTCTCCGCGATGAGCGATGCGGAGGCCGAGGAACTCCTGGTTGCCGAATTGGACCGGAAGGAGCAGTTGTGACGGAGATCCCTGGACGAGACAAAATGGTTAAGCCTGCGGGCGTCGAGGACAACGCAGCGCTTTCTCCTGTCAAGCGGGCTCTTCAGGAGATTCGTGAACTTCGCTCCAGGCTTGCCGCGGCAGAGAGCGCTGCCTTTGCCGCGCAACACGATCCGATCGCCATCGTCGGTGTCGGCATGCGCTTTCCAGGCGGAGTTGTGGATGCGCAATCTTTCTGGGATCTGCTTGCAGCGGGGAAGGACGCTATCACCGATATCCCGCAGGATCGCTGGGATTGGCGGCTCTATTTCAATCGCAATGCTGAGGCGCCCGGAGCCATGTACTCCATCCGCGGTGGCTATCTTGACGGTATTGATGGTTTCGATGCGGATTTCTTTGGTCTGGCGCCGCGCGAGGCGATCATGCTCGATCCGCAGCAGCGCTTGCTGCACGAGGTGGCGTGGCATGCCCTGGAAGATGCCGCGATCCGGCCTGATCGCCTGCGCCACTCGCGCACCGGCATCTTCACCGGCCTGAGCAATTTCGACTACTACCGCGCTGCGCTGCAGGACGATCTTCGTATCGATGCATACGCCGGGTCTGGCAACTCACCCAGCATGGCCGCGGGCCGGCTGGCCTATACGCTCGGCGTGCATGGGCCAGCCATGACCGTCGACACATCCTGCTCTTCTTCGCTGGTTGCGGTGCATCTGGCATGTCAAAGTCTGCGCGTCCGCGAATGTGATCTTGCACTGGCTGGCGGCGTCAACGTCATCCTCGCGCCGCAAATGCATATTGGTTTCTCTCGCGCGCACATGCTCGCGCCGGACGGCCGCTGCAAGACCTTCGACGAAGCCGCCGATGGTTACGTGCGTTCTGAGGGCTGTGCCGTTGTCGTGCTCAAGCGCCTGAAGGACGCGATCGAAGACGGCGACCGCATTTTGGCCGTTATACGAGGCAGCGCGGTCAATCACGATGGCCGCAGTGCGGGACTCACCGCACCCAGCAGCCAGGCGCAATCGGCGCTGCTGAGAGACGCGTACAGAAACGCTGGCGTGGCCATTGAAGAAGTGGGCATGATCGAAGCCCATGGCACCGGCACATCGCTGGGCGATCCCATCGAAATGGAAGCCCTCGGCGAGGTCTTCGGCAGCCGGTCCTCGCGCCTATCTCCGATTGCGGTGGGTTCGGTAAAGACTAACCTCGGTCACACCGAAGCCGCCAGTGGAATGGCGGGTCTTCTCAAGGCCGCGCTCTCGCTGCATAATCAGCAGATTCCGCGTCACCTGAACCTTCACAAGAAGAGTGCATTCATCCCTTGGCGGGACTTGCCCTTTTATATTCCGACGAATCAAGTGGAGTGGAAGCTCGAAGCCGATCAGCGTCGGCGCGTTGCCGGCGTCAGCTCTTTCGGCTTCAGTGGCAGCAATGCACACGTGGTCCTGGAAGAATTTGTTTTGGAGAGGCAGGATGCAGATACCCCTCTCGATGGAGAGCCGCAGGTCGCTGTGCTTTCCGCAGGGACGGAAGAGGCGTTAGGCGCCGCCCAGAATGCTCTTGCCCAGTATTTGGAAAATAATGCTCAGCACTCCTTGCGCGATGTTTGCGATACGCTGAGCCGCGGCCGCATGCATCACACGTGTCGTCGCGCCTACGTTGTGCGCACGCGCGAAGAGCTGCTCCAGCAACTGCGCTCCGACTCAGCCCACGCCGCAGCCGGAGCGCGCACAAACTCAGCCGATTCCGTCCTCGGCTTCCTGTTTACAGGGCAGGGCAGCGAGCATACCGGGATGGGCCTGGAACTTCTCGCGCACAGCAACATCTTCCGCTCGGCAGTCGATCGGATGGATCGAGCGCTCGATGGCCGGTTGGGCAAGAGCATTCGTGCAATCTGGGCCAATGAAGGAAAGGAGCAAGAGCGCGCATCCCTGGTGCAGCCTGCCCTCTTCGCATACGGATGGGCGCTTAGCGAATCGTGGCGCAGTTGGGGCGTAGCGCCGCGGGTGGTGATGGGGCACAGCCTGGGCGAGTATGTGGCTGCGACGGTGGCCGGCGTGATGACGCCCGAGGAAGGCATTCGTCTTGTGGCTGCGCGCGGCCGCTTGACCGAGGAGCTGGCCGAACCCGGCGCCATGATTGCCGTTGCTGCCTCGAAGGAACAAGTCGACGCACTGCTCGTCATGATGCCCTTGAATGCGTTGAGCATCGCGGCAGTCAATGGTCCGGAGAGCGTGGTCGTAAGTGGTCGCCACAACGCGGTCGAGCAGCTCGAGGAGCAGCTTGGTTCGCTCCAGATGCGCTACAAGCGCCTGCGCACAACACACGGATTTCATTCCTCCGCACTGGATCGCATGCTGGACGCCTTTCAAGCAGAGGCGGCGGCGATCAAGTTCAAGGTCCCTGAGGTGCCCTGGATCTCAAACCTGACGGGCAAGCTGGTCGAGCGCAATTTTCCAGTCGATGCAAAATACTGGCGGCGGCATCTGCGCGAGACTGTCGAGTTCTCACAAGGTCTGGTTGCAGCCCAGACAACGGACGTCTCCACTTTTCTTGAGATCGGCCCGAAGCCGCATCTGGTCGCGCTCGCGCAAGCCAACGGCATTGCTGCCGATCGATGCGTCGCGTCTATTGGAGTCGCGACCGGCGAGTGGCACAACCTGCTGACCGCGGCGTCGCGGCTCTATGCAAAGGGTGTCGATCTTGATTGGGACGCAGTTGCCGGCCAGCGCCCCTATCTTAAGGTTCCGTTGCCTGGCTATCCCTTCCAACGAAAACGATTCTGGTTCAACGATGAATTGTGCCATGACGACGGACGGGTCGCTGCCATGGCACAAGCCGCGGCTGATCAGGCCTCGTTGATCCCGATTGAGCTGCCAGCGGCTCGAATCGCAGAAGGCCTGGATGCGTTGAATCGCTGGGCTGCGGCGCTCATCCTGGCGGCGCTTAAAGATCTTGGTTGCTTTCAGGGCGGAAACACTGCTGTCACTGCCGACGCTCTCATCCGCGAGCACGGTGTTGTCCCGACTCATCGAAGGCTGATGGAGCGATGGCTGCGGCGCCTGAGCACCGAAGGAATCTTGACATCGGCAGAGGACGGCGAGAATTCGGTGTATGCGCTCGCACCGGGTGTTTCCGTGGCTCATCCGGAATCGATCTGGGCTGAGGCGGAGCAGTTAGGCGATAAGCCGCTCCGTAACTACCTGGCCAATTGTGCCGCCCTCCTACTACGCGTTTTGCGGGGAGATCTCAATCCGCTGGAGACGCTCTTTCCCGGCGGCGAGGATGCGCTGGCAAAGGGACTTTACGAGCGCTCGCCGGCGGCGGTTTACGCCAACCGCATTGCGGCTGCTGTTGTTGCGGCTCGGGCTCGTCTCGACGTCAAAACCAACCTCGGGTTCCCTCGGCGTTTGCGAATACTCGAAGTGGGTGCGGGGACAGGCGCTACCTCGGCCGCCGTTCTTGCGCAATTGAATTCGCAACAGGTGCTCTATACCTTCAGCGATGTCTCGGCGGTTTTTCTGGCGCGTGCGCGCCGGCGATTCCGCTCACACGCGATGGAATTCACGCTCTTCGATCTGGATAGTGCAGCGTCCGCGGAAGCTCACGACGGGCGTTACGATGTCGTGCTGGTTGCGAACGCGCTGCACGCCGCAAAAGAGCTTCGCGCCAGCCTCACCCGCCTGTTTGATGTATTGCAGCCAGGCGGGTCGTTGGTTCTCGTCGAAACAACGGCAGAGCAGGCCTGGCATGATGTTTCCACGGGATTGATCGAGGGCTGGCAACACTTCTCCGACGAGGCACGCAGCAGCGGATCGCCGTTGATTTCGCTCGACCAATGGGCGGAGGAGTTTGACCGCGCCGGGTTTGAGCACTACTCCGCTGCACCATCGCCGGAACTTGCCACGCATCGATTAGGACTGCATGTGCTGATCGCGCACAAGCCGGTTCAGGCTTCAACCTCGTCCACCGGCAGAGCAGGCCGCTCCGTGCCAGCGCTTGAGAGTTCAATCTCTTTCGCGATCTCGGAACGAGACCTGGCATCGCTCGACGGTTCTGTTTCTTATACGGGCTCAAGCGCCGATATTTCAATCAGTCTTCTCGATGAGATCGCTTCAGCATCACCGAAGCAGCGGACGAGCCTGGTAGTGCAAGCAGTCACAACTGCGGTCGCCCAGGTGCTGGGGCGAACAACGCTACCCATGAAGGACGATCGCCTAATGGAACTGGGGCTTGATTCTCTGATGGCCATCGAGCTGCAAAATCGTTTGCAGACCACCTTCGGCATTGAGCGGCTGCCATCCACGCTCGTCTTCGACTACCCAACTTCCGAGTCTCTCGCGAGTTTTCTTCTGGCGCAGCTGGGCTATCAGGCGGACGAACGAGAAGTCGATCGGCATGGCGATAATACAAACGCGTCTGCAGAGGAAGTGACGGCGGCCACATCCATCCACTCCGAAGAGGAGCTGGATCGAATGTCCGACGACGAAATTGCTGAGCTGCTGCGCATGCAGTTGGAACCATAGGCGATGACAGAGAAAACAAATCCAGGCAATGCCGGCGGCCACAGCGCTTTACTCAAGCAAGCGCTGCGCGCGGTCGAGCAGATGAAGCAAAAGCTCGATGCAGCGGACGCGCGCCGGCATCAGCCGATCGCCATCATCGGAATGGGGTGCCGGTTTCCTGGCGATGTTTACGATGCAGCGTCATTCTGGGATCTCCTGAAGCACGGTCGCGAAGCCCTCTCGGCAGTACCGCCCGATCGCTGGAACATCGATGAGTTCTACGATCCCGATCCCTCCAAGCCGGGCAAAATGGTTTCGCGCGTTGGCGGCTTCTTGTCCGGAGTCGATCTTTTCGATGCAGGCTTTTTCGGCATCGCACCGCGCGAAGCCGCGATGATGGATCCGCAGCAGCGCTTGCTCTTGGAAGTAGTGTGGGAAGCACTGGAGAACGCCGGCATCGCGCCGCGTTCGCTGGCCGGCAGTCGTGTCGGGATGTATCTCGGGATCGCCAGTGGAGACTATGCGCAAATGCAGCTCCATGCCGGCGACGCCAGCTTGATCGATGTGCATTTCGCGTCGGGGAATGCGCACAGCGTCGCGTCCGGAAGACTCTCCTACCTGTTAGGTCTGAAGGGTCCAAGCTTATCGGTGGATACGGCGTGCTCTTCTTCTCTGGTCGCAGTGCATCTGGCCTGTCAAGCGCTCCGCGCCCGCGAATGTACGATGGCGATCGCAGGCGGCGTGAATGTGATCCTGGCTCCCGAGACGACCGTGGCGCTGTCGCAGGCGCAAATGATGTCTCCCGACGGGCGATGCAGAGCATTCGACGACCGTGCCAACGGCTTCGTGCGCGCAGAGGGTTGTGGAGTCGTCCTGCTAAAGCCGTTGGACAAGGCGCAGACCGATGGTGACCCAATCCTCGCCGTGATTCGCGGAACCGCCCTCAACCAGGACGGCGCCAGCAGCAGTCTTACCGTGCCCAACGGGCCGTCGCAGGAAGAGCTGATGCGGCGAGCGCTGCGGGACGCAGACCGGACCGCGATGCAGGTGGGCTATGTGGAGGCACACGGGACCGGAACTTCGTTGGGCGATCCCATCGAGCTGCGCGCCTTGGGATCTGTTTACGGCGCATCGCGCGGAACCGGCGAGCCGGTGCTGGTAGGCTCGCTCAAAACCAATTTTGGACATATGGAAGCGGCTGCGGGAGTGGGTGGCTTAATCAAGCTGGTGCTTGCGCTGCAACATGGCGAAGTCCCCGCGCATCTGAATTTTCAAACGCCAACCAGTCACGTTCCCTGGGATGAGATGAGGTTGGATGTCCCGCGCACCACCATGCCGTGGCCCAGTTTGCTGAACGCAGCCGGCGAGTTGATGCCGCGCTTGGGCGCCGTGAGCTCTTTCGGGTTCAGTGGTACGAACGCTCACCTGGTTGTGGAGCAGGCGCCGACAACGCGACAGCCTGCACTCGTCGCACCTGACGAAGAGCATGTTGCGGCTGCACATCTCCTTCCGCTCTCCGCAAGCAGCAGCGAGGCCCTGCGCGCCGTAATCGAACGCTATGAGCGTTGGCTAAGCGGTCCTGGCGCAGCGGAATATGACTGGGCGGAGATTGCCGCAACGGCGGCAAGTGGCCGAAATCACTTCAGGTATCGTGCTGCCCTCGTTGCCTGCAACAAAGAAGAGGCGGTGGCCTCACTGCGCTCTCTGATTACCGCGTCAGACCTTGGCGCGGCCTCCATGCCTCCATCCGTTTGTTTTCTGTTCACCGGTCAGGGCAGCGAGCACTGCGGCATGGGATTGGACCTGCTGAATCACAGTGCTGTCTTTTGCACCGCAGTGGAGCGCCTTGAGCGTGCACTCGACGGCGGCCTTCCTAGCAGCATTGCGGCGGTCTGGGCCAACGAGCATGGCGAGCTGGAGCAGGCAAGCCTGGTGCAGCCCGCGCTCTATGCCTACGGTTGGGCGCTCAGTGAGTTCTGGCGAAGCTGTGGAGTCGAACCCGAGGTGGTTCTGGGCCATAGCCTCGGAGAATACGTCGCCGCTACGGTGGCCGGAGTCATGACTCCGGAAGAGGGCATTCGCCTCGTGGCGGCTCGCGGCCGTCTCACCCAGGATTTGGGGTTAGCAGGCGGCATGATCGCCATCGTTGCGGGGGAGGAAGAGGTTCGCAGGATGTTGGCCACTTCGGGCCTTCATCGCGATCTCAGTGTTGCAGCCGTGAATGGGCCGCGGAGCGTCGTCGTAAGCGGCGGCCGCGAGGTGATTCAGAGCTTTGAGCAGAGCCTGCGTGAAAGCGGAGTACGTCACAAACGTTTGCACACTACGCACGGCTTTCACTCCGCCGCGCTAGATGCCATGCTTGATGCTTTTGAGGCTGAAGCTGCCGCGGTTCCGTTTCGCCTTCCCGATATTCGTTGGATCTCGAATCTGACCGGCCAGGCGGTCGAACGCAAGCGGCCCACCGATGCCCGGTATTGGCGGCAGCATCTGCGCCAGACGGTCGAATTTCAACGCGGGCTGTCCGCTGCCAATCTCTCCGGTGCAGGTCTGTTTCTCGAAGTTGGCCCAGAGCCGCAATTGCTCGTGTTGGCAGAAGCCAATGGCATCGCCCCGGATCGATGCGTCGCTTCTGTAAGCAAGCGCGGTGCAGACGGCGAATGGACAAAGTTGCTATCCGCCGTTGCGCAGATCTATCGGCAGGGTGTCGATATCGATTGGAAGGGCTTCACCGGCGGCCGCCGCTTCCGCCGGGTTCCCCTGCCCACCTATCCCTTCCAGCGCCAGAGATTCTGGTTCACACAGCGCGGCCGGGAAACCATTTCGGCGACAGTTTCTGCCAAGCCAGTGGGTCATTTTCCTTCGCAACATCCACTGCTAGGAGCGCGCCTGCGCACTCGCTCAGACGCTGTGACTTTTCATGCGGAACTGACAGCTCTCTACCCAACTCATCTCGGCGATCACGTTGTCCTCGGGCGGCGTGTGCTTCCCGGCGCAGCCTATCTTGAGATGGCGCTCGCTGCTGCGCGCGAGGTCAACGGACAGCTCCACTGGAAAGCGGTAGACGTGGAATTCCGCGAGCCCTGTTTTTTCGATGAGCCGCGTCTGCTCGAAACCGTGGTCTCTGTGGTGGATGCTGCGAATGGCAGACGGCAGTTCGAGATCGCCAGCACCGCGCTGCAGGTTCAGGAGAGTCAACCTGGGGAGGCTGCCACCTGGACTGTTCATGCTGTCGGGCTTCTGGAGCAGGCCTCCACTTCTTCGTGCGCTGGTTTGCCCGTGGACCTCGTGGCTATTCAGAGCCGAGCCAAAAGTGTTTTCGATAAGGATTCATTCTACAAGCGATTCACAGCGGCCGGCCTCGACTTTGGCCCCGCTTTCCAGGCAGTCGGACAGGCCTGGGGCAACAGCGATGAGGGCCTGGTTGCGCTTGATCTTGCGCCAGAGGTGATTGCCGAGAGCGCGGGTTACGGAGTTCATCCGATTGCGCTCGACGCGTGCCTTCAGGCCGCCGCCGTATCGATTGACGGCGATGCATCTGCCTCCCCGGCTTTGCCGGCTGCGCTGGATAGTTTTCATTGTCCCGGCGACCCCGGTCTGCTTCGATTCGCACACGTGAAGGTTCGCAAACGCGAGGGGCGCCGCCTTTCTGTGGACATTGCGGGACTGGACGCAGAGGGCAAGTGTTTGCTTTTGGCCGAGGGCCTGAGGCTGATGCCTTCTTCGGGGCAGCAATACCGCGGATGGCTGCACCAGGTGGAGTGGGAGCCGATTGCCGTCAGCCACGAACGCAGCGGCGAACAATCGGAGTCTTTGCCGCTGGAGTCGGTATCTCTTGATCCCGACTCGCTTCAGAAAGTGTTGGAAACTGTTGCGGAACAGACCGGCTTGGCCGAGTTTGAAGGTTGGATGCGAGACTTCGATTCGCTCTGTTCGGCATGGATTGCGGATAGCTTTGAGCAGGGTGGCTTCGACCTGACACCGGGCCGGGAGTTCAGCTTGAACGATGTGCTGGGACAGCTCTCCGTCGCCCCGCAACATCATCGTCTGGCGCACCGGTTTCTCGCCATACTTTGCGAGTCGGGCTCCCTCGAGAGCCTGGATCCTGACCGTTTCCGTGTGCTGCGCCGGACGCCTCTCGATGTCGCTTCCAGCGCTGCGCGCCTGCGCGCCGTCGGTCATCCCGAGATGGACTGGACTGAGCAGACAGTGGCTCAACTGCTTCCGCTGCTGCGCGGCGAAGTCAATCCTCTGAATGTGCTCTTCTCCGAGCCTGGCAAACAGATTGCGACGCGGCTTTACCGGGAATCTGTTGTGGCGCGCACACTCAACCCGGTTCTCGCGACCGCAGCCGTGCAAGCCGCTGTCCAACTCAATCGCAAGGTTCGCGTGCTGGAGGTCGGCGGCGGCACAGCAGCCACCACCAGCTATCTACTTCCGGCCCTGCGGGGCAGGCTTCAGGAATATGTCTGGACAGACCTCGGCGCGGCGTTCGTCAACGCGGCTCGCCGGGAATTCGCCTCCGTCGAAGGCATGCGCTTTCAAACGCTTGACGTTGAGCGCAATCCCGAAGAGCAGGGACTGGCCGGCGAACTGTTCGATATCGTGATTGCCTCGAACGTAATTCACGCAACTGCCGACCTGAAGCAAACGCTCGGCCACGTTCGCTCGCTGTTGAGTCCGGGTGGTGTCTTACTCATCGCGGAAACAACAGACAAACAGTCTTGGATCGACCTCACCGTCGGATTTACCGAGGGCTGGTGGCGCTTCTCCGATCGGGACCTTCGTCCCGACTATGCCCTCATCGGGAAGCAAGCCTGGGTCTCATTACTAAGCGAATCTGGCTTCGGCGATGTGCTGCTCATTCCTGATCAGGAAGAAGGTGGGCCCAATCAGAAGGACGGTGTGCTGAGCGGGCAATGCGTGATCGCCGCAGTGAATGGAGCACAAGAAGGCCATCCCGTGGCAGGCAATCTTCCGCGGACCGCAGGAGTTCCTGTTCTCATCATCACGGCTGGAAGCGTTGAAGAACCGGGGCCTCTGGCCAGTTCGCTTGCGCAAGAGGCGAAGAGCACTGGGGCCGCGGTCACCCTGATCTCTGTAACCGAAATTGAGCAGGCTTCGATTGACGCGTGGTTTGTCGCGCCGCCGAGCAGTCGCGCCGTCTCCGGTTCTCCCCGGCACATCTTCTACTTGCCTGCCGCCGAGCTTGCGACTCCTTCGTCTGAAAGCACGGGGCTAGATGCTTTGAATTGGCAGAAGCAGGTCCTCGGCGGAGCGCTTGCCTGCACGCAGGCGTTGTTGTCCGGCGATCACCTCACCGGCTGCCGGTTCTGGTTCGTGAGTCGCGGCGCATTTGGGCCAGAGATATCCTCGCCGGATGGCGCGACTCTGGCGGCCTTCGCCCGCAGTCTGCGTGGCGAATATCCCGAGGTCCGAGCCACAGCGGTCGACCTCTCCGCTAACGAAGACTCCGCTCAGGAGCTTTGGCGTTTGGCTCATGAAGTTTCTGACACATCTGCGCAGGTAGCCCTTCGCGGTGACCGGCTCTGGGTGCCACGCCTGACGCCCTACATATTGCCGCAGAATGGATCTGAAAAGGCGAGCAGCGGCGCGGCTTTCGAACAATCGGAAACACGCCGTCTGCGCTTTGCGCCCTCGGGGCTGCTTGAGGATTTAGAGCCTGCGACGGAGGCCCGCCGCGCTCCTGCAAGCGATGAGCTTGAAATCGCAATCGGTGCCGCCGCTATCAACTTCCATGAAGTATTGAGCGCGCTTGAGCCAGGCTCCGCCCACGGCGCGCCGCCCGGCGGCGAATGCGCCGGTGTTGTCGTTCGCGTCGGTGACCTCGTCGCCGGACTGCAGGCCGGCGACAGAGTTGTGGCCATCGGGTCGGGTCTTATGGCTGACTTTGCTGCTCTGCCGTGCGATCGAGTGTGGAAGATGCCCGACGGCATAACCGAAGGGGACGCAGCCACGCTGTTGATCCCATTTCTCACTGCTCGCTGGTGTCTTGATCGCGTGGCCAGACTGCAGCCGGGCGAGCGTGTGCTCATCCATGCCGGTGCAGGCGGTGTCGGGCTGGCCGCCATCCAGGAGGCGAAGCGGGTGGGCACCTTGGTCTACGCCACGGCGGGCAGCGATGCCAAGCGGGAGTATCTGCGCAGCCTGGGTGTGGAAGGAGTCTTCGATTCTCGATCCACCAGCTTCGAAGCCGACGTGTTTGCGGCGACCGGCTTTCGCGGTGTTGATGTCGTGCTGAATTCGCTTAGCGGAGACAAGATCGCGGCTGGAATGCGCAGTCTCGCCCCGCGCGGCCGGTTCATCGAGCTCGGTGAACAGACGGTCCTTACTGACGGCGAGGCGCAGGCGCTCAGGCCGGATGTGAGCTATCACCGTATCCATCTGCGCGCCGCTTTGCAGGCTGCAACTCTGGAAGTTCGGGACATGATCGCCTCGATTCTCAGTGATGTGGCAGCGGGCAAGATCCGCCCGTTGCCGTGGAAGCGATTTGCGCTTAGGGATGCCGCGGCGGCCTTCCGCTACATGGCCGCCGGCCAACATACGGGACGCGTCCTGCTCTCTCTATCCAGCTCCACTCCGCGTTTCACGATTCGCCGCGACGGCGCATACGTAGTGACCGGCGGTTTCTCCGGCCTGGGACGTCTTACTGTGGAGTGGCTCGCGGAGCATGGAGCGGGCTGCGTACTGGCCCTCGGTCGCAGTGAACCGGACGCGGAGGCACAACGGCTTTTTGCGCAACTACGGCAGAAGGGAACTGAGATTGTCGCCGTGCGCTGCGATGTGAGCGACGAAGCTGCGCTGAGCGCAGCGATCGATACGATCCCGCCGGCTTTTGCTTTGCGGGGCGTCTTTCATGCGGCTGGCGTGCTCGATGATGGCAGCCTGTCGCAACAGACGCTGTCGCGCTTCTCGACCGTGCTGGCGCCCAAAGTCGCCGGAGCGTGGAATCTCCATCAGCGCACCTCTTCTGCGAAGCTTGATTGCTTTGTCCTTTTCTCCTCCGCGGCCGGAGTTTTCGGCTCCCGCGGACAGTCCAATCATGCAGCCGCCAACGGCTATCTCGATGCACTTGCCCACTATCGCCGCGATCGCCTTGGCTTGCCTGCGTTGAGCGTGAACTGGGGGGCCTGGAGCGGGACCGGCGCCGCGGTGCGGCACAACGTCGTGGAACGGGGAGAGCGTATCGGTGTTGACTCCATCCCGCCGGCAGAGGGATTCAGGATCCTGGAGCGTCTGCTCGAGGAAGACTGTACGCAGACACTCGTTTCCCGGGTGGATTGGGCCAGATGGGCCGACCACGAAAAAGCTGAAGCCGCAGTCAACGCCGATCTGCTGACGCGCGTGCTGCACGGAACGAAACACGGCAGTGCACAGAAAAACGGCCGTCCAGCCGGCTCCGATCAAGCCGCAATCGTTAGTGCACCAGACGGGCAACGCTCATGGCGCAGAAGCCTGCAGGCCGCTCCGCAAACACAGCAGTTGCCGATGCTGGAGACTCGTGTCGAGGAGCGCGTCCGCGCCGTGCTGTGCCTCCACGCCTCACAATCGATCGCGGCCACTCGCCCTTTGCAGGAGTATGGACTGGATTCGCTGCTCTCGATCGAGCTGCGCAACGCGCTCTCCTCGGACCTCGAAGCGAAACTCCCCGCGACCACGCTCTTTGACTATCCAACTCTTGCGTCATTGACGAACTATCTCTTTCGAGATGTGCTGGAGATACGGACCAGCGAAGAGACCGTACAGGGAGGAAACGCTCCAAAGCAGGACGTGATCGGGGCGGTTGCGTCGCTTTCCGATGATGAAGTGGAGAGGCTTTTTCAGGGGAAGATGGCAGGAATCTAACAGTGAGTGACTTTCTCAAACGGATTGCGGAGTTTTCACCCAAGCGCCTCCTGCTGCTGGCAGCCGAGCTCGAAGAGCGCGTGCGTGCCCTTGAAGCGCGCAACCGCGCACCCATCGCGATCATCGGCGTGGGGTGCCGTTTTCCCGGGGGAATACGCAACGCGGAGACGTACTGGGAGCTGCTCAGCCAGGGTCGCGATGCGATCACAGAAGTTCCTTCGTGGCGATGGGATATCGGCGCACTTTACGATCCCGATCCCCATGCCAAAGGCCGCGTAGCCACCCGCTGGGGCGGATTTCTCGAATCTCCCGATCTCTTCGACCCAGCCTTCTTCGGCATTGCACCGGTCGAAGCCCGCGGAATGGACCCGCAGCAGCGACTGCTGTTGGAAGTGGGTTGGGATGCTCTCGAAGACGCGGCCATTGTGCCGGCGACGCTTGCCGGCAGTCGCACCGGTGTCTTTGTGGGCCTGTGTAATTCGGATTACGCGCAACGCATGCTCCAGAGCAATGCGGACGGGATCGATGCCTACTTTGCCCAGGGTGCTTCCCATGCCGTTGCTGCAGGACGCATCTCTTATTTCCTCGGCTTGCGCGGCCCCAGCGTGGCAATCGATACCGCGTGCTCGTCCTCGCTTGTCGCGATACATCAGGCCTGCCAGTCTCTGCGGACCGGTGAGACGGATCTGGTTCTGGCTGGCGGTGCGAACCTGCTCTTCATCCCGGAAGTCACGATGGCGCTTTCTCGCGCCCAGATGATGGCGCCGGACGGACGATGCAAAGCATTCTCTGCCGAGGCCAACGGCTTTGTGCGCAGCGAAGGGTGCGGAATCGTGGTGCTGAAGCGGCTCGAAGACGCCCTGCAAGACGGCGATCGCGTGATAGCCGTCATTCGCGGTTCGGCTGCCAACCAGGACGGCCGGAGCAGCGGCATCACCGCTCCCAATGGACCTTCGCAAGAAGACGTAATCCGTGCTGCCCTTGAGGATGCCGGGGTTTCCGCTGAGGCCGTAAGCTACGTGGAAGCACACGGAACCGGCACCAGCCTTGGCGACCTCATCGAATTGCGGGCGCTCGAAGCGGTGCTGGGCAAAGGCCGTTCCGCAGACGCGAGGCTCGCTGTCGGTTCCGTGAAGAGCAATTTCGGCCATGCAGAATCTGCAGCAGGCGTAGCCGGGCTCATTAAACTTGCGCTCTCTCTTCAGCACCGTGCCATACCTGCAAGCCTTCATTGCGAACATCCAAATCCCGAGATTGACTGGGAGAGCAATCATCTCCGTGTGCCCGCGGTCACCGAACCATGGCAGCCCGCGGCTGGCGAGACGCTCCGCATCGGCGCGGTAAGTTCTTTCGGCTTCAGCGGCACCAACGCCCATCTGGTTGTTACCGAACCTCCTGCCGGCTCAACGGTAAGCAGCGACGGACATGACATGCCGGCGAGCTGCGTAATCCCTCTTTCTGCCCGGAGCGAACGAGCGCTGCAGATTATGGCTGCTCAACTTGCTGATCGCCTGCGCGAGAATCCGACGCTGCCCCTGCGGGATGTTGCCTTCACGCTCTCGACAGGGCGGTCCGCCTTCGCCCACCGGGCGGCTATCCGGGCTGACTCGAAAGAACGTCTCATCGAGGAATTGTCGCTGTTGGCCCAGGGAGACAGCGATCAAGACAGCGCATTCTTCCGCGGTGTCGTGGAGGCGCGCAAGCCGCGGGTTGCCTTCCTGTTTGCTGGACAAGGCGGTGAACGAACCGGGATGGGCTTATCTCTTCTCGCGCATAGCGAGGTATTCCGCGCCGCGGTTGCAGAAGTCGATGCCGCGCTGGCGGGTACGATTTCAACGTCCATCGAAGATATCTTCCGCAACGAGCATGGCGAGCTTGCGCAATCCGCGTTGGTGCAGCCGGCTCTCTATGCCTTTCAATACGGACTGGCAAGAGTCTGGCAGAGCTGGGGAATCGAACCACAGATCGTGGTCGGTCACAGCATGGGCGAGATCGTCGCGTGCACCCTCGCAGGAGTGATGAGCGTGGCCGACGCATCGCTGCTGGTCGCTGCGCGCGGCAGGCTTACTCAGGAGCTGGGCGATCCCGGCGGCATGGTTGCTGTGGCCGTATCCGAGGAGCGGGCGCTGGCTGGCCTGGCGGGTTACGAGGCAGATGTCAGCATCGCTGCGGTGAATGGGCCAGCCAGTGTCGTTATCAGCGGCCGCAGTGAGCCTTTGGAACAGGCCACGCTTGGCTTCGAGAAGGCCGGTATCCGCGTCAAGCGGCTGAACATCACCTACGGCTCACACTCGCCGGCTATGCATCGCGTGCTGCCCGCCTTCTATCAAGAGGCGGCGAAGGTTCGTTACCACGCTTCGCGCATTCCCATAATCGCCGACCTCACTGGCGAAATGGTTACCGACGCAACCACTTTCAACGCGCAATATTTCACTGGCCATCTCAGCCGCCCCGTGCAATTCCAGCGTTGTCTCGACCGGCTGGCAAAGGAAGGCTGTGGGCTGTGTATCGAGATGGGCCCGCGAGCCGTCCTGAGCACATTTGGCAAAGAGCGCGCCGACGCCGCGACCTGCTGGATCGCTTCCGCAACCGGCCGCGAGGATGATTTCCCGGCGCTGCAATCGGCCGTTGCCGAAGCCTTCGCCAGTGGAGCCGAGGTAGATTGGAAGTCGACCTTCGGTCGTGGCCGTGCGAACAAAGTGTCGCTGCCCACCTATCCGTTTGAGCGTGAACGCTACTGGATTGAAGAAGAGGACCTCGTCTCTCAAGGACCGAGACCCAAAACAGCTCGGCGGATTGAATCTGCGGCGCACGGTCCCGCAGGCTCCCAGCTTGATGCATCGGTTCCGATCTTTGAAAGGGAATTGTCATGGCCGCTTCCGTGGCATCTTGCTGACCATCGCGTCGACGAGTACGTTGCGGCGCCCGCCAGTGTGTATCTGTCCCTCGCGTGGGACGCGTTTCGCGCTCATCGCAACGCTTCACTTCCTGCGAGAGTCCTCGATCTGACGATCAGCCTTCCTCTGCAGCCGGACGAAGAAACCTTATATCTGCAGACCGTCTTGACACCATCCCCGCAGAATAATTCCTTCGGCTTTTACATCAGTTCGCGCCGCGCGAACGGCGAGCCGTGGACTCTGCATGCTACCGGGCGCCTCGAGACCGGCGCTTCGGAATTGGCCGAGCCCACAAGCACACGCTTCGACAGGGAAACCGCTAGGCTGCTGCGTGGCGAGGAGTTTTATCAGCTACTCGATGAACGCGGAGTTCACCTGGGCGCTGCTTTTCGCACGGTCAGGGAACTCTGGTGCCTGCCGGGCGAAGCACAGGGCCTTGTCATCTCCGACGACAATTTCCATGTGCAGCCCGATGCTTCTGCCGGACCGCACCCCGCGTTGCTGGATGGATGCTTCCAGGTCCTCGGCGCAGCGGCTTTGGACGGCGGAGATACGCAGCTGCGTCTCATGACAGGTATCGAAGAGATCGCTCTGCACCGAGAACTCCGCGGTGAGATGTTGGTCGAAGCGCAGCTTGAAACGCATGATGCCGGCATCTACGAAGGCAGCCTTCTGGTGCGCGACAGCGAGGGCAAGGTCTTGGCACACGCGCGCGGTATCCGGCTCTGTCCCGTAGCATCGCAGGGGAGCGCAACCCATTCCGGCGAAGGTTGGTTATACGAGCAGGCCTGGCAACCCGCGCCGCTCAGGGGGGAAAGCTCCCGCGCCAACAACAGGCATTGGCTTGTTCTCGGTTCCCGGGCAGGCCTGGCGGGCACTGTGGTGAATCGCCTGTTGAGTGCCGGCCAAAGCGCCGAGGTTGTGAGCAGCGTGGACGAGCTTGATTCCGCGAAAGCAAATCCATTACCGCATGAAATTGTCGATCTGCGCGCCATCGAAGCGCAAGAGGATGACCCGCTCCGAGAGTCGCTCGATCCATTGCCGGCCGGTCTCTCCGGACTTCCGGTCGACTCAGCCGAGTCGATTGGCGAAGCAACGGTTGCCCTCACTGCACAAAGTGTCCGATTGTGGCAGCATCTCTTGCGCGGCGAAGGCAGGCTGTGGCTCTTTACGCAAGGGGCTCTCGCCGTTCGCGCCGCATCGCAAATTGCCGGCACATCGCAAATTGCTGGAGCAATGCAGTCAACGCTGTGGGGACTGGCGCGATGCGCAACCCTTGAGCATCCGCAACGATTACGGCGCATTGTCGACCTCGACCCAGGCGCCGCCTTGCAGCAGATCAGCTCGGTCGTGGTTCGCGAGCTGTTATCAGAGGATGACGAAGAGCAGGTTGCCTACGACGGGAGCGCGCGCGTGGCCTTTCGTCTCCAGCCGTCCGACAGCCGCAATCCTGCAGCACTCGACGCCCGCGAGATCTTTCATAGAGACGGAAGTTACCTGCTGACCGGCGGCGCAGGGGGACTCGGTTTGCGCGTAGCGGCGTGGCTCGGCAAGCGGGGCGCAGGCAAGTTAGTTCTCATCACGCGCTCTCACGCCTCGGCAGCCGCGCGACAACAGGAGATCGAAGCTCTGCGGGCGGCAGGCGTGGACCTCACTATCGTGCACGCGGACGTGGCAGACGCCGATGCCATGGAGAAACTTCTCGCGCGTTTCGGTTCAAACGGCGATTTACCTCCGCTGCGCGGCATCTTCCACATGGCCGTTGAGATAAGCAGTGCTCCTATTGAAGCCATCGACGCTGAACAGATTCGCTCCACCTTCCGCGCCAAAGTTTCGGGCACCTGGATTCTGCACGAACTCACGCGCACGCTGCCTCTCGATTTCTTCGTCGCCTTTTCATCGACGGCGGCCATTCTGGGGGCTGGCAATCTAGGCAGTTATGCTGCCGCCAACAGCTTTGTCGAAAGCATGGCTGCTATCCGTGCCGCAGAGGGCCTTCCGTTTACTTCCATCAATTGGGGAACATGGCAGACGATGCGGCTCGCCAGCAGGGAAGCGCAAAGTCAGTACGCCGCCGGCGGGATGTTGCCAATGCTGGATGATGCAGCTCTGGAGTGGCTGGAATATCTGTTGCATCGCGGCGACATGAGGCAGCCGATAGTAGCGAACATAGACTGGGCGGTTCTCGCCTCGTTATATGAAGCAAAGCGCCAGCGCCACTGGATGCAATTTGTGCGGCCGCATATCCGTGTACCCGCCCCTGGCACAAAGTCTGCGTGGAGCGTACAGCCAGGAGAAACCCGCCTCAATTCTCTCGAGCGTGCGGTGCAGAAAGAAGCCGCGCGAGTGCTCGGCCTTCGCCGCGGCGAAGTACCCGGTGTAAACGCCCGGCTGGCCGATCTGGGTCTCGACTCGCTTATGGCCGTGAGTCTGCGCAATCGCCTGCAGCAACTGACGGGTCATGCGTTGTCGGCGACCTTCGCCTTCGAATATTCAACACCAGCCCGGATGGCCATGGCCCTGGACATGATGCTGTGGGGCGCAGGCGCAGTGGACGAAGAGCACCCCGCTGCCGAACGGGACGAGATTCATATATGAGCAACGCAGCCGAACTTCTCACCCGCCTGCGCGCCATCGGCGTGCAGCTGAGTCTCGAAGACGAAACAATTCGACTTAACGCCCCTAAGGGCGCACTGACTCCCGCGCTGCAAGCGGAGTTGAAGGCAAGCAAGCCCGAGCTGTTGGAACTGCTGCGCGCGGCCCAGCAAAATGGCCGCAAGGGGGCAGCGGGGCTTATCCCGAGAGTTGCCCGGCAGGAACTTATGCCGTTGTCGTTCGCGCAGCAGAGGCTATGGTTCCTGCAGCAGATGGATCCTGAGAGCGCAGCTTACAATCTGCGTTCGGCGATACGGATGGAAGGCAACCTGGACGCCGATCTGCTGGAGCGCTCCCTCCATCACATCATTCTCCGTCACGAGGATCTTCGGACATCGTTCGTTCGGCACGACGGCTCGCCTTATACGCAAATCGCGGACGGCTCGGGCTGGAAGATGGACAGGCTTACGCTCGACCGCCGCGCCAACGAGTCAATTGAGCAAGCCGTCACGCGATTCGCCGAAGAGAAGACGAACAAGCCTTTCGATCTAGAGCACGGACCGCTGCTGCGGGTCTATCTGCTTCACTCGGGAGAGCATGAATCAGTTCTTCTTCTCTCCATGCATCACATCATCTCCGACGGATGGTCGATGGGCGTTCTGGTCCGCGAGCTGGCGGAGAATTATCGAGCCTTCGGCGCCGAAGAATCTCCGCGTATTACGGATCTTGCGATTCAGTACCTCGACTACAGTGTGTGGCAGCGGGAATGGCTTGCGACCGGCGTGCTCGAACGCCAAATGCACCACTGGCGCAGGTGTCTGGAGGGTGCGCCGCCCGTGGTTCTCTTTCCGCCGGACCGCGCGCGATCTTCTGCAGCGGATGCGCGCGGCGGGCGCTCCAAACTCGTGCTTCCCGCGGACATGGTTGAACGATTGCAGGCGTTCGGGCGCGCCCACGATGCCACATTGTTCATGACCATGCTCTCTGCCTTCATGTTGCTGCTCTCGCGATACAGCGGGCTGGAAGACGTCGTCGTCGGCTCGGCTTCTGCAAATCGCAGCCGCGCCGAAGTGAGCGAGTTGATCGGATTTTTCGTGAACAATCTCGTGTTAAGGGCCAAGGTCGAAGGCAACCTCACCTTTCTGGAGTTGCTCCAGCGAGTCCGTGAATCGACTCTGGGCGCTTACGAAAACCAGGACGTGCCCTTTGATCATCTGGTGCGTGAGCTGCAGACAGACCGCAATCCCGAGTACACGCCGCTTTTCCAGACGATGTTTATCCTGCAGAACTTTCCACTCGAAGAACTGCAGCTGCCGGAGCTCACCGTTTTGCCGCTGGAAATTGCTCCACTGACTTCGCGCTTCGATCTGTCGGTTGAAATTTATCCCTACCGCAATGAGCTTCTCGTCTACTTCGACTATCGCATCGATCTCTACGACGATGCGACAATCGCGGAGCTGCAGCGGAGCTTCAAGCATGTGCTGGAGTTTGTGATTGCCAATCCCGCCGCACCTCTGGAATCTGTTCCGCTGTTGCCGGAGTCAGCAAGAGAAGAGCTCCTCAATTTCGGCAATCCGCCGCCTGTCACTCTTCCGAACGGCTCTTTGCTGCTCGATGCTTTCAAGAGAGTGATGAACGAGACACCAACGAAAATTGCGGTCCGCGCGGGAATGCAGTCGCTCACCTACGCGGAACTCAACCATTGTGCCGACAAACTTTGCGGACGCCTGCAACGCGCCGGTGCGTCTCCGGGCTCCTTGGTCCCTGTCTGCCTGAATCGTTCGACGGAACTGTTGGTGGCTCTCCTCGCAGTTCTCAAAGCCGGTGCAGCCTATGTGCCGCTGGACCCGACTTCTCCAAAGCATCGCATCACCGCGATATTAGAAGACATTCAACCTCGCGTTTTAATCAGCGAGCCTTCACTGCTCCCGCTGTTGGAGCGATATCAATCGCAATGCCTTGTGCCTGGCGGCGAGGTTCTCGAAGGACGCGACGAGACTGCCGCTGGCCCCGTCGAAGCACCTGCAGCCGATGACCTTGCATACGTGATCTTCACTTCCGGATCGACAGGCAAGCCAAAGGGCGTCGAGATATCTCACGGTGCGCTGGCGAACTTTCTGGATAGCATGCGCCGGGAGCCAGGATTCACGCGCCAGGACCGCATTCTGGCCGTTACCACTGTTTCCTTCGACATCGCCGGGCTCGAACTCCTTCTTCCCCTCTACGTCGGGGGTGAGGTGGTCATCGCTCTTGCGCCTGGCGATCTTCCCACCCTGCTCGATGACCTTGTGCGCGTAAGACCGACGGTCATGCAGGCCACTCCGGCATTGTGGCAAATGTTGATCGGCAGCGGCTGGGAAGGTGATGCCGGTCTGACCGCGCTTTGCGGGGGAGAGGCCCTGTCGCCGACCCTTGCTGCGGCTCTGCTAACCCGCGTCAAGGGTCTGTGGAATATGTATGGGCCAACGGAAACGACGATCTGGTCGTCTGTGTTTCGCGTCAGCTCCGCCATGGGGACGAGCATTCCGATTGGCGGCCCCATTCAGAACACCCGGTTTTATGTGCTCGACTCTCGAAAGGAGCCGGTTCCTTTCGGCGTGGTGGGTGAGCTTTATATCGGTGGCGACGGACTGGCACGCGGTTACTTCCAACGTCCTGAACTGACCGCCGACCGCTTTGGCATCGCATCCTTCGAAGAAAGCGAGCGTCTCTACCGCACCGGTGATCTTGTCCGTCGCCGTCGCGATGGCACGATCGAGTTTCTTGGCCGGGGAGACTTCCAGGTCAAACTGCGCGGCTTCCGTATTGAACTCGGAGAGATTGAACACGCATTGCGCCAACAGCCTGAGATCGACGAGTGCGTGGTGCTGCTGCGTGAGGACGGAGAGCAGAAGGAGCTCGTCGCCTACGTCATATTTCGCCCCGGACAAGCAGTTTCCGCTGCGCAGTTGCGCAATCGTCTCCGCGAGCGCATTCCCGATTACATGATCCCAGGGAGCACCGTGGTTCTTCATGCGCTCCCTCGCCTTCCCAACGGCAAGCTTGACCGCAGCAAGCTGCCCGCTCCCGACCGGAATAAAGAGTCGGTAGAGTCGTCCACTCACGAATCTACTCTCGATCTTTCTTTCAATGAGACTGAGTCTGCCATCGCCAAAGTATTTCAGGAGCTTCTGCATACCAATCGCATAGGAATCGATCAGCGTTTCTTCGATCTCGGCGCGCATTCGCTGCTCCTGGTAAAGGCGCATGATCGGCTTCGCCGTGAGCTCGACCCGAATCTCAGGCTAGTGAGCTTCTTCCAGTACCCGAGCATCGCCGCGTTGGCCGCACACATCGACGGGCGCCGCGCGTCCAAGATAGAAATCGGGGTAACTACATGATCCCGGCGCCGTGGCGTTACTATGCGAAACAATATCGCGGCCGAGGCTGGCCGATTCTTGCGAGCGCGGCACTTGCCGTGCTTGGGTTTGTGTTCGTCATTCCTTCGGTCATGCTCGTTCGGGTTATCTTTGACCGCGCCATTCCGCGCGCCGATTTCCGACTTCTCGGTCTCAGCGAGCGTGGGAATTGTGGCCTTGAACCTGGTTACAGGGGGACTGAGCCTGCTGGTGCGCAGGATTGGCCTGAACTCTACCAAGCGCCTCATCTTTCATCTCCGCGCCCAACTGTTGATCAAGATGTACTCGATCTCGCGGCGCTACTTTTCCGAGACCGAGTCGAGCCTCATTCACTCGCGCATCGTTTACGATTCCGATCGGGTCGACCAGATGACCAACTCGATCCTGTCGGAGCTTCTGCCGGCAGCGGTCTGCTCGGTGGCGGTTTCGGTGATTCTGGCCGTGCTCAATTGGAAGCTCTTCCTGGCGATTCTGTGCACCGGCCCTGTCCTCCTGGTCATCAATCGACAATTTGCCCGCAGGGTGAAACTTCAGGTGCAGCGATATCACCAGTCGTTCCATGACTTCAGCCACGGCATTCTGTTCATGCTCAGAACCATCGACCTGGTTCGCCTGCAGAACACCAGGGAATTCGAGGTGGAGCGCCAGACAAGACGTATGGAAGGGCTGCGGGAAGTGAGCGTCAGAATGGCCTGGCTCCAGGCGGCCTATAGCGTTTCGCAGCAGAACATGACCGCGGCGCTGCTCGCCGTAATGCTGCTGGTGGGCGGCTGGGCTCTGGCCAGCCATGCCATGACCATGGGCAGCCTGATGTCATTCTATTTCTGCCTCAGTCTGCTTAGTTCCTATCTCCGCGACTTACTTTCTTCCGCTCCGTTGATCATCGCCGGGAGCGAATCCCTCTCGGAACTTCACGGATTGCTTATGCTCGATGATGTTGAGCCCTATCGCGGAACTCAGCGCATCTCGTTTCAAGGCAATATTTCCTTCGAGCAGGTGCGATTTGGCTATCGCGCCGATGATTTTCTCCAGGGCGTCGATCTTGAACTCCCCGCAGGCTCCCGGGTCGCACTGATCGGTCCGAATGGCTCCGGCAAGACCACTCTGTTGCATCTGCTTTGCGGTTTTTATCGGCCCCGCGCCGGGCGCCTGCTGGCCGACGCGCATCCGTACGACGATATCGATATTTCCGAGCTGCGCGAGTCGATCGGCGTGGTCATGCAGGACCCGATACTTTTCTCCGGCACCATCTTTGAGAATCTCGTGCTACGGAACTCCCACGGCAACACCCGAAGAAGTGGAGTGGGCAGCCCGCGTAGCAACCGCGCATGAATTTATTGTGGGTCTGCCTGACGGCTACGACACGATCGATCGGCGAAGGGGGCACCCTGCTTTCCGGAGGCCAGCGCCAGCGCATTGCGATTGCACGAGCCATCCTGCGGCGGCCGCGCATTTTGCTTCTCGACGAACCGACCAACCATCTCGATGTAGGTTCGGTTGCGAGGGTTACGGCGAATCTTCACCGGCTTCCCGACGCCCCCACCATCATCGTCGTCTCACACGATATCCACGTGGTCAAGAACTTCGATGCCGTCTACGAAATCAGCAACGGCCATTTGCTACGAAAGTCGGACTCACCGGTTGAAGCTCAACCGATATCCTGATCGAGCTTACGTCACACTTCACTGCTTTTGTTTGTCCGAGCGTTTAGAGAAGGCTTTCGAAAGTCTGCCGAAGACCGTGGGGCGTGGAGCGGGTGGCGTAACGGCTTGTGGTCCCGATTCGGCCACAACTTCTTTGGCCTCCTCCACACGTGGTGTGGAGAGGACGGGTCGGTCTGGATCGTCCGTCACCTCCTGAAGAAGATCGAGGAACCGACCGGCGAGGGCTGCGATCTCAGCCTCCTTGAAGATGTCAGTGCGGTACTCCAGGTAGCCATTGATGTTGTCGTCCCCGGACTCGTTCAAAAGGAGGGAGAGGTCGTAGCGCGCGGTACCGGGGTCGCTGTCGAACTGCCAGAAGCCCGGGTCGACTACGCTCTCCGGCTCGAACCCGAGCATGACCTGGAAGATCGGGGAGCGCGGCGATCTTCGGTTGAAACGCAGTGCGCGCACCAGCGTCTGAAAGGGAACATCCCTCTGCTCGTAGGCTTCCAGCGCCGTAGCGCGGACTTGCCGCACAATATCGCGAAACGAATGTTGCGGAGCAATCTGGACGCGAAAAGCAACCATGTTCATGAAGAGGCCGATCATCCGCTGTGTTTCGACACGAGTACGTTGCGTGACAGGGGAGCCGATGCAGAAGTCGTGCTGGCCGGAAAAGCGCGCGATCAATACGGCAAAAGCTGCAAGAAAGGTCATGAAGGGAGTGGCGCCGCATTCGCGACCGATCCGGGTGAGGGGCCCGCGCACGGCAGATGGAACAATCAAGGCCACCTTGGCTCCCGCAAGCGCTGCGCTTGTCAGGATAAGTTCCACTTATGGGAAGTTCGAGAAAGGGCGGGAGTCCGGCCAGCTTCTCCTTCCAGTACTGGACCTGGCTATCCAGCATCCCATCGTGCAGTTGCTGATCCGCCCAGAGAGCGTAGTCGGCAAACTGCAGAGACAGCACGGCCAAGTCCGGCGTGGTCTTTGCCGAGAAAGCCTGGTAGCAAACCATCAGCTCTTCGCGCAGGATGAAGAGCGCCTGAAGATCGGCGATGATGTGATGGACGTTCACAAGCAGGACATCATGATCCGGCGTAACGCGGAAGAAATGAAACCGCACCAGCGGCGGAAACCGAAGATCGAAGGGCCGCTGCGCATGTTCGCGAATCAGTACCCGGCACCTGGAGGCCGCTTCCGCTTCGGAAAACGATCGCAGGTCCGTGAAGCCGACCTCCGTATGAGCTTCCGCCGCAATGGCCTGGTAGAGGTCGCCATCCTCTTCGTGAAAGCCGGTCCGGAGGATTTCATGCCGCGCAAGGAGCATGTCAACCGACCTTTGGAGAATCTCAAGGTCCAGTGAAAACCTGAAGACAAAAGCTTCCGGAATGTTGTAGGCGACGTTGCCAGGGTCGAAATGATCGATGAGCCACATTCCCTGCTGGCTCGGGGTCATGGGAATGCGGCCACCTCGCTTCACCGAAAGCAGAGGCGACTTCGGAGAGACGTCCTTCGCTGCACCGAGCAGTACCAACAGGTCGCTTTTGCGACGCCTGAGCTCAGCGCGAAGAGGGTCGTTGAGCACGCCGGCGGGAGCATTGACCGTAAGGTGTTCGCCGCGTGCCTGGAGGTGGATATTCTTCCGGCCGAGCAGCGCCAGGAACTCAGCGGAGGTAAGTTCCCGGAGGTCGCGCGAAAGAAGCGCGTCGGGAGATGCACGCTCGGGGTTGAGCTCAGACTTCAATCTGCTGGTGCTCCTCGATCGCTGGGGTACATGAAGTGATACGGCTCGGAAATGATACCGGCGCGGTGGGCCAGTTTGACACCCCGATTGCTGCCTGAAGACGAATGCGAGGATAGGGCGACTTCAGGTGCGGGAAACTACCTCAGATTGCAATCCCAAAGACTTGCGGACAAGCGCGGCCATGATGCTCGCAGGGACCGGATGAAATATTTCGGTATGATTTCCGGGCAGCGAATTGAGACGCATCGGACGTCCCAGTACCGCGCCCCATCCCATGTCATTACCCATAAAGGAGCCTGTGGGTCGCACCTCGCTCGTGAAGAGCAGTACGTTGGCCTTGACCGGCGAAGGCTTGTAATCACGGGCAGCCTGAGATGCAATTTGTTCTATGCGCGCCATCTCTGTTACGTAACCTTCCGGCCGGAAGCGACGGGGCAACAGTGAAGCCATGGAGATGGCGAGGGTGCGCTGACGTCGCAGACGTTCCTTATCCCTTTGGGCGAAGCTGACCCGCCCAAACCGGATTACCAGCCAGGCCAGGCGATATGCGAGCTGAGTCGTCTTCATCAAGAGCTGACGCGATCGGGAATATCTCTCCCAGAATCCGGGAGCCACGGCGTCGACGATGATCAGTATCTCTACAACTTCTCCCTGCTCCTCCAGTAAACGCGCGACTTCATAGGCCATCCAACCCCAGAGACACCAGCCTCCAAGCCGATAGGGTCCGGACGGCTGCACCTTGCGAATCAGCCCGATATACAGGCGCGCGAGATCTTCCATGCTCGCCGAATCCATCTCCTTCGGCAGGTCCTCGTCCATCATCTGGATGGCGTAAACCGGCTGCTCCGTGCCCAATTCCTCTGCCAGCGCGCGAAAATACATCATTTGAGGAAGGATAAAGAACGGATCACCGTTGCCTATTTTCTGCAATGGAAGGAGTCGCGGGTCGGGGGCCGGCATCTTCTCCGGGTCGCCGCCACCTGCCTGTCTCTCCTCTACCCACTTCGCAAGCTTCCCGATCGTAAAGTGATTGGTAATGTCGACCGCTTCGAGCCGAAGTCCGAACTTGCGGCTGATCATGGACTGCAACCGGACCAATAGAAGAGAATCTCCGCCGAGTTCGAAGAAGTCCGAATCGGCGGTGATCGGTTCGCCCTGAAAGAGCTTCCGCCACATGTGCGTCATCTCCAGCTCGGTCGATGATAGCGTTTCCCCTGCCGCAGCTGCGTCTGGAGAGTTCGTCGTCAACGGATGGCCGGCAAGACTGCGGCGGTCTGTTTTTCCATTGGGGGTGAGCGGGAACGCCTCCAGGCGCTCGAAGCTGCGAGGAACCATGTACCCTGGGAGCCGCTGCGCAAGCGACTCTCTCAAGAGCGAAGCCGGGACGTTGTTTGCGGCCGTATAGAAGCCAACCAGGAAAGCCTCGCCGGAATCATCTTTCCGCAGCATCGCAACCGCACCGCGGATGCCCTCGCACGCCATCATGGCCGTCTCGATCTCTCCCAGTTCGATTCGGTAGCCGCGAAGTTTAATCTGCTGGTCGAGCCGCCCGATGAACTCGATTCGACCGTCGGCGAATTGGCGTACCTCATCGCCGGTTCGATACATTCGCTCGCCGGGAAAATCAGGATCGGCAAGGAATTTTTCTGCGGTGAGAAGCTCACGCTGGAAGTATCCCAAAGCCACTCCCGCGCCGCCAATCAGAAGCTCGCCGTGGGCACCCGCAGGGACTGGCTGCAGACGCTCGTCCACCACATAAAAGCGCGTATTCGCGATCGGAGGGCCGATCACGACGCGAGGCTCGCCGCACTGGACTTCGGTAATGGACGACCATATTGTCGTCTCCGTCGGCCCGTACATATTCCACAGCCGCACTCCCAACGCAAGCAGTCTTTCCGCCATCGCCGTGGTCCAGGCTTCGCCTCCGCAGAGCATTTTGAAGCCAGGCGGAGGCTGGAATCCACAGTCGAGCAGCATCCGAAACGTTACCGGCGTCGCTTGCAGCACGGTTGCACGCGAGCCCGCAAGCTGATCCATCAGCAGTATGCTGTCGGCTGCCGCATCCTTTGATCCGATGACGACCGTGCCGCCCGAAACCAGGGGCAACAACAGCTCCAGCACCGAAATGTCGAAAGACAGCGTAGTAATCGCAAACAGACGGTCCTGCGGACCAATCTCGAGCAGTTCCCAGGCAGAGTTGAGCAGGTTCACGACCGACCCGTGGGACACCTCTACCCCTTTGGGAACTCCCGAGGAACCAGATGTGAAGATCACGTAAGCTCGCATCTCGGGATGAATCTTGGGCAATGGCTGCGGCGGTATGGTCTGCAACGCGCCAGCTTCGGCGTCCATGCAGAAGATTCGAGCGTCGGAAACGTGCAGATCCTGCCGGTGACGCGTGAGCGTCAGCAATACCGGGACCTTGGTTTCATGCAGGATCTGTTCGATCCGCAGGCGAGGAAATGCAGGGTCGAGAGGCACATACGCCGCACCGGCCTTGAGGACTCCAAGGACGCTGACCAGCATTTCGATCGAGCGCTCCATGTAGATACCCACCAGCGCACCATGACCTGCGCCGTTCTCAATCAACCACGAAGCGAGCCGGTCGCTTCGGTCGGCGAGCTCGGAGCGAGACACCTCAGCCCCAAGAAACTCGGCAGCAGGCTGCGAGGGCATCGTTGAGAAAGATGCGTCGAGCAACTCTGGAATGCTGTGCGCCGACGCCATCCCGGTTTCGTCCCACCTTGGATTCTTTGGCAGAAACTGCAGATCTTTAGAAGAGGTACGATTCGCAGGCGTCGACAATGGACCCGTTCCCGGAGAACTCGATATGAGGAGATCGGCCTCCATCTGGAAGTCTTCATTTCACCCGATTTTGCGTCGCAACTCGAGCCGGTATTCTTCTCTGTTCGAAAAAAGGTTACCACGTCATTGTGCCTGGGAGTCTAACCAGAAAGTGGGAAGACCATAGCATTAATTGGTGAGCGAAGTGAATGCGGGAAATGCACTTAAACGAGGCGGAAGACGGGGCGCACAGAGCGTCGAACTGAACGAGTATTGGCAACTGCGCGAGGATATTCACCAGAAATGACCGCGCGAGATTTCATTGGTCCTTCAACATTCTTCGACCAGACCACAAACGACTACTTTGATGGCATCATTTTCGCCCTGCATTCGCCCCGTAAACAGCAAAACGTCGATCGCCCCTCGGAGGGTGCTATCGGTCAGACCGACAGAGGCTCGCTTTGTAACGGGGCTGGATCGTTGTCTCGACCTCGACCCTGCTCCGCAAAGACGTCTATCGGAATTGTCGCTCTGGCGAGATCCTGCGTAAGCAGATAGACCGACACGGCAGGAAGAACCAAATCATTCATCAGAAAGGCCACGTTCCCTACCAGCGCTGGAAATCCGGCCGCCGAGGGCGTGCCCCACAATGAGAGCACCCTTGAGCCCGAGTTCGCACACCGCCCGCATCAACTCATCGGCAGCAGCAGTTGGATTCTGCCTGGGCAGCGCGGCAGACCCGCTCAGCCGCCTCGAGTGAGCGGCAACCGCCTTTGTCACCCGGTCGTTTGCGGCGCGTGTGAGTTCAACGCTTCAACGGCCTTTTCACCATTGGAAACCACTTGGATCGCAAGGGGCGGTATTTTCAGGCGCTCGATCTTGGCTTGCGCACGTAAGGCAGGATTTAGAGAGGCTCGATTAGAGACTGCGAAGGGCTGTCATGAAATTGTCGATCTTGCGGGTCGATGTGGTTTTGCCGGATTTCAGGTTGCGCTCAATGCATAGCCCGGAGAAGAAGGACAGCACCATCTCCGCAATTGCGGAAGGCGCCATCCTGGGCTTTTCGGCTTCGATGTTCATGGCGAGAAGGTGCTGCAGCAGCGCCCGATTTTCTGTCACAACCCCGTAGGCCTCATCGGGAAGGATAGCCAGCTCTCGCATCGAGTTGATAGAAAAGCACCCCTGCTGTTCCCCTCTGTTGAGGGGGCCATTCTTAAGAAAAGTTTCGATATTGGTCCAGCCGAGAGGCTCCTTGATGAGAAGCCCTCTCTTCCCCTGACGCTCAAGGTAGTGCCGAAGGCATGCCACAAAAAGATCTTCCTTGTCCCGGAACTCCGTATACAGCCCTGACTTGTTCACGCCTGTGGCTCGTTCCAGTTCCTGGAGACTCGTGTCCGCGAACCCGTGCTTCCAGAAGACAGGCATCGCCTTCTCCAGCACTTCCTCCCGGCTAAAGTTCTTCGGGCGCCCCATAGGACACATTATCCGATAACGAACTGAATAGTTCAATATCTCTGCATCCTCGCTGCGCCTTCATCATCGTATAGAACTGAATGGTTCAGAGCTGTCCGACGCGATCGGGTAAGATCGCTACCGAATCGGATTTGAAAATTGCTTCGAGAATGACAAAGGAGATTTTATGTCTAAGTTAGCGAAGAAAGTGGCGCTCGTTACCGGCGGTTCGCGGGGCATTGGCGCGGCGATTGCGAAGCGTCTGGCCTCGGATGGAGCGAGCGTGGCCATTACGTACGCGAAGGATGCGGACGCGGCTTCCGCGGTGGTGAAGGCAATTGAACTCGGCGGCAGCAAAGCCATTGCGATCCAGGCGGACGCTGCCGATGCCAAAGCCGTCAGGGGTGCGGTCGAAAAGACCGTCGCGGCTTTTGGCCGACTTGATGTGCTTGTGAACAATGCGGGCACGGCCATTCCGAAGACGTTCGAGGAGACGACGCTGGAGGAGATGGATCGCGTGATCGACATCAACATTCGCGGCGTATTCGCCACGACGCAGGCTGCGCTGAAACACATGAAGGATGGTGGCCGCATCATCAACATCGGTTCCGCCGTGGGAGAGCGCGTACAGACGCCGGGACTCGTGCCCTACTCGGCTACCAAGGGGGCCGTGAAGATATTTACTCAGGGGCTGTCGAGAGAGGTCGGAAGCCGGGGCATCACGGTCAACAACGTGCAGCCGGGTCCGATCGATACGGATTTGAATCCAGCCTCGGGTGACTGGGCTGTACCACAGAAGGCCGCCACGGCACTCAACCGCTACGGGCGCGTTGACGAGGTCGCTGCGCTGGTGGCCTTCGTCGCTGGCCCTGACTCGTCATACATCACCGGGGCGAATCTGACCGTAGACGGCGGAATGAATGCCTGAAACGGCGCATCCCAGCCATGGGGCTATAGAACAATCTATCCGTGATGTGAAAGGGCATGAGAGAGGACAATGACTACACTTCAAAACAAAACGGCGCTTGTAACGGGCGCATCGAGAGGAATTGGCCGCGCGACGGCAACGGCGCTTGCTGAGGCGGGGGCGCACGTCCTGGTTCACTATGGCCGCTCAAAACAGGAAGCGGAGTCTCTGGTGGCCGAGATTCAAAGGAAAGGCGGCCATGCAGATGCAATCTCGGCTGACCTGGGAACTCCGGAGGGCCCTGCGCTACTCGCGAAACAGGTGCGCTCCATCGTAGGTGATCGGCTGGATGTGCTGGTGCTTAACGCCGGGATCAGCAAGTCGGCTCGCATCGCGGATTACACGGCAGAAGATTTGGACAGCCTCTTTGCGACAAATGTCCGAGGCCCGTTCTTCCTCGTGCAGCAACTGCTGCCCGTTCTGGGTGAGGGTTCAAGCATTGTTGCTGTTTCCTCAGCTGTAGTCCGGACTGTGGTTGGCAAGCCCGGCGTGGACAACCCTTCGATTCTTGCCTACGCCTCTACCAAAGGAGCACTTGAGGTCCTGGTCAAGAACTGGGCCGCCATTCTCGGACCAAGCGGCATCCGCGTCAATGCTGTCGCTCCGGGCGTCATCGATACGGACATGTCGAACTTCACGAAGACAGAAGCGGGACGCGAGGTCGCGCTGGGAATGCAGGCGCTGAAGCGACTCGGCAAGCCCGAGGATGTTGCCGATGTCGTCGCTTTTGTGGCGTCCGATGCGGCGCGCTGGATCACCGGCGCCAGTATTCCCGTCGATGGCGGTTCGAAGCTTTGACTTGCAACGTGAGGGTCGCAATGGAAACCAAGACGAGCAAAGGTAAAGAGATCAGGATTCCCGGCCCTGACCATCCCATCACGATCTCGCCAGTTGAGGGCAAGGTCCGTGTAGCGGTTGCCGGAAGAATCGTCGCGGAATCGACGCGAGCTCTTCGGTTGGAGGAGAAGGAATATCCACCCGTTTACTACTTGCCCCGCAGCGATGCGGACATGTCGTTGCTCATTCGGACCACGCATTCCACCTATTGTCCATACAAGGGTGACTGCACGTACTACAGCATTTCCACCGGCGGAGCGAAATCGGAACATACCGTTCGGACTTAAGAAGAGCCCTATGAGGCAGTTGCCATTATCAAAGAGCATCTAGCGTTTTATCCCACGCGGGTCGATGCGATCGAAGTGATCTCTTAAGTACGCTCAGTCAATTTATGCAGGAGTTTATGTGATGTCAGATCAGCCCCTTTTCACGCCCTATCGGATGGGAGACCTCGATCTTCCTAACCGCATCGTCATGGCGCCTCTTACTCGCATGCGCGCGCAATCGCATGATCATGTGCCAACCGCCTTACAGGTGGAGTATTACGCGCAGCGTGCTTCAGCCGGGCTGATCGTCACCGAGGCCACTGCGATCAGTCCGGAAGGATTTGGCTGGGCCGATACGCCCGGGCTGTGGACGGAGGCGCAGGTCCGCGGATGGCGACGCGTCACGGATGCCGTCCATACGGCTGGCGGACGTATCATTGCACAACTCTGGCACACCGGCGCAATCTCGCATCCTGAACTACTGGATGGCTCGCAGCCTGTGTCCGCATCGAACGTCGATCCAGGCCAGATCTCGGTCACGCCCACAGGTAGGAAGCCCACGGTAAGACCGCGGCCTCTAACGAAGCAGGAGATTCAGGTCACGGTTGCGGACTTCGCGCGAGCTGCGCGAAATGCGATGGATGCCGGCTTCGACGGTGTCCAGATCCTCGCCAACTATCTCTATCTGATCTCGCAGTTTCTGAACGCGACCACCAATCTGCGTAAAGACGAATATGGCGGGACCCTGGTAAATCGCTCGCGTTTTCTTTTCGAGGTAGTCGAGTCGGTCCTGGGTGAGGTCGATGCGCAACGAGTTGGAGTCAAGATCAGCCCGATGCACGAAGGCGGTGCATTTCAAGCCAATGACGAAACGCTGCCCGTTACCGAATACGCGATTCGGAAGCTGAGCTCCTACAATCTTTCGCACTTGCTGCTGATGGGCAATACCACCGACTTCACCGGTACGCCACTTGAGAAGTTGGCCGACGATGGCATGTTCCGGCATTTCCGTCCTCTCTTCAAAGGCACACTGATCGCAAACGTGAAGATGGACCGTGATCGCGGCAATCGTCTTATCGCAGAAGGTCTGGCGGATCTGGTGGCGTTTGGCCGTCCTTATATCGCAAATCCCGACCTGGTCCAGAGGTTTGCTGAGAATGCCCCTCTTGCCGAGGTCGATTGGGAAACCGTGTATGGCTCGGGGCCGCGCGGTTATTCCGACTACTCAACCTATGAATCAGCGTCAGAAAACCCCAGATAAGAAAACCCCAGGAGCTGAACATGCCAAAGACAACACCCGAACAGAACAAGGCGATCGTTCTCGAAGCCTTCGACACTCTCTTCAACAAGCGCGACTACGCCGCAGCAGAGCGATTCTGGTCGCCGAAGTATATCCAGCATAGCGCGCACATTGCGCCGGGGCGCGAAGGACTGTTCGCTCTGGTCCGTTCGACACCCGATACGTTGCGCTATGAAAACCAACTCATTGTCGCAGAGGGCGATTACGTTATCGCGCACGGCCGTTTCTCAGGAATCGGAAGACCCGCGGCCTGGATTGCGGCGGACGTTGTCCGCTTCGAAGACGGTCTCCTGGCCGAGCACTGGGATGTATTGCAGGACGAAGCGACACAGAAAGAATCCGTCAGCGGTCTGCCCATGTTTGGCGACACATTCCCTTCATAGGGGATCGGCATCCACATTTTGAGAGCAACTGAGAGCAACGAAGACGGGGGACGACTATCGGTGACCGGACCTAAGAAGCTCCAAGGAAAAGTAGCAGTGATTACCGGCGGCACCGAAGGGATTGGGTTGGCGACGGCAACGCTATTCGCCAGGGAGGGTGCGCATGTCTTCATCACTGGCCGCCGCCAGAAGGAACTCGACGAGGCCGTAGAAGCTATCGGCAGCAACGTTACCGGCGTTCAGGGAGACGTTGCTAGGCTGGCCGATCTTGACCGTCTCTATGAGACCGTCGCTGAGGTGAAGGGGCGAATCGATATTGTTTTTGCCAACGCCGGCGTTGGCGAATTTGTTCCCCTCGGGGCCGTCACCGAGGAGCATTTCGACAAGTTGTTCAACATCAATGTAAAGGGAACGCTGTTCACGGTGCAAAAGTCCTTACCGTTAATGAATGATGGTGGCTCCATCATTCTCAATGGCTCTGTCGCGAGCGTTAAGGGTACTGCCGCCTTCGGCGTCTACGCCGCGAGTAAAGCTGCAATCCGCTCTTTCGTTCGAACCTGGACTACAGATTTGAAGGGCCGTCATATCCGCTCAAACGTTGTCAGTCCGGGTCCGATCAATACGCCGCTGGTGAGCCGGCAATCTGCCGATGTGATTGCGCGGATTGTGTCTACCATTCCGATGGGACGCATGGGCGAGCCCGATGAAGTTGCAAAGGCGGCGTTGTTTCTGGCTTCGGATGACTCGAGTTTCGTCACAGGCATTGAATTATTCGTAGACGGCGGCCGAGCCCAGGTTTAAGTCGTCGATGGGATCAGGATTGTAATTTCTTTTGAGCGATCGCTTGTGGCAATCCCGACCTCTTGCGTAGCGGCTGCCGTAGGAGAGCGATATTTTCAGGATTTCATCGCTGATGCCGATTACTCTTCGAAAGCCTCCTTGTATCTACTGTTCGCTGATCCAGCAACTCAATCTCACGATCAGTTTGCGATGAGAGGCGGATTCACACTCCGTGGTTTATTCCTTGCTGCTGACGAGAGAGAACATGGCTCCCTGAGGGTCCTGGCCGTTGATGATCCAGCTCCCGCCGGGTACCTGCATCGGACCGTTCAAGACCTTGCCTCCGCCGGATTCGACACGTTTGACGGCAGCGCTGATCGAATCGACGTTGAAGTAGAAGTTCCAGCACGAAACGGGTATGTGCGGCGCTTTGTTCATCATCCCGCCGTCGCCCATCTCCTTGTGGTCGCCTTCATCGAAGATGCGATAGACGCCCATGGGGCCCATGTCCATATCGCTGACCTTGGTCCAGCCAAAGAGCTTGCTGTAGAAGTCGAATCCGCCTTCGAGGTCGGTTGTGTAGAGCTCGTGCCAGCCGATGGTGCCGGGAGTCGGCGGTGCGGGGCGCTCCGGCGAGGGCATGGCCGGGTTGGGCGTGAAGACCACGATGGCCGCGCCCTGCGGGTCGGACATGACGGCGAAGCGAAGCATTCCGGGAACGTCGGTGGCGGGTCTCCATAGTTTGCCGCCGGCCTCGACGATCTTTTCGATGTGAGCATCGACATCATCGACCGAGATGTAGCCGACCCAGGCGGTGTGTCCGGGCATGTTCAACATGCCGGCGATTCCAACGTCGCCGATGTTGAAGGTGGTGTACTGCGGGCCGTCAGCGCCGGGCATCTCCTGGGTCGTCCAGCCCACAACGTCGGAGTAAAACTTGCCGGCGGCCTTCGTGTCGCTGGTCATGAGCTCGTACCAGCCGAACTTTCCTTTTGGGGTAAACATCGCGAGAACTCTCCTTGTTGGCGGACGCACCGAAGCACCCGCGTCCCAGTGGGCTGGTAGCTTTGATATCAACTCAATCCTAGGTATGTCAATCAGCCAAGGTTAATTTTGATGCCGAGGATACGGAAGACCCGGGTGTTGTTCCGTACGATATTGCCGCTGGGGGGCATCTACACACGGTGCGTGGTCGTTGCTATCGAAACGGGTGCGCGATGGAAGACGCATGGCAACTGGCGGGTGTGACAAGTCGCAGCGGGAAATGGTCCCGCGTGGGGGGGCCAGGGCCGTGCTTTTCATGGGCTCCTCACCCGAATGGCGCTCCAAACCGACGACGCAATCGCGGGTGCCGAAAAGAGTGCCGAAGATGTGCACCGTGCAGCTCGAAGCTGAAAGGCGGAGGCCGGCCGGAAGTCCACTCCCGTCAACTCAATGAGTTCAGCAGCAGATCGAACTGTTGGGGAGTCAAACTTCCCATCGCCCCGCGCACTAATGACTTGAATCCGCGATACTTTGGTGCGCCTGGGACCAAACGCAAGTAGCTAATTTGCAGGCGCAGGTCACCGATTCCTTTACGGTCCCAGCAGCGTTGCCGCGGGCTCGGTTCTCTCCACGGCAACCGTGCAGGAGGCGCAGCTCTAGGTAGCGTTTCCGGAGCACCCAAGCAATACCGCTACGCAAAACAACTCCTTGACTTACGACCTCCACGACATAGGCTCGGCTTCCTACAACGCAATGCAGGCGGCAGGGCTGGTGAATCATGCGAACCGGCTGAGCGGGTCGGTACCTATACATCGTCCAAGCTGCTTGGCAATGTCACCTATGCTCTCCAATTGGGAAGTGGAAACGATGGTTGGGGGTGATATGCGGAGTTGGGCAAATGAACTTGTGGGCGGCTGGAATCTGACGACGATTATCTCTGTTCGATCAGGCTTCCCGCCGGGACTAACTCAGACCAGCGACCAGCGGTTCTCCGGGGGCGCCCGAACTATGTCGCTGGGTTGACACCTCTGACCTTCCGATCAACGCACAACTGGCTGGGCGGCACCAGCCAGTTGCAGACGTACTTTAATTCCGCGGCGTTTCGACTCAGTCAATCGTTCGAGATATGCGCTCTCCATTTGCCAGTCATCTTTCAGGGCGATGTCTCCACGGTTAAGAATTTCAGATTTTTTAGAACATTACCGGCGAGTTTCGGATTGAAGCCTCCAACATGATAAGCAAGGTGTAGTTCGGTCTCCCTGGAAGCACGTATGGTTCTTTCACTTTAGGTGTAATTTCTTCCTAGCCAATCTGCCGCGCAAAGTTCAGGTGGCTCTGAAGATACATTTTTGATGCGTTGCTCTGCGGGCGATCAAGTCGTGTATCAGCATCCGAAAGTGCTTGGGGGTGCGATTCAATATCCGCCATTGTCCCTTACCGCACGGTAACGGCGATACTTGCGGTGGTTGTAATGTTTGAATTAGTCGAATCCATTCCTGTCAAGGCAAACTTATAGGTGCTTGCGGTGGTCGCTGCAATACTAGAGCCGCCTGAGCCACCCGAACCGGAGTTCGAACTGCCACCTCCGCCGCACCCGATTGCACCTGCAGCTACGGCGACCCAGAGCAACACCACCATCGCCATCCAGCGCCGGCGACGAGCGGGAAAGCTAAGCAGGAGAAGCCCGGCAAGAATCGTTTCACCGCCGAGGCCACGCAGATTTGTCCGAGAAGGTGCAAGTTGCGCCACCGTCGATGCTGCCGTCGTCTTCACGGTCAGGACCGTCGATCCAGTGCCTCCTGTCGTGATCTCCACACTTGTTGGACTCAGGCTGCACGTTGGCAGACTCTGCGCGCCTGTTGGCGAACCGGCGAGTGTGCAACTCATATTCATCGTGCCGGAGTAGTTACTGCCGGCAGAAAGGGTGACGTTTGTCGTTGTGCTGCCACCCGGTGAGATTCCGGATGGAGTAGACGCGGCAATCACAACCTCCGAAACGGTGACACTTGCGGTTCCGCTCGATCCCGCGTACGTTCCATCCCCGGAATATGCGGCTGTCAAGGTGTCGGCCCCGCTGCTCAACGATCCTGCTGGAACGGTGATGCTTGCCGCGCCGCTTGCGAGTGGCTGCTGCGCGCTGTAGGTCCCGCTTGTCAAAGTCACAGTTCCCGTGGGCATCGGTTGACCACTCACACCTGCAACCATGACGGAAACGACATCTGATTGCTCATTGGTGATCGTGGAAGATGCGGGTGTCGCGGTCACCGTAGATGCATTCTTGACTGCGGCCGTTACGGTTACGGATGTCGCTCCTGTCGTACCTCTGTACAACGCAGCGCTGGCGCTGTCCGGCGTGTAGGCAACAGTCAGCGCATCCGTGCCGGCGGTGAGTGAACCTGCGGGGATGTTGATGGTCGCGGCTCCGCTGCTGAGCGCCGCGGCGGCGGACGTGAAACCGCCGCCGGCGAGCGTAACCGAACCCGTAGGTGTCGCTTTGCCGCTACTACCGCTGACAGCGACCATAGCCATCAACGCCTGGGCCGTCGTAATGGATGTTGCTGACGGAGTGACCGTCACCGTTGGCGTTGTCTGCGGTGGGGCGTCTATGGATACGATTACGCTGTTCGAAGTTCCGCCGTCCGGTGCCGGCGTAGTCACCTGCACATTTAGCTGGCCGATGGTCGCGATGTCGGAAGCCAGCACCTGGGCGGTAAGCGAAGTGTCGCTTACGTATGCCGTGGTGCGGGTATTTCCATTTACGAGAACCTTCGAATTCTGGGTAAAGCCCGTACCGCTAACCTGCATTGTGTATGCGGGACCGCCGGCATAGACCGGTGAGGGCGAGATCGACGCCACAATGGGAACCGGCGCACCGCTACCTGAACCAATCAGATTGCTGGTTACGATCACAATCGAATTCTGCCTAGAATCTTGTCCGGTAATATCCGAGTTGCGAAAGGCGAAGCCGTTTGTGCCCCAGCGCACCAGGTCTGTCGCATCGGGCGAGTAGCTGCTGAGGAACGGAACTGTCCCCATCAGCGAATAGGTTGCTTGATCGTAAACATCGATGTCGAGCGACTCGGAGCCGTGGTATCCCGCGTCGCCGTCCAGAAAATAGGTACGCCCGTTGGCCGTGTCAGGAACCACACTGGCAGTATAGAAAAGCTGGCTTCCGCTCGACTCCAGATACGTGCCGAGGAGCGCCTGAGAGGTCGGATTCCAGACCTGCCCAGAATTCGTGTAGAGCAGCGTTCCGTCGGACCGAACGATGGAGCCGTTTTGCTGATTGGTCTCGCCAGCTCCACCTCCACTGTACGAAAGACCGCCAGAGTTGACCTGCAATTCGGTGAAGAAGGTATTACTTTCCGGCAATCCATAGATCGACGTAGCAGAAGTAAAGGTAAAGGAGTCCATCTGTAGTGGACTCTTGGTCGGAGCTTCGCCGGGGAGCCAATTCACCAGGCCGGAATCGTTATAGAGAGCGGCTCCATCCTCCGCTGGATCGACGTGTACGAACAACTCCACCACGATCGACTGCGGCGAGCCGGGAACGACATGCATCTCCTGGGCGTAGGTCTGACCCCATTCGGAATCGACCGGCAGGTTGAAGGTTTTTTCGATAGCCAGCGTCTTCAGGCTGATGCGCTGTAAGATGCCGGCCGACGTAGCAACATAAAGTTCGCTGCCATCGCCGGAGATGGCCAGTCTCTGCGGATCACTCGACACGGCGATTGGAGTCATCATGGTTCCCGTTGCCGGGTTGATGGGGATGATGGTGCTTGGATTTTGCGATGCGCTGGCAGGAATGGCGGCATAGAGCAGACCGCCGACGGGGTCCACCGTCAAAGCGCTGACCGTTAACGGAATCGATAGATAGCCAATCAGCGGATAGGAAACGCTGCTTCCGCCGCCGGGCGTGGGATTGACCACCGTAACTGGAATCTGGCCGAGAGCATTCACCAGCGAAGGGTTGAAGGTGACACTGAGAGATGTGTCGCTCACGTAGGTCGTGGTCTGCGGCGCGCCATTGATGTACACCACCGAGGCCGGAAAGAAATTCGTTCCGACAACGCTCATCGTAAGCGGCGTCGTTCCGCTGTTAATCGGATAAGAAGGATTCACCAGCGCGGTAATCGTGGAGACTGGATAAGAGGCAAACGCGGTACCCGTCAGAGAGGTGCTGATCGTGGGATGAACAGGATCGTTGCTCGGCACCGAGAGAGTTCCGTTAAACGTCCCGGCCGTCGCGGGCGCAAACTCGACAGCGATCAGGCAGGATTGGTTGGCGGGCAGCGAGCTGGGGCAGTTGCCTCCGGGCGCGAGAGCGAAGCCACTTGTGACGGCTATCTGCGATAGATTGACAGCGAGCGGAACTGTGCCGTTGTTGTAAAGCCCTATGAACTCAGCCGGGCTCGTTTGCCCCACTAGCACTGGCGAAAAGCTGAGCGTTTGCGTAAATCCTGGAGTCCCGAAGGCTGCAACTGGTTCTCCGCCATTGCCGTTGAGCGAAATCGAGGTAATCGCAATCGAGGCGTTTGACGTGAATGTCAGTTGTCCCGAATAGGCCTGCACGGCCGTGGGTGCAAATTTCACGCTCAACGTGCATGAGCTGCCAACCGCTAGCGATTCCGTGCAGCTGTTGCTGCCGGCCGGCACCGTGAATGCCGCATTGGTTGAAGCAATCGAACTGAAGGTAAGTGGCTCGGCGCCACAGTTCGTTACCTGCACATTTTGCGATGCCGTAGTTTGCGGTAGAAGATAGCCAAAGGAGAGACCAGCGCTGGCTGGCCCTCCCAGGCACAATGTTGCACCGGCCTTGGCGGGGTCGATCAGTGCGACATAAGCATAGGTCGCCGAAGTAAATCCAGGACCGGGAGTTGGGACCGATCCCGCATACACGCCCGGCGTCGTATACATTCCATATTGTGCAGCGCCGGACACATGCGCTTTATGGTTGGCATCCACCGCGACGCTACTGGCATATCCCGGTGCGCTCCCGCCCAGGAAGGTCGAGAACTTCAGTGTCTGACCAGTGGGGTCGAACTGATTCAGAGTGGAGACAGGCCCAGGAGACCCATTTGTCGCGGGGAATGTAGCCTGAATAGGGTTGACCAGCGGGAACTGTGGATTCGAAGTTTGCCCCGCCAGCCAGATATCGCCATTAGGATCGAGTGCCAGCCCATTGATTTTGTAAGATGAGTCACCGACGACTGTGGAGTAGGCTAAGCCCGAGCCGTCGGAGTTGAGTTCGGTGAGGAATGCGCTGCCGCCACCGGAGTTTTGCTCATAGGCATTCGATGTAGTTGGATAGCTTGCTCCCACCTCATCGCCTGTGACAAATACATCTCCCTCGGACAAGGCAGCTATGCCAGTTACGACATACGCATAGTCCAGATAGGTTGAATAAAGGATGCTTTTCGCATCCGGTGCAACCTTTGTTATGAATGGGGTCGCGTAAGGCATCGGTCCGGCAATCTGCTTCAGATATGCATTGCTGGAAACGGGCCATACCGTTCCAGCCTGGCCGGCAACGAACGCATCGCCGGTAGCATCAACGGCTAGCGCGGAAGCTCCAATAGGTCCGCCTCCGCCATTTTGCGGATCTGCCGTTCCTAGCACGGCGCTGTAGATCAAAGTGCCGGTTGGGCTGAACTTGGCCAGAAAAACGTCGAAGGAATTGCTGGAATTGGTTACGGCTGCCTGGTTCAAAGCTCCTGCTGTGGTGAAAAAACCGTCCCCGGTGTCGCCGGTAACATAAGCATTTCCAGACGAGTCGACGGCCACAGCCGTTGCATAGGTCATCGCAGCAGGTGAAACCGATGGTGGACTGCCCAGCATCGTCCCATAATTCAGAGAGGACCCATCCGCCGAAAGCGAAATCAGAAACCTAAATATGCGTTGTTGGGCGGCGCAATCGGCTGTCCGTTCTTGGTGGGAAGGTCAGACGCGCCTGTGAAACCAGAGACCAGCACGTTCCCGTTTCCATCAACAGCAATGCCTGTGGGCTGGGCAAAGCTGTTGCCGCCGAGCACGGTTGAGTATATGAGTTTTGCACCATCGGCGCTCAGTTTACTAACGAAGGTCACAACCGAATTTGTCGTGCAGGCCGCGCAGCCAGGAAATGCGCCGGATGTAACCGGAAACCCCAGAGCGGCATACCCTGCGACATAGTTGTTGCCGCTGGCATCGGTTGCAATCAGGTTAGTATCTGAGGCGAGCTGAGAAAGATAGGTAGAAAAGGAAAGTACCGGATCGATTACCAGCTTTTCTGCTGGATCGTAGTTGCCCAGTCGAAACCGGACCGTTCCGTCATGGCCCAATATAAACGCGGCGTCCACATTGCGCCGTGTGCCCGCGAAGGTCTGGTAGGCAATGGGCCGTCCGAAGGTGATGATCCCGTCTGCGAGCCTGATCCGTAAATCGCCATTTTCATCCAGTGCCACGCTCTCAGCACCATCAAGTTGAAAGGCAATGCGCTTGGGATCGGCTCCCGGCTGTATCTCGAAATCGTGCTCCAGCGAGTCGCCCTTGCCATAAAATAAAAGGTCCGTTCCAGAGTAAATCTGGCTGTAACGAACTTCTGCATAATTGGGCACAGAGCGCAGCCAGTGATCCGGTTCGTCACCTACTAGATAGTTGGTGTACCCCTGAAGCTCGCCGCTGCCGATTATCTCAGCATCTGCGCGCGCGCCCACAAGGCGCATCCTGACCTGCGAGGTAATTTTCTTATTACCCACCAGCTGCAGGCGAACGCCATCGGTCTGGAACTCGCCCTCCAGCGCACCTCCACGCAGCAGATATCGAACCTCCGCCGTCGCCTGGCCCCGGTTCGGTTCAAAAACAAGCGGTAATCGGGCTGTAATAGAAGAAGCAGCGAACGACGGAGTGGAAGAGATGAGGATAATTGCAGGCAGGAATGACAACACACCCGTTCGGTTGAAGAGTGGCACCAGGGCTCCCGGAGAAAACAGAGAAAACGAAGTATAGGGGAATCATCACTATACAGCACACCAGCTTCGCCCAGATTTTTAGTCGGCGACGTGGCCATAAGGCTTGCCGGGGCCATCGCACCCTATGATCCACAGGCTTTATTTCACCGATTGTCGCCTCGGCGACCAATACACGAGTGAGCGGCGAAGCCGCTTCCTGCCGATAGGCGAAGGCAACAGGCAGCGGTCGCGGTGCTGGTTTGAGAGGACGGGATACGAACCGTTCGCCCGCAGTACGAGCCAAAATGGCAACACCCCTGGGAAGAAACGATCTTGTCTCTGGCCACTACGCTTTACGGCCGGCAATCCTGCGCGAGCCGGCGCCTGACCGCGCTCCGCGCTGCTTCCCCAATCCGTTTCAGACTCTTTCCCAGGGTTGAAGTATCTTTACGGATTTCATTCCGGCGGCTGTTGCGGCCTGGATGCCCATCTCTGTGTCTTCGAAAACGAGGCAGGATTGTGGAGCTACGCCTAATCTGGCCGCCGCCATCGCGAATGGTTCCGGATCTGGTTTGCCGTGCGTGTAGTCTCCGGCGCAAACCAGTACGTCAAACTTGTCCAGAAGATCCAGGGCCTTCAGGGATGCGGTGACGCTGTCCCTGGTGCTCCCGGAGACCACGGCGAAAGGGATTTTTCCGTGCTGGTCCTCGATCTGTTCAAGCACTTCGGGGACTGCCTGCAACTGAGGCAGAATTTCGTAGTAGAGGGCTTCTTTGCGGTGTGCAACTGCTTCGACCGGCATGGAAAGCCCGTGCATCTCGTTGAGAAGGGAAATGATCTTGACCACCGGGTAGCCTCCCCAGGAATAGAAGAGGCGTTCCGGGAATTCGCAGTTCCACTCGGCAAGCGCCCGCTTCCAGGCGATATAGTGAAGCGGCATGGAATCGGCAATCGTGCCGTCGCAATCGAAGAGATAGGCTGCGAAGGGTCCGGCGGGAATATCGAGTGTCATGCTTCTATAGTCGCATTCCGGCGTGACCATAAATTTTTGTTGCGTGAAGCGGAAACGAGCGCCGTGTGCGCGCCGTTCCAAGAAGCGATTCAGATAGGAATGGCGCGGTTATTGTGGTAACGGTAGTGAAATTTCCTGTAGTCTATAGAGGCCCTTGTTGGGACGGTTTGGAGGTGTAGTTTCTTGGCAGAGGTTCGCGTGCAAGAGGGCGAGCCGCTTGAAAATGCGTTGCGCCGGTTCAAACGCAAGGTTCAGCAGGAGGACATTATCAAGGAAGTGAAGCGTCACTCCTTCTACCTGAAGCCCGGTGAAAAGCGCCGCGTAAAAGAAGCATTGGCGCGCAAGCGGAATCGCAAAAAAGCTCGTAAAGAGCAGGACTAATCAAGTTGATTTCAAGCCGGTCTGTGCGATTAACCCACGTCTTCGCCAGACCGGCCTGCTGAGCATCCCGAAATATTGAAATTTGAGTTCGGCGACATATGCTTGGCTCGCTTTGAGTGCAAGTCTGGCTCGAAGCTCTGTTGCATTCGTGGCATCGGGCCCTTTTCACAACGTTTCTCGAGTATCGCAGTGTGGCAGTTGCCGTAATCGGCGGCTGTCGGCTGGGACAGGTCCATCTTCCACGCAGCGCTATCCAAGGAGCGGTTTAAGAAGCCATGAGTAAGGCCGGTCCGTTCAGGACCGGTGCCATGCACCACGCTCGATGTGGTGAGGCAAGGACGCGGGATGGACTTCGTAGACAGAAACTTGAAGTGCGTGGATTGCGGGAACGATTTTGTTTTCACAGCTGGGGAGCAACTTTTCTTTCACGACAAACAATTCAAAAACGACCCGAAGCGCTGCAAGAACTGCAAGGCAAAGCGCGCATCGGGATCAGGAGGGGTTCGCTCCGAGACGCGAACCGTTTGTTCGGAATGCGGGACGGAGACTACTGTGCCGTTCAAGCCGACGCAGGGGCGCCCCGTCCTCTGCAGGCAGTGCTTTCAGCAAAAGAGGACGCCGCAGGCGAGTTAGCGCGGCGATCATCTCCGTTGAGTTTCAGCGAATCCAGGAAATGGCGCCTCTCGCCTTCGACTAGAGCGATGCGGGTATTCCTCCTGCGCTCAGTGCCCACCAAGCGCAGTTCGCCGTCAGCAACTTTGCGGGTTCTGCCGCGAGCGTCTTTATCTTGCCGAAGTGAGTTTTCTTGCCGGAGCCTTCTTCTTTGGCGCGGCTACGGCCTTCGCGGCAACCGGGACAATCTCGCTGGCAGCGAATTGCGGATTCTTCTGCGCCGCCTTGCTTTTCTTGTCCTCGTGGGTGATAAGCAGCGCTTCCAGCTGCCTGAGCAGGTCGTCGGTATTCATCGGCTTCACCAGCATCTTGTCCGGATTCGGGCCGTCGGAGCCGGGGTCGGTCATGGGAAAAGCGGTAAGCATCGCCACTGCCGGCTGGTAGGGTGCTTTCTTGGCTGCATGCACCACTTCGTTTCCGGCGTAGTCGCTTTCCATCCGCATGTCGGTGATGACCATGTGGTACTGGCCGGAGCGGATCTTCAATTTGGCTTCGCGGGCTGAAGCGGCAGTCTCGACGTCAAATCCACTGATTTCGAGAACGGCCTTCAGTGTAAGCAGGATAGCGAGCTCGTCGTCTACCAGGAGAATGCGGCGTTTCATAAGCGGGTCTTCACCTTCATCGGGGAAAATAGGGAAGGATAGTGTTCCGGTCCGGAATGCGGTCTTTTGGTCCGCATGGATTCGATACCGTCTCTAAACCTATCCAATCTCTAAACTGGGCAACGTGGCAGAATACCATGTTGGGAATCATGAATGCCGCCGGCGTGGTTTTGGAGAGAGGCCCTGCGGCAGAGCGGCTGATACCGGCGATCCCGTGATGGTGTTCTCAGGACCTCTTTCATAACCGCCGACGGAGGGAAGAAATACCCAGCTCTGCGGTTTTCTCCACACTCTCTGTGTCCTTTGTGATGAGTTCTTTGCGTCCTTTGCGGTGAAGTTCTCTTCTACGTCTGGTGTGGCCCCGGTTTTTAAACGGTTTCTCGGGCCTGCAGACGATTACGATGGAACTTATTCCGGCGCTGCTTTTCCCTTTCTGGCCGCATCTAATTTGAACGAAGCACGATATACTGAGTAGCTACGTGGCGCTGCCACGCACTTTTGGAGGACACCCATCGATAAGCGTTCGGCCAAGCAGTTCATCCGTATTAATGAAAGAATCCGCGCACGCGAAGTGCGCGTGATCGACGATGCCGGCAACCAGCTCGGCATTCTTCCCCCTTTTGAAGCTCTCAAGATCGCCCGCGAGCGTGGCCTGGACCTGGTTGAGGTCTCACCGAACGCCGTGCCACCGGTCTGCCGCATCCAGGACTACGGCAAATTCCTTTACGAGAAGGACAAGAGCGAGCGCGCGGCGCGCAAGAAGCAGAAGATCATTGTCGTCAAGGAAGTAAAGTTCTCCGTCACCGTCGACGAGCATGACTACCAGACGAAGAAGAACCAGGCTGTCCGCTTCCTCACCGAAGGCGATAAGGTGAAAGCCTCGCTGCGCTTCAAGGGCCGCCAGATGGCCCACCGCGAGCTGGGGTACGCCATCATCAATCGCCTGATTCAGGACATCGGCGACGCCGGCACCGTGGAATTCATGCCGCGCATGGAAGGCACGACGCTGCATGCGATTCTGGCGCCAGGGAAAAAGGAGCAGCAGGCAGCCAAGAAGCCGGCCGCGCCGAAGCCTCCGTCTCCTGCGCCGCCGGCGCAGGCTCAAACGGCCCAGTAACAGCCTCCAGATTCAGACCAAAGGCCCAGCCTTCATCCGAAGGCTGGGCCTTTGTATCGTGCTGGATTCGCGGCGTGCGATCAGTGGTTAGCTTCGGCTTTTGCTCTCCACTTCGCCGCCAGCTCCTTATCCGCCAGCGCCTTGACGTAGACTCCGCCAACCACGCTGCGCGCCTGGAAGCCTACCTGCTTCCCGGTCTTGGTGTCGTACCAGTCGGTTAGAGGCACGCGGGTGGGCGTTTCGTTGATCCACTTCACGATTGGGTCGAGAAATGCTGTAAAGTCGGACGGATTCTTCGCCAGGGTCGCGGTCCAGAGCTCCCAGTCGAGCTTGGTGTAGTCGGCGCGATTGTCGAGGGGCAGTCCGTAGGTATTGAGATGTTTCAGGTAAAAGGCGATCTCCGTCTCCCGGATCTTTGCGGGAAAGAGGTTTAGATCGAGGAGCTGATCCCACACCAGGTTGTATTTCTGGCTCCAGGTGCCGGGGCGATCGAAGGCCAGCTTGTAGTGATCGCCGTCGATTGCCATTTCTTGCCACTTGGCGGCCATCTGCTTCGCAAGTCCGGCGTATTCATTTGCTGTCGCAGTCTCACCCAGGCCGCGCGCCATCTGCGCGTAGGCTCCCAGCCCGTCAATGGCCTTGATAGAAAGATTGGCGTTGTGGGCGAGGTGTCCGGCAAAGTCGTCGGTGGAGAGCTGGTTCTCGGGATCGAGACCCTTCTCGCGCAAATACTCGGCCCACTTGGTGAACTCCGGCCAGAACTCCTTGGCCACGTGCCAGTTGCCCTCGGTCTGACCGAGCGCCGCGCCAAGGATGAGCAGGTTCCCGCTCTCCTCGACAGGCATCTGGTTCTCCTCGGTTTTTTCCCCGCCTCCGTATTCCTGGCCATCTGCTAATGGATAGCGGCCAAGGTCATGCGGCGCGAAGGGGAACTTCCATCGGGGAAGCGCCGCGTATTGCAGGACCGGGCGCACCTGCGCTTCGAGCAGCGCAGGGTTGAAAAAGAGAAAGAAGGGCGCCGAGGGATAAAGAACGTCGACGGTCGCAATGTCTCCGTTGGAGAAGTTTTCCTTGGCGAAAAGCATCGGCTTGCCATCGAGGTCGGCGACGAGTCCATGCGCCGCGAGCGCCTGACGATAGGCAAGGAGAGCAAGCTGGCGGTAGCCGGGCCCTCCCACGGCGTCCAGATCTTTGGCCAGCTCGGCATCATACTTTGCGCCCCTGGCCTGCAGCGGCATGTACTGCTGTTCAGCCTCGGCGAGCATCTCCTGCACCGGCTTGTTGTTGCGCTGCCAGTAGGGGCGCTCTTTTCGCTCCAGATACTCGATGGCGTACTCCTCGGTATAGGAGAGGAGCACATGGCGGCTGGCAGTCTGGCCGGGTGCGACGTCAACGGGAAACTCGACCGCAAGTTGAGCAGCATGATCGCGCGGCGTCTGCGGCATGTCCATGTCATCGGAAGTGGGGAGGGTGCCGTTCCCAAGGAAATCGTGAACGGCTTCCGACGATGCGGCGAGCGATGCCTGCTCGCCGGTGGGGACCGCGAGGTGGAAGTAGCCCCAGTCGATGCGCAGGTTGTCGCCGGAGCGATTGAGCACCTTCTGCTCGCGGGAGCCGATGTTGAGCACGTTCAGGCCTGCGGTCTGGGTCCGTCCCCAGGTGACCTGTTCGTTGTCAGCGTCGACGGCGATGCGCCCATCGATATCGAGCAGAACGTCCACCTTGTGGGGCGCGCTGTCGTTGCTCGAAATGTCCCAGGTGAGATAGGTCACAGGCCGGGAAAGAAGATCGAGGTCCTGGGGAAACGCCGGCGTAAAGAAGTCGAGCTGAAGCCTGATGCCGGCGGCCTCGAAGACATAAACGGTATTCGTCGCGCGAACATCGAGCGAGACCTGCTGCATCGCCGGAACCTGGCGAGGGAAGCCTCCCATGTACCGATAAGGCTTGCCGTCGATCCGGATCAGCCCGGCGATCGGCTGCTCGGTGCCGGTCCAGTGACGAGTGGCGTCGTCGGTGAGCTTGTCGGCCATGGACCAGATGCTGAAGTACGGATTGTGCGTAATAAGCGGAACCGCGGGCGGTCGCGGCTGCTGGGCCGCGGCGGACAAAGTGGAGAGAGGAATGAGAACGATCGCAGTTGTCAGAATTCTCAGTCTCGATGCAATCGCTTTCATTTCACCTCGCAACAATCAGGGTCGTCCGTCTCGAATGGCAACGCTTTCCTTTTTATCAGAATCGGTCGGCCTCAGGGTGGAGGCGGTGGGTGAGTTGAGGCAAAGATTGCAGAATTCCGCCTCGTTCGTAACCGGCGGACAAAAGGAGAGCGCGATCAGTTGGTGGTGGTGTGGTCGACGATGATCCGCCAGCCCTCGGGCTCGCGTTCGAGGATAAGCGAGTAGATGCCGCTGGAGTCGCCGCCGCCGGCAGCATTGCGGGTCAGGTGAAACTTGCCCATCACCACGGCGTGGTTCGGCCCGAGCATGCGGACATCGAGTTCTGTGAAGGTCAGCTTGCCCATGATGTCCCGATTGGCATAGGCCGTCTTATAGCGCCGCAGGATGGGCTGGTAGCCATGCGCGATGGTCTTGCCGATGAACGTGGTGTCCGGCGAGTCGTTGTAGCCGTGCATGAAGTCTTCAATGTCGCCCTTGTTCCAGGCCATCTCCTGGTCGTGGAGAACCTTGTTGATAGCGGCTTTGTCGCTCTCGACGTTTTGGGCCGCTGCGAGCGGCTGCGCGAGAGCCATAAGTGAAAACAGAACGCAGGCGAAAATCGTTGCTCCGATGCGGCGCATTGGGTTCCTCCGGTTGCGAAACTCTAAGTCTGCCAGACGGAAGGCGCTGCGCGAGAGCGAAATCTTTCATCGGTCGAGCTTGCGGCCTACAATCAGGGAACGAAACCCTCATGGCCAGTCGCACGATCCATACCGTCTGCTCCCACGATTGCCCCGACTCCTGCGGCGTCCTTGTAACCATCGATGAGGGCGGCCGTGCGACGCGGGTGCAGGGAGATCCCGATCATCCGGTGACGCGCGGTTTCTTGTGCGGCAAGGTGGCCAAGTATCTGGACCGCGTTTACGCGCCCGACCGGCTGCTCTATCCAATGAAGCGGCGCGCCGGCGTGGCCAAGGCTTCGCTTCCTCAAGGGCGCGAGAGAGAGGCCTTCGAGCGAATTTCATGGGACGAAGCGCTGGACGGAATTGCATTGCGCCTGCGGGAAGTGAGCGAGAAGCATGGGCCGGAGTCGATCCTGCCGTATTCCTACGCTGGAACCATCGGCGTTCTGGGCTACGGCTCCATGGATCGGCGATTCTTCCACCGGCTTGGAGCCTCGCAGCTCGATCGGACGATCTGCGCTACCGCCGGCGGCGATGCCCTGAAGGCGGTTTATGGCCGCAAGCTGGGTACAGACACCGAGGATTTCCGGCATTCGCGTTTTATCCTGGCCTGGGGCGCCAACATCCACGGCAATAACATCCACCTGTGGCCCATGATCGAAGAGGCGCGGCGCGCTGGCGCCAAGCTGGTGGTGATCGATCCCTATTCCACCCGCACAGCCCGGCTGGCCGACTGGCATATCCCCATCAACCCTGGAACGGATGTGGCGCTGGCGCTGGGGATGATGCACATCCTGATCCGCGACTCGCTGTACGACGCCGATTACGTTACACGGCATACGCATGGCTTTGAGCAGCTGAAAGAGCGGGTGCTCGAATACACGCCGGAGCGCGTTTCAGCCTGGACGGGGATTGCGGCGGATGACATCGAGACACTCACGCGCGAGTATGCGACGACCGGCCCGGCGGTGATCCGGATGAATTACGGCATTCAGCGCGCGCAAAATGGGGGAACCGCGGCGCGGGCCGTATGCATGCTTCCGGCGCTGATTGGAGCGTGGAAGCAGCGTGGCGGCGGACTGCAGCTGTCGACCAGCGGAGCTTTTCCCTGGGATGGGCAGGCGATGGAGCGGCCCGATCTGATGCTGGCCAGTCCGCTGGGGCGCCCGTCGCGGGTCGTCAATATGACGGAGCTGGGACGGGCGCTGACGGAGCTGGGCAGCGATCCCAAGGACGGCCCGCGCGTGCATGCGATGTTTGTCTACAACTCGAATCCGGCGGCCGTGGCTCCGGATCAGGCGCAGGTTTTACGCGGCATGGCGCGGAACGATCTCTTCACCGTGGTCCACGAGCAATTCTTTACCGACACCGCCGATTACGCCGACTACCTGCTGCCGGCGACGACATTCCTCGAGCATAAGGACGTTCAGGGCGCTTACGGCCATTACTACGTGCAGATATCCAACCCTGCCATTGATCCGGTCGGCGAATCGCGCTCCAACGTATGGCTCTTCTCCCAACTCGGGCAGCGGATCGGTTTTCCGGAGCCGTGCTTCCGCGATACTCCCGAAGACTTGATTGCGCAGGCGCTGCAGGTAGACAAGCAACAGCCGGAGTGGCTGAAGGGGATCGACGAGGCCGCCCTGAATGCGGCTGGCGGGCATATCCGGCTAAAGTTTGGGGCAGAGGGCCAGCCGTTTCTGCCCTTCGCCGAAGGCGGATTCGCCACGCCAAGCGGCAAAGCCGAGTTCTATTGCGAGTCCCTGATCGCCAAAGGGCTCGATCCCTTGCCGGAATTTACTCCACCGGCGGAGTCGCGGCATGGCTCGGACAAGACCTATCCCCTCGAATTTCTGCCCCGCAAGGCGGACAACTATATGAACTCGACCTTCGCCAACCTGCCCGGCCACCAGAAGATGGAGGCGGCGCACCGTGGCGTGCTGGAGATGCACTGCGACGATGCGGCGGTGCGGGGAATTGTGGACGGCGACACAGTGGACGTGTTCAACGATCGTGGCTCGATCGAGCTAACCGCCCGCATCACGCGCGGAGTACCGGCCGGGGTGGTGGCCTCGCGGCTGTCCTGGAATAAGCTTTCGCCGGGTGGGCACAACGTGAATCTGCTCACGTCGCAGCGGCTGACCGACCTCGGCGGCGGTGCGACGTTTTATTCCACGCTGGTCGAGGTGCGGAAGCTTTCCGCAAACGTCCAATCCTGAGGGACTGCGCGTCCAGCGACACGCGCCTTTGGCGCACGAAACAGGACTCGCTTGGTCTCGCTTGGTTAGGTAACGCCTGTCGTGGAGGGCAGCCTCACCACGATGCGTACACGGCACATGCTAAAGGGAGGCGAAGTCCCGCGCCTTCCGATAGACTAAGAGCGGCTTTGAGATTCGACAGAGGTAGCCATGCCTTCAGAGGCTGGGTTCCAATGCGCGGGCTGTGGAGAGTGGAATGAAACTGTTGTGGATGAGTCAGGCGGCAGCCGGCAATCGTACGTGGAGGATTGCCAGATCTGCTGCAAACCCAATGTTCTGGCGATTCATTGGGCAGGCGAGGGATACATCATCCATGCAGAACTGGAAAGTTGACCGCGCCACGCCGCGGCGTGCGGCTGCCGTCTGATGACGAACTGGGTTTCGAAGCGTACTGCGGAGTTGGGTTCTACCCCTTCCGTCACATATAATCGCCTTTTCCTCAAGATTGGCCTGATTTTCTGCAGTGAGGGTGTGCATATTTTTCCCGTCGAACGTGGGGGCGTAAGCTCCTCAATCCAACAGAGCAAGGGTTTGCGCCGTACTATTCGCCGCACGCTGCAGCTTTTCCCCCTCTTTTGCTGCCTGCTGACGGTTTCCGCGTGGGCGCAGCAGCAGATCGTCACCCAGATCCGGGTCATTGGGAACCGCGAGATTCCCAAAGAGACCATCCTGGCGCGCATGTTCAGCCGCATCAATGATCCCTACGACCCGCTGACCGTGGAGCGGGATTTCAACTCGCTCTGGAATACCGGCTACTTCGACAACGTGTATATCGAAAAGGAGGATACGCCCAAAGGCGTGGTCCTCGACGTGTACGTGACTGAGAAGCCGACGATCCGCGAGATCAACTACAAGGGCTTGAACTCGGTTACCCAGTCGGACGTGCTCGACGCCTTCAAGAAGGCCAAGGTCGGCATCTCCGTCGAGAGCAAATTCGACGAAGCCCGGGTCGCCCACGCCATCGCCGTGTTGAAGGAGCTGCTGGCGGAACATGGCCACCAATTTGCCACCATCAAGCCGGACATCAAGAAGATTCCCCCGGCGTCGGTGCAGATCAACTTCATCATCAAGGAAGGACCGAAGGTCAAGGTGGGCAAGATCACCTTCACGGGGAATGAGCACATCAGCGCGCGTGTGCTGCGCGAGTCGATGAAGAATCTGCGCCCCATCGGCATTCCCAAGTCGATCTTCCTGGAGGACCTGTTTGCCCGGACCTACGACGCCAGCAAGCTGGAGGAAGATTCCGAGCGGGTGCGCCAGGCCTATCGCGACCGGGGTTATTTCCGCGCCAGCGTGGGCGACCCCAGGACCCATCTGCGCAACGAGAGCGGGCTGTCGCTCTTCACTTTCCGGCCTAAGAAGGGCAAGCGCATCGATATCCTGATGCCGATCGAAGAAGGCGGCCGCTACCGGCTGAGCAAGATTACCTTTTCCGGCAACAAGGCGGTAAGCAACATCAAGGCCCTGCGCGCCCAGTTTGCCGAAAAGGACGGCGACTGGTTTAACGCCACCATCTTTGCCAAGGGACTGCAGAATCTGCAAAAGGCCTACGGGACCCTCGGATACATCAACTTCGTCGGCATTCCTAACCCCACCGTCGATGAGGCGAACAAGACCGTTTCATTCAACATCGATATCGACGAGGGCAAGCCGTTCTACGTGTCGCGGATCGAGTTCCAGGGCAATACGGTAACTCGCGACTTCGTCATCCGCCGGGAACTGGCGCTCGAAGAAGGTCAGGTTTATAACAGCCGCTTGTGGGAGTTGAGCATCCTCAAGCTGAACCAGCTCGATTACTTCAATCCTCTGAAAGTGGATCAGGACTCGGAAACCCACCAGAACGCGGAAGCCGGCACCGTCGACCTGCTGCTGAAAGTAACCGAAAAGGGCAAGAACTCGATCGGTTTGAACGGCGGCGTCAGCGGTCTTGGCGGCTCGTTCCTCGGCCTCAATTACCAGACCAACAACTTCCTGGGATTGGGCGAGACGCTGAGCCTGGCGGCGAATGTGGGCGAGGTGCAGCGCAATATCCGGTTCGGCTTCAACGAGCCGTACGTGCGCAACCGGCCGCTGAACCTGGGCTTCCAGATCTTCAATACGAAGTACGACTACAACGCGACCAAGAACTATCAGCTGGCCGGCGGCAACCCCGCCAACCTGTCCACGGCGACGCAGTCGCTCTTGCAGAAGTACAACCAGGCGTCGACCGGCTTCTCGGTCTCCGGCAGCTATCCCATCCGTCACAGCTTCAAGCGGCTGGGCGTCACCTATACGCTGAACCGGTCGTCGATCAGCACCTTCAGCGCGGCATCGAGCAATTTCTTCCAGACTTTGGCCTTCCGCAGCGGCATCCAGGGACAGAATGCGCTGGAAGGCATTGTCAGCAGCATGCTGGGATTCAGCTTCCTGGAAAACAAGCTCGATGCCAGCTATCAGCCTCATAACGGCCATGAGATTTCGGCTTTGTTCCAGATTGCCGGTCTATGGGGCAACGTCCGCTACATCAGCCCGGTGATCGAATACCGCACCTTCCACCCCGTGAAGGGTCTGAGATTCAACAAGGAGGGACGCAACGTCTTCGGGATGCGGCTGCAGGGCTCGTATATCCGGGGCATCAGCGGCGACGTGGCGCCGCCCTTCAACCGCTTCTATTCGGGCGGCGACTACGATATTCGCGGCTTCGATATCCGGTCCGCAACGCCTTACGGCTTTGTGCCGACGCGGGTGCTGTTCAACCTGACCAATCCCGACGGAAGCACCGTGCCCCGCGATCCCACCAATCCTTCACTGGGTCCGATTCAGGTGCCGATTCCCGTTTACGGCATTGCCTCGATCGGCGGCGACGTGAACTTCGTGTGGAACATGCAGTACACCATCCCGATTTATGCGCGTACAGTCGCCTTCGTGCTGTTCAACGACTTTGGGATGAATATGGCGACCACTACCGAGCAGCTGAAGCAAAGTCCAGAGGGCGCTGCCCTGCTGAATTCTCCCCTCTACGGCTGCCCGAATTATTCGAATGGGGCATGCCAGGGTGGCGTGCCGATTTCGTTCAGCCGGACCATCAACCCGATCGGTGGCACCAACTACGTTCCGCGGGACTCGATCGGCGCCGAAATCGACGTGATGATGCCGATCATCAACGCGCCGTTCCGTCTCTATTACGCATTCAATCCATTGCGGTTGGAGAAGGATTTCGACCAGGAGAACCTGATTACACGGAGCATGTTCCCGGCAGGCGGCGCGGGGGATTACAGTTACGCGCAGGCCGAACAGGGTTATGGTGCCCTGCTCCAGCTCCGCGAACCGCGCAAGACCTTCCGGCTTACGGTAAGCACGACGTTTTAAGCCGCGCGGATGGGCAAAATTAGCCGAATTTTACCCATCCGCCGGTTTGACCTTGCCTAGGCCCCAACCTATAATTCGGCTCAGTTCCTGAGAATGTCTTCTGATCGTGTCTCGTCATTGCATTCCGGTCCCACGGGGATCTGGAATCTGCCTCTACGAACAACGCAGCAGGTAGATCAGGAAGCGAAGTTCGCTTCCGCGCGTGCGGGCGATCTCACTTAAAACGGAGGAATTTTTGATTTCCATGAAGCGTGTTATTTCGCGTTCGTTCACATTTGCCAGCATGCTCGCCGTGGGCGCGGGGCTGAGTGCCTTTGCCCAGGGAGCAGCCACCCCTGCTGCCGCCAGCGCAGCTGCTCCGGCAGCCTCCACCAAAATCGCTGTCATCAACTTCCAGGCTGCGGTCATGCAGACCAACGAAGGTCAGCGCAATTTCGCCGAGCTGCGCAAAAAGTTCGAGCCCAAGCAGGCGCAGTTGAAGACCGAGGCCGATGAGATCGATGCGCTCAAGAAACAGCTCCAGACCGCGGGCGCAACTCTGAGCGACGCGGATCGCCAGACTCGCCTGCAGGCGATCGATACCAAGGAGAAAGCGTATCAACGCACCGGCGAGGACGCGCAGAACGACTTCCAGCAGGAGATGGCGCAGACCTATCAACAGCTGGCCGAGAAGGTTTATGGCAGCCTGAATACCTACGCGACGGAAAACGGCTACGGCGTTGTGCTGGATGCGGCTGCGACCCAGCAGCAGCCTCCCACCGTGCTCTGGGCCGGCAAGGGAACCGACATCACCCTGGCTGTGGTCCAGGCCTACAATGTGAAGTCCGGCGTACCTGCTCCAGCCGCAGTACCTTCGGCTCCAACGCCCTCGCACAGCACCACCCCGCACGCACCTTCACCTAAATAGCTTTTCTCAAGAAGAAAAGGCCTCACGATGTGAGGCCTTTTTCATTTCAACAAATTGTTTCAAACACTTAACTCTATTCGCGACCACTGTGGAAAAAAATGTGGATTTTTTTCCCATCCTCATTCCCCGAATGGGAAGCCGCTGTCCCCATTCGGGGCCGCAACTCGTCACCCTTCGCTTAAAGTAAAGATTATAAATGGCTTAATCGCTGGTTAAGCAACTGCTGCGCAATGTGGAACGGCCGGAGAATATTTTTGCACCGCGAGACGCTTTCCACAAAAGAGATTACAGCGATGTGACTGGGAGACGGTGCAACACCCCGACAAACGCCGTCGCATCATCCTTTTGTGCTCCACTTAGAAGGCTCTTTCCGGGATACAGGCGGTGGAAGAATCCGCCCCCGGTGCGCTGGCGGGATCGGTGTTAGCGGGTGCTGTCTTCGCCGATCTTGAGTACCGCGAGGAACGCTTCCTGGGGAATATCGACTTTCCCAATCCTCTTCATCCGCTTCTTGCCCTCTTTTTGCTTTTCGAGGAGCTTGCGTTTGCGCGAGATGTCGCCGCCATAGCACTTGGCGATCACATTCTTGCGGATGGCGGTCACCGTCTCCCGCGCAATGATCTTGGCGCCGATGGCAGCCTGGATCGCGACCTCGAACATCTGCCGGGGTATGAGCTCGCGCATCTTGGAAACCAGCATGCGTCCGCGATCATAGGCAAAGTCGCGATGAACGATGATGGAGAGCGCATCGACCGGTTCGCCGGACACCAGGATATCCAGCTTGACCATGGGCGACTCCCAGGTTCCCGAGAGATGGTAGTCGAGCGAGGCGTAGCCGCGTGAGACCGACTTGAGGCGATCGTAGAAGTCGAGGACGATCTCGTTCAGCGGCAGCTCGTAGGTGAGCATCACGCGCGTGGGCGTCACGTACTCGAAGTTCTTCTGGCGGCCGCGCTTCTCTTCGACCAGCTTAAGGATGCCGCCGACGTACTCCTCGTTGGTGAGGATGGTGGCCGTGATGATCGGCTCCTCGATTGTCTCGATCCCGGTCACATCCGGCCAGCGCGAGGGGTTGTCGACCTCAAGCAATGTGCCGTCGGTCATGGTGATCTTGTAGCGGACGCCGGGCGCGGTGGTGATGAGGTCGAGGTCGAACTCGCGTTCGAGACGTTCCTGGATGATCTCCATGTGCAGGAGACCGAGGAAGCCGCATCGGAAGCCGAAGCCGAGCGCGACCGAGCTTTCCGGTTCGAAGAAGAAAGACGAGTCGTTGAGGCGGAGCTTTTCGAGGGCCTCGCGCAGCAGCGTGTGCTCGTGCGAGTCGACAGTGTAGAGGCCGGCGAAGACCATGGACTTGATGTCCTGGAAGCCGGGCAGTGCGCTTGGCGCGGGGCGCGCGTCTTCGGTGACGGTATCGCCGATTTTGGTGTCGGCTACGTTCTTGATCGTAGCCGCAAAGAAACCGACTTCACCGGCGGTCAGCTCGTCGATCTCGACCGGCTTGGGAGTGAGCACACCCATGGATTCGACGTCGAAGACTTTGCCGTTGGACATGAGGCGAATCTTCATTCCCTTGCGGAGACGTCCGTGGATGACGCGCGCAAGGACGATGACGCCGCGGTAGGAGTCGAACCACGAATCGAAGATCAGCGCCTGCAGCGGAGCATCGATATTTCCGGCGGGCGGCGGCAGACGGTTGACGACGGCTTCGAGGATGTCGGGCACGCCGAGGCCGGTCTTGGCGCTGACCGCGAGCGCGTCGGTGGCGTCGATGCCGACAGCCTGCTCGATCATCTCCTGGGTGCGGACAATGTCGGCGCTGGGCAGATCGATCTTGTTGATGACCGGGATGATCTCGAGTCCGTTGTTGATGGCGAGATAGGCGTTGGCCAGGGTCTGGGCCTCGACGCCCTGCGAGGCGTCGACGACCAGCAGCGCGCCTTCGCAGGAAGCCAGCGAGCGCGAGACTTCGTAGGAGAAGTCGACATGGCCGGGAGTGTCGATGAGATTCAGCTGGTAAATCTCTCCGTCCTTTGCCGGATACGTCATGCGGACGGAATGGGCCTTGATGGTGATGCCGCGCTCCCGCTCGAGATCCATGGCGTCGAGGACCTGCGCCTGCATCTCGCGCGCAGTGAGCGAGCCGGTGAGCTCGAGGAGACGATCGGAGAGGGTGGATTTGCCATGATCGATATGAGCGATGATGGCGAAATTGCGAATGTGCTTACTGTCCATGAGTGATGAGAGGCAGCGCTTTCCAAGCCAGCGCAAGAGAAAACTTCTCCAAACCCTGAGTTTATCAGGGGACTGCCCCTCCAGCGGCCCGCGGCTTCACCTCCACAACCTTTTGCTGCGCTCTCTTTTGCCGGGCGCCCCACGTCTCGCACTTACGACGTCGGATTCTACGAAGGTTGACGAAGAGTGTGCTGAGGACCGTGTCGTTGGACGCGCAGTCCAATACAATAACTTGAGTACAGGGTGGTTGAGAGAACTCGATCGATCCTTCGTCTCATAAATAAGCATGGTTCTACCTCGACCTTTCCTCCATCTCGCCGCTGCCGTTGCACTGCTGGTCCCGATGGCTGTGGCGCAGACGCCGCCTTCTTCGGCGAGCCCGGCGCAGAGCAACTATCTTCAGCGCCAGCGTGTTCAGCAGATCATTCAGAGCGTGGAGAAGGCTTACCAGAACGGCGTAGAGAACTATCGCGACGGCCACCTGGCGGCGGCGAAAGCCAATTTCGACTACGCCGTGGATCAGATGCTGACCTGCGGCATTCCGATCAAGGGCGATCCGGACTTGAGCGCGGAGTTTGACCGCATCGTGGATGCCGTCAATACGCTGGAGATGGACGCGCTCAAGCAGGGAACCGGACTGGCTGCGCCGCCGGAGCCCACGCCTGTAGGGGTAGCCAACGACGTCACCTTCCCGGTGGACCCCAGCATCAAGGCAGAAGCCGAAGCGCAGTTGAAGACCACGCAGTCGGACCTGCCCCTGGTGATGAACGATCCGGTCGCCAGCTTCATCAACTTCTTCTCCAAGAGCAAGGCCGGGCATGGAACCATCGTGGCGTCGCTGGACCGCGCCGGGCGCTACAAGGACATGATCGAGCGGGTGCTGAAGCAGGAAGGCGTTCCACAGGACCTGATCTATCAGGCAGTGGCGGAGTCCGGCTTCCGTCCGCAGGCCGTGAATCCCAGGTCCGGTGCGGGCGGAATGTGGCAGTTCATGCCTTTTGGAGTGTACGGACTATCGCGGACCGGCTGGTACGATGAGCGGTTCGATCCGGAGAAGTCGACTCGCGCGTATGCGCGCGAGATGAAGAAGAACTACGATCAGCTCGGCGACTGGTATCTGGCGATGGCGGCCTACGACTGGGGCGCGGGCAATGTGCAGCGCGCCGTGCAGCGGACCGGCTACGCGGACTTCTGGGAACTGTACAAGCGGAACAATCTTCCCGCCGAGACCAAGAACTACGTGCCGATTATTCTCGCCGTGACCATCATGGCGAAGAACCCCAAGCAGTATGGATTGGACGATCTCTCCCCTGATCCGCCGGTGTTGATGGACACTGTGCAGACGGATTACAGCGTGGACCTGCGGCTGGTATCCGACATTACGGGTGCGCCGGTGCAGGAGATCGAGGCGCTGAATCCGAGCCTCTTGCGAATGGCGACTCCGCCGGATGAGAGTTTCGACCTGCATCTCCCCTCGGGAACCAAGGACCTCTTCCAGAAAGAGATCGCCGAGATTCCCGAAGACAAGCGGTGCTACTGGCGCTTCCACAAGCTGACCGAAGGCGAGACGCTCGAGGACGTGGCGCACTCCTACCATGTTTCGGCTTCGGAAATCGCAACCGTGAACCAGCTGAATTCGACTACGGACCTCACCGGCGTGGATGCGCTGGTGATTCCGGTGGCTCCGGTGACGGCTCCGGCATTGCGGACGGCGCTCTATCGCGCGCGGCGCGGCGATAGTCTGGTGACGGTTGCGGACCGGTTTGGGGTAACGGTCGAGCAGCTGAAGCGGTGGAACCATCTGCAGAGTGTCTCGATTCCCGCCGGGCGAAGGCTGTACGTAGCCGAGCCGGCACATATCTCGGCATCGCGCCGCGGCAGGAGAAGAGGATCATCGCATGAAGCGTCTGAGCATGGCTCGGACAAATCTTCTCAGCACAAGCCCAAGAGCTCGAAGGGAGAGAAGAGAGTCGCCGAAAAAACCTCCAGCCCAGGGCGTCACTCGGGAAATTCATAAGGCGGCTCACGCTGGCTGCAATGCCAATGCCATGAAGTGCATCCGGTCGCGGTCGATAAAAGAGAAGACGGGGCCTCTTCTCCGCATCACATTCATATCGACCTGAAGTGGAGGGGATAAGTACGATGGAGCAAGCGAAAGAGACGATAGAAATTTGGTTCACGTTGCAGTAAGCGCTTGCGTTCCGTCGCAAGGCGTTGCATCCTGTTGCTATAATTCGCGGCGCGGGGCTTGTTTGTCGCCGCAGCAAGCTATCTGAGAAAAGCAAAGCCAAGGCCGAGGGCCGGAGGGCCAATTCGATGCAGGAAGATCGTAAGCTTTACGCACACAGCGACGGTGACTACGAACCGGAGACGGAAGAATATCCCGAAGAGCCGGAAGACGGCTTCGGCGAAGATGAGGAAGAGGAAGAGATCTCAATCTCGGTTTCCTCTGATGATGACGATATGGAAGACGACGATGAGGAGCACAACGATGCGCCACCCGCAGCAGTAGCGGCGGCGCCGGCTTCTCCGGCTCCAGCGAAGAAGAAGGCTCCGGCGAAGAAAGCTGCTGCACCGGCGAAGAAGGCTGCCGCTCCCGCCAAGAAGGCGGTTGCGAAGAAGGCTCCCGCGAAGAAAGCGGCGAAGAAGGCAGCCAAAAAAGCGGTTGCGAAAAAAGCTCCGGCCAAGAAGGCCGCAAAGAAGTCTGCCGCGAAAAAAAGCAGTAAGGGCGCTAGCGGCGGGAAGGCTGTGAAGAAGTCCACAGCCGGCAAGAAGGGCGTCAGCACTAAAAAATCAACCAAACGAGGTATCCCTTTGGCAGTTAAGAAAGCAGCAAAGAAGGCAGCGAAGAAGGCTCCGGCCAAGAAGGCCGCGAAGAAGGCTCCTGCAAAGAAGGCAGCAAAAAAGGCAGCAAAGAAGGCAACCAAGAAGTAATTAACCCGTAGTTCAACCGCAGTAAAAGAGGCAAGCAAAAGAGCCCGGCATAAAGCCGGGCTTTTTTGCGTCCGGAAGACTAACGGGAACTAGCCAGGCACACGCGATTCGCGCTTTTCGTGAGCTGGCATCGGTTGCGGCTTCGCTTTGCGAAGCTTCCCGCCGCCATCGAGAGAGAAGGGCCCGGTTCTGAATCGCTTTTTGCTTCCTATTGCTTTCCCATAGAGAGCTGTGCCATTATCTCTATGGCGAACCAATAGGAGACGGATTCATGGGCGGCAAGAAGGATGTGTGGCAGGGAACCCTGGCGCTGATGGTGCTGAAGACGCTGGAGACGCTTGGACCTTTGCACGGATACGGAATCGCGCGGCGCATCGAGCAGACCAGCGGCGACCTGCTGTCGTTGAATTACGGAACGCTGTATCCCGCGCTGCTCAAACTGGAGCAGGAGGGGTACATCATCTCGCGTTGGGGCACGTCCGAGAACAATCGCCGGGCCAAATACTACGAGCTGACCCGGGCAGGACAAAAGCAGGTGAAGAAAGAAGCGGCGGACTGGGAGCAGACGACGGCCATCCTGGCGCGCTTTCTTTCGCCTGCTGAGGAGGCGTGATGGGCAAGCCGCGGGCATTGTGGCTGCGCATGCGAGGCCTTTTCGACCGGCGCGATCAGGAATTCGCCGCGGAGATGGAAAGCCATCTGCAGATGCACATCGAGGAGAAGATGCGTTCGGGCATGACGTATGAAGAGGCGCGGCGGGATGCGGTGCTGAAGCTGGGCGGCGTGGAGCAGACCACGCAGGCTTACCGCGAACGGCGCGGGCTCCCGCTGGTGGAGACGCTGGCCCTGGACATCGTCTACGGGCTTCGCGTCCTGCGCAAAAATCCGGGGTTCACGGCGATCGCCGTGTTTACGCTGGCGCTGGGCATCGGCGCGAACACGGCCCTTTTTTCCGTGGTGAACGGCGTGCTGCTGAATCCGCTGCCTTACCCGCACCCGGAGGAACTGGTGACGGTGTCCGCCAGCAAGCCGAACTTCAACGAGGGCTCCATCTCGTATCCGAACTTCCGTGACTGGCAGCGGGATAACAAGACGCTGGCGGCACTGGCCGTGGTGCGGCCTATCGATTACACCATGACCGGCCTGGGTGAGACGGAGCAGGTGCACGGCGAGTTTATCTCGTCGGACTTCTTTCCCATTCTCGGCGTGAAGCCGGTGCTGGGCAGGCTCCTTGCGCCGAACGAGGATGAGATTGGCCGCGGCCCGGTGGTGCTCATCGGCGCCGGTTTCTGGGCCCGGAAATTCGGCTCAAAACCCGATGTTCTGGGCAAGGCGCTGACCCTGGACGGACGCAATTACACAATTGTGGGTGTGGTGCCGGCCAGCTTCGACCTGACGATCAACAATTTTCGCGCCAGAGATCTCTACGTGCCGATCGGCCAGTTCCATAATCCGGCGCTGACAGACCGCATGGCCGGGATGGGGATTCACGGCATCGCGCGGCTGAAGCCGGGCGTGACCCTGGCGCAGGCGCAGGAAGACATGGCCCTGGTCTCGCAGCGGCTGGAGAAGGAATTTCCGCAGGACGACGGAGGGACTCGCGCTCGGCTGGTGCCCTTCCGGTATGCGATGGTGCGCAATGTGCAGCCGCTGTTGCTGATCCTGCTGGGGGCGGTCGGGTTCGTGCTGCTGATTGCCTGTGTGAACGTGGCGAACCTGCTGCTGGCGAGGTCCAATGCCCGGGCGGCGGAGTTCGCGGTTCGTTCAGCGCTCGGTGCGGGACGCGGCCGTCTGGTCCGCCAGCTCTTGACCGAAAGCGCCATGTTGTCGCTGGCGGGCGGCGGACTTGGCCTGTTGATTGCCGCGCTCGGCACCCGGGCCGCGCTGCAAATACTTCCCGAGAGACTGCCGCGTTCCGGCAACGTTCATATGAGCGCGGGCGTGTTGTGCTTCACGCTCATCATCTCGCTCGCTTCAGGGATTCTCTTTGGTTTGGCTCCGGCATTGAAGGCCTTCCGGCAAAGCCTGGCCAACACCCTGCGTGAAGGCGGACGCGGAGCGAGCGGCGGACGTCATCGCGCGCAGGACGCACTGGTGGTCGTACAGATGGCGCTGGCCCTGGTGCTGCTGGCGGGCGCGGGGCTGGTGATTCGCAGCATGATCAAGGTGTCGGAGGTCGATCCCGGCTTTCGTCCCCACGGGGTGCTTGCCTTCGGGCTGCACGCACCGGTTTCCGTGACGGCCAGCCAGGATGCGGTGCGGGCCTACATGCGAGAGGTCGAGCGAAAGATTGCCGCGGTACCGGGAATCGAGGCCGTGTCGCTCTCCTGGGGCGCGGTGCCGATGGAGGGTGACGACGAACAGCTGTTCTGGCTGGACAACGAGCCCAAACCTGCAAGCGAGAACGAGATGCACTGGTCGATCCGGTACATTGTAGGGCCCGGGTATCTCAAGACCATGGGCGTGCCCTTGCTGCAGGGACGCTTCCTGGCGGACAGCGACGATGAGCACGCACCGCGCGCGGTGGTAATCGACGATGTGTTTGCGCACAAGTTCTTCGGCAATGAAGACCCGATCGGGAAGCGTCTCCATCTGGACAATTTCGATGACCCCGCAGTGATCGTCGGCGTGGTGGGGCACGTAAACCAATGGGGACTCGATTCGGATGCGACCAATTCTTTGCGTGCCGAGACCTACCAGGCGATGCTGCAGCTGTCGCCGATGCAGTTGGGTCTTGTCCCGGCGGGGATTGGAGTGTTCGTGCGCTCGAGTACCGATGAGGGCGCAGCGTTCAAGGCAATCCAGCACGCGCTGGCGCAGATGAACCATGAACAGGTAGCGTACGAGCCGCAGACCATGGACTCGATGATTGCGGATTCACTCGCGCAGCGCAGGTTCCTGATGATCCTGCTGAGCGTCTTCGCCGGGATCGCCCTGCTGCTGGCGAGCGTCGGCATGTACGGCGTGATCTCGTACGTGGTGAGCCAGCGCACCCAGGAGATTGGCGTGCGGATGGCATTGGGAGCGGATCGGAACCAGGTTCTTCGCTGGGTGCTGGGTCAGGGCGGCCGGCTGGCGGCCATCGGCGCGGCCGCGGGACTGGCCGCGGCTCTCGCTGTAACCCAGGTGATGGCGCGCTCTTCGCTGCTCTACGGCGTGCGAGCCTACGATCCGTGGACGATGAGCCTGGTGACGGTCCTCCTAATTTTGGTCGCGATCGCGGCATGCGGTGTGCCGGCGTGGCGGGCGACGCGGATCGATCCGATGACTGCGTTGCGGAATGAGTAGAGTGAGGATTTCATGAGACGATTGCGCGCTTGGATGCTGCGTATAGCCGGCTTGTTTCGCCGGGATGGAACCGAGCGCGAGTTTGCGGCGGAGATGGAGAGCCATCTCCAGATGCACATCGATGACGGCGTGCGTGCCGGGCTGAGCGAACAGGAGGCGCGGCGGCGCGCGCTGATCCGGCTGGGCGGGTTGGAGCAGGCGAAGATCGCTCACCGCGAGCGCCGCGTATTGCCGTGGCTGGAGATGGCGCTGCGCGACGTCGGCTATGCGGCGCGCACGCTACGCAAGAGTCCGGGATTTGCCGTCGTTTCGGTGCTGATCCTCGGGGTTGGGATTGGTGCGAATGTGGCCTTGTTCACGGTCGTTCGTTCCGTGCTCCTCCGGCCTCTGCCATTCCCCGAGCCGCAGAGACTGGTCGTGCTCCATCGTTTGCAGGTGGAGGGCAACATGGACACCGAGAACGAGACCATCGCGGCTGGCGACTTTTACGACTGGCAGCGGGCTTCGCACTTCTTCGAGCAGATGGCGATCTGGCGCTGGTCGGGCTTCAACCTTTCAGACAACGGCGGCGAACTGCCGGAGTTTGTGAACGCCGCGAATGTTTCGTGGAACCTGCTGGACACGCTCGGCGTGCAGCCCGCGCTCGGCCGCGGCTTTACTCCGGATGACGACAAGCTGGGCGCCAACCGGACCGCCATTCTTTCCTGGAGCCTGTACAAGCGCCGCTTCAACGCGGACCCCGCCATTCTGGGCAAAAGTATCTGGCTGAATCAAAGGCCATACCAGGTGGTTGGTGTTCTGCCGGAGTGGCTTCAGTATCCAAGTCCGCAGATCGAGTTGTTCACTCCGTATCGCGAGGAGGAGTCGGCGAGGAACGTGGCCAGCCACTCGAGCGCGGGAAGCCAGGCCATCGCGCGGCTCCGGAAGGACGCTTCGATCGAAGAGGCTGTTGCGGAGATCAGCGCCGTCCAGGCAGAAATTCATCGCCGAATGATCGCCGGGGGCGCGTCGGCGCAGGCAGTGGTGTCGCGGCCGCTCATCGAGGACGTCGTAGGCAATGTAAGGAAGCCGCTCTACGTGCTCATGGCAGCAGTGATGTGCCTGCTGCTGATTGCATGCCTCAATCTGTCGAACCTGCTGGTGGCGCGAGCGGCTTCGCGGCGCAGGGCGATCGCCATCCGCATGGCGCTAGGCAGCAGCCGGCTGCGATTATGGCGCGAACAGATGACGGAGAGCCTTCTGATCTGTCTCGCCGGTGGTGCGCTTGGGATTGTGTTCGCCGCGTCCGCGACGCGCTGGCTGACCACCCACTGGGTGAAGATGCCGCGCGCCGAGGCGGTGCATCCGGATGCTGCAGTGGTTGCGTTTGCCGTCGGCGCAACATTGCTCACCGGTGCTCTCGCCGGATTGCTTCCAGCCATGTCCGCGACCGGCGACGGGATTCTGTCGGCATTGCAGGACTCTTCGCGGTCGGTCGGGGGAAGCGGTCAGCGGGTCTCGCTGCGCAAGACGCTGCTGATGATCGAGGTTGCATTGACCGTCATGCTCCTGGTCTGTGCCGGATTGCTGTTCAAGAGCTTTGTACGGTTGCGGTCGGTCGATATCGGCTGCGCGACCAAAAACGTGCTCACCATGAGCTACTTCCTGCGTGGCGAGAAGTATGCCAATCCTCAGCAAATGGCGGCACTGCATACGCAGCTGCTGGCGAAGGTTCGAGCACTGCCCGGGGTCGCTGCCGCGGGCCTCACCAATGTGGTTCCCGGAGATGGCTACTACGGCGACTCCGATGTTGTCGTCGCGGAACATCCGCCGCTCCCGCCCGGAGACCATTCTGACGCTCTTTTCCGAACAGCCGATCCGGGCTACTTCTCGGCGCTTCAGATTCCTCTTCTTCGCGGGCGCGTGTTCAGCGAAGAGGAGCGGTTGGACCGCGACCAGTTCGTCGTGATCAACCGCACGATGGCGAACACCTTCTTTCCCGGCGAAGAGGCGCTGGGCAAACATCTGAAAGTAACGTTTGGCGGCCGGCAGCGCCTGTACGAGATCATCGGTATCGTCGGCGATACGCCCTTCGCGATTGAGCAGGCAGTTCGGCCCATGATGTGGTTCCCCATCTTTTCAACAAACCTGACCGGCATCACCAACGATGCTGCGCTGGCAGTGCGGTCCCGCGGCGACGTGACGGCCCTGGCGCTGCCGATTCAGAAGGCGATTGCCAGCCTCGACCCCGGCCTGCCGGTGACGCGTGTGCTGACCATGGAACAGATTCTTGGCGAGTCCACGGCCACATCGAGCTTCAGTGCGACGCTGCTGTTGCTCTTCGCCGGCCTCTCACTGCTGCTCGCTGCGGTCGGTCTCTACGGCGTCCTGGCGTTCCTGGTGACGCAGCGGACGACGGAGATCGGTGTACGCATGGCGCTCGGTGCGCGCCGCGAGCAGGTAATGAAGCTGGTGCTCATCGACGGCCTGAAGCCGGCGCTTTGGGGACTGACCATCGGCCTCGCCGGAAGCGCGGCGGCAACCCAGCTGATCCAGTCTGTGCTGTATGCGACCCGTCCGCTCGATGCCGGCGTCTACGCAGCCGTGATGGTCGTGCTGCTGGTGGTCGCGGGAGCAGCCTGCCTGCTGCCTGCCTGGCGCGCGGCGCGGATCGACCCCATGCAGGCTCTGCGACTGGAGTGACTGGCCCCACCCTTAGGCGGAATCCCACATCTCAAAGGCGAGATGTGGGATTCCCGGGAACCTTGTTCTTATTTCTTCTCGAAGCCCTGCAGCGCGGCGAGGACTTCTTCGCTGTGGCCGCTGGGATCTACCTTGGTCCATACCTTGACGATCTTGCCGTCGGGGCCGATGAGGAAGGTGTTGCGGTTGGCGATGATCATGGGGCCAAAGCTGCCGAGAGAGCCGTACTCTTTCACAATCTTCTTGTCCTGGTCACTGAGCAGGTTAAAGGTCAGGCTGTCCTTGGTGCAGAACTGCTTGTGGCTGTCGACCGAGTCGACGCTGACGCCGAGGATGACGGCGTTGTGAGCCTTGTATTTGTCGAGATCGTTCTGGAAGTTGTGGGCTTCCTTGGTGCAGCCGGAGGTCATGTCCTTGGGATAGAAGTAGAGGACGACCCACTTGCCTTTGTACGTGTCGAGGCTGACCGGTGAGCCTTCCTGGTTGGGTAGAGTGAAGGTGGGCGCGGCCTGGCCAACTTCCGGAAGAGTGCCGCTGTCGGCGGCGAAGCTGCGAACGGCAAGACCTGCCACGACGAGCAGAGCGAGGGCGGTTAGAGCGAGAGCAGTTTTCGACATTCACGTTCTCCAGTGATGAAATCCGGGCCGACGATCATTAGACCACTTTCGTGTTGACCTGTCGTTATCCGGGTCCTACCGATCTTCGATTGCCACTATGGTAATCCCCGCGTTGTTGGCGAGTGTCACCACATTGTCACGATCGAAGAGCAGGGTGCGGTGGGCTTCGACGGCGAGGCAGGTTGCTCCCGCCTGCTGCATGACCTCGATGGTGCGGATGCCGATGACCGGCACGTCGAAGCGCATGTCCTGCTTGGGCTTGGCCACTTTGACTACGGTGAGACTACGGTCGAGGGTGGAGGCCTCGGAATCGAGCGACCGCATGATGTGCTCCGGCGCGCTCGATGGCGGCATCGGTGCCTTCCATGGCTTCGATGGCAACGCAGGCCTGGCTGGCGACGACGACCGTCTGGCCGATGTCGTAGCCTGCGATAGCCTTCCCGACTTCGCGGCCGTAGGCGATATCCTGCTGCTCCTGTTCGCTGGGGGCGCGGGCGGTCAGGGTGCCAGGCTGGGCGAGCAGTGGTTCGAGATAGGAGGTCGAGGAGACCAGCTCGATGCCCTCGTCGCCGAGGACTTTGGCGATGGCTCCGAGCAGCATGTTGGTATTGTTGGTGCGGAGGGAGAGCAGGAGCTTGGCCAGTCGCCAGTCGGGGCGGATGCTGGAGAAGATCTGCTTGTGCCTGACCTGTCCGGCCATCACCGCCTGGGTGACGCCTTCGCTCTGGAAGGTTTCGATGAGGCGGGAGAGTTCGCCGAGCGAGAGCCAGTGGACGCGGATGCCGGGGTCAGCCTGGGCCCGTTCGTCGATCTCCGGATCGGTCTCTTCTTTGAGGGCCGCCACGACGACTTCGTTGCCGTGGGCCCGGGCGGCTTCGAGGAGAAGAAAAGGGAAGCGTCCGTTGCCAGCGATGAGTCCGAGTTTGGCGGGTTCGGTCATGTCTTTCTTATTTGATCCCACATCTCAAATGCGAGATGTGGGGCACCCGGGGACTGTGGTTAGCGCGAGAAAACCGCAGGTCCCTCCACTGCGCTACGCTCCGGTCGGGACGACAATTTTTTGGGCGTCGCACATTCCGGCTACTTCAGCACGCCGCGCTCAGAGGTTTCGATGAACTGGACCAGGTAGGCTACGTCTTCCGTCTCTACGCCTTCCTCTTTGAGCTTTGCGATGGCCTGGGACGTGTTCAATTTGGCCGCTTGTATCAGGCGGTAGGCGTGCTGGATGGCGCGCAGGCGGTTCCTGTCAAAGCCGCGGCGTTCGAGCCCGATTTTGTTGAGGCCGTAGGCGCGGGTCTCGCGTTTGGCCGAGGTAAGCGAATAGGGCAGGACGTCCTGGGTGACGGTGGTGCCTCCGCCGGTGTAGGCGTACTTGCCGATGCGGCAGAACTGGTGGACCTGGTTGAGCGCGCCTACCGTGGCGTAGTCCTCGACGATGACGTGGCCGGCGAGGGTGGCGGCGTTGGCCAGGATGCAGTGGTCGCCGATGACGGCTGTCGTGGCCGATGTGGGTGTAGGCCATGATGAGGCAGTTGCTGCCTACTCTGGTGGTGCCGCCTCCGCCGGCGGTTCCGCGGGAGATGGTGACGGATTCGCGGATGACGTTGTCGTCGCCGAGGGACGCTCCGGTGGGTTCGCCCTTGTACTTGAGGTCCTGGGGGGCGATGCCGACGCAGGCGAAGGAGAAAAATCGGTTGCGGGCGCCGGCGACGAGATGTCCGTCGAGGACGACGTGCGAGACGAGCTCGCAGTCCTCGCCGAGGACAACGTTGGGGCCGATGGTGCGAATAGGGGCCTACGGTGCAGGATTCAGGGACTTGGGCGCTCGACGCAACGATCGCTGTCGGGTGAATGCTCACTCGTGGGTCACCGGCTCGAGGGCGGGATCTTCCGTATTCGGCACATCGGCGGGTGCATGCGCGGCCACCGGCCCTGCCGGTCTCTGGCGCGGAACGAGCTGGCACATGACGACGGCCTCGCAGACGAGCTTGCCTTCGACCGTGCAGCGGCCCTGCATGCGGCCGGCGCGCGACTTCCAGTTGAGCACATCGATCTCGATGCGGAGCTGGTCGCCGGGAACGACGGGGCGGCGGAACTTGGCGCGGTCGATGCCGGTGAAGACAATCAGCTTTGACTCGCGGTCCGGGATCTCGGCGAGCAGCAACACACCACCGGCCTGGGCCATGGCTTCGACAACAAGCACGCCGGGCATGATGGGGTAATCCGGAAAGTGTCCGGCGAAGAACGGCTCGTTGATGGTGACGTTCTTGATCGCGACAATGCCGCTTCCTGCGCTCGATTTCGAGGATGCGGTCGATGAGCAGGAAGGGATAGCGATGCGGGAGGATGGACATGATGTCCGTGATCTCCAGCGCCTGACGTCCGTCGAGAAGTGGGTTGGGGGTCTCCATAAGCTGCAACGGGGATTATAAATCGTTGTCATATCCGGGGCACTTTCCGGGCTATGGGCCTCGCGCAGAACGGCGAATGTGGGAGGATTCCTGCGGGGCGTCGTTTAGCTTAAATCATTGATTCGGCATGGTTTTCCCGATCTTTGAAAGATGTAGATCGTTCATTTCATTGGGTTTTCCCGGTCTTCCGGGAATGTCTTTTGTTTTCAATGACTCTGTGTGCCGCGCCCGCGAGAAGCCCTGGAGCAGAACTCCCGCGAAGACGCCAGGAACGCGCGCGGTGCCGCGAAGAATCCTGCCGGAGCGGCGGGATTTGGGCCACAGGGGACCACGAGGTCCGGCCGCCGGTCGCCATCCAACTCTCTGCTAGACTTGGACCCATCGAGCGCTCCTGCTGACGCATGCGGCCATCCGCCAACCCAAAACAGCGAAAGAAACGCAGATCTGGCCAAGCTACGGATTCCCGTCCGGCGGGGCTGCTTCGATCGGTTCGCCTGCAATTTGCCCTGGCCGCGCTGGTTCTCTCCGCGATGGTCCTGATCGCCTACGGAAACAGCATTTCAAACGGATTCGTCTGGGACGACCATGAGCAGGTGGTGATGAACCCGGCTCTCAAGCCGGATGCGCCTCTGAGCTCGTTGTTCACCGCGGATGTGAGGTTCGCGCGTCAGAGCCCGTCGGTGCAGACGGCCGATTATCGTCCCCTCCAGATGCTGACCTACCGGACGGTGGCCGCGCTCTCCGGTTTCAGTCCGGCTGCTTTTCATGCGACCAGCGTGTTGTTCGCGATGGGCGGCGCGCTGGCCGCTTTCGCGATGTTCTGGCTGCTCACGCGGAAGATGGCGCTGGCCTTTGTCGCTGCGGCGCTGTTTGCGGTGCATCCGGTCCATACAGAAGCGGTGGATTGGATTGCCGCGCTGCCGGATCTCGGATGCGGACTGTTCTTCCTGCTGGCGTTCGCCCTGTTTCTGGCCGGCCGGGAGACGCGCGCGGGTTCGACTGCGCCGAAGCCGCCCATGATTTCGTCCACGATTTCGCGATGGTTGCTCCCGCTGTTCTCGCTTCTGGCCTTCGCGTTCGCGCTGCTGTGGAAGGAGACGGCAGCGGTGCTTCCGATTGTTGTCGTGGTGTATGTCCTTGTTGTAGAGAAGGGTGGGAGCCGGGTGCGAGCCGCTCTTCTCGCGAGTGCGCCTTTCTGGGGCGTACTTGCACTCTATCTGGGGCTGCGCGTTCGGGTGCTGGGGTCGGCGGCGGCGGGGATGCGGGACTGGGCTCTGACTCCGATCCAATTGCTGCTCACGCCGCTGCACCTGATGCTGGCGTACTGGTGGAAGCTGGCGGTACCGCTTCGTCTGAATGCCTATTACGTCTTCTCTCCAGTTCACTCGACCACGGACCCGCGTGCGATCGCGGCGATTGTTCTTACCCTGTGCGGCGTTGCCGGAGCGATTTACCTTGCGCGGCGGGCTCCGCTGGCCTGCTTCGCGGGGCTTTGGGTGTGCATCACGCTGCTTCCGGCGATGGATGTCTACGCGCTCGGCCGCAATGTCTTCGCGGAGAGATACCTTTACCTGCCGTCGGCTGGCTTCTGCCTGCTTGCGGCATTGTTCGCAGCGTGGCTGCTGAGGCTGCTTCCCGCGAAGTTCCGCAGGCCAGCGGGATGGACGCTTTTCGTAGTTGTGGTGTCGGTTTTCGCGGCGGAGACGATCGGGCGGAATCCTGTCTGGAAAGACGACGCGACCCTTTTTTCTGAGACGCTTCGGCTTTCTCCGGATGCTCCCTTTGTGCGCTTCATGGTGGCGAATGCGCAGAGTTCGAATTCGTCCGAGTCGGCGGAACAAAACTACCTGCGGGCGATCTCGCTGGCGAAGGAGGCATCTCCGCCGGATCGAGTGGATTCTGTTGCTGGCCTACCACGGAGCGGCATCGCTCTATGCCGACCGTGGGGATTACCCGCGGGCTCTGGCGATGCTGGCCCAGGCGAGGGAAGCGGTTCCGGCCGATGTGGAGGGCGAGGACGAGGAAGGACTGATTCTTGCGCGGGCAGGGCGCTGGAGCGAGGCAGAGCCGCTGCTCGCGAAGCTGCTGGCAAAGCAGCCGAAGAACGAAAACGTTCTTTCGACGATTGGCCTGATGGAGTGGCAATACCACCACGACCGGAACCGGGCCGCGGAGCTGTTCACCCGGGCGCTCGCGATCCATTCGCAGGGCGACGATTTCAGCGCATCGCTGCATAACAACCTGGGCAGCGTCGATGCGGAGCTGGGGAACTTCCCGGCAGCGATCGAGCAGTTCAGGCTGGCGGTCGGCATTACGCCGGACGATCCGGAGTATCACACCAACCTGGCCAACGCGCTGGGAGCGGCAGGCCGATATGACGAGGCGCGATCCGAGGCTGAGGCGGCGCTTCGCATCGACCCGGGTTTTGCGGCTGCGCGCGCGGTGCTGGAGCATCTTGGCGCGGGCAACAACTGAAGCTGCTCCGATGAGGTCCATCAGGAGGAACGATATCGACGGGGCGAAGGCGTGGCTCTCCCTGGGATGTGTAGCGGCTTAGTCCTCGCCGATATCTTCGTTCCAGACTTCCGGGTGATCGCTGATGTAATCGGTCATCGTCTGGATACATTCGGAGTTATCGAGGTCATGTATTTCGACTCCGTGTTCGCGGAGCCAGTCGATGCCTCCACGGAAGGTCCGGCTTTCTCCCACGATCACCGTCTTGAATCGGAACTGACGGATGAGGCCGGTGCAGTACCAGCATGGAGCGAGAGTTGTGACCATGATGAGGTCGCGATAGGAGCGCTGGCGCCCGGCGTTGCGGAAGGCGTCGGTCTCCCCGTGGGCCGAGGGATCGTTGTGCTGAACGCGGCGGTTGTGGCCCGAGCCCACGAGCGTTCCGTCGGCGCGAAAGATGGCGGCGCCGATGGGGATGCCTCCTTCGGCGAGCCCGGCTTGGGCTTCGCGGATGGCGACGGCGAGCATGGCTTGGGGATCGGTCATCTGTTCAGGGTAAGGCATGCGGTGCGAAGTCCTGAAACGGCTTTCACCGCGAAGACGCAAAGGACGCCAAGAGAAAGCGGTTAAAGCCGTAGCTATTTTGAGCGACTTACGTCCGGGCTGAAGCCCGTACCCTTCCAACTGCACCCCTACCAACCGTTCAAATGGCTTGACGTGGGATGGTGCGCGCTGGAGACTGGAGCTTCCATCCGAAAATTGATCTCTTTGAAGAAAGAGGGAGCTGGGATTGCTGCCAGAGACTTCATCGCCTTTGTCTACTCCGCCGCATGGGAAGGTTGCACCCGATGAGCCGCGCGCCGGATACGGGCTGCGGCGGCATGTGCTGGGTCCGTGGGAGACGCTGGCGCAGTCGGTGTCTGCGATTGCTCCAACCGCCACGCCGGCGATGACGATTCCGCTGGTGTTCGCCCTGGCGGGCAACGGCACGTGGCTGGTTTACATTTTCGCAACACTGGCGGTGACGCTGGTGGGGCTGGTGATTGGCTGCTTCGGACGTCGGTCGGCTTCACCGGGATCTCTGTTCGTCTACACGACGCAGTCGCTGCCGGGGTGGGCCGCGAGCATTGCGGGCTGGGCCCTGCTGCTGGCTTACGTGGCGACCGCAGGATCGGTGGCGGCGGGTTTTTTCAACTATGCGAATGTGCTGCTGCATGCGTGGCTGGGCGTGGGAGCTTCGCCTTCGCTGCTGATCTCGGTCGCGGTGATTGTGTCAGGGGCTATGGCTTTCCGCGATATCAAGCTTTCGGCGGAGATGATGCTGTGGATGGAAGCGGCGTCGGTGAGCTGCATCGCGGTGATTCTGACGCTGATTGTCTGGCGGCACGGTCTGCACCTGGACTGGGCGCAGTTTCGTCTGAAGGGTGCGTCGGGCACGGGCATCCGGCTGGGACTGGTGCTGGCGCTGTTCAGCTTTGTGGGCTTCGAGTCGGCGACGACGCTGGGGGCCGAGGCGCGCGAGCCGCTGAAGACGATTCCGCGCGCGGTGCTGCAGTGCGCGCTGGGATGCGGAGCGTTCTTCGTGATCTGCGCGTATGCCGAGGTGCTGGGTTTTCGCGGCGCGGGCGAGCGGCTGGACCAGGCGGCGGCTCCGCTGCATACGCTGGCGAATGCCGCGAGCGCGGGTGCGCTGGGAACGCTGCTGGGCACCGTGGTGGACGTGGGCGCGATGATGAGCATGTTTGCGTGCGTGCTGGCCTGCATCACGGCGGCGTCGCGCGTGCTGATGCTGATGGCGCATCGCGGGCTGGCGCACCGCAGGCTTTCCGAGACACACGCGAGAAACGAGACGCCGCACTGGGCGGTGCTGGTGACGGCGGCGGCGACGCTGGTTCCCGCCGTCGCTCTGGCATGGCGTGGGGTGAGCGCCATGGATATCTATGGCTGGCTTGGTTCGCTGGCCACCTATGGATTCATCACCGTGTACGCGCTGGTGTGCGTGGCGCTGCCGCTGCATCTGCGGCGCGAAGCGAGACGGGGCACAGACCGGCTGAGTGCGGGCGTGCTGCTGCTGTCAGTAGCGGGGACGGCGGCTATGGTGCTGGCGCTGGCCGGGACGCTGTATCCGGTGCCTCCGGCGCCTTATTCGTGGCTGCCTTATATGTATCTGGGGTATGTGGTGCTGGGGTTGGTGTGGTATTTCGTGCGGCCCGGTTTAGCTTTGGAGGCCCAGGCCTGAATACCTCGTACTGCCGAAGTTGATTGCTCGGACTGAAGTCCGGGCCGCCCCGCTGGCATCGCTTTGCCGGGTTGTCAAACCGACGAAGCATCAAAGCATCATTGCTATGATGCTATGATGCTTGCATGCGGACTACCATTACTCTCGATCCGGATGTGGAGCAGTTGCTGAAGAGTGCAATTCGGGAGCGTGATATCACTTTCAAAGAGGCTGTCAACGGAGCCATACGGGCTGGCCTCAAGGGAGCGCCGGTGAAGCGCCGTCGCTTCCGCCAGCAGACCTTTCCCATGGGCCCCGCCGCGCCGGGTTTGAACTGGGATAAGGCGCTTCAAATTGCATCGCAGCTTGAAGACGAGGAGATCATCAAGAAGATGACTGCCGGTAAATGATCTTTGTCGATGTGAATCTGCTGCTTTACGCGGTAGACGAGAGGTCTGCGCGCAATCGGGCAGCGCATCGCTGGCTGGAGTCGGTCTTGTCGGGCGACGAGACTTTGGGGCTTCCCTGGATGGTCCTGCTGGCGTTTCTGCGGTTGAGTACGAAGCCCGGCTTGTTTGCGCGGCCGCTGAGCATCGAGCAGGCCATTGATGTAATGGACGCATGGCTCGAGATGCCGATGGTCTCTGTTCCGCAACCGGGTCCAGGCCATGCTCGACATCTTCGATCCTTGCTGCTCCATGCGGGCACAGGTGGTGACCTTACCTCGGACGCGCACGTAGCAGCCCTGGCGCTGGAGTATGGCGCCGAGATTTGCACGGCCGATCGTGACTTCGCGCGCTTTCCTGGAGTGCGCTGGAGAAATCCTTTGACCGGTGTACGCAGCAGGTAAGCCGCGTTGTCTGTTTCTGCCCGGCGATGTTTGTATTTGAGAAAAAAAGCCCGGCTTATGGCCGGGCTTTCTTGTCTTACTTTTACTTAGTAAGTGGAGTTACACGGTTACGGCTTGTTCGGCGTTCACGTTAACCGGGGTCAGCCAGCCGTAGCGGTCGGGCCTCAGTCCGTTGGCGATGCCGAAGAACTCGTCCGCGAGCTGCTGGGTGATCGGGCCGGGGTTGCCGTCGGCTACGATGATGCGATCGACGCTGCGGATGGGCGTAACTTCGGCGGCGGTGCCGGTGAAGAAGACTTCGTCGGCGATGTAGAGCATTTCGCGAGGCATGGCCTGCTCGACGACGGGGATGCCGAAGTGGCGCGCCAGCGTGAGCACCGAGTCGCGGGTGATTCCGGAGAGCACCGAGTTGGCCAGCGGCGTGGTGTACAGGACGCCGTTGCGCACCAGAAAGAGATTCTCACCCGAGCCCTCGGAGAGATATCCGTTGACGTCGAGCGCGATGCCTTCGACGTAGCCGTTGGCGTCGGCTTCCATGCGGATGAGCTGCGAGTTCAGGTAGTTTCCGCCGGCCTTGGCCAGTGAGGGCGTGGTGTTGGGCGCGGAGCGATTCCAGGAAGAGATGCAGACGTCGGCCGCGTCTCCGGCAACGTACTTACCCCAGGGGAAGTTGGCCATGTAGACCTCGACCGGCGCGTGCTTGGGGTTGACGCCCATCTCGCCGTATCCGCGAAAAGCAATCGGGCGGATATAGCAGGGTGCGACGCCGTTGGCTTCGATCAGGTCGACGACTGCGGAGGAAAGCTGATCGAGCGAATAGGGCATGGGCATGCGATAGATCTTGGCGGAGTCCAGCAGGCGCTGCATGTGCTCGGGGAGCCGGAAAACGGCTGCGCCCTGGGGCTGCCCGTAGCAGCGAATGCCCTCGAAGACGGATGAGCCGTAGTGAATCACGTGACTCATGACGTGGATATTGGCCTTCTCCCAGGGGATGAGGTTTCCGTTGTGCCAGATTTTGCTGGTAGTTTGGATCGGCATGCGCGCGCGAGCTCCTTTGTCGGCATCTGCTAACAGGAGATTATAGCCGCATGGTTAGAGCGGAGTGAACGCTTGAATGGCGCGGATGGCGCTATCGTTGAATTTTGGGAAAGCCGGCCAGCGGAGGCTCGCATATTGCGGAACGAACCCTCCCTCGGGAACAGAGGCACGGGCATCCGGTTCCCATTCGCTTCGACCTTTGAAGGGCGGTTGATGCGCTACGACGCCGATGGCTGCGAGAAATGCATGCGAAGGGCTTCGGGAAGCAGATGCAGATTGCGGGGGAAGATGGCGTCCCCGGCTAATCCGCTGGTGCGGAGGATGGGATCGGCGAGATAGCCGACAAACTGGCTCGAGTCGCGGCGCTTGATGGCCATGGCGGCGTCGATAGCTGCATCGACCGCGTGGATATTCGACACATCGAGCAGGACTATCGGGTGGCGATGTTGCTGCCACAGGACTTCCAGGGCGCGGTAGCCGGGCGCCAGGCGTACGGCGAAGCCCTCCTCGACAAGCTTCTGGTGAAGGGCTTCCGCAACTCGGGAATTGTCGCCGGCGAGCAGAATATTGGGAAAATCCGAAGCCAGTATTTGATCCGAACCATCAGAGAATTGATTGGCAGCACCGGTGCTCATTGAAGGCTACTTTCTCCTTCCAAAATTTTGATTCTTCCCGCGGCGCGGTGGTTGACAGTCGCTGGGTAATGGCCGCGTCGCGCTGAGAGAAAAGGCAGGTTAAGGGCCAACCGCGCGTGGCTTCTAAGCTGTTCATCCACATAGGCTTAGAGAGGATGAAGAGGAGGCAACCATTTTCGGGAAGGAAATCCCTACTTGGGAGCGGGAAGTTTTGATGGGTAACCAATGTAAGCGGAGTTAATAGGCGACCGGTAATGTGGTTTTCAGGATGAGCGGAAGATGACGGCGGCGTCATCGATTGCCGCGGGGATGGCCGGCGTTGTGTGGCTTAATAGCGTGATAGGCGAGAGCGGAGGCGGCGAATGCACGGGTGGCTGAATGCGGCAATGACGACGATCTATGGTCCGGCCAGCGCCGCCTTTCATGAGCTGCATTCAACCTATGTGAAGTTTTCGGTGCTGGCGCTGAGCTCAATCTTCTTTCTGGTCGATCCGTTCGCGGCGATTCCGGCATTCATCTCGATCACGTCGGGAGTCGACGCCGAGCGGCGGAAGCGAATGGCGAGGAAGGCTTCGCTGACCTGTTTTATCGTGCTGACCACATTTGCTCTGGCGGGACGGCTGATCTTCCAGATGTTCGGGATTACGCTGCCGGCGTTCGAGATTGCCGGCGGCCTGATTCTTCTTCTGATCGGCATCGACATGCTGGAGGCGAAGAGGTCGCCGACGCAGGAGTCGTCGGACGACGCGGAAGAGGCGGCGACCAAGGAGGATGCGGGGATTGTGCCGCTGGGCATTCCGATGCTGGCCGGCCCCGGAGCGATTTCGAGCGTGATGGTGCTGGTGGCGCAGGCTCCGACGAAGTGGCAGATGGCGGCGATCCTGATGGCGATCGCGGTTTCGGCTCTGGCGAGCTATGCAGTGCTGAGCGGCGCGGACCGGGTGCGGCGGGTATTGGGCGAGACGGGCATCCGCATCCTGGTGCGAATCATGGGATTGCTGCTGGTGGCGCTGGCCATGCAGTTCTTTGTGAATGGGCTCACGGATCTGGGCGTGATCGCGCGGCAGGTTGGGGATTGAGGCAGGTTTGTGATGCGGGGCGTGTGAAGGCTTTTCAACAGATTTGCAAAGTTTTCAACACTTGCGGTGTGGCGTGGCACAGGATAGTATTCATCTTGTTGTCACGGGCTGTTGTTAAGCCTGAGTGGTTCACGGCGAGCAACTCTGATGGAGTTGCAAAAGCCAAGTGAAGCTGCTATATTAAGAAACGGTTCAAGCAGTAAGGATTTGCAAGATGGCTTCGCTGAGCGGGCTCTTGAGTCTGCCAACTGTTAAGAGCGAAGCGGGTGTTCGACGGGCGCTAGGCGCCTCATTAGAGCGAACAATCCATTGCAAGAAGAGGAGCAAGTCTCCTCATGTTTGTGCGGGCAAATGTCCCGCCTTCAGCGATGCGCGTCGTTGATCGACGTGGCGCCGAAGAGCGATCTTTCAAAGTTTGGTGCTGCATGGTGGTCTTTCGGGCCGGGTATTCCGGGAACCGAGGGAGACGCAAGCCGTGAGTTATCCGGTAAGCGCGAGTTGAGAAAATCTTAAAGGTTTTGCTTGACTTGACCGGCGAACTTCGATAGTTTTGGAGAGTCCGCGCAAAAATGCAGCGCAACAAGTTCGAGGGCCGCAGCGATGCTGCGATTCCCCGATCCAAGCGGTCCGCTCAGGCGGTTACCGGCGTGGATCTTTGACAATCAGGTTGAACATGCCAGTCGTGAGAATGGAAGAAGATCTTGGTTTGATCATTCTCACAAGTAAGTACTTCGCAGTCTTTCGAGCACTGCGAAGTCGATTGCTCCAGCGACCTCCGTCGTCTGGATGCAGTCTCAGGATATAAACGAGAGTTTGATCCTGGCTCAGAATCAACGCTGGCGGCGTGCCTAACACATGCAAGTCGAACGAGAAAGTGGAGCAATCCATGAGTAAAGTGGCGCACGGGTGAGTAACACGTGACTAACCTACCCTTGAGTGGGGAATAACCTGGAGAAATCTAGGCTAATACCGCATAACACCTACGGGTCAAAGGAGCAATTCGCTTAAGGAGGGGGTCGCGGCAGATTAGCTAGTTGGCGGGGTAATGGCCCACCAAGGCGGTGATCTGTATCCGGCCTGAGAGGGCGCACGGACACACTGGAACTGAAACACGGTCCAGACTCCTACGGGAGGCAGCAGTGGGGAATTTTGCGCAATGGGGGAAACCCTGACGCAGCAACGCCGCGTGGAGGATGAAGTCCCTTGGGACGTAAACTCCTTTCGATCGGGACGATTATGACGGTACCGAGAGAAGAAGCCCCGGCTAACTTCGTGCCAGCAGCCGCGGTAATACGAGGGGGGCGAGCGTTGTTCGGAATTATTGGGCGTAAAGGGTGCGTAGGCGGTTCGGTAAGTCTTATGTGAAATCTTCGGGCTCAACTCGAAGTCTGCATGAGAAACTGCCGGGCTTGAGTGTGGGAGAGGTGAGTGGAATTTCCGGTGTAGCGGTGAAATGCGTAGATATCGGAAGGAACACCTGTGGCGAAAGCGGCTCACTGGACCACAACTGACGCTGATGCACGAAAGCTAGGGGAGCAAACAGGATTAGATACCCTGGTAGTCCTAGCCCTAAACGATGATCGCTTGGTGTGACGGGTACCCAATCCCGCCGTGCCGAAGCTAACGCGTTAAGCGATCCGCCTGGGGAGTACGGTCGCAAGGCTGAAACTCAAAGGAATTGACGGGGGCCCGCACAAGCGGTGGAGCATGTGGTTTAATTCGACGCAACGCGAAGAACCTTACCTGGGCTCGAAATGTAGTGGACCGGGGTAGAAATATCCCTTCCCAGCAATGGGCTGCTATATAGGTGCTGCATGGCTGTCGTCAGCTCGTGTCGTGAGATGTTGGGTTAAGTCCCGCAACGAGCGCAACCCTTATTACCAGTTGCTACCATTTAGTTGAGCACTCTGGTGAGACCGCCTCGGATAACGGGGAGGAAGGCGGGGATGACGTCAAGTCCTCATGGCCTTTATGTCCAGGGCTACACACGTGCTACAATGGCCGGTACAAACCGTCGCAAACCCGCGAGGGGGAGCTAATCGGAAAAAGCCGGCCTCAGTTCGGATTACAGTCTGCAACTCGACTGTATGAAGCTGGAATCGCTAGTAATCGCGGATCAGAATGCCGCGGTGAATACGTTCCCGGGCCTTGTACACACCGCCCGTCACATCACGAAAGTGGGTTGCACTAGAAGCAGGTGAGCCAACCGCAAGGGGGCAGCCTTCCAAGGTGTAATTCATGATTGGGGTGAAGTCGTAACAAGGTAGCCGTAGGAGAACCTGCGGCTGGATCACCTCCTTTCTAAGAGAGAACGTCATGGCACTCACTTACTTCCGCGTATCGCGGACTGCCGAGGGCGCAAGCCTCCGGTGGCGTAACGTGAGACGTTGCCATGTACATTCCCGTCACTTGTCCCTGACTTGGGATGGGAAATTCTGATACAAGCCTTCTCTGCTTCTTCATGAATTTGCACGATGGTCAGAAGCGGCGTAGCTGCTTCGCATGTTCAACCTGGTCCTCGAAACTTCTCGAACGAGTAGGAATGACGAGCAGTCGGGCTCAGCGGGCACGCTATAATCAACCATAGCGATCGCTCATCACGGTGATGCTCAATCTGGGCATCAGTTTTGAACGGTGCCGGGCCTGTAGCTCAGTTGGTTAGAGCGCACCCCTGATAAGGGTGAGGTCGGTAGTTCGAATCTACCCAGGCCCACCATAGCTTCAAAACTATCCTGTGTTTCAGGGAATGGGGCTGTAGCTCAGCTGGGAGAGCACCTGCTTTGCAAGCAGGGGGTCAGGAGTTCGATCCTCCTCAGCTCCACCAACCTCTTACTTCGAGCTGCCTGAAGATGGGCTTCTAAGAGCGCTTAGGCGCAGCAATCTTAGATGTCGATTTTTGGGCAGGGTTCAGGTCGCAAGTTGATTCTGAATCTGGTTCAATTCGCCCGAGGGCGAGCATGGGTCTGATAGCCCGTGTCTGGATGTTTGACAACGAAATCGATTGGGTAAATATATTACAAGGCTGAGCAATGACCTTGTCCGTGGTTCGTACCACGAGATGGGGAAGTTGGTTAGTTGAGTGTCTTTAGAATAATCTTTTGCAGATTTCTTATCCGGGTCTTCGGACCTGGTTGGAAGTTTGCTAGGCGGCAATACGTAGAAGTGACTCCTGCGTGGAGTTAATTCTATGGTCAAGCTACTAAGGGCGCACGGTGGATGCCTTGGCAGATACAGGCGATGAAGGACGTGGCAAGCTGCGATAAGCTTCGGGGAGCCGCACACAGGCGTTATATCCGGAGATTTCCGAATGGGGAAACCCACATGAGCAAACCTCATGTATGACCCGCTGAATACATAGGCGGGATCAAGCGAACTCAGGGAAGTGAACCATCTCAGTACCTGAAGGAAAAGAAAGAAACCTCGATTCCGAGAGTAGTGGCGAGCGAAATCGGAACAGCCCAAACCCGTGGCATTTCGGTGTCTCGGGGGTTGTAGGACCTGCAACAGTAGAGTTACCAATCTGGTAGTTAGTCGAATCCTCTGGAAAGGGGATCCATAGAGCGTGACAGGCGCGTAGACGAAAGCTATCCGGACTCGAAGCAGGCACCTGAGTAAGGCGGGGCACGTGAAACCCTGCTTGAATCCGCGGAGACCATTCCGCAAGGCTAAATACTCGTATCTGACCGATAGTGAACCAGTACCGTGAGGGAAAGGTGAAAAGCACCCCTGTTAGGGGAGTACAAAGTACCTGAAACCGTGTGCCTACAAGCAGTGGGAGGACTATGCCCGCAAGGGAATGTCTGACCGCGTGCCTATTGCATAATGAGCCGGCTAGTTATTCTTGTCAGCAAGGTTAAGCGTAAGCGAGCCGAAGCGAAAGCGAGTCTGAATAGGGCGTTAAGTTGGCAGGAATAGACGCGAAGCGGGATGATCTACCCTTGGCCAGGTTGAAGGTAGGGTAAAACCTATTGGAGGACCGAACCGGTGTTTGTTGAAAAAAGCTCGGATGAGCTGAGGGTAGGGGTGAAAGGCTAATCAAATTCCGTGATAGCTCGTTCTCTCCGAAATAGCTTTAGGGCTAGCCTCGGGTGATTTGCATTGGTGGTAGAGATCTGGATGGACTAGGGGGCTTTCCGGCTTACTGAATCCAACCAAACTTCGAATGCCAGTGACAACCAGCCCGGGAGTCAGACTGTGGGGGCTAAGCTTCACAGTCGAGAGGGAAACAGCCCAGACCGCCTGCTAAGGTCCCAAAGTTACAGTTAAGTGGGAAAGGAAGTCGGAACGCCCAGACAGCCAGGAGGTTGGCTTAGAAGCAGCCATCCTTTAAAGAAAGCGTAATAGCTCACTGGTCAAGCGGTCCGGTGCCGACAATACAACGGGGCTAAAACTGTACACCGAAGCAGCGGATGCACACCTATGGTGTGCGTGGTAGGAGAGCATTCTCAACAGCAGTGAAGCCAGACTGAGAAGACTGGTGGAGCGTTGCGAAGAGACCCTGCCGGCATAAGTAGCGATAATGAATGTGAGAACCATTCACGCCGAAAGTCTAAGGTTTCCTGAGGAAGGTTAATCCGCTCAGGGTTAGGCGGTCCCTAAGGTGAGGCCGAAAGGCGTAGCTGATGGACATCCGGTTAATATTCCGGACCTCCCAACCTTCGTTTGACGATGGGGAGACGCAGAAGGATAAGCAGGTCGTCATATGGCTATGGCGGTCGATGCGCGTAAGCTGGTTCTGGTAGGCAAATCCGCCAGGGCTTAACAGTGAGGCGCAAAGCAAGCCCGTATGGGTGTAAGCTGCTGATTTCACGCTGCCGAGAAAATCCTCTAAGGAGAGGCGTTGGGAACCGTACCACAAACCGACACAGGTAGACGAGGAGAATATCCAAAGGCGCTCGAGTGAAAGCTTGTTAAGGAACTCGGCAAATTAGACCCGTAACTTCGGGAGAAGGGTCACCCACCTCTGGTGGGTCGCAGTGAAGCGCGTACGGCGACTGTTTAACAAAAACACAGGTCTCTGCTAAGTCGAAAACGACGTATAGGGGCTGACTCCTGCCCGGTGCTGGAAGGTTAAAGGGAGAGGTTAGGCGCAAGCCGAAGCTTTGAACTGAAGCCCCAGTGAACGGCGGCCGTAACTATAACGGTCCTAAGGTAGCGAAATTCCTTGTCGGGTAAGTTCCGACCTGCACGAATGGAGTAACGATCGTACGACTGTCTTAACGAGTTGCTCGGCGAACTTGTAGTACCGGTGAAGATGCCGGTTACCCGCAGCTAGACGGAAAGACCCCGTGCACCTTTACTACACCTTAACTATGATTTATGGCTCTTGCTGCGCAGGATAGGTGGGAGGCTTTGATGCCAGATTCTCGGATTTGGTGGAGCCACCGGTGAGATACCACCCTGCGAGTGCTGTGAATCTAACCTACTCCCGTGATCCGGGAGAGGGACATAGTTAGGCGGGTAGTTTGACTGGGGCGGTCGCCTCCTAAATTGTAACGGAGGCGCGCGAAGCTACTCTCAGACTGTTTGGAAATCAGTCGTCGAGTGCAAAGGCATAAGAGTGGTTAACTGTGAGACCTACAAGTCGAGCAGATGCGAAAGCAGGCCTTAGTGATCCGGTGGTTCTGTATGGAAGGGCCATCGCTCAACGGATAAAAGGTACGCCGGGGATAACAGGCTGATCGAAGCCAAGAGTTCATATCGACGCTTCGGTTTGGCACCTCGATGTCGGCTCATCGCATCCTGGAGCTGTAGAAGGTTCCAAGGGTTAGGCTGTTCGCCTATTAAAGCGGTACGTGAGCTGGGTTCAGAACGTCGCGAGACAGTTCGGTCCCTATCTGCTGTGGGCGTAGGAGATTTGAGGAGGGCTGTCCTTAGTACGAGAGGACCGGGATGGACGAACCTCTTGTGTTCCAGTTGTCATGCCAATGGCACGGCTGGGTAGCGAAGTTCGGTTGTGATAACCGCTGAATGCATATAAGCGGGAAGCACGCTCCAAGATGAGATTTCCCTGAAGGGCCCAGGAAGACCACCTGGTTGATAGGCTGGAGGTGGAAGCGCAGTAATGCGTGTAGCTTACCAGTACTAATCGCCCGTTCGGCTTGTCCATAGAATTAACTCTGCGCAGTCATTGCCCAGATTCTTTCTAAGGCATATCAACAAGCCCTGTAATATACCAATCGATTTCGTTGTGAGATATTAGGTTGTGTGGCGCCAGTTTGCCTCAACTCATCCGGGAGAAACAGTCCGTTCGATGGGATCTGGCTGCGGGAGAAAAAGCCCGCCAAGCGCCGTCCAAGTTTTTCAATGGCGTAACGTGCTGTAAGAAACGCCTTAAGTTTGCCGGTGACCATACCGCGAGGGTCCCACCCGTTCCCATCCCGAACACGGAAGTTAAGCCTCGCTGGGCCGATGGTACTGCACGCGAAAGTGTGTGGGAGATTAGGTGATCGCCGGCATAAGTCTCTAGAAGAAGCCCGCTCCCAAAGCGATTTGGAGAGCGGGCTTTTTTGCGTTTGGTCGTAGAATGCCATCATGAGCACCATCCTCGAAATTCCGAAGCTGCCCAGCAGCGTGGTGCTGGATCCGCCCCTTACAGACGAAGAATTCGAAAAGCTGTGCGCTGCCAACGATCTGGTGAAGCTCGAAAGAACGAAGGAAGGCACGATCATCGTGAATGCACCGACGGGTGCTGACAGTAGCAGCGGCAACATCGAGATCAGCTATCAGCTTGCAGCCTGGTGGAAACAGCACCGGCAGGGCCGGTATTCGATTCCAACGCCGGGTTCTTCCTCCCCGACGGTTCTTCCCTCTGTCCGGATGGAGCCTACGCCACAGCCGAGCAGATGCATGGCCTCACCAAGGAAGACAGGAGACACTTTCTCCGCTTCACGCCTGCTTTTGTGATTGAGCTGCTGTCATTCTCCGACAGTCTCTCGACGGCGCAAAAGAAGATGGAATCGTGGATTGCCAGTGGTGCAAAGCTGGGCTGGCTTATCGATCCATATAGCCGCAATGTGCTGGTGTACGAACCAGGCCTCGCAGTTCGCGTGGAGACCGCAGAAAAGGTAACAGGAATTGGACCGGTTGCCGGATTCGTGCTCGACCTTGCCGCGGTTTGGAGTCTCTACGAAGATTGATGGGGACAACAAAGACGCCGCTCCCACGCCGCAAGTGTGAGAGATGAGGATGGTAAGCGGTTTCAGGGCCGGTGAAGCACGGTAAGTGTCGCTTCGGGGAAGGGGCTGTCGGCGCCATTGAGAATTTCCGGATCCGCTCCACGCAGGGTTTTGTCGAAGAAGGCGAGAACGTAGGTCCTGATCATGAAGTACTCGCGCCTCGCCGGAATCCTGCCGATGCCGGAGATGCTCTTCAGCGGGGAGTAGAGGCTCTGGTCGCTGTAGCTGGGGTGCGAACTCCCATGCAGCACTACCTCGTAGCCGTTGGACTGCTGCTTCATCGCCGTATCGCCGAGATCGAGCAAATGGTCCATGAGCACCATGTGGTTCTGCAGTTGCGCGGGTGTCGGCTGCAGGACGTCTTCCTGAATCATCATGAAGGGTTTGGCGAGCCCCAGCTTCTGCACCGGACCCCACAGGGAACCATCCATATCCAGAGCGGACTTGATCCTGCTGTCTTCGAGACAGGCCTGGGCCGCGACGGCTCCGCCAAAGGAGTGGCCGAGGGCGCCCACTCGATCCATGTCGATGCGGCGAAAGAAGCGGTTGGCTGGGTCCTGGTTCCAGCTTTGCAGTTGATCGAGGACAAAGCGATTGTCGTTTACCTGGATTGCGAGCTGCTGGGCGGCGTAGGTGGTCAATTCGGCGAAGGTCCGAGTCGCGAAATCCAGCCCGGGGTCGAAGGTCGGTTCGCTCACATGCCCATCTGGGAATGCGGTGGGACCGGAATTGCCGGTGTGGTCGATGCCGACGACGATGTAGCCGTGGCTGACCAGGTCCTCAACGAGATAGGTGTAGTTGGTGCGCCGGCCGGTCCAGGCGGGATTGAGTAGGAGAAGCGGGAACGGGCTGCTGCTCCGGGCAAGGGGCGGGTTCCATCGGGCGTGCGTCCACAGCACTGCCTGAAAGGAAGATTTCACCGTGGTCTCGGAGAACCTCCGGTACGGGGCGCGCGGCGCATGCGATGGCGATGCCGGATACCACACCTGGATCATCAGCTCCCGCTTGCCGTTTGCGCCTGCGGAAGACGGATCGGACGGATGGTCGTTCACCAGATGAAAAATGCTGGTCCCGATCGGGTAACTGCCGGTGGGCGTGGGCAGGCGGAACATGGGCGAGAGGATCGAAAGCACGCAGGAGCCGAGCGCCAACACGAACATCGCGGCCGAGAGCATGCGGCGGAGCGCGGTTCGCCGGATTGCGAATACCGCGGGGAAGACGAGAGCGGCGAGATAGGCAGGAGCCATCTGATAATGGGGGCCCTCGACGATTGCATGCACGACGAGCGTGAGCAGATCGAGAGCACACAGCCAGGCCAGAAGCGAGCGGGGCGTCTTACGCGAGAACGCAGCCCAGGCGCTTAGCAGAATCAAGGCAAAAAGAAGAACTTCAATTGGTCGCATCGCTTCCCTTTGCGAGTGGAACCGCGCACCGGCAGTCGCAAAGCGCGCCCCTGCGCGGAAACACGAGGGTATCTCACCCGCTTCCGAGGTTTATGAAACACGCTCGAGCTGCGTTTCAGGGGATGTGCGAAGATTACCATAATGTGCGGCGGTCATCTTGTTTTGACGCTTTGCCATTCAGTAGACTCCTGATGACGCCGCATTTATGTCGCTTCATGTCTGCGCGCACTCCAGCGCAGGACGGCAAGCCGGTCGGAAAAGATCGATCTGCCGCGTGATTCAAAGTGCCCCTTTTCGCCTCCCCCCAAGCGAATCGATTTCGCTGCAAGCCTGAGCAGTTCGATATAAGTTCATCATCTTTGCGAGAGGAACGGGGCGAATTCATAGCTCCGATTGACGATGCCAGCAAGAGACGCCGCGGGAAGCCTTGAAAAACCTATGAACAGTTCCGATGAGCCCCGAATGGCTGCTCGGGATCACGAGTTGAAAGAGCCGCTGTGGCTGCATGTGGTTCTTGCCTGCCTGGTCCTGACCCTGGGGGCGATCGAGGGATGGTTCAAGCGGACCGATTTTGCCACCGATGCCATCTCTTACCTCGATATCAGCCGCGCTATTCCGGCCAGGGACTGGAAGATGGTTTTCAATCCGCTCTGGAGCGTGGGTTATCCACTGCTGCTGGCGATCGTGCGTCCTCTCTTCCCCTCCACCGCCAACGGCGAATGGCTCGCCATTCATGTGCTGAATATGGTGGTCTTCTTTGCCGCGTGGCTGGCGTTTCTCTATCTGCTGAGAAGCTTCGATCCTTACTATGCCGGCTTGCCCCGTGAGGATGCGTTCGAGCGGCGGCGCTTCGTTCTGTTTGCCGGGGTTTGTATCTTCATCGCCATTCAGCTTTGCATCGACTCCGTATCCCGGGTGGGACCCGACCTTTTAGTTACAATCTTTTTCTTTCTCGGGACGGCGATTGTAGTTCGCCTGCTGAGAGATCCGAGTTATGGCCGCGCTATCGTTCTTGGAGTCGTTCTGGGTGCGGGCTACTGGTGCAAGGGAATTTTCCTGCCGCTGTCGTTTCTTCTGCTGCTGGCGGCGGCAGCGGGCCTCCTCCGTGAGAAGCGAAAGCTGGCGCCGGTGCTGGCCGCCTTCATAGTCTTCGCGGTCATTGCCGCGCCTTATATTGCGGGCCTGTCCTGGTCGTTCGGACATTTTACGATGGGCGAATCGGGGCAGTTGAACTATGCGTTTCATGTGAACTACCTGCCGCGATGGACGAACTGGCAGGGCGGTCCCGCCGGATATGGGAGGCCGATCCATCCTACTCATCAGCTCATGAAGAATCCCGACGTGTTTGCGTTTGGGGAGCCTTACCACAACACCTATCCGCCATTCGGCAATGTGACTTACTGGTATGTGGGATACCGACATTTCTGGAGCCCGAAGTATCAGGCGATCGGCATTGGGCGCGACTTAGGCTATCTGGCGAAGATCCTGACGCATCAGCCTATCTTCTACGCCGTTCTCCTGTCGGCGATCCTGCTTTTGGTGTCATTCCGAGAGCGCAGGGAGTGGCTCAAGACAGCGTTGGGATTATGGCCTTTCTATCTGCCGGCGCTGCTGGGGATTGCACTGTACGTCCAGGTGCATCTGGAAGATCGCTATCTGGGCTCGTTTCTCGCTATCCTCTGCCTGCTTCCGTTTGTGAGCGTGGTTATGCTGCGCGAGTTGCCGGCGCGCACCACTCGGAACCTGGTGCTGGCGGTGATGGCTTTGGGCGCAATTCTCAATTACACGGTGGTGGATCGCGATGTGCTCGCCCACGTTCGCCATCACTACACGTATGCGGAGAATCCCGAGTGGAAGCTGGGGCTTGCTCTGGAGCGCCTGGGTTTGAAGCCCGGCGATGAAGTGGCCGCGGTGGGTGGCCCGAATGCGAGCTGCACCTGGGCCTACATCGCGCATCTTCGCATTGTTGCAGAGCTGGGGGGCGATCCCTTCGACCAGCACCACCCGGCGACCGAGGACCTGGATACCACCCTTCGCAAGTTCTGGCAGATGCCGGCGGCGAAGCGGGAACAGGTGCTCATGCTCTTTCACCAGGCGGGCGCGGTCGCGGTGATTGCTGCGGACAGACCGGCAGAGCCTGGCTCCACGGATGGCTGGCAGCATATCGAGGGCACAGCCACCTGGATTTATCGCTTTCAGTAGCGGGACGGCGCTCGGCTACCTCGGCCGCGGCATGGTCAGGTCGAGATCTTGCCGGCTCATCTGTTTGGTGACGAGGATGATCTGGCCGACATGCTGCTGCACGTGGCCGACGACCTGATAGATGGCTTCGAGAACGGTGACATCTCTATTTTGCGGGCTGGTGCGCTCGGTGAGACGCTCGTGCGGCAGATTCGCGAGAACGGCGTTCGCTTCGGAGATCGTCTCCTTAAAGAGCTGGAGAAGCTGCGCGGCGGTGAGGCCGGCGGTGGTGGAAAATTCTTTCTCGCGCACACGAACGTCAGGATTGCCGCCGACTCCATGCATGATCCACTGACGCATGTTGCCGCATAGATGAAGGATGAGATTGCCGACGGCGTTCTCGTGGTCGCCCTGGCGCTGCCACACCTGTTCATCGCTGAGCTTTTCGAAGCAAGCTTCGACGTACTTCGTCATCTCGTTAAGCTTGCGGACGGAGTAGTCGAGAAAGATCGCCGCTATCTCTGAATTCATAGGTAGAGTGTATTCGGTCCCGTCCCCGATGGAAGGAATCCCGATGACGTTTTGCGTTGCCTCGTCACAACGCCGCTCAGCTTGTGACCAGTCCCAGCCCGTGGACGGATGTGATTTCGTAGTGCGCGGATTTTGCGTCGTAGCGCGACAGGTACTTGCGTCGTTCTTCCGGAATGACGGCGGTTTCGAAGTCTTCTCCGGCGACGGCGCGGATATCGTCGATCGAGTCCCAGAGCAGGATGGTGACGAACTCCACCTCTGCGTCTACGGGTCTGCGCAGCAGGTAGCTGCCGATGTAGCCTCGGGCCTGGCTGATCCCAGGCAGCGGTTCCGGTTTGAGCATCGCTTCGTAGAGGTCGGCATGTTCGGGTTTGGTATATCCGTGCCAGATTCTGGCGATCATCTTCTACCTCCGAGTGCAATCCATGATAGCCGTTGTACGGCTGGGAGAGTTTGATGGATTCCAATTCACTTCAAGCGCGTTGGTTGACATGAAATTCCAATCCCGCTATAAACCGAATATCTGGTGATGCAGGGTGTTTCATACGCGGGCGTGCCCGCAGTCTCGAGTAGTTTCCGAGTTTATGAGACACGCTGCCGGGAAGCGCGGTGCGAATCCGCCACTACCCCGTAACTGTAAGCGCTGAGAAGCGAACGCGAGCGCAGAGCTCAACCACTGGGAAAGTTTTCCCGGGAAGGTCGTTCGTTTCGTTGAAGCGCGAGTCAGGAGACCGGCCAGATGCCAATCCTGGCTTGTTCCAACCTCGATGGGAGGGTTGGAGAGCGTTCCTGCTGGCTCGATTTCGAAGAGCCGACACGAAAGCTGACATATGTGGTTCCCGCTTCCAGCGACGGTGCGCAGGCATCTTCGATGGAAGAGCTGTCAATTGCGATTCATCTGTGATGTGCACGGTTGCACATTGGAACCGATCAGTATTCACCCGCAGGATGTTCGGGAAGCGCGGTGCGAGTCCGCCACTACCCCGTAACTGTAAGCGCCGAGAACGGAACTGGAGCAACGAGCTCAGCCACTGGGAGTGATCCTGGGAAGGCGTTCCGATGGAGTAAGGCGCGAGTCAGGAGACCGGTCCTGCGTAGATTTCCGAGGGGAAAGATATGCGCGCTATCGATGCCAGGCTCACGCGAGCCTTCTTGTTTCTGTTTGTCATCTTCGGGTCAGCGCTGGGCGCGGCCTTTGCGCAGTCCTCCATTGCAGGCAGCGTCAGCGATCCGTCCGGCGCCGTGATTCAGAGCGCCCATGTTGAAGTGCTGGAGCAAGGGCGTGTGGTCGCGACGGGCGCGACCGGCAGAGAAGGGCGCTATACGGTTGCCGTGCCGCACTCCGGAGACTATCAGCTTCGCGTGAGCGCTCCGGGGTTTGGCGTGGTGCTTCGCGCGATTGCTGTTCGCGATGCCGCAACGCAACTCGATCTCACTCTCAGGCTGGATAAGCTGGCGCAGCAGGTTACGGTTACCGCGACCGGCGTGCCCACGCTGCAACAGAATCTGGGTTCGGCAGTGTCAGTGCTTACAAAGGATCAGTTTCAGCACACGCGCGATATTCAGGATGCGCTGCGCCTGATTCCTGGCGCGCAGGTTACGCAGACCGGCGAGGCCGGCGGCACAACTTCGCTGTACATCCGGGGCGGCAATGACGATGCGAATAAGGTGCTGATCGACGACATCAGCGTGAACGATATCGGCGGCGCGGTGAACTTCGCCAACATCGCCTCAGCCGGCATTACGCGCGTGGAGGTGCTGGGCGGCCCGAATGGCGCGACCTATGGCGCAGACGCGATGGCGGGTGTCGTGAGTCTGAGCACGCCTCAGGGCAGTACTCCTTTGCCGCAACTCGACTATCTCGGCGAGGGCGGTAACTTCGGGACTTATCACCAGGAAGGAACGCTGAGCGGGCGCTTTCGTCCGCTGGACTACTTCGCGGATTATTCACGATTCGATTCGGCGAACTCGGTGGAGCGGAACGAATATCACAACGGCACCTTCTCGGGAAACTTCGGCTGGACGTTGAGTCCGGCGAACGAATTAAGGGCTACCGTGCATCATGATGCCGTCGCTTCCGGACAGCCGAATGCGCTGCGGCTCTACGGAATTCCAGACAATACGAAGCAGGCGAATGAAGACGCGTACGCAGGCGTGACGTTCGATAGCCAGACGACGCAGCAGTGGCATAATTCGGTGCGCTATGGGCTGATCCGGCTGCGCTCGCAGTTCACTGACTTCAGCCCCACCGGCATTCCTCAATACGATTCGTTCGGCGATCTGCTGGGATACCTGGGCGCTCCGGTGACGATCAAGGGCGCGAATGGATACGCAGTTTCGGGGCAGGCGCAGTATCAGTATGTCGAAACTTATCCGAACTACTATCCCACATCGACGGACCGCGACCTGGTCTCGGCGCAGTCGGACTACCGCTTCAATCCGCATACGGTGGGATTGTTCGGCTTCAAGTATGAGGACGAGCGCGGCTACGCGGGCGGCCCTTCGTCTTCGATCGACCGCGGCATCTACGACTACACGATGCAGGTGTCGGGAGATTTCTTCAGCCGGCTGCATTACGTGGTGGGCAGCGGCCTGGAGAAGAATGAGCTATTCGGCTTTGCGGCGACTCCTCGCGCGGCGCTGGCTTATGACTTTGTTCGCAGCAGTGGCGCGGTGACCAAGCTGCGGGCGAGCTTCGGCAAGGGAATCAAAGAGCCGGCACTCTCCGACCAGGAGTCGTCGCTCTATGCGCTGCTGGCGTCGCTGGACAATGGGCAACAGCTGATCTCGCAGTATCACGTGTCGCAGATCGGCGCGGAGAATTCGCGCTCGTTCGACGGCGGCGTCGATGAGCTGTTCGCGGATGGGCGCAGCAAGCTGAGCCTGTCACTCTTTCACAGCGAATATACGAACGGCATCGAGTACATTCCGCAGCAGGGTTTGACGGCGCTGGGCGTGCCAGCGGCGATTGTGGCGCAGGCTACCTTTGGCGCGACGGTGAATTCGCAGGCCTTCCGCGCGCAGGGCTTGGAGCTGAGCGGCGAGCGGCAGATTGCGAGCCGGTGGCTGCTGCGCGGCGGCTATACCTATCTGGATTCCGTGGTGCAGCGGTCGTTTACCAGCGACGCCATCGGGCCCTCGTTCAACCCGAATATTCCGAATGTGCCGATTGGCGTGTATTCGCCGCTGGTGGGAGCGAGACCGTTCCGGCGGGCTCCGCACAGCGGATATTTCGGAGTGAGCTACAACCGGGCGCGCTTCTCCGGATTGTTTACCGGAACCCTGGTGAGCCGCCGCGACGACAGCGATTTTCTTGCATACGACGCGAACTATGAGGGGACGCTCCTGCTTCCGAATCGCAACCTCGATCCGGGATATGAGCGGCTGAATTTGTCTTTGAATTATGCGGCGACGAAGCGGGTGACGGTTTTCTCGAGCTTTCAAAACCTGCTGAGTCAGCAGGCGAGCGAGGCGTTCGGGTATCCGGCATTGCCGTTTACCTTTCGCAGCGGGATCCGAATCTCTCTGGGCGGGGAGTCCTGGAAGCTGAAGTAGCGCTGACGCTGCGGGAGAGTCTCACGTCTCAAGAGCGAGATGTGGGGCACCCGGGGTTGCTGAGATTCTTCGCTTCGCTCAGAATGACGGGACTTCTTGTTGATCCGCAGTCAGCGGGTTACGAGTCCGCCGGCTTCGGCGTGGGCGGCGATTTCGTGGGCTACGTTGGATTCGTGCCCTGCGAACATGGCGCGGAGGCGCTCGGCTACACGGCGATGCCACTGGGCCCGCCGTGCCGCGGGCATGCGGGTGTAGAGCACTTCGCGATAAAGCGCGTGAGAGAAGACGTAGAAGGCGGACTGGGTGCCGTCGGGGAGCTCGTCGTGTCCGGCGATAGTGAGCAGGCGGACGCGGCGCACTAACCGGGCATAGGCTTCTTCCACTTCATCGATGGTGCATTCGAGTGCCGCGGCCGCGGACCACGCAGGGAAGATGGTTCCGGCGATGCTTCCGGCTTCGAGCAGGCGACGGTCTTCGTCGGTGAGCTTCTCGAGCTGGAATTCGATGATGCCGGCGAGGCCTTCGGGAACGCCTAACTCGATCTCGCTGAGCGGGACGCGCAGGTTGAGCTGGCCATCCTCCATGCGGAACATGTTCTGCGCGCACAGATGATCGAGCACCGCGGTCATGAAGAGAGGATTGCCGGCGGAGTGCTGATGCACGAGGCTGGAAAGCCCTGAAGGCAGCTTCTCCGAGCGCAGCTCGCGGCGCAGGTATTCGGAGACGGCCTGTTTATTCAACGGGCCGAGGCGCAGCTCTTCGCTGCGGCTGTTGGTGAGCAGGTCCTGCTCGAGCAGGCGCAGGGGATGCTCGGTGTCGATATCGCTGGGGCGATAGCTGGCCAGCAGCATGAGCTTGGTGCGCGACCGGCGGCGGGCCAGCGCCGAGATCAGATCGAGCGTGGACGTATCGGCCCAGTGAATGTCTTCGAAGATGAGGATCAGCGGATGATTTGCCGCGAGCGATTCGAGAGCCTCGCATAGCTCGCCGAGAGACGAGGACCCGTTGCCGTTCAGCCAGCCGGGCGCTGCCGCGGCGAGTAGCGTACGGACCTTGCCGTCACCGGAGGATGTGAGATCATTCAAAGCCTCGCGGACAGGATAAAAGGCCTCTTTGCCGCCGAAGCCTTCAAGGGATTGCCCGCGCGCAACGCGCAGGCCTTCTTCGTAGCAATGCTGCGTGCAGAAGGTGTCGAGCAGCGCGGTCTTGCCGATGCCGGGCTCGCCGGTGATGAAGATCGTCGAGCGTTCCGCTTTTTTGGCGCGCTTGAGATGCTCGAAGAGAAATTCAAGTTCGGTCTCGCGTCCGACGAGCGCCGATGACTGCGATTGCGCGCCGTTCCCAGCAACATCAGCGACCGCGGTGAGGAAGCGATAGCCGCGCTTGGGCAAGGTTTGAATGTAGCGGGGACAGGCGGGATCGTCTCCGAGCAGCTTGCGCAGTTCGAGGATGTAGGTGCGCAATACCTGCGGCTGGACATAGGTCTCAGGCCAGAGTGCTTCGAGCAGTTCGTCGTGGGTGATGAGCCTCTGCGGATTCTCGACAAGATAGCGCAACACGGCGAACGGCCGCGGTGTGAGATTGAGCATTTCATCTCCACGCCACAGGCATTCATTCTGCGGATCGATACGAAAGTCGCCGAACTGCTGCATTGCTCGAATGGACTCCTCTCTCACAGTATCGGTTAGCACGCGGTGTGCCGTCGTCTTCGTTTCGTAGGGATGAGCCGTTTGTGTCACTTGGGCCAGGTCCGCGTGGTCGCCTGTGTCCGAATCCGGACGGTGAGTGTTCGAAGTCTCACTTTCCATCATTACGCAAAATCGGTGCGAGTGGTTCAGCGGTTCTTGAACGAGACGAGAGCCGCACTTCCCGCAGGGAGATCGATGGTTGCGGAATTGTTATCCATAGTCAGACGCTCCTCCTGCGCTGCCCGCCATTTTCCATTGGCGTCGACGGTGGCTTCTGCCAGCGTGACGTTCGAGATGGCGTCGACACTCGGCGCGGCCAGACGCAGCGCAGTCGCGCTTGCGGCTCGCTCGCTGGGCTGGATGGCGATGCGGATGTTGCGATCCTGATGCTTGTTGAAGATGGCGGTCCTGACGCTGCCGTCTTCGGAGCGCAGGGAGTAGGCGGTGAGCAGCGGCGTGTCCTGCTGATAGTCGAGTGCGGATTCGAGAAGCTGGCCCGAGCCTGCCTGCTGGAAGAGGAGCATGCCGTAGTAGATAGGGCGCGCGATGAAGCCTTTTTCGCGTGTGCCGGCAATCGGCGTGTACCAGCCGTAGCCTCCGCCATGAAAATTGATGCCTTCTCCGCCGGCCTGCGCGAGCTGGTACATAAGCTCCGCGCCCCAGAGCGCGGAGGCGAAGGTGTCGCTGACTCCCTGCTTGCCGCCTGAGTAACAGGAGTTGGTTTCGGCGAGGCGAAAGGGCAGGCCGGATTCTTTCCTGGTCTCCTGCATGCCTTCGAACTCGGCTGCGAGCCTGGGGTTGGGGCGGAGCAGGCGATCGATGGTCATCGAGGGATCGGTGGGTGGTCCTTCGGCGTAGTAGTGCTGAGAGAGAAAAACGACATCGTTCTTGAATTCCTTGGCGAAGGGGACCAGCCACTCGTTGTTGAATGCGGTGTCTGGTCCGGCAAAGGGCGCGTTGGGGACCTTTTGCCTGATCGCTTCATAGTAGCGGCGCCATTCCTGAGCGAAGTCGGCGTAGTTGTATCCTGGTTTGCGAATGCCGTTGCGGCTGAAGAGATCGGGTTCGTTGCAGAGCTGGAAGGCGATGACCTTCGGGCCGAGCGTGTTGATGACATAGGCCGCCTCTTCCGCCGCGGTTTCTGCGCTTCCCGTCCCCATGTTGAGGCCGTAGATGAGCTTCCAACCGATGGCTTCGACGAATCCGTGCAGGTTGCGGATGGCGTGCGGGGTGATGGCGGTGGGCCTGGGCGGATGCTTGCCGGTGTCGGGGCCGACGGGCGCTGCTGCCGGCGCAGGTTCGGCTCCCATGGCTGCCGCTGCGTCCGGGGTCCAGCGGGAGAATTCGCTGGTGTTGCCGCCGATGCGCAGAACCCCGGAGCGGCCGAGGCGGCGCATCAGTCCCACCAGCTCGGTGTTGGCGGGCGAGAAGAAGTCGGGTTCACCAAGCTGGGCGGTTTCGTAGCTCAGCCCGGTGAAGTCGGGACCGATGGGGTTTCCGGTGCGGCCGGGATGGATGGTCAGGCGGGCAGCGGGGGGTGAGTCCGGTGCGGCGAAGCTGTGCCTGGGAATGAGGGCGGAGCTGGAGGCGAGAGCGGAAAGGCGCAGGAAGTCTCGGCGGCGCATGGTAAGCATTCGAACACCGGGCAGCGGAGTTAGGCAAACGCGGTTTCCGTGAAGGTTGTTGAGATTCTTCCTTCTTTTGGTTGTCGGAACGACGGTTCGGTGAGCCGCAACAATTATTTGCAGATAAGATGTTCAGGAATATGCGACGGCGAGAGTTTTTGAGCGGAGTGGTTGGCGGAGCTGGCGCGGCGGCGTTGTTGCCGGCGATGGAGGCGATGGACGGGTTGTCTGCCTTTGGTCTTGGCGCGGACGCTTCAGGCGGGTCAGGCACCGTTCCCCTGAACCAGGTTGGTTTCCTGCCGCAGCGGGCGAAGCTGGCGACTGTTAGCTCGCGGGCCGTCAGCTTTGTGTTGCGTTCCTCTGGCAATAATTCCGTGGTCTTCAAGGGCGACCTTGACGCTCCGCGCATGGATGAGGCTTCCGGCGATGCCGTGCGGATCGCGGATTTTTCCAGGCTTACACAGGCGGGATCGTATCGGGTGGAGTTGAATACGGGCGAACGAAGCGCGCCCTTTGCGGTCGGGCCGCGGGTCTATCACGATGCGCTGAGGCTTTCGATGCGGGCCTTCTATGGCCAGCGCTGCGGGTGCAGTGTGGACCTGGGCGGAGGGTATCGCCATCCATCCTGCCATTTGAGGGACGCGTTTCATCCGAGCTCGGGCAAGAGCGGCGGTTTCGCCAATCACGGCGGATGGCACGATGCCGGCGATTACGGGCGGTACGTGGTGAACTCGGGGATTACGACAGGGACCCTGCTCTGGGCGTGGGAGCTTTACGGATCGCGGCTTCGGAGCCTGTCGCTGGCGATTCCGGAGTCGGGCGGACGGACGCCTGATTTTCTGGCCGAAGTGCGCTGGAACCTGAACTGGATGCTGGCCATGCAGGATGCCGACGGCGGGGTGTGGCACAAGCAGACCAGCGAGGAGTTTTGCGGATTCGTGATGCCGCAGGCCGATCCGCTGGTGAGCTACGTGATCGGGACGGGCGGGCCGCCTTTCAAGAGCACCTGCGCGACGGCGGGTGTGGCGGCGGTGATGGCGATTGCCGCCCGGTGCTATGGACCGTACGACGGCGGCTTCGCGCAACGCTGCCTGGGCGCGGCGCGGAAGGCCTATGCGTGGGCGGTTGCGAATCCAGCAGTTTATTTCCGTAATCCGCCGGGGATTGGAACCGGCGCTTACGACGATACGGATGGGAGCGACGAGCTCCTGTGGGCGGCTGCGGAGCTTTGGCGCACTACCGGCGAGGCGGAGTTCGAGCGGGCGTTCGGGTCGGTGGTTTCGACGCGGCTTTCGAATCTGAACGTGAGCGCGCCTTCGTGGGATTCTGTCGGGTCGATGGCTTACTGGACCTACGCGCTTGCCGAGCGGACAAGCGATGCGCGCATCGCTGACGCGGTGAAGGCGGCGACGGCCGCCGCCGCGGAAAGCCTGGCCCAGACCGGTCGCGCGAACGGCTATGGAAACACGCTAGGCCTCTCCGATTACGTCTGGGGATCGAATTCGATCGCGGGAAACCATTCTCTGCTGCTGCTGATTGCCAACCAGCTCCAGGCGAATGGGGAGTTCGTGAACGCCGCGCTTGGCAATTTGAACTATCTGCTGGGGAACAACTGTTTCGGAGTCTCCTGGGTTACGCATGCAGGCACGAAGCCGTTCCTGCACCCGCATCACCGACCCAGCGTGGCGGACGGAATTCCGGCCCCCTGGCCGGGGCTGCTTTCGGGCGGTCCGAACGCGAAGCCGACCGATCCCGTGGCCGACAAGCTGCCGCGGCAGAGCCCGATGCGGATGTGGGTGGACGACAGCGGAGCCTATTCGGTGAACGAGGTCGCGATCAACTGGAATGCTCCGCTGGTGTTTCTGCTGGCGGGTGTGGATGGGGGCTGAGTTCTTCTCGCGAACGATCCGCAGCGAGTCCGGCCGCGCGTTGCCGATGAGCCTTTACTGTCCGTGCGGGGTGGGGGCGGACATCAGGTCGACGAACATCTTCTGGAATCTGGGCAGGTCGAGGTCGAGCTGGGCGTGGACCAGCTGCACGTCGGTTTCGGGTTTGACTTCTTTCGTCCAGGTGAGGGTGTCGCCGTAGGATGGGCCGTGGCTTAGATCGATGTCCATGTAGACCAGGTTTTCCCTGGTGATAAGGGTGGGATCGAGCCAGGCGCAGGCGGCGAGCTCGTCCCACAGGTAGTAACGGTCCTGCGAATACTTTGCGATGTATTGCGCCGCCGGATTCGGCGACTTCGAGATGGTGTCGAGCATGGCCTGCGTGAAAGGGGCCCTGATGGAGATGTCGACGGTGGTCAGATCGACGCGCGGCCAGTGGGCGCGCAGGACGATGTGCGCGGCTTCGGGATCGAGCCAGAAGTTGAATTCGTGGCGAGGGTCGGTGGCGAATTCAGGATCGGCGGTCCGGGGATTGAGGCTGCCGCCCATGATTGCGATGCCCCTGGTGAGCTCGGCGAACTGCGGATCGATCGATACGGCGAGGGCGATATTGGTGAGCGGCCCGGCGGCATAGATGGTTACCTGATGCGGGTGAGCGTGGACCTGGCGGATGAGGAAGTGGGCGGCGTCTTCGTCGAGCGGGCGGGTGTGCGGTGCGCCTTCCGGCATCGGCGGGACCACATATGGTCCGTGGACGTTGGGTTTTTCCGACGCCACTCCGATTTCACCACCGGGAGTATCCACCAGGGTCGTCGGTCCTGAGCCCCAGGCTCCCAACCAGGTGACTTTGCCGTCCAGCGCGGAGTCGAGCTGCGTCTCCCGTTCTGTGCGGACGAGGGGAAAGACCGCGCCCGGGACCACGTGGACATCGGTGCGTCCGATGAGCTCCAGCATGCGGAGCGTGTGCTGCACCTCTTCATCGCGCCAGGCATTGCCGGTGACGATGGTGATGCCAAGCACATCCACATCGGGGGACTGCAGGAAGACCATCATGGCCATCTGGTTGGAGCCGCCGGGACCAGAGCCGTCCTGGTCGACGAGGACGAGGCGCTTCTCGGCCTGTGCGGAGAGGACTGCAAGGGTCAGCGCAAGTAGGGTGGCAAGCTTTGGCATGAGTGGCCATTTTGCCACAGACGGCGAAAGGCCGAGGGTTTCTCCGCCGAGATCAGAGAGCGATGAGGGCTACGGCGACGAGGGCGAGGACCATTCCCGCTCCCTGACTTCGGGTGGCTCTTTCTTTCAGGAAGAACAGGGCCAGCAGCATGGTGGTTCCGGGATAGAGAGCGGACAACACGGCGGCTACGTCGAGCCGACCGGCGAGGGCGGCGAGCATGTAGAGGAGATTTCCCAGGGTGTCGAAGATCCCGACCATTGCGGATAAGAGCAGGACGCTTCGCCAGGGAAAGGGCCTGGGGATGGCCGGCTCCGCGCTGCGGGAGCGGCCACGGGCGAGGATCAGCAGGCTGGCTGCGGCTCCCACCGCGGTGCTGGCTACGCGAATCCAGGTCATTGCCCAGAGAACACTTTGTTCGGCGGCCACGCGCATGAGGATGAGCATGGCTCCGAAGAGAATGCCGGCGAGCACTGCCAGGCCCAATCCGCGAGGGTGCGGCGTGTCTCCCGGCGAGTAGGCGATGAGCCAGATGGCGACGGCGGCAATGGCGAAACCGGCGAGCTTGGTTCCTCCGGCGTGGCCTTCGCGGAGCCAGGAGGCTGCGACCGGAAAGACGGTGGTGACTACGCCACAGACAGCCGCCGTGAGGCCCATGGAGCCGAGCGACAGGGCTTTGTAGAGGGCGATGAGGCCGATGGCGCCTACCAGGCCGCCGAGGAGTCCGTAGAGGATTTCGCCGGAGTGCAGCGGTTCGTGGCGCGCTGCCGCTACCGCCAGCAGGATGGCCAGGCTCAGGGCATGAGCAATGGTGATGATGAAGGGCGGCGCCGTTCGCCGCGCAGCCAGGCCGCCGGAAAAGTCGGCGGCACCCCACAACGCCGAAGTGGTCAGGCCGAGAAGAACGGCCTGACCACCGGGATGAGACGCCGTCACCTCAATACGTTCGCGAGCGAGGGATAGTAGCCTTCTTTGGCGTAGACGTCCAGTCCTGATACATCGACATGCACGTCGATGCTGTGGTGCCTTTCGCTGATGGACGGTTGATGGCTGTAATAGCCGAGCGTGTATTGCGTGCGCACCGACGCGGTGATGTCGGCAAAGCTTCTCTGTATGCCGTTCTCCGAGAACTGAGCTTCCAGATAGCCGCCGGTCAGGGTGGTGTATTTGGGCATCACGTTATCGGTGGGCAGGAGCGGAAGCCGGACCTTGTCGAGGTAGCCGACACCCCAGGTTGCGGAATCTCCCACGAGCGTGCCGTATACCGAGATGTCGTTGGTGAGGAGGAACTTAAGGACTTCCTTCTGGCTGGCCTTGCTGCGCGCTTCCTTGCCGTCGGTGATGACGTAAATGATGCGGCGGCGGCCCTTGGGCTGGCGTGCGAGGGCCTGGGCGGCATAGAGGATGGCGTCGTTCAGTGGGTGGGACTCCCTGGGAGTGACCAGGAACCCGTTCATGTTGCCGCGCTGGGGAGCCAGGTTGGGATCCGCGACCTGCCCGTTGATGATCATGCCGGAGACCATCGGCCCTCCGGTGGTCGGCAGCCCCATATCGCGGCCCGGCCTCTTCGCCGACTGAAGCGCTGCAGGCAGACGGGAGCCCTGCGCTCCGGTGAAGTCGGTGACCATCTCCGGACTGTTGTTGTAGGTGAAGACCGCAACGGTGTCGGCGGGAGAGAAAGCTCCGGTTACGGCGGTGAGGCTATCGTTTACCTTCCGCATAATGTCAGATGGCAGCGTCTGATCGATCACGAAGGCCACCGAAAGCGGATAGGGATCCACGGTGAAGAAGGCAATGTGCTGGCGCTGGCCGTCCTCATAGACCTTGAACTGGCGCCAGGTGAGGCCTGCTACCAGCTGATGATGCTTGTCCCAGACTCTTACCGGCACGTCAACGTAGTTGACCGGCACGACGATCTTGAAGGCCTCGGCCTGTTCAGGAGTCTTTGGAATAACCGGCGCCTGCTGCTGGAAGCCGTCCGACGTGGCCGGAGCGGTCTGGGACGGCGGCTGGTTCGGGGCCTGATCCTGCGGAGTTTCCTGGTCGCCCTGCTTGTTGTCGGCGGTGGCGCCCGATCCCGGGGTCACCTGGCCCTTGAGATCCGAGAGGCCGGCTGGTGTGGGAGCATCCGGAATGGTCGGCTGCTGCTGTTGTTGTTGCGCGGCTCCCATCAGGAACAGAGAAAACGCGATTGCCAAGGCGCCTTGCGTCACCAGAAATCCTCCAACTACGTGCAGCTCTACTTCATTTTCGCCGGCTGCGACCATCGAGACGATAAAACCGTCTCTTACTTAGACGCACCGAAGCCGGTCTTTCGATCGAACCCCTGAGCGTATGCTCCAGACTACCAGATGCAGGTCGCCGGCTTTGCGTTTTACGCCGGACGACAACGTCGTTTGATTTGGGCTAACAACTCCGATTTGGACTGACATTTCGGGCGTGAATCCCGTCTAATAAGATGCCTATGCCGTCCTCTGCCCGCACTCTCCCGCTGCTGACCGCGCTGTGTCTTCCCCTGATCCTGTTCGGCCTGAGCGCGCCTGCCGCCCGCGCGCAGACTACGCCCTCGGCCGATGCGCCGCCCCCCGCCAGCAACTTCCCCGACCAACCCGATGAAAGCAAGCCGGCTACGACATTGAAGGTCAACGTCAACCTGGTGAGCCTTTATTTCACCGTCCGGGACAAGCATAACGGGCTGATTCCCACGCTGGCCAAGAGCGACTGCCGCATTCTCGAAGACAAGCAGCCGCAGACCATCAAGAACTTCTCGGCGGAGACCGATCTGCCGCTGACGCTGGGCATCATGGTGGACACCAGCGGCAGCCAGGAGCGCGTGCTCCCGCTGGAGCAGCAGGCGGCGGACGAATTCCTGCGCAGCATCATGCGCAAGAAGGACGAGGCGTTCATCATATCCTTCGACGTTGGCGTCAACCTGGAGCAGGATTTCACGAACAGCGTGAGCGAGCTGCAGAGGGCGATCGACAAGACCCAGATCAACACGGCGGCGGGCGGCGGATCGGTGGGCGTGCCGGGGATCGGCCAGGGGCCGGTGCCGACGCAGGGCGCTCCGAAGGGCACGCTGCTTTATGACGCGGTCGCCCAGGTTTCGAATGACAAGATTCGCTCGGAGACAGGGCGGAAGGCGCTGATCCTGCTGACCGACGGCGAGGATGAGGGCAGCGTCACGAAGCCCAACCAGGCCATTGAAGCCGCGCAGAAGGCGAACGCGATTATTTATGTCATTCTCATCGCCGACCGGCCTTTTTATGGCTACGGCGGCTTCAACATGGGCTATACCGGCGACATGCAGATGCGCAAGCTGACCGAAGAGACGGGCGGCCGCGTGATCAACGTGGGCAATAACGGCAAGAAGCTGGAAGACGCGTTTGCGCAGATCGAAGAGGAGCTGCGGACGCAGTATCTGGCCAGCTATACCCCGACGAACAACCGGCTGGACGGGAGCTATCGCAAGCTGGATATCTCGTGCAAGGGCGATGGTTTGAAGGTGCAGGCGCGCAAGGGCTATTACGCGATGGGAGATGCGGAGTAGCTGCTTTTCTCCTGAGGTTCACCGCCAAGACGCTAAGACGCAAAGTTATCTTTGCGCCTTCGTTCCGGAATTTCCCATAGAGCGCACGGAGAGCTCTTTTCTGCGCTGCTTCGGCACAGACGAGGTTCATTGCCGACGGGCTTTTTCGGGGAAGAAACTGCAGGTCCCTCCACTTCGCTTTGCTCCGGTCGGGATGACAAATTTTGTATAAGTAATCCCTGACTCGCGGGACTAGGGCAGATTGGGCAGGCAGGCGTTGAACTGGATCTTGGGCAGTTCTTCGACGGCGCGGCGGAGGGCCTGTTCCCAGTGACGATGGATGAGCATCAGCTCGGGATCGTCGGCGGCGAAGCGGCGATAGCGGTCGAATTCCAACTTATCGTTGTCGTAGAGCAGACACTCGATGGGCGGTCCCACGGTGACGTTGGAGCGCATGGTGGCGTCGAAAGACAGCAGCGCATACATAGCTGCGTCTTCGAGCGTGGTCGAGCCGGAGACGATGCCGCGATCGAGGATGGGGCGGCCGTATTTGACCTCGCCTATCTGCAGGTAGGGCGAATCGTGGGTGGCGCTGAGTGGATTTCCCTGGGGATAGATGAGGGAGAGATGCGGCTGTTCACCCTTGACCTGTCCGCCGAGCAGCAGATTGATGTTGAAGTTGAAGCCGTCGCGCTCAAGGGCCGCGCGGTCGAGCTCTGAGACTTTCCTTACGCAGTCGCCAACGGCACGGGCCGCGGCGTAGAACGTATCGGCCCGGGCGAGCCCTTCCCCGGCTTCAAATTCGTCGCGGAGCAGGGCGATCACCGACTGGGTGAGCGAGAGGCTGCCGCTGGTAAGGATGACAAAGGCCCGTTCCCCGGGATGAACGAAGGTGTGCATTTTGCGGCAGAGGTTGACCTGATCGAAGCCTGCGTTGGAACGCGAGTCCGAGGCCATGACCAATCCCTGGTGGGTGAGAATGCCGAGACAATACGTCAATTCATCCCTCTTGAGCAAAGGCGCAATACTAAAACTCTAAATGAAATACGGCGCGGACAAACGCTTTCGGCGATTCATCGCATCTTAATGACCATCTCCTTGCTGCATAATAAGCATCCTGGCATGCAAATCAGGGCGAAAAGGCCGTGAAAGAACACCTATGCTCATTCGACTGGGTTATGACCTTCAATTCGAGCTGCCTGCGCCTGTTTCGTTCGTGGCCATGCTGCATGTGCATCCCTCACGCAGCGCAGACCTTCGCGAGCCTGACCTGATGAAGGTCCATCCCGAGCTTCCGCTGGATACCTACCTCGACAGCTTCGGCAACCTCTGTACGCGTTTCGACGCGCCGGCCGGTTCTCTGCAGATCTCGAACCGCACGCTGATCGCGGATTCCGGCGAGCCTGACCCGGTGGCGTGGGACGCCGTGGAGCATCCGATTCCAGAGCTGCCGAGCGACATTCTGCGCTACCTGATGAGCAGCCGCTACTGCGAGGTGGATCGCCTGTCGGCCATCGCGCTCGATCTCTTCGGGCACCTGCCGAAGGGATGGCCGCGGGTCTATGCGGTATGCACCTGGGTTCACGACAAGGTCACCTTTGGATACCAGTTTGCGCGGCCTACCAAGACAGCGCTCGATGTCTTCACCGAGCGCCAGGGCGTGTGCCGCGATTTTCAGCACCTGGCCATCACCTTCCTGCGTGCTCTCAACATTCCCGCGCGCTATGCGACCGGATACCTGGGGGACATTCGCATCGACATTCCGTGGGCCCCGATGGATTTCAGCGCGTGGTTCGAGGTTTATCTGTCGGGGCGGTGGTGGACGTTCGATGCGCGGCACAATATACCGCGCGTGGGCCGCGTGCTGATGGCGGTGGGGCGCGACGCCTCCGATGTGGCGATTACGACATCTTTCGGAGTTGCGAATCTGACGAACTTCTTCGTGGTGAGCGACGAGGTTCCGGAAGAGGCGGGGACGGAGCAGATTCTTTCCGGGGAGAATTGATGGCTGTTGCATCTGCCTTCAAGATATGGCCGACGCTATCCGCGACTACCGGACCATGCTTTCCAGGCACGCCATGCGTAGACGCCTAAGTTCAGAACGCAGACCGAGACGCCGCAGGCGATGATCAGCGATACGGGAAGATCGGGATAGATGGTCTTGTCGAGATAGTGGACGAGGAAGCTGCCGGTCCAGGTGTGCATGCCGGCCCGGGCTTCGAGCGACTGTTCGGCGAGCGTCAGCGGACATGGCCAGGGGCCCACTTCGACGATGATTCCCCAGACCAGGCAGAGCACGTGGAATGCAGTGAGCCAGGGGCGTCCACGGGTCCATAGCGTTCCTGTGATCGCCCAGAGAATCCAGGCGAGATGGATAGCGAGGACCGCGGCGGCGAGAGCTTCAAACATGCAGCTTCATTTTGCTTCGACCGCGTCGTCGTTCGCATTGCGCATATTCGCGGGCGCGGTCAGCCAGCCTTGATTTCTTTTCCTTCGAAGTAGGATGCATTGGCCATGTGGCAGGCTGCGGCGGCGTGGTGTCCGAAGACGACGTCTTCGACGACCGGCTTGCGGGTGCGCACGGCGCTGAAGAAGTTGGCGAGGTGCGGCGGCAGGTTGTCCCACGATGGGCCCTGATAGATGGTCGTCTCAGCCGACGGATGCGCGGCGAGGATGGGATCGTTCTTGGCATGCCACTCCTGGTCGTACTGCTTGCGCAGCGCCGACGGGAAGCTTTGCGAGTAGTAACTGGGGCCGGTGTCGATGCCGAGCTGCGGAATGTAGATCACCGAATTATTGGTGATTTCGACGACGCCTTTCGAGCCCATGACGCGGGTGACCTCGGGCGTCTCAGTGCCAAGCGTGAGGCGGACGGAGACGGCAACCTTGCCGTACTTCAGGACCGTGGACTGCACGTCGGGCATGTTGCGGCCGTCTTTCCAGCGCTCGATGCCGCCGATGGTAAAGGCGGAGTCGGGAATTGCATTGATGCCGGTTACAAATTGCATCCCGCTGACCAGGTGCACCATCAGGTCGCCGGCCATGCCGGTTCCGTACTCGCGCCAGCAGCGCCAGCGGGCGAAGGTATAGGGATCGAAGGGCTTCCGGGGAACGTTCTTTTGCCAGGTGACCCAATCGAGATTCTCCGGCGAGAGATCGGCGGGAGGCGGGTATTCCCACGCGCCGTCGGGTGAGTTGCGGCCGAGCTGCAGCTCAGCCTGCAGCACATCGCCGATGGCGCCGCTGGACACCAGCTCCTGCGCCTTGCCGAAGATGGCGGAGCTGACGCGCTGCGAGCCAACCTGCACAAATTTTCCGCTGCCTTGAACGGCGCGCACCATCTCCTCGCCCTCGGCGAGGGTGTGCGACATGGGTTTCTCGCAATAGACGTCCTTGCCGGCGCTGAGTGCGTCGACAACGACCTGCTTGTGCCAGAAATCGGGCACAGCGACGAGCACGCATTCGATGGACTTGTCTTCGAGCACTTCGTGATACCGGCGCGTGGTCTTCACGTCGGGGCCGGCGATTTCGCGGGCGAGAGTGTGGCGGCCGTCGTAGAGATCGCTGGCGGCGATGCACTTCGTTCCAGCCAGTGCGACGGAGTTCGTGAGCAGGGCCGAGCCTTCGGTTCCGACTCCGATGATGCCGAAGCGGACGGGGTCGGCGGCATCGACGCCGGGCACCTGGGATGGTGTCAGCGCTTCCATCTCTACCGTGTGTACGCCAAGCAGGCCTGCTGCCGCGGCGCTGCTGCCTGCCTGCAGAAATGCGCGCCGGGAAATCGAACGAATTTGAGCCATGATTGCCGGTCCTCTCCAAAGACTCGACCACTATAGCGGAGTCCGTCGGGGTAGAGACGCACCTCCCGCCCGATAACGATCTCACCGCACTCGGAAATCACACTTGCCGCATAAATTTGATGTAATCTGATGCCAATCTCGTGGGCGTACAGAATATGTCATCGGATGACCTGGCCCGCCTCTGCGCCGTTCAGGCAGGCGCTGAGGAGTGGGGGGAGTTTGTCCGCCGCTTCACTCGCCCGATCGCGCTGAGCGCGCTGCGCGTCGGCCGCCAGTGGAAGGAGACTTCTCCGGCGGTGATCGACGATATCGTGCAGGATGTCTTCCTGAAATTCTGCGAAGACGAGCGGAGAATTCTGCGCGAGTTCGAACCGCGCCATCACGAATCATTCATGGGCTTTGTCAAGGTGGTCAGCGCGGCTACGGCGAACGACTATTTTCGCAGGCGCAATACATTCAAGCGGGGAGGCGGGGTCAAGGAAGAGCCGATCTCGGAATTTCATGCGAGCGTGCCGCAGGATTCCGAATGGATCGAGCGCAACCATCTGCTGAAGGAAATCGACCGCTTCCTGGAGAACTCGGGCCGGGATGAGATCGGAAGACGGGACCGCACGGTCTTCTGGCTTTACTACCAGCAGGGCATGACGGCCAGCGCCATTGCCAGCCTGCCCGGTATGGCATTGTCGGTGAAGGGCGTGGAAAGTGCGCTGCATCGCATGACGGCGCAGATACGCAATCACCTGCGCAAGCCGTTCGTACCGTCGATGGCTGAAAAAAATTGTAGTTCCGGTGAAGGTTTTCGCCCGGGGTCCACGGTTCAAAGAGGTGAGTGGCTATGAATCCGCCCCAGCGCATACCCGGCGAAAAGATCGAGGAGCTCCTCGATCGGCTTCTGGTGCGCGGGAGCGATGGAGCGGATTCTCAACCTTACCCGTCCGCCAACGCCTCGGAGCGCGGCGCGGATTGCCCGGAAGACGCGGTGTGGCACAGCATCGCGGCGCGGCAGGTGCGAGATGAGGAGTCGCTGGCGAAGATCGAACACGCGGCGCAGTGCCAGCGCTGCGGCGCAATCCTGAACTTCTGGGCGGACATTCTTTCCGAAGAGCAGACGCCTGCGGAGACGGCCGAGCTGGCGCGGCTTAGCTCGATGAGCCTGGGCTGGCAGGAGCGGATGACGAAGACACTATGCGCAGCCAACCAGGCGCCGAAGGGCGGGTCGTTGCGCGGGCGCGTGCTGTGGGCATCGATCCTGGGTATCGCGGGAGCGATCGCCGCGGCCGGCCTTTTCTTCCTGTTCATGTGGAATTCGCGTTCGCAGTCTTCCCCGGAGCGGCTGCTGGCGGAGGCCTACTCCGGGCGCCGGGTGATGGAGACACGCATCCCCGGGGCGGGATTCGCTCCCATCGATGTGGAGCACCGCAACCGCGACGCCGGCCCCGGCGCGATGAGCGATTCGGTGCCGTTGCTGGAGGCGCGCGCGGCGATCACCCAGGCGCTGATGAAGACGCCGGAGGATCCACACTGGCTGCTGCTGCAGGCGCGCTCCGACCTGCTGAACGAGAGCTACGATCCGGCGATCGATACGCTGAAGAGGCTGCATGCGGCCGATCCGGCGAACGTGGCGGTGCTTACCGATCTGGCTTCGGCGTACCTGATGCGCGCGAAGGCGACCGATACTCCCACCGATGAGGCGACGGCGCTGGACTACCTGGAGCAGGCGTCGCGGCTGGCTCCGAAGAACCCGGTGGTGCTGTACAACCAGGCGGTGGTGCTTCAGGACCTCTTTCAGTATTCGAATGCCATCGATGCGTGGAAGAGATTTCTGGCGGTGGAGCGCGATCCGGCGTGGGTGGCCGACGGCAAGCGGCGGCTGGCTGAGATCGAGGCCAACGAGGCCAAGGTGAAGGCGCAGCAGTCGCGGCTCGATCCGTTCCTGGGCAGCCCCGAGGGCATGCTGCATCTGGCGCGGAGCCCGGCGGCGGTGGCCGATTATGACGAAGAGCTTTCCACCCTTTACCTTCCGCCGCTCCTCAAGACCGCCTTCCCTCTCGCCGCCTCCGGCAATTCTTCAGCAAACGATTCGATCCCTTATCCGGCGGAATGCGCGGATGCCTGCAGCGCTGCGCGTGCGCTGCTGCAGGCCGTCGCCGCTTCGCTCGAGGCACATCATCACGATGTGTGGCTCCGCGATTTTCTGGCGTCTTCAGGCAATCCAGGTTTTGCAGGGGCGGCGCACCTGCTTGCCGATGCCATCGACCAGGGACAGCATTCCGATTTTCCAGATGGCCTGAAGAAAGCGCAGCTTGCGCAGCGCGGTCTCGAACGGGTTGGCGATCTCGCCGGGGCTACCCGGGCGCGTATCGAAGAGGTCTTTAACTTCGAGCATCTACTTGACGATCGTAGTTGCCTCGCTATCGCCGAGGGGCTGCCGGAGGTTTTCGTACATCGCCATTATCCGTGGATGGCGGCGCAGTTCTGGGCCGATGAATCTGCGTGCCACTTGCAGCGGGACGGTTTTTCGGCTGCCAGCGCGAGCCTGGATCGTTCCATGCATATCTCCGCGGCTTCGAATTTCCGGATTGTTCACCTGCGGGCATTCGGCTTCATTGCTTCCAATGAGGAATCTGTCGGGAACCGGGAGTTGGCGTGGAAGATGGATCTACAGGGGCTGCGCAATTATTGGAGCGGAAACTACCCGGCGGTTCGCAAGCTCCAGTTCTATGGCAACCTGCTTTACACCGAGGAGACGTCCAATCGCATCTTTTGTTCGGTGCTTCTTCATCGCGAGAGTTTGAGCGAAGCAGCCGGTTTAGGTCTTCCGCAGGTCTTCAACGCATTACGTTTTCTGCTCGTCAAAGCGGAGATTCGCGCCGGCGAAACTCAGGAAGCGGCGCAGCAATTGCAGCTCGCGCAAGCCGAAATGGGGGCGCTGCCAGAACAAGCCGCATATCACAACAGTCTGAACCTGAATGACATCCGGGTTTCCGTAGCCGAAGCAGACCTTGCACGCTCCAATACCAGTGCCGCAAAGGAGATGCTGGCCGCGGTTTCAACGAATCTGGCCGACGCGGGCGACCGGGACCTGGAGCTGCATTATGCCGAGGCTATGGGGCACCTGGCGCTGCTCGAAGGCCGTCCCGACGAAGCAGAGAGCGAGCTCACGCATGCTCTTGCGCTCGCCGAGCGGGGCTATGACGAGACGCGCGGAACGCAGGACCGCATCGACTGGATCGAGGGCGCGCGGCCGATCTACGCGGCTCTTACTTTGCTGCGGCTGCACCAGGGAAAGAACCCGCTGGAGGCGCTGGCTATCTGGGAGCGGTACCGCATCCTTTCGAGTGGCGTCTCGCTGCATCCGTGGTGTAACGACGATGCCCTCGATTGCCTGGCGCGCCCCCTGGACGCCGCTGGCAAAGCGCTCAAGCAGGAGACGATCGTGGGCACGATCAGTCTGGATCGCTCTCTACTGGTGTGGACCATGGACGATCGTGGCGTGCGCTTCCGCGAAGAGGGAATCGACCCCGATCGATTCGACCTTCTTTGCCACACATTCGAGGAAACGCTGGCGACGCCGGCGAGCAGCGAGGCGAGCATCCGCTTTTACGGCGGACGCCTTGCGGTTCCCCTGCTTGCGCCCATCGCCGCTGCGCTCGATCCGCAGCGAACGCTGGTCTTCGACCTGGATGACAGTATGGAGTTTCTGCCGGTCGACGCGTTGCCCTGGAAGAGCGGATATCTCGGCCTGCAGATCGCGACCAGCACGGTGCATTCGATCCTGTTGGCAGACCGGAGGCCCTCGCCCGGAAACTCTTCGCTGGCGAGCGTTGTGGTTGGGGCGTCGAATCCTGGCGATCCCGAGGTTCCGCGCCTGCCCGAGGCGCGGGCCGAGGCCCTGGCAGTCGCCGGATTTCTTACGCAGCCGAAGGTGTTCGTGGGCGGGGATGCGCTGGCGAGCTCGATCAAGGCGACTGCTCCGCATGCGGCGCTGATCCATTTCGCGGGACACACGATGTTCGCCGATGGCGGCACGCGCCTGCTGCTGGCAGAGCCGCCGAAAACCGGGCCGGACCGAAGCGGGCGCGACTGGCTGGACGCGCACGCCTTCGAATCCCGCGATTTTGCCGGCTGCCGCCTGGTGGTGCTCTCGGCCTGCTCGACCGGAAAAAGGGAAGAGCGCGATTCCGACGATATACAGGATATCGTCCAGACGCTCACCGCCGAGGGCGCGCAGCAGATCGTCGCCACGCATTGGGACGTCGACTCCGCCGCCTCCGTCCCACTGATGAAAGATTTCTACTCCGGGCTGGCGCGCGGATTGACGGTCCCCCAGGCACTCCTAGGGGCGGAGAGCGCGATGGGCGCTACCGCCGAGTACCGGCATCCGTACTATTGGGCTCCGTATTACGTCATAGGGATGGGCAAACCCGATCTCAAGGAGCTGTTGCATGATGAATGAGACTAGCCAGGCCGCAGCACCGGCTTCCCCAGCCGCAATCCCGTTCGATCTCCACATTCATTTCCAGGGAGCTTTCGTCTTCTCGGTGAAGACGGAAGGAAACACCTCCGATCCGGCGGCGAAGCTTTCGGGCATCGAGGTGTATATTCCGGCCTGCGGACACACGCACGCGGCCACCATCAACACCGGCGGCACGTACATGCTGGAAAACTACTGGCACTGCATCGACCCGGTTTACAGCGCGACTCCCGCGCCCGAGGCGATGACGCTGGGGCAGCTCCACCAGAAGATCGGCGCGAATACGCCCTGGACGCCGGGCAACCGCCCCATCGCAGGAGGCTGGGAGGTGGCCTTTGCGCTGCCTAAGCCTCCCAACGACTGGCAGTGCGACCTGCTGGTGCCGGGCGCGGCATCCTGCTTCAGCGGAAATGACGCGGGCATTATCCCCGCTTCAGCGGCCATCGAGCAGATCCTGATTTACAAGCAGGTTCTGCCCACCTCGAAGTTTCACGGAGCATGCTTTCCAGTCAACCTCATAGCGACCGAGGGCGGGGTTGTCGATCTCTATCTCACCTCGGAGTCGCCTTACATCCCCACCAGGCAGCATGAACGGCGAGCAGTGGATGCCGTCGCCAAGTTGCTGGGACTGGACCTGATGCTGGAAACTCCGCTGGGACCGGCCAATGTTCCGTCCGGCGCCGTTCATCCGATGACCAAGACCGGGCTTTGCATGATGGCCATTGTCTCGGGGCCGATGGTCGGGTAAAGCGGCGGATCTGCAGGAGTGGAAAGAAACCCAGGGCTGAGGCCCTGTTTGGTTGCTGAGGGTAGAGGCGGAAAGAAGAGGGAGGTTGCGGGGAACCCGAGGCTTCGGCTCAGGGTTCCCGCGCGCAACGGCTCCGGAGACTACTTGGTCTGCGGGGTGACTTCGGTCTTGGCGACGTTGTCCTGCTTGGCGGCGTCAGGGGTGCCCTTGATGCCGTCCTTGAAGCCCTTGAGTCCCTCGCCCAGGCCCTTGCCGAGCTCAGGAAGCTTGCGCGGTCCGAAGATCAAGAGGGCGATGACCAGAATGATGATCAGGTGAGTGGGTGTAAACAGGTTATCGAGCATGGTGGTGTCTCCCGAATATCCAACAGGTCTCGACCCTGCCGGACTGCGATGGTAATTTCGCTGAGCTTATTGTCGCACAGCGCGGTGTGCCGTGCACTGGGCGCGCAAACGGTTTGCGTGGCACTGCATTCAGAACGAGCCGGCGCGCAAAGTGGATTCAGGCCGCGCCGATTCAGGCCCTGAGCCGCGACGCGGGGAAACAGGACAGATGGTACGCCGGGCATGTATCTTGAGATATTGCAGACGATGGCGGCGATTGCCTTTCGTCTATCCGGCGCGAACGAATCGCGGAGTTGTTTTTGGAGGTCTTGCCTGTTGAAAGACGTGTCGAAGATTGTTTCCATGCTGGCGGTTGCGGTGGTTCTACTGCCTTGTTTCCAGAAGCAGGCGCAAGCGCAATACCAGCAGCCGGTAGTGGCGCCAAGCGATACGCTGGCGGGCGTGCACTACGATTACAAGTGGGAATTCTACGGGGGCGTGGCCTACTCGCACTTCAATGCGGGACCGGACCTGGTTCAGGGCTCGAACCTGGGCGGGTTCGACGTGCAGGCCGCGAGGTTTTTCCGGAAGCGCTGGGCGCTGGCCGCCAATGGCCGGGGCTATTACGGAACCAGCGGAGTGCTGCCGAATCCCTACGGCATCAAGGGGCCGTTCGTGAGCGAATACATGTTCCTGGGCGGACCGGAATACCGCGGGCCGAGCAACGAGCACGTCTCGATGACCTTCCACGCGCTCTTCGGCGGCGCCTATGGCACGTTCAGCTCGGCGATCCAGGACCAGTCGGGCAATTCGATCGATCCTGAGCTGGTGGGGCTGTTCAAGAATCAGATGACCTTCGGCAGCGCCATCGGCGGGTCGATCGACCTGAACCGTTCGCCGCGCTGGGTGTTCCGGATTTCCCCGGACGCGACCCTGGTGGACTTCAAGAATTCCGAGGGCAAGGGCGGTCTGAAGGAGCAGTTTGCGCTCTCCGTGGGCATCGTTTACCGCTGGCATCGGGGATTGAAGAAGTAGCGGTTCTGCTCGCAGATCTTAGTGGTCAGTCCCCAGTGAACAGTTCCCAGTTTTCAGTTGGATCGCTGAAAACTGACCGCTGATAGCTGGGGATTATTTATGCCCGCCGCTGATTCCCAATTCGGTCCCGCGACGTGCTACCGTAAAAAGTTCTAGATCTCCCACTGGAAGGACCCCCCACCGTGGCCAGTACCGCTGCACTTGCGCTCCGAAAAACTGCTTTGAACGCCATGCATCGCCAGATGGGCGCGAAGATGGTGGATTTTGGCGGCTGGGACATGCCGGTCGAGTATTCTGGCCTGATTGCCGAGCACATGGTCGTCCGGACGGGCGTAGGTGTCTTTGATGTCAGCCACATGGGCGATATCCAGCTACGCGGACCGGAGTCGCTGGAGGCGGTGCAGCATATCTCGATGAACGACGCCTCGAAGCTGCAGGTGGGGCAGGCGCATTATTCGGCAATGCTGTATCCGGAGGGCACGTTTGTGGACGACGTGATCGTCCACAAGCTGAGCGACAACGACTACCTGATCGTGATCAACGCCGGCACGCGGGAGAAGGACTTTCAGTGGATTAAAACGAACGCCCAGCGCTTCCACTGCCACGTGAGCGATTACAGCGACTACTACACGCAGCTGGCGATCCAGGGGCCGCTGGCCGCACAGACCCTGGCCAAGCTGACGAGCGTGGACCTGAGCGCGATCAAGGGCTACTGGTTTACCTGGGGCACGGTATGCGGCCTGGCGAACACCCTGATTGCACGCACCGGCTACACCGGCGAAGACGGCTTCGAGATTTATGTGCCGTCGGATACGCCGACCAGCGAGCGGGTGTGGAACGAGGTGCTGGAGGCAGGCCGGGAATTCGGCATCCTGCCATGCGGGCTGGGCGCGCGAAACACGCTGCGGCTGGAGTCGGCGATGGCGCTGTATGGGCATGAGATTTCCGAGACCATCAATGTCTTCGAGGCGCACCTGGATCGTTTCCTGAAGCTGGAAAAAGGGCCGTTCCTCGGATCGGAAGCGCTGGAAAAGGTCAGGGCCGCGGGCGGTCCGGCACGGAAGCTGGTGGGGCTTGAGGTTGTCGAGCGGGGAATCGCCCGTGATGGCTACGCGGTGCTCGATGCTTCCGGCAAGAAGATCGGCGAGGTCACGAGCGGGTCGCCTGCTCCGTTTCTGAAGAAGAACATTGCGCTGGCGTATGTGCCTGCGGAGCTGGCCGTCGTGGGCGGCGAGGTTGCGGTCGAGGTGCGAGGGAACCCGGTGAAGGCGATGATTGTGCCTACTCCGTTCTATCGGCGGCCTAAGAAGACGGCTTCATGATCTCATCAAAGAGAACGCAGAGAGCCTGAGATCTTACCTGGAACCTGGATCAGGTTCCTTAAGTCTAAATTACTGGGGTTCTTCGCTTCGCTCAGAATGACGTCGTTTTTGGTCAGGAAATGCGCTGGGCGTTCGGGATTTTGTTGTTGAGTCGGGATTGGAAAGAGGAGAGATTGTTCGATGGCTTATCCGGAGAAATACAAGTACACCAAGGAACATGAGTGGATCGAAGTCGCCGGCAGCGTGGGCACGGTGGGGATTACCGACTACGCACAGAATTCGCTGGGCGACATCGTGTTTGTCGAGGCTCCCAAGGTCGGCGCGAAGGTGGAGAAGGGTGCGGTGTTCGGCAGTGTCGAGTCGGTGAAGGCGGTCTCCGATCTCTATTCACCTGTAACCGGCACAGTTACAGAAGTGAACGAGGAGCTGGCTTCGTCTCCGGAGAAGATCAATACGGACGCGCATGGCTCGTGGATTATCAAGGTGGAATTGAGCGATGCGGCGAGCTTGCGGCGCTGCTGTCGGCCGCGGACTACGAGACGTTCATTGCCGAAGAGACCGGCAAGTGAGGACTGGCCGTCCAGGCGTCCGCGCCTTTGGCGCCTCATTGGATCGGCGGATTCCGACTGTACGGATTCACCACAGAGAGCACGGAAGCCGCTGAGGTTGTCGGCTGCTGCTCTGGAGGATGCTAGATGCGTTATTTGCCTAAGTCCGATGCCGAGCGTGCGGCGATGCTGCGCGATATCGGCGCTTCGTCCATTGACGATCTATTTGTAACCGTGCCTGAAGAGTATCGGCTCACGCGCGACCTGAACGTGCCGCGCCAGATGGGCGAGTCGGAGATCGTGGAGCACTTCAAGGCCGCGGCAGCGCTGAACGCCAACGGCTATACCAGCTTTCTGGGCGCGGGTGCTTACCGGCACTATCGCCCGGTAGTGATCGATTCGCTCGTCCAGCGCGGCGAGTTCTTAACGTCCTATACCCCATATCAGGCAGAGATCACGCAGGGCACGCTGCAGGCGATCTTCGAGTTCCAGACCATGATCTGCGAGCTGACGGGGATGGATATCGCCAACGCGTCGATGTATGACGGATCGACTGGCGCGGCCGAAGCAGTGATGATGGCGGTGCGCATCACAGGCCGCGACGGTGTGCTGGTGGCGCGGACGGTGCATCCGGAGTATCGCGAGGTGATGCACACCTACGCGCAGCACCAGGGACATGACGCACGCGAGGTTGAGTATATCGCCGATGGCCAGGCAGGCGCGGGGCGTGTGGATTTGGCCGCGCTGGAGCGGGCGGTGACGGATCAGACGGCTTGCGTGCTGGTGCAGTCGCCTAACTTCTTTGGCGTGGTCGAGGATATTCCCGCGATCGCGGAGATTGCGCACAAGAAGGGCGCGCTGTTGATCGTCTCGATTGCCGAAGCGGTGTCGCTGGGCATCGTGCGGCCTCCGGTGGAGGCGGACATCGTGTCGATGGAGGCGCAGTCATATGGCGTGGCGCTGAGCTACGGCGGCCCCTACTGCGGCGTGCTGGCGGCGAAGGAGAAGTATCTGCGCCAGATGCCGGGACGGCTGGTGGGCGAGACAAAGGACACCGAAGGACGGCGCGGATTTGTGCTGACGCTGTCAACGCGCGAGCAGCATATCCGGCGCGAGAAGGCGACTTCGAATATCTGCACCAATCAGGCTCTGGTCGCGCTGATGACGACCATCTTCCTTACTGTTTACGGCAAGGAGGGGATGCGCGAACTGGCTTTGCAGAACCTGGCGAAAGCGAAGTATGCGGCCGACACTTTTGCTGCGCAGGGGAAGCTGTTGTTTGCGAAGACTCCGCGCTTCCACGAGTTTGTGCTGCAGACGGAGGAAGCTCCGGAGGCGCTGCATGCGCGGCTGCTTGAGAAGAAGATCATCGGCGGCCTGCCGCTCAAGAAGTGGTATCCGGAGCTGGGGAACGCGACTTTGTGGTGCGCCACGGAGTTGATGACGCGGGTTCAGATGGATGCAGCGGCTGCTGTGATGGTGGATGCCGCAGTGGCAACTGGGGTGCGATAAGCGATTGTTCACCGCCAAGACGCGAAGTTCGCAAAGAATTCGCAAGATCGGCTTAGCGTTCTTTGCGTCTTCGCGGTGAGTTTTGGAATTGAAGGATAAGAGATGGCTACTACGGATGCATTTGTGGGTGTAACTCGTAAGGTCACCGCTCACCTTACGCAGAATGAGGGCTTGAGCTTTGAGAAGTCCTCTCCGGGCAAGAAGGGCTACAAGCTGGCTCCTCTGGATGTGCCCGAGGTCGATGCCTCGGTGCTGCTGGACGGTGCGGTGCGCGAGGATGTGGGCGCGCTGCCGGAGTTGAGCGAGATCGAGATTATCCGCCACTTCACGCGGCTTTCGACGTGGAACTACGCGATCGACCTGGGGATGTATCCGCTGGGCAGCTGCACCATGAAGTACAACCCGCGCGTGAATGAGTTCGTGTCGCGGCTGGAGGGGATCGCCGAGGCGCATCCTTATCAGCCGGAGTTGCTGTCGCAGGGCGCGCTCGGTGTCGTCAAGCTGCTGCAGGAATGTCTCATCGAAATCACCGGCATGGAGGCGATCACGCTGCAGCCCGCAGCCGGCGCGCATGGCGAGTTCACCGGTATCCTGCTGACTCGCGCCTATCACCAGTCGAAGGGCAACGCGCGCAGGAACGTCATCATTCCCGACTCGGCGCACGGGACGAATCCGGCGACGGCAGCGAGCTGCGGATACCAGGTGATCAACCTGAAGTCGAATGCGCAGGGCGGCGTGGATGTGTCGGCGCTGGCGCAGATGGTGAATGAAGACACGGCGGCGCTGATGCTGACCAATCCTTCGACGATTGGCGTCTTCGAGGGCGAGATTCACAAGATCGCCGACGTGCTGCACGACAAAGGCGCGCTGCTGTACATGGATGGCGCGAATATGAATGCGCTGGTAGGCAAGACGCGGCCCGGCGATTTCGGCGTGGACGTGATGCACCTGAACCTGCACAAGACTTTCTCGACGCCGCATGGCGGGGGTGGTCCGGGATCGGGTCCGGTGGCTTGCAAGAAGATACTGGAGCCGTTTCTGCCCAGTCCCGTCCTCGCCACAGGATCAGACGGGCTGCTGCACTGGAACTACGATCGTCCGGAGTCGGTGGGTCGGGTGCGCATGCTCTATGGGAACTTTGGCATGTTCGTGCGGGCGCTGGCTTACATCCTTGCGAATGGTCCGGACGGATTGCGGCAGACGACGGAAGATGCGGTGCTGAACGCGAACTATATCCGTGCGAAGCTGCAGGACGTGTATGAGCTGCCCTATGACACTCCTTCGATGCACGAGGTGGTGTTCAGCGACAAGCGGCAGACGAAGAATGGCGTGAAGACGGGAGACATCGCGAAGCGGCTGATCGATTACGGCTTCCATCCCTACACGACTTCGTTTCCGCTGATTGTGCCAGGTGCGCTGATGATCGAGCCTACGGAGAGCGAGTCGCGCGAAGAGCTGGATCTCTTCGTGGATGCGATGCGGCAGATTGCGCGCGAGGTGGACGAGAATCCGCAGGTGGTGACGTCGGCTCCGCACGCGACGCGCATCTCGCGGCTGGATGAGACGACGGCGGCGCGCAAGCCGGTGCTGCGCTGGAAGGCGCCTGCAGCTTCGACTCCGGTTGAAGTGGATACCGCGGCGAAGGAGTGGTAGAGCCCTTGTCATCACTGGATCATCGCCACGAGGAGCTTGAGAAGTATGAGTTCATGATGGGACCGGCGCGGGGGCGGCTGGCGGTTACGCTGGATATGCTCACCGATGCGCTGATCCTGATTGGGCAGCATGGAGTTTACTGCGCTTCGTCGCGCAACCCTTCAAAGCCGGCGCTGGACCTGGAGACGGTACTCGGGGAGATCAACGGCGCGAAGGAGTTGATCCAGTCGGTGATGCAGGAACTGGAGCGGCAGCGCGATGCCGCAGCCGCTGGAAAATAAAAAGCTGCGCCGCCTTCGCGACGCAGCCCTGTGCTCATGAATGATTACTTGATCGCTTCCACGGGGACGTACACATTCGTTTTGTCCCATATCAGGTGAAGCTGGGTCTTGTTTCCCGCGGTGTTTTCAAAGGTGATCTTGAAGGTCTCGACCGGTGAGCCGGGTGCCTCACCCTTGCGCATTTCTACGCGCCCCAGATCCATTTCCGGTTTATAAACCGTGCCCCACTGGCCGGTCTGCTTGTTGACGATGAGCTTCCAGGCGCCGGCGGAGGGTAGGGAGTAGATGGAGTAGGTTCCGGCGGGCACTTTCAGAGTGCCGATGCGCAGGTCAGTCTCGGTCTTGAGGGTGGTGGAGGTGTTGGCTCCGGTGCGCCACCAGTGATCGTAGGGAACGAGACCGCCGAAGATCTTGCGGCCGCGCATGGACGGAGCGCAGTAATCAATGGTGACGGACTGGCCGCCGAGGGTGACCGCGGCCTGCGCCGGCGGGCTGGGCGGATTGGCCGCATGAGGATTGCATTGGGCATGCGCCTGCGTGAGCGCGAAAACGAAGATGGCTAGGACAAGAAGAGAGGCTTTACAGGCAAACAGCTTTCGGGTCGCATTGCGGATCATTGGGGCGGGGCTCCTGGCGTGTTGAATGGTGCCTGTCCATCAGAGCGCGGATGACCGGCGTCTGTCAAAGGACTGGCCGTCCGGGCACACGCGCTTCGCGCCGACAACACTGGCCCTAGACTCGTTGTGGGATCCAGGATGGTACGGCTATCGCGGCCGTAGTATCCTAAGGGCATGCGCCCGTAGCTCAGCTGGATAGAGCGGCAGCCTCCGAAGCTGTAGGCCAGAAGTTCGAATCTTCTCGGGCGCACCATCCTTCCTTTTTTCTCTTTGAGATGGATTCGATTCTCCACTTTCGGGTGGAGACGTTTCTCCATCGAATCGATCAAGACGAAACATCCGTTGCCGGATAAAGTTGGGCCGCAGTCGTGTATTCGGACTGAGGCCAGTCTAGAAAGAGGCAACGTGAAAAACAGAAAAATAGCAGCACTGCTGCTGGTGTGTGCAGCAGGCCCGATGACAGCTCGTGCCTATGGGCAGGGCTGCGTGGCGGCGCATTCCTACCAGAGAACGATGAACGAGCTGGTTTCCGATGCGGACGACGGAGCGCGTGGCGGATTGTCGATCCATAACCTGACCGTCAATATCGGATACCGTGTCTTCAACTCAAACAAATATTTCATCGGCACGGAGGAAATTGCGCGGCCGACCGCGGTGCGAAATCACCAGAACATTTTCGATGTCGGCATAGAGTACCGTGTATCGCCGCGATGGAGCCTGATTGCAGACGCGCCGGTCTTCAACGGAACGCGCAACCAGATTTATCCGCCGAGCGGCGTGTATCAGGTGAGCGGCGTAGGTGACCTGACGGTGGGAGCGCAGGCGTGGCTCTTCCGGCCTCCTACCGAGAATGGCGGCAACATTGCGGTGAGCCTGTCATTGAAGGCGCCGACAGGAATCGACGATGCGACCGGATCGGCTCTTTATAAAGGCCAGATCATCAAGGCAACGGCAGATCAATCGATGCAGCCCGGAGATGGCGGCTGGGGATTCGTGGCGGCGACACAGGCGTATAAGCGTTTGTGGCGTGGATCTTTCGGGTATCTGCAGGGGCAGTACCTGGTGAATCCGATGGACACGAACGGCGTGCCCACATTTCGCTCGCAGCCGGGGCAGGGCGTGATGTCGATTCCCGATCAGTATTTGTGGCGCGTGGGATTGTCGCAGGGCATTCCCAAAGTTCGCGGACTGGCGATGAGCCTGGGAGTGCGCGACGAGGGAGTTCCGGCGCATGACCTGATCGGCGGCAATGACGGGTTCCGGCGGCCGGGGTATATCGTCTCGCTCGACCCGGGACTGATGCTCAACTACAAGCGGGATACGCTGTCAGTGAATGGGCCGTGGGCGCTGGCGCGCAACCGGGAGCCCAGCGTTCCGGAGATCGAGAACAATACAAAGAACGGAGATGCGTTCTTCGCCGATTACACCGTGGTGGTGGGGATCTCGCACCACTTCTGAACCGCGGCGCTCAGTCGTCAGGGCTCAGAGCACAGTTGAAAACTGATATCCGAGCCCTGTGCTCTGAAAACTATTTAAGCCAGCTCGTAGCCGGCGAAGAAGTAGCCGATTTCGAACTGGGCGGTGTCCTCGGCGTCGGAGCCGTGGATGGCGTTCTCTTCGATCGAGCCGGCGAATTTCTTGCGGATGGTGCCTTCCTCGGCGTTGGCCGGGTTGGTGGCGCCCATCAGCTTGCGCAGGTCGGCGATGGCGTTGTCTTTCTCGAGGACCATGGGGAAGATCGGCCCAGAGGACATAAAGTCTGTCAGCGAGGCGAAGAAGGGGCGCGCGCTGTGGACGTGGTAGAAGCCTTCGGCCTGGGTCTTCGAGATGGACAGCTTCTTGATGGCGATGATTTTGAAGCCGGCCTTCTCGATCTCGGCGAGGATGGCGGCGGTGTAGCCCTTGCGGACCGCGTCTGGCTTAATGATGCTGAAGGTGCGTTGGGACAACGGGTAGTTCTCCTTATTCAGTGAGTGCTTTCAGTCCAGTGTATTGCAGAAAGCCAACGGAAGGCGCTACCAGACCGCTCTTGGATAGTGCTTTCGGATCCCCTCGTCGGCGGAAACGAGAAGCGCGAGGCCGTTTGCCTTTGCCTGGGCAACAATCGTCCGGTCGAAGAGGTCTCGGGTCCATTTTTCATCGACGACCACATCGGCAACACGCGAGAAGGGGAGATCGCAGACACGAACGCCTGTTTCATGCCCGACCTTAAGCAAAACGGTCCGCGAAGACAGCCGGATTCGGTTGACCTCGTAGAGATATTCAAGCTCGATCAGCACCATGGGAGAGACAAGCAGATCAGCCTGATCGAGCAGATTCTGTGCTTTGGGAGGAATGCGCGCGAGATCGCCCTGCGCCAGCCACACGACGACATTCGTGTCGAGATAGGCGATCACAAGTCGGACCAATCTTGCTCCCAGGCGCGCGTCATCGCCTCCCGCAGGGAGGGGTCGTCGAGATCCCGGGAATGCGGATTGACGATGTCGAGCGGCGTGATCCGGGCGAGGCGGCTGGCAGGCCGGTTCTCGGGCGCGATGCGGAATCTGCGGCCTTTGTAGGTGACCCAGACTTCGCTGCCGTCCAGGGCCTTGGTGACGAGATCGAAAATGTCCTGGCGGAATTGGGTGATGGAGACTTCCATGGCTATTCCTTAACGTACGTCCCAAATTGTACATGATGTACATCAAGACATGGATTCACCGCTCCGCTAATCCTGTAAACGAGAACGGGCGGCGCACAATTGCGCCGCCCGTCCTCATTTTGCAGGCGATGGGGTTAAGCTTTGCCGATTGCTCGGGCCATGGTTTCGCCAATTGCGGCAGGGCTTTCTACTACGTGGATGCCGGCGGCGGTCAGTGCCTTCATTTTCTCGGCTGCGGTGCCCTGGCCTCCGGAGATGATGGCTCCGGCGTGGCCCATGCGGCGGCCCGGAGGCGCGGTCTGTCCGGCGATGAAGCCTACCACCGGCTTCTTCACGTGCTTCTTCACGTATTCGGCTGCGGCTTCTTCCGCGGTGCCTCCGATTTCGCCGATGAGGATGATGGCTTCGGTTTCGGGGTCTTCGTTGAGCAGCTTGAGCGCGTCGATGTGCGTGGTCCCGATGATGGGGTCGCCGCCGATGCCGATCGCCGTGCTCTGTCCGATGCCGCGCTGGGTGAGCTGGTAGACGGCCTCGTAGGTGAGGGTTCCGGAGCGGGAGACGATGCCTACGGAACCTTCCTTGTGGATGCGGCCGGGCATGATGCCGATCTTGGCCTTGCCGGGCGAGATGACGCCGGGGCAGTTGGGTCCGATGAGGCGTGAGCTGGAGTGCTTGAGCACGCTCCAGACCTTCACCATGTCGTTGACCGGGATGCCCTCGGTGATGCAGATGATGAGCGGCAGCTTAGCTTCATTGGCTTCGAGGATGGCGTCGGCCGCGAAGGGCGGTGGAACGAAGATGACGGTAGCGTTGGCTCCGGTCTTCTCTACGGCTTCTTCGACGGTGTCGAATACCGGCCAGCCTTCGTGCGTGGTTCCGCCTTTACCGGGAGTGACTCCGCCGACGACCTTGGTGCCGTACTCGGCGCAGCCCTTGGCGTGGAACGTTCCTTCTTTGCCCGTGATGCCCTGGACGATGAGGCGCGTATTTTTATCTACTAAAACAGCCATTAGCTTCTAGCTCCCTTCGCCGCAGTGACTACTTTCTGGGCGGCGTCCTGCATGGTGTCGCCGATGATGAAGTTGAGGCCGGAGTCTTTGAGAATCTTGCGGCCTTCTTCTACATTCGTGCCTTCGAGCCGCAGGACGACCGGCACGCTGACCTTGGTCTTCTGTGCGGCTCCGACTACGCCCTGGGCGAGAGTGTCGACGCGCAGGATGCCGCCGAAGATGTTGATGAAGACGGCCTGAACTCCCTTGTCGGACAGCAGGATTTCGAAGGCGTGCTCGATCTGCTGCTGGTTCGCACCGCCGCCTACGTCGAGGAAGTTGGCGGGTGAGCCGCCGGCGTACTGGATGATGTCCATGGTGGCCATCGCCAGGCCGGCTCCGTTGACCATGCAGGCGATGTTGCCGTCGAGCTTGATGTAGTTGAGGGCGTACTTCGAGGCTTCGACTTCGAGCGGGTCTTCTTCGGCTACATCCCGTAGTTCTTTTAATTCTCTATGCCGGAAGATGGCGTTGTCGTCGAAGTTGATCTTGCAGTCGAGGGCGAAGAGCTTGTCGTCCTTGGTGGTGATGAAGGGATTGATTTCGAGCAGCGAGGCATCGGTCTCGATGTAGACCTTGTAGATGCCGATCATGAACTTGACGGCTTCGTTGATCTGCGTGGGCTTGAGGCCGAGCGCGAAGGCGAGCTGGCGGGCCTGGTAGGGCTGGAAACCGACGGCGGGATCGATGTACGCCTTGTGGATGGCGTCGGGGTCCTTGGCGGCTACCTCTTCGATCTCCATGCCGCCAGCCTGGGAGGCCATGAAGACCAGCTTGGCCGCGGCGCGATCGAGGACGATGCCGAGGTAGAGCTCGCGGTCGATGGCGGCGGTCTCCTCGATGAGCAGACGCTGGACCTTCTGGCCCTGCGGACCGGTCTGATGGGTGACGAGCTGCATGCCGAGGATCTGCTTGGCGTAGTGCTCGGCATCGGCGATATTTTTCGCGACCTTGACGCCGCCGCCCTTGCCGCGGCCTCCGGCGTGGATCTGCGCTTTGACGACCACACCGTTCGCGCCATTGGCGAACAGCTTCTTAGCCACATCCAACGCTTCGTCGAGCGTATTGGCTACCTCACCGCGCGGCACGGCGACGCCGTATTTCGCGAGGATGTCCTTTGCCTGATACTCGTGAATTTTCATAGTTGTATTTCGATTGAACTCTCAGAAGACATGGATTGAACGGCGATTCGAAGACCAGCCGCAGGCTCACTCGCGCACGGCCGGGCCGTGGTTGATGATTTGCAAAGCAGAAGACTCTTCAGTGTAGCGGACGGGACGGGTGGTTGTCAGGCGGGCCGGAGGGCCTGGTGGACGAGGGCCGCCGCGGATCGTTTCACTGCCAGGGCGTAAGGAGCGTGGACAGAGCTGATGGTGTGACAGTTGTCATCGCCGTATCGTGATGATCCTCACTGGCTCGCGGACAACGAGTCCGCTAACTTGGTGGCATCAACAAGGAGAGATCCTCAATGGCCACCGGAAGACTGCGCGCACCAAACACCGATTACGGAGTGGATGCGCCAAACGTGCTGCGCAACCTGTTTTTGTTTGGCGTGCTGTGCCTGTTGCTGGGCAGCTTTCTGCCTCGGCACATTCATGTCGGTCAGGCGGATTTTGTGCCGCGGCCGATGTTCCTGACCACAGGGATATTCCTTGTCGCCGAGGGCGTGCTCTTTCTCCTTTACGTGAAGGTGGGGAAGTTTTATCACCGCGACCGCATCCTCGCTCTTCACTCCTGGCGCGGCGGAGAGCGGGTTCTGGACGTGGGGTGTGGGCGCGGCCTGCTGCTGGCCGGGGCTGCGCGCCGGTTGGCCGCGATGGATGGCGGCGGCGACGCGACCGGGATCGACATCTGGTCAAACGTGGATATGGGCGGGAACTCCGAGGCCGCGACGAGGCGCAACCTGGAGCTCGAGGGAGTGGGCGATCGCTGCACGCTGGTCAGTGCTCCGGCGCAGGAGATGCCTTTTGCCGACGGCAGTTTTGATGTGATTGTGTCGAATCTTTGTTTGCACAATATTTACGATGGGCCGACGCGCAGGCAGGCGGTGCAGCAGATTGCGCGGGTGCTGAAGCCGGGCGGCGTCGCTCTCCTGTCTGATTACAAAAAGACCGGGGAGTATGCCGGGCAGCTTCGGCTGGCGGGACTGTCGGTCGAGAGACTGTGGGGTAATCCGCTCTACACGTTTCCTCCACTGAGGATTGTCGTGGCGCGCAAGCCGCTGCTCGGCGCCGATGACGCGGGGCGGTAAACTGATCTTCCGTGAGCAGCTTTAAGCAGACATTGAAACTGGTAGTGGAGCAGGGGGCGACCCTGAGCCGCGAGGCTGCGCGCTGCCTGCTGGCGGATGTGCTGGCGAGCGAGCCCGGCGACGGCGATCTGGAGATTGCCTCGCTCCTGACGGCCCTGGCGACGCGCGGCGAGACGGCCGAGGAACTGACGGGATTTGTCGAGGCCATGCGGGAGCTCGCGACTCCCCTGCCGCTTTCCGACGCGGAGCGGGCGGCGCTCGTGGACACCTGCGGGACGGGCGGCGATGGGCTGGGCACCTTCAACATCTCGACCGGTGCGGCTCTCGTGGCTGTGGCGGCGGGTGCGAAGGTGGCCAAGCACGGCAATCGCGCGGTGACCTCGAAGTGCGGCTCGGCGGATGTGCTGGAGGCGCTGGGCGTGCCGGTGACGCTGTCTCCGGAGCAGGCGGTAGCTTGCCTGCGGGCGACCGGGTTCATGTTTCTGCTGGCGCCGGCGCTGCATCCGGCGATGAAGCGGGTGATGCCGATCCGGCGGGCGTTGGGCTTTCGGACGATCTTCAACCTGGCGGGGCCGCTGACGAATCCGGCTGGGGCGCAGGCGCAGGTGATGGGGGTTTACTCGGGAGAAAAGCTGCCCGTCGTGGCGGAGGCGATGGCGCGGCTGGGCGTGCGGCATGCGTTTGTTGCCCATGGGAGCGACGGCCTGGATGAGATTACGGTCTCGGGTGAGACGAGCGTGGCGGAAGTGAAGACTGCAGGGAGTAGGGGACAGGGTGCAGGGAATAGACAACCCGGATTAGAGACTGGCGAGCAGGGATCGTCGAGCCCAGCATCGTCGAGCCCAGCATCGTCAAGCCCAGCATCGTCAAGCACCGTTCGGTTGTTTCGCCTCGCACCGGAGGATGTTGGGCTGGCCCGGGCTTCGCTGGTGGAGCTGGCCGGGTGCGAGACGACGGTTGAGAACGCCGCTATTTTGGAGCGAATCTTTGCGGGTGAGGCTGGTCCGCGGCGGGATATCGTGCTTCTGAATGCGGCTGCGGCCCTCGTGGCGGCGGGCGTGGCTGCGGACTTTGCGGACGGTATTGCGCGGGGCGCTGTGGCGATCGATTCCGGCGCGGTTCGATTGACGGTGGAACGGCTGCGGGAGTTTGGGGCTGGGGTGTGACGAGTCTCCGGTGCGACTTTGAACGTCGATAGGCATCAGAGCTTATACAGCGTAAGCTGCTGTTTGCCTGACGGACCGTTGCCGATAGACAGAAACCGCAGGTCTTTCGACTGCAATTTACTCGGATGACGAATCTGATCAGGCAAGTAACGAACGCCGCAAGAGAGCCGAAAGTTTCGTAAGGATTGCCATGCCCCGTTATGAATATCGCGATCTCGAGCCTTCGCGGGAAGCGAAAGAAGTCTTTCTCCGCTGGATCGAATATCTGGACGAGTCGTTCACCAAGCACAAGAAGCCGGCGCTGCGTCAGGAGCTGGTGCGCGACAACCTGCACCAGCTGCTGCTGGGACGGCCGCACGGCGGAAAGCTCAACTTCACGCTGACCAGCGAGCTGCCGTTCAATGTGCTGGAGCTGTCGCTGGACCCCGCCAACGTGACGCTGGAGCCGGAATACTACGGCGACATCGACGCGCCCAGGTACGCGTGCCTCAAGCCGCTGATCTGGTTCTGGTATATGTTTGACCACTCGCCGGTTGCCTTTAACCATTGGCTGGGTTTTCGCTTCCGCGCGATGCTGGGCAAGCACATCTTCAAGAGCATCGGGAACAACGTGAAGATCTTTCACGGCGTCGAGTTCAGCTACGGCTACAACCTGACTATCGAAGACGACTGCGTGATCCACAAATACGTGATGCTGGACGATCGCGGCGAGATTGTGATTAAGAAGGGCACATCGATCTCGGATTATGCAGCGGTGTATTCGCATGCGCACGATCCTGTGGATTCGAGCGTGGTGGAGAACCGCAGGACGGAGATTGGTCCCGGTGCGCGGCTGACTTACCACTCCGCGGTGATGGCCGGCGTGCGCGTGGGCGACGACGCGATGCTGGGCGCAATGAGTCTGGCGACGCGCGACGTGGACGATCACTCGATTGTGGGCGGCGTTCCGGCGAAGCAGCTCAAGACCAAGGACGAGGCGAAGCAGTTCGAGGACCGGACGGACGTGAAGGCTCCGGAGCGGGTGGTGCGGGCGCAGTGCGATTGACGCGCTTACGTCAGAAACGATTCACCACAGAGGACACGGAGAGCACAGAGGATTTTGCGTACCTGCTGCTCTGTGATCTCCTCCCCTTTTCGCCTGCTGCGCGAAAGGATGGGGTGTCCGGCTTTGCCTGCGGCAAGACATTGCGGAGATCCTTCGCTGCGCTCAGGATGACGGATCATTTTTGATTTTAAGAGATGCGCTTGTTCCTACGGCGCGGCCCTGCGCTTGGGGCGCGAGCCCTGTTACCATCGAATCTGTTCATGAGTCAGCAAGCAATTCTGCTTAAGATTTTCGAATTCGCGATTCTCGTGTTTTCGCTCAGCCTGCACGAGGCATCGCATGCGTGGATGGCCTCCCGGTTGGGTGATCCGACGGCGCGGATGCTGGGGCGGGTAACCCTGAATCCGATGAAGCATATCGACCTGCTGGGGACGATCGTGATTCCCCTGGTGATGCTTTTTCTACCCGGCTACGGGCAGTTCCTGATCGGATGGGCGAAGCCGACGCCTGTAACCACGCGGAATTTCAAGAACATCACGCGTGACGACATCCTGACCACGCTGGCCGGGCCGGGGAGCAACCTGCTGGGGGCGATGGCGTCGACGATCGGGCTGATCGTTCTGGCGAAGGTCAGCACGGCCGGGGCGCTGGCCGTCCATCAACTGGCTACCGGGATGATCGATCCGGCGGTGATGGCGGCGAGCCCGGTGATCTTCCCGATGGCCATCATTCTCTATCTCGGGCTGCAGCTCAATCTGCTGCTGGCGGTCTTCAATCTGCTGCCGCTTCCGCCGCTGGATGGCTCGCATATCGTCCGGCACATGCTGCCGTATAACGCGCTGCGGGTTTACGACTCGCTGGGCATGATCGGCCTGATCCTGATCCTGTTTTTCGGGGCTCCGGTGATTATGTTCTTTGTCCGCCCAGCGCTGGGTTTCGTGAACGCGCTGCTGGTTTCGATTTGAAGGGCAGCGCAAAAACGGGCCGCTAAGAGCCGGTCCGCTATGATCCGGTTGGCGGAGGCCGCGACGGCTGCAACGTGCGGTTTCGTACAATACAGCTAGTCTTTTTCTGGTAAGGATTCTGGGTGTCGAACTCTTCTTCTGATATGCGGAAGCGCGTGCTGAGCGGCATGCGTCCGACCGGCAAACTCCACCTCGGCAACTACATGGGCGCACTCTATAACTGGGTGGGTTTGCAGCATCAGTACGAGTGCTATTTCTTTATCGCCGACCTGCACGCGCTGACCAGCGACTACGCGGACACCTCGCAGCTCAAACAGAACACGCTCGATGTGGCGATCGATTTTCTGGCTGCCGGGCTCGATCCGGAGACGTGCACCATCTTCGTGCAGAGCCAGGTGAAGGCGCATTTCGAATTGCCACAATTACTGGCCATGATTACGCCCTTGGGTTGGCTTGAGCGCGTGCCGACGTATAAGGAGCAGCAGGAGAACCTGACCAAGAAAGACCTGAGCACCTACGGATTCCTGGGCTATCCGCTGATGATGGCTTCGGACATTCTGCTCTATCAGGCGCATTTCGTGCCGGTGGGGCAGGATCAGGTGGTGCATGTGGAGTTTACTCGCGAGGTGGCGCGGCGGTTTAATTGGGTTTATCCAGGTGATCCATCGGTAAAAGGTAAGGTTTCTTCTTTGCCTGGAGGAAATCACAAAGAGGCGCTCCCCTCAAATGTTGACGTTGTGTGGGAGGCGGGGCCGGCAACAATACATCGCTTTGGCCACAGCGGCGAAATCTTAAACGAGATTCTTCCTGAGCCGCAGGTGCTGCTGACACCTTCGCCGAAGCTGCCCGGCACCGATGGGCGGAAGATGTCGAAGAGCTATGGCAACACCATTATGCTTTCCGATCCTGAGGCTGAGATTCGGGCGAAGCTGAAGACGATGGTGACCGATCCGGCGCGTATCCGGCGCAGCGATCCGGGCAATCCTGACATTTGTCCGGTGGGCGATCTGCACAAGGTGTTCTCGACCGCGGAGACGCTGGCCAAGGTTTATGACGGCTGCACGACGGCCGGGATTGGCTGCATCGAGTGCAAGGGATGGGCAGCGAGCGCAATCGTCGAGCATCTTGCGCCGATCCAGGAGCGGCGGCGCAAGTATGAGCAGGACAATTCACTGGTCACCGAAGATCCTTGCCGCGGGCGGAGAGCGAGCGACGAAGCGGGCGGAGCAGACATGGGCGAAGTGCGCGCCGCGATGGGCCTGTTCCAGACAGCGAATGGCGGCGTGCAGTGACCGAACCTACCAAACCCGAAGCAACACCCGAGGCTGCGCCCGCTAAGGCGCAGTACGAGAAATCCGCGCAGGATTTGAAGAAGGAAGAGGCGAACGTTTTTCCGTTCTCTGTCACCGTGGGCAAGGTCTACGACGGGCCGCTCGACCTGCTGCTGGACCTGATCCGCAAGCAGGACATCGACATCTACGACATTCCCATTGCGAAGATTACGGCGCAGTTTCTGGGCTATGTCGAGGGCCTGAAGCAGACCGACGTCGATTCGGCGGGGGAGTTCATCTACACGGCTGCGTTGCTGATCCAGATCAAGAGCCGGATGCTGCTGCCGCGCTCGCCCGCGGAGACCGGCGAGGGCGAGGCGGACGATCCGCGGCGCGAGCTGGTGGAGCGGCTGCTGGAGCACGAGCGCTTCAAGAACGCCGCGCAGATGCTGCATGCAGAAGCAGCAGATCGAGGCTGCGACGTGGACCAATCCCGGCATCCGCGAGTTTCGCAATGCCGAGGGGACGGAGCAGGAGATTGCCGCCGACACCATCGATCTGGTGCGCGTCTTCCGCGAGATTCTGGAGCGGGTGAAGAGCCGTCCGGTGCTGGATGTGGAAGAGGATTCGGTCACCGTGGGCCAGATGATCGACTATATGCGGCGGCGGCTGGTGATGGAAGACAAGCCCATCGCGCTGAGCAAGCTGCTGGCGAATACGCGGTCGGAGCGGGCGCTGATTGCGATGTTTCTGGCGCTGCTGGAGCTGGTGCGCCTGCAGGCGATTCTGCTGCGGCAGGACCGGAACTTCAGCGACATCTTCGTGAAGAAGCATGAGCAGTTCGAAGAAGTGCTGAACGAGCGGCTGTCGCAGGTTCGGGACGACTGGTCTTAGTTTTTCGACGGGCCCGGGGCTAAAGCCCTCCTTGGTTCGCAGCTCACCCCCCGGACTGAAGTCCGGGGCTTCTACTTAAGCCCTCTTCGAAAGCTTATCCCTCTCATCATTGAATCAATTCCGTGGTTCTGGGGTTCGGTTGGAGTTGAGGCAGCTTCGCTGATCCCACATCTCAAAGGCGAGATGTGGAGCACCCGAGTTTCTTCGGCGGCGCTGACCCCGGGTTCATCGAATATTCATACATTACAACTTCATTTTCATCCTCCGGGGCGACCGCGCCTGATAGGTTGCTGGACAATCCCTCTGCATTTGATCCCACGCGGCAAAATTCAGGAGCACGATTTCTATGAATGAAACAGGCAGTGTAGCAATTCCCCAGGATCAATTGGCCAGTTCGGCTTCGGTTCACAACAAGTTGAAGTAAATCTCCGGGCACGATCGGAATGATCCTGTTCGGGCTGGTGCTGATCGGTGGGGTGGGATACGCGGCGACGCATCTGGCGAACGATCTTGCGGGCACGCCATCTGGCTTCGATGTGGCCTTATGTTCTGCTGGGCGTGGCGCTGCTGATTGCGCTGGGTTTCGAGTTCGTCAACGGCTTCCACGACACCGCAAATGCAGTGGCAACGGTGATCTATACGCATTCGCTGGAGCCGCACATCGCCGTGGTCTGGTCGGGCATGTGGAACCTGATCGGCGTGCTTACCTCTTCGGGCGCGGTGGCGTTCACGATCCTCTCGCTGCTGCCGGTGGAGCTGATTCTGCAGGTGGGCAAGGGCGCGGGATTCGCGATGGTCTTCGCGCTGCTGATTGCGGCGATTATCTGGAACCTGAGCACCTGGTGGCTAGGGCTGCCGGCGTCGAGCTCGCACACGCTGATCGGCTCGATCATCGGCGTGGGCTTGGCGAACCAGCTGATGAGCGGCAAGAACGGGCACCAGCGGCGTGGACTGGGCGCAGGCGGTGCGGCGTCTTCCAGGCGCTGCTGGTTTCTCCGCTGGTCGGCTTCGGCTGCGCGGCGCTGCTGCTGCTGCTGTTGAAGCTGCTGGTAAACGCAAGCCGGAGCTGTATGAGTCGCCCAAAGGCGATGCGCCGCCGCCGTTCTGGATTCGCGGCCTGCTGATTCTGACCTGCACGGGCGTGAGCTTCGGGCATGGATCGAACGACGGGCAGAAGGGCATGGGGCTGATCATGCTGATCCTGATCGGCACGGTGCCGACGGCATACGCGCTGAACCACGCGATCGGCTACAACCAGGTGCAGGACTTCGCGGCGGTCTCCGAGCAGGCGGCGCATGTGCTCACCGGCTATGTCTCTCCGGACGCGGTGATGGGCGATGCGCGGAGCGATCTGACGAATTACATCCGGACCAAGAACTTTACGCCGAACACCATGCTGGCGGCGCGGCAGATGGCGGTCGAGATCAAGGATGAGGTTCTGGCGTACAAGACGCTGGCGGGGGTTCCGGCAGGCCAGCAGCAGAACGTGCGCAACGACATGTACGTCGAGAGCGAGGCGCTGCGGCTGATGGCCAAGTCGGGCGACCCGAAGTTCACGTCGCCGGAGAACGCGGTGCTGGCCAACTACAAGAAGCACCTCGACCTCTCGACCAAGTTCATTCCCACCTGGGTGAAGGTGGCGGTGGCGCTGGCGCTGGGCCTGGGCACCATGGTGGGGTGGAAGCGGATCGTGGTGACGGTGGGCGAAAAGATCGGCAAGGAGCACCTGACCTACGCGCAGGGCGCTGCGGCGGAGATCGTGGCGGCGGTGACCATCATCGCTGCCGACCAGTTCCACATGCCGGTCTCGACTACGCACGTGCTGTCCTCGGGCGTGGCCGGCACCATGCTGGCAAACGGCAGCGGCCTGCAGTTTTCGACCATCCGCAACATCGCCCTGGCGTGGGTCTTCACGCTGCCGGCGGCGGCGCTGCTGGCCGGGGCATTGTTCTGGGGGATGCGGCAGTTCATGTAGGGGACTGGCCGTCCAGGCATACGCGCTGGCGCGCGGGTAGTTGCTGCTTCGCTCCCTCTGGTCGCTTCGCCCGGTGTTTGTGGTATCCCAGGTCTCAGATGCGAGACTTGGGGCACCCGGGGACTCTTGCTTTACCTGACGGATGAACGGCGCTTCTGTAGTATCTGAGGAGCGTCGTTTTTTCATTTCCGGAGCGCCATTTTCCCCTCGCATGAGTTTGAAAGCCAAGATCGAAGCTGTTATCTATGCCGCTGAAGAGCCGGTTACGCCGGCGCAGCTCGCGGCGCTGTTTCAAAGCGAAATTCTGGAGGCGAGAGAGGCCCGTTTGAGCGCCGAGGCGGCCGCGAAACAGGAGGCCGCGGAGGCCCAACTGGAGTCGCCCGCCCTGGTGCTGGAAGGCGAGCTCGCACCGTTGGAGGATTCTTCAGAGACAATTGCGCCTTCAGAGCCGGCTGCGGAGGCGGAAGCTATCCCCGGTGATGCTCTCGCGGCGCAGGAGACAGGCGAGCCGGTTGCGGCTGAGCCGGCAGCCGCGCAGGCCGACGACGAGAAGCGCGCGGCCCGGCAGCGGGATCGTGAGATTCGGGATGAGCTGCGGGGCATCCTCGATGCCCTGATTGCCGAGTATGCGGAGAGCGACCGGGGGATGGAGATCCGGGAGATCGCCGGCGGCTACCGGGTGGCGACCAAGCCGGAGTATCACGACGCGGTGCGCGGGTTCGTGAAGAGCCTGAAGCCTCCGATGAAGCTGTCTTTGCAGGCATTGGAGACGCTGGCGGTGATTGCGTACAAGCAGCCGGTGACGGCTCCTGAAGTGAGCGAGATTCGCGGTGTGGATTCAGGCGGCGTGCTGGGGTCGCTGGTGAGCCGCAAGCTGATTACTACCGCGGGACGCAAGCAGGTGATCGGACGGCCGATTCTTTACAAGACCACCAAGGAATTCCTGCTGCGCTTCGGGTTGAAGGATCTGAATGAGCTGCCGTCGATCGAGGAGTTCGAGAAGATGGCAGGCGAGCTGGCCGATGTCGACGAGGCTGCGGAGCCCGAGAGCGCGAAGGCTGAGCTGCCGTTTGAATTGGATGGCGCGGTCGAGGCTGGCGAGATTCTCGAGGATGGAGAAGATGGAGAAGATGCCGAGGCCAGGGCGGCGGCTGTGGCTGCGGTGGGCGTGAGCGACGAGAGTGAGTCGCACGACGGCTCGGATGTGCCCGGGGTTGAGGCCGATGGTGTCGAGACCGAGGCGGAAGCAGCCGCAGGGCAGTCGGGAGAGAGAGATTGATGGCCGAGAGCCAGCCCACGAGCGCGCATCCCGACTCTGGAAACCTGGAGCGGCTGCAAAAGATCATTGCCGCCGCCGGTGTATGTTCGCGGCGCAAAGCCGAGGAGCTGATTGCCGAGGGGCGGGTCCAGGTAAATGGCCAGACGGTGACCGAGCTGGGCACCAAGGCGGATGCTGCCAGGGACCATATCCGCGTGGACGGTAGGCTGTTGCAGGGCGGGGAGCGGCATCGCTATTACCTGGTGAACAAGCCGAAGGGCTACGTCACCACAGTGAGCGATCCCGAGAACCGGCCCACGGTGATGCAGATTATCCAGAAGGGCAAGCGGGGCGGCGAGCGGGTGTTCCCGGTGGGCCGGCTCGATTATGCCAGCGAGGGCCTGCAGCTGCTGACCAACGACGGCGAGCTGGCGAACACTCTGACGCGGGCCTCGTCCAAGGTGGAGAAGACCTATCTGGTCAAAGTCAGTGGCAAGCCGGCGGAGTCGGCGCTGGAGCAGATTCGGTCGGGGATGATGATCGAAAAGGGACGCCTCGGGGAGCGCGAGGGGCGCGTTCTGGCCGCTCCGGCGCGGATCAGGATGATCCGGGATGCGGAGAACCCGTGGTACGAGATGATTCTCATCGAGGGCCGCAACCGCGAGATTCGCAAGATGTTCGAGGAGATCGGGCACCATGTCGAGAAGATCCGGCGGGTGGGCTATGGTCCGCTGATTCTGGATGTGGAGCCGGGCGAGTTCCGCGAGCTCTCGGACGATGAGGTGGAAAAGCTGAAGCGGGCCTCGCGCGCGACGAAGGCCAAAAAGCCAGCGAAGATTCCGGAGCGGGTTGCGAAGCGGGGCGAAGCGGCGCCGGTGGTGAGAATCAAGAAGGGGCCTGGCGGACGGCCGAGCTCGCCGGTGCGGCGCCGCGCTGCGAAGAAGACGCGGCCGGGCTTTAAGGCGCGGCCTAAGTAGGGCGAAGTCGTTCGGGCCGGCTGGAACATCTAATCACCAGGTGAGAAAGAGAGGTCTTCATGGCGAAGGCTACGTTTGGGGCGGGATGTTTTTGGGGCGTCGAGGCGCGGTTCCAGCAGATTCCGGGGGTTCTGGAGACGGCAGTCGGTTATGAGGGCGGCAAGCTGGATAATCCCAGCTACCGGGATGTCTGCACGGATGCGACGGGACATGCCGAGGTGGTCGAGATCGACTACGACCCGGCCAAGGTGAATTTTCAGACGCTGCTGGATCTGTTTTTCGAGCTGCATGATCCTACGCAGCTGAACCGGCAGGGTCCGGACTGGGGCGCGCAGTATCGCAGCGCTGTTTTCTTTCATTCTCCGGAACAGGAAGCTGAGGCCAAGGCTACGATTGCGCGGCTAACCGCTGCGAAGAAGTTTCCGAAGCCGATCGTTACGCAGGTGGTTCCGGCCGAGACTTTCTGGCGGGCTGAGGAGTACCACCAGAAGTATCTGGAGAAGCGCGGCGCGCTGAGCTGCCATATTTAAGCTGCGTGCACGAGGCTGAGGTTCTTCGCTTCGCTCAGAATGACGGGATTGATCAGAGGGCGCCTTGCGGCGCCCTCCGCGCTTTCCGGGGAGGGGCTGATTCGGGATCGATCGAGAAGTTTTGCAGATGTGAATGAGTAGGAAAAAAAGAGAGCCTGCGCGGGAGCGTGCCTGCGCAGGCCCTGTGACGAGTGTTATTGCATTACTGGCCGCTCACCACTGCCACTAAGCTGCCCGCATCGTGACGTCGTGTGGGAGCGTCCAGTCTCGGAGTGATCCGGGACCCGAGCTGAACGGTGCGCAGCTCATGGGTGCTACCGAGATCATCAAACTTTACTCGCAGAACTTTTTCGTTGTTGGCGTCAGCCGGCGATACCAGCCAGACGATGGACTCCTTGGCATTCTCCACATTGCGGAGCGTCAGGACATTTTTGAAGGTGTCGAGTGTGGCCGAATACTTTCCGGCGGAGAAGGCCATTCCGTGAGTTTCGAAATTGAAAGGAATGTTCACCACTGCCGAGTCTGCCGCGAAAGCAGCGGTGGCGCAGAGGGCGGCGGAAGTCAAAACGATGGCACGAAGCATAGAACGCATGGTGTTTTCTCCTTACGAGAGAGAACACTAGCGGCCGCTGAACATGCCTGTCGTTAAATCGGCGTCTAATAGTTGTCAAATTTATAAAGAGCTATTTTGACGCTTGTCACACACCGTTCACGTGAGCGTTTGATCGCGATCGCAGCTATTGCTGAAGCGCGGCTTCGGGCCAGCCATCCTGCCATGCGATGGTCGAAATCTGCAGCGCGGGCTTGCCGGTCTTCGCGTCGTAGGCATGAAAGACGATGAGGTTGCGGCTATCTTTTCCCATCCATACGGATTCGCCGCCAGGGCCGAGCCAACGTTGATTCGGTGTGAGCAACTGTGTTCCGCCTCCCCGCATCATGCGCACTCCGTTTTTATCGACGTAGGGTCCGGTTACTTCTTTGCTGCGACCCACCATGGTGCGGTAGGTGCTCTTCGTGCCGCGGCAGCAGAGATCCCATGAGACGAAGAGATAGTAGTAACTCCCGTGGTGCACGACGAAGGGCGCTTCCAAGGCTTCCCAGTCGGGCGGAAGATTGGGCGGCGCGGGTGGCGCGTTGTCAGGCCGGGCGCGCGTGGCCAGAGAATAGAGTTTCGTGTCCTGCGACGAGAGCTTGCCGGTGGCGTTGTCGAGGCGGCGCATCTTGATGCCGCTCCAGAAGCTGCCGAAGGCGAGCCACGAGTTGCCTTTCGCATCGACGATGAAGTTGGGATCGATAGCGTTGAAGTCGTCGGCAGCGACGGAGCGCAGGACGAGGCCGTGATCGATCCACTTGTAGTCGGGGCTGCCGGGGTCGAGCGTCTTGTTGGTGGCCAGTGCGATGCCCGACGTGTTTTTTCCAAACAGCGAATAGGCGTAGTAGAGCTGATAGACGCCTTTGTGGAAGGAGATATCCGGAGCCCAGAGCTCTTCGGTGCCGGGGCTGTCCTTGTGAATCCAATCGGGAATCTTGTCGAAGACTTGGCCGCAGAGCTTCCACTGGTGGAGATCGGTGGAGCAACGGATCTGAAATTGTCCTCCGCCCGCCGCTTTTCCGGTGGCGAAGACATACCAGGTATTGCCCTCCTTCATGATGGAAGGGTCATGCGTCCCCCAGTAGTCTCCGCTGAGGGTGAGGGCTTGTGGCTGTTGTGCGGCGGCGTGAAGCGCGCAGCCCGCGGCAAACAAGAGCGCGGTGGAGAGGAGGAGATTGGGGCGTAGTTGCATCGAAGTTGGCCTCGGTCGGTACGCGGGAAAGCGTTTTCTCAACACTCAAGAGAATAATCGCACCTTCCCATTCCTTCAAATCAGATTCTGAAGGTGAGACCGGCAGCCGGCTGTGCGGCGCGGCGGAAGAGTTTGGGCAGATCAAACTTTTGCATTTGCCGATGGGCTTCCGGTAAGAGCCGGGGGTAAAATTTGCCATCTCGAGCTGCGATCGATAGAGGCATTCCGGGAGGCGTTATGGAAGAAGCATCGGTAGAAACACGGCGTCGTCTGTTGACAAAGCTGGCGGGCATGGCCGGGGCGATGCTGGCTGGTCCTCTGTCCTTGCGGGCGCAGGTGCATTTCACGCCACAGCCTCTTGCCTCGCCGAATGCGCCTCAGAATCAGAATGTGCCCGGCGGCCTGGACGGATCGGGGCTGGCGCACCAACCCAAGCCGGGAACCATCAGCCCGCTGGTGTGGACCGAGGTCAAGAGCGATTCCGACAAGCTGCTGCAGATGGCGACGGATTTCAAAACCAAGGTCGACCAGACGAACGTTGCCGCGACGCTCTCTCTGCCGTTGATCAAGGAAGCCCACGAGATCGAGAAGATGGCGAAGCAGATTCAGTCGCGGATGAGAAGCTGACTTCTGCCGTAACGCTTTGGCCGGCGATCCTCTATTGCGGCTGCTGCTGGGGCGAGGTGTTGCCGCTGCTTCCCGAATCATTACTTCCCGAACCCAGAATCGAGGAGTTCTCCGCCTGGCGAGGCCCCTGGTAGGACTGGTCTCCGTGCGAGGCGCGCTGCTGTTCGGCGAGGGCATTCAGGCGCGCGAAGGCTGCGCGCTCCTGTCCGGCTTTCTCCGCCATGTCCGCTTTAGCGTAGGCGCGGGCCAGCGCAAAGTGTGTCTCGGGACTATTCGGCGCCATGCCGGCGGCCTTCTCCAGCTCGGGAATGGCCTTCTGCTCGTCTCCCTGCTCCAGCCAGCTGCGGCCGAGCACATAATGCGCGTCGGCTGAATCGGGAGCCAGCTGGACGGCTGTCTTTGCGGCAGAAAGCGCATCTGCCGCCAGATGCTGGCGCAGCGAGATGGAGGCGATGCGAATCCATGGGAGCGCGCTCCGGGGCGAGAGCTTTGTTTCCTGCCGCATCTGCGCCTTCGCTTCGTCGTATTGTGAAAGCGACTCGAGGGCCGTTCCGTAAGCGTAGTGAAGGTAGGGCGTCGCGGGATATTGCGCGATCAGCTTCTGAAATCGGGGAAAGGCGTCGTCGTATTTGCTGGCCAGCAGAAGCGAGGCGATCGCGCCTGCGGTCTCGACCAGCGGACGCTGCGCGGCTTCGACATCGGCAGGCAGGACGGGCATGCGCAGCAAAGAGAGACCGAGCGCGACCTGAACCTCATTCGCCATCGGCTGAAAGTCGGCGATGGTCGCGAGCAATGCGGTGGCGGCTTCGAAGCGGCCGCTGCGATTGAGCAGCAGCGCGAGATGATAGATAGCGAAGGAAGCTGCCTGGCGACTGGCTCCGAGGCCGAGCTGCTGCCCGCGCTGCAGATGGATGAGTGCGTTGTCGTAATCTTTCAGCTCGAATTCGGAGAGGCCCATGACCGCCCATGCGGTTCCGTCATCTGGCTTTTGCTGAACCCAGGCCTTCAGCGCGGCGACAGCTTCGGTGTACTTGCCTGCGGAGTAATCCTGCATGGCCTGACTCCAGCTTGCATCGTTTGCAGAGGCGGCCTGGGTCGCGGATGCAGCGCCTGGGGTGCGGAGGCGATAGAGATCGGCGATGCTGGCATGTGAGAGCTTTGCTTCTTCCTGCTGCGCGGCGTGCGCGTGCTGCTGATTTCCCGCAGCAGCGAGCGCGTGTGCGTAGGCGGCATGAAGATAAGGCGCGCTCGGATACTGCGCAATCAGCTTGGCTAGAGCATCGGCTGATCGTTGCGCGTCGCCCTGCACGACAACGGCTGCCGCATCGCCGGCGGCCTGAAGAAGGGCGTCCTGCGACGGATCGATTTCCCGGGGCAGCAGCGGAATGCGCAGCAGCGCAATGCCCATGGCCGCCTTGGCCTGCGCGGGTGGGTCCTGCTGAGGGAAGGTGGTATGCAGCAGAGCAGTGGCGGCATCGAAGTCTCCGCTGCGATTGAGCAGCAGCGCAAGATGGTAGGCGCGAACCTGGGCGATGCTCGGGTCGTCGGATTTGGCGAGGCTCTGCGCCTTTTCGAGATGCGCCTGGGCGTTGGCGTAGTCTCCGGTTTCAAATTCTGACAGCCCGAGCAGGCTGTAAGCGGGGCTTGAATCGGGCGCGAGCTTGACTAACCTGGTGAGCGAAGCAACTGCGTCGGCGTAGTGGTCGGCGTCGTAATCCAGAGTGCCGAGAGCCCAGAGACCTTCGCGCCAATCGGGCTGAAGAACGAGCGCCCGTTTGTAGTCGGCGATGGCCTGCTCGTTGTTGCCGGCTTCCTGAGCTTTTTCTGCAGACTGTTGCAGCGTCTGAAAATTCGGCGCATCCTGTGCCGGAGACCTGGAACCGCACAGCAATGCGATGCCGAGGCTGCTGTGGAGGAGAATGCGGCGCAGGTTTGGAGCGGTCACATGTAGAACTATCTCACCGGCGGGGGATGCAAGGCGAGGGTGTCCCATCCGGATGGCCGGCTGTTTGTAAGTAATATTGGTCAATCAGTAGGGATCAAGGAGTCGGGAGCCGTGACCACGTGTCGACACAGGGTTCACACTCAACTCGGCGGAGCCGCGGTCAGGATGTTTGCCGCGAACGACCGCATGAACCAGATGCTTATCGAACACCTGGACCCCGCCGTATGGAAGGCGAAACCGCCCGGCAACGTCCGCACCATTGCGGCGATCTTCACGCACATGCACAATGTCCGCTCCAAGTGGATCAGGCTTACAGTGCCGCACCTGAAGGTTCCGCCGCAGCTCAACCGTGCGCGTTGCACGCCGCAGCAGGCTCGAATGGGATTGGCCGAGAGCGCCGCCCGGTGCGAGGAGATGCTCGCGGAAGCGCTCGGCGAGAGTGAGGGTCACATCGAAGTGTTTCGCCGGGACGGCTGGGCTCAGCCCTGGCCAGTCGGCCCGGAAATGCTGTGCTACATGCTCGCTCACGAAGCCCACCATCGCGGGCAGGTATGCATGCTCGCGCATCAGCTCGGATTCCCGCTGACGGCGGAGGTGATGTCCAGCCTTTGGAATTGGGAAAAGCTTTGGAAAAATTCCGGCACGCCTGGCGCCCCCGGGTCCGGTTTCTAAGGAATCGCTCAAGACCGGCGGTTTGGTATTGTTCTGGTGATGAGGCAGCGGTTTTTTCCCGGGCGATTCGACTCCAGGCTGAGGGCTGTCTCGCGGCGTCGATTCCTGCAGGGACTTCTGCCCGCGATGCTGCCTCTCGGATGGCATTCTCTGCCCGACGCGCTGACTCTGGACGCGCTGGCTCCGGGTGCACCGTATCCCTTCGAAGAAGTTCCGGCAAGCCGCAGCGGCATTACGTGGGTGCATACGGCGGGGAAGTCAGCGGCGAAGCATCTGCCCGAGACCAGCGGCGCGGGGTGCGCGTTTCTGGATTACGACAATGACGGCTGGATGGACATCTATCTGGTGAACAGCGGGAAGGCCGATTTCTATACGCCTCCGCGCCCACTGTGCAATGCGCTCTACCGCAACAATCGCGATGGCACCTTCACCGACGTCACCGAGAAGGCTGGTGTCGGCGGCGGCGGCTACGGCATGGGCGTGGCCGTGGGAGATTACAACGGGGACGGCCTTCCGGATCTATATGTAACTCAGTTTGGACGGAATATTCTTTATCGTAACAATGGCGATGGCACATTTACCGACGTCACGGACAAAGCCGGCGTCGCCGCCGCGGGCTGGAGCTCGAGCGCGGTGTGGTTCGACTACGACAACGACGGAAAGTTAGACCTCTTTGTGTGCCAGTTCGCGGAGTTCGACGCGGCGCTGGGCTGCGGCACCGATAAGGACGGCGTCCATCACTACTGCATTCCGCGCATCTTCAAACCCCGGCCGAGCTGGCTCTTTCACAACAATGGCGACGGGACATTTACCGATGTCAGCAAGGAGTCGGGCATCGCAGCCCACCTGGGCAAGGCATGGGGCGTGGTGGCTGCGGACGTCAATGGCGATGGGTGGATGGACCTGTTCGTCTCGAACGACACGGTGGCGAATTTTCTCTTCATGAATCGAGGCGGAGGGAAGTTTGAAGAGGCAGGATTCGCGGCGGGTGTTGCCTACAGCGACGACGGGCGTGCCCGCTCCGGGATGGGCGTGGATGCGGCGGATTTCAATGACGACGGCTGGATCGATCTCTTCGTTGCGAATATCGACGAGGAGATTTTTTCTCTCTACCAGAACAATCGCGATGGGACCTTTGACGATGTGGCGATGCCGCTCGGGATCGGAATGTCTACGCGCTGGATGAGCGGGTGGGGACTGAAGTTTTTCGATTACGACAACGACGGCAATCTCGATCTGATCCTCGCGAATGGTTTCCCGGATGACCTGGTCGATGAGATATCAAGCAAGGTGACGTACCGCGAGCCTCTGCTACTGTTTCATCGCGAAGGGAAGATGTTTCGCGACGTGAGCGCGCAGAGCGGTCCGGTGTTTGCGAAGAACCTTGCGGCGCGCGGACTGGCGATCGGCGACTTCAACAACGATGGAGCTGTGGACGTGCTGATCAGCGTGAACGACGGTGCTCCCCTGCTGCTGAAGAACACGGCGACCAGCGGGAACCACTGGCTGGGGTTGAGCCTGGCGGGGCGGAAGTCGAATCCGGATGCGATCGGTGCGCGCGTTGTCTATCAGGCCGGGGATTTGAAGCGCTCGCGAACGAAGGTTGGCGGGGGAAGCTTTCTCTCCTCGCATGATCCGCGGATGGTGCTGGGGATCGGGCAGCGGACGAAAATCGACTGGCTGGAAGTGCACTGGCCGCAGCCGGGCGGGACTGTGGAGAGGTTTACCGATCTGCCGGTCGACCGCTATATCAGCATCGTCGAGGGGACCGGGCGTTTCAAATAAACCGTTTTAGTAAAACCTACTCCGGGAAGGGTTCGCCGGCCCGCGCGATGCGGATGCGGTGATCGGTGAAATTGTCGTGCATCTCGGGGACATACACCTTGGGCATGTGGCAGGTGGTGCAGTTTTTCTGCGCTACCGGACAGGCCTTTCCGGGGTGATCGGCGGTGAGCTTGGCCCCGGCTGAGCCGGCGTGGCACCTGAGGCAAGCGCGGTCGTAGTCCGATGCGGCGGTTTGCAGCGGCTGGTGGGGATCGTGGCAGGCGGTGCATACCAGGCGCGCGTCCCCTTTTATCCCCCAGCATTTGCTGGTGACCAGGCGATAGGGCGCGGAGCGGGTGGTTGAGGGCCCGTGTGTTCCGGACAGCTTTACATCCCACCAGGTGCCGTGGCAGGCTCCGCAGAAGTCGACCTGGTCGGACGGGTCGAGATGCGCGGAGTTGAAGATGCTCGGCGAGCCAGGCGCCCGCTTGCCGGCGACGAACTCTTTCATCTCGGCGGAGTGCCTGGCGCCTGACCCATGGCAGGCTTCGCAGGTAACGCCAGGGATTAACGTGGCTTCGTTGAAGCTGCTCGCGATGTTGGACGCGGTGGAATGGCAGCCGAAGCAGCGGCCGATCTCGGCGGCCGGCACCTGGCGATCCATTGCTTCCTCAACATCTTTGGGAGCGGCGAGGTCGCGGGAGGGCGTGAAGCCCAGGGTTTTCAGGCTGGGGAAGTAGGTTACGCGAGCTTCGTAGAACCGGCCGTCCTCCTTCTTGAAGAGGTAGGACTGCCCTACGCGGGGCGTCCCGAAAGCCCAGAGCAGGGGCCAGGAGAGTGTTTCCTTGCCATCGGTTACCGAATACAGGCTGTGACTGGGGTCGCTCTCGATCAGGTAGTGGTATTGGGCGACGGTGAAGGTGAGATGTTGATGAGCGGCGAGGACTTTGTCGTCGTGCTCATTGGCGTGGACCAGGTTACGCCCCATCGCGTTGGCGCTCTGCGACGCTACCTTTTCCGCATGGCAGCCCTGGCAGCCGGACGGTCCGACGAAGTCCTGACGCGACGCCGCGCTTTGGGTTGGCCAGAAGCCGGGGTCCGCGAGGTGGTCCTCCGTCGATAGCTGGGCATGCAACTTTAGTGGTGCTCCCATAAAGACCAGGAGCAGGAACAATATGCCGAGCGGAGATGAGCTTCTTTGGCCGGGAGCGGGCATGCAATTTACGGGGTTGGGCCGTCGCTTAACCATATGCGGAGGGCCGCTTGTCGAGCAATACGGAAGACAGACGAAAAGTCATATCGATGGATTTCATGCCGGGATGCTCATATCTCTATGAAAAGGGGGCTGTTCATTTGCCGGCGTTTCAAAAATTTGACCATTTGACAGGCAGACTATACAGGTCTACATCTTGTGTGATATTGTTTGCCGCTGTTCGGATGTGTTGACTTCCAGGAACAGGAAGAGGGCAGTTCGAGAGAAATGCCTAGTTAATGCTTAGTCAACGCCGTGGTTTGCATCCGGTGAACACCTGAATACGAACGGCAGATTTTAGTTGACAGCCGTATATTTTGAGGAGTAATCAAACGTTTCAGTTCCCGCGGTAGAAGCGAATCAAACGTTTCAGTAGAAGCTGTTATCGTTATCAGGATTCGAATCACGGAGATAGAATTCCCCGACCTTCGGATCTTGAGAATACGAATTTTCAAGGAGGCACCATGTGCAATCGATTCGAAGGGAGAGGTGCGTGCGGCAGGCTGTCAAGTCTTCGCATGTGGACCTTTACTCTTCTAGCTGTGCTGCTGGCGATTCCCCTCAGCCTGCACGCTCAACAATATTCAGGAACGATCGTCGGAACCGTTACGGACGCAACGGGCGCGGCGATTCCAGGGGCGACGGTCACTGTCATCAACACCGGCACCGCGGCCAAGATCAGCCAGAAATCCGGAGCGCAGGGCGAATTCACCTTCGCGCAGCTGCCGATCGGCACGTATGAAATTCATGTGTCCCAGGGCAACTTCAAGGAGTATGTCGAAACTGGCGTCGTGGTTCATACCTCGACCAACACCCAGGTTTCCGCCATGCTTCAGGTGGGCGCCCAAAGCCAGACGGTAACGGTACAGGCCGATGCGGTGCAGGTGCAGACGACCTCCGCGGCAGTCGGCGAAGTAGTGAACGGAACGCAGGTACGCGAGCTACCTCTGGAAGGCGAGAACTTTGTCGGACTGACCCAGTTGTCTCCCGGCGTCAGCGCGGCCCAGTCCTTCGACGGCAGCGACAAGGGCCTTGAGGGCGGCGTCAATTTCTCGGTCAACGGCAATCCCTACACCAACAACCTGTTCCTGGTGGACGGCGTCAACAACAACGACGTCGGTTCGAACCGCACCATTCTTGTTTATCCCTCGGTAGACACCATCGCCGAATTCAAGATGATCCGGAACTCGTACGGACCTGAGTATGGCCAGGCTTCGGGAGCCATCATCAGCATCACCACCCGATCCGGAGAAAACCAGTTCCACGGCGGCGTTTTCTATGCCGGCCGCAACGACCTGCTGGATGCCAACGACTGGTTTTCCAACCATAACAACACTGGCAAAGCCAAGGAGCGCCGCGACGATTACGGATATAACATCAGCGGCCCGGCTATCAAGGACAAGCTGTTCTTCTGGTGGAACCAGGAATGGAACAAGGAAATTCGCGGCGTGTCGTACGCTACGTGCGTTCCGACAGCGGCGGAAGGAGGCGGCGATTTCAGCGGATACAGCGGCACGACGGACCAATGCGGCGCCACCGTACCCACGATTCCGGCCTATGCCCAGGCTGCGGGTAATCCTTACAAGATTGCCAACCCCGATGCGGCAGGTCTTCTCATCGCCCAGTTCTATCCCGCGCCGAATCAGGCTCTCACCAACAGCGACAACTGGAGCGAGCAGCTCGCGAACAAGCTGAACTGGAGCGAGTGGAACGTTCGGGGCGACTACGACGTCACCAAGTCCAACCGTGCAACCCTCCGCTGGACCCAGGATTCGTGGAGCAATCCCGCGCCGAACGATCCGGCGGCTTTCTGGGGTGAATCGGCCTTCCCGACGGTCGACTCCTCTTGGAGCCAGCCATCGAAGAGCGTAATGGCGAAACTGACCTCCACCATCTCCAGCACCATGGTCAACGACGTCGAGTTTGGCTATGGTCACAACGCGATTATCACTACCCTGGCCGGTACCAAGGCCAGCATCGTTCCGGCGCTGCAGGCGGCTTATCCGGCTTCCTGGCCGAGCTCGTTAAAGCAAAAGGACGAGTTCTTTGGCGGGTGGGGCGGTCTGAATCCTTACGGCCTCAACAACGGCAGCTTCTCCATGTGGAACATCGCTCCTTACGGCAACCACGAGGACCTCTATTCACTGCAAGACAACCTGTCCAAGGTCCATGGCAATCACCTGTTCAAGGTGGGCGCGACCTGGGGCAACAACGAAAAGGTTGAGAGCAGCGGCAACGGCGCAGACCGTCCGGTCCTGCCCGGCAATTGCACGACCTCGCCTGGGGTGTACTGCTATAACACCAACAATGCTCTTGCCACGATCCTTCTCCCAGGCACGGGCGCAAACGCGCAGACCTTCACCGGCGTAACCGAAAACAGCATCGATGGCGTTGCCGACGTTCGCTGGCACGACTTCGAGGTCTATGTTGGCGACAGCTGGAAGATCAGGCGGAACGTCACGATCGATTACGGGTTCCGCTGGTCGCTGCTGCGCGAGCCGTTTGGCGGATCGAACGGCGGTGTAACGAACGGCGCGACCCAGAACGCCTCCAATGTTCCCCACCAGTGGGCCAACTTCAGCCCGGCTGCATGGAGCGCGGCGGAAGCTACGGCCAATCCTTCGGACGCCTGCAACGGCACTTTGACCGTGCCTGGAACGACACCTTGCCAGAATGCGGTCAAGCTGTTGTCCGGTCTTGGCGTAACCCTGCCGCTCTCGAACGGCACTCCCGGTCCGAATTCGGCCCTAGTGCAGGAAAACAACCACAGCATCGCTCCTCGCGTGGGCATTGCGTGGGATATCTTCGGCGATGGAAAGACTGCTCTCCGCGCAGGCGGCGGACAGTTCTATCAGCGCGAGCTGGTGGGCCTGGCGGAAAACCTGGCCCGGACGGCTCCTTTCGTCATCGGCATCAACACCAACCGTACTTTGGACACGGCGTCGTCATTGGCCAACCCCTCGGTTTCGCCGAACGCAATCAAGACCACGGGCGGCTTCATTCCCAACGCCTGGCAATGGAACATCTCGCTCGAGCAGCAGGTGGCTCGCAATACCACTCTGCAAATCGGATACGTTGCCAACACCGGCGTACATCTCACTTCGATGTACGACGGGAATGCCATTCCGCAATCCAACTGGCTGGAAGGCGCATTCACCGGCGGCTCGGCGCAGAACCTGCTCCGTCCGGCCTTCAACTTCGGCACCATCGGTGGATTCCAACGCGGTGGCCATGCGAGCTACCAGTCGCTGCAGACGCTGTTCCGGTCTCAAGTGGGCAGCTTCTCAACCTTCCAGGCGGCTTACACCTGGTCCCATTCGATCGGCAACGTCGAACTGGATAACTCATCAGGCAGCATGAACCAGGAAGCGACCACCGATCAGAGTGACCCCAGCCTGGACAAAGGGAATACCAACATCAACCGCCCGAACATCTTTGTGGCCAACGAAGTGTTCTTCCTGCCGAAACTGACCAACCACAGCATACTGGTGCAGGACACGCTGGGAGGATGGGAATTCAACAGCATCTTTGCAATGGCGCAGGGAAGTTCGTTGAGCATCTTCTCCAGCGGGACTTCCGGAGCTACGGTGAATGGGGTATCCAGCAGTCTGAACTCGCTGGTTGGAACCGGCTATACCAACAACCAACGTCCGCTGGTGAATTCGCAAATCAGCTGCAACCTGCACCGAAACGGCGACCAGATTCTGGATCCGGACCACTTCAGCCTGATCGGGTACCAGATCGGCACATTCCCCTCAAACCTCGCGCCCCGCGGCTCCTGCTATGGGGCTCCAAACACCAACATGGATGCCCAGCTGGCAAAGAACTGGATGGTCAAGGAACGTCTCCGGATCAAGTTCAGCATGGACTTCTTCAACCTCTTCAACCACGCGAACTTTAACAGCGGGAACCTCGAATCCGCCGGTTTCACGTCGTCGAGCCCGGTGTACTGCGGCGGCGCAACCGCCACTTCGGGATCGCCTTGCAGTCCAACCAACAACGTCATTACCGGAACCGCTCAACCCACGTCTTCGAACATCAGCGGCTTTGGTCAGGCCAGCTCGGTGCATCCGGGACGCGAACTGCAATACACGCTGCGGCTCTCGTTCTAAGGAGCTAACTCAAACGCTGTAAACCCTAAGCGGCGGAGCTTGAATCATCAAGCTCCGCCGCTTTACTCTTCCGACAGAGCTGGGTGCTAACCTTTCTTGTGAATTTCCAGGCCGTACAGATCAACCCCCTCCCGGCAGAGACGCGGAGACTTCTCCTCGGCGTCGTGATCTTTTGCGGAATGGCGTCCGGCAGCTTGCTGGCGGTCACGCCGTCTTCGTCGAATCAGCAGCCCGCATCTGCGTCGCGTAAAGAGAGCTCTTCGCAGGCCGAGCTGGACAGCCGGGTGCGCGCGGCGAATGCCGCACAGGCTTCCGGCAACGCCGCAGAGATTATGCGCGCGAACCAAAAGCTGGTTCCCGCCGCGTTGAGGATGATGGCCCAGTTGCGGATGCTGGAGCATGCGTATCCCCAGGCGATCGAGCTCTACCGGCAGTCGCTTGCGTTCGAGGACGTCCCGGAAGCGCACGTTGGCCTGACCGCGAGCGCGCTCCAGGCCAAACAACCCGATCTGGCAATTGAAGAAGCGCAGAAGGCGATCGCCGCGGACCCCCACAACGACCAGAGTTATCTCATGCTGGGGCAGGCCTACATCGACAAGCAGGATTTCGAGAAGGCCGCCGAGGTCCTGACCCGCGAGGCCGAGCGGAAGCCGGAGGTTGAAACCTATTATTCTCTGGCGATCTGCTGGCTCTCGACCGGAAACGCCGCGGGCAAAGCGAAGGCCAATGCCGTCTTCGAACAGATGAAAGAGTTCGCGGGCGACAGCGGCTCGCTGCATGTGTTGTTCGGCCGCGCCTATCGCGATGCGAACCTGATGCCGGATGCGATCCGCGAGTTCCAGCGGGCCATCGAACTTGATCCCTCGACACCCCATGCGCACTACTTCCTCGGGCTGGCGCGACTGTCGTTGAACGAATGGCAGTTTACGCCCGACGCCCAGAGCGAGTTCGAGAAGGAAGTGCAGTACCATCCGAAGGATTTTCTGGCGAACTACATGCTGGGCTTTCTGGCCTCAAGCCAGCGTCAATACGCAATCGCGGACAAATATCTGACGACAGCATCGGAGTTGGACCCGACATGGCCGGAGCCCTTTCTCTATATGGGATTGAACGCCTATGCGCAGGGTGATCCCAAGGCCGCCGAGCCGCTGCTGCGCAAGGCAGTGGATCTCACGGGGACGGACGAGAGCCGCGGCAACTACCAGATTCGGCGCGCCTACGTGGATCTCGGGCGCATTCTGGCCAGTTCAGGCCGGGAGCAGGAGAGCGATGCCTTCATAGCGAAGGCGCGCAAGCTGCAGAATGAGGTCATGGTCGACAGCCAGCAACGCACCACGGCAATGCTGATGGCCGAGGGCGGTTCGGGGACGATGGCCGCCGAAGTGCCGCTCGACAAGAAGCGCGAAAACCAGGCCGCTTCGCTGGTGAGCGGGAGCGCGGACCCGTTCGCACGCATCGATGCATCGGTGCTGCAGCAGACCAGCCTGACTCCCGCGCAGCGCGACGCGGTCACAGAGCAGGACGAGGGGCTGCGCAAAATTCTGGGCCAGAGCCTCAGCGATCTCGCTACGTCCGAGGCGATCCAACACAACTACACCGCGGCGCTGGTTCACTATCAGCAGGCGGAGAAATGGAATCCCGGCGTCTCTGACCTGAGCAAGAACCTCGGCCAGTGCGCTTTTCGCGTCAAAGATTATCCTGAGGCGGTTCGGGGCCTGTCGCGCGCGGTTGCCGATCAGCCGACCAACCTTCCGCTGCGAGCGATGCTGGGCATGGCGTATTTCGCGATGGAGAAGTATGGCGACGCTGCGACCGCATTTTATCCTCTCGGAGTTGCGGGGATGGAGGACGCCGCGGTCGGCTATGCGTGGGCGGCCTCTTTGACCAAGACGGGGGATCTGAAAGATGCGTCCCAGGTGCTGACGCACTATCAGAGCCAGAACCTGCCGAATGACGCAATGCTGCTTGCCAGCCAGTTGTGGATCGAGATTGGAGATTATGGCCAGGCTGTCGCAGAGCTTCATCGCGCGCTGGCGGCGGACCCATCGCTGGTGAAGGCGCATTATTATTCCGGCCTCGCGGATATACGATGGGAGCACTGGACCGATGCGCGTACGGAACTCGATGCGGAGCGGGCACTGTCGCCCAGCGATCCGGATACGCTCTATGAGCTGGGCTTTGTCGACCTGCAGGAGTCGAAAATTGAGGATGCGGCCAAACTCTTCGGGGAGGTTCTCTCCGCGCACCCCGAATATGCGAACGCGCAGTATGAGCTGGGCAAAATTCTGCTGGACCGCGGGCAGCTCAAAGATGCGGTGCCGCACCTGGAGATGGCCGCGAAGCTGCTTCCCGACAAGGACTACGTACACTATCAGTTGCAGGCGGCGTATCGCAAAGAATCGCGCACCGCGGATGCAGACCGGGAGCTGGCTGTGTATCAGGAGCTGAAGGCCAAGTCGCGGCCGCACATTTCGCAGACTTCGACGCAGGGTCCGACACAGAATCCATGACATTGAACTTCGATCGAAGCCCTCACATCCGCCGGTCCGTTGCATGGGCGACGGCTCTGCTTTGTGCAAGCCTGCTGCCGGCGCAGGAGGGTCATCCGCCGCCGACTCCGCCTCCTCCGGGCGCGAAATCGACCAGGTGCAGCGGGAGACAGATTCCGCAGTTGGAAGACATCACGAGCAGGACAGGCATCACCTTCACCCATACTTCCGATCCCTCCAAGAAATACATCGTGGAATCGATGAGCGGCGGCGTGATCCTGATCGACTACGATCGCGACGGCTGGCCGGACATCTACTTTACGAATGCGCCCACTGTGGAGATGGCGGTGCGCGATCCGAAAACGATGGGCGGCGAAAAGAGCATGGGCGCGCTCTACCACAACAATCATGACGGGACATTCACCGACGTCACGTTGAAGTCGGGATTGACGAAGCCGTGTTTTGCCATGGGCGGCGCGGTTGGCGATTACAACAACGATGGATGGCCCGACATCTATGAGACATGCCTTGGCGGAAATATTCTCTATCGCAACAATGGCGACGGCACCTTTACCGATGTGACGGCGAAGGCGGGAGTAGCAGACGGACGCTGGTCCACAGGTGCGTCGTTCGGGGATTACGACGGCGATGGATTTGTCGATCTGATGGTTACGAATTATGTGGACTTCCATCTGAACGATCTGCCCGGTTTCGGCAGCGCGCCGAACTGCAAGTATCGCGGCATCGATGTGCAGTGCGGTCCGCGAGGTCTCCGCGGCGCCGGCGACTCGCTCTTTCACAACAACGGCGACGGGACTTTTACCGATGTGTCTAAAAATGCCGGTGTGAACGACCCCGACGGCTACTACGGGATGAGCGTGATCTGGGCTGACTTCAACAATACGGGGCGTCCGGATATCTACATTGCGAACGATTCGACGCCGAAGTATCTCTACAAGAACCTGGGCAACGGCAAGTTCAAGGATATCGGGCTGCAGTCAGGCACGGCGGTGAGCGAGGACGGTTCGGAGCAGGCTTCGATGGGCATTGCAGTCGGCGATTATCTGCATGCGGGCCGGCCTTCGCTCTACGTCACCAATTTTTCGGATGAGAACGACTTGCTTTATCGCAACGATGGCGATTGGAATTTCACCGAGGTGTCGTATCCCTCGGGAGTCGCGCTGCCTTCGCTGCCGTATGTGAAGTGGGGCACGGCGTTCGTCGATTTGGACAACGATGGCTGGCTCGATCTGATCACGGTGGACGGCCATGTTTATCCGCAGGTGGACACGCTGCCAACCGGCGCGGGTTATCGCGAGCCGAAGCTGCTGCAGATGAATCAGGGCGATGGAACGTTCTGCGACGCGAGCGGTGAGGCTGGCCCGGCGTTGATGGAGAAGCGTGTTTCCCGCGGCCTGGCAGTGGGCGATCTCTTCAATGACGGCAATATGGATGTGGTGGTCGGCGACCTCGATGGCGGCCCGATGATCCTGAAGAACCATGGCGTGCCCGGGCACCACTGGGTAAGCTTCGAACTGGCCGGGGTGAAGAGCAATCGGCTCGCGCTGAATGCGCGGGTCAAGATTGTTGCCGGCGGCGTGACCCAGACGGATGAGATTCACAGCGGAGGCAGTTATCTTTCGCAGAACGACCTGCGCGTGCATTTTGGGCTGGGCAAGGCTGCGAAGATTGACAGCGTGGAAATCCATTGGCCTTCGGGCAAGGTTGAAACGTTGACGAACCTGGAGGCAGACCACTTTTATTCGGTGCTGGAAGGGCAGGGAATTGTGCCCCCGGAGCGCATCCGTCCGGCTGCGGTCGCGCATCGTTAGTTCGTCCCCATTCGCGCATGCAGTTCGCGAAACTCCTGGGGTAGCGAAACATCTATTGAGTAGACGAGAATTTCATGAGCTATCAGCCTATTCAAGTCATCAGTCCCGGCCAATTCGCCTCCGCTACTGCGCAAACCCCTGGTTCATTGCGGCTGGCTGCGATTCATGCCGGCGCGGGCATTGCTTCGCCAATGTGGGGCGGCATCTTCGTTGTCGAGCCAGGCGCGCGCACCGGGATTCATCATCACGGCGAGCAGGACACGATCGTCTATGTGCTTGAAGGCTCTTCGTATGTTCGCTGGGGCGAGCGGGGAGAGTTCAACGCAACGGTCCACGCAGGCGACTTCCTTCATGTGCCGGCGTGGCTTCCTCACCAGGAAATCAATCCATCGAGCGATACGCCATTTCGATGGGTGGTAGTGCGCAGCACGGCTGAGCCGATCGTGGTGAATCTGCCGGATAACTTCTGGTAGAAGTCACTTTCGTTTACCGATCTTTCTTTTGGAGACAAGAAGACGTTGGATATTCCGCTCGATGGTCATCTTACAAATGTTGCGTGGGAGGCTCTCACCACCGAGCACGCCGCGCTGGCGATCTCCGCTCCACTCGTTCTCAGATACCCTGCCGATGTTGTTCCCATCGCGGCGTTGCGGGAGCTTCGGGCGGAAGCGCTGGCGCAGCTTCGCGAGCTGATGCCGCCGGGAGAAGAGATCTATGTTGTCTGGAACGAGTGTGCCGGAAGCGAGTTGCCGAAATGTACAGGTCTCGAAGTCACGAGAGACCTAAATGCTCTGCAGATGATTCCCTCGCACGCAGCAGAAGAAATAGAGCTCGAGTCTCCCGCTTCTTCGATCGAGCCCCTCACCGCTGCCAACGGCCCTGAAATGGTGGCTCTCACAGATGTGGCTTTCCCTGCACTCTTCAGGCCGCGCACTTATTTGATGGGCAGCTATTGGGGAATTCGCGTAGATGGGCAGCTGATTTCGATGGCGGGCGAGCGGCTGGCGCTGCCGGGCATGCGCGAGATCAGCGGAGTCTGCACTCATCCCGATCACCGAGGCCGCGGTTACGCCGCTCGCCTGATTCGCCATGTTCAGGAACAACATGTAGCTGCGGGGCTGAAAAGCTTTCTTCATGTGACCGATTCAAACTCGAATGCCATTGCGCTCTATGAGCGGCTTGGATTTGTAAAAGTGGGCGCTACGCGGTTTACCCGGGTACGCCGCATTCCGATATCAAACGAGTAAAGGCGCGCGTTTCCCTGCCCTTCTGACGATCAGAAGCCGTCTGGATCTTTTGAGATCCTTGTTTTTTGAATCGCGAAGTAAGCTGTGCAAGCGAAAATTTGCGGTTGCCCCGGCAAAAGCAGGTCCCTCGGCTCGCGGCGCTCGCTCGGGATGACAAATTTGTTATGGGTCCGAGGGATGTCAACAGGGCCAGACAGCTTCTAGAGTCTCTGCAGTGTCTGCGCGTCGGGCTTTCCGTCGAAGTATTTGGTCAGAGCGGCTGCGAACACCTGGTTGTCATTCGTCGCCTTCGAAAACAGTGTCATCGACGAGCGAAATTTAAGGTCGTCGGGCGGCCCTAAGATCTCGTAGATCGTTCTCCCTTCAATTTGATTCACAATCCCGGTGCATTCGCGGAGGCGCGGACCGAGAACCGGGTGTTCGATGTAGGCCCGTGCCTCGTCCAGCGAGCGAATGGCGTAATGCTGCGCGGTGGGGCTGTGGCCGAGGCCGGCGATCTGGGGAAAGATGAACCAGATCCAATGGCTACGCTTTCTGCCGGCGCGCAATTCAGCGAGCACCTGCTCATAAATTGGGGTCTGGGCCTCGATGAATCGCTGCAGGTTGTGCGGATCGAGTGGTGTCATCGCGTGTCCTCCAGGTTCGCCTTCCGCAACAGGAAGATTGCATTCCATTGTGATGCGAATTCGGGAAGAAGAATGCGGTCCGCCGCTTTGCTGCTCCGCTAGACCTAAAAAAGAAAGGCGGCTGCAATTCGCAGCCGCCCCGGAGGCCCAGTGGGCCAACCTGACACTCCTCAGAACTGGAAGCGTGCGGAGAACTGCATTCTGCGCATCGTGGTTCCGTCTTGAGAAGCAACGATATCGGTGATCAACCCAGAGCTCGTACCGCAGTCGACGCATCCGCTGGGCTGGCCGAGATTGGGGTGGTTGAATACGTTGAAGGCCTGCGCCTGCAACTGGAAGTTCAGCTTCTCTGTGAGGAAGAACTTCTTGGAGATGGCCATGTCCGTGTTGATCAGGCCAGGGCCCCACAACGAATTGCGCTGGATGTTGCCGAAGGTTCCAGGGAACGGACGGCTGTACGGGCCTTCCACCTGTCCCGCGGTCGCCAGCGTCGGATACACCGGGAAGTAGCGGACGCTGTGGCTGATGGGATCGAAGGAGCCGGCATGGAGATCGCCACCCAGGCCGGACGCAACCTTGTTCGGACGGCAGAGCGTGCCGCCCTGTCCATCGACGTCCTGATCTTCAGTGCACAGGCTGTACGACGGTGTGAAAGGTAGACCACCTTCCCAGGTAAGCGTGCCGTTCAGCGTAAAGCCTCCGACGGCCTGGTTTGCCCACCCCGGCAGGTTGCCGCCGATGGCATGATTCTTACCGAAGGGCAGGTCCCAGCTTCCGGCGGTCACAAACACATTGCGCCGGTTGTAGTAGCTGTTGCCGTAGTCGGCGCGCGAGCTGTTGAAGAAGTAATCCGACTCGTTGGCCCGCGCCTGCGACCACGTATAGTGCGAGAGCAGCTGGAAGCCCTGCGAGAAGCGCTTCTCGAAGACCACCTGCAGCGCGTTATAGTGGGTCGTCGCCTCGTTGGCGTTGTAGCGCAGGGACTGCGTCCACCCGAACGGCGCGCCATACTTCACGCCCAGCTCCGATTGAGCCGTGCCGTCGTAATAGGGTAGCCGTTCGTCGAATGTGTAAGGCTGGCCGGTATTCGGATTGATGGGCAGATTGCAGCCCGCCGGCGCGCCGCTGCAATCGAACCCGGCCAGCGTGTTCTGATTCGGATTCGCCTGGTTCGACGAATCGAACATGTTGTGAGTGCCGTGGCTGCCTACGTATCCAATCTGCAGGGAAGCGCTGGAGGAAAGCTGTTGCTGGATCATGAAGTTCCACGCATCGAGCGTAGGAACGCGCATGGTGAGCGGCCGCGTCGGCTGTTCGATGCCATCGGGCAGCGGATAATTTCCGTTCGCTGGAATTGCCGGGAAGGTATACGCCGGCGGTCCCTGGCTCAGGTTGAACGCCTGGTAGTAGCTGTTGGGCGCGTTCAGGTTCTGCACCACTGCTGTCGGATAGGAGAAGGTCAGCACTTCGCCGAAGAGATCGCCCGACCATCCCATGCCATATTCGCGGCCATACCCGGCGCGCACCACGGTGTTCGGCAGAGCCTGCCACGCGACGCCGATTCGCGGAGCCAGGTGCCCATACTCCATGTTCACGTTCAGGTTGTTCCCGTACCCGCCGTAGCCGGCGATGCGCACATTGCCGGTATTCAGGTCGAGGAGTCCGCCCTGGCCTTTTCCGGCGACCGATTCAGGGAAGTAGAGGTCCCAGCGCAGTCCATAGTTGACCGTCACCGTCTGGGTGGCGCGCCATTGATCCTGCGCATAGAAGAACCAGCGCTTCTGGCGCTCGGCCGCGGCTGTATTCTGAATTACCGTGCGGTAGAAGCTGTTCACATCTCCGAGGAGGAAGGTTGCGTATCCCAGACCCTGGCTTCCGGTGCTGGATGTGACCGAGCCGGGGAACTGGAACTGGCCGGAGAGCAGGTTATTGTTGTTCACGCCCACCAGGTGGTTCAGCGCAAACCGGATATCCCCGCCGAACTTGATGTTGTGGTTGCCGATGACCCGCGTCCAGTTGTTGACCGCCTGGAACTGGCTCTCGATCTGCAGATAGGTCTCCGCGGAGGTTCCATACGTTACGACAGAGCTGCCGTTCGAGCCATTCGACGGCACGCCGACCTGGAACTGCGGCAGACCGCCGGTGAGGGAAAGATCGCCCTGGTTCACGCCCGGAACGCCGAGTTGCGTACCCAGCGGCTGGTCGTAGTCGGGACCCTCTTCATTGATGTTCAGCCGGAACCATCCGAAGCGGAAGTCGGTGAGCCACTTGCTCGAGAGCGCATAGTCGCCGCCCGCCGCAACGCTCTGGTCCAGCGCCGTGTCGGTGCCGGCGAAGTTGCCCAGTCCAAAGCCCGGACCTCCGGCTGCGCCGAAGACCGTAGTCCCGTTCAGCGAGGAGTTGAACCGTGTGTATCGGCCAAACGTGTGGAATTTCGGATTGACCTGATAGTCGGAGCGCACGTCGAACTGGTCGGTGTTGAAGCCGCCCGAGCCGGAGGCGTTGTAGTTGTCATAGATGCTGCCATTGCCAAAATTCGGCAGCGGCATCGCCTTGATGAGGTTGACCGCCGGGGCAGAGAGACGTCCCGCGGGTAGGATGTTTCCCGCGAAGGGCGTCCGGCCCACCAGACCCGCGGTGTTCGACTCCGGGTCGTACGCCTGGTACTGGGTTCCACCGTTCAGCGCTGGGTTGAGATAGTCGCCCAGGTTGCAATCGCCGCCGGAGGTGCAGCTGCTGTGCGCGAGCGCTGTGGGCACGGTGGTGAGAATCGTGGTGCCGGTCTTCTCGCGCAGCCCCTGGTAATCGCCGAAGACGAACAGCTTATCTTTCTTGATCGGGCCGCCGACCGATCCGCCGAACTGGTTGTGAACGAAGGACGGAATCGAGTCCGGTCCGATCTGGGTGAAGGGATCGCGCGCCTGCTGCGCGTCGGAACGGCGGAACTCGAAGGCCGACCCGTGAAATTCGTTGCTGCCGGAGCGCGTCTGCGCCGTCACCAGTCCGGCTACGGCGGTGCCGAATTCGGCATCGTAGTTCTGCGAGGTCACCTTCATCTCAGAAACGGCGTCGAGGTTGGGGTTGATGACAGCCACGCCCTGAATCGGGTCCTGATTGTCGGTGCCGTCCAGCTCATAGCCGGTGGCGAAAGGCAGTTGCCCATCCACTTCGATCTGCTCGCTCTGCTGCGGGTTGGTCGACTGGCCGACGCTCCAGCCTATATAGGTGGTCCCGGGAGTGAGCAGCTCGAACGAGGTGAAGTTGCGCTCGAGGTTGGGCAGGTCCTGCACCGCCCGGGCATTCAGGATGGTGCTGACATCCGCGCGGTCGGTCTGGAGCAGCGGAGCCGCGCCGGTTACCTGGACCGTGGTGGTGGCGGAGCCGATCTGCAGTTGCAGGTTTACTTTAGGAGCAGTATCGGCATAGACAACAATGCTGGGAGCCGAGCTCTTCTGGAAGCCCGAGGCCTCGGCGGTCACGCTGTAGGTGTCCGGAATCAGGTGCGCGACCCGGTAGTCGCCGGTGGCGTTGGTTTGCGAGGTCACCGAAGTGCCCTTGGAAATGTCGGTCACGGTCACGGTGGCGCCCGGAATCACGGCGCCGGTATTGTCAGTAACCGTACCAAAAATGGAACCGTAGACCGCTTGAGCCGCGGCTCTGGGGGGCACGCTGAAAACGCAAAGGAACAGAAAAACCAATGCCAGCACGGATGCTGGCTTCATGCTCTGGGGAGCGGGGTGGAAGGAAACGGATTGCGCGGGGGAATATTTCTGGGGTACTGCCATCACTACCTCCAAGGGTTATGCAGCTCTTTTGGCCTTCCCCCCAGATGACACGCTGCGAGCCCTGGAGGGCGAAATCGAGGAGTGCCTGCTCGAATAGATGCTCCGTTGACGGGTGGCGTCTCAGGAGGCCGCAGGCACAAAAGTGTTCTGAGTGCGAAATCTGGCAGGTTACAAGCCGGTAAACATCTTCTGCCCCGAAATCGACACCTCACAACGTTATTCACGGTCATTTGACCCGTGAATAACGGTATGAAAAACTTAATATCGCCGATGGCAAACGATGTTTCAGCCGCTGCTGTCCATCCGCGAACAGATCAGGATCCGCGCTGGGACCTTGCCGAGCGGATCGGCGCGAGCCAGTGTTTCCATTCCTCCACGCGTCTCCGCGATTTCCTGTCCTATGTAACCGACTGCGTCCTCCGGGATGCTCCCGAGGAGGCCACCGAGCAGCAGATCGGGATACACGTCTTCCGGCGTGCAGCCGGATATAACTCCAGCGAAGACAGCATCGTCAGAACTCATGCCCGGCTGCTGCGGCAAAAACTGGCGGAGTACTTCGCCGGCGAAGGCGCCGCCGAGGAGCTGATTCTCGAAATTCCCAAGGGGCATTATCTGCCGGTTTTCCACCCCCGCGCCGGCGCCGTAGCAGCGCAGCCCAGACCTGTCGAGACAAGCGTCGTTCTCGAGGTGGTTGGGACCGCGCTCACGCCGAGCCTTCCTGCGAAGCGAAGATCGATATGGAAAATAGGAATTGCGATTGCGCTGCTGCTAGTCGCGGCCCTGGCAGGATGGTGGGGCTGGACGCGGATTGAAGCCCGGCGTTCGAGCGTGGAGCGGTTCTGGGGCCCGTTTTTCTCGGGCGAGCCGTCGCTGGTGATTTACAGCAATGCTCTCTTTACCGGCGACTCGCGGTCGGGCCTGCGCTACGCGCTGCCCCAGGCCTCGCCGGGCCAGAATCAGCAGGGCCAGAATCAGCAGTTCGTGGACACCTACACCGGCATCGGCGAAGTAGCGGCGATCTACGACCTCACCCGTCTCTTCGACGCCCACCACGCCTCGTTTACATTGAAGCGCAGCCTCCTGGTCACCTGGGACGAGGCGAAGCTTCGCAACCTTATCTTTGTCGGCTCGGTGGCTGAGAATCTTTCGCTGCGCGATGTGACTTCGACAACCGACTTTACGCTGATGAACGGCGACGGCTATGCGGGCATCGTCAATCATCACCCCAGGCCCGGCGAGCCCGCGCTCTACTCCCGTCCCGAACATCCGTTGACCAAGGATTACGCCATCCTGGCCCTGCTGCCCGGTGTTCAGTCCGGCCGGCGCATGCTGGTGTTCAGCGGATTGATGACCATGGGCACGCAAGCCGCCGTCGAGTTCGCCTGCCACCGCGACACTCTGGACGAGCTGATGAAGGCGGCGACGGATGCGAAGGGCGAAGTGCATCCGTTCGAGGCCGTGCTCGAGACCACGATCGGCGGCGGGGTGCCGCTGCAAACGCGGCTGGTTACCATCCACGTTCATTAGCTCAATTCTCACCCTGGTTTCGATCAAAACAGCGTTGTCATTCTGAGCGCAGCGAGGAATCCCGGCGATATGGGCGTGGACACATTGCTGGGATTCTTCCTCCCGTTGGTCGTCAGAATGACGGCACTTTACGCCGTCTTTATTTCTGCGTTCGAAGGTTACTGTGGCGACTGCAGCTTCAGCTCCCCAGCCGCCTGAATCTTTGCGGCGGTCTCGAACTCCTGCTTCGCGTCGTCTTCATGGCCGGCAGCGCGATACGCCTGCCCCAGCAGAGTATGCGTGATGTAGTTGCCCGGGTCCATCTTCTCCGCGTGTTTCAGGTACATCGTCGCAGCCTGCGGATCGCTTCTTCGCAGCAGCACCTTGCCCATGAGAATGAACGGGCCGGTCCGCGAAGTATCGAGCGAGATGGCCTTCATCAGAGCCTCCTGCGCGTCCTGATATTTGCCGACGCGCGAGTAGACGTCGCCCAGCCGGTCATAGACCGGCGCGTAGCCCGGATTCAACGCGCGCTCCGCTTCGAACTCCGCCGTTGCGCTGTCCACATCGGACTTGAAGAGCGCGACCTCGCCCAGCATGAAGTGCGCCAGCGGGAGGTCAGGCGTGGCCTGCAGGGCTTTGTGCGCCGCGTCGGCCGCCAGCTCGGGAAGGTTCGCGTTCATCAGCATATTGCCGAAGAGGAGATAGGCTGCGCCTGAGTCTGGAGCGACCCCATACTGCGCCGCAAAGGATTTGCGCGCGTCGTCATACCGCCGCGCGTTCATGTAACAAAGGCCCAGAACGTAGTTTGCATCCGCTTCGGAGTTGGGCGTCCACTGCCGGACTTGCTCCAGGTACGGAATTGCCGCGGCGGGCTGCCCCATGCGGTAAAGCGTGAGCCCCTGCATCTGGACCGACTCCTTGTCCGATGGGTCCTCCTCAATGGCCTTGGCAAAGGCCTTCTGCGCCTCAACCAGCCGGCCGGTGCGATAGTAGACCAGCCCCAGGTCGTGCGCGACTCCCTTGATCGGCGGCGTGATTGCATTCAGCTTTTCGAGGATAGGGAGCGCGTCCTGATTGCGGCCGTGCTTGAGATAGTCCTGCGCCTGCGTGAGCTGATCGGCGGGAGATACCGGTGTGGATTGCGGAGGCGCCTGGGCAGAGGCGAGTGTGGCCAACAGAAGTCCGGAAATCAACAGCAGACGCATCATCTGTCAGGATACCTGTGAACGCCCTCGCGAGGACGGATTCTGATTAAGGCGCTGGGAGGAAATCGGAGTCTCTTTTAAGGACCGTCATTCCGACGACCAGCGGGAGGAAGAATCTCAGCGATGCATCCGCGCCCGCGTTGCCGAGATTCTTCCCCTTCACTTCACTCAGGGCCAGAATGACGGCACCTTACTCCACGTTCACTTTTGCTCTAGCATCTCTTCATGCGGTTGCGGCTCCTCTTCGGTTTCTTCCTGCTCGCATCGCTCGCATGTCTCCAATGCCAGATCGCTCCAACGCCTGCCGCGAAGCCTGCGGCGGCGATGCCTTATCCGCCTGAGCCAGGCCATCCCGGCCCGGCATGGTTCGAAAATGTGGCTCCGCAGGCGGGATTGACCATGCTCAATGTCAACGGGGATGCCGCCACAAAAAAATACATCATCGAAACTACCGGCGGAGGCGTCGCCATCCTCGACTACAACCACGACGGATGGCCGGATATCTTCATCGTGAACGGCACCACGTTTCCTTTCGAGCCGCATCCGGACACGCCGCCCACCAGCCATCTTTATCGCAATAATCACGATGGAACATTTACGGATGTGACCAAAGAGGCGGGCCTCACGGCAACGGGCTGGGGACAGGGCGCATGTGTCGGCGACTACGACAACGACGGCTATGACGATCTCTATGTGACTTATTACGGAAAGAATCGGCTCTACCACAACGAGCGGAACGGCACCTTCAAAGAGGTAGCGGAACAAGCGGGAGTGGCCGGCACCGGCAAGGAGTGGGGAACTGGATGCGCCTTTGTCGATTACGATCGCGACGGCAAGCTCGACCTCGTCGTCGCCAATTACGTTCACTTCGATCTCGCTACCATCCCCAAACCCGGCCAGGGCGTGATGTGCATCTGGAAGGGCACGCCGGTGATGTGCGGTCCTCGTGGATTACCCAGCACAACCAATCTTCTGTTTCACAATCTGGGCAATGGCAAGTTTGCCGATGTGAGCGCGGCAAGCGGCATCGAGAAGACGAACGGCCATTACTGTTTCAGCGCATCGACACTCGACTATGACGACGACGGATGGCCGGACATCTATATTGCCTGCGATAGTACGCCCAGCATTCTCTATCACAACAACAAGAACGGCACGTTCACCGATGTGGCGGCAGATGCGGGCGTGGCCTACGACGAAGACGGGCGCGAGCAGGCCGGCATGGGCTCGTCCATCGGAGACTACAACGGCGATGGGCGTCCTGACATCTTCAAGACCAACTTCTCCGACGATGTATCGTCTCTCTATCGCAACGACGGCGGAGGCTCATTCACGGATACGATCGGCGAAGCGGGACTGGGACTGAACACGCAATATCTCGGCTGGGGCGTCGCCTTCATGGATGCCGACAACGACGGATGGCCCGATGTGTTGATCGCGAACGGCCACGTCTATCCCGAAGTCGACACCGCGCATCTCGGTTCAACCTACCGCGAGCCACGACTCTTCTACTGGAACGAGCACAATGGCCACTTCAAAGATCTGAGCAAAGAGTCCGGACCGGGGTGCACGCAGCCCGCATCGAGCCGAGGCCTGGCCATCGCCGATCTATGGAATGACGGCCGCCTCTCCGCGGTGATCAACGATATCGATTCCAAACCGTTGCTGCTGGTCAACAAAGCGGCCAACAGGAATCACTGGCTTGGGATCATTACCCAGGGCACCACATCGAATCGCGATGGCATCGGAGCAAAGGTCACGGTCACCGCGGGAGGGAAAAAATATGTGCAGGAGGTGCGCAGTGGATCGAGCTATATTTCCAGCAGCGATCTCCGCCTGCACTTCGGGCTGGGAGAAACGGAGAGCATCGAAGAAATTGACGTGCGCTGGCCGAGCGGCCTGAGTGAATCATTTCTCCCCGCGAGCATCGGGAAAAATGTCGACCGGTTCGTCACTCTCATCGAAGGCAAAGGGAAGCAACTCCTCGCACCCGGCAAGAGCGGCTAACCCTTTACCGCAGCCTTGATCACCGGCGGCGCAACGACGGCGCTCTTGACTTCCTGATTCGAGGATATCAACTGGAGCAGCGACTCCGTCATCTGGCCATCCACTGCGGCAGCCTGTCGAATCACCACTGGAAATCGAACCCAGAACTGCAAACCGCCATCCACCAGTTGCAGGTTCGACTGAATGGCCGGCGAGTCGATGCTCGAATCCATCCAGGACTCGAGGTGCTTGTGTTGTTGTTCGATATGCCCTCGATATTCTTCATAAACAGCTTGTACCGACTTCAGGATTTCGCGCACGGCCGGGCGGTAGTCCGCATCCGGCGACAGCTTCACGGTCATCTCGTGCCAGGCATACTCGGTACCCGGCATCTGCTTGTACAGCGGCGTTCCCGCCTGGAACAAAACAGCGTTCGAAAATACGGCGACGCGGCCGGTAGGATACAGATCGGTACCGCTGCCCGCCATCTCCAGCATGTAGAAGCGCACCAGGCCCACTTCAATCACATCTCCGGTCACACCGGTGATGGTGATGCGATCGCCCACCTTCACCCCATAGCGGCCGATGATGAAGAAGTACGCCGCTACCGAGAGCAGGATCGTCTGCAGTCCCACCGCTATACCGGCGGTGATGAATCCGGCGAAGGTGGCCAGTGAGTTGAATTGGGTGACGAGGCCGAAGATCAGCACGATGCCGCTGCAGAAGCCCACTGCCAGCCGCCGCAACACCAGCAGCTGCCGTCGACGTCGCACTTCACGCACATAACGCGTCGTGGCCCGGCGCCATACTTCTCCCAAGGCAAAAATCACCATGAGCGAGAACGCGATGAGGGCGACGCGCAGAAGCAGGGAACGCATGATCGCGGTGTATTCGAGGTTCACCGCGCTTCGCCATGCCTGCAGGCTTGCACGGTCTTCTTCCAGCGTGAGAATTTCCTGGCTTAGCGGAACGGTCGCGCTCGATAGCCCCTTGAAGGTCCTGGTCAGATCGTCGAAACTCTTGCGAGTCGCGGCCAGAGTGGACGCAGAGTTCGAGGCAGAGGCGCCTCCATTGGTCTGCTTCTTCGAGGTCGACCGCGGGCCGGTGGTTGGCGGTGGGGGAGTTTCCACCGCTTGCTGCGACAAGGCCTGCCCTTGCTGGATCGTGCTCCGTAAGATGTTCGTCAGCGGGGTTCGCAAGGCCGTCACCTGCCCGTGCAGGCCATCGGCTTCTTTCACCAGGTTGTCGATCGCCTGCCGCGTGCTAAGCAAATCGAAGAGTGTCTTGGCCTGGCTGGTTACCCCCTCGCTCTGCGCTGCGTTCAGGTTTTCCAGGGTCGGAGCCACCGTGGTTGGCTTGCCTGCGGTGAGTCCGGGAGCCGTTCGTTCCAACTGCGCAATCCTTGCGGCGAAACCCTGCTCGCTCGAGCTCTCCGACATGCTGATAATTCTCATCAGCGCGCCTTCCATCGCAGTCTGCAGTTCCAGCTCGCCTTCAACCTGCTCTCGTTGCTGCTGGAGCGCAGCCACCTGCTTTGGCTTCGCCGTATCCAACTGTTTCTGCAATGCTGCATCCTGAGTCTTCAGGGCTGCGATCTGTTGCTCCACATTGGCGCGGAACGTCTGCAGTCTTTGCGCCTGGCTCTCCGCTGGCGGCGCGGATTGCACGGTCTGCGGAGACTGCACCATCAGCGCAGCCTCGGCCTTTGCCGACTGAAACGCAAATCCGGCAATCTGCCCGGCGAGCGTCACCGCCTGATCCCGATAGAGCAGATCGCTCGGCTCACCCACTTTCTGGATGGGCGCTTCAGAGTCGCGATAGAAGCGCAGCACCGCGTTGAGGTGCGCCAGAATGGCTTCACTCCGTCCTGCCGCGTCATCGGTGATCGGCGGCGTTGGCGCAGCCGGCTGAGGCTTCGATTGCGCCTGAGCTTTCTGCGCGGGAGGTGCGGACGCCTGCGCATGCACCAGACGATGTCCGGCGCAAAACAATGAGGCGGCCAGAGCTGCTCCGGCACAGAGGGTGAGCGCAATCACCCGATAACCTGGATGGCGTGCAAAGACTGCCTTACGTTTCGATACCCAATTAACCATGTCTGTAGATCTCTATCCCCATAGGATCGTAGAAACTGACGAAAGGTTAGTTGGCGCAGGCAATCCCGCGCTCACCTGAGATCCGTTCGGGGGAAATTGGATTCCAGTAAGCCACGCCTTAAGCATTGCAGAAGCAGGTTAAGCCGAAGCAAACGCGTCAGCTTTAGGCGAAAAGCGCTCATTGCCGGCGAACTCGTCGCGGCCGACCACTACTGTGAGCTACAACCGACAGATGAGCAGCTCCCGCTCGTAGATCATCTCCGGCGGCAGGTGATCGTGCAGCTCGATGAACAGCTTCTCGTGGCCGATCACTTCATCGCGCCACGCGTTGCGATCCACTTCTTCGAGCGTCTCGAACTCCGATTTCGTAAAATCCAGTCCGCGCCAGTCGATATCCTCATAACGCGGCACCCAGCCGATCGGCGTCTCCTTGCCCAGCGCCCGGCCATGCACCCGCTCCACAATCCAGCGCAGCACGCGCATGTTGTCGCGGAAGCCGGGCCAGAGAAACTTACCCTGTTCATCTTTTCTAAACCAGTTCACGTGAAAGATGCGCGGCGTCATGCTGAGCCCGCGCTGCATCTTGATCCAGTGCCGGTAGTAGTCGCCCATGTGGTAGCCGCAGAAAGGCAGCATGGCCATGGGGTCGCGTCGAATTTCGCCGACCTTTCCTGTGGCTGCGGCGGTGGTCTCCGAGGTCATCGTCGCGCCGACGTAGACGCCCGAGCTCCAGTTGAAGGCCTGGTAGACCAGGGGAATCGTCTGGGCGCGCCGTCCGCCAAAGATGATCGCGCTGATCGGCACACCGGCCGGGTCTTCCCATGCCGGATCGATGGTGGGACACTGCGATGCCGGCGCGGTGAACCTGGCGTTGGGATGCGCGGCTTTCGCGCCGGTCTTCTTCCCAATCTCCGGAGTCCAGCGTTGGCCCTGCCAGTCGAAGCACTCCGCGGGAGGCTCATCCGTCATGCCTTCCCACCACACGCCTCCGTCGAGGGTCAGCGCGACGTTGGTGAAGATGGTGTTGCGCGCCAGTGTGGCCATGGCATTCGGATTCGTCTTCACTGATGTCCCCGGCGCAACGCCGAAGAAGCCGGCCTCGGGATTGATGGCGCGCAACTGCCCGGTTGCGTCCGGCTTGATCCACGCAATGTCGTCGCCTACCGTCCATACCTTCCATCCCTTGAATTCATCGGGAGGGATCAACATGGCGAAGTTTGTTTTTCCGCAGGCGCTTGGAAACGCAGCTGCGACATACGTCTTTCGGCCCTCGGGGTCTTCGACTCCGAGGATGAGCATGTGCTCGGCCATCCAGCCTTCATCGCGCGCAATGGTCGACGCGATGCGCAGTGCGAAACACTTTTTGCCCAGCAGCGCATTCCCGCCATAGCCCGAGCCGTAGGACCAGATCTCGCGCGTCTCAGGAAAATGGACGATGTACTTTTCCTTGTTGCAGGGCCACGGCACGTCGGCCTGCCCAGGCTTGATCGGGCTGCCCACCGAATGCACGCACGGCACCACGCGCTGCGTATCCAGATCGATGAGATCGAAGACCGGCTTGCCGATGCGCGCCATGATGCGCATATTTACGACAACGTATGCCGAGTCCGTCAACTGCACGCCGATGCGCGACATCGGCGAATCGAGCGGCCCCATGCTGAAGGGCAGCACATACATGGTGCGGCCTTCCATGCAGCCGTCGAAGATGCGCTTGAGGTTGCGCCGCATCTCGAACGGGTCCTGCCAGTTGTTGTTCGGCCCCGCGGCATCGCGCGAGAGCGAGCAGATGAATGTCCTGTCCTCAACGCGAGCGACGTCGCTGGGATCGGAGCGCGCATAGTAGCAGTTTGGCCACAGCTCCTCGTTCAATTTCTGCAGCGTGCCGCCGTCGATCAGGCGCTCCAGGAGAAACTTGTTCTCTTCCTCCGAGCCGTTCACCCAGTGGATCGCCGCGGGCTTGGTCAGCCGCGCAATCTTCTCGATCCACTTCAGCAACCCCTTATTCTTACTCAGCGGCTGCGCGTAGTCGCTGTGATCGTCGAACGCGACGGCTCCGGATTTTGAAGGATCGTTCCCGGCTATCGAGTGCCCATCTTTGCCCGCCCTGGAAGCGGGCCGTGTGTTTTTTACAGAAACAGCCATACCGGAATTCTCCTCAAAATGCTGAAACGCAGCCACTTTGACTGGCGGCCATTGCGAATCAAGAGCCAACTTGATGTCGCCGCCGGCGTAATCGCTGCGCCGAGTCCGGAATCAAAGGCGGACTAGTGAATCTATCAGAAGAACAGGCATCGCTGCCAGACGCGATCGATCGATGAAGGAAGCTGCGGACATCTCGGTGGGCATGCATTGCACATGAATCAAGGATAAAGAATCCTGTGCTCGAAAAACAAAGGCTCAGCCCCAGCGTGCCGTTAAACGCTGCGCTCTCATGCATCGCGAATGACTTTGAAGTGCAGCATAATGGGAGGAGCGTTTATCGATTGCAGGTCGAAGAGGAGCAGGGAAATGGTGCTGGAAGTTGCCGAGATCGAAGTTGTCACTGGCAAGGAAGCGAATTTTGAAGCGGCCGTGCGGCAGGCGAAGCCGCTTTTTCTTCGCGCCAAGGGCTGCCGTGGAATCAAGCTTCACCGCTCGATCGAGAATCCTCACCAATATCGCCTCTTCGTCTCCTGGGAGACGCTTGAAGACCATACCGTCGGCTTCCGCAATTCTCAGGATTTCCTGGAGTGGCGCAAACTTGTGAGTGGATTTTTCGCCGCGCCTCCGCGCGTTGACCATCAGACAGAAATCGCGCTCGATTAGAGCTTCCGGTCAATCAATACCCTGGTCGTTGCTCCCCGCCATCGTTACCGCCAAGGAGTGCTCCTCGCCCGCGGCGAGGGTCACAGCGCAACTGAGAATGTTGCTGGCCTCGACGCACGCCATCTCGCGCCACTCGTCGTCACCCAGGTCAGCAAACTTCGCCGCGCCTGATTGCCATGGATTCCAAACTACCGTTGAGAGGGAATTCTCTTTCTCGATACGAATGCGCCGCCGCAGCACGGGGTCAATCAGTTCGAGCGCATTGCGCGTATTCAGATAAGCGTTGTCCGTCGGGCCGGTCATCGCCACGTCGCCGCTCTGCAGCTTTTCGCGATTCCCATCCATGTTGTCGAGGTAATGAGCACCATCCAGGCCTGCGACCCTGATTTTCTCCACATCGCCCACCCGGTAATACGTGTGCAAAGCCTCTTCGAACTGAAGGGGAACGGCGCCGGTGTTCGTCACGATCAGTTCCAGCTTCAGTTCCGAGCCCACTGTGATGCGATGCACTACGCGAACCTCGTACGGCCACCATTGCCGGCTCGCTTCATCGCTGCCCGTCGCCAGGGTGACGACGACAGCTTCGTTCTCTTTCTTCACCGATAAAAGCTCCCAGCTTTTCGTACGCACGAATCCATGCGCCGGCGCCTGTGGGTTATCCGCCTTGGCGCGAAACCAGGGAAAGCACACGGGGATGCCTCCGCGAATCGCGCGCCCGTCCTCCCAATGCGATTTTTGGCTGAGAAAGATGACCTCTTCGCTGCCCGTTGGCCGCCATGAAGTAACCTGCGCGCCATGCAGATAAATCTCCGCCGACGCCGCTGGGGCGGTGATCTGCACCCTGGCCAGATCTCCCTCGTCGGCAACGATCCGCGCTATTCCGGGAATGGCATAGCGCTCATTCAACATCTCGATGGAAGGAGGGAAGGGCATCGGTCAACCTCAAATCAATAATATGTAACTACGACGGATCGATTTTAAAATCGATCCGCGCTATTCCATTATCTCGCGTCGGGCAGCAGGCCTTTTTCCACCAGCACCGGCGGCCGGCGATGCTTCGTTGCCTGCTCATAGGCGTACGCCCAGCCGAGCAGGTCTCCATCCCGCCACGGTCTGGTCGAGATTTCCAGGCCAAACGGCAAACCATCGGGGTAGAAGCCGCCCGGAACCACGACCGCCGGAACGCCGATCATATTCACCCAACTGGTATCGCTGTGCGGGCCGCCGCTCAATTGGCCGTCCTGCGGCATGGTTTCGTCCGGCGGAGGCATCTGCGCCGCCGGGTAGACCAGCCCGTCGAGGTGCAGCCGGTCCAGCGCCTCGTTGTAGGCGTCCAGCATCCGCTGTCTTGGAGCGAGATAGCTGGCCTCCGCCTGCGGGTCGCGCTCGAGGACCGTCTGCCCCAGCGCCGGGCGGCCCTTGCGATTGAAGTCCTCCATGCCGCCGATGATGGTATCCGGCAGGGGAGAGCCTACGACCTTCTCGTACTCCTCGGCCGAGTGGTATTGGCTCGGCCCGTAATGGGCGAGAAAATTTTCTGTTCCTTCGCGGACATAGGGCAGCGTGCAGACGCGCGAGGCGATCTCGGCGAAGCTATCGGGAAGGATCGAATCGTCGAAGACGACTGTGGCTCCGGCGGCCCGCAGCCCCTCAATGGCCTTCATGAAAGCGGCGCGCGTGTCAGGATGCAAAGGAACGCGCGCCGCCGCCCGGTCGGCCTCGGCCGCGCTCGCGGATTCCGCTGCAGCCACGCCTTGAAACGGAACGCCTGCGCCATGCATGACGAATGCGGGCACACCGAAGCGCTTGCCTTTGAGGGCGTCCGTCTTCAGGTATTGCGTATAAGGACCGGCTTCGGCCCTGGCGGCGGAGCCCACGGTGCGCGGGTCCATCGGGTCTTCGCCGGCCATCACGTCCAGCGCAATCGCGGCATCGGTCACGTCGCGGGCAATCGGCCCGGTGTTGTCCAGCAGCCAGTCGAGCGGGGCAATGCCGGCGATGCTCACCAGGCCGCGTGTGGGAAACACGCCGACCACGGAGCTGGTCGAGGCCGGCATGCGGATCGAGTTGCCGGTGTCGGTCCCGTTCCCCAGCAGCGCAAAGTTCGCCGTCACCGCTGTCACCGTGCCGCCGGATGAGCCTCCGGGGCTGAAGCGCACGTCGTAGGCGTTGCCGGTGCGCCCGAAGGCCGTGCTGCGGTTGGTGTCGCTGGCCGCAAAATCGGGCATGTTCGTCTGCCCGATGATGATCGCGCCCGCGGCCCTCAGCCTGGCGACGATGGTTGCATTCCGGGGCGCAACCAGCTCGTGCCCGGGAATCATGTAGCCCTTCCATCCATCGGTGGTGACCAGCCCCTTGATCGAGGTATTGGCCTTGGTCACGATGGGAACGCCCCACATCGGTCCGCGCCGAAAAGCGCTGCCGTTTGCGGCCGCCTCGGCGTCTTCGCGTGCCGCCCGGGCAAGCGCGTTCTGTCCAGTGACGGTTTGTACCGCGCGATAGATTCCGTTGTATTTCGCGATGCGCGCCAGATACCACTGCACGACTTCGGTAACCGTGTATTTGTGGCTGCTGTAAAACGTCTCCAGCTGCGGGATGGTGACTTCGAGCAGGTCCCGGTCCATCTCCTCTTGCGAAGCACTGGGGCCGGGCGAAGGGTTGGTGGTCTGTGCCGTCAGTGAGCCGCCTGCAAGGACCGACACCACCACCAGCAGATACCCGAAAGCGGCACGCATCTTCTTTTTGTCCTCTAGGGGGAATTACGCTCCTTCATTGAATCACGGACCTGTTTCTGCACCGGGAGAGCTGCGGCGGCATTACGGATGCGCGTCAGAGAAAGCCCCGCACCTCTCCGAGGTAATCAAATTGGGGTCGAAATCGATACCACCTTGGCACGGTGTACTACAAAGTACATATCTGTAACCATCGCGGCGTTATATACTCAGCTCTCAGGACGCGATCGGCCGATCGTTGTTTCCCCAACTAGGTCGGGGTGGTTCTCAGCTCCGCAATTGCATCCTCGTGTCGAGCGGCATGGCAGATAAGCCCGTTAAAGGACCGCGAAGCGATAAGCCTGCGCAGGCTGGAACTCCGTCTGCCCTCAGCAGCTCCGCCGACAACATCTTTCCCGGCCACATTCCGTCACCCGCGCCGGGAGCGACCGGCCAGTTCCCGACCGGCGGACAGGAAACCTACGTCCCTCTCGACAGCCAGGCGACCAGTCCGGGCATCCGGCCTGGCAGCTCCAGCCGCAGTTCGGCAGGAGCGGGCTACGGCGACGACATTTCGCTGGAGCCGGGGACAGTTCTGGCCGGGCGCTACGAGATTCTCGAAGTCCTCGGGCGGGGCGGCATGGGTTCCGTCTACAAAGCCCGCGATCTGGAGCTCGATCGGATGGTCGCGCTCAAGGTCATCCGGCCGGAGCTGGCTCGCAACGCCGCCATCGTCGAGCGCTTCAAGCAGGAGCTTCGCCTCTCCCACACGGTCACTCACCGCAACGTCATCCGCATGTACGACCTCGGTGAGGACGCCGGCCTCCGCTTCATCACCATGGAGATGGTCGAGGGGCAGGATCTTCGCTCCATCATCGAGGGGAAGGGCAAGCTGCCTCCGGAGGAGACGGTCGCGATCCTGCAGCAGATCTGTTACGCCCTGGAGGCCGCCCATACCGTCGGCGTTCTGCATCGCGACCTGAAGCCGCAGAACATCATGGTCGACTCCGCCGGCCGGGTGGTGGTGATGGACTTCGGCCTGGCCCGCACGATCGAGGGCGACGGCATGACCCAGTCCGGCGCCATCGTCGGAACCATGGAGTACATGTCTCCGGAGCAGGCGCTGGGCAAGAACCTCGATCAGCGCTCGGACATCTTCGCCCTCGGGCTCATCTGCTACGAGATGCTGACCGGCAATATGCCCTACCGTGCCGAGAGCGCGCTGGCCAGCCTCATCAAGCGCACCCGCGAGCGCGCCGAACCGGTCACCACTCACGATCCCGCCATCCCCGGCGCACTGAGCGGCATCGTCAGCAAATGCCTGGAAACCGATGTTGAGCATCGCTACAAGAACACCGGAGAAATTCTCCAGGATCTGGAGGCATGGCGCGGAGCGGTTGCCGGGGCCTCGCTGCGCTTCCACGCCGATGTGGCCTCCGCAGTGCCCAAGAACCGCTGGATCAAGTGGGGAGGCGTTGTCGCAGCCGCGATTGTGCTCACCGCCGGCAGCCTTCTCATCTTCCGGGAAACCACGCGTCCTCACACTGCCAGGCAGGCCGCGCAGGGGCCGGTCATCTCGCTGGCCATCATGCCTTTCTACAACGCCTCGGCCGATCCCAGCCTCAACTGGCTTGGCACCAGCCTCGCCGATATGCTCGGCGGCGACATCGGCCAGTCGGCCAACGTCCGCATGGTCTCGCCCGACCGGCTGCACCAGGTGTTGCAGGATCTGCGCATCTCGGGCAGCTCGCAGGCTGATGTTGCCACGCTGCGCAGGCTTGCCGAGTTCACCAATGCCGGAACCATCATCTTCGGACAATATGTACGGGTTGGCGGTCAGATTCGCATCGATACCACCATTCTCGATATCGCCAACGACTCCAGCACCCAGTTGAAGACGGATGTTCCGGATGAAAAGCAGCTGCTCAAATCGGTAGACGCGCTGGCCGCCGACATCCGGCAGCGCCTGGTCTCGGATCCGGATACGCTGAAGGACCTGAAGGCGCACGCGGTCAGGCCCTCGACCAACTCCGTCGAAGCTTTGCGCGCCTATGACAGCGGGCTGCAGCTTGCGCGGAAGGGCGACAACATCAATGCGTTGAAGCAATTCCAGGCAGCGACCGATGCCGATCCCAACTTCGCCCTGGCCTTCTCCAAGCTGGGAGAAACCTACTCCGACCTGGGGCATGACGACCTGGCCCAGACCGCTTCCCGGCGCGCGGTTGAGCTGAGCGACAGCCTGCCCGCCCGCGAAAAGTACATCATCGAAGCCAACAACGCCAGCATCAACAAGGACACGCAGAAGGCGATCACCGCCTACGAGAAGCTCGCCGCCGATAACCCCGCCGACACAGACGTCCAGTTCGCGCTCGCCGGGCTCTACGAGCAGGCCAGCAACTTCCCCGCGGCCAAGCAGCGCCTCGCCGCGGTGCTCGCGAACGACCCTAAGAATGTCGCGGCCCTGCTCGCGAGCGGACGCGTTGCGATCAAGAGCGGCGACCCGCAGGGCGGACTGGATTTCCTCTCCCGCGCTCTTACCCTGGCCATCCAGTTCGACAACGTGGAGCAAAAGGCGGCGATCCTGCAGGCCACCGGTGTTGCCTACCGTCTCTTGAACAATCCGCAGGAGGCGCTGCGCAACTACGAGGAGTCGCTGGCCATCAAGACCCAGATCGGCGACAAGCGCGGAGCGGCGGCGAGTCTCGAGGAGATGGCCTCGATCCAGGACAGCACCGGCTTTCCCGATGCCGCGATCGCCAGCTACAAGGCCGCGCTGGCGGCACGGCGCGAGATCGGCGACCAGGCCGGCATCGGCAACACTCTCATCGACACCGGCTCGTTCTACCACGACCACGGCAAACCCGACCTGGCCCTGCAATTCTTCACCGAGGCCCTGCAGATCGAACGCGAGCTCGGCGACGAGTCCAAGCAGGCGCTCTGCCTGAACAACATCGGCAGCATCAAGCTGGACAAGGGCGCGTATCAGGATGCCCTGACCTATCTCGACCAGGCTTACCAGCTGCGCCAGAAGCTGAATGTGCCCGAAGACCTGGCCGATTCGCAGCACAATCTCGCCGAGGTCAATACCAAGCTGGGGCAGTACGACGCGGCGCTTGCCCTCTATCTGAAAGCCATCGAGAGCCGGCGCAGCATTAACGATCAGCGTGGCGTGGCCATCGAATCCGACGGCATGGCGAAAATCTTCGCCGACCAGGGCCGGTACGGCGCGGCGCTCGCCGCCATGAAAGACGCGCTCACGATCTTCCAGCAGACCAAGGAGATGACCTCCTTCACCGTGGAGATCGTCGGCGGCTGGGGCAATCTGCTTTCGCAGGTCGGCCGCGGCGACGAAGGCCGGGAGAGCCTGGAAAGCGCCTTGAACATTGCGCACCAGGTGAAGGACGACGCCGCGGTCGCGCTGGCTACCGACTGGATGGGCGACCGGTATTTCTACCAGGGAGACAATGCCGCGGCCCGCACCCAGTACGAGGAGGCATTCGAGATCGCGTCGAAGACATCGAACCAGGAGCGAATTCTCATCGCCAAGGTGAACCGCGCGAAGGTGGAACTGGCGGCCGGCCACGACACATCGGTGATTCCGGTGCTGAAAAAGCTGGCTGACGACGCCGATACCCTCGGCCTGAAATCCGTCTCCGTCGAGTGCTCTGTCTATCTTGGCCAGGCTTTGATTGCGGGAAAGAATTACACCGCCGCGCGGGAGCAGTTGGACCTGGCGCTGGCCAGAGCTGAAAAGCTCGGGCTCCGCGTGCTCGAAGCCAAGTCACAATACCTCATCGCGTCGCTGCTTGTGCAAAGCGGCAAGAAGAGCGAAGCCACTCCCCACTATCGCGAGGTGGTTCGCATTCTCGAGGCGATCAGCAAGGAAGAGAATTCCGCGCGGGTGCTGGAACGCGCCGATCTCCAGGGCATCTACCGCGATTCCATGAAGTCCTTCCAGGGCGGCAACTAGCAACTCGTCGCGGAGAAAATCACCAGTGCTGGAAGTTGTGTGAACCCACGTCTCAAAACCGAGACGCGGAGCACCCGATCGTGGGGCGGCGGTAACGAAACCGTTGCAACAACCCACTACAACAAAAAGCAAAGATGGAGTAGGGTACCGTCATTCTGAGCGCAGTGAAGAATCTCAGCGATGTGGACTTGGACACGTGGCTGAGATTCTTCCTCCCGTTGGTCGTCAGAATGACGGCATAGTAGAGAAACTCTGGCACGACAAGGCCGGCACTCTCTTTCATCGAAGTGGTGAAAATAGGAAGCGCCGGTAGATTCACCGGCGCTTCTTGTGCTGCCAGTTTTTCACTCGTTCAGTCCTCATCGCGAGGGCCGCTTGATGACCGTCGCCGTCAGGTTGACCGTCTGCGGAGATCCCGGGGCGTTATCCACGATCTTCAACTGGGCGGTTTGCACGCCGTAGCTCAGTCCGGCTACGAATCCTATATAGATCGTGCAGGATTTGCCGACGGCCAGGCTTCGCGGACACAGGTTGAGCGCGATAAAGTTCTTCGAGTTTCCATTCCCCACATCGAACAGGAAGGGATCGGAGACCGTCATCGCGGCATGCCCGGTGTTGCTCAGCGTTACAGATCCCGCTGCCAACTGAGCGGGGTAAAGGTTCCCGAAGTTCAGGCTGCCGGGCGAAACGACGGCGATCGGTGTGAGCTGGTTCACCGTTACGCTGCCCGTCGCCGTGCCCCCCTGGAACGAGCCCGTCTGCGCATAGGCCACGCTCAGGGTGTGACCGCCGGGAGCCAGGCCAGGCAGTGTGAAGACGGCCACTCCGGTGGGAGAGAGCGCCTGGGTTACGGGCGTTCCACCGTCGACGGCCAGCATCACATTGCCGGTCGGGATTCCCAGGCCGGAAGTCGCGGTGACTGTCACCACGGCCGGCGTTCCATACATGACAGCCGGCGCGGCAATGGTCAGCTTGGTTGGAGCTGTCGTCAGCGAAGTGGCGACGAAGCCAGAGAAGTTCAGAGTCTTGCCCGAGATCGATCCGTCGATGCGCTGGGTCGAATAAGAGACAAAGATGTTCTGCAGGTTGTTCGACGTGATGTATCCGCCGGTGCCGGTGCCGCTGGCCGAGCTGGCGAAGGTGAAGGTGTTGGGCGTCGAGGGGTCGGCCGCCAGCACGGTGATGCTGCCGTTGAACCCGCCGTTCGAACTGCCCACAACCGTGATCACCTGATTGGGTATCACCGAACATTCCCCGGTACAGGTGACGGTCGCCGTCGTGCCATCGCCGCTGATCGAGGCGAGCTGGGTGTAGAAGGGATCGCCCTGGATGAAGCCCGGGGTGATGGGCTGCGTAGTGTTGTCGAAGGCGGTCTTCACGGTAATCGGATCCGAAGTCGTGGTCGTCGGACATTGCGTGAAGGTATTGGTCGCCGTGTCGACGCACGACACCGAATACACCATGCAGTTGCCGCCGGTATCGTCGTAGACCTGGCATTGCGAGCCGGTGAACGGTCCACCGCTGATGAGTTGCGAGAACAGTATCGGAGAAATCGCATTGGCCGTCACTACCATGTCGATGCCGGTCGCGGGAGGAGCATCGGGAGGATAGGTGACAGCGTAGACATGGCTGCCGAAAGGAAAGACCGTCGGCTGTCCCGGCGGGCTGATGGGCTGTTCCTGGGTGACGGTGACGTGGGGAGTAAAGGTCCACGCCATAAGCTCATGCTGCTCGAAGGCGTCGCCGGTTCCCGCGGTAAAACCGATATACGCGCTGTCGTTGGTGCTGCCGCTGCTCGCCAGATTCATGTTGGCGCCCAGGTTATAAATGCCGGAAAGCACCGGCACGGCGCCGGCGGCCGGGGTATGCGTGCCGGGCACAAAGGGTGGATCGATGAATATCTGCAACAGGTACGGTGTCGCTTCATTTGGGCCGCTGTACTCCACCACCACCTGGTGCACATTGCCGTCGGCGAGCGTCACCCCCGGAGGATCGATGATGGCGGGAACGGAAGCATCGTTCACGCCCAGATTCACCTGGCACGAGCCGGTGTGGTCGGGCGAGTTGGGAAGTCCAGCCCCGCAGTTCTGTATGGCGATATGGTTGTCGGCCAGTGACTGGCCGTTATCGTTCGGATCCCACGGATTCCGAAAGGTATCGAACTCGATTGCGACGCTGTTGTCGATACCGCCGTAGCCTAAACAGCCCCCGTAGCCTCCCACAATGCTCAAGCCGGCGCCGATCGAGGTGCAGATGGGCGTGGAGCCGCCGCCCGCAGCATTCTGGATCACGAAAGCAAAGCCGTCTGCCGTGGTATAGCTGACCGGGTTGGGTGTCATCTTGAACGCAAAGTAGGTCGTGAATCCGCTGGACACCTTCTGCGGGACGGCAAACCACATGCTCGACTGCTGGTTGGGCACGGACGGCGTCATTTGGGTTGCGTAGTGAGTGCTCGCGGCCGGAGGATTATCCGTCGTCACCGGATCGATGATGGCCGGATAGGTATCGCTGATGAAGGACGGACTGGCGTTCTGGCCGGTCCCGTCGTTCAAGCAGAACAGCACGCCGGCCGGGGCCGTGCTCGAACACTGCCGGGAGACCTGGCTGGGATTGGCTTGCGGCGTGTCGAAATCGTAATACGTCACCTGCTGCCCGAGCGCCACGCCCGAAAAGGTCAAGAAAGCCAGAGCAGGAAGAACGGCAGTGAGCCTGAACCTGGTAAATCTCATAATGATTTCCTCTCGGAACCCGCCAAGCGAGCTGCCGACGTAGAGTAAGGGCACGGGTGAGCATAGAAGCATGGCCGCGCTTGAATTTGTGGGGGAACTACGCGCTAAGGTGCAGGCGAGACGGGGGGAAAGAACACAATATGAAGCGGGCACGTGCTGTCTGAACGGCTCGTCGAACGATGCGACGACAAAGCGTAACTGTTGCGCAGAAGTTAAGTCAAGAAAAATGAGCCGCTGACGGAGGCCGCGATGCCCGCCAATCAATCCTTTGAGCTCCTGTATGGGCGAAGCAGCGTCGCCGGCAGCGATCTGTGCTTTGAGCCGTGCCTCGCATGGTCGAGCGAACCTCCGGCTCGGGGTCTCAAGGCATCTTTTGCAGGGCGCTATATCCTTTCCAGGCGAGCCATTCCGCGATTAGAGTTGTGGAGCTCTTATGCTGTCCGGGGCCGAAAGCGAGTAGACACGAATGTTGCTGAAAAGCCGACCGTCGCGGCGATCTCTCTTCCTCACTGCTCTCCTTGCCTTCCAGTGGGCGTGCTTTGCGCAGCCATCGGCTCCGCAGCCACCGACCGACCAGGAGATCCAAAAGCGCGTCGACGAGCTGCTCCAGAAGATGACGCTCGATGAAAAGATCGGCCAGTTGAACCAGCTCTTCGATTTCGGAAACTCCCGGCCGGCCATCGAGAATGCGGTGAGCAGGGGCCAGGTCGGCTCGTTGTTATTCGACACCGATCCTGCCGTCATCAACCGCATGCAGCATCTGGCCGTGGAGCGGACTCGCCTGCACATTCCGCTCATCTTCGGCTTCGACGTTATCCACGGATTCCGCACCATCTTTCCCGTACCCCTGGCGATGGCCTCTTCCTGGGACCCGGCGACCGTGGAGCGGGCGCAGACGGTGGCCGCAGCCGAGGCCAGCGCGGTCGGCATCAACTGGGCGTTTGCGCCCATGCTCGATATCGCGCGCGATCCGCGCTGGGGGCGGATCGTCGAAGGCGCGGGCGAGGACCCCTATCTCGGCTCGGCCATTGCCGCCGCGCAGGTTCGCGGATTCCAGGGCGATTTCATCGGCGCGCCCAACCATGTGCTGGCCTGCATGAAGCACTTTGCCGGGTACGGCGCCGCCGAAGGAGGCCGCGACTATGACGCCTCCTACATCTCCGAAACCCAGCTCGAGAATGTCTATCTCCCTCCTTTCCACGCGGCGGTAAAAGCGGGAGTCGGCTCGGCGATGAGCGCCTACATGGACCTCAACGATGTCCCCGCCTCCGGCAATCGCTGGCTGCTGCACGACGTGCTGCGCGAAGAGTGGGGATTCAAGGGCTTCGTGGTCAGCGACGCCGACGCGGTCAAGAGCCTGGTCGTCCATGGCTACGCGAAGGATTATCCAGACGCCGCGGTGCGCGCGCTTGATGCCGGGGTGGACATGGAGATGGCTATCGACTTCACTGCCTACTCGAAAGGACTAGCCGACGCGGTGAAGTCCGGCAAAATCACCGTGCAGCAGATTGAAGACTCTGACCGCCGTATCCTCGCCATGAAGTTTCGCCTCGGCCTTTTCGAACATCCCTACGTGGACGAAGTGCGCGCCGCGCGGGTGCTCGCCGATCCCGAGCACCGCGAAGAGGCCCGGCGCGCTGCCGAGCGCTCGGTCGTCTTGTTACGGAACGAAGGCAGCCTGTTGCCGTTGAAAGAGGATGCCTATCGCAGGATTGCCGTGCTCGGACCTCTGGCGGACTCGCAGAGGGACACTCTTGGGCCATGGACATTTCAGCAGGACCTCGACGAGACGGTGACGGTGCTGGGAGGCCTGCGCAGCAAGCTCGGCTCTCAAGCCCAGATCAGCTACGCACCCGGCGTGCAGATCAGCCGGAAGTTCCCGTCCTTCTTCGATGACATTCAGCACCTCAAGCCCGAGTCCGCCTGGACGCCGGAAGAGGCGCAACGAGAAATGGCGAAGGCGGTAGACCTCGCCGGCTCGTCCGACCTGAACATCCTGGTCCTGGGCGAAGCGCAGAACATGAGCGGCGAGCGAGCCTCACGTGAATCGCTCGCGCTGCCCGGACAGGAAGAGCAACTGCTCGAAGCGGTAGCTGCGGCCGGCAAGCCCACGGTGCTGATTCTGTTGAACGGCCGCCCGCTCGACATACGCTGGGCCTCGCGGCATGTTCCCGCCATTCTCGAAGCGTGGTATCCGGGAACGCAGGGAGGCAACGCCGTCGCCAGCATCCTCTTTGGAGATGCTGTGCCCGGCGGCAAGCTGCCGATAAGCTGGCCGCGCAACGTAGGCCAGATTCCGATCAACTACGCGCACAACACCACGCAGGCGCCCGAGGAGCAGGGCAAGCGCTACTGGGAAGAAGAGAGCACGCCGCTTTATCCGTTTGGCTACGGCCTCAGCTACTCCACTTTCAGCTTCTCGAATTTGAGATTGAGCCGGACAAGCCTGAAGATCGGGCAGGCCATGGAAGTGACAGCCGATGTCGAGAACACGGGCGACACGAGCGCCGATGAAGTCGCCCAGATGTATATCCATCAGCAGTACGGAAGCGCGTCGCGCCCGGTGCGGGAGCTGAAGGGGTTCCGCCGCATCACCCTTGCGCCGCATCAGAAGATGACGGTTCAATTTCAGCTGGGCCCCGGCGAACTCACCTACTGGAGCGCGGCCAAGAGGGCATGGGTGGAAGAGTCATCCACCTTCGACGTGTGGGTAGGCGGCGATTCGACCGCCAGCCTCCATGCCTCGTTCCAGACGGCAGAGTAAAGCCGAATCCGGCGGGGCATCGCGAATGGCTGGAGCAAAAGTAAAGACGATGTCATGCGGCGTGATTCTGACAGGCAACGGCAGGAAGAATCTCTGGGCTTCGTCCACGCCCGCATCGCTGAGTTCTTCGCCGCGCTCAGAATGACGGCAGAGTGCGGAATTCTGATTCCGCTCTATGCCCGGGGCTTCAGCTCTTCGCTCTCGATCAATCGAACACCCGCCTTCGCGAACTTCATCTCGATCATTGCGAGCGAACCGTTCGCGTCGATGGCCTTCGAGCCATCGCGAAGGATCACTGCGGGAAAGCCCAGCAGTTGCGCGTCGAGGGCCGAGAACCCGACGCAGAAGTCGTAAGCCAGTCCCGCGAGAAACACCCGCTTCAGCCCGCGCTCGCGAAGATATCCGGTGAGGCCTGTCGGCGTCACATGGTCGTTCTCGAAAAATGCCGAATACGAATCGATTCCGGGGCGAAATCCCTTGCGCAGAATCAGCTCCGCGCGGGGCACGGACAGAGACGGATGAAACTCTGCTCCCGGAGTTCCCTGAACGCAGTGATCCGGCCAGAGCGTCTGAGCTCCATGGCGCACGGCGATCTCCTCGAAGGGGTTCCGTCCAGGATGCGCGCTGGCAAAGGACGAATGGCCGGACGGATGCCAGTCCTGCGTGAGCACGGTGTGCTCGAAGCTTCGCGCTGCGCGATGGATCACATCGATCACCTGATCGCCGCCATCGATCGGCAGAGCGCCGCCAGGGCAGAAGTCGTTCTGCACATCAATCACGATAAGCACGTCTTGCGAAGTGATTTCCATCTGTCTCCAGTGTGTCTGTCCGGTCGATACTCTCCGCAAAAACCGATCCCCGGAGAGCCCTGCATGGAAGGCTGAATCAGGCCACGCCGAATGGTTCTTCGAGCGACGGGCTGGGCCCGGTAAACAACTTCGCCCCATCCTCGGTGATGTGCATATCGTCTTCCAGCCGAACGCCGAACTCGCCGCGGATATAAATCCCCGGCTCGTCGGAAAAGGTCATGTTTGCGGCAAGAGGAAGCGTATTTCCCTTCACCAGGTAGGGCCACTCGTGCCCATCCATGCCGATGCCGTGACCCACGCGATGGGTGAAGTGCGCGTAGCCCGGACCGTAGCCCGCGTCTGTAATCACCTTGCGCGCCGCCGCATCGACCGCTTCGCAAGGCACGCCGGGATGCGCCGTCGCGAGCGCCTTGGCCTGCGCGTGTTGCACAATATCGAAGACCTGCCGCATCTTGTCGGACGGCTTCCCGTAAACAAACGTCCGGCTGATGTCCGACTCGTATCCCTCCACCGTGCAGCCGTCGTCGATGAGCACGATGGTGCTTTCGCGGATGGTCTGCGGCTTGATCGAACCATGCGGCAGGGCCGAGTATTCGCCCACCTCGCAGCTTGCTTCACCCGGAAAGCCGACGCGGCCGTAAGCCGCGCCGATCATCGCCGAAAATTCATGCGTCGACATGCCCGGATGCCCCGACTTCCACGCGGCCTCGTAGACCTGCAGCGTCACCGAGTTCGCCAACTGCATCAACGCCAGCTCGGCCGGGGACTTGATGCTCCGGCAGCCGACCGTCACCGGCCGCGCATTCACCAGCTTCACCTGGGGCAGAGCCCGGCCAATGCCTTCGGCAAAGACATAGGGCATGGTCTCCTCGATGCCGATGGTCCCGCTGGCGAGGCCGAGTTCTTTGAGCCCCGTGGCCACGCGTTCGTACGGGCTGTCATCCTCCTGCCAGGTGTAGAGCCGGGTTTGCGCCATTGCCGGCACCAGCGCCAGCCGCTCCTGCAGCCGCTCTTCCTCGAAGGCCGGACAGACTCCATATGGCTGCCCCTTCACCGGCAGCACAATCACCATCAGCCGCTCGCTATTGCCCCAGCGCACGCCGGTGAAGTAGTTGAGCGTAGTGCCGCCGGCGATGCAGATCGCCGCCATGCTGTTTTGCGACATCAGCTCGCGCGCCTTGGCGATGCGCGCCTCGCGCTCTCCGCTGGTGATGGGCACAGCCTCGGACCTTCGGTCCTGAAGCGCTGCAATCGCAGCGGGAAGCGCCGTTGTGTCGCTATGAGACTCCTGAGCCTGAAGGCGTCCGGCAAAGACGGGAACCAGTGCGGCCGGCACCGAGCCGGCAAGGAAGGAGCGGCGTGTCGTAGTCATGTAGACCGAATATATCGGATATGTCGTGGGGCCGCCCTTATCTTCCGCAGGATTCATTTACGATGCAGCATGGAGCGTGTTTCATAGACATCAGAGCTTCTTTGGGCCACCTACGAGACCCGCCGCCGAAGCGGGGCTCGGGAAGCGTCCCGAGGGCATCGGCCTTTATATGAAACATGCTCTAAGCATTTCATCTTCTCCGCTGTCGAGGCCTATCGTTTGAGCCAGTCCGAAGCCGGGCGCGCGCCACAAGCCCAGAGCGACACCAAACCGAAGCTCGCGCGCGAACTAGGCCTCTTCGACTCCACCATGCTGGTGATGGGCGGCATCGTGGGCGCGGGGCTCTTCATCAATCCTTATGTTGTTGCCGAGCGTGTTCATTCGCCGGTGCTGATTCTTGGGGCGTGGGTGGCCGGCGGAGTTGTCGCCATGCTCGGCGCCTTCATCTACGCGGAGCTCGCCGACCGCATGCCGGACACCGGCGGCGAATACGCCTACCTGCGCGAGTGCTATCACCCGCTCATCGGCTTTCTGTTCGGATGGGTTACGCTGCTGGTCGTCATGACCGGAGGCATGGCTGCCGTGGCTGTCACCTTTGCGCGCTACTTCCTCGAACTGACCGGACTACGGCTGAGCGAGCGCGTGGTGGTGGTGATCACGCTGGCTGCGCTTACCATCGTCAACTGCCTCGGAGCCAAGCTCGGCAGCCGCGTCCAGAGCATGCTCATGGTGATGAAGATCGCGGTCATTGCCGGTGTCATCTTCTGCGGATTTCTCCTCATCGCCCATCCCTTCCCGGTGCTGCATCCCATCCTGCCGCCAAAAAGCGAGCGGCCCGCGCCTCTTGGTCTCATCGCGGCCTTCGGCTCGGCGATGATCCCTGTGCTCTTCGCCTACGGCGGCTGGCAGACTTCGAATTACATCGCCAGCGAGATTCGCGATCCCCGCCGCAACCTGACCCGCGCGCTGATGATCGGCGTTGCCGGGGTCATCGTCCTCTATGTCGCCATGAATGTAGTTTGCGTGCGCGTGCTTGGCGCGGACGGGCTGGCCGCAACCCGAATCCCGGCATCCGAGGTGATGCGGCATGCTCTCGGCGACACAGGAGCGAAGCTGGTTGCCCTGGGCATCGCCGTCTCCACGCTCGGGTTTCTCAGCCAGGGCATTCTCACCGGCCCACGCGTGTATTTCGCCATGGCTCGCGACGGGCTTTTCTTCCGCAGCGTGGCCAGCGTAACCCGCAGAACCCAGGTCCCGGCCGTGGCCATTATTCTTCAGAGCTGCTGGACTGCGGTGATCGCGCTCAGTGGCAGTTACGAACAGATATTGAACTACGTGGTCTGCACCAACTTCGTCTTCTTCGGACTTTCGGCTAGCTGTCTGTTCATCCTGCGCCGCCGTGAAGCGGGAACAACTCAGGCGGCGGGATTCCGCGCGCCGGGCCATCCCTATACCACGCTGATCTTCATCGCCATCAGCTGGCTCGTGGTCATCGATACAATCTACAAGTACCCCGCCAACAGCCTCACGGGCTTCGCGATCCTGCTGCTGGGATTGCCCGTCTATGCAGGCTGGCGGTATTGGAACCAGCGAAGGAATCGAACCGCATGAAGCTGCCTCGCCCCTATGTCGACTCGCCGTACATGGAATTCGCCAAGCTGCATTCGGCGGTGAAGTTCAATCTCGCCACCAGCGGCATGATGAGCTATGCGCTGCGCGAGATCCAGTTCCGCATCGACGACCTGGAGATCAACGGCCCCACCGGCTACGGCTACCCGCCGCTGCTCGAAGCCATCGCGGGCATGAAAGGCGTGGCTCCCGAATCGGTCGTCACCGCGACCGGCACCTCCATGGCCAACCACCTGGCCATGTCCGCGCTCTTCGCCCCCGGGGATGAGGTCCTTATCGAGGAACCCGCCTACGAGCTGATGCTGAATGCTCTTCTCTATCTTGGAGCGAAGGTGCGCAGGTTTCAGCGCCGCGCCGAAGACAACTTCGCCCTCGATCCCGAAGAGGTAAGGAAGAACCTGACTCCACAGACGCGCCTCATCGTCATCACGAATATGCATAACCCGTCGAGCACGCTCGCCAGCCAGGAAACAATGCGCACCATCGGCGAGATGGCCAACGAGATTGGCGCGCGCGTGCTGGTGGATGAGGTCTATCTCGAAGCGCTCCACCATCCGCCCCAGCCGACGTGCTTCCACCTGGGCAAGCAATTCGTGGTCACCAGCAGCCTGACCAAGGCTTATGGGCTGAGCGGCCTGCGCTGTGGATGGATTCTTGCCGAACCCGAGCTCGCCCAGTGCATCTGGCGCCTCAACGATCTCTTCGCATCGAGCCCGGTGCACATCGCCGAGCTGCTGAGCGTCCTCGCCATCGAGCAGCTTGGCAAGATCGCCGCGCTGGCCGACAGGACCATCGAAGCCAATCGCAGCGCGCTCGCATCGGCACTCGAAGGCCATCCGGCCATCGACCTCGTCATTCCGCCGGTGGGAACAACAGCCTTTCCGCGATTACGTAACGGTGATGTGCACACATTCTGCCAGTATCTGCGCGAGAACTACGAGACCAGCGTCGTGCCGGGAAGCTACTTCGAGCGTCCCCAGCACTTCAGGATCGGCATCGCGGGCGACGTGGAGATGACCCGCGAGGGCCTGACTCGCCTGGCCTCCGCGCTGAGCAACTGGAAGGGTTAAAGCTAAGTTAAAGACATTGCAAGTTACCGTCATTCTGAGCGTAGCGAAGAATCTCGGCGATCTGGGCGTGGATACATCGTTGAGATTCTTCCTCCCGTTGGTCGTCAGAATGACGGCCCGTTGCGGAAACTCTAATTCTGCTTGAGAGCGCATCAGCCTTTGGGCACATGCGTGACAGCCTGATTGGTCTTACGCCACTTCGTTGGTCAGCGTGCCTATGGGGTCGATGGTGATTTGCACGCGGTCGCCGCTCCTTAGCGTGAAGGAGTCCGGGGGGACGATGCCGGTGCCGGTCATCAAGAACGTTCCGAAGGGGAAGCTGTTGTCGCGGAAGAGATATTCGACGAGCGTGGCGGGCTTGCGCTTCAGTTCTGCGAGTGTGGTCGAGCCGGCGAATTCCGGCTGCTCGTTGCGGAAGATTTCGAGGCGTATTGGCGTGGTGGCGGGGAGCGGCTCAGAGTTGACCAGGATGCAGGGACCGAGGGCACAACTGCCATCGTAAACCTTGGCCTGCGGCAGATAGAGCGGATTCTCGCCTTCGATGTCGCGGGAGCTCATATCGTTGCCGATGGTGTAGCCGATGATCTCCGCGCGCGGGTTGATGAGCAGCGTGAGCTCGGGTTCGGGCACCGACCATGAGGCGTCGCTGCGAATGCGGACGTGAGTGCCGGGGCCGGCTACGCGGCTTGCCGTGGCTTTGAAGAACAGCTCGGGGCGTTCCGCGGAGTAAACGCGGTCGTAGAAGTCTCCGCCTCCGGCGTCTTTCGATTCCTCGATGCGCGCGCTGCGGCTGCGGTAGTAAGTGACGCCCGCTGCCCATACCTCCTGATTGCCGATGGGCGCTTCGATCTTTGCGGTGGAGAAGTTTTCGACGGCCTCACCTTTTTCGATAGCGGCGCGAAGATATTCGCCGAGATTGTTGTGCGTGATGAGCGCATCCCATGAGTTTTCTGGAACGCGATAGTAGTTTTCATTGTGCTCGACGAAGGGTCCGTTGTCGGTGCGGTACAGTTTCACGAATGTTTCTCCAGTAAAGAAATGATCTTGTCGGCGTCGTAGACGCAGCCGCCCCAGACGCCTCCGCTGGCCTGGACCAGCGCGGCCCAGAGGCGTGTGTCCTCGGGAAGAGAGGGATGCGGGTGCAGATCGGTTCGCGGCTTGCGCTGCGCAAGGCGGCGCGTCCCCTCTTCCGCGCTGAAGATTTCGTTCGCATCGCCCACGAGATGAAGCGTACCGGCGAGATGTTCGCGGTCGATCACGATTTCGATCCGATCGCCTTCCTGAATTTTGCCGATGGGGCCGCCGGCCAGCGCTTCGGGAGAGACGTGGCCGATGCAGGCGCCGGTGGAGACTCCGCTGAAGCGCGCGTCGGTAAGCACGGCGACGTGCTTGCAGTGGGGCAGCTGCTTGAGCGCGGAGGTGATCTGGTAGATCTCCTGCATGCCCGCGCCGGCGGGGCCGCCGCAGATGAGGACGATCACGTCGCCGTGCGCTACCTCGCCGCATTCTTGATGGCCTCGATGGCAGAGGCTTCTGTAATGAAGACCCTGGCCGGACCGATATGACGATAGACATTGTTCTCGTCGATCAGCGAGGGATCGATGGCCGTGCTCTTGATGACCGAGCCCTCCGGCGCGAGATTGCCGACGGGGAAGCAGATGGTCGACGTCAGCCCTTTCGACCGGGCGCGATCGGGCGACATGATCACGTCGTCGGGATCGATGCCGTCCTGCTGCTGCAGAGTAGCGGCGCAGCTCGTGGCGGCGCGGGCTATCCTGCCACCAGTCGAGGGAGGCGTCGAGCGTTTCTCCGGAGACGGTCTTCACGCTGGTGTCGAGCAGGCCGGCCCTGCGCAGGTGCAGCATCACCTCGGGCACGCCGCCGGCGAGAAAGACCTGCACCGTGGCGAAGTTGCGCGGTCCATTGGGCAGGGCGTCGACGAGGCGCGGCACCTGGCGGTTGATCTCTGCCCAGTCGGAGCGGTCGGGCCGCCGCAGCTTCGCCGCATGGGCGATGGCGGGAATATGGAGCAGAAGATTGGTAGAACCTCCGAAGGCGGCGTGGAGCACCATGGCGTTACGAATGGCGGCCGGCGTGAGTACATCGCTGGTTCCGATTTGTAACTGATGCAGGCGCAGAATGGCTCGGGCGGAGCGGCGTGCCGCGTCGAGCCAGATGGGCTGGCCGGAGGGCGCGAGCGCGGTGTGGGGCAGTGCAAGGCCGAGGGCTTCGGCGACGACCTGCGAGGTGGCGGCGGTGCCGAGGAACTGGCATCCTCCGCCGGGCGTGGCGCAGGCGCGGCAGCCGACTTCGGCGGCGTACTCGAGCGTGATCTGGTCCTGTGCGAAGCGCGCGCCGATGGTCTGGACTTTGCCGGCATCTTCGCCGGACTCCGGCAGAAGCGTGACGCCGCCGGGGACGAGCACCGCCGGAGTTTTGCCGGAGGAAGCGAGCGCCATCATCATGGCGGGCAGGCCCTTGTCGCAGGTGGCGATGCCGAGGACTCCTTTGCCGGTGGGAAGCGAGCGCATGAGACGGCGGAGCACGATGGCGGCGTCGTTGCGAAAGGGCAGCGAGTCGAGCATGCCGGTTGTGCCCTGGGTGCGTCCGTCGCAGGGATCGGTGCAGGCTCCGGCAAAGGGCACGGCGCGCATTGCCTTCAATTCGCGCGCGGCTTCGGCGACGAGCAGGCCGACCTCCCAGTGTCCGGTGTGGAAGCCGAGGGCGATGGGATGTCCGTCATCGGCGCGCAGGCCGCCATGCGTGCTGAGAATGAGAAATTCCGGATCGAGGAGGCGCGTCGGGTCCCAGCCCATGCCGGCGTTCTGGCTCAGGCCGAAGAGATTTCCCGAGGGCTGGGTGAGCAGCATCTCCGCGGACAATGGAAGAATGCCGGATGGTCCGGGCGCATGCGTTGCGACGCGGAGAAGACCGGGGTCATCGGTCTCGAGTACGGAGCTGAGTGAGATGGTTGCGATGGGCGGGCTCGCTTTCAGTCTGAAGTATAGAAGGGGGACGGACTCGATGTCCGCGCTGCCCGCATGAAATAAAGGCGGAGATGCTATAAAGCTTGTGTGCTGGATGGGCGGATGGGAGACGCGTCGCGGGCTCGACCGGAACTGCGGCGGCGCTGGCTTTTTCTTCTGCCGGCGGTTTTCGTTACTTACAGTCTCGCCTATCTCGACCGCGCGAATTACGGTTTCGGCGCGGCGGCGGGCATGGCGGAGACGCTGCACATCAGCGATTCCCGATCCGCATTTCTGGGCTCGCTGTTTTTTCTTGGCTACTTTCTCTTTCAAATACCGGGCGCTACCTACGCGAGGCGCAGGAGCGCGACGCGGCTGGTCTTTTTTGCGCTCCTGAGCTGGGGTGCGCTGGCGGCTTTGACGGGAGTGATCCGCGAATTCTGGCTGCTGGCGCTGGACCGACTTCTGCTGGGCGTGGCGGAGAGCCTGATTCTGCCGTCGATGCTGATCCTGCTGACCAACTGGTTTACGAGGCCGGAGCGATCGAGGGCGAACACGATCCTGATTCTGGGGAATCCGGTGACGGTGCTGTGGATGTCGGCGGTGACCGGATATCTGATCAAGGCGATCGGCTGGCAGATGGCCTTTGTCGTCGAAGGCGTTCCCTCCATGCTGTGGGCGTTTGTCTGGCTGATCGCGGTGCGCGACCGCCCGCACCAGGTGTCGTGGCTGAGCAGCGATTGCTGCGACCAGCTCAACAGCGAGCTCGAGCTGGAGCAGACGACGCTTCCGCGCACCGCGGATTTTATGGCCTCGCTGCGGGTGCCGGGTGTGCTGCTATGCATCCAGTACTTTTGCTGGAGCGTCGGCGTTTACGGCTTCGTGTTGTGGCTGCCCACGATGATCCGGGCGGGGATGGCGCGGGGCATCGAGATTGTCGGCCTGTTGAGTGCTGTGCCTTATCTGCTGGCGGTTCTCCTGATGCTGGTGGCCGCATATTTTTCCGACCGCACGCTGAGCCGGCAGCGTTTCATCTGGCCGTTTCTGGTTCTCGCCGGCATTGCGCTGTTCAGCTCATACCTGACGGCCGCGCACAGCTTCTGGTGGGCTTATGCATTTCTGATCGTGGCAGGCGGCTCGATGTACGCGCCTTATGGACCGTTCTTTTCGATCGTTCCCGAGATGCTACCCAAAAATGTTGCCGGAGAAGTGATGGCGCTGGTAAATAGCTGCGGCGCATTGGGCGGCTTTGTGGGCACGTGGCTGGTTGGGTTGCTGCAGGCGGTCACGGGAAATTCGCGCGCGGGATATCTGTTCATGTCCGTGTCGCTCATGCTGGCCGGCGGAATCATCTTCCGGCTGCGCGCCGTGAGGCTGGTACAACCGTAAGGAGTGACGGATGAAGACTGCGGGCCGGAGTTACGTGACGATCTGGTAAGGCCGCATCATGTCGTTCGCTTCGTGCTCGAGGATGTGGCAGTGCCAGACGTATCTTCCGGCGTATCCCTGGAAGGGCACGATGATTCTTGTGACCGTGCCCGCTGGACATTGGACCACGTCTTTCCATCCCATTTCATGCGCGGCCGGTTGCAGCAGCGGTCCCGTGGGCCGCAGCTTTTCTTCGGACAGGTAATCGAAGGTCGAGAAGCTCTGCCGGTCGAGAATCTGGAAGCCGACCATGTGCAGATGAATCGGATGGGTGTCCTCGGTGAGGTTGATGAGACTCCATATTTCCGTCGTATCGAGCTTCACGATTTCGGTCACTGGATCGACCCAGTGCCTGCGGTTGAGGAGCATCACCATGGCCTCGCCGTTCGCGCCGTCGAACTCGTTGAGCGTCATCTCCCGCGTGCGGATTGATTGCGCTTCGGGAATGCGCTGCACGGGCCTGAGTGTTGAAGGCATGCGGCTCTCGTCGGTCGCTTGTTCTTTGCCGATGCGGAATTGCATCAACTGCAGATCGTCGCTCATGAGCTGCACCTGCTGGCCGCGGGCAAGGCTGAAGTCGACTACGATATCGGTGCGCTCGGCCGGAGACAGAACCAGCCGCTTCTTCTCAACCGGTGTGGGCAGGAGTCCCTGATCGGAGCCGATGACGTGGAAGCTCTGGCCGTTGGAAAACTGCAGGGAAAAGAAGCGCGAGTTCGCGGTGTTTGCAATGCGCAGCCGGTATTTGCGCGCTTCCGCCTGGTGATAGGGCTGCACCTTGCCGTTCACAACCATGGCGTCGCCCATGAACTCCTGGTCCCACGCGCCCTGATCGGGCGGGTTCGGATAATAGAGCTGGCCCTGGGGATCGAAGCTGCGATCGCAGATCATCAGCGGCAGTTCATATTTGCCGGAGGGCAGGCCGAGCTGGTCTTCGACCTCGTCGCGAAGCAGGTACCAGCCTGCCAGACCGGCATAGATATTGAAGCGGTTCATCCCCATGGCGTGATCGTGGCACCAGAGCGCGGTTGCGTCCTGATGGTTGGGATAGAAGCAGAGCATGTTCTTACCGGGTCCGAACCAGTCGTCTGGATAGCCGTCGCTGATGGCGGGCACGCGTGCGCCATGCAGATGAGTCACGGTGCGCGTCTCCGGAGCCAGCGGCATCGTGTTCATGGGTGAGTGAACGTCGAAGATATGCCGGGGCGGCAGCTCATTCCACCAGTCGATGAGCACGCCCTCACGGCTCCTGGCTTCGAAGAGGATGGGCGCCGAACTGCTGCCGTAGCTCCACATGCGCGCGGGCGGCAGGTCGCGGTGCATCCGGCACGAGACTTCGCGGATGCGGATCTTGTAATAGGGCGCGTTGTAATAGGAAGCGTCAGCCGCCTGATGAATTGCGGAAGAACGCTTTCCTTCGGGATGCATCAACTCCGGCAGGGGCAGGGGATCGACGAAGGGCTGCAGCTTTGTGGCGTCGAGCGTGCGGGCGGGGCGGACTACTTGCGCTGCGTCCGGCTGCATGGCCATGCCGGGTTGCTGCTTGCCCCATGCCGTTCTGCTCAGCAGGCCGCCGCCTGCGGCCGCGAGGCTCGCTTGCTTTATCAGCTGCCTGCGTGTCCATGCCTTCACTGATTCCATGCCCTGTTTCTGCCGCGCTGTTTCTTTACTTCTCGACTGATTTGACCAGCCCGGTGTCGGGATCGAGAAATACCTTTTTCATATTCTGCGGCGTGCCTTTGCTGAAGTCGAACATGCCGTCCAGCGATCCCGAGCGGGCGTCGAACGATCCCTGTCCGAGGCGCTTGCCGTTGAGGAAGGTGTCTTCGATGAGGTGGAGAATCGAGGTCTGGTCGGTCACGGTGTGGTCCACATAATTCGGTAGGGCCCAGGGCGAGATCACCAGCAGCGGCAGGCGCGGTCCGAATCCGCAGCGGCCGTAGGCATGCTTCGTTGCCGGGTTTACTCCAGGCAGCGCGGTCGAGTCGTCGCCGCATTGGCCGCTGCCATTCAGCGCATCCATTTTCGATGCTGAGCCATTTGCGATTCTGCCCATCAAATGGTCATACCATCCATCGGAGTCGTCATAGGCGATGATGATGACGGTGTGCTTCCAGTCAGGCTGCTGCTGGATGAGGTTGATCATGCGCACAACGAACCTCTGTTCGTCGAGAGGGTCGGAGTAGCCGGCGTGGCCGTCTTCATAGGCGGGAGCCTTCAAGAAACTGACCGCCGGGAAGTTTCCCGCTTTCAGCGCGTCCTCGAAATCGTGAGTGTCGTACTGGTGATTGGCGGGGCCATCCTGATTCGTCGCAATGGTAGTTACAGACTTCGGGCGCAGGTGCTGAGGGTTGGCCGTCGATTGGTAGTACTGAAACGGCTCGTGGTGGGGCAGGTAATCCGGCTTGTAGAAGCCAGCGAGAGATTTTGAACTGCGGTGGCAATCCGTTGTTCCGTTCGGGTTCACCATCTTAATATCGAAGCCGCCCTGAAAAAATCCCCAGGAGACGTTCGCTTCGGTCAGCAGGTCGCCGATGTTGCGGCCGGTCATGTGCACCAGCGCGTCCGAAGTGCTTGAGCAGCGGTCGCCGGAGGGTTGCGGATCGTTGATGAGCGTGAAGCCGCCGTTTCCGTCGGAGACCATGCCGCCCTGCGCGTTCTGGTCGTCAACCACGCCGTTCGTCTGTCCGGAGACCAGAGTGATGGCTCCGGGCGTCGACGGACCGAAGACCGTGTCGAACTGGTGATCGCTCATGGCGAAGTGCTGCGCGTAATTCCAATACGCGGTGACGGTGTTGCCGTCGAAATACCCCATGGTGAGGCCGGTCGTGGAGGGCACGCCAACCTTTTCCCCGGGAACTCTTGGTCCGTCCGCGCTGCCGACCGACTTGGGAAAGAGATCCATCTTGCCGTGATCGAAGGCCAGCTGCTCGGCCTGATAGCCATGGTCCTGATCGGCCGTCACGGCCTGATCGCGGCGCAGGCGGAAGGGGTTGGCGCGTCCGTTGCCATTTTCCGGGTTCAGAAAATTGGGATTCCTGGTCAGCAGGTCGCCGGAGAGACCATCGACCTTTGGCGTTCCAGCAATCGGCGTGAAGGCCGGTTCTCCGGGCGGATTCACGGCATGCGGATAGGTCGCGAAGTAGTGGTCGAAGGAGACATTCTCCTGGAAGATGACAACGATGTGCTTGATCGCGTCTTTGGGCTGGACCGCTTCGGCGGCGTCGATCGGCGCGGTCGTCAAAACTCCCGCGAGGATCGCGGCTATCCCTCGATACAAGATTCTCACTGGCGTTCTTCCCCTCACAACTTGGAGTACGCTCCTATCCAAACATATTCCCATGGCAGAGGTTTGAACATGTTGCCGGCTGTGAGCGGAGCTAAGGCGCGTAAAGGTCCGCGGAGCATTCACCACAGAGGGCGCAGAGAAAGGCCGTGCGGTATTTCGCCTGTTTGTCGATAGCGGTTAAGCGGGTTCTATAGCGTTTTCGATTCGACGATTGATAATCGTGATGGAGGCTTGTGGCCTCCCACCCTCTGTTCAAAGAACGAACAAAGGACGGGACACCCTGGGATCGTGGAATCCCACGTCTGAAAATCCAGACGTGGGGCACACGGGGACTGGCCGTCCGGGCGATCGCGCTTCGCGCCGGTTCGCACCTGCGTGAAAGGATGGGGCACCCTGGGATCGTGGAATCCCACGTCCGAAAATCCGGACGTGGGGCACCCGCTACTAATGCAAAACCCCTCTGCTCGCGATTCGTTAGACACTCCCTAATTGCCGTTCTGAGCCGGATTGTTCAACAGCGCCTCGGCCTGCCGGAGAGTCGTTCCTTCCGGCAGGGGATGGAAGTCCGAGCGGATTTCATCCTGATTTCTGCTGATGCTTTTGAAGAGGATGATGTGGCCTGAGACGTGGACGCTCACGCGGCTGGTTTTCCAGTGCGTCGGGGAAACGGGCGTCCGCTCAATCGCGAAGGTTCCGCCCTTTTCGATGCGGCCTAGCAGGCCGAATCCGAAATCGACCTGATGGATCAACCGGCCGTCGAGGCGGATGAGCCGCTTCTGGCCAGCGTCGATTTCGAGTGTGCCGGCGAGGTCGGCGAAGGCTCTGGCTTCCCAGGTGGGCGGCCTGAAGTCCGGATTGGGAGAGAATTTCAGCTTGATGACATTGCCTTCCCGGCCGGCGAATTCGTAGAGGAACGCCCTGGGCAGCATGGCGGTCAGCCGCTGCAGGCGATCTTCATCCTGTTCGTGCTGTTGTGCCGACCTGCGCTGCTCGGCGGGATTGCTGAGCAGGCGCGCCAGGCGGGCGTTCTCCTGCTTCTGCTGGTCTTCGGTGAGGGGCTTGCCGTTGACGGCAAGCACGCGAAAGACAGGCCCGTCGACCGAGTCGACCTGCTGCTCGGATTTGGTCTGTCCATCCACGGTGTGCTCGATGCGATAGATCCAGCAGGTTTGCCTGGCGCGGTCCTGGACTTCGTTATAGGCCATGTCCCGGATCAGCTGCTGTGGAGATTCCGCGGGCTCAACCTGAGCAGCGCGAGCGGTGAGGACGAGAATGAGGGGAAGAATGAGAGCCGCTCCGAAAAACCTCGAACGAGCTCTCCATCCGGAGCAAGGCGTTACAACCAACGACAGACCATCGCGACCCATTCTGTCGAGTTTATGACGCGAGGCTGAACTGAAACTGAAGGTGCATGAAAGAGCATTCAGGCGCGCCCTTCACTGCGAGTGCCAAAGGCTGTAGAGCAGCACGGCGAGCACAATGAGGCTTACCCAGAAGTACATCCGGTCGCGTTCGAGGAGAAAGCCGCCGGCGGCGACCATGACGCGCACGATGGGGGTAGCGATGAGCAACAGGAGGCCGAGCTGGATGATGCCTTCGGGGTTTCCATGCGCGGCAAGGGCGACGATGCGCGTGGGCGTGCGGAGATTCTGGCTCACGCCGTGGAAATGGGTGTAGTCGGGGCGCGACCCGGATGAGTCGTGGAGGTAGAGAATGCCGCCGATCATGACTACCAAAGCTGCCAGCAGCACGCCTGCCTGGAGCATTCTTCCGATCGCGACTTCGAGTTTCTGGTCGGTTAGTTGCATCAGAGCCGCCCCGTAATGCTGTTGAAGATCATCTCAATTCCCAGCGCCACGATGACGACGGCGAAGACCGTACGCAGGGTTTTTACGTTTGCGTGAACCAGAAGTTTCGAGCCGGTGAGCGAGCCGCCCAGCACTCCCAGCATGACGGGCATGGCCAGGGCCGGAGAAATGTAACCGCGACTGAGATAAATTCCCGCGCTGGCGGCGGCGGTGACGCCGATCATGAAGTTGGAGGTGGTGGTGGAGACTTTGAAAGGCAGCCGCATCGCCTGGTCCATGGCCAGCACCTTCACCGCGCCGGAGCCTATGCCGAGCAGGCCGGACAGGGTTCCAGCGGCGAACATAAGGCTGAAGCCGGCGGGCACGCGCTGCGCGACATAGGCCTCCTCACCGGCGGGAGTGGGGAAGCTGCCCCGCATCTTGAGGCGCATGGCGAGCGGGTCCGGTGCCGCGTGGCCGTGCTCCGGATGCCTGGCCCGGAGCGAGGCGTACGCCGAGTAGAGCAGCACTACTCCGAAGATGATGCCGATGGAATGGGTGGTGACCTTGGCGGTGAGATAGGCGCCGAGCAGCGCGCCGAGCGTGGTCGCGATCTCCAGGAACATGCCAATGCGGATGTTGGAGAAGCCTTCGCGGACATACGCCGCCGCCGCGCCGGACGATGTCGCGATGACCGAGACCAGCGATGCGCCGATGGCGTAGTGAATGTCGATGTGGAAGAGCAGCGTGAGCACCGGGACGATGACCACTCCACCGCCTAATCCGGTGAGCGCGCCGAGCAGGCCGGCGAAGATGGAGCTCAGAAAAATCCAGAGGGAAAACTCAGCGGTTCCCATGCCCTAACAGAGTATCCTTTTCGGAACTCAATCCAACGTCTTGGGATGCGCACTTCGAGGATTGTGGAATCCCACGTCTCAAGTGCGAGACGTGGGGCACCCGGGGGCTGGACTCCGGGTACTGGAATCCCACGTCTGAAAATCCAGACATGGGGCACCCGGGACTGGTCTATTCAATTTTCAGGATGGCTACCGAGTCGGGTGGGAGGGTTATGCTCTCCCGCTCGATTCCGATGGCGGCGGCCGACGTGATGGCGAGCGTTGCATTCTGCGGCACATCGAATCTGACCGGCGCGCCTGCGAGGCTGATGGCGAGCATCGCCGGCCCGCGGCGCATGGTCAGCCACTTCCGCTCTTCGTCGTACTGGACTTCCACCTCTTCGAGCGAGCCGTCAGTCAGCTCCGGCGTCTGGCGGCGGAAGGCGATCAGCTTTTTGTACCAGTCGAGCATCTCTGCGTGTTCGGGCTGCTGGAGCTCATCCCAGCGCAGCCTGGAACGCTCGAAGCTTGCGGGGTCCTGGGGATCGGGAATGTCTTCGGGGCGCCATCCGAAGGCGGCGAACTCTTTTCTGCGGCCTTCGGAGACGAGGCGCCCGAGCTCTTTGTCCTCGTGGTCGGTGAAGTACTGGAAGGGCGTGGATGCCGCCCACTCTTCGCCCTGGAAGAGCATGGGAACGAACGGGGCGATGAGCACGAGCGCGGCGGCGATCTTTGCGCGGCCGTTGCCGGCGAGCTGCGACAGACGCTCGCCTTTGACGCTGTTGCCGACCTGGTCGTGATCCTGCGCGTAGCCGAGGAAGCGCCACGCCGGCAATCCTGCGACCGGGCGCCCGTGAATGCGGTCGCGATAGGCGGAGTAGCGGCCGTCATAGACGAAGACCTGCTTGAGCGCCTTGGCCAGATCGGCCACCTTGCCGAAGTCGGCGTAGTATCCGCTGCGGTCTCCGGTGAGCACGGCGACTAGGGCGTGGTGGAAGTCGTCGCTCCACTGCGCGTCGAGGCCGTAGCCGTTCTGGTTGCGCGGAGAGACGATGCGCGGATCGTTGAGGTCGCTCTCGGCGATGAGCACGTATTGACGCCCGGTTTCGGCCTCGAGGGCGCGGGTCTCGATGGAGAGCTGCTCCATGAAGTTGATGGCGGAGCGGTCCATGTAGGCGTGCACGGCGTCGAGGCGCAGGCCGTCGAAGTGGTAATCGCGCAGCCACATGAGGGCGTTGTCGCAGAAGAAGCGGCGCACCTCGTGGCTGCCGGCATCTTCGAGATTGACCGCGTCGCCCCACGGAGTGTGATGGCTGGCGGTGAAGTATGGGCCGAACCTGCTCACGTAGTTTCCCGAGGGGCCGAAGTGGTTGTAGACCACATCGAGGAGCACGGCGAGGCCATGCGCGTGGCAGGCATCGACGAACCGCTTCAGCGCCTCGGGGCCTCCGTAGGACTCCTGCGGGGCAAAGAGATCGACGCCGTCGTATCCCCAGCCGTGCTTGCCGGGGAAGGCCGCTACCGGCATGAGCTCGACGTGGGTGACACCGAGGTCTTTGAGATAAGTAAGCCGGTCGCGTGCTGCGTCGAGCGTGCCTTCCTGCGTGAAGGTGCCGATGTGGAGCTCGTAGACGATGGCTTGCGGCCACGCCGGCGGCTGCCAGTCCTGATCAGTCCACGGGAAGGCGCCGTGATCGAGAAGGCGCGAGGGGCCGTGGACTCCATGGGGCTGCCACTGCGAACGGGGATCGGGGACGGCGTAGTCGTCGCCATCGAGCAGGAACTGGTAATCGGTACCGGGGCCGGCGGATTCAACCGTGGTCTGCCACCACCCGTCGTTCTCCTGCTTCATGGGCGTAGCGGTGTCACCGATCTTGACGGAAGCGGACTTCACCGCCGGCGCCCAGATTCTGAAAGTGTGCATAGAGGGAATCCTGCGTTCTCAGGTTGTTGATGTTCGATTCGCTGATTAGATGCGGGTTGTTATAGTCTCCCACCCTTTGCGATGAATGCCGCGTAAAGGATTTGTGGAATCCCACATCTCAAAATCGAGATGTGGGGGGACTGGCCGTCCAGGCGATCGCGCTTCGCGCCGGTTCGCTGCAATAGGTGGAACTGCTGTACTTCGCGTTGCTCAGGTCTAGAAGTTGCAGGTGAAGGCTTGTGGAATCCCACGTCTCAATTTCGAGATGTGGGCACCCGACTTTATTGCTCGTGGTAGTTGCGGGAGAGTCCACCGTCGACGGTTAAGGTTGCTCCGTTGATGTAGGAGGCGTGACTGGAGGCGAGGAAGGCTACGAGGCTGGCGACGTCGTCAGTGGTGCCGAGGCGGCCGAGCGGAATATTCGCGAGCAGGGCGTTGAGCTTGGGCTTGTTTTCGAGCAGGGCGGTGTTGATGGGCGTGTTGATGGCTCCCGGGGCGACGTTGTTGATGGTGATGCCGAGCGGCCCCAGCTCGACGGCGAGGTCGCGCATGAGCATGCGCAATCCGCCTTTGCTGGCGCAGTAGGTGGCGAAGCCGGGGAAGGCCATGTCTTCATGGACGGAGCTGATGTTGATGACGCGGCCCGGTTTTTTCGCGTCGCGCAGGCGGCGGACGAAGGCCTGGGTGAGGAAAAACGGTCCTTTGAGGTTCACGCCGAGCACGCGGTCGTAATCCTCTTCGGGAGTGTCCCAGAAGTCGGACTTCTTCTCCATGCCCGCGTTGTTGACCAGGATGTCAGCCGAGCCGAAGGTCTTCCACGCCTGGTCGACGAGGCTGCGGACGGCTTCTACATTCGAAACATCGGCCTGAACGATGAGGCCCTTCGATCCCGCGGCGGTGACCTGTTTCAGGGTCTCATCGGCGCCCTCGGAGTGGCCGACGTAATCGATGACGACGTTCGCGCCCTCGGCGGCCAGCCGCACGGCGATGCTCTGGCCGATGCCGGAGCTGGACCCGGTGACGATGGCGACGCAGTCTTTCAGTAAAGGCATCCTGTTTTCTCCTGTGACTTTTAGCGGGTGACAGGTAATAGGATGCCGGCGATGTTGAGAGCGGTGTAACCGCTGGGTGGATGTGTCGGCGGCGTGCTGTTCGACTGCTGGCGGAAGAAAGGCTTTACTGCGAAGTACGCCAAGATACGCAAAGGTCCGCGAAGAGTTCACCACGGAGAACGCAGAGAGCACGGAGGAACGGCGACGAAAATTCGTTGTCGTCGGTTAGATCATTGACAGCATCGAAGTTTCCGCGATGCGACCCGACGTAACGCATTCATTTCAAATATTTTGCGAGTATTGCGCAGATTCCACTCGACTTATGGTGATGAGTTCACAGGCTCGGAGATAGGTAACATGTATTTATTCGTAGACATCCTTGCGATGCCCGATTGTCGCGACGAGCAAAACATTGGCGTCTTCCTCGACCAAGAAAAGGACCCGATAGTTACCCACGCGACAACAGCGCTCTGGCCTGCCGCGCAAGGGTTTTGAGAGTGGAAAGGAAAAGGGATCGTCGACTAGTTTGAGGATGTGATTCCTGATGGCATCCCTAGTCTTACGATCCCTTGAGTCTAAGAACTCTTTCGCCTGCCTAGTAAGCTTGGGTTCGAGCGGCACCCCTGTCTCACCTGTGGGAGGTCACGGCCCTTTCTTCAGAAAGACCAAAAACCTCTCCTGCCGCTAAGTCAGCGCGGGCATTCGCGAAGATGGCATCAAGTTCGGAAGAGGTCGTGGAAAGATATGCCTTCAACCAATCCGCGATGTCCAAAAACTCCTCTGAGCGTCGACGAATCGTTCTTAGCGATCCGGCCATCATGGAATTATTGGTAAGCCCTTTTTTTTGTGCCGTGGAAAAAAGACGGCTTGTAGTCTCGTAAATATATTCCAGAGACCGAATAGTACTCTCCAGTTGTTCGCGGCTCACGGTCTGTTGTGAATCTATTGGTGCGACAGAAGTGGTTTCCGCCTTGGCGACAGAGGCGTGAATGCGGTCAAGAAAACTGGATATTTTATTGCTCAGCGATCTGAGGTCCCACGCCAACTGCACCTTGTGGATGCCCGAATATATCGCTGTCGAAACCTGAGCGGCAGTTGCATATGTGTGAGACGCTACTCCGACAGTCTCATACATGTCCGCATTCCAAAGATCACTGCCGAACTCCAGACTCATCGTCGCTACGCTACTCATGTCTATTCCTCCTTCCGTAGGGATGGTGTTTTTCCCTTCCAACGCGCTTCACTTGCTTTACGCGCGATCTCTATGCGACGTTCCGGGGGAATTTTTTGTGCCCGCGCCCTTCCACCGATAAGTCCCCCGAGTCGAGAAGCATGTCGCTTGCTCTTATCGGCCACAGGCTCCTCATTTACAGCCTGCTGAACAATGATGAAGGCATGCACGTTTACATCCATTCAACCCTCGTGGCAACAGTTAGACGTCTTGCAGGCTTCAACGGATTCAAACCACCGTACACACGTTTTCATGATGTTGTACAGCACTTTCGCGCTATGTTTGTGAAAATGCTAGCCGCAACAACAATGGGAATTTGACGATAAGATGCCACTAAAAACAAATTAACAGTCTTCGCTACAAAAATCCAAGGCAAAATGACTAAAATGCTTGACTTGTCTATGCTAAGCCCAAGCATAATGGTCATTATGAATCGCTTAGAAAATGAGAAGCGTATTAGAATCATCAAGTGCTTGGTGGAAGGAAATAGTGTTCGCGCGACTATCCGCATGACGGGAGTTGCAAAGAACACAGTCGCCAAACTTCTAGTAGATCTCGGCGCAGCCTGCTCTCAATTTCAAGACGAAAATCTTCGGAACCTTCCTTGCTGTCGCCTTCAATGCGATGAGATTTGGTCGTTCGTTGGAGCCAAACAAAAAGACGTTTCTGATGCGCAAGCAGCTAGTGGACGGGGCGATATCTGGACATGGACAGCTATTGACGCAGGTACGAAGCTCGTTCCATGCTGGATGGTCGGCCCCCGTGATGTCCATCTTGCTACCTCGTTCATCGGCGATCTCGCTTCTCGCTTGAGGTTTCGTGTGCAACTGACCACGGATGGGCATCGGCTTTACCTGAATGCCGTCGAAGATGCTTTTGGTTCGGACATCGACTATGCCCAACTCATCAAGGTCTACGGCACGTCCGCTGAGGCTCAAACGCGTCCCAGCCTCGGCCAGTGCATCGAGATCGAGTACAGGGCCATCGGCGGCCCACCTGCTCCGGAGTACATCTCCTCGGTCTTTGTAGAGCGTCAGAACCTCATTATGCGGAGGCCCACGCGACGCATTCCGAGGCTCACGAATAGCTTCTCCAAGAAACTAGAGAATCACATGGCAGCCATCGCACTGCACTTCATGTATTACAACTTCTGCCGGGTGCATCAGACGCTGCCTTTCACTCCTGCGGTGGAAGCAGGTATCTCCAATCATGTCTGGACAGTCGAAGAGGTTGTGGCACTTCTTTGAGTCAAACTCAATCCTCAACGGCATCTCTCAGCGGTCTGTGGATTCAAACTGACCCAACTACTACCTACCTTATCTGGCCTTGTGAGGAGTTCACCCGGATTTCGGCTCCGGGTTGCCGATTCAATCAATCACTTGATTGGTGTTGCCGGGGATAGCGGAGTCTTTCCTTCCAGGATCTGGATGGCTTCGGTGGCGATGGGCACCATCTTTTTGCAGTCGGCGATGAGGGCTTCGACGTCGGCGACGATGCTGGTCAATCCGGCGACGAAGGGCGCTTCGAGGGGCTTTGCGGCGCTAAGAATTGTTTCGATCCTGGCGGACAGATTCGCGGTTTCCTGGACCGCGCCGGCGAACCACTTGCCGAAATCCACAATACCGACACCCAGCTTCTTGAAAATGTTGGTCATAATCTTCCTTTGCGGCGGCTGATTTAGAGAAAAGAAAGGGCCGCGACCCGCCCGATGCGAGGTGCGCGGCCCAAAAAGGAAAAGGCACGGCCGGAGCCGTGCCTTTTCGGAATTTTCCCTATAGTTCTATTTTACCGGCTTCGGGGGAAATGCTATGCCAACTGTTTTTAGCGCTATGTCTTTCGATTGGCGCGGGTTGCGAGCAATCTTCGCGGCGCGGGGCTTGACAGGCGAGAAAACAACCCGCCGGCGCCGCGATGCGATCCATGGAGTGAACGCGCCGTCCTGGCGCTGCAAAGATATGGTCTGAAAAAAGCATGGGCAGGTGCGCATCGGTATCTCGGGTTGGACATATGCGCCGTGGCGCGGCGTTGTTCCGACGACTTACAGCTCGATGCGGGCATCTCGTTCGCGTGTGAAGGTTTGTGGAATCCCCTGTTTGAAAATCCAGACGTGGGGCACCCGGGGGTTCCGTGGAATCCCACATCTCAAATGCGAGATGTGGGGCACCCGGGGACTAGTGGTTGTGCGAGCGAAACAGCAGGTCCCTCGGCTCGCGGTGCTCGCTCGGGATGACAAATTTGTTATCGACGCGGGGATTATCAACAAAGCCGGTTTGCGCGTGAAGGTTTGTGGAATCCCACGTTTGAAAATCCAGACGTTGGGCACCCGCGCTTTTGTTTCTCCCACGTCTTCAGGGCGAGACGTGAGGCACCGGGGAATCTCTGAGGGAAAGACCGGATGAGATTAGCGCGGGACGAGGGTGAACTGGCGGATGGCGATCCTTGCGCCGATGGCGGAGCGGTCGGGTGTGGGCGTGAAGACTACGGTGATCTCGTTGAACTGTTTGAGGTGGGTGCTAGGCGGGATTTCGAAGGTCAGGGTCTCATCCGTTGCTGTGGGGTTGGGGAGGAAGCGGCCCGGCAGGCTGGAGAGGACTGGCTGCGCGTCGAGGATTTCGGCGGGCCTGCCGGGACGGGTGGTGTCGCTCAGCACCATATCGAGACCGATGTTTCCGGAGCGATTTTCTCCGTTTCGAATTTCCATTTGAATCTCGCGGCAGCAGTCCAGGTCGATGGGCGGGTCGACTTGTTGATGGGCTTCCATGAACAGCGGGCCCCAATCGGCGGAGTGGATATTGACGTTCAACGGGCTGCCGTGGGCGACATGGGCTTTCGCGGCCAGCCATAGGCCGGGAGTCTGGAAGTAGCGGTAGGAGCCGTCGAACGGGATGACCAGCGGAGCTGCGTTGGAGCCGGGATGGTAGGCGATCAGGTCTGGAACCGGGGGCAGGCTGGTTTTCTGCCTGGGTGGAAACGGCCATAACAGAATGGCGTGGTAGGCGTCTGCCTGTTCGCCTGCGTCGTGCTTTGCCGGCGAATGCGCGGATGGATGGGCGTTCGGCAAACCGGCCACGAGCCGCGATGAGGTGCGGAGCCAGGGGAGCAGGGCGATGAGCGTGGCGAGAATGGCGACCAGCGCACACGAGGCCAAGCGTCGGGCGGACGATGCCGGTTTCTTTTCCCTGCCGGCGACGGTTGCGATGCTGGCCCATCGCGAGGTGAGCAGCCAGGCGGTGACGGTGAGGAAGAGGCCGGCGGTCATGGCATCGCGATCCAGCGCGAAGTAAGTTGCGCCGTAGATGCAGAGGGAAGCGGCGAATGCGATGCCTCGTCCGGGCGGAGCGGGAGGCAGTTCGGAGAAGAGCGTGCTTTCCGGCGGCTGCGCAGGCGCGACCGCGGATGGGTCATCCGGGAGAAGCTTGCGCAGACCCAGCGCCATGGTCGCTGCGACGGCCGGGGCGAGCAGGAGCAGGACGAAGGAGTTCTCCCAGAACATGAGGACCAGCGCGGGAAAGAAAAGCCAGACGATGCAGAGATGGCGGGCGAGAGATTTGAAGGCCGGCCCGGGTTCGGCGGCCGAGTAGCGAAAGTAGAGCCAGGTAACGGCCAGGCCCGCCACTACGGTTGCGGATACGTACTTGATGGAGAGCAGGAGCAGCGCGAGCGCGGGGAGGGTCCGCGGCGAGGCTTCGGGCACGCGGCAGTAAAGCAGAGTTACGGAGAGGGCGGCGAAGGAGCCGGCTAGTGCTACTCCGCGCAGCGAGAGAAGGCTGGTGTCGTTTTGTGAGGCGTCCCTCAGGCTGAGCATAGATTTGGAAGCCCACTTGTCGCTTAGACTACGGCTGGCTCTGTTGACATCACCTGTTTTTTTTGCCGCGAAATGCACCGTAGAACCGAAAATTTGCGGTTGCGCCGGCAAAAATCAGGTCCCCTTCGGCAAGCTCAGGGCAGGCGCTCGACTCGCGGTGCTCGCTCGGGATGACAAATTTGTTATGGGTCCAAGGGATGCCACCAGAGCCGGGTTGAGTGTGAAAGGTTGTGGAATCCCGCGTCTGAAAATCCAGACGTGCGGCACTCGGCGGAGATTGCGCGCGGATGAGTCTGCTTCATGCGCGCTCTTCTTCCGGCTGCGGTAATTGCCGCCATAGTTCGGTTAGAACCCGGCGGGTGTCGTTCAGTTCCCGCAATCCTTCTTTTGCCACCTGAAAGTAACGCTTGGCTCTTCATTTATGTACGCATGTGCGGGCTGAAGCTCGTGCCTTTCAACCTGACTTGCTGTCGAATTTTCGCTGGTTACCAAGGTTTGCTTGCATTTATTGCAAATAGCGATATGATTTTCACGGATTGCAATATGAGGTTGCGATGAAGCTGGGCGAGAAACTCCGGTACCTGCGCGAAGTGGAAGGCAATCTGCGGGGGCTGGACCGGGCGATGACGCAGCAGGAGCTGATCCGGGCCATCAAGTCGGAGCTGAAGACTTCGATGAGCCAGAGCTATTTGTCGCAGATCGAAAGCGGGGCGCGGCCGCACCTGACCAATACGACGCGGCAGCTGCTGGCGAAGTTCTTCAAGGTGCATCCGGGGTATCTGGTGGATGATCCGGACGGCTACCACGCCGAGCTGCTGAGCGATGCGCGGGGGTTGGAGGACAAGCTGGACCTGTGGCTGGTGAGCGGGGCGGAGCGGTTCCGGCGCGATGTTCCGCTGCGGCGGGCGCTGCTGGCGCTGGCGAAGCACAAGGACACCCGCGAGTGCCTGGTGCTGCTGGAGGCGGTGATCGATACTCCGGGGCTGGTGGAGCGGCTGCTGGAGGTGCTGCGGCCGGGCTATGCGCACGAGAAAAAGCATGCGCAGGAGAAGAGCCGGACGGAGAGAAAGGAGATGGCTCAATGAGCTGGGAGACGTTTTACCTGATCTGTTTTGCGCTGGGGTTGTCGCTCACGGTGCTGTCGATGCTGGGGGTGTTTTCGCACCTGCATCTGCCAGGGCATGTGGGCGGGCATGCAGTTGGACACGTGCATGGGCATCTTCCGCATGTGCGCGGCTCCGCCCACAGCGAGGTGAGTCCGGTGAATGGGTTCACGCTGGCGGCGTTCCTGTGCTGGTTTGGCGGGTGCGGTTATCTGCTGACACGCTTTGGGAGCTTCGTGATGCCGGTGGTTCTGGGTGTCGCGACGATTACCGGGCTGGCGGGCGCGGCGATCCTGTTCTGGTTTCTGGCGCGGGTGCTGGCTCCGCATGAGCGGGAGCTGACGGCGGCGGATACGGACATTATCGGCGCACTGGGGCGGGTGAGCGGAACGATCCGCTCCGATGGCATGGGCGAGATTCAGTTTTCGCAGAACGGCGCGCGCCGTTTTGCGGTGGCGCGGAGTGAAGCAGGCGTAGCGATTCCGCGCGATGTGGAGGTGGTGGTGATGCGCTACGAACAGGGGATTGCCTGGGTGCGGCGGTGGGATGAGGTCTCCGAGGGCTTGATGTCGTCGGGGACGGAATCTTCGGGGAGTTGAGGTTGGTGGAATCCCACGTCTCAGGTTCGAGACGTGGGGCACCCTGGGGTTCCGTGGAATCCCACATCTCAAATGCAAGATGTGGGGCACCCGGCAAGTAGTTGAGGAAGCGGAACACGTAGTTTTCCTGATGGAAAGGATCAGGAGGTCGTTATGACAAATACAGTCATTGTGGTGGTGGGGTTAGCCCTGTTGGCTTTGATATTGCTGATGGGATTGTTGGCGAAGATGTTTCGCAAGGCGGGGCCGAACGAGGCGCTTATCGTTTATGGATTTCGCGGGCCGCGGGTGATCAAGGGACATGGCACGGTGATCTTTCCCATGGTGGAGAGCTGCCGCGAGCTGTCGCTGGAGCTGATGTCGTTCGATGTGGCTCCGCAGCAGGACCTTTATACGAAGCAGGGCGTGGCGGTGACGGTGGAAGCCGTTTCGCAGATAAAAGTGCGGAGCGACCAGGAGTCGATTCTTACCGCGGCCGAGCAGTTCCTGAGCAAGACGCCGCCGCAGCGGGAAGGTCTGATCCGGCTGGTGATGGAGGGCCATCTGCGCGGCATCATCGGGCAGCTTACGGTCGAGCAGATTGTGAAGGAGCCGGAGATGGTGGGCGACCGCATGCGGGCTACGTGCTCGGACGACATCAGCAAGATGGGGCTCGAGGTTGTCTCGTTCACTATCAAGGAGGTGCGCGACAAGAACGAGTACATCACGAACATGGGCCGGCCGGACATTGTCCGCATTCGGCGCGATGCGGATGTGGCGACTGCGGAGGCGGAGCGGGACACGGCGATTCGCCGCGCGAATGCGCTGCGTGAATCCGCTGTCGCGAAGGCGGCTGCGGACCAGGAGCGGGTGCTGGCGGAGACCCTGTCGCTGGCCAAGCAGGCCGAGGCGCAGCGCGATCTGGACATTCAGAAAGCGCAGTTCACGGAGCAGAGCCGCAGGCAGGAGGCGCAGGCGGATAAGGCTTACGAGATCCAGACCAACATCATGCAGCAGCAGGTGACGGCGGAGCAGGTGAAGATCCAGCAGATCGAGAAGGAGCAGCAGATCAAGGTGCAGGAAGCGGAAATTCTGCGCCATGAGAAGGAGCTGATCTCGACCATTCTGAAGGGCGCGGAGATCGAGCGGCAGCGGATGGAGACGATTGCGTCGGCGGAGAAGATGCGGCTGACGACGGAAGCGGAAGGCCGCTCGGCGGCGATCCGCGCGCAGGGCGAGGCGGAGGCGGCAGTGATCTTCCAGAAGGGCGAGGCCGAGGCCAAGGCCATGAACGTGAAGGCCGAGGCTTACCAGGACTGGAACCAGGCGGCGGTGGTCGACCGGCTGATCACCAACATGGCCGATGTGGTGCGGGCCATGGCCGAGCCGCTGTCGAAGGTGGACAAGATCACGATCGTGTCCACCGGTGCGGATGGCGCGTCGGGCGTGAACAAGCTTACCGGCGATTTCACGAAAATTGCGGCGCAGGTGCCGGCGCTCTTCGAGGCGCTCTCGGGGATGGACATGCGCGAGCTGATGTCGAACATCAAGGGCATGAAGTCGCGTCCGAACGGGAGTGTGGTGGATGGCAAGACGGATCTGAAGCAGTAAATGTCGAGGCGAGGAGCTTTCGCTCCCTGCCTCGTTTTCTTTAGCAATCATCGAGTACGCGAGGAGGAACATCATGGCACTGCTCGAACGTGTGGGAACGCTGTTACGCGCAAATCTGAACGACCTGATCGAGAAGGCCGAGGATCCGGAGAAGCTGCTGAAGCAGCTGGTTCTGGATATGGAAAATCAGCTGATGCAGGTGAAGACGCAGGTGGCGATCGCGATTGCCGATCAGCATGTGCTGGATAAGAAACGCAAGGAGCATGAGGACGCGGCGGCGGAGTGGAAGCGCAAGGCGGAACTGGCGGTCAAGAAGTCTTCAGACGATCTGGCGCGCGGGGCGCTGGAGCGGTCGCTGAGCCACGAGCAGATGGCGAAGGGATTTGCGCAGCAGCTCGAAGACCAGAAGACCGAGGCGGAGACGCTGAAGAACGCGCTGCGCAAGCTGGAACAGAAGCTCGACGAGACGCGGTCGCGCTGCGAGATGATGATTGCGCAGCATCGGCGGGCACGGGTGGTGGGCAAGGCGCACGAGGCGCACCAGGCGGTGGAGAAGACCGACCACGCCGCGAGCCTGGCCAAGATGCGGTCACGCATCGTCGGCGCGGAGGCGACGAACGCCGCGACCAGCGAGCTGATGGGCGGGGATTCGCTCGAAGATAAATTCGCGGTGCTGGAGCGCGAGGAGCAGATCGATGCGCTGTTGAAGGACTTGAAGGAACTGCACGCGCCCCGGGCGTGAGGACTTTGCTATCCCACATCTCAAAATCGAGATGTGGGGCACCCGGGACTGGCCGTCCAGGCGAATGCGCTTCGCGCCGGGCTTTTTGCGGGAGGAAGCTCTGAGATCCTTCGCGTTGCTCAGGGGAAGGATCTGAAAGAGCAGCACGCGCTATGGGCTCCGGATTTGATCGAAGTCCCACATCTCAAATGCGAGATGTGGGGCACCCGGTCTGTTGTCAATCCAGCTTGGCCTGGCCATATTCGAGGAGGGTGACCAGCAGCACGCCGCCGGCGATGTTGCCGCAGGTTGCGGGCAGCAGCCACTTGAGATATTGCAGGGCGGAGAGCTGCCGGCTGAGCACGGCGACGAGAATTTCTCCGCTGGTGGCGACGCAATGGGCGAAGTGGCCGAGGCCGACGATGAAGGTGAGGCTCCAGATGATGGCGACAGAGCCGGTGATGGAGTGGCTGCCGCTGACCAGCCAGGCGACCATGGCGATGATCCAGCCTCCGACGACGCCGCTCCAGAAGACGTGGCTCGCGGACATGCCGGCTGCCGTTGTGCCGAAGTTCGTCATGGCGGCGAGGATCTGCGGTTGCAACGCGCCTGTGCGTGCGCAGAGCAGCGCAAAGAGCAATGCGCCGGCGATGTTCGAGGGGAAGACGATGGACCATAGGCGCAGCGTGCCGAGAAAGTGGCGGCGCTCGGCGAGAATGAGCGCGACCGGGTAGAGCGTGTTCTCGGTGAAGAGCTGGCCACGGCCGAGAATGACGGCCATGAATCCGAGCGGATAAAGAAGATACGCGATGAAAGCCGCGATTGCGCCGTGACCGAGCGCGGCGGTCACCGTGGAGATGCCCAGCGCGGTGAGACCCATGGTGAGTCCTCCGACCAGGCCGGAGAGCGCGAGAGCCTTGCTGGGGCGGGCGAGCTCTCCTTTGGCGATGCGCGATACCTGCTGGTAGATCTGCACCGCGGTGGGGCGGTCGAGATCCTGCTGCGTAGATTGCGAGGTATCGGCTTCCGGGAGATTCTTCAGGGGACGCATGCGTCTGCTTGGATGCGCGATTCTATCTCTGCGTGCGATTGCATCTTGATAACAATGTGGTGTGGCGAGTCGTGATTTCATGTGCTCGACGGAACCGGCGCGTTCGCATCGGTTCGTCGCTTACATCATTTGTGAAAATGCGCTAGGGTGGAGTTTCGCGTCGGGATAATCCGCTCGGGAGGTTTATGAGTTCGCGCCAGTCATTCGATCTTGTTGCGGCCGCACGTCAATCGGTGAGGGAACATGGTTTCGAGCCGGACTTTCCTCCGGAGGTAGAGCAGGAAGTGGCGGCGCTTCAGGCGCATCCGCCACAGGCGCATCCGGCGACGGAAGATTTGCGGCATCTGCTTTGGTCTTCGATCGACAACGATACCTCGCGCGACCTGGACCAGATCGAATACGCGGACAAGCTTCCGGATGGGCGGATGCGAGTGCTGATCGGCATTGCGGATGTGGATGCGTATGTGCGAAAGGGTTCGGCCATCGACCGATACGCGGCCAATGAGACGGGGACGCTTTACACGGGCGTGAAGAATTTTTCGATGCTGCCGGAGGCGCTCTCTACCGGGCTCACCTCGCTTTTGGAGGATGAGGATCGGGCATGCATGGTGACGGAGTTCGTGCTGGATGCCAACGCATGCAGGACGGAGAGCTGCGTGGCTTCGAGCCGCATCTATCCGGCGCTGGTTCGCAACCAGGCGCAGCTTGCATACCCCGGCGTGGGCGCATGGCTGGAGGGCAAGGCTGCTCCTCCTGCGAAGGTCGCTGCATCGACGGAATTGCAGGCGCAGTTGAAATTGCAGAATGAGATTGCGCAGCGATTGCGACTGGAGCGTTACCGCCATGGGGCGCTGAATATCGAACTGGCGGAGGCGCATGCGCAGGTGGAAGAGAGCGGGATCAAGCTGCAGACGCAGGGCAAGAATGCGGCGACGGAGCTGATTGAGGACTTTATGATCGCGGCGAACGGCGTGGTGGCGCGGACGCTGGCGGAGAAGAAGATTTCGTCGATTCGCAGAATTGTGCGCACGCCGAAGCGATGGGACCGGATTGTGGAGCTGGCGAAGAGCATGGGGACGGAGCTGCCGGCAACCCCCGATTCGAAGGCGCTGAACGATTTTCTCTGCGCGCGCAAGGAGGCCGATCCGGATCATTTTCCGGATTTGTCACTGGCGGTGGTGAAGCTGATGGGGCCCGGAGAGTATGTGCTGGAGCGGGCGGGCGCGCCGTCGGAGGGACACTTCGGGCTGGCTGTGGAGGACTACACGCACTCGACGGCTCCCAATCGCCGGTATGCGGACCTCGTGACGCAGAGGCTTTTGAAAGCGATGATTGCCGGGCTGCCCACGCCCTATTCGGACGATGAGCTGCAGGCGATCGCGGCAAACTGCACGGCGAAGGCCGCCGCGGAGCGCAAGCTGGAGCGGGAGATGCAGAAACGCATCGCCGCCGTGGCGCTAGCCAACAGGATCGGCGAGAAGTTCCGCGCCATTGTGACCGGAGTGAATGAGCATGGCAGCTTTGTGCGCACACTGGCGCCGCATGTGGACGGCATGCTGGTGCAGGGACAGCGAGGCGTCGACGTTGGCGATAAGCTGAATGTAAAGCTGGTGCGCACCGATCCAAGTCGCGGGTTCATCGACTTCGCACGGGCATAGCTCTTCCCCTGAGGCGACGGCAGCATGCGATCTCATCTCGGTACGCTGGTCGAGGATTTCCGGAGGCACGGAAATGGCACAGCGATTGTTACGTATCGCGGCAACCGGCGAACGGCTTCGAGCTACAGCGACCTTGCGGCGCTAGTAGACAGGTTTTCAGCCGACCTGCGGCGGCGTGAGATTGCTGACGGTGAGCGGGTGGTGTTGTGGGGATGGAACTCCGTCGAGTGGGTGGGCGCGTTTTTTGGTTGCGTGCTGCGCGGGGTGATCGCGGTTCCTCTGGACGCGGCCGGGAGCGCCGAGTTTGCGAAGCGCGTGATTGCCGAGACGAGCCCGAGGCTGGTGGTTGGCGATGCATCGCTGCTGGCGCAGCTCGATTCTGAAACTGAGCGGCTGGCCTTCGAGGACTTTGCCGCGGCGCTGCCAACGGCGCCTGCGCCTGAGTTTGCGGATGCGGGGTTGACGCTTGATTCTCCTTTGCAAGTCCTGTTTACGTCCGGGACGACGGCGGAGCCCAAGGGCATCGTGCACACGCATCGCAACGTAGCGGCCAGCGTGGCTCCGATTGAAAGGGAGATGCAGAAGTACCTGAAGTATGAGCGATGGGTGCATCCGCTGCGGTTTCTTCACACGTTGCCGCTTAGCCATGTCTTCGGGCAATTCATGGGGCTGTGGATTCCTCCGCTGCTGGGCGCGGAGGTGCATTTCGAATCGCGCCTGCAGGCGCCGCGATTGATGGAGACGGCGCGGCGGGAGCGGATTTCGGTGCTGGCCGCGGTGCCGCGCGTGCTGGAGCTGCTGCGCGATGCACTGCTTGCCGAGCACGCCGAGCTTGCAGGAGAGATTGAGACGGCAAAAGGCGAGAAGGTGTGGAAGCGGTGGTGGCGGTTTCGCCGCATTCATCGCAGTTTCGGTTACAAATTCTGGGCGTTCGTCTGCGGCGGGGCTTCGCTGCCGGCCGAGCTCGAGAGTTTCTGGAACACGCTGGGCTTCGTGCTGATCCAGGGCTACGGCATGACGGAGACGGCGGCGCTGATTACGCTGAATCATCCGTTCAAGGTGGGCAAGGGGACGATCGGCAAGGTGCTGCCGGGGCGCGATGTGGAGATCCGCGACGATGGCGAGATCGTGGTGCGGGGCGACATGGTTTCGACGGCGACGTGGCGCAATGGAGCGGTGCAGCAGGGCGAATCGCCGTGGCTCGCGACCGGCGACCTGGCGCGGCGCGATGAATCGGGACAGCTTCACTTTCTGGGGCGTAAGAACCAGATGATCGTTACGTCCTCGGGGCTGAATCTTCATCCCGAGGATGTGGAAGCGGCGCTGAATGCGCAAACCGGCGTGGAGGCTTCCGCGGTCGTTCCTCTGTCGACGAATCGAGGGACGGAGCCCGTTGCGGTGCTGTTGTTTCGCGGGCCGCAGGAAGGAGCGGAGCGCGCGGTGATTGCGGCGAATCAGCAGCTGGCCGATTTCCAACGAGTGCGGCGATGGAAGATTTGGCCGGAACTCGATCTGCCGCGCACTTCGACGGGCAAGATTCGGCGGCGCAAGGTTGCGGACTGGGTGAACGCGCACCACGATGATGCGGCGGTTGTCGATGCGAGCTCAGACGCGCTGCTGGCGTTGATCCTTTCGATCACCGGAGGGCGGCCGGAGAAGCGAGATGATTCGGCGCGGCTGGAAGAAGATTTGCAGCTCGACAGCCTAGGGCGTGTGCAGTTGCAGGCCGAGCTGGAGGAGAAGTTCGGCCTCACGCTGAGCGACGCGATGCTGGAGCAGGCGGCTACGCTGGGGGATTTGCGGCGACTGCTCGGACTGGGTGCGGCGCCGGATAGCCGTGGGGCTGTGCCGCCCGCGATGCCTGTCAGCGTGGAGCGCAACGATGTCTATCCGCGGTGGACGTGGTGGTGGCCGGTGCAGGCGGCTCGGGTGGTGTTTATCGAATGCGTGTTGCGGCCTTTGGTCTGGCTGCTGGCGGATCCGGAGGTGAGGAAATCCCACGTCTCAAACGCGAGACGTGGGGCACCCGGGGATTCGCCACAGTCCCTGTTACTGATTGCGAACCATGTAAGCACTTACGATGTTCCGCTGGTTCTTTATGCACTGCCGGGGAAGATGCGGCGGCATGTGGCAGCGGCGATGGCGGCGAATATGCTTGAGGACTGGCGGGCGCGGCGCAACCAGGGATCGTGGTTTTTGAATGCGCTGGGTCCGCTGACTTACCTGGTGGTTACCGGCGTCTTCAATGTCTTTCCGTTGCCGCGCAACGCGGGATTCCGGCAGAGCTTTCAACATGCGGGCGAGGCGCTGGACAGGGAATACAACGTGCTGGTGTTTCCGGAGGGGCATCGTTCGGATGACGGGCAGCTGCAGAGGTTTCGGTCCGGCATCGGGCTGCTGGTGGAGCAGTCGAAGACGCAGGTGCTCCCCATTGCGCTGGCAGGCCTGGGCGAGATGAAGACGGGCAGGCAGCGGTGGTTTCGCTCGGGGAAACTGCGTGTCGTTGTGGGTGCGCCGATGTTGTTTCCGGCGGAGATGAGCGCGGACGAGATAACGGAACGGCTGCGTGCGGAGATGGCGCGGCTGCTCAGGTCTGGCGAATAGATCGTCGAAGCGGATGCCGCCGCCGATCAGTGAGTCCCACATCTCAAATTCGAGATGTGGGGCACCCGGGGGCTTGCCGTCCAGGCACACGCGCTTCGCGCCGAGCGGATCATGTCCCACATCTCAAGGTCGCGACTTGGGGCACCCGATTGTTGCGGGCGTGACCAAAGTGCCTTGGCACGGAGCGAGGTGCGCTGGACAATGGCGCTGTGCTTTTTCTTTCTCTCTTCGAAACGTTGGTTGAGGCGTGCGACCGCGTCGCGTTGCAGCGGGCGAAGGAGTCCTCGCGCCTGCCTGAGCACCTGATCACGGGCCGGCGCGGGGAGCGGGCCGCGTTTTTCTATCTTCGGCGCAATGGGTTTGTGGTGACGGCTCGCGGATGGCGCTCGGCGCGGGCTCGCGGCGACCTCGACCTGGTGGCGTGGGAAGGCGACACAATCTGCTTCATTGAAGTGAAGACGCGGACGACGCGCGCGGTGGCTCCGGCTGAGGTTGCCGTCGATGAAGATAAGCAGAAGACGCTGCTGCGGCTGGCGCGGCACTATCTGCGGCAGCTGCCGGATGAGGATGTTCCGGTGCGCTTCGATATTCTTTCCATTTATTTCGAGGCGGGGAAGGGCGCGGAGTTCGAGCTTTTTCGTGGCGCGTTCGGTTGGAGTTGAGTGTGACTTCGTGGAATCCCACATCTTAAAAACGAGATGTCGGGGGACTGGCCGTCCAGGCACATGCGCTTCGCGCCGAGCGAATCATGTCCCACATCTCAAATTCGAGATGTGGGGCACCCCGACATCTCGATTTAACCTTCGAGCGAGGGTCTGGCTTCGGCGAGGCTTTCGAGGAAGGGCGTCCATTCGGGCGCTTCGATGCGGATGCCCTGGAAGACCCATCCGGCGAGCAGGAGAACGGGCGCGGGGCCGGGATCGGTTCCGCTGAGCTGGCCGAGCGTGGTCATGGTGATCTGCTGGTCGGGCTGGGCGACGCGCGAGATGGCGATGCAGGGGAAGCCGGCGGGCAGGCCATCGGCTTTCCACTCGGCGGCGAGCGCGGAGAAGTCGCGTCCGGGCATGTAGACGATGCGGGTGGGCTCGGCGATCGCCGCCGGGCCGCCGGTCGCGTGATGGCCAGAGCTGAAGACGATGCTGGACGAGGCTCGGCGATCGGTGAGCGAGCACTCAAGCGCGGCTGCTGCGGCGAAGGCGGCGGTAATGCCGGGAACGATTTCGAAGGCGATGCCGGCGGCGCGGAGCGCGTCCATCTCTTCGGCGGCGCGGCCGAAGACGAGCGGGTCTCCGCTCTTGAGGCGCACGACTTTCAGCCCCTGTGACGCCTTCTCGATCATGAGCTCGTTGATCTGCTCCTGCGTGATCTTCTTTTCGCCGCAGCGCTTGCCCACGTTCACGGTGAGGGCGCGCGGGTTGGCGAGCGCGAGGATGGCGGGCGGGACGAGATCGTCGTTGAGGACGATGTCGGCGGTGGCCAGCAGGCGAGCGGCTTTGACGGTGAGCAGATCGGGATTGCCGGGGCCGGCTCCTACCAGGTAGACGACGCCCTTCTTCGGACTCGAGGGAACCATGGTCTTCGTCATCTCAGTTTTCATGCGAGGACTTCCTTTGTCTGCGATTGCGCTTTGAGCGCCAGCTTTTGTGCCGGGCAGGTTTGCGGGTCGCATAGATTTCGTTGTGCGAGCTGGTGCAGCAGGAGTTTGCGGTCTTCTCCGGGCTCGTAGGCGGCGAGGATTTCGCGGCGGACGCGACCGAGATTTTGCAGCCAGGGGCCGAGGTCCGATGGAAGCTGCTCGTCGATCTCGCGGCGCAGGCGCTGCGCGAGGGCGGGGCTTTCTCCGGCGGTGGAGATGGCGATCTGCAGGTCGCCGCGGGTGACGATCGATCCGAAATAGAAGTCGCAGTGCGGAGGGTCGTCGACCGAGTTGCAGAGGATGTTGCGCGCTACGGCTTCTTCGTAGATGGCTGCGTTCACTGCCGGGTTATCGGTTGCGGCCACGACAAGGAAGGTGTGGTCGAGGTCGGAGGGTACGAATTCACGCTGATGGAGCTCGATGCGGCCCTGCTGGGCGAGCGCGGCGATCTCGGGATGAATTCGCGGCGCGATGACGCGGAGCCTGGCTTCGGCGTTCAGCAGCGAGGGGATTTTTTGCAGTGCTATTTCGCCGGCTCCTACGAGTAAGCAGGGTCGCTGGGCGAGCTTCAGGAAGATGGGGAAGAGGCTCATGGTTTCACTCCGCGCCTGCCTGGGCTGGGGGATGTGGAATCCCGCTCGTTTGCGGACGGCGACCAGGTGGACGCGCAGGCCTGGATGCCTCCAAACGCGCGACGTGGTGGCACCCGGAAATTTGTTAGTCTCCATCGATGGCCTTCGTTGCCATATCGCGCTCTACTGCTTCCAGCGCTTCTCCGGCTAACCGGGCGCGGATGGCGTCGTTTTCGTGGCGGCCGAAGTAGCTGCGCAGGTTCTCGCCGGGAGCGCGCTCGTTGAGGTACGCGCTGAGGAGGCGGGTGAGCGCGTCCGGCACTTCGGTCGCGGGGACGCGATAGCCTACGGGCCTGGCAATGGCGGCGTGCGCGCCGACGGCTCCGCCGACGCAGAAGTAGTAGGCGTCGACCATTTTTCCTTCATGCTTGATCTTCTTGCCTTCGAGGCCGATATCGGCGATCCAGTGTTGACCGCAGCTGTTGGGGCAGCCGGTTACGTGGAGCTTCAACTGCTGGTCGAAGCCGGGGAGGCGCTCTTCGAGCTCGTCGACGAGCCAGCGCGTGAAGCCCTTGGTCTCGCTGATGGCGAGCTTGCAGAACTCGGTGCCGGTGCAGGCGATGGCTCCGCGCCAGAACGGCGTGCCCTCGACGTGCAGGCCGATGTGCTGCAACTCATGGGCGAGCTGGCTGGCCTTGGCGGTGTCGATGTTCACGAAGATGAGGTTCTGCATGATGGTGGTGCGGAGCTGGCCGTTGCCGTAGCGCTCGGCGAGATTGGCGGCGGCGGTGAGCTGGTCGCCGGTGAGGCGGCCGCGCAGAACCGACGCTCCGACGTAGCTGAGGCCGGGCTGCTTCTGCTTGTGGATGCCGACGTGATCGCGGAGGACGTCTTCGGGGAGGGTTTCCGGCGCGGCCGGTTCGAATTTGTAACCGAGACGGTATTCTATTTCGGCGAGGAAGCTTTCCGCTGTCCAGTTTTCCTTCATGAAGAGGTACTTGATGCGGGCGCGATCGCGGCTTTCGCGCAGGACCTCCTGGTCGCGGAAGATGGCGGTGATGGCGCGGGCCACATCGAGGGCCTGGTTGGGACGGACGAAGGCATCCAATTTGACGGCGAGATGCGGTTCGTTCGAGAGGCCTCCGCCGACGCGGACGGTGTAACCGAGTTCGCCGTTTTTCTTAATGGCCGTGAAGGCGACGTCGTTGATCTCGGGATAGCTGCACCAGACGGGGCAGCCGGTGGCGGACATCTTGAACTTGCGCGGCAGGTTGTAGAACTCGGGATTGGCGACGAGCGCATTCGCGAGCTCAACGGCCAGGGACGACGCGTCGGCGATCTCTTCGTGGTCGAGACCGGCGAGCGGGCAGCCGGTTACGTTGCGGACGACGTCGCCGCAGGCTCCCTTGGGGGAGAGGCCAATGCTGTCGAGCTGGTCGACGACCTCGGGGATGTCCTCGATGGTGAGCCAGTGGAGCTGGATGTTCTGGCGGGTGGTGATGTCGGCCTGGTTGCGCGCGTATCTCTTGGTGATGCTGGCGATCACGCGGAGCTGGTGCGAGGTGAGCAGGCCGTTGGGCAGGCCGATGCGCATCATGAAGTAGTTGCTGGCGAGACCTTCGCCGCCCTTGCCGCCGACCGCGCCGATGCCGTCGCCCTGCGTGTAAATGCCCCACCACTTGAAGTAGGCGCCGGCCCATTCGGGGACGACGCTGGAGCGGCCCTCGCGGGCGAAGGCGCGGACTTCATCGAAGAACTCCCAGGGGTTTTTCTCGCGCTTGAGGCGCTCAATGCGCTGGGCCTTGGTTTCTTTGGGAACGGCTATGGTCGTGGTCATGTTTTTCCTTGTTCTACGGAAAATAAAAAACCCACCGATGAATGGTGGGCTGAGCGGACGGTAAATGCGATTAGGGAGTGGCTACCCGCACGTCCGGCTCAGCATGAGACAACACGCTGGACAGAAAGCCGGAGTGGAGTAAATCTTCACCACCTACAGGATAAACCCTGGGCGGGGCGGTGGCAAGCAGCTATTCCTTACCCTTTCAAAACATAACGGAAGCGCATGTTTTCGCCGTACCACATGATGTAGTTGGTGCCCCAGGCGTTGTTGAAGAGGCCGGAGTGAATTCCCTGAGTGAGGTCGGGCTGGGCGTTGCTGAAGCCGATGGGGGTGCGGTTGCCGAGCGCCACCAGCGGCGCGTCGATGGTCTCGACCTCGAACGTATCGGCTCCTTCCCGGTAGCGAAAGCCGGTGGAGACGGCGTGCATGTGGCGGTTGCCGGAGGTCACGACATCGAAGGGCGAGACCTGCTCGCCGGATTTGTCGAGGGTCCAGCCCATGGCTCTGGGCGGCGATGGGATTGAAGGTGAGCCAGATGGCCTCGGGCAGGCGGGTGGCCGGTTTCTGAAACCAGTACAGGTTCAGATAAACGGCCGGCTCCTTCTCGGGCAGAGTGAGCTCGCAGTAAATTTTCTGCGGGAAGGCGGCGCATGCCGGACTGGAATGCCTGCGCATCCTGAATTTGAAGAGTCGCCAGCACACTTATGTCCTTCGGCGCTCTTCTCGACCTGGAGATCGGATAACGTTGGCTGCCATTCGCTGGCTTACTGCGCCGAATTTTTCGATGTTCGGCTTGCCGAAATCCTTGAACGCCCAGTCGGCCTTGCTGATGATGTAGTCGGCGATAAAGCGGTCGTAGTCCTCTTTGGAGAGCGTCTGGTAGACAAAGAGCGCGAGGGGATTGCTCCGGGCCGGCCCAATCGCGGCCGGTATTTTTGTTGCGCAGGCGGGTGATGGCTCCGGTCTTTGCGATCGATGCCCAGCGAGAAGTGTTTGGTTTCAATCGCTTCGGCTGCTGGATGGCGTGCGGCTTTTGCGGATGCCCGCGGTTCGACGGGGTCGAGGGCGGCGATGGCTTGACTGGCTTCTTCGCGCAGCGGTGCTGGGAGGGTTGCGACGCCGTCGAGGAGGTCCTGACGCTTCTCGACCCAGCTGAACTGGACGACCTTGTAGTTCTTTGTATCGATCATGGCGGCGAGGTCGGCGGGCTTGTAGTGATCGAAGTCGAGCCAGGTCTTGGTGTCGGTGCCCCAGGTGTGTTCGGCCTCGAGCAGGACGTGCCGGAGGAGCGCGAGGTCGGTCGCAGTCGGCGACCTGGAACTTGCCTTGAGCGATCCACTTCTTGCGCAGCCGCGCGACTTCGCGATAGCGCGCGACTTTGAGCGGATCGCTGGCGATGCCGTGAATCCAGGTGTCGCCGATTTCCTGGGTGATGACGGGCAGGGAGCCGCGATGAGGGTCGACGGCGTTGGCGATTTCGGTGAGGCTGGCGGCGGAGATTTCGGCGTTAGGGAAGCGGTGCGCGAGGTCGGCGTAGATAGCTGCAATTTCGGCGGGAGTGTGCGGGCCGCTGTTGTCGCCGCGCACTTCGATGGCGATGGCGAGGTCGGAGCCGGGCACATGGGCCACTCCGCCATAACCGCCTGTGATACATCACGGGCAGCGTCGCTCCCGACGTGTCTTTCCAGAGAAAAATTGGCGGCAGCACGGCGGGTGTGCTCGCATCGTTCACGCCGATGTCGAGGAACTTGACGCCGTGGGCGGCCAGCGGAGCGATGATGCCGCGGGTATGGCCGGGAACATCGGTCATCTTGGCTCCGGTGGTGACGCGGCCGAAGCGGCGGTCGAGGGATTGGGAGATGGCGAGCGATCCGGCAATCATCGAGGGATCGATGAGCTCGGTCTGCCAGGTGAAGGGCAGGGCGTGCCATGCGATGTCGCCGTGGCTGACGGCTTGCATCCATGCGTTTGCGCTCCTCGGGCGACGCCTGCTCCAGGTATTCGTAAAGGAGCCACGAGCCGGTGGTCCAGACATACGGGCGGCCTCCCTGCGCGCGCTGATCGGCGGCGATCTGGATGGCGTGAGGGAAGTAGTTGCTGAAGTATTTATGAACGACGGCGGCCTGGGTGTCGATGAATCCTGCGTCGAAGTGGCATTTGAACATGATGAGCACGCGCTTGATTCCGGGGTCCGGAGACGGGATCGCTTGTTGCGCGCTTGCGGAAAGAGAAGAAGAGCTGAGGAGCAGACCGGTTCCGGCCGCAGAGATTGCCTTGATGAATTCACGACGCTGCATGGCTTCCTTCGTGTGATGCGTTGTGTCCCTGGGTGAGTTTGCGGGGATCTATCGGGCGTCGAGGTAGGCGCCTTCGAAGCTGCTAACGCAGGCTACACCGGCCTTCTTTTTCGAGTCATCGCTCTTGGTGAGATAGAACGGTGTGTCGCTGCCCTTCAGATAGGCCCTCATGTGGACGGTGGAGGAAAACGTGAGACTGTAGCCGTAGTCCGTGGGATTGCCGTTGGCATCGGTCTTCTGGCTGCTGCGGCCGTCGCGATCCTTGTTCTTGTCGAAACGCAGGGTGATGTCGGCGCTGTCCGGGTCATCGACGACGGTGAAGTGTCCCCACTTTTTCAACTGCTCGATCGCTCCATCGGTTACGGCGTCAGTATGCGTGTCATTGACGATGGCGATGGTTTTCGCGGTGAATACGGCCTTCGGCAGGGGGCCCGGCGCGGTTTGCGCGAGGGCCGATGCGATCAAGGCCGGCGGAATTGTCATAGCGGCGCAGAGGACCAGCATCCTCACATTCGGCAGAAATTTCATCATGATCCCACCCCGGTTTTAGACACCGGCAAGCGTAGCACGGTGAGTTGAACGGGCAAAAGCGTGAATCTTGTTCAGCTCTTTAGCGGGCTACTCAAAGAAGAAGGCGGGAGCGACGCTCCCGCCCTGGTTGGCATCGCGGATTTCTAGAAGCTGAAGTTGGCTTCGAGGAAGATGCTGCGGTTGCCGGCGGTGGAGGGGCCGAAGAAGCCGCCCGCGAGGGATTGGGACTTTCCGAAGAACTGAGAGCTTATTGTGCCGTTGGGCGCGCTCAGGTTCTCGTGGTTGAAGAGATTCTGGCCGAAGCCGACCAGCGTGAGGCTGTATTTGTGGGGTGTGGTGGCATCGATGCGCCCCGGTCCACCCGAATTGCCGCTGAGTCCGCGACCGCCGAGTCCGCCGCCGCGAGGTCCGCCATGCGGTCCGCCGCCGCCGCTGCCTTCGATGCGGGGGCCGAACCCGATGACCTTGCTGACGCGCATGTTGAGGCTGACATTCGAAGGTCCGGTGCCGATGTTGTAGGGGATGATGGTTTCGCTGGCGCCGGTGGGGCTGGAGACGGGATCGGGATCGAGGCAGCCGTAGGGCGTGGCGACCGCTCCGGCCTGGCTGCAACTGGCGGCGAAGGTGGGACGCGAGTTGAACTGGTTGTTGCCGGTCAGGTCAGTGCCGGTGGTGATGTTGTAGGGGGTTCCGGAATTGGCCGACAGGAATGGCGCAAAGGACATCTGCCAGGGTGCGGAGATGTTGCCGAAGATGAGAAAGCGATTGTGGACATCGAAGCTGGTGCGTCCATAGTCGAATCCGGGATCGGCGGGAACCGAGGGCACATTGCCTACGCCGTTCGCGTCGCCCTTGGCGTCGTTGTACTGTGTAGAAGCTGAACATGCTGAAGCGGCGATAGCGCGCGGTGATGGAGGCGATGATCTGGTTCTGCCGGTAGACGGCGCCGGATTGATATTGCAGATTATTCTCCGCAGGGGTGCTGATGGGCGTGGTGGGATAAGTCCTGGAGGCGAGATTTGCAGCCGGGAATGTGCCAGCCGCGCTGACATTGTTAGTCAGGTACTGGTGAATGCCGCGGCTGTAGAGATAGGTCACATTGGCGGTCATCACCTTGTTTATCTGCCGGTCGATGCCCACCGCGGCCTGCATATCGTTCGCCGCGCTGAAGTGGGGATCGATGGAATAGCCGGTGGGGGCTTTGGCGGTGGTCGATCCGCCGGCCGGTTCGTAGCCCGGATTGTTGGGCTGGTAGAAGTTCGGATCGGTGTAGATGAAGGTCTGCTGATTGGGCACTTCAGAGGAGCCGAGGGGCACGAACTTCTGGTGGATGGTCTGGATGACGTAAGGCGTGCCCTGGGTCGATCCGAAGCTGTTGGGCACCGTGAAACGCTGATAGAACCAGCCGTAGCCGGCACGCAGGACGGTCTTGGGGCGCTGCTTGCTGTTGCCGTCGAGGGCGTAGGCGAAGGAGACGCGCGGCGCCCAGTCATCCTTGTCGCTGATGCGGTTCTGCGACTCCCAGCGCAGTCCGTAGCTGAAGGTAAAGCGCTGATTCACCTTCCAGTCGTCCTGGTAAAAGAGGGCCGCATCGAAGAGGATGGCGCGGGCCAGATTGCTGTTCACCTTGGTAACGGTGTACTGCTGCGGCGTGCCGGCCAGGTAGGCAGCCGTGCTCTGGAAGATATAAGAGCCATTCGTTCCGGCGTCGGTGTAATTGGCATCGCGATAGGAGCGCAGACGGCCGCCGAAATTGAGCGAATGATTGCCCTTGGAGCCGGCAAAAAAGTTCTGCAGCTCGAAATCATCCTGGTGATCCTGTACCGTTCCGGAGTTGCTGCCGCCGGTGCCGAAGGCACCCTGCAGGCTTACGGAGGGCAGCAACGATTGCGGCGTCTCCTGGTTGCGGATGCGGCGGTACTGGAAGCGGATGTCGTCGACGAGATTCTTGCTCAACACCAGACTGTCGCTTAGCTGCACGGTGTTTTCGAAGCCGTGGGTGTTGTATGCCTGAGAGGGCAGGCTGGTCTCGCCTACACCGGAATTCGTCTGAACGGCGCGATAGAACTCATCGCGGACGGTGAGGGTGTTGGACTGGCCGAGCTGGACATCGATGCGCGGGCTGATGTCGAGGCGGGAGCTGGGGTTGCTGACGGCTTCGTTCAGCGTCGAGGTAACATCGTCCGGGTTGGCCGCGTCAACCACGCTTACATTCTGATTATTCCGGCGCAAAGACGCTGAAGTAGTAGGAGGCGTTCTTGCTCAGCGGGCCGCCTATATTGCCGTCAACGTTATAGGAGTAGTAGCTGGGCTCCTGAATCTTGGTCTGGCCGGGTTGCAGATTCGAATTCAGGATGGGGTTCTGGGAGTTGAAGGAAGAGTCGTTGCCGCGAGCGCGCGATTTCTCCGTGCATCTTGTCGGTGCCGGGCTTGGTGAAGATTTCGATGCGGCCGTAGCCGAGGCGGTCGAACTCGGCGGAGAAGGGATTCTGGTTGATGCGGATTTCGCGGATGGAGGACTTGGGCGGCAATCTGGCCGCCGGTGAATCCGTCGATGTAGATTTCGCCGCCGTTGGGGCCGGCAGCCGGGCCGGCCAGGGCCTGCAGCTCATTCTGCAGCTCGTCGGGATCGTCGGAGAGGGCATCGAGGTCCTTGCCCTTGATCACGATGGCGTTGGCGTTGTTATCCGGACTGGTGTCGACCGTGGTGGTTTCGGCATCTGACCTGCACCTGCTGCTTCTCGACCTGAATGTGCAGCGCCACATCATATTGCCGGGTCTGGCCGGAGGCGATGGTGATGGCTTTGGAGGAAGAGGCGGCAAAACCGTCGGCACTGGCGACGACGATGTAGGTTCCAGGAGTGAGGCTGCGGCTTTGATAGGCTCCGGCTGCGTCCGAGGTCGCAGAGGCGACGGTGTGGCCGTCGGGGGTGGTGAGCGAAACGGTGGCATTGGGAATCACGGCGCCGCTGGGGTCGGTTACGGTGCCGCGAAGAGCGCCCTTACCGGACTGCGCCCGTAAAGCAGGGGATAGCAGAAAGATCAACACGGCAAGCGAGAAACAGATAGAGCGAACGATTGATTTGCGATTCACAATGCTCCCAGATGAAAGCGAATTTAACGGTACGGATGGTGTTGTTTCGACGCCGCATGGCCTGTGCGGCGGAACATCTATGACCTAAGGCAACGCTTCCAGAGCGGCTGCCGAATCGAATCTCTAATGACTAGACGTAATTTCTGCTTACTGGGTTCCCTCGCCTTCGGCATTTCCTCCGCCCAGGTTCCAGGACGCGGAGAACATGTTCTGGCTGGCAGACGCGGTGAGGATGGGTTCGACGCCGGCGAGCAGGGTAACGGCGGTTACAGTGTCGGGCGCGCCCTGGGTGGCGACGATCATGACCGCGTCACCCTTGTGGAGTTCGGAGATTTGGATTGTCGGTATGTGCTGCAGGACCTGTGCAAGATCGCTACTGCGCTGGCCCCCTTGGCGCGGTCCTTGTCCATTTCCGGACGATGCCGCGGCAGGGGCGGCCTGCGGCGCACTCCCGCCTCGGCCCGACCCGCCACTCTTGAAGCGAGCGGCAAGCATCTGCGCCATGGTGGGAGGCAGCTTATGCAACTGCGAATCAGCCGTGACGTGAATGACTACCGGTTTCCTGGTGGCCAGGTCGTTTACGGTTACGGTATTGGCGGCCGGATCACTGGAGACGATCAGGCCGGCGATGTTGCGGAAGGAGCCGGTGACGACCTCGTCCGCGGTCAGGTCGGTGCTGTCAGGGCTGCGATCGCCCCGCGCCTGAAGTTGATCGCCAACCTGGATCTGATCGAGGGTTGAGGGTTTGGCGTCGGAGAACTTGACCGAGCCCGGGCTATAGCGACGGACGATGGTCTTGGGAGTGGCATGCACGGTGACGGTGCGAGCGCCAACGGCGATGGTGAGCGTTCCGGCTGAAGCGTCAACGGATTTGACGATGCCGCCAACGCCGCGGCGCTGCCAATCGGCCTGCTCCGCCTTCTGCTGCTGGGCGATATCGGACTGCTTCATGGCGACGACCGCAGTCGCGATGGGCGCAGAGCCCTCGGCGGTGGGATGGATCAGCATGAGCACGCGGTCGCCGACGGAAAGGTCGGTGATCTGAATAGAAGTGGCCGACTTCAGGTCCTTTACGCTTTCGGTGCGCAGGATTCTCGCCGCATCGCTGACGGTTACGGTGGTGGGTGCGCCGGAATCAGGCTTTATGGTGAGGGTTCTGCCGTCGATGGCGGTGATGGACCCGACCAGACGGCTGGCGCTCGCCGGAGACTGGGCAGCCGGCTGCTGGGCCGGCGCAGTAGCGGCGAGTGCACTGCCCAATCCGCCTAACACTATGAGCGAGAACGCGATTCTTGCTGAGCCCATCGAAAATCCTCTCATTTTGCCGCCCGATCCGATTCCCGTGGAGAGGCTTTGCGCTCGATCTCCGACGTAGAGTGTGACGTACAGATTCGTCCAAAGTTTCATGAATCGTGCGACATACGTCTCGCAGGGCGAACAATATATTGACCTTCTGTTGATCGATATTGATCTTCTGTCGACCGCGGCGGAGTGCGTATCTCAAAATACTCGAAGCTTATCTGAAGCCAAATCTGTTGTGCAGGTATCATTCCGGCAGGCGCGAATTCCCCAAGGGCCGTTTGGAAGGACACAACGGCTCCTCAGTTGGATGCCAAAGCTATACGAGGGATAACCTAAAAACTCATGGCCATCAGTAACGCAAGCAGTTCGACTCAAGTCACCGCCGCATCCGGGGGCAGCGGCTACAAAAGCGCATTCGCCATGGTCACCACACTGTTCTTCGTGTGGGGATTTTTGACCTCGCTCAATGACATCCTGATTCCGCACCTGAAGGCGATCTTCGACCTGAACTACGCCGAAGCGCTGCTGGTCCAGTTTGCTTTTTTCTCTTCGTATGCGGCCTTCGGATTCGCTTCGGGCAAGGTGGTGGAGTGGATCGGCTACCAGCGCACCATGGTCGTCGGCCTGTTGACGATGGGCCTGGGCGCGGTGCTGTTCATTCCGGCGGCCGATCTTCCTTCTTTTCCACTCTTCCTGACGGCGCTGATTGTTCTCGCTGCCGGAATTACCGCGCTGCAGGTTGCGGCTAATCCTTATGTCACGGTGCTGGGGCCTCCGGAGACCGGATCGAGCCGCCTGAACCTGACCCAGGCCTTCAATTCGCTGGGAACGACGATCGGTCCTCCGCTGGGAGGATGGCTGATTCTGAAGGGCGCCGAGAAGACGGTCCAGAACACCGACAACATGTCCAAAGCCGCGCTGCATGCCTACCGGATTCAGCAGGCAGCCACGGTGAAGTTTCCCTACATGGCGATCACGCTGGCGCTGGTGGTTCTGGCGCTGGCGATTGCGTTCTACAAATTTCCGCGGCTGGACACGACGAAGGATTACCGCCCGACGAAGGCTGGGGGAAAGGGCTTCAGCATCTGGCGTTATCCGCACGTGGTGCTGGGCGCGGTAGCGATCTTTGTCTATGTGGGAGCCGAGGTTTCGATCGGCAGCTTCCTCATCAATTACTTCAACTTACCAAACATTGCCGGTATCTCGGCACTGGCGGCAGCCGGTTTTGTGCCCTTCTACTGGGGCGGCGCAATGATGGGGCGGTTCATCGGTTCGGCGGTGCTGCAGAAGGTGAAGACCGGCCACCTGCTCACGCTTTGCGCTTTGATAGCGATAGTGCTGGTGTTAGTTTCCATCAACACGACGTTTACATCGGGTATCGTCACTTCTTACACAGGGCATTTGCTGGGTTGGCACTGGACGATCCCGATACCGCACTCAATACCCATGTGGAGCATTCTGCTGGTTGGGTTCTTCAACTCCATCATGTTCCCGTCGATCTTTACGCTGGGCATCGCCGAGATGGGCCCGCTGACCGGCGAGGCGTCGGGATTGCTGGTGACGGCGATCGTGGGCGGCGCACTGATTCCGGAGTTTCAGGGCGTGCTGGCCGACCACATCGGGCTTCATCACGCGTTCATCGTGCCGGTGATCTGCTACATCTTCATCGCGTATTACGGATGGAAGGGTTCGCGGATCATTCAACCTGTCTAGGTAACGAATGCATTGGAATCCCACATCTCAAATTCGAGATGTGGGGCACCCGGGGACTGGCCGTCCAGGCTTACGCGCCTTTGGCGCCAGCTTGATGCTGGCAGATACTTCTATTGCCCCGCTCCCTTTTGGTCGCTTCTTTTGTGCCGGGCGCTCTCATCGCGACCGATGGGAGCGCACCTTAGTCCTTAGCGGGCGCGAAGCGCGTTTCGCTGGACGCGCAGTCCTTTTTGGGGGTTCAGGCGGGTGAGGTCCGGGCCGCGGCGCGCGACGGGCGTGGAGAAGACGAGGCTGGTCGTCGGAATTCCGTAGGGCAGCAGGCGCTCGATGAGGCGCTCGAGATCGACGAGCGACGATGTGGCGATTTCGAGATAAAAGGCGTCGGCTCCGGTGACGTGATGGCAGAGGCGCACTTCGCTGAGGGTCTTCACGAACTTGAGGAACGGGTGGTAATGGGTTCCGTCGCAGGTCATGCGGATGACCGCGAGCACAGGTAGGCCGAGCACTTCAGGATTGATGTCGGCGCTGTAGCCCTTGATGATGCCGTCCTCTTCCATGCGGCGCATGCGCTCGGCGACCGCTGAGGGCGAAAGGCCAACGCGGCGGCCGAGATCGGCGTAGGAGGCTCGCGCATTCGTTGCGAGTTCCGCGAGCAGGTTTCGTGCGTATTCGTCGAGCAATTCCGTTGTTTCCATCGCCATTGCGGCTCTCCTCCGAAGAATTCTGCAGAATTGTTACATATTTTCCGTGGAATGTGCGTGGACTGGATGCGCGCGGCCTCTTAGCATCGGCTGCAATGAGTTTGGTTGACCGAGCGATTCTTGCCAGAAGAGCATTGTTGTCACGGAATTCTGCCGTGGCGCGAGCGAACTGCAGGTCCCTCGGCTCGCGGTGCTCGCTCGGGATGACAACTCATTGGGAGAAGGATGAAGAAGCTCGGTAGCGTGAAGGAAGTTCTTGAGATCGATGGCCGCTCGCTCTCTCTGGAGGAGATTGCGAGCGTGGCGCGGGACGGTGGGCTGGTTGCGATTGCGGGCGAGGCGTATCCGAGGATGGAGGCTTCGCGCGGGGTGGTCGAGGGTGTGGTGTCGCGCGGGGAGACCGCGTACGGCATCAACACCGGCTTCGGCAAGCTGAGCCGAGGTACGGATTGGCCCGGACCAGCTGGAGGCGCTGCAGCGGAACCTGGTGCGCAGCCATGCGTGCGGAGTCGGCGAGCCGCTGCCCGAGGATGAGGTGCGCGCCATGCTGCTGCTGCGCGCCAACGTGCTGGCCAAAGGGCTGCAGCGGCGTGCGCCCGTTGGTGGTGGAGCACGCTGATGGCGATGCTGAATCACCGGCATTCATCCGGTGATTCCGGCGCGCGGGTCGGTGGGCGCGAGCGGCGATCTTGCTCCGCTGGCGCATCTGGCGCTGGCGCTGATCGGCGAGGGCGAGGTGTTCTATTCGCGGTGAGCGGATGGCAGCTGCTGCTGCGCTTGCAGCTGGCGGGCATTGCTCCGCTGACGCTGGCAGGCGAAGGAAGGCCTGGCGCTGCTGAACGGCACGCAGGCGATGGCGGCGGTCGGCGGGCTGGCGTTGGTGCGCGCTCTGCGGGTGGTCGAGTTGTTCGATCTGGCGGGAGCGATGTCGCTGGAGGCGCTGCGGGGAACGCCGACGCCGTTCGATGCGCGCATTCATGAGGCGCGGCCGCATGCGGGGCAGATAGCGGCGGCGGCGCATCTGCGCGCGCTGCTGGAGGAGAGCGAGATTCGGGAGTCGCACCGGCACAACGATCCGCGGGTGCAGGACGCCTATTGCCTGCGCTGCATGCCGCAGGTGCACGGGGCGGCGCGTGGCGCGCTCGCGCATGTGCGCGAGGTGATCGAGGTGGAGACGGGATCGGCTACCGACAATCCTCTGATTTTTTCGCGAACGGCGATGATGGGGAAATTCTTTCCGGCGGAAATTTCCACGGTGCTCCGCTGGCGCTGGCGCTGGACTATGCGGCGATTGCGCTGACCGATCTGATGAGCATCAGCGAGCGGCGCATCGATCGGCTGATCAATCCGGATATCAACGAAGGGCTGCCGGCGTTTCTTTCTTCGACGCCCGGCGTTTCTTCGGGCCTGATGATTGCGCATGTGGCGGCGGCCGCGCTGCTGAACGAGGCCAAGGTGCTGTCGCATCCGGCAAGTGTGGATTCGGTGCCGACCTCGGGCGGAAAAGAGGATCACGTGTCGATGGGCATGACCGGCGCATTGAAGCTGCGGCAGGTGGTGGCGAATGCCGAGCACGTGCTGGCGATGGAGTTGATGGCGGCGGCGCAGGGACTGGAGTATCGGCTGCCGCTGAAGCCGGCGCGCGAGGTGGGGCGCGCGGCGGAGGCGGTGAGGGAAGTGAGTCCTACGTTGAAGGAAGACCGAGTGCTCGCCGGGGAGATCGAAGCGCTGGCGAAGGCGGTGCGTGCCGGGAAATTCGATGAGTGGAGAGGATAGCGATGGAAACTCAGACAGAGACGCGGGTGGTTCGCGCGCCGCGCGGAACGAAGCTGAACACGCGCGGATGGCAGCAGGAAGCGGCGCTGCGCATGTTGATGAACAATCTCGATCCGGAGGTCGCGGAGCGGCCCGAGGATTTAGTCGTATATGGCGGGACGGGCAAGGCGGCGCGCAACTGGGAGTGCTTCGAGGCCATTGTGCGCACGCTGAAGACGCTGGCCAACGATGAAACTTTGCTGATCCAGTCAGGAAAACCAGTCGGTGTATTGAGGACGCACGAGGCGGCTCCGCGGGTGCTGATTGCGAATTCGAATCTCGTCGGGCGCTGGTCGAACTGGGAGCACTTTCACGAGCTCGAGCGCAAGGGCCTGATGATGTACGGCCAGATGACGGCCGGCTCGTGGATTTATATCGGCAGCCAGGGCATTGTGCAGGGAACCTACGAGACCTTTGCCGAGGCCGGACGTCAGCATTTTGGCGGGAGCCTGGAAGGCAAGCTGGTGGTTTCCGGCGGCATGGGCGGCATGGGCGGCGCGCAGCCGCTGGCGGCGACGATGAACGGCGCGCGCTTTCTTGGCATCGATGTGGATGCGGCGCGGATCGAGAAGCGATTGAAGAGCGGCTACTGCGATGCCGTGGCCCGGAATTTAGACGAGGCGCTGCAGATTCTTGAAGACGCACAGCGCGAGGGCAAGGCGATTTCGGTCGGACTGGTGGGGAACTGCGCGGATGTTCTGCCGGAACTGATCGGGCGCGGCATTGTGCCCGATGTGCTGACCGACCAGACCAGTGCGCACGACCCTCTGCAGGGATACGTGCCGAACGGCATGCCGCTCGACGCCGCGCTGCGACTGCGCGCGAGCGATCCCGAGGAGTATGTGCGGCGCTCGATGGAGACGATGGGCCGGCATGTCGAAGCGATGCTGGAGCTGAAGCGACTGGGCGCGGTGACCTTCGACTACGGCAATAATCTTCGGACTCAGGCTCAGCTTGCGGGCGTGAAGGATGCATTTGCGATTCCGGGATTTGTGCCGGAGTATATTCGTCCGCTGTTCTGCGTGGGCAAAGGGCCTTTCCGCTGGGCGGCGCTCTCGGGCGATCCCGAAGATATCTATCGGACGGATCGGCTGGTGCTGGAGATGTTTCCGGAAGACGCGAGTTTGCGGCGGTGGATCCAATTGGCACAGCAACGGATACATTTTCAGGGGCTGCCGGCGCGCATCTGCTGGCTGGGCTACGGTGAGCGAGCGAAGCTGGGCGTGGCCATCAATGAACTGGTGCGCAGCGGAGAAATCTCCGCACCGATTGTGATCGGGCGCGACCATCTGGATGCTGGGTCAGTAGCGTCGCCGCATCGCGAGACTGAGGCGATGAAGGATGGATCGGACGCGGTTGCCGACTGGCCTCTGCTGAATGCGCTGGTGAACACTGCGGCTGGAGCTTCGTGGGTGAGCATTCACAACGGCGGCGGCGTGGGCATTGGCTATTCGCATCATGCGGGGATGGTGGTGGTCGCGGATGGTTCGGAGCTGGCGGCGCAGCGGCTGGAGCGGGTGTTGACGACCGATCCGGGAACGGGCGTGATGCGGCATGTGGATGCGGGGTATGAGACGGCGATCGAGTTTGCGAAGAAAAGCGGTGTTCGCGTGCCGATGATGGATGATCGCGGTTCTGATGCGGACGTGGACTAGACAGAGACGTGGAATCCCACATCTCAGAGGCGAGATGTGGGGCACCCCGTTCCGGTCGGGATGACAAGTTTTTTTGAATGGAGAGCGATTGAGCGAGTTGCTGGTTATGAATTGCTCGCAGCTGGTTACGCTGGCCGGACCATCGCGGCCGCGCGTGGGCACGGAGCTTCGCGAAATCGGGTCCATCGCCGATGGGGCGATGCTGGTTCGCGATGGGCGCGTTGCGGCTATCGGCTCGCGAGCGAAGATTGAGCCGCTGCGCGGGAGCGCCGACGTCGTTGATGCGGGCGGACGGCTGGTGACTCCGGGGTTTGTCGATGCGCATACGCACCTGGTCTTTGCGGGCAATCGCGCGGATGAATTCGAGATGCGCTGTGCGGGCGCGACCTACCAGGAGATTGCCGCGCAGGGCGGCGGCATCAAGTCCACGGTGCGCAAGACGCGCGCGGCCACGGAAGATGCACTGAACGCGATCGCCGAGCGTCATGCCCGGTGGTTTCTGGAGAGCGGGACGACGACGGTCGAGGCCAAGTCCGGCTATGGCCTCACGGTCGAAGACGAGTTGAAGATTCTGCGTGTGATTCGTCACATTGGACAGACAACTCCATTGCGGACGGTTCCGACGTTTCTGGGTGCGCATGAGATTCCTGTCGAGTTCGCGGGGCGCGGGGATGACTACGTGCAGCTGGTTGTCGAAGAGATGCTGCCTCTGGTTGCGGGCGAGCGCCTGGCCGAGTTCTGCGATATTTTCTGCGAAAGTAAAGTTTTCAATCTGGATCAGGCGCGGCGGATCTTCACGGCGGCGCAGAGACATGGGCTTGGCCTGCGCATGCATGCCGACCAATTCACGGCTTTCGGCGCATCCGATCTGGCCGCGGAGATGGGCGCGAAGACCTGCGATCACCTGGAGCAGACGACTTCTGCATCGATGAACGCGTTGCTGCGGGCCGGGGTGCAGCCGGTGCTGCTGCCGGGATCGGTGCATGCGATTGGCTCGCAGAAGTATCCGAACGCGCGGGCGATGATCGAGACGGGACTGGCGGTGGTGCTGGCTACGGACTTCAATCCCGGCTCGTCGCCGACAACTTCGATGCGCATGGTGATGTCGCTGGCGTGCACGCAGATGAAAATGACTCCGGCGGAGGCGCTGACGGCGGCGACGGTGAATGCGGCGTACAGCCTGAATCGCGGCCACGAGATCGGTTCGCTGGAGCCCGGCAGGATCGCGGATTTCGTCGTTCACGACGCGGAGGACTATCGCGAGCTGCCTTACTTCTTTGGCGATCCCCGCGTGGCGATGGTGTTTACGAGCGGCGCTTTGCTTTCGGTCTAGCGTGGCTTGCCGTCTGCTGATATTGTGCCGGCGAGTTGCCGACAATGGCGCGGAAGTCATTGATGAGATGGGCCTGGTCGAAGTAGCCGAGGTCGAGGGCGATCTGCGCGAAGTCCAGCTTCTCGCCGGAATTGCATCGCTCGATCAACTCATGAAGGCGGTAGCGGCGGATCACCCATTTCGGGCCGGCGCCGACGTATTCGTTGAACAGCCTTTGCAGGGTGCGCTTGCCGATGCCGGCGTGAGCGGTGAGGTCCTCGACGGTTTTCAAGTCGGGATTGCGCAGGATGTCTTCGGTGATCTGGACAACCTGGACAAGCACCGGGTCGGGCGCGAGCATGCGCGCGCGAAGAAAGGCGCAGGCCGCGTGCGCCCTCTCGTCCGCGGTCGATGCGAAGTCCAGAATGCGGTCGACCTCCGTGCCGAAGATTTGCGACGCGGGAACAGTTTGATTGGCGAGTGCGGATGCAGGGCCATGCAGGAAGGGGCGGAAGCCGCCGGGAGTGAACTTGACTCCGAAGGCAAATGACTTGCCGGCCAGCTCGTGACGGTGTTTGCCGGTGTGTACGCCGGAGACGGTGCCTATTCCATTTTCAAAAACGAGATGAAAGTTGGGGTGGGGAACGGTCTCCTGCAGATGCGGCTCGGGACCTTCGATCTCCCAGCTGACCATCCAGCAATGCGCGACCGAGAGCGCGAGGTCGGGCGGCGGGGCGATGCGGAAATGCTGGAATCGGCCATCGGGCGTTGCGCGTTGCAAGACGCCGCGGGCTTTGCCTACGACGGGGTCGAAGCGTTCCTCATATTTACTTTCGGGGTATTCAATTTCGGGCGATGGGCTTGCATGAGGCCGGGCTGAGGAATCGTGTCGCGTTTTTCCAAGCATGGTCGCGAGATTCCGTTTAGATTGCGGATGAGGAGAAATTGGTTCCATGGCCAAACTTGAGATTCGCAAAACAGTCGAGGTCGATGCTCCGGTGAGCACCCTGTGGAAGGTTCTCACCGACAATGCATTCATTCAACAATATATGTTCGGCTGCGTCGCGGAGACCGACTGGCAGCCGGGCTCTCCGCTGCTGTGGAAAGGCGCGGCGGACGGAAAGCTTTATGTGAAGGGGCACGTGGTGGCCATCGATGCGCCGCATCACCTCGAGTACACGGTCATCGATCCGAATTCGACGATTGAGGATATTCCCGAGAATTACCTGACCATGACCTACCAGCTGAAGGAGGACAGTGAGAACGCGTCGATTCTGGAGATCGCGCAGGGGGATTTCTCCATCGTTGCGAATGGGCAGAACCGGTACCAGGATGTGCTGGCGGGGGACGATCATCTGATGCAGGCGATCAGGAAGCTGGCTGAGGCGCAGAGCTGACAGACCCACGTCTCACGTGCGAAACGTGGGTACTCGGGCGTTTGTTTTCCCACATCTCAAGAGCGAGATGTGGGGCACCCTGAGCTCGGTGGAATCCCACGTCTGAAAATCCAGACGTGGGGCACCCGGTTTTTCGTGATTTGACTTCGATCCTTCAGTCTGTTGTGATTCAGACATCCGCATGCAGCTTGCCATGACCAGCTTCGGCCTTTGCAACCAGATGCCTATTCGCATCGGCGGCCGAATTATTGGGATCATTCTCATTCCTTCTCCCTAGGAGCGGGCGGCAGGCGAGTTCAGCGAAACGCAAAGACTTCAATCAGCCACCATCCGCTCCAGCCGGATGGTGGCTTTTCAATTCAGGAGAGAAAGTTCGATGGCAGTCACATTGCACGACATTCAAGAGGCGAAGCGGCGAATCCAGGACTTTATTTATCTGTCGCCGGCGCCGCATTCCGACGCTTTGTCGCAAATGACCGGGCAGCAGGTTTTTCTCAAGCTCGACAACCTGCAGCGTACCGGCGCTTTCAAGGAGCGCGGCGCGCTGAACAAGATTCTTACCCTCTCCGACAGCGAGAAGCGCAGAGGGGTGATTGCGGCGAGCGCCGGAAACCATGCCCAGGCCGTAGCCTTTCACGCGACCGAGCGGGGCATCCGGTCACGCATCGTGATGCCGCTGATGACGCCGCTGGTGAAGGTTTCTTCGACCGCCAGTTTTGGCGCGGAGGTCGTCCTGCATGGCGCGAACTACGACGAAGCCTGTTCGGAGGCGCTGCGGCTGGGCGAAGAGGAGGGGATGACCTTTCTGCATCCCTTTGACGACGACGCGGTGATCGCAGGGCAGGGAACGATCGGCCTGGAATTGCTCGACCAGGTTGCCGGTCTCGAAGCGGTCGTGGTTCCGATCGGCGGCGGCGGATTGATTGGCGGCGTGGCCTGCGCGATCAAGGAATTGAATCCCAAAGTGCGCGTGATCGGCGTTCAGACCGAGCGCCTGCCTTCGATGCTGCGGGCGGCCGAGGCCGGCGCTCCGGTAACGATTCCCGCCGAGGCGACGATCGCCGACGGCATTGCGGTGCGGCGGGCGGGCGAGCGCACGCTGCCGCTGGTGCAGCGCTACGTGGACGAGATCGTCACGGTCGAGGAGGAGGAGATTGCCAAGGCCATCCTGGTGCTGCTGGAGCGCGAGAAGACGCTCGCCGAGGGTGCGGGCGCGGTAGCGCTGGCTTCCTTGCTGCAGCACAAAACCCCATTGAATGGGCAGCGGACGGCGGTGCTGGTGTGCGGCGGCAACATCGATGTGAGCCTGCTGGCGAAGATGATCGAGCGCGGCCTGGTAAAAGACGGACGGCACGCGCGGCTGAGGATTCATCTCACCGATCGTCCCGGCTCTCTGCACCAACTGACGCGGATCATCGCCGACGCCCGGGCGAACATCGTGCAGACCTCGTACGACCGCGCGCATTATGGCGTGAACCTGGGCGATACGGTGATCGATGTGACGCTGGAGACGCGGGGTGTCGATCACATCGCGGAGATCGCGCAGATGCTGACGGAGGGCGGCTATCGCCACGAACGAATTGATTAAAGACAGGGGGTAGGGGACAGGGGATAGGGAGTAGCAAGTCAGGCGCGGTGTTTGGGGGCTGGGCCGGTGGATTTTCGTTCGATCAGGGTGGGCTGGATGATGTATTCGGCGCCGTTGGGAGCGACATCATCCTTGGCGCTGTAGAGGGCGCGAAAGGCTACCTTGGCGATCTCCTGGCGGGAGAGGCGAACGGTGGTCAGGGCCGGCTGCGTGAAGGCGCTGAGCTCGATATCGTCGAAGCCGATGACCGAGATGTCGCGGGGGACCTTCAGCCCGTGCTCGGCCAGGGCTCCGATGGCTCCGATGGCGGTCATGTCGTTGGAGTTGAGAATCGCGGTGGGCCGGGGATTCTTCCCGAGCAGGCGGACCATGGCGTCGTGGCCGCCGTCCATGCGGTGATTGGCTTCTTCCATCAGATTGCGGTCGAAGCGCAGGCCCTTGCGCTTCAGGCTCTGCATGAAGGCACGGCGGCGAACGCGGGCGGAGGTCAGATCCATGGGGCCGCTGATGAAGCCGATGGCGGTGTGTCCCAGCTCGGACAGGTGCTCCACTGCCGCGTCGATGCCGGCGGCGTAATCGATAGCGATGTTGCTGATGCCTTTTTGCGGTATGCCGGTGTCGAGAAAGACGAGCGGAATGCTGCGGCTGCTGAGCTCATCGATGAGGTGCTCGTCCATTTCCGAGGTCATGATGGCGACGCCGTCGACCTTGCGCTGCAGCATGCGGCTTACGCAGACTTCCATGCGGTGCGGGTCGTAGTTGGTGTTGGCGACCAGCACCTCCTGGCCGAACTGCACGGCCATATCCTCAAAGCTCTTGACCAGCTCGGGAAAGAAGGGATTGGTGATGTCGGAGATGATGAGGCCGTAGAGGCTGCTGCGTCCGGAGCCCAGCGCGCGGGCATTGGTGTTGGGGTAAAACTTCAGCGTCTCGATGGCGCGCCGGACCCGCTCGGCTGTTTCCGTGGTGACCTTGTCCGAGCCGTTGATGGTTCGCGACACGGTGGCAGTGGAAACCTTGGCGAGCCGTGCGACCTCTTTAATGTTCATAGGTGTATGCGCTGCGGGTGCGACACCGGTGCGGCCGAAGCGACTCCGCACCGCCGGCTCGATGTCGAACACTGGCAAGAGTTATACCGAATGCAGCATGGAATGTGAAAGCGATTTCAGCCGCGGCGCCGTCTGAGCAGGATGACGGGCCACAAGGGCGGCGCGTCTGCTATTCTCTCGGCGTATCCACATTCAGGAGTCTACTGGTTGTTCTCGAGTGCTTTTCGCTATTTCCCCTCAGGCATCATCACGGTTCTGCTGACCCTTTCCGCCTGGGGCCAGACTCCACCACCCGCCGCACAAACCGGAGGAGGAGGAAACTCCACGGGGGGCGCGCACGCCGCGGTGCACGACGCCGAGAACCGCCCCATCACCGCCGGCGGATTTGTGGATTCAGGGCCGGTGGTCTTCGAGGACATCACGAAACAGTCGGGGCTGGCCACCTGGCACCACACCATGGGCACGCCGCAGAAGCAGTTCATCCTCGAGGCGAACGGTTCCGGCGTGGGGCTGATCGACTACGACAACGACGGCTGGCTCGACATCTACCTGGTGAACGGATCGACCTACGATGCGCTGGACGGCAAGGCGGAGCCGCCCCACGCCGCGCTCTTCCACAACAACCACGATGGAACCTTCACGAACGTGGCGGCCAAGGCCGGCGTGACCAACGACCGCTGGGGATTCGGCGTGGCCATCGGCGACTACGACAACGATGGCTGGCCGGATATCTTTGTGGCCAACTACGGGAAGAATCGCCTGTACCACAACAATCACGACGGCACGTTTACCGACGTGGCGGAGAAGGCCGGCGTCACGCTGGGCAACTGGTCCACGGGCGCGACCTTTGGCGACTACGACGGCGATGGGCGGCTGGATCTTTTTGTCGCGGGCTATGTTCACTTCGACCGGAGCAATCTGCCTGTGCCGGGAAGCAAAGCGGTGGGCTACAGCTTCTGCAATTTCCGCGGCGTCAGCGTGATGTGCGGTCCGCGCGGCCTGGAGGGTGAGCCGGACCATCTCTTCCACAACAACGGCGACGGCACGTTTACCGATGTGAGCGTGAAGGCCGGCGTGAACGACCCGAACAAGTACTACGGCTTCACCAGCGTCTTTGTCGACCTGAACAACGACGGCAAGGTGGATCTGGTGGTGGCCGACGATTCGACGCCGAACTATCTCTACATCAACAAGGGCGACGGCAAATTTGAGGACGACAGCTACGCCTCGGGCTTTGCGCTCAACCAGGACGGCCGGGAAGTTGCGTCGATGGGCCTGGCTGTCGGCGACTACGAGAATAACGGGCTCGACGATCTGCTGGTGACCACCTTCTCGGACGATTACAAGGTGCTGTATCACAACGACGGCGACGCGAACTTTACCGATGTGAGCTATCACGCGGGGATTGCGCAGGACACGATTCCGTTTCTGGGCTGGGGCGACGGAATTCATCGATTACGACAACGACGGGTGGAAAGACCTGATGATGATCAACGGACATGTCTATCCGTCGGTCGACAAGTACGACTGGGGGACGACGCTTTGCGGAGCGTCCGCTGCTCTATCGCAACTTGCAGGGGAAGAAGTTTGAACTGGTGCCTCCGGTGAAGGGCACGGGCCTGGCGGTGGTGACTCCGGGACGCGGCGCGGCGTTCGGAGATTTGTTCAACGACGGCAAGATCGATGTGGTGATCAACTCGCTCGACACCACGCCGGTGCTGCTGCGCAACGTGAATGCCGACCATCATCACTGGGTGGAGATGAAGCTGGTTGGCGGGCCGAAGAGTCCGCGCGATGCGGTGGGCGCGACGGTCTATCTCACGGCCAATGGGATGAAGCAGCGCGAAGACGTGATGAGCGGCGGCAGCTACATCTCGTCGAACGATCAGCGCGTGCATTTCGGACTGGGGGATGCGACGACAGTGAACGACGTGGAGATTCACTGGCCGAGCGGAGCGGTGGAGAAGCTGAAGCTGCCCAGCGTGGATCGCATCTTCACCGTGGAAGAGGGCAAGGGCATTGTCGGGGAATTGTGTACGGCGTGCAAAGGAGCTTCAACGGGCTCGAAGAAGGATTGAGTGAAAAGGTGCGGCGAAGGCGCCGGTTGAAGTTAGACTGATGCTTTGCTCAGGAGCGCCTGACTCATGCAATGTTTGCCGATGTCCTTTGATTTCTTTCGTCGCACAGGCGGGCGGTTGCGCTTTGCCGCTATTTTCATTGTCACTCTGACATTTGCTGCGCCGGCATCGATGCAGGCAGCTCCACGCCTTTTTGCGCGGCATGCCGACGCGGCGCAGCTCGACAGCTATGCGGGGCAGTATCGCGAGGTGCAGGAGCCGGACATCGTTTTGTCGGTGTTTCACGACGGCGATCACCTGACCATCGAGAGCGCGCGCATGCCGGGTATCATCCTGACGCCGGCGCCGGGAAATGCCTTCACCGCGAACGGCGGCACGGAGCGGGTGACCTTCGTGAGGGATGAGGCGGGGAAAGTGACGGCCCTGAAGTTGAGCGGGACGAGCTGGGCCGGAGCTGAAGAGACGGACGCAACCCGCATCAGCGACCATCCCGAGCACAACCACTTCCGGCCTTACAGCCGCGAAGAGACGATGATCCCGATGCGGGATGGAATCAAGCTGCACGCCATCATTCTGCGACCCACGGACACGCACGACGCGCTGCCCTTCATCATGCAGCGCACCCCTTACGGCGTGGATGGGTCCAGTTCCGACTCGATCAACCGGGAATACACCGAGCTGGCGCAGAGCGGATACATCTTTGTGATGGAGGATATTCGCGGGCGGTACGAGTCGCAGGGGCAGTTTGTGATGATGCGGCCGATTGCGGCGCATCACGATCCTCATTCCGCCGACCCGAGCGGGATCGACGAGAGCACCGACACCTACGACACGGTGGCATGGCTGTTGAAGAATGTGCCGGACAACAATGGGCGCGTGGGCGTGGTTGGAGTATCGTATCCGGGATTTCTGGCGGCTGAAGCGGGGATCGATCCGAATCCGGCGGTGAAGGCGATCTCGCCGCAGGCTCCGATGACGGATGTGTGGATCGGCGACGACTTCTTTCACAACGGCGCGTTCCGTCAGACCTATGGCTACGACTACGTGCTGGGCATGGAGTCGAGCAAAGAGAACGCCTTCGGCAAGCTGGATGAAGACGCATACGACTACTTTTTGAAGGCTGGATCGTTCGCAGCGGCGGGGAAGTCGAGCGTGGACAACCTTCCGACGGGGAAGGCCTTCCTAGAGCATCCGAGCTACGACGCATTCTGGCAGTCTCGCGCGGTGCAGCCGCATCTGACCAGCGTGGAGGTGCCGACGCTGGAGGTGGGCGGATGGTGGGACCAGGAAGATATGTGGGGTCCGCAGGCGGAGTATGCCGCGCTGAAGCCGCATGACGACAAGCACGAGGTCTTTCTCGTTCTCGGGCCCTGGAACCACGGGCAGTGGGTGCGGACAACGCGCCGCCTGGGAGACGTGAACTTTGGCGCGGCGACCGGGGACGAGTTCCGGCAGCAGATCGAAGCGCCGTTTTTCGCGCATTATCTGAAGGATCAGCCGGGATTCGATCTGCAGGACGCGGCTTCGTTCCAGACCGGGACGAACCGCTGGATGCGCTACAGCGAGTGGCCGCCGAAGGAGGGGATCACGGATCGGGATTTGTATCTGGGACAGGGCGGCAAGCTGAGTTTCGACGAGCCTTCGTCGACGCAGGCGTTTACTGCTTATGTTTCCGATCCGGCTTCACCCGTCAACTATCGCAAGCGGCCGATCGAGGCGACGTATGCTCCCACTGGGTCGCACTGGTACACGTGGCTGGTGGAGGATCAGCGCCCTTATGACGGACGCAAGGATGTGGCGACGTGGACGACGCCGGTGCTGGATCACGATGTCACGATCACCGGCGATGTGGTCGCCGACCTGTTTGCGTCTACGTCGGGAACGGATAGCGATTGGGTGGTGAAGCTGATCGATGAATATCCTCCGGTTACGGATTGCCCCGCGCCGTGCACCGGCGTTCTGGCTGACCGTGACGGCTTTGAGCTGATGATTGCGGACGAGATCTTTCGCGGACGCTATCGGCAGAGCTACGAGCATCCGGAGGCAGCTCCGGCGAACCAGGCGGAGGAGTACAAGTTCAGCCTGCATGGGGCGGACCATGTGTTTCTGAAAGGGCACCGCATCATGGTGCAGGTGCAGAGCTCGTGGTTTCCGCTTTATGACCGGAATCCGCAGACGTTCGTGCCGAATATCATGACGGCTGCGCCTGGGGACTATCACTCGGCCGAGCAGCGGATTTATGCCAACTCCCATCTGGTGCTGCCGGTGGCGGAGCAATAGGGGATCGTTGGCGGGGCAGGCAGACTGCAGGTCCCTCGGCTTCGCGGTGCTCGCTCGGGATGACAAATTTTTGTTTGTTGTCTGAGAGACGCGTACGACAAAAGGCCGGATGTGATCCGGCCTTTTTGAGAAAAGCTAATGCTGGATTAAGCGGACTTCTTGGTGGCCAGGGCCTTGACGCGGGCGTTGAGGCGGCTCTTGTAGCGGGACGCGGTGTTCTTGTGCAGGATGCCCTTCTGGACGCTCTTGTCGAGCGCGGAGGCGGTGGCGCGGTACTGCTCGCCGGCAGCCTTGACATCGCCTGCATGGAGGGCCTCGCGGAGGGCGCGGAGGCTGCCGCGGACGCGGCTCTTGTTGGCGCGGTTCACCGCGGTCTTGGTTTCGGTCTGACGGACGCGCTTGAGCGCGGAGACATGGTTTGCCATGGTGGTTCCTGAACTCTTTTCCTGAAAATGGGATGCAGGCAATTTGGCATCCCCTGCAATCCTTAAGTTTAGGGGATTTCAGGGGCGAGGTCAATGGTGCTCGAAGCGGTTATTGTGATTCAGCTTGCGTCAGCAGCGCCTATCTGGCGGAGATGATGAAGCAGATGGGAGAGATAGTCCGTTGCCAGAAAGCTCAATGGGACCGCCTCTCCTGAACCGATCCGGCACGGCGTCCCCAGGCTTGACGCAGGCAGATTGGCTATCACGTGAGCGAGATAGCGGTTATAGGCGCTCCACAGGGAGATGAGAAGAGTCCAGTCCGCATCCTGAATTGCCTGTACTCGCACGTTGCCGCTCTGATCGTAGCCCGGAAAATCCAAAGATTCCTGGAGAATCGCGCAGACAAATCGCTGGTGGTTGTTGGACGCCGAGTCGATGAGGTGTCCGATGACCTGCTTACGCGACCAGCCTCCCGGTAAGATCGGCTTTCTGCTCTCAATCTCGCTGACTTCGCGAAGCTTTGGCTCCGCCGCATGGACGACGCCCAGCAGTTCCTGACTCAGTTCTTCCATAAACCCTCTCCGTCTCAATTGTAGCCATCCCCACGGAGTGAACCGGAGTGCGGATACTTGCCGATGAGTGGCTTCGTCAACATCCTTGTTTTTTGAGGCGCGAGATGCGCGGCGGAGCCGAAAATTTGAAGTTGTGCCAGCAAAAAGCAGGTCCCTCGGCTCACGGCGCTCGCTCGGGATGACAAATTTGTTACGGGCCGAGGGATGTCAACGGAGCTCCGATTGGTGTGGAGCAAGTTGCAGGTTGACGGACCTCCCGCGGATATAGACGATGGTTAGCCTATGGATAAACGCGAATTTCTCAAGGCATCCGGGGTTCTGGTGGGTGGGAGCATGCTTTCCCGTATTCTGAATGCGGAATTGACTATGGCGCCGCATCGAACCAACTGGGCTGGCAATATCGAATTCAGCACAGACCATCTCTATCTGCCGGCGACGGTGGATGAGGTGCAGCAGAACGTTAAGGCCTGCAGCAAGATCCGGGCTCTGGGCGCGAAGCACTCCTTCAACCGCATTGCCGATAGCACAGCCAACCAGATGCAGTTAACCAAGCTCGCCTCGATGGAGATTGATGAGGCGGCGAAGACGGTGACGGTGGGCGGGGGCGTGAAGTATGGCCAGCTTGCTCCCTACATCGACGGCCACGGATATGCCCTGCACAACCTGGCTTCGCTGCCGCATGTGACGGTGGCCGGGGCTTGCGCTACGGGTACGCATGGTTCGGGAAATAAGAACGGCAATTTGTCTACCGCCGTTGCGGGGATGGAGCTGGTCAAGGCCGATGGGAGCAAGGTTACGCTTTCCCGCCACAAGGACGGCGCGCAGTTTGCCGGGATGGTGGTGGGGCTGGGCGCGCTGGGCGTGAACACCAAGATGACGCTGGACCTGCTGCCGACCTACCAGATGGCGCAGGTGGTCTATCAGGACATGTCGTTCGATCACCTGGAGAAGCATCTCGAGGAGATCTTCGGGAGCGGCTACAGCGTGAGCCTGTTCACCGACTGGCAGAATCATCGGGCGACCCAGGTATGGATCAAGCGCAAGGTGGAAGCGGGCGCCGCGGGAGGTTTTCCGGGGGAGTTCTTCGGGGCGAGGCGGGCGACGGAGAAGCTGCATCCGATTACCGGGCACGACGCTACGCCGTGCACCGAACAGATGGGGATTCCCGGGCCGTGGTACGAGCGGCTGCCGCACTTCAAGATGGCGTTTACGCCGAGCAGCGGGAACGAGCTGCAGACGGAGTATCTGCTCCCGCGCGACCGGGGCTATGAGGCGATCCTGGCGGTGGAGAAGCTGAAAGATCACATTACGCCGCACCTGTTCGTGACCGAGCTGCGCACCATCGCCGCGGACGAGCTTTGGATGAGCATGGCGTATCAGCGGCCTTCGATGGCGATCCACTTTACCTGGAAGCCGGAGAATGAGGCGGTGCACGCAGTGCTGCCGCTGATCGAGAAGCAGCTGGCGCCTTTCGATGCGCGGCCGCACTGGGCGAAGGTGTTCACGATGGCGCCGTCGCGGATTCAGGGGCTTTATCCAAAGATGGCCGAGTTCAAGGCGCTGCTGGCGCAGTACGATCCTTCGGGGAAGTTCCGGAACGAATTTCTGGATAAGAATCTTTTCGGGGCTTAGCGATCTCCCACCCTTGGCGATAGGGCTGTGAAGGATGTGACACCCTGGGTTCTGTGGAATCCCACGTCTCAAAGGCGAGTCGTGGGGTTCCGGATTCGTTTCTCCCACATCTCAGACTCGAGATGCGGGTACCCGTGTCGTTGGTGACGCAAGTTCTGCTTTTGATACACACTCCACAGATATTTCACAGATTGAGCATTGACGGGAAACTGGACCGGGGCTACTCTGAGCGCATCGTCACCTTACGGCGCAGCGACGGGTTTCAGGGACACAGCAGCAGGCGTCACGCTGCAACCGGTCTTCTTCGGCTGGTTTTGGAATTTCCGGCGCCGTTCCGCATCCAATCAACAGGTTGTCAATCCATTTGGGTATTGCCTGCAAGGGCGATAACCGGAGGTATATTTCCAGTTTGACCAAAAAAACGCTGGACATCACACCGAATCTTGAGCCCCTTTTTGGGACCCGCGATGAAAACCTCAGGCTCATGGAAGATATGCTCCATGTGCGCATCGATCTGCAGTCGGATGCCGTCTTGGTGGAAGGCTCGCCGCAAAATATTGCTCGGGTGGAGCGCATCTTCGCGGACTATGAGGCGCTGCGACGAGCGGGCGTCTGTCCGCAGAACGGCGAGCTGAACGGGATGCTGCGGCTGGTGGTGGCCGATCCGGCAACGACGCTGCGGTCGGTTGCCGAAAGCGGCAAGCAGCGCTCGGCGGGCATCAAGCGGATGGTGCAGCCGCGGTCGCTGAATCAGCGGCGATATGTGGAAGCGATCGAACAGCTGGACATGGTCTTCGGCATCGGGCCGGCCGGCACCGGCAAGACCTATCTCGCGGTGGCGATGGCCGCGGCGGCGCTGCTGGCGAAGAAGGTCAGCCGGATCGTGCTGGTTCGTCCGGCGGTGGAGGCGGGCGAACGGCTGGGATTCCTGCCGGGCAGCCTGCAGGAGAAGGTCGATCCTTATCTTCGGCCGCTGTACGACGCGCTTTACGATCTGCTGGAGCCGGAGAAGGTCGATCGAATGCTGGAGAAGAATGTGATCGAGAGTTGCGCCGCTGGCTTTCATGCGCGGGCGCACGCTGAACGACGCGTTCGTGATCATGGATGAAGCGCAGAACACCACCAGCGAGCAAATGAAGATGTTCCTGACGCGGCTGGGCAATAACGCCAAGGCGGTGATTACAGGGGACATCACGCAGATCGATTTGCCCAACCCGCGCAAGTCGGGATTGATCGAGGCCATGTCGGTGCTGGAAGGGGTGGACGGGATCGGTTTTGTCCACTTCGAGAGCGGCGACGTGGTGCGGCACCAGCTGGTGCAGCGGATCATCCAGGCGTACGACAACTTCGGCCGCCAGCAACCGGAGCTGCCGCTGCGCATGCCGGAGGGCGGCGGGCAGACCGCTCCCAAACCGCAGTAAATCAGGGCAATTGCGATACGATCAAAGGGAGGGCTTTTAGCCCTCCTTTTGTTTTCCGCAGCGGCAAGGACCCAATCTCCGGCGATGATCGTGATCGAGCCTGCAATCGAAGAAAAATTTGGACGAGCCAGCTTCGCGAGAGGGCGGCTCAGGAATTTTCTTGCCGCCGCGAAGAAAGAGGCGAAGCTGGCGGGGGCGGTTTCCGTGCTGCTGACCGGCGACGAGGAGATTCGCAGGCTGAACCGGGAGTTTCGTCACAAGGACAAGGCTACCGACGTTCTTTCTTTTCCCGCGGCTGAGGTTGGCGGACGGGCGCGGCTGGCGGGCGATCTGGCGGTTTCCGTGGAGACGGCGGCGCGCGAAGCTGAATCGCGGGGGCATGCGCTGGGCCTCGAACTGGAGATCCTTCTGCTGCACGGCGTGCTGCACCTGGCGGGCTACGATCATGAGGCCGATGCGGGGGAGATGGCGCGCAAGGAAGAAGCGCTGCGGCGGAAGCTGGGCCTGTCGCAGGGATTGATTGCGCGTGCTTCAGGAGTGAAGGGCGACAAGAAGAGCCCGGCGAAGCGGGGCCGCAAGCCATGACCGTGACCACGGGAATCCTGATTGCGATTCTGCTATTGGTCCTGATGCTGGCTTCGTATGTGGATCGCCTGTATTCGGAGATGGGCAAGTTTCTGGCGCGGGAGTTCCAGGAGAATATCGACGCCTGGGAGCAGCACGTCGAGCCGAAGCTTCGCCTGGACCAGGATCATATCCGTCTGTCGGCGGCCATTCTGGCGCAGCTTTCGCTGGCCTGCCTTACGCTCATCTTCGCCAAGCTGCTGTTCGATCGCAGCCCCAGCGATCATCCCACCCTGCCGGAGATGGCGCAGGTGGTGCTGGGCGTGGTCCTGGTGATTGTGATCTTCAACCAGCTGCTTCCGTTTGTATTTTTTACGCGTACGCGAGGGCTTTGGATCATTCGCTGGCGGAAGCTTCTGCAATTTCTTTTTTACCTGGTAATGCCCATCACGCTTTTTCTGGGCTTCCTGCTCTCGATCGCGGCCCTGGCTGAACCTCCGGCGAAGAAGGAAGAGGAGGCGACGACGGAAGCGGTGGATGCGCTGCTGGAGGCGGGCGAAGAAGAAGGCATTCTCGAAGAGAGTGACCGGGAGCTGGTGCGATCGGCGGTGGAGTTTGGCGACAAGGTGGTGCGCGAAGTGATGACGCCGCGGCCGGAGATATTCGCCGTTCCCGGCAATACCACGGTCGAGGCGTTTCTCCTTTTGCTGGAGCATCAGCCATATTCCCGGGTGCCGGTTTTCGAGGGATCGCTGGATCAGATCACGGGCATTGCATTTGCGCATGATCTGTTACGTATTCGCGACGAAGACGCGCGGACGCTGCTGGTAGCGAGCATTCAGCGCTCGGCGACGTTTGTGCCGGAGACCAAGAAGGTCAACGAGCTGCTGCGCGAGATGCAGCGCGAGAAGCAGCACATGCGCATCGTGATCGACGAATACGGCGGGGTGGCGGGACTGGTGACGATCGAGGATCTGCTGGAAGAGCTGGTGGGCTCGATCCGCGACGAGCATGAGCAGGAAGACGATGGCGACTCCGTGACGAGAGAGGCGGACGGGTCGTGGAGCGTGCCGGGCAATCTCGAGATCGAGCAGCTCGGAGAGTTGATGGGCGGGGAGATCGATCTGCCCGAGGATTATGAAGCGACGACGGTCGCCGGGCTGGTGAGCGAGACGGCGGGACGCATCCCGCAGGCCGGCGAGGTGATCGAAGTGTATGGTTTGCGCTTCGAGATTCTGGCGTCGACGGACCGGCGTATCGACCGGCTGCGGGTTTCACGTTTGGAGAAAGATGTGAGTGGAAAATGAAGTTCAAGTCTGGATTTGTGTCGATTATCGGGCGTCCGAATGCGGGGAAATCGACGCTGATGAATGCGCTGGTGGGCGAGAAGGTGGCGATCGTAACGGCCAAGCCGCAGACCACGCGGACGCGCATCAACGGGATTCTCGAAATTCCCTCGCGCAAAGGGAAGCATCCGGCGGGGCAGATCGTGTTTGTCGACACGCCGGGCGTTCACAAGCCGAATTCGTCGCTCGATAAGCGCATGATGCAGGAGGTTTACGACGCGCTGGAGACACGGGACGCGGTGCTGCTGATTGTCGATGCCACGCGGCGGATCGATCTTCCGGATGCGGTTGCGAGCGAAGCTGAGGGGTCGCGCAAGGGCAAGTCCGAGAGTGAGGACGCGTTTGTCTTCGACCTGCTGCGCAAGCTCGACTGCCCGGTGTTTCTGCTGATCAACAAGATCGATCTGATCGAGCGCGCGAAGCTGCTTCCGCTGATCCAGCAGCTCTCTTCGCTGCATGCGTTCGCGGAGGTGATTCCGATTTCGGCGCGCAAGCAGGATGGTCTCGATCGATTGAAGGAAAAGCTCATCGATGTGCTGCCGGAGGGACAGCGGTATTTCCCGAAGGAGCAGTTCACCGATCAGCCCGAGCGTTTTCTGGTGGCGGAGCTGATTCGCGAAAAGATTCTTACCGAGACCGGCGAAGAGGTTCCGTATGCTTCGGCGGTGGTGGTGGAGAGATTCGAAGAGCCGCGGCCTCCGTCGAAAAAGTCCAAGGCCGAGGACAAGCTGCCTCTCACCAAGATTGCAGCGGCCATTTACTGCGAGCGGCAGGGGCAAAAGGCGATCCTGATCGGCAAGGGCGGCAGCAAGCTGAAGGCGATTGGGACGGCGGCGCGGAAAGAGATCGAGTCACTGCTGGGGACGCGGGTTTTCCTCGAATTGCATGTGATCGTGAAGGAGAACTGGCGCGAATCGCGCGGGTTTGTCGAGTCGCTGGACTGGCGACGGCAGTTGGAGGAGCTTGCTCCGGTTGAGCCTTTGGGTGGAGACGAGAAGTAGATTGCTCCCGAGGTTCCTGTTGTCCCACATCTCAGAATCGAGATGTGGGGCACCCGGGGTTCTGCGTAGGAGCCGGGAAAACTGCGGGTCCCTCGGCTCGCGGCGCTCGCTCGGGATGACAATCTTGGTTGGAGTCCGAAATGCGCGTAGCGCGATTCGCTGGACGCGCAGTCCTATTCGCGGACGTTGATGCCTAGCGCGCGCATCTTGCGGTAGAGGTGGCTGCGTTCCAATCCGAGCGATTCTGCGGCGCGGCTCATGTTGCCGTGGCATTCGTCTACTTTCTTCAGGATGTATTCGCGTTCGTAGGCCTCCCGCGCGTGCTGCAGGGTGCTGAACTCCTCGGTGCGGCGGCTGCCGGTGCGATGCACGAGCATGGGCAGGTGGCGGCGCTCGATGCGGTGGGTCGTGGGATTGAGAATCAGCACGCGCTCGAGGATATTTTTGAGCTCGCGCACGTTGCCGGGCCAGTGATACTGCTTGAGCAGGTCGAGCGCGTCCTCGCCGATCTCGATGCGCGGGCGGCCGTACTCGCGGCCGAAACTGCGGAGGAATTCGCGGGCCAGCGAGGGGATGTCCTCTTTGCGCTCGCGGAGGGGCGGGACGAAAAAGGGGATGACATTGAGCCGGTAGAAGAGGTCTTCGCGGAAGTTGCCTTTCGCGATTTCGTCTTCGAGATTCTTGTTGGTCGCGGCGATCACGCGGGTGTCCACGCTGATGGGCTGGATGGCTCCAACCGGCACGAAGCTCTGCTCGTCAAGGGCGCGGAGCACCTTGGCCTGGGTCTTCAGGCTCATGTCGCCGACCTCGTCGAGAAACAGCGTGCCGCCGTTGGCGCGCTCAAACGTCCCGCGCTTTTCGGATGGCCCGCCGGGGATCGCTCCGTTGCGATAGCCGAAGAGCTCGCTCTCGATGAAGTCTTCGGGAATGGCAGCGCAGTTGAGCTCGATGAAGACGCGGTCCTTGCGTGCGCTCTCGCCGTGGATGGAGCGCGCGATGAGCTCCTTGCCCGATCCCGATTCGCCGTAGATGAGCACGCGGCCGTTGGTGGGAGCCATCAGTTTGATCTGCTGGCGCAGTGCTTTGGCGGGGACGCTTTCTCCGGTGATGCTGGTTTCGAGGGCGAACTGGCGGCGGAATTCGAGATTTTCGTTGCGCAGCCGCCGGGCTTCGATGGCATTCTTCACCACAATCAGCGTGCGTTCGAGCGAGAGCGGCTTCTCGAGGAAGTCGAAGGCTCCCAGCTTGGTGGCGCGGACCGCGGTTTCGATGGTGGCGTGGCCGGAGATGACGATGACCTCGGGCTTGTTTTCCATTTCGAGCGAGCGCACGTCGTTCAGAACATCGAGCCCATCGCGATCGGGGAGCCAGATGTCGAGCAGCATTACGTCGTAGGTCGCGTCACGCAGGAGCACAATGGCCTCTGCGCCGCTGGGGGTGCTGGAGACGGAGTAGCCTTCTTCGCGGAGGATCTCTTCGAGCGATTCCCGGATTTCGTTTTCGTCGTCGACGACGAGGATGTGATTCATTCGGCAGTTTCCGCGGGCTGTGCGAGCGAGGTATCCGGCGCGTGGCCGTTTGCGCTGCGGTTTTGGCCGTTGCTGCCTGCGCCGTTTCGCGATGCGGGCGCTTCGGCGAAGGGCGCGTCTGGGATCGGGAACTCCGCGATCGGGAACTCGGGGATCGGGAGTTCGGCGAAGGGCAGCTCGATGATGAAGCACGCGCCGGTCGGGGAGTTGTTCTCTGCGCGGATGGCGCCGTGGTGCTCCTGAACGATTTTGGCGGCGATGGCCAGGCCGAGTCCGCTGCCGCGCTGCTTGGTGGAGAAGTAGGGCAGAAAAAGGCGCTCGCGCATCTCTCCGGTGAGTCCGTGGCCGGTGTCGGCCAGGACCAGCTCGGCCATGCTGTGATTTTCGTTCATGCAGGTCTGGATGGAGAGGATGCGGAGCAGGCTGCCCTGCATGGCCTCGGCGGCATTGTCGATGAGATTGGCGAGGGCCCGCTGCAGAGCCTGCGCGTCGACCATCACCGGCGGGAGGGCGGGGTCGAGCCGCTGCTCGATGTGGATGTCGTCCAGCCGGCCGTGAAAGAGCGCCACTGCGCCTTCGACAATGCGGTTCAGGTCGTCGGGTTTGGGCTGCGCGGCGGGAAACTCGGCGAGCACGGCGAACTGGTCGACCAGCGTACGCATGGATTCGACGGAGGAGAGGATGACGTCGCTGCACTTGCGGATGACGGCTTCGGATTCGGGACGGGGCACGTTCATGTGGCGGCGGATGCGTTCGGCGGAAAGCGCGATGGGGGTGAGCGGGTTCTTGATCTCGTGGGCTACGCGCTGCGCGACTTGTTTCCAGGCGAGCTGGCGCTGGGCGCGGAGGAATTCCGTCACGTCTTCGGTGACCAGGATGGAGCCGCGACGATTGCCTCCGAGGTCGAGCACGGCGATGGTGACGGTGAGATTGAGCGTCCCCGACGGCCGCGGCAGTTCGAACTCCGCCGCTGCGATGCCCATGCGCTGGGCGCGGCGCTCGAGCAGGGTAATTTCCGCCGCGATTTCCGGGGGCAGCACCGAGACGAGGGGAACGCCGCTCAAATTGCGCGGCTGGTTGGGGCTGAACAGGTCGAGGAAGGCGCGGTTGGTCTGAATGATGGAGCGATCGGCATCGAGCGTGACCACGCCGCTGGGGATGGTCTCGAGGATGATCTCGAGCTCTCTGCGGCGGCTTTCGAGGGTGAGATTCACGGCCGAGAGCTGGGTTGCGGAGCTTTCGGCCAGGCTGCGGCTCTGCTCCAGATCGGCGGCCATGTGGTTGAAGGAGCGGATCAGCTCGCCCAGCTCTTCGGTGGCGGAGACGGTGATGCGCTTTCCGTACTGACCTTCTGCGATCTCATTCATGGCGTCGGCGAGAGCTTCCACCGGACGCGTGATCTGCTTGGAGAGATAGAGGGCCAGCCAGCTGCTGGCGAAAAAGATGAGCGCGGTCAGCATCAGCAGCAGCAACAGGTAGGTGCTGCGAATGCTGCGCCGCTGCCGGTAGATGGCCCAGTATTCATCGGTCCCGTTGCGAATCTCGGCGACCGTCGAATCCAGCCCGGCGGGCATGGGAAGCGCAACCACCAGCACGCCGCCATTGCCCAGGGTGGCGTCGCCCAGGGCGTACTCGCTGTCGCCGACGGTGATGATCGGCTCATCGGTGCGCTGCGCGGCCTTGAGGACAGTCTCGCTTACCGGATCGGTCGAAGATCCGTCGCCCGAGGTGTCGTCGTTGAGCCAGGAGCGGACTTTGACGGGGCGTTTTGTCTGCGGCAATTCATAGCTGGCGACGACCGAGGTATCGCGATAGACGACGGCGAAGCCGCCCTGGAGGGTGATGCGGTGGGTCCGGATCTCATCGACCAGCGCGGTCGCATTCGACGCCTGGTAGGCGCTGATGAAGGTCTCGGAACGGGCCAGCGCCTCGGCTTCGGAGCGGGCGTTGAGGGTGACGTACTGAGCGAGCTCCAGGGCAATGCGCGTGGAGTTATCGCGAAGCTCGGCGACGGGCTGGGAAAACCAGCGATCGATGGAGCGGTTCATCAATCCGTAGCTGAAGGAGAACATGAACAGCGCGGGTGCGAAGGAGATCAGCAATGCCCCGAGGATCATGCGCGTGCGGAGGCGGGAGCCGAGCACGCGGCTGCGCTGATCGACCAGCAGCTTGAGAATGTTGCGCAGCAACAGGACCAGCACCGTGACGAAGAGCAGAAATATCAGGATTGAAAGAGCGCTGAAGACGAGAATCTGCACGGTGGAGCTGGGGTGCAGAAAGCCCAGCCGGAAGGCATTCAGGCCGCTGAGCAGCAGCACCAGGAAGAGCGTGGCGGAGGCCAACGCCACAATGGTTGCCCGCCGGTGCTTGGATTCGCCCAAAGAGAACTCCTGACGAAAGATTATAGGAGCGCCTGCATGGATTAGGGCAGCGGGTTCGTTTGCGGGCTGCGCCTCCGGAAAGGAAGGGCGGTTCGTGGTTGTGCCGGCAACCGGAAGAAACTGCAGGCCCCTCCACTTCGCTACGCTTCGGCCGGGGTGACAAAATTGCCAGGGATGCGGGGGATGTCGACAGAGCCAAGTTGTCTCCCCAGCAACGGTCGCGGCTCAGGTTGGTTCCCGGGGAGAATTTGTGGGGCATTTGCCACATGAGGGCCTGGAATGTGGCATGATGGGTCCGGTTATGAAAATCAATCGGATTTCTCGGTCGCTCCTTCCACTCGCCCTGGCAGGCCTGCTGTTTGCCGGTGGTTGCAAGAAGCAAAACCAGCAGGCCAACAGCGAAACGCCCGCGCCGGCAACGGCTCCGGCGACCGCTCCTGCAGATCAAAGCGCTGCGGCACCGGCGCCTTCGGGCACACCGGCTGCATCGCCGGCTCCTGCTCCGGCGGCCGCGCCGGCGCCAGCTCCGGAGACGGCAGCGGCATCCGCGCCTGCAGCCGCTGCGGCTCCGGCTCCTCCGCCACCCCCGCCGCCTCTGGTCATTCCGGCAGGGTCTCATATCTCCGTCACCCTGCGGGAGACACTCGGCTCGAAGATCAGCCAGCCGGGCGAGACGTTCACGGCGACGGTAGCGTCTCCGATCACGGTTGGCGGCGTGACCGTCATCCGCGCGGGCTCGACGGCTTCGGGAACGGTGGTCGACGCCAGGCCGCTGGGACGGTTCAAGGGTGAAGCATCTCTGTCGCTGCGCCTGGATACGGTGCGGGCGCAGGGGGCTACGTATCAGATCGCTTCGAGCACAGTGGAGCGCGTCGAGAAGGGTAAGGGCAAGCGCACCGCAGGCTTCGTGGGTGGAGGCGCCGGTCTCGGCGCAATCATCGGCGGCCTGGCGGGCGGCGGCAAGGGCGCGCTGATCGGCGGCCTGGCGGGTGCCGGCGCGGGCACGGCCGGAGCGGGCCTTACCGGCAAGAAAGACATCGTCATTCCTGCCGAGACCACGCTGACCTTCCGGCTGGAGCGGCCGATTCGGGTCAATCGGTAATCGAAGGGCTGTTCAACGCGAAGGGCGTGGCTTTGAGCCACGCCCTTTTCTTGAATAAGAAAGGCATCATGACGTCAATTCGCCTGCGCTTGTCCGCTCTGGTTCTGCCTCTCGTCGCGCTCGCTGCCCATGCCTCCGGCGACAACTTTCTCGGCCAATACAAGGGAACTCCGTTCCACGACAGCCGCTATACAGCCGGAGCGCAGACCATTCCAGGGCGGGTGCAATGCGCGTATTACGATTTTGGCGGGGAGGGCGTCGCCTATCACGACACCACGGCGAAGAACCAGGGCAGCGGCGGGCTGAATCCGGCAGACGGCACGTATCTGAATGAATTTCGGATTGGCGAGGCAGTGGATACGTCCTACACCAAGTTCCACCGGAAGCCGCAGATCGACGACACTCCATATGACCTGGTGACGCCTCCCGAAAACCAGCTCTATGTGGGCTGGACCGAACCCGGCGAGTGGTTCAACATCACGGTTCAGGTGAAGAAGACAGGCACCTACACCGCGGGCCTGCTCTACACCTCGAATCGCGGCGGGACCATCTCCCTTGATGTGAATGGGCAGCCGGTGACGGGACCTCTGCAGATTGTGCAGACGGCCAACGCCGCCGATCCGGTTGCGTGGCGGCAGTGGCATCACTGGAATATCGCGCAGAATCTTGCGAGGCTCAAGCTTCGTGAGGGAAGGAACGTCCTCACCGTTCACATCCTGACGGAGGGGAACATGAACCTCGCCTATTTCGAGTTCAGGCCGTCAAGCTGAGGTTGGGCTACGCCAGCAGCTCCCGTACCGGTGTCCAGGGTTTTTTCTGCGATGTTGCCACCGGCTCGCAGGTCAGGGTGCCGTTATAGGTGTTGACTCCGTCGCGGATGCCGTCGTCGCCCAGGATCGCTGCCCGGGCTCCCTGCTGCGCTAGCTTTAACACGTAGGGGAAGGTGGCGTTGGTCAGAGCCAGAGTCGAGGTGTTAGGGACCGCCGCGGGCATGTTGGTGACGCAGTAGTGGACGACGCCGTTGACGTCGTATGCAGGATTGCTGTGGGTGGTGGGGCGGGCGGTCTCAATGCAGCCGCCCTGGTCGATGGCTACGTCGACGATCACCGCGCCTTTCTTCATCTTGCCGACCATCGCTTTGGTGACAATTTTGGGCGCCGCCGCACCGGGGATGAGCACGCCTCCGATGACGAGGTCGGCCTCCTGGGTGGCGCGGGAAAGATTGTAAGAGTTAGAAGCGAGCGTGAAGAGCTTGCCATTGAAGATGTCGTCGAGCTCGCGCAGGCGGTTGAGGCTGAGGTCGACGATGGTGACCTTGGCGCCCATGCCGACCGCGATCTTGGCGGCGTTGGTCCCGACGATGCCGCCTCCGATAATGCAGACGTTGGCGGGGGGAACGCCGGGCACTCCGCCGAGCAGCACGCCACGTCCGCCCTTTTCTTTTTCGAGATAGGCCGCGCCGACCTGGACCGACATGCGGCCAGCGACCTCGGACATGGGGGTGAGAAGCGGCAGCGTCCCGGCGCGGTCGCGGATGGTTTCGTAGGCGATGCCGATGACTTTTTTCGTCAGCAGCTTCTCGGTGAGATCGGGGATGGGCGCGAGGTGCAGGTAGGTGAAGAGGACGAGGCCTTCGCGGAAGAAGCCATATTCTTTTTCGACCGGCTCCTTGACCTTGACCACCATGTCGGCATTGCCCCAGACGTTATGGGCGGAGCCGACGATTTCTGCTCCTGCGGACTGGTACTCGTCGTCGGGAAATGCGGACAGCTCGCCGGCGTGGGTTTCGACCAGGACCTTATGGCCGGCTTCGGCGAGCGACTTGACTCCGGCGGGTGTAATGCCGACGCGGCTTTCGTGATCTTTTACTTCTCTGGGTACTCCGATAATCATTGAGCGTCCTCTCAAGCGAACTTTTTATCGTACCTCAGGGACGGCTAAGAGGCGGTTAGCGAGTTTGCGCCTCAAACGATGCAGCCTGTCATCGTTTGAGCTAAATGCGGCCAAAGTGATGACTTAGTGAATGCTTTGGGCATAGGGCTTCGCGAAAGAAAAATGCTGCTCCGAGAAAGGGAAAGTGCGAGATTTACCGTTTATCCAAGCAGTAGGTCCACTATCAACCCTCCCGTTCCAAATGCGATGGTCATATTCCTGAGATGAACGCAACGACTCGACCCGATATCATTGCCGGCTTGAATGAGCTATTTTCTTGGCCAAGAGAGAAGATCGCCCGCGACCTACATCCCGATTTCATCAGGTATTTTTCCGAATATTTGGAAAGAGGAAATATCGACAGCTATCACCGACAGATAGCAGCTTACGTAGCTGAATCCGGGTTCCATGGCTCGGTTCTGGATTTTGGCTGCGGATTTGGGTTAGCTGGCCTGTGCATGCGTTCTCTCGGGGTCAACGATGTTACGGGTGCAGATCTCGTGCCGGGCAAGTACGAGACCGCGCAGAAGATCGCCGATTACGTTGGATGCGACCACATCCGTTTTGTGCAATCTGACGATAATTTGGCTTTTGAAGATGCTTCGTTCGACGGCATCCTTATAAAGGACGCTTTGTCTCACTTTTATGAGGATTCGCCATTTCTGGCCCATGCGTATCGCGTACTCAAACCGGGCGGAATTTTGATGATTGTGGACGACCGGAATTCACTATCTCCCCTATCGGTGCGCAATACGCACCAAATCTGGGAGGTGTCCGAGTCGGGATCTCCAGAACAGACAAAGAAACTTGGAATACCACGCAATTACACTGTTCAGCGGTTTGAGTTCTTGCAGACACACTTCGCCGAGATCGATCCCGCGCGGCTTCAAGAAATTGCCGAAAAATACCGGGGATACACCAATGACGAGATTGGAAACTGGCTCAAAGGCGGTGCGCTGGGTGAAAAACGCGCCCCATGCGTTGGACCGAGCGGCATAGTTCAGGAGAGGTTGATCAATCCGCTCGGACTCAAGCGGCAACTGCAACAGTTAGGGTTTGAGTGCCGTCTGCGTCCTGGTTACCGCAGTAAAGCATGGAAGCATGCAGTCGGTCACATCATGTGGCCAGCATCGCTCTTATTTTCCGGATTGTTCCACGCCATCGCGCGCAAGCCTTGATTGCTACCGACCCCACCTAGCGCGGCCAGATGGTGAGACGGGCAATCGAACCATTGCCATCATGCACTGGTGTCTGATTCCGTTCTGGTGCAAGTTTCTTAAGAAACTCGGCCTATCGACGATCAACGCAAAGGCTGAGGGTTTGATGGAAAAGCCGATGTGGAAGGGTCCGTTTAAGACCCTTAGAGGCCTTTACTGAGCCGGGAGAAACTTCGGTCCCCCGGCTCCTCTTCGGCTCGCGATGCTCGCTCAAGGTCGCTCGGGATAACAAGCTCTTTTCTGGTGCGATCTGTGGATATCTCTACACGTATTCGCGTTCGCGGCGGCGGATTTCCTTGTAGCGGGTGAAGGCCTGGCGGTCGTCTTCGAGTCCCAGCATGGTGCGGACCGTGGTGCCGCGATAGGTGTGGGCGGCCATTTTGGGGGCGTTGCGGATGACGAACCACGGGTCGTGGCGGAAGACCGCCGGAATGTGGCGGGTCTTCATGCCGCGTTCGGCCTTCCAGCGCAGGTATTCGATCTCGTTGGCTGACAGGTGCTCGTTGCGGACCACCGGCGTGGTTCCGTCGTACTCTTCGAGATGCTCGTTTTCGATGAGACCGAGCTTGCGGAATTCTTCGGTCATGGGCGTTTTGGGGTAGGGCGTGGGGTGCTGGATGTAGGGCCAGTCGACATACTGGCGGGCGAAGGCGAGGTTGGCTTCGATCGATTCCGCGGTGTCGTTGGGGCTGCCGACGATGAGGCCCCCTACGACATACATCTGGTTCTGGTGGAGGTAGGCGATGGCCTTCATGGTAGCGTTGCCGACGTTCTTGCCTCCCTCGCGCGCGGTGTTTTTGGCGGACGCCTGCAGGAACTGGAGGTCGCTCTCGAGAATGTTTTCGATGCCTAAAAAAACATAACGGAATCCCGCTTTGTGCATCAGCGGGGCGAGCGTTTTGCCGTGGTTGGCGATGGCCGAGGTCATGCCCTGGACGAAGTAATCGAGCGTGTTCAGACCGGCGTCGATGATGGCGTGGCAGAGGGCCTCGAAGCGGTGAACGTTGAGCGTGATGTTGTCGTCGACGAGGAAGATGGTTCGGGCGCCGTGTTTCTGCGCGTCGCGTATGTCGTCGAGAACGCGGTCAAAGGAATAGGCAAAGAAATTACGGCCGCGCATCTCGATGATCGAGCAGAAGCTGCAGTCGAAGGTGCAGCCGCGCGAGGTTTCGACCACATCGACCTGGCGCCCCAGCAGGGTGTAGCCCTTGAGCACGCGTGCGCTGCGTTTAGGCAGGCGGATATCGTTGTCTTCGAGACGGTGCGGCGCGCGCTGCGGGTTGTGAATCCACTGGCCGCCATTGCGGTGAGAGAGTCCGGCAATGAAGTGCAGGCTGCCGTTTCCTTCGAGGGCTCGGGTCAGTTCGCGGAAGGTGACTTCGCCCTCGCCGCGCACGATGAAATCGACGGGCATGTTGAGGTAGGCTTCGGAGTCGAGGCTGGGGTCGTAGCCTCCGACAACAATCTTCATGTCGGGTTTCAGCGCGCGAATGAGGTGCATCAGGCGTTCGGCGGTGCGGCGCTGGAAGGTCATGATGGACATGCCAACCATGTCGGGATCGAGCTCGCGGATGAGGCGGGTGACCGTCTCTTTTACAGTGCGCTGGCAGAGGATGAGGTCGGCGACGGAGACCTGGTGGTGCTCATCGAGATTGCCGGCGATAGAGGTGAGCGCGCCATTGGGCATGCGGATGGCCACGGTGGGCATGTGTTCGAAGGAATCGGGCATGGAAAGCAGAAGGAGCTTCATGGAGGTGTCCTCGCCCTGCGACGTTTCACTGCTTCGCACATAATACCCGTTGGGGGCAGGCTCGGGGCGTCAATTCGTTCAGCGAGCCTTTTTGGCGCTTCGAACCACTTCCGTGGCTTTCTCGGCGAGCGACTCGATTCGGCGGGCGTGATGCCGACGCGGCTCTCGCGGTCTTTAACTCCCTTGGGTACATCGATAATCATCCGTCGTGTCTCACAGTCGATACATTGATCTCACGCGAGTGGCGGACCGGCAAGGTGGCGCGCACCTGAAACGACCCTGGTTGAAGTGAGGGCCTCGCCATAATATAAAATGGCGATCAACCTCACTTCTAAAATGATGATCAACTTTACTTCGAAAGCCTCTTACACCGCCGTTCCCGCCGGCTGCTTGGCATGAGTTTCTTTATCAAGCCGACAACCCGTTTAAACACGGAATTCTGAACGGCCAGTCGCCGAGGAGTCCCAGCCGGATGCAGATATCCGATGCAAAGTCTGACGCAGCAACGTCGTGTCCCGCCTGCGGTGGTTCCGCGGCTCATCTTCTTTCAGCGATCGATCGCAATCGGAGAACGACGAAAGAAATTTTCGAATATTTTTCCTGCTCGAAGTGCGGCCTGGTGTTCATGGAGTCTCCGCCGGAGGACATGAGCCCTTACTATCAGGGCGGCTACGAGCCGATTCCGGAAAGCCTCTCCGCGATGCGAGAGATTGCGGCCCTGGAGCATTACCGTTCGGACCCGATTCTTAAATACCGCAAGAGCGGAAGGTTTCTGGAGATCGGCCCCTGGCGCGGGGTCTTCTGCTGCCTGATGAAGGATGCAGGCTTTGACGCGACCGCAATTGAGATGAACGGCCCATGCGTGGATTTCCTGCGCGACACCTTAGGTGTCGAAGCGATCCAGTCTTCCAACCCCCTGGAGACGATGCGGGAGATGGAGGCGGAGAGCTATGACGCGATCGCCGCCTGGCACTCGATGGAACACTTGCCCACCCCCTGGCTGGTGATTCAACAGGCGGCGAGACTCTTGAAGCCTGGAGGGGTGTTATTGCTTGCGATGCCGAATCCTGAGAGCTTCGAGTTCTCAGTCTTGAAATCGAGATGGATGCACCTGGATGCGCCTCGTCACCTCTATCTGTTTCCCATCCATTCCCTTGAGAAATATTGCAGGAGCTATGGGCTCAAGCTTCAGGAAGTAACCACCAGCGATGTGTTCAGCGATATCCAGAGCTGGCATACGTGGCGCACATTAACCCGCTCATGGATACCCGTTATTTATATTCGTGGCATTCTTGAACGCACTGCGGGAAAGGCGCTCCACCGGCTCACGCGAAGATGGCAGAAGACGGAGGGACGGGGATCGGCTTATTGTGCGATCTTCGTCCGCTCCTAAGGATTGGCTAACCTGCCTAGACAATCGGCCTCGGCGATCGTGGCTGTGGCCGTCTCTTACTCCCCCGTGTCGATCTGGGCGCGCTGGAGTTTGTCGGAGTAGTCGATGTAGCAGGACTTCCATGTGGTGTAGAAATCCAATGCTCCTGTCCCGCCTTCGCGGTGGCCGTTGCCGGTTTGCTTGACTCCTCCGAAGGGGAGATGGACTTCGGCTCCTATCGTCGGGGCGTTGATGTAGGTGATTCCGGCTTCGAGGTCGCGCATGGCCTGGAAGGCCTTGTTTACGTCGCGGGAGTAGAGGGCGGTCGACAGGCCGTACTGGATGCTGTTGGCGATTTCGAGCGATTGTTCAAAGCTTTCGCATTCGATCAGGCTGACTACCGGACCGAAAACCTCTTCCTGGGCGATGCGCATGTTGGGCTTGACCGCACCGAAGACGGTGGGCGCGAAGAAGTGGCCCTTGTCGTAGACGCCGTCTTCGAGCACGCTGCCTCCGGTGAGGAGATGGGCGCCTTCCTTCTGGGCGATTTCGCAGTAGCGGATGCTGGTTTCGATCTGCTGCTGGTTGACCTGGGGGCCCATCTGGATGTGCTCGTCGAGGCCGTCGCCTACTTTGAGAGCGTCGGCACGGGCTACCAGTTTTTCGGTGAACTCGGCGGCGATCTTCTTGTGCAGGATGATGCGGCTGGTGGCGGTGCAGCGCTGGCCGGTGGTGCCGAAGGCTCCCCAGAGCGCGCCTTCGACGGCGAGGTCGAGGTTAGCGTCGTCGAGGACGATCATGGCGTTCTTGCCGCCCATCTCTAATGAGCAGGGCTTGAAGTTGGCGGCGGCGGTCTGGCCGACGATGCGGCCTACTTCGCTCGATCCGGTAAAGGAGACAGCTCTGATGCCGGGGTGGCTGACGATGGGGGCTCCGGCGTCGGGGCCGAAGCCGGTGACGATGTTGACGACTCCGTCAGGCATGCCGGCTTCGACCAGGCATTCGACCAGGTTGTAGGTGCTCAGCGGGGTATCTTCGGCGGGCTTGATGACGCAGGTGTTGCCGCAGACCAGCGCGGGGAAGAGCTTCCACGAGGGGATAGCCATGGGGAAGTTCCAGGGGGCGATCATGCCGACCACGCCCACGGGCATGCGGACGGACATGGCGAACTTGGATTTCAGCTCGGAAGGAGTGGTCTGGCCGAAGAGGCGGCGGCCTTCGCCGGCCATGTAGTAGGCAGTGTCGATGGCCTCCTGCACGTCGCCGCGGGTCTCGCTGAGGACTTTGCCCATTTCGCGGGTCATCTCGCGGGCGTACTGCTCCTTGCGCTGGGTGAGGATCTCGCCGGCCTTATAGAGGATTTCGGCGCGCTTGGGCGCGGGCGTGAGGCGCCAGGTCTTCCAGGCCTCGGTGGCGGCGGCGACAGCGTCGTCGATGTCTTTGGAGCCGGAGGACTGGAATTCGCCGACGATGTCCTCGGAGTTAGCGGGATTGATGTTGAGGAAGGTTTTGCCGCTGTGGCTCGGGACCCATCGGCCGCCGATCAGATTTTTGTATTGCTTGTGGGACACGGAAATCTCCTTGAGACGAAACACTCAAGGATAGCCGAAAGAGCGGGTGGGGAAGAAGCGGGTAGCTGTAGTGCGGCCGGCTCAAACCCGGTTAGCGATCGCTGGTTGGGTGTGATGCCCTGGAATTGGGTGAGTCCCACATCTCAAGATCGAGACCCTTCGGCAAGCTCAGGGCCGGTTGTGGGACGTCCTATATCTTTTTGGTGTTGGGTTTGGCGCGGTCGTGGAAATATGGGCCGCGCGCGCACGCTTGCTGTCTGCTGGCCTTACAATAAGGGCGAGCCTTCAAGAAAAGTCTAAGCATTCATGTCATCGAACGGTTATCAGTCGCGTCCTTCGCGATCGCACAGTCTGCGCTCGCTGTTCAGTGTCTTTTCCAGTGACCTGGCCATCGACCTGGGTACGGCCAACACGCTTGTGTATGCGGCGGGCAAGGGCATTGTGGTCAATGAGCCCTCGATTGTCGCCATCAATAAAAATACCGGCGAGGTGGAAGCGGTCGGCAAGGAAGCCAAGGAGATGCTGGGACGCACTCCGGGCAACATCGTCGCCATCAAGCCGATGAAGGACGGCGTCATCGCCGACTTCAAGGTCACCGAGAAGATGCTGAACTACTTCATCCAGAAGGCGCACAACCGCAAGATGATGGTGCATCCGCGGATCGTGATCGGCGTGCCTTCGGAGATCACGCAAGTGGAAAAGCGGGCGGTCGAGGACTCGGCCTATCGCGCCAAGGCCAGCGAAGTGTTTCTGGTGGAGCAGGCGATGGTGGCCGCGATCGGCGCGGGCCTGCCGATTACCGAGCCCTCGGGCAACATGGTAGTGGACATTGGCGGCGGGACCACGGATATCGCGGTGATTTCGTTGTCGGGAATTGTGTATTCGCGGTCGGTACGCATGGCCGGGAACCAGATGGACGAGTCCATCATGAACTACCTGAAGCGGAAATATAACCTGCTGATCGGGGAGCGCACGGCGGAGCAGATCAAGATTGAAATCGGGTCGGCGTATCCGCTGGACAAGCCGCTGACCATGGAGATCAAGGGACGGAACCTGATCGAAGGCGTGCCGAAGACGATTTCCATCGAAGACAGCGAGATCCGCGAGGCTTTGGGCGAATCGATCTCGACCATCATGAATGCGATTCGCGTGGCGCTGGAACGGACGCCTCCGGAACTGAGCGCCGACATCAGCGACCGCGGCATCGTGCTGACGGGCGGCGGCGCGCTGATCAAGAACCTCGACAAGCGGATTCGCGAGGAGACCGGGCTGCCGGTATCGATCGCCGACGATCCTCTGGCCAGTGTTGTGCTTGGTACGGGAAAGATGCTGAGCGACTTCCGCCTTCTGCGCAAGATCAAGATCGACTAGCATTGAGAGTGTCCACGCCGGGGAACGAACGGTTGTGAATCGACGGCGGCGGACACCCGAGGAGTAGCCCGGCAAAGGCCGCACCATCCCCATGGAATCCTTTTTCAGCCGTTACAAGAATGCACTGGTGCTGCTGCTGGTGCTGGTTTTGCAACTGCTGGCGCTGGCGGTGCAGGCGAAGCGTCCCTCCCGGGACGCGGCCGATCCGGAGGCGGTCAGCCTTCTTCGCTATGCCGTGGTCTCAGTGATTGCGACGCCGGAGAAGCTGCTGCACAACACCGGCCTGTGGTTTCACGATGTATGGTTCGGATACCTCGACCTGGTGCACGTGCGGCGCGACAACACCGCGCTCAAGGATGAAATCGAGCGGCTGCGGCTGGAGCAGGCCAGCGTGGTTGAGGACGCGCGGCAGGGGCAGCGGCTGCAGCGGCTGCTGGGCTTCAAGGAACACTACATTTATCAGACAGTGCCGGCCCAGGTGATCGGAACGGCGGGGACGGATCAATCGGGCATCGTCTACATCGACAAGGGATCGAACGACGGACTGAAGCAGGATATGCCGGTGGTGACGGGAGATGGCATCGTGGGGCGCATCCGCGACGTCTTTCCATCGACCAGCCAGCTGATGCTCATTTCGGACCCGACCAGCGGAGTCGGTGTCATTCTGGAAACGACGCGCACCCGGGGGGTTTTGAAGGGCGGCACGTTCGGCGAGGTGAAGGTGATCAACATCTCTCCCGACGACCGCATCAAGGCGGGAGACAAGATCATCACCAGCGGAGGAGACCAGATCTTTCCCCGGGGACTGCCGGTGGGGACGGTGGAGCGCGTGGTTCCCGATCCTGACCGCGACCCTCTGCTGGACGTGATGGTGCGGCCCGCGGCCAATCTTTCGCAGTTGGAAGAGGTTCTGGTGATTACCGGCATGGGCAATGTCGCTTCGTCTCAGGAAGCCAAGGATCTGGCGGAGAGCGAGGCGGAGGGTGAGGCGGCGCAGAAGCGAGCTTCGGACATCCTTTCGGAGCGGCTGCCGAGCCGTCTCGATCCGACCGCGCCTGCGGATACCAATCCCGCGCAGAATGCTGACAATAATGGACTTATCGGCCGTCCGCCGCAGCCGCCGAGCCCGCTGCATCCAGACGGGTTCAGCCCGGGCATGACGCCTCCGGCGGCGGAGCTGACTCCCGGACAGCGGATTGTGCCGGTGAAGAACGGAGCGGAAGATCTTCCGCCGAACCGGGCGCGCGCTGTCACTCCGACGTCGGCTCCCGCCAATGCCACATCTTCGCGCACGGCAGCGAGCGGAGGAGTGGTTCCTCGCCCACCCGCCGCGACTGCCGGAGCGGCGAGGGCAACTGTGTTGCCGCGCACGGGCGTCGAGAGCAGGCCGGCCAGCGCCGGTGAGGTTCCCGCCGGCCCGGCTGTGACGCATCGGCCCGCGGTTGCCGTTCCGGGGACCTCGGCGTCGACAGCTCAAGCCACTCCTCTGAAGCCGGACGTGAAGACCCATGTCATTGTGGACGGTCCCGAGGTTCGGACTCCAAGGCCCAATTCCGGTTCCGGAGAAAGCCCCAGGCCGGCCGCGAGCGCCGCGCCGGCATCGACCACGCCGAATACCCATCCGCCCAAGGCCGTGACGCCGGTCCGGAGATCGCCGATGCTGGTGCCCGATGACGGCAGCCGGCCGCCGGCGGAGGCGAGGCCGAAGAAGCCGGCTGCGCCCCAGCCTGCGGCTCCGCAGCGGCGGGGAGTTTAGCTTATGGCGCTGATGGCTTCGACACGGCGTGAGGCGGAAGATCGCTCGTACCCGCTGCTGATCTACATTTTGACTCCTGTGCTGGCGCTGGGGCTGCAGTCGCTGGTGACGCTGCACTTTGCCCGCTTCGGCATGCTCGATCTGCCGTTGATGGTGGTGATCTACTTCGCCATGTCGCGGCGCAACCCGGTCACCGCCACCATTGGCGGCGCGTTGATGGGCATTCTGCAGGATGCGCTTACCCATCAGCCGATCGGCGTCTTCGGCCTCGCCAAGGCCTTCATCGGTTACCTTGCAGCGTCGCTGGGCGTCAGAATCGACACCGAAGCTCATGGAACCAGGCTGGTGCTTACGTTTCTCTTCGTGATGCTGCACAATGGCATCGACTGGGTGCTGGTCCGCCACCTGCTGGCTCTGCCGATGGCGTGGAACTGGCTGACGGAGCTTCTGCGGGCGGCGATCAACGCATTGATCGCGGTGGTTCTATTTGCATTGCTGGATCGTGCGAGGTCACGCGAATGAGTCTCTGGAACCGTTTCTTTCCACGACACCGGGAACAGGATGCGCGCGACCTTCTGGAGAAGGAAGGCGAGCTGCCGGCAATCAAGCTGACCATCTTTCAGTACGTCATCGTGGCGGTGATGGCGGTGCTGATCTTCGGACTCTGGCGGCTGCAGGTGGTGAATGCGGAGAGCTGGCACGCGCTGGCCGAGGCCAACCGTATCCGCAAGGTGCCGATCCTTGCGCCGCGGGGGCAGCTCTTCGACCGTGATGGACGGCTGCTGGTGGACAACTATCCGTCGGTTTCATGCTTCCTGGTGCGCGAGCAGGGACACAGCCTCGAGCCCGACCTGCCGCTGATCGCGCGCGGGCTGCATATGACGGTGGATCAGATCCAGGCGATCCTGAAGAAGTACCGGACGGCTCCGAAGTATCAGCCGCTGCCGCTGAAGCAGGACATCACGCCGGACGAGCAGGAGTTCATCGAAGCGCATCGCGACGAGATGCCGGAGCTGGAGACGGTGGACGAGCAGCGGCGGCTCTATCCCAAGGATGGGTTCGCAGCCAACCTGATCGGATATGTGGGTGAAGTGAGCGAAGAGATGCTCAACGATCCCCGCTATGAGTACTACGAGCCGGGCGACGTGGTGGGCAAGTCGGGAGTCGAAGAGGCATACGATGCCCTGCTGCGCGGGCAGGACGGCTCGCGCGATGTTCTGGTCGACAGCCATGGTCGCGAAGTCGGCAAGCTCGGAATCGAGCGGTCGAAGCCGGGGCAGAGCCTGCGGCTTACCATCGATATGGATATCCAGCGCGCGGCGGAGAACGCGATGGGCGACCGCGAGGGCGCGGTGGTGGCGCTGGACCCGCATACCGGCGAGGTGCTGGCCATGGTCAGCCGGCCCACGTTCGACCCGAATGCCTTTGCGGTGAGGATCGGCCGCGAAGAGTGGAACAAGCTCATCACCGATCCCGATCATCCGCTGCTGAACAAGGCGATCCAGGCGCAATCGCCTCCGGGCTCGACCTTCAAAATCATCATGTCGGTGGCCGGGTTGCAGGCCGGCGTGGCGCAGAATCTCAAGGTGGATTGCCAGGGCGGCGCGACGTTCTACGGGCACTTTTATGCCTGCGACCGCCATCACGGCGAAGTCGACATCCATAACGCCATTCCTTATTCCTGCGATACCTATTACTACACGCTGGCCGTGAAGCTGGGCATCGACACCATCGCCAAGTACGCCCATGAACTGGGCCTCGGCCAGAAGACGGGAATCGATCTGCCGGATGAAATCACCGGCGTCATGCCGTCGACGGAGTGGAAGCTGAGGAACTTCCACGAGAAGTGGTTTGCCGGGGAGACGGTTTCGGTGGGCATCGGGCAGGGGGCAGTGGCAGCGACGCCGATCCAGCTGGCGCGGGCGCTGGGCGGAATCGCTTCAGGAGGAGTATTGAAGCGGCCGCACGTGGTCTTTCCCGACGAGCTGCCTGCGGAATATCGCAGCGCGATGCAGGATTCGTTCCCGGGGTCGGGCGATGTGACGATTCCGCTCGATCCTGCCAACTGGGAGACGATCACCGATGGCATGGCGGCGGTGACCGACCCCACCAAGGGCGGTACTGCGGCGGCGTATCACATCGACAACATCGACTTTGCGGGCAAGACGGGCACGGCTGAGGTGGTGAATCACAGCTTTGGCGCGCTCAAGCTGGGGACGGCCAACCAGCGCGCGAACGCCTGGTTCGTGGGCATGGCGCCGCGGCGGAATCCCGATATCGTGGTCGCCGTCTTCTGGCAGCACGGCGGTTGGGGAAATGGCTCGGCGCCGATCGCGGCGAAGGTGATCGAAGCGTTTGTGGATAAGCAGCGGCGACTGAACAACAACCTGGTGGCGGAAAAACCGCAGCAGGTGGAGGTGGGCGCGGTGTGGTCGCAGCCGGATCATCCGGGCGCGCTGGGCGGCAAGCCGGTGGATCCGCATGCACCCAAGGGCGATCCGCTGGAATCGGCCTACGCCGGGCATTTCTTTTTGACGGTGCCGGCCGCTTCGCCGTCTCGCAAGGGAGCGCTCAAAGCGGACGCCCTGGCGGCGGCGGTTCGTTAGTGTGGTGTGATACTGCCCGGCGTTCGCCACTGACTTGTCATCCCGACCGGAGCGAAGCGCAGTGGAGGGACCTGCAGTTTCTCCTCCCCGCAGCATGGTCGGGATGTGAGTCGTCGATTCGAAACGGAGAATTTAGGTCCCTCCGCTTCGTCCGGCTGCGGTGAGCTCCGGTCGGGATGACAAGGGTTGGGGTTAAGCGGGAGTGGGAAAATACTGCAGGTCCCTCGGCTCGCGGCGCTCGCCCGGGATGACAAAATTGGTTGTGGACTCCGAATAATTGATTGTGGTTTCTGACTAGCTGATGAGGCGTTTTCTTTCTTTTCGCGATTTCGACTGGACTCTTCTAGGGTTCGTGATGCTGCTGTCTGTCATCAGCATCTTCGAGATTTATAGCGCCACCCTGCACACGAAGTTTGTGGGCTTTTATAAGCAGCAGATTTTGTGGATTTTAGGCGGGCTGGGGGCGATGTTCATTTTTTCGCTCATCGACTACCATCGGCTGCTGGAGTTCATTCACTGGATTTACGGCTTCTTTCTGCTTTCACTGGTGGCCGTGCTGGCGGTGGGGACCAAGGTGCTGGGCGGGAGACGGTGGATCAAGCTTCCCGGTGGCATCCACTTTCAGCCGTCGGAGTGGGTGAAGCTGGTACTGATCGTGGCGGTAACCCGCTACTTTATGAACCTGGTGGGGCGGAAGCTGACCTGGGGAGATATCCTGAAGGCCATGGCGCTGGTGGGCGTGCCCATGCTGCTGGTGCTCAAGCAGCCGGACCTGGGCACAGCGCTCACCTATTCACCGATTCTGCTGGCCGGGCTGTTTCTGGGCGGAATCGACTGGAAGAAGGGCGCGATCCTGGTCCTGGCCGGACTTATGCTGGTAGGGGTAGCGTTCTCCAGCTCGAAGATTCTCAAGCCTTACCAGAAGGCCCGGTTGACCAGCTTCCTGAATCCGGATGCCGACCCTAAGGGCGAGGGCTACCAGATCCGGCAGTCACTGATCGCGGTGGGCGACGGCGGGGTCTTCGGGCGAGGAGCGACCAAGGGAACGCAGACCCAGGGCGATTTTCTTCCCATTCCCTATACGGACTTCATCTTTGCGGCGTTTGCCGAGGAGCACGGGTTTATCGGCTGCGTACTTGTCTTGCTGCTATACTTTCTGGTATTGATGCGTTTGATTCAAAACGCACAGACAGCTTCGGACCTCCCTGGCACGTTTCTTATCATGGGCGTGGTGGCCGTTCTGATCTTTCAGATCGCGGTCAATGTCGGAATGGTTCTAGGGCTGATGCCGGTCACCGGGATTCCTCTTCCCTTAATGAGTTACGGAGGATCTTCGGTGCTGTTTACGTTCCTGGCTCTGGGCATGGTGATGAATGTGCGCATGAGCCGCTTCGTGAACTGAGTTGCCGGACGCACACGAGGTTTGTAAGAAAGTCCGCTGTCCCAAGTCCCGTAGTGGGTGGGTTTGGCGGATGGAAGTTACAGGTTTTAGGGTTTTTAACTTTAGCCGGCCAGGTAGATTACCGGGCCGGGCAGGATTCTGGAATGAGCGCATTGAGACGGGTAACGGCCCCGCCAATCGAATTGGCTGAAGCGGTCACAAACTCTCTGCGCCAGGACGTTTTCCGTACGACAGGCAGTTTCTTCAGTGAGCCTCCACCGGAGCACCGGCGCGAGCGCCAGTTTCTCACGCAAAGAATCTTCTTCGAAACGGTTCTTCCTCTGTCATCCCCGATCCTCTCCGGCATTCCGCTCTGATCTGTCTCGCCGTTGTCTCGCGAAGAACTTCGTGAGACCAGAGAGGCAGCATGTCGAAAGAAATATGCATTTCAACTACGCCGCATGAGACGCGGCTGGCGATTTTAGAGAACGACGAACTCGCGGAAATCTACTACGAGCGCGAGAACGAATACACCCTGGCGGGCTCCATCTATAAAGGACGGGTGACGCGCGTGCTTCCGGGCATGCAGTCGGCCTTCGTCGATCTTGGACTGGAACGGGACGCGTTCCTGTACGTCACCGACTTCCTGGAAGAACAGGATGAGGGCGCGGAGTTCGACCGCCTGGGCAGCGGCAGCCAGCAGCCGCGCCGCGAAAGCACAGCGCGCGAAAGCGGGACCCGCGAAAACGTGGGACGAGAAAACGTGGGACGAGAAAACAGCCGAGAGAGCAACCGCAGCCGCCAGCCTCAGGAGGCCGCTCCGGCGGCGCCGGCCGAAGGCAGGGACGAAGAGAGCGCGGAAGACGGCGAATCGGCTTCGGGAACACGCCGCTGGCGTGGACGGCGCGGACGCCGGCGGGGTTTTCGCCCACGCGGACAGGAAGAGCAGACGCCGCAGCTGGAATCTCCGGAGGCCATTGAAGAGTCGATCGCGGCCGAGCCGGTCATTCTGCCGGAGCGCGGCGCGCCGGGCGGAACGCAGGCCAGCAATCGGATTCTGTTGCCGGGGGAATCGCTCTCCAGGTACGGAGGGAAGCCCGAGGCGCGCGTTCCCATCGAACTGGAAGAGCTGCCGGACGAACCGGTTTCGACTTTTGTGCCGAACTTCATTCCGCCCAAACCGTCGACGCTGATTGAATCGCCGATCGACTGGGACGGCAGCTCGCTGCTGCCGGGCGAGTCGCGAGCGCCCCGTTCCAAGGCTGCGCCGGTCGAAGCCAGGCCCGTTGAGACGGTGCATGAGGAGACTGCTGTCTCGCCGCACGAGTCGCCGGTGACTGAAGCAGAGCGCGCGGAGATCGAATCCGAGGCTGATCAGATCTTCACCGAGGCCTTCCACACCTTTCCGGTCGCAGATTTTGAAGTTGCAGAGCAGGATGCGGATCGGCCGGCGGTAGTGGAAGCGGCCGCCGAGGCACCAGCCGAGCCGGCTGTCGTGCCCGTGGCGGAGGCGCATGCGACGGTGGTGAGCGAGCCGGTTCCCATGGTTCACGATGAGCCAGAAGCCGCGCCCGAAGTTCATTCGCACGAGACGGAAGTTCACGAACCGGTACCGGTTCAGGAGCTGGTCGAGGAGACGCAGGAATTCGAGCCGGAGAGCGCTTCGGCTTCGCACCGGATCGGCGCTGCCGCGCCGAGTGAGTTCCGCGTGTCGAGCGCGGTTGAGGACGAAGCTCCGGCGACCGAGCATGAGCCGGCCCCTGACGCCATTCTCGAAGAGGCCGTCGTTCACGAAGAAGCGCAGCCGGCGGTAATCGAAGTCGAGTATCAGGCCGAGGAAGAAGAAGAAGAGCCCGCAAACGAAGCCACGCACGATGAGCAGGCGACCGAGGTTGCCGACCAGCTCTTCGGATTCGCACCGGGCGCGGGCATTCTTGAGGAAGAGGTCATCGACGAAGAGGAGTACGACTTCGAGCCGATTCATGCGCACTCGGACGAGCACGACGTCGAGGATCTGGAAGAAGAGACGCTGGAGCAGTCCGGCTCAGAGATCAGCGACATGGTGCGCGAGGCGCATCTCAATCAGCGCCTGTCAGTAGAACCCGGCACCGAGGAAGAAGAGGACGAGGAGTCCGATGAGCTCGAGTACGGCGAAGCTGACATCGATGAGGAAAACGGCGAAGACGACGGCGAGGAATCCGACGAAGAGGCGGAAGGTGTTGAGCAGAACGGCGACGCTGTAGCTGCCAACGGCGCTGCTCCGCAGCGCAACGGCGGCCGCGAAGGCGAACGCCGTGGAGGACGCCGTGGGGAGCGCGGCAGAGGAGATCGCGATCGCGGCGGCCGCGGCGGACAGCAGGGTCGACGCCGTCATGGCGGACGCCGTCCCTCGGCACAAGTCACCGATCTGCCCATCATCAGCGAGCTGCTGAAGCAGGGGCAGGAAATCCTGGTGCAGATTGCCAAGGAGCCGATCGCCAAGAAGGGCGCGCGCATCACCAGCCACATCGCGCTGCCGGGGCGCTTCCTGGTCTTCATGCCGACGGTGAACCACGTCGGCGTTTCGCGCAAGATTTCTTCCGATGAAGAGCGTCTGCGCCTGAAGCGGATTCTGATCAGCGAAAAAGGCGAGGCGTCGGGCGGCTTTATCGTTCGCACCGCAGCCGATGGAGCCAGCGAAGAAGAGCTTCGCGCCGATCTCCGCTTCCTGATCAGCCTGTGGAACGACATCAAGCAGCGCGAGGAATCAAGCAAGGCGCCGGCGCTGATCTATCACGATCTGAATCTCATCGAGCGCGTGCTGCGCGACCAGGTGAGCGACAACTTCTCGACCATCTGGGTGGACAGCGAGGCGGAGTACGAGCGCATTGTCCGCTTCCTGAATCGCTTCCAGCCTTCGCTGGTGCGGCGGGTCAAGCTCTATACGAAGGAGACGCCGCTCTTCGAGCAGTTCGGCATTCAGGATGAGATTATCGAAGGCGCTGAAGTCGAAGGTGTGGCTGAAGTCGGGCGGATCGATCGTGATCAACCAGACGGAAGCGCTGGTCGCGATCGACATCAACACCGGCAAGTATGTCGGCAAGACGGCGCGGCTGGAAGACACCATCGTCAAGACCAACCTCGACGCCATTCCGGAGATCGTGCGGCAGATTCGCCTGCGCGACCTGGGCGGCATCATCGTGATCGATTTCATCGACATGGACGAGCGCAAGAACCGGCACAAGGTTCTGACAGGCGCTCGAAGAGGCGTTGAAGGCCGATCGTGCGCCGTCGAAGGTTCTTCAGTTTAACGACTTTGGCCTGGTGGCGATCACGCGCAAGCGGGTTAAGCAATCGCTGGAGCGGACGCTCAGCATTCCCTGCCCGGTGTGCGTGGCGACAGGCATGGTCAAGAGCCCGACGACGGTGGCCAACGAAATCTACGTGGAGCTGCGCAAGATGCAGCGCCATCTCGACCGCGGCGATGTGATGCTGCGGGTGAACCCCGAAGTCGTCAAGACGCTGAAGGCGAACAATGCGCGCTGGCTGAACGAAATGGAAGAGATGCTGGGTAAGACCATCCTCGTGAAGAGCGATCCGGCCCTGCATCCCGAGCAGTTCGACATCCACTAGGGACTGGCCGTCCCGGGCACACGCGCCTTCGGCTCCACGGATTCGGCTTCGCTCCCTTTGGTCGCTTCGCGCCCGCAATTGTGGATACCCCAGGTCTCGGCTGAGACCTGGGGTAATCATTCTCTGATAATTTCCGTCGTTCGTGGTGCCCCACCCTTCACGATGAAGCCGTGAAGGGTGGGGCGCCGAAGGCGCGTCTCGCCCGACGCGTAGTCGGTAGACAAATGCAACGGCTGGCGAGTCTAAATCATCTAGGTAGGGTTACACCCAATGGGAGCAGGCCACGATCTGTTCCTTATTTCAATCGAGACATGAGGACCCCCCATGACTGAGACCTGCAATTTTTCGCGGACGCTTATGCGCCGCATTGCCATTGCCGCCTCCGTGTTAGCCTTCGCCGCGGCTTCCTATCCGGCGCTGGCCCAAACCGATTCCAGCAGCACCGACGCTGGACATGCCTATTCGAGCTCTACCGACTGGAAGTCGTATCTGTCCTTTGACGATCCAGACGGCAGCGCGTCGGCCTCTCCCTCACCCAAGCCCGCCGGTCAATACGGCGGATCGAACAATCGTTATCCCGGATACGGCAGCAACAACTGGAGCCATATCGCCATTGAAGCCGGCGGCGGTTTCACGGCTCCCATCGGAAACGATGCGAGTTACTACGACACCTGGGGATATAACGTCACGGTGGGCGGCGGATGGAACTTCACCAAGCGCTTTGGCGCGCTGCTCGAGTATCAGTTCAACCGGAACAAGGTTCCCGGCGCGACCATCGCCGCGGTCGGCGCGCAGGGCGGCAACATCAATACCTGGTCGCTTACCGTCGATCCGATCTTCTACCAGCCGATTACTCCGAAGTTTGGCGGCTATGTGACGGGCGGCGGCGGATTCTACCGGAAGGTCACGAACTTCACCGATCTGTCTCCGGTGGAGGAGTGCTACTACTTCTGCTACTACGGATACGCGCCGGTAACGATCGACCACTTCTCAAGCAACCAGGGCGGACTCAATATCGGACTGGGCATGTACTGGAAGGCGTTTGGTCCGGACAGCAATGCCAAGGTCTACGCCGAAGCCCGCTACGTGTGGGTCGATTCTCCGCGCGCAACCTCGACGCAGGATGGCGAAGGGACCGAAGGGCTGATCCCGGTCACATTCGGCGTGCGCTTCTAACGCAGTCTCTTCTGGAGCCGGGTCTTTCTGCACCTGGCGAAATCTATCGAAGATAACGCCGGCCGCTCAGTTTGCCTGACAGCCGGCGCTTATTCAGGCACACCAAACTATCCTCCCCGCACTCCGCTGTAAGAATATGGCTGCAGAGACTATGAACCGTTGTTCTGCGGCTGCGTATCAGGAATCCCGCAACTCTACGCGATCGATGAACCAGTCCCCTTTATTGCACCCTGAACCTTCGGCACTGGCGCGGAAGCGGCGGATCGCAGCCAGGGTTTTGTTTGCGGCGCCCGGCGTCTCGCTGTTCCTGTTTTTTCTGGCGAGCTGCGGGGTCACTCAAGGGCCGGGATCTCAAACCAACACTGCTCCTCCATCGCAGCCGCCTCCGGTCGCGAGCAATAATGGAACGGTTACCATCAGCCCGCTATATGCTGCCCTGGCTCCAGGAGGAACGGTTCACTTCACGGCGACAGTTGCCGGCGGCGGCCAGACCGAGTGGCTGGTGAATGGCGTCGCGGGCGGCAGCGCGACGACGGGAATGGTGGATGCGTCCGGCAACTACACGGCTCCCGCATCGATCCCGCTGAGTGAAAATGTGACGGTGACGGTTGCGCTTACCGCGTCCGCCCAGCAAAACTTTGCGACGGCAGTCGCCTCCGTGATCAATCCCGGAGTGGTCACGCCGACGGCAAACCCGCAGGTGGCCAGCTACTCCATTTATCTGCCCGCGCCGGGGCATGTGGCGATCGATTTCGGCGCGGACACCAGTTACGGCCTCAATACCTGGAATGTTTCGACGCCTTCCGCGAACGGAGGCCAGGTAAATATTCTCGTGGCGGGAATGCTGGCCAAGACGATGTATCACATGCGGGCGCAGGTGGGTCTCAACGACGGCGCATCGCTGACCGACAGCGACCACACCTTCGCGACCGGAACGCCTCCCATGACTTCTCCGGTGACCGTCTCCGCGAGCGGAGGACAGAACGTCCAACCGGGCATCGAGATGTGGAACACGCTGCTTCCCAATGAGCCGGCCCAGGTTTTTGCCACCGATCTAAAGGGAAATGTGCTGTGGACCTATACCTATCAGGGGTCGCCGCTGGACAGCATTCAGGGGATTCAACTGCTGCCGAACGGTCATCTTCTGGTGCTGATTTCTTATCTTTCATCACTCACAGCCGCAGCAGCGAACTCCGACCAAGGCACCATCGATGTGGTGCGGGAAATCGACCTTGCGGGAAATACGATTCGTGAGATTTCGATGGCGCAACTGAATCAGAGCCTGACGGCGAAGGGCTATGCCTATTCGCTGAAGAGCTTTCATCACAATGTCCTGGTGCTGCCCAATGGGCATTGGGTATTGATGGCGGCGTATCCCAAGACTTTTACTGACCTGCCCGGTTATCCGGGGTCGACGAGCGTGCTGGGCGATGTGCTGGTGGACGTGGACCAGAATTCGAATCCGGATTGGGTGTGGGACACTTTCGATCATCTGGACATCAACCGCCATCCCATGAACTTCCCCGACTGGACGCACTCCAACGACATGCTGTACTCGAGCGACGATCACAATCTTCTGCTGTCCATGCGGCACCAGAACTGGATCATCAAGATCGACTTCGAGGATGGACAGGGCACGGGAGATATCCTGTGGCGGCTTGGCGAGGGCGGCGATTTCAAGCTGGTCGGCGGCACCGATCCCACGGACTGGTTTTACGCGCAGCATGGGATGAATTACTTCACGCCGAACACGACCGGCGTTTTCGAGATCGGCTTGATGGACAACGGGAACGACCGCCAGTTTCCAACCGGATCGGTCGTGTGCAAGCCTAAAGCGGCGACGACCGCTGCGTGTTACTCCACGGTGCCGGTGCTGCAGCTCAACGAGAACGATATGACGGCGACCCTGGTCACGCATTATGTTCCGCCGCCCAGCTATTTCAGTTTCTTTGGCGGGAATGTCGATCTTCTGGCGAATGGAAACATCCAGGCCAATTTCTGTGCGCCGCTGACGGGCGCGATCGTTCAGGAATTGAATCCGAATGCATCCGAGGTTATCTGGCAGGCGACGACGCCGAACGCCGACCAGTTTCATGTCGACCGGCTGCCCAGCTTTTACCCGGGCGTGCAGTGGTAATTTGCCTGTGAGATATGAGTTTTGCTTACCGTGATTACCATCGATTACCTAAGTACAGTGCTCTTTCAGGGACTCGACGCTGCGCATCCGGGGGGCTAGGATTCGATTTCAGGGGTGGGGTGTATTGGCTCCCGCCTTTGCTGTCCGTCCCGCGACCCTCGGTATGGCGGTGTAAGACAAATGTCTCCCCCAAACTGCATAGGGCGGAAGCTTCGGCTTCCGCCTCTTTTATTGAGGTATGCGTTGTCTGGCGAATGTCGGCCGTGCGGACATCCCTAGGTTTGAATCCAAAATGCGACCGGTAGAAGCGTAAATCGATGACCTGAGCCGGTACACTTCAGGTCCCTCGGCTCGCGGCGCTCGCTCGGGATAACAAATTCGTTAAGAGCCCAAGGGATGTCAACAGAGCCAGAAGGGATGTGCTGGTTCCCCTCTGCCGTCCGTACCGCGAAGTTCTTCCTTTTTTTGATAATGCTCGACGTTATTAACGTCTATCGTTACTATAGAAACATGATCGTCGATTTCCGGGACGCCGATACTAAGCTGTTCTGGAACACGGGAAAAAGTCGACGCATCCCAGCCGCGATCCGGCGCATGGCGGTGAGAAAGCTCATGATCCTGAATGCTGCAGTGGAGCTCGACAATCTTCGCGTTCCGCCGGGCAATAGGCTGGAGGAGATGGCGAGAGATCGGAAAGGTCAACACTCCATCCGCGTCAACGATCAGTTTCGAATCTGCTTTATATGGCGCGATGGAAACGCCCATAATGTTGAAATTGTCGATTACCACTAGAGAGGAGCGGGAGATGGCCAAGGTATTTGCAATCCATCCTGGCGAGATATTGAAGGAAGAGTTCATGGAACCGATGTCGCTGACTGCCTACAGGCTGGCGAAGGAACTTCATGTTCCCGTTCCGCGCATGAATGACATTGTGCGCGGTAAGCGTTCGATTACTGCGGATACGGCCCTTCGTCTCGGAGCATATTTTGGGTTATCCCCACAGTTCTGGATGAACTTGCAGGCCGACTATGATCTACGTCTGGCGCGGTCTAACGCCGAGATCAAAAAGATCAAACCGCGCCAGGCGGCCTAGTGTCCTGTCTCTCAAGTTCGCAGCATCTCTCCTTAAGAACGTGGAGAGAGGAAGTAAAAGAAACTGCAGGTTCCTCCACTTCCCCTTCGCTGCGCTCAGGGTTCAATCGGGATGACAAATTTATGGAAGGAGTTTCTGGGCACCGCACTGGATAAAGGGCGGTTCTGTCACCCAGATTTTGCCGGCACTTCAATCGACAATGCTCTAGGTTTCTGACCGCGTAATTTCGTGCGTTGACGTTCGCGCGACCCACGTTTCAGAAGCGAGACGTGGGGCACCCTTGTGTACAGATAGAAATCTAAACGCCGACCGGGTACGGCTTGGGTGAGGACTCGTCCATGTTGGCTCCGCCGCGCCAGCGCTCGAATCTGCCCTGGAAGAGCGACAGCAGCCCGGTGTACCAGTAGCCGATGACGAAGAGCAGTAGAAACGGGATGGTGAAGTAGTTCTCGTTCACCCATGCATACCAGATGGTCAGGGCGAAGTAGCAGCCGATGGCGAGCTCGATCCAGGGCACGATGCCGAGGCGCTTACGATACTTGGTGGCCTTGGACTTCTCTCCTCGCTTTTCTACCCGATACTTCGGCGTGCGCTTGAAGGAGGACTGGATGCCGAAGAGCGCCTCCATCACGGCGCGCGTATTCGTCACGGTGAGGCCGATGCCGAGGGACATGAGGAAGGGCAGATAGAGGAAGGTCCTGTACCAGTGGCGCGGATGCAGCTCTTTCTGCGAGACGAGATAAAACGAGGAGATGGAGAAGCTCGAGGCCATGAACAGCGGCAGGTCGATGAGCAGCATCTGGAACCATCCCTGGTAGAAGCGGATGATCATGGCCGGCATGAGCAGCACCGACAGCACCACCATGAGCGGATAGCTGAGGTTGGCGGTGAGGTGATACCAGGCTTCCAGCTTGGTGTGCTTCGACGCGTTGCTCCGGAAGACGCGGGGCAGAATCTTCTTCGATGTCTGGATGAGGCCCTTGGCCCAGCGCGCCTGCTGGGTTTTGAAGGCGGTCATCTCGATGGGCAGCTCGGCGGGGCATTCGACATCCTGCAGGTATTTGAACTTCCAGCCGAGGAGCTGCGCGCGATAGCTGAGATCGGTGTCTTCGGTCAGGGTGTCGTGCTGCCAGCCGCCGGCCTGGTCGATGACATTGCGCCGCCACATGCCGGCGGTGCCGTTGAAGTTGAAGAAGACGCCGGCGCGGGAGCGGCCGCCATGCTCCAGCACGAAATGGCCGTCGAGCAGGATGGCTTCCACCTGGGTGAGGAAGCTGTAGTCGCGGTTGAGGTGCGTCCAGCGGGTTTGCACCATGCCGATCTCGGGCTCGGCGAAGTGATGGATCACCTTCATCAGCCAGTCGCGCGGCGGCACAAAGTCGGCGTCGAAGATGGCGACGAATTCACCACTTGCCACCTTGAGGCCTTCGTCGAGCGCGCCGGCCTTGTATCCGTAGCGATTGGTGCGGTGCAGATAGACGATGGGCACACCGATGGCGCGGTAGCGCTCGCAGATGGCTGAGGCAACGTCTTTGGTTTCGTCGGTGGAATCATCGAGCACCTGGATCTCCAGCAGCTCGTGCGGGTAATCGAGGTTGGCGCAGGCCTCGATGAGTCGGTCGATGACGAACTGCTCGTTGAAGATGGGCAGCTGGACGGTGACGCGCGGGAGTTGCTCGAAGTGCTGTGGGGGCTCTTTGACGGCGTTCTTGCGGTGCTTGTAGTAGAGAAAGACGAGCTGATACCGGTGCAGGCCGTAGAAGGCCAGGATGATCATGACGACGAAGTAGGGGATGAGCAGAGAAGCGTCGAACCAGTTCCAGCGGTAGAGATGCTCGAAGGTGTGATCGCCGTAGTGATAACGAAGGTAGTGGCGCAGATCGTTTTTCGGCTGCAGCAGCGCCAGCACGGCGGCATTGAAGCGAACCGTAACTTCGGGAGCGAGCTGTTCGAGCAGGACCATGCCTCCGGTGGTAGTCAAAGCCAATTGTAAGGTCTGGGCCTGCGGACACTCGGGCTGGGCGAAAACATTCCGAGGGTGTGTGCAACCGGCTGGGCGTTCAAGCGACAGGCTAATTCAGGAACATTGTCCGATACAGGGTGTCGCGCTGGACGGGCTTGAAGCCGGCGCCGCGGATGATGCGGCGCAGCTCTTCTTCAGTCGTCGATTTCGAGGCGCCGGCAGGCGTGACCGAGCCGGCATCGTTGCCGCCGAAGCGCAGTCCCATCTGCAACACCTTCAGGCCCTGCGTGTCCCAGCTCGACTGCAGGTTCTCGATGTTGTCGAGGTAGAGGCGCGCGACGGCAAGCACTTTCAGGTATTCGACGGCCGTGGCTTCATCTCTGCCGCTGATGCCGCTCGGCCCGGGGAGGTTCCGCGGCAGGAACGCTGTGAATCCGCCGGTCTCTTCCTGTAGCCGGCGCACCTGTTCGAGGTGATCGAAGCGCTGCTCGAGGGTTTCGCCTGTGCCGAAGAGCATGGCCGCGGCGGTGCTCATGCCGAGCTGATGCGCGGCGCGATGGACCGCGATCCAGTCCTCCATCCCGCATTTTGAAGCCGGGGCCGGCGTTCCGGGGTCGAGAAAGGCTACGCCGTCCCCAGGGATGGAGTCGAGGCCGGCGTCGCGCAGGCGCGCCAGGGTGTCTCCTACCGAGAGGCTATTGGCATGGGCAATGGCCAGAATCTCCGGGGCCGGGAAGCATTGCACCGAGACCTGCGGGAAACGCTGCTTGATGCCGCGGAGCAGATTCACGAGCGGGGCGAGATCGGTGCGCGGGTTGGGGCCTGGGTTGGCGCCGGCCGGGAAACATCCCTCCAGCAGCACGCCGGTGCCGCCCATTTCTACGGTTTCCGCGATTTGCCCGCAGATGGCTTCGAGGTCGGAGATGCCGGTGCCCGGATTCGCGCAGGGGATGCTGCGATCGATGAGGTAGGTCACCACGCCTTCAGGATGCAGCGTGCGCCGGACCGCGTCCGCTTCGATACCGAGGCCGATCAGGTCGTCGGAGCGGAAGAAATCCAAGGCCTGCCTGCGTGTGATTGCCATCTCTCAATTTTAGAAGAACTTCCGAGGTTGATCCAATGATGGCGGCGCGGGGCGAAATGGCCGCGCACAGGCGATCTGCTTTCATGAAAGCAAAATTGAGTCCGGTGACGCGAAAAAGATCGCGGCATTTGCGGGTGGAGTGTCAAAACAGCAACTACCGCGGCATCTTCATGGTTACCGCGGGGTGGCTTTCTGTGCGGATCGCGATACCATAGAGCGAGTTGAGAGACCCGGTTCAGGTCTCCAGCCTGCATTTCTTCCCAGGTCCTTCTCATGGAAGGTCCGAGTCCGGCCCTACGCAGCCTTTGGGCAAGCTGGTATCGGTAAGCACAGTTACTCCAAACCCCCAGGAGCGATCTTTCTTATGCCACAGCGCAGAAATGCGAACTCCAGCCATCTTCATGTCTTCGCGGCTTTTTTCCTGGTCATCTTTTCGCTGGCTGCGGCCGGTAACAGCTTCGCCGCGGGGTCCGACGCCGATCCAGCCAAGGACGCTAAAAAAGCGCCACCGCCGGATGTGATTATCTTCAGCAACGGAGACCAGCTCTCGGGCACCTTCGTGCGCGAGGTTGCCGGAACCGTGACCTTCCACAGCGAAATTGTCGGCGACATCAATGTGCCGTGGGACAAGATCAAGGAATTGCGCACCCAGACCAAGCTCGCCATCCTGGAAAAAAGCGTCACGCCAGAGCGGCATAAGCTGCCTCCCAACGTGCCGCAGGGCACGATTACGGTGGCCGACAGCATGGTTACGGTGCATCCGGACAACGGCGTCATGATCGAGCCGATGTCGGTCAAAAATGCGCAATACATTGTCGATGAGGCGACGCTGACCAAAGAGCTCATCGGACGTCCGGGCATTCTGGAAGGGTGGAACGGAGCCGCGACGGCGGGCGCGACCATTGTGCAAGCCACGCAGAAGCAGTACACGTTTAACGGAGCCCTCACCCTGGCGCGTGTGGTGCCGACGGTGACCTGGCTCAACCCGAGCAACCGCACCACGATCGACTTCACCGGTTCTTACGGGAAGATCACGCAGCCTGCGTACACTTCGGAAGGCGTGTTCTATCCTGCGACCGACACCAAGAGCGCCATCTACCACGCCGACGCGGAACGCGACGAGTACTTCTCGCCGCGCCTTTACGCGCTGGCGCAGACGGCTTTCGACCACAACTACAGCCAGGGCCTGGACCTGCAGCAGATCTATGGCGGCGGCATCGGCTGGACGATCGTCAAGCAGCCCAAGCAGCAGCTCGATGTGAAGGCCACGGTTCAATACGAAAAACAGACCTTCATCAACGCCACCTCAGGCGTCAACCAGGACCTGATCGGCTCGACCTTCGCGGGAGTCTACCTGCTGCATCTGCCGCGCAGCATCCTGTTCAACCAGCAGGTCGCCTATATCCCCGCGTACAACAACGCGACGGCGTATTCGGCGACCGAGTCGGATACGGTGGCCTTCCCGATGTACAAGAACCTCAGCTTCTCGGTGGGCACGATCGATAGCTACCTCAACAATCCGCCGCCAGCTGTTCCGCCGACGCAGCGGAACTCGTTCCAGTTCACCTTCGGCGCGACATACGCTTTCAAGTCCAAATACTAACGGCAGCGTATAGGGTATAAAGGCCGGTTCCCTACGTCCGGAATTCCGGACGTAGGGAACCCGGCCTCGCGTGCGTGGATGACAGGTCACGCAGTACACTCAGAGCAATCACCTCTGCAATGACTCACCTCGTGGAATCTCTATCGAACTCCCCTGCCGATGTGCTGCATCGAACGTTCGGGTTCACCGGCTTCCGCTTCAACCAGGAAGCGGTGTGCATGGCGGCGATTGCCGGGCGCGATGTTCTGCTGGTGATGCCCACCGGCTCGGGAAAATCCCTCTGCTACCAGCTGCCGGCGGTGGTGCGCGGAGGCACGGCGCTGGTGATCAGCCCGCTGATCGCGCTGATGGAGGACCAGGCGGCGAAGCTCTCGGCGCTCGACCTGCGCGTGGCGCGCATTCATTCGGGTATGGATCGCGAGGCTTCGCGCGAAGCGTGCCGCGACTATCTGGCAGGCAACCTGCAGTTTCTTTTTATTGCGCCGGAGCGGCTGCGCGTGCCGGGCTTCGCGGAGATGCTGGCCAAGCGCAAGCCGAACCTGATTGCCATCGACGAGGCGCATTGCATCTCGCAGTGGGGGCATGATTTCCGGCCCGACTACCGGCTGCTGGGCCAGGCGCTGGCGCTGCTGCGGCCGGCTCCGGTAATCGCGCTGACCGCGACGGCGACGCCGGTGGTGCAGAACGACATTGTCGACCAGCTGGGACTGAAGCCGGTCGCGCGCTTCATTCACGGCTTTCGCCGCGACAACCTGGCCATCGAGGCGGTGGAGGTTTCGAAGCCGCGGCGCGCAGAGTTTTGTGCGGAGCTGCTCTCGCACAAGGAGCGCCGTCCGGCAATCATCTATGCGCCGACGCGCAAGGAAGCCGCGACAACCGCGGCGCAGCTTGCGGAGTCGTATCCGAGCGCGGCGTATCACGCCGGCCTCGATCCGCAGGTGCGGGAGCGGGCGCAGCGGGAGTTTCTCGCCGGGCAGCTCGAAGTGGTGGTGGCGACGATTGCATTCGGCATGGGCATCGACAAGGCGGATGTGCGGACGGTGATCCACACCGCGCTGCCGGCCAGCGTGGAAGGCTATTACCAGGAGATCGGGCGCGCCGGACGCGACGGGCGGCCGAGCCGAACGATCTTGATGCATTCTTTTGCCGATCGGCGCACGCATGACTTCTTTTATCAGCGCGATTATCCGGAGCTGGCGGTGCTGGATCGCATTGTGCGCAAGCTCTCGGGCGGTCCGCGTTCGGCGGACGACCTGCGCTTCGATCTCGATATGGATGCGGAGGTGTTCTCGAAGGCCCTTGAAAAGCTCGAAGCGCACGGCGGGGCTGTCGTGAATTCTGAGGGCGTGGTGACGAAGGGCGGCCGCGCGTGGCGCGATCCTTATGCGCGACAGTGCCAGCATCGCCAGACCCAGCTTGAAAAGATGCTGCGCTTTGCCGAGGGCGGAAGCTGCCGCATGAGCATGCTGGTGGAGCACTTCGGCGATGACGAAGATGCGGGGCAGCGCTGCGGGCTCTGCGACTTCTGCGCTCCGGAAGAAGCGATTGCGCAGGTCTTTCGTCCGCTTCACCGGCCCGAAGAGGAAACGGTCCATGCCGTGGCGCGCGCGCTGCGGGCGGGGACGGGCATGTCGACTGGGAAGCTGCACAAGCAGCTCTTCCCTAACGAGCAGATGGACCGGGACGAGTTCGAAGCGCTGCTGGTGGCGATGGCGCGCGGCGGCTATGCGGCTTTCGAAGATGCGGAGTTCGAGAAAGACGGCCGCACGATCGCTTATCGCAAGGTGAGTCTGAGCGACGCCGGCGAGGAGATCGATCGCACGACTCAGCTGCGCATGTTCCTGCCGGATGCTCGTTCAGAAAGTGTGGAGAAGGCGCGTGTCCGGGGGAAGGTGAGGTCTTCCGGAGCGGCTGCGCGGCAGAAGAACCTGCTTCCGTCTGTCGAGGTTGTTTATTCGCCGGAAGAGGCTGAGCTCGAGAAGAAGCTGCGCGCGTGGCGGCTGGAAGAGGCCAAGAAGAGCGGCTTTCCGGCGTTCCGCGTTTTTGGGGATAAGACATTGCGCGGCATCGTGCTCGAACGGCCTCGCACGATGGAGGACCTGCTGCGCGTGGATGGCATCGGCCCGGAGAAGGCTTCGCGATTCGGCGAGAGCATCTGCGCGATCTGCGGCGGCGTGGAGTAGAAGCGCGGTTTGCAGCGAGATTTTCTCCTGACGGGTGAATCCTGCCGGGGAATGGAGACCGCTGAGTTTTTCCTCCCTGCGGTCGTCAGAATGACGGCCATCTGTTCGCCCTGAACTGAAGGGAAATCACTCTAGCCTGCGCAGGGGCGCTCTTATAAGCTGGCAGGCATGCCGGAGCTGCCGGATATTGCTGCCTACATTGGTGCGCTGGAGACGCGCATCGTCGGCCAGCCGCTGGTGCGCGTGCGGCTGGCGAGCGCCTTTCTGCTGCGCACTGCACAACCTCCTCTGGAGAGCGTGGAAGGCCGCACGGTGCGTGAGCTGCGGCGCATCGGAAAGCGCATCGCCGTTGGCGTCGACGGCGACCTGTGGCTGGTGCTTCACCTCATGATCGCCGGACGGCTGCACTGGCGAGCGCCCGAGGCCAGGCTGGCGGGGCGGCAGAGCCTGGCGGCGTTCGATTTTCCGAATGGGTCCCTGGTGCTCACCGAGGCGGGTAGCAAACGCCGCGCGTCTCTGCATGTGTTCAGCGGCGAGGAGGCTCTGCGCTCGGTCGATCCCGGCGGCATCGATGTCTTTGCGAGCGATCTCGATGAATTTCGCGAAGCGCTCACGGCAGAGAATCGGACCCTCAAGCGGGCACTCACCGATCCGCGTGTGCTGAGCGGCATCGGCAATGCGTATTCCGATGAGATACTGCACGCCGCGCAGCTCTCGCCAATTACGCTTACCCACAAACTTAAGCCCGAGGAAATGCTGAGGCTCTACGACGCGACGCGAGAGACGCTTACCCTCTGGATCGATCGTCTGCGCGGGGAAGCCGAGGCTGGGTTTCCGGAGAAGGTGACCGCGTTTCGCAAGGACATGGCGGTTCATGGACGCTTCGGCGAGCCTTGTCCACGATGCGGCGAAAAGATTCAGCGAATCCGCTACGCGGACAATGAGACTGACTACTGTGCGCGATGCCAGACCGGAGGCAAGGTGCTTGCGGACCGCAGCCTCTCACGATTGCTGGGCGCGGACTGGCCGCGCACCCTGGATGAACTGGAGGCGCTTAAGCGGCGTTGACGTAGGCTGTTTTCGAGATGGTCTCTTCACCCTGAGTTCAGTAGAATCCCACATCTCAAATGCGAGATGTGGGGCACCCGGGGACTGGTCGTCCAGGCACACGCGCTTCGCGCCGAGTCCGTCGAATCCCACATGTCGAATTCTAGATGTGGGGCGCCCGGCGTCACTCGGTGACGACGGGTTCGAAGGTTTGCCTGGCTTCATCGTAGATCAGGACGTTGCCGGAGCCGATCTCGTAGACCCAGCCTGAAATCACCAGTTCGTCGCGGGCGACGGCTCCGGCTACGGAGGGATGGGTCCTGGCGTGGGTCATCTGCATCAGCACGTTCTGCTTGGTCAGATTCATCAGGAAGTCGTCTCCGCCGTCGAGCTCGCGGGCGACGCTCAATGCTGCTTCGGCATTGCGCAGCCAGCGGCGGACCGTGGGCATCCGCTCCAGCTGGCCGGGATTCATGAGCGCCTTCATTGCGCCACAGTCGGTGTGGCCGCAGATGACGACATGCTGCACCTTGAGCGCGGAGACCGCGTATTCGAGCACGGCCGAGACGCCGCCCATCATCTCGCCATAGGTCGGCACCATGTTGCCGATGTTGCGCGTCACGAAGAGATCGCCGGGGTCGGACTGCGTGATCATTCCCGGATCGATGCGCGAATCGGCGCAGGCCACGATCAGCGTGTGCGGCTTCTGCGGCTCGGCTTCGGCTTTCGTATAGGCTTCTCTCCGCTCCGGATAAACTTCGGTGCGGAAGCGCCGGATTCCTTCTTTCAGCCGCTCGCGAACATCCATTCTTCGTTTTCTCCTGCGGGAATCGCCTTCAACATCCTATCGTGGTGTCGTTACGGTGTGGGATGGAGACGACGGCGGTGGAAATGGCGTGGCGTGAGGCAGGCCCGCTTCACGCGGGAAAAACGACTCAATTTCGCCACACTTCCCGGCGCACTTTGACGAGCCAGCGACTCACCTGCGAGTTGTCTGGGGAGCAGCCTGGAATTTCTCCAGATGGGCCTTTGCCAAATCAGGTTGATTCAACTTCCGATAGACATTTGCCAGGAGAAAATGAATCTGGGCATCGCTGGTGCCAAGCTCCGGCAGAGTCAGGGCTCGTTCTCCTTCGACTGCGGCATTCTTGGAATCTCCTTCACGGTCCAATCCCTTCGCCAATTCATAGTGCGCATCGCGGGAGCCGGGGTCTGCCTCAACGGCCCGTCGATCTTTTTCGATACTGTCCTGGCTCCGGCCCAGTGCAAGCAGAAACCTGCCGTATGTTACGAGAATCGAGGCGCTTTGCGGCGATTTCTGCGGTGAGAGATTCTCCGCCTGCTGGTAGAGCTGCAACGCTTTGGTGTCGTGTCCCAGAGCTTCATGGGTCATCGCAAGATAGAACACGGGCAGTGGATTTTTAGGAGAGAGCGTTTGGGCTGTCTGAAGCGGCGGGATCGCCAATTTGAAATCGTTTTGCATGTAGTAAAACACGCCGAGAAAGAACTGCGCCTCTTCGGATGTCGGATCGGCAGTAATGGCCGTGATAAGACAGCTCTTGGCAACATCCGGACGATGCGCAAAGGTGGCCAGCCGGGCTTTGAGGACCAGGGCCGGAACCATGTATGGGCTCTCATGCAGAGCTGCATCGACTTCGCTCACAGACGCGGAAAATTTCCGCTGGGCAAAATCCTGTTTGGCGTTTTCGTAGTGTTGCGCTGCGCCGACTGCGAGCTGGAGGGCGAGAAGCAAAATCATAGAAGCTTACCCCCGGGCGACAAGGAGTAATACCTGCCGGCGCGCACGTGTTCGAAGCGGTCTGTGCGGCCGATGGCCGCGGGCCATTGAACCTGAATCCAGTCGGCATATTCCGCCGGCCCCAGGCCCAGCACATCGCGCGGATCACAGGAAGAGAGATAGCTTCCCCCGCCGCGCTTGAAGATATTGTGCTCAGCTCCGTTGACCGACCAGGTGATCCTGCTGCCAACTGCAAGTCCGGTCAGATTGAGGCCGATCCAATGATTTGTATTGCTGACGATATTGTGAAGGATCAGAGGAGCCCCGCCATTGATGCCGACAACCACATCGACCCGCCCGTCATTATCGAGATCTCCCACCGCAAGCCCCCTGGCTGCATACGACTCTCTGAAGGCCGGACCACCCGCAGCACTGACATTATCAAACCCGTTGCCATTATTGTGAAAGAGCAAAAGGGGCTCTCGATACTGCAAGCTGCTGTTGACCGATTCGATGAGATCGTCCGGATGCCCATTGACCAAAATCAAATCCGGTCTTCCGTCCAGATCGAAATCGACAAAGCGGCAGCCCCAGCCGGTATCCGTCACAGTCGCCCTGGCGATTCCTGTTGGGCCGGCTACATCCACAAATGTATTGTGTCTGACATTGCGGTAGAGAGAATCGCGTTCACGGCTGATGTTCGCGACAAGAAGATCCTGCCAGCCATCGCCATCAAAATCGATCGCATCTACGCCCATGCCTGAGCGCGCAGCACCATCCGCGCTATACGCTACTCCCGCCTGGAGACCAATTTCTTCAAACTTGCCGCCTCCCTTGTTCAGATACAGGAAGTCGGGAACGGAATCATTCGCGACGAACAGGTCGAGCAGGCCATCGTTGTTGATGTCAGTCGCGACGACGCCAAAGGCCTTCCCCGATATACTTTCCGATTCCGGAAGAGGCGCTTATGTCGGTGAAGGTTCCGTCGCCGTTGTTCTTATAGAGACGGCTCGGCCATGGTTCGTAGGTCTTGGGATAGCAATAGTGGCGAACCCCGTTTACGCTGCAATCGCGTTCCAGCGACTTGTCGTACTTTACGAAGTGACAGACAAACAGATCGAGCAGGCCGTTGTTGTCGGAATCAAACCAGACGGCGCTGGTGAAGAGGCCCGGCTCGTCCAGGCCCGCGGCTTTGGTCACATCGGTGAAGGTTCCGTCATGGTTGTTGCGATAGAGAATCAATCGTCCATAGGTCGTCACCAGAAGATCGGTCCACCCGTCTCCATCGTAGTCGGCGAGCTGCAACTCCAATGCCGAAATCTCTTCCCGCCACGCCTGCCTTTTCCGTCACATCGGTAAAGGTGCCGTCACGGTTGTTGCGGTACAAAGCATTGCGCAGCGGCTTTGCGGGCTGAAAGAAATCCGCCGGGCCGCTATTTACAAAATACAGATCCATCCAGCCGTCGTTGTCGTAGTCGAATATCGCCACTCCCGGGCCCATGGATTCGGGCAAGTAGCGGAGGGGCGAGCGCGCATTATCGTGCTTCCAGGTGATTCCGGTTTTCTGCGGCTGTCCAGGTCTCGAAGTATTGCTCAGGAAGCTTCTCGGAATCGGTCCCTGGCATCCGTGGGAGGAATCGTGCAATATCGGCAACGCTCGGGAGTTCAAAGTTCCTGCGCTTAGCGCAGCCAGGCCGGTCACAAAGTCACGTCGCGTAATGGCCAACTTCCGTCTCCCGCACAAGTCATTCCGGCTCCGGCTATTCCAACGTGAGACTTTGGAATGCCTGAGAGTCCGAGACTGCATGATAACCATCCATTTCCTGCTGCAGATGATACTGCGTGCTGTCCTTAAAAATATTCTCGTGCAAGTTAACAGGCCAGATGAATTCATCTGGCCTGTTGGTTGGAGTTTCAGTTGAATTGCGCGCTTAGAACTGGATTCTTGCGACAAACTCGCCACTTCTCGGAGCGATAGTTTCCGCCAGCGCCGGAGATGCCGTCTCCGAAGAAGCCGAAACCGTTGGAAATGCTTCCGTCGCTCGCGTACTGCGGAGTCTGGAACGGGATTGGACGTGTTGTTCAGGCCGGGATATGCCCAGCGGTTAAAGACGTTGAAGAAATCCGCGCGGAGCGAGAACGTCAAGCCCTCCTTGAGCGGGATGACCTTGCCGAAGCCCAACTGCTCGTTGGGGTATCTCGGGCCACGATAATCTGCCATAGAACGGCTTGGAGGTGGCGTAGGTCCCGGGGGCCGGGTTTGACCACGCAGCGGGGTTGAGAAAGAACGTGGTGCGGGGGTTGACGTGGTGGCTGTTGAGGCTGTGCAGGAAGAGCTTCTGGCCCGGAACGCGATTCGCCCAAACTCCATTGGCAAAAGTCACCGAAGTCAGAGTGCTCGTCGAATTCGGTGTTTGTATCGGAAAACCGCTCTGGTAGTGGAAGATGCCGTCGGCGGTCCAGCCCGCAAGCAGGGCGCGCCTCCACCCGTTCTGCGAGAAGCTGAATCGCGGCACCTCGTAGTTGAAGTAGAAGTTGAGCATCTGCGGCTGGTCGATGGCCACATAGGATTTCGCGTTCTTGGGCGGGCGCTGGGATCCTGTACCGGCATCGCCGTGGTGTAAGTTCCGGTGCTGGTGATTGTTCCCAGATTCTTCGACCACGAGTAACCGACGCCGCCCGACAGTCCGTTGCTGAGCCGCTTGGTGACCTGGATTTGAAGCGCGTCGTACCACCAATTGCCATTGTGCTCGTAGTAGTCGCCAATGCTGCCGAATTGCGGGAATGGCCGCAATGCCTGAGCCAGGGTGGCTCCGGACGGGAAGGTGGAGTACGGAGCGGTGAAGCCTCTTGCCGCCACGGCAGGGAGAAGAGATCGGCTGCGTCAGCAGGTTGAAGTCGTTCGGGTTGGTAACGTTCAATCCATATTTCTGTGAGAGGATCGCTGGAGTGAGTTCGTTTGTCGTATTCGTCAGGCCGTCGGAATTGAGCCAAACACCACGGTTGCTGAGGTAGGAGACTCTTGATCGACAGATTGTTTGCGATCTCGCGCTCAATGCTGACGGTTGATTGCACGAAACGCGGCGGACGACCATTGTTGGGAACAATGAACGGCGGGGGCGAGTTGGTTTGACCGATGTTCGGGTAGGCGCCCGGGTCGAAGTCGGTGGCTGTGAGAGCAGCCGGAGAGTACGGTATGCCGTTGGAAAGCTGACCGGCGGGAATGCCATACGAAGGACTGGTCAGAAACACCTGGTTAAAGCCAAATCCCTGGTTGCTATAGATTTCTTCATTCATGAAGAGCTGCGGGCCGGAGTAGAGTCCGGTCGCCGCATGGATCACGGTCTTTGGATCCAGTTGATAACTGACGCCGAGACGAGGCTGAATCATCCAGGGATAGAACTTCTCGAAGATGCAGTTGCAACGCCCGGTTCCATACCCCTCGTATTCGGTTCCACCCAACAGGCCGCCAGCCGACGGATTCACGACAGTGGGACTAAATTGGGTTTCCCGCTCATGCTGTTCGTGCTGCATCTGTTCGAGATCCCAGCGCAGTCCGTAGTTCAGCGTGAGTTTGCGCGTGAGCTTCCAGGTGTCCAGCGCGTAAAATCCGCCCTCCATGCGGTGAAACCATTGAATGTTATCGTTCCCGATGCTTGCGCCATCCAATTGGCCAAGAACGAAGCTGGCGAAACCGTCGCCGAGGCTGGCTCCATAAAGATTTTGGCCCTGGGCGGACGGCAGAGATGTCTGATCGCGAGCTGAAACCGTAAGATCCGGCCGACAGGTCGTTGTGCGTGCCAAACAGTTGATGACGGAAATCGCCGCCAAATTCGAAGGTGTGGACGCCGTGAGTCCAGATCGCGGATTCGTTGGTATACCAGTTGTCGTCAATAAACGGAGCGTTGTTTATTCCCAGTTGCGGAACGCTCTGACGGTTGATGGTGAGTCCGGAGAAGATCGGGAAGGTGTTCGCAGCGCCGCCAGGCATATTTGCCGCCGTGTTCAACCCAAGAGTCGACGCCTTGAAGTTCTGCACCGCTCGAGTCCTGCAGGGCGTCGTGGCGCGTAAAGTCGAGTCCGGCGTGAAGCACCAGATTCGGCGTGGCCGTATAGTCCGCATTGAGATACAACTGCGGGGCGGGGGTCTGGTTCCAGCGGGTCGAGCCTCCCTCGGTGTTAATGCCGTCATCCGCATTGTCTTTGTTGGAATACTCGGCAATGTAGTAACCCGAGAAGTGCCACTTCTCACCGATCGAGTGATCGATTTTGATGCTCGTCAGGTACTGGTACTTGTTGTTCGGCTGCAGATTGGGGTAGTTGTTGGTCAGCTGCGTCGGCAGTGGCCCCGGATGGAGCAGGCATGTAGGCAAGAACCTTCTGCGCCACCGGATCCCATGTGCTGGGCGCGCCGATAAAGTTGTTCGGGAACGGATCGCGAACCACTGCGGTCGAGACCATCCGTGCAGGTTGCGGTTCTGGTCGTCGCCGGGTTGTACACTGCGCCATTGATCATCGGCCGGCCCAGGCAATCCAGAACCGGCGCTCCATTGGAATCCACAATGGGACCAAGCAAGAGAGAGCTCAGATCGCCATTGCGATAGGCAGTCGTGGGAACCGTAATGGTTCCGTCGTTGAGGGTTTGCGTGTTGTGGTACTCCTCGTACGCGAAGAAGAAGAAGGTTTTGTTGCGGCCGTTGTAAAGGTGAGGAATGACCACCGGTCCACCGAAAGAGCCGCCAAAATCAAGCTGCCGCTGCACCGGGTTATACTTCTGGCCGCTCGAGGTGTAGTTGAAGGGCTGTCCGGCGTCCAGATCTTCATTCTCAAGGTAGGTGAAGAGCCGTCCCGTGCAGCCTGTTGGTGCCGGATTTCGAGGTGTAGTTGAAGATTCCGCCGCCGGACTCACCATATTTGGCGGAATAGTCGTTGATCATCACGGATTCCGAGCCGAGCGATTCGACCGAGGGCTGCTGCTCATCGGAGATGGCGCCCTTGACCGCCGAGGTGTCGTCCAGGCCGTCCATGAAGACGCGGTACGTCGTTGCAGGCGAGCCGCTGATGTGGATATCGTTCCAGCCGCCCGCGATGGTTCCCGGCACCAAAGCGGCAAAACCCATCGGGTCGCGCACAGCTCCGATGCCGGTAATGTTGATCGGAAGCTCATTCAGGTCCCTCGTGGTGACCTGGACGTTGTTCTGTGCGCTATCGGTCTGGAGCAGAGGAGCATCCTCTGTCACCGTAACCGTCGACGTGACTTGCCCAACGCTCCAGCTTCAGGTCGATCATCGGCTGTCTGTCCAACCAAAACCGTGATTCCGTTGCGGATCAGCTCGCCAAACCCCGGCGCAACTACCGTCACGGAATATTTGCCCGCGGCTAACTCCGGGATCGTATAGTTTCCCGAGCCAGTCGTGACAGTAGAGTTCTGCGTGCCCATCGCGGTATTGGTAATGGTTACCTTGGCCCCCGATATCCCGGAGCCTGATGGATCGGTGACAATTCCTGATACGACTGCCGCGATCGCTTTGTGCGAAGCACAACACACTCGCGCAGACATAGCGTAATGAACATCAAAACTCAAATTCAAGTGCTTGAGCCAACTTCTTCGCTTGCGTCATCTTGACCTCCGTAGGTTCTTACAAAGTGCAGCAATCGTTGATAGAGAGCGGATTTGTGAATCGCCACCCTGTTGTCGAATCGAACCAAAGCGCTGATTCGGTTTCGCCCGGCAATTTCGTGTTTTTTACTGACATCTCCTGAGCAATTTCGGCGATACGGTACCTTTCTCGGAACCCCGGCAGGTATCCGACGGAGGCGGCGCGGCCAGTTTTGCCCTGAACGCCGGAGGCAATGAGGGCCAGCCCCGTGGGATTGTTGCCGGAGACTGGGATCGTTCCCATCTGGCTGGTGCTGAGCGCCTGGCCGCTGGATCTGCTTTCGGAATCCATGTTTGTGCTGCCTCGCCGATGTATGCTTTTTTTTGGCAGCTTGTGAACGCTGCTTTTAATTCCGCCAATGACTATATGGCTGCAGAAAGAGGCTTTGGCAAGGTTAGAGACGGTTCCTAACTAAGCCGTATCTCTTTGAAAGAACTGGACAATTTTCGAACAGGACACACGTAACGGTAGCTACCGTGGGGCGCGGAAGGGCAGAACTAAAAGTGCGATGAGTAAAGACGGATCAGCCGCGACGAGTGATCCTAGCGTTCCAGCCGGCAGGCTCGAGGACGCACCAGCCTATTCAGGCATCCCCGCGGGAGCCGCTCCCATGGATGACGGAGACTCGCGATCAGTTAATTGTGCGGTGGAATGAGGCTGCCAGACCCGACGGGCGCGCTGCGCGGGCGGCACGGTTCTCGTAGCGGCAATTCTTCGGCCTGTTTATGCTGCAGGGACCCTTCATCGTGAACGTCATCGCCATTGACAGCGAATGCATCAACGAGAAATATCCGCCGTGCGTATCAGGACGTTTCCGTCCGGTTCGGGATGGCGAGAGAGATATTTGCGTCGTGCGATCTCTTCAATGACCGCGCGATTTTCGCGAAATACTTCGAGCTTGTTCCGGTTGTCCCCGTGAAAACGATCGTCCAGCGCCTCTTCGCTGATGGCACGTCCTATGCACTGATCCCAGTCGAGACCCCAGAACACGACAACATCCCGCGCACCGTCATACCACTCCTCGGGAGCAGGGAATGTCAACTCCTTGTTTTCCCAATCGACCTGCCAGGCCGCGAATTCACCCGGTCGAACCCCAAGCCGCGAGAAATTTCCCCCCATGCAGGCTGAGCAGATCGGACTCGGCCATTTCCCTGACTTCCCTCTCTCATCCACTGCCACGTTGCCGTTCAGCCACTCGGAGAGATACGCGAATGTTTCTTTCCTGTCCAGGTGCCGCCGCACCACACCACTCACGAGCTGACGCTGGAGTGCCCTGGCAATTTTGTACCAGTTGTGATGATAGAAACTGGTCTTAAAGGAGCGGAAGATGGCACGAGGGAAGAAGGACACAGCTGAGCAGGTGGTGAACCTGCTGCGGCAGATCGAAGTGGCCGTAGCGAACGGGAAGACAACCGCGGTGGCCTGTAAAGAGGCTGAGATCACGGAGCAGACGTACTACCGCTGGCGCAAAGAGTACGGCGGGCTGCAGGTGGACCAGGCACGGCGGCTGAAGGAGCTGGAGCAGGAGAACACGAAGCTGAAGCGGCTGGCGTCGTCTTCGAGACCGCGACGCCATTCGATACGCCGAAGCAAATGACGGAGCTGGTCGCCTGGCTGAATCAGGCGCGCGAGCTGCGCAGCCTGCATCCTCTGTTGATTGTCGCCATATTCATTGTTGTCTTCCTCGCCATTCATCCCTTCCAGGACGGCAACGGACGGCTGAGCCGCATTCTGACCACGCTGCTCCTGTTGCAGGCGGGCTATGCCTATGTGCCGTATTCATCGCTGGAGAGCGTTGTCGAGAACAGCAAGGAAGATTATTACCTGGCCTTGCGCCAGACACAGACCACCATCCGAACCGCTGCGCCGAACTGGCAGCCCTGGCTGCTTTTTTTCATGCGCGCGTTGCAGCAGCAGAAGCGCAGGCTTCCGCTGGCACAACATGGGTCTAACGAATAAGCCCACAAATGCTGAAGAGTATCCGGTCGAGTTCCTTTATCGAGAGGTGCTATCGCAGGATCAGTTGCTGGAGGCATTGTCGTTCTTCCTCGTCCGCGTGCCCGAGCGGGATGCCGAAGCTGACAAGCCGCAGCGCCCGGCCTCTACAATCTTCCCGCGCTATCACCAAAGCCGCCTAGTGCGACGCGTGGCGGAGGACATCACGGCCCACTTCGCAGCTCAGGGCGACATCGGCAAAAAGTACTTGGCAGACCATTCCGCTGGCAGTGGCAAGACCCTTTCAATCTGCTGGTTGGCTGACAGGTTGCACAGCCTTTACAAGCCAGGCACTAGCGAGAAGCTGGTGGACATAACGTTTATTCTCACGGACCGCAAATCGCTCGACACCAACATTCGGGAGGACATCGAGAAATTCACTCATCTCAAGGACGTGATTGGCATCGCAAAAAAGGCCGACGACTTACCTCGTTTCCTTAGGGAGCGGAAATCCATCATTGTCACTACGCAGCAGAAGTTCGCGTGGGTACTGGAAGAGATGCAAAAGAACCCTGAGTTGAAGAAACTACGGGTGGCGTTTCTTATCGATGAAGCCCACCGCTCACAGGAAGGCCATATGGGCGCAGCGATCCGCCTACCATTCCGTAAGGAGGGCGAGCCTGACGACGAAGCCCCGGAAGAGGATATTGAAGAGCAGATTGCCAAGGTCATCCGCGAGCATGATCTCAATCAGTTGTTCGTCGCCTTCACGGCTACGCCGTCTCCAGGTACTGTCTCAATGTTCGGAAAGCCATTCGACTCTTACACCGAGGCGGAGGCCATTGCCGAGGGCTACATTGTCGACGTAGCGGCAAGCATCATTTCCTACAAGACACTTTACAATCTGCATTGCCCCATCGTCCCGAAACCCGACGAGGAGAAATTTTACCCAAAAGGTGTCGTCTCCAAGGCGCTCCAGAACGTCGCCTTCCAGGACGACGGTCTGATCCAATACAAGTCCGAGGTGATGCTCCGCATCTTCGAGAAGGATGTGAAACCTCTCGTCGGCGGGCGCGCCAAGGCGATGATCGTCACCTCCTCGCGCGTAGCTGGGCTGCGGTATTTCAACATTATCAAAGAAAAACTCAAGACGCGCAGTGCCGACTACAAAGTGCTATACGCCTTCTCGGATTTCGTCCACCCGGAGACTAACGAGGCCATCAGTGAATACGCCGTAAACGAGTTGCAACCAGGCGAACTTATCGAGGAGCGATTCGAGGGCGACGACTACCGGATTATGGTTGTGGCGAACAAATTCCAGACCGGCTTCGACCAGCCGCTGCTCGCGGGCATGTTTCTCGACAAGCCGGTCGTAGACCGCAATGCCGTCCAGACGGTTTCGCGCCTGAATCGCTGTCACGACGACAAAAAGGATGTAGTCGTCGTTGATTTCACCAACAACGCCAAGCAAATCCTCAAAGCCTTCGCGAAATATCGGAAAGGAACGCCTTTCGAGCCGGACGAACCGGACAATGACCTCTGCCCGAAGCTACACGCAGAAATTCTGGCCGCTGGTGTCTTCGCGCAAGAAGATGCTGCCTATCTGCTCATGCAGATCAAGACAGGGACAGATGCGCAGGTGCAATATCAGGTGAATGTTTTGCGGACCCGCTTTCAGGAGAAGATAACCGATCCGGAAGACCGCAAAGCATTCGTCTATCTGATGGCACGGTTCGTTAAAAGTTTTCACTTTCTCACCTGCTTCTTCACCTACCCGCCGGAGATCCAGGAATTCGCGGCGTTCGCCGAATACGTCGGCCCGCAGCTCATCAAGGCCGGCAGTGTTTCAGACTTGATGAAACAGATTCGCGCAACGGAAGTCATGAAGGCGGCAGTGGAGTATCAGGGAGTGATTATGACCGGAGGCCCCGTGAAACTCCAGTCTCGGAAGGGAAAGAAAGGCGCTGGTCCGCCTCCGGCTAAGGTATCTGTGCAGGACATGATCACGGAGATTAGGGCCAAGTTCGACATCACCGACGAGGAAGCCCTCTATATCAGGCAGGTAACTGAAGAGAAGGTGGCCGATCCGGTGATCCGCACCACTGTCAAAGCTCATCGCGAAGATCGACTCTACTTGGAAGGCCCGTATCGCGGGCAGGTCAACGAGGAGATCCAGGCCACCTACGACGAACGCAGGCGCTACGAAGAGCTTGCTGACCCAAAGTACACCGACATCGGCGGCATCTTCGACATTATGGCCGTGACGGTCATCCAGCATCATTTGGCGTCTGTACCATATGTCGGGATGTAATGAACCAATCAACCTCTAACGCCTAGGAAGCGATGCCTTGGCCTAGGAGAAGGTTTGGCACCGCCAAAACTCATCATTAGAGCCATGCGTTGCAAATCTCGCTTGAAAGGTAACTCAAACTTCGACGATAGACGAAAAACACCAAACGTTATACAACTGCGATTATGAACATTCTTTGGGCAATTGGTGGCTTCGTTGTCGGGGCCTGCATTGTGCTCCTGCTCATGAAGTCGCGGCTGACGAAGGCAGGGACCGATTTTATAGCGGAGCGTCAAAGGGCTGAAGAGATCGAAGCGGCCCGGCAACGCTTAGCTCTTGAGCTTGCCGGAGTGCGCGCTGAGGCGGCTCGCGTTGCGGATTTAACTGCACAGGCCGTCGCTAATAGTGAAGTCATTAAGGACCTCGAAAAACAGTGTTCATCTCTGTCGGCAACTATTGAAGAACGCGAGAAAGGCTTGGGCAACGAACGTGCTCTGAATCAGAGACGAGATTCGGAACTGAAGGAGCAACTGAAGCAACTCAAGGATAAGACAACGGCAGACGCAGAGTCGATTTCGGACCTTGAGAAGGAAGTCGCGTCAATGAGGGCGAGCATCGAAGAGCGCGAAAAGAATCTCGCGGAGGAGCGCGCTCAATTGGCCAGCCTTAGAGAGGCTCTCAAAGCGCAATTCGCGGAGCTGTCCGCCAACGCCTTAAAAGATAATAGCGAGGCGTTTCTCAACACTGCGAAGAAGGTCTTGGCACTTCAGCACCAGGAAGCTGACAAGGATCTTGAAAAGCGTCAGGACGAAATCAAGCAGCTGGTAAAACCTATCCAGGACGGAATCAAGGCCGTTGGCGATGTAGCGAAGGAGATGGAGTCAAAACGCGAGAAGGCTTTCGGCACGATCGAAGAACAACTGAAGCAGTCTGTCCTGCAAGCGGCTGAGGTAGCCCGCCAAACAAGTGGACTTAAGGATGCTCTCAAGAAGCCAAACGTGCGTGGTCGCTGGGGTGAGGTTCAGCTCAAGAACTGTATTGATCTGGCAGGTATGGAAGAGCACTGCGACGTGGAGTTCCAGGTGTCTTCCGTCAGCATTGACGATGATCGTATCCGTCCGGACATGATCGTCCGCATGCCCGGAGGGCGAAGCATTGCTGTCGATTCAAAAACTCCAATGGACGCATTCCTCGAATATATTGAGGCATCCACGGACGAACAGCGAACCGTTGCCCTTGTCCGCCACGGAAAAACCGTACGCAATCACATTGCTGGGCTTGTGAGGAGCGATTACATGCAAAAGGTGGCGAATAGTCCAGATTTTGTCGTGATGTTTCTGCCGAACGAGTCCTTTCTAGCAATGGCTCTCGATAAGGAGCCTTCGATTATTGAGGATGCGTTGTGCAAAAAGGTGTTGATCACCACGCCTGGCACGCTCATCGGTCTACTCAAGGTCATTCGTTATGGTTGGAATGAACAAAAAATCGCGGTCAATGCCCAGCAGATCGCCGATGAGGGTGCGAAGCTGAATACTGAGATTACAAGGTTTCTCGAAGACTTTGCAAAGCTCGGTATAGCACTGAAATCAGCGACTGACGCATACGACAACAGCGTCCGACGTGTAGAGAAACAAATTACGAATACCTCGTCCAAACTGACCACTCTCGGCGCAAAGAGCCGAAAGACCCTGACACACAAAGCCGTCCGGATGTTGGCGTCGGGAGAGATTGATGACGATGAAAACCCAGATGAATTCTCCTTGGAATCCCCAGAGGTCTGACAACCATCGTCCAAGATCGTCTTGGTGACCTTGAGGAATAGGTAAACTCACCTATGGGTTCGAGGCCATAGCTCCCTTTGATTCCCGGAAAACCAGGGCCATGTAGGCATCAAGAGGCACGCCTATTCGCGATTGAGGAGTCGGAAAAGGTGCTCTGTAAACACACATCTCCTCTTCCGTCAGCTTCCGAACGGTTGCCGCGGGAAGCACTCCTTCGACAAATGCATTGCCTTCAAGGATCATCTCCTCGCCGACACCGGGAGTCCTGAATTTCTGGAAGGTTTCAATCTGATCTGGATGAAAGTCATTCCAGGTAGGCATCGGCCGGATGAACTCCATGAAAGCTAGTCCGCGAATGAAATCGGGCCGGCGAGCTGCTAGATCGAATGCCAGTCCAGATCCCCAGTCTTGCGCGATCACGAATGCTGAGATGATTCCTGACTGTTCGAGGAACGCATCGAGATACCGCACGTGATCGGAGAACCGGTACTCGATGTCGGGTTTTCCCGATTGCCCAAACCCGATGAGATCGGGGGCGATGCAATGCGCCACCGGCGCGACCATCGGAAGAATCTTCCGCCATATGTAGGATGAGGTGGGGTTCGGGCCGAACGATTTCGACACATGATCGAAGACCACCGCCGCCCTGGCTTCAGCGCTCATAGGGCGTTCTCCGGGAAGACGAAGAAGATGAATTTGATCAGCACGACGTCGGCCAGGATAATCAGCAGGGAAGATACCACCACGCTGTTGGTCGCGGCTTCGCCAACGCCTTTGGCGCCCTTATTGGTGGTGTAGCCGAAGAAGGCCGAAACAGTTCCGATGATGAAGCCGAAGACGGCGGTCTTGAGCGTGGGAGGGATGAAGTTGGACCAGGCCATTTCAGCGAATGCGCGCACGAGATAGAGGTGAGGTGAAATTCTGGACGCGGCGTACTCGGAGAAAAATCCGCCGAGGAGACCGGAGAAATCCATGAACACCGTGAGGATCGGCAGTGCAATGACGCACGCGACGACACGCGGAACGACGAGGAATTTGAAGGAGTCGATGGAGAGCGACTCGATTCCATCGATCTGTTCCGTAGCCCGCATGTTGGCGAGCACCGCGCCAATTCCCGAGCCGACGCGGCCGGCAAGCAGCAGTGCCGCGACCAATGGACCGATCTCGATGAAAAACGCGATTGCCTGAACGGTGGGGATCATCGCTCCAGCCCCAAACATGACCATGGTGCTGCGGGTGTGAAAAGTCATCACGGTTCCCAGAGCAAATCCGGACGCGAGCACCAGCGGGAGAGATTTTGCGCCGACCTCAGCAAGCTGGCGCAAGATTTGGCCGGCCTCAAACGGCGGGTGAAAAAGATCGAAAACCACCCGGAATCCAAACTGGCTGACCTTCCCAACAAATTCGATCAGTTTGATCAACAGATACACCTTTCATGCGCTCGGATGGGCTAAACCGAAAGATCGCCCCACCGCATTTTCATCACAAACAGGTTGAGAATCACGCCGGAACGGCATTTGGCTCGCGCTGGCGCGATCCACTACGAGCCGGAAAGCCATCCTCACACCGCCATCGGCATGGGGGCGCAGACACTCTGGAAGGCTTCACTTTTATCGATGCTATCGGGAAGGCGGGCGGAGAATTAAGTGAGGAGAGGCTAGCTAACTGTGAGGAGGGAGCGCTCGATGGCTGGAGAGAGGATTTACGACTTCACCTTGCTGACGATTTCTGCGAACCTGGCATCGAGCCGGATAGGATCGAATCTAGGATCGACGGCGAGCCACGGAAGCTCGGCCTCCTTGTCCTCAAGAGAGGAAGATAACAATGACAGTGCACCTTCCAAATCGCCGAGGGCGATCGAGAGCAATGCCTGCCTGTATCGGCTCAGGGGCGCGTCAAAGGACAGGAGCTTGTGTTCGTGCGCCATTGACGCTGCATCGTCGCCGCATCGGGCGAGAATTCCGGTCGCCCCTGCTCTCAGCGGCATTTGAGAGCCCCCATTGCGAAGAATCAGTTGCGCGAGCCTTCGCGCTTCGTCGATCTCTCCCAGATTCGCATGGATCAAAGCAATGTACAGCTGGACTTCGAGAGGCAAAGGTCCATACTTGAGCGGCTCCGCGAATACTTCGAGAGCCTCTTGATGGCGGCCGCTCATATAGAAGAACTTCGCGCATGCCACTTTCTGCAAATAAGAAAATGGATCAGTCAACTGCGCTTTATCAAGGTAAGGCCAGGCGTCATCGAAGCGCCCCAGGAGAGTCAGAAACGTGGCGAACTGGCGAGCGCTGGCGGCAGAAAAGCCCAGTTTCACAGCCTGCCGGAAAGCCTCCTCCGCTCCAGTCCAATCCCATGCAAGAGCCAGGACGCTGCCTTTTATCGCGAGGGCTTCGCTTGATTCCGGATCGAGTTCCACTGCCTGCTCCGAGGCGTTTCTGGCGAGAGAGAGCATGTTGGCAGAAGGCGGTGCGCCGCAAAGAGTCATCCAACAATAACAGTGCGCGATGCCATAGAGAGGACGCGCATAGATTTTTACTGCTTGCGAGATTTCGCGAAATTTCGCAAGGGCGCACTGAACGTCGGACTCATTCCCTTCCTCGAGCCACATCTCGGCCTTCAACAGGGAAGGATAGAGCGACAGCACGACAGATCCGACCGATGCCTCCCCATGTCGAATAATGGATTGCCGAGGACGCACGCGGTTCACGAGCGCGGAAGCAAATTGTTCCTGTACGTCGAAGAAGCTCGAAGGCACGGCCTCGGCATCGAAGCGCTGCGACCAGAGTTGAAAACCATCCGCACTCACCATTCTCGAAGTAACGCGGACCCGCGCTCCCTCAAGGCGAACGGAGCCCTCGAAGATGATTCGAACGCCGAGTCTTTGAGCCAAGGATGAAATATCCTGGGCCTGTGAACCCATTTGCGCAATCGAGCTTGTCGCGACAACGCGAAACCCTTCACACTGCATGAGTTCGTGAACCAGCTCATCTGTAACACCGCGGGCGAATTCAGAGGAAAGCGGCTGTCCCGATGCATCGAGAAAGGGAATGACCGCCACGGGCATCCCCGCCCCTTCGATGAAAACCTGTTCTTCTGGGCTGCCGGGTGCGATTTCCTGGGAGGCGGCGGCGGCCCTCGACCGGAACACGGGAATGTAACTGCCAGGTCGAAAATAAATAAAAATTGGGTTGTCCCTGCCCGCAGACTCGTAGTATTCCTTCAGCTTGGTCCGCAGACGGCGGGCCTCGGTGCGAACGATCGAGTCCTGGCTGGGATGGTAAGGGGGCCTGCGGTCATACACCTCTGTGCCGATGACATATTCCTTCAGGCCGTCTTCCGAACCGCTGAGCGCGTGTTCCACCGCGAACCGCAGAAATCGGCCCAGCCTTTCGGATTGCGCAAAGATTGGGCTCTCCAGTACGCGCGCAAGCTCCGTGCGAATCAAGTCCTCCGAAAAGTCGCTTCCATTCGCCTTGTTCATTCTTCGATCAGCTCCAGCCACGGAATCACAACACTATTTTCGCACCCGGGGGCATGACCTGGAGCGTGAGAAGTCAAGGCAGGAGTGCCATTTCCGGGATGCGCCTCCCCCGGCTGATGCGGTTCCATACTTGCAATCGCTATCTTATCCGGTTCAACCAGCGCTTCCGCGTCGCAACTGTTAGCTGACCGTTGCTTACGCTTCGGTTTCAGCAAACTTCTGTCACTCTCGCTGAAACGAAGTCGGAGAGGCAACGTGGCGGAGAATCGCGACAATGTCAGGATACTTGCGGTCGTGTCCTCGGGTTTTGAGAGGCAGATACAGCGGCATTTGAGTTCGCAATATATGTCTCCGGTCTTTGTCCGCCGCGCCGAGGAACTTGGATATTTGGTCAGGAATGGTGAGGTTTATGAAGTGGCTCTCCTGCCGGTGGTCCTTCCCGAAGGCATCGACTGGTGGACGATCTGGGGGGAGCTGGCTCACCTCACCCGGAGACCCGCAATCCTGGTCTATGCCCAGTCCGCGAATTTTCACTTGTGGTCGGAAGTCCTGGACGCGGGAGGCTACGACGTCGTTGCTGAGCCCTTTACCCGCGAAACGCTGAGAGCGGCCGTGTTGCGCGCCGCCTGGAGCTTCGATCAGAAGCGCACAATGGATAGCGATGAGGACCTCCCCGATCAGGAGGAGTAGCGGCGGCCTGCTCCCATCTCTCCTTTGACCACTGTTCGCTGAAAGTCACCAGCGCTGTATTTCTCGCGACATTCCGATCCCTTAACGTGGAGCAGCAATGGAAATCCAACCTTCAATGGCGCTGACATCGTTGGAGCGGTCGCGGCAACTAAGACTTTGTCCAGGGCGGGAACATCTCAATACCGAGCCGCGTCATTTCAACTTCGGGATCGACGGACTCGAGGCTGGTAGGGAATTGCAGCGCTCTCCAAGCAGCCAATCCCCCTGTCAGAACGCGGATGCGGATGATCCCATGCTTTCGCATAGCTGCCGCCGCGCGCGCACTGACGAAGCTGTTTTTTGATCCGCAATAGAGCACCAATTCGAGGCTGTCCGGCATCGAGATTCGTCTCTCGCGCCGAATCTGCAACGGATCGAGCCGGACGGCGCCCGGAATGACAGGCACCCCATGCGGGTCGTCCTCGAATCGAAGCAGGTCGATAATCCCGATCGCTTCGTCCGAATCCAAACGAGCTTTCAATTCTTCTGGCGTGATCTGCAACGGAAGAATCACCCTGATCATGCGCGCCAGTTGAATCAGCTTCCACGTGAACAGAATCAGTAGCGGGACTCCCAGCACAAGGATCAGCACATTTGCAAAAACCGATGTGTATCGGACTACCTTGTCCAGTTCCGTTGCAAAGAGAAACCCGCATGTGATGTATGCACCGGTCCAGAGTGCGGACCCCACGGCATCGTAGAAGATGAAATCGACATGCGATGCTCCCGTCATCCCAGCCAGCGGAGGACAGATTCCGTCCAATCCGGGAATGAACTTGGCAACCATCAGGGCACGCACCCCCTTCTTCGCAAAGGTGGCTTTCGAATTGCGGATGCATCGGCTCGGATCGGGCGCCAGGGCACAGAGCAGCCTCAATACACGCTTGCCGCGCAGCCGGCCCGCCTCAAACCACACCAGGTCAGCCAGCACGCATCCAAGAACGGCGACCAAGACTATTCCCGTATAACTGAGCTTCCCAGAGCCCGCCAGCGCTCCGCCCGATAGAAGAAACAGAACGGCGGGAATCGGAAGGCAGAGTTGACGCGCGAGGACCGCGATGAACAGGATGAGATAGGTTGTGTGGACCAAATAGTAACTCACGTTCGCTCCACGCCCAGCCTCTCGTGGCCGCCCTTTCTGATCGAGGCGACTGCAATTGCGATCGATGATCGCTCTCAACTCTGAGAACCGGCATTATGAGTATCCCATCCCGATCCCAGACTTGGAATGTGAGCGGCGGTGATGTCACGGTGATGACGGCGTCCGCCGCGGGCCGTTTCGGGTGTCGAGGACCATCCTCATCGGCGCGAATCATTCTTGTCGATGCGGCCCAAGATGCGCTTCATCCAGGTCAGACAGCCGGAACAGAGTGCACGTCAGGCTCTGCATCGTGTGCGGGATCGATACATGAGCCAGCACACAGGCCTCATCAACCAGATGCGAGGCTTTGCCGGGCGGCAGCATCTTGCAGTTGCCGCCCGGCCGAGGCTGAGCCGGCTCTCGCTTAGAGCAGATCCGGTACTTTCGTGTTCATGGTGATGCGGGTTGCGCTGAGTACACCCACGATGTGGGTCGCCACGTTGCCTGAGGTGTCGTATGCATCCAGCGTGAACGTCCCGGAGTAGCGATTTCCGTCCGGGCTCAGGGTGACGAACTCAACATATTGAACCGGGCCGGCCGGTGAGCCGATTTCGCTGAGGCTCGAGGGGTTGGTGGGGTCGTAATTGTTGGCGAACCATGCGAAGTGGTTGAGCTTGTAGCAGAATCTTCCCGTCTGCTGCCAGATGCCCATGCAAAAATTTCCATCCTGCGGGGGGCGTTTGGAGTTCATGATCTCTGTGTTGTCGCCATGCCACACGACGAGGGCGTCGTCCACCGGTGTGCCGTCGGGGAGAGCACTGGCTGCGCCCTTGGATGTGAAGGTCACGTGCCACATGCCGATGATCGACGCCGGGCGTTCATAGTCGGCGGGAACGAACGCAGCCCCCGCCGGGTTTGCGGCGCCAGCCTGTGGATGCCAGCTTGAGGGCCGCGCCAGTTTTGCCGTGAGCCCGCAATCGGCGCGGGCACTGGGCATGGATGTAAGTGCGAGTACGAAGACCGATGCTGCAAGGGTGAGCATCCTTCTGCTTGTCATTGCTGTTCCTCCTCGGAAATTGGCGCCACTGGGGGCTGCGCCGCTTGTTGAGAGGAGTCTGCGGCAGGCGCGACACCCGTTCAATGATGCGGGGATGAGTTGCTCCTGAGTTGAGCGCCTCATGGAACTCATGGAGAACTCATTCCGGGAGTTGTTGGGGAATGGTAGGCTCTTTTGCATGAAAGAGCGGGACGATGGACTCTCAGCGGGGCAGCTGGTCAAGTTGCGCCGAATGCTAAACGGGCCGATCCTGACCTCGAACGACGAGGAGTATGGCCCGGTACGGCGGGTGTGGAACGGCATGTTCGACCGCAGGCCTTCTGTGATCGTCCGGCCTGCGAGCATTGCCGAGGTCATGCAATCGGTCCGGTTCGCGCGTGAAGAGGGCCTAGCGGCGACGATACGTGGCGGAGGCCACAGCATCGCGGGCAAATCCGTTGCAGATGGTGTGATGATGATCGACCTCTCCCTCATGAAACATGTTGAAGTCAATCCCACCCGGCAAACGGCCTTAGTTCAGGGTGGCGCCACCTGGGGCGAGTTCGATCGCGAAGGTGAGAAATTCGGGCTGGCCACGACCGGCGGTGTAATCTCGTCCACCGGCGTTTGTGGGCTCACGCTTGGCGGCGGCATTGGCTGGCTCATGGGAAAGCACGGCCTGAGCTGTGACAACGTCCTCTCCGCGGACCTCGTCAACGCCGACGGCGACCACCTCTCCGTCGATGCTGCCAACCATGAAGATCTGTTTTGGGCTATTCGCGGCGGCGGCGGCAACTTCGGAATCGTCACGGCACTCGAGTTTCGAGTGCACGAGCTCGGTCGCGTGCATGGCGGTATCCTGCTGTACCCGCGTCCGGACGCCTTCGACCTGCTGCGCCAGTATCGTGACCTCACCTCCCATGCTCCTGATGAAATGACGGCCTACGCCGCGCTCCTCGTGGGGCACGGTCATCCCATGGCGGCAATCGCTCTGTGCCACAGTGGATCGAATACGGACGGCTCGGCGGCGTGCGGGCAGTTCCGTCTCTCCTCCCCGCCCGCCGCCGACCTGACGGGAGAGAAGAAGATACACCGAGATTCAAACCATGCTCGACTTCACGGCGCCGGCCGGCCGGCATTATTACTTCAAATGCCCCTTCCTTCGCGAACTGACCGACGACGCGATCCGGACCATCGTCGATTACACGGAAACGTTGCCGACCGAAGAGTCCCAGGTGGTCATCGAGCACATGCATGGCGCTGCCAGCCGCGTGCCCGTCTCACAGACAGCGTTCGGTCTTCGCCGCGTTCATTACAGCATCAACATCATGCCCGGGTGGACCGATCCGGCGATGGCTGAGAAATGCATCGACTGGGCTCAGGGTTTGGCATCGATGTTGAGCGCCTTCGGAGCCTCCGATGCGTATGTGAACTATCTGGGAGAGGAAGGACCGTCTGCGGTCAAAGCGTCGTATGGGGCCAACTACGCGCGGCTCGCCGGTCTCAAGAAGAAGTACGATCCCGATAACTTTTTTCGCTTCAACCAGAACATCCGACCGGAAGATTAGGTTCGCGCCAGATGCGCCAGGCCGATCGAGGCCAGGAGGTTGTGATATCGCAAATCCAACCGGTATGGGCGGAATTCTTCGCTCAGAAGAACAATGTAGATAGGAGTCGACTTCAACAGCGACCGCTCGTTCCAGCCACTCATACATTTCCGTGGGCATCTCGAGCCCGGCATAGATCGCAGCGATCAGAACAGCGGGCTCTGTTCTGTCCTCCGCGGCCCTCAGCTTCTTTAGGATTTCGAAAGCGCGCTGACGCTCCCCCGTGACCGCGAGGGTCACTCCCAAAAAGGCAAGCGACTCGAGGTTATCCGGTATCAGCGAAAGCGCTTTTTCAAATGACGCAATCGCCTCATCGTGTCGGTCGACTGCGCTCAGGGTTCTGCCCAGAAACATGTAAGTCCTGTAATAGTTCGGATCCAGTTCGATGCTTTGCTGCAATTGTCGAAGAGCGAGATCGTATTCTCCGGCGTGCGACTGGGCCACGCCGAGATAGAGGTTGACGCTGCAGGATAGCGGTTCAATCTCCCGCGCGCGCTGCATCGAGCGAATCGCCTTCTGATTCTCCCCGGTGGCGGAGAAATAGAGCGATTGCCAGATCAAAGCGGCAATCTGGCTTGGATCCAGTTCGAGCGCAGCTTGGAACTCCTGCCCTGCGCCGGTCCAGTCCCAGTCATACCAGCTCTTGATGAGGCCGAGGGTGCAGTGGGCCTCGGCGAGCGTCTCGTCGAGGTCCAGGGCTCGCTGCAGATAAGCGCGCGCGTTGGCGAGGGCATCGACGGGCTTCATTTGACCGACGCGAATCGATCCCATCTGGGCGTAGCAGTCAGCGAGGCCGGCATATGCGGGCGCAAAGGAGGGATCGAGCGAGAGCGCCTGGTTGAAGTAGGTCATGCTGAGCCGAATCGCTTCGGTGTTCATCTTGTGCCAGAAGAAACGGCCTTTTAGGTAGGCGTCATAGGCGGCCGATGAGCGCGAATAGCGCCGCGAGCCGACGGTGGCGCTGGGAAGAAGCTCGAGCGCGAGCGATTGACTGACGCGCTGGGTCACTTCTTCTTGCACGGTGAGCAGATCGCCCGCGCTGCGATCGTAGGTGTCGGACCAGAGCACGCTCTTGTCGCGGAGATCGTGCAGTTGCGCGCTGATGCGCAGCATGGACGCCGAACGCCTGACGGAACCGCGCAGCAGATAGTCCAGACCGAGTTGGCGCTGCAGTTGAGCGATGTGGTCCGCCGTTGCAGCGCCACTGTTAAGGTTGGGAATGGCGGTAACGCGGACGCGGCCCGGATCGATGCGGGAGAGCGCGGAGATCATGTCTTCGGTTAGTCCCGCGGCAAAATAGCCTTCCGACTGTCCCGAAAGATCCTCGATGGGAACGACCGCAATACGAATGCGCTTCTCTGCCGGAGCAGGTTCGCCGTCTCCACACTTTTCAATCTGCGAAATGAAGCGGTAACCAAGGCGCGGAAGGGTCTCAATGTGCAAAGGACGCTCAGCCTGATCATTGAGAGCGAGGCGTATCTGGCGAATGCAGAAGTTCAAGCCCTGCTCAAAATCAACAAACGTGTCCTCGCCCCATATGGCGAGCCGAAATTGTTCGCGTGTCACCAGGGAGCCGCGATGGTTTGCCAGAAGCGCAAGAACTCGCGCCGGTTGGTGCTGAATATGCGTCAGCGCGCCGTTCTTACGGAGCTGGAGCGTCTGCTCATCGAGTTCAAATTCCCCAAATCGAATAACAGACATGTGCAGAAAGAAGGGCGACTGAAAGATAACCGTATTATAGTAGGCGCATTTTCGACAGTTTGCGATGGCCGGTGCCGTTCGGTAGTGGGCTAGCTTGAAGGGTACGGGCTTCAGCCCGTACATAAGTCCAGCTAGAACAGTGAGGCTTCAGCCCCTGAGGGCAAACTAAGCTCGATCGTGAGCGCGGCAGCTTCCATTACCGGTGAAGCTTCGCTTTAGTCGGATTCACGTCCTAAGTTCTTACGCGATTTCTATCGAAGTGGCCCTGCAGTGGGCACTGGGTCCGTTCGCAGTCGCCAAAGAACTTAGCGGGAAGTGTCAAAAGCCGCGATCTCATCCCAGCTTAGTTAGTAGATGCGCGCTACGCGCGCAATCTTGTCTGGCGCTGGCTCAACATATTGCCGCAGTGTGCAGGATAAATTTGTCATTCCGACTGAAGCGTAGCGAAGTGGAGGGACCTGCAGTTTCTTTTACTTACTCTCTCCATGCTCTTGTGGAAATATGCTGCGAACTTTAGAGACAGGACACTAGCGGCTTTCCGTGCGGGCTGGCGCAGTTTCCTCGAGATATTTTATGAAACCAAGCAGCGCGCCCCAGTGGTAGAAGCGATCGCTGTTTGCGACGTCGTCGCCGGAGCCCAGGATTGCATTGTAATTTTCATGCACGTGGCCATGCTCCTGCCATTCCTTGAGGAACAGCGCATAGGATTTGTCCGCGAGTTGGCTGCGGGCCTCAGAGAGATCGTAGTTTTGCAGGCCGAGATACACCAGGTAGTTCATCGGACCCCAGATGCGGCCTCGCCAGTAGTTCTGATCTTTGAAGGCGGGATCGTTGCGCGCAATGGAGGGGATTACCCATTCGCCCCAGAACTCCTGAGGATTCATCAAATGTTCGGTCACCATGGTTTGGGCCTGCGCCGGCGTAGCGGCGTGCGCCAGCATCGGATAAAAGTTTGTCGGCGACAGGCGAGTGCTGAACTGACCGGTGTGCAGATCTTTATTCAGAAAGATGCCGGCCTTCGCACTCCACAGAGTCTGGAGCTTTGCGTTGTATTGAATGCTGCGGGAGCGAAGCTCTCGTGCCTCATCGGTCTTCTGGAGAGTATCCGCGATCGTGGCGAGCGCATCGCAGTCGGCGATGTATAGCCCCATGAGGCCTACGTCGGCGAACTGGAGCAGGTGAGTTTTGGGATCAAAGGTGGTGTCGTCGTACATGGGGCTGTTGTCCAGCCCCGACTCGAGGATGGCTCCAACGCGTGTGCCGCGACTATCATCATCGAGGTTGCCGGGCGGATTCTCTCCATCGCTGCCCCATGTGAGATATCCGTCGATGTCCCGATGCTGGGACCACCAGCGATTCCACTTCAGCAACGCCGGGAACGTCTCTTCCAGCAACCAGCGCTCTCTGAACTTCCGATAGATTCCAAGTACGGTGATAGCGCCGACCGGCGGTTCCGACCGGTCGAAACTCTTCCAGTTCCCGGCGCGCGCGTAGTTCGGGACAAATCCTTCGTCTGTCGCTTCCCGAAGAGTTTCGATGGCATCGGCGTAGGCGAGATCGCGATCGCCGACGGAAGCCATGGTGGCCGCGAAGAAGGTGTCCCAATCGAAGATGACGTAGCCACCCCAGCTCACGCTCCAGACGCGGCTCACAGGAGAAACCACCCTGTGCTTTTCCGGTTCGAAGATGGTGTCCCAACTCAGCGTGGTCTCGATTGCATCGGCAATCGGCTGGGTGCCTGCGGAACCTTGCAGCGACCGCTTGTATGTGGCGAGTTGGCGATCGAGGATCGCTTGCACCTGTTCCACCGTAAGTCGATGATTGGTGGTGATCGCAACAGGTGCGGTGAGATCCACTGCAAAGTATGGACCGCCGACAGGGATCGCGGAGCGCCGAATTGTCGGCTGGTTTCGATCGGACTCGCAGGTGCAATATACGGCGATTTTGCCTGCGGGATCACTGGCCTCGATAACACCCGGTTGTCGTGCCACCGTGCCGGTCATATTCCAGAGGTAATTGACGGAGAACACGGCCGTGGGCGGCAACGCCGAGGTGGATTCGGATGCCAGCGGCGTGACAAGAATTACGACATTCTGTCCATCGTGTGCGCTCTGCACGCGCCAGCTGTGCCCCTTCCACTTGACACGCAGGTCGGTGTAGCTGCCATCCCAGGCATGCGACCCCGGAAAAACCTGCTCCGCATCTGAAGACAGCCGGCCGATAAGTGTGTTTTCGAGATATGCCTCCGAGCTTTCCGTGGTGTTGTGTTTCATCGCGAGGTGAATCGCGAGCCCCCGAGGCAACAGCACCTGCGTCGTGACGCTGTTAACGTCCCACGTGTTCCAGCCCTGCGCGAGCCGGTGCTGCACCGCTCTGTACTCCGCGGACATTGGGGCGTTGCCATCGTTCGGAAGCGCACTGGTGGGATAGGTGCGAGGCGCCACCGGGTTTTGTACAGGCCCCTGCGCGGTGAGTGGAAAACAGCAGACGAGATAGCAAGCGAGAACTCCAGCGCCGCGTACGGACCGGCGCATCCTGCGTATGACAGCCATTCAGCGGCCCTCCAACGGCTGCGATGTATGAGCCAGCTGTGCTGCAAAGATCAGGTACACGCTGGACGTCCATGTGTAAGCGGGATCGCGCAGTGCCGCTCCGGTTTTTGCATCAAAATTCTCCGCCATTCCGGAGTGCTGCGCCATGAGACAGAACTTCTTTCGCAGAGTATCGGCCAGAGTGTGCTCGCCCATGTCGTCGAGCCCCTCCGCAATGATCATGGTGGCCGGCGCCCAGATCGGTCCACGCCAGTAACCGTCGGACTGATAAAACGGGCTGGTTGGAGGCTCGGATGGAAGACCGAAGGGTGATTGCTGAAGACGGCTCTTCAGGCTCTCGATCAACTGCGCCTGCACAGACTGCGGCAATCGATGGCCAAGGATCACAGGCATCATCAGCAGCAGGCTTTCCGAGTGGATCTCCTTCCCGTCGATCGTATTGAATGAGACAAAGTCATGGCCGGTCCAGAAGCGCTTGAGCAGCTTCTGGAGCAGTGCGTCCGATCTCTGCTTCCACCGCTGCGCCTCTTCCGCTTTGCCCAGCCGCTCCGCGATCTCCGAGAGCACATCCATCTGCAGCACAAGGTATGCGCTCAAGTCCGGAGACTCGACCGGAACGCCGTCAATGAGGGCGGTGGAGTTGTCCCAGCCCGACTCGTCGCCATGCCGGTATTCAGGTATTCCATTCTCGTTGAGATCGCGGTATCGGAAGTACCATTCTGTCCACTTCTCGAGTGGTTCATAGACGGCGATCAGGTGCTGTTTATCCTGGAATCTGCCATGCCGAAGCATCCATGCGAGTGCCCAGCCATGAACAGGCGGCTTCGAATATTCCCATATCACCGAGTCTGCATTCCACATATCCGGGAATGCTCCACTTGCATCCTGTACATCGATCGGCAGCATGAACTGGTCCCAGGCAAGTTGCGGATTCCCTAATGATGCTGCCATTGCATTGAACGTATGGTCCCAGGACCACACCGAGCCCATCCAGTTCTTCGACATCAGCATCGCCGGACGCTTCAGGTGTCCACTCGGTTCCACGACGCTCTCCCAGTTCACATAGGCAGCGAGTTCCGCGCCGGGGCCGAGATCAGCATCAACTTCGGGCATGGTTCGCAACCAGTCTGAATAGGCTGTCCGCTCCGCCTGCTGTGCCTGTTCAAAGGTCTCGTCGCTCGTGTGCAATTTCCACGCGCTCACGTAGGTGTCGATCTCGGCGTCGAAGATATCTTTTTTCGATGTACCTCCAAACGTGACGATCGCTCCTCGCTCTGGTTTATCTTTGACTCTTATCGATGCCTCCACGCTGCCCTGCAGCGGCGACAGCAAATACTTCATCGCGCTGGTATTGATCTCCCATCGCTTCGCGGGATAGGGCACAGCCATTCCTTCTTCTGCAACCAGGCGAAGCTGCACACCGCTTCCGTGGATTCGCAGGCGATCGGGGCCTTCGAAACAAATCTGTACCGTGCCGCCGCCCCCCGAAAGGGTCAGCAGCGTAGGCGTTGCAACCACGGCGATCGGGACCGCTCCCCCGCTGTTTACGAGCTGGATGCGAAATGCGTTGATGCCGCCGTCATGAAGTGTGCGCAGAAAGATCCCGTCCTCGCGGTACGGAAGCTGATATTGACTCATATCGGAGATGCTGAGATATGAACCGAACCGGCTAAAGGGAACACGCCGGATATCGAAATGCAGGTCTCCAGTGTACGCATATCGTGCCGTCTGGCCGCGGGCTGCAAGTGCGCCGAGGGAAATAAGCAGAGCGTAAACTCCCACCCCCGTTGCGCGCCACAGCCATCGTCGTAGAGGCTTCATAAGCCATGCAGCTGCCAGCATCTTCATTCCCCTGCCGTACTCCAGGTGTTCCTGATATTCCTGAGACTATCTGCGCACGGTGCTCATGAATCGTAGCCATTGCGGTGAAGTAGCAGCCGAATCCGCCCTGCCAACCGGAATCGATGCTCCCGCGGGACCATCGCAGATGCGAACTCTTCCCCGTTCTTTCCTTCATTGGAACAGCCTTGGCGAGGCCGACGGCGGCCGCAGAGACGGCCGTTCGCCCGTCGGGGAAATACCTGCGCCTAGAACGTAGCGCGCAGGTGAAGCTGCAGATAGCGTGCAGGCAGCTGATTGACGGAATGTGCAAACAGAGAGCTCGACAGATCCGAATTCACTCCGACAAGATTGGCGCGATTAAACAGATTCGTGACTTCGCCCTTCGCCTCGATCTGCATCTTCTCGCCGAAGAACCATGGGGTGTGAAAGAACTTCTCAAAGGTAAAGTCGACGTTGTTGTACCCGGGTCCGTCGTATGTGTTTCGACCCAGATTGCCTTCCGTTCCCAGTGCGGGGCCCGGGAACGCGGACGCAGGAAAGAGGCCATCAAGAAAAGCTTTTCGTGACTGGCCCTTCAAGTGCGAACCGAAGGACGGCACATTCGGCACATCGAAGTCGGATCCGTCTGCGTTGTAGTCGCCGCCTGTGTTCCCAACCACCTGGCCGGCTGAATTGAAGACAGGATTGAACGGCGCGCTCGTGTACACAGTGAACGGAAGCCCGGATTGCATCAGCCACACGCCGCCGAATTGCCAGCCTCCGAGCGCAGCGCGCTCCCAGCGCGACGGGTAGGAGTTTGGCACGGTCCAGGTCCCATCGGCAGAGAATTGCTGACGGATGTCGAAATCCGCCCGACCTCTCTGCGCCTGATAATCGCCATTCGTAAAGATCGGGCCGCTGGACAAGCCGGCATTCGAATAAGCTGTGACCGCACCACCATCGAGTGAGCCCGCGTTGCTGAGAATGTCGAGCGCTTTACCCCAGGTATAGATGCCGCGAAAGGCAATGCCACTGGTAAATCTTCGGGACATCATGGCGGTCCCATAGTTGCCTATGGAGTTCGCGTCGGAAGTGGCGTACTGAACAGTATTGAAATTTGGATTCAGGCGCGTCAGATTCCCCCGATTGACAACGAGGTCTCCGGCGAAGCGATTGAGGTCCTGATTGTAGATGGGCAGATGCCGCGCAGTCGATGCGGAGTAATTCAGCTGAAAGAAGAGGCCGTAGGGTAGTTCCTGCTGTACGCTGAGGGTCCAGTCGATCACACTGGTCAACTTATAGTTCGACGAGTACCCGCCGAGGTTTGCTCTTTGTCCGACGACTCCACCGCTTGAGTTCAACACGACGTTGCTGGTATCGACAATCGGACATGCTTCAGTAAACCCTGAGGGCGGACTGCATAACTGGAAGGTCGGTGTTGTTCCCTGACGTACATCCAAGGAAGGCGTATAGAAATTCGGGAGATTTCCGGCTGTGATGTCGGTGATATGCAGATAAGGCGGTTGATCGGAAAACATGCCGACACCGCCGCGCAAGGCGGTTTTGCCGTTGCCGAATACGTCCCAGGAAAAACCGATTCGCGGCGTCAGTCCCCAGACATTGTGATCGAGGACATGATTTGTTGGTAATAGTCCGGTTTTGCCATTCGCGATCTGATCGTTGAAGCTCGAGCCCTGCCCCAGCGTGAAGTTGGTCAGTTGCGGGCTTAGGATCGAAAAGAAGTTCGACATCATGTCGTAACGGACACCCGCATTGAAAGTGAAGGTCGGTTTAAGTTTCCAGCTGTCCTGGACAAAGACACCCGTATACAGTCCGCGATAGCGCCGGTCATAGGGCGCCTGCTGATGGGTTTGGAGATTCACCGCGGTTGCAGATTCCGTCAGCGGTTCATCCTGAGCAAAATCGAGCAAATTATTGAAGTTGTAAGTCGGACGGGCAAACGCGCCGCTCTGCTGATCGGCCTCGCGGATATTGAACTGCTCGAAGCCCACCTTGAGAGTATGGGTTTTGATGGTTGCCGTCATCATATCTCGCCACCCGAGAGTCTGCTGGGTGAAGTTTCCCGGCCCCCAGTTGGAAAATCCCTGCAGCCCTGTGACGTTCACATAGGGAATCGCCATCGTGGCGACCGGCAGATTGGAGCCGAATGGGCGAATGATGTTCGCTCCAGCCTCATTCAACAAATGGGGCGAGAAAGTGTGAGTCCAATCGACGTTTACAAAATCGGAACTGTTGGCCAGGTTGTCGTTGAGCGCGGGACGGGGTGTCGCGTCGACAGAAGTATCGTAGGTTCGAATGGCTGTGACATAGATACGGTCCTTGTCATGTAGGTAGTAGTCGCCGCGAACGCTCCATTGATAGCCATTCTTAGGGACGGAATAGCTGATGCTGGCGGTTCCGACCGCAGCCAGGTTGCCCGGCAGGTTGGCGGGAGGAGTGAAGTAACCCGGGTTCGCTGCTTCCAACTGACTGACTGTCAGAATTCCGGTAGTAGGATAGGTGAGCGGCGGCGCGGTCGTAAGAATCTGGGTCGCGATGTTGTTAGGTAGATTTGTCTTGGCCCAGTTATCGAAGTCCTGCGTCTCTACGGTGTACTCTCCGGCGCTGGTTGTACTTGAGCGGAGCACATCGATCGAGCCGAAGACGAAGAACTTATTCTTGACAATTGGCCCGCCGAAGGTGGCGCCGACTTCATTGCGGGTGAAGGTGGGGACGGTGTTCTCGAATTCTGTCCGGGCAGAGAGCGAATCATTCAGGAAGTAGTAGTCGATGCTGCCGTGGAAGTCGTTCGTGCCCGACTTGGTAAACACGTCCGCGGTGGCCCCGGCGTTTCTTCCCTTGCTGGCATCGAAATCGTTGGTTCGGATGTCCATCGACTCTACAATTTGGGGGTTGGGCGAGATAGAGGTGCTGCCGCCACGGGAAGGCGTGTTGGTATAGGCGCCATCGATCTGGTATCCATTCTGTTCCTGGCGAAGTCCGGCGGCGTTGATATTGATCGCATACTCGTTCGTGTAGTTGTCGCCGGAGGTGACGGCGTTTCCGGTCATGCCGGGCGTAAGGGCCGCCAGGCCATAGATGTTCTGGCCCGCCAGAGGCGTGTTCTGGAGTGTGGTCGAGCCGATAACGGAACCAGTGGTCGGCGACACGAGGTCAAGAGCGGCCGCAGCAGCAGTAACCGTAACGCTTGTGGTTGTCGAACCGACCGTCAAAGTCGGTGATATGCTCCGGATCTCACCCACCTGAAGTGTCAGGTCCTTCTGGTCCCAGCTGGTAAATCCGGTGGCTTCCACCCGAACGGTGTAGGTGGAAGCAGCGACGCTGTCGATGCGGAAAAAGCCTGTAGGACTGCTGAGTGCGGTTCGGGATACTCCGAGCCGCGTATCCGTGATCGTGACGTGGGCTCCCGGCACGGCAGCCCCGGTGCTGTCGAGCACCGTGCCTTCAATGCCGCTGGAAAACTGCGCAAGAGCGGGAAGTCCTTTGAGCGTTAACAGGAAGAGGACCAACGGGAGGAGTCTTTTTAAATTTCTGACACTGGCCACTTGTATCTCCTTGCCGCACAGATTCAACATGCAACGATCTGTTTTAGAAAAGCGATTCACTACCGGGCTCTGCGGCGCGATACAAATAATGCTCCACCCCTTGGTATTCGGCAAGTGAATCACGGTTTCTAACCGTTATCCGAACTCTCCGCCGCGTTGTCTGCGCCATCGAATCAGTTCTTTACGCCTGGCTGCTTCTTGGCCACCTCATTGCTGAGTTGGGTTTCCGGGGAGAATCTGCAGATCCAAACTCACTGCATTCGCTTCGTTACGGTGACGCCGCGAGCTTTCGCCGGCCTCGGGCGCCCGCTGCCGGCGAGACCTGGGAAGAGCACTTGCCGCCGGACAGAATCGGCCGGGTCTGCCCTGTGCGCGTTCTGACTACCGTTATGTCGAGCTGAAGTCGCAGGGATAATCGGGGCCACAGCGATATGTCCGGCAGTCCCCATTGCGGGAACGCATCATGGACCCTTGCTGCATGAAACCGGAGTGGTCCGGAATGCGTCCAGCCCTCCTACTGCATCGACGCGCAAGAGACACTCAAAATAGTCGGGCAATGGGGCGCCGCTTCCTGGCGTCAGACCAAGTAGTTTTCTTACTTGATTGAGTCCGTCTGATGACGTTGCAAACGCTGCGGCTCCTTGTGTGCCTGTAGTGGTGAGTCCAGCGAGAAGTATGATTCGGTGCTCGGCCGACGGACCCGGAAAGACCTGAAACAAACCATAGTCGGATTCCATCGCATGCGTATGAGGTTCGCGCAGGACCTTAAAGGTGCGCGCCCCCGGCAACGAAGCTGAAGAATCTTCAATGTCACCTCCCCAAAGTCTCTTATCCGTATCGAAATCGAAGGCGAAGCGTTTGGGAAGATTCACCTTCTTGAGAAGGCCATTCCAGGCTGGGGAACCGAGGAATACGATATCGTGGTCGCGCAGCTCAGATGCCTGTACGGCGCGGCTTCGCACCAGGTTCATCCTGATATTCAATCTTTGCAGCACCAGAGCGACGTTCGTTACCGCAAATACTTCTCCTGTTCCGGTAAATCCATCCTCGAAGTAGAGCGGCTCATCTCGGCCGCCCGAGGTCCCGGGGTGTCTGGCAGAGCCATCCGATTCTTCAGAGATCGCACCTCGATCGGCAGTGGCATAGCCTTTATAGGGAGACAATTGTCCCGCATTCGATTCCAAAAACTCAGGATTCGTAAAAGCCACCACGATGCCGTTGGCGCTGGACGGCTTTTTCCAGAAAGAGGCAAGTTGCGCGTCCATCCCCGCTTTTGAATCCCCTGGGACAGTTGCCGCACCTGGGTGGTCATGGATCAAAATCGCGATCCAGGCCAGAAGGCAGAAGAAGGTCCCAAGAATCGCAAGTGCCTGCCAGCTCTTCCAAAAGGCCTGCGCTTTCTCAACCTTCCGAGGAATCGGGATATATTCCGTCTCGAATGATTTCGAGAGTGCAAGTTTTTGAGGGTTCTGGAATGCGGGAGAGTAGGATCCCAGCGGTAATTCAATTCGCACCGCCGCACCGCCGCCTTCCGATTGATAAAACTGTTCCAGACGCCGGCGAACTTCGCTCGCCTGGACACGAACGACGCTGTCGTCCCCGGTCTGATATCCGGCCGGTCGATTGAATACCTCCATCCCAATCGTCCGTTCCTTGATCGGGTCGGTGCGCCCTTCGAGTTTGTATCGAACGATGTATTCGAGGAATTGCCTGCCTCTGACCGCGTCTTTGAAATAGCGACTCGCCAGGATCCGATCCAGCTCCATAAGGACGGCTTTCGCGTCTGGCTCATCCGGCGATTGCAGGCGTTCGGGTTCCGTGATTTTAAGAGAGGTTGACATCCTAACCCTGGTGAAAAAGCGCGACGAGGCCGTACGGTGGAGATTTACTTGTGTAAAGCGATTTTTCTAAGACCGATATCGCCTGAGCGGCAAGTAAATCTCAGTGACCTCATGACTGTCAATCGCGCAGTATTTTCACACTGCGGCACGCCTTACCCTGAAGCCGGAAATGAAACCGACCACGTTAAACCCTGCAACATGTGTTACATGGCAGGCGCTCCTAACGGTTAGCGAGGGTTATAGACCGTCAATTACTTGCGAAATGCTTGCACGATCCCTACGCTCATGAGTCAGAATCGCTTCAGCCCGGCCGTTCCAGGGGCAAACTCAGGCGGACGAGGCCACGACGTTCTTTCCAGCAAATTGCTCTGCCCCGGTCCGTTTGTCTAGACTTCCCGGGAGAGTTCCAGATGCAAAACATCCATCCCAGCGGCGCCTCATCGAAAGCTGGCCACATCACTGGAGAGGTAAAAGCATGAGTAAAAGCATGATTCGAGCAGACTACCGTGCACCTCGGGGTGCTCGGCGGATTTTGGGCCGGTGGCGGCAATGCTTTAACTTTGGAAAACAAATGCGATCCTCCCTGAAAAGCACTCCCAGTTTCCGTGCTCAGCTGGAACTCGAACCGAGCTGGCACTTGCGGTCGAAGATGGTCACCATCGTCCGAACGGCAATGCTGTGCGTGCTTGGCTTAGGAACTGCAGGCAGCATGACGCTTCTCGCCCAGGACAGTAAATTCATCCTTGACCGCGATGGGAGAACGATCGTGCTGGAGCCATACGCGCCCAACATCCTTCGAGTCACGTTGAGCAAGGACAAGGCAAGCGCGGCTGGAGCCCCCGGATACGGAATTATCGGAACACCATCCATGACTGGCTGGGCGCATGACAAGGATTCAGAGGGGGACGATGTTTTTCGCTCCAGCCGGCTGGTCGTCCAGGTTTCCGCCGACCATTTGCCGCAGTCGCGCCTGTCGCATCCCATGCCGCTCGATGACCTGAACCTTGCCCTGCGTGAGCGTTATTTCGGCGGCGGTTCCGAACGCCGACAGAGCGAAGACACCGTTTCCGTGGCTACGGCCTCCGGCAAAGCGCTCCTGAACATGCGCAATTGGTCGATGGTCCCGAACAGCTCCCAGGCAGAAGTGACGAGTGGCGCGAAGCAGGAGAATGCCGGATACCATGTCTCGGCAACGTTCGACTCGCCCGCTGACGAGCACTATTACGGGCTGGGTCAGCAGCAGCAGGGGGTGCTCGATCTCCGGGATCATCGCGTCCGATGCTGGCATGATTACTCGGCGATCGGTGGAGAGAGCGTTTGCGTTCCGTTCATGATCTCCAGCCGGGGCTATGGCCTGGTCTGGGATAACCCTTCAAAGACCACGATTGATCTCGGCTTCAATCAAAAAAATGTATGGTCGTCGGAAATCGGAGAGCGTGTTTCGTTCTTTGTGATTCAGGGCGAAAACAGCGACGAGATTTACAAAGGTTACCGCCAGCTCACCGGCGTCACGCATATGCTGCCGAAAGCGACCTATGGATATATCCAGAGCAAGGCGATCTACCCAACCCAGGATCAAATCCTGGCGGTGGCAAAGGGATATCGCGAGCGCCAGCTTCCCCTGGATGTTCTGGTGGTGGATTTTCTCAACATGACCAGGCAGGGCGAGTTGGATCTCGACCCGGCCCGGTGGCCCGATCCAGCGGCCATGAACCAGCAGCTGCATTCCATGGGCATAGGAACCCTGCTCAGCGTATGGCCGCACTTCGCTCCGGGCACCCGCTACTACGACATGCTGCGTGAGAAGGGTTGGCTGATCCATAAGGCGGATGGAACGCCGGACTCCGGCGGGTTCAAAGATACAATCGGCCCGAACATCGATACCACCAATCCTGACGCTGCCAACTGGTTTTGGGAGGCCATTCGAGACCGTTACATCAAGCCCTATCATTTCGACTACGTCTGGCTTGACGAGACGGAACCGGATATCGACCCGGCCAAGGACTTTTTCTCTATTGGCTCCGGGGCTCGCTATTACAACGTCTATCCCTTGTTCCACACCGCTTCTGTCTACGAAGGATTCAGGCGCGACTTCGGAGACAGTCGGCGGGTCATGATCCTTGCCCGCGCTGCCTACCTCGGCGCGCAGCGAAACGGCACCGTCTTCTGGTCAAGCGACATCATTTCTACCTGGGACATGCTGAAGCGATCCATCCCCACAGGATTGAACTTCACCGCCACAGGAATGCCCTACTGGGATACGGATATCGCCGGCTTCTTTTCGCCGTCTCTCCCTGCCACGTACCACCCACTGCACAAGCCCCTGGTAGACCCCTCGGATGTTCGCGGCACCGTCGGCAACTATGAGGACTATCCCGAGTTGTTTGTGCGCTGGTTTGAATGGGGAGCCTTCCAACCGGTGATGCGGGCTCACGGAGAGAGGAACCACAACGAGGTCTGGGCATACGGCAAAGAGGCTGAGCCGATCCTCGAAAAATATCTGCGCTTGCGGTATCAGCTTTTGCCGTACATTTACTCCATCGCCTACGGGAGCTATGAAACCGGCGCCCCTTTCATGCGAGCACTCTTCATGGACTTCCCCGGCGATCCTAACGTCGCCGATATCCGTGACGAATACATGTTTGGTCCCGCCTTCCTGGTAGCTCCTGTCACAGAACAGGGAGCAACAAGCCGTTCGGTTTATCTGCCCGCTGGTTGCGAGTGGTACAACTACTGGACAAACGAAAGGATCAAGGGCGGCCAAACGATCACGGTGAATGCTCCGATCGATACCATTCCACTTTTTGTTCGAGCAGGCAGCATCGTTCCGCTTGGATCTCCTGTGCTGAGCACGCAGCAAAAACAGACGATTGCATCGGTGCGCGTCTATCCAGGGGCAAACGCCAGCTTTACACTCTTTTCCGATGATGGGAACACGTACTCTTATGAGAAGGGAGTCAGCTCTATCACCAGACTCTCCTGGGACGAGGCCAGCCACCAGCTGAAACACGACGGACCCGCCGCGTGGACCGCACCAGATAAGGAGATTGTGAAGATTGTCGGTCATTAACGGACACGCAGTTGGAGTCTATTTTGCGTAATGCTGCTTGCATCCAGTCGAAGAGCAGGTTCATTCTCTGCGCATTCGTGGCTGCGCTCGCCGCCGTGGTTCCGGTCTGTAGCCTGGCGCAGCAGCCGCAACCAACGTCGGCCTCTGCGGCGGCGCTCATCAAGAGTGGGCACTATGACGCCGCAGTTTCCGAAACCAGGCGCGCTCTGCTGATTCATCCGAAGGACCCGGGGCTCTGGACTATCGAAGGCATTGCCTACGCGATGCAGGGCAAGGACGAAGAGGCGTTGACGGCTCTCCGCACGGCCTTGCGCATTGCGCCGGACTTCGTCCGTGCATTGCAGGCCGAAGCGCAGATTCTCTCCCGCCGGCACGACCCTGAGCTTGTGGCCGTTCTCAAGAAAATCCTACGGCTTGATCCCGACGACAGCACCGCGCGCGAGATGCTTGCACTGGAGCAGGCACGCCGCGGCGACTGCAAATCAGCGGATATCAATTTCGGACAGCTATCGGCCCAGCTCAGCGCGCATGCCGAGTCGCTGGGGCGATTCGGTGCATGCCTGTTCACTGAAGGAGAGTACGCGCAGTCAGCCGCGGTCTTTCAGCAGCTCCAGACTCTTCAGCCGGCCAGTGCCGCCGCAAGATACGATCTTGCTTTGGCACAGATGCGAGCTGGTCAAAAGAAAGAGGCCGCAGAGACTCTGAAGCCGCTGCTATCCTCGCCCGATGTGGACACAGCACTGCTGGCCTCAGATGTCTTTGAGGATCTCGGCGACACGCCTCAGGCCGTCTCCCTTATGCGCCGCGCAATTGTGCTCGATCCCATGCGCGCCGACTCTTATATGCGATTCGCCGAACTCTGCATGCTGCACGACTCCTACCAGACCGGCATTGACATGGTGAGCGCCGGCATTGCGCGGCTGCCGCGCGAATCGGGCCTGTATCTGGCACGAGGCTTGCTCTACGGCGCTATAGCCCAGTATGACAAGGCCGAGGCGGACTTCCGTAATGCAGAGCAGCTTGATCCCACCCACGGCGCCGGGGCCTACGGCGTAGGCCTCGTGCAGAATCAAAGCGATCATCCAGGCGAGGCGTTGGCAACGACGCGCGCCGCGCTCAGGAACCATCCACAGGATGCGCAGCTCAATTTTCTGCTCGCGCGCGTCCTCATTGAAGGAGGCGCAGCGCCGGGCTCTCCAGAGTTCGCAGAGGCCGCGCGAGCTGCTGAGACTGCTGTACGGCTCAAACCGGATTTTCTCCCCCCACATGACCTGCTCGCCAAGATCGATGACATGCGAGGGGAGACAACGGGTGTGATTGCGCAGTCCCGGGAAGCACTCCGCATTGATCCATCGGACCAGGCGGCGATGTATCGTCTGATGCGCGCGGCCCGCAAGACAGGCGACACTGTCGCGGCACAGGCTCTGCTGAAGCAGGTTGCGGAGGAGCACGAGCATGCACGCGCTGAGGAGAGCCAGCGCTTACATTACAAGATCATGGAATCCGCAGGCCCAGAACAACAGCCTCCTCCGCAGCCCTGAAACCGTAGCCAAAACCACGGCCTTATCCACATGATCGGGATGCGGCGCCCGGGCCCTCGTTGAAAGCGTCCACGCCCCACCATGTGGAAATAGAGAGATCGTTCCTTCGCCGTTTGAGCCGTGCCAGCCGTACATTGTTGCGCGTAGATAGTGGCGCGGCGCTTTGCAGCAGGCTCGAGGGCTTGAAGAGCAACGAGTTCTCGCCCAATAAAAGGCGTTCGCTCCAAGTCAAGTGTAGAAAGTCAAAGTATGTGATCGACGATGGCCCGCACTTTCGAGTGCGAGTTCAAACGCGCAATACCTGCACGCCGGCGCGTTGAAAAGGCTCGATGCTCTCATCGCTGGCGTTTGTATCCGTGATGAGCATGTGAAGCTCGTCGGTGTGGCAGATTCTCCACCCCGCAACTTTTCCGAACTTACTACTGTCGATCACCGCAATTCTGCGGCGGGAAAGCTTGACCATTGCCGAGTTAAGGTCCGCCTCGTCCGAACTGTAGCAGCTTGCGCCCCAGGTTCCGTCGATCCCATCCGCGCCCACGAAAAGAGTATGAATGAGCATCGGTTGCAGGCTCTGAATCGCTGTCGGTCCCACCAGAGAGAACCAGTCTCCGCGCAAATGGCCGCCGGTGACGAAGATGTCGAGGTCCTTTCGTTTGGAGAGCTCCATCGCCACATTGACAGTGTTCGTGACGATGGTGATGTTCTGATTGAGCGGCAGACCGCGAATGACTTCCAGCGTAGTTGTCCCGGGCGTGAGGGCCAGCGTCTCTCCCTTTTCGATCAACGCCGCGGCTGCGCGTCCAATCCGGCGTTTTTCTTCAGAGAACTTCTCAAGATGCGCCTGGAAGGAGCGGTCATTCTTGAACGGCTCGTAGAAAAGAGGTTCGATGGAGACGGCTCCGCCGTGGGTGCGCTGGAGAAGTCCATCTCGCTCCAGCAAATCGAGATCGCGACGGATGGTCACCATAGACGCACGCAGCTCGGCGCTCAGGAATTCGACCGTCACCGTACCGGACTGACGCAACTTTTCGAGAATTGCATTGAGGCGCAACTGTTGCTTGCCCGGCACCGCGCTGCGATGGCCCTCGCTGCCCGACAACATATTCGCCGATTGATTTTGTCTCACCACTCCTACCGACCCCACATACGCTGAATTTCTTCCAGTGATTTGCCGCGTGTCTCCGGCACCAAGATCCATACAAAGAAAAACGTTACCAGAGAGAGAAGCGCGTACAAAAGAAAAGCCGCGGAGGCGCCAAGCGCCTGGACGATGGAAAGGAATGTGAGGGTCACGGCCAGGCACGCCGTCCACAGTGCGGTGGTGGCCACAGAAGTAGCGCGCCCGCGCACCCGGGTGGGGAAGATTTCCGCCATGTAGACCCAGACTCCCGGTCCCAGTCCAACCGCGAAGAAGGCGACATACAGCAGGACGCTTGCAAAGATCACCACAGGCGAGAGGGCCGTGAAATGGAGTGCGGCGGCGAGAACGGTCAGCGATACCGCCATACCGCCGGACGCTACGAGAAAGAGCCCGCGGCGACCCCATCTGTCGATGAAAACCATGGCCACGAGCGTGCACAGCAGATTCACCAGTCCCACCACAACGTTTGCGCCGAGAGCAGCGCGTGCGGACTCCCCGCGGAAGTGTTCAGTGAACAGGACCGAGCCGTAATAAAGGACTGTGTTGATTCCGGAAATTTGTTGCAGCACGGCGAGGGAGATTGCGACAAAGAGACGCTTCCGCAATCCCGGCGACAGGAGTTCACCCGGATCGCCGCTCTTCTCTGAGACAGCGAATTCGATTGCCATCAGTTCGATCTGTGCTTCGGCTTCTCCTGCGATCTTTGCCAGGACCGCGTAGCCTTCCTCACGACGTGCATGGGTGATGAGCCATCTCGGGCTTTCTGGGATGAATACCAGCCCAAAGAGAAAACCCGCGGAAGGAATCGCCGCAACGCCGAACATCCATCGCCAGCTCGTTTCTCCCAGTGCCGCAAGCTGCCAGTTCGTGAGATATGCCGCCAGGATGCCGACGACGATGGCCAACTGGTTGAGCGATACCAGTTGTCCGCGGCTCTGCTGCGGCGCGATCTCTGAGATATAGACCGGAGTCAGTGCCGAAGCGAGCCCAATGGCGAGCCCGCCGGCCAGCCTTGCCAGAGAGAAAGCGGTGAAGCTGTTGGCCAGCGCGCTGCCGATCGCCGATCCGCAAAACAACAACGCGGCGCCCATCAGGCTCTTGCGCCGGCCGAAACGGTCGCTGAAGACGCCCGCGCTTGCGGCGCCGATAAGACACCCGAGCAACAGGGAACTCGCAGCGACCTCGGTGAGCAGACTGGTCAGTGCAAACTGCTTGCGCAGAAAAACCAACGCACCATTGATCACGGCGGTGTCGAAGCCGAACAAAAAGCCGGAGATGGCGGCGACGGACGCAACCATCCAAAGGTAGGGCCGGTTCAGCGCGGCGGTGGGTTGCGGCTGATCCACGATGGTGCGGTCCGGCATTCAGCCTCCAAGACCGCCTCCCGGTTGAGCGGAGCGCGGCTTTGTTTATAGGTTTATTAATCTCGATGATGGATGAAGTCAAACGAATTGGCGAATTTCGCAATTAATTATGAACGTTTCGGCTCTAGACGATAATATTATCGTCGGCAAAGTTGCGAATTGAATCTTCAAAGCGCTATGCTGGCTCGACACATGAACCGATTCGACAAGTCGCTCGAGGACATCACTTGCGTCGATTGGCTGACCGGCAGAATGAGCGGCGGCTCTGTGCAGGGGTTTGTAAGGAAAATAGGACAGCTGGGCGGCATATTCGGCGACCAGAATGCCTGGTCCTCGATGGATCCCGAAACCGTGGTTTACTCCGTTCAGTGGCAGGAGCCGGTTGCACAGGAGACCGAAGGCGGTTTGTTCTGGGGTTCCACGACCATCGAGCCGGGCCGCGTCGGGGACGAGTACTACATGACTCGCGGCCACTTCCATGCCAGGCGGGATCGCGCCGAATTTTACGGCACCGTACAAGGCGAGGGCATGCTCGTCCTGATGGATGAGGATTGGTCGACGCGTGTTGAGAGGATGTCCCCCGGATCGCTGCATTACATTCCAGGACATACCGCACATCGCGCCGTCAACATAGGAGAGTCGCCGCTGGTGTTTTGGGCATGCTGGCCGTGCGATGCGGGCCACGACTATGACACGATTGCACAGCGGTCCTTCGGCGTACGCGTGTTGCAGAAGGGCGGCGTTCCCGACGTTGTCTACGAAGGACTGCCATCGACGACACGCTAGCGAGTGCCGGGCAGATGGAGGGAAGTTTGTTGGCTTTTGATCCTGGTCTCGCTATCCGCTGGAACGATGGCGCTGCTGCATTCGATTACGGAGACGGCGCATTCGGACCGCTGCCGGAACACCGCCGGCTCGATGCCATCCGCCCGAGTCTTCGCGATCCGAATTGCCCGGGCCCCGATCCCGTTTACAGCATTGCGATGGATGTAGGCCGTCTCGCGGATGCGATGGAACTTCATCGCCGCATGCTCCTTTTCGGCGTGGTCACTTACTACGCGGGCCGCCTTGGCCAGGAGCCTGTCCGCAGCCAGGGACATGCGCATTCCATTTCACCCCATTCCGGCTGGTCTGCGCCCGAGCTCTTCGAGATATGGGAAGGGAAGGCGATCATTTACGCGCAACAGTTTGACCGAGAGGATCCTGGCTGTTGCGTGGCCGTCGAAGCAGCGGCCGGCGACCGGGTAGTGGTTCCGCCGGGCTGGGTGCATTGCGTCATCAATGCCGATCCCGGCGCTCGCATGGTGTTTGGCGCATGGTGCGATCGGGAGTACGGCTTTGTATACGATGGGGTTCGCGCGCGGGGCGGCTTGGCCTGGTTTCCTCTGCTTTCGGAGGAGGATGGTATTTCCTGGCAGCCAAACCCTCGATACCTGGCCAATTCTTTAGTGCAACGCCAGGCGCGATCATATCCGGAACTTGGTCTGAGCGCAGCAACTCCCATCTACGAACAGTTCGTACGGAATCCGGATTCCGTGCAATGGGTTTCTGACCCCGAACGCTTTGCCGAGCTTTGGCCCGGCTTTCAACCTTGAAGGCTGTCTCTCGTGAGAGCCCCCTTCTAATCTTCCTCCCGGACAAACGCCTTGATCGTCGCGCATTCGCTGCCCTGCGCTGCTCCATGCGGGCGTACGGTATAGCTGCCGACCTGCGCCGGAACGATAAAGGTCTCCGCGTAATGGACGACGAACGGTTCGAAGGCGCCGGAGGGACTTTCTACGATGGCTTCTTCTCCTTCGATGAGGTTGAGTACATTCACCGTTCCATTTGTCTCGTGCGGGACAACTCCAGTGAACCAATGGCGCCTCGTCTCGATGAATTCAAGCTCATGGAGGCCGGTCCGTTCTTCCCGCCAGCCGTCCGCCGCGGCCATTTCTTCAACGCGATTGATCAGTGAATCCTTCACCCACGCCGTCGTTCGGTCCCATTGAATGTTCTCGGCTCCACGTTTCAGATGAATCGGGCGCGGGCGGCCATCGAGGCCCATGCGTCCCCAGTCCCAGAGTTTGAAGGTGAAGATGTAAGGCGTGGCGCTGATCTCGAGTACCATGCTGCCCTGTCCTGAGCAGTGCACTGTTCCTGCGGGAATCAGGAAGTGGTCGTGCTTTCTGGCCGGCCACTTGTTCACATAGTGATCGGCATCGAAATCCGGTCCGTCATTCTGGGCTGCCTGCAGATCGTTCAGCATCGCGCGGCGGTCAATGCCCTCTTTCAATCCGAGATAAACACAAGCTCCGTCTTCGGCATCGAGCAGGTAGTAGCTTTCGTCCTGTGTGTAAGCGAGCCCGAACCGCTCGCGCACGTACTTTGTGAGCGGATGGACCTGAAGCGACAGGTTGCCGCCGCCGACCGTATCCAGGAGATCGAAGCGAATGGGAAATTCGGCGCCGAAACGCTCGTGGATGAAATCGCCCAGCAGCTCTCGCGGATGAGCGAGAACCAGGTTGATGGATGGAATCTCGACCCGCGCCTCGCCGAACCCGAGCAGCAGACTGTTCTCCTCCGGCACGCAATCAAAACACCAAGCGTAATTTGGAACATCGGTGGGTAGATGGCATACCTTCTCCATCCAGTGACCGCCCCAGGGGCCGGGGTCGAAGAAAGGCACGACACGAAAGGGCCGATTGATCGCAGAACGTAGCCCCTCGCGCATCGCGTTGCCGGAGATAAGCTTTGGCTCCTCCGGAACATTGGTGTCGAGGAGAAAGTCGATTCGCGGCAGAAGCTTTTGCTTGAGACGGTCCGCGGCTCTCCAGTCCAGGAAGAAGCCCCGCTTGTATTTCTGAGAGGCCGACTCACCCGCGTTGTCTGCCCCGAGATTGCCAATTTCTCCGCGCCGCTGCCGCTTCTGGATCTCCCACCGCGCCAGGTCTGCATAAACGAGGAGATCCGGATGCGGAGCAACTTCGATCGCGCCGGTTCCGATTACGAGCACGATCCCTTTGGACGCCTGTTCCAGCTCGTTCCTCGCATGAGCTAAGTTCCCGCCGTCGAGATATTCCCTGATCTCAATTCCATTGAGCATTCCGAAGACCGGATCGTCGGTCAGCACAGATTCCACTCGCGCGTTCAGCTCCACGGGACTTAATAGCAGGTCTGCAGTCGAAAGAATGAGTGAAGGATGAAGAAGCGAAGCCAGCCTCTCGCGGATCTCCTGCTCAAACACGCCTGGATAACACTCGACGCAAACGACGCAAGGTCCGCCGGGCAGCGACTTGCGCAGCAAAGAACCAATTTCCTCCCACCCCAGGGAACAGTCGCCGCTGTCGGGTGAAACGGAAACGTACGGTTGCTTATCGTACATTCAGTTTGCTCCGTTCAAATTTAGAAATGAGTGGAACCGCGCCCAGCAGTGCCGCATTATTGCCCAGTACGGCGCTTCGCACCTGCACCTTGCCCCAAGGTGTCCAGGCATAGCGGGACACGTAATCCTGCACATACTTCACGATCGATTCGCCGCTGCGCATCACTCCGCCGCCGAAGATCAGCAGCTCAGGATCGTAGGCATGAATCAGCGCCACCGCACTTGCAGCCCAGACCTTGAAGCAATGCTCGCGAACAGCCAAGGCGACTGAGTCGCCCGCAGCCGCATGACGGAAGAGGGCCTCAAAGCTGAGTTCGGTATGCGCGCCCTTGCTTGACGCGAACCCCGGCCAGTTGCGCCAGACCCTGGGCAGCGACCAGCCCGCAGCTTCGGATTCTGCGCAGCCGATCGCGCCGCAGGTACACTGCTCGCCGTCGATGCGCACGGGAAAGTGTCCGCCCAGGCAGCCGGCCTGGAAGTGCTTGCCGGTGAGCACTTGACCGTTGATCATCGCGGCCCCGCCGATTCCCGTTCCGAGCGTGACCATGACCACGTCATCCGATCCCTGCGCGGCGCCGGCATACCACTCTCCCAGAAGCGCCATGCGCGCATCGTTCTCCAGCCAGAGGGGCAGAGCCAGTTGTTCGAATGCCCACATCTGCAGATCTACGTGGGGAGCATCTTCGTACTTTGCATTGGTCGAGAGCACCTGTCCCCTGGCGCCATCCACCAGGCCGCAAAAACCGATCGCGATGCCGGCGAAGTCGTCGAATCGCAGCCCTTCATCGGCGACCAGGGCGCCGAGCGTTTGCTTCAAGAGTGGGAGCGTCAATGCAAGGCTTCCGCTCCCATCAGTTGCGACGCCACGAGAGCGGAGAACGGAACGATCCTCCACGATCGCACAGTTGGCGTGCGTCCCACCGAGATCAATTGCCAGAGCTTTCATCGCGTATCCGTTTCGCTGTTTTCCGACCCCGAATTGAGGTTATCGGCAGACGTTCCTTGCTGATCTCCTCTCAGGAAGATGCTCAACAAGAGATAATCCGACTAAAGAGTACACCAGCACTTGATATTCTTTATCTCGTTTATCGATCATTTGTGAACACTTTTTTCGATCAAAAAAAAGAATTAACATTCGTCTTGACAATAAAAGAAGAAATGATCTAGTTTCCTCTGCAGCCAGATTTACGGGCGGATTCACCAGCCGGAACTGATATTTCCTGGAATTCGACAATCGCACCCAGGTCGGACACCACGGGTTTCGCCGGGCTCGCGAACATGTCTTGGCAACTGGGCCAAATGTCACTGTGTGTTAGTTGGGAGGCAAGAGATGAATCTTCGAACCAAGGCCAGTCTTCCGGGGAACAACCCCGGCTCTTTCGCTCACGTTCGTTCAACAGAGCTGTCGGTGGCAGGCAGGAGCGTCCGCTCGCTCGGGACGTTGAACTCCATCGGCTCCAAATTCGCTGGAGGTCGCTTTCAGCGAGCACTCCGGCAGCTGAGTTTCCTCCTCGTCGCATGCTTCTTCCTGCTGGCTTACTCGCGGGCGCAAACGACCAACGGTCTGATCACCGGCGCGATCACCGACTCGACTGGGGCTCTGGTTCCGGGGGCGCAGGTGACTGTCGTCAACCAGGGAACGGGCGTCAGCCGCACCACGACCACGAACAGCACAGGAAATTACATCCTCCCGCAATTGCCCCCGGGTGTTTACAAGTTGACGGTGAGCGGGCAGGGCTTTGCCTCGCAGAATCGTGAAAATGTCGAGCTCCAGGTAAACCAGAGCCTGACGCTGGATTTTCGCCTCGGGGTGGGCTCGACGGCTCAGACCATTGAAGTCACGGGAGCTCCGCCGCAGCTGAATACGACGTCCGCCACGCTGAGCGATGTTGTCAGCCACGATGAGACAGTCGGTCTGCCGCTGAATGGCCGCGAATTTACGCAGCTCACTCTGCTGACTCCCGGCGCTGCGCCTCAGGAGGACGGTCAACAGAGCTCATTTACCGTAGCGCTGGGAGCCGGCGGCATCAGCCCCTCAGTGAACGGACAACGCGGCGAGCAGAATAACTTCACAATGGACGGCGTATTGAATAATGCGACCTACACCAACACCTGGGTGATTGCTCCGCCGCCGGACGCGATCCAGGAGTTTAACGTCCAGTCTCACATTACGGATGCTCAGTTCTCAATCACCTCCGGAGCAAACATCAATCTGGTTACGCGCTCTGGCACAAACTCCTACCATGGCGCGCTCTGGGAGTTCCTGCGCAACGACGCACTGGACGCTCAGACATTTCCGGAGACGGTGCGGCTCCCTTACCGTCAAAATCAGTACGGTGTTTATCTGGGTGGGCCGGTTGGCGTGCCGCATGTGTTCAGCGGCAAAGACAATACGTGGTTCTCCTTTTACTGGGAAGGATTCCGCTCGTCGCAGAGCACAACCACACTGGCAAGCACGCTGACGCCGGCGATGCTCGGCGGAGATTTCTCTGGAGTGTTGGGGGCGCAAGTCGGAACCGACAGCCTCGGCCGGCCTGAATACGCAAATGAGATCTATGATCCGCTGACGAGCCGGGCTGATCCGGCGAATCCCGGACAGTACCTTCGCGACCCCTTTCCGAACAACACCATCCCCACCGACAGGCTCAATCCGGCGACGTTGCTGGTGTTGAAGAAGTATTATCCCGCGCCAAATTTGAACGTTGCCGAAGGTGTTCTGCCCAACTACCAATTCTCGGGAGTTACGGCTGTTTCGAGCGACATCTTCGGGCTGCGGCTCGACCATCAGTTCACACAGAACGACACCGTCTTCGCGCGCTTCAATCGATCCAATCAGAATAAGACAACGCCGCAGGACTTCGAGACGTATGTCCACACGCTAAGCAACTACGCGCAACAGGCAGCGGTCGGCTATACCCATGTATTCAATCCCAAGACCATTCTGAATTTCCGCTACGGCTACTCCTATGTGAACTTCGCCAGCAACGACGAGGCGGCCGGGGCCGCTTTTAATGATTCCATCAACTTCACCGAAGCTGCCCCGGCGCACGATGGGATCTCGCTTGGGCCACAAATCTCGCTGTCGAATGGCTATAGCGGCGTCAACCAGTTTGCCATTCCTCTCGGTCCGCAGGAAACGATGGACTACCACGCCGATCTATCCAAGGTAGAAGGCAACCACACGCTCGGCTTTGGAGGCATGTACTATCACGTGCGCAGCTATGACGATGGATGGGGCGCGAGTATGGGCTTCACGCAAAACGCGACCGCTCAGGACGCGGTTCCAGGCCCCACCGGTTATGGCCCGGCAAGTTTCATGCTCGGAACGCCTGACAGTTACAGTCCGTGGCTGGGAAACACGGGTGCGGATCAAACAGTCAACTGGTACGGTGTCTATGCCCAGGATCAATGGCAGGTTTCGAAGCGGCTGGTGGTCTCAGCCGGCCTCCGCTGGGATTACGTAACCCCGCCGAACTATCACAAAATCGTGTCAGGCCTGAATGTGCTGAATGGCAAGTTCATTGTGACTGGCCCCGTTCCGCCGAGCTTTGCAGCGGCCACCGGACCGAAGGGGTTTTTCAATCCTCAATATAACGGATGGGAACCACGGCTCGGCTTGACCTACCAGGCTGCAAGCAAGCTGGTCGTGCATGGCGCATTCGCGCTCCTGGACGATCACAACAACACGCTGGTGCAGGAGAACCAGAACATTCGCCTGTCGTGGCCCAGCGGAATCGCGGCTAACCTTACCAGTCTGGACCTGGGAATTCCACAAACCTATCTCAGCAGTTTGCCGCCCGCGACCTCACTGCTCGGGGGCTTGGCGCCCTATGCAAGTTATGGAGCTGATCCGGATAACAAGATACCTTACTCGCTGGAGTACAACGCCGGTGTCCAGCAGCAACTGCAAGGTAACATAGTTATGAAGCTTGACTACGTAGGATCGGTTAGTCGTCACCAGTACATTGTTCCGGAAGCGAATACCGCGTTGTATCCAGGGCCCGGCCCGATATCCGCCCGGCAGCCTTTCCCGCAATACGGAGGTCCATTCTCCTTCTCGTGGAACGACGCACCAGGAAGTTACAACGCACTGCAGGCTCAGCTCCAGAAGACCTTATCGAATGGGCTGTTTTTCCTTGCCTCATATACCTGGTCCAAGTCGCTCGACTGGCAGTCTGACCCGTATGTGAACGCTGAACCTAACTTCTATAACCTGAGCGGGGACTGGGGACCTTCGGACTACAACAGGAACCAGATGTTTGTCCTGAGTGGCGTCTATCAACTTCCCGTGGGTCGAGGTAAAGCATTCCTCGGCAACTCCAACAGAATTGTTGAGACCATCGCCGGCGACTGGAGCCTGGGCTCCATCATTACACTCAACTCGGGAGCCCCCTTCAACGTGCTTGCCGGCGGCGACGTTGCCAATACGGGCGGACCGAACCAGAGAGCTGAAAGAACGGGCGCCAATCCCTATGGCGGCCAGGGCTTTCATCAAACCTATAGCGACTGGCTGAATAAGTCGGCATTTGCAGTGCCGACTGCTTTCACCTTCGGCAATGAGCGCAGGAATGACCTGGTGGGTCCGAGCTACAGGAACGTAGACTTCAATGCGGCGAAGGATTTTCCTCTCTTCGAGAGGCTCAACCTGCAATTCCGCGCGGAACTGTTCAACATATTCAACCATACAAATTACAGTAATCCGGACAATGGCGTGCAGGATGGAACCTTTGGGCAGATCCTGACTGCCGCAGGACCGGGGCGAGAGGTACAGTTTGCGCTGAAGCTGGTCTTCTAATCGCACCCAAAGGGAGGGCGAGCCGAAACTTGCCCTCCCTTTGGATTGACTCATGACGAATTCTCCGCAACATAGTTTGCGGGCGAAATAGTACAGGGAGAAGTTGAGGAATGATGTTCGGTCTCAAGGCGCTCATCCCGGCCACGCTTTTATTGGTCACTTCGGCAATCAGCCAGGTCAATCCGACCTCGAGCCCGGACAAGACAAGAGATGTTGTCTTCCAAATCGGCGCATTCGACAGCTCGTCAGTCGAGTTTGCCTCCGGAACTCCCAGGCAAGAGGTCAATTTTGTCGTCGGTCAAAGCTCTCCCGCAAAGGACTGGTATGCAATCCAGCCCGCGATCTTAGGCTCGTCCGCAAATGCGAAGTCCACGGACATCGGCGCCGCTCGGCGGACCGTGACTTTCTCGATCGACGCCCCCGCTTCTTCGTATCGTCTCCATCTCTCTCTCTTGATCGAAACGGCGAGTGTGCCGGCTTTGCTGGTTGACGTCAACGGTAAGAAGGGGATGTTCTATCTGCATCCCAAACTCGACTACAGCAATGGCGACCAGACAGACTCGTTCTACCCGGCGTACTCTCGTGCGGATCTGGAGTTTGTGCTGCCTCCCGGCAGTCTGCGGCAAGGGAAAAATTCGATAGCGTTCCAGGTAGTTGAACAGGCAGAGGAAAAGGTTCCCGACGCCGGGCTGACCTACGACGCCATCGAGCTGGTTCGCGGCGGCGGGGATGCGGAGACTCACGGGCCCCATGCGCAGATCGACCCGACAATCTTCTTTCAGCGTCAAAACGGAGCATTATGTGAGGAAGTCGATGCGTTCCTTCGCTTCGACAAGCCGCTCAACGCGGGGACCGGTGCCGAGCTGACAGTCGCGGGCAAGAAATTCAGCAAGGCTGTCGACGCGAACTATGATTTCGGCGAGCAGAAGCTCGCATTCCTCGTCCCTGAATTTTCCGCAAATGCGTCTGCCCAGCTCACATGGACGGTGAATGGGCATCGAGAGCATGTCGAGCAAGCCATAAGCCCCAGGAAGAAGTGGACGATCTTTCTTGTGCCGCACATCCACGTCGATGTCGGATATTCCGACTACCAGGCGAAGGTCGCAGCGATCCAGGCCCGTTCGATCAATGAAGCCATGGATATGAATGCGGAGCACCCCGATTACCGCTTTAGCCTGGATGGAGAATGGGACCTGGAGCAGTTCATGCGAACTCGCACTCCAGAGGAGCAGCAGAGGGCCATTTCTGCAATTCAGAAGGAACACATTTACGTTCCCGCGCAATACGCGAATCTTCTAACAGGCTTCCCGACCGCCGAGACCCTCATCCGATCGCTGTATCCCAGTGCTGGATTCAGCCGCATCCATGGCACACCATTCAACTACGCAAACATTACGGATGTTCCCTCCTATTCCTGGTCCTATGCGTCGATTCTAGCTGCAGCCGGCATTCATGACCTCGCGGGAGGCAGCAACAACTACCGCGCTCCTGTACTGCTGCAAGGGCGTCTCAATGAAGCTTCTCCAACCTGGTGGGTGGGCCCGGATGGCGGCAAGGTGCTTCTGTGGTATTCGCGGATTTACCAGCAGATGCAGATGCTTTTCGGCCTTCCGCCGGTGATACCGGCTGGCCGGGACACGCTTCCACTTTTTCTGCAGATGTACCAGCATCCTGACTATCACGCGGATGCCACGATTCTCTACGGCACACAGGTAGAAAACACCGATCTGTTTCCTCAGCAGGCAGAGCTCGTGAATCAATGGAACAGCATATATGCCTATCCTCATATGCAGTATTCGGGGTTCAAGGACGCTCTTGAAAATATCCGCAGTCAGTTTGGCGACCACATCCCGACGATTCGCGGAGACGGCGGACCCTACTGGGAAGATGGCATTGCCTCAGACGCTTACTATGCCGCAATGGAGCGCAGGAATGAAGGGCGCGCGCCAACCGCAGAAAAACTGGCCACGCTTTCGTCGCTGGTGAATCCGTTGCTGAAGCCCGATAGCGAATCGCTGGACAAAATGTGGAAGAACATCGTGCTCATGGATGAGCACACGTGGGATTCCTACAACAGCACCACCGACCCTGCGAGCCAGGAGGCGGTGCAGCAGCTTGCCATTAAAGATCAATATGCGGTCAATGCCGCCGCACTGGTTGACTTTCTGGCCAAGAATAATATGGCGAGCCTCGCCAATTCGATTCCGACGGCTACAGGCAGCCTGATCGTCTTCAACACCCTGAACTGGAAGCGCAGCGGCCCTGTCACCGTCGATATCGATAAAGGCAGAGAGATCGTCGACGCATCCACGGGGCAGATCGTCCCATTCGAGCATCTAGGTGGCGGCGACAATTTTCAGCATGTCCGCTTCGAGGCACAGGATGTTCCGGCGGTGGGTTACAAGGTGTTCGATGTGCGCCCCGAGTCTGCGGCCCCGGCCTCGGCGGAAAGCCAGAAAACGACCACACTCGAAAGCCCTTTCTATCGGATAGAACTCGACGTTGCTACCGGCGCGTTGAAAAGTATCTTCGACAAGCAGCTGCATCGCGAGCTCGTCAACCAGAACAGCCCCTATCGATTCGGGCAGTATCTATATGTGAGCGGCGGAGATAAAGCGCCGAACTCTATCCTTCAATACAGTCGCGTCTATCCTAAGCCGGAGCTGACGATTCATGGCGCAGAAGGGGGCAGCCTCCTGTCCGTGGAGCGTACGCCGGATGGGATCGTTGCACGGCTCCGGAGTCACGCCGAGAAGACACCGACGATCACGACCGAGATACGACTCTTCGACAAGGAAAAGAAGATCGAGCTCGTTGAGGATCTGGAAAAGACCGCAGTGAACAATCGAGAGGCGGCGTACTTTGCCTTTCCCTTTGCGATGGAGCAGCCTCAGTTCAACTATGAGGTGCAAAACGGCGTCGTAAATCCGGCGGAGGATATGTATCCCGGAGCGGGTCACGAGTGGTTTTCCGTCCAGCACTGGGTCTCGGTACAGCAAGATGGTATGTCAGGTACGGTCATGCCTCTCGACGCTGCCCTCGTAACGTTGGGCGACATCAATCGCGGAGATTGGCCGGAGCAATTTGGCAAGCGACGCGGCACGGTGTTCTCTTACATCATGAATAACTACTGGGACACGAACTACCGTGCTGCCCAGGGAGGGCACTTCCAATTTCGATATGTGATCACAAGTGATGCAGCGACCAATGCGCCTGCATTGAGCCATAGGGGTTGGCAAGAAATGACGCCTCTCGAGGTTGACACAGTCACAAGTCAGGATCGGGCGGTCTCTCCGCCAGTGAGCGCGCCCGTTCAGGACGTGAGCCAACCTGCGGAGGCGCAATCCGCAGGAGCAAGCTCGCGCCGGACGCTCGACAGCAAACTCGGCGGTTTTATCGACGCTGACGATCCAGACCTTCTTCTGGAGACTTGGAAAGCAGCAGAGGATGGTAATGGGACCATCCTGAGGTTCCTGGATCTGGGCGGCGCAGAGCGGACTGTCACCGTCCAGGTGCCCTTGATCAACCTGAAGCAGGTGATACAGACGGATGCTGTGGAAAGAGATCAGGCCCCGCTTGCGATGACAGGCGATCATAGTTTCAAGTTCACAATCAGCAAGAATCAGATTGTGACCGTCCGTATCGTTGGTACGCCCCTGGCCCAGGAATCGAGACACTGACCCGGTCCTGGTATGAGTCATGGCCTCGGCAGCTGAGTGACCACGGCGCCGAGGGAGAATTTCACCGAAAATGAAACCGCAGTCAGTCAGCATGGCGACAAAGGGCACCGCGTTCGCATCCGCTTGGGAGTCTTTCGCATTCCGACTATCATCACGAGGTATGAAAATCTCACGCCGGCAATTCGTTCACCTGTCATGCGGCGCGTGGGCCACGAAGATGCTTGCTCAATCGGGTGCTGCCTCGCGGAATCTGAAGCAGCAACCTCGACCCGCTCCCTCGGGCCGTCCCTTCCATGCACACTTTGTCGATGTAGCTCAAAGTGCGGGATTGACCGCGCCTGTCATCTACGGAGGTGTGGACCACAAGGACTACATCCTTGAAGCCGACGGCTGTGGATGTGCGTTCTTCGACTACGATAACGATGGCTGGATGGACATTTTCCTCCTCACCGGCACCCGCATCGCCGGCGCACCTCCTGGTGACACGAACCGGCTCTATAAAAATAATCGTGACGGGACATTTAAGGATGTGACAGACGAGGCCGGTCTTCGGCACGTAGGCTGGGCGAATTCTGTTTGCGTCGGAGACTTCAACAACGATGGCTTCGAGGATCTGTTTTGCACCTACTACGGGCAAAATAAGCTCTATCGGAACAATGGAGACGGCACATTTACAGACGTCACCGAAAAAGCCGGACTGGCTGCAACAGATGCAAAGCCGGAATGGGGCGCCGGTTGCTCATTTGTAGATTATGACCGTGATGGATACCTCGACCTGTTCGTCTCCTACTACCTTCACTTCGATATCGATTCAGTGCCGAAGCCCGGTGAGAACGTGAACTGTAACTGGAAGGGAATCCCCGTGAACTGCGGGCCCAGGGAACTGCCGCCCGCCTTTCCCGGCCATCACGTGATGTACCGCAATAACCGCGACGGCACATTTACAGATGTAACAGAGGCCGCAAAACTGGGCGGTCCCAGCAGCAGCTACGGGATGACCGTCGTTGCCGCCGACTTCGATGAAGATGGCTGGCAGGATGTGTATGTCGCATGCGACTCTACGCCGAGCCGCCTCTACATGAACAATCATGACGGAACATTTCGTGAAGAAGGAGTTCTGCGTGGCGTTGCCTTCAACGATGACGGCGCCGAACAGGCGGGCATGGGCGTCGCCGTGGGGGATTACCGCCTGAGCGGGCATCTGGACATTCTGAAGACAAGCTTCTCGGAAGATACGTCGGTCCTCTACCGAAATGACGGCCACGCAAACTTCACAGACGTAACCAGAGTCAGCGGGCTCGGGATCGAGTCAAGCTATACATCCTGGGGAGCGGGAATCGTCGATCTGGACAACGATGGAAACCCCGACATCTTCATTGTTGCCGGCAGCGTCTATCCCGAAGTTGAGAAAAAGCTTCCCCAATACCCCAACAAGAATCCCCGCATCCTCTTTCGAAATCTGGGTGATGGGACGTTTGAAGAACTGCGTGAAGAGGCGGGCCCCGCAATCACTGCGCCGCACTCAAGTCGAGGTTGTGCCTTCGGCGATTTCGATAACGATGGCGATATCGACATTCTCATTGTGAACATGAACGAGCCGCCTTCGCTTCTGCGTAACGATCTTCGGGGACAGGATCACTGGATAAAGGTCAGACTGATTGGAACAAAATCCAATCGCAGCGCGATTGGCGCCCGCGTAATTGTTCACTATGGCGATAAAAGACAGGCGCAATCGCTCACCAGTCAATCGAGCTACTATTCGGCAAACGATCCCAGGCTGCATTTTGGACTCGGCAAGGTAAGTAGGGTCGATATAGACGTCTTCTGGCCGAGTGGCGCATCTGAGCATTTTAAAAACGTCACAGCAGACGTTCTGGTTACGATTGTTGAAGGCCAGGGTATTCGCTCCGCTTCACCACTTCCTGCAGCGCCTGCCGCCGTGCAAAAAAGAAGTTCGGCGAATCGAGGGGCTTCATGAGTCGGCCACGCGGCACGGACAGCAGCCCCATCAAACCCGCAGGCATCAGCTCACGTCGCCGCGCCCTTGTCCAGCGGATGCTCATCTTGGGTATGGCTCTATTGGCTCCCGCCACGCTCCTCTCTGCTCAGCAGACAACCACCGCGATATCACCATGCGATGCATCTGCGGCCTTGAAGAGGGTAGATCAAATTTTGAAGGAGAAACGCTACGAGGATGCGCAATCCATCCTCGCGCGTCTGAGGCAGTGCCGCGAGCTCCCGCCCCTTGTGATGTTCAACATTGGATGGTTCTATGGCCGGGCGCACAACTTTAAGACCGCTCTCGACATTTTCAAATCTGTTAGTCCCGATATTCCTAATCCCCAAACCCACCAATATGCGATCGGTCTCGGCGAGTTTGAGCTCGGCGACTATAAGGCCGCCGCCGACACTTTCAAGCTGTCGCAGGCTCAAGGACTACTCAACTCCGATTCAGCCAATCTTTTGGGTGTCTCTTATTCCAAACTCGGCCAATACCAGGATGCCTATACCGTCTTCAGTGACGAGATTCACAGAGATCCATCCGACCTCTTTGCCTACTTCAATCTGGTAACCCTGTTTGCCGACGCGGGAAAGTTCGCAGAGGCCGTGGATGCAGCCAGTCAAGCGGTTGCGAGATTCCCAGGAAATTCGGATGTGCTCGTAGTGCGAGGTGCCGCGTACACTTTGCTCGGCGAGGTGAACAAGGCGCGCGACGATTTCGCTCTCGCGGTTCATCTCTCTCCGATGAAGTCCTCACCTCGATTTCTGCTTGCATTGTCTGACTACAAGCAGGGCAATTTTACGGCCTCCGCCGCAGAACTCAGGCAAGCGATTCGGGATGGCGTGGTCGACTCCGATCTGCACTATCTCCTTGCCGAGTGCATATTAAAAACCGATCCCACAAAGCCGCAAGAGGCTATCGATGAGCTGAACCGCGCCGTTGCTCTGAACGGTGCATCGGCGTCGGCTCGTACCCTGCGGGGAAAACTCTGGCTTGAGCAGGATCGATTAAAAGACGCGGCCAGCGATCTGCAAATTGCGCACCGCGATGATCCGTCATCGCGCAGCGCGACCTACAACTTGGCCCGGGTCGACATGGCTTTGGGAAAGCAAGCTGAAGCCAGGCAGCTGTACGGTCAGTTAAGCCAACAGCCGACCGACACCGTAAGCGAGTTAGGTGACCGGAAGATTAAGGAAGCACTGACAAATGGAACCGCGCAGTAATGGGGTGCGGACTGGTGGGTCATTGATGACGGAGCCGCTGCTGAATATCGAGGGGTTCGAAGTGTTCGCCGACGGGCTCGATCATCCCGAGGGCCTCGCATTCGATTGCGACCATAACCTCTGGGCTGGCGGAGAGCTCGGGCAGCTTTATCGCATCGACAGTAAAGGCGTTGTGCAGGAGGTAGCAAGCCTTGGCGGCTTCTGCCTTGGACTGACATTCTCTCGAAAACAAAATCTGTGGGTTTGCAATTCCAAACTCGGGGTGCTGCAAGAGGTCGACCGAAGCGGACGCCTGCTTAAAGTTATCGATCGCGTCGGAGACACGAAACTCGAAACGCCGAATTTCTCAGTCTTCGATTCCGAGGGAAACCTCTTCTTCAGCGATTCAGGAACTTGGCGCAAAGAGAACGGCTGTATCTACTGCGTGCGGACGTCGGGGAAGGTTGAATACTTCTCCGGATCCTACGCGTTTCCCAACGGACTTGCGCTCAGCGCGGACGAGAAATTCCTCTACGTCGCGCAGAGCCTGAAGGACAATGTGCTGCGAATACCCATCCTGCCGAACGGACAGGCCGGGCCTCCGGAGGTTTTTGCCAGCGGCCTGAGTCGCGTCCCCGATGGATTGGCTTTTGATACCGAGGGCGATCTGTATGTCACGTGTTATGCGACCCACAATTTGTACCGAGTCTCATCCGCAGGCCAGATAGCCCTCCTGGCATACGACCGCATGGGCACGATGCTTGCGGCTCCGACAAACGTAGCCTTCGGACCGTCGGAGGGAGGAGAATTGTACGTGGCGAACCTTGGACGCTGGCACATATCTCGTGCCCGGATCAACGCACGCGGCCAGCGACTGGCGAACCAGTAAGCACGAGGAATGGGACAGGCGGAATCGAGTGCAGCCAATCGGCTTTCGCAGAAGGGTTGAGGAGAGCACAAAGTTATGACGATCCGATTCGACGGGAAGACCGCCGTCGTCACTGGCGGCGCGATGGGAATAGGTGCCGCCACCGCGGAGAAACTGTGCGAGCTTGGCGCCTCGGTGGCAATTCTTGATCGCGATGCGGAGGCAGCGCAGGCTACTGTCGACCGCCTCGTGAAGACAGGCTATCACGCGAGCTTCTTCCCATGCGATGTAAGTAAAGAAGCTGATGTGAAAGATGCGATCGACGCCGCAGTGCAGTCGTATGGGAGCCTCAACGTCCTGGTGAGCAACGCTGGAATCCAGCGCTATGGGGACGTGGTGCACACCACCTCCGAAGTGTGGGACACAACCTTCGACGTTCACGTGAAAGGGTGTTTCTACACGACGCGGTTCGGCATACCGCACATGCTTGCATCGGGCGGGGGAGCGATTGTAGTCGTAGGCTCTGTCCAGAGCTTTACCGCGATCGTCAACTCCGCTGCATACGTGGCTGCAAAACACGCTTTGCTGGGCATCGCTCGTTCCATCGCTCTCGATTATGCGCACAGCAACATTCGGGCTAACTGCGTGTGCCCCGGCACAATCGATACTCCGATGGTGCGGTGGTCGGCAGATTTGTCCGGCGCACCCGAGAAGCTCCTCGACGTATGCCGCCGAATGCATCCGCTAGGCAGGATTGGAAAGCCTGTCGAGGTAGCGAACGCGATTGCATTCCTGGCGAGCGATTGGGCTTCCTTCATCACTGGAACCTCGTTGCTGGTGGATGGAGGATTATTGCTTCCCGCGGGCGGCATGGGACTGCAGCAGTCGGGCATCGGGACAACTGATGAGCAAAACTGAGTTTGCATCCGGCGCAAGATCGGATGACTCACCATCCGCTGCTTTCACAAGGCTGCAGTGGAAAGGCCGAGATGCGATCCGGCTGGCGAATGACAAGGTCGAGCTGATCTCACTGACTGGAGGAGGACACCTGGCATCGCTGCGGTTTCTCCATCGGGAAGGACCTTTGGCGCAGAACGTCTTCTGGGAGGCGCCCTGGCCGACGATCGATCCAACGGAGCAATGGTCAGAAAAGCTGGAGCGATTTTACGGGCCTGCCGAGATTGGAAGATACCTCGCTGGTTACACCGGGCATGCTCTGTGTCTCGACTACTTCGGTGAGCCTCCAAGCCACGCTGCGTCTTTCGGCCTGAGTCTTCATGGCGAGGCGGCAATCACCTCCTGGAGTGCATCCAGCCTGACGGCGTCAGAAGATGCCGGCGTCCGTTGGAAGGTCAGGCTACCGGTTGCGCAGCTCTCCTTTGAGCGCGAGATTCTTTTGGCAAAGGGACAGAGTGTTGCGTTCGTTAAAGAGACGGTGCTCAGTGAACTCGATTCAGAGCATGTATTCGATTGGGTACAGCACGTCACTTTCGGGTCGCCGTTCCTTCATCCGGACGAGAGTACGATAGCAGCTTCAACCCATCGCGGAGTCACCGCTCCTTCGAGTTATGAAGGCCGCTCGCTTCTTGCGGCGGATCGCGAATTTATATGGCCCTACGCTCCGAAGAAAGAACCAGGCGGGGTAGCAGACCTGAGACGGGCATTCGGCGCTCCCGGCTACGGATTTGTCGCAGGCTTGGAACTGGAGACAAACCGCGAGCAGGAGTTCATCGTGGCGGTCAACCGGGCTTCGCGGCTGGGAATCGGTTACTGCTTTCGCCGCCGCGACTTTCCGTGGATGACCGTGTGGGAAGAGAACCAGGCTCGGCAAGAGACGCCATGGCTTGGCAAAGTCCAGGCGCGCGGCATGGAATTTGGCACAACTCCTTTGCCCTTGGGCAAGCATGAAACGAGAGAGCGAAGATCCCGGTTCGGAACCCCCACCGGTTGCGTCATCCCTGCCCGCGAAAGGTTAGAGGCAAGATACCTGATCTTTCTCTTTAAGGTTCCGCGTCAAGTCGAGTCCATCGGGAACGTCGCAGCGGTGGGCGATGCGATTGAGTTAAGCGACGATAATGGAGCCGCGAAGTTCTCCATTCTCGCGGAAGGATGCGAGGCATTCCTGACAGGCAGCGTGGGAGAAGAACTGTGAAGGCGACATGGCGGTGGTTCGGACCTCAGGATACAATCGGACTGGATTACATCAGGCAGGTTGGAGCAACCGGCGTTGTAACTGCATTGCATCACCTTTATGGCGGCGAGCCATGGCCTCTCCATGAAGTATTAAGAAGAAAGGCGGAGATTGAGGCCGCGGACCTTGTCTGGTCCGTGGTCGAAAGCATTCCAGTCCATAACTCGATCAAGCTGCGATCGGGTCCATACAGGCAATTCACCGGATGGTGGAAGGACTCACTGGCTTCCGTCGGAAAATCGGGCATCAAATTGGTTTGCTATAACTTCATGCCGGTTGCCGACTGGACGAGAACCGATCTGAAGTGGCGTCTCCCAGGCGGGGGATACGCGTTACGCTTCGACGAAATCGATTTTGCTGCGTATGACCTATTCATTCTGGAACGCCGAGGCGGTCAAGATGACTACTCGGAGAATCAGATCGCTGCTGCACGTGCCCGCTTTGAGAGCATGCCGGAACAGCGTCGTAGTGATTTAGAACATACGATCATCTCCGGGTTGCCGGCGGCGGAAGCATCCTATACCCGCGAGACGCTGCGCCGATCTCTGGCCGAGTATGAGGGGATATCGCCGGCGGACCTTCGAGCTAATTTGATGGCATTCCTTGGAGAAGTTATTCCGGTTGCGGAAGAGTTCGGCATTCGCCTCGCTATCCATCCGGACGACCCTCCCTGGTCGCTCTTTGGATTGCCGCGCATCGTATCGACGGCAGAAGATGCAAGAGCGATTCTCGAGCGGTATAACACGCCCAGTAACGGACTTACATTCTGTGTAGGCTCGTATGGAGCAAGGGCGGATAACGATCTCCACAGCATGATCGCTGAGTTCGCCTCGCGCATTCATTTCGCGCATCTTCGCCAGGTCAAGCGTGAGGATGAGAGGTCGTTTCACGAGGCGGAGCATCTCGCAGGAAGCTCGGACATGGTTGGCATCGTGCGCGCTCTGCTCCTGGAAGAGAGACGCAGGCGAGACCAGGGCGAAATGGTTCATGAGATCCCGATGCGGCCCGACCACGGACAGCTTTTGGCGACGGATTGCGAGCGGCCGTCAAATCCCGGGTATTCGATGATAGGAAGGCTGAAAGGGCTCGCTGAGCTGCGCGGCGTCATTCATGGTTTGGAATATGCAATGGATTGTACTCACAGCATGAACGAATAGTCATCGTCATCCGGCGAGTGATTCGTGTATTTCGGCTGCAATAAGCACACGCTATACCAGCAATCAGGCTACCAGGGAGACAGTATGAAGGTCGGGCTAGGTTTATATCGGCATATGTTATCGCGGGAGTCTTATGACTTTGCTCGGCAGGCCGGCTGCACTCATATCGTGATTCATCTTGTCGATTACTTCCGGCAGGGCGCGGGCAACCCTCGTGACAACCAGCCGACCGGCGGCAAGTCAGGTTATTGGGGCGTCGCGGGAGATCCCGAGGATGAACTCTGGACCGCCCGGGAGATGCGGAGAATCCGTCGCGAGATCGAAGATGCCGGTCTTGTCCTGGAAGCAATCGAGAATCTCGATCCGGCGATCTGGTATGACATCCTGCTTGATGGACCTTCGCGCCGCCAGCAGATGGAGCGAGTGAAGACCATCGTCCGCCGCATGGGTGAAGCAGGAATTCCTGTGCTTGGATACAACTTCAGCATCGCCGGCGTCTGTGGACGTGTCTCCGGGCCATGGGGGCGCGGCGGCGCCGTCACCGTTGGCATGGACGGCCCGGTGGACGATATCCCCATGGCGAAGGGCACAGCATGGAACATGGTCTACAGCGAAGACGATTCACAGGCCAGCCAGCCTTCAGCCACCCATGAAGAGCTGTGGAAGAGACTGGAAGGCTTTCTGCAGGAGATAGTTCCCGTGGCAGAAGAGTCAGGAGTCCGGTTGGCGGCCCATCCTGACGACCCTCCCATGCCGACGATGCGGCAACAGCCTCGCCTCGTCTACCAGCCGCATATGTATCAGCGGCTGATCGATGTCGCGCCTAGTAAGAGCAACGCCCTGGAACTGTGTGTCGGCACGCTTGCCGAAATGAGCGAAGGCGATGTCTACGATGCTGTCGATCGATACAGCCGCCAGGGCAAGATTGCCTATATCCATTTGCGGAATATCGCAGGCAAGGTGCCCTATTACCGGGAGACCTTTATCGACGAGGGTGACGTCGATATGATCCGCATTCTCTCCATTCTGCAGTCGAATGGTTTCGAAGGTGTAGTGATTCCCGATCACACTCCCCAGATGACCTGCGCGGCTCCATGGCATGCAGGAATGGCGCACACCATCGGTTTCATTCAAGCAGTGCTGGCGATGCTTGCGAAGGAAGAAAAGCAGTCTCTGAGGGGAGTCCAATGAAGCTCTGGAAGTCTGATGAAGAATTATTCACCATTGCTGAGCGAGAGCTTTTCACCTGCGTGGTTGGCGATGTTATGGACAAGATGAAGCTCACCCATCAGTATCTTCCGCCGGCAATTCGCCCGTTGCGCGACGACATGCGTCTGTTGGGCCGCGCCATGCCTGTCTTATCCGGCGATGTCTTCGAGGAATGTGTTGAGGGCAGCACGAATTCGATGAGCGCCAGGCCCTTCGGGCTCATGCTGGAAGCCTTAGACGATCTTCGTCCGAACGAGATCTACATCAACACTGGATCCTCGCCGCGCAATGCCATGTGGGGCGAGATGATGAGCACGCGCGCGATCAAGCTCGGGGCAAGAGGAGCAGTTTTGAACGGATATGTGCGCGATACGCGAGCCATCCTCGCGCTGAATTACCCGACCTTCTCATTCGGATCGTATGGCCAGGATTCCGCCCCTCGATACAAAGTCTATGATTTTCGCGTCCCCATCGAGATCGGGAGCGTCTCCATTCGGCCGGGGGACATTCTCTTCGGCGATATCGATGGCGTTTTAGTGGTTCCATCCGACGCTGAAACTGAAGTCTTCTCGAATGCGCTCGAAAAGGCGCGTGGCGAGAAGACGGTCAAACGGGACTTGGAAAATGGCCTAAGCGCCGTGGAAGCCTTTGCGAGACACGGCATCATGTGATGGTCCGCTGGAGCGAAGCAGTCCAAGCGTGGAATTAGCAAAATCTGCGCGCGTCAACGTGGGGAGGATTCGAACGTGTCTCTGTCGGTTGCCAGAGGTCCGCGTGGCTATCTGGTGATCGCCACGATTGTGTCCGGCCTGGGTGGTCTCCTCTTCGGCTATGACAATATCGTGATCAGCGGCGCGATCCACTATCTAAGTCTGCATTTCAGGTTGAGCGCCGGGGGAACAGGATGGGCTGCGGGGTGCGCGCTTCTCGGGTGCATCGCAGGGTCCGCATCAGCCGGCATCATTGCGGACTATCTCGGACAAAAGAAGACGCTCGTTCTTTGCGCGGCATGTTTTGGCTTGTCGTCGGCGGGTATCTGGTTTTCCGGCAACCTCGAGCAGTTCGTCGCATGGCGGCTCCTCGCTGATTCGGTATCGGAGCAGCCTCGATTGTCTGCCCCATGTATATTGCCGAGATTGCGCCAAGCCGCCTTCGGGGACGTCTGGTCACGCTCTACCAACTGGGGATTGTCTTAGGGATCCTCGCTGCTGTTTTCAGCAACATGCTGATTCAGCGCGGTGGCAGCGAGCTCTGGAACGAGACCGCTGGCTGGCGCTGGATGTTTCTGATCGGTCTGGCGCCTGCTCTGGTGTTTGGGCTCATGACGCTGCTGTCCGTCGAAAGCCCACGATGGCTTTTGAAGGTAGGTAAGAAGAAGAGAGCCGTCGAAGTACTTGACCTTTTGAACGATCCTCAGGCTGCCGCCTCTGAGCTTGTGCAGATCGAATCCGCACTCGCGCTCGAAGAAGGTCGCTTTGCCGAGCTCTTTACCACATTCAAAAGGCCGCTCTTCATCGGAATCATGCTCGCTGCATTGCAGCAGATCAGCGGAATTACCCCGATCTTCTCGTTTCTTCCCGATATCTTTCGGGCGGCAGGCACGGCCACCGGGGATGCGTTCCTTCAATCCGTTCTGGTTGGCCTCATCAACCTGATCTTCACCCTCTTCGCTCTCTGGCTCGTCGATCTTGCAGGGCGAAAGACGCTCATTCTGGCTGGCACCTCGTTGCAGTTTGTCGCTCTCGGGCTGGTGGGATGGATCTATCACGCGCGGGGCAGCGGCGTGGCAATTGTGGTTCTCATCATGGTGTTTGTCGCCGGCCATGCATTCGGAAATGGGGTCGCCTGCTGGGTCATCATCTCCGAAATTTATCCCGCGAAGGTAAGAGGGCGCGCCATGTCGATCGCGACGACCGCACTATGGATGATCGGGTATCTCGGGAACCAGCTCTTCCCTCTGATGATGAAACACCTCAAGGAAAGCGGAACCTTCTGGACGTTCAGCGCCGGCGCGCTGCTGACGCTCGTCTTTGTGTTCTTCGTTGTTCCCGAAACCAGGGGCAGGACACTGGAGGAGATCACGCTTTTCTGGACCTCTCGGCACGCGGCGCGAGGCTGAGCCAGGGGCTTTAAGAGCCCATCCGAGCGCGGGTGATCCGATTCGGGCGATCGCAATCTAGGTTGTTTAGGCCAAAATCGATCAAAAAAAACATCGTATTGACATAAATAGAAACCACATCTACGATTTTACCGTCTCCAAAGAATAAGCGCAGCGGAATCGCTAGGTTTGGAGCGCAAGGGCCGGGCGGCCCGGCATGCGCGGCAGGTTGGTCACGTAAGGTCTTGAGAAGTTGTGGCTTTTTGAATATCGGCGATCCACGAACCCAGCTAAAGGGAGCAGGATGAAGCGAAGAGATCTGTTGAAGGGGTTGACCATAGCAGCCGGCGGCGCACTCTGCTCCGCATCCGGCTGGAAGGCTGCCGGCGCACAGGCGAATAGCGAGACCAAGCCCAGACTGGCGACGCCGATCCGGGGATTGACACGAAAAAATGGCGCCCTCGTCCAACCCCTCCAGATGTCCGTACAAAACGACGGTTCTACCGCCCAAGGAATCACCAGGCTGGATGGAGTGGAGATCGATCGTCGCACATTGCAAAGCGGCGCCAATACATTTGAGCTTTACCTTCCAGCTGCCACCGGGACGCGCACGGCAATGGTCTCCGTCGATATACAGGGGAAGGTGCAAACCGAGTCGGTGGAGCTCAAGCCCGTCCGGCAGATGCTGATCTACGTTCTCCCTCACTCCCATCACGACCTTGGATATACAGACCTCCAGGCCGCTGTGGAAGACAAGCAGATTCGTAACATCACGCGTGGCATCGAACTCGCTCGTAAGACGGCGAGCTATCCCGAAGGTTCAAGGTTCGTATGGAATCTCGAAGTGCTTTGGGGCGCGGACTTATACATGCAGCGCAGCTCCGAAGATGCGAAAGCAGAATTGATCGAAGCCGTGAAGAAGGGTTGGGTTGGACTCAACGGTTCCTATGCGAACGAGTTGACCGGTCTGTGCCGTCCGGAAGAGATGCTCCAGCTTTTTCACTATTCAACGCAATTGGGGAAGCAGTGCAGCGTAAAGGTCGACTCGGCAATGATGAGCGATGTGCCCGGCTTCTCGTGGGGAACGGTCACCGCGATGTCGCAGGCGGGCATCCGATATTTCTCAGCCGCGCCGAACTACTTCGACCGCATCGGAACATTCATGGTGACGTGGCAGGACAAGCCCTTCTGGTGGGTTTCACCATCGGGAAAAGAGAAGGTGCTCTTCTGGGTTCCGTGGACCGGATATGCCATGTCTCACGTGATGAAGCTGGGAGACGAGTTTGTCGCGAACTACCAGAATCGCATGGATGATGTGCATTTTCCTTATGACATCTCCTACATTCGCTGGTCCGGGCACGGCGACAATGCGGAACCTGATCCGGAGCTCAGTGAGTTCATCCGCTCATGGAACGAAAAGTACGAATGGCCGCGATTTGCGATTTCATCGACGTCGACGGCATTCTCGGCATTTGAAAAGCGCTACGGAAATCAGCTGCCGCAATATCGCGGAGACCTGACACCGTATTGGGAAGATGGAGCAGCATCCTCAGCGCTGGAGACGCGAATGAATCGCCTCGCTGCCGATCGCCTGAACCAGGCGACGGCACTGTGTGCCGTCGACGCGCCAGCGTCCTACGTGCCCGCGACCTACGACGATGCATGGCGCGACGTGCTGCTCTATTCCGAGCACACATGGGGAGCCTATTGCAGCGTCTCCAACTCCGAAAGCCCGTTCACGAAGAAGCAATGGGACTTCAAGCGGCAGTTCGCTGTCGACGCCGACAAGATGTCAAAGGAACTGGTGAATTCCGCACTTGGCCAATCCGCGCCCTCTGCAGCATCGTCACACGTCGATATCCATAACTCGACATCGTGGGACAGGACCGAGGTTGTCTATCTTTCACATGACCTATCCATGGCAGGCGACCATGTTGAAGACCATGCGGGCAAGCCTGTGCCTTCGCAGCGCCTCTCCACCGGCGAGCTTGCGGTCATGGTCTCGAATGTGCCGGCCTTCGGCGCTGCTCGCTACAAGATTTCTGCGAAGAAGGCGCATCGATCCGGGACTCCTGCTTCGATCAAGGATGGGATTCTGGAAAATGGAATCGTTCGCGCAAAGATCGATTCGAGCACCGGAAACATTACCGAGTTGAACCTGCACGGCGCCTCCGAAAATCTCGTCGACGGGCGGCAGGGAGGTAGCGTGAATGAATATCTCTACCTTTCCGGTACAGATATAGAGCACCTGGGCAAAAGCGGACCTGCCAAGATCACCGTGGAGGAACATGGGCCGCTCGTTGCATCGGTCCGCATCGAGTCTTCTGCGCCCAGTTGTAACAGCCTGGTGAGAAGAGTGCGCCTGGTTGCAGGCATGCAGCACCTGGAAATCTCAAATGTTGTCGACAAGCAGCGGGCGCCGCTCAACCCACATCCCGGGGAAGGGAATCAGGCGGGTGAGTTCGCGCAGCGCGGATCGAAGGAGAGCCTCCAGTTCGCATTTCCGTTCGCAGTGCCTGAAGGAAAGATGTCGATGGACATTCCACTCGGCAACATGCAACCCGAAATCGATCAACTGCCCGGCTCCTGCAAAAACTGGCTGCCGGTAGGACGCTGGATTGATGTGTCGAATAAGGACTACGGCGTGACCTGGGCAACGCTGGACGCTCCGCTGGTCGAGATCGGCGGCATCACTGCGACGATGCTGGGCTCGCAGAGAGATCCGAGCGTCTGGCGGAAGCACATCGAGCCCACACAAACGCTCTACTCCTGGATCATGAATAATCACTGGGGAACAAACTATCGCGCTTATCAGGAAGGCCCCGTGGAGTTTCGCTACGCCTTGTGGCCTCATCGGCAATATGATGCCGCAGCAGCAAGCCGCTTCGCCATCGAACTCACCGAGCCGCTGTGCGCGACACCGTCCGCGAATCAGGACCTTCCCGCGAATTCGCTGCTCCGCGTCGAGCCGAGCGATGTGCTCGTATTTGCATTGAAGCCCAGCGACGACGGAAAGGCCTGGATCGTTCGTCTCTTTGGCGCCTCGGGCGAAGCGCGGAATGCAACCTTAACCTGGTCTGCATCCGGAGTGGGCAAAACATTTCTCAGCAACCTGGCAGAGGAGGAACTTAGCCCCGTCTCAGGTGAAACGCCCGTTGCCGGTTGGGAACTCCTGACATTGAGGGTCGAGCGAGCTTAGGCGAGGCCTGGCAGGCAAGACTGCTCGCCGCAACGACAGAGCACCCTTGTCGCCAGTTATCTTCATGTTAGAGAGCGTTCAACGGAGGGCGAACGCGTCCTCGAGCTGGGAATGCTTTCGCTCCATAGCCGCGTCGAAGCATTGCGGAAGAAGGAGATCGCCTCGGGCGAGTTCAGAGTAATGACCGCGGACATGGGCCATCAACATTGTTGCCGAACTGCGCGGCGTATGCGCCATGGCCGAAACCTCTTCTTTGTCTAGAATGCTCCCATCAGAATAAAACCAGCCTTAAAAGTGGTTGCTCGTGAGGTAAGTCAACTCATCGCTTGGTTTGTCACGCCGCCGGAGGCCCTCATCGCGCTAGGATTCTCAAACGTGCAAGGTTCCGAATGGAAATGGCTAGAGAAAGCTATCAGCTCTCTCGCGCTGCGGCTTTCAGCGCGGGCAGGTCCATCTTGATCATCCCCATCTTCCATGGCCTTTGGGTGACTGATCAATTCACCGATATTGCGAGGCACAATCTGCCTCAGAAATACTTCATATTGGTCAAGTCTTCAATCAGCCCGGGCCCGGTCGGCTCCCACCCCAGCGTTTTGCGGGTCCACTCGCTCGTTGCCGGCATGTCCAACGCCGCAAAGTGCGCCAGCCACCCAAAATGCTCGCCAGCTTTCTCCGGCGCAATCGAAACCACCGGCACGTTCAGCCCCCTGCCGATAGTCTCCGCGATCTCCCGCATTGGCACGCCTTCTTCCTGCACCGCGTGATATACCGTCACTCCCTCGCCAGTCTTCTCGACAACCAGCCGGTAAAGGTGTGCCACATCATGAAGCGGAGCTGCGGCCCAGCGGTTCGCACCATCGCCCACATACGCCGACACACTCTTCTCGCGCGCCACCTGCGTCACTAGCGGCACCAGCCCCTGCTTGCGCGTGTCATGCACCTGCGGCAACCGCACAACCGCCAGACGCAGACCTCGCTCCGCCGCTATTTCGCGTGCCGTTTTCTCCGGGCGCCGCGGTATCGACGGCAAGTCCACCGGCGGATCGCTCTCCGTGCGCAGATGGCCCGGGCCGCCGCTGGCCAGCCCCGTACCCGAAGTCACCACCAGCAGCCTGCCAGGCTCCAGCATCGATCCCAGAGCCTTGATCGCCTTGATTTCGTCTTCGGCGTTCTTCGCAAAGTTCGCAAAATCGTGGCTGAACGCCAGATTCACCACCACATCCATGCCCGTCGCTCCGCTGCGCAGGCTGTCAAGGTCTGTAAGATTGCCGCGATGCACTTCCGCGCCCGCTGCCTTCAACTGCTCCGCGCCCTCATCGCCGCGCGTAAGCCCACGTACTTGGTGCCTCGCCGCAATCAGCTCCTTCACCAACTCCGTTCCAATAAATCCCGTCGCCCCTGTCACAAATATCCGCATGCTCATCCCCCTGTTGTTGTGACGCTACCCGTAACGATCGCGCCCATTGACATCTTCGTCTTCGCCGGTTAAAACGGGGACAGTCCCCGGATAGATAGATAAACGGAGACAGTCCCCGGTTGCAGAAAATTTTCCGTCTACCGTTCACATGCCGAAAAAGAAGCCTCCACCGCCTCAGGCCGCCCGAAGACCCCGCGCCGACGCGAAGCGCAACCGTGAGCGCATCCTTGAAGTAGCCAAGGAGGCCTTCACCCGCTTTGGCGCAGCCGCGAGCCTCGATGACATCGCACGCCGATCCGGCATCGGCTCCGGTACGCTCTATCGCCACTTCCCAACTCGCGACGCCCTCATCGAAGCGGTCTACCGCAGCGAAGTTGAGAAACTCGCCGCCGCCGGCCCGCGCTTCGCCGCCACCTTGTCGCCGCTCGAAGCCCTCCGCGCCTGGATGCTTCTCTTCATTGACCACGTCGCCGGTAAAATGCTCATCGTCCCCGCGATGGATACCGTCGCCGGCGGCTCCTCGCGCCTCATCATGGGCTCACGCGGCCTCATCCGCGCCGCGTTCGCCGCCCTCGCCCAATGCGCCATCGCCAGCGGCGATCTCCGCCGCGACATCGATCCCAACGACCTAGTCCGTGCCCTCGTCGGCATCTTTCACACCACCTACGAACCCGGCTGGGAGCAAACTGCTCGCCGTCTCGTCGACATCCTCATCGCCGGCTCGCGCTCAACACGCTAGCAGCTCCATCCCCGTGCTGAAAAGCCACAGCAGACATACGAAAGGCGTGGCCTGGAGAATTGGGCGAAGCGATCGGCGTGCTGGTGCAGACCATGCTCGGGAGTATCAAACCATCCCAGCGCCGCCGGTACTTCCGTCGTTTTGGTCAGTGCCCGGGGCTTTGCCAATCTCCTTCTCACGCTGTCAACCGTGCTCCTGGACAGGCTGTGGAATGCAGCGTCACGCTACAGAGCCAGGTTGAGCAGCAAAAGATCCAGGTAAACGCAGCTGCCCTCACGGTAGATGCCGATCCTGGCAATAATGCGAACGAGATCGTCTTCAAGAGCAACGGGCTTGATGCGCTCTCGGACGACCCCTACGAGCTTCAGGACCAACTGCAGGCGTTGGCAGGTTCGTCAGCAGGCCCTTACGGCGGCCCGATTTATGGAGACGGTTTTCATCGACAGGTCCCGCAGGCTTTCGACCAGGATCGGCGTTGTTTCTTCAACAATGCGCAGCTTTGCTTCAGGATGCTTTCTGACAAAGGCCGCCGTATAGCGCGGCACCAGGCAAGGTGCGGTCGTCCGGATCGCGTCCATGGGCACGCTGCTGCGTGGCTGAAATTCCCTGTTTCCGCAATAGCAAAGATTTAGCGTAGTCCGAAATTTCATAGACGATACCTATACATAGGATGGGTACTATCTATTGGAGCTATGTCTATCCATGGTGCTACATTCATTGGGTCGAGACAAACGGGAGCCTGGCTGAAACGAACGCGGCCGGTTCTTCGCAGACTTTGTCACGCGGCTGGACGGAATGACGGCAGCTGAGGAGCGCAGGGGATGACGGCGGACGCGGGCCGATACGCGGACAGGACCGTCGACCCATTAAGCAGCTGACATTTCGTTCGATGCCATGAGGGATGAACACGCACTAGATCACTAGATGACGTCTGGGCTTGGATTCCAGACCCGGTAATTGGACTCAAACAGCAAGAAGGAGAGAACACATGTCAACCGAAGCGAAGTGCCCGTTCCATCACGCCGCAGGTGAAGGCACATCGAACCGTGACTGGTGGCCGAACCAGTTGAAGCTGAAGATTCTGCACCAGCACTCGTCCCTGTCCGATCCCCTGGACAAGGACTTCAACTATGCCGAAGCGTTCAAGAGCCTCGACCTGGCAGCCGTGAAGAAGGACCTCCTGGCGGTGATGACGACCTCGCAGGACTGGTGGCCGGCGGACTTCGGTCACTACGGGCCTTTGTTCATTCGCATGGCGTGGCACAGCGCCGGAACGTACCGCATCGGCGACGGTCGCGGCGGCGCCGGTTCCGGCCAGCAGCGCTTCGCTCCTCTCAACAGCTGGCCCGACAACGTCAGCCTCGACAAGGCGCGCCGGCTGATCTGGCCGGTCAAGCAGAAGTATGGCAACAAAATTTCATGGGCCGACCTGATCATCCTCACCGGCAACGTCGCCCTGGAATCGATGGGCTTCAAGACCTTCGGTTTCGGCGGCGGGCGCGAGGACGTCTGGGAGCCGGACGAGGACGTCTACTGGGGCACCGAGACCACATGGCTGGGCGGCGACCTTCGCTACGGCAAGGGAAAGCCCGCTGACGAGGGCGTGCTCGTGGCCGATGCAGAGTTGCATGGCACGGAGAAAGATCGTACCGGCGGCGGCACCAATGAGCGCAAGCTGGAGAATCCGCTCGCCGCAGTGCAGATGGGCCTGATCTACGTGAACCCGGAAGGCCCGGATGGCCACCCGGACCCCGTCGCCGCGGCCCACGATATCCGCGAGACCTTCGCCCGCATGGCGATGAACGACGAAGAGACCGTCGCGCTGATCGCAGGCGGCCACACCTTCGGCAAAACGCACGGCGCCGGCCCTGCGTCGCATGTGGGACCTGAGCCCGAAGGCGCCGGCATCGAAGAGCAGGGCCTCGGCTGGAAGAACAGCTTTGGCACCGGCAAGGGCGGCGACGCGATCACCAGCGGCCTGGAAGTCATCTGGACGACCAAGCCGACAACATGGAGCAACGAGTTCTTCGACCACCTGTTTCGCTACGAATGGGAGCTGACCAAGAGCCCGGCCGGCGCGAACCAGTGGAAGCCGAAGAGTGACGCAGGCAACGGTACCGTGCCTGATCCGCACGATCCGTCCAAGCGTCGCGGACCGTCCATGCTGACCACGGATCTCGCGCTGCGCCTCGATCCTGCCTATGAAAAGATCTCGAGGCGCTTCCACGAGAATCCGGACCAGTTTGCCGACGCCTTTGCCCGTGCGTGGTTCAAGCTGACGCACCGCGACATGGGTCCGCGCGCACGCTACCTCGGCCCGGAAGTTCCTGCCGAAGAGCTCATCTGGCAGGACCCCATCCCCGCGGTCGATCACAAGCTGATCGATGAGCAGGACATTGCCGCGCTCAAGGGCAAGATTCTGGCTTCGGGACTGTCGGTCTCGCAGCTGGTTTCGACCGCCTGGGCATCGGCATCCACCTTCCGCGGCTCCGACAAGCGAGGCGGCGCGAACGGCGCGCGTATCCGCCTGACGCCGCAGAAGGACTGGAAAGTCAACCAGCCGGAGCAACTGGCGAAAGTGCTGAAGACGCTCGAAGGTATCCAGAGCGAATTCAACGGCAAGCAGTCCGGCGGCAAGAAGGTCTCGCTCGCCGACCTGATCGTCCTGGCCGGTTGCGCAGGTGTCGAGCAGGCGGCGAAGAATGCCGGCCACAGTGTGACCGTTCCCTTTACACCGGGACGCACGGATGCCTCGCAGGAGCAGACCGATGTGGAATCCTTCGCCGTGCTCGAGCCGATCGCGGACGGCTTCCGCAACTACCTCAAAGGCAAATACACCGTATCGTCCGAGACGCTGCTGATCGACAAGGCCCAACTGCTGACGCTGACCGCGCCTGAACTGACGGTGCTCGTTGGCGGCCTGCGTGTCCTGAATGCCAACGTCGGACAGGCAAAGCATGGCGTCTTCACCAAACGGCCGGAGGCGCTGACCAACGACTTCTTCCTCAACCTGCTCGATATGGGCACAGAGTGGAAGGCGGTCTCAGACGCCCAGGACGTGTTTGAAGGGCGCGATCGCAAGACAGGCGAACTCAAGTGGACCGGCACGCGTGTCGATCTCATCTTCGGTTCGAATTCCCAGCTTCGGGCAGTTGCCGAAGTCTACGGAAGTTCGGACGCGCAGGAGAAGTTCGTCCATGACTTTGTAGCGGCCTGGAACAAGGTGATGAACCTTGATCGTTTCGACCTTGCCTGATCCTGAAAAAAGGTAGGCCTCAGAGTCTTACACCGCTCAACCTCGACCTGACACCGGGTTATCCCGGATCAGGTCGAGGTTCGAGCCGTTCCCGCTTTTTGGAGTGGAGATGACGGATGGAATGAGAAGGTCGGCCTCAAGCTGGAATGCGTTGGGCTCTGGTGCATGCGGCCTTACGCCAGTGCTCTTTGTGAGCTGATCGCATGAGCTTCATTCCATAGGTCTTTGATCTCGTTCAGAGCGAAAGCATTGATCGTGCAGATAGGAGGACGCACTCGCGGGCATGCGATGATCCCCCGCCGGAACAGGTTGCGCTCTATGACAGAAACGCCGAGGCCCGGCTGCAGCTCATAACGCTGCAGGGGCAATATGCGACCGAACTCCTCTCTCGCCAGTGAACGCCCACCGTCCTGACAGCGATTCCAGATCCTCACAGAGACCTCGCAAGATTCGGGCATGGTCTGCAGCGCGCCGCGATCAAACTCCTCGATAAGAAACTGGCCGTTCAATCCGCAGAATGCGATCGATGGCCGGTACGCATGGCTTCCGGTTCGCCCCGTGACCGAGGGGTTTACAGTTCCATGGCTTACGTCGCCCCTGGGCCGTCTGCCATCGAATGTTTTTGCCGTTGCATCCTTTTCACCGCGCGTTCGGCGCTATGCTCGTCACAAACCTCCCTGGCTCATCCTGCCTGTCGTCCGTTCCCTGCACAGGGAAGGACCTTCCCTGCATGGCCTCGTTTCCTTGCTGCAAAGAGGTGGCAATCGTGAACGGCAGGCACGAGCCTTGAGTGGAGGCTCGGAGATGGCTCAATGCACTCTTCAGGCGAATGGCAGGCGGCAAACGGCGGAAGCGGAAGCAGAGATGCCCCTGTTATGGGCCTAAGGAACGATGACCGGTTTCAGTAATTTCAACGAAGCGCAAAGGAATCATCTCATTGCATACCTGAAGTCGCTATGATCTGGTTGAACAGGCTGGTGGGTCGGGGAATTCGTTACGGAGGCCAAAACTCCCGGCGCCGGCGACTTCTGCGTCATTGCACACCGGGGCATAGGGTCTCGATCGATAGAAGTAGATAGCAAGTGGCAGGAGGTGAATGCTCGTGGGCTCTTTCACAGCTACATCCACACAGGCGGAATTTTCGATGCCGCAAGGTCGGCAGTCCGTTGCGCCCGGGGCGCCGGGCTCGAAGATTCGCTTCAATGGCATCGTAGTCATATCCTCGGTTTCAACGGCGCTCGCGCTCGCCACCGCAAGCGAATGCCACTCCATCATCTACCTTCCATCGCTGCTGTACGGATTTGTGCTCTGGGGTTGGTGGGGATGCATCGCCAGCGCTCTATGGAAGCTCGGTCCGCGGCTGCCGTTAACACTTCGATTCTCTCCGCGAGTGATTGCGGGTCATCTGGTTGCGGGCACTGCTCTCGGCGTTCTCCATCTGCTTCTGCTGGGGAGCCTTGGATTTACCGATCCGAACTGGAGGCTGCATACCACCGCCGAAGCCGTATGGACGAGCCTTCTCATTATCAATCGCCTGGGTTTAGAGCTCCTCATCTATGGTTTCACCTTCGGGATCATCGGCATCGTTCAGTTTCAGATCCGTGCGCAACGCGATGCGATGAAGTCGCTGGAGCTGGAGAAGCAGCTTTCGACGGCGCACCTGCGAGCCTTGCAGATGCAGTTGGAGCCGCACTTCCTCTTCAATACGCTGAACGCCATCACCACATTGGTCGAGCTCGGCAGGCAGCAGGAGGCGGTGGAAATGCTCACTCACCTGAATGTCATTCTCAAGAGCACGCTCAAAAGGACAACTCCGGAAAAGGTACCGCTCTCCGAGGAGTTGGAGATCGTAGAGAACTACCTGGCCATTGAACAGATCCGTTTTGCCGACCGCCTGCGCGTTGAGGTCAAAGTCGATCCAGCCGCTCTGGATGGCCTCGTGCCTTGCTTTCTTTTGCAGCCCATCGTGGAGAACGCCATTCGCCACGGCATCGCGCATTGTGAAAGCGACGGCAGGGTGGAGGCCTCGGCGCGGCGGGAGGGCGGCTTTCTCCATTTGCAGGTTCGCGACAGCGGTTCAGGCGTATACGGCCAGGCCAAACCCGGGCACGGCATTGGCTTGAAGAATACGAAAGAACGGCTCACGCATTTCTACCAGGGCGCCTATGACATGCAGGCGCAGCCGCTGACCACAGGAGGCTTTGAGGTCGCCATCAAAATTCCATACGAGCGCGGCTGAATGAAGCTGACGGCTCTCATTGCCGACGACGAACCGCTGGCGCGCGAGCGCCTGAGGTTTCTCTTGTCCGAAGACAACGAGATCGAGGTCGCCAATGAATGCCGCAATGGAAGGGAAGTGGTAGCGGCTCTCAAGGAGAAGCGGTATGACGTACTTTTTCTTGATATCCAGATGCCGGGCAGAGGCGGCTTCGAGATTATCGATCAGGTCGGCGCGGCGCATATGCCGCTCACCGTATTTGTAACAGCGCACAACCATTATGCGGTGAAGGCGTTTGAGGTTCGCGCATTGGATTACCTGACGAAGCCGGTGGAGCCGGAGAGACTGCGGACAACGCTTCATCATGTAAAGGAACGAATCGCCTCGCGAGCGGCACTGGCCACGCAGGAGCAGTTGAAATCCGTGCTCGCCGTCCTGAGCGGGGAGGCGGTCGAGCGAGAGGACTATCCCAGGCGGCTCGTGGTTCATAACGGCGCGAAGGACTCGTTCGTCAACGTAGAAGAAATCGAATGGATTGAGGCAGCAGACTACTATTCCTGCCTTCACGTGGGATCGAAGAACTTCATGCTTCGCGAAACCATCAAGCAGCTCGCGGACACGCTCGATCCCAGGAAGTTCGTTCGCGTGCATCGCTCCGCCATCGTGAATATCGATCACGTGCGGGAGATTCTTCGCGAGGGGCGTCACGAAGGATGGGTCCTGCTCTCGAATGGCCGGCGGCTGAAGATGAGCAAGGCTGGCTGGCAGAGCCTACTCGCCGCCAGCCGCACCTGACTCTCGCTTTCTGTGGATATACATCTCTTGGCTCTGTTGACATCCTTCGAACCGAAAATAAATTTGTCATCCCGAGCGAGCACCGCGAGCCGAGGGACCTGCAGTTTGCCGGCACAACCGCAACTTTTCGTTTCCACAGTCGGATTTCGCAGTTCAAAAACAGGGATGTCAACAAAGCCGGTTTGTTAGTAACGGATCAGTTTGAAGAGTATGGGCTTCAGCCCGTACATAAATCCCCGCTAAAACAATGGGGCTTTAGCCCCTGAGGGCAAACTGACCCACTACCGGTTTGTTTCAGAAATACGTCACAGCCTGCAAAACTCATTTGTGAAACACGCTTATCATTCCATGCGATGATGGCAGACGTAGTCGGTCAGCGGCGAAGCCGCTCCCGGTGAGGTTGCCATGGCAATGAAGGATTTTGCAGTCGCCAGCCGGATCCTGCGGAAGAGCCCGGCCTTCACGATAACTGCTGTGTTGACCATCGCCCTGGGTGTAGGCGCCAGCACCGCAATCTTCAGTGTCACCAACGCTGTCCTGTTGCAGCCGCTTCCTTATCGAGACTCTGCCCGTCTGGTGATCGGCGGCATGGAGCTGCGCAAGCGCAATGTTCCCGATCTGCCCTTTTCCAACGCCGATTTCATCGATCTTCGGGAAGGCACAAAGGCCCTGTTCTCCGACTTTGCCGGCGTCTTCACCTTTCGCAATGTTGTTCCCCGGGAAGACGGAACGCCCGAACAGATCAGCACCGCCGTCGTCACGACCAACTTCTTCCGCACGACCGGAGGCCGAATTCTATTTGGCCGGGACTTCACACCGGAGGATGGAATACCCCAACCGCCCGCTCCCCCGGCGAACGCGCAAGGCACGCCGCCTCCGCGTCTGCCCAGGATTGCGATCCTGAGCTATGAGTACTTCCAGCGGCGCTATGGCGGCAACACCGCCATCCTCGGCCACAGCATGTTGTCCGCAGAGGGGCCGGGACCGGTGATCGTTGGTGTGCTGGCGCCGGGCTTTCGCCTGTATTTTCCGCCGCAGGCGGATGTCCAGGCAGCGCCTGATCTCTGGATCGCCAACCACCTCGGCTACGATGCCGCGCAACGCAATGGCTTTAGCATCTGGCCGGTTGGCAGATTGAAGGATGGCGTTTCGCTGGAGCAGGCTCGGAGCGCCGCCGAGGGTGTGGCCGCCGAAGCACGAAGGAACTTTCCTCTGGCCGAAACTGCCGGCTATCACATCTCCGTCGAGCCCATGCAACGGCATCTCGTGGCGGAAGTTCGGCCCGCAATCCTCGCGCTGATGGGTTCGGTAGTTTTCCTGCTTCTCATCGCCTGCGCCAATGTGGCCAACCTCCTCCTGGTGCGGGCTTCCCTGCGCGAACGCGAGTTCGCGGTGCGCGCAGCCATAGGAGCGAGCCGCTGGCGCCTCATTCGCCCACTCTTGACGGAGGCGTTTCTGTTAGCGGCCGCGGGCACGCTTCTCGGCCTGGGGCTGGCGTGGGCAGGAATTCGCGAATTGCGCGTACTGGCTCCGGCCAATCTTCCCCGTCTCGATAGCATTCACATCGATGCATTCGTGCTGGGCTTCACGGCCTTTGCCGGTCTTGCCGCCGCGGCAATCTTCGGCATCGCGCCGGCATGGCGAGCCTCACGGCCGGAGCTTATGGATGTGCTGCGCGGCAGCACCCGGACCTCCGGGCTTGCCAGTGGTGCCTTCCTTCGCAACCTGGTGGTGATGGCGGAAGTTGCGCTTTCGTTTGTGCTGCTCATTGGCTCGGGATTGATGTTCCGCAGCTTTCTCGATCTGCAGCGGGTCGATCCCGGTTTCGATCCTCATCATTTGCTCACGTTTCAGATTCTGAGGTCTGCGCTCGACAAGCCACAGGAGCCCGCGGTCTTGCTTCGCCAGATCGACGAGCGCCTCCGCGCCATTCCCGGAGTTCAGAGCGTAACCGCGTCTTTCCCATTTCCGCTCACGGGAGATTTCAGCCCGATTCGATGGGGAACCGAGGAGGCCCTCAAGGACGCCAGCAAGTTTCAGGCGACTGACTTTCAAATCGTTCTGCCCGGCTACTTTGAAACCATGCATACGCCTTTGCTGGCAGGGCGCACCTTCACCGAGGATGACAACCTGCCCGGACGCAACCGCGTCATCATCGACGAATTTCTCGCGAAGAAGGCCTTCCCTGGGCAATCCGCGGTCGGCAAGCGAATCCTGATCCGCATTCGCACGCCCGAAGCCGAGTGGGTCGAGGTAGTCGGCGTCGTCGCGCATCAGCGGACCACCTCACTCGCCGAAGCCGGACGCGAGCAGGTTTATTTTACCGACGCGTTCCTCGGGTCCGGCGTCGTCCGCTGCTGGGCCATCCGCACCGGAAGCGACGATGCAGGTTATGAAAACCAGGTGCGTGTTGCGATCAACGGAATCGACAGCCACCTTCTTGTGCGGGAAATGGAGCCCGCGGAATCCCTCGTCCACCGTGCGCAGGCCGGCACACGCTTCTCGCTCCTGCTCATCTCCGTCTTTGCAATCATTGCCGGAGCGCTTACGGGCGTAGGTCTCTATGGCGTGCTTTCAACCGCCGTCCGGCAGCGAACCTCCGAGATCGGCGTGCGCATGGCCCTCGGAGCGGAGCGAGGCGATATCCTCAAGCTCGTCGTCCTGCAGGGGCTTCGCCTGAGCGCCGTCGGCATCGCCGCAGGAGTGATTGCAGCATTCGTTCTCGGTCGCGTGATATCCGCGCTGCTGGTGGGAGTGAAGTCGACCGACCCTGCAACCTTTGCCAGCATGACGATCGCGTTCTTTGCGATCTCCGCGCTCGCATCGTGGCTGCCCGCTCGCCGCGCCGCAGGGCTGGAACCAACGAAAGCTCTTCGCGAGCCGTAGAGCGTGTTTGGCTCTTTTGATCTCCCTCGGAATCTAGGCCGAATTTGTCATCCCGAGCGAGCACCGCGAGCCGAGGGACCTGCATCTTGCTGGTGTAGCCACAAATCTTTGTCTCTTGCTCGACATTTCGCGGCCAGCGAACAGGGATGTCAACAGAGCCAAACATGCTCTAAGCTTCGTCGATCGTAAGTTTACTGCCTCGTGGACGAGGGCCCGCTTTTCTCTGAATACACGAACTGCCGGACTTCCGCCCTTTCCTTATCCAGCGCGGCCATATGCTGCGCACGCAGCCGCTGATACACATCAAATTCGCCCTGAGCCAGGTCCTTACGGCCGGAATGGACATAATCCTGCCCCAGCCGATAATGGGCGTCGGGAAGGTTCGGGTTCAACTCCAAAGCGCGCTGATATTCAGGAATCGCCTTGGCGTAGTCATGCTGATCAGAATAGAGATTGCCGAGCTGAAGGTGAGCCTCGGCAAGCTTGGGATCGAGCGATACCGCCTTTTGCAGTAATGACTCTACCTGGTGAATATCGAAGCCGGCATCCTCCGTACGCTTTCCCTTCCACAAACTCATTGCGTAGTAATAGACGGCCAGCCCATTGGCGGGCTGAAGTTCCGAAAAACGGCGGAACCTTTCGATGACCGCGTCCGCCTGGTTCGGAGAGCTGTCATAGGCTTTGGAGAGGAAGAGGTAGCAGCGAGGGTCGGACGGGTCTAGATCGGCCGCGGTGAGCAGCGCCTTCACCGCATCGTCGTACTTGCCACGCGAGTACAGCGCCATTCCCAGCCCGATCATCAACCGCGCCGACTTCGGATAGCGCCGGGTAGCCTGCTCGAAAACATCGATGGCCGGTTCGTATGTCCGGTGCAGAAGAAACTCGCTTCCCCAATCGAACAGGTTGTCCTCGCTCGGATCCAGCTGAGCGGCGGTCTCGAATTCATTCTCCGCCGCCACGAATTTGCCGTCCTTCTCTTCGATCTCTCCCAGCAGGTTGTGCAGCTCCCCTGTGTTCTTTTGCCGCACCAGGTTCTGCACAAGCTGCCGCGCCGGATCGAGCTGTCCGGTAAGGAAATACGCCAGCGACAAATCGTAGCCATTGCCGTAGCTGGAAGGCGTGATCCGCTGTGCCTCTTCGAGAAATGGGATCGCGTCGGAGAGCTTTCCACGCTGGATGTAAAACTCGCCGAGATTGTGGTTGGCGTCGAAATCGCGCGGTTCGAGCTCGACTGCTTTTCGGAACTGCTCTCCAGCCTGGTCTAAATTTCCTGAGTGGGAGAGACTTGCCGCCAGGTTGGTCCGCGCCACTGCCGAATCCGGTTTCAATTGGACGGCGGCTTCAAGATGCTCGGTGGCCTTTGCATTCTGCGACTGCGATGCATAGGCCAGTCCCAGAAGTTCCTGGACTTCGAAGCTCTTCGGCACCTGGGGCAACAGGTCTTCGAGCTGAGCCGCCGCTTCCTTGAAGTGACCTGCGTTGTATTGCGCTACCGCTGACTGAAACTCCTGGTTCAATTTCTGGTTTTGGGCGTCTTGTGCTGGTGCGACCGCCGCGTAAACCAGGAAGCAACCAAGAATCATCGGCCAAAGCCGAGGTTTCCTGCTCACAGACCGCCTCCCTGACTGCCGCGTGAGCAAAGCGCTACGCAGAAAAAACACCCCGAAACGGCACCCAGTGGGCGTGCCGCTCGGGGTGTTCTTCATCTTAGCTTAGAAGTACAGCTTCAGAGCAAATTGGATCTGGCGCGGATCGTACGGAGCATCGCGCGTCGATCCGATTTCACCAAAGGTGGAGCTGGTGAAGTTGCCCGAGTTTCCAACCGACGTGACTCCGTTGCCGCCGAAGTTCGGTGCATTGAAATTCGGATGGTTGAGGATGTTGAAGAACTCAGCCCGGAACTGCATCGAGAATCGTTCGTTGATCGGAATCGCTTTGAATGCCGAGACCGTGAATTGGCGGAGAGGCGGCCCGTAGGTTGTCGAAGGACCGCCGCCCAGAATTGCACGGACCAGTCAACGGGAAGCATCCCGCGGTAGGCGAGCTTCCCAGCGGGCAGGGTTGTTGGAAGGCATTCGGGTTCCCGAACCAGCTCAGTTTTCCGTTGGAGTCGGTGTGCAGCCCGAGCTTCTGGCTCTGGCCCGGAACGTTGATGTCATTGCAGTTTGTTCCTGAAGTGGTCGAGGTCGGGCAGCTGAGCGAAATCGGTTGACCTCCCTGGAGAGTAACGATCGTATTCATGCTCCATCCGCCGACCACATGGTCCGCAAGCCTCCCGGCATTGGCCATGAACATCTTGCCCTTGCCGAAGGGCAGCTCGTATCCACCGCTTAAGTGGAATACGTTGCGAACGTCGAAATCAGCCAGGCCCCAGTCGAAACGAGGACCGAAACCAGGGACCCAGGGTGCGCGGAGGCCGTTTGAGCTGCCGCCGTTCAGCAAGTCGCCTGCATCGGAAAGCGTCTTCGAAAAGGTGTAGGTGACCAGATAATTCAACCCGTTCGAGAACTGCTGTTCCAGTTTCGTCTGCAAGCCGTTGTAGATGCTGTTTCCAATGGTCCTCTGGTAACTTGCGTTCTGAGAAAAGTCGGGAAACGGCACATATGGCGTAGTGCTTATGTTAGCCGGCAGGATTTGCGACACCTGGTTGTTGCCAATACCCTGCTGAAGGTCGCTGCCGTCGGTGAGCACGTATCCAACCTGTGCCGACAAGCTGTTCGTCAGCGCATACTGGACCGTAAGATTCGTGCTGAATGTCCGGGGCGTCTGGTAGTTGAATTGGAGCCCCTGCAGGCTCAAGCCAGCGGCATTGACCGCCAGAGGAGTGAAGGCCGCGCAGGTGAGACCGGCGCCGATGGTCGCGGTTCCTCCCGGACCCGCCGTTGCGCAGGTTCCATAAGGATTGGGGCCGCTGCTGAAGGGCGCGGAGTCGGTCGTGCCCTTGAAGTCGAAGTTGTAGACGAATGGATAGTTTTCGCCGATGTTGGGACCGTATCCCTGGTTCTCGAATGCGTTGAAGAAGAGACCGACACCGCCGCGCACAACCAGCTTGGGGTCAACCTGGAAGGCGAAGCCGAAACGCGGTGCGAAATTGGTCTTTTGCGTCTGGACCAGCGCATTGCCGTATTTGTTGGTCGAGCCAAGCGCGATTCCGTCTTTGGCCAGCAGGTCGAGGAAGCCTTGACCGTTGAGTGATGGATTCGTTGCAGTAGAAGACAGCGCTCGGTTGTCCTTGCCCGATGCCGGGATGAGGTAGATCGGGCCACCGCTTGGGAGGACCCGTCTGAACGAAGTTGGCCTGACCGCCGTTGGACTCTGAGATGGGGCTGAAGTAATCCCAGCGCAGACCGAGATTGAGGGTCAACTTCGGCGTGATCTTCCAGTCATCCTGGAAGTACGATGCGAGGTAGATTCTGGTGTCGTAGGTCTTGCTGATGTTGGAAGCGTGCACTTCATTCGCGCCGCCCACGTAGCTGATCCCATTCGCAACGGTCGTGGCGGTTGGAACCAGCAGAAGTTGCGCACGACCGGTCTGGTCGCCGCCCTGGCTCGGAACGCCTGCATAGTTGCCGTTAAAGTCGAACTCACCACGCGAATACGCGGGCTGCAAGGTATTGAAGTGCACTGTCTGGTATTCAATGCCCATCTTGAAGCTGTGGTTCCCATAGATCTTCGTAAAGTCATCGGCGATCTGCAGGGTCTGGCTGACTTCGTCGGACGGCAGGAAGTCGTTGCTGCCCAATTCCTGCAATCCCTGAATCACAATTGCCGGAAGGCCGCCATTCTCAGAGGACTGCGGAACTCCCTGAATCCCGTATTGTGCCGGAATTCCGGTTACGGTGCCTTCCGGGCCGAATCGCGTGGTGTGCAGGTGATTGAATCCTACGCGCGCCACGTTGATCGTGCTCGGCGAGAAAACGTGGGTCCAGGCCAGTACAGCCTGGTCGGACTTCGCCGTCTGGAGGCCCTGCTGGAAGCCGCCGCCGTCGGCGATCCCGCCGAAGATTCCGGGGATGAACTGCGGATCATCCACGTAGCTGAAGCGGAAGAATATCTGCTCCTTCTCCGTCGGGTTGAAATCGACGCGAGTGTCGAAGGCGTTACGATGCTCGTAGAGCGCCGGGCTCGAGGTGAAGTTGGTGCTGAACGAGCTATTGGTGGGCGCCGGGTACAGATTCATCAGCTTGATCGCGTTCGCATCCAGGCGTCCCGCAGGAAGTTGATTCAGACCGCAGGCGGCGAGCGTGTAGGTCCCGGTGGACGGCCCGCATGTGCCGAACGGGTCGCGAACAAAGCCGGTAGTCGTCGCCTTCAGCCCGGACACCGGATCAATCGCACCCGCCGTCACTGCGCGAGTCGTCGCCGGATCGAGGACCGTGCCATAGGGTATCGAACGTCCCAGGTCGTCTGTCCGCGGTGCGCCATTCTGGCCCGTAATCAGGTCGGAGAGATCGGTGAAGCCGCTGCTTCTCTCCAGTGCGGTCGGCACGGTGCCCGGCAGAACGGTACCTTGCACGCGGCGGAAACCTTCATAGTCGCCGAAGAAGAAGGCCTTGTTCTTGATGATCGGACCGCCGATCGCTGCGCCGAACTGGTTTTGCCGCAGCTCGCCCTTTTTAATCCCGGCGTTGTCTTCGAACCAGTCCGCGGCGTCGAGCTTGTCGTTGCGGAAGAATTCCCACGCCGCGCCATGGATGCTGTTTGTGCCGGACTTGATCGTCGCGTTCAGAACGGCGCCGGCAGAGCGGCCAAGCTCAGCGCTGAAGTCTCCGGTCTGGACCTTGAATTCCTGAATCGCGTCCACCGGAGGCAGGATTACGAAGTTGGTTCCGTTCAGGAAATCAACCGCGTTGGAGTTGTTGTCGATACCGTCCAGCAGGTAGTTGTTCTGGGCCGGACGCAGGCCGTTGGCCGTGAAGGCTCCAGAGGCCGCGTTGCCGCGTGTGTCTGCCTGCGGCGTATTCACGCCGGCGCCAAGCTGGGCCAGGAACGTGAAGTTGCGGCCATTCAAAGGCAGGTTGTTCACGCTGCGCTCGTTGACCACTTGTCCGACTGACGCGTCCGCGGTCTGCAACTCGGGCGGCGCGGCGGTCACTTCCACAGTTTGAGTCGCAGCGCCCGGCTTCAGTTGAACGTTGACGCGTAAATTTTCCGGGGCGGGCATCTGCACATTTTTCTGCGCGGTCGTAGAGAAACCGGGAGCACTGGCGGTGACCGTGTAATGGCCGATTCTGACCGGCGAGAAGGTATATTCACCGCTGCCGTTTGTCGTGGTCACCAAAGACAGGCCCTGGTCTGTATTCAACAGGGTCACCTGCGCATTAGGAATGACCGCGCCGCTGGGATCCTGGATCGTTCCGGTAATTGATCCCTCGTCCACCTGACCGAAGGCCGGCCGGGTTTGAGCCAGGAAGAAGATCAGGCATGTGAGGGTGATGCAGCTGAGAAATCTGAACGCACGTATAGCTTTCGTTTGAGTACCCATCGAACAGCCTCCACTTGTAATGTGTTCGTCGACTGAAGTTCAGTCCTTAGCCTTGTAACCGTTTACCAATGCGTGTCTAGAGGTTACTTTTTAGTGGCCCGACGAACGCTACTATGGTCAAACATTCGTTGTCAATCGAAATCATGACCGCTGACTACAACTAAGGATTAGCAGTTACTTCGCGAATGAAAACGCCGCAACGCCGGCTAAGTTCGAACAGGCATGAACACAGAATTGAGCTATACCATTTGGGCTCGAACCTATCCGGGTGCTAGCATGCAGACGCCGGGCCACGACGGGGAACCACTGAGGATGTCGCATCACAAGAAGGAAAAGCAGGGCCTTTCCCGCCGGACTCTTCTCAAGGGCATGGGATTGGCGCCACTGCTCTTCCGTTCATCGCCGTTTTTCGGATATCCGCTAGCCGCGTTGCCATCGAAGCGCTTCCAGACTTCAGCGGAAGCGTTTTCCTTCGCCGACGTTCGTTTGACACCACACTATCCAGCCAGGTCACCACTGGAAGATGTACTGCGACGTGTCGCTCCGGGAAGCGATGAGTACATCACCGAGAAGTACGCCTTTGAAATCGAATCGCTACTTCAACGATGGAGCCAGGCTCTCGTGAAATCGACAAGGGATCTTTCCGCACTGGCTGACTGCGTGGACCCCGCGATCGAAAGCACAGTTCTCATTGCGCCAAAAGAAATCAAGCAGCGCACCGGCGAAGGAATTGAGACGTCGCGACGGCGATTTCCCGCCGATAAAGCGCTTCCATTCACGCGCGGCCGCGAGCGATTCATCAATGAGATCCATGCCTGGCTGGGGCATGCTTCACGCGTGGAAACCGCGGAGTTCGAAATCGTCGGGATCGAGGAGATCGCCGGCGCTCCTCTGGCGGTGCGCGTGGACATCCGCCACGACATTGTCTCCATCGGAAGCGACGAGCGGCGTGAGGAGCGCGTTGGCTCCTGGCGCACCGAGTGGCTGCGCGATGCGTCCGATGCTTGGAGAGCACGCAAATGGGAGGCGCGCGACGAAACGGTCAGCGTCGTGAGCGGGCCCGCTTTCGTCGACATCACGTCGCAGGCTTTGGGCGGCGCGAGTTCCTACGCCGGCCAGATGCTGCGCGGGACGGACTACTGGCGCACGGTGCTGGATGGCGCATGCGGTATCGATGTTTACGGCAACAACGGAGTGGCGGCCGGCGACTTCGACAATGACGGATTTGATGATCTCTACATCTGCCAACCGGCAGGATTGCCCAACCGGCTCTATCGCAACCGCGGCGACGGAACCTTTGAAGACGTAACCGAAAAATCCGGCGTGGGCGTGCTGGATAGCACCGCCTGTGCGCTGTTCGCCGACTTTGAGAACAAGGGCGTCCAGGACCTGCTGGTCGTCTGCGGCAGCGGTCCTTTGCTTTTCATGAATCAGGGGAACGGATCGTTCGCGCTCAAGCGTGATGCATTCAAGTTCGCGCGCCCTCCGCAAGGAACCTTCACCCACGCATCTGTCGCCGACTACGATCGCGACGGCCGTCTCGATATTTATTTTTGCCTCTACAGCTATTACCTGGGCCTCGATCAGTATCACTATCCCGTGCCCTATTTCGACGCACGCAACGGACCGCCGAATTTCCTGCTCCACAACGAAGGAGATGGAACCTTCACGGATAAGACCGAAGCAGCCGGGCTGAATGCGGAGAACGACCGCTACAGTTTCGCCTGCGCCTGGGGCGACTACGCCGGCAACGGATTGCCCGATCTCTACGTGGCCAACGATTTCGGTCGCAGCAATCTCTACCGCAACAACGGCGATGGTACGTTCACCGCCGTTTCAGACCAAGCGGGCATAGACGTCCCCGGCGCTGGAATGAGTGCGTGCTGGTCCGATTTCGATAACGACGGGCATCCCGATATCTACGTCGCCAACATGTGGTCAGCCGCGGGACAGAGAGTCTCACAACAAAAGTGGTTCCACGAGAAAGCGCCGGAAGATATCCGCGCCCTCTATCGGCGACATGCGCGCGGCAACTCGCTCTATCGCAACCAGGGAAGCGGGAAATTTCAAAACATCAGCCGGCAGGCGGGCGTGGAGATGGGCCGCTGGTCCTGGTGCTCCGATCTCTGGGACTTCGACCATGATGGCTATCCCGATCTCTACGTGGCGAACGGATACATCTCTGGGCCGGACAAGCAGACCGATCTCGGAAGTTTTTTCTGGCGGCAGGTGGTGGCGAAATCGCCCGACGACACCACACCCTCACAGGCTTACGAGCACGGATGGAATGCTCTCAATGAACTCATCCGATCCGACCGCTCGTGGAGCGGCTACGAGCGAAACGTAATGTTCGCGAACAACCGTGACGGCACATTCTCAGAAGTCTCCGGTGCGGTCGGGCTGGATTTTCCCGAAGACAGCCGCTCGTTCGCGCTCGCCGACATCGACCACGACGGGCGGCTCGAAGTGATCCTGAAAAACCGGAATGCGCCGCAGTTGCGAATACTGCGCAACACCATGAAGGACCTCGGCCACTCCATCGTCTTCCGCCTGCGCGGTACAAAGAGCAATCGCGATGCGATCGGGGCCGCGATCACCGTCGAAGTAGGAGAACTGCGCCAGACAAGGTACCTGCAAGCCGGGTCGGGATTTCTGGCTCAGCATTCCAAAGAGATACTGGTTGGAGTTGGAAAGACCGACGGAACGATTCGCGCCTCGATTCGTTGGCCAGGCGGGTTGTCGCAGGAATTCGAAAATCTGCCAGTCAATCATCGGATCGAAATTGAGGAAGGCGCCGCAACTTTCGTAGCCACGCCCTTTGCTGCCGCCCCCGAGGTCTATTCGACACCGGGTCCAGCGCCACAGGCCGAAGCGTTGCCTTCGCAGGTCGAAACATGGCTTATTGAGCCGTTAAAGGCTCCGGAGTTCTCGCTGCCCGATCTTGCGGGACAATCGCAGCAACTCTCATCCTTCCACGGACACTTCGTTCTGCTCAACTTCTGGACGACAACCGCGACCGCTTCCGGCGAACAGCTGAAGGTTCTCGATCGGCACCGCTCAACATTTGCAGCGAACAACCTGGACATGGTGGCGATCAACCTCGACGGCGCAGACGCCGCAACTGCGGCGCGATCCTTTGCGATGCAGGAAAAATTTTCCTTTCCCGTTCTCTTCGCAACCGAAGATGTGGCCGGCATCTATAACATCCTCTATCGATATCTCTTCGACCGCCGCAGAGATCTCCCCATTCCCGTATCTTTCCTGCTCGATAAAGACGGCATGATCGTCAAGGTGTACCAGGGATCGCTGGATCCGCAACGCGTGCTCGAAGACATTCGTTCTATTCCAGCTACAGCAAAGGATCGTATGCAGAGAGCGCTCCCGCTCGGTGGAGTGCTCTACCAGGGCGCGTTCCAGCGCAACGATTTCACTTATGGGATCGCGCTCTTCCAGCACGGCTATCTGGAGCAGGCCGCAGCATCCTTCCAGCAGGTAATTGCAACTAAGCCGGATGATCCCGAGGCTTACTACAATCTCGGTACCCTCTATCTCAGAAGAAACGAGCTTGAGCAGGCCCGCGGTTATCTTGAGCAGACGGTGAAGCTGCGTCCCAACTATCCCGAGGCCTGGAACAACTTAGGCATGATCGCCGCCCAGCAAGGCCATGCGGATGAAGCTATCCGAAACTTTCAGCAGTCGCTCCAATATCGACCAACCTATGCCATCGCACTGCTGAACATGGGAAACCTCTACCGCCGGCAAGGCGTATTCGATAAAGCACAGGAGTATCTCAACCGTGCTTACGAAATACAACCCGACGACCCGGAGATTAATTACGGCCTGGGTATGTTCTACGCTCAGCAGAACCAGATGCAGCAGGCGTCAGACTATCTCCAAAAAGCGGTGGAACTGCGCCCCGACTATCCCGAGGCGCTGAATAACCTCGGCGTGCTGTTTGTCCACGCGCAGAACTACTCCAAAGCGGAGGAGCAATTCAAGACATGCATCCGCTTGGTCCCGAATTTTGATCAGTCTTATCTCAACCTCGCCCGCCTCTACGCCATGCAAGGGGATAAGTCAGGCGCGCGACAAGTTGTGCAGGAGCTGCTGCGCCTGCAACCGCAAAACGCCGCCGCCCTTCAGGCAATGGAATATCTCCAATGATCGGCATGCGCGTCGTTCTCCAGGCTTCACGATCCGCGGCAATTCTGTGCATTGCCATCGCTGCGCTGTCCGGTCATTGCAAGGCTCAAGCCCAGAAGCCGGCGAAAGCGCAAGAGCCTCCCATCACGGTCCATTACACCGACATCCGCAAGGCCGCCGGAATCACCTTTCGCCAGGACTCCACGCAAACTGATCAGAAGTATTACCTGGAAACCATGGGCACCGGAGTCGGATGGCTCGACTACGATCAGGATGGATTGATGGACCTCTACTTCGTCCAGTCTGCCGCCACCGACGCCTACAAGCCTGCAGCCCCGCTGCGCTCCGCGCTCTACCACAACAACGGCGACGGCACCTTTACCGACGTTACGGAAAAAGCGGGCGTAGGCGGCGAAGGACACTACGGCCAGGGTGTTGCCATCGGAGACTTCGACAACGATGGTTATCCCGATATCTACGTCACCGGATATGGCCGCGCCATCCTTTATCACAACAACGGCAACGGAACCTTCACCGATGTAACTGCCAAAGCCGGAGTTGCCGACGAAGGTGGATGGTCAACCAGCGCGGGATGGTTCGACTACGACAAGGACGGATGGCTCGACCTGGTGGTCACCAATTACATCGACTGGTCGCCGAAGAACAACCTGTGGTGCGGCGAGCGAGCGCCGGGATATCGCGCGTATTGCAATCCAAACGATTACGGAGGACAGAAGACCAGGCTCTACCACAACAACCATGACGGCACCTTCACCGACGTGAGCGACAAGTCGGGGGTCGGTCTGCCCGAATCGAAAGGCATGGGCGTGGTGCTGGCGGATTTCAACAACGACGGCTGGCCCGACATCGCCATCGCCAACGACACGTGGCCGAATTTTCTATTCCTGAATAATCACGACGGCACTTTTAAAGATGTCTCCCTGATGTCCGGCCTGGCCGCAAGCGCGGACGGCCGCTACGAAGCAGGAATGGGAATCGATGCCGCCGACGTGGACGGCGATGGCCTGCTCGATGTGTACATCACTCACCTCGATCTCGAATTGAACCGCCTCTACCACAACAACGGCGACGGAACATTTACAGACGACACATACGACTCGGGCATCGGCAACAAGGCATTTCCGCTGAGCGGAGATGCCGCCAAGTTCATCGACTACGATAACGACGGCTGGCCTGACATCGTGCAAGTGAATGGGGCCATGCTGGACAACGTGAGCCTCTATCACAGCGAAGTCTCCTACAAAGAACCTCTGCTCATGTTCCGCAATACGGGCAAAGGCCATTTCGAAAAAGCATCCGACTCTCTCGGTCCGGATTTCCTGCACCCCGTCGCCGGGCGCGGGCTCGCAACTGCCGACTTCGACAACGATGGCGATATCGACATCGCCGTCAACGTTCGCGGAGATTATCCGGAGCTCCTGCGCAATGATGGCGGCAACGCGAATCACTGGCTGGAGGTTTTGTTGATCGGCACCAGGTCCAATCGCGATGGCATCGGCTCAGTACTGAAATTGACTTCGGAAGGAATAACGCATGTCGAGCAGGCCAAGGGCGGCATGAGCTACATGTCCGCCAGCGATCCGCGCATTCACTTCGGCCTCGGCAATCGGACAAAGATCGATTCGCTCGAAATCACCTGGCCCAGCGGTCGCGTGGACAAGCTGACGAACCTGCCCATCGATAAAATCATCGCCGTCAAAGAAGGCGTGGGTATCGTCCCGCACCCATTCCCGAAAGTGCCCAGCCGATGACGCTACCACGGCGCCGCTTCCTCGGCTCTTCCCTCATCGTGCTCGGCAGTGCGCTGACGGATGCTCTCGCGACTCCGCTCTGGCAGTGGCGCGACCCTGCTCTCATCGCAGCAGCAACCGCGCCATCGCCGGTCCAGTTTGTGGATGTGGCGCAGCAGGCCGGACTGAACAGCCCCAACGTATGGGGTGGCGTCGATCACAAGCGCTCCATCATCGAAGCCAAGGGCAGCGGTCTGGCCTTTTTCGATTACGACAACGATGGATGGCTCGACATCTATCTCACCAACGGCGATCGTCTCGACGCAAAGTGGGCGCCCGGAACCGCGCCGACCTCTCACCTGTACAAAAACAACCGCGACGGCACCTTCACCGACGTCACCGAAAAATCTGGCATCGGCCGCACCGGCTGGCAGACCGGCGTCTGCGTCGGTGACTACGACAACGACGGATGGGACGATCTCTTCTGCTGCTTTTGGGGCCACAACATTCTCTTCCGCAACAATGGAGACGGGACCTTCACCGACGTGACGCAAAAGGCCTGCCTCGATCAAAAGATTTACCGCTGGGGAGCCGGCTGCACGTTTCTCGATTACGACCGCGACGGCCATCTCGATCTCTTCGTCTGCAACTACATCAAGCTCGACCCCGAAACGATTCCTCCGGCCGATAAGGCCACTTACTGTCAGTGGAAGGGCGTGCCCACTATGTGCGGTCCGCGCGGCCTTCCCGGCGACACTAACCTTCTCTACCACAACAACGGCGACGGCACCTTCACCGACGTGTCGGAGAAGTCGGGCATTCTCAAGCCCGGTCCGCGCTACTCCATCACCGCTGTCTCCTATGACTTCGATAACGACGGATGGCCCGATATCTATGTCGCCGTCGACTCCGAGCCCAGTATCCTCTTCAAGAACAACCACGATGGCACCTTCACCGACATCGCCGTAATGGCCGGCTGCGCCTACAGCGACAACGGACACGAGCAGGCGGGCATGGGCATTGCCGTGGCCGACTATGATTGCGACGGCTGGTTCGATATCTTCAAGACCAACTTCGCCGACGATACCTGCAACCTCTATCATAACAACGGCGATGGCACCTTCACCGATGTGACTTTCGAATCCGGCATCGGCGTCAACAACCGCTATGTGGCCTGGGGCTGCGGCTTCGTTGACTATGACAACGACGGCTGGGCCGACATCATTCAGATCAACGGCCACGTCTATCCGGAGATAGACCACTACAACTTCGGCCAGACTTTCAAGAACCCGCGCCTGGTCTATCGAAACCTCGGCAATGGCCGATTCAAAGATGTCTCTTCAGAAATGGGTCCGGGCATCAGCGAACGCTTTTCAAGCCGCGGCGCTGCCTTCGGCGATTACGACAACGACGGCGACATCGATGTGCTGATCCTGAATATGAACGATCCGCCATCGCTGCTGCGCAACGACGGAGGCAACAAGCAGAACTGGATCAAGATCAAGCTAATCGGGACGAAGTGCAATCGCACCGCAATCGGCACGCGGGTCCGCGTCATCACCGGAGAAGCACGTGCAGATGGACGAGGTGCACAGCGGCACCAGCGTCATGTCGCAAAGCGATCTGCGCCTACACTTCGGCCTGGGAAAGTCGGAATTCGTCGACACCATCGAAGTGAAGTGGCCCACCACGCAAAAGATAGAACGCTTCACCAGGGTGAAGGCGAATCAGATTCTCACCATTCGCGAAGGAGAGGGCATCATCGCAGCCGTAAAGCCGCAATCGTCCTAAGTCGCCACATTACTTCTTGAGGAGCGCATCGAGCCCTGCCTGCGCGATCTGCTCGTCGATCTCCGACTTTGCTCCGCTCGCGGCAATCCCGCCCAGAAGCTGCCCATCCACGCGAATCGGCAAGCCGCCCTGGTTTGGAAAGAAGTCAGGAAATGCCAGCGCCGCAACATTGCCGTTCTTCACGGCATCCGCGCCGTCTTTCGACGGGCTCCCATAGAAGGCCGCGTGCCGCGCCTTCTTCTGCGCAAATTGAATCGTGTTGAGCGTAGCGCCATCGCCCTTCTCCAGAAACAACAGATTGCCGCTCTCATCCACGATGCAGATGGTCACATGGACGTTCAACTCGCCGGCCTTCGCTTCGGCGGCGGCCACCATGGTCTTGATCGCGGGCAGGTTCAGATATTTCTTCGTGGGGAGATCGCTGGCGTTGATGGTGCCGGCGAGAATGAGCGTCACAGCCAATAACTTGAGCATGACTCGGCATCCTATCAACTCACATGCGCGTTTGCCAGATCAAACGCTGCACGCGAGTGAACTCAATTCGTTGCCGGCAAGGTCGCCGGCGTGTTCAGAACGATCAGGAATTGCTTGATTTCGCGCCGCTGCCGTTCCACTTCTGCCGCCTGCTGCTGCTTCAGCTGCGCATAAAGCTGGAACTCCTGCCTCGATTTGGCCGGCTCGCCGATCCGTGCATACGCCACGCCAAGCTGATAGTGCGCGTCGCTCAACTGCGGATCGATTGCGATGGCCTTGGCATAAAAGCCTGCAGCTTTTTCGAAGTCATGCTTGGTGGAATACAGCAGCCCGAGTTGCAAATAGGCGTCGTCGAATTTGGGATCGATGATCACGGCTTTGGTAAGCAGGGCTTCCACCCGCTGGAAGCCTCCCGAATTCTCCGACCACTGCTGCCCCTTCCGAATGGCCATTGCGTAGTAGTAGTTCGCGAAAGCATTTCCCGGCTGCAGCTGCGCAAACCGCGCCAGCCTGGGCTCGGCGCAGGCCAGAGGCGAGGGCGCGGCCATCTCGATCTTGCCGAGAAAAACGTAAGGAGCGGGGTCCGAAGGATTCAAGTCCGAAGCATCGCAGAGCCGCAGAGCCGCCTCGTCATCGTGGCCTCCCGCAAAGAGCGCCGCGCCCAGCGCAGCCAGCATTCTCGCCGATTTCGGATGCGCCTTCGCTCCTTTGCTGAAAACCTCGGTCGCGGGCTGCACGGCCCGGTGCAGCAGAAGCTCCGAACCCCACTGGAAATAATTCTGTTCGCTCGGATCGAGGCGGACCGCGATTTCATCTTCGCGCACTGCACTCAAAGAATCGCCTGATTCTTCGTCGAGCGCTCCCAGCAATCGATGCAGATCGGCGTTCTCCTCGTGTGCCAGCAGTTTCTGAACGTGGTCGCGAGCCTTGGCGAAATCTCCGATGCCCTGACAGGCGAGAGCCAGATCGTATTCGTTGCCCCCATTGGTTGGATCGATCCGGTCCGCGGTTTCCAGCGGAGGAATGGCATCGGAATATCGGCTCGTTCGCAGGTAGAATTCGCCAAGCCGATGGTTTGCCTCGAAGCTTCCAGGTTCGCTCGTGACGGCTGCACGAAGCGTCTTCTCCGCCTCACTCGGCGCATTCGGGGAGCTGCGCGGATCAGAGCCGTTGTGCGCGGAGTTCGTTGGTTTAAGCACGATCGCTTCGCGGGTCAGGTCCTCGCTGGTTCTCAAGCCTGCGTCGGAACCATGTCCACCGGCCGCGGTCCAATCGGTCACTCCCGCCACGGTGAAGTTCGGCTTGTCGGCGAATGGCATGGCCTGGGCTGAAGCATCGTTCAATGGCTCGAGAACCAGGGCAACGTGCTTCTGATCTTGAGCAGCCAGCACAAGATCGCCAATTGGGCGGCTATGCAGCCCGAATTTTTCTGAGCTCAGGTGGTACGTCCCGGGTCCAAGGTTCGAGAACACGAAGACGCCGCTTCGATTCGTCCTCGTCTCGAGAGCGCCCGTGTGGCTCTTTTGTTCTAACGCCACCGAGGCATCGGCAACAGGCTTACCGGCGGCATCGTCCACCGTGCCTTGGATCGCAGCGCCGCTCGGTGGAGGCAACGGAGCTTGCTGCGCAATCCCTACCGTGGCTGACAGGCTCGCCAGGGCCGCCACAACTGCAATCAGGCGACGAAAGCGGTTCTTAACTTGAGACGAATTCGGCATTGGTATGAACTATCCAAGATACTCTCTCGGAGAGCAATCAAAGTTCCTTTGCGAACCGACAGCCCCGGTTACAATCGACACCCAGGAGAGTCAACGATGCTCACTCGCCAGCTCGGTAGCAGCCCCCTTCACGTGACGGAGCTCTCTCTCGGCTCCTGGCTTACTTACGCGGGCGGCATCACTCGCCGGCAGTCGGAGCGCTGTATCGACGCCGCCTTCCAGCACGGAATCCGCTCCTTCGATACAGCCAATGTCTACGGATTCGGCGCCAGCGAAAAGCTCCTCGGCGAGGCTCTCGCGTCGCATCCGCGTGACTCCTACGTGCTGGCCACCAAGGTGTTCTTTCCCATGCCGGTCAAGCGATTCGGCCTGCCGACGCGCAAGGAACAGGGCGGACTCTCCGCCGCGCAGATCGAGTTGCAGTTGAACGCGTCCCTCAAGCGTCTCCGTACCGATTACGTGGACATCTACTACTGTCACCGCTTCGACTCCCACACTCCTCTCGAAGAGACCATGGCCGCGCTCACCCGCGCCGTTCAATCCGGCAAGGTGCGCTATCTCGGCCTCAGCGAATGGACTCCCGAGCAGATGGATCAGGCCGCCGCTCTAGCGGCGACCGGAAAGCATTCGCCGTTCGTTGCCAGCCAGCCGCAATACTCCATGCTCATTCGCAAAGCCGAGCCCGGCATCTTTCCCGCGGGGCTTCGCCACAGCATCGGACAGATCGTCTTTTCGCCGCTCGCGCAGGGTGTGCTGTCCGGCAAGTACAAGCCCGGCACACCGCCGCCACCTGACTCGCGCGCTGCCCACAAAGAGATGAACCGTTTCATGACCACCGCCGGCCGCCGCTTCCGCGACGACGATCTGCTGACGGCCGTTCAGCAGTTGACACCCCTCGCCGCCGATCACTCGCTCACTCTCTCCCAGCTCGCGCTCGCATGGGTGCTGCACCGGCCCGAAGTGGCATCGGCTCTCATCGGAGCAACCAGCCCCGAGCAGATTGCGGAGAACGCCAAGGCCTCAGGAGTGACTCTAGCGAACGATACGCTCGCGCGCATCGACCAGATTCTCGCTCCTGTGGTCGTCAACGCGTAGGGAGGGTTCAGCACCGGTTCTCAACCGCTGTCGGCAACGCCTCGCTCTGTGCTCTCTGCGTCCTCTGTGGTGAAGTGTTCTTCTCCACCCGCTCCCAATCCAGCATCCGGGACAGATTTGTCATCCCGACCGGACCCTGAGTGCAGCGAAGGGGAGCGGAGGGACCTGCAGTTTCTCTGTTCGACCGCAAATCTTCGCTTCGCGCGCGGCATTTCGAATCCAGCGAATCAGCATGTCACCAGCTTCCAGACACCCTCCTAAGCCTTTTCGGGCCGCGCCAGCACCTCGTAAGGACGCATCATCTCGTTGTCCTCGTGCTCCAGAATGTGGCAATGCCACACGTAGCGGCCTGTGTAGCCTTCGAAGGGGACGATAATCCGCGTGACCATCGCCGGATCGGCGCGCACCGTGTCCTTCCACCCCGACTCATGCGCCTCCGGAGCTTCTACCGGGCCGGTAAAGCGCAGCGTCCCCTTCGACATGAACTCGAAGGTATCGAACCGGCGCCGATCGAGAATCTGAAACCGCACCAGGTGCAGATGGATGGGGTGGGAATCGTCGGTGAGGTTCACGAGTTCCCATATCTCCGTCGTCCCCAGCGCGGGCTTCTCCGTGATCGGCATGTGCCAGGGCGTGTTGTTGAGCAGCATCCCCATGGAGCGTTGGACGCCGTCCAGCCGCTCGTCAAGCGTAAGCCGCCGGGTTTGCACCGCCGTCCCCGGATCGAGCCGCAGCGGAGCCCGCAGAGTTGCCGGCACCGCGCTCGCATCCGGAGCCGCTTCTGCCCCCACGCGAAATTCGAGAATGTCGAACGAGTCGCTGATCAGCTTCACATGCGTGCCGGCCATGCGCCGCAAAATCCACGATAATGTCGGTGCGCTCGGCCGGCGCCAGCGGGATTCGCTTCACCGGGACCGGAGCGCTCGAGCAGCCCCTGATCGTTTCCGATCACGTGAAAGACGCCCTTGTTCGCCAGCGAGAATCGATAAGAAGCGTCCATTCGATCCGTTCATGATCCGCAGCCGATATTTCCGCGGCTCGACCTCGAGATAGGGCAGCAGCTTGCCGTTCACCAGGATGGCGTTGCCGAAGACCTCCGGCACCCACGGTCGCTCGGGATTCGGGGACACCGGATAGACAAGCTGACCGTCGGTGCGCAGCAGGCGATCGCAGATCAGCAGCGGGATCTCGTACTTGCCGCCGGGCAGATTGCAGTCCGGCTTCGAGCGGATCGCGCACGATAAACAAACCCTGCATTCCGGCGTAGATGTTCAGCCGGTTGATGCCCATCGAGTGGTCGTGATAGAAAAGCAGCGCCGCATCCTGTTCGCAGGGGTAGAAGCACGTTTGCGACTTGCCCGGGACAACCCAGTTTTCCGGGTAGCCATCGCTGTCGGCGGGCGTTCTTCCACCATGCAGGTGGATGACCGAGCGCACCTCGGGCAGTGACTTTTCCGCGCCGTGAAGCGTGTGATCGATGGGCAGAAAATGCCGGTTCGGCAGGGAATTCACCCATTCGACCATCATCGGCTGGCCGCTTTGCGTCTCGATCGTCGGTCCGGGAAAGTTGTCTTCAAAGCCCCACATGAGCGTCGCCGGCAAATCGCGATGCACCTTCTGCCGGATCTCTCGCATCGTCAGCGGATAGTAGGGAATCTTCTCTCCCGGGCGTTCGGGGCTGGCTCTTGACCCGGCCGGTTTCGCGATGCGCGGGATCGGCAGAGGATCGACGAAAGGTGTAAGCGTGGACGGGTCCAGAGCGCCGGCGGCCGGCCAGCCCATGCCGGTATGAGCCAGCATCAGAGCGCCGCCCTTGAGGATGTCCCTGCGGGTCAATCGAAAAAAATCGGTCATGTCAGATGTATTTGTATTGTCGCGCAAGTGCGGGGAACAACGACGAGTCTCCCGAGTCAGTAATTACCTGCATAAATTTGTCATCCCGACGGGACCCTGAGCCCAGCGAAGGGGAAGTGGAGAGCCTGCCCTGAGCCTGCCGAAGGGGACCTGCAGTTTCTTTCGGCTGGCTTAGCGGTTGCTCCATAGCCTGCTTTTGAGACGCGGGTTTGCCCCCGCCACGAACAACTTCTCTGCGACATGCCATTCGCGGATCAGAACAGCTCTCCCCGGAAAATCCACGAAGGATACCCTCCTCCACGCAACAGCGCGAAGGAAGATATCCTCATCGGTTAGAAACATGCTACAGGTGAAGCAGATGCGGCATACTACGGAGCGGTTTGAACGCCGTTGAGCCACACCCCTGGCGACGCGAGCGGTTCGCCCGTGCTGAGGTCCAGAATGAGCGGGGCGCCGTTGCGATGCGAGAAGTCGAACATGTTCGTGACAGAGCCCGCAAGCGCGTCGAACGATCCGTTGCCGATCCGCTGACCGCCCAGCCAGTTGTCTTCGACAAACCGGATGATCGAGGACTGATCCGTCAGGGTGTGGTCAACGTAGTTCGCCTTGGCGTAAGGCGAGATCAACATCAGTGGCAGGCGAGGACCGTAACCGCAGCGTCCCTGCGCGTGCAGCCGCCGTTTGGTCCCGGCAGCGCCGTCTCCGTACCCGTGCCGCACTGCCCGATCGCCGGTAAGAGCATCCATCGCTGTCGTCGACTGGTTCACGATCTGGCCGAGCTGGTGGTCATACCATCCGTCCGAATCGTCATACGCAATGAACACCGCGGTCGAGTCCCAATACCGGCTCTGCTGAAGGAGTTGATCAGTCCACGATGAACGTCTGCTCGTCCAGCGGATCGGAGTAGCCGGCATGCGCATCCTGGAAGCCGGGAGCCTTCAGGAAGCTGACCGCCGGCATGTTGCCCACGTCGATCGACGCAGTAGAAAGTCGTCGGTGTCGTACTGGTGGTTGGCCGGGTCGCCATCCACGCCGATCATCGAGCCCGAAGCGGGACGCAGATGTGCTCGGATTGGCGGTCTGACGTGTAGTACTGGAAAGGCTCGTGATGCGGAATGTAGTCGGCCTTGTTGGTATTCGTGATGAGAGAGGTGTGGGAACGCGCGCAGCCCGTTGTGCCGTTGCGCATTCTTCGTGCCGAGATCGAAGCCGCCCTCGAACCAGCCCCAGCTGACGCCCCTGGAATTCAGCAGATCGCCGATGTTCTGTCCCGTCATTTGCACCTGTGCGCCGGTGGTCGTCGAGCACGTGTCGCCGATCGGGTCCGCATCGCTGACCAACGTGAAGCCGCCGTCGCCGTCTTCCACCACGTCGCCGGTTGCGTTCACCTGGTCGGTCACGCCATTCGTCTGGCCCGAGATCAGGTTGATCGCACCCGGCGTCGATGGCCCAAAGGTCGTGCCGTAGGAGTTGTCGTTCAGCGCGTAGTGCTGCGCATAGTTCCAGAGCGCCGTCACCGTGTTGCCGTCGTAATAGCCCATCACCAGGCCATTGGTCGTCTGGCCGGTAGGCGGAGGACCTGGCGTTCCGGTGTACTCAGGGAAGGAGTCCATCAGACCGCCGTGGAATGCCTGCTGCTCCGGCGTGTAGTCATGGTCCTGGTCGTGGTAGACGCTTCCGTGCGGTCCAGCCGGAAGGGATTCGATGCGCCCGCTCCGTTGCCGGCCTTGTTCAGCAGGTTGGGATTGCTGAAGAGCAATGCGTCGTTGAACCCGTTGACCGAGGGTGTTCCGGGAAGCGCCACAAACCGGGGTTCTTTGGGTGGGTTCAATGCGTTGGGGTAGGTGCCGAAGTAGTGGTCAAAGGAAATATTCTCGCCGAAGATGACAACAACATGTTTAATGGGCGTGGCAGTCGATCCATAGGACTGCGCCGGTGCCGCAGCGGGATAAGCAATCTGGCTGGCAACTAGAATCGCTGCCAGCGATATGGCTGTGTACTTTTGCATCTCTGTTCCTCCGTACCGGTTGGCCGGCACGAGCCTTTGTTACATCCCCTCATGTCTGCGGGGTTACAAGAACGTTACTGACAGGAGAAAATGCGTCTGCGGGGTTTTTTATCCGCCGAAAACGCAAACTAATCGCCTGCGCGTTACGTCCATGTGCGAACCTCGTCATGAATGGCGCGTCCAACGAAGAGGGCGGAGAGCTCAGGGCGTCGAAAAAAGATAGACTTGGAATAGTTCTGTTGATATCCCTCGACCCTGTAACAAATTTGTCATCCCGAGCGAGCACAGCGAGCCGAGGGACCTGCTTGTTGCCGGTGCAACCGCAAATTTTCGCTTCCATAACGCATTTCGCGGTTCAAGAAACAGGCATGTCAACAAAGCCCGATATCGATCTGGAGAACACAAAGAAGTGATTTTCAAACGTCTGCTGCCTGTGCTGCTCTTGTTCCCCGCCTTCACTGCGCGTCCGCAAGCGATCCCAGGCCCAGCGGCCCCAAGCCAGGCGATACCGGGCCAGGAATCGTCCGGCGTTTTGCGCGCCACACTATCCAACGGCATGCGCGTCGTCATCATCAGGAACTCCCTCGCGCCCGTGGTTACGGTGGAGACGAATTTCCTGGTGGGCGGCGACGAGACGCCGGCGGGCTTTCCCGGGATGGCCCACGCGCAGGAGCACATGGCCTTTCGCGGATGCGCCGGCATGACTGCCGACCAGACGGCCGCCATCTACGCGCAGCTCGGCGGCCAGAACAACGCCGATACGCAGCAGAACATCACTCAGTATTTCGCCACCGTTCCCGCGGCGGATCTCGACGTTGCTCTCGAAGCCCAGGCGGCGTGCCTGCGCGGTATCGACGACGCCCAGTCGGAGTGGAACCAGGAGCGCGGCGCCATCGAGCAGGAAGTGGCTCGCGACCTCTCCAATCCGACCTACAAGTTCATCGACCGCCTGAACGAAGACATGTTCGCCGGCACTCCCTACGCGCACGATCCCCTGGGCACCAAGAGCTCCTTCGACGCCACCACCGGCGAGATGCTCAAAGACTTCTACAAGAAGTGGTACACGCCCGGCAATGCGATCCTGATCGTCGTCGGCGATGTCGATCCCGCTGCAACCCTGGCCAAGATCAAGCAGCTCTTCGGCGACATTCCCAGCCATCCGCTGCCGCGCGCACCCCGCCGTCGATCTCACGCCGGTCAAGTCTGAGACCTTCACGCTCGACAGCAATCTGCCTTACGTCCTCGGCTTCATCGCCTATCGTTTTCCCGGAACCAGCTCTCCGGATTACGCGGCGTCGCAGATTCTGGCCGATGTGCTGGCCAGCCAGCGCGCCGATCTCTACGGAATGGTGCCCGCGGGCAAAGCGCTCGCAGCAGAATTCGGCATGGCCGAGACCTATCCCAAGGCCAGTGTCGGCTACGGAGTGGTCGCCCTGCCTTCGGGAGTCGATGCCTCCAGCGCCATTCAGGAGATGCGGCAGATTCTCGGCTCCTACGCGGACAAAGGCGTCCCGGAGGATCTGGTGGCCGCCGCGAAGCGCAGCGAGCTGGCCTCCGCCGAATTTCAGCGCAACTCGATTCCGGGCCTGGCGAACGTCTGGTCAGATGCGCTGGCCGCCGAAGGCCGCACCTCTCCCGAAGAAGACATCGACGCCATCAAGCGCGTGACGCTCGCGGATGTGAACCGCGTGGCCAAACAATATCTCGTGGATCAAAACTCGATCACCGCGACTCTGAAGCCGGTGCCGACCGGCCAGCCGGTCTCCGGAAAAGGCTTCGGCGGCGCCGAGCAGGTAACCTCTGCGCCCACCAAGCCGGTGCAGCTTCCTGCATGGGCTTCGGCATCGCTGGCGCAGCTCAAAGTGCCGGCGGATTACATCACCGTTTCCGACACCACCCTCGCCAACGGCATTCGCCTGATTGTGAAGACCGACCACACCAGCCCCACCGTCTCGGTGCTCGGCTCGGTGAAACACAATGCCGATTTGCAGACATCTCCAGGACAGGAGGGCGTGTCCGACTCTTCTCGACGGACTGTACTCCTACGGAACGCAGACGCTCGATCGGCTGGCGTTTCAGAAGGCGCTGGATGACATTGCCGCAAACGAGAGCGCGGGCTTCAGCTTTTCGCTCTCCGTCCTGAAGGAGCACTTCTCGCGCGGCGTCGAGCTGCTCGCCGACAACGAGCTTCATCCCGCATTGCCTGAGCAGGCTTTCGCCGTCGTTCAAAAGCAGACATCGCAGTTCGTTGCCGGCAACCTGCAGAGTCCAGGCTACCGGACATCGCGCGCGCTCGATCTGGCGCTGCTCCCCGCGGGCGATCCGGTATTGCGCCAGGTTACGCCGGCCACCGTCGACAAGGTCACGCTGGACGCGGTGAAGGAATATCATGCCTCCACCGTCCGTCCCGATCTCACCACCATCGTCGTCATCGGAGACGTCTCTGCGGACGAAGCCCGGTCGGTGATCGAGAAGTGGTTCGGTGGCTGGAAGGCGGTCGGCCCGAAGCCTGAAACGACGCTTTCGCCGGTGCCCCTCAACAAACCTTCCGCGGTGAACGTCGCCGATCCGGAAGCGGTGCAGGACTCCGTGGTTCTTGCGGAACAGCTGAACCTCAACCGCTTCGATCCCGACTACTATCCGCTGCAATTGGGCAATCATGTCCTGGGCGGCGGCTTCTACGCCACGCGTCTCTATCACGATCTGCGACAGGTGGCCGGCTACGTCTACACGGTCGACGTCAGCCTGGGCGCGTCGAAGACCAGGGCCAGCTATTCCGTAAACTACGGCTGCAATCCTGAAAATGTCTCGAAGGCCCGGGCTCTGATTCAGCGCGACCTGAACCAGATGCGGACCGAAGACGTCTCGGCGGATGAACTACACCAGGCCAAGGCGCTGCTGCTGAGGCAGATTCCTCTAAGCGAATCGAGTGAGGACGCAGTGGCCGGAGGCCTTCTCAGCCGGGCAGAGATCGGGCTCCCTCTCGACGAACCGATACGCGCGGCAAAGAAGTATTTCGAGCTCAATGCAGACGAAGTCAAAGCAGCCTTTGCCAAACATATTCGCACTGACGATCTGGTGCAGGTAGTCCGCGGCCCTGCCCCTCACTAAGCAAGCGGATGAATGCGCGTCGGCCGGCACGGGATATCCTTCAGGTGACAGCTTCGCCGTTTTCCGGCGCAGTTCACTGAAGGAGCACAGTTGAAATCGAATCGCGGGTTCTGCGCGCTGCAACTCGTTTCATGGCTGTGCCTCCTGATCCTCGCCGGCTCGTTGCTGGCCGTGCGCGCCGAGGCGCAGTCGTCTTCGTCCAAGCAGGGCGGCCCGGCAGAGTCGGCTGCGAGTCGGACCATCCCTGCGCTCTTGGTCAGCGACATCCACTTCGATCCGTTTCACGATCCCGCCAAGGTCTCGCAGCTGGTTCACGCGCCTGTAAGCCAGTGGGCTGCCATCCTCTCATCGCCGCCTTCACCCAATCAGCAGCAGGCCTTCACCGCACTGCAGCAGACCTGCGGTGCGCGCGGCGTCGACACGCCCTATGCACTGCTGACCTCAAGCCTGCGAGCGATGCGGGCGCAGCGGCCGGATGCGAAATTCATCACGGTCAGCGGCGATCTCATCGCCCACGCATTCACGTGCCGATATACAACCCTCTTTCCAGCATCGACTGCGGCCAGTTACGAGCAGTTCGTCGTAAAGACCGTCGCATTTGTCGACAACCAACTGCGCGCGAGCTTTCCCGGCGCACCGGTCTACGTGGCGCTGGGGAATAACGACACCGGCTGCGGCGACTATCAGCTCGATGGCGGAAGCGACTTTCTGGCGCGCACCGGCGCGATCGTCGCAGAGGGCCTTCCCGCCTCGGATGATCGGCAGCAGGCGATCCACGACTTCGCCAGAGGCGGCTACTACAGCGTCGTCATGGACGCGCCCATGCGAGACACTCGCCTCATTGTCGTGAATGATCTCTTTCTATCGCCCAGGTACAGCACCTGCGCGGGCAAGCCCGATCCCGCCGCCGCCGAGGCGCAGATGGCCTGGCTGCGCGAGCAGCTGGTGCAGAGCCGACGTCTCGGCCAGAAAGTCTGGGTGATGGCGCACATCCCGCCGGGCATCGACCCCTACTCAACGGTGAGAAAGTTCAAGGACGTATGCGGCAGCGAGGGACCGGAAATGTTCCTCTCCTCCGGCAAACTGGCCGACCTGCTCATCGAATATGCGGATGTCATGCGGCTCGGAATTTTCGCGCACACGCATATGGATGAGATGCGTCTCCTGGAGCCTGATGCCGCCGATCCGCATGGCACGCTCGATCACAGCGTCGTACTCAAGCTGGTCCCCTCAATCTCGCCGGTCGACGGCAACAATCCGTCATTCACCGTTGCCAACGTCGATCCCTCCACAGCGGTGTTGCAGGATTACCAGGTAATCGCCGCCTCCAACCAGACCGGCGTTGCGACCACCTGGTCCAAAGAATATGACTACGCTCAGACCTACCATGAGACGCAGTTCTCGCCCCCGGCGATCGAACGATTGATTCGGAACTTCGAAGAGGATCGCGGCGCAAAGGCCCAAGCCAGCGAGGACTACATTCGCAATTACTATGTCGGCGCCCGGTTGCCCGAGATCAAACCGTTCTGGCCCCAATACGTCTGCTCGCTGGCCAACCACACCGCCAGGGGATACGCCGGCTGCGTATGCTCCTCAAGCAAGTAACGGCCATACTTGGAAGCTGTCTGGCTCTGTTGACATCCTTTGACCCCACAACAAATTTGTTATCCACACCCACAACGAATTTGTCATCCCGAGCGAGCACCGCGAGCCGAGGGACCTGCTTTTCGCTGGCGCAACCGCAGATTTCAACTTCCGCCGCGCATTTCACGCTTCAAGACAGCTTCTATCCTGCCGCGCTTCTCATCAACAGAACTTCTCAAATCCACGCCGGGTAAGGTAGTGTCGAAGGGGTATGGAAGCCAACGAAGCCCACGAACTACAGGAAGAGCACGAGCACGCCTCGCACGATCCCAGTCTGCGTCCCGTAAGTTTCACCATGAGCCTGCTGGCGGTATTGGTCGCCGTCACCACCGTTCTCGGCCATCGCACACACACCGAAGCTGTGCTGGAACAGGCTCGCGCCAGCGACCAGTGGAACCTCTACCAGGCGAAAAAGATTCGCCAGTACAACACGGAGCTGACCGCCGACCTGCTCTCGGCTCTCCCCATCCGCGATGCGGCTGCGGCAAATAAGGTCACTGACAGCTACAAATCTCACCTCGACAAGTGGAACGCAGATCTCGCCGAGGAAGAGAAGCAGGCCAGGGAACTGGAGGCCGGGGTCCGCAAGGCTGAGCGCCACGCCGACCGCTTCGACCTGGGCGAAGCGCTGCTGGAAATCGGCCTGGTCATCACCTCCATCACCCTGCTCACGCGGCAGCGCGCGTACTGGTGGCTGGGAATGGGTTTCGGTGCCGCCGGCCTGCTGGTCGCCGCGTGGGCGTTCCTCATCCGCTGATAAGCCGCCGATTCTGGAAGCGGCGCTCAGAACCTGTTTAGAAACGATTGATAGGCGGGAGAAATGCCCACTCCGCGGTCTTTCTCCGTGCTCTTTTCGTCCTCTCTGGTGAATTCTTTGCGGGCCCTTGCGCGTCTTGGCGTCTTTTGCGGTGAAGCTTTCTTCTATGCCTGGTCCCACTCCAGTTTTTGAATGGGTTGTTAGAGGGCAGCCCGATCCGCTGTTCTTCGTTTAAGCTTGTCGAGAAAGGATCCACTATGATGTCGTCATTTCGCCGGGCGTCGCTGGCGGCAATTCTGGCCTTATGCTCGTGGGCGGCGGTTCCTGCTCAACGAATCACGCCCGTCATTGCAGTCGATCATGGGCCTGAAGCCGTCTCGCAGCAGCAGAAGCATTACGTCGTCATGGTCTCGCTCGACGGCTTTCGCTATGACTACGCGAAAAAGTACGGCGCAAAGCACATTTTGGAGTTAGGCGAAAAGGGCGCGAGCGCGCCCGACGGCATGATTCCGTCCTATCCCTCGCTGACCTTTCCGAATCACTACACGCTGGTCACCGGTCTCTATCCCGAACACCATGGCATCGTGGCCAACAACTTCTACGATCCCGCCCGCAAGGCCTCGTACTCCATGCGTGATTCCCAGGCGGTGACCGATGGATCGTGGTACGGCGGCGTGCCGCTCTGGTCGCTCGCCGAGAAGCAGGGCATGCGCACCGCGTGCTTCTTCTGGCCCGGGTCGGAGGCGGAGATTGCCGGAGAGCGGCCGAGCTACTATCTGCATTTCGACAATCAGATTGACGACAACAAGCGCATCGCCCAGGTTATCCAGTGGCTGAAACTGCCCGCGGAACAACGTCCGCATTTCGTCACGCTCTACTACGCAGACGTTGACCACGCCGGGCATGAATATGGACCGAACACGCCGCAGGTCGGCGCAGCCGTAAAGCATGTGGACGAGCTGATCGGCCGCCTGCAATCGGATCTTGACGCGCTCCATCTGCCCATCGATCTCATCGTCGTCTCCGATCACGGCATGGAGCGCGTGCAGGACGGCTGGATCAATCTCGACAAGTATCTTTCGCTCGATGGCTTCGAAACTTCGGGTTCGCTGCTCTATGCACCCTCGGAAGCAGAAGCCAACCACGCCTACCAGAAGCTTAAAGCTGCCGACGCGTTGTTCAAGGTCTATCGCCGCGCCCAGGTTCCCGCCTATCTGCATTACAACGGCAATCCACGCGAGGGCGACCCGATCGTCATCCCCAACGGTCCATACATGATTCGCGCGCAAGGCCCCGCCCCGGGGCGCGAAGACCATGCGCCGCCCGTCGGCGAGCATGGCTACGATCCTTACGAGATGCACAGCATGCGTGCCATCTTCTTCGCCGCCGGCCCGGATATCAAACCCCACGTCGCCGTGAAGCCGTTCGAGAACATCAATGTGTTTCCCCTGGTGACCAGGATCCTGGGCCTCGAGAATCCGCCCATTGATGGCAGTGTCAATATACTTTCCGGTGTTCTGAGCGAAGAGGTGAAGCAGTAGATGGCGTTTTTTTTAGGCTTTGACGCGGGCGGTACGAAAACTACCTGCGCTCTTGGAGACGACACTCACCTTCTGGTTCGCGCCGTTGGCGGAAGCATCAAGCCGCTGCGCGTAAGCTTCGAGCAGGCGCGGGAGAACATGCGCGCGCTGCTCGTCGACATTGCCGCAAAATCCGGAGTGGACCTGCGAACCATTGCCGCATCCTGCATCGGCACGGCTGGCGTACGTCTTCCGCAGACCCAGCAGTGGATGCGCGACATCCTCTCTCCGCATGCGGGTGGCGAAATTACCGTGGTGGGCGATGAAGAAATTGCCCTCGACGGCGTCTTCCCCGGTCAGGCGGGAGTGCTCATGATCGCCGGCACAGGATCGAACACCCTCGGTCGGACGAGCAAAGGCGAACTGATTCACGTGGGAGGATGGGGCCCTGTGCTGCGCGATGAAGCCTCCGGCCACTGGATCGGCGTACAGGCGTTGCGCGCCGCCTTCCGCGCCCTCGACTACCAGCAGCCCACGCTCATCCTCGACCGCGTGATCGAATTCTGGTCTGCGCCCAGTCTCGAAGAAGTGGTAAACATCGCCAATGCCACGCCCGCTCCGGACTTTTCGAAACTCGCGCCGGTGGTGCTCGGCTGCGCCGAGCAGGGGGACGCCGTGGCGCAGCATGTGCTCGAAGAAGGAGGACGGCTGCTCGGCGAGGACGCGATTCAGGCCTACCAGCGCGTGCGCGCGATCGAGCCCGACGCGAAGCAGCCGGGCATTGCCTTCATCGGCAGCATCTTTGAAAGGATCGCTCCCGTGCGCGACAGCGTCATTGCAACCATCCGCCGCGTCTTGCCGCAGGCGGAGATTGTGCCGGAAGCATCCGATGCCATCCAGGGCGCGCTGTGGCGCGCCCGTCAAGCGGTTCACACAGAGTAGGCCCCGCATTGCAGTGAAGTCAGACGGATCTAACCGTCGAAGAACTCGCGATGATCGAACGGCGGCTTAGCGGGTGCCCCACAGCCTGCCCTGAGCTTGTCGAAGGGTCTCGCTTTTGAGACGTGGGTTTAAAAATCCAACGCTGACAATTTCTGCGACAGGTAATTAATCTCGGACCAGGATTTCTCCGCGCAGGATCGTATCCACAACCTCATTCTCCGCTGAGAGAACCGTGATGTCGGCAGCCCGCCCGACAGCCAGCGAGCCTACCTCCGATGCAAAGCCGGTCATGCGCGCAGGATTCCGGCTGACCAGCCGGGAGACCTCGCCGATCGCAGCTCCCGTGAATGCAGCGAAGTTCTTCACGCCCCGATCCAGCGTAAGCGTGCTGCCCGCCAGCGTGTTCTCACCGATAAGACACACGCCATCTTTCACCCGCACCTCAATCTCGCCCAGCTTGTAATTCCCGTCCGGCATGCCGGTGGCGCCCATCGCGTCGGTGATAAGGATGGCCCGCTCCGCTCCCTTAGCCTTCCAGTAGATGCGAACCGCATTCGGAGCCACATGCAGTCCATCGCAGATAAGTTCGGCGAAGAGATCGTCGTTAGCCAGCACCTCGCCCAGCAATCCAGGATTGCGGTGGTCGAAGTTGCGCATGGCGTTGTAGGTGTGGGTCGCGCTCACCGCGCCGGCGTTGACGCCGCGCTTCGCCGCGTCCGAATCCGCGTCGCTGTGGCCCAGGCTTACGCGGACGCCCAGGCCCGTCGCCCGAGCGATCACCTCTTCCGCTCCGGGCAGTTCCGGAGCGATGGTCATAAGGCGAATCTGTCCCTCCGCGGCCTGCCACATGCGATCGAACAGCTCGACGGACGGCGTTAGCAGCAGATCGGCAGGGTGCGCGCCCTTCTTGTGCGGGGAGAGAAACGGCCCTTCGATGTGAATGCCGAGTGGTCGCGCGCCGTATTCAGCGCTGCCCATGAATTTCGCCATGCCCGCCAGCGAGCGCAGCGTCTTCTCCATCGGAGCAGTCACGGTTGTCGGCAGATAAGCCCCGACGCCGTGACGTCCAAGAAAGTGGCCGATTTTCGTGAACGCCTCCGGAGTGGCCTCCATCACATCGTGGCCGGCGCTTCCGTGGATGTGCACGTCGAAGAACGCAGGTGCGAGCGTGCAGCCGGCGAAGTTCACATGATGGCCGGGCGGCAATTCGGATTTCGCGCGCGTGGAAATGCCTGTGATCGAGCCGTCTTCGATAGTGACGATGGGGTCTACGATTTCCTCTTCAGGAGCAATCAGCCTTGCGGCGGTGATAACGGTCTGCATACTTCTGCTTCTTCTCTCCAGCGATTTAGGGCCTGTTAACAGGCCATAGAGCACGCTCAACCTTCAGGGCTTGCTGGCCGAACCGTCAAGTGAAAACCTACACTTGTACCAGATGAAACTGCGACGCATCGGAATCCACCTGTCCACATCGGGCGGCGTTTACAAAGCCGCTGAACGCGCCCACGAAATTGGCGCGAACACCTTTCAGATTTTCTCATCCAGCCCGCGCATGTGGCGTCCCGGACGCCTCGAAGTCGCACATTGTGACGAAATGCGCCGTCTCCGCAAGCTTTACGACTGCGCGCCGCTGGTCATCCACACCAGCTACCTGGTCAACCTGTGCAGCCAGTCGGAGGAGGTCCGGCAGAAGTCCATCGCGGCCTTTCGCGGAGAGGTGGAGCGGGCCCTGGCGCTGGGAGCGGAGTACCTGGTACTCCATCCCGGATCGTGGCGCGGCCTCACCCGCGAGCAGGGGCTGGCCCTGGCCGCCGAGTCGATCGCGAAAGCCACTGAAGGCATCGCTTTGGACGACTGCGACTTCCACATCCTGATCGAAAACACCGCCGGGGCAGAATTCTCGCTCGGCGGCAGCTTCGAGCAGGTCGCGGAGCTCGTCGCGCGCCTCAAACCGGTCGTTCCCGTCGGCGCCTGCCTCGACACCTGCCACTGTCACGTCGCCGGCTACGACCTGGTGGACCCCGGAGGCTACGAGGAGACGCTGGCCTTGATCGCGAACACCATCAGCTTCAAAGATGTCCGCGTCTGGCACATGAACGACGCCAAAGCGCCGCGCGGCTCGAAGCTGGATCGCCACCAGAACATAGGCCAGGGAACCATGGGCCTCGAACCCTTTCGCCGCCTGCTCAACGACAAGCGATTCGCTCACGCCGCCTTCATCGCCGAAACCCCGGTAGACGAACCAGACGACGACCGGATGAATCTGGATGCGCTGAAGGGACTGGTGGGGAAGCGCTGAGCATGTTCTCATCTGCGGGTGCCCCACGTCTCGCCTTTGAGACGTGGGATTGTGGAACTCCCGCCACGAACGATTTTTTCTGCGGCAGGCCTCTATTCTTCGTAGATTTCGCGCCGGTGGCCAACCTGCAGGATGAGTACGATCAGGCGGTCGTCCTCGAGGCGGCAGATGAGCCGGTAATCGCCAACCCGATAGCGCCACAGGCCTGCCAGGCTATGTCTCAATGGCTTGCCAAATTGCCTGGGATCTTTCGTCCCTGCAATCCGCTCGCGCAGATAGCGAAGGATATGCTGCTGAGCCTCCGGACCTAGCTTGCGCAACTCGCGGCGGGCGCGATCGTCAAACTCAACCGTCCAGACTTGCGCGGGACTCAACGCCGGTCAGCGCCCTTCTCCAATTCGTCGAGAGTCCACCGCTTTGCGGGATGCTCCAATCGATAGAGAGCAGTGTAGGTGTCTTCGATTTCGTCCAGATGTGCCTTCAGTGCCTCGCGTACGTAGTAGCTCTTAGGACGGCCGGTGAGCTTGGAGAGCTGCTCCAGCCGGTCTTGCATTTCCTCAGGAATCCGAACGGCTAACATGTCGCTCTATTCTTCGTCATAAGTGTATGACAAGTATAGCACCAGAGCTTGCAGCACTGTCAGAGCGCAATCCTTGGTCATGGAGCAGTTTGCCGGAGATCAAAATCAAAATCGCACCCGCTCCAATGCCGATTGCCTGAGATTGAAGCTGATCTCTCCCATTTACAATCAAATCTGACATGCCCGACAGCAGAAACATCATCGAGACCGCGTCCGCGGCTCCGGCGGAGGAGTCTTCGCCGACGAAAATCGAGGGCCGCTACACCCCCTCCGAGATCGAGCCACGCTGGCAGGAGCGCTGGGCCGCCGATCCCGAGCTGTATGGCGCCGAGCCGGCCTCCAGCGGCAAGCCCAAATACTACGTGCTCGAGATGCTGCCGTATCCCTCCGGCCAGCTCCACATGGGCCACGTGCGCAACTACGCCATCGGCGACGCGCTCGCCCGCTATATGTGGATGCAGGGACACAATGTCCTCCATCCCATGGGCTGGGACGCCTTCGGCTTGCCCGCCGAGAACGCCGCCATCAAGAACAACACGCCGCCGCGCGAGTGGACCATCCAGAACATCGCGGCCATGAAGCGGCAGATGAGCCGCATCGGCCTCAGCTACGACTGGCGCAACGAGATCACCACCTGCCTGCCCGATTACTACCGCTGGAACCAGTGGTTCTTCATCCGCATGTTCGAGCGCGGCCTTGCCTACCGCAAGAAGAGCAAGGTGAACTGGTGCCCCGAGTGCCAGACCGTCCTCGCCAACGAGCAGGTCATCAACGGATACTGCTGGCGCCATGAGGACACGCTGGTCGAACAGCGCGATCTCGAACAGTGGTTTCTCCGCATCACCAACTATGCGCAGGAGCTTCTCGACGACCTGAGCAAGCTCGGCGGCTGGCCTGAAAAAGTCCGCACGATGCAGCGCAACTGGATCGGCCGCAGCGAGGGCGCGGAGGTGTCGTTCGCCATTGAAGACGCTGCCTCTGTTCCCGAGGACGAGCATCCGTCGCGCCGTGCCGGAACGGCGGTGCTTCCGGCGCGCAAAGACATAACGACGCTCGACCGGAAGGTCACCGTCTACACCACGCGCATCGATACGATCTTTGGCGCGACCAGCATCCAGCTCGCGCCCGAGCATCCGCTGGTGAAGGAGTTTGCGGCATCGGATGCAAAGCTCGCTGACGAAGTCGCGGCGCTTCTCGCCGAACAGGCCAAGGCCCGCGAGGCTGGGGATGTCGGCGCGGTGGATAAGCATGGCGTCTTCACCGGCTACTACGCGGTCAACCCTTTCAACGGCGAGCGCCTGCCCATCTGGGTGGCCAACTATATCCTGCTCGACTACGGCACCGGCGCAATCATGTCGGTCCCGGCGCATGACGAGCGCGATTTCGAGTTCGCGAAGAAGTACGGGCTTGAGACGCGCGTTGTAATTTTGCCGCGCCGCACGGTCGATCCGGCAAGCGGCCAGGATGAAGAGCCGATGCTGCCGTACACCGCAGAAGACAGCCTGCTGATGAACTCCGGCGACTTCAACATGCTCGGCAACCAGGAGGCGCAGCACAAGATGGCGGCCTTCGCCGAGGAGCATGGATTCGGCAAAGCCAAGGTCACCTTCCGCCTGAAAGACTGGGGCATCAGCCGCCAGCGTTACTGGGGCACGCCCATCCCCATGCTTTATTGCGAGAAGGACGGCATCGTTCCCGTTCCCGACGATCAGCTGCCCGTTTTGCTGCCCGAAAATGTCGAGATCACGCAGCAGAATGGTTCTCCGCTCGGTCGCTTGCCGGAGTTCGTCAACGCGACGTGCCCAAAGTGCGGAGGCCCGGCGCGCCGCGAGCTCGACACCATGGACACCTTCGTCGATTCGTCATGGTATTTCTACCGCTACACCAGCGCCAGGGACGACAAGACTCCATTTGACACCGCCGCGGTTGCATATTGGTTCCCCATCGACCAGTACATCGGCGGCGTCGAGCATGCCATCCTCCACCTGATCTATTCGCGCTTCTGGACCAAGGTGATGCGCGACCTCGGCCTCGTTAAGAATGATGAGCCGGTCGAGCGCCTCTTCACCCAGGGCATGGTGATCAAGGACGGCGCGAAGATGTCGAAATCCAAGGGCAACGTGGTCTCGCCCGACGACATGATCGCGCGCTACGGCGCCGATGCCACCCGCGCCTACGCGCTCTTCGCCACCACCCCCGACCGCGATCTCGATTGGCAGGAAGATGGCGTCGCCGGCGTCAGCCGCTTCCTCAGCCGCGTCTATCGCTTTGTCATGAAGCATGCCGATCGCGCGCGCGGCGCATCCGCGACCTCGCCTGCCACACCGGCGTCGCAGGCCATCCAGCGCAAGCTGCACCAGACCATCCGCAAGATCACCGAAGACTTCGCCGGACGCTGGCACTTCAACACCTGCATCGCCGCAATCATGGAACTGGTGAACGCTCTGATGGCTGCTGAGCCCGCAATTGCCGCCGGCCAAGTGTCCGACGCGGTGCTCGCCGACGCGCTTCGCAGTCTCGTCCTGCTCCTCGCGCCCTTTGCTCCCTATCTCGCTTTCGAGTTGTGGGAACAGCTCGGCGAGCAGCAGAATTTATTGCGCGCACCGTGGCCGAAGTACGACGAAGCGCTCGCGCGCGAGGATGAGATCGAGATTCCGGTGCAGATCAACGGCAAGCTCCGCGCCGTGATCAGCATATCGGCCGATGCGACGCAGGAGATGCTGCGCGATGCGGCGATGGCACATGAAAAAATCAAGGCAGCAACCGAGGGCAGGCAGATAACAAAGGCCATCATCGTGCCCGGCAAGCTGGTTAATCTGGTAGTGAAATGATTCATGACTGAAACCGCACAGGCGGGCGCTCGAAGCGGCCGTCATTCTGAGCGAAGCGAAGAATCTCAGCAAGCTTGCCCGCTCACGTAGCGAATCGCGCAGGCCGGCCAGTCTTTGGCCTGACTGACCTGGCTTTGGTAGGTTGGACTGACCCGGCATTGGCAAGCCGGACCGGCCTGCCTTTGAAGGGTACGGGCTTCAGCCCGTACATAAACCGCTCCGCACGAGCGCGGCTTTAGCCGCTGAGGGAAAGCTTCTTTGGCCAATCCACATTTACATCATGCAGGCATGAACCCGTGACCGTGCGCGGTACCCAATCTTTCGTCCATGTGATCGCCGGGTGCTGGCGGCGGCCTTCGCTTCTGGTGCTCGAACTGGGCTGGCGCTGGCTCTTCGGAGTGCCGCTGCTGCTGGTGCTCGGCTGGGAGGCTCGACAAATCCACGCGCTGATTGCCAGCCAGCTCGCCACCAGCGGCGCGGATCAATTCTCCCTCGCCGATCCCATGCAGGCGGCGGTGATCACATCGAACATTTACGCGATCGTCGCGCCGCCCATCACTCATCTCATCTCCTGGCTCGCGCCGCTGGCCATCGTCGTCTGGTCCATCGTCTCCGCCATCGGACGCAACGCGGTGCTGCGCCGCTACGACCCGACCCTCCCCAGCAGTTGGGGCACGCTCTCCATCCTGCAGCTGATGCGCATCGTCTTCCTCGCCGGCAGCGTATGGTTCTGGTTCGCCGCCATCCATTGGTCGGCCGCGACCACGCTCGGCGGAGAAAGCCCGAACCTCATAGGCTATTGCTCGCTGGTCATCTGCCTCTCGCTCGGCATCTTTACGCTTTGGGCGCTGGTAAGCTGGGTCTTCTCCATCGCGCCGCTGCTGGTGCTGCTGGAAAATCGCGGCGTCTGGGCAAGCCTCACCCGCAGCTTTCGCCTCGGCCCGCTCACCGGCAAGCTGGTCGAGATCAACCTCATCATGGGCATCATCAAGCTGGCGCTGGTGGTGCTGGCCATGGTCTTCTCGGCCTGCCCCCTGCCGTTTGCTTCCGTCATGCAGGGGCCGTCGCTCTATATCTGGTGGGCGGGGGTAAGCGTACTGTATCTCGTCGCGTCCGACTTCTTCCAGGTCGCCCGGCTTGTGGCCTTCATCCAGCTTTGGGGAGTCGCCGTACAGGCACCTGTCTCATCAATCCATAATTCCGGCCGCCTCAAGTAAAATATCCCGTGGACACTTCCTCGATCGTCATCCTGGACTTCGGCTCGCAGTACACCCAGCTCATCGCCCGCCGCATCCGCGAACAGAACGTCTTCTCCGTCGTCCTCCCCTGCACCGCTTCCCTCGACGAAATCCGCGCGCAGAAACCCATCGGCATCATCCTCTCCGGCGGCCCATGCTCGGTCTACGACTCCGACGCGCCGCCCGCCGATCCCGAGATCCTCGACCTGGGCCTGCCCATGCTCGGCATCTGCTACGGGCTCCAGTTCATCGCCCATCACCTCGGCGGAAAAGTCCGCTCCGCATCCAAGCGCGAATACGGCCACGCCGAAGTCTCCGTAGTTGACAAAGAACTCCCCCTTTTCGCCGACATCCCGCAGACCTCAGCGTCTGGATGTCCCACGGCGACGAGGCCATCGATCTGCCCCCCGGCTTTCATCTCACCGCGAAGACCTCGAACGCCGTAGCCGGCATCGCCAATCCCGAGAAGCGCATCTGGGCCGTGCAGTTCCATCCCGAGGTCCATCACACCAAGCAGGGAACCGCGCTGCTGCGCAACTTCCTCTTCAAGCTCTGCAACGCCACGCCCGACTGGACACCCGCAGCACTTCATCGAATCCACCGTCGCCGCCATTCGCGAAAAGGTCGGCGACGGCCACGCCATCTGCGCGCTCTCCGGCGGAGTCGATTCCTCCGTCGCCGCCGTGCTCGTCCATCGCGCCATCGGCGACCGCCTCACCTGCGTCTTCGTCAACAACGGCGTCCTGCGCAAGAACGAGTTCTTCAAGGTGCAGGAAAACCTGCGCGCCAAGCTCGGCCTCAACCTCGTCGCCGTCGACGCCAGCGGCCGATTCCTCAGCAAACTCGCCGGCGTCACCGATCCCGAAACCAAGCGCAAGACCATCGGCAGCGAATTCATCGAGGTCTTCGACGACGAGGCCCACCGCATCCTGCAGCAGTCCGGCAGCCTCAATTCTGAAGTCGCCTGGCTCGTCCAGGGCACGCTCTACCCTGACGTCATCGAGTCGTCATCGGTCAAAGGCCCCTCGCAGACCATCAAGAGCCATCACAATGTCGGCGGCCTTCCCGAGACCATGAAGCTCAAGCTCATCGAGCCCCTGCGCGACCTCTTCAAAGATGAAGTCCGCCGCATCGGCCGCGACCTGCAGATGCCCGCCGACATCCTCGAGCGCCAGCCCTTCCCCGGCCCCGGCCTCGCCGTCCGCATCCTCGGCGAGAGTCACGCCCGAGCGCGTCGCTCTGCTGCAGGAAGCCGACGACATCGTCGTCACCGAGATCAAGACCGCCGGCCTCTATCAGCAGATCTGGCAGTCCTTCGCCGTGCTGCTCCCCGTCAAGAGCGTCGGAGTCATGGGCGACCAGCGCACCTACGCCTACACCTGCGCCGTCCGCGCCGTGCACTCCGAAGACGGCATGACCGCCGACTGGGTGCCGCTGCCCTACGAGGTCCTGAAGACCATCTCCAGCCGCATCGTCAACGAAATCCGCGGCATCAACCGCGTCGTCTACGACATCACGTCCAAGCCCCCCGGCACCATCGAGTGGGAATAGGACTCCGCGTCCGGCGAGACGCGCCTTCGGCGCAGAAGCTCAAACAAACGTAAGCCATTCCTCGCTCTCCGCGACTCGTTTCAGCAGACTGTTCCTCTCCCGGAGAAACGACGCGAGATAAGGGCGCAGAAAAATCTCCGCCATCTGTCCCAGCACGGGGAAGGGCGCAGAGAAGATCAGTACGTCGCGCATCAACGTCTTCGTCGCCTCGATCGATTCGAAAGAATGGTCATGCCGGAACGATCGAAACGCGCCTTGCACCATCGCGTCCTGAAAATAGTGCGGCCGCTCGAACGCGGTAATTTTGCTGGTAAATTCCTGCCACACGCCAAGATGCTTCGCTCGCCAGGTCATCTGTTCTCCCATGCCGATCAGGCCTGACGTCACCCCGGCAACGGCTCTTTCTCCCGTTCCGGCCGCGCTCTGAACATGGAGGTCGATGCTCCTGGCGAGATCGAAGCAACGCTCGATCGGCGCAAGAATCAGCGTCGTTTGATCCACAGTCACCATAGGAAGCTATGAGCCGCTAGTATAGCCACCTGCCCCGCGCCAAAGGCGCAATCGCCTGGACGGCCAGTCCTGATATCCTTCCTCATCACTGATTTCACCCACGAAATCCCAACCATTGAGGATGCCTGTTGATGTCCCGTTCAAGTTCTGTGCTCTTTGCTGCTGTCTTCCTCGCCTTTGCCGGCACGCTTTTCGCCCCGTCTCTTCAAGCACAGTCCAACATCGCCTCTCAATTGACGCCCGACACGAAGCAGCCCATCGATCAGGCCTACACGGCGAAGATCAAGCAATACACCACCGAGCCCTATTTCAACTCGCCGCTCACCGACTATCTGCCGGCATCGAAGACCGTGCCTACTCCCGAGAAAGTGCTCGGCGACGTCTCCGGCGCGCCCGGAATCCTGCCGTATGCGGAGGATGTCTACAAGTATTTCCGCCTGCTCGAGAAGAGCACGCCACGGGTGAAGGTTTTCTCCATCGGCCACACCGAAGAGGGCCGCGAGATGATCGCCGCCGCCATCGGCGATGAATCGCTGCTGTCCAAGCTCCCCGAAAACGATGCGCGCCTGGCCAAGCTGGCCGATCCCCGCACCATCAATATGGACGATGCCAAGGCCGCCGAGCTGGTCAAGGAGTCCTTCCCGGTCTACTACATCACCGGCACCATCCATTCGCCGGAGACCGGCGCGCCCACCGCGCTCATGGAGCTGGCCTACCGGCTCGCCGTCGATAATTCGCCGTACATCCAGTACATCCGCTCGCACATGGTGGTGCTGATCACGCCCGTCGTCGAGGTGGATGGCCGCGACCGCATGGTCGATATCTACAAGTGGCATCTGGCGCATCCCGGAGAGAACTGGCCGCACCTCGCCTATTGGGGACACTATGTCTCGCACGACAACAACCGCGACGCCATGGGCATGACCCTCGACCTCACCAACAATGTGCTCAGCACCGATCTGAAGTTTCATGCGCAGGTGCTACACGACCTGCACGAGTCCGTGCCCTTCCTCTACGACAACACAGTAGGCGACGGACCCTACAACGCCTGGATCGATCCGCTGCTCAACGGCGAATGGCAGATGCTGGGCTGGAACAATATTCAATCCATGGAAGCCTTCGGTATGCCCGGCGTCTTCACCCACGGCGACTTCGACACCTGGTCGCCCGGCTATCTGATGTTTCTCGCCGCCATGCACAACGGCATCAGCCGTCTCTATGAGACCTTCGGCAACGGCGGCGCGGACACTGAGAAGCGCATCCTCTCGCCCGAGGAGTACGCGCGCACCTGGTACAAGCCCAATCCTCCGCTGCCCGTCGTCACCTGGTCGCAGCGCGACAACAATAACTATGAGCAGACGGCGCTGCTCTCGACCATCTCCTTCTTCGCGCAGAACAGCCAGCAATTTCTCGAGAACTACTACACCAAGAGCAAGCGCTCCATCCTCAAGCCGGAGAACGCCGGTCCCGCCGCCTATGTGCTCGATGAGCCCATGTCCAGCCGCCAGGCCGAGCTGCTGCGCGCCCTGACGCGCCAGCATGTGGAGATCAGCCGCCTAAGCGCCTCCGCCACCGTAAGCGTCCCCGCGCATCCCAAAGTCGAGAAGGAAGCGAAGACCGAAGCGCCCAAATCGGAGACCTTCCCGGCCGGCAGCTATGTCATCCGCATGGATCAGCCGTACTCCCGCATCGCCGATGCGCTGCTCGACCGCCAATACTGGGCGCCCAACGATCCTCAGAAGACTCCGTATGACGACACCGGCTGGTCCTTCGGCGACCTCTTCCACGTCAAGGTAGTTCGCGTCACCGATCCGGCAATTCTGAAAGCGCAGCTTGAGCCGGTTACAGATATCGAATCCAGCTTCGGCAAGGTCGGGGGAACGGGCAGCGTCTACGCGGTCGACAACGCGGCGGAAGTCGCGCTGCTCGGCCTTCGCTACACACTCAAAGACGAATCCGTCTCCGTCGCCGATGCGGCCTTCGATGCCGAAGGCCATCACTTCGCCGCCGGCTCGCTGCTCATCGAGAACGCCGACGCCGCGAAGCTGAAGTCTGCGCTCGAGGACGCCGGCCTCGAAGCGACCGCGCTGGCCGCGATGCCTTCGGTGGCGCATCACACCGCCCCCGCGCCGCGCATCGCCTTCATGCACACCTGGCTCAGCACCCAGACCGAGGGCTGGTGGCGCGAGGCGTTCGACCATGAGAAAGTCCCATACGACTACATCAGCACCCAGACTGTAGGACAGACTGCGGACCTGCGCTCGAAGTACGACGTGATCATCTTCGCGCCCGTAGGCCGCGCCTCTACCGAGCAGATCGTCAACGGCATGCCGATGTATGGCAATCCGCTGCCCTGGGAGAAGACCGACCTCACGCCCAACCTTGGCCGCATCGACTCAACGCCCGATATGCGTCCGGGCCTCACCTACGCCGGCGTCGATCATCTGCGCGACTTCGTCAGTAAAGGCGGCCTGCTGATCACATCCGAGGACACCGCCCAGTTCGCCATCGATCTCGGCCTCGCCCCCGGCGTCTTTGTTTCGCCGCATGGCAATGCTCGCGTCGTCGGAAGCATCCTCGATGCCGTCTGGGTCGATAAGTCCAGCCCCATTGCCAACGGCTACGACGCCGGCGCCGATCCCAACCTCGGCGTCTACAGCGCCAATGGCCTGGCCTTCACCGTCGCCGACACCATCTACGGTGGAGGCCGCCGCAGGCTGGGCAGCGAAGTCATCGAGCGTCCCACCGGCCGCGGCGGTCCCGGCGAGGAAGACGTTCCCGAAGGCCGTCCCTTCGTCGCTCCCGAGCCCGTTCCACACCCCAAGCCGTGGGAGCCGATGCCGCTCAACGAAGATCAGGCGCGCAACAACATCAACCTCATCCCCGAACAGTATCGGCCGCAGGTAATTCTCCGCTTCGGCTCGGGTAAGGACTTCCTGCTGTCAGGACTGCTCGAAGGCGGCAGCGCTATCGAAGAGAAACCCATCGTCGTCGACGCCCACTTCGGCGAAGGCAACGTACTGCTCTTCGCCAACAACCCCGTATATCGCGGCGAAACACTCGGCAGCTACGCCCTGGTCTTCAACGCCATCATGAACTACGACCACTTGGCCAAAACCGTGCCAGCAACGAAATAAAGCAACGACTCGAAACGGGAAAGGGTGACCCACTCAAGCATCTTTTGCTTGAGTGGGGTCTCCGTCGGAAACTAAGCTTCCCAGGTGCCTTCAAGACTGAAGCGATTTCAAGAATCCGGGCAGACGCATTTCATCACCTTCTGCTGCCGGCCGGGTGCCCCATGTCTCGCATTTGAGACATGGGATATAACAACATCGGGATATCCGGAAAACGCTAGCGCCTCTTACCCGGCTTCTTCTCCGCTTCCTTAGGCTTCTTCGCGGCTCCGGAAGTCCGCGGGTGAAAGAGATTCTCGACCGACGCCTGAACAGACATGCTTTTCGCCCCTTTTGGTTCCTTCTTCGACATGGTGATCTCCAGTGCGCGCAAGCATAGGCCTTCGCATACCGATTGAACAGGACCGAATGCAGCCAAAGCCAACCCGGCGCGAAGGGGGAAGGACGGAATTTCCTCTTTAGAATGAATGACAGCTGCGAAGTGAAACAAAACAAAGCGCTTCCAGGAAAACCTAATCCCATCAATGATCTAGAGCTCTCATAATTCATGAAAACCCAATGGAATCAATGATCTGATACAAAATGGGCACAGCAGATTTGCATGTTGCTCAGCGCCGTATGGCGATGACAGAAAGCATCCGCCCGGTGAAGCCATGCTCGGCGCGGTAGGAAAAATAGCGGTCGTTGCGGCAGCTGGTGCAATCGCCTACTACGGAGATGGCTCCGGGATGAAGCCCCGCATCCAGAAGCTGCCGCCGGTTAGCTTCCACCAGGTCAAGGTGCAAACTGGGACCGATATCGCTGTGGCCGGGAGCGCGGGCGGTCAGAAAGAGCAGCGGGTATTTCATTTTTACCGGGTCGGAGTCGTACACCTCGCGGAAGAGTTCGTCGGCGTAAGCAAACTGAGATTCGAATTCCCCGCGTACCTCTTCGCCCACCGCATAGCAGCATTGGCCGATGCCGGGGCCGATGGCGGCGATCAGGTCTTCGGGCCGGCTGCCGAATTCCAGCTGCATGCGGCCCACGCCATTCTCCACAATCCGCCTGAGCGTGCCGCGCCATCCGGCATGGAATCCCGCAACCGCCTTCTTCTTTCTGTCCGCGATGAGAATGGGAATGCAGTCCGCGGTCTGGATGGCAAGCAGCACCCCGGCTTCGCTGGTCATCATGCCGTCGGCCTTGTGCGTCGCCTGCGCCGCGGCGTCCGCAGCCCCCACGCGCCGCAGGATCGACGAGTGGACCTGGCGCAGCGTAACTGAAGGGAAGTGAGGATCATCCGTCACCGCCGAGAAAAATTGCTCGCGGTTAAGCTTAACGTTCTCTGACTCGTCCGACGCCGTAAATCCCAGATTCAATTCACCGGCGTGCTGGGACGGGCGGTAAGCGGTGGTCGCTCCGCCGGTGCGGGTGCTGAACCCATGCAAGAGCCAGTCGATGCCCGTGAATGCCGGGACCGTGACCACCTCCAGGCGGCTTTTGAGAGCGTGCGCTGTGCCAGCGCGGACGGCTGAGGTCCGCCTGAGATATTTGACCGGCCGCTTCTCGCCGCTTCCAAAGGCCTCGCGGCGCCCATGCTTGAGCCCCGCGCTCGCCAGCAGGTGATCGATCGCCTGAAGATCGTCGGATTGGGGGGCCGGGGCGGAGGATGGGCGAGAGGCCATGGCCCGATTATAGGACGTGGTTCCGCGATGAGATGAAGTGACCGCAATCCAGTCGGAGAGCGATTGGGCCCGCTTTCCAGCGGGCCCGCTCAAGAGGCATTAGGGAGGGAATCTAAGGGGTTTGTTCGGATGAGGGTTCGCTTACGCGAACAGATTACACAAGAGATGCTACAGATGGTGATGAGTGTTATGCCTGAAGTTGCCTCTAATGGTATCGATATGTCTAGCAATTCTCTCGCCAGACTTTAGCCTCATTGCTTGTTCATAGCGTTTTGCCGGAAGTGATCGTTAACTGCCCTGTCGTCACTGACTCATGGAAATCCAGCCGCGGGCCCGAACGGAAGCGGTCAATTCAGATCGAGGAAATAGTGGTATTGAAATACCACTATTATGTATTTAACGACCCATTCTTCGCGGATGTCTCATTTTCCATCTGTTTGATCTTATTAAGCAGCGCCTTGTAGCTGATTTGCAGCCGGCGAGCCGCTTCACGCCGATTCCAACGGGTAGCAGCCAGCATGTTTTCGATCGCCTGACGCTCCGCCTGCCATGCCGCCTGTCTGCCGATTTCCAGAAGCGACGGCTCGAGAGGGATGGGGCCTGGGAAGTTGACGACGGCAGCGGGATTGCCGGGCCGGTTCGAGATATCCCAGCCGGCCTCGCCGCAAGGCTCTGCCGCCCGGAGCTGGAGCTCGCGGACCATCGAAGTTGCATCCCCCACGATCACGTATCGTTTGCAAAAGTTCTCCAGTTCGCGGATATTTCCCGGCCAGTGATAGCGGATCATCGCGGCAAGCGTCTCGCTGTCGAGAGGAGTGGCCGCTCTCTGGTACACGACGGAGTACTTTTCGAGGAAATATCGGATTAAGTCGGGAATTTCTGAGCGCCGCTCGCGCAAGGGCGGGATGTCAACCGTGACCACATTAATGCGGTAAAGGAGATCTTCGCGGAAGAGTCCTTCGGCAACGCGCATTTCGAGCTGACGGTTGGTCGCGCAAATCACACGCACATCCACCGAGGTATCGCGCTTGGAACCGAGGCGCGCGAATTCGCCATCCTGCAGCACATGAAGAAGCTTGGCCTGCAGCGCCGGGTGCATCTCCGCGATTTCGTCTAAAAAGACCGTTCCTCCGTTCGCGAGTTCGAATTTGCCGGGCTTGGAGCGCGTCGCTCCGGTGAAAGCTCCAGCCTCGTAGCCGAAGAGCTCGCTTTCGAGCAGCTCGTGGGGAATAGCGGCGCAGTTGACTTTGACGAAAGGCTTTTCGCGGCGCTCGGAGAGCTGGAAGATCAGCCGCGCCGCGATCTCTTTGCCCACTCCGCTTTCCCCGCGAATGAGAACTGCTGCGCTGGTGCCGGCCACCTTCTCGATGGTGTCGCGAATCGCGATCATGCGCGGTGAAGAGTTGGAGTCAAAGAGGGCGGGCAGGTCGAAGAGTGAAGACTGACCGGCGTCTGTGCCGGTATGGCACGCGCAGGAAAGGGATCGCAACACGCTGCCCAGGCGGGCGGCCATCACCGATTCATCGAGCGGAAGAGTAAGCAAGACGGATGCGCCACACCGCGCGGCCTCGAATCCAACTTCCGCCAAAGGAGGGACAACCGCAACAACCGGCACTTCAGCCAACTCGCGGCGCAGAGATTCAAAGCGGCGGTCGCTGCTGAGGGCATTCTCGCTTCGCATTTCAAGGAGGACGAAACAGGGCCGGGCGGCCCGGGCCGTGGTAAGGAGGTCTGCTCCCGGAGATACTTCCAGGAGGTCGCCCCGAGAGCGGAAATAGCCTCGAAGAACACTGCGCGCGGTTTCATCCTCCACGGCGAGCAGTGCCCGATGTTGCTTATGTTCGGGCATATTGGTTGACAACGATTTTAGTCCGAATTGCCGCGCTCAAGCGCTGAATATTAGCACGCCTGCCCTCTTCAGCCAGTTAGCGCTGCCCTGAACCCTCCATCAGAACCCGCACCGACTATGGGATATGGAAGAGAGCGAGGGGTGAGGCGCGAGCGTGGCGCTAAGGAATAGCTGCCAGCCTGGCCTATCCTTTGCCACCGATCGCGAACCTGATAGCCAGCCCGAGAATGCCCGGCGAGAACTTCATTTGCCGCCGCTCGCTGAGATACCGATGGACACGGGGCCGAGCTCCTTTGCCTCGGTTGTCCGCTTTCCCTGAATGGCCATGAACCGGGCCGGCGCTGCTTCCGCGTCTTCGAGGATGTAATCCGCGCCGGTCGCGGTACGGACAGACAGTGTCGCTCCCGACTGACTGGCGACGGCATCTCCTTTCGCCGAGTGAGTGGTAATGCGGACCGTATGGCGTGGCCACGGATTCCGGACGCTCAGAAGCTGTGCACTCCCGGCCTCGATGACGACCGTCGTCGCAACTCCGTTGCGCACCTGGACATCCACCTTGGTCCGGCCCCGTACCCAGACGCTGCCGTCAAAATCCCACCCCGGAGGGACGGCCGGGGCGACGCGGATGGTTCCGTCGTAGCCCTGCACCAGAGCTTCCTGCAGGGCGGTTGCCACTACTCCGGTTTGTTCGATATAGAACTCGCCCGAATCGCCTCCCCAGTTCGCGAAGCCGTTCACGAACTGCTGGTATTTTTCCGTGAGCTTGACCAGCGTCGAGCCGACTTCGCTGCGCATTCCCAGGCGGGCCGCCTGGATGGGGTCGAAGCTCCAGTCCTGGTTCAGCGGACAGGGACGCGCGGTATACGTGCGCCTGGCGAGGTCGAAAAGCGGAGAGGTGTCGCCGATCAGGTTGTAGGGCCAGACCGGTTCGAGGCCGAGGTTCTCGACATTGTGGTTCTCGGCGGCCGGCAGGTAAGAGGTCGCAATCACATCGTTGCCCTTGCCGTCCGCGGATGGAGGCAGGAGGCTCTCCGGTTTGCCGGACTGGGTTCGGGGGAAAGGAGGAATCTCCTTCAAGGCCGCCTGCATCTGGCCGACCAGGGCCGCATCGGTGTGAAGCAACTGCGCCGCCGCGATGGTTGCCGGGTAAAGAGCCATACGCGCGGAGAGATCGTTGATGGAGTCGGTGACGTCCCATTGCGTCTCGTGCGCATTGGTAGGGCTGGTGTGGCGCAGCCCGTCGGCGCCCGGCTTTTCGTAGTCCAGCAGAAAACGCGCTGCGGCAGCCATCACCGGATAGTTTTCGCTCAGGAAGGCGCGGTCGTCCGTGGCCAGGTATTGCTGCCAGATCCAGAGCGAGACCTCGGCCCCGGTGGAGAGCGTGCGCGCGTTGTAATAAGGCTTCGAAGACGCGTCGCAGTTGAGCCCGATGATGGCTTTGCCGCCCTTCTCCATGGCCCAGGTTTCGTATTCGATTCCCGGACCGTTAAAGCGCATGGTCTCGGGAATGCAGATGCCGGCGTGGCCGGACATGTGCTTCTTTGTCCATTCGGTGATGCTGGCCAGGTTTTCCCGGTAGAGGTTGAAATAAGGTTTGTTCAGGCCGGGCAGCCCGGCGCCGAGGTTGGCCGCCACCTGCATGCGCAGGTTCCAGTGCCAGAAAGCGGCCGGGTCCCAGTTGTGGGTGTCTCGCACAGAGGAGAACATATCTCCTACGCCAGCTTGCGAACCCGGATACTCGCCTCCGCTCTGAGCTGCCGAAGTGAAAAGAAACAGGTCCCGCAGATTCTCCATATAAGCGCCGGCGCCATCGGCAGACTCGACCTTGATCAAGGCGGCGCGATGCCAGAACTCATTCCACCAGGCGCGATGGGCCATCGGATTCATCGCAGCCAGAGCGCCCTTCGCGATGGCCGGGACATTCTGCGACCCGTCATAGTGCGGCGCAGCCACGCGAATCTGGAAATGCCCATCGGCTTCAGGCAGGAATGTGAGGGTAATGGTGCGCGGGTCCGTAACTCTGGCGACGACCTCTCGCCCGGCGGCGGTGATGGCTGCCAGGGATCCGAAATGGCGGCCGGATGCTCCAGGCTCGGTGTTGTCGATCCACGAGTCGGAGAGTGTGCCGATGCCGTTATCGACCGTGGCTCGCGGCGCACGGGGCGGCCAGAGCTTAAGGATCGCCGTCTCCGGCGCCGCGGGGTCTGCGCCGGTCACATCGACCACCAGTGTGTCCGTCTCAGGCTCGACCCACGCCGATAGCTTCATCCCCCCGCCCTGCTCTTCGAAGCTTCCGTTGTAGAGATCGAGGAGGCCGGAGTAGTCCTTAGCCGAGGTGAGGGCGGTGAGCCCCGGAATAGCGATCTGCCCCGGCGAGAGGCGGCGGGGAAGTGTGTCCACGCGATTGAGCTGCGCCGTAAATCCGTCAGCGGACCAGGCCGCGACGCCGAGCCGGCCGTTCCCGAGAGGCATTGCCTGGCGAGGCAGCAGATTTGGCCGCGCGAGAACGATGTCGGAGCCGCCCACGACCCCGGCCGTATCCATTGCGAAGTTCTTGCCCGACCATGCAGTCGTCGGCGTCTTGCCGGATGCGCCGCTCTGGGCTGAGCCGCTCTGGGCCGAGGAGAGAAGCGGATTTGCGGCGAATACCAGAGCGATCGAGAGGGAGGCGGCGATTCGAGGGTGATTTGCTTTCAATTCTTTTCCCGGGAGATGGACTTGTCCTGTCGATCATAGCCGCGTTCCGCAGAAAACCGGCAATGGCCGCGGAGTCATGCGGATAGGAATCTCCAGACCGAGCCGTGCCCAGAGGATAAGATGGCCATATGTCCGAGGCTTCGCTTTACGATCGCGCGCGCAAGATTCGTCTCTTCCTCATGGATGTCGACGGCACTCTCACCGATGGCGGTGTCTGCCTTATCTCGCTGCCCGATGGCAGCGGCGTGGCGGAGATGAAGGTCTTCAACTCGCTCGACGGCGCGGGCATGAAACTGGCGCACATCATGGGCATCCAGACCGGCTTCATCACCGGACGCAAGTCGCCTGCGGTGCAGCAGCGCGCCCACGAGCTGGCAGTGAGCTTCGTCTATCTGGGCCAGGCAACCAAGACAGCAGCCTACGAAGAGTGTGTGGCCAAGGCCGGCGTAAGCGAAGACGAAGTCGCCTACATGGGAGACGATCTGCCGGATATGCCTTTGGCCAAGCGCGCCGGACTGGCGGTCGCGGTGGCAAATGCCGCAGCCGAGCTGAAGGCCATCTGCCACTACGTGACGCGAGCCGAAGGTGGCAAAGGATCAGCCAGAGAAGTCATCGAGCTGATCTTGAAAGCGCAAGGGCGGTGGGAAGAGGCTGTTCCGAAGGCGATTGCCTGACTTGCGCCAGGAAAGATTCTCATGGCCGGCCGCCATTTGATCAGGAAGAAACAGTCCCCGAACCGGCATCGCGCCTGGTTGCGCCGCCGAACGGAATTGGAATATCCGAAGACCGCAGGTGCAGGTCGCGCTGCGGAAAAGGCAGCTCGATTCCATGCTCGCTGAAGAGCTTGAAGAGCGCGAAGTAAAGATCCGACTTCAGCACCATCGGCGTGTGTGCGCGCGTTGAAGTCCAGATGCGCAGCGAAAAGTTGATCGAGTTGTCTCCGTAGTCGGTGAAAATTACATCGGGAGCAGGCTCTTTGAGCACGGCCGGATGTTCTTTGGCCGCCTGGAGCAGCAGCGTCCGCACGAACTCGGGGTCGGAGCTATAGGCAACCCCTACCGGCAGCGAGATGCGTACATTCGGATCGTTCGCCGTCCAGTTCGTCACCGCGTTGTTGATGAAGTCGTTGTTCGGAACGATGATGAGGACGTTGTCATTGGTGCGAATCCAGGTTGACCGCGCCGCGATCCGCACCACGTCGCCGAGCGCATTGCTCGTCTCGATCCGGTCGCCCATCCGGATCGGTTGTTCGATCAGCAGGATAAGGCCAGCCACAAAGTTGGAGACCACATTCTGCAGGCCCAGGCCCACACCCACGCCAATCGCCCCGCCAAACACCAGCAGGGAACTGAGATTCACTCCCAGGGACTGCAGACCTATAAACAGGCCGCCGAAGAAGAAAAGGTATGTGGCGAACCGCTCCAGGGCAAACTTCTGCCCCTCCGAAATGCGCAGGCGCCGGAAGAGCCGTCCGAGCAGAACCCGCTGCAGCAGGTTCGAGGCGGAGACTAAGACAGAAAGGAATATCGCCGCCTTGATGACGAATAGCAGGGTGATCGGCAGCGATCCGATCCTGAAGAAGGTGTGGAGCAGAACGTTCCGTGATTCTGACGAAAGCGTATTGAAAAGATCGGGAGCCAGTTCGAGCAGAATCATCTAAGTAGGACCATTGCCCAGGTGAAGCGGTTGCAGAAAGCATAGCTCACCCGCCGCCGCGGCTGTATACCCGGTAAATCGCCGGGTGCCCCGCATCTCGCTTTGGAGATGTGGCATCCCCCATCTCCCTGAACCCTGCCAGCCGCTAACCGGGGCCTACGCCTTCGCCGCGTCCACCTTCTCCGTATCCACACCCAGCTCCGCGAACGCCGCCTGGGCCTTGGCCGCATCGAACTTCCCGTCCCGTGCCAGCTTCGAAAGCGTAGCCGCGACGATCGACTCCGCGTTCACCTCAAAGTGCCGCCGTAGATGCTCGCGGTTGTCGCTGCGGCCGAAGCCGTCGGTTCCGAGCGTCACCAGCCGGTTCAGCAGCCAGGGCGCCAGCGAGTCGGGCACGGACTTCATGTAGTCGCTGGCCGCGATGATCGGTCCTTTGCTGCCGTTGAGCGCGGTGACAATGTACGGCGTCTTCTCCGGCTCGGCGGGATGCAGGCGGTTCCAGCGGTCGACAGAGAGGGCGTCGCGGCGCAGCTCGTTGTAGCTGGTCACGCTCCAGACATCGGCTTGCACGCCGTACTTCTCCGCCAGAATTCCCTGGGCCTTGATCACTTCGTTCAGGATGGGACCGCTGCCGAACAGCTGGGCCGTCGCCTTGCCCTTGGCCGCCGGCTTGAACTTGTAAATACCGCGGACGATCCCTTCGCGGACGCCTTCCGGCATGGCCGGCATAGCGTAGTCCTCGTTGTACATGGTGATGTAGTAGAAGACCTGCTCGTTCTCCTGGTACATGCGGCGGATGCCGTCCTGCAGGATGATGGCCAGCTCATAGACGAACGCGGGATCGTAGCTGAGGCAAGTCGGCACGGTGATGGACAGCACGTGGCTGTGGCCGTCCTGGTGCTGCAGTCCTTCGCCGAGCATGGTGGTGCGCCCGGCGGTTCCGCCCATCAGGAAGCCCTTGCCGCGCGAGTCGGCGAAGGCCCAGATCATGTCGCCGACGCGCTGGAAGCCGAACATGGAGTAGTACATGTAGAAGGGAATCGTCGGCACGCGATAGTTCGAATACGCGGTGCCTGCGGCGGTGAACGAGGCCATCGATCCGGCTTCGGTGATGCCTTCTTCGAGAATCTGGCCGTCCTTCTCCTCGCGGTAGTAGAGAAGCATGTCGACATCGTGGGGGCTGTACTTCTGCCCCTCGCTGGCGTAGATGCCGACCTGGCGAATCGCTGATTCGAGGCCGAAGGTGCGGCCTTCGTCCGGGACGATGGGCACGATCAGCTTGCCGATCTCGGGATCCTTGAGCAGATGGCGCAGGATGCTGACGAAGCCCATGGTGGTCGAGACCTCGCGGCCCTTCGATCCGCCGGTCCACTCGCCGAAGTAGTCGAGCTCAGGAGCCTTGAAGTTGAGCGTAGGAACGTCGCGCCGCGGCATGTATCCGCCCAGCTCCTGCGCGGCGTTCCTGCAGGTAGACGATCTCGGCAGCATCCGGCTCCGGGCGCTAGGGCTTGCCCTGCTTGGCCTGCTCCTCAGGGATCGGGAATCTCGAACTGCTTGATGAACGAAGTTACGCCTTCGTCGGTGAGCTTCTTTTCCTGGTGCGAGGCATTGCGCGCCTGGGTGCTGCCCAGGCCGTAGCCCTTGACGGTCTTGGCCAGGATGACGGTCGGACCGCCCTTGTGCTCGGTCGCGCGCTTGTAGGCGTTGTAGATCTTGCAGGAATCGTGGCCGCCGCGGTGCAGCGCGGCAAGCTGGTCGTCGGTATAGTCGGCGACCAGTTCGAGCAGTTCGGGATATTTGCCGAAGAATTCCTTGCGCAGGTACGCGCCGCCCTTGGCCTTGAAGGCCTGGTAGTCGCCGTCGACGCACTCTTCCATGCGCTTGAGCAGCAGCCCGGTGTGGTCGCGCTCGAAGAGCTTGTCCCAGTCCGCCCCCCAGACCACCTTGATGACATTCCAGCCGCCGCCGCGGAAGACGCCTTCGAGCTCGTCGATGATCCGCTTGTTGCCGCGCACCGGACCGTCCAGACGCTGCAGGTTGCAGTTGACGACAAAGATCAGGTTGTCGAGCTTTTCGCGCGCGGCCAGCGAGATGGCGCCCAGGGTGTCGACCTCATCCGTCTCGCCGTCTCCCACGAAGGCCCAGACTTTGCGTGGAGTCTGCTCGATGAGGTCGCGGTTCTCGAGGTAGCGCATGAAGCGCGCCTGGTAGATGGCGTTGAGCGGGCCGATGCCCATCGACACCGTCGGGAAACGCCAGAAATCGGGCATGAGCCAGGGGTGCGGATACGACGAGAGGCCGGGCTCGTCGCGCAGCTCGTGGCGGAAGTTCAGCAGGCGCTGATCGTCGAAGCGGCCTTCGAGATAGGCGCGGGCGTAGACGCCGGGCGAGGCATGTCCCTGGAAGTAGACGAAGTCGCCGGGCTGATCGCCATACGTCGCGTGGAAGAAGTGGTTGAAGCCGACTTCGAGCAGAGTGGCCAGCGAGGAATAGGTGGCGATATGTCCGCCGATGCCCGCGTCTTTCTTGTTCTGGCCATGGACCATGGCCATGGCGTTCCAGCGGATCAGGGCCTCGATGCGGCGCTCCAGGTTGCGGTCGCCGGGATAGGGCACTTCCTCGTGCTTGGGAATGGTGTTGAGGTACGGCGTGTTCAGTTCGCTGGGGGCGGTAATCCCGGCCTCGCGGGCGCGCCGGCGAAGGGCGTCAAGCAGCTCCGCGCCCTGTTCGTGGCCCTCGGCAACGACGACTTCGTCAAACGCTTCAATCCACTCTTGAACCTCGGCTACGAAGTCCGGCTGAACAGGAACATCCACTTTTGTGCTCATAGAATTCGACTCGTTTGCTGCCTGCTGGCGGGCTGAAATTAATGTGATGGCGTACTTTTCAGTATAGCTAAGGAGCGGGCAGCCAAAAAGCGGGTGGCCAAAGTCCGGTCGGCAAGGAACCGGTCAGCATTTTCTGCGGTGATCCAGCCGTATTCTGCTGGCCGGACTTTGGCTGACCGCCTGTCAGCCAGCCGTTTCATCGCTGACCGCCTCTCTGCTGATATACTCCTGTGTTTATGCGGGTATTTGTGATTCTTCCTGCCGCGGGGCTCGGCACCCGGATGACGGTGGGCCATTCTTCCTCTGCGGCGCCCAAGCAGTTTCTCGAACTGGCAGGCGTGCCTATCCTGATCCACACCCTGCGCGCCTTTGCCGCGGTGCCTGAAGTCGCAGCCATGTACGTGGCGGTGCGGCCCAGCGAGATGGAGAGGCTGGCCGCGCAGGTACAGGAATACGGCTTTGCCGACAAGGTGTACGTCGTCGAGGGCGGAGATCATCGCCAGGAGAGCGTGGCCAATGCTCTTCGCGCCATCGAGTGCGAGCCGGACGACATCATCCTGGTACACGACGCGGTTCGACCCCTGATCGACGCGGCGACCATCCAGCGGACGATTCAGGCGGTCGAAAAGCACGACGCGGCCATTGTTGGCCTGCCCGCTGTCGATACCATCAAGCAGGTGGAGCGCACCGCGGACGGCGCGATCATTACGTCGACCATTCCCCGCGAATACATCGTCCAGGCGCAGACGCCGCAGGGATTTCGCCACGGGCTGCTGAAGCGCGCCTTCGCCGAGGCTGCCGCGGATGGCTTTGTCGGAACCGACGAAGCCAGCGTAGTCGAACGCGCAGGGGCACAGGTTGCGGTGGTGCAGGGCTCGCCGGCAAACTTCAAGATCACTCAGCCCGGAGACCTGGAGCTGGCGGAGTTTTATCTCCGGCGCTAGCTGGGTGTACCGGTGCCCATGTCCGGATTCCCGGACGTGGGAAAACCATTATCCTGACCGGCTTTTGCACTATCCTGACCCGTTGTTGCACTATCCTGAGTTGACAGGAATGAGATGAAGATCAGAATTGGATATGGCTGGGATTCGCATGCATTCAAGCCGGGCGTGCCGCTGAAGATCGGCGGCCTGGCCATCGAGCACCCCGAGGGTCTGGCCGGCCACTCGGACGGAGACGTGCTTCTGCATGCCATCACCGACGCTCTCCTGGGCGCCGTCTCCGCCGGCGATATCGGCAGCTTCTTCCCACCCGGCGACCCCCGCTGGAAAGACGCCGACTCGTCGATCTTTCTGAACCTCGCCCTGGAAGAGATTCAGAACGCCGGTTACCGCATCATGAACGTCGATACAACGCTGGTGCTGGCCGCTCCCAAGATCGGCCCCATCGCGGCCGACCTGCGTGAGCGCGTGGCCGAGCTGCTGAACGTGAAGCCGTCAGAGGTGGGCATCAAGGCCAAGACCCCCGAGGGACTGAACACCGACCACGTGGCCCAGGCGCACGCCGTCGTCCTGCTCGAAAAAATCGAAGACTCTCTGGAGCTGCAGAGCATGAGCGCGGTGATCGAAAACCAGAAACAGCTCGAGGATGTAGTAAAGGACCTGGTGAGCCAGGTCCACGGAGTCGAGCCGCGCGAGATGATCACGCCGACATTCGACACGGAAGACATTACCTAGGACTGGCCGTTCAGGCGTGCGCGCTTCGCGCAACAGCTCGCTCCCGAGCCAGGATCGGCGAGACCCGTGACTCCTCCGACGAGTGCGCGCCTGGCAGGCGCACTCGTCAGACGGCGAGTATCTTCACCTCATAAGCTGACAGCCGTCGATCGGCCGTGACCAGAGCAAGATTTTCCGCCATCGCCTGAGCGACCAGCATCCGGTCAAACGGATCGCGATGATGTAACGGCAGCCGGGCAGAAACCTCGGCATATTGGGTCGTTACCGGCATCTCTTCGAAGCCGCTCTGCGCAGCGGATTCGGAGATTTGGCGGGACAGCTGTATTTTCCCGAGACTTTGCTTGATGGACAGCTCCCAGGCCGAAGCTGCGCTGTAGTAGATCTGATCTGCGGCATCGAGAGCCGTAATGACGGAACGCGGAATCCGTTGCAAATCGGCATTCAGCCAAAGCAGCACATGAGTATCCAGGAGGTAGCGGAATCTCATTTGGAATGGGTCTTGTCCTCACCCAGCAAAAATTCGAGCGGCAAGTCATCGTAGAAGTCCGGCGCGATATAGGTGACGCCCATCAGGTTCTTGCCGAACGACTTGGAGCGCCGTCCACCCGGTTTCGCCAGGGGAACCAGCCGCGCCATCGGCTTTCCGGATTTGGCGATGACAATCTCTTCGCCGTCCGCCGCGCGGTCGACCAGCTCGGAAAGATGGGTCTTCGCGTCATAGAGGTTGATCGGCTTGCTCATCCTTCAAGTCTGAACTCGCATGCGCGGTTGGTCAAGTTGGTCAAGCGGCATTTCTAGGGGAAAGTCATAGCTGCTGACTTGACTCACTCTTCCATCCTCCCTAGCATCGAAAGTTGATCCCCAACAACGAAATGTCATCATCCAGCACTCCTCGCGTTCGCATCGCCCCGTCTCCTACGGGCGACCCCCACGTCGGCACCGCCTACATCGGCCTCATCAACTTCCTTTTTGCTCGCCAGGGCGGCGGCAAATTCGTACTCCGCATCGAGGATACCGACCGCACCCGCTTCGTCCCCACTTCCGAGCAGATGATCTTCGACGCCCTGCGCTGGATCGGCCTCTCCTGGGACGAGGGTCCCGATGTCGGCGGTCCCTTTGGCCCCTATCGCCAGTCCGAGCGCACCGAAATCTATCACCAGCACGCCGGGATTCTGCTCGCCAACGGCGCCGCCTATCGCTGCTTCTGCACCGCCGAAGAGCTGGAGGCTTCCCGCAAACAGCAGATCGCCGCCAAGCTCGCGCCCCGCTATGCCGGCACCTGCCGCAATCTATCTGTAACCGTCGCTGAGTCGAATATCGCCGCTGGCAAGCCCTTTGTGATCCGCATGAAGGTTCCCATCGAAGGCTCGACCACCTTCCGCGACGAGCTGCGCGGCGACATCACCTTCGACCACCGGAACGTCGACGATCAGGTGCTCATGAAGTCCGATGGCTACCCGACCTATCACCTGGCCAACGTCGTCGACGACCACCTCATGCAGATCACCGACGTCATCCGCGCCGAGGAGTGGATCTCTTCGACGCCAAAACACGTCCTGCTCTATCGATCCTTCGGTTGGGAGGCGCCGCGCTTCTGGCACATGCCCCTGCTCCGCAATGCGGATAAGAGCAAGATATCCAAGCGCAAGAATCCGGTCTCGCTGGTCTACTACCGCCAAGCCGGCTTCCTCCCCGAAGCTCTTATCAATTTCCTCGGGCTCATGGGCGGAGGAATGCCTGCGGAGATCAACAACGCGACCGAAAAGTTCACGCTCGACGAGATGATGCAGCACTTCGATATCAGGAAAATCCGTCTCGGCGGCCCGGTCTTCGATCTCACCAAGCTCAAGTGGCTCAACGGCGAATATCTGCGCGCTCTCTCGCCCGATGCTTTCTACGCCGCCTTGCGCTCGACCGTGCTCTCCGATGAGTACCTCAAACACATCGCTGCGCTCATCCAGACCCGCATCGAGACGCTCGGCCAGTTCGGCGATCTCACCCATTTCTTTTTCGCGGACGACATCCTCCCTGCGCCGGAAGTCTTTCTGCCCAAGAAGCGAACCCTCGAAGAAACGCTCGCGTTCGCTGCCGAGCAGCTCGCTGTCCTCGAAACAACGGACTGGACGGCCGTTGCCCTCGACCCGGCGCTTAAGCAACTCGGCGAGTCCCACGGCTGGTCGGTGAAGGAGAACTTCATGCTCCTCCGCGCCATCCTCACCGGAAGCACGATGAGCCCGCCATTGCTGGAGAGCATGGTCGTCTTCGGCAAAGCCCGCACCCTGGACCGCCTGCGCCGCTTCCTCGACGCCCAAAAGAAACTGGCCACGCAAAAGAAGCAGCCATAACGCTGCGGGCGACTCCCACTCAGGCAAAGACGCTTGAGTGGGCCACCGAGATCGGCTGCAAAGCTAGCGAGCGATCACGTCGACCGCGACGGGCGCCTTGCGGGGCGGGTAGCAGGAGTTGGCGTCGCAAGCCTGATAGCGAAGGACGCCTTCGAGGAGATGATCGCCGGGCTGGGCGTTGATGTGAGCGTGGAGAACGAATTCTCCGGTATAAACGCTGAGCTTGTCATCCGGCATTGCGGCCAGTGCATAATCCACGCCCGGAGGGAAGTCGACCGGGCCTATCTTCAATCCCGGCGGTTCGATGACGATGAGCTGAGTCGGAATGAGGCTCTTCTCCCGCGGCATGTGCGAGTTGATGTGCATGCCGGGGTTGATCTTGAAGTGGAGATCGACGACGGTGTCTTTATGAGCTGCGACGCTGATCTGCTCAGGGTAGAGAAAATGCACCGACTGATGCGCGTCGTCCGCGGAACTGCCGCTCTGCCAGGGCAGCTTCTGCGCAGACAATAAGCTGGCCAGTCCGACAGTAGTGACCGCGGCCAGCGACGCGATCGCCTTCATCAGGACTGTCCCTTGCCGGGCTGAGCGCCGGAGTCAAGCGCCTTCTTGATGTCGGCTTCGATCTCGTCACGGTCCGCTAAACCAACTGTGGCCGCAACGACTTTCCCATCGCGCCCTACGAAAAAGGTAGTGGGCAGCGCGTCGACGCCTCCGTAAGGCTTGGACACGTTGCTGTCGTCGACCAGAACCGGGTAGTTAATGTGCAGCTTAGTGGCGGAGTCGGCGATATCCTGCTCCTCTTTCAGCAGCTTGGCCTTGTCATCGAGATCGAGATCATCTTCCGAGACACCGAGAATCTCGAGACCCTGGGAGGCGTACTGATCGTGAAGCTTTTCGAGCCAGGGAATTTCAACCTTGCAGGGAGCGCACCACGTGGCCCAGAAATCGACCACAACGGCTTTGCCCTTGTAGCTGGAGAGCGAAACCTTTTTCCCGGAAGTGTCTTTCAAGGTGAAATTTGGGGCCATCTTGCCGGCAAGTGGATTGGCCTCGATGCCATCGTCGCTGGGCTGCGCGTCGGCTGGCTGCGCATCGGCCGGGGCAGCTTCACCAGCATGGCCTGCATCTCCTTGAGCTTGGCTTCTTCCTGCTTGCGCCGCTGATAGTTATTGATGCCCGCCCAGGTCATGAGCCCAAGCGCGATCACCACAACCGCCAGGACGAGAGCGTTCCGGTTCGACGGCTTCGGATTGTTCGCCGGGGTGGCCGCAGCATCGGGCGGCGTTTGCGCACTCATCGTCATGGTTAAAGTCCCTTCTCGCAGCGGGGGTTCCCGCCTGCTCTCCATTTTAGTGGATGCGGCGGCTCTGGTAGCATCGACTGTTTGACGGCACACACTCCATCCCGTTTGGTCCGCATCGAGGCCGAGGCGCTTCTGGCGCTTGCCGGGCGGCTGGACGGCCCAATGGCTGCGGATTTTGAGCGCGCCCTGGAGTGCATTCTGCAGTGCGGGCAGGCGCGCGGACGCGTGGTGGTCACCGGCATGGGCAAGAGCGGCATCATCGCCCAGAAGATTGCCGCGACCCTCAGCTCGACAGGAAGCCCGGCGCTTTTTCTACATCCCGCCGAAGCGGTCCACGGGGATCTCGGCATGCTGGCCCGCGGCGACGTGGTGATCGCTCTTTCCGCCAGCGGCGAGACCGAAGAGATTCTGCGGCTGCTGGTCAATATCAAGCGAATCGGAGACGCCCTGATCAGCTTCTGCTGCAACCTCGACTCGACTCTGGCGCGGTCCAGCGACGTTGCCCTCGACTGCAGCGTGCCTGCGGAGGCCTGCGGGCTGGGGCTGGCTCCCACTGCCTCGACTACCGCCATGCTGGCGCTCGGCGACGCCCTGGCGATTGCCGTTTCGCTGCGCAAGGGCTTCCGCGCCGAAGACTTCGCCGATCTGCATCCGGGCGGCAAGCTGGGCAAGCGGCTGTCGCGCGTGCGGCAGCTGATGCATAGCGGCGATGCGATCCCCAAAGTGCAGCGCGGCACGCCCATGGCCGACGTTATCTATGAGATGTCGCGAAAGAAGCTGGGCATGACCACCGTCGAGGACGAGGGCAGGCTGGTCGGCGTGCTCAGCGACGGCGACCTGCGCCGGTTGCTGGAGCGGGACGGACCCGACGGACTGAAGAAGACCGCTGGCGAGGCCATGAACCCGAGTCCTCGCACTATCTCCGGCGAAGAGCTGGCGGTGCGCGCGCTGAACACCATGGAGGAGCGCAAGATCACGTCACTCGTCGTAGTCGATGAGCAGGGCGCGATCGAGGGCGTCCTCCACCTGCACGATTTGTGGGAGACGGAGCTGTTTTAGGGGACTGACCGTCCAGTCGCGCGAATCATCCGGTCGAAGTCCGGCCCCGAGCTTCGTACTTGACGGCTGGCAGTAAATGTTTTCTCATTCGAGTCACGCCGGCGCAGCCGACCCACATTCACCTCCTAAAGGATAGAAATGCAACGACGCGACTTCCTGAAATCCTCCGCACTTACTGGCGCGGCTTTGCTTCTTTCCCGTCAATACAGCCTGGCCGCCTCGACCGATGCCCATGTCGAAATCCTGCTCGACGAGCCGGTGGCAACCGTCGCGCCGGAGATCTTCGGGCACTTTATCGAGCACCTCGGCGGTGTGATCTACGACGGTGTGTGGGTCGGCGAGAAGTCGAAGATTCCGAATACCGATGGCATCCGCACCGAGCTGATCGAGCGGCTGAAAGCAATCAAGGCTCCGGTGATTCGCTGGCCGGGCGGCTGCTTCGCCGATTCCTACGACTGGCGCGACGGCATCGGCCCGCGCGATAAGCGGCCCCGGCGCACAGATTTCTGGGCGGACGAGCCGCACGCCGAGAAGCGGCCCAACGACTCGCCGGTAAAGTTCGAGCCCAATCAGTTCGGTACAGACGACTTTGCGCGGCTCTGCAAACTGGCCGGCGCCGAGCCCTACATTGCCGCCAATCTGCGCAGCCTGCCTGCCTACACCTTCGACCAGTGGGTCGAGTACTGCAATTCGCCGGCGGGCAGCACGACCTATGCAGACATCCGCGCCCAGGGCGGCTCACGCGATCCCTACAACGTGCTGTACTGGGGCATCGGCAACGAAAGCTGGGGCTGCGGAGGCAACTTCACGCCGGAGCAGTATGCGTCGGAGTACCGGCGCTTCCAGGCCTGGGTTCCTCACTACGGACTGGACCTGAAGTTTGTCGCATCGGGGCCTAATCAGGACGATGTGGCGTGGACGTCGGGATTCTTCGAGGGCATTCTCCACGACCGGCCGATCGACCCGCCGTGGGGCCTCTCGCTGCATTACTACACCGACCTTCCCGAGGCTCTGAAGTTCGTCGATGCAGACGTTTATCCCGCGTATGCGAAGGCCAACCGCATGGAGCAGATCATTCTCGACCACTGGTCGGCGATGGGCGTCTATGACCGCGAGCACAAGGTGAAGCTGGTAGTGGACGAGTACGGTCCGTGGTATCGCATGGGGACCGAAGTCGATCCATCGCATATCTTCGGCCAGCAGATCACCATGCGCGACGCCATCATGACCGCGCTGACCCTGGATATCTTTCTACGCAACGCGGACAAGGTCGGCATGGCCGCCTGTGCGCAGCTGATCAACTGCATCAACTCGCTCTTCCTGGCGCACGAGGAAAAATTCGTCAATACGCCGAACTACTACGTCTTCCACATGTATGCCGCGCACCAGGGCGGACAGTCCGTTCGCACCGAGTTCTCCGCACCGGGAGTGACGTTCAAGGGACAGGGCGACGCGCGCGGTCCCTGGGGTGAAAATGTCTCCGCGAACGGAGGGTCGTTGTGGGGGCTGAACGGGTCGGCGTCCGTGAAGGGCAAGACTGTAACCGTCACAATCACAAATCCACACCTGACCGACGCGCGCGATACCGAGATTGTTCTGCGCGGCCAAGGGACGGCGAGCTCCGTGGAAGCTACGGTTCTCACAGCGGATGAAATCCACGCCCACAACACCTTCGATCAACCGGATACGGTGATCGCGAAGAGTGCCACGGCAACCGCGAGCGGCAAGACGGTGAAGATTACGCTGCCTCCGTCTTCGGTCGTGAAGCTGACGATCGAGCTTGGCTGAGGAGGCTAGAGTCCGGGTAGCTGCAAACTGGTTGCAATCTCATTGGGCATTTTTTGGCCGGCCGCTTCTTCGCTGACCGGGACTCAGTCACCCGCTTTTCAGCGATCGCACTCCAGCTGCCTGCATCAGCTTCCCGGCTCCTGGTACACCCGCACATAATCCACCAGCATTTCCTGGGGAAAGATGCTGGTAGCGTTCGGTGGCCCTGGCCAACTGCCGCCTACGGCCAGATTCAGGATGAAGAAGAATTTGGTCGAATCGAACGGCCACATGCCGCCCGCGGTCAGGCTGGCCGGCGTATAGGTGACGTACACGTTGGAGGGGTCATCGACGTAGAATTTCATCTCTCGGGGGGACCAGAGGATGCCGAAGGTGTGGAAGGCGTCGGCGAATTTGCCGCCGTTGGGCAACGGGTATTCCGTGGTGATCGAAGTGCCGGTGAAGCCCGGGCCGTGGATGGAGCCGAAGTTCATGGTGGGAAATTTGCCGACGCTTTCCATGATGTCGACCTCGCCGCAAGCCGGCCATGGAGCGGACTCGATGTTATCGCCGAGCATCCAGAAGGCGGGCCAGAAACCCTGGCCGGCGGGCATCTTGATGCGGGCCTCGATTCGGCCATATCGGAAACTCCGCAGGCCCTGGGTCTTCAGCCGGGCTGAGGTGAAAATACCTTTGGCCGGATTGCGGGCGACGATGTGCAGGTAGCCGTCGCTGCTGACATAGGCATTGGGCTCGGCCGCGTTGCACGGAGCCTTGTTCGACCCATACATGCAATAGGTTTCGCGTTCGTCATTTCCCCAACCTCCTCCGCCGGTATCGTAGGTCCAGTTCTGGGTGTTGGGCTCGCTTTGCTGCGCAACACCATTGAACTCGTCGCTCCAGACGAGTTTTTCCTGAGTCGCTGCCGGTGTCGTAGTTTTTGATTCCTGTGCGGTGGCGCTGGAGAAGGCAATGAGGCAGATGATCGATACGCCGCAGAATTTCCAGACCGAATTCGTCATTCCAGATCGCTCCAACTTTGAACCTCAATCATGAGCGTGCCGAGGGGTGCAGTCCGCAGCATAGTCCATCACAGTTTCGATTACCAACCGATCCTTCTCCGGGTGGTGGGTCAGTTTGAAGGGTATGGGCTTCAGCCCGTACGTAAATCCAACTAAAACGATGGGGCTTTAGCCCCTGAGGGCAAACTGACCCACTACCTATCACTGCAGCCACTCTTTTCATAGTCATCCGCGAGGATGCATTTCTTGTTGGATTCGGCATGATGGCGGTGCAATCATAGAAGAACCTTTATGCCGACAGCCACCGAGAAGCTTCGTCTCAGCCAGATCGCCCCGCACGTTGTTCAATCCGAGATTCGCTCCATGACCGTCGAGTGCGACCGGCTGGGCGGCGTCAACCTGGCGCAGGGTGTCTGCGACACCGAATTGCCGGCTCCGGTGGTGCGGCGCGCGATCGAGGCCATCCATGAGGGCTACAACATTTACACCCGGCTCGATGGCATAGCGCCGCTGCGCGAGGCGATCGCGGGCAAGCTGCAGCGCGATAACGGGCTTGCGGTCGACCCTGAAGGCGAGGTGCTGGTCACCTCCGGCGCGACCGGCGGCCTCTATGCCACGGCACTGGCTCTGCTCGATCCCGGCGACGAAGTGGTCCTCTTCGAGCCGTTCTACGGTTATCACGTGAACACGCTGCTGGCCCTGCGCGTTAATCCGGTGGCAGTTCCACTGGAGATGGGAACATGGGCGCTCGATCTCGACCGGCTGCGGTCCGCAATCACGGCGAAGACGCGGGCGATCATCGTCAACACTCCGGTCAATCCCTGCGGCAAGGTATTCTCACGCGCAGAGCTGGAAGCGATCGCCGCTCTCGCGGTCGAGCACGATCTGTTCGTCTTCACCGATGAGATTTATGAATACTTCGTCTTCGACGGAACTGAACATGTGAGCCCCGCGACGCTTCCCGGCATGAAGGAGAGAACCATCACCATCTCCGGCCTTTCGAAGACCTTCAGCATTACGGGATGGCGTGTGGGCTATCTGGCCGCGGATCGACGCTGGCTGGGATCGATTGGATATTTTCACGACCTGACCTATGTGTGCAGCCCTTCGCCGTTTCAGTATGGCGCAGCCGCGGGATTGATGGCAGCTTCCTGCTTCGTTCTACGCCGGGCTCTCCTCGGAGTATCAGGCCAAACGCGACAAGCTATGCTCGGCGCTTACCGATGCGGGGCTGACGCCGTCCGTCCCTTCAGGCGCCTACTACGTGCTCGCCGACGTCTCCAGGCTCCCAGGCGCGAACGCAAAAGAGAAGGCGCGGACGCTGCTGCGCGAATCGAAGGTAGCCGCCGTTGCCGGGACCGCCTTCTTTACCGGCGGCCGCGGCGAGAACCTGCTGCGCTTCTGCTTCGCCAAGCGCGACGACGATCTGCAGCGGGCCTGCGATCTTCTGCGGCAGTTGCCTTAAGGTTGAATTCGAGTCTTCTCTTGCGCATCGGGAAAGACTATATTTCCCGCAGACGCTGGCCTTCTCACTTCTTGAGAAGTGCCGTAAGACAACTACAGTCAACAGAAAAGGTGCAAGAATGCAGCGAACGCGGATGGTATGGGCAATCGCAGGACTGATGATGACAGGAGCGGCATTTGCGCAAACGCCTCCCAGCGGGCCGGCCGCCGAGGTGCAGGGCAGCTATGCGCGGCTCAAAGTGAACGTGATCAAGGCTGCAGAGAATACGCCGCCCGAAGATTACTCGTACAAGCCGACACCGGATATCCGAATCTTTGCCCGAGTGGTGAACCATGTGACGGAGGCGCAGTTTCATACCTGCGGTGCGATGACTGGCGTCGCGCCCGCCGATATCACGAAACCGCCGGCGGATACCGCGGACAAAGCAGCCATCGTCGATGCGCTCAAGGCGTCCTTCGCCGTGTGCGACAAGGCATACGCGGCGCTGACGGACAGCAACCTGACCGAGATGATTGATCTGGGCAAGGTGAAGCGGTCGAGGATCGGGCTTTCGTGGGGAAATGTTTCGCACGACAACGAGCAGTACGCGACGCTGGCGCTCTATATGCGATTGAAGGGGCTGGTGCCACCCAGCAGCGAGAAGTAGGGACAGCGCGTTCGGCCTCCGTACCTGATTTGCCGGTCTCGTTCACGCGGGTGGTTAGCGAACGCATTTGAATCATGCTGCAAAAAGGCACCGGAGACCAGCGAGGTCTCCGGTGTTTGGGAGGACAGCAAGCCTTTATTTCTCGAGTACGGCGACGCCGTATTTGGGCAGATCGACGGAGTCGATTCGCGCGGAACTCTCACTGAGCAGATTGGTCATCGATCCCGGCAAAGAGACGCGCTGATCCTCCGTCGTGTGGTTGATCAGGATCAATACGGTCTTCTCCGCGTTCGAACGCTGGCAGACTTCCACGCCCGCCGGAACTCCGGCCAGTATCGGTGCAACACCAGCCTCTTGCACAAAGGATGCAGTCAGCTTGTCCAGCAGCGGCTGATCCAACCACGCACCGATGTAGGTGATGCTCCCTTTGCCGACCGCGCGCGTGACGGCTGCCGGCTGGCCGTCGAGCCAGCCATTGCTGGCGCCGTAGCGCAGCAGGACTTTTGTCTCCGGCGATTCGACGTTCAGTGTTTCCGCCCAGATATTCGCCGTTCCCGAGCCGGCATCCCCGGCAATCGGCACATTCGTATCGAGGGCGTAGAACTGGGAGACATTTGCGCCCAGCGCATCGGCCAGCGGCCCGGGCTGGCGCTGCGGATTGAGGGCGTTGTACTCGTCCTTCATGCCGCTGCGCGGGCCGAGCACCAGGTGACCGCCCTGCCTGACATAAGCGAGAAGATGGTCAGCGACGGACTGTGACAGCACGTTGAGGGAGGGAGCGACGACGAGCTTGTACTTGTCCAACGGCACGTCCGCGGAGATGACATCGACGGCCTGCGTCTGATCGCGTAATGGCCGATAGAAGGCGACCATCTCATTCACGGGATCGAAGGCCGCGCTGTGGCGCTGGAAGTTGATCGCCCAGCGGCTGTCATAGGAATTGATGAGCGCGACTGAGGATTGCGGCGAGGTTCCGGCAAGTGCCGCTCCCGCCTTCTCGAACTCAGCGCCGATCTGCTTCACCTCGTCATAGACCGGCACGGGCTTGCCGTCGATGCCGGCCAGGACGCCGTGATACTCCTCCTGCCCGTTGGGAGCTGCGCGCCACTGCCAGTATTCGACCGCATCGGCTCCGTGCCCGATGGCCTGCCAGGCCACGTCGCGTACCTGGCCTTTTTGCAGCGGCGTGTTCGTCGGACGCCAGTTCACGAAGGCCGGCTCGGTCTCCATCACCCAGAAATTCTTCTGCTTGTAGCCGCGGGTCAGGTCGTGGATGGCCCCATTTTCATCCGGGTCGTATTCGTCGGTGCGGATGTAATCATCCCAGGAGGCGATATCGAGCACCGAGTGGAGAACATATTCGTCAAAACGGTCGAACCAGCCCATGGTGTTGGTGGTGATGAACTGGCGCTTGTCGGCGTGCGGGCGAATGGCGCTGATCTGGTTCTCGGAGTAGCTCTTCCACACATCGCTGACGAAGTGCCGCCACTCAAGCAACAGCGCAGGATTCTCATGATCGCTGCGCACGGGAATCTGGTTGAAGTCGTCGTAGGTCTGGCTCCAGTACGCGGCCGCCCAATGTTGATTGAGGTTGGCGATGGTTCCGTACTTGTGCGCCAGCCAGGCGTGGAACTGTTCCTTCGCCGAAGGATCGAAAGACTCTTCGGAATATTCATTGTCGAGCTGCCAGCCTACGACGTTGGGATTGTGGCCAAAGCGGATAGCCATCTGTTCCGCGATCTGGTGCGCGAACTGGCGATATTTCGGATCGGTAAAGGAGAACTGCTGGCGGTTGCCGTGTTCGTCGCGGCGTCCGTTTTCATCGACGAGGAGAGTTTCCGGATATTTTGTGGTGAGCCATGCAGGCGGGGCCGCGGTGGGCGTTCCCAGCACGACGCAGATGTGATGCTTGGCAGCGAGATTGATCGCGCGCTCCAGCCAGTCGAACTTGTATTGGCCCTCTTCCGGTTCCATGCTGCTCCAGGCAAATTCGCCTACGCGCACCAGGTGGATGTGGGCGGCCTCCATGAGCTCGAGATCGGGCTCCCACTGCGACTCAGGCCATTGCTCCGGATACCACGCCGCGCCCAGCAGGACAGGCGGTTTGTCAGCATAAGCGGTGGCCTGCGCTGAAGCCAAAACGGTGAACGGGCCAATTGCAGAAAGCGTCGCGAAAACTGCTGCAGCAGCCATGTTGCGTACAAACTTACGGCCAGAGTGCATCTTTCCATCTCCAAATCCAGTTGAGGGCTGAGCATGAAACGTTTTCTGCAGCCTATCAGGCAAGCTCTTCCGCTCGCATCGAGAAAAGCTTTTTGAGCGGGATTATTTTACGAGCACTCCTGCGGAGCGATACAGAATCCCGTCGACGGTGGTTTCAAGAACGGGTAGCGACGGCGTATCGGTCAGCACCTCGACGCCCTCATTTGTAACCATCACTGTATCTTCCACCTTGGCTCCGCGCAGGCTCGGGTTGTAGGCGAAGGCCTGGGGCGGGACGACACGTTGTTCGCCGGTGGGAGTGATGAGCCAGTCGCGCTCCACATAGCCGCACGGGCCACCCTGGTGATGCATCTCGATCTCTTCCGGCGCGCCCGCGGCGGCATAGGCCTCCTGCGCTGCGGCATAGATCGCAGCAGCGGTCGCCTCCGGGCGAGTGGCGCGCAATAAGTCGGAGTGAATCCGCGCCGCATGAACGAAGGCCGCGGACAAGTCCTGCGGAACTGGGCCGAAGTGGACGAAGCGGGTGATCGATACCACCAGCCCCCACTTGCGAGCGCAGAGATTGATCATGCCGTAACGTTCCAGCACGCCATTGCGGGGCACAGCATGCTTGTATTTGCGGATGCGATCGTCGGTGCCCATCAGCAGGACGGTGGGCGAGAGGCCGCGCGCCAGCAGCGCGGCCGATGTGCGGGCGGCCATTTCGTGCTCCGTCACACCCGGCTCGACCGATTCCAGTACCGAAACGGTGGCGTCGGCAGCGTCGCGCCCGAGCGCGCGAAAACGCTCGATCTCCGCCGGATGAAGTGGAACGCGCAACGCACCCAGGCTGACGAGCGCCACGCCGGGTTGAGCGGTATCTGTGCCGATGGGGCCGCCGCCGGCGAGCTTCTGGATGTGCGAGCCCGCAGCTTCGTGCCACGGGTACAGGACGGGTTCATAGCCGAGGCCGGAGAACTCTTCCGCGGCGAGGCGTGGGCCTTCATTTTTTGGGGCGACGTAGTATCTGCGGCCTTCGCGGGTGATCAGGAGCGAGGTAACAGCAGTCTCCGATCCCAGAGCGACGCGCGCTTCGACCTGGCCGCCCGTCGCCCAGGCGATATTCTCGTGGCGGCTGAGGAGCAGGGCGGAAAGATCGTGGCGATCGAGAAACGCGGCGAGCCGTTCCTGCTTCTCTTCCAATTCAGAAGGATTGGCGGCGAGATGATTTGAGATTGCCAATGAACTCTGTTGCTCCGTCTGATGCGTCATCCTGTAAAGTCCTGACCTTCCGATTGCCCATGGGACATCTGTCCTGCTGCGCCGATCCCCGGGCATCCCGTTTAGTAAATCGGTTTTATTTGCACTTGGGAAGCAAAAAAGTGCAATCCGAATCGAGAGGGTGCGACAGGTGCGAGGTTCGAATCCCGCCGGTAATCACGTAAGGCAGGAAGTTCCGGTGCAGCCGATCGGACGCAGGCAAAGGCGGGCGGTCAGGACGGTAAGCGCGATCCAGAGCAGGTCGGCGCCCAGGAGGTGAAGCATCTGCAGCCAGACCGGCGCGAGCAGCGCGATATCGGCAACCCCGAGCGCGTACTGGAGAAGCAGCAGGCCGATGACGGAACCGGACAGCCCGCGATTGGCTGCGTTCGAGAGTCCACGGAAGACGATCCAGAGGATGAAAGCCCCGGCAACCAGACTGATCACCGGATGGAGCCAGCGGATATGCACCAGCCATGGGCTGTTAGGGGAGAAGTCTTCGAGGATGGCGGAGCGCAGGCTGCTCGAAGGATAGAGGGTGTCGGCCAGCGCGGCCAGCGATCCGCAGACTCCGGTGAGGATGACTGCGGCCATCCCGGTAAGCGCCACGCCGGGAGAACGAAGCTCGACGCTGCCGCGCATGTATCCGATCTTGCGGGAGAGAAAGTGTGCGGTGAGCGTGAGCGCGCCGAGCATCACGAGCGTGTTGGTCAGGTGAAGCGCGAGATAGACATCGCGTGCAGGGGATTGGTTCTTTGCGGTCAAGCCGAGCAGGACGAGCAGCGCGCCCAGCAACGCCTCATTGAGCGTGAGCACCAGCGCCGCAACGACAGCCGCGCGGGCCAGATGCCGTCGCGCGGTCGCGCGAAAGGTCCAGTAGAGCAGGGCCACAATGGCGATGAGGGCAACGCCGCTCATCGAGCGATGGGCGAATTCGATCAGTGTGGCAACCGTCGGATGATGCTGGATCACGGAGCCGTTGCAGAGCGGCCAGTGATCTCCGCAGCCTGCGCCTGAGCCGGTTGCGCGGACGGCCGCTCCCCAGAGGATCACCGCGACGTTGTAGGCGACCACGCCCCATGCGAATCGCCGCAGTCCCGCGGATGGGCTCACCGCGGCAGCGGGCGTAATCGGGATGGCGGACCGGGTTGCGGAGGTCGCGGCGCTCATGGGCAGCTCAACTTTTATCTTACCGGTCTTGCCGTGACTTTATCCTGCGAGTGTCGCTGCGTGCCTGTTTTTACTGGTTTTGCCCTTTTTATTTCACCGGCCTCGATAGGCAACTTCCCGCTGCAGAGGTTAATCTGGGCATCTGTATGAAAAACTCACGAGCATTCAGCCTACTGCTGGCATCCACGATGATATGCGGAGCCGGTTCGATTGCGTTAGCGCAGGACACGAGCGCGAAGCAAGATGTGAAAAGCGCGGGGACCGACACCAAGGATGCGGCGAAGAGCACCGGTCATGCGGTAAAGAAGGGAACCAAGAGCGCCTATCACGGCACGAAGAAAGGCACGACCAAGGCCTACGACAAGAGCAAGGAAGGCTCCACCAAGGCGTACGACCGCACCAAGGAAGGCACGCAGACGGCGGCCGACAAGACCAAAGAAGGCACGGAAAAGGTTTTTGCTCCTAACAAGGAAGCCGGTTCCAAGGCCAAGGACAATGCGCATCGCACGACGACGAAGGCCAAAGACCGCACGAAGGAAACGGACCAGAAGGTCGACGATTCGGTGAAGCCGCAGTAGCTATACCAATCGCATGTAGAAGAACTGGCCCAGGCCTATTGTGAAAATCAAGCATCCGTAAAGCGCGTGCTCGAAGGAGGAGACGAAGAGCGAGCGTGTCTCGAGATGGCGGCGGGCGAAAAGAATGCCTCCGGCGAAGGTGAGGGCGACAGCTACCCAGTTCCGGAAGACGATGTGCATCAGGGAAAAAGCAAGGGCGCTGAGCAGGATCAGCGCCCATTTTTGTTGCTGCGATGAGCCGGCGCGATTTCGGTAGCGATGAAGCAGGAAGGCGCGATAAATGATGCCCTGCGGGTAGACCGAAAGCGCCGGATAGAGGAGCATTACCAGCCCCCATGTGAAAGGGTGAGCGCGGACGAAGGCAAAGAGCAGAGCGGGGGCAAACTCGTAGACGAGGCCGCCGATCGTCGCAATGCCAAGAGCGAAGAACAGCAGGATCGCGGCCAGATGGCTGCGCAGGGAGCGCGGGTTCCACAGTTCGGAGCGGGAAAATTCCGGGTCGCGATAGAGCGCGACGAGGCAGTAGGCCGTTACCAGCCAGAGGACCGGGAAGGGCGGTATAACCTGCCTCGAAAAGAAAAGTGTCAGCGGAATCCCGGCAAAGATCGCGAGGAACTCGACAGCGAGCAGAGTCCTTGTGCGCAGGTTCACGGAGGCGTATCTCCCGGTACGAGGATAAACACAGCTCCGTGAATCCAGTTTTGCTAGCCCGCGGCTAATTCTTTCGCGCGCTGGGTTGCGCGCATGACAGCCTTGATGAGGGTCACGCGCAAGCCGCCCTCCTCGAGCTCGAGAATGCCGTCGATGGTGCAGCCGGCGGGGGTGGTGACGGCGTCCTTCAGGAGAGCCGGATGATATCCCGTCTCGAGCACCATTTTGGCTGCCCCGAAGGTAGTCTGCGCCGCCAGCAGGGTTGCGATGTCGCGGGGCAGGCCGACCTTTACGCCGGCTTCGGCGAGCGATTCGAGAATGATGTAGATGAAGGCCGGGCCGCTGGCGGAGAGGCCGGTGACGGCGTCCATGTGCTTTTCGTCGACGACGACAGTGCGGCCCACGGTCTCGAAAATACGTGACGCAAAGGCCATCTGCGCCTCGGTGACGAAGCGTCCGCGGCACAGAGCCGAGATGCCGGCGCCGAGCATCGAGGGCGTATTGGGCATGGAGCGGATGACGGGGATATCGATGCCGGCAGCCTGCTCGATGGCGCCGATCTTCACCGATGCGGCGAAGGAGATGAGCAGCTTGTCCGTCGAAAGCGCGGGACGGATCTGCTGGACCAGGTCGGGAATCTGAAAGGGCTTGACACCGAGCAGGATGACATCGGCCTGGCGAGCGATGGCGAGGTTGTCCGTGGAAACCTCGACGCCCCATTGCGCGGAAAGGGCGGCGGCGCGCTCGGCGTGGGCCACGGTGGCGAGAAGCTGGTCGGGGCCGAGTATCTGCTGCTTCAAAAAAGCCTGCAGAAGAATGCCACCCATCTTGCCGGCTCCAAGCACGGCTACGCGGACTTGCGACAGATCTTGATCGAGTGCTGCGGTGTTCATGGTTGTTCCAGAGTACAGGAGTGGGCGCGGTCAGGCCGTCCGGCTGCCTTAGGTCCGTTCACCGGCGATCCTCCCCGATTCATTTCTTGAACCGGTGCGCGTTATCCCAGGATGGAGTGGGCGATCCTGATCCACCACGAAGAATCGCTCCGCAGTGTGTAGACCACAAAGCCCTGACAAACCATCAACACCGGCAGCGCAACGCGATACACCCTGTGAATACTTCCGTTCACGAGAAGATCGCGCCCGAGGCCGAGAAGGATCACCGCGTCGACACAGAGGAAGAAGAGGCTGTGATCGAACACGTAATTAAAGCGGCCGAACGCGGCGTCGAGCAGACCGCAGGTGGCGAGGAAGATGATCCGGCGATGCAGCTCAGGCTTTCTGCGCCAGTAGACGGCGAGCGCGAACAAAACGGCGAAGGCCAACATGTCATAGAAGGGGACGATCAGAAAAGCATCCGCACCGGCCTGGTGCAGCCGGTGCGTATCAAAGCGGCCCATGACGATGGCGGTGGTAATGCCCAGTGGAACCATCACCGTGCCGAGCGCGGCGCCAAACCAGCCGAAGGAGCGGTGCAAGCGCACGTTGTGCGTGCGAACCAGCGTGGACTGCGCGATGAAAAACACCACCCACCCCGAGAACGCGGCGGCATGAATCCAGAGGATGAAGGGCCGCGGTACAGCAGGATGGAACAAGTTGCTTTCGACGGAGTGGCTGAAGCCCCAAACCACAATCGCTGCGACGAGCAGCGACATGCAGAAATAGAAATATCTGTCCAGCAGCCCACCTCTACGGGTGACGGGACTGAGCGGACGCGCAAAGGCGCCCTGAGGCACAGAAACCATGGCCAGAACCTCTCTTTCACTCTCTTCAGGGGGTGAAAGAGGTGATGCGCATCTATGGGCCGGGGGGTAGCGGAAGTCTAGCACAGCAGGGATGGACCACGGGGCTTGATAAGTCTGCAGACTCCGGTCGCTGCATCCGGCGAGCGGCGGCGCTGGAGCTTTTCGATCGCAAACCGGCGCACACCGGTCATGAACGCTCCTCCGGACCGATATTTTACTCCGCTGCCTACGCCGGGAGCAGGCTTCTGCCGCGGCGGTTTTCGTCCCGCCGGCAAGATGGCGCTTGACACCGGCTTCACTATGTTGATATCAACGTACATCGCCGACCTGCGGCGCTGGAAACCCCAAAACATCCCGCCGCGGTGGCTGGATCAAGACTGTGGGGCATCAGGTAGAGGACTACTATGTCATTCCTTCGTGATTTGAAGATTGCGATGCGCTCGCTGGCGCGTGTTCGCGCGCTGTGGATTACCGTCGCCCTGACCCTGGCTCTGGGCATCGGCGCCAATGCCGCTATCTTCAGCGTGGTGCGCGCGGTGTTGCTGCGTCCGCTGGCCAACCGGGACGAAGACCGCCTGCTTTACTTGCGGCAGAGCGCTCCGGGGCTCGGCGAGACCAACACGACGTTCTCGATTCCCGAGATTGACGATCTGGGTAAGGGATTGAAGACAATCACCAATCTGGGTACATTTTCGGCGATCGACTTCACGATCGTGGGGCTCGGCACGCCGCGCGAGATTCCCGCGGGGGTGGTGGACGGCCATTACTTCGAGGTGATGGGCCTGCGCCCGGTGCTGGGCCGCCTGCTGACGCCCGCTGACGATGGGCCGAATGCAGCGGGTGCGATCGTGTTGACCTATCGGTTCTGGAACGCGGCGCTGCACTCCGATCCGAGCGTGATCGGAAAGACGGTGCGGCTGGAGAGCTTCAGCGGGGCGCGTCAGGCAACGATCATAGGTGTTCTTGAACCATCGGTGCCGTATCCGGTGGCGACAGAGATTATCGCCAATGTCGTAACCAGCCCGCACCACCTGTCTGCCACGATGGTGACTGGCCGTGAACACCGCATGACGGAGGTCTTCGCACGGCTCGCGCCGGGAGCGACGCTGGAGGCCGCGCGATCGGAGCTGCGGACGCGGTACGCCGCGATCATGGCCGCTCATCCCGAGGTCTACAAGACCGCCGACCACTACGCGATCAGCGTGACCCGGATGCACGACCAGATCAATTCGCGCGCGAATACGGTCCTGTGGGTGCTGTTTGCGGCTGCGGGGCTGCTGTTCGTGATTGCGTGCTCGAATGTGGCCAACCTGGTGCTGGCGCGAACGGTTCGTCGCGAGCCGGAGCTGGCTGTTCGCTCCGCGCTGGGAGCCGGCACGGCGGTGCTGCGGCGTTCGCTGCTGGCGGAAAGCCTTGTCCTGTGCGGAAGCGGAGTGCTGGCCGCGCTGCTTCTCGCGTGGCCCATGGTTGCCGTGCTGGGGCGGTATGCGGCGCGCTTCTCGGTGCGCGCGGACGGGCTGAAGCTGGACTTCAGCCTGGTGTGGTTCGGCATTGCGCTGGCGCTGGCGGCGGCCGTCTTCCTGGCGTTTATTCCGCGGCTGCCTTCGGGTGACTCGCCGCTGGGCGCGGGGCTTACCAGCGGCGGAACGCGGGTGACTGGAAGCAGCAATCGCCGGCTGCGCGTCTTCGCCGTCATGCAGATCACGGCCTCGTTCCTGCTGCTGACCGGAGCGGCTGTGCTCATGCGGACCCTGTATACGCTTGAGAATACCCGGCCGCCTTTCGACACTTCACGCGTCCTGGCCGTGAACCTGCCGGTGATGTCGTATGGGCGAACGCCGCAGCAGGTGCGGGACTTCTATCGCGAGGTGCAGCGCCGGGTAAGCGCGCTGCCCGGAGTGGCTCACGTATCCACGGGTTTCAGCGTTCCCTGGCGCGACGATCAGGCTCTGGATATCAGTTTCGCGTTTGCCGCGCAGGGAGCGGCGCCCAGGAACGGGCTGGAGGACTGGCGCGCGAAGTTCCGGTCGGTATCGCCCGGATATTTCGAGACGCTGGGCCTGCCCATTCTGCAGGGGCGCGATTTCCGGGACTCGGACAAGGAGGGCTCGGAACGCGTAGTGATCATAAGCCAGAGCTTGGCGAACACTCTGTTTCCCGGGCAGCCCGCGTTGAACCGCGAACTGCGGTGGACGGATGGAGTAATGAAGTTTATCGGCATCAGCATGGAGCCGCGCCGGATCGTCGGTGTGGTGCCCGATCTCGATGACGAGAACATCATTCCTTCGCCGGCGATGACCGTGTATCAGCCGACCGACCAGGAGGGATGGCAGGGCCGGCTCTTTGTGCGCACCGGGCAGGACCCGTACGCGCTGGCTCCGGCCATCACGCGGACCATTCACGACATTTCGGCGGAGCAGCCGGTGGAGCGGGCGAGCACGCTTGAGGACATTCGCGCCGAGGTGCTGACGCCGGACAAATTAAATGCCGTCGTCTTCGGCGGATTCGCCGCCGTGGCGCTGCTGATCTCAGTGGTGGGTGTAGCGGGCGTGCTGGCATTCTCGGTGAGCGGCCGCACCCGCGAGTTCGGCATTCGCATGGCGCTGGGCGCGCAGCCGCGCAACATCATGAATGATGTGCTGCTGCAGGGGCTGACCATTGCCGCGATCGGGGTGGGTGGGGGCGTGATCTTCGGCATCGTCTTCGCGCGGCTCATCGGCAAATATGTGGGCGAAGTGCATCTGCCGGGATTGCTGTCGTTCACAGTATCGGCGTTCGTAATCCTGGGCGCGGCGGTCATTGCGTCGGCTGTGCCGGCGGCGCGCGCCGCCCGGGTGAATGCGGTGGAGGCGCTGCGTTCGGAGTAGTTTGGGGCAGAGTCGCCGGCACGCCAGGAATTGTGGTCGATCGCTTCAGTAGAAATAGGGAACTTGCGGCACCGGTTGCGCGGCGTCGAGTTGGAAGCAGTGGTTGCCTTTGGGATGCGCCCAGCCATCGGGGGTGTTTTGATTCGGAGGGTTTGGGCTTGCGGTGGCGAAGGTGGCGCAGAGTTCGTATGCGCTGCCTGACTTCGGGTGGTAAGCGAAAGGCCGGTTAGTGACCGCATTCTGTGCCATCGAGCGCGGGAATGTGTCCAGGTTGGGCGGCAACACCCTCCCCGAATTGCTCCAACTCGTTTGAATCTGCTGCGCGAGCGTTCCTAGCGCTTGTACGGCGCGGAGATCGGCCTGCACCATGCGCTGGTTTGCGGGGCCTCCCAGATCGCGCAATCCCAGTACGATTGCGACGACGACAACCACCGTTGCAGCCGCGGCGGCCCAGGTGTTTCTATTCATCGGCGGTTCTTCCGCCGGGGGCCCATTTGGTCAGCGAATCTATGTAGTACCAGAAGACGCCGCCGGCGATGACCAGCGCTGTCGCGACCTTGGCGATGAAGCCGAAGGTCAGCGCGCCGCGCAGGAAGAAAGTCAGGAAAGTAATCAGGTCGCCCACCAGGATTCCGGCGGCGATAAGCAGAGCGATGTACGTGAGCCACTTTCTTATGGGCGACTCAAGCTTCTCGGGATGAAGCGCCAACTCCCGCGTGATGAAGCGCATGGTCAGCAGATACGCGGGAAAGGCGACGATGAGACAGGCGAGAGAGGCGGCCATCTCGTAGTAACTGTTTTCGTTGAATCCGCTGGGGCTGAGCGGATCGCGGATCCATCGATCGATCTGTGCGAAGATGACCTGGCCAAGGCCGATGGTCCAGGTAGCCAGCGTGCCAAAGCTGAGCAGGTAGAGGAAGGCGTCCTTGGCCGAGCCGGAGCGCTTGTAGGCCGGGACCAGAAGTCCGCTGCGGATCTCGAAGTTGTCGGCCAGCGCGCGATAGACGTCTTCCTCAGGCCAGCCGCGGCCGCGCAGGAGTCCGACAATGATCTCGTCCGTTACTCCCTGGCTTCGGGCGGAGTCGAAGAATTCCTGCACATCGCTGCGCGGAGTCATAGAGCGGCAATTGTATCGCAGCCGTTTTACGTGGAGGCGGGTTCTGTCGCCCGCCGAATTCGCGGATGCTTGTGGCCTATTGCAGAAATCGTTAGCGGCGAGAGTTTTGTAGACCCACGTCTCAAAAGCGAGACATGGGGCACCCGTTGTGTGGCAGCGGTAACGAAATCCTTGCGACAACCCACTAGTTCGGCTTTTGCTGTACCGCGATCCATGCGTCGACGCGCTGCTCCAGCACATCGAGCGGCAATGCTCCCGAGTCGATAACTTCGTCGTGGAAGGCGCGGATATCGAACTTGCTGCCGAGTTCCTGCTGGGCTTTGGCTCGCAGTTCGAGAATCTTCAGCTGGCCGATCTTATAGCCCAGAGCCTGCGCTGGCCACGCGATATAGCGGTCAACTTCGGATTGGATCGTGGCGTCATCCAGGCCTGAATTTTCCTTGAAGTACTGGACCATCTGCTCGCGGGTCCAATGCAGGGAGTGGACTCCTGTGTCCACCACCAGGCGGATGGCGCGGAAGTTGTCGGCTTCGAGGCGGCCGTAGTCGGAGTAGGGGTCCTGGTAGAAGCCGACATCTTTGCCAAGGCGCTCGGCGTAGAGTCCCCACCCTTCGGTGAAGGCGGTATAGCCGAGATACTTGCGGAATTCGGGGATCCCGGTAAGCTCCTGGGCGATGGAAATCTGCAGGTGATGGCCGGGCAGGCCTTCGTGATAGGCGATGGATTCGACATTGGCCAGCGAGCGGTGCTCGAAGTCGTACGTATTGACGAAAACCTTGCCGGGACGCTTGCCGTCCGGTGTGCCGCGGTCATAGTAGGCAGGCGCCTGATCCTTCTCGATGAAGGCAGGCACGGCTTCGACTTCGAGCGGCGCTTTGGGCAGGCGTCCGAACAGAGAAGGCAGCTTGGGGCGCATCTGGTCGATGTCGGCGCGGAAGGCGTCGAGGTATTGTTCCTTCGTCTGCGCGTGCAGCTTGGGGTTGGTGACGATCGATGCGCGCAGAGCAGCCACATCCTTGAAGCCCAGCTTCTGGGCAATGACTAGCATCGCGGCTTCGTCGCGCTTTACTTCGTCGAGGCCGATCTGGTGAATCTGCTGTGGCGTAAGACTGGTGGTGGTGCTTTCGCGCACGCGGAAGGCGTAATACTTGTCGCCATCAGGGATAGACCAGACGCCGGGATCGGTGCGCCCTGCCGGGATATATGTCGCCTTGAGAAAGCGCCCGAACTGCTGATAGGCGGGCAGCACCTGCTTCTGGATAGCGTCGAGGGTGGCGGCCTTGATCCGGGTCTGATCCGCTGCGGAGATGCCTGCGGAGAACTTCTTCAGAGGTCGGGCGAAGGGCGTGTCCTCGGGCTTCTCGGTGGCGATGGCGTTGACCTGCACCAGAACCTTTTCGAGCAGATAGCGCGGCGGAACGCGTCCATCTTCGACGCCGGCGTTCATGTTGGCGCTGATCTGGTTGAAGGCGGTAGGAATTTTGACGAGACGCGCGGTGTAGTCGTCGTAATCCTTCACCATCTCGAAGCTCAGGCGCGACACCAGCTGCGGCAGCTCGCTGTGCAGGCCGCTGAACTGATTGACGGGCATCTCCCAGGGCTTGAATTCGGCCGCCTCCTGCTGGTCGATGAGCTGGCGGACCATGAGGTCTTTGCTGAGAACCTCCTGGTCGTCCATGCCGGTGGTGTCGATGCTGCCCAGGCGGACGATGTAGTCGCGTCCCCGCGCCAGCTCCTGGTTGTAGGCATCGACCGAGTAGTCGGTGAGCTGGTCGTTGTAGCGCTTGTCGCCGATGCTGGAGGCGAACTCGGGATGGTTGCTGAGCCGGTCCTGCCACATCTCGTCGAAGAGGGCGTTGAGGGCCTTGCGGCGGTCCTCCAGCGAGGCATTGGCGGGAGTTGGCGCGGTCGCACCCAGTCGTTCCTGGGCGGAATGCTCATTGGCCTGCTTCTGAACCGACTTGGGGAAGGTTTGCGCTCCGGCTGGGGGCAGCAGCAGGGTGAAGGCGAGCGCGGCGGCGGGGATGAGGAGTTTCTGCATGGTCGGCATGGGGACGCAAGGCTATTGTAGTTGGCGCCGGGCGTTCCTACGTCCACGCGAAGAGTTAGTGCTATTGGCTGGTGTTGCTCGCATCGAGCAGGCGGTACAGCGTAGAGCGGCTGATGCCGAGCAGGCGGGCCGCTCGCAGCTTATTGCCGTCGACGCGGGCCAGCACCAGGTTGATGTGGCGATGGATGGCATGATCCAGGCTGGGGTCGTCGTCCAGGTTCTCAGGCGCCGGCGCATGACCGTTGGCGCTCGCGCCCGACGGAGCCAAGGGGTTCGCGGAGAAGCCGGGGGAGAGCGAAGGGATGTCGATGGGTCGGATCCACTGACCTTCGCACTCCAGCGCAGCCGCGTGAATGATGCTCTCCAGCTCGCGCACATTGCCGGGCCAGAGGTGGGTCAGCAGGCGGGGCAGAGCCTGAGGGCTCAGTCCGCGAACCGGCTTGCTGTGGGTAGCGGAGAAGCGCTGCGCGAAGTATCCGGCGAGCAGCGGGATATCTTCGCGGCGTTCGCGCAGCGGAGGCACAGTGAAGCGGATCACGGTGAGGCGGTTGGCCAGGTCGATGCGCAGCGCGAAGGCCGAAACCAGCTTGCGCACCGGCAGATTGGAGCTGAAGAAGACCTGTCGCGGCGCCGAGTCGGGCATGTGGCGGGCGTGCTGATGATCGAGCCACTGCAGGAAGTCGAGGAGCCTGGCCTGCTGGCTGGGTGAGAGGTCTTCGATGTGGCTGAGCAGGAGCGTGCCGTCGCGCGCCTCGCGGATCACAGCGGGGATCTGCTCGAAGAACTGCGTGGCCGGACAGGGAAGAAAGATTCCGGAGGCGGCTGGACCCAGGGCGTGGAGGGTGCGGGCGGCAGCCGTCTTTCCCGCCCCGCTCTCTCCTTCCACAGTGGCGATGCGGAGGTGCGGCGCAGTCGAGCGCACCTGCGCGAATAGGCGCTGCATGACGGGGCTGCGGCCCACCATGAAACCCAGCGACCACTCCGGGTTCTCAACAGCCAGAGACGCTGCAGGACGGGCCAATCCTTCGTCGGTGTGCTGCCCGGATTCCAAGGTGATTTGATCCTCTCGACCTTTATCGGCGGAGTTCGGGAGGAGATTAGGTCGCTGTCGATAGGTCGGGCTGCGCAACCCCTTGAGTTCGCTGGAGAAGCGGCGTTGACGTCGAAGTGAAACGGCGCTGCGTCGGGATGCGAAACCGGCTTCGAGGCGACTCAGTCCTGGGGAGGACGGCGCACCCGCGCCGACGGCTGATCGGAGAAGATCTTGCCGTCGCGGATGTGGACGACACGGTGCGCGTATTCTGCGATATCCGGTTCGTGAGTGACCAGCACGATGGTATTGCCGCCGGCGTGAAGCTGATCGACCAGCGCCATGATTTCATCGCCGGTCTTGGAGTCCAGGTTGCCGGTAGGCTCGTCGGCCAGGATGATGGAGGGGCGATTGATGAGGGCGCGGGCAATGGCGACCCGCTGACGCTGGCCGCCGGAGAGCTCGTTCGGCTTGTGGTGCATGCGGCCGTCGAGGTTTACCGCGCGCAGCGCGCCCTGGGCGCGTTCCAGGCGCTCCGCCGCGGGCGTGCCGTTGTAGATGAGCGGCAGCTCGACATTGTGCAGGGCGCTGGCCCGGGCCAGCAGGTTGAAGGTCTGGAAGACGAAGCCGATTTCCTTGTTGCGAATGCGGGCCAGTTCGTCGTCGTTCAATTCGCTTACCAGGTGTCCGTTGAGCCAGTACTGGCCTTTGCTGGGCGTGTCCAGGCAGCCGATGAGGTTCATCAGCGTGGATTTGCCCGAGCCTGACGGGCCCATGATGGCGACGTATTCATTGTGCTTGATGCGAAGCGAGATTCCCTGCAGAGCGTGCACCTGCTGCTCCGAGCCCATGTCGTAGGTCTTCCAGATGTCTTCTACGACGATCACGTCGCCTGACGGCACCGCTGCTGCGGATTTGACTTCGGCTTCGTTGGTGGTCTCGGTGGTCATCTACTGCTCCTGTTTTCAACCGCTCTCTTCGTGACTGCTGGCGTTGCCGTGTATCTTCTCCGTTACGCTTTGGACGTCCGCCCGGTTCCTTGGGGATCGAACCTCCGGAATTTCTTAAGAAGATGACGAATCGCTGTCCTTAGGCGGTGCGGGTGGAGTGGTGTCGCGCTTCACCATGGAATTGTTCTTCAGATCGCGCAGGACCTGGAAGGTCCCGGTGACGATCTCATCCCCAGGCTGCAGCCCATTGGTGACTTCGATGTCGGTGGTTCCGGTGATGCCGGTGGTCACGGGAACGAAATGAACCCGCAGCTTTCCATTTTCGTTGCGGACAACGAAGACGCCCTGCACCTGCTGCTGCGTGGTGTTGGCAGCCGTGGCGGCCTGCACAGCGCCGCTCTTGCTCTTGCCGTCATCGGGCGCGCGCATGGCCAGCGCCTGAATCGGAATGGCGATGACGTTGCTCTTTTGCGCGGTAGTGATCTTGGCGGTTGTCGACAGGCCGGGGCGAAGCTCGTCCGAGGGATTGTCCAGCGTCACCACGACTTTGAAGTCTTTTGCCTCTTCCTGGCCGCTGGTGGACTGGCTGGTGGCGACGCCGGTGGAGCGCAGCAGCGCCTGGTCGCCGACCAGGGTGACATGACCTTTGAAGACCTTGCCGGGCAGTGCGTCCACGGTGACGTCGGCGCTCTGGCCGATCGCCACATTGACGATATCGGTCTCGTCGACCTTGACCTCGGCGGTGATGACCGACATATCGGCGAGAGTCATAAGCACGGATCCGTTCGTGTCTTGAATGCCGGGAACCACAGTTTCGCCCTCACGAACAGGCAGGTTGGTGACGATGCCGTCGAAGGGCGCAATGGCGATCGTCTTGTTCAATAGATCGACGTTGGCCGTCAGGTCCGACTTCTGGGTGTTCATGTGACCGCGCGCGGAGTCGGTCTGAGCTTTGGCCTGGGCCAGGGCGGCCTGACTCTGCGCCAGGGTTGCCACGTCGAGATCATAGGCCGCCTTCTTGGCGTCGAAATCCTGCTTGGCCATGATGCCGGCTTTGTAAAGGCCCTGAGCGCGCTGGTAATCGAGCTGCTTCTGCTCGAGGTCGGCCTTAGCGTGATCGATATTGGCCTGCGCTGTCTTTTCGGCCGCGATATCGGCGCTTATATCAGTCTGGGCGGCGGCGATAGCTGCCTTTTGTCCTTCGACGTTGGCCTCCTGCTCCACATTCTCAATGGTGGCGACCTCCTCCCCGCTATGGACCTTGTCACCCTCTTTTACATAAAGGTGCGTAATACGGCCCAAGGCCCGCGCACCGAGGTTTACTTGGGTTTTGGGTTTGATCTGGCCGGTACCGCTGACGGTCGAAACCAGGTTCTGGCGGACCACTTTGCCGGTGAAAACCTTGGTATATCCCGCCTGGGCCCGCACAACGGTGAGAACGACGATCCCGGCAACGACCACGACAGCTAGAACAGCAATGATGATTTTCTTCAAGCTCACTCTTCCTGTTGGCAAACTTGCTCTATTTCGTCGCAGTCTGAAATACGCAAGCCGGCCGAAAATGGTTCCCTGGGAAAAGGTGAGGGATTGATTCGAACCAGATGCACATGGAGCAGCTGACCTTTTGGTCTTTTCGGAGTCTTATCTTTATTAATAGGGCGCGCGAGCGAAGCCGGGAGATATGCATCGCCTCCGGCCTTCCATCATATCAGGCGACTTTTATTCAGAGCACCGGATTCGGCCCATGATTTCGTCCCAGGGCTGGTTCCTGCGGCATCGCGCCAAGGCAGTCAAGAGTGAAACGGATTTGCGATCAGTGCTTGAATCTCTGGTTTCAAGCCCGTAAAATCGAGAGGCTGTAGAGGAGCAGTCAGACGGCGTATGTCAAAAGGTCGTTTTTCAGCCATTTTTGCGATCGCCTTCGGTGCATTCCTAGCGATTCCTTCCATTCATGCGCAACAGGCGGATTCCCAGGCAACAGCCCAGGACCAATCGGCGCAGGATCCCTTAAAGCGCCAGCTTTCCGACAAAGAGCGCTTCAAGCAACAAAAGGAACTGAAGCAGGAACTGCACGGCATCTATAAGAAGTGGGTGGACGAAGATGTCCATTGGATCATTACCGATCAGGAGCTGAAGGCGTTCAAGAGCCTCAGCAACGACGAGGAGCGCGATCAGTTCATCGAGGCGTTCTGGCAGCGCCGCAACCCTAATCCCGACTCTCCGGAAAACGAGTTCCGCGAAGAGCACTATCGGCGCATTGCCTATGCCAACGAGCATTTTGCGGCGGGCAAGCCGGGCTGGAAGACGGATCGCGGACATATCTACATTGCCTTCGGCAAGCCGGACAGCATCGACTCCCACCCCAGCGGCGGCATGTACGACCGGCCGATCGAAGAAGGCGGCGGCCAGACGTCTACCTATCCTTTCGAGATCTGGCATTACCGGTACCTGGAAGGCATCGGCGAGAACATCGATGTGGAATTCGTCGACACCTGCATGTGCGGCGACTACCACATGACCATCGACCGATCGGAGAAGGATGCGCTGCAGCACGTTCCGGGAGCCGGCGCTACGTTATATGAGCAGATGGGCATGGCCAAGCAGGCGGATCGTTTCCGCGGCGGCCTGGAAAACCTGGGCACAGGCCCGATGTCGTCCCAGCAGCAGAGCAAGGAATTCGACCGGCTCGAGCTCTATGCCAAGCTGCAGGCTCCGCCGGTGGTGAAGTTCAAGGACCTGGAGTCGTTCGTCTCCAACCACAAGCTCCTGACCGGCCCGATCTTCCCGTTCGAGGTTCGCACCGACTTCGTGAAGGTGACCGACGACACGGTGATGGTGCCGCTCACGCTGCAGATCAAGAATCGGGATATCACCTTCCAGACGAAGGATGGTGTGGCGAAGGGCGTGGTCGACATTTTCGGACGAGTCTCGACCATTACCGATCACGTCGTGCTACACCTTCGAGGATCCAGTGGAGATCGAACAGCCGGCAGAGCTGCTGCCGAAGACGCTGGACAACTCGAATCTCTATTGGAAGGCGATGCCGCTGCGTCCGGGGCGGTATCGCATCGATATCGCGATCAAGGACGTAAACAATCCCGATCACGTTGGCATCTTTGCGCAGGGGGTATCGAGTTCCGAAGTATGACGACGACCGCCTCTCCGCTTCTTCGCTGATCCTGGCCGACAAGATGGAGCGCGTGCCGTCGAAGCAGATCGGCACGGGCAGCTTCATTATTGGAAATACGTTTATCCGTCCGCGGGTGACCGTGAATGCCGCGACTCCGGCAAATTTCCATCGTGACCAGAAGCTGAATTTCTGGATGCAGGTTTACAATCTCGGGATCGACGAGAAGAGCAAGCAGAATGCGGCGACGATCACCTACCAGATCATCGATGTCGCCTCCAACAAAGCCCTCCTGGATACCGAAGAGAATTCGAAGACCATGAGCGCAAATTCTGATCAGTTGACGGTAGAAAAGAGCCTCCCCCTTGCCAGCCTTCAACCGGGAAAGTACCTTGTCAAGGTAATGGTGAACGACAGCGTATCGAAGCAGCAGATCGCGCAGTCGGCTCCATTCACGGTGGATTAGGCGAAAATCCGGTGAGGCTGCCGCAGAGCAGCCCGTTCGGGACTGGGTTCTTATGTTTTGGAGCAGACAGCCAGGGAGCAATCGACGATTGGATCTGTGACAAGAAGGTTTTCCATTTACGCCCCGATGATCGTGTTGCTTTGCGCAGCGATGCAGTTTCCCGCCTACGCAATTACCGAGGGAACGGTATCGGGAGTGGTACGCGACGCCAAGGGCGCACCGCAGATCGGCACCCTGGTGCAGCTGGTCAAGCCTGACCTCTCGGTGATCGCCCAGACCTTCACTGACGATCACGGCCATTACACGCTCCCCAGAATTCTTCCCGGTATTTACGGCATCAAGGCGACGGCAGCGTTGTTCCTGCCCACTTTGCGCGAAAACCTGCGCATTGCTCCCAGCTCGCGAGTCATCGTGAACCTCACCCTCAGCACTCTCTATGAGGCCTTCCGCTGGCTGCCGGCTCAGCCGCGGCAAGTGGACGAGCCCCAGGATGACTGGACTTGGACGCTGCGGCTCTCGGCCAATCGGCCGCTGCTGCGCGTGCTCGGCGACGGTCCTCTGGTGGTGGTGCAGGAGGCCGAAGGTCAGAATGCGGCGCTCAAAGCCCGGGTCACGATCCGCGGAGGCGAAAGTGGATTCGGAGACGGAGGCGTCCACAACGGCATCGAGATGCGGCGGACCACCGACGATACCCGCCAGTTGCTGGTGCGCGCAGACCTGAGCCAGGCGGATGATCCGGCCCTGAACACAGTGGTCGGCTACGAGCAGCAGCTGGCTCCGGGCAGAACCTTCAGGACGGTGGCAGCTTTTGTGGATCGCCCGGAGATTGCCGGAGGTCCGGATTCGCAGGGCCTGCAGGCGATGGTCTTCCGGAGCGCGGAGACCATTGATCTGACTCCGGCGATCCGGGCCGAGGCTGGCAACGAATTCGAGGCCGTGCACCTGGGCACCACGCAGATCGCGAATCATCCCTTCGGTTCGTTGCGGGTTCAAGCCGGTTCGGCTTCGATCGCCTACCGCGTCGCCACGACTCCAGGAGTTCAGCGGGCCGATGAAATCGACCGCGCCAACACGCTGACGCCCTCCCTCGGCGAGAGCCAGGGGAGGCTGCTGCTTGAACATGGGCTGCACCAGGAACTTTCGGTGAGCAGGACCGACGGCAACGTCCGCTTGAGCATGACCGTCTTCCACGATCACGAAGCGAATCCCATGATCGAAGGCGGGGGCACGATCTCCTCTGCGGATTGGAAGAGCGGCGACATTCTTTACGATTCGGCAACCGATTCGCTGCGCGTGACGGCGGACGGCTTCACCAGCAATGGCGTCGTCGCCGAGCTGAGAGATTTGCTGCCGGATGACATGTGGATTTCGCTGGCTGCCGCAACCGGCGGCGCCATCACCATGGACGCGCAGCCGATTCCAGTGACGCTTGAGAATGGTCTGCTCAGCCTTCACCCGGTCCGCACGGAGATGTATGCGGCGGCATTCGGCGGCAAGCTGGAGCATGTGAGGACGCAGTGGCAGGCATCCTATCGATGGCAGAAGCCCTCTTCACTCACTGCTGTCGATGCATTCGACGGAAACCTTCCCGCCCCCTATCTGAGCTTCTACCTGCGCCAGCCGATCCACTATCGCTGTATCCTGCCCAACGGCATGGAGGCGCTGATCGACGTGAGAAATCTGCTAGCGCAGGGGTATCGCCCGGTGGTCACCAGCGATGGCAGTGTCCTCTATTTCGCAGAGGCGTCGAGATCGGTGGAAGGCGGACTGGCCTTCACGTTTTAGCCTTCATTCGAGGCCGCCGCCGCGGCTTTTTTCCAGATATTTTGTGCTATATTCAATGAGGCGGTTGAGTCATTTTCGATGATTCCCGACCCTTCGTACCGATCGCCTACCGGCGCTCAATGGACGCGTAGCTCAACTGGCAGAGCATTCGACTCTTAATCGACAGGTTGGTGGTTCGATTCCACCCGCGTCCACCATATTGATATCAATCGACTTACGCAAGAAAACGCCCCCAAAATTGTAGAAGGCTCCCAGGTCATTGTGGGGGATTCTGGGGGACTCGCGATGGAAATCCCCATCCAGTACGGAGATCGCCTGGCGCTTCGCTTCGTTCCGCGTATGCGAGTACTTTTCCATCATCTTCCGGCTTAGGTGACCAGCTAGGCTCATGATCGTCGCATCCGAAGCCTGCCCCTCTGCCAGAACGGAAATAAATGAGTGCCGCATGTCGTGCCAGCGGCAGGAAACCTTCGCGGCCGCCCGAGCTGCCGTCCAGCTCACCTTCCACGAGCCGATCGGCACCTCGGGCTTCACATCGTAAGGTGCGGCCTTGCCATTCTCATAGCCCTCTTCGCCCACGAGGCCATACCGCTCGGAAGGGAAGACGTAGTGCGCCGGGTGCGCGTCCGGGAACTGGCTGCGCCATTCCTGCAGACAGCGCGCAGCCGTTTGGCTGAGCGGTATGATCCGACCTTCGCCGCCGGCGGTCTTACTCTTGCCGACTGTGATAGCGTTCGCGAGTAAATCGACCTGGCGCCACCGAAGCAGCCTCAGCTCCGCATTGCGCAAACCCGAGTGCAAGCTCAGAAGCACGGCCGGATAGAGCGAGCGTGAACGGCTCTTCTTGCACGCGGCCAGCAGTCGGTGCTGCTCATCGGCAGACAGCGCTCTGCCGGCGTCCTGGCGGGCCTTCAGCATCCGCACGTCGGGTTGCAAGTTTGCCCAGAGCCGATGTTTGCGCAGGATCGCGCGCAGCGTGCCCACCTCCATGTTGATGGTCCGCGCGCTGGCGCGGTCTTTTTTTCGCTTTGCCTGGTATCGGCTGATGTCGTCTGCTGCAATGTCGGTAAGCAGCATCTTCCCGAAGTGAGGTTGCAGGTGCGCGACATTGTAGCCCTCAATGCGCGCGTTGCTCGCGCTCCAGTGTGGCGTGCTCACCTCGAGCCAGCGTTTCGCCGCGGTGCTGAACAACTGCGGCTGCTTCTTCTCTTCGAGATGGTTCACTCCGCGTTCCAGTGCTCGCCGGCGCTCACGCTCCGCGCGCTCCGCGATGTCTTTGTGCCTGCTCTTGCTGCTCTCGCGGATCCGCACGCCAGCGAACTCAAACTCATACCACCAGATTTTGCCGCGCTTGTAAGTGCCCATCTAACCCTACTTAGTATTCTTGAGTACCTAGATTTGTACACCATTCCTTGACTTACTGCGGATTCTGTGGAAGTATCTTGGCATCCGGACCTGAATGGCTCTCTAAAAAAAGGCCGGAGCGTGCGCCGAGCAATGGTTTAGACCGATGCTCACGAACACTGACTGGCGCAGTCGAGCTCCTGGAGTTTGCCTATCACTCCCGAGTTCCCCGCTCTTCGCTGAGCAGGATACCTTCCCAAAATTTGATTTGAGGTGTCAGCATGAAGCTGCTCAGTGTGCCTGAGGTCGCGGAGCGTCTCGGCTTTTCCCAGAAGAAAGTGTGGGCGATGATTTATCGCCGAGAGCTGGAAATTGTCCGCATCGGACGCAGCGTGAGATTGCCCGAGGCATCGATCAATGAACTAGTCGAGCGAAGCACTATTCCGGCGCAAGTCGCCTAAAAACTTTCTCGGGCTGAGCCCCTGGTGCCAGGCACAGCCCGCCCGAGGAAACCACGATGACTCACGAAGTAAGAGCAGCAGCGCAGTCAATGCTTTGCGCAGAGCGCTGCTTGCCGATTCGTCCTGATTGCAGGTTCCCGACTCACGCGATGGTGTCCTGGAGGTCCCGCCTCATGGCCTGTATCGGGAACCCCCGGAACCCCGCTGTAATTAAGCCTGCGATGCGGGCTTTGAAAGGGATCGACGCCCTCGTTCGGATGCATGAGCTGCTGGATGGTTGTGGGTGCTTTTACCACGCCAGGCAGTCCCGAATCGAGGATGCGCGCCGAAGGCAATTGCGAGAAGCGCGGCGTCGCGAAAGAGAGCGGCCGACATGCCAATGATCGATGCTGACGGCCTCTTCGGAGGCGAGCGTCTCGCGGCATGCAGCGACCTGGCGCAGCTATTCTGGCCGCGACTCTACCTGGCTTCGAACGGTTATGCCCGGCTCGAGCTGTCGTTTGCGGAATTATCTCGCAGGATCTTCAGCAGCTTCAAATCCGCGCCAACTGAGAATGACCTTTGGACCGTTGTCGAGGAGTATGTGATGAACTATCTCGCCGTCGTCTATCAGGTCGATGGTGGATCATGGTGGCTTCAGTTCATCACCAGCGAAAAGTTTCTCCCGCGGTATAAGACGACGCGCGACGAGAGAAGCCCCGCGCCGCCGCCGGCACTGGTGGAAAAGCAACGCGAAGGGTACATCGCATGGAAAAAGTCTAAGTCTCTGCCGAATCAGCGTTTTCAAAAATTCGCAGAAAATTCCGGCGATTTTTCGAAAGTTTCTGCTGTAGTTGTAGTTGAAGGTGTAGTTGAAGTAGGAGAAGAGAAAAGCAAAAAACTCTTGCTCGACACGTCGAGCGCGTCCTCTGAAACCGCCCTCATCTACGAAGCCTATCCGCGGAAGGTTGGACGAAAGAAGGCTCTCCAGGCAATCGATGCAGCAGCGAGACGGCTTGTTAAGGGGGAAGCCCCGCACAGGCCTATGAGCATCTCTTCGGCGCGGGAGTTACTCAAGCAGAGCACAGTGGGGTTCGCGCGCTCAGACGCTGGCCGCCAGGGCAAATACACGCCTCACCCTGCGACCTGGTTCGGACAGTCTCGCTATCTCGACGATCCGAACGAATGGAACCACGCCGGCGAAATCCCGAAATCGCTGAAGCCCTTTGAGCCTGGCATCGACCCGGGCCGGGCCATGGATACCGTCATTCAGCTTGCCAACGCGGTGGAAGCTTTAGACCCATTCGAGCAGGATGTGGAGTCAATGCTTCGATCGGCGATGACGGCAGGGATATTCAAAAAATCGGGTGCTTCCGAAGATGCCGTGCGCGAGCTGCTCACACTGCGGCACAAGCACCGGAAACAAACGACTACGAACACGCCTTATCGGCCTCAGCTGGTCGCGAACGGCAGCGGGAGACTTCAGTGACCTTCGTGCCTGGGGTGCACGTGTTTCTTCGCTCATGCTTTCATGGAGAGCCGGGAATCGTGCGCGGATTGAGCCGCGGCCGCGTCATGGTCGACTGGCCGGATCTAGGCGTTACTGGTCTGCATCGCCCCGAGCGCCTGGTGACCGCAGACTCGTCACAACAAACAAATCTTTTCGGAACAGATGCAGCGAGCGCGCAGGGACCAATCGCAACAAGCACTTAACTAACTTCAACAGGGTTTGCGGAACACGGAGGAGCAATGCCAGACGCCAAGATGATTGAGTTTACGGTGAGCATGGATGGTCTCGAGGAGTTCCTCGAGACCAAGGCCGAGAAGATCATTGCGGCGCTGCGTGAGCAGATGCAGGCCGAGACGCTCAATCTGCTGAGCTTCATCAAGGACGACAAGCTCTCTGGCCAGGTCCTGAACCAGCGCAGCGGCAACCTCAAAAACTCTGGCTTCATGGAAGTGACTGAAACTCCCGAGCTGCTGGAAGGCACTGTGAGCTTCGGCCGAACCGTTCCCTACGCCGCGATCCAGAACTACGGCGGAACGATCCCGGAAGTGACGGACAAGCTCATGGTGTTCCAGCGCGACGGTGCGACGATTTTCACGCGCCGCCACCGCGCCTTCGACCTGCCGGCGCGCAACTACATGGAGAGCTCGCTCGAAGAGAAAAAACCTGAGATCATAGCGGCCCTTCAAGAAGCTTTAGACGGCGCAGTGAAAGAGTGATCAGGCGCCTAGCACGGCGATCAGCGCAGCATAAGCGGGGGATGAATGGCTAACGATCTAAACGTATCGATCCAGGCTGATATCAGCGGCCTGGGCGCGGCAATGGCCGAGGCGAAGGCTGCAGTCCAGTCCGCCTTCTCCCAGATGGCCGATGCTGCGATCCAGGCTCGCTCCCAGACCGCTGCCTATAGTCAGGCGTTGAAAGAAGCTGCCACTGGGCAAATCCAAGGCGCCGTAGCGACGGAAATCGTCACCGAGCACCTAAAGGCTCAACAGG
>CAWGCH010000011.1:0-571914 GCA_963821115.1 uncultured Acidobacteriaceae bacterium
GTGGTTTCGAGCTGGTGGGCCGACGAGGCCACCAAGTACGGCATCGCCTTCGATCAGCATGACGACCGCTATGCGCGCACCTCGGAGTGGCTTGACATCCTCGACGGCTGCTGGTCGCATCAGGGCTTCAGCTATTCCGGGAGCTACTATCAGGTTGGCGAGAACGTCCTCGCGCCAAAACCTGTGTCGCAGCCTCGGCCGAGGTTGTATGCCGGGGGTGAATCGGAGACCGCGAAAAATCTCATCGCGCAGAAATGCGACGCATACCTCATGCACGGAGACGATCCCGCCACAGTCGGCAAGAAGATCGCCGACATGCGAAGCCGAAGAGATGAACTGGGTTTGCCGCCCCTGGTCTATGGAATCGCCGGCTACGCCATCGTCCGCGATTCGGAAGACGAAGCGAAAAAAGAGGTCGAGCGCATCACCAACGTGCGGCAATCCGCGCGCGGCTACCAGAACTATCAGCAGTGGATCTCCGGCTCCAAGCTGGAGCAGAAGGTTTCACTCGAGGATTATTCCGTTTCCAATCGCGGGTTGCGAAGCGGTCTCGTCGGGACGCCGGAAAGCGTCCGGGAGCGACTGCAGGCATTCACCGATGTCGGTGTCGATCTGGTTCTGCTGCAGTCCAGCCCGCAGCTTGAGGAGATGGAGCGTTTCTCCGCCCAGGTCATGGGTCAGTCTAGTTGATATGCTCCTCGGCCATCAGCAGGTGAAACTCGGGAGTCACTCGAAGAGTCGCAAGGTCCTTGTCCGCCATTAACTTTTTGCGATCGTCGAAACCCTCGGTTAAAGCAGCCCGCAAATAGACCAGCGCGGCCTTCACATTCCCCGCCTGCGCATACAGCTCAGCGAGGGTGTAGTTCAGTTCAGCCTGCTCCTCAACCGGACCAAGCTCGGCAATCCGTTCCAGCGACTCGCGGATGAAGACCTCGGGGTCGATCGCGAAAGCGTGCTGGTAGGCCACCACTCCCTGCTTGTATTTGTGCTCGGCGAAGTAAGCCGTGCCGAGATTGCTATAGAAAGATGCTGTCTGCGGCTTGTAGTGGATCGCTTTCCGGTAGTATTTCTCTGCCTTGTGATAGTTCTTTTGCCCGTAGTAGACCGTGCCAAGATTGTTGATGGCCTCGGGGTAATCGGGATTGATCGAGAGCGCCTTCTCATATTGCAGTTTGGCAAAATCCAGCGCGTACATGTGCTGGTAAGCGATACCCAGCTTGTTCCAGACCACCGCGGAGTTATGCGGGGCCCGGAGATAGGCGTCGACGGCCGCCAAATACCTTTGATGGACCATCAGGAGGTCGCCCTGGGTCTCGGGGTCCAATGAGGCCATTCCATACCCCTCGGTGTACCCCGTCTGCAATTGAGGCTGAACTCCGGAACGCTCAGGCATATCCTGGGACAGATCGAGCGCGCTATAAACTGAATTGGAGATGCGACCGACGAATGGCCCGGTTCCCTGGGCCTGAATCGTAGCGGCTCCCGCGCACATCATGGCTAGAAGGACAATCCATCCACGGGGCGTGGCCACCGGAACCTGATGCTTGGTGAGCATAGTCACCTCCTTCGAGCATCGAGCACTTATGTGGGTGCATTCTCTCTCTTCCCGCCATCGCTTGCCAAGATGTTTGTGACAGAATTGCAATCTTCCGCTTTGAGCCATCACCATATCAGGGACAGCCCTACTGGGCATTTTTCAGGGAACTGAGAATGTTTAAACCATTGCTGGGCAGCAACTTACATGAATCACCCGAAAAACCGGGACTTCGGTTTCCTGATATCGGCGTTTCAGGATGCAGGCTTACCCCGGGCGCGCACCGCCTTTCGCTCTTCTGGCTCAACCAGCGCCACGGATGAGTTCCTGTCTCGTGGCCCTCGCTTCAGCGGCGCGCGAACCCCGGCATAAGGGTCCTGCGGCTCGGGATCGCGCCGCCACAGGCTTTTGAATTTCCGCCACAGCTCAGACAGAGAATTGCGCATGGCGCCCCTCCTGGCTCATGCCCCCCCTTTTGCGGCATTCAGGCCAATAGGATATACTCGATCTTTGTCCGGAAGTGGCATTTTGTCCTGTGTCTGCCGGCTAGAGCATTTTCCTACAGGTGTAGACCGAAGAGAGACGCTTGACCCGGCTTTTCCGTTAAGAAAGCCATGCTGAGCGAATCTGCCAAAGGACACAAAAATAGGAAAAGTGCTCTAAGACTTCCAAAAAGTTATAGGAGCGCAGTTTCATGCCGAAGCGCACATTTCAGCCCAATCGCCGCCGCCGTTCGAAGGTCCACGGCTTCCGCACCCGTATGAAGACGAAGAGCGGAGCAGCTGTCCTTTCACGCCGCCGCGCCAAGGGTCGCAAGCGCGTTTCCGTCAGCGCCGGTTATCGCGACTAGTAAAACCACTCGTTGATTCCCACCCCGAAAGAGTTAGCGTTCTATGACCAACGGCAGTCAGGCAATCTGTGCCGCCGCGGTCATTGTCGCTTGCGGGAAGCCTCGTGCCTTGCGCGACAATAGTCCTATGCTAGACGCTCCCGATCTGCGCGCCTCTCGCCTGCGAAAGCACGCCGATTACCAGCGCGTCTACAAGGAGAGCCGCAAGCACTTCTCGCCGTCGATGAGCTATTTTTTTCGCAGTCGCGAAGAAAGCGCTGGCAGCGACACGCCCGGCGCCGCACGGGTCGGACTCACAGCGGGCCGTGTCCTGGGCAAAGCGGTCGACCGCAATCGCATCAAGCGCCGCATGCGCGAGGCCGTGCGTATGAATCTGTCCGGCCTGCCGCGCTTCGCCGACGTTGTCTTGCATCCCCGGAAATCGGTGATCGACATGGAGTTCCGCAGGCTGTCCGCGGAAGTTGCCCGCATCTTCTCGACCGTCTCCTCGCAGCTCGACAGGCGCGGCTCCGGTGGCGGAGCAGCGAAGCCGGGGGCTCAGCAATGAGCCTGCGCGACCGCACGATTTCGTTCGCCTTCAAGACGTATAAGCTGGTTATCTCGCCCGCTCTTCACTCTGTAAGCGGACAGAGCGGCGCATGCCGGTTCCAGCCCACCTGCTCGGAATATGCCGCCCTGGCCCTTAGCGAACATGGCATCCTGCGCGGTGGCTGGATGGCGTTCCGGCGTATAGCGCGCTGCCATCCATTCGGCAAAGGCGGCTTCGACCCGGTTCCCCCAAATCATTCCCGTGTTCGGGAAGAACACGACGTCTCCCACCCAGTTTCCAAGGCGTTCACACGCGCCAATTAACATTTGAGCAGCGTCTCAACAAAAGCTACGACCAGATAGGACAGCAGTTTGGCAGAGATAAAAAATCCGAATCAGCAAGGCGGCGGCCAGGACTCGCGGACCATCCTGGTCTTCACCGGCATCTTCCTCGTGATGTTCCTCGGCCTGCAATACTTTCGCGCCAAAAAGGCGCCCGAGCCGGCGCCAACGCAACAGACCCAGCAGGCGCAGCCTGCCAGCGCCCCACCCCCTGCCGCTCAGGTCGATACGAGCGCAGCGGCTGCCGCTCCCGAAGCACCCGCTGCTGCCGGCACCGTTGCCGCAACCGGTGAAAGCACTACAGTCGTTGAGAACGAGCTCTATCGGATCACCTTTACCAACCGCGGCGCGCAGGTAAAGTCCTGGATTCTCAAAAAGTACACCGACGAAGACGGCAAGCCGCTGGACCTGGTCAGTCACGAGGCGGCGCCCAGGTTTGGATATCCGCTCTCGCTCTACACCTACGACGCAGGTGTGCGGAACAAGCTGGCGAACGGACTCTATGTGGCCTCCGCGACAGGAACCGTCGCCGCGCCGGGAACACTCAGTTTCGACTATTCCGCGGGCGGCCTGATCGTCCACAAGAGCTTCAGCTTCGACTCCAGCTACGTGATTCACGCCAGTGTCTCGGTGACGCAGAACGGCGCGCCGGTCACAGCGTCACTCGCGTGGCCCTCCGGCTTTGGAGACCAGAGCACCCTGCCGCAATATGCCAGCGGAGCAATCGACTTCTCCCAGAGCGGCAAGGACGACCAGATCTCTTACAAAAAGGTCGTCGGCGGAGACACGCTTCGCGGGCCGTTCGACTGGGCCGGAGTCAGCGACCTTTACTTCGCCGCTATCTTCCTCCCCGACCATCCGGCAGACGCAACGCTGATAAGTCTTCATAACATCCTGCAGATTCCCAAGAATCCAAAGAAGCCGGATCCAAACGCCACCGAACCAGCCTCCGTGCTGGGGGCCGCGATGGGAGATTCTTCCGGTCAGGTGAACACGCGGGTCTTTGTCGGACCGAAATCGCTGGACGTTCTTGGCTCCATCCACGCCGTCAGCGGCCCCAGCCTCGAAAAAGTGGTGAGCTTCGGCTGGCTCACGCTCATCGCCAAGCCGCTCTTCGTCATGCTGCGCTTTCTCTACGAGCACGTCGTGCCGAACTGGGGCTGGTCGATCCTGCTGCTCACCGTAATTCTTAACCTGGCCATGCTGCCCACGCGCGTCCAGATGATGAAGTCGTCGCTGAAGATGCAGCGTATTCAGCCGCAGATGGACGACATCAAGGCCAAATATGCGAAGTACAAGACCACCGATCCGCGCAAGCAGGAGATGCAGAAAGAGATCTTCGATCTGCAGAAGCGCGAAGGCGTGAATATGTTCGGCGGCTGCCTGCCCATGCTCATCCAGTGGCCTCTGCTTTACGGCTTCTACCGGATGCTGAGCGTCGTGATCGAATTGCGCCACGCTCACTGGCTCTGGCTCCCGGACCTGGTCGCGCCCGATCCATGGCACATCCTGCCTATCTTCGTCATCGTCTCCATGTTCCTCACCCAATTCCTCACGCCGTCTCCCGGAATGGACCCGAAACAGCAGAAGATGATGGCCTTCACCATGCCGGCGGTCTTCGGCTTCATGATGTGGAACTTCGGCTCCGGTCTCTCCCTGTATTGGGCGTGCAGCAACTTCATCGGCGTGGCGCAGCAGCTGGTGATGAACCGCACCAAGCTGGGCCGCGAGATACGCGAAATTGCAATCCGCCGGGCGGCAAAGAAAAGCGGCAAGATCATCAACGCACGAAGATAGACCGGAGCCTGCCGGCAAAAGCGTCCGTTTCCCGGACGCTTTTGTTTTTGGCGCAGCCACCTGACGAAATCAGGGCGGAGTGAGATACTAAGTCGATGCCCATTGAGGACTATTCTGTTGCGGCACAGAAGATAGCCGCCCTTCTCAAGACTCTCACCACTACGGGCGGTCTCCGGCTGAAGTACAGAATCACCGCAGGCGCGGGAGCGGCCGACCCTGATCAGCTGGAAGCGCGCGAAATCTACGTTGAATTAGCAGGACCGGACGCAGGGTTGCTGACCCAGCGCGGAGGCGAGCTGCTGCGCGCTCTCGAGCACGTCGCTGCGAAGATTATTCGCCTGGAAAATGAGGAACACGACAAGGTTTCCTTCGACGCGAATCACTTCAAAGCGATGCGGGCGCGTGAGTTGAAGATGGCCGCCGAAACCGCTGCCGAGAGAGTGCGGCGAACCGGACAGCCGTACAGTTTCACGCCCATGAGCTCGCGCGAACGCCGCATGTTGCACCTCGCGTTTCGCGCTTACGAAGATCTGGAAACATCTTCGACCGGTGAAGGTTTGCACCGGTTCGTCGTCGCGCACCCCAAGGGATACGACACGAGCAAGTTATCGGCTCTGGCCGGGGGCCAGCCCTCTGCCGGCGGTCGCGGCCGTCGCTAGCTTCATCGAAACCGGCAAGCGGCCATGCGGCGGCCCCTGAAATCACACCCGTGCAGCCTCATCCACAAGTCGCTGAACAGGAATCAGTCGCCAACGAGACCATTGTCGCGATCTCCACGCCTCCAGGCCGCGGAGGCATCGGAATCGTGCGCCTCTCGGGCCCGCATGCGCGCGACATTGCCGATGCGTTGCTTACTCTGCGGAATCCGTTAACGCACGCTCAGGCCAGATATGCCGAGATTCACGACCCTGAATCGAAAGGCAAGTTGGACGAGGCGATTGCAACCTTCTTTGCGAGGCCGAACTCCTACACCGGCGAGGACCTGGTCGAAATCGCAGCGCACGGCTCTCCTGTGATCCTCGAACTCCTGGTGCGCCTGGCGCTCCAGCAAGGCGCGCGCCTCGCGAGACCGGGCGAGTTTACGGAACGCGCCTTTCTCTCCGGACGTATAGATCTGACCCAGGCCGAAGCCGTACGCGACCTCATCGAATCGCAGACACTCTACCAGGCCCGCACCGCCGCCGAACAGATGGACGGAGCCATCTCGCGGCGCATCCACCCCATCAAGGAAACGCTCGTGGAATTGATCTCGCTTCTCGAAGCCGGTATCGACTTCGCCGAAGATGACGTCGACCTCACGCCCGACACCGAAATCGTAATCCGCATTGATACAGTTGCCGCAGACCTCGAGAAGCTGTCGCGCTCGTTCGAGCATGGCCGAATCGTTCACTCTGGATTGACCCTCGCGATCGTAGGCCGCCCGAACGTAGGCAAGTCTTCCCTCTTCAACCGGCTGGTCGAGCGTGAACGCGCCATCGTGACGGCCACGCCCGGCACTACACGCGACCTGGTGACGGAGCGTGTTTCCCTGGGCGGCATCCCCATCGAACTGGTGGATACCGCGGGATTGCGGGAGGCTGCAGATGAAGCCGAATCATTGGGAATTCAGAAATCGCGCGAAGCCCTCGCCGACGCAGACCTGGTGATGGTGGTGCTGGAAGCGGGAATTCCGCTGCGCGAGGATGAAGCGAAGCTCATCCAACTGCTCACCGGACGCCGAGCGCTCATCGTACGCAATAAGATCGATCTTGACGCAGGGGAAAGTTCGGAGTCTCAGCTACCGATCGCTGAAGTAGCGACATCCGCGCTGACCGGCCAAGGAATCGATGATCTGCGTGCGGCGCTTCTCAACATGGTCCGCGCACCAGCCGGAGAGAGCGAAAGCGGAATTCTCACCAATCTGCGCCAGCATGAAGCAGTCCTTGCGGCGCTGGCTGGACTCGCCGCAGCAAAGCAAGCCATAGCAAACGCCGTACCGCACGAGATGCTCCTCCTCGATCTCTACACCGCCCTGCGCAATCTAGACGCCCTGACCGGAGAAACCACAGCAGACGACATTCTGAATCGGATATTTTCGACTTTCTGCATCGGAAAATGATCGACCGTTCCATCAGTCATTGCCGTCTCCCCCTCCACAGCGCCATCCAACATCGACTTCCAACGTGCGGCTCTTTCCACGCTGCGCAGAGGTGTGTGGTCTAGGTTGAATCGGTTCGACGCTACGAGCTTATAGAGATGTGCGGGAGACAATTGAGATTTCGTCGAGAGCGGGCTGGAATCTCATCCGAAGTAACGAGGTGGCTAGTTGCAATGGTTTTATTTGACCGCTCATCTCATCTCGAAGCATCGCCCTTGTGATCGCGCACCGGCGCGGGGACACGAGCGAGGCCCCGCCATATGATGAAAAACTGCTGCTCTTTCGCGGTTGCGCCTGACTTCATGAATGCGGTTCTCACAAAGACGCTATAGAATGGGGGCTCATCCACGAAACACTAATAGAATCCTATGTCTGAGCCTGTTCCAATGAAACCCAGTCCAGCGCTTCACTATGGCATCATTAAGCCCAATAACCGGAAAGCGATCTACCTTCCGCTGTTCTTCATTTTCATTCCGGTTCTCACGCTCTATGCGGTATGTTTCCGTTTTCTGTGCAACATCCCGGTTTTTGACGACTACGACTCCGTTCTCGGATTTTTGAACAAGTTCGTAAAATTACCAAGCGGCTCGTCAAAATTCGCCTTTGTCCTATTCGCTCAGCATAATGAGTACAAGCCTGTATTCGCGAATGCTATTGTCGCTCTTCAATACCGGCTAAGTGGACACACTAACTTCGTGCTACTCTCTATTCTCGGCGATATCCAGGTGTTGGCCATAGCATGGTTCTTCTGGCGGTGCTTTCTACCTAAGAACGTCGACCTTGCCTCGCGCCTGACACTTTTCGTACCCATATCGTTTATCCTTTTTCAGCTCAACTATGGCGAGACGCTAGATTGGCCCATGCCATGCCTTCAGAACATAGGTGTCGTTCTCTTTGCACTAATCGCGCTTTATGCTGCCACGAAAGTTGGCCGCTTGGCCTTTGCGATCGCGTGCATGGGACTAGCACTCTCTATTGCAGCATCGGGAAACGGCTTTGCGCTTTTTCCGGTGGGCATGTTGCTCTTTTTGCAGGAACGTAAGCCTTGGCGAGCAGCAGTTTGGACGCTTGTCACGATCGCCTGCGCTGCAATATACATTCATCACTATAATTTTGCGTCATCGCAGCAGGGCGGAGGGACAGTGCACTCCGCCGCTCACCATCTTAATGTTATCTATACGCTCTCTTTCCTCGGCGCTTCCATTGGGCTCCAGCGCGCTTACCTACGGTATCTTTCTATACTGCTTGGTATCGTTATATGTGCGCTGTTGCTGCTGGCCATGAGGCGACGCTTCTATCGAGTCAACCCTACCGTCTCTTACTACGCTCTTTTTCTTCTCCTGACTGGCCTTGGAGTTTCTGGCATCCGCAGCGGTCTCGGCTACGATCAAAGCCTCAGCTCGCGGTACAAGATCTATTCCGACCTTCTTCTCGTTTGCTGCTACGTCTTCAGCCTTCATGAACTCGCGCGCATTTCCGCGGAGCGCATTCGGCGGTTTTACAAGGCCGCGGTCGTCGCTAGTGGTCTTTTTTTTCTGGCAGGGACTGCCCTGGGTGCCTACCAGATGCATCGGCGATATGTTGGCTTGTTGGATGGAATGACGCTTTATAAATCTAGCGGAGGCACCCAGGGACCCATGCTTGCTCCTCCCGGCCCCGATCACGATGTGTATCTTCTCCACGATGAGGATTTTCGACCGATCCTGGAACGAGCGGAAAAAAATGCCATCTACCATGTCCCATAGAAAGCAGGTGGAAGCGCGCAGGCGGCGCGGTCACGGCGTTATCACCGATTGGGAGTCGAAGCAGACAGGACGCGGCGATTTTCTCTTCCGCAATCTCAAGGTAGGTTCCAGAGACGTTCTATCCTCCACCGATTGCGTCTGCCATTTCGCGCCCCAGGCGGACGCTCTCTGAGATGCCACGGTCTTCGGGGTAATAAAAGCAGGTGTCTGCGATCTGCAGCCCTGCGATTGGTGTCTGTACCGGCGGAATCTTCGCCGCGAAGCCAGGTTCGCAGATGGGCTGGGCGTAGCGGAGTCGCGCCACGTGTGAGGACACAATGTCTTCCTTCTTCAGCTTGGGATTTACCCGTTCAAGATAGCCGAATGCCTCCTCTAGCAGTTGTTGATCGCTCCAATGAAATTTCTCATGCGTCACCGGCATGTAATACGGGACGTAGACTATCGTTCCGCTCACTGGACGAAGATTTGAAAACTCGACAAAGCCTGGAATCGCGATATCGTTTTGGCACATGTTCACCCAGAAATGCGGGGTTACCGACTTTTTGAGCTTAAAAACCAAGCAGCAGGCGCCGATGTTTACAATCGATCGGTATGTCGCTTTCAATTCTTCCGGCAAGTCAGGCACAAGGTCGGGCACCAAGGGAGTAGGTGCGGTACAGATGATGTGCGTGGCGGGGACAAAGCCATCGGGCGTTTGCACGCCCGTAACTTGGCCGTTTTCGGTGACGACTCTTTGCGCCGGGCATTTTAGCCGGATTGTGCCACCCATCCGCTCGATCTGGCAGACAAGCGCATCAACTAAGGTCTGACTTCCACCTTCAATGTACCCTAACTCTTCCCGCATCATCGATCGTCGCGAGCGACCGATTCGCTTCACGCGTGTCCATATCCACGCTGCAGAGATGTTTTCCGCGTGTTCATGGAATTTAAGAGAGAAGAGCGGCGCCCAGAGCTTCTCGTACACCTCGCGACCACACCACCGGGTGATCCAGCTTCGCGCTGTCTCGTGCTCGATTGCGTCCCACCTATCGCGCCGTGTCGATACGAGCGCAAACAGTCCGTAGCGCAGACGAGACAGCAGGTTGATTTCTGGGAATTTCAGCATCGCGACAGGATTCCCCCACGCGTGCAGGCGGTCATTGATGAAGATACCCATCGAGGTTGTATGCCAGTGCATCTTGTCCGCCAGTCCAAGTTCTTCCAATAACTGGAACGTGGCGCGATCGGTCTTGCAGACGAAATGATAGAACCTTTCGATGGAAAGGTTATCGAGATCGAAGTGTGCCGCCATCCCGCCTGGTTCGGGAGCCGCTTCCAGAACCTCCACTGAGTGCCCTCGCTTTGCACTCCGGTATGCTGCTGCCAGACCCATTGCTCCTGATCCGATAACAATTACCCTCGCGATATGCTTCCTCTTTTCGTGGCGTTCAATGCCTTGTTGCCCGCGATCAATATTGCCTCTGCTTAGAAGTCGAGCGTGATCTCAGAGTAGCGTGGATCCCGGAAGGTGATCTCCAGTGCTTCCCTAAGGGGCGTAGCACGCACTCCGAAGATACCAGGCCAATCGATGACTTCGAAGATATCCGGCGTGACCAGCGCCTCAAGCTGCCCTGTAGTAAATGGTGGATTTCGATCAAACCACGAATTCACCTTCAGCATGATCCAAAACAGATGGTAGGGAACCTTCTGGATACGCGCCTTCGCTCCTGTAGCAACCTTAACCATTCGAATGAGATCTATATAATCAACGCGCTCCTGCCCTGTGATGTTGTAGGCACCAGTGATCTCGTTTTCAATGGCCGACACGATCACATCGCAGAAGTCACCTTCATAAAGCGGCTGACGTAGGAACCGGCCATTGCCCGGAACCGGGAACACGGGAGTCCTTTTCATAAAACGAGCCAGCCAGCCGACGTGCTTGCGGTCGAACCAGCCGAACATTAGCGTCGGCCGTAGAATCACCTGCTTGATGCCCGTAGCCGCGACCAAGGCTTCCTGCGCTTTTTTCGTTTCGGTGTAATTGTCGACCGCCATCGAGTTTACGACGGATGAAGAGATGTTCACCAGATAGGGGATATGCTGTTGTATTGTTGCTTCCAGCAACCTCTCAGTCGCACCTACGTTGTTTCTGATGAACTCCTCCGGAAAGATTCCACCTATCTGCGCGTGCCCGACCACCAGGGCTCGACAGCCCTTCAGGGATTCTTGCCACCCATCGGCCGTAGCCAGATCCACGTTGAGAATTTTGATGTCTGGATGGAAACGTCGCAGCACTTCACAATTAGTGGGGTGCTTGTCGATGGCGACAATATTCGTCAGACCTTTCGATTTCAGACGCGCAAGAAGATTCTGCCCCACAAGGCCCGCAGCTCCAGTAACTACAATTTTTCCGTTTTGCATCGAGACCTGAATGGTGAGATTTTTCGCCGTCCGCGCGGCTTTGACATACGCGGCGTATGCGAAGCTTTGGTGGAGCTTGTCCTAAGATTGAAGCCGGTGTCATTTACCAAGGTCACACGTCCGGCATGTCCTAAATTTGAAATGCCCTTTCCGCAGCCTTTGCGATATGTGGAAAGCGATCACGACTATCCATTAAATATCCATCCTGAAGTAGGCACAGGATAAAATTAGCGGCGTAAGAGGAGCATCTCTTATTTTACGTCTTCGTCATCGGCGACCAGCCGGGCAGTAGAACTCCGCAAATTGTATTGTGTTATAGGGCTGGATGGCTTGGAACAAAGAGACGCCGACGCTCGCTCTCTTCAGGCTAGCGAGTTAGTCGGGACATCGGCAACTTTGCGACGAGCGTAGATTAGGCCGGCGGTTACGCCCAGCATTTGAGCACAAGCACGCGCAGCCAGAATCGCCGGCGAAATCATGGCGATGACCGGATCCTTGCGCAACGCGCGTATCGCGAATGGTAGCGTGCTTAGCAAAAATAGCGCCAGGACAAGAACCGACACAGGCAGCGCTGGTCGTGCGATAAGGTCAAACAGCGCGGCGATAAGGAGGGCAGGAGCGAACAGCAGCTGAAGCTTCATGACCTGTGGTGTGTGGCTGTCTTTCACACCCTTGCTGGGGTTCTTGCGTACGGCGAGCACTCGCCAGAAAGCAAATTTGTATTTTTTCTTCAGATAAAGAGAGAGCGTTTCCGGGTGCGTGTGATAAACGATCGCTGCAGGCGCAAAGACCATTTTCCAGCCACGTGCGGACATACGATACGAGAGTTCGATGTCCTCCGCGCATGCGACGGGGAAGGATGTGTCGTAACCGGACATTTCTAAAAAGCGGTCGCGAAGGAAGGCGGCTGAATACGTATCGATAAAGTCGATGTCGGGCAGCCCTGCCATCAGTCGGTACTTATCCTCGTACTCAATCTGCACGAAGCGAGCCGCGATTCGTCGCTGGCGGGTACGATAAGTACCTTTGGCGCCAACCACGTCTTGATCCTTGAAGGGCTCGAGCATTGCGCCCAGCCAATCAGGCGTCGGCACGCAGTCATCGTCGGTGAAGAGGAGGATTTCGCCCCGCGCCTCGGCAGCGCCGCGGTTCCGGGCCGCCGCCGGACCGGCATTGGCTTGGGTGATAAGGCGAACGTTGGAATAACGCTCGACCACGTCGACTGTATTGTCAGTCGAACCGTCGTTGACGACTAAGATTTCCGTCTCACGCCCCGCCGTTTGTGAAAGAAGGGCATTCAGGCAATTCCCGATACGGGAAGCACCATTAAACGTGGGAATAATGATCGACACGAACCTAGTTTCGACCATTATCCCTCGCTATTTTCCGCACCGTTGAAGCCAGCTCTAAACACGCCATCGGTGAAATTATGCGGTCGCGCCCTGGGTCTTGCCGGCTGCAGCCGTCTTTTCGTGCTCGCTGCCGCGAATCAGGTACTTCGACAGGGTGACGAATCCTTTCACATTCCGCTGTAATTCACGGCGATCTTTCAGGGACTGCTTCAGCTTATAAGCAAGATAGGACGGAGAGAGATAGAAGCTGCGTCGCGCTCGATCGCAGAAGCTGACCAATTGCTCATGCGTGATATTCGGCAGCGTGACGACGCTGTTGTGGAGCCCGTCCTTTGTCAGCCACGCGCCCCAGTCTTCGATCTGAATGTAGTCCCGCTTCTTGGCTTCCTGGTACGCAGTTGTCCCCGGATACACCATGATGGGGAAGAACTGGGCGGTATCGGGACGAAGCGCCTTGGCGAAGCTCAGCGTCTTCTCCATGCTGGCCGGCGTTTCATTCAGGTTGCCGACCATGAAGCAGCCATGCACCATGATCCCCGACTCCTGGCACCGGCGGACGAAACGATGAGCCTCTTCGTGATACTTCGCATCGCGGCGGTCATCGTTATTTTTCTTCATGCCGTTGATCACTTCTACGTCGCCGCTTTCAAAACCGACGCAGAAGAGACGCGCGCCAGCCTTATGCAGGGTCGAAAGCAACTCAACTTCAGCACCGATATCGGCACGGCAGTTGGCATCGAAGGGCAGCTTGTTGCCGCGCCGGATCAACTCGTTCGCCAACTCCAGCGTACGCGGCTTGCTGACGATAAACGTATCGTCCTCGAGCATCACCGTCTTGATCTCGGGCATTTCCTTGGCGACGAACTCGAACTCGTCCGCTACATTGGCCACCGATCGGAAGCGCATGGTGTGCCCGCTGAAGGTCTGAGGATAGACACAGAAAGAGCAGTGATACGGGCAACCACGGCTGGTATCGAAGACCACGAGAGGCCAGAGCGAGTGTCCGTAAAAGTAGTCAGGAGTGTGCAGAAAGCGCTTATAGACCTCAGAAACGAAAGGCAGTTCGTCGAGATCATGAATGGCGGCGCGCTGTTTGTTCGTGATAATTTCGCCCGTTGCGGAACGCCATGCCAAGCCGTCTACGGTAGAAAGGTCCGCGCCGCAAGCCTTTGCCGCAACCCAGTCCCGTACCGTGTACTCGTACTCGCGGATGGCAACCGCCTGCAGTGAGGCCGACATCTGCAGCGTCTCCTTGGGAAGCGCCGATACGTGGCGCCCTACCAAAAGCACATGCAAAGAAGGATGAGCGGCGACCAGCGACTCAATTACGCTAACGTCATTCAGAATGCTTGGCGTGGAAGTATCGCACACAACCGCTTCGATATTCTTAGCTTCGATACGATCGATCACAGCCTGCACCGAATATCCGGCCGCGGGCGCGTCGACCAGGTCGACGTCGTGCCCATTCTTGATCGCGACTCCAGCCGCGGTCGCCAGCCACTTGGGGTAGTACAAGGTCCCACTCTTGGTGACCGCGGGACTGCGCTGCTCTCTGGAGAAGCGGGGATGAAACGGCGGATTTAGAAACAGCACGCGCATTCGTTTTAAGCCTCCGAAGATGCAATTCGATCGCATCTTCTTATGTGTGGGAGAACATTTCCACCCGACCTATCATAGCATCTGGCGTCGTCCCCGGCACCGTTATATATCGTTGATTCCGTGACACTATTCCATCCGATAAGCGTCAGCGAAATCCGTCAGCGAAATCCTGGAGCCGAGAAAGAGACCAAGCTATTAGGATGCGCAGCGAAGACTGGGCGTTCAATCGTTCGGAAGTGTCAGATTTGACCGCAGCGTATCCGCCGTCTTCTCTGAACAAGAGATCCAGGTGAATTGCCTGCTTCGCTCCAACCCCTTTTTCACCAGTCGCTGACAGATGGTTGGGTCGGAGGCCATAATCAGGAGTTTTGCCGCGATGTCATCCACCTGGAGAGGATCGAAGTAGAGGGCTGCGTCCCCGCATATCTCCGGCAGAGAAGCGGCTCGCGCCACCACTACCGGGACGCCGGCGGCCATCGCCTCGACAGGCGGAAGGCCGAATCCTTCATAGAGAGAGGGCATGATGAGCGCATTTGCATGCCCAACCAGCGAAAGCAGCTCTTCGTGGGATACAAAACCAGTTAAATGAATACGTTGGCTCTCGCGCCTCACGCGCTCGAAGAATTCAGGAGATTCGCCGGTGATGAGACCGTCGCTTTGTCCTACGATTACAAGGTCATGCGGCACCCGATCGCGGATCTTCAGGAAGGCCTCAACCATTCGGCCGAGATTCTTGTAGGGCTTGATATTCCCTACATATACGAAATAGGGTCGGGAGCGTATGGCCGGGAATTGCGCGGCCCGGTACCATTCAGCCGAGATTCCCAGGTGAGTTGGAACGATGTTGTCTTCGCGCGGTCCTGAGGTAAGGCGAAGAAGCTCCGCCTTGCTGAAATGGGAGACGGTGAAGATCACCGAAGCTCGCTTGCGCAGAGCGCGGAACATTGCCTGAGCATAAAGCCGCTTCTTCGTGTTGCTAATAATTTCTGGCACAACACGATGACTGAGATCGTGCACTGTCACTGCCAGCCGTCCGCGATAAAGGAGCGGGATAGTGTAGTACGGAGAGAAGAAGAGATCGGTGTCGGTAGGAATGGCCAGGGGAAGTTGAATCTGCTCAACCAGCGAATAGCGCCCAGCCCGGCAGTCAATCAACCGCACGTTCGCCGACCTGCTCCACGGAAACTCCTCAAGCCGCGTCCGATTTCCCAATCCGACAATCGAAACATCGGAAAGCCGTTCGACAATGCCCGGCACGATCCCCTTGATGTAGATGCCAACCCCGGAAGAGTCAATCCAGCGCAGGTCGATGCAGAGTGTTTTTCGCGTTGGCATTAAAAGCATCCGTCAGGGCAGCAGCTCGCCCGACCGCTCTCTCCCTTGTCTGAAAATTGTCTTCCTTAATCCTCTCAAAGAAGACTAGGTAGGAGAAAAGGAAGAAGAGGAAATTGATAGGAAATATGCGGAAGAAGGGAAGATTAATGTTACCGATAAGAAAATAGCAGGAGAGCAGAAAGATACCGCACATGACCGCTTTGTGATGAGGATTGCGCGCGCGGCGAAAGGCTTTGATTGTGGGTAAAATGAGCGCTCCGATGACACACAGGTTAAGCAAGTACCAGGGCGATCCAAAGTTGATCACGGACCCGAGCCACCACGACTCGTAAGGCGTATACGACGTGCCTCCAAAAAACCACGTCGAGCCGGGGACTACCGTGGTGTCGGTCAAGACAGAAAGGTGGCCCTGCACACTCCCGTTTCTGCTTTCAAAGATCGCAGAGATGAGCGCTGTAAGTGGCGACCAGATAGAGACTAAAATCGCCGTAATAACCGCGCCGAGACTCAGGACCAGGACAGGTTTGGGTCTTAGAATCGTGCGGCAGCCCAGCAAGAATAGCGCGAGAATTGCCAAGAACCCAAAAGCGGTGAACGACTGTGTGAGAAGGACACAGATTACAAGCATAGTCTCAGCAATCATTCGTCTTGTGCCTGAAAAGCGGTAATATGCCCAACCCATGAGCATAAAAAGCAGGGCGGCAAACCCATTAGGATCGTCAAGGAAACCGCCGAAGCGCACAGAAAGGGAGCCCTGAAATGCCAGGGCCGGCAATCTGCCGATCGTAACAAACAGCAATACCTCTATGAATGTGCTCGCGAGCGAATAGATGAAGACGAAACGGAAATATTTGTCCAGTCCGGCAACAGAAACCGCTATCACCGAGAGGGCAAGCACGAGTGCCGCGATTGGCCAGAATGCCACATCCAGATAAGCCGTTTTATCGCCTGATTCCGCCGTGATGAATTTAAAGGCGGGATACGTGAAAGTGCAGACCACCAGAGACGCCAGAACCCACTTCCTGTAGAAGAGTAGCCTGCGGGGAATGTAGCCGATTGCGATCAGGCATATGAGCAGGGCTACAAGATACTTTCCGAGCTGAAATGATATCGGGGTATCTGTGTAAGTCGGGCTCGTTCCCGCCGAATTCATCTGTAGCGGGTACCGGTAGGATTGATAAACCGTGCAGAATATCAGCGCGCTCCACATGCAGCGCAATGGAACCCTCTTGAGAGAGAGGCTGCTCATTTCCTGACCATGCCAAACTGCGGGCTATGGCCTAAGCGTTGACGGATCGCCTTCGTGGTCAGGTCAAATCTTCTTTCACCCAGAATATAGGCTGCCACACAGTACAGATGGAACATTGGATATCTGAAGAAACCCATCCGGCCATAGCCCCAGTAGAGAGAAAAAAAACGCGATGGAGGCAGTCTCAATTGATCTTTGATATAGACATAAAAATAGTTCGCATAATCCCGCTGAACATCGTCTACCAAGTCAAGGCCCGAGTCTGCCTTGAAATCCCTGATGATCGTCATCACTCCGCGGATCATATTCAAGCGCGCTTGCGGTGTATAACCTCCGGGAACATATTTCCCCTTCTCGCTGCTGCTGTTCCCAAAATCAGGGGGTTCGCCATTTCGACAGAGAATTAATACTTTAGGTGTGAACACAGCCGGCAGGGCAGACAAAACTCGCGCCGTCAAGTGCATTTGGTAGTAGAGGGTTCCGTCATACTTATCGGTTGCAGCGGCACGGGCCGTATCACGACGGACGATATACCCTGAAATAACCCCCGAACGACGATAGCAAAGTGTTATCGCTTCGCGCCCGGCAGCAAATCGACGCTCTTCGCTGAAATAGCGGACCTCCTGATTTACATTGCCGGGGGTGTGGTCGAACCAGGCGTAACTCTTGAGAACCAGTCCCACATCTGGATTACGATCGATCACATCGGCCACGGTTGCGAGTGCGCCGACGCACATGACGTCGTCATTTCCCATAAAGAAGCAGTACTCGCCGGTCGCCTTTTCGATGAGTTGCCGTATATTCCCGTCGTAGCCAAGGTTTCTCTCGTTTTGGTGGTAAAGAAAAACTCCCGGATGTTCGGTCGAGTAGCGATGGATGATCTCGGAAATTTGACCGCGCTCGGGAGAGCAATCCTCGCAGATGACGATGTTGAAGTCCCGGAAGTCCTGCGCAAAGATCGAATCCAGCAGCGCCGGGAGATGGCGCGCGCGGTTATATGCGGGAATGCAGATTGAAAACGTGGGATTGCTTGCCTTCATATCAGATATATTATTGAACTCCAAAATAATTGGGCAGCATAGGGGAAACGATCTGATGCAATTGACCGGCGCCTCTCAACTAGCATTGGGTCGATGCGACTAGCCATCATGAGATCGTTCGCAGTTGGCTATCTCTGTTGCAACGTAAAATCTCATGCCAAATCCATAATTCCCGAAGAATTATGTAGTCTCATATCCCCACCTTCGTCTTCCACAAATCGACGAAGGTCGCCACGTTTCGCAATAGGCCTTTACGAAAAAAACGATAACGAATCAGCGTGAAGATTCGGAGGTAGCGATTACCGCTCGTTCCGAGTCCCAGAAAAGCATTGAGCATCTCTCGATTTCTGGACGAAAGTTCGCCGCCATGGACCTTCAAGAGGGCTTTGGCTAGTCCGAGGTCGGTTTTCCACTGAGCATAGCGAGCGTTCGGTTCACGAATTTTGCGAACCACTGCTGACAAGGATTTGCTTCGCTGGTCGGCGCCAATGACGTTGCGATCGTGTTGACGGTAAAGCACGGTCTGAGCCTTCAAAATTCCGACTCTACCCATTGCAGATGCCAGCAGACCGATCCACTGATCATGCATCGGTGTGTCTTTCGGCATGCGCAGAGAGAGATCGACCAGTATCCGATTCAACATGGCGGTGCACCCGGTCACCACGTTTTGCCTCAAAAGAGCCGCCAGTCGGTATACATATTCAGGCTCAATCCGTTGATGCGCCCAAAAAGAATGATGGAGAACTCTGAGCTGGTCGTCCACCACCCGCAGATCGGTGAAAACCAGGAGCGGAATATCCGGTCCCCATCTCGACTCAAGCTGATCCATGGCCTGTTTTGTTCTGCGCACCTTGTCGGGAAGCCAAACGTCGTCCTGATCGGCAAAGCAGATGTACCCGGCCGTCGATGCCTTCATGAGGAGCAGGAAGTTTTCCCCAGCCCTTCCGGTTGCGGGCCCCGCGGGGAGAACCCGGAAACGGTCGGGGAACTTTTGTGCATATTGACTCAGGATTTCGACTGTACCGTCGCTTGACCCATCATCCCTAGCCAGAACCTGAAGATCTCCGTAGTCCTGCTTCAGTATGGAGTCGACCTGTTCCCTCAAGAAACGCTCTCCATTGTAAGTGGCCAGCAAAACCTCAACCCCAGTAGCACGGCTCAATCTGGAACCTCAAAAGGGGAGGGTAAAGAGAGGATCGTTCCACGCGACAAACCATCTGAATCGATCCAAATCCCTCGGAATTGTCGATCTTGCGCCATTCCGCGATGTTAGCGAATTGGTGCTGATCGATTCAAATGATGACAGAAAGAAGGTCGTGCCGCCTCTGGGATCGCCGGAAAATGCACCGCTAGCGACCGGCATGTGTGCGCGTTCGATGCCTCTTAACAAGAGATGCTACGCAGCCCGCTGTCCGAACAGGGCGCTCCGCAATTGAAGAGAATTCGTCCACGAAATGCAGTCTTGAGTTTTAGCCACTTCTTGATACAATCGACGGATTCGGGCCCCCTTGAGAATGGATGACGATGACGCTTTCGAACAATTCCAGGCTTTCATTGGCTAGCTGTGAAACCAGCCAGCCGCTGTTGCCCATCCGCACGTTGTAACTCCACCGCCGAATGAGTGCACACTTCAAGATTACATGGCTGTCGGCGGCTCCCTGTCCGCTGCAACTACGCTGCCAACCCTGGGACCCCCGAGGCCCGCTTTTTTGCTCATTTAAGCGCTCAGTCACAGTGGCACAGGTGGAACCCATATGGCATCACCCTGTTTGAGGGACATCGGGCCACACGCTCATGTATTCCTATGCATATGCGCTTTCTCCAAGCGGGAGCTGTCCCCATTGCTCAAGCTAGTCAAGACTGAAAACTCTGATCTCCCGGCGCCAACCAACAGCTGCACCCGCAGTTTCTCTTCATCGTATTGCTTTTAATCTCAATGTCGAATCCTGGATAGATCGGTCAATGAAGAAGAGCGTAAAGACGGGGATGATGTTTGGTTTGTACGGGCTCCTCTTTGCCGGGCTGGGCTGCTTTTCCGCTCACTTGACCACCGGAATGATTGGCAATTTTGGGGTATACAATTACTCGCCTTCGGTCATACAGTCCGAGACCGGGAAGGAGTATTGGTGGTGCGGCTACGCCGAGAACCCAGCAAAGTCGTCACAAGTATCGGACTCCATCCAGTACCTGTCGATCGATATGACAACGGGCGATACAAAGGGGCCGTCAACGGTGCTGGCCGAAACCCCGGGATCATGGGATTCGTTGTACACATGCAACCCTAAGGTAATTGAAGGGGCCTTCGATAATCCCCTCGGCGACGGCGAGTCTTTCGAGTATGCCATGTATTACGTGGGTATCAGCGATGGACCCACAAATGACATAGGCGTCGCCTTTTCAAAGGACGGAGTCCACTGGAAAAAATATCCTCAGCCAGTTATCAGAGCCACTTCTTCCGCGGGGTACGGCGTTGGGCAACCAGCCCTCTACAATGTAGACCACAAATCAGCGATCAGGATGTTCTATGAAGACTCCACTCCCTTCACTCACCACGTGGCAGCGATCTCTACAGATGGAGTGCACTTCACTGTCCAGGGAACGCTAACCACGCTCGGGCTGGATCCTAATTGCCCAAATCCAACTTGGGGAGACATGGCCTATGACCCCACAACGGGCTACTGGTATGCCGCGTTTAATCTCATGCTCCGCGCCCCATCCACCACCGGAGGCGTTACCGAAAGGGGGCAGTTCGGCGTCGAGTTATATAGAATCCCGGATGCCGCGCTTCTGACAGGAAGCGTGCCATGGCAGCATCTTGATACGGTCGACACCAACCTAACGGGCTTCGAGTCGAATTTCATTGCGGCCATCGTTCACGACCCTTATGGCAACGTAAATATCGGATCGTACCCCGCCATCCAGATGTATGTGTCTGTGTCGGCTCCGCAACCGCCATGGAACGCGTCTCCGGCTGCGGCAGCGCGATCTGCAACCCCTTCCAACTGGGATATAGCTCTGGAACAGTGGTCACCGAACAGTTCGTCAATGCCGTTTTATCGATACTTCAATAATCATGTACATGAGGTAACTACCGGATGGGTCGATCCGTCTGGCGGCTTCCAGCAGCAATCCGTTCTCGGTTACCTCTACCAGAGCCCGCAACAAGGCGCTTCAGTGGCATTCTACGGATGTAAACGCGAAAGCACGGACTATTTTGTGTCCTTGGACAGTGCGTGCGAAGGCCAACGTATCTTGGGTACGAACGGATATGGTTATTCCCAGCCGGTTGCAGGCCTTAACCTGGTCGCGCTTTACCGGTGCAGCACCGGCCACGATCATTTCGTGAGCCAGGACCCGAAATGCGAAGGTCAGGTGACGGACGAGCTTCTAGGCTACGTCGTGCGGTAGCGGCAATTGTCATGCTGGTCATTACAGAACCCATGTAGACTCGAAGGCATATTCGCCCTCCAAAAGCGGTGGATCGAATGGTCACATGATCGGTCGCGCTTGCAGATTTTTCGTTGACTATCTCGTGTAACTCTTGCTGTGACCTCAGATTTTAGCCGCCGCATTATGCGCGGGCGCTTAGACCAAGTGTAGTTTCGCTCTCCTGCTCCCGGTTATTGCTTCTAATTCTTTATTTTACTAGTCAGGTCGTTTATAGGATTTGCAAAATCAGATGGTCATAATATCGATCTAACTTGTCGTATTTATCTTCAAAAGATGAAGTAGTACGGCTAGATTTCGAGGACGTCCTGCGAAGTAGAAACGATGACTGATCAGAATAGCAATTCGGACGATACGACTCTTACTGGTTTCGCATCGCAGGTATGCCACGAGTAGGTCCCGCTTCCGTTTTGGCAACTCCGCAGCATACATTTCCAAAAGAGCCCGGGCCTGCCGATGACAACTTTTCCACTCCTCAACATACTCTTTTTTGTTGCGACGAAACTGCTGGATGCGCTCTCGCAAAGATCTATGTCGCTTCTCAGCAGGGTCGTCGATTACATTCCGACCAATGCCAAGGACATTGCGATCATGTTGACGATAGAGAACAGTCTGCGTCCTCAAAAAGCCGGCTTTCCCCAAGACAGATGCCAGCAACGCTACCCACCGATCATGCATAAGCGCTTCTGTCGGCATCGGCAGTGACAGTTCAAGCAGCCGGCGATTCGCCATTACTGTGCACCCTGTCACGACGCTCTTGCCAAGCAATTCGGCCAACCGGTCAATGCGCTCAGGATCAATACCCATGTGCGCCCAGAAAGATTCATAGATTGTATTCAGCTTCTCGTCAACTACCCGCAGATCTGTAAAAACAAGTAGGGGGACATTCCTTCCCCACTGAGACTCCAACTGATCCATGACCTGTTTTGTTTTGCTCACTTTGTAGGGCAGCCACACATCGTCCTGATCGGAAAAACAAACGTACTCCGCTGTGGATTCTTGTATAAGGAGCAAAAAGTTTCTTTTGGCGCTTCCTGTTGCGGCAGTAGATGGCATGATTCGAAACCGATCGGAAAGCCGTTCCGCATATTCACCCAGGATCTCCAGGGTTCCGTCGTTCGACCCATCATCTCTTGCCAGCACACGGATATTTTTATAATCCTGTGTGAGAATCGAATCGATCTGTTGCCGCAGAAATCGATCACCGTTGTAGGTGGCCAGCAAAATTTCGATCTCAGGCAGACTGCTCATCTTGACGTGTCATCTCGCGCCCCCGCTTGATATGCGTTTTTCATTGTCAGAGGCTTGATCAGCGCAATCGACATTTTAGCATCAGGTTCATGGTAGATGGGCGTGCGACCTTCGAGCTGCAGTTGTATGACCTGTTCCCCATTTAGGGAAGTAAAAAGATCGGGATCATACGCCGACACGGAGAGTCGGGCGGTAGCCTTCTGCAGCACTGTTAACCTGTCTTGGATGGGTTCGATCTAATGTCACACACACGTAAGATTCTGCAGGGCTCGGCTTCCAACGTAGGGAGGGTCATTCTCTCGATGCTGATCGCCCTGGTGTTGCCGCCTTTGCTCGTACATCGTATGGCGCCGGCGGAATACAGTGCATGGGTGCTGATCTTGCAATGTAGCGCATACATCAATTTGCTGGATCTCGGTTTGCAAACGGCAATCGGCAAGTTTGTCGCGGAATACGATGCCGCGGATGATCGCATGGGCAGTAGTCGAATTCTCAGCACTTCCTTCGCTATTCTCTGGGTGAGCGCACTATTTGGCGCTCTAGGAATCGTCTTTGTCACGTGGCGTGTGCCACAGCTTTTTCGTCAGATGCCCTCTTCTTTAGTCGGAGAGGTACGGATAGGTATTTTAGTAGTCGGATTGTCAGCGGTCATGGCGTTACCATTCAGTGCATTTCTAGCGACCTTCACTGGTCTACAGCGATATGGATTTCCCGCAATCCTGGCAATGGCCGGCAAGCTTCTATCTTCCGCTGCATTAGCTGTTCTTCTCTTGATGCACGGAACATTGGTTCAATTGGCATGGGTAATGGGAGTTTTCAACGCCGGCACCGCTCTCGGACAATTCTTCGGCTGGAGGAAATACGCGAGGGACAGGGTAGAATTCGCATTTAAGTTGATTGAGCGCAAGACTGCGGTTCGCCTGGCGAAATATGGAAGCGTGCTTTCTATCTGGACAGTCGCGACCCTCTTTATCAGTGGTCTGGACATAATCATCGTTGGCCATTACGACTACAAAAATACCGGCTATTACGGCATCGCCTCTGCTGTTACTAACTTTATGCTCCTCGTCATTGGTGGTCTCTTCGGCCCACTGGTACCGGCGGTATCTTCTCTACAATCCGGACGAACTCCCGCCCAAATTGGAGAACTGACGATCAAAGCGACCCGGTATTGCGCCCTGCTCGTCTGCCTGTTCGGGCTGCCGCTGTTACTTGGAGCATATCCTGTGTTGAGACTTTGGGTTGGGCACGACTATGCGATCCGCAGTGCCTTATTCTTGCAGATCCTCATGCTTGGTAATGCAATCCGCCAACTTGGGTCTCCCTATTCGCTTGTAGTCATTGCTACCGGGAAGCAACATTTAGCCACTATCGCGGGAGTCGCTGAGGCTATCGTGAATATCGCTGTCAGCATTTACTTAGTGCAAAAAGTTGGCGCGATTGGGGTCGCCATCGGAACTTTAATAGGTGCATTTGTCAGCATGGGGTTGCATCTCTTAGTCAGCATGAGATATACCGAGGCTACGATTTCGTTATCGCGGCGTCGTTTCATATCTAAAGGAATTCTGCGTCCCATGTCATGCATTGTGCCGTCGATGTTACTCATCCCAATCTGGAAGAGATACACCATGCTCCCGGTAAATCCCTTTTGGATCGTAACATGGAGCGCTAGCACATTGTGGCTGGCATGGCGACTGGCGTTGACAGATCTAGAGAGGCGCCGCTTCAAGGAGTCTGTTTCCCGGCTAATACGCTGGCGTCCTGCAGGAGCGTAGCGTGATTGGGCGAGACCGTCAGGCTACCATATTTAGCCACCGTTTCTATCTCACGACCGCCCGTAAAGTCTGAGAAGCATAGCTTTTGTTGCTCAGCATGAGAGCGTGCCTTAGCGCCCGTTTCAGCAGACGTAACCGGTGCATCAACGGACCACCTCTCGCGCCTGTTTCCCGGATAAATCTCCATTCGGCGGTCAGCATGTTTGAGTAGCGCGCAACCGACATTTCAACTTCGAGGTTCAGCACCGATAGGCTGTGCTCAAGCCGGGAATCCAGAACACAAACGCGACCTCCTTTCGCTTGGAGCCGGTGAAAGACTATGAAATCCAGGTAGTCCAACCAATACTCCTCGGGAAATCCGCCGATTGCCTCCAACGCTTGAATCTTCAGGCACGAGGCTGAATTGCAAGGCACCAGCGGTCCGAGGGTAAAGCCCGAAAAGTCGAGGGGTAGACGGATATACGAGCCCATGCGAATCGTGTGAGGAGAGCACACCCGATCTCCCTTGACCAATTTAGGGACGAAAGCGCATGCCTCTTGAGAAATATCGCCTTGCACCGCTTCTAGAAGCTGAAGGAGGAAGCTACAGTCCAACACCGTGTCCTGGTCGAGCAGCAGCAACCACGATGCACCGTGGTGCCTAGCCATCTCGATCCCTTTGTTATAGGCGGAAGGCAGGCCAGGATTCGCGGGCGCATGAAAATATTCGATACAAAGCGGACCAATATCTGGAGGCGGCAGATGAGCCTCAGGCGAGTTGTCCTGTATGAAAATCCGGAGATTGTCAGCGATCGACGCATTCTGCCTGCATATTTCCAGCAGGGAGATTAGGGACTCAGCCTCATCTGGTCGTTGCTTGTAAAGAACGACGACGCACTGAATAAGTGCTCCTGCCATAGCTTCCTTTTGAGAGACGACCCGGCTATCCGATCGCTGAAGAGGCGAAACGCTCGCTTCAGACGAATTACCCGCGGGACTCCCCTAAAACTCTGCCTCTTTGAGCAAGGAGAGGCAGATTGACTTTTCGGCGCCTCAACGGTTTCAATGTCAAAGATTCTGACACATTCAGTAGCTTCCTTCTCGCTTTATTTCCGCGCAAGCAATCCCTTCAAGGTATCGAGTCGCGCGCGCTCCACGGAATTCCTCGATAATCTCGCGTATCCTTCGGCCGCGAAAGCCCAGCCGACTCCAAGGATCATGCCGAAAATCATCGCGCCGAGCACGATCAGAGTGCGTTTCGGCGACGAACGATGATCCGGCACGACCGCGCGATCGACCACCTGAACCAGCGCCCCCTGCCGGGCTTCATCGACCTTGGCGGCCTCATATTGACGCGCCAGCAGATCGAAGATCGTCTCATAGTACTTAACGTCGCGCATCTTGCGAACATATTCGAGTTCAGATTCCTGCATGTTCCCCTTAGGAATCGTCAACGCATCTGAAGTAGCTCCCAATCGCTCTTCCTGCGCCTGGAGACCTGCAAGTTCCTGCTCCGCAATCTGCATATCCGGATTCTCGCCCGTCGCGAAAGTACGCATGCCTACAATTTGAACCTGCTTAGCAGCTATTTGGGCACGCAACTGGGCAACGGATTCGATGATGGAGCGAGCTTGGCTGTCGATCTGTATCAGGCCTTTCTTTTGCTCGGTCTTTTTTAATTCCTCTTCGGCATTGGCAAGGTTGTCTTTGGCCTGCCCTAACTGTTGCTCGAAGAACAGGCGGCGACGCGATGCCTCTGTAACCGCGAGAGTGGCGGAGAACTTCTTGAACTCCTCAACGTAACCATTCGCCAGTTCCTCCGCAAACTTTGGATCGCGGTCAGTAAAAGAAATACGAATCAAGCCATCTTTGGAACCGTTATCTATATCAACATTGCTCTCTAGAACTTTTTGAGCCTCCGACATGCGCTTGACGTGGTACCGCTCCATCAGATGGAATCGGTCGATCAAGGCGTCTTCTACGGTCCGACTCTTCAGCATGGCAACTTGAAGATCATTCGGACTTTTGAGACCAAGACCTCCCGTAGCAAGGGAAGCGACCGAACCCAAGCCGCCGAGTTGAGACATCATGCCCATCCCGATTGAGCTTTCTTGCGGCGGCAGGATCGACGTCTGTGCTGTGTAACGGAAAGGAAGGAGCAGAGAGACCAAAACGGCCACCAGGACTACAACCAGGATGACCTTCAGGATCAGCCACCGGCGAGCGGCTATTACTATTAGCAAGTCAAGCAGGGAAATCTCTTCATCTGCTGGCGTTGCCGCACTCTGGTTCGTACTGGCCTCAACCTCAGCAGGGGCACTCAATGGGTTTTCAGATTGAATTACAACCATGAGATTTCACAGGGGCCTTCCCTGCAATCATATCGTATTTGATCTCAATGAGATGCCCCGCGCCATTCGAGAAACGAATTGGCCTGTCAATCTATAGACCGTCAGTCGCGATAGACTTTCCCCGTCGAATCAGGTGCCTCCTCTGTGAGTACCGGCGCCTGCAACGGAATTTCAAGGAGGCTTCCAAGTGCACTTCGGCGTAAATTCTGGTTCAGTCAATGAACAGAAGCCATTTTCACTCTGGCCCCGAGCGTCGGCACAAAACATCCGAATCGTCCAAGCGATACGCTTGGACCTTCAATGGATGATCGTCTGCTTCATAGCGATTTTCGCACTCATCCCCACCGCATCCGGAGCTGTCGGCGTTCCGCAGACTCCTTCCGATCCCAATGCCGCCTGCGCTTCCTGTCATCGCGCGATTTATGACCGCTATCGGCGTACGCCTATGGCGAATGGGAGCGGCCCGGCTGTCGACGGCTTTACTCCTGCTGACTTCATCCATCAGGCGTCCGGGATTCATTACCGCATCTACGAGGACGCGGGCCGCATCTTCATGTCCTATGATCGCGCGTCATCGGCGCCTGGCGGCGCCTTGCACGGGCGGCAGCAACTGATCTATTTCCTGGGTTCCGGCAAGCGCGGACGCACCTATCTGTTTGAACAGCAGGGCTACTGGTTCGAAATCCCGATCAACTGGTACACCAAGAAGGGCATCTGGGACATGACGCCGAATTACCTCTCGGCGAAGGAGATGCCGCTTACCCTGCCGGTCGATTTCAGCTGCCTGCGCTGCCACGCTTCGACGGTTCAGCGTTCCCTGCCGGATGCGCGCAACCATTTCGCCTCGCAGCCGTTTCTGGAGGGCGGGGTTACCTGCAACTCCTGCCATGGCGACCCCGCCGCGCATCTGGCCTCTAAGGGTCGTGCTGCAATTCTGAATCCCGCGCGGCTCGATCCGATCCAACGCGACTCGGTCTGCCTCAACTGTCACCTGGAAGGCAAAGTGATCGTGGTCCGACAGGGCAAGTCGTTGGCTGATTTCAAGCCCGGCGACAATCTCTTCGACTATGCGCGCTTCTTTGTGCGCGCTCAGGAATCAGGGTCGGGAGGTCGAGCGACTAGCCAGTGGGAGGCATTGGAACAGAGCGCCTGCAAGCGCGCCTCGGGCGATAAGCTTACCTGCACCACCTGCCACGACCCGCACAGCTCGCCGTCCCCGGAAGAGCGGGTGCAGTTTTACCGGCAGAGCTGCCTGGGCTGCCACTCGCAGCCGATTTACGCCACCCGGCACCATCCCGAGCAACCCGATTGCGCGTCATGCCACATGCCGCGGTCGTCCACCACGGATATTGCTCACGAGCAGGTGACGGATCACCGCATCCAGATTCCCGGCGCCGTTCGAGCAGCCACTCCCTCTGGCGACACCCTGGTTGCTTTGCACGAAACGAGCGTCTCCGACCGCGATCTGGGGTTGGCCTATGCCCAGATTGCGGCGCACGGCGATGAGACAGCGGCGCGCCGAGCCTACAAGCTACTGCAATCGGCAGAGCAGCAGGAAGGGCATGATTCGGCCGATCACGAGTTGTACACGGAGCTGGGCTTTCTAGATCAGCTCATGGGACAGCCCTCAGCCGCACAGGGCGAGTATCAATCGGCGCTTCAGGCGGATGCCTTCGATTCGGTAGCTCAGGGGAACTTTGCCTTGATCGATGCACGCAACCACGACTACGCATCGGCGATTCAGCTCTGGCAGGCCGCATTCGACCATGACCCGGCCCAGATCGCAGCCGGAGAGAATCTGGCGGAAGTGGAGTGCGGGCTCGGCCGGCATGACGCGGCGCTGGCGACGCTCGATCGCGTACTTCTCTTCTCGCCCGACGATCAGCGAGCACGTTCGATGCAGAACGCCATTCGTTCCGGAACCATGCCCTGCAAGGCGCAGTAGAGCTTATGGGCGTCAGCTCTTCTTCGCGGCAGTCAGCGTCTCTGACCTTGCGGCCTTGCTGCCCTCCTCGAGGATGTACAGGCGGTTCACAGCGAGATTTGCGAAGGTGTCGACTTGACCGGAAGGCCACCGTACTTCTATCCGATCGACGATTGTGGCTTCGTCGAGACCAAAGTGCAGGCGGAGGTCGTTCTGTGAATAGTAGCTGCCTCCGCTTCGCACCTCATCGATCTGCTCCATAGGCTTTGTCGTGTCTTTCTGCGTTTTCGCAATCACCTTGATGCGCGCACCAATGCCGGTGCGATTCGACTTTACGCCGACGACCTTGATCTTAATCCAGCTGCGCTTCCATTGCGAATCGCAACGCAGCAATTGCGGCATCGCATTCACGCAGTTCACGACGATGTCGATATCCCCGTCGTTGTCGTAATCGCCGAAAGCGCAGCCGCGAGCAGGAGCTGGCGTCGTGATGCCCGGACCACCCTTTGCGGAAACATCCTCGAAGCGCCCATTGCGCAGGTTTCGATAGAGATACTTCGGTTCCGCGTACGGGGCCTCGCTCTTGGAACCGTTGACCTCCGGATAGACGTGGCCGTTCGATACCAGCAGATCGAGCCAGCCATCGTTGTCCATGTCGAAGAAGCCTACGCCCCAGCCGAGGTAGCGCGTATTGATGCCCAATCCGGCGAGGTAGGTTCGATCTTCGAACGTGCCGTCCCCAAGATTTGCGTAGAGAGAGTCGGTATCTCCGGCAAAGTTGGTCTTGGCGATGTCCAGGCTTCCGTCGCGGTTGTAATCTCCCACAGATACGCCCATGCCGGCCTGCGGCTTGCCGTCGGGCGAGAGAGCCGCACCCAGCTCGATGGCCATGTCCTGGAAGGTTCCGTCCTTCTGATTGTGGTAGAGCGTAGCGGCGGTCGAGTCGTTGGCCACGTAAATGTCGGGCCAGCCATCGTTGTCGAAATCGGCCACGGCAACACTAAGCGCGTAGTTGCCAACCGTCGTCCACATGCCGCTTTTCTGCGACACGTCGGTGAAGGTGCCGTTGCCGTTGTTGTGGTAGAGGATATTTTTTCCCGCAGGCAGGCCCGGCGGACCGCATGCAACGGTGATCCCCTTGTACTCGCAATTCGCAGACTCCGGAGTGGGTGCAGTCTTGATGTCGAAGTCGATGTAGTTGGCGACGAAGAGATCGAGATGGCCATCACGATCGTAATCGAGAAAGGCGCAGCCGGAATTCCAGCGCGTTTTCGGCTGGGTAAGGGCGGCTTTAGCGGTGACATCGGTGAACGTCCCGTTGCCGTTGTTGTGAAAGAGCGCGTTCTGTCCGTAGTAGGTGATGAATAGATCGTCGTAGCCGTCATTGTCGTAGTCGCCGACGCAGCAGGCCTGCCCCCAGCCGCTCCGCGCCAATCCAGCCTTGAATGTGACATCGGTGAATGTGCCATCGCGATTGTTCTTGAAAAGGTGGCAGGTCGGCTCCGCTCCCTTGGGAAAACCATCCAGCCGCCACCCGTTCACCAGAAAGATGTCCTGCCAGCCATCGTGATCGTAGTCGTAGAAGGCGACACCACAGCCTGTGGTCTCGAGAAGATATTCGTTCTTGCCCACGCCCCCGTAGATGGTCTTTGCGTTCAAGCCCGCGGACGCAGCCACGTCGAGAAATTGCAGGCCGAGCGGTGTGCCCTCGATAGCGGACACGGGTCCGGGTGGAGGCGGCATAGGCTTTGCCTGGTAGACAGGCTGCGCTCCCATCTGGCTCTGCGGATCAGCCGCCTCCGCCGATGCGACACCTCGCTTCCAGGGCGGCGTCGCCAGCCACATGATGTCGGCGAAGGGCAGCACCAAGGCGGTTCGGCTGAGTGAGGCGAGAAACCGCCTTCTACTGATAGGGGATTTCATCAGGGGTGAGACGCCTCCAGTTGCTCGGCCCTGGCTCGTTCGCTGGCGGCGTCGGCATTGCGCCCCTCGCGTTCGTACGCCAGAGCCAGTTGGCGATGTGCCTCCGCAAAGGTTGGATCGCTGCTGATCGCATCCTGGTAATGCGAGACGGCGTCTGCGATCTGCCCCTTCTCCAGGTAGCTGTTGGCAGCGTTCGTCGCGAACTGCGCACGCTGCCGATTCACCGCCGCCCGTGTCAGGTCGGCAGCCTTCTTGCGTTCGATTGCGGCTTCGTCTTTCCTGCCTTCTTCCTGCAGCACACTGGCCAGGGTAATGTGAGGCCCGGGCTGATTCGGCAAGAGCTCGATGGCTTTCCTCAATGCATTTGCCGCCTCTTCGTTCTTGCCTTGCTGGCGATAAACGCTGCCCAGCACGGCCCAGCCGTCGCCGTTACCGGGACGCCGGTCGAGCGACTGCTTCAGGCTTGCGACGGAATCGTCGAAGCGTCCGGCCTGCATATAGAGAATGCCGAGGGTATAAGGAGCGTCAGGCGATTCGGGGTCGAGATGGGCAGCCTCTTCGAGCTCTCTGACGGCATCGGGCAGTTCGTCCTTCAACTTTAAGGCCAGCCCGAGATTGTAGTGAAGCTGGGGATTGTCAGGAGTGACGGTGAGCGCCGACCTGAACTCGCGGATTGCATCATCGATGTCGCTCTGTTGAAGATAAGCAACGCCGAGAATCTGCTGCGCTCCCATATCATTCGGTTGAAGGGCCAAAACCCGTTGGCAATACCCGATGGCGTCTTTCGCTTTTCCCGTCTGGACCAGCGCCAGAGCCAGGTTCGAGAGCGCCGCTATGTTCTGCGGCTGCGCAGCTACCACCTTCTCGAAGAGAGGAATCGAGTCCTGCACCGCTCCTGTTCGCTGGAGCGCCATGGCGAGCTGATTATCGGCCTCGGCCATGGATGGATCGAGCTTCCGGGCCTGCTCGAAATGCGTCATTGCATCGTCGTCGCGCCCCGCCGTCACCAACGCTTTGCCTAACTCGAGCTGAACGATGGCGCTCTGAGGAGCGAGCTGCGTTGCGTTGGTCAACTCTGCGATTGCCTGCTGCATCTGCGCGGCATCCGGCGCAATGGCAGGCTGCGAATTTTCCAGTGCAGCTCCGAGATGAAAGTGGGCCATAGCAAACGTGGGATCGATCTTGATCGCCTGCAGAAACGCGCTCTCGGCGAGCGGCCAATTCTTCTGCTGCGCGTACATCGACCCTAGCTGATCGCAGAAGAGAGCGTTTGCAGGTGACGCAGCGATCGCGTCCTGCATCCGGGCGATGGCCGCCGGGTACTGCCCCGCATCCAATTCGGCTTGCGCATAGCCGGCGAGAAGATCAGCAGAGAGCGGGGAAGAAGCCGCTGGTAATGCCTCAAAGATCCTCAGCGCATTCTTGAAATCTCCCGCCTGGGTGTAGGACATGGCGAGGTTCTCGCGGGCGTCCAGGTCGTCTGGCTTTATACTCAGCGCTTTGCTCAACTCGGCGATGGCTTCGGGATAAGCCTTGAGCTGGAAGAGAACGGCGCCCAGCGCGCTATGGCCTTCCTCGACCTCGGGAGCGAGCTTCGTGGCCAGCTCAAAGTCGCCGCGCGCTGTTGCAAGATCGCCTTTCGCAACCGCCGCGTAGCCCTCGTGGAATGCGGTATCCGCACGCTTGAGTTGTTCCTGCTGCGCGCTCTGCGGGGCCTGCGCAGAGAAAGCGAGCGCAGCGGTAAGAGAAATTCCGCAAAGGCCGAAGATAAGAACAGCGTGCATAGATTGGGTCGTTATTGCTTGGCAGTCGAGCCGCCGGCCTGCAATTGCTGCGCTGCTTGAAACTGCTTCGCCGCGTCCTCTTTGCGCCCGGTCGCGTAGTAGGCCCGTCCAAGCAGTGTGTGGGCCATATAGTTTCCCGGATCCATGCTGATCGCGCGCTCCAGGTAAAGAGTCGCCATCAGATAGTTTTGTTGGTTCAGCATCACCTTGCCAAGCAGAATATAGGGGCCGGTCGCGTTTGGCTCCAGCAATACCGCCCGGCTGAGCGCCTCCTGAGCCTTTGTATCATCCCCGGAGCGCACATAAGCGTCGCCTAGCCGGTCATAGACGCTCCCGTTTAGCGGATTCAACTCGCGCTCCCTGTCGAACTCGGCGATCGCCTCCGGAAGCTGGGCGCGTGCCAGCGCAATCTCACCGAGCAATTGGTGCGCGAGCGGTAGCTGTGGCTGAAGGGCGATAGCCTTGCGCGCAAATTCGGCGGCGACGGCAGGGTTCTCCTGTCGCAGCAGCAATCTGGCCACCAACAGATAGGCCGCGGCAGAATCAGGAGGAAACCCATATTGCGCAGCAAAGGCGTGGCGCGCGTCGTCGTATCGGCGCACCGCAATGTAGCAGACGCCGAGCACATAGTTTGGATCGACATTTGCCGAAGGCACGGTGGCATGCGCCTTCTCCAGCAGCGGAATCGCCTCCGCCGGCCGTCCCAGGCTGTAAAGCACGACACCGCGCATCTGCATCGCATCGCGATCCGACGGATCTTGCGCAAGTGCCTTGGCGTAAGCCGCTTCCGCCGCGACCATGTTTCTCTGTTGATAGAAGATGAAGCCCCGCAGGCGCTCCACTCCCGGTGGTTCGGGAGTTCGCGAGGCGAGAGCATCCAGTTGCTTCAGCGCCTCCGCCGAATGGCCGCTTGCGAAAGCTTTGCTCGCGGCCGCGAGTGCGGAGCTCGGATCATTCGCTGTAGCGATTGGAGGCTCCTGCAGGGCAGCGGCCGTGAAGACAATCAAGACAGGCGCGAAAATGAAGGGCAGGGCTTGGCGACGCATGAAAATGACGAGTCAAGTTTAGCTTAAAAAGTGAGGGAGAGCCGACTGGCTCTCCCTTTCGAACAAGGTATTGGGTCTGGGTTAGAACTGGACACGCAGAGAGAATGACAGTTGCCGCGGCTGGGCTCCAGGGGCGTAGCCAGGGAACTGATTCGATCCGCTGCCGCTGTTGATGAGCCCATCAGACTCGATGCTTGCTGTGCTGCCGCCACCGCCGCCGGGGTTGCCGGCGCTGACGATGTTGAAGGCGTTGAAGGCATCGACGCGGAACTGGGCGAAGAGGGCTTCATGGATGGGGAAGTTCTTCTGTAACGACAGATCGGTATTGAAGAACTTTGGTCCGAATGCATCGTTCCGGCCCGCATTCCCGATCTGGTCAAGACCAGAGCAGCTGAACCCGCCGTAGTTCTCATAGCCGTCGCATAGGTTGTGTCCTGAGGGTACAACTGACTTGAAGAAGGTTCGCTGGTGCGCGATTGGATCGAGGCCGGTGAGGTGGGTCTTCAGGAATCCCCCGCGACCATTGGGATAGCATGGCGCGTTGGTGCCACCGACGGAGGCATTGCATTCGTTGTAGGTGAGAGTGAAGGGCTCGCCGCTCGCCCAGTTGATCACCGGGCTCAACTGCCATCCTCCAATGACCTCATTTGCCCAGCCGGGAACGTTGGAGGCGAACATGCCCTTCCTTCCGAAGGGAAGGTCGTAACTGCCGTAGATCGTGATCTGCTGCTCGCGGATATCGTTGTTCCGGCCTTCGACCGCCTGGCGGTTCCAGGTCGCGAAGGCGCTGTTGAAATCGATGCCCTTTTGCCATGCGTAATTGGCGTTCAAAGTCAGACCCTTGGTGTACTGCTTGGCCACGGTGACCTGCAGCGCGTTAAAGTGGCTGTCCTGGTCGTCGCCGTAATACGAAATGTTGCCGTTGGTCCCATTCGCGCTATAGCCGCATCCGCCATTGGCCGGAAGAATAACCCCGGCAGCAAGAGCAGCGGCCTGGTAGCCCCCCTGCTGGCAGGCGGGGAGCGTACCTCCATAGTAGCGAGTGAGATAGGTTCCGGAGTTGGTGCCGCCATCAACTCCGATGCCGTTGCCGTCGACGGCTTCGTGCGATGACGGGCTCGGGTCCCAGTGCAGCGTCTTGCCGGTAATGCTGTATTGGGCGGGCAGGAAAATACCTGCCTCATCGGGATCGGTGTTATTTCCATCGCCCGCGCTCAACGTATGGGTGCCCTTGTTGCCTACGTAGGCCATGGTTACCGACAGCGTTGGGGTAAGAGATCGCTGGATGCTCAGATTCCAGGCATCGACCGTGGGCATGCGAAGGTCGTTCGGGCGCGCCTTAATGTTGACGTTGAACCCGGGAGCGGGAAGCAGTCCATTGGACGGGACTGATGGGAAGACATTGGGGGCTGGACCACCACTAGCTGGCTGGTTGGCAGCCGGGGTGCAATTCGGCTGAGTGGGACCCAGGCAAAACTCGTAGCCGGTAGCGGTGCTGGTGGAGATGCTTTGGTTCGCCAGAACCGGAAGGTTCTGGGTGACGACATGTCCGAACATCGAGCCGAAGACTCCAATGTCGAAGCTGCGTCCGTAGCCGGAGCGGATGACCGTTTTGGGATCGAGTTGATAGGCAACGCCGATGCGCGGGTTGAGGGGGAAGGTGGAGTGGTGCCAACCCATGTTGCTCGGAACACTGCCGTACTCGGCGACCCGCAGGTAACCGTCGCTGGTGCCATTGTTGTAATCCATGAGCGCGCCGTTTCCTTTCCCATTGACCGATTCGGGAAAGTACAGCTCATAGCGCAAGCCGAGATTGACGGTGAGGTTGGTGGTCGCGCGCCAGGTGTCCTGGACGTAGAAGAAGTCGCGCTTCTGGAATTCTTTCGCATTCGATGAGGCGCTGACATAGCGATTGAACGTCGGCACCTGGCCGAGCGCGAAAGTTGCCCAGCCCAGTCCGCCGGAGTTGGTCATCGCCGGATTGGAGGTCGGTCCATCGGTAAAGTTCAGGATGCCGGTGCGGTTGCTGTCGCTGGGCACGCGAAGATTGCGAGCGTAGCGCAGGTCGGCGCCGGCTTTAATGGAGTGCGTCCCGATGATCTTGGTCCAGTTGTTGACGATCTGAAACTGGTCTTCCCGCTCGATAAGAGGGCAGTTGCAGCGGCTGACGTTCAGTCCGTCGCCGAAGTTGTTGCCCCCTCCCACGTTGGGAGAGTAGACATTGAAATCGGGCAGTCCGCCAGTGGTCGGATCGGTGGTATTGAGGCCGGGGATACCGAGATTCGTTGCCGGCGTCGCACTGCCGTCGTTCTTGGCGTCGCCGATGTTGTACCGGAAATAGCCTACGCGGAAGTCGGTAAGCAGGGTGGAGCTGATGGCATAATCTGCGCCGGCCGCCAGGCTGTCGTTGGCGCCCGAAGAATGGCCGCCGTAGCCGTTATAGCCGGTTCCCGGGCCGCCGAGGGTGCCGAAGATCTGGGTGCCGGTCAAAGTGTCGGTGAAGCGGCTGAAACGCTCGAAGAGGTGAATCTTTTCCGAGAGAGTGTAGTCAACCCGCTCGTCCCACTGGTTGTTGTTGAAGGGCCCAGTCCCGCTCGCCGTATAGTTGCTGGCGACGCCGGTGTAGCTTCCCGCGACCGGGGTGACGGCCTTGTCCGAATACGGCTGCATGAGCTTGAGGACGTTGAGCCACTGCGGCGAAATCTGCCCGATCGGAATGACGTTGCCGGGATAGGGCGTGCCATTCGCCTGGTAGACAATGCCGTTACCGGTGCCCCCGGCGTTGGCATAGTCGCTGAAATCGCAGCCCGCAGTAACTCCGGAGGCGGCATTGGGAGCTTTCGTCCCCAGGCAGGTGTCGGCCAGCGTGGCCGTCGGAATGGTGGACGAGGCGCTGGTGCCGGCGACTTGACGGACACCCTGGTAATCCGCGAAGAAGAAGAGCCTGTCTTTGATGATCGGGCCGCCGATCGACCCGCCAAACTGGTTCTTCAATCCCGAGGGAAAGGCCCCGGAGCCCGGATACTGAGTATAGGGATTGGTCGCGAGATTTGCGTTACTTGTGCGGTAGTCGAAGACGCTGCCATGGAAGCTGTTGGAACCGGATTTGGTCTGCGCCGTCATCACCGAGGAGACAGCCTTGCCGAACTCAGCGTCGAAGTTCTGGGTAGCAATCTTGGTCTCGGAAATAGCGTCGAGCGGCGGGTTGATGACGATGATTCCTAGAATCGCGTCCTGATTGTCCGTTCCGTCGAGTTGGAATGCGACGCCGCCGAAAGCTTGTCCGTCCACCTGGATTTGGCTGCTGCCCTGCGGATTTTCATCGGCCGCGTGAGACCAACTCAGCTGCTGAGCGCCCGGTAGCAGCAGTTGCAGGTTCGTGAAGTTCCGCCCGGAGACTGGCAGATCCTCGACCTGCTGTTGGGTTAATTCAGTAGCGACATCGGCGCGGTCCGTTTTCAGTACGGGAACGGTATCGGCGCTGACTTCGATCGTTTGTGTCGATCCGCCGACGGTCATTTTCACGTCGACCTTGGGAGATGTGTCGGCATAAACCTGGATGCCCTTGGCCTCAAAGGTCTGGAATCCCTGAAATACGACCTTCACGTCATAAAGATCCGGAATGAGGTGCTCGACCGAATAGTCGCCGGAAGCGCCCGCTTGCACGACCACTGAGGTGCCCTTGGCTTCGTCCGTAATGGTTACGGTTGCGCCGGGAATCGCCGCGCCGGTGTTGTCGGTGACTGTCCCGAAGATCGAGCCGTAAACGGCCTGCGCCTGAGATGTCAGAGGGTGGAGCGCGAGGAGCGCGACTGCGACGCTCACTACGGAAAAATAGCGTAGCCTGTGGACCATATTCTTACCTCCCAAAAGTGTTACAGCGGTATTCGTTCAGCCCGCGCTCGTCTTCTTCTGTATTCCATCAATCCTGGAAGACTTATGAGCGAAGGTGCGGGTTATTCTTATCTGCCGATATGCAGTTCTAATTACGCTCTGGAACGAACGGCATCTTGAAGCAACTGCTTCCAGAGTTGTTGCAAGGACTTCATCACAACGTCGCGGTTTTTGTGAAACTTACGAATCAGGGAGTCGTCTCGGGTTGCTAAAAGGCAAAGGCTGAGGCGGCAGACACCAACCACCGCAGGTCTCCCTGCCAGACAGTTATCCCGCGAACTCCTCTCCTAGTCCGCCGACTGTTCTAGAGGGTGCCACTAGTCATTGTCAATACATTCTGTGCGTGTAACCCGGAAAAGTTGACTAGCCCTCTTAACCGCAGTAAGAGGTGTAAACGAGTACACTTACTGCGCTAACGGACATGTCCGTCGCTGACCCGGTGCCCAATGGCTGACTGCGCCTGATAGGTCAACGGGCAGTTAGATGAAATACCAATCCTCGCCCCTCTCATAAGTAAATTGATTTATGAAAGTTAGGGAGCCGCTGCGCCGGAATCCGGCGGGGAATAAGTGCGCAGGTTCACGGGGGAGATTGGCCTGCCTCGAGCGGCACTCTCGAAGAGGGAACAAGTGCTGCGACATCGCGGCCTGTTGCTTCTTCTGATTCCTTACAGAATCGGGTCTTAACTTGGGCGGCCCGGCGACTACGGCGCGGGGTGAAAAGAGAAGCCAGGATAGGCGACGTTTTCGATCTTTGCAGCCCCTTCCTTGATCCGGTAAGCGCGATCCCCGGGCACATTCGAAAACCTCTGGCGCGTATGTGAGGTTGGCCAGTCAATTTCGATGCTGTCAACGAAAGTCGCGCTCCCCAGGCCGATATGTTCCCGCCACGGGTTGCCACCGAAGCTCGATCCGTATCCGATGGTCCGGTAGACGCGACGCGCGCCATCTCCATCCCGGAAGGTCGCGCATATCCTCGTGCCGAAAGCCGGACGATTGGTCTGGACGCCTTCCAGGGTCAGCTCGATCCAGTGGTTTTTGTTGCCGGGATTGCGGTAGAGCGAGCTCGTAAAGATATCTCCGGGGAGCGCGCCGCCCATCTCTTCGAACACGTCTTCTCTGCCGTTGTTCTCGAAATCCGCAAAGGCGATGCCGTGGCCCTTTTGAAGATTGCCGAACCCGCCCGAGGTGGTGACATCCTGAAACTGCTTGCCGCGATCGTTCCGAAACATCCGATTGGGCAGAAGCGCCTGGTAGGACGGCTCGCCGTTGCCGAGATAGATATCCAGCCAGCCGTCGTTATCGAGGTCGCCGAAGTTTGCGCCCATAGTCAGAATGGCGCGGTCGAGATGCTCCGCATGAGTGACGTCTGTAAATGTTCCATCGTGGTTGTTGTGGTAGAGGCGCGGCTGCTCCGCCCCAGACGCGTGGCCGAGTTCAAATGCGCCGACATCCTGCATCGACTGGATCGCATATCCCGCCGCAAAAAGATCGGGCCAGCCGTCGTTGTCGTAATCGAAAAACCAGGTCGCGAAGCTGTGCCTGGGCTCACCCACTTTCGCCTGTTCGGTCACATCGGTGAACTTCCAGTGCGCCGGATCGGGATGCGCGGAATCGCGCGGCCCGTCGTTGCGAAAGAGATGATTCGGGCCGCTATCGAGCGATACGTAGAGATCGGGGCGGCCATCGTTGTTGAAGTCACCCCAGGCCACGCCCTTCACGTATCCAAGGTCGGCTAAGCCATTCGGCGCGGCTACCTCGGTGAATGTGCCGTCGTGGTTGTTGTGGAAGAGCTGCGAGGGGTGCGGCGCGCCGGGCTCGGATTCATGGCCGACGAAGAGATCGAGCCAGCCATCGTTATCGAAGTCGGCCCATGCCGCCGTTTGGGTTGGGCCGATCGAGAGCAAGCCGGCCTGCTCGGTAACGTCGTCGAATGTGCCATTGCCATTGTTACGTAAGAGCGACATCGGATACTCGCCGAACTTGCCCCACCATCCCCCGCGCAGCACCAGCACGTCAGGCCGGCCATCGTTGTTGTAGTCGGTGGCAACCAGATTGAGTCCGCCGACTTCTCCGATTAATCCCGCTGCCTTTGTTCGATCGCTGAATGTTCCATCTCCGTTGTTGTGATAAAAGCGCATTTGATCGAGCGGGCCGGACGAGGAGATCATGATATCCAGCAAGCCATCGCCGTCGAAATCCTGGACGGCCACACCGCCGGCATGCGTCATGGCCAGCAGATTTGCCTGCGCGGCGACGTCGGGAAATTCGCCAATGTCGTACTCGGAGTGAAAACGCTCTTCGGGGATGAGCCATTTGCGCGGCACTTGCGCTGGATACCGGCCAAGCTGCATGTAGGCGACGTTGAGGAGCCATCGCGAGAGATCGTCGCCCGGCTTGCTCTCGAGCAGTGCGGTAAATTCACGGACTGCTCCTTCCGCGCCGCGAGTGTTGGTATGCACTCCGGAGCCGCGGATGGGAAAGATACAGGACCTTTGGCCGTGCATGGCAAGGCAATTGTCCTGTTCGCCAAGGCGCAGGTAGGCGATGGCCAGATTCTCATGCAGGCTGCGGTTTAATTCTTCGGGGAAATGAAGGCCGCGATCCTTGCCGAGCTTCACGACACCTTCGAAGGCGGAGACGGCCCCTGCGCTGTCGCCGGAGCGCAGCAGCTCGTTTCCGAGCTCGATGCGCACGGGAATTTCCTGGTCGATGGGCAGCCCGCGATCGAGCAGCGCGCGATAATACCTGGCCCGTTCGGCAGGTTTGTTTGGATCCGCCCTCCAGTCGGTCTCGTTGTAGATTTTGAGGAGGAGTGCAGCCATCTTGCGCGTGCCGGCGGATTGATAGAAGCCCTGAGACTCGCCCTGTTGCTGCGCAAAAAGAAGTCCGGCTGGCACGATCGCGCAAGCGCAGACCAGCAGGAATCGTGACGACCGGTTCATCGCCTGCATGATACGTGACTGCAGCTTGTCAAACTACTGGACCGAACAAGTTCGCTGCGGCATGGCAATCGGTTCCTCGTGCAGACCCGACGCCTTCACCAGCGCTTGCATCTTCTCGTACGCCGCGTTGGTCCAACCGAAACCGATGACGTTTTGCTTGTAGCCGCTCTGCACATTGACTTCCGTCGATGCGGTCACGACGTCGTACTTTTCGCGAATGGTCTTGTCGCAACGATAATTTTCCCGGACCATTGCCATGAATTTTCGCGAGATACGCACGGCGTCCGCCATGTCTCCGGCTTTGACGAGGCCGTCAACCGTGATCCATGTGACCGGAGCCCATCCATAGGGCAGGTCCCACTGCACGCCAGACTCGTAGTCGCTCATTGCAGTGCCGCCGGCGTGTTCGAACAGCTTGAGATTTGCCTCGACCGCCTTCGCCTGCGCCGCATCGGCGACGCCTGCCCATAGCGGATAGAAAGTCGTCAGGTAGTCATAGGTGGACTGCTTACCCGTCATAAAATCGTAATCGAAGTACATTCCCTTTTGTGCATTCCACAGATACTTATTGATCGCAGCCTTGCGGGCTTCGGCAAGCTCGTGCCAGCGCTTCGCGTCTTCTGGCTTCTTGAGTTGCTGCGCCATCCATCCAAGGTCGACCTCGTATTTGTAGAGCAGCGAGTTCAGCCCGTTAGGCGCATCGTGGTGGGTCAATCCGCTGAACGGTCCGTAGCGGAATGCAGGATCGAAACCGGACTCGCGCATGGCGCGATCACCTTTGTAGAAATCGCGGCTGAGCCAATGTCTATCGACATGCGCGTGAGCGCAGACTTCCGAGATGCGCGGATCGCAGCTGATCTGCGCGAGCTTGGCCTGCCCGGCTGCGTCCGGGTTGTCCGGGGCATCGACCAGGAAATCCGTATGCACCTCGGGATGAGCCAGCAGCCAATGGATCACGTCCGGATAGTAGGTGCTGTCATCTGCCATCTCCTCGACCGGACCCTCGCCCAGATCGTAGTAACGCGCCAATCCGGTGTTGCCGGCTTTATGGAAATCGCTCAACCACAGAGCATGATCGCGCACCGCGAAAGGATAGGCCTTGGCGATCCACGCCGACGCCTCCTCGCGGCGACCGGCGGCCATCTCTGCGTCGTAGACGGCGCGGATCATCGAGGAAAGAAACGGGGGTTGCGAACGCGTGAAGTAATAGGTGCGATTCGCATTCAAAATGCCGCCGTAGTTCTCGATCTCGAAGAAGAAATTCTCGACCATGCCGCGAGCCAGATCGACGCGCCCATCCTGGATCAGGCCGAGCAGAATGAAGTAGCTATCCCATCCATACATCTCGTTGAAGCGACCGCCCGGTACAACATACTTATTCGGCAGATAGAGCAGGCCGGCGTGTGCGATCTCTCGCGGCTTGATGTCGCCCAGGTGCTCGATGCGCCGCGGCAAGCGCTTCACTTCTACCTTGCACGTGTGCTCCAGTGCAGCGACTTCCGCCGGCTCGGGCAGGTCATTCGGCAGATACATCACCGAAACGCGGTTCAGCTTGGGATCGGCAACCGACGCGCACTCGTTCATGGAGCGCGAAAGCGTATCCCATGCATGGTGAATGTAGGTATCGATCGGCGGCGTTGCAGCGTCTTGCGGCGCATCCTGCGCGACCGCCAGACTCGCGGTGAAGAACAATGCAATTACGCAGCATGCGACGGAGCAAGAGAGTCGAGAGAAGCGAAACTTGGATGAGAGCATAAGTCAGGGTGATACCGGGACGTATCTTATCCCAACTGGAGCCGCCTTGACAGCCAGCCTCTTCCTTATTGCATCTTCAAGGCGATTATTGTGCGCGAACAACGGGCCTGGAGTCTTCGCGGACACGCATCTGTCCCCGCATCTCGCGAAGACGAAATACCTTCAGGAGCTGCTCATTAACAAGCAGCCGCCGGCGGCGATGGTCCGCATTGATGAGATCGGGGATCTGCTGTTCATCGTCTGCTGCCCGCCGCGCTCCTCGCGGCTTACAGCTCCATCGATTTGCTCGACACCACCGCGCCGGCGCGGGTTATGAACTCCGCCAGCGCAATCGATCCCTGGTCGCCTTTGCCGCGTGTGCGCACGCTGACTGCAGCCGATGCTTCTTCCTTGTCGCCCATCACCAGCACATACGGAATCTTCTGCAGGGTGAAGTCGCGAATCTTGGCGTTCATCTTCTCGTTGCGGCTGTCCAGCTCGACCCGGAAACCCGCCTTCTGTAACTCAGCCTGCACCTTTTTGGCATATTCAAGATGGCGCTCGCTGATCGGCACCAGCGCCACCTGCACGGGGGCCAGCCAGAGCGGGAAAGCTCCGGCGTAAAGCTCGATGAGGTAGGAGACCATCCGCTCCATGGTGCTGACGATCGCACGATGAATCATGACAGGGCGATGCTGCTGCCCGTCTGCGGCGGTGTACTTCAGTCCGAACTGGCTGGGCAGATGGAAATCCACCTGGATGGTCGAATACGTCTCCTCGTGCCCCATCACGTCGGCGAGCTGGATATCGAGCTTTGGGCCGTAGAACGCGGCATCGCCGCGGCTCTCCTTATAGGGCAGGCCGAGCGAGTCCAGCGCCTCGCGCAGCACACGCTCACCCAGCGTCCACATCTCGTCGTTATCGACGTACTTCTCCTTGTTCGCCGGATCGCGCAGCGAAAGGCGATAGCTGTACTGCGTGATGCCGAGGTCGCGATACGCGCGCTCCACCAGCTTCATCACGTTCGAAAACTCTTCCTTGATCTGATCCGGCGTGCAGAAGATATGCGCGTCGTTCAGCGTCATGCAGCGCACGCGGCTGAGCCCGCTCAATGCGCCCGAGCGCTCGTAGCGATACATCGTGCCCAGTTCGGCGAGCCGCACCGGCAGGTCGCGATAGCTGCGCAGCTTCGATTCATAAATGAGAATGTGGTGCGGGCAGTTCATCGGCCTGAGCACCATCTGCTCGGTCTCAAGGTCCATCGGAGGAAACATATCCTCGTGATAATGCGCCCAGTGACCGGACCGCACGTACAGGTCGACCTTGGCCAGGCTGGGCGTATAGACATGCTCATACCCCGCTTCGCGCTCCAGCCCCAGGATGTACTCCTCGAGAAGGCGGCGGATGGTCGCGCCTTTGGGAAGCCAGAGCGGCAGACCGGCGCCGACGTCCTCGCTTACCGTGAACAGTTCCAGCTCCTTGCCCAGCTTGCGGTGGTCGCGGTTTTTGGCCGCCTCCAGCCGCTCCAGGTACTCGTCGAGATCCTTCTTCGAGAAAAACGCTGTTCCGTAGATGCGCTGCAGCTGGGGATTCTTTTCGTCGCCCAACCAATACGCGCCGGAGAGGCTCATGACCTTGAAGGCCTTCACCCGTCCGGTCGAAGGCACATGCGGACCGCGGCAGAAGTCGACGAACTTGCCGTTGCGATAGAGCGAGATGGCCTCTCCATCGTGCGTGAAACGCTCGATGAAGTGGACTTTCATGAAGTCGTTGTCGGCCTTGAAGTGGCGCAGGCCCTCCTCGCGCGGCTCGAACTCGCGAACGAACTTGTCGTCCCGCGCTACGATCTCGGCCATCTTCGACTCGATCAGCTTCAGGTCTTCGGGGGTGAAGGGTGTGGGCCGGTAGAAATCGTAGAAGAAGCCCGATTCGGTTGCCGGACCATGTCCCAGCTTGGTTTCGGGAAACAGCTCCAGCACGGCCGTCGCAAGCACGTGCGCTGCCGAATGGCGGACCACCGGCAGCGCATCAGGATCCTTCTCGGTGAGCAGTTGCAGGTTCACGCTGTCGTTGAGCGGCGTGCTCAGGTCGACCAGCCGTTCTGCCTGGGGATCGCGGGAGGCATACATCGCCGCATCGGAACCACCGGCCTTTGCAGAGCCGTCCGATTGGGAATTCGCGTGTTCCTCAGTCGTCAATGGCTTGATGCGCGCCACGACCGATGCGGCCGCAAGACGCGGCGAGATGCTTTCAGCGACTTGAAAGGGCGTTACGCCCGCGGCGAATTCTTTTACGGAGCCATCGGGGAGGTGAACCTGGATGGAATCTTGAACTGCGTTCATAAGGTCGAATCGATTCTGACTTTTCCGGAGAGATTGAGTTCTCTTAAGGATATTTCTTTGGAGCGTCTTGCGTCGAGCCGCCGGGCCGCGATGCTGCTAGCATCCTATGGGTTAGGCCGGTGATTTCCGGGGAGGCACGATGGCAACGCAACAGCAGGCCAGACCGAGGTCCGCGCTGGCGCTCGCGGGATGCCTGCTGCTCTGCTTCGCGGTTGCCGCCCTCTCTTCCGTCCTGAGTGCGAGGAGCATTGACACGTGGTATGCGGGGCTGATCAAGCCGCCGCTCAACCCGCCCAACCAGGCCTTCGGGCCGGTGTGGACTGCCCTCTATGCACTGATGGCCGTGTCGGCGTGGATCGTCTGGAAGACGCGGCAAAGCCCCTGCCGGCGGCGCGGCCTGCTGCTCTTTTGCGTCCAGCTGGCCTTGAATTTTCTCTGGACCTGGATCTTCTTTGGCCGCCATCAGATCCTCACGGCCTTCATCGACATCGTGGCGCTCTGGATCGCGATCTTCCTCACTATCCTTACATTCCGGAAGATGAGCACGGCCGCGGCGTGGATGCTGGTGCCGTATCTGGCCTGGATCACGTTTGCGGGCTACCTGAATCTGGCATTCTGGCGGCTCAACTAGAGAACATTCGTCCGGTTCGGGAACGTCACTTCAGGCCCAGGTGGATGTCCACTTGAGCATTCTGCCAGTCCATGTTTTCCGGAAACTGCTCGTAGTCGATCTTGAATGCGCGTTCGCCGCCAAGTTCCGCGGGAGACATGGTGAAGACGCGATGCCACGCTTTCGGCAGCACGTCCGGCAACGCGCCCTGGTCCGTCGGAACGATCGCATACTTGCCCGCCGGCACGGTGATGGCGACGAAGCCGTCTGGAATTTTATCCGCGGAGGTTACACGCATGCCCAGTGTGTAGGTGTAGCTGAACTTCTCGCCCTCTTTCGTAAAGTCGGAGTACACCGCGACCGGGCCACCTTCGCCGCGCGAAGGAATTGATTCTAATAGACCTTGCTGTATAACTCGCTGCCATAGCTTGGGGATTTCTCCGTCGCCGCTGGCCTCTTTTTCACTGTCGGTGTGAATCGAGATGCCAATGACAGTAAAGGCCGGCTGGTCGTCGGTCTTAACCGCCGACGCAGTCTGCGTGCCGGCGGAGGACGATGCGCCGGCCTGCGCATGCAGCGCAACTCCACTGAGCGGAAGAAATATGGCGAGGAAACAAGCAAGACTCGAGCTCTTCATGCGCGGAGAATACGCTCGCGCAGCAGGTCCAGTTCAATGAAATTCAACTACCTGGGGAGCTGGACGTGACGAGGTCATTGGCCGAGAGCTCAGCCCGGCGGATTCCGTGGGCTGTATGGCCGGCATTCTGCAGCGTGATATGCAGCCATTCGTGCACCGTGATGCGAGCAATGGCGGTGGCCATGGCATCACTGCGCTGAGCATCGCTCATCCCCAGCGTCTTCGGATCGAGAAACTGCGCCAGCCTTTCGCAATCCACGTATACGAAGGGCTGTATTTCACCGCCGACGCGCAGCACCCAGCCGAGAGGTCCGCGTGCGAGCGGGCGATAAGCCTGCTCTACCACATCGCATCGTCCTAACAGGTGCACCTCGATCACTTTGCCGAATTCAGAGCCTGGGCGAAGGTCGGTGGCCGGTAAGAGCTGAATATCCGTAGGCAGCGAATATTCGCGTCCCGCCGCTTCTCTGCGGACCGCGTCCATGATTGCAGGCCACGCCTGCGCACTGGCCGGATTGTCAAAATAGAATACGACCGCCGGCTTCAGAGGGTGCGCGGCGCCGTCGTCCGCGGATGCGGCTGGCGGATTCAGCCCGAAGAACAGCACCGCGAAAACCAGGAACCCGACCGCATGCGGATTTTTGCAAACCCTCATAATGCGAAGTCTCGGCCTCGGCCTCTACATTCGTCCAATAGATTGCTAGAATGACATCAATCTGTTTGGGAGATGCCTCCAATGGAAGTCCGGCAGCTCAAAATCTTTTCGGTTCTGGCCGAAGAACTGAACTTCACGCGCGCCGCGGAGCGGGTGAATACGGTCCAGTCGAACGTAACTTCGCAGATCAAATCGCTGGAAGAAGAACTCGGAATTCCGCTCTTCGACCGGCTGTCGAAGAAGGTGGTTCTCACCGAGGCCGGGCACCGCTTCCTGCCTTATGCCGATCGCGCCCTGGCCGCCATGGATCAGGGCCAGCTTGCGGTGAAGTTCGGCCTGGAACCGGCCGGACCGCTGCGCATCGGAGCGCCGGAGAGCGTCCTGACCTATCGCCTGCCGAAGGTGCTGCAGCGCTTCCGCAAGCAGTATCCCAAGGTGGATCTCATCTTCCGCCCACAGTGGGATGAGCCGCTCTACGAATCCCTCGAACGAGGGAAGGTCGACATGGCCATCAGCATGTCCGACAACGTGTCGCACGAGCACCTGAAGTGGGTGCGGCTGCGGACGGAGGCCGTTTTTCTGGTCACCGATCCCGATCATGCCCTGGCAAACAAGAGGGAGGTGCGCCCGGAAGACCTCGCCGGCCAGACCCTATTGCTGACAGAATCGGGCTGCTCCTATCGCAAGAAGCTCGACGATCTGCTGTTGCTTCTGGGCGTACGGCCCGCAAGTACCACGGAGTTCTCCAGCGTTGAGGCCATCAAGCATTGCCTCGCAGCGGGGATGGGCATCGGGCTCCTGCCGGAGATCGTGGTCGCATCGGAGCTCAAGAGCTTCAAACTCAAAGCGCTCCGCTGGGATGGCCCAAGTCTCGATATCGCCACCCACATTCTCTGGCACAAGGATAGGTGGATGTCGCCAAGCATGGAGGCTTTTCTGGGCATCCTGACGAAGACACTGGATGGAAACTGAATTTCGCTGATCGAAACGTAGCCGGAAAATGGCGGGCGATCCTTCGCCCGCCATTCCTGTTTCCGCTTGTCTACATGCCCGATGGCTCGACCGCGCCGGGGAAGACTGCGGGCAGCGGCTTTGTCTGCTGCTGGCGAAGCTCGGGGTGCGGCAGCGGCTTGCGGGGCAGCATCTGGTCGCGCATTGCGGCGTTATAGACGAAGATGGCCTCGACCACCGCGGCCTGTTTCAGGTCACCCGGCTGCAATCGCTCGAAGACATCCTGGTTGGAGTGGTGGGTGCGGGTCTCGTAATCCAGCGGGTCCTGGATGAACTGAAATCCCGGAATGCCCACCGCGTCGAACGAAAGATGGTCTGTTCCGCCTGTGTTGCGCATGGTGATGGTGGTCACGCCGAGGTCCTTGAGCGGCGCCATCCATTGCGTGAAGATCGGCAGAACGGCAGCGTTCTCCTGCAGATAGATGCCGCGTATCTTGCCTGAGCCATTATCGAGGTTGAAATAGCCGGAGATCAGCTTCTGGTCCGGCTTCAGCTCAAGCGGACCCGTGGCGCGCAGAAACTCAGGCAGCGCCATCTGCTCGGGAGTGGTGAGCGGAGCCGCATAGCCGAAGTGTTCCTTCACATAGCCGCGTGAACCGAAGAGACCCTCCTCCTCGCCGCTCCACAGGGCAATGCGAATGGTGCGGCGCGGATGCACGTCGAGCGCCTTGAGGATGCGCATCACTTCCATGGCAACGATGGTGCCCGCGCCGTTGTCGGTTGCGCCGGTTCCGGCGATCCAGCTATCGAGATGTCCGCCCACCATCACGACCTGGTCTTTCAGCTCAGGATCGGTTCCGGGAATCTCGGCGATGGTGTCATAGCCGTGCTCGTGGTCGCCGGTAAACTTGGTTTCGACATCCATCTCGATGGTGACCGGCACATGCGCCTGCAGCAGGCGATAGACGCGGCCATAGCTCTCGATCGCCATCACCACCACGGGAACCTTGACCGCGGTCTCGCGCTTATAGGGCATGCGGCCCAGGGCAGCGCCGTTGTCGTCGAAGATGGTCCCTCCCGAACCACCGCCATCGCGGGCATCCCGGCTGGGACGAATGACCGCCGCAGCCTTCTCGTCGGCCAGGAACGTCGCGATCTTGTCGGACATGCGGGAGCGCGCGATATAGGCCTTGAGCCGCGTCTGGTAATCGGCTGCGCCGCGCGCGTCCCCGGTGGGATATTCGGCGATGTCCTCGAGTTCCTTCTCCGAGTAGCGCTCGAAGAGCGCCTTGTCCACCGGCGGAACTTCGCGCATCTCCCCAAGGAGGACGATCTTACCGGCGAGCTTGCCCTTGTATTGATCGAAATCCTTCTCGTCCTGGATGTTCACGTAGACCGCTTCGCCGCTCACCGGTCCATTCGTGCTCGGCGACCAGGGTGTCGCCTGGGCAATGAAGACGGCAGAGTCGGGCGAGGTCATGCGCACCCAGGTGTTGAGTTGCTGCCAGCCCATACCGAATTCGCCCCAGTCGTCGAGGTGGGCGTTCACGCAGCCCATGGCCGTAAGCTGATCGCGCGTCCAGGCATTAGCCTTGGCCATGTTGGGCGAGCCGGTGAGGCGCGGACCGATGTCATCGGCCAGCGCCGAGCCATACTCCATAACATGCGAGTGCTGCAGACCTTCTTCGCGAATGCGCGCGTACATGGTGTAATCGATGTTTTCAACCGCGGGCTGCGGCTGCTCCCACGCGGGGACGTCTGCCTCCGCCTTCGTCTTGCTCTTGTCGGCTCCAAAAGCAGGGGCAAAGGCCGGGACGGTGGCGATCAGCAGAAGCAACAGGGTGCGACGGCAAAGAGTCGGCATGCGACTGGTTCCTCCTGAAAAAATACAAATGGGGACAGAAACTACCGGGAATGCTGAAGTGCGAAGAATAACAAACTGCTGGGCCAGCTACGGCCCTATGACGAAGAGGCTCGAAAAAATGTTTCACCGCCCCGAGACAAATCGGGCACATAGCCACGCACGGTCGACGCCGATCAGTTTTCTCGCACTTCGATTCCGCGATACCATCGGGCAACCTCGTATGTTCCCCAGGCTGCATGGCAAACTCAGGATCTCGATCCCCTTCGGCAAGACTGCTTCGCACTACAGGAATCGCCGCGATATCGGCGATACTACTCCTGCTCGCCGCCTGGGCTGCGGCCGCTCTATGCTTCGATATTCGAATCGCGTGGCTGAAAATCCCCTATGCTGCCGCCTATCTTTTCGCAAGTGGCGCGACGATTGTTTTCTTCAAGCGGTTTTGGTCTCGTGTCACCGGAATCCTTGGTTGCTTTCTGGTGGTGCTTACCTGGTGGCTCCTGCTGAAACCGTCAAACCATGAGAACTGGCAACCGGATGTCTCTCGCACCGCCTGGGCTGAGGTCAACGGCTCGCAAGTCGCGATCCACAACTTCCGCTCCTGCGACTACCGCGCGGAATTCGACTACACCTGCGAATGGCAGACCCGCCAGGTGGACCTTAACAACCTTCGCGGGCTCGATCTCTTTCTCGACTATTGGGGCTCGCCGTGGATTGCCCACACCATCCTGAGCTTCGACTTCGGCGGCGGCAATCGTGTTGCTTTTTCTCTGGAAGCTCGCAAGCAGGTAGGACAGAGCTACTCCGCGATTCGCGGCTTCTTCCGCCAGTACACGCTGATCTCCGTCATAAGCGACGAACGCGACGTGGTGCGGCTCCGGGCCAATTACCGCACCGATGAGAACCTCTATCTCTTCCACACCACAGCGACACTGCCCTTCGCTCGTTCTCTCTTTCTCGATTACATCGGTCTCGCCAACCAGCTGCATGACCGGCCGGAGTGGTACAACGCTCTCACCCGCAATTGCACGACGCAGATCTTTTATCTCGAGAGCATGCGGAACCAGCCCTTTAATCTGGCGGTACTGCTCAACGGCAAAGGCGACGAGATGGAGTACAAGCGGGGCAATCTGGCGGGAGACGGACTGCCATTCGATCAGCTGAAGCGGCGCGCCTATATCAACCCGCCCGCGCGGGCGGCGGATCATGATCCGAACTTTTCTGAGCGCATTCGCCAGGGCCGTCCCGGCTTTTCTGCCGTGCAATAGAGGTTTGCTATAAACTCTTATGCGATCGTTGGCGCTCTTTCTGTGCGCGAATCTGCTCACAGCATATGCACTCGCAAAAGCCACGATCGCTCCCGTCCCCGACGTGATCCGCTCCGATCGATTCGTGGTTACCATCGACGGCAAGCCTGCATCGTTCGCTCATGCGGCGGCCAATTACTACTTTCTGAATTTCGACCTCAAGGGTAAAGCGAAGATCGCGATCACTGCTCCCAGCGACGACTATTGGTCCAGAGGCGTGGAAGTACAGCCGTGGAGTGAAAACATCCGCCCCGTGCTCAGCGGGCGCACTATCAGCTTTACCCTCGATCATCCGGCCAAGCTCTCCATCACCCGTCCTGGCGATCATCTGGCGGGTGCGGAGATGCTGTTTCTCTTCGCCAATCCTCCGGAAGATCATCCGCCGAAACCGGGCACGCGAGGCATTCGCTACTACGGGCCGGGCGTTTACAACGCCAGCATCGACGCCCGCAGCGGAGACACCATTTATCTCGCGCCCGGCGCGGTGATTCTAGGCAGCCTCAATCTGTGGGGCGTGCAGAATGTGAAGGTCTTCGGCCGCGGTGTGATCGTCTACGACGGGCCGCAGGACCCGGACACCGATACCGGCTGGAAACACCTGCCCGACTGGCATGCCATCGTGATGAACAACGCGCGCAACATCTCGATCAGCGGCATTACCTGCGTGGTGCGGAGTCGCACCTGGATGATCCAGATGAAAGACTCGCGCTTCATCACCTTCGACAATGTGAAGGTGATCGGCGGCGATGCGGCGAACGCCAATCAGGATGGCATGGACTGGCTCGGCGGAGGAGATACCGTGGTTCGCGACAGCTTCATCCGCGCCGCCGATGACATCTTCGCCATGCAGGGCAACTGGGACGGCTACGATCACGACGAGATGATCCGGCCTGGTCACGAGGTCTCGAATATCACCATCGAGAACAGCGTGCTCTCGACCAGCATCTCGAATGTGGTGCGCGCGGGCTGGCCTGACAAGGTCTTCAACAGCAGCAATTTTGTCATGCGCGACTCTGATGTAATCCACGCCGGCATCGGTGCATGCGGCATTCCCTTTGCGCTGCTTGAATTCTGGGAGGATGGGACCAGCACCGGAAGCAGTTCAGGGTATCGCTTCGAGAACATCCGGCTCGACGACTGGTATTCGCTGGTGCAGCTGCGGCAGCCAAACCCGGCCATTCATGACGTCGTCTTCAAGGACATTTGGGCGCTCGACGCGCCTTCGCTCGAAGGCTCGACACTGCTGGGCCAGGTGAGCGGAGTCAGCTTCGATCACGTGCGCATTGCGGACCGGATCGTGGCCGCCGATGGCGAGATCCCGCTCCGCGTGACGGGCGGCGCAACTGAGCCAAGCTATCGTGCGTCCGGACCGCGCGCGGCTTTCGTTTCTTCCAAAGGTGCGATTCATCCCGGCGACAAGGTTAAGTTCGATGCCTCCGCATCCGCCGCCGGCCCCGGCGCGCACATACAGTCCTACCAGTGGTTCTTCGGCGACGGAAAAACTGCATCGGGTCGCAAGGTCCATCACAAATTTCCCGACGCCGACGGCACTCTTTGGGACCGCTCAGGCCGCTTCCGCGTAACGCTGAAGATCACCGACGACCGCGGCAACGAAGACTGGCTGTACGAACCTGTGGTGGTCGCATCCAACTTTCGCGACGCCGATCCGCATGCGGGAACTACCTCAGGGCTGAAGTTCCGCTACTACGAGGCTCCGGATATCTCCCTTGCGAGTCTCGGCAAGCTCATGCCGCTGCGCACCGGCGTTGTGACCGGCGTGGATATCTCGGCGCGCAGCCGCGACGAGAACTATGCGCTGGTCTTCGATGGCTACCTCAACATCCCCGCGGATGGCGGCTACACCTTCACCATCCTGGCTCGCGACCAAGCTCGGCTGGACCTTGACGGCGCACCCGTCGCGATCAGCCCGAAGCCCTTCGCGCAGGTCTGCGGATCGGCGGGCAACGCGGTGCAGCTCACGACCGCCAGCGTGGGCCTCCGCGCCGGCCGCCACGCGATTCGGGTTTCGATGAGCCACACGCTCGGCGAGAACAATTTTGCATTGAAGTGGCAGGGACCGGGCATTCCACTTTCAGATATTCCGGCTGCAGCGTTCAGTCGCTAGTGGGTGAGTGCCCCACGTCTCGCTTTTGTGACGTGGGACTGTAACCTTCCCCAGCATTCATGATTTCTCCGCTGCCAGACGAATCACATCGGCTCGCCGCTAGATCAAAGGGGCTCCGGCAATCTGCTCCAGCACCTTCAGCGGCGAATGCTCGGGAGCGACCAGCGCCTCCGGCTTCACCAGGAACGTCTGCTCGAGCGCGTACTGTCCGGCAAGGACGGCGTGGGGAACGGTGTCGGTATAAACCATCCAGCTTGATCCGGACGGAAACTTCCAGGGATGCTTCGCGCACTCCGCCTGAAAGCGCGCATTTTCCTTCAGGAAGTTGTGGAAGCGCATCATGAAGTCGTCATACGGCGAGCGCTTGATGGATGGGATAGCCGCGCCCAGCCCTACCGCCCGGCCCAGCGACTTGCCGATTTTATTCACTGCGGTTTCGGGGTACGGCGCGATCTGTTGCGGTGCAAACTGCTTCACCACTTGCGCAAAAGGGTCGCCCACAACCCAATCGCGGGTACGAGCGGGATGAATGTTGTTAAAGAAGCGCAGAATGCGCGAGCCATAAGTCGGACGGGTAGGAAACGCATCTGTGTGTAACAGGTCGTTGCGCTTGCGCAGCGCCAGGTCGCGGCCCTCTTCTTCCTGGGGGCGAAAGCTGGCGTAATCCAACTGCCAGTTCGCGTGGTAAGGGGCGAGAAAACCGCTCAGGAATTCGGTGACGGAGCGCGAGTAGCTGCGCATAACGGATTGCAGACGCGCGACGGCTTTTGCATCCGCAGTCTTGGTGTCCACGCCGCTGAGCTTGTCTAAATTGGGCTTGTAGGCGATGTTCTTGTGCAGGGAGCTGTCGGTCTGCTGCTGGCCGAGCAGAAACTCGATGTCGCTCGGGGGAATCGCGATCGGCGTCTGGGGAAAGTAGAGGATATCTCCCGCTTCCAGTTGAGCGCACCAGGCTCTCGCCTGTTCGTCTGACTGAGGCCTGCCATTGGCCAGCTCCCCACGCTCGATGGTGACCAGGCCCATGCTCTTAGCGTCCGGAGATCTTGCGGCGCACCCAGAATCCGAGCAGGACAACCAGCGCGATCGCCAACGCGGTCAAGCCCGCAGGAAAAGCGACATAGCGATAGCTGTCCGCCATGTCTAGGGCATGATGCCCAGCCTGGTTATAGAAGAGCAGGCTGAAGATGGCGACAAAGCAGGTTGCGAAGAAGACCAGGAAGCCGAAGGCGAAGGCGATCAGCAGGCTGGAAAACAGGCCGAGATCGCCCAGGGGAACTCCAAGGACCCTGCCCGAACGGGGCGCAGAAGGCAGGCTGGGAGCGGAACTCAATTCGCGTGCGGACATAAACCTTTACCTCGCGCCGCAAAGTTGCAGCGCACCTCAGCTAGAATACAAGTTTATGGTTGAAGTCGCTCAGATCCCGCTCCTCCCCGCCGCGCAAGTGGCGCAGGAGGCGCGCGTGCAGCAGACTCCGAATGGCGTGTGTTATGCAAGCTATGGAGACACCCAGATCGCGCCGGAGGAGCTGGAGCGCATCGTGCAGGCGGTTCCGTCTACGGTGGCCAACGCGCTTACCCGCCGTGCTTACTACTTTGTTCCGCTCACCCTGGGTGAGCAGGACGAGACGACCATCGCGCCAGGCTACAGCGTCGATCTTGGCGATCGCGCCATCTGCCATCGCAACTTCCGCTTCGGCTCCTCGGAATGCATCTTCATCTCAACGCGGCTGATGCAGGACCGCTTTGCGCTGGCCTTCGAATACTTCATCAACGTCGGCCATCACTTCGTCGAGGCGGTTGGCGTACCCGCCAGCTTCTCCGACCTGGTCTGGTCGCAGGCCAAGGCCGATGTTCGCGGCGAAACCAGCCAGGATGCGTGGGAGAGCCGCCGCCGCGCGCTCGATCGCGAGCAGAGCAAGCACAGCGGCGAACAGGTGGATGAGAAGGCCAAGTCCAGCTACTTCGAGTCGGCGTTCTCCGATGCCGTCGCCATCTACATGCTCTCGTTGACCATCGACTTCGATTACACCGAGCTGCGCGAGCGCGAGTATCCACTGCTTGCTGCGCCCGCTCTGGCGGAGCGGCTGCGGCACGTCGCCGGGCTGTTCCCGCCGAACTCAGGCTACGAATTCGAGATTCGCTACCGCCGGCGGAGCTAACGCAAAATCATCCGTGTCGTAAGGCTCCGTCATTCTGAGCGCAGCGAAGAACCTCAGCGACGCCGGAGTGAATGCGTCGCTGAGGTTCTCTACTCCCGTTGGTCGTCAGAATGACGGCAAACGACAGTGCCATGATTTTGCTCGAGATCCTCTACGCCCTATCCCCTACGCCCTGTCTCTAGTGGCGGCTGTACATCTCCTCCACATCCTTGCGCAGTGCGACGCGCCCGGCCTCCCGGGTGTAGAACATGTGTCCTCCCGGAAACTCATGCACCGCTACCCGTGTCGGGTCGCCCATCACCGGCATCTGGTTCACCGTGAGCAGCGAGCCCATGAAGGGGCAGGAGAGATCGTTCCATCCGTGGACGATGAGCACACGCAGCTTGGGGTCGGCTGCCACTGCCTGCCGTAGTTGCGGCACAGAACCCTTGCGTTCCTCGTCTCCGCCGTCCCAGTTTCGCCCCACATCATAGGAGAGCGCGTTGTAGCGGGCATCGATCTTCCAGCCCACCGTGTGGGTCACAAAGTCGACCATGGCCATGGTGGTGGGAGCGATGATCGCGGCGAGAATCGGATCGTTCACACGGCGCTGTGCCGAATACGGGAAGGGATCGAAAGAGGTCACGTTCGAGTCGTACACGGAGCCGACTTTGCCCTCCTCGCGAAAGACTTCGCGGAGATATGCACCGGTTTCGAGCCGTCCGCCCGAACGCTTCACGAACTCCGGATCGAGACCGGTCATCTCCGTGACCTTGGCGATCATGGCCTGCGTTGCGGCGGGGTCGGTGTGGCCCTTGATCAGCGCCTCTGCGTAATCGCCGAGGGTGTAAGAGATCACTCCCTGCATCGCCTCCGGCGTCAGCTTGTGTTCTCTCTCCAGATGGGCAGCCGTGATCGAGGGCAGCGTCACCATCCACGGGATGGGCGAAAGGTCGCCATCATCCTCAAGCGTGGGGTTGAGGTAGGGCGAGACCAGCGTGACGCCATTGAGGGCGACGCCGAGCTGCGACTGCAGGTAATAGGTAATGCGCGGTCCGCGGAAACCGCCGTAGCTCTCGCCAACCAGGTACTTGCGCGACTCCATGCGGTCGTTCTTAACCAGCCAGTCGTAGATCACGCGCGACAGATATTCGATGTCCGGCACGGTGGTGTAGAACTGCTTCTTAGTTTCGGCATCGGAGACCAGGGAGCGGCTGAAGCCGGTGCCAATCGGATCGATGAAGACCAGGTCGGTGAAGTCAAGCCAGGTGCCGGGATTGTCGGTCAGCGTCGGCGGATCGGAGGGACTATCGCCTTCGTTGCCGACATTCAGATGCTTGGGTCCAATGGCTCCGAAATTCAGATAGACCGAGGACGCGCCGGGACCGCCGTTGAGAGCGAACGTCACCGGGCGGTTGGAACCGTCGACGGTGTAGGCGGTGTACACCACCTCGCCGCTGACCTTGCCTTCCTTGTCGCGGACCGGCAGCGTGCCGACCGTCACCGTGTAGTGCAGCGTCTTGCCGTCGAGCTCTATGCTCTGCTGCACATGCGCATCTGGTGGCAGCGGAGGCAGCGCCGATTTGTTATCGGCGGGCGGCTTCTCGGCGGCCGGCGGCTTTTCTGCGGCAGGCTTCTCTGTCTGCGCGAGCGCCGGCAGGCAGGAGCAGGCAAAGAGACAAAGCACACCCATAGCAGCAATGAACTGCGGCGCGGATTTCCGAGCGCGGTTAGCGTCGTGACCATGGGCACTTGACGGAGCGGCATCAGCGGATTCGAAAAAAATCATACGGCTAACATACACTGCGCGATCCAAATCCACCTGGAAACCGGCGGACAGCCATTACGCCGCAGGTGTCTGCATTCGATGTTGACGACCCGTATAGAATCGCGGAATGATCGCGCACCTGCGGGGACGCCTTTTTTCAAAACAACCAGGACAGGCCATCGTCGAAGCCGGAGGCGTCGGCTATGACGTTGTCATCAGCATTCCTACCTTCACCTCGCTGCCCGCGGAGGGCGCGGAAGTTTCGCTCCACATTCACACCCAGGTTCGCGAGGATATCCTCGCGCTCTACGGCTTTCTCGATCTTAAGGAGAAGCGGCTCTTCGAGCGGCTCATCACCGTCTCCGGAGTGGGACCAAAGCTTGCGGTGACCATCCTCAGCGGCCTCAATCCGGAAAGTACGGTGACCGCGATCCGCGGGCAGGACCATGCCACCCTCACCCGCATCCCCGGCGTGGGGAAAAAGCTGGCCGAGCGCCTGGTGGTGGAACTGAAAGACAAGCTCGAAGACATGGCCGTCGCCCCGGTTGCGGTCGTCTCCGCCGGTCCGGCCGGCGAGGACGTGCTCTCAGCCCTGGTTAACCTGGGTTATCAGCGACCGGCCGCACAAAAGGCGATTGAAGCCGCAGTCGAGAAGGACAAGGCGCTGGGTCAGGACTTCGACGCGCTCTTCCGGGCGGCGATGAAGATCATCCGTTAAGCAGGCAAGTCAGATAAATCTCAGCCCACCTTCAGATAGGTTGTGTAGCGCTCTCCTGTTATCCCGGTGAATGGAATCATGCGCACCGCGCCGGCCGCGGAGTTGACCTGCCAACCGTCCGCAGCCTCGCTTAGCCGCAACAATTGCTGGCGCGTCACCTTCGGAGTCTGGTCGCTGGCCGCGAACAACACCAGGGGACCGCGAAGAAGCGCGACTGTCTCCGGATGCTGGGCGTCGATGGGCTCCAGCCGCAGCGGCATCGGCAGCGTCATTTCGATGCGGTCGCCGTCTTTCCAGGCGCGGCTGACAGCAGCAAAGCCAGCCTTGACCGGAGCATTCACTGGAGCGCCGTTCACTGCGATGCGCGCACCGCCCGCTGCCCATGCGGGAACGCGAAGGCGCAGCGCAAACTCTGCGGGACGAGACGCGGTCAGGCGGAAAGCAATGTCGCCATCGTGCGGATAGCTCCCGGATTGCGCCAGCGTCATCTGCGCGCCGTTATGCGCGGTCCAGCGCAGTGTGGAGGGGTGGTAGAGATTGACCAATACCCCTCCCGATCCATCGTGAAAGTAGGTCAGGATGTGATAGTCGGCCGCAACCTGCGGAAGCGTGCCCGAGCAGCAGGGCCATTTATCGGGGAAATACACCTTCTTCGCGTCGAAATTGTAGTCGGAGTAATAGAAGGCGCTGCCATCCGGCTCCAGCCGCTTCGCTCCGAGGACGGTATTGAAAAAGACTCGCTCCATGCTGTCGCCGTAGCGGCCATCGCCGGTCACCTGCAGCAGGTAGCGCGTCAGCTTGAAGTGGGCGTAGCTGCCACACGGAGTTTCGAAGCCCCGATGAGTGCTTTCGAGACTTGCATGCAGCGCTCCTGTTTCCGGCACGACAAAGCTTTCGTTCGGCCCCCATCCGCCCGTGGCAAAACTCTGCGTCGCCGTGATCATGTCGAAGGCATTCTTTCCCGCGGCCAGATGCTTCTCACTGCCCGTGGCGAGATAACACTCCATGGCCGAGCTGAGCGCGTTGCAGAAGCTGTACGCATGGTGATTCGGGAGGACGTTCTTGCCCTCCGAGAGCGGATCGAAATACGTCTCGTCGAGCAGATAGCGGCTAGCCATCGCACGATAGCGCTCGCCCGCACCGCGCTGCCAGGCAAGGTAGAGATTTTCCGGCATGGTGTAGGACTCATCCCAGCAGTAGTCGTTGCTGGTCGGATCGCCCACCGAGGCACGCCATTTGCGCTGCGGCTCATCGCGGTCAAGAGCGCGGGGCGGCAGATGGGGCTGCGCAGCGTCCGTGGTCTGATCCAGAAGCTGAAAAGCATTCGCCTGGCCGGCGAACTGGTGCGCGTCGATGAGGCCGCAAACCACCTTGTCGTAGTCGTAAGCCGGGAAGCGGAAATGCTGGTAGAAGCGACCGGAGATGGCCGGCTGATAGAGAGCAAGCAGGCGCTCGACCTTGGCGCGCGCCTGCGGGTCGCGATCGGCGGCGTAGCCGCGGGAGAGAGCGGAGATCCACTGCCCAAAGCTGTGGGCGGGGGCGAAGCCGTGGCCGCCGCTGGGCGTCTTATCCAGCACGGAGACCTCGTCATACCAGCCGCCCATGTCAGGCCCGGGAGCGGGCAGGCCGGCTCGCAGCCGCCAGGGCTTCAGCAGGCTGTCGTCATTTAGCCCAAGCAGAACGGATTGAGTCTGCTCGAACTGCGTGCGTGCCGATCCCGGACCCAGCTCGACATCTCCGTAGTCGAAAGGGTGCAGAACCGTCCTGGATTCATCACGCTCGGGTAGACCGGCGAAGGAGGAAGGGGAGCAACAGGCAGCGGCAACCGTTAGCCCTGCAGACTGCAAAAAGGAACGACGCGACAGCATTGGAGAACTCCTGCTGATTAAGATGCTATGTCCGCCAGACTTCGTTGAGCCAGTCTGGCCGGAGGGATCATTTTCAGCGAATCACAGCAGCACGCTTTTTCGGCACGAAGAAAGGCCCGCTTCATATCGAAGCGGGCCTTTTTATTGCGGTGCAGCTAGATTACTCGCTGGGCGGTGCAGGCGCGCCGTTTGCCGGAGGAGGCTGCTGGCCTTTCGGCATTCCCCCGCCGTCCGGTCCACCTTTGCGCGGACCCCAGCCTGGACCACGTCCGTCCCGGCCGTCACGTCCACGATCCATGCCCGGCGGTCCCTGGCGAACGAATGCCTGAACCTTCTTCCACTGGTCGGGGGTGAGCACCTGACGGATCCCGAAGAGCATGCGCGCCCGATTCTTTTCAAGGTTGGCTCGGGCCTGGGCAATGACGTCGATCTGGTTGAGGATCTTGGTTTCATCGGGCTGATCGGCGCTCACGAGCGGCCGCATGATGGCCTCCTGCTTCTCCAGCGCGGCGTTCAGATCAATGAGCTGAAGCAGGTGCTCCTGGAAGATGTCATCCATCTTCTTCTTCTGGTCGTCGGTGAGGCCGAGTTGCTGTGAAACGCGCGGATTGTCCCACCAGCGTCCGTGCTCCATGCCGTGGAAGGCCCGCTCCATCGGCGGCGCTCCGGGGCCGCCGCCGCCCGGACCACCCTTGTCCCCACCGCGCCAATCCTGCGCGTGCAAAGACATGCCGGAAGCCAGGCAAAGAAGTGAAGCGAGAGAGAGCAGCAGGGCCGGACCCTTTTTCTTATTGAGTAACATTCTTTTTCTCCGTTTGTGTGAGCGAGGATTCAGTAGCGGATGTGGTTGAGTTCCAGCTATCAAGCTCTGTCAGTGGTGCAAGTGAAGAAGGGACAGGTTCCGCGATCTCGTTGTCGACCTGTTCCAGCAAAGCTGTGTCCGAAATAGCGCTGTGCGGTGGCTCGGGCAGAGTGTTGGTAACCTTGCTCCGCGCCGTTACAGGTGCGTGGCTGGAATGCGGCACCACGGCAAAACACAGAGCCGCGGCGCAGGCCCACGCCAGAACCATTCTCCCCTGCGCCCGGCGACGACGGCGGCGCGCAGGCAGCAGCCAGTCGCCGGCCAACGGACGGGAGGTTTCGCGCTCCGCGATGGCGTGCATCGCCGCGCGGAAGAGTTCGATCGAAGCTGCGATCTCGCCGGTGGGTTCAAGCGAAGGATCCTGTACGGTTTGGAAGCTCGATTTCAAGCTCGCATTCATAGTTACTCCTTTCCAACGCGCTCGCGGACAACCCGCAAGGCGCGGTACAAATGAGACTTCACGGTGCTGGTGTTCATACCCGTAGTCTCCGCAATCTCTGCCAGTTCCATCTCTTCGACAAAGCGCAGGAGAAACACCGTGCGCTGCTGCCGCGAAAGCTTATCCACTGCCGCCCAGAGCTCTTTCACCCGCTCCTGCTGCAGGCAGGTGGCCTCCGGGGAGATCCCTCCGTCAGGAATCCAGTCGCTGATGTCGACCAGATCGAGCGCCGTGTCGCGCGTTTTCTGCCAGAAGCGGATGCGGCGGCTGCGCAGATGATCCCGCACCAAATTCAGGGCAATCCGGGTCAGCCAGGTGCTCAGGCTCGACTCGCCGCGAAACTGGTGCCGCGCGTTATAAGCCTTCAGGAAGCAGTCCTGGGTCAGCGACTCGGCAACATCGCGGTCACCCAGCGACGACATTAGAAAGCGGAAGATGCGCGGCCGGTAAAGCCGGACAACCTCGTCGAAGTCGGCTAGCTGCAACACCGACTGCTCCTGCGCCAGCTTTTCCGGGGCCAGACTCGGCAGTTCCGTGGATGCCATGTGTCCCATGCACAGGAATAGACGAGGTTTGGCCGCGTGAGTTTACAGGAGTTTGCCAAATCGGCGCCCATCATTTCCCCTTCGTGCCCGGATCAGTCCGGCTGCCGGTTCTACGGACGAGACGAAGTTCGCGGGGAGATCGTTCGGCGTGCAAATCTGCCGTAAGCGTCTGACGGCGCGTGGGATTCGGACCGCACATGGCGAGCAGGCGCTCGGTCTGGTCGAAATTGAGCGCCGTTCCGAGCTGGCGGGCAGCGGCGCGAAGAATCCGGCGCCGCACGGCAGGCGATGACGGCAGGCGTTCGACTTCGAAGGCCACGCTGGCCTCCCCGGGATCGGTCGAGGCTGCGCGCCCGCCGCCGCGGACCGGCTTGCCGGGAAGCAGCAGCGGCGGCAGGATGCGAGCCAGCTCGCTTTGCCAGTACGCATCCTCATCGCGGGCGATCGCGGCCAGATTGGCCAGTTGCGAATAAATCTGCGGATTATAGCTGGCCAGCACCGGAAGCAGCTCGTGGCGCAGGCGGTTGCGGGTGAAGGCCGTGTCGGCGTTGGTTACATCTTCACACCAGCTTTGGCCGAGGCTGCGCAGCCAGCTCTCGATCTCCGCGCGGCGGACGCCGAGGAACGGCCGCAGGATCGCTCCCTTCGTCTCAATGATTTTCGGATGGATACCGCTCAGGCCTTCAGTCCACGCTCCACGGAGCAACTTGTGCAAGACCGTCTCCGCCTGATCGTCGAGAGTGTGCGCCGTGGCGACCGCATCCGCTTGTCCCGAGGCCAGCAGCTCTCGGAACCACTGATAGCGCAGGTTGCGCGCCGCTTCCTCGATAGTTTCCCGGTTAGCCTTGGCGGCTGTCGGCGTGTCGACGTCGCGGCGATGGAAGGCGACGCCTTGTTCGGCTGCCAGCGCGGCGACGAATTCGGCGTCGGCATCGGCATCGGCCGCGCGGATGCCGTGATGCACGTGAGCCACCGAGAGCACGAGGCCGATCTCGGAAGCTGCGAGCAGAAGAGCGCGCAGCAGGGCGACGGAATCGGCGCCCCCGGAAACCGCCACGGCGAGGCGCATGCCCGGGCGCAGATGCTGACGGTCCATGGTCGGGGCTAATGTTGATTGCGCTTCCGGCATCGCCTTCTATGGTAGCTATACTTTTCGACATGCTGGAGACAAGGGTTGCCACCGACGAGGACGCGAAGCTGATCACACACCATCGGCGCAATATGTTTGCCGACGCAAGGATCGCAGACGAGCGGGTTCTCAACGAGATGGCAAGCCACTTTGAGCGCTGGGTCGCGAAGATGATCCGCGAAGAGAAATACTTCGGCTGGTTCGCGCTGGAGGGCGAACGCGCGGTGGCCGGCGTCGGCCTGCTGCTCCTCGATTGGCCTCCGCACCCGTTCGATCCGCGCTCCACGCAGCGCGGATATCTGCTGAATGTGTATGTCGAACCCGAGTTCCGGCGCAGGAAGCTCGCCAGCCAGCTGCTCGAGTTCGCCATGGCAGAGGCGCGGCGGAGAAAAATCCGGGTGATCGCGCTGCATGCGACCGAGAAAGGCAGGCCGGTGTACGAGAACGTCGGCTTCCGGGCCACGAATGAGATGATTTATGTAGAGCCGATTGAAGCGTAGAAGTAGCGGAGAATCGGCTCACTGAAGTCGTGTGGATCGAAAACCTGAGGACATCTGCCAGTGGCTGCCCCACAACAGTCTGTGGATACACCTGTTCTGCGCATCGAGGTGTTGGATGAAACCTCGAGCTCGGCATCCGTTGACGCCGCGCGCGACTTGCTGCTCGAATACGGCCGCTTCGTACTCTCCGCGGAGGGTCCGGCGCGCTTCTGCTTCGGCAAACTGGAGGACGAGGCACGGGGCCTTCCCGGCAGCTATGCAGCCTTGGGCGGAGCATTCCTGCTGGCGTGGGTGAACGGCGCTGCTGCCGGCTGCGTCACCTATCGGGCTCTGTCCACAGTCCCTGGAGCCTGCGAGATGAAGCGGCTCTGGGTTCGACCCGCGTTTCGCGGATTGCATTTAGGCGAGCGGCTGACCGTGGAACTCTTCGAGCGTGCCCGCGCCGCCGGCTTCACCTCAGTCTGTCTCGATACCGTTCCGGAGACCATGGCGCCCGCCTACCGGATGTACCTGCAGCTGGGATTCGTGGAATGTCCGCCCTTTCATGAAAGCGCGACGATGGGAATGCTCTTCATGCGCCGGGCTTTGGACTAAGCATCGGCGCTCATTCGCAGCGAATGGCCGCCATGGGCTCGATGCGCGCCGCCCGCAGCGCCGGCAGGAGAGAAGCCGCGCTGGCAACCGCTCCCAGTGCCAGCACCGAAGCAGCCAGGACCAGAGGATCGCGCGTGGACGTGCCATAGAGAAAACTGGCAAGAGCGCGCGCGGCCAGCAGCGCTGCGATGAGTCCGGCGAGTGCGCCGGTGAATGCGATCACAGCATTCTCACGAAAAACCATGCCCACCACGCGAGCGCGATCTGCGCCGAGCGCCATGCGGATGCCGATCTCACTGGTGCGGCGGGCGGTGGCATAGGCCAGCGTCCCGTAGAGACCGATTCCAGTGACCAGCAGCGCGCAGGCAGCGAAGTAGATGGAGAGCAGGGCCATCAGGCGCGCACTGCTGATGGAATCGTCGATGACGCTGTTCATGGTCGTCATCACCGGCGGAGGAATGTCAGGCGCTAGCCTCGCAGCAAGAGATCGGGCGGCGGCGGCCAGTGGGCCCGCAGGTCCGTCGACTCGCAACACCGCCGTGTAGGAGTGCATGCTGCTGTCGTTCTCCGAAGGAGCGAGATACACCGCAGCGGGCGCGGGAGATTGCAGGTCGTAGTACTTCACATCCCCCACCACGCCGATTACTTCATAGGACTCATATGTCGCCTTCTTCACTTCCCGTTGAATGCTCTGCCCTCCTGCATTCCGCCCCGGAAAGAGCAGCTTCGCGGCTGCCTGGTTGAGAATGATCTTCTTCGACCCGGTCGCCGATACGTCCCTCCATTGAAAGTCACGCCCTTCCAGCAAAGGGATGCGCATAGTCTGAAAGTATCCGGGAGATACGGCGTTCATATCGAGGTCGTGGGACCTGCCGCCGGGCACCCGATAGCCGTTATCCCATCCGTTTCCGGTCAGCGGGATCATGAGTGCAAAGCTGGAGCTCTTCACTCCGGGCTGATGGCTCAGGCCTTCGCCCAGTTGCTGGTAGAGACGTATCAGCGCGGCCCCTTGCAGGGGTTGCTTGTCCATATTGAAGGCGATGTTCACTAAGCCGCGCGGGTCGAAACCCGCTCCCGACTCGTACAGCCGGACGAGGCTTGTGGCCAGCAGGCCTGCGCCGACTACCAGCATCAGCGCCAACCCGACTTCTGCCGCCAGCATGGCTCGCGGGAGAATCCTCCGCCGCTCATGCGCCTGCGCCGCGTGCTGGCCCTCCTTGATATGATCGCTGAGATTTCCCGACGTGGCCTGCAGCGCCGGGAGAAGCCCGATGAGCAAAGCCGCGGCGGCCGCGATGAGCGCTGCGAAGGCATAGACCCTGATGTCCAGCGAGGTGTCGAGGTACAAGCCTCCGGGATTCCCGCCGCTTATGAGCATAGCCGCGAGCGAGCGGCTTACGGCAGGGACGCACGCCAGGCCAAGGGCTGTTCCCATCAGCGCAATCAGCAGGCTCTCGATCAGTAGCTGCTGCACCAGTCGGCGCCGCGATGCGCCTACGGCCAGCCGCGTCGCCAGTTCGCGCTCCCGCGATGCGCTCCGCGCCATGAGCAGGCTGGCCAGGTTAAGACACGCCAGCAGCAGAATGGCTCCGCACATGCAGAAGACGGCAACCAGCGGCTTGCGGAAGACAGAACGGATGTAAGTAAAACCGCGAGAGCCGGGCTCCACAGAGAAGCGAAAATGATTCTTCTCTGCCCGCGCGATCCAGTCGGCCTCAGGGACATTGTCGCGCACGATAGGCATGGAAATTGGCAGCAATGCGGCGTTGGCCTGATCGAGCGTAACGCCGGGCCGCAGCCGCGCCATCACCCTCAGCCACCAGCCGTGATAGCCTGCCGCAATCATGCTGTCTGGCGCGTCGACGATGGCTTCGGCGGCAAGGGGAACGTAAATCTCCGGCCGCTGCGTGGGGTCCGCTCCTATAAACCGCTTAGGCATCACGCCGGCAACCGTAAAAACAGTGTTGTCAATCTGCAGCTTGCGCCCGACGACGTCCGGTGCGCGGTTAAACCATCGATTCCAGAAACCCTCGCTGATGACCACCGCCAATCCGGCGGGATTGCCTCCGGTGCGGTCATCATCCCGGGTTAGGATTCTCCCCATCAGTGGCGGCGTCTGAAGGGCTGCAAAGAATTCGCCGCTGACGAACTGGCCATCGATTTCCTCATTTCCCGAGTGCCCCTTGACCTGCAAGCCGGCGTCGAAAAAGGCGAACACATCCGAGAAGACCTCACGCCTTCGCTCCAGGCTGCGGAAGAAGGAAGCGCCCATGCTGTACTGCGGCCGCGGGCCATTGTCGATACGGAGAACCACCAATTGCTCACTTTGCGGCACGGGCAAAGGCCGCAGCAGCAGCCCATTGATGAGCGAGAAGATGGCCATATTCGCGCCCACGCCCAGCGCCAGGGTGAGCAAGGCAACCGCGGTAAATCCCGGCGACTTCCTCAGCAGGCGGAGGGAAAAGCTCACATCGCGAAGAAGATGCTCAAGCGTGGGAAACTGCCATAGCTCCCGCAATCGCTCATGCCAGCGCGCGCCGTTGCCGAAGGTGCGGCTGGTCGCCGCGTCCACTTCGGCCTGCGGAACTCCCTGCCGCAATAGCTTTTCGCGCAGCATGACCTGGTGGAATTCCAATTCCTCCGCCATGTCCCGATCCATGCGGCGTTTTCTAAAGAGCGCCTTCAGGCGAAGCAGGAATTCGTGCAGAGCGGGAGCCATTCGTGTTCTCCATCCGTCCGTATTTCCATTACGACGCTTGCATGACAAACGCCACCGCTGCGGAAAGCCGCGCCCAGCGCTGCGATTCCGCATCCAGCCGCTTCTTGCCTTCGACCGTGAGCTGATAGAACTTGGCGCGACGATTGTTGTCGGACGCGCCCCACTTGGCGCTCAGCAGCCCGCGCAGTTCCAGCCTATGCAGCGCCGGATAGAGCGCGCCCTCTTCCACCTTCAACACCTGCTGCGATGTCTGTTGAATCCACTCGGCCACCGCATACCCGTGCAGGGGACCGCGCATCAGCGCCTTGAGGATCAGCATCTCCAGCGTGCCCTGAATGAGCTGGCCGGCCTCCGTCTCTTTACCCATAAACATATTAGGGGAACGATAGGGCGGCAGGCGGCGATTGTCAATACCCTCATCTCGAAAATGGCGTTACGCTAATGAAATGTTCTCGATTGGTCTTCGTAGATGCTTTCCGGGTGTTCTGGCTCTTTCTTTGTCTACCGCGGTCCTGGTTCCGGCTCAGACGTCTCAAACAGGCGCTGCGCCGGCTGCCGCTCCTCCGGCCCCTGCCGCAGCGGTTCCAGCGCATCCGCGGCGTCTCGAACCTCCCCCACCGCCGCTTACGCGGGCCGCAATTCTGCGCGGGGCCTACGGGCCTTATCGCGCCAACAACGACCTGCTCTCCTACCACCTCGATATCCGGGTGGATCCCGACAAGCAGTTCATCAGCGGGAAGAACACCATCACATTTCGTATGCTCGCCGATGGCAGCCGCATTCAGCTCGATCTGAATGACGCACTCAAGATCGACAAGATCCTCCTCGGATCGACTGCGCTGAAATACGAGCGCGACTCGGGCGCGGTGTTTGTCGACTTCCCCGAGACTCTCAAGCAGGGTCAGACCTACGCGATCGACTTCTACTACTCGGGGCATCCGCTGACCGTTGGACGCTTCGGCGGCTTTACGTTCGGCAAAGATCCAGATGGAAAGCCGTGGATCTTTACCTCATGTGAGGACGACGGTGCAAGCATCTGGTGGCCGAATAAAGATCAGTGGCGCGATGAGGTCGAGAATATGGAGATCAGCGTCGCGATTCCCAACGATCTCGTCGATGTCTCGAACGGTCGGTTTATGGACAAGACCGATCTCGGCGACGGCTACACGCGCTGGGACTGGATGGTCCACTACCCCATTAACAACTACGACGTCTCGCTGAATATCGGCAACTACCAGCACTTCAGCGACAAACTGGGCGATCTCACGCTGGACTTCTACGCGCTGCCCGGAGACCTGGAAAAAGCAAAGACGCAGTTCGCGCAGGCGCGGGAAATGCTGGAGGCTTATCAGCATTACTTTGGGCCGTATCCCTTTCCCGAGGATGGCTACAAGCTGATCGAGGTTCCCTACTCGGGCATGGAGCACCAGAGCGCGGTGACTTACGGCAACAAATTCGAGAACGGCTATTTGGGGCGCGACTGGGCCGGCGTCGGCATCAGCATGAAATTCGATTTCATCATCATCCACGAGAGCGGGCACGAGTGGTTCGGCAATAGCATCACCGCTGCCGACCGTTCGGATATGTGGATTCACGAGGGATGGACGACGTACCTGGAGAGCCTCTACGTCGAGTACCGGTGGGGTCATGATGCCGCGGTCAAATATCTGAACGGGCTGAAGCCGAAGATCGAGAACCGTAGGCCGATCGTTACCGAGCGCGGCGTCAATGGCACTCCGCCCGAGGACCAATACTTCAAGGGCGCGCTCATGATCAACACGCTGCGGTCTGTGATCAATGACGACAGCCGCTGGTGGCCGTTGCTTTACAACTTCTACCAGCAGTTCAAGTACCGCAACATCATGACCGAGGATGTCGTGACCTACTTCAATCGCGAGACAGGCATGAACCTGACTCCGATCTTCAACCAGTATCTGCGCCACGCGGATATCCCGACGCTGCAACTGATGTTCGATCCGGCGATGGGGACGGTCTCGTACAAGTGGCGCGCGGACGAACCGGATTTTGCCATGCCGGTGCTGGTGGGGCAGAAAGACCACTGGCAGCGGATCGTCCCAACGGAGAAATGGCAGACCATGAAGACTTCGCTGAGCAAAGATGATTTCGACGTAGCGACGGATTTGTTTTATGTGGATGTGCAGAAGTTCTAGGCTGGCCAAGGCGACAAGATCATGGTTGGCAAGATGGGAAGATGGCAATGCAGACCCCGCCAAAGTTACATTCAATAGCTCCCTTCTTTGTCGTCGACGACCTTCAGCGAAGCCTTGACTTCTACCAGTCGAAGCTTGGCTTTGAAATCACGTACACAGGCGGGAGAGATGGGCAGGGTGAGGATTTTTGGGGCATCGTACAACGCGATGGCGTGATGCTCATGCTCAAGGCCATCGCACCCGAGATTCATCCACAGCCCAATCATTCTCGCCATGAGTGGGCAAGGTGGGATGCGTACGTTTACACTCCCGATCCCGACTCGCTGTATGAGGAGTACGTGAGCCGGTCTGCCCCCATACACAAAGAACTGGCAGACACGAACGACGGACTGCGAGCCTTCGAGATCATCGACAATAACGGATACGTCTTGTGCTTTGGGCGGCCCAGATCACGGTCTGACGTTAACGACTCGCCGGTTTCTTAATGCGGACGGGCGGGGCTGTCTGGATGCCGGTAACGAACCCCAGCTTACCCATGATCCAGATGGTGTAGTAGTTGATGTCGATCTCGTACCAGGCAAGACCGTGGCGCGCGGAGACTGGATGGGCGTGATGATTGTTATGCCATCCCTCGCCGCCGGTGAGCGCGGCCACCCACCACAGGTTGCGCGAGTTGTCTTTCGTAGCGAAGCGGCGTGAACCCCACATGTGCGTGGCGGAGTTAACGAACCACACCGCGTGCAGCCCCAGCGTAACGCGCAGGAAGATGCCCCACAGCAGCCAGGGCCATCCACCCACAGCGAAGAGGATGACGGCGAGCACGGCCAGCGGCAGCCAGTGATACTTACTGATCCAGACCAGGAAAGGATCGGCGAGGAGATCGGGCGCATAGCGCTTGACGAGTTGCGGCTGATTGCTCAGGCCCTTGCCGTGCAGGACCCATCCGGCGTGCGCCCACCAGCCGCCTTCATTTGGTGTGTGCGGATCGCCTAACTTGTCGGTCAGATGGTGATGGATGCGGTGGTTGACCACCCAGTAGATGGGGCCGCCCTCAAGGGCCAGCGTTCCGCAAATAGCAAGGAGCCGCTTGAGCGGACGCGGCGTTTTAAAACCGCGATGCGTGAGCATGCGATGATAGCCGATTCCGATGCCGACAAAGACGGTGACGAACCATAGCGCCAGCGCGACGAGTGCTGCGCTCCAGGTAAAGAAAAAGAGGGCCGCGATCGACGCGCCGTGAAAGAGGATCATGAACAGCAGGTTGGACCAGTTAAACGAGCCGTCCTGCGCGCCTCGGCTCAGCGGATACTGTTCATCGGGCGCGGACGAACGCGGGGCCGCCTTTTCAGTTTCGGTTTCAAGTGCGGACGCCACGCTCATCTTTCTTCCCCCTGGCTCTATAGGAACAGGGAATACCCGAGCGGATGTTAAGGGTTGGGTAATCCTCGCTTTGGCACAGCGATTTCTGCGGCCGCCTAAGATCGCCACGAAGCTGGTGAGAACTCAAGAGATAAGAGGAACCGGCGCCATCCCCGGAGCGTATCTTGGTCTGGAGTGATATTTGAGCGGAAGTTTCGCTCGGAGGCGAATACAGGTCGCAAGGATGACGATGAAGAAAAAGGGAATATTTTCAATCCTGATTTTGGCAGGGGCCGCCCTCACGGCGAGTGTTCCGGCTGCGAACGCACAGACGAAAGCGGAAGCGGAGAAGAATCCCACGCTGCCCGCGGGGCTCGACAAGCAGTTCATGGATTCGAGCGCCGATCCATGCGTGAACTTCGCGCAATACGCATGCGGCAACTTCACCAAAATCTATCCCATCCCCGCCGACATGGCCGGATATGGTTCCGGCTCGATCGTCTTCGAACACACCGAATATGCGCTGCATTCGCTCCTGGAAAAGGTGGCGGCAAACGATCCCTCGCGTACGCCGGATGAGCAGAAGACCGGGGACTTTTACGCCACCTGCATGGATACCGGCGCCATCCAGGCCGCCGGCATGAAGCCGCTGCAGCCGGAACTCGACCGCATTGCGGACCTGAAGAGCAAGAGCGAATTGACCGCCCTGCTGGCTCACTTTCAGTTGATCAACGTGAACGCCTTTTTCAGCTATGGCGAGCAGCAGGACTTCAAGGACGCGCGAAAACAGATTCCGGTCGTCGACCAGGGCGGACTGGGACTGCCGGAACGAGACTACTACTTGCGCACCGGTGAAGCGGCCGACAAGACGCGCCAGCAATACGTGCAGCACATCACGAACGTGCTCAAGCTGATGGGTGAGCCGGAAGAAAAAGCCGCGAGCGACGCGCAGAAGATTATGCAGCTGGAGACGGCGCTGGCCAAGGTCTCCATGGATATCACGTCGCAGCGCGATCCCAAGAACGTCTATCATCCCATGCCGGTGTCGCAGCTGGCCGGGCTGGCTCCGGAAATCGCGTGGACGAATTTCTTCGAACACACCGGCGTGTCGGACGTGACGGATCTGAATGTCGCCAACCCCGATTTCTTCAAGGGATTGAATTCGCTGCTTCAGTCCACAGACCTGGACACCATCAAGACCTACCTGCGCTGGCAGCTGATCAACGGCACCCCGAGCTACGCGCTTCCTACAGCTTTCGATGACGAAGACTTCAACTTCTTCGGCCGCGACCTGCGCGGCCAGCCACAACAGCGGGCCCGCTGGAAGCGCTGCGTACAGGCCACGGACGGCGCGTTGGGCGAGGCGGTCGGCCAGGTGTATGTGAAGGCGTACTTCCCCGCCGAGAGCAAGGCCAAGACCGTGCAGATGGTGCATGACATTGAAGCGGCGATGGACGCGCGCATCGACACCCTCACCTGGATGAGCCCCGAGACCAAGGTGAAAGCCAAGCAAAAGCTGCACATGGTGGCAGACAAGATCGGCTATCCCGACCACTGGCGCGATTACTCGTCGCTGACGATCGTGCGTGGCGACGCCGTCGGCAACGCGACCCGGGCTGTGGAGTTTGAGAATCACCGCGAGCTCGCCAAAATCGGCAAGCCCGTGGATCGCGGCGAGTGGGGGATGAGCGCGCCCACGGTTAACGCCTACTACAACCCGAGCATGAACGACATCAACTTCCCGGCCGGAATTCTGCAGGCCCCCTTCTTCGACCCCGCTGCAACCGATGCCGAAAACTATGGCCACGTAGGCGCCATCGTCGGCCATGAGCTAACCCACGGCTTCGACGATCAGGGACGTCAGTTTGACGGCAACGGCAACCTTGCCGACTGGTGGACGCCGGACGACGGCAAGAAGTTCGAAACCATGACCGACTGCGAGGTGAAGGAGTATGGGAACTTCACCGCGGTCGACGATGTGAAGGTCAACGGCAAGCTCACCCTCGGAGAAAACACCGCCGACAATGGTGGTCTGCGGCTGGCGTATATGGCGTTCCTGGCGGACGCCAAGCGTAAAGGGATCGACCTGACGGCCAAGGATGCCAACGGATTCACGCCAACCCAGGAATTCTTCCTTGCCTACGGACAAAACTGGTGCGGAAGCATTCGTCCTCAGCAGGTACGGTTACAGGTTCAGACCGATCCGCACTCGCCGCGGCAGTTCCGCATCATCGGCGTGATACAGAATATGCCGGAGTTCGGCAACGCCTTCGGCTGCAAGCCAGGCCAGCCCATGATGCCGGAAAACGCCTGCCACGTCTGGTAAGGACTGGCCGTCCAGGCACACGCGCCTTCGGCGCCATTCTCGGTGCTCGGGAGCTTGTTTGTTTTATTTCGCCCCCGTTGGTCGCTTGGCTCGTTCCGATAGCCAGCCTCCGGAGGCAGTGACTCCTTATATAAATATAAACTTGTCATCCCGACCGGAGCTTAGCGAAGTGGAGGGACCTGCAGTGCCTTTCGCCTCGCTCTATCGCCGAGCAATAGAATGATGCTGCTTACTTCAGATTGAGGCGACTAAAAACACTCCCGCTCTCAGGCATGTTTTGCATGGGAGCGCGATTTGCTTTTCCTATCTCTTTTTGAGGCGCAGCGATTCCCAGCTCGCGTCGGCCGTCCAGCCTCCGTCGATGGCGAGGGCCTGGCCGTTGATGAAGCCGCTCTGGCTGTCGTCGGCGAGAAAGGCGATGGCGCGTGCGATGTCGTCCGGGCTGGCGAAGCGGCCCATGGGAACGCGGTTGACGATGTCGGCGTCGGCGTAGCTGCCTCCAGCCTGATCCGCGGCATCCATCTCGGTTTTCACCCAGCCCGGGCAGACGGCGTTCACCCGCACCCCGCGCCCTCCCCATTCGGCGGCGAGAGTCCGGGTTAGACCGATCAAGCCGTGCTTCGACGCGTTGTAGGCAGCCCGGTCGGCCACTCCCGCCAGTCCAGCGATAGAAGCAACGTTGACGATCGATCCGCGCCCCGCTTCGAGCATTTTTTCTCCGAAGGCCTTGGCCAGCAGGAATGGCGCTACCAGATTCACTTCGAGGACGCGGCGGTAATCTGCGGCGGTAGTCTTCTCCGCCGCCGAGATGAGGCTGATGCCCGCGTTGTTCACCAGCACATCGGCGCATCCGTAGCGCGCGAAGACGGCTTGCGCAAAATTAGCGACCACCGATTCGTCGGCAATGTTTCCGGCGTAGCCCAGAGCTTCGCCGCCCTTGCTTTCGATTGCGGCAGTTACTTCTTCGGGCTGGCGCAGATCGATCATGGCCAGCTTGTATCCCAATTCTGCAAAGAGCTCGGCAGTGCGGCGGCCTATGCCCTGGGCTGCTCCGGTAATGACAGCTACGCGTTGACTCATGCTTCGATGCTAACGTGCAATGGTTTTGATCGTGGGTCCGTGAAATCCCACATCTCAAAAGCGAGATGTGGGGCACCCGGCCCGCAGCCCCCAACTCCGCTCAGGGCCCTCAAGAGTGCGCTGATAGCGGATTTCATCAACGGTTACACCCCAGAGCCTATCCGTCCTGCACAGGCCATCGGGCATCCACTTGTCGATTCGATAGAAGCGTTCCGCGCGAACATTCCCTGCCAGCACCCACAGAAGCGCGTTCCGGAATCCGCACACAAACAGGTGGGTCCGGGCGGCCGACACCAGTGCGGCTCCTATACCGCGACCCCACTGCGCGGGATCAACATAGAGCGCGCCCAGCTCACCATGGTCCGGCAGATCGGCATCGCGCGATGGCGATGTCGTGGCAAATCCCTGGATCAGTCCTTCTTCGACCGCCACGATCGTCCTGGCTTTTCGCGGGTCCGTGCTCGCGAAATCGTACCTTTGCGCTCGATCTTCGGGACGAAGCTGATCGAGGTAATCCTCGGGGAGAAGCGTGCGGTAGGCCGCTTGCCACGACCGGACATGGACTCGAGCCACAGCCATTGCATCATCGGGCTCGGCCATCCGAAGCAGCATGCCCGGGCGTCCTGAGTCAGAGATTATTGGCATAAATTTGTCACCCCAACCGACGACTGCGCATGAACCTCACCTGGCGTAGCCCTCACTCCACGCGCAGCGCCTGCATGGGGTCCAGACGCGAAGCTCGAGTGGCAGGCATCCATACGGCTACCAGCGCGACCGAAGTTAAGATGACCGGCACGGCGATGAATACCGTCGGATCGTAAATCTTGACGCCGAAGAGGAAGCTGGCGATAAGGCGGGTGAGCCCGAAGGCCGCGCCCAGGCCGATGACGACGCCGATCAGGGCCAGACGCATGCCATGCCAGACGACGAGATTGCGAATTGTAGCGCGGTCGGCGCCCAGAGCCATGCGGATGCCCATCTCCTGGGTGCGTTGCTGCACCGAATAGGCCATCAGGCCGTAGATGCCGATGGCGGCAAGAATGAGCGCCGAAGCGCCGAAGATGGTGAGCAGCAGCATGTTGAAGTCTTCACGCGCCGTCGACTGGACAACCACCTGTTCCATAGAGCGAACGCGGGCCACGGGAAAGCCTCCGCTGGCCTGCCGCAGTTGTTCGGCCACGGCAGCCGCGACCTGATGGGGATCGCCATGGGTGAGCACCAGCCATACCACCGGCCCGATGTTGGCATTAAGCGCAGTCATGCCGTCGGTCACCTGGGCCTGGGGGACGATCATGAGCGGGCGCGGATCGCGATTCAGGCCGCCGTCGCGGATGTCACCGACGATGCCGATAATCTGCCGAGCCGGCTCTTCAAACTGCGGGCCCACGCCTTTGCCGATGACGATCTGCTGGCCGACTGGATCTTCCTTGGGCCAGTATTTCTTGGCCATGGTTTCGTTGATGATGACGACGCCGGGAGCGGCTCCGTCGTCGCGGTCGGTGAAATCGCGTCCGCGCAGGATGGGGATCTTGAAGACGCTGAAGTAGCCGGGCGAGGCGCTCATCCAGCCTCCTCCTCCGGTGTAAGGGTCTTTGCCGAGTGGGCGTCCGACGATGTTGAACGGCAGCCCGAATCCGCCTTCGAGGGGCAGGCAGCAGGTGGAGGCCGAAACTTCGACGCCGGGAATGGCGTCGAGGCGTTCGCGCCCATCACGCACCAGCTGCGCCACTCCAGCGCTCTTCATGTAGCGATCGCTGGTGAGGGACATGTCCATGGTCAGGATGTTGTGAGTGTCGAAGCCGGGATTGACGTGGCGCAGGGCAAGATACGTCCGTATAAGCAGGGCCGCGCCGATCAGCAGCACGAGCGCCAGCGACACTTCGCTGATGACCAGCAGCGAGCGTGCAATGCTGCTGCGAAAACCGGTGCCGGACCGGTTGCTGCTTTCCTTGAGCGTGGTATTCAGGTCGGGGCGCGAGGCGCCGATGGCGGGAAAGAGTCCGAAGAGGATTCCGGTAAAGAGGGAGACGCCGAGAGTAAAGAGCAGCACGCGCCAGTCGATGCCGATACCGGCTCCGTTCTCGCCGATGCGCGGAATGTTGCCCGGACTGATAGCCAGAAGTGCGCGCACTCCCACATAGCCAAGAATCAAGCCGAGAATGCCCCCGGTAAGCGAGAGCAGGATGCTTTCCGTAAGCAGCTGGCCTATGATGCGAAGCCGACCGGCTCCCATCGCAGCGCGGATGGCAAACTCACGCTTGCGGCCGGTGGCGCGGACCAGCAGCAGGTTGGCGACATTGGCGCACGCGATGAGCAGGACGAAGCCGACCGCTCCCAGCAGCACAAAGAGCGACGAGCGCACGCCGCTCACAATGCTGTCGCGCAAAGGCTGAACGGCAAAGCCCTCCTTGGGGCCGATAACTCCCGGATAACGGCGGCGAAACTGGTCCGCCGCGACCTTGAGCTGCGCGTTCGCCTGGGCCAGCGTGACCCCGGGCTTGAGGCGTCCGGCGGCGAGGAAATAATGGCCCTGGTTGGTGCTGTTGGGGTCGAACTGGAATGGCAGCCAGATGTCCGAGGCCGGATCGGTCTCAAAGCTGGGCCCCAGGACACCGAGAATGGTATAAGGCTCGCCGCCAAGAGAGATGGCGCTTCCGACAATGTTTGGATTGCTGCCGAACTTGCGCTTCCACAGACCGTAGCTCAACACCACGACCTTTCCTCCGTCAGGGAGGTCTTCCTGCTGGGTAAAGGTGCGTCCCAGCATGACAGGCGCGCCGAAGAGCTTGAAGTAATCCTTGGTGACGTGAATGCCGTGAACCTGCTCCGGAACCGTGCCAGTCAGATTGAAGCCGGGACCGCCAAAATCGTACGCGGAGACGTCCTGAAAGACGCTCGTCTGCTCCTGCCAGATATGAAATTTGGTGATGGATGCCGCGGCTCCGCTGCCACCCGGCGACGTGAGCAGGAACTGGACGATGCGGTCGGGCTCAGGATAGGTGAGCGGCTTGAGCAGAACCGTGTTCACCACGCTGAAGATGGCAGTGTTGGCTCCGATGCCCAGCGCCAGAGCGCCCACGGCGGCGATCGTGAAGCCGGGATTCTTGAAGAACATGTGCAGGGAGTGCTTGACGTCGTTCCACAGATTGCCCACTGAACCGCTCCAACAAGGGATTTTGGCAACGAATTTTGAATGACGGAGTGCGAGACGGGATAGCCCGGCGAACCAACGCGCGGCCGCCCGCTCAAGAATACGCGCAAGGTGAGGCTTCTGTTCCCGGTTTCCGTTCCAGGGTAGACGGGTCAAAGAACGATGGCGTGAGCGGTCTTGCGGTGTTTAATTTCCATCAGCGGCCTTCAGCGCATGCCCGGGTGCTCATGGCCGTGATGATGGTCGTGGCCGGACGGTTTGCCCATCATGCGCAGCATCTGCGGGCCTCCCGTGCGTAGAAAGCGCGCCACCAGGAAGGCCGCAGCACAGAGAAAGACGATATTCAGAATGGTGGTGTAGTTCCAGCGGATCCCGGCTTCGAGAACCTGTGCACTGCGATGTTGCGGGACCAGGTGAAGCAGGCCGAAGACAAATTCCACGACCAGCGCCGCTGCTCCCATCGCCACATAAAAGACAGCGAGGAGAAATACGCTGATCTTGAACCCATAATATTTGCGGTAGATGTTGAGGACAGGCAGGATGATCAAGTCGGCGAAGAGAAACGCCACCACCCCGCCGAAGCTGATGCCACCGTTCCAGAGAACCGCCGCCAGCGGCACGTTGCCCACCGAACAGACGAAGGAAAGAATGGCGACGACCGGGCCGACAGCCGGGCCCCAGAGCTTCGCCAGCACCGGGTGCCCCGCAAAGAAGAACGCCTGCCAGAAATGCTTCGGCACCCAGGCGGCGAGCGCGCCTGAAATGAGAAGGCCTCCGGCGATATCCATCCAGATCGAGGCCCATTCCATGACGAAAAGATGGCTGATGGCGGTAATGCCCTTCGCCGAGGTCATCCGCTGCCAGAACGTGCCTTCGTGGAGGGACATATCCATGGCCGCGTGGCCCTCCATTCTGCCCTGCAGGCCTTTCTCCGTCTGCCGGCGAGCGGCTTCGACCAGCTGCGGTGTCAGAAAAGCTTTGAAGAGCAGCACCAGGATGAGGATCATCAGCGGGCCGCCGGTAAACTCCGCCAGCGTGAACTGCCAGCCCATGAGGACGGCCAGGAGGATTCCCAGCTCCAGTACCAGATTGGTCGAGGCGAACTGGAAGGCCATCGCCGCAGTGAAGTTGGCGCCCTTGCGGATCATCGATCGCGCCAGCGCCACCGCCGCGTAGGAGCAGGAAGACGAGGCTGTTCCCAGGCCGCAGGCGACGGCGATGGTGCGGGGCGAGTCGTCGGGCAGCAGACGGCTCATCTCTTCTTTGGAGACGACGGCCTGGATGACAGCGGAGAGCCCGAAACCGAGGATGAGCGCCCAGAGTATCTCCCAGGCCATGGCGAACGACATGCCGAGAGCGTGTCCAATCGATGCCAGCATGTTTCCTCCAGGGAAGGCGTGGGTGTCGGTTCTGCTGCAGCTTCGGCCCTTCCCGTTAGGATGGCTTCAACGGCCCGACGGTTCCTTGCAATGCCGACTCACGGTGGAAATTGCTATCCGCTGGAGCTGACAGCTTGCGCCGTCCAGATTTCCCGGCTGTGGCGCAGCAGCGGGAGGAGCCACAGGCAGGAGAGAAAGACGCCGGCAGCCGCGATCCAGAGGGTGAAGGCGATGCCGAAGCGCTGTGCCAGAAATCCTCCGGAGAGAGCGCCGAACGGCAGCATGCCGCGTGAGGCGATCTGCATGACCGAGTTGACGCGGCCCATCACCTGCGGCGGAGCCAGGATCTGGCGGACTGTCGTCTCATTCACGATGTAAACAGTGAACGCCATATCGCCGAAAAACTGCTGAATGCAGAGGCAGGCAAATCCGATGCGCGGAAATTGCGAGGAGAGCGGGATGAAGAAATTCGCAAGGCCTGCCAGTCCGGCGCTGAGGAAGAAAGTTGTCCCGTGGCCATGGCGCCGGGAGAGCCGCGCGGCGAGCCACGCGCCGGCGAGGCCGCCTGCGCCCCCGAGTGCGATCGCGAGGCCCAGTGCCGCGGTGCTGATATGGACCACGCGGATGGCGTTGAGCAGGTAGAGGGAGAAAGTGAGGCCCATGAAGAGAAAGGTCGTCGTCGAACGTAGCAGGAGCGCACGGAGAGCGGCATGGCTCCAGATGAAGCGGAGGCCGTCGAGCGATTCCGACAGGCCCGGTTCGGAGTGATGAGGCTGCGGCGCCGGCTCCGGCTTCCGGATGGTCCAGACCGAGAAAGCGGAAACCAGGAACGATAAGGCGTCGGCCAGAATGGCGAGCGGCGCCGTGATGACCTGAACGAGTATGCCGGCAAGCGCGGGGCCCAGCATCTCCGCCCCCGAGGACGAGATGCTGAGCCGGCGGTTACTTTCCAACAGATCGTCGCCTTCGACTAACACAGGCAGATACGACTGGTAAGCCACGTCGAAGTGGACGGTAAGGATGCCCACCAGGGCAGCGACGGCAATCAGGACGGTAAAGGAGAGCCGATGGGTAAGGGCGGCCAGCGGGATGAGTCCGAGCAGCGCCGCGCGTCCCAGGTCGGTTGCAATCATGACCGGGCGCTTCTTTATGCGATCGACGACGACTCCGGCCATCAGGCCGAAGAGCAGGACGGCCGCGGTGCTGATCGAAGTCAAAATGCCCATCTGGGCAGCGCTCGCGTGCAGAACGATCAGTGCGGTAAAAGGCAAGCCCTCGCGCGAGATACGCGAACCGACCTCGGAGATGGTCTGGCCTGCCCAGAGTTTGGCGAAGTCCGGTCCAATTCGGGGCCTGGCATCGGACTCTACCGGCAATTCCATCCGCTTACTGTATCGAACTTCGTTCCTTTGACTCTCACAAGGTTGTACCGGTGCTGGCTTCCAAGAGCCGCGGGCGCGTATCTCAAAAGAAACTATCCAGAATCTGTTTCATCAAATATGATGCATTTGTAAGTCAGAATTGGAGAGACATAAATGGCTGCATCGCTGGCTATGCCGAATGTCCCGGGGTATCGCACGGAAGTTGCGGCGGACCTGTCCGACGTGATGACGCGGCGGAGGCTCAGCTCGGCCGCAGTGAAAGGCTTCCTGAGTATCGTCGAAAAATGGGGCTTGCGCGACCCGGATGCGCGCCAGCTGCTGGGAGGGATTTCCTCGGGCTCCTACTATGCCTGGAAGAAAGATCCGAAGGGCCGCGTTCTTGACCAGGATGCTCTAACCCGCATCTCGCTGCTGATCGGCATCTTCAAGGCCCTGAACATTCTCTATAGCCAGAAGCTGGCCGATGCCTGGATTACGCTGCCGAATTCCAATCCCATGTTTCGCGGGCTCACGCCGCTGGCATACATGATTCAGCGAGGACAGCCGGGGATGCTGCACCTGCGGCAACTGCTGGATTCGCGGCGCGGCGGACAGTAATGCCGGCGCCACTCCCCCCGGTCACCGAAGTCCGGCTGCGCAACACGCATCGCCTGATTCCCTCGAAGTTCAGCCAGAGCGGCACCGTGCTTTCGCGGCTCGCGGAAGACCGCGAAGATATTGACAACCTGCTGGAGCTGGACAGCGCCACGAATGATCGCCTCCTCGGCGAGCTGGGCGTTTTGCCCGGCATCAGCGTGCACGAGCTGGTGTACGGAGTGGACTACGCGCACATCGTGAACGCTGCGTTCACCCATCCCTCACCCGACGGTGGCCGTTTCAACGGTCCGGAGCGGGGCGCGTGGTATGCCGGGCTTACACGCGAAACAGCTCTGACGGAAGTCGCCTTTCACAAACAGCGGCAGCTTGAAGAAGTGGCGTGGCCGGAGGAAGAGACATCGACGTTCGACGACTACCTCGCCGAATTTACGATGCCCATCCATGATCTGACCGGGGATAAGCCGCCGTTCAGGAAATATCTGCAGCCGGAGCCGATTCCCGAGTGCTATGCAGAGCCGCAGCGGCTGACGCAGGAACTGCTGGCGCACCAATCCAACGGAGTTCTCTATCCGAGCGTGCGGCACACTCGCGGAACCTGCCTGGTCTGCTTTCGTCCGGCGCTGGTCTACTTCGTCCGCCGCGGCGCGCGGTTGGAGGTCCCCGTTCGGGCCGGGGCCCGGTTCAGTCCGCGCCAGGCTCGTGAAGTCGAAATTCCAGATTGACCGCGGCGCTCTCGGTCAAAGCCACGCCTCGGAGCAGGCGCTTTTCATCAATTGAAAAACGTTTACCATCCCATGGCAATTCGCGTTTTGAAAAGCCGCCCTGGGTTCGCCTCGATATCCGAAGTGGTTGATTTGCCAAGCGTTTTTGGCGGTCTCCGCCTGTCCGGCAATTTTCCTCCGAGACGCAGCTGTCGCTGAGGACAAACCACGCATCTGATGGTTGCATGAAGTAGAAGTGGATTCTTCACCCGGGACTGCGCACGCACGCATTGCTCACCCGAAAGAAGTTCCCGCCTGGCATGACCAGCGTATTCAACACACATGAAATGAATCGAACAAATTGGAGCACTGATGCTATGCCTTCCCCTCATCGCGTCAAGGACACAGAAAACGTCGTCGGAATTATCTATGTGATCGCCACAATCATCTTCTGGGTATCGGCCGTCCCACTCGGTCTGTTTATTCATTCGAAGTGCGCGGCGGCTTTGAATTTCGTGGCCGGGCTCATCTTCCTGGTGCTGTGGCAAACACGCTGCGGCGAGAACACCATGTCCAACTGAGCATCGCTCGGTTACTTTGCAGAATAGAAGGTGTAGTCAGCTCGATACTGTTCGGACAACACTCCGCCGGTGCAGGCTTCCTTGGGAGCTGCGCCGCCGCTGGTGTTCGTGCGGCGGATATAGGCCACGGCGGCGAACTTGCCTTTCCCGCTGCCGGGAATCGCCTGTACCAGAAGCCACGCCACTGATCCGCTGTCAGGCGAGGGCTGGCTGCCGATGGCCTTTCCCTTCACTTCGCTGCCATCGTTCAGTCTCCACGTGGGCCCGGCAAAGTGCGTGCCGATCTGCTTTCCGGCCGCGTCAAGCAGCTTCGCATCGGGAGCTTTCAACACCCAGTGCCCTTCGGTGCAGGTATAAATCTGCGCACCCTCCCCCTTCGCCGACAGCAGGAGATGTGCTCCCGGGGGCAGGTCAATGGAGGAAGAAGCGGTCTGCGCGGTGACATTGAGAGAGGCAGCAAAGAGGAAGACGGCGGCAATCTTGAGCATGGCGGGTCAAGTCTACACCGTCTCCACGACCGGGGCATTACAGTGAGCTGCGCCTTTCTCGATTGCACCGGCTCTCATAAAATGCCGATATGACACGGAGCGCAGCAAGAAAAAAATCCACTCCCATCGGCGCGGAGCAGGCGCAACCCTATTTCACGGAGAAGTCACTGAAGTTTTTGCGCAACCTCAAGCGCAATAATCGTCGCGAATGGTTCGAGGCAAGGCGTGAGATCTACGAACAGGAGTTGAAGCAGCCAATGCTCGCGCTGATCGAGAAGGTGATGAGCGGCATGATGGAGTATGCCCCCGGACATATCCGGCCGCCGCAGAAGTGCATGCTCCGCATCTATCGGGACACACGCTTTTCGTCCGACAAGACTCCTTACAAGACGCACATCTCCGCATGGTGGACGCGCAATGGTCTGGAGAAGACGTCCGGCGGCGGGTATTACCTGCACATCTCGCCCACTGAACTGGTGCTTGCTGCGGGCGTGTACATGCCGCCGAAGGAACAGCTGTTTGCGATTCGTACTCATCTGCGTGAGCATCACGAAGAATTCAAGCGTCTAATAGAAGAGAAGAAACTGCGCAAGGCGATGGCGCTTCATGATCCCATGCAGCTCACGCGTCCGCCCAAGGGCTTTACGCCGGATCATCCGGCGAGCGAGTGGATACGATGGCGGCAGTGGGGCGTGATCGCAAATCTGCCTGCCGAGGAAGCGTTGAAGCCGGGCCTGTCTACCACCGTGAGCAGGCATTTCCGGCTGGCGCAGCGGCTGGTGGATTTCCTCAATCAGCCTTTGCTGAAAGAGATCAAGCCGCGAAATAAACCTCTCTTTGGCCTTTACTAAGGCGTCGCGGCGCGCCTACACTCGCGCAATACTCCGGAACGCCGCAGCCGCTCTGGATAAGGGTTTTGCGCACATGGCGCGAGGCAAATGGCTCAAAATCGGCAAGAAAACCCAATAAAACCGAGAAAAACCGCAAAAAACCTGTGGAAACCGGGCTTTTGCTGTTGACAAAGTTTTTCAAAAGCCGCAAGGTAAACGGCGGTGGGTTCTCTCAGACCCGCATAAACACAGGGTCTTTCTTTCCGGCTGCGGCTGGAAAGCGTGAATGCGGAGAAGGGGAACCGTCAGCAGCCAGCCGGGGGAATTGCAACTCGCGCCTCAGGTTTGAGCAAAACGAAATCAGGAGGAAACACAATGGCAACAGCGCTCACCAAGACAGCTCTCGTCCGGCATATGGCCGAGAAGCTTGAACTGACCAACAAGCAGTCCGCTGCATTCCTCGATCTGCTCGCAGAAACGGCAGTGAAGGAAACCAAGAAGAACGGCGTATTCATCATCCCCGGCCTGGGCCGCCTGGTGAAGGCAGAGCGCAAAGCGCGCATCGGCCGCAATCCGCAGACCGGCGAACAGATCAAGATCAAGGCGAAGACCGTTGTGAAGTTCCGCGTTGCCAAGGCAGCGAAGGACGTCATCGCTCCGCCCAAGAAGTAATTTCGTTTTACCTGGCAGCCGCCGCCACACATAACAGTATGCGGCAATATCTAATTAGGGAGAGGGAGACGGAGTGAGGCTCGTCTCCCTTTTTCTTTTGCTGCGCCGCGCTCGCCTACGCCGCCTTGTTCACGAAGATGGCTCGGACCACCAGCGAGAACCCGAAGCAGATGATCACCGCCTGGATAAGCAGTTGCGCGTTGTAGCGCCATGCAAGCACCGCGAAGCACGCGGCCAGAGTGATGTAGAAAGTTTCCGCAATAATTGCATTGATCCACTGCGGAACGATGTGGGACGCAGGCACGCGTGGGGTCAAGCTGGGAAGAAAACGCGGCACTCGCGTCTTGTAGGCGAGATAAGGCTCGCCCTGCTGCGCGGCGAGGTACGCTTCTTCGCCGAGAACCAGCCGCAGTATCTGCAGAAAGGCGACCACGACAAAAAAAATCGCCCCGGAAGGCGGCATCAGAATCGACACAGCCAGCTCATTGAGAAAGCTGCCCAGGTAAAGCGGATTGCGCAGATATCGAAAAGGCCCTGCGGCCATCACAGTATCGGCATGCATCGCTGCCGACTTCACGATGGAGGCGCCGAGATAGGCCGTTCCACTGACGCGAAGAATCGCGGCGGCGGCGAGCAGAACAATCGCGGCGGCGGTAATCACGAGCGATGCGGTCTGGAGCGGCAGTACACGCCCCAATTCACCGGAGAGTTCGAGCCATGTGGTGCCGACGGGACCTGCGGCTTTGCCGAAGCGAAGCCACGGCGCCCAGAATCCCAGGACATAAATCAGGAAACCGATCCATAGCCGGTAACGAAATTCGAATTGCGTGGCCTTCATCGCACCGGAGCCTTCGGAGACGCGGCGAGACGCGACAGTGAGAGTGCAGTGATAACGGGACGCCGAAACGCTGACATATCTGACCTTTCTTGGAGGTGAGTTTCGCAAGTTTAGCAGGCTCGCGCCTTTCGAGACTGATGCCGCAGGATGTTTGGGAGCGCGAACTTATTCCCAGCTTCTGTGCCTTAGGAAATTAATCCGGAGGCGGGTAGTAGGGCAGCTTGTCGTTGCGCTGCTCGGTGCGCTTCACGGTTACGTCGTCAAAGAGAAGCGGTGGCGCGATAACCGTGGTCGGAATATCTCCGAAGGTGTTAAAGACGTAGGGATCGCTGCCGACAGCGAGAATCCCGGAACGGAAAAGGCGCAGATCGACATCGTCGAGCTCCGCGCCGCGCACCAGTTGGCGCGATCCGTCCGCCACTTTGATGCGATAGATGGTGCGCGGGCGCTCCGACCCGCCGATCGTCTCGACCACGTAGACGGCGTCAAGCCCCTGGTCCTTGCCCATGGACACAATCTTCTTCATCAGCTCGTCCTCGGAGAGAGTCTCGGAAGATTCCACGTGAAGTACGCCGATCTGGGGATTCGCGGGCTGCGCGGTCGCAGCACGAGCATGGCCGTTGGAATCCGGGAAATCGCGGATGGGCTCGCGCCCCGTGAGATAGTTGACCAGCTTGCCGTTGTCGACAAGGGTTACGTTCTGCGCAGGTACACCTTCATCGTCGATGGTGTATGTGCCGAGGACCGGCTTGCCGTTGAACTCGGTCATCGCTGGATCATCGACGATCTTCATGAAGTCGGGAAGCACGCGTGTCTTGTAGCTGGACGCGAAGGGTCCTACAGTGCGCGCCGTGGAACCGAGCTGCGGGCGATGCGCGGCTACCGCGTGCGCGAAGAGCTCATCAAAGGTGCGTGCCGACGCATTCCCGGCGAACAGCACCGGGCCGTGATATTCCTCGCCCATTACCGGAGCACTGCGAAGCTCGTGCAATCCGGTAAGCATGTGCATGACGCCGGTGTGAAACTTCTCCGCCGAGCCAAGATCGGCCGGAGTGCGGCCGGAGATGCCGTAGGAGCGCTCCAGGCGCATTCCGTCCACGGCCTGGGTCTGCGCCATGACTTCGGCGTGATACTCGACCGTGCTCTTGCGAACGATAGTCCCTTCGCTGTTGACCAGGTATTGGGTGCGGCTGCGCGATTGAATCGAGCCCTCGCTCGTCTGGACATCCTGCGCGAGTGCTTTCAAGCTGTCGTCGGTGCGATAGAGGCCGGTGGCCTCGACAATGCGCTGCTTCCACGCGGCGCGGTCGAGATCTGTATGAACAAAGGGCGCGATCGAGATGACGGGCTTCTCCTGCGAAAAATCGTCGGCCTGCGGAGGCGTTTGTACGGATTTCAGCGCAGCCTGCTTCGTGGTGTAGTTGTTGAGCGCGGCTTTGTAGGCAGCGTCCGTGGCCGACCAGAGCGCGTAGCGCAGCGCCATTGGATCGTCATCGACGGTGGCGATCTGCAATGAGCCCTCGCCGCGCTCGCCGGAGCTGTCCAGCTTGTAATCGCCCGCGCGAACCGATACGCGCACAATGCGGCGATGCAGATCGCGCTCGCCGGTCAGGGCGCCGTAGCCGGCATTCGCCTCGTACTGGGTTACGTCGTCGATGCGGTACTCGATGAAATACGGCTTCGCGAATCCTTGTAACTGTAACTGTTGCTTACTGCGATCCAGCTCCTCAAGCATGGCCTTCAGGACCGGATCCTTTTGCACATCGGCAGCAGAAGAGGACATCTGCTGCGCACCGAGAACGGCGGGCGCAAGTGTCAGCAGCGTAGCGAGGAGCGTCTTTGCGATGGCGCGGTTCATTGCTTCATCTCGCCTGTCTTCGCGTCTTTGGAGTTGGTGGCCGTGGGCGGCGGCAGAATCGGCGGCCGCGAGGTGCCTTGCTGCTGCCGCTGCGTTTCGATCTCGCTGACCAGCATCGCCGGCGCGATTGCCGACACCGGAATCGTGCCCGACTCCGCGCCGCATTCTCCGTTGAAGACCTCTCGCTTGTCGCCAGTTGCGAGGATGCGATTGAGCGCGGCCTGCGGCGTGCCCACGATACTTACTCCGCGCACTAACTCATCCGGGCGGCCATCGGTGTAGACACGATAGACGACCAGGGGAATCACCTGGAAGGCCTGCGGCGCATTGCGCGTGGTCACGGCGAATCCCGAAGAGATGTCTTCGAAGTAGAGCCCATAAGGCTTGTTCTGCTTCTTCGCCTCGTCGATCAGCATCTTGCGCAGCTCGCTCTCCGGCACGGTCTTCGTGGAAGTTACGATGAGGTTGCCCTGGCGGCCCGTAGGCATGAGGCCGATCTGCGCGCGGCCGTGGCCATTCGAGTTGGCAAAGCTCGCAATCGGCAGGCGCGACATCAGGAAGGTCTTCAGCACGCCGTCCTGAATGAGATTCACCTTCTGCGCGCGCTGGCCTTCGTCGTCGTAGCTGTAGTAGCCGCTGAGATAAGTGCCGTCAAAGGTGGCGAGTGTCGGATCGTCCGCAACCGAAATGAAGCTCGGCAGGATGGGCTTGCCGATATCCTTGGTGAACGTCTGTCCCTCTTCGTCGCCGCGCTGTCGCTGACCTTCGAGGCGATGGCCAAGGACCTCGTGAAAGAAAACGGCAGCCGCCCGGCCGGAGAGCAGCGCGGGGCCGTCGAAGGGCTGGGTGATCGGCGCATCGCGGAGAGCTTCGAGGCTGGCGCCGAGCGCGTGCATGGCTGCTTCCATCTCCTTCTGTGCGGGAAGGCCCGTGACGGTCTTCGCTTCAAATGTCTCCGCGCGGAAAAGGTCCATGCCATCCGCAGCGCGGGTGCTGGCGAAAACCACAAGCCGCGCCGACAGATGCGGATCGACCACCTTCGCGCCCGCCGACGAGACAAAGTAACCGGTCTCGTCCTGTACATTCAGCATCACGAAGTTGGAATAGACATGAGGGTAATCGCGAAAAATTCCCGACAGCGATCGCAGACGGCGGTTCCACTCCTGCTTGTCGACAATTGGCGCTGAAACCGGCTGGCCCTGAAAAGTCTGCGCTGGATCTTTCGAGAAATCCGGGGATGAGTCTTCCTCTTTGGCGCGAACTTCGGTCTCTGTCTTCACCTGCAGGTAGCTTTGCAGCGCCTTACCGTAGCCGGTATTCGTCGCCCACCACAGCGAGCGCTGGATGGCCCCGGTGTCGTCATCGAGCGGGAGCGGCACGGTGGTGATTGCCGAAGCGCGGTGCGCTCCGTGGGTGTTGTCGAGCTGGGAGTCGCCGACGCGAACGACCACGTCAACCGCGCGTCCATGCGATGTGTCGTCGCCAAGCAGCGCGCCCTGCTGCGCTGTCATCGCGACCGTATAAACATCGTGTGCGTAGTAGCTGAGATAGTAGGGCGGCTGCTGGCTGTCCTTGGCGTCTTTCCCCAGATCGCCGGTGGCGCGGTTCATCTCCGCGCTCATCGCATCGATCAAAGGAAGCGGAGACGACTGGGCATGCGCTGGTTGCGTCGAAAGCAGAACGGTTGCCAGGACGTTGGAGAGGAGGAACGCAGAGGGCAGACGGCAAGGATTACGCAGCATTCGGAATGGGCGCTCTGATCTAGAACAGTGTCTGGGGCCAAGTGTACTGGCAGATGTGGGGCGAGGCAATGCTCGTCTTGCATCCTGAACAAATCGCGTCGCCGGACGCGGAGGGATATGATTCGGCCATGATGCTGTTCTTTGCCGTCGCTGCGCACGACGCCGTTTACGCTCTGCCGCCGGACAAACTTGCGAAGGCCATTCACTTGAGCCATGCACGCACCCTTGCGTATTTTGGCGGCACGGCCTGGACCATCGTCGTCCTGTGGCTACTGGTGTTAGGCCGAGCCGGTGAAAGGATCAGGAACTGGGCGGCGCGAATCTCGGGCCGCGCCTGGGTGCAGGGACTTCTCATTGCTCCAGTCTGGCTGCTGATTCTCTCCATGCTGGACCTGCCGGTGTCGTTGATGATGGAGCGCGTTTATCGCACCTACGGCATCTCGGTCGAGAGCTGGGGCATGTGGTTCGGCGATTTCGCCAAGTCCACTGCGTTGACTTTGATTGTGGGCACGCTGGCGTTGAGCGCGTTGTATGCGCTGATGCGCTGCAGCAGGCGGCACTGGTGGCTCTGGTTCTGGATTCTCGCGATCCCATGCGAAGTGCTCGCGATTTTCGTCGTACCCATCATGATCGATCCGCTCTTCGACCACTTCTCACCGCTGGGGAAGAGCGATCCGGCGCTGGTGGAGCAGTTGGAGCGAGTGGCGGCGCGCGGCCATCTGAAAATATCGCCGGATCGCATGTTCGTCATGGATGCGAGTGCGAAGGTCACAGCGCCGAACGCTTATGTAACCGGCTTCGGCGCTTCAAAGCGGATCGTAGTGTGGGATACAACGATCAAGGAAGTCCCGCCGGGCGAAATCCTTGCCATCTACGGACACGAGCAGGGGCACTACGTGCTGCACCATATCTACCTGGGCATGCTCTTTTCCTTTGCCGTGATGCTTGTGCTTTTCTGGATCGCCTACCGCGTCCTGCACTGGCTGGTGCGGCGCTTCGGTTCGGGTTGGCACATCGCCGCTGTCGACGATTGGGCCTCGGTCGGACTGCTTCTGCTGCTGGTTACGGTGCTGAGCTTTCTCGCCGAGCCGATAGGCAATGCCTTCAGCCGCTGGGAGGAGCATGCCGCCGACGTCTACGGGCAGGAAGTAATCCATGGCCTGGTCGCCGACCCACAGGCTACGTGCGCCCGATCGTTTCAGCGGCTGGGAGAGCTTTGGCTGGATAATCCTGATCCCAATGCGTTCGTCGTCTTCTGGACGTACAGCCATCCGTCCACGGCCGATCGCGTGAGCTTCGCGGCGCATTATGATCCGTGGGCGCCCGGTCACGAGCCGAAATATTTGACCAGGTAAGAGCGCGGCATGGCATTCTGGATGCCATGGACTGCATCTTCTGCAAGATTGTGGCGGGAACGATTCCTTCGAAGAAACTGTACGAGGACGACGAAGTCTATGCCTTCGCGGACATCGATCCCAAGGCTCCATTTCATGCGCTAATTATCCCGAAGGAGCACATCGCGTCACTCGCTGAAGCGGCTGTGGCGCACAAGTCGCTGCTGGGCCATCTGCACTTTACGGCGGCAGAGTTGGCGCGCACGCATGGCCTGGCGAAAGGCTATCGCGTAGTCATAAATACCGGCCCCGATGGAGGCCAGACGGTCGACCATCTGCACCTGCACCTCCTCGGTGGAAGAGCGATGCATTGGCCCCCTGGGTAAGATGCCGCGCGGCCCGTCCGCGCTAGCTATATGCAGCATTCCAGCGTGATTTTTTTATTGCGTGCGGCTTAAAAAGGACACAGCCTCGATTCTTCCCGTTGAGGGCAACCCTTCTTGAGAATTCCTGCTCCGAGTACGAGGCCGACAAAACAGCGTACCTGGTTTTGTAAGGCTCGAATTTAACCTCGAATTCAACCAGGAGGCTTCATGAAGCGAATTCGCAACGTATTGACCGTTTCCACTCTGGCTGCAACGCTGCTCTCAGGCGGAATTATCTTTGCCCAGGACCATCATGACAATCACCAATACGTCCGTCACGATGAGTGGAAAAAGGGCGCACACATCAACCACGACGACTGGAACCGCGGGGAACATGTCGACTATCGCCATTACCATCTGCATGCCCCGCCGCGCGGCTACGAGTGGCGCGAAGTTGACGGCAATTATGTTCTCGCCGCCATTGCAACCGGAGTGATCGCTTCAGTCGTCATCGCCTCAGCGACTCACTAATGGGTTGCCGGAAGCATTTCCTTACCGTTGCTACATAAAATGAGTGCCCCACGTCTCGCTTTCGAGACGTGGGTTGACTGAAGCCCGGCGACGAGAGCGCTTTTGTTGTTACCGGGATGCTCGCCCGGATCGCTCGAGAGCGGATTTTCTTAGCGGACAAGCTGCTCAGGCTGCCTCTGCCACATCGATGCGACGTCGACTCACAAAAGCTATCGGCTCACGAAGCGATTCCCCCCAATCAAAAAGCGAAGAGGGCGCTCGGCTGCTTTGCTGATGCCAATGCGGGGTGTGGCCAGAATTTCACCCGGCCGGAAACCGTCGTCGGTGACCCGCAGCTCGCTGGTCTTCTTCGTTACATCGATGCCATTGTGCGCGGCCCGGGTAATTCCGAGCGCCTGGCACAGCCGGCCGGGACCGGAAGTCAGGAGCCGCGGCTTCGGGTGCGGCGGCAGGTTGCGCAGGTGGGCCATGGTTTCAAGGCCTTCAACGGGCTCCAGGGCACGGATGAGGACGCCGCCGGCTTGGCCTTCGGGCTCGCAGGAGACGTTCAGGCAGTAGTACATGCCGTAGATGAAGTAGACGTAGGCGACTCCGGGCGGCCCAAAGAGGACGGCGTTGCGGGCGGTCTTTCCGGCGAACGAGTGCGCAGCTGGATCATCCAGACCGAAGTAGGCTTCGAGCTCGACGATGCGTCCGGTGAGGCGCTCTCCGTCAATCGTCCGCGTGATGAGTTTGCCCAGCAGGTTCCGGGCCACCGTGTCCGGCGGATGGAGATAGAAGCTGCGGGGGACGATTGCTTGCTTGGGCATTGAATTCTGATTCTTTAGGCGCTCTTACAGCTCCTTGATTGCCGCAAGCACCTCTTCCGCATGGCCTTCCGGCTTGACCTTTGGAAAGACCTTGAGCAGAGTCTGATCGGGGCCGATAACGAACGTTGTCCGCTCGATGCCCATCACTTTCTTGCCGTACATGTTCTTTTCCTTCAACACGTCAAACTGTTTGCAGACTTTTTCGTCTACATCAGCAAGGAGCGGATACGGCAGGTCGTACTTTTCCTTGAATTTTTTCTGGGCCTTGGGCGTGTCGCGGGAGATGCCCAGGACCACGGCTCCGGCTTTCTGCAGCTTGGTGAAGGTGTCGCGAAAGCCGCAGGCCTCGATGGTGCAGCCCGGCGTATCGGCCTTGGGGTAGAAGAAGAGGACAACAGGTTTGCCGGCGAAGTCGCTGAGGTGCACGGTCTTTTCCTGGTCGTCCTGAAGCGTGAAGTCGGCAACTTTCTTATGCAGTTCCATAGGTGTCCTTGAAAAGCTCGGTTTGGTGGATCTCATATGGGACGAAATCCCGTTCTCTCGCGTGCGGTGTCGGCCCGCGTCTTATAGCTTATAGATTGTTGCCGAGTCGATGAAGCCATGTCACGAATCCGGGTGGGCGGAATGAGGTCGGGAAGCAAGAGGGTTTTCGCCCTGTGGATGCTCTGCGCCGGAATTTCTGTATCGTCGCACGCGCAATATGTCGGCCGCGTCGACACCAGCAAGGATGCGAAGACCCCGCCGCTGCGCGCGACCGCCGTGCTTGAATACACCGGAGACATAACCAAACCCGTAGCCAGCCGCCTGATTCCCATCGCCGTCTGGGATGGCCAAACCTATCAGCCTGGCGGACTGTACATGGCGCAGCCCGTCCCGCTTACGGTGGAGTCGGGCACGCAATACGAGCTGCAGGTGGCAGGCGTGCCCAAGGGGCTGTTTGATGTAAAAGCCGCAGCGGATGTCTCCGGTTCCTGGATCGCCATCGGCGCGTATCAGAAGCCGATCTCTCCCAAGATGGCGAAGCTGCGCGCTTCACGGCATCCGCCGCAGGTGGTGCACGATGCCGGATGGGACGACGACAAGCCGCACTTCGCGCATGTGCCTTCGGCTTCGGGATCGGGAAGCAGCTCGGGCTCGGCCTCAAACAATGCGCCGCCGGTTGATCCGGACCGTCCGACGTTGCACAAGCGGACCGACTCGGGGAGCACCTCGAGCAGCGGCGATTCGGGGAGTTCATCTTCCGGCAGTGCCAGCTCGGCGCCCGCCGTCGATCCCAACCGCCCCAGGCTGCACCGGGAGACTGAGAACAATCCCGCAGACAACGGTGCGCCGGTAACCGCGACCACCGACACCGATCCCGATCGGCCAAAGCTGCGCTACGGGCGCCCGGAGAACCTGGAGTCGCTCGATGTGCCGTCGAACGTCGAGATTGCCAAGCTGGCCGGACACCCGGAGAACCTGAAGCAGATGGTCGCCGTCTCGGATGCAAAGACGCGCCAGCCGCAATCCTTTGTCTATTCCTGGACCGATCCCGAAGACGAAAAGAAGATGCAGGCCGCACTTGAGGAAATGGCGAAGAATCTGCTGGCGGGCAAGCCGCTGAAGCCGGCCATCTCCAGTCAACCAGCTCCTGCGAAGAAAGCTACCACCACAGGCACAAATACCAGGCCCGGCGCCGTCCATAATATGCACAGGCTGGCGAAGAAGCCCGCGGCTCCGCTACCCGATCTGGCTGACGAGCAGTTCAACGCCTATGCGCTGACTTTCGGCGGAGGCGCAACATTGGTCTTCTCCGCCAGGAGCACCATGCCCGACGGCAAGGTAAAGTACGTCACACTCATCGCTCAGCCGGACTTCAACGGCAACCCGCAGGTGATCTTCAAGCAGGTGACCAGCGACGACGAGCTCAACGTGATCCCGCGCATGCAGCTGGTGGATGCGGTCGACACCGATGCCGACAATCGCGGCGAGCTGATCTTCGAGCTGGCCGGAAAGACCGACCGGCAATATGCGATTTACAGAGTTGCTGGTGGATCGGTGGAGCAGCTGTTTTCGACCGCGGGCAGCAGCTAGCTCCTTTACAATCCCCTTAGAGGCGCGCAACCGTCACGCGCCTGATCCCCGCCTAGCAGGACACACCGGGCATGAAGAAAATTCGCACCATAATCGCGGCCGGCGCATGCGTCGCCAGCTTGAGCCTTTCAGCTTCAACCCTTTCCAGCGCTCCCATGACAACTATGGAATTCGGACCAGGCAATCCCTTCTACGCGCCCAGCACTTTGCCTTTTCACGCTCCGCCTTTCGACAAGATCAAGGACAGCGACTACCAGCCTGCGATGGAGGCGGGCATGGCGCAGCAGCTGCGCGAGATCGAAGCCATCGCCAACAATCCCGCGCCGCCGACATTCGAAAACACGCTCGTGGCTATGGAAAAGAGCGGCCAGCTGTTGCAGCGGGTGATGGAAGCCTTCGACGGAGTGACGGGCGCGAACACGAACCCCACGCTCCAGGAAGTACGAAAGATCGAAGCGCCGAAACAGGCAGCGCATCAGGATGCAATCTATCTCAATGACAAGCTCTTCCAGCGCGTCGCCGCGATCTACAAAGGAGCGCGAGTCGCTGCATCTCGATCCCGAATCGCTGCGCCTGGTCGAGGTCTACCACCAGAAGTTTGTCCACGCGGGCGCGAACCTCTCCGACGCCGACAAGGCGAAGCTGAAGAAGCTGAACGAGGAGGAGTCGACCTTGTCGAATGCCTTCAGCTCGAAGCTGCTCGCTGCGACCAAGGACGCGGCCTACTTCACGACCGACAAGGCGTCGCTGGCAGGGCTGAGCGACGCCCAGATCGCGGCTGCGGCGCAGGCGGCCAAGGGCCGCAGGCAAAGAAGGCTACGTTCTGCCGCTGCAGAACACCACGCAACAGCCCGATCTCGCGATGTTGAGCGACCGCGCCACGCGGCAGGCGCTCTTTGAGGACTCCTGGAATCGCGCCGAGCGCGGCGGCGCAAACGACACGCGCGAGACCATCGCGCGCCTGGCTCAGCTTCGCGCAGAGAAGGCCCAACTGCTCGGCTATCCCGAACTATGCGGCGTGGAAACTCGAAGATCAGATGGCGAAGACGCCCGAGGCGGCCCTGAATTTCATGAACGCGCTGGTTCCGGCAACGACGGCTAAGGCGGCTGGCGAGGCCAAGGATATTCAGGCCGTCATCGATGCGCAGCATGGAAACTTTACCTTGCAGCCGTGGGATTGGAACTTCTACGCGGAGCAGGTGCGCAAGGCCCGCTACGATCTCGACGAGTCGCAGGTGAAGCCGTACTTCGAGCTGAACAATGTGCTTGAAAACGGCGTGTTCTACGCGGCACACATGCTTTACGGAATCACCTTTGAAGAGCGCAAGGACATCCCGGTCTACAACCCGGATGTGCGCGTCTTCGAGGTCTTCGATGTGGACCACAAGCCGCTCGCCCTCTTCTACTGCGACTACTTCAAGCGCGACAACAAGAACGGCGGCGCGTGGATGAGCAACTTCGTCGGCCAATCGAAGCTGTTGGGCACGCTGCCCGTGGTCTACAACGTCGCCAACTTCAGCAAGCCCGCACCCGGACAGCCCGCGCTGATCAGCTTCACCGACGTAACCACGATGTTCCACGAGTTCGGGCATGCGCTGCACGGCATGTTCTCCGATGCCGAATATCCGACGCTCTCCGGCACGCATGTCCCGCGCGACTTTGTCGAGTTTCCGTCGCAGTTCAACGAGCACTGGGCGCTCTATCCCGCGGTGTTCGACCACTATGCGAAGAACTACAAAACGGGTGAGCCCATGCCGGCCGAACTGGCGGCCAAGATCAAGAAAGCTGCCCGCTTCAATCAGGGCTATGCGCTCACCGAGCTGCTGGCAGCGGCGGAACTGGACATGCAATGGCACACGCTTCCGCCCTCGGCGGCGCTGCAGAATCCCGACACGTTTGAGACGGAAGCGCTCAAGAAGACGCATCTCTACATCAGCTATGTGCCGCCGCGTTATCGCTCAAGCTATTTCGCGCATATATGGGGCAGCGGATACGCGGCGGGCTACTACGCCTATCTGTGGAGCGAAATGCTGGACGACGACGCCTACCAGTGGTTCGAGGACCACGGCGGCCTCACCCGCGCCAACGGCGACCGCTTCCGCAGGATGGTGCTTTCGCGCGGCTATACCGAGGATCTGGAAAAGATCTACACTGCCTGGCTGGGATCGAAGCCCGGCATCGAGCCGATGCTGAAGTATCGCGGGCTGGAGGAAACGAAGTAGCCTCCGCAGAATGCAGAATTCCTCAAGGTGCAGCGATGATATGCCGTCATATCTGACGACCAACGGGAGGAAGAATCTCGGGGATGAGCCCTGCCCGCATCGCCGAGATTCTTACAGAAACACAACTTTGCTCTTGCAGCATTTTTCTTATTACTGTGTCCTTTAGCCGATTCGCTAAGTGCAGCTTTTCTTAACGGAAAAGCTGCATAAAGAGCCTCTCTTCGGTCTACACCAATAGGAAAAGTTCCCTAACGATTGCTCTGCGACAGGCTATTGGACGCGGCAATCCCAGCTTCGATGGCCGTCTCCGCGGCGCGAACGATTTCCGGTTCATCCCCGAAGCCCTTCAACCACAGAACATCGGGTTCGCGTCGAAACCAGGTGAGCTGGCGCTTGGCGTAGTTGCGATGACCCTGCTGCGCTGAGGTGATCGCTTCCTCCAGCGTCATCTCTCCGCGCACCACCGCCCGAGCCTGCTTGTAGCCCAGCGAATCGAAAGGGCCTCGGGCCGCACCAGCAGCGGGTTCGCCGTATTTCGCGATCAGCGCGCGCGTCTCTTCTACCAGTCCGTCGGCAAACATCTGCGCTGCGCGTTCGTTGATGCGGGCATAGAGCGCCTTGCGCTCCGGGTCGAGGCCGATGCGCAGCATGCGATATCCCATGAGGCGGTCACGCCCCACCTGCCAGGCCTGCGACATGGGCTGGCGCGCGGCCAGGCAGACTTCGATGGCGCGGATCAGTTTCGGCGCGTCGTTGGGATGAATATTTTCAGCCGATGCAGCGTCCAGGCGGCAGAGGACTCGATGCAGCCATGCGGAGCCGTGTTTCGACAGGCTCCTCTCCAGGCGTGTCCGGAGTTCTCCTGATCTCCGCGGTCCGGGGAACAGCCCGTCGATCAGCGCACGAAGATAGAGGCCGGTGCCGCCGGTCACAATGGGCAGGTGCTGGCGCGAAGTGATCCCGGCGAGCGCGGCGCGCCCCAGCCGGGCATAGTCCCCGGCAGTGCACTGCTCATCCGGCGCGAAGACGTCGATCAGGTGATGTGGCGCGCGCTCCCTCTCAACCCGAGACGGCTTGGCCGTCCCGATCTCCATCTCGCGATAGACCGCCATTGAATCGCAACTGACGATCTCGCCGTCGAACTTCTCGGCGAGGGTCAGCGAAAGAGCGGTCTTGCCGCTGGCCGTAGGCCCGAGCAGGACAACCAGCAGTGGATCGGGATTTGTAACCGCAGGCGCTACCAAAAGCGCCACCATCCGGGCGGGAAGACGGTGTGCGGATTCGCGCGCCACAGCGCAAAGAGGGCAATCAATGCCGCGATCACCAGCAGTCCAGAAATCTGGCGGCGCTTCAGTCGTTCCCGTGCGTCCACGCAGATATTCTAGTGCGTCCGCCTACTGCTGATTGGGCTCGATGTTGTAAAGGAAGTAGAAGCGCAGCTCGAGAAACGGTCCCTTGAAGTTCTTGGGCAGCGGGGGATAGGGGGACGCACCGGTGATGCCGCCCCAGGCGGCGCGGTCCAGCGAGACGTCGCCGGAGGGCAGCTCCAGATGCATCTCCTTGACGCTGCCGTCGGGCAGGATCTTAAAACGGATGCCGACCCGTCCCTGCTTGTTGAGCGGCGGCTGCGCGGCCTCGGGAATGATGGGATACCAGGCGCGCTTGGTGTCGTAGATGACGCGCTGGATATAAGGGCCGAAGTCGACACCCATAGTGTCGCTGAGCACGTCCACTGCGCCGTTCATGCCGCCATGCTGCGACGGCGCGCCCTGGCCCATATCGCCGCCGTATTGGCCGGGCGTCCGGGCGTTCCTGGCCATCTGCTGCAGATCCTGGCCGACCGTGGTATGGCCGGTATCGAAGCTAGGCGTCTTCGGAGCGGGGGTTGGCGCATTGAGCTTACTCTGCTGGTTGTTAGGCAGCGGCTGTGCCGGAGGCTGGGGCTCCTGACGCGCCACCTGGGGCGCCGGAGGCGCAGGCATCTTCGGCGCAGGCGGCGTTGGCACGGGCTGCGGAACCGGCACAGGAGGCCCGGCGCGGCGCATGGCCTCGAGCTCCTGCAGCGTCTTCTTGTCCAGGATGGGCTTGCGCGATTGCTGGACACGGTCCTTGTCGGAGATCACCGGCGCATCCTTCGGCTTCTTCTTCAGCAGATCGGGGGGCAGATCGAGATAGGTCATCTGCTTCTCCCGGTCGCGCAGGACCAGCGAGGGGTCCTTGACCCTGATTCTGAGGATGTACCGGGGCCCATAAAAGAGAAACCAGAAGACCACCATGTGGATGATGAGAGCGATCCACACTTTTTCGCGCAGGGAAGCCCAGTTCCGGTCGCCTTCCAGCTCTTCGATGACGCTCAGAAGATCGTGAGTCTCGAGGTCCTCATAGCGGCTGGCGCGGCGGGGACGCGGCTGCTCAGGCGGCGTGGGCGGCGGCGTGCCGGGAGGGCTGTTTGGAACTACAGTGATGGGCATTCTAGAGCGTTGGGCCTACCATGCATCCGCTAAGGACACGAATTTTCGTCGCCGGGACGCAGATGGTCGCGCGGGTGAAGCTCTTCATATTCTCTCACCCTTTGCACCCATTCCGCAGGGTTGTTTTATCCCCATGTAATCGCAGGCCCTACAATCGAGTGGATGACAGAAGCGGCAGTGATTACTGTGAGCGATTCCTGCTCCAGGGGACAGCGGGTAGACCTCTCCGGACCGGCGGTAGCGGCAGAACTGGCGACGCATGGGTTTGACGTGAAACTTCGCCTTTTAGTAGCAGACGAACAGAAAGCCATTGAAGACGCACTTCGCACCGCTGCAAATATGGCTGCTTTCGTGGTAACTACCGGCGGCACAGGCATTTCGGCAAGAGACGTAACGCCGGAAGCCACCCGCGCGGTGTGCGGCCGCCTGCTCGACGGCGTCTCCGAGGTCATGCGCTTCGAGGGCCGCAAGGAGACTCCCTTCGCCGCTCTTAGCCGGGCAGTTTGCGGGACTGTAGCGGTCGATGGAGCTTCTCCCCACGTCGAGGCCCTGGTCTTGAACCTGCCGGGCAGCCCGCGCGGAGCGGTCACCTCCTTGAGGGCCGCAATGCCTTTGGTGAAACATGCGCTGGCCTTGCTGGCGGGCGATTTGGAGCATGCTGAGGGATCGCGTTGAAACGGCTGATCGCGCTTTCCAACAGATACCGTGGGCTGCTGCTGGCGTTTCTGAAACCGCTGGGCTTCTGGGGCGTGGGCCTGGTGGCCGTCCTCGATTCCAGCTCCATCCCGGTCCCGATGGACCTGATCGTAGCCGGGTATGCATGGAGCGACCCGCACCGGTTCTATCTCTATGTGCTCATGGCGTCGGTCGGGTCAGCCATCGGCGGCCTGGTTCCTTACTACATCGGCCGCGCCGGCGGCGAGATCTTTTTGCTCAAGCGTATCGACCGCTCCAAATACGAGCGGCTCCGCGATCGCTTCGAGAAGCAGGAGTTCCTGGCACTCGTGATCCCGTCCATGATGCCGCCGCCCACTCCCTGGAAGATGTTTGTCTTCGCCGCAGGCGTCTTCGAGATGCGGGTGGCGAACTTCATGCTCGCCGTCTTCGTGGGCCGCGTAATTCGCTTTTCGGTGGTCAGCCTGTTGACCATCCGGTACGGCCCGCAGATCGTGCATGAGGTTGCCGACCTGATGCAAACGCACATCGTCGCCGTTCTGGTAGTGCTCGGAGTCATTTTCGGGCTGCTCGCCTTCGTGGCGGTGCGCAAGAGCCTCAGCAAACGCCAGACGGCAAGCTAGCTGGAGCAAAAATCCTCACTGTCATTCTGAGCGCAGCGAAGAATCTCGACGACACAGCGTCAGGATTCTGCCGCGAGGGTGGTAGCCCAAAAAGACGAAGGCGGCTCCGGTTGGAACCGCCTTCGTCTTAAGGTGCTGGAGAGTTAAAACTAGATGCCGGCTGGACGGCCCTGCGGCGCGAGCTGGCGGGCCAGAGCGGGCACTCCAAAGACCAGGGCTGCTACGGCTGCCGTTGAGACCAGGTCATTACGGTAGAAGGGCAGTCCCGCGGCGTAGGACATGCCGAGTCCGGCCATATTGCGCGGATAGAGGGTAGTCGCGGCCGCCCAGGCTGCGAAATTCGTGATCAGGAAGAAGGAGGTGGGCGCGATCAGCACGCCCGCGCCCACGCGCAGAGCCGATGCCTTCTTCGCCAGCAGAAAATGTCCCAGGAAGACGACCGCCGCATACCACGCCCATGTGAGCAGGTAGTCCGAGATGTGAAACGGATAGCGGTAAAAGAAAGTCGTTAGGTAAAAATCCGTGGCGGCGAAGACAGCCACGGGCAAAATAGCCTGGCGCAGCGGCCGGCGGGCGCCGAAAAAGAGCAGCGATCCGCCCACAGCAGTGAAGTTCAACCAATCGGGATGGGGAACGACACGGCTCAAAACGGCCAAAACAAGAAGCAGATAGGCGGACATAAAACCCTCGTATGACAGCAAGTGACTCTTTCATTCTCAGGACCGGGAGAAGCAGGGTCAAGGAAAAAGGTCTGATAGCGTCAAAACAGATGTTGATGGAGCAAAGATGCGGTCGGCTACTTCTGCTCCTTCCCGCTCATGAACATCCCCTCGACTTCGTTCCCGGGCCCGATATAGACGTATGCCCCAAGGGGATTGCTGCTGCGTGCGCCGCCCAGACCCAGCGCGGGATAGTCGAAGCGAAGATCCTGAAACTGGACGGTATGCCAGCCCTGTTGAGGAAGCGGCGCGGTGTCATAGGGAGCCGGGTCGTTGCCGAGGTCGGTGGTGACCGGAAACATCGACCAGTCGAGATAGGCGCGGCCCAGCCACGATTGCTTGGCCGCCATCACCGCCGGAGTCACCTCCGGTTTGTAGATCACGTCGTTCCCATCCGGGCTGCGATCCTCGATCTGGTCGTGGAGGGTGCGCACCTCAGCGGTCTGGTAGAAGTCATGCGTTTCGGCGATGACGTGCCAGGCGAAGGGATCAATGGGATAAGGCTCGGCGGCGATCCTGACGATGGGCTCGCTCACAACACCGGCGCCGCGGACCAACGCAATGGCATGGGCATGCTCGGCATTGCGCAGCGACCACCACAGCACGATGAAAACCAGCGCGGCAATCGACCATCCCCGCCCGCGAAACCGAGTTTGACGCGCGCCGATCTCACGATCCGTCAGGCCAAAGAGCCAGGGCATTACCAGGGAGCTAATGAGAGCCAGAAAGATTAGCGGGTCGAAGATGAAGACGATGCTCCACTCATACCAGTGGGGATCGAAGGGGAAGAAGGGTCGCAGTCCGTAGTTGTTGGTGAAATCGAGCAGCAGGTGGCTGAAGTCGGCGATGAGCGCGAAGAGCCAGATGAGGGCCCATCGCGGCTTCATCGCCGGCGGTTTCTTACGCCAGCGGTGGATGAGCCAGACCAGCCCGGTTATGGCCAGCGCCATGAAAGGCGCGCCAAGAAATGCGTGGGTGATGCCCCGGTGATGCTCAAAGCCCGCCACCGGGCCGCGAAAGCCCCACAGGATATCAATGTCCGGCGCTTCAGCGGCCAAGGTCATGGCCAGCGTCGCATAGGCGGTCTTGCGATTGAATCCGGCGCGGCTTAAGCAGGCTCCGGTTAGAAAGTGGGTAACGGGTTCCATTCGCGTTGCGATAAGAATAGCTGACTGCTTCATCCCGGACCGCTTCACCAGCTACCATGTCTGCTGTGAGCGCACAGGGCAAAATCCAGAACGAAGCTGAGCGGCTGCGCGAGAGCATTCGCCACCATGAATATCTCTACTACGGGCTCGACGCGCCGGAGATTTCTGACGCCGAGTTCGATGTGCTGATGCGCCGCCTGCAGGCGCTGGAAGCGGCGCATCCCGAATTGATCGCGCCGGATTCGCCCACGCAGCGGGTTGGCGGCAAGCCGACCGAGGGCTTTCCCAAAGTCGCCCACTCGCGGCCGATGCTTTCGCTGAATAACGTGGTCAGTGAAGAAGAGCTGCGCGACTGGGATCGCCGGGCGCGTGAGCTGGCTGGCGAACACGCAACCATCGCCTACGTCTGCGAGTTCAAGCTGGACGGACTCTCGCTGGCCCTGCATTATCGGGCGGCAGCGGATGGGTCTTCGCATCTCGCCCGCGGGATCACACGCGGCGACGGCGCCATCGGCGAAGATGTGACCGGCAACGTGCGGACGATCCGCTCCGTCCCGTTATCGATTGCCAAAAGCAAGCTGGCCAAGGCGAAGCTTCCTGCGAGCTTCGAAGTTCGCGGCGAAGTGGTGATGCCGCTCACCGCATTTCTGAAAATGAACGAGGAGCGCGAGGCCGCGGGCCTTTCCGCTGCGGCCAACCCCCGCAACGCGGCGGCGGGGACCATCCGCACCCTCGAACCGAATATCGTCGCGCAGCGGCGGCTCGACTTCTACGCGTACTTCGCTCTCACCGAAACCGGCGAAAACCTCTTCCAGGAGCAGTCGGATGCGCTCGATGCGCTGGCCGCCGCCGGCTTCCGCGTGAACCCGCACCGCGAAGCCATCAAGACCATCGACAAGGTAATGGAATTCGTGAACCGCGCCGAAGAGAAACGTGCCGATCTCGGTTACGAAATCGACGGCGTGGTCATCAAGATCGATTCCGCCGACGTGCAGCGGCGGCTCGGTTATACGGGCCGTGCACCGCGCTGGGCTGTGGCCTACAAATTTACGGCGCGCGCCGGCGTTACCCAGGTGGAAGACATTCGCGTGCAGGTGGGGCGCACCGGCAAGCTCACTCCGGTAGCGGTGCTCACGCCGGTGCTGATCGGCGGCACCACGGTGAGCCGCGCCACACTGCATAACGCCGACGAGATAGAGCGCCTGGGCCTGCTCATCGGCGACTGGGTGAAGGTGGAACGCGGCGGCGATGTGATTCCCAAGGTCGTCGAGGTCGTCGAAGATAAAGACCATCCCCGCGGCGAGAAGAAGTTTCACTTTCCCAAGCATTGCCCGGTCTGCGGCAGCGAGATTGCACGCACCGAAGGCGAAGCCGACTATCGCTGCGTCAATATCGACTGTCCGGCACGGCTGCGCGAGAGCCTCCTGCACTTTTCAGCGCGCAACGTGATGAACATTGAGGGGCTGGGCGAAGCGGTTGTGACCCAATTGCTCGATCGAGGGATGGTGAAGAGCATCGCCGACCTCTATTCGCTGAACGAAGAGCAGCTGCTCTCGCTCGAGCGCATCGGAAAGAAAACCGCGGACTCGCTGCTGGCCGAGATCGAGAAGTCGAAGAGCGCTCCACTGAACCGCGTGCTCTTCGGACTTGGGATTCGATTTATAGGCGAGCGGACGGCGCAACTTCTGGCGGAGGAATTCGGGTCCATGGATGCTTTGATGGCCGCGTCATTGGACGAACTGGAGCGGGTGAACGAGGTGGGTCCGCGCGTATCGCAGGCCATTCGCGAGTTCTTCGACGAGGAGAAGAATCGCGCGCTCGTCGAGAAGCTGCGCACCGCGGGCCTGACCTTCACCGCGGAGAAACGGAAGAAATCGTCACAGCTTGAGGGCATGACCTTCGTCCTCACAGGAACCCTGCCAAGTCTTACCCGCGAAGATGCAAAGGCCAGGATTGAATCCGCGGGCGGACGCGTATCGGGATCGGTGAGCAAGAAGACGCATTACGTCGTTGCCGGCGAGGAAGCAGGGTCGAAGCTGGACAAGGCGCGCGCGCTGGGCGTGAAGGTGATCGATGAGGCCGAGCTGGTGGAACTGCTCGGCACTCATTAAAACAAAATCAGAGTTCCTGTAAAGTGCCGTCATTCTGACGACCAACGGGAGGAAGAATCTCAGCGATACGTCCACGCCTCGCTGAGATTCTTCGCTGCGCTCAGAATGACGACCCGGCCTTGCGTGTATTCAGGGCAGCATTTGCTCTAACTGGCTCACGCCGATGGCAGCCTCAGATGCCGCTCAACCCTTCGGCGCGAAGTACCCCTTCAAGGCTCGCACCACATATCGCCGATCCAGGCAGAAAAGATAAATCGTCCGGAATGACCCATCGTCTTTGAAGTCTGCCGGCTTGTAGACCAGGGCGTACTGGCTGCGCAGCTCGTCCTGGATGGCCTGGAAGCTGACCGGCATATCTTCGATGTTCTTGGGGAAGAAGGCGCGTCCGCCGGTAGCCTCAGCCATCTTCTGCAGGGTGTCGTCCCCGCGGTCGCGGCTGGGGCTGACGTTCGTGCTGATCGCGTAGATGATGGTCTCGGCGCGCTGGCATTCCTTGATGGCATCGTCGAGGTAGGCGTGGCTCTGGTTGTCGTCGCCATCGGAGATCAGCACCATCGCTTTGCGGACCGGCTCCTGGCCGCGCGCCGCATCGAGAAGCTTGTCGCGGCATGCGCTGTACACCGCGTCAAAAAGCGCGGTGCCGCCGCCTGGGCGCAACGAGGAAATGCCGGTGCTGAGGGCGTCGAGATTGTTGGTCCAATCCTGCTTGTAATCGGGCGTCACGTCGAAGCCCATGACGAAGGCCTTATCCGAATGCGGCTTCACAATCTGCAACAGGAACTCGGTCGCGGCCTGCTGCTCGAACTGGAAGCGGGTGCGGATGGAGGTGCTGGTATCGATGAGGATGCCGAGGCGCAGCGGGAGATTCGTCTGCTGGGTGAAGCTGTAAACGCGATCCGGCGCCTTCTGATCGTCGAGCAGAGCAAAGTCGCTCTGCTTCAAATCCTTGATGAAGTGCCCGTGCTTGTCGGTAACCGTGAACACCAGGTCGACTTCGTTTACCTGCCGGGTGATGGTGTACTGCTGGTCGGTCTGGCCCGGCGCCTTCTGGCCAGCCCGAGCGGCCGGGGTAACAGCAGGTTGAGCCGACGTAGCCGGAGCCGATTGCGGCTGCGCCGGCGCGGTCTGCGCCCACAGTTGAGAGGACAACGAAAACGCGAGGAGCAAGGCAGGCAGGGAGCGAAGAGTCGTGGGAAAAGCTTTGTTCATTTTGCTGGAGTCATTTTACATGGCGGCCATTGGCAGCCGCACGGCTGCAGCTACTTGCCGCCGTGCGCTGTCAGGGTCACGGAGATATTGTTGCGGGTCGCGTTGGAATACGGGCAGGTGCGGTGAGCGGCGCGAACCAGCTCTTCCGCGGCGGCCTGGTCCAGTTCCGGCAGGGTCACGTCAAGGGCCACAGCCAGCGTAAACCCTTCACCTTCGCCCGGATCGTAAGGCCCGATGTCGACCTGCGCCCGTACCGTGATGGTTCCCGTCTTGATCTTCTGCTGGCCGGCCAGGTATTCGGCAGCTCCGCCGAAACAAGCGGCATATCCGGCGGCAAACAGCTGCTCCGGGTTGGTCGCACCGCCGGAACCACCGAGTCCCGGTGGCAGCGCGAGCTTTACATCGAGCAGTTTGTCCGAGCTGACTGCGTGGCCCGAGCGCGCGCCGGTCGCAGTGACGTCTGCTGTATACAGAATCTTCATCGGTGATTCTCCAAGCACAATTTTAGCGGGGTTGCGGATATCCCACATCTCAAAAGCGAAAGGCGGGGCATCCGGGTTTCTCTATTTTCTACTCCGAGCGCAGGGCCTCGATCGGGTTGAGCCTGGACGCGCGCCACGCCGGAATGAGACATGCGGCCGCCGCGACTGCCAGCAGCGCAACAGAAACCACGACGAAGACAATCGGATCCAGCGGCTGCGTTCCGAAGAGCAGGGACTGGATAAGCCGCGTAACCCCGGCGCTGGCGATCAATCCTAGAACCAGCCCGATAATGGCTGGCCGCAGACCGTCGGTCAGCATCAGTCGTAGCACATGTTCCCGTTGTGCGCCAAGGGCGATGCGTACACCGATTTCCCCGGTTCTCTGCGCCACGATATAGGAGAGCACGCCGAAGAGCCCCACGGCTGCAAGAACCAGAGAAAGCACGGCAAAAACGCCGAGCAGAACAGCGTCGAAGCTGGCCTCGGCGCTCGACTTGCCCACCACCTGGTCGTAGGAAAGGATGTCCGCGACAGGCAGATTGGGATCGAGCTTGGCGACGACGCGTTGGACCGGAAGCGCCATGTTCAACGGATCGGAAGCCGTGCGCACGGCGACGACGAGATCTCCGCGAATGCCGTTGTAGAGGGGAAAATAGATGGTCGGCTGGATGGAGTCATTGGGAACGGAGAGGACATCGCCCACCACGCCGACAATTTCATTCGCGGGGTCTTTGCTGCCCTCCGGCGCGTTGTTCAGGTCGTTGACATGCTCGCCGATGGGGTTCTTACTCAGCATGAACCGCTTTACAAACGAAGAGCTGACAATCGCATAGCGGCTCTGGGCGAGGCGATCATCCGGCGAGAACGGACGGCCCTGCAACAGTGGAATGTGCATGGTCTGGAAATATCCGGGATCGACAAAGCGCACCTCTGCGTCCAGCCATGCTCCTTTCGCCAACGGCGGATTTTCCGCAATCGAGACGGCATCGTCTTCGCCATGGTACTGACCGGGCAGCACGGTAGTGAGGCCGACGCCTCGCACACCAGGCAAGGCCTTAACCCGTTCGAGCAGCTGCTCGTAAAAGGTGATTTTCCGGGCGCCCTCTTTGTAAGCGGCATCGGGCAGATCGATGGACAAGGTGAGCACGTTGGCCGTAGGCACGCCGATGTCAACCGCGCGCAGCTTCTGGTAACTGCGCAGGAAAAGCCCGGCGCCGACCAGCAGAACGACGGTGAGGGCAACCTCCAAAGAGAGCATGGCGCGACGCAGGCGAACACTCCGCCGGCCTCCGCTGACTGAGCGTGAGGATTCCTGCAGCGCTTGAAGCATCTGCTGCTCGTCTTCGGCGAGCGCGGGCGCCAGGCCGGCGCTCAGACCGCAGAGAATGGCGACCAGGAGAGAAAAGAGAATCGCGGCTGCATCGAGATGAATGGCGTAGGCGCGGGGCAGGTCGGTACGCTCGCTCACCAGCCATTGCAGCGCCACCTGGGCGAAGAGGATGCCCAGCACTCCTCCCGTGATCGAGAGAACGATGCTCTCCAGCACGCGATCGCGGATAAGACGGCTGCGGCTGCCGCCCAGCGCAGTGCGGATCGCTGACTCCCTGCGACGCGAAGCAGAGCGGGCGACGAGCAGGTTGGCGATATTGAGGCAGGCGATGAGCAGCAGGCATCCGGTCGCGGCGAAGAGCGCATACAACAGGGTTTTGACCTTGTAGGTCTCCGCATCGAGCAGCGGACGAACCGTCGCCGAGTTGAAGACGGGCCCTTCCGGAAATTGCTTCCGGCGCTGGAAGGAGATGTTGGCGAGGTCCGCGCGGGCGGTGGCAACCGAGACACCCGGCTTGAGCTTGCCGATGATCCGGAAATTGTGGGAATCGTGGGAGCTCATCATCTGCGGTGGGAATTCCGGATAGACAAGCGTCCAAAGCTGAGTACGCGGGTTGGGATAGCTGAACCATGCGGGCAGAATGCCGATGATGGTGTGGGGTTTGGCATCCAGAAGGATGGTGTGACCAATAATCGACGGGTCACCGCCAAAGCGCCGCTTCCAAAAGCCCCAGGTAAGGACCGTAGTCTGGGTAGCTCCGTGCTTGTCGTCGCTCGCATCGAAAAAGCGTCCATAGGCGGGCTTCACGCCGAGCAGGGGCAGCGCCTGCCAGGTGCTCAGCTCCGCCTCGACGCGTTCCGGCAGTTGGCCCCCGGCGGCAGACAGGTTGAATTCGTCGTCAGTACTGATAGCGATCTGCTGGAAGGTGCGGTTCTGGTCGCGCCAATACTCGTAAGTGCCGCCCGCAACCCGGCCACCCGTTTTAAAAACCGAATCCGCCTCGTAAGCCTGGACCAGGCGATCGGCGTCCGGGAGAGGCAACGGTCTCAGCAGTACCGAGTTGACCACGGTAAAGAGCGCAGCCGTGGCGCCAATACCCAGCGCCATAACGAGGACAACGATGAGCGAGAAGCCGGGGGTACGGGCCAGATTGCGGATGCATTGGCGAAGATCGCGAAAGAGAATGTCCATGGGTCTCCCCGGGCTCGGAATTGCGGAGAGTGTACTGCACGCGCCCTGCCGTTCCCGGGGGCACTCTAAATCGTTCACAGGAAACTGGTGATCGGATGATCCGCGCAGGCAGAGATCATCGCCCTTGATCATTCCCGGAATCGGCTGTTCGTTTTCGGACAGGCAGCGTGGGGTGTCTAACGTGCCTTATTTCTCCCTGAGGCGCTTCACAAATTCTTGTAATTCGGCAGGCAGGGGCGCTTTCAAGAATAGCAGCTCGCCGGTCCGGGGATGCGCAAACTCCAGCTCCGCGGCGTGGAGAAAATTTCGCTCGAGCGAGAGGGTCTCGGCGGGAGGATCGGATTTTTTTCGAGGTCCGGGAACCACAATATGAGCGGGCGCGCCGTAGAGCGTGTCCCCCACCACCGGATGACCGATCGACGACAGGTGGACGCGAATCTGGTGCGTGCGGCCGGTCTCGATGCGCACCGAGACCATCGTGAACTTGCCGAAGCGGGTGTCAAGGCGCTCCATGACCGTGTAATGCGAGACGGCGGTGCGGGCGCCCGCATCGCGCCGGGTGGTCATACGGGTGCGGCGGATTGCGTCGCGGCTGATCGCGGCATTGATGGTGCCGCTGTCCTGCCTGAGGCTCCCATGCACCAGCGCGAGATAAGTCTTGCGCATCTGGCGGCGCGAGAACATCTCTCCCAGCTTCAGGTGCGCCGCATCGTTGCGCGCCACGATGATCAGGCCGCTGGTCTGCTTGTCGAGCCGATGTACGATGCCCGGCCGCAGCGCTCCGCCGGTTGAGGAAAGCTGCTGGTAGTGGCCGAGCAGCGCGTTGACCAGCGTTCCGCGGTTGCGCTCGTCGTCCGTGGCTCCGGCGCCGGCATGAACCATCATCCCGGCAGGCTTGTTGATGACCGACAGATCGTCATCCTCGTAAAGAATGTCCAGCGGGATGAATTCGGCGATGGCTCGCAGCGGACGCGGCTCAGGATCGCCCAATACGTCTACGGTTTCGCCCCCGCGCAGCTTCAGCGAGGGCTTCGCAACTGCTCCGTCGACGAGCACCTTGCCCTCTGAAAGCAGCAATTGCACACGCGCCCGGCTGACGTTCTCAAGCTGAGCGGTGAGCCATGCATCCAGCCGTTTTCCGGCCGCGTCTTCAGGAACGCGATGCGCCCCGGCGCTCACGACTTAGGTTTGCCCGGGCCCTGGAGTCCGGGTATCCAGGAGGGCAAATTGGGCTGCGGCGGAGGCATGGGCGGCGCGTCGGGAGGGAGAAAACTGTGCTGGATGAACCAGTTCCGCAGTAACCCTGGCCATGTCGACAAGGGAATGATCGAACCGCACAGGCCGCAGCCGTGATTGGCATAGTCGTAGATGTGCAGCTCCGAAGAAACATGCGCCCGCTCCAGCGAACGATAAAAGTCGAGGCTGTTTTCAACCGGAACGGTTGGATCCCTGGTGGTGGCAAAAAGAAACGTCGGCGGCGTGTCCGCCGTGACGGCGTTCTGGTTGGAATACTCGCGCACCAGCGCGGGGTCCGGGTCAGGCCCAAGCAGATTCAAGGCCGAGCCATGATGCGCTTCAGGCGCAGCCATGCTGATCACCGGGTATGCCAGCACCATGAAATTCGGCTTGCAGGACTGGGCATCCACCGCATTCGCACTGGCCGCCGGCGCGGGTGCAGAATCACAGTGTGTGCCGAGCGATGAAGCCAGATGGCCTCCCGCCGAAGATCCCCAGACACCCAGGCGGTTGGGATCGATGCCGTATTCAGCGGCGTGTGCGCGGATGATCCGCATGGCACGGCGGCCGTCGTCGATCTCCACCGGATAGCGATACGGCTTCACGCGGTAGTCGAGAACAAACGCCGGCATGCCCTGGGCATTCAACCAGGCAGCAAGCTGGAAGCCCTCATGGCCGATGGCGACATGCTCATATCCGCCGCCGGGGATCACCAGCAACGCTGCGCTGGTGGAGCGCTTCTTGGGCAGGAAGGGGTACAGGCGGGGCTTGTCCGCCTCTCCGTTGCCCAGCGCGCCCGGAGCCCCTTGCGGGTAGGACGCCGCGGGATAGAGATAGACCGGTTCGGGAAGGCCGGACTGCGCATGGGCAGCCGAAACAGCACTTACCGCCAGAAGGCCTGCCAGGAGGAGACGAAGACCACGAAATCGCATCAAGAGAAGTATATCGAGAGTCGCGAACTGGTTTCCTGTGATCCAAGGTGAGAGAAATATCTCGGGAGGATTTGGTGACAACACAAGATCAGGGCCTGGTAAGCATTGCGAGCAACCATTCGGTGGACGACACGGTGGCGAAGGTGCAGGCCTTCCTACACGAAAAGCAGGTAAAGCTGTTTGCGGTGATCGATCACAGCGGTGAAGCGGCCAAGGCCGGCCTTGAGATGCATCCGACGAAAGTGGTGATCTTCGGCAACCCGAAGGGGGGAACACCTCTGATGCTCGCCGCTCCGAGCACCGCCATCGACCTGCCGCTGAAGCTGCTGATTGCTGAGGATGGTCAAGGCAAAGTCTGGATCACCTACAACAGCCCCCAGTATCTGCAGGAGCGTCACGGATTCCCCACGGAACTCATGGCGAACATTGCCGTAATCGAAGGAATCGCCGCCAACGCAGCGCGTTAGACTGCGGCCTTCGTTAGTGCTCGGGCCGCTGAGACTTCTTCCCCATCTCGCCCGGGAACGCGCTCATATTGCGAGAGCGCCCAGAGCGCAAACGACAGGCTGCAGACAGAGAGATAGAAAAATGCATACCGTAGCTTGTCCGAATGGAGGGCGAAGGTGGCAACGAAGGGTGCAAGCATCACAAAGCTGGCGATGCTGAAGTTGAGGAAGAGTCGCGACAGGTCCATGCGGACAAAAAAGGCGGAGCAGGCGGTCACCATCGCGAGCAATGGAAGTGTCCATTGAGGATAAAGCGCTGCGGGAATGTAACGCAGCTTGCGGGAGTTCTGTTCGAGCTGCTGCAGGAGATGCGTGAAGGGATGAGGCGCGAAGATTGGAAGCGTGATGGCAGCAGCGGCGATGAGAACCACAACAAACATCACGAGCGTACGAAAGCGTGAGGTGCGTTGCATGGTGAGCGCCAGCAGAGGAATGAGAACGACGGCATAGATGATGCGTGAAGAGAGCGCGACTCCCAGAAAGAGAGCCGCCGGAATGCATACATACCACGATCGGTCCAGCGATCGAACGAAGAGTGCGACCGCGATTGCAAGATAGAAGAAATTGGTGAGATAGTCGCCGCCCGACGTGAAGTCACTCAGATTTCCAGGCGCGAACAGGAGAAATAACGCCAGGAAGAAGAGGGCGGTTGCGCGATGCCGGAAGAACCGGATGGTCAAGAAGAAAAAGAGGGCGAACCAGAGGAAGTTTTGCCAAGCAATGTGTCCGAGTGCGAAGAATGGTGCAGCCAGCAGCATTGCTCCGGGCAGCGGGGTCGGCTGATTATCCAGGAATGTTCGGGTGCCGTAGGGGTATTGGTGGTGTCGGACGGCACTGAGTTCGATGTGGAGAGCGTCCTCACGGTCAGAACCGCTGTTGAGGGTGTGTTTCAGCGAGATCGGATAGAGTACGGCAAAAGCAGCGGTTAAGGCTAGAAATAGAAGCAGAAACCAGCCGATGGCGATGTGACGTCGTTTGCTGTTGAGTCGATCGAGCCAATACATTCCGAGCGCAATCGACAGCAGGCTGATCACCGTGGCGCCTGCGGCCTTGGAATGAGAGAGATATTTCCAGATTGGAGCCAGGGAAATGAGCGCCCAGGCGAGGCAGACACCGAGAATGAGCAAAAGCCGGCGGGCAGATTGGTTCATATGTTGGGAAGTCTATGAGGATCTAAATCACTTCTTGTCACCGAATCTTCACTTATCGAAGGTGAAGATCGTTTTGCACGAGGCGGCAATCGGACAGAGAAGCGCCGGGAGGGTTTTCCTCTGAAAAAGATTGCCTTAGACGGCTATGGACATCTGTTGACGCGTCTTGCGGCTCACCCACAACGCGGCTCCGGCAATCACGGCAGCAATCGCAAGTGGCTCTGCGAGCGGCATCGGGCTCGAACCGGCGCGATAAAAGCTGAGGAAGAAGCTCGAGAATCCGTAGAGGAAGAGCCACGCTCCGGCAAGCTCGCCATCCTGCGAGCGGCGCGGCAGCCACCAGACAAGAACCGCAAGGATCAGCAGCGAAGCGGCCGCCTCATAGAGCTGCACCGGATGCAGCCGGATACCGAGCGGCGTCCGATACCACAGCGCGGCCACACGGCTGGTATAGATCACGGACCAGTGCGACGGTGTGGTTGTGCCGTAGTCGAGGCCGGCTAAGAATGCTCCGATGCGGTTGATGCCCATCGCCAGCGCGGCCGCCGGTGCAAGGCAATCGAGCATGATGAGTACAGGAAGCCCTTCGGCAAGCGCATAGAGGATTGCCGCGCCCAAACCTGCAACCATGCTGAGGGCAATCACCCATTGATTGTGAATATTGGTAAGGCCAAGAATCCAGAAGGGATGCTGCCGGAAGGCGCTGAAGTAACTGAACACCAGCAGCAGCCGTGCGCCAATGAGCGTGGTGAGAATCCCGATAAGGCACAACGACCAGATCTTGTTGGGGTCAAGATGGAGACGGCGGGCGAAATAGAACGCAGCGGCAAGGCCGGTGATCAGAGCGAGCGCGGTCAGCGCTCCGTAAATTGGAATGGCAACGTGGCCGAGCTGGAGTAGGCGGGGATACAAAGACGTTCAGCGGAAGAAGAACAACAAGACCGACCCACTGGGCCGTGAGTGATGCGCCGGTGAACCCGTCCTAAGACGGCGGGAACTCGCCGTGGCTCTTTAGGCATTCCGGACTGGCGGACACTGCACACCGAGCCAATTGTCGAGTCAAGCTCCCTGGTTCAATGAATGTAGGTTCAACCAGCGTTAATCACCGCACCTGCTTTGCAGGCCGGTCTCTGAGATGGATGCTAACGAGGGACCGGCGGGAATGCAAGTTCCTGGTAATTTCAATTTTGTTGCGCGCGGGTACGTTTCCGGAATTGGACTGGAGATGCTCAGCCGATCTTGCGCTCTTCGCTCAAAACCGTATCCAGCAATCCCGCCAGCGAGTGGGCGCGGGTGCGCAGCGAACCCTGACTCTTGCTCGCGTTCTCCAGCGTGGCCAGCTCATCGGCGATATTGAGTGCGGCCAGCACGGCTACGCGCAGCGAATCCACGGTCTTGCCATGCGACGCCACGGCACGCATCTTCGCGTCCACAATCTCCGCGAGATGCCGAATGTACGCCGGATCGTGTCCGCGCAGATGATAGGTCTGGTCATAGATGTCGACGCTGATGGCTTCCATGCTCTCGGCGCCGTTGACTTCCTGCTGCTGTTGCGGATGCTTGGGGTTCTGGGGCATCTGCACTTACTCCTTTAAGCCGGAATCTCTTCCAGGTGCTTCAGCAGTCGTTCCACGCGCCCGCGAACCGTCTCTCGCTCGCGCTCCAGCGTGTGGATCTGCTCAACATTCTGCGCAGCCTGCGTGGTCATCTCCTGAATCTTCTGCTCCGCACCCGAGAGCTTCTCCTGGAGGGTCTCGGCGCGCTGCTCCGAATTCAGCCCGCTCTCTTCGAGGCTGCGGACCGTGTTCTCCAGCGTCTGCACGCGATGCTCGGCAGCGGTGCGGGTTTCGCGTTCGTGCTTGAGCAGCTCCACCATGCGCAGAACGCGCTGCTCAAGCGCGTTGAAATCATCGGCAGCCATGGGAAGTTGCGGTTCTTCAAGAGCAAGCGTCGACATCTGGGGTGCACCTCTTAAAACGGGGGAATTTGCGTGTGACTCTTCGCGCAGTATAGCTCCGATGAGCCCGTGGAAACCCCAAAAACAGGCGGGTTCCACAATAGGCGTTCCTTCTTATGTACAGTCTTCCGTTGTCAGTCCCAGGTTGACAGCACGAACCGAACAATTTTGCCGAATCGAGCCCTGAAAACCGGCCACTGAAGACTAAGACTCGTTCCCCGCTAACTGCGCAGCCGTCCCCCAATCGATTCCATGGCAGCAATTGTCTTTTGCGAAAAATCCTGCAGCTCTTCTTCTCGAAGCGTTCGCTCGTCCGACTGAAAGAAGGTTCGCAGCAGCAGCGAAAAATGTCCGGGGGGCGTGAGCCCGCCCTTGGGATCGCGCAAAATCTCTTTCGGCGCGAAGCTGCGCAGTTCTGGAATGGCCAGCCCAGCCAACGCGTTTTCGATGGCCGCGTAAGGCACCGTATCGGGAAAGAGCAGCGAAAAATCCCGGCGCACCGGCTGGAACTTCGACAGCTCACGCGCGACGGGCTGGCGCAGCGATTGCCTGTACAGGCGGTCCAGATAAATCTCGCCAAGAAAACAAGCCTGCTTCAACTTGCGCCGCTCCGCTTCAGCCGGATGAAGTTGTCCGAAGTAGCCGACGGTCGCTCCATCAAGCGCCACGCGGGCGCTGCGCCCGGGATGCAGCCAGGCAGGAAGCAGGAGTGCGTCAAAGTAAACCGACCGCGATGAAAATTTGCCGATCAGCTCTTCGACTGTGCCCTTGAGATCGTAGAAATTGACCTCGGCTTCATCGAGCGCGCGGCCGGTCGCGCCAATCGCGAGCGCGGGACGCTCGTCTACTCTCTCCGGACTGCCGCTGAAAGCGGTACCGATTTCATAGAGAGCTGCCGTTTCGACATCGCGATTGAGATTGAGCGCCAGCATCACCGCCATACCCGGCAGCAGCGAGGGCCGCAGCATCCCCGCCTCTTCGCTCAGCGGATTGCCCATGGCCACCGCAGAGTTCGGCTGGGGCGCGAAGAGCGCCGCATCGCTCGCCGCGCAGAAGGTGGAGGAGATGGCTTCGTTCCAGCCCAGCGCGAGCAGAGCGCGGCGAACGGTGTCTTCCTTCTCCGCCCAGGGCAGCTCGGCAACTGTGCCTGCAAAGGCAGGCAGCGTGTTCTGGAAACGGTTATAGCCGTAGACGCGCGCGATCTCTTCGATGAGGTCGATCTCGCGCTCCAGGTCGAGACGCCAGCTAGGCAGCGTGACGCTGTAGCTCTCAGGCGCTGCCTTTTCGAGGCCGCAACCGAGACCGGAGAGAATCATTTCCGCTGTTGCCGAAGCGATGCCTTCGGGGTCGTCCGTCGCCCCTAATATCCGCCGGACTTCGCCCACGCTGAAGTAGATGCTGGCGCGTTTGGCGGTGCGGGCTTCGACTTCGGGGATCACAACGTCGACGAGTTCGCCTTCCTGGTGACCGCCGGCTTCGAGGATGACTTGGCTGACCAGAGCCGAAGCGAGCGGCACGGCATTGAAGTCTGCTCCGCGCTCGAAGCGGTGCGACGCATCGGTGTGCAGCAGGTGCCGTTTGGAAGAACGGCGAATGCTGCCCTGATCGAACCACGCAGCTTCGACCAGAACATTCTTCGTCTCCGCGGTAATGCGCGAATCCCATCCGCCCATGACACCAGCGAGAGCAAGCGGCTTCTTTTCGTCGGCGACGATCAGGTCTTCGGGATCGAGCGTGCGGTCCACTTCGTCAAGCGTCTTCAATCGTTCGCCCTTGCGCGCACGGCGGACAACGATGCCGCCCTCGATCTTGTCGAGGTCGAAGGCGTGCGTCGGCTGGCCCATGGCAAGCATGATGTAGTTGCTGGCATCGACGGCGTTGGAGATCTGTTTCTGCTGCAGAAGGCTGAAGCGCCGGGCCACGATCCCGGAGGATGGCTGGATCGTGATGTTGCGCAGGACCCGGGCGGTGAAGCGTCCGCAGAGCTTGAGCTCTTCGATAGCAACGGGAAACGCAGGTCCCTGCTGAGGAGCCGGCAGCGAGGCATGCGGCGGCTGCAATTCCAGCCCATAGATGATCGCAGCCTCGCGGGCGATGCCGTAGTGGTTCATCGCATCGACGCGGTTGGTCGTGATGTCCATCTCGAAGAGCGAGCCGTTGCCTTCGCCGAGATCGAATACGCCTTCGACAGCGATGCCGCGGAGAGTCAGGTCGTCGGCCAACTGGCGATCAGTTGCAGCAAGGCCAGAAAGGTATTCGCGGAGCCATTGAGTGAGAACTTTCATAGCGAGTCAGCAAGCCAGCAAGTCAGCAAGTCAGCTTTCCAGGACCCCGATGAGGCCATTCAGCATTCTTCCGACTTCACGACAGCGGTCAATCAACTCCTTTGCAATTCCGGGTTCGAGATAAGTCAGGTCTTGCGCAAGCTCGACTTGAGTCTCAAGTTCATAAAGCGATCCGCGCGCGTTTGCCAGGAAGACGCGCATATTTCCGTCGGTCAGCCGTCCGTGGCCCTCTGCGATGTTACTGGGGATAGACACGGCGGCGCGACGCATTTGACTGCTCAGACCGAAGACCTCGGCTTTCGGCAGAGCCGACGTCTCTTTATAGATAGCCTTCGCGAGCGGCATCGACTTTTGCCAGACGAGCAGATCGCGAAAATATCGAGTTCGAGCCGTAGTTGTCACGCAGGCATCCTTAATAACGCGCCGAGCAGGCTGGCTTGCTGACTCGCTCGCGAAGCGCTGACTCGCTGCTTCACGCGAACTGCTCCAGGAAACGCAGGTCCCCCGAGTACATCAAGCTGATGTCGGTGATGCCGTACTTCATCATCGCTATCCGATCAATGCCCATGCCAAAGGCGAAGCCGCTGATCTTCTTTGGGTCGTAGGCGGGCTGTTTCTGTTGCACGAACCCGAAGACGGCGGGGTCGACCATGCCGCAGCCCAGGAGCTCAATCCAGCCCGAGTGCTTGCACTTGCGGCAACCCGCGCCGCCGCAGAAGGGACAGCTGATCTGCACGTCCGCCGATGGCTCGGTGAAGGGAAAGAATGACGGGAAGAAGCGGGTGCGGACGCTCGATCCGAAGAGTGCCTTCATGGCGAAGTCGAGGGTGCCTTTCAGATCGGCGAAGGTGATGTTGGCATCGACGCAGAGGCCCTCCAGCTGATGAAAAATCGGCGAGTGGGTGGCGTCGGCCGCGTCGTTGCGATGCACCTTGCCGGGAATGACGATGCGCACCGGCGGCGGCTGTTGCTCCATCGTCTTGATCTGGACGGGAGAAGTGTGGGTGCGCATGAGCAGGCGGTCGCGCAGCGGCTTGCGCTCCTGATTCGCGATGACCAGCGTGTCCTGCGTGTCGCGGGCCGGGTGTCCGGGCGGGAAGTTGAGCGACTCGAAGTTGTAGTAGTCGGTTTCAACCTCGGGACCCACGCCGACCGAGTAGCCCATGCGAGCGAAGATCGACAGCAGCTCGTTCTGGGTCTTGATGAGCGGATGCTCCGCTCCCAGCTTGCGGCGGGTTCCTAGGAGGGTGATATCGATGGCTTCCGCATCAAGGGCATTCGTGCCACCCGAGGACGCGGCTTCCTCGAGACGCAGCTCGATCTCAGCCTTGAGAGTGTTGAAGCGCTGGCCGATGAGTTTCTTCGCTTCGGCTGGAGCGGACTTGAGCCAGGCGTCGCTGATGGCCTTCAGGCGGCCCTGCTTGCGTCCCAGCCAGCGCAGGCGGAAGGCTTCGACAGCATCCGGTGTATCGAGCGCGGCAGCGGAGGATTCAACTTCGCGGGAGATACCAGCGAACGCCTGGTCGAGTTCGGCTTCGCTATAGCCGGACAGGTAGGGTATTACATCGTCGGACATGATCTTTTTGAGGATAAATGATGATGGCGTCGGGCAATCGCCGTGCGCAGACATGCTGGAAGCAAGAATCAGGCAGGAATCGCGACTTCAAGGACCCGCGTCGTCGGTTCCGGCACGGCTTCACCCTCGGCGCGCAGTCCTTCGATGTGAAACTCGATGCCTTCGCGAATCAACCGTTCGGTCTCCTCGAACGAGGTTCCTGCAACCCCCAGACCGGGCAAATCGGGCACGTATGCGCTCCAGCCCGTTTCTGTCTTCTCGAAGATGACGGCGTATTCCTTCATTTCAATCCTGCCTGCTTCAGAATGTTATTGTACGTCCCCTTGGCCATATCGGCCGACGGATGGCCCGCCACAGTCACCTTTCCAGGCTTTGTCGGATGCTTGAACTGGAGGTGGCTTCCTCGTTGAGCAACTTCGTACCATCCATCCTGCTCCACCATGCGGATCACATCGCGAACCTTCATCCCGCGCGCCAGTCTCCCTGAATGAAAAATAACCGCTATCGAAGAAACAGTCCGCAAATCCTCCGCAGAAGGCAACACAAGTCAAAACTTAGGTCACCTCAATGGCGCTATCATGAACCCATGATCCGCTCCTATCAGGGACACACCCCCGTCATCCCCGCAAGCTGCTACGTCGACATCTCGGCGCAGGTGATCGGCGACGTAATCTTGGGCGAGCACGCCAGCGTTTGGATGAACGCCGTGGTGCGTGGCGATGTGCACTCCATTCGCGTCGGCGCGCATTCGAACGTCCAGGACTGCGCGGTGCTGCACGGCATGCGCCATCTGTATCCGGTAATCGTCGGCGAGTATGTCACGATCGGCCATAACGCAACGGTGCACGGCTGCGTCGTGGAGGACGCCTGCCTCATCGGCATGGGCGCGACCATCATGAACAATGCGCGCATCGGCGAAGGATCGATCATCGCCGCCGGCGCGGTCATTCCCGAAGGCATGGTCGTCCCTCCTCGGTCGCTCGTAGCTGGCGTACCCGGCAAGGTTCGGCGCGACCTCACATCCGACGACCGCGAGCTGATCCTGCAGTACGCGCGGAACTATCTGGACTACACGAAGATCTATCTCGAAGAGCAGAAGAACTGGAAGTAGTCCCGCTTTTATACTGAAAGCCATGAAACTGACCCGTTCTCGAACCCTCCAGCAGCGCGCTGAAAAACTCCTGCCCGGCGGAGTCGACTCGCCGGTGCGCGCCTTTCGCGCGGTAGGCGGAGAGCCGCCCTTCGTCGTACGTGGCGAGGGCCCATATCTGTGGGACGAGGACGGCAATCGCTACATCGATTACTTCGGCTCCTGGGGTCCGATGATCCTGGGCCACGCCTTTCCTCCCGCGGTCGAAGCGATTCAGCAGGCAGCCGCGCGCAGCGCGAGTTTTGGAGCGTCGACTGCGGCCGAGGGCGATCTCGCCGAGCTGGTGGTGAAGGCTTTTCCGTCGGTCGAGAAGCTGCGCTTCGTCAGCTCCGGAACTGAGGCGACCATGTCCGCCATCCGGTTGGCGCGGGCGTTTACCGGGCGCAAGTACATCATCAAATTCGAGGGCTGCTATCACGGCCACTCCGACGGATTGCTGGTCAAGGCCGGCTCCGGCGTAGCCACCTTCGGCATCCCCGGTTCGGCTGGCGTGCCCGAGGAGATTGCGCACCTCACGCTGGCGCTGCCCTTCAACAACATTGACGCCATCCAGGCGGCCTTCGCGAAATACAAGAACCAGATCGCCTGCATCATCGTCGAGCCGGTGGTCGGCAACGCCGGAACCATCCCTCCAGCCGAGGGATATCTCGAGGCGTTGCGCGCGATTACCACTCTCGAGGGTGCGCTGCTCATTTTCGATGAAGTGATGACCGGTTTCCGGCTGGCGCTCGGCGGCGCGCAGGAACTTTATCGCATTCTTCCCGACCTCACCACGCTGGGAAAGATTGTCGGCGGAGGCCTGCCTTGCGCCGCCTTCGGCGGCCGCGCGGAGATCATGGATATGCTCGCGCCTTTAGGCCCGGTCTATCAGGCAGGCACGCTGAGCGGAAATCCGCTGGCCATGGCGGCGGGCATCGCGACCGTCGGGCATCTCATCGAGCACCGCGCCGAGGTTTATTCGGAGCTGGAATCGGTAAGTGCCGCGATCGCCGACGGGGTTGCCGCCGAAGCGGCGAGAGCCAACGTGCCGTTGATCACGAATCGCGTAGGCGCCATGTTCACCTGGTTTTTTACGTCTGCGCCTGTGACCGACTTCGCCACCGCTGCAACCTCAGACACTGCGGCTTTCGCGCGCTTTCATCGGGCGATGCTGGAGCAGGGTGTCTGGCTCCCCTGCTCGCAGTATGAAGCTGCTTTTGTCAGCACCGCACACACCATCGAGAACGTTCAGCAGACAGTGCAGGCGGCGAAGGCAGCGTTCGCCGCCGTCGCCGAAAGCCCGGCCGTAACCGCGTAATCCGTGGGTTCTGATCGCGCGGCTATTGACCCGGCAAAATCAATTACGGCGCGCCGTAGAGGGCGACTTCCGGCCGGATGGGATCGTGCGGATGAGCCCGCGCATACCACAGCTCCAGGCTGCGAATGCGGCGCTCGCCTCCCGGCAGCGCAATCCAGCGGCTGTTTCCGCCCGCCGGGATAAACGCATTCACAGGAAGCGGCTCCGCTCCGCCGTCTCCATAGTGAATGACGACCCGGTCGAATTGGATCGGCGCATCGGTGACTCGCAGCAGCACGAAGTGAAAGCGCCCCGCGTAGCGGTCGACTTTGATGTCGTCGTGATCGGTCGGCCCGTCCACATGCGCGGTGCCAAGAATGAAGGACGGCCGCTCCGCGGCGACAGCGGGCGGATAGGGGCGCGGATAATACTGCGCCTGCGCGGCGAAAGGCAGCAGGAACGCGGCCGCTCCGAGAAATAGTTTGGAATGCATATTCGAAAGGTTCATGGGGATCTTTCTCCTCACAGGTGGCACATGCGGATGGACCCGTCCCCAATGTCGAAGTTGCGAGAAAGATGTTGCGGAAAGAGAAGAATAAAGTTGCGGTGGATTCCGATTTTTCGCGCTATTTTGAGGGCGGCTCAGAATTCCACACATCCACGGTTACAAATTGTGCATGCTTTGCGCGGCTCAACAGCAGTTCCGTCGCCGTCACCGTGGCCGTGCGATCCTGCCCGATTCCAGCCTGTCCGCCATCGTGCAGCAACAGGTTCGAACCCCGCCCGTGATGTAGATTGCGGCGAATCCCTTTGTCGAGATTGGCACACACTGTCTCCGGGCTCATGGGCTTCCAGTCGTAGCCCATCGCGTTCCACAAAACCGGAGTCAGCCCCAGTTCGCGCGCGGTGCGCATCACGTCAGGGCGCCGCGCGCCGTGCGGCGGGCGGAAGTAGCTCACTTTCTCTCCAAGAGCATCTTCGATGACGGCATTCGTCCCCGCCAGCTCTTCGCGCACGCGCCGGGGCGATTGAAAGAGCAGCACCGGATGCGTCATCGTATGATTGCCGACCAGATGGCCGGCGGCTCGCATCCGCCGAACCAGCGCGCTGCGCTGGCGCACGAATCGCCCGATCATAAAGAAGGTCGCGCGCACCTCGTAGCGAGCGAGGATATCCAGAATGGACTCGGTGCAGAAGTCGTTCGGGCCATCGTCATAGGTGAGAGCAAACTCGCTTGCGTTGTGCCCCGCAACGATTGCCTTTCCGAATATCTGCGAAGTCGGCCACATGCCCGCGTAGAGATAGCCTCCCGCTGCAAGTCCGGCAGTAGCCGTGGCGGCGCTGATTGCTGCAAGCATCGCTACCAGTTTACGGCGGTGGGCAGTTCCTTAAACCAGAAACCCCGTCCAATGGGCGGGGTTTTCCGGCTTAACGATGACCTCTACTGCAGCAGATCGATCACGTTCACGATGAAGTAGGTGAGCGGGTCATAGACGACGACGTATCCATCGAAGTACCCCATGCGATAGCCCGGCGGCGGCGGCGGCAGCTGGCCGTACACCGCTTGCGGCAGCGCGGTGATATAGCCGATATCTCCATACGGGAAATAGCCTCCGACCGTGAAGACCGGACGCCGGCCCCGGTTAATAAGCGCAAGGCGATGCTGATAATACCGGCGCAGGTAATCGCGATTGTTCGGGCGGAAGGTGTATGAAGGCCGGTTTTGAGGAGGCCTTCCCCACTGCGGCGGCCGATGCGCCGGCGGACGATGCGAAGGTGGCTTATGAGCCGTCGGGCGCTGGTTAGGATTCGGGCGCGGCGGCGGCTTCACCCCGGGCTGGCCGCCCGGGTTCGGTCGCGATGGGTTCGGTCGCGACGGCTGGGGACGCACCGCAGGTTGGCCACCTGGCCTGTTATTTCCCTGACCAGGATTTGGTCTCGACGGCTGCGGACGGTTGGCGTTGCCCGGGCTGGGACGATTCCCCGGGTTCTGTCCGCCCGGCCGCCCCTGTTGGCCGCCCGGCTTCGAGTTGGGCTGCTGCGGTTGATTCTGCGAAAGCGCCGGCAGTGCAGCCGCCAGCCAACAGAACAAGACCCCTCGAAAAATGCGCCCCAGCAACCTTTGCATCGATTCCCTCCCGATAATTGCTACGCGGCGCCAGACTACTTTGATGGCCGTTGAAACGCAAATCTCAGCGGGGCTGGAAAGCCACAGCTACACGAAAATGTGATTCATGATCGAATTTTGGGATCGCGACAGTTTCGACTTTCATTCGCTTAGCGAGTAGGATTTTGCTAATGATGGCGAATCTCTTCCAGCCACCCCGTTTCATCGCTGTCGAGGGGCCGCTGCGCGTCGGCAAATCGACCCTTGCGCAGATTCTGGCCGAGTCGCTGCACGCGCGGCGCATCGTCGAGCCCGAGGACAACCCGTTCCTCGACCGCTTCTACCAGGCGCAGCCGGGGATGGGCTTTGCCACGCAGCTCTGGTTCCTCATGGAACGGTTCGAGCAGCTCCGGCAGCTTAAAGACTTCGACGTGCCGGTAGTCTCCGACTATCTCTTCGAGAAAGACAAGCTCTTCGCCTACGTCAACCTCAGCGACGCCGAGCTGGACCTCTACAAGCGCTACTACACCATGTTCCGCGAGCAGGTGCCGACGCCCGATCTGGTGATCTATCTCCAGGCCACTCCCGAGGTGCTGAAGCAGCGCCTCAAGCGCAAGGGTGTTGCCGGCGAGCGGGCCATCAGCGACGCCTACATCGAGCAGGTGGTGCAGGCCTACGAGCACTTCTTCTTTCACTACACGGCCAGCGACCTGCTGGTGGTCAACACCTCGGACATCGATTTCGTCCACAACAATCGTGACCTGCAGCTTCTGCTCAAACGGCTTTCCGAGCCGATCAAGGGAACGCAATACTTTCTGCCTCTAGGGGATGTGCCATCCAGGCAATGAGGCCTTCGGACACACTGCGCGATTAAAAGATGTGGAAGTTCACCACCACGCTCATCGCTACGGCTACCGGACGACCGTGGTAGTAAGCCGGCTTCCACTTGTACTGCATCACCGCCTCGAGAGCCTTCTCGTCCAGCCCCATCCCGATCGAGCGTTCTATCTGGACATGGGTTGGGTTTCCATGCGAGTCGACAATCAGCGACACGATGCAGACACCCTGATACTTGGCACGCCGGGCCTCGTCAGAAAACTCCGGCTCGACTGAGTAAAGCAGCTCTGGCGGCGTTACGCCCGCGCCGGCGCGCATGACCCCGCCGCCATAGTCGCCGCCTTCTCCGGGCCCAATGCCATTGCCGTTCCCCGGCCCGATGCCGCCGTGGCTGCCGCTGCCGAATCCCGATCCGCTGCCTGGTCCCTGCGAGGCCAGGGAAACCTGCGGCGACTGAGGGGCACCCACATTCGGCATATTCGCGTCCGGCAGCTTGATCGGGGGCATCACCACCGTAGCTTCCACTGGCAGCTTGGGCGCGTCATTGCGGATAATCTGCGGCGGTGTGATCTGCCTGTCGGAGAACTTTGGCAGATGGCCTTTCGAGGCTTCCACCACCTCGTGCGCACCGCCCCCGCCGCCGCCACCCATGGCATCCTTGCCGGGCAAGGTCATCGGAACGAGAGGCTTCAGCTTCACGGCCACGCTCGCCAGCGGCACTGACTTGACCTGCACCCTGCCGCCGGCAAAGACAACCAGGGCAATCAACGCGATAGCCGTGGCATGGGCGCCAACCGACCAGAAGGTTGTCCACGCGCTCCGCACGCCCATGGTCAGCGGCCGGAAGGTCGGGACAGCCCGCTCCGCCTCTGCGCGCATCAATTGCCGCTCAACGCGCGCCATCAGGCTCGCCGGGGCGGTCTCGCGCGCCATCGCGGCATAAAGCGCCTGTTCCAGCCCGGCATCGAATTCGTAAATCTCCGGTTCGTTCATCTCCGATTTGTTCATCCTTGGATCGTTCATTTCCGGCCTTCTTCTGAATGCCCTTCGCACGTTTCTTCCGAATATCTTTTAGCCCTGCCGCACCACTCGAGCCGCCTTCTCGCGGAGCAGGCGCAGGCTGCGCTGCAAATGGCTCTTCACTGTGGCGACCGGCATGTCGAGCACTCCGCCGATCTCCTCCGGACTCATGTCCTCCTGGTAGCGCAGCACCAGCACGGACCGCGGCACCGGCGGCAGCGAGCCCACCAGCTGCTGAAGCTGCTGGCTGAGCGGCTGGTCGTCCTGCATTGCCCCGCCCGCCATGTCCGGCAGCTCGTTCCAGTCCATCTGTACCTCGGGCCGCCGCTGCCGCCGCCGCACCTGGTCGATCGCGCGATGCACAGTCACCCGGCGCAGCCAGTGCAGGATGTGGTCGTCCGAGGCCAGCTCACCAAGCTTCGCGTGCAGCTCGAGAAAGACATCCTGCGCCGCCTCCTCGGCCGCGGAGCGGTCGCCAAGAATGCGGAGCGCGATGCTGAAGACCATCGACTGGTGTTCGAGCATCAGGTTGTGGAAGCGCAGATCGTCGGATGAAAAGCTCGCTGTCACGTCGTCATCGGAGCGGACGGACGGTTGGTCCGGACTCGCCCTTCATTTGTCTATACGCGGGGTGTGACGCGGCGGAATGCAGAAAGTTGGGTGGCCAAAGTTCGAATAGCGAAAGCGAGTCGAACGGCATATACTTTTGTATATCCCAACCATGGAGGAGCTTCGAATGCGGCGAATGGCGAAGGTTTTCATGAATAACCGCAGCCAGGCGGTGCGGCTTCCAAAGGAGTTCCAGGTAGATTCCGCTGACGTCTTCATCCGGAAAGAGGGCAGCGACATTATCCTCTCGCCGCGGCCCGCCGACTGGTCCTCTTATCTCGCCGAAGCACCGGTTGCTTCGGACAGCTTTATGGAAGGCGTGGAAGACCTGCCGGTGCAGGAACGCCGACCCTGATGCCGCGCTACATGCTCGACACCGATACCTGCTCCTACATTATGAGGCGGTCGAATCACGCTGTTCTGACGCGGCTTCAAAGAACGGCGATTGACGACGTCTGCATTTCGGTGATCACTAAGGCCGAACTTGTCTTCGGCGTCGAGGTGTCGCCGAGCCGGCAGCAGGATGAGGCGGCTCTCGAATCCTTTTTGCGCTACGTAGAGGTACTTGATTTTCCCAACGGCGCGGCTTCCCACCATGCGAACATACGGGCCGACCTGAAAGCGCGAGGAGAGATGATCGGAGCCAACGACCTGCTGACCGCGGCTCACGCTCGGAGCCTTGGACTACTGCTGGTGACAAACAACGAGCGGGAATTCCGCCGCGTTCGCAATCTAGCCGTTGAAAATTGGACCCAGAGTCTCTGACGCAAGCGGGCGTTTTAGAATCCCGCGCGCCGCAGCAGCCGCTGGTTGTAGCTGTGGGCTGCCCACGCGCCCCAGATCATCGAAATGGGCCAGATCAGGAACGCGCCGTGCCCCAGGGTCAGGATGATGAAGGGGATAGCGCAGACGATCATCACCAGAGCGCCCCAGATGGTGCTGTAAAGCATACCCAGCGGACCAAGGAAGAAGGTGAGCACGAGCGAAAGCGCGACGCTCTTGGTGCGCGCCACAATGACCGGCTGAATCGGCGGATACTGGCTCATGGAGAACCCTCCCGGCTGGGATAAGAATATCGCGAATTTCAGCAAAAAGGCGCGCTGGCAGACGAATCGCCGGTCGCCCCACCAGCTGACCGGATCATAGCCGACCGCCCCTTAGCTGGTAGTCTAAAAATAAGGCCTGATGCAGCAATGAGCACTCTGAAAGCCGTTCGCGGCACGCGGGATTTACTGCCGCCGGAAACTGAATTATGGAATCACGTCGAGGCCACCGCCCGGCGTGTCTTCGCACGCTACAACTTCGGCGAGATTCGCACCCCCATCTTCGAAGACACCCAGCTCTTCGCCCGCGGCGTGGGCGAGGAGACGGATATCGTCTCGAAGGAGATGTATACGTGGGAGGATCGTGCTCGCGCGCAGTCAGAGAAGGCCCAGTCGCTGACCCTGCGCCCGGAAAACACCGCTGGCGTCGTACGCGCCTACATCGAGCACAAGCTGGGCGAGACCGGCCTTCTGCAGAAGCTCTTCTACATCGGACCGCAGTTCCGCCGCGAGCGCCCGCAGAAAGGCCGTTACCGCCAGTTCTGGCAGATTGGCGCGGAGGTCATCGGACCCACCAGCGCCGGCTCCGAATCGCCCCTGCGCGATGCCGAAGTGCTCGAAATGCTCGCCACCTTCCTCGACGAGCTAGGCATCGAAGGCTGGCATCTCGACATCAACTCCGTCGGATCAGCCACCGACCGGCCCCGCTATATAGCCGCGCTGCGCGAAGCCCTCGCGCCCGTGAAGCACCTGATGTGCGAGGACAACCAGCGCCGTGCCGAGACGAATCCGCTGCGCGTGCTCGATTCGAAGGACCCGAACGATCAGGAGATCATCGAGAAGCTGCCGAAAATCGCGGACTATCTCGACGACGCCTCGAAGGCCCACTTCGCCGCCGTCCTCGCCGCGCTCGATGCTTGCTGCGTGCCTTACCACGTCAATCCAAGACTGGTCCGCGGCCTCGACTACTACACGCGAACAACCTTCGAATTCACCCACGGCGGCCTCGGCGCGCAGAACGCACTGCTCGGCGGCGGGCGTTACGATGGCCTGTCGGAGCTGATCGGCGGTCCGAAAGCTCCCGGCATAGGCTTCGCGATGGGTGAGGATCGCCTCATCCTTACCCTGCAGGCTGCACAGCAGCAGCAAGCTACGCTAGCCGACTACTTCATCGCCCCGCTCTCCCCAGACCAGAATCCAGCCGCTCTCGAATTAGCCCGCGAACTCCGCAGATCCGGATTACGCGTAGAGCTGGGCGACGGATCGTTCCGGCTGAAGAAGTCTTTTGAGGTCGGGAATAAACTTGCTCGCAAGATCGTGCTGCTCGGGGAAGATGAGTTGAAGTCCGGTATCCTGACCGTCAAAGACTTCGCCAGCGGTGAGCAGTCGAAAATACCGCGTGCGGAGCTGGCACCGGCGCTCCAGACAATTCCCAACAACTGAGAAAGTTAGGAACAAGAATCTTGCTGGACTTTTTAGGCACACTAACACGCACTCATACCTGTGGAGAGCTCCGCGCATCCGACGCGGGCAAATCTGTCGTTCTGCTCGGCTGGGTCAACCGCCGCCGCGATCACGGCAACCTCATCTTCCTCGACCTGCGCGATCGTTACGGCATCTCGCAGATTGTCCTCGACAAGGACCTGACGCCCGCTGGCCACGCCAAAGCCGAGCAGGCGCGGCCGGAGTTCGTGGTCGCCGCCATCGGCAAGGTTCGTCTGCGCGGCAAGGACGTCATCAATCCCAAGATGGTCACCGGCGAGATCGAGATCGTCGCCGAAGAGCTTCGCATCCTCAACGACGCGAAGGTTCCGCCGTTTTCTCCGGCTGAAGACGCCATCGCCAACGAAGAGGTGCGCCTCAAGTACCGCTATCTCGATCTGCGCCGCCCCGAGATGCAGCACAACTTCGAGGTGCGGCACAAAGTGGCGCTCGCAGTGCGCGAGTATCTTTCGACTCAGGGATTTCTGGAGATCGAGACGCCCTTCATGACGCGGTCCACTCCCGAAGGCGCGCGCGATTATCTGGTCCCCAGCCGCGTGCATCCGGGCGAATTCTATGCGCTGCCGCAGTCGCCGCAGCTCTTCAAACAGATTCTGATGATCTCCGGCATGGACCGCTACTTCCAGATTGCGCGCTGCTTCCGCGACGAGGACCTCCGCGCCGACCGCCAGCCGGAGTTCACGCAGATCGACCTGGAGATGACTTTCCCTCAGCAGGAGACGGTCTTCCGCATCGTCGAAGGCTTTCTCTCGGCAGCGTTCAAGGCCGTCGGCATCGACCTGCCCACGCCCTTTCCGCAGATCACCTATGACGAGGCGATGCGCAATTACGGCATCGACAAGCCCGATCTGCGCCTGCCCGGCCTCACCGACGTAAAATCCGCCTTCACCGATGAAAATCTGGCCGCGTTGCAGATCGACGCAGCCCTGCCGGTCATTGCTCTGCGCATTCCCAAGGTCGGCGAGCTTTCACGCAAGGAACGCGACGACAACAAGCCGCTCTTCGACATCCGCAAGGGCGCCAAGTACATAGACGACCTCAAGCGTCTGGAGAAGGGTTTCCCCGAAGCCGTCGCCAGGGTACGCGAGCTCTCGCAGGTCGCGCCCGAAGATTTGCTCATCATCGTCGCAGGCGATGCCGGCACTCACATCAACGCGTCTGACACCAAGTCCGCCGGCCGTCTTTCCGAGCGCGAGATCGCCATCTACTCCGCCGCCGGAAATTTCCGCGTCGAGCTGGCGAAGAAATACGCCGATCGCCACGGGGCCTTCGCTGTCACCGACGCCATCGTCAACTCACCCGATCGAAACACCGGCATCGCCGACGGGTCGCAGGCCTTTCGCCCCATCTGGGTCACGGACTTCCCCATGTTCGAGCACGACGAAGAGACCGGCAAGTGGATGCCCTCGCACCATCCCTTCACCTCTCCGCATGAAGAGGACATGGACCGGCTCGTCTCCGACCCGGCGTCAGTACGCGCGCGCTATTACGATGTGGCCATGAACGGCCTGGAGCTGGGTTCGGGCTCGATCCGTATCCACCAGCAGCAGGTTCAGCAGGAAATTTTCCGCGCCCTGGGCATGTCGGACGAAGAGGCCCGCTCGCGTTTCGGCTTCTTCCTCGACGCCCTGCAGTACGGAACGCCGCCGCACGGAGGAATCGCACTCGGCCTCGACCGCATCGTGATGATCCTGGCCGGAGCCAACAGCCTGCGCGAGGTAATCGCCTTCCCGAAGACGGCCAAGGCCATCGATCTGATGGTGGACGCGCCGACGCCAGTGAGCGAACAGCAGCTCAGGGAGTTGCACATCAGGCCAAGCAAGAGCTAAGAAGCGAGTCAGCGCGCCTTTGGCGCAAGCAAGTCAGCAATGCCAATCCGACTTGAAGCTGACTCGCTTGCAGGCGTCGTTTTCGCCTGCGCTGGCTCGCTCTACTACTTCTGCAAACTCCCAAACTTGTAAACGATGCCCGCCGAGCCGGCGAACTCGTTCTGCACGGTGTAGCCGTATCGCGTCGGCTGCCAGTCGGTGGTCACCCGCACCGCCAGGCGCGGTGAGAGGTTGTAGTCGTACCAGCCGCCGACTGCGGCTCCGAAAGCCAGCTTGTTGTTATACACACCGACCAGGTTCGGCTGGATACCCGAGGGAAAGCCTGAATCGAAGGCGCCATAAGCCGCGCCGATGAGCACATGCAGCCCCGCAGCATGGTTAGGCCGCCGATACAGCCGAAAATTCGGACCGAACAGGACGAGATGTTCCGACATCTTCGAGCTGGTCACGTTGTACTGGTTCGCCGGCAGGTTGATCGTTCCATAAACGCCGCGGACGCTGGTCTCGATTCCCCACACCGGGCGGAAATATGCGACTGCGCCGCCCGTCCATCCCAGCAGGTTGATTGACGCAACGTTTCGGCCCGGGCTGGGATTGAAGTGCGAATACTGAGCGCCGCCGTACACATCCCAGCGATTCGTATATTGAGGCTGTTCCGTCACCGGAGCGGTAGCCGTGACCTGCGCACGCGCTGGTGCGGCGGAAAAAGATAGGGCTGACACAAAAAGAACGGCACAAAGAGAACGGACAACGGCTTTCACGCGAATCCTGAACCTCACACGATGAAGCGATCAGCGGCGAAAATGCCGCAAAACTTCACGATACACGATTCGAGAGCGGCAGGTGGGCGGCCGGCTGGTGAAGCGGGTGGCTTAACGCTCTACCAGCTAGTGGATTGTCGCAACGGTTTCGTTACCATCGCCACACGATCGGGTGCCCCACGTCTCGCTTCTGAGACGTGGATCTACAAACTCCTACCACTAACGATTTCTCTGCGACAGGCCACTAATTCATCCAGCGCCGGTCATCCGGGTCTTTATCCGGATCGATGTACTTGCCGTCCTTGTCGAAGCGGACATCGCGGTTCTGCTTGCGCATGTAGACCTCGAACTTGCGCGCCGCGCGGCGGCGTTTCCAGCGGTAGTATTCGTTGCGCAGCCCGAAGTAGCGCTCGCTGGAGGCCTTGGCGAAGCCCCGGCGCGGGGCAAACTTAATGTAGATGTATCCAAAGAGCGCGCCGCCAAGCTGCGAGAAGGCGAAGACCCGCTCGCTCGAAAACAACATGGCCAGCGAGATCAGCATGTATACCGCGACCAGATACTTGGCCTTGATCATCATGGGCAGCGGAAACATCATGAATTCCATGTCGGCGTAGAGCACGCCGAAGGCGATCAGCAGCCCGAAGATTCCGCCGTAGCAGCCGGTGAGGAAAGCCAGGCTCGACGGCATCGCCAGGTAGAGTCCAATTGCCGCCAGCGCGGCGCCCACCACCGAGACGAAATAAATCTCGGCCAGCCATCTCGATCCGTGATTGGCCTCGAGGAAGCTGCCCAGAAACCAGAACGAAAGCAGCTCGAAAGCAGTGTTCAGGATGCCCTGATGAACGAAGCTGTAGGTCACCAGCTCCCAGATGCGTCCATGCAGCACGGCAGGCGGAAACAGGGCCGTCCACAGCACCAGCTGAGAGGCGAACGGGGCCGACGCCACCCCCAGCAGCAGGAGGGCGAAGTAGGCGCCGAGGTTCCACAGAATCAGCTTGCGCGTGAATCCACGGAAGTCGGGGAAGGAGAGCATACCGGCAGAGCGTGGCATACGGACCCTCCTATTGTCTCAGGTTAGCGCGCCGGCGTGGGGACCACTGCCACGCTGCGATGCCCGGCCGCGTCGACCGACCGTACCCCGAAGATGACGTTGTCCTTGGAGACCGGCAGGGTAATCGACCACACTCCGTCGGCGCTGCGGGTGTCGCTGCCTGCCCGGACCGACCGTTGCCAGTCGGGAGCGGCCAGCTCGCGCCAGACAATCTCATAGCCGGTGCCGCCCGGTGCGCCCTGGCCATCCTTCCAGTTCAGCGTGGTGGTGTTGTCCAGGTTCTTGACTACCACCCGCACGTCGGCCGGAGGAGGAGGCGCTGCCGCCAGGGTCGCCATGGCCGCGGCGTTGAGCCGCGCTACGCGGGCCACGTAGTTGAAATCCACAAACTTCAGCAGGTCTCCATATTCGACCCCGTTTTCGGTGCGGACATTCTGGTGCTGGTGGTTGAAGTCCTCGCGCCACTCGGTGAAGCGAACCGCGGCAAAGCCCTGCTGATTGAATGAGTAGTGGTCGCCGCCGCGCAGAAAGCGGTCCAGGCGGAACTCCATGACCGGGTGGAAGTCATCAGCGCTCTTCGCGCCGCTCTTCACCGTCCCCAGATCGCGCTCGTATGTCCGCGCCACATCGGCGATGGAGCGCGCCTCCTCGCGCGAGGGAGAATCGCTCTCATAGCCAAGGCGGAGAATCGCACGCTGCTCATCGGGTGTCGCGTTCGCGGGAAGGCTCTCCGAGAAGACGCGCACCACCGCCTTGTCCTGCAGCGTGTCGCCCGGCGTGGTGTTGCCGCCCACGATGTCGTTGTTTAGCACGGCCTCCAGCTGCCAGCCCTCGCTCTTCGCGAGCTTGGCGAGGTGCGCGCTGCCATTCAGACCCTGCTCTTCGCCCGCAACAGCAGCAAAGACCAGCGTCGCAGGCAACTTCAACTTCGACAGCGCGTGGGCGCAGGCCAGACTCACAGCTACGCCGCTGGCGTCGTCATTCGCTCCAGGAGCTGCTCCATGGCTGTCCATGATGTCGGTATTGCGAGAATCATAGTGTCCGGTCACAAGAATCATGCGCTGCGCCTGGGCCGGGTCGCTGCCTCGCAGAATCGCATACACATTGGTGATCGTGGTCGGCTGGACAATGCGGGGATGAGGCCCGGTCTGCGGTGGCTCAGTGAACGTGTCGTGCTTCACTTCCAGGCATCCGCCGCACTCTGTCGAATATTCTTTGAGTTTGGATTCGATCCAGTCTGCTGCCGCCGTAACGCCCTGGCCCTTGGGCAGATCCGTGTCCATGCTGGAGATGGTGCTGCGGTTATGAAAGGTGACCAGGGTCGCGATCGTTTGCTCAATTTCCGGTGCAGAGATGCGCTTCAGCGCCTCCGCAATCTGCTTGTCCGCCGGGGCGGCAAGAATCGCAGAACCATTTGCATCCAGATCGCGCTTTCCTTCGTCAGAGAGAGCATGAGCTCCCGCAGCCGATAGGAGCAGCAGCCCTGTGAAACCGAGCGAGGTAACAGCAGCGATGGGCTTTTGCCGGAAGCGAAGCCAACTCCGATTCATCCTGAAACTCCATGAATTGCATTATGGTAAATTGCTCACGACCGACTTGACGCGCCGGTCAACTGTACTCAAAACTAACCAAGTCAACGCAGGAACGCTATTCTGATCTTTCACTCCCTTGGAGAACCTTATGCCTATTTGCCCTGAATGTGAGAGCGCACTCGATTTCGATGAAGATGAAGTAGACGAAGGCGACGTGATCGTCTGCGACGAATGCGGTACCGAGTATGAAGTCGTAACCACCGATCCACTTGAGATCGCAAAAGTGGAAGAAGATTATGAGGATGACGACGAAGAAGCGTCGGACGAGGAAGAGGAGTAATGAAGAAGTTCATAGCCGCTTCCAGCGTGGCGATCTTTCTCTTTGTCCTGGCCGCCGGCTCGGCGATCGCGCAGAGCCGGACCCAAAAAGTTCTTGAGGGCAAGGTCCTTGGCAACGGAGGACAGCCTCTCGTCAACGCCATCGTCTACCTGCAGTCATCCAAAGACAGCGGTATCCGCACGTTCATCTCCACCACCGACGGAAGTTATCGCTTCGGGCAGGTCTCGCCCGACATCGACTACCAGGTCTGGGCCCAATATAAGGCTGCCAAGAGTGGCGCGAAGACCGTGAGTTCTTTCGATTCCCGCAAGGTGATCGTGATCGACTTCCATATCAAAGTGGACAAGCAGGGATAGGATGTAGCGGACAGCGTGTAGGGTGTAGAAAACCCCGCGCCGCCGCATAAGCCGCCTTACGATTCCTTACAGGCAACAAAATAGCCGACGCCCAGGGCGCCGGCTATTTCTTTATCCGCTAGGGAGGTAGGGGCGAAAACCAGATGCTGACGACACCCTGTTCCCTACACCCTATTCCCTGTCTTGAACTACTGCCGCTTCCAGTTCACCAGGTCGCCCAGGGTAGTCGTCGAGCTGGATACCGGAGCCTTGTAGGCTTCGACATCCGCGCGGCTGGCCTCTTCGCCCACTGCGCGCAGGCTCAGGCCGACTTTCTTCTCGTCCTGGTTCATCTTGATGATCTTGAAGTCGTGCTCCTGGCCCTGCTCGAGCTTGGCCGGTGCGCCGTGGTTGTCGGTCGCTTCGGACACATGGCAAAGACCCTCGACGCCCTCGGCAATCTCCACGAACGCGCCGAACTGCGCCGTCCGCAGAACTTTGCCGTGGACCACATCGCCGACGCGGTGCTGGGCGAAGAACGTATCCCAGACATCCGGCTGAAGCTGCTTGATGCCGAGCGACAGGCGACGATTCTCAGGCTCTACGCCCAGGACTACCGCTTTGACCTTCTCGCCCTTCTTCAGCACTTCGGAAGGATGCTTGACGCGCTTGGTCCAGCTCAGGTTGCTTACGTGGACCAGCCCGTCGATACCGTCCTCGATCTCGATGAATGCACCGAAGTCGGTGAGGTTGCGCACGCGGCCTTCGACGTTGGCTCCAGTGGGGTAGCGGGCCGACAGATGCTCCCAGGGATTCTCCTGGAGCTGCTTCATGCCCAGCGAGATGCGGCGATCGGACGGATTCACGCTCAGAACTACCGTCTCGACTTCGTCGCCCGGCTTGACCAGCTTCGACGGATGCTTCATCCGCTTCGACCAGGTCATCTCCGAGACGTGGACCAGGCCTTCGATGCCCTGCTCCAGCTCGACGAATGCGCCGTAGTCGGTCACGCTCAGGACGCGGCCGCGAACGCGGGCGCCGATCGGGTAGCGCTCCACGGCATCCAGCCAGGGATCAGGCGTAAGCTGCTTGAAGCCCAGCGAAACCCGCTGCTTATCTTTGTCGAACTTGAGCACCTTGACCTGGATCTCGTCGCCCACGTTGACCAGGTCGCGTGGGTGGGTCAGGCGTCCCCATGACATGTCGGTGATGTGGAGCAGGCCGTCGATGCCGCCCAGATCCACGAATGCGCCGTAGTCGGTGAGATTCTTGACCGTTCCGGTCAGGATGCTACCCTCTTCCAGGTGCTCCAGCGTGGTCGAGCGCTTGGCGTTCTGCTCTTCCTCGAGGATTTCCTTGCGGGAGACGACCACGTTGCCGCGCTTCTTGTTCAGCTTGATGACGCGGATTTCGATCGGCTGGCCGATGTAGGCGTCGAGATTACGCACCGGGCGAATCTCCAGCTGCGAGCCGGGCAGGAACGCCTTGATGCCGATGTCGACCGTCAATCCACCCTTGACGCGCCCGAGAACGATACCTGTGACCGGTGTCTTCTCGTTGGCCGCCTTCTCGATCACATCCCAGACACGGTGCCGCTGGGCCTTGTCATAGCTCAGCAGGTAGCCACCCTCGGCCTCTTCGCGCTCGATCACCACTTCCACGGTGTCGCCCGCCTTCAGCTTCGGCTGCCCCGTGTGGTCGAGCACCTGCTCGATCGGAATCAGTCCTTCGGACTTCATTCCGACATCGACCACCACGTGCTTGTCCGTAAGCTTGATGACGGTGCCTGCAACAACAGTGGTGTCATCGAAGGCCTGGGCCGCGGCTTCGGCTGCCTGCTCGCGGTCAAAGGACTCCAGAGCTGCGGCGAAGTCTTCCATGCTTCCGAAATCGACATCGTCGGTCGATTCGGCTGGAGCGGACACTGCCTCAATTGGCTCTTCGATTCGCTCGGGGGACGGGGTCTCCGGGTTAGGGGTGGTTTCAATCGACGAATCTACGTGATCCGCCGCGGCATCAAGCGTTGGGGTTTCTAATTCGGTGTTCAGAGGATTGCTCTCGACTTGTTCAGGATTAAGGACGTCTGCCATCACTGCCAGCTCCGGGATTCTCGGTCGGCGGTTCCCGCGTTGCCGCCCTGCAGACTCTAGACATCGTCGGACAGGACCGGTCCGATCGACTTCAACGCTGCAGATTTCTTCGCTGGAAGCTTAGATTCCCGGCTGATCCGCGAAGATTCGGGGATCGAGGTCCTGTTTTCCCCGTTACTACGCGAAAGCCAGGACAGAGACGGTGAGTGTGGCCAGGGAAAGTGGCCCGGCACAACGTCGGTCTCCATGGTGGAGCATCCGGCAGGCAGGGAATGATTAGGAGCGGCGATCGGAGATTCCCGCTTGAATCCGCGCGAGAACCTTCTCCTCAACTATAGGTCCGCTGGAATCGCTGTGTCAATTCCACCTAGGGGTGATAAGGCCAATCGCAACCAACTCTTAACACAAAAGCAGGGATCAGGCCTCAGCGCTCAAAAAACCAACGTGTGCCCCAGGTCTCGCTCTTGAGACCTGGATTCAGAGGACCGGGGGTGCCACAAATCCTTCCTACTCGGTCCGCAGCGCCTGCATGGGTTCGATCTTCGATGCCCGGATCGCCGGCAGCGCACATGCGGCGATTGCGGTCAGCATAAGACTGCCTACCATCGCCGCAAACACGATCGGGTCGAGCGGGCTGGTGCCGTAAAGAATCGAGCGGACGAGCGCGCCCGCCGCGGCGCCTCCGGCAACACCCAGGAGCATCCCCAGGAACACGGGACGAAGCCCGTCGAGCAGCACCAGGCGCAGCACCTGCGATCTCTGCGCGCCAAGCGCAATGCGGATGCCGATCTCCGTAACGCGCTGGGTGACGAGATAGGAGAGCACTCCATAGAGGCCGATTGCGGCAAGCAGGAGAGACAGGGAAGCGAAGGCCAGCACCAGGGTTGCGCTGAAACTCTGGCTGGCCGTCGATCGACCCAGAATCTGCTGCAGGGTGAGCACCTCATAAACCGGCAGCGAAGGATCAAGCGCGGCCACCTGTCGCTGGATGGGAATGGAAAGCGCGAGCGGATCGCCGGCGGTATGCGCGACAATGGTGGCCCCGCTGGTCTGATCCGGAATGCCGGAGAGGATGGGAAAGTACATCGTGGCTTTGACCGGGTCCGCAACGCTCCAGAGGGTGTCGCCAACCACTCCGATGATCTCGTAGTCCTCGAGCTTGCCGTTCCAATGGGCGTTGATCTTCTCGCCGATGGGGTTCTCGCCGGGGAAGAACTGGTCGGCGAACTTCCTGCTTACAACGATGTAGTGGTCACGCGTGAGGCGCTCCTGATCGGTGAAGAAGCGGCCGCGAAGGAGCGGAATCTGCATGGCGCTGAAGTAGCCCGGATCGACGGCGCGCGTCAACGCGTCGTATTGCAGTTGAAAGCTGCTTGTCGGGCGATTGGGAATGGTGAATACTTCGTCGTTGTCCCAGCCTCCGCCAGGCGGCGTGGTAACCAGCCCGGCGGCGATCACTCCAGGAAGACGCCGTACTCGCTGGATCAGAGACTCATGGAAGGCAATTACCTTCTCGCGCGTGTCGTACTGTTTCTCCGGCAGGCCGTACTTGATGGTGAGCACATGGTCCATCACACAGCCCAGGTCGGAGGTGCGCAGGTGCAAAAAGCTCTTGAAGAGCAGCCCCGCTGAAACCAGAAGGATGACGGTGAGCGCGATCTCCGCGGTAAGCAGTGTCTTGCGAAGCGTGGCGCGGGATACGCTCCCGCCGATCGACCGCGAGGACTCCTGCAGCGTTGCGAAGATGCCGCGACCGGTCGAAGAGATGGCCGGAAGCAGCCCGGCGAGCACGGCGGTAAGAAAAACCAGGCCGATCGAGAAGACAAGAACGCTCGCATCCAGATGAACGGCATCGGCGCGCGGAAGATCGCTCCAATGGCCTGCAAGCCAGCGAGTTACCAGGAAGGACAGCAGCAGGCCGAGTGTTCCCCCGGCGGCGCAGATAAGCAGGCTCTCGGTCAACTGTTCGCCAATCAGGGTAAGGCGGCTGCCCCCCAGCGCGCCGCGCACGGCAAGCTCTTTGCGCCGGGCCGCGCCGCGCGCGATCAACAGATTCGACATATTCAGGCAGGCGATCAGCAGCATGCATCCCACCGCCGAGAGCAGCACCATCAGCGGTGTCTTCACCTCCTTCACGACGTCGTCGATCATCGGCCGCCACACTGCGTCCTCCGCTACCGGCTTCGTAGCGTTTGCCAGGTGCAGCCGGTACTGCAGCACGCTCACCTCCCTGGTGGCGGCAGCCGCGCTTATCCCAGGTCTGAGACGCGCAACCACATGGCTTTGATGAGCGTCATGGACCTCGAATGTTTGCGGAGTAAAGGTCTGCGCATACGGCACCCAGAGCTGAATGTGGGGATCAGGATAGGTGAACCAGCGGGGCAGCACGCCGATGACCGTGTAGGGGACGCTATCCAGGCGGATTTGCCGCCCCAGAATGGAGGCGTCTCCGCTGAAGCGCCTCTGAAAAAGGCTCCACGTGAGCAGAACGACGTGATTACCCTCAGGCTTGTCTTCCTCGGGAGTGAAAGTGCGTCCCATGGCCAGCTGCATGCCCAGCACCGAGAACAGGTTCCACGAGCCCCCGACAGCCTCGACCACCTCCGGCAGCTCCGCGTGTTCGCCGCTGAGATTGAAGCCGTAGTATCGCCACGCGGCCATGTCCTCGAAGCCGTGAGTCTGCTGGCGCCAGTCGCGGAAATCCGCAGGTGAGACAACGTTGAATCCATCACCCCCCGACGAGTTGTTGCGGAAGTGCTCATAGACCATGACCAGCTTGTCCGGGTCGCGAAAGGGCAGAGGCTTGAGCAGCACGGCGCGCACGATGGTGAAGAGCGAGGTGGTGGCGCCGATCCCGAGGGCCATGACCAGGATGGCGGTGAGCGCGAAGCCCGGCGAGCGGGTGAGGGTGCGGGCTCCGTAGCGTATGTCGCGCGCAAATTTCTCCAGCCAGTTCCAGTTCCAGGTGGACCGGACCTCCTCGCGGAGATGAGTGGGATTGCCGAACAAGCGTAAAGCCGCGGAGCGCGCCTCGTCCGAGGTCATGCCCTGGGCGATGTTCTCTTGGATCTGCTGCTCCAGATGAAACTGCAGCTCTTCATTCAGCCGCACCGTTTCGGTCTGGCGGCGAAATAGCATCAACATCGCCATGCGAAATCGTTCCAGCCAGCGCATTCGTCCCTCCTTCTTTATGCCACGCCCCTGCGGGTGCCCCACATCTCCTGCACGGTCAGGCTGGCGGCGTTGTGAGCTGCCGCCGGCCCAGGTTGCCTTCCTCAGCCGCACGCAGCTATTCGGTCCGCAGCGCCTGCATGGGATCGAGCCTTGATGCCCGCCAGGCCGGCAGGATGCAGGCCAGGGCGGCGACCAGCAACAGCGTCGCACTGACCACGATGTACACGGCCAGGTCCAGGGCCTGCGTCTGATACAGCATGGAGCTGAGCATCCGCGTCACCAGCGCGCTCGCGCCCAACCCGAGGATCAGGCCGTAGACTGCCGGACGAAGTCCGTCTCCCAGAAACTGCCGCACCACCTGGTCCCGTTGTGCTCCCAAAGCGATGCGGACGCCAATTTCCGTCGTCCGCTGGGCAACCATATACGACAGCACTCCGAACAGGCCTACCGCCGCCAGGATCAGCGAGAGCGCTCCGAAGCCAACCAGCAGCGTCGCGTCAAAGCTGGTATCTGCAATCGACGAACGCGCCACCTGGTCCATGGTGAGCACATCGGCGACCGGCAGATCGCGGTCCATGCCGGAGATGATCTTCTGAATAGGAATTGCCACGCTCAACGGGTCCTGAATCGTGCGGACGACGAGACTTGCCTCGCCTTCCGACCCAATGAGAAATGGAAAGTAAAACGCCGTGTGGACCGGTGTCGCCGGATCTTCGAGGGTGTCCCCGACCACCCCCACAATCCGGTAGCTTTGCGCCTCCCGGCTGACCACCGATATCAGGATGTGCTTGCCGATAGGGTCGTCGTTGGGAAAATAGGTGCGGACCAGCGCCTGGCTCACCACAACTACGTTCGCATTGTCCAACCGCTCTCCATCGTCGAAAGTACCGCCCTCGAGGATTGGAATCTGCATCGCGCCGAAGTAGGCGGGATCGACGAAGTATGTCGACGCATCCAGAACCTGTCCCTTGGGCAGAGGCGGATGCTCGGGGATGGTGAAGGTGTCATCCCGCTGATGACCCTGCCCCGGCAAGGCTGTGCTGAGCCCAGCAGCGCGCACGCCCGGCAACTGGCGGATACGGCCGAGCAGGGCCTCGTAAAACGATACGATCTGCACCGGAGTCTGATACCGGCCCTTCGGTAAATTGAGGCTCATGGTCAGGACATTGTGAGTGTTGCAGCCCATGTCCACCTCACGAAGCCGGTGGTAGGTCTTGAGCAGCAGGCCCGCGCCTACCAGCAGAACCACGGTCAATCCGACTTCGAGCGAAAGCAGCAGGCGGCGCAGACGCACTTTGCCGCGAGCTCCGCCATGCGAGCGCGCTGATTCCTGCAGCGCCTTGAGGACATGCCGGTCGCTCGAAGACAGTGCGGGGATGAGCCCGGCGATCAGCCCGCAGGCCAGCACGACGCCCGAGGCGAATGCGATCGTCACCAGGTCGATGTGAATGGCGTCCAGGCGGGGTATATTCGGCCGCGTGGAGACAAACCACTGCAAAGCCGCATATGCCAGCATCAGGCCGATAACTCCTCCGGCGACGGAGAGCACGACGCTCTCAACGACCTGAGCGCGGATGAGCCGTCCGCGCGTGCCGCCGAGCGCAGTGCGGATCGCCATCTCCTTCTGCCGCGCCGCCCCGCGCGCCACCAATAAATTTGCGATGTTCAGGCAGGCGATGAGCAGCAGGCATCCGGTCGCCGCCAGCAGGGCGTAGAAGCCCTGTTTTACCCCATGCACCTCAGCGTCGAGGAGGGGGCGAATATTCGCGGCGTCGTTGACTGGGCCATCCGGATACTGCCTCCTGATCTGCGCCTGGATACCGCTGATTTCTGCCGCCGCCTGTCCGCCGGATACGCCCGGCTTAAGCAGCCCGATCACGTCGAAGTTATGCGCCTCATGCATGGCCATCAGCCACGCAGGTTTTTCATGGTAAAGCGCGGTCCAAACCTGCACGCGGGCGTCGGGATAGGCAAACCACGCGGGTAGAACCCCGATCACCGTGAACGGTTTGGCGTCGAGCAGGATGGTCGAGCCGAGAATCGCCGGATTTCCCCCGTAGCGTCGTTTCCATAATCCCCAGGTGAGCACCACCGTCGCGTCGCCTTGCGGACGGTCGTCCGCCGTCGAGAAGAGACGGCCAACGGCAGGCTTCACGCCAAGCAGCGGGAACAGGTTCCATGAAGCTGTCTCCGCCCGGACAATCTCCGGCAGTTGGCCCTGGGTGCCGGAGACGCTGTATTCGATCCCCTTCTTGATGGCCATCTTTTCGAAGGAGTGCGATTGAGACTGCCAGGCGGCAAAGTCTCCCCCGGCAACGATATTGTCTTTGAAGCGGCCGCGTGCATCGGCTTCGTAGATGCGCACCAGCCGGTCGGGATGCGGGAAGGGAAAAGGCGTCAACAGCACCGAATGCACCAGAGTGAAGAGCGCAACGTTGGCGCCGATGCCGAGTGCAAGCACCACGATGGCGATGAGAGAGAAGCCGGGCGTCCGAAGCAGGGAGCGCACACTCTGGCGGACATCGTGGAGAAATTGCTCCAGCCAATGCCAGCTCCAGGTCTCGCGTGCATGATCGCGCAACGCTGCCGCGTTTCCGAATGTCCGCAGCGCTGCCTGCCGGGCGTCTTCTTGGCTCATCCCGGCGGCGCGGTTTTCGGCGATTTGCTGTTCGATGTGAAACTGCAGCTCGTCATTCAGCTGTTCGCCGGCGCGGCCACGGCCGGTCAGCATGATCGTCTTCATCCAGAGTCGATAAAACCAGCGCATCGCTTATCCCCTGTGCGAACTTCCTGAACCACGACTGGTACCGGGTGCCCCACATCTCGTTCTTGAGATGTGGGACGAAACTCATCCTGCGCAAAGCACGTGCGCCGGGACGGCTAGTCCTCGGGTGCCCCACATCTCGCTTTTGAGATGTGAGAGACCACCAACGTCGGGCGAAAGCGACCATAGGGAGCGAAGCACAAAATGCTCGCGCGCCAGCGCCGATGCTCGGGACGGCCAGTCCCCCCACATCTCGTTCTTGAGATGTGGAATCAGCTCATCCCTCCTGCACGATCAGGTTGATGGCGCCCGAGAGCCTCTGCCAGCTGGCTGTTTCCTTCTCCAGTTGCCCGCGGCCGGCGGCGGTCAGCGAGTAGAATTTGGCCTGTCGGCCGGTCTCGCTCTCCGCCCACTTGGCCTTGATCCATCCCTGCTGCTCCAGCCGGTGCAGTGCCGGATACAGCGATCCCTGCTGCACCTGCAGCACCTCGCCCGAGAGCTGCTGGATGCGCTTGGCAATCGCCCAGCCATGCTTCGCCTCATTCGACAGCGTTTTCAGAATCAGCAGGTCGAGCGTGCCCTGAACCAGATCGCTTGGTTTTCCCATACTATGACTATCTACACTTCCGATTGTAGATAGTCAAGGTGTCCCAACGCGGGGACCATCGCAACTCGGGCTACCATGAAGCTGGAGCGGGCTTAGCGTGAGAGGACGGTCCAGCGCGGAGGAACGGTTGAATCGATTGAGTGCCCTCTGCCTCGCGCTGCCTCAAGCAAGCCGCGAGGATAAAGGGGAGCACGCCGCCTTCCTCGTTCGCAAAAAGATATTCGCCTATTACCTGAGCACCCATCACGGGGACAACAAGATCGCTCTCTGGTGCAAGGTGCTGGCTGGAGAAAATAAGTTTCTCGTCGATGCCGATCCCGACAGATTCTTCCTGCCTGCCTACGTCGCATCCCGCGGCTGGGTCGGGCTTCGCATGGATCTTGCCACCGTCGATTGGACGGAAGTGAAAGAGCTGATTCATGGCAGCTATCTGCAGATTGCGCCCAGGAAACTTCAGGAGCTGATCGGGCAATAACCGGCTTCCCAACACCACTGCCCGCTCCAGAACGTCGTTTGGAATTCGCACCGCCTGTGTTTTGATGAAGCTCACATGCGAGCCGCTCTCGAACGCTATTTTGAGTTCTCCCAACTGAAAACCAACTGGCGGACGGAGTTTTTCGCCGGGCTCACCACCTTCGTCACCATGGCCTACATCATCCTGGTGAATCCGGCCATCCTGGCCCAGGCGGGGATCCCTCTGCCCGCCGTCACGGCGGCAACATGCCTGTCGGCTGCCTTCGGCTGCATGCTCATGGGCGTGATCGCCCGCTATCCCATCGCACTCGCGCCCGGCATGGGGCTGAACGCCTACTTCACCTACACCGTGGTCATGAAGATGGGCATCCCCTGGCAGACGGCGCTGGGCGCGGTCTTCATCTCAGGCATCGCGTTCCTGCTGCTCACCGCCTGCGGCATCCGCCAGCTCATCCTGCGCAGCATCCCGCAAGAGCTCTATGCGGCGGTCGCGGGCGGCATCGGGCTCTTCATCGCATTCATCGGACTGCACAATGCCGGCATCATCGTCGCACATCCGGCGACGCTGATCACGCTGGGCAATGTGCGCGCCCCACAGACGGCGCTGGCCCTGATCGGCGTAGTCGTCATCGGCACCCTTCAGGTCTGGCGGGTGCGCGGCGCCATCCTCATCGGGGTCATCGCCATCACCCTTGGGGCCATCCCCTTCGGCCTGGTCCACTGGAAGGTTTCGCCCTACAAGATCGCCGCCCTGACCCAGACCGCGTTCCGCCTCGACATCAAATCCGCCATCCACGTCGGGCTGCTCGAGATCATCTTCGTCTTCTTCTTCGTCGATCTCTTCGACAACCTCGGGACGCTGGTCGCCGTGGCAAAAAAGGCGAATCTCATCGGCGAAGACGGCGACATTCCCCGGCTGAACAGCATTCTCTTCGCCGACGCCGTCGCTACCGTCATCGGCTCGCTCACCGGCACCTCGACCGTCACCAGCTATGTGGAATCGACCGCCGGCGTCACCGCCGGAGGCCGCTCCGGGATCACGGCCATCGTCACCGGCTTCTGTTTTCTCATCGCGCTCTTCGCCGCGCCGCTGGTGGGCATCGTGCCCACCGCTGCAACCGCCCCGGCCCTCATCATCGTGGGCAGCCTGATGCTCACCACCATCACCGAAATTCCCTGGACCGAGCCGCTCTCCGCCATCCCCGCGTTCCTGACCCTGATCATGATCCCGCTGAGCGCCTCGATCGCCAACGGGCTCGGCTTCGGGGTAATCGCCTATGCCTGCGTGCACATCTTCTCGGGCAGATTCCGCCGGCAGGACTGGCTGCTCTACCTGCTCGCCATTCTTTTCCTGGTGCGTTTCATCTACGTTGCCAATGCCTGAGAGTGGCCGAACAATGGAATTTGTCCTGTATTTCCCTCACCCGCGGCTCCCCGTGTGCAAAATTCGGATAAGCCGGATGCTGTTGAAAGCCGGTTCTTGTGGAGACCCCGTCCCATCTGCTTCCGGACTCGCTTTCCACGGAAGCTGCCGTCCTTTCCACATGCTTTTGCGAATGGTCTGTGCAGAAGCAGGAGATCGGGACAGGTTTTGTGACCTTTCCACCCGGTCTTCCCGCTTTTGAAATTTGAACGTACTACTTTTCTAAAACTGGACCGTCCCTCAAACCCGCGCCTGGAGCGGTTTTCGTCCATCTTTCCACTTTTCCGCGCCAAACGGTTACTGCTGCTGGGTAAATACCCTTATAAAAAGCTTTTCAGCAGTACCCGCGCTGCCCGCTCCCCGCGCACCAGGGATGGCCGGCGGCCGCACTAGTCAGGTGCGTTTGGCTCTCAGGCGCGTATTTCCTATCAAAAACCGAGTTTTCCAGAGAGCGCGAAGCACCGTTTTGTTACTAGAATGAAGCGGTGATGCATCCATCTGCATACACCGCTGCGGACTTTGGTCCACGGTGGTGTACAGTGGGCGAAATCGCATTGGGGGTTCCGCATGCCAGGCGCAACGACAGGACTAGGGATCGAAGTGGAAAAATCAACACCGGGCGTCGGTCAGGGTGCCAATATGGAAATCAGCATCAGCCGGCAGGATTTGCTGCGCGAGCTGACCGCCACGCAGAGCGTCGTCGAGCGCAAGACCACCATCCCCATCCTCTCCAACTTCCTCATCGAAGCCGAGGATGATCACATCACCATCACCGCGACCGATCTCGACCAGAGCATCAAGACCTCCTGCGCCGCCAAAGTGAAGAAGCCCGGCTCATGCACCATTCCCGCGCGCAAGCTGTACGACTACATCAAGCTGCTCTCCGACGGCGACATCTCGATCAAGCTGATGGAGAACCACTGGGTGCAGATCCGCTCCGGCCGTTCCAACACCAAGATGGTGGGCATGGCCCGCGCCAACTTCCCGCAGGTGCCGGAGTTCCCGCAAAACAGCATCACCAGCATTCCCGCCGCGTCATTCAAGAACTGCATCTCCAAGACCATCTTCGCCATCTCGAACGAGGAGTCGCGCTACACCCTGAACGGCGCTCTGTTGATCCTCAAGGCCGAGTCCCTGGCCATGGTGGCGACCGACGGCCATCGTCTCGCCCACATCGAAAAGACCGGCGAGTCGCTGTCGAACGTGAGCGGCGAGCGCAAGACGCTCATTCCGCGCAAGGCGCTCTCCGAGCTGCAATCGCTGCTCTCGAATACCGATGTCGAGACCATTGAATTTGCCGACGACGACCACACGCTGTTCTTCCGTATCGGCCATCGGGTTCTCACCAGCCGCAAGCTGACCGGGCAGTTCCCGAACTACGAAGCCGTAATGCCGCGCGAGAACAACAAGTTCGTCATTGTGCGCAGCGAAGACCTGATGGCGTCCATCCAGCGCGTTGCGCAGTTCGCCGACGAGCGCTCGGGCGCAGTCAAGATGCGCCTGGAGCAGAACGAGCTGAAGATTTCGTCGTCCTCGACGGACTCGGGCGAATCGGAAGACACCATCGAGACGCCGTACAGCTTCGATCCCCTGGTAGTCGGCTTCAACTCCGCCTATCTGATCGATTTCCTGAAAGCCATCGGCAACTCCGGCGAAGTGCGGCTAGAGTTCAAGGACGCGCAATCCGCCGGGCAGGTTCGGCCCGAGGATCCCGACGACGAGTACAAGTACCGCTACATCATCATGCCCATGCGCATCTGATCGCGTCGCGGCCTCTTGGGAGGAGCGCTGGATACGAAAAGGCCCGGGCTGAATGCCCGGGCCTTTTCTTCTAACAATCGCTTACTGAGGTCTCTTCTCTTGTTCGGGTTTTGACTGCGGAGCCGGGCGGGATTCAGGCCTGGCCTGAGGACGCTGCTGCGGAGCCGGTCTGGCTTCGGGGCGCGCCGCAGCCGGGCGTGGAGTTGGCGCGGGCCTGCTTTCAGGCCGAGCCGCAGGACGCGGAGTTGGAGCAGGTCTGGCTGCAGGTCTTGCCGCTGGCTGCGGCGTCGGCCTTGTCTCAGGTCTCGCGGCCGGTCTGGTCTCGGGCCTTGCTGCCGGCTTGGACTCGGGCCTGGATGCGGGTCTAGCCTCAGGCCTGGTCGTTGGCCGGGCTGCAGGCGTCGCAGGTCTGGTTGCGGGGCGCGTCTCCCCGGCTGGCCGGTTACCCGGAGTCGGCCGCACGCTCGTAGCCGGCCTCGTTCCTGGCCGTGCATTCTCTGTGGGGCGTGTTCCCGGTCTTGTTCCGGCCGCGGGCCGCGTTTCGCTTCCCGGCTTATATCCGTGGGCCGGAACAGCGCGGTTGAACTCCGCCGTGGAGGTTGCCGGTCGCTGCAGCGCGGCATAGCGTGGGTTGCCGTGATTCTCCGAAGCCCAGTTCGCCTTGTTGTCGCGGGCAAAGCGCTCCTGATTATTCTGCGCCGTCACCGGGCCCATGCGCCGCTGCCGCTCTGCCTGCGTCTGCATGGCGGTGGGCCGAGCCTGGATACCGCCGCGCCCGCCATTGAAGCTCACCCGGTTCGCGTTATTGTTCACGATGACCCTGCGATCGATATAAGTATTACGGATGATCGTCGTGTTTACCCGCATGACCGCGGTGTTGTAGCTGAAGTAGCCCCCATTCCACCGGCCGCCGTAAAAGCCGTTGCCGCCGTAGCCATATCCATAGTTCACGCCGCCGTAGAAGCCCACCGTGGGTCCCCAATATCCGGCGTGCCAGAGATAGGCGCTGCTACCCCAGCCCCAGTATCCCGGTGTCCAGAGCAGGCCTACCGCGGGAGCCAGCACCCAGGTGCCTGGCACCCAGTAATAGCCGCCCGGCCCCCACGCCCAGTATCCGGGCGTCCAGATGTAATTAGCCGCCGGGCAAATCGGCTGTTCGTAAATCGGAAGCTCAGGAGGAGCCGTGGTGATGGAGATGCCGACGGAGATCTGCGCAAAGGAAGCGCAGGGAACCACTCCCAGAATTGCGATCAACGTGAGGTTGCGAAACCAGCGTAATGCTTTCATCTTTCCGTGTACCTTGCCTGTCGTCCTTCGCTTATCCCGCTTCCATCTCGACTGCGTGGGCTTCGAGGAGTGACCGGCGATCTTTATGTCTTACGCTCGTCCGCTAGCCCGCCCTGCAGCCAGGTTCGTCGGACAGCGGAATTCCAGCGCGACTTAATCGGAACCCATTGCAGTCGAGGGAGTTGCCTGAAAGACGCAAATTTCTCGATATTCCTATACTTCCCGGTTACTTCCGGTGCGGCATTCACGACGTATTGCAAGTTCAATAAATGCTTGACGCGCTCCACATACTTGTTTAGTCTAGGCCTGTTTGGATAAGGTCTTATGTCACCCAAGAAGAATGCCCCCCGCGATCTCTTCCCCGGCGCGCTCGAGATGATGATCCTGGAATCCCTCCGCCGCCAGCCCGCCCACGGATACGCTCTGGTGCAGCACATCCAGCAGCGCTCCAACAACCTGCTCCAGGTAGAGGAAGGTTCGCTGTATCCGGCCCTCCAGCGCCTGCTGAAGGAAAAGATGGTCAAAGCCGAGTGGGGAATCTCCTCCACCAACCGCCGCGTTCGCACCTATCAGATCACGACCGCAGGCCTGCGCCACCTGGAGCGCGAGATATCCAGCTTCGAGCGAATGTTCGAAGGCATCGCGCTGGTTCTCGGACCAGCCGGCCAGACCGCAAACTCCTGAGGAGCATTCCGCATGAGCTGGCTTCCGGGCATCTTTCGCCGCCGCATCCTCTACAACGATCTTTCCGAAGAGCTGCGTCAGCACCTCGACGAGAAGACCGAGCAGCTCATGCGCGATGAAGGCCTGAGCCGGAAAGAAGCCGAACAAGCCGCGCGCCGCGCCTTCGGCAACGTCACTTTGATGGAAGAGCGCAGCCGCGAAGTCTGGCAGTGGCCGAAGCTGGAAAGCATCTGGGCGGACCTGAAATATGCCGTGCGGCAGCTGCGCAAATCGCCCGGATTTGCCTGCACCGTCATTGCCACGCTGGCCCTCGGCATCGGCGCGAACACCGCCGTCTTCAGCGTGATGAATGCGGTTCTGCTGCGTCCATTGTCCTTTCCGCAGCCCGACCGCATCTTTCAGATCGAGAAGATCGTCGGCACAAGCGAAGGTTATTCGGCGTCCATTCCGCTCTTCCTCGATTGGCGGAACCACAACCGCGTCTTTGAGCACATCGCTGCCTACTCGGTGCTGCCGGTCGGGTTCAATCTCGCCGGGCAGGACCACCCCGAGCGCGTCCTCGGCCTGCGTGTCAGTGCTGATTTTTTTCGCGTGCTCGGAGTCGCACCGGAACTGGGACGCAACTTTACCTACGGAGAGGATCGAATCGGGTCGCCGCGCATCGTCATCCTCGGCGACAGCCTCTGGCGCCGGCGATACAACGGCGATCCAGGACTGATCGGCAGATCGATCAGTGTGGATGGCGAGCCCTACACGGTGGCCGGCATTCTGCCGCCGGGATTTCAATTTCTCGCGACCGGCAGCGCCACCACCACCAGCGCGATCGAGGTCTGGACGCCGCTCCAGCTGCCGTTGGCAAGTCGCGATCCCTCGAGCACGCTGGAATGCATCGCCAGGCTGAAGAGCGGCGTGACCCGTCAGCGGGCGGGTTCGGAAATGACCGCCCTCAGCCGTCAGCTTGCGCGCGAACTCCCGGCCGTCTTTCCAGCGAAAGGAAGCGTGAATCTTCTTCCCTTCCGGGAGCGCATCACGGGAGACACGCGTCCGACCCTGTTGTTGCTGCTCGGCGCCGTAAGCTTCATTCTGCTCATCGCCTGCGCCAACGTCGCCAACCTGTTGCTTGCCCGCATGGGCGTGCGTGCGCGCGAGATCGCCGTGCGCAGCGCCCTGGGTGCAGGCAGGCTTCGCATCGTACGGCAGATATTGACGGAAAGCCTGCTGCTCGCGCTCCTCGGTGGAGGCCTGGGCCTGCAGCTGGCGTGGTTATGCGACCGCATCCTGGTTGCCGTTGCGCCGACGGCGATTGTGCGGGCCGGAGAAGCCCATCTCGATTGGCGTGTGATGCTGTTTGCCTTGGCGGTTTCGCTGGCCACCGGCCTTGTCTTCGGATTGCTGCCGGCGTTGCGCATGCCAGGCCTCGGCGCGGCCGCAGCGCTGCACGAGGGATCATTCCGCAGCGCGACTTCGGGCAGGAGCCATCAGCGCCTTTCCGGAGCGCTGGTGATCGCGGAGACCGCTCTTTCGCTAATGCTCCTCATCGCCGCCGGATTGCTGATGGAGAGCTTCGTCAAGCTGCAGCAGTTGAATCCAGGATTCGATTACAACCAGCTCCTGACGTTTGAGGCGACGCTGCCACTCTCACGGTATGGCACGCCCGCCGACCTCCAACATTTTCTAAAGCAAGTGCAAGAGCGCATCGAGGCCATCCCCGGAGTTGAGAGCGCAGCCGGCGCCAGCAGCCTGCCGACTGAACCCATCCTCGAGTTTCCCTTCACCGATGAAGGTGCTCCCGCGCTTCAGCCGGGACAGGCGTCCGGATATGGCGACTACGTCATCGTGAGTCCCGAGTATTTCCGGACCATGCATATCCCTGTCCTGCAAGGCCGCGCGCCCGCGGAAGCAGATACTGCCAGCGCGCCCGGCGTGGTGGTCATCAACGAGACCATGGCGCGCAAGTACTGGCCCAATCAGGACCCCATCGGTAAGCGCATTGTCATCGCGAAGAATCTGGGCCCCGATTGGGTAGACCGCCCCCGCGAGATCATTGGAGTCGCCGGCAACGCCCGCGCCGATTCGCTCGATGAGCCCGCGCCGCCCACAATGTACACGCCCTTCGCTCAATTACCGCCGCATTTTGTGTCGGTGCTGCTGGGCGCGATTCCGGTACGCTGGGCAGTTCGCGGCAAAGCCGACCCTTCGGCGCTCACCAGCGAAATCGGCAATGCCGTGCTCAGTGTCGATAGCCAGGAGCCGATAGCGGAGATCCGGACCATGCGCGAGCTTCTCTCCGGCTCGCTCCTCCGCTGGCGCTTCAACATGCTGTTGCTTGGAGCATTCGCGGTTATCGCGTTGCTGCTCGCCGCCATTGGCCTTTACGGTGTCATCTCCTACACGGTTACGCAGCGCACCCGCGAGATCGGTATCCGCATGGCGCTCGGAGCGGGGCGCGCGTCGGTATTGGGCATGGTGCTCCGGCAGGCCTCGCTGCTGCTTGCCGCCGGCACGTTGAGCGGACTGGCGGGAGTCGCAATGTTGAGCCACGTTCTCAAAGCATTCATCTACGGCGTAACGCCCGGCAACGCAGGCGTGCTGGTCTCGGTAGCAGCTTTGATGTTTGCAACCGGAGCCGTCGCGGCCTGGAAGCCCGCGCGCCGCGCAGCTTCCGTCGATCCCATGCGGACGCTGCGCGCGGAATAGGAGCAACCAACGTATGGGCTGGTTTCAACGGGTCTTTCGCCGCCGCGGCATCTATACAGATCTCTCCGACGAGGTGCGCCAGCATCTGGACGAGAAGACCCGGCAACTAATGCGCAGCGAAGGCCTGACCCGCAAAGACGCCGAAGAGGCAGCCCGTCGGGCCTTCGGCAATGTGACGCTGATGGAAGAACGAAGCCGCGAGGTGTGGCAGTGGCCTACGTTGGAATCCCTGTGGGCCGATGCGAAGTATGCCGCGCGGCAGTTGGTGAAATCCCCGGGTATTACGCTGGTCGCCATCGTCACGCTCGCTCTCGGCATCGGAGCCAGCACCGCGATCTTCACCCTCACCTGGAACATCATCCTTAAGAGCCTGCCCGTGCCGCACCCGGAGCGGCTGGTGGAATATGAGCTCCGCAATGGCGATACCATGCACGGACTCAGCGGACCGCTGTACCGGCTGATGCGCCAGCGCCAGACCACGAGCACCGATCTGCTGGCGTGGGCCAGCGACGAGAAGATTCCGGTCCGCCATGGCGACCAGGTTTCGCTTGAAACCATTCAGCTCCTCACCGGCAACAGCTTCCGCATCCTCGAGATGCAACCCTATCTCGGACGCCTGTTTTCCGAGCAGGATGAACAGAGCCTGCCCGCCGTACTCAGCTACGATTTCTGGCAAAGCCGCTTTGCCGGGAACCGCGATGCGATTGGCCAGACGCTCACTATCGCCAATCATTCCGCAACCATTATCGGCGTCATGCCTCGCGCCTTCGAGGGTCTTACTGCGAATCTGCATCCCTCTGTCTACCTGCCGTTCTCCTTCGCCAACCTGCTTTATGAAAAGGACTACACCACCGCCACCTGGCCCAGTCATTTCGGCTTTTATGTGCTCGGCCGGCTCAAGCCCGGAGCATCGCTGGCCCAGGCTTCAGCCGAAATCCGCACCCTCGAACCATCCCTGCGCAAAGACGCGGACCCCTCCGGCATCTATCTCAACCAGTTCTTCAAGGCGCTCCGTCTCAGCGTGCATGACGGGAGCAGCGGCGTCTCATGGTTGAAAGTCACGTACGAACGCCCGCTGCTGGTGCTCGAGCTTTTGGTCGCTCTGCTCCTGCTGCTCTGCTCGATCAATACCGCGTTGGTAATGCTGGCGCGCGTCAGCGGCCGCCAGCACGAGTACGCCCTGCGTGTGGCGCTGGGAGCGCGCCGCACCCGCATCGTCCGCCAGGTGCTGGTAGAAGCGATCATGCTGGTGGTCCCCGGCCTCGCGCTCGGGATATTCCTTGGATGGTTCGGCGCGCATACGCTGACCGCCATGCTGGCCAGTGACGGCCCTCCCCAGCAGTTCAACCTGCGTCCCAATGCGATCATCCTGGCTGTGAACGCCGGAGCTGCGCTGCTGGTTGCGATGGGAGCGGGAGTTATACCGGCGTTCCGCGCCGCGCGAACCGCCCCTGCGCTCGATCTCAAGGCGGCAGCCAGGAGCGTCGCAGCCCGTCATCTTGGAGGATGGGCCGTCATCCTTCAGGTCGCCGTCAGCATCTGCCTTCTCAGCACTGCAATTTTGCTTGGCGGGACACTCGCGCGTTTGCTGACCGCGCATTCCGGCTTCGATTTCGATAACGCCGCCGCGGCAAGCATCGACCTCGATCCTCTCAAGTTGAGCGACGCGCAAGGCAATCTTCTCTTCAACCGCTTCGCCGCCGCACTCGAATCCAAGCCCGGCGTTCAGTCCGTCGGCTTTACCGGGTTGCTGCCGCTTTCTCATCACTACACGGTCAGCAGGACCTTCTCCATCGATCGCCATGGCGTGGTCCACAGCAATCCCAGCATGTTCTTCGCCAGCGTTACGCCGGGATACTTCTCCGCCACAGGCACGCGCATCCTCGAAGGCGATTCCGCGCCGCAAGCGACACGCGCCAGCTCAGGCATGGCGAACTGCGTGCTCGGCCAGTCGCTCGCCCGGCTCTTCTTTCCCGGCGAGGACCCCACCGGGCGGATCGTCTACTTCGCCACGAGCGGCAAGCCGGACGGGACAATTCTCGACCCCAAGGCTGCCTGTCGTGTGGTGGGGATCGCGGAAGACGTGAAATACATTTCGCTGCGCCGGCCGGAGATACCCGTCCTCTACCAACTCTTCCGACTGAACGTTCTCTCGGACTACGCGCCGACGAACGAAGCGGAATTGATCGTGCGTGGTGCATCCAGCTCCCTGGCGCTTGCCGCCATCCGCAACGCAGCGGCCGAAACCATTCCCTCCGCGGCCATTGTCAAAAGCCAGTTATTTATCGAGCGCGCCGATGAAGACCTCAGCCGCGAACGGATGCTGATGGGGCTGTCTTCCACCTTCGCGGTACTTGCTCTTCTGCTGACAGCGTTGGGGTTATATGGGCTGGTCATGCGGTCGGTAACGCTGCGTACTCGCGAAATCGGCATCCGCGTGGCGCTTGGCGCTCCGCGCGGATCGATCCTCATCAACCTCGGACGCCGCACGCTGCTTGAAATCGTCCTCGGCGTGCTCGCCGGCACGGTTATCGCCATGTTGATCGGCAATGCGATTCGCCGTCTTCTGGATATGCACGCGGGGGCGGGAGCCGAAGGCTATCTGCTGGCGATTGCGCTCATCCTGCTGGTCGCAATGCTCGCCGTCGTCGCACCGGCGCGCAGAGCGACAAGCGTGGATCCCATGCAGGCGCTGCGCGCTGAATAACGGGAGGAAGAATCTCGACGATGTGTCCACGCCCACATCGTCGAGATTCTTCGCAATGCTCGGAGTGACCGGGCCTTACACCATCTTTGCTTTTGCGATCGAGGAAGAACGCGGAATTCCCTACCTTGCCCGCTCGCCGACCGGTTGATTCGCTGACAACAAATCATCCAGTGACTCGACCCACAGCACCTGATGCTCGAAGACCCGCCCGAAATGCCGGGCCACGGAGTTGATGGTGTTCTCCATCGTGGCCGCTGGCTGCGCGCCTGCATCTGCCTCAAGCTCCAGGCTGGTGACGCTGCGATCGGAGATGCCGCATGGCACGATCAGATCGAAGTCGCGCAGGTCGGTAGTGACGTTGAGCGCGAAGCCATGCGAAGTGATGCCCCGCGAGATGTGAACGCCGATCGCGGCAACCTTTTTCTCGGGGATAGTCCCGCCGGCGATGGTCCAGACGCCGGTGCGTCTGGAGATGCGCTGCGCTCGTACGCCGAAGTCGGCGCAGGCCCGGATCAAGACCTCTTCGAGCAGCCGCACATAATCGACCGCGCCTATACGAGGCACGAAGCTGCGCAGGTCGATGATGGGATAACCAACAAGCTGCCCCGGGCCGTGGTAGGTGACATCCCCGCCCCGGTTGATCTCATGGATCTCCACGCCGCGATAGGCGAGGAATTCGTCGCTGGCCAGAATGTTCTGCCGGTGGGAGTTGCGTCCCAGCGTGAGGACGGGCGGGTGTTCCAGCAGCAGGAGCGTGTTGCCGATCTGTCCCGAGTGGCGCGCCTCCACCAACTGCTTCTGCACAGCCAGGCCCGAAGCGTACTCGATGCGGCCGAGATGGATGAGGTTGAGGATCATACGGAGACAGCGAAGCCCGGCCTGGTCGCCGGGCTTTCTCTCAATGCCATTAAACGTTGATGGCCATACCCTCGACGCTGCCGAAGCCGTCGAGCATAGCTTCCGCCAGCGTGGGATGGGCGTGGATGGTGAACATCATCTCTTCGACCGTCGCTTCGAGCTCGAGCGCCGTCACTGCTTCGGCAATCAGCTCGGTAGCCTGCGGACCGATGATGTGCACGCCGAGAATCTCGCCATACTTCGCATCGGCGACCACCTTCACAAAGCCCTCGTGCGAGCCGACGATCGATGCCTTGGAGTTCGCCGAGAAGGGGAACTTGCCGACCTTGATCTGCAGACCTTTTTCCTTGGCCTGCGCCTCGGTCAGCCCCACGCTGCCGATCTGCGGCTCGGTGTAGGTGCAGCCCGGAATGCGGTTGCGCTTGACGGGCCGCGCATACTTGCCCGCGATCTTCGCCGCAACTACCATTCCCGCCATTGCGCCCACGTGGGCCAGCTGCGGCAGACCGGCAACGATATCGCCAATGGCGTAAATGCCCGGCTCCTCGGTCTGCATGTACTCGTCGGTCTTGATGAATCCGCGATCCGGCTTGATCTTGGTCTTCTCCAGGCCCACTTCGCCGGTACGCGGCGCGCGGCCAACTGCCACCAGCACCTTCTCCGCTTCCTTCACCACCTGCTTGCCGTCGGAGCCGGTAAAGGTCACCTTCACGCCGGACTTGGTCTGCTCAACTTTTTCTACTTTCGCGCCCACGCTGATATCGATGCCGCGCTTCTTGAAGCTGCGCGCCAGCTCCTTGCTCACTTCCTCATCCTCGGCTGGAACCACCCGGGGCAGATACTCGACGATGGAAACCTCCGAGCCGAAGCTGCGGAAGATGGAGCCGAACTCGACGCCGACCGCGCCCGCGCCGATAACCACCAGCGACTTGGGAATGGCATCGATGGACAGGATCTCGATGTTCGTAAGGATTGGGCCGCCGGCTTCGATGCCCGGCAACATGCGCGCGTCCGATCCCGTCGCCAGAACGACGTTCTTCGCTTTGACTGTCTCCGTCTTGCCTTTGCTCGAAACCTCGACCGAGTGCACGCCGTCTTTTGCCGGACCGGTGAGCTTGCCGAAGCCCGGGACGACCGTCACCTTGTTCTTCCTCATCAGGAAGTCCAGGCCCTTCACGTGCTTGGTGACAATCCCATTCTTGCGATCGAGAATGGTCTTCCAGTTCAGCGTTCCCTCGCCCAGGCCGTCGATGCCGTACTCCTTGGCATGCTTCAGATGGTCGTAAACCTCGGCATTGAAGAGCAGAGACTTAGTCGGAATGCATCCCACGTGCAGGCAGGTGCCGCCCAGCTTGCTTTCCTTCTCAATCAAAGCGACTTTCAGGCCATATTGCCCGGCGCGAATGGCTGCGGTGTATCCGGCGGGGCCTCCGCCGATGATGGCTACGTCGTAAGTGGTCTCTGCCAAAGGAAAAACTCCGATCTGGAAATGACATGCGCGGGGTGAAAGGCAGCCCGAGCTGTCTCCACCCAAACAGTTTATTGTACGCAAGGGTTCCGAAGTGGAAGATGCGGCGCCTGCCGGAAAGATGCAGGTGGGGCTTCTGCCGCGGCCAGGGCAGAAGGTTGTTAGAGCCCGAGATCGCTTAGCCCGGGATGGTCGTCAGGCCGGACGCCGAGTGTCCAATGAAACAATCGCTCGGAGTTCTGAATCGCAAGATCGTTGATGCTGGCGTGGTGCCGTTTCATCAGGCCTGTCTCGTCGAACTCCCAATTCTCATTGCCGTAGGAGCGATACCACTGTCCCGAGGCATCGTGGCACTCATAAGCGAAACGCACTGCGATTCGGTTTCCGTCGAACGCCCATAACTCTTTGATAAGGCGATACTCCAGTTCTTTCGACCACTTGCGGGTAAGGAACCCTATGATCTCCGCCCGTCCCGTCACGAACTCGGAGCGGTTACGCCAGACGCTATCGACGGTATAGGCAAGAGCAACCTTCTCCGGATTACGCGAATTCCAGCCGTTCTCGGCGGCGCGCACCTTCAAGGCTGCGGTCTCTCGACTGAAGGGCGGCGTTAACACGAGCGGCTGGCTGGACGGCATCTGTTCACTCCCATGTAGCAAGAGATGCCCTCCGGGCGCTTCCGTATCTGGAATCTTTGCGGAGAACGGTAACCGGTGCCTGCGGCTTTTCCTTGGTCATGTTTGCGTAGGTGCGAGATACTGAAGGCATGAGTGCGATCCCTCATCCCGTAAAGATGACGGTGGCTGAGTATCTCGAAACCAGCTATCGGCCTGATTGCGACTATGTCGACGGGGAGATCGAGGAGCGCAACTTGGGCGAGAAAGACCACGCGATTCTGCAAGGTGCCTTGAATTTCGTCTTTCGAACGAACCGGCATGTGTGGGGCATTGAGGTTTATCCCGAACTGCGCGTGCAGGTGAGCCCAAGCCGCTTTCGCGTCCCTGATGTCACGGTGACTCGAGCCGGCCTTGAGTGGGAGCGAATCCTTCGTACACCACCCCTGCTATGCATCGAGATTCTTTCGCCCCAGGACACCTTGAGCGGGATTCGTCAGCGGGCCGACGACTATCTCAACTTCGGCACCGGGCATGTATGGGTAATCGAGCCCGAAATGCGCAGGGCCTATGTTGTCACGAAGGCAGCGATGACTGAGCCGGACAGCGGCGTTCTAGCTATCCCTGGAACTCCGATTCAAGTAGTCGCGAGCGAGCTGTTTGCGGAGTTGGATCGAGCTTAGCCCAGCACCCTCGCCGCATCCTTGGCGAAATAAGTCACGATAAACCCAGCACCGGCCCTGCGAATCGACAGCAGAGATTCCATCATCGCCCGTTGCGGCTCCAGCCAGCCTTTGGCGAAGGCCGCTTGCAGCATCGAGTACTCGCCCGACACCTGATACGCGCCGATCGGCACATCGAAACGTTCGCGAGCTGCGCGAATCACATCCAGGTACGGCATGGCCGGCTTCATCAGGATCATGTCCGCGCCTTCCCCCAGGTCCTGGTCGATCTCGCGCAACGCCTCTCTGAGATTCGCGCCGTCCATCTGGTAGCTACGTCGATCGCCGAACTGCGGAGCCGAATCCGCCGCCTCGCGGAACGGGCCGTAAAACGCCGAAGCGAACTTCGCCGCGTACGAGAGGATCGGCACCTGCTCCAGCCCCTCTTCGTCCATCTCATCGCGGATGGCTGCCACGCGCCCATCCATCATGTCGCTGGGAGCTACGATATCCGCGCCGGCCGCAGCCAGCGAGACCGCGGTCTTTGCGATGAGCCGCAGGCTGGAGTCGTTCTCGATCTCGTAGTCAACTTCTGAACCGCTCTCTAACTTTTTGACGATGCCGCAGTGGCCATGCGAGGTGTATTCGCAAAGGCAGACGTCGGCGATGAGCAGAAGCTTCCTGGCCGCCGCCGACTTCTTCAGCTCGCGCAGCCCGCTCTGGACAATGCCTGCCTCATCCCAGGCTCCGCTGGCCTGCTCGTCCTTCGACTCCGGCAGGCCAAACAGCAGCAGGCCGCCGAGACCGAGCGCCGCAGCCTCTTCCGCCTCTTTCACCGCTTCATCGATCGAAAGGTTGAAGACGCCGGGCATGGAGCCGATCTCTCGCCGCACACCCTCGGCCGGGACAAAGAAACAGGGGAGAGATCAGCGCGCCCGGCTCCAGCCGCGTCTCGCGAACCAGGCTGCGCATGGCCTCGCTGCGGCGCAGCCGCCGCAGCCGCGTGATGGGATATTCCATGAAGCTATATTACGGGGCCTGCCGGCTCGGTGTAGACGATCTGGTCCCATTCGCGAGCCGAAGCAGTCGGCAGCAATACCCAGAGTGTGTAGATTGCGAGGGCTGTGCCGGTGAAGAGCTTGAAGATGGTAAGGAACGCTGCCACCAGAGCCAGCATCCGCGCGAACGGAGCCCTCCGCACCAGCGCGATCCCCGTCGCTACCGACAGAATCGCCCGCCCGAACACCAGCACCGTGATCAGCGGCGCAAACCAGGGTAGATGTCCAAATGGAAACTCGCCGAACGGCCCATGGTTCCAGTGGCCGAAGTAATTTCCAAACATTCCGGAAAAGAACGACATCGCCAGCGCCCAGGTAAAGAGCGTCCAAAGGCCGTAGGCGATCCAGAGGATGCCGGCGGACTGCAGGTGCCGGTGCACCCTGGTGTAAAAGTACGCCGCCGGCGGGATCGCTATCGGGGGAGCGCCGCCATAAGCTGCCGCCCCACCCATCGGGCCTCCGGCTACGCCTGCTGCCGGAACCGGCCGGCCGCAGCGCAGGCAAACCTGCTGTCCGGGACTGATTGGTTGTCCGCATCCGCTACAGAACATATGTTGGTCCCTCCTCTATTTATCCTTTGGAAGACCTGAAGAGAACTACGCACCGCAGCCATCAGGGGTTCCCGGACCCCAAGCCGGGTGCCCCATGTCCGTCTTTTCAGATGTTGGCTGGCTCTGTTGACATCCTTCGATTTCCCACTAAATTTGTCATCCCGACCGGACCCTGAGCACCGCGAAGGGGCAGTGGAGGGACCTGCAGTTCGTCTGTTCGACCACAAATCTTCGCTTCTCGCACGGTGTTTCGAATCCAGCGAACAAAGATGTCAGCAGAGCCACGTGGGTTTTGAAGCCACATCGAACCACAAGATGCCCTAGCATGAAAGCTGTGGCCCCGAACTCATCATCCCTGGCACATCCGATTCCCTCGGTCGTGAGCGATTGTAGTCGCTCGGCGCTTGAGTGGGATCGTTTTCTCACGCTGCTCTCAGGCTACGCGCAGAGCGCGATCGGCCGCGACTGGCTTCTTTCCCTGCTTCCGTCTTCGGACCGAAATTGGATCGGCCGCCAGCACTCCTTAGTTGCTGAGATGCGCCTGCTGCTCAACGAGGGCGTCCGCCCGTCAGTCACGTCGCTCTTCGACCCGACCGACCTGCTCGCCAAGTCGCGCATCGAAGGCGCGGCCCTCGAAGCCGAGGAGATCCGCCGCGTCGTCAACCTGGCCGAGGACATCTCCGCATGGGCTGCGCTGCTCGCCCAGCCACCCAGCGCCGTCGCAGACGCGCTCCCCGAGCTTCAGTCGTTGACCGCCGACCTGCTGACCACATCGCTCACGCCGCTGGTCGAATCGCTGCGCGCGCGCATCCTGCCCGACGGTTCGCTCACCGACGATGCCTCCCCCGAGCTGCGCCGCATCCGCCGTGAGATGGATCGCCAGCAGCGCGCCATCGAGGAGAGCCTGCGCTCCGCGCTCCGCCGTTTTGCCGAAGGCGGGTCGACGCAGGACGACCTCATCACCATTCGCGGCGAGCGCTTCGTCATCCCGGTGAAGGCCGAGTGGAAACGGCGCGTGCAGGGCGTCGTCCATGGCTCAAGTTCGAGCGGCCAGACGGTCTACGTCGAGCCGCTGGAGACCATCGAGCTGAACAACGACCTCGTCCGGTTGCTCGAAGACGAGCAGGCCGAGATTCACCGCATCTTCGCGCAGATGACGCGCCAGATCGGGCAATTTGCGCCGGTCATCCTGAAGGGCTCGGCGGTGCTCGCCGAAGTCGATACGCTCCACGCCCGCGCACGCTTTGCGCAAGAGTTTGACTGCGTCGCGCCGATCTTTTCATCGCCGGAACCGAAGGATGTGGCTGACGAGGTAGGGACGAGCTTTAGGCCGCCCACTCTATCCGGCTTTGGGAATGGGGCTTCCGCCCCTGAGGTTCAGCTCACCCTGAAGAACGCCCGTCATCCGCTGCTCGAAAAGCGCCTCAAATCGCAGGGCGGCAGCGTGGTCCCGGTCAGCCTTGCTCTGAGCTCCGCCGAACGTCAGCTCATCATCAGCGGCCCCAACACCGGCGGCAAGACGGTTTCGCTCAAGACCGCAGGACTGCTGGCCATCATGGCGCAGAGCGGAGTGCCGGTGCCCGTCGACGAGGCTGCCTTTCCTATCTTCGACGCCTTTCTCGCCGACATCGGCGACGCGCAGTCCATCGAGCAGAATCTGTCGACTTTTTCCGCGCACATCGTCAATCTCAACCGCATCGCCGCCCGCGCCGATGCCTCGTCCCTGGTCCTGCTCGACGAGCTGGGCTCATCGACCGACCCCGAAGAGGGCGCGGCGCTCGCTGTCGCTATCGCCGAGCATTTCCTGTACTCGCGCTCGTGGTCCATCATCTCGACACACCACACCTCGCTGAAGGTCTATGCCGAAAACACCGAGGGCGTCATCAACGCCGCCGTGGGATTCAACGAGCAGACCCTCGCGCCCACCTACGAGCTGCGCCAGGGAGTGCCCGGAGCCTCCGCCGGCATCAACATCGCCGCGCGCCTGGGACTCGATCCGGCCATGATCGCCTCGGCCCGCAGCCGCCTCAGCACACAGACCCAGGACATCGGCCGCTTCCTCGATCGCCTCCACGAGCAGCTGCGCGAAGTCACCGCCGAGCGCGCCCGCATTCAGCAGCTCGAAGCCGAGTTAAGAAAAGAGAAGCAGAGGCTTGAGATAGACGGCATGAAGGAGTGGCGCGCCAAGGTCCGCGAGATGGAGCAGCAGCTCGCCTCGCTGCTCAAGGACTTCGAATACCAGGCGCGCGAGACCGTCCGTGCCATTGACGACAAGGCCGCGCAGCAGAAGTTATCCAAGGATGCCGAACGCCGCATCGCCCGACTGCGCCGCGAATTCGCCGAGGGCTTCAACGCCTCGGTCGTCGCGCAGCACACCGGGGCCGACAAGGGTGACACCCACGCCCAGCCGCATATCGTCCGTCACATCGCGGCGGGAGACACGGTCAAGCTCCGCACCCTGGGCAAGACCGCCACCGTCTCGCGCCAGATCGACGACAAAAACTTCGAGGTGGCCATCGGGCCGATGAAGATGCGCGTTGCACGCGATGAAATTGCCGAGGTGATCCATTCAGCGGCGAGCGTAGCCGGACAAGCCCCGCGCCCGAATCCACTGCAGGCCGCACGCGCGCGCCGCGGAGTCACCGTCTCCATGGCCGAGCCCGACGCCAGCATAAGCTGGGAGATCAACGTAATCGGCCGCACCGCCGACGAAGCTCAGGACGAGGTAGAGAAGTTCATCGACAAGGCATTTCTGAACGGCCTGCCCAGAATAAGAATCATCCACGGAACCGGAATGGGTATCCTCCGCCGCACACTAAGAGAATGGCTGAAACACCACCCACAAGTAGCCACAGTAACCGAACCCGGCCAAAACGAAGGCGGAGCCGGGGCCACAGTGGTGGAGTTTAAGGAGTGAAGAAGCTTTTTCGGACCATCACGGCCGGTGGCCCACTCAAGCTTCCTTTGCTTGAGTGGGGGGAACAGTGCTCCCGGCGTTCGCATTTCCAACGTTAGCTCCGCGCAATCCCGGGTGCCCCACATCTCGCTTTTGAGATGTGGGATTCGACTTACGACATGGCCAACTCTTTCCGCGGTCGTCCGCCCTTCAAACCATTCGCCCGTGAAGCCCGCTTCTTCGCCTTGCTGGTAGCCGAACCACCGCTGTGCCCAATCTGCGCCATCCAGTGCGTGGTGCCATAGATGCCGCGCAGCAGGTTCGGCACATAGTAATCGAGATCGAGGGACGGCCAGTGCAGCCCGGTTCCATTGCCGAGAATCTCCACCCGGGCGATCTGCTCCTTCGTCGCCGCCTGCAATCCCTCCAGGTCCTCGCGCGGAATCAGCAGCCGGTGTCCATCGCTCAGCTTGAGAATGAGCAGATCAAGCCCTGGACTCGGCCTGTACTCAACCCTGGTTACACGAAGCTCGCCTTCAAGGCTCTTCGCACGCGCAATTGCGTGATCGATCTCGGCGTCGCTAGGAATCACCCGATGCTTTGCCATGAATCCCTTCCCACAGTGTCACGAGCTCCTCGAAGTCAGAGCGGCGGCCTTCAAAATCTTCTTTACGTCGGAACACTTGGCGTTCGCCGGCCGGACCGCATCCTTGCGGTCTGCCAATGCGACGGCCCCGGTCAGGTGTAGATCGACAATCACCTCCACCTCAGCCAGGAATCCATGAACATGTCGGGTGATCGTTGGAATACACGACGAACAGGATGCCGTCAAACCTGAGCGAGCCCACAACGCCATCATAACCTAAGCGTGCTTAGGTTTCTCTTTTTGTCGATTTAGGAGTGGGGAAACAGTGCGCACGGCGTTCGCATTTCAAACGTTAGCTCCGCGCAATCGCCGAGTCGAAGTCGCTAGAGCGAAACCGAAATCGCTCTCCACCCGATACCGCAACGCAATCTCCTGAAGCCCATCCAGAAATCCTTCTAACTCGCAGGCGTCTCCAGCATTGAGGTGGTGAAGACGACTGTAGATACCCTTCGTGCACTTGGGCACAGAAAGATGCATCTGGGCCACGCCCGGCGAACTCAATCGTGGTATCGGAAGTCGCCTGGAATCAATGAGGCAGGGCTAAGTCATTGCAGTCATGAGGCTTTCGGGAAAACATATTGGAATCAATGAAGTACAGCCATCCCGGCTGATGAAAACTCAATCGAAGCAATGATCTGCGAGAATCGCGGGCAGGGGGAGGGAGATCCTCCGCCGAACGTTTGCGGTGCGGAGTCAAACAGTGCTAGCATTCGGCACGCATTTGTGTGCGAGGGGATTTTTGCCATGATCAGGGTCATCACCGTCGAGCGCGAGTACGGAAGCCGGGGTGCGGAGTTCGCACACCATCTGGCCGACCATCTGGGATGGAAGCTGATCGATCAGTGCCTGATCGACGAGGTCGCGCAGAAGGCCGGCGTAACCAAGAAGCTCGCCCAGCGTTGCGACGAGCGGCTCGACCCCTGGTATTACCGCTTCGGCAAAGCCTTCTGGCACGGCTCCGTGGAACGCCTGCCGGCGCTGCCCGATAACCAGGTCTTCGACAGCGAGAGCATGGTGAAGTTCGTTCGCGAGTATCTGGAAGAGGTGGCCACAGCAGGCAATGTGGTCATCGTCGGTCGCGGAGCCGCCGCGGCCCTGGCCCGCGCGCCCGGCGCCTTCCACATCTTCGTCTTCGCCTCGCTGTGGCGCAAGGTGCGCTGGTTCGAAGAGAACTTTCCCGAGCACGCCCGGGAAGCCGAGCAGGAGCTCGCCGCCACCGACCGTCGTCGCGCCGCTTACGTCCGCCGTTACTACGACGCCGATTGGGCCGACCGCCGGCTCTACCACCTCATGATGAACTCCTGCATGGGGTTCGACGCCATGGTCAAGTCGGCCATCGACGCAGCCGGAATCTCGCTGACGCAAGCGGCGATGCGGTAGGATCAAGTCCTTTCCCAGCGCAGGTCGAGCAGGTCCAGCTCGCGTTCCAGGTCGCGGAGGGTGCTTTCGCGGAATGTGCCTTCCTGCCGCAGCCGCAGAATCTGCTCCCGTTCCACACGTCGAAGTCTTGCCGCAAGATCCTGATATCTCCGCTCCTGCAGCAGAGCCGGTTCGCCATCGCGTGGCTTCAGGGATTCCAGCCGGCGGCGGTAGTAGCGGGTCAGCAATTCGGTCGGGCCGGAGTCGCCGTCGTCGTCGGCGGGAGGAGTGTCGCGCAGCGCCTTCAGGGCCGCTTTCACCAGCACCGCGCGCGCCTGGCGTTCCTGGTCCAGAGCGTCGGGTGACTCCACTACGCCCAGCTTGCGAATCAGCGCGGGAAGCGAGAGCCCCTGTCCGACCAGGGTCACCAGGATGACGGCGAAGGCGTAGAAGATGATCCTGCCCCGCTGGGGGAAAAGGTCGCCGCTGCTTACGAATTCAGGCAGGGACAGAGCCGCGGCCAGGGTCAGCACGCCGCGCATGCCGCTCCAGCCGACGACTGCCAGTTCGCCATTGCGCGGCCTTGGAATCTGCTGCCTCAGCAGCCTCCGCCGGATGAACCACGCCAGGCGCCCGCCCGGGAAGACGAGGAGCATGCGAACCGCAATCACCACTCCCGAAACGAAAGCCGCCCCGGCGATCATGTGCGGCCAGTTGAGATCCCCGTGGCGGCTGCGCATGCCGTTCAGGACGGTCGGCAGCTGCAGGCCGATAACGATGAAGACCAGCCCGTTGAGGACAAAGTCGATCGTGTTCCAGATCACCCGGGAGTCGAGGCGGGCGCGCGTCGAAAAGGTTTCCGATGTAATGCGTCCCAGAAAGAGGCCGCATACGACGGTTGCCAGAACACCCGAGGCGTGAATGGACTCGCCCAGCAGATAGGCGAAGTAGGGTGTCGCGATGCTCACCAGAATGGGTACTTCGCTGGTGTGCTGAAAATGCCGGAAGAGAAAGCGCTCGAAACGCGAGATAAACCAGCCGACAAGCAGCCCGGCGGCGATGCCTCCGCAGATAAGCCAGAGGAACTCGGCTACTCCACTGCCGAAGGAAGGAATTTCTCCGGAAGCGACCATCGCCGTGGTGAACTGCAGCGCAAGCAGACCGGTCGCGTCGTTCACCAGGCTTTCGCCTTCGATAATCTCCAACAGATTGTGGGGAAGCCCGACCCGGCTGGCGATGGCGGCCACGGCGATGGCATCGGTGGTGGAGATGACGGCGCCCAGCACCGCGCCCGTCCGCCAGTCGAATTCCGGCATAAAGAAGTGGGCCACAATCGACACGCCTGCCACGGTAAAGACCACCAGCCCCAGACCCAGCATGGCGATGCTCACCAGGTTGAAGCGGAACTCCCGCCAGGCGGTGTTCAGGGCGCTGGTGAAGAGCAGCGGCGGCAGAATCACCAGAAAGACGAATGTCGGGTTGATGGAGACATGCGGAATGACCGGGAAGAAACTGAGCGCCAGGCCGCTGAGCACCAATACGATCGGATAGGGCGTCTTGACCCGCTGCGCCAGCGCGGCCAGCGCCGCCACCAGGACCACCAGGATCAGCAGAGTCAGTTCCGTGCTGTGAATTCGAGAGCCCAACTACCTACCTCGCGAGACGGATACAAAGATGAGACGGCGAAAACCTGACTGGCGCTGAATCGGCCGCCCAATGCGGAAAGGCTGCCGGTACAGTAGACTGATTCGTTTGGGTCGCGATGGTTGCGGGCTACGACCGGACGCAGCCGGTCATGACCCGATACGCACATTTATAATCGATCTTTGCGCGTTCACGCTTGTACTGAGAGGATTTGCATGCCGACGGATGTAGTGATGCCCCAGATGGGCGAGTCGATTTTTGAAGGCACCATCACCAAATGGCTGAAAAAGCCCGGCGACACGGTGCAGCGCGACGAGCCATTGTTCGAGATTTCGACCGACAAGGTCGATGCCGAAATCCCTTCGCCGGCAGCCGGCGTCCTCAAGGAAATCAAGGTCGCGGATGGCGCTACCGTGCAGATCAACACCGTCGTTGGCGTGATCGACGAGAGCGGAGCCGGGTCGGAATCGGCGCCCGCTGTCGCTGCTCCCGCGCCTGCCGCGGAAGCTCCCAAGCCGGCAGCCGAGCCTGCTCCCGCGCCGTCGGCTGAGCCGGCCGCCGGTCCGGCCACCGATGTCGTCATGCCGCAGATGGGCGAGTCGATCTTCGAGGGCACCATCACCAAGTGGCTCAAGCAGGTTGGCGATACTGTCCAGCGCGACGAGCCGCTGTTTGAGATATCCACCGATAAGGTCGATGCCGAGATTCCGTCGCCCGCCGCCGGCACCTTGACCGAGATCAGGGCCGAGGCCGGATCGACGGTCCAGATCAACTCCGTAGTCGCTGTGATTGGCGGAGCGGCCGGCGCGACGAAGGCAACGCCTGCTGCTGCGCCGAAACCGCCCGTCGCCGCTGCTCCCGTGCCGGCAACAGCTCCCGCGGCAGCCGCCGAGGAGCCGGTGTCCGCTTCGGCCGAGCATGCACGCTCGTCGCCGCTGGTGCGCAAGATCGCGAAGGAGAACAACGTCGACCTGAGCCAGATCCCGGGCAGCGGAGCCGGCGGCCGCATCACCAAGGAGGATGTCCTCGGCTATCTCGAGAAACCGGCAGCCAAGGCCGCTCCAGCTCCAACCCCTGCTCCCGCTGTTCCTGCTGCCGCAGCCAAACCAGCCGCTCCTGCGGCGGCCATCCCTCAGCCCGGCCAGCTGGTGCCGTTGTCGAAGATGCGCTCCATCATCGCGCAGCGCATGGTCGACTCCAAGCGTACCAACGCGCACGTCCACACAGTTTTCAAGATCGACTTCACCCGCATCGTGAAGATCCGCGAGAAAGAAAAGAGCAAGTACGAGCAGCGCAACGGCGTGAAGCTCACCTACATGCCCTTCATCACGCGCGCGGTAGTTGCCACGCTGCGCAAGATGCCGATCATTAACGCGCAGATGGAAGGCGACGCCATCCGCTATCCCGCGAACATCAACATCGGCATCGCGGTCGCTCTTGATTGGGGACTCATTGTCCCGGTCATCAAGGCCGCAGAAGAGAAGAGCTTCCTGGGCATCGCGCGGTCCATCGCCGATCTTGCCGAGCGTGCTCGCGGCAAGAAGCTGAAGCCCGATGAAGTAGGCTCCGGCACCTTCACCATCACCAACCCCGGCATCTTCGGCGAGCAGTTCGGCACGCCGATCATCAACATGCCCGAGTCGGCGATCCTCGGCGTAGGCGGCCTCTTCAAGGAACCCGCCGTAGTCACCGCCGAAGACGGAACCGACTCAATCGCCGTCCGCCACATGATCCACCTCACGCTAGGCTTCGATCACCGCATCGTAGACGGAGCCGACGCCGGCAAGTTCATGGCGGAGGTCAAGAAATACCTCGAGAACTGGTCGGAGGACATTGGGTAAGGGCAGCTAAGGTCCGGTTAGTTGATAAAGCGGCCAGCTAAGAAGCGGTCAGCGAAAGTGCGGCTAGCGAAAAATCGGTCCGCGAATGTTCAAGGAGAGGGTGGGTTTTACCCACCTTCTCCTTTTTGCACTGTGGTCTCGCTGGACGTTCGCTGTTGAAGGCTTCCGTCTCATGGCAGACTGGAGGCGCAAAAAAAATTGTGTGCGGTGCATGGATGCGAACCAAGATTGCTGCAAAACGAAAAGCCAGACCGGGCAGAATAGACCGTGCCATCGCGGTTACAAATTTTCCGAGGGGAGACAAGACCGAGCTTGCACGAACAGTTAGCAGGTATCTCGCGGATCGCAGCCCGTCAGTAAGAGGAGCGGCGCTGGAAGTTGTAAGAGACGAAAGGCTTCGCGAATTGGAAGTGGCTGTGCTCAGGCTACTAGCCGATAAGAATAGCTTTGTTCGTTATACCGCCGCCGAGTGCTTGGGCTTTCTCTACGAGCGAAAAGCTATTAGAGCGACCTGGCTCTATCCTCTTTTGGAGGATGACGCTTTCCTCGTCAGGATCGAGACGCTCGAAAGCCTGGTTCAAATCGGCGACAAGAAGGCGCTGCCCCTGATAGCGAAAAGGCTGCAGGATGGCGATGTTTTAGTTCGTTCTTACGCGGCGTGGGCCATCGGCGAACTCAAGGGGAGAAAGTACATGAAGGCTCTCACTCGCGCGTTGAAAGTAGAAAAGGAAGACCGCGCAATTGTCGGGTTCGCGGGCGCACTGTTTGCTCTTGGAGATGCGGCACAACTTCCAGTTTTGTTAGAGCTGCTCTCGTCTGCCGATTACCATGTCCGATGCGCTTCCGCCAACACGCTCAGCGACCTCGAATTCAATTCTGACCAGATCCAATCTATTCTCGCCGCTTTAGGCCACGCGGCCGCGCATTCCCTTCACGTAGCAGACAGATCGAACATGGAGACGGTCGAAAGGGAGCTTCAGGCGCAAGAGTAGCTTCTTGTTTTGCCGTCCGCTTCTTAGCGAACCGGACCATAGCTACTCACAGCTTCCCCAGCCCCTCCAGCACCCGCGTCACCGCCTCATCGGGAGTACCACCCACCGCCGACAGATGCCCCATCTTCCGTCCCTTGCGCGGATTGTGCTTCTCGTAAAGATGCAGCCGAACCCCCGGCACCGCTAGCGCCGCGTCGAAGCGAGGCTCGCGCGGCGAGCCGTCCTCGTGGAACCAAAGATCGCCGAGCAGGTTGGCGATCGCCGCCGGCTGCACTACGCTCACATCGCCTAGTGGAAGATCGCACACTGCGCGCACCGCCTGCTCGAACTGGCTGGTGACGCAGGCGCGCTCGCTGGCGTGATAGCTATTGTGCGGGCGCGGAGCAAGCTCGTTCACCAGCAGCTCACCGCCGCGGGTTACAAACATCTCGACCGCCAGCAGTCCCTCCAGCGCGAACTCTGCGGCAATCCGGCAAGCAATCTCCTGCGCATCAGCTTCCATCTCTGCCGGGATCGACGAAGGAATCACACTCCAGGCCAGAATCTGGTTCTCGTGGTGGTTCATCGCGGAGGCGAAGCTCTTCGTCTCGCCATTCGGAGCCCGCGCCACCATCACGGAAATTTCCTTCTCCAGCTCAACCGCCGCCTCGGCTACACAAGGCCGCTCGCCCAACAGCTTCCAGGCCTCGGGTGCCCCACATCTCGAATTTGAGATGTGGGCTCCGTCGAACCCAAGCTTCACCTGGCTGCGTCCGTCATAACCGCCGTGCGCGCTCTTCACAAACAGCCTTCCGCCCAACGCCTCTATCGCTTCAGCAAGATCGCTTTCCGACTCAATCGCCCGCCAAGCCCCCAACGGAAACCCATGCTCCGCCAGCCAGTTTTTCTGCAGGATGCGGTCCTGCACGATGCCCATCAGCGCAGCTCCCGGACGCACCGGCGCATACTTCTGCGCCGCCTCCAGGCAGGCCAGCGAGACCTGCTCAATCTCGAGCGTGACCACGTCGCAGCCGCGTGCAAGATCGGCCGCCGCCCGCGCGTCGTCCCAGCCGCCCTCGAAGCACGCGTCGACGACGAAGCGCGCCGGACACGACGGATCGGGATCCATCACCTGGATGCGATAACCGAGCGAACGAGCGGCCATCGCCATCATGCGGCCCAGCTGGCCGCCTCCCAGAATTCCAATCGTTGATCCGGGGAGGATTGCCGTCACTGCGCTAACTCCTGCGCCAGCACTTCGTCTCGTCGTGCCTCGCGCCACGCTCGCAGCTTCGCGCGCAACGCCTCATCCGTCGTCGCCAGCATCTGCGCCGCAAACAGCGCGGCATTGGCAGCGCCGGGCTTGCCGATCGCCAGAGTGCCTACAGGAATTCCCTTCGGCATCTGGACAATCGACAATAAGGAGTCGATGCCGTTCAGCATCGTGGCCGGCACCGGAACGCCCAGCACGGGCACCAATGTTTTTGCCGCCAGCATGCCGGGTAAGTGCGCAGCGCCGCCGGCCCCGGCGATGATCGCGCGGAGACCGCGGCTCTCCGCCTGCTCCGCATATTCAAAGAGCCAGTCCGGCGTGCGGTGCGCGGAGACCACGCGCGCCTCGTGCTGGATGCCGAGTTCTTTCAGAATTTCAATCGCGGGCGCCAGCACTTCGTAATCGCTCTTGCTTCCCATCACCACGCCGACCAGGACTAGCCGTCCAGGCGTTCGCGGGACTGGCCGTCCAGGCACACGCGCCTTTGGCGCCGGGACTTCTGAAAGGTTTTGCGTTGCTTTTTTAATGTTTGCTCTTCCGCTACTGCCGGGCTGCTTCACTGGGCTTGCTCCATTGGAAATGACACATCTTAGGGTACTCGATGCGGCCTCAATGTGTGTCTTTGCTGACGGAGAACAGGAACCCGGTGCCCATCCTTCACAGCATCATCATGATGGAGGATCAAATCGAATCGGGACCTGCCGTAAGCAAACTCCGAACGCACTCCACGAATGCGTCCAACTCCGCCACGGGGATGCACTCCCTGTTGCTATGTGCCGTGTGCATGTTTCCCGGACCCATCACCACGACCTCATCGGCTACCTTCGCGAACCGCGTCGCCTCCGATCCAAACGAGATGCCGATCGGCTCCCAGCTTAGCTGCCGACTCAGTGCGCGGACGAAAGGTGAGTCAGGCGAGGAAGCAAATCCAGCGTCGGCGCGTTTTGCATCGATGGTGATGATGCATCGCGGATAGGATTGCGCCGTCTCCGCAGCCAACTCTTTTAGCCATTCGACGGCGGCGGCCGGATTCTCCTCCGGCAGAGGACGCCACTCGACCAGGAAACGGCACTCGCCGGGAATGACATTCTTTGCCGTGCCACCCTGCACTACGCCGACATTAAATGTCGTGAACGGCGGATCGAAGAGGGTATTGCCAGCCGTCGATTGCGCGCGTGCCTCGAGCAGTGAGATCATTCGCGCCGCGGCGTAGATTGCAGACGAACCCTGTTGCGGGAAGGCGCTGTGCGCTTCCTCTCCGGTCACGCGGATTTCGGCCAGACCATAGCCCTTGCCGGCAACCGCGGGTCGCAGCGAGGTGGGCTCGCACACCAGAACGCGTTTCGCGCGTATCGACTCCGCAGCTAGCAGCTTCGTTGCGCCGACGCAGCCGATCTCTTCATCGGCAGTCAGGATGAGCACAACATCGCCCGCAATTTCTTCTGCCTTGGTTTCCGCAATCGCCGCGAGAATGCCCGCCAGTGATCCCTTCACATCACAAGCGCCGCAGCCGTGCAGCATCCCATCGCGCTCGATGAGCGCTGTCGCTTCGGGCCACGCTTCAGCGTCGAACGGCACGGTATCGGTATGGCAGACGAAGGCCAAATCGATACCGGGGGGGAGCTGCGCCGATGGCCGCGCGATCAGATTCACTTTCTCCGTTCCCGACGAATCGCGATAAGGGAACAGACGAGTGTGCCATCCACTCTTGCCGAGGAGATGGGCGGTTGCCTCGATCACCGGACGATTGCTCATCGAGGAGATCGACCGTATCGCCACCAGGTCGCGCAGTATGCCGACGGCTCGATTCACTGCCGCCATACTTTCTGATACACCGACTGATACAAATTCACGATCTCCTGCTGTAATTTGTGCCTGCCATTGATTAAAATAGGTGTGCCGCCGACAAACACATCCTGGATCGCAGTCCGCGACAGTCCGAAAACGATCTGCGCAAGCAAATCCCCCGGAGAATTTCCCGTAATTGACGGGTCATTCAGGTCAATGGTGAAGAAATCCGCAGGACGCCCGGCAGCGATTACACCGCTATCGAAGCCCAATGCCTGCGCGCCTCCAGCCGTTGCATAGCCAAAGAGCCGTTGCGCCAGATTCACACCCTGAATATCATCCAGCACCGCCCGCTTCTGAATTTGTAACCGTAAGTGATACTCAAGTTCGCGCGCGTCTTCGAGAGGATCGATGAAGGTCTGCGAGTCCGATCCGAAGGCGAAGCGGATGCCGCGCAGCGCTGCTTTTGCAGCATCGATGATGCCATCGCCCAGGTTGCGCTCCGTAGTCGGGCACGAGCAGATCACTGCAGCGGCGAGCGCATCCATCTCGTCGTCAGTGATGTGGATGGCGTGGACCAGTGTCGTCTTGTCAGAGAGCAGGCCGCGCTGCGCGAGAAGCTGGATCGGAGTTGTCCCGTACTCACGCTTGCATGCGGCAAGCTCGGCGACCTGCTCCGCCGCGTGCATATGAATTACCAGCCCGCGTTCGCGCGCCCACGCGACAATCTCTTCCAGCTGATCGAGCGGCACGGCGCGAATGCTGTGCGGTGCTACACCGAGCCACGCGGATTCGCCTTTATCTTTCAGCGCCTCGGCAAGGGCCGCGGTGTTCTCCAGATACTCTTTGCGCGACTCGTAAAAGCGGGCCTGCCCGGGGTGCGGCGGTAACTCATAGCCGGCGCGGGCATACGCCACACGCAGCAGCGCGATCCGCAAGCCGACCGACTCGGCGGCTACGACGATTTGCGTGCTCAACAGATTGGGGTCCGGATAGGCGCGGCCATCCGGCATGCGGTGCAGGTAGTGGAACTCGCCGACGGTGGTGGTGCCGGCCATCACCATCTCCAGGAAGGCCATACGCGCGACGTGATAGACATCCTCCGAGTCCACGCCGTTAGCGGCCCGATACATGGCTTCGCGCCACGTCCAGAAATCGTCGCCGCTGCTGCCGCGAGTCTCGGCGCGGCCGCGGATCAGCCGCTGAAAAGTGTGCGAATGGGCGTTGGCGAAGCCGGGCAGGAGTGCCTTGTTTTTGAGGCGGACGATCTCGTGGCTCTGGCACGCCTCGGGCGAGAGAATGGCCTCGATACGCCCGTCTTCTCCCACGAGAATGGCGCGGCCGGATTCGAAGCCTTTCTCTGTCAGTACCAGGTCGGGTTGATAAACCTTCTTCGCCATGGGCCTCGCCTTGCCGTCGCGCAATCGGCTAGCGCAGTGGTTATCCTATCGCGCTCCTGAAAACAGACAAACAGGGATTCCGCAATGAATCGGCTGCAATACGGAAGATTCCTGCGTGGCGTCCATCCTTATCCGTGGATTCAATCCTTTTCGGCATTGATTGCCAGCGTTCACAAAGCAGCCTTATTTCGCCAGTGCCGCGCGCAGGTTGCCTTTGACGGCCTTCAATCGCGTCTCGGCGGCTTCGCGATCCAGACTTAGTTCCTGCATCACGATTGCCGTCTTCACCGAGCCGGCCTGGTCGAGCAACGCTTCCGCCGTGGGCGCGTCTACTCCGGTGATCGCAGCGATGATGCGTGCCGCCCGATCGCGTAGCTTGGCGTTGGTCGGCTGCACGTTCACCATGAGGTTGCCGTAGACGTATCCCAGCCGCACCAGGGCGCCGGTCGAAAGCATATTCAGGACCAGCTTGGTTGCGGTGCCCGCTTTCATGCGGGTCGAGCCGGTGACCACCTCCGGTCCCGTGGCGGGAGTGATCTCCAACTCCGCAGCCTGCGCCAGCTTCGAGCCCGGCACGCAGCTGAGACCGATCGTCAGCGCGCCCAGTTCACGGGCGTACTTCACACCGCCGAGGACATAAGGGGTGCGGCCGCTGGCGGCAATGCCCACCAGCGCATCCTTCGCCGAGAAGCCGTGCTGTTCGAGATCGGCGCGGCCTTGCGCTTCGTCATCCTCGGCGCGCTCGACCGAGCGGCGCAGCGCGATGTCTCCGCCTGCGATCAGGCCCTGCACCATCTCGGGCGGAGTGTTGTAGGTCGGCGGACACTCCGATGCATCGAGCACGCCGAGGCGTCCTGAAGTTCCCGCGCCGAGATAGAACAATCGTCCGCCGCTCTCCAGCCGCACAACGATGGCATCGATGGCCGCGGCAATGCGCGGAAGCTCGCGCTCGACGGCGGCAACGGCCTCGCCATCGGCAACGTGGAGAGCGCGAACCAGGTCCGTCGTTGAAAGGGCGTCCAGATTTTCAGTGGCAGGGTTGCGGGCTTCGGTGGCGAGTTGGGAGAGGTTCTCCATCATCGACTTGGGCATCATCTCTTTTCCAAGTGAAAATCTACCCTGATTTCCGTGGAATAGGCGTGCGGATGTCCCATCCATACAAAGGGCGCGAACTTATGTTCGCGGAGTTGCTGCAATGCCAGGATAGCTAAAGAGGATACGAGGCCGATTCGAGCTTCATCTCCCGAACAGAGCCATCCTCGCCGATGAGGATTTTTGCCAGCACCGTCCCATCGATCCGCGTCTGTTGATCGGGCTTCGCGTGGCTGAGCGCATCCGAAGCTAACTGGGCTCCCGTCAAGGACTGGCCCTCTGCTTTTACGGGCTCGCCCGAATCAATCTTGACTGTCTTCTCAGTCGGCTGGAACTCAGCTTCTTCGATGCGGCCAAGCATATTCGCCTGGATCAGATGCGCCGTGAGGAAGGGTTTGCCACCGAAGTAGATGGTGAATTCTGTTCCCAGATAGTGGCCGTCCAACAAGCCGATCTGTTGATAGGCCGTATCCAGAAGGTCGTTAGAACGGCTGAAGCGAAGAATCGGCTTGTCGGCATCGAAGCAATAAGTCGGAAACAAACCCGCTTTTGCCGAAGACTGAACCTGGCCAGGCTGGGCCAGTTCGACGCAGTGCATCCCTCTTTCTGACGGCAGATTATCGCGCTCTCGTAGCTCGGCGGCGACTATCTCCTTAAGGTCGGGCAGAGGGTTTATGAGTCGGCCACGGACAAGATAGTCGGCAAGCGGAGGAGCGATGGAGCTGCCGCTCCGATATGTACCTGTCTTTGTTACGAATTCGGTGGATTTAAAAGTTGAGCTCTCGTACGCGCGCTTATCCTGATCCGGCGCGGCCCACCATTCCTCGAATGTGCCTTGATCTTTGGCTTTTCCCTTGTTGTCGAAAGTCTGGTACGAAACCTTGACATGCCAGGGCTTCATACCGGGTGCGTCCAGGCCATTCACCTGCGGGGCAAGCTGCATGAGCGCCTTCGCGTCGCTTGGCATGGCCGGGACGGGCGACGCCTGAGAACTGGCTGGGGATGCGTACAGGCAGAGCGAGAGTAACGGGACCGCAGCAAGGTAGTTGTGCTTGATCATGAACGTGCTTCATCGTATCCCGGCATCAGCCCGCATTCAATGCTCGTGTGAGCCAGCGCTCGCTGGCAGGGAAGGTATGCCTAACCCACATCTGTCCGCAAAGGCCGCGGCCAGATATGGGGCACACAGCAATCTTTTAGCTCGTGGCCAATCTCGATCAAGGGGCAAGCGTCTCCAGCAGGCTGTCGAAGTCCTCAAGCTTGGCGTACTCGATGATTACACGGCCCCGCCCGTGCTTGTCCTCGATGCGAACTTTGAGGCCCAATGCCCGTTGAAGTTTCTCTTCGGCTTCGCGGACGTTGGGATCGGTTGCCTGCGGATTCGCTTTATCTTTGCCCTTTTCGCGCTTCTCAGGATTGAGAATTCCCTGCACGTAACTTTCGGTCTGGCGCACGGACATCGACAACGCGCCCACTTTTTGCGCCGCGCCGAGGATGGTATCGGGATTTTCCAGGGCCAGCAGGGCGCGAGCGTGGCCGAAGCTTAACTCTCCGGCCTCAACTTTGCCCTGAACCTGCTCTGGCAATCGCAGGAGGCGGAGGAAATTCGCCACCGAAGCGCGGTCCTTGCCGGTGCGCTGCGCCATCTGCTCCTGCGTGAGCTTGAATTCCCGGCTGAGACGCTCATAGGCGCGGGCCTGCTCCATCGGGTTCAGATCGGTGCGCTGGAGGTTTTCGACGATGGTGATTTCCATCGCCTGCTCGTCGGAGACATGGCGCAGGATTGCCGGAATGGTCGGCTTGCCGGCCTTCTGCGAGGCCAGCCAGCGGCGCTCGCCGGCGATGAGCTGGAAGCGTCCGTTGGTCAGCGGGCGCACCAGGATGGGCTGGACCACGCCCGTAGACGCGATGGAGGCGGCCAGCTCCGCCAATTGTATTTCGTCGAAGCGGGTGCGCGTCTGGTATGGGTTGCGATCGATCTCGCCGACCGGTATCTCCCGCGGCGTTCCCTCTGACGCGGGTAGCGGCTTTTCTTCCGCCACTGCCGCGATGCGTGGCAGCAGGGATTCGAGTCCCCTGCCCAGCGCCCTGCGTTTTGGTGCTTCGATTGCGTTTGCCATGTGATCGTTCCTAAGAAGATTTCAATGAATTCAAGCCTGCGGGGGATCGGATGCTACGAGAGTGATAGCTGCGCTTTCAGCCATAAGGCCAGAAGCGCACTTTGACTTCGGGCCTTGATGCCGCTGCTTTCTTTCGTTCTTTAGCGCGCGGGCTTTCGATTTTATGCCGGCTCAGGATCTCTTCGGAGAGCTCACGATAACTTTCCGACCCGCGTGACTTGGGGTCATACAGCATGACAGGCTTGCCATAGCTCGGAGCCTCGGCCAGGCGCACATTGCGCGGGATAGCCGTCTTGAGCAGTTTGTCCTTGAAAAACTCACGGAGATTCTCGGTCACCTGCTGCGCCAGATTGGTGCGGTCGTCATACATGGTCAGCAGCACACCCTCGATCTCCAGGGTCGGATTGAAGCTCTCGCGGACACGGTCCAGGGTATGCATCAGCTCGCTGATGCCTTCGAGCGCAAAGTATTCAGCCTGCATGGGGACCAGCAGCCGATCGGCGCAGACCAGTGCGTTGAGGGTGAGAAGGTCCAGGGCGGGCGGACAGTCAAGCAGAATGTAGTCGTAGTTCGCCCTCTCGGGCTCCAGGGCTTCCTTAAGCTTGTAGGCGCGGCGCTCCTGCTGAATGAGCTCGACATTCGCGCCGATCAGGTTCTTGCTCGAGGGGACAAGCTTGAGCGTCTCGATCTCCGTCGCCAGGATCGTTTCGGCAATGGTCGCATCGCCAAGCAGGATGTCGTAGGTGGATTTGCGCTGTTCGTCCCGGGCGAAACCATAGCCGCCCGTGGAGTTGGCCTGCGGGTCGCAGTCTATCAGGAGGACCTTCAGGCCTTCGATCGCCAGGGCTGCTGAAAGGTTGATTGCGGTGGTCGATTTGCCCACTCCACCCTTCTGATTGACGACCGCGAGCACATTTCCCATGAAGAAGAAGAGTATCGGCGCGCACCCGTGGAACGCAATGCGATCCACCTGTGCAGAACGGGGACAAAACTGTGGAAGACTTCTAGGGCGGATTTTCAAAGAGGCTGAAACCCTTGTGTCTACTGGAGATGAGGCGAGTGGGCAGTAAGAGACGCATCAGGGGTAGCGGAGAGCGAATGTGGAAATCTTTCTTAACCGCGGTTTAGATCGGCGAATGTTTCACGTGGAACATTCGCGCGCAAACCTGATGCGGGCATCGATCGCCAGATCCGTACGTAAAGATGTTCCACGTGGAACAGAGGCTACGCGCTCTTCTGCCCAGGCATGAGAAACGATTCTCGCGCGCCCACTAGAGGAACTGGATTCGCCCAGGAAATAGAGGGCGCGGCACCCCTGATCGTCGGCTCGGTAGATGGAGTCGCAAAGACAACGAACCAGCCTCCCGGTTGCAGGCGATTCCAAGCCGTCGTGCAGGCCTCAGTCATCTTGTCTACCGCTCGCAGCGTGACCGCCTCGAAGCATAGCGACGAATCCATCGTCTCGATACGGCCATCGAAGACGCTGGCCTTGAGTTCGAGGCTGCGCACCACCTCACGCAGGAAGGCAGCCTTCTTGGCCTGCGACTCGCCCAAGGTTACCGCGATCTCAGGCCGCAGGAGCGCAATCGGGATGCCGGGAAAACCAGCACCGGAGCCGAAATCCAGGAGCGTTGCAACCGGCGGGAGTGCCTCGGCGCACTGCATGCACTCCAGAAAATGCCGTCGGACGATGTCGGATGGTTCTCGAATCGCAGTGAGGTTGAGCCTGGCATTCCATTTCAGCAGCAGAGCCAGGTAGCTCTCAAATTTTGCCGCCGTTCCCTCTGGAAGAGGGGGCAATCTGGCGGATTGAACCGCCGCTTCAATCTCCTGGGATGTCACCGGTCTCCCGGTCCGGTCGCGACCGATTCCCGGATGACACGGGGCTGCCAGGCCGCCGCTGCGGTATGAAATGCTGAAAATAAAGCTCTTGAGGCCGGATCGACCTTAAAAGTGCGCTCCGGATGCCACTGAACCGCCAGAACAAACTGCTCGCCCGTGCCTTCGACGGCCTCGATCACACCATCTTCAACGCTTCGCGCGACAACCCGCAGCCCGTCTCCCGGCCGATCCGCCGCCTGGTGATGGCTGCTGTTCACCGTCAACTCCCGAGTCCCGGCAATCTCCGCCAGACGCGAGTCCGGCTCGATCGCCACCCGATGCGCCTCGATCACATTGCGCCCCGGCTTGTGATTGACCTCGGTCTGCAGGTCTTGAATCAACGTTCCGCCACGCCACACATTCCATGACTGGAGCCCATAACAGATGCCAAAGAGCGGCTTGTGGAGGTTGGCCGCATCCTGTATCAGCAATTCGTCAACAGCCTCGCGCGCGGGATCGGCCGGGGCGCATTCCGGAATCCGCTCATGCCCATACTTTTCGGGATCCACGTCGGCTCCGCTGCCTGGCAGCAGCACGCCCTCGCAAGAGGAAGCCAATTGCGCCACTTCTGCCGGCGAAGCGGCTAAAGGGATCTTGACTGCCACGCCGCCCGAGGCTTCCACCGCTCTTGCGTATTGAGGCCAGGAGCGCTCGTTGTATTCGTGGTCGTTCAGCGTCGGCTCAGGGATGGCAATGCGGGGCGCTTTCATACTTGGCCCTCCAGCGTAATCGCCTCAAGTTTGGGTTGGGCGGGTTGTTCGAGGTAGGAGTATTGATAGAAAAGCTGGCAGATCTCGCTTTTTACGCGGGTGGTAAGGTCGTCGATCTGGCGCACGGTGTAGCCGGTGGTTTCGATCGGTTCTCCTACGGCCACGGTCACCGGAACGGGGTGAAAGAGCGAGGTATGGATGGGTAGCAGTTCGTGGGTTCCGATGATTGCGATGGGGACAATGGGCACTTGGGCGCGGATGGCCATGAACGCGGGCCCGTTCAGGAAAAGGTCTGGGTGTCCGGTCTGGGTGCGGCCGCCTTCGGGAAAGATGAAAACCGGAAGCCCCGATTTCAGGGTGCGCACGGCGCTGCTGAGGCTTGCGATCGAGGCGCGGGGATTGGTGACGTTCACCGGCACCTGTCCGGATCGGGTGAGATGCCAGCCAATAAATGGCAGCTTGAACAGGTCGTGCCGGGCAACGATCCTGAACTGGAATGGCAGCGACGCGAAGATGACCGGCGTGTCCGCATAGGAGAGATGATTCGCGGCATAGATCGCGACCCGGCCGTCAAGATGGTGGCCGTTTAGAATCTTGAGCTTGGCTCCGCTAATCCTGACAACCGTGCGGCCCCAGATTTGCGCGATGGCATGCTGTTGCTTGCCGTTCTTGTCCCACAGCGACGTGATGAGCGAGAGGCTGCCGAAGAAGGCCGTCGACAGAAAGAAGGCGGGGGCACGGAGGCAGTAGTTCACCAGCCATTCGGACTTCGGGATCGTGTCGGGCCTTGGTTTAAGCTCTTTCATGCCCAGCCTCGGCCAAGCTTTCGCGCAGAGCGCCCACCAGATAGACCGAACCTGTCACCACGATCAGGTCTCCGGGACCGGACAGATCGCGAGCTCGCTTCAACGCGAAAGCCGGATTTTCCGCCGTCTCGACATGCGTGCCGGTGCTCTCCGCGGCTGCCTGCATCTCGGCCAGATGCGCGCTGCGCGGCGAGTTGACCTCGGTCAGAATGACTCGGTCGAAAAGCGGAAAGAGAACTTGCGCGATCTCCGCAATCGCCTTGTCCTTCAGGCAGCCGAAGACGGCCGTCATGTGCTGCGGCTGCGGATCGAGGTGCGAAAGAGCCGAGCGCAGAGCCCAGGCTCCCGCAGGGTTATGGGCCACGTCCAGCAGGACGTCCGTCTCGCCTGGAGCCGTGAATCGCTCCAGCCTGCCGGGCCAGCGCGTGCCGCGAATTCCCTCGGCGATCTGTGAAGGTGTAATATTGTAACCGTGATTGTTACGTAATTCGATGGCAGCCGCAACGGCCAGTGCGATATTCCTCTGCTGGTGGGCGCCGATCAATGGCGACGCGGCTTCGATGCGCTCGCCGAGCACGTTCAGTGTGTATGCGCCACGGCGATCGACTTCTTCCCGCACCGGCACGTAGTCGGCAGCGCTCACTCCGCGCACGTTGTGCGAGACGGCCGCCTCACCGATCGACTGGTTGGCTTCGGGATGCTGCGGCAGCGTGATCAGCACGCCATCCTGGCGGAGGATTCCGGATTTCTCGCGGGCAATTTCGGTGATGGTCGATCCCAGCCACTCAGTGTGATCGAGCGAGATGTCGGTAATGACCGAGATCACAGGCTCAATGATGTTGGTGGCGTCAAGCCGGCCGCCCATCCCCACTTCGAGAATCGCGATCTCGACCCGGCTCTCGGCGAAGGCCAGAAAGGCGAGCGCGGTCATCGCTTCAAAGAAGCTGGGATAGCTGCGCAGCCTGCCCTCGGCAACAAGCTTGCGCGCGCAATCGTCCACGCGGAAATAGAGCGACGCGAAGTCGTCATCGGAAATGTCGACGCCATTCACGCGCACGCGCTCGTTGACGCGCGCGAGGTGCGGCGAAGTGTACAGGCCGACACGATAGCCGGCGCTCTTGAGGATGGAGGCGAGCGTTGCCGAGGTCGATCCTTTGCCGTTGGTGCCCGCGACCAGCACGGCGGGAAATTTGCGTTCAGGATTTCCCAGCGCCTCAGCCAGCACGCGCATTTCGCTCAGCTCGAATTTGCGTCGTGGCTGCCCCGGCGCAGCATGGAGCTCGCCGGCGAGCGCATAGAGACCTTCGATAGCCGCAGCGTAAGACATACGCTCATTATTTTAGTGGATAGACCATCCGTGCGAAGACCGCGTGATTCTGCGTACTTGACGCGACCTCGAGCGCCGCGGTCACATCTATCTGCTTACGGACCTGACACGCCGCCGCTTTGGACAGATGCTCACCGCCCTCGGGCTTGCTCCCGCGCTTTCCAGCCTCCCGGCTGAGGGCGCCGTTACCGGCAGCTCGGGTAGAGCGAGCGATCCGCAAATCCTGCGGCTCTCGCGTAACGGCTGGATGCCCAACAACGAACATCTGCCGGTGCTGCTCTACCGTGGCGTTTTGCTTACGGGTGGGGACGATCCCGCTGCGCGCTTTGAAAGAGTATTTCAGCAAAACGGATGGCCTCCGCAGTGGCGGAATGGTGTCTATGACTTCCATCACTACCACTCGACCGCCCACGAGGTGCTGGGCTTTGCGGGCGGCTCGGCGCGGTTGATGCTTGGAGGAGAAAACGGTCACGAGGTCACGGTGAATGCCGGCGATGTGGCGGTTCTGCCGACCGGAACCGGTCACTGCCGGCTCTCGGCGTCCACCGATTTCCTGGTGGTCGGCGCCTACCCACCCAACCAGAACTGGGACATCTGCCGCTCGGCTCCGGACGCCGCGGCGCAAACGCGGATGGAGCACCTCCCATTTCCGAAATCCGATCCGGTTCGCGGTGCAGTGGGTGCGTTGGTGAAGATGTGGTCCTGATGGCTGAAGCAGAATCAGCGTTTGTCTGCGGCGCCGTCATTCTGACGACCAACGGGAGGAAGGATCGTAGCCACGTACCCTCGCCTGCATCGCTGAGGTTCTTCGCTTCCTTCAGAACGATGAAGTTAGACCTCTGAATTGGCTATTTAAGCGGCCTTCATGAAAGCCAGCGCGCGGCTAAGGTAACTCTTCAGGTCCTTGCGGTTGACGACCGCATCGAGAAAGCCGTGCTTCAGCAGAAATTCCGAGCGCTGGAAGCCTTCCGGCAGCTTCTGGCGGATGGTCTGCTCGATCACGCGCTGGCCGGCGAAACCGATCAGGGCTCCCGGTTCGGCAACGTTCAGATCGCCGAGCATCGCAAAGCTGGCCGTTACACCGCCGGTAGTCGGATCGGTGAGCAGGGAGATGAAAGGGACTCCCGCTTCGTCAAGGCGGCCCAGCGCTGCCGATATCTTGGCCAGCTGCATGAGGCTGGCGATGCCTTCCATCATGCGCGCTCCGCCTGATGCGGAGGCGATGATCAGCGGCTGGCGCGTGTCGTGGGCGCGGTCGACGGCGCGGGCGATGGTTTCTCCAACCACCGCGCCCATGCTGCCGCCGATAAAGCTGAACTCCATTACGCTGAGCACGACCCGATGGTCGCCCAGCACGCCTACCGCATTCTGGATGGCGTCGTTAAGCCCCGTCCGCTTCTGTGCTTCTTTGAGCCGCGCTTTGTAAGGCTTGAGGTCCGTGAAAGACAGCGGATCGGTGGAGCGCAACTCGCGGTCGACCAGCTCATAGCCTGGATCGAGCAGCATCTGAATCCGCGCGCTCGAACCCATGCGGAAGTGAAAGCCGCATTTGGGGCACACCAGGAGGTTGGCTTCGAGATCCGCCTTCCAGATCACCTGTTCGCACGCTTCGCACTTGACCCAGAGCCCCTCGGTGCGAACCGTCTTCGCGCCGGTGTCCGAAATTTTGTTATCTTCTCGACGAAACCACGACATCGCTTCCCTTCCTATCTCTTATATAGAGCCCGGCCATATCTATTCGCTGACCGTTTCAGCGCGAATCGGACCTTCGCTGCCCAGTTTTCGGCTGACCGCGTTAATATTCGATTCCCCGCTGAGCGAGGATGCCCTTCTGGTACGCATGCTTCACTTCGCGCATCTCGGTGACCGTGTCCGCAATCTCTACCAGCGACGGATGCGCGTTGCGCCCGGTGAGGATGACATGGACCATCTCCGGCCGCGCCCTCAGTGTTTCGACCACCTTCGCCGGGTCCAGCATCTTGTAGCTGATGGCGTAGTTGATCTCGTCCAGCACCACCATGTCCCATTCGCCGGAAAGGATAGCCTGCCGCGCCTCGTCCCACGCATCCTCGACCATCTTGATGTCTTCAGGATCGGTCTCCGCGCCGCCGATCTTCACAAACCCGCGCCCCAGCTGTTTCATCACGAAATTGCCGTTGAAGGCCTCGACCGCGTCCAGCTCTCCGTAGTGCCACGAGCCCTTGAGAAACTGCAGCATCAGCACGCGCAGCCCGTTGCCCACCGCCCGCAGAGCCGTCCCCATCGCCGCAGTGGTCTTACCCTTGCCTGGGCCCGTGTTGATCAGGACCAACCCCTGCCGCGATTCCGTCAAAACGCTGCGCCTCTTTCTTGAAACAGCTCCGTACCAATGTTTCCGCCGAAGGCGCCAAGGCCTGGACGGCCAGTCCCTCAGTGGCCGGTGTGATACGGATGCCCAGCAAGGATTGTAAATGCGCGATATACCTGTTCGCACAGGACCACTCGGGCCAGCTCATGGGGCAAAGTCATGGGTCCTAGCGAAAGCAGCAACTGAGCGCGGCCGCGCTCCGCATCAGACCAGCCGTCGGCCGGGCCTATGGCGAAGATGATTCTCTGCTGCCCCTCGTCCCGCATGCGGCCGATCCAGCGGGCCAATTCTTCAGAGGAAAGCTGTTTCCCGCGACTGTCCAGCATCACCACGAGCGAGCCCGACCGCGACTTCTGCCGATCCACGGCCTCGAAGAATGCCTCGGTGGAACGAAAAACCGCTGTTTCGACCTCCGCGAAGGCCGCCGTCCTGGCCGTATAAGCTTCCACAAGCTCATCGAAAGCGGACGCCCGGGACGGACCCGACGAGCGCGCGCGGAGCCCGATTGCGGCAAGCATCAGCTTCACCCTCCCAGTTTATTCGGCTTCTTCGATTCACTCGGATTGCCCTCCAGAATTCACAAGCGAAGCCGGGTCTATCTACCAGAAACCGTATGAATTTACCGCAAATCAAAGGTAACTTCGTATGCGCCAGAGGGTAACCGCAAGAAGCCATTACCGGCTTCGATCCCGTCAACGTATATTTCTATATATTTACAAACAAGATATGTGCATTTTTATCAACCACTTAGCCGCCTTGTAGCGCCTTGATTCCGCGTCGTATCGCATTTTCTGACATCGCCCCGCTCAATCTATGATCCGGCTGGCCGTTTGATTGCACAGCACCTGCGCATACGTTCCTTGGAATGCGGCTGAATGGCAGCGCAGCCATGCTCACTTTGAATTCAATCGGATTCGATTCGGCTGTGCGCGCTTCACGAGAACACTTCCCGCTCAAGTGCTCGATCCGGAGCTCTCCCTTCCAGGAATCCGAACAGACGGACCCGGTTCCGATGAATATTGCGCGATTTCAAGCTTGCGAACCTTTCTTGGAGGAAACGATGCGAGTTATGGCTAGGTTTCTAACAACCCTGCTCTTGGTAATCTCACTGTCCATTCTCACGCACACGGCGGCAGCCCAGAGTTTATATGCTGCGATCCACGGCACAGTGACAGATACATCGGGCGCCGTGATTCCCAATGCCACGGTCACCGTAGTCAACACGAGCACCGGCATCACCACTGCGGCTGCGACCGACGGCAAAGGGTACTTCACCCTGCCGCAATTGCAGGTAGGCGGACCGTATTCCGTCACCATCGCAGCGACGGGCTTCAAGGAGTTCACAAATTCGGGATTCACCCTGAATGTGAATGACAACCGCGACGTGGATGCGAAGCTGAACGTGGGATCCGGCACCACGACGGTCCAGGTTTCATCCACCAGCAACCAGGTAGAAACCGCGGATACCCAGCTGAAGCAGATCGTGACTTCCGAGCAGCTCGAACAGATTCCGCTGCTGGGCCGCGATCCGGCAGGACTGCAGAAGCTCAACCCCGGCGTCGTAGAGTCCTCGGACCGCTTCGGAAACTTCTCGACCAACGGAAGCCAGACCCCGCAAAACTCCTTCATGCTGGACGGTGTCGATATTAACGACGGCCCACTGCAGAATGAGGGCATTCAGATCAACCCCGACGCTCTGCAGGAAGAGAACATTATTGCGAGCACCATGAATCCTGAGTTCGCCCGCAATTCGGGAGCGACCATTAACCAGATCATCAAAAACGGCACAAACGCGTTTCATGGCAATGCGTTCGAATATTACCGCGACTCATTCCTGAACGGAACGCCGTACTTCGCCACCTCAAAGCCGCAATTTCACCAGAACCTGTACGGCGGAACGCTCGGCGGTCCAGTCTTCCGGAACAAGCTATTCTTCTTCCTTGGATATCAGGGTTTCCGCAACCGCACCGGCGCTTCCACTTCTTCTCCGACCTTACTCGGCGAGAACTACACTGGAACGTTCTCCGACGATCAAAATTATGCCAATGGAACAGCCAACAATGTTCCGACAACTTATACCAACGCGGATGGTACGACCACAACCTACAGCGACGCCCTTACACGTAATCCTCTTCCTTTTGCCGTAGGCAGCTGCCCAGCTGGTGAGACTTGGGCGGCCTGCTTCAACAACGGCGGATCGGGGCCCGCGAGTATCGTTGTTGGCAACAACCTGTGGAACTCGGTTTCCGCCAACACGACGACCAAGTACATTCCCCAACCGAACTATCTCGGTTCCTACTACAACTTCAACACAACGGACTCGGCAGCTCAGGACCAGGGCATCATTCGCGTCGATTACACACCGACATCCCGCGACACGATCTGGGCTTCGACCATCTTCCAGTCCAGCCCAAGTGTCGACACCCTCTCCTTCGGGGGCGGCAGCTTTCCAGGGTTTGGCGCCAACGAGGCTGAACATTTCAAAATCTTCAGCGGCTCGTATACCCACACGTTTAACGCCAGCACTCTGAATGAACTGCGCCTGGGCTATTACCGATTCAATTTCGCCGCGCTGGAGCCAGTCACTCCCGCTCTGCCAAGTACTTACGGATTCACCGGTATCGTCCCGCAAAATACAAGCGCTCCAGGGTTCCCATATCTTTCGATCGGCTCATTCGCCGTGGGAAACAGCTATGAAGGTCCCCAGCCGAGACTGGATTCGAACCTGACCTACGCCGACAACTTCACCAAGATTCTCGGCACCCACACGCTCAAGCTGGGCGCATCTTACGAGCAGTTCCGCGTCGACAATCCTTTCGCATATCTCAACAACGGCTATTACTACTTCGCCGGCGGAACGGGAGGCAACGGGCTCTACTCCTCGGGCGATCCTGTTCTCGACTTCGAGCTGGGCATTCCTGATGGATACGAGCAGACCAGCAACGGCAACATCGATGCGTTGGCCGCGGAAACTTATGCCTACGCGCAGGACAGTTGGAAGGCCAGCCCGAATCTGACGGTTAACTATGGTGTCTCGTGGGATGTGGAATATCCGAACAAGAACGATCAGTTTGGCGGACTCGGTATCAACTGCTGGTCGCTCTCCTCTGCTGAATCGAAGATCTTTCCCGGCGCACCTCCGGGACTCGGCTTCCCCGGCGATACAGGCTGCAACCGCGCCGGCGGACCCACCACCCACTACAACCGCTTCGGACCGCGCGTGGGTTTTGCCTGGTCGCCGTCGTCGGGTCCTTCGCAGTTGATCGGCACGCCTGGCTCGCACCAATTCTCGGTTCGTGCCGGCTACGGCATTTACTACAACCGCGACCAGGAAGAGCAGTCGCTGCAGAACCTGGAAGACCCGCCGTTCCTTCTCTTCTCCAATGGCGCCCTCGACGCAGGCGGCAGCCCCTCGTTTGCGGCTCCGTATAACGACGTGACCGGAAGTGCCGCGACCTCGCTTCCCAACAAGTTCCCTTTCACCATCCCCACTGCCGGGACAACGATCGCTTGGGCGAGCCTTTACAACTCGCTCGGCTTAGCCACGTTTGATCCGAAGCAATACACCGTGCCCTACGTTCAGAATTTCAACCTCAACATACAGCGTGAGCTGCCGAGCAACATGCTTCTGCAGGTTGGCTATGTTGGTTCGCTGGGCCATCGCCTGGCAAGCTGGTACGAGGGAGATCCCATCACCCCGGCCGGCCACGCCGCCTGCCTGGCTGGTTCGGTTCCGGCAGGATACCCGGATGCCTACAATTGCAATACGGGTCTGGCGGGATCGATCCACCAATATTTCCCGCAATACACGGCCGATCCTGTTCTCGCCCCTGGCAATCCTGCCGGGCTACCGAACGGAACGCCCTGGTATAGGAGCGTTGCCCGCCAGACGACCGAAAATGCGTCCAGTTACAATTCGTTACAGATCAGCCTTATCAAGGCCCAGACTCATGGTTTGAGCGCGACCTTCTCCTACACCTATTCCCACGCTCTGGACAATGGTTCTAACTACGAGAGCGCAACCGGGACTCAGCAGCAGGGCTCCGGCCACTCCCAAATCTATACGCCGGGTTTCACGTACCTGAACTACGGGGACTCGGATTTCGATGCACGGCAGCGATTCGTCACTTCGTACATCTATAACGTGCCGGTCTTCGCATCAATCCGCAACAATCTTCTGCTACGGGAGGCGCTCTCGGGCTGGGAGATCGCCGGAGTGACCGCGCTCCAGAGCGGATTTCCGATCGGCATCTCCGAAGGGCAAAGCAGGTCCCTGTGGTGCGATGGCGGCAGCTATTTCGGCTGCGGCGATACGCCCGTAACTTCGAGCTTCTCCATCAAGAAAGAAAACCCCCGCAAGATCCAGACTTTAACCTACCCGGACGGCAGTACACAGACCGGTAACTTCTACTTTTCACCGTCGACATTTTCAGACGAGCCGATTGGAACGTTCGGGAACGTGAAGCGCAACTCGCTTATTCACGGCCCAGGCTTCAACTACACCAATTTGCAGGTGTCGAAGAACTTCCACATCTCTTCCGCTCACGAGGAGCGTTTTGTCCAACTTCGAATTGAAGCGGCGAATGCGTTCAATCACGCGAACTTTGCGGCACCCGGCGGAAACTTCACCACTAAGTCCACCTTCGGAGTCATCAACAGCGTGCTGGACAACGCCAACTCCGCCGACCCCAATCAGGATCCCGAACCGGCGCGTGTGTTTCAGCTCGTAGGCAAGTTCTATTTCTGATTCGCAAAGCTAACAAAGGGCATCTCTCGTATCGAGAGATGCCCCTTTATTTTGTGATTCCAGCCCTGAATATCCAATTGCCTCAGATCGCTTTATCCGCGATGGCCAGCGCCTGATCCAGCGCATCGACCGCGGTATCGATCTCCGCCTTCTCGATGATCAGGGGCGGTGCGATGACGAAATGGCTGATCCAGGCTTGTAGGGAGACGCCGCGCTTCAGCATGTCGGCGGCTACCTGGTCGACGACCGTGGCTTTGCCGTCCACCTTGTCCTGCTTGGTGTTGAACGGGGTTTTCTTCTCCTGATCTTTCACCATCTCGAGACCCCAGAACATGCCCAGTCCGCGCACCTCGCCGATCGAAGGATGCTTGGGCTTCAGAGCGTGCAGCTTTTCGCCGAGGTAGGCTCCTACTTCTTTGGCGCGGTTCACCAGATCGAGCCGCTGCATCTCGTGGATCGCCGCAACCGCGGGCGCGAGCGTGATGGGGTGCGCCTCGTAGGTGTGGCCGTGGGCGAAGAAATGGTCTTCGAAGAATTCGGCGATCTTGCCCGTCGTGGCGCAGAGTCCAAGCGGAACATAGGCCGAGGTGATACCTTTCGCCGTAACGAGAATGTCCGGCTTCACGCCCCAGTTGTCGACAGCAAACCACTCGCCGGTGCGTCCCCAGCCGGACATGACCTCGTCGGCAATCAGTAGTACCCCGCGGCGATCGCAAATCTCGCGCAGCCGGGGCAGATATTCCTTAGGCGGCACTAAAACGCCATTTGTCCCGACCACCGGCTCTACGATCACCGCGGCCACGTCGCTCTCGTTCTCGATCATGTGCTCGAGGTAGTCGGCGCAGGCAATGCCGCACTCCGGATAGGTGTGCTTGATCGGGCACTTGTAGCAGTTCACCTCGGGCGCGAAGAGAAAGCCCTGCCCTTTGCCGCCCGGCTCCATCGCCCAGCGCCGTGGATCGCCGGTTGCCGCGATCGAGGCCATCGTCGATCCGTGATAGGAGCGATAGCGCGCGATGATTTTGGTTTTGCCGGTATACATCCGCGCGATCTTGAACGCTGCCTCATTCGCTTCCGTACCGGAAGTAGTGAAGAAGAACTTGGTGATGCCCTCGGGCAGGACTTCGAGCAGCAGCCGGCTCAGCTCCACGCGGGTGTCGGTCGCGTACGACGGCATGATGTAGGCCAGCTTCTTCGCCTGATCCGCAATGGCCTGAATGACTGCTGCGTTCTTGTGCCCGAGGTTCGAGCACATGAGCTGCGCCGAGAAATCCAGATAGCGCTTGCCCGCCGCGTCGGTGAAGTAGCACCCCTCCGCATCGACGATGTGCATCGGGTTCCAGGATTTCTGGTAGCGCCAGGTGCCGTAGTTCAGCTTCTTGGTCCACTCCACAACTTCCTGAGTGGTCATCGTATCGGGAGAAAGAACCGTATCGCTCATGGTGTCCGCCTTATGCTCACTACGATACCGCGAAGCGGGGAAAGGCGGACAGGGCAATGTGCGCGCGCCTCAACTCAGAACAGCAGTTTGAGGCCAAACTGAATCTGCCGCGAGGTGGAGGCCGTCGATGTGATCACGCCCGCGGTGGGCGAGGGCGTTGTGCCCGCCGCCGAATAAACGACCTCGTTCGGGGTGCCAAAGTTGGTGTGATTCAGAATATTGAAAAACTCAGCGCGGAACTGTGCGCGGAGACCTTCGGTGATCTGCGTCTCCTTGCGCAGCGAAGCGTCGAGATTGGCAAAGCCGGGGCCGACCAGCGAGTTTCTACCGGCATTGCCATAGGTGCCGGAGACGGGAACCACGTAAGCGTCGGGGTTGAAGTATTGGGTTGGACCACCTTCGATGATCTTGCCGCGGAAGCCGAGATTGAGATTCGGGCGGATCGGGTCGCGGCTATCGCCATTGTTGGTCGGGTTATAGCCGAGCTGCGGCGTGAACGGAAAGCCGGACTGCAGCGTCGCGATCCCGCTGACGCTCCATCCGCGCAGAGCGCGACCCCACACGCCGCCGTCACGGCGCCCGAAGGGAAGTTCGTAGGTTCCGTTGATGACGGCGAGATTGCGCACATCGGTGCTGGCCGGACCCCAATCCAGCTTGGGCCGCGAAGGGAATTCGACGAAGGCCGGCGAATTCGCGCCTACGCTCGTATTCCACGCTGTGCCGTCATCGAGATTCTTCGACCATGTGTAGACGCCGCGCAACTGGAAGCCGTGCTGAAAGCGATGATTCACATCCAATTCGAGACCGTTGTAGGAGCTGATGCCCTCGGAGATCCAGGTGGTGGTGTTGGCCAACGCAGGATTTGCGTAAGGCGCGCCCTTCGGGTAGTAGATCGTTCCCGCGGCCAGTGTTGACGGGCATGGCGAAGCCGGGCAGATGGTCGGTATCGGCTCGTTGACGTCTTCCGAGAGCATCTGGTGGTAGCCGTGTGAGCCTACATATCCCAGGGTCAGCGAGGTGTTGGGAGCGATCTTTTGCACCACGCTGAGCGACCACGTAAGCACGGTGGGCGTGTAAGCATCCGGCTGCACGCCGCTGGGCGAGATCAGGCTTCCCGATGGAGGTGCCTCGCCCGGAATAATATCCAGGCTGGTCAGGGGCACATTCTTCAGCGTATTTGTCGTGTTGTACGGAGCGGTCTGGTCGAGGCGGTAGTCGAGATTGTCGAGGAGGGCGCGATAGACGCCGAAGCCGGCATGGACAACGGTGTCGCCGTGTCCGGCGGGGTCCCAGGCCAGCCCGATGCGCGGCTCGGGCAGAAACTTTGCGCGGTTCCTGGTCAGCGCCGAGTGCCCCACCTGCGGATTCGTCTCGATCACGCCGTTCGCATCGAAGAGATAGTTCGAGGCGCGATCCTGCGACTCATTCCATCCGTTCGTAGACTCGAAGCGGAAGCCGGCACGCAGTTCAAGATTCGGCTTGAGGCGGATGGTGTCCTGCGCAAAGCCTGCGCCTTCGAGCGAACGCCATCCCAGCTCTGTTGGCGATGGCACGGAGGTGAAGGTGGCGACCGTCCCCTGCAGAAATGTGGTCAGCGTAGTGAACGAAGCCTGTCCGTACTGGTCCTGCGCAAGGTTGTCGTTCGATTGAATCTGCTGCACCCATCCGCCCAGCTCGATCTGGTGAATGCCGTGCGTCCAGTAAACATGATCGTCATAGGTGTAGAGATTGCGCGCGGTGGAGAGGTTACTGCCCGCATTTGTTCCCGCGCCGGTAATTTGCGAAGCGCCATTCAGCGCCGTGCCTCCGCCGATGACAATGGCGCCGATGAGACGGCCTGCGATCCATCCGGGCACGTCGACAGGAGTAGTGCCGGTGAAGACGTAGGCCGCGCGGGAGTAGCCGAAGCGCGCCGTGTTCAGCAGGCTCGGCGAAAAGACGTGCTGTTCCTGAACGCTGGCCACCTGTTCGCGGAGCGCCTCGACCACCGAGCTGAGCGGATTTGCCGAAGGAGTATTCGCATCGCTGTCGTCGACGGTGTAAACGCCGAAGAGCAGGTCCTTATCCGAGATGTTGTAGTCGGCGCGCGCTGTGCCGAAGTCTTCGCGGATGGTCTGAAGCGGATTGTTGAAGGACTCGGCAATGCCGCTGCCCAGCTCCGGTCCATTTTGTGCCGGCCACAGTGACAGAAGCGCCTGCGAAGCGCTGTTCACGCCGACATAAGTGACTCCGCCGCCGGAGTTCGGAACATAGCCCTGCCGCGCCTCGTTATCCGGAACCAGCGTCACGTCGCTGAGGTGGAGGTTCTGCCGGAAGCCCTCGTAGTTGCCGAACAGAAAAACCTTGTTCTTTTTGAGCGGACCGCCCAATGCGCCGCCAAACTGGTTGCGCTGGAACTCGGGGATCTCCGCCTGATCGAAGTAGTTGCGTGCGTCGAAGGCGCTGTTGCGCAGAAACTCGAAAGCCGAGCCGTGCAGCGCATTTGTGCCAGACGCGGTTACAATACTCACCTGGCCGCCGGTGCGCTTGCCATATTCTGCGCCGTAGGTGCCGGTGACTACATTGAATTCGCGCACTGCATCGACGCCGAGAAGCTGTCCACTCGTGCCGCCCGGCGTTACGTTGATCTCTGAGGCTCCGGTGTATTCAATGCCATTGAGCAGAAATAGATTGTCCTGCGGGCGATGACCGGCAACCGCGAACATATTCCCAACCGCCGAGTTCGATGTGCCGATGCCGCCGGAGCGCTGCGTCGAGTAGTTCACGATCGCAGGATTCAGCGTCATCAGCTCGTCGTAGCTGCGGCCATTCAGGGGCAGTTCCTTCACCTGCCGTTCATCCACCAGCCCCGAGGTCTGTTGCGTCGAGAGCTCGACCGTCGCCGGAGCAGCGGCTACAGTCACCTCCTGCTGCACCTGGCCCACGGCAAGCGATAGATCGACCTCAGCGCTCTGGCCCACAACCAGCCGCAGCCCGGTCTGGGTCTGTGTGCTGAATCCATCCTTGGCGGCGCTCACCGAGTATGGCCCGATCGGCACTGACGGCGCAGCATAGCGGCCGGTCGCATCGCTGGTCAGCAAGCGCGTGGTGCCAGTTTCGGTGTTACGAATTTCAACCTTGGCGCCCGGAATAGCCGCGCCGCTGGTATCTCGAACGGTGCCCAGGATGGAGCCTCCGACCACCTGGCTCCAGGCGTAAACGGAAAGGCTTAACAGGGCGACACAGGCAACGATGCGAATCGAACGGGGAATAAGACGCATGGCGATCTCCTCAACCAGGAAAGGCAGCGAACAAGAACTGGAAAATGTGAGTAAGAAAAGTCAGGATGAGCGGCGTCTGCGGAGAATCAACAACAGAAGCGGCGCGAGGATCGCGCGATCGATAGCCGGGTTGTGAAGAGAGGCATCATGATGCGAGGTGTCTGTTGATAGCGGAAGAAACGAAAAAGCCGGGCCATTTGGGCTCCGGCTGTTCTTCTTAAGGGCTCTGCGGGAAACTAGAAGAGATCGATCGCCGGACACGGACATGCGCACAGACAACAGGTGCAAGGCATGCTGGCGGCGAGACGCATAGTGATTTCGACTATAGCCGGGGTGTTCCGGCCAGTCAAGGCTTGCGCGGGGTATCATCCATCACTATGGCCTTTACCCTGGATCAGCTCGATCATTTTGTTCTCACCGTCGCCAACATCGATGCGACCATCGATTTCTATACGGAGGTGCTGGGGATGGATGCTGTCACGCTGGGCGGCCGCAAGGCCCTCACCTTCGGCGTTCAAACCATCAAGCTGCACCAGCGCGGACATGAGCCCAGCCCCAAGGCATCCCATCCCACCCCCGGCTCCGGAGACTTCTGCTTCACGACGGCGACCCCGCTTGAGGAAGTTATCGGCTACCTCGGCGAGCTGCGGGTCCATGTCGAAGAGGGGCCGGTCGAGCGTGCCGGCGCCATGGGCAAGCTGCGATCCATCTATCTCCGCGACCCGGACCGCAACTTGATAGAGATTGCGAACTATCTCTGACGACACCTGGTTTTGTGAACCTTTTGGTGCGGCGCGACATCCGATTGACAAGCGACCCGAACTGGGCCAAGCTCTTACTAGATGCAGTTCACCGATTCAGCTCCGTCTTGTTGCCAGCAGCGCGCCTGTTGTTGTGGGTGTTGCGCGTGCCGCCAAGGCTGTGAGCTCTGTATCTGCATGATCTAGTCGTAGAGCAATTCCAACGATCTAGCCCCTGAGCCCACTGCCTACCTCCCAGGCACGTGGGTTTTTCCTTTTCAGCCACAAATTCCAACGGCCCGCAGCGCGGGTCTTTCGAACTCACCAACGGGAAATCGAACAATATGTCGCCAACAGCCTTCGCCGACGCAGTAGAAACGCAAGCCCCGCCGGCTCTCAGCCATCTCCAGCTGCTGGAGGCGGAGAGCATTCAGATCTTCCGCGAGGTCGCCTCTGAATTCGAGAAGCCGGTGATGCTGTACTCGATTGGCAAGGACTCGTCGGTGATGCTGCGCCTCGCGCAAAAGGCGTTCTATCCCGGGCCGATTCCTTTTCCGTTGCTGCATGTCGACACCGGCTACAAATTCCGCGAGATGCTCGAATTCCGCGACCGGTACACGCGCGAGCTGGGCCTGGAGCTGCTGGTGTGGCGCAACGAAGCAGCGCTCGCCGATGGCGCGAACCCGGTGAAGCTGGGAACGCAGCGGTGCTGCGGCCTGCTGAAGACCACCGCGCTGCTCGACGCCCTTCGCTACTACGGCTTCGACGCGGCCTTTGGCGGAGCCCGCCGCGACGAGGAGAAATCGCGAGCCAAAGAGCGCATCTATTCCTTCCGCGACCGCGCCGGGCAGTGGGATCCGAAGGCGCAGCGGCCCGAGCTGTGGAACCTTTACAACTCGCGCATCCATCGTTCGCAAAATGGGCCCGGTGAGAGCATTCGCGTCTTTCCGCTCTCCAACTGGACCGAGCTCGACATCTGGCACTACATCCACCTTGAGAAGATTCCCATCGTGCCGCTTTACTTTGCAAAGGAGCGACGCATGCTGGTACGCGGCGACAGCCTCATCCCTGTGGAGCAGTCTTTCGTGCAGGGCCTGCCGGGTGAAGAGCAGTGGGTACGCTGCCGGCTGCGCTCGCTGGGCTGCAGCCCGTGCACCGGAGCCATCCGCTCTGACGCCGACACCCTGCCCAAGATCATTGCGGAGCTGGTGTCGTTTCGCTCGTCGGAACGCGCCAACCGCATCATCGACCACGACCAGGAGGGCTCCATGGAAATCAAGAAACGCGAGGGCTACTTCTGATGAGCATCGCGCCGATGATTGAAATCGAATCCGCAGAACTTGAGGCTTCGACCTTTTCCATCGAGAAATTTCTCGCGGTCGAGCAGAGCAAGGATCTGCTCCGCTTTACAACCGCGGGCAGCGTCGACGATGGCAAGTCCACGCTGATCGGGCGGCTGCTCTACGACTCGAAGAATGTCTACGAGGATCACGTCCGCGCGGTAACCCGGACGCAGGGATCGTCAGTCTCGTCGATCGACTTTGCCCAGCTCACCGACGGCCTCCGCGCCGAGCGCGAGCAGGGCATCACCATCGACGTGGCTTATCGTTACTTCTCGACGGCGCGGCGCAAGTTCATCATCGCCGATACGCCCGGCCACGAGCAGTACACGCGCAACATGGCCACTGGCGCATCGACCGCCGACCTCGCCATCATTCTGGTGGACGCGCGAAAGGGCATCCTCAACCAGTCGCGACGCCACGCCTACATCGCTTCGCTGCTCGGAATTCCACGCGTGGTTGCCGCCATCAACAAGATGGATCTGGTCGATTACTCCGAAGAGGTCTTCGACAACCTCAGCCGCGATTTTGCCGATCTCGCCGCGCGCGTTGGCCTGCGCAGCTTCGAGGCAATTCCTATCAGCGCACTCGAAGGCGACAACGTGGTGCATGCCGGCAGCCGCATGCCGTGGTACTCCGGACCCACGTTGCTCGAATATCTCGAATCGGTTCCGGTAGCCCGCGAGAATGCGGCGTTCGCGTTTCGTCTTCCCGTGCAGCGTGTGATCCGGCCCAACCAGAACTTCCGCGGCTTCGCCGGACAGATCGCCGCCGGCACCATTCGCCGCGGAGACCGCATCGTCGCGCTCCCCTCCGGCCATGCCAGCCGGATTGAGAGCATCGTGACCTTCGACGGCGAGCTCGAATCTGCCACTGCGCCGCTCTCGATCACAGTGACGCTCGAAGACGAGCGCGACATCAGCCGCGGTGACCTTATCGCGCCCGCCGATGCACCCCCGCAGGTGGCCAATCATTTCGAAGCGTCCATCGTGTGGATGCACGCGGAGCCGCTCGCCATCGATCGGCGCTACCTGCTGAAGCACACCAGCCAGATGGTGCCCGCGCGCGTGCGCTCCATCCGCCACAAGATCAACATTGAGACGCTCGATCCGCACGCGGCTGCCGCGCTCGACCTGAATGCCATCGGGCTGATCGAGATAGAGACCGACCGGCCCATCCTCGCCGACCTCTACAACGAGAGCCGCGCGACGGGAAGCTTCATCCTGATCGATCCCGCCAACAACGCGACGGTGGGCGCCGGCATGATCCGGCATATTTTTGCGAATACAGTTACGAATACAGTGAAGTCCCTGCCGCGGGTTGTTCTCGCGAATAGGGAAATCGTTTCGCAACTCGAGCAGCGCATCCTCGATCTTGGCCATGCGGTCGTCTGCACTCGAGTGCAGGACCGGGCCGTCTGGCGCGCGTTGCAGCAGGCCGGAGTCGCCGTGCTGGTCGAGACCGAGCAGTCAGGAGCTCAGCTTCTCGCCGAAGATTTCACCCTGGAAGAGGAGACTGGCAGCTCGGTCGAAGCGATAGTGGCAACGCTTGGATTCCAGCGCACAAAAGAACGCGCGAAGGAAGAGGAACACCTATGAGCACAGTCACAGCGCCCGTCTCAACGTTGGATGAAAAGATCGCTGAAGCCGCGGCGCTCGTGAGCGCGCAACTCGCGGACAGCGCTGGTGACGCCTGCGTCACGAGCAGCTTTCAGGCTGAGGATGTGGTGGTGCTGCATCTGGTCCGCCAGCTTGCGCCGGAGATTCCGGTGCTCTTTCTCGACACCGGCTATCACTTCCAGGCGACCTACGAGTATCGCGACCGCATCGCGACTGAGTGGCAGCTTAATCTGCACAACATCGTGCCGCCGCAGACAGTGGCCGCGCAGGAGGCGGAGTTCGGCATCCTGAACGGGACTGCGCCCGACCGCTGCTGCGCGCTGCGCAAGGTTGGTCCGCTGTTTGCCGCGCTCGAGCCCTATGGCCTGTGGTTCACCGGGCTGCGCCGCCAGCAGGCGAAGACGCGCGCCAACCTGCAGCCCGCGGAGAATTTCACGTTGCCCACCGGCAAGCAACTGCTCAAGCTGAGCCCGCTTGCCGACTGGCATACGCGCGATGTGTGGCAGTATGCGGAGCGCCATGCGATTCCGCTGCTGCCGCTCTACGATCTCGGCTACTCCAGCATCGGCTGCGAACCCTGCACCAGCCTGCCGCTCAGCGCGGACGATCCGCGCTCGGGCCGCTGGGGCGGGCACAAGGTGGAGTGCGGCATTCACATTCAACCCGCGCCCGATGTAAATTCGCAAGCGGAAGGGCACAGCTAGGCTGCACCGATGGAACTCGCGCTCGGCTTCATCATCGCGTTTATCATTGCCATCACCGGCGTCGGAGCCGGCACCATCACCGCGCCCCTGCTCATTCTCTTCCTGCATGTGCCTGTCGTGGTCAGCGTAGGCACGGCGCTGGCCTACTCCGCGATTGTCAAGGCGATTGTCGTTCCCCTTCAGATGTGGCGGCGTCAGGTCGTCTACCGGGTACTGGGAATCATGCTGATCGGCGGCATTCCCGGCGTCGTCCTCGGCTCGCTGCTTTTTCGGCACTTCGCTGCGTTAGGCGATCACGCCATCCTCTACGCCGTGCTCGGCGCGATCATCGTGACTTCGTCCGCGTGGCATCTCTACCGCTACTTCCGCCCCTTCGCGCCGAATACGAATCGGCCCACCCGCATCCGCACTATCGCCGCGTTGATGTTTCCCATCGGAGCCGAGGTTGGATTCTCTTCTTCCGGCGCGGGAGCGCTGGGCACCATCGTGCTGCTGGGGTTATCGTCGCTCACGGCGGCGCAGGTGGTGGGAACAGATCTGGCCTTCGGCTTCTGCGTCGCCCTTGCAGGAAGCGGGATTCACCTGGCCAGCGGCAACCTCGACGGAGCTTTGCTGACGAAGCTCGTCATCGGCGGGATTGCAGGCGGACTTGCCGGTTCAATGGTTGCGCCTCGCGTACCCAATCGACAGCTGCGCTTCGCGCTCTCCGTGTGCCTGCTGGCATTGGGCCTGCAGTTCTGCTATCAGGCATTCGTCAAGCAGAATGCATCCCGTTCTGCGCCAGTACAGGCGGCGCAAGTGCAGCCGAAGGCTCTTGCGTTCGTCGAAGCGCACGACAGTCGTAAATAGACCTGTTGCTCCGCTTCATCGGGCGGACTGGTTTGAGGCGCGAAGCGCGTGTCTGGACGGCCAGTCCCTATTCGTGTTCGTGCTTGTAGATCACGCCCCCCTTCATCACGAAGGCGACATGCTGCGTCACGCTGATGTCCTCGAGCGGATTTCCCGGCACCGCGATTACGTCGGCGAAATAGCCGGCCTTCAACTCGCCGATCTGACCCTCCCATCCCAGCAGCTTTGCCCCGTTCAGCAGGTCGGCCTTCAGCACCTCCGCCGTTGGCATGCCGTACTTCGCCATCAGCACCAGCTCCCGCGCCTGCGTTCCATGAGGGAACGGCCCCACGTCCGAACCGACAGCGAAGGGGATGCCCGCGGCAAGCTGCTTCTTGAATTGCGCCGCATGATAGTCGAGCATCGCGCGCTCGCGTGCCGCAGCTGCGGGAGAGGCCGCATGGTCGGCGAAGTATTCGAAGATGGTGAAGGTGGGCACCGCCGGAATCTGTTTCTCGCGCATGATGCGCATGGTTTCGGGGCTCAACTGCAGCGCATGATCGATGGAAGCAACGCCCGCCTCCGCCGCGTAGAGCGTTCCGGGCTCGCCCGTCGCATGCACGCCCACCTTCTTGCCAACGCGCGCGGCCTCATCCACACCGGCTTTCAACTCGGCTTCGGTGTACTGATAAGGTGTCGAAAAGACGCCATCGTGCAGTGAGTCCTGTCCCGTCTCATACATCTTCACGAAGTCGGAGCCTTCTTTGAACTGCTCGCGAATGGCTTCGACAATTTCCTGAGGATTGTTCGCGCGGGTGGCGTTCGAAAGCACGTGCTGCGCGGGGTTGAAGTGGTTGGCGTCCTCGTGGCCGCCGAGTATGTCGACAGCGTTGCCGCTGATGCGCAGGCGTGGACCGGGGATCAATCCCTGATTGATCGCGTTGCGCACTGCGGTGTCGGCAGACCCTGCGCCTTCGGTGCCCATATCGCGCTCTGCAGTAAAGCCACCCATCAGGTCGGCCTTCGCAGCCAATGTGGCGAGAATCGTCCGCTGCGGAACGGACTCCTCGACGGTCTGCAGATCTTCCGCGCCGGGATGAAGAAAGAGGTGTACATGGGCATCGATCAGGCCCGGCATCAATGTGGTATCGCCCAGGTCGATGACCTGCGCACCCGAAGGATGATCGACCGAAGAACCCACCGCGACGATGCGCTCCCCCTCGACCAGCACCTCACCCGGTGACACGACTCGTCCGCCGGCCACGTCGAGAAGCCGGGCGGCATGCAGAACGATCGCCGGCTGCGATGAAGAAGCTTGCTGTGCAAACCCAGGCAGAGCCAGCGCCTGCTGTAAAACAAATGCGGCGAATGCAAATGCGATTCTCATGCGTCCCCAATTTGAAGGCAGAATGTGATGGCGAAGACAAAGTGATCTTAAAGCCCCGCGTCTTCTGAAGCCATCCGGCCCTGTTGACATTCCTCGCATCCCCTGGAAAATTTGTCATCCCGACCGGAGTGAAGCGAAGTGGAGGGACCTGCAGTTCGTCTGCTCGACCACAAATCTTAGTTTCTCGTATGGCATTTCGGATACCGAGAAAAAGGATGTCAATCAAGCCAAGCCATCTCATGCCTCGACAATTCCATCGTAGGACCAGGGTCTGTCAAGATAGAAAGACTTCATGCATCTGCCGTACTCCCACATTTTCTGGATATGGCTTCTTTCGCTGGCCAGTATCCTCTGCATGCTGGCCCGTCCGTGGCGCATTGCAGAGGCGATATGGATTTCAGCGGGAGCAATCCTGCTGCTCGCTACGCGGCTCATCCCCGCTCACAGCGCGCTCAGCGCCATCGGCAAGGGAACCGATGTCTATCTGTTTCTCACCGGCATGATGCTGCTGGCCGAGTTGGCCCGTCATGAGGGCGTCTTCGACTGGATCGCAGACGTGGCCGTTCGCCGCTCCGGCCACTCCGCAGCGCGGCTCTTCATCCTCATCTATCTCACCGGCGTTGTGGTCACAACGCTGCTCTCGAATGACGCCACAGCCGTCGTTCTCACTCCGGCCGTGCTGGCCGCCGTGCGGCGGGCCGAGGTCGAGCCCAAGCCGTATCTCCTGGCCTGTGCGCTCATTGCCAATGCCGCCAGCTTTGTTCTTCCTATTTCGAATCCCGCGAATCTGGTGGTCTACGGGAGGCACATTCCCGCCCTCGCGCCATGGCTCAGGCTGTTTCTCGTGCCCTCGATCGCTTCCATCGTCGCAACCTATCTTTGTCTTCGCGTCGTCTCGCGCAGGACGCTCGCAGGCGCCATTCACCGGCCTGTGGATGAGGTGAAGCTGAGCGCGCAGGGGCGGCTCGCGCTTGTTGGGCTGATGCTTGCAGCCGCGGCTTTGCTCATCGCTTCGGGCCTGGGGCTCGATCTTGGAGCGCCTACATGCGGAGCAGCGCTGGTGGCTCTCCTGCTCGTCGGCTTCAAAGATCGCTCCATCTTCTCGCGCGCGGTGAAAGATGTTTCGTGGAGCATCCTGCCGCTGGTCGCCGGACTCTTTGTCATCGTCGAGGCACTCAATCAGGCCGGCATGATGCAACTGGCGCAGCACGCCCTGCACTCGCTGCTCGGCGCCCCGCGAGCGGCATCCGTTCTATGCGCTTCATTCGGCGTGGCCATTCTCTCGAATCTCATGAATAACCTGCCGGTAGGCCTTGCCGGCGGCGCCGCCCTGGCGCAGGCGCCAGCCGCGCACCGGCTGTCCCACGCCATTCTTATCGGTGTCGATCTCGGGCCGAATCTGTCGGTTACCGGATCATTGGCTACTATTCTCTGGCTGATTGCGCTACGCCGCGAAAACGTTCGCATTACGGCCACCGAATTCTTCAAGGTAGGGCTGATCGCAATGCCCTTTGCCCTGGCCGCCAGCGTCCTGCTGCAACTTGCTGTCGGATAGCACCAAGGAGAGAGGGCCCGCGTTCGCGGGCCCTCAGGACAGACGGTAATGAGCTAGAGCAGTATTAGAGTTACTGTAAGGTGCCGTCATTCTGACGACCAACGGGAGGAAGAATCTCGACGTTGATGCGTCCACACCCGCGTCGCTGCGATTCTTCGCCACGCTCAGAATGACGAAACCTTGTACCATCTTTGCTTTGTTCCAAGCTGACTTACTCAGCCCCGGCAGACGATTGGCTAGAGGGCGCACCGACCGCAACCAGGAACTGCGTGCCTTCCCCAAGCTTGATATTGCTGTGGTCGTTCGTCAGCGTTCCCGAAACCGGCTGCTTCACAGCGCTCTTGAGTGCGACATCTCCCATCGCGCCAGGTTCCTGATCGAAGGAGGCATTCGCTGCTACTGTGGTTGGAAGCTCCCCGACTCCTCCGGCGGCAGCAAAGCCCACCAGAGTCGCCTTGACCGGAACGGTCTTGCCGTCCTTGAGGCGGGCCTGGCTGAACGTGAGCACCAGCTTGGATGGGCTCTTGCCTTCTGAAGCTTTTACCTGGTCAACGCGCCCCATCAACTCCGTCCCGTGTGGTAGCTCGACGCCGTCCGGAGTCTTGATCGAGTCGGTGAGTTTTACCGTGACCAGCTGACCTGGCATCGCCGACTTGGTATCCAGGGAGTGAACCAGCTCCGTATCTCCAGCCATCAGGTTCATGGCCTGGGTTTGACTCTGTGCTATCGCAACTCCCGACAGCGCAACGAACGCGGCAGTAAGCCCGAGGGCGTTTGCAATCAATCGATTCATAAGAACAGTTCTCCAGTGCAGGTGAAATTTGCTTCCTTCAAGCAAGCCGATGGTCAGCCACGCTTCCAATATCCGCCGAAACCCCGCGAATTCGAGGCTGAGCCATGTATTTACTACTTAATTAATAGACGGAGCAGAGCTGGAAAAGGTCGCAAGATTGTGCGCGGCAAATGACTGCGGAATGACCGAAAAGCACATCCTCTCGGTCGGCGTTTCGGCCACAACTTTCCTGGGGATTTACCGAAGATTTATGGCTGGCCGGCCCTCGAAGGCCTACATCACCAACGCGATACGTTCGAGCTCCCGCTGCATGCAGTCATAAGAGCAGCCGTTGTTTTCCAGCCGCAGCACCGCGGCGCGCGCCTGCTCTGTGCCGATGCCGTAACCGCGGCCGGCCAGAAAGGTGGACAGCACCTGGGCAGCCTGGAACGAATCCAGGCCCGATTCCATCAGCTCGTTGCGCAAATTCGTCAACTCATTCAACCCGAACTTCTCAACCCTGCTGTTTTCCATAGGTCCGTCTCCTCGCCGCGCGTGAGCCCTCGATCAACCTGCTAGCTTAGACACCAATTGGCTCCAGGGGTTGCTCTTTCACCTGGAGTCTCTCTTAACACCTGTACGAGAAACGTTAGGGATTGGTTTTCTTGGAAGAACAAAATCCTCTTCAACCGGTCGCATTCGCTAGGTCGGGAGCGGGACAGATAGACTGAAGAAAGAGTGACTCCGAATCAAGAAAAGCCCTCGGGACCCAGCTGGGGAATGATGCTTACCGTGCTCGCTGTCGCCATTCTTGTGGCGGCGCTGATCGCCTACCGGATGATCTACCCGTTCTTCCACCACTACCCGCATTGAGCGCGAAGCGCATCAGCGGGAAGTAGATGCACGCGATTCCAGCAGGACGGGGATGCCGTCTTCCACCGGATAACGCCGCCCACAACTGTTGCATACTACTGCCGCGTTCTCTGCGCCGCTCTGCATCGAAAGCTGCCCATGACAGACAGGGCATACAATCAGCTCCAGAACCTCACGAATCCGTTCTAACGCCTGCATGCATTCATTGTATCGACTGAAGAGAGGAGAGCCGCGATGCTTCGCGCGGGCTTGACCGGAGGTTTGGGAAGCGGCAAGACCACCGTTGCCGACGTCTTCCGTTCGCTGGGCGCGCAGGTGCTGGAAGCGGATGCGGTGGGTCGCGCGATGATGGAGCCCGGCCACCCGGTCTACAACTCGATCGTGAAGACTTTCGGTCCCGAAGTCGCGCGCGCCGACGGAAGCCTGAATCGCCGCCTCCTCGCCGATCTGGCCTTCGGACAGAATCGGGCCGCCGAGTTGAATCGCATCGTTCATCCCCCGGTGATTGCCGCGCAGGAGCGCTGGATCGAGCATGTCTTTGCCCAGAACCCCTCGGCGGTGGCGATCGTCGAATCGGCCCTGATCTTCGAAGCCGACAGGCAGGGCACTGTCCCCGGCTGGCGGCAGCGCTTTGACCGCATCATTCTGGTCACCGCGCCCGTCGGCCTGAGGATCGCGCGCTTTGTGGAACGCATGCAGCAGCAGCCCAACGCGCCGTCCGCCGCGGAGTTGGAGGCTGACGCGCGCGCCCGCCTCGCGGCGCAGATGCCGGACAGCGAAAAGATTCCGCTGGCTAACTACATCATCCACAACGACGGTCCCCTCGACCTTACCCGCCGCCAGGCCGAACACATCTACGCGGAACTTGCCGCGGCTGCACGGGTCTGAGCCAGCAGGCGGTAAACGAAAAATCCGGAATGACTAAAATTAAATGGACGTCCGGCTGCGCAGCCTGAGCTGATCGAATTGCGGCTGCGCCGGACTTGGAAAGCAAGATAGGCAGATCTCATGACATTTCGCAGGATCGTTATCATTCTTTTCATCGTTGGCGGCTTCTGGTACCTCGCCCAGCATGGAGCCGGACCCAACCGCCGCCATACCCTCGACAGCGCAGGCGGCGGGTCGCCCCTCACGCTCACCGAGGCTCACGCCGCGCCCGAATACGACTCCGAGGAGATGAACAACATCGCCGTCTACAAGAAGGCGCTGCCCTCGGTGGTCAACATCACGTCGTCGACGCAGACCTTGAATTTCTTCTTCCAGGTGGTTCCACAGCAGGACCAGGGCTCGGGCTTCATCCTCGACCAGCAGGGTCACATCCTCACCAACAATCACGTTGTCGCCGGCGGACAGCAGATCGAAGTAACTACCTCCGATAAGCGTCGTTACAAAGCTCGGGTGATCGGGAAAGATCCCGTACACGACCTCGCGCTCCTGCAGATTCAAGCCACCAATCTGGTGCCCGCGGTGCTCGCCGCTACCTCACGCGACCTGGTGGTAGGGCAGAAGGTTTATGCCATCGGCAACCCTTTCGGGCTTAGCGGAACCATGACCACCGGCATTATCAGCGCGATCCGTTCCATCCACAATCCACAGGGCGCGCCCATCGAGAATGCGATCCAGACCGACGCCGCAATCAATCCCGGCAATTCCGGCGGTCCGCTGCTGAACTCGCGCGGAGAAGTGATCGGCATCAACTCGCTGATCGCGACCGATCCCAATGGAGCCGCCGACCAGAGCGCAGGCATCGGCTTCGCGATCCCCATCGATACCGCGAAAGCCGTCCTGGGCGACTTCCAGAAATATGGGCGCGTCCGGCGTCCATCGCTGGGCATCATCTCCCTCCCCATTGGACCCGACCTGGCCGAACAGATGGGCCTGGCTGCCGACTACGGCGTGCTGATCCAGCGCACCGTGGAGGGCGGGGCCGCGGAACGCGCCGGACTCCACGGAGGAAACCAGACCGCCTATCTCGGCAATATGCAGATATACCTCGGCGGCGACCTCATCGTGAACATCGACGGCCAGGACGTGACCAACACTCAGGACATCTCGGACGTGATGAATCGCCATCAGGTCGGGGACACCGTCACGGTGATCTTCTACCGCGCCCGGCGCAAGATGAGCACCAAGGTGACTCTCGGCGAAGCGCATGAGCAGGCGGCATAACCGCCTTACTCTGTGCAAAAAGCACCTTCTCCGGCCGGAGTATTTTTCCTCGTGGCGTAGAGCGAAGAGAGACTCTTTGCGCGGCTTTCCGGCAAGAAAAGCTGCACGGAGCGAATCTGCCAGGGACGCAGGAATAGGAAAAGCTCTAAAAAGGCTTCCTTTGCGCCAAACTCCGGTATATTGACTCCTAGCTGAGAAGGTCTGGCAGAAGTTCCTCGCCCGAAATACCCTCCCCCGAAAAATTGACCTGCACGTCGGTATCCCATGGATCCTGGATTCGAAGCTCAACGGAGTGCGCCTCCGAAGCCGCTCTATCTCTGGCTATGGCTCGTAGCGGCCATAGCGCTCTTTTTCGTCACCAATCGTCTTGGCCTATGGGTGTTCTGGGACGCGAAGGTCTACGCGCGCGCCATTCACGACTGGCGCATAGGACAGAATCCTTACAGCCTTGCGGATCCGGCGCTGTTGTTCATCTATCCGCCCCTCTTTCTGCGGTTAGGCGCGTTCTTCGCCGCGGTTCTGCCCGGGCATGGAGGATGGTTCCTTTATGTGCCGATCTATGCGGCATGTTCTCTGGCTCTGCCCTATCTGCTCGCTCGTTACTACCTGCGGCAGTCATGGTTGAGCCCGACCTGCGCCTTGGTACTCGTTGCAATGGAGCCGCGCTTCGCCGGCCTGACCGCATTGCGAAGCGGAAATATCAGCAATATTTTTTACTTCGTCGCATTGGCGGCGGCGGTTCCTGGGCTGCGCAGAAATCGGTGGACGTACTTCTACCTCGCAGTCTTCCTGATCGCGATCGTGAAACTGAATTTCCTGGTCGTGCTGTTAATCCCGCTCCTGATTGGGCGCCAGCAATGGATGAAGAGCTGCCTCTGCGCTTTGTGCGCAATTGCCACCTACCCACTTCAAAAGATTGCGTCGCCGCAGCTTTTCGATGGCTTTCGCACGGCAATGTCAGCGCAGATAGCGGAGCGCGGAAGCTATGGCTACGGGGTGATGAGAATCGGTGTACAAGTCCAGACGATGCTGCACCATCCCATAGGTGCGCTTCCCTGGGTGCTGCAGATCGTCTTCATGTTGGGGCTCGTAGCGGCAATGTTTGCCCTGCGCCGCCGGTTTAACCCTGGAAATGCCAGTGCACTCTGGATCGCGCTCGTCTTGTTGGCGACGATTCTTTGCAATCCCCGCATCCTGGCCTATGACTCGGATATTGGATTGCTCGCGGGCTTTGTGCTGCTGGTCGCCGCGCTGCCGAGGTATCCGGTGCTGTATCTCGCAGCGGCGATTTTTCTGCCTTCCGTCGCCCTTCAATATCTATTGCATTCCAGCCCATATGTGGGGCTCGTTCCCCTTTATGAGACCTTTACGCTGTTGATTTCGCTTGTCGCCGGATATCTCCTCTTGTGGCGGCGGGCCGGAGAACCCAATCCGGTAACGTTGGGCGATTCCGAATTGGCGACGGAAGCGTAAAAGGCGCGCTCATTCCGGTTCAGGCGCGGACGTATCGCCGTCCAGCCACCCGGTATTCATCTGAGAGCACGCGCGCAATCCCCTCGCTGTAAGCGATGTGCTCCTGCTCCAGAATGCGCTCGGACAGCGTGTGCGCATCGTCGCCGTCGAGCACTGGAACGGCCTTCTGCAGCACGATGACACCGTGGTCAAGCTGCTCATCCACGAAGTGGACGGTGCATCCGGCCACCTGCACGCCATAGGCGAAGGCTTGCTCCTGCGCATCGAGACCGGGAAATGCGGGCAGCAGCGAAGGATGGATGTTGAGAATGCGCGCGGGGAACGCCTGCACGAATTGCGGAGAGAGCAGCCGCATGTAGCCGGCGAGGCAGACCAGATCGACGCCGTGCTCGCGCAGGCAGGTGACAATCTCTTCGTCGTGCTCGACGCGTTTGCGTCCACGCGCCTCGACGGCTACAGCCTTCAGCCCGCGTTCACGCGCGGCAGCGAGTCCCGCAGCATCCGCACTATTCGAGATCACTACAGCGATTTCACATCCTGGCAGCTTTCCGCTGGCGATGTTATCGGCAATGGCGAGGAAGTTCGATCCGCGCCCGGAGAGCAGGATTCCGAGTTTCTTTTTCGCAGTCATTCGTTTGATTGGGAGCCGTCATCCCATGTCTGAAAATCCAGACATGGGGCACCCGAAATGTTTCTAGGCGTAAATAACCTTGCGGTCGCCCTTCACGATGCGCCCGATGACATGGAATTTTTCGCTGGCGCGGTCCAGAAGGCTGGTAACGCGCTTGAATTTCTCGGCGCGGACCACGGCGATGAGTCCGATGCCCATGTTGAAGGTACGCAGCATCTCGTCCTGCTCCACGTTGCCGAGTTCGCGGAGATGCTCGAAGACCGGGAGCACTGGCCACGAGCCGAGGTCGACGATCGCCGCCAGGCCCTTGGGAAGAATGCGCGGGAGGTTCTCGGTAATGCCGCCGCCGGTGATGTGCGCCATACCCTCGACCAGTTCGCCCGCAGTTAGTTTCTGGATGATGCTGAGATAGCTGCGGTGGGTCTTCATGAGGGCCGCGCCCGCTTTATCCTTCAGAGCATTGATGTACAGCTCAGGCTTGTAGCCGGCGACCTCGAAGAAGAGCTTCCGGGCCAGCGAGTAGCCGTTGGTATGGAGGCCCGTCGACGGCAGCCCGATCAGCACATCGCCAGCCTGAATCTTCGCGCCCGTAACCAGCTTCTCGCGATCCACCACGCCGACGATGAAGCCGGCCAGGTCATACTCGCCGTCTGCATAGAAGCCTGGCATCTGGGCAGTCTCGCCGCCGATCAGCGCGCAGCCGTTGGCGCGGCAGGCGTCGGCCAATCCGCTGACAATCTTCTCCGTTACTTCGCCATCGAGATGCCCGGTGGCGAGATAGTCCAGAAAAAAGAGCGGCGTCGCGCCCTGAACGCCGATGTCGTTCACGCAGTGGTTCACCAGGTCCGCGCCCACGGTATTGTGAATGCCCAGCTCGAAGGCCAGTTTGAGCTTGGTCCCCACGCCGTCCGCGCTTGAGACCAATACCGGCTGCTTGTACTTCGCGGTGTCCAGCTTGAAGAGGCCGCCAAAGCCGCCTATCTCGCTGAGAACATTCTTCGAAAATGTGCGCTGCGCGAGATATTTGATCCGCTGTTTGGCGCGGTCTCCGCTCGAGATATCGACGCCCGCATCGGCATAGGTGACGGAGGCTGGTTTTTTCTTAGCTTCAGGCAAGGAAAAGTCTCGACGACGTGGAATAAAGGCCAGAACTCAGACCGGAATTCCAAGTTTAGCACTCACCGGCGGTCCACCTTGCCGAATCCGTGGGGCTTTACCATGGAAAAACAAAGGTGATTGAACGATGCCGCCCAGCGCGTCCAATCCGTCTTCGACTGCACGTCAGCAACCCGCGACGCGGCGCGAGCCTGGCTTATCGTCCAGCCATGCCCAGGGTCCGGTGCATGGGGAGGGTGGCAGCCTGGAAAACCTTCCTGGTCGATTTGACTTCGCGCTCGACCGGCTGCGCCATCCGGATGGGTGCTGCGGCAACTGCCGCCGCTTCCAGCTCGTCGTGCGTGGCCTCAGTCTCCTTCTTTCCGCTGAAGGCGGCGACAATTGCGGGGATCAGGATCATACCGACGAAGGACACTGCAAGAATGAGCTGAAGCATCTCTTTTTCTCCAATTTCGCGAGGTCTGTTGCCTCTCGACATGACTAGAGTCGTACATTGGGTGCGATCTCTCTATCCCACAAACCGTGAAGCGTGAAAACAACCGTGGCAACCCGCCTACAACTCCACGTGTGACGCTTAACACTTGCGGGGAAGTAGCAGACAATGGTGACCTGAAGGCAAATCTTCCGCGGGGCGATGCCAGTGCCGAATCTTTTCCGCAAGCTGCGGCTCCGTCGTAAAGAACCCGTCTTCGCGCGCCCTGAATCCGAGCTGCGCAAGCGGACGGAAGCTTTCTGCGCCGCGAATACCTTTGGCGCCCAGACCCGCCGCATCATCGTCCTTTTCACCTCGATCTGGACGCTGCCGACGGAACGCGCGTTTACGGCCGGCCTGATCCGCTGGATCAGGCTTCTCGAGCACGACCAGCCATTGCGGCTGCGCTTTCAGCATTCCTTCCAGGAAATGGTGTTGCGGCTCGATTCCGTCTCGTTTTTCGCCGATGCCGGCATTCCCGCCCAGCACGCGCTATGGCATGAGACGACGCGACGCATCTTTCAGCGCCTCCTGCCGTCCGCCCGCGAGGATGTCGATACCGGCCGGCTGTTCGCAGCAATCTTCTCTTCGCCCCAGGCGGTGGAGCGATTTCTCGCCATCGACGGATTCATCTTCACGCGGCTTGGCAGGCTGCTGTGGCCAACGCGTGGGCTATCTGTGCTGCCTCGCGTCCGTGAAAACCTCCATCAGTCGCTGTGCCTGCTGGCGGCGCGAGTCGCGGGGCGGGGCGCTACTCCTGCCATCCGCCAGCGCAGCGGCGCTCAATCCGCGGGTCAGTCGCCCTTCTACCGCCTGGTCTTCGCGACGGAAGATTTCGTACGCTCCGAGGACTCGGACCGGCAGCGGCAGCACTTTCACGAGTGGAAAAAGGCAATCCGCGCCTGCCGCGATGAGCTCAATCAGGTCCGCCTGCACATGGAAGAGTCGGGTGTAAGCACCGGCCTGATGTTCGACATCACCAGCATGGAAGCGGCGCTGGACCGCATGGAAATGCTCGCCGCTGCGCTCGTTGAGCCTACCGAAGACGGGCGCACGGCGGACGAATATTCAGAAGACGGACAAACCGAAAAGCCGTCCTTTGCGGCGCGCCAGCTCTTGAATACCCTGGTGGCCGGACTGCTCGAAGACCGGCGTATCTCGGCACTGGTTCGTCAGAACCTGAACCTGTTGGCGCGCAAGACCGTGGAGCGCACAGGTCATGGCGGCGAGCACTACATCGCGCACTCGATTCGCGAATACCGCCTGATGTGGTACGCGGCGATTGGCGGCGGCCTGCTCACTGTCTTCACCGCCGCAATCAAGCTTCGCGTGGTGCAAAGCGCATGGCCACCCTTCGTCGAGGGCTTCCTCATCGGCCTCGACTACGCCATCAGCTTCCTGCTGTTGCAGATCTTCGGCCTGGCCCTGGCCACCAAGCAGCCGTCGATGACGGCGGCCACCTTCGCCGGCATCGTCCGCCAGAATCGCGGCGCCTCGCGGCGCAGCAAGATCGCCGATTTCGCCGCGTCCATCAGCCGCACGCAGCTCGCCGCCGCGCTGGGGAACGTATTCGCCGTCTGTCTCGGAGCCATCGCCTTCGAGCGCCTCTGGAGCAGGATGTTCAGCGCGCATTACCTGCCCGAGCAGACAGCGCGGCACGTCTATGAAACGCTGCACCCGTTCACCTCCGCGACCGCCATCGATGCCGCTCTCACCGGCGTGCTCTTATGGCTGGCGGCGCTGATCGGTGGGTGGTGCGAAAACTTCGCCGTCTACAATCGCGTGCCTGCGGCCATCGCCGCGCACCCCCTGGGCAATCGCATCGGAGTGCGCAGGATGCAGCGCATCGCGAACTGGTTTGAGAACAATATCGCCAGCTGGAGCACCAGTATCGTCCTCGGCTTTTTGCTCGGATTTACTCCAGAAATTGCACGCTTCTTCGGCCTGCCGCTCGACGTGCGTCACGTGACTCTGAGCACCGGCATGCTGGCGCTCGCCGCCGCGCGCTACGGCACCGCGGCCTTCGGGCACCATTGGTTTTACCTGGCGGTCGCCGGCATCGGCATCACCTTCGTGCTGAACCTGGGCGTCAGTTTTACCATCGCGTCGATCGTTGCGTTGCGAGCCTACAACGTGCGCCAGAGCGAGCGGCTCTCCATTCTCAGGTATGTGCTGGGGCAGGCCGTCAGCTCGCCGCTGCGCTTCCTCTATCCGGTAGACGCTGCTCCTGAGCTAACCTCAATTGGGCCGCCGCAGCATGACCCGCCGCAGGTGCCGGAAGAAGAAGGCGCGTCTCAATAGTTGCCGGTCACCACGTTGTTCAGCTCTTCTCCGCGCAGATACCGCTTCACCTGCTCCGCGGCAAAACCGATCGCGCGCTCCATCGACCTTGGGCTCGATCCCGCAATGTGCGGGGTGATGAGCAGGTTAGGCGCCGACCACAGTGGATGATCCTTGGGCAGCGGCTCTGGATCGGTGACATCGATCGCCGCTCGAATTCGGCCGCTCTGCAATGCCGCTACCAGGGCATCGGTTTCCACTACCGGACCGCGCGCCGCATTGACGAGCAGCGCGCCCTGTTTCATCTTCGCCAGCTCACGGGCGCCGATCATCCCCGTCGTCTCCTCGGTGAGAGGCACAATCAGCACCACAATGTCCGCTTCCGGCAATAGCTCCAGCAGGCGATCCACACTCTCCACGCCCTCGCGCGCCTGTCGCGCCACGCGCACGGTCTCCGCGCCGAATGCCAGCACGCGCTCTTCGATCGACCTGCCAATCGAGCCGTAGCCCACGATCATCACTCGTTTGCCGTACAACTCTTCCTGAAGAACCTTGAAACTCGTGAGCTTTTCTCCGCGATGCAACTGGCGATAAGTGGCGTCCGCCTCTGTGAGGCGCTGCCATTCGCCCGCGTGCTGCAGATCTCGATAGAACGGAAAAAACTTGAGCGAGCTGAGGATCGCGGTAAGCGTCCACTCTGCTGTCTGAATGTTGTGCATGCCCTGGCCGTCGCACAGAATGACGCCATCGGGCACCAGCCTCTTCATCCAGTCCACCCCGGCCAGCATGGCCTGCACCACGCGTACACCCGTGAGATGGGGAAGAACCTGCTGAAACCCCTTTGCCGATGTCGGCGCCACCCAGAACTCGACCTCAATCTGCCGCTCGGGCTTGGACTCGATGCGCTCCAGGCTTATTTCCCGCGGAAATTTCGCCAGCAACTCTTCTTCAATCCACGCAGGCACTCCGACTTTCAGCATCTCCGATCGATCCCCTTCTTCAACCTTCCATGATAGTAACCCGCAAAAGAAAACCGCCTCCCCGGCTGCGAGGAGGCGGTTTGCGTTAGAGGGCTCAATTTTTCTGGTGGAAGATTTTGTTGTTGACGTCCGGCCAGAATTCTTTGACGACGAAGGTTAAGCCATCCAGCCCGACACTGGTGGCCCACCGCTGTCCCACCTTGGTCCAGGTCCGATCGGCAGTCGGATAATAGAGGCTGGAGACACCGGAAGCTGCACCCGCGCCCACCACCTCTGAGAAATTAAATGTCTCGCGGCCGTCGTCCTGACGCGTGACAGCGATGCGCGAGAAAGAGTAGCCCACGCGCTTGAAGAAACCGCCGCGCCCCAGCGTGTAATAGCGGGGGTCCTGGTGCAGGGCAACGGGAAGGAAAAACTCGACCATGTAGTTCTCGTCCGTCTGGTCGGCGAAGCTATGCCAGTAGTAACGCGCATAGCCCGCTGCGCCCTGGTGGAATTGCGGATACGAATCCTGGGCCATGGCGACTGCTGCCAGTCCGCCGACAAAGATGAAGGACGAATAGTCGAAGCTGTCCTCGGTCGCGCCGATGAACTTCTCTTTTACCGTCATCGGCTTCAGCTTCGCGTCGACCGATACCGAACGAAAATTCGGGACGATGCCGAGAATGCGCTTGGTCTGCTTGCCCTCCAGGCTCTGATCCGCACTGGACTGCGTGGATGCGGCACCGGTCTGTTGCTGTTGAGCGATGTCCGGGGCGTCGGGAAGCTCTTCGTGGGTAGCGTCCGCACTGGCGGTTAAAGTAGGGGGCGCCGAAGCTGCGCCCTGCGCCCATGCGGCGCCAGATCCTAATGGCAGCAGACACAGCGCGACGGCGGCAATCCTCCGGCGGAAAGACAATACGGGTAAATTCATGTCAGTAAAGATTCTCACGAGCTCCGGTCCGGTGCAGAGAAATTGCCGCAGCCTCATGATTGGACGCGAAAGAACGAATTAGGACGCGAATCTTCATGCGCGCCATTCCCTTCATGAACGAAGCTTCATAAAGCACAATTCAGTGAGCGCCCTTATGCCGGGACTTCAAATACGTTTTCAACGCGGCGAGGCCGGCAGCAACGGCTTCCTTCGGCATCGCGTATCCGAAGCGCACATATCCTTCGCCCTGCGCCCCGAAGACAACACCGGGAATCGTGGCTACATGGGCCTTTTCCAGCAGCATCCCCGCAACCTTGCGGCTGTCCTTGTTCAAATTGGTAATATCTGGAAACGCATAGAACGCGCCAGCCGGCATCTCGCAGCGCAGCCCGGCATCCTCAAGCCCCGCGACCAGCAGATCGCGTCGCGCGCGATACTCCTCGCGCCGCGCATCGATCACGCTCTGCGGAATCGAAAGCGCTTCGAGCGCCGCCCACTGCGTCGGCGTGGATACACCGTTAACCGAATACAGCACCAGCTTGCGCAGCCCGGACATAAAAGGTTCCTTGGCCACTGCATAGCCGATGCGCCATCCCGTCATGCCGTAGGTTTTGGAAAACGTATATGTGGAGATGGTCCGTTCCGCCATTCCCGGCAAGGATGCAATCGAGAAGTGCTCGCCGTCATACACCAGGTCTTCATAAGCCTCGTCGGCGATCACCACCAGGTCGTGCTTCTTCGCAAACGCAGCGACCTCTTCCGCCTCAGCCCTCGAGAAAACAATCCCCGACGGATTCTGCGGCGTGTTGTAGTAGATCGCTTTGGTATTCGGCGTGGAAAACTGCTCCAGCGTCTTGGTAAGCCCGTTGCGCCGCGCCGGCATCGTCGGCACCAGCAGCGCGCGGCCTTCGGCTCCGGTCACCATATCGCGAATCGGCGTCCAGTAAGGGGAGAACAGCAGCACGTCATCTCCCGGATTCAGAACCGACTGAAAGGCCACGAACAGCGCATGAGCGCCACCCGCGGTAACGATCACATCGTCGGCTGTGGCGTCCACATGGTTTTTTGTCCGCAGTTTCTTCGCAATGGCCTCGCGTAGCGGCTCGATACCGGACGATGGCGCATACCGTGTCCGGTTCTCCACCAGCGCCTTCATCATTGCGTACTTCACCGTCTCCGGAGTGTCGAAGAACGGTTCGCCGCCGTGGAACGCATGCACCGTCTGTCCGCTGGCCCGCAGCTCCATGACCTTATTCCGGACTTGCACAATGTCGGAGAAGCCGACCTCATCCAGCCGCTTCGCCAATCGCAACGAACTTTTTTTTGTCATCATTTTTGTGTCTCTATTCGTGACTACGCTCGCCCTGGTCCTGGGGGACTCACTAGCTTAGCTCACTTCCAGCCATACGATGCTATTCTGCGGTGAAATGCGCCGTTCGAGTATCTGGTTTTTGATCGCATGCCTGTGGCTGATCGATGTTTCCATCACCATCGCACGTGGCCATGCGCGCCAGGCATGGCTGCCCGCAGCCATAACCGCCGCGTTCTTTCTTGCCGGCATCATCCATCGCTCCCGCGAGGCAAAGCCCGCAGTGCGCAAGCCGCTCAAGTAGCCAGTTGGCCTGTGTAAACAGCCATTCCGGCCACCGCATCCACGCCGATCGCGTCGAGGGCATCGATCTCCGACTGTTCGCGAATGCCCCCCGCCACAATCAGTCGCCGGTCGGTCAGAGAGCGCAGTGTCCGCGCCCGCTCGAAGGGGAATCCCTGCATGGTGCCCTCCGTATCCACATGCGTATAGAGAAAGCCCCCGCAGAACGGCCCCAGCTCGCGGATGGCCTCTTCCGGAGTAAGGCCCACCTGCTCCTTCCAGCCCTTGACCGCGACACGGCCGTCCTTTGTATCGATGCTCGCGACAAATTGCTCTTGGCCGACAGCCTGGCCAAATGCTGAGGCCGTCACGGTGTCGACTTCATCGGCGTGGAACAGCACCGATCCGACAATCACGCGCTTCGCACCAGCCCCGAGGACAGCGCGCGCCCTTTCGATGTCGCGTATGCCGCCGCCGACCTGGCAAGGCAGCCGTTTCGCGATCTTCTCGATGAGCGCCGCGTTATCGCCCTGCCGCATGGCCGCATCGAGATCGATCAACTGCACCATTGGATAGGAGGAGAAGCGCTCGATCCAATACTCGAAGTCATCGAAAGCCAGCTTCAGCTTCTCGCCGTGCACCAGCTGCACGATGCGCCCGCCCATCAAGTCGATCGAGGGGATCAGCATGGCAGCCTCATCGGGACCCCATCGCGCGCGATCTCTTCTTTCAAGGCGCGTGCATCGGCGATTCCGAAATGAAAGATGCTTGCCGCCAGCGCCGCATCCGCCTTGCCGCGCAAAAATACCTCGGTGAAATGAGCAGCATTGCCCGCGCCTCCCGAGGCAATTACCGGAATCTGCACCGTCTCGCTCACAGCTGCTGTAAGGGCGCAGTCGAAGCCCGCGCGCGTGCCGTCCGCATCCATCGATGTGAGCAGAATCTCGCCCGCGCCGCGCTGTTCGGCCTCGCGCGCCCACTCCACCACGCTGCGTCCGGTTGCTTTACGGCCACCTTCGACGAAGACTTCGGCGTTCTCTCCGTTGCGTCTCCCATCGATGGCGACAATCACAGCCTGGGCTCCGAAACGCGAGCCAATCTCGTCGATCAGCTCCGGGCGGCGTAGCGCCGCCGAGTTCACGCTCACTTTATCCGCGCCGGCGTCGAAGACCGCCGTGGCGTCGTCCAGTGTGCGGATGCCGCCACCTACGGTGAAAGGGATAAACAGGCGCCGCGCCGTGCGCCGCACCGTGTCGATGAGCGTGCCGCGGCCTTCGTGCGTGGCCGTGATGTCGAGCAGTACGATCTCATCCGCTCCAGCCAGCGCGTGGCGTGCGGCCAGCTCCGCGGGGTCGCCGGCATCGACGAGATCGACGAACTGCACGCCCTTCACTACGCGTCCGTCCTTTACATCAAGGCAGGCGATGATGCGCTTGGTCAGCATGGCAGCTCCACAAAATTCCGCAGAATGCGCAACCCGGTGACCCCGGACTTTTCGGGGTGGAATTGCACACCCATCACATTGTCGTGTTCCACCGCGGAGGCGAAATTGTGCCGTTCCGGATACGTTGTGAGCGCAGCCGTCGCATGTGCGCCGGTCTTGCCGTCAGGCAGCATACGGAAGGAGCCCCGCGGGACGTAGTACGAGTGCGTGAAATAAACGAGCTGACTCTGCTCCGACTGCATCCCGGCAAACAGCCGGGAATCAGGAGAGCTCCGCGTCAGAATATGGTTCCAGCCAACATGCGGGACCTTTGCGCTTCCCTCGGGAAAACGCTCGCACTCTCCACGGAAATATCCGAGGCCGCGCTGCTCCGGAGCCTCCCTGCTGCCATCAAGCAGCCACTGCATGCCGACACAAATGCCCAGGAAAGGCACGCCCTGGGCGATGCGCTCGGCGATTGCTCCCTTCAACCCGCGCGTGTCGAGAAAGCTCGTTGCCGAGAAGTGACCCACCCCTGGCAGCACGATCTTCTCCGCGCGCCGCACCACCTCCGGATCTTCGGTAAGGGTGACGCGAGCATTCACAGCCCGCAGCGCCTTCATCACCGAGGTTAGATTTCCCGCCTTGTAATCGACGACGGCGATCATAGAAGCCCTTTTGTCGAGGGCAGCATCTCACCCAGCTGCTTATCGCGCGAGCAGGCAACGCGCAAGGCTCGCGCGAACGCCTTGAACAGAGCCTCAACCTTGTGATGGTTCGAACGGCCATACATCGTCTTCAAATGGACATTCGCGCGCGCGCCGCGTGCAAACCCCTCGAAGAAGTCGTCTACGAGCTCGGACTGGAGATCGCCCACCAGCCGCGTCTTCACCTTGGTCTTCACCACAGACGCGGTGCGCCCGCTTAGATCGATAGCCGCGAGACCTAACGTCTCATCCATGGTCATCAGGAAATATCCTGCGCGCAGAATTCCCCGCTTGTCGCCCAGCGCCTGATCCACAGCCTCGCCGAGCGCGATGCCCACATCTTCGACGGTGTGATGCTGGTCGACGTCGAGGTCGCCTTTGCACATCAGCTCCAGATCGAATGCCCCATGCCGCGTAAACAGCTCCAGCATATGATCGAAGAAACGGATGCCGGTCGAAACCTTGTACTGCCCCGAGCCTTCAATCGTAAGCTTGAGACGAATCTCCGTCTCCGCCGTCTTGCGGTCGATCACACCCACTCTCTTCGATGCAGCTTTCTTCGCCATCAGGCCTTGTCTCCCGTCCATTCAATCGCTGCAAGCGATTCCTCCATCGCCCGAATGCCCGCCGCCGTGTGCTCGCGTGTGCCTATGGTGATGCGCACACAACCGTCGCACCCGGGATCGTTCGACCGGTCCCGCACCAGCACTCCACGTGAACGCATGGCAGCGGAGAACGCCGCATGCTTCGGGCCGATGCGCGTCAACACGAAGTTCGCTTGCGACCGCCAATACTTCACCCCCAGACGCGCGAGTGCGGCAATAAATTCATTCCGCGCCGCGAGCACCTCGCTTACGTACCAGTCGAGGTAAGGCTGGTCATCGAGGGCAGCGGGCAAGCAGGCCAGTGCGAGTGAGTTCACGCTGTAAGGCGAAATCACGCGGCGCAGCCACTTCATCGCCGATTCGTCGGCAGCCAGAATACCCAGCCGCAATCCCGCAAGTCCATACACCTTTGAAAACGTGCGCGCCACGATTACATTTGGAACCCGGCCGATGAGATCCATCACGGTCTGCCCGTAGAAGTGGAAGTAAGCTTCATCCACCAACACCATCGCCTGTGGCGCGGCCTCCACGATCTTGAGAATCTCCTCGCGGCTCAGCGCTTGTCCGGTGGGGCTATTCGGATTCGCAATCGCGATCAGCTTCGTCGCGGGAGTGATCTTCTCCAATAGAGAGCTCAGCGGAAAACGGAAATCGCGTTCCGCCGGAACCTCGACCAGCTTCGCTTCGGTGCCGGAAGCGTAGACCGCGTACATCGAATAGGTCGGGACCGGGAGCAGCATCTCGTCGCCGGCGCCCAGATACGTCTGGCACAGGACGTGGATCGCCTCATCCGCGCCATTCGTCAGAAGCGCCTGCCCCGCCCTCAATCCTAGCCGTTCGGCCACCATCGCTTCGACATGCTCCCGCTCCGGATACATTGTGAGCTGCGCGCGCGATACCTGCCCTAGCGCCTCCAGTACCTTCGGCGAGCATGCGAACGTGTTCTCGTTGAAATCGAGCCGTACTCCGCTGCGGTCGCCGAGCGGCGGGTGATATTCCTTCATGCGGCGGATCAGCTCGCGCGGTTGTAGTGTCGATGTTCTCGTCTTTAGATCAGGCATCCTTCCTCCTCGCGCCGCCGCGCACACGAATCGCCTCCGCATGACCCAATAGCCCTTCCGCTTGAGCCAGCGCAATTCCCGCCGGACCCAGCGCGCGCAATCCCCCAGCCGTGTATTCCTGAACAGTGATGACCTTAAGAAAATCCATGACGCTCAATCCGCCGCGCGTCCTCGCCAATCCGCTGGTGGGCAGGGTATGGTTCGGTCCCGACACATAGTCGCCGAGCGGCTGTGCCGAATAGCGGCCCACAAAGACCGAGCCCGCATTCATCACCCAGTCCAGATCTTCGGCGGAATCGACCGTAAGGTGCTCCGGCGCCAGCGCGTTCGTGATCGATCGCGCTTCCTCGACGGAGCCGGCGACGATCGCGAAGCCGTTGCGTGCAACCGCCTCGCGGGCGATCTTGTTGGAGCGGACGCGCTGCTTCACCTCGGTAATTACCTCGCGCGCCAACTCCATCTTCGTAGTCACGAAGATCGCCAGCGCATCCGGATCATGCTCCGCCTGCGCTACAAGGTCTGCCGCGATTCCGGCAACGTCCCCGGTTTCGCTGGTCACAACAATCTCCGTCGGTCCGGCCAGCATGTCGATGGCGCAGTCAAAGGCCACCAGCTTTTTCGCCGCGGTGACGAACGCGTTGCCGGGGCCGACGATCTTGTCGACACGCGCCAGTGTCTCCGTGCCATAGGCCAGGGCCGCGACCGCCTGCGCGCCGCCCAACCGATACATCTCTTTCACGCCGAGCATCGCGGCGGCGGCCAATGTTTCGGTGGCCGGCCTGGGCGAAACAACCACAATGCGCTCCACACCGGCGACCTGCGCCGGAATCACCGTCATCAACAGCGTCGAGGGTAGAGGATAGCGTCCGCTGGGTACGTAACAGCCAACGGCACAAATAGGACGCACCCGCTGTCCGGTCTTAACCCCAGAAGCTGGCGCGAAGTCCCACTCCTTCGGCCGCTGTCGTTCGGCGAAGCTGCGGATATTCTTCGCCGCTGTCTTCAGAGCCTCTCTTAACTCGCCGGAAATAGATTCCCAGGCCGCCTGAATCTCGTCCTCCGAAATTCGTAACGGTGTCTGTTGCGAAAGCCCGTCGAGCTGCGCAGCATAACGGCGCAGCGCGCGATCGCCGCCCCTGCGCACTCCATCCACGATCCGTTTCGCTGCGGGAAGCGCGCGCTCATACGTCGCGCTTCGCCGGGAGATCAACTCGCCGAGACATCTTCGCGCGGCTGCTGCACCGCGCCCTGTCGTCGAAATCAGCTTCATCGCTACAGCACCACCTTGTTCAGTGGATACTCCACAATCCCCGTAGCCTTTGCCGCTTTCAGCTTTGGAACCACCTCGCGGACCACACCTTCTTCGAGAATGGTGTTCAGCGCAACCCATCCCGTGTTGCTCAGCTCAGATACCGTCGGCGAATTCAGCGCAGGCAGCACGCTCAGTATCGCGGGCAGATTCGCCTTCTCCACGTTGAGCATCAGGCCCACTTGCCCTTGTGCCGAGATAGCCGCATTGAGCATCAGCGCGAGGCTGTCGATCTTGTGCTTCTTCCACGCATCGGCGTACGCGGTGCGGTTGGCGATCAGCCGCGTCTCGCTCTCCATCACTGTGTCGATGATGCGCAGCCGGTTTGCGCGCAGCGAGCTACCGGTCTCGGTAACCTCGACAATCGCGTCGGCGAGCGTAGGAGGCTTGACCTCGGTGGCGCCCCAGCTGAACTCCACCTTGACGGGCACGTTCTTTGCGGCGAAGTAGCGCTTCGAAACCTCAACCAGCTCTGTCGCAATCACTTTGCCGCTCAGGTCTTCGGCCTTTTGGTAAGGCGAGTCTTCGGGAACGGCGAGCACCCAGCGCACCTTTTGCCGGCTCTGCTTCGAATAAACAAGACTGGCAACGCTCTCCACATCCAGGCCGCTTTCGACCACCCAGTCGATGCCCGTCAGTCCAGCATCGAGCACGCCCTTTTCGACATAGCGCGCCATCTCCTGCGCGCGAATCAGCATGCACTCGATCTCGGTATCGTCGATGGTTGGAAAATACGATCGTCCATTGGCGTAGATTCTCCAGCCCGCACGCTCGAACAATGCAATCGTCGCATCCTGCAAACTACCTTTGGGGATTCCCAGCCGCAGCTTGTTGGCCATTACCGGGTCTCCTTCGACGAAGAGGCTGCATTCACAACTGGCAGAGCGATCGGCCGGGTGAAGCAGCTCACCGTGCCCTCGTGGCATACCAGCCCATCGCCTTCGACCTCGACGCGAAAGAGCAGCGTGTCGTTGTCGCAGTCGGTCGCGGCCTGCACCACGCGCAGCCGGTTGCCGCTGGTTTCGCCCTTCATCCACAGCTTCTGCCGGGTGCGGCTCCAGAAGGTGACGAATCCGCTCTCCAGCGTTTTTTGATAGCTATCGTCGTTGAGAAACCCAACCATCAGCACTTCTCCAGACCTGGCATCCTGCACAATGCCTGGAACCAGGCCGTCCATCTTTGCGAAGTCGATCTTCGTTTCGGTAGGTGTGTCTGTCATATCCTCGTGTTCCTGTTCCGCAATCCGCTGTAAATGGAAAAAGCCCGCCGGTGCTGTGCGCGCCGGCGGGCTTCTTCAGGATTCTGTGAGTGGCTGTTAACTCAGGCCAGACAGCTCCGCCGACACGCTCGTCACGTGATGATGGTGGTGATGACGATGGTGGACGCGAAACTGCATCTGTATGCAACCTATCTTTTCACTTGGATGCTGTCAACTCTCGAAAAGCTCACCGGAAATTTTCACGGAGACTTCGTCTTTTTGATTTCCGATGAATGGAGCAGCTGAGAAACGCTCGTCGCGAGCTGGTGGAGGCTGAAAGGCTTTTGCAGGCACACCGCATATTCCGTGGCGGGCCCATGGATCAGCACCTGCTCCTGACCGGACATGAGCACGACTTTGGCTTCCGGATGCTGCAGCCTCACCTGCTCGGCCAGAATCTCGCCGGTCACGTCGGGAAGAATCACGTCGGAAATCACCAGGTCCAGCCGCCGCGTCAGCGAGCGGGCCCATTGCATCGCCGCCTCGGCGCTGCCGCAGGAGATCACCTCGTATCCGCGGCCGGTGAGAAAATCCTGGATCAGCTTGCGCAGCTCGTCGGCGTCTTCCACCAGCAGCACCAGGGCCCCCTCGGCCTCTGTCCAGGGATTGTCCTGCGCGGGAATGAAGATGTCGAAGCGCGCGCCCTCGCCCGGTGCGCTGGTAAGCCGGATGCCTCCGCCGCTCTGCCGAACCACGCCGTGGACCGAGGCCAGCCCGAGGCCGCTGTTCTTGGCGCGCGACTTGGTCGAGAAATAGGGCTCGAATGCGTGAACGCGCGTCTCCGGAGTCATTCCCACGCCGCTATCCCGCACCACGAGATGAATGTAGCGCCCGTGCGGAAGGCCCAGCTCGGCATCGTCGGCCGCCAGCAGCGCCCGTTTGGTCGACAGGCAGAACCTGCCCCCATTCGGCATTGCATCCCGCGCGTTCAACGCCAGGTTCAAAATCACTTCTCTCCACTGCATGGCATCGGCGAAAACCGGCCAAAGATCGCTGTCGAAATCCGTCTCCAGCGCAATATCTTTTCCCAGCACCGCCTCCAACACACTCCGCTGCTCGCCGAGCACCGTATTCATCTGAATCTGCTCGCGCCGGGACTGCTGCTGATAGCCCAGGGTAAGCCGCTGCTGAGCCAGATCCTGGGCGTTGCGCACCGTCTTCGCAATCAGCTCCGCCTGCTGCTCGGGATCTCCCTCGCCATCCTGCATTTGCTCCGCAACCGCCAGGATCACGGTAAGAAGATTGTTAAAGTCGTGGGCCGCGGTTCCTGGAATGGAAGGTGGAGCGGAGGCGGGCGAATCGCCCCACAAGGGAGGCTCTGCCCAGGGGTGTGGTGTGGTGCTCGGCTTCTTTGGTGCTCGGCCGCCGGTATCGTGCTTTCTGGTATCGCGCACCATGGAAAATCGCGCGGGGCGCCCATTCCAAAGCAAGGGAAAGGAGGTTATGCCGACAACAACCCGCGTGCCGTCCGCCAGACGATGCTCGGTCGTGTATTCCCGAACGGGCCCGTTCAATCCCTGGGCGAGCATCCCTCGCAATTCATCCCGGTGTTCCGGGGGGATGACCTCTTCTACGCCCCGCTCGAGGAAGACGAGCCGGCTGTGTCCATATTTTCTGATCGCAGCATCGTTGACCTCCAGCACCCCGCTGGTTTCGCAATCCAGCACAAACATGGGCAAAGGGGAGGATTCGATGAGGCGCTTGCACATCTCGGCTGGCCAATGCGATGCTTCCACGCGTTCTCTCGGGAGCTCGCTCACCTTTGTCTCCGATGCAGGCGCCTTATTCATAGCGATTTCGATCTCCAGCTACGCAAACAATGCAGCCCATCTGTAATCAGAACACTATTCCTGAACTGCCGCAGCGGAGCCTGTCCCGGAGGCTCCACTCGAGCTGTGCCTTGGACGGCGTCCGACCGCCGGACGCGGCTAGCCCCAGCATGGAAATATCCAGGCCGTCAGCACGGCGCTCTGATTTTTTACGGGCACACACACTCCGTCGTCCCAGCTAGGGATGGTTAAACGCTCGACCTGGGGAGTGGTGCAATGGAACGTTTTAACTACCGCGCCGCTATGGCTTCTTCGCCCGCTTTGCTGGAGCTTTCTTTGTCGCTCTCTTTGCGGGTGAGGTCGCTTTCTTCTTCACTGCTGGCACGGCTGTTTTCTTTGCCGCCGACTTCTTTCGGGCGGCGAGCGTTTTTTTGGTGAGCGCAGCTTTCAGCTCTTCCAGGTCAACGCTTCGCGCCGATTTGCGAAGTCTTTCTATATCGTAGTACGTCCGTCGCTCGGCAAGGAAAACATGTACCACGAGATCCACGTAATCGAGCAGGATCCACTCTCCCTGGCGCCGCCCCTCAACCGAGTTGGGATAGGTGCCAAAGTCCCGCTTGAGACGCAATTCCACCTCATCGGCGATGGCTTGCGTCTGGCGTTCGTTCGTCCCGCTGGTGATCAGGAAGAAATCCGTGAAGCCCGAATCGATCGGATCCAGCTCCAGAACCCGTGTGTCCTCACCCTTTTTGTCTTCACAGGCGGCGGCGGCCGCCAACACCATATTGCGGATTTCGTTCGACGCCATTTCGATTCGCTTCTTCTCCCTGAGAACGTTCCATGGTAGCGTGCCCCGGCCCGGAGTGCCAACATTTCGCAAAATCCTCGTCTTCCTGCCGATATTGGATTTGCGCCGGCCCGAAAGCGTCTACGCCCGGCCCCGGTAAAGCCCGTGTTCCTCGATATATGCGGCGACCGCCGGATCGATCGCCGCGTCCGCCCCCGCCTGCAGGTCCAGCCGGATCTCGGTGGCCGAAATATCCTCGGCCAGGTCCGTCAGCAGGTAGAGCTTCGAATACTTTCCGTTCTCGCCTCGCAAGCCGATCACGAGACATCCAGGCGCGCAGTTTTCTTCCGCCGCCAGGGAGACTTCTTCCGGAAGCGCCGCCGCAATTTTCTGCAGATCGAAGCCCGGACGCGATCCCACCACAAAATCGCAGGCCGTCAGCAGCCGCTCTGATCGATACCACTTGCCGATGGTCAGGAAGGAGTCGGCTCCCATCAGGCAATAAAACGTGTCGGCGGGGCTCAGCTCGCCGCGCAGGGTTTTCACGGTGTCAACGGTGTAATTTGGCCTGCCGTCGAGCCGAGGAGCGTCGGCCAGCGACACTTCCATGCCCGGCTCATTCGCGACCGCGAGGCGCACCATTGCCACCCGATCCGCAAATGGCGCAGCGTCATCGCCTTTGAACGGCTGCGTACCGACCGGAGCGATCAGAACCCGATCCAGGCCGAGGCGCTCGATCGCAAGCCGCGCCAGCGCGATATGCCCACAGTGCGGGGGATCGAAGCTTCCACCAAAGAAAGCTACCTTCATCGTCTTTTTATCCTAGTGGGTTGTCGCAAGGATTTCGTTATCATCGCCGCACAAACGGGTGCCCGCGTCTCACTTTCGAGACGTGGGTTCACAAAACCCCATCACGAACGAAGCCTCCGCGATGGGTACCAGGTCATTCGCGCGAGATTCGCCGCTCGCGGCTATCCTGAAAAACAGATGCCTTTCGTTGCCTACATCGGAATTGGATCGAATCAGCATTTCGACGATCGCAGCCCTTTCCAGCTCGTCGCCGCCGCGATTCGAGAGCTGGAAACCGCTGGCCCAGTCCGCGCCAGATCGTCGTTCTACGGCACGCAGCCTGTCGGCCTTACCGAGCAGCCGGCCTTCGTCAACGCGGTCGTCGAACTCGAAACGCCGCTCGCACCCGAAGACCTGCTTAGGGCGCTCATCGAAATCGAGCGCAAATTCGGACGCGATCGATCTGCCGGCATTCCCAAAGGCGCGCGCACGCTCGATCTCGATATCCTGTTCGCAATCTCAGGGCAGCGCGAGGGGATCGTCCACAACTCCCCCTCCCTCACGCTGCCCCATCCCGAAGCCACTCGTCGACGCTTCGTTCTAGCGCCGCTCGCCCAGATCGCTCCCCATCTTCAGCACCCAATTCTCAAAAAGACCGTTGCGGAGCTCCTCGCCGAGCTGCCCGATGAAGGTCCCAACGCTGTCGCCGCCGTGCACGTCCTTGAGTCCGCTCCGGAAGTGGCCCGATGAAAGGTCTCGCATGCTGGATCGGGTTGCTCTGCTTGTGCTTCCTGTTTTTCCCTGCGTGCGCGCGTGCCCAGTCGAACACCATCCAGGGGAAAGTCACCGACGCCGCCGGAAAACCGATCGCCGGAGCCGCGATTCTCGATAGCGCGGGACACACCCTCGCCACCACCACGCCAGCGGGAGCCTTCGAGATTCCGCCAGGCCTGACCCGCATCCAGGTCTCAGACCCGCATTTCGTAACCTTATCGGTGGCGATTCCGGCAGCGCAGACCTCATCCGCTGCTCCGCTCAACATCGTGCTCGACCGTCCGCTTGAAACGGTCACGGTTACCGCCTACCGGTCGCCTCTGGCCTCCATGGACAGCCCGGCCAGCACCCGCGTTCTCAGCACGCAGCAGCTCCAGCAATCCACTACGCCGGCGCTGGATGGCAAGCTCCGCCAGGTGCCGGGCTTCGAGCTCTTTCGTCGCTCCAGCTCCCTGGTTGCCAACCCGACAACCGAAGGCGTCTCCCTCCGCGGCCTCGGATCGACCGCCGCCAGCCGGTCGCTGGTAGTCTTCGACGATGTGCCCATGAACGACCCCTACGGCGGCTGGATTCACTGGGAAGAGTTGCCGGCGATGGCCATCAAGTCAGTCGAAGTCGTGCGCGGAGGCGCTTCGGACCTCTATGGATCGAGCGCGATTGGCGGCGTCATCAGCGTTGTCCCGGTTCGCCCCCAAAACGCGAGCACCTTCCAGCTCGATACCAGCTACGGATCGCTCGCTACCAGCAACAACGCCGCCCTCGGCTCTTTTCGCTCGGGAAAATGGTCGGCACTGGGAACCGCCGGGCTGATCGCCACGGATGGCTACACTCTCGTTGCGCCGAACCTGCGTGGTCCGGTCGACCAGCCCTCGAATGTTCACGCGCAGAATGGTCTGGTCGAGATCGATCGTCAGCTCGGGTCGGCGGCTGCCGAGAATACCAACCGCACTTTCCTCCGCGGCGACGTCCTCAACGAGGCCCGTCACAATGGAACGCTGCTGACCACGAACGGAACCCGGCTCTGGCGCTACGTCGCCGGAGCGGACGTTTCAGGCCTTGCGTTGCGCTTCTACGGCGACAACGAGCACTATCGCCAGAATTTCTCCAGCATCGCCACCGGCCGCGCCTCCGAGACTCTTACTCGCTATGCCGAAGACCCCGCCGCGGAACTGGGAGCGGCCGCTCATTGGCACCGGCCCCTCAATCCGCGGCTGCTTATCCTCGCTGGAGCCGACACTCACGACGTTCGCGCCTCCGACAACGAGACCCTGTTCACCACGCACGGACTGCTGAACACCACTGCACGCCAGCGCCAGACCGGTGTGTACGGCGAAGCGCTTTTTACGCCACGCCAGTGGACGCTGAGCGGCTCGGCGCGCGTCGATCACTTCTCCAACTTCGATGCGCTCCAATACACGAGTCCGACGGCGCACACCGTGCTGCCATCGTTCAGTGAGACCGTCTTCGATCCGCGGCTCGGCGTCACCCGCCGCATCACATCGAACCTGGCGTTGAGCGCGTCCGCCTTTCGCGCCTATCGCGCGCCCACCGAGAACGAGCTTTACCGCACCGGCCAGGTTGGCCAGCAGCTTACGCTGCCCAACAGCAATCTGCGCTCCGAGCGCGCCACCGGCTGGGAGACCGGACTACAGACAGACCTGCGCCGCCTCGCGTCGACCGTCCGGGTGAGCTACTTCTGGACGCAGGTAAACCGGCCCATCACCGCGCTCACGCTGAGCACCACGCCCACCCTGACCACGCTGAAGCGCGAGAACCTGGGCCAGATCGAGAGCCGCGGAGTCTCGCTCGACTACGCCGCGCAGCCTGCCCGCTGGATCGCCCTCGAAGGCGGTTATCAATATACGGTTGCCACGGTGACTAAGTACGCGCAGCAGCCGCAGCTGGTCGGCAACTGGATTCCGCAGGTAGCCCGCAACATGGCCACCGCGCAGCTACGCCTGAGCCATCCGCGCCTCGGGCTACTCAGCCTGCAGGCTCGTGCCAGCGGCCACCAGTTCGACGACGACGCCAATCGATATCTGCTGCACAGCTACTTCCGCTTTGACGCCTACGCTTCGCGCAATGTCGGCCGGCACGTCGAGATGTATGCCTCGGGAGAAAACCTCTTCGACCGCAGCATTGAGGTCGGCAAAACTCCGATTCTGACCCTCGGCACGCCAAGAACAGCGCGCATCGGTCTCAGGCTCAACTGGGGGGAATAACGGGTGCCCTGCATCTCGCTCTTGAGACGTGGGTTTACAACCGTGCCGCAAGCCTCTTTGCCAGCCCCGGCTCCCGGGGAGTAACGTGATTCCGCCGAATTATTCCGCAATCCAAGGAGCCTCTATGGCCACCATCGCACTCGATCCGCGTCTCGACAAAAATACTTCACAATTCATCTCCGGCGATCACCGCATGCTCATCGACGGCAAGTTCGTCCACGCCGCCTCCGGCAAGACCCTTCCCGTCTACAATCCGGCCACCGGAGAGGTAATGGCTCACGTTCCCGAAGCCGAAGCCGCCGATGTCGACCGTGCCGTCCGCGCCGCCCGTCGCGCCTTTGACGAGGGCCCCTGGAGCCAGTTCTCCGCCAAGCGCATCACCGCCTCGCAGCGCGGCCGGCTGCTCAACAAACTCGCCGACCTGCTGGAGCAGCATCTCGAAGAATTTGCCGAGCTCGAATCCATGGACAACGGCAAGCCGCTGGCCGTGGCCCGCGCCGCCGACGTTCCGCTCGCCGTCGACCTCTTCCGCTACATGGCCGGATGGGCCACCAAGATCACCGGCAGCACCTTCCCCATTTCGTTCCCCGGCGACTACCTTACCTACACCCTGCGCGAGCCCATCGGCGTCGTCGGCCAGATCATCCCCTGGAACTTCCCGTTGCTGATGGCTGCCTGGAAGCTGGGCCCGGCCCTGGCGGCCGGCAATACCGTCGTCCTCAAGCTGGCCGAGCAGACCCCGCTCTCCGGGCTGCGCCTGGCCGAGCTCTTCATGGAAGCCGGCTTCCCCGAGGGCGTGGTCAACGTCCTCACCGGCTACGGCGAAGGCGCCGGAGCGCCGCTCGCCGCGCATGACCTGGTCGACAAGGTCGCCTTTACCGGATCGACCGAAGTCGGCAAGCTGATCGTGAAAGCCGCGACCGGCAATCTGAAGAAAGTCACCCTCGAGCTGGGCGGAAAGTCCCCGGCCATCGTCTTCCCAGACGCCGATATCGAGAAGGCCATCGCCGGAACCGCCTCCGCCATCTTCTTCAACCACGGACAGTGCTGCTGCGCCGGGCTCCCGCCTCTACGCGCACGAGAGCGTCTACGACCAGGTGGTCGAAGGCGTTTCGAACATCGCCTCGAAGATCAAGGTCGGCGCCGGCCTCGATCCCCAGACCGAGATGGGTCCGCTGGTCTCCGAGGAGCAATATCAGCGCGTGACCGGATACATCGACTCCGGCCTCAAGGAAGGCGCAACCGCAACCGCCGGCGGCAAGCAGGGTGCGGAGAAGGGCTACTTCGTCCACCCCACCGTCCTCACCCACACCACGCCGGAGATGAAGGTCGTCCGCGAAGAGATTTTCGGACCCGTAGTCTGCGCCACGCCGTTCAGCGACGCCGACATCGACCGCATCGCCCGCGAAGCCAACGACACCATCTACGGATTAGCAGCCAGCGTATGGAGCAGCAACATCTCGACCGCCAACAAGATGGCAAAAAGAATCCGCAGCGGAACGGTCTGGATCAACTGCCACAACGTCTTCGACGCGGCCCTGCCGTTCGGCGGGTACAAGCAAAGCGGATGGGGAAGAGAGATGGGCGCGGAAGTGCTGAACAACTACACGGAAGTGAAGGCGGTTACTACGGCTCTTTAGCTTCGTGCGACACATTCGATTCCGGCGCGCGCTCAGGGCGCCGGGTCAAGCTTGTATTTGCTTTAACGGAGTTACTCCGCAACGAACTAAGTATTGCAGCCGTTGCCTCAAACTCCTTTGGGTTATTGGTTGAATCATTGACATTTCCTCGCGGCATGAAAATGATCATCCCTTGTCTGGCTCGAGTCAGTAAGACGCGGTATGCATTTCTTCGATGAGTTTTCTTTTCGTCGCTCTTGATTCCACTCCACTTGGTTTGTCGCCCGGGCCGCAACGCCCGCAATTGCCAGCCTTGAGATTCATTCCAAATGAAATCTCCTCCCCAGCAAAGACCGATCCAATCCAGTTCCAATCCCTGAATTTCAAACTCAGTCGCAAAAACCTCGCATCGATAGCTCGAGCGCACATCTGTCTCTTCTGCCAGGTACCAATGCTCCCATTGATAGTCTGCATGAAAAGCGGAACTCGGTTCTAGCCCTTCCGCTCGTAAACGCGCGGCACCTGAGGAGCCGACCAACCCGTAACGGTTCGCCCCAATTCCTTGCTCGCTTAACTTCATTCGCGTTTCATCCAGATCCCGCGAAAGGAAGATCGGAAACCGTTCCGTAATTCGTAAACAAGCTGCGCCTTCCGCATCTCCATCGAGCACGCGATTCACCCAAGTTGCTAACTGATCGGCACGCAGACTGCGGTTTGATGTCCGCAGATGCAATGCCTCACTGGTCCGCACTTCTTTTTGCCGCATCGAATCATCGAGCAATCGGTGGCCTGCCGTGGACGCGCCGCCTTCCAGAACCTCGGGTGACGCATAGATTACCCAATTCGTGGCGCTTCCCATCAGCGCTCGGCCCCATTCCTCGAGGCCAGCCTCGCCGTCATTGATTTCCTGCCCCCCGCCCACCAAAGCGACAACTACTGCCCAGTCCTGATGTCGTTCCATGATTCGGAGCAGCATCTCGGGCTCTGAGTAGTCCCGCCGGAATTTCTTCATGTTTTGGCGTCGATTCCAAGCGCGCTGTGCCTCGTCAAAGATAATTGCGTGATTGGATGGTGGTCCCGGATTGTCTTCCGTGTGATAACGCGCAAAGACATGAACATTTTCTATAAGTGTCTTGGCTCCGCACGTGCCTGTGGACTCGTCGCGCCGCCTCGCATGCTCTCCCGTGTGAACAAATGTTGCAGGACTTTGACGAGCGGGCCGTTCCCACTCATGAAGTGAATAGCGTCGGCCTTGTTCTCATCGGAGTGAGCAAGGCTCAACCCTACAAGCGTTTTTCCGGAACCAGGCACGCCGGTCAAGAAGCAGATCGCATGATGATTCTCAGCTCTAGCGCGGTCAACGACACTCTGAACAGCTTGCGTTACAGTCTCAATTTCGTGCTCTGATGCTTCCGAATGCGCAATCTCTCGAATCGAAAGCCCACTTCTCAGGGCCATCGCCGCTTCGATGATGCTGGGTACTGGGAAATAGGGGCTATTATCCCACTCGTCGGCAACCGTCTGCCCCGTTGAAGCCTTCTCTATCTCGATCAGTAGATTCGACAGCTGCTCCCACGAACTCCGCATGACGGGCGCAACCCAATACGTGGGCAACTGCGAAAAGAGCTCGCGTTGATTAATCAAGTCGAGATCAATTTCGGCGATCTCCGGGGAGACAATGATCGGTACGATGCGCTGTTCCATCGACGCCTTATGGAAGTAGTGCAAAAGGAGCGAGTACTCCTCTATTTGACGCTTCGCCTGCAACGCGGCATGTCCAGTTTTTGCTTCCAGCACGACAATGACGTCTCGGACCAGGAGCACAACGTCAATCCGTAGCTCCTTCCGCGGGATCGAGAACTCCAGGAGCAACCCCCACGATTTCGCAGCATCTGACCGGATGACGCATTGCTCCAGAGCTCGTCGCAGACGAACGAATATCTCGGTCCCACGTCAATGTCTGGTCTGAATACTGACTCGTATAACCTCGGCTGGCATACGCGATTCCTAAGCGAGCAAGTATCTGTTCCTCACTCTGCGCAAAAAAGTCCTCAACGGTTGAGCGATAAAAAGATGCCATGTGTGTGAGCAGGTGTGAATTGCTCCTAGGGTATCAAGTCCTGCGAACTAGCAGCCTGAGACAATCGCGACTTTGATGCACCGGGCTAAACCCATCGCTCTGCATCATTCATCCGCACCACAACCACATAAGGTACATGTGGCTAGGCCTAAGGTAATCGGAATTCTGGACGCCTCATCCCAACTCAGCTACTATCAGCCCGGCAGCAAAAGTGTGGTCCGACGTGATATCCAGACCGCCACGGCACCCAACCCATCCCTGGAGGAATCAAGTGAAACGCATCTCGGCACTTCTCGTCCTGCTCTTCGCCGTCACCGCCATCGCCCAGAACTACCCGCGTCAGGGTCCGCCGCCCAATGATCCCTGGGTGTACGGTCCGCAGAACAATGTCTGGCAGCCCGATTGGAACCGGCGTCCCAACCCGCGCCGCGGCGCTTGCTTCTACACCACCGCGCCATTCCGCGGGAATAAGTTCTGCGTCCGTGCCGGGGATAAACTGCCTGCGCTCCCAGGCAACTTTGGCGGCAACATTTCGTCGATCCAGGTTTTTGGAGGAGCGCGCGTGCGCCTCTTCAACGATCGCAACTTTCGCAACGGCAGCACGGTGATCGGGGGCACCGTTCCCGACCTGCGCAGCGTCCCCTTCCGCGGCGGACACACCTGGAACAACCGCGTCTCGTCGCTGATGGTCTTTTAAGCAGCCATCTTCCCATCGGAAAACACCGCTCTCCGGCGAGGGCGGTGTTTTTCTGCGTCGGGAAGTCAGACGGCTGCCGTCGGCAGCTCCAGTTGCTGCGCTGCCTGCTCTTCCTGGTAAGGGCGGAAGCATGCGCGGCAGCGGGCCTCGTACAATCCCGCCGCTCCTACCAGCACCAGGGCTTGGTTCGCTCCCAGGCGTTGGGTGTGGATGGCCGGGGCTCCGCATTGCATGCAGACGGCGGAAAGCTTGGCGACTTCGTCGGCAATGGCCATCAGGTCGGGGATGGGCGGAAAGGGCTCGCCCGCGAAGGTGGTGTCGAGGCCGGCGAGAATGACCCGCTTGCCCTGATGGATCAGTTCCATCGAGAGAGGAACCAGGGAGGGGTCGAAGAACTGCGCCTCGTCCACGCCGATCACCTCCACCTCGTCGATCACAGGAAAGAGGGAGGCCTTCAGGTCTTCGACAGTGGCAACAGTAACGGCATCGAGGGTCTGCGCGCTGTGCGAGGCGATCGCCGTCCGGTGATAGCGGACATCGAGGTCGGGCTTGAAGCAGATCACCCGCTGTTTGGCGATCCGGGCCCGCTTCAGCCGGCGGATCAGCTCCTCCGATTTGCCCGAAAACATGGGTCCGGTAATCACTTCAATGCGGCCTGGATGTACGACAGGTGAAGCAGTAGAAACTTGAGGCATCAAAAAACTTCCCTAGTGGTTTCAAGCAGTCTACAGCGGGGCGGCCTGCGGATTTCGTGTCCTTTCGCGAGCGCGGCCAGCGGCTACAATCACCTGAGTGTCTCTCGACTTCAACATCCTGAAAACAAGCGGAAAAGCGCGCCGCGCGACCATGACGCTACCTCACGCCGCAGTCGAAACCCCGGTCTTCATGCCGGTCGGCACCGTAGCCTCGGTCAAGGCGGTTCCCCAACACCTATTGGAGGAGCTCGACGCCCGCATCATCCTCGGAAACACCTACCACCTGTATCTGCGCCCCGGCCACGAGCTCATCCGGCGCATGGGTGGCTTGCACCGCTTCATGAGCTGGCCCCGCGCCATCCTCACCGATTCCGGCGGATTTCAGGTCTTCAGCCTCAATGAGCTGCGCAAGGTCACCGAGGAGGGCGTGCACTTCCGCTCGCATCTTGATGGCTCCAGCCACTTCTTCTCGCCCGAGCATTCCATGGATGTGCAGATCGCCCTGGGGGCGGATATCTGCATGGCCTTCGACGAATGCACCGAGTATCCCGCCGACTACGCCCGTGCCCGTGGCTCGCTCGATATAACCCTGCGCTGGGCAGAGCGCAGCAAGCAGCACTTCGATGCGCACAAGCATGAGCGGCCCTGGGAACGGAATGCCGGGGATGATGGCTTCGCCGGCAAGACCCCGAACCTCTTCGGCATCGTGCAGGGTGGGATGTATAAGGATCTCCGCCGTGAGTCTGCCGAGCGGCTGGTGGAGATGGACTTTCCCGGCTACGCCATCGGCGGCCTCAGCGTAGGCGAGCCGCGCGAGCTGACCCGCGAGATCATCGCCGAGACGCTGCCTTATCTGCCTGCCGATAAACCCCGCTATGTGATGGGCGTAGGCTATCCCGACGAGATCGTCGAGTACGCCAACATGGGCGTGGATATGATGGATTGTGTGTTGCCCACCCGCGCCGCCCGCCACGGTCTGCTCTTCACCTCCGAAGGCCGGCTGAATATAAAAAGCAGGAAATTCGCCGAGGATCAGGGCCCGCCCGATCCGGAGTGCTCCTGTCCGGTCTGCCGCCGCTATACACGAGCCTACTTGCGGCATCTGATGACCGCGCAGGAGCCGCTTTCCGCCGTGCTGAATACGCTGCACAACCTGGCGTTTTATCTGGACACGATGCGAAAAGTGCGGCAGCGACTGGAGGCTTAAGCTCCAGTCGACTTGCGTCGCCTGTTCAAGTGGGTTGTGGCACGGGGTTGGTTGTCGCTGTCACGCAAACGGGCGCTCTAGTCTCGCTTTGGAGGCAGTCCCTGGAAAAGCTCCCATTGGTAACGATTTCTCCGCGGCAGGCCGTTAGCAGGCTTTGGGGCGCGGCCAACCTGGAGGAAGGGGAATCGGGCGATCCGGCACAGGGCCTGAGAGCGGCTCGAGCGGGACGACTTTAGAGTGTGTCATGAAAACCCTCCTTCAATGATGATAACCCCGTTTTTGATCGGCTTTCGACGGCCGAAGGACCTATCGCACTTCCCGCAGCTGCATCTGTTCAAGTTCCTTGGTCAAGAGGAGCCGATGCTTGGACTCGAAATCCGTAAATTCAGGACCGGCATTTTCTAACAATTGATTCAGGGATGTGCTGAAGGAACTCCATCGTTCCGCCAGTTCCTTCTCGAAAATCCTGCCTTGCTTCACGTACAGGGAGAAAAATTCGACTTCGCTGGCGCAGGTCTGAAACTGAGCCGCGAAGCGGAACCATCTGAATTGTTTTTCCCCGCTTCCAACAGTAAGAGAGTAAAGCGTCAACAAGGTAGCGGCCGCTGTAACACTCCCCCACACGCGGTTCATCACTCCCGTGTTCAAGCCTGGAAAAATACCTGTGAACAAGGAGATAGCCAGAAGCACGAAGACCGACCAGCGCACGGCCTTCTCGATCCGCAACGCGCGTCCCATAAGCTTATGGGCAATGAGCTTGTTGTAGCGGAAGCGCGTGTACAGCTCACCCAGCTTCGGTCCATATTCCGAGAAACTGGCCACCGGATTTTCGGCCCCCGTTCCACTCCCTGTCTCATTCATCAAGGCTTGAGTCCCCGCCGCTTCCCCCGGGAAGCAAACCATAATCGCACGGAGCCACCGGAGTTCCCACAGAAAAACAATCGCGTGGCCGTTCGGCGATTCCAATTCAATGAGCCGGTCGTTGGGGTGGTATCGCCGGGAGAACCCGCCTTCCAGGCGGCATTGGCTCGCCGTTCCGCCTTGACAGCGCCTATCCTGTACGCGATGCTTAAAAGCTAGGCGCCCCTCTGGCATCTTTGCGAAATTTGCGCGTTAACCGCGCAGCGTGAGAGCCCGGTAGGCGGCCAATGCATTTAGCGGTAGAAGGAAGCAGCGCGCGCTGTTCAAAGCCCTTCGGCAAAAGATTTCCCTCTTAGCCCGGGGCCTTCCCTCAAATCTTCGATTTTGCAAGGGTGTAGGGCAGTCTTTCCGGCTGCTCCACCGAAAAGGATTGTGTGTTGACGTCAACTATTCTTCTGGCACTCCCGATTCCCGCTGGCGTGATCCAGTTTTTGCCTTTCGTCCTGATCATCGGCGTTTTTTATCTCCTATTGATCCGCCCCAACCAGAAGAAGCAGCAGACCTGGCAGCAGATGCTGAGCAGCCTCAAGCCCGGGGACAAGGTCACCACCACCGGCGGCATCCGGGGAACCATTCTCTCCATCAAGGAAGACGCGATTCAGCTGCGGATTCCACCCGACAACATCAAGATTGAAGTGGTCAAGAGCGCGATCGCATCCGTAACCACTGAGGACGTGGCTAAATCGTGACCACGAAACTAATGATGTCGCGCACCAGTATCTCCATCCCATACGAGTCCCATGCGTAATAATCTCACCAGCAAAACCATTCTGATCTTCGCCGTCGTCATCGTCTTTGTGTTCGGCATCATCGGCCTTCCCGGCGGATTCAGCGGCTCGGCCCTCAAAGCCTCGATCCTCAGCCGCATTCATCTCGGCCTCGACCTCAAAGGCGGAACACACCTCATTCTGCAGGTGATGGTCGACGAGGCGGTCGGTACGGCGCGAGACAGCGATGCCGCCCACATCCAGCAGGATCTGCAGGCCAACGGCATCACCGTGGGCTCGGTCGCCTCCGATCCCAGCCGTCCCGACGCCATTGAAATCAACGGCGCGCCGCTCGACAAAAGCAGCGATCTGCGCAGCCTTCTCGACTCCAAATACGGCACCCAATATGATGTCGCCTCCGGCGTGAACAACTCCTGGACGCTGACCATGAAGGCCAGCGCCGTGGCCGACCTCAAGAAGAACGCCCTCGACCAGGCCATTGAGGTGATCCGCACCCGCGTCGATTCTCTGGGTGTTACCGAGCCGATCGTCGAGCCGTACAACCTGGGCAGCGACCAGATTCTGGTCGAGCTGCCGGGCATCGATGACGAGGGCCGCGTCAAGGACGTGATCCAGTCCACAGCGCGCCTCGAGATTCATGCCGTCCTCGGCGGTCCCTATACCAGCGAGCAGGACGCGATGCAGCAGCTCGGCGGCACCGTGCCCCTCGATTCGATCCTCGTACCCACCAAGCCGGGGGTGTCACAGTCCGGCAGCACTCAGTGGTATCAGCTGAAACGTGCCGCGGAAGTTGGTGGAACCGACATTCGCAGCGCGCGTGTAAGCCAGAATCCCAACACCAATGAGCCCGAGGTCGACTTCTACCTCACCACCGCTGCGGGCGACCATTTTGCCGACTTCACCGGCGCGAATAAGGGCAAGTATCTGGCCGTCCTCCTCGATAACAAAGTTCAAGAGGTCGCGGTCATCAAGGACCAGATCCGCGACCAGGGCAACATCGGCGGCGGCAACATGAGCAACCAGCAGGCGAATGATCTCGCCATGCTGCTGAACACCGGCTCGCTGCCTGCCTCGCTGCACTACCTGCAGGAGAGCACGGTCGGTCCGTCGCTCGGCGCCGACTCCATCCATCAGGGCGTCATGGCCTCGATCGTGGGCATGCTGGCGGTGATGATCTTCATGCTCATCTACTACCGCGGCGCGGGCATCAACGCCGACATCGCGCTGTTCCTGAACCTGGTTATCCTGCTGGGCTTTATGGGCTTTACCAGCTCGGTGCTGACGCTGCCCGGCATCGCCGGCGTCATTCTCACCATTGGTATGGGCGTCGATTCGAATGTGCTGATTTTCGAGAGAATCCGCGAAGAGCTGCGCGCCGGCAAGTCACCGGCGGCCGCCGTCGATCAGGGCTTCGCACATGCGTGGACGACAATTCTGGATACGCACGTAACGACGATCGTTTCGGCGGCCATTCTGTTCATCTTCGGCACCGGACCGGTGCGAGGCTTTGCCGTAACACTGTCCTTCGGTCTGTTTGCGAACCTCTTTACCGCGGTCTTCGTTTCGCGCGTGATTTTCGAAGCGAACCTGAACCGCAAGCAGCGCGGAGAGGCGCTCTCGATCTAAGGACAGCGGAACAGCGGCAGCTAAGAAGCGGTTAGCGTACGACAAGAACCGCGGAGCATGATGGCGGCCGGGATCAAAGTAGGTTGTGGGTTGTTAGGGTGTTGAGAAATGGCAAGGAAGCAGGATGGGAAGGAACGGCGCGAGCCGCATCGCAGCTGGCCGGTTTTAAGCTAACCGCTTTTTAGCCGCCCGCTCCTTAGCCATCCGTTTCTTAGCTGAATGAGGAATGCTTTCGTGGAACTGTTTGGTGAAGTAAAGATCGATTGGCTGGGGAAGAAATGGTACTTCCTCGGATTCTCGCTGATCTTCAGCGTGTCTGGTTTACTCTCGCTGTTTTTCTGGCATGGTCTGCCTCTGGACGTTGATTTCAGGGGCGGCACCGTGGTTCGCGTCAAGTTCGACCAGACCCCGAACCTCGATCGCATTCGCCAGGCGGCGAACAAGGCGGGGATCAAGGACCCGCGCATCCAGGCCATTAACGTCGGCACCGCCAGCAATGAGGTCATCATTACGCTGGGCCAGTCGCAGACCAGCGAAGCCGCGCTCGACCAGGGACGCGCCGCCATTCTCAGCGCGCTGACCAACAGCTATTCGACGACAGGTCCCTCGAATCAAGGCAAGCTCGATCTGGATAATGCGGGACGCGGCACGCTCGCCGCGTGGCTGGCGCAGAAAGACCCTGAACATCTCGGGGCCAACGACGCAGCGAGCCAGCACTATACCCAGCAGGCAGACGCGATCCTGAACTTCAAAGACAACCAGCATGGTGGCCTGTTGTCTTCGATCGATAGCCCTTCCGGCATAGCGACTCCGGCGGTAGTCAATGAGCTCAAGCAGGATACCTATCTCTCCGGTTTCACCATCCGCAACGTGGAAATTGTCGGCCCCCAGGTAGGCGCGCAGTTGCGTAAGCAGGCGTTGCTTGCCACCTTGTATTCGCTCGCCGGGATGCTGGTCTATCTCTGGTTCCGCTTCGAGCTGATCTACGGCGTCGCCGCTGTGGTCGCGGTCTTCCATGACACACTGATTACCGTCGGCGCCTTCTCGCTCTCGAATCAGGAAGTCTCGCTTACCGTCATCGCCGCCATTCTCACCCTGGTCGGCTATTCGATGAACGACACCATCGTGGTCTTCGACCGCATCCGCGAAAACCTGCGTATGAGCCGCCGTGAGCCGCTTGCAGCCGTGGTGAATCGCAGCATCAACCAGACCCTGAGCCGAACGGTGCTGACCTCGGGACTGACCTTCCTCACCGTGCTCTCGCTCTTTGTCTTTGGCGGAGAGGTATTGCGAGGCTTTTCGTTTGCACTGGTTATTGGTATCTTGATCGGAACCTATTCATCCATCGCCGTTGCCGCTCCCATGCTGGTCGCCTATCAGGATTGGCGTTCGGGCCGCGGCAAGTCCGCAGCATTGCCCGCGGCGAGGAAAGCAAAAGCTTAGAATCCGGGGTTTCGCGAATCGCAGAGTTTGTGTTATAGAACGAGAACCCGCCTTTTTTCCCTTCGGCGCGCAGCGAAAATATTCCGGGAACAAAACCATACCGGTTCGGTGTCTATAGGTGGTAACAACGTTTCGCAAGATCGAGGTAGGCCATGTTTGAAGATTCTCTAGTGGAGTCCGGCGGAAAGCTCAAGACCAAGAGCAAGTACTACACGTTTGTGGGTATCCTGCTTAACGGTTCGATTATCGCGGCCCTCATTCTCATTCCGCTGATTTACACGGAAGCCCTGCCCAAGACCGCGATGACGACGCTGCTTGTCGCACCGCCGCCGCCACCCCCACCCCCGCCGCCACCCCCGCCCGCTCCACCGCATCCGATAAAAGTAGTTTCAGAGATGCTGAACAACCAGCTTCAGGCCCCGACTAGAATCCCCAAGACCGTCAACATGGTGAAGCAGGAAGCTGCGCCTCCGCCCAGCATGGGTGGCGTTGCCGGCATGGACGGCATGGCCGGCGGCAGCGCCGGCGGCGTGATGGGCGGCATCCTCGGCGGCATCGGAACGGGAGCTCCGATGGTCAAGGCTGCGGCTCCGAAGAAGATTGCTGTATCCGCCGGAGTCATCGCTGGCAACAAGTTGGGCGGGGTCAACCCGCAGTACCCGGCAATCGCCAAGGCTGCCAGAATTCAGGGAACGGTTGTGCTCCAGGCAACCATCTCAAAATCCGGCACCATCCAGGATCTCCGCGTCATCAGCGGGCCGCCTATGCTCCAACAGGCTGCTGTGGAAGCGGTGAAAACCTGGCGTTATAAGCCCTATCTGCTCAACGGCGAGCCGGTAGAGGTGGAGACCCAGGTCAACGTAATCTTTACCCTCGGTGGTTGATCTCCGGAACCTTGCCGATCCGGAAGCCCCGGGAAAGCAATCCGCAGCCGCTAATACCTTTGTGATTCCAGTAGTTACTCCCTAGGAGGAAAGATTCAGTGATTCTCGCTCATCTCAATCAACTTGTAGCTCACCCGGCAGCTTTGGGTCTCTTTCAGGATCAGCAAGCGGTCGGATTCAGCCCCATCGATCTCTGGAACAACATGGGATGGTTGGCGCGCGGCGTTGTGTTCGTGCTCTTCATCATGTCCATCTGGTCGCTGGCTGTCATCATCGACCGCTATCTGTACTTCGCGGCAGCCCGCAAGCAGTCGCGCGAGTTCGCTCCCCGCGTGGCCGGCGCTCTGAAAGAGGGTAAGCTGGATGAGGCCATCAAGGTTGCCGACCGCAACAAGAAGTCGCACCTTGCCGAAGTGGTTACGGCCGGTCTGCAGGAGTTCCGCAACTACGGCAGCGGCGGCGCAATCACCGCCGAGCAGATCGAATCGTCCAAGCGCGCTCTGGAGCGGTCTGAGGCCATTGTCCACGCCAAGCTGAAGCGCGGCCTGGGCGGTCTCGCCACCATCGGTTCCACCGCGCCGTTCGTCGGACTCTTCGGAACGGTCGCCGGTATTTTGAAGGCCTTCCAGGAAATCGCCACGCAGAAGACGCCAGGTATCGGCGCCGTCGCCAGCGGTATCTCTGAAGCCCTGGTCACCACCGCCTTCGGCCTGCTTGTCGCCATCCCCGCCGTTATGACTTTCAACTACTTCACCAACAAGGTTGAAGCGTTTGACGTCGAGATGGACAACTCCTCGAGCGAACTGATCGACTACTTCATCAAGCAGAGCGGCCGCCGCTAATTCGCTCTGCACTCAAGACAGGGAAGAAAACGGGAATCACACGCCGGGAGCGGACACAGATACAGTGTCCGGGTCCGCTTCCGGCGCCCAATTTTCGCCTGAGGTAAGAACTGAAGTGGGGAAGGCAAGCCGGCGCCAGCGCCTGCCGGCGAATGACAAGCCAGGGAGTAAAGAATGGCAATCGTAAAAAGAGACGAAGGCAAGAAGGTAAACTCCAACATCAACGTCACCCCCATGGTGGACGTCATGCTGGTGTTGCTGATCATCTTCATGGTCATCACGCCCATGCTGACCAATAGAGTCAACGTCACGCTGGCCAAGTCTACGAACGCGGAAGCCATGGACGACGCCAGCAAGGAAGACGCTGTCACCGTAGCCATCACCCGTGACAGCAAGATCTATCTGGGACAAAATCAGACCACACTGGCCGACCTCGGTTCCAAAGTCGGCGACCTGCTGCAAAACAAGACGAATAAGACAGTCTATTTCCGCTCCGACGAGCGCGCTCACTACGGCACCGTTGAGGATGCCATCGACGCTGTCCGCACCGCGGGCGTCGACCAGGTCGGCCTGCTTACCGATCAGGCAACCGCCCTCAACACTGCACCGGTGAGCAACCAGTAATCAAAGTGATAGGATTTGCGTCTCAGCTTTTTGGGAAATGAGGAATTGACGTATGGGAATGGGAAGTGGTGCGGGACCGGGTGCCCTCAATTCAGACATCAACGTAACGCCGATGATCGACGTGCTGCTGGTGTTGCTGATCATCTTCATGGTCATCGTGCCGGTCACACCGCACGGCCTGGATGCTCAGGTGCCGCAGCCCCCGAAGAATCCTCAGCAGCAGAAGCCAAATGATCTTACGGTGCAGCTCGAGATCGACAGCGGCGCAAACGGCATTCCGACCTACAAGATCAATACGGACTCGATAGCCAAGAACCAGTTGCGCACCCGGCTCGATGCCATCTACTCCATCCGCGCTGAGAAGGTTTTGTTCGTCAAGGGCGATCCCAATCTCAATTTCTCCTCGGTTGCCGAGGTGATTGACATCGCCAAGGGCGTGGGTGTTACTACCATCGGCTTGATCACTCCCAAGATTGAAGCGGGCCAATAAGGCCCGCTTTCCCAGCTTTCGGAGCCATGTTGTTCCTCTTCCCGGGATGATGTGCTCCGCAACCGACCGCAGTTTGTCCCTTATGCCCTTGCCTAATGGCGCAAACGAATTACAATCAGCAGCGCGAGGAGTTTTCTCCTTTTCGCGACCTTGAAGCATCCCATTGCCAGGGCCCGCCCGGCAATCGAAGGAGACGAGATACAGAATGAATCGACTTGCACGTTTTCCGGTGATGACCGCAGCAACCCTTTCGTTGCTGGTCTCAATGACCGGGTGCCAAAAGCTCAAGGCCCGCGATCAGTTGAACAAGGGAGTTCAGGCTTACAAGAGCGCTAAGTTCGAAGAAGCCATCAACCACTTCCAGCAGGCTGTCAACGACGACCCCACGCTGCCTATGGCTCGCGCCTATCTTGCCACCGCTTATGCTCAGCAGGTCGTTCCTGACCTCACGACCGCTGACAATCTCAAGAATGCCAACCTGGCCATCCAGAACTTTCAGCAGGTTCTTTCCGAGGATCCCAAGAACGTCAATTCTCTGAAGGGCATCGCCAGCATCTATTTCAATATCGACAAGTACGAAGAGGCCAAAGATTGGCAGAAGAAGGTGCTGGAGATCGATCCTCAGGACGCGGAAGCGGCGTACACGATCGGCAGCATCGACTGGCGTCTGGCCTACCGGAACGCCGTGAAGGCCCTGCAGGAAGTCGGTATGCAGGACGACGGTCAGGGCAACCCCAAGATGCCGAAGAAGGCCTGCCAGGACCTGGCGCAGGAGAACGGCCCGCTGGTCAACGAGGGCCTCGACTATCTCCACAAAGCCGTCGATATTCGCCCCTCTTACGACGATGCCATGGCTTACATGCAGCTGACATATCGCCGTAAGGCCGACCTGGAGTGCGGTGACGATGCCGCTCGCAAGGCGGATATGGCCCTGGTCGATCAGTGGCGCGAAAAGGCGATGAACACACGCAAGGCGAATGAAGAAAAGAAGAACAGCCAGACGCAAGGCGTTGTGATGCAGTAGTTCAGGAAATACTCAAAAGCCCCCGGTAAGCCCGGGGGCTTTTGTTTTGTCAGCACCAGAGCTTCCTTAGGACGCCGTCATTCTGACCAGCACGAGGAAGAATGAGGGCACCTAACCACCACCTCCGCTTTTGCACTAGAATTGCCTCTTGCTGCTCAACCTCGACTGATGTTTCAAAAAATTCTCATCGCTAACCGCGGCGAAATAGCATTGCGCATCCAGCGAGCCTGCCGTGAGTTGGGGATCGCGACCGTCGCTGTCTACTCCGACGCGGACCGGGCCGCACTCCACGTTCTCGAAGCGGACGAGGCCTACCGCCTTGGTCCGTCGCCTGCGACGGAATCCTACCTTCGCGGCGACCTGATCCTCGACATCGCCCACCGAGCCGGCGCCCAGGCGATTCATCCCGGCTATGGATTTCTCTCCGAGAATGCCGGCTTCGTCGAGGCGTGCGAGCAGTCCGCGATCAAGTTCATCGGTCCGCCCTCGAAAGCAATGCGAGTTCTAGGGTCGAAGACCCGGGCACGCCAGGCCGCGGATCGGGCTGCGATGCCGCGTGTACCCGGCTCGACCAAAGGCCTGGCCTCGATCGAAGAAGGCTACGCTGTGGCCGGCGAGATCGGCTATCCGGTCATGCTCAAGGCCGCTGCCGGCGGCGGAGGCAAGGGGATGCGCGCCGTCACCCGCAGAGAAGACCTCAAGTCCGCGTTCGAAGGGGCGCAGAGCGAAGCCGAACGCGCCTTCGGGTCGAATGAGGTCTATCTCGAAAAGCTCATCGAGCGCCCCCGTCATATCGAGATTCAGCTGCTCGCCGACGAGCACGGGCATTGCGTCCACCTGGGTGAGCGCGAGTGTTCGGTGCAGCGACGCCATCAGAAGGTTATCGAAGAGGCTCCCTCGGCCGTGGTTGGCCCCGATCTGCGCCGCCGCATGGGCGAGGCCGCCGTGCGCCTGGCGCAGGCCGCGGGCTATACCAACGCCGGCACCGTCGAATTCCTTCTCGACGAGGCGCAGAACTTCTATTTCCTCGAAGTGAACACCCGCCTGCAGGTCGAGCATCCGGTCACCGAGCTGGTCACCGGGCTCGATCTCGTGCACCTGCAGATACGCGTCGCGCAAGGCGAGCCCCTCCCCTTCACCCAGGAGGAGGTTCAACTTCGAGGCCACGCCATCGAGTGTCGCGTGTACGCCGAGGATCCCGACAACGGATTCTTCCCCTCGCCCGGCCTCATCACCCGCCTGCTGCAGCCCGGAGGTCCCGGCATCCGCGAAGACAGTGGCATTTATGAGGGCTGGGTGGTGCCTATGGACTACGACCCCATGCTCTCCAAGCTCATCTCCTACGCGCCCACCCGCGAGCTCGCCATAGCCCGCCTGTTGCGCGCCATCGATGAATACGTGATCGGCGGTATCCGGACGAACCTCGGCCTCTTCCGGCGCATCCTGAACGACGCAGGGTTTCGCAGCGCCAGCATCGACACCAGTTACCTCGATCGCCTGCTGTCCGCGGACCGGACCAGCCCCCGGGCTGAGGCAGGCGCTCCGAATCGCGAAGGCATCGGAGATATCGCTGCCCTGGCCGCCGCTGTTTTTGAGCATCGCCGCGGCGCAGGCCGATCTACTCAGATCGATCAAGCGCCATCCAGCGCATGGAAGTCGGCCTCGCGCCGCGAGGGCCTTCGCGGATGAAGCTTCAACTTGAAATTGCCGGGCGCATGAGAACCGTCGAGCTTGAGCCCGGCGACGCTATTCATCAATACCGCGCCACGCTCGATGGCCAGCCATTCGAATTCGAAGCGCGGCTGCTGCGCCCCGGAGTGCTCTCGCTGCTTATCGAGGGCCGTGCCTACCGGATTGTGTTGGAAGACGACCCCGACGAGCCGGCCGTCTACATCGCCGGCCAGCGTCATCCCTACCGCATCGAAGATCCGCGATCCCTGAAAGCGCGTCGTTCCCACGCCCAGGGACACGATGGGCCTAAGCCGATCAAAGCCTCTATGCCAGGACGCGTGGTGCGCCTCCTGGCGCAGCCGGGAGACACCGTTGAGGCCAATCAGGGAGTGGTCGTGATCGAGGCCATGAAGATGCAAAACGAGCTGAAATCGCCAAAGGCAGGCAAGGTGGCCGAATTTCGCGTCGCCCCGGGCGACACGGTAACCGCCGGGGAAGTTCTCGCAGTCATCGACTGAGCACGGCGCTCTGCCGTCCCAGCTCCCATCGCCAAAGCACTGGTGCTACAAAGCTCCGTCATTCTGAGCGAAGCGAAGAATCTCAGCGATGCGGGGCGCAGGCGCACGGCCGAGATTCTTTCCTTCGGCCTCGCTCAGGGCAGGCTCTTCCGTTGGTCGTGAGAATGACGTCCAACTCTACATCTATTCTGTTTTGATTTGCTCCCGCACGCCGGACCGCCAGCTGGCATAGGCTGCATCGAGCACGCGCTGGTTGTGCAGGCCGTCGCTGGCGGGCGCGAAGAATGTGCCGCGCCCTTCCACCCACTGCGAAAAGCCATCCAGCATGCGGCCGTAGGCATCGGCGTTCGAAACGCGCACGCTCTCCACCACGTCCTTCCCCCGGCGCAGGACAACATCGACGGGATGATCCACCGTCAGCCCGTTCTCGCAGAGGATAACGCCCGTCTCGCCGGTGACATCGACCACGGTGCGGTACTCCGAGCGCGTCGTCACGGTGACTGCTCCCGCAGCGCCTGAAGCGAAGGCCAGGGCCAGCGCTGCGAACGACTCCACCGCACCAGACTCAGCATCGGCATGCGCAACAGTGCTCACCGCCGTCACATCTGTCTGCATAACGAAGCGCAGCGCATCCACGCAATGCACGCCGACATCGCCGATCGGGCCGCCACAGGCGAGCGCCGGATCGTAGATCCACTCCCGCGGACTTTTCTCGGCCGAATATGCAAACTGCGAATGCGCCAGCACCGGCTTCCCGATGCGCCCCTCGGCAATCCATTGGCGAATCAGCGCCAGGCTGCGGTAGTAGCGCATATTCTGGGCCACGCCCAGTAGCACATTCGCGGCCTTGGCTGCCCGCAGCATCTCTTCCACTTCGCTCATGTTCATGCCCAGCGGCTTCTCGCAAAGCACGGCCTTGCCGTGCTTCGCGGCCATCAGCACATCGGGAAGGTGCAGAGCGTCCGGAGAAACGATGAAGACAGCGTCGACATTCGGCGAGGCGCAGAGAGCCTCCGGCGTCGCAAAGACTTCGGGAATGGAAAATTCGCGCGCATTGGCTTCGGCCTTCTCGCCGTTGCGTCGCCACATTCCCACCAGCCGCGAATCATCGGCCTCGGCAAAGCCCTGCATCAACCGCTTGGCCGCGTGATGGCCGAATCCAAGTAAGCCGTAACGAATCATCGTCAGTACCTTCCGCGCGGATTCTACTGGGCGCCGTTCTTGAAGATCTCTTCCGCGAAGTAATTCTCGACGTGCGCCTGGTCGCGCAGCATCTCGATGTATGCGTTCTTCAGGAGCTGCGAGCGCGCGTCGCGAAGCTGTGTGCGGATGGCCTGCTGTACCCGCGGATCGCTCAGGTCGCGCTGTCCTGCGCCCTGCTTGTCGATGAGCTTGTAGATGGCATAGCCCACCGGCTTCTTGCCGCCCGGCGTTCCCTCATAAAGAGGAAGAACGTCGGTCACCTGTCCCGGCTTCAACTTGCTGACGGCTGCGTAGACCTCGGGTTCGCCGTGAAGCTGCGACTCGGATACGAAGCCCATGTCGCCGCCGCTCTGCGCATTGTCCGGCCGCTCAGAAAAGTTCGCGGCCAGCATGCCGAAGTCTTCGCCGCTCTCGATCCGGTTGTGCAACGTCTCGATCTTCTTCTTGGCGTCCGCGTCGTTGGCCGCCTTGCTGTTCTGCAGATTGCCGGCCTGCTGCGCGGGCGCCGCCACTGAGGTCACGACAATCTGCGCCAGGTGATACTGCGGCTCGATCAGGTTGAACTCCGCCTTGTGCGCGTTGTAGTAGTTCGCGATATCGGTGTCGGTGATGTTGATCTTGGAGTTGATCTCTTTGTTGAAGAGTTTCTCCTCGGTCTTGCCGCGGCGAATCTCGCGCTTCAGGTCGTCCAGCGTAAGGTGACGGTCCTGCAGGCGCTTGTTGAACTCTTCCTGAGTGAAGGGTGCCTTGAACTCGTTGACCTTGCTCTCCACCTCTTCATCGGTCGCCACCAGGTTCAGCTTGGCCGCGCGCTGCATCAGGATCTCTTCGTCGATCAGGTCGCGCACCACGTTCAGCCGGATGATGTCCGCCTGTTCGCGCGAAGGGTGCTGGTTCGACTGTCCCAGAGTGTCCTGGTAGCGCGTCTCCACGTCGGAGCGCAGAATGGGCTTGCCATTCACCATCGCCAGCGTGTCTGGACTATGGCTGCGCTGGCAGCCCGCAATCAGGCAGGCCGCAGCCAGTGCCAGCACCGCGGCGCGCTTTTGGGAAGCATGCTTCTTCTCGGCCTTGCGCGGGGAAAAAGGGGAAAGAGTGGTGCAGCTAGCAACGAATCTCGATGGCAAACAGTTATCTCCTTGAGCGTGGCAGGGAGTGCGGCAGGCAGCGCTTGCCAACACTCGGCCGAGGTCCACACGCCAGCCCCGGCGGATGAAGAGCGACCCTTCCAGCATAATCGAAAGCCAGCCAACCGGCACGACAGGCCGCCCCCGTACTTGGGCGGCTATGGTCGTTCGGCAGTGGAGATCGTCATCGACCCGGCGCGGGTGCAGTCTTCGATGGATCAGTCTTCGGCGTCTCGGGCATCGGCGGAGGCGTGATGCCTTCGGAAACCAGCGCGCGGTCGATAATCGTCCACAGCGTCGTCGTATCCAGCGCTCCCTGCATCTCTTCGCCGTTCACGAAGAGCGTGGGAGTCTGGTCGATCCCCAGGGTGTCAGCCTGCTTGACCTCGGCGCGCACCGCGCTTTCGTCCTGCTTGGCAATGCATGCGCTCAGCGTGGCGGCATTCAATCCATCTTTTGTGCCCTGCTGATTGGCCAGCTTGTCCAGCATGGCCTTCGCCTTCTCCAGGTTACGGTCGGGTCCGGTTACATCCTCGCCGTGAACGTGCAGGTAGTCCACGTAGCTCCAATAAGCCTGAGCGCTCTGCGCCGCCAGGCAATTGGCGTTTACCGCCGCGTGCATGGCCCAGGGATGGATCTCCGCCAGCGGCAGATCGCGGTAGACGATTTTGATCAGTCCCTTATAGCGGTCCATCGTCTCGGGAAAAAGCTCGGAGTGCAGCTTGGCGCAGTAAGGGCATTCCAGATCGTCGAAATTGACCAAGACCACCTTGGCGTCGGGATTTCCCCGAACCGGCCGGTTGGCGTAAGGAACCAGGTTCGCCGGATCCTTCGAGATATCCCACTCGGTAAGCCTTCCCAGCGTATTGCCATCCTTTGACAGAAGAAATGTGAGTGTCTGTGTGTGATCCGGATGGTTGGGTAGCGAAAATGTAACCTTTACGGTGTCGAATCCGGGAACCTGGCTTGGAGTCCGCTGGCCCACGCTGATCTGGTACTCGGTAGGAACATTGAGCTTCGAACGCGCAAGCACTTCGATCTTACGGGCCGTCTTTGCGTCAACCGGGGCGAAGCCGGAAGGGGAAACCGGGGTAGTTTGAGCCTTGCATCCGGCCGTCGCCAGAGCCAGCAGGCAGAGCAGGGAGAGTCGAATACGGGACAAGCCAACCACCTTTCGGGATATCCCGATTATCTCATTCGACAAGAAGGCACCCAAACCGAAGTACCGCGCATCTTGCCCAGCAACTGTACCTATGGTTTCGGATTGCGCGCAAACGTAACGCTTACTGCGACTACAACAAGTTGTAGTCGAGGATAGTTTGAAAAAAAAGGAGTTACTCGCAACTAACCTGAATCATTTTATTGTCTAAGCACTCAAGACGGCTTAGGCTTGACAGAGCGCTGGCCGCGCTATCCCCGACAGGAGAGGTTCTGATGCATAAAGTAGTCCGTACGCTCATTCTAGACGGCACCATCATTACCGGCTTCGCCGGGTCGTCTTATGCCATCGGCTTCAGCGGTGCATCCGCGCCGGTGCCGCTAGGTGCTCCCCGCTAGTTTGACGCGCCGCCTCTCAAGCTTCTCAATAGCTCTACTCACCATGAACGCATCAGCAACCAAGGAGAAAATCCGATGAACAAGACCATCCGCACCCTAGTCCTCGCCGCCACCATCCTCAGCGGCTTTGCCGCTACTTCGTACGCTGGGCTGATCGCCGCTCCCGTGCCCATGCCTGCAGGAAGCCCTCGCTAGCTCGCCGAGCTGCATCATCGATGCTCCCAGCAATCTAGATCACCCTTAACGCACCAGGAACCCAAGGAGAAAATCCGATGAACAAGACCATCCGCACCCTCGTCCTCGCCGCCACCATCCTCAGCGGCTTTGCCGCTACTTCGTACGCCGGGCTGATCGCCGCTCCCGTGCCCATGCCTGCAGGAAGCCCCCGCTAGCTCGCCGAGCTGCATCATCGAGCTTCCGGCAATCTAGATCACCCTTAACGCACCAGGAACCTAAGGAGAAAATCCGATGAACAAGACCATCCGCACCCTAGTCCTCGCCGCCACCATCCTCAGCGGCTTTGCCGCTACTTCGTACGCTGGGCTGATCGCCGCTCCCGTGCCCATGCCTGCAGGAAGCCCTCGCTAGCTCGCCGAGCTGCATCATCGATGCTCCCAGCAATCTAGATCACCCTTAACGCACCAGGAACCCAAGGAGAGATTTCCATGAACAAGACCATCCGCACCCTCGTCCTCGCCGCCACCATCCTCAGCGGCTTTGCCGCTACTTCGTACGCCGGGCTGATCGCCGCTCCCGTGCCCATGCCTGCAGGAAGCCCCCGCTAGCTCGCCGAGCTGCATCATCGAGCTCCCAGCAATCTAGATCACCCTTAACGCACCAGGAACCCAAGGAGAGATTTCCATGAACAAGACCATCCGCACCCTCGTCCTCGCCGCCACCATCCTCAGCGGCTTTGCCGCTACTTCGTACGCCGGGCTGATCGCCGCTCCCGTGCCCATGCCTGCAGGAAGCCCCCGCTAGCTCGCCGAGCTGCATCATCGAGCTTCCGGCAATCTAGATCACCCTTAACGCACCAGGAACCTAAGGAGAAAATCCGATGAACAAGACCATTCGCACCCTCGTCCTCGCCGCCACCATCCTCAGCGGCTTTGCCGCTACTTCGTACGCCGGGCTGATGGCCGCTCCCGTGCCCATGCCTGCAGGAAGTCCCCGCTAGTTTGGGCGGTAGTAGAAAAGCCTATCCACAAAACCGCTGCATGGTTCATTCTGTAGGTCATGGGGTCCACGTGGGAAGAAATAGCGCTCTGGATTGCGGCTTTTGCTGCTCAGGCAGCGCTATTTGCCGTCCTCGTTGGCAAGGGAAGATTCAAGCATTTCCCGTTCTTCACGACCATGGTGGGATTCGACTCATTCCAGAACGTCATTCTTTTTCTGACGTTTAAGCACCCTCGAGCCTACGAACTCGTTTATTGGGGCGGCCAATCCATAGATTTTGTCCTGCAATTGGCAGTGGTATATGAAATCGCACGACAGGTGTTCAAGCCCTTCGGCAAGTGGGCCTCCGGCGCCCGGTCTTTTTGGGCAACGGCGTGTGGGTTGAGTCTGGTCGCGGCTGTTGGATTAACCTTTGCTGCGAGTCCTCACGCCCCAACCTCGTCGTGGGCATGGGTTATCAAGGGCGATCTTTTCGCCGTCATGTTTACCTGCATGGTCTCGATCGCCGTGCTGATCACGGCCCGGCAATATGGTCTGGCCTGGCGCAATCACGTGATGGGGCTGGCCCAGGGTTGGACATTCTGGGCCTTTACCGCCTTCGTCGTCGAGACCTGTCACAGCTATTTTGGCTACTCATTCTGGTACGTTCGCCTGGCAAATATCAGTGCGCTCGCTGTCATCGCAGCCCAGATTTACTGGATATTCATCTTCTGGCAGGAGGAACCCAGCCGGGTGATTTCTGCAGAAAGACACAACATTTTGATTGAACAGCAGCGGCAGCTCGACTACTATGTTGAAAAGTTGGTCAATCGCACTGGTACGCGACGATCCCCATGAGCCTTCCCTACCTCATTGTCGCTGGCGGCACGGTCCTCGCGACTGGAGCTACTCTTCTCTGGTCCATGAAGAGTGTTTCCCATCTCCGCGATAAGGAATGGGACGAGTTGCTGCAGATGCTTCAGCCGGTCCATTTTCGCGGACTCGAGATGGTCGCGCTGGATCACATCGACCCGCAGGGAAATCAGCTCAAAATCGAGCCCGGAGATATGTGGGCGCTCCTCGGCGGCCCCGAGGGGCTCCGCCGCATGAAGCAGAATGCGGATGTCATGATCGCGCTCGCCGCCTATGCCAGCCGCTGGAACATGGTCGAGGCTGCGATTGTCGCGGAACGCATGCGGCAGGATGCCATCATGCTCAAACGAGCTCTTTTCCGCGTCAGGATGGATGCTTCTCTGCACCGGCAGCCGATTCGCTTCCCCTTCTATCTGCACCAGGCCGCGTCATCCTACTATCTGATGCTGCGCCGCCTGCTCTGCCTCTACGAGGCAAACCACGCCGGTCTCCATCCCAGACTGGCTGCCGCTCTCTAATTTCCGCTCAATCTCTTCGCTGCGCTCAGAGTGACGGGCAAGTCACACCATCTGCGCCTAGAAGACGCGCTCAGCCCGTTTCAGACTGCCCGCCGATCCCACTCCGGCAAGGGTGAAGCTGTACAGATACTGTGTATCGTCGCGGACGCTGCCCAGCGAATATCGGCGCACCTCGAAGCTCAGGCCGCAGCAGTTCCAGTTATAAGCAGCCTGCACCCCGTTGTACTGCAACTGATCCAACGTGAAGTCGTATCCCATGTTGATGCCCGCGCTCGGACCGAGTTTCGTGGGACTCCCGTAGATCGCGGATAAGCGAATCTGGTTGAAATCGGTAATCGGAGCGGTGGTCGATGTGGTCGTGCTGCCGGTTCCTGCAGCGGTACTGTCGGTCGCCGGGGTCGCTCCGCTCAATGTGTGCAGGTGAGCGTTGCTCAGGGTGAAAGCGTAATCGCCGTACCGATAGGAGGCGAAAACGTTGCTGGAGTCCAGCCTTCCTGTCTTGGTGTCGTAGTCCATGTCCCATTCCAGGTCAGTATTATCGGTCGCCCGATAGTGCAGCCGGGAAATCACCGGAGAATAATCGCGGGGCCGGGAAAGAAACGCGACCCCGCTCAAGTCCAGCGTCGTGTCCAGGACGTTGCGGCTGCGCGGCGTGATCGCTCCTCCGAAGTCGTTGTCGAAGAAGTATTTTTGCCCGACCGTCCAGGTCAGCCGGTCTACCGCGTCCCCGCCGCACATTTCGTCCGGACCGAGCGCATCGTCGCCGGTGCAGCGATGGGGGTGCGCAGGCCGTAAAAACAGCCGCTGCGTCAGGGAGTAGTCCAGCTCGTTTGTGTTGCTGGCCACGTCGATCGTGTCGAATCGCAGCACCGAATCGAAGTTACCGATCCCGGTCACATATTTGTACTGCACATCGGGCTCAATCGTGTGACGGACATCCCCGCCCAGCAAGTGTTCGAGCCAGGGCGCGGAAAAGTCCCGCTGAAGGGCGGGTGGGCGGAAATCCAGGCTGGCTTCAAAATCCTTGCGGTTCAGGCTGGCATCGCGTTCGCTGGGAACCTGCCCCAGGGGGCCGGGGTTCTGGCTCCGCCCATACAGCGTGTCGCGAACCGCCACGGCCGGACGCAGCGTCCATCCATCGAAGTGGATGGGCAGCGTGAGGCGGGGATAGACATCCACCCGCGGTACGATCCGCGAAGTCTGGAATCCCGGCTCGCTGCGGGAAAGTCCGGTCGCGGTTGCGTTGGCGCCCCACATCAGCGGAGTGCCCGCCAGGGATTGGTCGACTCCATCGAACTCCAGAGACGGTATATGCAAAATCTTGATCTCCTCTTCGCCGGTGGAGGAGCTGGCGTTGCTCTCGAAGCTCTGGTAGCGGTTGAAACTGATGCCTTCCGCCAGCCCGTCGTGAGAGTGCGCTAGAAATACCTGTGACTTGACTTCGGAGTTGATGGCGATCGCGTAATTTTCTTCGAATGCCTGCCGGTATGTGTATGAGCTGAGGTATTCGACATCGGTGACCGCCCGGGTTGCAGGGCTGAAGTCATGCCGCGAGTCGGCCAGAATATCCACGCCCCCCTGGTTCTCGGTTCCGGGCAGCCGGTCGAGCAGCGCGTGGAATCGCGCCGTAGCGAAGTTGTATCCGCGCCCCTTGTAGCGAAACATTCCCATGGGCGAGAAGCCGCGCTTGGAGAAGTACTCCGCTCCCACCGTAAGATCGGCGCTCCGGCCGAGCACGAAATAAATCTCCTCGCCGACAATCAGGCCCTTTGTCGTGTCGTTGCCGAAGATGGGTATCTCGATCCCCGAGGTGCGCGTCTCGTTGTTGACCGGGTGCGTGACGTAGGGCAGGTAAAAGACCGGAACCCGGTGAACCAGCGGCAATGCCTGCAGCTCGAACAGGGTGTTTTTCCCCCGGGCAACATTGTTGGCGAGGAAAAAGTTGTGCGCCACCAGCCGCCAGTCGGGATTGGGCAGGCGGCACGAGGTCATGGTGCCCTGGATCACCTGGTAGTTCTGCTCTCCCAGTTGAATGACCTCTTTGCCGCTAAGGGCAAACGGATTCGCAGATGTGAAAACCATCTTCCCTTTGTGCGGCGCTTGTTTCCCGTTGTGCGGTACTTGTTCCACGCCGAGCGTGCCGGTAACGTCGTACAAATGCGCGGTGTGGGCGTCGAGATTCATGGTCCCGTGAGACGCAATGAAGTGTGCATCGTCGGGGCCGCCATCCAGGTGTAGATCACCATCGGCAGCCACGTCGCCGGTATCGCGGTTGTAGGTGGCGTGATCTGCCGAGACAACGTAGTCCTTGTAATGAATCACCACGTGCCCGACCAGCGTGTAGATGCCCGCTGAATCCGTCTTCACGTAGGTCTGGCTGTCGGCTTCGATCTTGACCGGAATGCCGGTCGGCGGGGGCGGAACGACATGCGCCTCCGGAATCGTGCTGTCGACGCTCGGATCGTCGGGAGCATCCGCGGCAGTGACCGCCTTATTCGAGTCTTTACCGGCCTGAGTTTGCCCTGGAGATGCGCTCTGCGCGGTCGCCGGAACAGCGGGGGGAAACTGCTTCGTCAATGCCTGCGACCAAAGCTGCGAGTGACACAGCAGGAGCAGCGTGATACACAAAAAAGTGCGGACTGTCATCGCAAGGGGCACCTCAAGGATAGCAAAGCTTTCGCTGCCGGTTCCTCTTGCCTGCAAGCGCCGCTGCTCTGGCTCGAAATATCGTTCTCTCGCCAACATTGGAGACATGCCGATGAACGCCAGATGTGTATCCGGATGTTTGCACCGACCTCTGCTCCTTCCCCTCACGCACGTTGGCTTAAACAACAGACGCGCTTTTTATGGGTTTCGTCTCGTATGACGCCCGTAAACAGGCCGCGCCCCCGATAGGAAACGAGGATTAAAGTTGAGCGCTTCGCCGAGTACTTCGCCGCAAACTGCCGAATTCGATACCTTGCCCAGCTGGAAGCAGGAAGTGAACGCCCGCCTTATGGCGCACCGCACCCGGCGCGACCGCCCCGGGTCCGAGCAGCCGTCGCTCCCCGGCCTGGAATCCGCCCGCCAGGAATCGCGTGCTGCCCGCGTAGCCGCCCGCGTGGTTGAACGCTACGCCAAGGCGCCGTCCTATAGCGAGATGCTGGCCGCCGAGGCCGTCAACGCGGCGCGTGCGGCGGAGACAGCGGCCCACGCCGCGCAGCAGGCCCATACCGCAGCCCAGGCCATCCTCACCGGCCTTGGCGCGGGTCTCGATATGGACCGGGAATTCGCTCCATCGAGCGAGCCCGAAATGGAGACCCAGGCCGCGCCCGCTTACGAACCGGAACCCCCGCGTATTCAATATCATGTTCATCCCGACTCGCTGCCCCAGTCGCGCCAGGCGCCGTCCCGTGAGATCCAGAACCGTGAGGCTGCTCCCTCGCGGCCTCGGATCACTGAAGCCTATCCCACGGGCATCGAAGACCCCTTTGAGGATGCTTTCATCGCCGCTGCACAACCCCTGCCCGCCAAACTCATCGAATTTCCCAGAGAGCTGGTCGCGACCCGCAAAGCCCGCCCGCGCATCGCCGAGGGCCCGCTGCGCGAGTCGGAGAGCGGATCGGAAGCAGCCCAGCTCCGCATCTTCGAAGTCGAGCCTGAAACCATCTCGCACGAAGCCATGTTCAAGGAGCAAGCCGTGGATCAGATTCTCCCGGAATGGCACTCCATCCAACTCGACGCCCGGCCCGCCGCGAACGATTATGCCGCAAGCGATCGCGCCGAAAGGCCGCTGGGGCGCCAGCCGGCCGGCAAATCCAGCCCGGACATCCGGCGGGACACCAGGCGTGATCAGGACAAGCCCTACTCTCCGCTACTGGAGATGTTGCCCATCCACGTCGCTCCCATGGAAGACCGGCTGATGGCCGGCATCGTCGACCTCGCGCTGGTGCTCATCGCCTTCATGCTGTTCGTCCTCGTCTTCGCCGCCTGCACCACGCATCCGCCCGCCGGCAAGCCGGCTTTCATGGCCGCGGGAGCCCTGCTGGTAGCCTTCTTCGCGCTGTATCAGTGGCTGTTCTTTACCTATGCGGACGGCACTCCGGGCATGCGTTACGCCAAGATCGCGCTCTGCACCTTCGATGATGAGAATCCTACCCGGCAGACCATGCGCAGCCGGGTGGCCGCGCTCATGCTCTCGGCGCTCCCGTTCGGCCTGGGATTTCTCTGGGCCTTCCTCGACGACGACCGCATGACCTGGCACGACCGCATCACCCGCACCTACCAGCGCAGCTACCGGTAGACGTGTCGTTCCGGGCGCCTCGCACTTGAGACGTGGGTTTACAAAACTCCGTGCATGAACGATTTCTCTGCGGCAGGCCCTGAAAGCGGCGCCGCGATGGATCGAGGCCGCTCTGTTTTACGATGACGGAGCGGGACCTCATCCATGACTGAAAACCGATCGGCCGAAAATCCGCAGACAGATCGCCGCGTTGCTATCTCCGCCGGGCTGTCGCTGCTCGTTTCCGCGGCCACGCTGCTGCCGCTGCTTGGCCACAAGCCGCTCGCCGATTGGGACGAGGCCATCTATGCCGAGATCGCAAAGGAGCTGCTGGGGCATCGCACCCTGGCGCTGAGCTGGCATTTTCTGCCGTGGTTCGAGAAGCCGCCCCTCTACATGTGGCTCACGGCCGCGTGCTTCCGGCTATTTTCAGTCAACGAATTCTGGGCGCGGGCGGTCGCGGCCTTCTCGGGCATCGCCCTGACTGGTCTCGTCCACGGACTGCTGGCTCGCGTTCGCGGGCTGGCTGCGGCATGGGCCTCGACCATCATTCTGCTCACTACGCTGGGATTCGTCCGCGCCTGCCACCTGGGCGAGGTAGATACGCTGTTGACCCTGGGCTGCTATCTCTCGCTGTGGGGAGTCGCGTGCCTCCGCCAGGGTCTTGCCGACGGCGGAGACATCAAGGGCTGGTATCTCGTCTGGTTCGGATTCGCAGTCGCGGTCATGACCAAGGGTGCGGCGGCGGTGGTGATTCCGCTGACGGTGCTCGTGCTCATGATCTGGGAGCGCTGGCCGAGCCGCTGCTTCAACCGGCGATTCCTGCTGGGCCTGCTCCTCTTCCTCGCGCTGGTCGTACCCTGGCACGCGGCCATGTACCGCGAGTTCGGCATGCCGTTTTTCCGAGAATATCTCGGTAAGCAGACACTGGCCCGCGCCACATCGCAGCTCGAGCACCACAACAATCCGCCATGCTTCTTTGTCGAGGTGCTGCTGGCCTTCGCCTCGCCCTGGATCTTCGTCTTCCCCTTCGCGGCGTGGAGCGGCCTGCGGCGCAGAGAGCTGCGGGAGTTCACTGTCTTCGCGCTGGTCGTCTTCGCGCTCTTCACCGCCAGCCAGACGAGGCTTCCCCGCTACATCGTGCCCATGTACCCGGCCATCGCTCTGGTCACTGCCGACGGCATCTTCCGATGGGTTTCCGCCGCATCAACGGATTCTCGTCAGCGCCTGCGTCGGTGGTGGCGAGCAGGAGCCGCTGCGGCTGCGTCCTTTGCACTCGCCGCTGCGCTCACTCGCGGACTGCGCGAACGGGTCACGTCCGAAAGCACGACTTCCGGCATCGTCCACGAGGATCGAAATTTTCTGCCGCTGCTGCGTTCTGAGGCCAGGCAGGACGTAGCCGAACCCATCCTGCTCTGCCAGGACAACGGCTGGATGCAGCTGCCCGCGGCGCTGTTCTATACCGGAATGAGATTGCAGCAGGTCTGGCTGCTGCAGAAACCCGATGAGACGGGCCGCGCGCCGCGATACTTCAATTCGAAACCGCTCGCGGATTTCGTCGGGGCGGAGCCTCATCTGCTCTTGATCCCGAAGAAGCTGGCGGCAGAGCTGCCGCCCAACATGAACTTCGAGGAGCTTCGCCAGGCCGGCGATCTAGAAATCGGCACCATCACCCGGCGCTAAGGCACATCGGAGTTTCCGTAATGTGTCGTCATTCTGACGACCAGCGGCAGGAAGAATCTCAGCAGTGCTGCCCGCCTGCATTGCTGAGATTCTTCGCTGCGCTCAGAATGACGTGATCTCTATTCCTGACCTGGGTGTTAGAGAACTAGCACTTGGCGACGTACTCCGCCGCGGCCGCCGCTCCGATCACGGCAATCGTCGGGTCTTCCGGCAAGATCTCCAGCGTATAGCTCTGCAATGGGCTCATCTTGACCATCTGGTACAGGTGCTCCTTGAGCCGCGGCAGATCAAGCCTCTGAATATCGCGCCCGGTAAAGTAGAAGCGCCCCGGCCCTTCGAGATGAATCTGCGTGGCCGTCGCCGCGGCCAGCGCGCGATGCCACAGCTCAACGAACTCCTGGCAGCGCCGGTCGCCCTTGCGGGCCTGGGCGAAAATCTCATCCGGTTCGAGGTCCAGGAAGCGCAGACGCATGGCGCGGTGGCCCATGATGCCTTCCAGGTGCCCCTTGCCGCCGCACCCGCAGTAATTCTCCTTGGGGTCGAGCGTGACCACCGTGTGTCCGCCCTCCCATGGGCCTTCGGTATAGGGATAGCGTCCGAAGCCGATGCCGTTGCCGATGGTCCAGACGCGCACCAGGCGATCCAGCTGTCCGCGTGTCGCCGCCAGTCCCGCCGCTCCCGCGTCGGCATCGTTCAGAATGGTCACCGCCGCGTCCAGGTTTCGTGCCGCCAGCCCGTTACGCACCGATTCGGCGACGTGCGCCCCCTTGAGCTGGGGAAGATTCGGCGAGTCTTCGATAATGCCGTTGCGGATGATCCCAGGCATGGCCACGCCGACGACGCCCACCTCGGTTCCTTCTGGGGCAACCTTTAAAATCTGGTCGCAGATCATCTCGCACAGCGCATCCGCCGGCATGTCGATGAGAACGCCCATCTCGTCCGGCTGGGTTTCGGTCGATCCCGCCACGGGTGCGGGATAGCGCACCAGATTCCCGGTGATCTTGTGATTGTCGATCAGGCCCGCGACGACGCGGTCAGTCATGGTCACACCAACGGTTTTTGCCATATCGTCGCTCCTTTCTCCACTGCTCGTCTTTCGTTCATGCTGCTGATCCTTGCCTTGTGTGCCATCCCGCGTCATTCCCCAAAGCGGGCCAGCCGATTGACGCCGTTAAATGCTGCTGCCTTGTAGCATTCGGCCAGAGTGGGATAGTTGAACACGGTATCGATGAAATAGTCCACGATCCCATTCAGAGCCATGACCGCCTGCCCGATGTGGACCAGCTCCGCGGCCCCCTCGCCGATGATATGCACGCCCAGAATCTGGCGGTTTTCGCGGTGAAAGATCAGCTTCAGCCGGCCCGTCGTATCGCCGCGAATCTGGCCGCGGGCAATCTCGCGATAGTAGGCGACGCCGACCTCGTAGGGTACGTCCTCCTCGGTGAGCTGCTCTTCCGTCTTGCCGATAAAGGAAATCTCGGGAATGGTGTAGATGCCGTAAGGGTAAAAGCTGGGATTCGACTGGACGGCCTCGTCGCCGAAGGCGCGCTCCACCGCGATCCGTCCCTGCTCCATCGAGACCGAAGCCAGACTGGGAAAGCCGATGACGTCGCCGGCCGCGAAGATGTGCGGCACCTTGGTGCGGAAATCCTTGTCCACCGGAATGCGTCCGCGCGAATCGGCTTCGATCCCCGCAGCGTGCAGGTTCAGCTCGTCGATGTTGCCCTGGCGTCCCACCGCGTAGAGCAGGGCGTCGCCGGAGATTCGCTTCTTGCTCTCCAGGTTCGCCACTACCGTGCCGTCGGCCAGCTCTTCCACGCTCCCCACCTCTTCGTGCAGGCGCATGGTCACGCGGCTGTCGCGCAGGTGGTAGCTGAGGGCCTCCACGATCTCCTGGTCGGCGAACTCCAGCAGCTTGGGCCGCTTCTCCACCAGCGTCACCCGTACGCCGAGGGCGGCGAACATGCAGGTGTACTCGACGCCGATTACGCCGCCGCCCACCACAATCAGCGTCTTGGGCAGGTTCTGCAGCTCCAGGATCTGGTCGCTGTTGATGATGGTGCGGCCATTGATCGGAACCTTGGGCGAGTTGGCCGGCTTGGTGCCCACGGCGATCACGATCCGCTCCGACTCATGCACCGTCGAACCGTTCAGGCCATCCACGCGAACGTGATTGGTGTCCACAAAGCTGGCGATGCCGGTAACCACGTCCACGCCGTTGCGCGAAAGCTGTGCCTCGGTCACATCGATCTCGGTCTTGATCACGTGCTGCACGCGAAAGGCCAGATCGGACATGGTGATCTTCTCTTTCACGCGGTAATTCATGCCATAGATGGAGCGGTAGTTGTAGCCGGAGAGGTGCAGCACCGCTTCGCGCATGGTCTTGCTGGGAATGGTGCCGGTGTTGATGCAGGCCCCGCCGACTACGCTGCGCATCTCCACCAGCGCCACGCGCTTTCCCTTCTTCACCGCGGAAACCGCCGCGCGCTGACCTGAAGGGCCCGAGCCGATCACCAGCAAATCGTAAGTAGCCATGTTCTCCGTGCGCGTGTCTGAAGCACGCCTGGTTAAAAGCTTAGAACCCGTCTAAGAACTATCGGCAAACCGGGGAAATGCCTCCTCTGCGGTTTTTCTCCGTGCTCTCTGTGTCCTCTGTAGTGAAGCCTTCTTCGATTCTCGTTCTCGCTCCGGCTTTCAGGCTGGTTCTTAGCGTGGTTTCCTGTCGCCTTTTACCGGCAAGTTTCTCTCGAATCGTTTTTTCCTGACCGAAAACTTTTGCGGGCCCTGTGGCTGCGGTGCGGAGGTGCGGGAAAGAAGCTCCATAGTATCGACCCTACCACGCGGACATCATAACTCCGGCATTGTGCAGATGAGGTAAATCTCTGCCTTCTCGAATCGTCCCGGATCGGAACGGCATCCCGGCCAGGACCTCTATAGTCAGGATATGCTTCTCTGCGCCATCACGGATCGCCGGCTGCTCGCCGAAAGCGAACATCAGCGCCGCGACGCGCTCGTCGCGCTGGCCCGGACGTGGGCCCGGGGCGGCGTCGACTACATCCAGATCCGCGAGAAAGACCTGCCGCCCGGCAAATTGCTGAGCCTCACGCGCTCTCTCGTCGACGCCGTTCGGGAAGAGCAATCGGGCGTCACCGCGACAAAGATTCTGCTCAATGGGCCCGCTGAGATTGCCCTGCAAGCCGCCGCCGACGGCGTTCACCTCACCGGCAGCGCCGCTCCCGCGGCCGCAGCCGCCGTCGAGGATCTCTATGCTCGCGCCGGGCGGCGAGCGATCGTAAGCCGCTCCTGCCACTCCGCCGAAGACGCGCGCAACTCCGCGCAAGCCTCGCTCCTCCTCTTCGCCCCGGTCTACGAGAAATCCCTCGCTCCCGAAGAACCATTGCCCGGACAAGGGCTCGACGCCCTGGCAGAAGCCTGCCGTGCCGCACCCGATACGCCGGTCCTGGCCCTCGGCGGCATCACCACCCGGAATGCGCCGGCATGTCTACAGGCCGGCGCCAGGGGAATCGCCGCCATCCGCCTCTTTCTCACCAGCGATTGGCAGAGCCTCCGCGGACCAACCCTGTAAACTCAACCCCAAGCAAGATGCGGGTGCCCCACATCTGGATTTTCAGATGTGGGTTAAAGCTGACGATAGCCAATCGCCCTTTAGCCAATTGCTCATGTCTCACCTCAACAGCTTCGTGCGCATTCCCGCGCTGGCCATCCGCCAGAGGATTCGTTCGCTGCCCCGCATCGGCGTTCTCGACGAGGACGTGCTGCGACTGCGCGTCTGGCCCCAGGACATCGATTTCAACCTGCACCTCAACAACGCGCGTTATCTCAGCTTCATGGACTACGGACGCATCCATCTCACCTCCGCCGCCGGCATCCTCACCCCGGCCATACGCCATCGCTGGGCGCCGCTGGTAGGCTCGATCTCCATTACCTACCGCCGCTCGCTGGCGCTCTTCGCGCCGTTCACTCTCGCGACGCGCCTGCTCTGCTGGGACGAAAAGTGGCTCTACATGGAGCAGGTGTTTCAGTCCCAGGACGGCCTTGCCGCCATCGCCTGGGTCAAAGGGCTCTTTCGCGGCGCGGAAGGCAATATCCCTCCACAGCAGATCATCGACCTGGTTGCGCCGGGAGCTGTCTCGCCCGCCATCCCCGCCGCACTCGAGGAGTGGAATGCGCTGACCCGGGAGAAGCTGGCTTCGGGCGAATGAAATAGCTGCCGGTAAGCGTTTTTCACGCCTGTGCTACCCTCACCACGACATGCATTGCGCCCGCTCGCTTGCCCTTCTCGCCCTGCTGTTGCCGGTAGCAAACGCGCTTTCGCAAACCAGTCTCGAGCCTGCCTATTACAGCCGCCTCAACAGCTTCGGCTTCTTCGGCGAATATTCCAACGACTCCAGCCACATCCTGATCGGCGTCTCGCAGAACAGAAAGCTGCTGAACTTCGGCGGAACCTACAGCCGCCGCGTGCTCCTCAATCGCTTCGTCGATGGGCAGTACATGGCCGAGCTGCGTCCCATTCTGCTCGAGAGCGACCCCGTCTTTCACGTAACCACTACGTTTACTGAACCCCCGCTGATATTCATCGATAACATCACCCTGCCGCAGGTCTGCAAACCATATTCGGTAACATATTCAGGCGTTGATCAGGGAGCGCCCTACAGCGAAACCGAAACCATCACCTGCGGCCGCCGCTGGACCTTCGGCGAAGGCTTCTCGCCCATCGGGTTTAAATGGAATTTCCGGCCGCGCCATCGCATCCAGCCGGTGTTCACCACGCTGGCCGGCTATATGTTCTCGACCCAGCCGATTCCCGTGGCCACGGCTGGCTCATGGAACTTCACCTTCGAATTCGGCGCGGGCGTCGAGTTCTATCGTTCGGCCACGAGGTCCATCCGCGCCGAGTATCGCTACCACCACATCTCAAACGCCTACACCGCCGACGCCAACCCTGGCATCGACAGCGGAATGTTCCAGGTCACCTACGCCTTCGGGCGGTGAGCCAAGCCCGGGACTACTTGAACCGGTTGTCATCCCGACCGAAGCGCAGCGAAGTGGAGGGACCCGCAGTTCCGCGCGGTTGGCGTCAGAGCTGAACGATTCATCGCACTCCGAGTGCCCCACATCTCGCCCTTGAGATGTGGGATTCCATCGCAGCTATAGCTCGATCTTCGTCCCCAGCACCTTCAAAAACTGAGCCAGCCAGCTCGGATGCGCGGGCCATGCGAAGCCGGTGACGAAGTTGCCGTCGGTATAAGCGCCGTCGGGAGGCGTCTCCACGTAAGTCGCTCCGGCCAAACGAATCTCCGGTGCGCACGCGGCATAGCCCGAGATCTTCCGTCCCTTGATCACACCCGCCGCGGCCAGCACCTGCGCCGCATGGCAGATGGCGGCGATCGGCTTCTCCTTCTTCGCGAAGCCGCGCACAATCTCCAGCACCCGCTCGTTCAGCCGGAGATACTCCGGAGCGCGTCCGCCCGCGATCATTAGCGCGTCGTAGTCGTCCTCCTTCACGTCGGCGAAGGTGGCATTGAGGGTGAAATTGTGGCCGGGCTTTTCCGAGTAGGTCTGGTCGCCCTCGAAGTCGTGGATCGCGGTCTTGATGGTCTGCCCGGCCTTCTTCTCCGGGCAAACCGCATGAACGGTATGTCCAACCGTGCTCAGCGTCTGAAACGGGACCATGACCTCATAGTCCTCGGCAAAATCCCCAACCAGAAACAGAATCTTCTTCGCAGCCATTTCGCTCGTCTCCTCCTGAGCCGGACGAACCGCTCGCGCAGTCTATCCGCCTGCTCTTAAGGATGAGCCAGAAACAGCCCCGCCGCAAAAGGTGCGTGTGAACTTCGCCCGCAGCGTCGGACATTCGCTCTGCTCTGAGTGGTAGCCGATGCACTCGCAACAGGAAGACGGGGCCTTCTCGCACTTCGGCAAGCGCTTTGCCTTGAAGTCATCAACCGAGACGGGGGCAACCCTGATGTTCGTCGACGACCACGCGTTACTCAATCATGCAACCACCGGATCGGGGCGTGACATGGCGACATTTCCCGCGGAGCCGATTCGTCCTCGATCTGCGCGGCTTGCGAGAAACTCGGCGAATATCCAGCATGCCCCTATCGCTGTCAGATTGTAGACAGCGGCGCCCCATGTTGCCTCGATTGTGCAGCCGGATAAAAATAGGAGGTATTTCTACAAAACCGTCAAACAGCAACAGCATCAACGCAAGAAGCCTGAGGGCCAGGACATCCATCTATTCCTGAGCAAATTGCACATCCTGCCAGGATGAAGGCGATTCCGGTCAGCGCCGCCCAAAAATATCCAAACGACATCCAGTGCGGGACGATGGTCGCGAAGACGCGAAGGCCGATGAGGTGAAATAGGCCGAAGATGACAGGAGGCAATCCGAGCATCCAACGTGCGGCGATAGCTGCTCTCTTTTGCGAGCAGGGAATCCGGTGAGGCGGTGGAGGCGTAAACGATTGCTGCCGGAGCGACCAGCATTAACTGTTGAGCGAGCCCGAAAGTGACGCCTAATATGACGTCGATTCGCCAGCCAAGCGCATGAATTCCGGCATAGTACCGAGCTAGCCACAATGCCGCAAAAATCAAGTAGGCGATGGCGGATGCCGCGGCGCCAATCCTTGCGCTGCGCCGCCACAAGATTGCAAGACCCGCTGCGACCAGCCAGACGCCCGCGACGTAGGCCAGATATGTGTTGTCCAGGAAGATTTTTACCCAGAGCCTGGATGGGCTGATGAGAAGCATCGAATGCACCCCAGGCGATATCCAGAATGCCGGTGAGAACGGTGCCCAAGCCATAGAACCAAACTCCAACTTTCATCTGTCGATCTTCCATGATCAGTCGCTCCAGCGAGAAGCCAGAGCTCAATGACGATACATGCGCTTCTCGATTTCAGAACTGATAGTATGGCAGCATTGGTTCATCGAACAGAGCCATTTTCGCCAATCTATTGGACCATTTGAGATGCCAAAAGCCATCAGCTCGTTCGAGCTCACTCTCAAAAGCCGGTCGCGCCATCAGACCCTGACCAATTGGCTGTACGGCGAACTGCGCTCTGCCATTCTTGACGGCCGGCTCGCGCCAGGCGCCAGACTGCCGGCGTCCAGAGATTTCGCCAGCCAGTATGAACTCTCCCGGGGCACAGTCGTCAGCGTTCTGGAGCGTTTACAAGCCGAGGGGTATGTCACCTCCCGTGTCGGATTCGGTACATTGGTCAATCGTGTAGAGGCACCCCGGCCGGCCCGCCAGGCAACCACGATACCGGCATACATTCGTCGCGTCATTTCGACATATAAACGGCCGCAACCCTGGATTGACCTGGCTTTTGTTGAGGGGATCCGCCCCTTTCGGATCGGGGCTCCGGCCATCAACGAATTCCCTTCCGAAGTTTGGGGACGTATTGCCGCAGACCGAGCACGTAATTTCAGGTCATGGTTAAAGAAAGAGTCTGATCGGCGCGGGTATCGGCCATTGCGCGATGCAATCGCCGAGTATTTGCGCACGTCCCGTGGGGTGCGATGCACTGCGGAACAAATCGTCCTCGTTTCCGGAATACAACAGGCGCTCGACCTGTTGGCACGGCTGCTCTTGAAAAAGGGCGATCCGATATGGATGGAGGATCCTGGATATTTCGGAGCCAGAATCGCGTTCGACAATGTCGGAGCCAGGATGATTGCTGTGCCAGTGAATGAGGAAGGGCTGTCTGTTTCCGCCGGAATTAAGATCTGTCCGGATGCGAAGGGAGCCTACGTAACGCCGGCTCACCAATTCCCGCTGGGGGTAACGATGTCGCTGGAGCGGCGGATGGCCCTTCTTAGGTGGGCCTCGCGCGCCGGCGCTTTTGTTATCGAAGATGACTATGACAGCGAATACAGGTTTGAGGGACCGCCTTTGCCTGCCCTGCAAAGCCTCGATCAATCACTCCAGCGTTATCTTCATCGGATCGTTCAGCAAGACGCTATTTCCAGCCTTACGCGTGGGCTACGTGGTATTGCCTGCGCCGTTAATCGATTTCTTCCTGGGTTTTCGCTACCGAACCGATTTCCGGAATTCATCCTTTGACCAGGCGGTGCTCTGCGACTTCATCGTCGATGGGCATTTGGCGCGTCATCTGCGGAGGATGCGGAATCTGTATGCGGAGCGCCTCGCAATACTTATGGAAGGAGCCAGGCAACATCTGGGTGGGTTGCTTGAGATCTCTAACGTCAGGGCAGGCCTCTACACGATCGGGTACCTCAAGAATGGAATGACTTCACGACAGGCGGAAAAGCTGGCGGCGGACCAGGGTGTTGAGGTTCTCGCCGTCGATCGATGCACTCTGAAACGTCCTGATCCGAATGCATTGCTCCTCGGCTTTGGCGGATTCGACGAGCTTGCGATACGGCAGGGACTCATTCGGCTCGCAAAGGCGTTGAGCTAGCCAGACCTCGGGACATGAGACCAGTTCTCTCAACGAGCGCCAAATCGCCAAATCGCCAAATCGCCAATGCGCCCATTGAGGGTTCCTCGATGACTAAAACGTCTGTGTGATCGGCAAATCGAACAGCCCTCATCGCAAGCCATCCGTAAAAAAAGACGCTTTACATAGCCATTCGAGGGGAGTACGATTTTCTCCCGTAGTCATTCGAGGGGAGGCGGTAGGTTGAAGAGGCCACCTGAAGCCGGGGATATTCTGCAGGGCACGCTGGACATGCTTATCCTGCGCACGCTGGTCATGGGACCGTCCCATGGGCACACGATCGCGCAGGTTATCGAGAGCACCTCAGAGAACGCGTTAGAGGTTGAACAGGGATCGCTCTATCCTGCGCTCCATCGCCTCGAAGACCGCGGCCTGGTCTCCTCGGAGTGGGGCGTCAGTGAAAACAATCGCAAGGCAAAGTTCTACCGGCTCACCAGCAAAGGCCGAAAGGAATTAAGCGCTGCTGCCGGGCGGTGGCAGAGGATGACTCGCGCCATCGGCCTCATTCTCGGTGAATCGTTCGAATAACGCGGGAGGGAAACGCAGATGAACTTGCGGCGTTTTAGAGATCGCACCAGGAAAGATCAAGACCTCGCCGAGGAGATCGAATCCCACCTTGCCCATGCACAGGATGCGAACCTCGCCCGGGGCCTTTCTCCGGAAGAAGCCAGGCGGGAGGCTCACGTGCGTTTCGGCAATCCGCGCGCGACACGCGAGCGCGTGTGGCGCTACCGCTCGCTTTCCTGGCTCGAAGATCTATGGCGCGATCTGCGCTTCGCGCTGCGCGGGCTCGGCAAGACGCCAGCCTTCACCATCATCGCAATTCTGGTCATCGCCGTCGGCATCGGAGTAACCACAGCAGTCTTTTCCGTGATCAATACGGTGCTGCTGAAGCCGCTTACTTACCCCGATCCGCAGTCGCTGGTCGAACTGAGAAACACGAGCCCGCAGGGATCGTTTCCGGGCGCGAACATACCGAAATTCAATATCTGGCGCCAGCAGTCGAGCATATTTCAGCAGGTGGCGGCGTACGATTTCGGCGGGTCGGGACTCAATATAACCGGCGGCGATCATCCCGAGCAGGTGCAGGGAATCCACGTTTCTGCGGATTACTTCGCGATGTTCGGCGCTCCGGTTGTTGCTGGACGCACCTTCACTGCCGCAGAGGACAGCCCGCACGGCGGAAATGTCACGGTGTTGAGTTACGGGCTCTGGAAGAGCCGCTACGGAGCAAATCCGAATGTGGTTGGGTCTACCATCCAGCTTGACGGGCAGCCCTATCTCATCGTCGGCGTCATTGGACGCGGATTTGTGACCGATACACCGGCTGACCTGTGGGTGCCTTTCCAGTTTGATCTCAACTCGCAGGACATGGCTCATTACTTCACCGTAGCCGCGCGCCTTCGACATGGTGTGACCCTGCCGCAGGCTAACGCCCAGTTGCGGCTCTCGGCGGATCAGTACCGCCATATCTACGGCAACAACTCGCTGCCGTCCGGCGGAGGATTCGCCGTCGCGTCCCTTCAGGAGTCGATGATCGGCGATACGCGCTTTCCTCTTCTGGTCCTGCTCGGAGCTGTCGGCTTTGTTCTTCTCATTGCGTGCGCCAATGTTGCCAACCTGTTGCTGGCAAGAGCCTCGTCGAGAAAGCGCGAATTTGCCACGCGCGCCGCGCTTGGAGCAGGCCGCGGTCAAATCATCCGCCAGCTGCTCACGGAGAGCCTCACTCTGTCGCTCGCCGGCGGGCTGCTCGGGCTCATTCTTGGATTTGCAGGCGTTCGCTTGTTGCTGAGCATCAACCCGGGCGACATTCCACGGATCGGCGAAGATGGCGCAGCCGTGGCTCTCGACATTCACGTGCTGCTTTTCGCGCTGGGCATTTCTCTTCTTACGGGAATTCTTTTTGGCCTGGTCCCGGCCGTCAGCGCATCGCGGCCGAATCTGGCCGCCACTCTTAACGAGAACGCCAGCCGTTCCGGGCTCGGCTTTCGCAGCGGCAAGTTTCGTTCTGCTCTTGTCATCGGCGAAGTGGCCCTTACGCTGGTGCTGGTCATTGGGGCAGCCCTCCTCATCCGGACGTTTCTCAAGCTACAAGCCGTCGACCCCGGTTTCGCAACCCACAACGTGATCACCATGGCCATGTCTGTCAGCGGCGATCGCTTTCAGCGGACAGCACCGGTGACTCAGGTCATCCACGATGGCACGGATCGTGTGCTCTCTCTTCCCGGAGTCGAGGACGTCGGCGTGTGCAATTGCCTGCCCATGGACAGCGGCTTTGGAATGATCTTTGATGTTGTCGGCCGTCCCAAGGGAAATAGCCCTTTCACCGGTAACGCGGGCTTCGATTCCATTTCATGGCGCTACTTCAATGCACTGAAGATTCCACTGCTGCGCGGCCGCGAATTCACCCAGCAGGATGATGGAGCCGCTCCGGGCGTCGTCATCATCAACGAGGCCCTGGCCCGCCATTACTGGCCCAAAGGCGACCCGCTCAATGATCGAATGCAGATCGCTCCCGGCGCCGGCCCGGCTTTTGCTGAAGGCCCCCGTCAGATTGTCGGCATCGTGGGCGACACGCACGACGGCGGTCCGAACCGCGATCCTTATCCGATGATGTATATCCCGCTTGCGCAGATGCCGGACCTCGAGACTGCGCTCAACTCGCGTGTGATGCCGCTCTGGTGGATCATTCGCAGCCAGCTCGACCCGCATACATTGGTTGCGCCCATCACCGCCGCGCTGCGCGACGCAAGCGGTGGCCTGCCGGTGGCGCACATCCGTACCATGGACGAAATCGAAGCGCGGAATACCGCGCGGCAGCGGTTCAATATGCTGCTCCTCACCGTCTTTGGCTGCGCAGGCCTGCTCATGGCCGCCATCGGAGTCTATGGAGTCATGTCCTACTCGGTGCAGCAGCGTACGCAGGAACTCGGTGTCCGCATGGCGCTTGGGGCGCAGGCTTCGAGTCTTCGCAACATGGTTATCCGGCAAGGGATGGCTCTGACGCTCGCCGGCGTAGTCCTCGGCATCGGCGGAGCTTTCTGGCTCACGCGTTTCCTGGCGAGCTTTCTCTTTGGAGTGAAGACGCTGGACCCGGTCGCTTTCGTAGCGACGCCTGTCCTTCTGTGCGCCGTTGCTCTGCTCTCGATCTGGATTCCGGCGAAACGCGCGACTCGCGTGGACCCAATGACCGCGCTTCGCCTCGAATAAAGCGGCAGCGGCATATCGGGGAAATGATCGCAGTTTTCAGTTGTTGCCAGATCGCCAATGCGCTCATCGAGCGCCAGAGCGAGGAGCCATGAGTCTCGCCATCCTGACGCAAGCCCGGCATCTGCTATACTGAAACCACGCTCAGTTGTTTGGCATGTGAGCCGCTCTCGCCCTCATCCAGCTAGATCGCCTGGCAAGATGTTTCCAAGCCCCTCAGCGTAATGGCCGGTCAGTACTTGACCCCGGCCAGGTCGTCGCAACGGTGAGTTTTCCCGTAAGCGGTCCGGCCGAAGACGCAGCGTTCGGAACAACGCCGAGGCAGCGCTTAGTATGCGCTCACTGGTTTAGAAAACCAGCTCAGTCTTTCCCTACGCCCTTACTTTCAACTTCCCGGTGGACGTGTGTCCGCGCGATGGAAGACAGCAGACGCGGCAGCCGCAGTGTATCTACGAACCGATACGCGGATGAAACGGGGCCCGCCGCCTCCAAGGACTCAGTGAACACCAATCAAGACAGCACCAACCAGTTTTTCAATTTCAACATTTCCGCCGCGCTCAAGCAGCAGTTGGCCAATTGCAACTTTGTTACCCCCACCCCGGTGCAGGCCGGAGCCATTCCGCCCGCGCTCGAAGGCCAGGACGTTCTTGCCACCGCGCAGACCGGAACCGGCAAGACCCTCAGCTTCCTCATTCCTCTGATCGAGAGAATGCCGGCCGGCAAGGGAGCCGCGGCGCTCGTTCTTCTGCCCACCCGCGAGCTGGCCATCCAGGTGGTGGAAGCTTACAAGCAGCTCACCCGCAGCCACAGCACCGCAGCCGTCGTTGTCGGCGGCATGGCCGAAGGGCCGCAGCTGCAGGCCATCCGCCGCGGCGCGCGCCTCATCGTCGCCACTCCGGGCCGCCTGCAGGATTATCTCGACCGCAAGCTGGTCAACCTCAGCGGCGTGAAGATGCTGGTCCTCGACGAAGTCGACCGCATGCTGGATATGGGCTTCAAGCCGGCAATCCGGCGCATCGTTACCTCTCTGCCCGCTGAACGCCAGACTCTTTGCTACTCCGCGACTCTCAGCCCCTCCATCCGGGAAGTGGTTCGCGATTACGTGAAGAATCCGGCCCGCGTAGAGATCGGCTCGGTGCTCAAGCCGTCGGAGAACGTTGAGCTGCAGACATTCGAGGTCACCACCGAGAAGAAGCACGAGCTGCTCGAGCACCTGCTCGAGTCGCATAAGGGCAGCTTCCTGGTCTTCGTCCGCACCAAGCATGGAGCCGACCGTGTCGCCCGCCGCCTCACCCGCAGCGGACACAGCGCCACGCAGATTCACGGCGACCGCTCGCAGTCCCAGCGCAACAGCGCTCTGCGCAGCTTCGCCGAGGGCCGTCATCGGGTGCTGGTAGCTACGGACGTAGCCGCCCGCGGCATCGATGTTGCCGACGTCGCGCACGTAGTCAACTACGACATGCCGCGCGAGGCCGAAGACTTCGTCCACCGCATCGGCCGCACCGGCCGCGCGTCGGCCAAAGGCGTCGCCTCCACCTTTGCCGCTCCCGATGAGAAGCACATCCTCCGCAAAATGGAGAGGACGCTCCGCATCAACATGAAGCACTACCGCGTGAAGCCCAGCGAATCACCGCGGGCAGTCGCGGCCAGCTAAGGTCAGCGGGTCAGCGGGTCAGCGGGTCAGCGGGTCAGCGGGTCAGCGGGCGATTAGATGCAATTCGCAAGATTGCCTTGTCGCTGACTCGCTGCGCCGCAGGTGCGCTGACTTGCTTCAGTCCAGCCTCACCAAATAAGCTTCACCCTCCTTCGGAGTGAGCTCACTGGCGATCTCGCTGGCTCGGCTGCGATCATCGCCGGCTGGGCGGATTCTCACCCAATGGCCGGTTGGCCCCGCGAATTCGATGACGTTCGCCGACTGATATTTGTGCTCGAGATGTTCTTCGAGCTTGACCGCGTCATGCTCGTGCGAGAACGCGCCGATCTGCACGCACCAGCGGCCGCCCTGCGCGATTGGCTTTGGCGCTTCGAACACATCGATGCGAACCCGCGCCGTTCCCGGACGCCAGACCCCAACCGCTTTGGCCGCACCCACGGAAAGATCGATCACGCGATCCGGCACAAACGGGCCGCGGTCGGTGATGCGCATCATCGCCGACTGCCCGGTCCGGAGATTCGTTACCCGAATCAGCGAGCCCATCGGCAGAGTGCGATGCGCAGCGGAGATCGCGTTCTGGTCGTACACTTCCCCGTTCGCTCCGCGCCGCCTGTTATAGGGCGGCCCGTACCAGCTCGCCATCCCCACCTCGGAGTAGATCGGCGCTCGCGACTCAGTCGGTCCCGGCTGGGTTGACGGTGGAACATTGCTCTCAGCTACACCCGGAGCCGGCTGCGCCGCGATGGGCGGCGGCGGTGGGGTATACGCGGTTTGTGCACGATGCCCGCACCCAGCGGCCGCCAGGAGAACCGCCGATCCCAGCGCGCTCAGAAAAAATGCTGCGGCGCGGCGCATCTATTTCGGACCGCCCGGCTGTTGCCCGCTCTGAGTGCGTTCCCACTTATCGGCAAGCCTGGACAGCTGATCGGAGGCGGTACGTAGAGCCTTCAGCGAGTTCTGGCGGACCTCGGGCACCACCTCTTCATTCAGATATGCAATCACCTTTTTCACCTCTTCTTCGAGGCGTGGCATGGCCTGGGTGAACTTTTCGTCGACTTTTCGGCCAAACTCCTCGAATCCACGGCCTCGCTGGTCGTTCATGGCTCCTCGCAGACTGCTGCATGGTCAGTATCGGCGGCGCTGGAATCGAAAGCAATGGGACTCCGGCACATGGTGCCTAACGAGTTACGGGGAAGCAAAGTTGAATATTTTCGCGCGCCGCGGGTTACGCTGTTGTAACGTCCTATGCATCTCTTGGGCGGGAAAACTGCTCTAAGCAGCAGGCGGGTAAGTTCGCAGCCGTCAAGGATTTCCCTGAACTCCCGCTGGCAAGTAGCTTCTCAATCGGCGATAAGGACACATCTCGAACATGGCGGCTGTGAAACTCTCTCGGTATTTCTTCGCCCCGGTGCTTTTGGCGGTGGCGCTACCGGCGTGGTCCCAGAATGCGAATCCACTGCCCAATGCTCCGGTCCCGGAGCACGCGTCGAACACCGCCGAGATTGCCCCCAACAAGTGGTACGGTGTCGTCGATCCCGGCCAGCCTTTTCACCGGCTTCATCCACGCGACAAGATGATGTTCTGGCTGCATGAGGAAGTCAGCCCGGTCAGCCTTCTACCTTCTTTCGTTTCTGCGGGATACGGTCAGATAACCAACGGCGACCCAAAGTACGGCAGCGACTCGGCCGGCTTTGGCGAACGCCTGGGCGCAGCGGCGCTGCGCGAGGCCAGCATGCGCTTCTTCTCCGACAGCCTGCTGCCTACGCTCACGCACACCGACCCGCGCTACTTCCGGATGGGTTCGGGGGGTGTGCGCAAACGTGGCGGATACGCTTTGGAGCGTCTGGTCGTCGATCAAAACGACTCCGGCAAGCGTGTCTTCAACTTCTCCGACATCGTGGGACGGTTGGCGGCATCCAGCCTCACGGTGACCTACTACCCCGAGCCCAGCGTAAATGCGAGGGTGGTATTCAAGACCTGGGGCACATCGCTGGCCGGCGCGGCGGTCAACAATCTCTTTCTGGAATTCTGGCCGGACATTCGCGACGCGGTCTTCCACAAGAACCGAAGGTCGCGCCGTGGCGAGAAGACCCTGGCCAGCTCCAACTAAGGCTTTCCGGAACTTAGAAGCGGACGAACACTCCAGCCATCGGCTCCGAGGTGCTGCGGAAGCTGTTGGTGGTCAGAGTTGCCTCTCCGAAGTCGGGAGTTTTGTAGAAGAGCCCGCGATATTGAACACGAACGCCGAAGTGGTCGCTCAACAACGCCTTCTCCACGCCCACGCCGAAGTTGAACGCCGGCCGCCCCTGGTAGGAGACATTCTGCCCTCCGTTGAGGGACGGTGAAAACACCAGCGCGCTCACGCCTGCCAGCGCAAAAGGCCGAAAGCCCAGCGCGGAAGGTCCACTGACCAGGTAGGACGCGGCGAAATCATGCATGTTGTGCTGGAAGGTATACGGCTGCTGCGAATACCGCTCCGCGAAGCGGGTATAGCCGTAGCTGGCTTCGTAACCCAGCCACCAGTGGTAGCTATGCCGGAAGGCAAGCTGGCCCCCTGCCGATTTGGTTGGATTGTCGGTGACGCCGTTGCCGCTCGTGTCGGAACTGAATTGGGCGAAAGCGCTCAGCGACACCTCGCTGTTGTGGAGGACGTTTTGCGCCTGCGCGGATGGGGAGAAAGCTGCAACCACAGCAAATAGAGTGGCAGCAACAGGTAAAGCAAATCGGGTGAGGTGCATCGGGTACGGAAAATCCTCCGCACCCATTGTATGAGACGCAGGAGCCGGTTGCTAAAAGCGTTGCGGCGATATTTTCACATTCTCTTGATTCCCAGAATGAAGAGACGCAACGAACTTGGTGCCGAACAGATGGGCAACAAGATATTATGCTTACATCACGCTAGAGCAATTTTTCTGCAGGTGTAGATCGAAGAGTGGCGCCATGTGCGGCTTTTTCGTCACGAAAAGCTGCACTTAGCGGACCTGCCAGATGCCTCAGGGATAGGAAAAATGCTCTAGACGGGCACCATGAATCAGTGGATCAGAAGGAGCGCCAGATTCTATGGAAGAACGCCTCGCTGCAGGGCCGACGGTATTCGGCAGAGAAGTGGACCGCGAAACCAGCTTTGCGCCAACCGAACGGGTCTACACGAACAAAGGAAATACGCCCCTTATCGACCTGCTGGACAGCAGGTGCGGCCGCGTGCTCGACATCGGTTGCGGCGCCGGGGATAACGCGGCCCTTGTCCGGTCCCGGTTTCCAGACAGCGAAATTTTTGGGGTAACTCACTCCCCCGCGGAAGCCGAGCGCGCTCTGGCGTACATGAAGAAATGCTGGGTGATCGACATTGAAAAGGAATTTCCCGGCGATCTGCTCAGCGAGTCGTTTGACGTGCTCGTTTTTTCCCATGTGCTCGAGCACATGAGAGATCCGGCTGTCGTGCTGGCTAATTTTTCCCGGCTTCTGAGCAGGGGCGGCCAAGTGTTGATTGCCGTCCCGAATATTCTGTCTTTTCGAATGCGATATCAGTTTCTCCGCGGCGACTTTCAATACCAGCCGTCAGGACCCATGGACGATACCCACCTCCGTTTTTTCACCTACCTCACAGCCGATCGATACCTGCTTGCGGAAACAAGCGACTTGACGGTCACTCACAAGACCGTAAAAGGCAGCGTTCCTCTCTGGCTCCTGCGCAGACACATTCTTCCCAATAGCTGGCGCGAACGTATCGATGAGTGGGGTGATCGTCGCTGGCCCAATTTGTTTGGAGGCCAGGTGCTGATCCGGGCCGTAAAGCAATAATCCTCGACTTTCCAGGGGCTGGTGAGTCAGTCCGGGCCTCTCCGTTCGCAGGCGGCATTTACCACCCGGCTGCCGATTTTCACCGTTCGGTTACAACCTGTTCAACTCCCGCTGCCGGACGCCTATGCTAATGAGTGATAAAGCCTTCGGGGCGAAGCAGATTGCCGGGAGACTTTCCCGGTGTACCGTCCCGACTGTCATTAAGTTTTCCTAACCCGCCCGGCCCCCATCACGGCAGCCAGCGGAAACGACGAATACGAAACGCGAGTATCAGGAGATCACGTTTATGTCGAAAGCCGTCAAGTACGCCGAGAGAGCGGTAACCATCGCAGCCCAGGGCGCGTGGTCTGTCTTCGAGAAGATCAACAGCATTCGGCCGAATGCTTCCTTTACGCCGAAGTGGTCGGATAAGCCGCTGCTCAAGTCGTACCAGAAGGAAAAGCCTCCCCTCGGCTGGCCCCGCACCACCGACTCGCTCTGTCCCAAGTGCGTGCCTGAGATCCGCCAGCAGATCGTGGACGGCAAGCTGCCCCACGAGATCCTGCTCAACGAGAAGGTCGGCGAGATCAAGGCGCAGATCATCGAGCGCGACGGCAAGATCCTGATGGTGAAGGATTGCCCCAAGCACGGTCACTTCGAAGACACGATGTCCATCGACACCGCCTTCTTCAAGCACCTGGAAGAGGTCTTCCCCGGCCGCGACATCAAGGCGCACAACGACGAGAAGCTGCACAACCACGGGACCTCCACCGTCACACACGGACGTGGCTCGGTGCTGACCATCGACCTGACCAACCGCTGCAACATGATGTGCGACCCCTGCTTCATGGACGCGAACCAGGTCGGCTTCGTCCACGAGCTGACGTGGGACGAGATCAAGACCATGCTGGATAACGCGATCACCATCAAGCCGCGCCGCCAGATGTCGGTCCAGTTCTCAGGTGGTGAGCCGACCCTCTCGCCATACTTCCTCGACGCCGTCGCTTATGCCCGCAAGGTTGGTTACAACTCGGTGCAGGCTGCGACCAACGGCATCGAGTTCGCGAAGTCCAAAGAACTCTGCCGCGCTGCTGCTGAAGCCGGTCTGCGTTACGCGTACCTGCAGTTCGACGGCATCGGCAACGCTGCCAACTCACACCGCAAGGTCGGCAACCTGTTCGACGTGAAGCTGCAGGCGATCCACAACCTGCATGAAGCCGGCGTAGACATCGTGCCGGTCACCACCATCATCAACGGCATCAACAACGAGCAGGTCGGACACATCATCCAGTTCGCGCTCGACAACCCCAAGAAGATCAACTTCCTCAGCTTCCAGCCGGTTTCGTTTACCGGCCGCGATGAGGCCGTATCCGACGAGCGCCGCGAAGCGCAGCGCTACACGCTGAGCCACATGGCGCACGACATCAAGAACCAGACCGGCCTGGGCGAGCCTGTCCGTGACTGGTTCCCGATCTCGTTCATGTCGACCTTCTCCGACTGGGCCGACCTGGTGCACGGACCGAACCACGACTGGGGCCAGCTCTCCTGCGGATGCCACCCGAACTGCGGCATCGGCATGGCGCTGATGATCGACAAGGAAACCAAGGAAGCCGTTCCGGTGACCGCGTTCCTGAACGCCGACCGCCTGGCCAAGGATGTTGCCAAGATCAACGACGCAGCCCGCGGCAAGTTCCTTTCGATCGTGGGTGTGACGCTGGCGCTGCTGCGCAACTACGACCCCACCAAGTCGCCCACGCACTTCAAGATTCTCGACCTGCTGCAGAAGTTCGACAAGTGCTTCGGCGCAACCGGCCGCAAGTATGGCAAGGTGACTGCCGACCGCACCATGGCCGACATCGAGCAGCGCCGCGCCGACCGCTGGAACTTCCTGTTCATCGCCGGCATGTGGTTCCAGGATCTGTTCAACTACGACTTCCGCCGCACCGAGCAGTGCATCATCCCCTACGCCACGCAGGAAGGCGAGATCAGCTTCTGCGCGTACAACACCGGCGTGGGCTGGCGGAACATTATCGAGAAGATGCACATGACTTCCACGCTCACCAAGTGGTACGACGAGCATGGACGGCATGAGATCTTCGCCGGCGGCAAGAAGGTCGGCATGGGCGGAGCGGAACATACGCTGATCTTGAACGATGAGCACGTACATGCAGCGGCCAACGACACCTTCGAGAAGTCGGGCATCGCGAAGAACTCGCGCGAGGAAAAGATTCGCGCACGCGACGCCAAGATGAAGCAGGATGCCGAGAACGCCCAGATGGCCAAGCTGTATCGCGAGCACGTGCTGGGCGAGAAGCCGGTCGAAGGCCTGGTCTCGCTCAACTCGATCAAGCCGGCTCCCAAGGCTGCTCCCGCACCCAAGGCGGAAGAACCCGTCATGGGGGACTAGGACTGCGCGTCCAGCGATACGCGGCTTCGCCGCAAAAGCAAAGGCCATCCCGTTGGGATGGCCTTTTTGCTTTGCTGGATTATCGCCTCTTATTCGAACTCGGGATTTCTGGGCAACCCCGGGCGTCGCTTGGCATGCTTGCTTCGCATAAATCATTCAATCAAAATAGTCTTCCCATCATTCACGATCATGAATCAACTGATTGATTGACATCTAATCAATCAGTTGATAAAGTGCCCTCATGAGCGTCACTTCTGCTGAAGAATATCTTCTCGAGCTTCTGAATCCCAGCGATGAGCAGGGGAAGCGAAAGACCGCGCTGCTCCAGGCCACGTTCGACGTGATCGCCGAGCTGGGCTTCGAGGGGCTGCGCACCCGGGCTGTGGCGGATCGGGCCGGGGTCAATATCGCCACTCTGCACTATTACTTTCCCGGCAAGCAAGCGCTAATCGAGGGCGTGGCCCAGTTCCTTGGAGCCAAGTTCGTCGTCCTGCACGGCCCTGCGCCTGAAACAAGCGGGTTCGCTGCACTGGACCGCTTGCGACAGGAGTTCTCCGACGGCCGCTACTACTACGAGCATCAGCCTGAGATGCTGCTGGTTCTTCAGGAATTCACGCTGCGGGGCCGGCGGGATCTCGGGGTGCAGAAGGTGGTGGAGATGATGTACGGCCACTGGCGCCACAACTTGGAAAAAATGGTGAGCGCCGGCCTTGCCGAGGGGACTTTTCGGAGCGAGCTGAATCCGGACGAGACGCTGGCGACACTGCTCTGCGTGTTTTCGGGAGCGAGCGCCCGCCAAGAGATCGATTTCGATGACGTTCAGCAAGGAGTGGAACGCTGGCTGTTGACCGACGAGATATGGAAGGCGACGAGAGGAACGGAACAATGAGCGAGCAGAATATGCACGTAGTGATCATCGGCGGCGGCATCGGAGGCCTCTGCCTGGCGCAGGGCCTGAAGAGGGCCGGTGTAAGCGTAGCCGTTTATGAGCGCGACGAGTCGCCGGCCTCGCGCGTGCAGGGATTTCGCGTGCATATCGATCCGCAGGGGAGCACGGCGCTGCATGAGTGCCTGCCGGAGCATCTCTGGGAGATATTCGACGGCACGGGCGGCCACTTCGCCGAAGGCTTTACGCTGCTGACCGAGCAGCTGCAGGAGCTGCTGTCCTTCCGGGAGCGAGGCGAGCGATCGGAAGGAGGCGAGCGATCGAGCCGTCCCATCGCGCGGCATCGCTCCGTCAGCCGGAATACACTGCGCCTCATCCTGCTCGCGGGCCTTGAAGATGCCGTACATTTCGACAAGCGCTTTGTCCGCTATGAAGAGCGGGCAGACGGAAAGATCATCGCTCATTTTGCCGACGGCAGCACAGCGGAGGGGGATGTGCTGGTTGCTGCGGACGGGGTAAACTCTCCGGTGCGGGGGCAATATCTGCCCCACGCCCAGCCGGTCGACACCGGAGTGGTGACCTTCGGCGGCAAGATTCCCCTCACCGATGGAGTACTGGCGATGCTGCTGCCGCGCATGCTGGATGGCCCGGTCATTCTCGTGCCGCAGGATGCCTGCAGCCTTTTCATGGCGGCGTGGAAGCGCGAATCGGGCGGCGAGGAGCGGCTGCGCAAGCTGGGAATTTGCAGCGACATTCCGCAAGAGAGCGATTACGTGATTCTCGGTTTCGGCGTGCGGGGCGAATATCTTGCTCTCGACGGGGGCATCGACGGCGATCCGGTCTCTACGAGTGGCGCGGTGTTGAAGGACGTACTCCGGCGCAAGGTGGCGCGCTGGCATCCGACGGTGAGAAAGCTGGTCGAGCTACTCGACGAGAACGAGATGTCTCCCAATCGCATTCGCTCGTCTGAGCCGGTGGTCGCGTGGCCAACGACGCGCGTGACGCTGCTCGGCGACGCCATTCACAGCATGACTCCGTATCGCGGCATCGGCGCGAACATTGCGCTGAAGGACGCCGCGCTACTGTGCTCGAAGCTGGCCGCTGCTGACAGAGGAGAGCGGCCTCTGCTTGCCGCTATCGCCGAATATGAAGTTGCGATGCGCGAGTATGGATTCGCGGCGGTCGCGGCGTCGCTCAAGTCCATGCAGCAGGCTACGGGGGAGAAGCGTTTCGGCTTCGGCCTGGCCAAGACCGCGATGCGCGTGGTGAACGCTATGCCACTGCTGCGGCGTAAGCTGTCGGTCGCCTAGCGCGGCTGCGGAAAAACTCCAAGGCAGATCTGAAATGTGATCCTTGGCGACCTGGGTGTGGACGCATCGCTGAGATTCTTCCTCCCGTTGGTCGTCAGAATGACGGCACCTTACAGAAACTCTGATTCTGCCAGATCATCGCTTCGCTCTCGCTGAAGGAAAGCTTAACCGCGCCAAAGCATGCTGGGCGCGATTCTGCATCGCAAGCGTTCCGGTGGCGAGCGCTTCTTCGGCAAGCGGCTCGAATTGCAGCCGAAGACTAGGCTCGCGCTTTGCGAGAATCCCCAATCCTTCAATGGCGGTGGAGCGGACAACATTCGAGGGATCGTAGTAGAGCGGCATCAGCAGACCGGCTGCGCGCGTCCGCTGGGAGCGGGTGTGAGCGATGCGGGCGGCTACCAGTCCGAGGTGCGCGCGGGTTCGCCAGTTGTCGCCGCCGCTCTCGCTGAAGAGTCCGATCACAACTTCGGCGTGCGGCTCGAGCAGCGCGGGCTGCTTTTCGGTGACGCGGCGCGACGTGTCGGCTGCGCGCTGGCGAAGCCTGCCGTCTCCGCAGAGCAGCGCCTCCAGCAGCGGCCTAATGAGGCCAGGCTTCTTGAGAATCTTCGCTGCCGCGCTTTGTGCACGCTGCAATCCCCAGGCGCCTTCGGCGAGATGCAGATCGTCCTTGAAAGTTCGCGCGGCGGACACCAGCGCAGTATAGATCGCGCTTTACAATCGCATTTATGACAGCAGAGCCAGAAAGGGAAGAGTTCCGCAGCCGACTTCTTTCCTGGTTCGATGAAAATGCGCGCGATTTGCCGTGGCGGCGAACCAGCGATCCCTATGCCATCTGGGTTTCGGAGGTCATGCTGCAGCAGACGCGGGTGGCCGCGGTCCTCGATCACTACGATCGCTTCATGCGCCGCTATCCCACCTTACAGGCGCTGGCCGATGCCCCGGAAGACGATGTTCTCGCCAGCTGGAGCGGCCTCGGGTACTACCGCCGCGCGCGCCTGATGCACAGGGCCTCGAAGGTGGTGGCGGGCGAACTGAACGGCCGATTTCCGGAGACCTCGATCGAGCTGCGCAAGCTGCCCGGCATCGGCGAATACACGAGCGCCGCCATTGCCAGCATCGGCTTCGGCGAAGCGATCGCCGTGATCGACGGCAATGTGGAGCGGGTGCTGACGCGCGTGCTGGGATGGGAGGAGAAGACGGCGCTGCTCAGCAGGTTGCGGGAAGAAGCGGCGAAGTTCCTGCAGAGAGACCGTCCGGGTGATTTCAACCAGGCGATGATGGAGCTAGGAGCGACGGTCTGCCTGCCCCGCGCGCCGTTGTGTCTCCAATGCCCGGTGCAGCCGCAATGCGCGACGCGGGGCGAGCATGCGGTAGGCGAGCGCAAAAAGATGAAGAGCCAGCGCGCCGCGTATGCATTTGTGCGGCGAGTGTCGAGGCGCAAAATCGCCGAGGTTCTTCTTGCGCAGCGGCCGAAAGACGGATCATTGATGCCGGGCATGTGGGAGCTGCCGTCGATCGATCCCGAGACGGCACCCGCCGAGCGGCGCCTGCTCGACGTGCGGCATTCAATCACCGTGACCAACTATTATGTAACCGTGTATGGCTATGAACCTGAGGAGGAGCGGGTGTTGCGGCAGGGCAAGGGAGTTCGCCGCTGGTTTGCTGTGGCAGAGCTCGCGCAGATCCCATTGACCGGCCTGGCGCGCAAGGTGCTGAAGAGGTTGAAGGCGCTGCCCGGCTATACGGGGCGCGAGCCGCAGGTGAGATTCGGAAAGACCAAACCGGAATTTTCGTAACAGAAAATCTTTTGTGAATTGATCACACCCAGGAGTCAGATGAACAAGATTGCACCGCTCGCTTCGTTGCCGTTGCTGTTGACCACGATGTTGTTGCCCGCGTCTGCGCAGCAGGCCACAGTTCCGGAGATTGCGGGAGTTCCAGCCGCGGCGCGGCAGGCGGCAGCCTCGATCGATCCCGAGAAGATTCGCGCGCATGTGCGCTTCCTTGCCGACGATCTGCTCGAAGGGCGCGGCCCGGGCACGCGCGGCGGCGATATCGCGGCGAAATACATCGCTACGCAGTTTGCTCTCGATGGACTGAAGCCGGCCGGCGATGACGGGACCTATTTTCAGAAAGTCCCGCTGTACGCGGTGCATACTGTCGAAGATCAGACGAAGTTCAGCTTCGTTCCTGAGCATGGCGATCCTATCGATCTCACCTACGCGACCGACTATGTGACCAAGGATGAGACGGGCGGCGAGTCGGCGGACATCGATGCGCCGATCGTCTTTGTGGGCTACGGCGTCGACGCTCCGGAATACAAGTGGGACGACTACGCCGGCGTGGATGTAAAGGGCAAGGTGCTCCTGGTGATCGTCAACGAGCCGCCTTCCACCGACGAGAACTTCTTCAAGGGAAACGCGCTGACGTATTACGGGCGGTGGACCTACAAATACGAGGAGGCGGCGCGCAAAGGTGCGGTTGGCGTGCTGATCATCCACCGTACCGATCTGGCCAGCTATCCCTGGGATGTGGTGCGCAATTCGCAGGCGGTCGCGAAGTCGTATCTGCAGGGCGATCCGGATGCGACGCTGAAGGCGGCGAGCTGGATCCAGCTGGATGTGGCGCGGAAGCTTCTGGCGCTCGATGGCAAGAACCTCGACGACCTGATCGTCGCCGCGGGCAAGCCCGGCTTTCATCCTTTTGAATTGCCGGTGCGGTTGAAGGCGCATGTTGCCAGCAGCGTTCGCCGCTATGTCTCGGACAATGTAGTTGCCGAGCTGGCGGGCGCGGACACTGGACCGGAAAAGCAGGCGGTGATTTACTCCGCGCATTACGACCATCTCGGCATCGACCCCGCCATGAAGAGCGACAACATCTTCAACGGAGCGGCCGACAACGGCACGGGCTGCGGCATTCTTCTCGAAATGGCACGGGCCTTTGCGGAATCATCTGTGCGTCCTCCGCACAGCGTCTTCTTTGCCTCGGTCACGGCGGAGGAGCAGGGACTGCTGGGCTCGCAATATCTCGGCATGCACCCGCCGGTTCCGGCAGCGGATATCACCCTTGACCTGAACTACGACATGCTGAATCCTATCGGCGTTCCACTGGATGCCGAAGTCAGCGGCGCGGAGCGGACGACGTTCTATCCGGTGGTGGAGAAGACAGCGAAGGCCTTCGATCTGACCATTCAGCCGGACCAGTTTCCGGCCGCCGGCCACTACTATCGCTCCGATCACTTCAGCTTTGCCCGGGTCGGCATCCCATCGTTTTCCGTGGGACAGGGAACGCACTTCGAAGGACACGATGCGGCGTGGGGTGTGGCGCAGATGGAAGACTTCACAGCGCATCATTATCACCAGCCTTCGGACGAATATAAAGCGTCGATGGATTTTCGCGGCGATGCCAAGATGGCCCGCTTCGGGTTCATGCTGGGATGGGAAGCGTCCGCGCTTCCGAAGAGCGTCGAATGGCAGCGCGGCGACGAGTTCGAGGCTGCTCGCAGGAAGAGCGAGGGCGCGCAGTAGAGCATTTTTCCTATAGGTGTAGATCGAAGAGATGCGATTTACGCAGCTTTTCCGTTAAGAAAAGCTGCACTTAGCGACTCTGCCCAAGGACACAGTGATAGGAAAGATGCTCTAGAAGGAGGCCGGCGTGAGATGGGTGGTCACAGTTCTCGGTGCGGCGATGTGGTGCAGCGGCTCGCTAATGATCGCGCAGACCGCTGCCGACCCCACCTTGCACCGGCGGGACGCGACATCCCAGCCGGACAAGCCGCCGGCGGCGAAACCGCGAGCGCGCTCCGGGTTCTCCACATTCCCAGGCGATGCTTCAGGCGAATACCTGCTCGACGAGAGCGGCTCGACGGTCGAGGTCACCATCGAGGCCGGAAAGATCTCCGGATACGTGACCAAGATGGGCGATGAGCGCAGCGACAAGGACACGCCGCTGACCTTCTTCTTCGATCAGGTTACCGTGCAGGGCAATCGGGTGACCTTCACGACGAAAAAGATCCACGGCATCTGGTATTCGTTCGATGGGGGCATTGTGCGCGGCGATCTGAAGACGACCCGGGAGGAAAACGGCTACTACCTGCTGCGCGGGGCATGGACGACGCACGACGATGCGCGGAATACGCAGTTCAAGGATCAGGTGAGCCTGAAAGCGACTCCTCGCGAGAACTGAGGCTGCGGCTCAATTTGTCCTCAGGGCTGAAGCCCGTACCCTTCAGGCTGATTCGCTACCTGGACTTCGTTCCTAATTGACATTGGCAAATCGATTTAGTTATAGTTTGGCACTCGAATTAAGTTTCGCCGCCTGCGGCGGCGAAGCCTCGCGATGCGGATCGCGACCGGGATGAATCACAAGCGCCGGCCCGGCACACGGCAACAGCGAAGGGATCGCAATGACACCAGAACGCAAACGATATAGCTGCGCAGCTTTTCTTCTTGCAACTTTCTTCTTCGCGCTGCCGGCCATCGGCCAGAACTCTTTTCCATTTCAGGACCCCAAGCTGCCGATCGAGCAGCGGGTCGACGACCTGGTGTCGCGGATGACGCTCGAAGAGAAGGTTTCGCAGATGATGAACGGCGCGGCGGCGATTCCGCGGCTGGACGTGCCCGCAGTACGACTGGTGGAGCGAGGGGCTGCACGGCATTGCGCGGTCGGGCTATGCGACGGTGTTTCCGCAGGCCATCGGCATGGCGGCGACCTGGGATACCGAATCTCATCGGCCAGATCTCGACGACCATTTCCACCGAGGCGCGCGCCAAGTACAACGAGGCGATCCGCCACAACATCCACAGCATCTATTACGGCCTGACCTTCTGGTCGCCGAACATCAACATCTTTCGCGATCCGCGCTGGGGCCGCGGGCAGGAGACTTACGGCGAAGATCCCTTACCTGACCAGCCGGCTCGGCGTGGCGTTCGTGCGAGGGAATGCAGGGCGACGATCCGAAATACTTCAAGACGATCGCGACGCCCAAAGCATTTTGCGGTGCACAGCGGGCCGGAGTCGGAGCGGCATCGCTTCAACGTCGATCCCTCGCCCCACGATCTTGAGGACACCTATCTGCCCGCGTTTCGCGCGACGATCGACCGAAGGCACATGCGGACTCGGTGATGTGCGCGTATAACGCCATCGACGGCGCGCCGGCGTGCGCGAACAAGATGCTGCTGGAGCAGATCGCTGCGCAAGGACTGGGGCTTCAGCGGCTACATCACTTCGGACTGCGGCGCGGTGGATGACTTCTTCATGTCCTACGGCCACCACTATTCGCCGGATGCCGAGCACGCCGCGGCTACCGCGGTGCTGGCGGGCACAGACACCAACTGCGGAAACACCTACAAGACGCTGGTCGCGGCGGTGAAGGCCGGATTGATCTCGCAGGACGCGATCGACGTCGCGGTGAAGCGGCTGTTTACGGCGCGCTTCCGGTTGGGCATGTTCGACCCCAGCAGCGAAGTCCCCTATGCGCAGATTCCGATGAGCGAGGACGATTCGCCGCAGCACCGCGAGCTGGCCCTGAAGGCCGCGCGTGAGTCGATGGTGCTGCTGAAGAACGAAGACAATTTCCTTCCGCTGAATCCGGCGGCCAAGACCATCGCGGTCATCGGGCCGAATGCCGCCTCGCTTGCCGCGCTGGAGGGCAATTACAACGCTGTTCCTTCGCATCCGGTGCTGCCCGTGGATGGAATCCGCGAGGAGTTCAAGAGCGCGAAGGTTGTTTATGCGCAGGGTTCCGCGTACGTGGAGGGATTGCCGGTCCCGGTGCCGCGCACTGTCTTCCATCCTTTCTCGGGATCGAGCGAAGAGGGATTGCGCGGCGAATACTTTGCGTCGGCGGACATGAGCGGCAAGCCGGTGCTCACGCGGGTCGATCCGCAGATCGACTTCGACTGGAACTCGGCCAGCCCGGCGCTGGGAATTCCGGCTGGCAGCTTCGGCGTGCGCTGGAGTGGCACCATCACCGCGCCGGCGCCCGGAGACTACATGCTGGGCGTGAGCCTGGCGCATTGCTATCCCTGCGGCGACCACGAGAGCTACACCATCTATCTCGATGGCAAGCAGGTGGCGCACTTCGGCTCCGACGAGAAGCAGGAGTCGCGCTCGAGCTCCACGCCGAATTTTCATCTGAGCTTAGCCGACACCAGACCGCATGACTTTCGCGTGGAATACACGCACCATGCGCCGCTGTTCGGCGCGGGACTCACGCTCAACTGGCAGCCGCCGGCCGCGCCGCTGCGAGATGAGGCGGTGAAGATTGCGCAGAAGGCGGACGTGATCATCGCCTTTGTGGGATTGTCTCCGGAGCTGGAAGGCGAGGAGATGCCGGTCCACGTCGAGGGCTTCTCCGGCGGCGACCGCACGGACATCGATCTGCCCGCAGTGCAGGAGGATTTGCTGAAAGCGCTGCACGCGACGGGCAAGCCGATGATTGTGGTGCTGATGAACGGCAGCGCGCTGGCGGTCGAACTGGGCGCAGCAGAATGCCAAGGCGGTGCTGGAGGCGTGGTATCCGGGCGAGGTGGGCGGCGCGGCGATCGCCGAGACCATCGAGCGGAAAGAACAATCCCGGCGGGCCGGCTGCCGGTCACGTTCTACGCGTCGAACGATCAGCTGCCCGCGTTCACGGACTATTCGATGAAGGACCGCACCTACCGGTACTTTCACGGGCAAGCCGCTTTATGGCTTCGGCTACGGGCTGAGCTACAGCCGCTTCGCGTATTCCGATCTGAAGCTGTCGACGAAGGATGCTGAATGCGGGCGACACGCTGACCGTCGAGGCCGAGGTAAAGAATACGGGCACGCGCGCCGGCGATGAAGTGGCCGAGCTATACCTGACGCCGCCGAAGACCGATGTCTCGCCGATCCATGAACTGAAGGCATTCGAGCGCATTCATCTCGCCGCGGGTGAGAGCCGGCAGGTGGAGTTCAAGCTCTCTTCGCGTCAGCTCAGCGTGGTCGACGACCAGGGCAAGCGTAGCGTGCAGGCGGGAGCCTATTCGGTCTTCGTGGGCGGGCAGCAGCCCGAGGCGCAGGGCGGCAAGTCGGCTGAATTTTCGATCACGGGAAACAAGGAACTCCCGCGCTGATGTGTCCCGGGAGACGAAGGTCAATCCGTTCGCTGCAGGCGCTGGCTCTTAGCGCGGTGCTCCTGACGTCAGCGTCGTTGCTCGCGGAAGACGGCTCGGCGGGATGGCTTCGCTATGCGCCTCTCGATCGCGCGGCAGCCGCGGCTGCTTCAAAAAATCTGCCGGCTGCGATCGAAGTGCTGGATAAGTCTCCCGTCGTTGTCAGCGCGCAGCGGGAAGCGAGTAAGGGCATCGAGTCGATGCTTGGGCTACGGCTTCGCAGCGGTTCTGCTCAGGATGAAAACGGCGCGCTGGTATTGGGAACCGTCGCTGAGATCGAGCGGCGATTTCCGTCGTGGAAGCCGGCGACGCAGCCGGGGCCGCAGGGCTTTCTTCTCCAGGCGACGGAATTTCGCGGGCATCGCTACGTGCTGGTGGCCGGCGCCGACGCTCGCGGCGTGCTTTACGGAACCTTCCGGCTGCTGGAGAAGATTGCGGAGCAGCAGGATCTCGCGCACCTGAACGACGCTGAGTCTCCGGATGCGCCGGTGCGCTGGGTGGACCAGTGGGACAACCTGAACGGCACGATTGAGCGCGGCTACGCGGGGCGGTCGATCTTTTTCGACAACGGCAGCGTACGTCCGGAACTGACGCGCGCCGGCGACTACGCGCGGCTGCTGGCGTCTATTGGTATCAATGGCTGTGACGTAAACAACGTGAATGCCGACCTGAAGATGCTGACGCCGGAGATGATCGGGCAGGTGGCGCGCATCGCCGATGCCTTTCGGCCCTGGGGTGTGCGGCTGGCCATGTCTGTCGATGTGAGCAGCCCCAAGGTGATCGGAGGGCTAGACACCTTCGATCCGCTCGACCCAAAGGTGATGGCGTGGTGGCAGAAGAAGGTCGACGAGGTCTACGCGGCGATTCCCGACTTCGCCGGCTTCACGGTGAAGGCCGACTCCGAGGGCCGCGCCGGTCCGTCGCAATATGGCCGCACGCCAGTGGACGCAGCCAACACGCTGGCGCGCGCTCTTCAAGCCGCATGGCGGCGTGCTGCTCTATCGCGCCTTCGTCTACAACCATCACCTCGACTGGAATGACCCCAAGGCCGACCGCGCGCGCGCCGCGTATGACATCTTCCATCCGCTGGACGGCAAGTTCGACGACAACGTGATTGTGCAGATCAAGAACGGCCCGATCGATTTTCAGGTGCGCGAGCCGGCGTCGCCGCTGTTCGCGGGGCTGAGAAAGACCAGCGAATCGATCGAGGTGCAGGCGACGCAGGAATACACCGGGCAGCAGCGGCACCTGGTTTTCCTGGTTCCGATGTGGAAGCAGACGCTGGATTTCGATATGCGCGCCGATGGCCGCTCGACGCCGGTGAAGGAGATCGTCGAAGGCAAGTCGTTCCATCGGCCGCTGGGCGGATTCGTTGCGGTGGCCAACGTAGGGCTGGACGCGAACTGGCTGTCGCATCCACTGGCGATGGCGAATCTCTATGGATTCGGGCGGCTGGCGTGGAACGCCGATACTTCGGCCGGCGCCATTGCCAACGACTGGACACGCCTCACCTTCGGCAACAATCCGAAAGTGGTGGAGACCATCAGCTCCATGCTGCTGCCGTCATGGCGCATTTACGAGGACTACACGGGGCCGCTGGGGCTGGGCACGCTGACCGACATTCTGCATTCGCACTACGGGCCCGATCCCGATTCGGCGGAGCACAACGGCTGGGGGCAGTGGATTCGCGCCGACCACGACGGCGTGGGTATGGACCGGACGGTGGCGACGGGGACGGGCTACATCGGGCAGTATCCGCCGGAGGTCGCGGCGACGTTCGAATCGCTCAAGACCTGTCCCGATAATCTGCTGCTCTTCATGCATCATGCGGCATACACCTATCGGCTGCATTCGGGCGACACGGTGATCCAGGAAATTTACGACGCGCACTACAGGGGCGCGAAAGATGCGGCGAAGTATGTCGACCAGTGGGAATCGCTGAAGGGCCTGATCGATGCGGAGCGCTATGAGAAGGTGCTGGCCCTGCAGGAGTACCAGGCAGGCCATGCCATCGTGTGGCGCGATGCGATCGATAGCTGGTTCCACAGGATGTCGGGCATCGAAGACATTCATGGGCGCGTGGATCATTTCCCCAACCGCATCGCGGCCGAATCGATGACACTCGATGGCTACACCCCGGTCGATGTGACGCCGTGGGAGACGGCTTCCGGTGGAAAGGCAGTCGTCTGCAAAGGCCGCGCGATGTGCTCGGCGACAGCGAAGCTCGATCGTCCGGCCGGGAAGTATGACATCGCGGTGCAGTACTTCGATCTGCGCGACGGGGTTTCGAGCTACAAGCTGTATCTTGATTCGAAACTGCTGGGCGAGTGGAAGGCGGATAACACGCTTCCGTCCGACCGGCTCAACGGAGATACCTCGACGCGGTCCACGATTCGCGGAGTGTTCCTTCGTCCCGGAGAGATGCTCAAGATCGTAGGCCAGCCGGGAGAGCCGGAACCCGCGCCGCTGGATTACGTCGAGATCGATCCTGTGCGGTGACGGCTTTTAGTTCCGTTGGCATCCCTTGCTTTATTGAACTGCGAAACGCCCTGTGAGAGCGAAAATCTGCAGTAGCGCCGGCAAAATGCAAGTCCCTCGACTCGCTGTGCTCGCTCGGGATGACAACTTTGTGACAGGCCCAAGGAATCTCAACAGAGCCGCCGGCTTGTCTGACGGTTCATCGCTTCGCGAATTCGATTGTGACGGTGCGATGCGAGTATCCGTAGCCGTCGGGCTGCCCTCCTGCATTGAAGGTGATGCGATAACGCCCGTCACTCTCCTGAGCGATATTTGCTCCGTCTGCGGAGAGCGGCTTCCACGGGGTTCGAATTTCGATGAACCGCGGTCCCACGGAATTCACATCTGCTTGTATTGCCAGCTCCTGGCCGCGAAGAGTCACATCGGTGATCTTGATCCCGCGGCTTGCGTCGCCGATGTGAGGAACGGTGCGCGGCGGGATGACCGTGACTCCGCCCTGGTACGCGATGCTGCATCGTGTGGTCCCCGGGCCTGCTGTGAATTGAATTCGCGCGTGCTGGTCCTGGGGATACGCTTCGGGCACCGCGTTCAATCTGCGATTGCCGCATTCCGCAGACACGACGCTCGCGCCGAGGGGAATTTCAGGATCGAAGGCCGTCTTTACTGCATCGCCTCGATTTGTAACCGTCATACTTACTTGATTATCCTTCGCTGTCAGATCGAGCCCGAGCGTGGAGTTTCCGACACGAACATTGTTCACGCTCACGTCCTTCCATTCGGGTGGTAGATGCGGCGCGAAGGTCAGATGCTTTGCGACGGAGTCGATGTGAAGGCCGAGGAGTCCGTCTGTGGCGGAGGAGATGAGGCCGGCGGAAGACCATGTCTGCTCCGGCACCGACTCGGTCTGCTGATGATAGAAATCGCCCGCCGCGACCTCGTGGATGTGCCCGAGCGAATCGAGCCGCGTCCAGGGGATGACCGCGTTCCAGATGGGAGAGGCTGTGGCTGGACGGTGCGAGCGCCAGAATGTCTCCGCCGTGCTGGCTGCGCCGAGCGCGAAGACGCTGCCCTTGGCGTAGGAATTCGGATCGAAATCGCGTGAGGTGGAGGACAGTCCTCGGGCACCCCAATCGGTTTCGAAATCGGAAGACGCGATTTTATCCAGCAGCGTGTTGTTCTGTTGAGGCGAGAAGACATTCTCCGATATCAGGTCGCCGGGTCGGCTTCGTTCGTCGAATATCTCCGCGCCGTTGACGGTGTGGCCGCTGATCCAGAACTGACGAGAGCCGTCCCAGTAACGCGCGGCGATCGATTTGCGTGCCGCTTCGCTGGCATGCTGAGCGTCCGACGCTAACTGCTGATGCGATGTCCACTGCGCGAGCCGCGAGAAGGCCGACGACGCGTTGAGCCACGCCGCGGAAAGGCTGAGCTCGTCGCTCTCGCGGTCCTGCTCGTCGCTTCCCTCTTTGTCTGCTGGGATGCGGGGCAGTGCTGTGGCCGGGTCGACGATCGACCGGCAGTATTGATGCGCGAGTTCCAGCGCGTCCCAGTGTTGACGCGCAAAGTCCACGTCGCCGCTGGTCTCGACGTAGTTTTCAACCGCGGCCAGGAATTGAAATGTAACGTCGACGTGCACAAACATGTAGGGGTATTTGTTTTCCCAATCGAGAAAGCCTGCGCTCTGCGAGAGCTCGTGCCAGATCATGCCGGATTTGTGGTTCTGATAGCGCAGGATGAATTCGAGCTCGCTGCGGGCGCGCGCATATTCTCCTGACGCGACGAGGGCATCCGTCGCGACCAGTCCGTCTCCGGCGAAGAACCATGCATATTGCGGCCGCCTGCCGGCTCGCGATGGGCCGTATCCGGCGACCAGGCCGCAGCCGAGCTGCGGATTGCACACCCAGGCCTGGTCGAGGGCAACTTCAGACCATGCGAGCGCGCGGTTCACGGCGTCGTCGGGCGTATGGATCTGAAGTGCATTCGATTCCAGATCGGCGTAGTGCTGCGCTGCCTGCTGCTCCTCGGTGTTCTGGTTGGCGACCAGATCGTTTGCCGCTTCGCCGAGGTCTTTTCCGTGGGCGGGATTCATTCCGACGAACAGCTCGGCGGAGGCTGTATCGCCAGTTCGCACCTCAGGGTGCAGGAGCAGCGAGAGGGCGTTGCTTGAGCGGATCGTGCTGTTTCCGGTTTCATCATGCGCGACGACCTCGGGGGACGACACGGTTGCCGTGTAGCCGTCGGTCGAGTCGGTCAGCACATAACCGGACAACTTCGCATTCCACTGCGCGCTCTGTCCGCCGACAGCAGCGGGCCACATCAGATTCATCTGCGGAGTAAACCGCACTCGGATATTGATGTGTCCGCGGCCTTGAACCTCGAAGGAGAGAATCGCGCCCGGCTTGTCGAGCGGCACGAACAGTTTTTCGCGGACGATGAAGTCGGGACCCATGTAGATTCGCGTCACCGACTCGGGGCGATATTCGATGCGGCGCAGAATCTGCTCGCCGGGAATGTCGCTCGACGCGCCGTCGGACAGAAAGCTGACGTGATAGCCGTCGAGAATCTGGAATGGCCACGCCCATATTTCGAGCCCGTTGCCGGGATAGCCCATCACCGCTGAGCGGCGGCCGTGGACGGCTACGAAGCGCACGAGTCCAACTGAATCGGTCGACATTGTCAGGTTGTCGGTCGAAGTGGCGGCGGCCTGTTTCGAGGACGGCTGCGCGCAAGCAGGCAGGGAAATAAGCAATGCAGCGAGAACGGAGAATGCCGGAGGAAAGATCAACTTCTTCATCATGTCCACTTCCATTTTGCACCGATGGACTGCCGGCGAGATGAGGGCCGAGTTGACCGATCCATATTCGCCCGCGCGCGGCATTGTTTTTGGAGGCCTCCGCAATGCAAGTTTGCGATTGGCTTAACATAGAGTGTTTGGCCAACTGCATTATTGATTCCCGGTGGTGAAATGAAAAAAACTGTTCTCCCCCTGTTCCTGCTTATTGTTTTTCTCGCGAGTGCACCTCTTGAGGCCCAGATGGCAGCGGCTCTGCCCACGCTGCCCGATTTCACCCGACAGGCGACGGGCAACGACCTCACCATCTCCCGTGAAGCGGTGCCCATCAAACCGGTCTCCGTCATCGGCCCTCGCGGGGCGCTGCTGGGCGCGCAGGATGGCCGTTACGAGGCGTGGATTTTCCCCTGGAAGATCTTCAGCGGCATGCGCATCACCGCGAATATGCAGGATTATCCGGTGCCGATCGATGTGAACGACCATGCCTCGTGGATCGATGTGAAGCCGGACCACACCACGATCACCTATTCGCACGCAAACTTTACTGTACGGCAGATTATGGTTGCGCCGAAGCAGACTCCCGATGGCACCGGCGTGCAAGTGTTCTACCAGATCGAGGCGGTGCGGCCGATGACACTGACCTTCAGCTTCGACGCTGTGATGCAGCGCATGTGGCCCGCCGAGTCGGACGACCGTCCTTCGCCGGAGTGGGTGAAGACCGAGGGCGGATCGGGATTCTATATTCTGCATGAGAATTTTCCCGACCACGCGGCGGCGCTGACCATGCCTTCTGCCGAACCGGGCATTCTTCCGCCCTACCAGGAGCGCGCGGCTTATTATCCGCTGCAGTTTGTACTGCACTTCGATCCCGAAGAAAGACCGAGAACAGGCTCTTTCCGCTGCTGATCACCTTTGCGAATACCACGCAGTCCGCGACGAAGGTGGCGCTGGCCAATAGCCTCGCCTCGCTCGATGCCTCGTTCGCGTCGATCTATCAGGCGAACCAGACCTACTATCGCAATTTTGTCGCGGATCATACTTCGCTCGAGTCTCCGGATCACAGTCTCGATGCGGCGCTCTCGTGGGCCGAAGTGGCGATCGATCAACTGCGGGTGCAGACCATCGACCGCAAGGAAGAGGCGCTGACCGCGGGCTTTGTGGGATCGGGCGATGCCGCGCGGCCGGGCTTCGGCTGGTTCTTCGGGCGCGATTCTCTGTGGTCGCTCTACGCCGTCAACAGCTATGGAGACTACAAGACTACGCGGCAGGAAATTGAATTCCTGCTGCACCGCCAGAGTCCCGATGGGGAGATCATGCACGAGTGGTCGCAGACTGCGGGGCTGGTCGACTGGAAGGCGCTGCCTTACGAGTATGCTTCCGCCGATGCCACGGAGCTGTTGCCGATGGCGATGGACGATTACCTGAAGATCAGCGGCGATGCGGGCTTTATCCAAACGAATTGGGATGCGCTGGCCCGGGCATGGAAATTCGAAACCTCACATGACTCGGCCGACGGTATCTATAACAACAGCGTGGGGTCGGGCTGGGTCGAATCATGGGTTCCATCGATGCCCCAGCAGGAGATTTATCTGGCCGCGCTCGATGAGCAGGCGAGCGTGGCCTTCGCGCATCTGGCGCAGTCCGCCGGACACGCCGATCTCGCCGCGCAGGCGAAGGAGCGCGCCGCGAAGATTGGCGAGACGATCGAGAAAGAATATTTTCTGCGCGATTCGAACTTCTACGCCTTCAGCCATAATGCCGACGGCACCACGGACGACACGCCAACCATCTTTCCCTCGGTTGCGTGGTGGGATGGCGATTACAAACTGGACCATCCGGAGACGATGCTGAACCGCTGGGCTTCGAGCGAGTTTTCGACCGACTGGGGTACGCGCATCCTCAGCGACCGGGTCAGCTTCTACGACCCCATCAGCTATCACCAGGGCACGGTGTGGCCGCTTTTTACGGGATGGGTTTCGGTCGCGGAGTACCGCACGGGGCGGCCGCTCTCGGGCTACGCGCACCTGATGCAGAATGCGAACCTCACCTGGTCGCAGGACCTGGGATCGGTGACGGAGCTGCTTTCCGGCCAGTTCTACCAGGTGCTGGGGCGCAGCACGGCGCATCAGTTGTGGTCGTCGGCGATGGTGGTTTCGCCGGTGCTGCGCGGCATGTTCGGCATCGAGTGGAACGCCGCAGATCATAGCCTCAGCGTGACGCCGCACCTGCCGGCTGATTGGGACACTGCGACGCTGCGCCATGTGCCGCTCGGCGACAGCAGCGTGGATTTGATCTTTACGCGTCGTGGACAGGAGCTGGAGGTGCAGGCTTCGGGTCCGGGAGCGGCGGGACTGAAGCTCTCTTCACTGGCCGCGGGTGCGCGAGCCGAGGGAGCGGTGTTGCGCATCCCGCTGCCGCCGGTGGAGGTTGCGATCAAAGAAGAGCTGCCGCCGTTCGGAGCTGAGACGAAGCAGATGAAGGTGCTCGATGAGAAAGCGACGGCACACAGCTTGACGCTTACGCTTGCAGCGCAGGGAGGCAGCGAGCAGATGCTGTTGCTCAAGGAGAATGCCGCGGGGCTTAAGGTTCACACCGACGACGCTAAGATCGGGACGGCTACGGATCGATTGAGCGATCTGGCGGTGAGCTTTCCGGATGGCGCTGGATATGTCACCAAGACGGTTACGTTATCGTGGTGAGAGCGCGACTTAGCTCTTGCGGGTCCGCTCCAGGGCGTCGAGACGTACATCGTGCTGACCCAGGGTGCGGTAAAACTCTTTGATATCGTCGCGAAGCTCGTTGATCTGGCCGGTCAAGTCACCCCTTAGAGATTCGATCTTGCCGTCCAGCTTCAAGTCGAGCCGGTCGATCTTGGCGTCCAGGCGGGCGTAGTCCTGACGGTTGAGCAGAATTCCCATCAGGATCACTATCGTCGGGATGCCGATCGTCAGAGCCGTCTGCATGGTGTCGCCTGCACCGCCTGCACCGCCTGCACCGCCTGCACCGCCTGCACCGATTGTACTGCGCACATCCCCGCGCCTTGCGATTCTCATCCGGTTATTCAATGACTTCGGTACCGCTTCAGGCCGCCAGCTATCCCTTAGACGTTGAACTTGAAGAAGAGAATGTCGCCGTCTTTGACGACGTACTCCTTGCCTTCGGAGCGGAGCAGGCCTTTTTCTTTGACGGCTTGTTCGCTGCCGTAGCGTGAAGAGGTCGTCGCAGGCGTAGCAGTCGGCTTTGATGAAGCCCTTTTCGAAGTCGGAGTGGATGACGCCGGCGGCTCCGGGGGCCTTGGTGCCGCGGCGGATGGTCCAGGCGCGGACCTCCTGGACGCCGGCGGTGAAGTAGGTGATGAGGTCGAGCAGGCGATAGGCGGAGTGGATGAGGCGGTTGAGGCCGGGCTCGGTGAGGCCCATGTCGTCGAGGAATTCGGTGCGCTCGGCGGGTTCGAGCTGGGCGATCTCGCTTTCGAGCGCGCCGCAGATGCGGACGACCTGGCTGCCTCTCTTCGGCGGCGCGCTTCTCGACGGCGGCGGTGTAGGCGTTGCCGGTGATGAGGCCGGCCTCGTCGACGTTGGCGACGTAGAGCTGGGGCTTGGCGGTGATGAGGAAGAGATCGCGGGCGATGAGCTTTTCTTCGTCGGTGAGGTCGACGGTGCGCGCGGGCTTGCCGGCTTCGAGGGCTTCTAGAGCTTGTCGAGCACGGCGAATTCGGCCTTGATCTTGTGGTCGGCGTTGGCGGGCTTGTTCAGCTTTTCGACTTTGGTGTGGCGCTTTTCGACGGTGTCGAGGTCGGCGAGCAGGAGTTCGGTGTTGATGATGTCGATGTCGTGCAGCGGGTTGACGCCGCCGGCGACGTGGATCGACCTCGGGATCGTCGAAGCAGCGGACGACGTGGCAGATGGCGTCGGTGGCGCGGATGTGGCCGAGAAACTGGTTGCCGAGGCCTTCGCCCTTGGAGGCGCCTTCGACCAGGCCGGCGATGTCGATGAACTCCATGGTGGTGGGGACGAGGGATTTGGGCTGGATGAGCGCGGCGATCTTCTGGCGAGGCGCTCATCGGGCACGGTGACGACGCCGGTGTTGGGGTCGATGGTGCAGAAGGGATAGTTGGCGGCCTGCGCCTTGGCCGAGGTGAGGGCGTTGAAGATGGTGCTTTTGCCGACGTTGGGCAGGCCGACGATTCCGCAATTCAGGGGCATGCATTCTTCCTTCTTACCTATTCAAACATGATGCTGCCGGATGCTGGGATCGTGCCGGAGGATTCACCGCGCGAAGACGCCAGGAGCGCAAAGGGTTTTAGCGCAGAGGACGCAGCGAGCACGGAGAAATTCCATGCATCCGGCCAAGAGTTCAGGGGCATGCATTCTTCTTTTCCCCGGACCTTGCGGATTTTTAGTTGCCTCCCATCGCTCTGGAGACGCCGTATGGAACCGTTGCGGCTGGTTGTGCGTAAAGATAGAGTGGCGGAACGGGGCGTTTTTTGCCTCGAAACGCCGTGGGGCGGCTGCTAGACTCGTTGCATCCGGCGGCCTTCGGCAAGAAGCTATGGAATTCAAAGAAGCGTTCAGAATAGCGCTGCAATCGCTTTGGGCGAACAAGCTGCGATCGGTGCTCACGCTGATTGGCGTGGTCATCGGCGTCTCGTCGGTGATCGCCGTCATCACCCTGACCAACGGAGTGAACCAGTACGTCGCGACCAAGGTGTACGGCTACGGCGCAGACGTCTTCACCCTGAGCAAGCAGTCGCCGGTGATCTTCAGCTACGAGCAGTGGGAGAAGTACCAGAAGCGCAAGAAGCTGACGCTGGATGACTACAAGGCTGTCCGCGATGATTGCAAGAGTTGCCAGACCGTAGGCGCGCTGCTGAATACCAGCGGCAAAATCGTTTACCAGAACCACTCGAGCGATAACACGGATATCCGCGGCTGGACCTGGAACATGCCGCAAATCTCAAATCTCAACATTGTTCTGGGTCGAAGTTTTGTTCCTGCCGACGAGCAGTACGGGTCGCGGGTAGCGATTGTCGGCTACGACATTGTCGACAACCTGATGCCGAACGGCGATCCCATCGGCAAAGAGATTCGCGTGGATGGAGAGCCCTACACCGTGATCGGGGTGGGCGAGCGCCAGGGCAAGACGCTGGGCCAGAGCCAGGACAACTACGTGTCCGTGCCGATCACCGCGTATCAGCACACCTACGGAACCAACGACAGCGTCACCATTTACGTGAAAGCGGGAGGGGTGGGTGCGCAACTGGAGCGCTCCTCGGACGAGGCGCGTGTGCTGCTGCGGTCACGGCGGCATGATGCTCCGGGGGCGGAAGACAGCTTCGAGCTGTCGACGAACGAGACCTTTGTCGGCTTGTGGAAGAGCATCAGTTCTACATTCCTGTTTGTGGTGATCGGGATTGCCTCCATTTCACTGGTGGTGGGCGGCATCGTGATCATGAATATCATGCTGGTGTCGGTGACCGAGCGGACGCGCGAGATCGGCGTGCGCAAGGCGCTGGGAGCGCGCTACAACGACGTTCTGCTGCAGTTCCTGATCGAGTCGGGCACCATGTCTCTGCTGGGCGGATTCATCGGGATACTGGTGGGCGCGGGCGTTGCCAAGCTGGTGACGATCCTGGTCGGCTTCCCCTCGGATATCGCCTTGTGGTCGGTGCTGATGGCGCTCTTTGTTTCCGCCGGCATCGGGGTTTTCTTCGGGGTCTATCCGGCGCGGCGCGCGGCGATGCTGGACCCGATTGTGGCTTTGCGATCGGAGCTGTAGGGAAGTTAATCCCACGACTCAAGGGCGAGACGTGGGCACCCGAGGATTCGTGGTATCCCATCCTCCCCGATGAAGGCGCGAAGGATGGGGCACCGGCTCTTCGCTAAAGGCTAAGAGCTGAAAGCTAGAGGCTGAATTATGAGATTCGGAAGCACGGGCGAATCGGTAAAGATGGCGCTGGACACGGTGCGGACCAACAAGCTGCGCTCCGGGCTGACCATTCTGGGCATCGTGATCGGCGTAATGACGGTGATCACCATCTCTTCGATCATCAGCGGGCTGAACAACAACGTGGAGGCGTGGGTCGATTCGCTGGGGTCGAACGTGCTGTGGATCTACCACATGCCAGTGATCGGCGTGCGTCCCACGGCGGCCATGCTGGCGCGCAAGAAGATGACTACCGAAGATGCGATTGCCATGCGCACCCTGCCGCACGTGGTGGCGACCAACGCCGGGGCGCGGCACGTGAATGCCATCTTCCAGGTGGGCGTCATCGGCGTGAAATACGGCACCAAAAAGGCCCAGGGCACCATGCTCGAGGGCGATACTACGTCGCTTCCCGAGGTGACGGACTTCAACCTCAAAGAGGGGCGGATGTTCACGCAGGGCGAGGATGACCGCGCCGCCAACGTGGTGATCCTGGGGCATGACACCGCAGAAAAGCTGTTCGGGAACCAGAGCGCGACCGGCAAGGAAGTGGAGATCGAGGGCGAATTGTTTACCGTGATCGGCGTGGCCAACAAGCTGAAGCAGGTCTTCGGCGGGGGCACCAACCCGGAGGACAATAAGGCGACCTTTCCCTTGCGCACCTTTGTGAAGCTGCACCCGGAAGACAAGGACCGGTGGCTGAGCGTGAAGTACGACGACCCCAAAAACCGTCCCCTTGTAGAGGACGAGATTCGCGAGCTGCTGCGGCGGCGGCGCAAGGTGCCGACCTGGAAGCCGGACGACTTCGAGATCTTCGCGCCCGATTCGATCGCCCGTTTATGGAATCAACTGACCGGCGGGCTGGCGATCTTCATGGTCGCGGTGTCGAGCGTGGGGCTGATGGTGGGGGGCGTGGGCGTGATGAACATCATGCTGGTGTCGGTGACGGAGCGAACGCGGGAGATCGGCGTACGCAAGGCGCTGGGTGCGACCAAGCGGAATATCCTGACCCAGTTCACGACGGAAGCGATTACGCTGTGCGCGATCGGCGGCGTCATTGGCATTCTTTCCGGCGCGATCATCACTCTGCTGATCCGGGTGCTGGTCTCCGCGTTGCCGGCGACCATGTCGGCGATGTGGGCGATCGTCGGCTTTACGGTTTCGCTGGCGATTGGACTGCTCTTCGGCATCTATCCGGCGTGGAAGGCGGCGACGCTCGATCCCATCGAGGCGCTCAGGTATGAGTGAGGCAGCGAGCCCGCGCACCTGCGGTGCCAGCGAGTCAGCAAGCCGACCGGTAAAGCGAGTTCTCGCCGCCCCACTGACCTGACGCCCGCTACACTGTAGCCTGCATGTTCGCTACGATCGTTGCCGCTGCGACTACCATCCTCACCTTTCTTGGATTGTTCTATTTCATCGCCGCGCTCTGGAGCGCGCGGGCTTTCGTGCGCCGGCCACGATCTTCCGGAGACTTTGCGCCCGGAGTCAGCATTCTGAAGCCGGTGAAGGGGCTCGACCCCGGGATGTACGAGGCCTTCGCCAGCCACTGCCGTCAGGATTATGCGGGCGAATACGAGATTCTCTTCGGCGCATCCAGCATGGATGATCCGGCGGCGCCGGCCATCGAGCGATTGCAGGCCGAATTTCCCGAGCGCAATATCCGGCTGGTGCTTTGTCCCGAGCAGTTGGGGCCAAACGGCAAGATCAGTAACGTCGCGCAGATCGCATCGCACGCCCGCTACGACCACCTGATCGTTAACGATAGCGATATCCGGGTGTCGCCGCGGTATCTTTCGCGGATCACGCGCGATTTCTCCCAGCCGCAGAAGGGCAAAGCGGTGGGTATGGTGACGGCTCCGTATCGCGGGCGGGCGCATGGCACCCTGGGCTCGAAGATGGAAGCGCTGGGGATTGCGACCGACTTCTTTCCCGGCGTGCTGATGGCTCTGAAGCTGGATGGCGAGATTCGCTTTGGGCTGGGCTCGACGCTGGCGATTTCGCGCGAGGCATTGCATGCGATCGGCGGATTCGCGCCGCTGGCCGATGCCCTCGCAGACGACTATGAGATGGGATTACGGGTCGCGCAGGCGGGCTTTGCCGTATGCCTAAGCCGCGAAGTGGTGGAGACATCCGTTCCTGCGTACGACCTGAGCGGGTTCTTCGCCCATCAGCTGCGCTGGGCGCGCGGCATTCGCGATTCGCGCAAACTGGGATATGCCGGTCTCATCTTCACCTTCGGGCTGCCGTGGGCGATCTTCAATGTGCTGGCTTCGGGCTTTCGTTTGGACAGCCTGGCGTTGCTCAGCATGGCGCTGCTGGCGCGGGTGACGCTGGCGCTGGCGGTGGGCGTGGGCATTCTCGGCGACCGGCAGGTGCTGCGCGATCTGTGGCTGCTGCCGGTGCGCGATCTTGCGGCTCTCTGGGTCTGGGTGTGGAGCTTTGCCAGCGATACCGTGGTGTGGCGCGGGCAGAGGTTTGTGCTGAAGAACGGAAAGCTGGAACCGTAGGAGCGGGTCGGGAGCCGACTTGCTGACTTGCTTGCGCCGCAGGCGCGCTGACTCGCCTCTCCTAAAAAGCGGCTCCGCCGTTGTTGGGCTGGTTGCTTACGATTTCACGGCCGCCGTCGCTGCCTACGACATAGGTCGGGCCGGGCAGATTGGGCACGGATTCGGGGGCTGTCCATAGGAAGACGCGGCCGGGGCCGTCCCACAGCTTGGCCAGCGCATTGAAGTCGAGAAAAACCGGCGGCGCATCGGAGGCGAAGGAGCCGGGCGCGAGGTCGCCGGCAGGCGTCTCGAGGATCTGGATTCGTTTTTCGAGATAGAAGCCCAGGGCCGACGCGTCCTCATAGCGGCCTTGAATGACGACGGCGTCGGAGGCGTCGACCTCCGGCTTGATGGCTTCGGCGAGCACCGCTGAGGAGACTACCGGCGAAAAAGTATTCAGCGCGATGTGCGCGGCGATCAGCAGAAAGGCCATCATCCCGGCCAGGAAGCAGTTGGCGAGGCGGGCCTGTCCGCGCAGGCGAAAGATGAGGTTGGCGGTGACGCCCACGGCGAGTGCCGCCGCCGCGATGAGCAGAGGGATGCGGAAGGCCCCCATCGAGGCGAAGGTGAAATCGCGCACGTGGCCGAAGAAAAGGCGATGCTGCCCGGGATGGAGATGAAGCAGGGTTGCGATGTCGACTCCGAAGCCGGGGAACGGGGCGCGCAGGGCCAGATAGACGGCGGCGCCCGCTTTGAGCATGCCGCCGACGAAGAAGATCCAGGCGAAGATGCGGCCGAGCCGCGTCGGAGAGGTTTCGTCCGCGGCCAGCCACGCGGCGGCGAGGATGGCGAGCGCGGGCAGAGCCGGGATCGCGGAGAACTCGTGCCGGTTCCAGAAGCTGAAGAACAGGACGGTTACCGCCAGCCAGCTGACCAGCAGCAACAGGGCCTCATCTTTGCACGCCAGCTTGTGGGTCCGTTCAAAGACGGCGCGGCGCAGGCGGGCGAGCGCGGCAATCGAGAAGAAGCTCCAGGGCATGAGCCACAGCAGCACAAAGGCCCAGAAGAGCAGGAGCGGCGTGTTCCATACCCGGGGCAGAGCGGAGAGATACGGACGCCGGGGATTGGCGGCGTGGACCGCGATGCGCCAGGGCAACGCGAGGACGAGAAAGATCACGATGGCCGGTGCCGGGTGCCAGCGCAGCAGGTGGCGCAGGTTGCGGGTAAAGATCAAAAACAGAAGAACGCTGGCCATGGGAAGGATTACGCCCGCCGGTCCCTGGGTCAGAGTGCCGAGGGCGCAGCAGATGGCGAAGCCGATCGCGGTGCCGAGCGAGGCGGCGCGCAGGGATCGCCAGAAGAAGTACATGGCGGCGGTGATCCAGAGGGTGAGCAGGACCTGGGGGTAGAGCAGGTGCGCGAAGAGGAAGATTCCACACGAGGTGAGCAGGACCAGCGCGGAGTAGAAGCCGGCCACCGGGGTGAGGCACATGCGCGAGGCGAGGGACAGGGTAAGCAGGAAGAGAGCCAGCGCGGCGAAGGCCAGGGGAAGACGGGCAGCCACGTCCGAAACGCCGAAGAGCTTAAAGCTGGCGGCTGTGAGCCAGGTGAGCAGGGGCGAAACGGCGAAGTAGCGCACGCCGTCGAGATGCGGTGTGATCCAGCCGCCGGCGGTGGCCATCTCGCGCGCGGCTTCGGCCTGCACCGAGTCGGTGCCGTTGAGCAGCGGCGGCTTCACCAATGAGAACGAGGCGTAGAGCAGGACCCAGAGCCCGAGGAGCGGAAAGACAAAGCGCTTGGCCGTACGCAAACTATTCATCGGGGGTCCTTCGCGGGCCAAAAGCGCGGCACGGAGCGCATGGGCCGATTATAGAGAAGACGATGGCTGGGGAGACAACGTTCTATCCCAGAGTTCTCCGGCTTCGGGCGCGGGGGTGTTCGCCATTCCTCCGGACGATATAGTAAGGCAAGGTCTGGATTTTGACTGCTTCGATCATGGCTACGCTTCCTCAGGTTCCTTCCACCACGTTGATTTACAACGACTGGTACCCGGCCATGCGCAGCGCGGCGCTGGCCGGGAAAAAGCTGCGGACGGCGATGCTGATGGGCATCCCGATGGTGCTGGGGCGGCGGGATGACGGAAGCTTATTTGCCATGCGCGACAGCTGTCCGCACCGCGGCATTCCGCTCTCCTGCGGCTGGTTCGATGGCAAGGAAGTCACCTGCAAATACCACGGCTGGGCCTTTGAGCCGGCGAGCGGGCAGTGCACGCAGATTCCTTCGCTGACCGCGCATGACACGCTCGACCCGAAGAAGATCTTCGCCACCGCGTTTCCCTGCGAGGAGCGCGATGGGTATGCATGGGTCTATGTGCCGGAGCCGGGGACGGGGCGGTTGCGAGCAGGCCAGCAGGGTGCGCCGCCGGAGACGCCGAAGTTCGGGCCGCGCTTTCGCAGCGCGCACCTGACCGCGGACCTGCCCTGCAACGTGGATCACGGCATCATCGGGCTGATGGACCCGGCGCATGGGCCGTTCGTGCACCAGGCGTGGTGGTGGCGGAAGCGGGCTTCAATTCACGAAAAGGAAAAACACTTCGAGCCGATCCCGGAGGGATTCCGCATGTCGGCGCATGCGCCTTCGGGCAACAGCGCGCCTTACAAGCTGCTGGGCGTGTATGGAGAGCCGATCACGACGACCATCGACTTCGTTCTGCCCAACCGGCGCTTCGAAACGATCCGCTGCGGCGACAAATGGTTCTCGAGCCTGACAACTGTAACTCCTACGGTTGCAAATGCGTGCCGCATCGATGTGTACGCGGCGTGGAATATCTTTTATGCGATTCCGTTGGTGACCACCATCGCGAAGTTCTTCGGCAAGCGGTTTGTCGGGCAGGATCAGCAGACGATGATTCAGCAGGCGGAGGGGCTGAAGTACGATCCTTCGCTGATGCTGATCGACGACGCGGACCGTCCGGCGAAGTGGTACTTCGCGCTGAAGCAGGCGCGGCTGGATGGGACGCCGGGGCGGCATCCGATGAGCGGCCCGGTTACTTTGCGTTGGCGGAGTTAGGAGCAGCGCGAGCTTCGAGACAGCAATCGCCGCCGTTGCGGAAAGAAGAAACTACAGGTCGCTGCGCTCCGGTCGGGATGACAACTCTGTGCGAGGAATCCCTGGCGTCGGCAAGATAGCGAGAGGCGCACAAGCTCAATGGACGGGTGCTGCCGGCGTAGCTGCGGCGACCACTCCTTCCTCCTCGATCACCAGTTCTTCGACCGAGATGCGGAGCAGTTTGCCGAGCTCGAAGAATTTGCGGCACCAGGATGTCGGATCGAGGCTACAGGCCTGGCCCATGCGCCGGTAGAGGTCGTACCAGAGGTTCTGCGCCTGCCACAGGTTCAATTCAAAGGGCAACTCGGAGATGGTGCGGGCGACGAGAAGCGTATTTTCAAGCGCGGTGATCTGATCGGCAGCGTCGACAACCTCCTGCTGCAGATCGACCATGGCTCGCTTCATTTTCTGATCGGCGATGTAGCTGAGCAGCGGTTTGTCGAGCGCGACCTGGTCGGCGCGGGCGAGTCCCAGGTAAGAGCGCAGCTCGATGGCGTCGATGGGTTCGCTTTCGAGAGCGCGGCGCATTCCGGCGTTGATGGCGAAGTTCGCGGCCAGAGTAAGCGCGGCAGGCCGCGGCAGCCCGCTCTGGCTGAGGAAGTGCAGGAGCGCCGTCTGGTCGCGGTAGATGGAGATGAGGGCGTCTTCCACCTCGGAGAGAGTGGTTTTGAGAATGAGCTCGACGATGCGCAACTGCTCGTCGCGGAAGAGCGACTGGATGGAATAGGTGGGCCCGGGGAAATAGCGGTCGAAGATGCGGATGACCGCCGGGAAGTCGGCGCGGATGACCGCGGTGCGGACGTCCTGAACGAAGACGGCGTGGGCCGCGGACTGGCTCTGGTCATAGGGCTTGACCGCGGCGGTGATGTTCTGGTCGCCGAAGTGGAGCACGGCGAAGACGAAGGTATCCTGCTCCTCGGTAAGGTTGGAACAGATGTGAGCCTGACCGATAACGATGCGGCCGCGGCCGGAGCTGACGACTTCGTAGGCCTGGCGGCGGATGGTATAGCAGAACAGGTCGGTCTGGTCGGCGTAGGTCTTGAAGATGGAGCTGATAGCGTAGTGAGCGCCCACCTGTTCGAGATCGACCGCCATGTTTTTGACGGAATCGTCGTAGATGGCCGCTCCATCCTTCTTTGCCGGCAGGTTGCTCCTGGCTTCGCCGAGCTGGCGGATAAACTCCGCTTCGAGAGCCGTTCCGGTTTCGCCGAAGAGCGACGCTGCGAGCTGGAGGACGCGGCTGGCGTAGGCAATGATCTGCACGGTTTCGATGCCGGAGATCTCTTCGAAGAACCACCCGCAGCTGGTGTACATGAGCATGGCGTGGCGCTCGAGTTCCATGATTTCCAGCGCCTCGACGTGCTGTTCTTCGGTCAGCGTCGGGCTGCCTTGGAGGCTCAGGAAAGCGGATTTCTTCTCCCGGTCGAGGACGACTTGAATGTAGGCGTTGCGCGCACGGTCGAGATCGGCGAAGAGTGTTTTGGCCTTGGCCCGGACCAGGGGCGCGACGGCATCGCGCAGCCAGTCGAGGGCTTCGCGCAGGGGCTTGCGCCAGTGCTGGTTCCAGCCCTGCTGATTGCCTCCGCAGCCGCAGTTGGAGCGCCAACGCTCGATGCCGTGGGCGCAGCTCCACGAGGTGTCTTCGACGATCTGCGCTTCGTAGCTTGGTGGGAATTTTTCCAGAAACTCGCCGTAGTTGGTTAATTTGGCCTGGCTGCCAGCGGCAACCGATCGCAGCGCGAAGGCCAGCGCCATTTCGCCGTAGCGGTGATGATGGCCGTAGCTCTCGCCGTCGGTGGCGACGTGAACCAGTTGGGGACGGTTGGCGTCTGAGAATCCGCCGAGAAGGCGGCGCGCAAAATTCGCGCCGTCGTTCAGCAGGCCTTCGAAGGCGATGGCGCGGGAGCGGGGTCCGTCATAGAAGAAGATGGCGATGGAGCGATCGTCTTTGAGCCGGACCAGGTATGGCTGGGTGGTGTCGACAGAGGCGTTCGGAGCTTCTGTCCACGGATTGGCGGCGGTTTCGGATTTCGCGCCTGCACCGGTTGCAGCGCCATTTTGTTTTGCTGCTTCCGCAGCGGCCTGAGTATTTGCCGGGGTGAGTGGACGCATCCTGGCGCATTGGTGCGGCGCGAGGACGACGAAGCGGATTCCGTCGGCGGCGAGCAACTCCAGGGTCTCGGTATCGACAGCGGTTTCAGAAAGCCACATGCCTTCGGGCTTGCGGCCGTAGCGGCTTTCGAAATCGGCGATGCCCCAGCGTATCTGCGTAATGCGGTCGCGCGTGGAGGCCAGGGGCATGATGATGTGGTTGTAGACCTGAGCCATGGCCGATCCATGCCCGGAGAAGCGCTGGCGGCTGTTGACGTCGGCATCGAGGATCATGCGGTAGACGCGCGGCGCGTTCTCCTTCAGCCAGGAAAGCAGCGTGGGGCCGAAGTTGAAGCTCATCCACCCATAGTTGTTGAGGATGCGGACGATGCGGTTCTCCGCATTCACGATGCGGGCGGCGCCATTGGGGGCATAGCACTCGGCGGTGACGCGCTCGTTCCAGTCGTGATAGGGCGCAGCCGATTCCTGGGTCTCTACTGTTTCCAGCCAGGGATTCTCACGCGGAGGCTGATAGAAATGGCCGTGAATGCACAGATAGCGCTCGGGTGCGGGCATTTTGGGGAGGGTCCTCAGGAACCATTATCCCTGTTCACTATCTCTATCGGCGGATTTTGTGGCGGGGTCTTATTGCAAAGAAATTAACCGCAAAGGACGCAAAGCGGGCTCCGGACTTTTAGTCCGGCGGTGGAGAGGCTTTGCCGGCGAGGTCGCAGGCTCTCCATAGATACCAGCTGGCGATGGAGCGCCAGGGACGCCAGCGTTCGCCGCGGCGGAGCATTTCTGCCGGCTTGGCGAGCATGGTCGCGTCGAAGGGCTTGCGCTTGGGCAGGCGCTTGAAGGTGAGCGCGAAGCCTTTGCGGACTCCGTAGTCGCTGACGGGCAATACATCCGGACGGCCGAGGCGGAAGATGAGCAGCATTTCCACTGTCCAGACGCCGATGCCGCGCACGGCAGTGAGGCGGTCGATGATCTCCTGGTCGGGCAGGCGGCGGATTTGCGTGAGCGTGGGCACGGTGCCATCTAATGTCTTTGCTGCGAGATCACGCAAGGCGAGCAGCTTGTTGGCGGAGAGGCCGCAGCCGCGCAGCCGGTCGTCGGGCGCGGCGAGGATGTGCTCGGGCGCGGGATGGAGCTCGCCGAAGAAGGTGAGCAGGCGTTTAAGGATGGCGGCCGCGGCCTTGCCGTGCAGCTGCTGATAGATGATCGATTCGAGCAGGGCTTCGAAGGGCGAGTGCTGGCTCTTGAGCTTCACCGTATAAGGACCGGCACGCTCGATGAGTTGTCCTAAAACGGGATCGGCTTCCGTCAGCTCTTTGCAGGCTGCGGTTGCGTCGTAGCGGGGGATGCGGCGGCCATCGTTCATCGCCATTCAGAGTATCGCGGTTCGACGCGAGGCGGGAGTTGGAAACGTGCGCGTGGTTCCAAAATGCCGGTGACGGGCGGCGCGGCATTGCGCTCCATACGACTGCGGGACGCATGAATTCGCCGAGCCCGCTGCTGCCGTCGAAAAAAATAATCGTCAATCAGAATTCCCTTCGTTCCCGCTCATGAAGTCTCCAGTGCTCTCGATACTTGTGTTTGGAAATTTACGACTAAAGGAGTCCTCATTTACCAGGCGGAAGACTCGCAAGAATTTTTTGACAGAGACGGCTGGCGCGCTTGATCTTCTTGGCATATCCCCTGATATATTGATTCTTCGACTCAAAGCCCAGTTTTGGGGTCGCGTAAGCGGAAGCTGCGACTCTTGTTCATTAAAGAGCTGCACTCACGGCAGCGCGTTAACCCTCCAACCAAGCACGGATATTTGAGGAAGCAGGAACGCATTCATGGCGCAGATTTTTGACCGCAGCTCGAACGCGCTGGCCCGGATGAGCCTGATCTTGACAGGGTTGATCGTGATCGCCCTGGGAGTGACGCTGGATCAGCTGCAACGTTCGCCCTGGGTTACGCGGCAGGGGCAACGGGCGGATCAGCCGGTTCCGTTCAGCCACAAGCACCACGTCCAGGGCCTGGGCCTGCAGTGTCAGTACTGTCATACCTCGGTCGAGAAGTCGAGCTATGCCGGCATTCCTCCCACCCGCACCTGCATGAACTGCCACGCGCAGATCTGGACCAACGCCGATCTGCTGGAACCGGTACGCAACAGCTGGGCTACGGGCGAGTCGATCGTCTGGACCAAGGTGCACGACCTTCCTGACTTCGTCTATTTCAACCACGAAATTCACGTGAATAAGGGCATGGGCTGTTCCACCTGTCATGGCCGCGTCGACGAGATGCCGATCATGTATCAGCAAAACACGTTGCAGATGGAGTGGTGTCTGAACTGCCATCGCAACCCGGGGACGAATATCCGGCCGACCAGCGAGATTTACAACATGGCCTGGAAGGGCCCATCGGAGCTGAGCCCGGTATGGTGCGCGGCCACCGATGTGAAGAAGGGCACGCCTACCGCACAGACGGTGAATTGCACCACCAGCGATCCAACCGGCGGCGGGAATCCGCAGCTGGCTTCGCTGCACCTGATACCGGCGATGAACGCACAGACCCAGGCGAGCGATGCACCGAACTCGGTGCTTACGCCTGCCCCGGTGAGCTATACCAAGTTTACGAGCCAGGAGGCGCTGGGCGGCTTCCTGGTCGAGCACTACAACATCCGGAATCCACGCGAACTTTCGAGCTGCGAGGTATGCCACCGATGAAAGACAGCGGGATGGAGATGAAAAGCGTGGAGAGTGGAAGCCCGAAGCCGGGTACTGGCCTGACGCTGGCCGAGGTTCGGAAGAAGCTGGCCGGTCAGACCGGGAAGAAGTATTGGCGCTCGCTCGACGAGCTGGCGGGCACGCCGGAGTTCGAGGCGGCAGTGCAGCAGGAGTTCCCGCAGCACAGCTCCGAGTGGATCGACCCGGTGTCGCGGCGCGGCTTCATGAAGCTGATGGGCGCGTCGATGGCGCTGGCCGGCCTGGCCGGCTGCACCAAGCAGCCCGACGAGCCGATCTATCCCTACGTCAAAGCGCCGGAAGATTTGATTCTGGGCAAGCCGATTTATTTCGCTACGGCATTTCCGTTTCCGACCGGCGCTGTGCCGCTGCTTAGTCAAGAGCGATGCCTATCGTCCCATCAAGGTCGACGGCAATCCGGAGCATCCGGTGACCAAGGGCGGCTCGGACCCGATTACGCAGGGAACGCTGCTCGATCTCTATGATCCGGACCGTTCGCAGCGCTGCTATTACCGCGGCGAGATTCGGGAGTGGGCGGCGTTTCTGGCGTCGTTCCGCGCAGACACTGGCGGAGAGGAAAGCTTCGGGCGGCGCAGGGCCTCTACATTCTGAGCAGCACGGTGACTTCGCCGACCCTGGCCGCGCAGTGGAAGAAGGCGCAGGCCACGTATCCCAATCTCAAATGGGTGCAGTACGACCCGGTGAATCGCGACTCCGCTTACGCCGCGTCGAAGGCGGCCTTCGGCGATTACGCCGATGCGCAGTACAAGCTGGACGTAGCCGATGTGATCGTCTCGCTCGATGCGGATTTCCTTTCCGGCGCGGTTATCCCGGGATTCCACAAGCTGGCCAGGGACTACGCGAACCGGCGCAGGCTGGAGAGCGCGGGCTCGGGCGATTACAGCATGAACCGCCTGTACGCGGTCGAGAGCATGACCACCACGACCGGCCTCAAGGCCGAGCACCGGCTGGGTCTGCGGGCGAGCGATATCGCCGGCTTTGCCGCGGCGCTGGCGGCGGCGGTGGGCGCTGGCTCCGCTCCGGCTGGGTATACCTGGTCCGACGACGCGCAAAAGTTTCTGGCGGCGGTGGCGAAAGATCTGAAGGCCAGCAGCGGCAAGTGCGTGGTGATTCCCGGTGAGCAGCAGCCGGCGAGCGTGCACCTGGCGGCGATGGCCATCAACGACGCGCTGGGCAACGTCGGCAAGACGGTGGTCTACACGGAAACCGTCAACCCCATGCCGTCGATCCAGGGCGACGATCTGAAGTCGCTGGTCGCCGACATGAACGCGGGCAAGGTGGACTGGCTGGTGATCCTGAATGCCAACCCGGTCTACTCCGCGCCTGTCGATCTGCAATTCGAAGATGCGCTGGGCAAGGTGAAGATGACGGCTCACCTGGGCTCGCATCGCGACGAGACCGGGCTGACCACCGACTGGCACGTCAACGGCGACTCATTATCTGGAATCGTGGTCCGATGCGCGCGCTTACGACGGCACGGTTTCGATCGTGCAGCCGATGATCGATCCGCTGTACGGCGGACATGCTGCGCATGCGATCGTGCAGTCGATGCTGGATGACCCCGATGTGTCGGCCTATGAAGCGGTACGCGCCAACTGGGCGGACAAGACAGCAGGCAAGGGCGCAGATGCCGACTTCGGCTGGCGCAAGGCACTGCACGACGGCTTGATTGCCGACACCGCGTTCACTCCGAAGACCGGCGGTGGCAAGGCGGCGCATCCCGCGATGCCGGCGCAGACTACAGCGGATTCGATCGAGATCATCTTCCGTCCCGACTATCACGTCTATGACGGCCGCTATGCCAACGTTGGCATGGCTGCAGGAGATTCCCCAGCCGGTCACGAATCTCTCCTGGGACAACGCGGCGCTGATGAGTTACGCGACGCTGGAGAAGCTGAACGCCTCGAAGAGCACGATGTGCTCGAGATCACGCTGAACGGCAAGAAGGTGCTGGCGCCGGCGCTCGCGGTTCCGGGCCATCCGGACGACGCGATCACGCTGCATCTCGGCCAGGGCCGCAAGGTCGGCCGTGTAGCCGGCGGCGTGGGCTTCAACGCCTATCAGATCCGGCCATCAGACGCGTCGCTCTTCGCCTCCGGCGCGACCATCAAGAAGACGGGCGACGTCTGGGGCTTTGCGGTGACCAAGAGCCACTACATCGATCAACGCTCGGTGGCGGTGGGTGGTGACGGCAGCGGGACGCATTCCCTCGAGGGCAATGAGGCGATCGATCGCGGCATTATCCGCTACGCCACGCTGGAGGAGTTCAAGCAGCCATCCCGGATTCGCGCACGAGGGTGAGGGCAAGGACGATCCCGAGCCGACCACCAGCATGTTCCCGGCCTACCGCTACGACAAGAACGCGTGGGGCATGTCGATCGACATGAACTCCTGCGTGGGCTGCAACGCCTGCATCGTGAGCTGCTACGCGGAGAACAATATCGCGGTCGTGGGCAAGCACCAGGTGAAGATCGGCCGCATCATGCAGTGGCTGCGCATCGACACTTATTTCGAGGGCGATCTGGCGGCGCCGCGAGCGCACTTCCAGCCCATGACCTGCCAGCACTGCGAGAACGCGCCGTGCGAGCAGGTCTGCCCGGTAGGCGCCACGGTGCATACGCCGGAAGGCCTGAACATGATGGTCTACAACCGCTGCGTCGGCACCCGCTACTGCTCGAACAACTGCCCGTACAAGGTGCGCCGCTTCAACTTCCTGCTGTACTCGGACTTACGAGACGGAGAGTCTCAAGCTGATGCGCAATCCGGATGTCACGGTGCGCAGCCGCGGCGTGATGGAGAAGTGCACCTACTGCGTGCAGCGCATCAACGCGGCCAAGATCGAGGCCGACAAGGAGAATCGCGAGATCCGCGACGGCGAGATCATGACCGCCTGCCAGCAGGCCTGCCCGACCAACGCCATCGTCTTCGGCAACATCAACGATCGCGACAGCCAGGGTGACCAAGCTCAAGAAGCAGGAGCGCAGCTACGGCGTGCTGGCGGATCTCAATACGCGTCCGCGGACGACCTATGTCGCGGAAGTGATCAACCTGAATCAGGAACTTGCGGCGGCGCGCGGTGAATTCGCGCCGGAGAACAGCTAAACCGAGTCGAGGCGAAGAGGCTCTATCGATGGCAACCAAAAACGCACCGTCCTGATTCGTCGCTCGATCCGATGCTGGACCCGATCACCGGGGAGCTGCGGGTTCTCGCGCCGGGTCACACCTTCAAGTCGGTCACGGAAAAGATCGCGGGCATCGTTCTGACCTCGCATACGCCGCTGGGCTGGTTTGCCGGCTTCTGTTCTGGCCGGCGGCATTGTGGGCATGCTGCTGGTGGCCGTCACCTGGCTCTTTCCTGAAGGGCGTCGGCATCTGGGGCATCACCATCCCGGTGGCCTGGGGCTTCGCCATCATCAACTTCGTCTGGTGGATCGGTATCGGCCACGCCGGCACGCTGATCTCGGCCATCCTGCTGCTCTTCAAGCAGAACTGGCGCAACTCGATCAACCGCTTCGCCGAGGCGATGACCATCTTCGCCGTGGTCTGCGCCGGCATGTTCCCGCTGATCCACGTCGGCCGTCCATGGCTGGGGTACTGGCTCTTTCCCTATCCCAACTCGATGAACGTCTGGCCGCAGTTCCGCTCGCCGCTGCTGTGGGACGTCTTCGCGGTCTCGACCTACGCGACCATCTCGGTGGTCTTCTGGTACATCGGCATGATTCCCGATCTCGGAACCCTGCGCGATCGTGCCAAGTCGAGAGTTCGCCCAGTACTTCTACGGACTGCTGGCGCTCGGCTGGCGCGGTTCGGTGCGCCACTGGATGCGGTATGAGACGGCTTCGCTGCTGCTCGCCGGCCTGGCCACTCCGCTGGTGCTCTCGGTGCACACGGTCATCAGCTTCGATTTCGCGGTGGCGCTGCTTCCCGGCTGGCATACGACCATCTTCCCGCCCTACTTCGTCGCCGGCGCCGTCTATTCCGGCTTCGCCATGGTCATCACGCTGGCGATGCCGATCCGCAAGTTCTATCACCTCGAAGACCTGATCACCATCCGCCACATCGACAACATGGGCAAGGTCATGCTGACCACCGGGCTGATCGTCGCCTACGGCTACGCGATGGAAGTCTTCATGGCCTGGTACTCGGCCAGCCACTGGGAGTACTTCATGATGTGGAACCGCATGTTCGGGCCCATCGGCTGGTCGCTACTGGGTGCTGATCACCTGCAACATCGCGCTGCCGCAGTTGATGTGGCTGCGCTACTGTGCGGACGAAGCGTCGGCGCTGATGTTCATCATGTCGCTCATCGTGAACACCGGCATGTGGTTCGAGCGCTTCGTGATCGTCGTGACCAGCCTGTACCGCGACTACCTGCCGTCGTCGTGGGGCACCTACAACGCCACCCGCTGGGACTACGCGACCTTCGTCGGCACGCTGGGACTGTTTACATTTCCTGTTCTTCCTCTTCGTTCGCTTCCTGCCCATGATTCCCATGTCTGAGATGCGCATGATGCTGCCTCAGGCCAAGGTGAAGGCCGAGGCCGAACCATTACCGGAGGCGGGTGACTGATGCCTTTAACTGAAGGAACCTACGGCCTGCTGGCCGAATTCGATACTCCGACGCAGCTGGTGCGGGCCGCCGAGGGCGCTTACGCCGCCGGCTATCGCCGCATGGATTGCTACACGCCCTATCCGGTGGAAGAGGCGGCCGAGGCCATCGGCTTCCACCGGAACGATGTCTCGCTGGTCTGCCTGATCGGCGGCCTGCTGGGCTGCGCCGCCATGTTCGGCCTGGAGACCTGGATCTCGGTCTGGGCGTATCCGCTGAACATCGCCGGGCGTCCTTATTACTCCTGGCCGGCCTTCGTGGTTCCCGCGTACGAGTGGACGATTCTGTGCGCCGGTCTTTCGGCAGCCTTCGGCATGCTTGCGCTGAACGGACTGCCGGCAGCCGTATCACCCGCTCTTCAACGCGCCGAACTTCCGCAACGGCGCGACGTCGGACAAGTTCTTCCTGTGCCTCGAGGCGCACCGATCCCAAGTTCTCGAGTCGCCGAGACGCGAGCCTTTCTCGAAGCGCATGCACCCGGTCTCGATCGTGGAGGTGGAGTATTAAGCGCGACGAAGTCCAATGCGCACTCCGGACCGCGCGCATCGTGCATGCGGCAGCGCCTTGCCTGTGCGCCATGGCACGCTGCTGATCCTGATTGCCGGCTGCCGCCAGGACATGCAGGACCAGCCCAAGTTCGTTCCCGCAGCGCGGAACGCATTTCTTCGCCGACGGCCGTTCCGCTCGTGCCGCAGGTGAGCACACCGTGGCGCGCGGCCAGGTGACGCGGAGGCGACTTCTTCCACACCGGCCTGGCAGGACGGCAAGGAGTGGATGCGCTGCCCTTCCCGGTGACCATGCAGGTGCTGGAGCGGGGCCAGGAGCGGTTCAACATCTATTGCACGCCGTGCCATTCGCGGGTGGGCAACGGCGACGGCATGATCGTCGCAGCGCGGCTACAAGCCGGCAGGCAATTTCCACGACGCCAAGCGGCTGGCCGAGCCGCTGAGCCACTACTTCTATGTCATGACCAACGGCTACGGCGCCATGCCGGATTACTCGGCGCAGCTGCCGCCGGTCGATCGCTGGGCGGTCGCGGCTTATATTCGCGCCCTGCAGTTGAGCCAGAACGCGAAGGAGAGCGATGTGCCTGCCGGCACGCAGATTCAGAGCCTTTCGCGACGTCGCGCAGCAGCAGGGGTTGCCGGCCAGCTACGCCGGTCCCTGGAGCGAGCCGGGCACGGCCGTCAATGCGCTGCCGACGAAGGGCATCGTTGCCGGAGCGCCGGCCGAGAACCCGACACGCGGTGCAGTTGAATCAGCCTCCGGTGAAGCCGCAGTCGGTGAAATCGTCGAAAGGCGCCGACGGGCGGCGGCGGTGCAGCGAAGCCGCCGGCTTCACACTAGGGCGCAGCTGGAATGAAAAGGGATTGCAGGAAGAACGCATTGAGGATCGCGGAAGAGACGCATGGATAATCGACATCACACGAAAACGCTGCCTGCCCACCTCGGCGCACCGGCCTATGTCGCAGCCTGGCGGAGCACGGCGCTGGTGGTTGGCGCCATCTTCTCGCGTGATCGCGGTCATTCTGGCGATTCCTGAGCGGGGACGGCTGGAGCCACTTCCTGCGCTCCTGGCTGGTGGGGCTCATGATGACGCTTCGGCTTCGCTGTCGGCGGGCAGGCGCTGCTGATGGTGCAGTACTGCTCCGGCGGCAAGTGGGGACTGCTGATCCGGCGGCCGCTCGAGGCCATGAGCCGTACGCTGTCGCTCACCTTCCTCTATTTTCTGCCCATCGTCATCTTCGGTCATTCAAGAAGCTCTACCTCTGGGCGACAGTATGCCGGACGCGGTGAGCGCGCTGAAGCAGGACCTCATCACGAAGGAGCAGGCGCACGCCATCATCTACAAGAAGCACGCATGCTCAACCCGGTCAGCTTCTGGGTGGCGTCGATCATCTGCTTCGCCATCTGGTTGGGCTTCACTACCTGCTGAACAAGTGGTCGCTGCAGCGCGATGCCGACCCGCAACGCCGAATGTGCCGTTCTGGCAGAAGCGCTTTGAGAACCTCAGCGGCTTCGGCGTCGTGGTCTACTGCGATCACCCTGACCGGCTGTGCGCGATTCCTGGGTCATGTCGCTGACCCGACCTGGTATTCGACCGTCTACGGCCTGCAGTTCCTGGTCGGTCAGGGCTACGGCGTGCTGGCTCTGGTCGATCCTCACGCTGGTCGGCCTCTCCAAGGCCGAGCCGATCAAGACCATCTTCCGCGTCGACCGAGCAGCACGACCTGGGCAAGCTGTGCTTCGCCTTCGTCATGCTGAACATCTATCTCGCCTTCTCGGCCGTTCCTGATCATCTGGTCGGGCAACTCGCCGGAGGAGATTCCCTGGTATCTCGACCGCATCCGCGGCAACTGGGGTGTGATCTGCCACGCTGGATTTCATCTTCCACTGGCTGATGCCCTTCTCGCTGCTGCTGTCGCGCGACCTGAAGCGCAATCAAGAGACGGCTGGTGATGGTGTGCTGCATCATGATCTTCGCGCGCTGCTGGGATATGTTCTGGCTGATCGAGCCGAACTTCGCCGATGCCCGCCGCAACCTGCACTTCAGCGTCGGCATCCTTGAATACATCGCCGTCCCGGGAGCGATGATCTCCTTCTGGATGGCCTACTACTTCACCGAGCTCGGCAAGCGGCCGCTGGTTGCGGACGAACGATCCGCATCTGGCGGAGATACTGGAGCCTGAACATGCCCACGCATAACTCCGGACACGAATCCGCAGGAGCCGAATCGCACAACATGCCCAGCTCGCTGCGCGAGGGCTATGAAGTCACGGACGTCAGCGTACAGGGGCATCGTGGTCTTTCTGATCGGGCTGTTTTTGTCGGTTAGCGTCTTCTTCGTCTTCTGCTTCGGCATGGGCAAGGTGATCAACAATGCGCTCGAGAAGCACGACGGCCCGCTGAACAAGTGGAATGCATCCTCAGCCGAGCCGGCCGGGAAGCTGCGCAAGAATCTGGAGTCGAACCCGGCGCTGGAGCAGCAGGAGCTGCACGCGCTGACGCAGAGCTTCCCGACGCCGCGGCTGCAGATGGACGACGGCAACCAGGATGTCGCCGACCTGCACGACCGCGAGGATCTGCTGCTGGATCACTACAGCTGGATCGACCGCTCGCAGGGCACGTGCGGATTCCGATCGAGCGCGCGATGGAGTTGATCGCGCAGCGCGGCCTGCCGGTGGCGCCGGCGGCGACCAATACCGAGCCGCTGATGGCCGGCGATTCAAAGCCGGTCATCCAGGTTCCGCTGACCGACGGCTTTGCGCCGACGGCCTTCGAGCAGGCGGAAGAAGGACAGGTGAGAATGGCGGGCGAACAGGCTTCTTCGAAGGCGAATAACAACTGAAGAGCAGGTCGTAGGGGATAGGGTTTAGGGATTAGCCATTAGGGATTAAGGATCGCGATGCTTGGACAGACGACAATGCGGGGATGGAAAGCGGCGGCAGGCGTTGGCCTGGCGGCGCTCGCTTTCGCCTGCGCTCCCGTCCTGCGCGCCCAGGTCTCCGATTATGGGCGAGAAGCAGGTCGGCCCGGTGCGCGACGAGGCTCCGCTGCTGCTTAAGAAGGTCGCCATCCAGCAGAAGTTGAACACGCAGGTTCCGCTCAATCTCACCTTCCGCGATGAGACCGGCAAGACCGTTCAGCTGGGCGACTACTTCGGCAAGCGTCCGGTGATTCTGGCGCTGGTCTACTACCAGTGCAAGATGCTGTGCCCGGAGGAGATCAATGGCCTGGTCGGCGCGCTGGAGATGGTGAAGTTCAATCCCGGCAAAGACTTCGACATCGTCTTCGTCAGCATCGATCCCACCGAGACGCCGGAGATGGCGGCCAAGGAGAAGGCTCTGTACGTGAAGCGCTATGGGCGTCCGGAGACAGCCGCCGGATGGCATTTCCTCACCGGGCAGCAGCCGGCCATCACTGCGCTGGCCAAGGCGGTCGGCTTTGGATTTACGCGCGTGCCCGGGCCCGGATGGCAAGATGACCCAGTTCGCTCATGCCAGCGCGATCGAGCTGCTGACGCCCGAGGGCAAGCTCTCGCAGTACTACCTGGGCGTCGAGTATTCGCCCCGGGATCTGCAGCTCGGCCTGGTCGAGGCTTCGGACGGACAAGATCGGATCGCCGGTCGACAACATTCTTACCTACTGCTATCGCTACGATCCGCTTTTGAACCGGCATAGCCTGGTCATCGCCCGCATCGTGCAGGTGGGTTGTCTTCTCACGATGTTGATTCTCGGCAGCTACATGGTGGTCATGTTTCGGCGTGATATTCGCAACGGGCGGGCCGTTACCCGCAAACCCGTGCACGGATAAAGGGAACGATGCACTATTTCATCAGTCCAGTACTCTGGCAATTTTTAGTCAAGTGGCTGACGAACTTCGCGCTCTTTCCGCCGCGAGGCGTCGACGATTGCGCCCGACGTGGACGCGTTCTACTTCTTCCTGATTCTGATCTCGCTGGTGGGCCTGGTGGTGGTGGTCTCGCTGGTGGCCGGCTTCTCGATCCTGTACCGCAAGGAAAAGAATCCGGAGGCGACGCAGATCGAGGGCTCGACGCTGCTCGAAGCCACCTGGACCATCATTCCTCTGGCCCTGTTCATGGTTGCTTCGTCTGGGGCGCGCTGCTTTACTTCCGCATCTACAACCCGCCCACCAACGCGATGAATATCTACATCGTCGGCAAGCAGTGGATGTGGAAGGCCGAGCATCCGGGCGGCCAGCATGAGATCAATGCGCTGCACGTGCCCATCGACCGGCCGGTGCAGCTCACCATGATTTCGCAGGACGTCTTCCACAGCTTCTCGATCCCGGCCTTCCGCGTGAAGCGCGAAGTCATTCCGGGCCGCTATTCGACGGTCTGGTTCGAGGCGACGACGCCGGGCACCTATCACCTCTTCTGCACCCAGTACTGCGGCACGCTGCACTCGCAGATGATCGGCGAAGTGACGGCGATGAAGCCGGAGGACTACGAGGCGTGGACGGCGGGATCGACCAGCGGCATGTCGCTGGCGCAGAACGGCGAACGGCTCTTCGCCAGCCTCGGCTGCAACTCCTGCCACTCCGGCAATGCCGGGGCGCGCGGGCCGAATCTGGCCGAGGTCTACGGCTCCAGGGTGCCGCTGGCCAACGGGTCGTACGCCTATTGTGGATGACGCCTTCCTGCGGGATTCGATTCTGAACCCGACCATGCACACGACTTCGGGATATCGCGCCGATCATGCCCACCTATCAGGGGCAGATCAGCGAAGAAGGGCTGATCGATCTGGTGGAGTACATCAAGACGCTTCACTCGAACTTCCGTATTCAGCAGACATTGAACACCAGCGAAGTGCAAGCTCCGAATTTAGGGCAGAATGGATTAAAGGCTGAGCCTACGTACACCAATCTGCACTCCCTTCAGGTTCCGAAGTCAGTGCAGACGCAGGAGCAGGGAACGGGCGCGCAGCCAGGGATGGTGAAGCCATGAGCACAATCGTAAGCCTTCCGGATCAGTCGACAGCCACGCTGCCGAAGCGGTCCTATCTCAACAGTGAATACGGCCTGAAGAGCTGGCTGCTTACGGGGGATCATAAGCGGATCGCGATCCTGTATCTGATCTCGATCACGTTCTTCTTCTTCATCGGCGGTGCGATGGCGGGCTTGATCCGCCTGGAGCTGCTCACCCCGCAGACCGACCTGGTAGCCGCCGACACCTATAACAAGCTCTTCACCATGCACGGCATCATCATGGTCTTCCTGTTCCTGGTGCCCTCGGTCCCGGCAACCATCGGGAACTTCGTGATTCCGATCATGGTCGGCGCCAAGGACCTGGCGTTTCCGAAGATCAACCTGCTGAGCTGGTATCTCTATGTTGTCGGCGGAACGCTGACCCTGTCGGCGCTGATCCTGGGCGGCGTGGACACCGGCTGGACCTTCACTACGCCGCTGAGCACGCACTACCTGAATACGCACGTGATCACGGCGGGGATGGCCATCTTTGTCGCGGGATTCAGCTCGATCTTTACCGGGCTGAATTTCATCGTGACCGTTCACCGCATGCGCGCGCCGGGAATGACCTGGTTCCGCCTGCCGCTGTTCGTCTGGTCGCATTACGCGGCTTCGATCCTGATGGTGCTGGGCACGCCGGTGCTGGCGATCACGCTGGTCCTGGTGATCCTGGAGCGCACCATCGGCATCGGCGTCTTTGACCCGACCAAGGGCGGAGATCCACTGCTCTTCCAGCACTTGTTCTGGTTCTACTCGCATCCGGCCGTGTACATCATGATCCTGCCGGGCATGGGCGTGATCTCGGAGGTCATCAGCACCTTCTCGCGGAAGCGGGTTTTCGGCTACACCGCCGTCGCCTTCTCGTCCGTGGCGATCGCCGTCTTCGGCTTCTTCGTCTGGGCGCACCACATGTTCATCATGGGTGTCTCCAACTACTCGGCGCTGGTCTTCTCGCTGCTGACCATGCTGGTCGCCGTGCCTTCGGCGATCAAGATCTTCAACTGGTCGGCGACCCTGTACAAGGGCTCGATCACCTTTGAAACGCCGATGCTCTATGCCTTCGGCTTCATCGGCCTATTCACCATCGGCGGCCTGACCGGGGTCTTTCTCGGATCGCTGGGTATGGACATTCACCTGACCGAGACCTATTTCATCGTGGCGCACTTCCACTTCGTGATGGTGGGCGGCATGCTGATGGCGTTCCTCTCCGGCGTGCACTTCTGGTGGCCCAAGATGACCGGCCGCATGTATCCCGAGGGGCTTTCGAAGCTGGCCGCGCTGATCACGTTCATCGGGTTCAACCTGACCTTCTTCCCGCAGTTCATCGTGGGCTACCTGGGCATGCCTCGGCGCTATGCCGCATATCCGCCGGAGTTCCAGGTGCTGAACGTGCTTTCGACGGCGGGCGCGAGCGTGCTGGGCATCGGCTACCTGCTGCCGATGCTCTATCTCACCTGGTCGCTCAAGTACGGCAAGATCGCGGGTCCGAATCCGTGGCAGGCTACCGGCCTGGAGTGGCAGATTCAGTCTCCTCCGCTGACCGAGAATTTTGTCGAAACGCCGATCGTGGATTACGAAGCTTACGACTACGATTGGCTGGCAAACAAGACCAAGAACGAGGTGACGACCGTTGGATAGCCAGGCGCTCGCAAGTCATCCGGATCACGCACACACCGAGGAGCATCCGCCGTACCTGCGCCACCACTTTGCGACGGTGGAGCAGCAGCGCGAGACGGCCAGCTTCGGCATGTGGCTCTTCCTGCTGACGGAAATCATGTTCTTCGGCGGCCTGTTCTGCGCCTACCTGATCTACCGCAACTGGTACTATCCGGCATTCGTTGCGGGCAGCCACCAGTTGAAGATCTGGGCCGGGACGCTGAATACGGGCGTGCTGATCTGCTCCAGCTTCACCATGGCCATGGGTGTGCACGCGGCCGAGACGCGCAAGCGCAAGGCGCTGATGGGCTGGCTGGTGCTCACCATCGTCCTGGGCACAGTCTTCCTCGGCATCAAGGCCTACGAGTGGCATGACGAGTGGGAGCATCACCACGTTCCCGGGCTCAATTTCAGCCCGCTCAGCTTCACTCATGTCGACCCGCACTATCCCGAGGATAAGCCACTGCCGCTGGACATGGCGGAGAAGACGCAGGTCTATTTCTCGCTGTATTTCGCCATGACCGGCATGCACGCGCTGCACATGATCATCGGCGTGTCACTGTTGCTCATCCTGCTGGCCCGGGCCTATGCGGGAGCCTACACCGAAGGCCATATGACGACGATCGAAAACTTCGGCCTGTACTGGCACTTCGTCGACATTGTGTGGATATTCCTGTTTCCGCTGCTCTATCTCATCAGCCGGCACCAGTGACGATTCAAGAAAGAAACTTCGAGGACAAGCATGTCTGAACCGACACATCACGAACATCACGTTGTGAGCCCCAAAGTGTACGGGGTGATCTTCGGGCTCCTTCTGTTCTTCACCGCCAGCACGGTGGGAGCGTCCTATCTGGAGCTGGGCACCTTCAATGCCGTGGTTGCGCTGGGCATTGCCGTGGTGAAGGCCGTGCTCGTCATTCTCTTCTTCATGCACGTCAAGTACAGCTCGAAGCTGACCAAGCTGACGGTCGCCGCCGGCTTCTTCACCTTCGTTGTGCTGATCACCATGACCCTCACCGACTACATGAGCCGCGCCTGGGGCCTCTGGTAGGACTGCGCGTCCGGCGAATCGCGCCTTTGGCGCAGCGGCAAAACATTGAAAATCTAAAATCCTTCATCGGGCGGCTTTGGCCGCCCTTCTTATTTCTGCCCGAATTTTCGCTCACGCGAAAGCGGACTGCTGCCGCCCGTATTGCCACGTTCCCGAGCATCTACCATGTTGGATGGAGAATGCGACGGTGCCCGCGAAAAGCAAAGCAAACGAGCCGGAGAAGGAAGCGATTCCGGAATTTCTCCGCAAGCTGGCCGACGATCCGCGCGTGACCGTGAGGCGTGGCGGCGCTCCGCTCAAGGATGGCAAGTGCGTTGTCTACTGGATGCAGCGGGCAGAGCGGGGCATCGATAATCCGGCCGTCGATCTCGCGGTTGCGATCGGCAACGAACTGAATCTGCCGGTGGCGGTTTATTTCTCGGCGATCTCGAATTTTCCTCACGCGAATCTTCGCCATTACTTCTTTCTTAACCAGGGACTGGCGGATATCGAAGAGGATCTCGCCGACAGAAACGTAAGCTTCGTGGTGCGGCGTCCTCCAGGGAATTCGCTTGAGGCGCTGCTCAAAGAGGCAGGCGCGGCGATGGTGATCGGCGACGAGAATCCGTGCCGCGAGCCGGAGCGCTGGCGGAAGGTACTGGCACGGAGGTTGGATCTGCCATTCTGGACGGTCGACGCGGACGTGGTGGTGCCATCCTCTGTCTTTCCCAAGCATCAGTACATGCTGCACATCATGCGGCCCAGGCTGAACGCGGAGCTGCCAAAGTATCTCGTGCCGCTGCCGAACACAAAAGCGAAGAAGAGCTGGCCGCGGCCGCGCGGTTTCGCGAGCTTCGCGCCGAAGAACGACGTCACGGAGGGATGGAGAAGCCTCGATCGTTCGGTGAAGCCGGTGGACAGCTTTACCGGCGGAACGCACGCGGCGCTTAAGCGGCTGAAGCATTTTGTCAGCTATCAGCTTGCCGATTACGAGAAGCAGCGGAATCATCCGGAGGTTGACGGGACCAGCCAGATGTCGCCCTATCTGCACTTCGGGCACATCAGTCCGCTGACGATTGCGCTCGCGGTCGAGGAGGCCGTCAAGAAAGGCAAAGCTTCGCAGGCGGCGCGGGATTCTTACATCAACGAGCTGATCGGCTGGCGCGAGCTCTCCGTCAATTTCGTGACGTACGTTCCGAATTACGACTCGATCGAGTGCGCGCCGGAGTGGGCGCAGAAGACCTTGCGCGAGCACGCCCGGGACAAGCGCGATCCGGTCTACACGCTCGAGCAATTGGAACAAGCGCAGACCTACGACGAGCTGTGGAATGCCGCGCAGATGCAGATGGTGAGGCTGGGTTGGATGCACAACTATCTGCGCATGTACTGGGCGAAGAAGATCCTGGAGTGGTCGCCGAATCCGGCGAAGGCGTGGGAGTGGGCGGTTATTCTGAACGACAAGTATGAGCTCGACGGACGCGATCCGAATGGCCACAACGGGATCGCCTGGGCCATGGGTGGCGTGCACGACCGGCCGTGGTTCGATCGACCGATCTTCGGGACCATCCGCTACATGTCGGGCGGATCGACGGGGAAGAAGTTCAACTCCAGGCTCTATATCAGTCAGGTGAACGAGCTGGCAGGCGCGGGAACTTAGAGCGTTTGCGGAGTTCCACGTCTCAAAGGAAAGACCCTTCGACAAGCTCAGGGCAGGCTGCGGGCGGCCGGAGAAAAATCGGACATTCTCGAACCGAAGTAATCTGGTGGTCTCCCGCCGTGAGTTCCATAATGAGCCCAACATTTCCAAATTGAAACTGACGTAGCCTCCCCTACGATTTCACCCGCCCATACCCTCAAGTTCCGTGGGGAAATGGACGGGAGAGCTGTCCGATCCTGGGGCAGAAGTAGGTGCACGGTGAGTTCGTTCCGGCCTGGATTTGCGCTTTGTCTATGCGTTGTGTCGCTGCTGCTGGGTTCCGATCTTGCGGCGCAGCGCGCTGCCCGGCCTGCAATCGGGGATGCGGCAAAGCAGAAGCAACGGACAGCGCGTTTTCTCGCCCCGCGGGGCATGAGCGGTCCGGGCCAACCTGGAGCGGCGAGGATGCTGGCGGCGCGGGCTCGCCAGTCCCTCTTGACCCCACCAGCCGAAGGGCCGGCGGGGGCGAGGTTCGCATCGGCTATGACACCGGCAGTTACCGCTTTGACGGCTCCCTGGCAGCCGGTAGGGCCGGCGCAGGTGTCCACGGCGGCTTACGGCCTGGTGACCGGCCGCGTGACGAGCATCGCCGCCGATCCCTCGGATGCCACTGGAAACACGGTCTATGTCGGCAGCACCGGCGGCGGCGTGTGGAAGTCGACGAATGCGGCGGCCAGCGCCGGTTCGGTATCCTTTACGCCGCTCACTGACACGCTGAGCGCCTATGCCGCGACTGCGGGGGTTTCCCTGAGCATCGGCGCGATCACGGTGCAGCCCGGCGGCACCGGGGTGGTACTGGCCGGGACGGGCGATCCCAATGATGCCACCGATTCCTATTACGGAGCCGGCATTCTCCGCTCGGCGGACGGGGGCGTCACATGGAGCCTGATTCCGCAAAGCATCGATGCCGCGGCGGGCACGAATCTGAACTTCACCTTCCTGGGCAGCAGCTTTGCAGGCTTCGCGTGGAGCACCACCAGCGCCAATACGGTGGTCGCCGCAGTTTCGTCCGCGGGCGAGGGCGTCGAGGTCAATGCCGGCGCGACGGCGACGAACATCAGGGGAATTTATTACTCGCAGGATGCGGGGCAGACCTGGCGGCTCGCGACCATCACCGACGGAAGCGGCAGCCCGGTGCAGTCGGAGCAGACGATCTTCGCCGGGCGCGGCAATGCAGCGACGGCGGTAGTGTGGAATCCCGTGCGGCAGATGTTCTACGCAGCCGTGCAGTACCACGGCTACTACCAGGCGCCCGATGGCATCACCTGGACTCGGCTCGCGAGCCAGCCCGGCTCCAACCTCACGACCTTGTACTGCCCATCGAATTCGGGATACGCGGGATCGCCGGGGTGCCCGATTTTCCGGGGCGTGCTGGCCGTGCAGCCGGTGACCGGCGACCTCTTCGCGCTCACGGTCGATGAGAACAGCCTCGACCAGGGGCTCTGGCAGGATGTATGCGCGCTGGCCTCGGGCGTATGCTCGTCGCCCAATGTCACCTTCGCCAATCAGATCGGGGACACGGCGATCGAGGCAGGGAACGGAGACACAACCATCCCGCAGGCGGATTATGACTTGTATCTCGCCGCTGTTCCCTCGCAGCAGGACACGCTGCTTTTTGTAGGCGCCGGGGATGTCTATCGATGCAGCCTGGCAAACGCCTGTGCCTGGCGCAACACCACCAACTCTCTGGTCTATGCAGGATCGCAGCAGATCGCACCGGCGCAGCATGCGATCGATGCGACCGTGCCCGTCATCACCGGCGGCAGCGGGTGCCTGCTTTATTTCGGCAACGATGGAGGACTGTGGCGGTCGACCAATCTGGTGGGGCAACCGGCGTCGATCTGTCCGGACAACGATGGGAACAACTACGACAACCTCAACTCCGGCCTGGGCTCTCTGGCGGAGGTGGAGAACCTGGCCCAGGACGCGACCAACGCGCAAAACATGATGGCGTCGCTGGGCGCGCTGGGGACGGCAGCAGCGCAGGGCACGACGCCTTCATGGCCGCAGATTCTGGACGGAGAGGGAAACTATGCGGCTATCGATCCGATGGCGACGGAGAACTGGTATGCGACATCGGAGTTTGGGGTGTCGATCAGCCGCTGCATCGAAGGCTCGGGATGCGACACGGCTGCCTTCGGGCAGCCGGTGATCGGCAGCAGCCAGGTGAGCGGAGACGGAAACCAGCAGACCATCCCGGCGCCGTGGATTCTCGATCCGCAGGACACGTCGAACATTCTGCTCGGCACCTGCCGGGTGTGGCGCGGGCCGGGAACCGGCGGCAGCGGCTGGAGCAGCGCGAATCTGCTGAGCCCGATGCTCGATGGCGATCAAGGCCCGTACTGCAATGGCAATGCGGAGATTCGCTCGCTGGCAGCGTCAGGAAGCGCGACGGATGCGGCGGGCACGCCGGAGCGCGTCTATGCCGGGATGGCGGGGCTGTATGACGGCGGGGCTACCGTTCCCGGGCACGTCTTCACGGCTTCGGTGACCGCCAGCTCCGGCTCATCGGCAACCTGGACGGACCTCTTCCACTCTCCAGTGGCCAATGGCGGCTCGGCTGCCGGAGAATTCAATCCCGGCGGTTTCGATATCTCCAGCATCTATGTCGATCCGCACGACCCTACGGGCCAGACGGTGTATGTCACCGTCCAGGGATTCAGCGGGAACAGCATCAACGTGGCGAAGGTGTATGCGTCGACCAACGGCGGCGGGGACTGGGCGAACATCAGCAGCAACCTGCCGAATGCGCCGGCCAACAGCATCGTCGTCGATCCGAACGACGCAAATACCGTCTACCTGGCGACCGATACGGGTGTCTGGGTCACGACCAATATCACGAGCTGCACGAACCCCTATGACAATTGCTGGACTGTCTTCGGGACCTCGCTGCCGAACGCGCCTCCGGTTCAGCTGGCGGTATTCAACGAAGGCTCGACCTCGGCGTTGCGTGTCGCGACGTACGGGCGCGGCATCTGGCAGATCCCGCTGGTCACTTCGGGAACGGTGCGTACGACCGCGACCGTTACTCCGACAGCGCTCACCTTCCCGCCGGAACCGGAGGAGACGGAGAGCGCGCCGCAGCAGGTGCTGGTGAAAAATGCCGGAACCTTTACACTCACCGTCACCAGCGTGACCGCGACCGGCGATTTCAGCGAGACCGACACCTGCGCGCAGCCGGTTGCTCCCGGTGACGCATGTGTGGTGAATGTGAGGTTCTTGCCGACGGCTTTGGGCCAGCGCACTGGCGTGCTGACCGTTTACGCGAATCTAGGCGGCGGAGGGCAGGCTACGGTGACGCTGAGCGGAACCGGGATCAGCGGACCTGCAATCGTGTTGACGCCTCCGCAGCTGACCTTTCTGCCGACACTTCTGGGGCAGAGCGCGGTGGCCCAGGATGTGACCATTTCCAATACCGGCGGGGCGACGGCGAACCTGACCAGCGAGGCGGTGACCGGTGATTTTGCCATCACCGCGAATACCTGCGGCGCGACACTTGCCGCGAACAGCGGCTGCACCCTCAGCATCGCCTTCATTCCATCGACGGAAGGCTCCCGGACTGGGCTACTGACCGTCGTCGATAGCGCGGGAACGCAGGTGGCGCAGCTTGCCGGGACCGGGCTGGCGCCGGCGACCGACTCGCTTTCGCCAGCCAGCTTGTCTTTCGGGTCGCAGGTCGTTGGTACGTCCAGCGTGCCCCAGCAGGTGACGCTGACCAACAATGGCGACCAGGCGTTGCAGCTGGTTTCGACGCAGACTACCGGCGACTTCAACGCGGTGAACACTTGCGGGGCGTCCCTGGCTGGCCATTCGAGCTGCGCCATTTCGATTCAGTTCATCCCGACCAGGGTCGGCCAGGAACAGGGAACCTTCACCGTAAGTGACGCGATCCATGCACAGACGGTGAGCCTGAGCGGGATCGGTCTGGCGCCCGCAGGCATCTCGGCTACGCCGGCATCGCTCAGCTTCGGAAATTACGCCGTCGGAGGGACCAGCCCGGTTCAGCCGGTCACCCTCACGGATAATGGCGGAGTTGGGCTGTCCAATCTGAAGTATGCGATCACCGGAGATTTCGCGCTGCCTGCCAATGCGGGAGGCTGCGGGACCAATCTCGCGGCCCAGGCCAACTGCCAGATCGGGGTGGTTTTCTCGCCCACGCAGGCCGGCGCGCGGAGCGGCTCACTGACCGTGACCGGCGATGGTCTGCCCGCGCCGCTGCAGGTCGCTTTATCCGGGAACGGAGAAGACTTCTCGCTGCAGGTGAGCGGCTCGTCCCTGGCCACGGTCACCAGCGGACAGACAGCGACCTATCTGCTGCAAATTCTGCCCGTCAGCGGCTCGACTGGGACGGTGAGCCTGGCTTGCGTGGGAGCTCCTCAATACTCAACCTGCACGCTGAATCCGGCCACGGTGACCTTGAGCGGCAACGCCACGGCGTCGGCTACGGTCAGTGTCGCCACCGAACAATCCGGATCGGCGGCCGCAGTTGCCCCCCACTGGAAGGGATTCTGGCGCGATGGCCGATTCCTGGCGTTGCTGGTTCCAGCCGGCTTCCTGTTCAGGCGCCGCCGGAGTTGGAAGAGCATTGTGTGCGCAGCAATACTGATGTTCCCGATTGCCTGCGGGCTGGGAGTGACACCGGGGACTTCGTCTTCGAGCACTGGAGGAGGCGGGACAACCTCACCGGGAAATGTAACGCCATCAGGTGCTTATACGATCGTCGTAACCGGGACCGCGCCAGGGTTGAGCCATTCCGTGCAATTGACTTTAAATGTCCAATAGGCTCGGGTATCCGGAAGCGCACTCTGTCGATAGACACGGTTTCCGGAATGCGAAATGCCTGTGGACACGGTGGAATTCCTCATCCAGTCTGCAAACTGCAGATCTCCCGATTCGCTCTACCACTCTGGCGTGCGAAAGCTGCGCACGCCGGGGGCCGATTCAGCTCGCTCGGAATGGCAATTTCAGTGGCAAGCCGAAAGATTTCGGCAGAGCCGGAAATGCTCTAAATACTTGCGCGGCGGCTCCGAGGCAATAGAATTGAGAGGACAGGCAAAGTAGCATCCGATACTTTCTATTCGAAGGAGCAAGATTTCGCTGGTTTCGCGGCAGCTTTGCAAGCTTTGACGCCCCGGCTTCCCACACTTATGCGTAGGCAAATGGTCCTGGCCTTTGGCGTTCTCCTCCCGATGCTTTCGCATCTGGCAACTGCGCAAACCTCGTCTACCGACCCATTCTCTACGGGGGCAGATTCCACTCAGACCGTGGATTGCTCAGACCCGCTCATGGCGAACTCTGCGGCCTGCACAACGAATGGGCAGGAGCAGACGAATACCGGCGCGCAGACGCCGAATTATGGGCAAGCGGGCGCCGCGGCGCAGCAGCCGCAGGCAGCCAGGCCGCAGAACTACAACGATACCGGGACTCTCTTAAACCAGAATCAGACCAACCGGGAATTGTTTCCGCAAAAACTGCCACCCCAGCCGCTAACCGAGTTCCAGAAGTTTGTCGCGGGAACAACCGGGCAGATGCTTCCTGTCTTCGGAGCGAGTCTGTTTCAGAATGCTCCCTCCACCTTTGCGCCGCTGGATGAGGTTCCGGTGCCTCCGGATTATGTAATCGGCCCTGGAGATCTGCTCAGGATCAGGGTGTGGGGTCAGGTGAATTTCACCGCCAACATTCGCGTTGACCGCTCTGGCGAGATCTATATCCCGCAGGTAGGACCGATGCACGTGGCGGGATTGCCCTTCCAGGCTCTGGATGCGCATGTGCGCGAGGCGGTAGGCCGCGTGTATCGCCATTTCGACCTGACCGCGGACATCGGACAGATCCGGGCGGTGCAGGTCTATGTCGTCGGGCAGGCGCACCGGCCCGGCACCTACACCATCAGCTCGCTCAGCACTCTCGTCGATGCGCTCTTCGCCAGCGGCGGCCCGTCGATCCAGGGCTCGCTCCGGCATGTATACCTGAAGCGGGGCGGCGCGACCGTCGCGGACTTCGACCTCTATGACCTGCTGGTCAACGGAGACAAGTCGAAAGACGCGAAAGTCGAGTCGGGCGACGTGATCTACATTCCGGCGGCGGGTCCGCAGGTGGCGCTGACCGGAGCCGTGCGGCGGCCGGGCATCTACGAGCTGCGGGATGAGACGACGATCCAGCAGATATTGGCTGCGGCCGGCGGTCCTTCCACGGTTGCGGCGGGCGCGCGGATATCGATCGAGCGGGTAGAGAATCATGAAGTTCGTGAGGCGATGGAAGTCTCCTTCGATGCTGCAGGCCTGGCAACGGTCCTTCGCGGCGGCGATATCGTGCGCATTCTTTCCATCGTGCCGAAGTATCAGAAGACGGTCACGCTGCGTGGGAACACGGCAAATCCCGGCCGCTTCGCCTGGCATGACGGCATGCGCATCGCGGACCTGATTCCCGACCGCGATTCGCTGCTTACGCGCAATTACTGGTGGAGGCGGACACAGCTCGGGCTGCCGGCTCCGGAGTTTGAGCCGGTTCCCTACCTGGCCTCGCGGAGCCAGCCGACTAACCCTGTGGATTTACGGCTCCGCGCCAAGGCATTCGCAAATCGCCTGCCGGATTGCCGTACTGGAACAGGAAACGGAACCGGAAGTTCCAATGCGGCTACCAGCGCAACCGCAAACAACGGTCCTTGCATTCTCTACCCAAACCAGAACAATGCCAATGGCGGCAATTCCACGAACCCATCCAATGCGAACACGCTGCAGGGTACGCAGGCTCCTCTGGATGGTCTTAGCTCGGACCAGCAGGGAGCGACGTCGTCGGATTTTGGAGACCAGTCGGATCAGCAGTTCGAGAATCCGTACCTGCCTCCGGATCAGCGTGAGAATAACCGCGGTACTTTAGCTGAACGGCAAAGCGGACTGGTGCGGCCGAAGACCGCGACCCCGCTGGAGCGCCCGACACTGGTTCAACTCCCCGCTCCCGAGATCGATTGGGACTATGCCGTGATCGAGCGCCTCGACCCGCAAACGCTGAAGACCTCGCTCATTCCCTTCGACCTGGGGAAGCTGGTAATGCAGCATGATTCGAGCCAGAATCTGGAGCTGCAGCCGGGCGACGTGATCAGCATTTTTTCGCAGGCCGATATTCATGTCCCGATTGCACAACAGACGAAATTTGTCCGGCTTGAGGGCGAGTTCGCTCATGCTGGGACGTATAGCGTGAAGCCCGGCGAGACGCTGCGGCAGCTGGTGGAGCGAGCCGGCGGATTGACGCAGGATGCGTATCTCTACGGATCGCAGTTCACCCGCGAGTCGACGCGGGTGGCGCAACAGGCGCGAATCGACGAGTACATCCAGTCGCTGCAGCTGCAGATCGAGCGCGGCTCATTGGCGCAGGCTTCCTCGGCGACCGCGTCTGCGCAGGATCTGGCCAGCGCAAGCACGGCATTGATCACGGAACGGGACCTGATCGCCAAGTTGAAGCAGATTCGGGCGACAGGCCGCATGGTTCTCGAAGTCCATCCGGACAGCATGGGACTCGACAGCCTGCCGGATTTGCCTCTTGAAGACGGCGATCGATTTATCGTGCCTTCGGTTCCCGCGAGCGTGAATGTAGTTGGCTCCGTTTACGATCAGAATTCGTTTATCTTCCAGTCCGGACGAAGAATCGGAGATTATCTGCATCTGGCGGGCGGCCCGAATCGCGACGCCGACCGGAAGCATATCTTCGTGATCCGCGCGGACGGCTCGGTGCTGAGCCGGCAGACCACCAGCAGCATCTGGGGCAATACATTCGATACAGTTCGTTTGAACCCCGGAGATACAGTCGTTGTGCCCGAGAAGACGTTCGGCCCCTCTGGACTGCGCGGATTCCTCGAATTTTCCCAGCTCTTTTCGCAGCTAGCCTTCGGGGCAGCCGCCATCAGTATTCTTCAGTAGTTTCTGGGGGAACGCTCTCTATCGAAGAGAGACCTCGCGATGCGATTGATCCGGATGGAGACGGGAGAAAGAACAGAGGCTATGAACGATACCATCATCGTAACTGGGGGCGCCGGTTTCATCGGCTCCAACTTCGTCCTGAGCTGGATCGAGAAGACCGCTTCCGGAGTGATCAATCTGGACGCGTTGACCTACGCCGGCAATCGCAGAAACCTGGTCTCTCTCGATAACAATCCGCGCCATGTTCTAGTGAAAGGCGATATCTGCGATACAACGCTGGCGGCGTCGCTTTTCAAGGCGCACCGGCCGCGCGCCATCGTTCATTTTGCGGCGGAGAGCCATGTCGACCGCTCGATCTCAGGTCCCGATGCCTTTGTGCAGACCAATGTCGTCGGAACATTCTCTCTGTTGCAGGCGGCGAAGAAATACTGGGAAACCCTCACGGCGGAAGAGAAAGCGGAGTTCCGCTTTCTGCATGTGTCCACCGACGAAGTGTACGGCACGCTCGGGCCGGACGATCCTGCTTTTACGGAGACGACCGCTTACGCGCCGAATAGCCCCTACGCCGCTTCCAAGGCGGCGTCCGATCATTTCGTCCGGGCTTATTTCCATACGTATGGATTCCCTGTTCTTACCACCAACTGCTCCAACAATTACGGACCCTACCAGTTTCCGGAAAAACTGATTCCGCTGATGATCCTGAATGCGCTGGAAGGAAAGGCGCTGCCTGTCTATGGCGATGGGCTGAATGTTCGCGACTGGCTGTACGTCGAAGATCATTGTTCCGCGATTCGCATGGTGCTGGACAAGGGACAGTTGGGCGAGACCTACAACGTAGGCGGATCGAGCGAGCGCGCCAACATCGACGTGGTCCATGCGATCTGCGATATTCTCGATGAGCTTCAACCCAGCGCTTCGATCGGCAGCCGCCGCAACCTGATCACGTATGTGACCGATCGTCCCGGACACGACCGCCGCTACGCGATCGACGCGCGCAAAATCGCACATGAGCTGGGCTGGCAACCCGAACAGCAATTCGAAGGCGGCATCCGCAAGACGGTGCAGTGGTTCCTGGAGAATATGGACTGGGTGAATGACATTCGCTCGGGTGCTTACAAGCAGTGGATCGAATTAAATTATGCGGAGCGTCTGTCGCTATGAAGGGCATTATCCTCGCAGGCGGTTCGGGTACCAGGCTGTATCCGGTTACGCATGTCGTATCGAAGCAGCTTCTGCCGGTATACGACAAGCCGATGATCTACTATCCGTTGAGCACGCTCATGCTGGCGGGCATCCGTGAGATTTTAATCATCTCCACACCGCAGGACACCTCTCGTTTCGCAGAACTTCTCGGGGATGGCCGCCGCTGGGGAATCAGTCTCAGTTATGCGGTGCAACCGAGCCCCGATGGGCTGGCGCAGGCATTCCTTATCGGAAAAGACTTCATCGGCGACGACGAATGCGCGCTGATCCTGGGAGACAACATCTTCTATGGGCAGTCTCTCTCAGGGCAGTTGAAGAAGGCCGCCGCCAAGACCAGCGGAGCGACCGTCTTTGCTTATCAGGTGAATGATCCCGAGCGCTATGGCGTGGTCGAGTTCGACGCATCCGGCCGGGCCGTGAGCCTCGAAGAGAAGCCAGAGAAGCCCAAGTCGCGGTTTGCCGTAACCGGTCTCTACTTCTACGACAATCAAGTGGTCTCGATCGCTTCGGCGTTGAAGCCCTCGCCGCGCGGCGAGTTGGAAATCACGGATGTGAACAAGCATTATCTGCAGGCCGGGTCGCTTGCCGTGGAGTTGATGAGCCGCGGGATGGCGTGGCTGGATACCGGCACGCACGATTCGCTTTTCGAGGCGGGAATGTTCATTCAGACCATCGAGAAGCGGCAGGGATTAAAGGTCGCGTGCCCGGAAGAGATTGCCTATCGCTACGGTTATATCTCGCGCTCGGAGTTGGAGGCGCTCGCTGAGCCCGTTCGTAAGAGCGGGTATGGACAATACCTGCTCATGCTGCTTGCTGAGCCCAATCTCCCGCTGGAAATGATCTAGGTCTATGCAAATTACGGAAACAGCAATCTCCGGTGTCTTGATCTTCACGCCACGGATCTTCAGCGATGCGCGCGGTGCTTTCTGCGAGACCTATAACGAGCGCGTGATGCGGGAAGCGGGCCTTCCGACGGTATGGCCACAGGACAACTTCTCGATTTCATCGAAGAACGTCGTGCGCGGCATTCACTATCAGCTGATACAGCCGCAGGGCAAGCTGGTGCGGGCCGCTTATGGCACGGTGCTCGATGTAGCTGTCGACCTGCGCCGCAGTTCTCCGACGTTTGGAGCGCACGTGGCCGTGGAGTTATCGGATACGAATGGCGCAATGCTGTGGATTCCTCCCGGCTTTGGGCATGCCTTCGCGGCGCTCACAGAGGAGGCGGGGTTTGCCTACAAGGTGACCGATTATTATTCGCCGGCGGGAGAGCGCACTATTCTCTGGAACGATCCGAAGCTGGGCATCGGCTGGCCGATCTCCGAGGCGGATGCGATCGTCTCCGACAAAGACCGCCAGGGGCGCATGCTGGACGAGGCTGAGGTCTTCAGTTGAGTTCGGGCAGCCTTATCCGGGACAAAGCCGCGCACATCCTCATCCTGGGAGCGAATGGTCAGCTGGGCGTGGAGCTGCAACGATGCTTCTCCGATTGCAGCGTCGTGGCGCTGGGGCGCGATCGCTGCGATCTTGCCGATTTCGATCAGATTCGACAAGCCATCGCCGATGCGCGGCCTGAGATCGTGCTGAATGCTGCCGCGTACACGGCGGTGGATCGTGCCGAGACCGAACAGGATCTGGCACTGCGGGTGAATGGCGAGGCTTCGGGTGTGCTGGCGGAAGAGTGTCGCAGGATATCCGCGCTGCTGGTGCACTACTCCACGGATTACGTGTTTGACGGGTCGAAGGCCGCTCCATGGGTCGAGGAGGATGCACCCGCGCCGCTGAGCGTCTACGGATCGAGCAAGCTCGAAGGTGAGCGCAGAATCGCCGATGCCGGAGAAAAATATCTCATCTTCCGGACGAGTTGGGTGTTCAGCGCGCACGGGCATAATTTTCTGCGCACCATGCTGCGGCTAGGCGCAGAGCGTGACCAATTGAAGATTGTGAACGATCAGAACGGCGCGCCGACCTCGGCCTTTGCGATTGCGTCAGCGACGCGGGCGGCCCTGGAGAAACTTGCATCGGACGGGAGCGCCGCTGAAGATCACTCCGGCGTTTATCATATGACCTGTGCGGGTCAAACCACCTGGTGTGGATTTGCCCAAGCCATCTTCGAGCGGGCGCGCAGCCGCCGGGAAGAGGGCTGGCCGGCAGTGATGGGAATCACAAGCGCGGAATATCCGACGCCTGCGCGCCGCCCCAGGAACTCTGTTCTTTCCAATGAAAAACTGCAGGCCAGATTCGGTGTGTATCTTCCCTCGTGGGAAAGCGCTCTGGATAGCACATTACACACACTGGAGCACCCCTAAGCCAGCGGAGCAAGAGAGTGGCTCAAAGTTGCCGAGCCCTCAGTACGCTCCCTCGCGATGCACCATGACGAAGACGGTCTTTAGCAAAATCTTGAGCTCCATCCAGAGACTCCACCGATTGACGTAACGAACATCCAGCATTACGCGTTCTTCGTAGGTCACGTCGCAACGTCCTGAGACCTGCCACAGTCCGGTGATTCCCGGCATGGCATAAGAAAACACCTGGAGATACATCCCGTATTTTGCTTTTTCTTTTTCGACGATTGGCCGGGGACCGACAACGCTCATCTCGCCGGCTAGTACATTGATGAGCTGCGGGATCTCGTCCAGACTTGTCTTTCTCAGAAACTTGCCGACCGGCGTAACGCGCGGGTCACTTCTCAGCTTGTGGGTATCTGCCCATTCACGCCTGGCGTCGGGATTTGTGCTCAGGTATTGCTCCAGCAGCTGATCGCTGTCCTTGTACATGGTGCGAAATTTCCAGACGTACAGAGGCTGCTGAAATTGACCGATACGGCGATGGCGATACAGCGCGGAACCGCCCGAGGTGATGCGGATTGCCGCGGCGATAAGCAGGCTCAGAGGCAGGAGGATTGGAAGCGTGAGAAAAACGATGATCAAATCCACCAGCGGCTTGATAGCGCGGTAGGCGAACGAGGCTATCGGCAAATTCGCGGGGATGCTGCGAGTCTGCGGCTCCTGCACACCCGCGAAACTGCCGGGGTGTACATTCTCCTCGCGGTACGCAACTTCAGTATTGAAGAACTCTGGTGTAGCCATGCACTCTTTTGAAGAAATCCGATTCTTAAAATGTGAATTCGAATGTGATGCCCGGCCTGATGAGTTCCACTGCTAGGACGGTCGAGCCGCTATCGGGATTGATTCAGTGCTGCTCCGCTCTCAAGATGTTCAAGCGGTGAGGCCACAAGTCCAATTATAAGCACGGCTAAGACGAAAGCGCGATAGATAGTCTGTAATTATGTGCCTCCAGAATTAAGATGCGTTCATCGAGCCCAGCATGGAACAGTCCCTCTTCACCTTAACGAGAAGGACGGGCCGAACCCTTCCGTAAGTGCAAAATAATCGTGTTCTCGAACCGAGATCGAGGTTCATGAACGGACAGACGATGGAAATCCATAAAAGTCATTCCGAAAACCATATTTCCGTAAATGGATTCCGTTCTATCTCACTTATGTACAAGTAGATAACGTGTACATTGGTAAGATCAACCGCGAACTAATTGTGGGTTTTTCTGGTCCTCATCTTAGACCGTCTATAACCCTGCCGTAAAGAAAAGTCTCGATGGTTATTCATTTTTGTCGAAGCTGCTCCACAGGCTCGAATCCGCCATCTTCCGTTCTTCAATCTGTAACAGTCACATCATCGATTTCAGTATCGGGATTTTGCCTCCATTCACCATATGGATGCACAGAACCGAAGACGCGATGGCGCGACTTTATAATCGAGCTGATCGGTAAAATTGCGGAGAGCGATAGGATTGGACTAGATGAGTTCGAAAGAAAAAGTTGCTGTCGACGACGTGAGGCGCGTCGCTGAGCTGGCCCACCTCCAGCTGAATGCACAAGAGGAGTTGGCCATGCAGCGGGACCTGAACGCGATCCTGGAGTATGTGGCTCAATTGAATGAGCTCGATACTACTTCGGTTACGCCCATGGCTCAGGTCTCCGAGGTTCTTGACCAAGGTGCCCAGGTAGATACCCCTCTTCGCGTCGATCAAGCGTGCGCTTCACTTGAGCGCAATCGTGTGATGGTTTCTGCGCCTGAGTCTGATGGAGTGTTCTTCAAGGTACCGAAGGTGATCGAACGCTGATGGGTCGCGGTCTGGATTGAGAATGATGAAGAAAGCTTTGAATGTGGAAATGCCTCGGGTTCAGGATGCGCTTACAGAGATTACGAGTGGCGCGACGTCTGCTGTCGTATTGACGCAGGATTGCCTGTCCGCGATTGAACAGCAGAATCCTGTCATCAACGCCTTTCTGTCGCTGGACGGGGAGGGTGCGCTGGCTCAGGCGAGGCGCGTTGACGACCAGCGGTCAGCGGGTTCCTCCTTGGGACGTCTCGCAGGAATTCCCTTTGGCATTAAGGATGTGGTGGCTGTGGAAGCGCTACCTGCGACGGCGGGCTCGAAGATACTGGAAGGTTATCGGCCCCCGTATACAGCCACGGCTGTACGCCGTCTCATCGATGCCGGAGCGGTGATTCTTGGCAAGCTCAATTGCGACGAATTCGCGATGGGCTCTTCGAACGAGAACTCGGCTTACGGACCGGTGCGGAATCCTCATGACACCGATCGTGTTCCGGGCGGCTCGAGCGGCGGCCCTGCGGCGGCTGTTGCCGCGGGCATGGCTCTGGCGACTCTGGGAACGGACACGGGCGGATCCATCCGGCAGCCGGCGTCATTCTGCGGCGTGGTCGGCGTGCTGCCGACGTATGGACGGGTGTCCCGATATGGCCTGATCGCCTACGCCTCCTCACTCGACAGGATCGGCCCGTTCGCAGCGTCGGTCCGTGACGCGGCTCTGGTTCTCGGCGTGATCGCTGGCCATGATCCGCTCGATGCGACGTCATCGCAGAAGCCGGTTCCGGACTACACGGCTGGGATCGACGAGGGAGTCGCGGGGATGAGGCTGGGGGTTCCCGACGAATACTTTGCCGAAGGGCTCGACCCTGAAGTGCGCGGCGCAATCGAGGCTGCGATCGAAAAGCTGCGTGCGTCGGGCGCGCAGATCGTCCCGATTTCGCTTCCTCGCACGCGTTATGCCGTTCCCACGTACTACGTCATCGCGACGGCAGAGGCGAGCTCGAACCTGGCTCGATTCGACGGCGTGCGCTATGGCTATCGCGCACCGGAGGCGAAGACGCTGGCTGAGATGTACCGGCTCTCGCGCGAGGGCGGTTTCGGGGCCGAGGTGAAGCGGCGCATTCTGCTGGGAACCTATGTGCTGAGTGCCGGCTACTACGATGCGTATTACAAGAAGGCGCAACAGGTGCGGCGGCTGCTGACCGACGATTTCCTGGCGGCCTTCAAGACCGTGGATGCGATTCTTACGCCGACCGCGCCTACACCCGCGTTTAAGATCGGTGAAAAGACCGACGATCCGATGGCGATGTACCTTGCGGATATCTACACTGTGACGGCCAGCCTTGCCGGCATTTGCGGCATTTCGGTGCCATGCGGGAACTCGCGCGAGGGATTGCCTATCGGGCTGCAGATTCTGGGCAAGCACTTCGACGAGAGCACCGTGTTCCGGGTGGCGCAGGCGGTCGAGTCTTTGTAACACCCGCAGATGCCCCGGATGGCTCAAGCTCCCCTCGTCGCCTTCGGCTGGTGACTGAAGGATGGGCCATCCGCTGATCTTTCCGCACACATCCGATCGCTCTACAGATAAGCGCACGTGGCTTTATTGACATCCTTGTTCGCTGGATCTGAAATGCCATGCAAGAAGCTAAGATTTGTGGCCGAACAGACGAACTGCTGGCTCCTTCACTTCCCCTTCGCTGTGCTCAGGGTCCGGTCGGGATGACAAATTTGCTTCGATGATGCGAAGGGTTTCAACAGAGTCTCCGGCACGCTGGAATTTGAAGGCGATTCCGGGCGGCGCCGATGCTCATTCGTAGCGGAGAGCGACGATGGGTTCGACGCGCAGGGCACGGCGCGAGGGGATGAGTGCAGCCAGGAGCGCGATCGCTAGAAACAGGACGGAGACTCCGGCGAACGAGATGCCATCGATGGTGTGAATTCCGTACAGGATGTGGCGGAGCAGATATGCGACTCCGGCGGCCAGGACAACGCCGGCGCATAGTCCGGCGAGAACGGGGCGGGTGCTTTCGCGCAGGATCAGGGTGAGGATGTCGCGCTTCTTCGCGCCCAGAGCCATGCGGATGCCGACTTCGCGCGTGCGCAGGACGACGATGTAGCTGACCGTGCCGTAGATGCCGATCGCAGCCAGCAGCAGTCCGAGAATGCCGGTGGTGGAAGCGATGGACGCCGACAGGGTGGCGGCGAGGAAAGGCTCCGTTTGGTGCAGCATCTGCTCGAGCGTGGAGGAGTGGGCGGCAATATTGGGATCGACAGAGTCGATCACCGGGCCAAGCGCGGCGGTCACCTGCGCGGGGTCAGAGCTGGTGTGTATCAGGGTCGGATAATTCTGCAGGTAACGGTCCGCGAGCGGAAGGTAAATCTGCGCCGAGTCGCTGCCGTCGAGTAACACGCCGCGGGTATCGCGGGCGACCCCGATGACCCGCCATAGCGTGCCATCGGGAAGGGGTTCGCGGCTGCCATGAAAGAGGCCGTCGGTGCCCAGGCGGAGCGTGCGGCCGAGCGGATTCAGTCCAGGCCAGAGCTGTTTCGCGGTCGACTGGCTGACGACGACGGAGCCTTCGGCCTGGCCGCTTTGCGGCGTGAAGCCGCGGCCCGCGAGCATGGGAATCCCGAGCGTCCGGAAATAGTTCGGCTGGATCCATGTGTAGTAAAGATAGGCCTTCATGTTCCGGGACGAGGGCTTCTCGTTATTGAGCGAGATGGCGGCCTGGCGGAATTCACCGTCGTCGGGGGCGCGCGCGGTGGTGACATCGATCACGCCGGGCATGGCGGCAATGCGGGCGCGGAGATCGTGGAGGAGTGCCGCTTTGTGTTCGGGCGCGTACTCGGCGCTCTCGGGAAACTGCAGATTGAGATCGATGACATGCGCGCCGTCATAGCCGGTGTCCGCACGCAGGGCGCGGATGGCGCTGTGGATGAGCATGCTGCCGGCGATGACCAGCACGGCGGAGACGGCGACCTGGATGGCGATGAGAGAGCCGCGGATATGGCGGCTGCGCACGGGCGAGGTGGCGGCATTGGCTTTGAGCGCGGAAGAAAGGGCCGAGCGAGAGCTCTCCAATGCCGGCGCGAGTCCGAAGAGGATACCGGCCACGAGAGAAATGGTGAAGACGAACGTGAAGATAGCCGGGTCGGGAGTGACCTTGAAGATGAATGTGCCGTACTGATCGGGGAAGGCGTCGGCGATGGCGACAACGGCCGCTTGCAGCAGAGCCCAGCTAAAGACGAACGCGAGGGTGCCGGCCATCAGGCCAAGCAGGGCGCTTTCGGTGAGCAGCTGGCGAATGAGGCGTGGGCGGCTGGCGCCGAGCGAGAGGCGCATCGACAGCTCATTCTGGCGGGAGGCGGCGCGGGCCAGTTGCAGGCCGGCGACGTTGGCGCATGCCACCACCAGCACCATCCCGACGGCGGCCATGACGAAGAGAATGCAGATCCGCAATATGCGATTCTGCTGGATCGGGATAGGGAAGGGCGAGCCCGGCCAAAGCACTGCGCTGACTGGCTGGGCAAGGTCGGAGCCGCGATGGTGAAGCGAGCGAAGGTGATCGGCAACCAGAGACATCTCGGCCTGTGCCTCGCGCATGCCTGTGCCGGGCGCAAGACGCGCGAAGAGGTGGAAGTAGGCCTTTTCGCGATCGTGCAGCCAGTTGTCTCCGGGATGAATGAGAGGCTCAAGGCTGAGCGGAAACCAGAAATCGGGCGCGGCTATGAATGTTCCTGCGAAATTGCGCGGCGTGACGCCGATAATCGTGAACGCCGCTCCATTGAGCAGTACCGTTTTGCCGACAATGGCGGGGTCGCCTTCGAAGCGCTTCTGCCAGTAGTTCTCGCTGATGAGCACAGAAGGCGACGAGGCGAGTTCCCCGTAGTCCTCGGCCGTGAAGACGCGGCCGCGCAAAGCCGTGACGCCGAGGACAGAGAAGTAATTGTCGGAGACGACCAGCGTCATTGCGCTTTCGTCATTGCCGAGGTGTGGCATCAGGCCGATCTTGCTGATCAGCGAGCCATTGCCTTCATCGCGGTGACGCACCATGCCGCCGGGCGCGGAGAGGGTGGGGTACTGCGGCAGGCTGGCAGCGATCACGCCGGTGAACGACCGGACATGGTCCCGGTACGCTTCGTAATCGGGATAGCTGAATGTGGCTTGAGTGGCTCCATTGTGTTCGATGAGGGCCAGGTTGACCATCGTTGCGGGATTGCGCGCATCGAGCTTGCGTATGAAAAACGCTCGGTAGGCCGTGAAGGCCGCGGTGTTTGTGCCGATGCCGATGGCCAGAGCGAAGACAGCCACGGCTGTGAATCCGGTGTTGCGGAGCAGCATGCGAGCGCCGAAGCGTATATCCTGCGCGACGGTCTGCGGAAACAGCATCAGGTCGATCTCACTCATCCGCTCCCGCCACAGGCTCGGATTGCCAAAGCGGAGGCGGGCGGAACGCCGTGCTTCCTCATGCGGCATTCCCTGCTCCACGTTCCGCTGCTCTCGCATCGAGAGATGGAAATCAAGCTCCTCTTCGAACTCGTCTTCCAGCTCTTGTTTACGAAAGAGCGAATGTAAGCGGCGAAACCATGCCATCGCAGATCCTTTCGACCGTCAGACCGCTGCCTTGCCGAAATCCAGCACCAGGGAAACCGCGCTGGTGATCTTTTGCCAGTTTTCGCGCTCGGCAGCCAATTGTTTTCGCCCCAGGCTGGTAAGGCGGTAGTAGCGGGCGCGGCGATTGTTTTCGCTGCGGCCCCACTCGGCAGCGATCCAGCGATCCTGCTCCATGCGATGAAGAGCCGGGTAAAGCGAGCCTTCTTCGACACGCAGAATCTCATCGGAGACGCGCTCGATGTGCAGTGTGATTCCCCAGCCGTGCATCGGGCCCTCTTCCAGAGCCTTGAGCACGAGCAGGTCCAGGGCTCCCTGCAGGTTGTCGCTCTTTTTCCGAACCATTCCCGGGTCTCCTATAGCTGTCTATGGAAGAATGCGACTTCTTGCGTACGATGTCAATGGCCCGGCGCATGAACGCCTTCTGCGGAGCTGGATGACGTTTGAACTGATTCAGTGCAGTTCGTTACCTCGGTGACCTGTCTGCCACGGGCTGCGAATCCTATGCTGGCTGCATGCTTCGCTTTCAGCCAGTCCTGCTTGCCGTGGCTTTGACGCTGACCTGCGCCTGCGCTGGAATGGCGGCGGTAGCGAAGACGCATTCCATCGGCCTGGGCGCGGTGCGCAAGGTCCCATACTCGGTTGCGGGCGATCCGGCGGGGGCTCGCGCCGACGAGTCGGAGCTGCGCGTTCGTCCTCTGGTGGTGGACGGCAAGGTGAAGGAGTGGACCACGGGTGAGGCGCACGACGTGACGGATCGAAGTTTTGCCGTCCGGCGCGCCGTTCGCCTGAACGACGCGTTGCCGGCGGATAAATCGGAGCATTGGATATGGCAGCGCGGTCCCTGGCTGCTGATCGACCGGGCGAGCGGCAAGGTGACGGCTCTGCACCTGGCGGATTACGATCCCGCGGTTTCCGACGTGGTGTGGTTTCGTGACTACGCGGCTTATTGCGGCTTGAATGCCAGCCGCAAGGAGCTGTACGGGATTGTGGCGCAGATTGCGGCGCGCAAGCCCCTGCTGGCGCGTAAGCTCGCCAAGTGGGACCCGCTGAACCATCCCTCGCCGGCGTGCGCGCCCGCGGCCTGGCAGCGGACGCCGCTGCGCATTGCTTTTCAACCGACGGGCGGCGAGCCGCTCAGCTTCGACCTCGTTGGCCTTTCGGCGGTGCTGGTCGAAGACGGCGACGCGGCAGAAGTGGATGGGCCGAGCCGCTGAAAAAGTCCTACACTGGACGGGTGGAATCCTTCGACGAATTGCTGAAGATGGCCGAGGTTGCGCATGGGCATCTGTGCGCGGGCCAGGTGCTTGGCGTGCGCATGGCGATGCTGGGATGCATTCGGCTGGGCGTGGATGAGCCGCGCGGCAAGGACCGCAAGCGGCTGGTGACGTTCGTCGAGATCGACCGCTGTGCGACGGATGCGATCGGCGTGGTGACCGGATGCCGCTTAGGCAAGCGTGCGCTCAAGTTTCGCGACTGGGGAAAGATGGCGGCGACGTTCATCGATCTCGCGGACGGACGGGCGCTGCGCATCGCGGCTCTGGAGTCTTCGAAGGCTCGGGCCAAAGAGCTTTACCCCGACATGGAGAACAAGAACCAGCAGCAGATGCGCGCCTACCGCGAGATGCCGGATGCAGAGTTGTTTGCCGAACAGTGGGTCGCGGTCGAGCTCGATCCTGGGGAGTTCCCGGGCTATAAGGGCGCGCGGATCGCGTGCGCGGAGTGCGGCGAGGGGATCAACTACGACCGCTTCGTGGAGAGGGATGGACGGACGCTGTGTCTGGGCTGCGCCGATCCTTCGGCGCGGTATTATCAGCCGCTTTAAGAACTTGACCTGCCATGCACGGGCGAACATTGGTGATGGTGCAGGCAAACCGCAGGTTCCTCGGCTTCGCTCGGGATGACAAAGTTTATTGGACCATCGAGCGAGGCTGCATTGCGCTTGGATCGGTCCCCTCCCTTCATCGATCGTTCCTTTTCTGAGCGGATCGCGGTTATATTGGACGTGGCGTGATCGGACGCCGCCGTGTCCGCGGGAAGGGCTGAGCCTGCCGATGATGCTTTCTCCGACAATTCGTAGACGAATCTTCTTTTTCGCCCGTTACGCGGACGCCGGGCACTGACCGAAAAGGAGATCGTCATGTCCGCAAGCCTTCCCGCGCCTACGCGCCGTCTGCCAGCGCAGCCCAGCCTGGAACAACTACGAAAACAAGCCAAAGACCTGCTGGAGCAGTATCGCTCCGGCGATCCATCCACTGTTGCTGAGGTGGGGAAATTCGAGCGTCGCCCCGACCCGGCAGGCTTCGCGCTGAACGACGCGCAGCGGGTGCTGGCGCGTGCTTATGGATTCGAGAGCTGGCCGAAGCTGAAGGCGTTTGTCGACGGCGCCAACATTGAGCGCTTCGCCGATGCAGTGAAGGCGGGCGATCTGCCCCAGGTTCGCAGCCTGCTGGCGGCGCGTCCGGAGCTGGTGGGCATGGATCGGTCCGGCGGCGATGAGCATCGCGCGCTGCATTACGCGGTTCTGCGCCGCGATGCCCCGATGGTGCGTCTGTTGATGGAGGCGGGGGCGGATGCGCGCAAGGGCATCTACCCGCATCGCGATGCGACCTCGGCGCTGACGCTGGCGCGCGACCGGGAGTATGACGACATCGTTGCGGTGATCGAAGAAGAAGAGCGATTGCGGCGTGAAGAGATGAGTTGTCCCAATGCCACGGTGTCGCCGGTGCAGGAGCAGATCGGCGCGGCCATCGTGCAGGGAGACCGCGCGACAGCGATGCGTCTGCTCGAAGCCGATCTTTCGCTGATCCAGGCGTGCGACCGCAATGGCGGGACGCCGTTGCACATCGCGGCGCAGGAGGCGGATACCGAGCTGGTGGCGTGGCTGCTGCAACGCCGCGCCAATGTGCGGAAAAAAGACGTTCACGAGTTGACGGCCCTGGATCGCGCGGCGATCGGGGCACATTCGCACAACGATGATGCCGCACGCTTCTCCGCTGTCGCAGGATTGCTGCTGGAGCATGGCGCGGAGAAGACAATGTTCGCCGCGGTCGCGCTAGGCGACGCGGCGCGGGTGCGGGAGCTGATTGCCTCGGATGCGAACCTGTTGCGCCTCACCGGCCACGGCAACGGTTTGCTCACGCTGGCCGTGAAGCACGGGCAACGGGATATGGTCGGGCTGCTGCTCGATCTCGGCGCGGATGTGGACGAGCGGACCATGCTGGAGGAATTGGAGGAGCCGACGCTGAGCTGGGGCGCGCCTCTGTGGCATGCGGCTTTGGCGAATCATCTCGAAATCACCCGGCTGCTGCTTGATCGCGGCGCCGATCCGAATGCGAACGTGTATGCGTCGGGCTGGCCGCTGCGCAATGCGTGGGGGCACGAGGACGATTCGGTCAAGCGGCTGCTGCTGGAGCGCGGCGCGAGGCCGCAGCCTTACATGGTGGCCGAGATGCACGATATCGCCGAGGCCCGGCGTCTGCTCGATGCGAATCCGACCGAGCATGTGGTGCATGAGCTGTTGTGGTCGGCGGCCGATCATGCCTGTCCCGCGATTGTGGAGTTGGCGCTTCCGCATCTTGCGTGGCCGTTGAACGATCCGCGATGGCACTGGGTGCTGATACAGCCGATTCGCGACGCGGGCAGCGATCCGTCGCAAAACGGAGGGTACTTTGCGAGCCTGGCTGCGCTGCTGAAACATGGAGTCGACCCCAGCGTAGCGCGCATGGGCGCGACGGCTCTGCATTTCACGGCTGCGCGCCAGAGCGGATTGAGCGGGACGGAGCGGGCTCGCTTTGCCGCGATGCTGCTGGATCATGGAGCGCGGCTGGATATGCGGGATGACATCCTGCGGTCGACGCCGCTGGGCTGGGCATGCCGCTGGGGTCGGCTGGAGATGGCGGAAATGCTCATCGCTCGCGGCGCTCCGGTGAATGAGCCTGATGCGGAGCCGTGGGCAACGCCTGTCGCCTGGGCGCGGAAGATGCAGCATGATGCTGTGCTGGCGGTGCTGCGGCAGCATGGCGGGTGAACGCTGCGTGGGGTCTGCTGATCCCACATCTCAAAAACGAGATGTGGGGCACCCTGGGACTGGCGCTTCAGGCGGCGATTTCCATCTCTTCGGCTTCGTTGGGAAGCTGCTCGGTGCGGGTTCTGTTGATCACTGCGCGGATGGGCTCCCAGACGAAGGTGGCGACGAGGCGCGGCATCTGCTTCATGTCGTCGGCGAAGGACCGGCTGTTTTCGCCTACCAGCATGGCGCCGTTCTGCATGACGTGCCAGTGGAACATGGCGGAGACAAGTGTTGCGATGAGTGCTCCGATGCCGAGGGCGCGCATGTTGCCGTGATCGAGCCAGAGGTGCAGGGCGGAGTCGGTAGCGAGCGATCCGAGCGGAATGGCGAGCACGGTGATGGACCACGCCAGCTTGCGCGGCTTCACATCCAGCGCCTGCTGCTGCCATGCGGAGAAGATGCCGGCGGTGAGCAGAACGTAGGCGGCTTCGACCGCGCCGAAGTGCTCGCGGGCGTGCAACGGGCTGTGCCAGAGCGCGGCCATGCACGCTCCAGCGCGACAGATGGCCGTGATCAGTGCGGCCTTCCAGTTCCAATGCGTCAATGGGAACAGCCACGCGTTTCGCATCCTGATGTGATTAAGCCTTAATTGCTCCCGGATACTTTCAATATTCGGTTACATTTTCAGGAAATTTACCGCAGGCGTCCTTCGCAGGTAACGGCTGTCCCGCTTTCACACATCTGCCATCACACTTCGGCCCAGCGGCGCAGCAGGTTGTGGTAGATGCCGGTCAGCTTGACGGCGTTGGGTCCGTTGGGCTGCTCGGCGGTGAGGCGCTGGGTTACGTTGTCGAGGTCGAAGAGGAGAGTGCGGGCGCCGTCGTCGCGGATCATGCTCTGAATCCAGAAGAAGGACGAGACGCGCGCTCCGCGGGTCACGGGGCGCACATTGTGCAGGCTCGATGATGGATAGAGCACCATGTGTCCGGCAGGCAGCTTGACGGTGTGGATGCCGTAGGTGTCTTCGATGACCAGCTCGCCGCCGTCGTATTCGTCCGGATTGCTGAAGAACAGCGTGGCCGAGAGATCGCTGCGCACGCGATGCGACGTGCCCTTCAGATGGCGGATGGCGTTGTCGATGTGCGTGCCGAAGGACTGGCCTCCGCTATAGCGGTTGAAGAGCGGCGGAAAGACCTTCATGGGCAGCGCGGCGGAGACGAAGAGCGGATTCTGGCCGAGAGCCTGCAGGATCCACTCGCCAAGCTCCTGGGCGACGGGATGGCCCTCCGGGATCTGCACATTGTCTTTGGCCAGCGCGGACTGATGGCCGGCGGTCACGCGGCCGTCGACCCACTCGGCGGAGTCGAGCTTCTGTCGCGCGAGAAATGACCTGTTCGCGAGTGAGCACGTCGGGGATGGTTAGACAGCATTTTTCTTCCTTTAGAGAGTTTTGACTGAGTCCATCGCGGAACCCACGTCTCAGAAGCGAGACGTGGAGCACCCGGGTTGTGGGGAATCTGATGGCGCGCGGTGCTTAGAACTTGAACTTCACGCCGAAGAGCGCCGATGTGCCTGCGCCGGGAATGACGTGGCCCGGGATGCAGCTCGTCGAGATAAAAGCGGTCGAGCAGGTTGTTGACATTGACCTGGAATGTGATGCGATCGTTGAACGTCGTACTTGGCCATGGCGTTGAAGGTCCAGTACTCGGGCGCGTTTTCGATGAGCGTGGTGGGCGAGGTCAGGGTGGTGCTGTTGGCGTCGCGCGCGCCGACAAAGTTGCTGCCGGCCCCCACTTCAAAGCCGCGCGGCAGACGGTACTCGGTCCACAGGTTGAAGAGGTTCTGCGGGACATTCTGGAGCGGCAGTCCGACGGACAGAGGGTAATAATTCGACGACACGACTTCGCTGTGCAGAAGGTGTAGCTCGACTGAGGATTTCCCAGCGGTCGGTAAGGCGGCCCTGAATCACGCCCTCGGCGCCATCCACACGCTGGTTGCCGGCCAGCACGTCGACCGAGGAGTTGGTTGGATCGGGCTCGAGGACGTTTTCGCGGTTGGTGCGGAAGAGCGCGCCGCGCACCGTGAGGCTGCCGTTGTTCACGTCCCACTTGCTGCCGAGCTCATAGGTTTCGTTTTGCTCCGGAGGAACCGCACTGTTGGCGGCCGAAAGCGAGAGCGTCTCGGCGGAGGGATCGAACGAGGTGCCGTAGTCGAAGTAGATGCTGCCGTTCGGTCTTCGGCTTGTAGACGAGAGCGCGCGCGCCAGGTGCCCTTGTTGAGGTCCTGTTCGTACTTGCGGATAGGTGACGGTATCGACGCCGGAGGTAGCGAAAGGTGTTGGTGATGGCGTTGTAGTTGGCATCGAAGTGATCCAGACGGATGCCGCCGCTCAGCTCCCACTGCCGGCCCAGCTCGAAGGTATCCAGCAGATAGGCAGCCGCGCTGAACGCGGTGGTGTGAACCTTGGTGTTCGGATAGACGGTTCCGGAAAAGGGCTGATCGGGATCGGGATTGAGCAGGCTGGTGAGCGGAACCGTATTGATGCCCGGCGGGATTGGTGAATTCGGACGCGGGTGGGATCGGAGCTCTCGCGTCCGCCTTCGGCGCCGAGCACCGCTGTCTGGCGGATGCCAAGAAGCTTTCCGGTAAGCGTGATGTCCGCCTGGTCCCAGAGCTGCGCCTCGTCGCTGTTGCCGGCAAGCTGGTTGCGGTTGACCATCACCTGGTCGAGCGGAGTCTGCGGAGTGATGGTTCCGGCGCTGGCGTTGTTCACCTGCGGCTCGGTGATCTGCCACTTGCGCTCGTAGTGTGCATAGCGCACGACGTTGCGCAGCAGGCCGTGATCGCCCAGATCATGCTCCACGCGGACCGTGCCGATATCGACGTTGGTGCGCAGAAAGTTGTGGTCGGCGAAGCCGTAGTAGTTGTGCCGCGGCACCGGCGCCGGCGTGTCCGAAGTACCAGGGAATACCGTAGTCGGGAATGTCGTCTTCCTGAAAGTGGAGACTCGCTGGCAATCAGGCGCGTGGGCGTGTTGAGTCCCACGGCAAAGGTCGGCGCGACGCCGAAACGGCGGTTGTGACGACATCGCGCTGCGCCACTCGGCAGTCGTGTACCATGAAGTTCAGCCGGAAGGCAGCGCCGTCGGCAACGCCGGGCAGCGGCTCGTTGATGTCTCCGGTGAAGCGGCGAGTGAGATCGGTGCCCAAGCCGCCGTCGAAGTTCATGAAGGGATGAAGCTGCGGCGACCTTGCTCTCCTGGTTGATGACGCCGCCGGTCGAGCCGCGCCCGAACTGCGACGCCTGCCGGGCCTTCGAGCACATCGACCTGTTCATAGTTGAAGGGATCGCGGTAATAGCTGCCGAAGTCGCGCACGCCGTCGAGAAAGATGTCGTCCTGCGCAGTGAAGCCGCGAATGGTCAGATTGTCGCCCTGCAGCGCGCCCTCACCGGCCGCGAGACTGATGCCTGGAGAATTGCGCAGCGTATCGCGCAGCGTGGAGACACCCTCGATCGGCAAGAAGCTGCGCGGGAATCGCCGTGACCGACTGCGGCGTATCGAGCAGCGGCGCGGGAAACTTGGAGAGCCCGATGCTGTCGATGTTGCTGGCCGTCACCTGCACCGATTCGGAATTGGTAACGCCGATGGCGACGTTGCTGTGCCCGGCAATTTTGAAGTCGAGGCCGGTTCCGGCAAGGATCATCCGCAACGCCTGCGGCTCGGAATAGAGTCCGGAAACGCCATGAGATTTAAAGCCCGGGACGGTCTCCGTCGGAACGGTGTAGCGGATTGTCATGCCGCTGATCTTCGAGAACTGCGCCAGGACCAGGTCCAGCGGACCGTCGGGAATGTCGAACCTTCGCACCGGCAGCGCGGCTTGTCCGGTGGACTGCCCTTTGCCTGTGCTCTGCGCTAAAACGAGGGCGTGTTTGTTTCCGCCGGTGACGGCGTAGGCGGCAATGGTTCCCATGGCCAGCCAGGCACGGCGACCTGTCAGATGGCGACGCTTCTTCTTTTGCTGCTTCACTGAGCGCTCCTGAAAATGTCCAAAGCCGCTTCTCCTCCGGCGGGAAACCGGGGCACGCGGATTGGAGGGTTGAAGGGCTAGAGAAGCGGACCTTATAGTGAAGGAAGTCCGCGGTCTATCCGGCTGTGGCTTCCAGGCCCTCGCGCTTCTCCGCCAAGAGTCGCGCGCGGGGGCCTGGCAATATTTCAATATGCGACCAAGTAAGTCCGGGTTCAATATACGACAGGAATAGTCGGATTACAAGCTGTTCATCTTTTCTTCATCTTTGTCGGGCTCGCTGATTACGATGTCGATTACCGAGGTGCTCAATTTTTTCTGGCAACCCGGATTTTGGGCACGTACTCTGATCAGGTGGAGGAAACTGCAATGATCGCTTTGCATGACGGGCAGTGCGGGCTCTGTACCCACTTTGGCGAAACCCATAAGTCGGATGAAAAGCTGGTGCAGATTCATGCGACGATGCGCGCGCCTGAAGATTTTCTTGACGCCTGCGGTCACCCCAGGCACTCGGGGTTGCACCTGCAGGTCACGCCGATGAGCAGTTGCGACGGTTATCATCCGGCAGCCGCGGCCTGACCTCTTTCCACGGAAACGGATGGCGGTGGCTATACTGAAATCAGTCTGTTGACTTCAGGAACTGCCGTGCACCTCGAGCGAATCCTCGATAGAACCCGCATCACCGTGGCTGAGAGCAAGCGCCATGTACCGGTTGGCGAGCTGGAGCGGTGCGCTGCGAGACATGTGCCGCGAGGGTTTGCGCTGGCGCTGCGGCGAGCGGCGGAGTCGGGTCCGGCGATTCTGGCGGAGCTGAAGAAGGCTTCGCCCTCGAAGGGGCTGATCCGCCCAGATTTCGATCCTCTCGCCTTGGCACAGTCGCTGGAAGCAGGCGGCGCGACGGCTTTGTCGGTGCTGACTGACGAGCCTTTCTTTCAGGGCGGCCTGCGGAATCTGGAGATTGCTTCGGCGGCGACTGCGCTTCCCTGCCTGCGCAAAGATTTCATTGTGGATGAGTACCAGATCGTGGAGGCGCGGGCGCACGGCGCGGACGCGATCCTGCTGATCGTCGCGGCCCTTGACGACCGAGATTCGGCTTCCTTCAACAAAGCGGCGCATGAATATGGCCTCGACGTGCTTTGCGAGGTGCATACCGCCGAGGAGCTGGCGCGCGTGGTCGACCTCGGCTGCGATGCCTACGGTGTGAACAATCGCGACCTGAAGACATTTGAAGTGCGGCTGGAGACTTCGCTGGCGCTCGTTAACGGGCTGCCCGGGGGCGCGGTGCGCGTGGCGGAGAGCGGCATTCATACGCCGGAGCATCTGGAGCGGCTGCGCAGCGCGGGCTTCGATGCCTTTCTGATCGGCGAGTCGCTGATGCGGCATGCCGACCCGGGAGCGGCGCTCAAGAATCTGCTGGCGGGTGCCAGGTCGTTGCAGGGTATTTCGGTTACGGAGCCGGCGTGACGCCATGTGGGTGAAGATTTGCGCGAACACGAATCTCGAGGATGCGCTGCTGGCCGCCGAAGCGGGCGCGGACGCGGTGGGGTTCATCTTCGCCGAGAGCGTGCGGCGGGTGACCGCGGACGAGGTGGCGGCGATCGTTCCGCATCTGCCTGGTGAGATCGAGAAGATCGGCGTGTTCGTGGACCTGGAATCTGGGGAGGTGGTCCGAACCGTTGAGGCTTGTGGCTTGACCGGATTGCAGCTGCACTCAGCGGGTGATCCTGATTTGGCGGCGCGGCTGCGCGATCATTTTGGGCCGGGGCTGCGGATCCTGCAGGTGATCCACTACCAGCAGGGGCTGGAGTCTGGACTGCGCGCCGCGCAGTCGAACGCCGTGATTGATGGCGTGCTGGTGGATTCGCGGACAGCGAAGCTGGTGGGCGGAACAGGCCAGACCTACGACTGGTCGGCGGCTGGGCGGAGTTTTGCGGAATTCGCCGCCGGGCTGCGGCTGGTGGTTGCGGGCGGATTGAATCCCGCGAACGTGGGCGAGGCGATTGCGACACTGCGGCCGTGGGGCGTGGATGTGGCAAGCGGCGTCGAGGCTTCGCCGGGAAAGAAGGATGCGGCCAGGGTTCGGGCGTTCGTGGAGAATGCGCGGGTTGCGGAGCATCGGGCGAAGATCGACTTGCCGGTTGAGGTTTAGTGGTCGGGTTGGGACCCACATCTGAAAATCCAGATGTGGGGCACCCGGTTCGGTGGAGAAACTGCAGGTCCCTCGACTTCGCTCGGGATGACAGATCTTTCTTGGTTTGAGGAGTTTGCTTTGAGCACAGTGATTGAGAAGCCTGAAACGACGACAATCCCCGGGCGCTTTGGCGTCTACGGCGGACGCTATGTGCCGGAAACTCTGGTTGCGGCTCTGGAAGAGCTGGAGGATGCCTATGCCAAAGCGCAGGCCGATCCTGAGTTTCATGCCCGGCTGGACTCGCTGCTGCGGGATTATGCCGGGCGTCCTACGCCGCTGTATTTTGCGGAGCGGCTGACCGAGTCGCTGGGCGGAGCGAAGATTTATTTGAAGCGCGAAGACCTGCTGCACACCGGCGCGCACAAGATCAACAACTGCATCGGGCAGGGGCTGCTGGCGCAGCGCATGGGCAAGCACCGCATTATCGCCGAGACCGGCGCGGGCCAGCACGGCGTGGCCACGGCTACGGTCTGCGCGCTGCTGGGCATGGAGTGCGTGGTCTACATGGGCGATGAGGACATGCGGCGGCAGGAGCTGAATGTCTATCGCATGCGGCTGCTGGGCGCGGAGGTACGCGGTGTCAGCTCAGGCTCAAAGACACTGAAGGACGCCATCAACGAGGCCATGCGGGACTGGGTGACGAATGTCCGGACCACGCACTATCTCCTCGGCAGCGTGCTGGGGGCGCATCCTTATCCGGCGATGGTGCGTGATTTCCATCGCGTGATCAGCCAGGAGGCGCGGGCGCAGATTCTGGAGAAGGAAGGGCGGCTGCCGAGCGCGATTGTGGCCTGTGTCGGCGGCGGCTCGAACGCGATAGGCGCGTTCTACGAATTTATTCCCGATGCTTCGGTGCGGCTGATCGGCGTGGAAGCAGGAGGACGCGGTACGGGACTGGGCGAGCATGCAGCGCGATTCAGCGGCGGATCGCCGGGCGTGCTGCAGGGGACGTATTCCTATCTGCTGCAGGACGAAGACGGCCAGGTGTCGCTGACCCACTCGGTTTCGGCGGGACTGGATTATGCCTCGGTGGGGCCGGAGCACGCGGCGCTGCACGATTCCGGGCGCGCGGAGTATGTGAACGCGACGGACCAGGCGGCGCTCGATGCGACCGTCCGGCTGGCGCGCACGGAGGGCATTCTGCCGGCGCTCGAGAGCGCGCACGCAGTGGCGGAGGCGATCCGGATTGCTCCGCAGATGGCGCGGCATGACATACTGGTAGTCAACCTTTCGGGACGCGGCGACAAGGATATTGGCATCCTCTCGCGCGAGCTCAATATTCTGGGTGCGTAATTCTGGAAGTGTTTTAAGGGAGCGTAAGTCGTTCGATGCCGATCCGTTTTGCCGGCAAGCCGGGCCTGGTGGCCTACCTCACTGCTGGTGATCCCGACCTAGAGACCACACGCAAGATCGCCCTCGCCGCCATCGACGCGGGCGCGGACGTGATCGAGCTGGGTGTGCCCTTCAGCGATCCTCTGGCCGATGGGCCGGTGATCCAGCGCGCCAGCGAGCGGGCTTTGAGGCTGGGCAGCTCCGGGCATGGAACGCGCCTGACCGACGTGCTGGCCCTGGCCGCGGAGCTGCGCAGCGAGCGTCCGGATGCCGGGCTGGTCATCTTTTCTTATTTCAATCCGATCCTGCGGTATGGATTAGAACGCTTTTGCGCCGCCGCCGAGGCCGCGGGCGTAGACGGCGTGCTGGTGACCGACATGATCGTGGAAGAGGCAGGCGAGTATCTGGCCCTGCTGGAGCGGCATCACCTGGCTCCGGTCTTCCTGGCGGCTCCCACCAGTCCTGACGCGCGGCTGGAGCGGATTGCGGCGGTATCGAAGGGATTCGTGTACGCGATTTCGCGGGTGGGCATCACGGGCACGCAGCAGGCGCTTGCGTCCGACGCGAAGCAGCTTGTGGACCGGCTGCGGCGATATACGAAGCTGCCCATCGCGGTGGGTTTCGGCGTGTCCAACGCGGAGCACTTTGCGGCGGTGGGCGAGTTTGCCGACGCCGCAGTGATCGGCAGCGCGATTGTGCAGATTATCGAAGCCGCGGAGCCGGAAGAGGCGCCCAGCTCGATCGCACGATTTATCAGGGGTCTGCGTACACCGGTACTGCAGGCCCGTTAATTCCACACTGTTTGTCTACGGCAGAGAGAACGCGGGCGCCGCATCGATGCGCGCCGCAAAAGGGGATGGCATGGATATCGAAGATTGGCGACAGAAAATCGACGAACTCGACCGGCAGATCGTAGCGCTCTTAAGTGAGCGCGCATCGGCGGCACAGGCCATCGGCAAGTTGAAGCGGTCGACCGCTCTGCCCGTATACGAACCGAATCGAGAGCGCGTGATTTTCGAAAATGTGCGCGCAGCCAACCGGGGACCGCTTCCGGATATTGAGCTGACGCACGTGTACGAACGCATCATCGACGTGATGCGCGCGCTCCAGCGGGAGGAACTGGCTTCCCAGGGCCGCACAGCAGGGGGAAGCGCACCCGGAGACCTGAAGTAAGGGCCCGGGAGTAAACAGGCGCGCAGAGATCGCGCAGGACAGGAATAGCCATCATGATCGTTGCAATGCAGGACCACAGCTACCGATGAACAGATACAAGCCGTTGTTGAACGGATGGTCGAAATCGGATTCAATGTTCACCGCACCACCGGCGCAGTGCAGACCATTCTCGCGGGTGTCGGAACACCGGGGCAGTTCGACCACAAGGACTTTGAGCTCTTCGCCGGCGTCGCCGAAGTCGTCCGCATCTCCTCGCCCTACAAGCTGGCGGGACGCAGCTTCCGTCCCGAAGGGACGATCGTCCGCTTTCCGAACGGCGTCGAGGTCGGCGGCGACGAAGTTGTGGTGATGGCCGGACCTTGCTCGGTCGAGAGCCGGGAGCAGATCTTTACCGGGGCCGCGCAGGTGAAGGCGCGCGGGCGCAAAGTTTCTCCGCGGCGGCGCATTCAAGCCGCGCAGCTCGCCCTACTCGTTCCAGGGCATGGGGCTCGAAGGCCTGAAGCTGCTGCGCGAGGTGGGCGACGCGACCGGGCTGCTGATCATCAGCGAGGTGATGGAGATTTCGCAGATCGACGCTGATGCTGCCGTACGTCGATTGCTTCCAGATCGGCGCGCGCAACATGCAGAACTTCAATCTGCTGCGCGAAGTCGGGCAGGCGCGCAAGCCGGTGCTGCTGAAGCGCGGCATCGCGGCCACCATCGAAGAGCTGCTGCTCTCGGCGGAGTACATTCTCTCCGGCGGCAACTACGACGTGATGCTGTGCGAGCGCGGCATCCGCACCTTCGAGACCTACACGCGCAACACCATGGACATCTCCGCGATTCCGGTGGTCAAGAAGCTGTCGCATCTGCCGATGCTGGGCGATCCTTCGCACGGCACCGGACGCCGCGACATGGTTCCGGCGATGGCGCGCGCTACGGTCGCGGCCGGCGGCGACGGGCTTGCTGATGGAGGTGCATCCGAATCCGGACAAGGCCGTTTCGGACGGCGCGCAGTCGCTCTTTCCGGAGCAGTTCGCGAAGCTGATGGACGAGCTGCGGATCATCGCGCAGGCGGTGGGGCGCACCATCGCACCCTCGTTAGGGCAAAGCACGGCGCAGCCCGCGGGCGTAGCCGTCGGCTAGCCTGCATGCCCATTGAGCGCATCGCCATTCTCGGCACGGGGCTCATTGGAGCCTCGGTCGGGCTGGCGCTGCGCGCTCATGGCTTCTCTGGACACATCACGGGCTGGGACCCGAATCCTGCCGAACTGGCCGAAGCCGAGCGCATCGGTGCGATTCATTCTTCTGCAAACGACGGCGTAGATGCGGCGCGCAGCAGCGAGGTTACGCTGCTGGCGGGCCCGGTCTTCACCATTCTCGAATGGCTGGAGCGGCTGGCCCCGGTTCTGCAGTCGGGGCAGCTCGTGACGGACGTTGGCACGGTGAAGAGTGCGCTCTGCCAGCGCGCCGCGGGCAGCTACAACCTGGTGCACACGGCAGGATTTCTGCCCGGACATCCGATGGCGGGCAAGGAAGTGGGCGGCGCCGCGAATGCCGACGCGGAGCTTTTCAACGGAGCGGGCTGGCTCTTTACGGAGACGCCGGAGTCGCGGTCGATGCACAAGGCTTCGCGCGCAATCGCCGAGGAATGGCGCGCGTGGCCGGTGAAGTTCGGGTGCAGGGTGCTCGATCTCGAGCCGGAGCGGCACGACGTGCTCTGCGCCTGGGTGAGCCACTTGCCACAGTATCTTTCGACGGCGCTGAGCGCGCTTTTGGAGGATGAGTTCCCCGCGAAGGACGAGATTCTTCCCATCGGCGGACGTGCGCTGCGGGAGATGACGCGGCTGGGCGCGAGCCCGTTCTCGATGTGGAGGGATGTGGCCCACACCAACACCGAGGCGGTGGCCGCTTCGTTGCTGGCGCTGGAGCAGCGGCTGGCGCATCTGCGGGAGAACCTGAAGACCCCGGAGCTGCGCGATGAGTTCGAGCGCGCCAATCGCTTTCGCGCGGAAATGACGGTCGGGAAAAAGTAGGCGGCGCTACGGGAGAGTTTTCGGAATCCTACGTCTCAACGGCGAGACGTAGGGCACCCGGGGACTGGCCGCCCCGGGCAACAGCGCCTGCGGCGCGCAACGTGGAGACTTCGCTTCCTTCGGTCGCTTCGCACTATGCAGGCTTCCTGGCTAGCGGGCTCGTGGTCCCCCACCTCGCGGAGACGAGACGTGGAGCGCCCGCTTCTCTGTCGATGCTCTAGTATGTTGAGCATGCGTCCCGCTGCTATTTTTGCTGCCCTGTTCCTCTCCGCGCTCGTGGCCTCTGCGGAGCCGCACTCAACTCTGCTGGTGGATGTGGATCATCGTCCTGCGATGAGCCTGGATGGGCCGTGGCATTACATCGTCGACCCTTACCGTGGCGGATGGGGATCGAACAATCCCGATGAGCCCGGTCCGCGCGGCTTTGCGGCGAACACGCATTACGTGCCGGGCGGCCCGCTGCAGGAATATGACTTCGCCAAGGCGCCGGTGCTGCAGGTGCCGGGCGACTGGAACAGCCAGCGCGAGAGCCTGCTGTATTACGAGGGGCTGCTGTGGTATCAGCGCGATTTCACCTATCACCCGAAGCCGCAAACGCATACGTTTCTGCACATCGGCGCGGCGAATTACGCGGCGCATGTCTTCGTGAACGATGTGCTGGTCTGCAACCACGAGGGCGGGTTCACTCCCTTCGATTGCGAGATCAGCGGCGTGGTGAAAGACGGGCCGAACTTCGTGGTGATCGCGGTCGATGACCGGCGGGAAGTAGAGCGGGTGCCGACGCTCAAGACCGACTGGTGGAATTACGGCGGCCTGACCCGCGACGTTTCCGTTGTCGAAGTGCCGGATGCTTACATTGACGATGCGGCGCTGCACCTGACGACCGCGGGCGAGATTGAAGGCTATGTGCACGTGACCGGCGGCCATGCGGGCACGAAGGTTGCGGTGCGCATCCCGGAATTGCATGTGGATCAGAGCGCGATGACGGATGCCGAAGGACGCGCGAAGTTCAGCTTCCACCCGAACGGGCTGGAGTTGTGGTCGCCGGAGCACCCGAAGCTTTACAAGGTGTCGTATGCGGCGGCCTCCGACCAGCTGCAGGACGATGTCGGGTTCCGCACCGTCGAGGTGAAGGGCGACGAGATCCTTCTCAACGGGAAATCGATCTTTCTGCGCGGGGTGAACATTCAGGCCGAGGCTCCGATCCGGGGCGGACGCGCGTGGTCGGATGCGGATGTGAGAACGCTGCTGGGCTGGGCAAAGGAGCTGCACTGCAACTTTGTCCGGCTGGCCCATTATCCACACGACGAGCGCATGACGCGGCTGGCGGACAAGATGGGCATCCTGGTGTGGTCGGAGATTCCGGTGTACTGGTCGATCGACTGGACGAACCCGCACACATTGGATGTGGCGAAGCAGCAGTTGCATGAGATGATCCGGCGCGACCGCGACAAGGCTTCGGTGATCCTGTGGTCGATGTCGAACGAGACGCCGCCGGTTCCCGAGCGGACGGTATTCATCAGGAAGCTGATTGCGCAGGCGCGCGAGGAAGATCCGACGCGGCTGATTACATCGGCCATCGTGACGCGCTTCCACGACAAGACGGCAGTGCTGGACGATCCGCTGGCGGCGGACCTGGATGTGCTTGGCTACAACGAATACATCGGCTGGTACATGGGCAGGCCGGAGGACGCGGCCGAGTACACGTGGGAAGACCCGCTGCACAAGCCGGTGATCATGAGCGAATTCGGCGGGGGCGCGAGGGCCGGGCTGCATGGGCCGGCGACCGAGCGATTCACCGAGGAGTATCAGGCGGCGATCTACAAAGGCCAGTTCCAGATGTTCCAGAAGATGCCGTTTCTGCGCGGACTGGCGGCGTGGGTGCTGATGGATTTCCGATCGCCGACGCGGCAACTGCCGGGTGTTCAGGACGGCTATAACCGCAAGGGGCTCGTCTCCAACAAGGGCGAGAAGAAGCAGGCGTTCTTTGTGGTGCAGGATTATTACGCGAAGAAGCAGTAGTTGAAACACGGGCCTGGCTGGACAGCGAAGATCGCGGAGATTCTTCGCTGCGCTCGGAATGAAGTCGTAACGAACCCTCGTGTCGCCAGGCGAAATGCGTTCGCGACCCGGACGTGCGATATAACACTGTTCTAACTTTTTCGAGGCCGAATTGACTATCAAGAATGCTTACAGGTTTCGTCTGTCCATCGCACTGGCGCTGGGCTTTGCGTTTGCTCTCTCCGCCGCGGCGCAGAAGCCGCCCTCCGCTCCTGAAGAGGACTATGTCAAGGCGCATTACACCAAATATGAGTACCGGATTCCGATGCGCGACGGCGTGCGGCTGTTCACGGCGGTGTATGTGCCGAAAGATGCTTCGCAGAGCTATCCGTTTCTGATGGACCGCACGCCGTACAGCGTGGCTCCTTATGGCGAGGACCAGTATCGGAAGGCGCTTGGGCCTTCCGATGAGTTCGAGAAGGCCGGCTACATCTTCGTCTACCAGGATGTGCGCGGGCGCTTTATGTCGGAGGGCACGTTCGTCGAGATGCGTCCGCACATCGATCATAAGACTTCGCCGAAGGATGTGGACGACGCCTCGGACACCTACGACACGATCGACTACCTGCTGAAGCATGTGCCGAACAACAACGGCAAGTGTCGGTATCTGGGGGATTTCGTATCCCGGCTTTTACACATCGGCGAGCATGATCGATTCGCATCCGGCGTTGAAGGCGGCATCGCCGCAGGCTCCGATGACGAACCTGTTCATGGGCGATGATACGTATCACGGCGGCGCGTTCATGCTGGATGCGAACTTCGGCTTCTACGTCTTCTTCTATCCGCAGGACAATCCGACGAAGCCGAAGCCTTCGGTGCCTTTCGATTTCGGGACGCCGAATAACTACGAGTTCTATCTGAAGGCGGGGCCGATCGCGAACCTGGACAAGGACTATCTCAAGGGGTCGAATCCGCTCTACAACGACCAGATGTACCACGACACCTACGACGACTACTGGAAGGCGCGCAATCTGGCGCCGCACCTGCAAGAACATTCACTGCGCGGTGCTGATGGTGGGCGGATGGTATGACGCGGAGGACCTGGCGGGACCGTGCTGGTCTATCACTCGATCGAGAAGAACAATCCGGGAACGACGAACACGATTGTCGAGGGGCCATGGGTGCATGGCGGCTGGGCGCGCACCGATGGGGATCATCTGGGCGATGTGCAGTTCAATGCGAAGACCGGCGAATATTTCCGCAAGAATATTCAGTTTCCGTTTTTCGAGTACTACCTGAAGGATAAGGAGCGAGGAAGCGGCGCGCCGTTGCCGAAGGCCTATGTCTTCGAGACGGGCACGAATGTGTGGCGCAAGTATGAGTCGTGGCCTCCGGCGCAGGCGCAAGGCGAAGACGCTTTACTTCCACGCGGGCGGCAAGCTCTCGTTCGACGCTCCGGAGGCGGGCGAGGGCTCAGATTCGTACGTGAGCGATCCGGCGCATCCGGTTCCGTTCGTCGGATATGTAACCGACACGGTGCCACAACGATACATGGTGGACGATCAGCGCTTCGCGTCGACACGCCCTGATGTTCTGGTGTACGAGACCGATCCGCTGACGGAAGATGTGACCATTGCGGGCCCGATTTCGCCCAGGCTGAAGGTGGCGACGACGGGCACGGATTCGGATTTCGTAGTGAAGCTGATCGATGTTTATCCGAATGACTATCCGAATCCGGAGAGCGATGGAGCCGTGGGCAAACGCGTGATCAACGCGCCGCCGCTGCAGATGGGCGGATACCAGGAGCTGCTGCGCGGCGAGCCGATGCGCGGGAAGTTCCGCAACAGCTGGGAGAAGCCGGAGCCGTTTGCGCCGGGCAAGATGGCCGACGTCGACTTCACGATGCCGGATCTCAACCACACCTTCCGCAAGGGGCATCGCATCATGGTGCAGGTACAGAGCTCGTGGTTCCCGCTGGTGGACCGCAATCCGCAGACGTTCACGGATATTCCGAATGCGAAGCCTTCGGATTTCAAACCGGCAACGGAGACGGTGTATCACTCGAACGATGCTGCTTCGGGTGTGGAAGTGCTGGTGATGCCGCAGCCTTGATGCTTCTGAGCGATACGCGGGGCACCCGGGTCGTGGTTATGCCCCCAGGCGGCCTAATCCGATGCCGATGATGTAGGTGACGATGCCTTCCACTGCGCCTACGAGGGTCATCTCAAAGCCGCTGGCCCACCAGCTGCGGACGGTGATGAGCGACTTGGCTGCGCCGACGGCGAAGTGCGCGACCAGAGAGACGATGGCCGAGAGGATGATGGCCTCGTATCCGCGCAGGAAGAAGAAGGGGATGATGGGAATGAAGGCGCCGATGGCGGTAGAAAGCGCACCCGAGACGGCGGAGGTCATGGGATTGCGCAGCGCGTCTTCGGTCGAGTTGAGGCGCTCGGAGGCGAGCGCGCGCAGAAACTGGTCTTTGTCCTGGGCGATGTGCTCGACCATGTGATCGGCGTCGTCCTCGGGCAGGCCCTTCACCTGGTAGTAAAGAGAGAGCAGCTCGCGCGACTCCGGAGCGTTCATCTCGATGGCATCGCGCTCGCGCGCAACTTCGGCCTCGTAAATCTCGCGCTCGCTCTTTGCCGCGAGATAGGCGCCTGAGCCCATGGAGAGCGCGCTGGCAATCATGCCGGCGATGCCGGCGAGCAGTACATATTTGCTGTTGCCCAGGGTCGCGCCGGAGACACCGGAGACGATGCCGAAGATGGCTCCGAGGCCGTCGTTCACCCCGTAGATGGCGTCGCCGATCCAGCCCGCGGTCTGCCTGCCAGTGCCGTTGCGCTTCGACAGCAGGTCGGTGAGCAGCGCCTGGGGCGAGGAGGTTCCAGTTCCCGGCGGCAGTCGAGGATAGCGTTCGCGGATGAGCGTCCCGAGCTCGATGTAGTGCTCGCGCTCCTCTTCAATGACCTGGCGGAGGATGGCGATGCTGGGCTCGTCATCGAGATCTTTCAGTTGCTGGCCGTAGGAGGCGATAGCCCGGCTTTCGTCGATCTCCAGGCGCCGCAGCGCCATGCGCTGTCCGCCGATGCGGTTGGCCAGAGTGTCGGCGTCGCCGGTCTGCCTGCCGCGATAGCGCGGGATCGCGCCACCCAGCGCTTCGATGCGATTGCCCCAGAGCGCCGCGTGTTCAGCCTCCGCGTCGGCCATGTGCTGGAGAGTTTTTTTGCGAATCGGATCGGCATCGCGTTCGGCCAGCGTGCGGTAGGTGTAATAGCCGCTCATCTCCGTCTGCCAGTTGCCTTCGAGCGCCGAGAGCAATTTGCGCAGTTTAGGCGAACGGCTTTTCTCTTCCGAATTCGCGTCGGGCATCGGCGGATCTATTCTCCAATTCGGTAGCCAAAGGTGAAGCGGCCAATCTGCATGAGAGGGTGTTCGGCAGGAGGCCAGATTCGAAATGATTCTACCCGAGTGATGGCCGGATTCAACGCGGCTTCTACCGATCCCAGCGGTTTGCCGGAGGCAGCTTCATAAAACTTAACCTGCAGGCCATCATCGATGTGCTGCCATCCGATGACGTATGCGCCCGGGGGCAGAGTGAAGTTGCCAATCCTTAGCGGAACCTGGCTCAGGAAGAAGTGAGAATACTTGCCGTCGGCGGAATAGCCGGCGGTAATCAGCACTACGCCGGCGACAAACTTGCCCTTGCCGTCGGTGATGCCGGAGGCGGTTCGCATTTCCGTCTCGATGCGCTCCTGCTGCACGGGCGCGCGCGCCGGCAGCAGAGACTTCAGCTCGGAGTCGGTTGCGACTCGCCAGCCGGATTCGGATTTTGCCGCATGGCCGGGTTGCGCGGCGAACGACATCGCGCAGCATAAGAAAACGGCGGTGGTGGCGAGAGAATTCCATTTCGAAAATCTGAACATCGGGATGCTCCAGTTCCATCTTTGGTTCATTCGCTGATCTCGATTCAATCGAGGTGAACGATGCCGCGCTGCAACGCGGAAGTGGCGGCCTGGGTCCGATCGGTTACGCCCAGTTTGCCGAGGATGCTGTTGACGTGGGTCTTCACCGTGGCTTCGGAGATGAAGAGGTCGCTGGCGATCTCCTTGTTGCTGCGTCCGGCGACGATACGCTTCAGGACTTCGATCTCGCGCGTGGTGAGCGCCGGTCCTCCCATGCGCTCGGCGAGTTTTTCGGCGACGAAGGCGGGGATTTTCGATTTGCCTGCGTGAACCGACCGGATGGCTTCGGTGAGTTCGTCGATGTCCATGCCCTTGAGGAGGTAGCCCTTGGCGCCCGCCTGCAGCGCGCGAAAGATGTCCTCATCGCCATCGAAGGTGGTGAGCACGATGATGCGGGCGTTCGGCGATTCCGCGCGGATACGGGTGATGGCGTCCGCGCCGCCGATCTTCGGTAGGCGGAGATCCATCAGAGTCACGTCCGGCTTATGTTTGCGATAGACCTCGACGGCTTCCTGGCCGTCGGAGGCCTCGGCGATCACTTTGAGGTCGGATACGGTGTTAAGCAGCGCGACCAATCCCTGCCGCACGATGTTGTGGTCGTCCACCACCAGGATTCGAATCGGTTCAGTCATTTTCTTCTCGCTCAATTTTCTTTCCCTCGTTCTTCTGCGGTATCTCGACCTGGATGCGCGTGCCTTCGCCTGCTTTGCTGGAGACGGTCAGGTTTCCGCCGATCTGTTGTGCACGCTCCTTCATGCCGGTGAGGCCGTAGTGGCCTTCATGCATGGAGGGTGCTTCGCCGGCGAATCCGTGGCCGTCATCCTCGACAATCAGCTCGATGTTCTTCTCCGCGAAGCGAAGCTGGATGTCAATGTGGGCAGGCTGGGCATGTCTTACGGCGTTGGTCACGGCTTCCTGGGCGATGCGCAATAGCTGGTCCTCAGTCCGCGCCGAAAGCGGGCGGTAGGTTCCGTGGACGCGCACTTTCGCTTCGATGGGGCTGGACTCGGTGAGGCGGTTGGCCACTTGGATGAGCTTGCTGGCGAAGTCGCTCTCCTGCGCGCCCTGCGAGCGCAGCTCCCAGATGGCGCGGCGCGCGTCGTCGAGGCCGGTGCGAACCAGGTCCTGCGCCTGCGCGAGATGCTGCTCTGCGGCGGCGGGGGCGCTGCCGAGCAGGCGCGATGCCACCTGCAGCTGAACCGAGACGGCAACGAAGCCCTGGGCCAGGGTGTCGTGAATTTCGCGCGCGATGCGGTTGCGTTCGCTCAGCACAACCTGAAAGCGCGACTCGACCTGGCGCAGACGCCAGAGATAAATCCCGTACCAGAGCAGGGCCACAGCGAGTGCGAGCAGCAGGTAGAACCAGACTGTCTGGTAGAAGTAAGGCTGCAGGCGGAGGGACAAAGAAGCCGGCTGCAGACTCCAGACTCCGTCGTTGTTGCCGGCCCTAACCTGGAAGGTATAGCGGCCGGGCGGAAGATTGGTGTAGTAGGCGGTGCGCCGGGCGCCGGCGTCAACCCAGTCGTGATCGAAGCCATCGAGCTTGTACTGGAAGCGCACCTTTTGCGGGGCGACGAAGGAAAGCGCGGCGTATTCGAAGGCCAGCCTGCGGCGTCCCGGCGAAATTGTAACTACAGAAGATGCTTTTTGCGGCTCGTCGTCGACGCTGAGCTGCTCGATGCTCATCAGCGGCGGAATGTGGTTCATGGCCAGGTGCGCGGGATCGACGGTGGCGACGCCTTTGAGAGTGGCGAACCAGAGGCTGCCATCCTGCAGGCGCCATGCGGCGGGATGGCCGCCGCTGCTGGCCTCGCTGATCTTCATGCCGTCGGCTACGCCGTACTCGTCGACGGGAACGTTGTGGGCCTCGCCGTCCAGAGCGTGGTTCAGAGCCATGCGATTCACACGGTCGATGCCGCTGTTGGAGCTGAGCCAGAGATTTCCTTCCGCATCTTCGAGGATGCTGTAGACGTTCGCCGGAAGGTTCGCGATCTGCGGCGTTACCGCTTGGATTTTTCCGGCGCGCAGGCGGTTCAGGCCACCGCCATTGGTGCCGATCCAGAGCGTGCCGTCGGGGTCTTCGTGGAGGGCGGTGACGACGCGGTTGGAGAGGCCATCCTTTTCGGTGTAGTTATGGAAGACGCCGTGGCTCAGGTGGGTGAGGCCGCCGAGGGTGCTGATCCAGAGCGATCCATCGCGAGATTCCCCTTTATTCGCTTGCAGGATCGCGCCGACCAGATCGCTGCCCAGCCCATCGAGTGCGGTGTAGGTCGTGAAGCGGCCGTCTTTCCATTGCGAGAGGCCGCGCCGGGTCCCGATCCAGGCCGTGCCTTGATTGTCGAAGTAAATGGAGCGCACGAAATCGTCGGCGAGGCCGTCGGCGGAGGTGAAGACGCTCACCTTGCCATCGTGAATGCGATCGAGGCCGTCTGGCGTGCCCAGCCAGAGATCTCCGTTCGGCGCGCCGGCGATGGAGAGGACGATGTTGCTGGAGAGTCCGTCGGCGGTGGTGAGAGCGGTGAAGCCATTCTCATTCTCGCGGTCGAGTCCGTAACGATCAAGGCCGCCGCCGCTGGTGCCGAGCCAGACAGTGCCGGCGCGGTCCTGGTAGACGGCGCGGATGTGGTCGTCGGAGATGCCGTCTTCCGCAGCGTAGGTGGTGAACTTGCGGTCGCGCAGGATGTCGAGGCCGCCGGACTCAGTGCCGATCCAGAGGCTGCCTTCGCGGTCTTCAGCCATCGCGAGGGCCAGGTTGCTGGAGAAGCCGGCCCTGGGTGTGAAGGCTTCAATCCTGCCGGCGACCAGGCGCGCGATGCCGCCGGCAGTGCCGATCCAGAGCGCGCCTTCGCGATCGCCGAAAAGCAGGTTGATGCGATCGGACGGCAGGCCATCGCCTGCCGTCCAGCGAGAGAATTGTTTGCCGTCGTAGGAGAGCAGGCCGGCGTCCGTGCCGATCCACACCTTACCTTGCGCATCGAAGGCCAGTGCGTGGATATTGTGCTCGGCCTCGGAAGACGGTTGCTGCTTCAGCGCAAGAGGCGAGCAATTGCTTGAGCTGCAAATCTCGACGCCTCCAGCGGTTCCAGCCCAGGCGCGGCCATTGGCATCGATCGCCAGCGCCTGGATGGCGGCCGGGGGGCCAGCGGCCAGAAATTGCCGCGAACCCGGCGACGCGCGGCGCAGGCCTTCCATCGTGCCGATCCACAGCGAGCCGTCCGGCGCATCGAGCATGGTGCTGTCTTCATTCAATGGCGGCAGGCCGGTGACGGCGACGAAGCGATTGCCGTCAAGGATGCCAAGACCACCGGCGGTGAGGATCCAGATGTTGCCAACGTGGTCCTGATGAACGGACCAGACGGCGCTGTGGACCGCGGGATCCGATGCCGGGAATGACTCGAAGGCGCGATTCCGATAGCGGGTGATGCCGCTGGAGGTGCCGATCCAGAGCGCGCCGGCGCGGTCCTGCATCAGGCTGTAGATAAGATCGCTGCCGAGCTGGGGCGTGTCCTTGTGCGTGAATGTTTTGAATTGCGTCGAATCGAAGCGGACCAGGCCTGCTTCGGTGCCGATCCACAGGTAGCCGTCGCCGGTTTGCAGCACGGCGTGAACCGTATTCTGGGGAAGGCCGCTGTCGGTCTGCCAGGACCGATATCCGTAATGACGCAGGGCCTGGTGTGGATCGAGTGCAAGAGAGGCTGCGGCGGACGAGAGCAGAGCTAGTCCCAGAACGATGGATTTCCAGATCGTGATCGTGCGCCAGCGATTTGTCGATCGAATATGGTCCACGTCTGGAATCTTCACGGCCTGCTGGGAATACTACACACCAGCAGGGGGAGCGAAATATCCATCAAAAGGTTGAGGGGCCGCGTGGGTTATCGGCTCTGCGGCTTGACCCAGACCTTCTCCGCCGCCGGTGCGCCAACGGTGAAGGAGCCGGCGGGGGTTTCGATAGCCAGCGTCTGGTCGTAGTTTTTCTTCACGATGCGCACCGGCCCACCGGGCTCGATGCCGGTCTCGTGGAGGAAGCGCAGCAGCTTGGGGTCGCGTTCGTAGAGGCTGGCGACGACGTACTCGGCATCCTCCTCGCTATCGGCCAGCGTGCGCAGGCCGCGGCGGATGCGCTTTGCAGGGCTCTCGGGAAGGACCGAGTTGCCGTGCGGGCATACACCCTTTGCGCCCAGCTTCTCGAGCAGGCGGGCTTCGAAGGCCGGCGAGACGGCATGCTCCAGGCGCTCGGCTTCATCGTGAACCTCATACCAGGCCATGCCGAACATCTCTGAGAGCATGCGCTCGATGAGGTGGTGCCGCAGCGCGGTCTGGTGCGCGGTCTGCTTGCCCTTAGGTGTGAGGCGGACCACGCCGTCGGCTTTGACGTCGACATATCCGTCGCGTTTGAGACGGCGAATGGCCATGGAAACGGCCGGCGGCGATACGCCGAGCCAGTGCGCGAGAGTGGCCGAAATGACAGTCTGGCCCTCACTCTCGGCTTCGAGAACGGCCTTGAGATAATCCTCTTTCGATACGCTGATCTCTGTCTTCACGCCTCCTTAGCATCGCGCCTGGGGCGGCGGTTGTAAAGCGGAGCGCCGATGCGGGACTCTTTGATTGAAGCTCACGGCTTTGCTCGCGCGTCTATTGGTAAAGCCGTTTACCATTTACGATTCCCTACGCACGCTTTTTCTATAGCCATACAAGGAGCATTGCATGACTCAGTCCTGGGGATATGCCGCGCAGCAGGCTACTACGCCGCTTGCGCCCTTCCGTTTTACACGCCGCGAACCCACGGAGCACGATGTCGCGGTCGAGATCGAATACTGCGGCGTCTGCCACTCCGATATTCACTCCACGCGCAATGAATGGAAGAACGCCATCTACCCCATGGTGCCGGGGCACGAGATTGTGGGCCGCATAACGGCGGTGGGTTCGGCGGTGAAGAAGTTCAAGGTGGGAGATCGTGTCGGCGTGGGCGTGATTGTCGATTCGTGCCGCACCTGTCCGAGCTGCAAGGCCGGTGAAGAGCAGTACTGCGAGGTAGGGTTCACCCTCACCTACGGCGCCTACGACAAGTACGGCGACCTGACGCAGGGCGGCTACTCCAACAACATTGTTACCGACGAGCACTTCGTTCACAGCGTCTCGACGAAGCTCGATCCGGCGGGCGTGGCTCCGCTGCTGTGCGCGGGCATCACCACCTATTCGCCGCTGCGCCACTGGAAGGTGGGCCCGGGGCAGAAGGTGGGAGTAGTTGGGCTGGGCGGCCTGGGGCATATGGCGCTGAAGTTCGCCCATTCCTTCGGCGCACACGTGGTGCAGGTCACGACCTCAGAGTCCAAGATCGAAGATGCGAAGCGCCTGGGCGCGGACGATGTGGTGATCTCGAAAGATCCAGAGGCGATGAAGAAAGAGGCGAACAGCTTCGACTTCATTCTCGATACGGTGTCGGCGGTGCACGACATCAATGCCTATCTCACCATGCTCAAGCGCGACGCGGTGTATTGCCAGGTAGGGCTGCCGGACCAGCCTCCCGTGATCAACACCGGCAACCTGCTCTTCAAGCGCCGCGCGATGTCGGGCTCGATCATCGGGGGAATGGCGCAGACACAGGAGATGCTCGACTACTGCGCGGAACACAATATCGTTTCCGACGTAGAGTTGATCTCGATCGACAAGATCAATGAGGCCTTCGAGCGGGTGGTGAAGGCGGATGTGAAGTACCGCTTCGTGATCGATATGTCGACGCTGAAGAAGGCGTAATTTGCAGCGGTAGTTTCGCCCTTTCCGAAGATCACACAACCTTGTCCTGGCCTCCGGCTTCCCATTGCTGGAACCTGTTTCGAGGTTTCAGGGAGAAGAAACCAATGGCAGCTACAAAAAAGGCAGCGAAGAAATCCGCAAAGAAGGCAGCGAAAAAGTCGACCGGCAGGAAATATAGCCCGAAGGCTTCCTCATCCGTCGAGCGTGAGATGAAGGCGATGAAGAAGGGCAAGCTCAAGTCGGGGCGCAGCGGGAAGAAGGTTACGAACCCCAAGCAGGCAATCGCAATCGGCCTGTCAGAGGCGCGCAAGTCCGGAGCCAAGGTGCCTGCGAAGAAGACCGCCAAGAAGAAATCAGCAAAGAAGTCTTAATGCGGAATTCTCGCTGCACTCAGAATGACGGTACCTTACACCGCCTTTAGCTCTTACTCGCTTTTCGTCGAGGAGCTTGTCGATGAAGAGTTGGAGCCCGGCGTGGCCTTCGACGAGCTCTGGCTGTCAGAAGAGGCGCCCGCAGGCCTATCCGCGCCGGTGCCCGAGTCCCCGGACTTTGCCGGCCCCCTGGAGCTACCCTTGGCTCCGTAGTCGGTCGAGTAGAACCCGGAACCCTTGAACTGCACGGCCGGAGCGGAGATGAGCCGCTCCAGTTCCCCTTTGCACACCGGACATTCCTTCTCGTCGGCTGCGCTGAAGGTTTGAATTTTTTCAAACTGATGACCGCATTGTTTGCAGCGGTATTCGTATAGAGGCACTTGCTGTACTCCCTGAAACCAAAGGCACTGCTTTTATTCTACTAAGGCCAGTTGCGGCTTCTCGCCGAGGCTGGCTACGTGCACCTCGGTGATGGCTTCGATCTTGCGCAGCGCCCGCAGCGTTGCATCGGTCAATTCGCCGTCCACCTGCACCACGGCGAGAGCGGTGCCCTCGGGAACACGGTGCTCCTTCAGCGCGCGTGCCAGGCTGACGCGGCCCAGCGCGAAGTTGGCGATGTTGATGCGATGCTCGCCGAGGATGGTGCCCACGCGGCCGATGACGCCGGGCACGTCCTGGTTGCGGATGGTGAGCAGCGTGCCTTCGAGCGGTGCTTCGATGTCGATGCCATTCAGGCTCAGCAGGCGCGCGGAGACCCCATGCAGCACGGTGCCGCTGGCGATCACGTCGCCGGCGCGGGTGTGGATGGTGAGTTTCAGCACGTTGCCCGCACCGCCCGAGCTCGATGCCTTCTTCTCTTCGTGGATGCGGATGCCGCGCTCTTCGGCCACGGCCGCGGCATTGATGCGGTTCACGCCTTCGGAGTGACCGAGAATGCCTTCGATGGCGCTGTTGCGAATGAGCTCGGTCTTGCCCTCGCCGATGCGGCCATTGTAGGAGATGTGCACGCTCTCCAGGCTGCCTTCGGCGAACTGCGCGAGGAAGGAGCCGAGGCGATCGGCCAGCGTGATGTAGGGGGCGAGCTCCAGATATTCTTCATGCGAGAGCGAGGGCAGATTGACAGCGTTCTGCACCACGCCGAGCTTGAGATATTCGCGGACCTGCAGTGCGATCTGCACGCCCACGGCCTCCTGGGCCTCGGCGGTCGATCCGGCGATGTGCGGCGTGAGGATGACGTTGTCGAGCGCGAAGAAGGGTGAATCCTTGAGCGGCTCCTGGTGGAAGACGTCGAGTGCGGCTCCGGCGACGTGTCCGCTCTTTAGAGCCTCGGCCAGCGCGGCTTCGACGATCAGCTCACCGCGGGCGCAGTTGACGATGCGCACGCCCTTCTTCATCGACGCGAGCGTGCTCTCGTTGATGATGCCGGTGGTCTGCGGGGTGAGGCCGACGTGCAGCGTGAGGTAGTCGGCTTCGCGGAAGAGCTCCTCGGTGGAGACGAGCTGAATCGCGTTCTCGCGTGCGACGGACGCCGAGACGAAGGGATCGTGCCCGATGATCTCCATGCCGAAGCTGCGGGCGCGGCGGGCGACTTCGAGACCGACACGGCCCAGGCCGAGAACAGCGAGCTTCTTGCCACGCAGCTCGACACCCTGGAGGGACTTCTTCTCCCACTTGCCGGCGTGCATGGTGGTGTTGGCCTTGGGAAGCTGGCGGCCCAGCGCGATCATCAGGCCGATGGTGAGCTCGGCTACCGCGATGGCGTTAGCGCCGGGGGTGTTCATCACCACGATACCGCGGCGGGTAGCGGCGTCGGCGTCGATGTTGTCCACGCCAACCCCGGCGCGGCCGATGACCCGCAGTTTCGGAGCCGAGGCGAGCAGGGCGTCGTCGACCTGAACAGCCGAGCGGACCACCAGACCTTCGGCGTCGGCGAGCTCTGCCGGCAGTCCGTTCTTGATCTCGTCATGGCTGACGATCTTCCAGTCGGGTTCGCTTTTGAACACGGCCAGTGTGGCCGGAGACACTTTCTCGGCGAGAACGATCTTCATTGCTGCTCCTCATCTGTGGCGAGGGAAAGACGTGTGACGCAGGTCCTTCCCCGGTTGGCGATTGCGGTGAGAATTTCCCCTCAGCGGCTAAAGCCGCGTTGTTTCTGCGGCCCGCAGCGTGCGGGCTGAAGCCCGCACCTACCTGTCAGCGTGCGCCGACCGGCTCTGCTGCTTCCTTCTTTGCTGACGATCCTGCTTCGGCGAAGACCTTCTGCGCGGCGGCGAGGGCCTGGCCGAATGCGAAGCCGGGAATCTTCAGGCTTTTTTCGGCCACCTGCTCCAGCGCGCCGATGATGGCGATGGTGTCCATGTAGTCGAAGAGGCCGATGTGGGCTACGCGGAAGATCTGGCCCTTCATCTCGCCCTGTCCGTTGGTGATGACCGCTCCGAAGCGGTTCTTCAGCTCCTTGACGATCACGCCGGAGTCGACACCGGCAGGCGGAAGCACTGCCGTTGCCGCCGCAGCCGGCGAGACCGGCGCGAAGAGCTTCAGTCCCAGCGCTTCGACGGCGGCGCGGGTCATGGCGGCACAGGTCTCGGCGTTGTCGACGAGAGCCTTGCGTCCGGCGGCGAGATCGCCTCCGCCCTGCGCGGCAATGTAGTCCAGAGCTGCGCCGAGAGCGGCGATCAGGGCCACGGCCGGCGTGTAAGACGACTCACCCTTGTGCGCGTTCTTGCGCTCCTTGCGGAGGTCGAAGTAGTAGCGCGGGTTCAGCGAGATCTCCATCGCCTCCCAGGCGCGGTCGCTTACCGCGAGATAGGCGAGGCCAGGCGGAATCATGACCGCTTTCTGCGAGCCGCCGATGATGACGTCGACGCCCCAGCCGTCCACGTCGAAATGCGTGGTGCCGAGGCCGGTGATGGCGTCGACTACGAGCAGCGCGCCGCTGTCTGCCTTCTTCAGCAGCTCGGCGACACCCTGCACATCGTGGCGCACGCCGGTGGAGGACTCCGTCGCCTGCATGAAGACGGCGCGGGTCTCGATCTTGAGCGCCTTGCGCACTTCATCGAGCGAGAAGGTCTGGCCGTAGGGAGCGCTGATCACGTCGACTTCGCAGCCGAAGGCCTTGGCGATGGCCACCCAGCGCTCGCCGAACTTGCCGGCGGAGAGCACGAGGACGCGGTCGCCGGGCGAGGTCAGGTTGGAGACCGATGCCTCCATCGCTCCGGTTCCGGACGAGGCCAGCAGCAGGACGTCGTTCTTGGTGCCGACGAAGGTCTTGAGCTGGTCGAGAACGCGCTGGTAGAGGGCGCGGAACTCCGCCGTGCGGTGGTGAATGTCGGCAGCGGCCATGGCGAACTGGGCGGCGGGCAGAAGAGGTGTTGGGCCGGGAGTGAAAAGGCGGGTCTTTCGAATCATGATCAGTATCCTCGGGGTCGGAGTCCCTTGCTGCTTCGATCGTGGGAAAGCTCGATCGACTGCGAATACGGAAAGCGCAATCGACTGCAATTACGCAAAGCTCTGTCTGGTTTATTTTACCGAGCGGGCGCGGCGGACGCTTTCTTTCTATAATGGAAGGTTTGGACGGGACGATGACACACGCGGGCATTCCACAGCAAATTGAAAAAGATATCGTCGTGGCGATGAAGGCGCGCGACGCGGAGCGGACTTCGACCCTGCGCATGGTGAAAACCGCGCTCAAGAACAAGGAGATCGACAAGCGGGCTCCGCTGACGGAGGCCGAAGCGCTGCAGATCCTGACCACGCTCATCAAGCAGCGGCGCGAGTCGGTCGAGCAGTTCACCAAGGGCAATCGGCCGGAGCTGGCGGCGAAGGAAGCCGCGGAGATCGTGCTGATCGAGACCTACATGCCGAAGGCCGCGAGCGAGGCGGAGATCCGCAAGCTGGTGGAGGAGACACTGGCCGAGCTGGCCTGCTCCGGCGACGATCTCGGCCCCAAGGACATGGGCGCGGCGATGAAGGCGGTGCAGGCGCACATCCAGGCCAAGGGCTGGCGCGCGGACGGGCGGCAGGTGAGCGAAATCGTCAAGGCTCAGTTGGCGCGCTAGGACTGGCCGTCCAGGCACACGCGCCTTCGGCGCCACGGCGGGGATCATGCGTGCACTCTCGTTGATCGTCACAGTGACGGCCACGCGTTGGGTGGCAGTCGCATTGATCCCACATCTCAACTTCGAGATGTGGGGCACCCGGGGACTGGCCGTCCAGGGACACGCGCCGTTAGAGCTTGAGCGGGCGTTCGAGCCAGCAGACATCCCAATAGCGGCCCATCTTGTAGCCGTTCTCGGTGAAAACTCCTACCGGTTTGAAGCCGAAGCGCTGATGCAGAGCCGCCGATGCGGGGTTTGGCGGCACATATCCGGCGACGATGCGATGCAGGTCCTCTCCGGCGATGGCTTCGAAGAGCGCAGAGTAGAGCAGGGCGCCGAGCCCTCGGCCGACGGACTCCGGAGCGCAGTAAATGGTTGTTTCCACGGTCGTGTCATAGGCCGGTTTGGCGCGGAAGCGCGTGGTTCCCGCGTAGCCGAGAACCCGGCCCTGTCCTTCGGCGATCAGCAGGCGGTAGCGGCCGGTTTCGGCAGATTGTGTCAGCCATGTGGTTCGCTGCTCGACGGTCTGCGGCGTCACGTCGAAGGTGACCGGCGTGTGAATCACGTAGTGGTTGTAGATTTCGGTGAGCTGCGGCAGGTCCGATGCGGCTGCCGGGCGAATTCTCACTTCCGAGGAAGATGAAAAAGCAAGGGTGTCCACAAATTCATCCCTCAGCGGCTAAAGCCGTCTCCCTTGTCGGGAATTTATGTACGGGCTAAAGCCCGTACCCTTCAAACTCTCTCCCGCAGCGGCTTCCGGCTCGAGACTGCCTCCCGAATCCGACTTCAGCGGCGTTCGGGGGTGATCCTTACAAAGACGCCGTCGGGCAGCTCACCTTCGACGAGGTGCACGACGCCGCCCTTGACGAAGCCGCGCAGCACCTGCGGTTTTTCCGGCGCCGGTGACCCGGCCCGGCCATTTTCCCCATTCGTGCGCCCGGTGCCGCGGTCCATGGCCAGGTTGGCGAGGCGGTCGGCGCGCTGGTTCTTCTCGCGCAGGACGTGCTGGATCTGGAAGGCATCGAGGCGGGCGATGCGCCGCTTGGCCTCTTCGTAAAGCGGCCGCAGCTCGGGGCTGTTCACCTTGTACTGCCCCTTGATCTGCTTCACCATCAGCTCGGAGTCGGAGACCACCTTGAGGCGGGGATGGCCCTGGGTGAGTGCGAAATCGAGTGCAGCCAGCAGGCCGGAGTATTCGGCGTAATTGTTGGTGTGCTTGCCGAGGTATTCGCTCAGCTCGGCCACCACCTCGCCGCCCGCTCCCTGGATGAACACTCCAAAGCCGGCGGGGCCGGGATTGCCGCGCGATCCGCCGTCGCAATAGGCGGTGATCAGGTCATGGGTAGGAGAAGAATCAGACGACCATAGCCGTCCGCTGTCAGTCTCGCCTTGACGGCTACTCATGAGGAAAGTTTAGAGCATTTTTCCCGCTGTTGCGTCCCGGGGCGGCAGTTCAATGCGGGACGAAGAAATTCGCAGCAGGCAGATTCTGCGGTCGCCGCTGCTAACGATTCGGTTGACGGTACGTCTCACCGGCGGGATTCCCTGTCCTTTTTCTCAAGGAGCCTCGATGCCGGCTGATGCACTCCGCTTTGCTTCCCCTTTTTCCCGTTCTTCGACCGCGAGCGGCCCTGCGAAGATACAATCCTCGCGAGGGATGGCGATCGATCCACAAGCGCGTGCAAGCGAAACGGAGCTGATCCGCGAAGCCCAGCAAGGTTCTCGAGCAGCCTTTGACGCTTTGGTACGTCAATATGATCAGGCGGTGCTGAGGCTGGCCCTCCACCTCACCGGGTCCGAGCAGGATGCCGAGGACATTCACCAGGAAGCGTTCCTCAAGGCCTACCGGTACCTGGGCAACTTCCGCTTCGAGTGCTCGTTCTACACCTGGATTTATCGCATCGTCACGAATCTCTGCCTGGACCTGCTGCGGCGGAGGAAGTCGCGCCGCGAAGACCAGGCGGTGATGATCGACGCGTCGGGCGAGGAGATGGACCTGCTGAACAACGTTTCGGACGACCGCGCGAGCGCGAATCCGGATCGGGAGTTGAGCAGGAAGGTTTTAGGCGAACGGATTCGCGAGGCGCTGGATCAGCTCACTCCCCGCGAACGGATGGTTTTTGAGCTCAAGCACTATCAAGGGCTTAAATTGAGGACGATCGGCGAAATGCTGAATACAACCGAAGAGACGGCAAAAAATACCCTCTTCCGTGCGACCAGGAAGCTACGGGCGAACCTGGCGGAACTGCGTTAAACCCCTTCCGGGCGCAAGATCCGGAGCGGTGAAGTAGATATTTTCTGAGGCTGTGAGGCAAAGGTATGACCATGAAGTGCGAAACCGCACACGAATCCATCGCTCTGGCTGTCTATGGTGAGCTGGCCGACGACCAGAACCACCAGCTGGAGCAGCATCTGGCCGCCTGCGACGAGTGCCGGCGCGAGCTGGAAGGCGCCCAGGCGCTGATCAAGGCCATGTCGCTGCTGCCGGTGGAAGAGCCTTCGGTGAACCTGGTGGCGCGCACCCGGATGAAACTGGAAGAGGCATTGGATGCCATGCCCCGCGGCGGCTGGGTGCTGCGTTTTTCGCAGAAATTTTCGCGCGGCGTGTATGGACTGCGCGCGGCGCCGGTGGCGGCGTCGGCCCTGCTTGTCGCGGGGCTCACGGCGGGCGGCTACGGCGGCTACCGGGCTGAGGCGCACGTCCACGACGCTGCGCAGATGAGCGCACTGATGCAGGCGGCGCAGGGCAAGAGCGACGCGGACAGCGGAACCGACAACGGCACGGCACAGATCGCCAATGTGAGCAGCATCGCGCAGGAACCGGGCTCGGAGAACGTAGTCGTGCGCTACAACCGCCTGGTGCCGGAAACGATTCATGGCTCGCTGGACGACCCCGACATCCGCAAGCTGCTGCTGCTGGGAGCGCAGAACCGGCTGAATCCCGACGTGCGCGACGACTCGGTCGGCCTGCTGGCGGATGAGTGCCGTGCGGGCCACATGTGCGGCGATGGCCCGGTGCGCAATGCGCTGATGGTCTCGCTGCTCTATGACAACAGCTCCAGCGTGAGGCTGAAGGCCCTGGAAGGGCTGCAGCCGTATATCGGGAACGACACGCGGGTGCGCGATGCGGTGCTGCAGTCGCTGATGAACGATCCGGATGCGCGGGTGCGCACCCAGGCCATCGGACTGCTCGAGCCGGTGCAGGCGGATTCCAGCGTGCGCGAGGTGCTGCACACGGTGGCCGCGCGCGACGACAACGCGCAGATTCGCGACGTATCGCAGCAGGTCCTCAACCAGGTCCAACAGATCCAGTAAGCGATTTCTCCTTCCCAAACGTCGGCCCGGGGGTTACATTTGGGCTGGGCTGGCGTCTCAACAGCAGCCGGAAAAACGTCCGTCAGGCAGAGATGTTCCGGGGTTTCGGGGTCAATCCAATGAAATACTTTTTGAGGTTAGTGTCTGCAACCGTGGCGACCGGAGTGGTTGCGCTTGCGCCCGCATCCTTCGCGGCGGAGAGCGGCGGGCAGCTCTGGGCGCTGCTGAGCGATTCGCCTGCGCTGCTCATCAACAGCTCTTCGGGCTACCTGGGCATCGCCTTCCGCGATGTCGACAGCGAGCGTGTTGCGGCTCTCAAACTGAAAGATTCCTCAGGCGCGGAAATCATCACCGTAGACCATGACGCGCCTGCCGGAGCGGTGGGATTGAAGCTGCACGATGTGATTCTGCAGATGAACGGACAGCCGGTCGCGGGCGCCGAACAGCTGCGGCGCATGCTGCACGAGATTCCCCCGGGACGGTCCATTTCCCTGGTCATCAGCCGGGACGGGCAGCAGCAGACGATCAATGTCGCGCTGGCCGACCATGCGGCGCTGGAGCAGAAGGCCCTGACCAATCTGAGCGTGGTTCCCGATCCGGATGACGACGGAAGCGGATATGCGCTGCAGCCGCCCGCCTCGCATAGCAGCTGGGCCAGCGGCTTTTTCGGGTCGCTGACCTTCGGCAGCACTTCGGTGGGGGTGCAGCTCGACACGCTGGGGTCGCAGCTGGCGGACTATTTCGGCGTCAAGGACGGCCAGGGGCTGCTGGTGAAACACGTCGCGGCGAATAGCCCGGCTTCGTCCGCGGGACTGAAGGCCGGCGATGTGGTCACCAAGGTGAACGGCCAGACCATGGCCACGCTGAACGAGTGGGCCAAGGCCATCCACGCCAACCGCGGCAAGGAAGTGCAGGTTACGATCTTCCGCAACCGCAAGGAACTGAACCTGACCATGCAGGCGGGCGAGGGCAAGCACAAGGACAAGGGCCAGCTCAACTCGCCCGGTGTGCTGCTCGATGAGGGCAGCGAGGGGAACGGCGATCTCGCCGAGCTCGATATCTCCGAGCTGGTCGATCCTCAGCAGCTGCGCGATGCGATGGAGCAATCGTCGCAAGCCATGGCCGATGTCGACGTGCGGAAGCTGGCGGAGGCGGCGCGCCAGATCGACACCCAGAAGCTGGAGCAGGAGATGCAGCGCTCCCTGCAAGGCATCGACATGCAGAAGCTGCAGGAGCAGATGGACGAGCGGTCGAAGCAGATGCAGCGGCAGATGGACGAGATAAAGAAGGAGATCCAGTCCCTGCAAGCCCAGGAGATGTATTAGGGACTCCAAACCGGTTTTCAGGATGTTCACCGAAAGGCGCTCCGTCGAGAGCGCCTTTATTCTTTGCCGTTTAACCCGTCCTATGCCCCATTCGGCGGCTGGCGGTCGCGTGCGGTTGGGCGTATGTGATTCAATTGTATAAGCGATGTCGATCCAGGCTGGAGATACGAAGGTTGGCAAGCCGCTTCCGGTGAAGCGTCCTGCGGCGCGCCGGGCTCATGCGGCGGCGCGCAAGGCGCGCGAACTGGCCATTGTGGGCCGGGCGCTGGCTTCGACCAGCCATCCGGTGATGGCGCAGATCGTGCCGATGCGCTTCTGCAACCTCTCCTGTGCCTACTGCAACGAGTACGACAAGGTTTCCGAACCGGTGCCGATCGAGGAGATGCTCCGCCGCATCGATCACCTGGGGCGGCTGGGGACCAGCATCATCACCATTTCCGGCGGCGAGCCGACCACGCATCCCGATCTCGACCAGATCATTGCCCGCATCCGCAAGAACGGCGCGCTGGCCGGCATGATCACCAACGGCTATTTCCTGGTTCCCGAGCGCATCGAGCGGCTGAACAAGGCCGGCCTCGACCATCTGCAGATCTCGATCGACAACGTGGAGCCGGATGAGATTTCGAAGAAGAGCCTGAAGGTGTTGGACAGGAAGCTGCAGTGGCTGTCGGAGTATGCGGATTTCCACGTGAACATCAACTCGGTGGTTGGCGGCGGGATCAAGGACCCGCAGGATGCTCTGACCATCGGACGCCGTGCCATCGAGCTGGGATTTACGGCCACCATCGGAATCATCCATGACGGCGACGGACAGCTGAAGCCGCTGGCCGACGAGGAGCGTGCGGTGTGGTCGGAGATGCGCAGCTGGAAGAAAAAGAATTATTCGCGCTTCAACCGGTTCCAGGAAGCCATCGCCAACGCGCAGCCCAATGACTGGCGCTGCCGGGCGGGCTCGCGCTATCTCTACATCTGCGAGAACGGGCTGGTGCACTACTGCTCGCAGCAACGGGGATTTCCGGGCGTGCCGCTGGCCGAATATACCCGGGAGGATGTGAAGCGCGAGTTTCTGACCGAGAAGACCTGCGCGCCGCACTGCACCATCAGCTGCGTGCACCAGATTTCGTACATCGATCACTGGCGCGCTCCGCAGACCTCGCGCATTTCGCCGGGCTCGGCCGAGGGCCTGGTCAACATCCGCACTTAGGGGCTCACCATGCATCACAGATGGGGGTGCCCCACATCTCGCCTTTGAGATGTGGGATTAATTAGATTTCAATTTGACACGCAATCCTGGCATTGAATCCCGACTCCCAACTCGCCTTTATCCGCCGCCTGCCCAAGGCTGAGCTGCACCTGCACCTCGAAGGCACGATCTCTCCGGAGACGCTGGCCGACCTGAGCCGCCGCCATGACGGCAGCCCGCTTACGTTGGAACAGGCGCGAGCCATCTACCAGTACACCGACTTCACCGGCTTCATGATGGCCTTCAAGGCGGTCGCCGAACGGCTCCGTACGGCGGAAGACTACGAGCTGATCACCTACCGCATGCTGAAGCGGCTGGCGCAGCAGGGCGTGATCCATGCCGAGGTATATGTCTCGGTTGGGGTCGTCTACTTCTGGAAGAAGATGGATTTCGACCCGCTCTTCGTGGGCATGGAACGCGGGCGCAGGAAGGCGGAAGAGGATTTTGGAATTACCGCGTACTGGATTTTCGATGCGGCGCGGCAGTTCGGGGTGGAAGAGGCGGCGCGCGTCTTTCGTAAAGCCGCGGAGCTGCGGCCCGAACACCCCTCCATCATCGGCATCGGGATTGGCGGAGACGAGCGGCACACCGGCGCCGATCCGTTCCGCGACTTGTATGCGGAGGCCCGGGATGCGGGGCTCCGTCTGACCGCGCACGGCGGCGAGACGGTAGGGCCGGAGGGCATCTGGGGAGCGATCAACATCGGCGCGGAGCGGATCGGGCATGGGCTCACAGCAATTCAGGACGCCGAGCTGATGAGCGTTCTTTCCCAGCGGCAGATTCCGATTGAGATCTGCGTCTCGTCGAATATCAAAACGGGCTGCTGCATGATGCTGGCCGATCATCCGGTACGGCGCTACTTCGATGCGGGACTGATGATCACTCTGAACTCGGACGATCCGGCGATGTTTCTCAGCGATCTCGAAAGCGAATACCGGCTTGCGCAGAATGAATTCGGCTTCAACGACGAGCATTTGCGGGAGCTGGCGGCGAATTCCATCGAGGCCAGTTTCCTGCCCGCGGAACAAAAAGTTGCTGCGCTGCATCGAATTGAAAAAGAAGTCTGATGGAACCAAAGTTGTATGCCGATGAGTGTGCAAACGCAACCTTGGTTCCATCGAACTGAGCTATCATGATGGCAACGCGACCGGTCGAGCGGGTAAAAAAACCGATATCGGCTGAGCGGAAGGAAGGATTTCCAGTGAGCATTCTGCCTGCATTCGGATCGAAGTCGAGAAGCGAGAGTCACCTCCCCCTGCGCGCCCTGGGATGGGCATCCGTCGCAGTGGGCGTGGCCGCTCTTGGTCTCTACGTCGGACGCGAGCTGCGCATACGCTACAAATTCAAGCGCCGGACACCAAGCGACTTCTACTCCCATGCCGGCGATGAGTATCCATCCGCCGATTACGGCGTCGGCATCTAGGCTGCGCATTCCAATTTCGATGAAAAGGCCCCGGATCAACTCCGGGGCCTTCGTGTTTGCATCTCCGGCCAAGCGATATCGGGTGCTGCATGCGCCGTCATTCTGAGCGCAGCGAAGAATCTCAGCGATGGGAGCGTGGAAATATGGCTGAGATTCTTCCTCCCGCCTGTCGTCAGAATGACGGGCTTGACCCTCCACAATCGTGGAAGGTGTTCTAACTCGTCGAAAGCCACCAGCCGGGTCCGGAGCACCAGCAGCTTTCATCCGGCGCGTCGTTTCGGTGAAGAGACTTGACTTTGCTCCAGTTGCCGCTGCGAAACGCCTCGGCGAGCTTCTGTGCCGTTGCCTCGCTCCGCGCGCCTAAACAGGGAACAAACTGCGCCTGGCATAGAAAACGGGCGGCGAAGGCGCCATCTTCCTTCCTGGCAATGAGCAACATCGCTCCTGCGCCGGCATCTGGCGTCAAGGGAAACAGGAGCCGTCCTTTGGGGCGCAGGGCATCGAGCCAGACGGCTAATGGCTCGGTAGCTCCGGCATTCACGTAGAGCACGTCACACTCCGGAAGCGGGGCTTCCGCGCCCGACCGCGAATGCAACGTCACATACGGAAAACCGGCGAGATTGGCTGTTGCGCGCCGCGCCAGCTCGGGATCGATCTCGTACGCGTCGATTGCTCCGGTCTCCCCCACCAGCTTGGCCAGCAAAGTAGTGTAGTAGCCGGTACCCGCGCCGACGTGGACGACATGTTCGCCCTTTTTGCGTGCGAGGGCTGCGAGGCAGTAGGCGTGCAGCGTGGGCTGCCCGTTATTGAGGCCGGCCTCGCCGCCAAGCGAGACAACGACGTCCTGATAAAGGACTGCAGGATCGTCCAGGACAGTCTCGACGTAACCCATGGGCGTGAACATCTTCCAGGGCGGCGGCCCGACGAACTGCTCGCGTGGAGTAGACGCAAAAGCGGCGGCAAGATCGCTTCCCGGAGGGACGCCTGCATTCGACGTGATCAGCTTGGCGAAGAACGTTCTATGCGCCTGGATGCGTTCCATGTTCCACCATCCATGAGTCGTTGTTCTTGCGCGTCTTGCTCGCTATCGACCATGGCACAATGCACCCGTCATTCTGACCCCGAGCGAAGCCGAAGGGGAAAGAATCTCAGCGATATGGAAATGGACACATCGCTGAGATTCTTCCTCTCTTTCGTCGTCAGAATGACGGCACACTGCGGCGACTCTGATATTGCTTCAGTTCTTCGCCGCCAGGCCGCGGAGCACATACTGCAGGATGCCGCCGTTCTGGTAGTAGAGGATCTCCTGCGGCGTGTCGATGCGGACCTTGGCTTCGAACTCCTTCGTCTTGCCGTCGGCCGCCGTGGCTTTCACCTTGAGCGTGCGGCCGCTGGCGAACTTCGCATCGAGCAGCGTTTTGAGCCCGGGGAAGTCGAAGATCTCCTCGCCGGTGAGGCCGAGGCTTTCGACGTTCTGGCCTTCGGCGAACTGCAGCGGCAGGATGCCCATGCCGACCAGGTTCGAGCGGTGAATGCGCTCGTAGCTTTCGGCGATGACAGCGCGCACGCCGAGCAGCTTCGGTCCCTTGGCCGCCCAGTCGCGCGACGATCCCGAGCCGTATTCCTTGCCGGCGAGGATGACCAGCGGCATCTTGCGCTCGGCGTACTTCACCGACGCGTCGAAGATGCTCATCTGCTCGCCCTCGGGCAGCAGGCGTGTGACGCCGCCTTCGGTTCCGGGAGCCAGCTTGTTGCGCAGGCGGACGTTGGCGAAGGTTCCGCGCACCATGACTTCGTGGTTGCCGCGGCGCGAGCCGTAGGAGTTGAAGTCGGCTGGCTTGACGCCGTGCTCGGTGAGGTACTTGCCGGCCGGCCCGTTCAGCTTGATGGAGCCGGCGGGCGAGATGTGGTCGGTGGTGACGGAGTCGCCGAGGACAGCGAGCACGCGCGCGCCCTTGATGTCTTCGACCGGGGCGGGGTGGCCGGCATGCCGTCGAAGTAGGGCGCCTTGCGGATGTAGGTGGAGTCGCCCTCCCACTGGTAGACGTCGCCGGTGGGGAACTTGAGGTGCTGCCAGTTCTCATCGCCGTCGGTGACGGTGGCGTACTCCTTGGTGAAGATGGCGGAGTCGATGGCTGCGGCGATGGTGTCGGAGACCTCTTTCTGCGACGGCCAGATGTCCTTGAGGTAGACGGCCTCGCCGTTCTTGTCTTTGCCGAGCGGGTCGGCTGTCGAAGTTGTGATCGATGCGTCCGGCGAGCGCGTAGGCGACGACCAGCGGCGGCGACATGAGGTAGTTGGCGCGCACATCGGAGTTGATGCGGCCTTCGAAGTTGCGATTGCCGCTGAGCACTGAGACGGCGACCAGGCCGTGCTCGTCGATCGACTTCGATACATCGGAGGGCAGCGGGCCGGAGTTGCCGATGCAGGTGGTGCAGCCGTAGCCGACGACGTTGAAGCGCAGCTTGTCGAGGTAGGGCAGCAGACCGGCTTTCTCGTAGTAGTCGGTGACGACGCGCGAGCCGGGTGCGAGCGAGGTCTTGACCCACGGCGGGACGGTCAAGCCTTTTTCGACCGCCTTCTTGGCCAGGATTCCGGCGGCGACCATGACTGATGGATTCGAGGTGTTGGTGCAGCTGGTGATGGCGGCGATGACGATCGAGCCGTTGTCGAGATACTTGTCGACATCGACGTTGAAGCGCTCTTTGATGGAAGTGGTAGGCCCGGCTTCATGCACTCCCTGGGCTGAGTCAATGGCCTCGGCGGTGTGCCCGCCTTCGCCCTCCCAGCGGACGACCTGACGGACGCCATTCTTGTTTCCGGTGGGGCCGAGCAGGTTGGGAAGCTGCTTGGCGAAGCTCGCTCCCGCGTCCTTGAGCAGCACGCGATCCTGCGGACGCTTCGGTCCGGCGACGCTGGGCTCGACGGTTGCGAGATCGAGCGCGATGGTCTGCGAGTACTCGGCCTCGGGTGCGTCGGCGGTGTGGAAGAGGCCCTGCTCCTTGTAATAGGCCTCGACGAGTGCGATCTGTTCTTCGCTGCGGCCGGTGAGGCGCAGGTAGCGCAGCGTCTCGGCGTCGACCGGGAAGATGCCGCAGGTTGCGCCGTACTCCGGCGCCATGTTGGCGATGGTGGCGCGATCGGCCAGTGCCAGCTCGCTGATGCCCGCGCCGTAGAACTCGACGAACTTGCCGACGACGCCGAGCTTGCGCAGCATCTCGGTGACGGTGAGGACGAGATCGGTCGCGGTCGCGCCCTCGCGCAGCCTGCCGGTGAGCTTGAATCCGACCACCTGCGGGACCAGCATGGAGACGGGCTGGCCGAGCATGGCGGCTTCGGCTTCGATGCCGCCGACGCCCCAGCCGAGCACGCCGAGGCCGTTGATCATGGTGGTGTGGGAGTCGGTGCCGACCAGCGTGTCGGGATAGGCGATGGTCTTGCCGTCGGCTTCAAGCGTGAAGACGACGCGGGCCAGGTATTCGAGATTGACCTGGTGGCAGATGCCCATGCCCGGCGGCACGGCGGAGAAGTTGTGGAAGGCCGATTGTCCCCACTTGAGGAAGGCGTAGCGCTCGCGGTTGCGCTGGAATTCGAGCATCGCGTTGAGGGAGTAGGAATTGCTGGTTCCGTATTCGTCGACCTGCACGGAGTGGTCGATGACCAGCTCGGCGGGCTGAAGCGGATTGATCTTCTGCGGATCGCCGCCGAGGACCTTCATGGCGTCGCGCATCGCGGCGAGATCGACGATGGCCGGAACGCCGGTGAAGTCCTGCATGAGCACGCGCGCGGGCATGTAGGCGATCTCGCGCGAAGGCTCGGCCTTCGGGTCCCACTTGGCGAGAAATTCGATGTCGTCTGCGGTGACGCTCTTGCCGTCCTCGTGGCGGAGCAGGTTTTCGAGCAGGATGCGCAGGCTGTAGGGCAGGCGGCTGAGCGCCACTCCTTTTTTTTCGAGCCCGCTGAGGCGGTAGATTTCGTAGGTCTTGCTGCCTGACTTGAGAGGTGACTGGCTGCCGAAGCTGTTAACGGATTTGCTCATATCTCAATTCCTTTTCTCGATTCGAGGGCCATGTTGGCCCGGTGCGATCCCGATCCGGCTGTGCGCGCGGGTGTACGCGGCGCGAAAACGCCGGAAAAATCTGTCGGAGAAAGCTTACTTACTTGGAAAGGGGCCGTCCACGGTCCGGGTGTCCGTGGCGATAGCGCTTGAGAAGTGGCGAAAAAGACATCGGTCTCATCTTCCTGAGAATAATTTTATGACATTTTGCTACTGGCTGTCAGAGAGTCGTGGCCCGGGCATGGGTTGGGAAGGCGTTCAAGGCGGTCTGGGTTGGAACAGTCGCATTATGCCGGGTTCATTGACATCCCACGTCTCAGAGCGAGACATGGGGCGCCCGGTCTGATTCTCTCGGCGATCCAATGAGGAGACCCGATTAAACTAAGTCTGATAGACTAAGTTTAAGGGAAAATCCCATGCGCGCTGTGAACATTCACGAAGCAAAGACCCATCTCTCGCGACTGATCGAGGAGGCCGTGAACGGCGATCCGTTCATTATCGCCAAGGCCGGCAAGCCGCTGGTCAAGGTGACGCCTCTCGACAGCCCGTCGAGCGACCAGCAGCGGCGATTGGGATTTATGGCCGGCCAGATCAAAGTGCCACGCGATTTTGACCGCATGGGCAAAACCGAGATCGAGAAGCTTTTCGGCGGCGAATGAAACTGCTGCTTGATACTCATCTTTTACTGTGGGCCGCGGGCCGGCCAGAGCGGCTGCCGGTGGCCGCGCGGCGATTCATCGAAGATGCGGAAAACGAGTTGTTCTTCAGCGCAGCCAGCCTGTGGGAGATCGCCATCAAGCGCGGACTGGGGAGGGATGACTTCCAGGTGGACGCGAGGCTGCTGCGACGCGGGCTGATGGATAACGGCTACAACGATCTGCCAGTTACCGGCGAGCACGCGGTCGCCGTAGATAGCTTGCCGCCGATTCACAAAGACCTGTTCGACCGCATCCTCATCGCGCAGGCCACAGTTGAGGGAATTTTGCTTCTGACCGTGGATCCTCTGGTTGCGAAATATAGCGGTCCAATCCGGAAGCTTTGAAGACAAAGATATCCACGTCTCAGAAGTGAGACGTGGGACGCCCGGGATGAGTACCTTGAGGACCTCTAAGCTCTTTCCTTAGGCTCTTTGAGGAAAAGTACAAACACTCTCGCCGGTATATCCGGTGCGACTGCGCGAAGCACGATCGCCCGTGCGGCCAGCACGCTTTGCTAGGCTGGAATGAACGATGAGCGAAACGGTTCTGATTCACTTTTCCGGGCCCGACCATGCCGGGCTGACGACGCGGCTTACGGGTGTCCTGGCCGATTTCGACGCCTGCGTGCTGGATATTGGGCAGGCGGTCGTTCACGAAACCCTGGCGTTGGGTCTGCTCATCGAGCTGCCTTCCGGGGCCGGCTTCCAGCCGCTGAAAGATGCCCTGGTGGCAAAGGCCGAATCGCTCGGGCTCCATGCCCGCTTCACTCCCATCTCTCGCGCGGCGCTGGATCACTGGCTCGCGGCTCAGGGAAAAGACCGGTTCATCATCACGCTGCTGGGGCGGGCAATCTCGGCGCGGCATCTGTCGCTTGTCGCCGCTGTGCTGGCCGGACAGGGGCTGAACATTGATCGCATCGAGCGGCTCTCGGGAAGGCTTTCGCTGGCCATCCATTCGCCGCATGCCAATGCTTGTGTTGAAATCCACGCCAGCGGGCAGGCGCGGTCGCAGGATGAGATGCGGGCCGGGTTTCTGGCGCTGGCGCAGGAGTTCCCTGTCGACATCGCATTTCAGCGCGAGAGCATCTTCCGCCGCAACCGTCGGCTGTTTGCCTTCGATATGGATTCGACGCTGATCCAGGGCGAGGTGATCGACGAGCTGGCCAAGATGGCCGGAGCCGCGGAGCAGGTGGTCAAGATCACGGAGTCCGCGATGCGCGGCGAGATCGAGTTCAAGGAGAGCTTTCGCCGCCGCGTGGCGCTGCTCAAAGGGCTGCCCGAACATCGCGTTCGCGAGCTGCTGGGCAAGATTCCGCTGGCCGAGGGCGCGGAGCGGCTGATCTGCACGCTGAAGACGCTGGGTTACAAGACCGCGATTCTTTCCGGCGGCTTCACTTTCTTTGCGCATCATCTGCAGGCGCGTTTCGGCATCGACTATGTCTACGCCAATGAGCTGGAGATGGCGGACGGTGCGGTGACCGGCCAGGTGACGGGTGCAATCGTCGACGGTGCGCGTAAGGCGGAGCTGCTGGGGCAGATTGCGGAGAAAGAAAACATTTCTCTGGAGCAGGTGATCGCTGTTGGCGACGGAGCGAACGATCTGCCCATGCTCAGGCTGGCCGGGATGGGCATTGCCTTCCGCGCGAAGCCGCTGGTCCGGCAAAGCGCCGACCATTCGCTCACGCACCTGGGGCTGGACAGCCTGCTTTACCTGGTCGGAGTGCGTGACCGCGACCTGGATACGCTGGATTGTTTCCAGCCCCTGGAGCTTACCTGAACGGCTATTTCGCCGCCACCGGCAAGGGCGGCTCTTTCGCCGTGGGCAGGCTCGCGCCAAGAACCCCGGCGATGGTCGGAGCGATTCGCCGCATATCGACCACGCCGAGATCCTTCGCGTGCGCGATACCGGACCCGAGGATGAAGAAGGAGGCGCGCATCTCGGGAAAGTCGGTCAGATAGCCGTGGGTGCCTTTGCCGAGGGTGTCGGTTACCAGCGCGCCGCTGAGCCCCGCGCCCGTGACGTAGCCCGGTTTCAGGGCGATCACGAAGGCCGCATTGGGAAAGCCCCCATATTTGCGGATCTCATCCGTGGTGAGGATGCGCGCGATGCCATTCGCCGGGTCGCCCGCCAGCTTGTCGAGAATCGCCTTCACCTGTTCCTTCACCTGGTTGTCCGACGGATCGTGAAGCATGATCGCCGCCATGCCTCCGGCCATCCACGGTTCGGCCTGCCACTCGGTCACCGCCATGGTTCCACCCATCATCCCCGCCAGCCCCGACGGCTTGCCTATCTTCACCAGTCCGGCTTCGAGAAAGGGGATGGCGAGATTGACGCTTTTCGAGATCGGCGCAAAGCCGTGGTCGGAGACGATCGCCACCACGGTGTTGGGATTGTTGGCCTGCGCGGCAGCGATGAGCTGCGCCACCATGCCGTCGATGGCTTCGAGGGTCTTGTCGGCTTCGTCGCTGAAGGGTCCGCTGATATGCTCCGCCTCATCGAGCGAGCTGAGGTGGATGGTCATGAAACCGGGCTTTTTTGTCTTCAGGATCTCCAGCGAGAACCTGGTGCGGATGGCGTCGCCGTCGACGGTGGTGTCGTTGCCCATCATGTACGGGCCGATGCGGGTTTCCATGTCGGCGAGCATGCCTACGGGCCGGCTGAGCGCTGCCATCAGCTTGCGGTCGTCAGGGTTCACCGCCCCGGCCGGCGACGCTGTTCGCCAGTATTCGGGAATGAGGTATTCGACCCCCTTGGCGTCTACGCTGACCGGCCAGCTTACGCTCGCCGTCACCATGCCCCGGGCTCGGGCCGCGTCCCAGAGTGTGGGCACGCGGATGTCCTGCGCATACCAGTACCAGGCGCCGGCATACTTGCGCTCAGGATCGAAGGTCTGATTGTTGAAGATGCCGTGTACCGCCGGCAGCACGCCTGTAATCAGCGTGGTGTGGCTGGGATAGGTCACCGTCGGCATCACGCCGGTCACGCCTTCGGCATAGGTTCCCTCGGTGAGGAAGCGGCGCAGCGTAGGAATCTTCAATCCGTGCTCGTCGGCATGCGTGACGTATTCCGGCTTGAGGCCGTCGATGGAAATCATTAGCACTGGCTGCGAAGCGGCGAGCGCAGCGGGCGCGAACAGGGCGAAGGCGATCAACAGCAGCGCTGCGAGCAACTGGCGAGGCGTACGGGCAGAGAGAGCCGCGAAATGGTCCGTCATTCCGTTATCTTGCCCGGAAAATGAGAAAGAGAGATGAATGGAATGCCGAGTGCCAGGGGTTTTGGCCTGAGACTGGAGCGCCGGGCCAGTCCCGGGATGCGCTATAGAATGGTGGTGCTTGAGGGCCGCGCCATTCCTGTGGGCTGCAGCGGGCTCACGGAACAGATGCACCGCGATTGCCGTAACTGAGAGAAGCGAGTGGCGACGCCACTGGCAGGAGCGTTTATGCAAAGCCGTATTGTCGGGACCACCATGCCGGTCCTCGAATTCATTCTTGACCATAACGATGCCGTTATTTCCGAAGCCGGCGAGCTTTCGTGGATGAGCTCGTCGATCCAGCTGAGGACGCACACGCAGTTTGGCGGAGGCGGCGGATTCTTCGGCGCGCTCAAGCGCGTTGCCGGCGGCGGCAGCCTGTTCATGACCGAGTATCGCGCGGTGGGCGCTCCGGGCGAGTTGGCCTTCGCGACGCGCGTGCCGGGGCATATCCTGCCCGTCGAAGTGGGGCAGGGCCGCGACTACTATGTGCATCGCCACGGCTTTTTGTGTGCGACCGCGCAGGTGCAGGTCGGCGTGGGCTTTCAGCAATCGCTGGGTGCGGGCATCTTCGGCGGCGACGGCTTTCTGCTGCAGCACGTCACCGGCCAGGGGATGGCGTGGCTGGAGCTTTCAGGCGAGGTGATTCCGAAGGATCTCGCGCCGGGCGAGACGCTGCGCGTGCATCCCGGTCATGTCGGGGCATTCCAGTCCAGCGTGGCTTTTCAGATCACGCGCATCAGCGGCATCCGCAACATGATCTTCGGTGGCGACGGCATCTTTCTGGCTGCACTCACCGGTCCGGGACGCGTGTGGCTGCAGACGCTGCCGATCTCGAAGCTGGCTCACCAGCTGCAGCAGTACATGCCGGGCCAGGCGCGGGAGGCGACGCAAGCCGGTGTGGTCGGCGGCATTGTCGGCTCGATTCTGGACGGCATGAAGTAGGAGTCTGCGACAAGAGAAAAGCTGGGCATTTCGCCCGGCTTTTCTCTTGGTTCTGCTGAAATAAATTAAAGCATCACCAAAGATAGTGGAATGTACCTGTCATTCTGAGCGCTGCGAAGAATCTCAGCGATGCGGGCGTAGAGGCATCGCCGAGACTCTTCCTCTCTTTGGTCGTCAGAATGACGGCGGCTTACCAGCGATGGTCGTGGCAGGCCGCTCCGTCGGTTACGGTGCTCAGGGTGTTGTTGGCAACTGCGAGCTTGCGGCTGTAGCAGTGGCCGAGCGAGTCCTGGTAGACGTAGTTCTGCGTGCTGCTCTGTCCCGAGTTCGGTCCTAACGTATAACCGTTCGGCGTCAGCACAAAGACGGCATTGTCGGTGGGGTTGACCTCGTTGGAAACGCTGCTGTGGAAGATCGGGAATCCCTCCACCGTCTGCGTCTCGTCCTTCTGATACTTCTGGTCCAGTGTCGTCGCCTGGGTGATATTTCCATTCGACAGCACCGTTTCGACAAAGTTGATCGAGATCGGATAAGAGAAACTCTCCTCCTTTGTGCTGAAGAACGGGCCCTCCTGGGTGGTGGTCTTGGAGTGCAGCGTTGAAGTCTGCACGTTGTCCTGCGCGTACGCGCTGGCGGTGCTGCTGATGTTGGCCACGCTGTTGAAGTTCACCTGCTGCTCGACCCTGGTGTCCACGCGGCCATGGGAGGTATTCAGGTATCCGGCGATCACGAAGTTGTGCGAGTTGGATACCGTGGTCTGTCCCGAGCCGATGCCGCTTGAATTCAGGTTGACGGTGTCGGTGACGGTTGGATTCGGAGCGGTCAAGGTGTCGGTGGTGAGGCCGCCGCTGAGCTGCTGCCGTCCGTGATCTTCATACACCAGCAGCTGTGCGGTGACGGTGAAGTAGCTGTAAGCGTTGTAGACGCTCACACCGACGGTATGAGGCTGGCCATCGTCGAGGACGCCGGCGAAGGGCGTCAGGTCGACGCGATAAGGGATGAAGTTCAGCGTCTGCACGCCCGGCACCGGGATCCACAGACCGGGATCGACGCCTCCTGTATAAATCCACGGATAGACGGGGGCGACGCCGGCCGGCTTGCCGTCGATGCTGACTTCGGTTTCGCGGAAGGCGGTGTCCTGGCAGTCGTTCAGCGGCCCGGCAATGCTGGTGGGCACGCAGAGAAACCACTGCTCTTCGGCATTCTGGCTCTGCGAGAGAACGTCGAGATAAACGCGCTCGGTGTTCTTCGGGAAGGTGACGGTCTGCGTCACTTCCGGCGTGCTCGAATTGATGGTGAAGGAGCTGTTGCCGCCGCTCTGGATCGGCGTTACCAGATCGGCCGAGGCTGGCGCGGGGTTGGCGAAGCCGGTCTGGTAGAACTCGAGCTTGAAGGTGCCGAAGATGGTCGAGGTCAGGCCGTCGGCTCCGACGATGTTACCGAGGCTGGCGTAGCCGGTCTGGGCGGCTTTGAAAAGGCTGGTGTAGTCGGTGAGGTCGCGCTCGACATGCCAGGTGTCGGTCTGGGACTGGAGCGGTTCGGCGGTCGTACCAAAATAAATGTTCACATTGCCGAAGAAGAGTTGCGCCGTGCGGTCAAACTGCACGCCGGCCTGGATGGAAAAGTCGGCGGTGAGGATGACCTTCGACCATGGTCCCGGGCAATCGGCCGGAGGGGTGAAGGTGAAATCCTTGTTGTTGAAATCGGCGAAAGCCTGGTTGCTGAGCAGGGTTACTTCGCAGTGCCTGGTGTTGGGTCTTGGGATGGTCGGATCGGCGGTGGCTTCGAGCGAGGTTCCGGTGGCGATGGGCGTGTATTGCGAGGATTGTGACTGGAAGGACGGGGACTGGGCTGAAAGGGGAAGTGCGATAGCAACAGAGAGTAGTGCGAACAGATGGCCTCTGAAGCGCGGTCTACCTCTGAAGAGAGGGTCGGGGGTACGCGCGGAATGCATCGTGGAATCCTTTCTGAATTGTCGATCTTGAGGGCCGGAGTGTCTTCTATGCGGCGATGGTTTGCCACAGTAGGAACACATTCAACGCGATGATGACGGTCACCGTCAACCAGCCCAGCCAGTGGGTGGCACGATGATTGGTGAATGCGCCCATCACCTTGCGATCTCCGGTGAGCATCAGCAGTGGAATCAGCGCGAAGGGCAGCGCGAAGCTAAGCACGACCTGCGAGAGGATCAGGATGCGCAGCGGGTCGAGGCCGCTCGCGATAACGATGATGGCCGGGATGAGCGTGAGCAGGCGGCGCAGGAAGATGCTGAACTTTACATCGAGGAAGCCTTCGATGATGACCTGGCCGGCCATCGTTCCGACTGTCGACGACGAAAGGCCGGAGCACAGGAGCGCGATGGCGAAGATGAAAGCCGAGGCTTCGCCGAGCAGCGGCCCCAGGGTGCGGTGCGCGTCTTCGATCGGATTCGCGAGCACATGGCCGCCGAAGGCCGCAGCGGCCACCACGACCATGGCCGAGTTCACCAGCCACGCGGCATTCATGGCCGCCATCACGTCGATGGCCTCGAAGCGCAGGTGGCGCAGGCGCGCCAGGTATTGGCGCCTGGGGGTGGTCTCGGCGAGCTTTTCTTCGCGCAGGCGCGGCTGCACCAGCGCCGAGTGCAGATAGACCACGTGCGGCATCACGGTCGCGCCCAGCATGGCGACGGCGATGTAGATGCTTTTGCTGTCCACCATCGGCACCAGGGTGTGGAAGGCGATCTGCCCCCACTGCGGCCGGATCATCAGCATCTCGATGGCGTAGCAGACGCCGATGATGCAGACGAAGCCCATGATGGCCATCTCCAGCTTGCGGAAGCCCCACAACTCCAGCGCCAGAATCGCAAAGACACAAATCGCCGAAAGGACGGCGGATACCAGCAGGATTTCTGTCCTGCTCCAGCCGTAGAGCAGGAACCTCGGCCCGAAGAGCAGGTAGAACCCCAGGGCCGCGCCGAGGAATTCGGCCATGTCCGTGGCCAGCGCCGAGACCTCCGCGGCAACCCACAGGCCGATCGTCACCGGGCGCGAGAAGTGGTCGCGGCAATTGCGGGGGAGAGTTTTGCCGGTAGCGATGCCCAGCTTCGCCGCGAGGTATTGCACCAGGATGGCCATGGCGTTCGACCACAGCAGCACCCAGAGCAGCTTGTAGCCAAAGCGCGCGCCGCCGTCGAAGTTGGCGGCGAAGTTTCCCGGATCGATATAGGCGATGCTGGCGACGAAGGCCGGACCGAAGTACGACCACAGCTCCGAGCTGCGCAGGCGGGGCAGCAGAGGCCGGGGCTCAGAGTATGGAGGTGTGGACGCCATGCGGTAATTCCAGTGTAGGGAGCGGGAAGGTGTTTGTAAACCGTGGTTAACATTAATTTGTTAACAAATGTTCATAACGCCGGCGCGGACTTGGCTAGGCAATGGGGGTGAGATAGGCTTGGCCTAGAGCAAAAGGCTGAGGACAGCGTAAGAAGCCGTCATTCTGAGCGTAGTGAAGAATCTCAGTGTTATTGACGCGGGCACAGGGCTGAGATTCTTCCTCCCGTTGGTCGTCAGAATGACGGCGCATTCGTGAAGGTGTGATTCTGCGCTGAAGTTTCAATGGAAAGAAACGGAGAGTTTTCTTACTCATGAAAGTGCTGGTTATCGGCGCGGGCGGCCGCGAACATGCGGTGATCTGGGCGTTGCGCAAGTCCCCGCGCGTCAGCGAAGTGGTTTGCGCACCCGGCAATGGAGGCATCGCGGCCATTGCCCGCTGCGTTCCCGCCAGCCCCAAGGACTTGAACGACATGCTGCGCGTGGTTGCCGCAGAGGCTCCCGACCTCACCATTGTCGGCCCGGAGTTGCCGCTTTCGCTTGGCCTGGTCGACGAACTGCGCCGCCGCGGGCTGGCGGTCTTTGGGCCGACCCAGGCCGCGGCCATGCTGGAGACAAGCAAGTCCTTCGCCAAGCGCTTCATGCAGCGGCACAATATCCCGACGGCGAATTACGCCGTGTGCGCGACCAGACAGGAGGCTCTCGACGCGCTGCATCTCTTCCATCTGCCGGTGGTGGTGAAGGCCGACGGGCTGGCCTCGGGCAAGGGTGTGCTGATCTGCGAGACGAAGCAGCAGGCGGAGCAGGCAATTGCCGGCCTGTTCAGCGGCAAGCTGCTGGGCGAAGCCGAGAGCTCGGTGATCATCGAAGAATTTCTAACCGGCGAAGAGCTGTCGTTCCTGCTGCTCAGCGACGGGAAGCATGTTGCGCCGCTGGCGCCGGCGCAGGACCACAAGCGCCTCGGAGAGGGCGATACCGGGCCGAACACCGGCGGCATGGGCGTGTACTCGACCGATGCCATGGTCGACGAGGCCATGCGCGAGTGGATTCTGCACCATATTGCGCAGCCCACCATCGACGGCATGGCGGCCGAGGATACGCCGTTTACCGGCATCCTCTATTGCGGGCTGATGATGACAGCGCGCGGACCCATGGTGCTCGAGTACAACGCCCGCTTCGGCGATCCGGAGACGCAGGCGATCATGGCGCGGCTGGAGAGCGATCTCTTCGAGGCCATCGAAGCCTGCGTCGCGGGCCGGTTGTGCGAAGCGGAATTCCGCTGGAAGCCGGGAGCTTCGGCGTGCGTGATTGCCGCGTCCAAAGGCTATCCGGGCAGCTACACCACCGGGCACCGCATCAGCGGGCTCGAGGCAGCGGCGAAGGTGCCGGGTGTCGAGGTCTTCCACGCAGGCACGGCGCTGGTCGATGGGCAATATCTGACCAACGGCGGCCGGGTGCTCGCGGTGACTGCGACCGGCGCTTCGCTCGAAGCGGCGTTGCAGCGGGCGTATGAAGGTATCGGGAAGATTCAATTCGAAGGGATGTACTATCGGCGCGACATTGGGCATCGCGCGTTGAAGAGGGAGCTATGAGCCACACCGCCGTTACATTCGAGGACCTTCTAGCCGATTTCGATGCTACCGTCGCGAAGTGGAAGTCGTTTTTTTCTGCCAATCCCGGCGCGGCTGAGGTTGGCACCGACATCGCGAAAAGCGAAAACATTGCCGGGCTGGTCTGGCACATTTATGCGGTTGCCGTGCGTCATTCGGAGCGGCTGCTGGGCGAGCCGGTCAGCGATTTGGAAGGCACAACTCCGCACAAGACTTTGGAGCTGGCCTGGGAGCTGCAAACCCGCGCGTCCGCGAACCTGCGGCGCTTTCTTGAAAGCACCGACGATGCTGCGCTGAGCCAGCTCCTGCAGTTCCAGACGCAGACGGCGGGAGGGATCAGCGGAAGCCGGCGCAAACTCTGCCTGCATCTGTTCGTGCATACTATCCGGCACTGGGCGCAGATCGGGCCGATCGTTCGCCAGCACGGCTTTCCGCCCGACTGGGGGCAGGACATCTTCTTCAGTCGCGCGATTCTGTGAGTAGGCAACGGGCTCATCCGTCCAGATGCGAAATCTGGTTTCAGGCCAGAGCCGGGTTAGCTCAACTGGGTAATTGTAATTTTCGAGGTTGAGCCTACATTGAGCCATGAAGCGCCGAGAGTTGCTCCTGTCCGCTGTGAGACAGCGCTTAGGAGAAAACCCACGTGAGACTCTCAATCCGTCGAACCCTCGCTCTCCCGGTAGTCATCTTTGGCCTGACAGCACTGGCGGCTGGTGTTGCTTCAGCTCAGGACGTCTACAAAGTCAACTACTTCTCAAACAACACGGTGGCCGGCGCGCCGGATGCAACAGTGAGAATTGATAACCCCGGCCTGACCTACGGCAACCTGTGTGCGATGATTTACGTCTTCGCCGCAGACCAGCAGATGGCCGAATGCTGCGGTTGCATGCAGAGCCACAATAACTTGACCACATACTCGGTCGAGGCCAATCTTGCCAGCCCGGCGAAAACGCTCACCGGGGAGTACACACCCAGCGGTGTTATCAAGATTGTCTCTGCCGCGCCCGTCGGCGGCGTATGCGATCCAACGACCGGGGTCACGCCGAAGGCGAACCTGCGTGCGTGGGCAACGCATATTCAGAATAAGGTGGGCACAGCGTTCCCGATTACAGAGACCGAGTTTTCAGATTCGACGCTGGGCGCCACTGAGCTAGCCAACCTGCAGGCGCAGTGCGCATTCGTCAACATTCTGGGCAGCGGGTTCGGCATCTGCAGTTGCGGAGCAATCAATTAGCGTCTGGCCTTCCTCCAGGCGCGTTGCTTGCCTCATTGACCATCGGAATCGCGCGACGGCGCAGACCGGTAAGCGATTCCGATGGATGTTCTAAGTAAAGCAATCCAGTAAATAAGGTTTTTGGAATGTGGCGTTTGAAGTCCTCTTCCGAAGGACTCGCGGGCCTCCGAAATCCTGGGCTTCTAATACCCTCGCAAATTCTTCTTGACACATTTTCATCTCCGGGAGAGACTTGCGTCATACACTGTTTGTTACACAGTGTATGACGAACATGGACACAGAAGTTTTCGAAAACCTTCGACTCGAGCTACGCCGCGGCAGCCTCACTCTGGCCGTCCTGGCCCAGCTCCGGACCGAGCAATACGGCTACATCCTCCGCAAATCGCTCGCCGAGTGCGGGCTGGCGATTGATGAGAACACGCTTTACCCGTTGCTGCGACGGCTCGAGGCGCAGGGGCTGCTGGCCAGCCACTGGCGCGAGGAGGACAAACGTAACAAGCGCTTTTACCGGCTGTCGCCGCAGGGGGAAATCGTCCTCTATCAGCTGTTGAACGAACACGAGGCAATCAATGCGGCGCTGGACCGGATTGTCATGCGCCGACCACCGCAGAACGGGGCTGCGTCCTTAACCACCGCTCCCGAAGCAGTCGCAGTTTCAAGTTCAGCCATGCAGGAAAAGGAATAATCATGCAACGCTCACCGAACGATTTGCTCAACCGATATTTGCAGGCAGTCGGTTTCTGGCTGCCGCGTAAACAGAAAGAGGACATCCTTGCCGAGCTGTCGGAGGACCTGTGCTCGCAGATCGAGGACCGCGAGGCCGAGCTTGATCGCTCGCTGCAAGAAGCGGAGGTTGCTGCGATTCTCAAGCGCCGCGGCCGCCCGGAGCTGGTGGCGGGAAGCTTCCTGCCCCAGAAGAACCTGATCGGGCCGGTGCTGTATCCGATCTATATCTTCGTGCTCAAGATCATCGCGGCGTGCATGGTCGTGCCCTGGCTGATCTCGCTCGGCTTTGTTGTGTTCAATCATGTGCAGGGCGGCCTTCACCTCCCGGTTCCGCTGCCTTCGGTGGGGACGCTCTGGACGGTGGTCTTCATCCAGTTCGGAGTCGTGACATTGACCTTTGCGGTGATCGAACGCGTATGGAAGGGGACGCATCTGCTGGGCGAGTGGGATCCTCTTGCTCTCCCCAAGGTGAAGGTCCCCCAGTCCTCGAAGCGCCGTTCTCACGCCGCGGCCGAGCTGATATTCAGTATTCTCGGTTCGATCTGGCTGATCGCTGTGCCGAAGTTTCCTTTTTTGATTCTGGGGCCCGGGGCATACGGCCTGCAGCCGACGCCAATCTGGGCGACGGTCTACCCGCTGATCCTGCTCCTGGCCATCGCGGGCATGCTGGAGCACGCGGTGACGCTGATTCGCCCCCAGCTTACTTGGCTGGGACTTGTCTGGCGCGTGGTTACAAACATCGGGGCCCTATGGGTTGTTTATCGCCTTCTGCAAACCCGGATTTATCTGTCGGCTGTAGACCCGCACTTCGCGCAATACGCATCCATCGCCAATCCTGTGGCCCTGATCTGCGTGGCCGGCGCCGGACTCGGCCTCACCATCGGACTCTTCTTCAACGCCTGGAAAGCGGTCCGGGAGATTTTGCATTCGACGCGCCCGGTAGCAACGCGGCTGGCCTGACCGCAAGCCGGATTTTTGTGACTCGACGCCCACGGCCGGGGTACAATCCGGCCAAACGATCACGCGCCGCTGAGCGCTCTTCCTATGGAGGTTCCATGGCCGATACCATCCCGGTCCCGCAGTTTGCTACTCCGCCCCTTTCCGAGTCGCAGCGGGTCATCGATACGTTCACCGCACCTTCGAAGACGTTCACCGATATTCTGCGCAATTCCGCTTTCTGGGGGCCGCTGGTGGTCCTGATCGTGGTCGGCGTGTGCTTCTCGTTTGCCGTGCAGCAGAAGGTGGGCTGGGAGAAGGTTTTCGACACGAACATGCACCAGAGCCCGAAGCAGGAAGAGAAGTTCGCCCAGATGCCGCCCGAGCAGGCGGCGAGCGCGAAGGCCATCGGAGCCAAGGTCACCGGGGTGATCGCCTACGCCTATACCGTCGTGGTCCTGATTTTCACCGCGATCATTGCTCTGCTGGTCTGGGTGACGGCGAATTTCGGATTCGGCGGGACGGCCAAGTTCGGCCAGGTTTTTTCGGTGTATATGTATGCGAACCTGGTGATGAACATTAAATATCTGCTGGCCATCGTGGCCCTGTTCGCGGGACTGGCGCCGGATTCGTTTCTGCTGCAGAACCCGGTGGGCACCAACATCGGCTACTACCTCAGCACGGACGCTCCGAAGTGGCTGTCCGCGCTTTGCATGCACATCGATCTCTTCGAGATCTGGGCGGTGGCGCTCAGCGTGATCGGCATCTCGATCGTGGCCAAGATCTCGCGCGGGAAGGCCGCTGCTGCTGTGATCGCCTGGTGGCTGATTTTCGTTCTGGTTGGCGTAGGGTTTGCTGCGGCCCAGTAGATTGCAAGAGAGTTGAAACGGGTGGGCTGCTTTCGGAGCGGCCCATTTTTGTTTTTCTATTCCTCGAAAACGTGAGGTTGCGGAATTGCCGGGCGGAAGGTTCTGCCCATGAAGAGAGCCCAGGGCTAAAGCCCTTATCGCTCCCTCTCGTTATCCCCGGACTAAAGTCCGGGGCTTCTACCCAGGGACGCTTTGCGCCTCGAATTGCGCCCGTCTCCGAGAGCCCAAACGCTGGGCGATCGGGGATCGTTGTCCCATGTCCGAAAATCCGGACATGGGGCACCCGGTGTCCGGTATTTCGGGTAAGGTCTGCGGCGCGAAGCGCATGCGCCTGGACGGCCAGTCCCGCGTGCGCCTGGACGACTACTCCTCCCAGCGGCGGAAGACTAACGAGCCGTTGGTTCCTCCGAAGCCGAAGGAGTTGGACAGGGCCAGATCGACCTTTGCGTTCTGCGGCTTGTTGGGAACGTAGTTCAGCTTGCAGGCGGGATCTACGTTGTCGAGGTTCGCGGTGGGCGGGACAATCTGGTTGATGAGCGCGAGAACGGTGATGCCAGCTTCGAGGCCGCCAGCGCCGCCGAGCAGATGCCCGGTCATGGATTTGGTGGAGCTTACCAGCAGCTTGTGGCTGGCGGCGTGCTCGCCGAAGAGGCGCAACATGGCGCCCGATTCCGTGGCATCGCCGAGCGGGGTCGAGGTCGCATGCGCATTGACGTAGTCGATCTGTTCGGGCTTGAGATGGGCGCTGTTGAGGGCGTTCTCCATGGCCCGGTAGCAGCCGTCTCCATCCTCGGGCATGCCGGTGATGTGGAAGGCGTCCGCGCTCATGCCGTAGCCGATGATCTCGGCGAGGATATTCGCGCCTCGGGCCTTGGCATGTTCGAGTTCTTCGAGGATGAGGATGCCGGCGCCTTCGCCGACGACGAAGCCATCACGGTCCTTGTCAAAGGGGCGGCAGGCGTGCTCGGGATCGTCGTTGCGCGTGGAGAGCGCGCGCATGGCGGCGAATCCGCCGACGCCCATGGGGGTGATAGCGGCTTCCGAACCCCCGGCGATCATGACGTCGGCGTCGCCCCGCTCGATGATGCGGTAGGCGTCGCCGATGGAGTGGGCGGAGGTGGTGCAGGCGGTAGCGGTTGCTTCGTTAGGGCCCTTGGCGCCGTACTTGATGCTCACCTGTCCCGCGGCGAGGTTGATGATGGCCGCGGGGATAAAGAAGGGCGAGATCTTGCGCGGGCCGCCGGCCAGCATGGCGCTGTGCTCGCGCTCGATGACATCGAATCCGCCGATGCCGGACCCGATGTGTACGCCGATGCGCGTCGCGTTCTGCGGCGTGATCTTCAGGCCGCAGGTCTCCATTGCCTCATGGGTGGCGGCGAGCGCGAGATGGATGAAACGGCCCATCTTGCGCGACTCCTTCTTGTCCACGAACTTGAGTGGATCGAAGTTCTTCACCTCGGCCGCGAAGGTGACGGAGAAGCCCGTCGTATCGAAGCTGGTGATGGGCGCCATGCCGCTCTTGCCCGCGAGCAGATTGGTCCAGACCTCGGGTGCGGTATCGCCTACCGCGCAAACCAGCCCGAGCCCGCTAACTACAACGCGCCGCTGCAAGGTTACTTGCCGCCTTTCGCATTCTTCTCGATGTAGTCGGTAGCGTCCTTGACGGTCTTGATCTTCTCGGCGTCTTCGTCGGGAATCTCGATGTCGAAGGCTTCTTCGAACTGCATCACCAGCTCGACGACGTCGAGCGAGTCGGCGCCGAGGTCTTCCTGGAACGAAGCGCTGGGGGTGACTTCGGCCTCGTCGACCTGAAGCTGTTCGACGATGATCTGCTTAACCTTCTCTTCCACTGCTGCCATGCGTATCTCCTCTTTGGTCCTGCTGAATCAGTTCGGATGCAGAATTTTGGGCGGTCCTACAGACACAACTTTTCCTTGCTCCGAAATTCCAAGTCTACTGAGGCCCCCAAGTGGTGTAAAGCGGCGGCGGCGGGTTTCTCATGAACTTCTCCCCTTCTTTCTCCACAGAGGATGCGGCGGACGCCGGGAAGGGTGCGGCGTTATAGTTCAGGCATGGTTTTGTGGATAGGGATCGCGTTGGTCGCCGGGGGCGCGCTGGCCGGGGTTTTCGCGTGGATTGTGGCCAGGAGCGGCCGAACGGCAGCGCTCCGACGCTTTGACAGCCGAGTTGGCGCAGAGGAGCGCGGCGCTGGAGAATGCACAGCGCGAGATGGCTGTCCAAAGCCAGCAAATCACTGCGCTCACGACCGAAAAGGCTCGCCTTGAAGAGCGCCTCATTGCGGAAAAAGAGGCGCTGGAACGGGCAAGAGCCTCTCTGAGCGAGACCTTCAGCGCCCTGGCGGCAAAGGCTCTCTCCAACAATAACGAGTCCTTCCTGACTTTCGCTAAACAGGAACTCGGGAAGCAGCAACAGGGGGCCGTTGCCGCCTTAGAAAGCAAAGAAACAGCAATTTCTGTCTTGCTGAAGCCCGTGGGTGAGGCTCTAGAGAAGCTTCAGAGGCAGACGCACGAAATAGAAGTGAAGCGCGAGGGGGCCTACGGGGCAGTTCTAACTGAAATCAAGAACATTCAGCAGACGCATGAAGGGCTCCGCCGCGAAACGACGCAGCTCATTCAAGCCCTCAGAGCGCCAAAGGCGCGCGGAAATTGGGGTGAGCTCCAGTTGAAGCGCTGCATCGAGTTTGCCGGGATGGTGGAACATGCGTCGTTCGACGTGGAAGTTTTCGTTCGCGGCGATGAAAGTTCTATTCGGCCGGATTGCGTCATTCGCCTTCCCAATGAGCGGACCATCGTCATCGACGTGAAAACGCCCTTCGACGCCTTCCTGGAGGCCATGAGCACCAATGACGAGGCCGTCCGTTCTCTGAAACTGGCCGCGCACGCACTGCGCGTCCGAGAGCACCTGAGCCAGCTATCCGCGAAAGCTTATTGGAAGCAGTTCAAGGACAGCCCCGACTTCGTTGTTTGCTTTCTTTCGAGCGAAGTGCTCTTCAGCGCGGCCTTGGAGCAGGACCCCGGTTTGATCGAATTCGGAAGCAGCTCCAACGTGATGTTGGCCACGCCGACTACCCTGATCGCACTGCTAAAAGCCGTTGCTTACGGCTGGCAGCAAATGGAGATCACGCGAAACGCCATTGCGATCCGTGAAAGCGGCGAAAAGCTCTACGAGAAACTGGCAACTGCGCAAGATTACTTCGACAAAATGGGCAAGGCGCTCGGAGGCGCTGTCAAACACTACAACAGCTTGGTTGGCTGTATCGAAGGCAGAGGCAGCGTCTTCTCGCTGGCCCGCAAGATGCACGAACTGGGCATCGGCCAGGATGAACTTCAGGAAGCATCGCCATTGGAGTCTGTCACCCGTGAACTGAAGGCCGAAGACTGGTCGCAGCCGAATCGGGGTGGCCTCGAACTGGCTGCAGCTGCCGAAGAGACGACTACGGTTACCCGAGAATAATTATTTTCTCTCGTTGCCTCCTTTCTTATCCGTGAACGAGCCGGTGGCGTGTTGCGCCGCTACCGAGGCGGGGTGCTGCTCCGCCTGCTTGCCCTGCACATTGTGGTGGAGAATCTCCCGCTGGCCGATGTGGTGCTCACCCCCCTGCGACGGGTCTTCGGGCTCGGTGGGCTGCACGCTTGGCTGAGGCTGGTTCTTTGCCTGTTCTTCGGCTGACATTTCGGACTTCGCTGGTTGCGCCATGGGGATCCTTTCCCTTCCAATTGCCGCTTATCGGTAATTGGATGCAGGGGTTTCCGGCATCTCGTCTGCAATGGCGTGAGATTCCTTAGCGCTATGGAGATTTCAAGATCCCGATGTCTTTTGAAAGGCATCGCGAAGCCGCTGCCAGGTTACCGACAGCTCTTCGGGGAGCACACGGGTTTCGGCCAACACGGCCATGAAGTTGGTGTCGCCGGACCAGCGCGGCAGGACATGGAGATGGAGATGCTCGGCGACGCCCGCGCCTGCGGCCTGGCCGAGGTTGAGTCCCATGTTGAAGCCGTGGGGGTGGTAGACCTCTTGAAGGGCGCGCTCGGATTGCTGGGCGAGGTCGACCAGCTCGTGGGCGATCTCCGCGTCGAGCGCCGCCAGTGACGACAGGTGCGCGTAGGGGACGACCATGATGTGTCCCGAGTTGTAGGGGTAGCGGTTGAGGCAGATGAAGTTGAGCCGCCCGCGGAAGACGACTCCGGCGGCGCGCTCGGCCTGGTCGGCGGGCATGCCCTGGGCGACGGCGTAGTCGACGGCGGCGATGATGTTGCAGAAGACGCAGCCGTTGTCTCCGGGCCACGCCTCGAGCTCCTCGGGGACGCCCTTGCGGGCACTCTTGCGCTCATCGGTGACATAGGCATAGCGCCACGGGGTCCAGAGATGGTCCATGGGTAGAGATTAGCCGGTCGGCTGAAAAGCGGCCAGCTAAGAGCCGGTCAGCGACGGTTGATGGCCTGTGCAGCTTTGTGGCTCGCGGGCGAACAGCAGGTCTCTCGGCTTCGCTCGGTATGACAACCATCAGGAAGAGGCAGGCTCCGAAGAGCCTGCCCCTGCTGTTGCTATCTGGTTTTTAGCTGCCCGCCCTCTTAGCTGGCAGCTACCGCCGCGGCTTGTTCCTTCAGGGCTGCTGCCTTGTCGGTCAGCTCCCAGCCGAATTCGGTTTCCGGACGGCCGAAGTGGCCGTAGGCTGCCGTCTTGCGGTAGATGGGGCGGCGGAGGTTGAGGCTCTCCATGATGCCCTTAGGCGTGAGCTTGAAGTTGGCGCGAACCAGGTCTTCGAGCTGCTCGGCGGGCAACTTGCCGGTGCCGAAGGTGTCGACCAGCACAGAGACCGGCTCGGCAACACCGATGGCGTAAGCCAGCTGAACCTCGCAGCGCTCGGCCAGGCCGGCGGCGACGATGTTCTTGGCGATGTAGCGCGCCATGTAGGCCGCGGAGCGATCGACCTTTGTCGGATCCTTGCCCGAGAAGGCACCGCCGCCGTGACGGCCCATGCCGCCGTAGGTGTCGACGATGATCTTGCGGCCGGTGAGGCCGGTATCGCCCATGGGTCCGCCGATAACGAAGCGGCCGGTTGGGTTGATGTGGTACTTGGTGTTCTCGTCGAGCAGGTGAGCGGGCAGGACGGCCTGGATGACGTGCTTGAGGATGTCGGCGCGCAGGTCTTCGGTCGAGATGTGCTCGGCGTGCTGCGTCGAAATGACGACGGCATCGACGCGGACCGGTTTGTTATTGGCGTCGTACTCGACCGTGACCTGGCTCTTGCCGTCGGGGCGGAGATACGAGAGCTTGCCGTTCTTGCGCACCTCGGAGAGGCGGCGGGCGAGCTTGTGCGCCAGTGCGATCGGCATGGGCATCAGCTCTTCGGTCTCGTTGGTGGCGTAGCCGAACATCATGCCCTGGTCGCCGGCTCCGCCGGTGTCCACGCCCATGGCGATGTCGCCGGACTGCTTGTTGATGGAAGAGATGACGGCGCAGGTGTTGGAATCGAAGCCGTAGAGGGCGTTGTCATATCCGATGGCGGCGATCACGCCGCGCACCAGGGACTGAAAATCGACATAGGCGCGCGTTGTGATCTCACCGGCGATGACCACCAGTCCGGTTGCGGTGAGGGTTTCGCAGGCTACGCGGCTGTAGGGGTCCTGCTCCAGGCAGGCGTCAAGGATGGCATCGGAGATCTGATCGGCGATCTTGTCCGGGTGCCCTTCGGTAACCGACTCGGATGTAAACAAAACTCTATTGCGTGCGGACAATGCGGGGGTCCTCCAATTTGGGATGGCAACAGCCTGAAGAAATCATCATCGAGTTGCGAGGGCCGGGTCGATTCGGAACTCCGTGCAAGAAATGAATCGCCTGGAGCCGGTCTTGCGCTTTCCGGGAATCAACATCTTCTTAAGATGGTACTAGACGGAGCTTTCCGGCGGCAAAGTATGGAAGCGAACGGGAGAAAAAAGGTGGCTATCGGGTGATTGGGCTCGGCGAACGGGGACTGACCGTTCCGATCATCCGCGCTAAACCCCTAAAAGGCCGGTCCAGGGCCGGGTAGGTGAAAAAGGCTATGGCCGATTCGATTCGAGTGCGCCTTTATGCCTGGGGAGGCGCGGCTTGAGGATGGGTTATGCGTGCGGAAACCGCAGCGACCACGGCCGGGGACGACTGAGATTGATGCGGCGCGCTTTCCACGGCCATTTTGTCGCTGACATAATGCCAGACGAACCATCCCAGCACCGCCAGGATCGTGAGCAGGAGCGCGACTCCCGCCCAGCGCAGGCGGATGGTGGGGCGATCTGCGTCCTGGGGGCGGTTCTTGCCAACATTTTCGGCGAATTCGATCCAGCTGGCGTCGTCGTCTTTCAGCTGGCCGCTGCCCTGATAGGCGGCCATAAAGCGCTCGACCCACGCGTCCTCGTCGAGGCCGACGATCCGAGCGTAGCCGCGAACAATCCCCTTATTGAACACGCCGCCGGGCAACTGGTCGAAATTATTCGCTTCGAGAGCCAGTAGATGGCGGGTGCTGATTTTCGTGGCCTCGCTGATCGTGTCCAGCCGGATACCCCGGCTTTCACGCTCTTTGCGTAACTCGGCGCCGAATTCAGACATCTCCGAACCTCACTACGAAAGGCAGAAGGGTAAGGATTTCAAAGGTTTACAAGTAGATATAAAGGGCCCGCCAGTTCTGGTCAAAGAAAAAGTAAATTTTTCCTTTCTTTTCATATACCTACTGTGTACGCGCGTCTTGTTTATCGTACTTTCGAGTGCGCGGCATCAGTCTTTATAGGCCCAAAACCGGACAGTTCCCATTTTGTTACACTCGCGAGAGTGAGCGCAACTGGAGGATGGACCGATATGTCCGTTCGGTCCCGGTCCCGGACCATGCTAGACACGGGTCCAGAAGTATCTGGGACTGCTCATCGAGCTTCGATTAATCCATGAATAAGCTGGTCATCGGTAATCTTCTTCATCGTCCCCTGCGCACTGCGATCAGCGTGGTGGCGGTGGCTATTGAAGTGGTTATGATCCTGTCGATTGTGGCCATTATGATCGGCCAGGTGAGCAATGCCAGCAGCCAGACGGGCGGCATCGGCGCAGACATCATTGTCCGGCCGCCGAACGCCAGTTTTATCAGCTCCGTCGGCGGCGCGCCGGTTCCCGCCAAGATAGCCGATGTGCTGCAAAAGCTGCCTCACGTTGCGGTGGCGGCGCCGGCGATTACCGACTTCAACATGGCGGGCGGCCTCGAAACCATCTGGGGCATCGACTACGAGAGTTTCAATGCGCTGCGGCCTTTTGTCTTCAAATCCGGCGGCCCCTTCACCGGACCAGACGATCTGATTGTCGATGATCTTTATGCGCGCTCGACCCCCAAGGGCGGAACTCCACGGGTGGTGGGCGCGACGGTCACGCTGCTTAGTCACCAGTTTCGCATCTGCGGCATTGTGGAGCACGGCAAGGGCGGACGCCTGTTTCTGCCTATCCACACGCTCGGCGGCCTGATGGGCAATCCCGATAACGCCTCGCTCTTCTATATCAAGAGCGACGCTTTGAAGAACCAGGAGCTGATCCGCAAAGAAATTTTGGCCACGCCGGGCCTCGGTCAGTACCAGGTGCAGACCGTTCAGGAGTTCTTCTCGCAGATGACGCCGGAACACCTGCCCGGTTTCAACATCGCGCTGCGCGCGGTGATCGGCATCGCCGTGATCGTGGGCTTCCTGGTGATCTTTCAGTCGATGTATACGGCGGTGCTGGAGCGCACGCGCGAGATCGGCATTCTCAAGTCGATGGGCGCATCCAAGGCCTACATCGTCAATGTGGTTCTGCGGGAGACGGCCCTGGTCACCGTCGCGGGAATCATTGCCGGCATCGTGATCGCTGAGATCCTGAAGATAATCGTGAGCTACAGGTTTCCCACGCTGCCCTTCCCGATCACTGCGCAGTGGCGCTTGAATGGAGCGTTGATTGCGCTGGTGGGGTCGCTGCTGGGGGCGCTCTATCCGGCGTGGAAGGCGGCGCGGAAAGATCCTATCGATGCGCTGGCCTACGAATAGCGCGATCGGAGCCGAAATCGCTTCGCGAGGATGAGGTTAATCCTTATACTCTTCCTTATTCGTCCTTAAATTTGTCTTAGTTTGCTGCGGAACCCTGCGGGGCGATCGCTACTTCTGCCTACATTCGTGTCTGAGAGAAGAGACCTGCTATGAAGCGGACGCGGCTGATTTACGGACTATGGGGACTATGGATTGCGGTCGTGGCGGCGCTGGTTGCGCTGCACGCGATTCATCTGCGCGCCGACTTCCCCAATTACTCGCCGTGGATGGACTACTCCAAATACACAGACGAGGGCTGGTACGGCAAGGCCGCGATCGAGCACTATGTTCTGGGATCGTGGTATGTGCGCGGCGACTTCAATCCGGGGGTCGCGCTGCCGGTGCTTCCGGCCCTCGAATGGGCTGTCTTTCATTTCACCGGGGTGAGCCTGGTCGCAGCGCGGCTGCTGATCCTGGCGGCGTTTGCGTTAAGCCTGGTTCTGGCTTATCGAGTCGTCCGCACGCAGGCTCCGCGCTGGGCGGCGATGCTGGCTGTCACACTGCTGGCGGTCAACGCATTTCTCTACGCCTTCAGCCGCCTCGCCATCCTTGAGCCTCTGCTGATTCTGCTTCTGCTGGCCTCCTGGCTGCTCGGGTTGCGATTGGCGGAGATTGCGAGCCCGGTAAGGCGAGTCGCCGCGCTGATCGGCATTGGCCTCCTGCTCTGCCTGATGATTCTGACCAAGACGACGGCGATCTTCGTCGCGCCTTCCACATTGCTGTTGATTTGGCACGCATACGGTTACAAATTTCGAGCAAGCGCGCAGGCGATGCTGGTAAGCGTTGCCGCCGCTGCGTTCCCCTGGGGCCTGTACTATCTGCTCTGGGTGCGCCCTGCCTACCTTTACGACTATCACTATCTCTTTGCGGCCAACAAATGGGAGCAGCCGGAGACCGTCGCAGGCTGGCTCGCCGCGTTCTGGTATGCGCTGCACGGCTCGTTGTGGATCGACGGCTGGTTGTGTGCGCTCGCGTTGCTGCTGATGGCGGCGTCCGCCATCTATTTTCGGAGCATCTGGAAGAATCCGCTCCTGAGGGCTTCGCTGCTGGCGATTGCGGGATATGTCTTCTTTATCGGCTGGCACGACAACATGCAGCCGCGCTACTACCAGGTGATTGCTTTCCCCCTGGTGTTCATTATCGCGCTGGGTCTTCATGGTTTGCTGCAAGCAACGCCCGAGGCCGGCGCGGCCGCCCGGCTGAGATTGCCGCTGGCCGCGGCATGCGTTGTCGTCGCTCTGGTTTCAAGCGCACTCAATCTGCGCCAGATGATTCACTGGATGCGGCATCCGGAGTATTCATGGATTTCCGCCGCTAAAGGGGTTACCCGATATATCGACCAGCACCCGAACGGCAACCGTCTGTTGCTCTCCATCAGCGGCGACAACATTACCCTGGTGACACGCCTGCCGGCTATTTGCGACGACTACGGGACGTGGGACCTGCCGCTGCGCATTCACCGCTATCGACCCGGGTGGTATGCGAGCTGGAACGAGATTGATCCCGGCACGCTGCTGGATCTGCAGTCGCAATACTCGCTGGAGCAGGTCGCCGTCTTTCATGCCTTCGACGACTCAGATCGCAATCAACTGATCCTCTACAAGCTGCATCCCCTGCCGCCGGCCCGGCAGCATTACGACCAGGCGCTCGAAGAGGCGGGCAACGCGGGACGGTGACAGGCATTCCGCGATAAGTCCGATCGCGGTGGCCTGAAAGATCGCTTGGATTCCTGGGCTGGTTCTCAGAATGACGGACCTGCCCTGGATGATGAACCCAACTGGCTACTTTTCTTTTGAGGCCGGGTTCATTAGGCTGGAGAAGCTCTGGAACGCTTCTCCGCGACCCGCCTCGCGGGTCTGCCTTATGCGTTACTTTTATTCCGTTGTTCTGCCCACGTTGGTCCTGCTGCTGGTTGGCGGATCGACGCTATCTGCCTTTGCCTTGGTCTCTCATTCACAGGCCTCGCACCGGCGCGCGCATCCTTCGCGGGCCGTTGCGTCCTCACATCGCCCCAGCGCTCACCGGCGCGCGGTTGCGACATCCCGCTCCTACCGCAGACGGCATGGGGCGGCGCTGATTGCGGCGCACCGTCATGCCGCGCCGGTTGCTCCGCAAAAAGAAGAGGTGGCGGCAATCATTCCTCCCGCGCCCATGAAAAGGTGGGAGATATTGCCTCCGTTGGTAGGCTCGCGCGCGTCCCTGATCCGGCAAAACGAGAGGACCGAGGCCGACGGTCTGCAGCGCATTGAAGACGATGCGCAGCTCAACGAATTGCGGCGCGAGAAAGCGCTGGTGGCGGTTCCCGTGAGCGCGCAGCTGCGCGTGAACGAGGGGCTGCCGATCAATCGGCGCTACTGCCGCCCGTGGACGGCGAAGTTTCTGGTCGACCTGGCGCAGGCGCACGCCCGGCGCTTCCACAGGAGCCTGCAGGTCAATTCGGCGGTGCGCACGGTCGATTATCAGCGCTACCTCATGAGCATCAACGGCAATGCCGCCCCGGCCGATGGGGATATCGCTTCACCGCACCTCACGGGAGCCACCATCGACATTGCGAAGAAGGGCCTGTCCACATCCGAAGTTTCGTGGATGCGCGCCTACCTGCTGCCCCTGGAGCAGGCCGGCAAGATCGATGTCGAGGAAGAGTTCTATCAGTCCTGCTTCCACATCACCGTCTATAAGGCGTATGCACCGGCGTCGAGGCCGGGCGTTCCGCGCGGACGGGTTTCGTCGACACTGCTGGCGGCTGGGGTTCGGTAGGTCTCCGCAGCGCTAAAAGCTGAGACTCACCGCTAAGACGCGAAGGACGCAAAGAAGAATCGCGGCTTGCTGTGTCTTCTCTGCGCTGCGGATCCCACCGCTTCTTCCCACAGCGGTTCTAAGATCGATTTGTGACTTCATTCTTTGCCCACTGGACAACCATTCTTGCCGCGGTGATGGCGTTTGCTCCGCTGCTCTGGTTTGGGTTCAGCGGCGAGCGGCTTCAGCGTTGGCCATCCCGCACGCGAATGATTCCAGTCCAGGTGGGATTGCCGGCGCTGTTGTGCCTGCCCTATGTGCTTGTCACCGCTCCATTGGGATGGTTCCGATGGGGATGGTTTTTGCTGTACGCGCTGCTGCCGGTGGTGGTTGCGGGACTGCTGGCGATCGTGTCGAAGCTGGACCCGGAGCAGCATGGACACTGGCTGGAATTCCTTGTGCTGCTGGGGCTGGGGCTGGCCGTCGATCTTCGCTGGTTCGAAGCCGCGTGGCCCCACGCGCTTACCGCATTGAACAAGATTCTTCTCCTGGACGCGGGGCTTTACGGGTTCCTTTCGATCCGCCGGCTGACCGGCGTGGGCTTCGATCTGCGGCTGCGCTGGGACGACTGGAAGATCGGCCTGCGCGAATGGGTTTTCTATACTCCGATTGCGATCGTGCTGGGCCTGGCGCTCGGTTTTCTGCATTGGCATCGTCACGTCGAGCGAGCGTGGATGGCTCCGCTGATGTGGCTGTTTACGTTTTTCCTGATCGCGGTGCCGGAAGAGATATTTTTTCGCGGATGGATGCAGAACCTGCTCGAGCGGCGGATGGGCCGCATCGCCTCGCTCATCGTCACGTCGGTGCTGTTTGGCCTGGCGCACTTCAACAAGCGGACGACATTCTTTAACTGGCGCTATGTACTGCTGGCGGCGATCGCCGGAATCTTCTACGGACGGGCGTGGCGCGCACAGCGGCGCGTAGGCGCGTCGGCCATCACGCATGCGACCGTCGATACGCTTTGGGGCTTGCTGCTGCGCTGAGTCCAGTCACAAGTTCTCAAATGTACCGTCATTCTGATGACCGAAGGGAGGAAGAATCCCCGCGATGTGTCCATGCTAGCGTCGCTGAAATTCTTCGCTCCGCTCAGAATGACGGCCTATCGATTTGGCGAATTCATTGGGGATGGAAGCGGTGGACCGGCGGATGGTAGTGGAGATAGCCGAGCCCTACGCGCATGTGGTGCTGGAGATGGTTGGGCACGGTGACGGCCACACAGATGCCTAAAATCGCATGCGCGATCCCCAGCGTATAGAGGTTGCGATAGCGGAGGAAGAGCATGCATGCCACGAATCCCCAGGCGGCGGTGAGGATGACGAGGATGGGATTCGGTATGTGCGCGAGGGCGAAGAGCAGCGTGGCCAGCGTGACGGCGAGCCAGGGATTGCGTACCAGGCGGAGCAGGCGCATGAGGAAGTAATCCTGCAGCAGAAATTGCTGCAAGAGGGCCCAGATCACGTATCCCGAGAAGCGAAAGTTGAGCCCGATCCTGCCCCCGGCCGCGCCGAAGTGCCGATGCAGCGTGTGCATTCGCCACGCGAATGTAACGACGGCAGCGGCAAGCAGCAGCGCGAGCCCCGCAACCCAGAGCGAGCGGAGAAATCCTTCGCCGCCGAGGCCGAGCGCTTTCAGACTATCGCGGCGCAGGACGGTAATGATGACGACAGTCGCGAGGGTGATCCAGTAGAGGACGCGCTGCGCGGGGTTCGGCGTCCATATGACGCTGAGGATGAGCGCGTAGCCGAGCGCGAGTTCGAAAAGGTCGCGAGCGGGACCCTCGGCACGGTGGGTGACTGCGATCATCTCGGGTTCCGGACGATTCACTCTTCATTGGACGCCACCGTGGCTCGACGAGACGCGGCAGAGGCGGAGCGCGCTCTGCCTCTGCCGCGTCGCTGCTGATCTAAAGCGCGGCCACGCCGGCTTCGGCGACCGCGTGATCCTGGTCGCCTGATCCGCCGCTGACTCCGATAGCGCCGATGACTTTGCCGCCCTGCTTCAGGGGGATGCCGCCTGCGAAGATCATGATTTTGCCGTCGTTCGAGGCGTGGATGCCGAAGAACTGATTGCCCGATTGGGAATGCGTGGCGAGATCTTTGGTGGCGATGTCGAAGGCGCGCGAGGTGAAGGCCTTCTTGATGGAGATATCGACGGAGCCGACCCACGCACCGTCCATGCGGACATGCGCGACGAGATTGCCGCCGGCGTCGGCTACAGCGATGTTCATGGGCTGGCCGATTTCGGCGGCTTTTTTCTCGGCGGCAGCGATGATGCGACGCGCGTCGGCGAGGGTTACGGTTTCTATGGACATTGGCATAAGGTTCTCCTGGCGCGATTGGGTGCGATTGGGAATGACGCCAAGAAGCAGACTAACAGCACCTGAAGCTTCAGAGGCTCAAGCAGCTTTGTTCCTTGACACGGAGGGGGAGGACGGCCAAACTTTCATATGCGATTCGCCATCCTCTGTGTTGCAGCAACTGCGTTGCTATCAGTTCCATGCCGGGCTCAGGTACCTGTTTTCGAGGTTACGCCGGTACAAAGCGTGATTAAGTTCAATGTGAAAGCCTCGGTCCCGATCGGCGGCAATTTCGAAAAGTGGTCCGCCACTCTGACGTTTGCCTCTCCGGATGTCACGACGGCTGTGCTGGACATCGAGATACAGGCAGCCAGCGTGAATACCGGAAGCGGCATGAAGGACAACAAGCTGAAGAGCAAAGACTTCTTCGACGTGAAGCAGAACCCATTGATTACTTTCAAGTCGACGAAGGTGGTGCAGACTGGTCCGACCACTTTTGACGTCGCCGGCACATTCACAATTCGCGGGGTTTCTAAACCCGAGACCCTGAAGCTGGTGATCACCGGCAAGGGGACAGGCACAGGCACGATTAATGGGACGATGGCCTTTGACCGCAAGGATTACGGAATGACCAGCGGCATTCCCTTCATCAAAATCGCCGACCGCGTCGAGGTGGATGTGGATCTCAAGGCGCAGCAGGTCAGCGGGCCTCGGCTGGTCTACAAACAATAGCGAACGCCCGAACGCTTCTTCACACCAAAGCAAGAACAAATGGAATTGAAAAAGAAAGAGGCGCTGTTGCCAGCGCCCCTCACTTTACAAACATGGTCGTTACTGCAGCAGTGTGCCGTTTTCCGGATCGACCTTGGCCTCTTCTCCAGGGGCGATTGGGGATGAAGGACAAGAAGCTGAACTGTCCCGAAAGCTATTGTCCAACGCGTTCGATTTTTACGCCGGATTCAGTCTTGCCAGGCTGATCGAGAAGTGGCGCTGGTGCACCTTTAAGGTACTTGTCCAGAAAACTTCTTTCCAGTCGCTCGGTGAGCAGCAGGTTTGCGAGGGCGATGGAGGCAAGCTTTGGATCCGAAGCGTTCAGGATCGGACCGTCACTGAAGCTTGAGTGAACCATGCCCGGCCTTTCGACCTGCACGAAATAGCTTCCTGCTCCGCATCGATTAAGTTGCTCATGCTCGTGCGCAAGAAAGCCGTTCCATTGGGCTCGTGACTCTCTCATACGGGCCAACTCAGCATCTGTGGGATGGTTCGCGACTTCAATGAACAGGAATGGTTGTTTGATGGACGCGTGGTCGGGATAGTCGAAGAAGGCACCGACTGGATTCACCTCGCCGTCTTCGCTGATGCACGCTTGAATGCGCGCATCGAGCTGGCAGGCGCGGGCAGTAAGTGTGCCACCATAAGAGTGGCCGACAGCAGCGACTTGCCTCAGATCCATCAGTTTGGACAGAGAGGATTGTTCCTGGTGGAGAGCATCCAGAACAAAAATCAGGTCTTCAGCTCCAATCTGCGTGCCCAGCTTCGCGGAGGCGATCATCGCCTGCAAGGGCGTTGTCGCCGAGGGCGGAGCAGGCGGATTTCGGAAGAGTCGAACATGGTGATCGGGAAAGCGGACCAGGCCCGCGGCATCGGTGTGCTCGACCGCAACGACCACGTACCCGTGGCTCACAAAGTCCTCGATCTGGGCGGTATAGGAGAAAGTGGTGGCGGAGTAGCCATGCGAGAACAGAATGACCGGAAATCTTTCCCTTTCCGCCGCGGGAGGAGCATCTGGAATCGCGTGCGATCGAAGTGAACCCGCGACGATCTGCTCCCATCTGGCTCCAAACATGTCGAGCGCCGCTTGTTTGGAGTCAGGACTTTTGTCAATCTCACTGGCATAGGGGAAATACTTTCCTGAGGACGCTCTTGGAAACGACCGCGCCGGATACCAGATGTAAACCATCAACTCTCGATGCTTCTCGGATGTCGAAGAGAAAGGGTCCAGCCGAGTCTTATCCGTCAAGTCAAACGCCCTTCGACCGATAGCGTACCTGCCCGACGGAATCGGAAGTTCTCCGCCGGAGACGCCAGCGGACACACCAGAATGTTGGCCAGGGGTCTGCGTCCAACCCGCGGCACTGAAAAGCAGAAGAGCGAACAACCATCGGGTATGGATTCCGTAATTCATCTCGAATTTCTCGGCGAGTCGTATAACGAATGAGTATAGTGGCTGGCCGCTGATCCAGGACGGAGGCGCAGTCCTTTGTTTCGATTCCGAAATTGATTGGGGCAAGAGAAAGAGGCGCTGTTGTCAGCGCCCCTCTGTCCACTGAAGTTGACTAACCTCATTTACTAAGTGGTCATTGCCACTAAAGTTGTGTTCGGTGCTCCAAGCCTCAGTGTTACTGTTCACTGTCTCTCTTTCAAATTTTGATTCTCTTTGAGGCTGCCTTGTACAAGAAAGTGATCGCGACCCTGGTTGCGGGAATCCTGACATTTGCCACTCTGCCACTGGATGCTCAAGAAGTAGTTCCGGGTACGAAGCAATCCGCTGTTACCTCCCCGGCTTCCGGCACCTCGTCGGTCACTCCGGCGATGCCACGGGCTAATACGCTGCTGGACGGAACACCTGTCAAAATGCGGATTGGCCGCACAATCTCTTCAGCCGATGCGAGGGTTGGCGATCATGTGGACTTTGAAGTTCTCGAGGAAGTGAGAGTTCACGATACCACCGTGATCGCCAAGGGAGCTACGGCATCCGGTACTGTCACCGCGGCCGAAGCCAAAAGGCGCATGGGAAGGGGAGGCAAGCTCGATATCAACCTTGATAGTGTGCGTCTTGTCGATAACGAGAAGGCCGCCCTAAGTGCGACAGAGGGTGGAAAGGGCGGCGGACACACTGGAGCGATGGTTGGCGCTATGGCAGCTACCGCAATCTTCACTCTCGGTGGTTCAGCGCTTTTCCTGCTGATGCACGGAAAAGATATCACCATCCCGAAGGGCACTGAGCTCACAGCTTATATCAGTGGCGATATGCCATTGGAGATGTCACGATTTAACACGCCCGCGCTGGGGGATGCCCCTGCCGTAGCCGGAATCTCCCAAGTGTCCATCGATGCGAGTGTGCCGAACTGCGATATCGAAGTTGATGGCGCATTCGCGGGTAATACTCCGTCTCAGTTATCTCTTCCAGGGGGAAAGCATGATATTGCGGTCAAAAAGAAGGGTTATGTGACCTGGGTAAGAACGCTGACGATTTCGGGAGGCATCCATCTAAATGCAGAGATGGATACTGACACAGTCCCCGCAGTTGCATCCGGTAAGTAGACTCAATAGAAGTAACTGCGCAAACGAAAAAGGCATCCCAAGCGGGATGCCCTCTTCGTTTGTGTTGTCATTCCGTACTTACTGCAGCAGCGTTCCGTTCTCCGGATCGACCTTGGCCTCTTCGGGCGGGATGACGACCGCTGCGGCGACCTTGTCTTCCTCTTCGAGGTAGAGCAGCTTGACGCCCTGCGTGGATCGGCCCGCGGCGCGGACGGTCTTGGTGTCGATGCGGATGATCTTGCCGTACTGGCTGATGACCATCAGCTCGGATGAATCGTCGACGAGTTGAATCGACGTAACCTTGCCGTTGCGGGCCGTGGTCTTGACGTTGATGACGCCCTTGCCGCCGCGGGTCTGGAGGCGATATTCGTCAACATCGGTGCGCTTGCCGAAGCCGTTCTCAGTGACGCTAAGGATGAGGCAGGCGCAGTCGATGCCTTCGCCATCCTTCTTGCGCTCCTTCGGAGTGACGGCGATGCCGATGACGTAATCCTTCTTGCCGAGGTCGATGCCGCGGACGCCGTAGGCTGGTCGGCCCATGGAGCGGACGTCGTTCTCGTCGAAGCGGATGGCCATTCCTTCGTGCGTGGCGATGAAGACGACCTGGCTGCCGTCGGTGAGGCGGACGCCGACCAGCTCATCGTCGTCGTCGATGCCGATGGCGATGATGCCGCGCGCCATCACATTCGAGAAGTCCTTGAGCGGAGTCTTCTTGACCGTGCCCTTGCGCGTGGTGAAGAAGATGAACTTGCCTTCTTCTTCGAGGTTGCGGAGCGCCAGGATGTTGCGCACGTTTTCGCCGGGCTGCAGGTTGAGCAGGCTAGCCATGGACTTGCCCTTGCCCGCCGCGCCCACGTCGGGGATCTCATACACCTTGAGCCAGTAGACGCGGCCGGTATTGGTGAAGCAGAGCAGGTAAGCGTGCGTGGAGTCGATGATGAGCTGCGAGACAAAATCTTCCTCGCGCGTCTTCATGCCCAGGCGTCCCGTTCCGCCGCGCCGCTGCTGGCGATAGGTGGAGATCGGCGTGCGCTTGAGGTAGCCGGAGTGCGAGACGGTGACCGCAACCTGCTCATCGGCGATGAGATCTTCGAGCTGCAACTCTGCGGTCTCATCGAGAATCTGCGTGCGGCGTTCGTCGCCGTAGTCCTTGCGGACGGCTTCGAGCTCCTTGACGATGACCGAGCGCAGCTTCTTCTCCGACGCGAGAATCGATTCGTACTCGGCGATGCGGTCACGGACCTCGGCCAGTTCCTTGAGCAGCTCATCGATAGAAAGTTGAGTCAGGCGATAGAGCTGCAATTCGAGGATGGCATCGATCTGGCGATAGCTGAGCGTCAGCGTGGCGCTGACGATGGTCGCTGGATCGATGTTGTACTTGGCCGGATCGAGGGTGACACCGGCCAGCGCCTGGTCGCGGACGGTAATGGTCTTGCCGGAGAAGAACTGGAAGAGGTTCTCGCGCGCGTCGGCTCGGGATGACGACCCGCGGATGATCCTGATGACGTTGTCCAGATGATCGAGCGCAATTTGATAGCCAAGCAGGATGTGCTCGCGCTCGCGGGCCTTGCGCAGCTGGTAGGCGGTACGGCGGCGGACGACGTCGATGCGGTGGTCGATGAAGTGGCGGATGGCATCGGGCAGCGAGCAGCTCCTTAGGCTGTCCGTTGACCACCGCCAGGAAGATCATCGAGAAGCCTTCCTGCATCGACGTGTGCTTGTAGAGCTGGTTGAGGACGATCTGGGCCTCGGCTCCGCGCTTGAGCTCGATCATGATGCGCATGCCGTCGCGGTCGCTTTCGTCGCGCACGTCGGAGATTTCGTCGATGACCTTGTCGTTGACCAGCGCGGCGATGCGCTCGATGAGCTTGGCCTTGTTCACCTGGTAGGGGATCTCGCTGACGATGATCGCCTGGCGGCCCTGGGGCATGTTCTCGATGGCGCACTTGGCGCGCATGAGGAAGCGGCCGCGGCCGGTCCTGTACGCCTCGGCGATTCCGCCGCGTCCGTAGATGAATCCGCCGGTGGGGAAGTCGGGACCCTGTACGTGCTTGAGCACTTCGGCGAGGCCGGCGTGCGGGTTGTTGATCATCTCGATGGCCGCGTTGACGACCTCGGTGAGGTTGTGCGGCGGAATGTTGGTGGCCATGCCGACGGCGATGCCGCTCGATCCGTTGACGATGAGGTTGGGAACGCGGGTGGGCAGGACGGTGGGCTCGAAGGTGGACTCGTCGTAGTTGGGCGTGAAGTCGACGGTCTCCTGATCGATGTCGGCGAGCAGCTCGCCGGCGACGCGCATCAGGCGGCACTCGGTGTATCGCATGGCCGCCGGCGGATCGCCGTCGACGGAGCCGAAGTTGCCCTGGCCGTCGACCACCGGGTAGCGCAGGCTGAAGGGCTGGGCAAGGCGCACCAGGGTGTCGTAGATGGCCGAGTCGCCGTGGGGATGGTAGACACCCATGGCCTGTCCTACGACCTTGGCGCACTTGGTGTACTTCTTGTTGTGCTGCAGCCCCATCTCGTGCATGGTGTAGAGCACGCGGCGATGGACGGGCTTGAGCCCATCGCGGACATCGGGCAGGGCGCGGCCGATGATGACCGACATCGAGTAGTCGAGATACGACCGGCGCATCTCCTCTTCAATGTTGATGGAGATGAGATTGGCTGCGCCGGTGGGGCCGCCGGTGCCATCACCGGAACCGTTGCCATTGTTCGCGTCGCCGAGGGGAAGCTGAGGGTTCTGATCGTCTGCCATAGGTTTTTACGGCTTTCGACTTCGCGAGGAGGAGGAGGATAAGGTCCTATGCGTCGAGCGGAGCCAAGAAGCTTATCTCTATGATACGGGAAGATTTAGCTGGCCACAATGGGGGTTAGACGAGTGGAATCAGCGGTTTGCGAAGCATTGTTTACGACCCTGACCCGGTAAAGCAAAAACTTTACATTAGCGTTTGCGCAATTAAAAGTTTTGGCCTAAGTTTTATTAAGGAGTTCATGGGTGAAAAGGGGAATCCAGGGGCAACGGTTGAGGCAATCGTCCGGCTCGCCTGAGCCATTTCAGGCTTTTGTTCCCGCTCCTCTGCCGCCCTCGCCCTCCTTGGAATGGCCGCCGGTTTTGCGCAACTCCCTGTCGACCGCCGACCTTATGCTCGGCCGGCTGGATGGACTGGGGAGGGTGCTGCCTGACACCGATCTGCTCCTTTATTTTTACAGTCGGAGAGAGGCGGTACTTTCCTCTCAGATCGAGGGCACGCAATCCACCCTTTCCGAATTGTTATTGTTCGAAGCGGACGAGTTGTCACAACCGAAAAGGGAAGACGTTCGCGAGGTCTCTAATTACGTGGCCGCTCTGCGTCATGGTCTCTCAAGGATGGCCGGGGGATTTCCCTTGTCGCTGCGACTGATTCGCGAGATGCACGCGATCCTTGTCCAAAGCGGTCGCGGCAGTCATCAGAATCCCGGCGAATTTCGCTCCTCGCAGAACTGGATCGGCGGAACGCGGCCCGGAAACGCCGCCTACGTGCCGCCGCCTGTGCCGGAAATGTCGCGCTGCCTGGATGCTTTCGAAAAGTTTCTACATGAAGGCGCGGAAGAGTTTCCACCACTCATTCAGGCAGCATTGCTGCACGTCCAGTTCGAGTCAATTCACCCTTTCCTCGATGGCAACGGCCGTCTGGGAAGACTTCTCATCGCATTGCTGCTGGTGGACCGCAAGGTGCTGAGTGAGCCGCTCCTCTATCCTTCGCTTTACCTCAAGCAGCACAAATCCCGCTACTACGAACTTCTGCAGCAGGTGCGTTTTGAGGGCGTGTGGGAGGAGTGGATCGAGTTTTTTCTGGAAGGGATCGCGGTCACCGCCGGGCAAGCGGTTGAGCTTTCCAAGCGCATCCTCGATCTTTTCCGCGAGGATGAAGCCCGGATTCAAGCGGTGGGAACGCGGGCGCAGATTTCGCCCGTGTACCGAACCTTGCAGGCGTCTCCGGTCACGCTGGTGAGCCACGCAGCGCAGAGGAGTGGGCTGAGTTTACCCACAGTGATCAAGGCGCTCGAAAAGATGCGGGAGATGGATCTGGTGGAAGAAATATCGGGACGGCAGCGCGGCCGTATCTACCGCTACAAAAAGTACGTGGCGATGCTGAACGAGGGCACCGAACTTTGATCCATTTACACTGGCTAAAGACCACTCCAGACCTCAGGAACAATGGCTTCTTCCACCCACCGACTGCGTAAATTCCGCTTCAACCGGCCGCAACAGATTGCAGCAGTGCTGCTGGCGCTGCTGCTGGGGCAGTGTCTCTGGGTGGTATGGCATCGCCCACTCTCGGAGACCGACTACGAGTACGCGCGCTGCGGCCGGGAGATGTGGGAGAAGCCGTCTCCGCTGGCCGGATACTTCACCACCTGCGGGAATATCCATGACGGCACGCTGGCTTATCGCGCGGCGGGATTGCCGCTGACGCTGCAGCGCATTCTGGCGGGGCAAGCCTCGTCGACCTCGACCTGGGAGATGCGGCATGAGGTCAGCTACATCAGCCTCATGCTGCGGCTGCCGTTTGTGTTCGCTGCGCTGGCTCTCGGCGCATGCCTGTGGTGGGTAACGCGGCGGCTCTACGGCAATACTGGCGGGTATGTGGCGCTGGCGCTCTATTGCTTTGCGCCTCCGGTGATTGCGGTCGCGACCTATCCCAACAATGAAATATGGGCTGCCTTCGGGCTGTTTGCGGCGGTCTACACGGCGATCGGCGTCTCGCATGCGATGCAGGGGCCGCGGAAGAAGTGGCGTCCGCGAATCGTGCTGCTGACCGTAGTGCTGGGGTTCACAGCCGCGGCCCATGTTTCGGCGTTTGTGCTGGCGCTGGTGCTCACCGTGATCTTCATGGCCTACCTCGCGGAGAGCAAGCGGGCGTATCTGCCAACGCTGCTCATCGTGTGGGTGCTGGGAGCGATGCTGATTTTGTTTGCGTCCTACGCGTTTCGTCCGGATGCCTTCATTTACGTCTTTCGCAGCGAGGCGGCGAAGATCGGCTTTTCGCTCGATCCGGCGCGGACGTTTTTCAGCACATTGACCAATGCTGGGATCACCATCGCGTCGGTTGGTGCGCTGGCCCTGTACCTGGCCACGCCCCGCTCGCGCTACTTCGGCAACACCACGCCGCTGGCGGTTGCTCTGCTGCTGCTGGTGATGATCACGACCGGCGTACAGACCGAGATGTGGCTATGGTCGCTGCCGTTTCTGCTGGCGTTCGTGGGCGGCGTCTTCGCCGACGTTCTGGAGACACGCTACCGCAGGTGGTTCCTGTGGGTTACAGGTGCGCTGCTGCTGGCGCAGGCCGGGCTGTGTGTGGCCGGGCTGCCGCTGCTGACGCGATGATTTGCGATAGTTGCGGTCTCCATCCCGATTGTCAATCGTCGAATCGAAAACATTCTAGGGATGGGCTGATCGGTTGCCGATGTCTCGTTTCATGGGATGGGCTTCGGTGTTGAAGACGATGGAGTTGAAGTCCAGGGCCGACGGCGGTGCGAAGAGCAGGTAAAGATACTTCAATGTCTCCGCGAAGAAGAAGCTTTCCATGTCGTCGGTCTGCTGCTTGGTCTGGACGTTCTTGAGCGCGGCGAAGGCGAGGGGCGTACGGCAGTATTGGACGAGCGAGCGATAGTATGTCTGTCCCATGGCCAGGTATTTCGGGTCGTGCGTGTAGTGGTAGAGGTAATAGGTGGACTCGATGATCTCCGGCCGCAGCGGATATTCCGCGCTCTCGATCTTCATGCTGGCGTAGTTGAGCTCGTCCGGCTCGATGCCGGCCAGGTTCCACATCTTGCAGCTGGAATCCTGCAGGCGCGCGGCGCGATCCATATCCCCTGAAAGTGCGAGGACGGCGGGGAAGAATGCGTCGAGGGCGCCGTAATCGGTCGTGGTGCGCGCGCCGGAGTTCATGTCGGCTTGGCCGTACCAGAGGCCGTTGGCGCGCTGGTCGGCGAGATATTTATTGATAGCGGTCAGGCTGTCTTCCCACATGCGCCGGCAGTCCTGGTCGTTGAAGAGGATGGCGGCCTTGAGCAGATACTCGTAATAGGAATCGATGCCGCCCATAATGCCTGCGGTGGGATCGGTCCACGCGCCGGTTTCGACGTTGATGCCGGAGCCGACCAGGCCGATCTTCGATCCGCGCTTGTAGAGCTCGACCACGGCGCGCTTGGCTTTGTCGTAGTATTCCTGCTTCCCTGTCAGGCGCGCCAGCATGCCGTATTCAATCAGCAGGCTGCCGACTTCAGCCGGATTGCTGATATTCCCGCGAACCGCCCCGGTATGCAGGTTGACGTACTCGTAGGGCATGCCGGTGGGCGAATTGAACATGGGTAGCATGCGCCGTCCAAGGTCGTCGGCCAACTCCAGCAGGCGCTTGTCGCCGGTGAGCTGGTAGCTCGACAGTAGACCACCCAGCATGCGGATGGTGATCTCGAAATCCTTGACGTACATGTCCTGATCGAAGTTGAGCTGGGTATCGATCAGCTTGCGCGCCTCGTCCGCCTGCGGCTGCAGACCCATCAGGATCATGGTGTCGAGGCCGTCGACCGGAGTCATCAGTAGCGAGTGCGGATACCAGTCGTGAGGCTTATGGCTGAGCGGCATCAACTCGTCGTGTCCCCAGGCGTACTTGCGATAGCCTTCCCAGGCGTGCAGAAACTGCCCGCGGACATCGGCGGCCATCTGGGCCTTTTGCGCGTCGGTGAGGGGAGGCGCGGCTGAAGAAGCCTCCTGTGCAAAGGCCGGGCAGAGGACGGCGAAGAGGAGAGCGAGGGAAAGGATTGAGCGGCGCATCGTCTTTTACTTTAAACGTGTTGGCTGATGAGGTTATTCCGGTTCAGGCGTGAGCGAGAAGGAAGTGTGTTGAGTTTGAGGCTAGCATGCGGTCTGTGGAAGTTGTATTAGGGCAGCCATAGATTGAGCTGTCTTTTCCTTTCATTGAGTTTTGGCAGGAACGGGCATAGGCCCAATCGGGCAGAACGGTTTGGATGAAGCGTCCCGCCTTTCCATTGGCGCGGGGGATAGATGCGCGTGAAACGGTGTTTGACGTGCTAACCGCACAAGGTTTTTCAAAACAGCCAGCAACGATAGCTGGAGCCGTTGTCGCTGAGCACGCGGCGAATCGGGTCGCCTGGATGATTGTGTTTGCAGCGAATCACGGGCGGTGGCCGACCGCATGACCGGCGATCCGCTTCTTAGCCATCCGGAGCTGCCAGCTGCGCTACATCGGGTGCAACGGCGCTCCCATGCGATCGAGCTCTCCTCTTACTTTGGTCAGGCCGTACATGTAGCTTTCGAATTCCTCGGCCAGCCTGCCGAAGAACGGAGCTTCGTTCTGATATTCGAAGAGGTTGAACTGGGAGACGATATAGTAGCTCTCCTTGCCGGTGCGGACCATGTCCAGGAAGGTTGCGTCGCCGGCGAACTTGGAGCGCTGCACGGCTTCGGGGTACATGCCGGTGGAGAAGAGAGCGTAGTCGCCGATGTGCTTGCGCACCATGCGTTCGGCATCGAACGACGGCGCGGTTCCGTGAATGGGATCGGAGGCGGCCAGCATCTGGCCGACATCTTTTACAGGATTGCCTTCGGGGTCGCGGATGCGGTAGAGGTTTTCGACCACGCAGAACTCGGTCAGCAGATCAGCGATGTAGGACGTGACTTCGGAATCCCGGAGTCCAAGGTGCTCGGAGTAGCAGTCGGACACCGTCTGATGAAAGAGCTGGCGAAGCGCGTGCTCCTCGGGAATCATTCCACCTCCACTCAAAAATCCAGGTGCGCGTGAGTTCAGGTTGGCTTGCTTTCTTCGACCTTGCTTCTATGCTCTCTTTCGTCGGCAGGGCCGAAGGGCTTCGTTAATCGTATTGTCATAAATCTACGGATTTCGACTCGTTTGGCAAGCTCTTAACAAACTTCCGCATCAAGATTGTTAGCAGTCTCTTTCCGACAGTGCGACAACAACAGTTCTTCATCTCCAATCACAATGAGGAGGTCTATGCTTCCAGTGCATCCGCAACGAGGTGAATTTCATGGCTAACAAGAAGCGCCCCACGCACCACCCGGCTAAGCCCATCAAGCCGAAGGCTCCGGCCGCTCCTCAGCCGGTCTTTGCTCAACCAGTGCCCTCCCCGGACCCGACAGGATTCAAAGATCCGGTCACCGATCAGAGCTACAAGGAAATCGACAGCCTGGAGCCAGTGCCGTCGCCCGTGGGCGGCGCGGCGGAGCCGATCCTGACGCTGGCCCAGGTGTATGGCGATCAGGGTGCGGCCAAAACTGCTGCCATCCAGAGCGCGGGGCAGATCGTGTTTCACGCCGTCGGCGACACCGGCAGCGTCGATGGCCCTTCGACGCAATCGCTGGTGGCGGACAAGATGGTTTCCGACTTCTCTGAGGAGAATGCCGCGGACGTGCCGTCGTTCTTCTTCCATCTTGGCGATCTCGTGTATTACTTCGGCGAGGCGACGTACTACTACGATCAGTTCTACGAGCCCTATCGCAACTATCCGGCACCAATCATCGCCATTCCCGGCAATCACGATGGTGTCGTCTATCCCAGCGATCCTGCTCCGACGCTGGATGCCTTCCTGCGCAATATGTGCTCGGCAACCCCGGTGGTTTCTCCGGATGCAGGCGGTCTGGTGCGTACGACGATGATCGCTCCGGGCGTTTACTTCACCTTCGACGCGCCTTTCGTCCGCATTCTCGGCGTTTATAGCAATGTGCTCGAAGATCCGGGAGTGATCTCCGACGAAAACGGGACCAATACGGTTCTCGACCAGCGACAGGTTGCCTTCCTGACGGCCGCGCTGGAGCGCATTGTTACGGAGAAGTACGCCGGTGCTGTAATTATCGCGGTTCATCACCCGCCGTTCACCGGGGGATCGGTGCATGGCGGCAGCCCGCAGATGCTGGCCGATATCGACAGCGCCTGCACCGCAGCCGGCTTCTGGCCGCATGCCGTTTTCTCCGGGCATTCGCATAACTACCAGCGCTACACGCGGACGGTAAACAATATCCAGACGCCGTACCTCATAGCGGGTTGCGGCGGCCACTCTCCGCTCTCGGTGATGCGGGGAACTTACCGGACTCCGTACAAGATCGACGACACGCTCACGCTGAACAGTTACGACGACACGGATTACGGCTATCTGCGCGTGGTAGTCAATGCCCAGACCCTGACTATCGAGTTCCATCCCGAATCGGATGGCGGCGTGACCAAGACCCCGAACGACACGGTGACAGTCAATCTTGCCACCAGAGTTTTGAGCTAGAAAATCCGAAAGAGCGGAGGGCTCGTACCTTGGGTGCGAGCCTTTTTGCCAGCGGCCTACCACCAAGGTGTCAGCGGACATCCCCCGCAAGTTTGTGCAACGCACGTTAAGTGCTATGGATAGAATGCGATCGATGAGCGATTCTAGGTTTGTCGAGAGGCATTGAGCCTCAACAGATGCGGGGCAGCAACAACATGTTTCAAATGATCCTGGCGCTCACCTTCCTCGGTATGATCCTCACTCCGGCGATTGTCGCAGCCAGGAGCGGCAAGAAAGAATTCGATCCCGAGACGGAAGAGACAGCGCCTGAAGTAACGGCCTTTGCGGCTCAGCCGATCAGGCGCGAGCGCGCAGCCAGCGCGGCACCCGCCTTCCACAGCGCTCCCACGCTCCCCATGCATCGCACGCTGGGGATGGCCGGACGCTAAGCGCTAATCACAAGTTTGTTCCTACTGACGTCCCGGGCTTCGGCCCGGGTTTTTTTGTTCGAATATCGACACAATCATAACCATTGCTCTGGACCAGGCCGGACCCGGTTCAAGTTGCCCTAATGAAATTTTGCGGAACGTCGTGTCCGAGATGCCGGCCGAAGGTATCCCTGCGGCAAAAGACTCAATCCACATTGAGATTTTGAGGACCTCCGTACTGCAACTTCTCAAGCCTCTCTACTGTCTATTAAATAGTTTTAACCTGCCGTTCATATTCCCGTCCAGATCGAGATCGCCTTGGGATATTTGCAGAAGTGGAAACACGCTGATGAAGCGACGTGGTTTTATTTTGTTATTTTTTACACGATATTTACCAACGTTCCCTTCTGGATCGCAAGTCATTGGCTGGCGCTGCTCCAGGACGGATGGTTCTGTGTCGACTATGCCGTGGTCGGTCTACTCGCCCTGTTTGTGCCGAGAGCACTTGGAGCTACCCTACTACTGTTAGTCATTACCGCAGATATCACCCACGGAGTAGTGGGAACCTATTTTCTAACAGTGGAGAACTGTTGGACATACCTGGGTTTTTTGCGAGAGCTTCCTGGTCCGCGGCTTGTTGCTGTCGCAATCGTCGTCATCCTTACGCTGCTCGTTGTCGCAATGGCAGCATCTCTTCCGATCGAGACAATTCGCAAACGTCATCGTGCACGAGTCGTAGTCTGCCTGATCTCGTTTGCAGCCGTATGCCTTTCTTCGAATATTTTGATGACCGTTCGGAGCACCGGGCACCTGCCAAACCCCTGGCGCACGCCACCGCCGGTCGATGCAATTAAGCTTAGCGACTTGGGGATCCAAAGGGGACAACGAGTGGCTCGTCTCCCTATCCTCCGATTGATAGGCTCTGAACTCGGCGTAGCCGAATTTCGCAATCATGTTGAAAAGGTTTTCCAGGCGCCAGCATCCCCTGCGCAAAGCGCGGCTGCGATGGCCATCCGTTACGCGGGCCTCACCGCCGGCGAGACTGCGCAAGGACGGCCGAATTTGATTCTCGTTCTAGTTGAGTCGTGGGGGCTGTCTAAGAACTCATCAGTTAACAGAGCGCTCGTCCAGTTCTACCACCAGCAAAGCCTGCTACAGCGGTATGAAGTCCATGACGGTAGTGTGCCTTTCCATGGCCCCACCGTCGGAGGCGAGGGGAGGGAACTGTGCGGAAGCGGAATCGGATTCCACCTCCTCAGTGCCACCCCACAGGAATTGCACGATTGTCTCCCCGGCCGGCTGAAAAGGCTGGGTTACGACAACATTGCACTGCATGGCATGGACAGCCATTCGTTCAACCGGTCGATCTGGTATAAGACCATCGGATTTCAGGACACGTGGTTCAGAGATCGATTCCAACAGAAAGGATTGCCGATGTGCCCAGGCGCATTTATCGGGACCTGCGACGCGGCTATTGCCAGGTGGATAGGCCAGCGCCTCGAAGTCCGGAAGGAAAATCCCGACTTCATGTACTGGGTGACCCTGAACTCCCATTTGCCCGTGCCCACCCCATCTCCGCTTCGGACCCCGGTTCCTTGCTCGATTACCCCGTTCACCTCACAGCAGCCCGCTCTGTGCTCCTGGTATCAGCTTATCGCCAACGTTCATCAATCAGTATCCGCACTCGCTATGACAGATCTGGCGCGCCCGACGGTCTTCGTCATTGTCGGCGACCACGCACCACCGTTTGCGAATTTGGCATTGCGCAGTCAATTTTCAAGCTCCGTTGTTCCCTATGTTCTGCTGATTCCTCGCCCGGAGACCCAAATCTCTGCTCCAAGCCGGGTCGCGATCATTCATAAGCGCGCCACGAACTGAGAAGGGCGTTGCGCATAAAAGCGGTGTGCCCTCCAACCTATTTGACGCTGCGAACTTCAGGACAGATCACAGCTAACGTGGGGGTCCGTCGTGCCTACTGAATCTGACCGATGTAGACACCGAAGGGCGGTAGCTCTACCGCATCGAGCGACGGCGGATCGCTCGAGCCCGGCGTCTTCATCAGGGTTTTGGCGTTTCGGCTGGTGATGCCCTGGGCGGAGAGGTCGAAGCTGACCTTCTGCGGCTGAGCGGTAAAGTTGCAGGCGACGACGACCGGCGGTTGTCCAGGCGCCTGGCGCAGCCACATGAGCACGTTATTGTCGCCGGTGTTGAGCATCACCTGCTGCCCTTCCCGGATGGCTGGATTCGTCCGGCGAAGCTCGATGAGTTGCTTGTACCAGTTGAGCATCGAGTCGAAGTCGGCGACCTCGGTCTGCACATTTACCGTCTTGTAGCTGAGCGGAATGGGGAGCCAGGGCCTTACGCCGTCCTTGGTGAAACCGGCGTTGGGGCCGGGATCCCATTGCATCGGCGTGCGCTCGCCGTCGCGGCCCTTTTCCTTCGGCCAGCCGGTGATGCCGATGGGGTCCTTCACATCTTCCTTGCGCGTGGGCGGGGTGGTGACCATGCCGATCTCGTCGCCGTAGTACATCATTGCGGTGTCGCGGGAGGCGAGGAGGACGGTCGCGAGCATGCGGCCGATATCCATGTTGTGCTCACCGTCGCCATAGCGATCCCAACGCGGATTGTCGTGGTTGTCGAAGACGAAGAGCGGCTCGTTGCCGTTGAGGCCGGTCTCCGCGTCGTTGATGTTCTTGCGGAAAGTGGCGACGTCGAGCTTGTTGATGAAGCCTACCTGCATGTCCATGGGCATATCGAGCGCGTCGTCGTTCATGCCGTACAGGCGGCGCAGGTCGGCGATGGAGTTGACGTAGGTTTCGCCGATAAGAACCACCTTGCGGCCCTTGGTTTCGTCGGCCGTCTTGCGGAGTTCTTTGAGGACATCGTTCACCCTGGGCAGGTTGTCGGTCTTATTCGTTTTGACTTCCTTATCCCCATAGGCATTGATGACGATGTTGCCATTGGCGTCCTTCACGTAGTCTTCGTCGCTGAAGGTGGGGTCTTCGAAGAGCGAGGTGATGGCGTCGAGGCGAAAGCCGACCACGCCTTTATTGATCCAGAAGCGCTCGACGTCGTACATGGCCTTGCGCACCTGCGGGTTGTCCCAGTTGAGGTCGGGCTGCTGGATGTAGAAGCGATGGTAATAGTACTGATGCGTCTTCGCGTCCCACTCCCAGGCGGAGTGGCCGAAGACCGATTCCCAGTTATTGGGCGGATTGTTGGGCGGCGTGCCGCCGGGCTTACCGTCCTTCCAGACATACCAGTTGCGCTTGGGGCTGGTCTTCGAGCTGCGGGACTCGACAAACCAGGGATGCTTGTCCGAGGTGTGGTTGAGGACGAGGTCCATGATGATGCCGATGTTGCGCTTCCTGGCCTCGGCGACGAGGCGGTCGAAGTCGGCCATGGTTCCGTACTGCGGATCGATGCCCTCGTAATCGGAGATGTCGTAACCGAAGTCGATCTGCGGTGAGGGATAGATCGGCGTGAGCCAGATCGCATCGACGCCCAGAGTCTTGAGGTAGTCGAGGCGCGAGGTGATGCCATTCAGGTCGCCGACGCCGTCGCCGTCCGAATCCTGAAAGCTGCGCGGATAAATCTCATAGATGAGCGCGCCCTTGTACCAGTTGGCGTTGGTGGTAAAGGCGGGGGCTCTGCCGCTGGGGTCCGCCGCTTTGGACTGAGCGAGAACGGCGGGGCTGAGGCTGACGGCGAGAGCAAGCGTAGTCGCGACGCTCGCGATCCTTTGCTGGATCGATTTCATGGTCTATCTCCCAAAGAAGTAAGTGGCGTATCGCCGCTCTGTGGTGGGCGGCATTCTGGAGCAAGGTACCACATAGCCAAAACTGCTGGCGCTGGCTCCCGCGCCTTTCCGACGAGGAACTTGACTATGCCGATTTCTCTCGGATGGTCAGGGTAAGGGTTGTTTTCGGGAGGATGTGCGGCGGTATCCCACATCTCAAATGCGAGATGTGGGGCACCCGGGGTTTATTGTTGCGGCTGCACGTTACTCGGCTGCGTGTTCTGTTGCTGTGTCTGGCCGGGCTGCTTGTTTTGTTTCTGATCTTGTTTCTGGTCCTTATCCTTGCGGCCGAAGTCCAGGCCGAAGTGAGGTTCGGAATTGGTTCCTGTGACCTCGATCGGCACCTCCGTACCAGCGCCGTTTTTCGAGAAGAAGGGATCGACGGGTTTGAGCAGGATGGATTTCCATCCAGTGACCATCTGTGAGACCTTCGCATCGAGCCGCGCCGTGCCATGGAAGTCGAACTGTTTTCCGTCCAGCGAATACACGCCATCCATGGCGATATGAGCTCCGGGAACGTTGTATTTCAGGCCGGTGATGGTGAGCTTGCTGGCGCCGAGATCGAAGTCGCCCTGCATGTCGGAAGCCGCATTGGCGGCAGGACCTCCTTTGGATTCCTGCGCGGCTTCTTTGGCCTTCCCCTGGCCGCGAAGACTGAGCTGATCGACCTTGCCCTGCACTTTGTCGTTGGTGAAATGCACGCCGGTGATCTGGAAGCGGCCCTGGAGGCGTAGCTTCTGCGTGACCGAAACCTTTCCCGGCGGCAGGAAGAACTTGGTATGCAGAGTGAGCGCGCCGGTCATGATGGGCGGATCGGTTTTGACGGCGAGCTGCAGCATGTCCTGGATGCGGGCGGGATCGACCGTCACATCGAGGGTGATGTCGTGACCCTGGCCGCCCGGCGCGCGGACCACATCCCCGGTGGCGAGAATGTGGGAGTGAAGGATAGTTGCATCAACCGGCTGCAGGTAGGTGTCTCCGTTGGTTCCATCCACAATGGCGTGAAATTTCGTGTGCAGCGGCACGGGATGCTGCGCGGTGTCGATCTCGAAATTGGGCGTGTCGGTCTCGCCATCCACCGTAATACGGCTGAGAACACCTTCATATTTGCCAGTGGAGGAGAGAATGCCGCCGATGCCTTTGAGCGTGCCCAGATCTGCGTGGCTGAAGCTGTAAGTTCCGCTCACCGGGGTCTCGCCCGGGTCGTCGGCAACGAAGGGCCCGAAGGAGCCGGTGGAGTCGATATCGCCCACCGGTTTGGGATTGGTGAGGATGGCATGAAAGCGCATGGGCTGGCCTGCTCCAACGGAGGTCATGCGCAGGCTGGCGATATCGAATTCGAGAGGGATTTTGCCGGGCTTGTCAGTGCCCAGAATCAGCGTGGCGTTGTTGACCAGCAGCTCATCGACCATGATCTCGATCTTGTGCTTGTGTCCGGTTTCGCCGGGCGGATTCAGCCTGGGCATTTCTTTTCGCTGATCCTTCGGCGGCAGATTGATTCCCAATCCCGATATCTGCACCTGTCCGATGTGCATAGGCGTCCGGAAGAGGTCGCGCCAGCCGGTACGAAACGAAAATTTATCGACAGAGAAGAGCGGCTGCTCCATGTTCAGCTTGTTCGGATAGAGTTTGAGGCCTCCGCCGGAGACCTCGAAACCGCGCAGCACCGAGACATCGAAGCTTTTAAGCTCGACGCGGCTGTCGAAACGCGTGGAGAGGGTATCGATGACCCTGCCGCGCAGGATCGGCGCGGCGCGGTGAAAATAGATATCCGCGGTGATAAAGGCGGCGGCGCCGATAAGAACGAAGATAAAAGCAATCCAGACGAAGACGCGACGCACGCGACTTTTTCGGCGCGGCGCGGGAGTTCCAGGGTCGGTAACCGGTTCGGCGGCTGGTTCGTGTCTATCTGCCACTTCTAGCTTTCTCTTTCCAGGACCTCAGATCAGCAATACTCATTAGAGGCGCAAATTGCCTGCCGCGTTGGTTGACAGCATTCCCACATCTATTCGGGCATGGCAGGTTCAGGCTCCGCTCGTCTTGTTGACCGCTGCCGACCGGTCTGTTCCTCGTGTATACCATCAGTGGAATCGCTTTCGCATTCGGCGGCAGGAAAGACAGAGATCGATAACCGTGAAGAAAACCATCGTTGGGCTCGGCGAATTGCTCTGGGACCTGCTCCCTTCGGGCGAAAGACTCGGCGGAGCACCAGCGAATTTCACGGTTATGGCTTCGCGACTGGGCAATCACGGCGTAATTGCGAGCAGGCTGGGCGCGGATGAATGGGAGACGCGGGCGCGCACGGTCCTGGGCGCGTTCCCCGCGGACGTTTCCTTCATCCAGACGGATTCCGCTCAGCCAACCGGCACTGTCGGCGTGGAGATCATCGACGGTGAGCCGCATTACGTAATTCACGAGCCGGCGGCATGGGATTTTCTGGAATGGACGACCGACTGGAAAAAGTTGGCTAGTCAAGCTGATGCGGTATGCTTCAGCTCTCTTGCCCAGCGCGCGGAGGTGTCGCGAGCGACCCTCCGCGAATTCCTCTCGGCGACACGGCCGGAATGCGTACGCGTCTTCGACGTGAATCTGCGCCCACCCTTCTTCTCAGCCGGCGTCATCGCCGAGTCTCTGGCGACGACGACCATCTTCAAGCTGAATGAGATCGAAGCGCCTCAGGTGTTGGCCATGCTGGGCTCGGACCGCGGCACCGGGACAGATGAGGCCGGGCTGCGCGCGGCGGCGGAGTGGCTGCTGAAGCACTATCCGATGAAGCTGGTGGCGATCACCATGGGCGCAAACGGCAGCCTGCTGGTAACGCGCGAAGGCGCGCATCGGCGGCAGGGCATTCACGGCACGGTGGCGGACACGGTGGGCGCGGGCGATGCCTTTACCGCGGCGCTGGTCGATTCCTATCTTGCCGGCGCAAACCTGGCGCGCATGAATGAGGCGGGAAACCGCTGGGGAGCATGGGTCGCATCGCAGCCGGGTGCGATGCCGGAGCTGAGTACGGCGACCCTGGCCGAAATTCAGAGCAAGATCGCTGCTGCTTGATCCTGATATTGTCATTGCCGCCGGAAAGTTGTATCGTCGCGTGATCGATGGCGCATTTTCCTACTCCGCAAGAACGAAGGGCTCTGGGACGCGCGCGGCGCAAGCAGATGGCGCGCCAGGACCACTCCCAGTGGAAGCCCGAAGCCCGCAGACATCAACCTGTCACCCTGATGGAAGAGTCCATGCGGGGGCGCGTGCCACAGCTGGTGACGCTGAAGTACGAGCGCATGCTGGAGTCACCTTTCGGCTACTTCCGCGGCGCTGTCCCGGTGATGGCTGCGGACCTGGCGACGCTGCCGAACACCGGCATCGTGAACCAGATCTGCGGCGACGCGCATGTACGCAACCTGGGCGCATTCGCGGCTCCCGATGGGCGGCTGGTTTTCGACATCAACGACTTCGACGAAACGCTGCGCGCGCCCTTCGAATGGGACCTGAAGCGGCTGGCGACCAGCCTGACCCTGATTGGCCGCGCCAACGGCACCAAGCGCGGCGGATGCGATGAAGCGGTCACGGCGCTGGTAGGCCAATATCGCAAATTCGTGGACATGTTCGCGCGCATGCCGGTGACCGAGGTGGCGAAGTACCAGGTGCATCGTCTGCAGCGGATCACGCCGGTTTCAAAGGCGCTGCTGAAGGCGGAGCGGAGCACGCCAATGTCGACGCTGGAAAAGTTGATCGGGTCGGCGAAGGAGCCGAGCACAAAACGCGTATTCAAGGAGCAGCCGCCGATCATGACCCACGTGAGCTCCGGGGTGCGACGCGCGGTGCTGGCTTCGGTGGTGGAATACAGCCAGACGCTGCAGCCGGAGCGGCGGCATTTTCTGGCGCAGTATCATGCGCTGGATGTGGCGTTCAAGGTAGTGGGCACCGGTTCGGTGGGGCTGCGCGATTACGTGATCTATCTCGAAGGCAACGGTCCGAACGATCCGCTGTTTCTGCAGGTGAAGGAGCAGCCGGGCTCGGCCTATGGCGCCTACGTGAACCAGGAATTCCTGGCGCAGCACCAGGGGCAGCGGGTGGTGAACGGGCAACGCGCGATGCAGTTCCAGTCGGACCCCTTTCTGGGCTGGACAACGATTGCCAACCGGCATTACGAGGTGCGGCAACTGAGCGACCACAAGGCCAGCATCGAGGTCGAGGACCTGGCCGGCGAAGGCTTGAGCGAATACGCCCAGATGTGCGGCGAACTGCTGGCACGCGGCCATGCGCGGTCAGGCGACGCCTGCGTGCTGGCCGGATACCTCGGCAACGGTGAGCGTTTCGGCGAAGCGCTGGCGCGGTTTGCGCATGCCTACGCGGATCAGACGGTGCAGGACTGGGAAGAGCTGAAAGCAGCTAAGAAGCGGCCAGCAGGAAAGACGGCCAGCCGAAGAGCGGTCGGCTGAAGCCGGACGGACGGCATCTGCAAACTCAACGTCTGTGGCGCTTTTGGCGTCGCTGAGATTCCTCGGCTTGGCTCGGAATGACGACTCCCTTTTTGCGAACACCTTGGCGCGCTGCGCTGCGAAGGGCCGCTTCTTTGCTGACCGGCTTATCGCCGGCCGCATCCCCGCTAAAATAGACCTATGCTGCAACTTTCCGGGGCGGGCAAGCGCTTTGGCCCCAAACTGCTTTTTGATGAGGCCGACTGGCTGATTACGCCCAACGAGCGCACCGCGCTGGTGGGGGCGAATGGCACGGGTAAATCCACGCTGATGAAGGTGCTGGCCGGGCTTGACGGGCTGGACTACGGCGGCGTGCAGCGCACGCGCGGCATGACGATCGGCTATCTGCCGCAGGATGGCCTGGCGCTGGCCGGGCGCACAGTCTTTGAGGAGTGCCTGTCCGTCTTCGCCGAGCTGATCGGTATGGAAAAAGAGCTGGAGACGCTGTCGACGGCTCTGGCCGAGCTGGACCCGGAGAGCGCCGAGTATGCGACGGCGGCGGATCGCTTCTCGCACATCGACTCGCACTTTCGTGCCCATGACGGTTACGCATTGGATGCGCAGGTGGGCGCGGTGCTCGGCGGCCTCGGCTTTTCGAAGACCGACTGGACGCGCCAGACAGAGGAGTTCTCCGGCGGCTGGCAGATGCGCATCGCGTTGGCCAAGCTGCTGTTGCAGAAGCCGAGCCTGCTGCTGCTGGACGAGCCTACGAACCATCTCGACCTTGAAACGCGCAACTGGCTGGAGAGCTATCTGCGCAACTATCCGAATGGGTACATCCTAATCTCGCACGACCGTTATTTTCTCGATGTGACGGTCGATAAGATTGTGGAGATCTGGAACAAGAAGCTGCATGTGTACCACGGCAACTACGAGAAGTATCTGCAGCAAAAAGAAGAGCGCATGGTGCAGCTGAAAGCCGCGTACAAGAATCAGCGCGACCAGATCGAGCACCTGGAAGCTTTCATTTCGCGCTTCCGCTACCAGGCCACCAAGGCCAAACAGGTGCAGAGCCGGATCAAGGAGCTGGACAAGATTGTGCGCATCGAGATTCCGGAAGAAGAGGCGATGATTCACTTCTCGTTCCCGCAGCCTCCGGCCTCGGGACGCACGGTGGTCGAGGTCGCGAACCTGTCGAAGAGCTATGGAGAGAAGCGCGTTTTAGAAAATGTCAGCTTCACCATCGACCGCGGCGACCGTATCGCGCTGGTAGGCGTGAATGGGGCAGGCAAATCGACCCTGGTGCGGCTGCTCTCAGGCGAGGACGCGCCGACTACCGGACTGCTGAAGCTGGGGCACAATGTTCTCGCCGAGTATTTTGCGCAGGACCAGTACAAGGTGCTCGATCCCACGGCGCGCATGCTGGACGACATCAGCCGGACTGCTCCTAAAGTCTCCGAGACCGAGCTGCGCAGCCTGCTGGGATGTTTTCTGTTCTCCGGCGATGACGTCTTCAAGCCCTTGGGCGTGCTCTCCGGCGGCGAGCGCAACCGTTATGCCCTGGCGCGCATTCTGGTGAGCCCGGCGAATTTTCTGTTGCTCGACGAGCCGACGAACCACCTCGATCTGCGCGCCAAAGATGTTTTGTTAGACGCGATCAACAAGTTCACCGGAACGGTGATCTTTGTCTCGCACGACCGGTATTTCATCGACCGGCTGGCTACACGGGTCCTCGAGGTCGAGGGTGGCAAGGTACATGTGTATCCGGGGAATTACGAGGACTATCTGTGGCGCAAGGAGGGTGGCTCGGATGCGCTGGCCGCTGCTACCGCGGCTGCCGAGGTCGTTGCCGCGCCGGCTGCCATGGTCTCGAACGGCGCGTCTGGAAATGGCAATTCCGGGAACGGCGCCGAGAAGAACGGGGCTCGGCGAGTGAATCCGATCAAGCTCAAACAGATGCAGGAGCGGCTGGCCGCGGTCGAAGCGGAGATGCCACGCCTCGAAGCGTCGATCTCCGAAACCGAGCAGTCGCTGGGTGTGTTCGTGAGTGCGGAGGAGACGGCGCGGGTATCCGCCGATCTGGATGCGCTGCGGCACCGGCAAACATCACTCACGAACGAGTGGGAAGAGTTGATGCTGCAGTTGGAAGAGGGCTGATACGACGGGCGGCGATCACCTTGCGTCAGGTCGATGGAAGTCGGGGCGTTAGGGCATTTTTCCTAGAGCGTGTTTCATAAACATCAGAACTTCTTTGGGCCACCTGCGAGACCCGCCGCCGAAGCGGGGCTCGGGAAGCTTCCCGAAGGCACTGGCCTATATATGAAACACGCTCTAGTTAGTGTGTCCTTTGAAGGTTTCGCTCACTGCAGCTTCTCTTAACGGAAAGCTGCGTGAAGACTCCCTCTTCGGTCTACTCCCATAGGAAAAGTGCTCCAGCCGGCGGCATTCGACGTTGCGTAGTGAAGCTTGTTTCCCGCGACGTTCCTTCCGAATTGCCGGCAATCCGGGGACAACTTGCGACATGCGCGTTTATCGTGACCAATCCTTGAGGAGTGCTAACCGGTGTTCCATGGCGTTGTTGACTGTCTGGACGCTTACTAGTAGGATTCGCATTATGCCACGACCGAGAAGTGACGAGAAGAGAAGCGCGATTCTCGGAGCTGCTACGCGCATCATCGTCACACAAGGGCTTGGCGCGCCCACCGCAGGGATTGCTAAAGAGGCAGGTGTTGCGAATGGCTCGCTTTTCACCTATTTCGAAACCAAGACAGAGCTTTTCAATCAGCTCTATCTGGAATTGAAAGGCGATATGGCCGCTGCTGCCTTAGCCGGACTTCCCGACGATGCGGATCTCAAGGATAGGCTCTTTCATGTCTGGCGAAACTGGACAACCTTCGCCGTCTCATCTCCCGAAAAGCGACGGGCTCTCGCCCAACTGGGAGTTTCGGATGAGATCAGTGCGCAAACCCGCGCATCCGCGCAGAAGATGATGGCGCCGCTCGGCGACCTGTTAAAACAGAGCTGTGCAAAGGGGCCGATGCGTTCCGTCCCCATGAGCTTTCTGGCCACGTTGATGAACGCCGTGGCAGAGTCGACGATGGACTTTATGACCCAGGATCCGGCGAACGCGAGGAAGCACTGCAAGACCGGTTTCGAGGCGATGTGGAGAATGTTGTCCTGAGTTCTCTGATCTCGACATGACTGACCAGACAGACAATTACAAGGAGAAGCAATGTCAACACACATCATAAGCACCGACCGCAAAGTGTATGTCATCACGGGACCGACCTCCGGCATTGGCCGTGCCACATCCTTTGAGATAGCCAGACTCGGGACCGTCATCCTTGTCGGACGTGATCGCGAAAGACTCGCCGCACAGCAACGTGCAATTGAGCAGCAGGGCGGAGCGGCTATCTCTGTTGTGTGCGATTTGTCGGATATAACGAGCGTCCGATCTGCGGCCGCGAACATCATAGCGCTACGGCTTCCGATTGCCGGGCTGCTGAATAATGCCGGAATCTCTTCCATGAACCCACAGAAGAGCGCTCAGGGATGGGATCTGACGTTTGCCACGAATCATCTCGGCCCATTTGCATTGACCGAAGCGCTGGTGCCGCACCTTCCTAACGGAGCGAATGTCGTATTCATCGCCTCTGCGGTCGAAGACCCGGAACGCAAACCCGCGAAACTATTAGGAATGCACGGAGGCCGGTACATCTCCGCAGAAGCAAGTGGTCGTGGCGAGTGGGAACAGGGCGGGTCCAGACTGCCGGGGGCCGACGCCTACGCCACATCGAAGCAGTGCATCCTTGCTGCCGCATTCGCCTTTGCGCGTGAAACACCCAGACTGCATTTCAACGCTGTCGAACCTGGGATCACTCCCGGAACAGGTCTGGGACGGGAAGCCAATGCGGTTTTGAGGTTCCTGTTTGGCCAGGTGCTCACGTTGTTTCCCCCATTTCGCGAATACAGGAGTACGCCCGAACGCGCGGCACGCGTGATCACGAATGTGCTGACGGATAAATCAAGCGAGTCCGGGGTCTACTACGATGAGAAAGGACGGCCGATGCCTGGCTCTTCGCGCGTTCGTGACGTTAAGTTCCAGGACCGCATCGTGACAGAGACCCGCTCCCTGCTGTCTGCAATTTCCGGCTAAGCGCAGCGAAGGAAACAGTCTGAGACAAGTCTCGGGAAGTCGGCTTGTGGGAAGTGATCGATTGTTCCTGCGTGACGGGCAGTGGGAAGTCCTGCTGAAACGGGGATGCAGAGTGTGGTGCTTGTCGATCCCTACTTCAGTGGCTTCCGCGCGAAGTAATATAGCGAGAAAGCCAGCAGCGCGAACATGACTACCGAGATCGGTTGTCGGTAGAGCAGTTCGTAGGGCGCTGTGCCTTCGGCGAACCATAGGTGGACTTCGTGTCCGCGGGCTGCTTCGTAGAGTTTCAGGGCTACGCCGAGCAGCCCCATGATGCCTCCGGCTGCGATGAGTCCGCTGGCGTAGAGCGAGCCGGGCGAGACCTCGCTCTCTGTCTCCGACGCGCTGCCGCCGGCCTTGGCGACGGCGCTGTCCACCATCCAGCGAACGACACCGCCGCAGAAGATGGCCAGCGTAGTTCCGATGGAGAGATACGCGCCCACCGCGAAGGACAGTGAGCGAACGCCGAGCAGCTCTACCGCGATGACCAGGAAGACTCCCAGCAGGACCAGTCCCCAGGGCAGCTTGCGGGTGAGAATGCCGTTGATGACGGTGGCCATCAGCCGGCCCTGCGGCGCGGCTGCTCTCTCGCTGCCGATTCCTTGCGCCCACTGGATCTCGATCTTGCCGGTGTCAGGATTGTATAGATACTTGCCGTCGGCCAGGGTTGGCGAGCCCAGCGCATTGAGCAGGACGTATTTGCCGCCGTCAACGAATTTAGTGCTTTGATCGGGGAGGGTGAGCATGAAGCGCTGGCGCTTGAAGTGCTCCTGCTGCACCTGCACGCCGCTCATGGGCTGGCTTAGGCTGTAGGCGATGGGGGCCTTCATAGGAGTGAACTGTTCCAGGCCTTTATTCATCGCGTTCAACGTGAGTCCGATGGAGAAGACGGAGACGGCCACGCCGACCATCACGGCGAGCTGCTGCTTCCATGGCGTTGCGCCGACCAGGAATCCGGTTTTCAGATCCTGCGAGGTGTCGCCGGCGTTGGCGGCGGCAATGCAGACCACTCCGCCGATGGTGATGGCGAGGGCGCCGAAGGCGGGAGCGGTCCAGCCCTTGACGAGAAAGATGGCGGCGGTGGCCATGAGCGTGGCGATGGTCATGCCCGAGATGGGGTTGGCGGAGCTGCCGATCAGGCCGACAATGCGCGACGACACAGTTACAAATAGGAATCCGAAGAGGACGACAAGCAGGGCAGCGGCGAGATTGGCGAGCCATCCTACCTGCGCGCCGGGCACCGGCTTGAAGGTCAAGAAAAGAAACATGAGCAAAACCAGCAGCACGCTGCCGCCGAGCACCACGCTCATGGGCAGGTCGCGCTCGGTGCGCTTGGCCGAGGATGCAGAGACGTTCTTGCCGATGGTTTTCGCGCCCGCTGCGAGCGCGCCGAAGATGGTGGGCATGGTCTTGAGCAGGGTGATGAGCCCGGATGCGGCGACTGCGCCCGCTCCCATGGGACGGACATACGTTCGCCACAGGTCGCTGGGGGTCATCTGGCCGATGGGCACGGTTCCCGGGTAAACGGGGGTAGCGAGGTGCGCGCCGAAGAAGTGAATGGCCGGCATCAGCACGAACCAGCTGAAGACGCCGCCGGCGAAGAGCACTCCGGCGATGCGCGGCCCGATGATGTAGCCGACTCCCAGATATTCCGGCGTGGCGTCGGCTCGTACGGCCGAGCCGGGAAGCCACTTCGGCTCGTAGTTGGGCGTGCCGGGCCATGCGCCGAGCAGGTTTTCGTTCTGAAAGAGGGTGTAGACGGCGCCGATCCCCAGTCCGAAGAAGACGCGGCTGGCGAAGGAGCCCCCGCGCTCGCCTGCGATGAGCACATCGGCGCAGGCTGTGCCTTCGGGATAGGTGAGGTTGCCGTGTTCTTCGACGATGAGCTGGCGGCGGAGGGGGATCATGAAGAGGACGCCCAGCCAGCCGCCTAACAGGGCGAGGATGAAGATGCGTGAGTATTCGAGGTCGAAGCCGAGGAAGATCAGAGCCGGCAGGGTGAAGATGACGCCCGCGGCGATGGACTGGCCGGCGTTGCCGGTGGTCTGGACGATATTGTTTTCGAGGATCGAGGCGCGGCCGAGCGCGCGCAGGACGCTGATGGAGAGCACGGAGATGGGGATGGAGGCGGCGACGGTGAGCCCGGCGCGCAGGCCGACGTAGACGGTGACCGCTCCGAAGAGAAAGCCGAAGATGCAGCCCAGCAGGATGGCGCGGACGGTGAACTCGGGCCGCGATTCGGTTGCGGGAACAAACGGTTGAAAGTCGGGCTGGGCAGACAAACGGACCTCCATCGAATCCTGGCTTGCGTTCCGGGCTAGCGCGCGTGTCGCCGCGGCGCAACGGGGGAAGGGTGAGTGTAACAGCGCGGGTCGCCGATGCAGAAGCGCTGCTGCGTCGAGCATCTTGACGTGTGCGCTACTCTCGGGGCATGAAGGCGCGCCGGCTTCTGGCTTATTCCGCGATTTACTTCCTGTGGGGCGGGTCGTTTCTCGGCATCCGGGAAGTGGTGGCCGTGGTGCCGCCGTTCGCGGCTGCGAGCTTTCGCTTCTTTGTCGCCGGGCTGCTATTGCTGGCTTTCGCCATGATTGCCTCGCAGAAGTCCCGCGACGGCCACTCCATTACCCGGCAGCAGTGGCTGAGCGCCGCGCTGCTGGGCCTGGTCATGTTCACCGGCGATTACGCCTGCCTTTTCTGGGCGGAGCAGCGGATCTCTTCGGGCATCGCATCGGTCATCTCAGCCACGATTCCGGTCTGGATCTTCGCCGGGGAGGTTCTTCTCCTGCGCACGCAGCGCATTACCGGCAAATCGCTGGCCGGGATCATGCTCGGCTTTCTCGGCGTGGTGGTGCTCACCTGGCAGTCGACGCGGTCAGGCGCTCTGGGCTCGTCCCTGGGGATGTTGGTAGCCCTTGCCGGCACGCTCTTCTGGTCGGGAGGGACGCTGCTTTCGCGCAAGCTCGCTCTGCCTGCCTCGCGGGTCGTGAGCGCGGGCTGGCAGATGACGACCGGCGGCCTGATGCTCTTCCTGATCGCCGTCGCCTCCGGTGAAATTCACCACTTGCCAGGCGCGCACGCCGTGTTGAGCTCTCGCATCGTCGTATCGATGACCTATCTGATCGTTGCGGCTTCGATCGTAGCGTTTACGGCCTACGTCTGGCTGCTGGGGCATGAGCCTGTGGGGCGGGTCGCGAGCTACGCCTATGTGAATCCAGTAGTGGCGCTGGCGCTCGGCGCGTGGCTGGCCGGCGAGCAGTTGACCGGGCTGCAGGTTGTGGGATCGATTCTGGTCGTGGTGGGTGTCTTCGCTACCCTGACGGGGAAGGCCGCCGCCTAGGTGGAGAGCCCACATCTCAAAATCGAGATGTGGGGCACCCGGGGGACTTGCCGTCCGGGCATCTGCGCTGGCGCGCGTCCGGTTCCTGCTTCGCTCCCTTTGGTCACTTCGCCTGGCGTTTGCTAATCCCACCCTTGATCTGTAACCGAGTTGCCACTGGAAGGATGCAGCCGATCATCGTATACTCACAGGCAATGGCGAGTTCTGGCGTTCAGCCATGCTTGCCCGCGAGTGAGGTGCGCCTTCAGCAGTCAAAGTGACCGGCTGACGATGGATTTTCCCCAAAACCAGACCAATGCCTGGCGAGCAGTGGTTCGCGTGCTGCGAAGTCCGCTGGGCGCACAAAGTCTCCTGCACAGCGTAACTTCCGTGCTTTTCCCCGCCGACTGCCGAGTTTGCGGCGACCCTCTCTGCGGCTACTCCCGCGTTCCTGTCTGCGATTCCTGCTGGAAAAATCTTCCCTTACAATCTGGACCTCTTTGCTCCCGTTGCGGCGAGAGTCTTGGTATTTCCGACTTTGGCGAGTCTTCCCCAGGCCAGAGCGAGACCCAGGGCGAGACGCAGTGCCGGCCCTGCAGGGTGTCGCCTCCGGCATTCGTGCGGGCCGTTGCCTGTGGGCCTTACAGCGGCGCGATGCGTCCACTGCTGCACCTGCTCAAATACGACGGGCTGGAGCCGATCGCGGCCCGGCTTGGCGATGCCGTGGCGAGGCGGCTGGCGCTTCATGCCGATCTGCCGCTGCAGCCGCTGGTGGTTCCTGTGCCGCTCTTCCGGGTGCGCAAAAGACAGCGCGGCTTCAACCAGGCTGAGTTGCTGGCGAGTGCTACGGTGCGCGCGATGCGTACATTGAGGCCGGAGTGGAGGGGCCAGCTCGCTGCAAGAGTCCTGCAGCGGAGTCGAGCGACCCAAAGCCAGGCGGGCTTGAGCCTGTCTGAGCGCCGGCGCAATCTGCGCGGCGCTTTTTTTGTCTCGAATGCAGACGCGGTGCGAGGCAAGGACGTGCTGCTGGTCGACGATATCTACACCACGGGCGCGACGGCCCGGGCCTGCTCCTCGGTGCTCAGGCGGGCGGGAGCGGCTTCGGTCTGGGTGGCGACCGCGGCACGCGCGCAGCGCTATGACACTGTGGTGCGGTATGAGTTCCAGGATGCGGCTTCGCGGCCGGCCGATGAGACTGATATGAGCCAGGACGTCGCATTGTGGGGTGGGGCAGTTCAGTAATGACGGGCAGCAACGACGGGGTTGTAACGGCTGAGAAGCAACGGTCTGCAACGGAAAAACGGGGGAGAGGATGTCGCTCGGAAAAGCAATGATTCACGCTCGCAAGCAAAAATCGCTCGCCAAATGTCACACGCTGCCGCACGCCGAGAGCCGGGCAGCGCACGATCCCGGCGCCTGCGATGCAGAGACGGGCGAGCCGCGGGTCCGCTTCAACTCCGCCATGCAGACGCCGGTGCTGGTCCTCAATGCCTCCTATGAGCCCATCAACATCTGCGGCGCCCGGCGCGCCCTGGTGCTGGTGCTCAAGGGCGTGGCCCGCACCGAAGAGGAGCAGGGCGCGATCCTGCATGCCGCACGGGTGCGCATGCCCATGCCTTCCGTAATTCGCCTGCTTGAATACCGGCGCATTCCGCACCAGACGCGCGCCCTGTCGCGCAAGAACATTCTGCTGCGCGACCGGAATACCTGCCAGTACTGCGGCATCGTGCTGCATTCCTCGGAGCTTACGCTCGACCACGTGCAGCCGCGCTCCCGCGGCGGATTGTCGACCTGGGAAAATCTTGTCGCCTGCTGCCACTCCTGCAACCGGCGCAAGGGCAACCAGCTCCTGCATGAGCTGCAGGAGATGAAGCTGCTGCGCGAGCCGCGTCCGTTCTCGCTGCACACCAGCCGGCACATCATGCGCATGATCGGCCACTCCGACCAGAAGTGGCGGAAGTACCTCTACTACTAGGACCAGGCGGCAGCCGCCCTTTCGCCAGAAGAACGGGGCACCCGATCATCCCCTGATCCCACGTCTCAAACACGAGATGTAGGGCGCCTATGCGCATGATCGGACATTTTGACACTACTCGGATTGGCCGTCCCGAACGGACGCCCTTTGCGCCTTCTTCCCGCGACGTGCTCACCGATCTCAACATTGAGATGGGTGAGCACGGTTTGTGGCCGACTACTGCGGTTTTGTGGGCTGCGGAGCCTGCTGGGGCGGCTGCTGCGCGGGTTGCTGGCCGTTGCCGCTACCGTTGCCGATGTCCTGACCCTGGAAGAGCACTCGAATGGTCGAGCTGAACTTCTTGTAGTTGGTGTATTTCAGGACTTCGCGGATGTGCACATCCTGGCTCAGGTAGCCGCTGCCCGCCGAGAAGTGCAGGATGCCTTCGCCTTTCGTATAGACCGGGAACCAGTACTTGCCGTCGATCTGCTGGCGGTAAGTGGTGAAGGGCGGGGACAGATCTTCGTGCCCCTTGCGGGTGTCGTCCGGAACATTCTTGCCGTTGGTGACGACGATCTGCAGGTCGTGCTGATCGACCCAGATGCGGCCCTGGAAGTACCGCTTGTTCTTTTCGATGACCTTGGGCCGCACGTCGAACACATAGGTTTCGACTTCATCGACCTTCTGCTTGCCGACGTAGGTCAGATCGTATTGGCCCGCATCTTCTTTGGTGAGCACGAAGGGTAGCCGCTGCTCGATGTCCTGGAAGTCTGCCGGGCTCATCATAATGCGCTCCAGAGTGCTGGCTGGAGCCAGGACCACATGCTCGAACCGCTTGCCGTCGGGATCGAAGGAGATGTCCGTTACCTGGTAATACTGGCCGTCTACCTTGCCGTCATCGTCGATGGTCTCCACTTTGACGCTGCGTTCGTAGGTGTAGTTCGCCATGGCCTGGCGAAAGACGCTTTCCTTGGCGGTGAACTCATCGATGATCTGCTGGGCGGGGATGGGCGGAGCGGAGGTATCCAGTGCGCCAAAGCCCGAGTCGAGAGGCATGGAGGTATACGAGACCTGGGCAGACGCGGGCGATGTTCCCATCGCCAGGACAGCGCCCAAAAAGCAGCTGGACGCAATGACAACCAGCCGCCGCATGTGAAGAGAAACGGAAGCGGACATGCGAGGCTCCTCAACTCTGATCTTATTCCATTTCCTTAGATAGACGGATAAGCGGGAAAAAGGCCGCGGTTGAGGGGAAAGCGTTTCGGCGCTAGGATTGGTTACCGTTCTGTGCGCTCGCCAATCTGCTGATGACGGTTCCGTAATTAATGCTGCAGTACACTTGAGATTTCCCGATTCCATGAACGACTATTATCGGGTTCCGACACTGATGTTGCTCGCCCTGCTGGTGGCTGTGTTTGCAGCGCTTTATGCGCGCTGCCGCACGCAGCGTCGGCTGCTCTGGCTTATCGGCTGGACGCTGGCGACGGTGCGTCTGGCTATCCTGGCCAGCGACACCGGAGAAGGCGGCGCCGGCAAAGCGATCTCGGATGCCAGCATGATGCTGGCGGCGGTCATGTTTCTGGGCTCTCTGTCTCCGGCGGCGTTCGGCAGGCGTATCAGGATCTCTTACGTTATTCCGTTTTCAGTGCCGCTGTTGTTCTTAGCTCTATCGACTGCGCTCGATGCTTCGCCGGGCAGGCTCCTGCATCTTCTGAATCTGCTGGCGGTGGTGGTTACAGTTGCGGTGGCGATTGACTGGAGCCGCCGCCGGCACCTGCTGCCGATCTGGTTCACGGTGCTCTGGTCGATCGCCATCGGTCTGCCGTGCATCTATTTCGCGTACACCGGCAACAATGACCTTGTGCTGCGCCTGGCGCACAGCGGGATCAGCATCGTGACTGCGTTGCTGGTGCTTGCGACCTACCGGCGCCTCAGTCCGGGCGTCCTTTTCACCGCATCCGGATTCTTCGTATGGAGCCTGCCGCTGGTGATGGAGTCGCTGATGCCGACAACGGACAGTTTCTGGACTCCGGCGATCCGGATGCTCAATCTGACCAAGGTCATCACCGCAGTCGGCATGATCGTTCTGGTTCTCGAGGACGAAGGCAGGGAAAATGAGGCCGCCCAGCGCCGCGATCGTCAGGCGCGCGCGGAAATGGAGCAGTACTCGAAGCTCGATCTCTCGGTTGAGCCGCACCATGATTTCGGCATTCAATATAGCGAGGTTTGCAATACGATCTCGGCCGGTGGGCGCTTTCGACAGTCGGTCATCCTCCTGCTGGATGTGGAAGGAAATCTTCGCGTCGCGGCAAGCTCCGGAATCGATGCGGCCCTGTCGGCGGAGCTTAATACTCTCGGGAAACGGCTCTTGGCTGAGGAGACAGAGCGGTCGCGGCTGAAGTCGCAACAAGCTGTTTTCCGCTCGGAAGCGGTGGCGAGCATCGATCTTCGGCCATGGGCACGACCGGGAAGCGAGCTGGAGCTGCAGAACTTTACCAGCGCATACACCATTCCCATCACCACACGATCCGGCGATCTGCAGGGAATTCTGATGCTGGCCGGACCCAGGAAGAGCGAAGAGCCGATCCTGCCGGAGGACATGCTTCCTCTGGAGCTGCTTGTGGCGCGAGTGGCGGCGGCGCGGGAAAGCGGCATTTTGCTGAGGCGCATCACGCGATCGGAAAAACTGGCCGGGATCGGGCGGCTGGCCGGCGGCGTAGCTCACGAGCTGAATAATCCGCTCACCGTGGTGATGGGCTATGCCGAATTGATCCAGGAGAGCGCGTCAGAAGAGAAAACACGGAGCAATGCCGGGATCATCCGCAGCGAATCCCAGAGGATGAAGCAGATCATTGAGAGCCTGGCGCGCTTCTGGAAGCCGTCACCCAGTCCGATTTCCGCAATCGGGGTGCCGGAGCTGCTGGGCGATGTGGAATCGCTGCGCCGAGGCGAGTATGGGCGCAGAGGAATCCGGTTCGATGTTGTGGCTGCCGAGGGATTGCCGCGCATTTATGCGAACGGCGACCAGATGCGACAGGTGCTGCTGCAGATGCTCGACAATGCCGCGGCCTCGGCAGGGGATGCGCAAGCCAGTGGGGAAAAACGGATACGCATTGAATCGATGCGAACCGGGAATCGCATTCGGATTGTGATCTCAAACAGCGGTGCTGGATTTCCAAATCCGGATAAAGTCTTCGATCCTTTTTTTACCGTCAAACCGCCCGGCGAAGGCCCGGGATTGGCGCTGAGCCTCTGCTATTCGATCATCCGCGAACAGGGCGGAGACATGTCCGCGTTGAACCTGCAGCCGAATGGGGCGGCGGTGGTCATCGAGATTCCGATTGAGCCGTCGCAGAGCGACCATGAGGCCTCCGCGGCCGGTCATAGTTGATATCTTCTGCCGGAACCGGTTCGCGCGAAGCTGCTGCACAATTACGAACGTGAGTGCGCAAATTTCTCCGCTCTTGAGTACCATGAGGGGGCGAAGTGAGATTGCCACGGAGAGGACAGCCGCGCGAAAAGTGTCTGTCCCACATAAATGATGCCGAGATTGAGAACAAGATTGATGGGGAGCCGGCTTGCTGCCGCTCTTCTATTGACGGGAGCCTTGTCGGGCGCGGCCGCTGCGGCGCAGCCGGGTCCGCGCCGGCCGATGACCTTCGAAGACATGATGAAGATGCGCCGGCTGGGCGATACAGCAGTCTCGCCCGACGGCCGCTGGGTGATGTACTCGGCTACCGATGTGGATCTCGCGAAAAACACGCGGACCTCTCATCTGTGGATTGTGTCCACGGCGGGCGGGGACGCGCACGCATTGACAGCGTGGCTGACGGGAGAGAGCCGCGGCCGTTTTGCTCCCGACGGAAAGCAGATTCTCTTCCAGAGTGCGCGCGAAGGCGGCCAGCAGATATGGCTCGCGGACTTCGATTCGGCGCAAGGCACCATCGGCGAGCCTCACCGGCTTACCTCGCTGAGCACGGAGGCGGACGGCGCGATGTGGTCGCCGGACAGCAAGCAGATTCTTTTTGTCTCCTCGGTCTATCCGGATTGTAACGATGACGGTTGCAATAAGACGCGGATGAGGAGAAGGCGCAATCGAAGGTGAAGGCGCAGATTTTTACGCACCTGCTTTACCGGCACTGGAATGCATTCACGGGAGACAAGCGCAGCCACCTGTTTCTGGTGAGCGCAGATGGCGCGGACAATCATCCGGTTGCGCGCGATCTGACTCCCGGCGACGAGCATGATGTTCCGCCATTCTCGCTGGGCGGCCCGGATGGCTATGCCTTTTCGCCGGACAGTAAGGAAATTGCGTTCGAGGAAGACCTCGATCCGGTGCCGGCGATCAGCACCAACTCGGACATCTTTACTCTCGCGCTCGATGAACCGAATGCAAAGCCGGTAAAAATCTCCACGGCTGCGGGCGGAGATCATTCTCCGGCATATTCTCCCGATGGCAAATACATCGCGTGGCGCTCGCAGGCGCGGGCGCGGTATGAGAGCGATCGCTTTCGGCTGGCGATCTATGACCGAACGATGAAGCAGATCAAAGAGCCGCTGCCGAATTTCGATCGCTGGGTGGATGAGTTCGTGTGGTCGCCCGATTCGAAGAAGATTTATTTTGCCGCGGGCGACGCAGGCGAGGAACCGATCTTCTCAACGACGCTAGACGGAAAGGACCTGCGCGAGTTGACCGAGTCGGGAGAATACGGGGATTTACATCTCACTCCGGACGGGAAGAAAATTATCGCGACCAAGGCGACGGTGCGCTCGCCAGGCGATGTCGTATCGCTGGACACAGAGAAGGTTCTGAAGTTTGTCGATACCATAAACGTCCGTTCCAAGAGGGGCTATGCCGAGCCGACTTCCATTGCCGCGGGGCAGGCGGTTCTTGCCGAGCAGCCGCTTACGCATCTGAATGACGCGCTGCTGGCGCAGCTCGACCTGCCGGCGATGCAATCGTTCTGGTTTCCTTCGCTGGGCCGGGTGCGTGTCCAGGGATTTCTCATCAAGCCGCCAAATTTCGATGCCGCGAAGAAGTATCCGGTGAAGTTTCTCATCCACGGTGGACCGCAGGGTGCGTGGGGCGATAGCTGGAGCTTTCGGTGGAACGCGGAGATGTTTGCCGCGGACGGATACGTGGTGGTGATGATCAATCCGCGCGGATCGACCGGGTATGGACAGGGATTCATCGACAGCATCAATGGCGACTGGGGCGGACGGCCCTACGTCGACCTGATGCGCGGCCTGGATTACGCCGAGCTGCATTATTCCTTCGTCGACAAGTCGCGGGAGTGCGCGCTGGGCGCGAGCTATGGCGGCTACATGGCGGACTGGATTCTTGGCCACACGCAGCGCTTCCGCTGCATCGTGACGCATGATGGCATGTTCAATCCCGAGTCGGCGTATGGCACGACCGACGAGCTGTGGTTCAACGAGTGGGAGTTCAAGGGCACTCCGTGGACGAACCGCGCGCTCTACCGGCGGTGGTCGCCGATGCTGGCGGAGACCAACTTCAAGACGCCGACACTGGTGGTGCATTCGCAGCTCGACTATCGGCTGGATGTGTCGGAGGGCTATCAGCTCTTTACCACATTGCAGCGAATGGGTGTTCCCTCGAAGATGCTGTATTTCCCCGACGAGGGCCACTGGATCCAGAAGCCACAGAACTCGCAGCTCTGGTATCAGACCGTGAACGACTGGGTCGACCAGTGGACGAAGTGAGCGATGGCCTTCGGTCGAGCTAAGAAGAATGCCGATCCGCTCGACGAGAGCGCTCTGCACGAGTACGCGGTGAAGGCGCTGGGGCGGCGGATGCTCACCGTGTCCGAACTGACTCGCAGGCTTCGATCCAAGGTAGAAAAAGAACCGAGCGGGCAGGCAAAGATCGATGCGGTGCTCGCGCGCCTCAAAGGGTACGGCTATCTCAACGACGCCGACTACGCTGCGACCTACACCCGGCTTCGCCAGGAAAACGCCAGCATGGGCAAACGCCGCGTGCGTCAGGACCTGGCGGTGAAAGGCGTACAGGCGGACCTGATCAAAGAGACGCTCGAAGCTGCTTATCAGGATGTGAACGAAGAGGCGCTGGCACGGCGGCATCTGGAGCGCAAGGGCGTAAAGCAGCCGGCCAATGGGAAAGAGGCGGCGCGGGTGATGCGCATGCTGGTGCGGGCCGGATTTGCGACCGGCGTGATCTTCAAGATCCTCAAGAGCTGGAATGTCGAGGACGAGACTCTGGCGGTGCTTGAGACCATCGACGAGCCGCATGAGGGCGGAGAGTGATCGGGCGATTGTCTGGCGATGCGCTTCTCTGAAGCAGGCGCGGTGAGTTCTGCGGAATCCCACATCTCAAAAGCGAGATGCGGGGCACCCGGGGACTGGCCGTCCAGGCATCTGCGCCAGCGCGCGTGTATCTTCTGCTTCGCTCCCTTCGGTCGTTTTCGCCGGTCATTCGCGGAAGCCCACATCTCAGAAGCGAGATGTGGGGCACCCGAGCGTCCTCCTATAAACTTGTGGATATGCAATATTGTTCAGGCTCCGAAATTCGTGAGACCTTTCTGCGTTTCTTTGAGACGAAGGGGCACCGTCGCGTGCACAGCTCTTCGCTCGTTCCGGCGAATGATCCGACGCTGCTGTTTACCAATGCAGGGATGAACCAGTTCAAGGATGTGTTTCTCGGCGTGGAGCATCGCGACTACGCGCGCGCGACTACTTCCCAGAAATGCGTGCGCGCCGGCGGCAAGCACAACGACCTTGAGAACGTGGGCTTCACGCGGCGGCACCACACCTTCTTCGAGATGCTGGGCAACTTCAGCTTCGGCGATTACTTCAAGAAGGACGCCATCGCCTACGCCTGGGAACTGGTGACGTCGCCGGAGTGGTTCGGCATGCCCAAGGACAAGCTCTACGTCACCATCTTCAAGGGCGAGAACGGTGTGCCTCGCGATGAAGAGGCTTACGAATTGTGGCTGGCACAGGGCGTTCCCGCGGAGCGCATTCACGAGTACGGCTCGAAGGATAACTTCTGGCAGATGGGCGATACGGGACCGTGCGGGCCTTGTTCCGAAATCTTCTACGACATGGGCATCGAGGCTGCGGAGACGCCGGGTGTCGACAAGCCGTTTGGTCATGACGAGGCGCGCTACGTAGAGATATGGAACCTGGTCTTCATGCAGTTCGATCGCGACGCGCAGGGCACGCTGCACCTGCTGCCCAAGCCTTCGATCGATACCGGCATGGGGCTCGACCGCATGGCGGCGGCGCTGCAGGGAAAGATTTCGAACTTCGAGACCGATCTGTTCATGCCGCTGATAAAAAAAGCGAGCGAGCTGACATCGACCATATATAAGGATGGGACTGCGCCGACCGATGCCTCGCTGCGCATCATTGCCGACCACGCGCGTTGCGCTACATTTCTCATCTCCGACGGTGTGCTGCCTGCAAACGAGGGTCGCGGATACGTGCTGCGCAAGATTCTCCGCCGAGGCATTCGTCATGGACGCCAACTCGGACAGGACAAACCTTTCATGCGCGACATGGTCTACGCCGTGCGCGATGAGATGGCGGGTGCTTATCCGGAGTTGAACGAGAGCGCGGACCGGGTTGCGAAGGTAGTTGAGGCTGAGGAGCGGCAGTTTGCGCGGGTATTACAAATAGGCGCGCAGAAATTAAACGATGAGATTATTGCTGTAAAAACTGTTTACATCTCCGATTCTCTACGGGAAGACCTATCGCTCTCTCGGCAAGCCTACGAGAAAGAGCACATACGCGGTGGAACAATCGACGCGAGCACTCATGTTGCCTTCTTTGACGATCTAGTTCAAGCTTTCAAGGAAAACCCAACCTCTCGTGTAATTGACCTTCTATTTTCGCCAATCAGGAAATGGTTTGAACATTTTCCGAGCAAACATAGACTTTTGCCAACGCTGGACGGCAAAGTGGCTTTCCACATCTACGAAACCTACGGCGTTCCGCTCGACTTCATTCAGGACGCGTGTCGTGACGCGGAGATCGATCTTGACCTGACAGGTTTCGAAGCGGCCCGCGCTGAAGAGCAGGCTCGCGCACGCGCCTCATGGAAGGGCGGCACGAAGTCTTCTGCCAGCCCCGCATTTCGTGAGCTGCCGAAGACAGACTTCGAAGGCTATCAGCGTTTGCGCGTTGATGGAGCAGAAGTTCTCGCCATCATCAAGGATGGGCAGGGAGTCGCGAGCGCCAATGCCGGCGATGCTGTGGAAGTCGTTCTCGACCACACCAGCTTCTATGCCGACTCGGGTGGACAGGTGGGCGATATCGGATGGCTCTATTCCGACGATCACAACTCAGTGGTGGCCGATGTGAGCGGATGCACCAAGCCGGTGCAGGGGGTCTTTGCGCACAAATCCATCCTGCGCCAGCCGCTGAAGCTGGGCGATAAGGTTGACGCGGTGGTCGACGCGAATTACCGCAATGCTACACGGCGCAACCACACGGCGACGCATCTGCTGCACGCTGCGCTGCGCGAGGTGCTGGGGACGCACGTGAAGCAGGCTGGCTCTCTCAACGATCCAAATCGGCTGCGCTTCGACTTCTCGCACTTCACGCAGATTGCCGATGAAGAGCTGCAGGATGTCGAGAGCATCATCAACAAAGAGGTGCTCGGCAATACCAAAGTTGAGACCATTGTGGACGTGCCCATCGATGTTGCCGTCAACGAGTATCACGCGATGGCGCTCTTCGGCGAGAAGTATGGCGAGAAGGTGCGCGTGGTGAAGATCGGCGACTTCTCCACAGAATTGTGCGGAGGCACGCACACCGGCGCGACCGGTGAGATCGGCGTGGTGAAGCTGGTGAGCGAGGGCTCGGTATCTTCCGGCGTGCGGCGCGTGGAGGCGGTGACCGGGCTCGGCGCGCTGAACGAATTCCGCCGCGGCTTCGAAGTCGCGCAGCTTGCAGCCCAGCTCTCATCGAATGCCGAACTGGCTCCGGCGGATGCACTGCGCGCGCGTCTCACTGCGCAGGAAGAAGAGCTGAAGAAGCTGCGGCGTGAGCTGGATCAGGTGCGGATGAAGTCCGCTGCGAGCTCGCTCTCGGGGGCGGCCGATCAGGCGGTCGAGGTGAAGGGCGTGAAGGTGCTGGCGCAGCGCGTGGATGCGCTGGACCGCGGGCAGATGCGGACGCTGGTTGATAACCTTCGCAACAAGCTTGGATCGGGTGTGGTCGTTCTGGGCTCCGCGGATGGCGATGGCAAAGTTGCGCTGATTGTCGGCGTGACCAAGGACCTTACCGGCAAGGTGCAGGCGGGCAAGGTTGTCGGGCAGATCGCGAAGCTGGTTGGCGGATCGGGCGGCGGGCGTCCGGACATGGCTGAGGCCGGCGGCAAAGATGCGGGTCAGCTCGATGCTGCTTTGCAGGGCGCGGCGAAGGTGGTTGAAGATTTTATCGGCTAGCCGAGATGAGTCCCACGTCTCAAAAGCGAGACGTGGGGCACCCGCGCATCGCTAAGGATCTTCCTCCCTTTGGTCGTCAGAAGGACGTCCTCGCATGCACATCGTTGCTCACTCACGAATTCGGTCGCAAAGTTACACAACATGAGGTTGCGATCTGGGTTCCCACCGATTGATAGGGATTTTGCGGTGAACCTATAATCGGAGTGTCTCTTGTCTCCTTATGCCGGCTCCCTTTGCTTCCGCAGGACGCTCCCGCCTGCTCCCGATTGCCGGTTGCTTTTTCCTGGTGATGCTTTCGAGCGCGTGGGTGCAGGCTGCTCCGCTGCGCGGAGGGCTGGCGCGATCGCCCTTCGAAAAAGCGCAGCGCATGCGCGAGGCGCTGGAGGGTCGTCCCGAGCGGCAGCGCACCCGGCGCGAGTACGACCGCGTGATGGATGCGTATCGCGCCGTCTACCATAGCGATCCCGGATCGTCGAAGGCAGATGCATCGGTCACGGCGGTGGCGGATCTGCTGGCCGAAGAGGGACGCATCTTTCAGGATGACAAGGCCCTGCGCGATGCGATCGGGCAATATGAGTTTCTGCGCAAGGAGTATCCGGGCAGCCGGTATCGTTTCAGCGCACTGCTCACCATCGGCGAAATTTATCTGCGCGACCTGAACGACCCCGAAAATGCGCGGGCCACGTTTCAGCAATTTCTCAGGCTCTATCCGCAGAGCCCGCTTGCGAATGAGGCGCGAGTGGAGTTGAGCAGCCTGCGGCATGAGAAGCGAGGCTCCGCGCGTGAAGCCGCTTCGCAGCGCGCGACACCGGCGAGGGAAACTGAGAGCGCGCCGAGCGAGCAGGCGGTTTCAAAACCACGCCCAGCCGAGCCGACCAATCGACATCACACGGTGCTCGACGCCGCGATCCAGTCGCAGGCGGAACAGAACACTTCATCGCATTCGGCGGCGAGTGCGGGTGGAGAGAAGAGCCCTTCCCCTCCGAAGCGCGGCCTCGAGGAGAGCGATCTGCCGCCTCCCGCGGCGTCACCGGTTCCTGCCGCGGAGCGCCCGGACGTCGATTCGCGGCACCTGAGCGATGCCGTGCTCAATGCGCCACCGCCGCCGCGGCGGGGCAAGCTGCCCCTGGTCACCGGCATCCGGCACTGGTCGACGCCGGTGTACACGCGGGTTGCGATCGATCTTCAGGACGAGGTGCAGTATGAGGCGGTGCGCGTGCCCGATCCCGACCGCATCTTCTTCGACCTGCATGGAGCGCGGCTGTCGCCGGAGCTCATCGGCAAATCGGTCGAGGTGATCGACGATGGTTTTCTGAGGCAGATCCGGGCCGCGCAATTTTCCAATGATGTTGTGCGCATCGTTTTGGACGTCAGCGATGTCAGCGAATATTCGGCGTTCTTTCTGCCCAACCCCTCGCGGCTGATTATCGATGTGCATGGCCGCAAGTCGCGCACGGCTCCGGTTTATACAGCGAGTGCGCCGCCGGCGGCAGTTGCAAAGCCCGGAGCCGCGACGCGGCGGAGCTCACAACCAAAAGCCATTGCCGCGCTGAGACCGACCATCGGGATCGGGCCGGCGCAGACTCCGGTGGATGAACTGGGCACGCCTTTGCCGGCTGCCTCGAACAAGACTGCCGCGCGCACGCGGGTTGCGGAAAATTCGAAGCCGGCGCCTCCAGCGTACGGCATTGTCGGAGATCGCGAGCCGGCGCAAAGCGATCCTTCGGCGCTGGCCGATGTTGCTTCGCTCAGCAATCAACCGAATCGGGTGCGGGCGACGAAGCATCCGACCACCGCGCCGGTTGCACAGTCGGTGGCCGGCACCACTCCCGCGCCGCAGCCCGACGAGCTGGCCGCGGCGAATGCTCCGCCGGCTCCGGCCGCCACTCCGAAATCGCATTCGAGACGCAGCACCGCAGCGCCGACCGATGCGCCACCTGTGGATCTTGGCGGCGGCGAAATTCACGCTGCGCAGCCCACGGCGGACGGCCAGCGGTCGCTGGTGCGGACGCTGGGCCTGAAGATCAATCGCATCGTGATCGATGCCGGCCATGGCGGACACGACTCGGGTACGCTGGGGCCGGGCGGCATCGAGGAAAAAGATGTGGTGCTGGACGTGGCTCTGCGCCTGGGCGCATTGCTCAAGCAGAAGCTGGGCGCCGACGTGATCTACACGCGCGACGACGATACCTTCATCCCATTGGAGACGCGAACGGCGATCGCGAACAAGGCGCAGGCCGACCTGTTCATCTCGATTCATGCGAATTCAAGCCCCGACGCGTCGGCGCGCGGAGTCGAAACCTACTATCTGAACTTCACCACTTCGGCCGATGCGCTGGAGACGGCGGCGCGCGAAAATGCGGTTTCCGACGAATCCATCCACCAGCTTTCGGACCTGGTGAAGAAGATCGCGCTGCAGGACAAGATCAATGAATCGCGCGAGTTTGCTTCCGATGTCGAGCAGAGCCTGTATAGCGGATTGGAAGACGGCAATCCCGGGTTGAAAGATCGCGGCGTGAAGAAGGCGCCGTTTGTGGTGCTGATAGGCGCGAACATGCCGTCGATTCTGGCGGAGATCTCCTTTCTTACGAATCCTAGCGATGCCGAGGAGCTGCGTGAGCCGAAATATCGCGAACGCATCGCGGAGTCGCTTTATCGCGGAGTGGCGCGCTACGTCGGCAGCCTGAGCGGAGTGCGGATCGCCGACGCGTCAGCTCGCGGGACGAAATAGGGTTTAGTCACACGACAAGAAGTCTGGCGGCCTGCGCAGCCATTTTGTGCCGGTGATAGTCTCTGTTTGTAATGGTTTTTTCTGTTCGCTCGGCCGGTGTTCTTTGCTTTGGGGTCCTGCTGACTGCGCCCTTCGCGCTGGCGCAAGCAGGCGCTCCCTCCCGGCGCGCAACGGCACCTCCTCCGTTGCTGCCCTCCGCTTTTGCAGGATGGACAGCGGTTGCTCCTGCGCGGAGCAGCGCCGACCCGGCGGTCGCAGACCCATCGAACGCATCGGTTCTCACGGAATATGGATTGAAGCAATATGCGTCTGCCGAGTATCGCCACGGCGGCGGCAAGATGGCGCTGACGGCGATGCGGTTTGTGGATGCGACCGGCGCTTACGGTGCATTCACGTTCTATCGCAAAGTCGACATGCGTCCCGATGACATCGGCAAGCAAGCAGCGGCGGATAGCCACGACGTCGTCTTCTGGTCGGGCACGATGCTGGTGGATGCGACCTCGGATCGCATCGGGCCGGACGAGCGTGCAGCGTTGAAGGCCCTGGCATCTGCGCTTCCGCAAAACGCCGGTCCTGAGGGCGTACCGCCTTCACTGCCCCGGTATCTTCCCGCGGAAGGTCTCGATAAGAGCAGCGTCCGTTATGCGATCGGCCCCGACGCGTATGCGAAAGCCGGCGGCGTTCTGCCTCCTGACGTGATCGATTTCAGCCGTGATGCCGAGGCGGTGAGTGCGCTGTATCAGTCGCGCGACGGCAATGGTACGCTGACGATCCTTGAGTATCCGACACCGCAAATGGCGGGCGATCGCGTGAAGGCCATTGAGACAATTCTCAAGGGATCGCTGCCGTCTTCTCTGCAAAGCAGCAGCGCCGCGGCTTTAGGCGTGAAGCGCAGCGGCTCGCTTGTCGCCGTGACCAGCGGAAATTTTTCCAGCAAGGAAGCCCAGCAGCTTCTCGCAGATGTGAAGGACGAAGTGGCCGTCACGTGGAATCGTCCCGAAGGTTATGTCAACGAGGTACGCAAGACGGCGCGGCTGCTGCTGGGCATCGTGTATCTCACCGGCATTCTGGGCGCGTCTGCGCTGTTGCTGGGGATCTTTCTCGGTGGAGGCCGGGCACTGTATCGCGTGCTTCGAGGAAAGCCGCCTTCCACATTGAACGACGACGATTTCATCAGTCTGAAGCTGGAATAAAGATCGGATCGCAGTCGATTTGCATTAAATACAGTGCAATTCTGCAAGTAAACGCCTCAAAAAAAAGCAATTGAGCTGGCGGCAGGGGCGGCCTTACGGGAACAAAAGGCGAAACTGCGTTTCCAGAGAGCTTTTCCGATGGCCCTGGTAACCGATTGAATTCAAAAGAATTATCAGGCGCTGGATTTTGCCTTGACACCCCTCCCCCCCAAACATAGTATTTCGCCAGAAAGTTCTGATGGCTTTGCCTCCGTTGGAACTATTCTCCCTAAAGAAAAGGCTGCCCTGTTGCCGGGCGGCCTTTTCGTTCTTTGGAGAGCGTTTGCAGGATCCAGGATCGAGCAAAGTTTTGCGCCCGCCTCTTCCGCAAATCGCAAGGCGGCGCAATTCTTCGCTGCAACTTTACGGCATGTCACGCTGACGATAAAATTCAGAAGGAAGGCCGACGTAGCTCAGTTGGTAGAGCAGCCGATTCGTAATCGGCAGGTCACCGGTTCAAGTCCGGTCGTCGGCTCCAAGGGACTACGCATCGAGCGAACGCCGTCTTCGACGGGAAACCCTCAACAACGCCTGGCGTTTCCTCTTTCTTCGTTGCACCATGTTCGGTACCTATTTATCCACGTAAATTTCATGCTGGCCCCTTGTGTGAGCAGCGCTGGCCTCGGATAATCGGCTCAGAAGTGAGCGACGGTCCTTTTGCGAGCACACAGATTGTGACCCGATATAGCCGTCAAGATGCTCTTCGCATCCTCCGCATCCATCCCAAGCACTTGCGGGCATGGGAGCGCGCAGGCTTACTCCCTTTTTCCGACAGCTACAGCTTTCAGGACCTGGTCCAGTTGCGCCGATTGCGCGACCTGCAGGCGATGCGCCTCTCGGCAACAAGCATCCGCGCAGGGGTCGAGGCGATGCAGGCAGTATCCGGGATGGCAAATCCGTTGGTCGAGGCGCGCGCGGTGCGAAGCGGCTCACAACTGGCCTTTGGTCATTCGGGAACGTGGATGGAACCGATCACGCGGCAGTTTGTCTTCGACTTCGACGGAAAGAAGCAGCAGCTGATCGCAGTGGAACCGGAAAGGCTCTCCGCGGCGCAACGCAACAGCCGCATCTCCGCGCTCTTTGTCGAGGCGGTGCGGTGTGAAGAAGCCTCGAAGGCGTCCGAGGCGATCGATCTCTATGAGGAGATTCTGGAGCTCGATGGAGGGCACGCTCCCTCCGCCATCAACCTGGGAACCATCTTCTATAACCAGCGCCAGTTCCTGAAATCCGAACAGCTCTACCGCAAAGCCGCCGAGGCCGATCCCGGATATGCTCTGGCCTTCTTCGACCTGGGCAACGTGCTCGACGAGCTGCAGCGTCTGGACGAGGCGGTCACAGCTTACCGTACGGCGATCCAACTGGTGCCGAAGTATGCGGATGCGCACTACAACCTGGCTTTGGCGTACGAACGCAGAAATGAACGCCGCAAGGCTCTGAAGCATTGGATGGCGTATCTCAAGCTCGACCCGGTCGGTCCCTGGGCGAACCATGCGCGAGGGCAGGCGAAGATGATCCTGGAGCGGGAGAAGCTGTCGATCGTGTGGCGTAAGGGAAAGATCGCTCCCGGTGTGCCGGCGTTGCCGGCGAGATGCTGCAAAGCCTGAACCGCAGCACTGTTTTCCTGTCCGGCTAAAGTGCTACACTCAACGGTTTTCCACCCGCGTTTTCATTCGTTGAGGAATTTGCATGGCATTGGATACTCTGATCGCTCCCCTCCCGCTGACCCAACTCAACGAAGATGAGCAGCTTTTCCGCTCTACCGTGCGTGAATTTGCGCGCCAGACCATCGGCCCGCTGGTGCGGCAGATGGATGAGGAGCAGCATTTCTCTCCCGGGCTGATTGCCGACCTCTTCTCGCTCGGCGTGATGGGTATTGAGATTCCCGAGGAGTATGGTGGCTCTGGCGGAACGTTTTTTCAGTCCATCCTTGCGGTTGAAGAGATTTCTGCGATCGACCCGGCGGTCGGGGTGCTGGTCGATGTGCAGAACACGCTGTGTGTGAATGCGCTGCTGAAGTGGGGCACGGCGGAGCAGAAGAAGAACTACCTGCCCCGAATCGCGGGCGGCGCGGTGGCGGCTTATGCTCTGAGTGAAGCCAGCTCAGGCTCGGACGCGTTCGCGCTTCAGACGCGCGCCACCAAGCGGGACGGCGAGTACGTTCTGAAGGGGCAGAAGCTGTGGATCAGCAACTCGCGCGAGGCGGAGCTCTTCATCGTCTTCGCGAACCTCGATCCCGCTGCGGGATACAAGGGCATCACCGCTTTTCTGGTCGAGAAAGGCTTTCCCGGATTTGCGGTGGGTAAGAAAGAAGACAAGCTGGGCATTCGCGCTTCCTCCACATGCGAGCTGATTCTCGATGAATGCCGCGTGCCTGCCTCGAACCTTCTCGGCGAGGAGGGTAAAGGATACAAGATCGCCATCGAGACGCTGAACGAAGGGCGGATTGGCATCGGGGCTCAGATGCTTGGGCTCGCACAGGGTGCGTGGAACTGCGCGGCAAAGTATGCGCTGGAGCGCAAGCAGTTCGGCAAGCCGATTGCAGAATTCCAGGCGGTACAGTTCTCGCTGGCGGAGATGGCCACCGAGATCGAGGCCACCCGGCTGCTGGTCTACAACGCGGCACGGCTGAAAGAGGCGAGGCAGGATTTTGTTCGCGAAGCCGCCATGGCCAAGTACTTCGCCTCTCAGGTGGCGGAGCGGGTGGCCAGCCAGGCGGTAGAAATCTACGGCGGCTATGGCTTCGTCAAAGACTATCCCGTCGAAAAGTTCTATCGCGATGCGAAGATCGGGAAGATCTACGAAGGGACCTCGAACATGCAGCTTGCCACTATCGGAAAGCTGGTTCTGGGGAAGCTAAAGTAAGTCCGATCTACGACCGGTCAGGAACTGAGCTACCGAAACCATTATCGATTCTGGAAGCTATGCCATGCGAGAAGCGAAGATTTGTGGTCGAAGAGACGCGCTGCAGGTCCCTCTACGTCGCTTCGCTTTTGTCGGGATGACAAATTTATGCAAGGAATCACTGACCCGGGGGACTAGCGTCCGCCGGTTGTCTGATTCGACTTGGGCGAATTGGGTGAAGCCGGGCGGCGAGCAGGGCCGATCGGCCTGATGTGTCCGGGCTCGGATTTGCCTGGCCATGCTCGATTCGTACGTTGATCCTGCGACTCCGCCGATTCGCTGCCGGGTGGCGGGTTCGGAGTCTTGGCCTGATCCTGCTTTGCCCCTTTTGAAGTTGACATCGTGTGAGCCATGATTGCCTCCAACTCTCTCTAGTTACATTTGATGCTGGAATCGGGTAGTTCGGGATTTTCTTCTTGTGTGGCATGCGGCGGGAAATGCCGAAGCCCGGTAAAAAGTTCCCGACGTGGAGTGGATGCTCGCCGCTAACTCGTCTGTTTTCAGCAACTGTTTTGGAAGCCTACTTGCAATTTCCTCTTATATAAGAGATGCACCGGCAAGAAGCTGTATCGATAGCATCCCAGAATGAGTGAGATGGTTCAAAAGGATGGACACGCACATGTCAAAGCCATTGGTCACCATCGAAAATTGGGCAGTTGTGCAGCGCGGAGCCTACGCAGCCTATCAGGCATTAGAGCCGGGCAACATTCTTACCGGTAAGGTCTTCGGGCACGATCGGCTCGCGGACGCGAAATCCATCTACACCTCGGCTATTATCAGCGTCAATCCGGATGAGCTCGTGGTCGAGACACGGAATACTTTCTATCTGCTTGGCGCTGTGAGCGAGGACTACAAAAACAGCGAAGAGTACAAAAGCTGGGACCGCGAGCGGAAAGCGCCGGCGGCCGCGTAGTTAGCAATTCTCCTCTCCTGACCACATCTCATGTTTCGCGGACGCTCCTGTTTACTTGAGCGCGGAGCCTTGGGTAGTTAGAACTGCCCTCGGAGGTGTGTCGTGCCCGATTGTGGTTTCTCTCTGTCAAGTTATCTCCTGAGCTTCGCGCAAGAAGATGTTGGATATTGCTTTGTCCCGCCATTTTGCCGGGCTTGTTGGATAACACCCTGTGCTCGCCGAGCGTGCGACCCTAAGTAACGTGAGTTCGTTCCCCAACCGATGCTAAGCTGTTGCCTGCTTCGAACGGTGGTTCGTGGAGGGCGCGTGGGACTTCTGGGGGCGTGGCTGCTGGACAACGGCGGCATTCTGATGAGCGGCATTTCCGGCATTTTCTCCTTCTTCAGCACGGGAAAGAAGGGCCGTGTGTGGCAGGTTCTGCCAATCGCGGGGGTGGTGCTGGGCATGCTGTGGGCGCTGGAGTCGGCCAGCTTTCAGGAGCGCGAGCAGGACCAGAAGCAAGAGCAGAAAACGGCGAAGGCGATTCAGGATATCGATGACTACGTGAAGGGTCAGACCGACCGAGGCGTGAGCGAGACCGAAAGCAAGATGCGCCTGGTGATGCAGCAGTTCTTCGGCGCGTTACCTGCCGTGGCTCAAGACGCCAGCGCACAGCAGGTTTCGGCAACCTTCAGCGCCGCGACGACAGCCAACACGATCATCCAGTCTTTACCTGCGGATCGCCGCTCGGCGCTGACCATCAAGGTCTTCGACCATGTCGCCAAGGACCTCGATTACGATGTCGTCAAATCTCGCCTGCTGCAACTGGCAGACAAGGTCGACCTGGTAACACCCAGAGAACAGCAGGCCCCTGTGAACTCGGTGTGGTACGGCGATGGCGTGACCTTGGAGGAAGCCAAGGCCGCGGCGCTCATCGTGAGCAGCGCGGGCACCCAGATACGGCAGATATGCGCGTCGAAACTGGTGAAAATCCCGAACCTGATTCAAATCGGAGGATCGACAGCGGCAAGCCACGCCGAGGTCCTGTCAATCTCCAGGATCCAGGGTTTGTCGCAACCGGTATGCCCGTGAGTTGGCAAGATTCCTCGAGGGAAGGCGATGAACGCGGAGCCGCGAGAAGCTTGTTGCAGATGGTGGGCGAGGCGGGAATCGAACCCACAACCCCCGGCTTAGAAGGCCGGTGCTCTATCCGATTGAGCTACTCGCCCGAGTGAGGCGCCGGCGTGGGACCTGCGGCCGGCTGCTCCGTTTATTGTAGCGAGAACTGTTTATTTTGTTGAAGCAAGAACCGCGGCGGCGAGCACAGATTCCCAGCTTGTTGCGGCGCTGGCGGTATCGGCGCCGCATCCGGCCGCGTAGAGTGTGATGGCGTAGCCCTCGCGGTTGTCTACAATCGCACCGCGTATCACGAGATCGATCCGGCCATTGCGCATCGGGAACATGCGCAAATCTTCGACGATCTGCCTTGCGCGGCGCTCGTGAAAATCGAAAGACGCCATCTTCGCCAGATCGCGTTCGATGACATCTATATAGGAGGCCTGTCCGCAGCGGATGCTTCTTCGGGCTGCGACGCGAATTCGTCGGGATCGATCTCCTCGCCCGTTATGCTCCATACATCGCTCTTCGCGGTGAACACCGGCGAGCCTTTGCCGTTAAGCGTTGCCAGGGCGCGCGCGAGCGGAGGGAAGCGCACAGCTTCCGCTATGGTGTTGAGATCCGCCTGAGCCTGGCGCAGGTCGACGAAGCCTTCCCACGGAACGTGAATCCGCGGAAGATCGGCGCCGATTTCTACGGACCAGTCAGCTTCCATGCGAGGGCCGCGACGAGTGGGCGAGCAGAAATCCGAGAAGCGTTTTCTCCGCCCAGTAGCCGTCGTTGTCTGCGGACGGCGACAGAAAGGCGCAGTGGCCTCCGTGACGTGTCTCAATGTAGGTGACATGCGGATTCTGGAGTAGGGCAGCGCGCGTCTCGGGCAGCATGACGATGAACGGGTCGTCGAGCGAGTGCACGATGAGCGTGGGCAGGTTGAACGCGTGTGCAAACTTCGAGCTGGCCACCGTGGTGTAGTAGTCGTCGGCATTGAGGAAGCTGCCGTAGCGCGCGACGATGTGTTCATCGAAAAGACGCATGCTGCGGATCTTCGGGAGGTCTTCGCAGGAATAAAGCTTCGGATAGAGCGCAGCCTTGCGGCGCACCCTGGCCAGCATCGAACGGAGAAAGTGCTGCTCGTACATCCTGTTTTGGAGCCTGTGCAGAGCGGCGGACGAGGGTGCGAGATCCATGAGCGGAGAAATTCCGGCGACGACCTGCAATTGCGGCGGCGGATGAGACGCGACCTCTCCCGCATATTTCAGGACAAGATTGCCGCCCATGGAGTAGCCGACGAGCGCGATCTTCCTGAGGCCTTGAGTCTCGGCAAGCTTTGCGACGACCGCGGCGACATCTTCCGAGCGTCCGGAATGGTAGATGGTAGGCGACAGGTGGTCGGTGCCGCCGCAGCTGCGCATGTTCATGCGAACCACGTTGAGACCGGCAGCCAGCGCACGCGAGGTGTTGCCGAGCACATACTGCGATTTCGACGAACCTTCCAGACCATGCACGATGACAATGGTCAGGCGATCTCGCCTGACATCGAGCGGCTGCCAGTGGCAATCGCAGAGCACTTGCGACGGGCCATACCCGCCAACCGGGCCCTCGACCTCGACCAGCAGCGGTTCGGGCTCGGGCAGAGACCATTTGCGGGGAAGAAAATTTCCCGCGAGGGTCTGGAGATGTCCGTTGCGGAGAAAGCGGCGGGGAACGAAGTCGCTAAGCCATGGCTCAGTGGAGAGCGAGTCGTCCAGCGTGTCCGCGTCGATGATAGGCTTCGCGCTCATACTCGCCGCAGGCCCTCCAAGACCGAGGTGGCTCGCAGCGCGCCGGTTGGCTCGTCTTCGTGCTTGAAGTAGGCGAAAACATCGCCTTGCGCAGCGCGCTTGCGGAGATTCATGCGGATTGTTTGCAGCTCGCTTTCCGCGTAGTCGGACTTGCGCAGACGATAGCATGAGTATGGCGCGGTCTGTACGTCGGGGGTGGTCAGCTCATCACTCTCGGCTATGCAGAGCGCGGCCGAGTGCTTACGGAGCAGGGAATAGGTTGCGTCATCGAACCACGATTCGTGGCGAAATTCAAAGGCCATGCGCAGACCTGTCGAAGAAGCATCGTTCAGGAAGTTGGCCAGCCGCTCCGCGTCAGCCTTCATATTCGGCGGCAGCTGGAAGAGAATCAGCCCTAGCCGCTTCGCCTCCTGCACCGGTGCGATGGCGCGAACGAATGCGTCGAGAGCATCCCCGCAGTTCTTGAGGCGCGAAAGGTGGGTGATGCGTTGGGGTGCCTTGAACGAGAAGCGGAAGCCATCGCCGGTAGCTCCGAGCCAGCTCTGTATGGTGCTTTCGCTGGGGAGGCTGCGGAAGGTGTAGTTCACCTCGACCGAGTTAAGCCGCGAGGCATAATATTCGAGGAATTTTTTGGCCGGAACCGTGGCCGGATAGAAATCGGGCCTCCAGCTGGCGTAGGCCCAACCCGAACAGCCGATGTAGATTCCGCCGGCTTTCTTTGCGCGCTTGGTTTGAGCAGCCACTGGAATTCGAGAGTGCCGGAATGAGAGGGGATTTATCCGATTGGGGCGGCTAGTGGGGATCGAACCCACGACACCCGGTGCCACAGACCGGTGTTCTGCCACTGAACTATAGCCGCCGTACGCTTTAAGAATTGTAGCATTGAGAGGGAGTCCTCTGAGTGGCGCGGGGTTGGTCAAACGGCGCATCTTAAAGGGAGCTGGCTCAGGAACTCCTGGGGATTTTTGCGTATGCCACAGCCGGTCAAACCCGAAGTTCTGCCGCCCGCGTCAGCTTCGTTGCGCTCGCGGACCGGCGTTGGGCGGCGCTTGTTTGCCGACGAGAATCTCGATCTGCTTGCGCATGTTCTTGACGACTGGTTCCGGATTCCGGGCACGTCGATCCGCTTTGGCTTGGATGGCATTATCGGACTCGTGCCGGGGTTGGGCGACATTCTCGCCGGCCTGGCGTCGTGCATTCTGGTGGTCGCAGCGTGGTTCCGCGGAGTGCCGTATGTCACGTTGTTTCGGATGGTTGTCAATCTCGCGATCGACGTTCTGATCGGCGCAATCCCCATCCTGGGAGACGCCTTCGATATCGCATGGAAAGCGAACCGTCGCAACTACGAGCTGATGACGCGGCATCTGCGTCAGCCGCACAAACATACCTGGAAGGATTATGTTTTCCTCTGCGCCATTGTGCTGGCGCTGCTGGCAGTCTTCGCGATTCCGGCGCTGGTCATCGTATGGATCATCGCGCGGCTTGCCCACTCTCTCTGAGGTTCTGGGACTGAAGTCCTGGGACGCGCTTCGTCGGGCTCTACTTGATACAATTTGATCTGCAGCGAGATTCCACGCAGCGTAGTTTCCATCCGCAAATAAAGTCGGGGCGTAGCGCAGTCTGGTAGCGCATCTGCTTTGGGAGCAGAGGGTCGGGGGTTCGAATCCCTCCGCCCCGACCATTATTTTCAATAAGATACTGGCGTCTACTCTCTTCCGAAAAGTCCACTGTAGATGAAAATGTAGCTGTTAGAGCCTCTAAGAACAGTACCTAAAGGCCTAGCGACATGTCCCTAGAGCATTCTCTACAGGAATTCTCTGTTGGGGATTTTGCTTTTGGCGACGACGACTCTGCGGGCCGACACTTTGAAGTCAGCGTCAACGGTCGGATTGCTGAGAATTCGAGCACAAATAGGTTTCATGAGCACAATCCGACCTCTCAGAATCAATTTCTGCGAATCCACCACAATCCGCTGATTGTAAAAAGTTTGATCCTATCCAAGTTCTGGTATCAGATGAGAGATCAGTTTTAGGCTCACCCTCTACTCTTCCCAGCTTCGATGATTTCACAAGTCCGCATATTCGCTATTTATTCGCTCATCTTCGCCGAAATTAGATATACTTAACTTCGAACCTCTCAGATGCCACCGATTCAGGAGTAGCTTCAAGGTTTCCATAGAAACGAAAGCCAAAACATTCTTGTCTCAGGGGGCCGATCCCAATATGGTGATTGCGAGAATCAGTCGTCGCGGAAAGGCATAAGGTCATCGAATGGGATATCCGTGGGATGAATGGGCACCTGGAGCACTGAATATCCGTCAGATGCGAAAACTTATAGACGGGGGATACATCACCCACGGTGGCCCAGCTCCCAAACTCGGCCACTCGTCAATGGACCTTACGCTAGCTGATGACGCATTCGAGATGCTCGAAGGCTCTGTGAAACCATCGCAAAGTCCGTACGATTGGTTCATTACCCACAATGGACTTGCCAAGAGTCTTTCAAAATCCAATGATGGCATATATGAGCTTAAGCGGCAAAAGACCTACGTCTTTAGGCTTCAGGAGAAGTTGGAAATCAGCCTGCGAAACGGAGGAGTGATCTATGGTCAGGCGACAGCCAAGAGCTCTATCGGCCGAGTAGACGTCCTTGCCAGACTCATCGTGGATGGGATGACGACCTACGAATCATTTGACCCGGATGGCCTGTTGAAAGGCTCGGGGGGCATGTTTCTCGAAATCACCCCGATCACCTTTAACGTAAAAGTTAAAGTGAATAGTTCTCTGACTCAACTCAGGTTTTTTTATGGCAAACCTGAAGACGTGGTCATTCGTTCGAAAGAGCTATTCAATACAATTTTTCGGGATGACGCTCATCAAGATGAAAGTCTGACTGTAAATCTGTCCCACGCTACGATCGGAGACCCTGGAGGGACCCCGTGTCATGGAGTAGCATTTCGATCAAAGGCACCCGATGATGAAGGAATTCCGGTGCCTCTCTGGAAGCAGAGCGAAAGGACCGATCCCTGCGGCTATTGGGACATCGAAGTGGCTGACCACCTTCAGCGTCTTAATATCAGACCGGACATCTTTTACATATTGAGATCGAAGGAGAAGCTTTATGTGCCTAAAGGAATCGCGATCTATTGTCGTGCCAGCGACGAAACGATGGGAGAGATGCGGATTCACTACGCGGGTTTTGTACACCCTTACTTTGGTCTTTTCAGGGAGGACGGGAAGCAGGGGACGCCTCTCATATTCGAGGTACGAGGTCACCAGGTCCCGGTTAGCCTGGCGGATGGAGAAAAGATGGCGAACCTCATTTTTTACCGGATGTCGGAGGACGCTCCCGATTTGACTAAGGAAGAGCAGGAGGAGGAGGCGAAGGGTTACGGAAGTCAAGATCTTAAGCTTTCGAACTTTTTTGCAGATTGGCCTAAACATCTCTTAAGAGGAAATGATGGCAATGTTGAAGCAGCGAAAAAATGAACAGTCTAATTCGTTATTTCCCCTCGCAGCAAATTTTCGAATCGTGAAGCTTGAAGAGGCAGATGCTCGGCGTGACTCAGACGAGCTCAAAACTCTCACGAGTCTTGTCGGTGCCAGCGAAGATATGTATCCGAGCATTCACCGCTGGCTACGGGAGAAGGTTATTCCCGGCTTAAAGTCATCTCAGAGAGCTGCCTGGGTAGCATACGAAGGCGATGAGCCAATCGCCGCTGCAATTCTGAAGTTGGGACAGGACGCGAAATTTTGCCACCTAAGAATTAAGCGTGATTTTCAAGACATGGATCTTGGACAGCTCTTCTTTGCCCAAATGACTTTCGAGACCAGGCATATCGCGAAGGAGATCCACTTCACTCTTCCAGAAAGCTTGTGGGAAACCAGAGCGAGTTTTTTTCAATCCTTTGGATTCGTACGGGCAGCCAAGTCCTCCAGACAGTACCGCGCGGGAGAGGACGAGTTAGTATGCTCGGCTCCCCATGAGGTTGTCCGCCTTGCTGCCTTAGATCGACTTCCAGCGCTGGCGAGGAAATTCAATGTGAGTGGATACGCGCTCGGGGGGGACCTCTTGGTCAGCATGAAACCTCAGTATGCGGAGCGTATCCTTTCAGGATCCAAGATCATCGAGATCAGAAGGAAGTTTTCGGATAAGTGGATTGGGTGCAAAGCTGTGCTCTATTCTTCCAGCCCTCAAAAAGCGCTTGTTGGGGAAGCCACCGTGCGGTCAATCACCTCCGGTACGCCGGAAGAGATATGGGCAAGGTTCCATACAGGGATCGGATGTAACTCCAACGAGTTTTCGGCCTATGTAGGTCCAGCCACGGCGGTGAGCGCAATCGAACTCGATGACGTGTTCCCTTACAAGGAGCCAATAACCCTATCTCAGATTTCATATCTACTCGGACTCGACGAGGACTTAAGGCCGCCTCAATCATATTGCGATCTCAGGCTCGATAACAGCCAGAGTGCCTGGGCAAAAGCTGCCACGGTAGCGAGCGTCTTGCATGGTCGTTTTTCCCCTTCCACCCATCCCTAGATATCGCTGCGACAATGGAATTGCTCCGGCTATCGCACCAGACCATATTCGATTCAAGTAATAATGATTCATCCTAGATTGATGCCGCCGAACGCTGCTCGACCGGAGGGTTGTGCGTAGAGAAGACCCAAGAGATTTTGTAGTTGCAAACTTCCACTCGCTGGAGGAGCAGCTCATTGAATGTATGGGTTATGTTCCGTATATTGAGCAGAACCAAAGAGTTTTGTCACCGAAATTTGTGAATACTCATGGAAGCGTACAGCTTGATAGATTCGGTCTTCCGCGACTCTACCGATGGTGCAGGGCGGCACACGTTGAAGAGCTACGCGACGCTGCACGAGTGTCGACTCGAGTTAGAGTCAGCTACGAGTCTTCTTCTCGTCTCTCCCCTCCAATTTCTTCGCCCTTTTAGGGGCTGGCGGCACACCGTTCGGGTGTGGTGGGACGCTTACAACCGAGTCAAGCACGACCGTATTCAGAACTACGAGGTTGCGTCGTTCACATGTGCAGTGACCGCCGTCGCTGGGCTCCACCAACTCCTCGCGCGATCATGGCAGTTCCTCGGTAGTCTGACATGCGCAGGTTGGTTCAACGAATCGTCAGAGACCCTCGCCGAACTCGGCGGGGCTCGGGCAGCAGGCTCAGGCCCCCGAGTTACCCGTTCAAACAAGACTGTTTGTCAGCGCGATCAGGGGCGGCTTCGTGAACTGGGATACAGATCGACCTGCGGTGGATCAATGGGGCTCCACAGAGCGGGTGAAAAATTACATCTGGGAGTGGGAGGGCTGGTGAGTGCCCCTTCACTCCGCACCCTGCTGCGGCTGCGCGCGGAACTACCCGGCTTCGGCATTGACTCCAGTCAGGGCAAACAAGGACATCGAAGCCCAAATCAGCGGGGAAGAACGAACTTAAACCGCGACCGATGCAATACCGTAGCGATTTAAGTCGTCCGGCTAGGTACCAAACTTGGAAACAAAGATTCCCCAACGAATCAAAGACGAATGAGTAACATGGGTCTATACGGAGAATGCGATGAGTTCTCAGTCAAGCATCGAATGGACTGATTCAACCTGGAATCCCGTCCGAGGGTGTTCCAAGATCAGCCCAGGCTGTAAGCACTGCTATGCCGAGACCTTTGCAGAGCGCTTCAGAGGGGTGCCAGGCCACCCATACGAGCGTGGATTCGATCTCCGGTTGGTTCCGGAACGGCTGGCCGACCCGCTTCGATGGTCAGATCCGCGCATGATCTTTGTAAACTCCATGAGCGACTTGTTTCACGATCGTGTGCCGGAAGAATATATAGAGCAGGTTTGCGAAGTAATGGCTCTCGCTCCTTGGCATATTTTTCAGGTCCTCACCAAAAGATCTGGCAGGCTGTCCACATTGCTAGCTGGGCGGCTCTGTAAGTTCGCGCAGCTGAGCCATATCTGGTGGGGTGTGAGTGTTGAAAACAAGAGGCATGGTCTACCGCGAGTTGTCCAACTCCAACGCTCAACTGCAACCATTCGATTTCTTTCAGTGGAGCCGCTGCTCGAAGATCTCGGCCCGCTCGATCTCTCTGGGATATCGTGGGTAATCGTCGGAGGCGAAAGTGGACCAGGTGCACGTCCGCTCGATGGCGAGTGGGTCCGGTCAGTTCGGGACCAATGCATCAAATCAAAGGTACCTTTCTTCTTCAAGCAATGGGGCGGCGTCCGCAAGAAAGAGCATGGAAGAATGCTTGATGGAGCGACACATGACGGATTTCCCAAAATAAAACGCGCGTCGGTTCCAGACCTCCACAAACGCAAGTTTCTTGCGGCTCGCTATTCCCCCACTGAGTTCGTCGCCATTTCCTGATGACCAACGAGCACTATTACGACCGAGAACAATCGCAGGTTAAGCATCGCATCCTAGAGCGCTACCTTCAGGCTTTTTCCCCGATCATAGGTAGCAGATACGACGAGATCGTGTACGTGGACTGCATGGCTGGCCCTTGGGAAACGAGGGACAAGTGCTTAAGCGACACCTCTTTCCATAAAGCGCTGTCAGTATTTCGCGACTGCAAAAACCGCGGAAGATGCAAAAGGATTCGCGCTCTCTTAATCGAAAACGACCCCGAAAGATATCCACAGCTTGAAGCATACGGACAGGCAATCAACGACATTGAAGTTGTAACTAGACCCTGGGATTTCAATGAGCATGTGCAAGACATCGTTGATTTTGCGAAGCAATCTAGGAACAGCTTTCCATTCTTCTTCATCGACCCTACGGGATGGAGCGAGGCGCGGATCGACCGCATCCGGCCGATTCTGCAAATGAATCCAGGCGAGGTCCTTATCAATTTCATGAGTTCCTGGGTAAAGAGGTTTCTTGACGATCCGCGTAAACCATTCGAAGAACTCCTGGGAGAAGAAGTAGATCGCCTACGGTCGCTGCACGGCGAAGAACTCGATGACGAACTCGTGGATGTTTATGCCACCCGGGTCCGACAAGAGGGAAGATTCTCTTATACCTGCGCAATACCAATCATGATGCCCGATCGAGACGCAATTCACTACCATCTGGTTTATGGAACACGTGATTTTAAGGGATTAGAGGAATTCAAGAGAACTGAAGCAGTTGCAATCCCGTATATGCACGATCTCCGAGCGCAGGCGCAACGCCGCCGCGACGAGGAAAATAGCACGCAGTGCTTTCTTCTCCCGCCCTCGGTAACCTACCGCGAGCAGCGGTTTCGGAGTTTCAATGAGAGGCGAAAGGCAAATGCCCGAGCCGCGGTAGTGCGACTACTTACCCGCAAGAGGTCCACAACTTACCGGGATATGTATCAAGAGTCCATGCAATACGCAACCGTAATCGAAAAGGACCTGCGCCAGTGGCTTGATGAATGGCGGTCCAGGGGTATGATCCGATTTGGAAACTGGAGCAAAGGCCAGCGGGTTCCTCGTCCTGACACGATCGTGATCATGTTGAGCGCTCTATAGTCAGGCGCGCAACCCACACATCAGTGTCTCTTCCTTGATTGTTCCCGACTACTGGTAATCCGAATGTAGTGTCCAGAGGTTTGTAAGCCTCCCCTCACACCTTTTCGGCTGGGGAGGCCAGGGGCGCGCCAAGTATCGCTAAGCGAATGGTAACACCCAAAGCGGAGCGCATGTTTTGTTTCCGCTTTACTGTATCGTGGTTCTGAAAAGTGCAGGACGGTTCCACACTGAAGGCAGAGCTTTCTTGGATGTTCACGAAATTTCATTTTTGTTTCATTTCGCATTACCCGCAACATGCACGCTAATTAAAGCACTGTCGTCGGCCTCTCAAGGAATGTGACGGACGCAATCATTGGTCTATACGTCACCCGAGAGGCCGGCGAAAGAGCTCATAGGCTGCTTCAGTATGTGTCAGGGTCATACGGTGGGAGTAGGACTTCCGTATTGGGATGTTGCCAGTACGCCAATCCCAGTGCAATGGCATCGAACATAGGCATCCGCGGATGCTCCGATTTCCAAATCTCGCGTTTTGGCGGCAACTTCCAGATCAATTCAGGGAAAATCCTGGTGAGCACCGAAGCGATTTCGTATTTTGTTTCGCAGCCGAGGACGTGAAAGGTATGTCGGATGTCGGCCTGATTGACGAGGCAGATCGGGATCGAGCGGGACCTTGCCTCGTTGATCATTCCATCCATGACGGACCGCGCTCCGGGCGTGGCATCCGTGGCGTCCCAACGCTCCGCTTTTACCACAATCGCAGATGGCGGATACAGTCGCAAGACTTCAGCAAGCGCTTTGCCTGTTGCCACTAACTCGTTGTTCCCAGCGACTGGGTAGGATCCCATACCGTAATCCAACAATCGTTTGTGTCCTTCAAACACTACATAGCCAAATCGCCGTCCCCGAAGATCAATTGCTAATATCCTGCGATCGTAAATCTGGAGGTCTAGCATCGAGACGGTTAGATAGTCGCCGGATTCCTTCCTCTCCCAGAAGAATTCAAGCTTGCGGGCTGTCGTCGTCGCATCTCGACCTTTAGCGGAGCGCTGTTGTAGTTCTTCCTCCATCTTGGCGAACCGCTCTTCGATTCCTGCCTCGACGGTATGGTAGAGGCCAGGAAAAATTTGAGAGGCCGGCACGCGGAAGACGGCCTCATAGCCGAGTGCGGTTAGGAGATTGGGAATCGTGATCGAGCGCTCATGGCGGGATACCGAGGTTTCGGAATGGAATCCGAGAACTTCCGCCAACTCACGCTGGCTCAGGCCACTTCTCCTGCGAAGAGTCCGAAGGTAGCAGGCGGTGGATTCCGGTTTCATGTTTCTTTGTTAAAGATCAATTTTATCGACTTGTGCCTTAAGTTTAGCAACTGGACGAAGGGACTCAAGGTGGTAAGACCTGCACGGCGAGAAACATAACCTTCATTGCAAAGTAGGTTTTCCCCAAGAAGGCATAAGCGAGGCCGCGACCAACCGACTGATCCGATACCGATCTTGTGAATTACCTCTGAACACGTTCTGAATTTCGGCTGGAAACTCCGTCGATCAGTTCGTAACATGATTCGAAATTCGAACTGTCGGCCAAGGAACCGGCTCAAACGGATCGCCCAGTTCCGAAATTGCCGCCTTATCCACCAAACGATCTGGACGTGGTCACGCACCTGCCGCGACTGTCGCGCCGCACTTTGGTGATAAGAACGAAATTGGCGAGACGACACTCCTGGGTGGCGCGATTGCGCTCATTTTGTCTTATTGTTGTGTCCGCAATCCCGCCGCCATTGCGCTCACCGTGCTGTGCTTCGGTGGTCGCAATCCCACCGTCGACTTTCAAGGGAATGATCCCGGATATTCTAACTAGATCACCCTCAAAGACGACCTTCCTCAGGAGCAGTCGGAGGATTTCCCGCTTGGTCTCAAACGTCAGATGTAATAGACGCCGACGAATTGTTCGGCAAGAGTCTTCGACTGAATTTAGAGCGGAAACAGGCTGAGGTTGCTGCAGTTCGCGCTCCTGCCTCTTCAAGAGCGTACGCCTGCTGGCAATGGATTCCAACTCGCGCGCGAGTTGCTCCGGGGTCAGAATGTTGAGTCGATAAGCCTCTAAATCCTGGCCTCTTCCATGCGAAGAGTCCCAATGGCTGTCTCAACGAGCACAGATCGATCATCAGGTGCCGCAGGTTGCCGGATACCTTCGATTGCTTTCATCAGCACCGAGGGATCGTCGAGGGCTGTCTTAAGCGCAGTCCAGACTGTGTCGTTCAGTACGTCCTCATTCACAAGCGGGACGCGCTTGCAACGCCGGATACAGCGATATTGAAAGCGACCATGCGAGGGATTACCGACATAGCGCGATTGGCAGCCGCCACACCGCACCAACCCCGACAAAAGATACTCATGCTTGGCGTTGCGCGGCGAGAAGGTTCGATTGCTATTCAAGCTGCTGCTGGACTCGATTCCACTGATATGTTGAGATGATCTTGAGCGAGTCCGGCAATGTTACCGGGACCCAATCAGCTCGGGGCCGAAGATGGCTGCTCGACTTACGTGCCCGCTCCTCGCCGCCGGGAACGAGTGTCCTTGGATAGCCGAGCTGATGCTTGTTGTAGTACCAGGTTCCTGTGTAGATCGTTCCCCGCAGAATACGAAGAACACTCGATCTCTGCCACGTGCTCCCATGCTTTCGCGGCGGAATCCCTTCCTTTCCCAAGCGGAGCGCAACATCCCGCGCCGACAGGCCCTTCTTGTCCACCCAGTCGTACATTTCTCGAACGACTGCAGCCTCGGCCGCATTGATTGTTAGGCTGCCGTCCGTTTGAGGCGCATCTGCTGGTGAATACGTATAGCCAAATGGCGGGATGCAGCCGATGAACTGTTGTCTCGTCTCCACCTTGTGGCGCCGGCCACGGCGGTGCGGATCCAGAATCATCTCCCGTTCGAACTCGGCGAAACTACCCAGGACATTTACCAAGAGGTTATGGGTTGGGCTGTTTTCCGACGGTATCTTTCTGAATACGACCCTGACGCCGGAGCGTTCGAGGTCACGCCTGATGATTCCCAGATGGGTCACGTCGCGTGCGAGCCGGTCTACATCGTTGATCAAGACCGCGTCGAAAAGACTTTTCCCGGCATCGTCGCGCAGCCGGTCGAGGGCTGGTCGAGCCAGGGCAGCGCCGCTCCATGCTTCATCTTGATAAACCTCAATCACTCGCCAATCACGTTGTGCGGCAAAATGGCGCAGCTCTAAAATCTGTGAGTCGATAGTATGGCCTTGCTTTTGCTCTTCGCTCGAAACGCGAACGTAAAGTGCTACCTTCAGCCTCTCTTGTGCGGCATTCATGATTGTTGTGGTGTGTGGTTTGTATTCGACGGATGAATATCCTCATTAAGAGCGATCACGAGAACCTTGTCAACATCCGGGATAGCTGATAGCTCTTGCTGATCTCTGAGGATCAGCTCAACTGCCCGCCGGAGTAGCTTGCTCGCGTCGGGATCATCAACGTATTCCCAGATAAAGACTAGGTGAGAGTGCTTTTCAGACATGGGTGTGACGGCGTGAGCGCCTCTGCGTCTTCATCGCCGTAAGGAGAAGTTTAGTCCGCTTGATAGATTCCGAAAGGCTGTTCTTCCTGCGTTGCAAACAGGTGGAAGCCCCAGAGCAGATCGATGCGAACATTCGGTGCTTCAGGGCCTAAGCACATTAGTTTCGCATCGCCCGCTACTGGGGGTAACGGATTTTTCGGGGAATTATATGCGGGACTCCCATGGATGCTTCCTTCGTGCGGCGATAGAAGCGACATTCTTCAACAAGTCAGCTGCGGAGCGTGTTACCACTTCCTTGGCCCTGATCTGAACGAAGCCGCGAGGGCGACTTACTCTTGTGTGTTCGCTCTAACGAGCGCTCATGGTCCATCCGATCACCTGTGCGGAAGCACGTCCCCGACTATAAGGCGGTAGCGTTCACCATGTGGATGGTTGCGCCGAACACCAGCAGTGCGCTCTGCGGACCTTGTGACACACAAAAGATCGTTACTAGGAAAATCTGAAAACGTTGAGCATACACCTCACTCTTCCCTGCCGGGTGAGATACCTCGCAATAAAAGTGCTGTGAGGCCTGGAATTATTTCGAGCCGTTGTTTAAGGCGAAAGTGACCTCAGGCGGCGTCGATCAAGATAGACTGGCGGGGAGCGGCGGATTTTGCGCAAATATCCTTATGTGGCAAGCACGGCAATGGATCTCCGTGATGATGGTGTCGGCCGCAACAGCCTGCGCGCAGCACTATCCCATCCTGCCAGTGCCCGGCTCCCCACACGGCATTTTCAGTATGATGCAAGATAGCCGCTCCGCAATCTGGATGGGGACGATCGACGATGTCCTCTGTTTCGACGGAGAGCGTTTCTACTCATTGCGCACCTATGGCTTTCCGAAAGAGACCCCGAACAGCTTTGCAGAAGACAGTGAAGGCGGCATCTGGATTGCCACGCAGGGAACGGATGCGTCCGGTGGGACGGGGCAAGGAGGACTATACCGATATCATGCAGGGCACGTAGGAAAAATATTCTCGGGTGATGGGCTGAGTGTTGCCGTTGTCGCTCCTGGGATAATGCTGGCAGCCATGGGCACCGAACTCGCTGGGAGACCCGCTTTTGGCGATCTCTATCGCTTCACGAAAAGCGGAAGCTCATGGAAACCGGAGCGCTTACTGCAAAAATCAGCCAACCATCTCACAGTGGACCATCAGGGCAATGTACTCTTTCCGTGTCCGGGCGGATGGTGTGAACTGTCGCGCCAGCAAGTTGCCGGTTGGCAAGGACCGGACAAGCGACCAGATATGCAACAGCATGCGGGAAGTCCGCTGCTGGAGAGGGTATTGCGGGACCGGTTTGGATGTCTATGGTTCCGTGCCGAGGCTTTCGCGAGTTATCAATGTCCTGGAGATTCGCAGCTAAAACCGATACCTGCCAGCATCTCCCAATATGACAGCTCTGACCATCTGGAGGAAGCTCCCGACGGTTCCATCCTTATGCTGGTATATCTGGCGTTTGGACGGCCCGGTTCTTTCCATCGCGCGAATGAGCAAAATGGGTTCCCCCTGAACGTGGATACCGCTATGGTAGCCAAAGACGGAACGATCTGGATCGGAGCGGAAAACGGGCTTTTCAGATTCATGTACCCTTTCCATCTGGAGTACTGGGACAAACAGAACGGAATAGGAAGCCCCTATTCCATTCTGCGTGCTGGCAACAACATTTTTGCGTCAGATTCAACGTCCAAAGAAACAATTAAAAAGTTAAATGGGAACCGGACGAGATGGGAGTCACTTCCCGGCTCGGACAGCCTAGGGGGTGCCTTAACCGGAGGGCCGCACGAAACACTGTTCACTGCCTCTCGCTATTATGTGGCTCAGCTTCGCACGGGCGGTGGCGTGCTGGCAAAATCGCGGGTAGTGAATCGTGATAGTGACTTCAGCCTAGCAGAGACTCCAGATGGAGATATTTGGTTGGGGGAAGAAGGTATCAGCAAGGTGGGTGTTCATCGAGATCGCCTGGATATCCGCCCCGAAACCGTGCCCAAAGCGAATGTACCGGACATTGAGTATGACGCCATACATCGAACATTATGGGCCTGTGATGGAAATGATCTTCTCTATCGCAAGGACGGCAGTTGGGGACGCATCACTCCGAAGGATGGTTTGTTGAGTCTTGGTTGCAGATTCCATCGGGATTCAGGCGAACGGAGATGTATGGTTGGGATACGACACCTCCGCTTTTGCATTGATTGGAAATCCCAGTTCGGGTCACCCCGGCATCCAGAACTACACCCAGTGGCTGAACGATACAGTTGCAAACGATTCGGTCCATTTCCTTTCTGTAGATCAGCGCGGCTGGCTATGGCGAGGAATGAACGCACTCTATCTGGCCACCCCGGAAGCAGTAAAGGCCGGCGAATGGTTGCGCCTGGACGAAGAGGATGGGTTGTCACCACCGGAAGTGTTTGGCCACCCCTTTCTGAACGATTCGGATGGCTCCGTCTGGTTTGGCACCGATGTAGGCATCGCGCATTTTTCGCCGCCGCACGGTTTTGCGACCAATTTTCCTTCACCCTCTGTTTTCGTCGCAGGATTCTCACTCGGGCGGGGCTTGGCAACATTTGCGGATGCGATTGGCGCGATCCCGCACGGTGCCGATCTTGTAGCTCACATCGGCTCTATGCAATTCGACCGGCGCAATGCTCTGCGGCTACGGTATCGCCTGCTTCCTGAGCAGTCCCGCTGGACGTACACAAACAATCTCAATCTTCACCTCGGCAAATTGCACTGGGGACATCACGCTCTGCAAGTGCAGGGTCAATTGGCCACCGGTCCATGGTCAGCGGTTTCGGAACAGTTCCTTACTGTCCTGTCGCCGATGTGGCTCTCATGGCCGGCATTGCTGCTGATGGGCGCGGGTGGCACAGGGCTCGGCCTCACTGCCGCTCGATGGAAGAAGCATCAGCGTTTCAAGCGGGAAGCAGTGCTTCCAGATATGACGGCCTGGCGCATGAGTGCTTTGTCGCCGGAGACCCAAGATCTGATAGGAACCGTCGTCGATGACCGCTACGAGATCGGGCACGTCCTGTCGATAGGAGGATTCGCGACCGTCGCGAGGGCGCGCGATTTGCAGGGAGACGGAAAGCTCTGTGCCATAAAGATATTCCGGTGTGAGTTGGGCGATCAGGCCTGGGTTAGTCACCGGTTTGAGCAGGAAGTAGCGGCGCTGGAGCGGCTCTCACACCCCAATATTGTAAAGATTATCGGGCATGGCACCGTTGATGCGGGCGCTCCATATTTGGTGATGGAGTTTATCGCTGGATGCAGCTTGCGCGAACTGATGGAGCAGGGCGCCCTGCCGCGAAAACTGACTGCTCGCTTTCTGGGCCAGATTGCAGACGCGCTTGCGGAACTGCATCAAGTATCGATCTATCATCGCGACCTGAAGCCGGAAAATTTAATGGTCCGTTCTGACAACGACAACGAACGGCAAATCGTTCTCATTGACTTCTCGATTGCGATTGTGAGTCATCCGAACAAACCTTCCACGGAATCTCCCGCGTGGCCGGCACGCTCGACTACATGGCCCCGGAGCAGGTCATCGGCTATGCCGATGCCTCGACAGACATCTACAGTCTGGCAAAAGTAGTGGTGGAAATGTTAACCGGGATGCGCTGGACGGAGCTGTTACCAGAGGCAACTCTCGTTCTGCCCGAACAGGTGCGCGGTCATTTCATGAAGAACCCTGGAATCCTTGCCGTCGAATCGATTGATCTGATTGTGTCGGCGCTTGCGTTTGACCCCGTGCGACGCCCCAAGGATGTGGTGCGATTTGCCGCACCAATCATCCGCGATCTTCAGGCCGAACCCCTCCGCGCTAGCTAACGGGGAACAAGACGAGCCGCCAGCCACAGTTTCCCTTTTTCCCATCGGTGACGCACCTGACGAAGGCTCAATCCCGTCTGCTTAGCAATCTCCTCCAAGCTGAATCCGATGAAATAATGCAGCCGGACGACAAAGGCCGCCATGGCGTCTGCCTTTGCTAGTTTCTCAAGTAGCATACTGATAGCCAGGATCTGCTCGGCCTTCGCGGAACCAGGTTGTTGGCTTACCGAGACTTCGTCAAGAGAAACGTGGACAGCGCCCTTGCCACGCCGTTGAGCCAACCGCCTGCGGGCCATGTCGGTCAGCACGTTCTCCGGATCGCGATGCCAACGATGGAAAAGGAGTGTCACGACTCTCGATCTTCCATCCACCTTGGCGCAGGCCGGCCGCCAGGTCTCGTCGATTAGCTCAGTAGGTGTGACAGGCGCCACGAATCTCTCTTTTGAGAGTTTTCGAATTGCAATTTCTCGCTAGTCTCGGAAGTATCTCGCGGAATAAGGAATCCGCCGCCTCATGATGCCCATTGGCGTAGAGGCGTAATTGCCCGGTCAATGAGCTGACAGCGTGCATACTGCGCATGGTAGCCGAAGCCGTTGTCTCACGCGATCAAAATCTTTGAGTTCCTTCGCAATTTCTTAGTAAGTCCAACAATGAACGGCACTTCGCCTATCCTCTTGCTCGGCCGCTATGCTGCGGGGAAGGAGCCGGCCTTGGCTATGTTCGCTCATTCTCTAAGAATATTTGGCGCGCAAGTGTCCTTTTAACGCAATTAGGGATGTCGGGTCCGGTAGAACTTTATGTTCTCCTCGGTTATGGGCTGATCAGTGTCTTAGTCGCCGATAGCGGGCCATGCTGATGACTTTATGCGCGTAAACCGTTTTCATATGTCTGCGGTGAATGTTTGGGTGGTTGATCGCCAGCTCTTTTCAGCGGAGACTCGGTGGCTAGCATGGAGCCTACTCTGCATGGCCGCAGGCCGTTGTCTATTAGGAACAGAACGGCAGCTGCCAACATGTCAAAGGATAATTTGCATTGCTGGCGATGAACACCATTGGGTTTACGCTGGGCAGCTACGACCGAAACTGAGCAGTAGTCATCGATCCGACTCTGGAGCATTCTTTCGCCAGAGTTCCTCGATCGGGGTGAAATCGAAAAGCTCAGAGGTTGGGGGAGCTGTCGTATTGCCACTACCCTCTTCGGAGTGGAGGGCACAATCCCCTCATCAAGAAGATACCCAAAACAGATCCTGCAACAGAACCATAGGATCAACGTTTCTAGGTCTGAGGCGAGCCGCTACCCCCGCGATCTGGTTCTTTTTTACCAAGACTTGAGACAGAAAGGAGGAGGAACATGACCCTTTTCCGGATAATCGGTACACCGGCTCTTGCAGTTGCTATGACGGTTTGCTCACCGCTTGTAAGTGCCCAGAGCGCAGGCCTTCAACAAAAGCTTGAGTCACAATATGTCATCACAAAGACCACGGCCGACGGCAGCGATATTGTTACCGCAGGCGCTGTGCTGGTGCTCCAAAAGGACAATCTGCTCATGGATACCACCACCTCCGCGGCCCGGATTCTGAACACCTACAGAGGCGGAAAACTCTCCCATGGCGTGGGTGACATTCTTACCAATAAGTGGCTTCACAAAATACCTGGAATCAGTTCAGTCCCGCTCGTGGATTCGCGAACCTTTGTCGCGGGCGAAAAAATCTGGGTGACGAAGATCGAGATTCATGACGACGGTGTCCTATTTTATCTCTTCAGTGATCCCATTTCAGATACAAGATACTACGCGACGCTCAAGTTCCCCTTCGCGAGAGGCTCGACGGCCGACACCAATACGATGCTGAGAAAGGTAGCCGAAGTGCTCAAAGTGGCCGATTCCGCGGGAGATTCAAAGCAACTGGCTACTGTCGAGTCCGCTGCGGGGGAGCAGCAGGCCGTGGTTTCGACTCCGAAGAAAGCGATGCCATCCATTGCGCCTCCTCCCCCACCTGTGGATGCTCCTCCCCCGGAGCCCTAAACCTCGCGATGGGTCAGACCAAGGATCAAGTCGTCGCAAGGTTTGGACAGCCCACCAGGATTGAGCCTCTCGGCGGCGGCAAAGAGATCGATTATTAACCTGTTTTCAAGATTGCATTTGAAGGTGGTAAGGTCACAAAGCTACTCCCTGAAGGTTGCCAGGTATCGGGTCCCGTGAAGAGCTCAAAGGAGACTGTTTTGAACAACTCATTCGCTCGCACACTGAAATCCTTCGGCTATCTGGCCGGAATCCTCCTGGTTCTAGGGTATTTTTGCTGCACGGCGCACGCCCAGGCGAAGCCCTGCACACCGTCCAAGCCATGCCTGCCCAGCTTCCGGTGCCGGCGAAGCCTCCGGCAGGACTACACTTCCCTGTTCCCAAGCCAACCGGTTCGGCTCCGGTGGTGAAGAAAACAGGCCCGAACACCCGGCAGCTATCCCGCTAGAATCGCGGCCCTGGTCGCATTCCAGAACCGCCAGACAGCCATGAAAGCGTACACAGGGAATCGCAATGTGGTTCGCATCCGCGCCGACGGAACGCGTAGCGACATTCACGATGCCAGACGCAGGATGGATATTCATCACAATCTGAACGGAGATCGCCGCGTTTCTGTTGAACGGGCCGACCATTCCCGTATCGTCGCCGAGCGTGGCGGGCGCGGCTATGTGCAGCATCCATATACGTACCACGGACACGAGTATGCTCGTCGCACTTACTAGGATCACGGACGGTACTACGATCGTTTCTATGGACGCTACAGCTACCGCGGCAGATATCTGGACGTGTACGCCCCCGGTGCTTATTTTGCGCCCGCCTTCTACGGGTGGGTTTATAACCCGTGGACAGTGCCAGTCGTGTATCCGTGGGGCTGGGCTGGCAATCCCTGGTATGGATACTACGGCGCGTACTTCACTCCATACGCTGTGTATCCTTCGGCCGACTTTTGGCTGACCGACTACCTGATCGCAGCTGACTTGCAGGCTGCCTATGCGGCGCAAGCAGCCTACGCGGCGCAGCTTGCCGCAGGGCCTCAGACAGCCACTGTGGTAACGGTGAACCCTATTCAAACGTGGACCGATACCGGCATGCAAGTTGTACAAGGCCAGACGTACAACATTGCGGCCCAGGGTGTCATAAACGTCCGTGGTGGCGACCCAAGGTTTTCGGAATCGCCCGCCGGGTTTGAGGTGGGATGCCGACCTTGGAACGACCCCAACCGCGCCATTCCTCAACTGACTTGCGCGATGATGGGAAAAATCGGGCCGACAGGGGTGCCGTTTGAGGTCGGCGAGTCGTTGAGCATGGTCGCGCCGGTGAGCGGCGAACTCTATTTCGGAATGAATGACAACAACTATTCGGACAACTCTGGAGCGTGGATCGCAACCGTCACTCCTGTAGACGAGGGTGATCCCGCCGGCGGGGGGCAGCAGGCGGGAACCTTGGTCGGTGCTGCGCCCATCACGCCAGAAGTGAAACAGATGATCGCCGACGAGGTGCAGCGCCAGATCGCCCTAGAAAATTCGGAAGCGCAACAGAATGCGCAGAATCAGGACATCGATATGGGATCGAGCGGGATTGCCCGGCTGCTGAGCGACAACCAACCGCACGTCTTCGTTGCCGGTGGCGATCTCGACCTGGTTGCCTCCACTGGCCAGGAGTGCGCAGTCAGCGATGGCGACGTCCTCGAAGTGCCGTCGTCGCCTCCTGAGAACGCGATCGCCGCTCCGGCACTCGTCCTCACCAGCAAAGGCGGCAACGAGTGCGCAAAGAACACCAACGTGACAGTAGCCTTCAATGATCTGCAGGAGATGCAGAACCATATGCGGGAGACCATCGACCAGGGGCTCCATGAACTGCAAACCAGGGCTAGCAGCAACGGATTGCCGCCGCTGCCGCCGTCCGCCAAGGGCCAGACCGCTCCCGCGCAGTATGCTGCTATCGCGCCGCCAGCTGATCCCAACGCCGCCACCGAGATTAAACAACAGACCCAGCAGGCCGATCAGTCGGAAACCGAAGCGGTTAGCGCCACGTCACAGGAGAGCAGTGTATCGGCCTCGGCTCTAACAACTGTTTCCTACGGCCAAAGTACTCAATCGGAGCAGAACGCGGCACAAGCACCATCGAACGGTAACTGGTATGCGACGGTAGAACACTCGCCCGTGGGCCTGCCTTCGGTCATGCGCTTTTGTGGACCTGCGCACTGCGGCACTCTGACTTGGAGCAACGGTGTCTATGACACATTTTTCGACGGTTTAAAGCATACTCCCGGCGGAACCACATTCAACGTCGAATTGTTCACGCCGGAGGCCGTCCTCATCAAGAGGCAGGAGTTAGATGGGGAAGTGCTGTTCTGACCGGTAAGATCTTGGCCCAAGGAAAACAGCATCGTCGATGGCCGAATGATTTTTTTCAATAAAAGCGGACAACCTGGCGACACTTTCTCTTATCAGCTAACGTGGGGTTCGGCGCTAAACGACGCAAGAATTCCCGGACAACTATAGCAGCACCACAATTAATCTGTTGCGGTGGCGCGGCCAGCGCTCGTTTGCTTCCGTTGCTTTTTACTGCCGTATGCAATTGACTGAGATCTCCCTAGCCCGAACCGGGGCGTACCTCGAACTTGGAGGTCTCTCAGACGCTCTTCCAAATAAAACGACCTTCAAAGAATGAAGCTCAAAAAGGGTGTCGCGCTCGCTCGCGTCAGATGGGAACGATGGGCTTCAGAGAATTCGCGGTACTTGGTAAAGAAAGAACTGCTTCACCGCATCCCAGTCAAGGTCTACGAGCATCCTGGGCATGGGGTCCTTTTCCGCGTCGCCGAAGAAGGTGAACGATTTCAGGATGTGAAGCTTGTTATACCGGGTCTGTGCGTACTTACGCTCGAAGAGTTTTAGAAGTTCGGTGAGGCCGAAGCGTTGAGCTGATACGTAGAGGTCCACGAAATCGCGCTTCGTGCCCCGGCTTGCAATCGCGCTTATTTGCATGCAAGCGATATCGCGTGGATCGGCGACGGCAACGTCCATGAACCGGACTTCGGGAAAGAGCAGAGGATAGCTATAGCCCAGGAAACTTACTTTTGTTTCCTGGATGGTGGCATGAAGCGAGTGCGGAGCTCTTGCCACCAGGGAAAACCGGCTAGCGCCTGAACCCGCTGAAGGAGAACTTCCTCATCGAAAAGATCGCGAGCAAAGAAGTCGAGATCGAGAGATAGCCGATGTCCGACCTGAAGGGCGAGGCCCGTCCCGCCAGCTAGGTAGAAGTGGTTGACGATGTCCGCGTCTCTCAGGGCGCGAGGGGTAGTTTCGGTTGAGGCAGTGATCACTTGACGGTGCCACTGCCCGCTTTCGTGATTAGCCATGGGATATTCCTTTTTGGGAAACGTACGGTCAGCGTGCGCGATTGAGCGCGCTACCTCGCGGGATGGATACCCCGTACACCAGTGCCCAGAACGTGGCCGACTTCTCCGAGAGACGACCTTCTCTGGAAAGAACTCCGCGGATTTCGGTTTTGGAGAACGTTCCACGCAACCACGCCACCGCAGCTTCATCCCCGTATTCCAGGACCCGGTGATGGTGTAGTCGGGATGGGCCCGCAGGCTTGAAGGTGTCAAGGTTCGTATCCCAGAAGAGTGAATGTAAGTGTCTGGGAATCATACAGTTATCATTATGATACCCGTGGCGGCTAAGTCAAGAATCCGTCTCCCGGTGCAGGAATCGCCACCTTGGATCGGGCGGGGTCGAGCGTATGGTGAAGCGGGGCCGTTCGACGGGGTGCGAGCCATTGAGGAGCGAAGGTGGCTTGACACAATCCTTGCGAGGATTCGGTTCTTGGCACCCGTGCTCGGGGAAGGACGAACGGCCCTCTTTCTTGTCAATTGAGATGGTCTTTCGAGAGATGAGCTGATAAGACGCCTTACTTGGCGGCTTTACTCTGCGCAGCCCAGCGCTTACGTTGTGTGCGAGGTAATACCTCGCATCCGGCAGCTGAGAGCACCCGGCTCGGTAAGGACGAACAACCTTCCGTCATACAAAATACGCTCAAGTGCTATCCGTCGTTCTCCATCATGACGACGATAATCCTATCTTTGGGAGCCGGACGAAATTTTCGCGTGTTCCATATGGATTATCCTATTGGCATCTCCATGCAAGTAATTGACAAATAAGGACTTAAAATATACTCTGCAATTAGTATCACCTCATGAATGTTTTCCCCGGCAGCCAGAAGAGGCATTTGGAGAGCCCCTTCTTATTTGCTGTCGGAGGCACAAACAATGCCAAAAAAAAAAGTCCGCATCGACGATTGCGAACGGTTTGAGATGATGCTTATGCTTTTCCCCATCGAAGACGCATTGTTTTTTCTTAAACATCATCAGAGTTGTCCACTAGGGATTCAATTAAGGAGGGACTCACAAGGCGTCGATATGCGTGAAGTCGACCGGACTATGTCGGGAATTTGCTGGAAGCTCTCAAGACCTTCAAACCAACTCCGGGCAGACGGTCAAGAAAATAGAAATTCTGCAATGTCAATCGCTTACGCCGTTCAAACTTGAGCGGCTTTTTATTTGGGATAAGGCCAGATTACAGAGATTGGTTGCGTTAGAAATAATGGTCGTTCGCAATATTCTGGGAAATATATTTCTCTTTTCAGCAGGTTCTTACGAAGAACAATACAGGCGAGATTGTTTGATGGCGAAACGTGAAGTGAGCGAAAAAATACGCGCACAATATCTCCTGATTCAACGGGCACGTAAAGGAGACGAGGATGCGTTCGACCTCCTCATGAAGCCCCATAGGGGATCGATCCGGGCAGCAATTTCCAGGACTCTAAACGGATTGAATCTCAATGGCATTAACGTAGACGATCTCGAGCAAATCTCACGTCTTAACATTTCAAAGGCACTCCCACGATTCGACCGCAACAAGGCTTCGTTCTCTACCTGGGTATTTACAATCGCGAAGCGAAAGACGATAGATGAGATCAAAAAACGGAAACATGAAAACTGGGAATCCATCGACGATCTCTCCTATCACGGTGATGAGAACGCTGGTCAGTTAGGTATCCTCCAGAATCTGGAGCGTAACAAAAGAGTCGAGATGCTACGTTTACGCATGACACCGCGGCAGAGAAAGATCACGGATTTGCTTCTCGATGGGTGGGAGTTTACGGACATCTTGGTGGAGCTGGGGATATCTAGAGCACTTTAAAAGCGGAACGACGGAAAATAGTACTGCTGGCGGAAAGAGAGACACTCATCCGCAAAACAAAAGAGGGAATTTCACATGAACGCAAGAATTCGCACCAACGAATGCGATCGGTTTGAACTGCTTCTCGGTAAAGTCAAACTGACAGAGGGAGAAATGGATTTCTTTCGCCGTCATCAAGAAACTTGCCCGCTCGGGATTCACACAAAGAAGGGTCTTGAGAGGCGCCGTCTCCGCGAGAGTCAACCGGACTATTTTGATCGCCTGCTGAGCGCCCTACGGCGACCGATCACCAGCTCAAAGCAGTCGCTGCTGAGATTGGTTGGTATGAGTAGCGAAAACTTTGTGCCAGCCTTTGCGGTCGGAACTCCTCATTGGCTTACTGGAATCGTCTATGCGAAATACAATGAGTTCCGCCTTCGCACTCGCCTGCCTCACGACCGTCGAGAGGCATTGACGGCCCTTCTCAGACCCCCCGGGGATATCGTCTATAGTGCTGCGAAGAGCCATCTCGGGCTAAACAATGCGGCGCAACCCAAAGACTGGCGGCAATCTGGCTTTCCTCATGACAGCGCGGCGATTGCAGCATTCCGCCAACTGGATCCCAGCGTACCTGAATTGATACCGGGTGACTCCCGTCAGGCGGAAGTACCTCCGGCCTTCAACCTCGTAGCAGTTGGTTCACCAGTGAGCAGCGACGATGTCAGACTTTACCTGCCTTACTGGAAATCCGATTCGCCGGGGCTTGGCTTTAGCGAGACCTTTCACTCTGATGAAATTCCGTACCATTTTTTTATGAGCAACGAAAAAACCATTGTCGTTCGCTCTGGGGCGATGAATGGTGCTTTTGTCAAAAAGGGAGAGAACGGAATAAAAATCTCGTCATCCGGTCGCGTATGGAGACCTCGACATAGTACAGATCGCAAGGGACATCTGAAGACTGATTTTTTGATTGTCACCAAGTTGCCTCGGAGCCGATCTGGCGGGGACGTAGTGCTAATGAGCGGCGGCCACGGAGCCGGCGCGGAGGCATTTAGACTTCTCCTCGATCCAAAAGTGTTTCCCAGGAGCGAACTCGATAGCTTGATGAAGGCGATTGGGAATGCTCCATACTTTCAGTTTGTTCTGGAGTGCTCCGACATACGCGACGACCGGGACATGAGCAGGGCCCACAACCTGTCACTCTCCGAGGATTGTCCGCCACAAGTTATCGAGCCTTCTGCAATGCTTTTCAAGGAGCGCGCAAATGAACAAAGCGGGAAGGAATGATCGAATACTGGAACTTCCAACTTCGCGCTTGGCTCTCTTCTGCGGGTGGCCGCTTTCGGGCAAGACCACACTTGCACATGCTGTGGCTGAGTTGCTTGCGCTTTATCATCTTGACATTGACACAGGCATCAGAGTGCCTGTCTTTGGCGCGCCAAAGTGGATCCCAGGGGAGTACGAAGAGTTCAGGGTGAAGGATGGCCTTGAACTGGCGCCTCCTACGCCCTCTTAATGCACGCAATTGAGCATTACCTACAGATGGGCCGATCAGCCATCGTCTCCGCCACTCTTTCCAAAACCAAGACCCAAATCGAAGTTCAGAATTTTCGAGTTAAATATCCGGCTACGGCAATAAGAATTAGTTGGTGCAGGCCATTGAATGACACAGTGGAAGAAGTCAGGCGCCGCCTTGCTTCCCGGGCCGACTCAGCTGAGCGAGGCGACAAGCCGTGGGAAAAGCGGTACATCGATTCCGACAAGCTCGCTGAGTCGTTATAACGAAGTTAAGAATCGATTTGACCCTATTTGCAATTCCCCATATTGCAATAGACACCTCTCCACCTCGCACTGTCGAAGAGTGCGCCGCTGACGCTATACAATACATTCTCTCCTGATGACCTGCCATCGAAAAACTCGACGAGTGATAATTGAGGATCTTCTAAGTATCTGGTAGGGCGTCTCCCTTGTGTTGCAGATGCTCGTACGCAAATTGTTTTAAATTGCTTTGTCCATTCCTGCATTGCGATACGAATCATTAATCAGAGAAGCCAACACGACCTCCTATCACGAATATGCGGGGATTGAGATTTGAAGGCTTATCTCGACTCCGATGGCCGCCCTCCCAATGAGCATCGGCTAGGTCTTCCGGATGTGAATCTCAAGACTTCCGCCTAGCAAATTTCATTTCGGCCATCGGGCTCAGAACCAAGCGAATGGTGAACGGAACACCGCCCCGCCGCGAGGGAAAATGGATTTAACCGAGACAATTGCAATGCCTTTACCCGTTCGAGGAAGAAATGCCATATCGGGAAGACGGGAGCATTAACCAGCAACAGCATTCGCAGAGAACACTGGTGCTGCATCTTCCGATCTTCTACAACCCCGATGCTAGTGGTTACCGGAGGCCAATCGAATCTTACAAGCTCGGAAAGACGAAAGCAGAAATCCGGAGGTATTTTTCTGGATATTCTATGTATTCTCTCCGTGGATGGTATATAGAAAGCAAGACCCGTGAGCAATATCACGACGTCAATATTCGTTTTGAGATTGACGGGGAATTTGACGTTTCCAAGCTAATCTTTTTGGCGAGGTGGAAACTGGTGTTGGAGTCGCGATTTCGGCAGGAGTCTGTGTATATGAAACTAACGGCACCATTCTCTTGTCTCTAGTTCAACAGAGACTCGGACATTGAAATCCAGGCGGCCTCTTGAGTTTCATGCCCTACGCGAAGGAACTGCCGCCTTTTATTTCCCATTGGGCAGCATAGGATGATTGCACGCTTCGATCCATAAAAGGTCGAGATCGAAGCAAAGTAACCATCCTCACCAGCACATGATCGGACCGCTCAGCTACATCGGCGGCAAACGCGTCCTCGCCAAGCGCATCATCGCCCTTTTTCCAGAGCATACGGCTTATGTCGAGGCGTTTGCCGGAGGCGCGCAGGTGTTTTTCCGCAAAGAGCCGTCGAAGGTCGAGGTGTTGAACGATCTCGACGGCGAGATCGTGAACTTCTACCGTGTCTGTCAGCAGCATTATGAAGAGTTGGTCCGCTATTTCCGCTTCATGGTTGTGAGCCGGGCATGGCACGGATTGCTCAAGATACCGACCCGAAGCGCTCACCGACATCCAGCGCGCAGCTCGGTATTTGTATCTCCTCAAGAACTGTTACGCCGGCCTGGTCCGCAACCTGGACTACGCTCCAAGTGACTCAGCCGCCGAGCTTCAATCTTGAACGCCTTCCGGAGACGTTGAGGAATCGCACCGGCGTCTCGCTCGGGTGCAGATCGAATGCCTTCCGTATGAGGAGATACTCAAGCGGTACGACCGGCCCACGACGTTCTTCTACCTTGACCCTCCGTACTACGACCGCAAGCTTTACCGCTACAACCTTGATCCGGAAGACTTCGCGAAAATGGCGGAACGGCTGAAGGGCTTGCAAGGCAAGTTCCTTCTGTCGCTGAACGACGTTCCGGAGGTCCGCAGCTCTTCGGGATTTCACGATCCGCGACATTGACCTCCACTACACCGCGCAGAAAGTTGCCGGCCGCCGCTATAAGGAAGTCCTCATTACGAACTACTGAGGCTCTCTTCCAAGAGCGTGTCCAGCTCTTTCTTGTGACGTGAAACTCCGCGCATTTCTTTCGCTTAGTGCTGCCGCGCACCTGTTCTGTTACCGATATTGACGCCGCCGCTCTCATACTCCCCACAAATGCTTCACTTCTTCGAAAAAACTCGTGACTTCCATCTGGAACCGCCTGCAGGGGAGGCGGGGTAGGAAACAGGAGACTCAAGGCGTAATGCTTGGGTTTCAGATTTTGGATGAGACGGTGACGCGGAGCGTGTGGCCCTCAGCCAGACCCGCCGCACCATGCACATCGCGGTACTCGGCAAGACCGGGACGGGCAACCAATGAGGCGTTACATGAATGGGACGAACTCAAAACGAGAAAAGGGGAAGAGCAGGATCATTCTCCAAGAGCGCGACCTGCATCTGCTGCGGGAACTCTCGGTGATGCGCGTCATCGACCGTGAGCAGGCGAAGGTCGTTGCCGGCTTCGGGTCGACCACACGGGCCAATTCACGACGGCTGCCCTCACCCGCGCCGGACTACTCCGGAGATTCTTTCTCGGCTTCGGCGGCGGAAGGAAGGCGCTCTATGCCTTGTCGCCGAAAGGCGCGCAGGCCGCCGGGTTCCCTCGCGTGGTCCGCGCCGACCGCGGGATGCGCTTCTCGTTGCCGACTACTTCGTCGGACACCAGCTCGCCGTGAACGACATCTATTGCGCGGTGAAGTACGGAACGATTTCGGTTCCCCAGATGAGCTTCCGCCGCTGGCTCAACTTTCACGGGCCGGTCGTTCCCGGAATCAACCTCATCCCCGACGGCTACCTGGAGTTCATGACGCCGCCCGGTGTGTTGCCTGCTTCCTTGAGGTGGACCTCGGGCATGAATCGCTCGCGATCTGGAAGCGAAAGCCGGAAGCTATCTGCAACTCGCACTCTCGGGGGAATTCCAGAAGCAGTTCGGGCCGGCCGCTTCCGGGTACTCGTCCTTGTGAACTCCGAGCGCCGGTTGCAATCGATCCGTACAGCCGTCGCCGGAATCACCCAAAAGATCTTCTGGTTCGCGACGCTCGACGCGGTCAACGAAGTTCTTCGCCCCCGTCTGGCTCCGGCCCACGGGCGAAACCATCAACCACTTCTCACGGAACCACGATGAAGTACTGCTACCAATGCGGAAAGATGACGGCGGGCGAACCGCTCTACTGCGGGCACTGCGGCCGGACCTACGACGTGAAGCTCTGCCCGCGCCAGCACGTGAACCCGCGCGGCGCGGAGGTCTGCTCGAAGTGCGGCAGCCGCGAACTCTCGACGCCACAGCCGAAGATCCCGATGAGCTTGCGATTGCTTGCGCTCGTCGCCCGGCTGGGCCTCGGCCTCCTGCTCTTCTATGCCTCGCTCGTCTGCTTGTTGCGCTCTTCCGCACGCCGGAGGTCCAGCGGTCTCTGGTCGTCGTGGCTGCTGCTCTCCGGCTCTGGTGGCTCTGGTCGAAGCTGCCTGATTGGTTCCAGGAGGCCATTCGTTCGTTTTGGAAATGGAAGGAGCAACGATGACGACTGAGGCGAGAGAGGCGCATATCGGGTTTCGAGGATGCGCAAACCCCTCGGAAATTCAGGAGTTTCCGACGGTCACTCGGGCAGAGCTACCCGCAGCATTACCCGCAGGCGGAGGCGAACGCCCGGCGAGCCGCTCTCGATCCGCGAGGTCGCCCGCGTGATCGGCTGCTCGACGTGGACCGTACGTCATCGCTATCTGCCGCAGGGTCTGCCGCACTTCCGCTCCGGCCCCCAGGCAAGCTCGTCTTCTTTCGCAACCAGGTCGTTCAATGGATTCTTCAACAGCAAAAGAAAGGAGGGAGATAACCCATGGCGCTCTTCAAACGGGGCAACAAGTGGTGGGCCTACGTGTGGATCGATGGCGTCCGCCACCACAAGTCCACCGGCACATCCAATCGCCGTCAGGCCGAAACCATCGAGCGGCAGTTCCACGATGAGTTGAACGACGCTCGTCATCGGCTGCCGCAGTTGAAGCCCAAGATGACGTTCGGAGAACTCGCTGCACGTTTCATCGCGACGGCATGGGGAAGCCGCACTCGCTCGACCGGCTAAATCATCTCCTGCCGTTCTTCTCCGACATGCCGCTTCTGGACATCAACCGGTCAGCCGATCCGGAAGTACCGGCAGGAGCGCCATCGCGAGAAGTCGCTCACCGCCGCCACCGTCAACCGCGATCTCTCCGTCCTGCGCCGCATTCTCTACTGGGGCGTCGAGGAAGGTTGCTTTCCTCGAATCCCCTGGGACGGCTGCGCATGGAGCGGGAACGCCGCACCAAGCGCCCGGTGATGAGTCTGCGCGAGGAGCAATTGCTCCTCGCAGCCTCACCCGAGCATTTGCAGACGGATCATTCTCTGCGCGCTCCACACCGGAATGCGCAGGGGAGAGATCCTCCGCCAGCGCTGGGAAGACATCGATTTCGACAATCGCATCCTCCACGTCAGCCACTCGAAAACCCCGGAGGGCGAGGCGCGGGAGATTCCGCTCACATGCGCCTCTACGAAATGCCTCGCAAATCGTAAACAGCAAGGCCCAGTCTTCACCTATGAGGGCGACCCCATCAAGATCATCAAGACCACCTGGGCCTCCAGTCTGCGCCGGTCGGGTATCCGCCACTTCCGGTTCCATGACCTCCGGCACACCGCCAACACCCGCATGATGCTCGCCGGGGTGCTCCAGGAGGTGCGCCGGGAGATTATCGGCCACACTTCGCGGCGGTCGCGCGACGTAAACGACCGCTATATCCAGATCGAGTTGCCGGAAAAGCGCGAAGCCATCCGCAAGCTCGAAGCCTGGCTCGACGGCCAGGCGCTCCTGCTCGAAGCGGGGGAGGCGGCCGCTCGTTCTCCCAATCACCCAACCAAAACACAACCACCACGGAGGAACATCCCGATGACCGAAACGAGAACCCAACCCCAGCCGCCTGACATCGACGAGGCAATCCGTCGGCGCATACTCAACCGGGCGGAGGCATCAACGCAAAGCTCCTCACCCGGCTCTCGACGTCGCAGACGATCTCGAGGAAGGCACGATCTGCCGCCTCGGCGGTCTCGATGGCATCGAACACCAGATCTACACCGTGCGCAGTCTCTTGCTTCTGCTTCGGTAGGAGCTCAGCTCTTTCACAAGCAACCCATAACCCGAAGGAGGAGTTATGACCGCACAGAAAACAGCCCCGGCCGCAACCACAGCCACCAACGCAAGTCCTGGGTCAAGAAGACCCCGGTCGATGTCGTTCTTGAGCAGATCGACAAGCAGGAAGAGAAAGTTGCCGAGATGCGCGAGGAACTCGCCGAAGAAGGGGAGCTTACCAAACTGCAGCAGGCTCGCAAGGTGCTCGAAGCCGTCTAGCTCTTTCAACCCAAAAGGAGTTTGCCACCGTGCAAGCTCCTTTTTCTTACCCAATTGAAAGGAGAAATTTGCCATGATTTCCGGACCTGCAGATATTGGAAGCCAGCTCGGCGAGGAGAGCGTAGCGAGCGTCGTTGAAAAGATGGAACAGTTCTGTTCCTTCGAACAGCAGCGTCTCGCGCTTGTGAATGAGTCAGCAATCCTTCGGCTGAAGGCTGAGCTGTCGATGCTGCTCGAGGAGCAGAGCGATCTCGAACAGAAAATGCGGTTCGCTCCGCCGACAGGCGATCGGCAGCGAAACCGCCGCCGGAAGTTTTACGCCTGGATGCTCGGCGTTCTCCTCATCGTAGCGGGCTTCATCTTTACCATCCTCACCTTCGAGCCGTTTCGCCTTGGCTGGAAGGGCTGGCTCTATTCGCTCGGCATCGCGGTCGTGACGCCTTTCCTCGTCGAAAGGCTGCTCGACGAAAAGAGGATGGAGTCCCTGGTGAAGACCCTCACGGCGGTAGCTGCCGTAGCCGGTCTCACAGGTCTCATGTTTTTAGCGGTGATCCGCGGTGACTTGTTGGCCCAGCAAGTGCAAAACAATGCGCCCACTGTCGTGATCGATGACGCACAGGCTGTATCGCCGCCGCCGCAGAACACATTTTACGATTCAACCTTGCTCCTGCTGCGAATTGCCATGGTGCTCGCGGCCTTCGCGATGGAATTAGGCGCTGGGCTCGCCCTCCGCGAAGCGTGGCGCATGGATGCAAGCGAAGCGGAGGATTGGGACGGAATGAAGGCCACGCTCGTCGCCACTCGTAAGCGCATGGCGGAGATTGTTCAGGAGGTAACCTACAGGGTGAACGAGCCGCGGATATTCTCGGCCCGCTTCTATCGGGATTTCTACCGCTCCATGCTTGCGCATACCCTCCGCAACGGAATGACGAGGCTGCTGGTCCTCACCCTCGGTCTCCTACTTTGCCCTCACGGCCGAGCGATGGCCGAGGATCATCTCAATATGGTCATCGCAATCGACCTGACCCAGTCCGTCGGGGTTACCGGGCCGGACGGTGAGAGCGAGTTCCGGAAGAATATTGATGGCGTCGTCCGGGTCCTTGCGAAGGTTCCCGCCGGTTCGCGCGTCACCGTCATCGGCATCACTGACCACAGCTTTGCGCAACCATATATATTGTTGTCTGCCCGCGTCTCGGATGATCCCGGATATTTCGGCGAGCGCCTGGGCTTGGCCAGGGCTCGGCTGGTTGGGGGCTGGAAGGTACGAAGCAAAACGCTGCAACCGCGGTTCCACTCCACAGATGTCATCGGCGCGTTGATGTTGGCCGGCCAGATTTTGGATCAACCGTCAAACGCCAACCGGAAAGTGCTCATCATCTTTTCGGACATGCGGCATCACATGCCTGACCTTGATCTTGAATCGTCGGACGCATTAACTCGCCTCGACGGCACGGAAAAGGTCAGGCCAATCCCTCCCAATCTTCGGGGTGTCGAGGTCTACATCCTGGGAGCCGACAGCGCTGGAAGGTCTCTCGACCAATGGCGAGATCTCCCGATCTGGACCGGCTTTATGATTCGTTCAGGGGCGCTGCCCAAAGGATATTCGATCCTCCGGGACTGGCTTCCGCAGAAATAGACCGAGCCTGGTCTCTCAAGTGGATCAGAAATGGCGGGGCCATGTCAGATGGGATCCCAAAGCATCTTCCAATTCGGGCGATATAAACCGAGCTTGTTGCCCCCAGAGCGACCAAGTCGCTCCTTCCTTCGGATAGCGGTAGGACATAACACCCGACAACTGATTTATGAAGTCAGCGTTCCTGCGACGATATCCATAGTGCGACGCGAGCTGCATGAGGCTCACACAGTCGCGCAAAGCTTCAGGGTCACACATTTTCTTGCAAGCCATTAGTATATTCGCGGTAATAACTACTAAGTTAACCATCGCAATCCACGCGATACAGTCACAAAAATAATGTTCATTACGCAAAAGGGAATTTATCCTATATCTCGATTTCACTACTAGTAGACACCAACTTTGGCTCGACGGCGTTGTCGACTGTCCTGCCCCTGTTCTTCACCTGCAGTTCAAGAAACACCATTGCGCCTTGGAGAAGAGAAAGATGGAAGTTCGTTTGCTGCCACCCCGTTCGCTTCGGGCGAATGACGTTTACGCGTTTTCAGCATACGCGCTGCTTCTGAGTATGCTTGCCTACCCAGCGATAGCCCGATGCCAGAGCACAGATGCGGCCCCAACTGATGCCTCCGCCATCCTCAGCCAGATCAGCAATGTCTTTTCCGCGGGCAAGGCTGTCTCGCAACTGCAGCTGTCGGGTAGCGCAACCTGGTACAGCGGCGGTAGTGAGGACTCAGGCGCCGCCACGTTGACCGCCACGGCTTCCGGATCGGCGCAGATGCAGCTTTCGCTAGCGGAGAAAGGGCTATGGACGGAATCTCAAGGTGACATTGGTCCCGACATGGACTGCCAATGGGCCGGGGCTGATGGCGTCGCCCACAGCGGCGATGCCATGAACTGCCTCAGACCAGTGGTTTGGTTTGTGCCCATGATTTCACTGCAACGGTCTTTAATTCCGAGCACTTTCGGCATGACGGACTTAGGGATAGGTAGAGTCGGCTCACGGCCAGATAGCTACCGTCACTTGCAAGGTCAATTCGTGTTCAGCAATATGCCGATGAGCTTAACCAAGGATCTGATGCAGCGCAGCACGATTGATATCGGCCTCGATCCGACATCGTATCTTCCCGCCGTTCTCACTTACACGGTCCAACCCGATAGCGGATCTCTAACGCCCATCGTCATCGAAATCCGCTACTTCAACTACACGACTGTCAATGGCGTGCAGGTCCCCTTCGAGATTCAACGCTATCTAAACGGCTCTTTGCAACTGGATATTGTCGTAAAGCAAGCCCAAGTCAATTAATGAACAATCTTGCAGTCTTCGGACGGTGTGATGATTCGCAAAATCATTTTCGCTTTTGCTGCCTATTTATGTGCTCTGCCTGCTCTGTCCCAGGTCGCGACCGGGCTTTACAACTTCGGGGCGTTCGATAACCTAGGGTTCGATACTGTAGATCGCGGAAGCCTTAATGTTCATTTCTCGATTCCGATACTGAATAAGGCCGGCCGCGGGCTGCCGTTTCAATATACGCTGGTCTATGACGGATTGATTTGGAGCCCTGTTAGCTCCGGCGGTTCCGTATTGTGGAGCCCCGACGCATCCTTTGGCCTCCACGGTTATTTATTTAACGAGGGCTTCAAAGGGTATCTCAGCTATGACTATACAACCAAAAGATGTACTCAGGACGGGAGTAACGGGCTCGACCCACGATACTTCGGCTACGTGTATCATGACCAGTTCGGAGTAAATCACTCGTTTACGTATACCGATGATACGTGCACTGGGACCACAACCGGTAGCACCTCAGCGAACGATGGCTCCGGTTACACACTGAATGGTACAGATATTATCGCAAGGGACGGCACAACTTTAACAGTGCCCGTCTATGTCAATACAGCTCCAACAAGCACAAGCGGCTCTGTCTCGGACACCAACGGTAATCAGATCAGCTTCGACAGCAGCGGGAACTTTACTGACACTACAGGTAACAAAGTCCTTACGATTTCGGGCAGCGGCACAGCCTCTTCTCCAAAGATGTTCTCCTACCTTACGTATGGTGCCAACCCCAACAACACCACTCCGCCGTCTGCGAGCACGATAATAAGCTACAAGACGTACACTGTGCAGACGGCATTTGGCTGCAGCGGGGTGGGGGAATACAACTCCTCTGGAACCCTCACCGCAGATCTTCCGGACAAGATTACACTGGCAGACGGATCGTTTTACAAATTTGCTTATGAGCCAACCCCTGGTAAACCGGCGAATGTCACAGGACGTCTTGCATCCATAACTCTGCCGACAGGAGGAATCATCTCCTACTCATACCCAGGGGCAAATGGCGGCATCAATTGTGCAGACGGAACTCCAACTGGTATTACCCGGACCACAGCGGACGGCCAGCGGACCTATACGCGGAGCATACCCGGCACTGGGCAGGGAAAGACGACCATCTCCGATGGGTTCTCCAACCAGTCCGTTTCTCTGTTTGTGACCTCGGGAACCCCGACCGCCTTCTATGAAACCGATCGAAAAGTCTACCAGGGAAGTACAGCCAGCGGCACGCTGATACTCGATCGGCAGACTTGCTACAACGGGGCCGGCGAGCCCTGCTTTACGACCGCGCTTACGCTACCCATATCGCAAACCGACACCTACGAGACGCTGAACGGCATTCAGGAACACGGCTCCACGGCGAAGTACAATACCTATGGACTGCAGACGGACGAGTACGACTACGATTTCGGGGGAGCTTCCTCCCGTGGGAGCCTTCTGCGGCATGAAGTGTGGACCTACCCCACGAGCGGGATTGCCAATCTTCTTTCCGCGGATCGGATCTACGACGGCTCGGCAAATCTTGCCTCTCAGACAACCTACAGCTACGACGGGTCGACACCCACCTCTAGTTCCGGAGTACCGCAACATGTCGCCGTCACTGGACAGCGCGGCAATCTGACCGGAACCGCTCAATATTCGAGTGCAAGTGCCGCGATCAGCACCTCTGCGACCTACGAAGATACCGGCTCGATACTCACTTCGGTGACTCCCAACGGGACAACCACCTACTCTTACGATCCCACATTTGTCTACACTACTGGGCTGACCCCGCCCACTCCGTCAAGCGGTGTTTCACTTGCAAGTTCAGCCACCTATGATCCCAACACGGGATTGATCATGAGCGTAACCGATCCAAACGGTGCTCAGAGCAAATACTCGTACACGGAGATGAATTCTCTGCTGCAGGTCACCAATCTGGACAGCGGCGGCAATATGGTAGGCAAGACCTACTATAATCACGAGTCGGCCAACCAGGTCGGTGTCTACGTCTATCAGAATGCGAATAGCTATGGGGGTATTGAGCCATTGCTCGACGGATACGGACGGCCGAGCCGAACTGCATTGGCAAATGGCCAAGGAAGCAGCCCTTATTACCAAAAAGATACCTGTTACGATGCAGACGGCCGCGTGAACTTTCAGTCCTACCCTTATCAGGGAGGCGGGTGGGGCACCGCAAAGGTGTGTTCTGGCACCGGCAATACCTACAGCTACGATGCGCTGGGCCGAATCACCCAAATCGCCCATGCGGATGGCACGACGATCAAATACTCCTATAACGGACGTGCAACACAGGTATCGGATGAAAATGGAGTCACTCGCGTCTCGCAAATTGACGGCCTGGGCCGCCTAACCTCGGTTTGCGAGATTTCATCTTCTACCTTGCAGGGAGTGTCGCCGACGAACTGTGGCCTTGACATCGCAGGCACGGGATTCGCTACGACCTATGCCTATAATTTGGCCAGCCAAACGACCACGGTAACACAGGGCGTACAAACTCGTGTCTTCCAAACGGATTGGTTGGGAAGGCCGATCCTGGTGAAAGAACCGGAATCCGGCCAGACAACCTACAGCTATGCATACAATAGCACTGGGCTGCTTGTGACCCGCAAACGCCCGAAAGCGAATCAGACGAATCCGTCTGTCCTGACGACCACAACATCGCAATATGACGCCCTCGGCCGGCTCCTGAGCACGACCTATGATGACGGGGTTACATCGAACAAAAATCTTGGCTATGACACGAATTGCTGTTGGAGCCAGACAGCAGCGAATCTGAAAGGGCGCCTCGCAGGAACAGGCTCCGGTTCCACTACAAATGGCACCTGGACTGGATCACTTTATAGTTATGACGCAATGGGCCGGGTTGTCGGCATGTGGCAATGCGGCCCATCGACATGCGGAACATCGAACCAGGCCAGCCATTACCTGTCATTTTCCTACGATTCGGCCGGAAATCTGACCAACGAGACCGATTCCGCCAGCGGAAGCATCTCCTACGGCCGCTCCTTAGCCGGAGAGATGACGTCGATCACCAATCAAACATTCCAACTTAATGGCCAAATTGGTGGCAATCCGGCCACGCTCGTGTCCAACGTGCAAAATGGGCCGAACGGCCCCACCAGCTATCAGTTGGGGAACGGATTAGACGTTGTTTCCACATACGACAGCATCGGGAAGGGTCACGGGTGGGTGGGTATGCGGTGGCTCAACGCAGCCAGTTTGCACTGGCGGTACTCAACCCTATGGCTTTACGCTTTGGTGGCGAGGAAATAACGTCCAGGCTCCATGTGACACTGTGATCAACAAGTGCTTGAGCACCGGATACGATGAATTTAACAGGCTGTCTCTCTTTGACGGTTCAGGCTGGAACCGTGCAAAATTATACGTACACCTACGATCGATACGGAAACCGCTGGGGGCAAACGGCTTTACAGGGCGGCAGTAGCTTCAGCGCTTCGTTCAATGAGAGCACCAACCAGATAACGACGAGCGGATATGCCTACGATGCCGCCGGCAATATGACGAACGATGGCGTGCACACGTATACCTACGACGCGGAGGGGAAAATCATCACGGTGGACGGCGGAAGCACGGCCAAGTACGTTTACGACTCGCTCAACCGCAGGACGTGGGTTCAAGCAAACGGCTCGACCTACGAATATGTATTCGACTACACCGGGCGTTGGGTCTCAAGCTGGCCGCAGCCCAGCAATGCAGGTAACGAGGGTCGCATTTTCTGGGACGGACAGCAGATTGCCTATCGAGCATGGAACGGCGATACATATTTTGACCATAAAGATTGGACCGGAACGGAGCGCATGCGGACGGATTACACCGGCGCGGTTGCGTCCTCCTATGTGTCACTGCCGTTCGGTGACGGATATACAGCGAATGTCCAGCAGACCTATGCCGACCAGGACAGCAGCCACTTCGCGGAACTGGAACAGGATCCGGAAAGCAGCACCGAGCACGCCCAGTTCCGCCAGTACTCTCCGGCTCAGGGACATTGGATGTCTCCCGATCCTTACGACGGCTCCTACGACCCCACCAACCCACAGAGCCTGAACCGCTACAGCTATGTGCTGAACAATCCTTTGTCGTTCATCGACCCAACCGGGCTGCTGGATTGCAAATATCCGCCGTGCGACCCTCCGCCACCTCCCCCTAGTTGCCCTGATCCCAACACTTGCGTCATCGTGCCATCGGGACCGCCTACCCCCGGTCCGGACCCTACACCAACTCAAGGAGGTGGCCAAATTCCAGGTGGCGGCGGTGGAGGAGGAGGAGGAAGCTCTGCCCCAAATAACGGCAAAGCTGTAACGCAGCAATGTTTGTCTCAGTACAACAATTCCACTGCGGGTAAGGTCGTTCAATTTTTTAGCCTTTACAATCTCGCCACAAATTTCAAACACGCATGGGCTGAGTGGACAGTGCTTCCCGCACTGAAGTTCCTCTCTCTTAAGGGGCTGGATATGGCAAGTCAATCAGTGGGAAATACCCAATTTCTATCCGTGACTAGTGGGACTTCAACAGTAATTCAGTCCCCAACATCAGCGTTCATTCAGGGTGGAGAAAAAGCCGCGGGAGATTTGGCGGTGCCAGCTTTGATCTCAGCGACAGCGCTTGACGCTGCTGCCAATGCAGGGTGTGGGACTCTCGGACGGCAAGCTGCTGGACAGATGACGCCACTACCACCTGGCGTGGAGGTCTCGTTCTGACAGCGACTTCCGGTAAAGGATATGAACATGACTGAATGGTTGCAATTTGCTCAACAGCATTGGATTTTTGGCGGCATTCTTGCTTCTTTATTGTGGTTTCTCGCCGGTAGGCAATCGCTATCCAACCGACGAGCAGGCTATGCAGCTTTCTGGCAAGGTGTCGCATTGTTCATTGCTTTAGTCTTGTGCGTCTGGGCGACATTAGAAAAGCAGTGGATTGGGCTGATGTTCGGACTAGCTGTTTTATCCATCGAAGCATTGTTGATGAAACGGTCCTATGCGAAGCGCGGTGAACGCGGACAAATATCGACGCCTTCACGCTTATGATTTAGGGCCAGTACATCTATGATGAGCTCAGTCGCTGATGTATTTGGACTTGCCCCAAGTAAAGGGATTACGAAAGCTCAAGCAGCCTGCGCTGCGGACGTGTTGATCAATTACGGGTTAGGCTTTGTTCCCGGCTACAACGCTGCCAAATTAGTCGGCACTCTCGCAGGGGCAAATTTTAATTTTGTTCAAAATTTGACCGCTGGGAAGAGTATCGTGACGTTCGATAACGGTGCCACAATTACTGATCCCCTGAAGGGAATCTTGTGGGGCACAAATGGATTGGCATCGGCCTATAGTGCCATTTCGACGGCAGCGGCAAGCGGGTTGGACGCTTCTGACCTCATTGTGAAGGCTGCCGGGACAGCGGGGACAATCGCGAATTTGGCGAATACCGCTTCTGCTGGCTATGACCTCTACAAGTGCAAGGATGCGAATTGAGAAGACTGATACAGCTATACGGATTCTGGTACGGGTGTTTGGGTTCGTTCTGTGCTCTCGCTTGGTATGTCACGGCGCTGCGAGGGAGCTTCAGCTTTCCCTCTAACTGGGGAATTGTTGTAGCTGTCTTCGTGTTGCATGGCATCGCGGCATGTTTTACATTTCAGCCTCACGTTCGTCCTCCGTGGCAACCGTTATTGGCTGTAACGCGAATCCGCGTCAGGCTTGCGAGAGGACTATTTGCTCTCGCGACCTTAAACTTCGCCGTCTGGTTTGGGGTATTTATCGTCGCAGGAAACCAAAGAGACCAATTGTTCGGGGGGAGAGCGGCCTTCCTTATCCTGACGAGTTTCCTCCTGCAGAATACTGTTTACATAGCCCTTCACTGGGCCTTTCGTCCGGAAAACCTCTTTCCCGGTTCTTTTATCGAAGCCCTGTCCAATCCTCTGGGTTCCGTTTTGGGGTTATTTTCTCCCAAGTTCAAGAAACAATAGTCTGGTTCCTCTGCTGTTGGTGGCCTGAGAGATGTCAACCGAACAGGAAGTGATCGCCCTGGTCGCCAAGAGGACCGGCAGACCCGAGAGCAGCATTACGCCGGAGAAGACCTTTTACCAGCTCGGCATCGACGGCGACGATGCGGTTGAGCTGATTGACGAGCTGTGCAGGCGATACCAAGTCCCTGCGGAGAAGGTCGATCTGAATAAGTACATCGGCCCAGAGGGGGCCGGTCTCTTCAACCACATCCTCTATGCCGTGAGCCGCAAGAGCAGGAGCAGCGAGGAACGCAAGGAGCTGCGAATCTGCGACCTCATCAAGACCGCCGAAGATCACCGCTGGTTCGATATGCCGCAGTAGAGTTCCAGCCGCAGGTGGTTCCTTTTCGGGGAGCGGCCTTGCTGGGGAGGGTGTGTGAAGTTCTCTGAAATAGCGAACCGACTGACGGGCATCTCGACTCCGTTCGGCGGGGCATCGTGGCAGCCTGCCGACCTTGAGGTTAGCGCGGCGCGTCGGGTAATCGCGTTCCTGGAGGACCGCCGCGTGCTCTATGAGCCGGGTCAAATGGAAGTGCCTTCGCACTGTGTCCAGTCAGTCATAGAAATCCGGCGCTGCCTCACTGAGGAGCTGGGCAAGCTGGAGGGTAGTTCCGAGCTGGCCGCGAGCTTGCGGGCGATTCGTGCAGCCTGCCGGAAGTTCCTAGAGTGCGTCGGCACCGACGGTGACCGGGTGATCCACTTCGCCAACGATCACGGTCACTATGCCAGTTGGACCTTCTACGGCGCGCTGGGCGAGTTGCGCGGCGCGTTCGGCGTTCACATCGCCAAGATCGCCGCCGCGTTCCAGTTGGACGTAGAGAATGGGCTGGCCTCCATCCTGCCTGCCCCTGCCGACGCTGACAGCGACGATGACCTTCTATTCCGCAAACTGTATCGCTAAGCCAACATCCTCAAAAGCACGCTGCCTACGGCATCGGGAGAAGGATGACACGTCACCCCCAAATGGGAGCTGTAGAGGAACCTGAAGTTCCTCTGCGGGAACGTGCATGGAATGAGCGGACTACAGCCGGGAGCCGCGAAAAGGCTGGTGTTTACGGGTTGCTGTGGGTGAACGCTTGTGGAATCAGCGGCTAAGAGGAAAAACTGGCGTTCCGTGGTTGCTTGGCGGTAACGCGGCGGTTGCTATACGTGAACGTGTTGAAAACACAGGGGCGGGCGGCGGTGGCGGGAGTACCCTCCGCTTCAGCGCCCGTCAAGGCTCTGCGCTGCGCTCCGACCGCTGGCGCGGCGCACAAAGAACGTGCGGCCCTGACCGACGCCTCCGCTGCGGGTGGTTGCCGGTCATGAGAAGAATGTCTTCTTCTCATGTGTCCAAAAAACACATGAGAGAGCGAGAGCTAACGGGCCGCTGCTCCTCTAAGCATCGAATCTAGCGCACTCAGGATGAAGGACTGCTTGCTCTCTGGCAGCTTCTCAATCTGTTCCATGCGGCGAACGATCTTGAGGCTAGGCTTCTTCGCCGTCTTCTTCTTCGCGTTCGGGTGCAACAAGTCGTCGGTGCTGACATCCAGGGCTATAGCAAGGTGGACGGCCATCTCCGCCGACAATGCCCTGCGATCCGTCTCGTAAGCGGTGATGAGAGTCTGCCGTGTGCCGAGTTGTTCCGCCAACTCAACCTGAGTAAACCCACGCTCCTTCCGCAGACGTGCGAGACGCTGGCCGACTGTCTCTCCCTCGTAGTTCAGCGGCGGCTTCGAGATGGTGGCTCTCTTCGGCATGGGTGCAGTTTAAGGGGTATCCTGAATAACCTTGGACGTAGTAACACTTAGAGTGTTATTTTACGAAGTGTTCGGAAGCACAAAAAAGCACTTGACAGGGTTTTTAGCGAAGGAGGGCGAATGGCGCGAATCCCGGAGCATGAGGTCGAGCGGCTGAAGCGCGAGGTCTCCGTCCAGCGGCTGGCCGAGGCGCGTGGGATCAAGCTGCAACGGCATGGCTCAGACCTGCTAGGCTTGTGCCCCTTCCATGACGACCGCAATCCGTCGTTGGTCATCACTCCAAAGAAGAACCTGTGGCACTGCTTGGGCGCGTGCAACGCGGGCGGCACAGCCATCGACTGGGTGATGCGCGCCCAGGGCGTGAGCTTCCGCCATGCAGTCGAGCTGCTAAAAGCCGATCATTTTTCCTTAGAGGCCGCGCCGGGCATACTCGACTCCAGGCCAGGGTCCCCAACGCGTGAAAGCGACGCGTTGGGGTGGAAGCCAGTGAAGAAGAGCACGGTGCCGAAACTGCCCGCGCCGATCGCGCGGGAGGCGGACGACCGGGTGCTGTTGTTGCAGGTGGTGGACTACTATAACGAAGCGTTGAAGCAGTCGCCGGAGGCGCTGAAGTATCTGGAGTCGCGCGGTCTGAAATCGTCGGAGATGATCGACCGCTTCAAGCTGGGCTTCGCCAACCGGACGCTGGGTTATCGACTGCCGGCAAAGAACCGTGTCGCCGGCGCTGATATGCGAGGCCGGCTGCAAGCGTTGGGTGTGCTGCGCGAGAGCGGGCATGAGCACTTCAACGGCTCTGTTGTTATCCCGGTCTTCAATGCTTCCGGCGCGGTGGTTGAGATGTACGGGCGTAAGATCACGCCGGGCCTACGCGAAGGAACGCCGCTCCACCTGTACCTTCCCGGCAGTCACCGGGGAGTGTGGAACGAGGAGGCGCTCATCGCGTCGAAAGAGATCATCCTGTGCGAGGCGCTGATCGACGCGCTGACCTTCTGGACGGCGGGCTTCCGTAACGTGACAGCCAGCTACGGCGTCCATGGCTTCACAACAGACCATCGTGCGGCGTTCGAGAAGCACGGCACGGAGCGCGTGTACATCGCATACGACCGCGACGAGGCGGGCGACCAAGCGGCGGCAGCGCTGGCCGAAGAGCTGATGCAACTCGGCATCGAATGCTTCCGGGTGCAGTTCCCCAAGAGCATGGACGCGAACGAGTATGCGCGCAAAGTGCAGCCAGCAGCGAAGAGCCTGGGCGTGATGTTGAATAAAGCCGAGTGGCTGGGCAAGGGCCAGCGACCAGCGGCTCGGGTGGCCGTTCCGGTGATCGTGCCGGAGCCGATAGCCGTGGAGCCGCTAATCATCGTCGAAGCGGCTAAAGAAAAAGTCATCGAGCGAGAGGCGTCAGAAGCAGGGCCGGAACCGCATCCAGAGCCGATAGCGAATGTTCTTCCCTTAGCCGCCAACGTTGCTCTTCCTACTGCCGCTCCAGCGCCGATGATCGACATGCCCGTCGAGGTTCGCGGCGAAGATATCTTCCTCACTCAGGGCGACCGTCGCTACCGGGTGCGTGGGCTGGCGAAGAACATGAGCTACGAGTTGCTGCGGGTGAATGTTCTCGTGTCGGGGACAACGCCGCGCGGGGAGCAAGCCTTCCACGTCGATACGCTGGACCTCTACTCGGCGCGGCAGCGAGGCGTGTTCACGAAGCAGGCGGCGGAGGAGTTGGGAGTCAAGGAAGAAATCATCCGCCGCGATCTTGGCCGCGCGCTGTTGAAGCTCGAAGAGCTTCAGGATGAGCAGATCAAACAGGCGCTCGCGCCGAAGGAGAAAGAGACCAAGCTGACGGAGGAGGAGCGGGCCGAGGCGATGGAGCTGCTGCGCGATCCCCGCTTGCTCGACCGCATCGTCGAGGACTTCGCCCGGTGCGGCGTGGTGGGCGAGGAGACCAACAAGCTCGTCGGTTATCTCGGCGCGGTGTCGCGGCACCTGGAAGCGCCGCTGGCGGTGATCGTGCAATCTTCGTCGGCAGCGGGCAAAAGCTCGCTGATGGAGGCGGTGCTGGCCTTCGTGCCGGAGGAGCAACGAGTGCAATACTCCGCCATGACCGGCCAGTCGCTCTTCTACATGGGCGAAACCGACCTCAAGCATAAAGTGCTGGCCATCGTGGAGGAGGAGGGCGCGCACAGCGCGGCCTATGCGTTGAAGCTGTTGCAGTCGGAAGGCGTGTTGACCATAGCCAGCACGGGCAAAGACCCTGCGACGGGCCGCTTGCTCACGCATCAATACCGCGTCGAAGGTCCGGTGATGATCTTCCTCACGACCACGGCCATCAATCTCGACGAAGAGATGTTGAACCGCTGCTTAGTGCTCTCGGTCAACGAGGACCGCGAGCAGACGCAGGCGATCCATCGTGTGCAGCGTGAGGCGCAGACGCTCGAAGGCTTGCTGGCGCGCCGGGAGCGCGATGCGATCCTCGCTGTGCATCGCAACGCACAGCGTCTTCTCAAGCCCGTCTTCGTGGCGAATCCCTACGCGCGGGAGCTGACCTTCCTTGACTCGCAGACACGCACGCGGCGCGATCACATGAAGTATCTGACGCTCATCCGCAGCATCGCGCTTCTGCATCAATGTCAGCGGCCACGGAAGACGGTCGAGCATCGCGGGCGGGCGGTGGAATACATCGAAGTCGCACTCGCTGATATCGCCGTGGCGAACAGGCTTGCGCGTGAAGTGCTGGGCCGCTCGCTCGACGAGCTGCCGCCGCAGACGCGGCGGTTGCTGCTGACCGTGGATGCGATGGTCGCGGCCGAGTGCGAGCGGCTGAAGATGGAGCGGTCGGACTATCGCTTCTCGCGGCGCGATGTGCGCGCCTTCACAGGCTGGGGCGATACGCAGTTGAAAATCCATCTGCATCGTCTGGAGGAGCTGGAGTACCTGTTGATCCATCGCGGCGGGCGCGGTCAGAGCTTCGTCTACGAGCTGTTGTTCACGCGGCCCAGCGACGGCGGAAAGCCTGTGCTGGGCGGCCTGATCGACGTGGACGTGCTCTCCAAATGTGGCTACGACGAAAAGAAGCCGGGGCTGGAGAGGCCAGCGGTCGGGGTCAAGTCGGGGCTAAGTCGGGTAGGGGTCGGCGGGGTGTCGGGGACACTTGAAAGCGCGTCTTCCCCAATAGACATAGGGCTTCCCGACGATCTTCCGTTCGATCTTCCAGAAATCACTTATAAGGCCGCGAAGCCAAACGGTCACTACGTCGTAGCCGCAGCGAACGGGGTCCCCGGCGACAGGTCTTCGTCGCTGGGATGGTCGGGGGTGAAGTAATGGCCCGCATCGTCAAACCTCGCAAGCAGCAGCGGCAGCCGCCGGACACCCGGCTCCAGGCGTTGCTTGAAGAGTACATGGAGCATCTGGAAATGAAGGGCTTCACCGAACAGACGAGAACCGGACGCCGATCGTATCTGCTGATGTTCGAGCGCTGGGCGATGGAGCGCGGGCTGACCGATCCGGTCGAGATTACGCGTCCGGTGCTGGAACGCTACCGGCGGCACATGTTCCACTATCGCAAAAAAGACGGCAGGCCGTTAAGCTTCTCCAGCCAGCACGCGCGGCTGTCGCCCTTGCGGATGTGGTTCCGCTGGATGACGCGGCAGAACTATCTGCTGCACAACCCGGCCTCGGAGCTGGAACTACCCCGCATCCCCACGCAGCTGCCGCGAGTGCTGACCGCCGCCGAGGCCGAGCTTATCCTGCAACAGCCCGATGTGGACGACCCGGTGGGGATGCGCGACCGGGCGATGCTGGAGGCCTTCTACTCGACCGGGATGCGCCGGACTGAACTGCTCCGGCTGCGGTTCTACGACGTAGACCGCGAGTCCGGCATCGTAACCATCCGCGAGGGAAAGGGCAAGAAAGACCGCGTGGTCCCCATCGGGGAGCGGGCGGTCGCGTGGCTCGACAAGTATCTCGACGAGGCGCGGTCCCGGCTTGTCGCCGAGCCGGACGACGGCACGATCTTCCTCACCGTGCAAGGCGAGCCGTTCAGCCCCAACCGCCTCAGTGAAGTGGTCCGCAACTACGTGGAGGCGGCGCGGATCGGCAAGCGCGGGGCCTGCCATCTGTTCCGCCACACGATGGCCACGCTGATGCTGGAGGGCGGGGCGGACATCCGCTTCATCCAGCAAATGCTCGGCCACTCGCAGCTCAACACGACCCAAATCTATACCCATGTCTCGATACGGATGCTGAAGCAAATCCACTCGGCGACCCATCCGGCGGCCCCGCTCAAACGCAACCCTTCCGACGACCAGCACGCCATGCTTGTCCAGAGACAGATGTGGCCCGGCGATCCAGCCCCTACCGCCAAGGAGCTGTTCGCCACCCTCGACGCTGAATCCGCAGAGGAAGAGCAAGAGTAGTTCTTCTTTAGCTGCTGTTTTTTAGTCGCTAAAGAAAAAATCGAATCGAGATATCATCATGGGTATGGCAACGATCCACATCTCGGAAGCCGAAGCCGCTGGCGACTTCGCCGGTCTGATGGCCCGTGTGCGCGCGGGCGCGGAAGTCGTGATCGAAAACGGCACGCTGCCCGTGGCTGTGATCCATGCGCCGGTTCCACAGCGCCGCTCCATCTCCGAGTGCATCGCGTTGGCCATCAAGCACGAGGAAGAGACCGGCGAGGCTCCGGTGCTTGATCCCGACTTCGCCGCCGACGTGGAGGAGATCGTCCGCAATCGCAAGCCGTGGAATCCGCCTGCGTGGGACTGATCCCGTGGGTCTAATCTTGGACTCCAGCGTGATCATCGCCGCCGAGCGTCGAGGCCACACCGTCCGTCAAATCCTGGAACAGATACAGGCCGCGCATGGCGAGATCGACATCGGCCTCTCGGTCGTGACTATCGCCGAACTGATGCACGGCGCGTATCGCGCGAAAGCAGATGCGGACAAGCAGCGGCGGTTGACCTTCATCGATCGGCTGTGCAGCGACGTTCCCGTGCATCCCGTCACCGTTGAAACTGCCCGGATGGTTGGGCGCATCGAAGGCCAGCAAGCCGCCCAGGGCGTCGTCATCGCCTTCGAGGACCTCATGATCGGGGTCACGGCCCTGCAGCTTGGCTTCGAGGTCGCCACGCTCAACGTGCGCCACTTCCGCCTCATCCCCGGCCTCTCCCTCGTCCAGTTCTGAGCCGCAGAAAGCGCTCTCAACTTCCCCTATCTCTCCGCTTACAATCGGAGCCAGTGAAACCTCAGCCCATCCCGTGCGTCCCAGACCTGCTTATAGCTGCGACGGCGCAGTTAAACGAAAACCCGCGTCTGGGCTTCGAGAGCTGGAATCCTGTACCGAATCCGGGCATCGAGCCGTGCAAGTCCACGACCGCATTAGGGATGCGTGGGAGCTTGCATCTGGAGGGCGTCAGGCAATCTGAACACGACGGCTCCTACGACCCCACCAACCCACAGAGCCTGAACCGCTACAGCTATGTGCTGAATAATCCGCTATCCTTCGTCGATCCTTCGGGACTGTGCCCTCCCCCTGCCCGGAACGGCCAAACCCAACCATGCGGCGGGGATAGCGGCTACTTCGGAGACGACGGCACCATCGATGGAATCGATGAGTTCGACTTCTTGCAGATCCCGGTCTATGGGTACGGGTTCGGCTATATTCCAGGACAAGTTCTAGGAGTTCAGCCCTACGATGGGCCCCTAGGAACCGGAACTGCGACAACAAGCTTCGCGTCTTACGGATGGGTTTACGAACAAATTGGGACCGGCTTCGATATTCTCAATGGACTACCTTCACCGACTATTTCTGCTGGCTTTGGATACCCTAGCGTATCTGCCCCAAATAACAGCGCCTCTGCCTACCATCCACCACAAAAGCAATACTCAAAATCGTATACAGCCTTTCTAGGCTGCGAGATTAATGAGGATATTTCCAATCTTGATGAACAGCCGACTCCCGAAGTAGAAAAAGACGAACCGTATACCTTCTCAGTTGTCAATGCCGCACCTTTTGTATTCGCTGCAAGAGGGCAAGGAGTACGTGCACTTGTTGCAGCCGGAGTCGCGGGAATATATGACATCTCTTATGCGCTAAGGAGCCGGGAAACCTGTGTCAATCAGGTTTATGGCCCAGGGTATTTCTGATGACAAAAACAATGATCAAGAGAAAAAGCATAGCTTTATTGCTGACTGGCGCTTACGTTCTATTTGCCGTTCTAGCGATCAGGAGTGCAAGTCACGCCAGCGCGGGAAAAGCATATGCGGCCATGCCTATCGTTACGACGATTGCATACGTTTTTTGTGCATACTTCTTTATCGAGATCCAGCGAGGGAAATCGAACATCTTTGAAAAAGTGATGGCATGGACCAGTGCAGGTGTTTTTATTGTAAGGCTTATCCCTTTGCTGCATGTTGCATTCCCCGGTATTCCGTCCCATGTGATAGCAGCAGCATACTTGGCTGCGGCGCTAATTGTTATTGCTACGATTGCGCTAATCTTGCGCACGGTCCAATTGTTTAACGGATCGGAGACGGTAGGTGAATGAATCTCGTTGTTGCTTTAAAAAAATGAGGAACATATGAAGTTCGTAATTATCAGTTTTGGAATTCTAGCCATTACAACGGTCGCGACGCTGCAAGCATTTTTTCCATCAGTCCTTCCGCGCTTTTACAACGCTTGGTATTCATTTACGGGGATGCAAACAAGAGTATCTCCAGATGACTATAAGAAGTGGAGTGTGAGGGCGACGGGGTTAGCTATCCTTGTGTTGGAGTCGGCGGTCGCCATTTTCCGACTGTGGATTCGGAGCAAATGATGTCCTGCTACGGTTGCAGCATCGCCGTCCGGCGTCTTCTCCGCCCCTAAAATCTCTGTCTGATCCAGCATCGTCAAGAGCGCCATGCTTCGCATGGGAATGAGGGTGGCACTCCACCCCTCATGCGCTCGCGTCGGTAAAGTTGCGGGACTCGCCCTGAATGTGTCATCCTGGCGGATTTTACGCGATCGCAATTTGTATATATGACGATCCGTGACTTGTGGAAAGAAATCTCTTGCGCGCCGGGAGGCAGTTGGCCGAACATTTTCCAATGCTTGCTGTAGGCGAAAATGTAACGGTCAAAGCATCCAGAAGCCACAACAAGCCATAGAGATGAGCGCACGTCCGGTAAAGTCTTCAATCAAAACCACTTATTTTTGCTCAAATTCAACAGGTTTCCACAAACGGCGTGACCTGTTTTGGGAGCAGAGGGTCGGGGGTTCGAATCCCTCCGCCCCGACCAGTAAGTCGACTATTAAGCGATCGCTGCGCGAACGCATTGGAGAGGCGGCCCATGAACTTCAGCGACCGATCTTCTACGCGGTCCTCCTCCTGATCACCGCATATTTGCGCGTCTTCACGCTGCAAGCCAAAATGGTGTCTCTTCAGACCGATGGCATGGACTGCGACCTTTACTATGCTGAGCGCTCTCGCCTTCTCTATGATAGGGGCTCCGTCCTCTGTCGTAGAGGTGCGAAGGAAGGGAAGAATCCAGTCATGGCATTTCTCACAGCGCGCTATCGGAAGAGCGTCTGGTGAGTCATTCATTATCTGAGTCCTGCTATCGGCACTGGCCTGGCAGGTCTACTTATCGCTGTTTATCTTGTGTTCGGTGGCGTCATCGGCTCTGAGTTTCTTCCGCGCCTGCGTGAAGGCTCGTTGGGGGGCGCCGCGGCACTCTCGACCGAAGCGCGGGGCGCCAACTGCACGCATTGTGTTTCCACCTGTGATCCAACCTGCCTTGGGAATCATGGCCGAGTGCCGCAGCCGCATTGGCCCTGTCCGCTACCGAGTTGTTGGATAAAAGCGCATTGGGCCTGGAGCGCCGTCGACAGGGTTGCGCTCAGCGGCGAGCTGGAAAACGGCTCTTCTGCGCTGGACATCTGGCCCGATGACGATTGAGGCAAATGGGTGGCCCATGCGATTACAGTGCCCGCCGGGGTGATGACGGAGGCATTGCAAGAGGCGTTGCTGGTTTGATCGGCGGCAACCAGCACCACGGTTCCGGATTTTGACAGAACACCAGTGAGTGGATTGCTCAGCAGGTTCTTGTTCAGCGAGAGCGTCAGCAGACCGTCCTGAGATATGGCACAGCCACAGCATTCACTCATCTGCTGGTCATGATCGAACACATAAACCATTGCGCAGAGACTCTGGCCGGTTGTTGCCGGATTCGTGATGCGGATGGTTGAGTCGATGCCCGATGTGGCATCGAAGTATGCGACCGTAAACAGAGGCTGCACGGTGAGGATATCGGATGTCTGCACCCCGTTCAGGGAGGCTTCTATGCCCGTCGTACCTACCTGCAGGCCGCTCACCACGCCGCCTCCGGTGATGCCGGCAATTGCGGGAGAGGCAATGTTCCAAGTGACCTGCTGGGTGACATCCTGAGTGCTGCCGTCGCTGTATGTCCCGGCCACGGTGAGTTGCAGGGAGCTGCCCAGTGGCACAGTCGGACCCGCGGGCGCGAGACTAAGCGATGAAAGCACTGGCTCGGAGACAGTGAGGCTCGCCATCCCGCTAATGCTTCCGGAAGAAGCCACCACACTGACCGCGCCGACGGCCATGGCTGCTGCCAGGCCCGAACTTGCTACTTTGAGGACGGCTGGCGAAGAACTTGTCCAATTGACGGTGCTGGTGAAATCTCTCGTAGTGCCGTCAGTAAAGCTCCCCATTGCGCTGAGCTGTAAAGTGTCTCCGAGCGGAAGTGTGGTGCGCGCTAACGAAACGCTGATCGAAACCAGCGCTGCGGACGACACGGCGAGATTGGCAGTGCCGGTGATTCCGGATGAGGAGGCTGAGACGACGGCGGCTCCTACGGACTTGGTAGTGGCCGCGCCAGCACCGGAGATGGCAAGGACGCTCGGCGAGGAACTGGTCCAGGTCGCCGAAGCTGTGATGTCCTTTGTAGTGCCGTCGGTGTAAGAGCCGGTGGCGGTCAATTGCTCTGCGCCGCCAAGCGGCAGGGAGGAATGGCCGACGCTCACTGCGATGGAGACCAGTGCGGCGGCCGACACGGCGAGATTAGCTATACCGGTAATGCCAGACACGGAGGCCGAGACGACGGCCGCGCCAACGGACTTTGTGGTTATCGCGCCGGCGCCGGAGACGGCAAGGATACCTGGAGATGAGGTCATCCAGGTTGCCGAAGCGGTGAGGTCCCTCGTGGTGCCATCGGTATAGGAGCCGATGGCCATCAACTGTTCTGTGCCGCCCAGCGGCAGGGAGGAATGGCCGGCACTCACCGTGATCGAAGCCAGAGTTGCCGATGAAACGGTGATTTGACCGGAGGCGCTGATGCCGCTTAAAGACGCGGTAACCTCAGTGCTGCCAATAGCTTTGGACATGGCAATACCAGTCGCGTTGACCGCAACTACATCCGGCTGCGCGGCGCTCCAGTTGACGAGATCTGTTATGTCCTGAACGCTCTTGTCCGTGTAGGTCCCGGTGGCGCGAAGCTGTGCGGTCTGACCCAGCGCAAGCGGCGAGGTGGGGGCGCTGATCGACATTGCAGTCAGCTTGGCATCGGACACAGACAGCGATGCCTGGCCACTCACACTCGACTTGGTCGCGACAACTGTGGTTGTCCCCTTGGCGACCGACATAACTGCGCCGCTCGCATCCACCGTAGCCACACTTGTGTTCAGGGTCTTCCATACGACGGAATCAGTTACATCCTCACCCGCGCCGTTGCTGTAGAAAGCCGTGACTTTAAATTGAACCGCCTGTCCCAATGCGATGGAGGTGGTATACGGAGTTATGGAAAGATACGCGAGATAAGGCGTGCTGTGCATGGCGGCGCAGCCAGCGAGACACAGCGTCATGAGGAACGCGACGCCGCGAATGAAGTCATGAAAAGCAACGACCTTTGTACCGTTTCGAGGTTGCATAAGTGCGACACTCCTAAGCAGCCGTTTAACCACGGCGATTAGTCATTCAAGCTTCCACAGACTAGTCAGAGTGGACTAGCCACCCGCCGTCCGTACGTAACTCTACATCCCTGTACCTAGGTTGCAATTCCTCTTCGGGGCTAATGAAGGAGAACTAATGCCAGCGAGGTACAGCCTTCGATCTAATCCCAACGCACTAGAAACGAACAATGTGAGGAAGTGACGCCAGCCGAGGGGCGATGAGTTCTCCGTCCAGGAACGGGTCATGCGAATCCAGTTGGGACGAATTGGGCGGGGCAGGATTGCGGTCGGATCGGCAATGTCGGGTTGCCACGTCATCAAGGCGCCGAGTTCAGAGCAGGAACGAAAGCCCCGAGAGAAACTCATCAGGGTGGATCGTACGCTTCCCGGTCCAGCGTACCTGCACCAGTGTGCCAATCTTGACGGGGGCGTCTCCAATAGCGATTTCACAGCGGAGAATGGATGATTCTGAGAGCGCGCGTGGGGTGATGACGCACAAGCCGCCCTGGCTCATATTGTGGATGCGCCCGACAATCGCGCTCCGCCGGCCTCGCCTGACGCCAAGCTGTGGCAATTGCGTAATCAGTACCCTCAAGTTCTGTGGGAACCGCAACTGACTGCGTCGATCGCATTTGGGTTCTGTTTTCACGCAGATCGATCATCCCGCGAAAACGACCGCCCGTACATTGGTCAGATGGATTAGTCACACACGGCTATTGTCACCCACTCTGTTACATATGGATTGTCAATGCACCGGGCCCAGCGCTTTGCCAACAATGCCGGATCGTGTCGACACATCCATTTTGACCATAACCAGGCGCAGAAATGCCTTCACGGTGTTGGGGCTAATCTGCATGCGGTTGGCGATTTCCTTGCTGGTTAGCCCTTCAAGAAGCAGCGCCACGGTCTCACACTCTCGAGTCGTCAGTTCAAACTGACGCGACAGATCGGCAAGGGCTGCCGCGCTGGACACGTGCCGTTCGAGCAGAATGGCAAAAGAAATGGGCGTCTGTGGGTCGTTAACGCTATTGCAATCAATGCGAAAGGCTCTGCACAGGTAGGTTCGTCGGCCGGCTTTGCATTCCCGCACAAATTGTGGCAAGTCCGACGATCCTCCGCTGAGGAGGTTGGATCGAATCTTGTCGTAGAGAAAGAGAGGGATTTGCTTGATGCGGTCGGGTTTCGTGGGGAAGGACAGAATCTGCACTGCCTCCGAGTTGTACGCGATCGGTCGCAACCGGGCGTCTAGAAGTATAAATCCTTGACCTGAACCTGCACTTGTAAGCACACATGTCTCCTTTATCTACAAAGCCTCCACGCTTGGTGGTTCGCTTACAGAAGCGGAAGCAATTGGTTTGTGGGAAGTGCAGCGCAGTGGACGAACAATTCACTTCTCGACCGTCTTAACTAACCCTTTAGGGAGAAGGGCTAGTCTCTCATCGCACAAGCATCCGAAGTGTCGTACTCAAAATGACTAATGTCAAGCCTAATGTAGTGCATCTTTTGGGGCCGTTCTTTTGCATTAGTCAGGGAACGCATTCACAGGCGCATGGTTTGATCAGGCTAGCCCAAATGCACGATGGATACGATACGCCCAATATGATGCAATCGACGTTGCAAATTGGGGGGCACAGCCATGTCGCCGAACTACGGAGCCTCAGCTGAGAATACGTTTCGTCCGTTAACAGAGCTTTCTAACTTCTCTAAGACACTTCGCGCCGCGGTGCTTGTGTTTCCAGTCAGCGTGCTATGGTTCGCTGCGGCTCCTGGCAATAGCCAAGTCTCTTCCCATGCTGCCAGCCCGGCTCAAATCAAGGAGACTTGCGACGGCAAGCTGCCTCCGCAGAAATCGCATCTTGCGCAGACAACAGCTTCGGACGGCCAACAGGGTGGATCGGACGCGGCGAAGGAGCATCTGAAGCTATCGACGAAGGCGGTGGCTCAGGAGCCTGCGGAACCACAGGGACAGTTCTGCAGCCGCGAACGTTCCGACCAGAATACGCAGCGGCCGTTAGCAACATCTCCCTCGCCTGAACAGTCGGCCCAGCCGGTTCCGCCCGAAGCACCTTCCCCGATCGCCGCGATGACAGGCGGCGGATTAACGATACGGGCGGATGGGCAGGATTTTGTATCTGTTATGGATGCAATACGGTCTGTGACGGGCATCGCAGTTGAAATGCCACCCGGCAGTGCGCCCGAGCCGGTCTTCATGAATGTAGGTCCGGTTTCCACCAGGGACGCCTTGCTGGCGTTGCTCGAAGGTACAAAGTACAACTACATGATCGTGAGCTCAGAACATGACGCTCAGCTCGTCAAGCGCGTCATCCTGAGTGAGCAAAGGAGTCTACCCGCCGCGCCCCTCGTCGCATCGACCCGCGAAGAGCCAGTAGCCCAGCAGCCTGAGCTCTATGGAGGGCAGGGCGTTCAAGTCGATGCCGATGCTCAAAATACAGAGCCGGCAGCTCCGATGCCGCCGCCGACTTCACCGGCAGCAATCCCGTCTTCGGTTCCTACTGGAATCAACATTCAACAACTGGCAGCTCAGTCCAACAAGACAACGGGGCAAATCCTCGACCAACTTCAAAAGCAGCAGCTGCAGGTCCTGGATGACCAGCTGGCCGCGCAACAGCAGGCGCCGCAGTAGATATCTCAGCTGCGCGAGGGAAGGGCTTGTGAGAGAACAGGATTTGTGGCGGCAGACTATCTCGCGGATTATTGCAATCGCGTTCATGCGCGTAGTTAAGCACGCAGCATGTAGAAGCTGTCTCGTACATCCGTGTGCGGGGTTGGTCGACGGCATAGGCCATGCTCCGATGGTGGGCCTCGCCCGCATTCTAGTCAGCGGCCGTGGATTTATGGAGAAGCATTTCGCGTTATGGAGTGCTTTCGTGAACACGTACTATCCCAATGCATTAGTTATCGCGGAATAGCAACGCGGACTAACTCACTTGGGTAATTGTTTTGCAAGCTGTAACGTCTAGAGTTGTGCATCAAGCGCTGCCAGCTGTCCCCACGGCGACCAGACGCCCAGGAGGAATTCTCGAATGAAACTCACATTCTGTAAAACTCTCCTTGTAGCCGCTGCCACCGTTCTTATCGGCGCTGGTGTTGCCTCGGCTCAAGACGTTTACAAAGTCAACTACTTTTCCAACAACTTTGCTGGGGCCCCAGATGCAACGGTCCGGATCGACAATCCTGGCCTTACATATGGGAACCTCTGCGCCATGGTCTACGTTTTCGACGCTGATCAGCAGCTCACAGAGTGCTGTGGCTGCGTCGAGACGCACAATGGACTACGCACTCTGTCGGTTCGCAGCAATTTGACTTCGAACCCGCTGACGGGCGTAATTTCACGGAACGGCGTTGTCAAGATCGTCTCGGCAGCTGTGAATAACTCTCCGTGCGATCCGACATCGAATGTAAGCCCCAAAGCAAATCTTCGCGCCTGGGTCACTCACATTCAGAATGCCGTTGGAACTGCATATCCGATTACCGAAACCGAATCGTCGGACTCAACGTTGGGCGCCACCGAGCTTGCCAACCTGCAGGCACAGTGCGCATTTGTCAATATCCTGGGCAGCGGACAGGGTATTTGCAGCTGCGGAACTGGCGACTAGTACAGCGATTCAAGAAAGAGAAAGAGCATCCCATGCCAATGCATCAGGCAGGAGTGCTCGAATCGGATGCTTTGTGCGCCGGGCTTTGCAACGATGCAGACCTGGCGCACCTTATGAATAACTCTGCTCTCTCGAAACGGAAGGGAATCGATCATGAAATGGAACACAGGTTACGCAAGCGTCGTGGTGGCCGGACTTTGCCTGGGAGCCGTCCCGGCGTTGCATGGGCAGAGTGAATCGGATCCGACAGCAGTTGTGGCGAGAGTGAGCGGCAGCAACCTCACCCTGGGTGATCTTCAGCAGAAAGAAGGCGGCAAGCTGCTCCAGGCCGAGTATCAGTATTACCTCAATGAGCGTAAGGCTCTGGAAGATTTGATCGACAACCGGTTGCTCGCGGATGAGGCGCGCCGGCTCAATATCTCGCTCGACCAACTGCTTACGACGGAAGTGTACAAGACCGTGAAGGACCCTACGGAAGATCAGCTCGAGGTGTACTACGAGGGCCTCGATACGCAGGAGCCTTATGAAGCGGTCCGTGCAGATGTTCTGCAACATATCCGCGATCTACGCCGCACCAAGGCACGCGCGGCCTATGTTGAGAATCTGCGAAAGCAGGCGAATATCAATGTCATGTTGATGCCGCCCGCAGTGAACGTGAACATCGCCAAAGCATATACCAAGGGTTCCCAGGATGCTCCGGTGGTCTTCGTGGAATTCGCCGACTACGAATGCCCTTACTGCCAGAAGGTGAATCCGCAGATACAACAACTGAAGAAGGAATACGGGGATAAGGTCGCTCTGGTGTATAAGGACTTCCCGCTCCCCATGCACCATAGCTCGGAGAAGGCGGCTGAGGCTGCGCGCTGCGCAGGTGAGCAGGGTAAGTTCTGGGAGTATCACGACGTTCTGTTTTACAGCAAGCAGGTAGATATCGACGCATTGAAGGAACACGCGCGAGTTCTGAAACTCAATGGCGATGCATTCGACACGTGCCTGGACAGCGGAAGCGAGGCGAAGGCAGTGAATCAGGACCTGGAGGAAGGAAAGGATCTCGGATTGACTGGAACGCCCAGCTTCTTCGTGAACGGCCACTTTTTCAGCGGCGTCATCGACTACGGAACACTCAAGGACATGGTGAACCAGCAGCTTAATCTAGCCGCTGTCGCGCGCGCCAAGGAACAGGTGTCACAGGCCAAGGAACAGATTTCACAGAAGTGATTGACGATATTCCCCCAACGGTACGAGGCATGATTCGAGAGATATCGGCTGGAGTGAGACATGAAACGAGTTCGGGGGATAACGTGGGCGGCATGGCTACTGGCTTTCCTTGGTGCGGCTAATTTTGCAGCGGCTTCGGTCACAGTCTCTCCCGCTTCAGTGCAGGTGAAACCGAACGGGCAGGTGCAATTCAGCGCGGCCGGCGCAACGGACGGGATTGTAATCTGGGGGGTCTCCGGCGCCGGCTGCAGCGGCATCGGGTGCGGAGAGATCAGCTCCGATGGCTTCTACATTGCGCCCGCCACAGCGCCGAATCCCTCGAGCGTCACTGTGACCGCGCTGTCTCTTTTTGATGTTTCCGAGGTAGGCACGGCCAGTGTCAGCATCGGTGCGCCGACCACGGTCGCTGTGGCTCTCTCTCCCAGTTACGTCACTCTGACGCCCAAGGGTCAGCAACAGTTCACTGCAACGGTGACCGGAAGCTCGAACACCGGCGTCACGTGGGCGGTTTCTGGGATAGGCTGCGTCGCGGGCTCCTGCGGCTCCATCACGGCGGGTGGGTTGTATACGGCGCCTGCTACCATCCCCAGCCCAGCTCTGGCTACGGTCATGGCAACATCCGTTGCCGATTCTACGAAATCGGCTTCGGCCTCCATCGTGATCCAATCGTCAGCGGCTGTCTCAGTTACGCTTGCTCCAGCTACAGCGCAGGTTTCCACCGGGGGGCAGCAGCAATTTTCAGCAACAGTGGCCGGCACCACAAATACAGCCGTGACCTGGACCCTCTCGGGATCCGGATGCAGCGGCGCCACCTGCGGAACAATCACCACTACCGGGTTGTACACAGCGCCATCCAAAGTGCCTTCACCGGCTACGGTAACCCTTCGCGCCACATCCGTGGCTGATCCCAGTGAATCAGCAACAGCGACAGTGACAATTGTCGCGACTCCCACATTGTCGATCTCGCCGGCCGCTCCGCAGGTAAAACCTGGAGCCCAGGTCCAGTTCAGCGCCACCGGCTCGCAAAGCGGTGTTGTAGTGTGGAGTGTTTCCGGCGGCGGCTGCTCCGGCATTACCTGCGGATCGATTAGCTCTACGGGCCTGTACACGGCGCCCGCAGCGGCGCCTGCGCCGAACACTGTGTTGGTGACAGCGACGTCGCTCTTCAACGGAGCAATTTCCGGTTCGACAGTGGTAACGATCGTTGCGCCGAACAACATCGCCGTGAGTGTCTCGCCTGCAAACCCGTCTGTCGGCGTCGGTGGGAAACAGCAATTTACTGCGACTGTGACTGGAACGAGCAATACCTCTGTGACCTGGAGCATAAGCGGAACTGGTTGTGCAGAGACGATCTGCGGAAGTATTACTTCGACCGGCCTATATACAGCACCATCCGAAGCGCCGAGTCCCAATTTTGTAACCGTTACAGCGACCTCTGTGGCCGACACAACCAAGTCCGGCACGGCAAGCCTCGAGATTACGCAGCAGATTGGGGTCACGATCTCCCCAATCACAGCACAATTGACTGAAGGACAGACCCGGCAGTTCTCGGCGACCGTAACGGGAACAACCAATACCGCGGTCAACTGGAGTGTCAGCGGGATCGGATGCGCGGGCTCGGGCTGCGGCACCATAACTCCGGAAGGGTTGTACACGGCGCCGGATAGTGTCCCGACGCAGGTGGTGGTCACGGCAACATCGGTTGCGGACCTTGCGGACTCGGCTTCGGCAACAATAACCATCATTCCGCCTGTCGTCGTCACAATCTCTCCGACGAGCGCAATCGTGGCCGTAAGCACGCAGCAGCAATTCCAGGCCAGCGTCTCCGGCAGCTCGACTAAGGCCGTTACCTGGAAGGTCACCGGTTCGGGATGCTCGGGCAGCAGCTGCGGCTTGCTCAGCACTGCGGGGCTCTACACCGCGCCGGCAAGTGTGCCGAGCTCTTCGGTGGTCACCGTAACCGCGACCGCTCAGGCCAACGGTACATCGTCGGCGTCATCGACCGTGACCCTGGTAGCGAGCAACAACACGAAGCTGACCGGCCAGTATGCGTTCTTCTTCTCCGGGTTTGATAGCAACGGCGAATACCAGGCAGCCGGTTCCTTCACCGCCAACGGCGCGGGAATGCTGGTTTCCGGCGAGGAAGATGTTAATAACTTTGTGGGTCCGTCCAACAGCGTGCCAATTGCGGGGACTTATCAGGTAACCAGCGACAACCGTGGAACGATGACGATCAACAGTTCTCTGGGAACCCACACCTACAAGTTTGCGCTGAATACTCTGGGCACCAAGGGCCGCTTCATCAGCTTTGATCAATCGGGAGTTCGCGGCTCCGGAATAATCGAACAGCAGGACCCGACTGCCTTTGATCCTTCCGTCCTTTCCAACGGATATGTGATGGGTCTTAGCGGAGAAGATTCGGGCGGCGGGCGTGTGGGGGCATTGGGCCTCATCTTCCCCGACGGCTTCGGCTTCATTTCAGGCAGCACGCTCGATGTCAACGACAGCGGCTCGGTCGCGCCGACCTATGCATCGTACTCCGGTATTTACAGCGTGGATTCCACCGGCAGGGGTACGGCCACGTTGCTGATTCCGGGACTGGGAAGCGGCATCTTCGATTTCGCGTTCTACGTGGTCTCCGCGAATGAATTTCTGCTTGTCTCCGTCGACCCCATAGGACAGAACAACCTGATCCTCGGCGGCCCTGCGGAGATACAGAACGGAGCGCCCTTCACTACTTCGTCCTTTGACGCGGCCTCTATCTTTACTCTGAGCGGCACCAATGGAAGTGCACCGCAAGATATGGTCGGACGTTTCGGCTTCGACGGAAGTAGCAATATCACGGTGAACTTCGACGAAAACAACGGCGGAAATATAACCGTTGCGGGTTCAATGACCGGGGCTTATGACCTGGAGTTGAATGGTCGAGGCACGCTGAATCTCGACAGTGCCGCGGGCTCTACGGTGTGGTACATGTACGCCACCGGGCCTAATCAGGGGTTCGTGATGGATGCGTCGACCTCTGCTGCGGGCATCGGAGAGATGCGTTCCGTAGCGATTATTCCGCCGTTTTCTAACTCCGATATTCTTGGGTCTTATCTCTTCGGTTCGGGAGATCCAATTATCCAAACTACTCCGCTCTATTCCGGAATGAGCAGCTTCGACGGAGGCAGCAGCATTCGAGGATCAGGTATGGCGAATGGCGCTGAGGATATCAGCCAGGCGACAAACTTCAGCCAAAATCAGGTCCTGACAGGCACGTACAGCGTGTCTGGTGTCTCAAACAACGGCCGCGGGACGATTCTGCTCACATCACCCGCGGCGGGAACGATTGCCGTGTGGGCTATCAGCTCAACTGAGTTTGTCGGGCTGGATATCGACTCAACAACTACTCAACCGGTCGTCCTGTTCTTTGAACAGTGAGGTCGCCGTAAGCTTCGTGGCGCACGCTGGCAAGGCAACAGGAGGTCGGCCAGTTAAGGAAGGGAATGATGAAGGGGCTACTTGCTATATTACTGATGGCGGTAAGCGCGCCGCTCGCACTTGGTGTCGCGAATCAGACAGACATTGCGGCTCTCAAGCAAAAAGCGCTCGCGGGTGATCCGGCGGCTCAAGTGCAAGTTGGAATGTCCTACGCATTTGCGGCTCCGAGAAACATCAAGGAGTCAGTGAAGTGGCTGCAGATGGCTGCGAATCAGGGCTATGCCGACGGTGAATACCGGCTCGCGGGAATACTCGATGTAGGAGTGAACCCGCAGAATCCTGCGGAGGCCATTAAGTGGTACACGCTGGCGGCCAAGCAAGGCCACAGAGATGCGGAGTACCGCCTGGGGGTGATGTACGATCAGGGCCGGGGCGTGAGCAAAGATTATGCGGAGGCCGCGAAGTGGTATATCAAAGCGGCAGAGCAGGGGCGACCGGACGCACAGTACCGCCTGGGCATGATGTACGAGCAGGGCCAGGGTGTACCTCAGGACTATCGCCAGGCCATGAACTGGTATATGCACGCCGCCGCGCAGAATCGCCCGGAAGCGGAATACAAGGTCGGCAGCCTTTACGAACATGGCTTCGGAGTAGCTCGGAACCAGACGCAGGCGATCGCGTGGTATCAGAGGTCCGATCAACACGGATATCCGGACGCTCACGACGCACTGAAGGCGCTCGAGCAGCAATAGGTACGGTCTCGCAACGGGCATCTCTGCTGGAAGAGCGGCCGCACGAAGCGGCGTCACGCCGGCGTGACAACGTCCTGATGAGATGAGAATTTCATTCGGACGAGGGCCTCACCTGTACAAGCCACAGGTGAGGCCTTTCGCGTCAGATTCGAAGTTTAATTGCATGCGGGAACTGCGTTGTAGTTCACGCATCCCGAGCTCTGGTCGCCCATTGTCCACACCGCCGAGACACCTGGCGTGTTGGCGCGATGAATGAACCAATAGAGATAACTCGATCCCGCTCCGAAAGTCATGGGCTGGCCAACGTCGTTCAGTTGGTCTGTCCATTGTGTCGGGTTGCAGTTCGAGTTCCAGAACATCTGCGACTGCAGCACGCCGGTCAATGTTTCCTGAGGCGAAATCTGCATCGCCTGATACTGCTGACCATTGATCGTTCGCATGCAGGCGTGCCAGCTCACAGTGAGACCCGATGCGACTGCATTCACAGGAACCGTGGCCGTCGAGCCCGTGAATGAATCGCCATAGGCAACGACTTTAAGCGAGTGTGCACCCTCTGACAGGGCAAGATCAACATTGATGGAGGAGTCTGGATTTTCATCCACCCAGAGCAAATTGCTTCCGTCAAAGATCGCCCAACTCGAGATCGACCCATCCGTGCTGCTTGTCTGCGCTGCAGTGGCCGCTATCGTCACAGAGCCGTTCACAGATGCGTTGCTTGACGGCGATGTTACGGTTACCAGCATCGGCGACCCAGACGGACTCGTGACTGCTTCTCCCGAGGAACTGCCTCCAGAACCGGAGCCTGAACTAGAGCCAGAACTCGAACTGGAGCCTGAGCCGGAACTTGAACCTGAACTGCCTCCAGATGGTGTGTAACATCCGTAGCATCCGGAACTACTGCCTGACCCGGAACTCGATCCGGAGCTAGAACCAGAGCTAGAGCCAGAACCGGAGCTAGAACCAGAGCCAGAGCCGGAGCTAGAACCAGAGCCAGAGCCAGAACTAGATCCTGTACCAGACCCCGAAGTCGAGCCGGACCCAGAGCTGGAAGTGCTTCCAGAACCAGAACCTGTTATTTCGAAAGTGACTGAGTTTGATGAAGACTGACTTGCGTAGTTTGCGACATCCACCTGCAGGTTGCCGGAGTTTTTTACATCAAAGGTGTCAACCCCGGCCATCAGGAGATTGCTGTTAATGAAGTAGGTTTGCAACGCCTGCACTCCATTCGGAGTCTGCAGTTGCACGACTGAGTCTGAGTTGAATCCGTTTCCGTAGATGGAGAGTACAAATCCATCGCTACCAGCGGTAACGCTCGAAGGAGTAAGACTCGAGATTGTCTGCCCAACCGCGCAACAGGGGAGTAACAATCCTAAAGAAAAGCAAGCAAGAAGCAATGATCGCAGCAGTTGGAACACCGACATCGCCCCTCCTTTCAACTGAGAATAGAGAGACACTAAAACTACCTTAGAGTGTCTGCGCTAAAGGCGCAAGCAGAGCACTCAGTTGCGTCGGCACTTTAACGCTTACTGCTGTCTAGTTCAACAGTTGTTGACGAACTCTTTCGAGAGGCCGCGAAAGCGCTGTAACGTCGCACCCGTAGTCGCTGCGATCTGAAGATCACTTCGTATTGTTATTGTGCGACTTAGTCGTGAACTACCCACGCTTTAGAATTCACATCCAGCCCGCAAGCAGTTTGAAGAGAACTACGCCAATTGCATCATTGCGACATTCGTCGCCGCCGTGTTGCAATTGCTCTCCCAAGAGAACGACGCGTTGAAGCAGATTTGCAGCCGACAATACGCGACGTTTCCACCTGAAGGCGGATGCCAGATGAAAAGCATATTGAAGACTGCATGTGTGTTGCTTGCGGCGTTACTCTGTCCGGCGGTTGCTCTCGCATCTGTCTCGGTTTCTGTTTCCCCAAGCACAGTGCAGGTGCAGCCCGGCGGCCAGACGCAGTTTGCCGCGGTTGTGAATGGCAGCTCGAACAGCGTAGTTATCTGGAGCCTCGCGGGCATCAATTGCAGCGGCATCACGTGTGGGCAGATCACCAACGGCGGTCTCTATCTAGCGCCGCCCATCGCTCCCAGCCCTAATGTTGTCACTGTGACGGCGACATCGCTCGCCGATCTCTCGATGTCGGCCAGCGCGGCCGTTATCGTCGGATCCTCTTCCGACATCACAGTCTCTGTGTCTCCCGCGAGCACTACTGTGCTGGTGGGGCAGCAGCAGAAGTTCGTCGCCTTCGTGACCGGGACAACGATCACCGGTGTTACCTGGCATCTTGTGGGCGCCTCATGCGGCAGCTCTGCATGCGGCACGGTGACGCCGGGCGGTGTCTATACTGCGCCCGCCACCCTTCCCAGCCCCTCGCAGGTCACAGTTGCAGCAACCTCGATTGCCGATCCTTCAAAGTCCGGGTCCGCGGTGGTGACGGTTGCGCTGCCCGTGGCTGTGAGCGTCTCTCCCACTTCGGCGCAAGTGAATGCCGGCAGCCAGAAGCAGTTCACAGCAAGCGTGGTGAACACGGCCAACACGGCTGTTACCTGGGGCCTTTCCGGTGGCGGCTGCAGTGGAGCAGCGTGTGGCAGCATATCCTCGGGCGGTCTCTATACTGCGCCATCGAACGTGCCGAGCCCGGCTCAAGTCACCGTGACGGCGACCTCGGTGGCGGATCCAACGAAGTCCAGTTCATCGATTGTGACGATTATCCCGCCCATCGCGGTGACAATCTCGCCGACTACAGCCCAGGTACTTACCGGCGCCCACCAGCAGTTCAGCGCAAGCGTGGCCAACACCAGCAACACGGCTGTTACCTGGAGCCTCTCCGGCAGCGGTTGCAGTGGAGCAGCGTGCGGCAGCATATCCTCGGGCGGCCTCTATACTGCGCCGTCGAGCGTGCCAAGCCGGGCGCGGGTCACGGTGACAGCGACGTCGGCGGCTGATCCGACAACATTCAGTACCGCGATTGTGACGATTGTTCCGCCCGTCGCGGTGACGATATCGCCGACTACGGCTCAGATAATTGCGGGCGGCCACCAACAGTTCATCGCAACAGTGATCAACACGGCTAACACCGCTGTGTCCTGGAGTCTCTCCGGGACCGGCTGCAGTGGAGCAGCATGCGGTGTCATCACCTCCGCTGGGCTGTACACCGCACCAACTACTGTTCCCAATCCGGCGCAGATTTCGGTCACAGCAACCTCGGCCGCTGATCCCACCAAATCCTCGACAGCTTCCGTAACGATCATAGCGCCGCTCGCGGTGACCATTTCGCCGAGCGCGGCGACAGTGACGGCGGCTGCTCGTCAGCAATTCGTCGCCACTGTGAGCGGCTCTGCGAGTAACAGTGTGACCTGGAGCGTCACCGGAAGCGGCTGCAGCGGAGCTTCATGCGGGGTGATTACTTCCACGGGTTTCTACACGGCTCCTTCCTCGGCGCCAACTCCGGCTCAGGTGAGCGTCAAGGTGGTGTCGGTGGCGGATTCGAGCAAATATGCCACTGCTACGGTGACGATTGTCCCGCCCATAGTGGTGAAGATTTTGCCGACGAGCGCAGAGCTGGTCACAGGCGTCCATCAGCAGTTCAGCGCGACGGTAACGGGAGCTACAAATACTGCTGTCGTCTGGAGCGTCGGGGGCACAGGTTGCGCGGGCTCGGCGTGTGGCACGATCACGTCTGCAGGCCTTTACAGTGCGCCGGCCGCGGTCCCCAGCCCCGCAGAAGTAACTGTGACCGCGACCTCTGCGGCAGCAGGCTCCATTTCAGCGAGCGCCACTGTAACGATCATTCCGCCGGTTGTTGTCAAGGTTTCACCCCTGACGGCCCAGGTGGTGACCGGCGGTCACCAGCAGTTTGCGGCAACCGTAACGGGAACAACAAATACCGGCGTGACCTGGAGCGTGGCCGGCGCCGGTTGCAGCGGAAGCGCCTGCGGCACAGTCAGCTCCAGCGGCCTCTACACTGCTCCCGATGCAGCTCCGAGCCCTGCCCAAGTATCGATCACCGCGCTCTCCGATGCCGATGGCACAAAGTCGGCGGCGGCTACGGTGACGATCATTCGGCCCGTTGCGGCGAGTATTTCCCCGACCACTGCGGTTGTGGCCCTCGGCGGCCAGCAGCAGTTCCAGGCGAAGGTGACCGGCAGCACGAACACGGCTGTCAACTGGAGCATAAGTGGAACCGGCTGCTCGGGAAGCGCCTGCGGCACGATCACTTCCGGCGGCCTGTATACGGCGCCCGGAGCTTTGCCGTCCCTGGCCACGGTCACAGTCAAAGCCGTTGCACAAATTGATGCATCGGTGTCCGCTTCTGCAACGGTCACCGTCGTTGCCAACGAGAATTCCAAACTGCAGGGCGAGTATGCCTTCCGGTTCACAGGCTTTGACAGCAACGGTCTTTATCAGGCTGCCGGAAACTTTAACGCCGATGGGAATGGAACGATTACGGCTGGTCTGGAGGACGTGAACAATACTGTCTCGCCTTCGACAAGTGTCACATTCACGGGCACATATTCGGTGGGCGGCGACAGTCGCGGCATTCTCACTCTCTCCACTCCAATGGGAATACAAACTTTCCGCCTGGCGCTCAATATGGCCGGCACGAGCGGGAGGTTCATCGAATTCGATGCCTCCGGAATTCGCGGCTCAGGCGTGATCGAAAAACAGACACCTACATCGCTTACGCTCGCCACGTTCAAAGGAGCTTACATCGTGAGTCTGGCCGGCAAGGACACGACGGGCGATCGCATTGGCGCCCTGGCCATTCTGGACTTCAACGGCGCAGGCGCCATTGTTGGCGGCAGCATGGATGTCAACGATGGCGGCACGGTGTCGCCGACGTTCGGATCATTCCACGGCGTCTATCGCATCGATAGCACGGGCCGGGGGATTGTGAACCTAAGCGTTCCCGGATTTGCGGGTGGTTCCTTCCGATTTGCGTTCTATGTAGTGTCCGCCAGCAAGCTTCTTGTCATCTCGATCGATCAGCTCAGCGCCAATAACCCGGTCTTCAGCGGGCCGGCAGAGCTGCAGTCCGGAGCTCCTTATCTTACATCGACATTCATCGGGCCAACGGTATTCAGCCTGAGTGGAGAACTGAATGGTATTCCGCAGGTGCTTGTTGGACGAATCTCGTTCGACGGTGTTTCGCAACCGCTTGTCGAATTTGATCAGAACACTGGAGGGACTGTGACCACCGGCAACGTGCTCACAGGAGCTTACAGTATCGAAGTGAACGGGCCCGGAACGCTCAACCTCGATAACTCGAATGGCCTGAGCAAGGTCTGGGATATCTACGCCATCTCGCCCAATCATGCGTTCGTCATGGACGCCTCTTCGGCTGATGTCGGCATGGGCGAGCTGAAGCCGCAAGTGACTGAACCACCCTTCTCAGGCGCGGACATTCTGGGCGCCTATGTGCTTGGCTCAGGTGAGCCGCTGGTTTCCACATCCTCTCTCTCCTCTGGAGTCAGCGCGTTCAATGGAAAGAATGCCGTAAGCGGGACGGAGGACATCAGCACCAGGTCTGCCCTGGCCGCAGGACAATCTCTGGCCGGCAGCTATAGTTTGTCGACTTCGTTGAACAATGGGAGAGGCACATTACTTCTGACCTCGCCTTCCGGCGAAACTATCACGCTGTGGGTGACAAGTCCGACGGAAGTATTAGGACTCGAAATTGACTCGTCGAATGCTCAGCCTGTTCTTCTCCACTTTGAACAATGATCATCGCGCCTTGGAGCTGTCCAAGGCGCACTATCTCCTTATCGGTCTTTCCCGGAATGGAACGTTGGGTCGACGCTTTCATTGCATAGAGAGTGTCGATACCGAAGCAACAGCGGTACTCTATAGGAGTCTCGAGATCTGCAGTGCTCGGGAGGGCTCCGCGGCGCATTACGATGCCACCGTGTCGGCTACGTCTTGAGGGGGACGGAGCGGCCCCAGGGAGCCAGCAACCTTTGGGGGATTGGCGCGCGCTGCCATTTCACTGAAAATTGACATTTGTGTTGCAACGAACCCTGAGCATTTGAACTGCTGCCAGCAGGTACTGCGCATGCGTGGTCCGATTTTCGTCGGCTTTCCATTCCTTCTCGCGATGGTTCTTGTGCCATGCTGCGCGGGGGCTGCTCCGCCCGCGCTCACTACCGTGGCCGCGGTCAGGGCGTTGACTTCCGCACAGGCCGCTGAAAGCCGTCCCGTGGATTTGAAGGGCATCGTTACCTTCTACGATCATGCCCAACAGGTCTTCTTCTTCCAGGATTCGACAGGCTCCATCTATGTGCATACCGAGCACGATTATCCGGTGGCTGCCGGCTCGCGGGTTGAGATACATGGGACGACGGGGCCAGGGTATACGACGGAAATCGATCCTACGGAGATCCGGGAGACCTCGCGTGGGCCGCTGCCGAAGCCGACCTTTGTCAGTTACGCCGAGGCTGCGCGGCACGAGAATGACTGCCGCTTTGTAACCATGGAGGGGATTGTCCGGTCGTCGACCCTGCAGACCGTGGGCCAGTCGCGGGTGTATCTGCTTGATTTTGAGGTCGATCACCGCATGATGGAGATCGCGATCTCGAACGATCCTCATTTTGACCCGGTGCAGTTGCTGGATGCGACGGTTCGCGCCACGGGCAATCTGAGCGGGGATTTCAACGCCCGCGACCAGATCGTGGGCCTGCAACTGACCGTCAGTGACGCCAGCCAGGTGGTGGTATTGAAGCCGGCCGCAAGGAATTTCAGCGAGATCCCTGTCACTCCCCTGGGCATCCTGGTGCGGTCAGACAGCATGATGCTGCCGCCGGAGCGGATTCGAACTCAAGGCGTGCTCACGCTTTACGATCCCGGCGAGCGCATGGTGATCAAAGACGGGGACGATACCCTTCCCATCCAGACGCGGCAGATGGACCCGATGACGATTGGGCAGCGGGTCGAGGTGACGGGTTTTCCCTCGGCCATCAACGGCTCCCCAGCGCTGGAGATGGCGCAGGCCGTTGCAGCCGGCGGAATTACTCCGTTATCGGCGCGGGATATCTCCTTTGCCGACGCCATGAGCGGCAAATTCAGCAACGACCTGGTGGCGCTGGAAGGAGAGGTGGTTTCCGAGACCCGCGAGCACCATCTGGATACCCTGACAGTGCGCTCCGGGAACCGGATCTTTCAGGCGCTCTATCGCAAAAGCCTGGAGGACATGGACCCCATCCCCTGGTACGAACCCGGGACAAAGATTCGGGTCGAGGGCGTCTGCATTGTGCATACTCGCGGTTTCTGGGGGTCCGTGGAGAGCTTCCAGATGCATTTGCGATCGGAACGGGATATCCGCGTGCTGGCTCTGCCTTCGTGGTGGACAGTGCGGCACATGCTGTTTCTCACTTCAGGGTTGCTCGGGGCAGTGCTGCTGATCTTTGGCTGGGGAATCTGGATGCGGCGGCGGCTGGGTATCCAGGAGGCGCTGCTACTGCAGAAGGTCGAGCTGGAAGCGGCGCGTCTCGACAACATGGCCCGGCTCGAGCGGCAGCGCAGCCATATTCTGGAGTTGATCAACAGCTTCGAGCCGCTGAACCGTGTCTTCGATGCCATTCATCGCTATGCCGCGGAGCTGTGGCCGGGCGTCCATGTGTATGCCCATGTGCTGCACAACCGCAAGCTCACCCTGGTGGCCGGCTCCGGCCTGAACGACGAGGAAATTGCGCGTTTGCATGTGATCGATCCATCCCATAGCTCGGAGCCCTGCGCCGTGGCAGTGCGTACTCGCAGCCTTGCTTCGCATACTCAGCCGCTCCCCGTATGGTCGCGGGCCATGATTTCCAGTCAGGGAGAGATTCTGGGCGCGATGACCTTTGAATGCGCGGCCGACTCGCCCGTTCGCTTCAACCAGAATGCCTTTGACTTTGGCTGCAACCTCGCAGCCGTCGCCATCGACAATCGCCGCCTGTATGAGAGTGCGCTGCATCGTTCGGAGCACGACCAGCTGACCGGCCTGCCGAATCGCGTGCTGCTGGATGCGCGTCTGGACGAAGCACTGCGGCGCGCGCATGAAACCCAGGGCCTGGTGGCGATTCTCTTCCTCGATCTGGACGGCTTCAAGGCCGTCAATGACAACCACAGCCACCGCATCGGCGATCTCTACCTGTGTGAAGTGGCACATCGCTTCCAAAGCTGTCTGCGCGAGAGCGATGCTCTGGGCCGCGTCGGAGGCGATGAGTTCATCGTCGTGATCGCCGATATGCTTGATCCGGCCCTGGCCTCCGAGGTTGCCGCTCGCCTCCTGCAGGCGATGAATGCCCCCTTTGAGGTGGAAGGAATCACGATTCAAGGCTCCGTGAGCATCGGAGTCGCGGTCTTTCAGGATGTCGGCGATACCGCCGGCGAGCTCAAACACCAGGCGGACGCCGCAATGTACGCTGCAAAACGCGCAGGCGGCGGTCAGATCAGCTTCTCAGAGCCATTACCGCTGACCCGTTAACCATGCGCGCCGTTCCAACGCGCGGGCGACGTCATCGCTGAGTCAGTCAAAGGCCGGGCTGTGCGGCGACAGCCCGGCCATCAACGCGGTCGGCGAGACTACCAGGAAAGCCGCAGCGCAAATTGCATGGTGCGCGGATCGCCTGACAGGCTGGTAATGGTGGCCACGCTCCCGCTGGTGAGATTGGAATTCGGCTGGCCGAACTCCGGAGTGTTGGTCACGTTGAAGACCTCCCACCGTGCTTCCACATTCCAGCGCTCGGTGATGGGAAACTCGCGCAGCAGAGCGGTGTCGAACACGTTCGTGTGGGGGCCGAAGAGAGTATTCCGGCCGCTGTTGCCGATGACTCCCGCAGCCGTCAGCGCATAAGCGTTGGTGTCGGACGAAGGAGCGTGCTTACCGCACGCCGAGTTGCTGCTGACGTAAAACCAGCACGCCGGATCGCCGACGACATGCGGTGTTCCTATGACATCCGGCGTAGCCGTGGTGTAGCCGTAAGGATCGAGGGCGGCATTACGGATTCCGTCGTTTTCGTTCACCGTAAACGGATGGCCGCTGTAGTAGGTGTAGACGCCCGAAGTTCTCCAGTTCCCGAGAATGAGGGCGGGAAGTCCCTGGTTGAACATGGACTTGCCGTGGCCGAAGGGGGAATCGTAGACATAACTGACCGCGATGCGTTGCGGAATATCGAAGTCGCTCGGCCCATACCAAGCGCCGGGGTCGCGGCCGTTGGGCGCATCGCCGGAGTTGGTTTCGAGCTCTTCCGGAGAAGAGTCGAGGCTCTTTGAGTAGGTGTAAGCAGCGCGAACGCTGAACCCCTTGGTGAAGCGCCGGGTCAGGCTGGCCTGCAGGCCGTTATAGTTGCCCGATCCGACGGGCGCAGTGAACTCGATCTGTCCGAAATTTGTGTAGGGTACGACGCCGGTGCTCACGTTGCCGGCGATGATCGGCTGGTTGTAGTTGCGGATGACATCGAGATGAGTGGACTTGGTGCCGACATAGTCCAACTGCGCCAGCCATGACGGTCCGATCTGGCGCTGGATGCCAAGGCTCCACTGCTGCACCATGGGATCTGGGTCCTGCACCGGTACGGCGCGGATATGGAATGAAGTCAGGTTGCTGAAATCAATCGTGCCGGGATCGAGAAAGTTCGAGGGAAATCCGACCGAAGGCTTAAGTACCGGAGTCGTGCTGCTGGTCAGGGTTTTGTTGATCAGGTTGGGGGGATTCTCAGCCAGTTCATCTTCGCTGCCGATGCGCTCGAAGAGCGTGTAGTACACACCGTACCCGGCCCGGATCACGGTGTTGGGGTCGATCGAATAAGCGACGCCGATGCGCGGTCCAAAGTCCTTGGTGTTGGGCTGAACGATGGTGCGGTCCTGCAGCGAGCCGCCCTTGGCGAAGATCAGCGAGCCGCTGCCTGGGTCGAAGTCGGCCATACGGTTTTGGCCCTCCATCGGCGGAGTGGCAAAGTCATAGCGGAGTCCGAGATTCACGGTCAGCTTGGGCGTGACTTTCCAGTCATCTTCGACGAAGCCCGACGCCATCCAGAGTCTCTGGTCGATAAAGAAGACATTGGTGAGCTGGGTGTATTGCGTGTCTCCCAGCAGGCCATCGGCGTAGGAGAGGCCGGTGCCCGAGGCGCACGCCCCGGGCAATGTGTGCTGGCAGGTAAAGACACCGGTGAAGCTGAGGTCTCCGCGCGTGCCTGGTTCGTCCTGGAAAAGGTTGCGCATCGGGAGATAGAGATCCGCCCCGAACTTCAGCGTATGTGCGCCCTTCACCCACGAGAATGTGTCGTTGTACTGGTACTGCATCGGAACCTGCTGTTTGGGCAGATAGTCCGGAGAGCCCTCGAATGCATAGTTGGAGAAGGTGGTGAGCGGAACGCCGCCGCCGATCGCCGGATTGTCGGGAATGCCCGGCACGAAGTCGCCTGCCATCTGACTTAGAGAAAACGGCTGCTGCGCCGCGTAGGAGTAGTTCCTTACCCATCCGAAGCGGAAATCGTTCACCATGCTCTGGTTGAGGATGTGGGTCCAGCCCAGCACCGCGCTGTGAGCAAGAAGGACCTGATTGCCCCACGCTGAAGTGGAACTCCCATCGGCCAGGCCGCCCAGGTAACCGGGAATGGCGCGGTAACGATTGGAATAGTTATAGCGGGCGAAGACGGTGTCGGAAGAAGAGGGTACCCAGTCGATGCGAGCATCGTAATTGTCATCGTTGTCGATTGCCAGCGCATTGCGGACGTAGTTATTGAGGTTAGCTGCGCTGCCCGGGGTGGTGGCGTTGGGAAGAGGAAAGAGCGTCATCAGCGCGGCCACGGAGGAATCGATCTCTCCGGCAGGAATCTGGTTGTTTGCGAAGGGCTGGCAGTTGGAGCCGGAGTATGCGGGCTGGCAGGTGGTGGGATCGTAGATGGTCGGGTATTTGATGCCCAGCGCAGCCGCCGTTGCCGGACTGAAATCGCCGATGCGCTCGTTCGGCAGCGGCACGGTCGCCGTGCGCGAGACTCCCTGCTTGATCCGCGTTCCCTCGTAATTGAAGAAGAAGAACAACCGGTTCTTGAGAATCGGTCCGCCCATGCTGCCGCCAAATTGATTCTGGTTATTTTCCGGCTTCTTCAGGCCGTGACTGTCGGAGATGAAATCGTTGGCGTCGAAATAGTTGTTGCGGACGTACTCGTACGCCAACCCGTGAAACTGGTTGGTGCCGCTTTTGGTGTTCACGGAAACGACGCCGCCCGGGCTGCGCCCGTATTCCGCCGAGTAGGGATTGGTGATGACGTTGAATTCCGAGATGGTGTCGACCGACGGGTGCGAGGCTTCGGTGCTCAGTTCCTGCGCATTTTCCGAGAAGGTGTTGTTATCGATGCCGTCGAGAATGAAGTTGTTCTGCAGCGAGTGGATGCCGTTGACATTGAAGTCTCCGGTGCGGCCGGCGGACGTGGCCCCGCTCTGCTGCGTATAACGGCTGATCTGCACGCCCGGCACAAAGCGCAGCAGATCGTCCCAGTTGCGCAGGTACAGAGGCGTCTGCTCGATGGTCGTCGAGCCGATGACGGTGCTGATCGAAGCGTCATCGGGAGACAGTTGAGATGTGCCGCCCTGGACTTCCACCGTCTGCTGCGTCGAGCCGACGCTCAATTTGAAGTCCCGGCGCGAGCGTTCGCCTACATATAAGGTCACGTGCTCCTGCAGCGAGGAGAACCCGGAGGACTCGACCGAAACCGTGTAGTCGCCGATCGGCAAATCCTGGAAGGAATAGTATCCGGCGCTGTCCGTGGTGGTTGCTCGCGTATAGCCGGTTGCCTTCATGTTGACGCTGACCGCGACCTTGGGCATGGCTGCCCCGGTCGGATCGGTGACCAGCCCCGAAAGACTGGCCGTGTTGACCTGGGAATGAAGGACTGCAGTGCAAAGCGCGAAAAGGAATAGCAATCCGCTGGCTTTCCACAGGGATAAAAACTTCATATAAGGCTCTCCTTAATGAGTGGAGCGAGAATGATGGATGTATGTGAGGGGTTGAAGCAGACGCTGGCGCGCCAAACAAGCCTATCGATGAGGCTAGAACGCTGGTATTACTAATTAGTTAACAGAATATCAATGCAATATGAAAACATTCCGGGCGATATGAAAACGGCCTGGATGGCTCCGGCTCATCCATGCGAAGCATCTGATCTGCGTGGACGTTTTGAGCGGCTGGCGTATCCCGGATTTCGCTTCTTCGTTCGCGTCGAGACCAAAGTGCGCGAGTTTGTCGCCGCGGCGAACGATCGCCGCTTTCAGCCCCGCAGGATCATGTCGGAAGACGCTCCAGGCTCCTGGGGCGTCAGGTAGACGCCGTCTTTCACTTGCGCGGGGAATACGAAATGTTCCTTGAGGTGCGGGATATGCTCGAGGAAAACGACTTCGTGATTGAGCGCGATGCGATTGAAAAGCACCAGATGCTGATGCAGCTGGCCCATGTCGCCAACGTGGGGCACGATCGGCAGGCTGAATTTTTTTGCCATCAGGCTGACGGTGAGAAACTCGCTTATTCCTGCGAGCCGGGTGCAATCCGTCTGGACGAAGTGCACGCCGCCGTAGCGGAAGAAGTTCTTAAAGAGGACGCGATTGGGGATGTGCTCGCCGGCAGCCAACCTCACCGGGGCGATTTCGCGTGCGAGCACGGCATGCGCGTAGACATCGTCGGGGTGCGTCGGCTCTTCGATCCAGAGTGGCTGGAAGCGGGCGAGCTCACCGCACATGCGGCTTGCGTTCGGCAGGTTCCAATGCTGATTCGCATCGAACATCAGAACCCCCGATTCGCCGACAAGATCGCGCAGCATCGCGGCGCGGCGCAGGTCGCGCGCTTCTTCGCTTGATCCAACCTTGAGTTTGAAGGCGCGGAAGCCTAGACCGATGGCGCGGGCGGTGAGCTCGCGCACTTTGGCGTCGTCATAAGCCATCCATCCGACGGAAGTGTCGTAGCCTGGATATCCGCTCTGCAGAATGGGCTCGCGGCTCCCGCGGGTGGCAACATTCTCGCGCAGAATCGCGAGAGCGTCTTCCTCGCTCAAGACATCTTCAACGTAGCTGAGATCCAGGGTGCGCACGACCTCTTCCGGAGTCAGGTCGAGAAGGAGCCTCCACAAGGGAACGCCGCGGCTCTTTGCCCAGAGATCGAAGCATGCGTTGGTCAGCGACGCCAGCGCGAGGTGAACGACACCTTTGTGCGGCCCCAGCCAGCGCAAAGATGGATCGTCGGCAAGCCGGCGGGATATCTCTCCGAAGCGCGACATCAGCTCATTGATTTCCATGCCGGCAAGCGGCCCGGCGAGCAGCTCGATAGCGTCGCATACCAGCCGGTTTCCATCGCCGAGCGTGAGCGCAATGCCGGTTCCGGAAATCTGCCGGTCCCCGGCCAGCCGGGTGACGGCCATGCAATACTCCGAATTGGTGTGAACGGAGTCGGTGCCTGCGCCGGCCGGGAGCGCGAAGCGCGCGTCGACAGTCGAGATGGATTGAATGGTGCAGCCGGACATCGGTTCTCCTTGGGTTATCTCTCGCGGACGATCCGCCTTTTTGCTGCAATGATTTCCCGCATCGACGCCGTTGTTCGACATGAGACTTGTCGAGGGAACTCAGCCGGCACGTGGGGTACGTTTCTCCCAGTTGTCATAGGCCGTTTTTGCGAAGCGTTCCATCGCCTTCTTCACATACTGTTCTGCGATCTCGCCCTCGCCTTCCCGCAATAGATCGATAATCCGCTGGTGAGCTTCCAGGTCTTTATCCCAGGCCGAAGTCTCCTGCCCGCTGGCCGCGACCCGCATCCGCACAAAGGCGAAAAACGGCAGCAATATCCGGCGGGCATGCTCGATGAGGTAGGGATTGCGTGACAGCTCGCAGAGCTCAAGATGGTAGAGCGAATCGCAGTCGAGCAGGCCGTCAAGATTGCCCGCTTTGGCCGACTCCCGCATTACATCCAGCGTGGCCTGCAGGACCTTCAGATTCGGCTGCGTTGTTGCGGCGAGGCGCGCAGCCAGACCCTCAATGGCGCCGCGGAGCTGATAGATATGCGCCACATCGCCTTCGCTCAAATGGATCACACGCGCGCTGCGTCCGGAGGTCTTGGACACAAATCCCGCCTGCGCCAGAAGGTTGATTGCTTCGCGGATGGAGCCCTGCGCGACGGCGAACTTGGCGGCCCACTTGCCTTCGACAATGCGGCTGCCGGGCGGCAGCGACCCGCTCATGATTTCCTGGCGCAACCGCTCGGCCAGATTGTGCTTCACCAGGCCGTCGGTTCCAAGTGCAGAAGTAGTGGGCATCTTCAAGCGCTCAAATAGTGAAGTGTGATCGTATTGTGGGCCAGTGTTTGCGGTCAAGGGTAAATTTAAGCACTTGCATGACGAGGCTCCTGTCATCTACTGTTCATGAGCAGTCCCAAAGTGGCGAGCGTTGTGCGGAAGCCGGGCCCATAGGTGCGAAGGGAGGAATCTCGAAAATGAAGCGATTCGGAATGATCATCAAACTCAGGCCGGGACGCGCGGAGGCTTACCGGAAATATCACGCGGCGGTCTGGCCCGAAGTCCTGGACAAGATCCGGGAATGCAATATCAGTAACTACTCCATTTACTTCAAAGACGACCTTTTATTCAGCTACTTCGAATATCACGGCAGCGATCTCAAGGCTGACTGGGCCAAAATGGCGGCCCACACCAAAACCCAGGAGTGGTGGGCGGTGATGGAGCCGCTGCAGGAACCTGTGGCGACCCGTAAAGAGGGCGAATGGTGGGCGGAGATGGAAGAGGTGTTCCATCTGGATTGAGTTGTCGGGCAATATTTTCCGATTTAAGCACTCATACTTCACTCCTTGCTATCTCTTGTTTTCGATGAAAATCGCGCCTCGTTCCTTATGAATTAGTGATTTCCGGCTTGACATACGTTTCCGTCCAGTCCTAAGGTTACTCCGATATGAGCGCTTATCTCCACGACCGTCGCGATTTCCTCAAGCTGGCTGTGGCCGGTTCCTGTTTGCCGTTTTTGCCCCGGCTTGGCTGGGCAGAGGCAATGGCGGCCGACCGAACCGCCTGGTACCGGCAGGCCAAATTCGGCATGTTCATCCACTGGGGGCCCTATTCGCTGGCCAGTGTGGAAGCGTCGTGGCCTATCATGGTGCCGAAGCCGGGCGGCATCACCGAGGCCGAATACCGTGCCTTGCCCAAGCGCTTCGATCCGGTGAAGTTCGATCCGCACGCGTTTGTGGATCTGGCCCGGCTGGCTGGGCAGGAATACATGGTGTTCACTACCAAACACCATGATGGCTTTTGCATGTTCGACTCGGCCTACACCGATTACAAGATCACCAACACGCCCTACGGCAAGGACATCGTTGCGCAGCTCGCTAAGGCCTGTGACGAAGATGGCATGCCCCTGGGTCTCTACTATTCGCCTCCGGACATGCACCATCCGGACTTTCGCGATACAACAAAGCCGGCAAGCGAGAACTGGAACGGGGAACCCTGGCGACCGGAGTGGCCGATCTATCTCCAGTACATGCAGCTTCAGCTAACCGAACTGCTTACCCGTTATGGCCCGGTGGCACTTATCTGGTTCGATGGCCTTCATCACCAGGAAAAATACGATGGCGCTCGCGTGCTGGAGATGATCCACCGGCTGCAGCCGGCGACGCTGGTCAACGACAGAATCGGGGTCGATGGGGACTACGAGACCCCGGAGCAATTCATCCCCACAGCGATTCCCACCAAAGGGATCGTGCTGACCGGTATCGACCCGAAAGTATCCGAGAAGCTGAAGAACACCGTTCCCCGCCCTGAGGACTTCCGCTTATGGGAGACCTGCATGACGATCAACAACACCTGGGCTTACAACAAGAACGACCACGATTACAAATCGGCCCAGATGCTGATCAGAAGCCTGGTCGAAGTGGCGAGCCGGGGAGGCAATTTTCTGCTAAATGTGGGGCCTCAACCCGATGGGCAAATTCAGCCTGAGTTCCAGGAGCGACTGCGAGCGATCGGGGAATGGCTTACCCTTAACGGCGACTCGATATATGGGACGACCTACGGGCCGATCCAGGGCCTCACGGGCATGCGAACGACGGCCAAGGATAAGTCCATCTATGTGCACGTGTTCGACTGGTCCGCGCCGACCTGCGAAATTCCGGGCTTTGAGGGACGAGTTCTCTCGGCACGCTTGCTTGCGGACGGCAGACCGTTAACCTTTCGCCAGAGCGAGGCCAAGCTGCAGATCGATGTTCCTGCTCAGGCTCCCGATCCAAACGTGAGCGTGATCGCGCTCAAACTGTATTAAACGTGCTCATGCTTTCGCATGAGCACGAGGCGACGTTCGCTATTCGGCCTTGACCTTGACGACATAGGCGTACTGGCCAGGAAGCGTTGCCGGCAGATTGAGTTTTACGTCGCTGCCCTGCTGCGACCAGGTTATCGGAGCTTTGACTCCTAATAGGTATGCGGGCGACGAGGGCCGGAGGGTAAGATTTTTGACGGTGATGCTCTGCGAGCTGGGCTTGCCCAGCAAAATGGCGAAGAGGTCGCTGCCCTTTCTCGTGAAGCGGACGTCGATTCCCTGATCTGTCTTGCCCTCGGCGCGGCTCCAGGGATGGGTTCCGTAGATTGCGTCACCGTTCTGGTGCAGCCACGCTCCAAGGGCGACGAGCCGCTCCATCTGCACCGGAGGAATCGTGCCGTCGGCCTCAGGCCCCACGTCGAGCAGCAGGTTGCCGTTTTTGCTTACGATATCGGCCAGCATGTAGATGAGCTTGTCGGAGGGGATGGTCTGCGCCTCGCCTTCGGCGCGGTTATAGCCGAAGGAGCGGCCGAGCCCGCGGCATTCCTCCCACTTCTTGGTCCTGATCTCAGAGACATTGGAATATTCGGGTGAAGTGAAGTCCGAATGCGGCACGCTGAAGCGATCGTCCACGACGCCATCCGGAATGGCATTGTAGTAATCGGCCATCACCTGCAACGGGCGGCCGGTTGCGGGCCATGCAATGTCGTTCCAAAGAACGGCCGGGTGGTAGCGGTCGATCAATTCATGGACCTGTGCGAAGACATAATCCCCGTAGGCCTGGCTTTTGGGCTCGACCTTTGGCCCGTCGGCCGCCGTGCGGATCGGTCCGGGAACGAAGGTCCAATCGTAGCCTCCGGAGTAGTAGAGTCCCATGCGCATGCCCTTGGCGCGAACCGCTTTTGAGAGCTCGCCGACGATGTCGCGGGTGGCATGCTGGCGGTCTTTGGGCAGCGTGGGATTGGGGGTTGAGCTCGGCCAAAGCGTGAAGCCTTCATGATGCTTGGTGGTCAGCACGACATACTTTGCGCCGGCATCCCGAAAGACCGTCGCCCATTGATCCGGATTCCACTTCTGACTTTCTCGGTCGAAGACAGGTGCGAAGTTGTAGTAGTTATAGTTCGCACCGTAGTGCTCCCGGTGGTAGGCCTGGGTCGGAGACCCGTCGATGCGCATGGTGTTGTAATACCACTCGGCATAAGGGTTGTACTTCAGATAGTCCGGATTGCCGAAGTCGTGCGTGGGGTGCTGCAGCGTGGCCCAGCCCGGTACGGAATACAGGCCCCAGTGAATGAAGATGCCCAGCTTGGCATCGTCGTACCACTGTGGCAGAGGGTGCTTGTCCAGGGATTCCAGGGTGGGCTGGTAATGCGCGGGCGCCTGAGACCACAAGTGCGGCATCAGCAAGGCTGGCAGTGCAGCTCCCAGCACAATTTTACGGAGCAGGTGAGCAGGACTCGTCAACATGGTGCCTCCCTGGGATTGTCTATGCAGATTGTGAGTGAGGGGCAAACGGGAATCGTTCGCTGATCGCGGTTCGTGAAGGTCTGGCAGCGAACCTCGTCAACGGCAAGCATCCTGGCGCGGTTGTACCGGGGTTTCCGGAACAGGGCCGGAGTGAGGTGCGTCACTCCGGCCCTATTGCTCAGAAGACGATCTTGCCGCTTACCTGCAAGATTCGCGAAAGGTTTGTCTGGTTCGTGCCGATCGCCCCGAAGCTGCTCGGGCTGTTGAGATCATGGCCTGGCGCTCCAAAGATCGGATGGTTGAAGATGTTGAACGCCTCAGCGCGGAATTCGAATCGATCCTCGCGCCAGAGCGGGAACGATCGAATGACGGATGAATCGAGATTGACCCATCTTTGAGATTGCAGACTATTGCGGTATGCGTCTCCGTAAGTGTATTGCGCCGGAATCGCGAAGGCAGCGGTGTTGAACCATTCACCTATCGTCTTATGCGAAAGATGGGGGTCGCCTACCTGGTTGGCGCGTTCATAGCCGGTGTTGCCGATGTTGGCGACGTCCGCGCTGTCCATTGCGGTGTAATTCTGGCCGTTGCGCCAGGTGAAGATGTTGTTGAGCTGCCAGTTGCCGAGGATGTAGTCGCCTATGCGGTTGCCGGTTGAAAATCTCTTGCCGGCGCCGACCGGGATTTCATAGAGGCCATTGGCGGAAAACACGTTGGGGATATTGGTCCCCGACAACCCGCGCGAAGCTCCGGGATTGTAAGGGTTCTGCACCACCTGCCCTTCCACGCCGAACCAGCCGTCGTCTTCCGCTTCTGCCTTGGACCAGGTGTACGCGACCTGGTAAGAGAACCCATTTGCGTAGCGCTTGTCCAACTGAACCTGAAGAGCGTTGTAGTTGCCGGTGCCGACGCTGCGGTCATAATAGGTGGGCGCGCTATATGGGTAAAGCGCCCTGGGCTGTGTATCGCCGGGACCTGGTGTGAGAGCGGTGTTGTATTCGCCGCCGACGTTGGTGCGATGCGACCCGGAGCCGACGTAGTCCACCCGCAAGGCGAGGGAGCCGCCCAGTTGGCGCTGCACACCGAAGTTCCACTGCTCGGAGTAAGGATTCTTGATGTGCGGGTCATAGAACCACTGATTGTTGATGAACGGTGTGGCCACCGGGAAGAGCCCGGTGCCGGTGGAACCGAAGGGGTTCTGGGAGTTGATCGTTGGAGTGGGCGCCGCGGTGGTGGGCTGGTTCGCTGTCGAATTCAGAATCTGCTGACCGATATCAGGCCATGATCCCTCGATGTTCTGCGCCATCTGCGTAACGGCCGCCCAGTCATCGAAGACGATGCCGAAGGCGCCATGGACCACGGTTTTGTCGTCAGCTTTGAACGCGAAGCCAAATCTCGGGCCGAAGTTGGTGTGGACGTTATGCGAGATTTTCCCGTTCGGGCTGACCACGACGTGAGCGGGCAGCGTGCCATCGCCCGGAATGCAAGGAGCGTAGCCGCGAACGGTGCAGGGAGGCGGCAGCTTCTGCACGATATAGGTTCCGTTGCCGAAATCCATATCGCCGGTTTCAATTCCTCCCTGCTGGCCGATGGTTGCATTGGTTCCATACGCGGGCAGGAAGGGATAGTCGTAGCGCAACCCGTAATTCAAGGTGAGCCGTGGCGTGGCCTTCCACGTATCCTGCAGGAAGCCGGTCAGGAGACCGCCCGGCCTTTCCAGCTCATTCACATTGCGGCGATTCGCTCCATTGGGAACGTTGAGCAGAAAGGAGGAGAAGGGATCGCCCGTAGCCAGGTTTGGAAATTGCGGAGCGGCGGTCTGCGGAGCCCCGAAACTCAAGTTGATCTGGGACAGTGGACTGGCGAAGTTGGTGCTATCCCATCCCATTCCGAACTTGATTTCGTGGTTTCCGAGAATGTCGGTGTAGGTCCCGCGATATTCATTGCTGTCAGTGGCCTTGGGCGTATCGCTGATGCTCTCTCCGCCGTTTGCCAATCCGCTGATATCGGGAGCTGGGATCAGAAATCCGCCATTGGCGCCGGCAAAGCCGCTGGCAAAGGCGTCAGCGAATCCCACGGTGCTGAAGATGTCCGATGTAGAAGCGGTAAAGCGTGTGGTGTCGTCGTCGAGCACGGTGGTGCGCGAGAATTGCACCTGCGCAATTTTGGTGGAGCTGAAGGTATGGACGTAGCTGCCACCCCAGTTACGGGCATTGATGACCAGAACCGACGGGAGGTTAGGCAGGCCTCCGGAGGAAGTCACCCGGCTATCGATGAAGCTGTAGCGGAACCACGCCGAGTCCTTCGCTCCGAAGTTCTGGTCTACGCGGACGTCGAATTCATTCTGCCACTGTATCAGCGGGGTGGTATCGAGGGCGTTGGCCGCGCATGAGCCATTGCCGTTAAAGGCGAAGCAAGGACCTGCCGCGGGGAAGACGAACTTTGCGTATGCGACCATCCTCTGGTCAATGAGGTTGGAAGGAATCTGATTGCCGGTAAAAGCCGGACGCGTGAAGGTGTTGCCTACAGCCGTTGTCTGATACGGGTTGTAGATCTGCGGCTGCATGTTGTCGGCTTCGTTGCCGGCCAACTCCGCTGCTGTTGGCACGAACAGGTTATTGTCCTGCTGCTTGGAATAGCGAAATCCCTGATAAGCGCCGAAGAAAAAGGTCTTGTTCTTGCCGTTATAGAGTTTGGGAATCACGACCGGACCGCCGACGGAGGCGCCAAACTGGTTCTGATGAAAGAAAGGCTTGGGCGAGCTTGTCGGTAGAAAATAGTTGCGTGCGTCGAAGACCGTATTGCGAAGGTATTCCCATGCGGAGCCGTGCAATTCGTTGGTGCCGCTCTTGGTAACGACGTTCACCACGCCGCCCAGCACCGAGCCGAACTCCGCATCGTCTGTGTGCGACACCACTTTGAATTCCTGAATGGCATCGATGATGGGCGCAATGGCGTACGTGCTCTCGATCGCGCCGTAGTCGTAGAGCCCATCCATCAGGAAGAAGTCGCTGCGATTGGTCTGCCCGTTAATGGCGGGGAAGGAGTAATCCGAACCGATCGCGACCGAGGCACCAAAGCCGCCGCTGTTCTGCATTCCGGCGCTCTGACCGGTCATGATGGGAACTACGCCGGGAGTCAGCGAAAGCAGAGCCGTGAAGTTGCGGCCGTCCAGCGGAAGGTCGTTGACTTGTTTGGTCTCAATGACCGTGCCCAGGCTGGCGCTGGTCGACTCCAGCAGCGCGGAGGTTCCCGCCACGGTCACCACCTGGGTCTGTGTGCCGACGGCCATGGAAAAGTTAAAGGTGGCAATCTGATCGACGGCCAGGACGAAGGCCGAGATCCTCTGCTGGCTAAACCCGTTGGCCTGGGCGGACAGGGTGTATCTTCCCGGCGTGATGTTGAGAAAGACATACTCCCCGGCGTTGTTCGAGATCGCGGTGCGCTCCACCGAGGTATCGACGCTGTGCAAGACGATGGTCGCGCCGGGAATGACCGCCGAATTGGGGTCCCGGACCGATCCGTTCACAGACGCGGTCGAAACCTGGGCGGCGGCGGAACCCGCCATAACCAGGAAAAGAACAACGGGTAGACCTGCTTTGCGTATGCCTGGAATCCAACTCACGGCTTGGCGGGCGAGCCTTTGCGCGCAGACTTGCATGGAAAACCTCCCTTAACAAATGCGTTCGTCCAAAGTGTCGGTTTACAGCTTGTGATCTGTTTGTGAAATCTTGTGGCCCGAAAACCGTGACTGTTGCGTATACTTCATCGGGCGGACCATTGTTAGTCAAATGGCATACCAGTTGTCAAGAAGAAAACTCATACTTTTGGATGAGGTATTCTTCCACCATTAACTGGAAGCGCTTCTGCTCTGCTGCGGATTTGCCGGAAGCTCCCTGCAGGTTGTGATTGCAGTGCTCTGAGCGAATTCGCTATAGTTACCGGTTGAGATTGAGGTTTCCGTATGTTTGTGGGAGATTTGCCTCGCGGCTCGGATGGTCTGATATGGACGCCTCTTCGATTTTTATTCCAGCATCGGGAGCGGAAGTTCCAAGAAAGAGACCCGATGCCCCTTTCATATGACGATTAGAATGAAAGATATAGCGAAGGATCTTGGTCTTTCGCAGGCTACCGTCTCCAAGGTTCTTCGCGAGCATCCCGATATCGGCGAGAAGACTCGCCAGCGGGTTCTGGAGCGGGTCAAGGAGCTGGACTACCAGCCCAACTCCCTGGCCCGCAGTCTGGTCACAGGGCGCAGTTATCTGATCGGTCTGGTTGTTCCCAGCCTGCTTCACCCATTCTTTGCGGAGATTGCCAGGTCCATCTCCAGCGTCATTCGGAGCAAAGGCTATTCGCTGATCGTGTCTTCGTCCGAGGAGGACCCGGAGCTTGAGAAAGAGGAGATATCGCGGCTGCTCGGGCGCCGGCTGGACGCGCTGATCATCGCTTCCTGTGACTCGAACATCGAGTCGTTCGAGCGAATGGAGAGCAGGACGCAGCCGTACGTCCTCATTGACCGCGACCTCAATGGCCTGGCGGCGAACTTCGTCGGCATCAATGACGAAAAAGCGGGCTGGCTTGCGACTGAGCACCTCATCAACATGGGCTGCCGCCGTGTGGCGCACGTTCGCGGGCAGGACAACAGCACCGGCATGAGCCGATTCGAAGGGTACCGGAAGGCGCTCATCGAACGCGGACTGACGTATTCAGAAGACTACGTTGTCCGCAGGAGCTACGTGGATACCGAAACCACGCGCCAGGGCGCGGAGGCCATGCGCCTGCTGCTGGAGCGGAACCCAAGACCCGACGGGGTGTTCTGCTTCAACGACCCGCTGGCTATCGGAGCGATGCGGGCCATTCTCGATGCGGGTCTGAGGATTCCGGAAGATATCGCTCTCATCGGCTGCGGAAATTTGCCTAACAACGACTGCCTCCGCGTTTCGCTGTCGAGCATCGACCAGCACAGTCAGGTGATTGGCCAGCGGGCTGCCGAACTTGTGCTCAACCTGATCGAATCCAAACAAACGCCCCGCGCGCGCACCATCATGCTTGAGCCGACTCTTGTGGTCCGATCCTCCACGCAGAGAAAATAAGACCCGTTCATGTGAAGTCGTTGAAAATCGGAGCATGGTCAGGGCATGAGTCGGAAAGAGAGTTCTTCTCTACGGAGCACCGGTTTTAGATTGCGAAGGGTGATGTTGGCGGCGCTTCTCTTGGCCGGCCCGTCATTTTTGCTGTGCGCGAGTGCCCGGCAGGCAAAGAAAGATCCCGTTCCAGCCGCGCCTGTGCGTGAATCCAAAGACGGATATGTCGGCTCCCAGGCTTGCTCGCGATGCCACCTGGACATCTATCGAAAATTCTCAAAGACCAGCATGGGGCGCTCGATGTCCCTGGTGACGCCGGCTTTTCTCGCGGCGACGCCTTCCTCAGCGACTTACTTCAATGAAAGACTCGGCCGGCACTTTGAGGTCTATGCCAAGGACGGCAAGCTCTATCAGAACGAATCCGGAACCGGCCCGGACGGAAAGCAGAGCTTCCGGGATGACCACGAGATCGATTGGATCATCGGCGCCGGCGTCAACGGCTTCGGAGCAATCATCCAAAGAGACGGGTATCTCTTTCAGGCCCCGCTCTCGTTCTACTCGCGGCCGAAGAGCTGGGGGCCTTCACCGGGATACGAGTCTACCGATCTGGGGTTCAATCGGCCCATACTGGCAGGCTGCATCTTCTGCCACAGCGGCCGCCCGAACCCCATTGCCGGAACCAATGGAGGGTATGAGAATCCTCCGTTCTCGGAAATGGCTATCGGTTGTGAAAGCTGCCACGGCCCGGGCGCGGCGCATATGCGGGCCATGAGCGGCCACGGTTTGCCGGGAAAGGATTTCGGGATCGTCAACCCCGCCCGCCTCACTCCATACCTGGCAGACAACATCTGCATGGGCTGTCATCAGACCGGCGATGTGCGGGTTTTGAAACTGGGAAAGACGTATCAGGACTTTCATCCCGGACAGCCACTCGACGACACGCTGTCGATCCTGATGGTCCCACCCACGCGGGACAATCCTCCTTCGGCGGATCACGTGGAGCACTACTACTCGATGACCCTGAGCAAGTGCTATCGGGCGAGCCGAGGCCGCATGAGCTGCATTACCTGTCACGATCCGCATGTGGAGCCGACCAGCGAAGAGGCGCCCGCGTATTTCAACAACAAGTGCCTCACGTGTCATACCAACCAGAGCTGTAAGCTGCCTCTCGCGACCCGCATGCACCAGCAGCCGGCCAACGACTGCATCGCCTGCCATATGCCGAAACGCGATATCCAGGTCATCTCCCACTCCAGCGCCACGAACCATCGCATCGTAGCCACACCGGACGAGCCGTTTCCCGATGTTACCTTCCAGCAAACCACCGCATCGCTGCCTGACCTGATCCACCTCGATCCCGCGCCGGGACAGGAGAATGCAGCGCCTCCGCTGCTGTCGCTGCTTTCGGCTTACGGCGAGCTGGCGGAGAACAGACCGGAATATGTCGCGCCCTATCTCCAGGTTCTCGGCAAGCTGGAGCAGACGCAGCCGGAGAATCCGCTGGTGCAGGCGGCGCTGGGGCGGAGAGAACTGCAGAGCGGCAATTTTCAGGCTGCGGCTGACCACTTGCGGCGCGCCCTTCAGGCCGGACCTCCGGTAGCGACGACCTGTGCGGATCTCGCGAATGCTCTGGCCCACCTGGGACAGACGGAGCAAGCGATTCCCCTGCTCAATCAGTCGATCGCACTCGATCCATTCAACCCCGTTACGCAGAAAATGCTGGTGGTGCGCCTAATCGAGCTGAAGGACTACGCGAAGGCACGAAGCGCGCTCGAGCAGTATCTCGCCATCTTTCCCCAAGACTCATTCATGCGGCAGATGCTGGAGCGCGCGGAGGGCCAGCAGCAACAGTAGCGCGAGTCCGAGGCGCTAAGGTTTCGATGGTGTGAACGGCTGTTTGTGAAGAATGCCCTTGCCCTGCTGAATCGTGACGATCTGACCGGCGGCAACTCCTGGGAAGTTCTCGACGCTGCCATCGGGCCATCGTATCGATACATCGGCCGAAATTGCTTTTCCCAGGCCGAAGTGCAGACGGAAGTCGCTCTGCGAGATGTAAGATCCGCCACTGCGTACTTCGTCAATCTGCTTTTGTCCGCCTGCGGTCACGGTGACTCGTGCACCGATTGCATCGCGATTGGTTGCAGTCAACGCGCGTATCAGGATGGAGTGGCCGAGTGTAGGAGCTACGTTCTTCAGCAGCGAAGGCGCTTCTCCCATGTTGACGATGACGATTTCTTCATTGCCGTCGTTGTCCAGATCTCCAATGGCGAGGCCGCGCGAAGAGTGAGCGGCAGCGATGCCGCTGCCGGCCAGTGGAGACAGATCGTAGAATTGCCCATCACGCCGATTCCAGTAGAGAAGCCGCTTCTGCTTGAAGTGCTCGCCGGTGTGGCCCGTATCCACCTCTGGATACACATGCCCATTGGCGAGAATGAGGTCTTTCCATCCATCGTTATCGATATCGATGGCGGCTGTTCCCCAGCCCAGGTATCGCGTATTCACGGCGAGGCCGGTGTCGATGGTGGCGTCGGTAAAGTTGTTGTTACCGTCGTTGCGATAGAAGGTGTGTGTGTCGTCCGCGAAGTTGGTCTTGAAGATATCGAGGCGACCGTCGTGGGTGAAGTCGGCCGCAGTCGCGCCCATGCCGGCCTGTTCCCGTCCTTCTTCGTTGTAGGCGACACCGGCCTGCACGCCGATCTCTTCGAAGCCTTTGCCCTTCAGGTTGTGGAAGTACAGGCTCGCAGTGGAATCGCAGGCGACGTAGATATCGGGCCAGCCGTCATTGTCGAAATCGGCGACGAGCGGAGAGAAGCAGTAATAGTCCTTGGGCGTCGTGATGTGCATGCGGTCCGAGACGTCGGTGAAGTGGCCGTGACCGTCATTCTCATAGAGCGAAATTGTCTCGCCGGGCAGGCCGCGCGGGCCGCAGATGACCGGCAGGCCTTTCCATTCGCACTGCGATTTTTCTCCCGGATGCGGAGTCGCGGCCGGATCGAATTCGATGTAATGAGCGACGACAAGATCGAGAGCGCCGTCCCGGTTGAAGTCTACGAAGGCGCACCCCGTGCTCCAGCGAGTCTTCGGCGACGCGAGCCCTCTGGCCTGCGTCTCATCGCGGAAGGTGCCGTTGCCCTGATTGTGATAGAGAACATTCTGTCCCCACTGCGTAATGAAGATGTCGACGTATCCGTCGTTATCGATATCTCCGGCGCAGACGCCCTGCCCCCAGCCGGTATGCGTCAGTCCGGCCTTGCTGGTTACATCTTCGAACTTCAAACCGCCGAGATTGTGATAAAGCACCGGCGTGGGAGGAGTGCCGCCTTTCTGAAAGCGGTCTCCATTGACGAAGAGAATGTCGGGCAGTCCATCGTTGTCATAGTCGAAGATGGCGACACCTGTCCCGGTGGTCTCGACGATGTATTGTTTGTTCTTGTCCGCGCCGGAGACATTGACGCTGGTCAGGCCGGCCTGCGCCGCGATGTTCTCATATTGCACGACCGGCGGTTTCACTCCGGGAGGCAATGGCCGCGCGGGCGTGGCGACTCCGTTGCCGGTTGCCACGCCCATCTGTGCGTAAGCGGAGCCGGCGAGAGCGAGAAGAGCAGAGAGCAAAAAGAAGGAAGCGACACGGCCAGGGGCGGGAATGAGACAACGCTTCTCCATCTTCGGCGGATTGTAGCATTGGTGCGAGGGTCTTTTCCGCATCTCCCGCGAGGGGATCGGATCGATTCAACGCGGTATAGTGAATCACATCGAAAGATCGCACAATCAGGAGCCGGATAGGAGCACACCCGGTTCGTCTCAACGTGAGGAATCGCAGGCCATGCAGTTGCCGGTGCGACAGCAAACACAACTCAAAAGAATGTCGGCGCACATGATTTGCTCAAACCGGGGCCTGCTTGCTTCTTCATTTGCAATCGCGGCCATTTGTGTCTTCACGGCGGCGGGCGCTGCCCAGAAGACCTCGACGTGCAAAGGGCCCGCTGTCCTCGAGCAAACGATTGCGGCCAATCCTTCGTCGGGCGCTTACGATGCGCTGGGAGCCTGGTTCGCCGGCCTGCATGAGTTCTCCTGCGCCATTCCCGCTTTCGAATCCGCGGTGCGCCTGGCGCCCGAGTCATGGCAGAGCCACTACGATCTTGGAATCGCGCTGCTGGCCAGCGGCAATCCGCAACACGCGGTGCAGGAGCTGCGTGCTTCGTCCGCGCTCAAGCCTGGAGCGCCTCAGATCCTGCTGCCACTGGGGGCCGCTCTCAGCCAGGTAAACCAGCAGGATGCTGCCATCGATGCTTTTAGAACCGTGTTGAAGCAGGATCCTCAGTCGGTGCAGGCGCTGGATGGGTTGACGAAGGCGCTGATCGCCGAGAAGAGATATACCGCTGCGATCGCCGAGCTGAAGAATGCGCCTCCTGACGAGGTTCTGGAATTGAACCTGGCCGTTGCTTATTCGAAGAACGGCGATACGGACGAAGCGCTGAAGGCGCTTTCCGCGATCATCAAAGAGCATCCGGACTACGCACAGGGCCACTTCAACCTGGGGGCTGTCTACGCACAGCAGAATCGATTCGGCGAGGCGGCGCAGGAGTTTCATGAAGCGATGCGCCTGGAGCCATCCGACGATGCCGCTCGCCTTTCCTACATCAAAGCGCTGGTGGTTCTTGGCCAATTCGACACGGCCGAGCCGATCGTTAAGGACTATCTGCAACGGCGGCCGCACGATTTCGATGCGCTGTACTTCACCGGCGTCGTGGAGAAAGGGCTGGGCAACAATGCCGAGGCAGAGAAGGTCCTGCGCGAGGCGGTGGCCATCGATCCGAATTATTTCGATGCGCTCTACAATTTTGGCTTTGTGCTTGCGCGCCTGGGCCGGCCTGCAGATGCGCGGACGGAGCTGGAAGCGGCGCTGAAGCTGAAACCGGATTCGAGCAAGGCGCAGTTTCAACTGGCATCGGTGCTTCGCACGCTCGGACTGAAGGACCAGGCCAATCAGGAATTGAAAGTCTTTCAGCAGGAGAAGACGGAAGACGTGAAACAGGATGTTGCAGGGGTAAGCGCCAACCAGGCGAACCAGGATCTGCAGTCAGGCGATCCGCAAAAGGCCGTCGACTTATACCGCAAGGCGCTCGCCACAGATCCCAACAACGCCCACACCTACTACAACCTGGCCCTCGCTCTGGATCGCATGGCTGATTATCCCGGCGAGCGGGGGGCTCTCGAAAAGGCTCTGGCACTGGATACGCAGCTTGCTCCGGCTCACAATCAGCTTGGCCTGCTGGAGCTGCAAGCCAACGACTCCGCCGATGCGGAGAAGCAATTCAAGGCGGCTATCGCGCTCGATCCGCAATATGCGGAGGCGCAGAACAATCTTGGCGTGCTCTACGGCCAGCAGGGCAAGAACAGCGAAGCGGAGCAGTTACTCCGCCTGGCCACGGAAAATAATCCGCAATACGCGCAGGCATTTGCGAACCTCGGCCTGATTCTGGCCAGTGAGTCGCGCTACTCCGAAGCTGGGCAGGCGCTGGAAAGCGCCCTGCGGCTGGACCCGAAGAATACTGGTGCGCTCAGCGCGTACGGAATGGTTCTGGTGCGTTCGAAGCGGGGCAGCGATGCGCTCCCGATCTTTCGCAAGGTGACGGAACTCGATCCGAAATCCCCCGGAGCGCATTTGAATCTGGGCATTGCCCTGGCGGATCAGTTCGATCTGAATGGCGCGCTGGCCGAGTTCTCCGAAGCGGTGCGGCTCGATCCGGACAACGCGGTCGCGCACTACAACAAGGGCCGCGTTCTGCTCGATCTGCAGCGTAACAACGATGCAAAGCCCGAGCTGGAAACGGCCACGCGCATTGATCCCAACTCCGCGGACTCGTGGTATCTGCTGGGGCTGATCTCGAGGCAAGCGGGAGACGCGGACGAAGCCATCCGCGAGTTCACGAAAGCGGTCGCAGCCAAGCCGGACTACGCTGAGGCTCTCTTCATGCTGGGACAGGAGCTGGAGCGCAAAGGCGATACCGCGGGAGCGATCGAGCAATGGCGCAAGGCGATCGCGATCCGCCCTCAGTACAACGAAGCGATCTACAGCCTTTCGCGGCTGCTGATGAAAACAGATCCTGAGGAAGCAAAACGTCTGAGAGCTCACTTCGAGGAACTGCAGGCGCAGGAACACATCATGGATCGCGCGCAGACGCTGGGCAACTTCGCGCTGGCATCCGCCGACGCGCATGACTGGCCGCAGGCTATTACGCAGCTACGCGACGCCTTGAAGGCATGTGGGAACTGCAGCGCCCTGCCGCAGCTGCACAAGGACCTCGGCCTGATCTATTGCCACTCCGGCGACTACAAAAATGGCCGCGCGGAGTTGCTCGAAGCGCAGAAGCTGTCTCCGGGAGATAAAGACGTGGCGAAGGCGCTCAGCCTGCTGAACACGCCAAACCAGTCGCAATAGCGTCAGCGGCGCGCATACGTGCGCCGGCCGTCAGTAAATTTCGATAGGTTGAACGACGCGGCTGATTGCGCCGTTCGGGCTGGGAGAATCCGGCGTCAGACCGCAGCGCAAGCTGAAGAAGAGGCCGAGAAGCTGGCCGAAGAAGATGTCGACCGCCGGCCGGTATAGATCGGGGATGGAAAAGTGCTGTTGCGGCGCTACCACTTGCGTCGTGTCTAACCTCGGAAGTTGAGCAGCCCCGCAGCCGATGACAGCCAGTGAGCTGCCGGCGAGCTGCTTCCGTTCGATCTCGCGGAGAAGGTCGATTTCATATCTTTGCCTGGTGAGTTCAGACGAAAGAAAGGCGACGAAGAGAGTGTCTTTATCGAGGGCGGCCATGGGGCCGTGCCGTAAGGCCAGAGTAGATTGCGACATGGTTTTCGTCCGGCCCGCGGTAAGTTCCAGTAACTTGAGCGCAGACTCAAGCGCAACGCCGGCGAGCACACCGGAGCCGATAAAGCAGGCCCGGCTGTAGTCCTTCGCCGAGAGCTGTTCCGCAATGTTTGCGGCAACCGGGAGAAACGCGTGTGCGGCCTCAGAGAGAGCTTTGACGATGGGCTCGTATTCGTCAGGGGACCATGGGTGCGTGAGCGCCTGACCGGCAATCACCATGTTGGTGAAGGAGCTGGTCATCGCTAGTCCCTGATCGTTGGTTTCTTCCTCAAGCACGATCCCGAGACAGTTGGATTGGCCCTTGATGATCTGGCTCATCCGGCCGGAGGCATTGCAGGAGACGACGAGGTGCGAGATCTGCGGGTTCTCCGCAAGCGCGCGCTCGAGTACGGCGACACCTTCAGGGCTATCTCCGGAGCGCGAGAAAGAGATCCAGAGATAGGGACGGTCTTCGAGGATGTAATCAGAAAAGTTGATGAGCAGATCGGTGCTCGAGACAGGCAACACTTCGCACTGCCACTTCTGCCGCAGCAGATGATGCAGGGAGTGTCCGATGTAATCGGAGGTGCCGGCTCCCACGAGATAAACGGTCGGCCGTTCGCCACGGGGAGCTTTGAGGCCCACGGTTGTAAGAAATGCTCGTATCTCCTGCAGCCGGGCTTGGATAAGGGTCCATGTGCGGAGCCAGGTCGCAGGCTGCTGCGCGATCTCCCGAGGCGTGTAGACGACCCCCAGCTTTTCCTTTTCTGCCGCGGGTAGATTTAGCAATGATGTGAGAGGGTTCACGCTTTCAAGACTCCTGCCGTGATGTGAGTTCAATATGCTGGTTCGCTGCGATTGAGGCGCGTGCATAAGCATTCAGCGCCGTGTCGCAGATGTGTCCGATTCAAAGGTGTGCACTTCAAAGGGCTTTAAATGGAGCGTCACGACGCGATCCGCCTGCCAACTCAGCGAAGCGGGGCGAGATGATGCGAAGGGCTGCTCGACTGCGAATGAAGTTGACGCTCCCGTGGGAAGCTCAAGCGCGCTCCTCAGGTTGAGTTGAAATGTCTGCGGAGTATTCGACGGATTTCGCAGAGTAATGATCCAGCCGCGTGGCGCCCATGCCGCCCACCCGTACACCCGGAGCTTGCCCGGGTCGCCGCCAATCCAGTGGGTATCCTCGAGGATGGCGGAGTGATCTCGCGACCACCTGGCGGCGTCCGCGAGCGTATCCCAGTCGGCTGAGCTCAGCAGCGAGGGGGTGATGTACATTTCCTGCAACTGCGTACCGCTACCGAAGTATGAATGAACTTCATCGGCGAAATCGTGTTGTGGGTCGGTGTCCAGGTCCTTCGCTTGTTTGGCATAGATCATGCCGTGCAGCATAAGTGAATTCAATGGAAAGAGCGGACCGCGCAGAACGATATTTCTGTAGGTCTGCTCATCGCGATAAGTAATCCAGCGCTGCCGGGGTGTTCCGACTCCGTCGAAGTCATGGTCGTCACCGTCGCGCCAGATCGAGTCGGCGTCGAAGAGCCAGAAGGGCGATGGATAAGTGCCGGTTGTGAGGTTGATGAAGATGCCCGATCTCTCTTTTCTTATGCGGTCGATCAGGTGGATGGCGGCGTCAAAGTCGCTGTCAAAGGCCGAGCCCGGAAAGACGCGATCCGCATTGCCGGTGCCGTCGAACTTGAACTGGTTCACGTGGTAGCGATCGACCATCTCAAGGCAGACCTTTGAAAAGTCGCGATAATATTTGGGACCGGAGAGCGCGAAGCCGTCGTGAATGATTTCGTAACCGTGTTGCTTACCAAACGCGATGCGTTCGCTGCTTCTGCTCGGCATAACCTCCCCACGGAGAGAGCCACACGCCGATGCCGGCGTGAATGTTTGCTGCGGCTTCGGCTGCCTTGGTGAATCCATCTGGAAAGCCTTTGTTGAAGCCCCAGAAGGATTCCGGATTGTCCCAGCCGTCGTCGAAGAGGAATGAGTCGAGCTTCACGTGGCGCTTCTCGACCAGCTCCGTGCCAAAAGCGTGAATGCGATCGAGCGCCTCTGCTTCGTCGTAGCGATTTTCGTAGCCGATGTCGTACCAGGAGTTGTAATGCAGAAACGGCTTATAGGGACGCGGGCGCTCGGCTTCGATGTACGCAAGAAAATCGCGCCGCATCTGGCCCGGTTGGGCCGTCCCGAAGACCGCCGAATAGGTAACCGATTGGCCTGCCTGTAGAGGGAGCACGCGCGAAATGCCCGCCTCAACCTCGCCGTTGACCACCTTGCTCCAGGAGATAGGGTGCTCGAAGCCGAAGAACATTTGTCCATCTTCGACGGGCGAGCCCTTCACAGTTCCCGAGACATGCGCCCCGGGGTCCTTAAAATCGAGTAGCCGGACGTCGGAGATCGGCAGATCCTTAACGGTGTGGATCGTAAGCTGCTCGCGCAGATAACTACTGCCAGGGCGGACAAGCAGGCACCAGTGAAAATCGGCCGCGGTATGGGGATCGCTCAGCTCGGCGCAAACTTGCTTTTCGCCCGGGTGGCCCGAAGTTGCCGGCGTGTCCTGCACGGCGAACGGATGCTGCCAGTTCATCGACGATGGCTGCAGAAGAGAGCCATCTTTCAGCGTGACCGTGAAGAGCTGCGAGAGTGAGATGGCGCGGTGCGCGGCGCGATCTTCGATCTGAAGTTCAGGGTGCCCCGGCGATGCATCAAGATGCGCGGTCATGGTTTTGTTCGCAACCGTAACTGACATCTGGCCGGAGCCCTGTGCATAGGAGAGCGAGGTGAGGAGCGAAAGGGCGGCCACGGGTAGAACTCGCCATTCGAAATTGCGAACAAGATCTCTCATATTCAAACCTGCTTCCGATCGTCTGAGGAGTTAGCACAGATACCGTGACCGCCCACGGCCGGGAACCGATGCCGTTGAAGAAAATGGTCGCGCTCTTCGCGCGCGCGAAAGGCTTCTGTGCCGCCGGGGCGCTGCGTGGAAAGCGCTCCCGTGATGTTGCCGGCCCGGGCGCTCTCTTCCACGCTGCAGCCGGAGAGCCATGCGGCGAGAAATCCCGCATTAAAGCTGTCGCCGGCCCCGATGGTGTCGACGGGGTGTACCTCGACGCCAGGAATCCGCATGCGTTTTCCGCCGCTCTGGACGACCGCGCCCTCGCCTCCGCACTTGACCGCAATGAGCGGCACGATCGGCGAGAGCTCATCCAGCGCATCGTCGAGCCTGGTGCGGCGAGCGATGCGGCAAAGCTCATCTTTGTTGGGCAGCAGGATATCGACATAAGGCAGCAGCTGCGCGAGTACGCCGTCCCACTTGCCTTCCGGATCATCATTGGTATCGAGCGAGAGAGTGAGGCCGCGCGATTTCAACTCGCGGAAGAGCTCGGGCAGGTCGGCCTGAAGAGCGCGGTGCAGAAAGAGCGACGAGAGATGAAAATGCCGGGCGGAGGCCAGGTATTCGATGTCCAGGTCGGCGCGAGACATCTCAAACATAGTGCCAGGATAAGTGAGAATGTGGCGCACGTCTCCATGATGAAGAAGGACAGTCACGCCGGTCTTCGTGCCGTTGCTCGCCCTGACGATCTTCGATAGATCGACTCCGCTCTCGGCGAGCCGATTCAGAGCCAGTTGGCCCAATTCGTCCTGTCCGATGCGCGTGATGAATCCGGTCGCAACTCCGAGGACGGCCAGATTGTGGGCAAGAATAGCGGATGAGCTGCCGAGAGTGACTTCGAAACCTGTGGCCAGGAGCTCGCGCTCGAGGGGCATTTCCTTTTCGAGCTCGTAGAGAACCAGATCGAGATTGATTTCGCCGGCTATCGTAATGTCGAACATCCGTCGCTCCACGCTGGATTTATATTCCGCATAATTATCATTTATTACGATTTCAGGCAATCGGATATTAAGCGTAATGTGAACAGTAAGCAAGATTCAAGTGCGCCGGACGATGCTCGAGCCTTCTTACTGCTATGAATAAGCCTCGCAGAGGTCGTATGCAGCGGCTCATCGTCATCCCCAGATTTTTTGCTTGACACATATATTACGTTTAATTATCTTTCATTTCCACATAAGGTAATACGTAATAATTCGCAACTAAAGTTTGAGCCATCCTGTTTTTGGAATCGCGGGGCCGGAAGAGATGGCGAAGCGCACATGGAGAGGCAAGCGGGTCGCTGAGTGAGAAAAACAAGAAAAGGGAGAAAGTACGCGATGAAGACCAATACGATCCAGATGCCCTTCGAGAAGAACTGTCACCTCCTTCACCGGAGCGCCTGGAAAACATTTCTGCTGGTGGTGCTGGCCGTCCTCTGGGTTTCATCTCCCTCTCTCTTTGCGCAAGTCACCGTGGGCAACATTGTCGGTACAGTTACGGCTCCTGACGGAGGCGTTCTGGCAAATGCCCATGTTACTGTGACAAATTCGGGAACAAACGTCACTCGCCTTCTGAAGAGCGATGCCAAGGGTAATTATGAGGCCGCCGATCTCGATCCCGGCACCTACACGGTAAAAGTCGATGCGGCCGGTTTCTCCCCGTTTGTCGCCACCGACGTAGCGGTGGTCTCCCAGCAAACGGCGAGAGTCGATGTTCAGCTGCATGTCGGCGAAGTCAATGCGACGGTTACGGTAACCGGAGGGGCGCCGGTAATCCAGACGGACATGCCTTCGATTGCAAGCACCGTGACATCCCAGACGCTGGCGAACAGCTCTTCGAACCTCTTGAGCACTTCGGACGCAACCGGCGACAGCGGCTTGCTCTTCTACACATCGCTCCTGCCTGGAGGCTCGCAGGCCGGGGGCTCCTTCGATTGGTCCATGTATGGGTCGCGCGGCGGGGAAGCATACTACAACGTGGATGGCGTTAGCTCGAACTCAGTCCTATACGGAAATATGGTCGGACCTTCGCTGCCTCCCTTCGGCATGATCCAGGAAGTCGAATACTCAGCAGTCGACAACAAGGCAGAGATGGGCCAGCTGCTGAATATCAGCGTGATTACCAAGTCCGGAACCAACACCTTCCACGGCGATCTCTTCGATAACTACGCCAATAGCGCATTCGACGCGAGAAACTACTTTGCGAATAGTCTAGGGCGACTTATTCAGAACGATTTCGGGGCCGATGTGGGCGGCCCGATTCTTAAGAACAAATGGTTCTTCTTCGCATCCGGCGAATTTCTCAGGCAGACGCAGCCGATCTCGATCAATCCCAGCGTGCCGACGCTGGCCATGCGCGGCGGCGATTTCAGCGCTCTGCTGCAGGGCGCAAACCCGATCGCTATCGATAACCCGTACACCGGCACGCCGTTTGCGAACAACATGATCCCGTCGTCGATGCTCAATTCGGCAGCGTTGAAGTGGCAGGATATGTTTTATCCCGCGCCGAATTTCGGCACCGCGGACAATTACGTAGCGAACTTTCGAGGCACCTATCCGCAGCACGTCTATACAAACCGCTATTACCTGAGAAGCGATTACAATTTTTCCGAATCCAACAGCATGTTCGCCCGCGTGGGTTACATTCGATCCTCTCCGGAGGTACTGGATAGCGGCCTGCCGCCGTCGTTGACGGGGTATCGCGTGCAGAAGCGACATACGTGGCAGGGCGTCATCTCTGACACCTGGATCGTGAGCCCGAGCATGATTAATGTGGCCAAGGTCGGCTTCACTCATACGGCAAACGACTTTGGTGGAGCGCTCAGAGGGCAGTCGATTGTGGATGACCTGGGCATCACCGGCTTCCAGGTTGCGCCGGCAGACGCCACAGGCATTCCGTCTGTCTACACCAGCGACTTCACTTCTCCTTATCAGCTGCCGGAAAGCGAGCCCACCGAGCAGACCGTGCAATTCGTCGACCAGCTGACCTATCAACACGGCTCGCACACCTTCAAAGCCGGAGCGGAATACCGGCCGATGCAGGCCGAGCAATACTTCAATCCGTCCTTCGGAAGCTTCAGCTTCGACGGCGCATTTTCGAATTTCGGCTACGCGGACTTTCTGCTCGGCTTGCCGCAGACGACTGGTTACACCTTTCCGCGCACCCCCCAGTATTCGCGGCTCTGGTACCTGAATGCGTTTGTGCAGGATGACTGGAAGGTCAAGCCCAACCTCACCCTGTTCTACGGCGCTCGCTATGACTACAACAGTCCCGCGGTCGATAAATATAACGTGATCGCGTCCTTCAACCCCGCAAACGGCGCAATTGTTGTTCCTACGGAGAGCATCGCGCAGAACAACATCAATCCGGTGTTTCCGTCGCAGATTCCGATTGAGACGGCGAAGGACGCGGGGTTTCCCGAGCGCAGCATGAGGGATTCATTCAAGCTTGCAATTTATCCGAGGCTTGGATTCGCGTACCGTCCGTTCAAGAACGACAGTACGGTGATCCGAGGCGGCTACGGCATCTATAACGACGAGCTGAGCGCCGCTCTCTTCTCTTATCTTTATGGAGGCCCTTTCGGTGTAAGTGTCGGCTACACGAACGGCATTGTGGATGGCCAGCCGCTCATCGACTTTCAGCATCCGATCAACAGCAGCGCGGGTGGGATTGGCGCGGGCGCGGTCAGCATTCAAACGTTCGACAAAGGCCTGCGCAATCCTTACGTACAGCAATTCAACGCTACGCTCGAACAAAACATCGGCGCGCATACCGGCCTTCGTCTTTCTTATATAGGAACCAGGGCTGTAAAGCTGGTCTATGCGCGTAACATCAACCAGGTGCATGCGAGCACCACGCCGTTCTCACAGAGCGCGACGCCCTATCCGCTCTTTTACTCTGCCTACCTCTTCGGCAATGGCGGATACGAAAACTACAACGCTCTTTCGGCCGAGGTGACGCGCAGCTTCAGGAACGGGTTAAGCTACGAGGCGGGCTTCACGTGGGCTAAGAACCTTACCGATGACGACGACACGCTGGGCAACGGAATCGACGGCGGTGTAACCGCGGAAGACACGTACAATCTCGCGCGTCAAAAGGGAAACGCCAAGTACGATCCGCGCGTGAGCTTCGTCTCTAACCTGATCTGGGAGTTGCCCATCGGGCGTGGAAAATGGCTGCTGAATAACGATGGCATTGCGTCGCGAATTATCGGCGGGTGGAAGGTGAGCGGTGCCTACCTGGCGCAGAGCGGCGATTTTCTCACTCCAAGCTTCAGCGGGCCCGATCCCTCGAACACGAACCAGTTCAGTGGCGCTGCCCAGCGGGTGAGCCACTCCACTCTTTCTGTCGGCACACGATCGATTACCAACTGGTTCAACTCGGCGGCGTTCGCTGTTCCGCAGAACGGAACATTTGGGGGCGGAGCATTTGGAACGATCGAAGGGCCTCACATGAATACCGTCAATCTTGCGCTCTTCAAGACGTTTTCACTCTTCAGAGAGAGTCAGTTCGAGCTGCGAGGCAGCTTTACTAACGTGCTCAACCACACTAATTTTGGAGACCCGGACGCAACCATCACCGATACCAGCGTGGGCCAGATCACCAGTACCACGACCAATACCTTTGGCGGCCCCAGAGCCGGTCTTATCAGCGGCAAATTTGTATTCTGACTTTGATTCCGGCGGCGCGCAGCGACGATCACAGTCGCTGCGCATACCGTATCGATGACGACTGCTCTTTATCCGTTCGAAAAGGCGCCACGGCAGGCAGAGGATAGAATCCCTCCGGGGTTTCGTTTATGATCGCGTCTGGTTGAAGGAAGGCCGGCTTTTTCCTGCAAGCTCGTTGAGGCTTCGAACTTATCCATGCGACGCAAAACAAAGATCGAGCCGACCAACGGCCAGGAGATGCTGATCGATGAGCGGCGCCAGCATATTTTGGACCTCATCCAGAAGCAGGGGCGGGTATTGGTTGGGGCGCTGTCGCAGGAACTGAAGATATCCCAGATCACTATCCGGAAAGACCTCGACTATCTGCAGGCGAAGGGGCTGGTGCAGCGCTCCCACGGCGGCGCTTTGCGCATCCAATCCAGCGCGCTGATCGATCCTACTCTCCAGGAGAAGCAAAAACAGCACTTCCCGGAGAAGGAGAGAATTGCTGCTGCTGCCGTCAAGATGGTGAAGGAAGGTCAGTGCGTCATCCTGGATTCAGGTACGACAACGACGGCCATCGCGCAGGCGCTGAAGCAATTTAAGCAATTGACTGTAATCACGAATGCGGTGAATATCGCGGCGGAGCTCGCAGGAACCGACTTCGAAGTGATCCTGGTAGGAGGAACACTGCGTAAGAACTCCTTCTCGCTGGTGGGCCCGCTCGCCGAAGACAATCTCGAAGAGATGCACGCGGACATATTGTTCCTCGGTGTGGATGGCTTCGACCTCGAGGTGGGAATTACGACACCCAACTTTCTGGAGTCCCGCGTGAACCGGGCGATGGTGAAGGCGGCTATGCAGGTAGTGGCGGTTTGTGACTCGAGCAAATTCAGCCGTCGCAGCTTGTCGCGCATCGTGCCGCCTATCGCCGTTCACCACGTTATTACGGATCGTAATTTGCCGCGGGAAACCGCGGAGGGCCTGCGTGCGCAGAATATCGGCGTAACCATGGTGTGATGGCAGCGTGGCGTTACCTGCCTTCCAGTTTCACGGAGACTATGAAGGATTTCGCTTAACATCTTTTCCGGTGAATCATGATGAGTGCCGTTGCGTGCAGCCGGCTGACGCCAGGGTTGAGAAGCCTTTCTGCAGGCTGATCGCAACGGTCCAACAAAGCGCGCAAAGAAGAGAAGGAAAGGCACAATGAGCTCGTCGACCGATCAAGATAAGTTCGTGGCCATGGTGACGGCCAAGGCGGAGGTAAGCCTGCCGTTGAGCGATTTTCAGCCGCACTCGATGCTCGTTACCGGCGCGCATGAGATCGAGAAGGCGCGGTTTCAGGTGATCGATTATCACAATCATCTGGACGCTCTGACTCCGGGGGATGTCCTGCGCGTGATGGACGCCTGCGGTGTGGAGCGCATTGTGAATATCACCATGCAGACCGGAGAAGCAGCGCTGCGGATGATCGATAAATTTCACTCCGCCGATGCTCAACGTTTTGCCACGATCGGCTGGATGGACTGGTCGGACGTGGAGCGGCCGGACTTTGTCCAGCTCACCTGCGACCGCCTGGAGCGGCTGGTGGAGCGGGGAGCGCAGGGCATCAAGTTCTGGAAGGACCTGGGCCTCAGCGTTCGCGACGGGGAAGGGAAGCTGCTTCGGATCGATGACGATAAGCTTGCGCCGATCTTTGACAAGGCGGCTGAACTGGGCATCCCAGTGATGTTTCACACCGCCGACCCCGACGCATTCTTTCAGCCCATCGACGCGCATAACGAGCGCTACGAAGAGCTGGCGGCGCATCCTGACTGGGGCTTTTACGGTTCGCAATACGCGAAGACAGATTTGCTCGACCAGCGCGACCGCGTGATCGCGCGTCACCCGAAGACGACATTTGTCGCCGCACATGTTGCAGAGAGTGGCGAGAATCTGAAACGAGTGACCAGATTACTGGAAACGCGTTCGAATCTTCTTGTCGATATAAGTGCACGAGCTTCCGAGCTGGGCCGCCAGCCGTACTCCGCACGCGAGTTTTTTCTGCGCTTCGCCGATCGCATTCTGTTTGGAGCGGACCTGCTGCCGGAAGAGCAGATGTATCGCCTCTATTTTCGCTTCCTGGAAACTGCGGACGAGTACTTCGACTATCCCTCGCACGCCTCGCGGCAGGGGCGCTGGAATATCTATGGCCTCAATCTTCCGGATGATGTGCTGCGCAAGGTATACCGAGAAAATGCGCTGCGCTTGCTTCATTAGTGCGAATGTAAGAGAAGGAAAGATCTGCAACCGCCGGTCAAGTGCTTCTCAGGCACAGTTACATTCACAATCTTTTTGGCGCCTGCGACGCGCTACACCTCTGCATTCTTTGCCGGCTTAGCCGCATAAAGGTCGTGCGCGACATCTTCGCGGCCGTCACGGCGTGCCTGAAAGCTTAACCAGCATTTCAAATGACAGCGCTGAATTCCCGGCTACTCTTGACCGGATGAAATGAGTGTCTCCGCAGGAACTGCCCGCGGCCCTGCGCCGGAAATTTATTTGACAAAGAAATGAACGCTGGGATTTAATTCGTCCGCGTCATGGAATCGTTACCAAATAGAACTCCAGTAGATATGCCTGGCAAAGCACCTTCACTCCCGTTGAGGTACGCCAGGTTGCGCAAGCAGCTCATGCAATTTCTGAAGTTACCGTGATGTGGCAGGGATTTGTGACGGGCTGTCGGTTCTCGCATCCGCAGTCGTAGCTCGATACGGGCTTGGGATGAGTGGAGTGACAGCGTTGAGCCTCATTCTTTTGCTTCCACCAACCGTGAGCATGTTTTAGCGGTATGGGGAAAAGTGGTCTGCTGTGCGTATTGCAGATAGAACAAAGCCACAAACGATCAAGGAAAAACTAGCAGACGACATGCTCAAAAATTCGACTTTCAATGGAGCGTCCCATGCGAAAACCCACACGTGCATGCCTATCGTATTTGTACGCCGCGATCTTGATTTGTATCTTCCTCTTACCAGTTGTCGTGCTCGCCCAGTCGGATGTCGGCACGATCGTCGGATTTGTAAGGGATCAAACTGGGGCAGTCGTGCCCGGTGCAAAAGTCACCATTACGAACGAGGGGACGGGTGAGGTCCATACGGTACCTACGATGCGCAGGGTCACTACACTGTGCCCAGCCTGCCGCCCGCTTACTACTCCATGACCGCCGAGGCAAGCGGATTTAAAAAGTTCACCAGCAGCCATAACAAGCTTGAATCCAACAGCACCATCTCCCTCGACGGCGATCTCTCCGTCGGCGCGGAGACGCAGACCGTGGAAGTGACCGGGAACGGCAGCGATCCTGCAAACCCAGTCCGCCGCGGTGCAAAGTGAGGTCACCGGCCAGCAGGTGCAGGATCAGGAGCTGAACGGCCGCAATCCTCTCTACATGGCACAGTTCTCTCCTGGCGTTCGTGGCGGAGCGACCCTCGGCGACTTCAACTTCGCCGTCGGCGGCGGCCAGCCTTTCCAGGTCAACGGCGCTCGCACGCAGGACACCATGGTCACCTTCGACGGCGCCCCCGCCGTTCGTACACGCGGCAATGGCGCCATCATCGGCGTCGCCAGCGTCGATGCCACACAGGAACTGCAGATCCTCACCGCCAACTACCTGCCGGAATACGGCAGCGCCGCAGGCGGTCAGATCCGCGTCGTCACCAAGAGCGGAACCTCCGAGTTTCACGGCAGTCTCGTACGAATACCTGCGCAACTCGGCGATTAACGCCAATACCTGGACGCGCAATCTGACCCCTTCCACCAGATTCGCCGCGCCCGTTTGTCTATAACAACTTCGGATTTGCCGTGGGCGGTCCCGTCTGGATTCCCAAAACTGGGATTCACCGACGACTCTTCGTCGCAGATTCTTCTGGTTCGTGAATGAGGACTGGATTCGATACCGCTTCACCGACACACAGCAGCAGGCCGTCCCCACCGCGCTCATGCGTCAGGGCAATTTCAGCGAGTTGCTATCTGCCAATCCCTGGTATCCCACCGGCACGGTGATCTACGACCCAACAACGTGTCCACAAACGGACCGCCTGCGACCTGCACGCCCTACCCGGGCAACATCATTACGCCAGGAGCCAGCAGAGTCCGAACGGCATGGCCATTCTGAATGCCTATCCCGCACCCACTCCGGGCATCACAGGTGATTTCGAGTAACTGGATCGCCCAGGCCGCACACCCATCAACCAGCGCAAGGAAGTCATCAACGTCGACTACCTGCCCAACGATAGCAACCACATCGAGTTCCGGCGCTCCGACGCGACCTATTTCGAGTATCAGCCCTTCGATCAGGGGTCGGGACTGACCGGCAAGTATTTCAATCGCCCCAACCAGACCAACGCCCTGGGATGGACCTGGACCATCAGCCCACATTGGTCAACGAGGCTCGCGCGAGCCTCAGCATCGATGACGTCTATATTCCCGTGAACACTGCGCTCGCCGGCTTCAATCGGCAGACGCTTGGCATCGACTTCCCCTACATCATGCCGAACGGCAAAGCCGCATCCGAACAAGATTCCCACCGTCAGCGTGCCTACGTTCTACGGCCTGGCCGGCGGTCCCTACCCGTCGCATTCTTCGGGCCTCATCTATACCGCGTCGGATAGTCTGACCAAGGTGTGGGCAATCACACGGTCAAGGCGGGCTTCTTCTTCGAACGCTCCGGCGAGAACGACAACGACCAGATCAACGTCGCCACCGTCCCCGGCGGCGCCAGCAACCAGAACGGCACTTTCTTCTTTACCGACAGTCGAAGCGGACTAGGGGCGACCTCCGGCATCGGCCTGGCCAACCTTGCGATCGGCCTGGCCGACAGCTATACCGAGATCGGACCAAAGTCCTACACCGCCTGGCGCGGCGAAATGTACGAGGAGTTCATCCAGGACTCGTGGCAGGCCACTCCGAAGCTGCATCTCGACTATGGCTTCCGCATTACGTCCACCGTCCCCTATTACCCGCTGTGGGGCAACTCGGACTACTTCGATCCCGGCTCCTACGTCGTTTCGCAGGCGCCCCAGGTCAGTCCAACTACGGGCAACGTCACTTGGGCACAGGAAATCCTTACGACGGCATGGTGATTCCGGGCTATCAGTAAGTTCCCGAGCTCTGCCAATGGCCGCGTGCCTGCTGCCGCGTCCGGACTCGACCGCTTGCGCGGGGCAGCCGTGCACTGGTCTCTTCGCTCCTAACCTCTCCAAGTCGTATGTGAGGGTTACGAACCAGTTTCAACCGCGCCTCGGCATCGCCTATCAGATTGACCCCAAGACCGTGTTTCGCGCCGCGGGCGGTGAGTTTGTAACGCGCATGGGCCTGCTGGACAATATTTTCCCCGGAGGCAATTCGCCCTTTCAGCCATTTCTCACGGTCAACAACGTGTCAGTTGACAATCCCGGGGCGTCGCTCACTCCGAATATCAACGCCGCACTCAATATCACCACTCTAGCCAAAGGCCTTACACCTCCTACCAGATGGAACTGGAACTTCACGATCGAGCGAGAGCTTCCGCTGAACTCGGTATTGTCGGTCGCCTACGTCGGTGCTCGCGGGCTGCATAACTGGAGGGTGTTTGACATCAACCAGCCAGCCGTTGGCGCTCTGCAGGCGAATCCCGGCGTGAATGTGAACTATCTTCGTCCCTACAAAGGTTACGCAGCGATTCAGCAAGAGCAGAGCAACGGGAGCTCCGAGTACAGCTCGTTGCAGGTTTCCTGGAACCGGCGTTTTACGGCCGGCTCAATGTTCGGCGTGAGCTATACCTTTGCCAAGAGTCTGGACAACAGCTCGAATTACCGGGATATCGTGCCCAACAGCTATTACACGAACAACCTGTGGGGACCGTCGGAATACGATACGCACCATGTTGTCCTGGTCAACTATCTCTACGACCTGCCCTTCTTCAGGTCGCAGCAGACGCTTGTCAGCAAGGTTGCAGGCGGCTGGGAACTTAGCGGCAGCGCGCAGTTCCAAACCGGCCAACCCTGCGGTGTGGGAACGAACAACGATTTTGCCGGAGTCGGAGAGTATGGAAGCTTCGGCTGCGGCACCAACACCTCAGAGGGACAGTTCTGGACAATGAACGGAACTCCGAAAGTTCTTGGGCACTTTGCTCCTAACGGTGTGGGCGGGGCGAAATATATCTCCACCACCAACGGGAACGGGGCGCCGCTCTTTACGAAGCCTGCTACCGGTACATTCAATTCGCAGTTTGGGATTCGCGATGAAATCTACGGGCCTGGTTTTCAGAACTGGAATCTTGCTCTCTTTAAGAAGTTTCCCATCTATCGAGAGACGGGCTTCGAGTTTCGCGCTGAAGCCTACAACTTCATCAACCACCCCAACTGGGCCCAGATCGGGCAAACCGGCGGCCTGAATTTAATTCCGACTTCATCCCAGTTCGGAGAAGTGACGCAGAAGTCGACAACGAATCCGCGAACACTGCAGATCTCGCTGCGATACACGTTCTAAGGATTTCTCTACCGGAACAGAAGCCGTACGGGTGGTCTTTCTTTAAGGAAAGGCCACCTGCTATCTTTCACTAAGAGTGTCAGACTTAGACGGACGGCGTTAAGTAACGGGCGGAGAGCAGCCACAGGAGCTACGTCGTATGAGCCGCGTCTCAAGCCGAATCTGCTGCGGACGGCCGGACCTGGATCCATTGAGGGTTCGCTCAAAAAGAACCTCAGCGGCGATGCGTCCGAGCTCTTCGATCGGTTGCTGGATGACACTGATCGACGGGCGAACGGTAGCTGCCAGTTCGAAATCGTCATAGCCGAGCAGCGCCAATGAGCCAGGAATAGGTATGTTGAGTTTCTGAAGCACCTCAAAGGCGTGAATCGTGGTGCTGTTCTTCAGCGTGAAAATAGCGTCCGGTGGGTCGGCTCCGGCCAAGGTGCTTTCCAGCGCATACTCGGCAGATTTGTAGTCCTTCACAGAGGTATCCAGCAGGAAGGGCAACCCCGCAGCTTCGACGGCCTTTCGATGGCCGCGAATACGCTCGCGAATCGTGTACAGCGTGGTCTCCGCGGTGAGACAGAGAATGCGCTTGTAGCCATGGTCGATCAGATGCCGTGTGGCCAGATTCGCGCCCGCAAAATTGTTGGCCACGACCGAGGGGATCGACGAACCTTCAATGGGACGATCGATGGCGACAACCGGCAGCGTCAGCCGGGTGAGGATGTTGCGCAGGGCCGGGCTCTGTGAATTCGCCGGAGCGATGATCAGGCCATCTACGCGGTGGCGTATCAGGATATTCAAATTTTCGATTTCGGTGTGCGGTTCGTTGCGGCTGGTCGCGACGATCAGCAAAGAATCGTGGGCACGCGCGATCGCCTGCGCGGCGTCGGCACAGCTTGAGAAAAACGGGTCGGCAATGCTGGGGATGATAAGGCCGATGGTCTTGGTACGGTCGCCCTTGAGGATGCGCGCCGCTTGGTTGGGCACATAGTTCATCGCTTCGATGACGCTGCGCACCCGGGCCAGTGTCGTCGGCTCGACGAGGTGTCCTCCATTAATGACACGAGAAACAGTCGTGGTGCCTACGCCCGCCCTCTTTGCGACTTCGCTGAGAGTGGGGTGTGCATTTTTCTTCTTTCTCATTCCCGCCATGTTCCTCGGCCCTTGGATGGCTGCAAGTCTAGGGTAAGGGCGAACGAGGGCGCAAATGGCTTGCAGCCGGGTCCGTTCAACGCACTCAACTCCGTTCTCTTCGGCGGACCTCAGACGACTCCGTCGGTCGCCCGCGACGTTCGGTCCGACATCCGGCTGGAGCGGATTCGGAACGGTAGGAGCCACGCAGCAAAACTTCCCAAGGATTTTGCAAGTTGGAAGAAAAATCACCTTCTAATCGGGTAAATCCCGCAGGCTTTCGCGCTTGATGCGCGGTGGCCTGCGCTTTGCCGTCTTAACCATACGCCGGTGCATGCTGTCGATCTCCGGCTTCGACTTCTACGGGCTATGTTATTCAGGAATCAACCGGGAGAGTACCGATGCACGAATTTCGCCTGCGCTTAGGTTCTGCACTGTTAGCCTTTGCAATCTTCGCTGCCTCCGGCCCTGGACAGTCGACGGAAAAACCTGACCTCGCACAGCGGCCGACTCCACGGTTACAATCTCGGGAGAGTCCGGTGGCCTGTCACACACGGCCAGCATGTCGGTTTCGGTCAAGCCGGTTCTGGAGGGCACCGTTCCCGTGGACCTGTCGTCAGCATTCAACGTCAGGGGAATTTATAACGACGGCTCGCGGTTCCAACCGGCGAGCAGTCTGGACGGCGGCGGATATTCGCTCTCCCGGCAGGCACTGGGCACGGAGCCGGTCGGCGACGGGGTGATATTCAAGCTGGGGCACGCAAATGCGCCGGATGCTGTGACAAGCAAGACGGTGAAGCTGCCTTCGGGAAAGTTCTCGAGCCTGAAAATACTGGGGCTGGCGGTCGAAGGAGAGCAGGAGACGCAGACCTTCACCGTCAACTACACCGACGGCACGTCCTCCTCGTTTACGCAGAGCCTGAGCGACTGGGCTGACTCCGGCAATTTGCCGGGTGAGTCGGCAGCGGTAGAGATGCCGTATCGCCTGATCGCCGACGGTTCGAAGGATGAGAATCCGTTCAACGCCTGCGCATACTCCTTTTCACTCGACCCTGCAAAGACGGTGCAGAGCGTCAGCCTGTCCACGAATCGTAATGTGCTGGTTCTGGCGATGACGCTGGTGCCGGCGCATAAGTAGGATCGCTGGCATCGAAGCAATTGATTATCCATCTACCGTCACCGCCGGAGGAGCGTGCTCATGAATGTTGTCCCTCGATCGATCCAATGGGCAGGTATTGCCATGCTCACGGCCTGCTGTGTTCATGCGGCAGCGCGGGCGCAGAACGGCGGACCGTCCGCGAAAACTCCCGTTGAATATGCCAATGGCCTGGTAGGAACAGCGCCCCTGGACAAGCAGAACCTGATTGGCAATGCGCCTCCTCCTGGCGAGCAGCTCTACTCCGGTTTCACCATTCCGGCGGCGATGCTTCCACACAGCTCGACCGAAGTGGGGCCGATCAACGCCAACCTGGATGTGAATTATCCCGCAGGCGTGCGCGCGCCCTACTTCTATCTCAACCGCATGATTTATGGTTTTTCGAGCGGCCCTGGCGACAGCCCGACAGTGATGCCTGTGGTAGGCAACTGGACTGTTCCCCCTGAGCGCAGCGCCTCGGTGTATGACAAGGCGCGGGAGAAATCTTCGCCGGGTTACTACAGCGTCTATCTCGACGACTTTCACACGCTCGCCGAGATGAGCGCGACGACATGGACCGGCATCTTCCGCTTTACATTTCCACAGACGGAAAAGGCTAACGTGCTGCTCGACATGGGGCGCGACGGCGGAGACATCGAGATCTTGGATGACCATACGGTGCGCGGCCAGTCGCATCGGGGCAGGTATTTCGTCGCGGAATTTTCCCGGCCATTTACGGAGTCGGGAGTGTTCAAGCAGATTCCTCCGCAAGGTCCGAACGACTATTCGATGATTGGTTATGACGACGTCGAGCCGGGCGCCCGCACGGTATCGGGAAATTTTGCGGGAGCCTATCTTCGCTTCACTACGACGCAAGGCGAACAGGTGCTGGTAAAGGTGGCAACCGGACTGAGCTATGCGATGGCCGAAGAGAGATTACGCACGGAAGATCCGGGATGGGATTTCGACCAGGTGAGGCGGCAGGCGGAAGAGACCTGGGCGAAGAAACTGGATCTGATCGACGTGAAAGGCGGCACAGAGAAAGAGAAGATGCTGTTCTACTCGTGCCTGTATCACTCCTTCGCCAGCCCGCGGCTGCTCGCGCGCAAGGGCGAGGAGTTTATGGGGCATGGCGGAAAGATTGAACAAGCCACCTACGACCGCTATAACCAGGTGCCCTTCTGGGATACAGGCCGCAATCAGATCGTGCTGCTCACCTTGCTTGAACCTGCTGTGAAGCTCGATATCCTGCAGTCTCAACTCGACATGGCGCGCGAGTCCGGATACATGGGCACGTCGTTTCACGGCGATAACGCGGTGTTCATGTATCTGGGCGACTGGGAACGCGGCCTGAAGTTCGACTATGCCGGCGTCTATGAGTATCTGCGGAAGAACGCGACCGATCCAAACGGACCGCGGGGCTATCTTGCCGAGTATATGAAGAACGGATGGATTTCCGACGTCATTCCCAGGGGCAACCCGAGTCCTCCATACGCGGGCGGCAAGGCCGGCGCAGCGACGACGCTCGAATACAGTTGGGACGATCACGCGCTCGCCCTGTACGCCAAAAAGCTGGGCAAGGAGGACGACTACGAGATGTTCCTGAAGCGCGCGCACAATTACCAGAACGTTTTCGATCCTTCAGTAGGATTTATGCGCGGCAGAACCGCGGACGGCAAGTGGATCTCGCCCTTCGATCCGAAGGAGCCCTACTACAACTTCATGATGAAGGAAGCGTCCGGATGGTCGACGCTCTGGCTCGTTCCGCACGATGTGCAGGGCCTGATGAACCTGCTCGGCGGTCGCGAGAAGTTCGACGCCAAGCTGGATGAGTTCTTCAGCACGCCATACACGGCTAAGGGAATCTGCCGCGACTGCACGGGCGTCATCGGCCAGTATGTGCAGGGCAACCAGCCAGACCAACAGGCAGCTTACTACTACGACTGGGGCGGGCAGCCGTGGAAGACGCAGAAGCTAGCGCGCGAGATTCTAGCGCTGATGTACGGCAGCGACCGCTACGGACTGGCCTTTCCGGGCATGGACGACCAGGGCTCGACCTCCTCCTGGTACGTGATGAGCGCGCTTGGGTTTTATCCCGTGGACCCGTCGAGCCCGGACTACATCATGGGAAGCCCGATCTTCGACGAAGCGACCATCCACATGGGCGACGGCCACGACTTCACCATCGTGGCGAAGAATAACTCGACGAAGAATATCTATATCCAATCGGCAACGATGAACGGCAAGCCCTGGAATAAGCCGTGGTTTAGCCACTCGGATATTGCGGACGGAGCGAAGCTGGTGCTGACGATGGGCCCTGAGCCAAACAAGAGCTGGGGAAGCGCCGTGGGTGCCGCTCCTCCATCGATGTCCGCACCGAATCGATGAAGCCAGGCGACTGCACGGCGCTGTCGGCAACGATTTGTCGGGAGGAATATCCATTTGGAGGTTATGATTCGCGGGTGGGGTTTGTTCGAATTTCTGTAAGGAGTTTTCGAATGGAACGGTGCCAACTTCGCCTGCCGATGTTACTCGCCATGCTCTTCGCGCTCGCCGCAACTACTGTTTTTGCGCAGCCGGGCGAAACCATCTCGCTTACTGTGGATGCAACGCAGACGCCGCAGAAGATACTCCATGCCAAACTCGTGATCCCGGTCAAGCCCGGACCTCTGACTCTCTACTATCCGAAGTGGATTCCCGGCGAGCACGGCCCCGACGGGCCCATCGCCGGCCTGACGGGCCTGAAATTTGAGGCGGACGGCAAGACCATTCCCTGGAAGCGCGACCTGCTGGACGTTTTCACCTTCCATGTGGATGTCCCGGCCGGCGTTACGCATCTCGAGGCGAAGTACGACTTCATCGAACCCGATGGCGGCTCGGCCACCGACAAGCTAATGATCCTGGAATGGAATGAGGTTGTGCTTTACCCCGCCGGTGCTCCGTCCCGGCAATTAATGTACGAAGCGAAATTGGTCATGCCCGAAGGCTGGAAGTTCGGCACGCCGCTGCCAGTGGCAAGCCAATCCGGCAATCAGGTTTCGTTCAAGCCCATCTCCCTGGATCTGCTCGTGGATTCGCCTGTCATCACCGGCGAGTATTATCGCGCGATCGACCTTACGCCGCCGGGCGAGCCAATCCACCACGAGATCGACATGGTTGCCGACAGCGAAGCCGCGCTCAACATGAGCCCCGAGCTTCAGAAGGAGATGACCAATCTGGTTGCCGAATCGGGCAAGCTCTTCGGCGCCCGCCATTACCGCGACTATCATTTTCTGTTCGCGCTCAGCGATCATGTCGCGCATTTCGGTCTCGAGCATCACGAATCGAATGACAGCCGCCTGCCGGAGCGCGCTCTGCTCTCGCCCGGCGCCGGCATGGCGCTGGGCGGACTGCTGGCGCATGAGTTCGTTCACTCCTGGAATGGCAAGTTCCGCCGGCCGGCCGATCTGACTACACCCGAATTTGAAACCCCGATGGAGACTGATCTGCTGTGGGGCTACGAAGGGCTCACGGATTACCTGGGCCCGATGCTGGCCGCGCGCAGCGGCTTGTGGACTCCGGAGCAGTATCACGAATATCTGGCCAGCATCGCGGCCATGCTCGGTCCTGGCCGTCCGGGCCGAACCTGGCGGCCGCTGCTCGATACCGCCGTAGGCGAGCCCGGCCTTGGCTTTGCCAGAGGCTGGGTGAACTGGCGCCGTGGCACCGATTACTACGATGAAGGCGATCTGTTATGGCTCGAAGTGGCCACGATCATCCATCGCGAGAGTCACGGCCAGAAATCCATCGATGATTTCTGCCACGCATTCCATGGCGGCCCGAACAATGGCCCGGAGGTAAAGACTTACACCTTTGACGAATTGGTAAGTACGCTGAATTCGATTGCTCCATATGACTGGGCAGGCTTCTTCCACGAGCGGCTGGATTCCACTTCGCCGGATGCGCCGGTGGGAGGGATCGAAAACGGCGGCTGGAAGGTAGTGTTCAACGGCGAACCGATCGAAGCTGCAGGGACGTCGCGGCAATCCGGGCGACGTGTATTCTATCGGACTGCAGCTCGGCAGCGACGGGACCGTAAGTGACTCGATCGTGGGAAGTCCCGCGTTCGAGGCAGGCATCTCATCGGGGATGAAGGTGATTGGCGTGAATGACCGCATCTACACACCCGACTCGCTTGAGGATGCGATCAAGGCCTCCAAGGATACCTCGCAGCCAATCACATTGCTCGTCGTCGTCGATGATTACATCCGAAGCTGCACCATCAACTATCACGGCGGCGATCGCTACCCGCACCTGGTGCGCGACGATGCCAAACCGGACTATCTGGACGAGTTGATCAAGCCGCGTGCCGCGAGCCAATAGGCACGGGCGTTCGCGACCTTTACTTCATCCAGAGCAACGGCTGACGGATGGGGTGATTGCGGATGATCTCCGGCACAGTGGGATCGGGGTTGAGCCGCTTCCATAGCTCCAGGTATTCGCGCTGCCGATAGGCAAGCCCTGCGAAGAGCAGGCTTGGCTGCCGCACGGGGAGATCGTCGAAATATTCCACGTCGTGGCGATATGGCCAGGTCTGCTTGTTCTCGATATAGGGGACCATAAACCGGAAGGCGTCCTTAAGGCCGCGACCGTCGGGGAGCGGATAGGTCCAGATGTCATCGCCGGGATTCGAGAGGATGTGGGCGCTCATTCCCACCACGTCGAGATTGAAGAGCGAATAGCTGTAGGGCTTGGTGCGTGCAAGCTCGAGCGGGAAGCTGCCGTTGGCGGCGAGCTGATCGGGCAGGATTTTTTCCTGAAGACGACTGCGGCACTCGCCCCGGACGCTGTCGTTGCCCGTGTAAGTCGCAAACCCGGCGGCCTGAAGCAGCCAGCACGAGCCGTGGTTGTTCTTCTCATCGCGCTCCTGTCGGCCGCGATCCGAGGTGGTCATCCAGTTGAGGTATTCGCCGAACCAGGCGTGCGGTGCCCTTTTGGTCGGCCGCGGCGATGGCCCCGGTGCGTTCGAGAATAAACGCGGCCTGGGCCACTTCGACAAGGTGCAAGGTGTCGATGATGCCGATGCTGCGGCCGGTGTCGATACCGTGAATCGCCTGCGCGTATTCGAGATTGGGATTCATGCGTGTAGCGGGATCGATGAACCATGCGCGGAGGTGGGCAATCGCATGATCCGCAGAAGGCGCGCTTCTTCGTCAGCAGCCATGCCGCGGTCAGCGCCGGCATCTGGACACTCAAGCGGATGAGCAGCTCTCGATGAGCCGTGAAGTTGTCGGGATTCGACTGGCCGTCGCGGCGGATGTAGGGGCCGTTCGGATTCTTCGGATCGGGCCACCAGTAGTCGCCTTCAGAGAAGTAGTCGTGAGGGCCTCCGGCGCTGCGGGTTGCGGGCGCGGAGGTGATGGTCCTCGGCGGCTGGTTCAGATAGGAGCGTGCGTTGCGAAGGACGCGACGGTGTTCGACCGCCGCGACCTCGACGGAGGGGTGATCCCATGAGCCCATGTCTGAAGAGAGAGCCGGGCTGGACCCAAGCGCAGCAGAACCAGCGAGAAGAAGGAAGCTGCGGCGCGAAACGGAGTGCATCAGAACCCCTTCGGAGCGTGAATCGTTCAGCCAGAGCGTGACGCGATAAGCACGAAGCTTCGGGCTATTGAACATCGCCCATCCTAGCAACGGGCACACCGTTTCATCAATTCTTGCGGGGAGTCTCTCAATCCGAGACAGAGATCGGAGAGTTGAAGTTTTCTGCGGAAAGAAATTAAAAACGTTCACTCATTGCGTTCGTCAAACAGTCGTGGTAATTTCACAAACATCTGTAGTAGTAAAGTAAACGGGGGTAGTAGACAACGATGGCCGGACCGAAATTGAGCAAGCTGGAGCTTCAGATCATGGAGACGCTTTGGGCGCGCGGCGAGTCTTCTATCAGGGAGATACAGGAAGCATTTCCCGAGAAGGGCAGGCCGGCCTACACTACCATCCAGACCACCGTTTACCGCCTGGAAGCGAAGAACATTGTCCGCCGGGTGAAGAAGGTTGGGAACTTCCATATCTTTGCCGCCGAGGTTTCGCGCCGCTCCGCGCAGCGAAGGTTGATCGATGACTTCCTGGCACTGTTCGGGGGGCGCACGCAACCGGTGATGGCGCACCTGATCGAATCCGGAAAACTCACGCTGGAGGATGTAAAGGAAGCAGAGAAGGCGCTCCGCAAGCTGGAGAGAAAGGACAAATCTCAATGATGCCGCGATATTTCTCCACGCTCTGGCCTGCCATTCTACAGGCCGTGGGCAATCACCTCTGGCAGTCGACGCTCTTCGCCGTCATCGCCGGACTCATGACACTGGTTCTGCGCAACAATCGCGCGCGGGCACGTTATTGGCTTTGGCTGGCAGCGTCGTTGAAATTCCTTGTTCCGTTTTCTCTGCTGGTTGGCATTGGAAAGCGCCTGGCGTGGACGCGGGTGTCGGTTGGTCCAACGAAGTCCACATTCACTTATGCTGTCGAGACAGTCGGCCGGCCTTTTACGCCGAGAGCGATCGCTACAATTCCGCACACTCTTGGTGGCGCGGCCTCGGCTAATTCAAGTCACTGGCTCGCTGCCGTTCTCGCAGCGTTCTGGCTCTGCGGATTCGTAGCAGTGCTTTCGGCATGGTGCGTGCGCTGGCGGCGTATCTCCGGCGCAGCGCGCAAGGCAACGCCGCTGCGCGAAGGCCGCGAGGTGGAGACACTGTGCAGGCTGCAGGAACGGGAAGGAATGCGAGCGCGGATCACCATGCGCTTGTCGAAGGCTTCATTGGAGCCGGGAGTATTCGGCATCGCGCGGCCGGTGCTGGTGTGGCCGGAACGGATATCGGAACGCCTCGATGACACACACCTGGAGGCGATTCTTGCTCACGAGCTGGGGCACGTGCGCCGCCGTGACAATCTGCTTGCCGCAATGCACATGGCAGTCGAGGCCGTCTTCTGGTTTCATCCGCTGGTGTGGTGGCTGGGAGCGCGCATGGTGGAGGAGCGCGAGAACGCATGCGACGAGGATGTGCTGGCGCGGGGCAGCGAGCCCCGAGTTTACGCGGAGAGCATTTTGAAGACATGCGAATTCTGCGTGGGGTCGCCGCTGGCCTGCGTGTCAGGCGTTACCGGAGCCGATCTGAAGAAGCGGATCGTTCGCATCATGACCGAGCGCGCTGCGCGTCAACTGGATTTCCGGCGAAAGCTCCTGCTCGGCTTTGCGGGTGCGATGGCCATCGCGCTGCCGGTTGCGTTCGGCCTTGCGCAGTCGACCCCAAGCCAGGCTGCTCCGGCCACTGTCGATCCAAACGTCAAGCTGCCGGAGTTCACTGTCGCTTCCATCAAGCCAGACAAATCGGGTCGCGGCATGGTCAGGCTGATGTTCACTCCGGATGGATTCTCTGCGACCAATGTTTCTCTGCAAATGATTCTCCGTGAAGCCTATGGAGTGGAGGACGATGAAATCGTCGGCGCACCAAGCTGGGTCAAGTCGGACAACTTCGATATCGAGGCGAAGGTAGATGGTTCTGACGTGGATCAGCTAGGCAAGCTCGGATTCGAGCAGCGTAAGCTGATGTTTCAGCCCCTCCTGGCGGACCGCTTCAAGCTGAAGTTTCACTACGAGACGCGGGAACTTCCGGTCTATGTACTGACCATTGCGAAGAATGGCCCGAAACTGAAAGAGTCGCAACCCGATTCCGCTGGCCCCCCGGGACCCGCAGGAATGAGGGGGAAGCACATGATGCGGCTGATGGGTATGGGCCACCTGGAAGCTCAGGGGATCTCCGTCACACTCCTCACCCATGAGCTGTCGCGCCAGCTTGGGCGGACAGTCATCGATAAGACAGGACTCACCGGAAGTTACGATTTCGGCCTGCAATGGACGCCCAACCTGGGCACCGGCCCGACGTTCAAAGGGCCACAAGGCGGACCGCCGGCAGGAGACAACGATGCCGCGTCCGACGCTTCCGGGCCCACGATCTTCACCGCGATTCAGGAGCAGCTCGGCCTGAAGCTGGAATCGCAAAAGGGGCCGGTGCGGGTGATGGTCATCGACCATGTCGAGCCGCCTTCGGCAAACTAGCAGCCGGCAGAGTGTCTGATGCGACGGCGCAGAGTTGGCAACGATCTTCGTCTCTTCTACGCCCTGCTGTGGCTCGCTCTCTCCAGTCTGGCTGCCGCTTCGGAATATCACGGTCAGGTCACCTTTGGCGGATCGCCGTTGCCCGGGGCGACGGTAGCAGCTACGAATGGCAGCAAGACATTTGCCACGGTCACGGATCGCCAAGGCTTTTACTCCTTTCCCGATTTGCCCGACGGCACATGGACGATCGAAGTGGAGATGCAGTGCTTCGCGACGATCAGGCAGGATGTGTCGGTAGCGCCGAATGCCCCGGCGGCTGACTGGGAGCTGAAACTGCTGCCGCTCGAGAAGATCCACGCGCAAATCCAGCAGGCGCTCGCTGCCGTGGCTCCAAAGCTTCCGAGCGAACCAGTGAAACCGCAAGAGAAGAAGTCGCCGGAAACAAATACGTCGGAAGATAGCCTCGCACAGCGCGCCGCCGACGGTCTGCTCATCAACGGGAGCGTGAACAACGGGGCCACTTCTCCGCTCGCGCAGTTCGCGGCATTTGGCAACGCTCGCAGCGGAGCGGGAGGGCTCTACAACGGCGGGATCGGCTTCATCTTCGATAACTCGGCCCTGGATGCGCGGCCTTACTCCCTAAGCGGCCAAGATAGCCCGAAGGCCGCGTACAACAGGGTGACTGCCGTGGCTACCTTCGGCGGTCCTTTGAGTATTCCTCATCTGCTGGCCCATGGTCCTAACTCCTTTGTCGGCTATCAATGGACACGCAACAGTGACGCCGCGGCTCTATCGGCGCTGATGCCGGATGCGGCGGAACGGGCCGGAGATCTCTCTCAGCTCGTAGCTCCTGCTGGCCAGCCGGTCCAGATATTTGACCCTGTTACCGGCGCTCCCTATCCTGGCAATGTGGTTCCGGTCAGCCCGCAGGCGCAGGCTCTGTTGAAGCTCTATCCTTTGCCCAACGTTGCCGCCAACCCGCTGTACAACTTCCAGATTTCGGTCTCAACAGTGCGCATCAAGATGCGCTGCAGTCGCGCTTCGACCAGACGCTGGGCCGCAAAGATCAGGTATACGGCGGCTTTGCCTTCCAGAGCACGCGATCTGGGAGCTCGAACCTTTTTGGATTTCTCGATACTACCGACGCGCTCGGTATCGACACCAACGCCAACTGGTCGCATCGCTTTAGCCAGCGTCTCTTCCTCAATCTTGGATACCGCTTCAGCCGGATAGCGACGCACATCACTCCATATTGGGAGAATCGCACAAACATATCAGGCAATGCGGGGGTCACGGGCAATAACCAGGACGCGATGAACTGGGGTCCGCCAGCTCTGGAGTTCTCGAGCGGCATTGCGGGGCTCTCCGATGTGGAAAGCTCGTTCGCCAGGAAAGAGACCAACGCGTGGTCTTTCTCAATGTTATGGAATCGCGGCCGTCATAACATAACCTTTGGCACAGATTTTCGAAGGCAGGAGTTCAATTACCTGGCGCAGCAAAACCCGCGCGGGACCTTCACATTTACCGGCGCGGCCACCCAGGGGAGTGTGAATGGCGCGAAGGTCGGCGGTTCCGATCTCGCCGATTTTCTGATCGGCATTCCCGACACCAGCGCGCTCGCCTTCGGCAACGCCGATAAATACTTTCGCGAGTCGGTGTATGACGCCTATATCACCGATGACTGGAGAATAAATCCGCAGCTTACTCTGAACGCCGGCATCCGGTGGGAATATGGAGCGCCGATCACCGAGCTGCATAACCGCCTGGTCAATCTCGACATCACACCGGGCTTTCGTGCAGCTTCTCCAGTGGTTGCGATGAATCCGGTAGGGCCGTTGACGGGCGAAAGCTATCCGAGCTCGCTCATTCGCCCGGATAAGCGGGGAGTCGAGCCGCGCATCGGTGTCGCATGGAGGCCGATCGCGGGTTCTTCGCTGCTGATACGGGCGGGATACGGGATCTACGACGACACATCGGTTTATCAGACGATCGCGCTGCAGATGTCGCAGCAGGCGCCGCTCTCGAAGAGCCTGAGTGTCGAGAACGGCGCTGCTTGTCCGCTCACGCTGGCCAATGGATTCAACGCGTGCCCGTCGGTTACAGAGAACACTTATGCGATCGACCCGGGCTACCGCATTGGATACGCGCAGAACTGGCAGCTGGCGGTGCAGCGTGACCTGCCAGGCTCGCTGCAGTTGACTGCGACGTATCTCGGCATCAAGGGCACGCGGGGAATGCAGGAATTCTTACCGAATACATTTCCTATCGGCGGCATGAATCCATGCCCTGCCTGTCCAGTTGGGTTCGCCTATCTGGCCTCGGGTGGGAACTCAACGCGGGAAGCCGGCCAGCTCCAATTGAGGCGCAGGCTGCACAACGGACTTACAGCCACCGTGCAATACACTTACTCGAAAGCCATCGACGACGATGCGGCCCTGGGAGGGCAGGGAGCAGATGCAACTGCCGGCAACGCGCTCTCGCTAAATCCCCAGAGCGTCGAAGGTGCAACCTCCGGTGGGAGCACTCCGAGTTCTCCGGTCATCGCGCAGAACTGGCTGGACCTGGATGCGGAGCGCGGACCGTCTACGTTCGATCAGCGGCGCTTACTGAGCGGGCAGCTGCAATATACAACGGGCATGGGGCTGGGCGGAAGGACGCTCTCGAACGGCTGGCGCGGATCGCTCATCAAAGAATGGACAGTGCTAACTCGCATCTCCGCCGGGAGCGGGCTGCCGCAGACACCTGTCTATCTCGCTGCGGTTCCAGATACAGGAGTTACAGGAACGATCAGGCCAGACACTACAGGCGCTTCACTCTATGCAGCTCCGGCGGGGTTCCATCTGAATCAGGCCGCTTATATGCCGCCGCGTTCAGGGCAATGGGGAGACGCGGGCAGAAATTCCATCGGTGGGCCTTCCCAGTTCACGCTGGATGCTTCTCTGGGGCGGACCATCCGTCTTCACGACCGGTTCAATCTCGACTTCCGGATTGATTCCACCAACCTTCTCAACCATGTCACTTACACAGCCTGGAATGCCACCATCAACAGCACGCTCTTCGGTCTGCCCGCCTCCGCCAATGCCATGCGCAGCGTCCAGACGACGATGCGGCTGAGGTTTTGAGAGATGAGACTTGCCTTTGCCGCCGTTCTGTTGTCAGCGCTGTCCGTCTTTGC
>CAWGCH010000012.1:0-350240 GCA_963821115.1 uncultured Acidobacteriaceae bacterium
AAACCGCGGTCACCGTCGTCATTTTCCCCACGCTCATCCTCAAGGGCTTCGGCGAGCGCATGATGATCGCCTTCTTTCAGGGCCTCGCCGCGCTCTCCTCACGCTTCTGGCGCATCCCCGATCCCAAGGCGAAAGAATCGATCGGAGTAGGAGCCTTCAACATGGTGCGCACTGACGTCTATCGCGCCGACGGGAGATTTCGAGGCGCTGGGCATGGAGGTGCTCGAAGAACCTGCGCTTCGGCTTCGAAGTCAACGCGCCAGGGATTCCGCCAGCGCGTCGCCTTCGGCCGCGACCTGGTCCGCGTGCGTTCGGCCGTCGGGGTGACGGGCCGTCATCCGCGATCTCACTGAAGAATCTTCGCTGTCTTCCGCTTCCGCGTCGCGTTAACGCTGGCCGCCTGCGGAGCGCTCTTCCTGGTATGCGTCGGCCCATTCGCGGCCTGCGCGGGCGGCATCGCAATGTGCATCCCCGCCGCGCTCGTCCTGCTGATGCTGGTTCTGCTCTATCGCTACTATCGCCGTTTCACCGGCATCGCCGCTGCCTACGCCCTCACGTTTCCGCTCGCCGCCTGCCTGGTCGTTTACTCCATCCTCCGCTCCACGGCAGTAACGCTCGCGCGTGGAGGAGTGCAGTGGCGGGGCACCATCTATTCCTTGGCCGAGCTAAGAAAAAACGCCGGACCCCTGCGGTGAGGTTCCTCCTCAACATCGTCATTCTGAGCGAAGCGAAGAATCGCAGCGCGGCGTCATCCGCGCGCTAAGGCAGAGTATTCTCCGCCGCCTTGCGCTCGCAGAGCAGCATGATCGATCGGCCTTCGAGCTTGACCCGTGTCCGCGTGTGGCCTGTCTTGAACGGATTTGTCAGATCGTTCGTGTTGAGAACCACCCTCCAGCGTCCGCCCGCGGACGTTCGCGGAAGAATGAAGCTCACCGCCTCGTGATGGGCGTTAAAAAGCAACAGGAAAGAATCATCGATCACCGGATTTCCCAGTTCATCGCTGATGCTGAGCGTCTGCCCGTTCAGCATCATCCCAAAGCTCCGTATCCAGCCTGCGCCCCACGCGGTAGCGCTTAGCTCGCGTCCATTCGTCCCATACCACGCAATATCGTTCGAGTTATGAATCGCGCGGTCCTGGAAAAACTTGCGCCGCCGCAGGTTGGGATGGTTCTTGCGCATCTCGATCAGCCTGCACGTGAACGACACCAGCGCTTCTTTCTCCTCGGTGGGCGCCCAGTCGTACCAGCTCGTCGGATTGTCCTGGCAGTAGGCGTTGTTGTTCCCCTTCTGCGTCCGCCCGATCTCGTCCCCGCCCGAGATCATCGGCACACCCTGCGATAACAGCAGCGTCGCCAGAAAATTCCGTATCTGCCGCTCGCGCGCGGAGCAGATGGCCAGATCGCTGGTGTCTCCTTCCGCGCCCATGTTCCAGGAACTGTTGTCGTTCGCTCCGTCCTGGTTATTTTCGCCGTTCGCTTCGTTATGCTTCTCGTTGTAGCTCACCAGGTCTCTCAGCGTGAATCCGTCGTGCGCGGTGATGAAGTTGATGCTCGCGTACGGCCTTCGCCCATCGTGCTGATAGAGATCACTCGATCCCGTCAGCCGATAGCCCAGATCGGAGAGCTGTCCGTCGTCGCCCTTCCAGTAGCGGCGTACCGTGTCGCGATATTTGCCGTTCCACTCCGCCCACAGAATCGGGAAAGTTGCCCACCTGATAGCCGCCCTCGCCTACGTCCCACGGCTCCGCGATCAGCTTCACATCGGCGAGCGTCGGGTCCTGGTGGATGATGTCGAAGAATCCGCTCAGCCGATCCACATCGTGCAGTTCGCGCGCTAGCGTAGCTGCCAGGTCGAAGCGGAATCCGTCGACATGCATCTCCAGCACCCAGTAGCGCAGGCTGTCCATGATCAGCTTCAGCACCTGCGGATGCCGCACGTTCAGGCTGTTGCCGGTGCCGGTGTAATCCATGTAGTAGCGTGGATTGTCCACGACCAGCCGGTAGTAGGTCGAGTTGTCGATGCCTCGCATCGACAGCGTCGGACCGAGGTGGTTGCCTTCCGCAGTGTGGTTGTAGACCACATCGAGAATCACTTCGATGTTCTCGCGGTGCAGCGCCTTCACCATCGCTTTGAATTCGGCCACCTGGTTGCCGGTGTCGCCGGTCGAGCAGTAGCGCCCCGCCGGAGCGAGATAGCTGAGCGTGTTGTATCCCCAATAATTGGTCAGGCCCTTCTCGACCAGGTAGCTGTCGTTGATGAAGTGATGCACCGGCATCAGCTCCACGGCGGTGATGCCCAGCTTTTTCAAGTGCCGCAAGCTCGCCGGCGACGCCAGCCCCGCATATGTGCCGCGCAGCTGCTCCGGCACATCGGGATTCTGAATGCTGAATCCGCGCACATGCGTTTCATAAATAATCGAGTCCGACAGAGGAATCTTCGGCGGATGATCGTATTCCCAGTCGAAATAGGGATTCACCACAATGCACTTGGGAACGCCGTCGGCGCTGTCCCGGTCGTCGCGCACCAGGTCCGCGTCGTCGCCGCCGAATTGATAGGGAAAGATGGCCTCATTCCAGTCCATCATGCCTGAGATGGCCTGCGCGTAAGGATCGACCAGCAGCTTCGCCGGGTTGAATCGCAGGCCGCGCTCCGGCTCCCACGGGCCGTGCACCCGATAACCGTAGCGCTGGCCGGGCTGAACGCCGGGGATGTACCCGTGCCACACGAACGCGGTTGTTTCCTTGAGATCAATCCTGTCGGTCTGCGCGCCCTTCTCATCGAAGAGGCACAGTTGAACGCCGGTCGCGTTCTCCGAATACAACGCAAAATTGACGCCGGTGCCATCCCATTTCGCACCCAGCGGATAGGGCTTCCCGGGAAGAAGCGTGCGTTCTGTCATGCCGTTCTCGTCTTTCAATTGTGGATTTATTGAATCTCCCCTACTCAGAGGCGCCTCGGGCCCGGAACGTTGCTCGGAGCGGCCGTGCCCGCGAGGATGCAGCCGTTTGTGCGTTCTTTCCCTGCGCGCGATGACCGTGCTCCCTGCCATTTAGAATCGGAGAATGTCAAAGTTGCAGGGAAAGGTGGCGCTGGTCACTGGAGCGGCCAAACGTATCGGCCGCAGCATCGCTCTCGCTCTCGCTGAAGAAGGCGCGGATGTCATCATCACTTATCGCGAATCCGCGGATGAGGCCCAGCGCACGGTGCGCGATCTCGAAACTCTCGGCGCGCGCGCAGCGGCCATTTCCGCCGATCTACGCCAGCCGCAGAGCATTCGCGCCGCGGTGGACGAAGCAGCCGCGAAATTCGGACGCCTCGACATTCTGGTCAATAACGCCGGCCGCTTCGAAACCGCCGCCCTCGAAAAGATTTCCGTAGAACAATGGGACGCGATGTTCGAAACCAACACCCGCGGACCTTTCCTCGCCGCGCAGGCCGCGCACCCGCACCTCAAGCTGAGCCACGGACGCATCATCAACATCGGCTCGCTGGGCGGAATCCATCCCTGGCCGACGCACGCCCACTACTGCACCTCGAAAGCCGCGCTGCACATGCTCACCCAGACCATGTCCAAGGCCTTCGCGCCGGAGATCAGCGTCAACTGCGTAGCGCCGGGCATGATCGTCAACGGAGAAGTCTCCGCCGAGTACGAACACTTCGCCCGCAAAACACCGATGCAGCGCAATGGAACTCCCCAGGAAGTGGCCGCCGCAGTCGTCTTCTTCGCAACCGCCCCGCACTTCATCACCGGGCAACTGCTAGGCGTCGACGGCGGACTTGGGCTCTGAAACAAAAGAAATCCGGCTTGAGCAACGAGCGCAGGAGCGAAGCTTTGACGCTAATTCCGGCTCAGGTTCAGGGTGATCACCTCAGCCGGAGCTACATCGTCGAAATGCAGCGCCGGTGCGGATCCGGCATCAGCAGCCGCACGCCAGCGAAGCCCAGCCCAGGCCAGCAGAAGAACGAGGATCGTGGCCGCATATTGCAGGGAATTGTTTAAGGCCTGCTTCTCCAGCCGTGCACCCCAGACGATGAGCCGCACAAGAAATGCTGCGAGGGCCCAGAAAGCAAACTGAACATTTCCTTTTCCCGGCCTGTAGGAGCACGCGAACGGGATCTTCAAAGAGGCGAGTGTACAGAGCTCGACGAGGACCGCTCCGAGAATCGCGAGAAGCAGCAGATGTTCGACAGCGAAGCGCCCAGGCGCAATGTAAAAGAACAGAGTAGTGATGCCCAGCCATACCGGAACCACGCCGAGTGCAGCGAGCGTGCGGCGGATCGCAGCCATATATTCCGGAACGCCTCGCAGCTCTGTGATGCGGAAGATCCAATTCGCGCGCAAAGTGAGTGGGATGGCCGACACAATGCGAATGGCGCACACCGTGACGCACAACATCAGGATGCTTGCAGCCAGCAGCGGCACAGTAAGCTGCATTGCGGGGCTCCCTCGCGAAAGCCTTTCGTGCTGGAACGGCGCTTTCACAATAGCCAGCACCAGCGTGAATCCAACCCCCAGATAGAAACTGAGAATCACGCGATGCTGGCGGCTCCGCAGCAGGCTGCGAAGACTGAACATCGCCACCGCAGTTTCGAGAGAATTGCCCAGGCGCAGTGTAAGGTTCGCGCGGTAAGGTGCGGGAAGGATGTCGGGCTGCTCGATAGTTTTTCGCAGAGTGTGGAAGTACGAGAGCAGCACGGTTACGACTGCGAGGACAATCGCGCCGAAAAATCCCTCCCACGCTCGTCGCGCCAGCGGCGCGAAGGCCGGCTGCATCGAGCCGTTCAGCTGCTGAAAGAGGCCGAGGAACCAGTACGACGGCAAACATGCAAGCAGCCGCTGGTTCTGCGCGGCAGTGAGAGCCGCGATGCTTTCAAGCGAGGGCTCGAGAAAATAGTCGAAGAGCAGAAGACCGAAGGCGGCAGCCTGCAGGAACGCCGACAGGCGAAGAAAATACTGGCGCGGCAGCAGGAGCGCCATGACTCCCTGCAGATTCAGAACCGAGCAGAAGATGAATCCGCCGGCGGCGGCAATGGTGATCCAATAGGCAAACAGCGATCGCACCGCGCGGAGCAGACCGCCAGTAGGGGAAAACATCAGCGGCCAGGTCAGGCCCGTGAAAATATTCAGTGCCAGAATCGAGATGCCGAGCACCGCGGCCAGCGCCGACAGCTTCGCCCAGAACAGCGTTCGCGTTCGGATCGGGAGCGGAGCAAGCACAAGAATGTCGCGTCGATCGGGAAAGACGGAATCCCAGTTCAGCACCGAAAGAATGCCGACCACAACCATCGTGGTGGCGATGAGCAGATGCTCCGCGGTCCAGGCAACGGTTGGCGATAATCCTCCGCCCATCACGATCAGCGGTGCCGTAAACAACAGGCTCACGGCAGCAAACAATGCCCCGAATTGCCCCATCAGCTTCTGCGTATCGCCGTCGGACGACAGCACCTCCAGGTCGATTACCCGAAGGTAGAACACCCGGTAGAGAATCTGAAACTGAGAAGGCGTCTTCTTGTTTTCTTTAGGCATGGATCAGGTCGGCAATCTGCCGCGAAATTGCTTGCGTATCCTGCTCGACTGCCAGCTGCGAGAAGATATCTTCCAGCGTCGAGAGCGACATCAGCGATCGCAGCTGCTCGATGGAATCGTCTGCCACGACCTTCCCGTGATGCAGGATCACGATGTGAGAGCAGATGCGCTCCACTGTTTCCAGCTCATGGCTGCTGAACAAGACTACTTTGCCCCGCGCCGCAAGCTCCTGAATCAGGCTGCGCAGCACCAGCGACGAACCTACGTCGAGCCCTGAGAAGGGTTCGTCGAGCAGGACCAAATCGGGATTGTGCATCAGCGCCGCGGCCAGCAATATTTTCTGCCGCATGCCTTTCGAATACGACGAGATAGGCACATGGCGGTCGCCGTGCAGCGAAAGCAGCTTCAGCAATCCGTTGATACACTCGGACGCCTGCTTCGCCGGCAGATCGCGCAGCTGCGCCACCATCACCAGGTACTCGACGCCGCTCAGATGCGTATAAAGATGCGGCTCCTCGGGCACATAACCGATCCGCTTCCTGTAAGCGATCAGATCATGCTGAATCCGCTGGCCATCGAAGAGTATTTCTCCTTCGCTCATCTCGATGAGGCCGGTAATCATCTTCATTGTCGTAGATTTGCCAGAGCCGTTCGCCCCCAGGTAACCGGTGATCTCACCGGCCCGGGCTGAGAAGCTGACATCCTCTACCGCAGGGATGCCGGAGAACCGCTTATACACACGCCGAAGATCAAGGGTGAGCGGCACCCACCCTATGTAGCACTCTACTCGGCGGCGCGTCAAGTAGAAAGCTACATAGCTCTGCGCCGGATGCAATGGGCGCTGCGCGCCCTGCACGAACTGAAACGATCCGCATTGCTCCCGCACTATGCAGTCGAAGTTGAATTTCACGCCCAGCATTTCTTGCCGATGGCAACACCGGCCGGAAGAAGGAGCCACTATGCCAACGAAATTGTACGAAGAAAAGCAGATCGCTATCGACAAGGAACTGAAGGAAGTCTCCAAGCAGGAGAAGAACGAAAAAGACGAAAAGAACGAAAAGAACGAGAAAGCGGAGAAGGAGCACAAGGATCAGAAAGATACTCCGGACACGAAACAAAACAAGGACGGCAAGGACCAGAAGGATACTCCTGACAGCAAACACAAACAGGAAAAAGAAAAGCACGAGAAGGAGCAAAAGGCCGAGAAAGAGCACAAGACCGAGAAGGAACACAAGGTCGAAGGCAAGGAACAGCTGCTCGAAAAGACGCACAAGGATACCGGGCAGGAGATCCAGCAATACGCTGTCTCCGCGGCCATGCCGGCGGCCCTGACGGCGCAGAAATATGCCGAGAAGCCGTACGCGGATGTAAAGCTCCACGATGTAAAGCTCCACGATGTAAAACTCCACAAGGAGTTCAAGCTCGAGATCAAAGAGATCAAGCAGGAAAAAGAGCACAAGATCGAAAAGTTCGAAACCAAGGAAAAGATCGAGAAGCTGGAGTACGAAACATTTCCGGTAAGTGGTGACCCCGGCGGACCCGTGGAGCAGCGGCTCGCCGCACTCGAGGCAGCGGTCACGCAGCTGCTGCATTTCATCCCCGAAGATCTGCGTCCCGACCTGAGCCAGGGCGCGCTCAAGCAGGAGCCCGACGCAGGCAAATCAGCGGCTTCCGGAGCAGACAAACCGGCCGAGCCCAAAGCAGGCGCTCATCGCAAGGCCAAGAGCTGATCGCGGCTGGAAACCAATCCCACGCAGGGCAGGTATGTGACCCGTAATGGGCGCTCGTACCTGTCCTGGAGGAAACTGAGATGTATCTCGTACTGTGTTCTTCTTCCGATCTTTCGGGCCTGTGGGTCTACGAAGGCCTTCAACAGCTCGGGGTTGCGCCCCTTGAGCTGGTGCTTGCCGAGTCGCTGGCCTATGCCAGCCAGTGGGAACACCGGCTTGAGGGCAACCGCACGCATCTGAAAATAACCCTGCCCGATGGTCGCATCGTCTGCAGTTCGCGTATCCGCGGAGTCATCAGCCGATTGGTTGCGCCGGCTCCGGGAGTCGCATACCGGGCTGCGGACTCCGACCGCGAATACGCCCAGGCGGAGTTGCATGCGTTCTACCTGAGCTGGCTGAAGGGACTGCCCGGCAGGGTGATCAACCCGCCCACTGCGGTCGGCCTGTCCGGCTCCTGGTATCACGCGTCGGAGTGGGTCAGCCGCGCCGGCCGGGCGGGCCTCACGGTGCGGCCCTATCGCCAAAGCAGCCACGATGCGCCGGAAGATTCGTTTCGCTCGCCGGCGCCGCAAGGCGCGCTCCGGCTCAATCTGATCACCTTCGGCGGCCAGGTCTTCGGCGGCCATGTCTCCGCGGCCACCGCCCGCGCGTGCGACCGGCTTGCTCGCGAAGCCCAGGCGGAAATTCTCGGAATCGAACTCTATGCCGACGGGAACGGCGAATGGATTTTTGCCGGCGCCACCCCGCAGCCAGACCTCTCGGTCGGCAGCACACCCCTGCTGCAATGCCTGGCGCAGGACTTAACTCAAGGAGAACGGCCATGATTCTGGTCTGCGGCATCCCGTCCGAAACACCGTTGCGGCTGGTCACGTCCCGCTTGGAGGAGACGGGCGCGCCCTTCGTCATGCTCAATCAGCGCAAGTTCGCGAACTGCGATTTGTGGTTCGAGGTGACCCACGAGGCCATTCGCGGAGAACTGCGCATCGGCGAAAACTCTTACCGGCTCGAGGACTTCAACGCCGTTTACCCCAGGTTGATGGATGATCGCGCCCTTCCGGAATTAGCTGATGAGCCGCCTGATTCGAGCTTGCGGAAATACTGCCGCTCGTTCCACGACACGCTCATGCGATGGATGGAGATTGCGCCTGCGCTGGTGATCAACCGCTGCGCGCCCATGGCCACCAATTCTTCGAAACCGTATCAGGCTCAGTTAATACGCGAGCATGGCTTCCGCGTTCCGGAGACGCTCATCACCAACGATCCTGATCTGGTGCGCGGCTTTCGCGCCAGGCATGGGCGAGTCATCTATAAGTCAATTAGCGCGATCCGCTCCATCGTGCAGGAGCTCAGCGATGAGGACGAAGAGCGGCTGGAACGCATTCGCTGGTGTCCCACCCAGTTTCAGGCGTTCGTCGAAGGAGAAAACCTGCGGGTCCACACGATTGGTGACGAGGTGTTCGCCACCGCGGTGCGAAGCGAGGCCACCGACTATCGATACGCCACCCGGCAGTCGGGTGAGGCCGCCGAACTGCGAGAGGTAGTCCTCGCCGATAAGTTGGCTGTACGATGCCTCACGCTTTCCCACTCGCTCGGCCTTGAGTTCGCTGGCATCGATCTCAAGATCACTCCGGACGACGAGGTCTATTGCTTCGAGGTGAATCCGTGTCCCGCCTTCAGCTACTACGAGGCGAACACATCCCAGCCCATCTCGGCGGCGGTCGCTCGCTGCCTGGCATCGGCGGGCTGGTCAGGTTCGGCGGACGCGAACAGCAGCGTAACCGCGCTGCCGGTGCCCAGTCTGACTATTTAAGGATTTGCCGGGCGCAGTCTCCGCCCGGCAAGATGCCCGTCATGAAAAAGGTTGTTTCCCGCAGCGATAGCGACAATTCAACCTATCCCGAGAACAGCCGCCCGAAAAGCCCCTTGCGCTTCTCCGGCTGCTCCTGCTCGTCGTCGAGGCCTACGGGAGCAGGTTGGCGCCCCAGTTCTTCGCCGAAAAACGCCGCCCGCGGATTCGTCACGCACAGCCGCTCCGCCGTCTCTCGCCCGTACCGCTTCGTCACGACCTGGTAGGCCTCGCTCATCTTCGGCGGACGCGACTCCAGGTTGTGCGCATCGGTGGCCAGAAAGTGAACCCAGTTCTTGTCCATGAACTGCTGGGCCATCGCCTGCGCCGTGCGTCCGAATCGCCCGGTCAGCGAAGAGGCCGTTACCTGCACCAGCGCGCCTTCGCGCAGCCAGTCCTTCATCCGCTCGGGGTGCCGCTGAATCGTAGCATTGCGCTCGGGATGCGTAATGATCGGTCGCTGCTCGGCCACGCCCAGCTCGTAAAACACATCTGTCATGTTCTGCGGAATCATCAGGTCGTCGAACTCCACCAGCAGGTACTGCTTCTGATTGATGGTGTATTTCGTTCGGTTCTTCAGCGCATCTTCCACGTTGTCATAAGACAGGCGGAAGTCGCATCCCAGCCCCAGCGTGACCTTCCCGTCCGTGCGCGCGCGGATCGCCTCCAGCCGCTCCCGGTTGATGTCCGGTTGAAACTGATAACGCGCGTTCGCATGAGGAGTGCAGACAATGTGCGTGATGCCGTCCGCGGCTGCGGCTTCAACCATCGCCACCGAGGTGTCCAGGTCGCGCGAGCCGTCATCGAGGGCAAAGAGCAAGTGGTGATGGATATCGATCATGATGTAGGTTGCCGGCCAGTACCGAAAAACTCAAAAGGTGGTGAGCACGGAGCCCTTAAACCTGAACGCTGACTGCTGAGCCCTGAGCGCCGACTCCGTTTAAAGTCCCCATCAACGACTCAAAGATCTTAAATCCATCCGATGAGCCCAGCATCAATTCGCTCGATCGGTCGGGATGCGGCATCATGCCCAACACATTCCGGCCTTCATTGACGATGCCTGCAATATTATCCAGCGATCCGTTGGGGTTCGCTTCCCGCGTAATCTCGCCCGTCGGTGTCGCGTAGCGGAAGACCACGCGATCCTCGCTGCGCAGCGCTGCAAGCGTCGGCTCGTCGCAGAAGTAGTTGCCTTCCATATGCCCGATGGGAATCTTCAGTACGTCTCCCGTTTTCAATGTGTGCGTGAACGGGCTGTCCGCTGTTTCCGTCCGCAGGTAGACCTGCTTGCAGATGTACTTCAGTCCCGCATTGCGCATCAGCGCGCCCGGCAACAGCCCGGCTTCGCACAGGATCTGAAAGCCGTTGCAGATGCCCAGCACCAGCCCGCCGTCAGCAGCGAATTTCTTCACCGATTGCATCACCGGAGAAAATCGCGCAATCGCGCCGGTCCGCAGGTAGTCGCCATAAGCAAAGCCGCCTGGAACCAGGACCGCATCGCAGTTCTCCAGGCTCGGCGAGTCATGCCAGAGAAACGTCACCGGCTGCTTCGCCAGCTCGGCAACGACATGGTAAGTATCGTGGTCGCAGTTCGATCCAGGAAAGACCAGAACGCCTATCTTCATACCTCTAGGCTAGCAGGGGAAAGCCGGAATTGCCCGCCGAATTCGAGAACGGGCGCGACTAGGGGGTTGTCGCAACGGTTTCGTTACCTCCGCCGCACGATCGGGTGCCCACGTCTCGCTTCTCTGAGACGTGGGGCTACAAACTCCTACCACAAACGATTTTTCTGCGACAGGCCACTAGGGAGTGGCGATGCTGCACAGAGCACGGCGCGACCAACGGCAATGACCGATATCCTTGAATGACTGCATCGGGTCTTGAACTGGCAGAATGAAACACAAGAAGGTAACGACCGATGATCCGCCGTTGCGAAGATAGCGATTTCGAGAGTATCTGGACCGTCATTGACAATGGTGCGCAGGCCTACGAAGGGATCATTCCGGCCGACCGTTGGGCACAGCCGTATATGTCTCGCGAAAAACTTCAGCGTGAGATTGAAGAAGGTATCGTGTTCTGGGGCTACGAAGAATCCGGAGTGCTGGAAGGCATCATGGGCATCCAACCCGTCCACGACGTCACCCTCATCCGTCACGCCTACGTTCGCCAGCGAAGCCAGAAACAGGGGATTGGAGCCCACTTGCTCTCGCATCTGCTGAAGCTGGCCGACGGTCCGGTGCTGATCGGCACATGGAAGGATGCCGTCTGGGCAATTCGGTTTTATGAGAAGTATGGCTTTCAGCTGGTAGAAGCGCAGGAAAAGGACCGGCTGCTCAAGAAATATTGGTCGGTGCCCCAGCGTCAGATCGAAACGTCGGTAGTTCTGGCAGATCAAAAATGGCGGTCACTCGGCGATCAGGCGTAACCCGTTTCAACCTTGGCAGGAATTCAGCATTGCGGCAGTCTTCGGGTAGGGGGTCAGTTTGAAGGGTACGGGCTTCAGCCCGTACATGAATCCAGCTGAAACAATGGAGGCTTTAGCCGCTGAGGGCAAACAGACCATCCACCAGTCTTCGGCCTAACTTGTCCAACCTGCTCGTACTCCGATAAAGTAAAACGGCTGTGCGGGAGCAGAACTGCTGTGCTGAATCTAAAGACCCTCAACGACATTTTCTTCATCGTAGCCTCCGGCCAGCATGACCGCGCCATCCTCGCCAAGGACGCCTCGGGCGAATGGCGTCCCATCTCCAGCGCCCAGATTTACCAGCGCGTGCGCGCCCTCGCCGAGGCCCTCACGCAGCGCGGCATCGGCAAAGGAGACCGCATCGTCATCCTCGCCGAAAACCGCTGGGAGTGGGCCGTCGCCGACTTCGCCGCCCTCGCCATCGGGGCCATCGACGTTCCCATTTACCCCACACTTACCGCCGAGCAGTCTGCCGTCCTCCTCGCCGACTCCGCCGCCCGTGTCGCCTTCGTCTCCACCCGTGCGCAGTACGAGAAAATTGCCGCAGCCCGCGCCCACACGGCGCTCGAACACATCGTCATCATGGACGAAGAGGGCACGCCCGACGCTCTCCTCTTCTCCTCGCTTATCGCCAACGCCGACAAATCGACAGAGAGAGACGCGGCCTTCGATCGCCGCGCCTACGACGTCCAGCCATCGGACGCAGCCACGTTGATTTACACGTCAGGCACCACCGGAGAGCCGAAGGGGGTCGTCCTCACCCACGGCAACATCGCCTCCAATGTCAACGAGTCGCTCGCCGGCTTTGACATCGCCGCCGCCGACACCTGCATCTCTTTCCTGCCGCTCTCGCACATCACCGCGCGTCATCTCGACTACGCCATCTACGCCAAGCAGGCCACCGTCGCCTACTGCCCGGCCTTCGATCAGCTTCCCGCAGCCATGGCCGCCGTCAAGCCCACGGTCTTCGTCTCCGTGCCGCGCGTGTACGAAAAGGTCCGGCAGGAAGTCGAGCGCCGCGCCTCGCTCTCGCCGGTCAAACAGCGAATGCTCAAGTGGGCCACGAATACCGGTGCAAAGCAGCGCGAGGCGATCTCGACGGGGCAACAGCCCGGTTCACCCGCATGGAAGCTCGCCAACGCACTCGTTTACAAGAAGGTTCGCGCAGCCTTCGGCGGTCGCGTCCGCCACTTCATCTCCGGAGGAGCGCCGCTCGGCCTCGACACCGCGCAGTGGTTCTCCAGCGTAGGCATCCGCATCCTCGAAGGCTACGGTCTTACCGAAACGTCGCCGGTCCTGGCGATCAACACCCCGGCCGCCTATCGCATGGGCTCAGTCGGGCCGCCGCTTCCGCAGGTCGCCTGCCGCATCGCCGAAGATGGCGAGCTGCTGGTGAAGGGCTCGAACGTCTTCAGCGGATACTGGAAGCAGCCGCAGCACGCCGCCGAAAATTTTAACGAAGAGGGATGGTTCCGCACCGGCGACATCGGCCATCTCGACGCCGACGGCTTCCTCTACATCACTGACCGCAAGAAGGAGCTGCTCAAGACCTCGGGCGGCAAGCTCATCGCTCCCCAGCCCATCGAGAACAAGCTCAAGGCGCATCTGCTCATCGGCGAAGCCGCGCTCGTCGGCGATCGCCACAAGTTTGCCGCCGCGCTCATCTCGCCCAACTTCGCTGTGCTCGAAGCCTTCGCCCTCAACGCCGCCGGGCCGCAAGGGAAGGGAATCGCCGCACCCACGCGCCGCGATCTCGTCGCCGATCCCCAAGTCATCGCACAATATCAGGCCATCATCGACCAGGTGAATGCCACGCTCGCGAATTTCGAGACCATCAAACGCTTTCATCTTGTGCCCGACGAGTGGTCTCTCGGCACCGGCGAGCTCACCCCCAGCCTGAAACTCAAACGCAGAGTAGTCGAAAGAAAATACGCCGCCGAGATCAACGCCTTCTACGCCGACGAAGCCACCTCGCACGGCTAACCAGGCTGTGAAAAAACTACGTTTTGTGAAGGGTACGAGCTTCAGCCCGTGAATAAATCCAGCTAAAACAATGGGGCTTTAGCCCCTGAAGGCAAACTTACCCACTACCGTCAGTTCGATACTTGTCCGGTTGTGCGGTTTCGCGATGTATACTATACATCGTGAAACGAACCCAGCTCTACCTTGACGAAGATCTTTGGAATGCGCTGCACTCGCAAGCGCGGCGCGAGGGAACCACGGTTTCCGAACTGGTGCGCCAGGCCGCGCGCGAACGCTATCTGGGAAACCTGGGCGATCGTAGCGACGCCATGATGGCCATCATCGGAATCAGAAGAGATAGCGGGCTGCCCGATTCTACGAATTACATCCGGAATCTGAGGAAGGGAAGCCGGTTAGATCGATTGAGCTCTGGTAAGCCGTGACGATCCTTGTCGATTCCGACATCCTCATCGAAGTGTCGCGTGGCAGAGATGAAGTGGTCCTTTCACGATGGCGGGATTTGAGCCAATCGGAAGAAACAATTCTCTACTCCCCTGTGGTGGCAGCCGAATTGTGGGCTGGTGCACGGCCGCATGAATACGGGCCGCTGAGCAATCTCTTCCAGGCTCTGGTCTGCGCCGATATCGACGCCGAAATCGGACGCACCGCGGGAGACTATCTGAGGCAATATCGAAAGAGCCACAGTCTCGAGCTCGGCGACGCTCTCATTGCGGCGACGGCCACCGTGCATCACGCTGCATTGTGGACGCGCAACCGCAAGCACTATCCCATGAAAGGTCTTTCCTTCTACCGAGCATAAATTTGTCATCCCGACCGGACCCTGAGCACTGTGAAGGGGAAGTGGAGGGACCTGCAGTTACTTTTCCTTGCACTCCACGTGCTCTTATGTAGGTACGCTGCGAACTTTAGAGGTCGGAGTCCAGTGAGCTTGGGATCGGGGAATCATATCCTTCATTGATTTTTCACGGGCGCGTTGTAGCCTAAGGCCTGAAGAGCAGCGTAAGCAATGCTCTCTTTCGGAGCCGGCATCCCCTTGAAGAACACCCGCCGAGATTTTCTTCGCATCGCCGCAACCGCAGCCGGCGCCTCCATGGTGCCCATGAGCATCCGCAAGGCGCTCGCCATTCCCGCGCACCAGGTCACCGGCACCATCAAGGATGTCGAGTACGTCGTGATCCTGATGCAGGAGAACCGCTCCTTCGATCACTACTTCGGTTCCATGCGCGGAGTTCGCGGCTTCAACGATCCGCGTCCCGCGCGCCTGCCCGAAGGCAAGCCCATCTGGTATCAGCCGCCGGTGCAGACAAAGACCAGCCATTACCACGCGCGCGGCCTCAGCGGCGATGCCACCCACGTGCTCCCGTTTTATCTGAACCCGAAGCGGACGACGGAATTCCAGGCCGGCACCGATCACGGCTGGAGCAGCGGCCATCTCGCCTGGAATCACGGCCACCACAATCAATGGGTGAATCAGAAGCAGGACGTCATCACCATGGGCTATCTGCAGCGCCAGGACGTCAGCTTCCACTACGCGCTGGCCGACGCCTTCACCGTCTGCGACGCCTACCACTGCTCCATCCACGCCGCCACCGCGCCCAACCGCATCTATCTCTGGTCCGGCACCATCGATGCCCGCAACGCCTACGGCAAGAAACCCAACGGCCCCGGCATGGATGAACGCCATCACACCAATGGCTATACCTGGACCACCTATCCCGAGCGCCTCGAACAGCACGGCATCAGTTGGAAGGTCTACCAGGGCGGCAGCGGCGAGCCCGGCACGCCCACCGACAACTACACCGACAACTCGCTCGAATTCTTCGCGCAGTATCAGGTGCAGGAGGGCGCGTCGCCCACCGGCCCACTCGTAACCAAAGGTGTTACAGATCGCACGCTGCGCGGCTTTCGCGACGATGTGATGAACGATCGTCTCGCGCAGGTGAACTGGATCGTCGCGCCCTACAAATACAGCGAGCACCCCGAGGCCTCGCCCACCGACGGCGCCTACTACATCAACCTCGTGCTCGACGCACTCACGTCGAACCCGGAAGTCTGGAGCAAGACCGTCTTCATCCTCAACTACGATGAGAACGACGGCCTCTTCGATCACGTGCTGCCGCCCATGCCGCCCCGTACGCAAAATGAGAACGCGCAGGGCCTCGTCTCCACCGACCTTGTAGATTCGCTCAGCGATGAGTTCCTCGATCTCGACAAGTATCCCGAGTTCAAAAAACCGCTGATCCCCGGCGCAGATCCCGGAGGCATTCAGCCCATCGGCCTCGGCCCGCGCCTGCCCATGATCGTTGCCTCGCCGTGGACGCGCGGCGGCTGGGTCTGCTCCGAAGTCTTCGACCACACCTCGGTCCTGCAATTCCTCGAGACCCGCTTCGATATCCCCGAGCCCAACATCAGCAGGTGGAGACGCGCCGTCTGCGGCAATCTCACTTCGGCCTTCGACTTCGCCGGCAGTCCCAGCACCGAGCCCATCAAGTTCACCGCGCCGCGCCCGCTCGTCTCGCAGCACAAGCCTTGGCACGTTCCCGCTGTGCAGACCATGCCCAAACAGGAGCCCGGCACACGACCCGCGCGCCCGCTGCCATACGAGATCTACACCCACAGCCGCGTAGAAGAAGCCGACCGAATCTGGATCGATTTCATTAACACTGGCAAAGCCGGCATGGCCTTCTACGCCTTCAACGGCCTCGATCCGCATACGCCGCCCCGCCGCTATACCATCTCCGCGGGAGACAAGCTCTCCGACTACTGGCCGCTCGCAGAAGGGAAATACGACTTGTCGCTCTACGGTCCCAACGGCTACCACAGCCAGTTCAAGGGCAGTGCAGCAAGTCCTGAAGTTCAGGTTAAGTACGATTCACAATCCGGCGATGTCCACCTCGCCGTCGCGAACACCGGCGCTGCGCCCAACACCGTGAAAATCGCGAACGCCTACGCGCCCGATGCCCCGCCTCGCAGCTACACCATCGTCGCAGGCGCGAGCGTTGAAGATCACTGGCAGCTCGCCGCAAGCTCTGGGTGGTTCGATCTCTCCATCACCTCACCTGACACTTCCGGCTACCTGCGCCGCTTCGCCGGCCACGTAGAAACAGGACGCCCTAGCACCAGCGATCCCGCCATCTTCCAGGAAACGTAAGCGGCGTGCAGCCCTGCCGCCGCAGATGCTCCCAGGCACGTCATTCTGGTCGCAGCGAAGAATCTCAGCGACGCAGATAGATCGTGGTCACCTTGGACCTCGTTTGGCTCTGTTGATATCCCTCGGAATCCATAACGAATTTGTCATCCGAGCGAGCACCGCGAGCCGAGGGACCCGCATTTTGCTGGTGCAGCCACAAATCTTTGTCTCTTGCTCGACGTTTCGCGGCCAGCGAACAGGGATGTCAACAGAGCTACCTCGTTGTAGAAACTGTCGACAAGCGGAGGAAATGCCTCATGCCGCGGCGTTTCTCCGCGCTCTCTGTGCCCTCTGTGGTGAATTCTTTGCGAACCTTTGGGCCTCTTGGCGTCCTTTGCGGTGAAGTTTTATTCGCTGCTTGCTCCAGTTTCTTAACAGTTCCTTCGAAAAATCGATGAGGCCCTTGACAATTGTCGGTGCGGTTCTATATTTAATGAATTAGTTAAATAACAACATGGTTAAGTACAAATGACGACTGACCAATTGAGCACAACCTTCGCCGCCCTCGCCGACCCTACCCGCCGCGCCATTCTCGCGCGGCTCGTCTCCGGCGAAACCTCGGTGACCGAGCTCGCTGAGCCCTTCGCCATGAGCATGCCCGCCATCTCCCGGCACCTTAAGGTCCTGGAGCATGCGGGCCTCATCGCGCGCGGACGTGAAGCGCAGTGGCGACCCTGCCGCCTGCAGGCCGCGCCTCTCCGCGACGTGGCTGCCTGGATCGAACACTACCGCCGCTTCTGGGAGGAAAGCTTCGATCGCCTTGACGAGTACCTGCACCAGTTGCAAAAAGACCAAGCTAAAAAGGAGAAGCATCGTGAGCCAAAGCACAGCAGCAAGCAGCGCCGCCGCAGAGTTTGATCTGGGCAGGGAAGTCGTCATCAAGCGGGTCCTGAACGCGCCCCGCGAACTCGTCTTTCAGGTGTGGACCGACCCTTCGCATCTTTCGCATTGGTGGGGGCCAAACGGCTTCACCACTCCGCTCTGCGAGGCAGACGCCCGGCCCGGCGGCGAAATCCGCATCGACATGCGCGGACCCGACGGCGTCGTCTATCCCATGACTGGCGTTTTTAAGGAAGTTGTCCCGCCCGAACGATTGGTCTTCACCACCACGCCCCTCGATCCCAACGGCAAGCCCCTTTTCGAAACCCTGAACATCGTCACCTTCGCCGATCAGGGAGGAAAGACAGCCGTCACCGTGCACGCGCGCGCCACTACCTGGACCGACCAGGCCGCTCCTTACCTCAAGGGGATGGAAGTCGGCTGGACCCAGACCATCGACCGTCTCGCTGCGTATGCCGAAGCAGCCCACACCGAAAGGACCGCAAAATGACCGCACCGAACCTCGCAGCAGCCAGCACCGCCGATCGCGAAATCAAATCGACCAGAGTCTTCCGCGCGCCGCGCGAGCTGGTCTTCAAGATGTGGACCGATCCCGAGCACATCGTGAAGTGGTGGGGCCCGCGAGGGTTCACCAATACCGTCTACGTAATGGACGTCAGATCCGGCGGCGAATGGCGTCACGTAATGCACGGACCCGACGGCGTCGACTACATCAACAACGCCCGCTATCTCGAAGTGGTACGGCCGGAAAAGCTGGTCTACCACCATCTCTCCGGACCGGAGTTCATTGCCACGGTGACCTTCGAGGAGCACGGCGCAGACACGAAAGTGACGATGCAGATGCTCTTTGAATCGCCCGAACTCCGCAACAAGACCGTGGAAGTATTCCACGCAGTCGAAGGCCAGAAGCAAACGCTGGATCGCCTCGAAGAGTACCTGGCCGCCGAGGTCATCTGACCGCTTGATCCTGCACGACAACGGGTGCCCCAGGTCTCGCTCTTGAGACCTGGGATACCACGAACCTCAACACACGAAATTACGCGAGCGCGAAGCTGGCGGCCGGCACGGCTTCTCGGAATCGCCGTTCTTAGCAGCGGCCAGGAATGGGCAATTCCCTCCAACGCTGTCATCATGTGCCTGCACATCACTGATGACCGCGACACAGTCAATCGGCTAGATTGGAAAATCTCAGAATTTCCAAGGAAAGGAATAGAAATGAAAATAGCAGCGCTGATCGCGCGTATCCTGCTCGGCCTGGTCTTCGTCGTCTTCGGGCTGAACGCTTTTCTCCAGTTCATGCCCGGAACCCTGCCGCCCGGCCCAGCCGGCCAGTTTGCCGGCATCATGATGCAATCCCATTACATGCACGCTGTGGCGGTCTTCCAGATTGCCGGCGGGGCGCTCCTGCTGATCGGCCGATACATCCCCCTGGGCCTGGCCCTGCTCGGCCCGGTGATCGTGAACATCCTGTTCTTCCACGTATTCCTGTTCCGCACCGGAGTTGCGATGGGAGTTATCGCCGCAGTGCTCTGGACCGTGGTCTTTATCAGGTACAGGCAGTACTTTTCTGGGATTTTTGTCCAGCGGGCATCCTGAAGGAAATCAGGGAAATAGGAATAAATGCAGTTCTTTCCGAAACTGGGGTATACTGAAGTCACGCTCATACACGAGTGGGTCTAACACCGCACGTAATGCTCTTAGCACTGCTTGCCGCTACACCTTCCTCGATATCTTCAAGCGAAACCAACACCAAAGGAACACCCCATCATGGAACAGGGTATTGTCAAGTGGTTCAACGACGCCAAGGGCTTCGGTTTTATCACCCGCGATAGCAACAACGAGGACATTTTCGTCCACTTCTCGGCGATCAACGCCAACGGCTTCCGCAGCCTTCAGGAAGCGCAGCGCGTGCAGTTCAACGTCGTGCGCGGACCCAAGGGCCTGCAGGCTGAGAACGTTCAGCCCGTCTAGTTCTTTTTAGACTCAATCCAAAATGAAACGGGAGCGCCCCAGGGCCTCCCGTTTTGTTTTTTTGGGGCTATTCCACTAATCGGGTGCCCCACATCTCGCATTTGAGATGTGGGAAACCACAAACGTCGGGCGAAGTGACCGAAGGGAGCGAAGCAGGCGCCAACGCCTGAACGGCAAGTCCTGTATGCAACCGGACACCGCTCGCCATATCCGGACATCTCCAGCCTCACCCTCCCGACGCTCACCCAATCCCGTCAATAAGTTGGCAAGCCCATAAGTGGCAAACCGCATGCTCTTCAAACCACCGGAGCTGCCCATGCACACCGTTCTGCAAGATCTTCGCTTCACCTTCCGCCAGTTGCGCAAGAGCCCGGGTTTCGCGCTCACCACCATCCTCACCCTGGCCCTCGGCATCGGAGCCACCACCGGCATCTTCAGTCTGGTGAATGCCGTCCTGCTCCGGCCCCTGCCGTTCCCGCAGCCCGATCGCCTGGTGGAGATTCTGCACGAGAACCATGTCGGCGGAGCCGCCACCCTTTCCAGCCTCAGCTATCCCGATTTCTTCGACTGGCGTGCCCAGAACCATTCCTTCAGCGCCATGGCTTCCTATCGTGACGAGCAGTTCACGCTTACCGGGGCCGGCGATGCGCAGAACCTGCAGGGGGAAACGGTATCCTCGGAATTCTTCCGCGTGCTCGGGGTTCATCCCGCGCTGGGCCGCGATTTTCTGCCCGCCGATGAGAAGCCCGGCCAGCATGTCATCATGTTGAGCCACGAGCTCTGGCAGTCCACCTTCGGTTCCAGACCTGACATCGTCGGCAAAACCATCGCGCTCGGCGGCCAAGCCTACACTGTGGCCGGCGTCATGCCCGCCCGGTTCGCTTTTCCCATTCAGAATCCCGCGCCCCAGGTTTGGGCCGCGCTCTCCGCGGACGCCGTCGATCCCGAGGGTGACTCTCCCCCGACCCACAGCCGTGGAATGGACATGCTCACCGTGGTTGCCAGGCTTAAGCCCGGCGTGACCGTCGATCAGGCACGCGCCGAGATGAGCACCATCGACCGCAATCTCGCCGCGCAGTATCCCGACACCAACAAGCATTACCTGTCCGCGCACGTTGTCACCCAGCTCGAGAGCCTGGTGGGCGATACGCGCCCCGCGCTGCGCATCCTCTTCGCCGCCGTCACCCTGCTGCTTCTCATCGCCTGCGCCAACGTCGCCGGGCTTCTTCTCGCGCGGTCATCGCGACGCCGCGCCGAGATTGCATTGCGCGCGGCGCTCGGCGCCAGCCGTGGCGAAATTGTCCGCCAGGTGCTGGTTGAATCCCTGCTGCTTTCCTTCCTCGGAGGCGTGCTCGGCCTGGCCTTCTCCACGCTCTTTCTCCAGGCGATGCTGCGCTTTGTTCCGCAGAATCTTCCCCGGCTCGACACCATCTCCATCGATACCACCGTGCTCGGCTTCACGGTTCTGGCCTCGCTGCTCACTGGTCTGCTCTTTGGAGTTCTGCCCGCCTGGCGCATGTCCCGGCTCGACCCCTCGCTCGCCCTGAGAGACGGCACGCGCAGCGTCACCGGCGGACGCAGCCAGCAGCGCCTGCACAGCGCGCTGGTCATTGCGGAAACCGCCCTCGGGCTATTGCTCCTGCTCGGCTCCGGCCTCTTCATCCGCAGCTTCGTGCGCATCCTCTCCGTCAATCCGGGCTTCGATAGCCGCAATGTGCTCACCTCCGCCGTCAATTATCCAGGTAATAAGGCTGCACAGTTCTACGACCAGCTCTTGCCGCGTCTGGCTACGCTGCATGGGGTGAGATCGGCCGCTGCCGGCTGGCCTCTGCCATTTTCCGACGGCAGTATCGGCGTGGACATCGATGTGGAGGGCCATCCCACCGCTCCCGGAGACCGGCCCGTCGTCCGCACCGCCATCGTGACGCCCAACTTCTTTCACACCCTCGGCATCCCCATCCTGCGCGGCCGCGACTTCGCCACCACGGACAAAGGAAAGTCACCGGCAGTCGCAATTGTGAGCGAGAGCTTCGCGCAAAAATATTTTCCCGGAGAAGACCCCATCGGCAAGCACTTCACCCCCGGTCTGGATGATGGCGTACATCCCAAAGGAGCCCGCACGGTCATCGCCGTGGTAGGCGATGTCAAATTGCGCAGCCTTACCAAGGACGCTCCCGCCGCCTTCTACCTGCCGCTGGCCCAGATGGGCATTACCGCCCCCTCGCTGGTCATTCGCACCGCGGGTGATCCAGCGGCTCTCATTCCCGCCGTGCGTGCCGAGGTCAACTCCATCAACCGCAGCGTCCCGCTCTATCACGTCGCGGCGCTCGGAGATCTCGGTTTCGAACGCCGCCGGACAGCCGCGCTTTCAGGCCCTTTTACTCACCGCTTTCGCCGTCATGGCCCTGCTGCTCTCGGCAGTCGGGCTCTACGCGGTGCTCGCCTACATGGTCGCGCAGCGCAGCAATGAAATGGGGCTGCGCATCGCCCTCGGCGCACAGCGCGCGGACATTCTGAAGCTCATCCTCAGCCGTGGGTTAACCCTGGCCGGGATCGGCCTCGCTCTCGGTATTGCGGTGTCGGGACTGCTCACCCGCTACGTCGCCAGCCTGCTCTTCGGTGTCCACGCCTTCGATCCCGTCACCTACATCGGCGTCTCCGCTCTCCTCATCGCAATCGCACTCCTGGCCAGCGCCACCCCCGCCCTGCAGGCCTCCCGGGTCGACCCCATCAAGACGCTGCGCGACCAATAGAACGAAGGAGACAAGCCGGGCGGCCCACTCAAGCTTCTTTTGCTTGAGGTGGGGCAGTTTCAACCGGGTGCCCCACATCTCGCATTTGAGATGAGGGAAGCCACAAACGTCAGGCGAAGCGACCGAAGGAAGCGAAGCAGCCACGAGTCGCGCCACCGGCGCGTACGCCTGGACGGCCAGTCCTGCCCGGACGGCTAGTCCCGCATGCCGCATTTGAGATGTGGGAAGCCACAAACGGCGGGCGAAGCGACCAAAGGGAGCGAAGCAGCCACCAGACGCGCCACCGGCGCCTGTGCCCGGACGACCAGTCCCGCATGTCGCATTTGAGACGAGGGAAGTCACAAACGCCGGGCGAAGCGACCGAAGGAAGCGAAGCAGCCACGAGTCGCGCCACCGGCGCGTACGCCCGGACGGCCAGTCCCCTGTAAAATAGGGGGAGAGGAATCTATGCCGGAAATTCGTCGCAGGAAGACCGTTACGGTCGCAGTCGGCAATGTGCGTGTCGGGTCTGATTACCCGGTCGTCGTCCAGTCCATGACCAACACCGACACCGCCGATGTCCCCGGCACCATCCAGCAGGTGGCCGCGCTGGCCGCCGCCGGCTCCGAACTCGTCCGCGTGACCGTGAACAACGACAATGCAGCCCAGGCCGTCCCTTTCATTGTTGAAGGCCTCGCCAAGCTCGGCATCCACGTTCCGATCATCGGCGACTTCCACTACAACGGCCATCTTCTGCTCAAGAAGTATCCGGCCTGCGCCACCGCGCTGGCCAAGTACCGCATCAACCCCGGCAACGTCTCGGTGGGCCGCAAGAACGACGACAACTTCCGCGCTATGATCGAGGTCGCCGTCGAGAACCAGAAGCCGGTGCGCATCGGCGTCAACTGGGGCTCGCTCGACCAGGCCCTGCTCACCCGCATGATGGACGAGAACTCCCGCCTGTCCGAGCCGCTCGATGCCCGCGACGTGATGATGGAGGCCATGTGCCGCAGCGCGCTCGATTCCGCCCAGGCCGCCGAGCGCTACGGCCTTCGTCATGACCAGATCATCATCAGCGGCAAGGTCAGCGGCGTGCGCGATCTCCTCGATGTCTACGAGATGCTCGCCGCCCGCTGCGATTACCCCCTCCACCTCGGCCTCACCGAAGCCGGCATGGGCATGAAGGGCATCGTCGCCTCCACGGCCGGACTGGCCCCGCTCCTCCTCAAGGGCATCGGTGACACCATCCGCGTCTCGTTAACCCCCAAGCCCAACGGCGACCGGAGGGAAGAAGTCCTGACCGGTCAGCAGATTCTGCAGTCGCTCGGCATCCGCAGCTTCACCCCGCAGGTCACTGCCTGCCCCGGCTGCGGCCGGACGACCAGCACCTTTTTCCAGGAGCTCGCCCAGCAGATCCAGAACTACCTCCGCGACTCCATGCCCGCATGGCGCGAGCAGTACCCCGGCGTAGAAGAGCTGAAGCTGGCGGTCATGGGCTGCGTCGTCAACGGCCCGGGCGAGTCCAAGCACGCCAACATCGGCATCTCTCTCCCCGGCACCTTCGAGGAGCCCAAGGCCCCGGTCTATGTAGATGGCCGCCTCATGACCACCCTGCGCGGAGACACCATCGTCCAGGATTTCAAAAAGATCCTCGACGAATATGTCCGCGCCCGCTACGGGACTGGCTCTGGATCTGGCAAATCGACCGAACATCTGGTCGAAGTCCGCTAACCTCCTGAGTCTGAAATTTGCCACACAGGTTTTGTCATCCCGACCGGAGCGAAGCGGAGTGGAGGGACCTGCAGTTTCTTTCGGTTGGCTCCGTAGGTGAACCGAGGAATGATGCTGTCAACCTCAGACTCAGTTCGCTAAACCCCGCGAAATTTCCGGGAAACTCGAATGGAATCAATGATGTACGGGCCTATCCGATTGGGAAAACCGTGCAGAATCAATGATTTACACAGTTTATCGCGCTAAGAATCGCGCAACATTGGTAGAAAAGAATGACACAGGAACTCTGGACAGCCGTAGACGAATACCTGAACGCCCGCCTCATCGGGGTGGACACCCTCCTCGATGACACACGCGCGGCCAGCCTCGAGGCTGGCCTTCCCGACATCGCCGTGGCCCCCAACCAGGGCAAACTGCTGAACCTGCTTGTCCGCATCCACGGCGCAAAAAACATCCTCGAGATCGGAACCCTCGGCGGATACAGCACCATCTGGCTGGCCCGCGCCCTCCCCACCGGCGGCCGCCTCATCACCCTCGAAGCCGATCCGAAGCATGCCAAGGTCGCGAAAGCCAACATCGCCAAAGCCGGATTTTCAGCGACGGTCGATGTGCGCGTGGGCAAGGCCATCGACACGCTGCCCAGGCTCGAAGCCGAAGGCCGCGGACCCTTCGACCTCGTCTTCATCGATGCCGACAAGGCCAGCATCCCCGACTACTTCACCTGGACCCTCAAGCTCTCTCGCCCCGGAACCCTCATCATCGTGGACAATGTCATCCGCGACGGAGCCGTCATCGAACCCGACAGCGCCGACCCCAACATCCAGGGTGTGCGGAAGCTGAACGAAATGCTTGCCGCCGAACCACGAGTCACCGCCACCTGCATCCAGACCGTGGGCAGCAAAGGCTACGACGGATTCACGCTGGCGCTGGTATCAAATATCTAAAGGCGATGAAGCGGATTTGTCATCCCGACCGAAGTGGAGGGACCTGCAGTATCCGCGATGTGCGCCTCTGGATGGAAGTCCTGGCTAACACAAAACCACAGCGGCCCCATCCACCGCATCCTGCCGCACCGCATCCAGCGCCAGATTTACATCGGTCAACGAAAACGCCGTCGTCTTAGGCCGAATCCCGATGGCATGCGCCAGCGCGATGAAGTCTTTCGCATCGGCGCGTGTCATGTTGGCCACGCTGCGAATCTGCCGCTCGCCCCACAGCAGCGTGTCGTAATCGAATTGCGGCATGCGATCCAGATGGATCGCATTGATCGCTACCACGCCGCCCTTGCGCAGAGAACCGAGCGCCGCCAGAACCACATCGCCGCTGGGAGCAAAGGTGACCGCGCGATCCAGCGGCTCTGGAGGCCGGTCCAGCGCGTCTCCGACCCACGCCGCGCCCAGGTCGCGCGCCAGCTGCCGATGCGACTCCCCGCGCGTGGCCACATAGACCTCGCAGCCCCACGATTTGAGAACATCGATGGCCAGGTGCGCCGATGCGCCGAATCCAAAGAGGCCCACGCGATCGCCGCGCTCCACGCCCGCAACGCGCAGGCTGCGAAAGCCGATGATGCCCGCGCACAGCAGCGGAGCCAGCGCCTCGGCGGCAGCTTCCTGCGGCAATGGGATACAGAAGTCGGCGCGTGCGACAGTGTATTCGGCATAGCCGCCATTGACGGAATAGCCGGTGAAGACCGGGTGATCGCAAAGGTTCTCATGGCCCTTGCGGCAGAGCAGGCAAGTCCCGTCGACGCCGCCCATCCACGACACGCCCACACGCCGGTCCATCATCTCCGAAGACACATCGGCGCCGGCCTTCACCACGCGCCCCACAATCTGGTGACCCGGCGTAATCGCATCGTGTAACGGAGGAAGCTCGCCGGCGGTGATATGCAGGTCAGTGCGGCACACGCCGCATGCCTCCACGCGCAGCAGCACCTCGCCCGCACCGGGCTCGGGGATTGGCAGGTTCTCAATATGCAGAGGGCTCAAATTCGAAGGATCGGGATGATGCAATACGGCAGCGCGCATACGCCTACCATAACGCCGCAAGCATCGCGTGTGTCCACCACCCGGCAAAGAAATCAGCGACCAAAGGGAGCCGCTGAAAGAACAGACCGCCGGCGTGGGAAAGAGGCCCCAAAGGCGCGGTTGCCAGGACGGTCAGTCCCGCGGCTGTCTGGATGGCCAGTCCTGTAAACTGAGCAGGAGTGGCCCTGTAGCTCAGGTGGATAGAGCGACGGTTTCCTAAACCGCAGGTCGGAAGTTCGAATCTTCCCAGGGTCACCATCGGACCGCGGGCACGGCGTTCCCTCCGGTCGCTACTTCTCCGACGATCCCGACCCGGATTCCGCGACATCCTCATCCGATACTTTCACCTGCTGGAGACGATAGCCGTCCCGGGTCCGCACGTGGTATTTCTGCAAATCCCTGCCTACCAGCTTGACCGTAATCGTTCGCCAGCCGCGATTGGTGTTCGCCTGCGGATAGTAGCTGACAGAGTACAGGTGCGCCAGGTCGTCCCGGATCGAGGCGAATGCCTTTGTCTCGTCTCTCCAGCTCTTGGCGAAGTAGGCCTTACCACCCGTTGCCTTGCTCATCCGTTCGAAGACCGCGGTGGAGATGGGCTCCAGCTGCGCCGCCTGCGTGCTGACCATGTAGATGACCGTTCCGGTGGACTGCGCAAGTTCGGCCACGTCCTCCGGGGGCACCACGCTGGCATTGTCAGGTCCGTTGGAGAAGACCACGATCACCTTTCGGCCGCTGATGCGGGCAGCATCCTTTACGGTAAGCAGCAGGCAATTGTAGAGCGCGGCGTCATCTCCGGCGACGGTGCTGCGCACGCCGCGCAGAACCCGGGTCCGGTCGGCGGTCAGCGGTGCGGCCCGCGACAGGTCGCGACTGTAGGAATAGAACGCCACCTTGCTCGCGTTCTGCAGAGAGCGAACGAAGCCGGTGATGGCATCCTGCGCGAAGACGAATCCGCGATACATGTAATTGCTGGTGTCGAAAAGAATGAACACATTGGCGTCGGTGTACGGGGATGCGGCAGCCGCCGGGCGCGGGTTGTCAGCGGCTGCTGAGCTGTCCGCTGGAGTCGGCACACTGCCGGTCTCCGTTTCGACGCTGGCGTCTGACGGCAGGTTGTCCACGGCCAAGGAGCGGGTGCGTTCGCTGCCTTCCTCGAAGGTCGCGATCTTCTCCGGAATCTTGTCCTCGCTGATTGCGAAATTCTCCGGACGAAGGCCGGTGACGTAGTTTCCGTTGTGATCGGTCACCGCCACGTTCAATTGGACCAGGTTGACGTTCACCCGGATCTGCGCCTGGTCGTCCTGGGCTGAAGTCGAGGCTGCAGAAGTCAGGAAGAGTCCGACAAACAGCCCGGAGCAGAGAAGATATCGCTTCGTCATAATCCTCCTTATCACTGCATCTGCCGGTAGCTCAACGCCGGGCAGTCGTTTCCGTTCCCGCCGGCAGGCCCACCTTGCCCTGCAACAGTTCATTGCCGGCTTCATGCATCGCGCGCACTACCGCCGGCCAGTCTTCGAAGTCGGTGGCAAAAATCTTCGTGATCATCAGGCGAGTCAGCTGGGGAGACAGGACATTCAGCGCCTCCGGCGCATCGTTCCTCTCATCCGCCAGGCGAGCCCAGTACAGATTGCTGGAATCCCACGATTCTCCGAACAGGCGGCTGGAATAACCCGAGAAAGCCGGAAACGGTTTTACGTTCAACAGCTCCCGGCCGTAGGTTTGCGCCAATGTCGGATGAGGAATGCCGAAGTCTCGCGAGATACGCTCCACGCTCACCTCATCCGGATGCTGGAGGCAGAGATTGTCCAAAGCCCGGTTGGCCGGACCCCACGATGCGCTCTCCTGCGGGTAGCGTTTGCGGAACTCCTCGGCCAGGTAGAAAGTATCTGCGGGCATCAACCGCGCAATCAAGTCCTCCATCTCCTTCGGGCGCCGGGCCGCCTCCACCCGTTCCAGGCGCTGCGGCGACATGCGATCGGAGAGGATGGCCATTACCTTTTCCCGCAATTGCGGGTTGCTCAGCGACGCGGTCAGCAGCTCTTCTCCAGAGCGTTGATAGAGCGCGACGGCATGCAGCTCGTTAGGGCTCACGTTCCACCAGCGCGACAGTGTCGACTCGGCCAGAAGACTCGGCACCAGCTCCTGCCAGATCAAGGCCTGCACATTTTCCGGCGCGATAAAATCCTGCTCCGTCGCAGCCAGGGCATACGGCAGGTCGGCCAGCGAGCCGACCAGGTAAGCGCCGCCGCCCGCCGACGCGCCCATGCCGAAGAGCATCGGCGCTTGCCAGACGCGATCCTCGCCTACCACCGTCTCTCCGGAGAAATCATGCGAGCGTACGAAAAGCGGATTGATGTGCAGGATCTGCGAGCCGGGCGGCTCGTAGTAGGCGTAGTTCAATCCCACCAGCGTGTCCCTCAGGAACGGGACGAGCTGGCCGCGCGCAGCTTCAATCTTTGCCGGCGAGTCGGACTGCGCGATCACCTTCGCCAGGTTGGTGTGCATCTGCATTTCGGCGTGACGCTGGCTGAATACACCCGGCGCCCACTCGCCTTTTTCGCTTTCGGTAAAGATGGGACGCGGCATCTCGAACTCCCGCAGGTCTCCGGCCATCGCGATCAGCTTCTCATTGGCGTGGGTTCCATGGGCCATGGCGTTCAGCCCGTCGCCAAGCTGCAACAGAGTGTCGAGAGAGGTCAGGCGCTGGTCGTCGACGACCGACCGCATCCTGCGCGCCACTTCAGCTCGCGATCTCTTGCCCAGCGGAGTGTTCTGCGGAGGGCCGGCGAGAAGTTCGATGATTTCATCCTGGGAACGATCGGCTTTGCCGGTCGCGGCGAGCATAAGCTCACCCAGCGATTGGGTGCCGGCGTCGAAGAGCTGGGGCGCGGAGCCGATCTTGTCGAAAAGATCGACGATCTTCTGCCATGAGGCATCGAGCTGGCCGTTCGGAATCTCTCTCTGGCGGCCCAGAATCTGCCACAGGCCTAGGTTCGCCTGATAGATTCCCAGGGCGTTTCCACGCAGGTCCTGGTTGGAGATGTGATCCAGCGACTCCGCAACCTGGATAAACCGGGTGATGGCCGTGTCGCTCAACTCCGGGAACTCGGAAAAGATGGGAAACCAGCTGCTGAATTGCGGATAGGTGTTCGCCATCAGCAGCAATGTCGCCGGTGACAGGCTCTGCTGCGGGGAACGCACGTCGTCCAGTGCGCTCAAAGCAAGATAGATTTGCAGCGGGCCGCTGTCCGTGTCCTGGCGTGAAAAGGAAACCATGCTTTCCAGCACCTGTTCGGGATGGCTCCAGTGTCGCGCATGCTTCCCGACGATCTCTTTCCATACATCGACGCCGCCGGGGATGCTCGGCTCGCCATCCGGCTGCCACTGCTGGCGGGAAAAGAGGATCAGCAGCCCAGGAGCCTTGCGGAACGATGCGCCGGCGGCGTTGGTGTCCAGCCCCGGCTCCCGGAATGCCTCGTAAAGATGACTGAGCCGCGAGCCGTGAGTGAGATGCGCCTGCTGCGTCTGATCGACGCGGGCCAGCGTGTCGAAATACGCCGCCATCCAGCCGCGGTCCTGCGACACCAGGCTCTTGACGAAGTCTCCGGGCGAGCGCGGGCTGGCGCCCACCAGGCTGCTCCATGCCGTCTCCGCCGCTGCGCCCCCGGGAACCAGCACTCGTCGCGAGCGAATGCAGATCTCCGTTCCATAGAAATCCAGAACACCGGCGTAGGGCAGCAGATTCCAGAGTCCGACCGATCGCTGCAAGGCGACGCCCGTCTCGGGGTCCATCCTGGCGAATGCCCAATAAAGGCGCGCTACGTGGGGATCGCGTATCAGGACATCGACCATGTCTTGATTGGCCTGCTTCCTCCACGGGCTCAGGTTCGTCCAGTCGCTGGGCCTGAAAAGCCCGGGAACCACGGAGGGAGCATAGGGGTAGATGAAGGGCGTGCCGGCGACCAGGGCTTCCTCAAGCCGGGTAAGAGGAAAGCCGGAATCGATGGTGAGAAACGCGCGCTCCGGATTCAGCGTCACCAGCGAAGCGTTTTTGTCCCCGCATATGCCGCGCAGACGGTAGCCGAGTATTTCAAGCAGTGGCCCGGCGTCGGCACAGTGCGCGACGCGGATGGTCCCGGTCGGGTTGGCCAGAGTCTGAAGGTCTCTCGCCTGCCGCACATAGCGCTCCAGGAGCAGGAGAAACTCGGTCTCACGGCCGGCCTGGAAGCCCTGGGCATACACGTTGCGAGCCAGCTCAGGCAGCACATCTTCCGCGGGAATCTTCTGGCTGATCCCCGCCATCCGCATGAAGGATCGCAGCGGCCCGGGAATAATGATCTGACTCGCGTGGGACGCGAGTGCCGTATACGGAGCGGGCTCTGAAGGGTCAGCTTGTTCCTGGCCGCCGGCGAAGGCGGGGGAACAGGAGAGCACGCACGAAGAGAGCAGGACGCAGAAAACAGGCCGACACAGAGGAAAGCTCATGGCAGGACGCCTCGTCACAAACTTCAAGATCCGCCGTCACGGTGCCATATGAAGCCTGCCGAAATCCCGGCTGGAACCGGCCGGTGCAGGCTTAAATCCTGATTCGCTCGGACGCTGGTTTGGCCACAACTACCCTGGCCTGGGTCACATTCTTCTCAACGAAACTCCTCGTCTTTGCATTGCGGCACGCGACCGCCACCACGTTATACCACCGTTTGCTGAATTCCAATCTTCTTCCTGCAGTTTCGCAAAGATTCACGAAACTCTTTGTTTGGCGGGATCAACATTCGGCTTTGGTCGGCATGGTCGCATGTCGAATCGGGCTTGTCCATCGCTATTTTGGCGGGGTTGCAGGGCGCGATCGAGCCAAGGCTTGAAGTCTTTCCGCGGAAGAGGATAGGGTGGACATGTTCCTTGATAACGATCTCATCGTTACCCGGTACAGGAATGCGCGCTCCAACTGAAAGGATTCGATGTCGACCTCAAGACGGGATTTTCTGAAGACCACGATCATTGCGGGAGCAGGCATGGCAATGCCTGCAGTTGCAACTGCCTCTAGCGGAGCTTCGGCATCGCAGAGCCCAGCCGGCGAATCGGCGAGCCTCACGGCTCCAGCGATGGGCGACTATACCCGCGGCATCGGTTTGTATCCCGGCGCGCCGGCAGAAAACTTCAGCCCCAGCCTAGTGATCGACAGCTCGACCTATCGCAACCTGGCACTCCTGCGGCCGACATATCACTCCAGCAGTTACGATTACAACCTCACCGCGCAGCTTGTCACCGACGGCATCAAGGACACGCACCTTCCCGACTGGGTCGCTGTCTCGCTGAACGGAATGGAAGCGCTTCCCAAGAATGAACGGGAAGTGCTCCTCGATCACTTTCCCACGAACACGATGCCCTTGCGCGGCGCCACCCCTTCGGTTCAGGTCCGTCTTGGAGGCGAAACGCTTCCCGCCATCGATCGCATCGCCGTTTTTGTTGCGCTGCCCGAACAGGTTCCAGCCAGCGCCCTGACCTTCACCGTCTCGGTTTCCGACGATGGGCGCATCTGGAAAGAGATGGGCAGCGCGTCTGCGCCGCAGCCGGTCTCTCCAACCAACTACCCGCCCGATATGACCCGCCGGGCGCAGCTCTTCTTCCCGTCGATCCCGCTGAAAGAGGTGTGTCGCAATCGCTATTACGAGGTGAAGTGCGGCCTGGCCAATTCGCCGGAGGAGGGAGGCTGGGAGCTTTGGAACATGGGCCAGATCGAGTTTTATCAGGGCGATCGCCGGGTGGAAGTCGGCGGCCCATACAACTTTACCAGCGCTTGGATGAGCGCCGGGAGCGGCGAGGAGTGGGTCTACGTCGACCTGGGCGCGCGATGCGAGTTCGACCGCATCGCCCTCTACTGGATTGCGCCGCGCTGCCGAGGGCACGATCCAGGTGTCGGATGACGCTCAGAGCTGGCGCGATCTTCGGCCGCTATCGGGCAAGGGTCCGGTCGACGACATAAAACTCGCATCGCCGGCGCAGGGCCGCTACGTGCGCGTGCTGATGACCCGCCCCACATCGCCCGACGGCTACATGCTGAGCGAGATCGAAGTCTACGGTCGCGGCGGCCCAGTTGCGCGCCCAAAGCCGCAGCCTCCGCTCCGACCGCCGACGGAAGGCTCGATCTCGCCGGAGGCGCATGGCGGCTGCAGCGGCTTGATCCTGCGGGAGCAACAGGAGAAGCGCTCTCCAAGGCCGGCTTCAAGGATAACGATTGGCTCATCGCCACCGTCCCCGGCACGGTACTCACCTCTTATTTCAATGTCGGCGCGATTCCCGATCCCAACTTCGGCCAGAACCAGCTGCATATCTCCGACTCCTACTTCTACTCCGACTTCTGGTATCGCACCGAGTTTCACGGCTCCGACGATCGCTCACGGGGAGCTCGCCTGGCTCAACTTCGACGGCATCAACTGGAAGGCCGATGTCTTCCTGAACGGCGAAAAGATTGGCCGCATCGAAGGCGGCTTCATGCGCGGCCGCTTCGATGTGACGGAGAAGATTCTGCGCCGGACAGGCCAACGCCCTGGCCATCAGCGTCGAGAAGAACGCCACTCCCGGCAGCGCCAAGCAGAAAACCTTCGAGAGCCCGGGTAAGAATGGCGGCGCCTTCGGCGCGGACAACCCGACCTACCATGCCTCGATCGGCTGGGACTGGATTCCGACCATCCGCGGACGCAATACCGGCATCTGGGGCGACGTGTATCTGACGCTGACCGGCGCGGTCACGCTCGAGAACCCGTTCGTATCGGCCACGCTGCCGCTGCCCGACACCTCCCGAGCGGATATCAGCGTCGAGGTCGACGTGGTGAACCACCACCCAAGGCCAGTCACCGGCACTCTGCGCGGGCAGTTCGGCGACGTGAAGTTTGAGCAGCGGATTACGCTCGAAGGCTCCGCCCGCAAGACCATCAAGCTCGATCCTTCAACCCACCCGGCGCTGCGTCTGCAGAATCCGCAGCTATGGTGGCCCGCCGGTTATGGCGACCCGCACCTGTACGATGTCGAACTGACGTTCGAGGCAAAGGACAGGAAGCCGATGCGATACGAAGGCCTTCAAGGCCGGCGTTCGCCAGATGACCTACAGCGAAGACGGTGGCGCGTTGAAGATGTGGATCAACGGACGGCGCTTCATCGCTCGCGGCGGCAACTGGGGCTTTGGCGAATCCATGCTGCGCTATCGCGCGCGCGAATACGACGCGGCGGTGCGCTATCACCGCGAAATGAACTTCACCATGGTCCGCAACTGGGTGGGGCAGATCGGCGACGATGCCTTTTACGAGGCATGCGACCGGCACGGCATGATGGTGTGGCAGGATTTCTGGCTTGCTAATCCCTGTGACGGCCCGATCCCCAACGACAATGCGCTCTTCATGAGCAACGCGCGCGACTTCGTGCTGCAGCATTCGCAACCATGCCTCGATCGGCCTCTACTGCGGACGCAACGAGGGCTTTCCGCCCAAGCCGCTGGATGACGGCATACGCAGCACCTTGGCGGAGCTGCATCCCGGGCTGCACTACATTCCCAGCTCCGCGGATGAGGTGGTCAGCGGGCACGGGCCTTATAACGCGCTGCCTCCCGGCGTTTATTTCCACGTCGGCCGACAGCAAGCTGCACAGCGAGATCGGCATGCCGAATATTCCGTCGCATCGAAAGCGTGCGCGCCATGATGCCGGAGAAAGCAATCTGGCCGCAGGGGCTCGACTGGGGGCTGCATGATTTCTCGCTGGAAGGTGCGCAGGGCGGCCGATCGTTCCTCGCCATCATCGAAGACAGCTACGGCGGCGCAGACAGCGGCGAAGAGTGGGTGACGCTCGCGCAGTTCGTGAACTACGAAGGCTATCGCGCCATGTTCGAAGCGCAGAGCAAATATCGCATGGGCCTGCTGCTGTGGATGAGCCATCCATGCTGGCCCTCCTTCGTCTGGCAGACTTACGACTACTACTTCGAGCCCACGGCGGCGTACTTCGGCTGCAAGAAGGCGTCGGAGCCGGTACACATCCAGTGGAACCGGACCACCGAGAGCATCGAGGTCGTCAACTACAACGCCGGCGATTTGAAAGGTCTCAGCGCGAAGGCGGAATTGCTCAATATGATGGGCGGCGCCAGCATGTGGACGAAGACCGTCTCTCTCGATAGCCCGGAGGACAGCACGGCAAGCTGCATTGCGCTGGAATCCGTTTCCGGCCTGAGCCCGGTACACTTCCTCCGGCTGACACTGACCAGGGGCGGGGAAGTGCTCTCCAGCAACTTCTACCTGCGCGGAATGGAAGAGGGCGATTACCGCGCGATCCGTCAGCTTCCGAAGGCCAGGGTGCGCGCGGCCACAAGCGCGGTGCGCCAGGGAGATCTCTGGATGCTCACCACAGAGCTATCGAATACGTCCGCGACTCCCGCGTTGATGACCAGGCTGAAGGTCGTGCGCGAGCAGAGCGGCGATCGCATCCTGCCCGCGATTTACAGCGACAACTACATCGCGCTGATGCCGGGAGAAAGCCGCACCATCAAGACCGAGCTGAATCACGCCGACACGCGCGGCGAGAAGCCGCGCATGGTCGTGGGCGGCTTCAACATCGATTCCGTGTAGGACAGAGAGGAGTACCGCAGCGTGCAGGGTTTCGCCAGAGCAGAACCAGAGTCGCTGCAATGTGCCGTCATTCTGACGACCAACGGGAGGAAGAATCTCAGGGATGAATCTATGCTCACATCGCTGAGATTCTTCGCTGCACTCAGAATGACGATGCCCTATACCGTCGGTCCTCTTGCCCTCGGCGTCATTTCTCGACAAAGCCATCCACGCCGATCCAGGACCCTGCGATGCTTTGCAGGTTCGACCTGTAGGTTCGCGTGACGGTGAACTCTTTGCCGCCTCGGATGCGGAGGCCGTATTCGCCGGTGACCCGCGGCTGTATCTCTTCAACGAACGAAGTGTTGACCAGCACCGAGCGATGAATGCGAATGAAACCGTAGGGTCTGAGTTTCTCTGCCATGACGGAGATAGATTCCCGCAGAAGATATGAGCTGGTTTCCCGCTGCAGCAGGACGTAGTTGCCCTCGGCGTGAACCGTCAGGATCTGGTCGGGATTGACGAAGAGAATTCTTCCGTTTGCTTTAATTGCGATTCTCGGCGTCTGCCGTTGAACCAGTTTTCGGAGCTGCGGCAGGGCCTCGACGAGCTTGGCGGCACGCTCGCCTGCGGTTCTTCGAAAGGCCGCGTCCAATGCCTCGCCGATCCGCTCGCTGGAGAAGGGTTTGAGCACATAGTCGACCGCATGTTTTCTGAACGCGGTGATGGCGTGCTCGTCGTGAGCCGTTACAAACACGACGGATGGGATGGGACGGTCATTTTCTTTCAGCCGATCGAGAAGCTCGATGCCTGAGATTTCAGGCATGTTGATGTCCAGCAGAAGAACGTCGTAAGAGTCTTTTCTCAATTTGTCGAGCGCTTCAACGGCGTCATTGGCTGCTTCGAAATGTTCTACGTCGCTCCTTGCAGCCAGAGCATTGATCAAGGCTGTCTGAGCAAGGGGTTCGTCATCGATAATGAGTACGCGCATGTTGTTCAGCCTCGCGCTCGCCGGTATCCAGCTTGGGAGGCTCCTCCTGAAGTGTTGCTGTGGGTTGTTGCTGCGAGTGAAGCGCCGGCAGGAGAAGCCTGGTTGTGGCCGTCCGGTCTTCGCTTACCTCGAAGTCAAACGTGGCTTCATCCGAATAAAGGTGCTTCAGACGAGCCTCTGTGTTGCGCAGCCCGAGCCCGGTTCCTTTCGGCCTGCTCGGGGCAACGCTGTTGCGAACTTTCAATTCCAGGCTGCCGTCCTTTCTTCGCGCTGTGATTTCGACCCAGCTCTTCTCCCGTGAGCTGGCGATGCCGTGGCGAATTGCATTCTCAACCAGGGGCTGCAAAATCAGTTGAGGCACGAGCAGTTGTCTGGTATTCGGATCGATGAACCACTCGACGGCCAGTCTTTCTCCAAAGCGCATTTTTTCCAGGTCGAGATACTCGCCGATGAACTTCAATTCCTCGTGCAGTGGGATCAGATCCGAGCCGCTGTGTTCCAGCGCGATGCGCAGCAGGCTGGAGAGTTTCACGATCATCTCTTTGGCGCTCTTGCCGTCGCTGTCGATCAAGGTCGAAATGCCGTGCAGCGTGTTGAAGAGGAAATGAGGATGAAGCTGCATCTTCAGCGCCTGCAGTTCACTGGCGGCCAGCGCCTGCTGGTACTCGGACCGCTCCAGATCCTGCGCGCGTACGCGTTCAAAGTAGTCGTAGGCATGAGCGGCGACCACGGTTGCGATGTAGATGGTGATGATATCCGCGAATCCCTCGTGGATAAGCGCCAGCGGGCTGCTGCTCGATCGGCTCACGAACCGCTGCAGGGCTGCGCTCCAGGGTGGAGCAATGAGCCAGCGAAGGCACGCATAGACCACCATGTAAGGGCCTGCCCCGAGACTGTAAATCAAGAGTCGCGGCAGTAATTGGCGACCGCCCGTGTTGAACCTGCGGACAATATAGAAAATAGGCGGTGTCAGAAGTGCGAATGCAAGTCCCCGCCCTTCCGCCAGAGAGAGCATTTCAACAAGCGTGGAGTGGATGTTAAGGGATTGATCGAAGAGCAGGTATTGCCAGCCTGTCAGCAGGGACAGAGCCGACCATAGGCCGATCGAGTATAGGTAGGCGTTGCCGATTCGCCTGGATCTGCTTCGCTCCATCGCCCCTGATTCTAAGCGTCCGGCGACGAGACCGCTGGCTGTGGTTGCAGGCGTACTGAAAGCGGATGCCAGTCTACAACAGGTGCGTTCGAGTTATCGATCGATTGTTAGCGTATCTCCGGCTTTTGGTGTGAACGACGCCGAAAACAGGGATCAATGTGCGCCGTTGTTTTGCCCTTTATCCCGGGAATCCTGCTGTCAACACCAGACGAACCGAGCCTCCATCACAATCGCCGCGCGCCGGGAATGCAGCGAGTTAGGATAGGCCGGAGTTATCCAGGTTGCCGCAACCACGACCGCGACCTGGATAGCGGCACTTCGATCGGAGATGGCATTCATGGTCAGCATCCAGACTCTGCCGCGCGCTCATAGCGCGAGGGGCGCCGGATCAATCCTCTGGGGTGGTCTCACCGCTGGCATTCTGGACGGTGCGGACGCTGTTCTTTACAACGGACTCGCGCACGGAGTACCCCCGGTGCGGCTCTTTCAATTCATCGCCAGCGGCCTTCTAGGATTGCGCGCATTCCGCGGAGGTGCCGGCGCCGCGGCGCTGGGAGTGGCGATTCACCTCTCGATCGCCATCGGCGCGGCTTCTGCTTACTACGCGCTCGGCAGGAGGCTTCCTGCTGTTGCGCGTAGACCAATCTCGTCCGGGTTAGTCTTTGGACTTGCGCTCTTTCTCTTCATGCACTTTCTGGCGGTGCCGTTGTCCGCCGCTCCCAGGCAGCCAGGAGAGAGCCTGGGTGATCTTGCAAATTTGCTGCTGTCGCACGTCCTGTTTGTCGGCTGGCCGATCGCGTTGATCGCACGACGATATTTGGATGCGGGATAGATTGCGGGCTCCACATCTGGATTTTCAGATGTGGAACCCGCAATTTCTTTGAGAAAGAACAGGAATGAGGACAGAAAGCTGCTAGTCCTCGTCTCCTCCTTCGGGCATATTGGTCGGCTGCTCGTGGAGATTGATGGTGGGCAGGTTCGCGCTTCGCAGATGTTGATTCATCGCCGGCAACTGCTTCTGCTTGAACTCTTCCCAGGCGGGCAGCACTTCTTTGCCCTCCTTTGCTACCTGAGTGGATGCTGCCATCAGCGCGGCAGTGGGAGCGGCGTCAGCCTGCGATAACTGGCCATAGACCTGAGCCGCCTCGCCGGTAACGTCATCGAGGCCGGGCTTGCTTTCTTCCTGTTTCGTCTGGGCCTGGTGCTCCGATCCGGACATGAGCGTCTTCAGCGCTGCGTTGAATTCGGCAAGCTGCGAAGCAGCTGCCGCATTCTGCACCGCTGCAGCCTGCTCCTGGATGGAGTGTGCCTCAAGATCGGCCTTCGCGAGAGCGTCGAGCGACGATGCCATGCTTTCCTGCGCCGTGTGCAGGGTTTCGAGAGCGGCCGCCGGTGTGTGTACCCGCGGATCCATCTTTACTTTCAGCGGCGCGGTTTCGCTCCTGCCGTCGACGGTGAGTCGCACGGTGTAGGTGCCGGGCAGAACGACCGGTCCCTCGGGCTCGAGCGGGGTCCGATACGCCACGGCTGAGATCGGATAGCCGTACCGGCTGGAGGTGGGAGTGGTCTCGTGCAGATCCCACACCCAGCGATGCATGCCTGCCGTCGTTGGCAATGGGCCGTGCCGCAGCGGCCAGTAAGCCGGAATGAGATTCGTTCGCAAGTCATCCGGCGTGGGCGTAACGGGATCTTCACTGCTGTAGCGGCGCAGCACTTTGCCGCTGCTGTCGAGTATTTCCAGGGAGACAACTCCGTGCGCATCGCTGGGCAGGTCGTAGTCGATGATCGCGCCGTCGGGAGGATTCTCTCCTGCCGGCTCGTCCGGGGGCACCGGTGTGTCGGTGTAATTATCGCGACGCACGCGCCAGGCTGGTGCGGGTGCGAGCAGCATGGCCTGCTTCTTGCCGGCTTCGGCGGCAAGCTGGCGCAGCGGGCTCACGTCGTCCAATATCCAGAAGGAACGGCCATGAGTGGCGACGACGAGGTCGTCGTCCTTCACCAGCAGATCGCGCATCGATGTGTGGGGCAGATTGTATTGAAGAGGCCGCCAGTGGTCGCCATCGTCGAACGAAATCCAGACCGCGTGCTCGGTCGCTGCGTAGAGCAGTCCGGGCTGCACGGGGTCGGCGCGGATGGCGTTCACGGGCGCGTCGTCAGGAAGACCTGCACTGATCGACTGCCAGGTCTTGCCTCCGTCATGGGTACGGAAGGCATAGGGGCGAAGATCGTCGATGCGCATGCGGCTCACGGCCACATAGGCGGAGTTGTCGTCGAAGCGCGAGGCATCGATCTGCGCGATCTTGCTCCACGGAGAGAGTCCGGGCGGAGTGATCTTCGTCCAGTTTGCGCCGCCATCGCGGGTGATCCAGACGAGGCCGTCGTCGCTGCCGGCCCAGATGGTCTGCAGGGTCTTGTACGAAGCGGCGACGGCGTAGATAGCGCCTCGACGCTGCGCCTGCTGCTGCGGGGTGAGAGGTTGCAGGGAAGCGGGTTGGCCGCTCTGCTCCCGGGTCAGGTCAGGGCTGATGATCTGCCAGGTGTGGCCGTAGTCGGTGGTCTTGAAGAGGCGATTGGCCGCGTAGTAAAGGGTGCGCTGGTCGATAGGGGAAAAGAGAATCGGCTCGGTGCGGTCGGCGCGGAATCCATGGCTCCGCAGCGGCAGCGGCGTCACGTTCTGCACCTGGCCGGTGACCATGTCGTAGCGCGAAACCTCAGTTCGGCCTGCTCCGTAGACAATCTCCGGATGCAGGGGATCGGGCGCAGCGTAGCCGTACTCGATGATGCCCGCCGGGTGCCACTCGCGGTATGTGATTTCGCCGTCATTGCCGCGCGTCGAGGTGCAGACGGAGCCGCTCTCCTGCTGGCCTGCGCATACCTGATAGGGAAAGCTGCTGGTGGCCGCCACGTGATAAAGCTGCGCGGTGGGCTGGTTGTACCATGAGCCCCAGCTTTGGCCGCCGTTCACGCTGATCACCGCGCCCTGGTCGCTCACCAGCAGGATGATCTGCGGGTTGAGCGGATTGATCCACATATTCTGGTAGTCGTCGCCGCCCGGCGCGCCGCGCAGGCTGATCCATGTCTTGCCGCCGTCAGTCGAGCGGCAGGTGACGATGCTGGTGCTGTAGACGATATCCGGATTCTTGGGATCGACGACCGGAACGGACAGGTCGCCGCCGCCGATCTTCATGGCCGGGCGCGGATCGTCGGTGATCTTGCGCCAGCTTGCTCCGGCGTCGTCGGAGCGATAGACGCCGAGGCCCCGCGCAGAGCCGTAGCCGCTTTCAGCCTTCGTAGACAGGTTGGCATAGAGGCGCTGCGGATCGCTGGCGGAGACGGCTACGTTGATCTGCACCAGATTGGCGGGCAGGCCATTGGTGAGCTGCTTCCACGTCGTGCCGCCGTCGGTCGACTTGAAGAGACCGCCGTTGGTTCCTTCGTACTGGTTTCCGTCCTCCCACGGGCCGAGCCGGTCTTCCCAGAGCGACGCGTACACCACCTGCGGATCCCTGGGATCGATGACTACATCCGACCCGCCGGTGTTCTCATCCTTATAGAGAACCTTGGTCCAGCTCTGGCCGCCGTCTTCGGAGCGATAGATGCCGCGCTCCGGGTTGGGACCGTAGGGATGGCCAAGCACGGCCGCGAAGAGGCGATTGGGATTGGTCGGGTCGATGGCGAGCGCCGGTATCTGTTGCCCTTCGCGAAGTCCCAGGTGAGTCCAGGTCTTGCCCGCATCTGCGGATCGGTAGATGCCATCGCCTACCGAAAGATCGGGCCGGTGCAGCCCTTCGCCGCTGGCCACGTAGACGATATTGCTATCAGACGGCGCGACGGCGATGGCTCCGATCGATTGCGTATCCTGACCATCGAAAATGGGATGCCACGTCCGTCCATAATCCGTCGACTTCCAGACGCCGCCATCGACCTGGCCGATGTAGAAGACATTCGGCTGGTCGGGAACGCCCGCGGCCGCGCGGGTGCGTCCGCCGCGAAACGGGCCGATCATGCGCCAATGCATATCCGGCATAGGTCCGGAATCTTGTGCTGCAAAGCAGGAGATGGCCGGCGCGAACGCAGCGGCGAGAATGACCGTGAAAAACAGGAGGTGTGCAGCAGAGCGCTTTCCCAACATGATGCTGTCCCTTTCAAGCCGCGATCGTGCGGCGTTTTGTATACAGATCAAGGTACATCGGTCGTGGCTTGGAGACATACCTCATTTCTTCGCCGACGGCCCACGTCGATTCATCTGCCCACCCGGTGCGAGAAGAATGTGCATGCACGGATTAGCGAAAGGGAGATTGCCTGCTCGCGATATCCCGAGGGGTTACCGCGATCCCATTGCGCGTTTCAGCGGGGCGCTCGCGCAGGGAGACAAGGGCAGCCTCCATTCGACGACGAGGACGTTCTCTGCACGACCGTCGGTCTCTTCGCCAAAGTCGGCTTACATGCGATACTCCAAGAGGAATGTATAAACGCGTCGTCCTTAAACTTTCAGGAGAAGCGCTGGCCGCGGGCAAGGGCTTCGGCGTGGATGTGATTCGGGTTCACGAGATTGCAGCCGAGATTGCCGAGGTCCATGCGCTGGGAGTGGAAGTGGCGATTGTGGTGGGCGGAGGGAATTTCTTCCGCGGCGTGGCCGAGCAGGCCAAGGCCATGGACCGCGTTTCCGCCGACAATATGGGCATGCTGGCGACGGTGATCAACGCGCTGGCGGTTCAGGATGCGATCGAGAAGCAGGGACTGCACTGCCGGGTGATGTCGGCTATCGAGATGAACCAGGTGGCCGAGCCGTACATCCGGCGCCGAGCGATCCGGCATCTGGAAAAGGGAAGAATCGTAGTCTTCGCGGCGGGGACCGGGAACCCGTATTTTTCGACGGACACAGCCGCGTCGCTGCGGGCCATGGAAATCAAGGCCGATGTGCTGCTGAAGGCGACCAAGGTGGAAGGCATCTACGATGCCGATCCGGTGATTACGAAGGACGCTGTAAAATTTGAGCAGATCACGTACATGGAAATTCTGCGGCTGGGGTTAAAGGTAATGGATACCACCGCGGTGAGCCTGTGCAAAGACAACAATCTGCCCATGATTATCTTCAACATGAACAATCCAGGGAACATCCGTCGCGTGATTTCAGGCGAAAAGGTCGGCTCCCTGGTCACCGCCTAGAGCAGAGCCGTTTGAAGTCGAATCGCCTGAGGGTAACTCTCTGAGTTCGCCCGTTCAACTCGCACCGCCGCCGATGGAGTCACCGGGATTTGCTGGACGTTCGGGCCTGGCTGAGGTTGCTTCTGCCGCGCCCGTCCCGGTACGCAAGGGCAAGAAAGAGATATTGCCTGCCCTCACCGGACTGCGCTGCTTCGCGGCGCTCAACATCGTTTTCTTTCACTTCTCGAATCCCAAATGGTTTGGCCCGTTCTCGCCGATCGTGGACAACGGCTATACGTCGGTCAGCTTCTTCCTGCTGATGTCCGGATACATTCTGGCCTATAACTATGCGGACCGCGCGGCTGCGGGACATTTCAATGTGCGCAGCTTCTGGCTGGCGCGCTTCTCGCGCCTTTACCCGGTCTACCTCTTCGCGCTGCTGCTTTCGCTGGGAATGCTGGCCGCGGAATGGCAAGTCCGCAGCCACGCGCAGTTCGCGCTGGGCGTGGTCCTGACGCCGCTGCTCCTCCAGGCTTGGCATCCGATGCTGGCGACGTTCTGGAACACTCCGGCGTGGACCATGTGCACCGAGGCCTTTTTCTACCTGATCTTCCCGGTGGTGATCTTATGGAAGCGGCCAAAGCGGATCGGGCCGCTGCTGGCGGTGATGGCCGGCCTGTGGGTGCTGGGAATGGTGTTGCCCAGCCTCTACATGTGGTTTCATCCCGACGGCGACCTGCATCCCGGGCGCTATACCGATGGCTTCTGGATACGGGCCCTGAAGTTTACGCCCCCGCCGCATGTGCCGTCGTTCCTGTTTGGGATTGCACTGGCCGATCTGGACGGGATGATTCCGCGGGCAAGCTGGCGGCGGCTGGTCTTTGGGCTGGCGGGGATGTCGGGACTGTACCTGATCCTGTATTACGGCGATCACATGCCGTTTCCGCTCATGCATGATGGGCTGCTGATGCCGCTCTTCGGCCTGGCCATTCTGGGGCTGGCCGGGCACAACCTGATCGCAAGATTCTTTGGATTTCTACCTTTTGCGACTATTGGCCGCGCAAGTTATTGTCTTTATATTCTGCATTTTAATCTATGGAACCTCATCCATGACTCGCACATTCTCGACCGCCTGCATTTAACCCGGTTCGATCCCTGGCTCAGTTATTTTCTACTGATTGCAGGAGCCATCATCGTGATGTTCACCATCGAGCGGCCTTGCCAGCGATGGATCCGCAGCTGGGGTTCGGCGGGGACCTAGGCGTTTGTGGCGTCCCACATCTCAACAGCGAGATGTGGGGCACCCGGCATCGCGTTGCGCCTAGAAGTGATGCAGGCGTTCTTCCTGCGGCGTCTCTACAGGCCGGTTGGCTTCGCGTTCGAGGGAGCGGCTTACCAGGTCGCGTGATCCCAGGCCAACGGCCAGCGCCAGGGCCAGGACAATTCCTCCAAAGAGAATCCCGAAGGCGAGGTCGACGATCTTTCCTCCGATGGCAAGGTGATCGAGGGCCATCGCGGTGGTTAGGATCAGGACCAGCCATTTCGCTCCCGTGGCCAGCAGCCGGGCATATTGCAGATTCAGATTGACGGCGGTGATCAGTACGCTGCGCGAGAGGAAACGGGCCAGGATGTTGCCGACAAAGAAGAGCAGTGCTGCGCCGATGATGTGGGGCAGATAGGTGAACATATAGGTGGAGATGACCGGCTCTGCCGAGGCTGCTTCGAAAGCCGAGAGGCCGACCAGCACACCGATGGCGACGAATCCCCAGAAGGCGATCCGGGAGGCAAGGGTGGTCGGCGTGTTGTTCGGCGACCACTCCGCTATGGCATTGGCACCGCTGCCCAGCCGTTCGTCGAACTTGACCCCTTTGAGCACGCTGCGCACCAGCATGGCGAAGAGCCAGGCCAGCACCAGGAAAATCAGGAGGGCCACGATGAACGCGAGGATGCCCGGCAATAACGTGGCGATCTTGGTGGTGACTCGCCCCATTGAGTCCTGAAGCGCCTGCTGGATGTGGTTCCACATGGCTGTTACCCTCCTTTTGGCGGCGTTAGTTAAGCCTGTCCGGCCATCTCCACCGGGATACGAAATACGGCTTGTTGGATTCGAATATCTGGGCCAGCAGCTCAACGCGCTGGTCGGCTTCGGCGGCCGTCGCTCCGGCAACCTCCTGGGCGTACGATGCGACCCAGCCGAGATAAAGCGGGGTCAGGGCTCCGAGCAGATGGACCCGCCCGATGCGGCGCAAACGGTAAGCAAGGGCGAAGTCGTAGACGATCCGGGCCCAGAGCCCGTCCGGCATGCGGAACTGCTCGGGAGCAAGGCGAGCGATCTGCTTCAACTCGAAGAGCGTAACCGGAGGGAGCACCAGACGCCAGACCTCTTCAAGGTTGCGGGAAGCGAGCACGAAGGAATCGATCAATGGTTGCGTATCGAGTGGCTGCGTATCGAGCGGCCTGGCATGCTCAGGTTCTCCGGCGGGGTCGAGGGCAGGGGCCGCGCTGAGGATTTCCGTGGGCTGCGACGGGCGCGCCCGCTGCCATACGGCAGCGCAGGCTTCGATCTCCTGAAAGAGCGAGCCGGCAAGCTGCCCCAGCACCTCGCTCAGATCCAGTCCGTCGGTCTGCAGGGTGTGCGTCGCGCTGATGGGCGCCTGGCAGATCTGCCCTGCTTCCATAGCCACGATGTTCGCAGGCCACAAAAGCTGCGGGCCGGCTTGATTGCGCGGTGGTCCGGGATCGGCGAGCTTCGAGAGCATCCGTGCGGAGGCGCAGAAGTCGAGAGGCAGCGGCGAGCGGATACGTCTGCCGAAGAGCGCGCGCGACAGCGGTGCGAGCAGGCACTTGTTGATAAGCCCTTCATACTTGCTCTCGGGATAGATGGGATTTACCAGATCGCATTTGCCTTCGAGAACCGCGGATGCGAGGAGGCGCGAAGCAGGGTCGTGCAGCGCGGCGAGGTCGCGATGCACGACAGCGCAGGCACGGGCCTCGAAGAGCGCGGCGAGCGCCACGGCGTTACGCTGTGCGCCGGATATCTCCCCCCAGGGGCCGAAAGACGGGTCATAGGCGGGCATGGCGAAGGCCACGAATTCGATACCGTCGACGGATGGCTGGGGCGCGATCATCTCCTGGAGGCCGGCGTAGACGACAACCGCCTTGAGCGGGCTGGAGGCGAAAGATTGAATCCAGCCGGGGGCATGCGCGCTCAGCTCTTCGGGCGGAATGGCGCCGGCGACGCCGAGCACAAAGTCGGCCGTGCCGATGGTTTCGACTCGCTTGCGGGTCTCTTCGGGGAATTCGATTCTGGCCATCGGGCTCTGTCCTTATTGTCCCGCATTGGCTAAGGTTACGCCGGGCTGCAGTTCGAGCCAGAGGAAGCCGTATGGCCCGAGCGTGAGCGGATAATATTCCGCGCCGATGGTGGGGAACTCGACGTAACCCAGCATCTCCACCGGGATCAGCCCTTCGAGGCCGACTAGATCGAGCTGAACGGGCTGCCAGTAGCGCGAGAGGTTGGCGACGCACAGGACCTGCTCGCTCTGGTACTCGCGGATATATGCAAGGATCTTGCGGTTCGACGGGTCGAGAAAGCGCAGCGTGCCGCGGCTGAAGACCTGAAAGAGCTTGCGCAGGGCAATCATGTTGCGCATCCAGTTGAGCAGGGAAGATGGATCGCTCTGCTGGGCTTCGACATTGATGGCTTCGTATCCCCAGACGGGGTCCATGATGACCGGGCTGTACAAGCGGGCAGGATTGGCGCGCGAGAAGCCGGCATTGCGGTCGCCCGACCACTGCATGGGAGTGCGGACGCCGTTGCGGTCGCCGAGGTAAATGTTGTCGCCCATGCCGATCTCGTCGCCGTAGTAAAGGATGGGCGTTCCGGGAAACGAAAACAGAAGACTGTTTAACAGCTCGATGCGGCGGCGGTTGTTGTCCAGCAACGGCGCGAGGCGACGGCGGATGCCGACATTGATGCGCATGCGCGGGTCGCCGCTGTAGGCGAGGTACATGTAGTCGCGCTCGTCGCCGGTGACCATTTCAAGCGTCAGCTCGTCGTGGTTGCGCAGAAACATGCCCCACTGGCAGCTCTCGGGGATGGCCGGCGTCTGGGCCATGATGTCGGTGATGGGCAGCCGGTCTTCCTGACTGAGGGCCATGTAGATGCGCGGCATCAGCGGAAAGTGGAAGGCCATGTGGCATTCATCGCCGTCGCCAAAGTAAGCGCGCACGTTGGCCGGCGGCTGATTGGCTTCGGCCAGGATCATGCGGCCGTCGTAGCCGTCGTCGAGAGCGGCGCGGATGGCCTTGATCATGTGGTGGGTTTCGGCGAGGTTTTCGCAGTTGGTGCCGTCGCGTTCGACGAGGTAGGGAACCGCGTCGAGGCGCAGCGCGTCGATGCCCATGTCCAGCCAGAAGCGCAGAACCTTGAGGACTTCTTCGAGCACCTGCGGGTTGTCGAAGTTCAGATCGGGCTGATGCGAGAAGAAGCGGTGCCAGAAATAAGCCTGAGCCACCGGGTCCCATGACCAGTTGGATTTCTCGGTGTCGGTGAAGATGATGCGCGCGTCTTTGTACTTCTGGTCGGTGTCGCTCCACACGTAGAAATCGCGGGCCGGCGAGCCGGGCGGCGAGCTGCGGGCGGCCTGAAACCAGGGGTGCTGATCGGAGGTGTGGTTGATGACCAGCTCGATCATTACCTGGAGGCCGCGATCGTGAGCTGCGTTCAGGAATTTTCTGAAGTCGTCGAGCGTGCCGTAGCTCGGATGGACATTCATGTAGTCCGAGATGTCGTATCCGTCATCGCGGAGAGGGGAAGGAAAGAAGGGCAGCAGCCAGATGCAGGTTGTGCCCAGCTCGACCAGGTAGTCAAGCTTCTGCATGAGGCCCTGGAAGTCGCCGATGCCGTCGTTGTTGCTGTCGGCGAAGGCCTTGACGTGCAGTTCGTAGATGATCGCGTCTTTGTACCAGAGCGGATCGGAGATGCTGCCCGGCCGCCGGGTCTTGCTGGTTGCGCTTACTGCCATCGTTCGATCGGTCTCCACCGGCAATAGCCCGGGCTCTCTGTCATTGTCTTACTTTTCGTCCTCCCATTGGAAGAAGACGTTGTTAAGAGCCTCAGCCAGAGTTGGATGCGCAAAGATGCCGTCGCGCAAAGCGGTGAACTTGAGTCCCCCCATCATTGCCAGCTGAATCGCGGAAGCGGTTTCGCCGCCTTCGATGCCGAGAATGGCCGCTCCGAGAATCAATTCCGATTCCCGGTCGACGATGATTTTCATCAGGCCGCGGGATTCGGCGGTTTCGAGGGCACGGGCGACGTAAGTCATGGGCATTTTCGCGACCCGGATATCTCTGCCCTGCCCTCTTGCCTCAGCCTCGGTGAGACCGATGCGGCCGAGCTGCGGATCGATGAAAACGGTGTAGGGAACCATGCGGCCGGTGGTCGTACGGTTTTCTCCGTCGAGAAGATTGGCTTTGAGGATGCGGTAATCGTCGTAGGAGATGTGGGTGAAGGCCGGGCCGCCCTTTACGTCGCCCATGCCGTAGATGCCGGGGACGCTGGTTTCGAGACGATCGTTGACCTTGATGTAGCCGTGCTCGTCCACGGCGACGCCGGCCTTCTCAAGTTGCAGGGCATCGCTATTGGGGACCCGCCCGGCGGCCAGGAGCAGGTGTGAGCCATCCAGCAGGCGTTCCGATGTCCCATGCTGTACGCGCAGCTGCAAAGCGCCGGCACGGCCGCTTACCTGCGTGGTTTTCGCCTCGAACAGGACTTCGATGCCGTCTTCGGTGAGGATTTTGCAGACTCCCGCGGCTATGTCCGGATCTTCGTGATCGAGGAGCTGATGGCCCCGATGGACGATGGTGACGCGGCTGCCGAAGCGGCGGAACATCTGGCCGAATTCGAGCCCGATATAGCCTCCGCCGAGCACGAGAAGGTGCTCGGGAACGGCGTCGAGCTCCATGATGGATTCGTTGTTGAGGGTGGGAACGTCTTTGATTCCCGGAATCGCCGGCACGGCGTTGCGGAGGCCGGTGTTGAGGAAGATAGTGTCCGCCTCGAGGGTGCGCGTGCCCCCTTCGGTGAGGACGACTTCCAGCGCTTTAGGTCCAGTGAAGCGTCCCAGCCCGCGAATGAGCTCGAGATTTTCCGCCGAGGCGAAGCGCTTTTCGTTGCCGGAGCGGAAGCTCTCTACGATCTCGCGCTTGCGCTTGCGCACGATGCCCAGGTCGACCGAGATTTCGCCGGTGGAGACGCCGTAGTCCGCTCCGCGCCGGGCCAGGTAGGCGACGCGGCCGCTGGCGACCATGGTTTTGGTCGGCGTGCAGCCTTCGTTGATGCAGGTTCCGCCGACGTGCTTGCTTTCGACGACGGCCGTTTTCTTTCCGGCTTTGGCGAAGGCGAGGGCGAGGGGATTGCCGCCCTGTCCGGAGCCGAGGATGAGGGCATCGAAATGTTGTGTCATGTCGTGGGGGTCCTGGGAGCTCGAAGCCTTAGGGTTTAGAAGCGGGAAACGAGGAAGAGGCCGCCTCCGATTGCGACGAGGTCTTCGAGGAGTGCGACGGGCAGGTCCGGGAGCTTTCCGCTGCCGCTGGCGGCGTGACGATAGGCATATCCGCCGTAGGTGCCGGTGACCGCGCCAATCGCGCCGAGAACGGCTCCCACGCCGAGCAGACCGTGGCCGGCGATGGCGAGAGCGGCGCCGCAAAGGCCTCCGAAGACGATGCGGACGATGAACGGCCCGATCGCAGTTCGAGCAGGGGTCTTGGGCAGCTTGTCAGCAACGAGTTCGCAGAGGGCGAGGATTGTGAAGACTGCGACAGCGACGGGATGACCAAGAAAGGCGAGCGGAGATCCGGCGAGGGAGAGCCAGCCGAGATGCGCGCCCCAAGACACAACGGCAGGCCCGGTGAATGAGCGCAGTCCGCAGACCACGCCGATGAGAATTACAAAAAGCCAGACAGCAGTCATCGATTTCCCCCAGTTCCTTCTTAGAGCACGCCCGGATCAGGGTAGGAGCAGCAATTTTCCCGTGGTCTTTCGCGCCGCCAGATCGATATGCGCCCTTTGCGCATCGGCGAGCGGATAGGTGTGTTCCATGCGCACCTTGAGCTTTCCCGCGGCGACGGATTCGAAGACCGCGCTGGCGCGTGCCTCCAGCTCCTCGCGCGTCAGCACGTAGTGCTTCAGCGTGGGGCGGGTGACGTAGAGGGAACCCCTGCCGGCGAGCTCGATGAGGTCGAAGGGTGGAACCGCTCCGCTCGATGCTCCGAAGAGAGCCATGAGGCCGCGCGGGCGCAGCACGTGAAGCGACTTCTCGAAGGTGGTCTTGCCCACCGAGTCGTAGACCACATCGACGCCGTGGCCGCCGGTGAGCTGCCGGGTTTTCTGCTCGAAGTCTTCCTGCGTGTAGAGAATGACCTCGGCAGCTCCGGCGTCGCGGGCGAGCTTTGCCTTCTCCTCGGTCGAGACGGTGGCGATGACGCGTGCGCCGATCTGCGCGGCCATCTGCGTGAGCAGCAGGCCGACTCCGCCGGCAGCGGCGTGGACCAGGGCGGTGTTGCCGGCCTTGAGCGGGAATGTGTCGTGAGCAAGGTAATGGGCTGTCATGCCCTGCAGCATGACGGCGGCGGCCAGTTTAGGATCGAGTCCCACGGGGAGCTTGACGAGGCGATCGGCAGGGGCGATGGCGTATTCGGTGTAGGTGCCGAGGACGTTGCACCAGGCTACCGCGTCGCCGACGTTGAAGCCGGTGACGCCTTCGCCGATGGCTTTCACGGTGCCCGCCGCTTCCTGGCCGTCGATAAAGGGAAGCTGCGCTTTGTAGCGGCCTTCGCGATAGTAAATATCGATGAAATTCACGCCGGAGGCCCGCACCTTGACCAGAACTTCGCCGGATTTCGGCGTGGGGATGGGAAGATCGGCGAGAGTGAGGACTTCGGGGCCGCCCGTTTGCGTGATCTGAATGGCTTTCATCTGCTCTGCTTTCCTACGCAGATGTATGTTAGCGGATGGCGGCTGCTTTTGGGGGAGCGCGGCAGGGCATTCACCGCGAAGACGCCAAGGACGCAAAAGAATTCAACACAGGCCTTCGAAGCTGACCAGGGCATTTACCAAACGAATTGCAAAATGCCGAATGAAGGCCCGTGCGCCTGGACGGCGAGTCCTAGTCCTCTTGGAGCATGCTGGGCTCGCCTGGGGCGCGGAGGCGGACGAGGCGGTCGATGGTGTACGGGGCCCTTTGCGATCCGGTGTGGTAATGGCGGACCTGCAGCTCGCCGAGGAGGCCGATGGCGAGCATCTGAATGCCGCCGAGAATGAGAACGCCGGCGATGACGAAGAGCGGTCCGTGCTGATCCATGACGTGCTGGTGAGTGACCAGCTTCAGGATGCCGAGGAAGACGGCGATGGACGAACCGAAGAACATGCCTAGCGCTCCGAAGACGCCGAAGAAGTGCAGCGGGCGCGTCATGTACCGGAGGAGGAAGCGGATGGTCAGCAGGTCGAAGAAGACGCGGAAGGTGCGTCCGATGCCGTAGTGCGATTTGCCCCGCTCGCGATGAACATTTTTGATGGGGATTTCGCAGATGCTGGCTCCATACCAGGCGGCGAGCGCGGGGATGAAGCGGTGCATCTCGCCGTAGAGCGGAATATTCTGGATGACTTCGCGGCGATAAGCCTTGTAGGTGGTGCCGAAGTCGTGAATGTCGACGCCGGAGAGCTTGGCCATCAGCCAGTTGGCGCAGCGTGAGGGGATGCGGCGCATTACGAAATTGTCGATGCGCTCCTTGCGCCATCCGCTGACTACGTCGTAGCCCTCTTCGAGCTTTTCGAGGAAGTTGGGAATCTCGGCGGGATCGTGCTGCAGGTCGCCGTCCATCGCGAGGATGAAGTCGCCCTGGGCGTGATCGAAGCCGGCGGCGAGGGCCGAGGTCTGTCCAAAGTTGCGGCGCAGCTTCACGACCAGCACGCGGCTGTCGACCGCGGCAATCTCTTCGAGCAGCTTGTAGCTGCGGTCGTTCGATCCATCGTCCACCAGTACCAGCTCGAAGCTGTCTCCTACCTGTTCCATGACCGCCTTGAGGCGGTCGTACATGGCGGTAATGTTCTCTTCTTCGTTATGGAAAGGGACGACGACGGAGTACTTCGGCATGGTTAATAGTATAGACGCTCCAGGCGGGCAGACGGTCGCTGAAAAAGCGGCTGGTTTTCGTCCGGCCGACTGAAAGCCCGGCCGCAGAATTGGTTTCTCTCCTGACACAATGCTGTCAGTAGCCCTCCGCTACTGTCTTCTTCAGCGTGATGCTTCACGCCGAGAGAGGACACCATGACCGCTACTGCAACCCAGCCCGAGACTGCCGCAAAACCTGAGACTACCTCTGTTCCCGCGGCGCGCAACGCCGTCATCACATGGTTCGAAATCCTGGCCGCCGATTTCGAGCGCGCCGTCAGCTTCTACGAGGCTACTTTCGGCGTGCAGCTGAAGCGCGATCCCGCGTGGCCGAACATGGCCATCTTTCCCTTTCAACCGCCGACCGTAGGCGGCTGCGTGGTGCAGGCCAAGGATGCCGGGCCAGCCGACGGCGGCGTCACCGTATACCTCAACTGCGACGGGAAGATGGACGATGTGCTGGAACGGGTGCCGCAGCTTGGCGGGACGGTGCTGGAGGAGAAAAACCATCTCCCTAACATCGGCTGGGTGGCGCAGATCCGGGATTCGGAGGGAAACCGGGTAGGGCTGCATGCGGTTGCCTAGGACTGGCCGCCCGGGCGATCGCGCCTGCGGCGCCGGTCTGGGCTGCTTCGCTCCCTCCGGTCGCTTCGCCTGGCATTCGTGGTTTCCCACATCTCGAAGGCGGGATGTGGGGCACCCCGGGGTTGTTCAAGATTAGGATGAGTCGATATGCGCCGTGCCGACCGACTTTTCCGGATTGTCCAGCTTCTGCGCTCGGGCCGTCTCACGACGGCCCGCAGCCTGGCGCAGAAGCTGGAGGTCTCGGAGCGCACCATCTACAGAGACATTTATGAGCTGCAACTTTCGGGCACTCCCATCGAAGGCGAAGCAGGCGTGGGCTATACACTGCGCCGCGACTTCGACATTCCGCCGCTGATGTTCGACCGCCGCGAAATTACGGCTCTGGTTCTGGGCGCGCGCATGGTGCAGGCGTGGGGCGGACTGGAGATGGCCGAGGCGGCCAACAATGCGCTGCGCAAGATCGAGGCGGTGCTGCCGGTGGATCTGCGCGAGCGGATCGATCAGGTGCAGCTGTACGCGCCCGGCTACAAGCTGCCCAAGGATTTGCGGCGCACGCTGGATTCGCTGCACCAGGCGGCGCTCGACCGGCGCGTTCTGGACACCGAGTACGCAAATGAGATTGGAGAGGTTACGCAGCGGCGGGTGCGTCCGCTGGCGCTTTGCTTCTGGGGCGGCGTGTGGACGCTGATCGGCTGGTGCGAGCTGCGCTGCGACTTTCGCAACTTCAGGGTGGATCGGCTGCGGTCGTTCTCCATGCTCGAGGAGACGTTTTTGCAGGGTCCGGGCCAGACGTGGGCGGATTTTCTGAAGCGGGTGCGGGCGCAAGAGGCTCGGGGCGGGGGATGACGCGAGGAACCCGCATCGTAAAGACGAGATATGGAGCGTCCGGCTCTCCGCGATTAGGTTAGTATGGGCGTCATCTCGGTAATCCGGGGCGTCTATGGCGATCGATATTCAGGGTCTTTGCCCTCTGCTTTCGGTGTACGACATGCCGGAATCCGTTCACTTCTACTGCGACCTGCTGGGTTTTGAGATCGTGAACCACTCGCCGCTTCTGCCTTCGGGCAGCTTCCACTGGTGCCTGCTGCGAAAGGGCGGCGCTGAGCTGATGCTCAACACGCACTACGAGAGCAACGACGAGCGGCCGCCGGCGCGCGGAGCCGAATGGCGTGCCAGGCACGGCGACATGACCCTGTATCTCGGCTGCCCCGATGTGGACGGGGCTTATCAGGAGCTCCGCGCGCTGGGCGTGGACGTGAAAGAGCCACAGGTAGCCCCATATGGGATGAAGCAGATGGGGCTGACCGATCCCGACGGATACGGCCTTTGCTTCCAGTGGCGGGCCTGAGGGCTCTTCCCGATATTTCTTAGTGCGTGGCGGCGAGCACCGCGGTGGTGATTCCCAGCGCCTCTTCGCAGGCTGCATGGTCTACGTCCCGGTGAGTTACGAAGCGAATCTGGTTGGCTGCCGCAGAGCCGGCGAGGACTCCTCGTTTTTTTAGATTTGCCAGCAGCGGCGTAACGTCGGAGACTCCCGCGATGCTAAAGATGACGATGTTGGTCTGCACGGTGTCGAGGTCGATGCTGACGTTGGGCAGGGCAGCGACGCCTTTGGCGAGAAAGCGCGCGTTGGCGTGGTCTTCATGAAGGCGCTGGGGCATTTCTTCGAGCGCGATGAGCCCGGCGGCGGCGATCACGCCGGCCTGGCGCATGCCGCCTCCAAGCATCTTGCGAACGCTGCGGGCGCGCTCGATAAACCTGCGGCTGCCGACGAGCATCGACCCGATGGGGGCGCAGAGGCCTTTCGAAAGGCAGAACATCACGCTGGAGAAACCGCTGGTGAGCTCGGCCACTCCGATGCCCAGAGCCGTGGCGGCGTTGAAGACGCGCGCTCCATCGAGATGGACGGGGATGCCGCCGTCCCGCGCACCGCACCAGATTTCCTCGTAAACGTCGGGAGAGGTGACGGTGCCTCCGGCCATGTTGTGCGAATTTTCAAGCGAGATGAGGCCGGTCTGCGGGCGGTAGTAAATCTTTGGCGCGATAGCGGAGCGGACCTGATCCCAGGTGAGCACGCCGCGGTCGCCGGGGACGGTGCGCAGATGGCAGCCGGAAAAAGCGGAGACCGCGGCCATCTCCCAGTCGACGATGTGCCCGCGCGCTTCGCAGATGACTTCCTGCCCGGGCTGGGTGTGGAGCTTGATGGCGATCTGGTTGCCCATGCTGCCGGTGGGCACGAAGATGGAGGCTTCGCGGCCGAAAATCTCGGCTGCACTGGCTTCAAGTCGATTAACGGTGGGGTCTTCGCCGTAGACGTCGTCTCCGACTTCGGCGTTCGCCATGGCGGCGCGCATGGCTTCGGTCGGCTTGGTTACGGTGTCACTGCGCAGGTCGATGGTGGTGAGCTTTTCGTCTGGGTTCATCATTGATCTGTTTTTCACGGCGATCTGTTTTCACGGCTATCAGTTGATGGAACGCTCGCGATCAGTTCTGCGCGGCGTAGACTTCTACTTCCCGCTGAATCGTCTTATCAGATTCGATCCTGGTTCTGGAGAGGTCGTGCATCTGCTGGAGATTCATCCAGAATTCCGGACTGTTGCCGAAGAATCGGCCGAGGCGCAGCGCAGTATCGGGAGTGATCGAACGTCTGCCGTTCACGATTTCACCGATGCGTGTGGCGGGGACGTGAATCTTCATCGCGAGCGCGTGCTGGCTGATTTTCAGTGGGCGCAGAAATTCTTCGCGCAGAATTTCGCCAGGATGGGTTGTCGGCTTTTGGAAGTCCCATCCGTTTTGCGGCCGTTTGATCGTCATACGCCACCTTATTCGACGCCGTTAGTGATAATCGGTTATTTCTACTTCGTGCGCGCCGTCGCTTTTCCATACAAAGCAGATGCGGAACTGGTCGTTGATTCTGATGCTGTGCTGGCTGGCCCGGTCGCGCTTGAGGGCTTCCAGCCGATTGCCGGGCGGGATCTTGAGATCATTCAGGTTCAATGAAGCTTCAATCTGATCCAGCTTGCGCAGAGCGACCTTCCTGATGCTGGTCCACCTCGCATTGGACCTCTTCACGAAGAGCTCGGCAGTGTCTTCGTCCCGGAAGCTTTGAATCATTCATGGATACATTATAACGCCTGACGTTATATGACAAACGTTCTACCCGAAGCGCTCGAAATCCACACCCCGGTTACACGACGACCACCTAGCTCAGAGGCTGGAATTCACGGAGGATAAAGGCATAGTCCATGGCGATTTCTTTGAGGTAGTCGTAGCGGCCGGAGGCTCCGCCGTGCCCGGCAGTCATGTTGGTGTGGAAGAGCAGCAGGTGATTGCCGGTCCTGGTGGCGCGGAGCCGGGCCACATATTTCGCGGGCTCCCAGTACATGACCTGGCTGTCGAAGAGAGAGGTTTTGACGAGCATGGCCGGGTAGTCCTTCGCGGCGACGTTGTCGTAGGGCGAATAGCCGAGCATGTACTCGAAGGCCTCAGGCTGGTTGGGATCTCCCCACTCTTCGTATTCGGGCACGGTGAGGGGCAGCGAGGTATCGAGCATGGTGTTCATTACGTCCACGAAGGGTACGTGGGAGACAACGGCGCGGAAGAGGTCGGGGCGCATGTTGGCGACGGCGCCCATGAGCAGACCTCCGGCGCTGCCGCCTTCGATGGCGACGCGAGTGGGATCGCCATAGCCCTGCGCGAGCAGAAATTCGGTGACGGCGATGAAGTCGGTGAAGGTGTTGAGCTTCCTCATGAGGCGGCCGTCGTCGTGCCATGGCTTGCCGAGATCGCCTCCGCCGCGGATGTGAGCGAAGGCCATGACGAAACCGCGGTCGAGGAGGCTCAGCCGGCTGCTGCTGAAGTTGTTGGGCAGCGAGTAGCCGTAGGATCCGTAGCCATAGACGTGGAGCGGATTCGCGCCTTTCGCGAAGAGATCCTTGCGGTAGACGAGAGAGACGGGAACCTGCGTGCCGTCAGACGCGGTGGCAAAGAGGCGTTCGGATTTGTAGAGCGTGCGGTCGAAGCCGCCAGGCACTTCAAGCTGCTTCCGCAGCGTAGATTCGCCGGTGCCGACCTCGTACTCGTAGACCGAGCTGGGTGTGACGAGGGACTGATATCCGTAGCGGAACCTGGTCGTATCGAAGACACGGTTGATGTGCGGATGGGCGCTGTAGACGGGCTCGGGAAAGGTGATCTCGCGCGGTTCAGCCGTAGCCTCGCCGTCGTCCTGAAAGCGGAAGACGCGCATGTGCTGAAGGCCGTTGGTGCGCTCGCAGGCTATGTAGAAGGGCCCGAACAGATCGACTTCTTCAAGCATGGTCGCTTCGCGGTGAGGAAGAACTTCTTTCCAGTTGGACTGGCCTGGCGAGTCGACAGGCGTGGTTACCAGGCGGAAATTTCGTCCCGCATCGTTCGTGCGGATGTAGAGGAGGCCGTGGCGGTGGTCGGCATAGTATTCGATGTCGTCCTGGCGGGGGTGGATGAGACGCCATTCGCCAAAGGGTTCGTCGGCCGGCAGGAATTTTTCTTCCGTCGTGGTATGGCTGGAGCTCTCAAGGATGAGATATTTTCCGTCGCGGGTGCGGCCGGAGCCGATGTTGAAGCGCTCGTCCGTTTCTTCGAAGAGCAGGATGTCTTCGGAGTGAGGCGCGCCCAGCGTGTGCCGATAGAACTGGAACTGGCGTTTCTGCTCTTCGTCCTCGACGGTGTAGAAGAGGGTCTTGTTGTCCGCGGCCCAGACGATGGAGCCCACACGCTCGACGCGCTCGGAGAGAAGCTGGCCGGTGTGCAGGTCCTTTACACGGAGCGTGTACTGGCGGAAGCCTTTGTTGTCGACCGAGTAGGCGAGCAGGTGGTCATCGTCGGAGACAGTAAGCGAACTGACAGCCATGTAGGACTCGTTCCGGGCGAGTTCATTGATGTCCAGGACGATCTCTTCGGGGATCGCGTCGCCGGGCAATTGGTCCTCGGTTGCCGGCGCAGCTTTCTTGCGGCAATAGATGGGATATTGCGCGCCCTGTTCGGTGCGCGAGTAGTACCAGTACGCGCCTTCGCGGAAGGGAACGGAGACATCCGTTTCCTTGATGTGGCTGACCATCTCGTCATAGAGCGTCTTCTGGAGCGCCTTGGTCGGCTCCATCACTTCGGCGCAGTAGGCGTTTTCGGCTTCGAGATAGGCCGTGACTTCGGGATTCTGGCGGTCGCGCAGCCAGGCGTAGTCGTCGACCAGGGTGTGGCCGTGCATCGTTTTTTCGGTGTGGCGGATGGCGGCGACGGGGGGCGCAATCTCGGTACGTGTAGGCATACCTTTACAGGATATCGTCTACGGTGCTGTGACGCGGCGGCGAGGTCCACAACGATGAACCCAGGTCTCGAGATGGCCTTCCATCGACCACGGCGGGCTTGAAGACGCGTGGCTCTGCTGACATCCCCGTTTTTGAACCGCGAAATGCATTGTGGCAGCGAAAATTTGCGGGTGCGCCGGCCGAAAGCAGATCCCTCGGCTCGCGGCGCTCGCTCGGGATGACAAATTTGCTACAGGCCCGAGGGGTGTCAACAGAGCCAGGACACATCCTAACGTGATGTCGCGGCATGGTTTAATAGGATCAGTCCACATCCCCCATGCGCATACTCCATATCATTTCTTCTCTTGATCTCTCCAAGGGCGGGCCTCCGGAGGGTCTACGCCGGCTCGCCGAGGGCTATCTGCGTGAGGGCCATGAAGTTGAGGTGGCCACCCTGGACGAACCCAAGGCGCCATTTCTGGCGACACTGCCATTTCCGGTCCATGCGCACGGACCGGTCAGAGATACTTACGGATATTCACCGCAACTGTTGCGCTGGCTTCGCAGCAACGCTTCCCGGTTCGATGCGTTCATTGTGAATGGCCTGTGGCAATACCACGGACGCGCAGCCTGGCTAGCGCTCCACGGCCGCTACCCGTACGCAGTTTTCATGCACGGCATGCTTGACCCGTATTTCAACAAGCCTTACCTAACAAAGTTCGCCAAGAAGTGGCCGTACTGGCTTTTTGCCGAGCGGCGGCTGATCGGCGATGCGCACCGCGTCTTCTTTACTTCGGAAGCCGAGCAGGAGCTTGCCGCAAAGAGCATGTGGCCTTACAAGGCCAATGGCATGGTCGTGCCTTACGGAACGCCTGGTCCGAGCGGCGATCCGGAGTTTTATCGGCGGAGCTTTAACGATATCTGCCCCGAAGTTGCGGGCAAGCGGTTTTTGCTCTTTATGGGGAGGATCCATCCCAAGAAGGGTTGTGATCTGCTGGTCAAGGGCTTTGCTGCTGCGGCGGATCCATCGCTTCACCTGGTGATGGCGGGCCCGGACCAGACCGGCTGGCGAGCGAAGCTTGAAGCAAAAGCTACTGAGCTGAGAGTCGCGGACCGCATTCACTGGCCGGGGATGCTGGCCGGCGATGCGAAATGGGGCGCGTTCTATTCGGCCGAGGCCTTTATTCTGCCATCGCACCAGGAAAATTTCGGGATTGCGGTTGCCGAGGCTCTGGCCTGCAACGCGCCGGTGCTGATGTCGGACAAAGTGAACATCTTCGACGAGGTGCAGAAGGATGGGGCGGCGCTGGTTGAGCCCGACACTCTCGACGGGACGACCGCGCTGATCCGCCGATGGCTTGCTCTCAGTGCCGATGAGAAATCGGCGATGCGGGTGGCCGCGCGGCGATGCTTCGAGTCTCGGTTCAACTCGGAACGGCTTGCTTCGTCTATCCTCTCCGCTTTTCAGTAGTCAACAATGAGCGCGTCTTTCAAAGCAGAAGCCCGGCGCGACGGCCGGGCTTCTGCTTTGAGTCAGGAGTTGTCAGTTAACCGTCGTTCCGCATCGAGATCGAGGATCGTTGAGATTCTTCGCTGCGCTCAGAATGACGAGGTTGTTTCTGGTTGATGTCAGAGTGAGCCTCTTCTAGAAGTGGAAGCCCAGCTCCGCCGTCAGGGCACGCGGCGTTACGTAGTGCGTTCCGCTGAAGGTGGAGAGGAAGTTGTAGAGCGCGTACTTGTTGGGGATGTTGACGCCGGTCAATCGCAGGCTCCATTTGTATCTGTCGCCGTGGAAGAGATTGTCTTGGCCGATGGAGGCGTCGAACAGGTTGCGCGGCGCGATGCGCGGAGGGTTCTTGTCGTCATTCTCCGTGTTCGGGGCCGGGATCTGACACGAGCTTAGAGGTGAGTCCGGACGCAACGCAAGATCGGAGAAACCGGACGTAGGAGTTGCCTTGACCCCGTTGCAGGTAAGACCGGCCTCGAACTGCTCATCGGAGGTAAGCCGCTGCAGATCGATGCCGGGCTGGCCATCGGGCAGAGTGAGATGCCACCGCAAGGCTGTTGGGATCCGATCAGTGTTGTAGCAGGGCACGGAGCCGGCGATGAGGCCGCTGTCGAATCGCCAGTTGAAGCCAACCCAGGGCGAGCGCTTGCCGGGGATCTGGTACTGCAGGTGCGTGGTTTGGTTGTAACGCTCGTCGTGGTCGATGCGGAAGGGATAGCCGCTCTGCCCAACGGTGGCGCCGGCTCCGGCGATCTGCGGCGGGAAGAAGCGTGCCGCGACCGACGACATCACGACATAAGCGCTGAGGTTGTGATAGTTCGGAACATCGACGCGCAGCGCGAAGCCGGGAATCTTCGAGTTGTGCCAGTCGATGGGGAAGGTGATCGGCGTATTGCCGAGCACGCTGAAGTCGAAGGCGTTGTGGGTGTACTTCCAGATGTAGTCGCCGCTAATGACCAGGTTCTTGCCGAAGGCCTGCTGCAGGCCGGCGTGAAACTCATTGCGGTAGCCGGGCTGCAGCGTTCCCGATACGCCGGGCGTGCAGAGCGAGAAGCGGGGAAAGTACATCATTCGAGCATCCCTGGCTGGAGAGCACAAGGTTTTCGTTGAAGGGCGACTCCAGCGTGCGCGCATAGGAGACGCGGAGAACGGTGTTGGTCTGCTTGATGGTGTAGGCGACGCCGAGACGCGGCTCCGCCTGACGTGGCCTTGGTGAGTCCGTTGTAGAGATCGCCGCGGATGCCGAGGTTGAAGAGCCAGTTGCCGGTCTTGATCTGGTCCTCGACGTACAGACGCCAGCTCCTTCACATCGGTATGACCGAAGAAGTGGAAGTAACTGCCGCCGCGCGTCAAGTCGTAGGGCCGAGGACCGGATTGAAGGCCGGGTTGGTCTGAGACTCGGGCAGCGGCTGAGACGGAATAGCCGGGCAGCGGATTGCCGTTGACATCGACGCAGGGCGAGTTGTAGGTGGGATCAACGATACCCAGACTGTCGTTCTCTCGCAGGAATGTCTGCTCGTAGCGAGCGCCTATCTTGATGTTGTTGATGCCCTTCACATACGAGTAGTCAGTGTGGACTCCGGCATTGGTGAGGGTGCGGTTCTGGGCGATGGACTGGGTCTGGAGATTGGCTGGTCCCAGGTCGGCGAGCGGATTGCCGCTGGGATAGTAGTTGTACTGGTCTTTGCGGACGTAAGGGCCAAAGTTGAAGACCGAATTCGCTCCGATGGTGCGGGTATAGGTGGGAGCGATGTTGAAGGTACCGATCTTCGAGCGCTGATCGGTATTGCCGACGTTGCCGAAGACCGGATCGGAGCCGGCTGCCCCCGCTGACGACGTTCTGCACATTCAGATTGTCATAGGCGTTCGGCGTCTGGAACCACGAACGGCTGTAGTTGAGGTTGAGGTGGACTGAGTCGGCCGTCGTCAGCTGACGGTCGATGCGGTCGAAGATGTTATTCTCATTGCCCTTGTCGTGAAAGACGACGAACTCGGGCGGATCGAGGAAGCGTCCGGTATTGAGACCGTCGACTTCGACGAAGTTGCCCCAGTTCTTTCCGCCGTAGCTCAGGTCGATCGCTGCCGGTCGCCGAGCCGAAGGTGCCATACGAGGTGGTGACCGCGCCGGTGGGCGTGGTGACTCCCTGGCCGGACCGCGTGGTGACGTGGATGACCAGGCTGGTCTTGCCGCCAAACTCCGCCGGCGGCGCACCGGAGATCACCTCGATCGACTGCACCGCGTTCGACGGAAGCTGATTGGAGAAGACCTTGCTCTGCTGGTCGGTGATGGGCTGGCCGTCGATGGAGAAGGAGTTCGAGGCGTGATCGCCGAGTCCGTGGAAGAGGCCGTTCGAGTCGGCGGCGACGCCGGGCGAGGAAAGGGTGACGAGCGAGCTGAGCGAAGACGACTGGCTCTCCAGCGGAAGCTTGTTGAAGGAATCGCGATCGAGGTCGGTGTGAAAGGTGGAATCATTTTCGATCAGATCGCCGCCGCTCACCGTCACGGTGGTGGCAGCCGCCCCGACCTGCAGAGAGACTTTGAGCGTTACGGGCACGAAGGAGCGAACGTCCACATCCTGCGTTTGAGATGCAAAGCCATCTTTCTTGATGGTGACGTGGTAGGGGTTCAGCGGCACGTTGGTGAATTGATACTGGCCGGACGCGTCGGTTGTTGTGGTGCGGGTTAGTCCGCTGACGGGATTTTCAATCGATACGGAAGCGCCGGGGATGACCGCGCCCGATGTGTCGGTGACAGTGCCGACGATAGTTCCCGCATTGCCCGCGGACTGTGAAAAAAGCGGACGAGCGGCTGCCTGCAAAAGCAGAGCAAAGATAAAGACGGAAAGGCATCGCACGAATGTGCGCATGGAATGACCTCCAGGGAAGCTGATGAATCGTGAACCGGGATCTGCTTGAGTTATGCGAAAGCAGGATCAGCTGGTGGAGGTCGGCACCAAAGTTTGAAGAAGAAGTGTCTGCGTGGCAGCGTCGAAACAGGTTCGGCGGCAACCGGAGCAACGGGCAGGCTGGAGAGAACCAGACGCACCGCGGGGGCGATCTGGATGACATGATGGGCCGAAACGCACAGCGGACAGTCGTGATCCGGCTGGCCGGACGCGTGGCTGTGAGACACCTGCACGATGCTGGTGGTCAGCACGAGCGCAATACACACGATCCCCAGCAGAGCCAGCCAGGTGTAGCGTAAGCGCGGTCGTGCGTGAATTGCGGCCATTTAACTGGAATATAGCCTAGATTGTCTTCAGGAACAAATTCACAGTAGCAACAAACTTGATCCGGCGCGTTCTCTTATCGTGGCGAGAGCCACGGACTTTTCGCCGGATTTCCGCGAGGTCTCAGTAAAGAAAATCGAAATCCAGAAGGAAATGACGGCCGTAGTTTCCGAAGAATGTGCCGTATGCCGGATCGTCCAGGTTGTTGTGGACCTGCAGGGAATTGGTGTGATTGGTCAAATCCCTTCCGGTCACAGAGAGGCGCACCGCATGGTGCGAGCCGACATCGAAATCCTTAGCCATCTTGACGTCGGTCGAGAAATAGCGTGGGTAGCGAGGCTGCATATAGGACGCGATGGGCACGTAGTTCTGCAGCTGATCGACGGGCTGCCAGGTGAAGCCGTTGCGGTATTCGATGTGGGGCGTGATGTGCATTCGCCAGGGCAGGTCGGCCGTTCCCCATAGCAGAAAGCGGTTGGGAATTTCGCCGGAGGTGCTGGCAATGGTCTCCGAGCGGACCACGGGGAAGGGGAAATCTCCGAGGTAGCTCGACGCGTCGGTGAGGTCTCCGCGGGCGAACTGGCGGACGTAGGAGAAGAAGAACTGCCGCTGTCTGGTGGCGCCGATGCGTGCCGTGAACTCGGCCTGCCGGGTGTTCAACTCACCGGAGCCGCCGAGCACCAGGGCGCTCCAGGCAGAGATGATCTGAGGCGAGAGAGTCAACTGGTTGCGGGCGTCGGAGTGGATGTAGCGGAAGCGCAGCGCGACCGATTCGTTGACCGAATGTTCGGCTTCGACATTCCAGGCGACGTTGTACGGGGCGAAGTTGCCGCTCCTTAATTGCTGATCGATGAATGGGAATTCGGATTTGGCTTCGGTGCTGGTGAGATTCAGGTAGCGTCGCGGACCGTCCGTGATGTTGCCGTTTCCATCGTAGGTGGTCACGATCTGCTGCGGGTAGCTGCTGAAGGCGTAGGTGTCGAGCGGAACGGAATCGTAGAAAACGCCAAGTCCTCCGCGAACGACGGTGGAGTGATCTTCGCGCGGGGTCCAGATGAAGCCGGCGCGGGGCGCGAGACGGCTGGTGTAGGTGAGCGACTGGGTTTCGCCGCGAAAGCCGGCATCGAATGCCAGGTGCGGACTGACCATCCAATGGTCCTGAACATACGCGGCCAGTTCCATGTCCGACAGGTCGAATTTGCCGCTGCCGTCGAAAGAGACGGTGCGCAGCAACTGGCCCGAGGCGTTTTCGATATTCACGTCACGCCCCAGCACCTGGCCGTCATCTTCGGCGTGTCCCATGACCGTGCCCATCTGAAAGGAGTGGCGTCCATGAAAATCCACATCGCCGGGGCTCCAGGTTTCGATCCACTGGAAGCGCGTGGCCTCGCGGGTCTGCTGATCGAAGTAGTCGCCTGAATTTCCTACCGAGGTGAGCGTCATCTCTCCCTGGCTTTGCCCATTGATGTTCGAGGCATCGCGAGTGCCAGCGAAGGTGGAGACCAGCTCGCCTCGGCCGAGGCCGAAGTGCTCGCTGATGGTTCCGTTGTCTTCCTGGTAGTCGGCGTTGGGGGTGACCGGTTGCGGATCGAAGTAGTTCAGGTTGGCATATTGCAGGGTGTGAGGCGCGAAGTGAAGAGTCCCGGTAACCGTGTTGCGCGAGCCGAGGATGGAGTCAACCTGGGTGAAGGAATTGAACGCTGTGGAGCGGCTTTCGTCGACCGGAAAGGGCAGGGTGCGAACCTCCGCCTTATCGATGAGGTATTCCGAGCCCTCGGCCAGATAGAGATGATTCGCGATGAGCGGGCCGCCGAAATTCAGGCGCGGAGAGGCATCGCGAAGGCCGACGAGATGTCCGCTGCGGATGCGGAAGTCGGGCAGAGGATCATTCAGGCTGTAACTCCACTTGTCGCCACCGCGCCGGGTATCCGCGTCCACGACGCCGGAAAGAAAGCTGCCGTACTGGGCGAGGTAGGGCGACTGCAGAACCTTGAGCCTGTCGACGCTGTCCACGGGAACGCTGAGGCCGAAGTCGCCGGTGGCGGGGTCATTCACGTTGACGGAGTTGATGAGCAGCGCGCTGTGCTCCTCGTCGAAACCGTCGATCTGTACGCGGCCATCCGGAGTGCGGATGACTCCGGGCACGAGCGGCAACGCATCGACCAGCGTGCTGGGGCGAAGCGGGCTGGACTTCGCCTGATCCATGGGCAGCTTTGTTTCACTGCTGGAGGCCTCGGTCACGGGGTTTTGCGACTGGGCCTGAACGGTGACATTCTGCTGCACCTTCTGCGCCTTTGACAACGCGACCTCGATCACCGAACCCGCGGCCTGATCCTGCGCGGAGACATCGGTAGTAAGCGAGACGTAGCCGGTGAGGCTGATGGTGAAATGGAGGTCCCGGACCGGTCCGCAATTGAGCGCTGCGTGGCCCTGGGGATCGGTGACACCACCGCAGAGAACGGCGGACTCCGACTTGCCCTGGATGGTCGCGCCAGCCAGCGGCTTGCGATCGTCGCCAATCACGGATAGTTGGATGGTCTGGGCTTTTCTGGACTGGGCCTGTTGCGGTGAAACGACGAACAGCGATGCAATCCCGAGGACAAAAGGAAAGAGACTGAATTTCCAGCGCCACGGAAGACGTGTGCGGCGTTGCCGCCTGGCTTGCAATGTCGAGGCTCGCGGTCCAGTCATTGTTCTTTCCCAGGGGACGGCTTGCCGGAATTGGGCGAAAGCAGGGAAATTCCTGAAGCGCCTAAGGTAATCCAATGGTACTCATCTAGTTAGACGCGGACTTCGAAAGACCGATTCAACGTATCTCAACGGTCATCTCAAGGATGATCCTGGCGAAAGCCATGCTGTCGATGCTTACAGAAACTTCTTATTCATTTCAGCTGGTCCATGGAAAGCTGGAGGAGCTTGTTTGCTGCGGCGGAACGGTACAATCCTCGAATCGGTATGGGGAATCGGGACCAGGCAACGGAAAGGAACGGAAGCGATGCCAAGACCGAAAGCTGACACCCTTCTACTAGTCGTCGATTTCGTAGGGACGTTTCTGTTCGCTATCGAGGGCGGCATGGCGGCTGCCAAGGGCAACCTGGATCTGCTCGGTGCGATGGTGCTGGCGTTCGCCACAGCCCTGGGCGGGGGCATCATCCGCGATGTGCTCATCGGCGCGATTCCTCCGAATTCCATCCGCAACTGGCGGTATGGAGCGATCGCGTTCGCAGGCGCAGCTACGGCATTCTTCTTCCACTCGATGGTCCAGGAGTTTCCCGCGTCCGCGCTGACCCTGCTGGACGCAGCGGGGCTGAGCCTCTTCGCGGTTGCCGGTGCGGAGAAGGCGCTGGATTTTGAGATTAACCCCTTCATCGCAATCCTGATGGGCGGTATCACGGGAGTGGGCGGCGGCACGGTGCGCGATCTGCTGCTGGCGCAGGTGCCAACCGTGCTGCGGGCAGATGTATATGCGACCGCGGCTCTGGCGGGTGCAGCCGTGGTGGTTATCGGCCTGAAGCTGAAGCTGCCTCGAACTCCAACGGCCGTCGCGGGCGGCCTGGTTTGTTTCCTGCTGCGTATGGTGAGCGTGTGGCTGCACTGGAATCTGCCTAAAGTCGGCGGCTGAGAATCGGGTCGCTGAGAACCTGTTTATAAAACGGTGGGAGCGCGGTATGGGAGAAAACTTCGCCGCAAAGAATTCACCACAGAGAACACAGAGAGCACAGAGAAAAACCGCAGATCGATGGGCTTTAGGCAGACTCTAAGAAGCGGTCCGCGAAAACCCGGTCCGCGGAAATCCGTCTGTCGGCTCCTTGCCGCTCGGCATCAGGCGCGGAGTTTCAGCTGATCGTTGACGGTAAAGATTCTTCTTGTCACCAGATGGCTGGTTACGTAGCAGGACAGGCCGGTTGCCGACAGGATGGTGGTCAGTACTACGAACTGGTAGAGCGCTCCATAGAGCGGCGACTGTCCGGAGAGAACGATGCCGGCCATCATGCCGGGAATCCATACGATGCCGAGCGAGCGCAGGTTATCGATGGAGGGGATGAGGCTGGCGCGGAAGGCAGCCTCGATGTAGCGCTTTACCGCGGTATCGGATGTGGCGCCCAGCGCGAGCGCGGATTCGATTTCTCCGATGTGGGCGAGAACTTCTCCGCGCAAGCGGTCGAGAAACATGGACTGCGTGTTCATCGTGTTCGCGATGACCATGCTGCCGACAGGAACGAGGATCGAGACCTGAAGTGGGATGACTCCGAGCACGATCATGATGCCGAGGATGGTTCCCGCGCCGGCAGCGATAGCAATCAGCGCGAGCGAGTAGACGCGCGGGATTCTGGCGGCTCGTTTGCGCACGATCGAGGCCGCGGCAACGGCCATGCCGGCAAGAACGAGGATCGATGTCCACTGTGGACCGCGCAGCAGGAAGGCGAGGATCGCACCGACCGCGACGATCTGCAACAGGCCGCGCAGTTCGGCGACGAAGACCTCTTTCACCAGATTGGGCGCACGGCGTCGGATCAGCAGAATAACAATCAGCGCGATGATAGCGGCGATGAGGCACTCCGCCGCGGCGCGGTGGATCTGGTCAGGCAGCCAGCGCTCAAGCATGAAGCACCTCGGCGGGCGTTCCGATGGCCTCGATTTCACCGGCGCGCAGGGCGAGCACGCGATCGGCCATGGCTCGTGCCTGTTCGGCGCTATGTGTGACCCACACGCATGTCAGCCGGCGCTCACGAATCAGCGTGGCGAGGAGATTCTGGACACCGTCGCGAGAGACCTCGTCGAGCGCAGAGGTGGGCTCGTCGAGCAAAAGGATTTCGGGTTCGTTGGCGAGAGCCCGGGTGATGGCGACACGCTGCGCCTCACCGCCGGACAGCGTGAGCGCGTCGCGGGGGGCGTAGCCGTCGAGGCCAACATGCGCGAGCAGATCGGCAATTTCCTCTGGGGTGATTGCACGGCCCTGCTGCGCCGGACCGAAGGCAATGTTTTCGGCGACCGTACCGGGGAAGAGATAAGCACGCTGCATCACCATGCCGATCATGCGGCGCAGACGCAGAATGGGAATCTCCAGAGAGTCGCGGCCATGAATATAGATGGACCCGTGGGTGGGCTCGTCGAGGCGATTGAGCAGACGAAGCAGGGTGCTCTTGCCGGAGCCGCTAGGTCCCACAATCGCAAGGACTTCTGCAGGTTGCAGCGAAAAGTTGATGTTTTTCAGTAACAGACGTTGATCGGGCGCAGGCAACTCGCGGCCGAGGTCGCGGCATTCCAAGATGTATCGGGCGGGATTCACGAGGGTTGCGAAACGTAGTTTACATGCTGGAACACGGCTTCCGTGCTTCTTCAGCGAAGGAGAGTGACCGATGGGTTTTAAGCAGATACGCGGCGATGTGGCGGTTTTTGCGGGAGCGGTTTTGTTGAGCGGAGCGATGGCCTTTGCGCAGATGTCTCCTGGTGGCGCACAACAGCAGCAGACGAATCCAGGAACGACGAGTCCGTCCAATAACCCCGGCATGCAGAGCCCTGCGGAGCAGCAGGGCGCGAATCCCGCCAATGCAATGCAAGACAAGGATTTTGTACACAGCGCGCTGCAGGGCGGGATGGCCGAGGTTGAACTCGGACAACTGGCGGCGCAAAAGGGCTCCAGCGATGACGTGAAGCAGTTCGGTCAGCGGATGGTTGCCGACCATACCAAACTGGGCGGCGTGATGAAGCAGGCCGCGCAGCAGATGAACGTCGATCAGCCGAAAGGCCCGTCGAAGAAGGATAAGCAGCTAATGGCCAAACTGCAGGGCCTGTCAGGAACGCAGTTCGACGATGCCTATATCGCGGCGATGGTGAAGGATCACAAGAAAGACGCCGGCGATTTCAAGGCCGAGGCCGAACAAACGCAGAATCCTGCGCTAAAACAAGTTGCACAACAGGGCGACCAGATGATCGAGCAGCATCTGCAGATGATCGATCAGATTGCCAAGAACCACAACCTGATGAACGACAAGGGCAAACTGGCGTCAAGCCACTAGCCTTGAGAAAGAGGAATGATAACGGCGCTCCCCCGGGGCGCCGTTTCCATATGCGGTTGTTTCGTTACAGGTAGAATGACAGCGATGCCAAGAAAGTTTGCACTGCGCTGCGCGGTCGCGCTGCTGGCCTGCTTTGCCTGCATTTTTGTGGCGGCCGAGCCGGTGAAGAGCCTGCCCAGGCCCACGGATTATGTGAGCGATTTCGCGCATGTGATGTCGCCGGGAGTCCAGCAGCAGATCAACCGGCTGTGCGGCCAAGTGGATCATCAGGCACATGCGCAGATCTCGGTGGTGACGATCCACAGCACCGACGGCGAGCCTATCCAGCAATACGCGGTCGACCTGTACCAAGCGTGGGGTATCGGAGGCAAGCAGTCAGATCGCGGTGTTCTGCTGCTGTTCGCGGTCAACGACCGGCGGCGGTTTATCTCAACCGGCTATGGGCTGGAAGGTGTGCTGCCTGACGGCAAGGTTGGCGACATCGGGCGGCAGATGATTCCTTACCTGCGCGCGAATGACTTCGACGGCGCGGTCATGCTGTCGGTCGACCAAATCTCGCAGATCATTGCCAAGGATGCTGGAGTAACACTGACTCCGCTGACGCGGCGGGTGCAGCGGCAGCCGCAGCAGATTCACATCAGCCTGGGCCAGATCATCATCTTCGGAATCTTCCTCATCATTATCGTCATCTTCCTGGCTCGGGCCGGTGGATCGGGATTGCTGGGCTTCCTGATCGGCATGTTCCTGGGCGGCGGTGGGCGTGGCGGCGGCTGGGGCGGTGGAGGTGGTGGCGGCGGCGATGGAGGAGGCAGCGGCTTCGGAGGCTTTGGCGGCGGCAGCACCGGCGGCGGCGGTGCGGGCGGCGATTGGTAAGATTGCCGTTGGTGGCATAACCGGGTTCACGGGTTTTGAAGGTCAGGGGAGAAACGTACGATGATGCGTCGCGGATTGTGGATTGGGATTGGCGTGGTGGTGGTCCTCTTTGTGGTGGTGCTGATGGTCTTCGGCAGCTACGTGAGCGCGAAGAATCAGATGGTAGCCAAGCAGGAGGCGGTGCGCGCGCAGTGGTCGCAGGTGGATGTGGTGTTGCAACGGCGCGCCGATCTGATTCCTAACCTCGTCTCTACGGTGAAGGGCTACGCGACGCACGAAGAGAAGGTCTTCGACGACATCGCCAGCGCGCGCTCGGCGCTGTTGAACGCACGCGATCCACAGGGAAAGATTCAGGCGAACGGGCAGCTCGACGGCGCTCTGGGGCGACTGCTTGCCTTGTCCGAGAGCTATCCCAATCTGAAGGCCAACGAGAATTTCCTGCAGTTGCAGGATCAGCTGGAGGGGACGGAGAATCGCATCGCCGTGGAGCGGCGGAGGTACAACCAGACGCTTCAGGACTACAACACCTTCATCCGGCAGTTCCCGAACAGCGTCTGGGCCGGGATAGCCGGCTTCCAGCCGAACAACGCGTATTTCGAGGCCAGCGAGGCTTCGAAGACGGTGCCCACGGTGAAGTTCTAGCCCCAAAAGCAAGGATTGCGTAAGGTGCTGTCATTCGGACGACCCTTTTGGGTCGATGCCAGGACGAAATTCGCCATGGCGGTCGTTCGGGAATGATGCACAGAGATGAAAAGAGCCGCCCCTGGTTGAATTTCAGGGGCGGCTCTTTTCGTATGCGAGAAGCGAGCCTGATGTGCTTTTGATCGGTGCCTGGATTTGGCCTGGGAGCGGGCCGGATTGGCCCGCGGGGGATGCTGAGCCGGCAGGATCAGGCGCGGGTGTAGGACGCGATGGCGCTGGCTTCGTCGTCTTTGACGTCGAAGACGGTGTAGAGCTTGGTGATCTGGAGAAGATCGTGAACCTTCTTGGTGAGGTTCAGCAATTTCAACTCGCCACCCTGATTGCGAACTGTGGTATATGCGCTGACCAACTCGCCGATACCCGAACTGTCGATGTAGTTCACATCGGCCAGATTCAGGAGAATGTACTTCGAGCCTTTGGCCAGCAGATCTCTCACAGCGTCACGCAACTGCACGCTGCCCTCGCCGAGGGTGATGCGTCCGCTGAGATCGAGAATGGTTACTCCGTCCACCTGACGGGTGCTTACTTTCATGCTCACGAAAAGTCCCTCCTTAGCTGCCTGTTTGCGCGGTCCCCAGATGCTTGATAAGTGTCAACTCGGTTCCGGGATGTAATTGCTTGAAGTGTACCTCATCCATGAACGAGCGGATGAGGAAGATGCCGCGACCGGAGCCGCGCAGAAGATTTTCCGGTGCGAGAGGATCGGGAAGGCTTGCGGGATCGAGCCCTTTGCCCTGGTCCGCGATCCGGATCACGAGCGCCTCGCCGGTATTTTCAAAGGACGCTGTGATGCGTTTCTCCGGGTCGTACGAATTGCCGTGCAATACCGCGTTGACGGCGGCTTCACGCACCGCCATGGTGATCTTGAAAATTTCGTCTTCGTCGATTCCGGCCTTTTTGGCCATCTGCTCGGCGGTTTCTTCCACCTTGTTCACGCTGTCCAGCGAGGACTCGAGTGTGTATGTGATGCGGCTTGCCTGTTGTCCCGTCAAGTGCTCTTCCTCGCGATGCGGCATGACGTCCTTAGTTGGGTGAAAAACCAAACCAGCCCGTACGTGGCAGTTTGCTTGCTGAGGCCGGTAATGTCAAGCAGCGTCGATGGTTTAGGTGTCGCGTTGTCAAGTTGCTACGGGCAATACGGAGTGAGATGCACTCTTCTGAACTCAAGTCTCAAAGGCGAGACGCTTCGACAGGCTCAGGGCAGGCATGGCGCGCCTGCTCTCTTCAATCCTGCGATGCCGTCAACTTTCCTGCGGCCCTTCTGCGGCGGAGGTAGAAGGTGGCGCCTATCAGGTTGCTCAGAGCCGTGGTGCCGAGGATCTTGGCGGCGTAGGCCTTTGCGTTGACCACATCCACGAAAGGATATGCGGAGATGAGAAGGCTGAAGAGCGTCGAGCAGAAGCCGACCGCCGAGAGCCATTTCAGAGATGTTGGCAATTTTTTGCGCAGGGCAGCGGTTCCGGCCAGCGGAATGGCGAACATGGCGAGATAGGCAAGCTCGTAGTGGGTGAGGCTGGCGTTGGTTAGGAGCTGAAACGCCTCCTGGGCGTGGACTCCAATGCTGGCCAGCAGGGCCAGGAGGAAGACGAGCGCGGCGGTGCAGAGGATGGAGTTGGATGGCGTTCGCCAGCGCGGATGGAGGCGCGTGAACCATTCGGGGACAAGGTGGTCCCAGCCCGCGGCCATGGGCAGGCGGGTGACCCCGGTGAAGACGTAGCTGGAGGCTCCGAGCAGCCGTAATTCGAGCAGAAGAATGGCGGCCATGGTGAAGAGATTGCCGATGCCGGTGTTGCCGAGGGCGAGGCGGAGGGTCTGTGGGATGGGCGCGATGAAATCGATATGGCCAGGGTGCGCGAAGGCCACGACGGAGCCGGTTCCGAGGATGAACATGGCGCAGATGACGGGGGATGAGATCCATACCGACTGGCCGATGCTGCGGACGGGGTGCTTGCTCTCGCCGGCTAGGATGGCGATGTATTCCAGGCCGCAGAGGGCTCCGAAGAGCATCTGGCCGAAGAGTGCGAACGAATGCAGGTTGCGGGGTGGCAGTCGGACGGCGAACGGCGTCCAGTGGATCGGCATGTGGCGCGAGATAGCCCACACGGGCAGGAGGATCAGCGTGGCGAAGACAATGAGAATGGCGACGCCGCCGATGTTGTGAATCCATTTGCCGAGCTCGAGGCCTCGCAGCGCCGCGAAGGTGACGCCGGCGATCAGGACGCTGACGATGGCGAGGGACGCCAGGTGATTCTCCGGCAGCCACTTTGCCGATGATCCGACGAGGTAGGCGATCTCGGTGGGCGTGGCGTAGAGGATGGTGGCGGTGACGGCGATGCCGTAGACCCACAGGTTCCAGGCGGTGAGGAAGCCGATGAGATCGCCGAAGGCCTTGTGAGCCCACACGTAGAGACCGCCTTCGAGCGGCATCTCACGGTTAAGGCCGATGACGGATGCGGCCATGGGCAGGTAGAAGAGCAGCATGGCGGCGATCCAGGTGAGGGTCTGGGCGCGGCCAAGTCCGGCGGCGACTCCGACCCAGGAGCTGCCGACGACGCAGAGAATCTGCGTCAGCACCAGATCGCGCAGGCTGAGCTGACGTTGAAGGCGATGCTCTGCGATGGGCGGCGGCGATGCGGTCTGGGTCATATCGCTGGGGTCATGTTCCCGGAGTTATGTTTTGGCAGTCATCTGGGGAAAATATTCGCACAGATGGCGGCTGCATCTTCAGGAAATGCGCGGCGCAAACGTTATAGACTGCATCGGAGACACGGGAACCCGGGACCTTTACGAGATGCATGAAAAACAGCCCATGACGACTTTAACCTCCCTGATGGGAACGCCGGTCACCGACGTCCGCGGGAAACTGCGAGGCCGCGTGTCGGACCTCGCGGTGGGCACCGGCAAAGAAGCTGGCAAAGTCGTCGGTCTGGTCCTGAAGTCGCGCAATGGGCGGGAACTGGTCGCTGCGACTGAAGTGAGGCAGACACCCAGCGGCACGCTGGAATTGCGCCAGGATGCGGAACTGCGGCCTCTTCGCGGCGATGAGAATTACATTCTGCTCCGTCAGGACTTGCTGGACCGCCAGATCATCGATGTGCACGGGCGCAAGGTGGTGCGCGTCAACGACGTGGACCTGCAGTGGTTCGCTCCGGCAACCGCCGGCCAAACCGAGGTAGAAGATCTGCGCGTGCGCGAGGTGGAAGTAGGACTTCGTGGCGCGATGCGACGGCTTTTGCAGGGCGCGCTGCCGAAAGCGGCGATCGATTCGGTAGCGAGAAACTTTCCGGCGCGGGTAATTCCGTGGGAGTTCGTCGACATGATCGAGGTCGACCCCGCGCGCCGCGTGAAGCTCAATATCGAGCACGACCGGCTGGCGCAGCTGCACCCATCGGATATTGCGGACATTCTCGAAGAGCTGGCGCCGGCGGAACGCGAGGCCATCCTGACGACCCTCGATGAGGAGGTCGCGGCCGAGGCGCTGGAAGAGGTGGAGCCCAAGCTGCAGAAGTCGATGGTCGAGTCTCTGGACTCAGACGTGGCGGCTGGCATTGTGGAGGAGATGGACCCGTCGGCCGCCGCCGACCTGCTGGCCGAGCTGCCGGAGTCGCGTTCCGAAGCCATTCTCGAAGAGATGAATCCGGAAGAGCGGCAGGAGGTGGAAGAGCTGCTCGAGTTCCGCGAGAACTCCGCCGCGGGCCGCATGACGACGGAGTACGTCGCGGTTCCTCAAACCTCCACGGTGGGCGACGCGGTGCGCGCGTTGCGCGAGTTCGAAGGCGATATCGAAACCATCACCGAGGTTTATCTCGTCGATGCCGCAGAAGTGCTCAAGGGAGTGGTGCCCCTGCCGCGCATCGTGCTGGCGCAGCCGGAGGCCCGGCTCGAAGTCCTCTCCGAGGCGCGATTCATCTCCTGCGAAGCGGACGCGCACCAGAACCAGGTGGCCGATCTGTTCGATCGCTACAATCTGAGAGCCCTGCCGGTATTGGACAGCAAAGGGCGGCTGGTTGGAGTGGTCGAGGCCGACCACGTGATTGCATTCCTGAGGGCGGGCAGATAGCGCCGGTCTCTGGTATGTTCGGCTAAGAGCCTCCGCTCAAAATTTCAACTCAAGTGATCGAAACTTCCTACGCCCATGCTCAAACGCTGGAGAATCCGGATTCTGTTGTTTCTGGCCGTGCTCGGTCCGGGATTCATCACGGCGAATGTGGACAACGATCCCAACGGAATCTTCACCTATTCGCAGGCCGGCGCCCAGTACGGCTACGAACTGCTGTGGACCATGATTCCGATCACGCTCTCCCTCTACGTGGTGCAGGAGATGTGCGCGCGCATGGGCGCGGTAACCGGCAAGGGATTGAGCGACCTGATTCGCGAGGAGTTCGGGCTGCGCATCACGGTGATCGTGATGTTCCTGCTGGTGCTGGTGAACTTCGGCAATGTGATCGGCGAGTTTGCCGGCATCGCGGAGAGTCTGCAGTTGTTCGGATTGAGCAAATACATTTCAGTGCCGGTTTGCAGCCTGCTGGTATGGCTGCTGGCGGTGCGCGGCGACTACAAAAAAGTAGAAAAAGTGTTTCTCGCGGCGTCGGTCTTCTATATCACCTACATCATCACCGGCGTGCTCTCGCAGCCAAGCTGGCATACCGCACTGGTAGCCACCATCAAGGTGCCGCCGCGATCCACATGGCAGAATCACGCCTACCTGTTCATGGTGATTGCCGTGATCGGCACGACGATCGCGCCGTGGATGCAGTTCTACCTGCAGTCCTCCATTGTGGAAAAGGGAGTGACGGCGAAGAACTACGCGGCATCGCGGCTGGATGTCATCGTTGGATCGATCTTCACCGACGTGGTGGCGTGGTTCATCATCGTAGCCTGCGCGGCTACGCTGTGGGTGCATGGGCTGGGATCGATCCAAAGCGCCGCCGACGCGGCGCAGGCGATGAAGCCGCTGGCCGGCGCCTATGCCTTTCTGCTGTTTGCGGTGGGGCTGTTCAACGCCTCATTCTTCGCCGCGTCGGTGCTGCCGCTCTCGACGGCCTATGTGGTCTGCGAAGGGCTGGGCCTCGAATCGGGCATCGACCGCAAATTCAAAGAGGCGCCGTTTTTCTACTGGCTCTATACCATCCTGATTGCCGGCGGAGCGGCGGTGGTGCTCATCCCCAACTTCCCGCTGATCAAGTGGTCGGTAGAGTCGCAGGTACTGAATGGCGTTCTGCTGCCGATCGTGATTGTCCTGATGCTGTTGCTTATCAACCGCAAGGACCTGATGGGCGAGCACGTGAATTCTCACTGGTTCAATGCGGCTGCATGGTTGACGGCGATCGTGGTCAGCATTCTCTCGGTGATGCTGATGTTTCATGGCGGCTAAAACAGGGATCAAGGACTAGCCATTAGGGAAGCTGAGATTCTTCCCCTTCGCTTCATTCAGGGTCAGAATGACGATCTATTGAGATCGAATCCCGACAGATCGATCCCTGATGGCTGATCGCTGCCTTACAGCAGCTTGCCGGCGGCGAGGTCCCGGATCAGATTGCGGTCCGCGGCGAGGAAGTCGTAGGTGGTCAGCTCGCGGAGGGGAACCCAGCGCACGTCGTGGAAGATGCGGTTGGTGACGTCGCCCTTGAAAGTGTGGACGGCAAAGAACTGGAGATCGACGGCCCCGCCGCTGCGGTAGGTGTGGCGGGTGCGGGCGACGCGGGAGCCGATTTCGGCGTCGATGGCGAGTTCTTCGTCGAGCTCGCGGGCGAGAGCCTGCTCGGCGCTTTCACCGGGCTCGATCTTGCCTCCGGGGAATTCCCATTTCAGAGCCATGGGCTGGTCGGGACGGCGCTGGCATATGAGAACTTCGTCACCGCGCAGAATGAGAGCCGCAGCGACGAAGCGCACGGTCTTGACGCCGTTTTGGGCTACGGTTTCTTCCACTCTATCTAGAGTTTAGACTCTTCAGACGGGAATTGGATTGATCCGGCGTCCGGAAGTCGTTGCGATGGTACCAAATAGGTCAGGGTGAAGAGCCTGGGCCAGGGCCTGAAGACCCCGCACCAGGTTGGGCGCGGGCGTGTTCAGGAGCTCATCTGCGATGCAGTAAACCTGCCCGTTCCGAACCGCGCGAAGCTGCTCCCAGCCGCGCTGCTCGACGATTCTTTCGAGCGGCACGCGATCTCCGGCTCCGCACCAGGCGGCGAGAAGGATATCGGGATCGGCGGCTGCGATGGTTTCGGGCTGGGTGTGCGTCCCAGGGTCGCCGAGGAAGACGCCGCCGGCAGCCTCGACCAGTTCCTTGACCCAGAATTGCGAGTGGATGAGAGGCTTGCCCCACTCCTCGCAATAGACCAGCGGTTTGGCCTCCAGAGCGGCAGTGCGCGCCTGGATTCCGGCGACCGCGGATTGCATCTCCGTGACCAACGCTTCGCCGTGCGCGGTCTCGCCGACCACTGAGGCGATGAGACGGATGTCCTGATAGACGTCGGCGAGGGTGTGCGGGGCGAGGGTAAGAACGGGCCGGCCGGCCTTGAGGATGGCAATCAGCGATTCCTGGCGATAGGGAACCGAGGCGATGACCAGATCCGCTTCCACGGGCAGCAACTCTTCCGCCTTGGTCGACCATGAATCGTGCACGATGGGCAGCCTGCGCTCGCGCAGCGCCGGAACCGCCTCCAGGCAATATCTCGTACAGGCGGCGAGCGAATCGAGGCAGCCCAGGTGATCGAGGATGATGCTGACGCTGGGCTGCAGCGAGATGATCTTCATCGCCCGTTGGGCAGCTTTCGATTCGATTGCATGCGTCCCTCAGCGGCTAAAGCAAAACCGGAGATTCTTTGAATGTGACGTCATTCTGACGACCAACGTGAGGAAGAATCTCAGCGATGTGCCCATGCCCACATCGCTGAGATTCTTCGCTACGCTCAGAATGACGGTGCTTTATATCATCTACGGCACATTCTTCATGTGACATTGGTTAGAGTTTGCTGTCGGTGAGGACCGATTCCGGGTAGAAGACGGTCCAGTTGCGCTGGGCGGCGATCTCGGCGAGCGCGGGCGTGGGGTTGACCGGAAAAGCCCGCCTGGCGATGGCCAGCATCGCAGCGTCATGTACGGAGTTGCCGAAGACGGCGTCGGGATGTGAGACCCCGGCATCCTGGAGGGCGGTGGCCTTGGCCTCGTCGGTGGGAACGGCGATCAGATCGCTGGTGATGTGTCCATCGTCTGCGACGCGCACCTTTGCCGACAAAACACGCGACGCGGGGATGTTAAAACGGCGAACACCCTCTTCGATGACCCAGTTGTTGGTAGAGCTGACCGCCCAGATTTCAACGCCGTCTTTCTGGAGGCGGCTTACCAGGGCGCGCAGCTCCGGAAAGATGTGCGATTCGATGTGGAGGCGGAAGTATTCGGCCGCGGCGTGGCGGATCTCTTCTTCCTGCAATCCGGCATAGATCTGCACCATCTCTCCGCACATCGCGGCCTCGGAGATTTCGCTGGCGAGGTATTGACGGTAGCGCGAGTCGATCCAGTCGGCGGCATTGCGCGAGACCAGTCCGGTTTCAATGGACCAGATCATGAAGCCATAGCCGGCGTCCCCGCTCCACAGCGTACCGTCGCAATCGAAGACGACGATGGAGGGCGATAGAGAGAGGACGGACTTTTCAAATTCCTGTTGAGTGTAGCGCGTGGGCGCTGCGTGTACGGTCGTCAAGTTGCGATGCTCCTCTTGTTATTGTGCGCGATGCGGAGGAAATTTGCATAACAGGCATGTGAACGATAGAGCCGCCGATGCTGATGAAGTTGGTTCGCCCGGCCGGGAATGTCTACCGCCGGTCTCGCTCTCCCCGATAATCGTAGGGTGACGAACTCCGGCAATCTTGAGCTGATTCGCGAGTACCTGGCCTATCTGCGCATCGAAAAAGGATTGCGGCCGCTGAGCTGCGAGGCCTATCAGCGCGATCTGCTGCAGTTTGCCGAGTATCTGGAGAAAGAGGATGCACCGCTGGTGAAAGCTGCGCGCGACCATGTCTCCGGATTTCTGGCGCACCTGGGGAAGCACGGGGTGGAGTCGCGTTCGGCGGCGCGCAAGCTATCATGTCTGCGCGGATTTTTTCGCTGGCTGCTGCTCGATAAGCGCATCGACCGCGATCCGACGGTTACGCTGGATTCTCCCTCGACGTGGAAGGTGCTGCCGAAATCGCTGGCGCAGTCTGAGGTGACGGAGATGCTGGACCGCGCCGGCGTGGCCGCGGATCATCCGGAAGCCGATGCCATTTCGGTGCGGGATCGCGCCATCCTGGAACTGCTTTATGCGGGCGGACTACGCGTTTCCGAGCTGACCGGGCTGAATGTGGCCGACCTTTCGCTGGCCGCGGGCCGCGTGCTGGTGCGGGGCAAGGGAGACAAGGAGCGCATCGTTCCTCTGGGGCGTGCGGCGGTCGAAGCGGTGGAAAAATACCTGTCGCTGGGGCGTCCGGCGTTGCAGGGCCGCGGCCGAGCAGGCGGGCGGCTTTTTCTTTCCGTGCGCGGTGAGCCGCTCACCCGGCAGTGGATCTGGCAGATGGTGAAATCAGCGGACGGTCACGCCAGTCCGCACATGCTGCGGCACAGCTGTGCGACGCACATGGTCGAGGGGGGCGCCGATCTGAGGACGGTGCAGACGCTGCTGGGCCATGCCGACATTGCGACGACGCAGGTTTATACGCACCTCGCGCTGGGACGGCTGAAGGCGGTGCATCGGCTGCATCACCCGCGGGCAACGCGTCGGCGAAAGGGAACGGAATGAGCGCCGTTGGTTCCGTCTCTGAACTCGTCGACAAGTATCTGGCCGCAGTCGCGTATGAGAAAGGCGCGTCGCCGCATACTTTGCGTGCGTATGAACGCGAGCTGCGGAACTTTGCAGCGTTTATCTCCAAGGCGCTCGGTTCGAACGCGACGCCGGAGAGCATCGAGCACCAGAAGATTCGCGGCTATCTGAGCGAGCTTTATGGGCGAGGATTGTCGAAGGCTTCGGTGGCGCGCGCGCTGGCGGCGATTCGCTCCTGGTTCAAGTGGCTGGCGCGGCAGGGATACGTCGAGCAGAATCCTGCGGCGCTGGTGGCGACTCCCAAGCTGCCCAAACACCTGCCGCGCGTGCCGACGATCGAGGAGATGAATCGCGTCGTCGATTCTGTTTCGGATGACCGCACCGAGGAGACGGCCGCGTGGCCGGAGCGCGACCGCGTCATCTTCGAGCTACTGTATGGATGCGGCATTCGCAATGCCGAGCTGGTGGGATTGAACCTGCGCGACCTGCACTGGGCGAACGACGCGATCCTGGTGCGCGGCAAGGGGCGCAAGGAACGTTACGTGCCAATGGGCGACACGGCGGCTGAGGCGCTGCGCGCATATCTTCCGCTGCGCGAGGCGAAGCTGGCGGCGCCGACGTCGGGTAGCGCGCGGCTCGACTCCAACGCGCTGCTCTTGAACACGCGCCTGCGCGGGTCAGGGCGATTGACGACGCGTAGCGTGGGGCGGATCGTGAAGCAGATTGCCGTTGCTCACGGACTGCCGTCGGATGTGCATCCGCATACGCTTCGGCACGCCTTCGGCACGCACATGCTGGAGGAGGGCGCAGACCTGCGCGCGATTCAGGAGCTGCTGGGGCACGAGCGGTTGTCGACCACGCAGCGTTATACGCAGCTTACGGTGGGACAGGTGGCCGAGGTTTATGACCGGACGCATCCGAGAGCGAAATGATGGATGAGGGCATCGGAAGCCGGGTAAACTGAAGTTATGCGAAAGACTTCCGGTCGCGCGAAGAAAGCTCCACGCAAATCCGTGATGCGGATGGCTCCAGCTGTCGAAAAGGTCTGCACTGGGCGAGAGCTTGCGGAAGCTATTTCCAACGTCCGCGTGTCAGCGATCGATGCTGCCACTTGGCGAAGAGAACGTTTGACCGCGCGCAATATCTTGATAGCTCCCGTAAGCAGATGGAACTGATCTGCCAAAGCGCAATCCGCTTCGATGATCACAAGGCTTGAAGTGAATCGACGTTCTTGCAGGGAGAAACTTGGGACGAGTGGTTATCGCACGGCTATTCTGTTTCTTCCATTCCGATCAGATCCCCCAACTGCTCAAAGTGGTAAAGAATCGAGCGGGCGGTAAATATAAACAAGTCCTGTCCTGTATGGTCCTGTTTGAAATGCATGTGATAGTTCCGAAGCAGGCATTCGCGAACCAACTGGTCGAGACTTTTCTTGGTCCCCGGTGGTTGAAGGCATTGGAGGATCGTTGCACGTTGGCCGAGCTGCGTAGGGGGGAGCGACGAACGTCTAAGGAAGAAGATCATCGCAATTGCCCTCTGTATCTGAAGTTGCAATGCGAGCTTCGAGGAGGTTCCTCGGCTTCGCTCGGAATGACGCTGTTAAGAAATTAGGGCCGAGCGGCGCTCGCGGATTGTGTGTCTTTGATGGCGAGCCATTGTTTCGCGTGGGCTACTTCCGGCAGGTCGGCATCGGCAGTCTTCCAGGTATTTAGAAATTCCTGATACTCGGCGGTAGCGCGCTGGGTGTCGCCTTCCTTCTCGGCTGTCTGCGCCATTCCGTAGAGCGGGAAGCCGGAGCGGGGACGATCTACGAGTGCCTGTTTCCAGGCTTCCACCGCGGTCTGGTTTGCTCCGGCGGCCATCATGATCGCGGCCTCCTGCTCGGCTACCGGGCGGATAAAGGCTGGAGGCTCGTGGTAGCCGAGATCCTTCTCATCCTGTCGGGCCTGGTCGAAGAGCTTCTGCGCATCGGGAATCTTCTTCTGGTCGACGAGAATGGCGGCGCGCAGTTCCAGCGAAAGAATGGCTACGTTCTGGAGCAGAGGCTGAGGCGTGGGGTTAGGCGAGCGCGGCTGATTGACGGGCACCGCTGGTTTGGGCGGCTTGGGGACTGCGGCGCTTTCGGCGTCGGTTTGCTCCTTGAAGCGCCACAGCGCGGCGTCGACGGCGTTCGAGGCTGCTGTGGCCTCCCCGATTTTCTGGTCCTGAGCGGCCTGCATGCCTTTGGCGTAATTTGCGAGAACGCCGGCGAGAAATTCCAGGTGCGGAGTCGAGTTTGGGGGATGCACCTGCGCGAGCATGGCCTGGACCCGAGGCCAATCGCCGGTGCGGAGCGCGATGGGAAGCAGCGGATCGATCCGTGTGATCGAGTCGCGCGTGGACCAGGGATAGAGGGTGGCGGCGGTGTCACCGCGGGCGGAGGTGAGCTTCGCCGACACGACTGCAGCCTGCTGCATATGGCCCTCTTCCATCAAATTTGCGATGGAGTACATCAGGTTGTGGACGTAGTTCCAGTCATCGTCGACGGAGACGTTCTGCGCGCGCATGTAGGCTTCGTCGACAGATGTAGAAAGATCGAAGGAGACCTGGGCGCGCGCGTAGTTTCCGGTCCGATAGAAGATGTGGCCGGGCATGTGCGTCATGTGGCCGGAGTTGGGCGCGAGCGACGCCAGGATATCGGCGCTGTGCAGCGCCTGCTCGGGATGCGGACTGGCCTCGACGGCGTGAATCCATAGATGGTTGGCGGCGGAGTCGTCGGGATGCTCCTTGAGGATGCCCTGCAGGATCGCAATCTTCTCCTGCGTGCCTTTGCGGGGCTTGCCGTCTTTGTCGTAGCCGTCGCCTACGGATTCCGACAGCATGAGCTTGGCGACGGTATCGGAGGGGTATTTCTTCACGATCTTACGCAGGATGGCTTGAGACGCCGAGCTGTCTTCACTGGAGGCGAGAGACTGCTTCTCATCTTCCTGTGCGGCGGCGATGTAGAGTTTTTCCCGGGCATCGGCTTTGGAGCGAGGCGCGACGGCCTGCATCAGCTCGTCATGCGCGAAACCCAGCTCCTCGGGGCCGCGCGAGGTGATCGTCTCGTAGAGCGCCCAATGGCAGATGGCGCAGTTGGGGTCGGTGCGCACCGCCTGTTCGAAGGCGCGGGCGGCTTCATAGTCCCAGAAGTCGTAGGTGAGATTGATGCCCTGATCGAACCACTGCTGGGTTTCGGGATTGTGCGAGCTGATGGGGAAGTGTTCGTTGCCGATGCCGGACAGATGTTCGGGCGGAGGCAGAGCCGACGGCGGTTTGGGGTCGCTGCTGTGGGACATGGTGTGGCAGGCGGGCATCTGCATCTGGGCGAAAATACGGTTCCACGGGGAAGCGGCAGCGAAGGCCAGGAGAATGGCCAAAGTACAGACGGGTTTGCGCATAGGGTTCACGAAATCTGCGCCGCTCGAGCAGGTTTTTGCTCACCTGCAGAATCGGGCGGAGTCGACTACACTGGAAGTGTATCTTGCAACGGTTATGCCGCGAGCCGTGAAGCTCCGGAAACAAAGGAATCCTCTTGATAGGGAACGCTTTAACCAAAGTTTTTGGTACCAGTAACGAACGTGAAGTGAAGAGGCTGCTGCCGCACGTGGAGGCGATCAACCTCCTGGATCCGGCTACCAAGCAGCTTTCCGACGAGCAGCTGCGCGCGAAGACGGATGAGTTCCGGGCGCGCATTGCGGCGGCGCTCGACGGAATTTCGGACACGGACGAGCGGATCGCCGCTGAAAAAGAGGCGCTGAACGAGATTCTGCCTGAGGCCTTCGCCGTGGTGCGCGAGGCGGGGCGGCGCGTGCTGAATATGCGCCACTTCGACGTGCAGCTGATCGGCGGCATGGTGCTGCACCAGGGCAAGATCGCCGAGATGAAGACCGGCGAAGGCAAAACGCTGGTCGCGACATTGGCCTGCTATTTGAATGCCCTTGCCGGCCACGGCGTGCACGTGGTCACGGTGAACGATTACCTGGCCAAGCGCGATGCCGAGTGGATGGGCAAGATTTACGAGTTCATGGGGCTGACTGTGGGCGTGATCGTGCATGATCTGGACGATCAGCAGCGGCGCCAGGCTTATGGCTCGGACATTACCTACGGGACGAACAACGAGTTCGGCTTCGACTACCTGCGCGACAACATGAAGTTCGAGATCGGCGACTGCGTGCAGCGCGGGCATTTCTTCGCCATCGTCGACGAAGTCGATTCGATCCTCATCGACGAAGCGCGCACGCCGCTGATCATCTCCGGACCTACCGACCAGACGACGGACAAGTATGTCCGCGTGAACCGCATCATCCCCGGCCTGGAAGAGGGCGAGGAGATCGAGCAGGGCGAGACGAAGATCCTGACCAAGGACTTTGTAGTCGACGAGAAGCACAAGACCATCAGCGTCACCGACGATGGATGGGAAAAGATCGAAAAGCTTCTCGGGATCGGCAACATCGCGGACGTGGAGAACTGGGAGCTGAAGCATCACGTCGAAGTGGCGATCAAGGCGCACAAGCTCTATCGCCGCGATGTGCAATACGTGGTCAAAGACGGCGAGGTCATCATCGTCGATGAGTTCACGGGACGCCTGATGCCGGGGCGCCGCTGGTCGGATGGGCTGCATCAGGCGGTCGAAGCGAAGGAAGGCGTCAACATTCGCCGCGAAGATCAGACGCTGGCGACAATCACCTTCCAGAATTATTTCCGCCTGTACAAGAAACTGGCCGGCATGACGGGCACGGCAGAGACGGAAGCGGCCGAGTTCGACAACATCTATAAGCTCGACATCGTCGTGATCCCGACGAACAAGAAGCTGCTGCGCATCGAGAATGCGGATGTGGTCTTTCGGACCGCGAAGGAAAAGTATTTCGCCGTCGCCGATGAAATTGCCGTGCTGCATGAGAAGAAGCAACCGGTGCTGGTGGGCACCACCTCGATCGAGAAATCGGAGCTCCTGTCGCAGATTCTGCAGCGCAAGGGCGTCCGCCACGTGGTTCTGAACGCGAAGTATCACGAGCGCGAGGCGGAGATCGTGGCTCAGGCCGGCCGCCTGGGCATGGTGACTATCGCCACCAACATGGCAGGGCGCGGCACGGATATTCTGCTGGGCGGCAACGCGGATTTCGTAGCCAAGCAGGACCTGGTGAAGAAGGGTGCGGCGCGTTCGATCAGTGCGGCCGAGGGTGCGATCAATCCCATGGCCGCTCCGGGCATGATTCGCTTCTACTACCAGGGGCAGGAATTCGAAACGACGCAGGAGAACTGGGACCGCGCGTACAGCGCTTTCAACTCCAGCATCGCGGAGGAGCACGAGCAGGTGATCGACGCGGGCGGCCTGCATATTCTGGGCACCGAACGGCATGAGTCGCGGCGCATCGATAACCAGCTTCGCGGGCGCGCCGGACGCCAGGGCGATCCGGGCGCTTCACGCTTCTACCTCTCGCTCGAAGACGACTTGATGCGCATCTTCGCCAAGGAGTGGGTTTCGACGCTTCTGCAGCGCATGGGCATGGAAGAGGGTGTGCCGATCGAGTCAAAGATGATTTCGAAGCGCATCGAAGCGGCGCAGAAAGCAGTCGAGTCGCAGAACTTCGAGTCGCGCAAACACCTGCTCGAGTACGACGATGTGATGAACAAGCAGCGCGAGGCGGTCTATGGATTGCGGCGGCAGCTGCTTGAGGGGCTGGACCAGAAAGAGCTCATCGTCGAAGACTATGTTGCGAATCTTCTGAGCGACCTGCTGGACGAATATACACCGGAGAGGCTGCATCCCGACCAGTGGAATATCGAAGGGCTGAAGGCCAAGCTGCTCGAACAATTTGGGTTCGATCTGAGCGCGGATGTGAGCAATGTGGAAGACCTCACGCGTCACGAAATCGGGGAAACGATCTTCGAGAAGCTGAAGGAACGCTACGAAGCCAAGGAACAGATCATCACCGACAAGGCGATGCGGTTCCACGAGCGGATGATCATGTTGAGCGTGCTGGACGGCCTGTGGAAGGACCACCTGCTTAACATGGACCACCTCAAGGAAGGCATCGGGCTGCGCGGCTACGGGCAGCAGGACCCCTTGGTGGCCTACAAGAAGGAATCCTTCGACATGTTCGAGGAGATGATGGGGCGCTTCCAGGAAGACACGGTGCGCTACCTGTTCCTGATGCAGATCGTGGGTCCGGATGGGCAGCCTGTGGCGATTCCTTCGCAGCCTCGGCGTGCGGTTCCAGCGCCGCCTCCGGTGGCTTCGGCGGATGTGATTCCGCCGACCAATGGACACAAAGCGCCTCCGGCGACGCTGCCGGCTCGTCCTCAGTCGGCGGCTCCTACAACGACGATCGATGCCATCGAGCGCGAGTTCCAGCGCAAGAAACAGCGCGAACTGGAACATGCCCGCATGGCGGGTGGAGGAGAGAACGGCACCGAGGTGGCGCAGCGCAGGACCGGCGACAAGGTTGGGCGCAATGATCCCTGTCCCTGCGGCTCAGGCAAGAAATACAAGAAGTGCCACGGCGCCAACGAGGCTTAGACGGCGTTTCCTTATGCGGCGAGATTCGTGCTGTCCCAGGTCTCAGAGACGAGACCTGGGGCACCCATTTTTGTGGGTAACAAGAACTGCCGGGTGAATTTTAATCGTTTTGAATCGCCGCAAAGGTGAGGTCGGTCGCGGAGCTGCCGGTTTCTTCGCGCCAGACTTCGAAGAGCCTTCCATAACTGAGCGTCATCAGTGATGAGGCCTCGAGTTTGAGGCGGGCGGCCATGGTGTCAATCCACTCTTCGGGGCCTTCGAGTTCGGCGAAGAAGCCGATGGGTGTTTCATCGAGCACGCAGTGGCCAGTGGCATCGGCGTATTCCGCGCGCCATTTTTCATAGGTGAAGGCCGGCTGATATCCGAGCTGCGAGAAGATCACGCCGAGGGCTTCTCCGTCGGCGACCTCGGTCTCGGTCTCGACGCGGTGTTTGTGCCGGGCCTGGGGATCGTTGTCGCGGGGCACGCACTTGTGGGTCAGCAGCCAGCGCTCGCCGTATTTGCGGATGCGCAGGATCGATTGCTCCTTGCGCAGCCTGCGGTCCGGAGTGTCATAGAGCACGTTGCGCTCGAAGGTGCGCGGGGTGACACAGCGGAATCCGAGCCGGCAGAGGTCCTGTTCCAGCACCTCACCGTTGTCGACGCGGAACTTGACTTCGATCTCAACGGAGCTCATCTGTCGAGTATAGGACGATGAACAACAAGCGGCGAGCGTGGCCGGATTCGTCTTTGCCTCATCGGCGGATTCGCGTTGGATAATAAGAGATTCGCTTATGCCGTCCGGCTGGTTCGAGAATCTGCGCATGTGCGTAAATGGAGATACCGATGCGGACCCTCCGGCTCATTGTCGATGCGAACGATCTGAGCGACTCGACCTCGCGCGCGTCGATCGAGACGGCTGCACGCATTCTTCGCGAGGGCGGCACGGTGGCGTTTCCGACGGAGACGGTTTACGGGCTGGGCGCGAACGCGCTTCGCGCCGACGCGGTGGAGAATATCTTTGCGGCCAAGCAGCGGCCGTCATGGGATCCGCTGATTGTTCATATCTCCAGCATCGAGATGCTGCATCAGGTTGCGGCGAGCGTGCCCCGCAACGCCAAGCGGCTGATGGATGTCTTCTGGCCGGGACCACTCACGCTGCTGCTGCCGCGCCATCCTCACATCCCGGGAATCGTCACCGCGGGGCGACCCCGGGTTGGAGTGCGCATGCCGCAGCATCCGGTAGCGCAAGCGCTGATTCAAGCCGCGGGAGTGCCGATCGCCGCGCCCAGCGCCAATACCTTCGGCCATACCAGTCCGACGTCAGCCCAGCATGTCGCGGACGACCTGGACGGGCGGATCGATGCCATTCTCGACGCGGGTGAAGAACCGGGAGGGATTGCCCATGGCCTGGAATCGACGGTGGTCGATCCCAATGAGGAGCCGTGCATTGTTTACCGTCCCGGCGCAGTCACCATGGAGCAAATTCGCGTCGCGTGCCCTGGGGCGGTCGCGTTTCGAGAAAAGGAAAGCGACCACAATATCGCTCCCGAGGCGCTACCATCGCCGGGAGTCGGTATCCGACATTACGCTCCGCGAGCGCGGCTGATTCTCGTTGAAGATGGACCGGACCAGGTGCAGCGTTTTGGGGCGCAGGCGAGAGATGCCGGGCGTGAAGGCGAAAAGCCTGGCCTGATGCTTCCTGACCAGTTTGCCGCATCAGTTGGCGGCCAGAAAGCCTGGGTCTACCAGTGGGGAGATTGGGATGACCCTCAGGAGCTTGCGCAGCGGCTCTTTGCCGGGCTTCGCTGGCTGGATGCGCAAGGAGCGAATGTCATTCTCTGTCCGCTGCCGGACGCTGTGGGAATCGGTGTTGCCATCCGGGACCGGCTGGAGAAGGCAGCGAGGAACAAGTAACGCACAGGCCGGGACCGGGCTTGGGTTCTATCGCGTCTTCTTGAAACTGTCGACGGAGCCGTTGATATCTCCTGCCTTATAAAGATACTTAATGGCAGACTTATAAATCAGAGTGCGACCACCATTGCGTACCTTGATAACATTACGGTCGTACCATTCGATATAGCCTTCGACGTGTTGCCCGTCTTCGAGCACAAAAACCATCAGGGTCTGGGTCTGGACCTGCTTCTGAAAATAGAACGCCTCAGCGTGCGAGCTGGCGGAATCGTCATGATGCGCCAAGGTCTGGTGCGTGAGCATAGGCGATTCGCCGCGCGGTCCGGACCGTTCGCGCAGGATTCCGGCAGGCAGCTTGGGGCGGACTAACTTGCGGGGACCAATGAGGTTTCCATTGATGGAGCTGTTTAGCGGGGGCTCCTCGTGGTTGACAGTCGGCTGCGGCGAGACGGCGCGAAGTCTGGTGTTCGCCGGGTCCTGAGGGAAGCCAGGGCGCAACTCTTGCAAGTTCCCGGAAGGGAGATGAGGAGAATTCGCCATAAATTTATCTATCAGTGCTGCGCACATAAGATGCGTATGCGTGCTTCCACAGCCGCCCCTTGTGCCGTGTCATTTTTTGGATATCTGCCACGTATGGTAGCCGAGATTGCGGCTAGATATCCAGAAAGATTTGATGTCTTACTTTAGTTATCGATTTAACCGGGAATTTCCCTTCGTGCGCGGGCGAGAAATGTCCGGCAAGGAATGGCTTGGGGGCTGATCGGGTTCAGACGCGAGGCAATCCGGTGGCGAAGGCATCGATGGCAAGGGACCGGAGAAGGTTGCGGCGCATGCCGGACTCGACCTGGGAGGCGCCACGTTCGGCGGCTTCGATCCAGGCGAGGCTGGTCTGGTGCGCAATGGAAACCAGTTCTTTTTCGAGATCGATATTTCTTACCATCTGTGCGGCTCCGGACTGGATCAGCAGCAGGTCCTCGAGCAGGCTGAGCAGCGCGCGGAGCAGTTTGGAGGTCTTTTCCTGGCCTTCGGCTCCGGCGCGGTAGGTTTCGGTCATCCTGAAAAGGGCCGAGAAGTCGGGATCGCGCAAAGAATGGCGGAGGATAAGCAGGGCATCGGCGCGGCTGGCCAGATAGCCTTCGAGATCGAATCCGAGCGCCTGACCGACGGCTCCCTGGGCCAGGCGGGCAACCAGGGAGCGCTGCGGCGGGTTCCAGTCTTTCCGGGCCTCGTTGAGCAGCCCCTCGATCTGTTCGAACGGAAGCGCCCCGAGGCGGACGATTGCGGCGCGGGAGCGGATGGTGGGCAGCAGGTCGCCCAGGTTTTCGGCGAGGAGAAAAATGCTGGCGTGTTCCGGCGGCTCTTCGAGTATCTTGAGCAGGGAATTGGCCGCCTCCTTCATAAAGGATGCGCTGGTGAAGATGTAAACCGCGCGGCGCGCCTGGGCAGGCATGCGATAGATTTCGCGGATGACGGAGCGGACCTGGCCGAGCTTGATGAGCAATTGCGGGGGATCGGGCGGGATTACGAGCACATCCGGGTGGGTCTGGATGAGGATCCGCGTCTCTTTCTTATCGACCTCGCGCAGCTCTTCGCGAGCGGCGATGGCTTCCTCGACGCGGGCGTTGAGCTGCGCGGCCTGGCCGATCCTGGTGCAATTCGAGCAGACGCCGCAGAAGTCGGGAAGACCGTCGGATTCGGTCGGCTGCAGGCAATTGGCGGCCTGAGCCAGCATGATGGAGAGCGTGTATTTGCCCGCGCCGCGGGGCCCAGCGAGAATCATGGCGTGCGGCAGGCGATCGGCGGCGATGGCTTCGCGCAGATGCCTTACGGTCAATTCATTGCCGATGAATTCCTGAAAACTCACTGCTTCAGATTACGGTATTTCCGAGGATTCATGGATTTGGCCGACTCAGGACGCTCGCGCTCACGTTTCGTGACGCGCTTCCGGGATCATGCGGATGCCATATTTTGGGCGGAGCGTGATTTTGGGCTGAACCTCGAGCATTTGCCCGGGTACCAGGCGCAGTCGCCATTCCTGCGCGAGCGTGGCGAGAACCAGGGTGCTCTCCATCCAGGCGAAGGCTTCTCCGATGCACTGGCGGTTGCCGGTTCCGAAGGGGAAATAGACAAACCGGGAGCGGCCGGCTTTGCGTTCGGGGGTGAAGCGCTCGGGCTCGAAACGGAGCGGGTCGGGAAAGTGTTCCGGGTTGCGCTGGATCAGGTACTGGCTGAAGAAGAAGTAGGTTCCTGCGGGCAGAAGATAGGGGCCGATCTGCACGTCGATGGTCGCCTGGCGGCCCATGGCCCACGCGGGCGGATAGAGGCGCATCGATTCGGCCAGGACCATCTCGGTATAGCGCAGCCGGGGCAGGTCTTCGAGCGTCGGCAGACGCCCTTGCAGAACTTCATCCAGTTCAGCGTGCAGTTTGGCTTCAGCGTCGGGGTTCTGGGCCAGGAGCATCCAGGTCCAGGCCAGGGCGTTGGCCACGGTTTCGTATCCGGCGAGGAAGATGGTGATGATTTCGTCGCGCAGCTGCTCGTCCGACATGCCGGAGTGGTCGCTCTCGTCATCGCGCGCGCGGATGAGCATGGAGAGCAGGTCGCCGGAGTCAACGCCGCTGGCGCGGCTGGCGGCGATCATGCGGTGCACCACTTCGTCGAGGCGCTTGCGGGCGCGGCGGAAGCGCATGAGGCCGGGGATGGGCAGGTGCAGGTAGTCCTCGGCGCGGGGCAGCGCGATGAGGAAGTTGTAGAGCTTCATGATCACGTTGACTTCGTGGTTGATGCTCTCGATGTCGGGTGTGACTTCCTGGGCGAAGAGAGTGCGCGCGACAACCTGCAGTGAGAGGCGCATCATCTCGGACGAAGCGTCGATCTCAACGCCGGACTGCCACTTGCCGCGCATGGCGGCGGCATGCTCGACCATCATGGCTCCGTAGGCCTGGATGCGCTGGCGGTGGAAGGCGGGCGCAGCGATGCGGCGCTGGCGTTTATGAACCTCTCCATCGCTGGTGATGAGCCCCTCGCCGAGCAGAATCTTCATGCGCTTCTGGGTGCGCTCCTTGATGAAGTTCTGCGCCTGATTGACGAGGATTTCGCGGATGAATTCGGGCTCGTTGACCAGCACGATATGGCTGGGGCCGACGCGGTAATGGGCCATCCTGCCGTAGGTAGCGGCGAGATGTTCGAAGAGCAGAATGGGATTGCCAACGCGAAAGAAGCGGCGCGAGAGGTAGAGAGGGAGGTTGAGCTTCAGTCCGGGAGGAAAGCGATAGCCGTTGCGCTCTTCGATCTTCCAACAGGAAGAGTCAGTCACTCGCGGTGCAGCGTGCAATGTCTGCGGCATGAGTCCCTAAACGTTGTTGTACTACCTCAACTATGCGCCGGTGAACCTCGTCGATACTCGAGTCCCCTTCGATTGCGACCACACGCACAGGTTCCCGCCCGGCAATTTGGCGATACGCATCCCAAACGCGGCGGTAAAAGAGCTCGTCTTCTTTCTCAAACCGGTTTTCGTCTTTGCCCTGCTGGGCGGCGCGCTTGTTGCGGCTGCGGGCGCGGCGGAGCGAGTTTTCGAAGTCGGGAAGGAGGAGCAGGGTGAGATCTGGCTGCAGGTTGCCGCACATGGCGGCGTGGAGTTGCAGGACAACCTCGCTGCCGAGCCGGCGTCCGCCGCCCTGGTAGGCCTCGGTCGAATCGGTGAAGCGATCGCAGAGGACGATGCGGCCCGTCGACAGCGCGGGCTCGATGATTTCGGCGATGCCCTGGGCGCGGTCGGAGAACATCAGGCCGAGCTCGGCGCGCGGGGCGAGATTTTCTGTGCGCGAATCCAGAATCAGGGTGCGGATGCGCTCGCCGATACGGGTGTCTCCGGGCTGGCGGGTCAAGGTGACCTGGTGGCCCTGTTCAGTGAGCCATTGCGCCAGCTTGCGCAACTGGGTCGATTTTCCGGAGCCATCGAGGCCTTCAAAGGTGATAAAAAAACCGCGGGACGCATCCGGGCACATGGCCGGAGTTTAGCATCTGCGGGCGGCGAATGCGTTTGCCCGATGGCGCCGATGGAACTATCCGTTGCGAGACGCGACACCAGCGAGTGGTTACACTGAAAATGCCGCTTCTCCGGAGGATTTTGCCTTTGACGTCTCGCTTGCTGCCTGCCCTGTTGATTGCCTTTTCCGCTCTTGCCGGGTTTGCCCAGCCTGCAGCGCCGCTGAAGGAGCCGATTCATGTAACTGTCGACGTTACAGATGCGCCGCGCAAAATCCTGCATGCGCAGCTGACCATCCCGGTGAAGCCGGGCGATCTTACGCTGGTGTATCCCAAGTGGATCCCCGGCGAGCACGGGCCGACGGGGCCGATCGATAACATGGCGGGGCTGGTGATTCGAGCCAACGGCAGGGAATTGAGCTGGACGCGCGATGAGGTGAACATGTTCGCTTTTCACGTGACCGTGCCGGAAGGCGTTTCATCCCTGGACGTGAGGCTGGACTTCCTGGCGACGGCGGCGGCATCCGGCTTTTCTGCCGGCGCGTCGACGAGCGCGAACCTGGCGATGCTGAGCTGGAACGAGGTGTTGCTCTATCCCGCTGGTTTCAACGCTTCGCAGATTGAGGTTGTGCCCGCAGTGAAGCTGCCCCTGGATTGGAAATATGGGACGGCGCTGACAAAGACCGGCGAATCGAACGGGTCAATCCAATTCGAGACGGTATCTCTGGAGGAGCTGATCGATTCGCCGCTGCTGACGGGAAAATATTTTGCGGAATATCCGCTGGCTCCCGAGGTGACTCCGAAGCACTTTCTCGATCTGGCGGCTGATGGGCCGGAGGACTTGGGCATCAAGCCGGATGCGCTTGCCGCTTACAGCAACCTGGTGCGGGAGACGGGCGCGCTCTACCGCTCGCGGCACTACAACAGCTATCACTTCCTGGTGACGCTGAGCGATCAGGTAGCGCACTTCGGCCTGGAGCATCATCAGTCGAGCGACGATCGCGTTTCCGAGAGAACATTTCTCGACGACAACCTCGCGCTGCTCTCCGCCGATCTGCTTCCGCATGAGTTCACGCATTCCTGGAATGGAAAGTATCGGCGACCTGCGGGGCTGGCGACAGGGAACTACGAAGACCCGATGAAGGGCGAGCTGCTCTGGGTGTACGAAGGACTGACGCAATACCTGGGAGAAGTGCTGGCGGCGCGCAGCGGGATCGAATCGCCGGAGGAGTATCGAGAAGCGCTGGCGACGAACGCCGCGACCATGGACTATCGGCCGGGGCGAACGTGGCGCGATCTCCAGGACACGGCGACGGCAGCGCAGATTCTCTATGACACCAGCTCTCAGTGGGATAACTGGCGGCGCAGCGTGGACTACTACCAGGAGGGCGCGCTGATCTGGCTGGATGTGGATACAACGATCCGGCGACTTACTAAGGATAAGAAGAGCCTTAACGATTTCTGTGCGCGATTCGAGGGGCTCGGTGGCAGTACGCCTCCCAAGGTTGTTCCTTATACTTTTGATGACGTGGTGGCCAACCTCAACGCGATTGTGCCTTACGACTGGGCTTCGTTCCTGAAAGAGCGGCTGACGACGAAGGCTCCGCACGCTCCGCTGGATGGCATTGAACATGGCGGCTACAAGCTGGTCTATACCGATGTTCCGGGGGAATATATCCAGGCGCGTGAGGCGGTGACCGGCGACGCGCAGGCGTGGTGGACGCTGGGAATGACCGTGGGCAGCGACGGACGAATCGAGGATGTGCTGGTCGGCTCGGTGTCGGATAAAGCGGGGCTGGGACCGGGGATGCAGATTGTCGCGGTGAACCGCCGCCAATACAGCGCTTCATTGCTGGGCGATGCCATCCGCGATGCGAAAGGAAATACGACGCCGATCGAGCTGATCGTGGTGAACACCGGTTATTACAAAATCGTGCACCTGGACTACCACAACGGGTTGCGCTTTCCACACCTGGTGCGCGTGGAGGGTACGCCGGATTTGCTCGACGAGATTCTGAAGCCGATGACGCAGGCTCCCAAGAGCTAGAGAAAGGTACGTGTTCATGCGCCGAGTCGTTGCGGTTCTTCTTTTGGCAGTCTCTGCTTATGCGCAGCAGCATCCTCGCGACAAGGAGATTCACGACGAGGATACGCGGGCGTGGTGGCATACGACCGAAGCGCTCTCGGGCGATGCGATGGAGGGCCGCGATACGGGCTCTGCAGCGTATCAGCGAGCCGCCGATTATGTGGCCGGACGATTTCGCGAGGCCGGCCTGCATCCTGCCGGCGACAACGGAACCTTCTTTCAAACGGTGCCGCTGCACGAGGTCGCTGTCGATGGCGACGGTACGAGCTTCACGCTTGTACGCGATCACGGCAGTGAATCGCCGATCGAATTCCTGCAGCAGATTACGATTGCGGCCGCGGCCGCGGCGAATCTTCCTCCCGAAACTGAAGCGCCGCTGACCTTTCGTGGTTACTGCGGCAAAGATGCGATGAAGGATATCGCCGGCAAGATCGTGGTCTGCTTCGGGACATTGCGCGAGGGATTGCCCAGCGGGGCGGAGCGTGTGGCAAACGCGCGCGCGGGAAATGCATTGGGCATCATCAATGTGGACGACTCCTACTTCACCATCGAGCCGCCGCGCTGGCCCGCGGCATATGCTCGCAATGTTGCGCTTGGACCGGCGCCTTCATCGGCGCCGGGCAGCGAGCCGCTGCTGATCATGCGCCTCAGCTCGGCCGTCTTTCCGAAGCTGCTGGAAGGAACCGGCCAGGATGCCGCGGCCATTCTTGCCGCCGGCGGTCATAAAGAGGAGCTGAAGTCGTTTGATATTCCCGCGCGGCTGCGCGTTCGTCTGCATTTAACTCAGAGAACCTATAGCTCACCCAACGTGCTGGCTGTGCTGCCGGGCAGCGATCCCAGCTTGAAAGATCAATATGTGGTGATCGCCGCGCATCTCGACGGGTACGGCTATGGCACTCCGGTGAAAGGCGACAACCTCTATAACGGGACTCTGGATGACGCCGCTTACGTGGCCCTGATCATTCAATTCGCCGACGATCTGCAGCGCGAACATCGCGCGACCAAACGCCCGATCCTGTTCTGTGCATTTACCGGAGAAGAGAAAGGGCTGCTGGGCTCGACGTATTTTGTGGGGCATCCGACCGTGCCCCTTTCACAACTGGCCGCGGACATCAATCTCGATCAGCTGCGACCTTTATTTCCTCTGCACATCCTGACCGCGCTGGCAGTTGATGACTCCACGCTGGGGCAGACTGCTCGCCAGGTGGGAGCAAGCATGGGCATCGAGCTGCGCGCCGACCGCGAGCCGGAACGCGCACTGCTGCGCCGCGCCGATCATTATCCATTCCTGCGCAGCGGCGTTCCGGCGATCGGATTCATCTTCGGCTATGACCCCGGAACCGACGCGGAGCGGCGCTACCGCGAGTGGTACGAGGTGCGCTATCACCGGCCGCAGGACGATCTGACGCAGCCTGTTGACTTCGACGCAGCGGCGAAGTTCGACCAGTTTTTTTACAAACTCACCGAGACCGTTGCCGATGCTGCCGAGCGCCCCGCGTTTCTGCCGGGGAGCACCTTCGCTAAGAACTCAGCGCAGCCTCACAATTGACAGTTAGAGAAGAAACAGGGATGATAGCCCCGAGTTAGTAAGTGCTCTCCGCGCAACTCGCGGACTCTGTTACCACGCTGGATCATGAAGATAGTGCGGAGGCTTCAGATGCGAGTTGTGATCTCCCTGTCCTTTGCAACCGTGACGCTTTTGGTTTCCGGCTGCGCTGCTCATCGCGTCACTGCGGCAGCTGCGGTTCCGGCGCCGGTGTTGGTCAACGATTCGGTGCGCGAGGCGCCGCCCAACGATTATCTGCGGGTGAGTTTTCTTCCCGAGGAGGTGAAGGTTACCAGCCTTTCCCGGCCCGGCGCTCTGCGCGCCTTTGCCACGGCCACACCGCTCTATGTGCCGCCGCTCAAGCTGGCGGACCTTCCGTATTTTTCAGGACTGGTGAACGACGATAAGAATGTGCTGGTGGCAATGCGCTGCCGTCCGCCGCATCCTGAAACCGTGGATGCCCTGCTCGCAACCTGGCCCAACGTCTTCCTGGCGATCGAGCGCGATGTGCCGTTGCAGGACGGAGCGTGTGCGCAGCCTGCAAATACTGCGACGCAAGTGGCGTGCTTCGCGAAGAGCTACAGCGATCCAGCGGGAACCTCTGTTCCCACATCGCTGGCACACACTTTCAGCTATGCAGGCACGCTGTTCGACGCGGATCACGCGGCCCTGGCCAAATGGCTCAAAGACAACTATGGGATCTTCCCCGCATTCAGCGGGATCGGTTATTCAGTCAAGGATTCTTATTCGCTCGACAGTGAGCCTATGACATCGCAGCAGATCCTGGTGAAGTCGGTTTCATCGGAATACATCCTGAAGAATGTTTCACTCGCCGACGCGGGATGCCGCTGCATTTCTGTGGCGCCGTACGCGGGGCGATCGAGCGACCGGCTCGACCCCGACTTCATCGAGCAGGCCGGCGGCGATGGTGTGTGCCGATCGGTGAAGAGGCTAACAGCCAGGCCTTAACGGAACACTGTCAACGATGGTGCAGTAGACCGTCATTCTGAGCGTGGCGAAGAATCTCAGCGATGCTTCAGTGCCCACAGTGCTGAGATTCTTCCTCCTGTTGGTCGTCAGAATGACGGCACATTGCGGAATCTCTAAATTGCTCTCGGCCATTTACTTTGAGAAGCGCCGACGCGATTCTCAGCCTTGAGCCCGTTGCAAGCCCGCTATTTCTAGCTCGAGTCCGCCGAAGTCGGGATGCTCATTTTCGCGTATGCGGTAGGCAACGTCGACGATTGCGCCTTGGGCTAACTGCATAGACTGGATGCGCTCGGCCCAGTTCCAGCCCAGCGTTCTGAATTGCGCCCCCGATGGCTCCTGCACTAATTGCAGGCTCACGTGGCGCTCTTTCATGACGCGCGGTGGTGCGACGAGGCGCACGCTGCGCGCGACGAAGATGGGCTCTTCATTGCCCATGCCGGCCGGCTCCAGTTTCCTCAACCAGGAGAACACTTCTTTCGTGACGCGATCGAGCGGGAGCTCCGCGTGGCAGGAAAGCGGGCTGCCGAGATCGTCTTCGGCGATGCAGCCTACGGCGTAGGCATCGAGGCGGCGGCGCAGTTGCTCGACATTTGTGGAGCGCAGAGAAAAGCCCACTGCGTGCGAATGGCCGCCGAAGCGGGTGAAGAGGTCGTGGCAGGTCTCGATGGCATTGAGCAGGTGGAATCCTGCGATGGAGCGGCCAGAGCCGTAGGCTTCACCGTCTTCGTGGGCGATGACGATGGCCGGTTTGCCGGTCTGGTCGACAATCCGAGAGGCGAGAATGCCGATGATGCCGCGATGCCATCCGTCGCCGTCGATCACGATGCAGCGGCATTGCTGAAACTTCGGCTCGTCGATGCGCGTGAGAATCTCAGCGAGCATCGCGGCTTCGGCGTCGCGGCGATCCTGGTTGAGCTGCTCCAGCTTCTCGGCGATCTGTTGCGCGCGAGTCGCGTTTTTCGTGGTGAACAGCTCGACGACTTCGGAGGCAACGTCCATACGTCCGGCGGCGTTGATGCGCGGCGCGAGGCGGAAGGCGACGTCGACGGGCGTGAGCTTGCGCTTTGCCGGATCGAGCTTGGCAACCTCCATCAGGGAGCGCAGGCCGGTGTTTACGGGGCGCTTCAGCTCTTCGAGGCCGATTGCGACGATGACGCGGTTTTCGCCCAGGAGCGGGACGGCGTCCGCGATGGTGGCGATCGCGAGCAGTTTTAAGAAAGACGGCAGAATTTTCGTGCGCGCGCGTTCGCGGTCATGAGCTTCAAGCAGCGCCTGCGACAGCTTGAATGCGACCCCGGCTCCGCAGAGATGCTTACATTCGTAACCGCAGCCAGGCTGACTGGGATTGAGGATTGCGAGCGCGCGAGGCAGTCCAAGCGATGCCTCGGGCAGATGATGATCGGTGACGATGAGGTCGAGGCTCAATGTTTCGGCTGCTTCCGCAGCGGCGAAGGCGCGGATGCCGGTGTCGACGCTGATGACCAGGCGCACGCCCTCGCGGGCTGCGATTTCCAGAATCTCGCGCTGCATGCCGTAGCCTTCGCGCAGGCGATGCGGCACGTGAAAGCGAACGACACCGCCGAGCATCTCGATGGCCGTCTTGAGGAGCACGACCGCCGTGGTGCCGTCGACGTCGTAGTCGCCGTAGATGAGGATCGGCTCGCGCGCCGCCGCTGCCTGCTGGATGCGGGCTGCAGCTCGATCCATCCCCAGCATGGAAAAGGGATCCAGCAAGGACTCGAAGCGCGGAGCGAGAAAGTGCCCGGCCTCCTGCGCGTTGTGGATACCGCGGGCCAGCAGCAACTCCGCGATCAGCAGCGGCAGTTTTGCATCGCGCGCGAGCGCTGCCGCTTCAGGGGCGTCGATTTGGGGAAATATCCAGCGCTGCCGCGGTGCGGCGCGGAGCGCTTCCGGCGTGCTCACGACTCGTCGTCTGTGTCCTCGTCGTTGAAGACGATATCGCCGAAGCCTTCGATGGATTCGAGGAGCCGCTGATAGCGCTCATACCAGTCGGTGGTATTCTCGTGCAGGAAAACCACGCCCTGGTGAACGAAGCCGAGCTGGATGTAGCCGACCTTGCCGACGTTCGTAGCTAACGACTGCGCCTCATCGACTTCGGGCACTTCGTCGTCGGGGAAGTTGGACTCCTGCAACTCCTGCAGCAGGAGCTCGAGGTCTTCTTTTTCGAGCATGGTCTCGCTCATGGTGAGAAAGATGGAGCCGGCGGCCTTCGCGGTTTCGACGAAATCCTTCCAGCTATCGGGATTGGATTCGTCTTCCCACAGAACGGTGGGCACTTCGTCGCCGACGTATCCGGGGACACGACGCATTCCGTGACCCTCGATGAAGGCCACCATGTCGTCTTTTAGAGTGAGCAGACTGTCTTGAAGCATAAGGATCGGTCTATTGTCGCAGAATTGCGGTTTACGCGATTGCGGCGGTGGAAAAGAGGGGAACAGGTATCATCGGCCGGGGTCCTGCGGCAGCAAGGTCCGGTAGACTGAGTTCATACTTTTGGATTCTCAGGAGCTTTCTTTGCCGAGATTTGATCGCCATGTTTTTGTCTGCACCAATTTTCGAGCCCCCGAGGCGACGCGGCCATCATGCACTACGAACGGCCAGAGCGAGATTCATACCCGCCTGAAGGACGCGGTGCGCGCCGCCGGGCTGGGCGAGCGGGTGCGCGTGAACAAATCCGGCTGCCTCGACCAGTGCGAGCATGGGCCGACGGTAGTGGTTTATCCAGGGGCCATCTGGTATGGCTTCGTGAAGCCGGAAGATGTGCCGGAGATCGTCAGCGAGCACCTGCTGAACGGGCGGCCGGTGGACCGGCTGCGTCTGGCCGAAGGATGCCTGAATACGCCGAGTTGTCCGCATCGGCCGCCGGCGCCGGAGGCCTAGAGCAGGCTGCCTTTTGCCCACGGACTCTGGTTGATGCGGGGCTCTTGCGTGCGCAGGGCGCTACGTGCCGACGCCCTGATTGTGCTATATTTCGAACGAGATACATGATCTTTTCACGTGAGTATGTGGGATATCTGGCACGTCAGACGGTGAAGCAACTTGTCGACGCCAAGATGATCCGGACCGAGAAATTGCCTGTTGTCCAGGAGCGTGTTCACGCCGGGTTGCAGGATGAGTTGTCGCTCGAGGACCGCATCAACGAAGAGGTGCGCGTGATCCTCGACGCCTACCAGGACGAGATGCGGCGCACCGGAGCGGGCTACGCCGAGATGTTCAAGAAGGTAAAGACGGAGCTGGCCCGCAAGTACAAGGCGGTGCTGTGAGAATCTCCCGCGACAAGTTGAATAAGCTGGCCCACACCGTGGCCGACACCCTGGCTGAGACCGACGAATGCGAGTTCCTGGAGGATCGCAACACCATCCGCCAGGAGGCGCGCAAGATTCTCGAGAAGCTGCTGATGGAAGAGATGCGCATCGACCAGGCAGCCAGGTTGAAGATCCAGAACCAGCGGAAGATCATTCCCGAAGGCAGCCAGGAGTGGGACATCCTGTACCGCAAGTACTACAACGAAGAGGTCAAGAAGCTGGGCATTTGACCTGCCCCACTGGAACGTCATTCTGACGACCAGCGGGAGGAAGAATCCCGGCGATGTTGGGTCGTGCGTCCAGGCTGGGGGAACCCAAGCACCCCCATCCTTATCTGATATATTCGAAGAGTTGGCTTCTGCCGTCCGCATCGTTGCCGGGCAGGCTCATCCAGCCAGCGTCCTTTTGGCGCCATGGTGTAATTGGTTAACACGCCGCCCTCTCAAGGCGGAGAGTTCGGGTTCGATCCCCGATGGCGCTACCATAAAATCAACAACTTAGCTTGCTCGGCGAGTATGGTGACTTTCCCCGGGGATACAAAAGGGATACGCGCGCAGGCATTCAGCTTTGCTACCACTGTGCCTACAAGTAAATACAGACACAGATAAGAGCACATCTTTGGTTCGATCGGGAATGGCATGTAATTGCAACTCGACTCCCAAGCGCGCAATTCGGCTTTCCGTACATTCTTGTTGATTGATGAAGGGTCGCGAATGTGAGCAGCGCAGAGCATAGATCACTGCGGGCTGCAAATATTGCTGTGCCCGAACCAGATGACCGCAGGCATCTTCACGAAGCGGTAAACCATTGAGGGTGGGATCCCCGCGCTCGGCGACGAGTCTGCGGATGACGCAGGAACTAGTTGGGCGAAAGCCATCTCAAAGACGATTACCCATCTGCCGCGATTCATCGAGTTCTTCACTTTGCGATCCAATGCGATTCGCCAATTTGTTCGAAAGTTGCCGTTTGGGCTTGTTATCCCGGCAAACGCGAGCGCTAGTAGACCGAACGGAAGCAGGGTGGTCTTTTATTGCGAAACGCTGGATGGCACTTGCTGGAATGAGAATCTTGCTTCCGATTCTCCTGGCCGGAAGGCGGCTACTTGCGATGAGGTGATCGATAGACCGAATGCTTAAACTGAGAGCTTCGGCCGCGTCACGTCAGGAATAAAGCAGCTTCTCCACATTGCGATCCATGTATAAATCTCCATCGCTACCGACTGTGAGAACGTTCCGCTCAGGCTCGAGCCGTACAGTCCTCAGTTTGAACGAATGACTGCATTGAAAACCGGAAATGTAAGGACTCGTTGCAATGAACCTAGCATGCATCCGAATCTGCCGGGATATCCCAAGGGTGCCATGGAAAATTGGCCCTGAGCGATATGTTTTATATATCGGGTGATATATGGCAGTTATCGGATATCGAGAAACATCGAGATATTAGCCACTTACGCGCGAGTAAATTTGGCCAAATCTGCGATTCTTATTGATTGCCGGCATTCGCCCTACCAAGATTTCCACAGGGGCGCGGAATAACCGCAACGATCCAACTCCGAATATCGCATGGAACGCTCTTTTTCTTCGTTGAGCAGGGGAGCTATGTACGATTGGGCGGAGCTTCGTCACTTCCGATATTTGCTGAGCATCCTGGAAAACAGGTTTTTTGCGTTGCTGCGGAAGAGCTGCATACCTCGCAGTCCAACCTCACAGTTGAGGCCCGGCAGTTTCAGGAAAACGCTTCTGTCCGACTCTATCGGAAGATGAGGAACGGACGTATTCGACCTACCGAAACCGGAACCGCATTCATCACCTTCGCCCGGGTTCTGCTGGAGACGCGGGATGAGGTCATGAACGCTCTTATCGCCATTGAGCGAGGAGAGATCGGGTCCGTGCGGTTCGGGTGCAGCCCCCTAGTCGATCAGAGCCTATTCCGCAGCTTTTGCGCCATGCACAAACAGATCTTGCCAGTTTGTCCCATCCGGCAAACACACGGAGATACGGCTCAACTTGCAGAGGAAGTTGTGGCCGGTATCGTAGATGCCGCCATTGTGACGCTGCCCTTGACGAATCCAGACCTGCAGATCGAAGAAATACGCCGGGACCGGCTTCTCGTCTGCTTGCGGAAAGACAACTCGCTCGCTCGCAAGCTTGCCTTAAATGCTGCGGATTTACAAGGCAATCTCTCTGTGTTCTACCACCCGCAACGCCATCCGGACGCACATGAACGGCTTCTCGAGCTTTTAAACGATGCGGGCGTCAAGTTCGAGGAGCATTCGCGTGCATCGCATCCATCCGAGATGCAGATATTGGTCAAAGAAGGCCACGGCTTTACGCTGATCCGGGAAGGGACCATGCTTGACGACGAACTCACAACGCGCCCGATTGCCGGAGTGGACTGGACCATCGATACCGCAGTGATTTATCACAAGCAACAGCATCCGAAGACGATTCCCGTGCTGGTTAGGAATTTTAAAAAGCATTTCACGAACACCGCGAAACCGCCCCAATCGGACAAAATTTCGGCTCCGGGGCAAATCTCCATAATCGTTGAAAAGCGCGTATCCCAATTAGTCACGGACGGTCCAGTTCAGTTAGAACTCTTAAGTTCCTGAGTTGCCGCAAGATATGCCGAGGTGATAACTCGGAGCGATCACCCGATATGTAAAACATATTGGACGAACCGACAGAAGGTACCTCATCATCCGGGCATATTCACGACTGATTGCAGTCGACGGAGGTGCCGATGTACCGCAGAAACAGTTTCGTTCTTCCTCACAGCACAGCCCACTTTGCCAGACGATTGGCACAAGCCTTCTCCAAACGAAAGTTGCTTCAAAGTGTACGCGTGATGGGACCGACGCTTTCCGCGCTCGCCTTGCCGAACAACAGGAAGCATTCGCACGCCTCTCTCCGCACCTCCGCGATCTTGCCGTATACACATCGGACAGCCGGGAGCTTGGTTTGGAGAGGAGTGTTCCAGGTGTCGAGATCTCGTCGACATCTATAGAGTATTCAACGAACCTGGACAATCTGCCCGTGCCAGGAATGGAGGACATGGAACTTTCGTGGTTCGGCATTCGCTCTTAGCTCCAGGCTTCCGAGAAGACGACTTCTCAGTAGCGATAAGCCTCAAGGACGAACGTTCTGACACCCACCCTTGGTGGTGTCCTCTGAAACATCAGAGACCGCACCTGCAGGTCACGCCGTGAGCCGGCGGCATCGTTCCATCCAGGGCCGGGATGCAATGGCCATGAGGGTCGGAAGTCGGATGCCCCAGCTTCGCCGCAATCCGCTCCTCGAACGATTCCGAGATGAAGTGCTCAAGCCGCTCGGCTTCATCGTGCAGCTCATTGATGGGGTAGTCGAGCACCTGAAAGAGAAACGTTTCGACCAATCGATGGTGCCTCACAATCTCCAGAGCGCGTCTTCGCCCGGCGCTAGACAGCTTCACGCCTTCGCCTCGTTTATAGTCCACCAATGATTTCGGCTCGCTCGCGAGCTTCTGGAGCATATTCGTAACGGACGCGGGCGAAACATCAAGGCGCGCGGCCAATTCCGAGCCGCCGACTCGTCTGCGCTCGTCGCCGCCGATGGAGTGGATAGCCTTCAGATAATCATCAACAGATTCTGTATTGCGATCCCAATGATTTCGCTTCGTCTTTTTCAAGGCCTGACCGCCCGCTCTCAAATCTTTGTGTTAGGTTATCCTAAAGAAGGTTTAGGTATACCTAAATATGCACTCAGTAATCAAAACACTCGCTCTGTTGGCACTCATTTGGTTCCTTCCGCTCACTGGCGCCGGTGCGCAAAGCGGCACTTCGAGCGCCCTGGCCGGGACAGTGACCGACAACAGCGGTGCCCTGATCCCGCACGCCACGGTGACCGCAACCGACGTAAACACAAAGACAGCCCGCACCGGTGAAACGGACTCAAGTGGGCACTACCTGCTGTCCCAGATCAATCCGGCGACTTATCAGATCACGGTAAACGCTTCCGGATTTGGCATCGCGGCTTCGGAGGCGACGCCGGTAGGCGTAGGGCGCATCGTTACGGTGAATTTCACCCTTTCAGTGAGTTCCGCATCGCAAACTGTTGAAGTGACCGCACAACAGGGCCTCCTCAGTCTGGACAATCCGAACACGACCACGACGCTGAACGCCGCGGAGATCAGGAATCTGCCCAATCCCGGACAGGACCTCACCTTTCTCGCCCAGTTTGCGCAGGGAGCCTTGATGAACACCGCTGGCTCTTCGAGCGATGCGAAGGCTCCGGGCGGCTATGGAAACGTCGAGTTCAATGGTCTTCCCGCGACTTCCAATGGCTACATCCTCGATGGTTACGATTCGAACGATCCGTGGCTCGGACTGAATATCGGCCTTGCAACCAATCTGGTTGTCGGCGCCGACGCCGTGCAGGAAGCGACCGTGAACACGAATTCGTTTTCCGTTGACCAGGGCCGGTACGGCGCATCGCAGGTCAACTACATCACCAAGTCCGGAACGAATGCGTTTCACGGCGATGTTTCAGAGGTCTATAACGGCTCGATTCTTAACGCAGAGAACTACTTCCTTCACGCGAATGACTCGCCCGGGAACATCAGCCAGAAGCCTCGCGATGTCATCAATCAATTCGGAGCCAGTATCGGCGGACCAATTCTCAGGAATAAACTCTTCGTCTTCGCTCATTACGAAGGCATTCGGATCGCGTTGCCCATCGTCGATTCTGTAACGCTACCAACGCCCGAATACCAACAGTTCGTGCTCACGGGATTAACGACTGGCGGCAAGGACCCTATAACCGGCACCACGTTCTTACCTCAACCGGCTGAGGTTCCGTTTTACAAGAATCTATTCTCTCTGCTTCCAGATCCTGGCGGTTCCGCGGTAGCCATCACCGGCTGCCCGCTGGTTGACGGCAACTGTGCAACCCAACGTCAGCGCTCACTGAACAACAGCGACAGCGAGGACCTGGCCGTCCTGCGCTTTGACCAGACCATCAATGCCAAAGACAGCGTTTGGTATCGGCTTCAGCAGGACACAGGGCTGCAGGCCGAGTTTACCGATCCGATCAATTCAATTTTCAACGCCTATTCGCCCCAGCCGCAGCGGACGGCTGTCGTCGGCTACACGCATCTGTTTACTCCAAATCTTGTAAACCAATTCAATCCAGGAGGTAGTTGGTACTCCAGCATCTTCGAGCCCCTCAATTACGCCCAGGTGCAGCAGACATTTCCCATTGTGCTTCAGTCAGGTAGCGACAGCGTTCCGTTTACCACCATCGGTGGACTGAACAACACCTTTCCTCAGGGCCGCAAGGTCACGCAGTGGCAGATCAACGACAATCTCACCTGGACGCGGAATAAGAACACCTACCACTTCGGCATCAATACGCGTCGCGTCGACACCAGCGACTATGACCTCGGCGAGGGCATAGTGCCCACCGTCACCTACAACACTCTGGCGGAGTTCACCTATGGGGCCGCCTACACAGCAAGCCAGAACTTCCCCGTCTCTCTTAAGGAGAGAGCATCTGTCGGCAATCTCGAATACTACGCGATGGACACCTACAAGCCCACGCCGAAGGCCACCGTGACATATGGCATGCGAGTGACCTGGAATACCAATGTCACCAGCCCGCAAGGTCTCTTCTCCCGTACTGCTGGGTCGTTTCTCGATGCCTCGCACCAGATCGGCCAGCCGCTCAACAAAGTCGTTCAAAGCAACGTAACTAATCTTTTTCCGGGAACACCGCTGTTTGTCTATCAACCCCGAGCTTCGTTCGCGTACCAGCTTCTTCCCCGTACCGCCATCCACACAGGATTCGGCGTTTTCAACGACATCATTCCGCAGCAGATTGCCGATAACGGCTTCATCAACGCACCGAACGATCCAACCTTTACCGGTGGAATCGGTGGACAGGTGGGTGGACTGGGCATCGCGCCGGGTATTCCAGGAAGTGCCGTGGATGCGGCCGTCGCGGCAAACAAGGCTTTTCAAACTTCCTTCCGGTCAGGTGGCACACCCTGCGCCGGCATCCAGCCGGGTGATGCCACCTGTCCCCTCGCCGTCAGCTTGAATACCTTTCCGACCGGAAAGCTCAAGACCCCGTACTACTACCAGTACAACCTCGGCATCGAGCAACAACTTGGCTTGCATGGTGACCTGCGCGTCGATTACGTAGGCACCCGCGGAGTGCATGAGCCCTACCAAGTGCAACTCAATGGTTACCAAAACGTATGTCAGGGATGCTTCGCTCCCTTTTCCTACCTGCGACCACTCGACCAGCGCTTCGGAAATGTCACCGAATTTCAGACTGGAGCCAATAGCAATTACAACGGATTGCAGACGGCTTACACGGAGCAATTGGGCGGTCTGACTTTACGCGCCAACTACACTTTTAGCCGGTGCCTTGACGAAGTTTCAAACGGTGGCTTGCTGGCGTTTTCCACGCAGGGGCTTGAGTCTCCGTTGCCCGGAGAACTGAGCAAGCAATATGCCAGCTGCGACTACGATGTGCGGCACAACGTGTCCGCATTTGGGAATTACCAGATCCCCTTTCACTCCTCAAACCCACTGTTGCGACAGGTCTTCGGTGGATGGTCGTTCTCGGAAACTGCGTTCCTGCACTCCGGGCTCCCGTTCAGCGTCCTGAGCCAGGACTACAGTGCGAACGGCAACGGGGTCTTTCAGGATTCCGATCCTGCGCAGACCATCCAGTTCGCCGTGCCGAATTACGCGGACCGGGCGCCCGGCGTGCCGCTCTACCGGAAGACTCCCGCTCCTGGCTCCGTTGCAGGAACAAAGCAATGGTTGAATCCGGCTGCGTTTGTCTCGACTGTCGATCCGACTACTGGAGCCTGCTATACCGGCACGCTTGGTGTACAGAACGATAATCCAGCGATCTGTCAGTTCGGCAACTCTGGACGCAACTCAGTGCGTGGTCCCCACTTTGTCGATTCGGACATCAACATCACGAAGGTCTTTGCAATTCGAGATGGGATCAAACTGCGCATCGATACCCAGATGTTCAACGCGTTCAATCACCCGAACTTCGCGCTGCCTACAACAGTCCAAGCCGGGGTTCCAGGCTCACCCATATCGCGCTTCGGTACTCTCCAAAGCACGACTACTCCCCCTACGGGTTTGCTTGGCGTCGGTCTTGGAGGGGATAGTTCGCCCCGCATGGTCGCGTTTCAGGGAAGGATTGAGTTTTAGACTTAAGCTCCTTAGCACTGAACAACTTGCTGCAAAGAGACTTCGAGGTAATTGTGATTTGGCATGAGGATTGGGCGATGGGCTGTCGCAATGTTCGCTCGATTTATCAATGCGACAGTCTTGCTCCCGAGGTACTGGCAAACCGACAGCTAAGCATCTCAACTATTGATTACCGGCCAATGTACTCATCGAGGATGATTTTCGCGCCAAGCGCCGATCAGTAACGATAAACGCACTTTGCGGAAGTAATCGGCATCCGCTTCCCGGCTCAACGAGTGACTCGCCCTGATATGGAGTGACCGTGTCAACCTGCGCGATCGGTGGGTTTGTTTTTTGTCGTTGCTTTTGTTGTTTCCCGAAGACAGAGCGAGCAGCAGCCGGAGCAGATTTGAGCGACGATTGATCAGTCTGATATTCGCGGGTCGGAACCGCATAATCATGATCCGTCGGGAGCTGCCTCTGACTGTTATCGCGAGTCCGGTCGAGCCTGTCGCATAGGCCAAGCGAGGATTCTCCTTCGTGCTTGCTCCGGCTGCTGCTGGCTCTGTGCTCGAGATTGGTGGCGTGTTTCATCAGGGAATTATCTTGCTCTTTCCTTATTGGGGAAGCTGTTGCTTTTGCTTTGTTCTTGTCATGCTGCGGCTTGCTGAGTGGCGAGCTTTTCTGCCCTAGTGCCGATGGCCCGGATGAAGCCCAGCAGCTCACGAGCGACTGCTGTAACAATCTTCCTCTGGTCCTTGCCCGCAGCGCCCAGTTTCATATAGCGCTTGTGTAAGCGGTGTTGCGCTTTCCACGCAATCTCTTTGACCTCTTCCGAAATGCTCTCCTGTCTTCTGCGCAATCCATACCAGATTCCTGGTGGACGACGATAGCTCCAGGCTGCTTCGACAACGATTCGTCGCAAGTGCGCGTTGCCGGTTTTCGTGATGCCTCCACGCCTGATCCGCTTGCCACTGGAGTCCTCGCTGGGCACGGCACCGCAATAACCCATCAGTTGCCGGGCGCTGTCAAAGCGGGATACCTGGCCCAACTCGGCCGCGATGGTCACAGCCGAAATATCTGCGATGCCGCGCAGTGCCTGCAGATCGTTGATGACTTGTTGTAACGCGGGCGAAGCCAGCTTGACCGCTTCTGTGATGGCCTGCTCAAGACGCGCTACCCGTTCGCGCATGTGTTCGACCTCGTGCAGATAATCCTGCCGCGTAGCCTCCTGCGCTAGCTGGGTGAAACGTAGCTGCGCAACCCAGATCAGGTAAGGGCGCGTCCACGGTCTCACCCCGGATGGTGGACGCTGACCTGAGCGCAGAAGGAACTTGCTCAAGCGATGCCGCGCTCGCATCTGATCCTGCTTGGCTGCTTCGCGGGCACGCACAAGATCGCGCAACGCCTCGGAACCCTCATCGGGAACCCATACCGCCGTCAGATCTCCGGATCGATAGCAACGTGCCAGCTTCTCAGCATCCCGTCGATCCGTCTTGACCCGATCGCCGGCTTTAACCGGTACCAGCGTGGGCGCCACAACCTCGCACTGGATGCCCAACTCGGCAAGCTGCCAATACACGACGTAGCCCGTCGGTCCAGCTTCGTAACAGGCCCTCAACTTCTCTGCCGGACCAAGCTTCTTAATCATTTTCCGGATCGACTCGGCGCGGTTCGGAATCGTTCCAAGGCTCCTCACCTCACCATCCGGCTCCGCAACCGCTACGGCAATCGTCTCGGCATGGACATCCAACCCTAAAAATCGTAACTTCTCCTTCATGACCGGCTCCCTTCTGCTTGTGGCTCTGAACTGTGCGTCCTTCTGAACTCACAGCCTAACCCACGATCAGCGCATCGGCGCCGGTCACTCCATAGTGACTGTTGCCAACAGTTGACATCTCGTAATTCCACGGATTTCTGAAGGTTGAGCGAGAGTAAATATCGCAGGAAGGGCCTACAATCCCTTCTCTTCTCTGGGGTTACGATTGGGAGAGAGCTCATCAGCATAGTGCTCGATAAGCTCTGTCTGAAGACACGACCAAAGCATACTAATCGCTTGTGAGGTCTGCCGCACGGGAGCCGTCAGACGTCGTCGCCTCGCCCAAGGATTCAAGCAGACATAGGCTGACCGCTCTTGTCGATCGAGTGAGAATGTCGTATCCCAGCTCAGGAATTTCTGGAACAATTTGCCGTTTGAGTTCTTCGCGAGACCACGAATCTCGTTCCGGTGTAAAGCTGCCACTGACAGCCAACAGTTTGCAAAAGCTTGCTTTCACACTCGGATTCGTTGTCTTAAACAGCATTGCTGAAATCGCCTCGGTTGTCTGTGGGTCGTCTTTGAACCGTGCGACGAGCGGCCGAACAATGCTTTCGGCATGAAAACCATTGTGCTGCGCCCATACAAGGTCGCGTTCCAAGGAACCCGCAAGCCTCTCAGATGATATGCACGCATATTTCGTATATAGCTCTGCGCTCCCAATCTCTGAATCTCGACGATGGAACTCGATCTGCCTCAGGAGCTGATTCTGTCTCCAGCCGAGGGACAACGTCATGATTACGCCTAACCGGATTCGATTCGCCTCCGCCAATGATAAGAGGCGGGCCTCCATGGCCGGATCGCCTCGGAACTGCTCTGCGAGGATACTTGCGGCAGTTTCGGTTGCGTCATACCAGCCATGCCAATTGCTGTCGCGATCGTCGATTACGGCTAAGCAGGCACGCACGAGATTTTCAGATTTCGGTTCCAGACGGCCGAGCAGCGCGAGGAATTGTGATGATCTGCGCAGCCCGGGATCTGTTTCTGCTTGTTCCACGATGTCCCTCGTCAAAGCGGGATGATCTGCCGCCACGACCGCAAGCCGTTCCCACAGATCGTTTGGGCCGATTCTGTTGGTCAGGACTGATAGATCGCCGTTGAGGGCCTGCTTGATGTATGGCCACTCAGTACCGAGAAGATTCAGGAATACTCGATTCTGTCGCCGGCCCTCCGTTACAGGGATATTGACAGGCTGTCCCACGTGACCGATTCCTTTGATCCTTCCTACGACTCGATGCAATTGCTTGAGGACGATAAGCCCTGACGCAGCGGCTTACCTACGATCCTCGTGATCTGGGCCATAGCAAGGAAGCATCCTGTCGAGTTTTTCGAGAGCGGCCGCGGTCTGCTCGGCTGCCGGGAGCAGGAGAGTGTGGTATTGGATGGAAGCCTGAGTCTTTACTTCGCCGTTGCGTTCCGTATCCCAATCCTTCAGGACCTCGATGGCGAAACCCTTGTCTGAGAACAAGGGAAGATCGGAAACAATCTGATAGCGCAAATGAACGGGCAGGGGCGTGATCGTTTGACCCAGCTCGATACGGAATTGCTCGTAGGAAGCATATGCCTCCACCATGGCTCCCAGTGCCGGATAAGGCGAAGTCAGAGACTGGCGAGCCAAGGCCTTCACCCTTTCGTCCTCCGGGAAAGTAAGGATCAGTGTGCCCAGAAAGCTGTCCATCGAAAACGTGTCTGGATCTTTCAATCGCTGAAGCGCAGCACCCACAATCTCGGCCTCGTTCTCCAAGGGCTTCAGCTTCGCGATGCCCTGGATGATGAAATCAAGCCGCCTCGATTCGTCTGCTTTAAGGAGATCGAACAGACGAGCCCCGGCCACCGCCGGGTCGCCCAGGATTTCGGGGAGGTATTGACCAATTTCAGCTGCGTCCGTGCGTGCTGCGCGCTCCGTGAGCGCCGCCGCAACCTCGGGATCTGCCATCCCCCAACCTTCGAGAAGTGCCCCGGCAGCGCTGAAGCGTATGAAGCCGGCTGGCAAGCGCAAGGCGGCTCGTCTGCGCGAAGAAAAGGTCAAGCCTACCGCGCCGGATGAGGCATGGAGCATGGACTTCGTGGCGGACCAGCTGCAGGACGGTATCCGGTTCCGTTCGCTGACCATCGTCGATGTCTACACGCGGGAAAGCGTGGCCATCGAAGCCGGCCAGAGCTTGAGAGGAGACGACGTGGCGCGTGTTCTGAATCGGTTGATACTCGAACGCGGTGTGCCCCAAGTCTTGTTCTGTGACAATGGCGCGGAGTTCACCGGTCAGACGATGGATCTGTGGGCGTATCGCAATGGAGTGAAGATCGACTTCTCCCGGCCGGGCAAGCCTACGGACAACGCCTTCTGCGAGTCGTTCAATGGAACCTTCCGGGCAGAGTGTCTGGACGCCAACTGGTTCCAGATCCTTGCCCGAAGCAACGCTGCTGATCGAAGCCTGGCGGCAGGAATACAATGTGAGTCGTCCTCACAGGGCCCTGGCTGACAGGACACCTGCGAGTTCGCCAGCCAGTACGCGGCTAGCCGCGCTGACTGAATCAAAAACAGGCCGAGAACTAACCCTCTAGCCGGTACTGAATTTCCAGGCCCTTCACCTCGTCCAGTCTCTCTCTTACCAACTGGTACAGTTCAAGCCGGGCACTCCATCTTGACCGTTGCGGCCGCGAGCGTGATGTTGCTTACGAAGTTCTATCATCCGCTGGCAGAACCATTCCTATATCTCAGATTTCATCCTCTCTGGTACAGGCTATTGGCACTGGCCATTCTGAAGAGACCGGGACAGGGATATATCGTTACAGCTCCCGCGTTGCTCGTCTTGCGACTCGTTGGACATGAACGAGCATTGGGAAACGTGGAAGCGATTGGAAGCTGTGTCGCGGCGGTGTGCCTCTATGCGATCGGTCGCGTAAGCCATCCTGGACATCGGGTTTGGGTCTTTGCCAGCGGGATTCTTCTCTTTTGTGCAGGATCGATCGCGAACGCGTGGCGGTTCGATGCATCAGGTGTAGTTGTGTTTATGATGCGCCTCTTGATAGCCAAGCCGCTGATCGATCTCGGTTATTATCCAATGCAGTTTCGGGTCGTGGATGTGGTCTCGGGATTTGAGAAGAGGGCCTTATACGCCTATGTCTTCAATCATGAGATAGGCACGCTTCTCGGACGCGTATCAGGGTGCCTGCTGTTTCTGCTGGTAGCGTGGTTTCTGTCCGAAACGATCGCCCTGCGGTATGCGTTGCTGGCAGTCGGGTTGCTTCAGGTTCCCGCCATTGTGCTCACGCGCACACTCATCACCCATACTCCGCCCGCGTTAACGCATGGCATTCCGGCATTGGCCGAAGGAAGTGATATCCAGTGATGAGCATGTATTGAATGAGGATGACGTTCGGGGCACGATATTGGACAGAGTTGAAAACAAGAGCGCCGTTGATGCCATGCTGCGACTGGATACGCGATGAGCGACGATTCAAGACCCGAGGCGTTTTCCGTGACAAGAAAGTTTGACCGATTAATCTACGAGGAGAAAAGGATCAGCGAATGAGATCTGCAGTTTGGTGTGGCGCCGCACTCCTGTGTGTCGCGAATCTTTGGGCCCAGACCCCTTCCGTACCGGCCGCCGTGACCCCGACTTGTGGGCAGTCAAAGGCAGAATCCGCCCAAGCCGATCAGATACAGCATATGCAGGCACAGTTGGCAGACTGGGCAGATCTGAAGCGATACAGGGATGAAAACGCGACCTTGCCGCCACCCGATCCGAAACAACCACGAGTCGTGTTTATGGGCGATTCGATTACCGATTTTTGGGGTCGCGCCGATCCGGCAGATTCGTTTTTCCCGGGGAAACCATACGTGAACCGAGGCATAAGCGGCCAGACTATTCCGCAGATGTTGGTGCGTTTCCAGCAGGATGTTGTCCGGTTGCATCCAGCAGTCGTGGTCATTCTGGCCGGCACCAATGATGTCGCTGGGAACACCGGTCCATCGACGCCGGAAATGATCGAGGACAATTGGATGTCGATGGCAGCAATCGCCAGTCAGGCTGGCATCAAGGTCGTATTTGCGTCGATCACTCCCGCATACAGCTATCCATGGAGGCCCGGGGTGCAGCCGGTCGAGGAGATCCGCGAATTGAATCAATGGTTGCGTAGCTACTGCGACAAAAGTGGATATGTCTATCTCGACTATTACAACCCCATGGCGGACAGTAAAGGTGCAATGTTGCCAGGACTCTCGCGTGATGGCGTCCATCCCACTAAGAAGGGCTACGCGCTCATGGAGCCTCTTGCCGAACGGGCCATTGCGCGTGCCTTGACTAGGGCGTCTTCACAGCTTTCCTCTACTTCGTCCTCATCGTCGAAGCCTTAAGATTAGTGTGAACACGCCCTAAAGGACCAGCGAGATAGTTAGTGTAGCGCAGTCATCGATGTTGTTAGATAGCCGTCGTCGGGGGTGTGGGGAAGTGGGAAGCGTACTGTGCTTTCCACTTCTCCATGCCCCAGGTTGTTTGAGGTCAACCATGCTGCCCGTTCCGCTTGTAAAGATAGGTAACAGAATGTAACGCTGCGTACGTCGTTTCAGGTCTGCTCTAAAGAAAATGTGTGTCGCTGGGACGCGCAAGGGGCAACCCCGCTTCGAAAGGCAATACGAATCTCAGCAACGATCATCAGGCTTATTTGGTTCTTGAAGCCTGATTTGAGTTCGAATCCTCACAAATTCTCTTGTGGCGCTTTTGATCACCGCCCATAGACATCAGGGCAGGTTCCGTTAGACGGTATCCGGCTTAGACAGCAATTCCGCGTACATCCGCTAGACAGCCGTGAGTTGCTTCGTGGCGAAGCTTGTGAGCAGGTCGACGCGCGGCGCAGCGGCGAAACTGGGACTGAAACGACCACGCTGCTTGCCAAGATGAGAAGGTTCGGTATCTCGCAGCCTATGCTTCAGGAAGGAACCCGTGTTCACGGAGTCGCACAAGAAAATGCCCATTGACTACAGCGACCTCCTTTTAGCGAACGGAGTGTGCTTTCTAAATCCGACGCCTCCCATTGTCATTGGAGGTGAAGGCGCCGGAATCGTCGCGGCAATCGGGCCGCAAGTCACCTACCTCAAGGTGGCGACCGGGTTACGATCCTGTTTGGAACATTCACCTGGTCTGAAGAGTCTTTCTCTCCTGAAGTATTTCCCCTAAGGAGAGTTTCAGATGGCGTGTGAGTTCGCACCTGTCCAACGTCTCTGTGTCGAAGAGATGGCTGAGAGCGAGTCCATCGACAATTCCGCTGATGGCAAGGCAACCGATTCTTTTCGCCCGTGGGGTCTGCCAGCCGAGTTGTTGCAGGAGCCGGCTAAGTTCAGGAGAGGAGGATACCTGCAGGCATATTGCATCGTGCAGATCGGCGAATTGTCGGCGTTTTCGCGGATGCCGAACGGCGTAGAGTTTGAACTCCAGATTCAAGAGCATGCGCTCCCGATCCTGACCCACGCCGACAAGGTATTTCACCAAGGCCTGAATTTTCTTGTCTAGGGTTGGGGCTCGGGAGAGCAGCGCTGCCAGCTCTTGTCTGTCCCGCTCTATGTTTTGCTCAAAGATCGCAAAGAAAACAGCTTCCTTGTTCTTGAAATTGTCGTAAAGAGCGCCTCGCGTTTTCCCGATATTCGATGCGATGTCTTCCAGGCGGGCATGTTCGAAGCCGTCGCGCGCGAAAATCTCTCTGGCCGAAAGAAGAAGCTCCTCTCGCGTAATCAGTCCACGCTTTTGCTTGTGGAAAGCGGTATTAGATTGCCTGGCGTATTTTTTTGAATCAGTCAATCGTTTCACCGCGTCTGACAATAAACATACATGCACGTATTTGTTCTTGGGCACGCATTTGATTCGGAATGTGAGCCGAAAGTAACAACTAAAAGTTCCACGGAGAAAACAATGGAACAGCGCAGATACGGAGGAGCATCCATCCGTCCGATCATAAGCTTTGCTCGAGCGGCGGGTGTTCTGCTCATTGGCACGGGACTTACCTCAGGCTGCAGCAAGAAAGCGGTGCCCGCTGGACCGCCAACCGCGATGCCAGTGACGGTGGTCGAGGTTAAGCCCACGGAGGTGCCGATCACGGGCGAGTGGGTAGGAACTCTCGACGGATATGTGAATGCACAAATTCAACCTCAGGCGAATGGCTACCTCATCAAGCAGGACTATCACGAGGGCGCTCAGGTAACAAAGGGGCAGGTTCTCTTTGAAATCGATCCGCGGCCATTTCAAGCTGCGCTGGATCAGGCGAACGGTCAACTCGCCCAGGCCAAAGGGCAGGTGGAACAAGCGCAGGCGCAACTGGGCCTCGCCGTGATCAATGTAATCCGCGATACACCGCTTACCAAAGCCCGCGCTATTTCTCAGAGCCAGCTGGACAATGAGACGCAGCAGAAGGCCCAAGCCGAGGCGGCCGTGACCTCGGCGCAGGCATCGGTTGCTGCTGCAGACGCCGCCGTTGAAAATGCGAAACTGAATCTTGGTTTCACCTATGTTCGCTCGCTCATTACGGGGGTTGCCGGCCAGGCGACGACGCAGGTCGGCAATCTGGTTAACACCCAGTCGGTGCTCACCGCCGTTTCGCAGCTCAATCCGATCAAGGCTTATTTCTCCATCAGCGACTCCGAATATCTCGCACTCACTCAGCGCGCCAGACAAGGTCACGGAGACCTGCTCAAGAATGCATCCGCGATTCCGCTGAAGCTCACACTTGCCAATGGTGAAGTCTTTCCAGAGAAAGGCCACATCGTATGGGTCGATCGTCAGATGAATCCGCAGACGGGCGCGATCCGCATTGCGGCCGCGTTCCCGAATCCCGGAAATGTTCTACGCCCGGGCCAGTTCGGTCGAGTCAAGGCGGACACCGAGATCCGCCGCAATGCATTGCTCATTCCTCAGGTAGCCGTACAAGACTTCCAGGGTCTGCACCAGATCTACCTCGCCGGCGCAGACGGCAAAGCCCACCTCGCCACGGTGCAGTTGAATACCCAGGTGGGTACGAACTGGCTCGTCGATTCCGGCGTTTCAGCAGGAGCACTGGTCATCATCGACAATTTGCAGAAGCTCCGCGAGGGCGCTCCGGTCAGCCCGCATCGCAGTCCAGACACCGCTGCTCCCGCTGAGACGGCGAACAACTCGGCAGGGAGGTAGGAGTCGATGTCGAAATTCTTTATCCGCCGTCCGATCGTTGCCATCGTCATCGCCATCATTACCGTCATTCTCGGTACGGTGTCGATGTTCATACTCCCGACCTCGCAGTTTCCTGACATTGTTCCGCCTGAAATCCTGGTCACTGCTACGTATCCGGGCGCTGACGCCAAAACCCTGACCCAGGCCGTTGCGACTCCGATCGAACAGCAGATGAACGGTGTCGACAACATGATCTACATGGACTCGGTCAGCGCGAACAACGGCGTCGTTCAGCTCTTTGTAGACTTCGATGTCAAGACGAATCCTGATATCGATCAAGTGCTCGCGCAGCTGCGCGTCGATCAGGCGCAGGCGCAACTGCCATCTCAGGTCACAACCGCCGGCTTGACGGTGCAGAAGGCGCTCACGTCACCCCTCATGCTCGTCGCCGTTAACTCTCCCGGGGGCAAACTGAGTCAGGATTTTCTCACCAACTATGCCATCATCAACCTCCAGGATCAGATAGCGCGCGTCAAGGGAGTCTCCCGCGTTCAGACCTTTGGTGGTCAGTATGCCCTGCGCGTGTGGGTGAATCCTGACAAGATGGCGCAATTGGGCGTTACCGCTCCGGAAGTCATCGCCGCCATCCAGACTCAGAACAACGTAAATCCCGCCGGCCAGATCGGCGGCGAACCTATTCCCAAGGGGCAGCAGTTCACTTACACGGTTCGCACGCAGGGACGCCTCGTCACGCCGGAAGAGTTTGGCAGGATCATCGTTCGCGCCAACGCCGACGGTTCCATCCTGCATCTCAGCGACATTGCACGCATAGAGCTCGGCGATCAGGCCTATGGCATCTCCGGCCGCTACAATCAAGCGCCGTCCGGCGTCATGGCGATTTATCAGCTTCCCGGCTCGAATGCAGTAGAAACCGCCGCCGCAGTCACCGCGCGCGTGAAGGAGCTTTCTGCCACCTTCCCCGCCGGCATCTCGTATGACATTCCGCTCGATACCACTAAGGCCGTCACCGCCGGTATCCACGAAATTGTTCTCACGCTGCTTGAAGCGCTCGGACTCGTCGTCATCGTCGTCTTCATCTTTCTTCAGGGCTGGCGCGCCACACTCATCCCACTGCTTGCCGTGCCGGTTTCGCTCATCGGTACCTTCATCATCTTCCCGGCGCTCGGCTTTTCAATCAACACGCTCTCGCTGTTCGGCCTTGTACTTGCGATCGGTCTAGTCGTCGACGACGCCATCATCGTCGTAGAGGCGGTCGAGCACCATATCGAAGAGGGGATGGAACCCACCGCCGCAACCATCAAAGCCATGGAAGAGGTTGGCGGCCCGGTGGTGGCGATTGCCCTCATCCTGGCCGCGGTCTTCATTCCCACAGCGTTCATACCAGGCATCACCGGCAGAATGTATCAGCAGTTCGCGGTAACCATCGCGATCTCGGTGCTCATTTCAGCTTTCAATGCGCTAACGTTGTCTCCCGCGTTAGCGTCGCTGCTGCTTAAGCCGAAGGATAAAGAGGCAAAGAAAGGCCTACTGGGTAGAGCTTACGGACTCTTCAATAAATTCTTTGGCCGCACCACGGATAGTTTTGTTCATACCTCCAGTGTGCTCATCCACAAATCCTCGGTCGCCATGCTTGGTCTCGTACTTGTTGCCGTTGCCGCGGTCTTCCTGGGTGCGAAGCTGCCGACGGGTTTCCTTCCGACCGAGGACCAGGGGTACATGTTCCTGGCATTGCAACTGCCCGATGGAGCCTCGGCACAGCGCACGGATGCGGCGCAACAAAAGATCACGGCCGCGCTGCTGAAAACACCAGGAATACAGGGTGTGATCGCTGTCACCAACTTCTCCCTGCTGACTCAGGTGCAAAGCACGAACGCCGGCTTCTTCTTCGTCGCACTGAAGCCGTGGGAGATGCGAAAGAGCAAGAAGGAGCAGCTTGAATACATTCAGGCCAATCTTCAAAAGCAGCTCGGCGCCGATCCTGACGGCATTGCCTTCGCCTTTCCTCCACCTTCGATTCCAGGCATCGGAACATCCGGCGGTGTCACCATGATCCTCGAAGACCGCTCCGGTTCCGATGATCCGATGACCCTTACCAAGAACGTCATGACATTTCTTGGTGCACTCAAGCAGCGGCCGGAGATTGGAGCAGCGGTCCCGTCGTTCGAGCCGGCTGTGCCCCAGCTTTATGCCGCGGTCGACCAGGAGAAAGTTCTGCAGCAGCAGGTATCTCTCTCTGATGTTTACACCACGATGTCTACATTCATGGGCGGCTATCTCGTCAATTACTTCAATCGGTTTGGAAGGCAGTGGCAGACCTACGTCGAAGCCGAGGGCACTTCGCGCCGAGATATCAAGAACATCAGCCAGTTCTATGTGCGAAGTGCAAACGGCAGTCAGGTCCCACTCTCATCGCTCGTGCATGTGACGCAGACCACAGGCCCTGAGTTCATTTATCGCTTCAACGAATACAACGCTGCTCAGCTCAACATCACCGGCGCGCCCGGTTACAGCTCGGGACAGGTACGGGCCGCGCTTGAGGAAACCTTCAGGAAGACCATGCCTGCAGGCGCCGGTTTCGATTATTCCGGCATGTCCTTCCAGGAGCAGCAGGCCGAGAAAGGCGTTCCTTCGTGGGCGGTCTTCGGGCTCTCTCTGCTCTTTGTCTTTCTGATTCTGGCGGCTCTTTATGAAAGCTGGACGCTGCCTTTCAGCGTGCTGCTCAGCACACCGGTTGCTATCCTCGGCGGATATGCCGCCCTCCATATCCGGTCGCTTGAAAACGACATCTTTGCCACCGTCGGCCTGGTCATGCTGATCGGCCTCTCAGCCAAGAACGCCATTCTCATCGTCGAGTTCGCGAAGCTGAACTACGAAAGCGGTCAAAGTATCTGTGAGGCGGCGCTGAATGCCGCGCGTTTGCGCTTCCGGCCGATCGTAATGACGGCTCTGGCCTTTATCTTCGGATGCCTGCCGCTGTGGACTGCGACCGGTGCGGGTGCGGCTTCCCGCCGCATTCTCGGAACCGTCGTTGTCGGTGGTATGTTCCTGTCGACCGCCCTTGGACTGATCTTCATTCCAGTCACGTTCTCGGTCGTCGAGTATCTCTCGCATCGCTTCGCCAGGGGCGGCAAGGGAACGACGATGGACTCGTTGCATGACTGCGGCCCGAGCGGCGGCAGTAGAGCATCGGGCGCCCATGCGCAGCCCGCGACGCAAGGAGATCAGGCATGACGAAATCTGCGACCCTGCTCAAAGCCATTTACGCTACATCTTTCACGGGCTTCCTCATTGCGGGCGTCGCCGGATGCAACGTGGGTCCGAATTACAGGCGCCCATCCTATCCTGCACCGCCTGCCTATCGCGGCGCCGATGAAGCAGCAGTTGCCGGCGACGCGCAGAATTCGCTTGGCGTCGAACAGTGGTCGCAGGTCTTTCGTGAGCCGGAACTCCAGGCACTGATCCGCACCGCGCTTAAAAATAACTACGACGTCCGCATCGCCGCGCAGCGAGTGCTCGAACAACAGGCCCAGGTCAAGATCACTCGATCGCAGGAATTTCCAACCCTCACAGTGGGAGGAACGGGCATCGGAGCCACCATACCCAGCAGCGTCGGCAGCAACATTCCGAATCCGCTGGTTGAAGGCAGCTTCAATCTCAGCGCCGCGTGGACGCCAGACTTCTGGGGGCTCTATCGCAGACAGACTGAAGCAGCGCGGGCCCAACTCCTGGCGCAAAGCTGGGCGCAACGCGCTGTTCGCCTGACACTCGTACAGCAGGTCGTCACAACCTACCTTCAGCTTCGAGCGCTCGACCGACAGTTGGAGATCACCAAGCAGACCTTGAAGGTGCGCCAGGATTCCGTCGATCTCACCAGGACACTTGAGAGCGGCGGCTCCGTTCCCCTTTCGGATGTGCGTCAGGCAGAACAGCTGCTCTACGCTGCGACCTCGGAAGTGCCGCAGCTGGAGGAACAGATTCAACAGCAGGAAAATGCTTTGAACTTGTTGCTCGGCACGAATCCCGGACCGATCGCCCATACCGCACCCAACGCACTCACGCCACCGCCGCAGGACTTGCCCACCGGCATTCCCTCGCAATTGCTAGAACGCCGGCCCGACATTCAGCAGGCGGAACAGACGCTGATCGCCGCCAACGCCCAGATTGGCGTCGCACGCGCACAGTTCTTTCCTAATCTCTCCATCTCTGGCTCCGGGGGCGTAGGTGGCGACTCGTTGTCGAGTATCTTTGATCCTTCCGGCAAGACCATCTATGGTCTCGGCACGCTGACGCAGCCTATCTTCGAGGGAGGCAAACTTCGCGGGCAACTCAACCTCGCCAAGGAAACCCAGAAGGAGATGGTTCTCAATTATCAGAAGACCATTGCCGGAGCTTTCCGCGATGTCTCAAACGCGCTCATTGCAGTGAACAAGCAGCGCGCCTACCGCGAGCAACAGGAGAAGCTCGTCGCAGCAGCCCAGGACGCGACGCGGCTGGCACGCCTTCGCTATCAAGGAGGATCGACTTCATACCTCGAGGTCCTGACGAATGACTCCAATCTGTACGCAGCGCAGTTGACTCTCGTCGCTGCCCAACAAGGGGAAGCACTCACTCTCGTCCAACTCTATAGCGCTCTCGGCGGCGGCTGGCAGTAACAGGCAAGTCGAGGCTAAGGCCTCTTCCGACCGGCATCTCTTCGGACTTCATGGTTACTCCCATTACGTCACACCGTGCGGGTTATGCCTGAGACGGCCGAGCCGCAAGATCAAGCGCGATCGGCTGTGAAGAGGATCCAGCGGCGGCCGCCCGTTTTGAAGCGGACGCCAGTGCATGCGACCTTACGCTAATGCTTTTTGTGGGGCGATCGCATGAACCTCTTCCCATAGTTCTTTGATTTCGTTTACGGCGAACGCGTCAATGGTGCGGGTGGGATGACGCACGCGGGCGCAGGAGATGATTCCTTGCCGGACCAGGTTGTGCTTCATCACCGAAACTCCGAGGCCCGGTTGCAGCTCATAACGTAGCAGCGGCAGTACGCGGCAGAACTCCTGCCGTGCCAGTGAACGCTCACCGTCGTGATAAAGATTCCAGATCTTCACAAAGATGTCGCAGAGATCGGATCCGGGCATGGTGCCCAGAGCGCCGCGGTCCAACTCCTCGATAAAAAACTGGCCGTTCAATCCGCCGAGCGCCATCATCTCTCCGTTCGCCTGACGCACCAACTCACCGATCTTCGGTGCGGTGGGAGGCGCCTCGATCTTGGCATACGCCACGTTCTGCAACTCCTTCCCCATGCGGGCGAGCAGTGGTACCGGCATCGGAACCTGTGTCATCAGCGGAGCGTCCTGCACCACGATGGGAATATCCACGGCATTGGAGATGGCTTCGAAGTATTCAAAGGCGCCCTGCGCGTCGGGCTTGAGCAGATAAGGCGGAAGAATCATCAGCGCATCGGCTCCCATCTGCATCGCGCGCACGCTCTGCTGGACCGCCTGGTCGGTGCCGGTATGGCCCGTGCTCACAATCACAGGAATGCGTCCCGCCACCTCGGCAATCACTGCCCGGAGAATCGTGGTGCGCTCATCATCGGAGAGCGTGTAGCCCTCGCTGGCATTCCCGAAAAGCGCAAGACCATGTACTCCCTGTTCGAGGAGGTGGCATACGAGCCGGGCCTGGCTTTCCAGATCGAGAGAGCCGTCCGGATGGAAAGTGGTGTTGACGATGGGAAGAATACCTTTGATTGAATGCACGGGAAAACTCCTTCGCAATGCCAGTCAGCGCAAAAACTGGTCGATGAATTCCGGCTTTGGCTCTGCGCCAAGGCCGGGAAATACGGGCAGCGAAAAACCATCGGCGGTGGGGTATCCGGCAAGCTCCCAGCCAGTTGCGGCCACCTTCAGGACGTGAGGATTGAGCTCGCAGTACCGCAGGTTCGGCATGGCGGCGGCCGCATGCACGGCCGCGGCGATCTGCGGACCAAGAGCGATGCTGAGATGGATCGAGACCGGCGTGCTGAAGGCCGCGGCGAGGGACGCGATGGCCAGCCCTTCCGAAATGCCGCTGCGCCCGATGTCGGGTTGCAGCAAATGTACTGCGCGCCGCTTCAGCCAGGGCAGGCACTCAAACCGGGTGCGGTAACACTCACCGGCGGCAATAGGAACGGGGGAGCGCTCGGCAAGTCTGCGATGACCTTCAATATCCTCCGGGGCCAGCGGCGATTCCAGCCAGCCCACACCATGTGTCGCCAGGGATTCGGCTAGTTGAAGCGCACCATGTTCGTCGAGACGCCACAGTGCGTCGACAAAGATCTCAATGCTGTCATGAAACTCTTCGCGAAGACGGCGCACAAGCTCTACGCATTGATCTGCCGGCCCGGGGGCAAAGACCTTGAAGCTTCGGTAGCCCGCGGAAACATACTGGCGCGCATCGGCAAGTTGCTGTTCAATGCTCTGACCCACGAGGCCGGAGATATATACGGGAATCTTCTCCCGCACCGGCCCTCCCAGCAGATGGTAGACCGGCACGCCGGCACGTTTTCCGGCGATATCCCACAAGGCGCAATCGATGGCGCTCATCGCGTCGACATAGAATCCGCCGAAGTGGCCGCGAGCGCGCATCGCCTCATACAGGGTTTGTTGCACCGCGAGCGGAGCAATGGTTCCTCCGCAAAGCAATGGCGCGAAGAGGCGATTGATAATAGTTTCGGCAACTTCGGGAAGAACCGGAGCCTGTGCCTCGCCCCATCCCACTGTGCCGTCTTCTGCAGTTACCTTCACGATCGTGGTTTCGAGGCAGCTCGAGTAAACGGTGTTGTAGGTTCTGGGGATCGAGTACATGCTTCCCGCGCGTCTGCCCAGCTCTGCTGGAGATCCAGCGCCCCCTTGCACCGTGGCGTGATCACGCGGGATGCGAATGTTGTGAGCCTCAATCGCGGCGATGGAAGTCGGGTCCAATGATCTTAACCAGAGAGGTTTATTTTCCGGACAGTTCGCGCACCAGCGATTCCGATGCCCGTTGAATGTGATCGTTCAGAGCGCGCTGGAGAGCCCGGACACTCCTGGCCTCGAGCGCCTCGAGAATGGCACGATGTTCTCTGGCTTCGTCCTGCAGCCGTTTCGACCAGCCTTCGTGGGTGTAGTGAACGCGGGCGATCTTCACATGGGCATTGAGGCCGTTGTAAATCTCGAGCATCTTGCGATTGCCGGCCAGCTCGATCAAGCGCTGATGGAACTCCAGATTTTTACGCTCATGGAGTTGCCGCTCGCGGTCCGTGGAGACCGGCTGCTCGAGGATGCGCACCAGCTCACGGAGCTCGTTGAATACGCCGTCGGTCATGTTCTTGACTGCGGTTTCTGCGGCCAGCCATTCCAGCGCGCGACGAATCGCGAGAGTCTCCTCGACATCTTTCGGGGAAAGGCGGGCGACAAACGTGCCGCTGCGCGGCCGCAGTTCGATGAACCCTTCCTGGGCCAGGCGATTGATGGCATCTTTGACCGGGGTAAGGCTGACCTCGAGTTTTTCGGTGAGAAGCTTGACGTTTAGCCGTTCCCCAGGCAGAAAGGTCTGGTCGAGAATACTCTCACGGAGGATTTGAAAGACTGCATCGCTGGCGCGTTCGAGTTTAACTTTGGTCAGCTTGGCCATAAAACAAACTCCGGGTCGTGAAGAAATTCCGCAGAAGCTACTGTATAACGTCTCTTCCCGGCTGACAACTAGAAATACATTAAACAAAAAATCTAAAATATCAGACTTGACATGCACAGTTCTGGTTCTTTAAAGTTGGCCCCGCCTCAATAGAGGCTTGGAGGCTGGTGGTGAACGAACGGACTCGCAACAGAATCCGGATTACACGGATAGCTGCATTCCTTGTTTCTCTTCTGATCTGCACCGCAGGCTGGGCTCAGGATGTTGGCGGCACGATTTCCGGCACGGTGCGCGATTCGTCGGGGGCGGTGGTCGCGGCCGCAGGCGTCACCATCACAGACACTGATACCGGAGTCATCACCCAGGTCGTAACCGACGGAGAAGGTGTATTCGCGGCGCCATCCCTCCATGGCGGCAACTACACCGTCGCGGTCACGCATCCCGGATTCAAGCGCACTGTGCAGAAGGGGGTGGTGCTTCAGATTGGCGGAGCCATGCAGTTGAATCTGCGGCTTGATCCCGGCTCGGTATCGGTAGAAGTGACAGTGACCGCCGAGCCGCCGGCCATGGATCTGGCCAATCCATCGCTCGGTGCTGTCATTGAACAGCGCCAGATCGAAGAGCTGCCCCTGAACGGCCGGAACGCGCTGGCCCTGGTTCTTCTTACGCCCGGGGTCCGCTCGCTTCAGCCGGGCAATCAGTCTGGATTTGCAGACCGCGGCGAGATTCTCAGCAACATCAGCATCAATGGCAGCCCTTCAGGAGCGAACGGCAACCTTCTCGACGGCGCCAACAATCTTCAGAGCTACACGGGCGAGCTCAGTATCAATCCGACTGTCGATGCGATCCAGGAGTTCGTGGTGCTCTCGGGCACTTTGTCCGCCGAGTACGGTTTTACCGCCGGCGGCGTGGTGAATATGTCCACCCGCTCAGGCACCGACCGGTATCACGGAACCGGCTACGAGTTCCTGCGAAATGATGTCTTCGATGCGCGCAACTTCTTTCTGACTCCTGGATCTCCAAAACCTGCGCTCCGCTACAACCAGTTTGGCGGCGCGCTTGGCGGCCCGATCCGGCAGGACCGGCTTTTCTTCTTCGGGAATTATGAGCAGTTTAACTACAACGTCCCACAGGTACAGATCGGGACGGTGCCGACTTCGCTTCAGCGGACGGGGGATTTCTCTCAAACCTTCGGTACGAACGGAAAGCTGATTCCGATTTACGATCCATCCACCACACAGGCCTGCACCGTCGCGCTTTGCGGCACCACGAATGGATACACGCGCTCGCAATTTCCCGGGAACAAGATTCCTATGGACGAAGATTCTGTTGCGAAAGCGATCCAGGCGTATTATCCGCTGCCCAACCGTGTCTCACCGAACGCCACCGACCAGATTACGAACTCGAACAACTACATTACGACAGCGTCGAACCATCGCTGGATGAAGCAGGCCACCGGCCGTCTCGATGCCAAGCTCAGCGACAAGAATGCCATGTTCGGCCGCTACTCGTTCTATCAGTTCTTTACCGATAACGGCGGCACGTCGATCTATACCAATCCCATCATCGCGCTGCGGGATGACACGACCACGAGCCAGAGCGCGATCTTTGCGGACACTTATACCCTTTCCCCACGCCTTATCAATGAACTGCGGCTTGCCGTGAACCGGACCTATTTCCAGTTCGCGACGCCGAGTTTCAATGGAGGATGGCCGCAGAAACTAGGACTGCCCGGCATCGTGCCCAGCCAGACATTTCCGCAGATCTCCGGCAACGGGGAGCCGAGTTTTCAGACGACGGCCGGAGTTCGTGCCGTCACCAATCCCCAGATCATCGATATTGTCACCTGGCTCAAGGGGCGCCACACTTTCAAGTTCGGCGTCGACTGGCAGTGGAACCGGGGAAACAATTTCCAGACCTTCAATCCGCCGGTGCAATATAACTTCAGCTCGGGGCTGACAGGGAATCCCCTGGCCCCGGGTGGGACGGGCAGCGGATATGCAAGCTTCTATCTTGGGGATGTCAGCTCGGGGATTGCTTCGGTCAATGGTTACGAAGCGGAGCGTAATTACATCGCCAGCGGATTTATCCAGGACGACTGGAAAATCACCGACCGGCTGACCCTGAACCTCGGCCTTCGTTACGATTACCAGCAACAGCCAGTCGAAGCCGACAATGGCCTCAGCAACTTTAATCCCTACGGTGTCGATCCGATCTCCGGGCTGCTCGGCCGCATGGAATACGCCAGCGCTCCGGGGCAGCCGCGCAATTTCCGGGACGAGGATTATCACGACTTCGGGCCGAGAATTGGATTCGCGTGGGATGCCACAGGCGACGGAAAAACATCCGTGCGCGGCGGCTATGGCATTTACTACGTGAGCACATTCAACACGCTCTTTTTCGGAAGCACCACGGCCTATTCGTCTCTGAGCACGTCTTACGCAGCCGCGAATGGAAACTATCCGGCTTTCCAGCTCTACACCGGTCTTCCGTATGCTCCATCGCCTCTGTTAGGCGCGAATCTCGGATCGAACGGGGAGCTAGGACAGAATGTCACCTGGGATCAGAGCGAAGGCAACATCCCCATGTCACAGCAATATAACCTCTCCATTCAGCGAGCGGTCCCGGGCGGTATTGTTGTGGAAGGTACATACGTCGGCAATCACGGAACGCACATGATCGCGGGCAACTACAACATGGATGCTCTGAATCCGAAATACTTTTATCTCGGTACGGCTCTGCAGAACCAGGTGGCCAATCCTTATGCCGGAAAAGTGCCTGGAGCCTACGGTGGACCGACGATCTCACTGGCACGTTCGCTTCTTGCCTATCCCTACTATGCCTCAATCAACGTGCGCAATCCGCATGACGGCAACTTCCACAGCGACGCCCTTGAAGTGACGGTCAAGAAGCACATGAGCAACAGCCTGACGATTCTTGGGACCTACACGAAGAGCAAAGTGCTCGATGACAGTATTGCTTCGGCCACGGGCTTTGGAGCCAACACGACATTGGTTGCCAGTGATGGATATCAGAATCCCTTCGACCGCGAGGCGGAGTACGGGCTGGATCCGGCCGATGTGTCACAGCGTGGCACTATTGCGGTGACCTACGATCTGCCGGTCGGGCGAGGGAAACACTTCGCGAACGAGCTGCGTGGATGGCAGAACGGTCTGATAGGCGGGTGGCAGGTGAACGGGATCGGCACCTTTCAGACCGGCACTCCGATCCTTATTCAGGGCGCGAACAATAATGAAGCTACTCGGCCGAACTTCGTGCCGGGTGTGAGCGCAAAGCCTCCAAACCCATCTATCCGCGAATGGTTCAATACGCAGGCGTTCATCAATCCTCCGCTCTACACCTTCGGAGATGTTCCGAGAACGCTGCCCAATGTGAGAGGGCCGGCCTATAACGACATCGATATGTCGCTCTTCAAGACGACCTCGCTTTATCGCGAGATGTCGTTGCAGCTGCGTATAGAAGCGTTTGATGTTCTCAACCATCCTAACTTCGCCATGCCCAACGGATCATTCAGTCCCGGAACGAACGGCCTGAATGCCAATGGCGCCTTTGGCGAAGTGACATCCGTAAACAACAACCGGCAGGTTCAGCTGGGCGCCAAGATCGTCTTCTAGATCAGTGGCATCGAAGTCATCCACGCGCACAGGATTCATCCTGTGCGCGCCCTGCTCTGGGCATTGAGGATACAAGGACGATGAGAGAAAACCACCGGCTGTTAATTGCAGGAATGCTGGCTGCGCTCCACTCCTTCGCCGGCCTGGCACAGGCGAAGAAGGTCGACCTGCATGCGGGCGCTGTGAGCATGCACGTCGAACTCGACCCGCTTCGCTACTCCTTTAATTCGGGGAGGCGCACTGTCCTGGCTGCCGCCAATCACGGCATCGAGTGGGGCGATGAGGCGGTTCGTGCCACTCCGGTGCCGGGCTGTTCTTCCGGAGAATGCGGGTTCAAGATTGCCACTGCTTCCGGGCTGGAAGGCACGCTCGAGATCACACTCACGGCACACCGGGCGAAGCTGGTGATGCGTACAAAGCGTCCGGGCGACAAGCTGGAATTCCTCACCGCCGGTCTCGCTCCCGGATATGGCCTGGGGGATGACAGCATCACGCACAACCATTTGGACACGGACATCACCGGCTTCTCGAACGACCACCTGCTTGCCGATGGCGGGCTGGTAAGGTTCGTCAGCAATTTCATTATCTATCCCCGGCAAGGGGTAGCCGTGGTGCTGGTCGATCCCAACGAGAAGATCGTGCACAGCAGCGCCAGCGAGATCGTAGAGGGAGTGGTTCGCGCAAAGCCGGAGACAGAGATGAATTACTTCTTTGGCGATCCGCACCAGATCTATGAAGAGTTTTTGCGCGTCCGCAATGCCGACCATTATCCCGTGCTGCCCCCGAAGTTTGCCCTTTTCGGATTAGGCTGGGAGGCCTTCGGCGCGCTGGGATGGAATACGAGCCAGAAGACATCGCAGGAGAATGTCGACCGTTACCGGGCGGAGGGTTATCCCCTGACGTGGGCAGAGATCGGTTCGGGATTCTGGCCGAAAGAGAAGCCTTTCCACGCAACCACCAGCTTCGGCCTCTTCGATCCGGAAAAGTATCCGGACCCGGCAGGGCTTTTCCGGCACTTCCATGAGGAAGGCATGAAAGTATTGCTCGGTCTGCGGATATGTTTCGTCATTGGAGGCCCCTTTACCCAGCAGGGCTTCGAACGCGGCTATTTCCTTTCGAGGAATGGAGTCCCGGAGGTCTATCATGGCGACTGGCCTGAATCTCCGTATTACATGCTCGACGCGCACAATCCCGCCGCTCTCGCGTGGTATCTCGATCTGGTAAAGCGCTGGACGAAGTCCGGCGTCGATGGCTTCAAAGAAGATTTGTACGGATACACCGTGGCCGATACCCGCGATGACAAGGTGAATCCGATCAACGATGCGTTGATGCGCGACGGCATTTACGTCATCGAGCGCACCGGGTATCTTGCATCGAACGGCGATCTGATCCGGATCAACGACTTCAACTATGACCAGAACCAGGATCGCGGACCGGTAAATTCGCTGGCTCTGGCCTATTCGGGAACACCGTTGCTGTTTCCAACCACCGTCGGCGGCACCTTCGCGGAAAGCAAGTTTCCCACCGCGCGCACCCACGCGATGCAGATGTACATGATGCGTATTGCGCAATGGGCAGCTGTCCATTGTGGTATGGCCATGGGAGAACCGCCGTGGAGCTTCCCCGACCCCGAGGTAGCCAGGGTGATGTTGAGGGCCGCCCAGATGCATGCGCGTCTTCAGCCCTATCTCTACAGCCAGGCAACGCGCTTCGCGGAGGACGGCTATCCCTGGCCAATGACCCCGCTGCCGATCGCCTTCCCCGATGATCCCGCCGTATACGGCCGGGAGAACGACCATGTCCACGGCTACGAGTGGATGATCGGCGATGCTCTGCTCGCTGTGCCACTCTACGGCAACGACTATGCGACCGCGATGAGCAGGGACGTCTACCTGCCGCGCGGGCGTTGGATGGCCTACGACAGCGGGGAGATTTACCAGGGCCCTCTCATGCTTCACAACTTCGCGATGCCGTTCGAGAAGACACCGCTCTTCGTCGGAGGCTCGGGTGTGGTGCTCGAGCGGGTCGAGGGACGCGATGTGGTCCGTGTGTATCCGCTGGCAGCCCATGCACGCGCGGAACTGCATACAGACGGCACGGCGAAGTTGTCCGTTGTCGAAGTTGCAGTTAAGGACTGGAAATCACCGCACGTAATCGACAGCGCGACGAAGCAGTCTGTCCCGGGTTCGTGGGAGCGCCACGCGTATCAATTCGCATTGGAGCCGGGACACAGCTACCGCGTCGAATAGCCGCGTCACTTCTTGGCACCGGCACGGAAGAGAAGCACTCCATGAGCCGGGATGCTGACGGGAAACTCATCCGACGGATCCTCGACGGAGGCATGCTTCCATAAATCACGAAGCGCGGGTGGCTTTGCAAAACCCGCCGCACGCCATGAGATGCGCGTGTTCTGTCTCTGCCCGGAGCGGTTGAAGACGGCCACGGCCTGATCTCCGTTTGCAAGCGGCCGCCGCCACACCTCGATGTCACCAAGACGCTGAATCAGCCGACCCTGTTTGCCGAGCCCATCCTGATCGATCGCGATAACTTCGCGATTCAGCAGGATCGAGGCGGTCTCGGCAGTCATGGCCCTCAGGTCGTTGCCGGTGATCAGAGGCGCGGCCAGCATGGCCCAGAGCGTCATGTGAGTCCTCGACTCGTCCACGGTGAGTCCGCCGTTACCGATCTCAAGCATGTCCGGATCGTTCCAGTGCCCAGGCCCGGCCCAGGGCGCGTATTCCGACTGGCTGAAGCCGATTGCGGAGACGCGCTGCCAGCTATCGCTGATGTCGTCGGTGGTTCGCCACAGATTTGCGCCGGCGAGCCGTCCCCACGTCCATACTTTCTCCTTGCCGCCTGAAGAGAGGCTGTAAACGATCGGTCGCCCCGTGGCCTGCAGCGCATCGCCCATCTTCTGATACACGGCCCTCATTTGCGCGTCGGGATAGAGACGGAATGCGCTGCACCAGTCGTACTTCAGATAGTCGATACCCCAGGCTGCAAAGGTGCGCGCATCCCGCTCCTCATGCTCATAGCTGCCCGGATAGCCGGCGCAGGTCTCCGGTCCCGGCGAAGAATAAATTCCAAGCTTCAGGCCCTTTGCGTGAACATAGTCCGCCAGCGCCTTCATGTCGGGAAATTTTTTGTTCGGTTGCAGCGTGCCGTTGGCGGCTCGCTCTCCCTGCCAGGTATCGTCGACGTTGACATAGACGTAGCCGGCATCCCGCATGCCAGAGCTGACCATCGCATCGGCGATCTTGCGCACCGTGGCATCGTCGATGTGGCCCTGAAAGTAGTTCCAGCTGTTCCATCCCATCGGCGGTGTTGCCGCAAGGCTGTTGGATGGCACGATGTGAAGCGCCGGCATGGTCGCGGCTGGCGGGGCGGTTCCGGGGTCGCGTGGCAAACGAACCGCGGTCAGATGTGCGGCAGGCGCGTTAGGGTCGTGAAGAACGATCTCCATCCCTTGCGGCGTAAGCTGCCCCTCGTATTTCCAGAGAGAGCTGCCCATATGAATCTGGAAAGAGAATTGTCGTTGATGAATCACTCCTTCCTCGATTGGCAGATTGCCCCAAGGCACTTCAACCGTCCCGCTCAGACGATCGCCGTCGCGTCGAAAAACGTAGACAGTTCGGGTGTGATTTCCATCCTGCATGACCTGTGTGGTTTGCCAGACGCCTTCCAGTGTCTGTGCTTTAATTGCGATGGCGGAGACGAACAAGAGCGCTGCAATCTTCAGGCCGGCTATGATCGGCATTATTCTCCTTGACAGAGCGCCCTCCGGCGCCGAGGAAATTGCGGCGCCGGAGGAGCGACAATCTAGTGCGTATCGACAGATGTGTATATTGCGGGTGTGACCAGCGCCAGAGTCGGCACCTGGTCCTTATGATCGCGATGCGTTGGCAGTGCGGGCGGGCGAAGGCTTGATGTCTCCATGGGGCAGGAGTTTCCTCCACTCAGGTTGGGAACGAATTCGATAGCGTCGGCAATGACATATCCGTCGGCGCCATCGTTGCGAATCCTGACGTACGATGAGCTGCCCGCTGGAAAGCTGTAATTTCCCAGGCAGGCCCACCAGACATCGTTGGCTTGCTGCTCGTTGAAGTTAATCGTGGTTGTGCTGCCGTTTGCGCTTATGTCGATCGGCACATTGCTGGCCCGGTTGGAGCCAGCAGGCCAGCGCATGAGGACATAGTAGTTCCCGGTTAAAGGCAGAGTGGGCGTATACGTGACGCTCTTGCCTCCCGTCGAGCCGGTGTCGCCATCCTGCAGATAATCGGAGGCATAATACAGAGTTGCCGCGGATGTGGATGAGGTCCAGCTGCCGACGGTAGTCGCGCCCAGGTCATCCACGATGGTGCTGGCCATAGCCGGGACGGGGGAGGATGCCGTTCCTTGTCCGCTGTCGTTCACTCCTGCGACCTCGTAGTAATAGGTCGTGCCGGGGCTGATAGTCGTGTCGTTGTATCGAAGCACACTGGACGGAAGCAGCGTGGCGATTGCGGTGTATGGTCCGGCGAGGCTTGTGGCGCGCAGGATATTGTAACTGTCGGCGAGATCGACCGGGTTCCAGCCGATCGTGACCTGAGCGGCATCGGGCGTGCCGATACTGGCGACGCCAGTCGGAGCGGCAGGCACCGAGGGAGCAAGGGGTGGTGTCGTCGTGGCGGGCGAAAAGCGAACGGCGTCCACGGACACGGTGCTGGTCGTTCCTGCGTTGCTTATGGCGACGCTGCTGCTGGAATCGAGCGAATAGACTCCCAGCATCACCCACTCCGATCCCTGGTGCTGTTCGTTGACGTAGATCGTGTGAGCGCCATCGGACGCGTTTACAGTGACCGGGACATTGGTCGCTCTTGCGGTCTCGTTCCCCACCCAGCGGAAATACACGTTATACAGTCCGCTCGACGGCAGCGTGGGGGTAAACGTTACAGACATGCTGCCCTTGTTTGCGTTGGCATCGGTGATGTAGTTGGGCCCATAATAGCCGCCATTGTTTGTGCTCGCTGTCCAGTTTCCCACGATCGATACGCCTGACGAGTCAGCGTTGTCCTGCGTAATCTGCACCGCGGGCAGATCAAAGCTGGAGATGTTCTCCGTCACATACTGGCTTGGATTGCCGCTGCTGACGGCGGCGCCCACAAACGCTGATTGTCCCATGGTGGTTGAGGACAGATCATTCTGGGTCGTTCCCACCAGGTTCCAGGAGACACCGTCGGAGGAAATGTATGCGCTAAATGCATCGTTGTTGCGGATCAGGCGCAGCCACGAGGGATAGGTGATGCCGGTCAGAGTAGCGATTCGTGTGGCAACGCCGCCGGTCGACGTGCGGCTTTGCAGGATGCATTTGCTGTTCGCGAGAAAAACCGCTGTATAGCGAGCATTGGCGTTCATATTCTCGCGGACCATGATGCCGGTCTGCGGAGTGTAGGCGCCGTTCGGCGCGGGAACCGAGGCAACTTCCATCGTAAAGTCCGTATCTCCCGCAATCGGCTGGGCGGCATACTGAAAGCTGTCGGTCGCGTAGGAGAAATATCCGCTGCCCGCGCCCTGAATCGTTGCGGCGCCTGCTGTCGTTAGCGAGGAGCTTCCGGCCAGTCCTGGACTGCCCACGTCGATCCCGTAGGTGAAGGGTATGGCTGCGGTGGACGAACTGCGCGTCCAGGCGCGGATGTAATCGATATTCATGATCGCGGGGAAGACGGTATAGGGAGTCGGCGCTCCGGGCCAGTTGCCTCCGATTGCGAGATTTGCAATAAGCTGCATGGGGTTGGTCATATTGGAGGCGGCGGTGGTCTGCGCGACCTGCTGTCCGTCGTAGTAGTAGGTGAGATTGTTGCTATCCCACTCCACGCCGTAGGTGTGGTAGGCCGTTGAGGTGTCGAAGGTGTAGACGTATTTTGCCAGGTATGCCCCCGAAGGCGACTGGATGGCTCCCACGTGGGGTGCATCCGGCATGCTGCCGATCATCTCCACGGCATCGATCTCGGGCGGCCACGTGTGATTGTTATTGTCCATCCAGAAGGCCGGCCAGAGCCCGGTTCCGGGCGGAAGCTGAGCGCGCATTTCGAAATAGCCCTGAGTCTGGCTGAACTTGTTCCAGGAAGCCAGCATGCCTGAGGCGTATTGGTAGGGGGCTCCGGTGACGGGATCGACCACACCCTGCTTGTCGCCGCGAATCGTCAGCACTCCATTGGCTTCGGAGACCTGGCCGGACGGCTGGTAGAGCTCCATTTCGTTGTTGCCGGTGAGAGTGCAGGGAGTTCCGCTGCCCGGCCCTTGATCCTCATAACACGTATTCCACTTGGAAGTGTCCAGGGCGGATCCGTTGAATTCATCCTGAAAGGTCAATGTCCATCCGCCCAGGTTCTGTGCGGTCACAATCAGAGGCGAAAGGACAAATACGAGGCTGGTGACAAACAGCCGGAGTCGAAGCTGAGGGGTGTTCATTGGGGAGCTCCAGTTTCCTCTTGCAGGGGAGCGAGAGGGAGGATTGACTTCGACTGCGAATCTTAGCAATCCAATACAGTGATGTGAAGAGTATTTTATGTAAAATCTGAAATATTAGACTTGACGATGAGCTCGCGAATGGCTTACCGTGTCTATGCTGGAATGGGTTTTCTTTGGCCCACAGCGGGGTTGCTGGTCCCGAGCTTTCTGCCTGGAATGGTCGGCATTGTCGCGGCACAATGGATGGAATGAGACTGAAGGACAAAGTGGCGATCGTGACGGGGGCCGGAGGAGGGATCGGCCGCGCATCGGCCCTGCGATTTGCAGCCGAGGGCGCGTCGGTGCTGGCCGCCGATGTGGATGCCGCGGGGGTGGAGCTGACCGCAGCAGCCATTCTCGGTGCTGGAGGCCGATGCGGGACAGCGGTGGTGGATGTGTCTCGCGCCGATCAATGCGACCAGATGGCCGCGCAGGCGATGGAGTGCTTTCGCCGTATCGATATCCTCTATAACAACGCTGCGGTGACCTCGCTCCATTCCGTCGCTTCCATACCGGACGACGAACTGGACCGGGTGTTTTCGATCAACGTGAAGAGCATGTTCTACACGTGCCGGTCGGTGCTCCCGGCGATGGCGGCGCAAAAAAGCGGCGTGATCTTGAACAATGCTTCGATCACCGGAATCGTCGGTGCGCCAGGCATGGCCGCCTACGCTACATCGAAAGGGGCCATCATTACTTTCACGCGCACGCTGGCTCTCGAACAGGCCGAGGCCGGCATCCGTGTCAACTGTATCTGTCCGGCTTCGATCGACACGCCCATGCTGCGAAAGTCATTTGCCGCGACAGACGATCCGGAGCGGGCCAGGGCAAACAACATCAGGCGTCATCCTCTCGGCCGTTTGGGAACTCCGGAAGACGTCGCAAACCTGGCGCTCTTCCTGGTATCGGATGAAGCCTCGTTCATCACCGGCGGCACATACGTGATCGACGGCGGAGCCACCCTGGCGCGAAGGTGGCAAGATTGACGGCCCAGGTTGCGGCGAAGTTTCGCGATTACAGATGGTGGCTGGTTGGTCTGCTCTTCGTCGCAAGCGTTCTCAACTATGTCGACCGGCAAACGCTCTCGATCCTTGCCGTGACCATCCAGAAGAGCTTTGGTTTTGGCGACACCGCCTACGGACATTTGCTCTCCGCATTTTTGGTTGCGTACACGCTGGCGTATGCCGTTGCCGGAGGCATCAGCGATGCGGTGGGCGCGACCCGCAGCATCATCTGCTTCGTGGGCGTGTGGTCGATCGCCGAGATACTGCCTTCGTTTTTGCACACGGCAACGCAGCTTGGCGCCAGCCGATTTTTGCTGGGCCTGGGAGAAGCGGGAATCTGGGTAGCGGCTCCGAAGATCGTCAGCGACCTGTTTGCTCCCGAACAGCGCGCCTTCGCGATCAGCCTCTACACGGTGGGGGCGACGATGGGTGCGGCGCTGGCTCCTCCGCTGGTGACTGGGCTGGCTACCCGATATGGCTGGCCTTCGGTCTTCGCGATTACCGGCGTGGCGGGTTTGATCTGGATTGCGCCGTGGTGGCTGCTGAGCCGCAAGCAAGGTGTCCGCGATACGTACCGGCCGCAGACCGATCGTATCCCGGGCGTGTGGCTTGCCGTTCTGCGCGAGCGCAGGCTGTGGTATTTGCTCCTGGCGCGGCTCGTTACCGATCCGGTCTGGTATTTCTATCTCTTCTGGTTTCCCAAGTATCTCGAAGAGGCGCGGCATCAGCCCTTCGAAAGCGTCGGCCACTCGATCTGGATCATCTACCTCGCTGCAGACTTCGGAGCGCTGGGCGGCGGCTGGTTTGCGGGCTTGCTCATCCGGCGCGGCATAAAGCCCCTGCGGGCACGCCAGATCTGGATGAGTTGTGTGGCATGCCTATTGCCACTGAGCCCGCTGGTGGCGCTGCTTCCTTCAGAGAGAGCGGTGCTGGCGGTTGCCGCGGTGATCGCCGTGGCGCACATGGCTTGGCTCGTCACTCTTACCGCACTTGTGCTGGATGTCTTCCCTGGCGCGCAAGTCAGCTCCAGCGCCGGCTGGATCGCCGCCGGCAGCGGCCTGGGCGGCATTTTGTTTTCGGAGATCGTTGCCCATTGCATTGCGGGCATCGGCTATCTTCCGCTGTTCTGCGTCATGGGGGTGCTTCATCCGCTGGCGCTCATGCTGATCTGGCGCGTCCGCGCTGCGCCCGCGGTCTCATTTCCCGCAAAGTATGCCGAGGTCCCCTGCTGATGGACCAACGAGAAGACCCAGACCCTCTCTTCTCCACCGCTCTGCCCGACACTCACCTCAAGGACAGGTCATGACCCGCGAAGAAGTTCTTAAGATATTTGAAGCCTGCCGGCTGATTGCCATCATCCGCTCGGACCCGGGCGGTAGGGAACTGGAGCTGGTTTCGCTCTTGCACGAGGCCGGCATCCGCATGCTGGAAGTTTCGATGGTTGCGCCGAATTTCGACTCCACTCTGTCGAATCTGACAAATAAATTTGGCAGCGCGATGGCGCTCGGAGCAGGCACCGTGCTCTCGACGCGCGATCTGAAGAGAGCGCGCGACGCAGGTGCGGCGTTCATCGTTTCACCCGATGGCAATCCTCATGTGGTCGAGGAAACGCAGAAGGTGGGGCTCGCTTCCTTTCCCGGCGGTATGACGCCTACCGAAATCCTCCGCCTACGCGCCTGGGGGGCGGATGCGATCAAGCTGTTTCCTGCGGTCTCGCTCGGACCGAAGTTCGTACAGGCGATGCGCGGGCCTCTTCCGGACATTCGCCTGATTCCGACTGGAGGTGTGCGGCTTGAAGATCTGCCTGCCTACTGGCAAGCTGGTGCTGCCGCCGTTGCCATCGGCTCGGAGCTTATCAGCACGGCATCGATCGATCCGGAACGACGCGAGTGGCTGCGCACCACGGCGCAGGCCTTCGTCCGGGCGGCGCGGAGAAACAGCGATGCGGCATGAGCGACCGGCGTTTCTCTGCCTGGACATGGGCACCACGTGCACGCGCGCATGGTTTGAAAAAGACGGAAAGATACTGGCGCGGCAATCGGCGGGTTTTGGCGTGCGCGACCTGGGCCCGAACGGCGATCAGACAGCGGTTCGGCATCGCCTCGCGGAGCTGCTTCGCGATATAGAGTACTCCGTTCGCAAGCAGGGACGGACCGAATCCGCGCAGGCGATTCTCGCCGCTGGCATGATCGGTGCGCCGACCGGCATTCGCGAAGTTCCACACATCGTGGCTCCTGCCGGTGCCGACGATCTGTCTCGGGCGTTAGTGCATATGACTGCCCCGGAGATTTCACGGCTGCCTCTCTATATCGTGCCTGGCGTCAGGGTGCCGAGCCCTTCGCTCGAAGTAGAAGACATCTGCACAGCCGATCTGATCCGTGGAGAAGAATGCCTGTGCATCGGCATGCTGGCTCTGGGGCGCATGCATGGCGGCGATATGCTCCTTAATCTCGGTTCGCATTGGAAATGGATTGCACTCGACGCGAAGGGCCGCATTGCCGGAAGCCGCACCTCGCTGACCGGCGAGATGATCCACAGTGTTCAGTCACACACACTGCTTGCCAGCGCACTGCCGCAGCATAAGGCGGAAACCCTCGATCGCCAGTGGCTGCGCCATGGGGCGGAGCAGGTTCGAAGAGAAGGTCTCTCGCGAACCCTCTTTTGTGTCCGTCTGCTGGAGATGGCGGGCAGTTCCACGCCCGAAGAGCGCCTGGCCTTTGTTTACGGAGCCCACATGGAGGAAGAGATTCGGGCGCTGAGTCTGTCGGCCTTCTATCGTGGCCGCAGTCCGAAGAACATCCTGATCTCCGGTTCGCCGGCGCTGGCACTGGCATGGCAGGAGGCCCTGCTCGGTATCGGCTGGCAATCCACCGCACTGGCGGAAGACGAGACAGAATCAGCCTATCTTCGTGGACTCACCGGCATAGCCTGGTCCGGGGTAACCGGGAAAGAAAAGTCTGCCGGTAAGAGAGACGAAAACATAAGCGTGGTATGAATCCCTGCCTGGAGACCGGTCGATCGATGGATACGCTGCAGAAACTCACGCACACGCGGAGGAGATGGATATCCGCTCTTATTTTTTTGTCCACGCTTATGCCGCAGGCCGGCGCGCAGGCGCCCGTTCCCGTCATCGTCTGCGCCGGGTTTAATTCCACCGCGGAATTCGAAGGCATGGACCGCCCCTTCGAGCTGCCCTACGGACAGGAAGCTTTGATCCGTACGCTCTCGTCTCTGAATAAGCGAACGATCGTTGCGCTCACCGCAGGCGGAAACGTCGCGATGACAGGATGGCTTGACTCCGTTCCTCTGCCGCCGCCGCTCGCGGACCACGCATCCGCGCAGTGGAGGCGGACTTTCGACGATCCATTTAACGGTGCGGCACTTAACCGGTGCTGGAAGCACGCCTACGTGGGCGACGTGCATACGCTCGAAGCGAACGGAGAAGAGGAATGGTATGCATCGCCGGGAGATGGAACAGGCTACGATCCCTTTCGTCTGCATGACGGCGTGCTCTTCATGTCGGCAATTCCAACGCCTGCTACCGTCAGGCTGCCGCGCCCTTACCCTTATCTCTCGGGAATGATCATGAGTGACGGATGCTTTGCGCAGAAATACGGCTACTTTGAGATACGAGCCAAGGTTCCCGGGGGAAAGGGCCTTTGGCCGGCCTTCTGGCTGCTGCCTGTTTCTCACAAGTGGCCGCCGGAGATCGATGTTTTCGAGATGTTCGGAGCGCCGAACAGCAGAAAGGAAGGCGGTCTTGGCTGGGTCCATACTGGGACAGTAGGCGGCGGCGACTCGGCGTTTAACGCCTGGCATCAGACAGCGATTGATCAATACTCGGCCTTCCACCGATACGGATTGCTGTGGGGGCCTGAATACATGGCAATCTATCTTGACGGCAAATTGCTTGCGTCGCAGTCAACTCCCGAACACTTTCACGTCCCCATGTATCTCATCGCCAATCTGGCGGTCGGTGGAAGGTGGCCCGAGTCGCCCGACGCGTCAACACGCTTTCCTGCGTCGTTTGAGATTGACGAAATTCAAGCGTGGCAATACCGGCCATGGAGCGATCTGAAATGAAGATATCCCTGAGCCGGTTCCTGGCAGGTTGGGCATGCGCTCTCTTTTTGCTGATGCCGCTCTTTGCGGCGGCGAACGATTCAGGTGCGGCCTTCGTCCCGGGCGAAGTATGGAAAGACACGCAGGGAATCCCCATCAACGCGCATGGCGGCTCCATTCTTTTCGACCACGGTACGTACTACTGGTTCGGCGAATTCAAGACCGCAGGGGAGGCAGGCAATCTCGCTCACGTCGGTATTTCGTGCTACTCCTCATCCGATCTTTACCACTGGAAGAATATGGGCATTGCACTGCACGTGTCTGCCGATCCTGCCAGCGATATCGCCGAAGGATCGATCATGGAACGGCCGAGGGTTCTCTATAATCCTCACAGCCGCAAATATGTGATGTGGTTTCATCTTGAGCTGCGGGGACAGGGCTATCGTGCGGCGCGCGTGGGCGTGGCGGTCAGTGATACTCCAACAGGGCCATTTCACTATCTGCGCAGCTTCCGGCCCGATGGCGAGATGTCCAGGGACTTGACTCTCTTTCAGGATGACGATGGCAAAGCCTACCTGGTTACAGCGTCGGAAGAGAACATGACGATACACGTCTCTCTGCTCAACGAAAGCTATCTCGGAACGACCGGCACATTCCACCGCATCTTTGTGAACCAGCAGCTCGAGGCACCGGCAATCTTCAAATATGCGGGCAAATATTATTTCGTCGGCTCCCACTGCACTGGATGGGCTCCGAACCCGGCCGTATCTGCTGTTGCCGATTCAATTCTCGGTCCATGGAAGATGCTGGGGAATCCCGCACGTGGAGCCGGCGCAGATCTTACCTTCGGGGCGCAGGACACTTATGTACTCCCGGTTGCGGGATCGCGATACGCATTTATCTTTATGGCGGATCGCTGGCACCCGCAGAATGCGATCGATGGCCGGTACGTATGGCTTCCGATTCGCCTCGGGACCGACGGGTTTACAGTTCCATGGCTTACGAAATGGAGCCTCGAGGTTTTTAGTTCGGCATTCCGAGACGTTTCCGGAGGCACGCGGCATAGAGATTGTCCAGCTCCCACATATTCATTGGGTGGATTCAGCGGCAGCGCTCCTGGAGTTGCCGGCTCTGGTGCAAATAATACGGTGCGGCAGACCGCAAGGCATGGGTACGAGTCACTGGCCGATTATGGGGCCAGCACTGCGTTCCAGATTGCGGGCACAGCTTGGCCCTTGATCCGCAATCGATTCAAGGCGAATTGATTTTTGTGGATGTGGCGGAGCAACTCGATGCCAGCGATGGTGATCGCAGCCGCTGCAAAGTTCTCGAAGCCCAGCATAGATCGGGTTCGGCTCTTGATGCCGCGATGGTCTTGCTCAATGATGTTGTTCAGGTACTTCGAGGACCGCAGCTTGGTTCCTTTTGGCAGCAGACCATCAGTTTGCATCTCACGGACGGCTCGATGCGAAGCCGCATAGCCGTCGAGGGTGATCGTAAGCGGTGGCCGTCCCTCGCGTTGGATTGCTTTGCTGAAGAAGGCCTTTGCTGCGCCGACATCGCGCGTCCTGCTGAGCCTGAAGTCGATCGTTTGTCCCGCTGCGTCCGCAGCTCGATACAAGTAAACCCATTCACCATGCACCTTAATATAGGTTTCATCAACACGCCACGAACGGCCAGCCCTTCTGCCAAAGCGGTCCCAGCTTGATGAATTCAGGTGCATACCGCCGCACCCAGCGCAGGATGGTCGTATGCGCAAGTTGCAGACCGCGCTCTGCCATCGTCTCTACCCAATCTCGAAAGCTGAGCTTGTAGCGCAGATACTAGCGTACGCACAGGATGATCACTTCGCGGTCGAAATGCCGACCCGAAAACAGTTCCTTCACGCCCTTCAGCGGGCTTCCTTTTCTCAACCTGAGTGCTTTCGACAACCAAACTAGGTTCACGGTCGGCCAAGACACCGATCATCCTACACATCGCCCGGCCCGCGCGTGGTACTGTGAAAGCCAGTTTGGCTCGAGCTAAAAACACGTGAGTAAAGGTATGGAAGGTCCCGACGCCACTGTAGAGCAGTTGTTCGGAGAGGCTCTCAACATGTCGCGAGAGCAACGCGCTGTTTTCCTGGACCGGGCATGCCCAGAGAAGCCGGAAGTTCGGCGACAGGTGGAGGCGTTGCTGGAGGAGAACGACCGACTCAGCGATTTCCTGCGCGAGCCTCCCTGGAGCCAGGCGGCAGAAACCCAGGGCGGCTTGCTCCGCGGGCAGCGATTGGGGCCGGCGACGAGCCTCGGACCGTACCTCCTTTTCGAGCAGTTGGGCATCGGCGGCATGGGCGTCGTTTATCGCGCGCGCGATAAAAGGCTAGAGCGAACTGTTGCCGTCAAACTTCTGACAGCGGGCTTCCTCACGAGTGAAGCTGCGCGGAGCTATTTTCGGCGTGAGGCTCTGGCCCTGGCCCGCCTGAATCATCCGAACATCGCATCACTGTACGACGTGGGCGAACAGGACGGGATCGACTACATCGTTATGGAATTTGTGCAGGGTCAGTCGTTGCGGGCCAGGCTGCAGAGCGGTCCGCTGAGTGCGACTGAGGCGACGTCGATCCTTGCGCAGATTGCGGAGGCTCTGGAGGAGGCGCACGCGCAGGGGGTGGTTCACCGGGACCTAAAACCGGCAAACGTAATGATGACGCCGAAAGGCCGCGCGAAGGTGCTTGATTTTGGAGTCGCCAAGCTGCTGGCCAGCCCGGACACGACGAGGTCTGCGCTTGAGACCAGCGGGCTGATCGGAACGCCTCAGTATATGTCGCCGGAGCAGGCTCTAGGCAAAACGATCGATGCGCGCACGGATCTTTGGAGTCTGGGTGCGCTTTACTATGAAACGCTGACCGGGCAGCCGCCGTTCCGGGGAGACAGCGGCGTGGCGGTCCTGCGGGCCATCACTTCCGGTCGATTCGCGCCGGCGCGGCAACTGGCGCCGAGCGTGCCGGAGGAAGCGGAGCGTATTGTCCGAAAAGCGTTGGAGAAGGACCCGGCCCGGCGGTATGCGACAGCAACTGAGATAGCGCATGACGCCTCCGGTTTGATGGGAAAGATGAGCGGCGCGATGCCGGCGATGGCGAAGCCGGGTTCGACGCGGCTCCTGCGCATCGCGGCAGTGGCGCTGTCGGCGACTCTTGTGGCGGGGGCAGCTGCCGGCTTGTGGATGTACCGCCGTGCGACGGAGCGGCGCTGGGCGCGCGAGGAAGCAATTCCCCGGATCGAGGCGCTGATCGAGGCGCGCCGGCCTCTGGAGGCGTTCGGGCTGCTCCGGAGGGCCGAGAAGGACTTGCCCGGGGATGTGCATCTCAAAAGCATCACCGACCAGAACACGGAATCGCTGACGATCACATCGGAGCCATCGGGCGCGGAGATAACGATCGAGGATTATCTTGCGCCGCAGGGACCGAAGCTGAATCTGGGCACGACTCCCCTGAAGGGCGTGCGCATTCCGAAGGGATATTTTCGCTGGACGGCGTCGAAGGCGGGCGCTGGGAAACTGGTCGTGGCGCCAGAGACCGCAATGACGATGCATTTCGCGCTTACCAGCGCCCCGGCGGCGCCGCCGGGGATGGTGTACGCCGCAGGAGGGCCGTGGGAGCAATACGCAGCGTTCACCGGGTGGGTCGGCCCTTATCGGTTTCCTCCGTATTACATTGACCGGTACGAAGTGACCAACCGCGAATATCAGACTTTTGTCGACCATGGCGGGTACGAAAATCCGGCGTACTGGCCGGCGGAGTTTCGCAAGGACGGGCGAACGCTGACCTGGAACGAGGCGATGCAGTTGTTCCGCGATACGACGGGGCGGCCGGGGCCTTCGACCTGGGCAGGCGGGCACTATCCCGAGGGCAGGGCGGACTATCCCGTTGCGGGTGTGAGCTGGTTTGAAGCGGCGGCCTATGCCGCCTTTGCCGGCAAGAAACTGCCCGTACTGGGGCAGTGGTACCAGGCCGCGCAATTCGATGAGGCCGAGTACACCGCGCAACTGAGCAACCTGACCAGCACGGGATTGGCTCCGGCCGGAACCTATCGGGGTCTGGGACCTTTCGGCACATATGACATGGCCGGCAATGTGCGCGAATGGATCGCGAACTCCGTCGATGACAATTTGCGTTTCATTCTGGGCGGATCGTGGAAATCACCGATCTATCTGTATACGAATCCCGAGGCGCTGTCGCCATTCGATCGCTCCGACACGAATGGATTCCGGTGCGTCCGTAATCTAGGGGCAATCCCGGAGGCCGCCGCGGCCCCCGTGCACCGCGTGACCCGGGACTTCGCGAAAATCAAGCCGGTGAGTGATGCGGTCTTTAGGGCCTACACGCTGTTGTATGCGTATCCCCATACTCCGCTCAACGCGAAAGTGGAAGGCGTGGTGAAGCAAACGGAGGATTGGCGCGAAGAAAAGGTAACGCTCGACGCAGCGTACAACGGAGAAAGGATGGCAGCATATCTGTTTCTGCCGAAGCGGGTAAAGCCTCCCTACCAGACCGTGCTGTTCTTCCCGAGTGCGCGAGTGCTGATGCTGCCGCCGGACAGCAGCGAGCTGGGCGACGTGAATTATTTCGACTACATCATTCAAAGCGGGCGGGCGGTGGTCTATCCGGTGTATAAGGACACGTACGAGCGGCGATCGATGCACGAGTTTCCGAGCGGGTCGAGCAGCATCGAACTGCTCTCCGACTGGTACAAGGATGCTGCCCGGACTCTCGATTACATCGACACGCGGTCGGACATCGACAAGGACAAGGTGGCGTATCTCGGCGTCAGCATGGGCTCGGCGGATGGAGCGATTGTCGCCTCCCTGCTGCAGGACAGGTTGAAAGCGGTCGTCTTCCTGGACGGCGGCTACTTTCTGCAACAGGCATCGCCGGGCACGGATCAGGCGGATTTTGTGTCGCGCCTGAAGGCGCCGGTGCTGATGGTGAATGGTCGCTACGACTATACTTTCCCGCTGGAAACAGCGCAGGACCCGATGTTCCGCATGCTTGGCACGCCCGTATTCGAAAAGCGTCACGTGGTGCTCGACACGCCGCACGACGTGAGCGAACAGCGGCCAGTTCTGATCCGGGAAGTTCTGGGCTGGTTTGACCAATATCTGGGAAGAGTCCAGATTCAGACGGACTGACTGACTGCGGGCGAATCTGTTCGAGTTGCCGGAAAGTGCAAAATCACCGGCGCGTATCTCGAGCCAACACGGTTATGAAAACGCGCTAAGGACGGTTTGCATCAGTTGGGAATCATGCAGGTACTTCGAGAATTATTTCAGGGTAGCTTGTTACCCACTCAGAACCGGGAAATCGGCCCCAGTAATCGCGCGATGCCCGTGTGGCGGATGCATGCCGCAGCGATAGCAAGCTCGTTCGCGTCCTCGCGGCAGTTTCTCATTATGCTCATACAAGGTTTAATCTCAGTGGTCGGTTTGTTTTCTCCGAGCCTACGATTTGCGCTGGAGTTTGACCACTGGGTGGAATACTGCAATTCGCCGGCGGCCTCAACAACCCTGGCACAGATGCGAGGTACCGCAGGGTTTCCCGACCCCTTCAATGTGAAGTTCTGGGGAGTCGGAAATGAGAGCTGGGGCTGCGGCGGTAACTTTACTCCCGAAGAGTATGCGTCGGAGTTCAGGCGCTATACCGATTCAGTCCGCTCGAACGCCCCTATGTCGTCACTGGTCTTCAATACGTTCCCGGCGGCAAAATGGAAGCTGCTCAACCGAAATAGTTGAGATAGCTCTATCACTGCTTGATCAATAATCCCGCGAGCGCCGTGTGTCGGCTGCGTCTGCAGTAGGCTCGTTCAGAGTTACCGGCCTTAGAGCTGGCCGAGATCATGTTCGCTGGTGCGAATCGCTCCTGGGCGAGCACCACGCTAACGTCTCCGGTCCGTGGAGAGCCTTACTATTTCGATTATGCCGGGTTCTCGCTATGTTTATGAGACCGGTTCTAGTCCTTTCAACACAAGCCCAAACGAGGCCGCCCAGAGCGGCCATTTCTATTTTATGCCTATCACACGACTCGAACACTGGGATACCACCCACCTGCATCAGTTCCTCCTCGAACGGCGCAAGACTCCGTTTCAGTTTGGGAGCTTTGACTGCTGCCTCTTTGCGGCTGATGCGATTCAGGCGATCACCGGCGTGGACATCGCAGCGGACTTTCGTGGTCGCTATTCCGACCAGACATCGGCAATCGACGCAATCAAGTCTGTCACCGGTGGTAGCACGGTCGAAGATGCAGCGGTCTATTGCGCGACTAAGGCCGGTCTGCCCGAGTTGCCTCATCCTAACTTCGCCCACCGTGGCGACCTCGTTCTGCTGAATGACGCGGGGCAGCTCATCGCCGGTGTCATCGGGTTAAACAGTAAACCACTCTCAGTGGGCGAAAAAGGCATGAAGGTACTCCCGCTCGCCTCGGTCAAGCGTGCATGGCGTGTCGGACCTCTCGACGCCTCCTCGATCCGATACGGAAAAGAACAGGCAGCGAAAGCAGCGGTGACGCATGGGTAAGGCGCTCGAAGGCATTGCTGTGCTCGGAGCGGCTGTCGGAATGGGCGCGGCTGCGTTCCTGGACCCGGCTCTCGTTGCTTCTCCGTTGTTCGACAAGATCATGGAGGACCTCGTTGTCACGGGGATCTCGATGGAAGCAGGCGCGATTGCGTCTGCTCTCGCGTCGAATCGCGGCGCGGGAATCACTGTGCGGCAGCCAGCGGCCTATCGCCAGGTCATCTACGGCGAGATGCGTGCTGGCGGGGTCATGGTCTATATCTCGTCGACCGGCTCAGGCCCCGGCATCCTCAATCAGGTGATCGTGGTTGCGGGTCACGAGATCACAGCGTGGGTTAACCTCTACCTCGATGGCAAGACGGTGTACTGGGACACCTCTGATGGAAATCCCGCCAATCAGACGCTCAATAACTTCAAATGGGGAGGATGGGCCAATTCGAACACGTACATTGCGCCGAACGGTGACCACTACAGTTTCGGCTCCAACGTATTCGCCAGCGGCCACATTGGAAATCAAGTCTCGGGTGACGTCGATTACAACCTAGCCGCAAACGATCCGAACTGGGCCGCATCAGCGAATGGCAACCCTTATCTGGGCGGATGCGCCTACTTCTACCTCCATACCCTCTACTCCACGAGTCTGTTCCCGAACCTCTTACCCGAGGTCCGGGTCACCGTTCAGGGGAAGCAAGTCTATGACCCGCGCACCGGGACCACCGCCTACTCGAATAACTGGGCCTTGGTTGTCGCGGACACGCTGATGAACACCCAGTACGGCCTCGGTGTGCCCATGTCGGCAATTAACACCGATGCATGGATCGCCGCCGCGAATATCTGCGACGAGCAGGTCGCACTGGCCAATGGAAACACGGAGGCTCGCTACACTATCAATTGCGCATTCGACACCTCGTCTGACCCAGGCGATATCTTGCAGTCAATGATGATGACCGGGGCCGGGCGCATCGCTTGTATAGGGGGCCAGTGGTTCTTTTGGCCGGGGGCATGGGTTGGGCCGAGTCTTACCTTCGATGAGAACTCCCTGACCGGACCCGTTGAGTGGAGTCAATATCGCAGCTATCGCGATTTATTCAACCGGTGCTCGGGAACTTATATCGCGCCTAACTACCCGTACAACGTTAACGTCGGCGGCGACTCGATCTACGATAACAACGGCTTCGCCCCTGACGGCAGCGAGCAAGACAACTTCGAACTCGCCTATCAGCCGACCTCAATTCCGCCTTACGCCTGCGACGTTCAGAATGGATACGCGACCGATGCGTTTCTCACGGCAGATGGAAACGTAGAGTTGTGGAAGAACTACGACCTCAAGATGGTCACCTCTATCAGCCAGGCCCAGCGTCTGCTCAAGATTTACCTGATGCGGAATCGGCAGCAAGGAAGCGGAAAACTTCCGCTGATGGCCTCAGCATGGCAGTGCCAGCCCAATGACGTGATCTCGATGAACTTCGCTCCTCTCGGCTGGACCGAGAAGACGCTCGAAGTCTGCGGTGTTCATATGCAGGTCAATACCTCGCAGGGAGGTTCCGACCAGGACTCCGCGCCGAGCATCACCTGCCCGCTCGATGTTCAGGAGACCGACCCTTCGGTCTACGCCTGGAGCACAACCGAAGAGCTGACTATATATGACCTGCCCGCCGGTCTCGGCGGTGTGCCATCCGTTGTCGCTGTCCCAACCGATCTAACTCTTACGAGTGGTGCTGCGACGGCGGTCACGGGCTTAGACGGTGTTACCACTCCACGGATCATGGTCACCTGGACTTCGCCGCTTGATGCCTGGGTGACCTCGATCCAGGTTCAATACAAGTTGCATTCCTCGTCAGCATGGCTCGATGCAGGTTCGACAGATGTCGGGAATTTATCCGCCTTCATCGTTGGCGTAGTTGCGGGCCAGGTCTACGACGTTCGCATCCGTTCGGTGCGAGGGCAGAACGGCGCGACGTCGGTGTGGCTTGAGCAGGACGGCTATACCGTTTCGACGACGTACTCGTCGATCACGAGTGACGGCATCGTGCCCGGTGCCCCTTGGAATGTCTCCAACGACGCCGTCGTGGATTCCATCGATGGCGGGACCTCCGCGACCGTTCGTATCTATGGTCCTGGCGGCGTTGGCGCGGCATGGGACAACCTCAACGGGCAGGGAACAACGACCTACCCAGCGGCATCGATCACCGGAATCGGATACTCCACTGCGGTGATCGTGGTCTACGACACCCTCACGCCCTTCGCTCAGACGTAGCGGAGAACGCCGTCGCCACAGGCGAGCGGCTCGCGGCGCTCGAAACGTCGATGAAAGCATTAAGCGGTAACGGCCAGCCAGGACGGATGACCGTTGTTGAGGAACAAGTGAAAGACCTTCAGGCGTGGCGGTGGAAGATGCTTGGCATCTGTACAGGCGCAAGTAGCGTCATCTCGGCACTTGGATACCTGATCTTTCACCACTGAAATCGTCATTAAAGCAGTCAGAAATAGAGAGTGACAACCCGCGTACTAGCGGTTATATAGGTTCTCATGCGAGAGAGCATCCTTACCAAGATCACCCTATCCCTCATTGTGTTGTCACTTGTCTGCATTGCAGGTGAGAACTTAAAACTTCCCATTAGTATCGTCCGAGCTGCCCCGGTTCAGCAACGAACCTGGGAGTACAAACCATAGAACGACGCTTCGATTACAAACCGGCTGGACTCCTCGACGACCGTCAGATCATATCCAACACTCGCTGTTATGAAAGAGGCACCGATTCACCGCTTACTTGCAGCGGATTGGCCAATGCTTTAGGCGCTCAGGGTTGGGAACTTGTAACTGCTTATCCAATGAACTGGCTCGGCAACAGCCCGAGCTGGGGCGGCGCTGCGACAGGGGAGGAATTCATTTACAAGAGGCCAAAGAACTGATTCGGCGCGGGAAGCGCAGCCGTTTATTCGACTGCTCTCTTTCGAGCGGCCCAGCTTTTGCGCTGACCCTCGCTAATGCGTTTGCGAGTTGCAGCGCTCAAGACTCTGTTGGAACCTATTGATTTTCCGTGGTTTGCCCCATTGTCGCTTTCGGATAAGAGAGTCCGGGCTTGGCTTAAGGTTGATATCTGTTCGTCGAGTGCTGCAAGTACCTGATCAGTATTCATGGCCATTACTCTCCTGGTAACCAACGCTTTAGGTTACCAAATAAAGTGACCACCCTTATGTCAAAATTGCGCATAAAGATCGAATGCCCCGGTTCGTTGCCGGGGCATTCTTACTTGGCTCTGGCGGCCTTCCTAACCTTGGCCCAGCGTTTCCGCTGTCCATCGACGATCCGTTTGCGGGCTTCAGGGCTAAGCACTCTTTTAGGCTTAGCCGTGATGCTTCCCGATTGGGGTTTAAATACCCCACCGCCCAGAAGTGTCCGCGCCTGGACTAAACGCGATATCTCTTCATCGATTGCTGCGAGCAGTTGCTTCGTTTCCAATCTGTCTCCTTATACCTGAGACTTAAGGTTATCAGAGGGCATCTGGCCCGTTCGGCACGGCGGTTAGTGACGGCTAGTCGTCACCATTGAAGTTCGGCGACCGCGCACTCATGATTTCTTCCTGTTCATCAGGTGTAAGGCATGGATACAGAATCTGCTTATGACATCTCTCGATAGCCCAGAACACTTCCGGCGGCCCGTGGTGTCTTAAGAATCGTATGCCGTCGCACTCCGCTTGATCTTTTAGGGTGATGTCATACAGCTTGCCAGCGTCTTCGACAACGGAGTGTGCTTCATATAAGCACTGTCCGTCTGCATCCTCGGAAATAATCATCCAACCGCGAATCGCTGTGCAGTGTAGCTTGAGCTTCACGTAGTTATCGACATTGTCGTGACAGCGGGCCCGTTCCGGCGACCAGTCAGGAAACGAGACCTTCCGATGAGTCATGGATTCAGCCGTGCTATGCCGCTCAGGGAGCGAAGCAAAGTAGTTTTCTTCCTCAGCAGTAAGACTGCTCATGCAGGCATACCTTTCTGTCCATCATTCATGGGATGACAAAGGTCCGGTCGATTGTTCCGCACATTCCCTACTTCCGCGCTCACTGGCCATGCCTGCATCTTGTCCGCATCGTAGGGCCGCAACAGATCAACGGGTGGCTGCTCGCGGTCGGCGTCGAATTGCGATTCGGATTCGCTCATAGCTCTCACTTCACCATCTGCTCTGGCACTTTGCGGAACACCCGATTGAAAATCTCGTGCGCCAAGTCCACGGTATGAGCGCCGGTGCAAAACTAGGCCATAGTGCGCCGCGAGAGCGGAGCGCTGCGGCGGAGTAAAAGTGGTCCACCGCCGGAAGTTGGTTTCGTGAGCAATTGCCATGCAGGCATGGTTCATGGAACACCGGAGGGATGTTCGAGGTGGAGATCTATGGACGAGTACGGCGAGCGGTTCGAGTAGAGGGCCAGAGTCAGCGGGCGGTAGCCAGGGAGTTCGGGCTTTCGCGCGAGACGGTGCGGAAGATGCTGCAGGATGCGGTGCCGCCCGGCTACCAGCGACAGCAGCCGAGCAGGCGTCCCAAGCTGGGGCCATGGCTGGGCGTCATGGACGCCATTCTGAACGACGACAGGCAGAGGCCAGTCAAGCAGCGGCACACATCGAAGCGGATTTTCGAGCGGCTGAAGGAAGAGCACGGGTTCACGGGCGGCTACACGATCGTGAAGGACTACGTGCGCACAGCGACCTTGCACGGCCGGGAGATGTTTGTGCCTCTGACCCATGCTCCGGGCGAGGCGCAGGTGGATTTCGGCGAAGCGCTGGTCGTGATGGCGGGAGTGGAACAGAGGGCGCACTATCTGGCCATGGACCTGCCCCATTCCGACGATTGCTTCGTGGCGGCGTTTCCGGCCGAGACCACGGAGGCGTTTCTGGAAGGCCATGTACGAGCCTTTGCATACTTCGGCGGCGTGCCTACGCGGATACTTTACGACAACACCAGGATCGCGGTGGCGAAGATCCTGGGCGGCGAGGAACGGCAGCGGACACGGGCCTTCTCCGAGTTACAGAGTTACTATCTATTCGCCGATAAGTTCGGGCGCCCGGCCAGGGGCAACGACAAGGGCAAGGTCGAAGGGCTGGTCGGTTATGCGCGGCGAAACTTCATGGTTCCGATTCCACGCGCATCAAGCTGGGAAGAGCTGAACTTGTATCTGGAAGCCGATTGCCGGAAGCGGCACGAACGGTGGCTGCGTGGACACACAGAGACCATCGGAGAGCGCTTCGGGCGCGACCGTGCAGCTCTGTTGCCGTTGCCCGCGGCGGTGGAGTGCCCTGGCAATTTTGTACCAGTTGTGATGATAGAAACTGGTCTTATGAAGGGCCTGGAAATTCAGTACCGGCTAGAGGGTTAGTTCTCGGCCTGTTTTTGATTCAGTCAGATCGCGGCTAGCCGCGATCTGACTGGCGAATTCAGCAGGTGTCCTGTCAGCCAGGGCCCTGTGAGGACGACTCACATTGTATTCCTGCCGCCAGGCTTCGATCAGCAGCGTTGCTTCGGGCAAGGATTGGAACCAGTTGGCGTCCAGACACTCTGCCCGGAAGGTTCCATTGAACGACTCGCAGAAGGCGTTGTCCGTAGGCTTGCCCGGCCGGGAGAAGTCGATCTTCACTCCATTGCGATACGCCCACATATCCATCGTCTGACCGGTGAACTCCGCGCCATTGTCACAGAACAAGACTCGGGGCACACCGCGTTCCAGTATCAACCGATTCAGAACACGCGCCACGTCTTCTCCTCTCAAGCTCTGGCCGGCTTCGATGGCCACGCTTTCCCGCGTGTAAATATCCACGACCGTCAGCGCGCGGAAGCGTCTGCCGTCGTGGAGTTGATCGGAGACGAAGTCCATCGCCCACACCTGATTCGGTCCGGTGGGGCGAAAGCGTTCCTGACGATGCACCACGGCACGTCTTCGTCCTGTGGGCCGTGTGCGCAGACCAAGACCTTCTTCTCTGTACAGGCGATAGACCAGATCCTTACCCACCTTCCAGCCCTCGCGGTTCAACAGCACGCGGATCATGCGGTACCCATACCGCACTCGAGCTTGGGCGATCTCCCGCATCCGCATACGAAGCTCAACCCACTGCTCCTGGCGGCCTTCGTAGCGGTATGTTGTCCGTCCCATCTCCAGAACCTTGCACGCGTGCCGTTCGCTCACCCGGTAGCTCGCTTCCAGATACTCCACCAACGGGCGGCGCCGCGAGGGCTTTACCACTTTTTTCGTAGAACATCCTGCAGCATCGTCTTGTCCAGCGTCAGCTCCGCCACCAACTGCTTCAGCTTCGTGTTCTCCTCGCGAAGCTGTTTGACTTGACGGACCTGATCCACTTCCAGGCCGGCATACTTCGCCTTCCAGCGGTAGTATGTTTGCTCTGTGATTCCCACCTTGCGGATCAGCTCCGCTATTGGGACTCCCACTTCAGCCTGCTTCAATACTCCAACAATCTGCTCCACGGAAAACTTCTTCTTCATGGCAAAATCCTCCAACCCTTCTCAGGGTAAGTTTTTTGCCGAAAAACTAACCTTCAATCTGGCCCAGTTTTCGCCAGGCCCTTCAATACCAATCTCAACCTGATTGAGAGTTCCTCCGCGGCTAAAGCCGCATTCATCTCCGATGCTTTATGGTACGACTGAAGTCGCGCCCTGATACAAGGCCGACTCAATCCGAAAATCCCAAAACATGCGCACGTCAATTGTCTGTGACTTACTGCTGAAACTGCAGCCGCCATTGGAGAATCGGCAGGAGGCTTGAGTTGTCGTCTGTCCAGGCGTGCAGGCCGGGTTTGGGGTTGATGATTCTTGCCATTGCGGCTACGAGCGGCTGAGACAGGAATTCCGTGTTGTTGGTTACCAGCACCCATGTGGCGCGGAATTCTCCTCTCGCCGGATTCGCGGGAGTGTCGACGACTCTGGCCTGCATTCCTGCGGCTGCAGCCAGCTCCGCTACTTCGGGCGTCAGGTCGAGATACTGGTTCGAGACGTGAAAGGCGAGAATGCCTCCGGGTGCGAGCTGGCGGCGATAGACCTGCATGGCCTGGGTGGTCAGCAGGTGCAGCGGGATCGCGTCTCCGGAGAAAGCATCGATGGCCAGCACGTCGAAACCCTGCGGCTGCTCGGAGGTCAGCGAGATGCGGGCGTCGCCTTCGGCGAAGGTGATCTGCGCGGCCGAGTCGCGGAGATAGGTGAAGAGGTTTTCGGCGATGGGGCGGACCGCGGGGTTGATTTCGTAAAAGCGGATGCGGTCGCCGGGCTGGCCGTAGGCGGCCAGCGTTCCCGCGCCCAGGCCGATCACGCCGATGTTGCGCGGGCGGTCGCCGCAGCAGAAGCCGAGGGCCAGCCCGACGCCGGAGTCACGCGCGTAATAGGTGGTCGGCGTGTGGCGGAAGTCGGCGGCGAACCACTGCGTGCCATGCTCGATGGTGCCGTGCAGCAGGGTGCGCACGGTGTGGGCCTGCGGCGGGTAGAGCGACTGCTTGACGCGGAGCGCGCCGTAGAAATTGCGGACCTCAGCCAGCGTGCTGCGCGCATAGACCACATGCAGGACGACGACCAGCGAGAGCAGCAGCGCTGTTCCGACGGACCAGAGCAGGCGCTGCGGCCATCCGTCGTGCCAGGTGACGGCGAGGGCGAGCGCGGCGGTGGCCAGGAAAGCCAGCGCGATATCGTAATTCGCATCGAAGAGCAGGGGACAGCCGATGCCGATGAAGATGGTCCCGGCGGCTCCGCCGGCGGCGAGCAGCAGGTAGAAGAGCGTGGCCTCGGAGGGGTTTGCGGGGCGCAGCGCATAGGCCTCGGCGTGGCAGAAGAGGCAGGCGAAGAACAGCTCCACGAGAAAGAAGCCGATGCTGAGCAGTATGGGCAGGCTGACGTCGGTCTTCGAGAGCATGTAGCCGAGGCTGGCCAGCATGACCACGAGCAGGCGGATGATGAGCCATCGGCGATACAGCCGAGGCGTTTCAAACGCGGCGATGAAGGTGAGCAGGTAGACGGCGAGCGGCAGTATCCAGAGCAGCGGGATGGCGGCAATGTTCTGGCTTAGATGACTGGTGACGGCACAGAGCTGCATGGCCGCTCCGGCGGGTAGAAGAAACCAGAGAAGCCTGGCGCGGAGCGGGCTTCGCGGTTCGGCTTCGGCGGGCTGCGAACCAAGCTGGAGCGAAGGCTGCGCGGAGCGGGCGTGCCAGGCGAGGACTGCGCAAAGCACGGCGTAGACGGCAAAGCCTGCGATCCAGGCTGTACGCTGCGTGCTTAAGGTGAGGTGCGGCTCGATCACCGTGGGATAGAGGGCGAGGGCTAGGAGCGACCCAGCATTCGAGAGGGCAAAGAGGCGCCAGGGCATCCCGCCGTGCTCCTCGCGTGCCAGCCATAGCTGCAGCAGAGGGCTGGTGGAGGCGAGCAGGAGAAAGGGGAGTCCGATGGTGAGCGTGAGTGAATCAAAGATTGCGGAGAGCGGGTGGCTGGCTGCATGACTTAAATCAGGCTGAGCAACGAACGCGAGCAGAGCCGCAGCAACGACCAGCAGAGTGATATGCAGGAGCCCGGCTGAGCGCGGCGAGCGGGCGCGTCCCAGCCAATGCGCGTAGAGGTAGCCGAGCAGGAGCGCAACCTGGAAGAAAGCCAGGCAGGTGACCCATACCGCGGAGGAACCGCCCAGCGCGGGCAGCAGGCGCTTGGCGGCCATGGGCTCGACGGCGAAAAGGAGAAACGCACCGAGAAAGATTGCGGCACTATATAGATTCCGAGTCGGGCGGGGTGTCATTAACATTCCGATAAAAACGCTACCATGTTGCACCTCGGTTTATCCCGCCGCGCGCGGGCGCTTGTAAAGAATTATGAAACCGCTTCAAATGGAGAGGCGTCGTACACAATAGAGTGGAGGCATAAGAATGCAGATTGCGATGGTAGGTTTGGGAAGAATGGGCGCGAACATGGTGCGCCGGTTGACCAAGGGTGGACATCAGTGTGTGGTGTACGACCGGAGCCAGGATGCGGTGCAGGCCCTGGTGAAGGAAGGCGCAACGGGTTCGTCGTCGCTGGCGGATATGGCCAGCAAGCTGGCGAAGCCGCGCGCAGTATGGCTTATGGTGCCGGCCGGCGTCGTCGACGCCACGGTTCAGGAACTGCGGCCGCATCTCGAGGCGGGCGACATCATTATCGACGGCGGCAATTCGTATTACGTCGACGACCTGCGACACTCGAAAGCCGTCGCCGAAGGAGGACTGAAGTGGGTGGACGTGGGCACCAGCGGCGGCGTCTTCGGGCTGGAGCGCGGCTACTGCCTGATGATTGGCGGTGAAGATAAGGCGGTTCAGTATCTGGACCCGATCTTCAAGACGCTGGCACCGGGCCGGGGAACGATCGACCGGACCCCGGGCCGCGACAAGGCTCCGGCAACGACCGCTGAAGACGGCTATCTGCACTGCGGACCTCCGGGCGCGGGGCACTTCGTGAAGATGGTCCACAACGGGATCGAGTACGGGATCATGGCAGCATATGCGGAGGGGCTGAACATCCTGAAGCATGCCAATGTCGGTAAAACGCAGGGGACCATCGATGCCGAAACCGCGCCGGTGAGGGAGCCCGACCACTACAAGTACGACTTGCCGATTCCCGAGGTCGCTGAAGTGTGGCGGCGGGGCAGCGTTGTCTCGTCCTGGCTGCTGGATCTGACGGCTGCGTCTCTGGTCGAATCGCCTGACCTGAGCGACTACGGCGGACGTGTCTCGGATTCCGGCGAAGGGCGCTGGACAACGATCGCGGCGATCGATGAGGGCGTGCCTGCCGATGTGCTGAGCGCTGCGCTGTTCGCCCGCTTCAGCTCGCAGGGGAACGCTGTCTACGCGAACAAATTGCTGTCGGCGATGCGCTACCAGTTCGGCGGCCATAAGGAAAAGAAGGAAAGCTAGAGCAAAGTCAGAGTTTTTGTAATGTGCCGTCATTCTGGCGACCGACGGGAGGAAGAATCTCAGTGATGCGTTCAAGTCCGCATTGCTGAGATTCTCCCCCTTCGCTCCACTCAGCGTCAGGATCACGAGTGCATTGCATCATCCTTGCTATTGCGTTGGGTCAGCGCTTTAGTAGCGAAGCCCGAGCGTCTGCGGAAATTCCTCCTGGTCGTCGTCGAGATCGATCTGATTGGTGTAATCCGCGACCAGTCTTCTGTGAATCATCCGCAACCCCAGGTGCACCGCACACAGAACGACAGCGGCGACTGCGATCTTTCGCAAGCCGCTCTCCATCCATCCTTCCACTCCCAGCGTCAGAAAAATCAGGATCGGGAAGAGTCCGAGATACTGGGCAAGCACCACGGCGAGGTGCGTGGTGGGTCTGGCGCGCGCATTCGTGAAGGGAATGGCCGTGACTCTCAGGAAAAATATGTCGGTCAGCAAAAGGGGCAGGCCGATGGCTATCAGAGCCTGCGTAGTGCTCATCTTCCAACCGGCGAAGTTTGTTGGCGCAACAGCGTAGGACAAGGCAATAGTGGCCATGCTGAGAATTAACGCCCATAAAAATACCCAGAATTTGGCTGCGTCGAGCTGATCGAGCCCGGGGCGGCGCTGGATGATGCGGAAGATCCAGGCTCCGCGTCGATCCGTGGGAGACAGGAACGATGTGCGCAGCCCGGCGACGGTCCAAAAGGCGACGATAGGAACTGCGGCGTGCAGTCCTTCCGGCGAGAATGCGAAACGAATGGTTCCATGCGCAAGGTTAAGGCGACAGGCGGATGCAACGATCAGCGCGACTCCGAGGCCGCCATACATGACGAGATAGACGCGGTAGCGCGGCACACGCAGCAGCGTCTGGCTGATGTAATGGCAGATGGCGCGGCGAATGGGATGGCGAAGCACTACCGCATTCCATGCTCTGTTCAATGGAGCAAACATCCAGTTATGCGCATCGCTTTTCCCGGAGCCTTCTACCAGCTGGCGCGTCCTGCGCCAGTACGCGAAGGGATAAGCGAGCACCGCCAGGACAATCGCCAGCGCCGTCGCTCCATATCCGATATGCGCAAGCCTTGCGAAGACCGGTGACACCGCGGGTCCCTCCAGAATTCGCTGATAGATTCCCAGGAACCAGAATGGCGGAAAGTAGAGCAGTGCTGAGCTCCGCAAGAGCATCAATTGGCGGAGAACTGCCGCCACGGCGGGAGTGAGCAAAAGGAGCGTCAGGAGCGCGGTGATGGAGAGCCCCTGCAGGGGAAGAGAGATTTTCCGGAAGAGATGCTCGCCCAGGATGGCGAGGAGGATTCCCTGAAGCGTCAAGACGAGCGCCGCGGCAAAGATGCCGCTCAAGGCCACGGCGAATAGGTGAGCCGTGAGAAGGCGGAGCAGGTTGGGAGGATCGGTGACAGCGGGCAGCACAAGAGGCGCGAGGAAGTTGGCGTTGAACAGAAATCCGGCGACGAAGATGGCGACCGCGGTGATCCTGGCGAGAAAGAGCCTCTTATCCTTGATCGGCAAGGTGGAGAGCACGAAAACGTCGAGGAGGTTGGGGAAGAAAAAATCCCACTCGAAGACGGTGACGACACCCAGCGCTACCAGAGAGTACGCGATGAAAAAGTAATGGTCGCTGACCTGAGACCAATAGGGGCGGTGGCCGCGCGGGGGATGGTACGCCGGATACAGGTAGAGAGCCATTACGAACCCGGGAAGGCCGACCGCACAGGCGACTTGAACGAGGCGCGTCTTTCCGTCGCCGTCGGCCGAGGCCATTTCGTTGTTGAAGAAGCGCTCGAGGAAATGCCTGATCAGGAGCTTGTATTGGACGGGCTCCTCGGGTTGCTCCGCAGGCATACGGGCCTGGACTTCGAGCGAAAGCACGGCGTCCTTTGGTGGAGCGAGGATCGGTGTGCGGTCAAGCATGACTCACCTTGATGACGTCGACGAGTTCTTGTGCGACGAGTCTGGTGTCCTGCTGCTGGATGAGTTGCGAAAAGGCGCTCTCGAGGTTTGTCCGCTCCATCAGAGCCGTAAGCTCGGAAGGTGGAGCATCGGCCAGGATCTTGCCTTTCGCGATCACAATCACCCGATTGCAAATCTGCTCGACTACTTCGAGCACGTGCGAGATGTAGAGAATCGCCTTTCCGGCGCCGGCAAGCTCCTGAAGCAGGTCTTTGAAGAGACGCGCCGAGACTACATCCAGGCCGGAGAGGGGCTCGTCGAAGATGAGCAACTGCGGGTCGTGCATCAGGGCGGCTGCGATCAGCACTCGCTGTTTCATGCCCTTCGAATATAAAAAAATCGGCGAATGCCGCCAGGAATCCAGGCCCAGCAACTGAAGAAGTTTGTTGGCCTTCGCCTGGATAAGGCGCTCGCGCATGCCGCGCAGGCGCCCGGTCAACTGCAGGTATTCGAGGCCAGACATGTAGGTGTAGATGTGTGCCTCCTCCGGTACGTAGCCGAGCGCGGCGCGAAAGGTTACCAGATCATCGCGGATGTTTTTTCCCTGAAAGAGCACCCGGCCGTCGTTGGGCTGCAAGAGGCCGGTGATGATCTTTACTGTGGTGGACTTGCCCGAACCGTTTGCGCCCAGATATCCAACAATCTCGCCCGAGTCGACGCAAAAGGTCACGTTCTGGATAGCGGGGATGCCGCGGTAGCTTCGCGACAGGTTCTGCAGCTCAAGCATCGGTGCAGTTTTCATATCCTACCCTATGTAGCATACTAGTATAAGGCTGGTCAAATAGAATGCTACATAGCTACAATGCAGAACATGGCGAATGAGCCCAAACTTTCCCACACAGCCGCCATGATCCTGCAGGCGATTCATGCCGGGCAGATCTACGGCTTCAGCGTGATGGAGATGACCGGTCTGCCCAGCGGGACGGTTTACCCTGCGATGCGACGTCTCGAGCGCGATGGCCTGATCCTCTCCAGGTGGGAGCAGCAATCCATTGCGGATGCCGAACAGCGGCCGCTGCGCAAATATTACAAATTGACGCGGCCTGGGCAGAGCGCTCTCGAAGCCGTACACAAGCGTTATCCCTTGTTGGAAAAGCTGATTCCATCGCCCGAGGTGAAGCGGGTATGAGGATTCAGCGGCTGATGCGCACGGCGCGGGTCTCTCACGGCATTCTTCGCGCAGCCGCTCTGCTTGTGCCTGGCACTGCGCGCGCGGAGTGGATCGCCGAATGGAGAGGGGAGCTTTGGCAGGTTCTGCACACATGCAAGACAGAATCATCGGCTCCTTTGCAGCACCGTGAGGATGTAACCGCCTTTTGCCTCGGGGCATTTCAGGATGCGCTCTGGCTCAGACGGAACGACCCGCAGGCGCGCCCGCGCTCCTGGCTGCGTATCGGTTCGCCGTCGAGGTGCGGATTCACTTTGGCGATCTGTGCGGTGGCAAGCATGCTGATTTGTGCGGCTCTGCCCGGCGCGCGCCGGGCGATGCGTCCATCCCCTTATCGTCACGCGGGCGACCTGGTAATGATCTCGTATGGCGGAGCGTCCGCTGAGCATTTGCCGACGATCCGGTTGAGCAACTACCGATCGTGGAAATCGAGCACGCGCAAATTATTTACCGATCTTGCCTTCTACGAACCGAGCCTTAGAAGAATTCACGTCGGACCGCATCGGACGGTCGAGCTGTCGGTGGCCTACGGTGCGGATAATCTCTTCGACGTGCTGGGCGTGCCGTTATCCTCGAAGGCGCCGGAGGGGGTGACAGGCTCAGGCGCTGCCGGGCTGGTGCTGAGCCAGCGGGCGTGGCGTAAGTATTTTCATGGCGATCTTCACATTGCCGGGCGCGTGGTCGACATCGCCGGGCAGGAAGTGAAGGTAGTTGGCGTTCTGCCCGAAAGCGAGTGGCAGTTGCCTGGCCAGGTGGATGCCTGGGTGCTTGAGGATGAGCAGCATCTCGATACAATGCCGTCTCGCTCCAAGGGGTTTGTGCTGGCGCATGTCAGAGCTGGAGCATTTCCTGCGCGCTCTTCAGGGCTGCGGTCGATGACCGTTTTCAAGGACGGCGGCGAAATCGACCACTACGATTGCATTTCACTGGAGCAACGGGCGCATGAACCGTTCTCCATTTTTCTATTCACGCTGCTGCTGGCTTTCCTGGCTTTGCCCGCCACCACGCCGCTGCCGCTCGGGGAGTATCCGGCACAAAGAAATCGTCTGCCCTCGGTCGTTCGGTTTCGCCGGTGGCTCTTTCTCGCGGTCAAAATATCTTTGATCTTGCCTGTGGTGTATTTCAGCTCTCTCGATCTCGCTTATGCCGGTTTGCCGCTGGATTCGCCGGACGCGCAATACATTCAGATGGCGGTGTCGTTCTTTGGATTTCTCTTCGCGCTGCGCTGGGCGTTGCAGGATCAGCGCAAGCGCTGCCCGGTATGCCTGCGGCTGCTGACCAATCCCGCCCGCGTGGGTCAGGCGTCACAGAACTTTCTGGCATGGAACGGGACGGAGCTGATGTGCTCGGTGGGCCACGGATTGCTGCACATTCCTGAACTTCCTACCAGCTGGTTCAGTACACAGCGCTGGCTTTATCTGGACGCATCGTGGAGCAGTCTTTTCTCCGATTCACATCTGGCCTCCGCCGGGATTCCGTGACGATCGACTGACCGGTTGCCTCGACGCGCTGCCAGAGGTCTTCTTTACATATGAGAGCGGACTGCACGACGAGGCCGCTGCGTAGCCTTTGCCGCGGACCGGTGATAGCCCGAGTGACGCTGGAGGACGACGGCTGCGGCTCCGCGCAGTCTTGAGAGCTCGCCGTCGTTGGTGATGCTGAGGCGCGGAGCAGGGCCGGCAAGCATTCTGCTTTCGAGCTCGGATTGAATGATGGGCCCGAAGCGCGACCACGACGTGGTGAGGTCGCCGGTGATGAGAATCACCTCTGGCGAGAGGGCGGCGGTAATCAGGCGGAGACCGCGGCCGATGTAGGATGCCTGGCGGGACACGGCAGCGGCCGCTTTGGCATCGCCTTCCTCTGCCATCCTGAGCAGATCGTGAATATTGATGGCGCGGCTCTTTGGAGAAAGTTCCGCGTAGTAGCGGAGCGCCGCGTTCGAGGATGCGAAGACCTCCCAGCAGCCGCGCTGCCCGCAGCCGCAAAGCGGTCCCGAGGGATCGATTGGGCTGTGGCCGAATTCACCCGCCAGCCCGCTGCGGCTAGTAAGTATTTGCCCATTCGCGAGGATGGCCGCGCCGATGCCCTCCGAAACAGTAACCAGTGTTGCGTTGCGCACACCGTCCAGCTTGCCCGACCACAGTTCGGAGAGCAGGCAGGCATTGGCAGCGTTGGCCAGTTCGACCTGCAGATGCATCTTTTCTTCAATTGCGGTTTTGATGTCGTAGTCGTCCCACTTGAGATTGGGCGCGAGCAGCAGGCGTTGCGATTCCGGGTCGACACGGCCGGGCATGCTGATACCGATGCCCTCGAAGGAGCGATCACGGTGATTTGCTCGCATCGACTCCATCGACTGAATGATTTTTCCGACTGCGCGCTCTGGCTCCGATACGAGGGGCACAACCTCGCGGGCCAGGAATCGGCTGTTGAGATCAACCACAGCAACAATTGCCTGATTGGGGCGCACATCGGCGGTTAGAATGACCAGCTCGTCATTCAAGGAAAGAAGCGTGGGACGGCGGCCGCGCGGACGGCGCGCGATTGCGCCTTCTTTCACCCACTTTTCCTGAATCAGCTGTTCCACAATCGCGGAAATGGTGCTGGGCTGCAGGCCTGAGGTGCGTGCAAGATCCGCACGCGCGACGGGCTGCCGAGAACGGATGATTTCGAGGACGATATCGCGATTGATGTCTCGCGCATTTTCGCTCGACGCGAGTTCAACGTAAGCCAGATCGATGCGCTTGAATCCACGCGTGGCGAGTGCGGAGTGTGAAGCGGATTTCATTTTCCTCGATCCGCCTTCGCGGGCAAGATGGCAATGCGTAACAACATAGGAACTTCGTTATGTCTTCGTACCGGTAGTCTATGACGATTTTCTTCAGAAGGCTATCTTTTATCATGAAGAGGCGGTCGATGAGAGCCCGATTCTTTTGTGATCAAAGGTAGGATCTCTCTGCTTCAGATTGCTTCAAGCTAGAGACATTCTCCGGCACCGGTCTATGATAAGGTTCAGCGTATTCAACATTACTTCGCCGGTTGGAGAAAATGGTTGCGCAGGAGGCGATCGCTTCTTCGCTGCGAGCAAAGATAGCTGAGTATTTCAACGCCGGGGTGGCGTAGGGAGCCAATCGAGAAACGACGATGAAGATTGTCAATGTCAAGGTGATTGTCTGCAGCCCCGGCCGCAACTTTGTCACGGTGAAGGTCGAGACGGATGAAGGCATTTACGGTCTCGGCGATGCGACCCTGAACGGACGTGAGCTATCGGTTGCCAGCTACCTTCAGGATCATTTGGTTCCATGCCTGATTGGACGCGATCCGTTTCAGACGGAAGATATCTGGCATTATTTCTACCGGGGAGCCTACTGGCGGCGCGGTCCGGTTACGATGACAGCGATCGCCGCCATCGATACGGCGTTGTGGGACATCAAGGGCAAGGCTCTCGGCGTGCCTGTTTACAATCTGCTCGGAGGCAAGAGCCGCGAGGGCGCACTGGTATATGCGCATGCGAACGGACAGGATATCGCAGAGACGATCGACGAGGTCGAGCGATATCGTGACATGGGCTACCTCGCGATTCGCGCGCAGAGCGGCGTTCCCGGGCTCAAATCGACGTATGGCGTTCCGAAAGACCACAAATACTATGAACCCGCCGAGCGTGGCCTGCCTTCGGAGAGCCTGTGGTCAACCGAAAAATATCTGCGGCATGTGCCGAAGCTCTTCAATGCACTACGCAACAAGGTAGGCGAGGAGCTGCACCTGCTGCACGATGTTCATCATCGGCTCACGCCCATCGAGGCGGCGCGGTTAGGCAAGGAGCTTGAGCCCTATCACCTGTTCTGGATGGAAGACGCGATCGCGGCCGAGCTGCAGGATGGATTCCGGCTCATTCGCCGGCACACCACCACGCCGCTGGCCGTAGGCGAGGTGTTCAACAGTATCTGGGACGCGGAACAGTTAATACGCGAACAGCTTATCGACTATCTGCGGATGAGCGTGGTTCACGGCGGGGGCATAACCGCGATGAAGAAGGCTGCGGACTTCGCGGCTCTCTATCATGTGCAGCTTGGATCGCATGGCGCCAGTGATCTATCGCCGGTGTGTATGGCCGCGGCCCTGCATCTGGATATCGCCATCAACAACTTCGGTATCCAGGAGCACATGCTGCACAATTCCGAGACCGAAGAAACTTTCTCGCATGCTTATTTCTTCCGCGACGGATTGATGTATCCCGGTGATACGCCGGGCCTGGGCGTGGATTTGGACGAGGGCGTCGCTGCAGGCTTTCCGTATCAGCGAGCGTACTTGCCGGTGAATCGCAAGGAAGACGGCACGCTCTTTCACTGGTGAGGCACGAATGCGACGGCTAGCCAACGCGACAGCGTTTCAGAAGAAAGTTTGAATGACATCGATGACATCGTATTGGGCGTTCAGGATTGGCAATGTCCGCCATTTGTCGAAGGTCAGGCAGGGGTGGGAGATATCGAAACCGATCATGTCACCGACGCGAAGATCGTCTTCAGCCTCAATCTGCATATATGCGTGCTGATCCATCATTTTCGTAAGCGACCAATGAGCGGGCGCGGTGCCGGGAGCTGCAGTCTCGGGCCGAAAATGCAGCGCGGGCGTGGGCAGGCCGGCATCGAAGGCGGCATCGCGCTTACCCAGGGTGATGATCGCGCGTCGGGCCTCCGGAATCGACTGCACATATGTCCAGACCTGGAGCGCGGGCAATAGGCCTGATCGCATCCGATGCGCGATGGGATTGCGCTGCTGAATCTTCGCCTGCGCCTCACGATAGACCCCGATATCGTGGGTGAGATAACAGCCGGGTCGAAGGACGATCTCTACGGAGTCGCCGAATTCTGCGGAGGAGAAGACATCGGCCACAACGTCGTACCATGCGGAGCCGGCGCCCGAGAGCAGGATGGGCGCGCGCTGGAAGCGGTTTTCGGCAAAGAGCCTCTGCGTGACGGTGACGGCGCGCTGCAGAAAGGCGCGTATGGATGGCTCGTCGTCGAGGACACCTTCGTAGATCTCTATCCCGCTGAGGGCGAGGGATTGGTTCCAGCGCATGAGCGCGGCTAGCACGGAGTTCAGCTGATCGTGTTCGTGGATGCCGACATCACGAATGCCGTGGTCGCGTACGCCGGTGCGGCCGCCCGTCACTCCCAGTTCAATCAGCACATTCAGGCGCTGACCGCGCTTGGAGTAGAAGGCGCCCAGTTGTTCGATCTGCGCGACGGAGTCGACGAGGCAGTAGAACTCGAAAGCGGAATCTTCGAGCAGGCGCGAGATGATGGCCATATTCTCTTTGCCGATGAGCTGATTCGCCATCAGCACGCGGCGCACGCCGTGACGGTAGGCAACCAGCGTCTGGTGCGCCGTGGCCAGCGTGATGCCCCACGCACCCGCGCCCAGCTGCATCTCAAACAGTTTCGGGGCCATGGTGGTTTTTCCGTGGGGCGCGAGTTTCACGCCGTATTCGGTTACGAATTGCTGCATCCAGCGAAGATTGTGGAGGAGATTGTCTTCATACAGCACGGCGGAGGGAAGACTGAGATCTTCGCGCAGCAGATTCCAGCCGAGTTTCCTGATTGCTTCCGGTTCCAGTGCTTGTTCGAACGAGCCGAGGCCTTTGTTCAGGGGCGTAATCGCGGTGGACGCGATTGACTGCGTTAATATTTTATCGCTCAACGAAAGAGTCTCCAGTCGGCTAGAAGGAAAAGCCGCAGTCCCGAAACGCGGGATGGATATAGGCTATATGTGAACGGCTGACATGTTAAGTTGCGACACACTGATTCGGCGGGCAATTGTCCTTGACGGGAGCGGCGCGGCCGCTGAAACGATGGATGTTGCTCTCCGCGGCGACGTGATCTGCGAGGTTGGGACGTCGCTGGATATCCGCGCATCAACCGTGGTCGAGGCGGAGGGCTTAGCGCTGGCGCCCGGCTTCATCGATGTGCATACGCATGACGACACAAGCGTGATCCGCACTCCGGCGATGCTGCCGAAGCTCTCGCAGGGAGTCACGACGGTGATCGTGGGCAATTGCGGCATCTGCGCAGCACCCGTTGCGTTGCGCGGCGATCCTCCCGACCCGATGAACCTGCTGGGCGGCGCGGATGATTTTCGCTATTCGACCTTTGCCGCATATGTCGCCGCAATCGGCGAGGCGCGTCCTGCAGTGAACGTTGGCGCGCTGGTGGGCCATACCGCTCTGCGCAACAATCATATGGACCGGCTCGACCGCACCGCGACTGACGCGGAGATTGAAGCGATGCGCGCGCAGTTGCAGGAGGCGCTCGACGGCGGGGCGCTGGGATTGAGTTCCGGGCTCGCGTATCTTTCGGCCAATGCCGCCTCCACAGACGAGGTGCTGGCTCTGGCAGAGCCGTTGGCGTCGGCGGGCGCGGTCTACACGACGCATATGCGCACCGAGACGGAGGCCATTCTCGACGCGATGAAGGAGGCCTTCGAGATTGGCCGGCACGCCACGTGCCGGTGATTATTTCGCATCTGAAGTGCGCGGGCATCGCGAACTGGGGCCGCAGCGGTGAAGTGTTGCAGGCACTGGATACGGCACGGGCCGCCCAGGACGCCGGCTGCGATTGCTATCCCTACGCGGCTGGTTCGAGCACACTCGATCTGCGGCAGGTGGACGAGCGCGTCGAGATCACGATTACCTGGAGCACGCCGCATCCGGAGGTCGCGGGACAGTCGCTGGCGGAGATTGCCAAGGGCTGGAGCGTGGACCAGCTCGAAGCGGCGCGGCGGCTGCAGCCGGCGGGAGCCATCTATCACAGCATCTCCGAAGACGATATGCGGCGGATTCTACGGCATCCGGCGACGATGATCGGCTCGGATGGCTTGCCGAACGATCCAAGGCCGCATCCTCGTCTGTGGGGAACATTTCCGCGCGTGCTCGGACGCTATAGCCGCGAAGAAAAACTGTTTTCGCTGCCGGAAGCGATTCACAAGATGACGCAGATGCCGGCGCAGAGATTCGGTCTCGCCGAGCGCGGGCTGATACGGAGGGGACTATTGCGCCGATCTGGTACTGTTCGATCCTGAGAAAATCATCGATACGGCTACGTTTTCCGATCCAGTCCGAGCGGCGCAGGGAATCGAAGGCGTTTGGGTCAACGGTGTTCTCTCGTACACCGCGAGGGGAACGACGGGCAATCGTGGCGGTCGCTTTCTTGCGCGCGGCAAGACAGCCTGGATTCAATAATTCCCATAAAGATTATTAAGGAGCGCAGATGAGCATCAAGCGGTATGGCGTGGAGGGTGGCAAAGGCACAGGCGGACAGCACCTGCCGTTTGCGCGGGCGGTGGAAGCCGATGGCTGGCTGTATGTGTCGGGCCAGGTTCCGATGGTGAATGGCGAAGTGATCGCAGGGAACATCGTGGCTCAATCAAGACAGGCGATTCGCAACCTTCTCGCGATTCTCGAGGAAGCCGGGTATGGCGCGGAGCACGTGGTTCGCTGCGGAGTTTGGCTGGAAGATCCCCGTGATTTCTCTTCTTTCAACGCGGTCTTCAGGGAACACTTCGGAGAACATCCACCGGCGCGTGCGTGCGTGGTTTCGAGTATGGTCGTCGATTGCAAGGTCGAGATCGATTGCGTGGCTTACAAGGCGCCAGTGGCCTGATATTGCGATTCCGTTGTTTGTCCAACCTAGAATGATCTCAACCAAGTAAGGCCGATTTGCCTCCTATGATCGATCATCACAGCATTTTTTTGCTTGTCTCGGCGCTGGCTTCCGTCGTCGGCCTGATTCTTCTTATTGCCGTCTTCAAGCTGAATCCCTTCATTACCCTGCTTCTCGCCTCGCTGTCGCTGGCGGCGGTGACAGGCATGCCGATGCAGACGGTGATTCATTCGTTTGAAGCCGGAGTGGGCGGGACGCTGGGGCACATCGCCATCGTGGTGGCGCTGGGCACCATGCTGGGCAAGATGATGGCGGAATCGGGCGGTGCGGATCAGATCGCATTTACACTGATCCGGCTCTTCGGCGAGAAGTACATCAGCTGGGCCATGGTGGTGATCGGCCTGGTGGTGGGCCTGCCAGCGTTCTTTGAAGTCGGCTTCGTGCTGCTTATCCCGATCGCGTTCACGGTGGCGCGACGCACGCGGACTTCGCTGGTGCTGGTGGGACTGCCGATGGTGGCCGGGCTGTCCGTGGTTCACGGTCTGGTGCCTCCGCATCCCGCGGCGCTGCTGGCGGTCCAGCTCTATAAAGCAGACGTGGGCCGCACCATCTTTTACGCGCTGCTGATCGGCATCCCTACGGCAATTCTTGCAGGGCCGGTTTATGCCAAGATCATCGCGCCGCACATTGAGCTTCCGGCTGAGAATCCGATGGCGGCGCAGTTCGTCGATCATGGCTCGGAGCGCTCTCTACCGGGCTTCGGACTGACGCTGCTCACCATCCTGGTGCCGGTTCTGCTGATGCTGATCGGCAGCTGGGCCGACGCTTTGTCTGCCCCGAAGAGTTTTTTGAGCGAGGCGCTGCACCTGGTGGGCAACGATGATATCGCGCTGCTGATCGGAGTTCTCTTCAGCTTCTTTACGCTGGGCAAGATGAGAGGCTTCACGCGCGAGACGATCCTGCGATTTACCAATGAATGCCTGGCGCCGACGGCGACCATCACCTTGCTGGTGGGTGCCGGCGGCGGCTTTGGACGGATACTGCAGGACAGCGGCGTTTCTCAGGCCATCATCGCTGTGGCAATGCACAGCCATGTTCCCCTATTGTTGTTGGCCTGGCTGCTGGCTGCACTGATGCGGCTGGCTACGGGGTCAGCCACGGTGGCGATGACTACGGCTGCCGGTATCGTCGCTCCAATTGCTCTGCATAGCCCCGGCGTTCATCCGGAGCTGCTGGCCATCGTCACCGGCGCAGGTTCGCTGATTTTTTCGCACGTCAATGACGGCGGGTTCTGGCTGGTAAAAGAGTATTTCGATATGAGTGTGGTCCAGACGATCAAGACTTGGTCGGTCTGCGAGACGATCATTTCGGTTACGGCGCTGCTGCTGGCGCTCGGTGTGTCCTTCGCGATTCGATAGCGTTGGAATCCAAAGTTGCAGCCGAACTTCTTCACGCTTTCACTTGAGGAAATCGCGACGAATTCACTGTCTCCGGTATTGACGGCTCATTTTCGCGCAGAAGTCTCCCCCGATTCAGAACGACGACCAGGTGTTTCTTTGTTTCAAAACGCCGTCCATGAATTGCATGTCTACCGCCGGGCAAAGATACCAGGCGCATTGCTGCAAAAGCCTGCCGCTGGAATGATTCCGAGTGCATGCTTGCGGTGGTGCTATTCGAAGCGATAGAGCGTGGCGCGTTCGATATGAATTTTGCTCTGGTCGACGCGCCAGAACTCCCCCTGATCGTTCTCATCGCCGTTCAGACGGCGGCCAGCAACGAACTGCCTGTTCACATACTCGCCTTCATCGATCGCTGCCAGGCCGACCTTCGAAGCTCCCGGCGTTCGCGCACGGAAGTCGACGCGAAACCCTTTGCCAGCGCCGATGAACGTATCCGGCCCGGTAGCCACGATGAGTCCAAAGCCACGGTCGGAGTGGCGGCCGAAGATTTGATCGAGGCTGACATCCACCGTGTAGCCGTTCATCTCGAACTCCACCGAGGAATGATTGCTGTCGAGCTGAAAGCCGTGCATCATGCCGGGCGCGGTGGTTGAGAAGAGCAAGGGTGACAGGTCTGCGAGCGTTTTGTAGGCATCGCTCAGCTCATTGTCAGGATCGTTCTTGGCGGCCGGGCCGCCTGGCGTCCAGCTATCGATTCCAAACGGCGAGATGCCCAGGGCCTGATGCTCACCGAAGGCGTAGAAGGCCCCGGATGCGCCTGCCGGTCCGGCATTCGTTTCCGGAATGAAGAGCGGATTCCCGTTGCGATGGTAGCGCGCGGTCCATCCGATGAAATCGGGAGAATACAGATCGGGGCAATAGACATCGATCGCCGAGCCCGCTGCCTTCCATACGTCGACAACGCGCGGCTGCGGGCCGCCGCTGGGATAGGTGCCCGGTCTCGCGTCTTCGCCGCCGAGCCAGGTATTCACATACATCGGCAGAGGATATGCGGCTTTGCCGGCCGCGGCCACGGCCTGAACGAATTTCGCATAGTGCCAGGCCATGAAGATTTCGTCGGCACGCGAGGATGCTCCGAAAACCTGCTCCCAGGTGCCGGTAGTCTTTGCCCCATTCTCTTCCCAGAGTGAGAGCAGATCGGGATAGAGAGTTGCGCGATGGCTCTGAAGGTAGTGGGTGAGCTCTTCAGGCACCGGTCCCGCGAACGCCTTTTCTGCGGTCGGCGAATGGTCGCGCGCTGCGCCCAGTATGCCGACCTCGTTCTCCACCTGCATCATGAGCACGGTGTGCTGTTGGCCGTCTACCTGACGGATGTGGCTCATCAGCGCAGCGAATGCGCGAGCATCGGCCTCCTGTGTTGCATGGCCAAAGGTGCTGAGAATATTGACCTCATTGCCGTTGATCACGACACGCGGAAAGCGTCTGGTGTCCTGCTTGACCCAGACTGGCGGATAACTCGACATCCCGTTCTTCCATGACGCCAGCCAGAGGAAGACGACGTGTTCGTGGTTCTCGCGAGCCTGTGCCAGTAATCCGTCGACAAGCGAGAAGTCATACTTTCCCTCTTCAGGTTCGATCAACTCCCAGGAGAGGGGAGTGACTACAGTATTCAGATTCATCGCGGCCAGCTTTGGCCAGATGGGCTTCATGTAGTCGAGGCTCGATGAGCTCGAATTATGCAACTCGCCCCCGAGCATGAGGAACGGCTTACCATCGACCACGAGCTGGGTGACAGAACCGCGCTTTTCCAGATGCGGCGTCCCATCGCTGGTTTGGGCCCACGAGGGCAATGAACCTGAGATGGTGAGTGAGAGGGCAGCGGTAAGGAGCAAAGGGAGCGGGCGATGGCTGCGATTCATGGCGGTCCCAATTTATCACCAACGCAATGACGGAGGCACATGAGCTGCGCATAGGTTCATTCTTACTTGCGGCTGAGATAGTGCCGCCACCCGCCGAGACGGGTGATTTCCTCGGCGCCGGTGAGCCCGGCGGGTTCGCAGAGAAAGCCCTTGACGATAGCTCCATTTTCCAGACGGATAGAACCGATCGCGAGCGGCGGAGGAATCATGGCGAGGAAACTGCCCACGGTTTCTATCGGCAATGCCCATACTTCCAACTCGATTCCGGGGCCATCAAACCCGGGCTCGTGGAGCAGACCGGGCTTTGCGGGCGAACTGTTGGGCAACACATAGAGCCGATATTCGGGACGCGTTCTAGTCGCGGAGATCAGCTTGCCTCGCCGCTCGATGAGCTGCGAATTCAGCGGCTGGCCGGAGAGGTGAGCCCCGACTACGGCGATGGGCATGGTCCCCGGGGGCAGCGCAGGAATTTGCAATGCGGGTGTCTCGGAAAGCTTGCGATCTGACGCAGCGATGGTGCTGGTGAGACGGCGATGCAGGCGGTCCGCGACCTGCAGGAGCGAAGCGTCAGTAAAGGCCGGAGTGATGAGCGATACACCGAAGGGAAGTCCATTGCCCTTGGAGCCTGCGGGAACCGCGACGGCAGCCAGGTCGAGCAGGTTGACGAAGTTCGTGTAATAACCCAGGTTGGTATTTAACTCGATGGGCGCTGCCTGCACCTCGGCAATGGTATAGGCGCGCGGCACGGTTGGGAGCAGGAGCAGATCGATGTTGTCCCATACCTTAGACGTAGCGCGGCGGAGCTCTTCAAGCCTGTACGTGGCCTTGAATGCATCGACGGCGGTGAAGCGCTTTGCGCCTGAGATGATCGCGTAGACCGTGGGGTCCATCTCCGCGCCATGCCCGGCGACGAAGTCTTCGATAGCGGCGAGGCGCTCCGCGACCCACGGTCCTGAGTAGAGCAGATCGGCAGCGGCGCGGAAAGGTGCAAAGTCAATCTCGACCTTGCGGCCGCCGAGTTCTTCAAGTGCCGCCACGGCCTGGGAGAAGGCTTCGGCGGAGTCGCTATCGCCGAAGAATTCGAGCTGATTGTTTTGTGGAACTCCGAAGCGGAATGCGGTCGCATCCCAGGCGACATAAGGCGGCGTCTTCTGCGAACGAGAATAAGGGTCTGAGGAATCAAATCCTTGAGCAACGCTGAATATCTTTTCCGCGTCGGCACAGGTCTCGGCAAAGATCGAGACGCAGTCAAGCGTCCTGCATGCGGGAACTACCCCGGCCGCGCTGAATACGCCGCGGGTTGGCTTAAGGCCAACAATCTGATTGAACGCTGCAGGAACACGCCCGGAGCCTGCCGTGTCAGTACCTACCGAGAAGGTGACTTGACCGCTGGCAACCGCGACCGCGGAGCCGGCGCTCGATCCGCCGGAGATGTAGTCGGCGTTGAAGACGCTGGAGCAAGCGCCATAGGGTGAACGCGTGCCGACGAGGCCGGTTGCGAATTGATCGAGGTTTGTCTTGCCGATGAGAATTGCACCGGCGTCGAGGAGTCGTTGCACCACGGTCGCGGTTGTCCCCGGTTGATATGCGTAGGCAGGGCAGCCGGCTGTGGTGGGTAGTCCCGCGACATCGATGTTGTCCTTGACGGCAAAGGGAATGCCGAAGAGCGGCATCGTGTCTACTGAACTTTGAGACTGAAGTTCGCGCGCACGCGCCAGGTTCTCTTCCTTTGGCACGAGCGATATCCAGACGGGATGCAGTCCCGCGGCGTGGATGCGGTTATATATCTGCTCCACCAGCGCGGTCGGGTGCAATTTCGACTCCCGATAAAGCGATTGCAGTGTGGAGATATCCATAACGACAAAGGCCTCTCTTAGTTGGTACGAATGACGAGCAGCTGCTGTCCTGCGCTTACCATACCTGCGGGCTTGCAGAGTATCCGCTCGATTGTGCCGGTAACAGTGGCAGTTACCACTAGCTCCGTTTTCATGGCATCGAGGACCATGACTTTGTCGCCGGCAGAGACTTGCTGGCCCACTTCGATGGGAATCTGGAAGACGCTGGCGGTGGTGGGCGCGTAGACAGCCTCGCATCCCTCAGGTACCTGCGCGAGCTGATCGCTCTCGGGCGCTTCGTCGGGTTCCTCGATTACGGTGGATTTGAGGAGCTTCCAACGCTCACGCTCTTCGTTGAAAGCTTGCTTCTGAATCTTTCGGAATGCTTCTGTTTCGGAAGTGATCGAGCCGAGAAACGACTGATAGCGGAGCAGGTTGAACTCGGACTCTTCGATCCTGATCTCAAACTTGCCGTAGGGAAAGGCGTCGCGCGCATCCAGAAGCTCTTTGCCGGAGACAGGATAGAAGCGGATCTGGTCGAAGAAGCGCAGTGACCACGGCGAACCGGGCGCGAAGACCTTTGTGGTCTGATAAGTGTTCCACACCTGGATAGTTCGACCGACTAACTGGTAGCCGCCGGGACCCTCCATCCCATAGATGCAAAGATAGGCTCCGCCAATGCCGACCGCGTTTTCGGGCGTCCAGGTGCGGGCAGGATTGTACTTGGTCGTCACCAGGCGATGGCGCGGATCGACCGGCGTAGCCAGCGGCGCTCCTAGATAAACGTCGCCGAGACCGAGGACCAGATAACTAGCGCCGAAGACCGTGCGATAAACATCATCGATCGAGTCGAGTCCATTGATGCGACGGATGAACTCGATATTGCTCGGGCACCATGGGGCATCGGGCCGCACCGCCTGCATATATTTCGCCTGCGCCAGCTTGGCCTGAGGGTCATCCCAGGAGAGGGGCAGATGAACGATGCGCGAGGGCACCGTAATGTCGGCCAGTTCAGGAATTGCGCGGTCAAACGAATCGAGCGCTTCCAATAACTCCTCGCGAGGGAGCTTGCGATTGTCATAGTGGATGTGCAGGGAGCGCACTCCGGGAGTGATATCGAGAATGCCCGAAAGCTTTGCTGCACGCAAAGATTCTTCAAGGAGGTGCACGCGAAAACGAAGCGTGAGATCGAGATGGTTCTCTCCTAACTCGACCAGAAGATACTTGTCGCCATCGGCGCGGCAGGTAAATGATGGCTTGCGTTTGGCACACCGCAGGATTGCCGGCTCCGGCCTGGACACCTGCGGGAGTCGAGGCAGCGGCCCACGAAGGGTTGCGACGAATTGCTCCTGCTCAGCCTCAAGCCTTTCCGCATCTTCGAGAGAGAGCCGCTGGAAATGTACCTGGTCGCCTGCTTTGAGCTGCCCTAACTTCCATAACTCAGCCTGTACTACTGTAGCCGGGCAGACAAAACCGCCGAGGCTTGGGCCATCGGGGCCGAGCAGGATCGGCATGTCGCCGGTAAAATCGATGGTTCCGACGGCATAGGCGTTGTCGTGAATATTGGAGGGGTGCAGACCGGCCTCGCCGCCGTCGGGACGCGCCCATGCAGGCTTCGGTCCGATGAGCCGAACGCCGGTACGGTCGCTCTGGTAATGCACCTTCCAGTCCGTCGCGAAGAGCATCTCGATATCTTCTTCTGTGAAGAAGTCGGGGGCGGTGTGCGGCCCAAAGAGCACGCCGAGGTTCCAGTGCTTCCCATATTCGGGAATAGATCCTTCCCCGAGATCGATCGATGGCGCGTCGAGTTCATTTTTCCGGATATAGATGACATCGCCGGGCGCCAGGGCGCGGCCTGCGTGCCCTCCGAAGCGGCCAAGCATGAACGTACTTCGACTGCCCATGTATTGCGGCGCATCGATCCCTCCGCGAACCGCAAGGTAAGCGCGCGATCCCGGGCCGCGCACCGATCCAAGATGCAGAACGCTGTTCGCGCTGACATTGACGGCCTGCCACAACGGTATCGGCGCGCCGTCAAGCCGGGCGTTCATGTCCGCGCCGGTGACGGAAATAACGGCGTCTGTGTTGAAGCGGAGGCGGCCGCCGATAGTGGTCATCTCGATCCCGGCATCACCGTCGGAATTACCGACGAGTCGATTGGCGATGCGGAAAGCGAGGGAATCCATTGGACCCGAGGGTGGAACTCCGACATGCCAGTAGCCAATCCGTCCCGGGTAATCCTGGATGGTCATCTGCGGGCCGCTCTCCAGGATCTCTATTGCATCCCGATGGAATTGATAGCTTCCGAGATAGGCGGTAGTTATCGAGCCTTCCACGAATTCCGCCGCTTTCGTTACTTTGCGCAGATATGTGAGGTTGGTCTCAGTGCCGTAGAGGTTCGTGGCCGCGAGCGCCTCCTGCATCTTTTTTACAGCGTCGGCACGGTCAACTCCCGTTACGATGACCTTCGCCACCATGGGGTCGTAGAAGGGAGTGACGAGCGAGCCGGAGGACACCCAGGTTTCGATGCGGGCGAGATCATGGGGAAAAGATACGTGCGACAGAAGCCCCGGGGCTGGCTGAAAATTTTTAAATGGATCTTCTGCGTACAAGCGGGCTTCGATGGACGCGCCGCGAAGAGTGAGAGGCCGGGCTGCGATATCCGGCAACTCGTCTGCCGCCTGCCTCACCATCCACTCGACGAGATCGATCCCGGTTACCTGCTCAGTGACTCCGTGCTCAACCTGGAGGCGCGTGTTGACTTCGAGGAAGTAGAAATCCTTCGTATTTTCGTCGTAGATGAATTCGACGGTGCCTGCGTTTGCGTAGCCTACCGATTCACCGAGCAGAACCGCCGCGTCCAGTATGGCTTGGCGCGTTGCAGAGGTGAGGCCAGGAGCCGGAGTCTCTTCCAACACCTTCTGATGACGGCGCTGCGCCGAACAATCGCGCTCGCCCATCGCGATGACGCACCCTTTGCCGTCGCCGAAGATCTGGACCTCAAGATGACGCGCGCGGGCAACGAATTTTTCGATATAGAGGCCGCTATTGCCGAAGTTGTTCTGGCTCAGCCGCATCGCCGGCTCCCAGGCCTCGCGCAATTCTTCCGCGTCATGGCAGATGCGCATGCCGATCCCACCGCCTCCTCCTGAACTCTTGAGCATCACTGGGGAGTGGAGAGCGTCGGCCTTCTCGAGCGCTTCGTCCAGGGTAGCGAGAATGCTGCTGCCAGGAAGGATGGGAACGTTCGCCTGCTCCGCGAGAGCTCGAGCAGTATGCTTCAAGGCGAAGGCGTCGATATGTTCGGGCCTGGGACCTATGAAGGCGATGCCGCTGCGTTCGCAGGCGCGGGCGAAACCGGCATTCTCGCTAAGAAATCCATATCCTGGATGGATGGCCTGGGCGCCAGTGCGGTTCGCAGCAGCGAGCACTTTCTCGGCTGAGAGATAACTCTGCGCAGCCGGAGCTTCGCCCAGCAGCACGGCGTCGTCCGCTTGCAGCACGTGCAGCGAATGAGCATCGGCTTCCGAATAGACAGCAACCGACTCGATATTCATCTTCCGCAGCGTGCGGATAATGCGGCAGGCAATCGCACCGCGATTGGCGATGAGCACTTTCGAAAACATCCTGCTCCTAACTTGTCAATTGCACTAATCCCAGATGAGAACCTGGATGGGGGTTGGGTCATAACCGTTGCAGGGATTATTCAGCTGCGGGCAGTTACTGATCACCATCAGCGTGTCCATTTCACTGCGCAGCTCGACATACTTCCTTGCATCGGAGATGCCGTCTTCGAAGGTCAGCGCCCCGTCGGGAGTTACCGGAACGTTCATGAAGAAGTTGATGTTGCTGGTGAGATCGCGCTTTTCCAGGCCATGGCCCCAGGCCAGCGCGCCCTTCAGGAAGGAGTTCCGGCAGGCATGCATATGGCCCTTGGCTATGTCATAGCGGACCATGTTGCTCTCGGCGGCGCAAGCGCCTCCCAGCGTGTCGTGCCGGCCGCAGGTATCGGCGACGATGGTGAGCAGCAGATGACCATAGTTGGAGATGAGCTGGGTGCCTGTCGTTAGATAGATATTGCGCTGATTACGAATCGTATCCTGCGCGCTGTAGCGGTCCGAGTAGTTGCGGGCGTTGTAGAACAGTGTGTCTACAGCCTGGTTGCCCTTCAGGTCGACGATCCGTACATACTGCCCCTGCTTGATCTCACAAACAAATGGATCGCCCGCATTCACGGTGAAGTTGTGCGCCGCGTCCTTGGGGGCGAGGGAGCTTAGAACTAAGTTCGTACTGGTCATAGGTGATGACTCTTTCGTTCTCTAGAGAAAGTAACGCTCAGTGAGCGTGTGGGCGCGGGTATTTTCCGGACAGGAGACGAAGCAGATGTCGTCGGAAGAAGGCGCTGGAACTCGTTTGACCGTAAGCTCGACTGGCTTTGGTGCATAAGTGGGAGCGGGTTCGAGCGGGTGCTGGCAGGTGTTGAGAATAACCAGGGCATTCATCTCCGCGCGGAGCTCCACGTAGCTTCCAGGATGGGAGTGAGAGGTTTGGTATCGCATCGAGCCGTTCTCGTCGACGGTGACCTTGCTGAAGAAGTTAACGATGGCCTGGAAGTCGCGTGGTCCGAGACCGTACTTCGCCAGCTCAATCAGAAAGCTATCGAAGGCGTTCTGATGCCAGTCGTTGCGGCGGTCCTGGTAGTCTGCTTGGCCATACTTGTCTGTTACGCTGGCGGCGTTGGAGCAACCTGAGAGCGGGTCATGCCAGCCGAGAGAATCTCCCGTGATAGAGCAGAGAATGCGGCCCATATCCGACATGAGCACATGGCCGGCGGTGAGCTTTGCGGTGTGCTGGGCCTTGAGCGTGTCGGGAAGGTTGAAGCGCTCGGCAAAGAGATCGGCGTTGAGAAAATAGGCGCCTACGTTCGCGCCGCCTTCGATATCGGTTAGGCGCAGCGCGGTTCCGCGCTTCAACACGTGAGACCATGTGCCCGCGCCTGGAATGATCTCACTCCAGAGAATAGAGGTATGCATTGGTACTCCTGCTCCGCGGCGTCGGAGAGAAATGAGGACACCACGAGTTGACAAACTGATTGGGTGGAATCGAGAAGGGAAGCAGTCGGCCTTAGCGCGGCGGTCCGCAGCACACGTCCATGTGAGTCATGCGAAGGATGACTCTTCTTGCCACTTGCTGCTGGACGGTCTTGGTGCGCATTGTCGATTAGCTTACCACGCAGTTCCTCAAGCCTGGACTACTTCTGTTCCGGCGTGAATCTCCAGACCTCTCCGGTTTTGTAGTTGGTGAGCCATACCGAATTGTGAGCAACACGGATGCTGTCTCCGCCGGGGCCGACCCATTGCTCCGCCACCTTGTTGGTGGCCGCATCGACGCGCGTGATAGGGAAGCCGAAGAGCGTAGCCCACGCCGAATGAAAGCCGAAGGTGATCTCGCCGCCCTCGCCAGGGATGCCGGCAGCGATGTTTGCGAGATTTTTCGCGGTCTTCGTATCGATGCGGGAGACGGTGCCATCCCCTTGATTCAGCGTCCAGACCGAGCCGTCGCCGTAGGTAAGGAAGCGCGGATTCTTCCCGGTAGGAATGGTTGCGATCACCTTGTTTGTCGCGGGGTCTACCTGGACCAGCTCGCTGTGCTCGTTGGATGTGACCCAGACATATCCGTCAGCAAAGAGTGGATTGTAAGAACCGGAAGGGATGGTAATGGTCGCGGCAACTTTATCGGTAGAGGGGTCGATACGCGACAGGACGCCTTCTTTCGCAGTGACCAGCCAGACGCTGCCTGCTCCGGTTGTGATGCCGCCTTCGGACTGCGCGGGAGAGGCGGGAATTTCAGTGAGAATTTTGCCGGTTCGCGGGTCGGCGCGAACGAGATTATGCCCGCCGCAACTGGGGATCCACAGGCTGTCGAAGCCGACCGCGAGGCCGGAACATGGGCGCGAAACCGTGATACTCAGGCCGGCCTGCGTGGTTTTGGCCATGATCTGCGTCACCACATCGGAGCGGGAGCTTGTAATCCACACGGCGTCGTCCGTCGTGGTGAACCAGTCGGGATTGAGCGGGAGGTGAAGGGTTGCGTCGGGATGAAAGTTCGTCATTTCGCGCCGGACTCCGGGCGTCGTGACGCCGGTTGCGGGCGCCTTTGCCGATGGCGCCTGGGCTGCAAACGCCGCCAGGCTTAGACAGCCGATGAGCAGAGCGGTGAGAGCAAGAGGACGACGGACGCGTCCGCTGGAGACGAGGATTTGCATGCAAGCCTTAGACAGCAGGAGTTGAAGCTCAAACGAGTAGGAACAGTTGTAACATGGCTCAAAAGGGATGCCGGGCGAGACAGAGATCGAAGGATTTAGTCGGCCGATGGCAGGAGTAACGGCTCTTGAGGGGGGTGCAAGTAGAAATATTTATGGCTCAAATAAAACTAATCTATACATGCGCCTTTTAAATGCCTTGGCGTCCGGCTTGTAGTCCTCTCTACGACATGGCCTTATGGACCATATAAGAAAAGACGGTAGTCATTTGGAGGCATAGTCCTTTCAACCTATTGTAAGGAAAATCATGACCCTCCGGAGATCGCCTCAAAAGAGTGCGGCCGCGTATCCTTTGCGCATTGCCGTAGTTTGCTTCTTTATCTTCTGTTTGCTGACGCCAAGCTCATTTGCAGCGGGCACCCCTAAGTTCGTGGTCGGCTGGTCTGTATACGCCGGCTGGAATCCGTTCTTTTACATGGCGAAGTCCGGCATTCTGAAGCGCTGGGCGGATAAGTACGGAATCCAGATCGAGGTTCAGCGCTTCGATTACGCTGCCTCACTGGATGCGTTCGTTGCGAAGAATATCGACGCCTGCACCATGACAAACATGGAAGCGCTGGACATGCCCGCGGCATCCGGCGTCGACTCAACAGCAATCATCATGGGCGACTACTCGGATGGCAACGATGCCATCCTGACGCGCAACAACTTGAAGTTGAACCAGCTCGCCGGCAAGCACGTGATGCTGGTGCAGAAGACGGTCTCTGAGTACCTGCTGGAGCGCGCGCTCGTCTTAAATGGATTGCAGGACGAGGCTTCGCGGCTTAAGCTGGTGAACACCTCGGATTCCGACATTGCCGGCGCATTTCTGGGCAATCGTTCCAATCAAATCGTGGTCACATGGAAGCCGCTGGTTTCGCAAATTCTGGATCAGGACAAGGGAGTAACGAGTATCTTCGATTCCTCCAAAATCCCGGGCGAAATTATGGACCTGCTGGTGGTCCGGACCGACGTGCTGCACCGGCCGGATGGCTCGGGAATCAAGTTCGCCAAGGCGATCACTGGAGCATGGTACGAGACCATGGCCCAGATGTCGGGCAGCGGGCCCGCTCACGACCGCTCGCTAACCGAGAGCGCTGAGGCCTCGGGAGATACACTTGCCTCGTACCGTGAGCAATTGAAGACGACCCACCTGTACTACACGCCAAAATCAGCCTCAGACTTCACCGACAGCGCTGCCTTCAAACAGAAGATGGACCTGGTGCGGCAGTTCTGCTTCCGTCACAACCTTCTGGGTGAGGGCATCCAGTCGGTGGACGATGTGGCCATTCTTTATCCCGATGGCTCGATTCAGGGAAAGAAAGACCGAGTCCGCTTCCGCTTCGACTCGACATACATGCATTTAGCAGGGCAGGGACATTTGTAGTATGGCGTCTTCCGTACTCGATCCTCGGGGCTTGATCAACATCCAGGCGCGGCCGCACCGCAGCGTTGCGCAGGTACTGTCCTGGGTGTTGTTCATCACCAGCATCGCCCTGTACGCTCATTTTTCCGCTGCCCGCCACCGGGAGAACAGCGAAGATCGGATTGTCCCGTCCGCCAGGCAGTTGGTTCAGGGTATCCAAACTTCGGTTTTCCATCCTGCCGAGGAGGACGACGATCTCGATCCGGGAGCATCGCGCTGGCAGCAGATCCGCCACAGCATGATCTGGAAAGACACCATGGCCAGCGGCTATCGCTTCTTTGTGGCGATGGCTCTGCTGGTTCCCGCCATTCTGCTGGGGCTGCACATGGGAATCTTCCCTTACTTCGGCGCATTTTTTCTGCGCTACGTGTTGTTCTTCGACAAGATTGTCGCGTTGTCGCTGCTGCCGATTCTGTTTATCGTCTTCGGTATCGAAGAGTGGTCGAAGATCATGCTGATGGTAATCGGCGTTGCTCCTACTCTGATCCTCGATACCTACCAGATCACGCGCTCCGTACCGCGGGAGCAGATCGTCAAGGCCTTTACGCTGAAGTGCAACAACCTGGACGTGGCTTACCGCGTGGTCTTTCCGCAGATTCTCCCGAGTGTGATCAACAGCGTTCGCCTCAGCCTCAAGCCGCTGGCGCTGTTCTTGTTTGCCGGGGAGATGATCGCATCTACCGATGGGCTCGCTTATCGCATCGCCATCATGCGCCGCCACATGGGGATGGACATCATCATCCCGTATCTCCTGTGGGTAGCCCTGCTGCTCTTCGCTCTGGACGGGCTGCTGCGATTCGTGAACAGGAGGTTGAACCCGTGGCTGTAGTCGCGCCCGTTCTGGTCCGGGAAGAACTTCCGGCTGCTCGCAAGCGGCCTTGCGAGATCGGCCTGAAGGGTGTCTCCAAAACCTATGTGAACGAGAAGGGCGAATCGCGCACTGTTCTGTCCGCGATCAATCTTGAGATCGAGGCGGGTGAGTTTGTGGTTGTGCTGGGCGAGACCGGCTGCGGCAAGAGCACGATGCTGCGTTTGATTCTAGGCGAGGAGCCGCCGTCTACTGGCACCATCCAGGTCTCGGGAAAACCGGTGGAGCAGATCGACGCGCGCTGTGGCTATGTTCCGCAGCGTTATTCGCTCTTTCCCAATCGCACGGCGCTGCAGAACGTGATGTTCGGTCCGCGCACAGCGAAATATCCTCTCGTCCCGTGGCTCAATCCCAGCTTCTTCTCTTATCGCGGGCGTCTCAAGGCCGAGGCGACCGGACAGTTGCTACGCATGGGCCTGCGCGCGGGCGACGCAAACAAGTATCCGCATAAGATGTCCGGCGGCATGCAGCAGAGGGTAGCAATTGCGCAGGCGCTCATTATGAAGCCTTCGGTGATGCTGATGGACGAAGCATTCAGCGCGCTCGACCCCTCGACGCGCATCAGCCTGCAGGAACTGGTGCGGGATATCTGGAGCGAGCAGCGGACGACCATCGTCTTCGTAACGCACAATGTTGCCGAAGCACTATTCCTGGGCACCCGCCTCATCGTCCTTGGCGCATACAGCGAGAAAATGGGCGAGAAGACGAACGTGATCGCCGATATGCAACTGGCGCACTCCGATCTGCGCTTCCTGGAGCGGCGACACACGAAAGACTTTATCGAGTTGCAGAGCTATGTAGAAGAGCTGTCATACGGAATCAGCTGTCAACCCTAGGCAAAGACCAGAGCACAGGCGATGAAAGTACTTGCTGCATTGATCCCTTCGATGATTTTGACCGCCGCGTTGGCCGCGCCGATCGGCGTGAGCGTGTTCGCGGCCCAGAACGCTGCGCCCGCCCCGTCTTCTCCAGTTCCGTCGTCTCCCGAATTTTTCAAGACCAAAGTCCAGCCGGTTCTCAACGCGCGCTGCGGCAAGTGCCACACCGACGCTATGTCCGGCGGATTGCGTATCGACTCGCGCGACGCGCTGATCAACGGAGGAGACTCCGGCGCAGCCATCGTGCCGGGCGATCCTGCGACAAGCCTGCTGGTGCAGGCTATCGAGCAGACCGGGGATCTGAAGATGCCCAAAGGTGGTCCCAAGCTTAGCGATGAAGAAATAGCCGACATCAAGGCCTGGATCAAAGCCGGCGCCGTCTGGCCCGTCGATAGCGCCGCTGCGCCGGAGCATGCTGCGCCCAGCCTGGCGTCTGCTTCGGAAGCCGGCGGCAGCGATTTCTTTGAGAATAAGGTTCGTCCGATCCTGGCCAACAACTGCTACTCCTGCCATACCGATGGAGCCGCGGCGGACCTTCATATAGATTCGCGCGAGGCGTTGTTGAAGGGCGGAAAGTCCGGGCCGGCGATCGTGCCCGGAGATCCAGCGAAGAGCCTGATGCTTCAAGCCGTGGAGCAGACAGGCAAGCTCAAGATGCCGCAAGGCGGCAAGCTGACGGCTGCAGAAGTGCAGACGCTCTGCGACTGGGTGAAGATGGGTGCTCCGTGGCCGGTTGCTTCCGCCAACATGGCTTCGGCGAAGGACAACATCACTCCGGAACAGCGTGCCTTCTGGTCGTTCCAGCCCATTCATGTGCCGGAAGAGCCAAAAGTGAAAGACGTTCACTGGGCGAAGGTGCCGATCGATAAATTCGTGCTCGCCAAACTGGAGGCGGAAGGTCTCAAGCCAGCGCCCGAAGCCGATCGCCGCACGCTGATTCGCCGCGCGACCTTCGATCTGACTGGTCTGCCGCCGACACCGGAAGAGGTGGAGGCGTTCGAAAAGGACAAGTCGCCGAACGCATTCGCAAAGGTCGTTGACCGGTTGCTCGCCTCGCCCCGCTACGGCGAGCGTTGGGGGCGCCATTGGCTCGACGTTGCCCGTTACGCCGACGACGATGTGCGCGGCCTGGACCCGAAGGGCCGCGGTTACATGCCGTTTGCAGGCGCTTACGTCTATCGCGACTGGGTTATCAAGGCGATGAACCAGGATGTGCCTTACGACCAATTTGTGCGCATGCAGCTTGCTGGAGATTTCCTCGCCAGGGATGCGCATGGCGACGCCTGGCACGATGACATCGCGGCGACGGCTTACATCGGCGACGGGCCATGGATCTGGGATCAGGCCGAGCCGATTCAGGGCCGGGCCGACGAGCGCGCCGAGCGCGTGGACGCCGTCTCCCGCGGCCTGATAGGACTCACCGTCGGGTGCGCCCGCTGCCATAACCATAAGTACGATCCGATTTCGCAGAAAGACTACTACTCGATGGTCGGGCTCTTTGCCGACTCCAGGTTCAAGGAGTACCCGGTGGTCTCACCGCCGGAGGTGGACGCCTACAAGCTGAAAGTGAAGCACTACGTCGAGCTGGCGACCGAGCGGGACGAGTTCAACAAGTTTGCCAGCCGGTCGCTTGCCGACGCGCTGGCCTTTCAGACATCGAAATATATGGTTGCGGCATGGCAGGTTTCCGGCGCGCCGAAGTTGACCGTGGACCAGGCGGCAGATAAGGCCAACCTCGATCCGCAGCTTCTCGACCGCTGGGTCGACTATCTCAAGTCGAATGCCAAATGCCCGTACTTGAAGGACTGGAAGGCGATGGTTGCCGCCGGGAGCTCCGAGGACCAGGCCAAGGTTCTGGCCGATGCATTCCAGAAGATCGTCCTCAAGGTGAACTTCGCCGACAAGGAGATCGAGAAGGAAAACGAGGAGATCCGGATCAAAGCCGGCTCAGAAGACCGGTCTCGCTACATCGATACCACTCCGGACAAGTTTCAAACCTTCGACGAGTTTTGCCCAGGCTGCGCCCTGGTCATCAAATCGCTTCCGCCCGACGATGGCGCGCTCTTCGACGATCTCTTCCGCGCGCGGAGCCCCGACGGAGACATTCCAAAACCCGCCGTGCTGGTCTTCCGCGGCTGGGAGTTGAAGCGCAGGCTCGGCCCTGCCATGCAGGATTACCTTTCGGAGCTGGACGGGCAGATCGCCGATGCCAAGAAGGCGATTCCGGAATATCCCTACGTCAATGGAATCGCCGATGTCGCCAAGCCAGAGGATGTGCGCCTGAATCTGCGGGGCAATCCCCACACGCTGGGCGATCCCGTGCCGCGTAAATTCCTCGCCGTGCTTAGCTCTCCTGAGGCCAAGCCGTTCAGCCAGGGAAGCGGGCGGCTGGAGTTCGCGAATGCCTTGATCGCAAGCCCGATCTTCACGCGGGTGATCGTCAATCGCGTCTGGAAATGGCACTTCGGCACGGGCATCGTGAATACACCCGATGACTTCGGCGCGCGCGGCGATGCTCCTTCCGATCCTGAGTTGCTCGACTATCTGAGTGCTGAGTTTCAAAAGGGTGGTATGTCGTTGAAGAAGGTGCAGCGGGAGATCATGCTGTCTGCGGTGTATCAGATGTCAGATGTGGAGTCGCCCGAGGCCCACGAAAAGGACGGCGCCAACCGCTACTACTCACATTTTGGGCGGCAGCGTATGGACGCTGAAACACTGCGCGACTCGGTGCTGTTCGCATCCGGCGACCTCGACTTGAAGGATGTCTCGGGACCGTCTACGGACTTCGGTCCCGACAACAAGCGGAGAACAGTCTTCTGCAAGGTGAGCCGCTTCCGGTTGAGCCCATATCTGGAAGTCTTCGACTTCCCGAACCCGGGATTTTCCGCGGACCAGCGCTTCAGCAGCAACGTGCCGCTGCAACGGCTCTACTTCATGAACGATGCGTTCGTTTATGGGCAGGCGGCGAAGCTGTCGGACCGCGTCTTTGCCGAGCCGACGGATGAGGCACGGATCAGGCAGATGTACATGCTTTTGTTCGGACGACAGCCTACCGAGAAGGAGCTGAGTCTGGGCGAGACGTTCGTCAAGACTACTCCGGAGAAGGCAGGTTATACGGTCCAGGGTGAACCTGTTACCGCGTGGAAAGAGTATGCGCGGATACTACTCAGCTCCAACGAGTTTGAATTTATTGACTGATCGGCAAGCTGTTCGGGCAAAACGGGCTCATACTTACGTAGTACGGAGAGAATCGGAATGATACTTCGTCCCAAGCCAGCATCGATGACTCGCCGCCAGGCCCTCTGCAAGATGGGAGCAGGGTTCGGCATGATGAGCCTGGCCAGCCTCCTCGGAGAATCCGTGGCTCGCGCTGCCGAAGGAGCCGCGGGGAACCCCTGGATGGTGCAGGACTCGCATTTCAAGCCCAAGGCGAAGCGCGTTATTTTCCTGTTCATGAACGGCGGCATGTCGCCGATCGATTGCTTCGACTACAAACCGGCCCTGGCTAAGTACAACGGCCAGCCCATGCCGGGCGGCGTGCTCTCACACGAACGCCAGGTCGGCGGCGTGATGATGTCGCCTTTTTCCTTCAAGAAGTATGGGCAGAGCGGTGCGGAGGTCAGCGAAATCTGGCCGCACCTCGCCGAATGCGTGGACGATATCTGCTTCGTGAAGTCGGTTTACACCGAGATTCCCAATCACGAGCCCGCTCTGCGCATGGCGAATACCGGCGCGAATATCCCGGGCCGCCCCTCGATGGGCTCGTGGCTCACCTATGGGCTGGGCGTAACCAATCAGAGCCTGCCCGGCTTTGTTGTCCTATGTCCGGATACTCCTACCACAGTAGGACCGCCGCTCTGGAGTTCGACCTTCCTGTCGCCGATGTACCAGGGCACTTATGTTTCCGACAAGGTGGATAAGCAGGAGTTCGACCCGAAGAAGCTCATCTTCGATGCCTACAACGAGCGCTTCAATCTCAAACAGCAGCGCAAGGAACTGGACCTGGTCGAGCAGCTGGACCGCATGGACATGGTCGCCGACCCTTCGGCCAGTCACGATCCTCAGCTCGAAGCCACCATCTCGTCGATGGAAACCGCCTATCGCATGCAGACCGAGGCCCCTGAAGTCTTCGACGTGCGCAAGGAAAGCGCGGCAGTGCAGAAGCTTTACGGCGACGGCAGCACCGCGCGGGGCTGCCTTACCGCGGCGCGGCTGGTGGAGCGCGGAGTTCGCATGGTGCAGGTCTATTATGCGAAGGGCGATCCTTGGGATCATCACTACGATATCGAGCTGCATCGCAAGACGGCCAAGGATTCGGATCAGCCATTCGCTGCGCTCATTAAAGACCTGAAGTCTCGCGGGCTCTTCGATGAAACGCTGATCGTTTGCGGATCAGAGTTCGGACGCACGCCGCTGGTTGAAACCGGCGGCGGCTTCGGAGGCGGAACGCACAACGGCCGCGACCACAATCCGCATGGATTCACCATGTGGCTCGCCGGCGGCGGCGTCAAGGGCGGCATGAGTTACGGTGCGACTGACGACTTCGGCTGGAAGGCCGTCGACAAACCGGTGCATGTCCACGATATTCACGCGACGATCTTATATCTGCTGGGTATCGAGCATACCAAGCTGACCTATCGATATAGCGGCAGAGACTACCGTCTGACCGACGTCGCCGGAAACGTAATTCACGACCTCATCGCCTGACCACCCCGGACTGAATCTTCCCGGGAGCAGCACCGCTGTTCCCGGAGTTCTCTTGTCTCGGTTGCAGCAGTATCGTTCTTCCTTCGGTCAGGGCTGCGTCTGATCCCACATGTGGCTTAGCTGCTTCTTCTGCGTATCCTGGAAGACCTTCTCTTCGGCGGCTCGCTCTGCCGGCGTAGTTGGCGACGGCCAGATCGTGAAATCCCGCAGCGCCACGCGCGCTGGATGTCCATGCAGCGACGCCAATGCATCTTCTAGTTCAAGCAGTGCGCCGCGCGACAGTTGCAGTTCGTGCTCGTCAGGCTGGTAGAGCGACCCCACCGGGTAATCGAGATAGGGAGTCCTCGTCTCTTCGATGTGATTCCCGAGGATCTCCGCAACCGGTTTGCCTTCCGTGAAGCGAACCAGACGCGTCACGCTGGCGACGTAGTCCGCGAAATTATGGACATAGAGACGGCCGGGATAGAGGGTATCGCCGGAAAACAGGATCGCGGTCTGGCGGTCGTAGAGCGCGATGCTGGCGTCCGAGTGGCCGGGAATGGGGATTGCATCGATGACTCGATCGCCGAGGTCCACACTGCCGATGTCATCCGGCCAGTTTGCGATATGGTAGAAGTCCTTGTTCGCCTTTACCTGCGCGCGAATCAGCGTGACCTGTATTGCAGGGTCGTTCAGCGCTTGAACGGCGGCATCGCCCGCCACGTGGTCCCCATGTTCGTGGGTGTGCACCACGATCAGCGGAATGCTTTTCCTCGAATTCCTCGTCAGCCATCGATGGATGGTGCGCTGCAGGGTAGGCGCGAGATCGCCGTTGCGCGACCCGGTGTCGAGCAGTAGAGCCTTGTCTTTGCCGAACAAGAGATAGAGGAATGGCTTCTCAAAGTCGGTGCAGCCGGACTGACGCAGGATGTAGAGATCCGGGTTGTATTCATGCACCTGCCACTCCGGCATCTCCATGCACTTTGGGCCGCCCGTAGCCCATCGCTCGGGCAGTGTTCCCCGCTGGATCGAGCCTCCGCCCGGTTCGGGCAATTGGCCCTGGCAACAGGCGCTGGCGAGGGCCAGTGCGCCCAAAAGTAGCGCAGATACTTTCCAATCTTTCATCGAAGACTTCCTTAAAGCAGGGATTCGAAATTGTTGGGTAGTTCCGTGTCAAAGATTACTTAGCCGTGAGATTGAGCTATGTATACCAAAGAATGACGCGCTACGTCAGTCAGGATCGGTGGGAGTGAGTCTTCCGCGTATTGCTGGAATAGAGAAGACTGATTTCTTATACGCGCTATAAGCAATCACGGACAAGCTACCTGAGCCTGGCTACAGACGATTATCCGCTGCTTCCGACCAACCCTCGAGTTTCCAGCGGCTTTGCCCTTGATCTGGAAACGGCGGCTATGTCGTATAAGAAATCTTTGTCGTCTCTATAATTCTTTCTACTTCCCTAGCTCCTTCGCATTCTTTATGGCACTCTAGCGGTAGCTTTTCCCGGAATCTCCCAGCTGATCCAAGCCCTTCAATCTACAGAGCGCTCGAAGTGTGCGCGTTTTATAGCTCCGTAGTTATCGCAAGGCGATAACTCTCTTCGAGTGACTGCACCTTCAGCTGGATGGGTATCTCTTCGAATCGAAGTCCGGAAGATTGTTTCACTTGTCAGGAGGATATTGCTGTATGAGAGCGCTGAAGTCAGCTCTATACATCGCATTGATTGCGATTCTTTCAGTTCATCTATGCGCGGCCCAGACCGCACAGACATCGCTGCGTGGCACGATCCACGATCCCACCGGCGCTGTCATTCCTGGTACGGAAATCCATATCACGAAGCCCGACACGGGTTTCACGGCGGTTAAGCTTTCCGACGAGCACGGCGACTATATCTTCCAGCAGATACCTCCCGGGATCTATACGATCGACGCGATTGCCGCAGGCTTCAGCAAGCAGCAGCGGAAGCTCGAGCTGCTGGTGAACCAGCCCGCCACACTCGAGATCAAGATGGAGATTACGAGCACCAGCACCACGGTGGAAGTAAATACGGATGCCTCGGCGCTCAACACCACGGACGCTACCATCGGCACACCGTTTAACAACGCCCAGATTCAGAGCCTGCCTTTTGAGGGCAACAATGTGCTTGATCTGCTCAGCCTCCAGGCGGGCGTTCTCTTCCTCGGCGACCAGTCCACCACCACCCAGGACAGCGACAGCCGCAGCGGCGCCGTCAACGGCGCCCGCTCCGATCAAAGCAATTTCACGCTCGACGGACTTGACGACAACACGCAGAGCAAGGGCTATGCGTTTACCGGTGTATTGCGCTCCACGCGCGATTCGGTAGATGAGTTTCGTGTTGTGACCACCAACGCGAATGCCGATTCCGGCCGTTCCTCCGGCGCTCAGGTTTCGCTCGTCACCCGCAGTGGAACAAACAAGATTCACGGTAGCCTCTACGAGTACTACCGGCCCACCAATACCGTCGCCAATGACTGGTTCAACAAAGAGGCGGAGTCCACGGCGGCCCTGCCAAATATTCCACCAAAATTTCTTCGTCATACGTTCGGTGGATCGGTCGGTGGTCCAATCCTGAAGGATAAGCTTTTCTACTTCTTCACCTATGAAGGACAGAAGCTCGCGGAAGACCAGCAGATCACCAATACAGTTCCTAGCGCCGCTCTGCGACAGGGCCTGCTCTCCTATGTGAATTCTTCCGGGTCGCTCACCACGCTCGATCCGACGCAGATTGCCAGCATGGACCCGTACTGTTCCGGCAATGGCACCTGTCCCCTTGGGGCAGGCGTGAATTCCGCGGTGCTGAAGTATTTCAACGCCTATCCGGCTCCGAATATCAATGCGGGCGGCAGCGGCGATGGCCTGAACGAGCAGCAGTTCAGCTTTGCATCGCCCGCGCCTCAATCCTTGAACACGATCATCGCCAAGCTGGATTACGATCTCGGCAGCAAGCATCGCCTCTTCGTCCGCGGCAATCTGCAGGGCGACAACGTGCTTTCGCCAGAACAGTTTCCTGGAGGTGTTCCCACCTCTGAGGTTTATTCGAACAATAAGGGCATCGCCGCCGGCGATATCTGGAGCATCACTCCGTCGATCGTTAACAATCTCCGCTACGGCTTTATCCGCGAGGGATTTGCCAATCGTGGTGCCACTAACTCCAACTACGTTACTTTCGGAGCCATCAGCTCGCTGACTCCCACCACCGATACCTCGCAGATCGTTTCGCTCCCCGTCCACAACGTCATCGACGATTTCACCTGGACGAAGGGTAACCACACCTTCCAGTTCGGTGGAAACTACCGAGCCATCTTCAACAACCGTCAGAGCGACGCCACGCTCTTTACCTCCGCCAGCGTCACCTACACCTTTCTTACCGTCGGTAGCATCGCAGGAACTGGACAAAGCCTCGATCCTGGCTCCTTCAATCTCCCTGCCGTTTCACAGAGCTTCTACACCGCATACAACCGCGCCGTCTCCGACATCACCGGCCTCATCACCCACGCCACCGAGTACTACAACTATTCGGTATCTGGAAACAGCCTGAACCCGCTGCCTGCCGGCCAGTGGACCAATCGCCACTACTTCAGCAACGAATTCGAGTACTATCTGCAGGACAGTTGGAAGGCAAAGCCCAACCTCACCTTCACCTATGGCCTGCGCCACACTCTGCTGCAAGTGCCATACGAACGCAACGGGCAGGAAGTCCGGCCGAACGTGAACCTGGGCCAGTGGTTCACCGCCCGCGCCACTGCGGCCACCAGCGGCCAGACCGTGCAGCCCGACTTCTCCTTCGTTCCCGCCGGAAAGGCCAACCACCAGCCCGACCTGTGGACGATGGATAAGCTCGATCTCGCGCCGCGCTTCTCCTTCGCCTACTCGCCCAACACCTCGGGCGCCGGCCTGCTTGAAAAGATCTTCGGCGGCGACGGCAAAACGTCGATCCGCGGCGGATACGGCCTCTATTTCGACCACTTCGGCGAAGGCGTTATCGATGCATTCGATCAACTGGGCGCTTTCGGCCTCTCTACCGATGCCGAGAATGGCGTCGATCAGAGCGTCGATACCGCTCCCCGCTTCAGTGCGTTCAACAATCCTCCCACCTCCATCATTCCAACCCCCACTTCCACCGGATCATTCCCCGTCACTCCCGGCGATAACCTCTCGCTCGCCTGGGGAATCAACGGCAATCTTAAAACGCCCTACTCCCATGTCTTTGATCTCTCCATCGAGCGGCAGTTCGCCGGCGGAAATACCCTGCAACTCACATACACGGGCCGCCTCGGCCGCCGCCTGCTGCAGCAGAGCGATCTCGCCACTCCTCTTGACCTGGTAGACACCAAAGGGGGCGGCGATTACTTCGCCGCCGCTGCAGCGCTCGCCAAGATGGTCGATCGGAATACGCCCGTTTCCGCCGTTCCCAATATTCAGTATTGGGATGACATGTTCCCGCTCGCCTCGACCGGATGCACCAATGGCGAGACCAACACGCAGTGCATCTATGAAACCCAAATCGCACCCTTCCGCGGCAACGAGACCGCCGGGCTCTACGATCTTGACCTTGGCTACGCGCCGGGTGCCCCCGACGGGCAGAACTTCCGCTACTTTGATCCTCAGTACGCGTCGCTGTACGCCTGGTCCTCGACCGGTTCCAGCAGCTACAACGGCCTGCAGGTTTCCGTACATCATCCCGCCACCCACGGCCTCCAGTTCGACGTCTACTACACGTACTCCAAGTCGCTCGATCAGGGCTCTGACGCTGAGCGTGCGGCCACCGCCGGCTCTACCGCTGCGAGTTACATCATCAACATCTACCATCCGCAGGGGAACTACGGCCCCTCCGACTTCGATGTGCGCCATTCCTTCACCGGCAATATCGACTGGGCTCTGCCCTTTGGTCGCGGAGGTCTCCTCGGCAGCGGTGCGAACGGAACCGTAAACGCCTTCATCGGCAACTGGACCCTCAACGCGCTCATGCATGCCACCAGCGGCCTCCCCTTCAGCGCCATCGATGGCCTGGGCTGGGGCACGGACTGGGATGTGCAGAGCTTCGACGTAGCCACGTCCACAATCAACAGCGGCGGCCATCAATCCAATTCGCAGGACGGCCAGCCCAACGCCTTCCACAATCAGCCCAAGGCCATCGCCGCCATCCGGCCCCCGTACCCTGGCGAAACCGGCCAGCGCAATTTCTTCCGCGGAGACGGCTACTCCAGTCTCGATAGCGGCATGGCCAAGATCTTCCGCATTTCCGAGCGGCACCAGGTCAAGTTCGCCGCTGAAATCTTCAATACTCTCAACCAGGTCAAGTTCGATCCCAAGACCGTGCAGAGCGATCCATTCGGAGGGCCGAGCTCCTTCGGCGACTACGCTTCGCCGCTGCTCACCCAGGGCCGGCGGATGCAGTTTTCTCTTCGCTATAGCTTTTAAGACCTCACCAAAGCCGAGGCCAGATGATGCATCCGCATCTGGCCCTGATCATTTAATCTGAATCCGGCGAATTCCCGAAGAGCGGCGGTGCTGGGGAATGAGCAGCTTACGACAGAAAAATCCAGTGCTGTGAGGTTTGCAGTGGGTCCCAGTTGCACGAAATTACAGAGCCGGGTCCCGGCAGCGAAGGCGGTCTTGCTTGTCGCTTCCCTGATGGTCTCGGGAGCCGGCCAGCTCTTCTCCGAACGCCCTCAACACCCTGAACACGCGGAGCAGAGCCTGAGCGACTTTTCGCTGGTGGACAGCAGCGGAAAGCCGATTCCGCTCTCAGACTGCAAGGGTAAAGTGGTTTTGATCGTGAATGTCGCGAGTGATTCCATGTACAGCGATCAGATCGCGGCGCTGAGCAAGCTGCAGGATCAATATAAGGATAAGGGCCTGACGGTTATCGCCGTTCCCTCCAATGACTTTGGCAAGGGCGAGCCGGGCTCCGATGCGGAGATTCAGAAACACTACCGGGATGATTTGCACGTCCCATTTCTGGTGACGGGCAAAAGCTCAGTCACCGGAATCAATGAGCTTCCGGTCTTTAACTTCCTCACGGGCAGCAAACCGGACGGCAAGCCGGGCGACGAGGTCCATTGGAGTTACACCAAGTTCATCGTCGGGCGTGAAGGCAAGGTACTGGCCCGCTTCGCTCCGGATGTCGCTCCTGACGATCCCGACTTCGAGATCGCAATTGAGAAGGCGCTGGATGGAAAACTCAAACCCGCTGAGCAAAAGAAGGCCGGTACGAAGGCCGCCGCCCGCCGCGACGACGACGATCGCTAAGATTTCACGTCCGTAACAAACCGCCCCCGGCAAAAGTTAACGGCGGCCGCCTTAAAATGGTGTGCATGTTCATTCATACATTCGCCTTTCGCTGGAAACCCGGAGTTTCGACCGAACAGAAGCAGCGCGTGATTGCGGGAATCCGCAGCTTACAGGGCCCGATTCCAGGGCTGCTGGAGACCTGGGTGGGGGAGAACATCTCGCCGCGTTCGCAGGGGTATGAACTCGGCGGGGTAATGAAGTTTGCGGATCGCGCCTCGCTGGACGCCTACGGCGGGCATCCTGTTCATCAGGCGCTCCTCGAGTGGCTGATGCCTTTGATCGAGCCGATCGAAGTCGATTTCGAAAGCTAAACCCAAATCTCTGCGATTGGCGCGGTCTTCCGCGCCGGTCTTTCATTCCCGGAGATTCTGCGCTATAGTTTCGATTCCCGGCGGTTTCCGGCACTCAGATGATCCCTGTTCGGCGGTTGGTAACTCTTGTTGCAATCGCGCTCTCGGCTTTGGGTCTTTTCGCCGCGGCCTTTGTTGCCTGGAAGGTCCACTCCACCCTTCGTCATCTCTCCGCCGTCGTCGACTCCGAGGACAGTTTTGCGGCGCAGGTTCGCCCGGTCAGTGCGGCGGGTGGTTCGCGGTTCGACTGGATTGCTCCTCCAGCAATCTTCAGCAGCGGCGCGGTCTTCAATGGGCGCCTCTATCTTGCCGGTCCGGCGGGACTCTTTGAATACAGCGATCGCGGCGATCTGCTGCACGTATTTCGCGTAGGCCAGGAGCTGCCGATCGCACCGCTGGGGTCGATGGCTACCGGCATGTTGAGCGATGCTCACCAACCCGAGCTGTTGATCGCCACAGCGGGCGCTGGCGTACTGGCTTTCGATGGCGCACACTTCCGCCAGATTCTTGCTTTGACGGGCGACGCCCAGGGTCGGCGGGGCCTCCCGGACGAAGCGGCGAACACCGTCACCGCACTGTTGCCATTGGCCTCTGGGCGTCTGCTGCTGGGGACCGCGAAGCGCGGAGTGCTGGTCTACGACGGCCGCCGCATCGCTCCCTTTCACGATTCGTTAAAGAACCTGTACATCACGGCGCTCACCGGCTCCGAGTCCGAGTTGTGGGTGGGCACGCTGAACCATGGCGCCTTTCACTGGCAGGGGGGCGAAGCGCAAACGATCACCGGGCTACCCGATCCGCATGTGAACGCCATTGCCGAGGACGAGAACGCCGCTTATGTCGCGACGCCGGTGGGTGTCGCCGAAGTAGCCCAGGGGCAGGTCCGCCGCATCATCGGCAGCGGCGTCTTCGCGCAAGCCATTGCTCCGGACGGCGCAAAACTGGCGGTGGGCACGATCGATCAGGGACTAATGAATCTGCCGGTACGCGGCATCGACGGAGGAGTAATGCGCGGCCGAGCGATCTCCACGCCGGGCGGCGATGCGTCGACGGATACCGGCTCCATCGCGCAGATTTTTGCCACGGGACAGAGCCTCTACGCGGTGGCGCAGAACGGCCTGTACCAACGCGATGGCGGCGGTGAAGGTTGGCGGAAGGTGATTGTGCCGCAGCCCTCCATGCTCACCGATCGCGATATTTCAGCGCTGAGTGTGGATGAACAAGGCCGCTTGTGGGTGGGCTATTTCGATCGCGGCCTGGATATCGTATCGGCCACGCTGGATCACGCGATCCACGTCGAGAACGATCACATCTATTGCGTGAATCGAATCCTGCCGCAGCCGCAGCGCCATGTAGTGAACGTGGCGACGGCGAACGGGCTGGCCATCTTCGACGCCGATGGCCGCGAGCGGGAAGTGATGGGCAAGGCGGCGGGGTTGATCGCGGACCACGTCACCGACGTCTCTCTGTATCGCGGCGGGATGGCGGTGGCCACCCCTGCGGGTCTTACCTTCCTCGATGACACAGGCGCGCACAGCCTCTACGCATTTCAGGGATTGGTCAACAATCACGTGTATGCCCTGGGCATGCGCGGCGACCGCCTGCTTGCAGGCACGCTGGGCGGAATCTCGGTGCTGGACAATGACGCGGTCACGCGAAACTTCACCACCGCGACATCCGGGTTGAAGCACAACTGGATCACAGCGGTCGTTCCAGTGGATGACGGCTGGTTCGTGGGTACGTACGGCGCAGGCGTGGAGCGGCTGACCGCCGATTCGCATTTCGAGACCACAGAGGCAACGAGGCCGGGCGTGGAGGTAAATCCCAACGCGATGCTGGTTACCCCGGATCACATATTCGCGGGCACGCTGGGGCACGGGCTGATGATTTATAACCGCCACTCGCAGCGATGGAGAACCATCGCGACGGGTCTGCCTTCGCTCAACGTCACCGCATTCGCCGCGGCGGGCGGCACAATCTACATAGGCACCGATAACGGGCTGGTGAAGATAGAGGAAGCGCGGTTCGAGGAATGAATAGCTTTCGCGGTATCGCTGCCATGCTGTCGCTCGCAATCTTCTCAGTCTGCGGCAACGCCTTTGCCGATACCGGTGTGCTCATTCCGCGGGATAAAACGCAGCCTGATCCCGCTATCCTGTCTCTGCAGGAGATGCAGGTCGACATCCGCGTCGACAACGGCGATGCGCGTGTATGGATCCGCCAGATCTTCGTGAACCACACGCAGCAGATCGAGGAAGGGAATTACATCTTCGCGCTGCCCAGTCGGACCACGGTATCTGATTTCGCGGTGTGGGACGGTCCGGTGCGCATCCCCGCCGTGGTTCTCGAACGCAAACGGGCTGAAGAGATTTACGCCGATCTCAAATCGCAGGCCGTTGATCCCGGATTGCTGGAGCAGGGTGAGCGCGGCGAAGACGACGCCCGCCGCAACTCGGTATTCAGTGCTCACATTGTTCCCATCCTGCCTTATGGAACAAAACGGCTGGAAATCGAGTACCACCAGACTATTCCTGTCGAAAACTTGAAGTCTTATTTTGTGCTTTCGCTGCATCCTGATGCCTACCAGGCGCAGGCTGTTGCACATCTCCACGTCCATTTCGAGTTGACGTCAGCCCAGGCTATTCAAAACTTCGCGCAGCAGGACAAGCTCTTCCCACTGAAAATTGCGAAACAGGATGCGCATACGATCGTGGGAGATTACGACGGCGCAAACGTGGGCCTGAAGGAAGATTTCGCCGCGACGTGGAACCTCGATCCTTCTGCAGCCAACCACCTCGATGTACTGACGTATCGCAATCCTGAAGGCGATCAACCCGCGCCCGATGAGACGTCCCCAGCGCGGAGGCACGACGAGCCGGGGTTCTTTGAAGCCTCCGCTCTGCTGGGTGAGCAGACGGATGTAGCCGCAGGAACTTCGCCCCCGCGCAATATCGTGGTGCTTTTCGACGACTCGCTTTCCATGCAGTGGGAGAAACTGGAGCGGAGCTACGCGGCGATGGCCAAGCTGCTGAACGCGCTCCGTCCACAAGACCATTTCAACCTTCTGCTCTTCAATACGCAGGTTGAGAAGTTCGCTCCGGAGCCCGTCGCAGCCGACAAGGCGGTCGTGGCCAGAGCTGTCGAGTTTGTGAGAGCGGCACACTTGCGCGGAGGCACCAACCTGCAGCAGGCACTCGACGAAGGTCTGAAGCAGTGTGCACTTCAGGGCTCGACGATTGTTTTGCTCAGCGACGGCGGTGCTGATCGGGGGCTGATCCAGAGCGGCAAGCTGGCAGCCTGGTACGGCGAGCGCTGGCGAAGCGTTCAAGCGGATCGCCGTCCTCGCACTGATATCTTCGCGGTAGGCGACGATGCCAACCTGCCATTGTTGCGAATGCTGGCGCGCGACCGCGGCGTGCTCGCGTCCGTTCTTTCAACCGAGCCTGTCGATTACAAACTTGATTCGTTTCTGTCTAAGATCGGCCGCAGCCCTATGGAGCAGCTGCGACTTGCAGCATCTCCTGCGGACAGCGTGCAGATGGTCTATCCACTCGACGATGCGATATTTGCAGGATCGGTAGCGTCGTGGGTTGGGCAGTATCAGCGGCCGCGGAATAACGTGGCGATGAATCTTGCGGGGAGCGATGGCGGCCGTGAGTTTCATCTGGATGCGAAAGTGGACCTGCCGGCCGACGCTCGCGAGCATGTGGAACTGCCTCGCCTGTGGGCTCAGGCTCGGGTGCAGGCGCTGCTCGAGCAGATCGAGCGCGATGGCGAGACGCAGGCTGCTGTCGACGAGATTATCCGGCTGGCGCGCAAATACAAATTCGTTACGCCGTACACATCTTTCCTGGCCGTACCTCGCGCGCTGCTGCGGCCGCGCGTGATTCGTCCTGGCGATCCGGTGCTGCGCGTGCGCACCGATCCTTCGATCATCTCTGTGATCGCGCTGTTCCCCTTCGGATTGACCAAGCCATTGCGCTTCCTGCCCGACGAGCAGATATGGCAGACGCGCTTTCTCGCTCCGTCCGATATGAAGGATGGAGCCTACGGCGTGCGGCTCATTCTCCGCGACAAAGCCGGCCATGCTTATCAGGAGGCGAAGACCTTCGTCATCGCGAGCACTCCGCCTGCTGTTCACATTCATCTTGATCGCCATCGCTACCATCGCGGCGAAACGCTGTTGCTCCACGTCTCGGCTACTCAGAGCACGCGCACGCTCAGTGCGCGCCTGCAGGATCTGGCGCCGGTGAGTCTGCGCTGGCACCCTTCAGCCGCCGCCAGCACCGGCGAGTTGACCGTGCCGCCGGATTTGCCCGTAGGCGAATACACGCTGACCGTCACCGCTGAAGATATCGCTCATAATCTCGGCACGGAGGAGGTGCGTATTGAAGTGGTTCCGTAAGTTCGGCGCGCGCTTCATAGTTGTGCCTTCGGCCGTGTGTGTGGTGGTCGCTGCGCTGGCGTTCACGTCGGGTGAGCGCAATCTGCAGGTACGCGCTGCGGGTCGAGCGCTGGTGAACTACGGTACATTTCACGCGTGGCTGCAGAATACCGAGGCCGGCTCAGTGGTGGAGTCGGCGCTCTATCGGCTGATGGCGTTGCCTACGGGCGACGTTCTCTATCAACGTCCGCCGCAGGAGTCGCGCCCTGAGCTTGAGAAGCTGCTCAGCCCCGGTAATGCAAAGTCGGCCCTCTATTCATTGCGCGCGCTGCAGGACGAACAGGCGCTCGACTTCGCCGCAGCGGAGAAGGACTGGAAGCTGTGGGTCGATCACGCGCCTGACCGCGTCGCGGCAGAGCTGGACCTCGCCGCGTTCTACGGCCGCCGTTTGCAGTCGCAGGATCAGATCGCTGTTCTGATCGAGGTTGGGCGCGCTCCATCACCTGCAGGGGAGAAATTTACACGCGCCGACGAGCAGCGTTCGTGGCGGGCCTTCGAACGCATCCTCAACATCGTGCAACAAGATGCGCTCAAGCCGGAGATCGCCATCGATGCGTTCAAGGAATGGATCGCGCGCTACCCGGCGGAGAGCGGTGTGTACTCACGCTACTTCGACTATCTGCTTGCACAGAAACGGTTCGAAGAAGCAGATGGGCTCATTGCGCAATATGCCCATGCGTTCCCGGAAGATACGACTTTTCCTATCAAGGCGCGCGCGTCGATCGCGTACAGGCAAGGTTCTCTGACAGAAGGGCTCGCGGTCTACGACAAAGCCTTCCGGCCGCTGTGGCCGCCGGCGCTCATCCAGAGTTATTACGGTCTGCTGATACAAACCCATACCCTCTCGGCCTTTCTGGACAAGACGCGGGCCCGGCTCGCGGCAAGTCCTGATGATCTCGATGCTGCGGCGCGCCTCTTCTATGCCTATCAGCAGCAGGGGAGGTTGGACGCCGCGCGGCAGGTCATCGTCGCATATCGCCAGAGCAAGGAAGGGCGCGGCGCGCAATGGAGCCCGCAGGAGCTTTACACCTTTGCGCAGTTGCTGCAAGGCGTGCAGGATGGTCCTGAGGCCGCGCGCTACTACTACGCGCTGAATAACAGCGAGGGGATGGCGGACGCGCAACAGCGCGCCTTTGGAGGCCTGATCGCCATCCTGCTCGATGCGCCGGAGCAGCCGTTGCGCCTCGGCGCGGGCAACCTGTCCATGTACCGCGACATTGCCACCATGGACCAGGGACCGGGTTATCTCAATGGCATCTTGTCGCTGCTTCTCAATACGACGTACCCCAGGAACGAGTACACGACAGAAGATCAGCTCGCGTCACCCTATTTTCATCGCGCCGAAGCCGCCGAGCTCCTCGCCGAATTCGATCGCCGTTTTCCGAGCGCGCCTGAACGCTCATCGCTGCACGCTCGCCTTATCCGCGCGTACGGAGTGTACGGCGAAAACGATGCGGTGATCCGCGCGGGCACGGATTTCCTTACACAATTTCCGAAAGCGCCGGAGCGGGTAGAGATCGCGCTTGCCGTTGCCGACGCCGATGCACGCACCGATCGCACACAGGATGAGTTCGCGATGTACGATCGCCTGCTGCGCGAACTCGCCGCCGCGGCACAGGGCGTGCCCCTGGGCGACCAGACGAAGCAGTATTCAAAGCCGATCGAGAATGCATCGGTACGGACAGGCGCGGCTCTCGCGTCTGCGAATCAGGGTGAGAATTCCGATGAGCCGAGCGCATTTACCACTCAAATGGCAGCTCCCTCCACCTTCACTATCCGCTCACCGCAATACGCTCAGGTATTGGACCGCTATCTCGCACGCCTGGTAGCTCTCAAGCAGTTGCCTCAGGCTCTGACGGTTCTGCGCGGCGAAGTGGATCACGACCCCGATGACCCTGGCATCTACCAGAAGCTGGCTGATTTTCTGGACCAGAATCACCTCGGAGAACACGAAGAGGAGGTCTATCGCCGCGCGATCCAGCAGTTTGACGACAAAGGCTGGTATGCGAAACTGGCACGCTACTATGTTCGCCGCAAACGCAACGCTGACTATGCCTCGTTGACCGCGGAGGTGGCGAAGATATTCAGCGGAACCGAGCTGGAATCCTATTTCGACCGGGCCCCGGCACCCGGCGCGCAGCTATCGCTCCAGGTAAATCTCTACGCGCACAAGCGGTTCCCGCACGACGTTACATTCACCACTAATCTGCTTTCGCTTTACCACCAGCACGATACTTATGATGACGCCGCATGGCGCGAGCTGCTTTCCGAGCACTGGTTCGAGACTGAGCGCCTGCGCAGCGAGTTCTTCGAATACCTGGCGCGGACAGGTGAGCTTAATAGCGCGCTCGCCGCACTGCGCGACAAGAACGCGGAGATTGCCAATACAGATTGGACGGCGTTGGCCGGGCGCAATCCGGCGGCTGCACGTTTTCTGGTCGATGCGCAGATATGGCAATCCCATTTCGAGGCGTCTGCTTCTGCGGCGGGAGCACTGGCGGCAGTGTATCCGACAGATGTCGATCTTGGGCGTCAAGCGTCGTCGCTGTATCGTTCTCTCGCTTACTTCCATTCTGGGGACACAGCGAAGGCGATCACCATCGAAAAGCACCTGCTCGAAAGTGACCCAGAGAATCTTGATACGCTGGCCCGCATCGGCGACATCTATGGAGATCGCGCACTTTTCGCCGCCGCCGCGCCATTCTGGCTGCGCCTGGCGGAGGTCCATCCCGGCGAGGCGGACGGGTATCTGCAATCGGCGACCGTTTTCTGGGATTACTTCGATTTCGCTAACGCGCTTGGCCAAATCGAAAAAGGAAGGCGGGCGCTGGCGAACCCGGCGCTCTTCAGCTACGAGGCGGGAGCAATCTATGAGAATCAGCGTGATTATCCCAAGGCCATCGCCGAATACGTGCGGGGAGCGGTTACAGATTCCGGAGACCAGCAATGCCGCAACAGGCTGCTGACGCTCGCCAGACGTCCGGCGCTGCGACAGCAGGTAGGGAGCGCCGCTGCTGCGCTTGGTGCGGGCGGCAACCCATCGATGGCCGAGGTATCGTTGCAGGTGGATATCCTGAATGCACTTCAGCGCCGCGATGATGCAGCGGCTGCCTTGGACGCGGCGTTGGCACGCACATCTTCCTTCGATGTGCTCGAATCCATTGAACAGCTTGCCAGCCAGCAATCATTCGTTCAGGTCCAACAGCATGCCGTCGAGCGGCAGATTGCGATCACCACCGATCCGGTGCGGCGCATGGAGCTTCGCTATAGTCTCGTTCACTTCTATGAAGACAATGGCCAAGCGGAGGCTGCGCAGAAAGAGGTGGATGCGCTGTACCGGGAGAATCCGAAGGTTCTGGGCGTAGTGCGCGCGACCGTGGACTATAACTGGGCGCACGACCGGCGCGCAGATGCGGTCGCTGTCCTGCAGCAGGCATCGGGCAGCACTTACCCGGAACTGGGAAACAAGTTCCGCTTCGAAGCGGCCGTGAAGCTTACTGAACTCGGCGAATACCCCCACGCGCGCGCGATCACGACCGAGCTGCTGAAGACTTCGCCGCACAACGCCGCGTATCTTGCTGCGGCCGCTGATACATATGCGCGTGCCGGAGACGACGCCGGCCTGCGCAACTTCTACGAAGCACAGATCGGCGGATTGAAGACCGCAACCATGATGCCCGCGGAGAAGGCCGCCTCCATTGCAACTCTACGCCGCGGACTGATTCCAGCGCTGATCCGGCTGAAGGATGCAGCAGGCGCGACAGACCAGTACATCGAGCTCATCAACGCGTATCCCGACGACGAGAGCGTGACCACCGAGGCGGCGCTCTTTGCAATGCGCTATGGGCAACAGGAGAAACTCGCGGCCTTCTATTCAAAGACAGTCGCCGCTTCACCGCGCGATTCACGATGGATGATCGTGCTTGCGCGGATCGAGACCACGCTGGAGGATTATCCGGCGGCGGTGGACGCCTACGGCAAGGCGATTGCTGTTCGCCCTGACAGGGTTGACCTGTATATGGCGCGCGCCGGGCTGGACGAAAAACTTCAGCGCTATGACGAGGCTGCTTCGGATTACGAAAAGCTATACCAGCTTACCTATAAAGATCCGTTATGGTTACAAAAAGAAGCGGAGACGCGGCTGCGGCAGGGAAAGCCGGAGCAGGCGGTCGCGATCATGAAGTCTGCGCTCGCCGGCGGGAAGAATCCTAAGGCGGCCGACTACTTTACAGCTGCGCAGCAGCTCGAATCGTGGAACCTCCTGCAGCCGGCACAGGAGCTGGCGGAGAAGGGGATTGCCCTCGCGGGCGACGATCTTCTTGCCGACTACGCGAACCATGCGGGCGCTGCGACGTATGTTCGCATTCTGGCCAGGCTTCGCAAGCCTGATGTCGCTCTGACGAAGATGAACGAGGCGCTGGCTGCGGCAGACAAACTGCCAGGGGCGGCGGCGACGCTGCAGCATGCAGAAGAGGCTGGGGCCGGTTCGGTCACGGAGAAAGACTGGCGTGAGCAGCAGCGGCAGACCAGGGTATCGATTGCCCGCTCCGGTTTTGCCGCCGCGTTGCGCGAGATGACTGCCACGGCCCAGACCTATGACACGCCGGAGGAGACGCAAACATTTGTCCAGCTATTGAAGGCGAATGCCTCGAAGGTATCAAACGAGGACCTGCGACAGCTTTATCTGCCTGCGGTTGAGTCTTCCTCATTTCCCGCACTGCAGGCGGAGTGGAAGTGGCGGCTGGTTGTATCCGGAGCCCCGGACATGAGCAATGAATGGAACTCGTGGGCCCAGCTGCAACGTCAACGTTTGCTGCTGAATACTGCCGGGAAGCAGCTTGAATCCTTTGCGCCCGGCGCTTCCACCAGTGCCTCACAGGCAATCTACACATCGGCCGCGGAGTTTTATCGGGACAGTGGAGATGCCGTATCCGAGCTGCGAGTTCTCGGCAAAGTTGCGACGATAAGCGGAGCGTACAGCGACCGATATCTTGGGCTCCTGCTGGCACAGAGCCCGGAGCAGCTTCCCAAGCTGGCGGAAGCGGGGCATGATGACGCTCGCGATACGGCGACGCGCTACGCAGTCCTTCATGCACCGGCGGTATTGGCATTGCAGACAGTGAATGCTCGTGGCGCAGGACTTTCGCCGGTGTGGGCGCACGGCTACGCTGCACTGACAGGATATTTTCTACGCCAGCGTGATGAGGCGACAGATGGCGCGTTTCACGCGGCGCTGGGCGATGGCACGATCGCGGAGCGCCTTGCCACCCCGGTGGATCGCAACCAGCAATTAGCGGGTGATCTCTGGTTCTACTATGGTGCGCGGTATGGCGAATATCTGAGCCTCGGGAACTCGGCGAGCGCCGAAGACTACCTGCCTGCTGCAACAGAGCAGCGGCCGGGGAGCGCCGATGCTTATATTGAACTCGCGCGGTGGTACGCGGAGCAGGGCAGCTTGACCCAGGCAATCGACGAATACAACTATGCGCTGCAGCTGCGTCCTGACTCAGCGACCATCTATGACAGTGAGGCGCTTGTTCTTTTGCGGCTCGGCAAGAAACCGGAAGCAGCGGAGGCATGGAGGCAAGCCGTCTCGCTGTTAATCAAAGAGATCGATCTCAGGCGTGTCCCGGATTCTTTCTGGCCGGACTTCTCTCGGATTGTGGGCGAGCATGCCCCGCGCTTTGGATTCGCCTCGGTACGCCCGCAAATCGATGCGATGCTGCGCGCCTATATCAAGCGCAACGGGTCATACATGACCGAGCCGCTTCTCCACGCGATCTTCCAGGCAGAGGGCGATCCGAAGGACGCGGTTTCGTGGATTCTGGATCTATCCAGCGTGGGAAATCCTCCGGAAGCAGTTCTGGAGAGTGTTGCTGATACAGCGTGGCTGCCAGCAGCCCAGCGGCCGCTCGTGTATGCGCGGCTCATTGAGCTGGCGCGTGATCGGGTGACGAGCAGTGAGGGCGAAGCCAAAGCCCAGGCGCAGAGCAGGGTGCGGCAACTACAGGCGCAATGGATCACTTCGCTTATCAAGGTCGACAATTACACCGAGGCCAAGCGCCAGCTTGACGCCATCCCGGATGACGAGAAAAAGACTTTTCCGGAGCAGTGGCTGCCCCTGCAGCTGAAACTCGCGGCACGCAATGGGACATTGACGGGCGTGGTAGGGGAATGGCAGCGCGACCCTGCGTTGGCTCCTTCTGCAAACTTGCTGCGGAATGCTTCAGCAGGGCTCGACAACGCAGCCAAGAACATCGTGCTTGCCTTCGTTTACTCAACCGCGTTGGATGCGCATGATCTAAACGCGACGAATTTCCTGGGGCTCGCTGAGATCGACATCGAGAAGGGTGATCTTTCCGGCACGGTTGCACTCTTGAATCGTATGGTGCTGGTTTCGCAGGACCCGGTTGCCGACCTCGATTCCGCGGCGACCATTCTTACCAGCGCCGGACATTACGCGGAGGCTGTGCCGTTCCTCAACAAGCTCACCAGCAGCGTTCCATGGCAGGCCACTTATCGTGTACGCCTGGACGAAGCCAGGCTCAAGGCGAATCGGGACGAGGCGGTTGCTCTTGGTGAGCTTGGGCAAATTGCCGCGGACACAACAGCGACTTATAAAGTGCGCGCACAGGCAGCGCTCCTTTTGTCAGGTCGCGGCAGGCCGGCGAACTTCGGAAGCGCCGAACTCAACTTGCTGGCTCACGGAGAGATTGCCGCACCGGAAGCACGGAAGCCGTACTTTATTGCCGCGCGGCTCGCGGCGGCGAAGGCGGCACCGGCTCCGCTGCGGGTCTCGCTCCTGAGCGAGGTCATTGCTGCTGATCCGCAGAACGATGACGCGCGCATTCAACTCGTCAAGGCAGCGCTTGAGGCGAAGGATGCTCATCTCGCGATCGCCGCGGCGAAACCTCTGCTTGGCGAAATTGTGCTTGCAACAGTTGCGTATGCAGATGCCCCGCCGCCGGAGCCAGAGATTTTCGATAGCGATCAAAATCCGGAGAGTGATCTGATTTATGGCGCCTCGGAGAGCTTTAATCGGCTGTCGAGGGCAGACAAGGCCGGGCTGTTGTCGGGAATTGCCGGGTCGTATTTGAAACTTAACGAGCCTGCGCCGGCGCTCGCGCTGCTTCAGCAGGCGGCGCGCATCGTGCCGGATGCAACGCAAAGAAAGTCGATGTGGGCGCAGAGTTCACGTCTTCGCGGCGAGCTTTCGCGCACGGCTGCGAACGCTGCGCGAGCCCCGCAGATTCATTCCACGCTGGACCAGAATCACGTGGTGCGGCCGCGACTGCAGGCGGCGCAGGAAGGAAGTGAGCCATGAAAGTGCGGCGTGCATCTATCCTCGCGGTCATTGTTCTCGCCGGTTCGCTGGCGACGCTTCTTGCTGCCCACCTGATCGCTTCGATGGAGCAGCCTGCGCTCGCAACAATGCTGCCGGATGGCGCACTGCTGTATATCGAGAGCCCAGACTTTGGGTCGCTGATCTCAGCCTGGAATCAGTCGTCTGAAAAACAATCTTGGCTGAAGAGCGACAACTACGCGGTGTTCAGCCGGTCTCGTCTCTTCGGAAGGCTGTCCGCAGCGCAGTCCGAGTTCGCCGCCGCCGCCGGTCTACCAACCGATATGCAACTGATCTCAGAGGTCGCCGGCAAGCAGAGCGCTTTCGCCTGGTATGACATTGGCAAGCTGGAGTTTGTTTATTTCACACACATGCCGTCCAGCGCTTTCAGCCAGAGCAGGCTGTGGCAGGCGAGGGGCAAATTCGAACGTCGCGAGGCCGCGGGCGCCGACTTCTACGTACGGGTCGATCCGCAGTCGAACCGCACTGTGGCTTTTGCTGCGGCGGATGACTGGGTGATCCTCGGCACACGCGAAGATCTGGTCGCCGATACGCTCGCTCGCATCAAGGGACAGAAGTCGCGCTCGCTAGGCGACGAGCCATGGTACGTCGACTCTGTTGCGCAGGCCAAGTCGCCTGGGGACTTGCGCATGGTTCTCAATCTCGAAAAGATTGTGCCTTCACCGTACTTCCGCAGCTACTGGATACAACAAAACGTAACGGAGATGAAGCAGTATCGCGCGGCCATCTCCGACCTCTATCGCGAGAAAAATGTCTATCGCGAAGAGCGCGTGCTTTTGCGCCGCACGAATGCAGTTCCGGTCGAAGCCAAGGCTGATGTTTCCACGCTGGCGGCAGCGGTTGCGCCCGGCGCCGGTTTTTATCAGGCTATCTCGGCGCCTGGTGCTGCTCGCGTACTCGTCGTTCTGGAAGAGAAGCTCCTTGACCCCACACCGGGCAGCGCAGTCAGTACAGGCTATGCTCCCAATCCATCGCTCACGGAGGAGCAGGCAGGGCAGGCATCGGATCTCGATACACGAATCGATCAAGCTCCGATGGAGGACAGCAGCAGGGCCACGGACTCGTGGGAATCGCTCAAGAACGTGCTTGCGTCCGCTCAACTCGACGGGCTGCTGACAATCGAGTCCGCTACACCTCAGAGCGGCTCGACGTTTGACGCCTTTCACTCTGCTGTTGTGCTTTCTGCCGCGGCAGACTGGCAGCTCGACCCGATCAAGTCTGCAATCTCGTCGGGGTTGCAGCCGAAGCTGACCGCCTCGCGCCTGGGCGTGGAATGGCTGCAGAAGGACGGCTACCAGCAATGCAATGGCCTCCTGCCGCTCTTTCTCGGCGTACAAGGCAGGTATCTTATTCTGGCGAACGATAGCGGCTTGCTGCTCTCGCTGAAAACCAAACTGACGCAGCCCACTTCTACTGCGGAACCGGCAGTTTACGTAGCTGGATTCAATCATGCGAGTGAGAGAGCGCCGTTTGTACGCGTCACCACTTTGATCGACCGCGCCAATCAGCGTGGGAGCTCTGTTGACGGATTGGACGCCGGCTCTCCGGACCGGTCGCCGGCGTTTTTCTCAGGGAACATTGCCAGCCTCAGCCAGACATTCAACGATATGACCGAAGAAAGGATTACCGTGCGAGATGCTGGAGAAAAGGTAACGCAGGCAGTTACATATCGGTGGAAGTGAAACGTAATAAGAGAACGGAGAGCAGAATGGGTGTGCTTCCGTGTCGATTGCACCGGTTAGAGATGTGTGTCTTGTTGTTGGCTCTCCTGGCCTCAAGTGCGAAAGGCGCGAACATCCAGCCGCAGACTGCGCAAGCTGTTCTGGACAGCAAGTTCCCGCAGCTGCCCCTCTCTTTTCTTCTTCTGGATGCGCATTCCGGAGCGGTTCTCGCCGAGCGCTGGCCGGACGCCGCCACGCCTGTGCCGATCGGTTCGCTGATCAAGCCGTTCACCGCGATGGCCTGGCATGCGACCAGCCGTGCGTTTCCAGTCGTTGATTGTCATGGCAAACGGGATGCATGCTGGCGGCCGCATGGACATGGACGCATGAGCCTGCAGACAGCGATCACGCAGTCGTGCAACGCGTATTTTGTCGCGCTGGGACGGGACCTGACCGTATCCCAGGCAAACCTGGTCCTGTCGGCTTATCATCTGCCTCCGGTGAATGCTTCTGATAAAGCCATGGCTCTGGCCGGCCTTTCGCCTTCGTGGCAGGGGACTCCACACCAGATCGCGGCTGCCTATCTCGAACTGGAAGCCAACGCGGTGCGAGATCATTTTCGGCCGCTCCTGGAAGGGATGCGCCAGTCGGGCGAAACGGGTACCGCTCGCGCTGTATCCGCGGTGTTCCCGGATACGCCGGTGCTGGCGAAAACAGGGACCGCGCCATGTCGTCACACACCACGCGCCACGGCCGACGGATTTACAGTGCTGTTCTTTCCCGCTGAAGATCCGCGGCTCTTCCTGCTGGTTCGCGAGCACGGCGTAACCGGCGCGGAGTCCGCTGCGGTTGCTGGGCAAATGCTGCGTGCCCTCGAGGTGGGCGACAAGTGACACTGCGTTGGTTCGCCACTGCCGTGATTCTGCTTCCCCTATGGGCTGCGGCACAGCATGTGCGGATTGAGGTCTTCACACTCTTCCATCCATCTGAGTTGCAGGTTGCGAATGCAGCAGGAGGGACGGCGATCCTCAGCTGTGGCTCCAGACGGATTACATTGAACGGTGAAGGCAATCATCGCAGCGTGCTGCTGCGTCTCGATCACGGCCGTCTATTGCTCGACAACAATTCGGTGCAGTCAGTCGAAGTCACATCTCGAAGCGGAGACGCGGCGGACTTCGTGCTTTCCGTTCCGGGACGTATCGAGCGCCACTATCGCGGAATACTGAAAGTCACCGCAGGCAGGCATGAGCTTGTCCCGGTTGTCGTCATGGATATGGAGACGGCGGTGGCATCGGTTGTTGCCGCCGAGAGCGCTCCATCGACGCCTCTCGAGGCTATGAAGGCGCAGGCAGTCGCTGCGCGGTCGTTCTTTTACGCGGGCGGCCATCATGGCGACGGCGACTTCTGCGACACCACTCACTGCCAGTTCCTCCGCGAGCCGCCTTCATCGTCGTCACTCGCATCGCGTGCGGCGCGCGAAACGCGTGGTCTCGTTCTCACCTGGCACGGAGCGCCTCTTGCCGCCATGTACTCGAGCCGATGCGGAGGCCGAACTAAAACGCTGCGGGAGATCGGCTCTCCAGTTCACGGCTATCCCTACTTCGCTGTCGAGTGCGCGTATTGCCGCCGTCATCCTTACGATTGGACGCGGTCGCTGAGCATGACGGATGGCCGCAGGTTAGCTTCATCGAGCGGCCAGAGCGAGCGAGCGCGGCTTGCTCTGGACCGGGTCCATGGATGGGCGGCGATCCCGGGTAATCACTACCAGGCCACATCGAGTTCAGAAGGTGTGACTTTGCAGGGAAGTGGACAGGGGCATGGTCTCGGCATGTGTCAGTATGGCGCAGCGGGCATGGCCTCGGACGGCGCTGATTTCGGCGCCATCTTGCGCCATTACTATCCTGAGACGGAACTGGTCAGCATCCCGCAAGCAGCTGCATCGAGATGAAAGCGGTCTCGCCTTTCAGGTGAGCGGCTGATTTCGTTTACGTCTGAGGGCCGTGAAGAGCGGCGCACCCCAGGCTCCGGCTGCGAGCAGCGCGCCAAACAGGATTACAGCGTCGATGCTTTCGCGGCCTTGCGGCGACCAGTAATCATTTTGCAGATTGAGCCACAGCGCGAATTCATCCAGTGTGAGCGCCGCGCCTACGCCGTAGAGGATAGCAAAGAAGCGACTCCAGAAGAGTGAAACAGCGGTGGTCCCATTTCCCCATTCGGCTGCCCACGCATAGCCGACCGCAAGCAGGATGAAGATTCCCCAGACCAGATGGTGGATGTGCCGGCCGCCGACCATCACCCATCCGAATGGGCCAATATGATGCGTGATTGCCATCACCAGCAAGCGAACGCCGAGGAAGGTGATCAAGAAGGCGACAGTCGCGAGAAACAATCTGCGGCGCGGTCGGTCTGGAATCCCTTCATGTACCAGCCTGCCAAGCTTGGTGAGATGAAGCAGGGTAAGCATGATCGCCGTAACCAGTGCGGCGAAGATGAGTAGTATCCATGCGCCTGTCCAATGCATCTACGATGAGCTCTCCCGGCTCCTAATGCGGTCTAAACCTTATACCAGACCGACGAGGCCTAACCGCCGAGAGGCGGGAGACTGCTGGAGGAGCCGAGCAGGAAGATGACGCCGATGGCGAAGCTGTAGATTGCGCCGGCAACTGCCGCCCAGCGATAGAAGACGGGCCGATGCAGTCCCGCGCCGAAGATGCCGCCGAGTGATGCGGTCATCATGGTGTTCATCAGGACGAGTCCAAGTGCAAAGGCCAGCAATCCCATGAATCCGCGCGCGGTTCCGCCCAGGCTGGCCGCAAGCAGGAACAGCATCAGCTGGCTGGGTGTCTCTGCGCCTAGGCCATGCAGAATCCCGATGGCGAAAACCGAGCCGCCGTTGTAGCTCCATGCAAAGGGTTCAGGCCGGGGCGTGCTGCGATCGAAGGCCCACCGGGCGCGCCACCAGCCATACTGCAACCCTGAAATCAGGATTGCCCAGCGGCTCTGGATGGCGCGATGCGAATGCGAGTGCTTGATAAGGTTGGCCACTACGCCGATGCCGAGGACGATCAGCGTTGCGCCTATCAGCCGTTCGGTCCAGTTGTCGAGGCGGGCGGGTAGAGGAATGTGCAGCATGACAACCATTGCGCCGAGGGTCACGACGGTAAGCGCATGACCCAGCGCGTAGGTGACGCCAAGACGCATGCCTTGCTTCCAGCTGGTCTGCACGGCAGTGATGTCAGAGATGGCAGCGAGATGGTCGTAGTCGAAGCCGTGGCGCAGACCGAGCAGCGCGCACGATATGAGAGCGAGATCGAGTTTCCAGTTCATCCGTTGGCTTCAGAGGCGTGAGCCGTAAGATGCGCCGCGCCGCAGTCTATTGTAATGATGCGGAAGGCAATTGCCGAGGAAGCAACGACCCTGATTTCCATGACACGTCAACCGGTGAGCCGCACCAACTGCTCCGCCTGAATGCGCGGACCGAGAATGGAGACGCGCGGCAACTGCCCCCGGGCCATGGCCACTTCGTCGCAGCGATAGAGACGCGGGCAGTTCTGGCAGTCTTTGAATATCTTGTCTGGCAATGCGGCCCGGTCTTCGACCTCGCGAAAGCCGTAGCGGAAGAAAAAGTCGGGAATGCGAGTGAAGAGACACACGCAGCCGATGCCGTGGTCCTCCGCCTCATCGAGCAGCGCCTGCAGCAGTTTGCCGCCTGCGCCCTGACTCTTGGCCTCGGGACGAACCACGATGGACCGCACCTCTGCAAGGTGCGGTCCGTACAGATGGAGAGCGCCGCATCCCAGAAAGACGCCTGCCTCGGTCTCCGCTACCGTAAAGTCGCGCACGTTCTCGCATATCTCGGCAAAAACGCGGCGCAGCAGCGTGCCGTCGTGAGCGAGGCTGTTGACCAGCTCATAGATGTTGGTCGCGTCCTGCAGGCGGGCTTTACGCACCAGCATGGCTAACCTCGCGGCTTCGCGAATCTTCGTTGGCCAGGCTGACCGATCCGTAGGCGTCGGCCAGCGCCTTGACGCGGGCTCCTGCTGCTGCCAACGCCTCGCGCACCCGCGCGCGCGCCGTTCCGCCGATCACGTCGTGGCAATCCAGCGTCGCTTCCAACGTCACGGCGGCGAAGAAGTCCTGCTCAAACTCGGGCCCGAATTGTCTTCAATTCATCCAACGTCAAATCACCCAGCTCACAGCCCTTTTCCAGGCAATAACGCACGGCGTTGCCGATCTTTTCGTGCGCCTTGCGGAAGGGAACTCCCTTGTATACAAGATACGTAGCAGCCGCCATGGCGTTCAAATAGCCGCTCTCGCAGGCTGCTTTCATGCGGTCTGTTTTGAACTTCAGAGCCGACGTAAACTTCGCCAGCAGGAACACCATGATGTGCGTTGTCCCGGCCGCGGTGAACACCGGCTCCTGCGTCTCCTGCATATCCTTGTTGTAGGCCAGCGGCAGCCCCTTGAGCAGCAGCGTCACGGTCTGAGCGGCTCCGTTAATGCGTCCCACCTTGGCGCGAACCAATTCCGTGAGGTCGGGATTTTTCTTCTGCGGCATGGCGCTAGATCCCGTGGAAAAGGCCTCGGGCAGCTCGACGAAACCGAATTCCGCGGTTGCAAACAGCGTGATCTCCTCGGCAAAACGGCTCGCATGCAGACCAATCATGGTCAGCGCCTGCAGAAATTCGAGCACGAAGTCGCGATCGCTGGTGGCATCCATACTGTTCGCGGTGGGTGCCAGGAATCCGAGCTCATGTGCGGCGATATTGCGGTCTAGAGGTAGAGTCGCGCCTGCTACAGCACCCGAACCAAGCGGGCAATAGTTCAACCGCCGCGCGCAGTCTTCGAGGCGCGAGGCGTCGCGCAGCAGCATCTGCACGTAAGCCAGCAGCCAATGCGCGACCAGAACAGGCTCGGCCCGCTGCAGGTGAGTGTAGGACGGCATCACCGCATCGCCGGCCGCCTTCGCCTGCTCGACCAAAGCGCCTCCCCACGCGCCGAGATGCGCAATCAGCATGCTGATGCGGTCGCGGATATACAGCCGCAGATCGGTGGCGATCTGCTCATTGCGGCTGCGCCCGGTATGCAGCTTGAGGCCAAGGTCGCCGATGGCCTCGACCAGCTTCAGCTCGACAAAGTGATGGATGTCCTCCGCATCCGCATCCATCGGTTCCGGTCGATGCAGAGTCTCAACGCTCGATTTTGCCTGCGGATGGAATCGAGAAACGATTCCATCCAGCCCATCGACAATCTTCACGAACTCGTCGTTCGACAAAATGCCCGCCGCCGACAAAGCGCGCGCATGCGCCTTGCTGGCGTTCACTTCCTGACATAGCAGCGCCCGGTCGAATCCAAACGAGCGCTGCCAGTGATCGAACAGCGGGTCCAGGGGCTCGCGAAAGCGGCCCGACCACATTTTGGCGGAATGTTCGCTCATGAATTCTTTTCGCCTTTCGCCGTACCGCTGTTCGCAGTCCCGCTATTCAGTTGCGGCATCTCCGAGCCATGGCTCAGCGTGATAAGGCCGGTCTGAGCGTAGGTCATCAGCTTGGCGCGGGTGTCGGTGATGTCGAGATTGCGCATGGTGAGCTGGCCGATGCGGTCGCGCGGAGAGAAGGCGGACTCAGTCTTTTCCATGCTAAGGCGCTCGGGGTGGAACGTGAGGTTGGGCGACTCCGTATTCAGGATCGAGTAGTCGTTGCCACGGCGTAGTTCCATCGTGACCTGACCGGAGATGGCGCTTGCGACCCAGCGCTGCGCGGATTCGCGGAGCATGATGGCCTGCGGATCGAACCAGCGTCCCTGGTAGAGGAGGCGGCCAAGCTTGCGGCCGTTCTCGCGGTACTGCTCGATGGTGTCCTCATTGTGGATGCCGGTGATGAGGCGCTCATACGCGATGAAGAGCAGGGCCATGCCGGGGGCCTCGTAGATGCCGCGGCTCTTGGCCTCGATGATGCGGTTCTCGATCTGGTCGCTCATGCCGAGGCCGTGGCGGCCGCCGATGCGGTTGGCTTCGAGCAGCAGTTCAACCGGGTCGGAATACTCCGTGCCGTTGAGGGCTACTGGGAAGCCTTGTTCAAAGCGGACAGTTACCTCTTCGCGCCTGACATCGACATCGTCACGCCAGAAGGCTGATCCCATGATGGGATCGACGATGCGGATGCTGCTCGAAAGCAGTTCGAGGTCCTTGGCTTCGTGGGTAGCACCGAGGATGTTGGAGTCGGTGGAGTAGGCCTTCTCGGCGGACATCTTGTAGCCGAAGCCGGATTTCTGCAGGAAGGCCGACATCTCGGCGCGGCCGCCTAGCTCCTCGATGAACAGCGGGTCGAGCCACGGCTTGTAGACCTGCAGGTTTGGATTGACTAGCAGTCCATAGCGATAGAAGCGCTCGATGTCATTGCCCTTGAAGGTCGAGCCGTCGCCCCAGATGTTGACGCCGTCTTCCTTCATCGTCGTCACCAGCATGGTGCCGGTGACCGCGCGTCCGAGGGGAGTGGTGTTGAAGTAGGTCACGCCGGCGGTCGAGATGTGAAAGGCGCCAGACTGCAGCGCAGCGATGCCTTCGCGCACCAGAGGACCGCGGCAATCGATCAACCGGGCATTTTCCGCGCCGTATTCGAGCGCCTTGCGAGGGATAGCGTCGTAGTCGGTTTCGTCCGGCTGCCCGAGATTGGCCGTGTAGGCATACGGCAGGGCGCCCTTCTGCTTCATCCAGTGAAGCGCGGCGCTGGTATCGAGGCCTCCGGAAAAAGCGATGCCGACTTTTTTGCCGACCGGGAGACTTTCAAGAATGACAGACATTTCGTGCAAGACCTCGGGATTCTTCAGTGTTCGTGGTAAGGGGAAACGCACAACCTGGGACTAGTGAACAGGTAAGCTCTACCGTGGTGACATTGTTTCTCCTGACTGCGAGCCGATCCTGTCTTTGGTTTTTCCGGAGTTATCCAGATCAAGAAACATGCCGGGTGCCCCACGTCTCGCATTTGAGACGTGGGATACCGCGAATCTCAACCCGCCAACCCAGAGCCCCGCGCTCCTCCGAGCAGGAGGAGCAACAGCGCCTTCTGCGCATGCATGCGATTTTCCGCCTGGTCGAAGACCACCGACTGCGGACCATCCAACACCGCATCCGTCACTTCGGCGTTGCGATGCGCGGGCAGGCAATGCATAAAGACCGCATGCGACGCGGCATTCGCCATCAGTTGCTCGTTCACCTGGTACGGCTTGAAGATTGGCGCGCGCTTGGTCACTTCATGCTCGAAGCCCATGCTGGTGCAAACATCGGTGTAAACCGCATCCGCTTCCGTCACGGCCGCAACTGGATCGTTCACCAGATTGACGCTGCCGCCCGTCACGTTGGCAATGGCGCGTGCCTGGGCCACAATGTCCGCCTTCGGCGCGTAGTTCTTCGGCGAACCGACGACACAATGCGCGCCAAGCTGAGCCGCGGTCAGCATCAGCGAGTGGCACACGTTGTTGCCGTCGCCGACGTAGGTGAACTTCAGCCCCTTTGCTGTGCCGAACTTCTGTTCCAGCGTTAGAAAATCCGCCAGCGCCTGGCAGGGATGCTCGAGGTCGCTCAGTGCGTTGATCACCGGGCAGGCAGCGTACGATGCCATCTCGGTAATCGTCTCGTGCGCGTAGGTGCGCAGCACGATCACCGATACCCAGCGCTCCAGGTTGCGCGACATATCCGCCAGCGACTCGCGCTCGCCCAGCGGCGACTGCGTCTGGTCGACGAAGATCGCCGACCCGCCCAGCGTATTGATGGCGGTCTCGAAGGTGAGCCGAGTGCGCAGAGACGCCTTCTCGAAGAACATGACCATCTGCTTCGCATCCAGCGCCCAGCGGTAGTCTCCAGGGTTGGCCTTCACGGCGTGCGCCAATTCCATAACCGCCGCGATTTCAGCCGTCGAGAAATCTGCAATCGAGCAAAGGTCGCGCCCGGCCAGCGATTCGACGGGGGCCGATGCTTCTATTGAGGAAGTGGTCGTCCCGACCTGCCCTTCCGCTTCATTGAGTAAATAGGGCTTGCTAACCAACTTGCTTGCCTCCCGTCGTGTGAGCGCCTGCGCCCTGCGGAGCGCGCTCGGTCAGAACTTCATCCAGTGCGGAGATGGCCGTGTCCACATGCTCGCGGCCAAGAATATAGGGAGGCAGAAAACGTAAAACTGTTTCGCTGGTGCGATTGATCAGAATGCGGCGGTCCAGCATTCCAGCGAGCACATCCTTGGCAAGATCGGCCGAGTCCAGCTCTGCCGCCAGCATCACTCCCTTACCGCGCACATCCACGATGGCGGAATGCTTCTGGGCAAGAGCGTTCAGTTGCTGGTGAAAATATGTGCCGACTTCAGTTACATGTTCGAGCAGGCCATCTTCCTCGATTGTCCGAAAGACCGCTAGCGCTACGGCGCAGGCCAGCGGTCCGCCGCCAAAGGTTGTTCCGTGCATCCCCGGATGAATCGCGCGGGCTGCCTCTTCGGTGCAGAGCATCGCACCCAGAGGAAGGCCGCCAGCCAAAGGCTTCGCCACAGTGGTCACGTCCGGCTGAACGTTGTAGTGCTGATAGGCGAACCATTTTCCGGTGCGGCCGATCCCTGCCTGAATCTCGTCGCAGATGAGCAGGGCTCCGGTCGACTGGGTAAGCTCGCGCGCCGTATCGATAAACTCCTGAGACACAGGACGAATTCCACCCTCGCCCTGAATCGTCTCGATCAAAATTGCGCAAACATCTGTTGAAAATTTCGCCTTGAGGTCGGTGACATCATTGAATGCGACAAATTCCACGCCCGGCATCACCGGGGCGAAGGGCTCGCGATACTTCTCTTTGTGCGTCGTCGCCACCGAGCCCATGGTGCGCCCGTGGAAGCTATGCTCGAGCGCGAGGAACCTGGTTCCAATGGTCTTGCCTTCGCTGCGCAAGAGTCCGGCATGGGCGCGAGCCAGCTTCAGCGCGGCCTCCCAGGCCTCGGTGCCGCTGTTGCAGAAAAAAGCGCGATCCATGCCGCTGGCCGCGGTCAGCCGCAGAGCCAGCTCCGCCTGTCCCTCATGAAAATAAAGGTTCGAGATATGGATCAGCTTGCGGCTCTGCTCCGCGATCGCATCCACGATCGCCGGATGACCGTAGCCCAGCGCATTTACGCCGATGCCGCTCAGCAGATCGAGATAGCGCTCGCCCTTCTCGTCGATCAGGTACACATCCTCGCCATCGACAAACAGAATCGGATTGCGCTCATAAGTAGGAAGCAGAAGCTTGGCCTCAGCCGCCCGAATTTCATCTAAAGTCATCACCACTCCTCAATGCGAATGAACTATCCGATCGCCGGGTGCCCCACATCTCGCCTTTGAGATGTGGGAGAGCACGGTCTCCATAACCCAATTCTCTAAGTTTCTCTCTCAAGCAACTAAAACTTCAGTTCCATGCGCGACGCGCGAGCTGCAGAGATCCGGAAGCACAGCCGCTGCCTCCGCGGGAAGAATGCGCACCCGTTTCACCCCTTGCAGCAAGGCCTCGCGGCAGGCGCTCAGCTTGGGCAGCATGCCGCCGCTGATCACGGCGTCGCGCGTCAGCACTGCAATCTGATCCACGCTGAGCCAGCGCATGATCTCGCCGTCGGCTCCGCGCACACCGGGCACGTCGGTCAGGAAGACCAGCGCATCGGCTTTGCACGCTGCCGCACAGGCCGCGGCCATTTCATCGGCATTCACGTTGTAGTACTCGCCGTCGAAGCCCAGCGCAATGCTCGAGATTACCGGGACCGCGCCCATCTGCCAGATCGCTTCCAGCCAGCGCGGGTCGGAAGCGACAATCTCGCCGACGAATCCGAGGTCCGGAGCTGTCCGCTTCTTGCGCGCGCGAAAGATCAGGCCATCGCCGCCCGAGAGCCCCATCGCCGCCTGCCCGTGCGCGCCGAGCGAGGCCACCAGCGCCTTGTTCACCTGCCCGCCCAGCACCATTACCGCCGTGTCGCGAGTCTCTGCATCTGTGACGCGGAGACCCGAGATGAACTCGCTCTGCTTGCCCAGCAACTTCAGGGTGCGCGTCAGTTGCACGCCGCCACCGTGGACCAGCGCCACCTGGTTGCCGTCCTTCACCATATCGGCGATGGCCTGCGCGCAGGCATGCAGCATCTCGGGATTTTCGAGGGTTGCTCCACCCAGCTTTACGACGAATTTCATGTCAGTCCCTCCGATTCATCCCATCCGCACATCAAGTTCAAATTTTCTACGGCCTGCCCCGCCGCGCCCTTCAACAGGTTGTCCAGGCAGGAGACGAGAATGCATCGCTTGCCGTCTTTGTCTAATTCAAATCCGATATCGCAGTAGTTGGTGCGCACCGAATACTGAATCTGCGGCAGATGCCCTGCGCCAAAGAGCCGGACCATCGGACTGCCCGCATAAAATTCCCGATAAAGCCCATCTACTTCGGAAGCGCTCTTGCTCTCGAGGAACGACACATAGATCGTCGAGAGAATCCCGCGGGGAATCGGCAGCAGGTGCGGCGTAAACACGATCTGCGAACGATCCAGGCTAAGCTGCTCCAATAGCTCGCCGGTGTGCCGGTGCGCGAAGATGCCGTAGGCCGAAAGATTATCCGCCGCGTACATATAGTGAGTCTTCGCCGACGGAGCCTTGCCCGCTCCCGATACGCCGGACTTCGCATCGCAGATAATGCCGCGGTCCACGTCCAACCAACCGGACATCACCAGCGGTTTCAAGGCGAGGATGATCGAAGTCGCATAGCATCCCGGATTAGCGACCAACTCCGCATGCCGAATCTCTTCGCGATGCAGCTCCGGGCTGCCGTACACGGCCTTCGCCTGAACTGCGGTCGCCACGCTGCCGCCCTCGTCCTCGAACTTGTAGACAGCGCGATTCGCGGGCTCGGTCAGGCGCCAGGCCCCGCTCAGGTCGACGACGCGGATGCCATGCTCCAGAGCCAGAGGCGCGAACTCCCGCGACTGCTCGTGCGGCGTGGCCAGGAACAGCACCTCGACGCTGCGCTCCTTCAGCAGCTCCCAGGAGAATGGCTCGATCTTCAACCCAGCCGAACCGTTGTTGTCTACCAATTGCGGGTGCAGGGCTGTAAGCGAAGCATCTTGCCCAGCCTCAGCGCGGCCCAGGAAAACAGGCGGACGCCCTTTCAACCGGGGATGGTGCAGCAACAGCCGCGCGAGCTCCGCACCTGCGTAGCCACTCACACCCAAAACCGCGGTTTGTACCGAATTCGCCATTGTTCCAGTCTTTCAGGTCTTCAAAAGGTTTTGCGCCGAAGGCGCGTGTGCCTGGACGGCCAGTCCCGGCGAGTCCTAGCCGATCATCTCTTCCAGGCGTTCGCGCAATGTCGATGCGCGCCGCTGGTCGGGGCAAATAATCAAAATCGTGTCGTCGCCGGCAATCGTGCCCAGCACCTCGTCCCAGTCCTCGTGGTCGATGGCCAGGGCCACCGGCTGAGCGCCGCCATGGCTGGTGATCAGCACCAGCTGATTCACGGCCTGTTTCACTTTCAGACCAAAGCTTTCCAGCACCTCACGGACCGACGGCGAGTCATCTTCTTCGTCTTCCACGGCAAGGCCGTTGCCATTGGGCAGGGCATAGCCGTTCGGCCCCTTGTAGAGACGCATCTCGTGAATGTCGCGCGAGAGCGTGGCCTGGGTTACATCAAAGCCGCGGCGAACCAGCTTCCGGCGCAACTCGTCCTGGCTGGTGACCGCCGCGCTGGCAACCAGTTCCCGAATCGCATTGTGCCGATCGAACTTCGTCAAGGTAATAAACCGCATTTCCTCAAAACAGAAAATCGCGGGTCAGAAAGAGCCCGCGTTCTTTGATGCATAAAGATACATTTCAATGTATAAATATACGGAGACGGTCTGTCAAGCGCTCGGAATAAATATTCTTAATACTGTCGATCGCGTTTTCTTATCAAGCGCTCGGACGCCCCGTAAACAATACATTTTCGTGATGCCAGCACGAGAGAAGGGCCGTATAGTGGCATATGGGCAGCATAAATTATTCTGATTACGCATCAGTGTTCGAGCGCCCACAAAGCACTCATTCTTCCTTAGTCGATCCGCGTTTCGAACACGAATCCTGCGGCGTAGGTTTTGTCGCTACGCTGACGAATGAGCCGTCCCACGACATTCTAGACAAAGCACTTACGGCACTCGCTCGACTCGAACACCGCGGCGCCATCGCTGCCGACGGCAAGTCCGGCGACGGTATCGGCATCGCTACCGGGATTCCGCGCGACTTCCTGCTGCAGTCTGTGGGAGTAACTTTGGCTGCGGACAAGCCGTTGGCCGTGGGTGTGGTCTTTTTCCCACAGCAGCTCGCCGAATCACACGCTGAGTTCGAAGAGGCTCTCGCGGCGCAGAAGTTGACCGTCCTTGCCTGGCGCGATGTGCCCGTTCGAAAAGAGGTGCTGGGCGAGATCGCTCTCTCCACCCTTCCGGAGATTCGTCAGGTACTCATCACGGCCGACGATCTCTCTGTGACCGACCGAGCCAGGCTGAACCGCCGCCTCTATCTCGCGCGGAAGCATTTTGAGCGTGGACAGGCGCCGCTCGGCGACAAGAAGGCCTACGTCTGTTCGCTCTCATCGTCGAACATGGTTTACAAGGCCATGTGCATCGGCCGCCTGTTGGCCGACTTCTACCCGGACCTCGCCAATCCCGCCTTTGCGACGCCCTTTGCGCTCTTCCACCAGCGCTATGCGACCAACGTGGCTCCGTCGTGGGACCGCGCCCAGCCTCTGCGTATGCTGGCGCACAACGGCGAGATCAACACCGTGTGGGGTAATCGCGCCCGGATGGACGCACGCGCGGCGACATTCGGCGAGGAGCTGATGCCGGTCTTCACTCCCGACGGCTCCGACTCCACCAGCCTCGACGAGACCGTGGAGATGCTGGCCCGCAACGGCCGCACGGTTGCAGAAGCCCTGCGCATGCTGATCCCGCCAGCGACGATGCAGAAGCCCTCGGCTTTTTTCTCCTATGCCGCGGACTGTGCCGAGCCTTGGGACGGTCCGGCTGCCATCGCCTTTGCCGATGGATACCTGGTCGGCGCAGTGCTTGACCGTAATGGCCTTCGGCCTTGTCGATACTTCGTGACGGAAGACAACCTCGTCGTTCTCGGATCGGAAGCCGGGCTGGTCGATCTCGATCCTGAGACCATCGTCCACAGCGGACGCCTTGGTCCAGGGCAGATGCTGGTCGCCGATCTCGACGAGCACAAGCTCTACGAAGATGAGCAGATTCAGGCCATCTTCGACGGCGCCGCACCGGAGTACGAAAGCCTGCTCGAGGAGCATACTCTCGAAGACCACGTGCCCGATCCTCCGCTGGACCCTGCGGAGATGACCCGCCTGCAGCTTGGGTTCGGCTATTCGCGCGAAGACGTAAACATGATTCTCAAGCCCATGGCGATGGATGGCAAAGATGCCGTCTGGTCGATGGGCGACGACACGCCGCTGGCGCCTCTGGCGCGTGCCCCACGGCCTGTCTACGCCTACTTCCGCCAGCGTTTCGCGCAGGTAACCAATCCTCCGATCGATTCGCTGCGCGAGGCGCGCGTGGTGCAGCTGCACACGCGTCTCGGCCCGTGGCCGCACTTGCTCGACAAGCATGCGCCGCTGCCCGGGCTTTCGCTCTCGTCGCCGATTCTTTCCCTGGCGCAGATGCATGATCTCCGCGCCCGCCAGCATGCGCTGGCCAACAACCTGCCTTTGGCTCTGTTGGACTGCGTCTTTCATCCGGCTTCGACGCTTTTGGGTTCGCTTGATGATCTCTGCGCCAAGGCCATCGACCTGGTGCGCGGCGGAGCTGCCGTTCTCCTGCTTACCGACCGGTCCGCGAGCGATCAGGCCGTGCCGATCCCCATGGCGCTTGCCGCCGGAGCTGTGCACATGGCCCTCATCCGCGCGGGTCAGCGCACGCACGCCGGTCTGGCTGTCGAAACGGGTGACTGCCGCGACCTGCATCACGCCGCGGTCCTGCTCGGCATGGGCGCGGGAGCGGTATGTCCCTGGCTCGCGCTCGAGACCGCGCGCAGCCTCAACCCTGAAAAGGGCGAAGCCAACCTCCTTCACGCCTTCAATCTCGGACTCGCCAAAATCATGTCCAAGATGGGCATCTCGGTGGTCGATAGCTATCGCAGCGCTCATCTTTTCGACTCGCTCGGACTTAGCCAGGAAGTAGTCGACCGCTGCTTTTTCGGCACGCCGGCGCCGCTCGGCGGCGTTGGCTTTGATGTACTCGAAGCTTACATCCGCCAGACGTGGCTGGGTAGCTTCGGCAATGCAACGGACGCCCCGGAAGGCGACTCGCCCGCGCCCACGGCGACGGTGACAAGAGACCTCCCCGACTACGGATGGGTTCGCTTCCGCAAGGCAGACAAGGCCGAGCCGCATTCCTGGCAGCCGACCACGGTCAAGGCATTGCAGACCGTCGTTGGAACTGCGCGCGGTGTTGCTGCTGTCGCCGAGCCGGCGGTGGCCTGGGCCGCATTTTCGACGCAGGCCGTCGAAAAGCAGCCCGCCTCTCTCCGGGATCTGCTCGAAGTGCTGCCCGCCGGCGCGCCGCTCGCGCTTGAGCAGGTCGAAGCTCCGGCGAGCATGTACAAGCGCTTCATCGCCAGCGCGATGTCGCTCGGGTCGCTCAGCCCCGAGGCGCACCAGACCATCACCGCCGCGATGAACATGATCGGCGCTCGCTCCAATACAGGCGAGGGCGGGGAAGATCCGGCTGTCTACCAGCCGAACGTCGACCTGGATCTGGTCGGCAAGCCGACTCCATCGCACCTCTTGAACAACAAGGTGAAACAGGTAGCCTCGGGACGCTTTGGCGTGACAGCGGAATACCTGATGCACGCGGAAGAGATCGAGATCAAGATTGCGCAGGGCTCCAAGCCCGGCGAAGGCGGCCAGCTGCCTGGTCACAAGGTGACGGAGCTCATTGCCCGCCTGCGCCACGCGCAGCCGGGCGTGCAGCTCATCAGTCCGCCGCCGCATCACGACATCTACTCGATCGAAGATCTCGCGCAGTTGATTTACGACCTCAAGCGGGTGAATCCCAAGGCGGCCATCGGCGTCAAGCTAGTTTCCGAGTGCGGCGTAGGCACCGTTGCCGCGGGCGTGGCGAAAGCATACGCCGACTACATTGTCATCGCCGGCCATAACGGAGGCACCGGCGCCTCGCCGCTCTCCAGCATCAAGTACGCCGGTAATCCCTGGGAGCTGGGGCTCGCTGAAGCCCAACAGGTTCTGCTTGCCAACGGACTGCGCGGTCGTGTTCGTCTCCGCTGCGATGGCGGCCTGCGCACGGCTCGCGACATCCTGATCGCCGCGCTGCTCGGTGCGGACGAATACGCCTTCGGTACCGCGGTGCTGGTCGCGCTGGGTTGCGATATGGCGCGCCAGTGTCACCTCAATACCTGTCCCACCGGCATCGCCACACAGCGCCCCGACCTCCGCGCCAAGTTCCGCGGACGGCCGGAGCACGTGATTCGTTTCTTCGAGGAACTGGCTCGCGATCTTCAGGTTCTGCTCTCGCAATACGGGCTGCCTTCGATCGAGGCTGCCATCGGGCGCACCGACCTTCTGGAGCAGGTGCGGCACGACGGCGCTCTCAACCTCGCGCCTCTGCTCGCCGCGTCCCCAGCCGGTGAAACTCACTGGCAGGGCAAGCGCAATCTCCGCGAGACGAAACTGCCTCCCATCGACGATGCCTGGGTTGAACCGGCCATGGCCGCCTACCGGGCTGGCGAGCACTTCGTCCACGACGCGCTGGTCTCGAATGAAGACCGCACGCTCGGGGCACGTCTGGCCGGTGAACTGGCGCTGCTCAACACCAACGGCACCCGTACCGATAGCATGCTGACCTTCACTATGACCGGCATCGCCGGGCAGTCCTTCGGAGCCTTTGCCGCGCCGGGCATGCAGCTGGTGCTCAAGGGCATGGCCAATGACTTCGTCGGCAAGGGGCTCTCGGGCGGCGAGATCATCCTTCGCGGGCAAGGCCGTGCGGCGCTGCAATCTGAGCTGCACGTGATCCTCGGCAACGTCGCTCTCTACGGAGCCACCAGCGGTGCGCTCTTCGCCGCGGGCCGGGCCGGCGAACGCTTCGCCGTCCGCAACTCAGGTGCGCTGGCCATCGTTGAAGGTGTGGGCGACCACGGCTGCGAGTACATGACAGGCGGCCTCGCGGTTATCCTCGGCGCGACCGGATTCAACTTCGGAGCGGGCATGACAGGCGGTCTCGCGTGGGTCTTCGACGAGGATGGCGACTTCCTCACTCGCGGGCTCTACCATCCGGACTTCCTCAACCCGGAGCCCTACGAGACGCTCGACACCGAAGCGAAGAAGAGTATCCGCGGCCTGGTTCAGCTCCAGGGCGAGAAGACGGCCAGCACCCGCGCGTACTGGCTTCTCTCCAAGTGGGAAGAGCTGGCCCCGCGCTTTATCCGTCTGACACCGAAGCCGCAGGCGTAAGCTTGCGGTTTCGTCCTGACGGCTGGCTTTGACGCATCTATACTTCCATCGATGCCGTCAGATTTTCGCACCCACGCACGAACCGCCGCAGGCGCGCTCTTCAACTGGTGGAAAGCGGTCACCATCGAAGCACTGTGCGTGGCCGTGATGTGGCTGATCGGCCTGCTCCTGCTTCATGTTCCGCTGGCGCCGGTGTGGGCCTTGATCGGCGGGCTGATGACCTTCGTGCCGAACTTCGGCGGAGTCATCACAGTGATCTTCCCGGTGCTGATGATCCTCTTCAGCGGCCACGACATGTACCGGCTCGGCTTTGTCTTAGGCCTCTACGCCATCATCGTGGTTGTCGATCAGCTGGCGTTGCAGCCCCTGCTTCTCAAGCGGGTAAGCCGCATCCCCATATGGGCTTCCATTATCGTTCCCATCGCCCTTGGCATCATCATCCCGTTCTGGGGCGTGCTTCTGGGGCCGCCGCTGCTGGCCGTGATCTATGCCTTCCGGAAACCGAAAGGCACCCCTCAAGCAACGAAGATCGACGGTTAAGCGATCTTGCGGCGAAGCCGCGGCCGCCTGGACGGCTAGTCCTCCCCGGAGTACTTCACGCTGCAGCCGTAGGGCCGGGTATAGGTGGTAGCCACCGGCTGGCCGGCCATTGCCTCGGTCAATGCTGCGGAGACGTAATTCTTCGACGTGGGAATATCGCTCACATCCGTCGTCGGATGATCGTCGATTGCGCCGTCGTAGATCAGCTTGCCGGAGGGGTCGATCACGAACATATGCGGAGTCGTCTTCGCGTCGTACTCGTGACCGATAGCCCCGGCCGGGTCCAGCAACGCAGCGGTCGGGTCGGCATGCACCTTGCCGATGTACGCGTTCTCCTGCGCCGCTGTCATGTAGCCTTGCTCGCCGGGCGCGGAGGAGAGGACCGTGAGCCAGACCACGCCCTTCGCTGTCCACTGCTTCTGCAGGGACTGCATGTTGCCGCTGTCGTAGTGCTTACGGGTGTAGGGGCAGCCTTTGTTGGTCCACTCCAGCACAACAAACTTGCCTTTGTATTCGGAAAGCTTGTGGGTCTGGCCGTGAGAGTCGGTGCCGGAGAAGTCCGGCGCGGGATCGCCAACACGCAGGGCGTATGCGGCTAACGAGAGGGAGAGGATGGCGGTGAAAGCCAGGGCGAGCTTAGCGAGAGAGAGGGTTCTCATAGCGCACGAGCCTCCTTTGGCGATTAGACGGGACGAGTCGTCTACGTGTGCACGCCTCGGGTACGAAATTCTGCGAAAGTTTCTTTCACGCAGCGGTACGATCTCCCCGGGTTTCGACGGACCGCGCAATTTGTTAAAACGCCGCAGCTGACTGTGTTGGCGCAGTTTTCACGGAGTCCAGCGCGTCAAAAACAATTCCCGGCGTAAGAACTTCAGGCAGCAGGTGCGGTTCCTTCGCAGGATCAGCGGGATAGAGTGCGTAGGTAGGCACACCGCTGCGGCCCAGCCCGGCCAGCGTCTGCGCGATAACCTCGTCATGGCGCGTCCAGTCGGCGCGCAGCAGCGCGATGCCGCTCGAAGCCAGCCGCCGCTGTACGTCAGCGCGGTCGAGAACCACGCGTTCGTTCACCTGGCAGCTAAGGCACCAGCTTGCGGTGAAGTCGACGAAGACCGGCCGGCCCTGCGCGCGATATTTCTGAACCAGAGCAGGGGTAAATGGCTCCCATTGCGTGCCGGCGGTCGCGGCCTGGGTTGCGGAGGGTGCGGGCATCTTGTCTACGGCAACAATGGGCAGAGCGACTGCCAGCAGCAGAACCAGAACAGCAGCCACCGTAGCGGCAGCCTTGGCCGGCCAGCGTCCTAGAATCCATCCGGCTATCGCCAATAACAGAAAAGCACTGAGCAGCGCGACCAGCGCGCTAGGCCCGGCGGTCTGATTAAAGACCCAAACCAGCCAGATGACGGTGCCGAAGATGGGAATCGAGACTGCCTGCTTCAGCACTTCCATCCACGCGCCGGGACGGGGAAGGATTCGCGTCCACGCGGGGTTAAAGGCCAGCAGCAGGTACGGAGCGGCCAGGCCCAGGGCCAGCGCCGTAAATACGCCGAAGGTGACGACCGCGGAGTTAGCCAGCGCGTATCCGATAGCCGCGCCCATAAATGGCGCCGTGCACGGTGTGGCAACGATCACCGCGAGCACACCGGTGAAAAAGCTGCCTGCATAGCCGCTCTTGCTGGCCAGGCTGCCGCCGGCGCTGGTGAGCGTGAGCCCGATTTCAAACTGCCCCGCCAGCGAGAGGCCGAGGAAGAAGAGCAGGAGGGCGATCAGCGCGAGAAAGGCCGGCGACTGAAACTGGAATCCCCATCCAAGCTGATGCCCCGCACCGCGCAGGATGAGCAGCGCGGCGACCACCGCCCAGAAGGAGGCTACGATGCCGAAGGTATATACGAGTCCGTGAAGCCGCAGTTTGTGCCGCTCCTCGCTCGATGATTGCACCAGCGCCAGTCCCTTGATGAAGAGAACGGGGAAGACGCAGGGCATCAGGTTCAGGATGACGCCGCCGACGAAGGCGAAGAGCACGATGCCGAGCAGGCCGCGCGAGTCTGAGCTTCCCGCAGCAGCCAGAACACCGGGCGTAGCGCGAAACTCGTAGGCGCGCCCGTCAGCGAGCACCAGCAGCCCGTGCAGTTCCTTCGGCGCGGTAGTTAGATTGTCATCCTTGACCAGGCTGAGCTGCACGCCATTCTTCAGCGGTTTCACCGCCTGCGGAGCGGCATTGGCCAGAATGTTCTGATCGAAGGGGAAGAACTGGGCCGAGGTTTCGCGGCTTCCGGTGACAACGGCCAGGGTCAGGCCCTTCGGAGTGCTCTCGAATTTCGCGTCATCGCCTGCAGGCAGCGGCTGTGGCAGCGTGTGCTGGAAGCGCTGGATCAAATTCGCATCGCTGATGATGTCTGTCTCCACAGAAGGGCTTTGCTGCAGAGTCTTGCGAGTGACCGCCAGCTCCGCGTGTCCCGGGATGCAGACTTCGCGACAGACCAGCCATGTTGCTTTCCCACTCAGCGTGGCGTCAGGCCCCGCCGGTTTGAATGTGGATGCAACCTGCATCGGGATCGGAAACAGGACTTCGCCCTCGTAACCGAAGTCCATCAGCGGCCCGAGCGGCAGTCGTTTGGGAGCAGGGAATTGCAGCGCGCCTGCCGAGACGCCGGCCGGAAGCGTCCATTTCATCGAAGGCGGTTCACCGGAGTCTCCGGCGTTGATCCAGTACACATGCCAGCCGGGATCGAGCTTGAAGTAGAGGCCCGCGGTAAAGCTCTCTCCGGGATAGATTTGCGCGGGCGGAACAACCAGCTGCACCGTAAGGTGCGCAGCCGACGCGGTGGGTCCGGCGAAGCTCGGAGCTGTCGAAGCAGGGAGCGCCCACGCCGCTGTAGTAAACAGAAGCAGAAGAGAGAGTGCAAAGGTAAGAGGGCGAGCGCGCATATCAGTCAGATTCCATTGTAGGCCGCAAGTTACGCAAAGTTGTCACGCACTCGTCACAACGGTGAAGGGCCAATGTGCAGGCGCCAAAGGCGCGCCCGCCTGGACGGCCAGTCCCGGCGAAGGTGCGTGTGCCTGGACGGTTAGTCCCTAGTCCCAGCCGGCGGCCATTCGGTCTTTCAGGATGCAGCGGTCCATCACCACTTTGATCCCCGCGGCTTCGGCGCGGGCAGCCGCCTCGTTGTGCACGATTCCTTCCTGAATCCAGAGGCGGGGAATCCCCAGGCGGATGACGTCGTCAACAATCGCGGGAATGTATTGCGGCAGGCGAAAGACGTTGACCAGGTCGATCTTTGCTCCCGATGCCGACGCTTCGTCGAGCGTAGGGTAGGCTTTCTCTCCCAGTGCGCTCTCGATTAGAGGATTGACCGGGACGATGCGGTATCCGCGCGATTGCATGAAGCGTGAAACGCCGAGCGAGGCACGCCCTTCGCGGTTGGTCAGGCCGACCACGGCGATAGTCTTCACGCTGTCCAGTATTTCGCGGATCGTTGCGGGTTCATTCATGAGTCCTACTCCAGATCATCAGCCGCATCCACGACCGTAGGCACGCCGCCATTCCGCCTCAGCAGCAAATAGCCGCGGATAAACGGCTCCAGGTATCCATCCAGCACACGATCCACATCGCCGACTTCGACCTTGGTGCGGTGGTCCTTGGCGATGCGATAGGGTTGCAGCACGTACGACCGGATCTGCGAGCCGAAGTTGATGTCGAGTTTTGAATCTTCGAGCTTCTTTGATACCTGTCGCTTCTTCTCAAGCTCGTATTCGTAGAGCTTCGAGCGAAGCATCTTCATAGCCCTTTCCTTGTTCTTGTGCTGGGAGCGTTCGTTCTGGCACTGCACCACGATGTTCGTGGGGATGTGCGTGATGCGCACGGCCGAGTCGGTAGTGTTCACATGCTGGCCGCCCTTGCCGCCCGAGCGGTAGGTGTCGATGCGAATATCGTCCGGCTTGATGTCGATCTCGATGGAGTCGTCGATCTCGGGCGATACAAACACCGATGCGAACGATGTATGCCGGCGTTTGGCCTGATCGAACGGCGAAATACGGACCAGACGATGAACGCCGGTTTCGCCCGCGAGCTGGCCGAAGGCGTATTCGCCGGTGATGGTGAAGGTCGCCGACTTGATGCCGGCCTCTTCGCCGTCCTGGTAGTCGTTCATCTCTGTCTTGAAGCCCTGCTGCTCGGCCCAGCGCAGGTACATGCGCATCAGCATCTCCGCCCAGTCCTGGCTTTCCGTGCCGCCCGCTCCCGGATGCACGGTGACGATGGCATTGAGCGGGTCGGTCTCGCTCGAAAGCAGCGTGCGCGCTTCCATGGCCTCGGCAAAGGCATTCAAGGATTGAATCTCGCGCTCGAGTTCCGGCTCTACCTGCTCGCCTTCTCGCGCGAGATCGAAGTAGGCTTCGACGTCGTCTGTGCGGCGGCCAAGCTCGGCGTCGTCGGTCAGCAACGCTTCGATGCGCTTGCGATCGCGCATGATGGGTTGCGAAAGCTGGGGATTCGACCAGAGATCGGGATCGGAGAGCTTCTGCTCGATTGCAGCTAGATCGTTCTTGAGGCGGGCAGGGTCAAAGATACTCCCGCAGGTCGCGGACTTTGTCGCGCACAGGAGTGTAGGCGAATTCGAGATCGTTCAACACTGGATCTGGACCTGTCTTTATGGCTGAGATCGGCGGCGAACGTTCGCTAGCAAGAAGATCGCGCCCAGAGTGATTATCCCACATGCATAGGCGAACACATCGCCGTAGCGCGTGTAGAACGTTACGTCGTCGCGGAAGCCGTACTTCACGGCGAGCGAGGTGAAGATGCCGCGCGGCGCGCTCCTGAGCACTCGCCCGTAGGGATCGATCGCCGTGGTTACGCCGGTATTGGTGTCGCGCAGCAGCCAGCGGCGATTCTCAATGGCCCTCATGCGCGCCATATTCAGGTGCTGCCAGGGAGCGCTCGTGTCGCCGTACCAGCCATCGTCCGAGATATTGACGAATACCTCAGCGCCATTCTTCGCGAAATGGCGGATTTCGTCCGCGAAGATCGATTCGTAGCAGATGAAGATGCCGTAGCGATGCCCGTTGAGAGTGAAGACCCGCCGCTCCGTGCCGCGCGAAAAATTTCCGGCCTGCCGGGTGAGCTTGTGCGCGAAGAAAAACATTTCGCTGTAGGGCACGTATTCGCCGAAGGGCACGAGGTGAATCTTGTCGTAGCGGCCAATCCGTTCGCCCGCTGAGGAGAAAACCGTCGCCGAGTTGTACTGTTTGATGACCGGTTTGCCTCCTGGATCCGTTCCCCACTCCGCTGCCGGATTTCCAGCAACGATGGCGGCGTGTGTGGTCTGCGCAAGCTGGCGCATCGCGGTAAGGAAACGTGGGTCGGATTCATAAAACGGAGATGGCGCTTCTGGCCACGCGATCAAAGAGATTGCCGAGGGTGCTTCAGCAGATACTCCGGTATGAAGCGGCTCGTGCGGGCTCGGCATTCCCGCATACCACGGGCCATCCTCACTTTCGCTTTGTTGAAGAAAGCGGCCGATATTTTTATCCCATAAAGCGCCCGGCCAGTCATTGTCCTCGTCCACGCTGAAGTTCGATTGCAGCAGCACGGCGGTCGCCTGCGCCGGCGCGGGCTGCGGAGGGAGCCACGAGCCTATCTGCAGCAATACTGCGAGCAGCGCGGCTCCGGCGCCAAGGCGCAGGCGCATGTGGATGGAGCGCGAAAGCAACGCCGCGACGAACAGCGCATTCACCGCAACCAGCACAAATGAAATCCCATAGACGCCGGTGAACGGCGCAAGGCGCGTCAACAGAAAGTTGTCCACCTGCGAATAGCCGAACTGATCCCATGGGACGCTGGTGATTCGCGAGGCAGCGAGTTCGATGCCGACCCACGCAAATGGCGCGAGAATCAATGGCAGCGCGATACCACCGGAGGCGCGGCGCAGCACCGCGATGAGCAACCCGAAGAGGCCAAAGTAGAGCCCGAGGACGAGGCTGTACAGCACCAGAATTCCGGCAGAGCCCAGAGCCGGAACATGGCCATACAGATTCATGGTGCGGTCGATCCAGTAGCAGTTGAGGACGTACCAGAAGACGCCGCAAACATAAGCGATGAGCGCGCTTTGGCGAAAATACTTTGGCTGCGAGACGTTCTTCGCTGCGAGAAGGGCGTAGAGCAATGGTGTCAGAGCAATCCACCCGAAGGCCGCGCGCCAGGGTGGAAGCGGCCCGGCGATAGGAAAGGGAAGGTTCAGCAAAAATGCCGAGAACAAGCCGAGCAGGATGCTCGGAAATATCCGTCCACCCCTCGACGGCGCCAAGGCTGATATACGAGTCTCTGCTGCCACGGCCATTCAGCGTGAGTCTAACATTGCGGTCTTCGGGCGGAGAGCGAGCTGAGAGAAGGTTTACAATGGTCGGGTGATACAAGTCGCTTTCTTCTGCATGCATGTGCTCACCTTCCTCTTCTTCGTGGGGTTGGCAGGGTCGTCTGTCGTGGTGGTGATCAGTTTCGTGGAGGACCTGGCGGAGCTGATCGGAGATTAGATCTGCCTCAGTAAGCGATTGACGTCATCGCCAGTGCGACATACACTCAGCGAGAGCGTCACGACGAACGATAGTCCGCAGTCTGTTCGTAAACGATGGGCTAAGCTGTCCGGTCGTGGCACATAGAGCCCAGACAGCCCACACTTCATGTCATCCGGACAAACGTTTTCCGCTCCGCAATCGAACCGAGTCAGGCTTGTTATTGCCTCTTCGGTCATGCTTACCTTCATTTCTTTCTGGCGTGCCGCGGCCGTCGTCCTGAATGACCTCGGTTCTTCAGCGTTTTATGCCGGTGGAATCGCCGAGGAAGCGGTAGGCAAGTCCGCTCCCTGGTTCATCCTGGGCGTCATGTTGTTTTCTTTCGCGGTGCGGGCGGTGTACGTCGAAAGCTGCTCGATGTTCACCCGCGGCGGCGTCTACCGCGTAGTGAAAGAAGCGCTTGGCGGGAACTTCGCCAAGCTCAGCGTGTCGGCGCTGATGTTCGACTACATTCTCACCGGCCCGATTTCCGGCGTCTCCGCCGGCCAGTACATCACCGGCCTGCTGAACGAGCTGATCACTGTGTGCGCCAACCAGGGATGGCTGCCCGCCGCGCTGGTCAGTGGAAACCATATTGTCCGCCAGCTGCCGGTCAACGAGACATCCGCGGTTTTCTGTGCGCTCGTGACCATCTATTTTTGGTGGCAGAATATCAAGGGCATCGAAGAGTCCAGCGACAAAGCGCTGGAAGTAATGAAGATAACCACCATCATGGTGGTGCTCCTGCTTGGCTGGGGCATCTGGTCCGCCTTTCATCTCGGAGCCAAGCTGCCTCCCCTTCCGATTCCGTCCAATTTGCATTTCTCCAAGGATGCACTGGGATTTCTCGGCGGGACGAAGCTGGCCACTACACTCGGGCTCTTCGGCATCATCATGGCTTTCGGCCATTCGATTCTTGCCATGAGCGGTGAGGAGACGCTGGCCCAGGTTAACCGCGAGATCGAACATCCCAAGCTGAAAAACCTGAAACGGGCGGCGATCGTCATCGCCATTTACAGCTTCGTCTTTACCGGCATCGTCTCGCTGCTGGCGGTCATGATCATTCCCGACGCGGTGCGGGTGCCGGTCTATCGCGACAACCTGATTGCCGGCCTGGCCATGTATATGGTGGGCCCGCATGCGCTGCGCATCGTCTTTCGCGTATTCGTAGTGATCGTCGGCTTCCTCATTCTGTCCGGCGCCGTCAACACCTCCATTATCGGATCGACGGGCGTGCTGATGCGCGTTGCCGAAGACGGCGTGCTGACCGACTGGTTCCGCAAGCCGCAGCACAAGTACGGCACAAGTTATCGCATCATCAATCTGGTCACCGGCCTGCAGCTATTTACGATCATCGTTAGCCGCGGCAATGTCATTACTCTTGGCGAGGCCTACGCCTTCGGAGTTATCTGGAGCTTTACCTTCAATAGTCTCGCCATGCTCGTTCTGCGCTGGAAATATAAGGGTGAGCGCGGCTGGAAGGTCCCCATCAATATAAGGATCGGGAAGACTGAATTGCCCATCGGGCTGCTGTCGGTCTTTCTGGTGCTGCTAACGACGGCAATCGTCAACCTGTTTACGAAGAGTGTCGCCACCGAGAGCGGAGTCGCCTTTGCTGCGACGTTCTTTGTGATTTTCAGCATTTCCGAGCGCAAGAACCTGAAGAAGCAGCTGGCAACCGCCGCGCAGATGAAAGAACATTTCCAGCTTGAGCATCCAGACGCGATCAGCAAGGAAGCTTTGCAGATCAACCCTGGCGCTGTGCTGGTAACCATGCGGGACTCTACGAATCCTTTTGCGCTCAAATGGGCGCTCTCCCGCACCAATACCGAAGATCAGGATGTGGTCGTCCTTACCGCGCGGATGATGGGCGCCGGCGGACCGGAATATCTTGATGAGCAGCTTTTCAGCGAGCACGAGCAGATGCTCTTTACCAAAGCCGTGTCGATCGCCGAAAGCTTTGGCAAGCATATCTCACTGCTGGTGGTGCCTGCGGGCGATATCTTCGCGGCATTAGTACAGACGGCGAACAAACTGGAAGTCGCTGCCGTCGTCTCAGGCCTTTCGACTAAGATGTCCGCCCAGGAGCAGGCCTATCATATCGGTCAGGCATGGGAGTCCCTGCCTGAGCCAAAACGCCAGTTTACTTTTTACGTGGTGATGCCGGACGGGGAGGCTCAGGCCTTTCATATCGGCCCGCATGCGCCTACGCTGCAAGCGGAAGACGTGCAACTGGTTCACCGGCTGTGGCTGAATTTCCGGCGCGACCCCGAGATGCACGGGCTGCACCATAGTGACATTGTGACGTACGCTTTGACGCGTCTGGCAACGGAATACGCACGCGACAAAATAGAGACGGTCAAAGAACTCCGACGCTATACGCAGGATGGCAGTCGCGCTCCTACAACCCTGGGACAGGGCAATCGCGGCTCCCATCGCGCGGGTCTGGACTATTCCATTCTTGCTCCGCGGTCTTCGCATGAATCGTCCAACTCTGGACAGGAAGAGTAGAAGTAATTTCATCTGCTCAAAAGTTTGTGTAAGCCCACCTCTAAGCCCGCCTCCGGGGCACCGGCTTTGAGCAGAAAATCCTACTTATCCGATTGTTATGCACCGCATAAAAAGTCCAGATAGGTGCTTCCGGGCGGATTTTGGGTGCTGAGGTTTGTCAATTTCTTGCCTCCCGAGTTAGGCTGGTGATGTAACTATCCCCTACTCGAGAATCGCTTGGTTCGGCTTAATCTGTGCGGTAGAGCCCAACGAAGTGACCGGAGGACACGTGCAGGTTAGTCAGATACTCACTGAGATCGATAGCGAGATCGCAAGGTTGCAGCAAGCGCGCAACCTATTAGCGGGCGGAAGCGATCATCATCTCGGCCGCGCAGGAAGCAAAATCTCTAATCAGACCGGGAGAAAAAAGCGAAGGCTTAGCCCGGAAGGCAGGCGAAAGATCGCCGAAGCAATGAAGCGTCGCTGGAGCGAGCGCAGGAAGCTGGCAGCTGCGAAGAGCGCAAAGGGCGAAAAGCCCGCTGCCGCGAAAACAAAGTAAAGCAAGGAAGTAGGGAGTGATGAGAAGGCCGCCTCAAGGGCGGCCTTCTCATCTTTAAGGTCAGCGTGCAGCGACTCCCGGAACAAGCGTCAGGCTTTCTACAGCATATTTTTGAAGATGCTTCTCGAGTTCCTCGGGGGTGCCGGTGAGTTGCGGAAAGGTTCCATAGTGAATCGGGATGACTGTCTTAAGACCCAGGTAGTTTGCGGCGAGGGCGGCGGCTTTGGGTCCCATGGTGTAGTGGTCGCCGATGGGGAGAAAACCGATTTCCGGGGAATAGAGATCTTTGATCAGCTGCATGTCGGAGAATACGGATGTGTCTCCGGCATGGTAGATAACCGGGCCGCCGTCTACCCCGATCACGAATCCTGCTGCGATGCCTGCGTAGACGATCTCCTTCCCGTCCTGAATGCTCGAGCTATGCTTCGCCTCCACCAGGCTTACGGCCACATCTTTGAACTTATAGGTGCCGCCCAGATTCATTCCGACGATATCTTCGGCGCCCTTGCTCTGCAGCCACCCGACCAATTCGAAGATACCCACTGCCTGGGGTTTGTGTTTCCGGGCGATTGAGACGGCATCCGCGATGTGATCGCCATGCCCGTGGGACAGGAGAAGAAGGTCGATTTTTTCGGGGAGCTTGTAGTCCTTTGGATACTTGGGATTTTGTTCGATAAACGGGTCGATGAGAATGTGAGTGCCGCTGGGCGTAGTGATGAGCACGGTGGAATGCCCGAGCCAGGTAATTTGCGTGCCTTTTAGATCTGCCATGCAATAAAACTCCGTATGCGGTATGCGTCTTGTCGTTGGTGGGTGTAAAAGCTCAATTCCTACGCTATAGGATGCTCGGCGTCGCGCGTGTTCCCGGCGAAAAAAGAAGCTACAAGTTCTTCAAAATTTCTATCGTTGACGGGCTGCGCAATCGGGAGTAGCTTGTTTGGTATGGGCGAAGATAAGGCGAAAACAGGAACATTATTTCCGATTCTCGCGGGCGGGCTTGGGCACGGGTGCCAGGAGATCGAGCATGATGAGCTGAATCCGGTGCATCCTCGCGGGATTGCCCGTTTGGCATCTCTGGGAAGCGCGGCGGGTGAAGGGCACCTGGTCGAGTTTCGGACACTACCGGTGCGATCGATCCTCAACTCCTCGGTCTCGCGGAGGGGACTCTGGTTTGCCAAGAGCATCAATCCCTATCGCGGCTGTGAATTCGGCTGCCGCTACTGCTATGCCCGCTATACGCACGAGTTCATGGAGATGAAGGATCCTCAGGATTTCGAACGGAAGATCTACGTGAAAGAGAATGCGGCGTGGCTGCTGCAGCAGGAGATCAAGCGCCTGCGCCCCGGCGAAGAAGTTGCCCTGGGGACAGCGACCGATCCCTATCAACCGGTCGAACGGCGTGCCAGGGTTACGAGGTCCATCCTGGAAGTGATTGCAAAACAAAGCGGATTGCGCCTCGGGATCGTCACGAAATCAACTCTGATCGAACGGGATATCGACCTGCTGCAGCGTATCGCAAGGCGCAACGAACTGGTCCTGCACATTACCATCACCACCAGCGACGCCAGACTGGCGCGCATCCTGGAGCCGCGTGCTCCGCGACCCGACCTCCGCTTCCGGACCGTACGGCGGTTGCGCGAGGCAGGGCTGCGGGCAGGCATCTTGTGTTCGCCGCTGCTGCCGGGCATTACCGACAACGCGCGAGCTCTGGACATCATGGCGCGGAAGGCGAAAGCGGTCGACGCCAGCTTCTTTGCCGCTCAGCCGCTGTTCCTTAAACCTTGCTCGAAAGGGACGTTTCTGGCTTTCGTCCACGAACACTTTCCGCAATTGGACACGAGTTACGCGAAACGCTACTCGGAAGACGCCTTTGTCTCCACGGCATATCGGGATCGGATGCGCGAGCTGGTGCTGGCAGTGACAAGAAAGCATGGGCTTAACCGCCGCTTTACAGACGCTCTGCTAACCAGAGACGCGGACGTGGAAACGGCTTCTCCCTCCGACGTGGGCGATCCGGGCAGCCTGCCGGTGCAGGCTGAACTTTGGCCCGCTCCGAATCTGCCGTCTTTAGATGCGCCAGGGAAGCGTGGGCCGGAGCCTGTCCGGTTTCAGCGGGTGATGATGACTTCGTAGAGGTTATCTTTGGCGAGAAAGAAGCGATATCCGCTGTATTGCGAGAAGAGGGTTTCGATCTTGCGGTTGGTGTACACGCGCAGCACGGGGTGGGGTTCGGATTCCTGTAGCTCGATAGCGTCGCTGTCGGTCAGGTGGTAGCGGCAGAAGGCCGTGTCCGGGCCGGAGGTCTTGGTGTGAAAGATGGACAGAATCTTCCCACCGCGTTTCACGGCACTGTGCAGATGCTTGATCAGAGGCTGAACCAGCCCCTCAGGAATGTAGTCGAGCGTGGTCCAGAGCAGGATGACGTCGAATTCACGTCCCCCGAAGTTCAGGTTTTGCTCGAAGAACCCCGAAACGTCGAATCCCGGCGGTTCGCCTTCTTCCGCCGGCGGAGTGATCCACGATGCGTTGGCAGGCCCGGTGAGCGCTTCGTGGACGACGTCGGCCATATAAACGCTGTGGCCCAACCCGGTGAGGAAGTTGATGTTCTGGGGCGAAGTGGGGCCGATGTCCAGCACCCGCAGGCTCTCTTCCTCTTTGAGGTGTTTAAGCATGGCGGTCCAGCCGCTCGAGTGGCGGGGGATGCGGGGGCCGGAGAGCACGGTGCGGCTGGTGCGCTGCGGCTCGGAATCTCGCTTGAACAGACTGCGAATCACGCTTGCTTAATTGACCTCAGTCGCTGACTTTCGAGGAGAACTGAGATTCGCGCCGCGAAGCGCAATCAAAAGTCCAACGAAAGCCTGAGCGGAACCTGATTATTGCGACGCTCCAAAGAGAGCGCCCGGCTGGGTGGCCGGCGCAGCCTGCGTAGACTGACCGCGGTCGGTGATGGAAGCAGCGGTTCCCTGAATCAGGTCTACCTTTCCCGAGAAGAGAGCATTTTCTTCGATGGAGAGACGCGCCGCTTTGATATCGCCGACAATGTTCGATCCGGCGCGAAGCTCGACCCGGCCGCCGGCATGAATATCGCCTCGCAAATTGCCGAGAATGACGACATCGCGAGCGGAGACATTTGCCTGCACCTGGGCATTGGGGCCGATGGTCAGACGGCTCTCGGTAAGGGTGATGGTCCCTTCCACCAGCCCATCCACCAGGAGATCTTCGCTGCCCTTCACTTCTCCACGAATCTGAACCGATTTGCCGATCGAAGCTGCGCCGGCTGCGTCTAACGGTGGCATCTGAAAACTCCTGTGTTGATAACTGAGTGGTCTTGGTCGAACTATACGCAAGGACCATGTGGCGCTGCAACTCTCGCACGCGGGCAGATGCGCTCTCGCCATGAAGTTTTAACATTGGCATCTATTCGTTCCCGGGCCATTCACTCCAATGCACGGCGATTATGGAACCATAGCGCCGCTTTTCGCATCCATTGCACCATGGAATACAGACAGCTTGGCCATTCGGGTCTGAAGGTTTCTTCGCTCAGCTTTGGAGCAGGAACCTTCGGCGGCGGGAACGAGTTCTTTCGCGCGTGGGGCAACACAGGAGCAGAGGAGGCCGCGCGCCTCATCGATCTCTGCCTCGACGCAGGTGTGAACCTCTTCGACGTAGCCGATGTCTATTCCGATGGCCTGGCCGAAGAGGTCCTGGGCAAGGCCATTGCCGGCAAGCGAAACAGGCTCCTGATCTCGACGAAATGCACCTTTCGTCTCGGCAAAGGGCCGAACGATGTGGGCTCTTCGCGTCAGCATATTCTCGAATCAGTGCACGGGAGCCTGAAGCGGCTCGGCGTCGAACACATCGACATTTACCACATGCACGGCTTCGACGCGACCACGCCGGTCGACGAAACGCTGGACACCCTCAATACGCTGGTGCGGGCAGGGAAGATTCGCTACATCGCCTGCTCGAACTTTTCCGGCTGGCACCTGATGAAATCTCTGGCCGTGTCGGAGCGCTATGGCTGGGCGCGCTACGTGGCGCAGCAGTCCTATTATTCGCTGGTGGGGCGGGAGTTCGAGTGGGAGCTGATGCCGCTGGGCCTGGACCAGAAGGTGGCAACGCTGGTGTGGAGTCCGCTGGGCTGGGGACGGCTCACCGGCAAAATCCGGCGCGGGCAGCCGCTGCCGGAGCAGAGCCGTTTACACACCACCGCGGAGAACGGGCCGCAGATAGCCGAGGATTATCTGTATAAGGTCGTCGATGCCATCGACGAGGTGGTCAGGGAGACGGGCCGGACCGTTCCTCAGATTGCGCTTAACTGGCTGCTGCAGCGGCCTACCGTCGCCAGCGTAATCATCGGAGCCCGGAATGAAGAGCAACTGAAGCAGAACCTCTCCGCAGCGGACTGGAACCTGTCCAGGGAGCAAGTGGCGAAGCTGGATGCAGCGAGCGACGTGACACCCGTCTATCCTTACTGGCACCAACGGCAGTTCGTGGAGCGGAACCCGCCTCCCGTGTAGGACGGCGCGTCCACTGTATTCGGGACACCCTTACTTGAGAGTGTCTTCGAATGCGAACTTGCCCAACAGAAAGGGATGAGAGACCTGGGGCTTGGAATTCATCCCGTTGGAGGGATAGGTGTCCGGGCTATTGGTCGGAAAGCCCCAAACGGTTCCGGTCCGCATATCCACTACGACGCGCCCCAGCACCTGCTTGCTGCCGTCCGGCGCGCGCAACAACTGCGTTCCCGGTTCGAAATAGAGCGCGTAGGGCAATTCAACCTGTGCGTTGGCCGATGAAGGCGCTATGTAGGGTCGAACTGCAATGGCTGCCAGCAAAACGGCAATCAGCAGCAGGAGAAACCTCGTTACCCGGTTTTCTTTCATCTCACTCCTCGAACGTTCTTTCTGCTGGAGCATACCAGCCGAATGCCGGCCGCTCCCAGGCCCATGAATGATCTCAAGGCGACATGCCGCGCGTCCCGTTACGGGAGCCGAATTCTAAAAGGGAGCCTGGCTGGTGGTTTGTATTTCCAGACACAAAACTGCGGCTCCTGCGTTTGCTAGAATCGCACCTCATGCGTCATTGCCGAGCTGTCGTTCTTTCTTCACTGGTCTCGCTGGTGCTATCCGCCGCGGCCGCTGCGCAGCAGCCGGAGCATCTCTTTTTCCGCGTCACGCTTGGGCCGCAGGCGAAGGCCCCGGCCTCGGGACGGGTGCTGATCTTCCTCACCGAGGGAACCGGAGCGAAAGAGGTGGATGACAATCCTTTTTCGCCCAAGGCGGTGTATGTCGCGGCGAAGGAAGTTACGAATCTCAAGCCGGGCGCTTCGGTCGATGTCGATACAGACGACATTGCTTATCCGAGCGGCTTTTCCACGCTGAAACCGGGCAACTACCAGGCGCAGGCTGTGCTGGATGTCGACCACACATACAACTATGCGGGGCGCGCGCCGGGAGATCTGGTCAGCAGCGTTACGCCGCTCACGGCCTGGACGCCGGGTCAGGGAAATGAGCCGTCCCTGGAGCTCACGGAGACGGTTCCCGAGCGTGCGCCACGCGTCGCCTTGACGCCCGAGCAGGAGAAGGCTGCTCACCTGGAGGATTTCATCAGCCCCGTGCTGAGCCGGTTCTTTGGCCGGCCTGTTCACATGCGGGCGTGGGTCTTTCTGCCTCCCGGCTATGACACTCATCCAAAAGATCGGTTCCTTACCGTCTATTGGACCCATGGATTCGGCGCGAATCTTGCCTACTGCAAGGCGTCGGGCGCATCGATCTACACCCGGATGGCCGAGGGCAAAATGCCTCCGATGATCTGGGTGATGCTGGACGAATCATGGGCCACCGGCACCCACGAATTCACGAATTCGGTGAACAACGGGCCATGGGGTTCGGCGCTGATCTCCGAGTTCATGCCCTACCTGGAAGCAAAGTATCGGATGCAGGGCGGAGCGACCGGGCGATTTCTGCAAGGGCACTCCTCCGGCGGCTGGGCTACATTGCAGCTGCAGGTCAACTACCCGGGAATTTTCGGAGGCACCTGGTCAACTTCACCCGATCCCGGCGACTTTCACGACTTCACGGGGGTCGATCTCTACGCGCCGCACGCCAATGTCTACCACCGGCCCGACGGCACGCCCTACCCGTTGGTCCGCGATCACGCGAAAGTGCTGGGCACCTTCGAGCAGTTCGCCAAACTGGAGCGGGTGCTGGGAGACTACGGTGGCCAGCTCGGCTCGTTCGACTGGGTCTTTTCGCCGCGGGGCGCGGATGGCCGTCCGCTGCAGATGTTCAACCGCGAGACTGGGGACGTCAATCCGGAGGTCATCGCCTACTGGCGGGATCACTACGATCTGGCGCATAAGCTTGCGGCGGAGTGGGACGTGCGCGGGCCGGCGCTGCGCGGCAAGATTCATGTGTACGTCGGCACAGCGGACACCTTCTACCTCGACGGCGCGGCGCACAAGCTCGATGCCGTTTTGCGAGGACTCCACGCCGATGCGCACTTCATGTACATCGATAACCGCACCCACTTCGATCTCTACAAGGTCGGTGAGGATCGAGCCGGCCTCTTCGACCAGATTGGCGCTGAGATGTGGGCGGTGGGCCATGGCGGCCAGCAGTGGAAAGGGAAGTGATCGAGAGCGTTGTTCGATGCAGTTCGGGCTTCCTTCCTAGCGTGTTAACGTGGCTTTGTGATCGAGCTTCGTCGTCTTTCATGGCCTGATTTGCGCATACTGCTATTGCTCCTTTTCGGGGCGCTCTACGCTCCTTGTCTGGCGCAAGTCGTTCCAATTAGCCGTACCGACGGCGTGGCAGATAGCGTTTCACGCGATATCGATCCAGGCATCGCAGCGACCATTGCTTCTATCCAGGCGTTCGATAACCACGCGCACCCGGTATTGCCGCCTCCGAACGATCGTTCCGACCGCAACTTCGACGCTCTTCCCGTGGACAACATGGAGCCGGATACCGATCCTGTGGCGTGGAGGCCGGACAATCCGCAGCTCTCGCCGGCGTGGAAGGCGCTATGGGGTTTCGATGGCCTCGCTCCGCTCGATGCCGATGGCCTGAAACGGCTGGCGGCGGCGCGCGATCGGGTGAAGGCGCGCGAGGGGGAACATTACGCAGCGTGGGTGCTGGATCAGGCCGGGATCGCGACAATGTTGAGCAATCGCGTGGCAATGGGACCGGGACTGAGCGCGCCGCGCTTCCGCTGGGTGCCCTACGTAGACGCGCTGCTCTTTCCACTGGACAACAGCGGCCTGGAAGCGGCTACGCCGGACCGCAAGCAGTTCTTTCCCCTGGAAGAGCGGCTGCGCAGACAATATCTGCAGGCCGTGGGGATGCAAGCTGTTCCCGCTACGCTCGATGAATACCTGACCCGCGTAGTTACTCCGACCCTGGAACGGCAGAAAGCCGGAGGCGCTGTCGCAGAGAAGTTCGAGATTGCCTATCTGCGCGGTTTCGATTTTGCCGATACGCCGCGCGAAGCGGCCTCGGATATCTATGCAAAATGGGCTGGCGGCGGCATTCCGGACGCTGCAGAGTACCAGGCGCTCCAGGATTTCCTCTTTCGCTACATCGCCGCCGAATGCGGACGCCTGGGAATGCCGGTGCACCTGCACACCATGGCCGGCGGCGGCGGGTACTTCGATGTGGCGAAAGGAAATCCGCTGCTGCTGGAGCCGATCTTTAACGATCCCCGGCTGCGGAAAACACGCTTTGTCATACTGCACGGAGGATGGCCATTTGTCCGCGAGGCCGGCGCACTTTTGCAGAAACCCAACGTGTATCTCGACCTGTCGCAGCAGGCCCTCACCTTTCCGCCGAGGACCATGGCGTCGTGGCTGCGGGAGTGGCTGGAGACCTATCCCGACAAAGTGATGTTCGGCACCGATGGCTATCCGTTTTCGGAGCCGATGGGATGGGAGGAATCAGCCTGGATTGCGGACCATAACGCGCGGGCGGCGCTGGGACTTGCCCTGACCGGCATGATGCGGGATGGAGAGATTAGCAGGGAACGGGCGCAGACGATGGCGCGGATGGTTCTGCACGGGACTGCAGCTCAACTTTACGGGATTCCATAAAGCCTTGCGTAGGTCAGTCGCCGGGGCTATTTTTAGGGAGCCAGCCGACTAACCGCAACATAGTTTTGGCCGTTGGATTCAGAATTTTGCGGCATCCGGCTGATCATGTGCAGGGGGAGTTACCTCTGTTCTCGCAGGGCGTGGAACGGTATACTAATTGATGTGACCGCCACGACTCTTGAAACCTATACCCCTGTTTCCGATACTACAGGGCCGACGGCCGGACCAGCCTCCACCGAAAAGCGAGTTCTCCTCCTCAAGCCGCGAGGCTTCTGTGCCGGCGTGGTGCGCGCAATCGATATTGTAAAGATTGCGCTGGAGACCTTTGGCGCACCCATCTATGTGCGTAAAGAGATTGTTCACAACCGCTTTGTGGTGAATGAGTTGGCCGAGAAGGGCGCGATCTTCGTCGACGACATCGATCAGGTGCCCTCGGGGATGCGTGTGATCTACAGCGCACACGGCGTCTCTCCGGCGGTTCGCGAGCAGTCGAAGGAGCGCAAGCTCAAGGTGATCGATGCGACCTGCCCCCTGGTCACCAAAGTTCACGTCGAAGCCATCAAATTTGCCAAGCAGGGATATTCGCTGATCCTCATCGGCCACCGCGACCACGACGAGATCGAAGGCACCCTGGGCGAAGCGCCCGATGTCACACAGGTGGTGTCGACGGTGGAAGAGGTGCAGGCTCTGGAGGTTCCCGATCCCGAGCACGTGGCATATCTGACGCAGACGACGCTCTCGCTCGATGAGGCGCGGGACATCATCCAGGCGCTCAAGGAGAAGTTTCCCAAGATCGCCGGGCCCCACTCGCAGGACATCTGCTATGCCACGGAAAACCGCCAGACGGCGGTAAAGAATGTGGCGCACCAGGCGGACCTGGTGCTCGTGGTCGGCTCCAATAACAGCTCGAATTCCAACCGCCTCGTAGAGGTTTCTCAGAATCTGAGCACGCGCAGCTATCTTATCGAGAACTCCGGAGCCATCGATCCCGTATGGTTGGATGGAGTCTCTACGGTTGCGGTCACTGCGGGCGCTTCAGCCCCGGAGATTCTGGTCGAGGACGTGGTTGCGTATCTCAAGGATCGCGGCTACGGGTCAGTGGAAGAAGTGGAAGTAATGCCAGAGAACGTCCGCTTCGGCTTACCGCCGGAGATCGTGCAGGCCATCCAATCCGCTCCCGGAACAACCCCGGCGACGGTCTAAATGTAGTCAGCAACGCGCCGGTAAAGCCCTGATTTGAAAAGAGGGACGGCGATGGGACAGCATGAGCACAACATACGAACCCCCAAAACCCGGAGTACCCGATCATTCTTCATCTCCCAAGGCTCGCACAGTAGTCTCTGATCCATCTCCATCCGCACAGGCCATCGGACAAGGCTCCGGGCGAGTGAAATTCGGCAGAATCGATGCCGATCTTCGCGATGTTGAGAGTGCGTCGGCCCGTTCCCGTGACTACATCTTTTCCAAGCAGGACGCGGCTGGTTTCTGGTGCGGCGAGCTGGAAGCCGACTCCATGCTGGAGGCGGATTACATCTTCGCCCACGTACTGCTGGGCACCGGCGACCCGGGCAAGCTGGAACGCGCCATGACAGAGATTCTGCGCTACCAGAACAGCGACGGCGGCTGGTCGATCTACCCCGGCGGTCCTTCGAACATCAGTCTGTCGGTTAAGTGTTATTTCGCGGGCAAGCTGATGGGCATTTTGCCCAACCATCCTGTGCTGGCCAAGGCGCGCGAATGGATTCTGGCGCATGGCGGCGTGGTCGAATGCAACACCTTCACCAAGATTTACCTGTGCTTCCTCGGGCAGTATGAGTACGACGCCGTTCCGGCGGTTCCGCCGGAGATCGTGCTCTTTCCCAACTGGTTTTACTTCAATATCTACGAGATTTCTTCGTGGTCGCGCGCCATCCTGGTCCCGCTGTCGATCGCGTATGCGAAGAAACCGTTCAAGAAGATTCAACCCGAGCAGGGAATCGACGAGCTGTTTGTCGGCGGCCGCGTCAATGCCAATCTCCATCTGCGCTTCGATCGTCAGAAGAAGATCAGCTGGCGGAATTTCTTCCTGGTCTGCGACCGGGTAACGCACTGGCTGGAGCGAATCCACATCCGTCCGCTGCGCAAGATCGCGCTGAAGAAGGCCGAGAAGTGGATGCTGGAGCGCCTTGAAATGTCGGACGGTCTGGGCGCGATCTATCCCGCCATGCTGAACGCCATCATCGCGCTGCGCTGCCTGGGATACTCGCTCGACGATCCGCAGGTGATCCGGGCCATGGATGAGTTCGAGAAGCTGGGCATCGACGAGCCCAACGGCACCGAAGATTATGACCGGCCGACTTTCCGCATGCAGCCGTGCATGTCCCCGGTTTGGGATACTGCGCAGGCCGTCTATGCGCTGGGTGAAGCCGGTGTTCCGCGCAACGATCCGCGTCTGCTGAAGGCTGTGGACTGGATGCTGTCCAAGGAAGTGCGCCACAAGGGCGACTGGTCGGTCAAGGTTCCGCGCGTGCAGCCGGGCGGCTGGTACTTCGAGTTCAACAACGAGTTTTATCCGGATGTGGACGATACCGGCCAGGTTCTGCTGGCGTTGAACAAGGTCGATAATCCCCGCGAGCGCTACCAGTACGACGTGTCGCAGCGGGCCATCGACTGGATATTCTCCATGCAGTGCAAGAACGGCGGCTGGGCCAGCTTCGATAAAGACAACACGAAGATGATCTTCCAGTACATCCCGTTTGCCGACCACAACGCGATGCTCGATCCGCCGACAGTGGATATCACCGGGCGCATCCTGGAGACGCTGGCGACCTACGGCTTTACGCGCAAGGACAAGCGCATCGAGAAGGCCATCAAGTTTATCTACGACGAGCAGGAACCGGACGGAAGCTGGTTCGGCCGCTGGGGCGTGAACTATATCTATGGAACGTTCCTGGTCCTGCGCGGTCTGGAAGCGATCGGCGTATGGAACCACGAGCCGCAGATTCAGCAGGCGGCGGAGTGGATTCGCTCGGTGCAGAATGCCGACGGCGGATGGGGCGAGAGCTGCGGCAGCTACGACGATCCGGTCACGCGCGGCATCGGGCCGAGCACGCCTTCGCAGACCGCGTGGGCCATCCTCGGACTGCTGGCAGCCGGGGATAAGCGAAGCGACTCCGTGGCCAAGGGCATCAAATGGCTATTGAAGTACCAGCAGGCTGATGGGTCGTGGGATGAGAGCGTAGGCGTTGGCGAGCAGAGGCAGGCGCTGTATACCGGCACTGGATTCCCGCGCGTGTTTTATCTCGCATACCATCTTTACCGGAACTACTTTCCGCTGCTGGCGCTCACGAACTACAAGCGCGCCGCGGAGCGGGACGCCGCATAGGATTTGGTAGCATCCCACATCCGGAAATCCGGACGTGGGGCGCCCGTGATTTGCAACACAAATTCGATCGACAGGGCTTTCGGGCCCGGGCCTTAGCCAGGCCCCTCAAGGAGGAAAATGGCCGTACCGATTTCTCAGGCTTGGACCGTTGCGACCTATGTGCTGAAGCAGAAGCTCAAGGGCAATAAGCGCTATCCGCTGGTGCTGATGCTGGAGCCGCTTTTCCGCTGCAACCTGGCATGCGCCGGGTGCGGGAAGATCCAGTATCCTGCGCACATCCTGAAGGCAGAGCTGACGCCCGAAGAATGCTTCCGCGCGGTAGAAGAATGCGGCGCTCCGATGGTTTCGATCCCCGGCGGCGAGCCGCTGCTGCATCCGAGGATGCCGGAGATTGTGGCGGGGCTGGTGGAGCGCAAGAAGTATGTGTACATGTGCACGAATGCGCTGCTGCTCAAAGAGAAGCTGCATCTCTTCAAGCCGAGCAAGTATCTTTCCTTCTCGGTGCACGTGGACGGGCAGCGCGAGCATCATGACTTCTCGGTCTGCCGTGAGGGTGGATACGATATGGCGATGGAAGGCGTTCGCGCCGCCGTGGCCGCGGGTTTCCGCGTGACGACGAACACGACGCTGTTCGACGGAGCCGATCCGAACTCGGTGCGCGCGCACTTCGATGACATGATGGCAGCGGGCGTGGAGAGCATGATGGTATCGCCGGGCTACACGTACGACAAGGCGCCGGACCAGAATCACTTCCTGGGCAAGGCGAGGTCGCGCAAGCTCTTCCGCATGATTCTGTCGAATCGCAAGAAGACATGGCAGTTCAATACCCATCCGCTGTTCTCGGAATTTCTGATGGGCAAGCAGCACTTCGAGTGCACGCCGTGGGGAATGCCGACGTTTTCGATCTTCGGCTGGCAGAAGCCCTGCTACCTGCTGCAGGACGGCTATGCGGATACTTTCCAGGAACTGCTGGAGACGACGAGGTGGGAGAACTACGGCGCGAAGAGCGGCAATCCGCAGTGCGCCAACTGCATGGTGCACTCAGGACACGAGGCTTCTGCCGTTGATTACAACTTCAGCTCGCTGAAGGGATTTCTGGTTACGGCGAAGAAGTACATGTTCCCGTCGCAGTATCCCGATGCCGATGCGCAGAAGCTGCTGAATGAGTGGCGGCCGGAGCACGCGCATCCGCTGGTGCAGATACAGGCCTCCGCCGGTTCGACCAACGACACGCTGCAGACGGTTTCAGGAGATTAGGCGCGATGGCGACAGAGCAGCAGGAGAGTTCGAGGATCGAGCAGCTGCGGCTGCATAGCGCTGACGAACTGGAGCACATTGCCGGGCGTGAAAAGGAGCAGCTCGAGGGCTGGATTCCTTCGCTGGCTTCCGATGAGGAGATCAAGGCCGCGTTTGAGAAGGCCTTCGATTACCGCGGCGATATTACGCTGACGTTGAAGGATGGACGCCAGATCACCGGCTATGTTTTCGACCGGCGCACCGGCTCCAACCTGCAGAACTCCGCCGTGCGGATCATTCCATCCACCGAGCGGACCAAGCTCGCCGTTCCTTATTCCGAGATTGCGGCCCTGGCCTTTACCGGGCGCGACACCGCCGCAGGCAAGAGCTTCGAAGCCTGGGTCAAGAAGTACTGGGAGAAGAAAGCCGCAGGCGAAAAGGGAATTGCGATTCATCCGGAAGCTCTGGAGTAGACCAAGCCCGAGTTCTTTTTAAGGATCAAGAAAAGCGCATTCCAGTTCCGGAATGCGCTTTTCTCGCTTCAGGGATTTCAATTGCGTCATGCGGTTATCGGGGTATGAATTGCGAGTCCGCCTGTTGCGCCTCGAAGGTGCTGAACGCTGTAAGCCATTGTGGCTCCCTTTCGACATTGAGATCTACGAGCGCTTGTTCGAAGCTGCCGCGATAGGTCTTCGGGAGCTGATTCTGCAGGAAGGAATCGCGAGTCTCGCGCCAGACCTCATATACCATGAGCCGCTCGGGGTCCTCGATATCCCGAAGGATACTCGCGCTGACAAACGTCTCCTCGGCTTTGATCTTGCCGAAGATTTCCTTCAGCCTTTCCTCAAGTAGCGGCCTGGATTCGGCGCTGACACGAAACCGCACAACCAGAACGATCTCTTCAGGCATTTTTTCCTCCGTCGCCGGTCTGCAATTTAGCCTTTATGAGGCGATGCGGACCGGCCCTTCTTCTTCTGCTCAATAGCTGTGCCCCAGGATCGGGTGCGGTTCGTAAGGCTCTTCCAGCGCCTTGATCTCTTCGGCGTCGAGCTTGATCTCCAGCGCCTTCAGTGCGTCTTCGAGGTGGCTCATCTTGCTGGCCCCGATGATAGGCGCGCTGACTTCGGGCTTGGAGAGCATCCACGCCAGGGCTACCTGGGCATTGTTGACGCCACGCTTCTTTGCGATTTCAGAGATGCGTTCCACGACGGTGAAGTCGGAGTCGCGGTAGTAGAGGTCGTGGGCGAATGCGTCCGTCTTGGCCCGGATCGTTTCGCCTTTTTCTTCTCTGCTGCGGTTGCCGGCGAGGAAGCCTCGGGCGAGCGGGCTCCAGGGGATGAGGCCGATGCCTTCGGCTTTGCAGAGCGGAATCATCTCGCGCTCTTCTTCGCGATAAACCAGGTTGTAGTGATTCTGCATGGTGACGAAGCGGGCCACGCCGAGCTTGTCCGAGGTATACAGCATTTTCTGAAACTGCCAGGCATACATGGAAGAGGCTCCGATGTAGAGCGCCTTTCCCGCCCGCACCACATCGTTGAGTGCTTCGAGGGTTTCCTCGACAGGAGTGTTGGGATCGAAGCGGTGAATCTGGTAAAGGTCGACGTAGTCGGTGCCGAGGCGGCGCAGGCTATCGTCGATGGCGTGCATGATGTGCTTGCGGGAGAGGCCGCGCTGATTGGGGTCGTCTCCCATCGGATTGAAAACCTTGGTGGCGATGACGAGCTGGTCGCGCGGGGGGCCGAAATCCTTGAGCGCGCGGCCCAGGATCTCTTCGCTCACGCCCAGAGAGTAGATATCGGCAGTGTCGAAGAAATTGATGCCGGCTTCGAGGGCGCGCTGGATAAACGGCCGGCTGTCCGCCTCTTCGAGAATCCATTCGCGCCATTTCTTCGATCCGTAGGTCATAGCGCCGAGGCAGATGCGGGAAACCTTCATGCCGGTTTTGCCCAGGTTGACGTAGTCCATTTGTTACTCCTCTGCTTTTGTGCGGGCTTTGTACTTGATTTTGGATGCGATGGGACTGGCGCGCGCTTCACGATGCGGCTTGAATCAGCTACACGCCTAAGAATCTGGTTCGTATGCGTGCGTAAATTTCACATACAGGTTTAGTTTGCACAACCCAAAGTGATGATCCCTGCCGCGGCGCCAGGGCCAGAAGATTGCTCGGGATCGCAAATCTCTCTGGGAGCGGTCATCAGGGGCCGTCATCTCGTCCCGGCAGGATGCGTGCAGTGGCGTGATAGAGGTGATATTGCTCAAAGACGACGTCATTCACGTATCCCAACGCCAATTCCTGCGAGAGAGCGACGCCTCTAAGCGGGCAAATATAGGTCTTGCCGCCTAGCTCCACGGGGCCATATTCCACCATAATGTTGGCGTTAAGGAAGGTGCTGGGCGGCTCCATGTCCCCTCTCAGAACCACGCGGCGGACCGTCCCGGTCTCGGGGTCGATCGCGATTTCTCCGTAATAGGCGCACGGTTCTCCATCCACAACGTAGTGCGACTTATCTGCCGTCACCGCGTACCGGAAAACCGCCTCCGGGCCGGCAGATCCCTGTTCCCAGCGACTCCAGGTGAGATTGCCATGAGCGGCATCCAGCAAGGCTGTACCCAGTATGGGACCGAATTCGCCGGAGGTGGTCAGACCGGGCGCCAGGGATGTGAAGAGTGCGGAGCCTATCTGCTCGTCGCCGTCGCGGTAACGGACGATTGCGCTGTATGTGCCTGCGGGCCGCAGCTTCGTTCGTGTCCAAAGATTGTCCTCAAAGCTTGTGGTCGTCCGCGTCGCGAAGAGGTTAGGCAACTGGCGAATCGTCTTGCTCACATAATCGATGGCAAGCGTGAGCATCTTGCGTTGGGCTGCTGGATCAGGCTTGGCCATTGCAGGAATCTCATCGGCTGGCGGGTCCAGGAAAACCGACCTGTCGGCCAGCGCGATGAGTGCCAGCCGAGTCCGACGTCCAGGTAGATAGGTCTCATAGCGAGAGAGCGCGGCTGTACTTAGCCGCGCCGTCATCTCCAACCCGGAGAGTTCGCTTGCTACCTTGCCGTCCCGCTTGCCATGGTCTACGGTCAGAATCTGCTCCAGTTGCTCGCGTGTCACACGCTCGGCAAAGAACGTCCGGTTGAAATCAAGCTGGCGCTGGTTGCCGTCCTGGGTCCAGGCGCCGGTGATGAGGGCTCCCTCAGGGTTGAGCGTGCCGGCGTAAGAACCCTGTGGCTTGCCGGCCGAGAATTTAAGGGCCGAATCCTGAAACGTCATCGCCGCGGCAAGCATGGGGTGCCCGCCGTACCGATCGAAGCTGTACAGAATGGCCTTCCAGTCGCCACTCGACGCCTTCGATATATACAGGAATATCCGGTCGCTCTGAAATGGGCTCCCGCCTCGGCCTGCATGAAGTGTCCCCTGCCAATTCCCTGAAATATCCTGTGCGCGCAGAACCGCGCCCGGAAGAGTTGCGAGTGAGACGATGACCAGTATCAACTTCTTCATGGGCAATCTCTTCGCACGTGTTCCGGTAGACGCAACAAGATCGACGATGGACCCGCTGGACGATTCACTTTAGTTTGCCAATCCCGGGACCGCGCCTTGCATGGCTCTCGCCAGTTGGATTACAGTCAAGGGCGCGACGAGTTGCCGTATCGCAGTTCCGGCGAACCCGGTCTCCAGCACAGTGCATCCTAAGGAGACAAATGGACCCGAAAACGGAAGCCTATCACTCTGGTAACGGGGCCGCCACCTTGCCGGGCGGCGCCGCTGGAAACGTCTGCGTTCTTCAGATCGACGGCGTGAATGTCGAGGCCGTCGCCGGCGAGCGGCTGATTGACGCGCTCAATCGCGATGGCATCGCCCGCAGCCGCAAAGAAGTTCCGCAGGTCTGCTATCACCCGCGTCTGGGTCCAATCCAGACCTGCGACACGTGCATGGTGGAGATTGACGGCAAGTTGGCCCGGGCTTGCGGCGCGGTTGTGGCTCCCGGCATGAAGGTCGTGACTGATTCGGCTGCCGCCGTCGCCGCGCAGCACGAAGCCTTCGACCGCATCCTCGGGAATCACCTGCTGTACTGTACGGTGTGCGACAACAACAACCAGAACTGCACGGTCCACAACACCACCGGCCTCCTCAACGTCGAGCACCAGAAATACCCCTACAAAGAAAAGCCCTACGAGAAGGACATGTCGAACCCCTTCTACCGGTACGACCCGGACCAGTGCATCCTGTGTGGACGCTGTGTGGAGGCATGCCAGAACGTGCAGGTGAACGAAACGCTCTCGATCCGCTGGGAAGATGAGCATCCGCGCGTGCTGTGGGATGGCGGGCATGAGATCGGCGGGTCGAGCTGCGTTTCCTGCGGACACTGCATCACGGTATGCCCCTGCAACGCGCTGATGGAGAAGTCGATGCTGGGGCACGCGGGCTACTTTACAAAATTACCGGCCGACGCGCTCGCAGGCATGATCGACATGGTGAAAGCGATCGAGCCGGAGATCGGCTACGGGCCGATCCTGCAGCTTTCCGAGACGGAAGCCGCGATGCGCAACGCCCGTGTGAAGAGGACGAAGACCGTCTGCACGTACTGCGGCGTGGGCTGTAGCTTCGATGTCTGGACGAAAGACCGCCACATCCTGAAAGTGGAACCGGGGCAGGGCGCGGCAAATAATATCTCCACCTGCGTGAAGGGTAAGTTTGGATGGGACTACGTCAACAGCGAAGACCGGTTGGAGAAGCCGCTGATTCGCGAGGGCGATAGCTTCCGTGAGGCAAGCTGGGAAGAGGCGCTGGACCTGGTCGGGCGGCGGCTGACCGGGATCAAAGCTCAGTACGGCCCGGATGCACTGGGCTTCATTTCTTCGTCCAAGTGCACCAACGAAGAGAGCTACCTGATGCAGAAGCTGGCGCGGGCAGTGGTGGGCACGAACAATATCGACAACTGCTCACGCTACTGCCAGAGCCCAGCCACGGAGGGACTTTTCCGGACGGTAGGTTACGGCGGCGACTCGGGATCGATCTCCGACATTGCGCAGTCAGGTCTGGTGATGATCGTGGGCAGCAACACCGCGGAGGCGCACCCGGTGCTGGCGACGCGCGTAAAGCGGGCGCACAAGCTGAATGGGCAGAAGCTGATCGTGGCCGATATTCGCGAGCACGAGATGGCGCGGCGCGCGGACATCTTCTTCCGTCCGAACCCCAGCACGGATGTGGTGTGGCTCTCGGCGCTGAGCCGCTACATTCTCGACAATGGGCTGGCGCATACCGACTTCTTGAATCAGTGGGTTAATGGACTGGATGAGTATCGCAAGAGCCTGGAGCCTTTCACTTTGGAGTATGCGGCCCAGGTTTGCGGACTTACCGTCGATTTGCTGAAACAAGTGGCAGAGGAGTTTGCGGCGGCGAAGTCAGCCTGCATCCTGTGGGCCATGGGCGTGACGCAGCACTGCGGCGGATCGGACACTTCAACCGCCATATCCAACCTGCTGCTGGTAACCGGCAACTATATGCGGCCGGGAACGGGCGCGTATCCGCTGCGCGGACACAACAATGTCCAGGGCGCGAGCGACTTCGGCTCGATGCCGGGATACTTTCCCGGCTACGACAAGGTGGACGATGCCGAGGCCCGCGAGCGCTATGAGCGCGGCTGGAATGTGAAGCTGCCAACGAAGAAGGGCCTCGATAACCACGAGATGGTGGAAGCGATCCACGAGGGCAAGCTGAAGGGGATGTATCTGGTGGGCGAAGACATGTACAGCGCCGACTCGAACGCCAACTTTGTCGGCGACGCCTTCTCGAAGCTGGACTTCTTTGTCGTGCAGGATTGCTTCTTCTCGCTCACCTGCCGCTATGCGGACGTGGTTCTGCCAGCGAGTCCGAGCCTTGAAAAAGAGGGCACATTCACCAATACCGAGCGGCGCTTCCAGCGGCTCTACCAGGTCATGGAGCCGCTGGGGGAGAGCCGGCCGGACTGGAGAATTATCCAGGACGTCGCAAACAAGCTATACGCGGGATGGAACTACACGCATCCCGCAGACATCATGCACGAGTCGGCGGCGCTCGCCTCGATGTTCGCGGGTGTCACCTACGATCGGCTCGCGGGCTACAAGACGTTGCAGTGGCCGGTAGCCGTGGATGGCACAGATACTCCACTCCTCTACACAGAAAAGTTTCATTTCCCGGATGGAAAGGCGCAGTTGTACCCGATGCAGTGGATCGAGCCATGCGAACAGGCGGACACGGAGTTCGATGTCCATCTGAACAACGGGCGCATGCTGGAACACTTCCATGAAGGGAACATGACCTATCGCGTTCCCGGCATTCATGCGGAAACCCCGGAAGGGTTCATGGAGATTTCCCCCGCGATTGCCGAGGAGCGCGGACTGGTGACCGGACAGTGGGTGGATGTGACTTCGCGACACGGCGACCTCCGCACGCAGGTGGTGGTAACGGATCGCGTGCATGCGAAACAGGTCTACATGCCGCTGAACCGCCCCAAGCACCCGGTAAATTTGCTTACCGGCAACAACACGGACCGTGCGACGCACACTCCCGCATACAAGGAAACTACAGTGAAGATGAAGACGCTGCCGTGGAAAGGTAAGGATCCGCTGCCGCCGTTGAACTTCCGGCACGGGCATCCGACTCCACAGCGCGGCGTGGAGGTAGAGCGCAAGTGGAAGCGGTCAGATTATCGGGCCCCCGGCAATGGGTTAGTGCAGATCCAGACGGGGCCACAGAAAGGGTAATGCATTTCTCCGATTTCAGCGTGGCCGTTCCGCGAAGAACGGGCACACAAAACTACACTCACCAATTCGCAGGATCAGGAGAAATGCTCTAAGCGATGGCCAAGCCGATTGAATTGATGCCTATTCCTCGCAGTGCTCGCGAAGAGCTCAAGCGGCGTGTCGACGCGGCTCCCGTGGAGCATGCGGACGCCGTGCTCGCAGCTTACGATCTGCTCCAGGAGCTCCACGAAAGCGGCACTCTCGATGTGCTGCGCGGGCTGCTGGGAGCCGGTGACCAGGTGGTGAGGCACACGGTGGGCTTGGCAACGCAGCCCGAGGCCGTGAATGCGTTGCGGAATCTGCTGGTGGTGGGCAAGGTGCTCGGCAGCCTCGATCCCGACACGCTGCATAAGCTGATCGACGGACTTCCCGCAGCTGTTCAGCGCCAGCCGGACGTGAATCCACCGTCGCTGTTCGCGATCTTCCGGCGCCTGTCGTCGAAGGCCAGCCGGCGCACACTTGCGCTGGGCGTCTCTGTCCTGGAAGGCATGGGGAACGGGCTGGGGCGCCGCGAGAAGTAGCGTTCACGCTCAGATGATGAACTAGCGCTTGCGACGGCTTGCTGTCGCGACGGGCGCCGCTCCGGTCGACTCTCTCACGATCAATTCCGGCCGCATCACGATCTCGGTAGGTTGCTCCTTCGCAGGGTGGGCGATAAGGTCGAGTAATATTTGCGCGCCTTCGCTGCCCATCTGGCGCAGTGGCTGCCGTACGGTGGTCAGGCTCGGTTTCTGATACGCAGCGCTGATGATGTCATCGAAGCCCACGACCGAGATGTCCCCGGGCACGCTAAGGCCGGCATCGTGGATTGCGCGGATGACGCCAATGGCAGAGATATCGTTGAAACAGAAGATGGCCGTAAAGTCGCGGGTTCGCTCCAGCAGCGTCTTCATGGGCTGATAGCCGACTTCGGGCGACCAGCTGTCGGCTCCGAGCTGGATGCTGAGCTCCGGCTTCACATCGATTTTGAGCTTTTTGGCTACCTGCAGGATGCCGCTCCAGCGGTATTCGGTGTCGGGAATGATCTCCGGGCCCTTCATGAAGGCGATGCGCCGGTGGCCCAGCGTATGCAGATGCACCAGGGCAAGCTCCGCCGCCATCTTGTGATCGAGGACGACATTTGTAACACCCTTGGTGTCGTTATGCGCTGAGACAGCCACGGTGGGGAGCGGGGTTTCGACGGCGGCGGGCGTGTTGAGCAGCAGAAACCCATCGACGGCGCGCTCCATAAGCAGGCGCGGATATTCCTTCATGAGATCGGGCTGCCAGTAATGGCTGGCTGTGAAATAGAAATAATGTGCGCGCAGCAGATACTCTTCGACGCCTTGCATGACGAGCGTGAAGTAGCCTTCGCTGAGATCCGGGGCGAGCACGCCGATCGACATGCTCTTGCTGCGGCGCAGGGATCGCGCAAAATAATTGGGACGGTACTGGAATTTGCGGGCGGCCTCGAAGACCCGCTCGCGGGTGTGAATGGGAATGGATTTGGCAGCGGGTGAATCGTTCAGCACCAGGGAAATTGTGGTCTGCGACAACCGCAGCAGCTCGGAAAGTTGCCTTAAATTGATGGGGCCATTTTCGGAGCGCGGGTCTTGCTTCTCCTTACTCATAGGCGATGTTGTAGCATGTTCTTCAACTGTAAGCGAGGAAATCGTGCGATCAGTGACGCGATAGTAAAGCGTTTTTTACAGCGTCTTCCGGGAAAACGTAACCCCGGTTACTGTGCCTGCGATTGGTCACGCGATGCCCGCTTCCTGGTAGGTTCCAAATACCTGCTTGAGAGCTGCGGCGATCTCGCCGACCGTGGCGTAGGCTCGCACGCAGTCCAACAGATAGGGCATCGTGTTGGCGCTGGAGAGATTGCCTGCGCTGGCTTCGGGTTGATGCTCGGCAGCACGGCATAGCGCGCTGAGCGCGCGGTTGACGGCCTCGTTCGAGCGCTCCGAGCGCAGGCGCTTGAGCTTGGCGGTCTGCTGCTCGCGAACCGACTCGCCGATGTAGAGGATGGGCGGCTGCTTCTCTTCAATGACGTTATCGTTGACTCCGACAATAATCTTCTCTTTGGCTTCGACGGCTCGCTGATAGGCGTAGCTGGCGTCGGCGATCTCTTTTTGCGGGAAGCCCTGTTCGATCGCTTTGACCATGCCTCCTATTGCATCGAGCTTCGCAAAATACTCGAAGGCTCCTCTTTCCATGTCGTCGGTGAGGCGTTCCACGAAGTAAGATCCGCCGAGGGGATCGGCGACTTCCGCTACTCCGGACTCATAGGCGAGAATCTGCTGGGTGCGCAGCGCGATGCGCGCGGCCTCTTCGGTAGGGAGGGCGAGAGCTTCGTCGAAACCGTCAGTGTGCAGGGACTGGGTGCCTCCGAGAACGGCGGCCAGCGCCTGCAGCGCTACGCGTACGATGTTGTTCTTCGGCTGCTGTGCGGTAAGCGAGACGCCCGCGGTCTGGGTGTGAAATCTCATCCAGTGCGAGCGCGGGTTCTGCGCGTGGAAGCGCTCGGTCATGAGCCGGTACCAGATTTTGCGCGCGGCCCGGAACTTAGCGATCTCTTCGAAAAAGTCGTTGTGGGAATTGAAGAAGAAGCTGAGGCGCGGAGCGAAGTCGTCGATAGCCAGGCCGCGGCGCAGCGCCCACTCCACGTACTCGACTCCGTCGTAAAGGGTGAAGGCGAGCTCCTGCAGCGCCGTCGAGCCGGCTTCGCGAATGTGATACCCGGAAATGGAAATAGGGTTGTAACGCGGCGTGTGGCGCGCGCCGAATTCGAGGGTATCGATGACCAGCCGCATCGACGGCGCGGGTGGATAAATGTACTCCTTCTGCGCGATGTACTCCTTCAGGATGTCGTTCTGCAGCGTGCCGTTGAGGCGCGCCCAATCCGCGCCCTGCTTCTCCGCAACGGCGAGGTACATGGCCCAGATGACGGCGGCAGGCGAGTTGATAGTCATCGAGACCGAAGTCTGTTCGAGGTTGATGCCGGAGAAGAGCGTCTCCATGTCGGCCAGTGAGTCGATAGCCACGCCGCATTTGCCGACCTCGCCCTCGCTCTCCGCGTCGTCGGAGTCGCAGCCCATGAGTGTGGGCAGATCGAAAGCAACAGAGAGCCCCGTGCCTCCGTTGGCCAGCAGGTACTTGTAGCGAAGGTTGGTCTCCTCCGGGCTGGCGAAGCCGGAGAATTGCCGCATGGTCCAGAGCTTGCCGCGATAGCCGCTGGGATGAATGCCGCGCGTGTAGGGTGGCCGGCCTGGATTGTCTTCGGCGATGCCTGCCGGGAGATCGGCTTCGGTGTAGAGACGCTCAACTTCGGTCCCAGAGACGGTGGTGAAGCGAGCCCGGCCGTCCGCGTTGTGATTGATGCCGGTGGGGGCTCCGATGGGCTGCTCGGCGGATTTGTCCAACGCAGGTGCGAGGGTTTGCCGCGCCCAGCGAAGCTCTTGCGGCGATGGGCTCCGGTCCCGGACCAGGTCTTCCATGAGCGGATTCGATTTGTGCGGGATCTCTGCCATGCGCTTGCGGCCGGTGATGGGACTTCCCAGTCTAGTGAAGGGCAGCGCGCGGAGCAAGGTGAAGCAGGTCGGGCGACTGAAGAGCGCAATGTCGGAGCGCTGTGTTTCGGCCGCGGAGATTGTCCAACCGCAGTTTTCTGCGAACGGCGGGACACCGAACCATCGATTTTCTGTTGCGCTCCGTTAGTGCGCGGAGCGGGTGAGCATGAAGTAGACCGCGGGCGTGACGATCAGGCTGAGCAGCATGGAGATGGTGAGTCCGCCGATAACGGCGATGGCCAGCGGCTGCAGCATCTGCGAGCCTGCGCCGAGCGCAAAGGCCAGCGGGAGCATGCCGCAGACCGCGGCGATGGCGGTCATCAGGATGGGACGCAAGCGCCGCTGCGCAGCGTGAATCATCGCATCTTCGGGCGATGCGCCCTCGGCGCGAAATTGCTCGTCGGCTTCGAGCAGCAGAATGCCGTTTTTGGCGACAATGCCGATGACCATGATCAGGCCCATGAATGATGCCACATTGAAGGCGGTCTGGGTGATGAGCAGGGCAAGGATGACGCCGGAGATGGACAGCACGGACGAGGTGAGAATCGCGACCGGTGCGGAGAAGTTGCGGAACTCCGCGAGCAGCACACCGAAGACCAGTGCGAGCGCAAGCAGCAGCACGCGAATCAGGTCGTGGAAAGATTTCTGCTGCTCCTGGTAGGTGCCGCCGTACTCGACGCGGACGTTCGAGGGAATGTGCAAGCCTTCGACCGTCCGGCGCACCAGCTTCATTGCTCCGCCGAGGTCCGAGCCCTCCAGCCGCCCGGTAACGGTGATCAGGCGCTGCAGATTCTCCCTGAGAATTTCGTTCTGAGGCGGCAATTGTTCCACCTGCGCGAGCGATCCGAGCGTGGCAGTGCGGCCGCTGCTGCTGTTGAAGACGGTGTTCTGAATGGTGTCGAGGGATCGCCGTGATTCATCTCCCAGGCGCACACGGATCGTGTACGGCCTGCCCCCTGCGATGAGGGGGGCGTTGGTGGTGATGCCGTCGAGAATGCTGGTCGCATCTTCGGCTACTTCGGTGGGCGTGAATCCCGATCGGGCTGCGGTTGCCGGGTCCACATTGAAGTTGGTGGCGGGTCCGCTGATGGTGTTGTCCACGCCGTTCTCGACGTCGACGACTCCGCCAATCTTGCTGATGGCATCGGCGACGCGCGGTCCAAGCTGGTTCAGCAGCTTCTGATCGTTGGCGAAGAGCTTGATCTGAATCGGCTCGGGAGAATTGGAAAGATCGCCGATCATATCCTGTAATACCTGGGTGAACTCCACGTCCAGCTCGGGCTCGGTGGATTTGATGCGCTGGCGAACGTCGTTCATCACTTCGTCGATGTCGCGATCGCGATCGTTCTTGAGGCGGACCGTGAAGTCGCCGGTATTCGCTTCGGTAACCGCCGCCAGGCCCATCTGCAGGCCGGTCCGCCGCGATGTGCTTTCGACTTCAGGCGTGTTGTGGAGGATGCGTTCGACGTTTTCGAGTACGCGGTTGGTTTCGGTCAGCGAGCTGCCTGCGGGCATGATGTAGTCGAGCACGAAGCCGCCTTCATCCATCTCGGGAAGCAGGTCGGAGCCCAGGCTGCGATAGGCAAACCAGGTTCCGAGAATGAGCAGGGCGCAGACGCCTGCAAGCATGGCCGGCCTAGCCAGCGAAAGCTGCAGCAGGCGCTTGTGCCAGCTCAGGACCTTGCCCAGAATGCGGCCCGGTTCTCCATGGGCGCGTTCAGCGATCGGCCGGGCGGTGTGGTCGGTCTCGTGGCCGTCCTTTGGTTTAGCGCCCGATTTTCGCTCATGAAGCAGCGCCATGCTGAGGCCAGGCGTCCAGCTGAGCGCGAGCACGAGCGAGGTGAGCAGAGCGACGGTCATGGTCACGGCCAGTGCGCGAAAGAAGCTGCCGGTCACGCCGGTTACGGAGATGAGTGGAAGAAAGACGACGACCGGAGTGATGGTGGAAAAAACCAGCGGCTTGGTGATCTCGGCCAGCGCCTTGCGCACGGCTTCGATGCGATTCTCGCCGGCATCGCGATGAAGGACGATGTTCTCAACGACGACGATGGCGTCGTCGATCACCAGGCCGATGGCGGCCGCGAGCCCGCCCAGGGTCATCAGGTTGAAGCTCTCTCCAACGATCCAGAGAAAGAGAATCGTAACCGCGACAGTGACAGGAATGACCAGGCCGGCGACCAGCGACGAGCTCCAGTCGCGCAGAAAGAGAAAGAGGATGACGCAGGCGAGGATGAGACCGATCAGGATCGCGTCGCGCACGCTGGCGATGCTTTCACGCACCAGTTGCGACTGGTCATAGAAGACCTGCAGCTTGATGCCGGGCGGCAGCTTCTTTTGCAGTTGCGTGATCTCCGCCGCGACCGCATTGGCTACGGCAACAGTATTCCCGGATGGCTGCCTGGTGATGTTGAGCAGCACGGCGGGCCGCCCGTTCGCTGTCACCATGGTGTAGGTGGGCATGGTGGAGGCTTCCACCGCAGCCACATCCGAGATGCGTATCGGTGCTCCGCCAGCCGTGTTCTTAATGACCAGCTGGCCCAGTGCATGGGGATCGTGAACCTGAGAGCCCACCAGCGCCAGGATGAGCTGATGATTCTCTTCGTAGAGGCCGGGGGAGTCGATGATGTTCGACGCCTGCACGGCATTGACCAGGTCGGAGATGGTGACGCCGGTGGTCTGCAGCTTGGCCAGATTGGGAATGATCTGAAACTCGGGAACCTTCCCCCCTTGAACCACCACCGTGCTCACGCCCGAAATGCGATTGAGCGGCGGCTTGAGATCGTAGGTTGCAATCTCCCAGAGGCGAGTCTGCGGGATGGTGTCCGAGGTAAGGCTGTAGCCAAGGATGGGGAAGGTGGCGAAGGTGAGACGGTTGGTCGTGATCTTCGCGGTTGAGGGCAGCGACTGCTCCACCTTTGACAGCGCCGAATCGACCAGTTGCAGCGTGCGGAACATGTCGACGTTCCAGTCGAAAAACAGGCTGATGTCGGCGGAGCCCCGGCTGGTGGTGGAGCGAACGGTAAGCAGGCCCGGAACGCTGTTGATGGCGTCTTCGATCGGCTTGGTGATGGTGACCTGCATCTGTTCGACGGGCATCACGCCGTTGTCGACGCCGATGACGACGCGGGGAAAATTAGTCTCGGGAAAGACGGAGATCGGAACCTGAAAAGCGAAGTAAATCCCGGCGAAGGTCAGCACCGCCGCGAAGAAGAAGATGGTGCGGGTCGACCGGGCTAGCCAGAACGATTTCTCAGGTGCAGAGGGAGACGCTTCCGTCATTCCTTGTCGTCTCCAGAGGCTGCGGGCTTGTCGTCGTCGCCGGCCGTGCCGACCTTAACTTTGGTTCCGTCGTCGAGACCATAGGCGCCGGTTGTAATAACCATGTCACCTGCGGCGAGGCCGCTCTTCACCTGGATGTCGGACGCGTCCTGGATGCCGGTCTGGATCGGCTTCTTATGCGCGGCTCCATCTGTGCCTGCCACCATTACGAATCTGCTGCCATCGTCGGCGGTGAGCAGGGCGGAGAGCGGGACTTTCAAGACATGTTGGACAGAGCGGCCCTGAATAGCCACATGTACCGGCGTGCCGACTTTGAGCGTTCCATCTTTATTGTCGACCTTCAGCCACACTTCGATGGTGGTGCTGCCGGGATCGAGGGCCGGGCTGATGAGCGACACCTTGGCCGGCACAGGGTCGGCGAGGCCGGGCACGGCGATGGATGCCGCGTCTCCCACTTTCATCCTTTGAGCAAGGCTCTGGCTGATGTGAATCTTGGCCAGCAACTCCGACGTCTCCATGACGGTGATCAGCGGGGCGCCCGCGGCGGCGGTTTCCCCCGCAAAGAGCGGGCGGTCGGTGACGACCCCATTGATGGGGCTGTGAATCTCTGAGTAACTCACCTGCGCCTCAGCGCCGAGGTATTTCCCCTTGGCCGAGGTCAACTGACCTTGCGCGGACTTGAGTGCGGCCTCACGGCTTACCTTCTGCATCGATTCGAAGTGTTGTTTAGCCGTGTCGAACGCGGCTTGCGCCTGCACCAGAGCCGCGGTCGCGGTGTCTAAATCGCGGCCAGGAATCGCGCCTTGGGAGAAGAGCTGTTTGCGGCTGGCGACAATGCTCTGGTTGAGATCGAGGTTGGCCTTGGCCTGCGCGAGATCGAGCTGCGCGCGCTGGTAGTCCTCGGGAACCTGGGCCTTGGTGGATGTTTCATAGGCCGCCTGGGCGGCGTTGTAGCTGCCCTCGTTATCCATCGCAGCGGCTTCGAGGTCGCTGTTTTCGAGCGTGGCCAGAAGCTGCGCCCGCCTTGACGCGCGCGCCTCGCTGCACATAGAACTTCTTCACCGGCGCGGTGATCTTGGGAGAGATGGCGGCCTGGGCCACGGGCGCGAGCACTGCATCGGCGTTGATCTGCTCGGTGATCGACCCGTTCTCCGGATGGCCGGCTTGTACGGTTACAACGACATCGGGTGTGCGTTCCTTCCTGACGCAGCCGACCGCGAGGAGCAGGATGGCGCAGCCAAGGCCTGAGGCGGCCATCCGTATTGCTGTCGGGGCTCGCTTTGGAGTCTTCTTCGCTGGTTTCGTCACGTTAAAAAGTCCCCGTCAGAGTCTGAAGATTGGCCAAGGCTGTCTGATAGCGCAGGGCTCCGTCGTCGCGCGCATTTTCGGCGGAGGTCAGCGCGTTCTGCGCGTCGATCACCTCCAGTACGGTTCCTTCGCCGCCGGTATAGCGGAGCTTGGTGAGACGCAGGCTCTCGGCCGCAGTCTTTGCACTGACATCGAGCGACGCCAGCTGATCGCGCGCGGCGACGGCCTCGGCGTAGAACTCCTCCAGGTCGGCGACCAGCCGCTTCTGCGTGGCGCTGAGGGCCACTTTGATGACGTTTCGACGAATCTCGCTCTGCTTGATCTTGTGCTGAGTGGAGAGCCAGTCCCAGACCGGAATATCCACGGTTACGCTCGCCGAGTAGCCGAGATTTTTCACTGTCTCCGGCCCCTTCACCGCGAATTGCGGCGCATCGATGCCGTAGGTGACGTTCAGGCCGACGTCCGGCAGATACGCGGCACGGGCCGCAGCAACGTCCGCATCGCTTTCCTTAAGGCTTGCGAATGCGCTGCGCAACTCCGGGCTGTTTTTGGAGGCGGCCGCTTCGATGTCGGCCTTCCCGGGAAGTGCGGCCTGATTGGCCGGCGGCTGCAGGGTGTAGGCAGTCCTGGGGTCGGGGAAGAGCAGGATTCCAAGTTCCAGCCGAGCCTTCTGCGCGGCGAGATCGGCGTCGGCCAGGTCGCGCTGACGCTGCTGCTGCTCCAATTGCGCTTTTACGACATCGGCGTGCGCGGCCTCGCGAGCCGATTCACGTTTCCCGGTCAGGTCGAGAAAGCTGTTGGCCTCGCCCGCGGCGCGGCGAGCCACGGCGAGCTTATTCTCGGCCGAGATCGAGGAGTAATAGAGGCCCACGACCGCGGAGACCAGTCCCCGGCGCGCAATCTCGGCCTCGGCGTCCGCGAAAGCCGCCGCTGCGTCGGCGTGTTTAACAGCGGCGACCTGCTGCAGCCCTATGGTCTCGTTAAACACACCCTGGCTGGCGTACTCGCGCACCGCGTTATTGGCGATGAAGCGCGGCGAGGGCTGGGCTCCGACGCCCTGGCCGGCCTGGTTTTGCAGCCCATTCGGTTGCGTATAAAGCGCCTGGTTGTGATAAACCGCCGAGGGCAGCAGCGACGCGCGGGCAATCGATCGATCGATCCTGGCCGATTGACTCTCGGCGAGGCTGGCCGCGAACGCCGGTTCGTTCGCCTCCGCCCGGCGAATAGCGTCATCTAAAGCAATCACGACCGGGGGAATCGCGGATGGCGCCGCGGTATTCGAGGCATCCACCTGCTGCGCCTTGACGCGGGGAGCCGGATGGCCGAACAACAGCGCTGCCGCCCCCAGAAGCGCAAGGGCGGATTTTTTCCCTGCAAATGTCTGCAACATCATGCTGGTCCTTAGGCTACTTGCGTCTAGCTTAAATTGGCCTGAAGGCAGCCTTCGTGCGGGTCAGGCGGCCAGAACTTGCCAGTATCCGCGAAAGGATCGCCTCGATACACGGCAAGGAACGGAGCTTCAAAAGGCACGATTGGTCAGCCGAGGTTTAATGTATAAGCATGATTCTGCTTAACACTGCTCAATAATATGCAGAATCATGCAAGATTATGACGAATTTGATTGACATTTCACTATTTGAATCCCTATCCTCCATTGCATCGATGAAGGCGGGTTTTGCAGCCGGTCATCCCCCATGGTGTCTCTGCCTGCAGTAGGAGACGTCCAACATTCTTGAGAGAGCCAGTCCAACTCGGCTTGCGGCCGGAGCTACATAAAAAATGAAAAACACCTTCATGAAGCGTCTTTACAGCGTCATCCTCCCCATCTTTCTGTGTGCGGGGATCGCGCATTCACAAACCGTTACAGGATCGATCTCAGGCCAGGTCACGGATAGCACGGGAGCAGTCATCTCAGGCGCTCAGGTGGTTGCGCACAACCTGGCGACGGGCGTCGACAGCACGGCGGCCACGAACGATACGGGAAATTACAGCATCCGTTTTCTTCCTATCGGCCAATATGAGCTCAATGTCTCGGCCAACGGATTCCAGCCCGTCAAATTTCCCGCCTTTGCTCTGGAAGTCGACCAGACGGTCAAGTTGAATGCGGCGCTCAAGGTAGGAGAGGCGACGACAACGACGGTCGTCCAGGGGGCCGTTGCGCCAATCTTGAATACCAACGACGCCAGCCTCGGTGTGACGCTGACCACGAACGAGATCAACACCATCCCGCTGAACGGGCGCAATTTCTCGAGTGTGACGCTGTTTATTCCCGGAGCCGTCAGCACAGAGCCGTCCGGCACATCCGGCAACAACGCCATCGAGCGCAGCACCTATTACACCGACATTCCGAATATCAATGGCAATCGCGCCCAGGCCAACAACTACACGCTCGACGGCATCGATATGAACGAGGATGAGAACAACCTCATCGCCTACAATCCGGCCCCCGATGCCATTCAGGAATTGAAGGTCATCACCTCGAATGCCCCGGCCGAATACGGCAATGTGAACGGCGGCGATGTGGTCAGCGTGATGAAGAGCGGAACCAACGAGTTTCACGGTTCGGCCTACGCCTATCTGCAGAATGAGGATCTGAACGCCAACACCTGGACCAACAACCACGCCAACCCGGCTATTGCAATTAATCCCTATACACAAACGCAGTTTGGCGGAACATTCGGCGGTCCTATCAAGCGCAACAAGCTCTTCTTCTTCATGGACTACGAAGGAGCGCGTATGCATACCGGAGGCACGGGGCAAGCGACAGTGCTTACCCAGGCGATGCGCACCGGTGACTTCTCGGCCCTGCTCAACCCTCCGACGACCGCGAGCGGCCAGAATGCCCCCGTTCAGCTCTACGACACGCAGAACAACTCCGCGCCCTACGTCAACAACCAGATTCCCGTCGTCAACCCGGTTGCGCAATTCATCTTCGCTAACCCCAGCCTCTATCCGCTCCCCAATTCGACTCCGAGCGACGGCATCGCGAACAATAATTTTCAGGGACCGAACCGCAGATTCACCGTCAACAATCAGGGCGACGTCAAGATCGAGTGGGATCCGCGCAACGCCGACAAAATCACCGGCTTCTACTCTCAGTCGAATCCGTATGACGGAAATGTCCCTGTCCTCGATCTTTCCTTTCCCGCTCAGAACTCCTTTCCCACCAAGCTCGGCGGCGGCATGTGGGTGCATATCTTCTCGCCCTCCATCGTCAACTCGGCCCGCGTAGGCTTCACCCGCGTAAATTGGAACCAGGGTGTGCCGACCGATCCCAGCGGACAGTTCGGAACCGGGGGCAACTCCAAAGTAGGCATTCCCTTCGGAGCCCAACAGTACGTCGGTTTCTCCTTTCAGAGCATTAACAACAGCTTCAGCCCTGCGGGCGCGCCAGGAAACGTGACCAGCGGTTATAGCGGAGTGGGCACACCCGCTCTCATCGGCTCTCTCACTGACAATGCGTACAGCTACGGGGACAACCTAACCTGGCAGCACGGCGCGCATCTCCTCAGCATGGGCATTGAAGCCATCCGCTACCAGGACAACTACATCACCAGCAACAACCAGGGCTTTCTGGGCACGTTCACCTACAACGGAGATTTCACGCGGGATCCCAGTTCGACCGCGGTGAACAGCCTGGGCTACGCGGCTGCGGACTTCGTCCTGGATCGCGTGGCCAGCGCATCCGTCCAGGAGGCCGGCCAGCTGGTGGGACAGCGCCAGTGGCGCACTGCAGGCTTCTTCCAGGACGACTGGAAGGTTCTTCCCAACCTGACTTTGAACCTGGGTCTGCGGTATGAGTTCGATCAGCCCTGGTATGAAGTCAACAACAAGACCGGCAACGTCGATCTCAGCACCGGCACTTTCCTATATGCGCACAGCGTTCCCACGGGCGCACCGGCGGGTTCGCAGGTCTGCAGCAGCCGCGCCTGCTACGGCGCCAACCACAACCAGTGGATGCCGCGCGTCGGCTTCGCCTACCAGGCCGCCGATCGCTTTGTGGTCCGTGGCGGCTACGGGGCTACCAGCTTCTTCGAAGGCAATGCGGGGAACCAGCGCCTGACCTCGCTGCCACCGTTCATCCAGGCCAGCACCCGGCAGGAAGTCGCTCCGGCGGTTGCAACTGCCACGACGCCTTATAGTCCCGGCCAACCCTACACCGTGGAGGAGGGTTTCAGCTCCAATGCAGGGAATATCAGCTATAACAATTCCGGCGGCAGCTACGGCGCGTGGCCGACGAACATGCAGCCCGCCTACATTCAGGAATGGAGCCTGACCACTGAATACGCTCTGACACACGTCACTTCTCTGCAGGTTGGCTATGTGGGTGAGCAGGGCCAGCACCTCGTCGACTATCGCAACGCCAACCAGCTGCTCATCAATGGCGACTCGTCCTCGTTTCCCGCGGTCTCTAACAATCCCCTGATCGGCAACGGCACCCTGCTGGTGACTGAGCCGCGCGCCATGATGAACTACAACGCGCTGCAGGCCACGCTGCGCCAGCGCGCCAGCCACGGCCTCGAGTACACCATCAACTACACCTACGGCAAAGCCATGACCAATAGCCTGGGCAATTACGGGCTGAACGTCAGCGGCTTCAGCGGAGCATTCCAGAACGGCTACAACAGCCACGCTGATTACGGTCCGGCCGGCTACGATGTGCGTCATAATCTGTCCGCTATCGGCGTCTATGCACTGCCGTTCGGCCGCGACAAGGAGTTTGGCTCCCACATCAATCGCATCGCCGACGAACTGGTTGGCGGCTGGTCACTCTCCGGCTCGCTGATTGCGTACACCGGTTTTCCGGAGACCATCACCGCCCCCAACGTCAGCAATTCGAATTCTTTCGGTCAGGAGCGCGCAAACCAGTACCGCAAGCTCAAGATCGTGGGCCGCAATATCAACAACTGGTGGGGCACTGATCCGTCGGCGACTCCGTGCAAAGGCGTCGATAATGGCGTATGCGCCTATGGCGTGCCGGCAAGCAACACCTTCGGAACAGCCAGCAACGGCAGCGAGCGCGGTCCTGGCTATTGGCAGATCGACAATTCCATCTTCAAGGAGTTCCACATTACCGAGAGGCAGAGCATCGGCTTTCGCGCGGATGCTTTCAACACCTTCAACATCGCCAGCTACGGCAACCCGGACACCGGTGTGACGGATTCGACCTTCGGTAATATCTCGAATGGAGGAGGAGCGGTGAGGTCGCCGGCGCGTAACCTCCAGCTGAATCTCCACTACAACTTCTAACCAGCAAAGGAACGAAAGGGTGCGAGCCGACGTATCTTTCGGCTCGCACCCGCAAAAGGCCTCTCCACTCCATAGAGAGGTTTTAGAAACTGTCTCATAGATACCTCTGTGGCTTCAGTGAGCTGCATCAGACCCGCTTCGATGGCGGGTTTCGCTTGCGGCATAATCGAGCGTTGTGGATTTATGAGACAGCTTTCAAGGTCTGCCCCGAGGATAGTGTGCAAGTGAAACATGAAATCGTTTTCGAGCTCTGCGCGGAGAGCGTGGAGGCCTGCATCGCCGGACAGGAAGGCGGCGCCGACCGGATTGAATTGTGCACCGCACTGATCGAAGATGGCTTGACGCCAAGTCACGGACTGGTGCGCGTGGTGCTCGATAGGTGCAGCCTGCCGATTCACGTGCTGCTGCGCCCGCGAGCAGGCGATTTTCAATATTCGACGGCGGAATTCTCGGTCATGAAGGAAGACCTGCTTCACCTCAAGATGATGGGAGTAAGCGGGTTTGTCCTGGGAATTCTCCGCGCCGATGCGACAGTCGATGCCGAACGGACCCGCGAATTGGTCGATCTGGCAGCGCCGCTCGAAGTCACCTTCAATCGTGCGTTTGACTACACCGCTTCGTTACAGCAGGCGCTGGAGGATGTGATCGCGGCCGGTTGCAGGCGCGTTCTTACCGCTGGCGGAGAAGACGATGTGGTTACCGGGGCTGCATCGCTCGCGCGGTTGGTGGAGCAGGCGGCAGGCCGGGTGGAGATTGCCGTCGGCGGCGGTTTGCGCAGCGAAGATGCGGCAGATGTCGCCCGCACCACGCGCGCTAAACACTTCCACGGTTCGTTGCGCCAGTGGGAAGAGAATACGGCGGTTCTCTCGACCGTGGTCCAGGTGCAAAACTCTCCCATGGCTCGCGCGCCCGGCGCGATCGACAGCAAAGACATTCGCGCGCTGGTGACGAAACTCCGTAATTCCTGACTTGATCTGCAGGCTGTGCCGCGATCCAAAATGTATACTTGCAGAAATACAAATTGGGATGCGCGAGAATTCCTCCGGGAGCCCGTGCGCCTGGAGGTTGAATGCGCAGGATACTCCTTCCTCTCTGCCTGATCCTGGTCTTCCTGGTCCCGGGTTGCGTCGTCGCCGCTGCTGCCCGCCCAACTGCGCCAACGCCGGTTTCGCGCGACGATTACGACCGTGCCGCGAAATTAAAGGACAGGTACAAGGGCCTCGCGCTGAATTTGGTGGAAAAGCCGACGTGGATCGACGCCACGGATTCATTCTGGTATCGCCGGAGTGTCGAGGGCGGATACGACTTCGTGCTAGTGAATGCGGAGACACAGGAGAAGAAGCCTGCCTTCGACGAGGCGAAGCTGGCTGCATCTTTATCCGCCGCGAGCGGCCACGCGTATACAGCGGTCACGCTGCCATTCGAGACATTCAAGTACACAGATAAACAGGCGGCCATCCGATTCCTGTTGGAGGAAGACCGCTGGGAGTGCAGCCTCAGCACGTATGCCTGCACGAAGCTCGGCCCCTTGCACCCCGACGATCCCGATTACGACGACGACGGCTATGACGATACTCCCAAGGCCATCAACGGCGACAAGGTGACTCGCGTATCTCCGGACGGCAAGTGGGAAGCCTTCGTTGACAACTACAACGTCTGCGTCCGCGCCAAGGGGCAGGCGGACAAGGTGTTCCTGAGCCAGGACGGCTCGGAAGGGAACTACTACGCCTTCGACACGCTCATCTGGTCGCCGGATTCCATGCACCTGGTCGCCTATCGTATCCGTCCTGGTTACAAACGCGAGGTCCATTACGTCGAATCGTCTCCGGAGGATCAGCTGCAGCCGAAGTATTCGTCGATGGTGTATCCCAAGGCCGGTGACGTGCTGGCGCTGCCGCAACCTGTCCTCTTCGGCATTGCGCCAAATCGTGAAACGCCAATTGCGAACGACCTGTTTCCAAATCCCTACGACCTGAGTTCGCCGGTGTGGTGGAAGGACAGCCGCGGATTCACGTTCGAGTACAACCAGCGCGGCCACCAGGTGTATCGCGTGATCGAAGTGAACGCGGCGACCGGCAAGGCTCGGGCGCTGATCGACGAGCGCAGCGGCACGTTTATCAACTACGAACCGCTCATCCCCAACCAGTTCGACACCGGCAAGAAAGTGCGCGTGCGATATCGCACGATGGCAAAGAGATCATCTGGGCTTCGGAGCGCGATGGCTGGGAGCATCTCTATCTGTACGACGGCAGTCACCGGCGAGGTGAAGAACCAGATCACCAAGGGCGATTGGGTGGTGCGCGCGGTGGACCACGTGGACCCGGAAAAGCGCCAGATATGGTTCGAGGCGAGCGGCATGGATGCGGGTAAAGACCCCTATTACATGCATCCGTACCGGATCAATTTCGACGGCACCGGCCTCACGCCGCTCTCAACGCAGGATGCCGACCACCATGTCTGGTTCTCATCGGACGGCAAGTTTTATTTGGATACTGTACTCGACGCTGGAGACGCCCCCGGTTCTCGAGCTGCACAGCACCGCCGGAGACAAGCCGGTGGCTGACCATCGAGCAGGCGGATGTTCGCAGGCTGCTGGAAGCGGGATGGCGTCCACCGGAGGTATTCACGGCGAAGGGCCGCGACGGCAAGACCGACATCTGGGGCGTGATCTATAAGCCGGCGAACTTCGATCCGCAGAAGAAATATCCGGTGATCGAATCGATCTACGCCGGACCGCAGGGCTCATTCGTCCCCAAGGACTTCGGAGTTTATACGCAGCCGCTCACGGAACTTGGATTTGTGGTGGTGCAGATCGACGGCATGGGCACCAACAACCGCTCGCGCGCTTTCCACGACGTGGCGTGGCAGAACCTCAAGGACGCTGGATTTCCGGATCGCATCCTGTGGCACAAGGCGGCTGCGCAAAGCATACCCGTGGTATGACATCTCCAGCGTCGGCATCTTCGGCACTTCTGCCGGTGGACAGAGCGCGATGGGCGCGCTGCTCTTCCATCCCGAGTTCTATAAGGTCGCGGTCTCGAACAGCGGCTGCCACGACAACCGCATGGACAAGATCTGGTGGAACGAGCAGTGGATGGGCTGGCCGGTGGGTCCGCAGTATGCGGCGTCGTCCAACGTGGACAACGCCCACCGGCTGCAGGGCAAGCTGATGCTGGTGGTGGGCGAGATGGACAAGAATGTCGACCCGTCTAGCACCTTCCAGGTGGTGAATGCGCTGATCAAGGCCAACAAGACCTTCACGCTGCTCGATGTGCCCGGCGGCGGTCATGGCGCGGGCGGCGCATATGGCCAGCGCATGTTGGAGGACTTCTTCGTTCACAACGTGCTGGGGCAGGAGCCTCCGGATTGGAACAATCCGGAGGACACGGCCACGGACGCCGCGGCAAAGACTGAAGAGGCGAAGTAGTCCGTCTTATTTCTGCACGGCGATCCACTCGCGCATACGTGAATCGAGGACGTCGAGTGGAAGCGGACCTTCGGCGAGCACCGCGTCGTTGAACGTGCGGATATCGAACTTTGCGCCTAACCGCTTGCGGGCGAGCTCGCGTAGTTCGAGAATCTTCATCTGTCCCATCTTGTAGGCGAGGGCCTGGCCGGGCCACGCGATGTAGCGATCAACCTCGCTCTCTATGTTCTTCTCGTCCATTGCTGTGTGGTCGCGAAAAAACTGAATCATCTGTTCGCGGGTCCAGTGGTCCTGATGAACCCCGGTATCGACGACCAGCCGGATGGATCGCCACATTTCATTCTCCAGGCGGCCATATTCGCTGTACGGGTCCTGATAGAAGCCAACCTCTTTTCCCAGCCGCTCAGCGTAAAGGGCCCATCCTTCCGAGTAGGCATCGTACTCGCCGAACTTGCGGAAGGGCGGCAGGTCAGTGCGCTCCTGGGCGATGGAGAACTGCATGTGGTGACCGGGAACGCCCTCGTGATAGGCGATGGCCTCCACATTGAGCAGCAGGCGATGCGTCGGATCGTACTCGTTGACATTGATGCGCCCGGGTCGATTCGCCGCGCCTGGCGAGTAGTCGGCCGGCACCGCATCCGGAGCGCGGAAGGGATCCATGGGCACCACCTCGAGCTTGTTCGCGGGAAGATGGGTGAAGAGCTGCGGCAGCTTCCTGTACATCTGATCTTCATAGTGCTGATAGAGCCCGAGTATCTGCGCAGCCGATGTGCCGTATAGCTTGCGGTCGTCGCGGATGTGCTGATTGAAGCTCTTTACATCCGGGTAGCCCTGAGATTTGGCCACGGCGAGCATCTCGGCATCCAGTTCTGTCACCTGCCGCAATCCCATGGCGTGAATCTGCTCCGGCGTGAGATCGGTGGTGGTCATCATCTTCACGGCGTTGCGATAACGCGCGTCGCCGTCGGGCAACGCCCAAATGCCGAACTCGGTGCGTCCATGCGGTGCGTAGTCGTTCTTGACGAAGGCTGCGAACTTTGCATAAGTCGGATTGACATCGATTTTGATGGCATCCTCGATGGCCTGCTTCAACCTGTGCTGATCAGAAGCGGCAACCGTAGATGGGAATTTTTCGATCGGAGCGGCGAACGGGCTCTGGTCAAGCGGTTTATCGGCGATGTCCTGCGACTCGACGGCAACTTTCTCGAGCAGATAACGTGGCGGCATCAGGTGATCACGAAGCCCGAGTCGCATGTCCTCCGTGATCTGATCGAAGGCTCTTGGCAGCAGCCGCAGGCGCGACAGATAGTTCTCATAATCCTTGACCGTGTTGAACGGCATCTGGGAGGGCATCGACGCATAGTCCAGATGCGGCCCGTTCATCTGGTTCACCGGCATTTCCCAATTCTTGAACGGCGCGCTCTCGATCTTGCGCTGCAGGCTGCGGATCATCAGCGTGCGATTCAGCCGGCCTTCATCGGTCAGCGATTGCGGATCGATGTCCTCGAACTTCTGCAGTGCTTCTTTGGCATGTGCCGTTTCGCGCGCGAAGGCCGCGGGCGAGTAATCGTTGAGGAGATTGTTGTAGCGGGTGTCGCCAACGTAGGTCGCGGTTTCCGGCTCAGCCTTCAGCTCGTATTCCCATTCCTTCTGGAGGGCCGCGTTAAGACGGGCATCGGTGCCCGATGGAGGCGCGATGTGTTGCGCCGAAGCCGCGGCGCCCAGGCAGAGGACGAAGACCAAACAACCCTTCATGTGCAGTGTTCCTCGACAGTTCGGTTATGAGAGTCCGGGAGGGATCGGGACGTGTGAGCGCGAGATCAGGAAGACATCAGGCGGTGACTGCCTCGCGAGTCAGTTCGCCGTTTACCATGCGCATCACGCCAAGCGGATTTTCATCCTTCAGCTCCGCCGGAAGCGTGCTCTGGGGGAGATTCTGATAGCAGACCGGCCGCGCGAAGCGAAAGATGGCCATGCTTCCCACCGACGTGGAGCGGCTGTCGGAGGTAGCCGGGTAGGGGCCGCCGTGAACCATCGCGTGGGAAACCTCGACCCCTGTGGGATAGCCGTTGAAGATAACGCGGCCTACCTTGCGTTCGAGGATCGCAATGAGGTCCCGATGTGCCGTCAGATCTGCTTCGGTGCCGAGAAGGGTCGCCGTGAGGTGTCCATGCAAGGACTGCGCGGCTTGCAGAATCTGATCTTCGCTCTTACAGGTAACGACCAGGCTGGTGGGCCCGAAGATTTCTTCGGCGAGAGCGGGATTGTGTAGCAGGTCTTCACCTTCCGCTTCGAGCAAGGCAGCGGTCGCGGTCGCACCCGCCGGCGCCTTGTCCGATTGATAGCCGATGCGCACTCCCTCGCTCGCTGTTCTGCGCTCCAGGCCGGTTCGGTAGTGCGAGGCGATTCCGGCGGTGAGCATGGAAAATTCTCCCAGCGCGGCCGCCCGCTTGCGTAACTCGTCGACAAAGCTTGAGGCGTCCTGTGATTGCGGCAGCAGCACGAGGCCGGGCTTAGTGCAGAACTGTCCTGCTCCAAGCGTGTAAGAGGCTGTCAGATCTGCAGCGATTTTCTCGTATTGCTTGAGCGCGCCTGGCAGAATGAAGACCGGATTGGCGCTGCTCATCTCCGTGTAGCAGGGGATCGGCTCGGGCCGACTCGCCGCCAGCTGCATCAGCGCTTTGCCGGCCGCGAGCGAGCCGGTAAATCCTACCGCTTTGATCAGGGGATGCTGAACCAGGCGCTGCCCGATCTCGATTCCGGAATCGAAGAGCATGGAGAAGACTCCGGGATGCAGGCCGCAGGCGCTGACGCTCTCGCAGATGGCATTGCCGACAAGCTCGCTTGTTCCCGGATGCGCGGGATGAGCCTTGACCACGACAGGATTGCCCGCGGCGAGCGCGGAGGCGGTGTCGCCTCCAGCTACCGAGAAGGCGAGAGGAAAATTGCTCGCGCCGAAGACCGCGACCGGGCCGAGCGGCAGCAGCATCGACCGGATATCGGGCCGGGGCAACGGCTTGCGATCGGGAAGCGCGGTGTCGATGCGGGCGCTGGTCCAGGAACCTTCCTCGATCACATCGGCGAAGAGCCGGAGCTGATTCGCGGTGCGCGCTACCTCGCCTTGCAAACGCGGTACAGGCAATGCCGTTTCCAGATTTGCCCGCGCTACGAGCGAATCGGCAATGGCCTGAATGCGGTCGGCAATGGTGCGTAGGAAATGCGCACGCTCCTTGCCGGTGAGTTTGCTATAGCTCGGGAAAGCCTTTTCTGCAAGCGCCGCAACGTGATCAACGTCTTCCGTCGATGCCGAATGGTATGCGGGGTCGAGCTTCTCTCCGGTTGCCGGATTCAGTCCGTAAAACTTTGCCCCCGATGCGGAGCCGCGTTCATTCCCAAGAATCGATAGGCCAGTAAACATCAATGTTTCTCCGTGTCGCGACTCTTCCGAATCGCCCTCATTAAAAAGTATCAGTTCGCAGGTGAATCGACATTGTGCTATCGGGCACAGGACGCAGACGCAAAGAGAACAACGGCGCGCATTTGGAATCGCAGCGTCGTCCCGTTATCATCTCTGCGGAGAACTTTTTCTAGAGGAGAGCATAGCAATGCGAGTTGGTCTGTTGACGGGCGGCGGAGACTGCCCCGGTCTGAACGCTGTGATTCACGCCGTGGTGAAAAAGGGAATCAACCAGTACGGCGACGAATTTGTAGGGTTTCTCGAGGGTTGGCGCGGGGTGTTGGATAACAACACGATTCCGCTGACGCTGGAAAAGGTCGACGGGATTCTGACCAAAGGCGGCACCATTCTGCGCACCTCGCGCACCAACGTTCGCAAGATTGAGGGAGGCATCGAGAAGTGCGTCTCCGTTATCAAGGCGAACAAACTTGACGCCCTGATCGCGATCGGCGGCGACGATACGCAGTCTGTGACCAACGCACTTATCCAGGCCGGTGTGCCGGGCGTGGGCGTGCCGAAGACCATCGACAACGATCTCAACGGGACCGACGTTTGCTTCGGCTTCGATACCGCCGTGAGCATCGCTACCGAAGCGGTCGACCGGCTGCACACCACGGCCGAGGCTCACAATCGCGTCATCGTCTGCGAGGTGATGGGACGCGACGCCGGCTGGATCGCGTTGACTGCCGGAGTGGCCGGGAATGCCCATGTGGTTCTGGTTCCGGAGAAGCCGATCGATCTGGATCATGTTTGTGCGTTGCTCAAATACAACCACGATCACGGCAAGAAATACGGCATTGTGGTCGTCGCAGAGGGAGCGAAGCTGCCGGCCGCCGGACAGGCCACCCTCGGCGAAAAGCTTGATTCTTTCGGGCACGCGCGGCTGAGCGGAGTTGCGCAGGCGCTGGCGGAAGAGATCGAGAAACGCACCGGCTACGAGACGCGCTCGGTCAACCTCGGCCACACGCAGCGCGGCGGCACGCCTTCGGCATATGACCGCATGTTGGCAACGCGCTATGGCCTCGCCGCCATCGACATGGTTCATAAGGGAGAGTTCGGGCGGCTCGTGGTGCTGCACGGGACCAGGATCGAGAGCATCCCCCTTGCCGAGGCAATCTCCAAGAACCGCACCGTGGACGATACCTTCCTTGAAATCCTGAGCGGACTGGAGCCCAAAGTCTAGGGTTGCAGGAGGTTCCGCGCGACCAGGACAGCCGGGCTACAGGCCCGGCTGTTTTGTGTCTGCAGGAACCTGATATCAAACCGCACAAAATGTTGGGGTGCCAGCTCCCATGGACCGCAACAGGGCATTCCCGCAGCCGCCGAATCACAGCCGGAGATCGGCTGGAAATCCTTCGATACACCAGCTACTTACGGAAATTCCTTGAATGAAGGGGTAAAAACACGGTATAAGCAGGTCGCTGGCCTATTTTGCAGCGCTGTTGTCCAACCCCAGAAAGCTTCGACCCCAGTTCTGATTACCAGTTGAGAGTTGAACAGGTTCCGAGTACATCAGGAGCGACATATGAAATCTTCGACGGCACGCATGAGCGAGATTCGCGAAGTCATGGACATACGGCAGGCAGCGGATTACCTGGGCATCAGCCCCGACACGCTTTATAAATACGCATCCGAATCATTTATCCCGGCGTTCAAGCTCGGCAACCGCTGGCGTTTCAAGAAATCCAGACTGGATGAGTGGATGGACCGGCAGTCAGGAATCACCGCGGCTCCAGAGCCGGAGTCTAGGGTCGCCCGTCCTCGGCAGAAAAAACCTGTCCGCAGCACGCGCGTCTCTGGGCGTAAAGCAGGGGCATTGAAGGTTTCCTGACCGATCCAGATCTTCGTCCCTTTCTCTTTGATACCGCAATCTGATCACCGTTGAGTCGGGATCTCCTCACGGCCAGGGCGAACGGGTGATTTTCTGCCCTATCGCGGTTAGGCTAACAAGAGATGACCATGAGCGATTGGAAGGCGAACGACGCGACGGTTCCGGAGACGGATCTTAACGCGGATCCAACCCTGGTCCCTTCTTTCTCGCTGGGCAACCGCATTCGGCGCGCGGGATGGGATCTCTGCTATGCGCTGCTTTATCGGTTGTCCCCGCGGCCCTTTCATGCCTGGCGGTCAATGTTGCTGCGGGCCTTCGGCGCAAAACTGGGGCCGTCGTGTCATTTCTACCCGAAATCGAAGATCTGGGCGCCTTGGAATCTGATCTGCGAAGATCGCGTGACGGCTGGCGACGATGCCGAGCTCTACAATCCATCGCCGCTCTTTCTGGGATCGCACGCCATCGTTTCCCAGGGCGCGTATATTTGCGGTGCTACGCACCTCTACAACGACGTCTCATTCAGGCTGGTATCTTTTCCCATGCGTCTCGGCGCGTATAGTTGGGTGTGCGCGCGGGCGGTGGTCAATCCTGGAGTTAACGTGGGCGACGGCGCGATTCTAGCCCTGGGGTCGATCGCCACTCGAGATCTGGAGCCCTTTGGGATCTACGCCGGTGTGCCAGCGCGCAAAGTGAAAGAGAGATCGAGGGCTGCCGTGCCGCCGGAAGGGGCCGCAGGGAATAATTAATTCTGAAACAATCAATGCAGAGAGAAATTTGCGAATGAATGAAGCTGTTCGTCTGCGCGCACTTCGTAAGAGCATGGCTGCGCAGGAAATCAACGCACTGATCGTTACTCATCTTCCCGACGTCCGCTATCTATGCGGATTTACCGGCTCGAATGCGGCCCTTGCCGTTACGGCCTCCAAAGCGGTGGTTTTCACCGATGGGCGCTACATTGCGCAGGCTAAGGAAGAGACGAGGGCGGCGAGGGTAGTCATCGCCAAACAATCCGCGCTCAAAGAGGCTTGCGCGCTTCTCGAGAGGTCGGCGAAGGGCGCTGCTTTCGATCCGGCGAATACAACGATCGCGCAGCTTAACCTGATGCGCAGCGCACTCGCAGGCAAGGGGCGGCGGTCGTTCTTTACCCCGCTGGAGCAGCCGCTGGTCTCAGAGCTCCGCATGGTCAAGGATGCGGACGAGCTCAAGGCGATGGCCAGGGCCGCGGACCTGGGCAATCGCATCTTTCATGCGGTCATTCCACATATTCAGAGCGGCGTACCGGAGTCGGAAGTTGCGGCGGGACTGGAATTCTTTGCGCGCAGCATGGGCGCCGAAGGCATGTCCTTTGAAACTATTGTGGCGTCGGGGCCGCGTTCGGCTCTGCCCCACGGCCGCGCCAGCTCCCGGAAGTTGCCGCGCAAGGGCTTCGTAACATTGGACTTCGGTGTTATCCTCAATGGTTATTGTTCGGATATGACCCGTACCGTCCACCTGGGCAAAGCAGCCCGGGAAGAACGGCGGGCCTATGATGCTGTGCTTGCGGCACAGGAGGCGGCGGTTGCGGCAGTCGGGCCCGGAGCGACCTGCGGGCAGGTGGACGAGGCAGCCCGTAGTATTCTGCGTGACGCGGGACTGGCGAAGTACTTTACGCACTCGACAGGCCACGGAGTGGGCCTGGAGATTCATGAGCATCCGCGTATTGCGACGGGGCAGACCCTGGAATTGAAGCCGGGGATGGTCGTGACCATCGAACCCGGCGTCTATTTCGCCGGAAAGTTTGGTATTCGCATCGAAGATATGGTCGTCGTTACGGAACGAGGCCGTAAGGTGCTGACACCGGTAAACAAGGCGCTGATCGAATTGTGACCGCCGCAGAAAGCGGCGGGCAGGGAAGAATGCGACAGGCAGAATACAGATGAATTCGGAAGAGATGAAGGAATTACGGGAACTGATCGAGTTCCTGAAAGAAAACAAGATCGGCGAGTTCGACCTGGAGCGCGGCGATCTTAAGGTGCGCATCAAGTTCGCTCAGGAAGGCGGCGGGCAGGCCGACCTGACGACGCTGGCCCGGCTGCTGGCGGCGCAGGGCGCGGCCGCTCACCCTCCCGCGATCCTGCCTGAGGTGCATGGCGCTGCGCATGCGGTCGCTCCCGCGCCCGCCGCTCCTCCAGCGAAGGCCGAGGCGGATGAAGATGCCTCACTGCACATCGTCAAGTCTCCGATTGTGGGTACTTTCTATGAGGCGCCCTCGCCCGGCACACCACCGTTCGTCAAGGTTGGAGACACGGTCGAGAATGGGCAGATTCTGTGCATCATCGAGGCCATGAAGCTCATGAACGAGATCGAATCGGACGCCGCCGGCGAGATCGTCAAGCGGTTTGTCGAAACTGGGCAGCCCGTCGAATACGGGCAATCTCTTTTTGCCGTGCGCGCCAGGTAGGATGGCGCGAAGTCATCCGGAAAGCATCGATCGGAAACTATGTTTCGAAAAGTATTGATCGCCAATCGCGGCGAAATTGCGCTACGCGTTATCTGCGCCTGTAAGGAAATGGGGATTCGCACGGTCGCGGTTTACAGCGAGGCGGACCGGCATTCTCTACACGTCCGCTTTGCCGACGAGGCCATCTGCATCGGGCCGCCACGCTCGGCGGAAAGCTACCTGAATGTGCCGGCGGTGATCAGCGCCGCTGAGATTGCCGACGTAGACGCGATTCATCCCGGCTACGGCTTGTTGAGCGAAAACGCCAATTTTGCCGAAGTCTGCCGGGCGTCGAACATCAAGTTCATCGGTCCTCCGCCCGAAGTCACCCGGCTGATGGGTGAGAAGGAAAAGGCGCGGCAGGCGATGAAGCGGGCGAAAGTGCCGATTCTGCCCGGTTCCGACGGCGTGATCCAGTCCGAGGGCGAGGGGCTGGAGTGGGCGCAGTCCATCGGCTATCCCGTGATCCTGAAGGCTTCGGCGGGCGGTGGCGGCCGAGGCATGCGCGTCATCCGCTCGGCGCAGGAACTGCCGGCGCTTTTCCAGGCAGCGCACACTGAGGCTGCCAACGCCTTTGGCAACGGCGACCTGTACATGGAGAAATTCATCGAGCGGCCACGGCATATCGAGTTCCAGGTGCTGGCCGATCAGCACGGGACGGTCCTCTCTCTGGGCGAACGCGAGTGCTCGATTCAGCGGCGCCACCAGAAGCTGATCGAAGAAGCTCCGTCGCTGCAGGTCACGCCCAAGCTGCGCGAGGATATTGCGAAAACCCTCAAGCGCTCGCTCGAAAATGTCGGCTACCAGAACGCAGGAACGGTCGAGTTCCTGATGGACGAGGATGGCAAGCTCTACTTCATCGAGATGAATACGCGCATCCAGGTGGAGCATCCGGTCACGGAGATGGTCACCGGAATCGACCTGGTCAAGGCGCAGCTGCGCATCGCCTGCGGCGAGAAGCTGTCAGACATCCTGCCGCCTTCCATTCAGATTCGCGGTCACGCGATCGAGTGCCGCATCAATGCCGAGCATCCGGAGAAGTTCACACCCTCGGCCGGCAAGATCACGGTCTTCAACGTCCCCGGCGGTAACGGCGTTCGCGTGGATACGGCGCAGTACGGAGAGGGTGTGGTGCCTCCCTATTACGACTCGCTGATCGCGAAGCTGATCACCCACGGAACCGACCGCGAAGAGGCCATGCAGCGAATGAAGCGAGCCCTCGATATGTTCGTGGTGCAGGGAATTCACACCACCATTCCGCTGCACCGCAAGATCTTCGACGATGAAGAATTCCGCGCAGGCCGGTTCGACACCAAATTCATGGAGCGATTTTTCGAGCGGCAGGGCCAGAGCTAGAGCGAAATCAGCCGGAAGGGCAGCTTCTGCGCGTAGCGTACGAAGTCCTTGTCGATGGTGAGAATGGCCTATCGGCGGCGTAGTGTGCCAGCTTCTTCTTTTCTTCGCCACACTGAAGAGCAGACCCCTATCGGCACGCATGGATGCGAAGACCACTCCCGCGGTGTTGTAACCTCGTAGGCTTGAGGTTGATCTCATGACACGATCCGCATTGGTTCTCCTGCTGGCGGCTGCGTCGATGCCGCCGTCTTTCGCTCAAAGCGCGCTCCCGGATATCACCCAGCAGCAGACCTACACTTTGCATCGCGCCTCGAGCGCCGAGGGCACTGGCGGCAATATCGATTCCCGCGTGGTGACGCCCGGCCAGACGCTCACCGTCCTCGACGTCGACGGTCCGGGCATGGTCTCCCACATTTGGTTCACCATCAATGACCCGGAACCTTACCACCTGAAGCGGATCGTGCTCCGCATGTATTGGGATGGCGAAGAAACCCCGAGTGTGGAGACGCCAATCGGCGATTTTTTCGGCCTGGGCCTCGGCATCTATTACAACTGGCAGTCTGCCATGCTGTCGGTGGGCAACAACAAGGGACTGAACTGCTTCTTCCCCATGCCTTATCGCAGGCATGCGCGCATTACGGTCACCAACGAGGGCAAGATGCCGATCCAGAACCTCTATTACAACATCGACTATCGGACGGACTCGCAGCCGCTTCCCCCGCAAACCCTCTATTTTCACGCGCAGTATCGCCAGGCGCAGCCCAACCACGGATGGACGACGCAATGGTATGAAAACGGCGATCCGCTGGTGAATTACAAGCGCAACCTCGACGGCAAGGACAACTACGTCTGGTTCGAGGCGAAGGGCCACGGACAGTATGTGGGCGTCACCATGTCGATCCTTCAGAACCAGGATGGATGGTGGGGCGAAGGCGACGATATGTTTTTTATCGACGATGAAAAGACGCCGACCATCATCGGCACCGGCTCGGAAGATTATTTTCTCGGAGCATGGAGCTTCGGCTCGTCGTTTGCGTATCCCTTTTACGGAGCGCCTGTGGTGGGCAGGGAACTGGCAGGGGAGCGGTCGAGCGTTTATCGCTTCCACTTGGACTCGCCCATCCCTTTTACAAAGTATATGAAGGCGACGATCGAGCACGGGCATTCCAATCACCGCTCGGATAATTTCTATTCGGTCGCCTACTGGTACCAGGCGGAGCCGCACGAGCCATTTCCTCCGCTGCCGCCGATGGACGACCGGATACCGACGCTGCAGGTTGTCGGCGGCCCGGGAAACACCGGGATGACGGAGCACCCGCCAAGCCTTTCTCCCAAATAGACTCGATCAAGCTACGCGCCGTACCGGATAAACTGGAGAGTGAATTCCACCGTCGTTATTCCTTGTCTTTATCCGATACTCGATTCTGCTTTTCTGCCGCCTCCGGGTGATGCGCGGGGGGCTTTGCTGACGGCATGGGTGCGGGGCCTTGCCGATGCCGGAGTCGCGATCCTGCAGTATCGCAACAAGCAGGGCACCGAAGCCGAAATTCTCGCCGACGCGCAGGCCATACGCCTCGCTGCCGGATCGAGGGTGAAGCTTATCCTCAACGACTGGCCCACCCTCGCGGTACAGGCTGATTTCGACGGCGTCCACGTCGGCCAGCAGGATATCTCTCCGCATGAAGCTCGCGACATTGTCGGTCCTCACCGCGTTGTTGGATTCTCAACGCACAATGAGGCTCAGCTTCGCGCGGCCGACCTGGAGCTGGTCGATTACATTGCCGTCGGCCCTGTCTTCTCGACTGCGAGCAAAGAGAATCCCGATCCGGTTATCGGTCTCGACGGTGTGAGGCTTGCACGGAGGATCACACGCAAACCGCTCGTCGCTATTGGTGGCATTACACTTGCGACCGCAGCGCAGGTGCGCGCCGCGGGCGCCGATTCGATCGCCGTGATTTCAGCCATCTTTCGCCGGGACGCGGGTCCGGGAGGCGATCCCGGCAAATTAGCGAAAGACTTTCTGCGTATTTTCGGGTAGAACAGACTGAAACGTGTCTATCCGTACCGTAACCCCTGAGACCTCATCTACCTCCGCGAAAGCGCCGTCGGGCCAGCCACATCTGGTGCAGGGCCTGGGCCTTTTCAGTGCCACCGCCATCGTCATGGGCTCGATGATCGGGTCGGGGATTTTTATTGTTCCCGCTGATATCAGCCGCGGCGTTGGCTCTCCCGCGCTGCTGATTGCGGCGTGGCTGGTGACCGCGGCAATGACCATGATCGGCGCGTTGAGCTACGGTGAGATGGCGGCGATGATGCCGCGCGCCGGCGGCCAGTATGTTTTTCTACGCGAAGCTCTGGGGCCGATGTGGGGCTTTCTCTACGGCTGGACGCTCTTCGTTGTCATCCAATGCGGCACCCTCGCTGCGGTCGGCGTAGCCTTCGGCAAGTTTCTGGGCGTATTCTTTCCCACGGTCTCGTCCTCTCATTGGCTATGGCACATCGCGCACGTTCCGGCTGTGCATCTGGGGTCGATGGTTCTGGGCAACATGGAGATCGGCCTGAATACGGCGAACCTTGCCGGCATCGTCGTGGTGGTTCTGCTCAGCGTGGTGAACATCTTCGGCGTTCGCCTGGGCGCGCTGGTCCAGAATGTCTTTACGACCGCGAAAACCGCAGCCCTGCTGGGTCTGGTGATCTTCGGTTTCTGGCTGGGCCGCAACGCCGCTGCAATTCACGCCAACTTCGGCGCCAATTTCTGGAAGGGCGCCGGGTTCGGCAGCCTGCATCCAGTGCAGGTGGGCGTGGGCGGACCAATTGCCATGGTTGGCCTCTTCGCCATTGTCGCAGTGGTGCAGACGGGCTCGCTCTTCTCGGCCGACTCGTGGAACAACGTTACCTTCGCGGGAGCAGAGGTAAAGAATCCGCGGCGCAACCTGCCGCTGTCTCTGGCGCTGGGAACGGGTTTGGTCCTGGCGCTTTATATCGCCGCGAACTTCGCTTACCTCGTCGCGCTGCCGATGCACGGCGATCCGCACGGAACGACGGTTTTCTCGCGCGGCATCCAGTATGCGTCAGAAGATCGCGTGGCCACCGCTGTTCTGCAGCAGATATTTTCTTCGCGCGGCGCGGAGCTGATGGCGGCGGCAATCCTGGTCTCGACCTTTGGCTGCATCAACGGATTAGCCCTGGCTGGCGCGCGTGTCTATTACGCGATGAGCCAGGACGGCTTGTTCTTCAAGTCCGTCGGCAAGCTGCACCCGCGCTACAAGACGCCGGTTGCGGCGCTCGTGGTGCAGGCCGTCTGGACCTGCTTCCTATGCCTTTCGGGATCGTACGGGCAACTGCTCGACTACACCATGTTCGCGGCGCTGCTGTTCTACATCCTCACCATTGGCAGCCTGTTCGTTCTGCGCCGCACGCGGCCGAATGCCGAGAGGCCGTATAAGGCAATTGGATATCCGGTGCTGCCTGCGATTTATATCGCGATGGCCGCATGGATCTGTGTCGTACTATTGCGTTACAAACCCCAGTACACCTGGCCCGGCCTGTTGCTGGTGTTGCTCGGAGTTCCGGTCTTTTTGTTCTGGTCCCGCCGGGGAGCGGCACAGCCGTCGCATTGAATTTGTTTTGGAGGATGAGCCTCGTACATGGCACAACTTTTCGCGGTTAAGCCGCTCTCGTCGTTGAAGCAGGAAGCTGGTGAAGAAGGCGAGCACACGCTCAAACGGTCTCTGGGACCGGTCAACCTTATCACGCTGGGTATCGGAGCGATCATCGGTGCGGGCATCTTCGTCCTCACCGGGCAGGCGGCTGCGCTGCATGCCGGACCAGCGGTCGCGCTCAGCTTCATCGTTGCGGGAATCACCTGTGCCTTTGCCGGCCTCTGCTACGCCGAGTTTGCCTCCATCATTCCCATCGCCGGCTCCGCCTATACCTACGGCTACGCGACCCTGGGCGAGCTGGTCGCGTGGATCATCGGCTGGGACCTGGTTCTGGAATATGCTTTTGGCGCGGCGACCGTGGCGTCAGGATGGTCGGGCTACCTTTTGAGCCTGCTGGAGCAGCTAGGCATCACGCCGTCTCCATCCATGGCTCGTTTTACGACCACCTATGGAAATAACATCTACTTCTTCCACAATCTGTGGCAGCCGGCAATGTCGCTGCCTCCCGGAGTAACGACGGCCGGCTTGCCGCATGTCGTCGGCATCTTCAATATCATCGCGTTCGTCGCCATCCTCGCGATTACCGCCATTCTGGTGATCGGCATCAAGGAATCGGCGAACCTGAACTCCGCGATCGTCTTTGTGAAGCTGTCGGTGGTCGGCATCTTCCTGGTGCTGGGCATTAACTTCCTCTTCCACCATCCCGCATTGCTCAAGGCCAACTGGCATCCCTTCATCCCGCCGCATCAGGGCCCTGGAGCCTTCGGCATCCAGGGAATCGTCGCCGGAGCGTCCTCCGTCTTCTTCGCCTACATCGGCTTCGACGCAGTCTCAACCGCCGCGCAGGAGGCGAAAAACCCGCAGCGCGATATGCCTATCGGCATTCTCGGCTCGCTGGTGGTCTGCACCATCCTGTACATCCTGGTCTCGCTCACCCTGACCGGCCTGGTCAGCTACCGCGCGCTCGATGTCGCGCAACCGGTGGCTCTGGGTATCGACGTAACCGGCGTTACCTGGGGCAGCCTGCTGGTGAAGATCGGAGCGGTCTTTGGCCTCGGAACGGTCATGCTGGTCATGCTTCTCGGCCAGTCGCGCGTTTTCTTCTCGATGTCCCGCGATGGGCTGCTGCCCAAGTGGGCCAGCGCAATTCATCCGAAGTTCCGCACGCCATGGATTTCGAACATCGTCGTGGGGACGATCGTCGCGTTCCTGCCGGCACTGCTGCCGATCGACAAGCTGGCGGAGCTGGTGAACATGGGCACGCTGCTGGCGTTCGCCATCGTCAGCGCCGGAGTCTGGATTCTGCGCGTGCGCCATCCCGATCTGGAGAGGCCCTTCCGTACTCCGTTGGTGCCGGCAGTGCCGATTCTGGGCATTCTCAGCGCGGTCTACCTGATGGCGAACCTGCCGCTGCTTACTTGGATCGTCGTGATTATCTGGCTGTTCATCGGGCTGGTGATCTACTTCGGCTACTCCACGAAGCACAGCAAAGTGCAGCAGGGGCTGGTAAAACAAGAATCCGGCGTTTGAAGTGAGGCGGCTTCCCGGGCGGAGGCCGCGATCTTAGAGAGTGTTGTAGACGACTGTGACGAACATCTCCGGCGTCATCCGCCCCTTGGCCCAGGTTGCGTCGAGGTCCGCGGTTGGCTTCTGAGCGATCACCTGCTGGAGGGTCTGGCCGGAGATCTTCAACTTCTCGATCCGGTTGGCGACGCTCGCCAGCATTTCCCGGTAGTTGGTGAGGTTGGGCTTGTCGCCCAGCGCGCCGTGTCCAGGCACAATCTTGGTCTTGTCGTCGGCGAGTTCGAGCACCTGATCGACGCCGCGGATCATGCCGTTGATGGTCCCGCCGGTGCTGTCGTCGATGAGCGGATACATGCCGTTGAACCACAGATCACCGGTGTGGATGATGTTGGTCGTCATGAACTGAATGAAGATGTCCGAGTCGGTGTGGGCATTCGGCGTATGGATAAGGTGGAACTCGTCGTTGTCGAAGAAGAGTTCTTCCTTGTCGGCAAAAGTCTCCTGGGGCAGGCCGCTGGTCGGCGCGGCGGGGAAGTCGGCGCCTAGAATCTCGACCCTCTGCGTCGTCAGGAGGCGGGTTCGCGTATTCTCTTGGGCGATGATGAACGCTCCCGCATCATGCATGGCCGCATTGCCGTCGGTGTGGTCGAAGTGCCAGTGAGTATTGATGAGCAGCTTGAGCGGATGCGCGTCGAGTTTCTCTAGCGCCTCATGGATGTGACTGGCGGCGGTCGCCACGCTGGAGTCGATCATCAGCTTGCCGTCCGGACCGATATGGACGACGACATTGCCGCCCACGCCCTGCAGCAGGAAGACAGTGTCACTCAGCTTTGTGGTCTTGATCGGGGTGGTCGAGCCGGCGGCGCGCATGCTCTGGACCAGCGTTGGCTGCGCCGGGGCGGCCTCTTGCGGCGGCTGAGGTTGCTGCGCGGGTACGCCAGCGAAAGCCAACCGATCGGCGCATAGAACAGCGCCCGCCGCGCCCGCCGAAGTCCTCAGGAAGTTCCGTCTTGTGGTCATGGTGCTCATCTGCTTCATGATGCGCCCTGTGTCTGCCCTGAAATAGATGCCGATTCTGCCGCCCGCGCTTGTCTTCTAGAAAAGGCCCGGAGGAAGGTTCAAGCCACCCAGCATTCCCTGCATGCTGGATTTCAAAATATCCTCGGCTCGACGGCCGGCTTCATTGAAGGCCGCGGCGATCAGGTCTTCGAGCATTTCCAGATCGGGATTGGGGTTGCCGGGCTCCGAGCCGCTCAGGCTCGCGATCGCCGCGGGGTCGATGGTGACCTTCAGAACCTCTTTTTTGCCGTTCATCTTCACTGTGACCGCGCCGCCCCCGGATGAGGCTTCGAGGACTGTCTGGCTGAGCTTCTGCTGCATCTGTTCCTGCATCTGCTTGGCCTGGCCGAGCATTTCCTGGATCTTGAGTGGATTCACTGTCAACTCCTATAGCTGTTACTTGCTTTCGCGCAGATCGAGCACGCTGCGCACTTCCGCTTGAAAGAGATCCTGCGCCTGTCTCACCAGCGGGTTTTCGAGGGCCAGCGCCTGCACGCTGCCTCGGGCTGCCGCCGGAGGGTTCGATGCCAGTCGAGGACCGGGGGCGCTGGCATCGCCGGACCGGGCTTCACCGGGAACGAATGTGAGTTTTCGGGTCACCCCGATGGCGCGTAGAGCGCCCTTGCAAATTTTTTCGGCTTCGGCGTTCATGGTGAGCCCAAGCATGGTCTTCTTGATTCCGACTTCGACCTCGATACCGTCGCCCTTTTCGCGCCACTGACCCGCAGCGAGCAGGACGGCCGCAGTGCTGTGTCCTCCGGCTTCAAGAGCATTGGTGACGGTGTGGCGGACGAGATCGAGGTCCAGCGGCGTCGATGGCTCTGACTCCTCGTTGTCGATAGCGGTCGCCAGGGCAAGCGCGCCCGAGGTGGTTTCGGGAGCGACTTCTGCCGCAGCTACCGGAGCCTTGGCAGGGAATGCGGATTCCGGTTTGATTTCCTGTGGCGATGCCGGTTCGCGCGAGGGCGCGACCTGCACGGGCTCAGCCACAGCTGCACTCGCCGAGATGGTCAACGGCGCGGACGTCACCACGGAAGCCCCGGATGCCTCACTGGTGATCTTGCGGCCGCGATCGGCCTCGAAGGGCGAGAACGCCGGTTTCAGCGGTTCGGGAGCGCGCGTGGGCAGCGTCGCAGTCGCCGGGGGCGTTCTCGTCGCGGCGGATGACGAAGCCTGGGATCGGGATGGGGGCAGCGCGCCTCCGCCGGTTGTCGAGCGGGGGCTCGCGGATGCAGGCATCTTGCTGAGCAGGTCTTCGATGGGCAGCAGCCGGGTGAGGTGAACCAGCTTGATGAGACCGAGTTCGAGGTGAAAGCGCTGTTCCTGGCGATAGTTCAGCTCGTCGAAGGTGCGGAGCATGATCTGGAGAAAGCGAGTCAGGTCCTCCTCGGAGAAGAGAACGGCGGAGCGCGCGGCCCGGGCTCGCTCGTCAGGCGAAATTTGCAACAGTTCGGAGTTTTCACCGTCGATACGCGCCATGAGCACGTTACGCAGGTAGCGTACGAACTGGCGGGCAAGCTGTGACGGACTGTTGCCGGCATTCAGCAGGCGATTCAGCTCTTCGATCACGGATGCGGTCTGGCCTTCGCCGATGGCCTCCATGAGGCGCTCAAAAACCGCATTAGGCACAGTCCCCATCAGCTCGCGAATTTGCTCGGCGTCCAGATGAGGCCGTCCGTTTTCCAGCGGAGCGGAAGCAATGGCCTGGTCCATGATGGACAGGGCGTCGCGCATCGATCCATCGCCCGCCTCGGCCAAGAGGGCGAGCGCGGCGTCTTCCGCGGCGATGTTTTCCTTCCCGGCAATATCGCGCAGCTGACCAAGGATGTCGTCAAACTTGACGGCGTGAAAGCTGAAGTGCTGGCAGCGCGAGCGGATCGTCTGCGGGATATCCTCAGGCTGCGTGGTGGCCATCATGAAGACGACGTGGTCGGGTGGCTCTTCCAGTGTCTTCAGCAGCGCATTGAAGGCGGCATCGGTGATCTGGTGGGCTTCGTCGAGGATGTAGATCTTGTAGCGGTCGCGCGCGGGCCGATAGCGTGCGGCGTCACGCAGTTCGCGGATTTCGTCAATGCCGCGATTCGTCGCAGCGTCGATTTCGATGACGTCGACAGCATTACCGGCGCGAATCTCAGTGCAGGATTCGCAGATGCCGCAGGGTTCCGGGGTGGGGCGCTGCGCGGAGCCAATTTCGGTCCGGCAGTTGAGCGCCATCGCCAGGATACGGGCGATGGTAGTTTTGCCGATACCGCGATGGCCGGAGAAGATGTATCCGTGCGCGGTGCGGCTCTGGGAAAGTGCATTGAGCAGGGTGCGGGTGACGTGATCCTGGCCGGCAACGTCGGAAAAACGCTGCGGGCGATACTTGCGAGCTAGAACCTGATAAGCCATCTACTCTTCAAAAACCTGGTTGACCGTTCAAATCTTCAAAGCCCGATTGTAACGGGTGTGCGCGGTTCGGTGTGCAACGAGAAGGGAAGCTATCGGGTCTGCGCGGAGAGATGTACGACGAGGCCGGATTTGCGCTCTCGTTCAGGCAGCAGATGAACCACGCCACCATCAAAAGTTGCCAGCCGCCCCTTGTGATGGATGGCCACGCCAAGAAGATAAGCATCGGTAACCTGTCGATGGCCAGAGATCCTGCCCTTGAACGGTCTGGTCACGTCTGCAAAGCCCGGCTCATCGACCCAGAAGCGGTGGTGCGGCGTTCGCACGCTGGCTTCCAGAAGCGCCGTTGCCTGCGAGGGATGAGGCGCATCCTTCGAAAATGCCGGATTGCAGACGATCCTGACGAAGGAAGCCTGCGTTATCGGACAGGTGGCCCAGCCGGCACTTTCGTTCTCACGAAACCACTTTTGCGCCATCAAGTGGTGCACATGCGGCCGCCACAGCAAGGCAAGCAACACATTCACATCCAGCAACGTCACCGCCATTTCAGTGCATTTTCCAGATCCTGTTCGGCGTCAAGCTCATGTACCTGCTCGGAAGTCACGACCGGCGAATCCTGGGGCGGATCGAATACATGAAGGCCATTGACGACGACGGTAGGCACAGGCTGATTCACGCCGCGGCGAATCAACTCCGAGGCAGCGCGGCCGAGGCTCATCTTTCGCCCTGTAGCGAAGCGCTTCACCTGTTCCAGAACGTCATCGTCGAGCGCGAGCGTAGTTCTCATAATCTGATCTCATCACATCCGATTAATGATGTCAAAATCTCATAATAGCATCACTTTGAAGTGATGATTCTCAAAATCTAGTTTGATGCTCTAATTTCGACTGAACGGCTTCGCATATTCTCGAAGGATGAGCGATCGACTCGCGGAACTAAGCTGGCGAACGGCTGTGGAATCGGATATTCCTGCGCTGCACGTGCTGATTGAAAAATCTGTCCGGCATCTGCAGGCGGACGATTACTCGCCGGAACAGATGGAGGGCGCCCTCGGAACGTATCTGGGCGTAGATACGCAGTTGATCGCGGACGGCACGTATTTCGCGGCAGAGGCCGGCAGCGCGGGCAGTGAATGGTTGCTGGTTGCGTGCGGTGGCTGGAGCCGGCGCAAGACGTTGTTCGGCGCGGACCGCCGGCCCGGACGCGACGAATCGCTTTTGGATCCCAAGACCGATGCGGCGAAGATACGGGCGTTTTTCGTTCATCCCGATTGGGCGCGACGGGGGATCGGCAGCCGGATTCTGAAGCTTTGCGAAGAAGCGGCGCGCGCCGAAGGTTTCAGGCGCTTTGAGATGGGAGCGACTCTGACCGGCGTTCCGCTCTATCGCCGCTGGGGATACAGCGAGTTCGACCGAATCGAATTGCCGCTCGCGAACGGGGCTTCGCTGCCCATTGTCCGCATGGCGAAAAGCGATTAGGGCAGTGGCCTCCGGTCACTCGCTGAGCCGGGGAGAGTGCTTCGTGAAACATCTCCGCTCAGCGGGCTTGCTTTGAGGGGACACGCTTCATGCTCTTTGCGTGGCTCTTCTTCGTAGCTGGTTTCTTCGCGGCCAAGCTCCTTTTTGCGGCTTTCTTCACCGCAGCCCGCTGCGCGGCTCTTCTTCTTTTTCTGATCTCTTCCGGCGAGTACATCGACTGGCGGCAATTGGCTGCGCCACAGTTGCAGAGGGCTTCGTCTTCGTCGCCGTCGTAAAGGTTGTAGTCGTAGGTGAGTTCTTCTCCGGCGGCGATGTCGCGCAGAGATAAGACCCAGACCCGCCCCTTGATCTCTTTGGTCTCGCAGTTGGGATCGCAGGAGTGATTGACGAACATGGCGAGGCCGAATCCATCGATCACCGTGTCGCCCTTACCGAGGCCGAAGAGGTAGGTGGTCGGTGAATCCTGGTATTTCTCGTCGGCGCGCTCTTTGGAAATGCGCGGTCCGGTGTATTCAACAATACGTGTGCGTCTGGCGATCGGCTCAGTGGTATAGCAGCCGGCAGCATGGATGGCAGAGGAGCGAATGATCAGCGGCATGGGACGTTTCTCGCCGAGTATACAGCCCTTTTGACGGGTTCGCGGTCTAAACTGAAAGAGAGCCTTTTCACATGCGAGCCGCGAAGAAAATCCCGGTGCTGATGCTGCCATTGCTGCTGGGCACGATGCCGCTTTTCGCGCAGCAGCAAAGCCAGAGTCAGGAGCAATCGTCACCGCCCCCTTCCTCCCAGACATCGTCTTCCCAATCGGATCAGACCGCTCCTGCGAAAGAGCCGGCCAACAACGCGCCGCAAGCCAAAAAGCCTACGACCGCTGAAGAGAATCCTTTTCCGGAAGATATCTCCCGCAAAGCCGCCGAGGGTGACGACGGTTCTTCGTCCGCGGGGAAGTCTCCTGCAACGCCGGGAAAGACGAGCAGCGTTCCTCCGCGGAATGACGATTCCTCAAGCCGCAGTAATTTTCAGGGGCTGGGCGACGTTACCGGCACCGGAAACCGCATCTCGAATGGGGCCGGCGGCTACATCGTGAGCCCGAAGCTGGCTACGGAAGATGTCAAGGTCGGCGGATTCTACCTGGACCGCCACGACTACAAGGGAGCGTATTCACGTTATAAGGAAGCGACGCTGGTGGACCCTGCAAATGCCGACGCGGTATTCGGACTGGCAGCGGCCGCGCGCGGCCTGAATCACAAGGACGAAGCGATGCAAAACTTCCAGGTGTATCTGGACGCATTTCCGGACGGCAAGAAGGCCAAGGAAGCCAGGAAGGCGCTCGCGGAAATGGGCACATCCCCGGTCGCGAAAAAGTAGGCGCGATTCCCTCCCGTCGTTGCTTTAGGAGAAGGCCGTCCGCGCGAAAGCAACCAGGTAGATAAGGGCCAGGGGTCCGAGGATCAGGTTGCGCAGAACCGAGCCCAGGGCCCGGTAGCGAAGGGCGCGGCGATCGGGATTCCCCTGCCGCGTCAGACGATCGGCGACCAGCGACAAGATCGCATGCAGCAGCCAGAAGGCAACGACGAAGAACAGCACCTCCCATATCAGCAGATGCAGCGCTCGCCCGAGATAAGCTCCCAGGCGCTGCATGGCGAACTGAAGCTGGTCTGTGTCCCGGAGCCGGAGCTTGAAGGTCTGCCACTCGCGCGGCGTCAGAGTGACCCAGATGGCGACGACGCAAATGAGAATCCGGAAGACAGTGAGTAGCGCCTCGGTGAGATTCAGCTCCCAGCGCCGGATGGGATGGTCTTTGAGGATGAAATAAGCGCGAAGCGCCGCCGGAACGACGGCCACAGCCAGCAGCACAGGCAGGTGATGAACGGCCGCCGCAAAGGTCTGCTGCCAGAATGTTCTGGAATGCTGCCATGCGGCAGCGAAGCCGTATGGGCTTGATACCAGCAGGATCACGGGGAAGGTACTCCTTCAAGCTCTTTGCAATCGATGGGGATTTTCGCCGGTGTTTTGCCGGTCGGTTTTATGATGTGGAGCCAGCAGCGCTCCACGCTGAGCATCATACAGGCATCGACGGCGATTGCCGGGAAGAATTAGAGTGTCAGCTGTGTATGCCCCCTTTCAAGGAATGTCGGATGCGTACGCCCGCAAGCTGGCTGCTAAGAGCTGCAAAGAATGCCGGACGCATCCCACCGGCGACGCGGCAGCGTGGTCGATGCAGGATGTGATCGAGCATCTTGTCTTGACCTACCGCGGGACTATCGTTCAGACGGAAAAATATTTACAGCGCGGAGTGCCGACTCAGAAGAAGGCTGGCCTGCCGCAGATACTGGCCCGGACACTTGTTGTTGGGCTCGGGCGATTTCCTCCAAACGTGAAGGCCCCGGAGTTTGTGCTGCCGGGGCGCGGCGAAATGGCGGAGATGGACGGGGACGCGCTTGCAACCCTGTTGCGCAACGAATTAAGCCGCCTGGATCGGCAACTTACTCGATGCGAACAGACCTTCGGCGAGGGGCGGCTTGCTCCGCACTTTCGCTTCGGTCCGCTCTCGGCCAGAGAATGGAGAAAGTTCCATCTGGTGCACGGACGGCATCATCTGAAGCAGCTGAGCCGAATCGAAGCAAAGTTGAGCAACCGGCCGGAGTCTGATTAACGATAGAACCTGAGATACCAGGCGATCGTCGGAGGCCCGGCGAAGACGGCATAGATCGCCGCCAGGCAGAGGAATGATCCCAGCGGTATTCTCGCAGTCCCACTTCGCTGACGGCGCAGGCTGAGGACTCCGTAGATGGCTCCCGCGATGACCGCCAGGAAGAAAATCAACAGCGCGTTCGCCGGGCCCAGCCATGCCGCCAGCATCGCGAAAAGCTTGGCGTCGCCGAGACCCATTCCTTCGCGTCTCCTCACCAGCCAGTAGGCAGTGCGAATCAATAGGATGATGGCCGCCGCCATCGCCGCCCAGAGCAGGGACATTCCTCCCGCTCGCAGCTTGTCGAGCCGGGCTCCTTCAGTGGCGGCAGCGCACCATAGGATGCCGAGGAAGATGCCCGGCACAGTGAAGGTATCGGGGAGCAGCAGCGTCTCCGCGTCCATGACCGCCAGGCCGAGGGCGAGGAAGCAGAGCACGGCCATCGCGCCAGCCGGCAAGGTCGCGCCGAACTGCAGGAAGCAGGCGAGCCATAACGAGGCCGTAGCGAATTCGACGGCGGGATAGCGCCAGGAGATCGAGCCCTTGCATGCGCGGCAGCGGCCGCGAAGGAGCAGATAGCTGAGCAGGGGAATGTTGTCCCACGCGCGGATTACCGCGCCGCATCGCGGGCAGTGCGAGGGCGGCTGGACGATGGACTCGTGACGCGGCAGGCGGGCGATGCAGACGTTGAGGAAGCTGCCGAAGGCCAGACCCAGCAGCACGACAAAAATTCCGATCAGCAGATTGATGGGCAGCACCGGCGGTAGTATACGCGGCCTGCGTACTTCAGGCAGAGCCCGCTTTGGGGCAGACTCTTTCCTCGGTTAGACTGTGGAAGATGGCTCCCATCGAGAATCCTGGTCCCGATGCTGCTCGCCTGGAGAGCGCAGGTCTCGGCTTTGCAGAAGCTGTCGGGATCACGGAACGGCTGCGCGGGCCGGGCGGCTGCCCGTGGGATCGGGAGCAGAGCTTCGATTCCATACGCAAATACACGCTGGAAGAGACCTACGAGGTCTTGGACGCCATCGAGCGGCGGGACTGGCCTGCACTTCAGGATGAGCTGGGGGATCTGCTGCTGCAGGTGTTGTTCTATGCGCAGATGTCCTCCGAATCCGGATATTTTTCCATTGAAGATGTAGCGCGAGGGCTCAGCCGCAAGCTGGTTCGCCGGCATCCGCATGTCTTTGGCGAGGAGGCCGCGGCGGCAGCAGGAAACTCGGTTGTCGGCCTTGCGGTAAACGATATTGATTCCAGGCAGGTCCTGCGCAACTGGGAAGAGATCAAGAAGCTGGAAAAGGCCGCACAGCCTGCACAGGGCGGTCGTCTTGACGAGATCTCGCGCGCCATGCCGGCTCTGAGCGAGGCGGCGAAGCTGGGATCGAAGGCAGCCAAAGCTGGTTTTGACTGGCCCGATGTTTCGGGCCTCTTCGACAAATTGCGCGAGGAAACAGCGGAGCTGGAGGCCGAAGTTCCGGCGGGTCAGGTGAATGTTGATCGCGCCAGCGAAGAGCTTGGTGATCTGTTATTTACCATCGTCAATCTCGCGCGTCACTTGAAGATCGATCCCGAGCTCGCTTTGCGCGATTCGAACGCCAAGTTTCGCAGCCGCTTCCAGGCAATGGAAGGCGATTCTACACGGCCGCTGGAAGAGCTTTCCGCGGACGAACTCGAAGGGTTGTGGGCTGCGGCTAAACAGAAAGAACGCAATTCGCCATGATTGAAACCTCGATTACTCGTGAAGAAACATTTCAGACGCGGGATGGGCGGGCCATCCTGATCCGGCCGTGCGAGACCTTCGAGGAGCTGGACGCTTGCGTGCAGCTGCAGATCGACACCTGGGGATATGCCGACGGCGATGTGATCCCCCGCAGGGTCTTCACCGTTGCTCGAAGGATTGGCGGACAAGTCATAGGGGCATTTGATCTTACTCTTTCTGCGCAAGACAGCGCAGAGGGCGGCAGTCTGATCGGCTTCGCGATGGCGCTGCCCGGAGTCCGCAGCGGGAACAACGGGTCCCCGGCCGCCTATCTTCACTCGCACATGCTGGCTGTAAAGGCCGCTTACCGTAATGACGGGGTAGGGCGGCGGCTTAAGCTTTCCCAGCGGACCGAGGCCCTCGGCCGGGGAATAGAGCTGATGGAATGGACCTTCGATCCCCTGGAGATCAAGAATTCTTTCCTCAATATCCACAGGCTGGGAGCGATTGTGCGCACATATACACCAAACTTTTATGGTGTATCCTCATCTCGACTGCAAGGCGGGCTGCCGACAGACCGGCTACATGCGGAGTGGTATCTGCGATCTACACATGTTGAGGCAGCTCTGGGCGGGACATCAAGGAAACCTCGTACCATCGAAGAGACCATTCTGGTGCCGCGCGCAATTCAGGAATGGAAGTCTTCGGAAGAAAATCTTAACCGCGCTCTGGCGGTGCAGACGGAAAACCGTCTGCGTCTCCAAAAAGCGTTTTCGCGAGGGTTGGCTGTTACCGGTTTTCGCAGGGACAGCGACGGGAACGGTATCTTTGAATTAGGGCCATTCGAGGATCAACACTTGAGCAGGTCAGGGGTTTATGAGAATTGACGCAATCCTTCTTCGGGAACTCCACATTCCACTTGTCCAACCGTTTGAAACCAGCTTTGGCGTCACCACAAACCGCCGTGTACTCCTCGTCGAACTGAAAGCCGAGGGCCTGACCGGTTGGGGGGAGTGCGTCGCGGGCGAACATCCTTATTTCTCCGACGAGACTGTGGATACGGCGTGGCATGTGATTCTGCATGAGCTGGCGCCGGTGCTGGCCAGCGCGGAGCCTGAGCATGCCGGAAAGATTCCCTCGCTCTTCAAGCAAGTTCGCGGACACCGCATGGCCAAGGCCGCGCTCGAGAACTCGGTGTGGGACCTCGAGGCGCAGATGCGCAATATCCCGCTCTCGGATTTGCTGGGTGGCATTCGGGAGACGATTCCCTGTGGAGTGTCGATCGGCATCCAGTCTTCGCTGGACAAGCAGCTTGCCGAAGTCGAAAAGGAACTCGCGGCGGGCTATCAGCGGATCAAGCTGAAGTGCAAGCCGGGCTGGGATTTGCAGGTGTTCGAGGCGGTGCGGAATCGATGGCCGGATATTCTGCTAAGCTGCGATGCCAACTCCGCATATCGGCTGAAGGATGCAGACCATATCCGCAGCTGGGACGCTTTCAACCTGCTGATGATCGAGCAGCCGCTTTGGTACGACGACTTCTATTACCACTCCATGCTGCAGAAGCAGCTTGCGACTCCGATCTGTCTGGATGAGTCGATCCGCAACCGCCGGGATGCGCTGGCGGCGATCGAGATGGAGTCTTGCCGGATCATCAATATCAAGAATGGGCGCGTCGGCGGATTCAGCGAGGCCATCGCTGTCCATAATGCGGCGCACGAGCGGGGCATTCCGGTATGGTGCGGGGGGATGCTGGAAAGCGGCATCGGCCGGTCGCACAATATCGCGCTGTCGTCGCTCGAAAATTTCAGCCTGCCGGGCGATGTTTCAGCATCGAAGCGTTACTGGAAGGAAGACATCATCGAGCCGGAGGTCACCGTCTCCAGCAAGGGCGAGATCGTGGTGCCGACTTCTCCGGGCCGCGGCTTCGAAGTGCGGGAAGATCTCATCGAAAATCTGACCGTGCGCAAGGAAGAGATTCGGGCGCTGACCTTAGCGTAAGCCAGGGCTCTCTTCCAGCTTCTGTTTGCCAAGCCATCCCAGATGCGTGTGCCCAAAGGCTGAGGTGTATTTCAGGCCGTAGCCAAATGCGCGGTCGATGCCGATGTGTGCAGTCCAGATGAGGGCATAAGGCAGGATCGCGCGCCGGTCGCCCAGAAATGCGAACGCCGCCAGTGCAAGCGGCAGAAGATAGCTGTGCGCGACGTTGTACGCCGCTGCTCCGATGCGCGCTCCAGCCAGATAGCCCAGCATGAACAGATCTGGCGCAAAAAAGAGCGCCAGGAAGAGCAGCCACGATGCGCGCTGCTGCCCATACCAACAGAGGGAAAGAAGAAACACTGCAAGCCCTTCGATGCGGAGCCATACGCGCGCAGAACCGGTAACGGGATTTTCTGGGACGAGCGGCATGTGTGGATTCTAGCCCGGCTCGAAGGATGCGGGGATGCGGATGATCGAAACCGCATCCCCATTCTCTTTATGCATGCTCGTCGTTGCGCTGATCTTCCTTCCCCGACTGACGTGCCATGAGCGGGATGATGAACAGGATGGCCAGCAGCGTGGTAATCATTCCTCCCACAACCACGCGTGCGAGCGGCTGCTGGGTCTGCGCGCCGATCTCGGTGGCGACGGCTGCGGGCAGAAGTCCTAGTCCGGCGGCGAAACAGGCCATGACTACCGGACGCATCTCATCGAGGCAGCCCTTTTCGAGCCCATGTACGGGACCGTCTTCTCGCTGGGCGCGGCGTATTCCGGAGAGGAAGACGACCGCTCCAAGCGTGGCCACGCCGGTGAGGGAAGTGAATCCGACGGCTGCGGAGATGCTGAACGACGTGTGGGTAAGGAAGAGCGTGAACACGCCGCCGATGGCCGCAAAGGGCAGCGTGCCGATGATGATGAACGCGTCCTTCCAGGTGCGGAACTGAATGTAGAGCACCATCAGGATGATGAGCACGCTGATCGGAATAATGACCGCCAGGCGCTTCTGTTCCTTCCGCAAGCTATCGAACTCGCCGGCCCAGGTATAGTCGTACCCGGTGGGCAGCTTTACTTTTTGAGTCAGCTGCCCTTGCAGGTCCTGGATAGCACTGGCGAGGTCGCGTCCGCGCACGCTGAACTTGATGGGGATATAGCGCCGGCCGCCTTCGTGATAGATCATGAAGGCTCCATTGCGGAGGGTAACGTCGGCCACCGCGCTGAGAGGCACCTGGTTGCCGTCGGGAGTAGAAATCAGAATCTTGCCGATGGCGTCAGGGGTGTCGCGGAACTCCGGCGCGTAGCGAACAGCAAAGTCGAAGCGGCGATCGCCGTCGATGATCTGGGTGACGGTTGCGCCGCCCACCGCGGCCTGCACGATATTGTTCACGTCCTGCGGCTGCAGTCCGTAGCGCGCGGCCTTGATTCGATCGATCGACACTAAGAGGCTGGGCTGCCCGGTGACGTCAAAGACTCCGACATCCGTAATGCCCGGAACCTTGCTCATGATTCCCTGAATCTGATCCGCGATACGAGTCAGCTCGTCGAAATCCTTGCCGAACAGCTTCAGCGAATTCTCGCCTTTGACGCCGGACATGGCTTCCTCGACGTTGTCCTGAATGTTCTGCGAGAAGTTGAAGTCGATGCCGGGGTAACGGGCGAAGTCTTTCTGGATTGCGCTGATCAATTCATCTTTGCTGCCGTGAAATTGTGGACGCCACTGGCCTGCAGGCTTCAGGTCGGCGAGAAACTCCGCGTTGTTGAAGGTGCTTACGTCGGTGCCGTCGTCGGGGCGGCCCATCTGCGATACCACTTGCGTGATCTCGGGATAGCTACGGAGGATGACGCGGATGCCGTTTGTGATCTTTTCCGACTGCTGGAACGAAATGTCCTGCTGCATGGTGGCGCGGATCCAGAGATTGCCCTCTTCCAGCGCCGGCATGAACTCCCCGCCGGTGAATTCAAAGAGCACCACCGCCGCAACCAGCGCGGCGAGGGCGACCACCCAGGTAATTTTGCTGAAGCGGAGCGCTTTTTTCAGCAGCCGATCGTAGTTCCTTCTCAGGAACGCGCTCAGCCAGGTTTCCGTGGCATCCTGCTTGATGCGTTTGGGCACGGCAAAGGAGCCTAGAACCGGCGCAAAGATCAGCGCGAAGATCAGGGCGCCGGTAAGCGCGAAGCCATAGGTCACCGACATGGGCGCGAAGATCTTGCCGGGGACGCCCTCCATGGTGAAGAGCGGAATAAAGGCGACGAGAATAATCAGCGTCGCGAAGAGGACAGGTTTAGCCGCATCGCTGACGCCTTCCATGATGAGCTCGCCTACGTCTTCGCCCTCGAGCCGGCGGGAGATTTTGCGATAGACGCTTTCGAGCACAACGATCGAAGCGTCGACAAGGATGCCGAAATCGATGGCGCCAATGGAGATGAGGTTAGCCGAATGATTGGTGAGCACCATCATGGCAAAGGCGAACAGAACGGCGAAAGGAATGGTGATGGCGGCGATGAAAGTAATGCGGAGATCGCCAAGCATGCTCAGCAGCACCAGCGTGACCAGGGCCAAGCCGGTGATGATGACATGGCGCACCGTTGTTGTCGTCGTCTTAATCAACTTGGTGCGGTCGTAGAGAGTCTTGATCTGCATGCCCGGCGGCAGCAGGTTGCCGGTGTTCAGGTCGTGAACCTTCTGGCGAATGCCGGCCAGCGCGGGAAGGGAATTGCCGCCCTTCTGCAGCAGCACGATGCCTTCGACAATATCTGGATTCTCGTCGCGCCCCACGATACCCAGCCGTGGTAGATGGCCTTCCTTCACCGTGGCCACGTCGCTCAGCAGCACCGGTGTGCCGTTGCGCTCGGCGACGACAATGTTGTTCATGTCTGTGAGCGAATGGAGCAGCCCGATGCCGCGGACATTGACACTCTGGCTGCCGAGCGTGAGGTAGTTTCCGCCGGCGTTGGCGTTGCTGCTCTGAACGGCATTGACCACCTGCGTCATGGTGACGCCCATGGCGAGAAGCTTATTGGGGTCGACCTCGGCCTGGTACTGGCGGGTGGTCCCGCCAAAGGTGGCGACGTCGATGATGCCCGGAACCTGCTTCATCTCGCGAACCAGCAGCCAATCCTGCGTCGCCTTGAGCTCATTCAGGGAATAGCCGGGGCCGGTGAGCTCGTAGCGATAGATTTCTCCGACCGGTGATTCGGGCGAGAGCTGCGGCTGCAGGTTGTTGGGCAGGTTCACCTCCTGAAGCCGGTTCAGGGCCTCCTGGCGATCGACGAAATAATCGCTGTCGAAAGTGAAGTACATCTTCACGTCGCTCAAACCGAAGATGCTGATGGAGCGGATCTGGTCGAGCTTGGGCGTGCCATTCAATCCGGTCTCAAGCGGGATGGTGACCTGCTGTTCCATCTCTTCGGCGGACCACGAAGGGTTCTGAGTGATGAACTCGACCATCGGCGGCGATGGATCGGGATAAGCCTCGATATCCAGCTGAAAGAAGGCGAAGGCGCCGATCGCCAGCGAGGCGAGGAAGATGATCAGCACAACGTTGCGGAAGCGGAGGAGAGTACGAATCAGAGCTTGCATTCTTAATCCTCTGACTCGCGCAGCAACTCGGCGCCGGTAGATACGACCTTATCCCCGTCCTGAAGGCCCTGGGTAATTTCGTCGGTCGTGTCGTGAACTGTGCCGAGAGTCACGTTGCGGCGGGCATATTTTCCGGGCGAGGACTCGACAAAGACGAAGGTGTCTTTCCCGTTCTGAATGACCGCGGTTGACGGAACGACGATGGCGCTGCCTCTCTGATTTGTAACCGCTATGGTTGCGTACATCTGCGGTTTCAATTTGTGCCCGGGGTTTGGCAGAACGACGCGGGCTTTCAAGGTCAACGTGGCTGGATCGACGGCATCCGAGATGTTGTCGATGACGCCGTGGTAGATCTGGCCGGGGTAGCCGGTCACGGTTACGTCTACCGGCTGTCCGACTTTGACCGAGGCGAGATCGCGCGGATATAGATCGCCGACCACCCAGATGGAGTTGATGTCCGCGATGGTGGCGATGGACGTAGCGTTGTCGAGAGAGCGCTGCAGCTCGCCAGTGGCGGTGCCTACATCGAGGACGACGCCGGTAATCGGCGAACGGATGGGGATAACGTCGGAGGTCGAGTCTTCTGAGAAACCAAGAATCTGCAGAGCCTGGCGCGCACGCTCGAGCTCGGCATGGTCGGCGTCATCGAGAGCCTTGAGATCGTCGTAGTCGCGCTGCGCCATCACCTCGTGCTGGAGGAGCTCCTTGGCTCGTTGCAGCTGAAGATCGGCGCGCGCGGCTTCGATCTTGGCTTTTTCGAAATCGGACCGGGCCTGCGCGGCATCGCTGCTCTGCAGCATCCCAAGCTGCTGCCCCTTGACCACTTCCTGCCCGGGGAGAACCTTCAGCGCCACCACCCGCCCGCTGATGGGCGGATAGATATGCACCACCGAAGTGGGATTGGCCATGATGTGCGCGGCCAGGAAGAGCTTGTTCGCGACCGCCTGAGAGTGGACTTCGGTCGTCTCAACCACGCTCTGCACCGGTGCGGCTTGCGCCGGCGCAGGCTGCTCGCGTTTACACGCGGCGAGAAGAAGAAGCGGGGATGCAACAGCTACGGGCAGTGTGCGCCATTTCATGGCAGGATCTCCGTGGCAGCAGCGAAGCTGAGTTGATGAATGCTGAGCCAGACCTGTTGGTTGGCGGTGAGCGCATCGAGGTTGATCTGGCGGTAGTCGCGCAGCGCATCGAGGTAATCGAGCAGGGTGGCGCCTCCGTGGCGATAGCTGAATTCAAGGTTTTCGCGCACGCGCTGCGACTCCGCGAGATAGTGGCCGTTGTAGCGTTTGGCCATATCGATCGCGGTTTCGTATCCGGCCCATGCCTGATCGACATCGTTGATCACCTGGTTGCGCGCAGCGGTTTCTGCGAAGCGGCTGGCCTGTGCCTCGTACCGGGTGCGCTCCTTTTCGCCCTGATTGCGATCGAAGATGCGCAGCGGTATGGATATCTGGAAGCCAGCGCTGTTGTAGGTTGCCGTGCGGTCGTATTCGCCGCCGATGGTGGGGTCGGTTGTGCCGTCGGCATCGGCAAGCTTGACGCCGGCATCGGCCACACGCACCGATTGCAGCGCCGCCTGATAATCCGGGCGCGCGGCGAGCGCGGACTGCTCCATCTGCTCCATGGTCTGCGGCAAAGTGGGCGGATCGAGCGTGCCTGTAATGTCGAAGCTGGTCGTCGGCTTTTCAACCCCCAGCAGCAACTGGAGCTGATCGCTCGCCTGCACCAGGTTCAGCTTCGCATTGTCGTTATCGGCTTCGAATTCCGCCAGCTGCAGGTCGATGCGATCGAAGTCGGTGGCGCTGATATCTCCCGCGTTGAGGCGCGCCCGGCTCAGCTCGACCGTCCTGCGGTAGCTATCGAGGTTATCGCCGGCGATCTTGAGTGCGGCTTTGGCCTCCAGCATATTTGTGAATGCCACTTTCACCTGCAGGATCATCTGGCGCTCAGTGTCGTTGTATTGGCTTCGTGTGACGTCGGTGGTGGCGTGAGCGACGTCGAGCCGCCAGCGCCTCTTCTGTCCACGCTCGAAGAGGCGCGACACATTCGCCGAGTAAGAGTACGGATTCGCAGGATTGTCGGCGGGTAAGGAAACATCGGAACCGGCGAGCGTGAAGTTGGGGTTCTGCCGAAGGCCGGCGGTGATCTCGCTGGCCTTGGTGGCTGTCACGTGCTGCTGTCCCGAAAGAAGCGTGGGATTCTTGGCTCGAGCGAGTGAGATCGCCTGCTCCAGAGTCAACGGAGCAGGCGCGGCCTGCGCGAAAGAAAAATGAGCGGTAATCAGGAGCGCAAGCGGCAAGCCCAGGCTTCGAAATCGAATAGGTTTCATAGCACCACTTTCAAGCTAGCGGCCAGGGGGTTAGGAACTCGTAAAGAAACGAAGAATCGTGGTTTTTTACGGCGGCTAGGTGGCAGGCGGCGGACGGTTCCCTGCATTGCGCAGGTTTCCTGCGAAGGGCTTTTCGACCTCGAGCGCCGGAGCGACGGATGCCAGCGTTTGCAGACTCGCTGCCCGATCGAAGGAAAGAAGTGTGGCGACGACCATCACCGCCTGATGAAAGCTGCTGGAGGCAACCGGGAGAAGGTCAACGCGCCTGATCACATGCTCTGTCTCTATCGGGGTGGTGCAGGCTTGCAGGTCGTCGGTGAGCGAAACGGCCGGCAAAAGAACGACGAGCAGCACGAGGAGGGCAACAATCTGTGTCTGCGTTGTGGGGCGAAAGGACCTGTTCTTCCAATTTTCACGATCGCATAACCAGCAGGTCACCAGTACCGTCGAGAGCGCCAGCCACAGCAGATTGAAGAACAATTCCACGGATACCAGATTTTACCTTATCTGCGAGGAACGAAAATTTCGTGAAGCCCAGGCAGAAAAGGAATCGCAATGTAGCTGATCTTGGAACTTTGGCAACAGAGCTTGCGGATTGACCATAACCGCATGGAGCTTTAAACTCAATGAAGTGCGTTTCAGTCAGTTCTCGCTTGCTGAACGCTCGCCATAAGCACTGCCCCCTCGTTCAATGGTAGGACATCTGCCTCTGGAGCAGAGTATCGGGGTTCGAATCCCTGGGGGGCAACCATGAAAACACGCGACTTACCCTGCCGACGAACCGAAAAACGCCGCAAAATCCGTTACCCGCGACAAAATCCGTAACATTCTAAAATGCCATTCCGCTGCACGGGTGGTTGCTTTGCATTTCGATTGTGGCTGTATTTTGCCCGCTTTTGCCCCATTACCGAACGGAATCGGCACGCCGCAAGTCATACCCCCTTAAAGGCTTCTTTTCTGACTGCCCCCTGGACACATCGCAGTTCCGAGACGACGTGATAGAGCAGTCCAGGGCAGCCTGAACATGGGGCCGCACATTCTCGGCTCCCATGCATTTCAAGAAGTCAGACTGTGAGATCAGTTTTGACGGTTGAATGCGGGCGCAAAATGAAGCCCGCCTCTAAAATTTGTATTCGAGTTGCAATTCGAGCTGCCGCTGCTGCGAACGGCTGCTCTGCACCAGCCCCCAGGTGCTGCTGCCGGCCACACCACGGCCAGGATTGTTGTAGCTGGTGATGTTTCCCACGTTGTAGGCCGAGCATTTGAAGTCGATCGAGTGCTCACGCCAGACGTGGAAGGCCTTTTCGGCAGCCGCATCATAGTTCTGATAGCCGGGCGCGCGCTCGGTGCCGACGGAGGCGTTGCCGAAGACCGGCGCAGCTCCGGTTGCCGCCAGGGCGGGTTGACCATAGGCGCAGGTGCCATCATAGAAGCCGGCAGTTGCACAGGGGCTGGAAGTGCCGCCCGAATCGACGGCACTGGGATCGGAGCCCCATCCCCCGGCAATTGCGGAGGTGGCGTAACCGTACTTGCGGTTCTTCACGACCATGTGCCGGTAGTGGTTGGCGCGCAGGCTGCCCGCGGTGCCGACATTCGCCGATCCGGAAGCAATGATCGTGTTGGCAAAGCCGCTGAGGAGCACGGAGTTGGCCGAGACGACCCATCCCCCGAAGGCCTCGTCAAGAATGGGATTTGTGCCGCTCATGAACTTGCGGCCACGGCCGAAGGGCAGCTCGTAGCGTGCGGTCCAGTTGAACATTTGCCGCGTGTCATTGCCGGTTGGACCGTATTCGCACTTGAGGCAATAGCTGTTCTGCGGATAACCGGAGCTGGCGTTGGTGTCATTCACGCCGATTGGGCCGCCCGAGTCGGACAGATTCTTCGAGTAGGTGTAATTGACTGTGAACTCGAGCCCTTCATGGGTGCGCTGGCGAAACTGTGCCTGCAGGCCGTTGTAATTCATGTTGGCCTCGGTCTCGAGAAGCTTGATCGTGCTGGAACCGACGACATCATAGAAAGGCGCGCTGGTCGGAGCTCCCGCAAGTTTGTACTGGTTGATGTTACGAATGTCCGACAGGTGCTGGCCGATTTCGCCCACGTAACCGAGACTGGCCGAAGCACTGTTGCTCAACTGATATTCGGTGGTGAGGTTGTACTGCGGAACCCACTGCGGATGGAGGTCTCCCCAGGCCGTATAGGAAGAGGTGGCGCCGCTGGCGGTGGGAAAGCCTTCGGTTACTTCGTAAGGCGTGCCGGATGAAGCCGTCGTGGGCGTGACCGCCACTTGCGAGACGGTGAGATGAAACGGGGCATTGCCGGTGTGAGTCTGAACGTTGTAGTCAGAGAAGGTGGTGATGGCAAAACCTCCCCGTATGACGAACCGGGGGCGAGCCTGCCATGCGAAGCCAAGCCGAGGGCTGTACTGGCTATAGGTGGGCTTGTAAAGCGAGCGGCTGTTTCCGTCCACTCCTGCCAAGACGATCTGCGCCGTGGCGGGATCGACATCGGCGATCTTGTTGTTGACCTCATATACCGGCTGGTCATACTGCCAACGCAAACCGTAGTTGACGGTAAGCGTGGGAGTGGCCTTCCAGTCGTCCTGGGCGAAGACGGCGAAGCGATACTGGCGCTGGCCTACATCGCCGGACTCGGTAGCGACGCTCCGGGTGGCGGCGTAGTCGAGAAGAAAGTCGGCGAAGTCGTATCCGAGGCTCTGGCCCGCATTGGGGTTGCCGGTGAATGCGCCGGAGTAGGTGAATCCGCCGAGGAGGCCGCCCGTGGCATTGAGGTAGTAATTGTTCTGGATGCGAAAGAGCTGACCGCCGAACTTGTAAGTATGGAGGCCGCGGCTCCAGGTAAGCGCGTCGTTATAGCTGAAGTGGTTGTCGATCGCGATGTTGCCGGTGGCCGAGGTTCCGATCGCGCTTACACCCGTGCTGTTGCTGCTCTGGCTGAACGTCTGCATTGAGAAGCCGGCGATCGTCTGCGGGTAGGGGATGCCGACCAGGCTGTTGCCATTTGAGAACTTTCCCGACGGATCTTCATTGAAAGACTCATAGCCGATGCGCGTAAAGCCCGCTCGGAAGTCGTTCACTATGTTCGGCGAGAAAATGCGCACATAGTCGCCGACATATTGCTTGAACGGGAAGTCATTTACTCCTGGGAAAGAAATCGGGGTGATCGGGGTTGACTGCGAGTCCCATGCTTCTCCTCCTGAGACGCGGCCGAAGACTGAGTCGCGGTCAGTAATCTTCCAGTTGACCTTGATATCCGCCTGGTCATTGCGTTGCAAAGACTGCACCGGCGCCTGGTAGTTGTACTGGATAGGCGCAGTTGCAGGAGCGTGGTTGGGGAGAGGCCAGAATTCAGGGTGCTGAAAGAGGAACGATGCGACAGGGTTACGGATCGGTACGAGGTTCTGGTAGAAGACGCCATTGATGGTCTGGTTGAATGGCGTATTTCCATTCTGCGAGTCATAGAGCTGGGGTACCGCATTCCCAAAATAGGCGTAGCCGGCAAGAGGGGACAAGGACGAGTCGACCGCGGTCGCGCCGCCGGTGTTTCCGCGCCAGGCATTCAGCGGGACGCTGGTTTGGCCTGCGCCCGAAGTAGGCTTGCGATATCCCATGTAATCGACAAAGAAGAAGAGACGGTCGCGGCCGTTGAAGACGTGAGGAATAATGACCGGGCCGCCCAGCGTAGCTCCGAAGATGCGTTGCGTGTAGGGTGAGCGGGCCGTGTGTGGCGTGGAGCGCTTGTTCCCGAAGGTGTTTGCGTCCATCTGGTAGTTCTGGAGATAGAAGTAGAGTTGGCCGTGGTAGGCGTTGGTGCCGTTCTTCATGACCTGGATGAGTTGCGCACCAGTAGCATCCCCGTACTCGGCGGGAGGCACGGCGGTGATAATGTTGACTTCCTTGACCGCCGCAGCGGCGGGCGCATACGCAGGAACGCCGAAGCCGTTCGCAATGTTGGCTCCCGTGTCGATGATGCTGATGCCGTCGAGCAGGTAGTTGTTCGCATAGGTGCGATTGCCGTTGACGTTGGGCAGCGTTGCGAAGCTCTGGGTGCGCTCGCCGGAATTGTTCGGGGAGCCGGTCGCGCCATTCCACTGGTTGCCGTCAGCCACGTTGACGCCGGGAGCATACTGCGCGAGCGTCTCGAAGTTGTGGCCATTGATCGGCAAGTCGTTGATGAGAGACTCAGAGATGACCGTGCTGAGCGTACCGTTGTCGGCATTGAGGATGGGCGCGAGATCGGCGCTGGTAGTGACTGTCTGCTCCGAGCCGACGTGGAGTTGTGCGTCGATCTTGGCTACCTGGCCAACTTCCAGCGCGAAGGGATTCATCTTCTGGGTGGCAAATCCCGGCGCGACGACGGAAAGAGTGTAGGTGCCGACCTGAAGGAAGCGCATGGCATAAACACCGCTGCCATTCGTGACCGCAGTCGTCGCGATACCAGTGGCCGTGTTGATCGCGGTGACCTTGGCGCCGGGGATGACCGCGCCGGAGGTGTCCGTCACCGTGCCCGAGATATCGGCGGTGACGCCTTGCCCAAAGATCCGGAGTGAACAGACGAAAAAAAGTACGAGTGCTGCAAGCGTGGCGCGACGCGGGACACGGGCACACTGAACAAGAGCGTATCGCTTCATAAGGTCTCTTTCCTCCGTCGGTCTATGCAGCGCATGGCAAGGCGAGACCGTTGCGGAATAGCGAAAAATATTTAGTGAAGCAACGCTAATTCAGGTTCACGGTATATTCAACCAAAAAATGACACAGTTGAGCATTTTTTGAAACACACGACTGGATTGCATTATCCTTACCAGTGTGAGTTATTCCTTCTTTCGCTGCGAGCTTGTCGTCCGCGCCGCAACCGTCCTGCTGCTGTCGGGCTCGGCGTGCGGGGCTTTATACGCGTCGGTCCCGTGTACGCACGCGGTGGTGGTAGCCGCGGCCGCGGCCGGCCCGGTGGAGGCAAAAGCCGTGCTGGTGCTGCGGGAAGAATCCGCAAAGAGAACGGCGGTGGAGTGGCCTCTGACCCAGCGCCAGACGGACCAGCCGGTGGCAATTGTGGCGGGGCTGAGAAGCGAGATACCCGGACTCCTTTCGCCGGGAATGCGGGCGGCGTGGGAGCGTGCGGAGAGGGCGGACGCAGTCCGCAAGCCGGAAGGTTTTGCAATCGAGACCCTGCGCGCGGGCCCGTCGACGGCGATCGTCATCGCAGGGAACGACGCCCGGGGCTTGCTGTTCGGGGTGGGCTACCTGCTGCGCAAGCTGGAGATGGAGCCCAATCGCGCGGTCCTGCCGGAAGACATCCACATCCGCACAGCGCCGCAATACCCGGTCCGAGGGCAGCAGATCGGCTATCGCTTCAAGAACAATACTTACGACGCGTGGACGGTAGCGCAGTTCGACCAGCAGACGCGTGATCTGGCGATTTTCGGCAACAACACGATCCAGGTGGTGGCTCCCACCTCCGACGATGCTGCCGCGAGTCCGCTGTTTCCGGCGCCAAGCCTCGAAACGCTGATCGGCATCTGCAGGTCAACCATCTCGTATGGGTTGGATTTTGATCTCTACTATCCGGAGATGGCGAAAGACTATTCCAACCCGGCGATGGTGGAGGCCGAGGTAAAGAAAGCCGATGCGCTTTTCCGCGCGCTGCCGCACATTGACGCGCTTTATGTGCCCGGAGGTGATCCTGGGCATACCGAGCCAAAGTATCTTCTGCCGTTGGTAGAGAAGGAAGCGGAGGTTCTGCATAAGTACCATCCCCACGCGACGGTATGGATTTCGGCGCAGGGTTTCAATGCCGCGTGGTACACGGAGTTCTACTCGATCCTGCGGAAGGAGCATCCGGCATTCATCACGGGATTCTTCGTCGGGCCGCAGTCCCGCGACAGCTTTCCCCTACAGCGAAAGATGATTCCCACGCAGTATCAGCTGCAGGCCTATCCGGATATCGCGCACGTGATGCACGCGCAGTTCGCTCTGCCGGCGTGGGATCCTGCGTTTGCTTTTTCCGAGGGCCGTGAGCCGATTGACCCGAGGCCGATGGGAGAGACCGGGATCTACCGCACATTCGCGAAGCTGCACAGCGGATTCATTACCTACAGTGAGGGCGTCAATGACGACGTGAACAAGGTGATCTGGGATCAGCTTGGATGGTCGGCAGCGACAAACCCGATGGAGACGCTGCGCGACTATGCCCGCTTCTTCCTCGGCCCGCGTATCGGTAAGCTGGACGGCGGAGTGTTTGCCGACGGACTGATGGCGCTGGAGCGGAACTGGGAGGGCCCGCTGCTGACGCATGCGAGCGTGGATGCAACGCTGCTGCAGTTCCAGACCATGGAGCAGGCGGCCAGCCCGGCGCAGCGCGAGAACTGGCGTTTCGAGATGGCTCTGTACCGCGCATATTATGACGCCTATATCCGGTCGCGGCTGATCGCAGAGACTGCCCAGCAGCAGAGAGCCATGGCGGCGCTGCGGCTGGCGCCTGAGACCGGCGCGGCGAAGGCAATGTGCGATGCGCGCCAGGCTCTCGATCCATCACAGGCGCCAGTTGCGGCGGACCTGCGGCAGCATATCTTCATGCTCGCCGACGAGCTGTTTCACAACATCGGCATTCAACTCAGCGTCGTGAAGTATGGCGCCTCCGCCATTGAGCGCGGAGCGAACCTGGACCGCGTGGATGTGAACCTGAACAACAGCGCGTGGATGGAGAAGCAGTTCAAGCGTATCGAAAAACTGCCGGGCGAGGCCGAACAGCAGAGTGAGCTGGGTCGGATTCTGCGCTACGAGGATGCCGGCCCCGGGGGCTTCTACGACGACCTGGGCAACCCCTCACATGAGCCGCACCTGGTACTCGGAGCCGGCTCGCGCCTCGATCCGCAGCTCTATGCGACGACGGTGAACGGCATCGCGGACAAGGTGCCCGACGACGGGTTGCGGATTTCCACAATCACCTATGCGGAGACGCTGTATGACACGCCGATCGAGCTCGTCTATCCGGATCTCGACCCGAAGCGGCACTACCGGCTGCGCGTGACCTATGGTGGAGAAGACTACACGCTGCCGATTCGCCTCGTGGCCAACGACTCGGTAGAGATCCACGCGCCTCTTCGCCGGAAGGAGAATCCGGAGACGCTGGAGTTCGATATCCCGCAATCAACGACGGCGGGAGGAAAGCTGGACCTGAAATGGACGCGGCCTGCGGGTGTAGGCGGCGGAGGACGCGGCCTGCAGGTAGCCGAAGTATGGCTGATTCCCGACAGTGATGGTCGCTAGCGGCTGCGGATCATCGCCTGCTTGAGCTGGCGGGAGATGCCTGCGGCGCTTTGCCGCACAGCCGTTGTAAGGTGCTTGCGTTCTTCTTCTGGCAGCGCGCGCGACTTCGGCATGGAGATGCTCATCGCAGCCACGGCAGCGCTCGAGTCGAGAAAAATCGGAACACCGAAGCAGCAGCCGTCCATCACGGACTCTTCGTCTTCCGTCGAATAGCCGCGCTCGCGAATCTGCTGGAACTCGCGCGCGAGCAGAACTTCGTCCGTCATCGTATTTGGGGTGAAACGCGGCAGACCGTAGCTTATGAAAAGGTGCTGCGCGATCGTTTCAGGCTGGTGAGCGGCGATAGCCTTTCCTAGCGAGCTGGCATGCGGCGACAGGATGCGGCCCACGGTGTTCGCCATGCGCACGATCTGCGGGCTCTCCATCACACTGATCACTTCAATGTGATTGGGAAAGAGCATGGCCAGGTTTACCGTTTCCTTGAAACGCATGAGCAGCTCATGCATGGGCTCGCGCGCGATGGGAATAAGGACAGAGGCGATCTGCGCATAGCGGCTCGAGCGGTTTTCTCTCGCCAGGGTATAGCGGCCATCCTCGTCCTGCCTGATCTCACCCAGCGTCTGCAGGGTTTGAAGGAGGCGGAAAGTAGAGCTCTTGGTGAGGTCCACGTCTTCGGCAAGGCGGCTGAGCGAGTGGCGTTCGTCAGACTCGCCGAGGATGCGCAGGAGCGCAAACGCTTTGGCCACGGCCCGCGAAGCGTACTGTCCGTCATCCGATGAAGAGGACGGGGCTGCCTTGACGGCCATGCGCTTGGGTTTCTTTTTCGACTCTTTCAACATGCGGCGCAATAAATCCGTTTCCTTTATACCTGAACGGCGAAATGCCGATGCAAATAATCGGCGATGGAGGCGCGCAGCGTGGGTCCGGCAGGCTGATACGGCCATGCGGTGATGTCATTGCAAATGCCGAGAATCGAGAGCGCACTCTTGATTCCGCGGATGTAACGGTACTCCCTATCCCTGGAGTCGTAGACCGCGCTACCCAGCGACAGCACCTGGGTGTGCAGCTCTTCGATGCGAGCCTCGTCGCTGCTCGAGGCAGGCGTTATAGAGATCGACATAGAGGCGGGGAAAAATGTTTGCGCCACCGTGGACACCGCCGTGGACTCCGAGCCGCATGCCTTCGCGAAGAAGCTCTTCCGGCCCCACCAGGATGGTGAAATCCGGTCGATCGCGCATGATTTCCACCACCCGCGTCAGATATTCGAGATCGCCCGAGCTGTCTTTCAGTCCACAAACCCGATCCAGTTTCGCTGCTTCGGCGACGGTTTCGGGCTCGAAGATCATCTTGGTCATGTCGGGCATGTTGTAGAGGAAGATCGGGAGCTCGCAGTCCTTCGCCAGCTTCCGCACGAGCCGCAGAAGGTCCGTCTGACTGGAGCTGAAGTAGTAAGGCGGTGCAATCACGATGGCGCTGGCGCCGTAAGCGGCGGCGAAGTCAGCCATTCTGCGCGTTTCGGAGTACACGGTATCGGTGACGCCGACGAGCACGGGCACCCGCCCCGCAACGCGCTCGATGACGCGCCGGATCAGCTCGCGCCGGAGTTCGTAGGCCAGTGAGGGGCCCTCTCCGGTTGTGCCAAGGAGAAAGAGGCCGTGCACTCCGCCTTCCAGCTGGTGGTCGATGAGCCGCTCCAGTCCGGTGACGTCCAGCGTGTCGGGGCCGCTGAGCGGGGTGATCAGTGGCGGAACAATCCCTCTCAGGGGACGAGCAATCTGCATTTAAGGCTCCAATAACCTGCACAAACAACTCATATTCTGAACCATAATTTCATCGCAGACAATGCTTTTTGAGACGATATGTAATATTTTGAAATCTGCTCGTCAAAGAGCGGATACGGCGGGATGCCCTACATTGACAATGGGGGACTCAGAGTCTGACATGAAGTCTCGTTACGGCTGGTGGCTGGTCGGGATGTTGTGGCTTGTCTGCTTCTGCAACTATGCAGACCGGCAGGCTATTTTTTCCGTGTTGCCGCAGATTCGTGCGCAGATGCGCCTCAGCGACATCCAGTTAGGCATCGTAGCCTCGTCGTTCATGTGGGTGTATGCTATTGCCGGGCCGCTCGCCGGCTGGCTTTCGGACCGCATTTCGCCGCGAGCAGTGGTCCTGGGCGCTCTGATCTTCTGGTCGGTGGTGACTGCGGCGACAGGCCGATGCCACAGTTATGAAAGCCTGGTGCTGTTTCGTACGCTGGGAGGATTCACCGAGGCATTCTACTTTCCTGCCGCTATGTCGCTGATCGGCATTTACCACGGCCCGCAGAGCCGGTCTCGCGCGATGGCGATCCACCAGTCCAGCGTGTACGCAGGCACGGTGGCGGGCGGATCCATTTCCGGGCTGTTGGCGGAGCAGCATGGGTGGAGGGCATCCTTCTTCTTCCTGGGAGCGTTCGGCATACTGCTCGCCATTGTTCTCTCGGCGATGATGCGCAAGCCACCCGCGGCAACACGCGCAGATGTTGAACCGAAAAACTTCGGACGGGATCTCCTGGACGTTTTGAAGATTCAGGAAGCAGACGCGATGATTGCAGTCTTTGTCGGCGCCAATTTTGTCGCAATGGTTTTCCTGACGTGGCTGCCCACATTCCTCTTCACGAAGTTCAGGATGAATCTCGGCCAGGCGGGATTCAGCAGTACCGCGTACCTGCAGACGGCTTCGGTGGTGGGGGTCCTGCTGGGCGGTTTCCTTGGAGATTACGCTATGGCGCGAAGGAGCGGGGGGCGCCAGATCGTCCAGGCATGCGGTCTTCTGCTCGGGGTGCCGTTTCTTTTCCTTGTAGGGAGTGCCTCAAGCACCACCGGGCTGATCGCCGGAATGATCGGCTTCGGATTCTCGAAGGGACTGTACGACGCCAACATGTGGGCATCGCTCTATGATGTGGTGCCGGCCAGCAATCGCGGGATTGCAGCGGGCACGATGAATTCGCTGGGATGGCTCGGCGGTGGAGTTGCGCCAATTGCCATTGCCGCTGGAGCGCAGCACTTCGGGATGGGGCGCTGCATCAGCGCGACGTCCGTGATCTACCTGGTGCTGGCTATCGGAACGATGCTGATCGGATTGCAACTCGGCAGGCGGCTAAAGACTGCGACGGTATAGCCACACCGACCGCTGACAGGCCTTTATATTTTCGACGCATATGGACGGCGGACTTCGCCGCAGGATTCGAGCCGCGTTGCAAAGTTCAGATGATGAGCGAGCCCTTCCAATTCCGTTCTTCAGAAGGAAAACTTGAGCGCGCGGCGCGGAACCCTTGCCGACTCAGGATTCCGCGCCGCCACGAACAAGCCGCAGCTCATCCCGCGATGATTTCCTGTTTTTCCGAAGGAATTTTTTTAAGCGTTGCCGCGTCGAGGTTCAGATGGGCCGTCGCCATTTCCGGCGGCATGCGTCTGATCCAGTTATTCAAGGAGAAATCCATAAATCGGGGAGCCCTGAACATCTCGAGGAACAGCACGTCGCTGTTGCCGGTGTTCTCGATGTAGTGCCCCGCAACGGCGGGAACAAAGCCTACATCGTTCGCGTGGAAATCCATCGTGCGGGCTCTTCCTTCCGGCATCACGATCGTCATGCGCCCTGTGCCCGCGAGCCAGAACTGCCATTCGGAGGCGTTGGGGTGCCAGTGTAGTTCGCGCATGCCGCCGGGTCTCAGCCTGACCAATCCGGCCGCGATGCTGGTGCTGATGGGGAAATTGCTTGAATCCACGATCCGGACTTCACCGCCTGCGCTTTTCACCGTGGGAGCCATCGATGCCATTTTGAAGGTGTACTGCTGCGGCGCGCGAACGCTCGCCCCGCCAATGGATGCGCGATCGGCATCCAGCGAAGCGGGCAAAGCTGCCGGGAAAATATATAACTGCTCTTTGGGAAGCCGCGCGATGTCGGCTCGGGAAAGCCGCGAATTTTTCATCAGAACTTCCGGCGGCGTATGCGCAACGAATTCCGAGATCAGAAATGTATTGTCTTCCGAGAACATGCCCTCATTGAAGACCAGCAGAAACTGACACCCATCGGGGCCCAGTCCCTGAATCGAGTGCGGGAAGCCTGCCGGGAAGAACCACAGGTCTCCCTGCGCCACGTCGTCGATGAACATGGTGCCGTCTGGATTCAGCACGGTGACGCGGGCGTTTCCATACTCCATGAAGGCCCATTCATCGGCCGTGTGCCAGTGCAGTTCGCGAAAACTGCCGGCCGTCAATCTCATGTTTACGCCGGCCAGATCTTTCGAAGGGGGCAGCTCCCGTTGCGTTACCTGGTGGGTCCATCCGCCCTCTTCGACGCGTTTCCGCGAGAGGTCGAACGAATACCACACCGGTCCGATATCACCGTGGTCCGTGGGAGGAGGCGTATCGGTGTTCGGGTTTTCCTGGAGGAGCCCGGAGTTTTCCGGGCCCGGGTTACTTGAGGAGTGGTCGCCTTCGGCTCTGGCTGTATCCTCGCGTTCCTGCGCGTGGGCTGTAAATCCTGTTGCCGCAACCGCCGCCAGTGCCACCGATCCAACGCCTAAGAAGCTGCGCCTTGACAATCCATCAACGGTGAGATTTTCCTCATTCTGATCGCTCATTGCCTTATCTCCTTCTCTTGTCCGTTCTAAGTCTTGTGCGTTCCGAATCCATTCCGAGAATCGCACTTGCTGTCACTCACTATTAGAAGGAGAAAGACAGTAATCGGTCCAATCGTATGATCGGAACTCAGTAATAGAACGGGGTTATCAGCGGGGCATTGCTTCAGGACGATTGCTGCTGCCATCAAAGATAAGCTATCGGGGTTTCCTGCAGAATCCGGCGGCAAGAGCGACAAACGAGCGAACGAGGAGCGACGGATCACCGGCTCGGGTGGCAATCGCAATCTCCGAGAGGCCTGCGGATAGAGGCAGCGGCTTCATGATCACTCTGCCTGACTGGGCGAGCACAACCGATCTCGGCAGGATAGCGATACCGGCTCCGGCCGCGACCAGCGCGATTGCGGTATACATTTCGCCGGTTTCCTGAACGATATTGGGGCTGAAACCCTCGCGTGTGCAGAGCTGCACGACCGAATCGAAGAACCCGGGAGCCCAACGCCGGCCATATGCGACGAAGGGTTCGTTTCGCAATTGAGCGATCCTCAACCGCTGTTCCCGCGCGAGCCGATGTCCTCGCGGCAGCACGACGACAAACCTCTCGCGATGAACGACTGTGATCTTCAGCTCATCATGCGACAACGGCAAGCGCAGGAATCCGATGTCGATCGATTTTTCAATCAGGCCTTTGACCTGGCCGGTGGTGCGGAGGTTGATCAGATCGAGGGAGACGCCCGGGTTTTTCGTTCTGAATGCAACGACAATACCCGGAACAATTTCGAGCGCCGCGGAAGAAACAAAACCGATGGTGAGGGTCCCAATCTCGCCGTGAGCCGCTCTCTGTGCGCGTTCCACCGCCAGCGCCGCGCGGCTCAACGTCGCCCTCGCCTCAGCGAGAAATATCGCGCCGACATCGGTGAGGCGGACAGTGCGGCGATTGCGGCTAAAGAGCTGGACTCCAAGCTCCTCTTCCAGATTTTTTATCTGAGCGGTCAAGGCCGGTTGGGAGATATGAAGCTCGCCGGCAGCGCGCACGAAGCTCAGATGATCCGCTACGGCGACGAACGATTTCAGGTGTTTCAGCTCCAACTCGAACCTCGATACGATCGTTTCGCTACGTTGCAAAGTTGTTATGAAAAATTCATGTACCCGCTCTCGCAGATACATTATCTCTCCCAATTACTCTATTGAAATGAGGACGATGCCGATCCTGAGATGCTCTGTAAGAATTCCGCCCATTCAGGTAATCCTGCTTGCCTGTCTTATTGCCGGCAATGCCTGTCTCGCGCAGGTGGATCGGGCAGGCTTGAGCGGAACGGTTACAGACGGTTCCAGCAGGAGGCTTCCGGGAGCGCGCGTCACCGCTTTGCAGACCTCAACGGGCCTGATTCGAGAGACTCTGTCCTCCTCAAACGGTACATTCGACATTCCATCGCTGCCCATCGGCCTTTATCGTGTGACCTGTTCCGCGGCCGGCTTCAGGCAGACGATTCTGGAGAATCTGGAGCTGACCGTCGGACACACGCAGACGCTGAATATTGCGCTCGCAGTGGGCGGAGTTGCAGAGCAGGTGAATGTCTCGGGGCGCGGCTCGCAGCTGGACCAAACCACGGCCACGCTGGGCGCGCGCACCGAACCCGAACAGGTGGAGGAGCTGCCGCTGAACGGCAGAAACTGGTCGACCCTGACCGCGCTCGCGCCGGGCGCGGTGGATACCGGAGGCAGCAACCAGCGCAGCATCCGCTTTGCGGGCCGTGGCCTGGACGACAACAACTTTACATTTGACGGGATCGACGCCACCAACATCGTGAACCAGGCGCAGCAGAGCTTTGTCCGGCTGGCCATTCCCACTGACGCCATTCAGGAGTTTCGAATCGATACGATGCTTTTCACAGCCGAAAATGGGAGCACACCGGGGGGGCAGGTGGACGTGGCATCGAAGGCGGGCTCGAACACGTTGCATGGCGGCCTGTTCGAGTTCTTCCGCAATGACATCTTCGATGCCCGTGAGCCGATCCTCTCGACCCGGCTCCCATTTCGGCTGAATCAGTTTGGTGGCGACCTTGGCGGCAAGCTTGTCCGCGACCGAAGCTTTTTCTTCTTCACCTATGAGGGTCTGCGTCAGAGTTACGGTCAGCCGCTTTCCGGATTCGTCCCGAGCCCCGAATTCGCAGCCCAGGTCGCCGCAACCAATCCAGCGCTGGCGCCAATTGTCGCCGCCTATCCCACGAGGGGCCTGACCCCCTACGCCACAGACGTCGATCAGTTCAGCGGCTCGGGGCGGCAACTCGATCACGAAGACTCCGCGATGCTGCGCCTCGATCAGCATTTTTCGGAGGCGGACACCGCTTATCTCCGCTTCAGCTTTGACGCGGCGTACAGCGATGTCCCCGCCGACAGTCTGAACGACCGGACGCTCACCACATCGCGGCCGGTGAACGGGGAACTGGAAGAGCTGCACATCTTCTCGCCCCGGCTGGTGAATGAGGCGAAGTTCGGCTTCAATCGCAGCACTGTGTTCACGACTAATCAGGGACTCTCGAATCTTCCGAACTCGATCGCCGTCGCCGGTTTCACCACCCTCTCGAACAACGAGTTCACGACCGGTGTGGGCAACTCTTTCTCTGGGATCGACAACTTGACCATGGTGCGATCTGCGCACACGCTGAAGTTCGGTGTGGAAGTCCGCCGCATACAACTGGACCAGGGAAATACGGCCAACGGAACAGTCGTCTACTCATCTCTCGCGAGTTTTCTTGCCAATTCGGTCAGTTCCGCCACTTATAACGACTCGCTGCCGGTGAACGGCCTCCGCAAAACGGAGATATATTCCTATGCCCAGGACGAGTGGAAGGCGCGTCCGAACCTCACCTTCAATCTTGGCGTCCGCTACTCGTTTTACAACATCTTTCACGAGGTTCACGGGAAGGCAATTCCGTTCGACTTCGCCAGTTGCGGAGCTGCGGGCTACTGCGGCGTGGGAGCCAGCTTCGGAAATCCCAACACGCTCGATGTGGACCCACGGGTTTCCGTGGCGTGGGCGCCTTCGGCTCTGGGCGGCGGGAAGACCGTCATCCGCTCCGGTTTCGGGCTTTATCACGGCGATGGACAGCTCGATGACCAGAACGTTCCCATCAAGAACGAGGTTGGCGCGTATTCGCTCAGCACAAAATCAACCCCCGATCTCTCCTATCCCATTACGCCGTTTCTGAACGGCCCCGGCACCCTGTCTGCCAATGCCGCCGACCGCAACCGGAAGGACATGTATGTAAGCCAGTGGGGGCTCTCGGTTCAGCGGGCGCTTCCGCACGACATGGTGGGCACACTCTCCTATGTGGGAAGCAAGGGCACTTATATCCTGATCACGTCCTACGTAAACCTCATCGATCCGGCCACCGGTCTGCGTCCTTATCCAACCTTTGGCCAGGTAAGGTGGAGGGGCAACAACAACAGCAGCTCCTACAGCGGCTTTGTCGCGAGCCTGCAGCGCAGCTTCAGGAATGGTTTACTGCTCTCCGCCAACTACACGTACTCACACCAGATCGACCAGGATGCGCCCGGCGGCGGGGATTCCGACAATCCACAGAACCCCGCCTGCATGCCGTGCGAGCGCAGCTCCGGAGACTTCGACGCACGCCAAGTCATCAATGCCAACGCCGTCTACGAGCTTCCCTTCGGTCCGGGAAGGCCCTTTCTTTCGCAGCCCGGGATCTCCGGCGCGATCCTCGGCCGCTGGAGCGTGACGAGCATCGTCGCGGCGCGTACTGGCACCCCGCTCAACATCACTTATTCCCGGCCCAGTTCGTCGATCGCCACCGGCTATACAACCAATGCGCGTCCGAATCTGGTTCCCGGGGTTTCGCTTACTCCACTCGGGGGGAGACGGATCAGCGGGACAACGAGTAACTGGATCAATCCCGCGGCCTTTGCCGCAGTGACCGACCCGGACAGCTACGGCGACACGCCGCGGAATATCGTTCGCGGACCGGACCTCTGGCAGACCGATCTCGGTGTCTCCAAGCGCATTCCACTCACAGAGCGCGTGCAACTCCAATTCAGGTGCGAGGCATTCAACCTTTTCAATCGCGCCCAATACAGTCTTCCGCTGGAAGAAATCTGGCTGCCGGCAACTCCGACCTCGCCGGCGAGCATTGAGCCGCAGGTATCGACGGCAAGCACCACCCCGATCGGCACGGGCACGCCGCGAGAGATTCAATTTGCACTGCGGCTGATCTTTTAAAGAGCAAATCGATCGAGATGGCAGACGGCTCAGATGTCCGCATGGGCGTTCGCGTAGAGCTTAGAAAGCAACCAGCCGTGCAGTGAATTGAATTTCCCACGGGCCACCGATCCTGGAAGCGCCGGGAGCAAAGAGGGCCTGGCCAGCCGAGTAGACGGGAGCTGCGGGCGTGCCGTAAAAACTAACCTGCTCCGATCCGAAGTTGCGATTGGAAGCTCCCAGCAGATTGAAGCATCCATGAAAAGGTCGAGATGGTGGCCTTCGCCCTTCAGGGTGAAGTCCTTCACGACGCGCAGGTCGAGATCGGCAAAAGCCGGCTCGCGGAAGCTGTTTCTCGTCGTCTCTTTTCCGTTCACGATCGCCCGGTCGTTGAAGTCGTTGGCATCGTTCTGCGTATCGAAGCCGACGATGCCGGTATACGGCGGCGCGGAATGCGCCAGCAGCAGAGGATTCAGTTTGAAGCCGACGGGCAGATTGAAGATCGCATTTACGTTGAATACATGGCGAATGTCGAGGTTGGAATAACTTTTGTCCGCAGCCGGATCGAAGGGATTCAGCGTCGAAGCAATGCCGTACGGTCCCAGGTTCGAATTGTTGTCGTGCGTCTGAGAAAGAGTGTAGTTGGCGGTGAGTTGCGAACGCCGGGATATCTGCGAGATGGCGGAGACGGTCAGCGAGTCGTACGACGAATGCGCTGTCGGCTGGTTGACGAGCAGCCGTCCCACGCCCGCGATGGGACGCACGGTGGGGAAGACAGGAACACCAGCCTCATTGAACGTGGGCGCGTAGAGGTTCTCGTCGATCGCCTGCTGAAGATTCCATGTGCTTGCGTAGAGGTAGCCGGATCTCAGAGTCAGTTTCGGCAGCAGCTCCTGGTCGACGCTTGCCGATGCCTGAAAGGAATCCGGGTTGCGGAATCCGGGTGCGATGCCCTCCACAAGCGCTGACGGTGTGGAAAGACCGGCGGGCACCGCAGGGAGCGCGTGGGGCGATGGGGAAAATGCATCGGTGAGAGCGAGGAGTTGCGGATCGAAGTAGCTGTCGGCGGCGACGGTCTCGAGGCCATTGTCCGCGATGACGCGGTGAAAGAACGTAGCCGGGGTGGGTGCGGCATAAATTCCACTGGAGAGCCGGACAACCGTCTTTGCAAGTGGATTCCAGGCCAGACCGAGACGAGGCTGCCACTGAAGCAGATCGTTGGGGATCTTCTGTGTCTGCGTTATCGCCGGATTCGGGCTCGGCGGCTGGGGATTCCATTGCGCGTCCCAGCGCAGGCCCGCGGTCAGAGTGAGGTCTCGTCGCAGCTCCAGCCGCGCATTTGCGGAGAGGCCCAGCTCGTGGATCGTACCGCGATAGCGAGTGTCGCCGATGATGAATGTCTGCTGAAACCGGCGAGGATGGTTGTTCAGGTAATCGGCGAGCGAGTTGTAATCGAAGCGCCCATTCAGATTTTCTTCGCGCTCTTCGTAGGCCGGCTGGTGATGGAACGACGCTCCCAGTGTGAAGAGGCTTGGGCCGCGGCTGATCGAGAGGCTATCCGCGAGCTGAAGATGCTGCGAGGTATAGAGGTGAGGCCCGAGCGCATCTCCTCCGAGAATGCCGAAGCCGTTGACGAACATTTCGGGCGCTGTGGAGTTCGGCGTCGTAGCACGATGGTCGGAAGACCATGCGATGAGTGCCTGATTGATGGTGCGCGCATCGAGCACGGTCGCCAGGCCTGCTCTGCCGAAAATACTCTGGCCGCCCAAAGAGGAGGAGTTAGACTGCACAGCGAGGCTGCGCGAGAGCCCATCGCCCAGGTTTGAGGCACGGATGCGATTGCCTGCGAGTTCCAGGTTGAGTGTATTGGCGGCATTGAGGACCTGATCGAGGCGGCCGAACAGAGCCAGCGGTGTATTGTGCTCCACGATCTGCCCCTGCATCGCGCTCAGGGTTCCGGGGATCGAGAGATTCGAGGCCTGAGGCGCAAATTCCGCGTAGGTCGGCAGGTGAAGAAAGTCCTGCTCATAACCCGCGTAAAAGAAGGATCGATCTTTGCGGACAGGTCCGCCAAAGGAGCCGCCATAGGTGCTTTGAAAGTTGTCGAGAGAGTGGCCGAAGGCATCGGCGGAGCTGAGCGTCGCCGGGCGTCCGGTGTAAAAGGCCTCGCCGTGAAATTTGTTTGATCCCTCTTTTGTCGCCACATTCACCAGGCCCGCATTGGTCCTGTCTACATCCGCAGCCGCGCCCGAGCTTACCATCTGAAACTCGCGGATGACCGTCTGCGGCAACAGGAAGCTGCGATTCTCCGCGTCCTGAACGCCGCCGAACAGAGGGCTGCTGAGGTCTGCGCCATCCACCTCGGTCACCAGCGCCGTTGCACGCTGGCCATCGACGATCACGCCGTCGCCGTCAGAGCTTTCATGCGCATTTGCGGAGAGCTGAGCGAACTGGCTTATGTCCCGATCCCGGTTCGGCAGATAGGTGACCACAATTCCGGGGAAGAAGTTGCTGACCGAGGGCTCGCTCCGGTTGATGGGCGGCGCGACCGTGTTGCCTTCGGAGGTTGCGCCCCGCGCCCTGACCCGAGCGGTCTGACGCAGCGTGGCGACGTCGAGCCGGACGTCGACCTGCGTGCTGCTTCCCAGGCCGATGTTCAGGCGAACAGCATGCCGGAGCAGCAGCTCTCCTGCGCGAGCCTCAACGGTGTATGCGCCCGGCACGAGCCCGGCGAGTTCGAAGCGACCGCCAGCGTCTGCCACGGCGGTGCGTGCCGATGCCAGGTCTGTGCTCCGCACGGTGATGATGGCCCCCGCGACGGCTCGCCCCTGGGCGTCGGAAACCCTGCCGTAAAGCGAGCCCGCATTGGTTTGCGCATGCAGAAGCGCAGCGCAGACCAACATTCCCGCCAGCAACACAAAACCTGAATATCGAAAAATGCGCGGACACTGCGAGCCCCACATCAGAAGCTGATCCTCGCGGAGAATTGCAGCTCGCGCGGGGGCAACTGCGCGGTGATGCCGACGCTGGGCGTGCCGAGCGTGGCGGGAGCCGTCGCGCTATTGCCGTAGGTGCCGTTGAAGGTTACGAAGTTGGCGTGGTTGAGGACGTTGAAGGCCTCGGCGCGCAGATTCAGGTGAACTGCTTCTGTAAAGAGCGGAAAATCCCTGGCCACGAACGGATCGAAAGAATAAACAGAAGTTCCGCGGCCGGTATTGCGACCCACAACCACGCCGTTAATCACAGGCCGATCGGTCGTCGCCCCGGTGTCCCCGCTATTCGTGGTTCCCGTGGTGAGGTTATAAGGAAGCCCCCCGGCCACGCTGACGATGCCGCCCGCCTGTATCTTCAGGGGCGCGACATAGTAGCCGCTTAGAACGAAGCGATTGCGCTGATCGTAAAGAGCGTTGCCGCGTTCGGGATCTCCGGGCATTCTCGGGTCGTTTGGATTCTGGCTGGTGGCGTCGGGATCCACATTATCCGTTGCATGGGACCATGTGTAGCTGGCCAGCAGCATCCCTTTCGCGCCAAAATTCTGCCGCAGGTTCACATCCAGTGCGTTGTAGTGCAGGTAGCCATTATTTACGTCGCTCTGGATGACGCTATAGGGCGGCTCAGGACTGCTGGCCTTTGCCGGATTGCACATCGTTCCATTCTGCTGGTACCAGTAGATCCAGTAAGGACGCGTGCAATTAGCCGCCTGGGCGGTACGCGTCTGCCCCTGCGCGGTGCGAAGGAAGGATGTGGGGGGATCGACATCGAGCGGGCGATTGATATGAACGGTGTGGGTTCCTACATAGTCGATGCTCAACACGGCGTCCCGCATGAGATGCTGTTCCACGCCTACCGTCCATTGTTCTGAATAAGAGTTCAGCAGGGAACTCGGGTAGCCGAGGAGCGTGGATGTTGGAAAGAACTGATTCAGGTACGCGCTGTTCCCAGGGCGAATGTAGAGGCTGCGCAGGGGTTCGACTGCGCCGGCAGGAAAGGCGGGTAGCGGCGCAGCGGCGATGCTGGCCGGAAATCCGACCTGGCCCGGCGTTGCGCTGTAGTTGAAGACACCCGTGGGGCCGGTGAGCGCATAGTTGGCCTCGGAGTTATCCACGATCTGCGAGTAGTAAATGCCGAAGCCGCCGCGAACGACCGTGTTCCCGGTTTCGGATGGGTCATAGACCAGGCCGACGCGGGGTGCGAAGTCGGTGCGGGAATCGGTAAAGGTCTGCTGCTCGTAACGCAGCCCGAGATTCATCACCAGCCGGCGCGACACGCGATAGTCATCCTGCGCGAAGAGGGCGAAGAGATTGTCATCGACGGTGTAATTCGCATTTCCGTAGCTCTGCTGATACGTGGCCACGTTGGCGATGTTATCCAGATATGCCGCGCTCTCGCACGAGGCCACACTCTCCGAGCACGTCTTGTAGGTGAATTGTCCGAGGTAAATCGGTCCGCCAAACTCCTTGCTGTCGCCGCCGGTGTGTGCGCGGATCCAGTCTCCCCCGACCACCACCTGGTGCTTGCCGAGCGTGTTGGAGAGCGTTTCACCGATCTCATATTGATGATTCATCAGCAGCGCGGACTGCGACGTTCCTGAGGTGAAGGTCTGCGCGCCGGCAATGGGCACCACAAACTGCGTCCCGTAAATGGCCGGGTCGAATTCGGTGATCGGCGAGGCCAGCTGGAATTGAAGGCGCAGGTTGTTGACGAGGGTGGGAGTCAGGATCGCAGTGTCACCCAGTTCCCCCGTGTAGGTGCGTCTGCGGAAGGTCCGCGCTACGGTTGGCAATGTTGATCCACCAACAATTCCGTTCGGGTTCGTGTCATAAAAACCGTCGGCGGCGCCACGGAAGAACGCATTGTTCTTCTGGCTGATCTGCCGGTCGAGTCGAAGTGATCCGAGCAGATCGCGGTAATGCCCGACGAAATTGCCGGGAGCGAGAGGCGACGTGACCGGTGAGGCGCGATTCTGCTGGCTGAACTCGCCGGCCAGGAAAAAGTGTGTGGGATGAAGCTTCAGCAGCCGCCCGGAAAGAGAGGCAGCCGTCTGCGCGAGACTATCGTTACTGATCTCATTGCCGCTGGTCGCCTTCGACGCCTGAAAGCCTGAGAGCTTGGCCTCGGTTCCTGACGGCCGGTAGAGCTCGAGGACGTCGCCATGGAGTTGATCGCCTCCGGACCTGGTGACGATGTTGATCACGCTGCCCGTGCTGCCGCCGTATTCGGCGGAAAAGGCGCTGGTCAGCACTGACATTTCGTCAACAGCATCCTCCGGGATATTCGTGAAGATGGTCTGGCGTCCCCAGCTATCGATTGCATTGCCGCCATCCACCTCGAACCATGTCTGCCGCCGCCCAGCGCCGTTGGTGGTGAACAGGTCCTGGTTCATGAAAACGTCGCCCTGGTTGATCGCGGGCCGGTTTGCCGCGTTGAGCAGCGGCAGATAGGTGATCCGCCGGTTGAGCAGCGGTGTCTCTTCTATCTGGTTCGAAGCAAGCAGGTCTCCAATCTGCGGCTCATCGATCCTGGCGTCCGTCGCCGTTCCTTCGATCTTGATGGTCGTGTCCGCAGGGGAAATACTCAGCGTCACGATCACATTGGCCGCGCTACCGCCCGCGAGCGAGATGTGCTTCATCACAGCGGGGGCGAATCCTAGCTTGAAACCCTCAACGTTGTATGTGCCTGCAATGGGCAGCCCGGTCAGCGAGAATTCGCCCTTTTCGTCGGTCTGAGTCGAGCGCTTCAGTCCGGTGAGCTCATTGGTGATCGAGACCGAGGCCCCTGCAACCGCGGCATGGGTTGGGTCCTGGATTTGACCTGCGAGGCTTGCCGTATCGGGAGTCTGCGCCGCGGCGAAAGTGCAAAAGAAGACGGAGATAATGAGCGATTTCCGGAAAAAAAAGGGCATTTTCCCCTCAAATCAAAGATTACAAACTGTTAATCAATAGTTTCGTTGATAACACAGAGACGAGTTGAAACGAAGAGGAAAAGATTTGAGCAATGTACAGCCGTTCAAAACAATACTGCGGTCGTCTTTGCAACTATCGTGCTGGAGACGATGCCGGGTAATGGTTGATTGAGATTTGCGAGCCGCCACTCAGCAACTCGCGCCCCCTTCGGGTCTTCAGCCGCGTTTAGAAGCTGGCCGTCAGGCGCAGTGCAAAGCTCCTTGATGGGCCGATCGCGTTGCCGGAGAAGAGGCCGCCGAAGTCGATGACATCCAGGACATTGGTCAGGTTTTGTCCGTCCACCTGAAAACGGGTTGTCAGGCGCTCGGACTTGTACAGATCGGCGCCTGCTGAAGCGTTGACCTGGAACGAAGGATAGATACGTCCTCGCGCGAAGTTGATGCGGTCCAGCACCTGTTGGCCGTACTCCGCGAGCACCGTCGCCGGATCGCCGTCGAAGTCGAAAGGCAGCCCGGTGTCATATTGAATTCCCCCTGCGATCCAGAACCGCGGTTGTACCTGATAGCGAACCCGCCCCCGAACGGTGTTGCGCTGGTCCTGCGAATCCGGAAAGTGGCCGGTGAGCTGCGTTTCCGCGGCTGCCGCAGCGTCGCCCAGGAAGAGCCCTCCGGTTACCGGGAACCAGGCATTTCCAACGGTGTAGGAGTAGCTCAGGAAACCTGAGAAACGATGCCAGTCCGGAACGTCGAGTTTACCCTCGGCGCCATAGATGATGGATTTCCGGAAGGCGATGGGAAAGCTGATGGTGGTGTTGTCGATCTGATCGTCATCCGCATAGTTGTTCACGAAGCGGCGGAAGTAGTTGACGTCCAGCTTGACCTTTCCCAGGAATGCCTTGGTCAGTCCGCCTTCGTAATAGTCCCCTTCCGAGGGCTGCACCGGCAAGCGGAGGAAATTGGTTGGATTAAGGGAGTCGACTGCGGTTGAGCTGGAGAGCAGGATGTTTTCAAACGAAGGAGTCTGAAAAACCCGGTCGTAGGAGAAATGCAGGACCAGATCGGCTGACGGAAAGTAGCGCGACATCGAGAGGCGCGGACCGAATGCCTGTTTGTTCAACAACAGTTGATAGTGATCCCAGCGCAGGCCGGCATCGATCGTCCATTTTCCCAGCCGGATCAGATCCTGTGCGAAAACCGATTGCTCCAGGTCTGGACGTTGCGCGGCGAAGGCAAAGGTAAGCGGTGTTTCGTCGTCGAATTGAGTGGGATCGGTAATGATGGAGTGGAAGTCTTCGTGCAAAAACGTATTGTCCGACTCGACTCCGAACTTCCACTCCTGCCGGCCGCGCGCCGCAGTGACCGTTCCCTTGAAGTACCCCTCGCGAAAGCGATTGTGCTGGAAGACCTCGATGGGAGTCGATTGAGGATTGGAACGGAAGTCGTTCGCGTTGTCGCGCACCATGCCGCGAAGATCGGCGAGAGTGCTGGAAGAGAAAGTGTGTTCGTACGAGGCGATTCCCATCGTCTCGATGTCATCTGCCGTCTGGCGCTGACCCGCGGCCTGCTGCACCTGCTCGTTGGGAAGGTCATACCGCGCCAGCTCGTGGCGAACGCTGAGGCTTATGCGATCGCTTTGCGTCAGATCGCGCTGATAACGGCCTGAGAAGTCGCCCAGCGTGCCGGTGTTTGAAAAATTCTGCGGAACGACGGGATTCAGGTAGTGGTCCGTCATGCTGCCGCTGGCGCTGCCGGAGAGGGTATTTCTGCCCCATACATACTGCGCTTTCGCGAACGCGCTTGCCGAATCGAAGCTGCCGCCGGAGAGCGCAACATCGCCATGAAAACCGGGCTGCGTATCCTGCAGCGTATTGACCTCGACCACGCCGCCCATCTTCCGGCCATACTCCGCAGGAATGCCGGCGGTGTAGATGCTCATCGATTGAACATCGTCCGCTTCAATCTCAGGTCCGAAGCTGGGGGAGCGATTGTCGGTCAGAGGAATGCCGTCCACCACAAACTGCGTCTGGTACTCCGAACCGCGAGGATGGAGGACGGCGTTGCCTTCATACAGCCATCCCGGCTGGGAGTTGACAAGATCCTGCAGGGAGCGGCCCGGTATCGAGCCGAGCCGGTGCTGAATGAAGTCTGAGCCGATCTGGCCGGCGGAGCCCGGCTGATCGGGATCGATCAGCGTGGCGGCCGTATTGACCTTTACCGATTCGGTCACGGTCGCGAGCTTCAGTTGAACGGTGTGCCTTACCGGAAGCGAAGAGCGCATGGCCAGCGTTTCGGATATCGGGGCAAAGCCGGGGCGCTCAATTTGAAGCTGATAGATGCCGTAAGGCAGCCGCTCAATATCCAGCTCACCCTGCGCGCCGGTCTTCAAACTGGCTCTGTATTGGTTAGCCTCGCTCACTATATGAATAGCCGCGATGACCCCATGACCGGAGGGGTCGATCACTCTCAGGTGCAATTCGCCGCTGTTGCTCTGGCCCAGGAGCGGTAAAGCGCAAAGCCATAGAAGCCACAGAAGTCTCTTCATCAAAACAGCCTCGCCGGCGATCTACCAATTATGTTTCGGGCAGCTATCTTAGTCGGGTCAATGAATTATGGAACGATCGACTGAGTGGAAACAAGATCATCCGAATCGTTGCCGGCTTCAGCACAGGCGGATGAGCTCCGGAAATTTTGAGCCAGGTACGATGATAGCGTTCAACGTGCGAAGAGCGCTTCGGAGATAGCGATCAGCCAGATGGCGACGGCCTTCGCCCCCGGATCGGGGTGACCGAGTACGAGGTCTCCAAGATAGCTTGATCTTCCCAGGCGCGGAATCATCTGGGCGGTCGCTTCCGCTCCTCGCTGTGCAGCTTCAACCGCAGCGTGGAATACTCCGCGCGGAGCATCTGTTCCAGCAGTCTGCAAAGAGCTTACGAATGGATCCAGCGCGTCCAGCATGGTCCGGTCGCCGGGCTTCGCGCCGTCTAATTCGCTGATGGCACACGACCTTCATAACGTGCATATTGGGCGGCATACGTTCGTCCCGCATTGTTCGATGTGGAGAAAAGCGATGTCAGCGATTTCACAGCCGTTCGTATCGGAGCGCGGGACGGCCTAAAATTGCTTCTTCGAAGTCCATATAATGACCGCGGTGTATCAAACGTCGAAATAAAATGACCGGAGCCGAAGAGAAATGATGCTGCAAGAGCCGAAATGCAGGTCTGGCCGATTTCATCAGCGCCTTGGTATCTATATCGTTAGTGGTTTGCTTGCAGGTCTGTCATGTGGCGTGCCCGGATACGCTCAGGTGAGCGTGTTGACGCAACACAACGACCTTGCCCGCACCGGAGCGAATCTGAAGGAAACGATTCTTACTCCATCCAACGTGAATGTGAAGCATTTCGGGATGCTGTTCAAACGGGTTGTCGACGATCAGGTTTACGGGCAGCCGCTCTATGTAGCCAACCTGCAGGTCGAGGGTGGCACGCATGATGTCGTCTACGTCACGACGGTAAATAACAGCGTCTACGCCTTCGACGCGAATGACCCCGATGCCGTTGCCCCGTTCTGGCATGTCAATTTCGGGACTCCCGCGAGTGTATTCGACGGGAAGTTCGGCTGCACCGACATCAACGGAAATATGGGCATCATTGGTTCGCCGGTGATCGACGCCCAAACCCACACACTCTATGTCGTAGCCCTAACCAAACTGCGAACCGGGTTTGCCCAGCGCCTGCATGCTCTGGACCTTGCTACCGGCGTTGATCTCCTAGGAAGCCCGGTGACGATCACGGCGCCCGCCTTCGATCCGCTCATGCAGAATCAGCGGCCCGCTTTGCTGCTGACCAGCGGCAAAGTCTACGTGGGCTATGCATCGCATTGCGACAAAGATCCCTATCATGGATTTCTTATCAGCTACGACGCGAAGTCGCTCCGGCAGACAGGAGTGTTCAACACCTCGCCTGGCGGAGAAGAAGCCAGTATCTGGCAGTCTGGACAAGCTCCCGCTGTAGATAGCGACGGCAACATATATTTTGTAACTGGCAATGGAAGCTGGGACGGCAAAGTGAACTTCGGCGAAAGCTTTATCAAGCTCGACCCAAACCTAAAGCTCTTGGACTGGTTCACACCAACCAACCATGCTTATCTTGATTCGACGGATGCCGATCTCGACTCGTCGGGAGCTGTGCTTGTGCCCGGGACGAAGTTAGTGATGGATGGAGGAAAGCAGGGAGTCTTGTATCTCGTCAATACGGATCACATGGGCCACCTGGGTGACGAGCATGCAGTCGAGCATTTCCAGGCGACCGGTTCGCACCTCCACAGCATTGTGTACTGGAACAGTGCGAAGAACGGACGACTCATCTATATGTGGGGCCAAAAGGATCACCTACGAGCCTACAAGTTCGCTGGAGACAAACTGGATGCGACGCCATTCCAGATTCGACCGCAACAGAATCATGGGCACCCCGGCGCGATGATCTCGCTCTCGGCAAATGGGAATAAGGATGGAATCGTCTGGGCGGCAATCCATGCGACTGGCGATTCCTGGCATGAGTCACGACCGGGCGTTCTGCACGCCTACGATGCGGACGACATCATGCATGAGCTTTGGAACTCTCTCCAGGACCCAAAGCGCGACGACTGCAATAACTATTCCAAGATGGCGCCGCCGACCATCGCAAACGGCAAGGTATACCTCGCCAGCTTTGGAACACAGAACACCGGAAGCGGGCAATTGTGTGTTTATGGGCTTTTGCCGGATGGAGCAGCTCCACTACCGCCGGCGCATCTCAACGCCACAACGGGTGATGCGCAGGTCGCGTTGACGTGGACCGCCGTTCCAAACGCTGCTACCTACAGCGTCGAGCGGTCGACGGGCGACGCTAATTCATTCAGAGTAATTGCTCGCGGGCTAACATCGTCAACCTACGCTGACACGACGGTAAGCAACGGAACGACTTACTCTTACGAGGTCACCTCCGCAAATTTCAACGGGGCAAGTAATCCCGCAAAGCGAGCGACGGTTGCACTCCCGAAACCCAAGCACCCTACGCACGTTGCCCATTAACGAAAGCCTACCCGGCGTTACACTTCTAACCACAAGGTTCTCCTGGAGGATTCTTTAGCATGGCGCGTCACTCTCGTTTTACTCTCATCGTCGCTGCGAGCATATTTACTGCTTGTATTACGCTTTACCAGCTTGTCTTCGCTTCCGCGCAGACTCTGGCCGTCACCCCACCGATGGGCTGGAACAGCTGGAATCACTTCCATCGCAAGATCGATGACAAGACGGTGCGCGAACAGGCGGATGCGATGGTATCGAGCGGCATGCGCGACGCGGGTTATATCTACATAAATATCGATGACACCTGGCAAGGCGAGCGCGACGCGCAGGGAAATATCCAGACCAACAGCAAGTTCCCGGATATGAAGGCGCTGGCTGACTATGTTCACAGCAAAGGGCTGAAGCTGGGAATCTACTCCTCGCCGGGCGCGAAGACCTGTGCAGGCTTCGAGGGCAGCCTCGGGCATGAAGAACAGGACGCTGCCACCTATGCAAAGTGGGGCATTGATTATCTGAAATACGACCTTTGCGGGCTGCGCACCGAGATGAAGGCGGCGCCGACTCCGGAAGCAGCGAACAAAATCATGGTGGACGCGTACACCAGGATGCGCGACGCTCTGCAGAAGACAGGGCGGCCGATCCTTTACAGTCTCTGCCAGTACGGGAACGATGCGGTGTGGCGGTGGGGAACTGAGGTGGGCGGCAATTCATGGCGCACCACCGGAGACATCTCCGACCACTACGCGCGCATGGAGCAAATTGGATTCGGGCAAGCGGGCCTGGCAAAGTTTGCGGGGCCTGGACACTGGAATGATCCGGACATGCTCGAGGTTGGCAACGGCGGCATGAATACAGACGAGTACCGCACCCACATGAGTTTGTGGGCGATCCTTGCCGCTCCGCTGCTGGCGGGGAATGACCTCACCACCATGACGCCCGAGACCGTGTCGCTGCTGACGAATCGCGAAGTAATCGCTGTTGACCAGGATCGTCTCGGTAAACAGGGCGACCGCGTAAGCGCGGAAGGACCGATTGAGATCTGGGCTCGTCCGCTGGCTGACGGATCAAAGGCCGTGGGCATTTTTAATCGGCATCCATCGATGCTCTCGGCGACCGTCGATTTCAAGCAACTCGGTTTCCGCAAAGCGGTGGCGGTACGGGATATCTGGCAGGCTAAAGACCTCGGCAAGATGAAGGACCCCTACACCGTCGAGATTCCTCCGCATGGAGTGGTGTTTCTGCGCGTGAAGTAAAGCTGTGTACAACGAGCCGCAATGTTACTAAGTAATCTCAAGAAGTGAATGGAGAAAATAATTCGATGAAGGCGCGTAGAGAATTTTTGAAACTGGCGGGTGCGGGCGTAACCGGCGCGATGACCATGGCTGCTCCCGCAGCGATGGGTGCGATAGTGGGCAACGGTAAACAGGCTGTTGCCGCCGAGCCGCCGTCGAAAAGTGGTGCGGGCATCTTCGAGGTGACGGCATTTGGCGCGACCGGCGATGGTAAAACAATCGACACGCCGGCAATCAATCGCGCGATCGAAGCGGCGGAGGCCAGCGGGGGAGGCACGGTCCATTTCTCAGCAGGGCAGTATCTGTGCTACTCCATCCACCTGAGGAGCGATGTGGCGCTCCATCTGGGCCAGGGCGCCGTCATCATTGCGGCTGATCCGCTGCCCGAGGGCCAGGCTGGCGGGTATGACGAGCCCGAACCGGTGCAGGCGTGGGAGGCCTACCAGGACTACGGCCACAATCATTGGCATAACAGCCTCATCTGGGGAGAAAATCTGCACAATGTTTCGATCTATGGCCCCGGGCGCGTCTGGGGACGCGGGCTGACGCGCAGCAACGGACCCGAGAGCCGCAATCCGGCAAGCCGGCGCACCAGCGGCGTTGGGAATAAATCCATCAGCCTCAAGAACTGCCAGAATGTGGTGCTGAAGGACTTTCAGATTCTGAAGGGCGGATGGTTCGGTATTCTCGCGACCGCCGTTGACAACCTGCTCATCGACGGCCTCACGATCGATACGAACCGCGACGGCATGGACATCGACTGCTGTCGTAACGTGCACGTGTCAAACTGCGCTGTGAATTCGCCGTGGGACGACGCTATCGTTCCAAAGAGCAGCTTTGCATTGGGCTATGCGCGGGCAACGGAGAACCTGGAGATCACCAACTGCTACGTGACCGGCGCGTATCAGGAAGGCACCATGCTCGACGGCACGTGGAAAAAATTCGATCCTTCGGAACGAGTTCCGCACACGGGCCGCATCAAGCTGGGCACCGAGTCGAATGGCGGATTTAAGAACATCACAATCTCGAATTGCGTCTTCGATGGCTGCCAGGGCCTTGCGCTGGAGACAGTAGACGGCGCGTTGCTTGAAGATGTGACCATCACCAACATCACGATGCGCGACATTGTCTCGGCGCCGATCTTTATGCGGTTGGGGAGCCGGCTGCGCGGACCCGCGGAGTCAACCAAAACCGGCACGCTGCAGCGCGTCATTGTGAGCAACATAGTCTGTTCTAACGCCGCATCGCATCTGGGGTGCATCATCAGCGGAGTGCCGGGATACGAGATCAGAGACCTGAAGCTGCACGATATCTATATTCAACACCGCGGCGGCGGTACTAAGGAACAGGCCGCGGTCCAACCCGCGGAAGACGAAAAGAAGTACCCTGAACCGAATATGTTCGGCGATATGCCGTCACAAGGTTTTTATCTTCGGCATGTGAAGAATGTTGAGCTGAGCAACATCGAGATAGCCGCAATCAATGAGGATGCGCGCCCCGCGTTTATTCTGCAGGCTGTGGAGGGGGCCGATTTCTTTCACATCAAGACGCCGTCCGGCGCGCCAGTGATCGAGGCACATGACAGCAAGGATGTGAACGCGCTCTGGGTTCGCGGTGTGAAGGATGGCGCACTTACTGAATCCGGCAATTGAGGCGCGTCTCTGCCAATGCGCTCTACCGTAGCTGGAGATCGACTCCGCGGCCATCGTCAGGGACTGTGATCACCAGTCCGTTTGGAATGGAGGCGAACGCCGAAGACAGGCGCTTGTTGTTCAAGAGGCCCGCTTTCGCCGCGGGCTTCCATCCATAAATTTCGATGCGCAGATCCTTCCACCACGCGGCGTAAGATCCTTCATGCTGACTTACCTGAAGATGGAAGCCGTCAGGCCGGATCTGGCAATCGAATTTCATCCGAAGAAACTCGCCGTGCTGATAGGCGTAAGTCTTTCCATCATCCTGATAGAGTGTGCCGCCGCAATCGCGCCCTGCATATACGCGCAAAGTGAGCGGGCCCTTCGGGGTCTCATTCGTGCTCTCGACCAGCGGAGCAACAGGCAGGATCGAACCGCCGCGAACAAATACGGGCAGGGTATCCAATGCAGGTTGGATAACTGTCGTGAGCTTGACTTGATTCATCGCAGTCGCCGTAGGACCGGCGCTTGAATTGACGGGAGCTGGTTGTTGAACCTTCTGCCCAGACCAGTAGTCATACCAATCATCAGAAGGGAATTCCACCTGATAGCGATCTAGCGCATCGGGAAAAGGCGGAGCCGCAATCAGCAGGTCGCGTCCAAGGAGAAACTCTCCTGAGGCATTCACATCGATGTCGATCGGATGATGGTCTGGCGCGGCATCGGGGAATTCGAGGAACAGAGGGCGCACGATCGGGAGGCCGATGCGTGAAGCCTCTTCGGCAAGCGTGTACAGATAAGGCATCAGGCGATACCGCGTCTCGATAAAGCGTCTGCGGATCGCTTCCTGCTGCGGTCCACCCACCCATGGCTCCTGATCGGCAGTTTCAATTTCTGTGTGGTCGCGGTCGATAGGCTGAAAGGCCGCAACTTCCAGCCACTTGGTCAGCAAATCGGTCGGCGGCGTACCCGCGTATCCTCCCACGTCCGCGCCGCTGAAGGCAAAGCCGCTGAGTCCGAGATTTTCCAGCATTGGCGTGGTCATGCGGAGATGATTCCAGCTACTGCTGTTATCGCCGGTCCACGTCGCCGCGTAACGCTGGCCGCCTGCGTAGGTGGCGCGGGTCAAAACGAAGGGACGCAGATTCGGGTCTAGTGTTTTCAGGCCCTCGAACGTAGCGCGCGAGTTCTCCATTCCGTAAACGTCGTGAATCTCCGCATGAGTCGCCGTGCGCTTGATAAATCCAGGCTCATCGATGTGGTGAACCACGTCGAGCGGCATCGTCTTTGTCAGTGAATCAAAAATCGAGGGCTCATTCATATCGTTCCAGAAGCCCTCGATGCCGATATCGTGAAAGTGATGGTAGAGCGTTCCCCACCAGGCGCGCGTCTGCTGCTGAGTGAAGTCAGGAAAAACACTGGGGCCAGGCCACACGACGCCGCTATAGACAGTGCCGTCGGGGTTCTTCACAAAGTGATCGCCTGCGATGCCGCTGTCATAAGGAAAGTAGTGATGATCGGGAAGCTTTGCAATGTGCAGATCGGTGATGGCGACCACATGGAAATTAAGTGCTTTGAGCTGCGAGATCATACCCGGAAAATCGGGAAAGAGTGTGCGATCGATGGTGAAAGGCCGATTCTTCTCCTGGAATCCAATATCGAGATAGATGGCGTCTGCCGGAATGTGATCCGATCGAAGCCGATGAGCTACCTCAATTACCCTCGATTGCGGAACATAAGTGTAGCGCGACTGTTGAAATCCAAACGTCCACAAGGGGGGCAGGGGCGGCGTTCCAGTGAGCCACGCGTAGGTTTCAACAACGTCTTTGGGTGAAGGTCCATAGAACACGTAGTAATCGAGTGAGCCATTGACCGCTCCGAACGAATAGACATCCGGAAGTTGCTTGCCAAAATCGAAACTGGTGCGCCACGTGTCGTCTAGAAGCACGCCGGCCGACATTCCGGCTCGATACGTCATGAAGAAGGGAATGCTCTTGTAGATCGGGTCGGTCGATTCCTGGAACCGATAGGCGTCGGTGTTCCAAAGCGAGAAGGCTTCGTCGCGGCGATCGAGCGGGCCGGTCTTGTCGCCAAGCCCAAAATAGTGCTCGTCGATCGGCATGGTCTTGTAGATGCGAAAGCTGGTCCCGTCAAAGTGAACCGGCAACGCATCCTGCTGTATGACTTTTCCTGACAGATCGAGGATCGTCAGCCGGAGACTGCTCTTATCGATCTGTACATTGAGTAAGTGCGTGCGGAAGCCGAATGTACTCGCTGAAGACTCCGGTGTATCCTGCGCTCTACTGTGGCGAGCATCCGCCAGCACCGCCCACGATGCGTCTTCCGGCATCACGCCGTTCCGTCCGATACGAACGCGCACCACGTTATCGCGCAGCGCCGTTATCTCCTCCCGAATCGAACCGTCTTCGACGGCCACTCCGTTGGGCAGCGCGGAAAAGCTTGTTGCGTGGTCGAAGATTCGCACGCTATCTGTCTCAGCCGCCTGCTGACCATGAAGGGTTGGGTTCGATAGGGCCGAAAAGAGAATGAGTGTTGTGCCGAGAGAGCAGAGATTTCGCATGCAAGTCCTGAAGTGTATTCCTCTATGTTGGAGCTGGTCATTGTTTTTTTGCCGAAGCCCGCGATTTTCTCACGGCGTGTTGTTCAGGCTCGAAGGGTGTGAATCCTGAACCGCAATGACTGCGCCTTCGCGGCGTCGCTGCTGCAGGAGCTTCATCTGTTCAATGGCCTTGGCTTCGCCTGCCTTGTTTCCGGTCTTCGCGTAGAGCCGCGCTAGTTGGTAATGGACGCTGCCGTCCTGATCGCTCTCGAGTCCCATGTTTATCTGAGAGATAGCCTCCGGGGTTTTTCCCTCCGCGGCATAGGCCTCGCCAAGCAGTGCGTGAACGTGCGGAAGCATTTGCGGTTTTGCATTTAGACTCTTGACGAGAAAAGGCTCGGCGGCGGAGAAGTTGTGTTGCGTCATCAGTGCCTCGCCCATAAGCAGATTCGTCTCCGGATCGTCAGGGTTCACAGCAAGCGCTTTCTGGGCGGTCGCAATGGTCTGGTCAATCTTGGCGTCGTCAAAGTATGCAGATGCGAGCCCCAGTAGCGCCGCGGGATCGTTGGGAGAAAGCTCGAGTGCTTTCGCATATTCCTTCTGCGCGTCGTCGAATCGCTCCCGTTGGCGATAGATGTCTCCCAGCAGCAAGTGGCTGCGGGCGGAATTGGGTTCAAGCTGTTCGAAGTGGGTAAGAGACGCCATCGCCAGGCGCTCGTTCGCTTTGATCGACCAATAGAGCGCTACGGGCTGTGAGCGTGCAGGCATCGCACGCAGCGCGCGACCGGCATCCGATGACAACTCGTAGTCTCCATTAAAGAATGCGCATGCCGCCAGCATTTGCAATGCATCTGAGTTGTGGCTGTTCAAGCTGCTTTGCAAGCGGCTGGCGCAACGGTCATATCGTCCTGACAGATAATCCTTCGAAGCCAGGTCCCAGGTTGCGGACGAGGGTGCGCCGCCATGGGCGAGCTTGCCATCATGCTGAAGATCTGCAATTTCTTCAATCGAGCCCGGGGAGCTCTGCATTGCCTCAGCTAAAGCATCGTAAAGGTTTTCCGGGATATCGCCGGAAGTTTTCTTCTCGCCCAGAAACCGCAGAAACGCTTCGTTTTCTCCATTCGGCATTCCTTCCATGAGAACAGGAAGATTCGCTGCGAAAAAACCTCGGTCGCGGTTCCACGCCTCCTGCATAAGCTGAAGTGCGCCGTCGTTCGATCCAGCATCCATGCGGAGACGAGCCTCTCCTAACATCGCGAGTGTGCACTCGGGATGAGCTTCCCGCTCCGCTTTAAATTTCGATGCGGCACTCTCCGCGTTTCCTTGCGTCACGTCCAGAAAGGCCGTTTCCGAGCGGATGCACGGGGGCTGCTCCTTCGCTTCAAGAGCGCTTTGGTACAAGCTTGCGGCCTCTTTATATCGGGACTGTTTGACCAGCGACTCCGCGAAGAGAGTCCTGGCATACGAAGTAGTGGCATATTCGCCGGTCATAGTGCGTGAGTCCTCTTCCACTTGCCGAAGATAGGCGATGCCGATGGCAAACCAGGCTGAACTCTGCTTTGGGTCGATTTCGATCGTGCGCCGGAACGCATCGATAGCTGGGCGAAACTCGCCGAGCGAGGAATAGGCGCGTCCCAAAGTCAAAGCGGGCAGGGGATCGGCCTCGTTCATCTTCTCCGCTTTCAGGAGAAATGGAATCGCCTCCTTCTCATTTCCTGTGCGCAGATAGTCGATCCCGAGAAAGAGATTTGGAACATACAAGGATGGCTTGAGCCGATTCGCCTCGCGAAAGCTCTCGACAGCTTTTGCGTAATCACCCGTCTCATGTTCCATAAGCCCAAGATTGGCCCACACTTCGGGAATATCTCGCCGGATCTTTACTGCCTGCTGGTAATCGGCGGCAGCCGCAGCATAGTTGTTACCGGCCTGCGCCTGCTGCGCGGCTGCCAACAGCGAAGCAAGCTCGGGAGGTTGGTCCTGCTGGCCAAATACAGGTATGGCCAGCAGGACCAAGAGGAGCAGTGACGGGTGCTGTTTCAAGCAAGCATCACCAGTAAAACTTCCCGGCAAGTTGAACCGTCCGCGAGGGGAAGGCGCTTGAAATCTGGCCAAAGCTGGATGCGCAACTCGAGTTCGCATTCGGATCGCATCCACCGTAGCCGGTATTGGGCGTGTAAAACTGTGCATGGTTAAAGGTGTTATACAGCTCCGCACGGAATTGGAATCTCATTGATTCAGTGATCGCCCAATTTTTCATCAGAGATGTATCCCAGTTTTGATAGTGAGGGCCGCGCAGATACGAGAAGTAGCGGGGCGCTGTTCCGAACGATCCATAAGGAGCGAAGGCGAAGGCGCCGGTGTTGAACCACTCGTGGATGCCGGGGTTCGATACATGGACATCCCCCACCACATCGGGCCGCGGGCTTCCGCCGTAGGAGTTGTAGTTCGCACCGCTGATACTGAGAGGCAGTCCCGACTTGAAGGTCGCGATCTGCGAGACCTCCCACCCTCCCGCGAACGCATCGGCAAGGTGGTTCATGTGCCCGCCTACCGCTTTGCCCCGGCCGATAGGAAGCTGGTAGATGTAGTTTGCCACCAGGCTATGCGGCGTGTCGGAGCCGTCGACGCTCTTTTCTGCCGCGAGATTGTAGTTGTTGGCCGGACCCTGATTGCCGGCGTAGGACCAGCTCTCATTTCCTTCCACGTTATCCAGGAACTTCGAATAGGTGTAGGAGACCAGCGCCGTAAGTCCTCTGCTGAAGCGGTGGTTATAGTTCACCTGCAGAGCGTTGTAGAGGGAGAAACCTACCGGCGGATCGGTCTCAGATACGTTGCAGTATTGCGAGTAGGGCTGAAGAAGCTGCGATTGCACAACCGTTTGCTGGTCCAGCGCGCAGCTGCTCGTTCCGGGAGTGATCGCTCCGTAGAATGGGTTGGTCACCAGGGTGTTCAGCGCGCTTGCTCCCATCGAGAGATACTGAGGGTTGAGCTGGCTCCGATTGATCCCATTGGCAATCATGTGTGTCCCGTGATTGCCGACATAGTTCACGTCAAGCAGATCGTTCGACGTAATGCCCCACTGCAGGCCGAATAAGTACTGCTGAACATAACTGGACTTACGGTTGATGAAATTACTGCTTACTCCATTGCCCACCTGCTGTAACTCACCCAGCGAGTTTCCCGTGACAGGAATAAAACCGTTCGGCCACGGATTGGCGATGGTCACGGCGGAGTTGGGGCTGATGGAATCGAGCGTTACCGGAGATACCGTCGTCGCTCCAAACCCGGCGCTTTCTCCCGGGAAGCAGCAGGTGATCGACGGCGGATAGAAGACGCCGTAGCCGCCGCGAACAACCAGGTGCGGCATGGCTTGATAAGTGAAGCCAAGTCTTGGAGCCACATTCGTATAGTTGGTGTTGTAAACGCCGCGCTGGCTGTTAGAGAGGAATTGCAGCGCGCCGGGAAGCGTCTTGCCGACGGGCGTGCTGATCGGGTTGACGATGTCCGGGTTGAATGTCGAAGCGATGTTATGGCGATAGGTGGGAGCCGTCTGTATCTCATAACGGAAGCCGAGGTTAAGCGTCAATTTCGACGTCGGTTTCCAGTCGTCCTGCAGATACCAGCCGAGATAGTGAACTCCGACCACCGGGTTATATGAGGTGCCGGCCGTCGTGCTCTGTTGCCCGTTTGCGCCGTTGTCCAGAACGCCAAGCATCAGCTGCGCAAGGCCGTTCCCAGTGTTGAAGCTCACAGGATGGTTCGGGTCCGGGCCGGAGGTGAAATTCCCGGCTGAGTCCAGCGTGGCCTGAAAGAGCTGCGTTTCGTCGTCCTGGAGCTCCGCACCCATAAATCCGAAATTGAGAGTGTTGCGTCCGAGCGTTTTGATGAAATCGGTGGCCACGCTGCCGATCGGTCCGTGATTCACCAGGTATGCAGACTGCAGAGGACCGAGAGGAGACTGGCTGCCGACATTGATGACGGGAAATTGAGGGCTGTTGCCGTCGAGGTACGTAGGAAGTCCGATGGTCGATGGCTGAAATCCTGCCGACTGGTTGGTCGAAGTCTCGTGCCAAAGCTCCACGCCGGTCAGGATGTTCATGGTGAAGGTCGGGCTGAATATCTGGCTGTATCCGGCAGCCAGATTCCAGCGGCTGTTCGGCCTGCCGTTGCCCGGGCCGGCCGGATCGTTCGAGCCCCAGAAGTCCGGGTTGCCCGTTTTGAATTCTTCTTTGTACGAGTAGCGGAAATAGAGCCGCGATTTGTCGTTGATGTTATGGTCCACCCGGACAAGATATTCGTTGGAGTGCGCGGGCGCAGTCCCGGCTGAGAAGAAATTATTGGTGAGCGCCGAACCGGTAGGGTTGGGGTAATAGCTCACCAGCTTTGTGGCGATGGGATCGAGCGGGCCCACGGTGTTGACGTTGTTATTCGCGATCGGGTCGCGGATATAGCCGGTCTGCGTTGCAATCAGGCCGGTCCTGGGGTCCACCTGGCCCTGGGTGATCATGCGCGTGCTGCGCGGATCGTAAATCTGGCCCACGTAAATCGGCCGCCCAAGGGCGTCAGTCCCTTGCTGGGCCCCGAGCAGCGCCGCGAAATTGCCGGCCCGGAAATCGGAGTTCGGCACGGTAAAGGTGTCGTTCAGCGGGCTGGACAGGCTGAGGTGCTCATAGAGGCCGAAGATGAAGGTCTTTTCCCGCTGCTCATAGAACTTTGGAATGTAGAGCGGACCACCTGCCGACACTCCGAACTGATTGCGGTCGAAATTCCCTTTGGGAACATCGTTGTGGTTGTTGAACCACAAATTGGCGTCCAGGGCGTCGTTGCGGTAGAACTCGTAGGCATCGCCATGAAACGAGCTGGTGCCCGATTTGGTCACGACGTTGACCACGTTGCCTGTGCTCCACCCGTATTGTGCGGTGAAGGAGTTGTTCTGCACCTTGAATTCCTGAACCGCGTCGACTGACGGTACGTAATCGACCGCGCCCCATTCCGGATCGGTATCCCAGGCGCCGTCCAGCAGGTAGGCGGAGGTTCCGAAGAAGCCGCCGGCGAAGTTCAGAAAGGAAATATCCTGATCCGCATTGTCGGTGCCGTTGCTGCCGCCGCCCAGCAGTTGCTGGCCTTCCGAGGTGTTGTTCACGGACGAGTTGAGGGTGGCGAGGCCGTAGATGTTGCGGAGGTTCAGCGGCAGCTCCACCACCTGCTTGGCGTCGATGTCGGCCGAGATGTTGGCGTTGTCCGTGTTGAGCTGCGAGGCTTGCGCGTTGACCACCACCTGCTGCGTAGCTGCTCCGATTACGAGTGCCACATTCTGGGTCGCCGACTGCCCGGCGTCGAGCACGATGCCGGTCTGCCGATAGCTTTCAAAGCCGTTTGCCTGGATCACCAGGCTATATGTGGCAGGCGGCAGCTGGTTGAAGGAGTACCGCCCTCCCGCGTCTGTCGTAAAGCTTCGCTGAATTCCGTTCTGTGCGCTGGTAAGTTTCACCACCGAGTTGGGCACGACTGCCCCCGACGGGTCCGTTACGGTGCCGCTCAAGGTTGCCGTTGTCACCGCAAGCTGAGCGTTCATCCATGACGGAGCGCTCGCGAGAAGAGCGAGAAGAATGACCAGCCCGCTCCGATATAGAAATCTTTTTGTCTTCAATGCCGCCTCCGAAGTATGCCACTTGAATCTGATCTGCCGTCTGTAAGGTTTTTGTTCGTCCGGACACAGGGTGCCGATTCAAAGCTTTTACAGTGCAATCCTTGTAGGAGCCGGGATCATGACCCGATAAGGTCTTTGCGGCAAAGCGGGAGGGTCTTATCAGGTAAAGAGTCCATGAAACAAGCTATTTAGCAGCACTTGGAGAAAGACGGCACTTTCAGTTCGATACCGTTTCAAAGCTGTATAATTTGTCCCGGAACAGACAAATGTTGGTTGATCCAGCGGCGAGTAGCCACCCGGGCTTGAGTGAAGAGGAGCAAACCGCAATCCAGGAACAGTTGGAGCGGCTCCTGGCCAGCCCTTACTTTAATCACAGCCGGCGCTTTCCCCTGTTTCTTCGCTATGTCGTCGAGCGAACCCTTTCGGGTCACGAAGACTCGCTGAAAGAGCGGACACTCGGCGTGGAAATCTTCGGCCGCCGTCCCGACTACGACACGGCGTCGGATCCCATCGTGCGTGTAACCGCCGCGGAGATCCGCAAAAGAATCGCTCAGTATTATCAGGAGCCGGGCAGGGAGCACGAGCTTCGCCTGTCGCTTCCCGCGGGATCCTACATTCCCCAGTTTCACTCACCGCCTTCCACGAAAGACGAACCTTCCGCGCTTGCCACGGCTTTCCCGGGGCACGCCGTACAAGAGGCATCGGCGACTCCACCCGTACTTCACGTGCGAAGGCATTTCTGGTTGGCCGCCATTGCTCTTTCGCTGGTATTCATGGCTCTCACCGGGACAGGTTTCTACCTGTGGCAGTCGGCGCATCGTTCGCCATTCGATTTTTTCTGGGGACCGCTGCTGAAATCCACCGACCCGCTGCTCTTCTGTATTGCCGACCAGAAACAGTATTCGAGCATCGCGCTGCGCGATGCCTCCGACCAGAGCCGGCAACTCATTCTGCCCGACAACCTCACGGCAGTCGTGATCGACGACCTGAATCCGATTGTGAAGGTGGCCGGGATCCTGCAGGCTAACGGAAAGAAGTACAGCTTGCGGGGCGAGAGCGCGACGACGCTGATGGACCTGCGCAGCGGCCCCACCGTCTTCATCGGCGCCTTCGACAACGCCTGGACGCTCCGGCTTACCAAACCGCTGCGCTATCACTTTGCGAATAACGCCGACATGACGCAGTTTCGTATCGTTGATAGCAGCGCGCCGGCATCGACCCGCTGGGTCGTCGACCGGACCCAGCAGATGGCCACGAATAACTATCGGGACTACGCCATCATCGCCCGCTTTACCGACAGCAACACCGGCAACCTGGCGGTGATCGTCGCCGGCATCGCGCGCGGCGGCACCATCGCGGCGGGAGAATTTCTCACCGACCCCGCAAATCTCGCCGAGCTCATGCGCGCAGCCCGCGCCGCGGGGAACAAGAAGAATATTGAAATTGTCGTGAGCACGCAGATTATCGGCGGCGAGCCGGGCTCTCCAAAGATGGAAGCCGCCTACTTCTGGTAGGGCGTGGGGTTCAAGGCTTTCCGATAGAGCGAGCCGAGGTGACTACCAGCGCAATTTCGCCGGGAAGAACTCCGCGATCAGGTCTTCGTAATAGGGCCGCAGCGCCTTCACGTCGGGCTTGGCGCTGCCCTTCGAATAAAGGTCGTAGGGATTGAACTTCTTCACCCATTCGAACATTTCCACGTCGCGATCCGACATCAGGTATCCGTAGGCGCCCTGCCGATGGGCCGCGTAGAACGAGTGGAAGCGCAGCATGTAGAGAGCCGGCTCCGGCATGTAGTCTTTTACAACGTGCGCGATATAGCCATCGTGTCCCCAGGACATATGCACCTTGTCCAGTCCACAGTTCGGCTCATAGATGCCGTACTTGGTCTGGTAGAGCGGATTCTGATAGTCCGGATTGTCCTTGAAGTATTCAGGAAACACTACCTGGTCCGAATAGGCGCATCCAACCGGGAACGTATCTCCAACCACCGCCCATTGCGGCTCGCCGAACAGGCACAGGCATTTGCCGAGATCATGTATGAAGCCGGCCAGGATCATCCAGCGGGGATGACCGTCGCGGCGGATAGCCTCGGAGGTCTGCATCAGGTGCTCGATCTGCGTGAGGTCGGTGTCCGGGTCGCTCTCGTCGACGAGGGTGTTCAGGAACTCGGCTGCTTCCCAGATGCTGCGCTCGCCTTTTTGCAGAGCGTAGTATTCCTTCTCCTTGCCGAGGACGAAGTCGACCGTTTGCTTCTGGTGATTTTCCTTGTAGAAAGCGGCCACGCCGGGGTCGGAGGCCTCGTCATAGATGCGAAACTCGGACTCGTCCTTGCCTTCCTTGTAGCGCCCGGCAACAAAGTCTTCCCACTTGTCCTCAATTTCGAGCGGGTGGTTCTCAAGAATCGCCAGATTTTTCGACATTTCATTCCCCCTCGGACAGGTTAACGGCAAGAGTCCCTAAGGTCACGCTACCACGGCGTGCAGAGGTGTGCAACGCTCAAAAGTCAACCGTTCATGACCTGTGCATAGCCCAGGCAACCTGGCCCGGGAGCTGGAGTTCAGGCAGCCGATTCGAGAGCTATTTCCATCGGAAAATCCGCAGCGAAATGGCAAAGGGAAAAGCCAGCCACGCCAGCAGTATCGCCACCGGCGCGGTAAGCTGCGCCAGGTTCATCCCTTGCAGCATATTTCCGCGGAGCGCATCGATCGCCGCAGTCAGCGGCAGCGCCCGGATCACCGGCTGAATGACTGCAGGGAAGCGTGTTGCCGAAAAGAATACTCCGGACAGAATCCACATCGGGAGCATCACCAGGTTCATCAAGCCGGAAGCGGCCTCCATCGTCTTGGCGCGCGAGGCGATCAGCAGTCCGAGGGCGGAAAACGAGAGGGAAGTCAGCACGCAAAGAAATGCCAGCTGCCACAGCGAGCCGCGAAACGGCACGCCAAAGACCAGCCGCGCGAAGCCGAGAAACGCCAGGATCTCGATCACCAGCATCACCAGCCGCGAGAGCAGGAACGAAGCCAGGTACTGCCACCGCGGCATGGGCGAAGCGACCAGTCGTTTGAGCAGCTTCTTCTGCCGGGCCTCGACAATGGAAAAGCCCAGCCCCCATATCGCCGACCCCATCAGGTTCATTCCCAGCAGGCCGGGAACCACAAAGTCGATGTAGCGCGCTCCGGCCTCATGAATCAGCTGGTTCTCACTATGGACCACTTCGTTTCGCCCGGCCGCCGCCTGAATGGCACGATCGGCCACCAGACGCGCAACCCGCGCATCGGGATTGGTGTCGTCGTATTTGTACGTCACCCCGCCCGGCGTCTCGATCGCAAGTAGAAGAATGTCTCCGGTCGCCAATGCGTGCGTGCCGGCGGCCTCGCTCATCGTTGTCGCCTTCAACCCTTTGTCCGCGGCGAGCGCGTGGGTCAGGTGAGTGGTCGTTGCACCCACTTGCAGCACATCTGCCGGCCGATTGCGGAAGGCGATCCCCAGGCCCAGCGCGAGCAGAATCGGAAAGATGAAGATCCAGAAGATCGCCTCCGGCTCGCGAAGGAAGAGGCGAAAGCGCACCAGAGTCAATTGGTAGAGGCTGCTCAGCTCCAGCTTATTCATCGCGCAGGTTTCTCCCTGTGAGGTTGACGAATACATCCTCGAGAGTTGCCGAGTGCGTGCGAAGCTCGGTCAGATGAAGCCCCTGGCCGCCCACGACAGCAAAGATGCGCGGCACCGCCGTGTGCAGCTCACTCACCGAAAGCTGATGCAAGCCCGCATCCACCCGGTGCGACTGCACGCCGGGAATCGCAGTCAGCAGAGCCGCATCGATGGAGGCTTGGGCGGCATTTTCACCGGTGATGGCAAACTCGACGATATGCTCACCGCCAACCGAGGCAATCAACTGTGGCGGCGTTCCCAGGGCGATGATTTTGCCGTGATCCATAATCGCCACGCGGTCGCACAGCCGCTCCGCCTCATCCATATAGTGCGTGGTCAAAATGATGGTGCGTCCCGCCTGCTTCAGCTGATCCACCAGGTCCCACAGGTGGCGTCGGGCCTGCGGGTCGAGTCCTGTCGTCGGCTCATCCAGAAACAGCAGCTCGGGATCGCCGACCAGCGCGCAAGCCATGGCCAGCCGCTGCTTCTGGCCGCCTGAAAGGCCGCCCACGCGCGAACGCCGCTTCTCCTCAAGTTGAGCAGTGCGGATTGACTCATCCACCGAAATGCCCTTATGAAAGAAGCTGCGGAAGAGGCGCAGCGTTTCCTCCACCGTCAGCTTGTCCGGAAATTGCGTCTCCTGCAACTGGATCCCGATGCGCTGCCGCAGCTCGTTCGCTCCCGTGCGCCAGTTCAGCCCCAACAGCTCCACGGTCCCAGCGTCGGAAGCGGTGAGCCCCTCGCAAATCTCGATGGTGGTGGTCTTTCCCGCGCCGTTCGGTCCAAGCAGACCGAAGCATTCTCCCTGCATCACTTCGAGGTCAAGCCCATCCACTGCAACAACGTCGACAAACGCTTTGCGCAGGCCGCGCAGCAGCAGGGAAGCTTTCGTCCCCGCCGCCGCCGGTCCGGTAGAAATTCCTGAAGCTTCGATCATCCCTTCAGTCATCGCCTTAGGCTAAGCTGAATTTTCTCGCCCATCAATCAAGAAGTCCTCATTTGCCTGAATTTCACAGATTTCCCTAGCGCTCGTTCTTAGCTACATAAAATTATTGCGCGGCTTCCTATGCCGATCCCCACCGTTCTACGAATATCTTCGTTGACATCTACGAAACTCATCGTATATTGTGTGATGCATGGTGAAGAAACGCGAATTGCCGAGGCCGACAGAGGGGGAGCTCGAGCTGCTGGGTATCCTCTGGGAACGCGGGCCGGCCACGGTCAGGGAATTGTTCGAGGCCGTCAATACCACGCGCCCCGTTGTCTATACCGGCGTGTTGAAGCTGCTGCAGATCATGACGGAAAAAGGCCTGGTTGAACGCGATGAGCGGGAGCGGGCGCATGTATACCGGGCGACAGTATCTCAGGTGGATACGGAGCAGCGGTTTTTGCGGGAACTGAGCGACAGGTTTTTCGCCGGGAGTGCGGCGCAACTGGCTTTGCGGGCGCTGGAGATGGAGAAAGCCAGCGACGAAGAACTGGAAGCGATTCGGAAATTGATCGGGAAGAAAAGCACGGGGCGTTAGCGCCCGGCAATGCATTCGTTGATGACGTCCGGAGGTTTGCAGATGAGCGCAATGGATTGGCTGTCTCGCGGCGAGATAGTGGCACTGGGATGGACCCTGCTGCACTTTTGCTGGCAGGGAACGGTGTTGGCGCTGGCCTACGCAGGAGTGAATCGGATGACCTCCAGCGCTACGTCTGCGGTGCGCTATGCGGTGGCGCTTGGCGCGCTGGCCCTGATGCCGCTGGTGGTGACGGCGACGTTTGCGTATGAGATGCGGGTGGTTGCTCCAGCCGAACTCAGCGGACAAATGATAAATGCGATCGCCGCAACGGAGTGGAAGACGATGCAGGAGCCGATCGCGCGCGAGCTACCGGCGGCGGTGGCTCCAATCGTGAAAGAGCGCGGCGCGTGGGCGGCGGAACGTGTGGAGCAGGCGCTGCCCTGGGTGGATGCCGTCTGGATTGGGGGAGTGTTGCTGCTCGCCCTGCGAGCGCTGGGCGGATGGTGGCAGCTGGAGAACCTCCGGCGGCGCGCTCGGCGGATGGTTCCCCCCGAAGTACATCGGCAATTCCGGCACATGTGCGAGCGAATGCGCATGGGTCGTCGGCTGACGTTACGCGTCTCCGACGAGGTAATTTCTCCGCTGGCCATGGGAGTATGGCGGGCAACCGTGATCCTGCCCGTAAGCGCTGTGCTGCGCATGCCGCCCCAGGAGCTGGAAGCCGTGCTGGCGCACGAGCTTGGACACATACGGCGATGGGACTATCTGTGCAACCTGCTGCAGACGGCTGTTGAGAGCGTCCTGTTCTTCCATCCCGCGGTGTGGTGGCTGAGCCGGACGGTGCGGGAGCGCCGCGAGGTGTGCTGCGACGCGATCGCGGTGGAGGTCTGCGCCGATCCGGTGGTCTACGCGCAGGCCTTGCTGCACCTCGAAGAAGAGAAGACCGCGCAGTTGTCGCTGGCCATGGCGCTTAAAGGATCGGACGGATTGTTGCTGCGGCGAGTCACGCAGATATTGGGGGATGCCACAAATATGGAGAGCAGAATGACGAGCGGGGTGAGAGTTGCAGCGGCAGGCGTGGTCGTAATCGGTTTATTGCTCGGGCCCAAACTGCGCAATGCCGTTGCCGCGCCCCTGGTGGGTATTTCGCAGCCGAGACTGACGCACGTCGTCGACGATACTCCGCAGGCGATGGGATCGCAGGCCGCCGCCGCTCCTGAACAGGTCGCTCCCAAAACGGAGCGCGCGAAGCAAGACGCTGTGTCCGCAAAAAAGAAAGATCCGCCAGTACTTGCGGAAGCGCAAGAGCCGGCGCCGCTGGTGCGCGTGGATCCTTCGCCGTCAGCCGATCTTGCAATCAACACCGTCATTGGTTCCGTCGTTCCTTCGGTGGTCGCGAACGTGCGTGTGCAGACAGCGCAGATAGCTGCGGACGCGCAGGCGGCTGATGGTTCATCGGCGGCAAAGGGATCGGGTTATCTCGATGGCATGCGCGCGGCTGGTTATCCGCTGGATTTGAATACCGATCTGGACAGGATCATCGCATTGAAGTCGCTCGGCGTAACTCCCGAGTACGCGAAGTCCATGGGCGAAGCCGGGTTGGGCAAACCTTCGGTGCACGAGCTCATCACGCTGAAGTCGCTCGGGGTGACACCGGAATACGTCACACAAATGAAGCAGAGCGGGCTGGCGCCGAAAGACTTTCACGAAGTGGTCACGGAGAAGGCGGTAGGAGTCACTCCCGAGTACGCTGTGGCTATGAAACAGGCAGGCTTCGGCAACCTGGATGTGCACGAGCTCATCAGCCTCAAGGCCCAGGGCATGACGCCGGAGTACGCACAGTGGCTGAAAACTCAATTCCCCCAGGCAACGACAGGCGAATTAAGGCGGGCCGCGATCTTCCATCTCGACGATAAGTTCCTTGAGCAGGCGAAAGCGCACGGCTTCGATGGGAAAGATCTCGACAAGCTATTGCGATTGAAGATGTCCGGCCTGCTGGACGAATAAAAATTGACTCTCAGACCCTCACGGAGGAATGGTATGCGGCGGATTCTTGTCTTAGCTTCGCTGCTCGCGCTGAGTGCGGCGTCTGCAGTCGCCGACACTTCGGGGACCTGCTCCATCCGCGCCGGACGAGCGGACGGAAAGATGTCCTTCGGCTGGGAGCGCGGTGATTGCGCGGCGAATCGCAGATGCGGTGAAGGCGATTCGGACATGCTCTGGAGCCGGTGGACCGGAGTGACGCCCGCCGACCTGGAGCGCGAGGGTGCTCCGGTGGACGCGCGCATGAAAGCCGAATCCGGCGAGATGCGGTGTGTGGGCACGGTCCACGAAGCCGCGGTGCGCGGAACTTACTCATTTGCGCCGAATGAGGATTTCGCGAAGCGCATGGAGGCATTGGGGTTCAACGATCAGACACCCGAGCGGCTGCAGGGCTACGCAATGCTCGATGTGACCACCGAGTGGGTCAAGGAAATGAAGGACGCCGGAGTGCAGGATATGACGGCGGAAAACATCATGGGGCTGAGAGCACTGAAGGTCGATTCCGCTTACGTGCGAGGCATGGCGGCTGCGGGATATCCGGAGCTGCAGGCAAGCAAGTTGACCAGCATGAAGGCGGTTGGTGTCTCGCCTGAAAAAGTGCAGCAGGTGCGGGCCATGGGCTATTCGCCGACCGAAGAGGAGCTGATCCAGATGAGCGTCTTCAAGATCGACGCGCCTTTCGTGGCGAGGATGAAGGCGCGAGGGTTCCAGAACCTGACCATTGCGCAGCTGGTGAAGATCAAGGTGTTCAAGCTGGACGAGTGAAAACGCCACTGGAAACGCCCGCAATTCGCATTCCCGGATGACACTTCCAGAGTGACGGTTAAAAAGTGGTATGCATCGAATCGAATCAAGTGGCTATTGCTGTTGACGCTTTCCTTAAGCAGCATAATCCTATGCCTCAGTACAGCGCAGCACTGACTTCCGATGAGCGCGTGATCTCGGCCTCAGAATCAACGGCGGTTCACGCCGTTGCAGGTCACTCGCATGAGCGCGTTCGCGAACCTCTCACCATCGCATTCCGGCAGGCGGCAACAATACCCGCCGCAAACGCCAATGAAGCTCTGCCGCACGTTGAGGGCTCCGCAGCATGGAAGTCCGGGCGGATCGCGATCAAGGCCAACGGGCGAATCATCCTGATTGACCCCACGGAAATTCTCGTCGCCGAAGCCCAGGGCAACTACGTGCTGCTCCAGCAGAGCAAGGGTTCGGTTTTGCTGCGAGGCCAGATCTCCGCGCTCGCAGAGAAGCTGCAGCCCTATGGCCTGATTCGCATTCATCGCTCGTTCCTGGTGAATGCCGCGCACGTCGAAGGGATGGAGGCGCTGGTCACGGGTGAATATCTGCTGCGGATGAGAGGCGGCAAGGAATACAACGTGACCCGCACCTACAAGAAGAACCTGCAACAGCTGGCCGCAACCTGGATCGGCACCAGCGGTTTCGTTGCCGAGCAAAGCTAGATCCTGTCTGGCTCTCTTGGCATCATTCGTACCTGCAACGAATTTGTCATCCCGAGCGAGCACCGCGAGCCGAGGGACCTGCTTCTTGCTGGCGTAACCACAAATTTTCGTTTCAAGGCGCAAGTCGAAAGACTAAGGACGTCAACAGAGCCAAGCTGTCACATAAATCCACGTCGGTTGGTCACGGTACGGGCAAGACCCGCTAAACGGCACTGGCTTCGAGTTCCGCCCGGCGATGACCGCTGGTAGCCGCTCCCGCGTCCGGCGGCAGCCCGAGGCTGTCCAGAACCGGGCCGAGCGCCAATACCGCCATAAACAAAATCGCGAAGTGGAAGTCACGGAGCTGAGGCGCCGCGGCGGAGTGGCCGTGCGCGTGCGCTACCAGGCGCAGGGTGATCGCTCCCACCGCGACGCCCATTCCCAGGCTGAGCTGCATGACGGCGCTGAGAAATCCATTGGCCCGGCTCATCCTCTCTGGAGGAATTTCCGTATAGGCAAGCGTGCTCATGCAGGTGAATTCCATGGACCGGCAGGCGCCGTGAAAAAACAGTATGCCCAGGATCAGCACGACCGGCGTGGCCGGGGCCAGCGTCGCGCACAGTGCCATCGAAGCCGCCGTGATCATCCCATTCACAATCAGAATCCGCCGGAAGCCGAAGCGGCGAAGGACCTGAATGACGAAGGCCTTCATGCTCAGGTCGCCCGCGAAGAGCGCGAGCAGGTAGAGGCCGGATCGAAAGGCGTTCAGCCCAAACGCGATCTGGAACATGAGCGGCAGGAGGAATGGCAGCACTGAGACGGCGACGCGAAAGGAGCTCGCCCCGAAGACGGAGAGCGAGTAGGTCTTGAGCTTCAGCGATTCGAGATCGATGATCGAAGTGGCCGGCCTCCGCCGGGCGGCGAGGAAAGCGGTCACCCCGCTGATCAGGCTCAAGGCGAGGATAATGCTCGGCAGCTGCCAGTGCGTACCTTCGCCGCCGAGCTTCTCCATCGCGTAGACAACTCCAGTCGATGCGAAGCCCCCGAGGAGAAACGTGAGCCAGTCGAAGGGATGCCTCTCTTCCGTGCGCACGTTCTCAACCCACAGCAGCGTGAGGATCAGAGCGAGAATGCCGAGGGGAAGATTGAGGAAGAAGATCCAGTGCCAGCTGGCATACGTGGTAATGAAGCCGCCCAGCGGAGGACCGATGACCAGCGCGGTGAGACCCGGCCATGTGATGTATGCAATGGCCTGGGTGAGTCTTTCCTTGGGGGTGGTCCGCAAAACGATGAGGCGGCCCACGGGCACCATCATCGCTCCGCCCATGCCCTGCAGAATGCGCATGAGCGTGAACTGCGTAAGCGTGTGCGACGCGCCGCAGAAGAGAGACGCCAGCGTGAACGTAGCAATGGCGGTGGCGAAGACCGAGCGGGAGCCGACGCGGTCGGCGACCCAGCCGCTGATCGGAATGAAGACGGCCAGCGTGAGCAGGTACGCCGTCATGCCGATGTTGAGTCTGACGGCTCCGACGTGGAAGCTCTGCGCCATCTGCGGAAGAGCGGTCGCAATAATGGTGCCGTCCAGATTCTCCATGAAGAAGGCGCCCGCGATCAGGGTCGTGACATAGAACGGCGAGCGACTCTTCATTCCTCTAGTTTACGAAAGACGAGGAGACGGAGGCCGATCAAGAGAGGCTGAAGGGTCAAAAGCAGCCCGATCAGAGCGAATGGGTAGGTTTTTCTCCGGGTTGCCATTTAGTCTCTTTCTGGACGGCTTTCGCGACAACGAAATCACAACAAAAGCGAGGAAGATCGATGCGGCAGCGATGGATTCTGTGTTCGTGGCTTGGAATTCTGTTGGGAGCGATGGCCTGCTCTCAAGCGCAAGGAGGGGCGCAGCCGGAAGCGGCGAAACACCCCTTCGCTGCAAAAGACTGGGCCGCGCTGCACAGCGCCGGGGCGGCGGCTGTTTCTCCCGACGGAACGATTTTGTATCAGGTGACCTTTGGCGGAGATCACGGGCCGACAAAACGGGAATGGTGGACGATGGCGCCGGACGGCAGCCATGCGGCGAAACTCGATTTGCCCGAGGACTTCGTGCCCATGGGCTTCACCCACGATGGGCACGGACTCTTTGGCGCGTGGAAAGTAAATAATCTCCGCCAGCTTGCGATCTTTCCGCTAAACGGCGGCAAGACCGCGGCGGTGCCATCCACCGTGGTGCTCCTGCCGCGCGGCATCGACTCGGCAGCGCCTTCTCCAAATGGCAAGCTCTTCGCGATGACCGCAGACCCGCGGCCTCCCGATCCTCTGGACGATATTCGCCATGTGCATGAACAGGACCAGACCAGTCTTTATGTGGTCAACGCCGACGGCACCGGCGGCCAGTGGTGGTGCAGCAATCTAAAAAATGTATCCGGCAGGATCACCGCTGGCGGAGATGGCGCGGCGGCCTGGAGCGCGGACGGAGAATCTTTGGCAGTGTTGTCGCAGCTGCCCAGGATCGGTCATCACGAAGTGAGCACTTCGATCGACGTATGCAGTGCCGCGGGCGCACGGCACGTGGCGGATATTCCGAATGCTGTAAGCGGGATTGGATGGGCAGACGGCGGAAACGAGATTGCCTTCCTGTCGACAAAGTCAGCCGTCCTGACGCCGGAGCACGTGTGGACCGTGAAGTCTTCTGGCGGAACGCCCGAAGATCGCACTCCATCTCTCGATGGCACCGCGACGCAACTGGCGGAAGATATCCGCGGTCATGTGTGGGTGGTCCTGGGTCACGGAGTGCGCAGCGAAGTGGACGAGTTCCGCGACGGCGCGCTCAAGCTGGTCTATCGCTGGCCCGAGGGTGTGGTCGCGGGAGTGCCGGTTGGCTCCGACTATGCGGGCACCAGCGAGCAACTTGCACTGATCGTGGCCGATCCGTCGCATGCACGCAATGTTGCGGTGCCGGAGGGCGACCACCTGCGGCGCATTACCAGCGAAGGAGACGCGCAACTGGCGGCAGTGGAGTTGGGCACGGTGCGCGTGATCCAGTGGAAGAGTAAGGAGGGAATTGCTCTCGAAGGCATCGCGACGTTTCCCGCAGGATACGTGGAGGGCAGGAAGTATCCGTTCCTGGTGCTGCCGCACGGAGGACCCGAGGCGAATGATGAGCTGAGCTTGGATCCGCTTTCGCGGATCATCGCCGGGCTGGGCTACGTAGTGCTCCAACCCGAGTACCGGGGCTCCACTGGCTATGGCGCGGATTTTCTTGCCGCGATCTACCAGCACTTCGGTGACCGCGCCTACGAAGATGTGGACAGTGCCACAGATGAAGCGATCGCGCAGGGATGGGCCGACCCTAATCGCCTGGCCATCTTTGGCTGGAGCGCCGGAGGCTTCATGACCTCCTGGACTGTGACGCAAACCAGCCGCTACAAGGCCGCAATCGAGGGCGCCGGGATCACGGACTGGTCGCCATTCCTGTGGACGAGCGATATCCAGCAGATCGATTACGACGCTCGCTGGACGGATGAGGACCCCGAAGCATTCCGGAAATTTTCCGCGGTGGCGTTTGCGTCGAAGGTAACAACACCGTTGCTGATTCTGCATGGCGAGGCCGATCAGCGGGTTCCGACCTTTCAGGGGATAGAGTTCTTCCAGATTCTCGCGGCGCGCGGCAAGACGGTGCGCATGGTGACCTACCCCGGATCGCCCCACTTCCCGATTTTGTGGGAGCAGCGGCTGAACGTGATGCAGGAAATTACCGACTGGCTGGCGAAATATAACAAGTAACCAGAAACGGGCCACGTCGCTGAGACGTGGGCTCGCAGTCAGGGAATTCTTCTCAACGCTAAAAGGAAAAGAATGTCGAAATCGCGTCGAGAGTTTCTGACTCAAAGTTCCGTCGGTTTGTTAGGGGCAGCCGCAGCATCCGCGATGGCGCAGCAGTCGGACCAGCCACCGGGCGCACCGACAGCCTTCGGCACGGCCGCGCCCGTCGGGCCCGAGGTGTCGCCCGCGACCTTTGCCCAGGCGGAAAAACTTGTCGAGGTGGAGATGACACCGCCCGACCGCGCCGAGGCCGCAGGCAACTGGCGCATGCAGATGGCGCCCTTGTATGAGCGCCGGACTGGTCCGCGAAAAGTTGCGCTCGAAGCTGACCTTGCGCCTGCCACGCAATGGAACCCATCTCTGCCCGGAATCAAAGCTCTCCCGGAGCGCAACGAATTCGTGCGCAGCGCCGATGCTCTCCGTCCGCTGCCTGCGACTGAGGAAGACGTCGCCTTTGCTTCCGTCACGCAGCTCTCGCGCTGGATCGAGGGCCGCAAGATTACCGCGTCGCAGCTCACCGAGATCTATCTCAAGCGGCTGGTACGCTTCGATCCCAGGCTGCGCTGCGTGATTACGCTCACACGCGAGCACGCCATGGAACAGGCGCGGCAGGCCGATGCGGAGATTGAGGCAGGGCACTATCGCGGTCCGCTGCATGGAATTCCCTGGGGCGCGAAAGACCTGCTCGACACCGCCAACATTCCCACCACGTATGGAGCGGAGCCGTACCGCGACCGTGTCCCACTCAAGGACAGCGTGGTGGTGCAGCGGCTGAATGCCGCGGGCGCGATCCTCGTGGCCAAGCTGAGCATGGGCGCGCTGGCGCTCAACGATATCTGGTTCGGCGGGCAGACGATGAATCCGTGGCTGCTCGAAGAAGGCTCTTCAGGTTCGAGCGCCGGTCCTGGAGCCGCCACCGGAGCGGGGCTGGTGGGCTTCGCCATCGGCAGCGAGACCGGCGGAAGCATCGTGAGCCCGT
>CAWGCH010000013.1:0-269446 GCA_963821115.1 uncultured Acidobacteriaceae bacterium
GAACGACGTGGGCGCGCATGACCGGCCCCGATGTGATCATCAACGATGTCTACGTGGACCCCAGGAGCCCGCAGCACGTGCTGCTCGCCACCGATCGCGGTGGAGTGCTCTCCAGCGGGGATGCCGGTACGACCTTCACCGCATCGAACCAGGGCTTCTCGCAGCGGCAGGTTACGGCGTTCCTCACCGACAGCAAACACGGCGAGACGATGTACGCCGGCGTAGTCAACGACAAGACTTATGGCGGCGTCTTTGTCTCTGAGGATGGGGGCAAGACATGGAACCAGCGCAGCAGCGGTCTTGATGGCCGCGACGTCTTCAGCCTTGCGCAGAGCGATGACGGCGTAGTGCTCGCCGGCACCAACCGCGGCATCTTTCGCTGGGATGGCTCGTCCTGGCAGGCTGACGGCAATGTCATCAATACGGCGGAGAAGACGATTTATGTGGTTCGCCGAGGCAAGAGGGTCAAGAAGACCGTGACCGAATCGTCCAAGCCGGTCGTCATCGATACCCAGGTGAACGATCTTTCCGTGAATGGCCCGGTCTGGTTCGCGGCGACGGCGGACGGCGTCTATCGCAGCGTTACGCAGGGCGCCAGCTGGACTGGTCCGGTTCTCAACGATCCGCAATACCGCTTTGTCGACGCGCACGGAGCAATCGTCTTTGCCGCGCGACGCAACGACCTCCGCATCTCGGAAGACAGCGGCATGAACTGGAAGCCGATCGCACTGCCGGCGAAGCTCAGCTCGGTGCGCGCGCTCACCACAGCGCCCAACGGCACGCTCTGGCTGGGCGGACGCGAAGGGGCGTTCTACAGCAACGATCATGGCCAGACCTGGCAGCAGATGACCACGCTGCCTATCGGCGACATCGGCAACGTGGACTGGGATGACGCTTTGCAGCGGATCGTGATCACATCCACGGACTCCACGCTGGTCTTTGCCATCGACTCGTCGGACAAGACCTGGAAGTGGTGGGACGCGGGCTGGCGGGTGCGCATGGTGCATACCATGGGCGGACGCCTGGTGGCGGCATCGCTCTACGACGGCGTCGTAGTGCAGCCGTCCGATGCAAATGCGCCGGGAGCGACACAGCAGGCGCAGCGCTAAGATAGCCTCATGCTCGCGGCCGCAGTGAGGAAGAATCTCAGGAGTATTTCACCGAAAATGTCCTTGAGATTCTTCACTGCGCCGAGAACGATCGACAGCTCTCATCATTTCGCACTCCTACTCTAGTGATTCGCATCCGCAAGATCGAGCGTGCTGACCTGGACGATCTCTTCGCGCTCGATCAGCTCTGCTTCCGTCAAGGCATTGCCTATTCGAGGGCCGATCTGAATTATTTCATCCGTCATTCCCGCAGCATCTCCTGCGCCGCCGTGGATTCCGCCGAGAAGCTGCTGGGCTTTGCCATCGCAGAATCTTACTTTGAACACGGCACGCGCATCGGCCATATTGTGACCATCGACGTCGCTCCTGCGGAGCGCCGCAGAGGTATAGGTGGGGAGCTGATGAAGGCCATTATGGACGGCCTTGCGGAGCTCGGAGCAACTGCGGTTCGCCTCGAAGTCGCGGTCGACAACACCGACGCGCAATCCTTTTACGCGCGGCTTGGATTCACGCCTGCGGGGCGCATCCCGGGTTTCTACATGGGCACTCTGGACGCGTTCAGCATGCGGCGTCTGCTCGGTGCCCCAGCGGTATAGAGCATTTTCAGTTCGACGATCAGACCGGGGATGGAGATTTGCGGCCTCCCACCCTTTATGCAAAGAGCGCATAAAGGGTGGGCACACAAGATTCCAGAGGTGTTTAAATCGAAACGCGCTAATTGGCTGACGGCGGCGCGGCTGAATGGGAACCTGCGGCGGAGAGCAGCGAGGCGCGCTTTTGCGCGGTCATGGGGCCTGAGGCGCGCCACAACACGCGTCCCAGCTTGTCGGTGAGCAGTGCAACGACTTCGCGCTCATTGGGGATCTGCAGCGTGCGCCTGAAGTCGTCTTTGTTCACGTACAGCGGAATAATCCAATGCCAGGTTTCGGGATCGGTCTCATCGCTGCGCATCGATGAATTCTCCCACCAGCGGAAGACGAAGTTTTCGCGGGAGGAGACCGGCAGCCGATACCAGCGAAAGTTGAAGTCCGTATGCTGCAGAGCCTGTGCTACGGGGGTCCAGCTATCGATGTCTTTCTGCTGTTCCGGCTCAAAGGAGATGAGCAGCAGGTTCAGCTTTCCTTCCAGGTCATTGGGCAGATTTACCTTGGTCTTGTCCAGGCTATAGGACAGGATCGCGGGAAGAGTGACGGTCTTTTGCGCGTCGCTGCTCTGCGCGGCGTGAGCGAGCGGCAAGATCAGCAGGCAGAGAGCAATTCGTGCGGCATATTGCATGCTTGAAATCAATCAGTATCCCAGATGAAGGTGGTTGAGCTGTCCTCAGAGCAAATTTCCTATTTCTGTGTCCTTATGGCCGATTCGCCAGGTGCAGCTTTTCATAATGGAAAAGCCGCGTAAGCCGCCTCTCTTTGCTCTACAAGTATAGGAAAATGCTCTAGCTTCTTGACGCATAGTATCAGCCGCGACGACGCGCCGCAGCCGGAAACCGATTTAAAACCCAATAGGGAACTCCTGCTTACGGTACGAAACAGCAGCCCCGCCGGTTCACCCTGGACGACCCTTGCATGGCGTGAATTATCATAAGGATTGAGGAATCGTATGATCGGCGAGAATCCCTTGGCAACCCCAGACGCGGAAGGGCGTAAACCTTTCCGCACGGACGATGCTCTGCTGGAGCCTGTCGCGGCCAAGGTATTGGCAGGGAAGCGGCTCAGCTTCGACGATGGCATTGCTCTGTATGGCTCTCCCGACATTCTGGCTGTGGGATGGCTGGCCAACTACGTTCGCGAGAAGATGCATGGCGATGTGGCCTACTTCAATGTCAACCGGCACATCAACCCGACCAACGTCTGCGTGGCTGCCTGCCGCCTCTGCGCCTTCGGCCGCAGGAAGGGCGCGGAAGGCTCCTACACCATGGCCCTTGAAGAGGCGTGGGAGACCGCGGCCTCGGGATACAGCGAGGCGGTCACCGAGTTTCATATCGTCGGCGGCCTTCATCCCGACCTGCCATTTGAATATTTTCTGGACCTGGTTCGCGGGCTGAAGGTGCGGTTCCCGCAGGTGCACATCAAGGCGTTCACCATGGTCGAGGTGGCCTTCCTTGCGCGCCGCGCGAAGCTGACCATTCCGGAAACGCTGGAGCGCATGAAAGAAGCGGGCGTCGACTCCTGCCCCGGCGGCGGGGCGGAGATTTTTGCCGACCGCGTGCGCCACATTATCTGCGATCACAAGATCGACGGCGGCGAGTGGCTGGAGACAGCGCGCATGGCGCACCGCGCCGGCCTCAAATCCAACGCTACGATGTTGTACGGCCATATCGAGAACGACGAAGACCGCGTCGACCACCTGCTGAAGCTGCGCGAGGTGCAGGACGACACGCACGGCTTCCAGACCTTTATCCCGCTGGCGTTCCATCCCGACAATACGGCGCTGCGGCACCTTCCCAGCACTTCAGGGATGACCGATCTCCGGCAGATCGCGGTGAGCCGCCTGCTGCTGGACAACTTCCCGCACATCAAGGCCTACTGGCAGATGATGACGGCGCAGATTGCGCAGATTGCGCTGCGCTTCGGGGCGGACGATGTCGACGGCACGGTGATCGAAGAGAAGATTTATCACGATGCCGGAGCGACCACGCCGCAGGGCATGCGCCGCCAGGATCTGATGCGGCTCATCACCGAGGCGGGCCGCGTGCCGGTCGAGCGGGACACGCTCTACCGCTCAGTCACGCGCACCGAAGACTCGTTTACGGTTGCCGTGTAACGCGGCTGGCCGCCGCTGTTTCGAGGCGATCGTGCTCGCTCGAATCGGCCGGGATAGTGCTCGATATAATGCCTGCATGGATACGCCTCAGGCTGGAATCTTTGCTCTTGGAACGTCCTCTCATGCATATCTGGAGTTCGACCTTCTGGACGGAAAGAAATGCAAGGAGTTCGCCTCTACCGTCTCCGCTATCCGTGAACCACGGACCACCACGGGAGGCGTGAACTTCGTCATCGGCTTTCGGCCTGAGCTCTGGCGCGAGATTGTTCCAGCGGATGCGCCTCCGGGCGTAGAGGGCTTTAACAGCGAGATTCGCGGCACCGAAGGATTCGTTATGCCGAGCACGCAACATGATGCGCTGGTATGGCTGTCGGGCAGTGCTTATGACGTGATCTTCGATATGGCCCGCTCGGTCGTCCATGACCTCTCCGGCCAGGCCTCGCTGGGGGAAGAGACCTCGAGTTGGCCTTACCGGCACGATCGCGATCTTACCGGCTTCATCGATGGCTCGGAGAATCCTACGCTGCTCGACGCTCCCATGGACGCACTCCTGTCCGAAGGAGTGCCCGGCGCCGCCGGCTCAGTGCTTTTGCTGCAGAAGTGGAAGCACAAGACTGCGCAGTGGGAAGCTCTGCCGGTGGAACAGCAGGAGCGCATCATGGGACGTACCAAGCTCGACAGCATCGAGCTCGAGAACAAGCCGTCGGACTCGCATGTCGCCCGCACGGATCAGGATGAGTTTGGGAACATCTTTCGCCGCAATATGCCCTACGGAAATGTCGCCGACCATGGCACTGTGTTCGTCGGGTTCAGCGCAGACCAGAAGCGGCTTTCCAGAATGCTCGACAGCATGGCGGGCCTGGTCACCGGCACGCGCGATGCGCTTACGCGCTTTACCCAGCCGTTGACCGGCTCCTATTATTTCGTGCCCTCCGTCGAGAGTCTGCGGCGCTTACGGTAAGACGACGCAAACTGATCCTTCACGGCCGCTGTTCGACGCAGGCCAGCGGCTGATTGGAAGGTGCCGGCGGCGCTTCCTTCTGCCGCCTGGCCTCGTCCCTTTTCTTTGCTTCCCGATTCAGGCGCTTCTTGCGCACTTCGTTCAGCGCAACCAGAATGAGCGCAGCAAATGTAACCACCACCAGCGCAATTGCGGTTATACCCTGCAGTTGCTCGACCTCGCCGTAGAGCAATCCGAGTCCAATAAAAACGAAGAAGACGTGCGCGCAGAAGACCTGCAGCGAAGCCTTGCCCAGAGTCAGGAATGGCTCGATGGAGACGACGCGCAAGACATACTTGCGCAGCCAGTAGAAGACGATGGTGAAAGTGACGAGATTGAGCACGCGCAGCGGCCCGATCTGCCACTTGTCGAGCTGAATGCCGAGCGCGTCCTGGGTGAGGTGCGGCCCCAGCCAGCCGTGGCGCACGCCGATGAAGAAGACGCAGACCGCGCCAGAGGCTGCGACCACCCAGCCGGGAATTTTCCTGAGCGGAACGACGCCGGTTGCCGAACGCGCGCCCAGCCATAGGCCGGCGATCCAGACGGCCTGCCACGCGAAGAGGTTGAACGCGCCAGTCTCCTGCAAAGGAATGCGGAGGTGGGTCACGGCCACGATTCCGTTGTGCACCACGTCACGCAGGCCGAACTGCGCCAGCAGCCACACAAGCCCGCTGCCGGCGAGAATCTTTCTCCATCCGTAGCGCACCGAAGCCGAGAGCAGCAGCGGCGTGAAGAAGAGGAAGGTGACGTACATGGGCAGGATGTCGAGCAGCGGCGGGCAATAGATCAACAGCACCGAGCCCACGATCGCGACCAGCGGATGCGCGAGGTAGAAATCGAGGAGATTCATCAGCGCGGCGCGGTGCGTGTGGATGGCGAACTCCGCGGCCACGGTGAAGGCGAAGGCCAGCATCAGCAGGTGGTAGGCGTAAATCTTCAGCGAGCGTTTCCACAGCTTCATGCGCACGCCCGGCCCGTCGTGAACCAGCTCGTGGATGTAGAGGCGGCCCACCAGCAGCGCGGAGAGAAAGACGAAGCCTTCTGCGGACGAGACGAAGCCGATGGGCTGATTGACGAAGTCGGCGAAGCGCGTCGGCAGATGCGTCAGCGTCATCCACACCAGAAAGAGCCCGCGCAGGGCGTCGAGCTCGGGACGGCGTTCGAGCTTGGGTAGATGAATGGACATGGGAGGCGTCTCTTTCTTAGACGCCCTTTGCTCCCGTGGGTTGCGCTGAAAAGCCAAGCGGGCACCCACATCTCGATTCTAAATACTTGTCGAAACAACCGGGTAGGCGCGGGAATAGAAGAAAACTCTGCCGCATAGAACGCCAGGACGGCACAAAGGCTTGCAAAGAATTCACTACAGAGGGCACAGAGAGCACGGAGAAAAACTGCAAAGAGGGTCAATTCCTCTTTCTATCGGCGGTTATTCGACAGAATAGCTTTGTTGGCATCCCTGTTTTTGAATCGCGCGATGCGCTGTGCAAGCGAAAGTTTGCGCCGGCGCCGGCAAAAAGCAGGTCCCTCGACTCGCGGTGCTCGCTCGGGATGACAAATTCGTTATAGGACCAAGTGATATCAACCGAGCCAGACAGGGTCTAAGGCTTGGGACGAAATCCTATTCGCGCTGCCCGATACGCCGGCGTTAAGATTAATACGCAGGGATGCCGGTCACACTTTGCCCGATGATGAGGGTGTGGATGTCGTGGGTGCCCTCGTAGGTCTTCACCGATTCGAGATTCATCATGTGGCGCATGATGGGGAAGTCGTCGGTGATGCCTGCGCCGCCGAGGATATCGCGGGCCATGCGCGCGCATTCGAGCGCCATCCAGACATTGTTGCGCTTGGCCATGGAGATGTGCTCGTGGCCAACCTTGCCTTCGTCTTTCAGGCGGCCTACGTGCAGTGAGAGCAGCTGCGCCTTGCTGATCTCGGAGATCATCCAGGTCAGCTTTTCCTGGATCAGCTGGTGGCTGGCGATGGGCTGGTCGCGGAACTGTTTGCGATCGAGCGAATACTGGAGCGCCGTGTCATAACAGGACATGGCGGCGCCGATGGCTCCCCAGCTGATGCCGTAGCGCGCCTGGTTCAGACACATCAGCGGAGATTTCAAGCCGCCGCTTTTGGGCAGCAGATTCTTCGCCGGGATGCGCACGTCCTGCAGCGACAATCCTGAAGTCACGGACGCGCGCAGCGACCATTTGCCGTGCACATCGTGGGCGCGGAAGCCGGGCCGCTCGGTCTCGACGAGAAAGCCGCGGACGATATCGGAATCGGTTTCTTCGTCTTTTACCTTCGCCCAGATGACGGCCACATCGGCGATGGAGCCGGAGGTGATCCACATCTTTTCGCCGTTGAGGACGTAGTCGTCGCCGGACTTCACGGCGCGGGTGCGCATCCCGCCGGGGTTGGAGCCGAAATCGGGCTCGGTGAGGCCGAAGCAGCCCAGTTTTTCGCCGCTGGCGAGCAGGGGCAGCCAGTAATTCTTCTGGTCTTCCGAGCCGAAAGCATAGATGGGATACATGACCAGCGCCGACTGCACGCTGACGAAGCTGCGAATGCCCGAGTCGCCGCGCTCGAACTCCTGCATCACCAGTCCGTAGGCCACGTTGGACATGCCGGCGCAGTTGTATCCGTGGAGGTTGGCGCCGAAGAAGCCGAGCTGCCCCATCTGCGGGACCAGTTCGCGGGGAAAGCGGCCCTCGCGGTTGCACTCTTCGATGATGGGGATGAGGTTGTCTTCGATGAAATTCCGCGCCATCTCGCGGATCATGCGCTCATCTTCATTGAGCAGGGCGTCGAAGCCGATGAAGTCCACGCCCTTGAACTTGAATGCCATAGGAAGTCTGCTCCAGTGTCACAAACCAAACCACCCAGCCTAACAGAGCGGGTTGGCGGCGGCAAAGGTGCGTGATATTCGGTGGTGGTGCAATTTCCGGTTTGCCGGTCATACGACCGGAGCGCACCAAGATCAAATCGGGATCTTACAATTTCGGTTCAACGAACAACGTGGAAAGTGCGTTTCCAGCGCGTGTCTGGGAAGAAATGCACCAGAACGTGGCCGATCCACGCGAGCTTGTGACCGAATCCTGTTTGTTCAAGTTGCCCGTCTGCGGCCTTGAACGACCAATAGTTGAACAGCGGACGGCCAAGTATGTTAGCGCGCGGCACGAAGCCCCAGTAGCGCGAGTCCAGGCTGTTGTGCCGGTTGTCGCCCATCATGAAATACATGCCGGGTGGAACCACCAGGTCGCCGTCCTGGATATAACTCGAGAAGTTCACGGCCCACGACTCTGTTGACCCAGGCACCTCGGCTGGAGGTACTGCGGGGAAATCGTCGAGGAACTCGTTGAAGTTATCCGTCGTCGTCGGCTGCGCAAATCCCACAGGCTGTGCGACACCATTCACAATCACAATGCCGTTGCGTAGATGAATATGATCGCCCGGTACGCCAATCAATCTCTTCACCAGGGGAGTGTATTGTGGTGTTCCGTCGGCGTCAGTGGCATCAATACCAGGCTGATTGACGGGCTTGTGGAAGACCACGATATCGCCGCGCCTCGGCTCGCGATACCTGATTAGCGGCATCCACGAAGCGGGCGGCATCAGCGTGATCTGGTCGACGACCAGGTGATCGCCTACAAGCAACGTGTTCTCCATCGAACCTGACGGAATGACGTAGTTCTGAGCTAAGAAGGTCAGAATGAACAGGCCCACCACCAGAACTGAGCAGATGCTGGCCAGCGCCTCGAAAGGAGTCTCTTCCCGATTGATGTTGGCGGAAGCTGCGGGCTTCGTTGAAACAGGAGAAATCTTCGTCGCTGGACTCATCCAAAGGCTCCTCAGGAAGGGCTGGCGAGCCCCAGGGCGTTCGCAGCGGTCACTTCAAAAGGGATGATTTCATGTACGTTCGACTGTCGTCGAGTTTGCGTCTTGACCAGAGTCTATCAAATCCCTGTGCAACGTAGAATTCTCCGGATCATTCGGCGTGCGAGCGGTTAGCTGGCAATCCGGAAACTGCACCACCACCTGATATTCGGGTAGTGTCTCAGTTTGAAATCTCTTCGGGGAACGCTCCATAAAGGGAGTAGTGCTCCTCTAGGGGAAACAGAAGTTTCCTCTGGTACTGTTTGCGGACAGATTCGTGGGCCACGAGCTTACCGATAAGATCGTTGACTCGGGAATACCTTACGGTCTTTCCGGGAAGAAACAGAACAACTCCGCAGAGTTCTTTGCGATCATCCCAAAAGAAGAGGCGCTGACCCCTGCTAGATTTGTCCGCAAATGTTCCTGCGCACCAATAGCAGAAGTTCCAACGCTTTCCACTCTTATCCTTTCGGGATTTCTCAGGTGACCAAGGTATGCCCATCGTTTAGCTCGCCAACGCCGCGATTTCCTCAAGGCTCCAGATGTGATCGGCGAGTCTTGCTTCCATCGCAGGGTTACGCGCAAGGTTTTGTGAACCCGTCCACGCTTAGCTTAGCGAGTTGATTCGGGTCACGCGGGCGTTTCGGCATGAATTCACTATCCCGTCCGCTCCTACCCGGCGCAAGGACTTCAGATTTCAAACTGAGATACTACCGATGTTCGGTAAAGGGTTAGCTTGTCTTCAGGGGCCAAAGCCCGATTAATTTCGGCGATCTATGTATGCGTGGGCTGAAGAGGATGCGGAAAAAGTCGAAAGAAGGCTTGAAGTGTGTCCCTCAGCGGCTAAAGCCGTACCTATTTTGAGCAAATTATGTACGGGCTGAAGCCCGTACCCTTCAAACCGGTCATCAAGTTTCCCAAAAGGAGGGTTCTCCCCATATCCTTGTGGTGCGCGGCGAGCTTCTTTTTTCGGCGTGTAGCGACTTTTTTCCAGGAGATCATCTGCAGTGAAACTTGGCGTCTTCACTCCCGTATTCGGCAAGCTTTCTTTTGTGGCCATGCTTGAGCAGGTGGCCAGATACAAGCCTCTTGGCGCGGTGGAACTGGGCACGGGCGGCTGGCCGGGCAGCAGCCACGTGGATGTCGACGCGCTGCTGGCCAGTCCGGAGCGGGCGCGCGAGTTTTCGGCGCGGATTCGCGATGCCGGACTCATCATCAGCGCTCTTTCCTGCCACGGCAATCCAGTGCATCCCGACAAAGATGTCGCGCGCGGCTACGACGAAACATTTCGCAAAACAGTTCGCCTCGCGGAGATGCTGGGGGTGAAGGTGGTCGTCACCTTTTCCGGCTGCCCGGGTGGAAGCGAGGCCGATCGGACTCCGAACTGGATTGTGGCTCCCTGGCCGCCGGAGTTTCTCGACGCGCTGGGGTGGCAGTGGGAGCAGCGGCTGATTCCGTACTGGAGCGAGGCTGCGCGTTTTGCAGCGGACAGCGGCGTGAAGGTGGCGCTGGAGGCGCATCCCGGCTTCTGCGTCTACAACCCCGAGACGCTGCTGCGCCTGCGCGCGGCGACTCATCCCGCGCTGGGCATCAATCTCGATCCCAGCCACCTGTGGTGGCAGGGAATCGATATTCCCGATGCCATCGAATTGCTGGGCGAGGCGATCTTTCATGTGCACGCCAAGGATGTGGCGCTGCAGCCGCATAAGATTGCGCGGAACGGCGTGCTCGACACCAAGAGCTATCTGCGGATGCAGGAGCGCTCTTGGCTCTTTCGCAGCGTGGGCTGGGGACATGGCGAGCTGGAGTGGAAGTCCATCGTGTCGGCGCTGCGCCTCGCCGGATACGACTACGTGATGAGCATCGAGCACGAAGACGCGCTGGCGTCGACGGACGAGGGGCTGTCGTCGGCAATCGGATTTCTCGATCGCGTGCTGCTCAGTGAGCCTCCGGCGGAGGCGTGGTGGGTTTGAGGTTGGGCGTTGAACACATCGTCGAGATTCTTCCTCCCGTTGGTCGTCAGAATGACGACGCAGTACAGCGGCCCTGATTCGATCCTAGAGCTCCTGGGGCAGGGATTCGTACTCTGCGCGATCGCTTGCGGCTGCGGGCTCTTTGTCGCTGAAGGTGAAGAAGAAGAGGATGAGCACCGCGACCGAGCAGGCTGCCGAGACCAGCCAGATGGAATGCCAGTTGTGCGTCACGACGCCGTTCACCGAAGTCGCATAGCGATCGACCACCGCGCCGGAGAGCCATGAGCCGAGCAGCATGCCCGCGCCGTAGGTAATCAGCGTGATCAGGCCCTGGGCCGCGGCGCGCATGGCTACCGGGGCCTTGCGGTCGACGTAGATTTGTCCGGTGACGAAAAAGAAGTCGTAGCAGATGCCGTGCAGCACGATGCCTCCCCAGAGCATCCACATGCCGGCGCCGCCATTGCCCCAGGCGAAGAGCGCATAGCGCAGCGCCCACGCGGACATGCCCGCGATCAGCATGTACTTCACGCCGAGCCGCCGGAAGAACCAGGGGATGAGCAGCATGCAGAAGAGCTCGGACATCTGGCCGCCGGTCATTTTGCCGGCTGCATTCTTGATGCCGATTTCGTTGAGAAAGAGATTGGTGAAGGCGTAATAGAACTGCAGCGGCACGCAAATGAGAAACGACGCCAGTGCGAAGATCGCAAACGAGCGGTCGCGAAAGAGGCGCAGCGACTCGACGGGAAAGAGGTCCGAGGGGCGGAAGGCTTTGGCCACGGCGAGCGGCGGAGTGTGCGGCAAGGTGAGGCAGTAGACGGCCATGGCCAGCGATGCAGCGGCGGCAATGCGCAAGGGCGACGCCGATGCTTCGAGGCGAAGGCCGCCGATCAGCAGGCCGGCGACGATCCATCCCGCCGTGCCCAGCACGCGGATGGGCCCGAACTCTACTTTCGGATCGCGCATCTGGCGGAAGGCCAGGGAATTTGTGAGCGCCAGCGTGGGCATGTAGCAGCAGGCGTAGAGCAGCACGATCCAGTAGACGGAGGTGAACGACGCACGCGACGCGGCGAACCAGAGCAGCAGCGCGCCTGCGGCATGCAGGACGGCCAGCACTTTCTGCGTTGCGAAGAAGCGGTCGGCGATCCATCCGGCGAGAAATGGCGAGACGATCGCTCCGACCGCGGTGGTGCCCGCGACCAGGCCTATCTCGGCGCCGGAGAAGTGGAGGGTCTCACCCATCCAGGTGCCGACGGTGACATACCATCCGCCCCAGATGAAGTACTCCAGGAACATCATCAGCGCGAGCCGCGGCTTTACCAGTCGATTCGTCATTTATCTGTAGGTCACTTCGGGGTTGAGAGCGTTGCGGCCGGAGTATATTCGACCTTCTGCCATACGCTGCCGCCCGCGTGGCTCTTGAGCATGGCGTCGATGACGCAGGACATACGGTATCCGTCGTCGAAGGTTGCGGTGGTGGCGGGTTTCGCTTCAGGCGCGGCCTGCGCGCGAATCCACTCGTAGGCGTCTGAGACGACGTTCAGGAAAGCGTCGGCCCAGCCGCCCTGGTGGCCGGCGGGAAGCCGGGCGTAGCGGCGCGCGCTTTCTGTCAACTGCGCGGGATCTTTGGTGATGACGGAATTGGGCTGGCCGTAGCGGCCCACCCACAGGTCGTTCGGCTCCTCCTGCTCCCACTTGAGCGAGGCCGATCTTCCGCTTACTTCCAGTCTCAGCTCATTCTTGTGGCCGGGAATCACCTGTCCCACGGAGAAGCAGCCTTTGGCTCCGTTGTCGAAGCGGAGCAGGACGCTGGCGAGGTCTTCTCCCGAGACGCGGACCGCTTCGCCTTTTTTCTCATCGCTGAGCGCGAATGCCTGGCGCGAGGCTCCTGCGGAATAGCGCACGGGGATGACAGTAGTGAGGTCGGCGAGCACCGCTTCGATGTTCGCCCTCGAGACGTGCTGCGCGAGATCGCACCAGTGCGAGCCGATGTCTCCCAGCGCCGAGCTTGCTCCTCCAAGCGCCGGATCGGAGCGCCAGGAGTAGACGCTGTCGTCCGCCATCCAGTCCTGCAGATAGAAGCCGTGGATGAAGTGCGTTGCGCCGATCTCTCCGTGCTGCGCCATGAAACGCGCCTGCTGGATGAGCGGATTGCCGCGGTAATTGAAGATGACCACGTGCGCCACGCCCGCCTTGTGCGCCGCGTCACGCAGGAGCTGCCCTTCTTGCGGGTTCATCGCCAGCGGCTTGTCGGAGATGATGTGTTTGCCGGCGGCAAGCGCCATCATGTTTACAGGAAAATGCAGATGGTTGGGCGTGGTGTTGTGTACCACATCGATATCGGGATCGCGGATGAGTTCTTCGAAGCTCCCGTAGGCGCGGTCCACCTTCAGTTCGCGAGCGCGCCGCTCGGCCGATTGCCGGCTGGAGCCGGCAATGGCAACTACCTCGACATCGCCCAGACGCCTTACTGCGTCAATATGATGTGCGGCGACAAATCCCGGGCCTACCAGACCCATTCCCAGCTTCTTCATCTGCACCCCGGCAATAACTCACATTTTGCAGCGGACTTCATCTTACGGTAAAGCAAAGGCTACGTATTCTCCGCCCGACGGCGAATTGGGATCTCGTCCGCCTCCGGTTGCGATCACGACATATTGCCTGCCATCCACCATATAGGTTGCAGGCGTGGCGACTCCGGCATACGGGAGGGTCGTCTCCCACAAGAGCTTGCCGGTGTGGCTGTCGAAGGCGCGCATCTTGCGGTCGAAGACGGTGGCGCCGATGAAGACCAGGCCTCCGGCTGTGACGATGGGGCCGCCGTAGTTTTCCGAACCCGTGTTCTTCATGCCTTTGGCGGCCAATGCGGGATACTCGCCCAGCGGGATCTTCCACAGGTATTTGCCGGTGTTCAGATCGATCGCGTTCAGGGTTCCCCACGGAGGGCTGATGGCCGGGTATCCGTCCTGATCGAGAAGCTTGCGGTAGCCGGTGAACCTGTACTTCAGCCCCTCGCTGCCCGCGCCGGTTGAGAGTTCCTTTGCCGGCTGCGCTCCGTGGCCCCCGGCCGGTTCATCGCTCTTCAGATATTGAAGCAGGGCCTCCATCATGGAATCGTTCATACCGGGAAAGGAAGGCATTCTTCCCCTGCCCTGATGGATGGTGTCTGCAATTTCCTTGTCCGAGAGCCGGTCGCCGATGCCGATCAGAGAAGGGTAGGCCGGCGGTGCGCCTTCGCGGTGGTCGCCATGGCATTCGTTGCAGAGATTGTTGTATATGGTCTCTCCCTGGCCGGCGGCGGGATTGTTCTCACTCAATCCGCCAGTCCATGCCATCTCGTTCTCGTTGACGTAGATGACGCCGGTTGCGGTGTCGACCGCGGAGCCGCCCCATTCCGCGCCGCCGTCGAAGCCGGGGAAGACGATCGTCTGCTTGCCTACGCTGAACGGAACGAACTGGCCGTCGCTGCGAAAGGTGTTGAACTGCTGCAGCGCGTACTGGTGAGCCTCAGGGGTGCGCGTGGTCAGCATGTCCGCGGTGAGGCGCTGCCGGCCGAAGGGCGCAGGAGCCAGCGGCCTGGGCTGGGTGGGCGAGCTTGCCTCGCCGGGCACGTGGCTGGCCGGCACCGGCTCTTCCACGATTGGAAACAGCGGCTTTCCGGTCACGCGATCGAAGAGGTAGAGGTATCCCTGCTTGGTGGTTTGCGCCAGGGCGTCGACGCGCTTTCCGTCGTGCATCACCGTCAGGAGCGAAGGCGGAGAAGGGAAGTCGCGATCCCATATGTCGTGGTGCACGTCCTGAAAGTACCAGAGACGTTTGCCGGTCTCGGCGTCGAGCGCCAGCAGGGTGTCGGCGAACAGATCGTTGCCGATGCGGTCCGCTCCGTAGAAGTCGGAGACCGCGGAGCCGGTGGGCACGTAGACGATGCCGCGCTTTGCGTCGACCGCCATACCGGCCCAGTTATTGGCCGCGCCGGCTGTCAGCCATGCGTCCTTCGGCCAGGTGTCGTATCCGAACTCGCCGGGATGAGGGATGGTGTGAAAGACCCAGCGCAGCGCGCCGGTGCGCACGTCGAAGGCGCGCACATCGCCGGGCGGCGCGGGATGCGTCTCCGGATTGCGGCCGCCCACGATGATCAGGTCTTTGTAGACGACGCCGGGCGTGGTCAGCGCGATCGACTGCTGCCGGTAATCGCCGCGCAGCCCTTTGCGTAGATCGATTCTGCCGTCTTCACCAAACGATGCGATGGGCTTGCCGGTGGCGGGGTCGAGCGCGTAGAGAAAATTCATCACGCCGGCGAAGAGGCGGCGTTCGGAGCCGCTGGTCCACCATGAGAGACCGCGGTCGGGCTGTGTTCCCTTGATGCCAGAGTCGAAGGTCCAGAGCAGCTTGCCGGTCGCGGCGTCGAGAGCGATGACCTTCTGCGTCGGCGTATAGGCATAGAGGATGCGGCCCACGATCAGGGGGCTGGTTTGCAGGCCGTTCTTCTCGCCGGTGTCGAATGTCCACGCGACTTTGAGTTGGCCGACGTTGTCTCGATTGATTTGCCTGAGCGGCGAGTAATGATCGTCGGCGAGCTGGCCGCCGTATACCGGCCAGTCGACCGTGGGCTTGTTCGCGGCCGCAGCGGAGGCGCAGACTGCGCTGCCGATACCGAGCATCAGCGCCAGAGTGACGGGAGCGGTTGCAGATGTCCTTCTCATGCGCAGACGAGGGTGTTTCCACCATAGAGCAAGATTGCCCGGTTTGTCACGGCAGGCGCCGGGGCTCGCTGGTACGGGCGAAATCGCCGTTTACCCTTGACAACTAGGGTAAGCGGCGAATAACCTCCGCTTACCATCGATGTCTAGGGTAAGCGAATCATGGCAAAGAATGACCTGCAGGGCGCGCTCGATCTTCTGATTCTCAAAACTCTCTCGCAGCTTGGCTCGATGCACGGCTACGGCATCGTCATGCACATCGAACGCGTCTCCGATGAGCTGCTGAACGTGGAAGAGGGCTCGCTCTATCCGGCGCTGCACCGCATGGAGCAGAACGGATGGGTGCGTTCCGAGTGGGCGGTGACCGAGAGCCAGCCGCAAGGCCAAGTTCTACACGCTCACCGCCGCCGGCAGAAAGCAGCTTGCCGCGCGAGAGAAGAACTGGGAGCAGGTGGTGAAGGGCGTTCAGGCGATTCTGCGCTTCGCGTGAGGTGATCGTATGGGTATCTTCCGTCGTATTCTGGGCTCTTGGCAAACGCTCCAGGCTCGACCGCGAGATCGAGGACGAGCTGCGCGAGCATATGCAGATGCGCATCGACGCCAACATCGCCAAGGGCATGAGCCCGGAAGAGGCGGCGCGCGAGGCGCGCCTGCGCTTCGGCAATCCCGCCGTGATGAAGGAGCGCGTCGACGCGGAGGACGCGGCGCTTGGGCCTCGACAGCTTCTTTCGCGATGCGCGCTACGCTCTGCGCGGATTCGCGAAGAGTCCCGGCTTCACCGTCGTGGCCATCCTCACTCTGGCGCTCGGCATCGGCGCCAACACCGCCGTCTTCCAGTTGCTGGACGCGGTGCGCCTGCGCAGCCTGCCCATCTCAGAACGCCGCAGGATCTGGCCGAACTGCGCATCGCCGGCGGCAACATCGGCTTCGGCGTGACGGACGGCCCCTACGCGCAGTTCACCATTCCCATGTGGCAGGAGGTTCGCCGCCATCACGATCCTTTCTCCGGCGTCTTTGCCTGGCGGCCCGCACGACGTGCTGGTCGGCAAGCTCAGCGACGCGAAAGCAGGTACACGGCCTCGAGGTGAGCGGAGAATTCTTCAACGTGCTCGGCGTCGCTCCGTGGCAGGGACGCCTCATCGAGCCGCAGGATGAAGCCGGTGTGTCAGACTGTCGAAAGTCGTCGTCAGCTATCCCTATCTGGAAGATCGCAGATGGGCGGCGAGCCCATTACTCCGAACACCACCATCATCGTCGAAGGCAACAGCGGTGCAGGTGCTGGGCGTCACGCCTCCGTCGCTTTTTCGGCCTGATCGTGGGAGACCGCTTCGACCTCGCCTATCCCACCTGCATGCCGCCCAATCCGCGCCGCGAGATGTTCATCTTCTCGGTCATGGGCCGGCTCAAGCCCGGATGGACCATCGACCGCGCATCGGCTTACTTCGGCGTCGCTCAGTCCCGGCATCTTCGAGAGCACCGCGCCCACCGGTTACAACGCGCGAGGCAATCAAGATCTTCAAGTCCTTCCGGCTCGCCGCGTATCCGGCCGGATGCGGGCGTCAGCACGCTGCGCGACGCCTATGACTCTTCGCTGCAGCTGCTGCTCGCCATCACCGGACTGGTCCTGCTCATCGCCTGCGCCAACCTCGCCAACCTGATGCTGGCCCGCGCCAGCGCGCGGCAGCGCGAGATGGCCATCCGCATGGCCCTGGGAGCATCGCGCCGCCGCCTGCTGCGGCAGTTGCTCATCGAAAGCGGCCTGCTCGCCGTCAGCGGAGCGGCGCTCGGCGTCGCGCTGGCGCAGCCGCTCAGCCGGCTGCTGGTCGCATCGCTCAACACCAGCCAGGACTCCATCCATCTCTCCATCGCCACCGACTGGCGCGTGCTGCTCTTTGCCGCCTCGGTCGCCGCGCTCACCTGCATCGTCTTCGGAACCTTGCCGCGATGCGCGGCACCAAGCGCCGATCCCATCACTGTCGCTCAAGTCCGGCGAGCGCGGGATCGCCGGCAGCCGCGAGCGCTTCTCCATGCAGCGCCTCATGGTCGTCACGCAGATCGCGGTCTCGATGGTGCTGCTGGTCGGCGCGCTGCTCTTCGTCCGCAGCTATCGCAACCTCATGACCATCGACCCCGGCATGCGCGAAAGCGGCATCACCGTTGGCTACTTCGGCTTTCCAGAGCCGAAGATCAAGCCGGAAAACGAAGCGGAGTTCAAACGCGCAGCTGGTCGAGGAGGTGCGCAGCATTCCCGGCGTTCAGAATGCCGCTGCCACCACGCAATACTCCGCTCGGCGGCAGCAGCTGGAGCCACGACGTTCATGTAGGCGACATGTCGAAGGCGCGAGCAAATTCACCTATGCCAGCCCCACCTACTTCGCCACCATGGGCATTCCTCTGCTCAGCGGCCGCAACTTCACTGACGCGGACACCAACGATGCGCCCTTCGTGCTCATCGTCAACCAGGCCTTCATCCGCAAGTATCTGGGCACGACGCCAGCCCATCGGCCAGCTGGTCCATGTCATGCCGGAGCCGCAATATCCGGAGCGCACCTACCAGATCGTCGGCACGATCGCCGACACCAAGTACAACGATCTGCGCGAAGATACGCCGCCCATGGCCTTTGTGCCCGCCGCGCAGTTTCCGGTGACCGCGCAGGGGCCGGGGATGGCCATGATGATCGCCTCCAACGACCGGGCCGGCCGCGATCACCGCCGTCCGGCGCACCATCGGAAGCAAAGTATCCGGAGATGATTCTGCAGTTCTTCGACTTCCAGCAGGGCATCCGCGACAACCTGGTCGGCGACCGCATGATGGCCATGCTCTCCGGCTTCTTCGGCGTGCTCGCCGCTCTGCTGGTGGTGGTCGGCCTCTACGGCGTGCTCTCGTACTTCATCACCCAGCGCCGCAACGAGATCGGCATCCGCATCGCGCTGGGCGCGCATCGCTGGCAGGTGATCGCGCTGGTGATGCGCGACACGGCCGCGATGCTGCTGCTGGGCGTGGTCTTCGGAACCGTGCTCGCGCTGCTCGCGGGCAGAGCCGCCAGCACCATGCTCTTCGGACTCGAAGCCGTACGATCTTGCGACGCTGGGATTTGCCATCGTCCTGCTGGCGGTGATCGCGGTGCTCGCAAGCTGGCTGCCTGCGCTGAAGGCATCGCGGCTCGATCCGGTGGCGGCGCTGCGGTGTGAATGAAGGGTGGCAGGATTTCGTACACCCATGCCTCAACGGCGAGACACGGGGCACCCTTTCTGTCGTGGTGACGAGACGCTTGCGGCAACCAGCTAGCGTCCTGTCTCTAAATTTCGCAGCATATTTCCATAAGAGCATGGAGAGAGGAAGTAAAAGAAACTGCAGATCCCTCCACTTCGCTACGCTTCGGTCGGTATGACAAATTTATGGAAGGAATTTCCGGGACGCCACACTAGGAAATATAGCCCTTGATGAATGGATCTTCGGAATGCACGAGGTCGTGGGTGGTTCCATCGAAGACCAGTTTGCCCTGGTGCAGCATGAGAAAGCTGGTGCTGGGATCGATATGCTTTTCGGGCAGAGGCTCCATCCGGTTGGTCTCCTGATTGAAGCGGTGGGTAGCCAGCATGAAGGCATCCTGCAGGCGGTGCGTCACCACCAGCGAACTGGTGTGCGAGACGTCGCGCTGTTTGATGACCAGAGCGATGATGGTAGTCGAGGTGATGGGATCTAACCCGCCGGTCGGCGAATCGTACAAGATGAGCTCGGGCCTGGTGACGATGGCTCGCGCAATGGCCACGCGCCGCCGCATGCCGCCGGAAAGCTCCGATGGAAATTTCGCCAACGTGTGCTCCAGTTCCACGAAGCGCAGGGCCTCGGTCACGCGCTGGTCGATCTCCTCGTCCGGAACATGCTCCTCGGTCAGCCGGAAGCCGACATTGTCACGCACGGTGAACGAATCGAAGAGAGCGCCTTCCTGAAAGACCGTTCCGATCGAGCCGCGCAGAAGGAAGAGATCTTCTTCGCGCATTGCGCTCACTTCGTAGCCGAAGACGAAGATGCGTCCTGAATCAGGCTTCAGCAGGCCATTCGTGAGCTTCAGCAGCACGCTCTTGCCTACGCCGGCCGGACCGAGAAGAACGCGCGTCTCGCCGCGCTTCACTTCGAACGAAATATGTTCGAGCACCTGCTTTTCATCGAAGCCGATGCTCACGTCTTCGAACTTCACCGCGGGCGCGTCGGGATAAGTCTGGCTGGGATCGGTAGCGCCGTGCGGGTCGATCTCGTTGGCTTCGAGCGCTTTGATGGCCATGGTTGTTACCGACCGAAGATGCCAATCATGAAGCGGCTGATCACGAAGTCCGTGGCGATGATCAGCACCGAAGAGACGACCACTGCCTGGGTGGTGGAGCGGCCGACACCCTGCGTGCCGCCACGGGTATTCATGCCGTAATAGCAGCCGATGGTGGCGATAATGAAGCCGAAGAAGATGGGCTTCACCAGGCCCTGCAGTATGTCCGCATAATGCAGCGACTGGTAGGCGGTGTGGAAGTATTGCGAGAAATTCTGCCCGAGGAGGAAGACCGCGCAGGCAGCGCCGCCCAGAATCCCAACTGCGTCGGAGATGATGGTGAGGAAAAACATCATCACGACGGTTGCCACGATCCGCGGCATCACCAGTTTCTTCAGCGGGTCGGTGCCCAACGCGCGCATGGCGTCGATCTGCTCGGTTACCATCATCGACCCCAGTTCGCTGGCCATGCCCGAGGCGTTCCGTCCGGAAACCATGAGGCTGGTGAGCACCGGCCCCAGCTCCTTGATCATCGACAGGCTTACCAGCTGCCCGGTCATGGCCGCCGCGCCGAACGACGCCAGCGTCGATGCCGACTGCAGCGCGAGCACGCCGCCGGTGAAAAATCCGGTCAGCACGACGATCGGCAGCGACCCGACGCCGATCATATCCGCCTGGGTGATGATGTCCGCGCCGTAGAAGGGCCGGCGGAACAGATTGACAAGGGCACGCGCCGACAGCAGCGAATACTGCTGGACGGCGTTCACTCCTTTTTTCGTGGCTGCGTCGATTGCGGCAAGGGCCATTGGTCGGGACTCAAGTCCTTGGATGCTAGTCAGTCGAAATCGACTCTAAACCGAGACTACCACGGCCGCGGAGCGAAATCAGGGCACAAGCCTGACGCCGGCTTTCCGGGCAGCTTTCTTCAAGGGCTGATCCAGAGTGGCTAGCGGCAAGCCCAGCCGCATGGCAAGTTCAAGATAGGTTGCATCGTAAACGGAGAGGCCGTAGGTGCGCGCCAGCAGCCAGGTTTCGGTCAGAGCGCGAGACGCCGTCTCCAAGTCCTGCTCGATCGGCAGGTCGTCGAGCAGATGAAGAAAGCTCGCGAGATCAGCGGGGGTGAGTCGGTTGCGACGCTCGCCCACGAGCAATGCGTTGGCCAACTCGATTTTCCAGAGAGATGGCACGATACCCTGGTTTTCGCGGAGAGCGACCAGGACCCTGTCACCATAGTCGCCCTGCTCGTCTGGATAGCACCAGCTCAGGGCGACAGAGGCATCGATAACCACGCCGAAGCTCAATACCGTCGTCCTTCTTCGATCATCTTCTTGAGGGTCATCCCCTCTGGGAGCGAACGGCCGCGCCCAAAAGCCCGCATGGCTTCGATCGCTTCTTCTCTACTCCTGCGCTGCTTAGGTTCGACCGGCACCAGCACGGCCACCGGAACGCCATGTTTGGTGATGGTGATGCGCTCCCCTTTCTGCACTCGCTCCAGCAGAGCGGGGAGATGCGTCTTTGCTTCGTATGAGCCCAAGGTGTCCATATAGACTAGTCTACATCTAGTCTGAATTGGGCAAACCCGATTCTCATGCGGTTTGCCGGCGAACTATTCCTTCACCCGCTTCTTGATCTCGATATTCAGCCGCTTGATCTTCTGGTTCAGGGTGGAGAGGGGAACGCGGAACTGTTCGGCGGCTTCGGTCTGGTTCCAGTTGCAGCGCTCCAGCTTGTCCATGATGATGCGTCGCTCGATGTCTTCGAGGATGTCGAAGAGGGAAGCATCGGCGTTGTGTTCGAGCAGGCTGGTGGAGTAGCTTCGGCCGGTGAGCTGACCCGGCAGCAGGTCCGCGCCGATCACCGGGGCCGACGACAGCACCACGCCGCGCTCCATCGCGTTTTCGAGCTCGCGCACATTGCCCGGCCAGTCGTAATCCATCAGGGCGCGCAAGGCGTCGGGCGCGAGGCTGCGTGGAGGTAGGCTGTTCTCCTCGGCGTAAAACTTGAGGAAGTGCGCGGCGAGCAGGGGAATATCCTCGCGGCGGCTGCGCAGAGGAGGCAGCTCGATGTTGATGACGTTGAGGCGATAGAAGAGGTCCTCGCGGAACTTGCCCTCGCGCACCGCCTGGCGCAGATCGACGTTGGTCGCGGCGATGATGCGCACGTCGACCTGGATTTCGTGTACGCCGCCGAGTTGCATGAAGCGCTTGTCCTGCAGCACGCGCAGGATCTTGGCCTGCGTGTCCATGCCCATGGTGCCGATCTCGTCCAGGAAAAGAGTGCCCCCGTTGGCTACCTCGAAGAGCCCTTTCTTTGACGACACCGCCGAAGTGAAGGCGCCGCGCACGTGGCCGAAGAGCGTCGATTCGAGCAGGTCGGTGGGCATGGAGCCGGTGTTCACCGGGACAAAGGGCTTGTCTTTACGTGTGGAGTTGGAGTGCAGGGCCTTGGCGATGAGCTCCTTGCCGGTGCCGCTTTCGCCCTGGATCAACACCGTCGACCGGCTGGGCGCGACCTGCGCAATGAGGTCGAAGATGCGCAGCATCACGTCGCTCTTGCCGATGATGTTCGAGAAGCTGTAGCGCTGCTTCAGCGCGCGCTTGAGCTGGATGTTTTCTTCTTCGGCGTGATAGCGGCCGATGGCCGAGCGGATATCCGCCAGCAGCTTTTCGTTGTCCCACGGCTTCTGGACGAAATTCTGTGCGCCGGTGCGGATGGCATCGACGACGTTGTCGACCTTGCCGTAGGCGGTGATCATGATGACCGGCAGCGATGGATGCCGTTCACGGACGATGGCGAGGATTTCGAGGCCGTTCTTTCCCGGCAGCGCCAGGTCCAGCAGGACCAGATCGTACGCGTTGCGCTCGATCGCGACCAGCCCTTCTTCGCCGTTCACCGCCGTCTCCACTGCGTAGCCTTCGAGCGCGAGCAGCGTTTCGAGCGATTCGCGGATCGCCGCCTCGTCGTCGATGATCAGAATCCGTTCGATCGTGCCCGATTGGTTGGTGGATGGAATGGATGGGATGGCGAGTGTGCCCTCAGACATGTGCTGCTTTCCTTAACATGGGGAATTCCAGATAGAAGGTCGTGCCTGTTCCTATCTGGCTTTCGACGTGGATTTTGCCGGCGTGCTCCTGGATGATGCCGTAGGTCACGGCAAGGCCGAGGCCGGTGCCGCGCCGCTGGCCTTCCTTTGGCGCCGACTTGGTGGTGAAGAATGGATCGTAGATTCGCTGCAGATGCTCGGGAGAGATGCCCGAGCCGGTGTCGGAGATGGCCACGCTCACATGCCCGTTGACCTCGGTCGCGATGCGCAGCGTGCCGCCGCCGGCCATCGCGTCCTTCGCGTTGAGGAAGAGATTTAAAAACACCTGCTGCAGCTTGCCCGCATTGCCCAGGATGGGCGGCAGGTCCGGCAAGAGCGCGGCATCGAGCTTCACCTGCGAGGTCTTGAACTGGTGCTCGAGCAGGGTCAGCGTGTCGCGGATGATTGCGTTCAGATCGGTCTCGCGAAATTCGGAGGTGCCGGTGCGCGAGAAATTCAGCAGCCCGTTCACAATCTCGGAGGCGCGGAAGGTCTGCTGCGTAATCTTTTCAAGCAGCGGTGTGAGCCGGTCGTCGCCGCGAGCCTGCTTGGTCAGCATCTGCGTGTAGGACGAGATCACGGCCAGCGGCGTGTTGACCTCATGCGCTACGCCTGCGGCCAGCAGACCGATCGAGGAAAGCTTCTCCGCCTGCGATAGCTGCACTTCAAGCTCCGTGCGATCCGTGATGTCATCTACCAGGATGATGCGGCCCACGATGGAAAAGTCTGCGTGAAACCAGCGGCGCGATGGCGATATTGGCGGTGCGCACTTCGCCGGCGCGTGTCTCCAGCCGGAATTTATAGAGGTTGTGAACGCCGGACTCGTCTGGTCGCGAGACGATAGGCGTCCATCAGTTCCGCCGGAAAGACATCGGCCAGCGGCTGATGCAGCGCTTCGGCGCGCGGCAGTGCGTACATCACCTCCATCTGCGAGTTCCAGCTGTCGATGCGGTCTTCGAGATCGACGGCGAGAATGCCGACGTTGATGGACTCGACGATGTTCTCGTTGAATTCCTTGAGCCGCTCGTACTCGGAGATTTTTTCTTCGAGGCTGGCATAGAGCCGCGCATTCTGGATAGCGATGCCGATGTAGCTGGCCAGCGATTCGAGCAGCTCTACATCTTCGCTCGACAGGAAGTCGCCGTCGGCGGTGCGTCCCAGGCCGATGACGGCGATGGCGCGGTCCTGCACGCGGCAGGGCAGGTAGTAGTTGAGATCGAGCAGAGAAGCGGCGCGGCGCTCCGATTCGGAAAGGTGCAGCGCCGCCTGCGGGTTCTCGAGAAAGATGTGCGAGCCGGAATCGGGCTGGTCGAAGTCGAGCAGTCCGAGATCGAGACCAGGCTCGAATGCGCTCGATGGCAGTCCATGCCCTGCGGCGAGCGCGAAGTGCCCGCGCTCGCCCTCGGCGAGAAACACCGCGATGCGGGTCACCAGCAACGTGCGCGGCAGCCGGTCGACAATCGCATTCAGCAGAGCCTTGAGGTCGGTCTGCGAATTCAATCCCTGGCCGAAATCGATCAGTGTCTGCCGGTAGTCATAGCGCTTGCGATCGAAGACACGATCCACCTGATCCTGAATTCGCTTCTTGAGCGGGTCGAAGAGCTGCGCAGTAATCACGATGGCGGCGATGACGCCCCATGCGCCGGCATTCGGCAGCCGCTTGCGCACCACCTCCGCGGCAATGGCCACCAGCAGGAAATAGAATCCGACCAGCGATGCAGTAGCCAGCGTGTAGGTGACGCCGCGCTTGAAGATAAGGTCGGTATCCATCAGCCGGTAGCGCACGATGGCCCAGCTGAAGGTAAGCGGCAGGAAGACCAGCGAGATTCCCGCAATCTTGGTCACCAAGTCGGGAACGTGGAAATTCGCGAGGTAGGGAATCGCATACAACAGCGCGAATGGAGTGACGGCGACGAAGGTGCCGCGGGTAAGCCACTTCAACTGTTGGCGGCGCAGCGGCGCGGAAGTGCGCTTGTAGCTGACGAAGAGCACAATCGCGGCCAGCACATAGAAAAGCGCGTCGTAGCCGATGCCGATCTGGTCCAGCCGGTGCCGCAGCACCTCGGTCGCCGACCACAGCCAGATGGCCGCAATGCGCAGGCCCACTACAAACGCGCCGGGCAGATAGACCAGCGACATCAGCCGCGGACGCCGCCTTCCGCGCTCATCGGCGAAGGCCAGAGCGAAGTGCAGGAAGAGCGCCGGCTGCAAGCCTTCGGCGAGGATATTGCCCCAGTAGACGGCGTGATCGAGGCCGTCCATCTTGCCCGTGTACTTGAACGAGTAGAGAACAAACGAGACCAGGCAGAAGATGTAGAAGTGGGTCGAGTGGGGCGCGGTCCAGCGTCGGAAGAGCACGTACAGCCCGATGCCGAGGTAGACCAACGCGATCAGGCGGAAGCCATCGTTGAAGCTGCGATCCTGCGCGTCGAGGATGACCGGGACTTCGATCCGTACGCCGTCGCGCATGACGGTGTAGGTGATGGTGTTGTAGACCTTGGTGCGAATCATCTGCTCAGCCAGCGAGGCCCAGCGGGGCACCGGCTGATCGTTGGCTTTCACCATCAGGTCGCCGGTCTTCAAGCCGGCGTGTTCACCGGCGCTGCCCGGCGCAACGCGCTGCGCCAGGAGGCCACCGTTCGATTCGACCCACACCACGCCGTCGGTCGGCGACAGATAGCCGTTTTCCTGGAGGAGATTCAAAGACGCAAGCACAGCCGCCGCGGCAGTAAACACCGCCAGAAGAACGACCGTGATGCGAGTTTGAAAAGATTTCTCCATAAAGGGTGGAGGGAAGCACGATGCTGGAGATTCACCCCTGCCTGTGCAACTCTCCTGCCAAGCTGAAAGCGATTACCGAATTCGCCTTGCCGACCAGTATATCGTTGATGGGCAAAGAAATACGATAGATTCCACGCATCGAGAAAGACGCCTTTTTCATGAAAATGGCCGCCGCGGATGCAGAATTCCATTGCCTTCTATGAAAAATCATAGACTGCATCGCGGGATTTCAACCTGACCTTGTGAACTCAGCAGCTTCCGGGCTCTTCGATAATCTTCTAATAAACAAGTAACTCAATTGCACCCTCTCTGGCGCTCAGGCGATGGGCGCTCAGATCCGGAGGTTGTAAGTCCCCCCGGGTGCCATTAGTCCGCCTGCGGTTTCGCCCCCGGCAGGCGCTTCCTCAACATGGCTACCTGTCCGGTGTGATGGGCTTCGTGCTCGCAAACGTGAAACCACTTGCAGTAGTTATTCGTGGGACCCCACGGCCAGTCTTTATCCGCGGTCAGAAGCCATGCGTCGTCCCGCTTGCGAAACTCCGCCAGCGTTTTTTCCCGCGACGCGTGCAGGATGTCGACGTAATACTGGCGGTCGTGGCCCTTGATGGTCGCCCGGCCGGCGTCACCGAGGTTCATCGCCGGGTCCCACTTCTGCTTGACCGCATCGGACCAGCTGTCCCACTTCATGCCGTCGAAGGTGGCCATCTGGTAGTAAGTTTCAGTGGCCGCCAGGTGCAGCATCAGCGCTCCGATGGTGTTGGCGTTCTTGTCGAAGAGATAGTCCAGGTCGGCCTGGGTCAGGCCTTCCGTAGCCCGCAGTATCCCATTGGCGTCGCGCATCCAGGTCAGCTCGGAAACGAGCGCGCCGATCTGCGGCGAATACCCGGCTTTGGGGCCGAGCAGGTTGAGCTCCGGGCCGACAGTCTGCGAGGCGGTCTGCGCCCGGGCCGCAGCGGGCATGAGCGAGCCATAAAGTCCCGCGCCCAGGGCGGCTGTTCCTTTGAGCAGAGTTCTGCGCGTTGCGAGGGGATGGGTGAAAGAAGGATCAGGTTCGTTCATGGCCGTGGCTTTCCTCCGGTTGGCGCACAGACCTGGGACGGGTTGAGGAGTGGCCCGCGACGAATACCGGAAGTCTACATGTCTGGACTGGTGAATGCCCGCTTTTCGATGGGGCGCGTGACCCCGCATCAGCCGTTATCCGAGACCCCGGCTATCGGTCTAGTGGTGAGACTTGTGATCGGACGAGGCCGGGCGCGCGGCCCAGAGAAGCGACACTGCAAAAATCACTATAAAACTGCCAATCACAAATAGAGCCACCGGCGTTCTCCCTTCGCATTCAAGCTTCGGCAACAGAATAACCGATTTCCGGAGCCAAGGTCAGCAACTGCTGCAGGGTAACCCGCAGGTTCTGTTGGAAGCTGTGCATGGTTAAAGTCTTTCAATAGGAAGGTATCAAGATATTTTGCCGGCCCTAAAGCAGGTCCCTCGATTCGCGGTGCTCGCTCGGGATGACAAATCTGTTTCTAGGTTCTTCCTTGCCGACGTGGGAAAATAAGAATCCCCATGAGCATCCGAACTCTCAGCAGCCGCGAAGTCTACCGCAACCCCTGGCTCAGCCTCCGTGAAGACGAAATCGAGCGGGACAACGGGTCCAAGGGGATCTATGGCGTCGTCGACAAAGAGGATTGCGCCATCATCCTTCCCATCGAGGGAGATACGGTTTACCTGATTGAGCAGTTCCGGTACACCATCCAGGAGCGCGCGCTGGAACTGCCCCAGGGCGGCTGGGAAAGCCCGGACATTGTGCCGGAAGAGCTGGCCCGGGGAGAGCTGCGCGAAGAAACCGGCCTGATCGCCGCGTCGATGACCTACCTGGGAATGCTCTGGATCGCCTACGGCTTTACCAAGCAGAAGCAGTATGTCTATCTGGCCACCGGACTTACCCACGCCGGCACCGATCCTGATCCCGAAGAGCACGACCTGGTTCTCAAGACCGCCACGATTGCCGAATTCGAGCAGATGCTGTTTGACGGGACGATTCAGGACGCATGCACGATCGCCACGTGGGGTCTATACAAGCTTTGGAAAGAGAAGCAGACCCGCACTTTGGAAGGCTAGCTGGGTCTGCAGATGTTCCATTTTTTTGAACCAGGCAATGAGCTGTGGAAGCGAAAGTTTGCGGTAGCGCCAGCAAAAAGCAGGTCCCTCGACTCGCGGTGCTCGCTCGGGATGACAAATTTGTCATGGGTCCGAGCGTGTCAACGCAGCCAGAGCTGTCCCGGTCTAAATCGATGGGGCCAGCAGCTTCAAGATGAGGAACATCAGCACCCCGGCGAAGAAGACCAGGGCCATGCGGATCCCCGGTTCGCGGTTTACCTCCGGCACCAGGTCGGTGGCGGCGACGTAGATGGCCACGCCCGCCGAGAGCGGCAGTCCCGCCTCTACCCACCCGGGCAGCAGGTTGATCACCAGCACGCCCAGCACCGTGGTCGACGCCAGCACCACTGCTGAGACCAGCGCCACTCTTCGGCTGCGGCCTGAGGCCAGCATGACCGAGGCGACGGTGAATCCCTCCGGCATCTTGTGCAGAAAGACGGCGAAGAAGATCAGCCAGCCGAGCCAGTTGGAGAGCACGAATCCGGAGCCGATGGCCACGCCGTCGAAGAGCGCGTGAACGGCCAGGCCGATGAGCACCGAATAGCCGGTGTGCGCCGAGAGCTCGTGGTGGTGGGTCTCCTCGCCGAAGTGGAAGTGCGGCGTGATGGTGTGCTCCAGCAGATGGATGGCGCAATAGCCCGCGAGAATGAGAACCGGAGCCCAGCGCGGCGAGAAGTGCAGGCTCTCCGGCATCATCTCCAGCAGCGCCACCGACAGCATGAAGCCCGCGCCGATGGCCACGAAGTAGCGCAGATAGCGTTTTTCCCAGTTGCGGCGCACCAGGATCAGGCCGCCGAGGATATCGGCGACGGCGGCAATCAGTCCGAGCGTGAGAGATAGAAGCATAGTCGGTAACAAGAGATGGCACAGCTTGCCGAGAGAGCGCAAAAATGCCAATCGATCATCATAGCAGGGGAGATGGGGTCGCGGACCGATGGCCCGATGCTGGGTAATGGGTCAATGGCCGGCAGCCAGAATAACCGGGAACTGAGCCGAACAGCTCGTTTATCCCGGCAAGCAATATTTCGCTTTAGGAATAACACCTCAGGCGTTGGCGACAATTGCGCGACGCGTCCTGTGGCTTACGATGGTGGCCTTTACGCTTTCCACTTGTCGATAACGACCGTGCGACGGTTAGACCGCGTTAGCGAGGCGAGAGATCCTCACTCGAGGGCGCTACCCTCAACCGGACGAACGGGTTGATGCTCGCTGCCAGTGTCGTAGATTTCGCAAGTAGAGTTTGCACTACCACCTGCCAAGAGAACTTGGCTCCGACCGGCCTGTTGGAGCAGGCTCCGATGGTTAAGAAGTGTCAGGGTGTGGCCTAACCGAGGGTATTCTGTGTTTCCGGCTGACGTCCAGCCCAATTTTTCCGGGTCATAGATTTCGGCACTCGTGGCAACAGCACCAAGACCAAAACCACCCTGCACCAAAACCCGGCCATCATTCAGACGAACTGCTGCGTGGCCCCCACGACCCGTAATTAGGTTCCCTACCAAAAACCACGCGTCGTTCACGGGGTCATATATTTCGGCGCTGACATTTTCCGGTTCAGCATTATTTCCGGCCACCAGAACTTTGCCATCCGCAAGCAATGTCGCGGTGTGATTGGTCCGAGAGTGATGTGGTTCACTTGCGAACTGCCACACTCCGATGACGGGGTCATATAACTCGGGTGTGTTCTTAGAGAACTCCGCAGATCCGCCTACGACGAGTACGCGGCCATCGAACAGCACTGTCGCTGTATGGTGGAATCGTCCAATGCTCAAGCTGCCTGTTACTACCCAGGCTTGAGTGGAGGGGTCATAAATCTCGCAGGAATTAAACAACGCGGACGGCGCAGATCCAGTGGGGGGCGGCGCTTGTCCATCTTCGACCCCGCCGATTATCATAACCCTGCCATCTTGCAGTGCAACCGATTCGGCCAGTTGCCGGCTAAGGTTGAGAAGCCCCGTCGGATACCACTCCCTTTTCTGGGGATTATAAAGTTCCGTCGATCTGAGCTGATCAAGGCTCCCAATGCCCACTCCTCCTGCAACCAGAACATCGTTGCTCGGCAAACGGACGCCTCCCGGGAAAAAACGACCTAAAAAAGGGCTGCCTGTGGGAGAACAGGTTTCGCTACCGGGGTCGTAGAGTTCTGCCGTTGGGGTAAGTTCTGTCGTCGGGGTCTCGCCCACAGCTAACAGAACTTTTCCGTCCGGCAGCAAAGTGGCGGAGTGGTAATAACGGTTTATTGCAAGACCGCCGACTTGCTTCCAGCCGCCCATGTTCTACCTCGGAAAGAAAGTGGGGCAAACTATACTTTACTTATCATTTTGAGTCAATATTTCAGCATGGGCTGATCTCGCCGAAAGGCGACCACGGTTTTGGACTAACTGTGTACGGCGGAATTGGCCGGAGAACTCGTGATAAACCAGAAAAAGCTGTTCTCAACGCCTGGTAAACGCTAACCGGAAAATGACTCACTGCCCGACGCTGACGGACCGCTGAAGGTTGGGTCGTAGTCTCCGCACCCTTCGCGGAAAACCTGCGAAGGATGGGGTACCCGGTTAAAGTCTGGACGCCGGTAACTTCGGTCCCAGGGAGAGCAGCACCACCAGCACGATTCCGCCGACGAGCACGCCTTCTTCCACCTTTTCCGAGATGCCGTGCAGCCGGTTAAAGTCTACTGTATTCGGATTGTCTCGATCCATGAGATTGATTGCGCCACCCTCCGCCATTCGACCTCTCTCCATGCGCGGAATGATGGAGTACTGCGAGTATGCGGTCAGTCCGAGCATGATCAGCGTGACCACCACCGGCGCGGCGACGGAGCGGGGAATCGCCCGCACCAGCTGCGCTACAAGCAGCAGCAGGACGATGAGCGCGCCCGAGAACAGGCCCTCGTAATGCAGAACGCGCAGGCACTTGGCCACGATGGTGCCGGCGATATGCGTGTCAGAGATGGAGCCGAAGGCGGAAGCGGCCACCACGGGGAAGAACATCACCCCGCCGAGCCACAGCACGACCAGGAGGAGAATGAGGGCGCGGATCGCAGTCTTCATAGGCTTGTTCGGAATGAACTATCTGTCCTGAACACCATACACGCTGGAGCGGCCGATGAGCCGCTCGATGCGCTTGGCGATAGGAGGATGCGTGGAGAACAGGCTGGAGAGATCGCGAGCGCTGATGACCGGCGCGACGATGAAGAGATGCGCCGTCGTGGGCGAAGCCGTCATCGGCAGGCGCTTGGAGTAGGCGTCCAGCTTTTCGAGCGCACTGGCCAGCGCATAGGGATTGCCGGTGATCTGCGCGCCGGTGGCGTCGGCCTCATATTCGCGGGAGCGCGACACGGCCAACTGAATCAGCATGGCCGCAATCGGGGCCAGGATGAGCATGAACAGCGCGCCGATGCCTCCGCCGCCACGGTCGCGGTCGCGTCCGCCGCCGTAGCCGCCAAAAAGCGAAGCCCAGTAGCCCATGCGCGCCAGCAGGGTGATGGCGCCGGCGAGAGTGGCGGCAATGGAGCTGGTGAGGATGTCGCGGTTCTTCACATGGCCGAGCTCATGGGCCAGCACGCCCTCGAGCTCCTCGTCGCTGAGCAGGTTCAAAATGCCATTTGTAACAGCCACGGAGGCATGTTGAGGATTGCGGCCGGTGGCGAATGCATTCGGCGAATCCGAAGGGATGACGTAAATCTTGGGCATGGGTATGCCCATGCGCTGGGTCATCCCCTCCACGACCTGATAGGCGCGGGGCAGCTGCTCGCGCGTAACCGGCTGTGCGCTGTACATCTTGAGCGCCAGTTTATCGGAGTAGAAATAGCTGAAAAAGTTCATGCCGGCGGCGATGACGAAGGCCAGAATCATGCCGTTGCGTCCGCCGTAGTGTTCTCCCAGCAGCACCAGGAGCAAAGTCAAAGCAGTGAGGAGAAAAGCGGTCTTAAAAGTGTTCATTTCCAATGCCCTCCCATCGGTCGAGCGAGGCACATGGATTCATTCTTTCATGGACCGGGGAAGCCAGGTTAATTCCATTTTCCGTAGATATGTTTTGGTTAACTGTAGGGTCGTCCTCGATAATAGCGAGTTCATCCCTGGGGAGCCTTCGAGGTAACGGCTTAAACGTCTTAATTCCATCAACTTCAATCAGATTCATCCGGCCTTAAACTAAAGGTAATGCAATTGCACTATTGCGCGGCATGAGAAATAACTGCCCGCATCGCTCTGCGATCCATAAAATGCGAATCTGCCTCGCCTTAGGCGTGGTATTAGTTTTTGCTCTGGCGACTTCCGTAAGTCTCAGGGCGCAGTCCATCATCTCCGGCGACATCACCGGAACCGTAACCGATCCTGCCGGCGCTTCTGTTCCCGGCGCTACCATTACCGTTACCAGTAAAGCGACAGGCAACGTCCAAACAGTAACCACGAACTCCGATGGCTCCTATCGCGTTCCACTCCTCAAGCCCGGTGACTATACTGTTGTAGTTTCCGCAGCCGGCTTCCAGAAGTCCTCGGTGCCGGTCACCGTCTCCCTGGGCGTCATCTCCAAGGCCGATGTCCGGCTCACCATAGGCTCCGCATCGCAGACCGTGGAAGTGACGGGAACCGCTCCGATCCTGCACACGGAAGCCGCGGACCTGAGCACCAGCTTCAGCCTGCAGCAGGTTCAGAGCCTGCCCAACCCCGGCAACGATCTGACCTTCGTTGCGCAGACTGCTCCGGGAACCGTAATGAACACCCAGAGCGGCTATGGCAACTTCTCGGCCTTCGGCCTGCCCGCCACGTCGAACACCTTCACAGTGAACGGCGGTTATGAGAACGACCCGTTCCTGAACGTCAACAACTCCGGAGCCACCAACCTGCTGCTCGGCAACAACGACGTATCGGACGTTTCGGTTATCTCCAATGCCTACAATGCGTCTTTCGGCGGATTGGGTGGAGCGCAGATCAATGAAACCACGCGCGCCGGCTCGAACAACTTTCACGGCAATGTCGGCTACTGGTGGAATGGCCGCGCACTGAATGCGAACGACTACTTCAATAACCAGACAGCGACTGCCCGGCCCTTCGACAACGTGAACCAATGGGCGGCAGCAGTTGGCGGCCCCATCAGGCGCGACAAGACCTTCTTCTTCGTGAACTATGAAGGCCTGCGCGTGGTTCTGCCTACGCGCTCCACGGTCTACGCGCCGGATGCGAGCTACGAGTCGCAGACCCTGGCCAATCTGGCCGCTGCCGGACATACAGACGAGATCGCCGGATATAACAAGATCTTCGCGCTGTACAACAACGCTCCCGGTTACTCCAACGGAGTGGTCTCAACTTCGGACGCCTCTTCGGGCGGCTACGGCACAGTCCGGTTTAATGGCACCGCCGGCAACTTCACGCACGAATATCTGATCAACGGGCGCATCGACCAGTCGATCGGCCAGAAGGACCATCTCTTCGGCCACACGGAAGTAGATAAAGGACTCCAGGCGACGTATACCAACGTCCTGAATCCGGTCTTCAATGCGGACAGTCCGCAGCCGCAATACCAGGGACAGTTGAACGAGACTCACACCTTCAGCCCCAACCTCACCAACCAGTTCCTTTTCGCGGCGATCTACTACCGCGCCATCTTCACCAACACCAGCCTGGCGGCGGCTACCCAGCAGGCACCCTTCTCGCTGATCTTCGCGGACGGCGATCTGGGCAGCAACGGACCTTCCGCGTGGCCGGGCGGTTACGACCTCATCTGGCCGCAGGGACGCAATGTGACCGGCTACCAGTTCACGGACGACGTGAGCTGGAACCACGGCAACCACAACCTTCAGTTTGGGTGGACCATCCGCCGCGACGATGTTACGGACTACAGCCCTTCGGAATACACTGCATCGCCCGAGGCCGTTGCTCTGAACAGCTCATTCCAAACAGGCCAGGTTGACGAGTGGGTCCAGCAGTTTCCGCAGCGCCTGACGCAGCCGGTGGCCCTGTACGCCATGGGCTGGTATCTGCAGGATCAGTGGAAGGTGTTCCCGAACCTGACCGTTACTTATGGAATGCGTTTCGAGCATGACTCCAACCCGGTCTGCCAGACGAACTGCTTCTCGCGCCTGTCGGGCGACTATTCCACCGTCAGCGCATCGGGGGATACCCCCTACCAGAACATGATCCTGTACGGACAGCACACCGCATTCGGAAGTCTTCAGAAGATCGGTTACGAACCACGGGTCGGCTTTGCCTACCTGCCGTTCGGTCCCGATTCGAAGACCACGATTCGCGGCGGCTTCGGCATGTTCGCCGACGCCTTTCCCGGACAGATCGCCGACTCGTTCCTGAACAACGCTCCGGGCAACGTTCCTTTCACGATCCTGAGCCAGAACTTCGGCAACGCGAATGCGCCCGCAGCGGGCTATGCCCTCGTCCCAACCGCTGCCGGAAGCGCAGGCTCGGTGGCGGCGGCTTCGAATGCAGGCCTTTGCGGCGGGTTTCCTCCACGGCGCCACGCTCAACAGCCTGTCGGCGGTGCCGGGATTCAGCCCGCCGAGCATCGTGACCCCGAACCACCACATCTCCTACCCCACCTATGAGGAGTGGAGTATGACGGTCGAGCGGCAGCTGACGCACACGGCTGCATTGTCGGTAGGCTATGTGGGCAACCACACCTACCATCAGCCGATCCAGGACAATGGCGTCAACGCGTTCGGCTTTGGCGGCCTGCCGGCGTCTCAACCCAACCCGAATTTTGGAGCGGCGACGCAGATCTACAGCGCCGGCACGTCCAACTACAACGGGCTGGTTACCTCGCTGGTGAACCGTTCCCACTACCTCACCGCGCAGTTCAACTATGTCTATAGCCACGCGCTCGACACCGGCTCCAACGGTGGATTTGACGGTTTCGGATTGAATACGATCTATCCCGCCAACCCCTACAACTTCAGCCAGAGCTACGGCAACTCCGATTACGATACCCGTCACTACATCAGCGCCAGCTATGTTCTGACGGTTCCATACTACGGTGGCCCCAAGATCCTCACCGACGGCTGGGAGCTATCGGGCACGGCCTTCCACAATGACGGCTACCCGTTCTCGGTCACCGCGAACACGATTGCGTCCGGCATTCCGTTTTACGGTGGCGCAGGCACGACCGATAACAATGGCGCGCTGCTCGCACGGCAGATTGCGCCCATCAAGAACAACCACTGCGGCGGCGGAGCTCACAGCATTAACGGAACCACCCCCTGCTCGTTTATCAACTCCTTTGCTGACCCGACGGCTCTCGGCCAGGGCCGGCGCAACCAGATCTATGGTTCGAGCTATACGAATACCGATATGGCCCTGGCCAAGAGCTTCGCCGATGCCTCACTGGGAAGGCGCGCGGCTGAAGCTCGGGAGTGCAAGCCTTCAACCTCTTCAACCATCCCAACTTCCAGCTGGCAGGGGGAAATATCGATTCGAGCACGGCCGGCTATATCTCCAGCACGGTGAACACGCCGACTTCGATCCTCGGCTCATTCCTGGGCGGCGATGCTTCTCCGCGCCTGCTTCAACTCAACGCCAAGTTCTCGTTCTAGCTTCCTGCTGGAATGAGGTTTTGGAGAGAGAGGGCAGCCCTGTTCAGGGCTGCCCTCTCATTCACTTTTTGCAATTCCAGTTTCGGCTGTATTCTCCCGAAATTACCTTGAGACAGTTCCTTGTTGCGTTCGCACGGGAAAATGTTTACAACAAGGTGGGTTCAGAGGTACAACCTCTTTGTCCGCGAACGCATCATTTCCCAAGAGTCCATAAAATCGCGCGAAGCGTTGAGTTATACGTTTTACCTCCTACACGATGACGGCCGAAATTCTTTTAGTTGACGACAATGTTATTCAGGCCACCACGCGTCGAGCCGTTCTGGAGCGCGCGGGAAGGTCCATAGTAATCGCTTCCGGAGCTGCCCAGGCCCTGGAGATGCTCCATGACGAAGACCTTCTCCATTCCGTGAGCCTGATCATCACCGACCACTGGATGCCGGGGCTGAACGGCCCGCAATTTGTTACGAAGCTTCGCGAGAGTCTGCCCAAGATTCCGGTGCTGGTGCTCAGCGGTCTGACCGATGCCGAAAGTGAATATGAGGGAATGAATGTCATTTTCCGCGTCAAGCCCTTCCCGCCGGATATGCTGATCTCTCTGACCTCGGCCCTCCTCGACGAGCCCATCAGCCGTAGCGCATGAAGACTGTCCCGTCGTAGCCAAGTCAAGCTGCGGCAACATTCGAATGAAATTCGATAACTCGAGGAGCGGCCCTTTGGTCCGCGCACGGATTGCTGAGGCAGGGCATCTCTGCGACAATGGTTTGTCGATCCCATGCCCACATTCGGTAGCTTCGCTCTCCTGCTCGCTCTTGCTCTTAGCGGATACACGCTACTCGCCGGCGCGGTTGCTCTGCGTCAACTCGCTACCGGAGCACGCGCTCGGGTGACGCCCGAGCGGCTGGCCGAGACGGCGCGTCGCGCCGGAATCGGGAGCTTTGTCGCCACTACCGCCGCAGCCTTTGCCCTGGTATGGGCTGCTTTTAACAACGACTTTTCCGTCGCCTACATCCTGCACCACTCCAACCGCGCGCTGCCTGCCCCATACAAGTTTGCGGCGCTGTGGTCGGGGCAGGAAGGCTCGCTGCTGCTGTGGGCGTGGCTGCTGGCGGCGTATGGATTTGTGCTGCGGCTGCGGCACAAGGTCGATGTCCGGCTGACGGCCTATGCGTCGACGATTCTGGCCGGCATCCAGGTCTTCTTCCTGCTGCTGCTCAACTTTGCCGCGACGCCGTTCTCGCTGGTGAGCGGCGCGGTTCCGCAGGATGGCTTTGGGCTGAATCCGCTGCTGCAGTATCCGGAGATGGTGATCCATCCGCCGATGCTGTATCTGGGATACGTGGGATTCGCGGTGCCCTTCGCGTTTGCGCTGGGCGCGCTGATGATGCGGTATCCGGGCGAGAAGTGGATCCACATTACCCGCCGCTGGACCATGGTGACGTGGCTGTTCCTGACCTGCGGCATCTTCCTGGGCGCGCACTGGGCCTACTCGCGTGCTGGGATGGGGCGGCTACTGGGGATGGGACCCGGTGGAGAACGCATCGCTGATGCCGTGGCTGACCGGCACCGCTTTTCTGCACTCGGTGATGATGCAGGAGAAGCGCGGCATGATGAAGAGCTGGAACGTGTGGCTCATCTTCTCCACGTTCATGCTGACCATCTTCGGAACACTGCTGACGCGGTCGGGGCTGGTGAGCTCGGTGCACGCCTTTGCGCAGTCGTCGATTGGAAGCTGGTTCTGGGCGTTCCTGATCATCGTGATGTCGGTGTGCCTGTTCACCTTTATCCTGCAGCGGGATCATTTGAAGGCCGAGAACAAGCTGGAGTCGCTGGTCTCGCGCGAGTCGAGCTTCCTGTTCAACAATCTTGTGCTGCTGGCGGCCTGCTTCACGGTTCTGTGGGGGACGCTCTTCCCGGTGCTGTCGGAGTACGTGCAGGGGAACCGGGTAACGGTGGGCGCGCCGTTTTATAACCGCGTGGCTGTACCGATCGGGCTTTTCTTGCTTTTCTTAACCGGCATCGGGCCGCTGCTGGCGTGGCGCAGCTCGTCGTTCAAGAGCATCCGCAAGAACTTCATCCTGCCGACTGTTGCCGGCCTGGTGATGGCGGCGATCGTGATTGTGTGCGGCGTGCGTCCCTGGGAGATCTTCACCACCGACCACCAGGGATCGTTCTACGCGTTCTTTGCGTTTGTCTTTGCGGCGATGGTTGTCACCGCGATCAGCGCCGAGTTTTTACGCGGCGCGGGTGTGATCTCTCGCCACACCGGGCAGGGCATTTTCGCCTCGATGGTGCAGCTCACTCGCCGCAATACGCGCCGCTATGGGGGATACATCGTCCACTTCGGCGTTGTAGTGATCTTTATCGGCATCGCCGGCAGCGCCTTTAACCAGAGCCAGGAGCAGGAGCTGGGCTTCAAGCAGAGCATGAATATCGGCCCTTACCGCCTGGAATGCCTGAGCTACTCGCAGGATTCGAATCCGAATTACGACACCGAGTTCGCGCTGATCGATGTCTACCGCGGCGGCAAGAAGATCACCCAGCTCGATCCTGAAAAGCGCTTCTATATCGCCAGCCAGCAGCCTTCGACGATAGTTGCGAACCACTCCACACTGGCCTGGGATCTTTATGTGATTTACGCAGGCAAGAATCCCGATACCGGCCAGCCGATCATCAAGGTCTTTCTGAATCCGTTGGTTGCGTGGATATGGATCGGCGTGGGGATCATCGTCTTCGGCACGGGAGTGGCGCTGGTCCCGAATATGACGGCGGCGCTGGCTGCCAGTCGCAATCGGGCGCCGGCCGCAGCCGACGTGGCGGAAGCTGTTACGGCTCGGGGAGGCGATTGATGCCGGTGTTTTCCTATTTGAACCGGCGTCTGGCCAGCGCTCTGGCAATAATCTTCGTGGCTGTGTTGACCATGGGCTCGGCCGACAATTCAGCTCGCTATAGCGATCTTGGCGGCAAGATCATGTGCACCTGCGGATGCGGCCAGACGCTCGCGACATGCAATCATCTGGGATGCTCATCGCTGGCGAGCGAGAGCAGCGAACTGCAGCAGGCGCTGGCGCGCGGAGACAGCGACAACGCAATCTTCATCGCCTTCCAGAATGAATACGGGCCGACCGTGCTGGCAGCCCCGATGCTGACGAAGTTCAACATCGTGGCCTGGATCGTGCCGCCGGCCTTGCTGTTGTTGGGGATTGGAGGCACCGTCATCCTGGTGCGCCGATGGAGATTGCGCGCGGCGGCGAGACCCGCGGTGCAGCGTACGGCGCAATTTCAGGGCATGCGCGAGCGCGTTCGCCGGGAGACCGAATTGTGATCATCATTTCCTGCAGTTTGCTGCTGATCGGAATTCTTTTTTACGTCTTTTATCCGGAGCGGCATGTCGAGTCGCAGACGCAGAAAACGCGCCTGGAATATCTGCGCGAGCGCAAAGACGCCCTCTACGAGAACCTGCGCGACCTGAACTTCGAATATCGCGCCGGCAAGTATGTGCAGGAAGACTACGCCGCGCAGCAGACCACGCTGGAAACAGAGGCGGCGGAAGTAATGGCGGAGATCGAGCTGCTGGAAACGCAGCCGCGCTGACGTCCCCAAGATGAATCTGAGGAAGACCATGAAATCAGTTTTAGGCCGGCGGCATAGCGCCGCTTTTGTGCTCGCTTTGTTTGTGGCTGCGTCTGCCGCTGCTTTTGCCGTAACCGTAACCGGGAAAGTTACAGATAAGACCAACAACAAACCGGCTGCGGGCGACGACGTTGTGCTGATCGGTTTTGCCCAGGGCATGCAGGAGGCGGGGCGGACGAAGACCGACGCCAGCGGCCACTACAGCATCGACGTGCCGGATAACGGCATGCACCTGATCCGCGTCGACCACCAGAAGGCGGCTTATTTCGAGCCGGTTCAGCCGGGTAAGACGGTGGTCGATGTCGAGGTCTATGACGTGCTGCCCAAGGTGCCCGGCGTGAGCACGGAAGCGGACGTGATGCGCATTGAAGCTGGTCCGCAGGGCATGCGGGTGATCGAGAACTTCTTCGTGAAGAACGAATCGAATCCTCCGCGCACGCAATTCGGCAAAGAGGCGTATCCCATCTACCTGCCGCCGGATGCCAAGATCGAAGCTTCTGCGGCCATGGGCCCGGCGGGAATGCCGGTTTCGTCGTCTCCCATGCCAACCGGGGAAAAGGGGCGCTATGCCTTCATCTTTCCGGTGCGGCCGGGCGAGACGCGCTTCCAGATCAGCTACACGCTTCCGTACAACGGCAGTTACAAATTCACTCCGCAACTCGCGCTGCCGACGCAGAACCTGGCGATCATGCTGCCCAAGAGCATGAAGTTCGACGGCGGAGCACCGTTTCAGGCGACGGATATCGACGCGAATGCTCAGACGTTTCTTGCCAAGGATTTAAAGCCGTCGCAGCCGCTGTCCTTTACTGTTTCGGGCGAAGGGGTGATGCCTCGCGATTCGCAGCAGCAGCAGGCGGGAGACAATGCCGCGGCGGGAGCCGGAGCAGAGAGCGGGGGCCAGCCTTCGGCCGCAAGCGACACGCGGCCCGGCATCGGACTGGGCGCGCCGATCGATACTCCCGATCCGCTGCAGAAATACAAGTGGTGGATTCTCAGCGGACTGGCGCTGGTGCTGGTGATTGCCGCGGCGTTCTTCCTGCGCGGCAAGCCGGCCGGCGGAGCGGTCGAGCCCGCTGCGCCTTCGCCGCTGATCCCGACACCGGCGTTTATCGCCGCTGCGCCCGCTGCGCGTTCCGGCGATGCCCGTGGGTCTCTGCTTGCGGCGCTCAAGGATGAATTGTTCGCACTCGAGACGGATCGCCTTGAAGGAAAGTTGCCGGAAGCGGAGTATGTGGAGATCAAATCGGCTTTCGAGATTGTCCTGCGACGGGCCCTGGCCCGGCAATCGGCCTGATCGCGTCGGTTGTTCTCCCGCTGCATCTATAGGTGTATGGCTACTGCTCTTGAGAACCAGGCATGAAAGCGCAGCTTGCGGATGAAAAGCTGGCTTACGCCCTGCTGCGTATTTTTGTAGGGCTGAACATTCTGATGCACGGTCTGAGCCGCATGATCGCCGGCCTCGCCCAGTTTGCGGCGCACCTGCAAGCGCAATTCGCACACAGTCCGCTGCCGCCGTGGAGCGTCCAGATATTCGGCACGGTGCTGCCGGTGGCGGAGGCGCTGCTCGGTCTCTTCCTGCTGATTGGATTCAAAACCCGTGCGGCGCTCATCGGCGGCAGCATCTGGCTGCTGGTCCTGACCTTCGGAGCGTCGCTGATCCAGGATTGGCAGGTGGCTGGAACGCAATTGATTTACGCATTGGCGTACGCGCTGCTGCTGTTTCTGCACCGGTTCAATGCGCTGTCCGTCGATACCGCGCTGCGCGGCAATCCCTGATTCACGGCACACCCCACCAATGTTGCTCTTACACTGTCGCAGAGAAATCGCTGGCGGCGGGAGTTCGTAGCCCCACGTCTCAAACGCGAGACGTGGGGCATCCATTGGCGTGACAGGCTACTCGCCGAATGCTTTCTTGAAGAACTCCACGATGCGCTGGCGTCCGTCGTAGCCGTGCCATGGCTCGGGACTGGGGTTGCCGAAGATGCCTCCGGCGAGCGGGCCGTGGTCTTCGCGTGGATATTGCACCATCTCCACCGGCACGCCCATCTGGCGCAGAGCGCGATACATTTCGAGGCTCTGGCCGAGAGGGTCGGTGGTATCCGATTCGCCCTGCAGGAGCAGGAAAGGTGTCTTGGCATGCGATGCGCCGGAGAGCGGGCTCTGCCGCCACGCATCGGCTTCGTGGTCCCACGGCTTGCCGTAGAACCAGCGGTCGTACCAGGAGCCGGATTCGGTGCCGTATTCGCTGTTCTGGTCGATCACCGGCGCGCCGCTGACAATGGCCTTGAAGCGATCCGTCTTGCCTTCGACGAATCCAGCCATCTCGCCGCCGTAGCTGTATCCCATGAGTGCGAGCTTGTTGGCGTCGATGGGATAGCGGGCGATGACGGTGTCCACGCCGGCCATGATGTCGCGATAGTCCGCGCCTCCGAGATCGTTCTTATTGGCGGCGGCAAAGGCAGCGCCGTATCCGGTGCTGCCGCGAGGGTTGGTGCGGAGAACCGCCCAGCCCTGGCCCACCAGGAATTCGATCAGCGGATAGTAGGCGTCCTCGAAGGCTCCGGTCGGGCCGCCATGCACATCCACGATGAGCGGGACTTTACCTGAGGCTGCCTGCGGGGGCAGATACAGCAGGCCGTCGATCGACTGATCTTCGTTTTTCCAACTGACCACCTGCGACCCCACCTGCGGCCAGCTTGCCGGCATGAGCGTCGGTGCATTCAACGCTTTGGCATTGCGGCCGAGTTTCTCGGCATAGTAGAGGGTCGGTGGCTGGGTGCTACTTGACCCCAGCCACACCCAGCCGTTCTGCTTCGCGTTCGTATTTAATTGCGTAACCGTGGCGGTGGCGAATTTAACCGGCTCCTGTGTGTCGCCTTCGATGCGGAGGACGCCAACATGGGTTCCCATCTGGACCGGAAGGAGAACTTTGCCTTCGTCCATGACCGGCATCTCGTGGGAGACAGAACCGGTGAAGTCGGCGGTGAGGTCGGCGATGCTGTCATCGGCAAAAGTGAAGGCGTAGAGATCGTGATAGCCCGGCGGCGCGTCCTTGGTGGCCTGGGCGAGAAAGTAGAATCGCCTGGCATCCTCTGACCAGACGCCATTCTGGATGGTAGGAGGAAACTGCTTCAGTTGCCGGGGGTGGGCGGGGTCGCCCACGCTGACCAGCCATGCGCTGGCATCCGGCCCGAGATCGCCGACGTTGTTCATTCCCTGGACCATGGCCATGAGGCGATCGCTTTGACGGCTCCACGAAACGCCGTGCACATCCGGCGGCACGCCGGTCGCCGTCAGCTTCTCACTGTCGGTGTCGAGCAGATAGAGGCGCGAACCGTGAGGATTGTGGTCGACCCAGACGGCATCCGCCTTTTCATCGTGCTCCTTTTTCTCTCCCGGAGTTTCAGGGTCGCGAGCGAGGATGGCGATCCACCGGCCGTCGGGCGATACGTCGTAATTTTCGACGTCGATTTCCACCGGCTCGATCTTTGCGGGGGTTGCATCCGCCTTGCGCGGCGGAATCGCGTTGGGCAGAGTCGACGTGTCGACGGCAGCGGTGACCTTCAGATCATAGGCGCGGGCCTCACCGCCTTCCATGGGCAGGCGATAGAGCTGGGTGTGCTCGCCGCGATGGGCGAGAAACAAAATGCTGTCGCCGTCGGGCATCCACCTGCCCATGAATTCGCCGCGCTTTTCCTGGGCTGAAGACCAGGTGAGCTGGCGCGCGGTGTTCAGCTTCACGTCCACGAGCCAGAGGTGGCTCTTCGCGCCGTCGGCCGTGGAGTCGGTTACGGAGATGAGCACGCTGCGCCCATCGGGCGAAAGCCGCGGCTGCGCCATGCTGCGCACGTGGCGCAAGTCTTCGTTGGAAGGGAAGTGATTGTCATCAGAGGCCAAAGAAAAATGCGAGAAAGTCAAGCAGAGCCCCGCTAGCAGAGCGAGGGATCGAACACATTTCACCATGGGCAACAGCATATCTTGTAGACTCGCAGCACACTAGCATGAATCCTTCCACCGAATCCGCTCCCGCTTCGCAGTCGCCCGGTCTTTGGGCCTCGGTGCGGGAGGCGCTGCGCGGGTCGCACCAGGACTACACAGCCGGCAACCTGAACCGCGCCATCCTGCTGCTGGCTATCCCGATGGTGCTGGAGATGGTGCTCGAATCGCTGTTCGCGGTCGTCGACGTCTTCTGGGTGGGACGGCTGGGCGCGGATGCGGTGGCTACGGTCGGCCTGACGGAATCCATGCTGGCGCTGGTTTTTGCCGTGGGCATGGGACTCTCGCTGTCGACGGGAGCGATGGTGGCGCGGCGCATCGGCGAAAAGGATCCCGAGGACGCGGCCATCTCCGGCGTGCAGGCAATCATTCTCGGCTTGCTGGTCTCGGTGGCTATGGGTGTTCCCGCCGGAATCTTTGCGCCGCAGCTTTTGCGCGCCATGGGCGCTTCGCCGAACATCGTGGCCAGCGGCGCGGGCTACACACGGATCGCACTCGGCGGCTGCGGCGCGATCATCATGCTCTTCCTCAACAACGCGATCTTTCGCGGAGCGGGGGACGCGGCCATCGCCATGCGGCTGCTGTGGGTCTCGAACATCCTGAACCTGATTCTAGATCCCTGCCTTATCTTCGGACTGGGGCCGTTCCATCGCTTCGGCGTGACCGGGGCAGCGCTGGCCACGTGCACCGGACGCAGCATCGGCGTGCTCTACCAGTTCTATCGGCTGCTGAAGGGGACGGAGCGCATCCACATCATGGTGCGGCATCTGCGGCTGAATCTGGTTGTGCTGTGGCGATTGCTGCGCGTGTCGCTGACCGGCATCCTGCAGTTCACCATCGCCAACGCAAGCTGGATCGGCCTGGTGCGGATCATCGCGCTGTTCGGGTCGGCGGCCGTTGCCGGCTACACCGTCGCCATCCGCATCGTGATCTTCTTCATCCTGCCGTCGTGGGGATTGAGCAATGCCGCGGCGACGCTGGTTGGGCAGAACCTTGGCGCGGGCCACCCCGACCGCGCCGAGCAGGCGGTCTGGCGGACGGGTTTCTACAACATGCTTTTCCTCGGAGCGATCGGGATATTCTTTTTTATCTTCGCCGCGCCCGCGGTGCGGCTGTTTGTCAATGATCCGGTAGTGGTGCCCCTGGCCGCCACTGCGCTGCGCATCATGAGCTGCGGCAATATCGGCTATGCGTATGCCATGGTCATGTTGCAGGCGTTCAATGGGGCCGGTGACACGGTGACTCCGACGATCGTCAACTTCTTCGGATTCTGGGTGCTGGAATTGCCGCTGGCCTATTGGCTGGCGACGCGCACCACCCTGCACATGCAGGGAGCGCTGCTTTCCATCGTGATTGCGGAGTGCTCGATTGCGGCGGCCAGCATCGTTCTGTTCCGCCGCGGACGCTGGAAGACCCAGCGTATTTAGAGCTCGCAGATTTACCCTGACAGCGTCAATCGTGCTTTGCTCCCATGCGCAGCCTGGCGGCTTTTATCTATTTTTGAAGCGTTTTGCGGCATGGATTCACTATCTCGTGTTGCCACTGTCCGGGAGCCTGCGAGACCGGAGGCACCACAAGGAGGAATCATGCACGAGAGCCTCGATTGCTTACTACCCGGTGGGCATTCTCACCATCCGCCGAGCCGGCGTCCCAAGCAGCTAATCCCCGCGGCGCTGTTCTCCATTTTTATTCTGTCAGCAGCCGCCTGCTTCGCCTCGAATTATTCCTGCGGCAATGCGAGCGCGGGCCACTGCTACGGCCAGACAAGCTGGAGCGAGCAGACACAGTATTTCGGCGCATACGTCGACCTGCAGGAGCCCAGCATGAATTGTCCGTCCAACTGCGGCGGGTTTATCGACAACGAAATATGGCTCATCGACTCAAGCTCGACACCGTGCGTTGCAAACAGCTTTGGGCAGTGCTGGGTAGAAGCTGGATACATCGCTCAGTCGGGCGGCGGCACACAATTCTTCTGGGCAGATAGCCGGCCGCAAAGCTCGAGCACGTTCAACCTGCACATCGAGGGGGATGCCGACCCCGTTGGCACCACCGATCACTTCATGATCGTGAAGGATGGGCGGGTATCGCCACAGGTCTTCCAGGTCTTCATCTACAACACATCCGAGAGCACTCTGTATAACGGGACGTCCAAGACCTCGAATGGAGACACCATGGCTGCCAATGCGATTCACATTGGGCAGGAACTGGCTGGTACCGGAGGCGCGTCCGCAGGCAATGCGGAATACACGCGGAACATCTGGGCGGTGCAGGCGCTCGGTCCTGAGTACGTCTTCTGGTACCAGCGAGAACAGGACGAGGGAAGCGTGCGCAGCGACAATCCTCCGTTCGGTTCCTGGAGTATCAGTCCGTCGAATCCACCGCCGCCGGAAGGTGGCGAATTTACCACGCATTGCTGCGGCTAGAGGAAAGGATAAGGATTATGCAAACGAAACCAGTTGGTCTTCTCCTCCTGCTCTGCAGTCTATGCCTGGCAGCGGGATGTCATAAGCGACACGAGGGCGATAACAAAATCGCATTGAAGCTGCCCCAGGGAACGCCGAAACGCCCGCAGGGATCACCGGCGCTTACCGTGCACCCAGGCGCTCCACAACCGTTCACACTGGCCGACGTGACCAGCTACTTCAACACTCACAACCTGCCGAAGAACGGCGCCGACCTCACTCAACTGCACGTCTCTTCGCTTGAGTTTCTGACCAGCAAACAGGTCAGTGAGCGGCTGGATGGCGAGCCTACCGGGCTCGATGACAATGACAAGATTGGCTTCGTCACGTTGACCGGCCAGTTTGTCTTCACCGGCCCCTCAGGCAAATCGGCGCGGTTCAGCCAGGCCTACGCGGCTTTCGACGCTGCTACCGGGAATCTCCTGATGATCGGTACGCTCGACCAGCAGCAGGAGCCCTCAAAGTAACTTCCCGGCGTGGCGAAAGCTTGCCGCGCCGGGTTTGAATCTCTGAATCTCCTGCACAGTCGCAACGGATCGAATCGGTTTCTCGCTGTGCATCGGTAAGCCACCGCTCAGTAATTTCCATTGCTGATAGGGCGACGAGCGCCGCGCACGTTTCGCGGACTGCTCGAATGTTCTGTCCTAGAATATGAATATGCTGCATGTTGCGACCCCCATTCCAGCCGATTCCATCCGCCTCATCGTCTTCGATCTCGACGGCACTCTCATCGACTCCCGCAAGGACCTGGCGAACTCGATCAACGCCATGCTGATGCAGATGCAGCGTCAGCCGCTGCCGGAGGAAATTATCGCTACCTATATCGGCGATGGCGCGGGCATGCTGGTGCGCCGGGCGCTGGGCGATCCGGAAGAAGAGCACCTGGTCGAAGAGGGCCTTAAGCGCTTTCTGGACTACTACCGCGAGCATAAGCTCGATCACACGTACGTTTATCCGGGGGTCTTTCCGTCGCTCGATGCGCTCAGGACCATGCCGGACGGCTTGCCGCGCAGCATGGCGGTGCTGACCAACAAACCGATTGCTCCGTCGCTGGCGATCTGCGAGGCGCTGGGGCTTAGCCCATACTTCTTTCAGATTTATGGCGGCAACAGCTTTCACACCAAGAAGCCCGATCCCGATGGACTGAATGCGCTTATCCGGGAAGCCGGCGTGAGCCCCGAGGAGACGCTGATGGTGGGCGACTCCGACGTGGATGTTCTTACCGCGCGACGCGCCGGCGCGTGGGTTATCGGTTGCAGGTTCGGCCTTTCATCGCATACATTAGAATCAATACCTTCCGATTGTCTTGTGGATTCGGCATCGGAATGGGCCACTGCATTCAGTTCGATCAGCGCGCATAGATGAAGCAACAACAGCAGACGCGCAGAACCGCCCGGCTTCTCGCGGGGTGCTGCAATTGTTTTTTCGGAGTGCCACCCGCTTCAGAGTGTGTTTCATCAATGAGTTTTGCAGACTAGGACGTGCTCCTCACGGTCTGAAGCCGCGTCCCGATACAAAGCTTGTTCATGAAGCTAGCTGTAGACAATTTCCATCGCACCCGAGCCGCGTCATCGATCTTCAAGAGTCAATTTTTCGAGCGGACGTTCCGATCATCAATGCTTTTTGGAACGAAGCTCAGAACGTGATTCTGTCCCCGATGGAAGCGATCTCACTGCTTTGGGATTTTTCATCCTGAACTCTTTCGCTGTCTTGAGGAATACGCCTTGATCCGTTCTGTTTTTGCGTCTGCTCTGCTATTTTGTTCCCTCGCCTTTGCCCAGTCCGCGCCGTCGATGCTGTCCGCGGCCACGGCTCCGGCGGCACACGCTGCAATCACGGGCACAGTCTCGGATCCTTCGAGTGCGATTATTCCGGGCGCGCAGGTATCGTTGACCGACCCCTCGGGCGCAACTGTGGCGACGACGACCACTGACGCGTCGGGAAGCTTCCGCCTGCAGGCGCCGCACCCTGGAGCTTACTCGGTCGCGGTGAGTTTGAGCGGATTCCAGACGGCGACGAAGCCGGTTACGGTTGCCGCTACCGGTTCTCCTGCGGCGCTGAATATCACGCTCGCAATCGCCGCGGCGGTGCAGCAGGTTACGGTGAATGCCGGCACGCAGGTAGACCTTACCAGTTCGGAAAACAACGGCGATACGGCGGTGATGACCTCGAACGACCTCAAGGATCTGCCGATTTTCGACAACGACTTTGTGACCGCGATGGGCAGCTTTCTCGATTCCGGCGATGAAGCGACGGCCGGTTCGGGCTTGATGGTCGATGGGGTGGAAGCGAACCGGGCGATGGTTTCGCCTTCCGCGGTGCAGGAAGTGCACATCAACGAGGACCCGTATTCGGCGCGCTATTATCGTCCGGGCCGCGGCCAGATCGAGATCATCACCAAGCAGGCGGCGGACTCGTATCACGGCCAGTTCAATTTTCTCTTTCGCGATTCGGCGATGAACGCGCAGCAGGACTTCTCTCCGAGCAAGCCCTTCGAGCAGCGGCGCATTTACGAAGGCGATCTTACCGGGCCGGTGCTGCACTCGAAGAACACGATGTTCCTCTTCTCGTTCAACCGGCAGGAAGAAGACTTGAACGCGGTGGTGAACGCGACGGTGGCTCCGACTCCGGACAATCCGGATGGGATTTACAACGTCAACGTACCGGCGCCAACGCGCGACACGGAATTTTCACTGCGTGTCGGACACCAGTTCACCGACAACCATAGCGCCTCGGTGATGTATGCGTTCCAGGATGCGACCAATCGCAATGAAGGCGTGGGCAACCAGACGCTCCCTGAGGCCGGCTACAACACTGAGACGCGCGAAGACGATCTGATCTTTCATGACGACTACATCCTCTCCGCATCGAAATTGAACCAGGCATCGATCGTGCTGGAACGCGATTACGACCCGGTGTCCGATGTTCAGGAAGGTCCACAGATTCGCGTGAACGGCAACTACACGGGTGGAAGCGCGCAGTCGGACCAGGTGAATACGGAATACAACCTGCGCGCCAACGAGATGGTGACCTGGACGCAGGGGCCGCACACGTTGAAATTCGGCATGAATCTGCCGCACTTCAGCCGGCGTGTGCGAGACGACCTCACAAATCAGGACGGCACGTACACGTTCAGCCCCACGTATGCGGCCGACGGCACACTGCTGACGACCGCAATTCAAAATCAGCAGGCCAACAATCCCTCGGGCTTCTCCATGCAGCAGGGGCAGACGCGTTTTGTCTATCACCAGCAGGAAGTGGGCGGATTCATTCAGGACCAGATCAAGCTGAAGCCCTGGTTCTCGCTCACGCCGGGTGTGCGCTATGACTGGCAGAATTTTCTCGCCAGCGACCGAAACAACTTTTCTCCGCGGCTCTCATTCGCGTGGGTGTGGGATCAGGAGCACGAGATGGTGCTGCGCGGCGGCGGAGGCATCTACTACGACCGCATCGGCTCGGGGCCGCTCATCGACCTGGCCCGCTATCAGTATGCCAAGCTGCGGCTGCTGCAGGTCTCGGCGAATCAGCAGCCGCTGTGCTATCCGATTTCTGAATGTGTAGACACGACTGCGCTGCCGCCGTCGCTGGTGGAACTGGCGCCGGGAATCAAGACGCCTTACCAGATTCAATATGGATTGTCGCTGGAGCGCAGAGTCGGAGAGAAGGGAACTGTTTCCATCGGCGGACGGATGAACCGCGGCGTGGATGTCTTCCGCTCGATCGATTTGAATGCTCCGCTGGGCCCGGACTACACGACGCGGCCCAATCCCGATGTCTCGCAGCTTCGCCAGATTCAATCGGAAGGCACGCAGATCGGCTCGGCGCTCGACGTGAACTATCGCGGCCGCTTCAATAAGCGCTTCACCGGCTTTGCCTGGTACACCTGGAGCCACTATGGCAACAATACCGATGGCATCACCTGGTTTCCGCAAAACCAGATGGAGCCGAACGCGGAGTGGGGGCCGGCCTCGTGGGAGCAGCGCCAGCACTTCGGCGTTTACGGGATGCTCAATCCCAGGCATCTGCTGAATTTGGGGGTCGGCGTTTTTGCGAACAGCGGTCACCCCTGGTCGATTCTTACCGGAACGGATACCTACGGCGACAACCTCTTCAACGCGCGGCCGGAGGGGGTTTCGCGCAACTCCGAGGTTGGCCCGGATTATGCGGATGTCGATCTGCGCTGGGGCTATGACTTCAAATTGCATCCCAAAGAGCTCGACAAGAGTCCTACGGTCGGACTCTCCGTCTCGTCCTTCAACGTACTCAATCACCCCAACGGCTCGTATGTGGACACGACCGAAGGCAGCGCCGATTTCGCACAGGTGACCAGCGCTTATCCGCCCCGGCGCACGCAGCTGGCGATGCGCTTCAACTTCTAGAGGCGGCCTTGCGCTGACCTCGCAAGGTGCTGGCGGCGTGATCGCGCAGGTGAGCGAGAAAGGCCTGCTGTACGCGGTTGAAGCTGCGTCCGCGCAGCACCGCGGCGACGATGGTGCGCGATGCCTGGGTGTCGGAGATACGTACGAAACTGCAGTCCGCGCCGCGGTCCACGGCCATCTCGGGAACCAGCGAGACGCCGACTCCGGCGGCGACCATGCCCAGCAGGCTGCTGAACTGTCCGCTTTCAAAGGCGACGCGCGGATCGACCTTCGCCCGGCTGCAGGCCGCCACGCTGACATCGCGAAAGCAGTGGCCGTCGCGCAAGAGAACGAACGACTCTCCGCGCAGATCTTTCAACGCCAGAGATTTTGCTCCGGCGCGGGCGTGGCCGCGGGGGAGAACGGCGAAGAGCGGCTCGGTTTGCAGGGGAAAGATTTCGAACTCCTTGTGTTTGAGCGGCAGCGACAGGATAGCCAGATCGATGGCCAGGTTGCGAAGGCTCTCCGCCAGAATCGGCGTGGTCTCTTCGACGATGCGGAGTTTGGCGTCGGCATATTTCTTCGAAAAGGCGGCGACGCACTGCGGCATCAGATAGGGCGCGATGGTGGGGATGACGCCGACAGTGACGCTGCCGCGAACATCGGTGCGCTTGTCTTCGACGCCGCTACGCGCTACTTCCATCTGGTGAAGGATGGATCGGGCATGAGGCAGGAAGGCGCGGCCGGCCTCGGTAAGGCGCACGCTGCGGCCGAGGCGGTCGAAGAGCCTGGCGCCGAGGTCTTCCTCCAGCTTGAGGACCTGCTGCGAGAGTGAGGGTTGAGCCACGTGGCAGCGTTCGGCGGCGCGGCTGAAGCTGCCGGTATCGGCAATGGCGCAGACGTATTTCAGTTGAGTGAATTCCATAGGAAATGCCTATGCTCACACTATAAACAATTTATCGGAGCAATGACTGCCCGCGGCGGTATCTTCAGTGTGCCCCTGATTACGGAAGACGTCCGACTTATGGCGAAGGCGTGGCCAAGCGGCTGCGGTTGAAGGTGCAAGAGCCGGTCAGCGCCGAACGACTCACCGGAACATGATTCACCAAAAAAGCCCGCGCTCCGAAGAGCGCGGGCTTTTTGTTTAATTCGCGGGATTGGCGTTGCTGCTTTGTCCGTCCTGCAAAAGAGCGAGCGCTCGCTGCAGAGACGACTTGTATCGGTGCGCCCGGTCGACGGCGGTATCCGCACCTTTGTTCTGCATCAGGCGCTTGGCCAGCTCGTCGTCCGGGATGTTCGCTTTGTCGGCGAGCGCCTGGACGTCATCGATGGCCTGTTGATAGACCCGCGGGAATCGCGCCAGTTCTTCGTGTGCAGTCTGCGGGCGATAGTGCAGGCGGTCGCCGGTCTGCATGGCGTCGATGAGCGGATCGGGCGACCAGGTAAAGGGCCACAGGGAATTCAGCGTGTCATAGGCTGCGCGGAGCCGGGTGATCGATCCCGCAAAGCCGTCGAGCTGCGGCCGCAGCGCCATCGAGCCGGTGGTGCGATGAACTTCGACGTGAATGTGAGTGTGCACCGAGGTGCGGGGAACTGTGATCACGGTGGTCAGCGTGTTGCCTTCGAACGTCCAGCCGCCCTCGCCGCTCCTGTAGGGGATATTCGTGCCGTTCGCGGTTACAGATGCGGGCGGCCAGTCGCCGGGCAGGCGAATCTCGTAGCCCCGCGATGTCGGCATTCCGGGATAGCTGCCCTCCGCCGGATCGACATCGACGGTCAGCGTGTCTCCATTTTGTTTCGCATCAAGCCTGGTCCATGCGCAGACGCCGCGCTTGTAGGCCTCGGAGTCGCTGCTGTCTTCGTAGAGCTTGTAGGAGCTTTCCTGTTTGTCGTGCAGGGGGTAAACATTCACGATGAGCGGATCGACGGGCTTCTCGCCGGTGTAGCGCATCGGCGGCTCCATGGGGATGATCGCCCCGGACTTCACGTAAACGGGAATCTGGTCGATGGAGAAATTCCGATCGATGGATTGAGGTCCGGTGAATTCTTTTCCGGTTGCGCGCTCGACCCAACGGCCTTCGGGAATCCATACACTTTCATTGGCGAGGCTGGTCGCGGGGTCCATCGGCTTCGTCACGGGAGCGACGAGCATCTGGCTGCCGAAGATGTATTCACCCTTGCTGGTGTAGGCCGCGTCCTGCTCCGGCCAGTCGTAGTAGAGCGGGCGAAGAAAGGCGACGCCGGTGTCATAGGTGCGGCGTGCTTCGGTGTAGATGTAGGGCTGCAGGGCATAGCGCAGATTGAAGGTGTTACGCATGATGTCAGAGAAGGGCTCGGGATAGGCCCAGATGCGGCGCTCTGAATCTGGATTCTTTGTGGTGTGCGTGCGCAGGATAGGACTGAACGCGCCGAACTGGATCCATCGCGTATAGAGCTCGGGATCGACAGCGCCGGGCATGTGGCCGCCGATATCGTGGCTCCAGTAGGCGTAGCCGACGTTCGCAGCGGTTGCGGTAAACCAGGGCTGGAAGGCGAGCGAATCCCAGACGGAAATGGTGTCGCCCGAGAAGCCGATCTGGTAGCGGTGGTTGCCGAGTCCGCCCCAGCGATGAAAGAGCAGCGGGCGCTTGCCCTCGCGCTGCTGGTCGGTGAAGTGAACGTAGTTGAGCCACCACGTAGGATTCACGCCGGGAGTCTGGGTATTAGCCTCCTGCTGCCAGTCCAACCACCAGAAGTCGATGCCTTCTTTTTCCAGCGGATGATGCAGGAGATCCATATAGTTGATAGCGAATTTCTTATTTGTAATATCGAACGGCACATATTTCTTAGTCGCGGGATCGATGCCCATGGCCCGCGCCATCGCTGGATACGCGGCTTCCCACGGTTGCACGCCGGACGCGGGGTGCAGGTTGAGCGTGGCCTTCAACCCTTCTTCATGGATATGGGTGAGGAATGCCTTGGGATCCGGGAAGAGGAGAGGGTTCCAGGTATAGCCTGACCATCCAAGCGAGTGGCCGGATTGATCGGTCTCGTGCATGGCTTCGAGCTGTTCGCGATTGAGGTGCCAATCCATATCGATGACCAGCACATCGAGCGGCACGTCATTGTCGCGGAAGCTGCGGACGAGGTTGTCCAATTCCTGATCGCTGTAGGCCCAGTAGCGCGACCACCAGGCTCCGAAGGCAAAACGCGGAGGCAGGGGAATCCGACCAGCACGCGGTTACGTAATCGTGCAGCGCCTGCTTGTAGTCGTGTCCGTAGCCGAAGAAGTACCAGTCCTGCTCGTCGCCAGCGGGGCGCTCCATCACCCACGGCCACTCGCTCTTCTCGCCTTGCGCAAAGGTGAAGTTATCGCTGTCGAACAGCGGCCGCGTGGAATCGTCCACGAGTGCCCATCCGTCGCGGGAGATCAGGCCCTCGCCCATGGGCTCTTTAGTCTTACCGCCGAGCGCGCCGTCGAGGGTGCGCGTGGTGCCGAGCAGGTTGCCGGTGTCGGGCATGCCGGGATGCCAGGTGACAGGCTTGCCGTCGAGTTGCAGCGTGATGGTTAGATTGTCAGGAGTGAATTTTCCGTCGTTGCTCGCGCCTGGTCGGTAGGTGAGCGTGAGAGCATCGGTTTTGATGGTGAGTTGCTTCGCTGCGCCTGCCTGTTCGTAGAGCTGTGTGAACTTCGGCACCGGCAGGCGGCGATTCAGGAAGACGAACGAGGGATGGTCTTCGAATTTTCCGTCCGCTGCCCACTCTATGCGGATGAGCTGCGGCGTGAGGACTGTGAAGCGCGCGTGGCCCTCGATGACCACAGCTTTCGGATTCGCGATGGGGCTATAGGTGGCTTCGGGCATCTGCGTGGTCGTCTGAGATTGCAAGCTGGGCGTGAGAGAGAAGGCAAGGAGGGGGAGTAGCGCAAGGCCGGTGCGGAGTCTTTTCATACTGCGCCAGAATAATCCTTTGTCGCTGCGGCGGCTACATACAAGGACGGTCCGAGGCTTCCGTTGGCGCTGCGAACGTGCGGATGTCAGCAGTCTTTTCCGCAGAACGCGGATGCTTGCCGAAATCCATTACCATCGTAGTGTGGATTTCCAATTAGTCAGCGATTACAAGCCTCGCGGCGACCAGGCGCGCGCGATTCCTGAGCTGGTGCAGGGTATCGCCGCCGGCGAGAAGCACCAGGTGCTGCTCGGCGTTACCGGCTCGGGTAAGACCTACACCATGGCCAAGATCATCGAGGAGTTGAACCGGCCGGCCCTGATACTGGCGCACAACAAGACGCTCGCGGCGCAGCTCTATCACGAGTTCAAGCAGTTCTTCCCCGGCAATGCGGTTGAATACTTCGTCTCGTATTACGACTACTACCAACCCGAGGCCTACATTCCGTCGGGCGATTTGTATATCGAGAAGGAAGCTACGATCAATGAAGAGCTGGACAAGCTGCGGCTCTCGGCGACGCGTTCTCTCTTCGAGCGGCGCGACGCGATCATTGTTTCTTCGGTCTCTTGCATCTACGGCCTGGGCTCGCCGGAGGCTTACTACGGCATGCTGCTGCTGCTCGAAAAAGGACAGAAGATTCGCCGTGAAGATATCACCAAGCGGCTGGTGGAGATTCTCTACGAGCGCAACGACGGCGACTTTCGGCGCGGGACGTTTCGCGTTCGCGGCGATGTGATCGAGGTTTATCCGACCTACGATGAGAACGCGTACCGGATCGAGTTGTTCGGCGACGAGATCGATGCGCTGTCGCAGATCGATCCGTTGTTCGGGACTGTGAAGCAGAAGTATGCGCGTCTGCCGATCTATCCGAAGAGCCACTACGTGGTGCAGCCGGAGCGGAAGAAGACAGCGATCGACTCCATCCTGGAAGAACTGGCGTGGTGGGAGAAGGAGCTGGAGTCGCAGGGCAGGCTGGTGGAGTCGCAGCGCATTCATCAGCGCACGCGTTTCGATCTGGAGATGATCAAGTCGATGGGCTACTGCCACGGCATCGAGAATTACTCGCGCCACTTCTCGGGACGTTTGCCGGGTGAGCCTCCTCCGACGCTGCTGGATTACTTTCCGCGAGATTACCTGGTCTTCATCGATGAATCGCACGCGACCGTGCCGCAGATTCATGGCATGTGGCATGGCGACCGCTCGCGCAAACAAAATCTCGTTGACTATGGTTTCCGGCTGCCATCGGCGGTGGATAATCGTCCGCTGAAGTTCGAAGAGTTCGAGGGGCGCGTGAACCAGGTGCTCTATGTCTCGGCCACGCCGGGACCTTATGAACTGACCAAGTCCGCGGGCGTGGTGGTGGAACAGATCATTCGCCCGACTGGCCTGATTGACCCTGAAGTGGAGATTCGACCGATACGCGGGCAGATCGACGACCTGCTGGCGGAGATTCGCGACCGTGCGAAGAAGAACGAACGGGTGCTGGTGACGACGCTGACCAAGCGCATGGCGGAAGACCTAGCCGGCTACTACTCCGAGGTGGGCGTGCGTTGCCGCTATATGCACTCGGAGATCGAAACGCTGGAGCGGGTGCGGCTGCTGCGCGATCTGCGCAAGGGCGAGTACGACGTGCTGATCGGCATTAATTTATTGAGGGAAGGACTCGACCTGCCGGAGGTGTCGCTCGTGGCGATCCTCGATGCCGACAAGGAAGGCTTTCTGCGCTCATCGGGATCACTCATCCAGACCATTGGCCGCGCTGCGCGCCATGTGAATGGCCGGGCGATCCTTTATGCCGACCGTATGACCGACTCGATGAAGCAGGCCATCGGAGAAACCAATCGCCGCCGGGAAGTGCAGCGCGCTTATAACGAAGAGCATGGGATTACGCCGACGTCCATCATTCGCGCAACCGATATGTCGCTGGCGCAGATCCTCAAAGCGGACTACGCCGATCTGACCGATGAATCCGAGGCCATGCCCGATTTCAAATCGCAGGCAGAGCTCGACGGCCATATTGCGAAGCTTGAATCGGATATGCGCGAGGCTGCGCGGAAATTCGAGTTCGAAAAGGCGGCGCGGCTGCGGGACACGATCAAGGAGTTGCGGACGAAGGAATTTTTGTTCAGCTAAGGCCTTGTCGTGGAGAAATGAGCCCACGTCTCAAAAGCGAGACGTGGGCATTCGTTTGTTTGGCAGCCGGAACAAAATTCCTGTGACAACCTATTAAGACTTGCGGCGACTCAGCACAAGGCATGTCTCTGTGTCATTTTGGATGAAGGCGAGAATCACTCCGTGAGATGAGCGCAGCAGCGCCTCAATCACATCTGTGGAACAGTTGCCCGCGCGAATCCAGATGATCTTTGGCGGGCTGCCATAGAGAACACTTCTTTCTGCGAAGTCCGAGTCTTTGGATACGATTGTCAATCCATGATCCCTGGCATATTTCCATACGTCGTCGTCCTCGGCACTCCCCAGATTGCAGTGATGAATGTGTTCCGATCCGGGATAGAGGTCGGACAGCGGATCGAGCAATCGCGGCGATAGGTTCTCGTCCAACAGCAGTTTCACGCCGTGAGGATTTCCAATTTGCGTTCACGATCTGCGGCGAAGGCGAGACAGGCGCGGATATCGGCTTCGGTCAGATACGGGAACTGATGGAGAATCTCAGCATGGGTCATGCCGGAGGCCAGGTACTCGAGCACATCGTAGACCGTAATGCGCAAGCCGCGGATGCAAGGCTTTCCGTTGCGCTTGCCGGGCTCGATGGTAATGATGCTGGAGTACTCCATATTTCAAGCGTAGGCGAAAAGATCGGGGCAGGCAACCTGTAGTTTGTGTGTGCATTCTTGCAATTGGGTATCTGCCGGGGGCGAACTGCGCCTTGGCGGATGGTCGGAACAACTGGTGAAATTCATCTCCAGCCGCGTGCTTGAGCGGTACGCCTCCTCGCATTCCACGCAAGGAGGCCACCCGTGGCCGGACCGATTGGACTTTTCCCGTATCTCGTTGTCAGCGATGCAGAGGCTGCAATCGATTTCTACACCGTGACATGTCGTTTTTTACATGCAAACTTCTCTGCATTTAAGGGTTAGAGTGCTGAAGGGTGCGTTCAAGGTCGTTCCCCGGAGTTGATGTGCAATCGCTGGCCTGGAAGTGCACTTGCTACGGCGCCCACGGAGAACCCACGCATGAATATCTCGAGAAAGACTTTGGGCGCAGCAGCGCAATGGCCGCCCGGGAACGGAGCCTGGCGGAAACCGGCCAGCACAGCCTGCCACGCGTCCGGCTCAGCCTCAAGCTCGCCCTCAGCAGAAACCTGCGCCGGGCCAGAAGAAGCCTGAGGAAAAGCAGCCTCAGTAGCAATTGCTTCGGCAAACAGAGAGGCCTCGCGTTTTCGCGAGGCCTCTCTGTTTCCACTTTTAGGTGCCCTAGATCTCCGACCACGTACTTTCATGTGTTGAGGTTAGTGGTATCCCAGGTCTCAAAATCGAGACCTGGGCACCCATTTTCGTACAGGATCAAGCAGTCAGAGGCTTAGCGAATTCTTACGTCTCCGGAGCCGGTTTCGACTCGTACGGTTGGACCACCGCCGTTGATATCCCCGGTGATGTGATGGCGTTCCAGGCTGCCGTGCGTGGAGATGGGAGGATCGCTGTGGATGGAGCCGGAGCCCGTCGTGGCGTCGAGGGAAAATTTAGCCCGGCCGCCGGTGTCGAGGGTGATCGAGCCGGAGCCGGTCTCCAGCTTCCAGTTCGTTCCGGGCTGGCCTTCGATCTCGATGTCGCCTGATCCGGTTTCGGCGTACAGGCCGCCGGTTACGCCGCGCAGCTTGATGCTGCCGCTGCCGGTCTGCGCTTTCACGTCAGGCGCGGAGTGCATATCCGCGGTGATATCTCCGGAACCGGTCTCAAGCGCCACGCGGCCGGCGAGTCCGCTGGCATCGATGGAGCCCGATCCGGTATTCGCTTTTAACGGCCCGCCAAGGTCGGTGAGGCGCAGATCACCAGAGCCGGAATCGGCTTCGAGATTCGTTCCCCGGGGTGTCGTGACATCGTAGTCGATGGAGATGTTGTGATAGTTGGTGTGCTTGCCCACCGTGATCACGTTGCCGTCCTGCTCGATAGGAGGGTTCGACACGACCTCCTTCACGCGATCTTCGGGCGATCCCGCCTCGCCCCAGCCGTTCCAGCGGTTGGCGTGCACATGGCCGATAATGTGTACTTCGTTGTCGGAGCCGGGCGATACGTGAATGTATCCCGATCCTGTGTTGACGCTCAGCATCACCGATCCGCTGACGTGCAGCGTTTTATCGAATGTGCCATCCGCTGCCAGCAGCATCGCGGGAGAAGCCGCGAGCGCCACGATTGCTAACCATCGCATTTGCATCTTTTGCCTCCTGAGTTCGTTTATTGCTGAATCACGACCGTGTCGCCTTCTTTTAAGCCGTCGAGAATCTCCGTGCGGCTGCCGTTGGAGATTCCAGCCTTCACCGGAATCTTGCGCTGACCATCCTTTTCTTTCGGGTCGGGAACGAAGACCGATGCATTCTTCTGCGCGTCATAGACCAGCGCCTGCTCGGGCACCGACAGCGCGTTCTTGTCTTCCTTGACGAGGACTTCGGCGTTGGCGGTCATGTTGGCTTTCAGCTCGTTCTTCGGGTTGTCGATGGAGACGCGCACCTGGAAGGTGGTCACGTTGTCCTTCTCGACGCCGAGGGGAGCGATCTTGGTGACCTTGCCATTGAAGACCTCGTTGGGGAACGACTCAACCCGGATGCGCGCCGGCTGTCCCATATAAACGTTTCCAATATCCGCTTCGTCGACCTTGCCGTCGACGTAGACCTGCGTGATGTCTCCAATCGTCATGACCAGGGTTGCCGTGGAGCCCAGCACCAGGATCGAGCTGACCGCGTCGCCGATCTCGACATCGCGGGAGAGTACCACGCCGTCGATAGGAGAAGTAAGCGTGGTGTAGCTGAGCTGTTCATTCAACTGCTCCAGGCTGGCCTCGTTCTGCTGCACCTGGGCTTCGGCCTGCTTCAGCTTGGCTTCATCCACCAGGATCTGGGCGGTCGCCGACTGCTGCTTGTTCTTGTTGGCCAGGTAATCGCGCTCAGCGTTGTCTAGGGTCTGCTGCGAGACGATGCCTTCTTTCTGCATCTCGAGATTGCGCTGGTAGGTATCCTTGTACATGGGCAGGTCGGGAGCCTCAGCGGTCACTTTGTCTTCGGCGACATTCGCCTTGTAGGTGATGACGTTGGCCTGGGCGGCGGCAAGCTGCGCCTTCTGCGCCGCGACCTGGGCGAGAATCTCCTGCTGGTCGAGCTGAGCCAGCACCTGTCCTTTGCGGACCGGCTGGTTAATATCGACGTAGAGTTTTTCGACGATGCCGCTGGCCTTGGACTTCAATTCCACTTTCGTGATGGGCTGGATTTTGCCGGTCGCCACGACGCTTTTTGCAATGTCGCCGCGAGTGACTTTCGCAAGACGCGATGGCTCAATCTTGGTGTGGCTTCCGCGCGCCGCAAAGCCCGCTATCAGAAGCGCGACGAGCAATACCGCACCGCCGCCCCACCACCACCATCTTGTTCTGCGCTTCTTATGATTCGCCAAGCAACTGCCCCCACCGACAGAGACGGATACGCATGACATTTGTCATTAGTTCCCGAAAGGCAGGGTGTCGGGGATAGGGCGTAGCGTGTGGCGTCCAGTCTTCTACACCCAATACCCTGTGCCTTACCCCCTAATTCTGGGGTTTACTACCAGGTAGAGGACATCGGTTGCGAGGTTGACCAGGACGTAGGTGAGGCCGATGGCGAGGATGCAGCCCTGAAGCAGGGAATAATCGCGATTGGAGATGGCGGAGACGGTGAGGCGACCTACGCCGGGCCAGCTGAAGATGGTTTCGGTGACGATGGCTCCCGCCAGCAGTGCGCCGAACTGCAATCCTACCAGCGTGATGATGGGAATAAGCGCATTGCGCAGAGCGTGCTTGTAGACGACGGTTCGTTCCGGCAGCCCTTTGGCGCGGGCGGTGCGGATGTAGTCCTGGCCGAGTTCTTCAAGCATGGCGGTTCGGACCATGCGGGTGAGGACGGCGGCCAGCGCTCCGCCCATGGTGATGGCGGGCAAGATCAGATGGCTGATGCCGCCGGCGCCGCTTACCGGCAGCCAGCCGAGTTTGATCGATACCAGCAGGATGAGGATGGGGCCTGACGCGAATCCCGGAAACGACAGGCCGAGCAGGCTGACCACGCTCAGGGTGCGGTCCTGCCAGCGGTCGCGCTTTACCGCGCTGGCAACGCCGGCGGGGAGCGCAATGGCCAGTGCAACGAGAAGCGCGGCGACGGTGAGCTCTGCCGTATACGGATAGCGCGAGAGGACCAGGTGCGTGACGGTGTCGTTGAGGCGCAGCGAGTGGCCAAGATCGCCGTGCAGCACGCCGCGCCAGTAATGGAGATATTGCCGGCCGAGCGGCAGGTCGAGCCCATACGCGTGACGCAGAGCGGCTATGTCGGCCGGGCGCGCACCTTCGCCGAGCATCTGCTCGATGGGGTCTCCGGGGACCAGATGGATCAGCAGGAAAACGATGGAGACGACGAGCCACACCACGGGAACGGTGTAGATGAGCCGGAAGAGCAGAGCCTTGAGCGCGCGGGGCATCCGCATCAGCTGGCATGCTCCATGGTGCGCTGATCGCCGACCTGCTTGGCCGAGGACGACTGACCCGGCGCCTGCTGCGGCACCGTCTCAATGCGGACCCTGCTGATGCGATGGCCGGTCATTTCGAGAACTGTGAAACGGCGTCCTTCGTACTCCACGGTTTCGCCGCCGTGGGGAATTTTGCCGAGGCGGGTGAGCAAAAATCCGGCAAGCGTTTCGGCGCCGCCCTCGCGGGGCAGGCTCCACTGCATCTGCGTTTCAAGATCGCGCAGGTTTACGCTGCCATCGAGGATGAGGCCTCCGGTCGCGGTCGTCAGGACGGCTTTCGCCGCTACATCGAACTCATCTTCGACCTCGCCGATAAGCTGCTCGATGGCGTCCTCGACGGTGACGAGGCCGACCGTCGATCCGAACTCGTCGACGACGATGGCCAGATGCCTGCGGCGCTCCTGAAACTCGTGGAGCAGGTCGAGCACCGGCTTCGTTTCTGGCACGACGAGGACTTCGCGCATCACCTGCTTGAGTCGCAGCTCCACGAACGGCGCTTCGCTGAAACGGGTTCGCGCCGAGGCGCGGAAGTGCATGAGCCGGGAGATATCCTTCGAATACACCAGGCCGACGATGTACTCCGGGCCTTGCGCGGGGTCGTAAACCGGCACACGCGAGTGCAGCTCTTCGATGATCCTGGCGCTGGCTTCTTCGATGAGTAGATCGAAGGGCAGGGAGAAGATTCGCTGCCGCGGCGTCATGATCTCGCGCGTTGGAATCTCGCTTACTTCGACCGCGCGATGGATCAACGCCTCCTGATATTCAGGCAACGCGCCGGTGCGGCGTGCTGCAGTGGCGATCAGCTTCAGCTCTTCGGGCGAGTGAGTCGAGCTCTCATGGGCCATCGGCGTGTGGAAGAGATAGAGAACGATCCGCGCCGAGCGGTTCATCAGGTGGACGGCGGGGCGGGTGAGGCGGATGAAGACATCCATCGGTCCCGCGATGGCGACGGAGACTTGTTCTGTCTTGCGCAGGGCCAGCGCCTTGGGCACCAGTTCGCCAAGCAGGACGTGGAAATAGGTGATGAAAGCAAAGGCTACCGGGACGGCGATCAGATGCGCGTAGATGTGCGCGTGCGGCATCCATCCCAGCCAGTCTTCGAAGACGGCGGCAACGACGGGCTCGCCGATCCAGCCGAGCGCGAGGCTGCAAAGCGTGACGCCAAGCTGCACGGCGGGGAGGAAGTCGTCAAGGTGCTGCTGCAGCTTGCGGACCAGCCGCGCACCGGGACGATGCTGGGCGATGAGCTGCTCGATGCGGGTTTCTCGGACGCTCACCAGCGACAGCTCGGCGGCCACGAAGAATCCGTTGGCCAGGATGAGCACGACAATGGCTACGCCGCGGAGGAAGAGGAACTGAATCATCTGAAAGTTGAAGTTTACAACCTGGAAGAGATGGGTTGGTTACCGACGTTTCCTTGATCCTTAGCCGCGAGGAAGAATGGTCCCACTTCTTTTATAAGCTTGGACCATCCTTCTTTGCGGTCTGGTCGCAAGAAACGGTGCAGTGCTGCATATGCACTCCGGTGCGGGTCGCCCCCAAACGCGACAAAGCCCGGAGAGTGTTGACGCACTCTCCGGGCCTTCTAACAAAGGAGGACGCATATGAGGATCAGACTCAGATGCGACATCAGCGTAACACTACGCTGGCTGCTCGCGTTTGTAGCCGCTATCTCCGAAATCATTTACTTGACTCGGAGATGACTTCATTGCCACAGCCGTGGAGCCAGAAGGTCGAGGACCAGCTCCACGTAGATATTCTACACCTGCCACTCCATTGTCCCGCGAATTGCAAGCGCATATCTGTCCGGCAAGTTCCGTTTCTGCATCCGCTTGTCGACGCAGACGTGGACGGTTTCAGCCTCGGCCAGCAGGCGCTCGCCGTCATCTTCCACACGCAACAGCCGGTAGCCGAATTTGATCACCGCACCGCGCAGCAGGGTCACACGCGTCTCGATCTGAATCTCTTCGTCGTATCGGGCTGGGGAGCGGTAGCGGCAGCTGGCTTCAACAACGGGAAGATGGCAATCATCTTCCAGCTCCATCTGCTTGTAGTCGTGGCCGAGCTGGCGGAAAAACTCAACGCGCCCGATTTCACACCAGACGAAGTAGTTGGCGTAATAGACGACGCCCATCTGATCGGTTTCGGCATAGCGAACGCGGAGCGTCGTCCGGATGGGCGCGGTCATAGATGGGTCGATTGCCTACGGCTTGAGCTTCGAGAGGATATTCAGCTTGGCCACATCGTTGAACATGACGAAGGCGGCGAACAGGATGAGCATCACGAAGGCGACCTGGTAGACGCGTTCCTTGAAATCCTGGTTCAGATCGCGCCGCAGCATTCCCTCGATCAGCAGCAGAAGAATCATGCCGCCGTCGAGAATCGGGATGGGCAGCAGGTTAAAGATGCCCAGGTTCAGGCTGATGAGCGACATCAGAGCGATCAGCGGCTGCCAACCAGGCATGGATACGGCCTCGCCTGTCTCGCGGGCGATGCCGATCGGTCCGCTTAGCTGCTGAACATTGGAACGTCGCGTAACCAGGCGCTTCAGGACATCAATGATGTATCCGGAATTATTGAGATTGAATGTAACCGACTGGCCGATGGCCCTGACGATGGGCAGTTGTTCCACATGATATGGGGCTGGCGCGGGATAAAATCCCAGGCGATAGCCCATGTGACCCTCGCCATCGTCGGCCCAGACTGGCGTCGCCGTCATATGCAGGGTCTCACTCTTGCGCTGCACCGTCAGATTCACTGCTTTGCCCTGCGTCTGCTGCAGGAAGGCCATTACAGCGGCCACCGAATGCACCGGCTGGTTGTCGAGCGCCGCGATGGCGTCTCCGGCCTTCATCCCGGCCTGCTCGGTAGGCTTACCCTGCATTACATCCCGCACGCCGAGAGGGCCGCTCTGCACCTTCGGCAGAAGGCCGACGGACTCAATTTCAAAGTCGTCGCCCTTGGTCGGATCGGCAAGATAAAGCTGGGTGTTGATGAGCTGATCCTTGCCGTCCACCGTGCGCTCGACGGTCACCGGAACCTGGGAATTGACATCCAGGGCGGAGCGCATGCGCACCTGCTCCCAGGTGGGGTTCTTATCTTTATCGAATCGGACGATGCGGTCGCCGGCCTGGATGCCCGCGCGTCCGGCGGGCGAATCCTGGGGAATGAAGTCGGTAATCGCGGGGCCGGTGAGGTAGTTTTCCACCTCGTTGTGCATCATGTACAGACCGGTCATGAGCACGAAGGCCAGCATGAAATTGGCGGCCGGACCGGCCACGCCGATCAGGATTCGCTGCCAGCGGGGGTGGGAGGCGAATTCGTCAGGATCGCCGGTCCGCGGCTCTCCCGGGGTCTCGCCCGCCATCTTCACGTATCCGCCCAGCGGCAGCAGGCTCACGCGATAATCGGTGTCGCCGCGGCGGAAGCCGAAGAGACGCTTGCCGAAGCCGACCGAGAAGACCTCGACCCGCACTCCGAAGAATTTGGCTACGGCAAAATGGCCGAACTCATGCACGAGCACCATGATGCCCAGCACGATCAGCATGGAAACGACGGCGGTAAAAGCAAAAGACATAGATTCGTTCAATTCCTGACAACAGCACAGCCCGTCTCCGTACAAACGGTCTCGCGTATTCAGCTCTGACTGACGAGCGTGGAGCCTAGACGCCGATGTGCGAAGATGTCCACCCGGCCAGTGCAACTGCCTCTGCGGCGGTCTCGCGCGCCTGTCGATCCAGCGCAAGCACCTCGGCAATCGTTGCTGGGTGGGTCCTGGGGGTTGCTTGTAAGACTCTTTCAATTGTACGCGGGATGGCCGAAAAGGGGATGGTCCTTTCGAGGAATGCCTCGACTGCGATTTCATCCGCCGCATTCAGGGCAATGGGGTGCGCACCGCCGATTTCCGCCGCTTCGTACGCCAGCCGGAGGCAGGGGAAGCGTTCAAAGTCAGGCGCTTGGAAATTCAACTGCGCCAGCGCCGACATGTCGAAGGTCAAGTCCGACTCCACCCGCTCCGGATAGCTCAGAGCGTACAGGATCGGCAGCCGCATATCAGTGACCGAGATCTGGGCAAGGATGCTGCCGTCTACATATTCGACCAGCGAATGGACGGTCGACTCCGGATGCACCGTAACTTTCACGGCGGCCGGCGGAATATCGAACAACCTGCAGGCCTCGATGATCTCCAGCCCCTTGTTGAGCAGGGTTGCGGAGTCGATGGTGATGCGCCGACCCATTACCCAGGTGGGGTGTTTCAACGCCTGTTCGACCGTGATCTTTTCGAATTCGCTGAGGGGCAGGTTGCGGAACGGGCCACCCGACGCTGTCAGCCAGATGCGCTTGACTTCCTGCCGGTCGCCGGCGCGCATGCACTGATGCACCGCGTTATGTTCGGAGTCGATGGGGAGCAGGGGTACATTCCTGGCCTTCGCCGCGGCGGTCAGAATCTCTCCGGCGGCAACCATCGCCTCTTTGTTGGCCAGGCCCACCGGCTTGCCGGCCTGGACGGCAGCGTAGGTCGCTTCGAGTCCGGCGACGCCAACGATGGCCGAGACGACGAAATCCGCTTCCGGCAGCGTGGCTACGCGAACCGTTCCCTCGGTGCCGAAGACCACTTCGACGCCTGAGACGCCGGCTTCCTTCAGCCGCACAGATAGCTGGTCGGCCAGCTCCCCAGTGGCCATGGAGACGACGCGCGGACGCCACCGCCTGCATTGATCAAAGGCTGTGTCCAGATTTCGTCCGGCTGCCAGCGAGGCTACGGAGTAGCGGTCGGGATATTTTTCGATGACGCTCAGGGTGCTCTGGCCGATGGAGCCGGTGGAGCCGAGGATGGCGATCTGCTTCAACGTCTTAAATCCATGAATACAGGACTTTTAGCAGCAATCAGAAGGTCTGCTGCGTTAATAGAGCGTACCACAGCACGGGAGCGGCAAGCAGCAGCGCGTCGATGCGGTCCAGGATGCCGCCGTGGCCAGGAAGCAGGGTTCCGGAATCCTTTACACCGGCTCCCCGCTTGATGGCCGACTCCACCAGGTCGCCGACCTGGGCCGCAACGTTCAGAAGCGCGGCCAGGAAGAGCCAGCGCACCATCGATCCCGGATAGAAGAGCGCCTCGATGTTTCGCCGTGCCAGCGCGCCGGCCAGCAACACCAGCAACAGAGCGACGATGAGACTGCCCACAATCGATGCGATGGAGCCTTCCCAGGTCTTGCCGGGGCTCAGGGCGGGAGCCAGCTTTTTCCTGCCCAGCGACCGGCCCACATAGAGGGCCGCGATGTCACCGGCCCATACGACGAAGAAGAGGAAAAGCAGCAGCGAGGGGCCATTGTCCTGAGCACTGATCAGGGGGAGGGTGGCCAGCGTCAGGCCTACGTAGAGCACTCCGAACATGGAATACGCGGCGTCCGGCAGCACCCGCTGAAGGGGCGAGCGAAAGGCGCACACGATGAGCAGGGCGATGGCGATGGCTCCGAGCATCTGTCCCAGCAGCTCCGGGCGATAGAAGACGCAGAGGAACACCAATGCGACGCCGATGATGGCGGCAATTCTGGGAGTCTTTGCGCCGCTGGCGTCGGCCAGGGCGAGATATTCCCACAGAGCCAGCTCGGCGACCAGGCCAACGACCGGTGTAATCAGCCAAAAGGGCGCTTTGAAGATCAGCAGCAGTACAAGGGGAATCAGGACTACAGCGGTAAGTACGCGTTTCATCTTGAAGTTGAGGATACACGCTGATTGCGCTCGCTCGTGGTGCCCGCCGGGGTCCTTTCCTCGCCGGGAGCCGTCATAACAACAGAGTCGGGCATGCCGGGTTTACATCTAACAGAGTGATTAGATCGATCCCGGAGGAGATCCCGAGATCGAGGGAGAATAGATGAAATTCAATCGATTTTTCGCTGCCGCTGCTGGTCTTGGTCTTATGGCAGCCGCATATTCTGCGTTGGGGCAGACCGGGGATCGGGTTCCGGCTCAGTCGGTTGTTACCGTGATGACCAAAAACTCAGAAGCGCCGCCGGCGCTGCAGCCCAAAGACTTCACCGTGAAGGTGAATGGCAAATCCGCAACCATCAATAGCCTGGTCCCGCTGCGCGGCGACCACGCCGGCCTCGAGCTGGTCATCCTGATCGATGGCGGCGCGAGGAACAGCCTCGGACGCCAGCTGGACGACATCCGCCAGTTCGTAATGTCGCTTCCGCCGACGACGCAGGTGGGCATCGCTTACATGCAGAACGGGCGCGCGGTGATGGAAGGGGCGCTCAGCGCGGACAAGTCCGCGGTTGTGAAGGCGCTTCACCTTCCCGGAGGTGTGGCCGGTTCCAGCGCCAGCCCTTACTTCTGTTTGTCCGACCTGGCGAAGCACTGGCCGTCGACCAACCGTGACAACCGCCGCGAGGTGATCATGATCACCGACGGCTTCGATCCCTACAATCCGCACTTCGATCCCGAAGATCCATATCTGCAGGCTGCAATCAGCGATTCGGTGCGGGCCGGGCTGGTGGTCGACTCCATCTTCTGGCACGACAGCGGTTTTGCCAGCCGCACCTTCGGCGGCACGAATACCGGGCAGAATCTGATGAGCCTGGTGACCGACGCGACCGGCGGCTACTACTACTATCAGGGGTTCAGCAACCCGGTGTCGTTCAGCCCTTTCTTTGCCGACCTGGGACGCCGGCTGGACAACCAATATGAATTGAGCTTCCTTGCGCCGGCAAAAGCCAAGCCTGAGATTGCCTCGCTGAAGGTCAAGCTGGAAGCTCCAAATGCAAGGCTCACCGCACCCGAGAGGGTAATTGTTGCCCCGGGTGGAGTAGCGGCTAATCCCTAGTCCATAGACCGGCGCGGGCGTCTTTCGCTTATCGCGGAACCAGTGTCTTGGCGGGGATATGGGTGATATCGTCGGATTCGGCGCTGTCGCCCAGCCCGCCATACCGGCGTTCGCGGCGCTGATAGGCTTCGATCGCTTCCAGCATATGGATGCCGCGGAAGTCCGGCCATAAGCGCTCGGTAACGAAGATCTCCGAATAGGCGATCTGCCACAGCAGGTAGTTCGAGATGCGCATCTCTCCCGAGGTGCGTACGAGCAGGTCGGGGTCGGGCATGTGCGCGGTGTACAAGTGGCGCTGGATATCCTGCTCGGTCACGTCCTCCAGGCGAAGCTCCTTGGCCTGGATTTCAGTGTGGAGAGCGCGGAAGGCGTCGACCAGCTCAGAGCGCGCGCCGTAATTCAGGGCCAGGGTGAGCACGGTGCCAGTATTGTGTTTGGTCGCGTCCGCAGCCCATTCCATGCGCTCGCGGACTTCGCGCTCCAGCTCATGGGTCCGGCCGATGTACTGAATGCGGACGTTGTTGTCATTCATCCGCTGCACATTATTGCTGAGATAGGTGCGCAACAGGCGCATCAGGAAGTTCACTTCAAGCCTGGGCCGGCGCAGGTTGTTTTCGAGCGAGAACGCGTAGAGCGTAAGCCAGGGCAGCCCGATGCGGGAGGCGGTCTCGACGACGTACTGGACGGACTCGGCGCCCTGCTGGTGGCCGAGGAATCGCTTCAGGCTGCGCTTGCCTGCCCAGCGGCCATTGCCGTCCATGATGATGGCCACGTGCTGCGGAAGGCGCGACTCGTCGAGGCGGCGATAGATGGCTAATTCGTCTGCAGGCAGTTCATGAACGCGGCTGAATTTAAGAGACAACGGCTACCTCTATCTATCCCATTTTCGCAGGTGCGGCGACGGGGAGACACCGCAGTGGAGTGGATATTTCCTTTCTTCTCAAGCTCCGTACCGAGAGCCGCATTTCGGATTCTTATCCCGGTTTGTCTCTTGTCTGACCCTAGCACGCCTGCATGGGACGGAGCAATCATACAGACGAAGCATGACAGATCAATTGCAGAGCGTGGAATCGGGGCTTATTTCGGACGTGCGATGTCGAAGCGGTCGCTGGTGCGAGTGTAGGTGGGGCCACCCATGCGGCCGATGGCCCTGAGCCGGGCTGGATCGATCTTGTCGCCGTCCAGCACCGCTTCGTCGATGTGAAACAGAAGCACGTCGCCCAGGACCAGATAGCCCCCGCCCGGCTTCTCGCTTACCGTGACGATCTGGCGGAGGCGGCATTCCATCTGCACATGGCTCTCGGCCACGCGCGGCGGCCGGATCAGCTCGCTGGCAAGCGGCGTCAGCCCGGAGAGCTCGAATTCGTCGATCTCGGGCGGAACGTCGGCAGAGCATGCGTTCATCTGTTCCGCGAATTCTTCGGAGACGACGTTGACGACAAATTCGCCGCTTTCCCGAACGTTGCGCAGCGTGTCCTTCAACGGAGCCGGCCCGGTGCGCACCGTGGTGCTGAAGCAGACTACCGGCGGATTGGCGCTGCATCCGGTGAAGAAGCTGAAGGGGGCAAGATTGTGTGCACCGCTGGCGTCCACGGTGGAGACGAAGGCGATCGGACGCGGCACGATCGCGCCGATCATAAGCTTGTAAATCTCGACGTTCGGGTGTTCCGAGGGATTGAATCGACGCAAGGCAACTGGCTCCTGAAGATGAAACGTGCCACTGCGAAGATTATCCCAAACCGGCCCGCGGAACGCCGAACGGATGGTGACGGCTCTAGCTGGCCGCCTGCGTCCGTCTGCGCCCCGAAGCCATTTCGCGAACGTGATTCAGAAACATCGACTTCTGGAAGCCATCGAGATGCGATGCGAGCGTGGCAATTTCCGCCAGGAAGGGATCGGACATGATGGCATTCGTCTCCGCCTGCCTGCGGCTCCGCGCATCACGCAGCAGCGCGCAGATATCCACATCGAGCGCCACGGCCAGCCGCTCAAGCGACGACAGCGTGGGCATGGCTTTGGCATTCTCGATCTTCGAGATGTAGGTGCGAGGAACCTGCATGCGGCCTGCAAGCTGACGCTGGCTCATGCCGCGCGAGTGGCGAATGTCGCGAACGGCACGCGCCACGTCGATATCGTCTTCGCCGGAAGGAGAGGCGGAGGGAACGACCAGTTGGGGCAATTGCGGTTCGGGTTCTTCGATCTCGAGTGGTTTGTGGCAGCGGCGGCAAAGGGAATTCGTTGTGCGAAACTGCACCAGACTGCAGTGCTCACAGCGAAGTACCTCACGCGCCTCGACGGTAGCTAAGGTAGTTGCCATATGTTGTAGCAGAGAGCCAGAGCGGGCTTCTCTCGTTGCACTGAAGGCGGATTGTACCCGCAATTCAGTTCAACTGTGATTTAGCTTGCATCCGAGGTATCTTCATTGTCAAGTGAAAACTGTGATTCAGCCAAAGAAACACGGAAGAAAGCCTAAGAAAACCGAATCGGGAATTGCAAAGGGAGAATGGGAATGACATTCGACGATCGCTATACGCGCGAACGCGCGTGGAGTTTGCTGAACGAGTGGACACAATCGCCGAGCCTGTTGAAACATGCGCTCGGTGTGGAAACCTGCGTGCGCGCCTACGGAGAAAGCGAAGCCGACACGCACGGTCTCACGGGTGCGGAACGCGACGACTTCATCAACCTGTACGCGGTTACCGGACTGCTGCACGATTTCGATTACGAACGCCATCCTTCACTCGAGGAGCATCCCTTCGTCGGCAATCGCGTGCTCGTTGAGCAGGGATGGCCGGAGGAAGTTCGAACGGCGATTCTTGGTCATGCCTCCTATTCCGGCGTGCCGCGCGTCACGCATCTGGACAAAGCCCTCTTTGCGTGTGATGAGCTGGCCGGGTTTTTGACTGCCTGCTCTCTGGTGAAACCCACAAAATCTATCTTTGATGTGGATGTTACCGGCGTGAAAAAGAAGATGAAGGACAAGGCCTTCGCCCGTGGCGTGAATCGCGACGATATCCTTACCGGCGCGGCCGAGCTTGGAGTTCCGGTGGATGACCACATTGCTTTCTGCCTGGGGGCGATGCAGCGGAACGCGGACGTGCTGGGTTTGCGGGGGAGTATTGCGACAACTTAAAGCGTATCGCAGAGAAATCGTTGGTGCCGGGAGCTTTGGGAACCCACATCGCAAGGACGAGATGTGGCGCCCGTTTTCCGCGTGGATGCGCGCTTCCCGCCGCGTATAAGGTAACGTGGAAAAGGGAGTTGCGGAGGATAGCGCAAGAGTGGGCAGAAAGTGTGGCCGGAGAGCATGAACCGATGGTTGCGTCGCGGCCTTTGGGCTCTCCTGGTCGTGTTTGGATCAATTTTTCTGATGACGGTAACCGGGTATCTCTGGTTGCGCTATGTTCCTCCGCCTTCGCTCCCGCAATCGAGCCTGCTCTCGGCTGTCACCCAGATCCGGGCGACGCCGGGGCGCGGCATCATCACCGTTGCGTGGACTCCCATTCCCAACGCCGTGGCCTACCAGGTGGAGCGCAGCACTCGATCTGGAGGGCCGTTCGCGCTGGTCAGTTCCGCTTATGGGGCCGCGCCCATCTTCATGGAGAACCTTCTGGAGCGGGCGTATCCCGGCGAGCCTTTCGGCAGGCTGCCGCGCGGGCCTTTCGTCGACTCCGATATCCGGCCGGGAAAGATTTACTACTATCGCGTGCGCGGCAACGATGGCAGCGGCTGGAGCCCGACCGGCGCGACAGTCTCCGTGACCGCATCGGCGATTGCGGCGCAGGAACCGGTGATTCACCTGCAGGTAGACGCGTCGCATAGCGTCGGCGCCCTTGAACACAAATGGGAGATCGCTCTCGGCTCCGAGCACCTGAGCTACATGCTCAAGGGCGATGTGAACGAGCACATCAAGGCCGCGGGCGCAGGGCTGCGGCAAGGCAACAAGCTGGCGCACGATACGCTGGGCATTCAGTACATTCGCGCGCACGGGATTCTGATGGACGATCCCAGCGTCTACACCGAAGATGCGCAGGGAAATCCGCACTATGACTGGTCGAAGGTCGACAGGCTTTACGACATGCTGCGGCAGGACGGACTGAAGCCATTCGTTGAGCTGAGCTTTATGCCGGCGGCGCTGGCCGCGAATCCGCGCGCGGCCAGGATTTTCAAGTATCGAGCCAGCAGCTCGCCGCCGAAGAGCTATGCCAAGTGGCAGGCGCTGGTGGCTGCGCTGGCCCAGCATCTGATCGACCGTTACGGCCGGCAGGAAGTGGAGACGTGGCCGTTCGAAGTGTGGAATGAGCCGGACCTCAAGATCAGCCCGAAGTTCTGGAGCGGCGCCCGCGACGATTACTTCCGCCTCTACGACTATGCGGCGACGGGGCTCAAGTCGGTCGATCCCAAGCTGAAGGTCGGCGGACCGGTGGTGGCGTTTACCACCTTTCAGGAGCCGTTTCTGCGCCACATTACCACGCAGAACTATGCGACCGGAGGGCACAGCACCCCGCTCGACTTTCTGGACATGCACAACTACTACCTGGCGGTCTCCGATTATCGGCCGTTGCTGCGCCGCTATGGGTTGCCGAGCGTGCCCATCTACTTTACGGAGTGGGGAGTTTCTCCGAAATTTGGCGATGACGTGAGCGACACCGCTTACAGCGCAGCGGCGACGGTCAACGACCTCTTCGACAGCCTGGACCAGGTGACGAGCATCAGCTACTGGACGGCGAGCGACTACTTCGAGGAGAGCGGCGATCCCTCGCAGCTTTTTCACGGCGGCTTTGGGCTGATCGGCCTGGATGGTCTGCGCAAGTCGCGCTACTGGGCCTATTACCTGCTGCATCGGATGGGCACGGATCGTATTGCGGTCAGCGGCGATGGCGACGGATTCGGAGGTCTGGTGCAGGGAGCGGCCACACGCAACAACGATGGCGGAGTCTCGATATTGCTGGCCAATGCGACGCAGGAGCACGCCAAGGACGTGGGCGACTCCGCACTGGCCCGGCATGTAACGATGACGGTTACAGGATTGATGCCGGGCAAGAGCTACCGGGTGGAGCACGACCGCATCGACAACGACCACTCCAATGTGTATGGCGCGTGGCAGGCGATGGGGAGCCCCGCGTGGCCAAGTGCGGCGCAGATGGCTACGCTGCATCGGCGGGATGAACTGCAGACGTTGACGCCGGTGTCGTCGTCGACGGCGAACGCGCAGGGGCAGATCACGCTGGACTTCGATATGCCCATGCCGGCGGTGTCATTCGTGAAGCTGACTCCACAGTTGTTTCGCCCCGCCTCGAAGGCGGATTGATGGCGGCAATGATAAAGCGCCGGGCTAATCGGCCACAGTCGCGCGCAGTTGCCGCTCGCGTTCAATGAGGAACTGGTAGATGGTGTCGCCTACATCCTGAGAGGAGCGGACATCCAGCGAGTCCAGTGAGCCGAAACCTGAGACAATCTGAGCCGGGACAACGTCGTCCACTCTGACCGGGACGATCCGGCCGCGAAATCGAGGATCTTTCAGGGCTGTATTCACTTCCGCTCTCACCCAGTCGCTGGCGACAGCCTGTGCTGTCAGAACGACGAGCATCCAATCGCACTTGAGGAGACCATCCTGGATTTTGCGAACGTAGTCATCTCCGGGGATTATGTCCGCTTCGGAGTACCAGGTGTCCACGTGCCGGAACGACAGCGGTTCCCGAATCCGGGTCTCGACATACTCCCGGTCCTGATAATTGTGGCTGAGAAAGACACGAAGCGGGCGATCAGGGGTGAGCCGCTTCAATATGTGATGCTGATATCGGATTTTGACGCCCTGATCGGCCTTCCCCAGTTCGAAGGGCAGAGGCCCTTCAGATTCCAGGATGATGTCACGGGAAGCTGACCAGGTTGCGTTGTCCACCAGGATCCGGCGGCCGTTGCGCGCCGCATTCTCGAAGGCGGAAGCGAGATTTATTACCGTCCCGATAGCCGTGAAATTCTTTAATTCGGCGCTGCCGAAACTGCCCACTGCCGCAGTGCCGGTGGCGATTCCAATTCCGATATCGAGAAAGCCGAGATCTTCATTTGACTCGTCCATCCACCGCCGCCTGAGACTGTCGAAACGCTCCTGCATCTCGAATGCGCAGCGAACCGCGGCGGTCGGCGCGTTCTCGCACTGAAAAAAAGCGAAGACCGCGTCTCCAACGAACTTGTTTACCGTTCCGCCGCGAAGGAGCACCTGGTCCGCCAGCATGCCGAGAAAATCATTCAGGATCGCCTGCGTGCGCGTAGCATCCGACTGGGTCTGGCAGAGCTGGGTGAAACCTCTCATGTCTGCGAATAAGGCGGTCAGGCGCTCGGGGCGCGCTACCTGATCGATAACCTCCAGGTATTGCGACACGCCGTCGCGCGCGTACAGGCCGGATTGCGCGGCTAGTTTCTGAACGAGACGAACGCTGTTGATGGCCGGCGCGGCGATCTTGCCCAGCTTCTCGAGCAGAGCCAAATCGTGACGATTGTAGGGAACAAGTCCGCCGCTTGAATCCGTCTTGTTGAGAAGCTGCAGCACTCCAACAATCGAGCCGGTGATTTTCAGCGGAGCCGAGATCACCGATACCGTTATGGTATTGACCTGTTGATCGACGCCCTTGAAGTGTCCGGCGTCCTCCTGAACGTTCGAAGAAACCACAATCTCTCCGGAACGAAACGCCTGCCCGGATTTACTGCCTTCCAGTGGAATTCTCTGATTGGAGCGCTCTCCGAACCTGGCAAGAAGCTCCCTGCCTTTCGCCCCCAGGGCCGCCGCAAAGTACAGGCCATTGCGAATCGGGTCGTACAGAAGAATGGAGCCCTCGGGAGAATTCGTAAAGGCACAGGCTTGTGCAAGCACAGCCTCGACCACTTTTCGATAGTCGACCTGCGTCGATAATTCCCCGCTCAGGTCGAGCAGAGCCACCAGTTCTTCTCTGGAGATTTCGTCGGCTTCCGCCATATCCAGAGACGGTATATTCATTGCCGGTCACCGCGCAAGAACGACTTTGCAAGGAGATCGTCAAAAACTTGCCGCTGCCTTCGTGCTATGCTGACCAGTCCTTCTATGGCCGGTCCTACTCCGTCTCCGCTCAACACCACAATCGCCTCGAAGCTCGACCGCAACCATCCCCGCGCGAAGAATAACGCGGCGGGCATGCTGGCGCTGCTGGCGCAGATTCGCGCGCAGGAATCGGCGATTCGCGAGGGCGGCGGGGCAAAGGCCATCGAGTCGCAGCATGCCAAGAAGAGGCTCACGGCGCGCGAGCGCATTGCGCTGCTGCTCGATCCGGATACCGAGCTTACCGAGCTGGCGCTCTTTGCGGCCTTCGGCATGTACGAGGAGTGGGGCGGGGCGCCTTGCGCCGGAACGGTCACCGGCCTCGGGCGCGTCTGCGGACGGCTCTGCATGATCATTGCCAACGATGCGACGGTGAAGGCGGGCGCGTTCTTTCCCATGACCGCGAAGAAGGTCATCCGCGCGCAGACCGTTGCGATGGAGAATCGCATTCCCACGCTGTACCTGGTCGATTCCGCAGGTGTTTTTCTGCCGCTGCAGGAGGATGTCTTTCCCGATCAGGATGATTTCGGGCGCATCTTCCGCAACAACGCGGTGATGTCGGCGATGGGCATTCCGCAGATGACGGCGATCATGGGCATGTGCGTCGCGGGCGGCGCGTATCTCCCGGTGATGACCGATCATGTGCTGATGACCGAGGGCAGCGGATTGTTTCTTGCCGGTCCGGCGCTGGTGCAGGCGGCGATCGGTCAGAAATATACGGCCGAAGAGCTGGGCGGCGCGGCCATGCATTCGGAGATCTCCGGCACGGTGGATTACAAGGAGCCGAACGATCATCTGTGCATTGCGCGGCTGCGGTCGCTGGTGGCAAAGATCGGGCATCGGCCCGGCGCGCCGTTCGATCGCGCTGCTTATGACGCGAAGACCGACGCTCCGAAGTATGCGGCAGAGGATCTGTATTCGCTACTCGATCCCGATCCGGCGAAGGGCGCGGCGAATGCCTACGATATGCGCGAGGTGATTGCGCGCATTGTCGACCGCAGCGAGTTCGATGAGTACAAGGCGGACTATGGCCGCACTTTGATTTGCGGCTATGGACGCGTGGGCGGATATGCGGTGGGCATCGTCGCCAACCAGAAGCAGCCTCAGCCGCAGACCAGCCACAGCGGTGAGAAGCGTGTGGAGTTCGGCGGCGTGATCTATGCGGAGAGCGCGGAGAAGGCGGCGCGCTTCATCATGGACTGCAACCAGAACCTGATTCCGCTGATCTTTCTGCACGACGTGAACGGATTCATGGTGGGCCGCGACGCGGAGTGGAGCGGGATTATCCGCGCGGGCGCGAAGATGGTGACGGCCGTCTCGAACTCGACGGTGCCGAAGATCACGGTGATCGTCGGCGGATCGTTCGGGGCAGGGAATTATGCGATGTGCGGCAAAGCTTACGATCCGCGATTCATCTTTGCGTGGCCCACGGCTCGCTACGCGGTGATGAGCGGCGCGTCGGCAGCGAACACGCTGATCGAGATCAAGATCAAGCAGCTGGAGCGCGGGGGTAAAAAACTAAGCGAAAAAGAAAAAGAAGAGCTGCTGGCCTCGATCAAGGCGACCTATGACGAGCAGACCGACTGCCGCTACGCGGCGGCGCGGCTGTGGGTGGACGCGATCATCGATCCGGCGAAGACGCGGGACGCGATCCTGACAGCGCTCGAGGCGGCGGCGCTGAATCCCGATGTGCCTAAGTTCAACGTGGGGATTTTGCAGACTTAGGGTGGTGAATCCCACGTCTCAGAAGCAGGACTCTTCGACAGGCTCAGGGTGCCTGTGGCGAGCCCGGCATAATCAGAGTTTCTGTAATGTACCGTAATTCTGACGACCGGCGGGAGGAAGAATCTCAGCGGTGTATCCACGCCCGCATTGCTGAGATTCTTCGCTGCGCTCAGAATGACGGCCTTACACCATCTTTGGCTTTTGCTCTAGTATTCTCATCTCATGGCAGCCAGTTCAACCGCGGAAAAGAGACGCCGGGCTCCGGCGCGGCGTAAGAAAAGCAGGCATGCGTTCCGGGTCTGGTGGCCTTTGCTTCTGGGAATTGCGGTTACTCCCATTGCGATCCATGCGGCCAGCATTCTTGCTCTGGAAGGGCCGAGCGCACTGCGCATGTTGTATCCCTATGTGCTGCTGATCAAGGACCCGGCGTTTGGTTTTTCGGGCGACCTCGCCAACAGTCTTTCGCAGGGAATGATGTACGCGCAGTTTCCGCTTTACGGCTTGCTGATGGCCTTGGTGCTGCGGTCGAAGGGCATTGGAGCCGCGATCGGCACTGTGGCTGTCGTGCATGCGGTGGGGATTTCTGCTTTATTTCTTCTGGCGCACATGCCGGGGCACTGAGTTTATGAGCAACCGAGTCAAAATCATTGAATGTCCGCGCGACGCGTGGCAGGGATTGCCCAGTCCGATTCCTGTGGAGATCAAGGCTGACTACCTGCGCGTGTTGTTTGCGGCGGGGTTCAAGCATATCGATGCCGTTTCGTTTGTCTCTGCCGCGGCCGTGCCGCAGATGGCGGACTCGGAGCAGGTGCTGGCCTTTGCCGGTCTCGATGATGCTGCGAAAGACGTGGAGATCATCGGCATCGTGGTGAACAAGAAAGGCGCGGAGCGGGCGATCGCGACCGGCGCGGTCACTACGCTTGGCTTTCCCTATTCCATTTCGCCGGAGTTCCTGCAGCGCAACCAGCATCAGACTCCGGAAGAGTCGCTGGATACGCTGGACGCGGTGGGCGAAGCGGCGTACAAGGCCGGGCTTGGCGTGGTGACCTATATCTCGATGGCCTTCGGCAATCCCTACGGTGACGCCTGGAGCGCTGAGGAAGTGATTGCCGCATGCGATCTGCTGGTCGACTCCGGCATCGAGCAGATTTCGCTGGCCGATACCGTGGGCCTGGCTTCACCGGAGGAAGTAGCCGCGCTGGTCTCCGCCGTGCTGCCTGTGCTTCCGGCCGAGGTAGAGCTTGGCGTTCATCTGCACGCGCGGCCCGGGAATGCCGCGGCCAAAGTCGCGGCGGCCTATGGCGCAGGCTGCCGCAGGTTCGACATGGCGATCGGTGGAATCGGCGGATGCCCGTTTGCGCAGGATGTGCTGGTCGGCAATCTGGCGACGGAGATCGCGGTTGCCGAATTAACTCGGCTGGGCGCCGAGTTGCCGCCGCTCGCGCCGCTCGACAGCCTGATTACCGCCGCCAAGGGGATTCAGCAGAAGTTCGGGATTGCCACGCAATGAGTAAGTAGCCTCGTACGTGCGTGGTGGAGTAATATCGGCTGTTCCCCTCCTGGGAGGCACGACAATGGGCCGCTACGCAACTCTGCACACACGCCACGAGGATGGTGTGTTCACCATCACCATGAACCGGCCGGACAAGCGCAACGCGCTGAATCCCGCCATGATGGAAGATCTGACACACGCATTTCTGGCTGGCGGCGACGATCCGGCGTGCGGGGTCATCCTGCTTACCGGAGCTGGCTCGGCGTTCTGCGCGGGTCTCGATCTGGATCATCTGGCGACGATGGACGCCAAGACCGCGGCGGAGCATCGCCTGGATTCGGAACGGATCGCGCGCCTGCTGCGCACGCTGTACGAAACCCCGAAGCCCACGATCGCGGCTGTGAACGGCGCGGCCATCGCCGGAGGCATGGGACTGGCTACCCTCTGCGACTTCACCCTTTCCATTCCCGAGGCCAAGTTCGGCTATACCGAAGTGAAGATCGGCTTTGTTCCGGCGATCGTTTCGGCGTATCTGAGGAACCAGATCGGCGACAAGCGTTCGCGCGACCTGCTGCTGACCGGCCGATTGATCAAGGCCGTCGAGGCGCTGGATTTGGGCCTGGTCACGCGAATCGTCGCCGAGCAGGATCTGATGGTCGAGGCTTATCGCCTGGCCCACTGCCTTCTGCGCAATAGTCCGGCGGCTTTGCAGGCGACGAAGAGGCTGATGAGCGAGCACGCGAATCATCACCTGGAGCAGGAGATCGAATCGGCGATTGCGTCCAATGCCGACGCCCGCTCTACGGATGACTTCAAAGAAGGCGTCCGGGCCTTCCTCGAGAAGCGCAACCCGGAGTGGCCGTCGCTGCGAGCGGAGAAGCCTGTTTCTTCACGCTAGAACAGATTTTTTATAACCGGGTCTTTTGAAAGATTCGCCGAGTTCAGCTTTTCTCAATGGAAAAGCTTCTAGAGCGCCATTTCCGGTCGAAATCTAAAACGCGCTAATCGGGGAAGGATTCGCCGTCGCGCGCGATGCGAATGCGGTGATCGGGAAAACTGCGATGCATGGCCGGGATATAGACCTGAGGCATATGGCAGGATGTGCATTTTTCTTTACCCACCGGACACGCGTTGCCCGGGTGAGTTTCTGCCGGATCAGCCCGGTTCGTCTCGGTTGAGGTGGACTTCATCTTCGCACCTTTGACCAGGTGACAGCTCAGGCAGACGTGGTCGTAGTCCGAAGCGTCGGTGTCGACCTGCTGGTGCGGATCGTGGCAGGCCGTGCAGGTAAGGCGGCCGTCATTCTTATTCCAGCATTTGCTTTGCTCCAGGCGATAGGGTTGGAACCTGGCATTGCCTATTCCGCTGCTGCCGCTCAGACTCACATCCCAGTAAGAGCCGTGACAGGAGCCGCAAAAGTCTACGGACTCTTCCGGCGTGAGGGTTTTAGGGTTGAAGATCTTTGCCGGCGTATCCTGCTCGTGCAGGGCAGCGGCGCTGCGTTCGACAGGAGCGCCTTCCATTTCTGCGACATGTGCCCGGCCTGCACCATGGCAGGCCTCACAGCTCACGCCGGGAATGAGACGCGATTCGTCGAAGTTGCTCCCTATGCCGGAGGCCGTGGTGTGGCAGGCGAAGCATCGATAAACTTCGGCGCGGCTCACCTGCCGATCCATCGCATCTTCCACGTCTTCGGGCGCGTTCAAGGCGCGGCCCGGAGTGAAATCGAGGGCGCTGAGGGAAAGAAAGTAGGTTATGCGGGCTTCGTAGAATTCGCCGTCTTTCTTCTTGAAGAGATACGACTGGGCGACGCGATCGGTGCCAAAGGCCCAGGCCAGGGGCGCAGACTGAGCGTGCCGTCCGTCGGTAACCGCGTAGACGCTTTGACCGGCGCTGGTCTGAATCGCATAAAAGTACGAGCTGTGAGCAAAACTCAATTGCGGGTTCGATCGCAGGATGGCGGAATCGCCGGCACGCATGGCGGTGTGCGCCATGGAAGTTTCCTGCTGTGCCTGGGTGATCTTGAGGTGACAGCCTGAGCAGGCCTGGGAGCCTGCATATTCATCTCTCGAGTATTTGGTCTGGGTTGGCCAGAACCCCGGCTGAGTAACGCGATCCGATGTAGCAAATTGAGCGTGAAGGGACGATGGTGTGCTGGAAATCAGCAAGGAGAGCATTCCAAGCACACCAATCCCTGAAAAGAGCTCCTTCCTGCGTAAACCAACCATCGAGAACTCTCTATTTCCAGAGACGATGAGGGGCCGGGAAAAGACTCAGGCGACAGGCTGCCGCGTAATAAAAAGGACATTCTCATTCGGCGAAACCCTGAACCAGACAATCTTGACTGTGCAAAAAGGTCTTTGCGGGTTATCCTTTTGCGAAAAACATTGCGCGAGCTGTTGGGATGCGACGGATTCAGCTGGCAATGTCTGCGGGGTGGTGAATGGCGCGTGCGACTGGAATCGGCGGGGCATTTTTGAGGTCGGCAGACCCCGAAGCCCTCTATGCCTGGTATGAGAAGCACCTCGGGCTGCAGAGGCGCGATGGATACTTCGCTTTCGAAGCGGTGAATCAGCGTGCGACCACGGTTGTTGCATTCTTCCCGCAAGACTCTGGTTACTTCCCGGTCGCGCAGCCGGCGATGCTGAATTTTCAGGTCGACGATCTGGACGGGCTGCTCGATGCTCTCATTGCCGCCGGCATCAACGTCGATGCGAAGCGCGATCGATACGACTTCGGCGACTTCGGGTGGTTTACCGATCCTGACGGCAATCGGGTCGAGCTGTGGCAGCCAAAGTGATGGGTCATCAGAAAACGCTATCGCGACGTTCCCGCGCACCGCTCATCTAACTGAGTAAGAGGTATCAGAAGATGAGAACGACTGGGGTTAAGGCGACGTTGCTGCTTTCCCTGGCGACTCTGTGCGCGCCGGCGTTCGGCGCGAACCCGGCCCCGTCCAGGAACTGTCAACTATGTCGAAGGTTCGGCCAGCCTCGCTGGCCAAGTTATCACTGACCACTCTGTAGGCTCCGCCGAGCTCGAGCCGGGTCAGGTGCTTTCCACTCAGCAGGGCAAGGCGGAGATCCTGCTGACGCCTGGTGTCTTTCTACGGCTCGACGACGATAGCGCGGTCAAGATGGTCTCACCGGACCTGACCTACACGGCAGTCGATCTCGAACAGGGTCGAGCCATGGTCGAAGTGGATCAGATCTACAAACAGAACGATATACAAGTGGTCGACGACGGCGTGCCGACGCAGCTTCTCAAGACCGGCCTGTATGAATTCAATGCCAACGGCGGCAACACCATGGTCTTCCAGGGCGAAGCCGCGGTGAACGAAGGCGAAAACCATTGGAGAGTGGTGAAGGCTCATCATGAGCTCGCTCTCGCCGCGGGGGACAGCGTGAAGCCGCAGAAGTTCGATACCGATGCGGCCGAAGGCGAGCTGTATAACTGGAGCAGTTTGCGCTCGCAGTATCTGGCCCAGGCGAACTCGCAGATCGCGGGTGAGTATGCCGGCGTTTCCTCGTTTGTGCCGGGCTGGTATTGGGACCCGTATTTATGGAACTACACCTTCATCGGCGCCGGCCCGTTCTGGAGCCCGTTTGGCTGGGGATTCTATCCTCCGTGGTATTTTGGCGGGGGCTTCTACGGCCGCGGATTTTATGGGCGCGGATCTTATGGGCGCGGATCTTACGGCCGGGGCTTTGAAGGCCATGGCATGGGCGGTGGTTTTCATGGCGGCGGCTTTGGCGGCGGCGGCTTTCACGGCGGGGGTGGTGGAGGACATCGCTAAGTCGCAGGACTTTGGGCGCGGTGAGGGGAATTACGAAACCGTGGCAGCCGAGGTAGCGGGTTCATGACAACCTGGGTCATTCTGGCCGGACTGCCCGGCACGGGGAAGAGCACACTGGCGCGAGCGCTGGTGGAACGGCTCGGCGGCGTAGTCCTGGATAAGGACCGCATCCGCGAGGCTCTCTTCCCCGGCGCGCTCACTGACTACACGCGTGAGCAGGACGATCTTTGCATGCGGGCTATCTACGAAGCGGCCGCTTATCTGACGAAAAATGGCCGGGCAGAGTTCATCTTTCTGGACGGCCGCACTTATTCGCGCCGCGAACAGATCGAGCAGGCCGTCGGCGCGGCGGAGCAGGCCGGGGCAACCTGGCGGATTCTGCACGTGGTCTGCCCGGATGATGTCGCAGAGGCGCGGCTGCGCGCTCATGATGCCGGGAATCCGGCGCGCAACCGCGATGTGCAGCTCTATCGCGAGGTCAAGGCCCGGTTCGAGACGATCGAGCGGCCGCATCGTGTGATCGATTCGACGGATGGTGTCGATGCGATTGTGTCCCGGACCGCGAGCGGTCTTGCGAATTCTGAAAACCAAGAAAACTGACGTTCGTTCCCTCCGCCGCGCATCCTTACGACTGGGAACTCCAAATAGGACAGAGCCGCTTTTGACCGCGGCTTTCATCGCGAGTGACGGAATCCAAAAAGGGGAAATGGACATGGCTTCAGAGAAAAAGACGGGACGGTTTGCGCAGGTGACCAGCAAGGGTGGTCCGATCGAGGTGGTGACGCGTGAAGTTGCCGACCCTGCAACGGGGCAGGTTCGGCTCCGGGTGCAGGCCTGCGGAGTCTGCCACAGCGATTCGGTTACCATGTACGGACTCTTTCCTGGGATCCAATATCCGCGCGTGCCGGGTCATGAGGTTGTGGGGCTGGTGGATGCGATCGGTGAGGGCGTAACGCAGTGGAAGGTTGGGCAGCGCGTGGGACTGGGGTGGTATGGCGGCCATTGCATGAAGTGCGAGCCCTGCCGCCGCGGCGACCTGGTGGCCTGCCAGAACCTGAAGATTCCCGGCATCAGCTATGACGGCGGATATGCCGACTATCTGATCGCTCCGGAGGTGGCTCTGGCCGCGGTTCCGGATTCGCTCAACAGCGCGGACGCGGGCCCTCTGCTGTGCGCGGGTATCACGACGTTCAACGCGCTGCGCAACAGCGGGGCGCATCCTCCGGATACGGTCGCCATTCTGGGTATGGGCGGGCTGGGCCACCTGGGCGTGCAATACGCCGCGAAGATGGGCTTCAATACGGTCGCCATCGCGCGAGGAGCGGACAAGGCCAAATTCGCGCATGAACTGGGCGCGCATCATTACATCGACAGCACGAAGGAAGACGTGTCGCAGGCCTTGCAGAAGCTGGGCGGCGCGCGGACGATCCTGGCGACAGTGACGGATTCCGATGCGATGTCGGCGGCCATCGGCGGCCTGGGTTACGCGGGGAAATTTGTCATCCTGGGAGTCGGCGCCGATCCGCTCAAGGTCTCGACCATCCCGCTGATCATGGCTAAGCAGGCGGTGGCCGGCTGGCCGAGCGGCACGGCGATCGACTCCGAGGACACGCTCAAGTTCAGCGTGTTAACCGGGGTTCGCGCTTTGATCGAGAAATATCCTCTGGAGAAGGCCGCTGAGGCCTTCGCGAGGATGGAGAGCGGGAAGGCTCGCTTCCGCGTAGTGCTGGAAACCGGAGCCTGACGCTCTGGCCTGGACAGAAGGACAAGAATTCATCACAGAGAGCACAGAGAAGAGATTCACCGCAAAGACGCTAAGAGCGCCAAGGTGGAGGCGAGAGGCCGTCACCTCTGCAGGAAGCTTCGCGACCATCCTGGCCGGCAGTCTTTTCACCGCAGAGAGCACAAAGCAATCACCTCCGGTTTTCTCTGTGTCCTCTGTGCTCTCTGTGGTGAGTCCGGGGAGCCCGCTTTTCTTGGTTGCCGTTTCCGGCTATGCTGGCGGCAATGGCTACTCCGGCATTGGCCACCTTTGGCCTGACGCGGCGTTTCGGCTCCTTCATTGCGGTTGACGATCTTTCTTTCAGCGTGGCGCCGGGCCAGTTCTTCGGATTCCTGGGCCCCAACGGCGCGGGCAAATCGACGACCATCAAGATGCTCACCGGCCTCCTCGAGCCCACCTCGGGGCGCGTCGAAATCTTGGGGCAGAGCTTCACTTCGAGCTCGCTGGACCTAAAGCGGCAGATCGGTGTGGTGCCGGAAGGCATGGCGTTGCTGGGACGGCTCACGGCCGCCGAGTATCTGCGCTTTGTAGGCCGCATGTACGGGTTGGATCGCGAGACCACCAACCGGCGAACAGACGAGCTGCTGGAGTTCATGACCCTGGCCAACGAGCCGAAGAAGTTGGTGACCGATTTCTCGCACGGGATGCAGAAGAAGCTGGCGCTGGCGGCGGCGGTGATCCACGGGCCCAAGGTGCTTTTTCTCGATGAACCGTTCGAGGGCGTGGACGCGGTGGCCGCGGGCACGCTGAAGTCGATGCTGCAGGGGATGATTCACCGCGGCGCGACCATTTTTCTTACCTCGCATGTGCTGGAGATCGTGGAGCGCCTGTGCAGCCATGTGGCCATCATCTATAAAGGGCGGCTGGTGGCGAATGGCTCGCTGGATGAGCTGCGGGCCGGCGTCGCCTCCACGCTGCCGGGATCGACCGGCGAACAGCGGCTGACGCTGGAGGAGATTTTCCTGAACACGGTGGGCGCGGGCGGCGGCGAGGCGGCACAGGAGCTGTCTTGGTTGGCGTGAGGGCTGACGCAAGCGCTGGCTCGGGCATGTTCTCCGCGGCGGCGCGGCAGCAGTATGCCGCGGTGGCCGCGATGCGATGGCAGATGCTGCGTCATTCGTTGCGCACCAAACGCGGAAACTTCGAGCTGGGCGCGCGCATCTTCACGACCACATTCTTTGCGCTCATCGCGCTGGCCGCGGGCGTTGGCCTGGGATTCGGCGCGTATGAGATCGCATCGCAGCATGTGTGGCGGCTGTTGGCGGTGCTTTTCTGGCCGGTCTTCTTTCTGTGGCAGTTGTTTCCGGTGATGGCGGCGTCGTTCCAGGAACACGTGGACATGAGCGTCTTCCTGCGTTTTCCTATGGACTTCGGCTCGTACATGCTGATGACCCTGGTCTTCGGCCTGCTGGACACCGGATCGGTCATGGGCGCGATCTGCCTCTATGGGATCTGGACGGGACTGGTAGTCGCCGATCCGAGTGCGGTGATCGGGATCACACTCGCGGTGCTGCTGTTCGCCGGGTTCAATATCCTTTTGACGCGGATGATCTTTGCGTGGATCGATCGGTGGCTGGCGCAGCGGCGCACGCGGGAGATCCTGGGCGTCACCTTTCTCTTTATGCTGCTTGCCGTCCAGTTTCTCAACCCGGCGATGCGGCACTATGAGGGGCACCATCCGCCGGTCGACAGGAAGACCTTGCTGCTCGCGGAGCAGGTGCAGGGCTTTCTTCCTCCCGGGCTGGCTGCATCGACGGTTCGCTTTTCGCTGCGAGGCCGCGTAGCGCAGTCGTTGCTGCCCATGGGTGCGCTGGTTTTGTACAGCGCGGGTGCGGGGCTGCTGCTTGGCTTCCGCCTTCGCGCCGAATATCGTGGCGAAGTTCTGGCCGAAGGCACGCCACAGGCTGCGAAGGCCAAAAGGAAAGTTGCGACGCGCGGCGGCTTTCGCGGAATCCCCGGGCCGATGGGCGCGGTGATCGAGAAAGAGCTGCGCTACCTCTCGCGCAGCGGCATCATGCTGTACAGCCTGGCCGCTCCGCTGGTGATGTTGATGATCTTCGGCGGAGGCAGGCATGGCGGCCCGGAGGTATCGTTCGCAGGACGCTTCGCGCTGCCGCTGGGAGTGGCATACAGCTTTCTGGGATTAACGCGGCTGATCTATAACAGCCTCGGCGGCGAAGGCGGGGGCATCCAGCTTTACTTCACCTCGCCCACTCCCTTCCGCACGGTGATGCTGTCGAAGAATCTTGTCCAGCTTGCGCTCTTCGGTGTGGAACTGGCGATGGCTTGCCTGATCGTTTACTTCCGCTTTCATATGCCGGATGCGGAGATCGTTGCTGCCACCTTCTGCTGGCTGCTGTTCGCACTTCCGCTGCAACTGGCGGCGGGAAACATACTCTCGGTAACCATGGCCTACAGAATGACGCTTACGCGCATGTCGCGGGAAGAAGGCGCGGCGGGAAACGGGCTGATCAGCCTGGGCATTCAACTGGCGGTCGTTGGCGTGGGCGCGGCTGTTTTCCTTCCTTTGTCGAGCCACGGACATGCAGGGGTTGCCGCCGGAGTATTTCTGCTGCTGGCACTTTGCAGCGCAGGATTCTGGCTGCGCATATTTTGGAGTCTCGACCGCATGGCTGCAGCGCGGCGTGGAAATCTGATTGCCGCGCTGGCCCGCGCGACTTGAAACGTCTTCGATTCGACGATTGGCAGTCGGGATGGAGATTCGTGGTCTCCCACCTTTGTTCAGCGAGCGAACAAAGGATGGGGGCACCCAGCGAAAATGAGAGGCCGCGCGGGCAAACTGCAGGTTCCTCGGCTCGCGGTGCTCGCTCGGGACGACAAATTTGTTATAGGTCCGAGAGATGTCGACAGGCCTAGATGGCTTCGAGAGAACTGGTTGCAAATACCTCTTGCTCCCACAATAGTTTTTTGGCATGGTGACCAAATACTGGCGCCGAGTTACTAAATTAGAGGCACAAAATGTTGTTTCCGATGAAACAATGACGCTAGTTCGACGATAGGCGGGGGAGCTTGTGGTCCTGCCAATCTGGAGCGATGAGAGCGACGGGCGACTTATTTGCAAGGAGTCGATTCTGTCCTGAAGCTGTCTGAGAAGTTAACTGACGGCACGGCTCATGCGCATCCACTGGAGATACTCGAATGACTCGCCCCACTCTTAACTCGCTTGGTTTTCCGCTCTTCCTGCTTGGCGCTTCGGTTCTGGCTACGAGCTCGCTTTATGCACAATCCGCCCCAGTGGCGTCTGCGCAGAACAATCCGCCGGTCAGCACCGCGCCGGCCAACACGGCTCCGGTGAACAATGAACCGGTTTTCGTTGTTCCAGCGGGAACGAAGATTCCGCTTCAGCTGCGCAGCGCCATCAGCACATCGACGGCGAAGCCGGGCGATGCGGTGTATCTGACCAGCGAGTTTCCGGTGATTGTGGGAGCGCGGGTGGTGATTCCCGCGGGCGTTTATGTGCAGGGCAATATCGACGGCGTGCAGCGCGGCGGCAAGGTGAAAGGCCGGGCGCAGATCATGATGCACTTCGTGTCCATGGTATTCCCCAACGGCGTGGTGATTCCGCTGCCGGGTGCGGTGGATAGCGTTCCAGGCACGCAGAATGCCCAGGTGAAGGACAAGGAAGGGCTGATCGAGCAGAAGGGTTCCAAGGCCGATGATGCCAAGACCGTTGCCGGCACCACGATGACCGGAGCCGGGGCCGGTGGACTGGTTGGATGGGCCGCGGGTTCGCCTGGCGTGGGCGTAGGCATCGGCGCCGGAGCTGGCGCGGCGGCAGGAATCATCGAGATGATGGTGAAGCACGGCAGCGATATCACTTTCCCGGCGGGAACCAATGTCGTGATGGTGATGCAGCGGCCGCTGCAGGTGCAGGAGCAGCAGCTTACCGGGATGGGCAACCTGACCGGTTACGACGGGCCGAACATGACACCGGTGAATTCGGAACAGGGGCAGCTGCCAAAACCCAAACCGCAGACGCGCGCCAACTAGTTTTTCTAAGCTTTCGCTTCTGCCTGGGTCACTCGTTGTATCTGGTGAGACCGGTTCGTTCCGGTCTCACCAGTTGTGTTTTGGGCTCTTTTTTACGCTTGTGCGGCGTGCTGGGAGAGTGACAGGACATTCCCGTCGGGGTCTTTGAACCACGCCACCTTGTCGCCGCTGGGAAAGGTGCAGACGCCCTGCTCGTCCTGGCCCATGTTCGGATAATGCTCGAACGCCACTCCTTTTGCGGCCAGCTCCTTCACCGCCGATCCGATATCGTTCACTTCCCAACCCAGAACCGTGTTCTGGGCCGGCGTGTGCGCGGGCACCTTGCCGATCCGGAGTGACGTGCCGTTGAGGTCGAAGACCAGGGCGAAGCCGTCGTCGCGGAGAAAGGCAAAACCCAGCGTATCGCGAAAGAAGGCGATGGCGGAGTCGGGGTTCCGGGTGAGCAGAAAGGTTACGATGCGGTCGAGTTGCATGGCGCTCCCGAGATGGTTCGAGGCGATGCTGATGCTACGCGAATTACGTTGTGAAGGGAAGCTTCATTCGAATCGGCCGCGGCAGGAACGCATTTCACCGCCGCGAAGCGAAGTTCGCCCGGCTGCATCAGGCAATCGTTTGACAGCATTGCACGGCCGGCGGCGGTGGAGTTGCCTGCGCGGGCGCAGTGCGGTTACTCTGCCTTGGACGATGAACCGGATCGTAAATCGAATCTAACAGTCTGAGGCTGGACGCAATGATGAATCTTCGCAGGCGAATTGCAATCGCGGTCATGGCAGCGATGGCTTGTGTCTCCCTGGGACAGGCACAGGAGTGGGCCAAGGAGCGGCTGGAGAAGTCTCCGCGGCACCAGGAATGGGTGGACATCAAGTACGGCAACCGGACGGTACAAGCATTCATTGTCTATCCGGAGGTGAGAGGCAAGGCTCCGGCGGTGCTGGTGATCCACGAGATCTTCGGGTTGACCGATTGGGCTCGCGAGGTGGCCGACGAAGTGGCGGCAGAAGGATACGTGGCCATTGTTCCCGACCTGCTGTCTGGTTTTGGTCCGGGCGGCGGAGGATCGAGCGCTTTTCCCAGTCAGGACGATGCGGTGAAGGCAGTGTCGGGACTCGACCCCGACGTGATTACGGCCGACCTGAATGCCACAGCCGATTATGTGAAGAAGCTGCCGTCGGTGAACGGCAAGCTGGCGGTAGCCGGATTCTGCTGGGGCGGCGGCCAGTCGTTCCGCTTCGCCACCAACCGGCATGACCTGAGCGCGGCCTTCGTGTTCTATGGTCCTCCGCCAAAGAACCTCGCCGCGATCACAGCTCCGGTGTATGGCTTCTACGGCGGCAACGACGCCCGCATCTCAGCCACGGTTCCGGACGCGACGGCGGCAATGAAGGCGGCCGGGAAGACTTACGAGCCGGTGATCTACGAGGGCGCGGGGCATGGTTTCATGCGGGCCGGCGAAGACCCTACCCGCACATCCGGGAATGAGGCGAATGTAAAGGCCCGGGATGAGGCGTGGGCTCGCTGGAAGGAGCTCTTGAAGGGGCTTTAGCCGCTCTTTTCCGTTTCGCTTCCCACCTTTTAGAGGTGAGATGTGGAGCACCCGATACCCGGCGCGACCTGGCTCCCTTTCAAAGTCTCAACTTTTTCAACCGATTGCCGATAAGCCAGCAAGGTCTGTGTGGGTTCGAGGGAGGCTTCGCTTTGGGTGAAGAATCGGCCGGCTGGTTGTCGTCCGTGAACGCTGCGGAGAAGACCGCGGAGGCTTCGTCTGTCATTCCTCCAGAAACCGCGACGCCGGAGACAGACAAGCCGGAAGCGGAGATGCAAGGTTCGGAGAGACGCAAGCACACGCGCTACCGGTGCGAAGGCATTGCCCAGGTATCGCTGCCGCACGCCGGGCTGCGCATCTCCGGGCAGATCTCCGATCTGAGCGTGGCGGGATGCTTCATTGAGGCGGCTTCGGTCAAATTTGAACGAGGGACTCAGGTCGAGGTTTACTTCGAGACCAACAGGCTGCAGTTCCGGGTGGCAGGGAACGTTCTTGTCCTTCGTCCGGGGCTGGGAGTGGGCATATTGTTTCTCAACCCCAACGCACGCGTCACGCGGCAGATTGCCGAACTGATTCAGGAGCTGGCAGAGGACGCTTAATGATCGCGCCGGCAGTCTCCGACGAATCAAGACATACGCGATTTCCGCAAACAGAAAAGCCCGCTGCTGACAGCGGGCCTTCTTGTTTGCGAAGTAGAACTGAGTTTAGCTGCCGGTTCCCGCAGTAGCCTGGACGTGCTCGCCGGGATGGTTGCCGTGAGTCACCGCCGAGGTGCAGGTGGGCTGTCCGGCGGTGGGGAAGGGTGAGTTCTCCGCACCGGTGAGAACGCCGGTATTGACGTTCAGCTCGAAGCCAGTAACGGAGCTGCCCAGGAAGTTGGAGGTGTAGACGAACTTGCCGAAGGCCGGATCGACCAGAACGCAGGTCGGGCCGGTGTCGGTGGCATAGGTGGCGGCTCCAGCCAGTCCGGAGGGTGCGCCGGTGGACGGGGTGATCTGGTAGGCGCTGACGCTGTTGGAGTTGTAGTTGGCCACGTAAATGTAGGTGCCGCTGGGATCGATGGTGATGGCGTCAGGGAAGGTGGCGGTTGCGAAGGGGCCGTTGTTCAGCGGAACGAGGCCGCCAGTGGCGGAGATGGTGTAGGCAATGAGCTGATTGGTGGCGCTGTCAGTGACGTAGTAGAAGCGGCTGGTAGGGTCACTGGCGCTGGCGGTCGGCGCTACCCCGGCGCTGAAGGGGCTGCCGGAGACTGTGCTCAGCACGCCGCCGGTGCCGGCGGAGAATGCCGAAACGGTTCCGGCCTGCGCCGACGTATTCGCATTGACCACATACACGAAGCTGCCGTTGGCGGTCACGTTCACGCTTAACGGATTGTTCTGGACCGGGAAGTAGGAGAGATTTCCGTTGGCCACGGCTGTGCCCAGGCTGCCGTCAGCGTTGACGGGATAAACGGCCACCGCGCCCGGACCGGGGTTGGCGTCGGTATAGCTGGGCTGGTACGTATCTACTACGTAGAGGTAGGTTCCAGCCGCATTGATGGCGACGGAGGTGGGCTCGGTCCCGGGAGTGTTGTAGGTGTGCTGGGGATAGAGCTTGCCGTCGGTGCCGATGGCGAATTCCACGACGGTGTTGTCGTCATGGTTGACGACATAGAGGTCCGCGCCGTTGGGCGAGGTGACCTCGGCGACAGGATTACGCCCGCCGGAGCTGTAGGGAGAATCCTGAATCTGGGTGAGCGCGCCCGATTCCTGATCGACCCGGTAGACGCTGACCTGTCCGGGATTGTTCTTGGAGGCAGTTACAAAAAGGTAATCGATGGTGTTGCTTTCGCCACAAGAGGTAATGCCAAGTCCTATGCCAAGTGAGACTGCGGCGGCCAACAACGCGTGGCCCGTTTTGCTGAACTTCATGCGCTTCCTTCGTCCTGGCCGGCGGCACAGGCGTGCGAATTGGGGATCGCTCCCGCTTGAATTGTAAAAGCTACAGTCTGGAATGACCAGACTGAGTGCTCAGTTATCAGCATTCGGCGATCGGCGAGACCACGGATCGCCGATCGCTGAACCCTGATAACTGCGTTAGTCGGTGTGCCCGCTGGCGACGCACCAGGTGGGATTGCCCACTGTGGCGTAGCTGGTAGCGTTGCGGAGGTCGGTGAGCACGCCGGAGTTCGGATCGAGTACGTGGCCGGTGACCGTGCTGCTGATGTAGTCAGCCGTGTAGAGGTACTGATTCGAAGGATCTTCGAGAATGCACTGCGGACTGGAGCCGGTGGGGAAAGGCGCTCCGCTGATCTGTGCGAGCACACCGTTGGTGGCGATGGTGAAGCCGCTGATCTGGCTGTTCGGGTTGCTGATGCCCGAGGAGGGCCCGGCGTCGGCAACATAAAGAAACTTGCTCTTGCTGTCCGAGGTGAGGGCGATGGGGTTGCCGGACACCGATTGGCTGTTGGAGAACGGGCTGCTGGAGACGGACTGCAGCACGCCATTTGTGCCGATGGTGTAGGAGTAGATCAGGTTGGCGCCGGTATCGACGACATAGATGTATCTCGACGCGCTGTCCGAGCCGATGGTGCTGATCTTGTCGGCGCCGGTGACCAACTCGGTGTTCTGGGTAAGCGTCAACTGGCCGTTGGTGGCGTTGACGGCGTACTCGAAGACGGTCTGAACGTTCGTGGTGCTGGGCTCGGGGCCGGCGTCGGCGGTGAAGACGTAGGCGGCCGAGACCTTGAAGTCGATCGGATTGCAGCCTACCGGGAAGTAGGTGAGCTGCGTGCCACTGGTATCCGTCTGTTGACTATTGGTGATCAGCGAGAGGCGTCCGGTGCTGGTATTCACACTGAACGCAGTGATGTCTCCCACCGGGTGATAGACGCCGGAAGTGGTGGGGTCGGGGCACGGGAAAGAGGTGCTTTGGGTACTGGAAGAGGTCTGGGTGCCATTGACAGGAGCGTATTGGTCGAGCACATAGAGAAAGCTTCCCGTAGAGCTAAAGGCGAAACGTATGGGTCCATTACCCTGGCTGGTATAGGTCTGCTGGGGGGCCAGGACGCCGTTTCCGCCGACGGAGAAGACGGCCATGTTGCTGCCGGTGTAGGTGCCGTCGGACTGGGCGGCGCCCGCATTGAGGACATAGATGTAGCGGCCGGTCGTGGAGACGATGGCGCGAATGGGGTCGGTGCCGCCCGAACCGAACGGTGAGCCGGGGATGGTGGCCAGGTTTCCGGTGTTATTTGAAACCTTGAAGGCGCCAATCTGGTTGTACTGCGCGCCGGTCACATAAAAATATGCGACGGTGTAGTCGACGGTGCAAGATGTGACACTCAGACAAAGACCTAGGGAGACAACCAGGGCCAGGAGAATCTGGCCAGATTTCTTAAACTTCATGCGCTTCCTTCATCCTGGGGTTCAGTTAGCCAGGCAACTGGATCGGGATCACTCCCGTCTGCATTGTAAAAGCTGGACGCGCTTTCGGCTATAGCGGAGGACCGACGCGACCGTATAAGTCGAGATTTAAGGCGGAGATTCCAGCCGGGGGATGATTGGAATTGTCTCCTGGCTTGATTGGACTTGAGAACTCGGCGGTTGGTTAGAGATATTTCACAGAGATTGTAGTATCCCACATCTCAAAATCGAGATGTGGGACACCCCGGGTTCATCCTTACCAGACCACGCAGGGATGGTCGGGCATCATGGGCTGACCTTTCTTGCAGCCGAAGGCCTTGCCGAACTCGTCGAAATTCTGAACGGTGCCGTCGGTGCGGAACTTGCCGGGGGAGTGGGGATCGGTGCGGGCGCGGACGCGTTCAAGCTGCTCGGTGCGGTTTTCGCACCAGACCTGGGCAAAGGCGATGAAGAAGCGCTGCTGGGGGGTGTAGCCGTCGATCTTCTTCGTTTTGGCGTCGCCGCCTTCCTGGGCCAGCACGCTCATGAGCGCCTGGTAGGCGATGCGGATGCCTCCATTGTCGGCGGTGTTCTCGCCCAGGGTGAGCTTGCCGTTCAGCTTTGCTCCGGGGACAGGCTCGAAGCTGCCGTATTCGTTCACTTCGCAGCCGGTGCGCTCGTCGAAGGCCTTGCGGTCGTCGGGAGTCCACCAGTTCTTGACGTTGCCCTTGCCGTCGTACTTGCTGCCCTGGTCGTCGAAGCCATGAGTCATTTCGTGGCCGATGACCACGCCGATTGCCCCGAAATTCACAGCCGGGTCCTTGGCTACGTCGTAAAAAGGCGGCTGGAGGATGCCGGCGGGGAAATTGATGTCGTTGTTGCTGGGGCTGTAGTAGGCGTTGACGGTGGGCGGCGTCATGCCCCACTCCTTCTCGTCGACCGGCTTGCCGATCTTGTTCAGGTCGCGCGCATACTCGAAGGCGTCGGAGCGGCGCAGGTTGCCGATCAGGTCGTCGCGTTTGACTTCAAGCTTCGAGTAATCGCGCCAATTTTCCGGATAGCCAATTTTTTTACGGAACTCGGCCAGCTTCTCTTCGGCCTGCTTCTTGGTCTCGGGAGTCATCCAGGGCAGGGACTGGATGTCTTCGCCGAGCGCCTTCTCGAGGGCGGCGACGAGCTTTTCCATGTTGTCCTTGGCCTGGGGCGGGAAGTTCTGGCGGACCCAGTCCTGTCCGACGGCCTCGCCCATGGCGCGGTCGGTGAGGGCGGTGCAACGCTTCCAGCGCGCCTGCTGCTCGGCCTGGCCATTGAGGGTTTTGCCGAAGAAACCGAAATGGAGGTCATCGTAGGAGGCTGAGAGCCACGGCGCGGCGTCATTCAGGGCGTGGAAGCGGAGGTAGCTCTTGAGCGCGTCCAGGCTCTGCTGGTCAATCATCTCGTTCATGGCCTTGAAGAAGTCAGGCGTTGCGACGTTGATTTCTTCAAGGTGCGGGGCGGATGTCCCGGCGAGGAAGGCGGTCCATTGGAAGCCGGGCGCGAGGGTGTTGAGGCCGGAGACCGGCTGCAGGTGATAGCGCTTTTCGGGATCGCGGAGATCGACACGAGGCGTGGAACCTTTGGCCAGCGCGGTTTCGACGGCAAGCACGCTATCGGTTTCGCTGGAGGCCTTCTCGTCGCTGTCGCCGGCGAGCTTGAAGAGGGCGGCGACGTAGGCCTTGTACTGTTCGCGGATTTTGGCCATGCGGTCATCGTCGAGGAGGTAGTAGTCGCGGTCTGGAAGACTGAGGCCGCCCTGGATGACGATGGCGATCTGGCGGGTGGCGTCCTTCTGGTCCTGCTGGCTGCCGAAGCGGAAGAAGGCGTCGACACCGTCCTTTTCCTGGAGCCGGGCGACGAGGGCCGCGAGCTGATCCTTGGCGGAGACCGCGTCGATGGCGTCGAGCATGGGTGACACCGGCTTCTCGCCGAGCTGGTCAGCAAGGTCGGAGTTCATGCAGGCGGCGTAGAAGTCGCCATATTTTTTCTGCAGCGGCGTCTTGGGGTCGTCCGCAGCCTGCTTCAGGTCGACGTAGAGGAGGTAGCGGTTACGCTCGGCGAGCTCGTTGAATCGTCCCCAGCTGGATTGGTCGCCGGGGATGGGGTTGTTCTTGCGCCAGTTGCCGCAGGCGTAGGCGTAGAAATCGGTGCACGGGTCGACAGTCTTGTCGATGGCGCTGAGATCGAAGCTGTGCAGCGCCTTGGGCTCGACGGGTGCGCCGCCGGGCTGGTTGTCTGCCGAGGTGAGGGCGCTTTGCGCAAAAGCTAGGCTGCTGCAAAAGAGAAGCGTACTGGCGATACGGAAAGGGTGCATGGATTCCTCGATCGTGTGTGGCCGCGCTTACGTGGGAACGCAGCGTATGTCTGGGCGGGCGTGGGCTCGCTTAGAGGAAAATTACCACGTTGGGGGATGGACGCGGGATTCGCGTCTGGCGGAGGGCACAAGTGGTGTTTCCGGAAGCCCCTGATTCCAAACCGTGTATTCGGGGTGGGTTGGCGCTGCTCCGCTCATTTGTAATCAAGGGTGAGCGCGTAGATGTCGTGCGTTCCGAGGTTGCGAAGAAAGAGGGGTGCGTCGGTTGGGTCGAGGCCCATCCACATGCCGGTGTTTCCGGCGTAATTGAAATCCTTGAGATCGACGATGCGCTCGGCCGCGCCATCCGGGAGGTGGACTCGAATCACGGCCGGATTCTCCTGAAAATCCATGAAGTAGATCGAACGGCCGTCTTTCGACCACTCCGTGTAGGACACTACACCCTTGTAGGGCGTGGACCACTTCTGCGTCTTGATATCGAAGATATTGAGGTTGGTGGAATTCATGCGCACAGCGGAAATGAAAGGGCCATCTGGAGACCAGCGCGGCGCGAACAATCCGACCGACCCGGGAAGTGTGGAAACGCGATTACTGTCGAGGTCGAGAATCTTGATGACGCTGGTTGGATCTCCGCCTCCTTCCCGGCTTGTGGAAAAGACAACTTCATGACCGTCGGGAGACCAGTTCGGATCGGTTTCCGATGCATCATCTTCGGACAGGAGACGCCGCGGGGCGCCCCCCTGGGATGGCACGATCCAGGCTTGCTCGTGCCCCCCGGACGATCCGTCGACGAACAGAATTTGAGTCCCGTCAGGCGACCATTTGGGGCTTAGCGGCCACATGGGAGGAGTGCTCAGTTGGATGCGATTGCTGCCATCCGAGTTCGCCTTCCACAGGATGCTCTCGGGGTAGGAAACGTACGCCAGAGCGCGGCCATCCTTGGAGAAGGCCAGGTTGTCGGCGGAAGCGCCCGCAAGATATGGCTGAAATTGTCTGGTCTGGGAGTCGAATCGAGTCAATTCGCCATGCAGGATCGAGCCCAATACGAAGATTTCTCTGCCATCTTTGCTAGGGAATGGAGCGCCCCATTCGACGGGCCCGGTGGTCAATTGGAGTGGCGACGCCGGTTTGCGAAAAAAGGAACGATGCTCGTCGCGAGCGAAGATCTGGTCGTCGGAGTTGAAGTAGAAAATACTTCCGTCGGGCGCCCAATGCCCGCAGCAGACCTCACCCTTCCATCCTGGAAGCAAACGGTGGAGATTGGAGCCGCTGGAGGACATTTCCCAAAACTCATTGTCCTTTGAGAAGCGAATGGTCGCGCCATCCGGCGACCAGGCGAGAGACCGGGCCAATCCGCCGACCGATATCAGTTTGTGAGCGCCGGTGCCGTCGCTTCGAACCACGAAGATGTCCCCGTCGCGCGTGGAGTAGGCGACTGAGTTTCCGTCTGGCGACCAGGTTGCGGCATTCCCCACAGCAAGGTAGCGGAGCGAGCCGCCGAGGATGCTCTCGCTCCATATCGGGTGAGAAATGGTGGTGGCTCCGGTGAACGAGGCGACGAGGAATTTCGAACCGTCCGGTGAAATGTCCAGCAATACGGGATTAGACACAGAAACGGTTACCGGCGCTATCTCTCCGCCCGATGTTGCCACTTCGCCGACCCCGTCATTGCCGCGGAACAGGTAAACGCGGCTGCCATCGGTTCCGCGGACGCCGCCCACATTGCCGTCATGTGTGATCTGGGTGTAGGCGGAGACGCGCAGAGACGCGAAGCGATTGCGGCGTGCGATCACAAGGTAACCGGCGACGGCCAAAACAAGAACGGCCACCAGAGCAATCGACCACAGCACTGTTTTTCGTCTTGAGCGGCGAGGCGGCTCCATGGCAGAGAGGGGTGCAGAGCTGCCCGACTCCGAGAGGGCTTCAAGGGCGAAGGCGAGATCGGACGCGGACTGGAAGCGCTGTTCGGGGTTCTTTTCCAGGCAGCGATGGGTTACGCGCTGCAGTCCTGGAGGCGTGGTCTGGACGAGCTGCGAGATTGCCGGCGGATCCTCGTTGAGGATGGCGGTCATGGTCTCGACGTTGGTCGCGCGATGGAAGGCGCGGCGGCCGGAGAGCATTTCGTAGAGGATGGCACCGAAGGCGAAGATGTCGGCGCGATGGTCGACGGATTGGCCGCGCACCTGTTCCGGGGACATATAGCCGGAGGTGCCCATCACCAGGCCAGGATCAGTCTGATGGGTGAGGGTCGACGCGCTGCCGTCGGATGCGGTTGACGGCTGCATGAGCTTGGCGAGGCCGAAGTCGAGGATCTTGAGCCGGCCGTCTTTGGTGACGAAGAGGTTTTCGGGCTTGAGGTCGCGGTGGACAATGCCTTTTTCGTGCGCCGCTGCTAATCCTCGGGCGATCTGGACGCCGTGTTCGATGGCTTTGCGCACGGGGATGGGGCCGCGCTCGAGTTGCTGGCGGAGGGTGCAGCCCTCGAGCAGTTCGGTTACCAGATAGGGCGCGCCCTCGAACGCGCCGAACTGATGGACGGCGAGGATGTTGGGATGATTCAGAGCGGCCGCGGCCTGGGCTTCCTGCTCGAAGCGGCGGAGCCGGTCTGGATTTTGCGAAACAAAAGAAGGCAGGACCTTGACCGCGACTTCGCGTTTCAAGGCAGAATCGCGGGCGCGATAGACCTCGCCCATTCCGCGCGCGCCGAGCAGACCGAGCACCTCATAGCTGTCCAGCATCGAACCCGGGGGTAGCGACATGGTGACGCGGATTATACCTTGCAGGTGAAATGGGCCGACCTGTACACCAAGGCGACTTGAAGAGGGGCGGAAGACGGAGCTAGAGCCGGCGAGGTGTCGAAGCGGTGTCCGCAGCCAGCGCCCAAAAGCCGGGTAACCACCGTGTGCGGCTTTTGGGCTTCAGGAGGCTAAAAGACCTTGAAATGGATGGTCAGGTACTTCTTGGGGTTCTGGCGGATCGCGGTGATCAGATTGCTGGTGTTCTTGATCATCTCGTCGCTGTGGTTGTAGAGGGCGGGATTCTTGAGCAGCTCGCCGATGGTTCCCTGGCCGCTGTTTACCTGACTCAGGACCGAGTTGAGATTGGCGACAGTGTCATCCAACTTCTTGGAGAACTGCGGGTCCTTGGCCATCATGCCGATTGCGCCCTTGCCCTGGTTGATGCCGGCGAGCAGCTGGTTCAGATTATCGGTCGATTGCTTGAGGTTGTTGTAGAGCGTCTCATCCTTGAGGAACTTGCCTGCGGAGCCGTGGCCTTCGTCGAGCTGGGCGGAGATGTGCTGCAGGTGGGCGACGGTGTCGTCGATGCGGTTGTAAAGGGCATCGTCGGCAACCAGCTTGCCGATGGATCCCTTGCCGTTGGCGACCGAGTCGACCAGGGCCTGGATCTGGTTCACAGTGAGCACGGCCTTGTTGTAGAGGGTGGGATCGTTGATGAGCTGCCCGATGGAGCCCTTGCCGCTGTTGAGCGAGTCAACCAGGTTGTCGACCTTGGCGAGGATGGTATTGAGCTGCTCGATGGTTCCCTGGCTGGACTTGATGACGTCGGTGAGGTTGGGCGATTCCGTAGTTTTGAGCTCGTCACCGTTTTGAACCGTGGCGCCGGTGGCGAACTTGCTGTCGATATTCACGACAGTGTCGCCGAGAACGCCGATGGTTTCCAGGCTGGTCTTCGAATCCTGGCGGACCGCATCGGTGTATTTCTTGCTGACCCTCATCTCGACTTCCACGGGAGTCAGCTTGCGCTGGGGTGAGATACGGATGCTCTTGACGGTGCCGACGGTGACGCCTTCGAGGGTAACCGGGGCGCCGACCTTGAGGCCGGCGGAGTTCTCGAAGTAGGAGCGAAGGATCACTTTGCCGCTCCAAAAGCCGCCGGTGCTGCCGGACATGAGGAAAACGAGCGCGGTCAGCGCGGATAGCGCCACGATCACCAGCACTCCCACCTTCAATTGAGACCACTGGACTTGCTGCTGACTAGGCACGGACCCCCTCGGGCAAAACGGCGCTCGGAGCGAGACTTATCTCTCGTCAGAGAATACCAAACCGCTATTTCTCGATTTTAATAATTGCCAATAGGATGCGGAAAGCAGGATGCAGGGTGCAGGGGATAGGGATTCGTAGTTGAGACTTTCGAGGCTGAGGCGCACTACCGTTTGGTCGACATTTGCCGATCGCTGATCCCCGATGGCTAATTCCTATCCCCTTAAATTTCAGTCTTCCAGATGCACCGCGGCCATGGCTGTGGTCTGGTTGTGAGTGAGCGAGAGTGCGATGTGACGGACGCCCATTCTTTGGGCTCGCTGACCGGCGCGTCCGCTGAGATGCAGGGTGGGCCGGCCGCCGGGCTCGCGGCGGACTTCCAGCTCTTTCCAGGTGACGCCCTGCTGGATTCCAGTGCCCAGGGCTTTGGCTCCGGCCTCCTTGGCGGCAAAACGCGCGGCGTAGCTTTCAGCCGCATTTTTCTTACCGCCGCAATAGGCGATCTCCCCGGCGGTGAAGATGCGATCGAGAAAACGGTCTCCGAAGCGTTCGATAGACCTGGCGATGCGATCGATTTCGATGATGTCAATGCCGGTGCCGAGGAGCATGCAAGAAAGCTAAATGAATTTCGGGGGAAGGCAAAATGCGGTTGGAGGACGCCGGCAAGGCTGTATCGCGGGCCGGCTTTCGAAAGTCTTTAGCACACGAAAGTACCACCCCGCCCCGGTTATGCAGATGGCGGAAGAGTCCGATGAGTCAAACATGCGTGACGGTTACGAATCGACAGGGTGGTGCCTGAAGCTGACGGCACTGAGCGCGGACGACCCGCAGCGGCTGGTGCGTTTTCTGAGCGGAGTTCTGCTGGCGTGCGGAGGCTGGATCCTGACCCGGAGCACGCACGGCAACGACCAGGCGGAGCTGGACTTTGAATTTGCGCGAGCGGGCTGTATCGAGATTTATGCGGCCCTGATTGCGTCCGGGCTGGAATTGAGCCGCGATTCTCACCAGCAGCTGGCGGAACTGTGCCACTGCACCCGGAATATGATCCAGAGCAAGGCATTCGACGTGGCACGGATCGACCTGGTGATTTACACCAGCCGGTCATTCCAGCCGCGCAGCGGGGAAGAGACTCTGCTTGTGGGCTGACTGTATTTCACTTTATCCCGCTTCTACCAGTCCATAGCGGCGCTGCCATGCGGCTTTAAGGCGCTGCCACACCTTCTGCTTTTCGTCCTCTGTGGCTTCGGCGCCGGGTTTCTCAACGAATTGCGCGGCCTCCTGTTTTGCGGCTTCGAGCATGACTCGATCGCGGACAATGTTGGCTACGCGGAAGTCGGGGAGGCCGGCCTGACGGGTGCCGAAGAATTCTCCGGGGCCGCGTAATTGGAGGTCCAGCTCGGCGAGTTCGAAGCCATTCTGGGTGCGGACCATGGCGGCAAGGCGCTCTTCAGCCTGCGGCGACGGGCGACCGCCGGTCATGAGTATGCAGTAGGACTTGGCCGCTCCGCGACCGACGCGGCCGCGCAGTTGGTGGAGCTGGGCCAGTCCGAAGCGCTCGGCGTGCTCGATGACCATGAGGCTGGCGTTGGGCACATCGACGCCGACTTCGATGACCGTGGTCGAAATAAGGACATCGAGGTCGCCGCGCTGGAAGCGGCGCATGATGATCTCCTTTTCGTCGGCGTCGAGGCGGCCGTGCAGAAGACCCAGGCGAAGGCCGCTGAGATGGGTGGTGCGCAGGTTTTCGTACATCTCGGTGGCGGATTTCAATGTCGGCTTTTCGAACAGGGCGATGCTCTTTGCGGCGGTCGTCTTCTTCGCCGACTTCTTCGCGGCCTTCTTTGGCTCCTCTTCGGCTTCCGGTGGGGCGAAGTCCAGTTCGGGCTGGTCGTCCTTTGGTCCTTCGATCACCGGGTAGACGATGTAGGCCTGGTGGCCGCGCTCGACCTGCTCGCGAAGCAGCTTCCAGACGTCTTCGGCGCGCTCGTCGGGAACTTGCTTCGTAACGATGGGTGTGCGGCCGGGCGGCAGCTCGTCGAGCACGCTCAGGTCGAGGTCTCCATAGATGGAAAGGGCGAGCGTGCGCGGGATGGGGGTTGCGGTCATGACTAATACGTCGGGCTCGGCGGTGTTCGGCTTCTTCATCAACCGAAAGCGCTGCAGAACGCCGAAGCGGTGTTGCTCATCGACGACGACGAGGCCTAATTTCGCGAAGTCAACCTTCTCTTCGATCAACGCGTGGGTGCCGATGACCAGATCGGCTTCTCCGTTGAAGATGCGGCGGCGGGCGATTTTCTTCTGCTCGTCATCGAGAGAGCCGGTAAGCAGGACGGTGCGGTATTTTCTGGTGCTCCGCTCCAGCAGCTTGCGCACGGCGAGCGCGTGCTGCGTGGCCAGAATTTCCGTGGGAGCCATGAGCGCGGCCTGGTAGCCGTTCTCGATGGCCACCAGCATGGCCTGCAGGGCGACGATGGTTTTTCCCGAGCCGACGTCTCCCTGCAGCAGACGGCGCATGGGTGATGGCTGGCGCATGTCGGCGACGATCTCGCCGAGGGCTCGCTTCTGCGCCGTGGTCGGATGGAAAGGCAGAATCTGGCGGAGGGCTTCGCGAACCGTGTCGCTGGTTTCGAAGGCGGTGCCGGCGCGCTCCTTGAGCTTGCGGCGCTTCAGCTCGAGTCCGCATTCGAGGTAAAACAATTCTTCGAAGATGAGTCGCTTATGCGCGGCGGTGCCGCTGGCCTGGAGCTGGGTCATCGGCGTTCCGGCGGGCGGGAAGTGCACGGCGCGGAGCGATTCTTCGCGGCTGGACATTTGCAGGCGCTGGAGCATGGCCCCGGGCAGCGTCTCCGGAATCTGGCCGCGCAGCTCTTCGAGCAGGCCGTAGATGATTTTGCGAATCCAGCGCGAGGCGAGACGGCTGCCGCTCAACGACTCGTAGACGGGCGTGATGCGGCCGACTTCGAGCAGATGGGTCTCGTCGTTGGGGTCCTCAGGCAGGATCTCGAACTGCGGCTGGATCATTTTGAAGTTGCGCGTGGAGCGCGAAGGCTCGACCTTGCCGTAGAGAGCGACCATCTGTCCGGCTTTGAATTTGCCGTCGAGGTAGCCGCCATGAAACCACATGCATTTCATCGATGACAGATTCTGGCCGACGGTCATTTCGAAGATGGGCATGCGGCGGGTGCGAAGCAGCACGGTGCCGCGAATCTCGGCGATGACACTGGCCATTTCTCCGGGAACTAGTTCTGAGAGAGCACGGGGATGGAGTCGGTCCTCGTAGCGGAAGGGCAGATGGAAGAGCAGGTCTTCTACCGTCGCGATGCGTTTCTCGGCGAGAATCTTGGCGATCTGCGGACCGATGCCCTTGACGAACTGAATCGGAGTGTCGAGCTGGACCGCCACTAGGAGATGCTAACAGCGGGGCGGGGCCGAGAGGCGGTCAACTAAATACCGGTTAGCTGAACTGAGGTTGGCCTGGAGGCGGTTCGTGACCTTATTGCTATCCCACATCTCAAACGCGAGATGTGGGGCACCCGGGCTTGAGTCCCCAAGGCACGCGTAGCGTTTAGTTGTGAGAACTGCCCACTCAAGCCAACGTAAGGTTTGAATGGGGCACCCGCCCGCCAGCCGCCGGATGTTAGCTGACCGTTGCCGCGCTGCTGATAGACTTTGGGTGAAATTGGAGAGGGGCGGAATGTCGACGGTTGTCAATCTGGATCGGATCTCGAAGGCTTACGAGAAGAAGATTGCGGTGAAGGATTTGAGCCTGCAGATCGACTCGGGAGTGATGTTCGGACTGCTCGGGCCCAATGGGGCGGGGAAGACTTCGAGCATCCGCATGATGATCGGCATCACGATGCCGGACTCGGGCGTGGTGAATCTCTTCGGCAAGCCTTTCACGCGCGAGAGCCTGAAGCGGGTGGGCTATCTGCCCGAGGAGCGCGGTCTCTACAAAAAGATGAAGGTGATGGAGCAGCTGGTGTTCATGGGCGAGCTGCGCGGCCTCGATCCCGCGGTCGCCGGGCAAGCGCGCGCACGACTGGTGCGAGCGGCTGCAGATTCTGGACGCGGCGCAGAAGAAGACCGAAGAGCTGTCGAAGGGCATGCAGCAGAAGATCCAGTTCATTGCCACGCTGCTGCATGAGCCGGAGCTGATCATTATGGACGAGCCGTTCTCGGGACTCGATCCGGTGAACGCGACGCTGCTGCAGGACACGCTGATCGAGTCTGAAGAAGGCCGGGAAGGCGATTCTGTTTTCGACGCATCGCATGGACCAGGTGGAGAAGCTGTGCGACGCGATCTGCCTGATCAATCGGCGGCCAGGCGGTGCTCTCGGGCAGGATGCGCGAGGTGAAGTCGCGCTACGAGCGCAATCGGGTGCTGCTGAATTTCGAGGGCGACAACTTCGTTCCTGCAGCATCCGGCGATTGCCGATTACAAGGACTACGGCGGGCAGGCGGAGATTCGTCTGAAGCCGCATGGCGATGCGCAGGATCTGCTGCGCGAGGCGGCGCAGAAGGCGACGATTTACAAGTTCGAGCTGATGGAGCCGTCGCTGGAAGAGATTTTCATTCAGACGGTGGGAGAAAAGGTCGATGCGTGACATGTTGCTGATTGCGAAGCGCGAGTATCTGGAGCAGGTGCGGGGAAGCGCCTTCAAGGTCACGACGATTCTGATTCCGGTGGTGTTCGCCGCGTCTGATCGCGGTGATGACGCTGGCGGGAAAGAACTCGGGCGTGGGCAAGCACTTGCCGTGTGGCCGCGAATGATCCTGCGCTGGCGGGGGTGGTGCGCGACCAGCTGCTGGCCGACAAGGATGCCACGGTGACGGTGGATGTGGTTGCCGCGGAACCCGGCAGAGAAGACCGATCTGATGCGAAGGTGGACAGCAAGCAGCTGGACGGGTTTTTGTGGATGGAGACGTCCGCGGAGGCGCAGCGAAGGCCGAAGTGGGAGTCGCGCACGTCGGGGGATTTCGTGACCGAGCGCAGACTGACCGAGCGCGGTGAATCATGCGCTGGTGGAGCAGCGGCTGGCGGCGCGGGGGATCGACGCCAGGAGGTGCAGACGCTGACGAGGGGACGTCGATCTGAGACACGGTGCAGATCAAGAACGGCAAGGAGACGGTTCGAGCAGTGCGATGAGCACCTTCTGGGCGGCGTATGCGATGGCGTTTCTGCTCTCCTTCACGGTCGTCATGTACGGCATGAACGTGGGCCGATCGGTGATTCAGGAGAAGACGTCGCGCATCTTCGAGGTGATGCTGTCGACGGTGAAGGCGAGCGACATGCTGGCTGGAAAATTGATCGGGATTGGCGCGGTCGGCCTGACGCAGATCGCTATCTGGGCTGCGGCCGCAGCGCTGTTCGCCGGCTCGGCACTGGCGACGAGCTGATGGCGGGCGGGATCAAGTTCTCGGTTTCGACGGCGCAGATCGTTCTCTTCTGCCTGTATTTCATTCTGGGCTACGCGCTTTACAGCACACTGTTTGCCGGTCTGGCATCGACGTGCGACACGGAACAGGAGTTGCAGCAGTATGCGCCGCTGGCCGCGGTGCCGATCTGGCTGAGCTTCGGAATGATCACCTTCATTGTTACGAATCCGAACTCGATGTGGTCGGTGGCGATCTCGATGTTTCCGCCGTGCGCGCCGATCACCATGTTTCTGCGGCTGGCGTCGCAGTTTCCTCCGTTGTGGCAGATCGCGCTGTCGCTGGGACTGATGGTGATTTCGGTGATTGCGGTGCTGTGGGTTTCTTCGCGCATCTATCGCGTCGGCATTCTGATGTACGGCAAGCGCGCCACGCTGCCGGAGATGGTGCGCTGGCTGCGATATTCCTGAGGCAGGGAATAGGGTTTGGGGTAGAGGAGGCCGCTGCCAGTAAAATCGATCGGTGAGTTCGAGTCGATTTTCCTTCGGGCAGCGAGTCGCGCTTGCGATTGTTCCGCGGGTCACAGCGCTGGTGCTGGCAGCGATCGGCTCGACGCTGCGCTTCGAGGTCATCTGCGAAGAGGGCGCGGTTCCGGAGACTCCTCCTGCGAAGGGAATTTTCTGCTTCTGGCATCGCTGCACTCTGCCGTGCGGCTGGTATTTTCGCAAATTTCGCTGCTCGATTCTGATCAGCCAGAGCTTTGATGGCGAGCTGATCGCGCGCACGCTTGGCCTGCTGGGCTACGGCGCCGTGCGCGGATCGAGCTCGCGCGGCGGAGCCGCGGGATTGCTGGCGCTGCAGCGCGTGCTGGAGAACGGACTGCCGGTGGTGTTCACGGCAGACGGGCCGCGCGGGCCGATTTATCAGACGAAGATCGGGCCGGTGAAGCTGGCGCAGATGACGGGCGAGGCGATCGGCAGCTTTTATCTGCTGCCGGAGCGCGCGTGGGCGATGCGCTCGTGGGACAAGTTTCTGATTCCGAAGCCGTTTTCGCGTGTCGCGGTGAGCTGGGCGCGGGCAGTTGCTGCACCCGGCGCGGAGATTCTGCGGAGATGCTGGAAGCGAAGCGGCAGGAGTTGAACGACGCACTGGAGCGGGCGCGACTGCGGGCGGAGGAGCATTTCGCGAAGACGCGGCAAGCGAATCGATGAGGCACCCGGCCGAAAGTAGAATCGGTCACAGTGCTTGTCTCCGATTTCGATTTCGATCTTCCTGAAGAATTGATTGCGCAGCAGCCGCCTGCGGATCGCGCCGGAGCGCGGATGCTGGCGCTCGATCGCCAGACCGGGCGGTGGCAGGACAGCGGATTTCGAGATTTTCCCGATCTGCTGCGCGAGGGCGATCTGCTGGTGCTGAACGACAGCCGGGTGATTCCGGCACGGCTTTTTGCGCGGCGCGTGGGAGCTGCGGTCGCGGCGAGAATCCAAGCGGGCGCATCGAGGTTTTTCTGACGAGCCAGGCCGGCGAATGGGAGTGGAAGGCGCTGGTTCGTCCCGGACGCAAGGTGCAGGTGGGCGACGCAACTGCTCTTTGGCGAGGGTGAGCTGCGCGCCGAGGTGGTTGCTCACGGCGAGTTCGGCGAGCGTACGCTGCGCTTCGAGCCGGTTGCGGATTTCTATCACGACACTCGACACGCTTGGGCATATTCCGCTGCCGCCTTACATACGGCGCGCGGAAAAAGATACTGACACGGATACAGATCGCGAGCGATACCAGACGGTCTATGCGCGCGAGCGCGGATCGGTGGCGGCTCCGACCGCCGGGCTGCACTTCACGCCGGAGATTCTGGAGCGCATTCGCGCGCGCGGCGTTCGCATTGCCTACGTGACGCTGCATGTTGGCCTGGGGACGTTCCAGCCGGTGCGCGTGGAGCGCGTCGAAGAGATTCGTCTTCACGCGGAGCGCTATACGCTTGCCGGCCGCGACCGCAGAGGAGCTGAACAGCGCTCGTCGCGAAGGGCGGCGCGTGGTGGCTGCCGGGCACGACGACGGTTCGGACGCTGGAGCATTGCGCGCGGATATCCTCCGGACGGCAGTCTTGCGGCGCATTCGGGGAGCACGAGATATCTTTATCTCGCCGGGATTCGAGTTTCGCGTGGTGCGAGGGCTTGCTGACCAACTTTCATCTGCCGCAGTCGACCCTGCTGATGCTGGTGAGCGCATTTGCCGGGCGAGAACGGGTGCTTGCCGCCTATCGCCATGCGGTTGACGAGCGGTATCGCTTTTTCTCCTATGGCGACTGCATGTTCGTCGGCTGAGGTGCGGTGAGACTGTGCGCTACCAGAGGCGGTACACTCAGCTCGATGTCTTCCGCTAACGCCAAGCCGCCCGTCTTCCTGCTCGACTCGATGTCGTTCATCTTTCGCGCCTATCACGCGATGCAGCGGCAGCGGCCGATGTCCACGCGCACCGGCGTGCCGACCGCGGCGACCTATGTCTTCGTGAACATGATCAACAAGCTGCGCAAGGATTTTTCGCCGGAGTATTTTGCCGCGGTCTTCGATGTGAGCGGGCCGGTCTTTCGCGATGAGCGGGCGCGCGACGATGACGCGTGCGCAAGTTCAACGTCAAGACGCAGACCTTCGAAGAGGTGGACTACGGCGGCTACAAGGCCAACCGCACCGAGATGCCGCCGGACCTGGCGCAGCAGCTGCCGTATATCCGGCGCGCGCTGGAGGCGTTTCATATTCCGATCCTGGAGGCGGAGGGCTTTGAGGCCGACGACGTGATCGGCACGCTGGCAGCGCAGGCTGCGGAGGCGGGGCATCCGGTGTATGTCGTCTCGAACGACAAGGACATGCTGCAGCTGGTGACCGAGCAGCGTGAAGGTGCTGAATCCGGTGAAAGACAATCTGGTGCTCGATCGCGAGAAGGTGATCGAGACGCTGGGCGTGCCACCGGAGCGGGTGATCGACGTGATGGCGCTGCGCGGCGACTCGATCGACAACATTCCGGGCGCTCCGGGGATCGGCGACAAGGGTTCGGTGGAACTGATCCAGCAGTTCGGCAGCGTCGAGGCGGCGCTGGATCGGGCGAGCGAAGTGAAGGGAAAGACGATATCGCGAGTCGCTCGAAAACAATCGCGACACGATTCTGCTGAGCAAGGAGCTGGTGACGATCCACTGCGAGGTTCCGATGCGAGCTTGATCTGGAGCAGATGCGGACGCAGCCACCGGATGCGAATGCCTGCCGCGCGCTGTTCACGGAGCTCGAGTTCACGACGCTGCTGAAGGAGCTGGCGCCTTCGGAGGTGAAGCAGTCGTTCGAGCATGTTCTTGAGCCGACGCAGGAGCAGATTGCGGAGTTTTGCGCGTGCCGCGCGCGCCGGATGGCTTTGCGCTTGCGGTGAATACCTCGATCTGGAGGCAGCTGCGGAGCAGGTCGCCGAGCAGGAGACCGAAGCGATCGAGGAGCGCGAGCCGGAGCTGAAGAGATGTCGTCTGGACCTGTTGAGGCTGCGGAGCACGAAGGCTGCAGAGGTCCCGGCGGCGCAGTTCACAGGTTGCGCGTTGCCGCGGATGCGAGATTCAGCGCTGCTGCGTTTCGCTGACGCCAGGATATCCGTGCGCTGCTCGAAGACGAGTCTGTGCCGAAGCGCGTGCATGACCTGAAGGGCACGCTGCGGGTGCTGGAAGCGCAGTGGCGATCGACGCTGCGCGGCGCGCATGATGACCTGATGCTGTATTCGTATCTCATCAATCCGACGCATGCCACGCATCGACTGAGCGATGTGGCGGCGCGGTTCAGCAAGCTGTCCTCTGCAGGAGACCCGGCGAGCGGCAGCTGACGGAGGCCGCGCACGCGATTCACGTCGCTGACGCCGGTGCTGCGCGACGATGTGGATGCGCTGGACGCGCGGAGCGTCTACGAGACGATCGATCTGCCGCTGGTGCCGGTGCTGCTGGAGATGGAGACGGCGGGCGTGCGCATCGATTCGACGTGCTGAACACCATGGGCGAGAAGCTCTCGTGCGGAGATGCAGCGGGTGGGCGAGGAGATTTTTGCGCAGTCCGGGCATCGCTTCAACATCAATTCTCCGAAGCAACTAGGCGATGTGCTGTTCAACAAGATGGGGCTGCCCAAGCCGCTGAAGTACGGCAAGGGCAAGGTGGTTTCGACGGCGCAGGATGTGCTGGAAGAGCTGGCGGCGCACCACGAGGTGCCGCGCATGGTGCTGGAGTACCGGCAGCTGGCCAAGCTGAAGTCGAATTACGTCGATTCGCTGCCGCTGCTGGCCGACCGCGAAGGCCGCGTGCATACGACCTTCAACCAGGTGGGCACGGCGACGGGCCGGCTCTCGTCGACCAATCCGAATCTGCAGAACATTCCCATTCGGACGGCGACTGGGGCGCGAGATTCGCGCCGCATTCATTGCCGCGCCGGGGCAACGTGCTTCTCTCGGCGGACTATTCGCAGATCGAGCTGCGGCTGATGGCGCATTTCTCCGACGATCCGCTGCTGCTGCATGCCTATCGCACGGGGCAGGACATTCACACGCTGACCGCCTCGGAGGTCTTCGGCGTTCCCGCGGAGACGCATGAGCAAGGAAACGCGCAATCGCGCCAAGGCGGTGAACTTCGGCATCGTCTACGGCATTTCTCCGTTTGGGCTGGCGCAGCAGCTGGGCATCGACCAGCACGAGGCGCGGCTTTACATCGAGACGTATTTCGAGCGCTATAGCGGGCGTGCGCGCGTTTATCGACCGGCTGCTTGAGGAGACGCGGCGCGAGCAGAAGGTGCGGACGGTCTTCGGACGCGTGCGGCCGATTCCGGATATTCAGAGCCGCAATGCCAATCTGCGCGGATTTGCCGAGCGCACGGCGGTGAACACTCCGCTGCAGGGAACGGCGGCGGATCTGATCAAGCTGGCGATGATCCGAATTCGACAGGCAGCTGGCGGAGCGAGAAGCTTGCAGACGCGGATGACGCTGCAGGTGCATGACGAGCTGGTGTTCGACGCTGCCGCAGGATGAGGTCGATGAGGTGCGCACACTGGTGAAGAGCGAGATGGAAGGCGTGATCGAGCTGAAGGTTCCGCTGGTGGCTGAGGTGGGAGTGGGAAAGAACTGGCGGGACTTGAAGTAGGTTATCCCACATCTCAAACGCGAGATGTGGGGCACCCGATCATCGTTGAGGCTCAGGCCGCGCCTAGCTCGTTGCGGATCGATTCTGCGATGCTTCGGCGTGATGGCGCATCGTTTCTTCCGACTCTGCTTCGATCATGACGCTGGCGAGCGGCTCGGTGCCTGAGTAGCGGACGACGACACGGCCGTTGCCGTCCAATTCGCCTTCCGCAGCGCGGATGGTGGTGGCTATGGCATCGATTTCCATCAGCGGTCTTTTCTCTTTCACTCGCACGTTCACGATGACCTGAGGAAAGACCTTCAGGTCCGCGGTGAGCTCGTGAAGCGGCTTGCCGGAGCGGCGCACGATATCGAGCACAACCAGCGCGGTGAGCAGGCCATCGCCGGTGGTGGCGAGGTGAGGGAAGAGAATGTGGCCAGATTGCTCGCCGCCGAGCGAGGCGGAGTTGGCCTGCATCATCTCCAGCACATATTTGTCGCCCACCGGGGCGCGAAGCATCTTGATCCCATCGCGCTTGAGCGCAGCCTCAAGCCCCATGTTGGACATGGTGGTGGCCACGACGATGTCGCTGTTCAGCATGTTTCTCGATTTCAGATCGCGGGCGGCGAGAAGGAGAATCGCATCTCCGTTGACGACCCGGCCCGCGGCATCGGCGAAGAGGGCGCGATCCGCATCGCCATCGAAGGTGACTCCGATGTCGGATTGCGTGGCTTTGGTTTCTGCCGCGACGGTTGCGGGGTAGAGCGCGCCGCAATTGTCGTTGATGTTGCGGCCGTTGGGCTCGATGTGGGTGAGTCTTACCGTGCCGCCGAGCTGGGCGAAGAGCTCAGGTGCGATGGCCGAGGCTGCTCCGTTAGCGCAGTCGAGCACCAGCTTCAGATTTCCGAGATCGAGATCCGGCACGGCGGAGAGTAGAAACTGCTCATACTCTTTGCGGAAGCGTGGTTCCGGCTTTGGCGTGCTGAGGCTGGATGGATCAGGCGCGTCGACGGATTCCAGCTGCTTGAAGATTTCTTCTTCGATGCGCAGCTCGACTTCGTCGGGTAATTTGTAACCGTCACCGCCAAAAATCTTGATGCCGTTATCATGCCAGGGATTGTGAGAGGCGGAGATGACGACGCCGGCGGAGAAGTGGTGCTTGCGGGCGAGATAGGCGATGGCAGGAGTGGTGATGACGCCAGCGCTCTCGAGCGATGCTCCGCCTTTGGCAAGACCGGCGGCGAGGACGGCTGCGATCCATTCGCTGGACTCGCGCGTGTCCATGCCGAGGATCACGTGGGGCTGGCCGCCGTTCGACTTGAGCTGATGCGCCAATGCGACGCCTACAGCGTAGATTGTTCTGGTGTCGAGGGGAGCTTCTCCTGCTATCGCTCGAATGCCGTCTGTTCCGAAAAGCTTTTTCATTCTTTCGTCTGTTCCTGTGATGTTTTGGTGACGCGGCTTTCAACGCTGCCCTGCGCGAGGCGCGTGTTCAGGATTTGGCCGGGACGCGCGTCGGAAGCATTCCTGATTAGGATGCCGCGTTCGTCGTAGACGAGCGCATAGCCGCGGCGCAAAACGCCGAGGGGCGAGAGCGAGGCGAGATTTCTTTCGAGGGCTTGGAGCCGGGCCCGATGTCTGGCGTCGGCGGCGCTCTGGGCCTGCGTGAGCCTGGTGGAGAGCGAGTCGAGGCGCGCAACGGATAATTTCAAGCGGTGAGTTACGTCGTGGCGGATGAGGTTGGCGGAGGCGTGTTGCAACTGCTCGCCCGACTTCTGCAGCTTCCTGCGCAGCGACGTTTCCATTCGGAAGGCAAGCTCGTCGACGCGCTGCTGGCGGCGGTTCAGGCCGTCCTGCAGGCGTGCCAGTGCTGCCGGGGCAGAGAGGCGGGCGAAGCGCTCACGGGCCTGGATGAGCGCGTAGCGCGCAGCGCGGTGAATGCGCAGGGATAGCTGCTCTACCTGCTCTTCGATACGGTGCTGCGCACTGGTGATCAGTTCGGCCGCGGCGGATGGCGTGGGCGCGCGCAGGTCGGCGACAAAGTCGGCGATGGTGAAGTCGGTCTCATGACCGATGGCGGAGACGACCGGCAGATTTGATGCCGCGATGGCGCGGGCCAGGAATTCGGAGTTGAAGGGCGCGAGATCTTCAAGCGAGCCGCCACCGCGCGCGATCACGATCACGTCGACTTCCTGCGATTGGTTGAAGTACGCGATGCCGGAGGCGACTTCCGCTGCCGCTGCATCTCCCTGGACCAATGCGGGGTAGAGCAGAACTTGCAAAGCGGAGTGGCGACGCCCGGCGACGTTGAGAAAATCGCGGATGACTGCGCCCGACGGGGACGTGACGATGCCCACACAGCGCGGAAAGGAGGGCAGCAATTTCTTGCGCTCGGCCTCGAAGAGGCCCTCGCGCTGGAGCTGGCGCTTGACCTGCTCGAAGGCCAGCTGGAGCGAGCCTGCTCCCATGACTTCGAGATGTTCGGCGACGATCTGGACCGAACCGCGCTGCTCGTAGACGGAGAGTTTGCCGCGCAGCAGCATGTGCAGGCCGTCCTCGGGGCGGAAGCGGAGCAGGCTGGCCTGGCGGCGGAACATGACGACCGAGAGCTGGGACGACTCGTCTTTGATATTGAAATACAGGTGGCCGGAGGCCGCGGGGCGGAAGTCGCATATTTCGCCCTCGACCCAAAGATCGGAGAAGGAGCGCTCGACCTCGACGCGCAACTGCCCGGTGAGCTCGCTTACCTTCCACACGCGGCGCTGCGGAGTCTTCGATTCTTCGAAGCGGAAGCCTAGCTGGCTGCCATTGTCGTCAGGCTTTTTGCCGAGTACATCCACTATCTCTCAGTCTACATGGGCACGGCAGCCAAGCTCCGGCCGGCGGACGAGCGGGTTTGGGAGTGATCCCACATCTCAAATGCGAGATGTGGGGCACCCGGCGTTCGCGCTTCGCGCCACTGCCACAGACGCTGACCTATCGGCGGAAGCGGGAGAAGATGTAGAAGAGCAGCGACAGCAGGATGCTTAAGATGAGGGAAGTGGCGATGGGAAAATAGACGGCCACGTTTTTGCGGCGCCACGCGATGTCTCCGGGCAGGTGGCCGATGCGGATGCCGAAGCGATCGAGTGCGTAGACAATTCCGCCGGCAAGGATCAGGAACAGTCCGAGTTTTACCAGCATCCGCGCAAGGCCGGGCATAATCATTAGACTAACCAAAGCGGGTGTTGACGGCTTCTATTGGGACCTGTTTTGCTGGCGGTCTCTCGTTCTTGAAGTCGTGCGCCGATGCTGCACCACGTTGGAGGGGGCTTTTTCTCGAGGGAGATTACCTTGTACGTTTTCTGTTTTTGCGCCGGAATCGCCTGTGTCTTTATCGCTCTTTTTGATGCGTTCCAGACGATCATTCTGCCCCGCCGGGCCACGGGCCGGTTTCGTATCACCCGGCTGTATTTTGTGTTTACGTGGTGGCCGTGGGCGCAGGTGGCGGGACGCATGCGCAACCTGCGGAAGCGCGAGACGGTGCTCAGCTACTACGGACCTCTGTCCCTGATCCTGCTCATCGTCGTGTGGGCTGCGGGGCTGATGTTCGGGTTTGCGCTGCTGTATTACTCGCTGCGGACTCCGATCCAGGATCCCCTGCACCCGCATCCGAATTTCTTCTCGGATCTTTATTTAAGCGGAACGACGATCTTCACGCTGGGACTGGGCGATCTCACTCCGCATTCGCCCTGGGCCCGGCTCTTTGTGGTGCTGGAGTCAGGCATGGGCCTGGGCTTCCTGGCTCTGGTGATCGGATATTTCCCCGTGTTTTATGGCGCGTTCTCGAGGCGCGAGGTAAATATCTCGCTGCTGGACGCGCGCGCCGGCTCGCCTCCCACGGCCGCCGAGCTGATGCGGCGGCATGCGTTCAGCGGCGGCGCCGAGGCACTGAACCTGCTGCTGGTGGAATGGGAGCGCTGGTCGGCGGAGCTGCTGGAGAGCCACATCTCTTATCCCCTGCTTTGCTACTTCCGCTCGCAGCATTCGAACCAGAGCTGGATCGGCGCGCTGACTGCCGTGCTCGACATCTGCGCGCTGATGATTGCCGGGGTACAGGAACATGCGGCGCGGCAGGCCCAGCTCACGTTCGCCATCGCCCGGCACGCCGTGGTGGACATCGCGCAGATCTTCTCGCTTCCCCCGGCTACGGACATGGAAGACCGGCTTCCTACGGAACGCTTCGAAGCTCTTTACACCTTGCTCTGCCAGTCGGGCGTGCGCGTTTGCCGGGATGGCGATTCGATGGAGCGGCTGAGAAAGATGCGGCTGCTGTATGAGGGCTATTCGGTGGCGCTTAGCCGGCATCTGCGCATGCCGCTGCCGCCATGGGTCGCCGATCAGCCGCACAAGGACAACTGGCTGTCGGTAGCCAAGGTGAGAGCAGAGGCGGAGGGGGCTCCGGTGGAGAACGTGAGCCTGAACATTGCTCCCATTGTGATTACGGACGAGGAGCACCATATTTTTTGAGAGCGGCTAAAGCCGGGCGGCTAAAGTCCGGTCAGCTTTTTAGAGCATTGAGCTTATTTCATCCCGCGTCTCAGGTGCGAGACGTAGGACAGCTACAGGTTCCGTTTATCCCACATCTCAAGTGCGAGATGTGGGGCACCCGTTTTTTTGTTTAGCTGTCTTTCGTGGCTATCTGCTTTTCTAACTCGTCCAGCCATCGGGCTAATTCCTGTTGCTGATCCGGATTGATTCCGGCTTCCTGCGATAGCAGGTGCTCGATTTTGGAGGCGAGGGTGGTGCCTTCGGGCAGGCCGAAGGTTCCGAGGATTCCGGCGAGCTTATGCGCGGCCGATTCGGCCTGCTTCCGCGTCACACTGTCGAGCGCGCCTTCAGCGAGGCTCTTTTGCGCGCCGCGCAGCGTGGCGATACGCTCGGCGATGGTGGGGCGGCTGCTCTTCCACATGACCTGGAGCATGGCCTGTATTTTTTGTGACGCTTCCGATTTCTCACTCATGGGTCCTTGCTTCCTGCCTGTTGTGTTCGAGATGTGGGCAGGTTATCAGGCTTGCCAGCCGAGCGCGTCAGACATTTGCTGGGCCAGGGTGAGGGGATCGAAGGGTTTGAAGAGGATGGCGGCAACACCGAGGGCGGCGAAGCGCTTCTGGTCCGCGCCCTGGACTTTTGCGGTGAGCAGGATGACGGGGATTTTGGCGATCTCGGGAATCTTCTGCATCTCCTGAAATGTGGTCGGGCCATCCATGCCGGGCATCATTACGTCGAGAAGAATGGCGTCGGGATTTTCTTCCCGGGCTTTGCGGATTCCGTTGGCGCCGGAATTTGCGGTCATAACGTTCCAGCCCGCCACCATTTCGAGGGTGAGGGCCGCTACCTCGCGGATGTCGTCGTCATCATCGATGATGAGAATTCGCCGTTGCATCAAGAGTCCTTTGACCTGGTGAGTAATGCACGCTCGGTGTATGGGTCAGCAGTACCGTAGCGGCGGAGCATGGTGAAGACCAATGCCTCCACTTCCTGCGGCTGCACCTTAGCCTTGGTGAGGAACTCGGTGCGGCCTAGCTTCAACTGCTCCTGCTCCGTTCCCGAGACTTCACGGGCCGAATATACCACCAGGGGCAGGTGGCGCAGCTCCTTGCGGGCTCGCAGCCAGTCGACGAGCTCGAGGCCGTGACCGTCAGGCAGGGCGAGATCCAGAATGATGAGATCGGGATGTACGGTCTGGCAGAGCTCTTTGGCGTGCCGCAACCGCAAGGCGTGGTGGACGGCAATGCCCGCGCGTTCGAAGGTGGCGAGAATCACGCCGGCCAGGTCCTCGTCGTCCTCTACCAGGAGCACGGTGGCGTGGTCGTTCGCGCCCCGCAGCAGCCGGGCCAGCTCGGTAAGGAGCAGGGTTTCATCGAGGGGCGTCTGCAGCCAGGCGTCGGCGGCTTCGGCGGCCGTGGGTTTGTCGGAGGCGGATAGCAGGCTGAGCACGACGATGGGGATCTGCGCCGTGCGCGGATCTTCCTTGAGCGCCTGGAGGGTTTCGACTCCGTTGCGCGGGTGATTGGAGACGCCGAGCAGAATGGCTCCGAGATGAAAGTTGCGCGCCAGCTGCATGGCCTGCTCGCGATTCTCAGCCTCCAGGATGCGATAGTCCTGCCGGCGCAGACCTTCGACGATGACTCGCCGGGCCTCGGCGTCCGGCTCACAGACAAGCACGGTTTCCTCTTTCGAGGGCTGGGGTGGAGCGGCGCCATCGGGCCGGCCTTCGAGACGGCTGCGATCGGGCAGGAGCACGCGGAAGGTGGAACCCTGGTCGGCGTTGCGCTCGGCCCAGATGCGGCCGCCATGCTGCTGAATGATGGTGCGGCAGATGGCAAGTCCGAGGCCGGTGCCGCCTTTTTGCCGGGAGTCGGATGCATCCACCTGATGGAAGCGGTCGAAGATGCTTTCGAGCTTGTCCACCGGGATGCCGCGTCCGCGATCGACAACGTTGATGGAGGCGCCCTCTTTGGAGTGCTCGACGATGACGCGGATGGCTGAATCGGGCGGAGAAAACTTAATGGCGTTGCTGAGCAGATTGGTGAGCACCTGCATGAGCCGATCGGCGTCGGCCTCGACGGAGACGGCCTCGGCTTCGACCTCCAGCTTCACGCCGGCGGCATCGGCCATAGGCTGCATGGCGTCCGCGACCTGGCGCGCCAGCTCGTTGACGGCGCAGGGCCGGAAAGAGAGAGGTGCGCGGCCGGACTGCATCCGCTCGAGATCGAGAATGTCGTTGATGAGCCGCACCAGGCGATCGGAGTTGGAGACGGCGATGCGCAACAGGTTGGCGGCCTTGTCGCTCATTTCGCCGAGGAGGCCGTGAGAGAGCAGCCCCAAAGCTCCGCGGATGGAGGTGAGCGGGGTGCGCAGCTCGTGGCTTACGGTGGAGATGAACTCATCCTTCATGCGATCCAGCGCATATCTCTGGCTGATGTCGCGGAAGCTGAGCACGCTGCCGACCACGACACCCTGCTCCACCATGGGAGTTACGGCGAATTCGACGGGGAAGCTGGTGCCATCGCTGCGATAGAAGAGGTCCTGACCGTTGGTGTTCTCGTGCTGGAGCAGGGCCCGGCGCAGCCGGCACTGATCGCCGCAGCTTTCCGATCCTGCGTGGATGATGTCGTGGATGGATTGCCCGATGAGATCCCGTGGAGCGGCGCCCAGCATCTCGGCCGCAGCGGGATTCACGAAGTCGACCCCGTTGTCGGGGTTCGCTCCGAAGATACCGTCAGCCACGGAGTTGAGGATGAACTCCTTCTGCCGGTTCAGCTCCTGGACGCGGCCTTCCTGCGTGGAACGGGCCATGAACTGGCCGATGGATGCGCAGACGGTTTCGACCGACGCCATGGTTTCGGCGTCTTCGCGAAGGCGTGGGCGGCTGAAGAACTCGACGACCGCAATCACCTGGTTGACGGCGCGCACCGGCACCGCCCATCCGGTGGTCAGCCCTTCCAGACGCGCGGCGTAGCGGCGTTGAAAGGCAGGCTCCTCGCGGAGATCTTCAATCCACTTCGGAGTTCCGAGCGTCCAGACCAATCCCGGTAAGCCCTGTCCCCGGCTGAAGACGCGGTGCCTTGATTCGCGGTGGAACTCCTCGTAGCTTCGCCCCGGCGCGGACCAGCCGTAGTGGAAGCGGATCATCTCTCCGCTGTCGTCCACCACCCACAGGTTGGCCAGATCGCATCCCAGCGGCGTGCAGAGGGCGGCCAGAACCTTGGGCAGCGTTTCGTGGGCGGAGGTAGACTCGCCGATCATCTGGTTGACGTGGAGCTGCATGCGCAGGCGGCGCTCGCGCAGATTCTGCTGGGTGACGTCGCGGAAGATGCAGCGCACCGAGACCGGGCGGCCGTCGCTGTAACGGCAGCTCAAGCTGGCTTCGACCTCGACGTTGCCGCCTTCGGTGTCCTCGAGGCGCAGCAGCTCGTTCTCTACGTTTTCGCCATTCAGGGCCCGGCGGAAAAGCCCCGCGGCTTCGGCCTGAACTCCGGCGGGGAAGGGCGATTCAAAGCTCATGAAGGTCTGAAAGCCTTCGGAGTTGATGCCGAAGAGACCCTGCCAGGCGGGGTTCACATAGAGGTAGCGTCCGCGAGGGCTCAGGGTCGCGATCATCTCGATGGAGTTATCGAAGAGGTCGCGGTAGCGATCCTCGCTCTCGCGCAGGGCCTGTTCCGCACGTTTCGTGGAGGACAGGTCCATGCTGACGCCGACCAGCCCGGTGATCTCGGCCGCCGCCGAGCGGACCGCGCCCAGGTAAACCATGGCCGGAAAGGTGCTGCCGTCCTTGCGCCGGTATTGCATCTCGATTCCACGCACGCGGCTGGCGGGGGAGTTCGAAACGTACTGCACGAAGCCGCTGAGGATGGAAGATGCGGTCCCTTCGGCGGCCTGAGCCTGGGCGGCCGGATTCGGCCTGCCGCCAATCTGCCTGCCGATGCGCTCCATTTCGCCCGCGGGGAACAACTCGTGAGCTTTCAGCTTTCCGCAGACTTCGGTTTCGGTGTATCCGAGCATGCGCTCGGCGGCGGGATTGAAGATAAGCAGCTCGCCGTTCAGGTCGGTGGCCATGATCATGGGGCCGGCGGAATCGAGGATGCTCTGCTGCAACTGCGCAATCTGGTGGAGCTGGCCCTCGGCGTGACGCTGCCTGGTGGCGGAGCGAAAACTGGAAAGGCCGGAAGTAATGAGGAGAATCTGCGCGGCGGCCCAGCAAAGAACGAACCAGAAGAGCTCGCGGCTGTTCGGTACAGCGGTGCGCATCACCTGCGCGAGGATGAATACGCCGGTGGCCGAGAGCCCAAGTGCCACGGCAAAAGCAATCGTTTGTGTTTTCGCACTTCGAAACAAGGTCACGTGGTCGCTCGAGGGGAAGAGCCACTGCGTGGAACAAGGTTACCGCAGTTACTTAAGTAATTATACGGAGCAAGGCGGTGGAACTCTACGTTTTCCGCATCGCACAACCCAAATGAGTAACTGACAGAGATAGCAAAGCAGGAATTGGAGCAGAATCGGGAAGCCTGAACGGCACCGCATCAGGTAAATACCGTACGAAAAACACCTTAAGTAGCTCTGGCTCCCTTTCGCAGGTGCACTTCCACTCCCCGTTCAAACGGGATGAGATTGGAAGGAACCTCGTGCGGACGGGGCAGATTCAACTCGCGACGAGCGGTATTGCGGCACAACGACCAGAACCAGACCAAAGAAACCAAGTACAAGGCAGCCAACAGCTCAACAGTCAACCACACAGCTTTACTCCAGGGAGAGAGTGCAAAGTCAAATCATTTTGGATTGATTGCGAAAAAGATGCTACTCCATGACAATCGTGTTAAACCAGCGAAAAAATAGGTTCGCCAGATTTTTTTAGTGCTTTTTGCGCAGACTACTTAACCGATCTTCTATCTCAAGAGAAAGGTGAACCTTTATCCAGCGCCCACCTTTTCTGTAACTGCAAATTTATCATTGGATTAGAGCATTTTCTCCATAGGCTGCAGGCCAGAGAGAGGTGGTTTAAGCAGCTTCTCCGCTAAGAAAAGCTGCACTTACCGGATCTGCAAAGAACGCAGGAATACGAAAAATGCTTTAAGCGGTAACAGGCTCGAGCAGTCGGGCCCAGCGCTTGCCCTGCCGCGCCTTATAGGCTTCTTTGTGATAGGCATAGCCGGCGATGAGCGGCACGGCCAGTGTGGCTTCGCTGTAGACCATCTGCTCGTAAGCGGTGTCGACCTTGCCCCAGGAGCTGGCTTCCTTGAGCGTGCTCGAGGAGAGAGCGCCGTCGCGAACGTCGGCCACCGTAACCTGGATGGCGTACTTGTGCATGGGAGCCTCGTTGCCGAGAATCTCCGCGGCGACCACGATATCCTGCGCAAAGTTCTTGGGCACGCCGCCGCCGAGCATGAGCAGGCCGGTGGTGGGATTGGCGATCTTCAGCTGGGTCAGCTCGTAGAAGTCCTTGGCCGAATCGATGGAGACCCTGGGCTTGTCCTGGCGGGCGTGCTGGTGAGCGACCAGCCCGAAGCCGGCCGAGCAGTCGCTGAAGGCGGGGCAGAAGATAGGCACATCGTTCTGGTAGGCAGCGAAGACGATGGAGTCGGCGCCGCACTTTTCCGGGGTGCGGGCGTGCTGGTCGAGGTGGGCGCCCATGGCCCGGATGAACTCGCGCGAGCTGTAGGGGCGGGGATCGAGGGAGTTGGCGATCTTTTCCGTCGTTGAGTCGCACTCGCGGAGCTCGTCTTCGTCGATCAGCGTGTCGTAGATGCGATCGATGGCCAGCTCGCGGAGCATGGCGTCTTCGGTGCCCTGCTTGAGCAGGTCGTCGGCAATCCAGTGCTTGAATCCGAGGGCCTCGAAGAAGTCCTGGTCGACAATGTTGGCGCCGGTGGAGACGATGGCGTCGACCATGTGATTGCGGATCAGGTCGACAAAAACCTGCTTGAGTCCGGCTGAGACCATCGATCCCGCGAGGCAGAGGATGACGCCGCAGTCGGTGTCGCGCAGCATGCGCTCGTAGATGGACGCGGCGCGATGAAGATCGCGCGAGCTGAAGGCCATGTGCTCCATGGCGTCGACGAGGGCAACGACATTGTGCTGCTTGATGTCGATGTGCTGAATGGGGTTCTGGAGAAGTTCCTGTTTCGTAGGCATAGCTTTTCAAGGATATCAACCTTTGCGCCCGGTTTTGCAGGGGATTTCTATGAATTTCCTGCGAGCGGATGCACCGACCGAGAGACGACACGCCGCTGTCAAAGATATGCTTACAACCCACGTCTCAAAGGCGAGACATGGGGCACCCGGGACCAGCCGTTTATACTCGCCGCATGAACAGGAACATCCCCGCTCGACTACGCTCTCTCCCGGTCCGTTTTGCTGCTCTCGCTCTGCTCCCTCTTCTTGCGGTTCCGCAATCGTTCGGCTGGGGCGATGTGGGGCATAAGATCATCAATCGTCTTGCGGCAGAGAGCCTTCCCGACGATGTGCCGGCATTTCTGCGGACTACCGAAGCGATCGACGAGATCGAGTATCTGGGTCCGGAGCCCGACCGCTGGCGCTCGCTCGGGGAGCCGGAGCTGAATGCCGCGCAGGCTCCCGATCACTTCATCGACCTCGAATACGCGGACATGATCGGCCCGCTGCCGCGGCGGCGTTATGAATACATCGCCGAACTCACGGCGGCGGAGATTACGCACCCTGACCTGGCCCGCCAGCTTCAGCCGGACAAGGTTGGCTTCCAACCCTACATCACCAACGAGGTGTGGGAGCGGCTGAAGGCAGCCATGCGCGAGTATCGCGGCCTGAGCGCGAAGCACGAAAATACGAAGCCGGTGGAGGCAGCCATCCTCTTCTATTGCGGCTGGCTCGGGCACTACGTCGGCGATGGGTCGATGCCGCTGCATGTGACGCGGGATTACAACGGCTGGGTGGAAAAGGAAAATCCCAACGGTTATACAACGGAACACACCATCCATTCGCAGTTCGAGAGCGCTTTTGTGAGCGCCAATATCAAGCCGGAGGATGTAAAGCCGCTGATCCCGGCGGTGCATCCGGTGACGGACGAGTGGGATGCCTACATGGCTTACCTGCGTCACTCGGCGACGCTGGTCGAGCGCGTGTATCAGCTCGACAAAGACAAGGGATTTATCGGCGCGGGGACGCCCGACGCAAAGCAGTTTACGTCGGAGCGCCTGGCGGCGGGTGCGACCATGCTGCGCGACCTGATCGACTCGGCGTGGATCGAGAGCGCTGCGCCGGTACCGCAATGGCATGAGCCGGCAGCGACGCCGGCGAAAAGCGCATCGGGGCGGTGAATGTAAGAAGAATGGATGTGGCACCCGGAACATGGTGGCTCCCAACGGAGATTGATCCCACATCTCAAAATCGAGATGTGGGGCACCCGGCGTGTGTAACTGGAAGCCAGTCCCGTCTGGACGGCTCGTTCCACTCGTGCTACAAAAGGGTACGTTTTTCCTTCTGAGCCATCGGACCAGCGCACTTCCTGCACGATCGAACTAACTCAGTCATTTGGAGAGCATTCCTTATCTCTGTCCTCGCACAGGCCGCCGGTTTGCATCTGAAGAAAGAACGCTGCGGGCTAATGAGCGCCCCGATTGAGAGCCGATGAGCGCAACGCTGTTACGCGGTGAGTTCGACAACCCGTTGCTTCGCGAATACTTTCTCGACGGCGCCTTTGACGAGATGTTCGCTCCCGATGGCTCGATACGCCCGCACTACGAAGCTCTGCTCCATGTGCTGACCACCCTGCCGCGAGAAGAGCTGAAGCGGCGGAAGCAATCGGCGGATGTTTCCTTTCTGATGCAGGGCATCACTTTCACCGTCTATGGGCGGGAAGAGGGCACGGAGCGCATCTTTCCTTATGACCTGATTCCGCGGCTGGTGACGGGCGAAGACTGGGAGCGCATCGAACGCGGACTGACGCAGAGAATCACTGCGCTGAATCTCTTTCTGCACGACGTGTATCACGAGGGGAAGATCCTGACGCAGGGGATTATCCCGCGCGAGATTGTGTACAGCTGCCAACATTTCCGGCGGCAGATGCGCGGTCTGCAGGTTCCACGCAACGTTTATATCGCGGTGGCTGGAACCGACCTGCTGCGCCTGAAGAGCGGCGAGTTCGTGGTGCTCGAAGACAATCTCCGCGTGCCGAGCGGCGTCTCCTACATGCTGACCAACCGCCGCATCATGAAGCGGACGCTGCCGCATCTTTTTCGCAGCTATGGGGTGCGGCCAATCGAGCATTACACCCAGGCACTGTTGAGCACGCTGCGATCGATTGCCCCTGAGGGACGGCCCGAGCCGACGATCGTGCTGCTGACTCCGGGCGTTTATAACTCGGCCTACTTCGAGCACACCTATCTTGCGCGCCAGATGGGAATCGAGCTGGTCGAAGGCCGCGACCTGGTGATTCACGACAACGTCGTCTACATGCGGACGACCGCGGGGCTGAAGCGGGTAGATGTGATCTATCGCCGCGTGGATGATGACTTCATCGATCCTCTGGCATTCCGTACGGACTCCATCCTTGGCGCGGCGGGGCTGTTCAATGCTTATCGCGCGGGCAATGTGACGCTGGCGAACGCCTTCGGCACCGGGGTCGCGGATGACAAGGCGCTCTACGCTTATGTGCCGGCGATCATTCGCTACTACCTGAATGAAGATCCGATTCTCAACAATGTCGAGACCTACCTGATGACAGAGAAGTCGCAGCGGCAGCATACGCTGGATAACTTGGACAAGCTGGTGGTGAAGGCGGTTGGCGAATCGGGCGGGTACGGCATGCTGATCGGGCCGCATAGCAGCGCCGCGGACCGCGAGGAGTTCCGGCGGCGCATCGAGGCGCATCCGCGCAACTACATTGCCCAGCCTACGCTGGATTTTTCGCGATCGCCCTGCCTGCAGGAAGACGGGAGCATCGAGCCGCGACACGTGGACCTCCGTCCTTACATTCTTTTTGGCGATAAGGTCACAATCGTGCCCGGCGGCCTTACACGCGTGGCGCTGCGCAAGGGATCACTGGTGGTGAATTCTTCGCAGGGCGGCGGTAGTAAGGATACCTGGGTTCTGAGTTAGGGGACTGAGGATACCCACGTCTGAAAATCCAGACGTGGGGCACCCGGCGAGGATTTGCTTTGGTCTTTCCCACATCTCAGAAGCGAGATGTGGGGCACCCATTGTTGTTATGACTAGGAGGAGCGGTTGCTTTCACGGGTTGCAGACAGCCTTTACTGGACGAGCCGCTACCTGGAGCGCGCCGAGCATACAGTGCGCATGGTGGACATCAACCTCGGCCTGATGCTGGACAAGTCGCGGGTGAGCGTGGAGAGGCGCTGGCAGCGTGTGCTTGCGGCGCTGGGCACTCCGCGTGACCTGGAGTGGAAGGACGATGTGTATTCGCTGGTCTACACCTTGTGCTTCGACGGATCGCAGCCGGGATCAGTGACGTCCTGCATCTTTGCGGCCCGTGAGAATGCGCGGCAGATCCGGGAACAGATCAGCAGCGAACAGTGGCAGCGGCTCAACCGGCTCTTTCACGACATATCGCGACTCAAGCCACCCTCACCCTCCGACACCCAGCTCTCCGAATTTCTTCCGTGCCTCATCGATGGCGTTCACCTATTTCAGGGAGTGACTGACACCACGCTGAGTCACGGCGAGGGATGGCAGTTTCTGCAGGTGGGCAGATTCCTGGAGCGCGCGTCGGCTACCGCCAAGCTACTCGATATCTATCACCGCGATGTGTTCTCGCAGGCGGAGGACGCGGTGGATGCCTACGAATACCTGGAGTGGATCGGCCTGCTGCGCACCTGCACGGCGTTCGAGGCATACTGCAAGGTCTATACCGCCGATCTCACCTATGAGCGGATTGTCGAATTCCTGCTGCTCGATCCCGAATTTCCGCACTCCATCCGCTATTCGATTGATCGGCTGCAGCAGTCGCTGGAGGCGATCAAGAACGAAGGCCGGGGCATGCACGCGGCGGAGCTGATGCGGGTGTCAGGAAAGCTTAAGGCCTCCCTGGGGTACGCGCAGATCGCGGAGATTCTGGCTGCGGACCCTGGCCGGTACATGCGCAACATCCTGGAACAATGCCGCCAGATTCATGACCTCATCTACGAGGTCTACATCCAATACTCTGTGCAAACCGCGCTGGCAATGTAAACGGAGGCTGCAGCCATGCTCTTCTATTCGATCCGGCACCTGACCAAGTTTGTCTACAGCAAGGCGGTGAGCGAGAGTGTGATGGAAGTGCGCATGCACCCGCGCAGCGACAGCAACCAGCGCTGCCTCACCTTCTCCTTGTCGGTCAGCCCGCGCTGCCGTGTCTTCTCGTACCGCGATCACCTCAGCAATAACATTCATCACTTCGACATTCCGGGCCAGCACGGACAGCTGGTGATCGTTGCCGAGTCGCTGGTCGAGTATCAGCCGCTGGCGGATATCCCTTCGTTTCTGGCTCCTGATGCCTGGCGCGAACTGGATACGATGGTCGCCGAAGGCGACTACTGGGAGATGCTGCTGCCCAGCGAATTCGCGTGTCCCACGCCGGCTCTGGAGAGACTTGCCGGTCAACTCGATATCCGGCGGCGCGACGATCCGATGATGCTCTTACGTGAGATCAATGACCGGCTCTACGACTGGTTCAGCTATTCGCCGCGCACCACGCGCGTCGATTCTCCCATCGATGAGGCGATCGAATCGCGGCAGGGAGTGTGTCAGGATTTCGCTCACATCATGATCACGCTGGTGCGACTGCTTGGCATTCCGTGCCGCTACGTGAGCGGATATCTCTATCACCGCAAGGAAGATCATGACCGCTCCACATCAGATGCCACGCATGCGTGGGTGGAGGCTCTGCTGCCTCACCTGGGATGGGTGGGCTTCGATCCGACGAATGCGCTGGTGGCAGGGAATCGCCACGTCCGTGCAGCGCTGGGCCGCGATTATGCGGATGTTCCGCCTACCAAGGGCATCTTTCTGGGCCGGACGGCGAGCGATCTCTATGTTGCGGTGCAGGTGACGGCGTCGGAAAAGGCTCCCGCTCTGGACCAGGAGATGCCGATTCCGGAGGACTGGTCGATGCTGGTGGAGAAGGCGCAGGCGCCTCCGCCCCCGCCGGCGGAGCCTCTGCTGCAGCTGCAGCAGGCTCAACAGCAGCAGTGAGCGACGAGATTAAGCCTTGCGTTTCCGGACGCGCGCCGCGGGTTTCTTCCTGCTCTCGCTGGAATCCTCAACATCCTGCGCCTTTTGCGCCAGTTGCAGGTGACGCTCCATGGCCTTGCGCGCTGCGACCGGATCTTTCGCGCGGATGGCGCGATAGATATCGCGATGCATATCCGCTGAGCCTTTGAGGTCCTTGGCATGCTCGACGGTTTTCCGCCGGCGGTCATAGAGCGAAGCTGTGATGGTCTCCATCAGCGCGGCGAGAATAGGATTGCCGGAGGCCTGCGCGATGGTGCGATGGAAGCGGATATCGTGGATGAGATACTCCGCCGGGTCGTCGACCGTGGCGTAGAGCTCGGCTACCTCTTCGGCAAGCGAGGTGAGGTGGTCTCTCTTGCCTCGCTCAGCGGCAAGCGCCGCGAGATTGCACTCGAGCGACATGCGGGCTTCGAACATATGCCAGGATTGAAAGCCGTGCAGCGCGCCGACCAGGCCGAGGGAGGACTTGCCCAGGTCGGGCGGTCCGTCGGCCACAAAGGTCCCGACGCCGTGGCGGACCTTCATCACACCCATCGCGGCCAGATAGCCGATGCCGGTTCGCAGCGAGGCGCGGCTGATCTTGAGGCGGCGTGCGAATTCGCGCTCGGGAGGAATCTTGTCACCCGGCTGCAGCTCTCCGCGCTCGATCATTTGGCGGACGTGGTTGACCACTTGGGTGGCAAGATGATTGTCCGTCGGCGCTGGCGAATGATCCGTCATGAAGAGCGAGCGGTCGAGAGCTGTACGTACCGCATAACGAGATTAGCACCAGACTGAAGTTCAGGGGGAGAGAAACATTATGAGAAGATCGCTGCAGGTTCGACGCTCATTATGTATTCTAGTGGTCGGACCTCTCTAGGCGTTATCCATAGAGCGTTGGTTTGCTGGTCGAACCAGCAGAAGGTGAGCAGGATAAGTGACTCTGATTCATCCAGACCGACTTTTCCCCGCCGATCCGAGGACGAGAGGCGTGGCCAGACAGCTTTATGAGAGCATCGCAGGGCTGCCGATTGTAAGTCCGCACGGCCACACCCAGGCCTCGTGGTTTGCCCACAACGAACCATTTCCAAATCCAGCGAAGCTGTTTGTTCAACCGGACCACTATGTCTATCGGATGCTGTACAGCCAGGGCGTCTCTATGGACGATCTCGAGATCGGCGCGGCGGAGATGAAGGATCCGCGGAAGGTGTGGCGGATTTTCGCCGAGCATTACTTCCTGTTTCGCGGCACGCCTACCCGGATGTGGCTGGACTATGCGTTCCATGAGCTGTTCGGCCTGGAAGAGCGGCTATCGGCGGAGACCGCCGACCTCTATTACGACACCATTGCCGAAAAGTTGTTGACGCCGGAGTTTCTGCCGCGCGCCCTCTATGAACGATTCAAGCTGGAAGTGCTGGCCACGACCGATTCGCCGCTCGACTCGTTGAGCGACCATAAGGCGATCCGGGATTCGGGATGGAAGGCGCGCATTCTCCCCACATTTCGGCCGGATTCAGTGGTCGATCCGGACTTTACCGGATTCCAGAAGAACCTAGCTGCGCTGGGCGAGCTTACCGGCGAAGACACTGCTTGGTGGCCGGGGTATTTGCGGGCGCTGGAGAAGTCGCGGGCCAGGTTCAAGGAGTTGGGATGCACGGCGACCGATCACGGCCATCCGACTGCGCGCACGGCGAGCCTATCCAGGGAAGCTGCTGCCGATCTCTTCACTTTAGTGATGGGCAGCAACGCCGATGCGGAGAGCAAGGAGCTCTTCCGGGCACAGATGCTGACCGAGATGGCGCGCATGAGCGTGGACGACGGGCTGGTGATGCAGATCCATCCGGGCAGCTCACGCAATCACAATCGCGAGATCTACGAGCGCTATGGCCGCGACACGGGCGCGGATATTCCGACGGCTACGGATTATGTGAATGCGCTGAAGCCGATGCTCGACCTTTACGGCAATGAGGCGAATTTTCGCCTGATTCTTTTTACGCTGGATGAATCGACCTACAGCAGGGAACTGGCGCCACTGGCTGGCCACTATCCCTGCCTGCGGCTGGGGCCGCCGTGGTGGTTCTTCGATAGCCCGGAGGGTATGCTGCGTTTTCGCGAGAGCGTGACCGAGACCGCGGGCTTTTACAACACTGCGGGTTTCAATGACGACACACGCGCATTCCTGTCGATCCCGGCGCGGCACGATGTTGCGCGGCGCATCGATTGCGCTTACCTGGCCCGGCTGGTAGTGGAACATCGCCTGGACGAAGACGAGGCGTTCGAGGTAGCGCGCGATCTTACTTACAATCTGGTGCGCAAAGCCTATAGGCTATAACGCGATGTTGAGAATCGTGTCCTGGGCGGCCCAATGAGTTCTGGCGAAAAGATGACCGAGAGCGGAATGCAGATCGAAGAAGAGCCAGGCGGTTTCGCCGGCGGCCGCATGGGGCGGGTCCGCTGGACGATCTGCGCGATGCTGTTTTTCGCCACGTCGATCAATTACATGGATCGCCAGGTGATTGCGCTGCTGAAGCCGACGCTGGCGCACACCATCGGCCTTACAGAGATCAATTACGGTTACATTGTCGACGCTTTTCAGCTTGCCTACGCCCTGGGCCTGCTGGTGGCGGGGCGGCTGGTCGACAAGATCGGCACGCGGCTGGGCTACATCATGGTGATGGGCATATGGAGCCTGTCCGCCATGGGGCACGCGCTGGCCAGCACCGCATTCGAGTTCGGGATCGCGCGGTTCTTTCTGGGCATCGGCGAGTCGGGGAATTTTCCGGCGGCCATTAAAACAATCGCCGAGTGGTTTCCACAGAGCGAGCGTTCGCTGGCCACCGGCATCTTTAACTCCGGCGCAAATGTGGGCGCGATTCTCGCGCCGCTGATTGTGCCCTGGGTGACGATCAGGTTCGGATGGCGCGCCGCATTTCTCACTACCGGCATCTTCAGCCTGATCTGGATCGGGTGGTGGTTCAAGAACTATCGCAAGCCGACCGACCATCCCACGCTGACCGGCGCGGAGCTTCGCTACATTTATAAAGAAGCGGCCACGCAGATGGGGCCATCGGTGCCGTGGATCAAGCTGCTGGGATACAGGCAGACGTGGGCTTTTGCGCTCGGCAAGTTTCTAACCGATCCGATCTGGTGGTTTTATCTCTTCTGGCTGCCGTCGTACTTCAGCTCGAAGTTTCACCTTAACCTCTCGCATCTCGGACTGCCGCTCGTCATCGTCTACAACATGTCGGCGGTAGGCAGCATCGGCGGAGGCTGGCTGCCTGCGCCCTTCCGCAAGCTGGGGCTTTCGCCGGAGGGATCGCGGATTGCGGCCATGTTGTTCTGCGCGTGCTTAGTGGTTCCGGTGTTCACGATCGGCAGCCTGCATTCGGAGTGGGCAGCGATTATCCTGCTGGGCATTGCGGCCGGTGCACACCAGGGCTGGTCGGCCAACCTGTTCACGACGGCGTCGGATATGTTTCCGCGCAGCGCCGTGGGCGCGGTAGTGGGCATAGGAGGGATGGCCGGTTCGGTGGGCGGCGCGCTGCTGGCGTTCATTACAGGGCATATTCTGGAGCGCACGCATAGCTACGGTTCGCTGTTTGTGACCGCATCGACGGTTTATCTGCTGGCTCTGCTGATTATGAATGTGCTCGCGCCGCGGTTCAGGAAAGTGGAGTTCGCAGTATGAGTTTGTATCTCGCCAAAGGCGCGCCGGACGCGGAGTTCACCTCTGAGGAGTTAAAGGCGCTTCTATTCGAGGCGCTGGAGAAACTGGGGCCTCGCAAGCGCGTGCTGGCGGTGCCCCCGGACATGACGCGCTTCCACTCGCGCGCAGGCGAGCTGACGGGATTCGCGTGGCAGTATTATGGCGCGCAGCTGCAGGCGATTCTACCGGCGCTGGGCACGCATACGGCGATGTCTCCGCAGCAGTTGACGCGCATGTACGGGGCGATTCCGCATGATCTGTTTCATGTCCACAACTGGCGCACGGATGTGGAGACGCTGGGCGAGGTTCCGGCGGAGTTCATCCACGAGGTTTCCGAAGGCAAGCTGAACTATGCGTATCCTGCGCAGGTGAATCGGATGATCTCGCGCGGCGGATACGATCTTGTGCTCTCGGTCGGCCAGGTGGTGCCGCACGAAGTCATCGGCATGGCCAATTACAACAAGAACATTCTGGTGGGTTCTGGCGGCGTCGACGGCATCAACCGCAGCCATTATCTCGGCGCGGTGTATGGCATGGAGCGCATCATGGGGCGCGCGGAGAACCCGGTGCGGGCCGTGCTCAACTATGCGGCCGACCGATTCCTTGGCCAGATTCCGATCGTTTATGTGCTCACCGTGGTGGGCAGGGCCGACGATGGCGGTGTGGCGCTGCGCGGCATCTATGTCGGCGACGACGCGGAGTGCTTTCATCTCGCGGCGGACCTGAGCCTGCAGGTGAACTTCGAGATGCTCGACGCTCCGATTCAGAAGGCCGTGGTCTATCTCGATCCGCATGAGTTCCACAGCACCTGGCTGGGGAACAAGGCTGTCTATCGCACGCGGATGGCGCTGGCGGATGATGCCGAGCTGATCGTTCTTGCTCCGGGCGTGAAGGAATTCGGCGAAGACCCGACCATCGACAAGCTGATCCGCAAGTACGGCTATCGCGGCACGCCGGCCACGCTGGCAGCGGTCGAACAGAATGCCGATCTGGCCGCGGACCTCAGCGCTGCCGCACACTTGATTCATGGATCGTCGGAGGGGCGCTTCAAAATTACGTGGTGCCCGGGACATCTGACCCGCGCGGAAGTGGAAGGCGTGGGATTCGGATACGGCGAGCTGGCGAAAAGGATGGCGCAGTATGACCCGGAAAAGCTGCAGCACGGCTACAACACGGTCGGTGGCGAGGAGATCTTCTTCATCGGCAATCCGGGGCTGGGGCTGTGGGCCTATCGGGGAAGGTTCTAGGTATGCATATCCAAAGGGGAAGCATGGTGGTATTGGATAAATTTTCGGTTGGCGTCGGAGATCGATTCGCGCATCAGGCGAAGGCTCAGCTGGAGGCATGCATTCTGGCTGGGAAGGCCGGCGTCGAGGTGATTCCGGTGTGGAACAAGTCGAACCGCGAACACATGATCATCGGCTCCGATCCAGCAGCGACGCGCGTCGCGGCGGATGAGGCGGTAAAGGCTCTGGGCTGGATCAAGCCGTACTTCTGCGACGCGGATCACATCAATCTCACGACCGTCGACCGCTTCCTTGCGTCCTGCGACTTCTACACCATCGATGTCGCCGACTACATCGCGAAGCCTGCCGCGCAGCGCGATATCGACGCGTTCGTCGGCCGGCACTCGGAGCTGCTGGGCGCCGTTCGGCTGGAGGGCGTCGAGCAGAGCTTCGAGATTACCCCCGCGCTGTTGAAGCAGACGACTGCGAAGTTTCTTTTTGCCGTGCAGGAGGCAGGCAAGGTCTATCGCAAGATCGAGACGGCGAAGGGCAAGGGTAATTTCGTCCCTGAGGTTTCCATGGATGAGACCGACTATGCTCAGACACCCGCAGAATTGCTGATCATCCTTGCGGCGATTGCCGATGAGGGGATTCCGGTGCAGACGATTGCGCCCAAGTTCAGCGGGCGTTTCAACAAGGGCGTGGACTATGTCGGCGACGCGGCGCAGTTCGGGCGCGAGATGGCGCTGGATATGGCGGCGATCCGTTACGCTGTGAAGCAGTATGGATTGCCGGCCAACTTGAAGCTCAGCGTGCACTCGGGCAGCGACAAGTTTTCGATTTATCCGGCGATACACCAGTGCATGAAGGACTTCGACGCAGGGGTACATCTGAAGACCGCGGGCACAACGTGGCTTGAAGAATTGATCGGCCTGGCCGAGGCCGGCGGCGAAGGACTGGCTCTTGCCAAGGAGATCTACACCGAGGCCTTTGCGCATAGCGAGGAGCTGTGCGCTCCATACGCAACCGTGATTGATATCAATCCTGCGAAGCTGCCGTCTCCGCAAGAGGTGAGCGGATGGACGTCGGAGCAGTTTACGTCGGCGTTGCGGCACGATCAGAAGAATCCAGCCTACAACGCCAGCTTCCGGCAGCTGCTGCACGTTGGCTTCAAGATCGCTGCGAAGATGGGCTCGCGCTATCTTGAGCTTCTCGAATCGAACGAAGCCGTCATCGCAAAAAATGTTACGGGCAATCTCTTCGACCGGCACATCGCCCCCGTATTTCTCGGCCGTTCCAACTAACTGCAACAGTAAGGATATCCATGAGTTCATCTGTGTTGAGTCTTGAAGGTAAGGTTGCGGTCGTTGTAGGAGGCACATCGGGAATCGGGCACGCGATCAGCCTGGGTTTCGCAGACGCCGGCGCGGACGTGGTCGCATCGGCGCGGCGCGTGGAACAGGTGGAGAGCACGGCTGCCGAGATCGAGGCCAGGGGACGCCGCGCGCTGCGTGTGTCCTCCGATGTTGCGGATCGATCGTCGCTTGAGAAATTGCTCGACGAGACAGTGGCTCAACTCGGCAAGGTGGATATCCTGGTGAACTGCGCGGGCAAGATCAAACGCGCGCCCACGCTGGACTTCGACGAAGCGGAGTGGACGTCGATCATGGACACCAACCTCACCGGGACGCTGCGCGCCTGCCAGATATTCGGCAAGCACATGCTGGACCGCGGCTACGGACGGATCGTCAACATTGCTTCGCTGAATACCTTTGTAGCGTTGAGCCAGGTAGCGGCTTATGCAGCGAGCAAGGCCGCCGTGGCTTCGCTTACCCGCTCACTGGCGGTGGAGTGGTCGCAGAAGGGCGTGCTGGTCAACGCGATCGCTCCGGGAGTCTTTCGCACCGCGCTCAATTCCGATCTGCTGGATAACACGCCGCGTGGTAAGGAGCTGCTGATGCGGACTCCGATGGGGCGCTTCGGGCGCACCGAAGAGGTGGTCGGCGCGGCGGTGTATCTGGCATCGGCCGCTGCTTCGTTTGTGACCGGACAAGTGCTGGTTGTCGACGGCGGATTTCTGGCCAGCGGTGTCAATCAGTAGGGGAATTTGCGAGAGTACTTCAGGGTCGAGCGAGCCGGCCGCGGTGAGCTCGCATTACATTTTTTTATTCAACGAATAAAAGAGTGTTTTCGCGAAACGCTTTCCAAGAGCCATACGCACGGTATTTTTGATCTTCGTAACAAATCCCCCGCAGTTCGTCCCAATCTGTGCAGTTTTCGGTTGCAATCGTTACAATTCCGCTACAAAATAAGGAACTCGCTCCCGGTGGCTCGGCAGCGCTTCCGCTCCCCCTATCACACGAGAAATTCACGACAGAACCCACGGTGGCGTTTCAGTTTTGTTGAACCTTTGTTGGAGGAATTGTGACCAGACGTTGTTGGAGTTTTGCAGTTGTCCTGTTGTTAGTGGCTTTTGCTTCAAACAGCTTTTCCCAGAGTGCCAACACCTCTCTCCGAGGTGTGATCAAAGATCCGAGTGGCGCGGTAGTTCCCGGGGCGACCGTCCAAATCGTAGATAGTGCAACAGGTTTCAAAACCTCAGCCACCTCCAACGGAGCGGGCGAGTATCGGCTTCCCCAGATTCCTCCGGCAAAATACACGATCACAGTCAACGCGAGCGGGTTTGGCTCGCAGTCGAAGTTCGCGGAACTGCTGGTGAACCAGCCCGCGACCATCGACTTTACGCTTTCGGTGCAGGCCTCGCAGCAGGTGGTCAACGTCTCTGCCGAAGCGCAGACGCTCAACACCACGGATGCCTCGATCGGCAACGCGATGGGCAACAACATGATCCAGGCACTCCCCAGCGAGACACGCAATGTGCCGGATCTGCTTTCGCTGCAGCCTGGCGTCTTCTTTCTGCCGCAGCCCCCCACACCGGCCATGCAGGATAGCCGCAGCGGTGCGGTGAACGGCGGCCGTTCCGACCAGGGCAACATTACGCTCGACGGCGTCGACGATAACGACCAGGTCAATGGATTTGCTTTTACTGGAGTGCTGCGCGAAACGCAGGACTCGGTGGAAGAGTTTCGTGTGACCACCGGCAATGCCAATGCCGATGCCGGACGCTCTTCGGGCGCGCAGGTGAGCCTGGTGACCAAGTCGGGAACCAACCGATTTCATGGCGCGGCATACGAATACAACCGGCCTACGATCACGGTGGCCAACAATTGGTTCAACAAGCAGGCGGAGGACAATAGCGGTCTTCCCAATATTCCCGGCAAGCTGATCCGGAATATCTTCGGCGCCGATCTCGGTGGACCGATTTTCAAAGACAAGCTGTTCTTCTTCGCAAATTATGAAGGGTCGCGGATCGCAGAAAACACCCAGGTGACGCAGACGGACCCGACAGCTTCCTACCAGCAGGGCATTCTCACCTACCAGGGTGACAATGCATCGGGAGCGCTCGAGAACCAAAGTCTGACTGCCAGCCAGATTACCCAACTCGACGCTGGCTGCAAGGTCTGCAATTCCTCGGCATATCCCTATAATCCGGGACCAAATCCGACCGCCCTGGCGTATTTCCAATCCATGCCTGCGGCAAACGGAACGACCGAGGGTGACGGTTTGAACTCGGGCTCCTATTCGTTCTCCTCGCCAAACCCCCAGCGTCTGAATACGACTATCGGGAGGATTGATTGGCAGCCTTCGGACAGACAGCGGATCTTCGCCCGCGGCAACCTTCAGATGGACGTTACGAATGGCACAGAGCAATATCCTGGACAGCCGGCGCAGACAGTTCTGGAAGACAACACCAAAGGCATGACCTTTGGCGACACGTGGACCATTTCTCCGAACATGGTCAATGATGTTCGCTATGGTTACATCCGCCAGGGCTTTAGCAATCGTGGTATCGGCACGGGGGACTACGTCGATTTCCGCTTCCTTTCAACCACGACTGCCGAAACCCGCACCAGTATCGACACCACGCCGGTGAACAACATCGTCGATAACTTCAACTGGACCAAGGGTAAGCACAATATCCAGATTGGCGGCAACTGGCGCCTGATCCATCAGAACCATGCTTCCGATCAGAATTCGTACAATGGCGCCAGTTCCAATCCTTACTGGCTCGGCGGCCAACCGCCCGATCCGTCGAGCATTGGAATGGATCCGGTGGATGGAGGATTCTCCAACTCGTACGGCATCGCGTATGCAAACCTGGTTGGAACGGTTCCATCGGTAACCGATCAATACAACTACCACGTGGACAGCGCTGCTTCGGGAACGCTGCTCGGAGACGGTTCAACGATCGTGCGCCATTTCAAGGCGAACGAGTTCGAGTATTACCTCCAGGACAGCTGGCATCCTCTGCCGAATCTGACACTGACGTTCGGGATTCGCCACACCCTTCTGCAGACGCCGTGGGAGACCAGTGGGCAACAGATCGCGCCGACCATCGACACGCATACCTGGTACCAACAGCGTGAATCGGCAGCTCTGCAGGGACAAGTCTACGAGGCTGACCTCAACTTTGCCCCGAACGGGCCGTATTATGGCAAACCCGGTTACTGGGCGAAGTCCAAGAACAATATCGCTCCCCGATTCGCCGTTGCCTATTCGCCGGACGCCAAGACCTCCATCCGCGCGGGCTTCGGCATCTTCTACGACCACTACGGCCAAGGTCTTATCAACAATTTCGATCAGAGCGGATCATTTGGTTTGAGCGGGGCAGTGACCGATCCGGCCGGTGTGAACAAATATGAAACATCGCCACGATTTACCGGCCGCCGCAACTTGCCGTTTGTGAGCCAGTCTTTTCCCAGCACAGTCTCGTATCCGTTCACCCCTCAACTAGGGAACTTCGCCATTACCTGGGGTCTGGACAGCAAGCAGAAGACGCCCTACTCCGAATCGATTGATTTGTCGGTGCAGCGCGAGTTGCCGGGAGGGTTCACGCTGGAAACGTCTTACGTGGGCCGCCTGGGCCGCCACCTGCTGCAAAGCCTCGATCTGGCGGAGCCGGTGGATTACGTCGATCCGCAGGGTGGTGGCGACTACTACCACGCGGGCGGCCAGCTTTCGCACCTGGTGGATGTCAACGGTGGCAATGATCTAGCCACCGTGCCGACGATTCCTTATTTTGAAAACGTATTTCCTTTCATGGCGAATAATGCGAACGTCGCGCTCTACGACAATAACGGGAATCAGATTTACAGTGGTACTGGTCACTCTGCAACTCAAAACATCTACGCTGCGGAGTGGGCGCCGTATCGCGCGCAGTATGGTGCGACAACGTCGCTCTCCGATATCGACTTCTACTGCGCGTATGGGTGCCCGGCGGGCTATCAGTCGAAGTTCTGGCAGGATCAGTTCTCGTCGCTCTACGCCCAGTCGACAATCGGCATGAGCTACTACAACGCCGGCCAGATCACCCTGCGTCACCCGAGTAGCCACGGTCTGCAGGCCGATCTCAGCTACACCTTCTCGCGGTCGATCGACATGGGTTCGGACGCGGAGCGCGCGACGGAGTTTTCCACCGCCGCAAACAATGTCGCAGGCTCCTTCAGCGACATCATCAACACCTGGAAGCCGTATCTGAATCGCGGCGTGTCGGACTTCGATACGACGCATCTCCTCACCCTCGACTGGGTGTATCAACTTCCAGTCGGGCGCGGACAACACTTCCTGGGCGGCGTCAACGGTGTTGCCGACGCTTTCATCGGAGGCTGGCAATGGTCCGGAATCACCCGTGCGACCAGTGGACTGCCGTTCTCACTGTTCGAACCGGGATGGACGACCGACTGGCAGATCGAAAGCTTTGCGGTGACGACTGCCAAGGTCAAGCTGCGCCGGCACTTTGACTCGAGCGGAAACCCGCAGTTCTTCGACAATCCGGACGCTATCAATTCGGGGGTGGCCACCGGATCGCCGGTCCGGCTTCCATATCCGGGTGAGGCGGGCGAACGGAACAACTTCCGCGGCGACGGCTACTACGACACCGACTCGGGGCTGGCCAAATCCTGGAAGCTGCGTGAGTATGGCGCTCTGAAGTTCGCGTGGGAAGTGTACAACGTAACAAACACCGTCCGGTTCGACCCCAGCAGCATTGGGTCGGGTTTGACCGGCGGTAACCTGGGCGTGGCGAGCGTGCTGCTTACTACCCCGAGGCGGATGCAGTTCTCGCTGCGTTACGACTTCTAACCTCAATCGCATCAATCCGACGCCGGAGATCTCCTGGATCTCCGGCGTTTTTCTTTTCTGCGCCGGGCGCGGCTGGGCAGGGAAGCGACGCATCGGATTATGGGTTAGCCCGAATGGGTAGCTTTGCAGGCAATAAAAGTGTGGAAAAAGTTATTGGCCCGGCATGAGTTTCCGTGCGATGATAACGAAAATGTAACTGTTGTACCCCTTAAAGTAATCGGAGAATGCGCCGATCAATACGGTACACGCTCCTGCTGGTTTGGCCTGTAGTTCTGATCTGCTCCTGGTTCCTAAGATTTTTGGTGTTTCAGGGATTAGTTGGGGGGAAGTGCGTCAGGGTCCGGTCGGACAGCGCGAGTCAGGTACGGTGCGGTGGAAAATTCTGAGAACTTGGTACTTTCGCGGTCAGTCTGCTATGCCCTCCTGGGCGCGCTCGCGATCGCTCTCCTGATCCTCGCCAATGGCGCACCCGGCGGCCATATCTGGTTCTCTTCGCAGCTTGAACAGGGCTCGTTCGGATCTCAGGGATTTCATTTCTCACAGCTACTGGTGTCGGTCCGGGTTTCGGCGGAGCTCCTTCGCGAGCGGCTGCACAATACGTGGCTGTTTCTTTACGTATTTCTGGGTGTATGGGGCATTGTGTTGACCTGGGGATTGCTGGAACGGCGCCGCCTCAAGCTGAGAGTCGGACGCCGGGAGGTGTACTGGATGGGATGGATGAGTTTGTCGGTGATCTCGACGGCGATGCTCTACGGCATCGGAACCAACGGGCTGCTGGCGCGTCGCTATCCGCGGGCGGTGCCGGTTTCCGACGCGCTGGCCATCGGCTTCGTTCTGGCGCTGCCGGTCTTCGCCTGGAACCGGCTGCAGCGGCGCAGAGACGAGGACGAAGATGGGGAAGAGGTTGGCCCGCGCCGCGCTTACAGCACGCTTCGTTTGAATGAAGACGATGGCTATCTTCGGCCGCGTCCACGTTTTCAGGACCGGTTAATGCAACCAGCGCAGGAAGGATTTGCCTTGCAGAGTTTTCAAACTACCGCTGACGCGGGGACGATCGCCGGCACGGACAGACTGATCGAGACGGCGCAGTTTCCGACCGCGACCCAGCTTGAGCCGTTGCGGGAGCCACCCTCGGCGCCTTCGCCTTCCACCGCTCCTTTCGAACTGGCAGCCTCGACCGCTCCGGCGGCTTCGGCAGCCCCTGTTCTTTCATCCCCGGAGAATTTCCGCGAGCATCTGCGCACCTTGAACGAGTCGTGGGCGCGGATCGAGCGGACCGGAAAAGAGATCGAGCACTGGTTCGACCAGCAGCGCCTGGAGGTGATCTCGCGCCTGGAAAGGCATCCGGGAGTGCGCGGGACCACAGCACCGGCTCCCCCGTCTACTGAGTTTCTGAATGAGAAACTGGCGGCGGTGGATGCGGAGTGGGCGGCAATCCGGCGCGCCGCACTGGAGATTTCGCGCTGGTTCGGAGACGCTCCGGCAGCGAACAGCTAAGGCTGACAGGCACGACCAGAGGTGGCAAGAATATGCGCGATGCGGACCAAAAGTACGGCTCGACAGGGATGTGGTGGCGCATTGGCGCTACCGTGGGTCTGCTTTCGCTTTGCGTTCTGGCCACGGTGCGCCGTGCGTCCGGGTCTTTCGAGCCGGAAAGCATCCCGGTGGCCGATCTGATCTCGCAGAACGGCATTGTCACCGGCACGATGCGGCTGATGGGAGACCGGTTTTTGCTCTACAACGGCACCCGCCTGGAGTCGATGGCGCAGAGCATGGAAGTGGACTTCGAGCGCGGCGGATCGATGGTGATGTGTCCCCGCTCGCAGTTGCAGATATTAACGGCCAACGGGAACGCGGGCATCATGCTGGCGTTTCAGGCAGGCGGAGCGCAGCAGCCGTTTCCCATGAAGATGGGGGATGAAGTCTTAACCCCGGACTGGCGCGTGGAGCTGAGCAGCGACTCCTCGGAGCGGAACGCCGGCGCGTTGCAGATTGTGACCAACCAGCACGGGGATCTTTGCCTGCAAGGGAGCTCGCCGGCGGGGACGTACTTTCGTGTCAGCCAGCTTATCGGCGATGGGTCGTTCCGCGTCCTTGGCGGACTCAGCGAGAGGTTTTCCGACGGCAAGATGCAGACCTCCGATGAGGGCTGTGGCTGCGACGCGCAATTTGCCGTTCGCTCCAATCCGGCTCCCGCCGCCAGCTCGCCTGCTTCAGCCGTGCCTCGACAGTCGGTCGCGCTTGCGACCCCTCCTCCTGCGATGGCAGAAGCGCCGCCAGCCGCTGTTTCGCCCGCTCCGTCTACGGCCCAGGAGCCTGCCGCTCGCTCTACGGAGATGGCAGTGGGGCAGCCGCAAGAACCGGCTGATTCGAGCGCTGCTCCGGTCAAACGGAAACGGCAGCATCCACAGGACGTTGCCGGTTATGTCCGATCCTTTGTTCACCTTGTGTTTGGGCGGTAGACTCCACCCATCGATGTCGTCTCCGGTGGTTGGCCGGAGCCATGACCAGGCGTAGAAAGATGCGTCCCTGGTGTTTTCTTGAGATGGCCTACTGAGTCCACCGGAGAAGAGGCAATGACGCGAGACGAAGCGTGGGAGCTGGCCAACCACTGGGTTGCGGCGTGGAACGCTCATGACCTGGACCGGATCATGACGCATTATGAGGATGGGATCGAGCTGACATCGCCGGCGGCGGCTCAGCTGTTGGGCAGGCCTGACGGCAAAGTTATCGGGAAGGCCGACCTCAGAGCTTACTTTGAGAGGGGGCTGCAGGCCTATCCGGAGCTGCAGTTTCGTCTGGAGGATGTGCTTTGGGGCCTAAGCAGCATCGTGCTCTGCTATACCAACCAAAAGGCGACCCGCACGGCGGAGTTCATGGAACTTTCCGCAAAAGGCAAAGTGGTGCGGGTTGTTGCCAACTATAGCTCGTAGCCTCCTGAGTGAGAGGTACGCAGCACCTTTCGGTTGCTCTGCTACGGAGCCGGCTGAGCGCTGCGCTCATTCGCGATCGTTCTGGAGGCGATGGGCGCGGCCGGAATGCCCACGACCACTGTCTTCGCAGGGACATCGCGGGTGACGACGGCATTCGCGCCGACTGTGGCCTCATCGCCAATCGTGACTCCGCCGAGCACGGTTACTCCGCGTCCAATCCAGACCTGGCTTCCAATGTGGATTGGCCTGGCCGTGTGCCCCGAGTCGCGGATGTTTGCGCCTTCGCTGCGCTGGTGATTGGCGTCGCGGATGCCGGCGTATTCCCCGATCAGCGTTCCGGGCCCTACGGTGATGCCGGCCATGGCTACGATGTGGGCTCCGCGAGAGATCACGCATCCATTGCCGATGCGGATCACCGCATCTCCCTGGGTTTCGAGGTGAACATCGGGATAGAAGAGAACATCCTCGCCGATTTCTATGTTGTGCGTGCCGTAGACGCAGATTCTACCCAGCAGCACGGCGGACCCGGGAAGCGGATGGGAGAGATCGGCAGCGAGCGACGCATGGGCGTAGATACGCCGGAGGTTGACGCGAAGCGGGCTGCTGAGGCGCAGCAGACGGGAGAGAGGCCGGCCGAGCAGGGTCTTGAGAGCGCGTTTCATGCGGGCTGCCGAGAGGTTACCACGGCCGCGGCGGCGATACACGGCCGCCCCGCGTGTCTTGCCAGGCTCGACGCATGAGCGAGGCCAGATTTTTATATTCCCGCGCACGCGCGGCGCGGCGCGGGTCTTTACCAAGGCCATTGCGAAGAGCGGTAAGGCGATAGAGAGCCAATTCCATGTTCTTGGCCAGCCATGCCTTCGCGCCATGGTGTTTGCGGTAGTAGAGCAGCGTGCTGCGCATACGCCAGAGCACGAGCTGGGCTCCGGCGGACGACATCTCGAGGGACTTGACCTGGCGGGAAGATTCGCCACCGATGTGGATGACGGTAATATCCGGCCAGTACCAGATCTGATAGCCGGCGGATTTGATGCGGCGGCAAAGATCGACCTCTTCGGAATAGAGAAAGAAGGCCGGATCGAAGAATCCGAGCTTGCCGATAACCTCGGCCCGGATGATGGAGAAGGCTCCCGGCACCCAGTCGACTTCGCTGGCGAGCGACTGGTCGGCCCAGGTGCGATCGAAATGGCCGAAGAGCCGCGACTTGGGGTAGCGGGAGGCGAGTCCGGTCATGACGGTGAGATCGCTCAGGATAGATGGAAACATGCGGGCCGATGGCTGCCATGAAGAGTCGCGCCCAACCAGTCTGCCGCCGCCGAGGCCGGCCCTGGGATTTTCGTCCATGTGTTGTACGGCGAGACGCAGGGAATCGGCGCATAGAAACGCATCGGAGTTGAGCAGCACGATGTATCGCCCGCGGCAGCTCTCCAGGGCGGCGTTGTTGGCGGCGCCGAATCCGAGGTTCACTTTGCTGCGAATGAGGCGGACCTGGGGAAAATCCCGCTCGATCATCTCGGGCGAGCCGTCGGACGAATTGTTATCGACGATCACGACTTCGACTTGCAGGCTGGAGGATCCGCGCTCGATGGACTCCAGGCACTCGCGCAGCACGCCACATGTGTTGAAGGAGACAATGACGATGGAGGCGTCAATTTGCGAAGGCTGCGAGATCACAGGCGGCATGCGTCAGAAGTACCTTTAGCGTAGACATTTCTCGGCGGTTTTCGACATTTTGATTCAAGTCGTAACAGTCTATGATCTTTTTTCCTGCTCACAGCGGTTCCACTTTAAGCCCTATTCTCGATGCCGCCGGGCCGATAAGCAATCGAATTCATTCCGCCCGATGAGGCGGCCTGAGAGCGTGGCGGAGGCCGATCAAGTGAGAATGCTCGAAAATTTTCATTTTCTTCAAGCATAATGATGGTCATTACGACTGAATGATTGAAGTTCACTGGATCTGCCGCCTCAATCTGCCAACTCGATAGGATGAGGGTGTGTCAGTCCGTTCATCCGCAATGTGAAGGAGAGTGTCTTTGAAGCAGCTGACTCGATTTTGCCTGTCCTGCATCCGTAGCGATCGATGGCCGCTGACTCTGGCGATTGCGGGGACATTGCTCCGCCTTGTCCTGATTGCCGGAACGCGGAACCACGAGCGCTTTTACGACGAGCAGGATTACGACAACATCGGCACGTCGATCGCACATGGCCTTGGCTTTAAGAATGTGACGTATTACACGGCGTATCGCGCTCCGGGCCAGACCGTCTTTATCGGATTGATCTATGCCATCTTTGGCCATCATCCCATAATGGTGGAGATTGCGGAGGCCCTGCTGCTGGCGTTGCTGCCCTTTGCCTGCAGCTGGCTTGGCCGCGCTCTGGGATTGAGCCCGCTCGCGGCAAACCTGGGCGCGACGCTGGCGGCGTTTCATCCGGCGCTGGCTTACGCCAGCACGACGATCTATCCGACCGCCCTGACCACGGTCGCGCTCACTCTCGGCGTGTGGTGGTGCTGGCAGGCAATGCGGAGCGACCGGGCGGGACTGGCGGTGGCCGGGGCAATTGCTTTCGGCATTGCCGGAGCCGCGACGACCACCTTTGCTCCGGTGGCTTTTCTGGCGGCAGTGGCTATTGCGGTGAAGAAGCATTTCAGGATTGCGGTCATCGTCCTGATCGTCGGACTTGCACCGGCGGTGACGTGGATGACGCGCAATGAGCTGGTTCTCCACGATTTCGCATTAGCCACGAACGGAGGACAAAACCTGGAGCTGGGAGCCAACGATCAGGCGACGCCCCGCTCCGGCAACTGGGTGTCGATCACGGGCGATCCGACGAAGGGCGAGGTTCATCTCGACCACGAGGAGCAGACCAAGGCGAAGGCATGGATTCATGCGCATCCCGGCCGCTACGCCGAGCTGTTTGTACTGCGCGCGATCGCCGTTTTCGACTCCGAGGGCAAGCCGAGAACCCAGGGACTACAGCTGGGGCTGCTTGGCCATATAGCCGCCGACTCCTTGTTGCCGATCATGATTTTCGGGCTGCTGGGGCTCTTCATCTATCGCAGGCATGTCCTGTCGTGGCTGACTATCGCGGCGCTGAGCCTGGTGGTGCTGAGCTCGGCGGCGACCATCGCAAAGCCACGCTTTCGCTTGCCGTGTGATCCGCTGCTTTGCGTCTTTGCCATGGGCGGCGCGGTTGGCCTGGTACGCCGAAAGTTTACGGCTGTCGATTGAAATGCTCCTCGGCGCCGCATGGCGCCGCGCTGCCGGTCCGGCCGCGAACTGGGAGCGTCCCTACCGAAGGATTTGCCGCTTCTCCCGGGTCTTCGGCCACGCGCTGTTTTCGCGAAGTCTCTTATCGTGACCGGTGCGATCCTACGATAGACTCAAGTCCGGATGACAAGCCGAGCGCACAAATACACGATGGTGCTGCCAGTGCGGCATTTCCGTCTCGACAGCCAGCGGGTAGCCGTGGAGAGCGCATTTGCGGAACACCTGCGGATGATGCGATCGAGGATCGGAGACGATGCGGAGCTGTTGCTCATCGCGTCGCCCGGCATGTCCCAGGGAGCCTACGAAGCAGGCAAGCAGGGATACGGAGTCATCGACGAGCGGACGGAGCAAATCGGTTTCCATACGTTATTCACCGACGATGCGGCGCTCTCCACCAGGGACAAACTTCTGCTTTTCAAGCCCACGATGAAAGCTCTTTCCAGGCTGGCAAAGGAGAGCTTCTGCATCCACAGCGGTCTTTCCTGGGACGTGTGGCTGCCGTTCGAGTTTGCGTCGATCGTGTTCGGATTGATCGAGAAACGGCGGACGGTGTTCGTGGTCGACATCGACTATCGCAACTCGGCCGCGATGAGCTATCGCAATGGCGACTGGTCGCGCAAAAGCTATTTGCTGTGCAAATACGTGTACGATGTGGCGCGCTCCCTGCAGGTCTGGGTAGCCGCGAGATTCTGTTCGCTGGTCCTGCTTAAAGGGAAAAAGATGGCGGCGGATTTCGGAGCGGGCAGGCCGAATGTGAAAGCCTTTCTCGACGCCTCCCATAGCGAGAAAAATATCATCGATAACGAGAGCGCGAAGCGCAAACTGGATGCTCTTTCCGATCCATCGGAGCCTTTGAGGCTCGTCTACTTCGGGCGGCTTACCGCGTACAAAGGCGTCGATCGCTGCCTGAGGGCGGCGGCAGCGGCACGACAGGCCGGAGCGAACATTACGCTGGATATCATCGGCGGAGGAGAACAGAGTGACTCCCTTCGCGCTCTTTCCCATGAACTCAACGCGGACCAGTTCGTGACCTTCCACGGCGCGCTGCCATTCAGCCAGGAGTTTTTTCGCGTGCTTTATACCTTCCATCTCCTGCTGGCTGCGCCGCTCCGAGAAGACACGCCGAGGAGCGCACTGGACGCGATGGCTGCCGGAATTCCCTATCTGGCTTTCGACACTTACTACTACCGGGAATTGCTTGAGAGCGGAGCAGGCATCGTGGTTCCCTGGCTCGACGCTGACGCTATGACCGCGGCCTTAGTCGATCTGGCATCGAATCGTGAAAAAGTGGCGAAGATGGTGAAGAACGCCATTCAGTTTGCACAATCGAATACGCAGGAGATATGGCTCGAACGGCGAACAGCCTGGACCATGGCCTCCGCGCTGGATAGGGAGATAGCGGGAGTCGTCTAGTTCGGGCGTGTATGCCACGCTCTCATCGCAGGCAGCTTTCGAAGGTGGACGCCAATACACTTACGTTGTGGGCCAGATTGTAACTCTCGATGACGCGAGCGCGGGCTGAGGCGGCGAACTGCTCTCTGAGCGCGCTGTCCTGGACGAGAGATTCCATCGCGATGCCGAAGGCCTCGACCGAAGAAGGCGCGACCAGCAGACCGTCGACGTGGTCGCGGATGAGCTCGGGGATGCCGGCTACATTCGTGCTGATGCAGGGAATGCCCATGGCCATGGCCTCCATCAATGCGACGGGGACGCCCTCGGCAAAACTGGCCAGGGCGAACAGGTCGGCCTGGGAGATCTGTTCGCGGGTCTGATCGTGATTGAGCGCACCGCAGAAAGTGACGTGCGGGACGAGTCCAAGTTCGGCTGCCTCGCGTTCCAGGCTGGCGCGATCTGGGCCGTCTCCGATCAACGTGAGGTGCACGGCATGGCCCTTCGAGCGCAGGTAAGAGAACGCGCGGAGGAGAATGTGCTGCCCTTTGGCGGCGACCAGGCGGCCGACGCAGACGATCTGAATGGGCGACGCTGCTTGTCGGGAAACAGGCTTGAATTCTTCAGTATCGACGCCGAGCCGGACGACATGCATCTTGCTCCAATGCGCGGGGGTGCAGTATTTCATGAGCTGGCTGCGGCAGAAATCGCTGATGCAGAAGATGAACCTGGCCCGTTCGATCTTGCGGGGCAGATAGCTGGCTTCGACCTCGTAGAACTCTTCCGGCCCATGAATGGTGAGCGAATAATCCAGACCCCATGCCTCTGCCGTCAGCATGGCTACGGTTGAGACCGGGCCGCCGAAGTGAACGTGGAGATGATGCAGGTCCCGCTTCCGCATCCAGCGGCCGAGCAGGAATGCTTCGATGAGATAAAAGAAGGCGTAGGCCTTGCGATGGAGATCCCAGCCGCCCAGGCTCATTGCGGCCTTGAAGCCGCGAAGGGCGACACCAGGGTGCGCAAACGTAACAGTCACGAGCACGAGAAGAATTTCCGACAGGCCGCACTGCTTCAGGCAATAAGTGCGGGCGGCTTCCTCTGCTTCGCGGGGGGGCAGTTGTGCGATGGGGCGATCGGGCGGATTGACGGACGCCGTTTCGATCTCGAAGCCGAGCTGACGCAGGCCCAGAACTTCTTTCAGGAAGAACGTATGGGACACAGCCGGGTATCGACTGAGGAGGTAGGCCAGACGTGTTTTTCCTGAATGGTTGGACATGAGTTCCGCTGGTAATTAGTTATACAAGGATTTTTTTGCGGCTATTCGACGATGGTCTCGTTAAGTTGCCCCTTCTGCGAAGTGGCATGGCATCATTCATAAGGACATCAGAATCGGTCTCCTGAATTTCTCCGCAAAGTCGCGGAAGATAAGAACTGCTTCAAGAATGGAGATAGGATCGGCAATGGAAAAGTTTACGATTCACCACGTCGGTGTTGCGGTTCGCGACTTACAGGCGGCCATTCCAATTTATAAAAATCTCTTCGATTACGACTTAACATCCGGCCCCTTCGACGATCCTATCCAGAAAGTCTCCGTCTGCTTTCTAAGCCGCGGCGAAGGAGATACGGTGCTGGAGCTGGTTGCCCCGCTAGGCCCTGAATCGCCGATCGATCGCATCTTGAAAAAAGGTGGAAGCACCTATCACATCTGCTACCAGGTTCCGGATATGAAAGCCGCAATCGATCACCTCGTCGAACAAGGTTCCTTTCTGCTCAGCGGCCCGGTTCCCGCAGTGGCCTTTGAGATGAGAGAGATTGCCTGGCTTATGACCGAAGCAAATCTGCTGGTTGAACTGGTTCAGGCTTAAAGCATTTTCACAAATGGTGTGAGCGAGGAGCTGACCTCAACGCGCCCGTTCCGTTCAAGAGCCGGTGCGCGGAGCCTGAACCCGCGACATCAAAGCACTTCTGAAAATGCGTTAAAACGCCTTGTAAACGATGTCCGGCGCCGGCTGGCTGAGCAACACCGTCATCACAAACGCTATCAGGCCGAGAGCGGTGGCATAGACGACGCGCGCATAGCGGCTGGTAAGCACGGGTCCATCTGAGGTGCTCATCGAGAGCAGTAACGCGCGCAGCCACTCCCATGCTGTCAGCAGCGCGGTGGCAAACAGCCAGATCGCGAGCCAGACGCCCAGCCATTGAAGCACGCTGAGAGCGGCAAAAATGGTGTCGATCTCCTTCCAGTTCGCCCAGAACCAGAAGAGTGTAAATGCAAACCAGGTAAGGTTAAGGCCGCGCCCGAAAGCCGTGTATACAGGATTTGCGGCCAAGGCCCGGTAGCCTTTTCGACCCATTCTCCGCGTCAACTCTACCTGCCATAGCTTGTTGATGGAGATGCCTGCCCCGGTGAGCAGGCCGAACATAATGAACTCCGACGTGCGGCCGTGCCAGACGCCCACCAGGAAAAAGGTCACGAAGAAGCAAAAAACACCGAGGAAAGGCTGGACCGATACGGAGGAAACACGCCGCATCAGCACCATCAGCAGCGGATTGTAGACATAAGTCTTGAGCCAGTTCGACAGCGTGATATGCCAGCGGTTCCAGAAATCCAGAACCGAAGCAGCCGTGAATGGGCGGTCGAAGTTCTCCGGCAGACGAATCCGCATCAGGCGAGCCAGGCCGATCACGATGTCGATATATCCGGAGAAGTTGCAGTAGAGAAAGAAGGGGTAGAGCAGCGAGAGCCGGAAGGCCGGATAGAGCTTGAGGGCAACGGGCAGCGGCTGATACATCTGCGCAACGGCATCGACGCGCGCCATATTGAGCAGCATGGCCAGCACGTTGACCTTGAAAAAGCCGCGGATGATGCGCTCCACCTGCATACCGATTACGTCCGCGCCCAGTGGGATCGGCTGCTCGGCAAACTGATCCCGCGCGAACTGGTCGTAGCCCTGGATGGGACCGGAAACAAAGGTGGTGAAATTGAGAGTGTAGGTCAGGTACGCGCCTGGTCCAATGCTGCGTTGAACGCCTGTATCGGCGGATTCGATGATCAGCTGCAGCACGCGGAAAAAGATGTAGGAAAGGCCAAGAGTGAAGTACGGAAAGCTGAGAAAAGAGCCTTCGGGCAGGAAGGTGTACTTCTTCAGCCACAGATAAGCCAGAATGATGGAAAGGACGATCCCGGCCTGCAATCGAGACCAGCCGCGCTGCACCATTACAAGCCCGACGTATCCCAGCAGGAGAAATCCGATCAGCGGCAGGAAGACGATTGGATTTTGAGCCAGCAGCCCCAGGAAGATGAAGCTGGCTATCAGCAGCACACTCGAGCGCCAGGCGCGCGCGCGGCTAAAGTTCGAGACAATGGCCACGATCAATCCGAAGAGCACAAACTGGATGGAAGCTGCATCCATGACTACTTGCCTGCTTCCAAGACAGCTCGTTGCTCGGCGGTTGTGCTGAGCAAGGGCACGGAGCCGCTGGTAAGTCCCTTGGCCATCAGATCAGCGACGATATGGTGGCCAACGGAATCGATGTGGCCGTCCATCGGGAGGTAATGTTGCTCAGGATTGGGGATGGTGCGGTAGCCATGCAGGATATCGACATAGGTTCCGCCGTGGCTTTCTACGATAGAGCGCAAATCGTCGCTAAGCTTGTACGGGTCATAGCCATTCGGCCACTGGCCCATGGAGATCATCGCGGCCTGCGCCCGGTCGGGCAGAAGCACGACGACGAAAGGAATGCCGGCAGCGTGTGCCTTCGCTTCGAGATCGGCGTCATAGCCGGCGAACTCGCGCAGCTCTTTCTGCCACCGCGGGTTCGGATTGACCCTCAGAAACTCTGCATCGTCCCCTTGCATCAGGAAATGTTTCACATATTGGCTTGGGCTTTCATACAGATAATGCTGCAAAAGGAATGATGTTCGAGTGTCGCCGAACCCGTCCAGCATCCGCCGCCAGGCGCCGCGCGCGAGTTCAGGAATCGATTTGGAGGTGAGTACAGCCAGGGTGCGGTGAACGAAATTTTGCGAGCTCCCGGCCCGGGCAGGCGCAGCCGCTTCCTTCGTGAGGAGCTGGCTGGGTGGAATATACGGCAGCAAAAGAGAGACATTCTGAATGTCGAACGGAGTCAACGCCCAGAGAATCATGTCGGGTTGGGCCGCGACCACTTGATTGAAGCGCAGATCGACGCTGCGCGGTGTTCCCCAATGCATTCCCTCGTTATAGAGTTCGATTTTTCTGCCGGTGTCGCGGGAGAGCTCAGCGGGCAGTACCGCCGCGAAGGTCTGCTCCCGTTTCACATACAGACCTTCGGCAAAGGAAGATCCCATCAGCACAATGCGGAAGGTTCCCGGCTGTTTGAGGCTGCACGCCATCCCGGCGCGGTATCCGCAGCTGTTGTACTTGTACACGACGGGTTTACTTTCAGACGTCTGGTCAACGCAGGTGGAATTGGGAACTGCGCGCACCCCGGTCGAGGGGTCATTCAAGATCAGGCAGTTCAACTCGTTCGTCTTTGGCGTCGGAAAGAGATGCCGGGCGGTCAATTCGACGGCGACTGCGATCAGACAAATCGTGAGCAGGCTGATGACGGGCAGCAAAATCCAGTCTCGCAGCTTCACTTTCCCTGATTCCTGGCTTCCTGCTTTGCTGGATTCAATGGGATCAGGCAAGCGATGTCTCCCGCGTCGCGAAGCCGTGTGAAACGACCTTCATCGGTGCACTCTCCGGTTCCGCTCCCTCCACCGGAAGCTCCCACCGGGTCAAGCCGGAGTCATCTCCATGGCTTTGCGTAAATCCGAGCCTGGCATAGTGATCTACGACCAGCTTGTTGCGGTCGGTTGGGCGATACGTGCCGGTGATGGTGTGGATCCCGGCTGCCCGCGCATGTTTCAGAATTTCGCGCAGAACCATGTGCTCCACCCTGCGTCCCAGGACGCGACAGCTCATCAGCCAGGTGTCGATATCCCACACGCCCTCGGCTGTCGGCCTGCATATGATGACGCTGATCATGCCGTTGTCGCCGAATATGTCCGCCAGCCTGACCTGCAGCGTGAAGACTTCGGGATCGTCTTCTGCCGCCTTGACCTCGGGATCGGTGTAGCGGCGAGTGGTCAGGTTGTATTGGTTGGATTTGTTGATCAGTTGCACGATGCGTGCTCGGCCGGTCGCGTCGAAGGGCTGGAAGGTGATGGTCATATCCAGCGAGGCCAGATACGCATCTACGCCGCCCACCTGCTTTTGCAGGCTGGCACGCTTGGCATTGTCCTGGTAGAAGCCTGCCCGCTTCAGATCCTCGGTCGCGAAGGCCACTGCTTCGAAATAGCCGGCCGCGGCGAGCGTCCGCGCATAGTAAGCCGGATCTTCAGGCAGTTCGGGCACCGCGACCTGCGGGATGAGTTTGCGAACCAGTCCCCGCTCTACGGGATTGTCGTCAAGAAAGACCATCGCATCGAGCCCCAGCGACAGTTCTTCGGCAATGGCCTGGATGTTGGTGGCTTTGTCGTTCCAGTTCGCCTGGAAGACGGCGATGTGATCCAGCTTCAGCAGCATTTCGGGATGCTGTTGGAAGGGCGTTCGCGCCACCTCGTCGGTATTCTTCGAAGAGACGGCCAGCACGATTCCGCGTTGACGCAAGTCCAGCGCCAGCCGCTGCACGGCCAGGTGCGCCTCGCCCGTGGCGTCTCCCTGCGCAATCTTGATGCCCTCCAGGCCATCGTCCCCGATCACGCCACCCCACACTGTGTTATCCAGGTCCAGGATCAGCGCCTTGCGGCTCTTGCCCCGGATGGCCGCGACGGTACGCGCTACGTGGTCGGCGTATAGCGGCACGAATTCATCGGAGAAAGAAAACTTGGCCATGTTCCAAAGCTGCGTGTTGTGCCAATTGGCGAGGCCGACGGTTTCGGCGAGGGCGGCCACGTCCAGCAGCACATCGCCCGAGCCGGGAACAAACTCCGCCAGCTCGGCATTGATCTTGTCGATCAGCCATCGGAGTGTTCCGGGCTGGGCGCGGTCCAGGCTTCCAAAGAGCGACTCCACCGGCGGCGCAAAGGTTTGAAAGATGCAAATGGCGCTGGAGTTGGCCTTGATACCGTCGCGAAGTGCGCGCAGATATCCGACTGCGCCCTGCACTGTGGCCGATGCGCTCTCGGCGTCTCCCAGTGACAGCTTGAGCGGCAGCGCGCGATAGTCGAGCGCCAGCAGTACGGCATCGGGCCGGGAGCTGTTGACCTTGGAGTCCGGAGTCAGCGCCTCTTGCGCTACCTGGTCATAGGAGGGCTGGATGATCTCAAGCGCCACTCCGTGCCGAGCCGCACTTGCCACCAGCGCCGGCACCACCAGATCGATGGTCGAATTGCTGAGAACGGCCAGGCGAAAGGGAACCAGCGGATCCAGCGACTCTTCTCTCGAGAGCGCTTTCGACATGGCCTTGGCCAGCCGGGTTAGCTGGTTTATGTCCAGCCCATGCAGGGCCAGAGCCTGTATCTCGCGGCCCAGGGGTTGTGAAGAACTCCCCAACGCCTTCACTCTCTCAGAGAAGTCCTGAGGGGCACGCGGCAACCATTGCAGTTCCGCATAAAGTGAGCTCATTGGAAAATTTTTCTCCCTTGTTTATCCACAATCGCCGGGTTTCTTTGCATGGATACTAGCATCCGCCCCATCGAAGAACGTATACATCGAACGGAGTATTGCCTACGCCCGCGCCTTGATCAGTGCCACCAGGTCGCCGACCTTTTCCAGCTTGCCGATTTCCGAAGTGGAGAACTTAATCTTGAAGGCCTTCTCCACGGTGAGTATCAGGCGGATGTGGCTGAGGCTGTCCCAGCCGTCCACGTCTTTGGCGGACAATTCGGGGGTAACGACGATCTCGTCGTCGTCGAAGACGTCGTGGAAAATGGGGGTGAGCTTCGCATAGATATCGGTGTCTTCCATTGGGCAAGCATCTCCTAGCAGCAGTGCTTCAGGTTACGGCTCAAAGATCGAATCGCCTGGGGGACGGCGCTCGATTCGCGCATCGGCGACGGTTTTAATTGACTCTGGCTGGAAAAATTCAGGTAATTCCAACATTTTATACGCGGAGCTTCCGGCGCGGAAATCTAAAACCAGCGGTGCAGCTAGGCCATGTTTCGAGAAATTGAGTCAATTGATGTCCTCGGTAACCGGCTCAGTGTGTGACTTGAGTCTCAGGCGGCAATTCGCTTTCGTTGGACAGAGCATCGACATAGGGAACGGAGAGACGATCACGCCAGGCGATGATGACGAGAGGTTGGCCGGGCAGCACCGGCACTTCGTCGATCAATGGCGGACGAAGCAGCCATTCGTTCGTCACCTGATCGAGGTAGGCAGACCACGCAGCAGCGTTGGGACGGCCAGACATCTGATAGTCTCTGCTTTCGCACGCGAGATCGCGGCCGAAGGTCGATACCGTGCATCCCGCCGGATATCCCAGCTGCACTTGCAAACTCGTGGCAAGGCGCGATACCTGGGCGCTGACCGGGCAGGCTGAAAAATCATGCAGAACGTCGGTGGAGGGAAAATTACCGATCGTGGGCAGGATTTCAAAGCTCCCCTTCTTGAATCCGGCAAGCTCGAGCATAGCCCGCGCCGACCACATGCCTTCCTGGTCGTTGATCAGGATCACATGGGCGGCAGGATACTTCGCGGCCGCCGACTGTATGCGATCGAATGCCTCGCGGTCCACTGCATCGCGGCCGAGCAGGGCGGAGTGACGCTTCACGATGCTTGCGTTGTAGCTGACGACGTTGAATGCCAGGAGGCCGAGCGCTGCGGCAAATCCGGAGATGACGGCGGTGCGATTGCCCGATGCAAGGCCGGCGGACAGAGCACAGGCCAGCATCACAATGCCCCAGGCGACCTCCATGTGCATGAAGCGGGGCTCCGCGGACGGAATGCCGATGCTTCTCCCCACGGCATACAGGACGAGCACTCCCAAGGGGAGGACCTGGCGGGGGGCCCGCTTGAGTACGGCGACACTTGCGAACATTGCAAGGACAAAGATGGCCAACCCGAAAAGAGGAGTCAGTTTCGCCATATTATCGGCGCCAAGCGGAGTGAGCGCACTCATGGCGCTGAATAGGGCAACGATGACCCGAACCGCCCCCTTGATGGTTTTTACCAGGAGAGGACTATGAATCCCGAGCGCTTCGAGGTGATTGGAGTGGCTCAGCGTATCCATGAAACCAGAGGAGACATAGCTGGAGCCGTAGGCCGGGTTCATCAGATGAAAGCAAGCCACCAACAGCAGCGACGGAGCGGCGATTACGGCGACCGCAGCAGCGATTCGCCCGAATCGCCAGCCATCTTCGGCTTTGAAGCTGAGCCACGCGATTGCCACGGCGAGAACAGGCAGACTGGTTAACGCCTGCTCATGGGCGCCCGCGCCCAAGGCCACAAGCACTCCCGCGACCAGCAATCGCATCCACGAGCGCACCGCTTTCTCTTCGAGAAGCACATACCAGGCGGCCAGTACGAAGCACGCAGCGACTCCGTTGTTCCGGAATGCGGAGTGGATCAGGTCGCGATACCAGCAGGGCGACAATGCGTAGAGCAGAATTCCCGCCGATGCAATCCAGCGCGAGGCGCCGAGGCGGCGAGCGATTCCATAAATGAACCATGCGGAGACAATCCAGCACAGGAGGTTCGTTGCAAGAAGCAGAGGGCCCTGCGCGGATCGATAGAAGAGGCTTTCGAGATAATAGGTCGCGTTTGCTACCGGCCGGTCGAAGCCAAAATTCGCGGTGACGCATTGCGGGTCGTTGGCGAAGTACTCAGAGAATCCCTTGGTGATCCAGGTACTTGGCGCCGGCGAGTTCTGAACCGCGCTGTAGCGGATCAGTGAAAAATCATCTTCGTACGGAAAATAATTTAGATAGTACGAGCCCAGCGATAAAGCGAAAATTACCAATGATGCCAGGATGCCGATAGCTGGCAGAGCGAATCTTGACCATCGAGGCTGCACATTCGGGCTGTCCAAGCGATCTTGTATTCACTTTCTCCAGGGCAGGGTTAAGACTTCAGCTTCTTGGGTATTGTCACGCCGCACGGCAACGGGAAGAAGCGCCAACTGGGCCGATTATAGAGCAGCAGTTCGGTCGGATAACGTTTTGTCCGCGGCAACGCATACTCAGGCAATGACCCGCCGGAACGAAAAGCGGGAATTTGCGGGTTGAGGCAACATCTCGCCCACAGTTTGGGTTTCACGCAGCGACTGGCTCCAGCCTACGAGGAGAAAGTACAGCTGGAACATCGGGGGTCCAAGCCAGACGCTGGTCATCGCCAGCAAAAATCCAGCCATACCGCCGGCCATGCAGAGAGCGAAGTAGATGTCGACGCGCTGGGTCGATCGGTACGCCGCCAGGAAGGCCGCGAGCAACGCCTCCAGTCCACACAGGAGCAGCGTCCAGAGGCCCAGATTGCCCTGCAGGAGCTGGACATTGAGAAATGCATTGTCGATCGAGAACATTCCGGGAACCACCGGCCGGTCGACAACGCCATACCCGAAAAGGCCCCCCTTCTCGATAAACGGTTTGTACTCGTCGAGCAGCAAACGGCGATAAATTGCATTCATCTGCTCCTGGGTCTTCGCTGAAAACAGATCGCCGCTGGTGTACTGCTTCAACTGGATGACACCGATTGTTCCGACAATCGTGACCAGCACCAGGGTAACAATGGCTGCGCGGCCCATGTTCTTTGCTTTGCCGACGCGGGCGACAACGTAGGCGAGGATGGTGCCGATGATCGGTCCGCGGGACAGGGTCATAATCAAGCCGCCTGCAATGCCCAGCGACAGGATGGTCGATCGGCGTAGTCCCCAGTATTTTGGTTCGTTCCCCCGCGACTTATCCAGCACTCCAAGCCACATGCTCAGAAGCCAGGCGATCGACAAGACCGTGCCCGCCTGAATACTTCCGCCAAAGGTCCCGGCGATGCGTATAAAACCGCCGCGAAATTGACCTCCGATGTCCGGTTGACTGAAAATGCGGCTTTCCAGGGTGGTAAACAGGTCCGTTCCCATCCTGAATTCCCATACGGAGATGACCGCGACGAAGAAGCAGATGTACACGTATCGTCGGGCAACGCGCTCGCGCACCCCATCCTGTTCGAGCAGCATCTTGCCCAAAATGTAGGGCAGAACGCCTTCGAGCATGTCGCCGATGCCAACCAGGCCGGCTGAGGCGGCACCAGAGTGCGACAACTCCGAGTAATACGCGCCCCCGAAAAAGAGCGCGATCCAGAGATCCGCGCGCTGGAACTTCCACTCTCTCCCATGGCCCACAAGAAGGGCGATCACGATCGGAAGCGACGCCGCTTCTCCAAAATTCAGTCCGGGAAGATGGGGAATCCTGAACCCATAAGAAGAAGGAAGGAGAAGAAATATGGGCAGGTAGATGTTAACCGCAGCGTCAGCGATCGAGTGTCGCCTGAGGTAATAAATCGTAAAAAATAGTGTGGCCGGTATGAGTAGGGGTAGCATCGACGGCTTCAGATCCCGAGGTTCGTGTTGGAGATTCGTGACTTCGACTGAAGACTGCTTCTTTCCTCACCAGCAATCCTGACTCGTTCCATAGCAGGGATGCTCCGAAGCCCGGCACGCCGCTCTGGAGAGTTCTGGATCAAGAGCACTTGCCGGTTTGCGAACATCGTATGGCGCCCATCCTCGTTGTTCACTATGCTCTCGCAATTTGCAATCATTTGCTATGCAACCTAGGTAGTATATCGGCGCGACAACTCGATGATCTCGCGGACTTTTGTCGGGTCTGCCCGGGATGGCGGCCTGACGCCGGTATAACGGAGATCCCTCATTTATTATGGGACTGTTCATGCGGCCCGACTAACCCTGAAAACTTTGCGAGGTCCTAGTGGGAGAGAGTGGAGCTGAGGCTGCGCCGACAGGCGGCGACACTCGGTGCACCATCGTTGTTCCCTGTTACAACGAGGCGGACAGACTGCAACCGCAGAAGTTTGCCGAATTCCTCGCTGCTGTGCCCAACGTCGGTTTCTTGTTCGTCAACGATGGCAGCAAGGATAAGACCCAGCAGGTTTTAGAAGCGCTACGGCGTGAATTCAGCCAATCAGTAGAGGTGCTGAACAAGCCGGTCAACGGGGGAAAAAGCGAAGCCGTTCGCGATGGAATGCTTCGGGCCATTGAACTGGGGAAATCGGGCTTCGTGGGCTTCTGGGATGCCGATCTGGCCACGCCTCTGGAAGCGATTCCCCAACTCCTGGAGAAGCTCGTCGAAATCCCCCAGTTGCAAATGGTGCTGGGTTCGAGAATCAGGCTGCTGGGACGCGAGATCCATCGGAAAGCGAGCCGGCACTACCTGGGACGAATCTTCGCCACCGTCGCTTCGGCGATCTTGCATCTGCCCATTTACGACACGCAATGCGGCGCGAAAATCTTCCGAGTAACTCCCGAGCTGTCCCAGATCCTGAGCGACCCATTTGTCTCGCGATGGGTCTTCGATGTTGAGCTGATCGCGCGCTTCATCGTTCTTAAGGGGCGCAACGCGGACCTCCTTCACGATTCGATCTACGAATTCCCCCTGTTCAAGTGGGAGGACGTCGCGGGATCGAAGGTCCAGCCCGCCGACTTTCTGCGGGCTTTCGTAGACATGGTGAAGATTCGTCAGAAATATCTCCGCTGACGACGTCCGGCGCGCCTCTTTCGGAAGCTGAAGTGTCCCAAATTCAGTCAGATTTCGCCGAAGATGGGCCCTCGCTGCGCCTCCAATCCGCGGTGCCGGGACCGAAAAAGCCACTGTATTTGTGAAGAAAATAGTTACAAATTGCGGCAAGCAGGGGAAAGCATGCCGGCAGCGCGGCCGGGGGAGTGAAAGAACAGGTGAATCCCGGGCAGATTCTCTAGTCCACATCTAGTCGGCAACTACTACCTTGCGCGGCCCCGGGTGCTCTCGAGACTTTCCAGCCACGGCTGCGAGATGGTTCGAATTCCAGGGACGGGCATTCCGATGGAAGACTCGTTCGGAGAGCGGACCCGCGGTGATCCATTCATCCTGCATTATTGTATCGAGTGCTAGAGTCAGAGCGCTGTCGGAGAAAGTGGAGCCAGGAGACTGCACCCGCTCTTCCGGAGAGTGAGTTCAGCAGCATCGGCAGGCTGGGTACTTACGCGACAAAACCGTCGCTATGACTCTATGGGAGCGAGCCACTTTCCGGCAAGGGCGTGAAGAGCAAAGGTATCGGGATGAGCAGGCCCGGCGCAGATTTGGTGGTGGTTAAGGGCTACGATGAGGGCGGCAAATTCGGCCGGTTTCCGCCGCCTGCGTGTGTCTCCAGAAGCGGCGATCGGAGTTGTCGCCTGTGACCGTGAGGTGAGTCAGGGTTCTGCCGGGAACAGCTCTCTCTGAGCAACCAGTGTCATCAGTTATCCTCCTCCGGGCCGAGACGCCCAGTTCCGGCGATCGGAAGTATGGCGTCGGGGAGGGAAGACTCATGCAAAAAAATGGTTTGGAACTATGCCCCATCAACACTGTTCAAACTTTTTTAGTTGCGGAGGAAGGCAATATCTCATAGTCTGGTTATAAGAACAGTTACGTTTACTGAAAAATGTTTTGCATATCAGAGCTACTCTGATAGTTTGGAAGTACTCCACGTTCTAGAATTCCTCCGCTGACGAAGTATGAGCGGGATGGAAGCCCAGGCGTAAGAGGTCAATAACCTTCACGGTGGCACCCACGCCGCCAAAGCGGTTAAGCTGGGCGATGTTGTTCGCGCCCTCGGTCAATATATTTGGCATCAGGGCCTCGAAGCAGTAAAGAATGCGATAGAACAGCCGATATAAGTCCCACGTGCCTAACTTGACTGCCGCATGAATTCCTCGCAGGCAGACGCGTGGATGGTCCACGAGTACCGTAAGCAGTGTGTTGACCTTTCCCCAGTCGTATCTACCCTTGACCTGAAACGTTTGAGTAGGTCCCTTGGCTTCTGCTGTAGGCAGCAGATTCGAAGGTGGCCATGTGGGGGATTGATTGAGCAGGCTTCAATTTGGAAACTCAATTGCTTTCGGCCAAGTACCTCCTTCAAGCAGAAGGCGTGAGAAAGAGCTGGTAATTGGCCTAAGTGCCAAACTTACCAGTGTTTTTTTGCACGATCCTTATTTCCCGGAACAGCGGGAGAGCCCTGGAACTGTAGGAAGTATTTTCATGCACGTGGGTAATGTTGACCGACCCAGGACAAATGCAGCAGTGATGGATGCTCGCATCCGTTACTGCTAAACGAAGCGATCAGAGACCGATGCACCGGGCTGCTTATTGCGGCAGAGCTACCGGCTTGCACCAAGAGTGAAAAACTGTGCAAAGACAAAACCAATAGGCCAATCCTCACGCGAGGGCAGGTGTTGTGCGGCAGCAGAGTCCCCGAAGAATTTGGCACTGTAAAAGATATTTTTCCACGAGAAATCAATTTCTTTTGATCTTCCTCCTGCGCACAAAATTTTAAGGGGTGTAGTACATGAGGTATATGCACGAATTGTCGAGGCAGCGCTCAGTAGCCATTGCCATAGTCTTTCTTACGACCGCATTCGCTTCCCTGAGGGCAAGCGGCCAGTCCAATACTCCCACCAATATTCAGGTCAACAGTACCTACGTGCAGCCGACCGTCACCAGGCTGGGAATCAATCTCGGCGATCAGGACTATTACGATTCGGGCCAGTTGCTGAAGAACCTGGTTTTCGGCAATGCCGGCTTTGAGGGCATGAAGTACCGCAGCGTTCTTTACTGTGTCGCGGTGACCGCCAACACCTGCACCGATAACAATATTTACAGCCCGCAGCCCACTGGTTTCTGGAAGGGCGGAACTTACTCTGTGATCTCCGGCGCTCAGCTTGGTGTGTCCGGAAGTATCGTGGCGAGTACGCAGGGGGCTTCGCCGTATTCAGGCTCGGGTCCGCAGATCATCACTTTCGATAAGAACGTGCCTCTGGCGGTAGGGGATTATGTAACCGTCACGAACAGTTTTCCGGGAGACGCGCAGGAAGGCTGGGGAACATCTCTATCGGGCGCTGCGACGATGACGACCGATACCACCGACCTGTCCCCGGAAACGCCAGGCAAGCAGGCGTTGCAAATCACCGCGACCGGCACGAATGACTCAGCAGCGCTCATGGCCGAATGGGATACCATGTCTGGCCACACGTTCATTCAAATGAACGGCGCCTATCAATTGAGCTTTCGCGCCAAGGGTATTGGTGGCACTAATCAGGTAAGCATCATGGTAAGTCGCCTGCTAACCAATGAAGCCCCATTTCTAAAGCAGACAATTACTCTCACTCCCGCATGGGCCGACTACAACCTGACCTTCTCGGCCGATGAAACCGGCAACCCGATAGGACCGAATCAGCTTCTGTTTACGCTCGCCCATTCGGGAATGCTGATTGATGACGTGTCCCTGACTCAAACCAACTCTGACCCCACCAATACCACCGCGTTCCGGGACGATGTGGTGAATACGCTGAAGGCGCTCAGGCCCGGAACGCTCCGCATGAACACGACCGAATCGGTAGGCGCCGATCTTTATGATCAGATGGCCGTGCCGTTTGCCCGCTACCGCGAAGGTGCATTTACAGCAGCCTCAACCGTCTGGCAAATTCCGTACGGCATCACCGAGTTCCTGCAGCTTTGCGCCGCGGTTGGCGCCGACCCATGGCTCTCGATCCCAACGGCAACGACGCCTCAGGAAATGACAGCTTTGATGGACTACATGCAGGGCGACGGATCCACTACCTATAGTGCGATTCGCGTTGCCGCCGGCCAGACAGCTCCTTGGACATCAGTGTTCAACACCATCCATATCGAGCTTGGAAACGAGACATGGAATTACGGCTTCCAAGGCGACACCATGGTTGCACCCGCATATCCGTTGTGGGCTAACCAGGTCTTCGGTGCCGCGCGAAATTCTCCCGGTTTCAATCCAGCCAAGTTCGACCTGATTCTGAGCGGATTTGCAGCCGATCCCGCCGTTACTCAGACCATCCTGAAATACAGCACACAGCACGACTCGATCGATATCGCGCCCTACCTTGCGAATACCGTGAACACAGAGCCGATGACGAATATGTTCCAGGACTTGTTTGCGGAACCTGAATTCGTCGATGGTCCTGGGGGCACGGCTTACCAGAACATGATGTACGCGAATCAGAGCACAACCTCCGCGTCGGGTACTGCCAAACCGACAAAGCTCCACGTCTACGAAGAGAACATGGGCACGTTCGGTGGAACTATCACGCAGGCCGAGTCCAATCAGTTCGTTCCTTCGGTGGGCGGCGGCATTGCGCTTGCGGACCACATGCTGCAGTTGATGCGGCTAGGGGTCGCCACGCAGAATACCTACGAGTTGCCGGGCTATATCAATACGGCCAGCAACGGCAATACGGTCCAGATCTTCGGCATGGTGGTCGACATGGGGACCAATAACCTCCGCCGGCCTACGTTCCTCGGCGAGGCTCTGGCCAATACCGCCATTCAGGGAAGCATGCTGTCTACTGTGCAGACCGGCGCCAATCCAACATGGGTCCAGCCGCTCACTCCTGATGGCGTGCAACTCAGCGCCGCGCACTACATCCAGTCGTTCGCTTTCCTCAACGGGACCGCGCACAGCCTGGTTCTCTTCAACCTCAGCACCTCAAGCTCGCTGCCCGTCACCTTCTCCGGCCCCAATGCTCCGTCAGGTTCGGTCCAGGTAAGCCAGTTGACCTCGGCGAACATCACCGACAGCAACGAAACTTCGGACACGGTGCAGACAGCAACGACCACTGCCAACATCAGCTCCTCGACTCCGTACGTGCTGCCTCCTTATTCGATGACAGTGCTAAGCTGGAGCGGCGCCGATGCGTTGACAGGCGTTGCGCAGGCGTCTGCGCCGGTCTTCAGCCTCACTCCCGGAACCTACACCTCGCAACAGACCCTGACTCTGTCTGATTCCACACCCGGCTCGTCGATCTACTACACGACGGACGGCTCTACTCCCACCACCTCGTCGACGCTATACACCGGACCGATTACTCTGGCGTTATCCAAGACGATCCAGGCGATTGGAGTGGCTCCGCTCTATACCAACAGCGCGGTTGCAACTGCTTCGTACACCATTCAAGTTCAGACCCTCAATTTCAGCGGGGGCTTTGCAGCTTCGAAGGGACAGATGATTCTGAATGGCAGCGCAGCTCTGAGCGGATCGGGATTGCTGCTGACCAACGGACAGCTGAATGTGTCAGGATCTGCTTGGTACTCAGTGCCGGCAAATATCCAGTCGTTCACCACTGACTTCACATTCCAGCAGACCAACGCCACCGCGAACGGATTTACCTTCACCATCCAGAACCAGGGCACGAGTGCGAATGGAATGTGGGGATCCGGGATGGGGTACGAGTACATCACCCCAAGCGTGGCGGTGAAGTTCGATCTATTCAACGCGGGCGGGGAGGGAATCGACTCCACTGGCATCTTCACCAATGGCGCCATCCCTACGGTACCTTCTGTCAATCTGGCCTCGACAGGGATCAACTTGCACAGCGGAGACGTGATGGACGCGCACATCGTCTATAACGGCACAACGCTGACGCTTACGATCACCGATACTGTAACTAAAGCGACCTACACCACCAACTTTACGATCAACATCCCGGCAGTCATCGGGGCCAACAGCGCTCTGGTCGGATTTACGGGTGGAACCGGGCAGGCCACTGCGGTCCAGAACATACTCGCCTGGACCTTTACAGCAGGAGGTCAGACAATCGCGCCCATTCCTACGTTCAGCGTGGCGCCCGGAACTTACACCACGGCGCAGACGGTGACGATTACGGATGCAACACCGGGTGCGATCATCTACTACACCACCAACGGCACTACGCCAACCACATCTTCAACGGTCTACACAGCCCCCATCACCGTAAGTTCGACCGAGACGCTGGAAGCAATCGCGGTGCTCCCGGCCAGCACAACTGCGTCCACCGCATTGGTCAAAGCGGCCGCCACGGCGCTCACAGCAACTGCGGCTACCGCAGCGACTACGACAAGTCCAGTGGCGACGGCAACCTACACCATCGCTCCGCTGGCATCCACGCCGAGTTTCAGCGTGGCCTCGGGGACTTACACAACTTCGCAGACGGTGACGATCAGCGACTCAACACCGGGTGCGGTCATCTACTACACCACTAACGGCTCGACGCCAACCACGTCGTCGACGAAGTACACGGGCGCCCTCACGGTGGGCTCGACGGAAACTGTCGAGGCAATCGCGGTGGCCACGGGTTACACCAACAGCGGGGCGGGCACAGCTACCTATACCATCCAAGCCGCGAGCACTGGATCGACCGGTTCAACGGGCACTTCTTCGGGCTCGACGACAGGCACGCTCATCAATCTGGGCTCGGGATTCAGCTCCGCCGGGTCGCAGATCGCGGTCAACGGCAGCGCTAAGTTGAGCGGCTCAAGTCTGGTTCTGACCAATGGCGGCCAATCTCAGGCGGGTTCCGGTTGGTACGCTACTCCGGTGAATGTCCAATCATTCACCACTGACTTCACCTTCAAAATAACTAACCCATTGGCAGATGGCTTTACCTTTACTATCCAGAGCGCGGGCAAAAATGCTTTGGGTGGATTAGGGCAGGGTCTCGGTTACAGCTACATCCAGAACAGTATCGGGATCAAGTTTGATCTGTACAACAACGCGGGAGAAGGTCCGGATTCTACCGGTCTTTATACCGACGGCGCGATGCCAGAGATGCCGTCGATAAATCTCACGCCAACCGGAATCAACCTGCACAGCGGCGATACGATGGCTGTTCATCTGGTCTATAACGGCACGAATCTGGTTATGACCATCACGGATAAAGTGACGAACGCATCCTATACCACTGGCGGCGCCATCAATATCCCGGCTACGGTAAAGGGCAATACAGCCTATGTTGGCTTTACCGGCGGCACGGGAGGCCTTAGCGCCACACAATCCATTCTCACGTGGACCTACAGCCACTAAACCTTCCTGATGTTGGTCGAGTCAGGAAGCTGAACTACCGCAAGAAAGAAAGAGCCAGCCGTCAATCAACGGCTGGCTCTTTCTTCGTGCTGCTATCTGCCTATCAGCGTTCCAGATGAGATTCGGTCGGTGAAAGGCGAACTGTACTCAGCACCTTTCTTCGTCCACACCTATAGGAAAAACACTCCGGGTCAGCGCGGGTTATTGCGATGTTGATCCGGCACTCTGCGGTTTCGGCCTGAACGATATGAAGGGCAATTTCAGGACCGGATCGTAGTACGCCAGCGAGAAATCGAACTGGCCCATATCCGACCGCATGATCTCCCCGGCGTGGGTGCTCTCGAGATAGCGTCGAATGTCGGCATCCGATTGGGGAGGATTATCGGTGTTCATATAGCCGAAGCCGGCAATCGTATTGATCCCTCTTGAGTATGCGAGCGAGAGCATGCGGCCGTCACGGTGGGCGCGTTGCGCTTCAACGTCGGTGGCAAAGGCAAACCCATGCAGGTTTGGAAAATCGAGCAGGAATGCGGTGATCCCGTCGTCGACATTGATGATACCCGTCACGCCGTGCGCCAGGAGTTCCTGTCGCAGCTGATCTTTCCGCTGCCAGAGCTGACTGGACGGGTCGTTCGGGTCCTGATAGACAATCGACGCGTAATACTGCGACGCCGACAGAAGCATCAATAAGACATAGATGGTTGCAATTCCATATTTCGCGATCGGCACCTTGTTGAGCTGCTTCCAGGGCTCTTGAAGGGCCAATGCCCCCAATACACTGAGGCAGAGGGTGATGAATGCGTAGTACCAGTCCGCCTGATGCCAGGGATGGACATTGAGAAAGTTGTACCCGCACTTGAAAACGATATACAGGCAAATTGCAAACAATATGGAGGAGGATGCCTGCCTTCTCCGGTACTTCCAGATTGCCAGGCCGCCGAAACCAGCCGCGAGCATCGGATACAGGACTTCTACCATTCGGAAGCTGTTGGAAAAGACCACGTCTCCATCCGAATGTGTCCTGGTCAGGTAATTTTTCAGATCCAGAATAGGTGGGAAATGGACGGCCGCGGTCAGATAGGCGGAGAGGAATGCAACGAAGCCGGACTTGGTGCCGCCGCTGAGTGGCATGGCCGCGCCCACCGTGATCTTGTTGTAGATCAGATAGCAGAGAATGACGATTGTGCTCGGGGCTGCGATCCAGAGGCCTGCGGAGATGCGCTTTTTCGCGGATGTCTCGAAGAAGATCAGCGCGATCAGAAACGCCGGAAGAAGGAAGACATCGTCCAGGCGTGACATGATGAGAAACGGCAGCACCAGGCCGAGCGCGCGGTAAGCATTGGCGGCATCGAACTCCCGGCGGGCGGACGCCCCGATGTATCGACTCACCACCAGGAAGAACACGCCCCCGAACAGGATGGAGAATGCCGACTCCATGCCATCCAGCTCCGACCATATCCACAGGTTCCGGACGTGAACGCCGGCGATCATGTAATACAAGCCGGGCACGAGCAGCAATCCGAGGAAGGATTGGCCGGTCATGCGTATGACCGCCGCACTCGCCAGGAACACTCCGAGTGTTGTGGCGGCCAGGGCGGCCAACATGACCGCAATCGCCTGGCTCTCGTGGCTCTGAAGATGCAGAACGGAAAACATTCCCCGGATGGTGTATTCCCAGAGCGGGTGGAAGCCGTTGGTTACGTGCACGCCGTCGTAGGTGTAGATGTGCGAGATGACTGCTTTTCTGGCGATCGCGAGATAGTGATACGAGTCTCCCGTGAGCGATCGGATGATGATTTCGGGGCCATGAAGCAGCGCGGCGCAGAGCAGCGGCCAGGCCACCGACAAACCGGCCAACGCAGCCATGAGCCACGTGGCGAGTTGGGGTTTTGGGGGCTGGGCGATGGTCGTCGCCGCGCGACGATCATCGGAAATGCTGCTGAGCGCACTCATCGGGCTGTACCTTTCGTTACCGGGGCTTCGTGATCTTCGAGTCGCCGCATATTTTGGCCGTTACCACAGATGAGGAAAGGGCGAAGGCAGGCCGAAGGATGACCGCAAAACCAGGGCGGCCGCCAGCGCGATCACGAACGCGATGGTCAGCTTGAGATCCTGGACAAAGGTGCCCACATGCTCGCGGTGAGCACTGTAGAGATTGACAAAGTAGACGGGCAGATCGCTGGCCGCAACCGCAATCACCGCTCCGGTCATGCCCCACAGATGAAAGCTGAGCGGCAGCGAGATGAACAGCGTAATGCAGTAGAGGAAGTAAGCGAAGGCGTTGTAGTGCGATTTCTGCAGCGCCATGATGGCCGGTGTGGTCGTGCTGTAGAGCAGGGTGTGCCACAGGCCCAGGCCGAAGATCGCGATCATCCATGCGGCCTGGTGATAGCGGGGGTCATAGATGTGGAGGATGAAAAGATCGCCGAGGCAGATGACGGCGATCAGCATCAGTCCGCCGATCGCCAGCACCGGCATGCGGTACTTGAGCACAATGGCGCGGTACTCGCTGCGCGGACCCTGGATGAATTTGGCGACGAAGGGGAATCCGACACGCTGGCTGAACTGCAGAATGATCTGCCGGGGCACATCGGAGAGGGTGAAGGCGATGCCGTAGATACCCAGCATCTGCATGGAGGTGAGCTTGCCCAGGATGAGGCGATCGGACTGCAGGGCGAGGAAGTTGAGCGCGGTGCCGATGAGAATCCATCGGCCGAAATGAACCAGCTCGGAGACGGCCCTCTTTTCCCAGGTGAAGCGCGGCCTCAGCTCCGGCAGCATGAAGTAACTGATCACGGTGCGAGCCAGCTCGGAGACGACACGGCTCCATGCAAGCACCCAGATGGAGCGCCAGAAGTAGGCCCAGACCACGGTGACCACGAGCTGGAGAACCTGGGTAAAGAACTCCAGCGCCGACAAACGGCCTAGGCCGATATGACGGGCGAGGGTCAGCAGGCTGGGAGAGCTGAAGCCGGCAATGGCACAGCCAACGCCAAGAACCGGCAGCAGCAGGATCATGCGCGGTTCGTGATAGAACCTCGCGACCGGCCACGCCAGGGGAATCGTCGCCACAAAGATGGCGGCGCCGCGGATTACCTGGAGAGTCCAGGCCGTGTTCAGGAATCCGCGCTCGTCGCCGCGCGGATTCTGGATTACGCTGTCCTGCAATCCGATGTGCGAGAAGAGAGTGAGACCGACAATGATGGTCGTGAGCAGGGCCATCAGGCCGAAGTATTCGGGAACGAAAAGGCGCGTAAGAATGACGCTGCCCAGCAGGCGCAGAGCCATCGCCAGCCCGTAGAAGCCGACGACGTAGTATGTGCCTTTGAGGGCCCGCGACTCCAGCGCGCGATGCTGCGGTTCTACCGGCATGTCATCGGCAACGCTTGGCGTGATTTCAGCATTCGTTAGCATTCAATCAGTGGGTCAAAAGTTGTGGTTCAGGGTGTGGCAAAAACGATTTGAAGCTGGAAAGAGAAGGTGGTTGTCTTACCTTACAGCAAGTCTGACGCCGTGGTATTTCAAGTGCTGAAACTGCGCGACGCCGATAACGTGTGTGTCACTTGCTCGCAAGCGGCTGGCGGTTTTTCGGGTAGCGAACCTCTGTCGGGAGCTGCTGGCGATAGAGCGGAGCGAAGCCGGCGAGGGTCCGTGAGAAGCTGCTCTTCGGAAGCGCTCTTTGCAATCCTTCGCAGGTGCTGAGCAACGTCCCGAGCGTGTTCAGGTAGGCACGTTTCACAGCGCGGCTCAGCGGGCTCCTGATGATCGCAGGGTCGCAGGCCTCATTCACGAAGCCCGGCCAGTTGGACCGGTACATCATATTGGTGCAGACGGAGATGGAAGGGTTGAGCGCGCGTGCCGCGTGCCACCATGCCGAAGGGATGAGGATCGCGTCTCCCGGATGCACCGTGCCGCGGTATTGCGTGGCTTGCGCGAAGAGCGGAAATTTTTCCAGGTCGGCGCTATCGGGATTCTCAATCTGCGACGTGTGCGTGGAGTTCGCGAAGGGATACATGTAGCGAGTGTCTTCGGGCGGGAAGAGGATGAACTCCTTGTCACCGTAAATCTCGGTAATCATGGCGTGCGAATTGTCGGTGTCGTAGTGCATGAGGGGAAATTTCCCTCCTGCTCCGCCGATCAGCAGCTTCAGGAATCCATCCGGACGCTGAAAACGTTCCGGCATCAGCGAACCGGCGTAGCGGCGGGGAAAGGCATAGACGCTATCCGGCGACAGGTCGGCCAGCAGCTCGGGCATGTCGCGATAGATGATGACCTTGTGGAGATAAGGGCCGGGCTGTTCCGGAGTCGAGGCCATCACGGCATCGATCAGATCGGACATCGTCATCTTGGTCTCATAGGAGACGTTGACGGTCTTCGAACCGAAGCGGCTCTTGAAGAACTCGGGAGTCCAGGCGCGCATTGCGTTCCATTGCGGCGTTGCGTCCGAGATGATGACGGGACGGTTGGGCTCGAGATACTCCTTAATGTAACGCTCGTAGGGGAGATCGGCGGCGCTGCGCCGTTCGATCGTGCGGAAGTTCGACTGGCGCGGGGGAACGGCGACGTTCATCACGGCTGTTGTGCTCATATTCTGTCTCCGAGGACTGCATCCGGTTGGTTGCTGGACGGCCAGGTGAAGTGCAACAGGGACCACGGGCCCTGTTCGATTGCGAGTGCGCCGACATATCCGGCCATGGGCTGCAGGTGCTCCAGCATCCAGCGACGCGGCTCCTGCTCATCCCAGGCGCAGTGGACCAGCGCGGCGCGATCTTTTCTGGCGAGGGTGACGGCAAACTTGTCCAGGGGAAGCGAAAGGCCTTCGCCTCGCGCTTTGATGTACGCCTCTTTGCGGGTCCAGCAGCGCAGGAAGGCCGCATCACGCTCTGCTTCGACTTCCTTCAACAGAACCTCGTTCTCAATCGGCGAAAAGTAGTGGGAGGCGATCGAGTCGCGATCTTCCACCGGGCGAAGCGCTTCAACGTCGATTCCCAGTTCGGCGTCCAGGCAAACAGCAATCATCGTGACGCCCCGGGTGTTGGACATATTGAAGCGAAGGCGGCAATCGGGAGTATTGAGTCGCGGTTTGCCCTGGGCGTTCTCGATAAATTCAAGCGTCTGCGGATCGGCCTCGAGATAGGCGGCGAGCAGAAGGCGGAGACGCGCATGGTCGGAGACAAACCTTTCAAAAAGCGCGGGAAATCGAAAGCTCCGGGCACGCTCGACTTCGGCTGCGCTGAGCACTGAAGTGTATTCGGCGATGTCTGCGGAACCAGGTGTCAGCGTCCATAGGTGGACTTCGTTCGATCTCAATCTAGGCACGGGACGAGGGAGTACAGGAGCCTGAACTTTCCAGAGCGACGATCGCCGGACATCCTGGCCATTAGGCTCGCAGAATCGGCTGCTGTTTGTAAGTAGAACTGGCATAGTCGGATGAGTCGATAGCACGTTGGTGGGAGCAAAGGTTTGACGTGTGATTGAGTGCGCGCGGATACAAACCGAGCGTGAAGTTAGATTTTTTTTTGCGCACTGCGCGCGAGTGAATCGAGAGCTGACGAAGTTCTTTTCGCCTTCGCTCAGGCTGACGTCCTTCTTCAGGTTTGTGCGAGAGATGAGTGGATGGCGAGACGGGGAGGGAGGGATGTGCCAGACTTCGCATCGCCGGCCCGGACATGCCCGTCTTCAGGAGCGCGCGGGCCCGGCGAAAGCGTGCTCGGTTTCAGGGGTTCTGACTCTGTACCCGCTCGAGCCGTTCTGAAATCATCTTGCCGACGACGCTGAGATTCGGCTCCTGGAACATCGATTCGTGGTTGCCGGGAGCCCATACGACTTCGACGCCGTCCGCTGCGATGTCTCCCCACCCGCAGGCGGCATCCGAGCCGGGAATGGGACGCGACTCGGTGGCGCGCATGAGGGTCATGCGGAAGGGGAAGGGATCGGCCTTGTACTTCGCGACCGAGTTCAGCGTGTCCAGGCTGATGTTGTGCATGAAGTGGGGCAGCGCAAAACCGAACTGCTTGGACAGCCAACGAACCGTGGCCCAATGCCTGAGATAAAGAGCGTCGCGCGTGTTCTGGGCCTTGAGCTTAGCGGCGGTCCACACGTATTTGACTTTGCCGCCGGAGGAGAGCTGACGGAGCCGCTGGGCATGGAAGGCGTACTTCCACTTTGCGCGAGTAACCCAGGTGACCTTTCCCTGAATCGCCTGCTGTGCCGCGAGCTCTTCGGCATAGCCCGGACGCCAGGAATCGAAGAGGATGACAATCCCCATCTTTTCTCCAGCTTCGGTGAGCTGGCGCGCCATTTCGACGGTGAGGGGGCCGGCGGCGCACCATCCGGCGATGTAATAAGGACCGTGCGGCTGCACCGAACGAATCGCCTTCACGTAGGAGCGGACGCGCTGTTCGATGGTCATTTCGCCCTCGTTGTCCAACTCGCGCAGGCCGTAAAAGGGATATTCCTTGCCCAGGACGGAGGGCAATCCGGCATAGAGGAGATAGGAGTGAACGAGGAACAAGGGCGGCTTGTCGGTGCCCGGCTGAACCGGCACCAGCGCGGAATACTCCTTGCGTCCGCGAAGGATATCGGCCAATTGCTCGATGGTCGGCGCGTTGAAGATGGTAGTGATGGGAAGCGACGTTCCCAGGCCCTTGTTGATCTTGGCGAAGAGGCGAACGATGAGCAGGGAATAGCCGCCAAGAGTGAAGAAGCTGGTCCGGATTCCGATGCCCTGCACGCCGAGGACTTCTTCCCAGATGGCGACCAGCTTCGCTTCGAGCTGATCCCTGGGTGGAACCATATCGGCGGCGACGGTGCGGGCCGATTGAGTCCGGTCCGGCCGGGGCAGCAAGGCCAGATTGGGTGCTCCGTCCAGCCGGCAGGGAATCGATTTGACGGCGACGATGCGGGCGCGCGAAAGATGCTCCGGCGCGGTGGTGCGAAGATAATCGCTCACCACGTCCCGCTGCGGAAGTTCGGGACCGCAACCGGCGACGTAGGCGACGAGCTCGGCAGTTCCATTGGGGGCGTTTTGAACGGATGCTCGCGCTTTCACCACACCGGGATGGCTCAGCAGACGATCTTCCAGTTCGCCGAGCCGCACCTGGTATCCGCTGATGCGAACCAGACGCTCGATCGCGCCGAGTATCTCGAATCCCGAGGAAGAGGAATTCTGGGCCAGATATCCGACGCGCAGCAAGGCCGTTTTACCGCTGCGGCCCATGCAGAGCTCGCCGATCACTCCTTCCGGAGCTGGATTACCCCAGCGGTCGCGAACCAGGAGCCGCTGTCCGGGGAGCGGTGCGACGGGCCATGGCTCGGAGGACCCTTCGGAAAGCCGCGTCAGTCCTGCCGGGCCGCCTGCCTGAACGGACGAGAGAAGGGACCATGCGGGACCGTTTTGCGCGATCTGTTTCGCGACATTGGCGGGCAGACGTTCTCCGCGCGAAATAATCTGCAGGCCGGAAGCGCTGCTCCAGTTGGAGCGCAGCAGGGCCAGCCACTCGCTGGGCGCTGCGAAGGCAAAGCCGATTTGTTCCGCAGCCACGACTTTTTGCAGAGCGGATGAGCTCGTCTCCTCTGCATAGACGATGCCTGCTCCGCTGGTTAGAGGAAGCAGAATATCCGTCCAGCCATCGATGGCGGCTTCGGCGGGCAGGATCAGGACTTTGCTGCCACTCCGCAGGCTCAGAAGGCTTGCTGTGGCATGGAATTGCTCGACGACATCGGAATGGGACGCGCCGGTTAGTTTGTAGTGCTCGCTGGAATCGATGCTGATGGCGCGGACCGCCTGGTCCGTACCGACGGGATAGGCAAACTCAGCAGGTTTCGCCTCCGACTTCCTGAGCTGCTCGAAGCTGACGATGGAGCTGACGGTGCGCGCAAAGGCGCTCGAGGCCAGGGCCGCCGCAGGCCCCAACTCGGCGAGGATGCGGTTCCATTCCTCGACAGTCGTGGTCGCCGGTATGGGGATTACGATCCCGCCCAGGCGCAGAATGGCCAGGGCCGCGGCAGCCGCATCGGCGTTTGCCTCGAGCCGTAGCGCGACAGTCTGCCCTGCCTGTATTCCCCGGCTTTGAAGCGCAGCGGCGTATCTCAGGCTGGCGGCGCGGAGCGCATTCCAGGAGGTGCGCTGCTTGCCGGCGGTAATGGCTGCAGCTTCACCCAGCTGCGACGCATGCTGATCGAAGGCCTCGGCAAGCGATGCGATGCGATCGGAAGAGAGCGGTTCGCCCCGGCCGGCTTCGGCGAGCACCAGCTCTTCCTGCGAAGAGAGCAATGGAAGCTGGGAGACCCGGAGGTCATCGCTTGTAGTGACTGCGTCGATGCTGCGTATGTAGAGATCAATAAAGTTGCGGATGCGCTCGGCGTCGAAAAGATCGGTGTTGTACTCGATCTGTACGCGAGGGCCTTCGGCCCGCTCCACGACGCTGACGAGAAGATCGAAATTCACACCGCCGCTGACCGACGGGCGGGGGACGATCTTCAGGGCAGCTCCGGCCGACTGCGGCTGCATGAACGCCTTTTGGTAGACGAAGTAGACCTGGAGGAACTGCGAGGTGGCCCCGGTGAGCTCAAGCTGGAATTCCTCCATGAGCCGCGAGAAGGGGAAGATCCTGGTGGGCATACGCGCGGCTGCTCCATTCGATGACCCGGGAGAGCAATTCGCGAAAGCTGGGATCGCGATCAACGTTGGCGAGAATCACCTGCGGATTCGCGAAGCGACCGACTACGTTTTCCATGCCCGGCTGGGTGCGGTTGGCAATGCTGGACCCCAGGAGAAATTCGGCCTGGCCAGTGTAGCGCGACAGCAGCGCCTCGAAGGCGGCCAGCAGAACCTGGTGCATGGTGGCGTCGCTGCGCCTGCAGAAGGCCTTGACGCGCGCATTCAGCTCGGGTGAGATAAGCTGCGATTCGATGTCTCCGGGGCCGTCCTTGCGCGCGCTGCGGGGATCGGTCGCAGGGAAGGTCGAGCGCGGGGACGTTGCGCCGGATCTGTTCCTTCCAGAAGGCCAGCGCACTGGTGGCATCGTCGCTGTCGAGCCACTCCTTTTGCCACTCGGTGAAGTCGGCAAACTGAAAGGGCAACTCAGCGAGATTCGGTTCCGTGCCTTTTGCGAAGGCGGAATAAAACTCGGCGAAGTCGCGGACCAGAATGCCGTTCGACCAGCCGTCGCAGACGCTGTGATGGATGGTCAAGGCGAGAAAGTGCTGCTGATCGCTGACATGGATGAGGCGGGCGAGAAAGACCGGACCGCTTGCCAGGTTGATGCGCACATGGCTGTGCTCGCGGATGACCTCTTCGGCCCGCCGCTGCCGGGTCTCTTCGGGCAGCGCGCGAAGATCCGAAACGGAAAACTGGTAGCTCGGCTCCTCCGAGATGACCTGGAGGAGTTCACCGTTCACCATGCGAAAGGTGGTGCGCAGCGCTTCATGGCGATGGGTAAGTTCGCAGATGGCCTGCTCCGCCATGGCATCGTTCACCTCGCCTTCCAGACGGAAAGCGATGGCCATGTTGGACGCGGTCGATTCGCTGTCGACCTGGTCCAGGATCCAATAGCGGTGCTGTTCAAGGCTGGCTGGAAAGACAAAGACTTCGTCGGTCTTCGGGGTCTGACAGACGGAGAAATCCCCGGCGTTCTGGATACTAATGTCGACTTCCTGCAAGATCTGGTCCTTGTTGGTCGGAGTTGTAGGTCTCACGCTGCCTCGGCTTACTCGAACTATTGGAGCGACGTCAATTTTTGACGGCGCTGTGAGCGAGGAATCGCCTGGATGGCGCCTACCCTCTTGACTCCCACAGCTTCCTGCTGGTCCGTCTCCAGATGTTCGCAGATTGCAGCAATTGTTTTGTATTGAAAAAAGTCGCGGGCAGTTACTTTCAAGCCGCCCTGGTTTGCCATTGTAGTCATACGGAAGATCAACAGGGAATCCCCTCCGACCTCAAAAATGCTGTCTTCCACACTTACTTCTTTGAGCCCGAGCGCCTTTTCCCAGATTCCGGCCAACAGCTCTTCATTCGGATTGCGCGGATACACCGCGGCTCTCTGACGGATCAACTGCTCGGCCATCGGCGCAGGCAGCGCGCGCCGGTCGACCTTTCCATTCACGGTGTGCGGGAAGCTATCGACGAGCATGATCGCGGCGGGGCGCATGTACTCGGGAAGCTGCGTCTGCAGATAGTCGCGAAGCTCCTGAACCAGGGCGGCCGAATCGTCCGGCTGGGCTGCGATGACATAGGCCACGAGCCGTTTGTCGCCCGGCAGATCATTGGGCGACACCCAATCGGTGCGCACCGCAACCACCGCGGACTTTACTTGCGGAGACTGTTCGAGGGCGTACTCGATCTCGCCCAGCTCGATGCGGTAGCCGCGAATCTTGACCTGGGTGTCGATGCGGCCCAGGAACTCGACCGTTCCATCGGGGCGATAGCGAGCCAGGTCACCGGTGCGATAGAGCCGCTCGGTGACGCCATTGGCGAAGGTGTGGGTGATGAACTTCTGCTCGGTAAGTTCGGGAGCGTTGAGGTAGCCGAGCGCGAGCCCGTCTCCCGCGGCATGCAGCTCGCCGGCAACACCCACCGGTACGGGCATGCGCTGAGCGTCGAGCAGATAGATGCGGGTGTTGGCGATAGGGCGGCCGATGGGCACGTTGCCCTGCGCCGTGCTCTCGAGCGTGATGGGATGGCAGCAGGTGAAGGTGGTGTTCTCGGTCGGGCCGTAGCCATTGATCAGGCGGAGTTGCGGAAGCTCCTGGCAGACGCGGCGTACATGGGTGAGCGAGAGCGAGTCGCCGCCGGCCAGAAGCTGGCGCAGGGGGCGGAGAATGTCGATGTATTCGGTGACGACGAGGTGAAAGAGTGCGGCGGTAAGCCACATGGTGGTGACACCGTGCTGCTCGATCTGCAGGCCGATGTCTTCCGGAGTGACACGATCGCCGGCGGCGATGACCAGCTGCGCGCCGTTGAGCAATGCTCCCCATATCTCAAAGGTGGAAGCATCGAACGACAAGGGAGCAAGCTGCAGAAAGACCTCGTCGGCCTGGAAGCTGGCGAAGGAGTTGTTTTGCACCAGCCGCAGGACAGCGCGTTGCGGAACGAGGACTCCCTTGGGGTTGCCGGTCGACCCCGAGGTGTACATCACGTAGGCGAGATCGTCGGCGCTGCCTTCGTGGGGCAGGTCGGTGGGATCTTCGATGGCGATGGCCGCCCAGTCGGCGTCGAGCGAAATGATGTTGATGTTGGTATCGAGCTGGGGCAACCTGGCAGCGATGGCCCGGTTGGTGAGCAGAACCGGCGCGGCGCAGTCCTCGATGAGGTACTTCTGGCGCGGCGCAGGGTAAGTGGGATCAATCGGCACAAAGGCGGCGCCGGTCTTGAGGATGGCCAGCAGGCTGACGATCACCTCGGCCGAGCGGTTGAGACAAAGCGCCACGCGGGAACCGGGCGCTATCCCCGAGCGGAGCAGGAAGCGGGCCAGCTGATTGGCTTTCTCGTTCAATTCGGCATAGGTAAAGCGATGCTGGTCGCTCACCACGGCCAACGCGGAAGGAGTCTTGTGCGCTTGCTGCTCGAAGACGCGATGGATGGACGAGTTGCGCGGATACTCCCTCGCAGTCCGGTTCCAGTCGGTCAGGATTTCCTGCTGCTGTTGCGCATTCAACAGAGAGATTTGCGCGCAGGGCAGGGCAGAGTTTTCGACGAACGCGTTGAGGATCGCCATGAGGTGTCCGAACCAGCGTTCGATGGTCGTGGTGTCGAAGAGATCGGTGTTAAAGTCGCACTCCAGCCAGATCTCTTTGCCCCGATCGACGAAGTTGAAGAAGCAATCCATGTTGACGAAGACCTTGGGATTGCCGAAGAGGTCGACGGACAGGTTGTCGAATTCAAGCGCCAATCCGAGCTGCTCCACATTGACCTGGAACTCGATCAGCTGCAGGCGCGAGGGGTCGCGGGGGATTCTCAGTTTCCGCAGCAGGGTGCCATAGGTGTAGTCCTGATTGTCGTAGGCGTCGAGCAGGGTGGTCTTGGTGTTCTTCACGAACTGGGCGAAGGCCTGGTCCGCGGAGAAGCGGCTGCGGATGGGCAGGAAGTTGACGCTGTGGCCGATGAGCGTTCCACCGTTTTCGACTCGCGACTGTCCGGCCATGGGGATGCCGAGAACGATGTCGTCCTGCTCGGTGAGGCGATGCAGCAGCAGGGCGCTTGACGCGAGCAGGGTCGCGAAGAGCGTGCTGCCCTGGCGCGCGCCGGCCTTGCGGACAGCCGCGGCCAACTCCGCCGGAATGACGAAGCGGCGGCTGGTGCCGCGGTTGGTGCGGAGCGCGGGACGCGGCCGGTCGGTGGGAATCTGCAGCGGTGACGGCACCGTTCTGAACTGGTCGAGCCAGTAAGCTTCGGCGGTGTCCTGAGCTGTGCTTTTCTGCGAGAACTCGCTGAAGCGAAGTGCTGCCGGAAGGGCAGGTTGTTTGCCCGCGGCATGCGCGTTGTAGAGCTCGCTCAGCTCGTTGTAGAAGACGTTGGTGGACCAGCCGTCGAAGACAATGTGGTGCGCGGTGACTACCAGGCGATGCTCGTGCTGCGACAGGCGGACGAGGCGGGCGCGGAAGAGCGGAGCCTGCTGCAGATCGAAGGGTGTCGACGCTTCACGCTCGATCAGTGCCGCGAGCTGCGAAGCCTGCTCATCGGCGGTCAGCGCGCTCAGATCATCGCGCTCGAGACGGAGGGACAGGGCCGGCTCAATCCGTGCTGTTTCATGCACCATGTCGATGCTGAGGCGCAGCGACTCATGGCGATCGATAAGCGATTGAATGGCGGAGGCGAGCGCCGCATCGTTCAGATCTCCCTTCAAGGCAAGGGAGGTCGACTCGTTGAAGGCGCAGTTTGCTTCATAACCAAGTTGTGTGCCCAAGAGGATTTCTCGCTGTTCTTCCGTGATTGGAACCGCCTGAACAGACGTCTCTGCAGAATTGCGTGCAAGTGCGGCAATTGAGCCCGGACTATCTACTGCGGTGGATGCTGGGGGTTGGGCCTCCGACGACTCGAGGCGTGTGTGGGAGATATCGGCGATCTGGGCGGATGCGACGGGCAGTGGAAGGGCCTGACCTTCGCGCATCTGTTCCAGGCTGTTGCGAAAGGCCTGGCGAACGTAGTCGAAATCGGCCTGAGTGTGAGCGGTAGTGAGGAAGCAGGGGAAGCCTTCCTGGATGTGGATGCCCTGCTCGCGCAGGTGGAAGTGGAGCAGGCGGGTCAGGAACGGCTCGCCGGGCACCGAGAAATAAAACCACGACGAAAAGGTTTCGATCGCGGAAGGATGCGAGAACTCCTTGAACATGCCCTTCAGGTCGTGGACCAGCGCCGAGGTCTTGGCGGCAACGTCGTTCTGCAGGCTGGGGCCGGCTGCCTTCAGATGCTGCATGCAGGCGCGGACCGCGGCCAGCGCGAGCGGATGGCGCATGAACGTTCCGGCATAGAAGGTGACTCCGGCTTCGGGGAAGGAGGCGTCGCCATACTGCCACATGCCGCCATCAAGGGCGTTCATGTATTCGGGACGGCCAGCGAGCACGCCGACCGGCAATCCGCCGGCGACCACCTTGCCGTAGGTCGCGAGATCGGCCTTGATGCCGAAGACCGCCTGCAGACCGCCGGGATGAGTGCGGAAGCCGGTGACCACTTCGTCGAAGATGAGCGCGGCACCGTTGTTTTCCGTGATGCGGCGGACTTCGCGCAGGAACTCGACCGGGCGGAGCTCGGGATGGCGGCTCTGCACCGGCTCGACGAGGACGGCAGCAATTTCACCGGCGCGCTGGCGGATGATCTCCAGGCTTTCGTCCGTGCCGTAGTCGAGCACCAGCATGTTGGCGACGCTTTCGCGCGGAATGCCAGGCGCGATAGGCACGGTGCGATGCTTGCCCACCGCCTTGACCAGCACTTCGTCGAAGCTGCCGTGATAGTCGCCGCCGAAGACCACGACCAGGTTGCGTCCGGTGACGGTGCGGGCGAGGCGCATGGCGCCCATTACCGCTTCCGAGCCGGTGTTGCAGAAGGTCACGCGCTCCATGCCGGTGAGGTCGCGGAACAGCTCAGCGCACTCACCCGCGAGTTCGGTTTGCGGACCGATGGGGAAGCCGACTTCGAGCTGCGCCCGGAGAGCCTCGGTGAGCCATGCCGGCGAGTGGCCGTAGAGGATGGCTCCGTAGCCGTTGAGGATGTCGATGTAGCGGTTGCCGTCCTTATCCCAGAGATAGGCTCCGGATGCGCGGTCGACGACCAGCGGATAAATCAGATCTTTGATCTGGGCGTTGAAGCCGGAGACGACACGTCCGTCGGCAAAGACCGAGCGATGCGCCTGGGTGAACTCCTTCGAGGTATGCGTGCGCTTGTTGTACTTTGCGGTCAGATCGCGAAGATAGTTTTGTTGAATCTCGTTGAGGCCGGTCTCGCTGCCGCGCTGAATCGGCTTGAAGGGAATGAAGACGGGCTTGGCCGGAGCTTCCGCTGTCTCGGCCGGCAGAGCTGCTGCAACAACGGGCGCGGGCGCAGAGACTGGAGCTGGAGGAGCGACGGGAGCTGGCGCGGCGGCCTGCGGAGCCTGCGCAGTGACAGGGTGTCCGGTAAGCGCGGCGAGCTGCTGCTGAAAGAGCTGAGAGAGAGCCTGGGTCTGCGCGGCGAAGAGGGCCTCGATCGAGCCGGAGGGCGCAAGCGGCGTGGACACCGATGGTGCGGAAATCGGCGCGGAAACGAATTGCGGCGCGGCGACTACGGCTGGAGCCGGAGCCGCAACCGGTGCGGCGGCCGGGCGCAACTCTGCGGGAACGGTTGAATCCAGGTGCGCGACCAGCGAGTCCACCGTGGAGTAGCTCTCCATAATCTGGCGGAAGGTCAGCTTCACACGGTACTTCGATTGAATGGCCTGGGTGAGCTGCGTCAGAAAAAGAGAATCAAAGCCAAGCTCCAGGAACGAGGCGCCGGCGTCTGTGTCATTCAATTCGACGCCGGAAAGATCGGCGATTAACGCTTTCAGCCCGTTGAGCATGGTGGAATTTTCGGCAGCGGGTGTGGCCATAATGGGAACCTCGGGAGATAAAGGAGAAGTTGCACTACTGGCAAGTGGAAGCTGCGGGATCTGCGCCCCGTCTGATTCCACTCGCGGCGATTCGCCCCTGGTGGGGGCGACCCAATATTTCTTGCGCTCAAAAGGATACGTGGGAAGAAGGATGCGCCGTCGGCCTGATACGGCATGAAACGCGGCCCAGTCAGGATCGGCTCCCGCTGTCCAGAGCCGGCCGAAAGCCGCCTGGATCGCGGCATCGGCGCGAACGCCGTCGCGCGAAGATGGCAGCGAGGCGAGCACGGTGTGCGCTTCGGACGGCTTGCCGGCGGTTTGACCGGTGACCTGGCGGATGAGTTGAACCAGAGTCTCCGACGGGCCTACTTCGAGGAAGATGCGCTCCGGAGTCTTCGCCAACTCAGTAACGGCATCGGCAAAGCGGACAGTATGGCGCAGCTGGCGTGTCCAGTACTCGGTGCTGGCGATTTCCCCTGCGGTCAACCATCGGCCGGTGACGGTGGAAACCACGGGAATCAGCGGCGCGGAGAAAGTGATGGTGCGCAGAAATTCCGCAAACGGCGCGAGCGCGGGCTCGACCATCCGGCTGTGGAAGGCGTGGGAGGTGACCAGCTTGCGGTACGCGATGCCTTCTCCGTCCAGCTTTGCGGCGAAGGCGGCAATGGCCTCATCCGGGCCTGAGACTACGCAGAGCTGCGGTCCGTTCACGGCAGCCAGGTCCAGCGAATCGGGATTGAGAGAAACGGCGGCAAGGGCGCGAACTTTGTCTTCGCCGGCGCGGACCGAGAGCATCGAGCCGTGCGGCATCTTCTGCATCAGCCGGCTGCGGACGGCGATCATGTGCAGCGCATCGTCGAGCGAAAGCGCACCGGCGACACACAGGGCGACATATTCGCCGACGCTGTGTCCGACCATGGCCTGAGGCCGGATGCCCCAGGAGATCCAGAGCTGGGCCAGCGCGTACTCGATGGCGAAGATCGCGGGCTGCGCGCGTTCGGTCTGATTCAGTTTCGCAGCCGCGTCCGGCGTGTTCTCCCCCGGATAGATGACATCGATCAGGCTTTCGCCCAGCAGCGGCAGCAGCTTCTGGCTGCAGAGATTGAGCGCGTCGCGGAAGACCGGTTCCGTCTCGTAGAGCTCGCGGCCCATGAAGAGCATCTGCACGCCCTGTCCGGGAAAGCAGAAGACCACGGACGGGCTGTGGATGGCGCGATCTTCGCGGAGGACGCGCTTGCTCGCACTGTCGGCGAGGACCTGAAGCGCGTCTTCGACGGAGTCGGCAACCAACGCGCAGCGGTGCTGGTGACGGCTGCGGCCGACCTGAAGTGTGTACGCTGCATCCGCGAGGTCGATACCGGGATGTGCGGCGAGGTGATCGGCGAGATCTTTGCGGATGGCTTCGAGCGCCGTCGGCGTCTTGGCCGACCAGACCAGGAGCTGCTCTTTGCGGCCTTCGGAGGAAGCGGGAAGCGAGGGCGGCTCTTCGACAATGATGTGCGCGTTGGTGCCGCCGATGCCGAAGGCGCTCACACCGGCGCGCAGGGGCCCGTTCGCGGTCTTCCACTCGCGAGCTTCTTTGGCGATGAAGAACGGACTGTTCTCGAGGTCGAGATGCGGGTTGGGCTGCTCGTAATGGAGCAGTTTCGGAATCCGCCGGTTCTCGATCTGAAGCACAGTCTTGATGAGGCCGGTCGCGCCGGCCGCGACGTCGAGATGTCCCACATTCGCCTTGGCGGTGCCGATTGCGCAGAATTGCTTGGCCTGCGTCGAACGGGCGAAAGCTTTGCTCAGTGCTGCGACCTCGATGGGATCGCCCAGCGGGGTCGCAGTTCCGTGGGCTTCGAGGTAGCTGATGGATTCGGCGGGAACGCCGGCCATCTTCTGCGCGCGGGCGATGACCTCGGCCTGTCCGTCGACACCAGGTGCTGTGTAGCCGACCTTCGCCGAGCCGTCGTTGTTGATGGCGAAGCCGCGAATGACCGCGAGCACCTGGTCGCCGTCCGCGACCGCGTCTTCCAGGCGTTTGAGCAGGAGCACGCCTGCGCCATGACCGAAGATGGTGCCGCTGGCCTTGGCATCGAACGGCCGGCAGTGGCCGTCATGGGAGGCGAGTCCGCCTTCCTGCGGAACGTAGCCGCGCTGCTGCGGGAAGGTGACGGAAACCGCGCCGGCCAGAGCCATGTCGCAGCCATGCGTCAGCAGGCTTTGGCAGGCCTGGCTTACGGCGACCAGCGAGGTGGAGCAGGCGCTTTGCACGGCGATGCTGGGGCCGCGAAGGTTGAGCTTGTAGGAGATGCGGGTGGGCAGGAAGTCCTTGTCGTTGCCCATCATGGTGACGTAGGAACCGGTTTGATAGGAGCCGGTGAAGTCTTCCAGGAAGCCGCGGTTGCCGGCCAGGTTGTGCATGAAATAAGTGTTCATGCTGCAGCCGGCGAAGACTCCGACAGGATCTTTCGTATGAGCGGGATCGTATCCGGCGCGCTCCAGGACTTCCCAGGCGCATTCGAGGAAGATGCGATGCTGGGGATCCATCTGCTCGGCCTCTTTGGGATAGATCCCGAAGAAGGCGGCGTCGAACGATTCGACATCTTTCAGAATGGGACGAGCGGCGACGTATTGTTGCTCGGCGCCGGCGGGCGGCCTGGTTTCGAGCTGATCTTGATCGAAGAGGGTGATCGATTCGACCCCGTCGCACAGGTTTTGCCAGAACTGTTCGACGGAATCGGCTCCGGGAAAGCGTCCGGTCATGCCGATGATGGCGATTCCGGAGGAAGGCAACTGTGTGGAGCGTTGCGTATCCGGCTGCGCGGAGGGCTCTTCCGGGCGCGGCGTGCTCTGCTGGCCGAGGAACGCGGCCATGGCGCGGACCGTGGTGTACTCGAAGACGGCCGAGGCGGGGAGCTTCCGGCCAAAGGCCTGGTTCAGCTTGGAGAGCAGGCGAGTCGCGAGCAGCGAGGTGCCGCCGAGATCGAAGAAATTGTCTTCGCGCCCGACCGAGGGCAGTCCCAGTGTTTCCTGCCAGATGCCGGCGATGGTCGCCTCGATCGTCATGCCACCAGAAGCCTCGCGGCTCACCACCGCTGCATTCTGTGCGGAGAGTGGGTCGCTTCCGGATTTTCGGTTGTTGCTCGCTTCGGATTTGGTGGTCATAACGGTAGCAAAAGGCGGATGAAAGTTTGCCGCGACGATGAACCGGCTGAAATTGGTTCTTCTCTACTGCCAGAGCCTAAACTTGGGAGCGCGATTCGAAACTCCCCCGAAAGGGGCAGGTGTTCAATCTCCGTCGGTGGTGAAGCTGACGGCCTCTGCGTGGACCGCTTCTTCCTCGGCCCGGCTGAAGCCCGCAGCCGGAGCCGGGGTTCCCTTGGCGGGGCGAATCGGACGCCAGCGCAGATTCATTTCGTTCAGGCGGGCTTCGAACTCCTTCAGGTCGTGCTTCAGGTTTTCTTCGACACGCAGCAGCCGCACCTTGTTGATGACGGCGGCGGCGCCCGAGATATCGAGCTTTTCCAGCAAGCGCGCGGCGCGGGTGACTTTGCGGCGGCTGGCCTTGCCGGCTTCGGCGACGAGAATGGTGACGTCGGCGCAGCGGGCGAGATATTCGGTTTCGGCGGAGATGAGCAGCGGAGCTGCGTCGACCAATACGATGTCGTACTCGCGGGTGAGGTCCTGAAACGCCTTGGCGACGAAGCCGGCCAGCGGAGCGGGGTTCGAGGGCAGGATATCGGTCTTTACTGCCGCTGCCTGTACGGTGAGATCGGAGCCGGGATTCGGCGCCCCGTCGAAGCCGAGCGGCTGTCCTTCTCCGTTGGCGCCGATGGTGACGTAGGCCACGGGAGCGGTATTGCCCGAGGCATCGATGGTCAGGGTCTTGCGTCCCAGCCGGGCCAGGGCGCTGCCCAGATTCTCGACAATCGAGGTGGTTCCGGCTCCGGAACTGACCGCGGTGAAGACGAAGGTGCGGGCCGCGGCGACACGGGTCGCGTGATCGATGCCCGCAGCGAGCCGCAGGATGCACTCATCAAAGACGCGCTGGGTCACATCGCCATCGTTCAGCAGCATGCCGATCGGGGCAAAGCCGAGAACCCCTTCGAGGTCGCTGCCGTTGTAAATATGCGGATCGAGGAAGTCGACGAGGATGGTCGCAAGCACGCCCATGATGATGGAGATGGGCAGCAGCAGGGGCAGCAGCATCTTCTTCTTGCTGGGCACCGGGCCGAGCGGCGGCAGAGCGGAGGAAAAGAGGTGCACAGGAGCAGGGGAGCTGCTTTCGAGCTCCAGGTCCCCGATGCGGGTGTCCACTTCGGTGTAGCGCGTCTGCAGGCGCGCGATGTCGGCGGTGAGTTCCTGCGCGCGCTGGAGTTTGGGAGCGGCGGACGCGGCGGCGCCGGTCTCCTTCTGCATGTCGCTGAGTAGCTTGGACTCGACGGTGGAGGCGCGATTGACCTCGGAGCGCAGCTTCTGTTCCAGGCGGATGGCCGCCTTCTGCCGCAGATTGGTCGTCATCCCCTGCAGGGCCTGATCGATCTGCGCCAGCTCGGCCTCGGATTGCTTGCGCTGCGGATTGAGCGCGGTCTCGCCTGCCAGCTGCTGGAGCAGTGTGGCGCGCTTCTGGGCCAGGTCGGCCTTCATGGCGGACAGGCCGGGGTCAGCTTGAATGATCTCGTCGGCAGCTTCATTCAACGCCGAGGTCGGCGCTGCGACGTCGCCGGTCTGCAGCGACGAGAGCTGGGCCTCGGCCTGAATCTTCTGTTCATGAGCAACGGTCAGGTCGGCGCGCATCCTGTCCAATTCGCTGTCGTAGGGGTTGGACGGCGTGCTGCCCACCGCGGCGACACCCAGTGAGCGGGTGATGTCGGCCTGTTCCTGGAGGGTGCTGTCGAGGTCCTTCTGAATCTGATCGCGGGTCTCGCGCAAGGTGGCGAGCCGCTCGTCGCGGCCGTAAAACTCCTGAGACTTGGCTTTCGCGAGAAACGAGGTGGTAACCGCGTTGACGATGTCCGCCAGGTGATTCGGGTTGCCGCCGTTCAAGGTAATCCCAACCTGATAGGTCATGCCGATGCGCTTCACGTCCAGCCGGGCCTCAAGCCGCTCGACCGCGGACTGCTCGCTTTCACCGGGCTTTCTCCACACGCCGATGGGAAGATGGCGGATGGCATCGTCGATGACGTCGTAATTGGTTACGGCCTGTACCTGTTCCTGCACATACGAGTCGTAGGGATAGGATTGCTCGCTGTCGACATGCAGCGTGGCGGGAAAGGTAGGTGACACGTAAATCACGCTCGACGTCTCGTAAAGCGCGCCGCCGCGCAGTAGAACGGCCACACCGAGGCCCAAGACCACGATGGCCACGACCGCGGCGGTGACCGCGTGGAGCTGCAGGCTGCGAAGCACGTTGATGCGAAGCGCGGGCCCTTTGGAGGAGGGGCGGAGCGGTTGTTGAGGCGAAACCGGTGCTTTTCGCTGTTCGATGGGATTGACCGGTGTGATGTACATGACGTCGGGTTCCTTGTACCTGTTTTAGTTATGCCGGCGCGCTGGCGCCGCCAATGGGACCGCAGTAACAGAAGAAATAAGGATGAAGAATCAACCTATTAACTGAGCTATTGAAGCAATGCTCCGAGCGTGACCATGGTGGCGATCGGACTTAACTTGGTAATGATCGTGGTTACTTTGGAGAAACCGCTCTTGGGGACCGCGATAATATCTCCTTCATGAAGTGTAATCTCGCGATCGCCATTCGGTGACATCATCTGGTTGTAAGAAATGGTAATGGTCTTGTTGGTCGAGGCCTGGACGATGGTGATGTTCTTGCCCGCCATTTCGGTAAGTCCGCCGGCCTGCGCGATGGCCAGATGCAGGCTCATCTCCGGAGTAAGAGCCACTGCGCCGGGGTGATTGACCTGACCCATAACCGAGATGAATTCGTCCTTCTGGGGCGGGATGAAGACAATATCGTTGCGGCGCAGACGCATATCGGCCAGCGCGTTCCCGCTTTGCAGAAGGGTTCTCAGATCCACCGTCACCGACTGATCGTTTCCGCGATAGATGATGCAGCGGTCGGGAAGACCATCCTTGGATCCCGCATTCGACAACAGTCCGCCGCGGGCAATCGCATCGAGAAGGGTCGGGGTGCTGTCGTAATAGAGGACGCCGGGATGCTGCACATTGCCCAGGATCAGGATGCGGTTCGACCCGTACTTGTCGATGCCCAGGGTCACAGTGAGGTCCGTATAGTAGGGCGTCAGGGCATCCTTGATGGCCTGGCTGGCTCCCAGCCGGGTCTTGTTCGCGACGTCGACGGTGCCCGCGATGGGAAGAGTGATTCGGCCATCCGGTCCGACCGTGTGTTTGCCCGCCAATTCGGGATGACCGGGCACGTCGAGGGTGATCTCATCGCCGGGTCCCAGCTCATATTCTTCATCCGCAGGGGGCTCGAAGGCCTGCAGCGCCTTCATCGGGTTCAACTTGAGCTGCGGCGTATCCGTGGTTTCTCCCGCAGGTGTGCCGTTCGCCGAAGCGGACGCTGGCTGCGCCGGAGGGGAATTGGTCAGGGACGCCTGCTGCGCGACGGCGGTGGAAGCCGCCAGGGTCAAGCCGAGGAGCAGTTGGATGGAAATCCGGGCATTCGAGAAAAGCTGTTTCATAGCGGGGAGGCCTATTCGTTTCGTGTTTCGGTGCAGCGAGTCCTGAAGCCGAGACTTGCATGCGCCAGAATGAGCATCGGTTAGCGGCTCGTCCTGATCCAGGCCGCTTCGGCCTGCGAGGCGCGGAGCAGTTTGGGAACGAGACGGAACTTCCAGAGGATGTAGAGCGGCGTCATCGCGAGCAGCCGCAGGGTTTTGAAGAAGTGTGGACCGGCCCAGGCGGCGAGCAGCACATGGATGATCACAATCGCCAGGGAAACGATCCCATAGATCCGGGCCGCGTGGAGGGGGATAAGGGAGACCGCGATCAAGGCGGAGACGCCGAAGGCCAGGGGCAGTCCGGCAAGGTCGAGCAGCGGCTCGATCATGGAGAGGCGTCCGCGCAGGATCTGCTTCAGCAGGGGGAGAGCCCACATGCGGGCGACCCGAATCCGGCCGCCCTCCCAGCGCGAGCGCTGCGAGGTTTCTCCGGTCCGGGAGATCGGCAGCTCCGCCGACACGACCGCGTAATCGATGAAGCGGACGCACTTGTGAGCCAGCAGCAGGTGCAGGTGGTACTCCAGGTCTTCGACGACCGAGAAAGCCTCATAGGGAACTTCCTGGAGGGTGCGCGCGGAGATGGCGAAGCCGTTGCCGAGGATGCCTGCCGATAGCCCCAGCCGGTCGCGTCCCAGGGGGCGGATGAAGGTGAAGCCGCGGAAGGCGAGTGAGGCCAGGCCGGAATTGGCCTTGTCGGTCACGCTCTTCATCTCATAACGGCATTGGACGACGTCGGCGCCTTCGCTCAGCGCCTGCCGCACCATGGGAATGAAGTTGGCGGAGACGGTGGAATCCGCATCCACGATCACCACCGCGTCCGCGCCATCGCTGACGGCCGCCTTCAGTCCGTAGCGAAGGGCGTGTCCCTTGCCTTTGGCCTCGGCGTCCGAATAGACGAGCACTTCGGCGCCGGCTGCCTCCGCCTCGCGGGCGGTGGCGTCGTTGCAGTTGTGCGCGACGACCAGGATTTTTGCGGAGTTGTTCGCGGAGGCGCGAAGACTCGCGACGCAGCGGGAGATGAGCAGCTCTTCGTTATGCGCGGGAACGATGACGGTGAGCCGGCAGACCTGCTGAGACTTCGATCCGTGGCTTTTCCGACGCGGAAGGAAGAGCGCCGACGTAACGATCAAGAGCTCGAGCACCAAGGGCAGAGTCGCGGAAACAAGAATCGCAGCCAGTGTTACCAAAAGTATGTTGTTCATTGACGTAGAGGCCATCCCCCAGGGTGGCAAACCGAGTATTGTGCTTCAAAGCAAAATCTTGACGAACCAGCTGAGAACCTGCCGGACTAGCGCTTCATGGTTTGATCCGAAGCGCGCTGCCGAGGGGGAAGGATCAAAGCTGCACATTAGGATAAGTCCTTTGCATTAGCCCACAGCAAAAACATTTTCACCCTCAACCCATGGAACTGTGGAACGCGAAGTCGGGGTTACTGTCCGGTGAGTCAAACGGGGCGCGGGTGTTGGCTGCGGTAACCTTTCGGCAGACATCCTGCAGGAGTTCGACCCGGACCTGAACCGGATCTTCGGGGCCATGCCCTAAGCTCTTGACTGCATGGGAGTTGTGAAACAGCCTTTGCTCGGCGCGAGCGGTACGGTGCAGCGCATCGCTGACGCTGGTGGTGGTCATGAACAGGCCGGCGAGGCGGGCGCCATGAATGACTCTCTGCAGATGGGGCCGCATCTCCGCGAGCCACAACTGGCCGCGAGCGGCGCGGATCTCCGAGGCCGTCGAGACCAGGGAGCCGAGGGCATCGGGTCCGATGTAGTGGGTCTGGGAGAGGTTCAGGACCAGATTCATCCCGCAATCCACAGCGTCCCTGGTCATCACGTTGAACTCTTCGAGCATGGGCCCGGTGAGGTCTCCGTAGACGGAGATCACGCTGGTGTTGCCGGCCTGGTCCGCGAAGATCCCGGACTTGGTCTTGCGGCGGGGCTGCATGGCCATGGCAATCATCTGCTGCGGCATGTACCTGGCAAACCCGCAGGCGTCGCCGATGTAGCGCTGAACCAGGCGGCGCGGCTCCTGCATCATGCGGTAGAACCATTCGAGGCCGGTCGATTGCATCCAGCGGGGGGCGCGCTTAACGGCGCCGGCGACGAAATCGATGGACCCGCCGATGCCGATGCAGATGGGAACATTGAGGCGGTGGCGATGCATGGCCAGCCACTTCTCCTGTTTGGGATTTCCCATGGCGACCAGGAGAATGTCGGGCTTGGCGCGCTCGATGCGGCGAAGGATGTCCTCATGGTTCATAAGGTCCAGGGGCATGACCGGGGGAGAGTAGCGGCCGGCGATGCGCAGTCCGGGATAGCGCTGCTTCAGGTTCTCCGCGGCGCGAAAGGAGTTTTGCTCGCTGGCTCCTAGAAAGAACATGCTGTAGCCTTCGCGGGCGCAGAGCTCGGCGAGCCGGGGCACCAGGTCGACGCCGCACACGCGCTGTTTCAAAGGAGAGCCCAGCAACCTCGAACCCCACAGGATGGGCATGCCATCGGGGATGACGAGATCGCAGGAGCACAGAATCTGCTGCATTTCTTTGTCGCGGATCGCGTGAATCAGAAAATCGACATTTGCCGTGGCGATCTGGTGAAATCCGCGGTCTCTGATCTTCTCATCGACAAACGCGATGGTTTCATCCATCGTGACGTTGTGAAACGGGACACCCAGTATTGCCACTGTAGACGGAAGAGCCGATGCCATGAAGTAGGTCCGTTTTCTGGGGGAGCTTGCAAGTTTGAAACGACAGATAAGGGAAAGGGGCCGGGTTAATTTACGGTGACCGGCGCTTCCGCGCCGGAAGCCGTCACCGGATCGATATCATCGACGTGAACTTCCACGGCGATGGCCTGACATACGGAGGTGACGTTGACCAGGATCTTGACTCTGTTGGCGATGCGAACCACGCGGCCCTGAACACCGGCCAGCATGCCCCGGCGAACCTTGACCGGAGTCCCGATCTCGACGCAGGGGTGCCGGTCGCATTCCGCGCCGCTTTCCAGGGCCAGCCGCAGCGATTCGATTTCTCCTTCAGGAACCGGTTCGGGGCGCCCGTGGTTGCCGAGCAGCTTGACGACTCCAGCTGTCTCGAGCACACGGACCCGGTTCTGCAGGGAGGGCTCGAAGCGGGCGAACAGATAGCCGCCGAAAGCCGGCACATCCATGACCTTCTTGCGGTCTTTCCACTGGTGGATCTCGCGCAAGGTGGGGAGGTAGCTCTCAAAGCCTTTGGCCTTGAGTTCCGTCGCAATGCGTTCTTCGTAGCGATACCGTGTTTGAAGGGCAAACCAAGAAGAGCTGATATCCATAGTTTTTCTCGCGTTAGATCAGTATTTTGATCGGGCTTCGCCCATGTCAGTCACATGGCACATGGGCTGATTTCCGCATTTCGATCCTGACGATGAAAAAAGAGAAGCAGGAGGCAGAACAACAGAGAAACAGGTGAAGGCGCCGAATCTATTTGTTCGGCGGCCAGGTCTGATGGTCGAATTCCGGGCTTTCTTCACTCAGCAACACCTTGTGGAAGAGCCACTCAGGATCACAATGAAGAATTTCTGCGATCTGCGTGCGCAAATCTGGATTAGGCTCGCGGAATCCGTTAACAATCTTGCTGAGATGGGCTTCATCGATGCCGACCATCTTGGCGAGGCGGTTTTGCCGAATGCCGCTGGTATACATGCGTAGTTTCAAATTTGGGTATATGTCGCGATTGATTGGCACTTGTTTACCCAATATCTCTCGTGATGGGAGCTGCAGATTCTCGGCTTGGGGGTTCCGAGTTGCCAGCCATACTGCAATACGCGTGCCAAACTATTTCCACAGAGACGCCGTCAACATTTTGTTGAAATCACGCGGATTCCTTTTAGGGAGGCGTCTGCGCTTTCGCAGAACCAGTTCCCATAGAAGAAGAAATGTTCCCAAAAACTTTCCTGAAGGGAAACGCTTAGGGAAGCGCACGCATAGCGCGATCGTTTTATAGCGATCGAACGAAAAAGTTCTGGCCGGACTCCCGGAACCCTCGCGTAAGTTTTTTATTTTTAAATATATCGGGATACTTGGGAGATCGATTTCCTGGAAAGCGCGGGCGTAAAAGCATGCGCTCCCACTTTGGTCACACGGCGGTAAGGTGACTGAAAATCAATGGTAATGGCGCGGCAAATTATTGTTGCTCTCCCCATTAAAGTTCAGTAGTGTTTCGCTTATCAAGGGATCGGCTATCTCGCTTCCGCCTCGCTCGTTTCAGCTCAGATACCTTAAGTAACTGCAGGATGAACAGGCACACTTTCGGGTTATGTGCCAATAACTTATTGGCTGCTAAGATGAAATCCAGCTTAGGCCATGTTTTTCATTTGAGCTTAATGCCGACAACGAATGCGGAAAGTCGCTGAAGCTTATGTCTAGCACTATTGTTCTGGTGGCGGATCATCAAGAACTCCACGCTCCGCTGAGCCGGCGCCTGGAAGACCAGGATCATAGCGTTTTCGTCGTCAAGGACATCCCCGAGGCTTTGCTCTACCTCCGCGATCCAGCCTGCACGGCATCGGTGGTTGTGTTCCACATTGCGATGCGGCGTCAGCAGGACGCGCTTACCCTGTCCGAGATATGTTCTTTCCGTCCCCATCTTCAGGTGATCCTGATGGCGGAGCGGGGCCGTGGCTCTGCGGGCGATACCCCGGTGCCGCACGGAAACATTCGCATCCTGCAGAAGCCGGTGAATCCGCAGGATCTTTTCCAGGTTATCCAGGATGCGGTCGAGGCTGCCGACGCGCTGCTCGACAAGAAGCAAGATGAAGGAAATGTGCCGCCGTCAGCCGAGAACGGCGATGGCGGATTGCCCATGTTCACCACGCCGTTCCTGATGCGGGTGGGCATGGCCGATGTGCCGGTCCTGCTGCACGGGGAAACAGGAGTGGGCAAGGAAGTGATGGCGCGCAAATTGTGCGCCTATTCCCCCCGCGCGCAGAAGCCTTTTCTGAAGCTGAACTGCGCGGCGCTGCCGTCGGAACTGGTGGAGAGCGAGCTCTTCGGCTACGAGAAGGGTGCATTCACCGGAGCGGCTGTCGACAAACCGGGAAAATTTGAGATTGCGCAGGGCGGAACCATTCTACTGGACGAGATCGGCGATATGGATATCCGGCTGCAGGCCAAGCTGCTGCAGGTATTGCAGGACGGCGAGGTTCAGCCGCTGGGCAGCCGCAAGACGCTGAAGTTGAATGTCAGGGTGCTGGCGGCAACCCACCGCGATCTGCGCCGTGCGATTGAGCTGGGCACGTTTCGTGAAGACCTCTATTACCGCCTGAACGTGGTGAGCATTGTGATTCCTCCGCTGCGCGAGCGGCGCGACGAGATCGTTCCGCTGGCGGAGAAACTGCTGCTCAGGCATCTGCGGCCGGGAATGCCGGAGCCGGTGCTGAGCGAATCCTTCAAAAATCTGATGCTGCAGTATGACTGGCCGGGCAATGTGCGCGAGCTGGAAAACCTGATGCGCAGGCTGCTCGTTTACCAGAATGAGGCAATGATTACCGGGGATTTGGAACTCGCCATCGGGCAGTCGAAGGTGAAATCCCGCCCTGTATTGCCCGCGGCGATGGAGATTTCCGAGAGCGCGCACACTGAGCCAGCGACGGCGGCGAAGCCGTCTTCCATGTCCTCGATGGATCATCTGGCTGAGGTTTCGCGCCAGGCGGAGGCCAAGCTGCTGCTGGATGCGCTGGAGCTGACACATTGGAATCGCCGCCAGGCGGCGGCGCGGCTCAACCTCGATTACAAGGCCTTTCTGTACAAGCTGCAAAAGCTTGGCATCGTGGAAAAGAGGGAGAAGGCGGAGGTGCCGCAGACCGTCTGATGTCAAGGCGCGCCGCGGCGTTCCGGCCGGGAGGATCCTCTTGTTCGATCGTCTACGCGAAGACTGGCGCACCTACGACCGGCAGCTTTCACGGCAGGGTCTCTGGGTGATGGTGGTTTATCGTTTTGGCCGCTGGCGTTACAGCATCGGACCGCGCTGGCTGCGGCGTCCGTTTTCCTTCCTTTACAAATTCCTTAAGAAAGTAGCCGAGATTCTTACTGGCATCGAACTGCCGTGTGAAGTCACGCTGGGCAGGCGTTTCCGCATTGACCACTTCGGCGGCATCGTAATCAGCGGCGACGCGACCTTCGGAGACGACTGCATCATCCGCAACGGGGTCACGGTCGGGCTGCGCCACACCGGGCAGCGCGGCGCACCGGTGATTGGCAATCGTGTCGATATCGGAGCGGGCGCGAAGATTCTCGGTCCTGTTCATATAGGAGACGACGTGGCCATCGGCGCGAATGCGGTGGTGATCCGGGACGTTCCCGCCAACTCCATCGCTGTGGGCATTCCGGCGCGCATTATGCCGCGCAAGAGCAATGCCGAGGCGCCAATTGTGGCATCGATCGAAGCGGAGGCGGCGGACAGCTCCGGCCCGGCCGACGAGGTGATGGTTTGAGTCGCACCGGCATGGGAATTATCGAAGCTATCGAATTGCGGGATGCCTCGCGATGAATCTGCCTGCGCTTTCGGTGGTGGTGATCGGCCGCAATGAAGGCCAGCGCCTGGTTCGCTGTCTGGAGTCGGTTGCGTCGATTCGCGGCGGGCACGAGCGTCTTGAGATCGTCTACGTCGACTCGGCTTCGTCGGACGGCAGCGCCGTGGCCGCGGCAGGGCTGGGCGCTCAGACGATTGCTCTGGAAGTTGCGCATCCGACCGCAGCGCTGGGACGCAATGCGGGATGGAAAGAGGCCAGCGCCGAGTACATCCTGTTTCTCGATGGCGACACCGTTCTGCATCCCGAGTTCACGAAGCGCGCGTTTGAGGCGATGCTGAAGGACGATGCGATTGCCGCGGTCTGGGGACATCGCCGTGAGATTCATCCTGAAAGATCGATCTACAACCGCATCCTCGACCTCGATTGGATATTTCCTCCGGGCCCGGTGGAATACTGCGGCGGCGATGTGCTGATGCGGCGTGCGGCTCTCGACGCTGCGGGCGGATATGACGGCACGCTGATCGCCGGCGAGGAGCCGGAGCTGTGCCGGCGCATGCGCGCGCTCGGCTACGGCATCCTGCACATCGACGCTCCAATGACCGGACACGATCTCGAGATGCGCCGCTTCGGGCAGTACTGGAAGCGCGCTCTGCGCGCGGGACATGCGTATGCAGAGGTTTCCAGCCGCTTCCGGCGAAGCGGCGATCCGTTCTGGCAGGCAGAAAGAGTCGGCAATCTGCGTCGCGGCGGCTTCTGGATGCTTTCGTTCCTGGGCGTGCTCGCATTGTCTGCGATACTACGTTCTGCAGTACCGGCGATGCTGTGGCTGGCTCTGCTGCTGGTTCTTTCGCTGCGCTCGGCGTGGAAGGCGCGATGGAAATCGCAGAGCGCTTTCACCCTGCTTCTTTATGGCCTGCACTCTCAGCTGCAGCAAGTGCCGATCTGCATTGGGCAGCTGGGATTCGACCTGAACCCGCGCAAGGGCAGGCAGCGGAAGCTGATTGAATACAAGGGCGTGTCCACTCACACATGATGCTCTACTGTTTTCGGCTGCCTGCATGAGACCTGCTGAAGTCCTGATGATCTGTCTCGCCCTCGCGGGATCCATCTTCCTGTTGACGGGCTACCCCGCGGCCCAGCCGGCGATCCTGACTTTCATCCAGCTGATCCTTCTGCTGCTGGTGATTCACATCGGACTGGACGGCCCGCGGTGGCAACTGGCGCCACTTTATCTGGCTGCTGCGGGGCTTCTCCTATGCGCCCTTGCGTTGCTGGCGGTCATGGGCGTAAACGCGGCGGATCTGCATTGGACGCATCTGCTCCTGCGGGGTGCGGGCGCAGTTTTTCTTCTGCTGGCAGGTGGAACCATTGTGCTGTGCTGGCTGCTGCCCATGTTCCGCCTGCCAACGCCTACCGGACCGCACGCGGTGGGCACGCGCATCCTTTATATGGTCGATTCGATGCGAGATTCCGAAGGCGGATCGCGGCCGGATTGCCACCGCGAGCTGATGGTGCAGGTATGGTATCCGGCCAAACCGCAGCGGGGTCCTCGGGAGTTCTACCGGCGGCGTGCGGAGACGACCTTCAGGTCTTCTTATCACTCGGTACTGCAGACCCACTCCCTGCGCGATGCGCCGGTGCTGGCTTCGGGCGCGCCTTATCCCCTGCTGATCTTCAATCCCGCGTGGACAGGGCAGCGCACACAGAGCACCTTCCTGATGCAGGAGCTGGCCAGCCACGGCTTCGTTGTGGCCAGCATCGATCATGCTTATTATTCGGGGCTCGTTGCCTTTCCCGACGGCCGTACGGTCGATGGCCACATGGCTCCAGCGCTGGGCGATTTCACGTATCTGAGCATCCAGGAGGGCATCGAACTGGCGGACCAGTATGTCCGCATCCTGGCCGAGGATGTCGCTTTCGTGGTGGACGAGATGGCCGAGCTGAATGAAATTCCAGAGAGCGGCTGGCATCGCTGCCTCGATATGTCCCGCGTCGGCACTTTGGGGCATTCGATAGGCGGCGCGGCCGCGGCCGAGGCGTGCTGGCTCGATGCTCGCATCGGGGCCGCTCTCAACCTCGACGGATGGACCTTCGGTCAAGTGCTGCGCCATGGGCTCAGCAAGCCGTGGATGGTGATCTACGGCAAAGGCGTCGAGATCGAACCGCGCGACCTGGCCGCAATGCCGGAGGGCGTGCAGCGATATTGGCAGATGAACCGCGAGAATTTCGCAATCGTGGAGGAAGCTCTGGGCAGAAACGGCGGTTACTGCGTCACGATCGCAGGGGCCAGCCATTGGAATTTCAGCGACCGCCCGTTGTATTCGCCTCTACGGTCGCGCAACGGCGGAGGCAAGATCGATCCGGCGCGCGCTCACCGGATCATCACGGATGCCACGCTGGCCTTCTTTAAAGAGTCGCTTAACAGGGGAAATGACTTGCCGGTGGCCGACGCGATGCGGAGTTATCCGGAAGTCGCGCTGTCTGTCCAGCCGGATAACTCCGGAGAACCAGCTGTAAGGTCCAGGGTCTGCTAGCAGGCCCCGGACCGTTGGATTTGACCTTAATGCGCCGCGCTGGGCTACTTCCGCATGCTCTTGTAGGCGTCGACGATGAACGGCGGGGTGACGGCGTGGAGGAAGCCTTTCAGGCCATGCGATCTGCCGTTGGATTCAACCGCCATCGGAGCGTCCGGGTTCTGCCGGAAGATGGTGCTGTGGGCGTCGCTGACCTCTTCCTCGGGACGGCCATTCGAGTAGTAATAGGTGGCGAGAGATTTGCGCGAGCGATCGGGCGGACAGCTGAGCGGCGTGGGATGGCCGTGGAACGAATAATCGGTCGTGCTGAAGATCGCGCAGCGGTTGAAGAGAGGCAGGATTTTCCGCTCTGCTTTGGTCATGTCGTGATTCCAGAGCTCGAAGTGGCCGCCGTACTCCTCATGCCAGTCCTTGTTGAGATATACGAGGACGTTGATGCGGCGGTCGAGCTGCAACTGCTCGTGCCAGTTGAAATCCGCATGGACTTCGAGGTGGCCGCCGGGCTTGATCTGATGGAGACCGCCGCCAACGAAATAGGGATCGGGAATGACGCCCTTGATGCCGGTAAGAACCTCGAGAAACTTGACCATGGGGCGGCTGTTCAGGAAGTAAAGGACATCCCGGATCGAAGTGGGAAGCTTTTCGACAAAGTCGAATGCGAGCTTTTTCTCATTCTGATTCGTGAATTCGGTCCACTTGAGCTGCCGGGGCTCAGGGAAGTCGCGCAAAGCGGCCTCGGCGGCCTCGATGGGAAGGAAGTCATCGAAGTAGATGTGCGGAAAAGGCTGGTTGGCCGCGTATTCCGGGGCCTTATCGCGAGCCAAAGCTTCAAGTTTCGCCAAATATTCATCACTGTACAGCACACTCATCGATCTATCTCCTCTGTGGCTTCAGTTCAGCCTGCCGAACACTTCCTGATTTTGGTCGAAGTTTAGCACGCGGGCAAAACCGAAAAAATACCACGAACGGGCGATCAGGCTGGTTACGCGAGGTGCACACTTCGGTCCACCGCGAAAAGTATGTGCGGACAGAGTCAACGAAGCTAGCGGCTGAGAGTGGGGGGAGAATCAGCCGTGGACCAGTGAAAAGGTCTCTGTCCGGCAGCTCAATCGCTTACCGAATGAAGCCGGTGAAAATTACGCTCTTCAAATTCGCTCGTGCGGAGAGCGTTCGTTAGATATCAGCTTCGCCAGGACTAATGCCGAGCCAACAGTTTCTTGGCGCCCAGACCGGCTCCCACAGCCAGCCTTTTGCTGTGGTCCAGAAACGCCGACTTGCCTGGAGGCGTCGGGTTCAGACCCAGCTTCCGCAGATAGTAATTGGCCTGGTAGACATACTTGCGATCGGAATCCCGGTACTGGTAGCTGACGCTCAGCGTAATCGAGACGTTGTCTTCGTTCTGCAGCCAGTGCGGCGAGTTGACGGGGATGTGGACGCCTTTGCCGGGCTCGAGCATGAAGACGTGAGCGCGATGCTGATACTGAGGCTTGTAGACTCCGGCGTTATTGTCCTTGGACCAGAATGTTTCGAGCTCGTGATCGGGCGTAACCTCACGGTCGTCGCGCTCGAAGATATTGATGGTCTTACGGCCGCTTACCTGCATCAGGAAGTTGCATTCGCGATCGATATGGTAGGAGGTAACGCGGTTCGGCGAGGTGACGAAGATCATTGCCTCCTGGCTCTTCTTGTCCTCTTCGATCTGGCGCCCGCTCAGCGCTTTGACCTCGCGCATGCAGTCTTCGAGGATCTCGTTGTAATCGGGATCGAGGTTCACGCGGCGGAAGATCATCCACGCACCGGCATTGCCGATGGAGTCGAAGGTCTCTTCCATGGTGAGCTTCCGCTCAGGCACGGAGTCCCAGCGCTGGTCGACGCGGATGTTGCCGGCGTCGAAATAAATTCCGGCGCGAGTTGCCGGATTTTCAATCAGCCTTCGCAGGCGCGGAAGCTGGAAGAGGGGATGCGTATCGGTGAAGCGATGGTAAAACTCGAACGGCAGCGAATCGAAGTCTTTGCGGAAACTCTCGCTTCCGGAGTCAAAGAGAAGAGACGAGGCAGGCAACGGAGAAATAGACGCGACACTCATTCAGATAACCTCATGCAGCTTGCAAGGGCTCAGGGGGCTTTCATACCAGAAGCTACACCGGTTGGGCAAAGAGACCAAGAGTGACTATGGCGGAAAATGGTAATCGGAAAGTAATCGCCGGCTGCTGGAGGGTGAATTGCCGCTGCTATGCGAAATATCTATTTCTGCGGGCAAAAAGGTCAATTTGTAGCCGACGATGTGACAAATGGAGCGGCGGTTACCAAAAGATATCTCCTTTATTACCAAAGAGGAATGGTATGGTTGTGCGGTGAATCGCTAATGTAGTCGCAGGGAAGATTAATGCGAAAGAAGAAGTACCAGCGTACTTATTCATTTCGCCGGGTCCTTTCGTACTATTGCGTGCAGATTTTTGAGAACTGACTTGCAAGCGTTCTAAGTCATTCGAAGCTGCACTTTCATCTTCGGCGTGGAGCATCAAGCAGTTTCACTGCGCTCCTCCAGCTTGGGATATCTGCCAGGGTTTTCGGTGATTTGTTCACTGGACTCACATTGGCGAAGCCATGTTCATCTGAAGTTGCAGATGCCACTTCCGGCTTCGCCGAATACTTCGGTTCCAGGACACAGCGTCCAAATTCCATTGATGTATGTGGGTCTGACTTTACCGTTGCGCGGGAAACGACCCTGCAGTTCCGATCTACCGCTTCGATCATCCGCATCCGTACCAGCACTCTCCCGTTGTATCCGCACTGCGAGCCCTGAAGCCTTCTCGCAACACTTACTTCAGTTGTTGCTCAAGCACTCTCTCGACGTCACTGACTGCCGCTGCCGATCTTCTGTCGCAAACGCGATCGGGGTGAATGCAAGGATGGCCGTTCGGAGAGCGCGCTAAGGAGTATGAACTTCCATGGCAACAGTTAGTCTCGGTAATCTTTCGAAACAAAAACCTCTCTCCGGAAAAGCCAGTACGCAGGGCGCTGTCAGCGGTCATCATTCAGGCCGCATCTCGCTCACCACATCTCTGATGATGTTCTCCGATGTCGCCGCTATTCTTCTGGCGCTTGTACTTGCTCTGAACATCGGCATCGAGCGACTGCTCGGCGGGGGCGCCGGGCTGCGAAGCGTAGTCGGTTCGGGAACCCCGGTCTCCTGGCTGCTCGGCTATCTGGCCTGCTTCATCGTTGCGCTGCTGCTGGTGAGTCATCACCAGGGACTCTACGGTCACATGCTTACTTACAGCGCACTGCATGAGCAGAGGAGAACGGTGCAGTCGGGCGTAGTGGCCGGTCTGCTGCTGTGCGGGGCGATGTACACCACACACAACACATCGATCTCGCGCACGGTGGTGCTCTGCCTCATCTGCCTGAGCACAGTCTTCACCTGCATCTCGCGGGGAATGTGGCGCTATCTGATGTTCCGGCGATATGAGCGGGGCGTCGACTCGAGCAACGTAGTGATTCTAGGCGCGACCGGCATCGGCGTTGCGCTGCAGAAACAGATCGTGAACAACCAGCATCTGGGCCGTATATTCAAAGGATTTGTTCACCTCTCCGATGGACGCTCGCGGGTCGAACCTCTTCCCGATACCTGCCTGGGCACGCTGGACCAGCTTCGCTGCCTGGCGCGGCAGCATTTCATCGATGAGATCATCATCGCCGAGCCGTGCAGCATGGCGGTGGCCCGCGACCTGATCGACCTGGCTCGGGAGATGAGCCTGGAGATCCTGGTGATTCCAGGATTCTACGACGGCATTACGCCGGAAGCGTCGATCGAATATCTGGGGGATTTCCCGGTTGTCTCGCTGCATCACCGCGACGAAAAAGTGATTGCGCTCTTCCTGAAGCGCATCTGCGACGTGGCCTTGTCGCTCTCCGCGCTGCTGTTCGCGCTGCCCGTCATGCTGGTGATGGCGCTCGCAATCAAGCTCGATTCGCCGGGACCGGTGTTCTATATCTCGGAGCGGATCGGGAAGAAGGGGCGGGTCTTCCGCTGCGTGAAATTCCGGACCATGGTTGCCGACGCGGAGCAGAGGAAACATGCGTTGGCTGCGCACAACGAGCGCACAGGCATTCTCTTCAAGATGAAGAATGACCCCCGGGTCACCCGCGTGGGCGCTCGTTTGCGCAAATACAGCCTGGATGAAATTCCGCAGTTCCTGAATGTGCTGCGCGGCGAGATGAGCCTGGTCGGGCCACGGCCTCCGCTGGCCTCGGAAGTCGCGAAATACGAGATCGATCACTTCCGCCGGCTCGAAGTTCTTCCCGGCCTTACCGGGCTCTGGCAGGTGCGGGCGCGGCAGGATCCGTCATTCGAGCGGTATGTTGCGCTGGATCTCGCTTACGTCGAGAACTGGAGTTTCTGGCTCGATCTCAAGATACTGATCCGCACCACCGAAGTGGTTTTCCGGGGAACCGGCTCCTGAGGCGGCTTCTCTCCAATGTTCGTGGAAACCCGCGGAGATTCTCCGCTTTTACAGCATGACGGCGTTCGAGTGCAGCCCTGACCGGCTTCGCGCAGCGGCCCACTCCCAAATAGCCCAGCACAGTCTGCTGGGCTATTTGCAGTCTCAGGCCGGTTCTGGCGATTTCCGTTTTCTCAATCTCCGAAAAATCCAGGCCGCTCTATCGATCGAGCGTATGCCATTCGACGGGGTCCGGATCGACATCCGTCTCCGTGACGATTTCGGCTCCGGCCGTAACTGTCACATTCACCTCGACCGCAGCCGATTCCCAGGTGCTCATGCCGCCCATGACCAGGAGCAGAGGCAGGATCATCGAGCTGTTGAGCAGATTGTCGACCGCCGTTATCAGAATGGCGGCGGCGAGAGCGTGCCGAAGGTTCAGGTATTCGATATCGGATCTGGCCAGCGGGAACCAGATGGCCCTGATTACGGGCACCAACTGAAGCGCCTCAAGGGCGATCAACCCGAGAATTCCGTACATCCCGAAACCGAGCAGCCATAGCCCCCAGGGCCGCAAGGTTCCCCTCCGCCACCAGTCCCACTCGCCGTATCCCAAAATCGGCCGCTCCAGGGCGATGCTTACGTGGCGTTCATCCTGGCTCAGACGCCAGCCCAGCGATCCTTTTCCAATTTTCTTCAGGAACACGGCAACGTCGTGGGCCGCACGGTCGTGGTGTACGAGATTGCGGAGGGACACCACATTGGTGAGGCGCAGGCCCGCAAAAAAGACGATGCCGCAAATGATGAAGATCGCGATGGCGCGGGGGAAGGTGCGGTGGCTGACGAAGACAAAAGGAAGCAGCGCGAAGAGCAACAGGATGCTCCCCGCCGACTGGCAGAGGATGGTAGTGACGAACAGGGTGAGGGCGACTACGGCGATGGGGATTCCGGCGATGCGGGCGACAATGTGCTTGGCCCACAGCCAAATGGCAATCAGGGCCGAGGTCGCCATCCAGATGCCGAGCTGGTTGCCGTTTTCCAGCAGCCCGATGGGGCGATATCCGAAGTATCGCTCGGCGCCGATCCAGCGATAGGGAAGGTAGCCGTAGACGTGGGTGTAGAGCTGAGGGCCGGTCCATATTTCGACCAGGCAGATGGGGACATAAAGCAGGCCGGCGATGACAAAGGCCTGCGCCGCCAGGCGAAGCGCTCCGGTGTCAGAGAAGTAAATGCGGCCCAGAAGATAGGGAACTCCCCAGGCCAGCAGTTGGTAGCCTTCGCCGCGCAGCAGGTCGGTCATGGGCAGGGCATTGGCGATAGCCGAAAGCATCGGCGCCATACACCAGAGCAGCATCGGCATGTCCCAGAGGGTGAGCCGGAAGTTGCGAATGGCGCGGCGGTCGAAGATGAGAAAGCAGAGCAGGCCGGAGAAACCGATGATGGTGGCCTTGGTGATGAAGTAATCGGTGGCCAGGCTGGTGCCGAGAATCCAGTAGGGAAAAGGATCGGGCGAGGGAGTGTAATGGGCCGCCGGAAGCACTGCCCATCCCCCGACGAAGATCAGCAGGAAGGCGATGCGGAGAGGATAGCGCGAGCAAAAAGCTATGCTTAGAGGAATCCAGACGAGCAGCGCCAGCAGAGGTGGAATGGTCATGTCCGGGACCTGTAAGGAGCAGGCGCTACGATAACCGGAATGACCGTAATCACGCTATTTCCCATCGTTTGGTCGATAACTCGCAAGTTAGGGTTCGCCGCCTACGCGGGCGCAAGTTTTTTCTGTGGCGTGGTCTGGCTCGGGTTTCGGCGCCAGCGTCGACGGCGAACCGGCCTGTCTCATCTGGCCTTTGTGCTTGCCGCGATTGAACTTGTTCTAGCCTTGGACATGATATTTGAATGGCGGCTGGCATTCCATACATTCTGCGTGAACCTGCTCATGAAATACAATCTGTATCAGGGACGACGCCCATTTCAGGCTGCGCTTCTGGTTACGCTCGGCTGCGTCCTTCTCTTCTTCTCCGGTTCTGCGATCCGCCGCTATCGTGCGCGTGGAGGAGCACTGCTCGCCGTGGGCGGCATCTCGATGTCCATTGGGTTGTGGGTGCTCGAAATTATCTCGATGCATGAAGTGGATCGGGCTCTGTATCATCTGGTCAAAGGAGTTATGGTGATTGCTCCTTTGTGGGTATCAGCTTGCGCAATCACGGTCCTGGGAGTTTGGATTGAGGCGCGGCGGCCCGCTCGCGACGACCTGAACCGGGAAACCGGTGAAGCCGGGACGATGAATTGACGATTGATTTCTGGTATGGCCGGGCCATTTGTGAGAACTCCGGCGAACCGTTTTTCAAAATTTGCTAAGGCCAGGATTTCGCAACTTATGGGACAACCGGCAAGCGCCGCAGTAGCCAATCCAGCAGACGAGGAAACAACCACACAGGCCAAAGTCGGCGTGCGCGGGGCGCTCCCCGGCACCTGGAGCATGCTGCGGAGCCAGCGCAACCTGCTCCTGGTCGGCCTGGTGCTGATCGTCATCAACCGGATTGCCGGTTTTGCGCTGCCCTTTTCGACCAAGCTGCTGATCGACTACGTTCTGGTGAAACACATAACCCGGCTGCTGCTGCCTATCGTTGGCGGCCTGCTGCTGGCGACACTCATCCAGGCTGTTACCGCGTTTGTTCTTTCCCAGCTTCTTTCCAAGGCCGCCTGGCGGCTGATTACCGACCTCCGCATCCAGGTGCAGGCGCACATCGGCCGCCTGCCGATCGCCTATTACGACGCCAACCGCACGGGAGTTCTGGTCTCGCGGATCATGTCCGACGTGGAAGGGCTGCGCAACCTGGTGGGAACCGGGCTGGTAGAGTTTCTGGGCGGAGTGCTGACGGCCGTGCTTACGTTTGGGGTTCTGCTGTGGATGAGCGTCAAGCTCACGCTGATGGTTTTCACCATCCTGGCCATTTTCATCGCGGTCATGAAGTGGTGGTTCGGGACGCTGGGACCGCTTTTCAAGCAGCGCGCCATCATCTTTGCCGACGTCACCGGGCGGCTAACCGAGTCGCTGGGCGGAGTTCGCGTGGTGAAGTCCTACCGTGCCGAGGCCCGGGAGTCGGAAGTATTCGCTGTCGGCGCCCGGCAACTGCTCGATAACCACTTGCGCGGCATCACGAACAACTCGTTCATGGGGATGTCGTCGACCGTGGTGATCGGCCTGGTCGCCTCGGTCGTGATGTACTTTGGGGCGCGCGGCATTCTCGGCGGCACCATGACGCTCGGGACCTATATTACGTACACCGTTTTCCTGGCCTTCATGGTTGCGCCGCTCTTCCAGGTGGTGTCGATCGCCACTCAGCTGACCGAGGCCATCGCTGGCCTGAATCGGACGCGCGAGGTGCTTGCGGAGAAGGATGAGGACAGCGATCCGCGGCGGGTCGGCCGTTTCGGAGAGACGCTCTCCGGTGAGGTCATCTTCGACGACATCCGGTTCTCCTACCTGACGGGCAAGCCGGTGTTGCACGGCATCTCCTTCACCGCGAATCCGGGGACGGTGACGGCCCTGGTGGGTCCATCGGGCTCCGGCAAGTCAACCATCATCAACCTGGTGAATGCGTTTCATACCCCGGATAGCGGAACCATCACCGTCGACGGCGTCGACCTGACGACGGTGGAGTTGAGCAGCTACCGGGGTCATCTCGGCGTTGTGCTGCAGGAATCGTTCCTCTTCGATGGGACCATCCGCGACAATATCTCGTTTTCGCGGCCCGAGGCGACCTACGAAGAGATTCTGGAGGCAGCCCGCATTGCGCGTGTCGACGAGTTTGCGGAGCGCCTGCCGGAGAGCTATAAAACGGTGGTCGGCGAGCGCGGCGTCAAGCTTTCGGGCGGCCAGCGTCAGCGTATTTCCATTGCCCGGGCCATCCTGGCGAATCCGCGCATCCTCATCCTGGACGAGGCGACTTCGAGCCTGGATTCCGAGTCGGAGGCGCTGATCCAGGAGGGATTGGCGTACCTGATGCGGGGGCGGACCACGTTCGTGATTGCTCACCGGCTCTCGACTATCCGCCAGGCCGATCAGATTCTCTTTCTGGAAGACGGCGTGATTCGCGAGCGGGGAACTCACGACGAGCTGATCGAGGCCCGCGGACGCTACTACGACCTCTACACCCGCCAGTACTCGCTGGAGAGCAACCTGTTTCTCGCTCCAGGCGAGGGCGATAAGCTGCTGGAGGAAGAGTCGGTCTTCGAGGGGCGCCTCAAAGCCCCTAGCTTCTCCCAGGCGCTACGCGGCATTCGTTAGCGCGACCGTTACAGTTTCCGGGCAAAACGGAGTCGCAGCGCGAGTTTAGTTGACCTTCAATTTTCCTCTTGCTATTGTTGCCGTCGCGGGGGAAGGGAAAATCTGAATGGCTCAATTTGACGCACTCTACCACAAGGTACTTTCCGACAAACAGTTTCGCGAGGAATTGATTGCGCGGCCGGAACAGGCACTGCAGTCTATCGGCATCGATCCAACGCCGGAGGTTTTGCAATTACTCAAGAATATCGAGACAGCGGTGGGCGCGCTGGAACAGGATCTGGATGGAGCGTCGATGACAATCATGATGACCTAGGGGAGACTGCCTGGGATCGTGATTTTTACGCACACGTTCAATTCGCTGCCCAACGGGTAGTTGCAGACATCGGCGAAACAGCACTGGCGGGCGAGACACTTCGGTGGATCGCCCGTCGCTGCGATGCGGCGCAGCTTGAGCGCTATGTCGCTCATCCCGAGGCCATGCCGCTGCTGGCCCTGCCGTGGTGGCTGGAGAAGAGCCTACGGGGCGAGGCCGACGCCGAGTTTCAAGCCTGCCTGATGACCTCCAGCGTGCACGGATACTTCTTCATCCGCATGCTCGACGACCTGATGGACGGGCACGAGATCGATCGTGCCTGCCTGCCGGCTCTCCATCTTTTCAGCTTCCGCTTCCAATCGAACTATTTTCGCTACTTTCCATCTGGCGATCCCTTCTGGGACTCCTTCGAGCGAAATCTTGCGGCGACCGCGGAGGCAGTTTCGGCCGACTTCCGCCTGCAGCAGGTTTCCGCCGAGGATTTTCTGAGCATCACGGCGCGGAAGTCAGCGGCCGCGCTGATCCCGATCGCGGCGGTGTGCTGCCGGTATGGACGGCTCGACCTGATGCCGAAGTGGGAGGAGTTTCTTACGCTCTTCTCGCGATGGCACCAGATGCGGGACGACATCGTGGACTGGAGCGAAGATTTCGAGAGCGGCCACTCGACGTGGATTCTCAGCGAAGCACTGGCCCGCAAGGCGCATGACGAAACCGTTCCCGTGTGGATGGGGCGGACCGGGCTGGCGTGGGGAGCTGAGGTCATGACCGGCTGGATGCGAGAGATCAAGGCAGTAGCTTCCGGCTTGAACAGTCCTGAGCTGACTGTCTATCTGGAGGCGAGAGAAGCGACCTTTGCCCGGCAGATGAGCGCGAAGATCCGGCTGGCTGCTCTTTTCGAATCGCTGCTGAAGGTTTGAGAAGGCCGTCTCGTCGTTGCCAGGCCGTATAGTCGTTGCAGAATGCGCGCCAATGCACAGCTCTCTCTTCTTGCCGAGCGGCTCTTTCCCGGTTCCAGTTACGATGCGCTGCTGCACTCCGATCGAGTCGATGGCTGCGCAGAGGACGCGGTCCGGCGGGTACGCGCGGAGCGCGGTCCCGGCGCTGACGCGGTTGACGGCGCAGCATGGGCCGAGATGCGGCGGTCGCTGGCTGAGACGCTGTCGTGGATGCTGCTCTTTCGCCTGCCCGAAGACCGGCTGCGCGTGGTCGTCGATTCGTGGGTTGAGACGCAAGGCGAGATGCTGCGGCGTCTCGCCAGGGACCGCGCGGAGATCGCGTCGCAGTTCCCGTGCGGCGCGCTGCGGGTTCTTGCGCTGGATCTCGATCTCTCAGACCGCCATCGCGGGGGACGCACGGTCGCGGCGGTCACCTTCGACTCCGGGCTGAAGATGGTCTACAAGCCGCGGGACATCGGCATCGAAGCGTGGTTCGCGAACTTCCAGGAGCGCCTGAACGAACTGGGCGCTCCGTTTCCATTTCTGACGCTTCGCTCCGTTGTACGCGAGGGGTACGGGTGGTCCGAATTCGCCACCCACAGCCGCTGCGCCGATGACGATCAACTGCATCGCTTCTACCGCAATGCCGGCTCGTTACTGTGCCTGCTGCATCTGCTGCGCGCTACCGATGGGCACTTCGAAAACCTCATTGCCTGCGGAGAGCGGCAGGTATTTGTGGACGCGGAGACGCTCTTTCAGCCCTCACTTGCCTCTGGCGATGGGACCTCTGTCCTTCGCACCGGGATGCTTCCGAGATTTGCGCCAGCCGGGCCCTCGCCGGCTCCGGACTTCGGCGCCTTGAGTTGCGTCACTCCGCAGTCCGTGCCGGTTCCTATTCCGGTTTCGCCGGGAAGCGAGAAGGGTCCGGGCGATCGGCTGGAAACCGTGGTGCTGACACCCGAGACGAATGTGCCGTTTCCCGCCGGCATGGAGGCTGCGCCGGAAGCCTTCACCCCCGAAACATTCGTTGACGAGATGATCGATGGCTTCTGCCAGACCTGGCAGTTTGCCGCGGCGAACCGCGATGCCGTCCTGGAAGCGATGAACGGCGCTCAGCCGGGGCTGATCCGGTATGTTGTCCGGGACACTTTGAGCTACTACCAGTCGATTGTGGCGGCGCTCTGCGCAGGCCGCCTCGATGGATTGGCGCTTCCGCGCCTGACCGGCTCGAAGGCAATCTTCGCCCCTCTCGAAGAGTCGGAGCAGGAGGCCTTGCGGCGGCTCGACATTCCCCGATTCAATCTCGCGGCCTCAGACACATCGCTGGGCGGCGCTACCGATTGCTTTCCGCTGTCTGGATTTGACCTGGCCCGCGAAGGCCTGGAAAAACTCACGCAACAGGAGATGGAAAAGCAGGCAGCGGTGATCCGCCTGTCGTGGGGCCTCTATGGGGCGGCGAAGTCGCTTGCGAAGGTCGTAAAAAAATAACTACAGCGTGTTTCATAATGCTGGAAACGCCGCGAATGAGCACACGGCAATAAATCGAAAGAATGAACGGAGTGCGAGAGAGGATGACAGCAGGTTCGGGAGCGACGGTGGAGACGGCGGAGGTGCGCCGGACGAAGCCGCATTTTGTGGTTCTGGATGGGTTGCGCGGTGTGGCGGCGGTGGGAGTGGTGACCTTCCACTTTATGGAAATGGTGATTTGGAACTACAGCAAGCTGTGGATCGGGCACGGCTTTCTGGCGGTGGATTTTTTCTTTTGCCTCTCGGGCTTTGTGATGGGGTATGCGTATGACGATCGCCTGCCAAGGATGGGGCTGGGGAGCTTCCTGAAGGCACGGCTGATTCGGCTGCATCCCCTGGTGGTGCTGGGGGCGGTGCTGGGGCTGATCGCGTTCTATGCAAATCCGTTTGGGGTTACGCCGGGGTATGGGCCGGGTAAGGTGGCGCTGATGTTTGCGGCGTCGCTGCTGCTGATTCCATATGGGGTGATGAAAGAACGGGGACAGAATCTGTTCAGTTTGAATGCACCGTCGTGGTCATTGTTTTGGGAGTATGTGGCCAATGTGGTGTTTGGCATAGCGCTGTACCGGGTGAAGCGTGGAATGCTGGCTGTGCTGACGGTAGCGGCGGCGATATTGCTTTGCTGGGTGGGATACCGAGCCGGGAACTTATCGGGCGGATGGAGTGCGCGGAATTTTTGGGACGGCGGCGCGCGGGTGGCGTTCTCGTTTATGGCGGGACTGCTGGTGTACCGGATGGGGTGGCGGCTGCGGACGCGGCTGGGCTTTGGCGCATTGAGTGTGCTGCTGGTGCTGGCACTGGTGATGCCCTATGCGCGGGGCGGATGGATACGGGAAGCGGCGGTGATTGTGGTGTATTTTCCATTGCTGGTGGCGCTGGGCGCGGGTGCGACGGTATCGCCGAGGGTGGAGCGGCTGTGCAAGTTTTCGGGAGACTTGTCGTATCCGCTGTATATGACGCATTACTCAGTGATCTGGATCTGGGGGGACTTTGCCGAGAAGCACAAATTGGCGACGGGAGGGCTGGCGCCATATGTGATCTGCGGAGTCGCAACGATGGTGGCATTTGCATGCCTGGTCATGGTCGCGTATGACAAGCCGGTTCGGGCGTATTTGCGAGCCAGATGGTGAGGGGGTTATCGCTTCCAGCCATAGTTACCGGATCGTCCGATGGTTGGTCGCCGGCCAAGAAATGCCCCGCCGAAGGTGCCGATTGCGAATCCGCACTAGAATAATGGGACCATGATCGGCCAGACGGTTGCGCACTACGAGATCCAGGAGCTTCTCGCAGAAGGAGCGATGGGCGTGGTGTACAAGGCGCGCGACCTGAACCTGGAGCGCCTGGTAGCCATCAAGTTTCTCAAGCCGCAGCGCTCTTCGGGCAAAGTTGCGGACGAAGCTGCGATGGACCGCTTCGTGCACGAAGCTAAGGCCGCCTCGTCCCTGGACCACCCCAATGTCTGCACGATCTACGAGATCGAGCGGGACACGGATGGGCGATTCTTCATCGTCATGGCGTATTACCAGGGTGAGACGCTGCGCCGCAAGCTGAGCCATGGCCCCCTCCTCACCGACGATGCCCTGCAGCATACGATCGACATCGCGCAGGGGCTGGCCAAGGCACATCGCCAGGGGCTGATCCACCGCGATATCAAGCCGGAGAACGTGATTATCACCACCGAAGGCGTGGCCAAGATCCTGGACTTCGGCCTGGTGAAGCTGTCGCGGGAGCAGGGGCGTGGGAGACAGGAAGCGGTGGTGGGCACGGTCGGCTATATGTCGCCGGAGCAGATTCAGGGACGAGCGGATCACCGGAGCGATCTGTGGTCGCTGGGCGTGGTGTTCTTCGAGATGATGACAGGCCGGCGGCCATTTGTAGGGCAGCCGTCGGAGGTGATCGAGGCGATCACGCATGGGGAGGTGCCGCATGCGTCGGAGCTGCGCCACGGGATATCGGAAGAGGTGGAGCGGGTGATCGCGCGAAGCCTGGCGCGCGATCCCGCCGACCGCTACCAACGCGCCGAGGAGTTGCTCGCCCACCTGCATTCGCTGCGGCATGGAGTGGGATCGTCTTTGGCGGTCGATGTGCGAGGAGCCGGGCCGACCCCCATGGCGATTGCCGTACTGCCGTTCAAGAACATCGGCGGAGGTGAGGAGGCCGACTACTTCAGCGACGGGCTCACCGATGAGCTGATCCACCTGCTTTCGCAGTTGAAGGGCCTGCGCGTGGTGTCTCACACTTCGGCGTTCGAGTTCAAGGGCAAGGCGCAGGATGTGCGGACGATTGCCGAGCGGCTGAATGTGAATACGGTGCTGGAGGGCAGCGTACGGCAGGCGGACAACCGGCTTCGGATTACCGTGCAATTGACGGACGCCATCCACGGCTACCACCTCTGGTCGCAGAAGTACGACCATGAGATGAAGGATGTCTTCGCCATCCAGGAAGACATTGCGGTGTCGGTCGCGGGCATGTTCGAGAAGAAGCTGAAGGCGGAGGTTGCGCCGCTGCGTCCGCGGTATGCGGGCAACGTGGATGCGCATGGCCTCTATCTGAAGGGACGCTACTATTGGAATCTGCGTACGCCCGAAGCGTCGCGCAAGGGACTGCAGTGCTTCGAGCAGGCGATCGCCGTCGATCCGTTGTGCGCGCCGGCCTATGCGGGATTGGCGGATTGCTTTGTCAGCCTGGGTTTCTGGGGGGTGATGCCTCCAAACGACGCGTGGGCGCGAGGGCGGGAACTGGCGTTGAAGGCGCGTGAGATCGACCCCTATTCGGCGGAGGCGGAGATCGCGCTGGCGAAATGCATCCTGTTCAACAACTGGGACTGGCGGCAATCGGAAGAGCTGGCGCTGCATGCGATCGAGCTCGACCCGGTGTTTTCGGGGAGCCACTTCTTCTATGCGATTCTGCTGTTGCAATCGAGCCGCTATGAGTCGGCACTGCTGGAGCTGCGGACTGCGCGGCAGCTCGATCCGCTTTCGTCGACGATCTGCGCGGGAATCGCGTGGGCGCACTATTACGCCGGCAATTACGATCTGGCCATCGAGCAGTGCGGCAAGGTCTTCGATCTCGCGCCGGATTACGTGGAAGGGCTTGCCTGCATGGGCCTGGTGGCCATCCGGCAGGGTAAGTTTGCGGAGTCGATTTCATGGTTGGAGCGCGCTGTCGCGAGCTCGGGGAACAGCCCGCTGGGACTGGGGTTTCTGGGCTACGCGTATGCGCTCGCGGATCGCCCCTCTGATGCCCGGGCCATCCTGGAGCAGTTCAAGGAGATTGCCAGGCAGCGCTATGTTTCAACGATTGCTCCGGCGCTGATCCATATCGGGCTGGGCGAAGCAGCGGAAGCGATGGATTGGCTGGACAAATCGTATCGGGGACGAGACGCCTTTCTGGCTTACGCGAATATCTTTCCTCCCTTTGAATTTCTCCGGGAGCTGCCGAAGTTCGGGGAGCTGCTCGGGAATCTCGCTCTGGCGAGTAATCCGGAGCAGCTTACCAGCGAAGTTTTGTCGTAAAGCGCGCCTTAGCTTGGCTCTGATTGCGAGCCGTTTCGCATCATGGCGAGGGAGGCTGCCGTTTCATTCAGCTGGAAGTCGTATTCCTTGACAACTTTCATGACCGCTCGCCGCGTCTCTTCGGTGTGCTTGCCCTTGTTGTGAAGCACGCGGGAGACGGTGGACATGGAGACGCCGGCCTTGCGCGCGACATCGGCGATGGTGATGCGCTGCGCGGAGGGGCGATCGTGCGGGGCGTCTGAAGGGTCGGCCTCATCCGACATTTCCAGGGCCTCGATGATGGTGTTGAGATGGTTCCACACCGCCCGGTTGTCGATGCCGAGCTTTTCCGCGACTTCATCATCGGTCATGCCCAGCGCGATCATATCCAGAATTTCACTCTGCCGTGAATCCAGATGAGCGCGGGGCAGGCGATCGGCGAGGCGCGCGGCGATGTGAGTGGGCAGGTAGCGGTCGCCGGAGTGGACCCTGCGGATGGCGTCGATCATGTCCTCATCGGAGGAGGCTTTGAGCAGATAACCCTGGGCGCCGGCCTTGACCGCCTGGTAGATGTCCTCGTCGCTCTCATAGCTGGTAATGACGATCACGCGCGCGGGTGTGCCGGTATGCTTGAGGGCCTTGAGGGTCTCGATGCCGTTCTTTTTGGGCATGCGCAGATCGAGCATGACAATATCCACCGGCGGCTGCGAATCGCGATGCGTGAGCATCGAGATGGCCTGTTCTCCATCCGCGGCGCTGCCCACGACGTCGAGTTCGGGATAGGTGGCCAGCATGCTGACCAGCCCGGCTCGAACGACCGGGTGGTCGTCCACGATTAATACACGAATCCCGTCACCGGCGAGTTCAGACATGGTTCGAAAACTCCTGGTCTTTTTGTTTACTATATGCCACGCGCAGAAACCACGGGGCGTTGCGAGGGGTGGGCACCTGGGCTCTGATCCTGGTGCCGCCGCCGGGAAAGGTCTCGATGTCGAGTGTGCCGGCAACTGACTCGGCGCGACGCCGCATGCCGGAGATGCCGAAGCCGCCGGAATCCGGGCGCGGTACGAAGCCTATGCCATCGTCTTCGATGACCAGCGCGAGGAACGAGCGCGAGTATTCCACGCGGATGACGATTTTCGACGGCTGCCCGTGCTGAACGGCGTTGGCGATGGCCTCCTGCCCGATGCGGAAGAGGGAATCCAGCACCTTCAGGGGCAAGGTTCTGGCCTCGCCTTCCACTGAGACATCCACAATGACCGGACTGCGCGAGACCATCCTGCGGGCGGTCTGTTCCAGAGCGGAGACAAGGCCGGTAGCCTCGATAGCCTCGGGGCGCAGCGTCGCGATGTTGCGCCGCGCCTCGTCGTGGCTGAGCTTTACCAGGTCCGAGGCAACTTTGAGGTCTTCGAGAAGCGAGGGCGGGTCGAGCGCGGTGGAGTTTCTCGACAAGCGATTACGGATGGCGCGCAACTGGAAGCCGATGCCGGCGAAGCTCTGCGAAAGCGTGTCATGCATCTCATTGGCAAGCCGTTCGCGTTCGTCGATCACCGCGTGCAGCCGCCATTTTTCGGCCCGGCTCAGAAGCAGGTGAACGCCAAAGCCCAGGCAAAGCATGGCTATCGCCATGGCGATGAGGTGTTCCGTGCTCCACCATGGAGGGCCTTCGATGACCTTCACATCTTCAGGAGAATTGACAATGATCGCGAAGGGCATCACATCGCCGGTGTATTTCGCGCCGACCATGCACACCCCGCGGACCCGCACCACGCTATCCTTCTCGAGTTTGCGGAAGAGAGAACTTGTAACAGCTGTAGTGGCAATTACGCGGAAGCGCTGCAGACCATCTCGGAGTTCGAGCGTCGCATTGGGGGCACGGGAGTCGGTCTGGCTATGGAGCCTGCCTTCGACCTCGAGAAACATGAAGGCAAAGGCCCCGGTAGCGGCCTGGTCGGCGGTCACGGAGGCCGGCGGGATGGGCGCCAGGCCGCCCGTCTGGCGCACGCTCGCCTTCGTTATCGTCACCGCCAGTCCTTCGGGATGGACGTCACCCTGAATCTCAACCTCATCTCCCACGCGAAGCGCGGCGTCTTTCGCGAGCTCAACCCGCGCGCCGCCGCTGGCGTCCTGAACGTAGAGATTGGGGTTGGTGAGGATCACCGTGCCGCGAATGGTGACCCGCGCCGGCTGCGTGACCGAGAGCAACCGCAGGTTGCGGATACGGATGATGTTCCGCACGGGCTCCGGTGGCAGGGCGGGTGCCGGAGCGCTCGTCGGGACCGGAGCTTTGGCGAGCGGCTCGGTCCCCTGGCTGGTTGGAAAGACCGCCATGTGGGGTGTGGGCGCAGATTCGGCTGCGCTTCCGCCGGAGTTGGGAAGCGCAGTGATGCGCACATTGCGCCACATGCCGCCCGCGGTCATGGAACGAAGGCCGGCCCTGCCCGAGGTGAGGCAGTTTGGATCCTTCACCCGTATTTCGGCGGTATCCTTATCGCCGACGGCATGCGCCGAAGCTGTGACGACGCAACCCTGCACGGCCAGGCTCAGGTGATACCATTTGCCGGGCACAATGCCTCCCGGCACAGGCTGGGGAGGGAACTCGACCCAGCCATACTGAGCGCGGCCGAGGACCATTTTCTGGTCGGTGGTGCGCAAGCCGACGTAGTAACCGTTGTATGAATCGACTCCGCGATCGGGATGGCTGGCGCGCGCGATCAAACCCGCATCGCCGTCACCGATTAACCGCAGGTCCGCCTCGATAACGTAGGACTTCCAGTGAGGTGAACCAACGATAATTTTGGCGCCGCGCTCGTCAGAGTCATTTTTGATTGCGCCGTCGGCGACGTTCCAATTGCCGTCGTACGCGCTCCACTCGTCAATTTTTCCTGACCGGAACGAGTCGTGATAAGGAAGACCGCGCGAGTTTCCATCGAGAAACAGAAGGATAAGAGCGCCGGCAGCGATGGCGACGACCGCAGCAACGCCCAGGAGCGCGCCTCGCTTCTTCCGGCTTGCGCGGATGGTCGCGGTTGCCATTACGGTTCGCGGCTCCAGTCAACGTTGATGAGGGCCTTGGCGGCGGGTGAGTCCAGATTATCCGCGGTCAGCAGTGTCGGTTGGAGCTTGATCTCATGCGGGCACGAGCCCCGCGGCTGAGCCAGGTACTGCATGGCCTTATAGCCCATCTGATAAGTATCGACAGCGACGAGCGAATCGATCTCGCCCTGGCGGACCAGATTTGCCAGTCCGACAGTTTGTTCGAAGCCGATGATTTTGACCTTGCCGATCAGGCCGCGAGCGCGCAAAGCTGCATCCGCGCCGTGCGATGCAGCGGACGACACCGTGAACATGCCGTCGAGCTTGGGATCGGAGGCGAGGACCTGGTCGGCTGTGTGCTCGGAGTCGTTCTGGTTATGCGAGCCAAAGCGGCGATGGGCAACGACGATACCGGGAAATTTTTCTTCGAGCGTGGTCTGGAAGGAATGAATCATGGTCAGGGCGCTGAGCGATTCGGGAGGGACGCCGAGGATCGCGATACGGCCGTGGCCGGAGAGAATCTTGCCCATGCGCAGGGCGGCGATGCGGCCGCTGGCCACGTCGTCGTTCACGATGTACGTGAGGTTGTCACTGGGCGCCAGCGCCAGGGGAGACACGACCACGACGATGCGGACGCCTTTTTCCAGTGCGTGTTCCACAGGCGCCATGAGTGCGACCGCCTGGTCAGGAGCGAGGATCAGGGCCGGGTATTTCTTCTCGACAACTCTCTCAATCATCGCCACCTGCTGCTGGATATCGTCCTCGCTGGTGGGGGCGTTCCAGTAGACGCGGAAGCCCTGGCGCGCGGCGGCAAACTGTGCGCCCGCGTGTTCCGCCTCCCAGATGGTGTATGCGGTAGTTTGCGGAATGACTGCGACCAGCATCGCCTTGCGGTGACAACCGGCGAGAGGCAGCGTTATGAACGCCGCCAGCAGCAGGGGGACAGCGGCGGGGAGTGGGATTCGCCGGCGATCGAGGAGGTCCATCGGGAGGTCGTACCCCAGTTTAACTCCGGCGATCGTCCGCGGTGTAGTGCGAACTCCCGCCCTTCGTGGTAACAGTCGTTGGATGGGCAGCCGCAGCGTGGATTTTCACCACTAAGCAAGGAGAACGCGACCAGCTATCTGAAGGGTCCTCTTCGTCTTACCGGTGCCGAGCCTTGGAGCAAAGGCGAAGATGGTGTGACGGCGTAAGGTCCGTCATTCTGAGCGCCGTGAAGAATCTCAGCGAAATGGGAGTGGAAGGATCGCTGAGATTCTTCCTCCCGTTGGTCGTCAGAATGACGAGGCCCTGCCGAAACTTTGCTTTTGCTCTAGAAGTGGAAGCGGTAGCGGACCTCGCCGTAGATCTCTCGCGGATCGTTGTAGTGGAAGCCGCCGAAAGTGAGGCTGTTGTCGAGCAGCACGCGGGTGTTGGCGACATTCAGGGCGTTGACCGATGCCGTAAATTTCTCCCCGAAGGTTTTGCCCAGTGCGAGGTCGGCCGTGGTGTGGCCGGGCAGATAGTTGCCGGAGTAGGGGGACGGTGGATCGGTATAGCCGTTGGAGAAGCCCGAGCCATAGTAAATATTGAACGATCCGAAGACGTTGTAAGGAAGATTGCCGTCGAAGCCGACGTTCAGTGTATTGCGCTGATCGTGGTCTAGCGGGGAATAAGCGTTATCCGGAGCGCAGTCGGGTGAATTGGCGGGCGCGCAGATGAGGCCGCCGCTGATGGCTCCGCGCTGCTGGGCGATCTGATTGGAATAGGCAAGATGGAACTGGCCGTAGTGCCAGATCCGCGGGGAATGCAGCGTCAGCTCCCAGGCTTGGATGAGTGCGCCGTCCACGGTGACCGGAATGAAGATGCTGGACTCGCCGACATTGCTGTGGTCGAGGAAGTTGTTCGCGCGGGTCTGAAACGTGTCGGCGTCAAGCAGCCACCCGCGCCAGGGAATCTGCAGACCGAACTGGTGCTCCTCGTCGCGCTCGCCATGCAGTGGGACGAAATTGGTATTCGTTCCATTGGCATATTGCAGCAGCGCGCCGGAGATGCTGGTGAGCGGCGGCGGTTGATAGAAATGTCCATAGAAGCCGCGCAACACCCAGTTGAGCTTGGGGATGAGGATGGTTGCGCCGATTCTTGGATAGGTCGCGTTGTCGGTGACGGCGGCCTGGAAGTGGGTCTGGCGCATGCCGCCGATCAGGGTGAGCCATGAAGCGGGGCGGTAGTTATCCTCGACCCAGGTCTCTTCGACTCCTCCGCCGACAATGTTGCGCTCCGAGAAGTTGTTGAAGCTGGCGTCGTTGAACACCGCTGCGAAGAGATCGTTCTCGCGCTGGCCATAGCCGTAGAGTCCTCCGCTAAGAGAGTTCTTCGCCACGATGGTGGAGATGGAAGCCTGGCCGCCTTCGTAGTTGCCGGTCTGGTCGGAAGTAGTGGCGACAGGGAAGTCATCGGCCTGCGGCTCATACTGCGCGCGATTGAAGTGGTAGAAGGGTGAAGCGTTGAGCAGGGTGTTGGGGCTGAAAGTGTGTACCCAGGTGAGCGCAGCGTAGCCATCCGTCTCGTGCTCTCCATCGCGAAGGCCGTAGGACGGATAGAGCTGATTCTGCCAGTCGTTGACGTTCGGGTCGTAAGGAATCTGGTAGTAGTTGCGAGAGAGCTGCGTTACGAGACGAAGTTGATTGGCCGCGTCGGGGTTGTAGATAAAAGAGCCGAAGCCTCCATAGCCGTTTTCAGCGTCGTGGACGGGCCGCTCGATGGGCGGCTGCAATCCGTAGTTGCTGCGGTTGCCGTTGGCGCTGGCGAACCACGCGAACTTCTCCGAATGATTGCCCAGGCTGATCTGGTCATTGGTCTGGTAGTAGTTGCCGAGGGTCATGACCAGCTCTCCCTCGCGGTCGCGTTCGAATCCGCTGCGGGGAACGATATCGAAGATGCCGTAGGTGCGGTCGCCTTCATCTGCGCCGTAGCTGCCGCGGTTTACCTGCAGATAGTCGATGTCCTTAGGATCGATCTGCGGACCGACATTGCTGGCGATATTCGTATTCGGGATGTTGACGCCGTCAATGAGCCAGCTTACCTGGTGGCCGCCGCGCATGTGCAGCATGTCATGCGTGACGTATGCGCCGGGTACGTAGTCCGTGATCATGGCCAGGCTGTTGGTGCGGTCGGCGCCGGGTGTGCGTGCGATGTCTTCCCGGCTGATCAAGGTCGACGGTGTGAATGAGTCGGGGTTCGCCGCCAGGGCACTGCCCGTAACCGTGGTCGATTGCCGCACGGTCGCAATCGACAGCTGAAAGTGGAGCACCGGTCCGGAAGAGGATTCGACGGTGACGCTCTCCTCGACCGGCTGATAGCCATTCTCGTGAATCGACACCAGATAAATGCCGGGAGTGAGTGAGGTGAAGTGGAACTCTCCATCCTGATTGGTCAGGGCTTCTTCATGAAAATCGGAATGCGCGGCACGAAGCGTCACCGCTGCTCCGCCGATGGGGCGGTGGCCGGGATCATGCACCACGCCGTCCACTCTTCCAAAGATCGCGGCTCCCGCGACACCGGCTGACAAAAACAACAAAGCAATCCACGCGAAACTTCGCATCGGAATAGAACCCTCCGCCGCAGGGGGCGCGGCTTATCGTAATCACATCGGTTACAGATCGGAGAAAATGAACCGGCCGCGCGAGGATGAGCTCACGGCCGCGGTTCTGGAATTTTCTGAAAGACGATGGGTTATGCGAGGAGGGACGGCGGGCCGCGCTTCTGTCGTGCGCGATCGTAGGATATTCTGCGCCGGGCATCGGTCTGAGGAGCTACCGAAGCGTGCTGTACCACTCCGGCGTAGATGGCGGCTGCCGTAGTGGGAGCGAAGGAGGGAAGAACGACGATCGCGAGAGCCGCGGGCGAGTACGGGCACTTCTCGCCGACGGAACCGAAGCCCTTGTTGTCCGACGACTGCTGAGGAAACGCCTCGCAGTGGTGCTTGCCGCCCCGGCGGCAGCATGCGGGCAGGCTGGCCTCCGCTTCGCTCGCTCCGAAGAAACCGGAGACGAACGGCGCGAAAAACAACAGCAGCATCGAAATGGCAAGCCAGCGGCGCATTAGCGTTATGGGTTCGAGCATACACCAAGGGCAGGCCGGCTACATTCGCGACCTGACGCAAGAGCATCGAGAGTGCAAGGCTTCGTCATTCCGAGCGCAGCGAAGAATCTCAGCGATGTACGCGCGGACATATCGCTGGGATTCTTCCTCCCGTTGGTCGTCAAAAATGACTGCACATCACAGAATCCTGATTCTGCCCCGGTCGATGGAGAGAGCGATCAGGTCCGGCTAATCCGCGGCGTAATATCCCTGGCGCGTCTGCACGTAGAGGTCTTTCTTGTTCGCTGTCAGGGTAATGCGGTGATAGCCGCCGCTGTCGGCAACCGACTTGTCCGGCGTGTATCCGAGGATGTACTGGCTGCGCAGCTCCTCGGCGATGGTGGTGTAAATCTGGTCAGTGTTTTCTTTCTTGCTCACCTCAAACATGTGGCCGCCGGTTTCGCCGCAGATCTGTTCCATAACCTTCTTGCCGTCGACACCGGATTTCTCAGGGCGCTGGCCGCCGCGGCCTCCAGGGTAGCCGCCTCCACCTCCGGGATAACCGCCCCCGGGGTAGCCTCCGCCGGGCCATCCGCCTCCCATGCCGCCGCGACGTCCGCTGCCGGGGAAGCCTCCGTTATTGTTGTGCTGCTCGTCGCCCTTGAAATAAATGGCGTAGATGACGGTGTCGGCGCGCTGCGCGGCTTCGATTGCTGTGTGCAGGGTTTCCTTGCTGCCGCGATCGACCCCGTCGGTGAGGATGATGAGGGCCTTGCGGCCTTTCTCCTTGCTCATCAGTTCGTCGGAGGCGAGATAGATCGCGTCATAGAGCATGGTGCCTCCACCGCCCGCGCGTCGTCCGCCGGAACCCTGCCCGGAGTCATCGCCGGAGGAGCCATTGTTCGATGCGTTGCTGAACTGCGGAGCTCCGAGCTGGTCGATGGATTTGCGCAGCGCGTCCTTGTTCGAGGTGGGGTCGGCGAGCAGATCGACTTCGCGGTCGAACTGGATGAGAAATGCCCGATCCTTATTCGTGGTGAGCATCTGATCGAGGAAGTGATCGCTTGCCGTGCGTTCGTCGTCGAGCGCGTTGCGCTGGCTCATGCTGGTGTCTACCAGCAAGCCCATGGTCAAGGGCAGGTTGGTATCGTGATTGAAATACTTGATGGTCTGGGGATGATTGTCATCCTGCAGCGCGAAGTCGTCCTTGGTGAGGTTAGGGACGATGGCGCCGTGCTTGTCGCGGACGGTTACGTCCATGGTGACGACTTTCACATCGACATGGAGTGTGGTTGCCGGCGTGCTTTGCGCCGGACCGGTTTGCGCCGGGGCGGCCTGAGCCGCTGTACTTTGCGTGGGAGTGCTTTGCGCAATCCCCAGTGGGGCGCCGATGCACAGTCCGGCAGTCAGGGAAAGGTGAATCGCCAGTCGCGCCGGCAGCTGATACAGATTCTTCAAAAGAGTCATATTGGCCATTGAGGAAATCATTCTGCGCCGGAGCGGGCAACCGGCGTGCAAGAGTTAGACGAAAGAATACGTCGGAGGGCCACATCTCGCTGCGAAAGTGAGCAGGAGATTGAAGTCAGGCGCTGATGATCTGGAGCTCCGGCGGGAGTGAAATTGCCGGAGATGATTGGGATTCTTCGCATTGCGCAGAATGACGGTTTGTTGCTTGCTCGCGATCACGGCTGTTTCATGGCATCCGATGACGTCCGCGTTACGGCACTCCCCACTCAGGTAGATTTTATCTGGGAGGATCGGGGCGCCCAAGGCGCAGAGCCTTCTCCGATGAGCTTTTCCAGCTCCTGCTGGTCCTTGCTGGTGTCCATCGATTTCCAGAAGCCGTGATGCAGGTAGGTGTAGAGTTCGCGACGGGAGGCAAGATGCGGCAGGACTTCCGATTCGAGGTTGTGACCCTGCCACTGGTCGGCTGCTTTCTTTTCGAAGACGAAGAAACCGGCGTTGATCCAGTAGTCCCGGATGACGGGCTTCTCGGAAAAGCTCTCAACCTGCGCTGCTTCGTTGAACTGGACGGTGCCGTATTGCGAGCGCAGCGGCACGGCGGTCACGGTGGCCAGTCCACCCTTGCCGGCGTGAAACTGCAGCAGAGCGTGGAGGTCGACGTTACCGAGACCATCTCCGTAAGTGGCGAAGAAACGGTCGCCTACGTGGTCAAAACAGGAGCGGATGCGATCTCCGGTATCGGATTCGAGCCCGGTGTCGAGGATCTCAATCTCCCAATCGGGAAAGCGGCCATCGAAGTAGTCGAAGAGCATCTCTTTGCGGTGCCCAGCGGCGAGGACAAAGCGCCGGAAGCCCTGCGCGGCGTAAATGTGCATCAGGTGGACGAGGATGGGCCGGCCGTTGATGGGCATCATGGGCTTGGGGAAATATTCGGTGAAGGGATAGATGCGCGAGCCCTTACCTCCGCATAGGATCACTACCGCCAGATCGTTCTTCGTTCCGCTCAACCCTTGCCGCCTCTGCCGCCGTCAAGCGGCATGTCCTCTTTGAAAATGGTGTAATAAACATCATAGTTCTTAGGGGCTTGAGACGGCGAGGTGGGATTGGGAACATTCTGGAAGGGCAAGCAGGTTTTTGTCACGGGCGCTACCGGGCTGATGGGCGGCTGGCTGGTGAAGGCGCTGCTGAGGGAGGGCGCGGAGGTGGTTGCGCTCGTACGCGACCAGGCTCCGAAGAGCATGCTGGTTATCGAGGGAATCCTGCCCCGGATCGCCGTTGTGTCCGGCGATCTCGAATCGCTGCCCACCATGCAGCGCGCGATTGCCGAATACGAGCCGCACACGGTCTTTCATCTTGCCGCGCAGCCGTTGGTAGGCGTGGCCAAGCGCGATCCGGTGGGGACGCTTCGCGCCAACGTGATGGGCACATGGAATGTGCTGGAGGCGTGCAGGCTGGCTGGGCATTCGAATGTGGTCGTTGCTTCGTCCGACAAGGCATACGGCGCGAGCGACAATCTGCCATACCGCGAGACGCATCCGCTGCAAGGGCGCTATCCGTATGACGTCTCGAAGTCGTGTACCGACCTGATTGCGCAGATGTATGCGTCGACTTATGGGCTGCGCACGGCGATCGCGCGCTGCGGCAATCTTTTCGGCGGCGGCGACCTCAACTTCAGCCGGACGATCCCCGGCGTGATCAAGGCTACGCTGGATGGTGAGCCGTTTGTGATTCGCAGCGACGGCAAGTTCGTCCGTGATTTTCTTTACGTGAAGGACGCCGCCGAGTCGTATTTGATTCTCGGCGAGCGGCTGGCGGAAGATTCTGCGATCTCCGGTGAGGCCTTCAACTTCAGCCTTGGCGAGAGGCTGACCGTGCTCGATATCGTTGGGATGACGCTGGAGATCATGGGCAGGAACGATCTGGAGTCTGTGATCCAGAACGTTGCCAGTTCGGAGATTCGTGAGCAGTATCTGGATGCAAGCAAGGCCCGGGAGATGCTGGGGTGGAAGCCTCGGTACAACATGCGGCAGGCGATCGAGGAAACCGTGGCCTGGTATCGGGCACACTTTGCCGATTAGCGATCGACGGCTACTGTGCATCGGCACGGCGTATTGATCGTCGGCTTCTATTCGTTCTCATCGTCGCCGATGATGGCGTAATCTTCATCGGCGAAGTTTCCGCTCAGGCGCCGCAGCCAGCCCTGGCTGCGGCTCACCGGCCAAACGCTCCAGCTTATCGGGAGAGTTGCCGACTGGAGTTCGCAGACGACGGCGATGTTGGGCTCGTCGCCGGCGAGCGCGTCCAACTCAGCACGCTGCACGTCCCGACGATAAATCTCGGCTCCAATTTCATCGTGTACGCCGACGTACCAGAAGCTGTCGGCGTCGAGCGCGCCGGCCGGCAGCAGGCTGCGATCGAAGTGGATGCGGATCATCCAGGTATGAATCGCATCGGCCCAGCCGGGCGCGGCCTCGGGGTTGGGTGGTTCTCCGCAGCGCACGGTGTAGGTCTGCGCCTTGCGCAGGCTGAATGAGATGCCTGCGTATTCTTCGTATTGCCGCAGGGTGCGGGCTGCGCCCAGTCCGCAGGATTCAACCGGCTCGCCGGCAAGAAGCCGTTTTACCTTCGCCTTGCTTCTGTGATCGAGCTCGCTCCAGTTCTGCCCGGTACGACGGTCGGAATCGGCTTCGGCGTGGTCGTCCCAATGCTTGGTCGCATCCTTTCTTACGTAGTCGTGCCAGACGATGGTTTCGCAGGGATGGAAGAAGTCATAGCCGTGGGTGAAGGCGCGGACGGTGATGGCCGTCTCCTCGCCCATGAAGTACAGATCCGGGTCGTAGCCTACCTCTCGAGCAAACGCACCCGGCGCAAAGAAAAATCCGGCAGAAACAAATCGAGCACGCACCGGCGCAGTACGGCGATGCCAGTCGGGAATCGGCATCGGCTTCATGTGCGGGATGCCTTCTTCGGTGAATCCCTGGAGGGCCATCAGCTGCGGAGAGTTCTGCAGCACTTCGTTTTCTCCCGGGACGAACGGCGAGGCGTAGGTGGTCAGGATGGGCTTATGGCTGCCGCTCTGCGCGGCCAGGGCGATGAGTTTCTCGTCCCAATGCTGGGTGAAGCGGCAGTGAGAATCGATCTGCAGAATCCAGTCTTCGCCCTGCCAGAGCTTGAGGACTTCGGCCCTCGCCCAGCAAGCTCCGCGGCTATCCCTGAAGCTCACATCGAGGATGTGGAAGCGGTCGTCTTTCTGATAGGGAAGCGACGATTCTTCGGCTCCGTGCTGCCAGCAGATGCCGAAACGGAGGCGATCTGGAAATCGCGCCTTCGCAAGGCAATCTGCGATGGTGGGAACCAGCTGCAGATCGCGATACGACGCGATGGAGACGAAAATCACTTGGGGGCTTGAATCCAAACCTAATCCTTAACGCCACGTGGTGGACGGGTCAACCTGTAAAAAATCTCTGCTTCAGGCATGTCAAACAGGCAAATATGAATCTAAGCACGAGGAAGAGAGAGGAATAAGCATGGCTGCACTTGGAAGCCTACGGATTGCGTTGGCGATGCTGGCTGCCGCTGCACTCCTTTGGAGTACGCAATTGCCGGCCCAGACGGATGACCGGGCGCAGGAGATATTAGCGCTTACCAATCAGGATCGGGCTGACCACGGGCTGAAGCCGCTGGCATGGAGTCCGGAACTGGCGAATGCGGCTGCGGCGCATGACGGCCGCATGGCGAATGAGAAATCTCTGTCGCACCAATATCCCGGGGAGCCGGATGTTTCGGCGCGCGCCGCCCAGGCCGGCGCTCACTTTCAGGCAATTGCCGAGAATACGGCGATGGGTCCAAGTCCGAAGGCCATCGAGAAGCAGTGGATGAACTCGACGCCGCACCGGACCAATATTCTCGATCCGCAGATGAATGTGATCGGCATCGCGGTCGTGGAAAAGGGCGGCTATCTGTTTGCGACGGAAGACTTCGCCAACGCTGCGCAGAGCCTGACTCCGCAGCAGGTGGAAGACAAGGTAAGCGGGCTGCTGCACGACCAGAACATCGATCCATCGGGACCGCGGGACCAGGCGGAACAGGCCTGCGCGTCGGACCACGGTATGCCGCAGGGAGCGAACGCCAAGGCTATTGTGAGGTTTCAGACTTCAGACCTGAATCAGCTGCCTTCGCAGGTGGCTCAGCAACTAAGGTCGGGACAGTATACGAAGGCCGCAGTGGGCGCGTGTTTGCCCGGGCGCAGCGAGGGGAACTTCACCAGTTACCGGGTCGCTGTGCTGCTGTATTGAGCGATCCGGCATCCGATGTAGTTAGGACATTCCTTCGCCGGGCTTGGTGGGTTCCATCTGCAGGGCGTTGTTGAAGCGGTTGAAGTAGTTGAACAGGCCGATAGAGGCCATGAGCTCGATGACTTCGCCTTCGTCGTAGAAGGTGCGCAACCGGTCGATGAATTCGTCGGGGATGTGGTTGGAGTCGAGCGTCATCTGCTCGGCGAGGCTGATGGCGGCCTTCTCGGCGGGAGTGAAGTCGGCGCGCGATTCGTAGTTCTCGAGGTCCTCGATCTGTTCCCTCGACCAGCCCAGCTTGAGCGCGATCTGGGTATGAGACGAGAGGCAGTATTCGCAGCGGTTGAGCTGCGAGGTGCGCACAATGACCAGTTCCTTGAGCCTGGTGGGCAGGGTGCCAGTGGTCAGGATGGCCTCGAAATGGGCGATCATCGTCTCGAGGATCTCTGGACGGTGAGCCATGGTGCGGAACATGTTCGGGACGTTGCCCCGGGTTCGCATATAGCGGTCGTAGATTTCAGCAACCGGGGCGGGAGCGTTCGCGCGCGGGACACGGGAGAGGCGAGGCGCAGTCTTCAGCATTGTTTCCTCCAGACAAGTTCAGGGTAACGCTTTTTGAACCGGACCGGTGGTTTCGCTTGACCGGATACGCGTATGAACATATTCTGCCACGGAGATTGCTTTCCTCTTCCGGCATGAATGAGTCTTGAGCGAGGCGGCGTCGGAGATACGCGTCGGACCGCTGTCAGCCCTTGCAATCAGTGCCAATAAGAAATTGTTCTTTCATGGAGAAGGTTTTTATGCGCATGCGCCATTCTGTTTGGACCAATTGTTGTGTTGTGGCCGTGGGCCTCGTCATGCTGCTTTCGCTGCTCCCAGCGCAAGCCCAGACGCGGCTCAACGATAAGGACATGGAGCACATCATGAAAAACCTGCGCGACGATGCCAAGGATTTTCGCTCCGCGTTTGTGTCCTCCATTCACAAGAGCGCCATTCGCAATACGAGCCGTGAAAAGGACGCGAAGAACCTGGCGATGAGGTTCGAGAAGCAGACGGATGAGATGTACAAGCACTTCAAGGATTCGAAGAAGGCCGACAGCTATGTCTCACCGGTGGTTGACTCCGCGGGGCAGCTGGACCAGTTAGTCTATTCGCTGAATCTGGACAGCAAGACCACGCTGAGCTGGGAGAAAGCGCGCTCGGAGCTTCACCAGGTCGCGAGCTCCTACGGCGTGGCCGAACCATATTTCCAGAGTACGGGGCCTGTGGCCAGTCCTGGTGTTCCAAGCGAGACGGGGTCGTGCGCAGCCTCGATCGGCGCCGCGCAGGCTCAGCGGCTGGTGGAGCGCTGCCTCCGGGTATCGACTGCGACGCATCCTCCGTGCAACGCGCAGAATTCCTGTGCGCTGATTACGAACGAAATCCGGCGGGGATGTAGCATGTTGAGCGTGTCCGATGCTCCGGGGTTCTGCAGCGAATACCGATAACGAATAAGCAATTCACCGCAAAGACGCCAAGTTCGCAAAGGGTTCTTCGCGTTCTTGGCGTCTTTGCGGTGAAAGGTTGTTGCCGTAACCTAGTAGCGATAGTGATCCGGCTTGTAGGGGCCTTCCGGCGCTACTCCGAGGTATTCGGCCTGGCTCGGGGTCAGCGTGGTGAGCTTTACGCCGATCTTCTCCAGGTGCAGGCGGGCGACTTCTTCATCCAGCTTCTTGGGCAGCGTGTAGACATCGATCTTGTAGATGTCCTTGTTGGCCCACAGATCGATCTGCGCCAGGGTCTGGTTGGCGAAGCTGTTGCTCATCACGAAGCTGGGATGGCCGGTGGCGCAGCCCAAATTGACCAGGCGCCCTTCGGCAAGAACGAAGATCGCATGGGCGGCTTTCCCATCTGAGGCGGAGAAGGTGTACTGATCGACCTGCGGCTTGATGTTCAGCCGTGTCACGCCTTTTTCCTGGTTGAGCCTATCCATCTGGATTTCGTTGTCGAAGTGGCCGATGTTGCAGACGATGGCCTGGTCCTTCATGCCCTTCATGTGGTCGAGGGTGATGATGTCGAGGTTGCCGGTGCAGGTGACGTAGATATCGCCGCGGCCGAGCGTGTCTTCGATGGTGGTGACCTCGAAGCCTTCCATCGCAGCCTGCAGGGCGTTGATGGGATCGATCTCGGTGACGATGACGCGGGCGCCCATGCCGCGCAGCGAGTGCGCCGAGCCCTTGCCCACATCGCCGTATCCGCAGATGACCGCGACCTTGCCCGCGACCATCACGTCGGTGGCGCGCTTGATGCCGTCAGCCAGAGACTCGCGGCAGCCATAGAGGTTGTCGAACTTGGACTTGGTGACCGAGTCGTTGACGTTGATGGCGGGGATGAGCAGCTTGCCCTGCTCCTTCATCTTGTAGAGCCTGTGGACGCCGGTGGTGGTTTCTTCCGACACGCCGCGCCACTCCTTTGCGACGTTATGCCAGTGCTGCGGGTCTTCGGCGTGAACCTTCTTCAGGAGGTCCTTGATGACCTGCTCTTCGTGGTTCGAGGACGGCGTATTGACCCAGTTGTCGCCTTCTTCAAGCTCATATCCTTTGTGGATGAGCAGGGTGACATCGCCGCCGTCGTCGACGACCAGCTGCGGTCCCTTGTTGCCGGCATGCGTGAGCGCCTTGTAGGTGCAGTCCCAATACTCTTCGAGACGTCTCGCCCTTCCAGGCGAAGACGGGAACGCCGGCTGCTGCAATCGCGGCTGCGGCGTGGTCCTGGGTGGAGAAGATGTTGCAGCTTGCCCAGCGTACCTCGGCGCCGAGATCGACGAGAGTCTCGATGAGAACCGCAGTCTGAATGGTCATGTGCAGCGAGCCGGTTACGCGGACTCCGGCGAGCGGCTTCTGCGCGGCGTACTTGCGGCGGATCGACATCAGGCCGGGCATCTCGTGTTCGGCGATGGAGATTTCTTTACGGCCCCAGTCGGCCAGCGACAGGTCGGCTACTTTGTATTCGGTTGTGATGTTTTCGAGCGTTGCGGTTGCCATTCACGTCACCTCGTGTCCTGATACATATCGTTAAATCAGGATATGTTGATATATTAACTCATAACGCTATGGCGTCAATTGTGAAAATCCTGCGCGTGGTGGCCGATCCCAACCGGCTGCGCATCCTGATGCTTCTGGAGCGGGAGGAACTTTCGGTCGCGGAATTGCAGGAAATCCTCACCATGGGGCAGAGCACCATCTCGACGCACCTGGCGCAACTGAAACAGGCGGGGCTGGTGGAGGATCGGCGCACCGGCAAGTACAGCCTCTATCGGCTGGTTTCGCATGTCGGCACAGGGGTGCTGGCCGGTCTGCTCGACGAGGCGCGCGAGGAGATTCCCGAGGCGAGCCTGGACCAGGCGGCGACGAAGCAGGTGGTCAAGAAGCGGCAGGACAAGATGCGCAGCTTCTTCGACGAAGTGGCAGGGCGTTTCGGCAGGAATTATGTCCCGGGGAAGTCGTGGAAGGCTGTCGCCGAGGCGCTGTTGCGGCTGATGCCTCCGATGGTGATTGCCGATCTTGGCGCCGGCGAGGGAGCGTTTTCGCTGCTGCTGGCGCAGCGGGCAGTGAAGGTGATTGCCGTCGACAACTCGGCACGGATGATCGAGGTGGGGCGCGAGCAGGCGGAACGGCAGGGTGTGAAGAATCTCGAATACAGGCTGGGCGACATGGAGGAAGTGCCGATCGAGGATGCGGCGGTGGATATGGTCTTCTTCTCGCAGTCGCTGCATCATGCACTGCATCCGGAGCGAGCTGTCCAGCAGGCGTGGCGGATTCTCAAACCGGGCGGACGGATTGCGATTCTGGACCTGGTGAAGCATCGCTTCGAAGAGGCTCGCGAGCTCTACGCCGACGAGTGGCTGGGCTTCAGCGAGACGGAGCTGGACGCGGCGATGGAGAAGGCCGGCTTCCGCAATGTGCAGACCTCAGTCGTGCACCGTGAGGCAGAGGCGCCGCACTTTCAGACTCTGCTGGCGGTTGGGGATAAAGTGAGCTAGAGCGTTTTCGGTTCGCCTATTGGCAATCGGATTGGTGGTCTTCTGCCTTTTGTTCAAAGAACGAACAAAGGATGGGCATCCATGTACTGTCGGCACTTCCATTGAAAATGCTCCAGTGAAGCCCCCATCGAGTCAGTCGATGGTTGGTAAGCGGCTGAAGGCGTCTACCAGTCTCCATCGACGGGTTCGAGGCACCCATACCAATAGACGATCTTCCCATCCGCGTCTGTGCGTGGACGGCCCCTGGCGCGCAGGCGCTTCCAGGGATCTTTTTCGGACCGCCGGACACGGTACTCGGTATCGATCGGATGGCCGTCCGCGAAAGACCTTGCCATCGCATCCAGTGTTGGTTGCATGTCGTCCGGATGAAGGGCGTCCAGCCAGCCGAATCCTCTCCACTGCTCGTCCGACATCCCGGTGATTTCCAACCATCGCTGACTGACATCCAGGGCCCGTCCTTCGGCATCGATAACCCACGGGATTTGCGGCAGGAGTTCGATCATGTAGCGGAAGTGCTCCTCGCTTTCACGCCGTGCTTCCTCGGCGCGCTTGATAGGAGTCACGTCCACAAGAGCAACTGAAACGCCGACGATCTCATCGCCTTCGTCGCGCGCAGGCTCGTACGACAGCAAAATCGATCTGCCCTGATTCGCGCCGGGCGCAGGCTTGGTTATCTCGATCCCGGTGATCGACTCGCCATTGAGAGCGCGCAGTATGTACGGTTCGAGTTGTGGAAATAGCTCGGGGATCATCTCCGCAACGGTTCTGCCGAGATGCTCTTCCATGGGGCGGCCATTCATCGCCGCGAGTCTCCGGTTCAAATTCATATAACGGAGGTCGCGATCGAGAAATGCCAGGCCTACGGGCGCGCCATCGTAGACAGCTTGCAATTGAGCCAGTCTCTGCGCGGGCAGGTTGTCCAGGCTGCTGCACGATACCCGGCCCTTGAAACCGGTTGGCAGGCTGAGCGATGCCTTTTTTCGTACCTCTGAAATCACAGTGGTGAGGTCTTCCGCAGGCGCAGGCCGTCCATAGAGCCACCCCTGCCCGAGTTCGCACCCGAGCCACCGGAGCATCTCGGCCTGCTCCTGTGTCTCTACGCCCTCGGCCAGAGTCGTCAACCCCAGGCTTTGTCCCAGGCCCACCACCGCTGCGACAATTTTCCGGCTGTCCCGCTTCTCGGCCATGGAGCAGACGAAACTGCGGTCCACTTTCAGCTCATCGAAGGGGAGAGACTGGAGATGCAACAAACTGGAATATCCCGTCCCAAAGTCATCGAGCGCCAGTTTGCAACCCATCTCTTTCAGGGCGCCGACAATGATTCGAGCGCGTTTCACATTCTTTGTGAACGCGCTTTCGGTGATCTCGATGGTCAGACGTTCCAGAGAGAATCCGCTGACCTCAGAGACCCCTTGGATCAGCTTGGGTAAAGTCGGATCGGGTAACTGCACCGGGGAAATGTTCACCGCGAGTGTCAACGTGTGCGGCAACGCAGCGGCGGTGCGAAAACCTGCCTGCAATAACTCGCCGGTCAGCCGCCCGATCCATCCATTTTTCTCCGCAGAAGGAATGAATTGTTCCGGAGGAATCCAGCCGTGCTGCGGATGGTTCCATCGCGCGAGAAGCTCAAACCCCGTTAATTTCCCGGAGCGAAGATTGACGATGGGCTGGAAGTGAGGGAGAAATTCGCCTTGAGCTATGGCACGGTCTACGTCGAGGTCTTCGATCAGCATCGTGGATCACCATCGCGCCATTGCCGAAAATTATACGTCTCTCTTCTGCATAGCCGCTATGCGTCTTCCTCCCGCCGCGACGAGCGGAATCCAACTGCAGGTCTCTCAATTCGCGGTGTTCGCTCGGGACGGCAAATTTTATTTTGGATTCGGAAGATGTCAACCGAATCAGCCTGCTTTGTTCATCAGAGCACCCTTAGAACGACGACGGTTTCGTCGTCGAATCGCTCTTTGCCGGCCTGGAATTTGGAGACTTCGGCGAGGATGGCGTCGGCTATCTTCGACGCGGTCTTCTGGGAATACTTCTTCACCACAGCCTTCAGACGGTCGTCGCCGAACATGTCACCGTCTGCATTCTGGGCATCGACGATGCCGTCGCTGAAGAAAATGAGCGAGTCGCCGGGCTGCGTGGCGAGCGAGAATTCTTCATACTTCACGTTGGGGAACATGCCGAGCGGGAAGCCTTCGGCGTGCACCGTTTCCACCTCGCCGCTGCGACAGAAGAGCGGCTGGACAGCTCCGGCATTGGCGATCTGCAAGGTGCGATTGTCGTCGTTCCAGAGCGCGTAGAGCATGGCCACGTACTGCGAGTCGAGCTTGCGCTCCTGCAGCGCGTCGTTGAGCGTTTCCAGCAACTCCGACGGGGAGAGAAGCTGATTGGCTGACGAGCGCATGATGCCGCTGACCAGCGCGGCGTAGAGCGCGGCCGGCGCGGCCTTGCCGCTTACGTCGCCGAGCGCGACGGCGCTGCGGTTCGCATCGTAGGAGATGAAGTCGTAGAGGTCGCCGCCGATGGTGCGCGCGGGGATGAATCGGGCGGAGAACTCGGCGCGCTGATGCTGCGGCTTGGCGGGAGGGAGCAGGCGCAGCTGCACCTCGCGGGCCATGGCCAGGTCGCGTTCGAGCCGCTGCTCCTGGTGCGCGACGCGCTGGTAGAGCTGCGCGTTCTCGATGGAGATGGCAATCTGCGCGGCCAGGGTGCTCATGGCGCGCTCGTGGTCTTCGTTGAAGTAGTTGGTGCGAGTGTGCTCGATGTCGAGCACGCCGATCACTTTGCCCTTGTAGATGAGCGGCACAGCCATCTCCGAGCGGGCTTCGGCGTTAAACAGGTGATAGCGCGGGTCTTTGCGCACGTCGGCGACATTCACCAGCCGGCGCTCGGTGATTGCCGTACCTACCAGTCCGCGATCGAGCGGAATTTTTTCCTGGGGATAGAATCGCTCGCCAAAACGTACGGCGAAGCGGTTTTCGAGCACCTGGTCGCGCTCGTTGACCAGCCAGACGGAGAACATCTGGAAGTCGATGATGCGGCGCAGGAGCTGTCCGATGCGCTCGAGCAGGGCATCGACGTCGAGAATGGAGGTGAGCTCGCGGCTGATCTCGTTGAGGACTTCGAGGGTCTGCGCCTGGCGGGCTACGCGGGTGTAGAGGCGCGCGTTCTCGATGGCCTGGCCGACGCGCGAGGCGGTGAGCTGTAGCAAACGAAGATGCTCGGGAGCGAAGTAATTCTGCTGCTCGGACTGGATATCGATCACGCCGATGAGCCGATTTTTCACGATCAGCGGGACTGCCAGTTCCGAACGCACGCCGGGGTTGGCGTTGATGTAGTTCTCGGCCTGGCTTACATCGTTGATGAGGATAGCCTGGCGCTGCTGCGCGACCTCGCCGACAACGCCCTGTCCCATCTTGATGCGCATTCGCTCGATCTCCGGGGTATGCCCGATCTGGAAGCGCATGCGGAGATCGTTGGTGCGGTCGTTCAAGAGCAGAATCGCGAAGATGCGGTAGTCGATCACGGCGCGGACCAGGTCGGCGGTGCGCTTGAGCAGGGTATGGAGGTCGAGCGTGGTGTTAAGTGCGTCGGCCAGCCGGACGAGGAATTCGGTCGAAAGCGGCTCGATACGCACCTGGGTGGCCGCCGCCGCAGGAGTGCTGGGGCGGTAATCGCCCTCGAAGACCTCGTGACTTGCGGCTGGGCTCGGGTTCGGGTTCGCTGTGGTTCGTGTGGGATCGTCGGTCACAAAATTCCTGTATGCAGAATATGGGTTTTATTGTTTCTGAGGCACGGTTTCATATCCTGCTGTGTCACAAGAAGGGCGCGGATGGGAGTAGTTTCCAGACGAGCCATCATAGCGCGCCGGGCGCGGAAATCGCACATCCGGTTAGGAATGAAGTACCTCGGTGACTACGCGGGCACCGGATCGGCAGCGAGGGCCTGCAGGATGGCGACGCTGGCGCTGGCTCCGATGCGGTTGGCTCCGGCTTCGAGCATGGCGCGGGCGTCGGCCAGGGTGCGGATGCCGCCCGAAGCCTTGACTCCGCAGCGCGACCCGGCGACGCCCCGCAGAAGCGCCACATCCGCGGCGGTCGCTCCGCCAGTCGAGAAGCCGGTGCTGGTCTTGAGGAAGTCGACGCCGGCGGTGCAGGCAATCTCCGAGGCGCGCAGCTTTTCTTCGGTCGAGAGCAGGCAGGTTTCGAGGATGACTTTCACAATGGCTCCGGCGTCGTGCCCGACCTCGACCACTCCCCGGATATCTTTTTCGACGCGGGCATTTTCTCCCGACTTGAGCAAACCAATGTTGAGCACCATGTCGAGCTCGCGCGCACCGAGGCGGACCAGCGCAGCCGCTTCTTCGCGCTTGGTGCGGGTGAGGCTTGCGCCCAGGGGAAATCCTACGACCACGCCTACGGGAACTCCGCTGCCGGCCAGCGCGGCGTAAGCGGCGCCAACCCAGGCCGGGTTGACCATGGCGCAGGCGAATTTGTACTCAGCTGCCTCCCGCGCGAGCTTCAACACCTGTTCCTGCGTGGCGTCAGGCTTGAGCAGGGTGTGATCGATCACCGAGGCCAGGGCCTGTGGGCTCGAAAAAGCCTGCCGGGCGAAGGCGAGGGTGTCGATGCTGTCGCGGGCGGCGGTTGCGGTAAGAGGATCGAGGATGGTGGTGGTCATTGCGACACTCCTTGCTGGACTGCGGGCCGGGCTGCTGGCCTGATTTCAGGCTAGTGCAGCTCGGGGTAATCGGGCGGCATAAGGCGGATATCGGCAACGTTGCGGAAGCGCTCAGCGTAGTCCATGCCATATCCCACGACAAAGTGATTCGGTATTTTGAAGCCGACGTAATCGGCCTCGATCTTTTCGAGGCGCCGCGAGGGCTTGTCGAGCAGTGCGGCTACACGAAGGCTTCCCGGCTTGTGCTGCTCGAAGAGGCTGCGCAGGAAGCAAAGCGTAAGACCGGTATCGAGAATGTCCTCGACGATGATGATGTTCTTGCCCTCGATAGGCTGATCGAGGTCCTTGATGAGCTTGACCGCGCCGCTGGTGCGCTGGCCCTTGCCGTAGCTCGAAACGGCGACGAAGTCGAAGGTGCAGTCGACGTTGATGGCTCGCGCCAGATCCGAGAGAAAAATCGCCGCGCCTTTGAGCACGCCAACCAGCACGACACTCTTGCCGGCGTAGTCGGCGTCGATCTGGCTGCCAATCTCCGCAATACGCTCGGCGATTTGCTGCTCGCTGAAAAGCACGGGGAAATCTTTATGGATGGTTGAGGGACTCACGGTCATTAGGATAGAGCATTTCTCCTGTCACTGTGTCATCGCGAAGCAGGCTTCCGCGGCGCCTTTCCTGAGGTGAAAGCGTGGTGCTGTTTGCCGCCGCGGGAAGGGCGTTCCGGATTCAAACTGCCTGGCGGACGATATACTCGAAGAAGCAGACTTCGTATGTATCCGTTCATTCATATCGGCCGGTTTTCCATCGGCACATTTGGCATTATGCTTTGGCTGGCCGCGGTTTCCGCCTGCTATGTGCTTCACCGCAATTTCCGCCGCTGGAAGATTGACGCGGACGCCATCGGGATTGTTGCGATTGCCACGGTGGCGGGAGTCATCGGCGCGAAGTTGTGGCATGTCTTCGAAGACCCGCAGGCGCTGATTCACAGTCCCCTGGCTTCGATCTTCGACCGGGCCGGTTTCGCATGGTTCGGCGGTCTGGTGGCTGGCATCCTTGCGCTGCTGTGGCAAGGCCGCAGCTATGGCATTGGCCGAATGGCGATGCTGGATCTGGCGACCTCCTGCGCTGCTGTTGGGTATGGCGTGGGAAGGCTCGGCTGCCTGACCTCCGGCGATGGCGACTACGGCATTGCGACGAAGTTGCCCTGGGGGATGAGCTTCGCCCACGGCCTGGTGCCCACGCCCCCCGGCGTGCGGGTGCATCCGACGCCTATTTATGAGCTGATCGTGGCGCTGCTGATCGCGTGGGTGCTGTGGCGGCGCGGATCGCCGGATCGTCCCAAGCCGATCGGCCAGCTTACGGGTGAATATCTGATCCTGACCGGGCTGGCGCGGTTCCTGGTGGAGTTTATCCGCATCAATCCGAAGCTTTACTGGGGCATGAGCAACGCGCAGGTGGCGAGCATCGGCTCGGTGATCGTGGGCGCTGGTCTGGTTCTTTGGGCGAAACGGCGTGCGGTGTTTCAGCCGCTTGGGTCGGAATCCGAATCAGCCTCCGGGGCCATCCCGGTAAGCTAACGCCCACGTCTCAGGATCGAGACGCGAGGTGCCCGAATTTCTGGAAGCATAATAGAAATGCCCGGCTTATGCCGGGCCTTCTTCTCAGCTCAAACCGTCTGAATGCTCATTCCCGCACTTGGGGGGAAGGCGCGAGCGCCTGGACGTCCAAGTCCTTAAAGTTTTTCGTAGAAGTCGCAGGCAGAGCAGGAGATATAGACTCCGCCCGGCGTCCCGCGCTCGCGGTCTTTCACACGCTTGACGATGCGGGTCGGCTTGCTGCACTTGGGACAGTCGGTGCTCTTCGACGTGTCCATCACTTTTTTGCGGTCTGCGGTCTTGGCAATCTTGGCCATGGAAGGCTCATCTCCTCGGGAATAACGTCTTAACGGGCTCTCAAACAGGGAGGCGCACGGCGGCCGGACTTCTTAGATCGCTTACCCTTCTTGCTTCCTGATTTCGGCAGGGATTGGAGCGGGGAGGATCGTGAAGAACATCGGACTCGCAGCCACTAGTTTACATCAAAGCCGGTCCCGTGCCCGGCCAACGCGAACGCCGGGTCGGACTGCTGCTGGTGGCTGAGGAGGTATTCGACCAGCTGTTCGGCGCGCATGGGTTTGGCGAGGTGGAAGCCCTGGGCGTCGTCGCAACCCTGTTCGCATAGATACTTCCACTGTAGAGCGGTCTCGACGCCTTCGGCGGTGACCTTGGCGTTGAGGCTGTGGCCCATCTTGATGACGGCGGCGGTCAATGCCAGGTCGTTCTGCGTGCTCTCCATGCCGGTCACGAACGAGCGGTCGATCTTCAGCCGGTCGATCGGGAAGCGCTTGAGGTAGCCGAGGCTGGAGTAGCCGGTGCCGAAGTCGTCCATGGCGATCTGGACGCCCATATTGCGGATGCGCAGGATGGTCTCCTCGGCCTCATCGCTCTCATCGAGAAGGACGCCCTCGGTGATCTCGATTTCGAGCTGGTTCGGCCTGATTCCGCTCGATTCGAGCGTCTCCTTGACGGCGTCGAGGAGCGCGGGTTCGCGGAACTGGCATGGCGAGATGTTGACGGCCATGCGCAGGGGTACGCCGGCGGCCCGGGAAAACAGTCCTGCCTGGGCGCAGGCGGTGCGCAGAACCCATTCACCGATCTTGAGGATCAGCCCGGTTTCTTCGGCCAGGGGAATGAAGCCGGCAGGGGAGAGAACGCTGCCGTCAGGCTGCTGCCAGCGGATCAGGGCCTCGACCCCGGAGATCTGTCCGGAGGGGATGTGGAAGATGGGCTGATAGACCAGGAAGAATTCGTTGCGCTTGATGGCGCGGCGGAGGGCGCTATCCATGGCCAGCAGGCTGGAGGCTTCCTTTTCGAACTCGCTTGAGAAGACGGCGATGCTGTTGCGCCCGCGCGACTTAGCTTTATACATGGCGCGATCGGCCTTGCGCAGCAGGGTGTTCAGGTCGTGGCCGTCTCCGGGAAAAGCGCTGATGCCGATGCTGGGCGTGACATAGAGCTCCTGTCCTTCGAAGAGGACGGGTTCGGAGAGGCTCTGGTGGACGCGCTGCATGACGTCGTTGGACTGGCGCGGGTGCTCGATGCCGGGCATGAGGATCACAAACTCATCGCTGCCCAGGCGCACCACCATGTCGGAGGCGCGAACCGTATCGGTGAGGCGCCTGGAGAGGGCGAGAAGGATCTCGTCGCCGGCCAGACGGCCGAGATTGTCGTTGATGTGCTTGAAGCGGTCGAGATCGATGACGGCAAGGGCAACCTGCAGCTTGTGGCGGCCGGCAAGAGCGAGCGACCTGGCAATCTGCTCTTCGAGAAGGGCGCGGTTGGGAAGTCCGGTGAGGGGATCGTGCAGGGCGAGGTGGCGAATCGAATGCTCGGCGCTCTTCTGGGCGCTGATGTCCTGCGCGATGACGAGGAATCCCCGATCTTCGCGATCCTGTCCGCGGAGGGGACTGACCGAAAGCCGGACGGGGAGCCGTCGGCCGCCTTTGCAGAAATAGGTCCAGTCGCGCTCATCCAGCTTTTGTTCGCCGGTGGAGGTAGTGACCGCTTCGAGGTCGGCGGGAATTCCATATTTGAGCTGCACGCTCAGCCGGATGGCCTGTTCTTCAATTTCCGTGGGATCGTGCAGTTCCAGCAGGGACATCTTTCCGACCATTTCCGAGACGGAGTAGCCCAGCATCTGTTCGGCGGCGTGATTCACCGATTGAATGATGCCGTTGCGGTCGGTGGAGATGATGGCCAGCAGCGCGCTGTCAACGATGGCTGCGCGCAAAGCATTGGCTTCCTGCAATTGGGCGAGAATCTCGGACTTGAGGGCCGCCTCCTGGGAAAGGTAGCGATCGATCGAGGTAGAGATGAGGGCCGCAGCCAGGACCAGCGCGGCGGTTCCGGCTACGCTGATCACGCTGAGCGAGGGGACGCCGATCGTCCAATGGCGATCGAGAGGCATCGACATACCGGTGAAATGCATCGCGAACATTCCGGTGTAGTGGACTGCGGCAATTCCCAGACCCATGACCGTGGCTCCCGCGCCGCGGGCGAGGGTGCGATTTCGCCCCAGCTCGCGAATGTCAATGGCAATCTTGATGGCGATGGCGGAGAAAGCGATGGAGATCAGGATGGAGAGCGCGACAACGCGGAGATCGTAGTGGGCTGCAGCCTGCATCCGCATTGCGGCCATGCCGGTGTAGTGCATGACGGCGATGCCGCCGCCCATCAGAATGGCGCCGGTGGCGAAGCGCACACGGCTTCGAGGCTGTTCGACAACACTGAGCAGGGCCGCACCCGAGGCGAATACGGCGGCGGCAAGTGAGACCGCTACCATCGGCAGGTAATAAGAAACCTGAACCGGGATGTGAAAGGCCACCATGCCCAGGTAGTGCATCGACCAGATGCCGAATCCCATGGAGAATGCGCCCGCGGCAAGCCACAGCCGGCGGCGACGCCCGGTAGAGGCGATCAGTACGTCACTGAATCCAAAGGCGGTATAAGACGCGACAACGGCAATGAGAACAGACAGGGCAACGAGATTGAATCGAAAAGATTCGTGAAGGGTCATGAATATTCATCCCCAGGCAGTAAGGTTGCGAGAAATACATCCGTCCGGGTTGGGAGTCCGGACAGTAAATGGGTACTGCGGACTTCCTTGCAGAATCGGTTTCTAACTGCTCGCAACTGATTAGGGGGAATTGGCTTTTAAACTTGGAAACGTTTCAACGGCTGTAAAAAGGATGGCGGTCAGTAGAGGGAATGTCAATTAAAATAACAAGTTGTTGAAATAGTTAAACTTTTCGATTTTCCCGACACCGCATCAGTTTTCCCGTAACCTTCTTTCCGAGCAGGACATAACAGTTTTCGTATCAATCATTTAAGCTCATGCTGCAGGCGCGTCAGGCCAAGCCGGGACAGCTCCGCCCGCAAAAAGAGGTGTTAACTCAATGGATTCGGCTTCTTTATCGGCCAAAATGTCGTCGCCGATAGCGGCGGCGAATGGCGCACTCTGGTTTCGCCAAAGAGAGCCGAACCTGCCCATTGCCCAACAGCCGTCGTTCTTCGTTTCGGGATGGTCACCTGTTTTGAATACCCGGCCGGGAATCACTCGCGGCCAGGGTGTTTCGCTATGATTTGTGGATCATATGCTCATACTCGACGAGGGGCAGGTCCGCCGCCATCTTTCCTATGAAAAGCTGATTCCGGCTTTAGAACAGGCTCTCATCCGCTACTCGCGGGGCGAGCTGAAGCAGCCGGTGCGAACAGCGATGATTTTGCCGGAACAGCATGGCATCTTCGGACTGATGCCGGCGGTCGATGGCGATCTAATGGGCATCAAGCTGGTGACCGTCTACGAGAAGAACGTGGGCCTGCCGACCCACCAGGCGGTCATCCTGTTGTTTCGATCGGCTACCGGTGAGCCGCTGGCGACGATGGACGGGCGGCTGATTACCGAGATGCGAACAGCGACAGTTTCGGCGATTGCGGCCCGGCTTTTTGCCCGCCCCGACGCGCGGGTGCTCGCTATCCTTGGCTCCGGGGTGCAGGCGGGCGCACATCTGGAGGCGCTGCGGAGGGTGCGTAGTTTCTCCGAGGTGCGAGTCTGGAGCAGAACTCCAGAGCATGCGCGCCGGTTTGCCGAGGAGCACGGAGTTAAGGCAATGAGCCTGGAGGAAGCGACACGAGACGCCGACGTGGTGATCGGCGCATCGAATGTGGCCAGCCCGCTGATTCACGGGAAGCTTCTTGCGGAGCATGCTTTCGTCGCGGCTGTGGGCGCTGTGGGTGCGGCAAAACGCGAGTTGGATGATGAGGCGATGGCCGCGCATATCGTTGTCGAATCGCGCGAAGCCGCATTGAAAGAATCGGGGGACATCCTGGCGACGAATGCGCCGATTTACGCCGAGCTGGGAGAGATTCTTGCCGGCGATATTCAAGCGCCGACGGGCAAGCGGGTGGTTTACAAATCGCTGGGCATCGCGGCTGAGGATTTGGCGGCTGCCCGGCTGGTCTATGAGGCTGCTGTCTGACGCTTGCGGAAGAGCAGGTAGAGCGGCACGCCGAGCAGGATGACGGCCGTGCCCAGCAGTGAGTTCTTCAGGTTTTCGGCATAGGAGTAGTACAGCAGCACCGCCGCAGCGGCGACGAACAGCGCCGGCACCACCGGATATCCCCAGACGCGGTAGGTTTTGGCGGCGGGCTGCGTGCGGCGGTAATAGAAGATGGTGGTCGCGGTGATCAGGTAGAAGAGCCATTCCGCGAAGATGGCGAGCTCGAAGAGCTGCTGGAATCGCCCTACGGCGAGCAGCAGCCCGGTCGTCAGGAGAGCCTGCACCACCAGCGAAGTCGATGGGCTCTTGAAGCGCGGGCTTATGTCGGCCATGCGCCGAAAGAAGAGGCCATCTTTGGCGGCGGCAAAGGGCACACGCGCCCCGGACATAATGGTGCCATTCAAGGTGACGAAGATGCTCAAAGCCATGACACCCGAGACCAGCGCCGCTCCCCAGGGGCCGGTGACGACGGCGAGTGCCGACACGGCGGGCCGCGGCGCGGCAGCAATTGCGGACGCCGGCAGGATGTATTGGATGGCGGCATTCGTGGCCATGTAAAGCACGCCGACAATGGCGAGACCGGCGATCAGCGCGATGGGCAGACTCTTCTCCGGATGCTGCACCTCGCCGGAGACCATGGTGAGGTCATTCCATCCGTCATAGGCCCAGAGCGCGGCGATGAGCGCAATCATGAATCCGCCGAAGCCGCCGTGTGCGCCGATGAAGGACGTGGCGAAGTTTCCCCAGTGACCGGTTGCCGAGGCGAAACAGAAACCGGCGATGACCAGGATCAACAGGCCCTTCAGCCAGGTGAAGACCAGCTGGAAATCTCCCGCCTTCTTGATGCCGAGGTAGTTCAGACCGGTGATGAGCCAGGTCGCGGCGATGGCGAAGAGCTGGGCCCAGGTGATCGAGAAGGGAATATGAATGGCGACGGCATCGAGCCAGGCGAAGGCGTGGAAGATGGCCAGGGTGCGCGCGAGGCCGGTGGTGACGCTGGCGATCGACGCGGGCTTGGCGACTGCGAACCACGTCCACATATAGAGGAAGGCGGTGAGATCGCCGTAGGCGCCGCGGAGGTAGACGTACTCGCCGCCGGTATAGGGCAGCATGGTGCTTAGCTCGGCGTAGGTCATAGCTCCGAAGAGCGAGAGCAGGCCGCCGACAATCCAGGCGAGGTAGACCAGGCCGGAAGAGCCGGTAGCCTGCATCATCTCGTGGGGTACAAGGAAAATTCCGCTGCCGATCAGCGTGCCGACGACGATGGCAGTGGCATGCGAGGTGTGCAGGACCCGCGGCAGGTCATGGGTAGTCGAAGCGGCGTGGGACGACGGGGGCAGCGGTTGCGCAGAATCCAATGCGGCTCCAGACTAAGTGGCTTGGAGCGTGTTTCAGAAACATCAGAGCTTCTTTGGGCCACCTGCGAGACCCGCCGCCGAAGCGGGGCTCGGGAAGCGTCCTGAAGGCACTGACATATCTATGAAACACGCTCTAGTAATAATGCTTGAAGTCATTCCAGTCTGCCGCATAAGTGGTTTTCCTACCATAGCAAAGATAGATCGGGCCGCGCTCCCAGGGCATGGCCAGCGGATTGTCGCGCGTCGCGGCCAGCTTGCAGGAGGCGTAGGCCTTGTTCATATCGGCGGGCGTCTCCTGATTGATGACGATCATCTCCTGGCCGGTGTAACCGCGCGGTCCCCAGATCCAATAGTTCTGGTGGCCGCTGATGGCGGTGGGCAGTCCGTCCTTCTTGCCGAGAATATTGATTGCGCTGGCTTCGCCATAATTGCTGGCGAGTACGCCGGTGACGGCCTGCTCCTGCGGCGGCAGCGCGTGATAGATCGTGCTCACCTGCTGGACGAGATCGGTCCAGCCGAAGCGGTCGGCATAGAACTGCGGCAGGATGGTGGGATCATGCGTCTCGGAGTCCTGCGGCTTGAAGTGGAGCTTGTGTTCATATGCGATGAACTTCTGTGGCGACAGAATCGGAACGGAGAAGGGCAAGGTGATAAAGAAACTGCAAGCAAGCAGCAATGCGTACACGCCGGCGAGCGCATTGCGCCAGCCGATTTTTGCAGCCCATGAGAACCGCGCGACTGCACCGGCGGCGAAATAAACGGGATAGATGGGCACGAGGTAATAATCCTTTGCCTTCAGCACCATCATGAGAGGAAGGAAGAGCACATACATCAGGCCGAGGAAGCGGTAGGGCCTCGCGGTTTTGCTGATGAGCAGCCAGAGGATTCCGGGGAGCCAGAGAAGGACGGTCAGGGGCTGCAGCGTGACGATCTGAGCAAGGATGAATGCGAGCGGCGGCAGCTTGACGTCTTTGTCGCTCTTGGCCACGTCGCGCAGCCATTCCAGCGTAGGGAAGTGGTAGTGAATCTGCCAGAGAAGATTGGGCAGGGCAAGCGCGACCATGAGCAGCACGGAGACCGCGAACCAGCGGCTGATGAGAATTCTCCGCTGGCGGCTCAGCAATACGGCGGCAAGCGCGCAGATCAGGAAGAAGACCACCGAATCCTTGTTTTCGAGAGCGAGCCCGGCGCTGATGCCGAGAACGATCCACCAGTTGCGGACGGACTGCGGCGACTCGGCCTGCACGATGCGGATGAGCGCCAGCGTGCAGGTCATCCAGAAGACCGGGTCGAGGCAATTCATCGAAAGGAAGCTGTCCATGCCGAGATAAACACCGGCGACGATGACGCCGAGCATGGCGAGAGCCGCGGCGCGGCGGCCTCCGCCGAGCGCCCACACCAGCATGCCGGTGAGAAAAACCGTCGCACCGCCGGCAATGGCCGGGATGAGACGCAGCGACCACATGTGCTGGTAGCCGAAAAGGACGTCTGTGATGCGAGCCTGGATCGCCACCAGCGGCGGCTGGTCGACATACCCGAAGGCGAGATGGCGGCCGCACATGAGGTAGTAGAGCTCGTCGCGGAAGATGCCATAGCCCGCGTGCTGGGCCATGATGTTGGTGACGATGTGGATCGCGATCTTGAGCGCGGCGAAAGCGAGGCTGAGCCAGAGGAGCGGTCCAAAAAGTCTGGTAGAAGGCTTGATGGGCGAAGTCACACCATGAGTGTACGCAAGCGGGAAAGATGAGGTTCAAAGAATATGCTGCCGTCTTGGGAAGCTATTCTCAGCGAAGATGGACGGTGCCTTGGTCGGCACACTGACCTTAGTTTAGGTCAGGTTGTATCATGCGGGCTCTTCGTATTCTGCGGCGATCGAGCACGTCGTCATCGGCGGCAATTTGATCTTCCGGCGAGGTGGTTTTGGTGAGGGCGAAGATCTCCTGTAGAACGTCGAGTTGTGACGGGTAGTCGTCAAAGCGAATTCCGCCCCATCCGTCCAGGAAAAACGTGTTCACAAGATCGATCTGCTGTTGATACTTCGTAAACCCCTGGGAAGCGCCGATCCTTTGGGCCGGCGTGGTAATGGTGTTCGTCGCTTCGACAACACAGTCGACTTCATCGCCGTGTTTCAGAAAGACGCGGGCGGTCATGTTGTCATCGGTCATGTCACATGTAATCCAGCCGTTGTGGTACTCCGCTACGAGGAAGCGTCTGGCTTCCTCGACAACGTATTTTCCACAAGAAATATGTACGCGCGCGCCGCCCGTAAGGTGGCCTGTGATCTCGACGTATGTGGCTCCAATTTCCTGTCCATTGGTCCACTCGCGGACCTTCGCGGCGCGCTCTAAGTTTTTTCGCCAGAGAGTTGTAGGGGGTGCATCCCAGAGCCCCGCCTTGACGTCATAGGCGTTCCAGCGTCGAGCGAGGTTGATGACCAAGGTAAGGGGATGAATCAGCGTTTCGAGTGCCATACCTCCGTTACCTGGAAGTTCCGTCCAGTACCGAGTTTTCTCTTCTCCCGGTTCCAATAACTCGACGGTGATCTCAGAGAGAGCTCCCAGTCTCGATAAGTACGCTTCGATTGCGCGCGCCGGTATGAACTGCTCCTTTGCATCGAGGGTGTGACTGAGGTTCTTCGCGCCCGGCTGCTTAAATTCAATAAGAGGACGATAAAGAGGGTTTAGGCTGATGAGATAGTTCAGAGGCAGCGACTTCTCAAGCCAGTAATAACTTAGAACGAACGCCTTCTCAAAAATCTCCGCAAACTCGGGTTTTCTGATCGACCTAAGTTCAGCCTCGGTGCCCACGAGCGGCTTTTCGACAGCATAACGGGTGGCATGCCTGGAGAGCGCCAGCATGTATGCGAAGTGGGAATGAGTAGGAACCGCAATGATTGCGAATCGGGAATGGCTCGAAACCCAGCTAGCGATTTTCAGAATGTTTTTTGCTTCGTCCTCGTCGCTCATTGGCTCCGGACAATTCGACGGCGCGCCGATGCGCCGAACAGCTTTATAGCGAATGCCAAGCGAATTCAGACGGAACGCCTCCTCGTCGGTAAGAGTGTCTGTCGCAACTGCTATCTGCCGCGGCTTATATACCTCCATCAACGCCGGAAGTATGCGCTTCTGCGCCACGTCGCCGTAGCCGATTACGGTGATTGTGGGACGCTTTCTGACCTGCAGGGGTGGGACGATGCGAATCAGGCTGGCCAGAATGATGACCAGATAAGTTTGGCCAAGCAAGGTTCCGAAAAGAAGCTGGGCTCGTGTGTTAGGAGAATTCCAATGCAGCGAATTGTGAGCTGTCTGCGAAACCGAGCCGTAACTGATATTCAGAAGGAGCAGCCCGATGCTGACGAAGTCTTTGCGCCATAGCCCGGAAAGCAAAAAAACCTGTGTCAGAAGCGCAACCGGCAACGAAACAAGATACTCAGCTTCGTCGAACAGATTTAGCTGTCGCCTTTCTACCAGCGGCCTGAGAGCCATGTAGTAAAGAGTCCACAACAATGACTCAATGAGGAAAAATATTGCGACTCCATCGATGAACCCATGGATTCGCGGATGTCTCACGGTGAAATTTGGAGTCTGCAGCTGATAATGCCTGGAAAAGAACCAGAAGAGGATCGAAAGGCACAAAATAACGATGAGGTAAACCTCACTCCATGCAGCGTGGAAGTCCGGACGCGGCTTGGCTTCCAATGACGAGTGGTGGGTTCGTTTCTTTTCGCGCTCCACCTCCAGCCTGTCGTGTTGCCGCTTCAGATATTTGACCCACTGTAGAGGAGAGAGGAGGCGCAGAAAAAAGATCGACTCGTAAAGCCCGCGGGCGAGGAGGCTCTGGCGCGGTCCCCAGGAATACGCTTCGAAGTTTGCACGGGTGCTGACAGAACCGAAGAGTTCCGGCAGGAACTCGCTTAAGCGGTGTTGCAAACGGCGCCAGCGTGCCTTCCCGGACGGTTGGATTTCCGGCATGAAATTGAATCCTGATTTCGAAATCTGGATGGGTGCTGACTCTGTCTCATGGCGCTGGGGAACGCGGATTACGACAGAAAAGAAAAGATAACACACTCATTTTTTTGCCTGCGAGGAGCGGATGCCTCACCGGAAACGACGCTCCCGGGAAGAGCGCACTGCCGTCAAGGGTTGATGATGACAAGGGGATTCGGCCCAAGGGGCATTTCGGAATGGAAATGCGCGTAGATGGACTCCGCTGTTTTCTGTGGGACGACGGCGGTCAGGGCCGCTAAATCCGCCTGCTGAACGCTGCGCAGGCTGCCGAAGTGCTCGATCAGCCGGGTGCGGGTGCGTGCGCCGACGCCGGGAATGTTCAGCAGTTCGGAGTCGCGGTCGCGCATCTCGCGGCGCTTGCGGTGATAGGTGACGGCGAAGCGGTGGGACTCGTCGCGGATCCGCTGGATGAGGTGCAGCACGGGCGAGCGGCGGTCCAGCACGATGGGCTCGTCTTCCTGCCCGTAGAGGTAGATGATCTCTTCTCGCTTGGCGATCGACGCCAGCGGCTGCGTGGTGAGGCCGAGCTCTTCGAGCGCCTCCGCCGCGGCGTGCAGCTGGCCGAGGCCGCCATCGATCAGGATGAGGCTGGGCATGGGCTTCTTCTCTTCCTGCAGGCGCTTGTAGCGGCGCGTGACGACCTCGCGCATGGAGGCGAAGTCGTCGACGCCGGTCGACGGTCTTGACCTGGAATTTGCGGTAGTCGGACTTCTTCATCGCGCCGTCCTCCCAGACCACCATGGAGGCGACGGTTTCCGCTCCCTGGATGTGCGAGATGTCGAAGCACTCGATGCGGCGGGGGAGTCTCCGGCAGCGTGAGGATGTCCTGCAGCGTTTCCTGGATGGCCTTCTGCGTGGGCTGCAGCACGCGAAAGCGCTGGTCGTAGCTCTGCTTGGCGTTCTGGCCGACGAGGTCGACGAGGGAGCGGCTTTTCGCCGCGCTGCGGGACGGCAATTTCGACGCGATGGCCGGTGCGCTCCGCCAGCAGGGCGGCGAGAGCCGCGCGGTCGGGGAAGTCGACCGGGACGATAAACGGTGCGCGGAACGTACTGCTGATCGATGTAGAGCTGCTTGAGCAGCGCGGAGAAGAAGGCTCCAGCTTCGAAGGGCGCGGCCGGCGGCGGCGGTGCTTCCGCGGTTGTTTCATCCTCCGGATCGGCTTCGTGCAGGATCAGCTCCTGCAGGTCTTCCCAGAAGAATTCGCGGCGATCGACGATCTTGCCGCCGCGCATGTGGAAGAGATTCACGGCCAGCATGCCGTTCTCGTAGTGGTAGCCGAAGACGTCGGCGTCGTCGTCGTCCGCCGACGCGATGCGCTGCTTCTCCTGCATCTGATTGACGGTGACGAGCAGATCGCGATATTTGGCAGCGAGCTCGAATTGCTCGGACTGCGCGGCTTCTTCCATCCGCTGCTGGAGCGAGCTTTCGAGGTCAGCCCCGCGGCCTTCGAGGAACATCTGGGCGTCGCGGACGGCCTCGCGATAGGCCTCGGGTGTCGTCAGCCCTTCGACGCACGGACCGAGGCAGCGCTTGATGTAGTACTGCAGGCAGGGGCGGGGATGGTAGCGCGACAGGTCCACCTTGCAGCTGGGGAGCAGAAAGCTGCGATGAATCAGATTCGACGATACGGTAGGCCAGGTTGCCGGGGAAATAGGGACCGTAGTACGCGCCGCCGTCCTTGCGCAGGCGGCGGGTGACGAAGACTTTGGGATAGCGGTCTCCGAGGGTGAGCTTCACGTACGGATAGGTCTTGTCGTCACGCAGCAGGATGTTGAAGCGCGGCTTGCGCTGCTTGATGAGGTTGTTCTCGAGGGCGAGGGCTTCGTGCTCGTTGTCGACCAGGATGTAATCGACGTCCACCGCCTCGCGCATCAGCGAACCGGTCTTGGCGTTGGCCTGCGATGCTTCCAGCAGATACGAGCGCACGCGGGCGCGAAGGTTTTTCGCCTTGCCGACGTAGATGACTTCGTCTTCGGCGTTCTTGTAGAGATAGACCCCCGGCCGCGTGGGCAAGGTCCGGATCTTTTCGTGGAGGTCCATGTGGGCTTATCTCTATTTTACCGGGCAGGCAACCTGATTCGCTTGATGGCGCATTTGGCTCTAACTGCGTAAAAGATACGCGGTTACGCATCGACTCTTAAGGTAAGACTATGGTTTATGTATTCTCTGTAAATGTATAAAAATAAGTATGTTGTATGGCGATGTAGTCCTTTGGCATGTCCCTTGCATCTGAGGAGGCGTGTGCGGGAGGATATCCCGGGCTTATTTTGAGGTTTTGCAGTTACAGAAACTCGCGCGGTCCCCAGCCGCGGAGGTACGGAGTTGGACAAGATGACTCGTATGAATGTGAAGAAGCAGGTTTCGATCCTTTCCACCGCATCTGCATTAGGGGCGCTCTCGTTGCTCCTCACCACTGGTTGTACCACCAAGAATTATGTTCGCAGCCAGACCACGCCGATCGTTCAACACACGAACGAACTGGATGACGCGACAGCCGCCAATAACCGCAACATTCATGATGTGGATCAGCGCGCGCAGCAGGGAATTCAGCAGGCTCAAAGTTCGGCGAATTCCGCCAACCAGCAGGCGCAGACAGCGAGCCAGTCGGCGAACCAGGCGCAGCAATCTGCTCAGGATGCTGTGAATCGCGCGGATTCTCTCGCCAGCGTCGTCGCCAATCTGGACAGCTATAAGCAGGTGGCCGAGACGTCCGTCAACTTCGGTTTCGATAAAGACGTTCTTACCAAAGTAGACAGGTCCGAGCTGGACCAGTTCGCCTCGCAGCTGACCGGCACCAAGGGCTATCTGCTTGAAGTGACGGGCGGAACGGACTCTGTGGGCTCGGCGGCGTACAACTACGATCTCAGCCAGCGCAGGGCGCAGGCCGTCGTCCAGTACCTTGCGTCGAAGTACAACGTGCCGGCGCACAAGTTCTACCTGATCGGCATCGGCAAGGATAAGGAAGTTGCGACGAACAGCACCGCAGCGGGACGCGCAAAGAACCGGCGCGTAGACATTCAGCTTCTTTCCAACATGAGCGGGCAGGAGCCAACAGCTCCGGCCCAAACGAGCAGCCTGAGGATGCCTGCCGGCGGCAGCAATCAGTAAGGCGTTCGCAAGTTGGAAAGCCAGGAAGAAAATGGGGATGGGCTTCGGGCCTTTCCCCATTTTCTTTTTGCGGGCCGATCGCGATTTTTCTACTACATCGCCATCTGCGCCACGTGAGCCGCCCGCACATCTTCGGCGGTAAAGAGACGCAGAAACGGCGCTCCTTCACAGGCCGCTTCCACGGCGGCCCGTCCTTTGGCCTCTTCGCGCTCCACCAGGCATAGCGCGGCGATCACGCGCATTCCCGCCTGCTTCGCGGCTTCGATTGCGGTGATGGTCGAAGCGCCTGTCGTGCATACGTCGTCCACAATCACTACCAGCGCGCCTTCCTCGAAGAAGCCTTCAATGCGCCGTCCCGCGCCATGCGCCTTTTCAGCTTTGCGCACCAGGAACCCGTGAATCAGCGGCACATTCGCGTTCGGATGCTCGACGGCGCGCCACGCGCTGGCGGTGGCCACACCCGAGACGATGGGGTCGGCGCCCATGGTCAATCCGCCGACGGCCGCGGGTTTCAGCTTGTGCTCGTGCAGGAGATCGAGGATAGCCAGGCCGGTGAGGCGTCCTCCTTCGGCGTGGAGGGTCGTGATCCGGCAATCGATGTAGTAATCGCTCTTCGCGCCCGAGGAGAGCGTGAAGTCGCCCAGCTTGAAAGAGATTCGAGAGAGCAGACGCAGAAGAGAGGCGCGGTTGCTGGTTGTCATCAATGCAAATTGTAGCCGCTCTCGTGGGAGCGATGCAGGTCCTAAGTGGTCAACCGCTCGAGGTGGCGAAAGCCTCCGGTTTGTGCCAGCACGCCGGCGAACAATGTCAGGTTGTACGCGGCATGCACTACGACGCCCGCGGCCACCGAATTCATAGTCAGGCGGACAATGCATAACACGATGCTGACGGTGCCGATCAAGACGAGCGGTCCCCAGGCGTGCGAGACCTGCGGCGAATGCATGTAGGCGAAGCCGGCGCTGGTGATGAGGACCGAGACAGGAAGGCCTATCCATTTGGCGGCAGCCTCGGAGATCACGCTCCGGCGGGAGAGCCAGCGAAACGAATTGATCAGGCCGGGGAGCAGGAAACCGCGGAAGGCGAGCTCTTCGAGCAGCGGCGCGGCGGTGATGCCGAAGGCCAGCATCATCCACGCGCCCAGGCGCGACTGCATCATGTCCTGCATGATGGGCGGATCTTTCGGCATAGGGAGAAAGTTGCCGAAGGCTCCGATGCCGAATCCGGCGGCGAGACCGATCAAAGCCAGCAGTGCGACTCTGTGCCGCGCGATCGCTGCGTTCCAGCGAACGCCTTCGCCGAAGGGCTCGCGCCAGAGCACGGAGAAGACCGGAATGACGACTGCGGCTACCAGGGCGTAGGAGAACGCCTGGACGGGCAGGCTCAAGCGGGCGTCGTCGGCAGAGAGACGGAAGAGCGCCTGGAAGGTGCGGTGACCGAAGAGGTGAGTCTGCTCCAGGATCAGGATGCCGAGCCCCTGACCGACGGCAAGGACCAGGAAAGCGACCGCGAAGAACAGGAGCGTGTGGCCGAGATTTGGAATCAGGCGCGGCAGTTCAGGGCGATCGAAGGAGAGGTCAAACCGGCCGGGAAAGCCGTAACCCGGAATCGCCTCGGCGGGAGATATTTCACCCGGCGCCGAGTCGCTTTCTGTGTGTTGGTGAGGCTCACCCTGGATGGGTTCTTCGGCAGGTTCTTCCTGATTGGAGAAAGTCGCTGCGTCGGGCGCCGCGAGTTCAGCGCCTAAGTCGCCGTGATAGGCGAAATCAGGATGGGGGAGATTCTCTTCGTGATGTTCGCGGAACGCGCCTGATTCTGCTTCAGGTGTCATTGCACCCAGTCTTTCTTTGCGCTGCTGCGCTTTTTCGAGCCGTTGCCATTCAGCCTGGCACCATTGGCCGGCGCGCGTTTGCAGCTGACCGCGGTCGCTGAGCGGTCGATGGCCTGATAATACCGGCGCAGGAACTCTCCGGTGTGTGAATCCGGCGCACTGGCGACCTGTTCGGGCGTGCCCTGGGCCACGATGCGGCCGCCGCCCTCCCCGCCGTCTGGCCCGAGATCGATGATCCAGTCGGCGTTGCGAATCACATCCAGGTTGTGCTCGATGATGATGACCGTGTTGCCGAGATCGGTGAGCTGGTGCAGGACTTCGAGCAGTTTGCGCACGTCGTCGAAGTGCAGCCCGGTCGTGGGCTCGTCCAGTAAATATAATGTTCTGCCGGTCTGCCGCTTGGACAATTCGCGCGCCAGCTTCATACGCTGGGCCTCGCCGCCGGAGAGAGTGGTGGCAGCCTGGCCGAGATGAATGTAGCCGAGGCCGACATCGACCAGCGTCTGGAGCTTCTGCTTCACCTGCGGAATGTCGGCCAGCACCGGCAACGCATCTTCGATGGCCAGGTCCAGCACGTCGGCAATGGAGTAGCCGTTAAACTTCACGGCGAGCGTCTCCTGGTTGTAGCGGCGTCCGTTGCACACTTCACACTGGACGTATACGTCGGGCAGGAAGTTCATTTCGATGCGGCGCTGGCCGTCGCCCTGGCAGGCCTCGCAGCGTCCTCCGGCAACATTGAAGGAGAAGCGTCCCGGCTTGTATCCGCGCTCGCGCGACTCGGGCAGCATGGCGAAGAGGTCGCGGATGGCGGTGAAGACGCCGGTGTAGGTCGCCGGATTGGAGCGCGGTGTGCGGCCTATGGGAGACTGATCGATGCGGATAGCCTTGTCGATGTTCTCGAATCCGGTGATGCGCTTGTGCTCACCGGGCTCCTCGCGCGAACCGTAGAGCTGCTTGGCCAGGGCTCGATAGAGGATGTCGTTGACCAGCGTGCTTTTTCCTGAGCCGGAGACACCGGTGACCACGGTCATGACGCCGAGAGGGAAGCTGACCGTCAGGTCCTGGAGATTATGGCTGCGCGCGCCCTCTACCGTCACCCATTTCCCGGTAAGTGGCCGCGGCGCTTCGCGATGCAGGATGGCGCTGGCGCCGGAGAGATAGCGGCCGGTGAGCGACGCGGGAACCTGCATGATCTCCGCAGGCGTGCCCTCGGCGACGACGTGGCCTCCCAGCTTGCCCGCGCCGGGGCCGAGGTCGAGCACGTAGTCGGCGTGGCGAATGGTGTCTTCGTCGTGCTCGACAACGAGGACGGTGTTGCCCAGATTGCGCAGAGACTCGAGGGCAGCGATGAGCCGCTGGTTGTCGCGCTGATGCAGTCCGATCGAGGGTTCGTCGAGGACGTACAGCACGCCGCGCAGTCGTGAGCCGATCTGTGTGGCCAGGCGGATGCGCTGTCCCTCGCCGCCGGAGAGCGTGGCGGCATTGCGATCGAGCGAGAGGTAGCTGAGGCCGACGGCGGTGAGGAATTCGAGGCGCTCGACGATCTCGCGGCGCAGGCGTTCCGCAATCAGCGCTTCACGCGTGGAGAAGGGAATGGAGCGCGCAGCCATAAGAGAGCGGTTCAGCGACAGGGCGGTGAAGTCGGCGATCGATAGTCCGCCAACCTTGACCGCCAGCGACTCCGGACGCAGCCGCCGCCCTTTGCAGACCGGGCAGATCGAGGCGGACATGTAGTTCATCATCCAGTCGCGATACGCATCGGACTTCGACTCCTGCAGGGCGTCGCGCAGGTAGGCCAGGATTCCATGGAAGCCGGTGCGCGGGGCTTCACTCTTTGGCGGCCCGTAGAGCAGAAGCTCCTGCTGCTTGGCGGGAAGCTGCTCGAAGGGCTTTTTCAGGTCGATCTTGTATCGTTCGGCCGCGAGCTTAATGAGCTTGAGCAGGTATTGCGAGGCCGATCCCGGACCCAGCCCGCCGTCGAGCAGCGTCTTGGACCAATCCGAGATGATTTTGGCGGGATCGAAATCGTAGATGCTGCCCAGGCCATGGCATTCGGGGCAGGCGCCGTAGGTGCTGTTGAACGAAAAGCTGCGCGGCTCGAGCTTGGGAATGTCCAGTCCGCAGTCGGGACAGGCCATGGACGACGAGTAAAGCTGCTCACCGTGCTGGGATGCGACCAGCACCAGCCCGTTGGCCATCTGCAGGGCCTTGGCCACCGAGGATTCGAGAGACTTCTCGATTCCCGGCTTCAGAGCGGCGCGATAGACGGCGGCCTCGATGGTGTGATTCTTGCGCTTTTCGAGCGCGATGGGCTCGGAGAGGTCGCGCAACTCGCCGTCGATGCGCGCTCTAAATCCTTGCTGTTCAATCTTATCCAGGAGATCTTTAAACTCTCCCTTGCGGCCTCGGACGATGGGGGCGTAGATGGTAATCCGCTCTCCCTGGCCCAGAGCCAGGATGCGCTCGACGATCTGCTCGGCGCTCTGCCGCGAAATTTCGCGGCCGCAGTTGGGGCAGTGAGGGACGCCGACCGAGGCGTAGAGCAGGCGCAGGTAGTCGTAGATCTCGGTGATGGTGCCCACCGTGGAGCGGGGGCTGCGGCTGGTGGTTTTCTGCTCGATGGAGATGGCCGGGCTGAGGCCCTCAATGGAGTCGACATCGGGCCGCTCGATCTGGTCTAAGAATTGGCGCGCATATGCCGATAAGGTTTCTACATAGCGCCGCTGGCCCTCGGCGTAGATGGTGTCAAAGGCCAGGGAGGACTTGCCGGAGCCGGAGAGCCCGGTAACAACGGTGAGGGTGTTGCGCGGGATCTGAACGTTAATGTCGCGGAGATTATGCTGGCGTGCCCCGCGCACCGTGATGTGTGTGATCGACATGAGAAGCTTTTGAGCGAAAGGCGATGAAATTCGTGAAGCGGATGCTGATTTAAAAATTTCAGATGAATCGTGAACGAAGGCTGGTCAGAGTCTTGCAAGCGGTTGGCAGAATCTGGAGAATCAGCGACAGAAACCTCTACTGGTATCTTATTCGGCAACAGAAACGAGGGTCAATTTACGCCCGTTCTCTGTCACAATTGCATCGTAGTCTGGTGTGTGATGAATGGCATGAAGAATTCGATTCACACGCTGCCAGGAATCAGTATTTTAAGCGCAGAAAGAACCGTGGAAGAAGTCGAGTTCTAATTTCGCAAGGATAGGATCGAGACAAACGGGCCTGAAGAGAATCGGGCCAGAAGTGAATACGATGCAGAACGCGATCAATATGCTTATGTTAGTTTGCGCCAGCTTGGCCTCGCTGGCTTTTGGAGTGCTCGCCGCCTACGGAATCTGCAGGACAGCTTTCGCCCTCTTCCGCATCCATGCCCGCTCCGTCGCCACCAATGCGGCGCAGGTGGAACTCCGCACCGAATCGCAAGTACCGCACGCCTCGTAATTCGCCGCTTTTTTTTGCGCACCAAGCCCAGACAGTTCCGCCCCCAAGCCGCTCAAGGCCTCCAAGCCAGCCAATTGTGAAGTCAATCTGACACCGTGCCTGCAATGAGGGCATTGGCGATCGCCTTTCCCGCTGTGGAGGTGTCGGCGGTTCCGCCTACGTCATGGGTGCAGAGGGACTTGTCTACCAGCGTGCTCTCGATCGCTTGAATGACGGCACCCGCGGCTTCCGCTTCGCCGAGATGATCGAGCATCATTGCAGCCGACCATATCTGGCCGATGGGGTTGGCGATGCCCTGGCCGGCAATGTCCGGGGCCGAGCCGTGGACCGGCTCAAAAAGAGACGGGAAGCGGCGCTCGGGATTGATATTGGCGGAGGGAGCGATGCCGATGGTGCCAGCGCAGGCCGGGCCGAGGTCGGAGAGGATGTCCCCGAAGAGATTGGAGGCGACGACCACATCGAAGCGGTCGGGGTTGAGGACGAAGTGCGCGGTGAGAATGTCGATGTGATATTTGTCCCAGCGCACGGCGGGGAAGCCCTTGGCGATCTCTTTGGTGCGCTCATCCCAGAAGGGCATGGTGATCGAGATCCCGTTGGACTTGGTGGCGGACGTGAGGTGCTTCTTTGGCCGCCGATCGGCGAGGTTGAATGCGAAATTGAGGATGCGGTCGACACCGACGCGAGTCATGATGGTTTCCTGGATGACCACTTCCCGATCGCTGCCGGAAAAGATTCTGCCGCCGATGGAGGAGTATTCGCCCTCGGTATTCTCGCGGACAACGTAGAAGTCGATATCGCCGGGATTGCGGCCGGCGAGCGGACATGGGACGCCGGGCATCAAGCGGACCGGCCGGAGGTTGACGTACTGATCGAACTCGCGTCGGAAGAGGATCAGCGATCCCCAGAGCGAGATATGATCGGGAACCTTTTCCGGCCAGCCGACCGCGCCGAAGAAGATGGCGTCGTGTTTTCCGATCTGCTCCTTCCAGTCGTCCGGAAGCATTTTCTGGTGCTTCAGGTAGTAATCGCAGGAGGCGAAATCGAACTCGTCGAGCTGGAGCTTGAATCCAAACTTCTTGGCCGCGGCTTGAAGCACCCGGACGCCTTCCGGGACAACTTCCTTGCCGATTCCGTCTCCCGGAATGACGGCTATTTTGTAGGTTCGACTCGCCTGAGTGTTGCGGCTACTGTCTTTTTTACCGGCATTCGACATGCAAGAGGGCCTTTCAGGGATGGATGGTTTTGGCCAGGATCGCCTTACGCGCAAAACGCATCGCAAGAATCGTGACGGCGGACAATACCAGCGTAGCGCCAACGAGATAGAAGCCGCGACTGAAATGCCCGCTGGCCTGGTCGGCTGATCCAATCATGTAGGGGCCAGCGAAGCCGCCCAGGGTGCCGAGGGCGTTGATCAGTCCGATGGACGCGGCGGCGGCGCTGCCGGCGAAGAAGGTGGTGGGAATGCTCCACAGGGGCGGCTTGGCGGCGCTGACCCCGAAGGCGGTCAGCGAAAGTCCGGTGATGGCGAGAACGGTGGAGGAGCCTCCGCGAGCGGCAACGGCCATGCCGAGGGCTGCGATGAGACACGCAATGGCTGCATGCCAGTAGCGCTCTCCCGTCCGGTCGGAGTTGCGTGACCAGAGCACCATACCGACAACCGCAATGAGATTCGGAATGGCAACGAGCAGACCGATCTTGAAAGCGGAGAAACCAGGTTCCTTGAGAATAAGCGGAGCCCAGAAGCCGATGGTGTAGAGGCCGGCGGAGGTGCCGAAGTAAGCGAGCGAGAGCGCCAGGACCTTCCAGTCCCTCAGCGCATGCCAGGCGCTGTGACTGCGCGGGTCGATGATGGCGCTTTGCTCGCGCTGGATTTCCTGCGAAATCCACTGGCGTTCGTCGTCGGCGAGCCATGCAGCGTCGGCCGGACGATCGCTGAGGAAGCGGAACGTGATGAAGCCCAGCACCAGCGCGGGAACGGATTCGGCGAGGAAGAGCCACTGCCAGCTGCGGAGACCGAGAAGGCCGCCGAGCTGCATCAAGGCGCCGGAGAGCGGTGCACCGAGAAATCCTGCGGCGGGAGCTGCAGCCATGAACATCGCAGTTACCGCTGAGCGATGATTCGCCGGAAACCAGTAGCTCAGGTAAAGGATGATTCCGGGGAAGAAGCCGGCTTCCGCGAGACCGAGCAGGAATCGCAGAACATAGAAACTGATCGGGCCTCGAATGAAGACCATCGCCGCAGAGACGAGGCCCCAGGTGATCATGATCCGGCCGATCCAGAAGCGGGCCCCAACCTTATGCAGAAGAATGGTGGAAGGCACTTCGAAGGCGAAGTATCCAAGAAAGAAAACGCCTGAACCGATGCCGAAGATCTCGGGCGTGAGGCCGACATCCTTGTTCATGGTCAGAGCGGCAAAACCGACGTTGATGCGATCGAGGAAGGCAACGAAGTACAGCAGCATCAGGAACGGAATGAGCCGCCAGGTAATCTTACGAATCGCGCGCGTTTCAACGAGGGTCCCGAGATGCGACGCGAGGTCGCTCATAATCTCTCCTGGCAGACGACACAGCTTCTAATGGCACGAAGAGTCAAGAAGCGTCCTGGTCAGAATAGTAATGCACCGCGAACGCCATTCCAGCGCAGATCGCCTCGCTTTCGCCACCAGGTTCAAGGCGCGACATCGATCGAGGCCGGGGCGACATTCCAGCCGCGGACCTTGAGCCTGAGCGCGTGCTTTGCGTCAGCTCCAGGCATATCGATGGTGATGGTGCGCTCTTCGCCTGGAAGCAGCGAAATGTAATTGTCGCTATAAAACGCGGGCAGGACTTCTGATCCGTCGGCTGCATTGATAGTTACGAGCTTGGTGTTCAGTGCAGCCACCGCGCTGGTGTTCTTGAGCTTCACTTCGAGCCTTCGCCCGCCTGCATCACCGGCGTTGTCGATCGGATGAGCCGAAATCGTCACGCGCGCCGCGGCCATCTTGTCGAGAGCGCGATAACCCGCATCGGAAGCAGCGCGCCAATAGAAATTTTGCGAGAGCAGTGCGCCATCCTGCGCATGCAGTGCGAGGTGCACAAATACCGTTGTGTCTCCAAGCAGCGGAGCGAGGTCCAGATGCAGGGCGCGTGTCACATCATCTGATGCTGCATCGAGCGTCGCATCGCGGTGCAGCAGCAGCTTTCCGTCCAGCGCGTAGATATCGGCATCCACTTTCACCTGATGCAAGGGATCGCGCGTGGTATCGATCACCTGCACGTCATTCGTTGCCAGATCAAGCTGCACGTGCACCGGCTCGCATGCTTTTTTGGTCGCGTAATAGGAGGCCTGGGTGTCGTAGTCGGAGCTGAGAATTCCCCAGAGCGTGCTGGGCCACGAAGGCTGCGTCATCCACAGCAGCCGTCCGCTGTTGGGAGCCCACAGGTGCGCGTTGAAGCCTTCAAAGATGGCGCGATAGTCCACGTAGTTCATCATCTGCGCCTGTTGCACGTACTCTTCAAGGCTGTGGGCCATGCCGAACTGCGCCTGCATATGCTTGTTCAACGCATCGTGAGGATGCCAATTGTGGTACGCCCAGTCATCCGTGATGGGCCAGCGATCCTCTTTCGGCAGCCAGCGGCCGAACCACTCGAGCGTCGGCAGTGAAGGTGTTCCCACTTCGACTGCGAAGCCCGGGTCGAGGCTGGTGTAATAATCCGCAGGATCTTCATAGGAGTAGGGGCCGCTCGGTTGCAGATTCACCTGGTTCGACGAGGGAGAATAATATCGCGTGCCATCGAGCGAGTGGGTAAGCGCGATCAGCCCTTTGTTGATGATGGGTTGTGGGACGCCTTCGTTCCGCCCACACCACATCACAATCGACGGATGGTTGCGATAGCGGAGGATTGTGTCCTTCGCATTCGCCAGGAAAAGCTGCGGGTCTTCCGCTTCGGCATTCGAGTCCATCGTGACTTCCCAGAAGTCGTTCCAGACCAGCATGCCGTATTCGTCGGCTAGATCGTAGAAGACCTCCTCCGTATTCTGCCCTTGCCAGTTGCGGATGATGTCGAGGTTCGCATCGCGGTCATAGCGGAAGAACGGCTCAAGATGCGCGCGCGACACGCGCTTGCGCGAATCGTCCATGCCCCAGCTTCCGCCTCGCACCGCAATCCTCATCCCGTTCACCTTGATGGTGAGATACGGCGTCGCGCGCGTGTCGCCGACGGTATGGAACGCGGCGGAGCTATCGTCCCCTGCGGCAATCGACGCAGCCCATCCATCCGGAACCTGCCGCATGCCTTCGTGGGAAACATCCACCTGCGGTTTCGCATCTTCGCGGCCCAGGGTCGGGTCATAGTCGACACGGCGCAATGCTCCCTCACTGTCGAGGAGGCTGATCTCATACGAGATCTCGCGCACTCCGAATTGCAGCTTTTTCACCACCGGCGCTGCGCCTTCTGTCGTAAAGGTTGTGGTCAGGTGATACAACTCCGGATTTCCGTAGCCGTTCGGCCACCATAGCCTGGGGTGCGCAAGGTGCAGCGATACGAACTCTTTCGGTGAGAGCGGCACATTTGCCCCGCCTGGAGGAACAGTAACGCGCTTGTGCAGCGAGACCCCTTCAAACGAAGCCGTCAGCATACCTTCGATGGGCTCGCCGGAAGCATTGTTCAGTGGCACGTTCAAAGTCACATCCGCCTGCGTGATATCCGGCAGCGGAAGATGTGTAATCACCTGTTGATCGCCGATCGAGACGGCACCCGTCGCAACCAGATGGACGTTCTGCCACAGTCCCGTATCACGGTCGTGCATGGGAGGATTCCAGTCCCATCCTTCCGAGGCGACAAAGGTTGGCCCATCCAGCTCCATGGCACCGCCATTCAATCCGGACCCCAGAGCAATCGACTGCACATTTGGAATGCCCGGATGCGGCACGGGAGAAATGCGAATTGCCAGCGCATTGTTTCCTCCATCACGGAGCAGCTTGCTTACGTCGAAGACGCCGCGTGTGAAAGCGCCGGCCATCTGCCCCAGGCGCTGGCCGTTCATCCAGATCTCGGCGCGATAGTTAATTCCGTCGAGCACCAGAGACACACGCGAACGACCTTCGGTCTTCGGCGATGCGAACTCGGCGCGATACCAATAATCCTGCCGATTCAGCTTTTCCGGGATATCGAGATTGTCGAGACCATAATCCGGATCGGGGTAAACACCGCGATCGATCATGGTCGTCAGCACGGTGCCCGGCACCGTTGCCGGCATCCACGCGGCCGTGTCGAAGCAGGCGGTCGCGAGCTCTTCCGGGGTCGCCGAAACCTTCGGAGCCGCGGCGAGCTTCCAGCCGCCGCTGAGTATCCAGTCTCCGGACGACCCTTCTGCGAGCGTGGTCTGCGCTGGCGGCAGGGGGGCGGCCTTTGGCTTGCTGAAAGGGGCATTGCGCAGCGGCATGGTCCACGGCTCCTGCGGCGCGGTATTGCCCGCATACTGCACCACCTGCAGAGCCCACGGCTTCGAGCCTTCTTCAAACTCAATCAGCTCCGGATCGGACCTTTCATTTGCCCGGCTTGCAATCTCCTCGCGTGACGCTGCGCCGCGGGCGAGAGTGAACTGCGCGATGCGTCCGCCGAAGTGCGGACACGGCAGCTTCGCGCACGATGTCTCGACGGGAGCCATCACCAACTGCGGGGCAATCGAGGCCGTCCGCAACACGCCGTGCGCCTCTTCCACGCCATCGATGTAGAAACGGGTTGTCGCTCCGTCGAACGTAGCGGCGAAAAAGTGCCAGCCCTTCGCTGAGAACAGGGAGCCGGACATCAGCGTCTGCGCATGATCCATGCGAAACGCCGCCTTGCCATCCACCAGCGCGAAGAAGCGGGAGTTTTCACCAAACGGATCGCCGACTCCGGCAATCAGGATCGAAGAAGGAGAAATTGGCGCGAACTCAACCCATGCAGAAAGAGTCCACGGCGTAGCGGCTTCGAGAATCGGGTCTTTCTCCGGCAAGGGCTTCGTAAGTCCGCGGCCACCCACCAGAATGTGCGCGTTATATGGGCCGTAATGTTGCAGCGGCAAGAACGGCTCGGGCAAGTGCAGCGTGGGGACAGTGATGTCTTGCTGCGCCCGCGCGGCTGCGCCACATGGGAAAAGGGCGCCAACAAGAAACGACAGAGCAACAACGCGGGACAACAGAGCAACAACGCAGCGCCTGCGCACTACCGAACTGCGATCAACAGTCATCGAACTCCTGGCACGCGCCGGCTCTCTGCTAATGCTCTGCGCGGAGTTTCAGTATAGCGAGAGCACGCCGGAGAGGGATCGGTCCGGAGGCCTTCCTTTGGGTATTGCCTGCTGATCGAAGGGCGGGAAGGCGAGCTTTTCCACACTTAAAATCTAACGTTTTTTAAGAATCTCTAGGAGAGTTACAGGAATCTCCTCAGGTGTAACTGTAGACGGACGATGTTAGTGGTTACTGTATCGAACGCACATCCGCAGGATTTGGCGATCTGCGCGAAACAGCAGGAGGTGGTATGGCAAGTAAAAAGACAGTCATCGTAACCGGAGCTTCGCAGGGCATCGGGGCGGCGGTGGTCCAGGCTTTTCTGGATCGCGGCTATAACGTTGTTGCAACCTCGCGCAGCATGTCCGAGTCCGGCTTCGCGCCGTCTCCGAACCTCGCGCTCGTCGACGGAGACATCGGTCAGCAGGCGACGGCTGAGGAGGTCGCACAGATCGCCATCGCTAAGTTCGGCTCAATCGACCATGTGGTCAACAACGCAGGCATTTTCTCATCCAAGCCCTTCACGGATTACACCCAGGAGGAGTTTCGTGCGTTCGTCTCCACGAACCTGGAAGGGTTCATCTTCATTACCCAACGCGCCGTTAAGCAGATGTTGGCGCAGGGAGTTGGTGGCAGCGTGACCAGCATCACGGCGTCGCTCGCGGATAACCCCTTGGCGGACCTTCCCGCATCGATTCCGATGATCACCAAGGGTGGGCTCAACGCGGTTACGTTCAGCCTTGCGAACGAATACGCAAAGAACAAGATACGCTTCAACGCGGTCGCGCCCGGAGTTGTCGACACGCCCTTGAACAAGAACGTCTCGAAGGAATTCCTGAAGACACGTTCACCCATGGGCACTGTCTCTGAGCCGAAGGACATCGCAGAAGCCGTTGTTTATCTCACAGAAGCGGTGCATGTAACCGGGGAGGTGCTGCACGTGGACGACGGTGCGCACGTGGGCCGGTGGTAAGCGGTGAGGGTCTACAGCCGGGCGGTGCGGAACGCCGGCTGCAGGATCTTGGCATCCAGCTTCCAGCGGCTCCGACGCCGTTTGGCCCTTATGTCGAGACGCTCCAGACGGGTAACCTGCTCTTCCTGAGCGGGATGCTTCCGGTAGTCGACCACAAGCCGAAATACCTTGGCCGGCTTGGGAAAGAGCTCGATGCCGAAGCCGGACGCGATGCCGCCTACACCGCGGCGTTGAGCGCACTGGCTGCAGCCCGGAAGCATCTGGGTTCACTCGATCGAGTGACGCGCGTTGTCCGGCTCGGCGTGTTCATCGCAACCTTCGGGGACTTCTTCGATCAGCCCCGAGTCGCGGATGCTGTCTCGGACCTGTTCCGCGACATCTTCGGCAGCGAAAAGATGGCGGTTCGAATGGTGATCGGCGTCGCCAGTCTTCCTCTCGGAATGCCGATTGAACTCGAAGTCATCTTCGAAGTCGCAGAGTAGATCGGAGATGCATGAATACGAGAAGATCGATCCTTCGGATTTTGCGACACTCGGGTTGTGCTCGCCGCCCTGGCGACGGACGCCCAGAAAAAGGAGCAAGCAATGGAACAGCCGGTGTTTTATCGCACGGTGAAGGTTGACGGGCTCTCCATCTTCTACAGAGAGACGGGGCCGAAAGACGCGCCCACCATCCTCTTGCTGCACGGCCTTCCGTCGTCGTCGCGGATGTTTCAGCCGCTGCTGGCAAGGCTCGCGGACAACTACCATCTGATCGCACCCGACTATCCGGGGTTCGGGCACAGCGACTGGCCCGACCCCAAAGTATTCGACTACACCTTCGATCACCTCGCATCTGTGATGGATGACTTCACGCAGGCGTTGGGCCTGTCGCACTACACGCTCTACATGCAGGACTACGATGGGCCGGTTGGCTTTCGCATGGTGTTGGCTTATCCGGAGCGGGCAAATGCTCTGATCGTTCAGGATGCGGTGGCTCACAACGAGGGCCTGGGCGTGAACTGGGCAACACGGCGAGCCTTCTGGGCCGACCGCCCTGCTCATGAAGAAGCGCTGCGCAAAAATCTGCTGTCGATGGCAGCCACGAGGACGCGCCATGTAGGAGACGATCCGAACGTCGAGCGCTATGATCCCGATCTTTGGACCGATGAGTACGCGTTCTTGAATTCTCCAGGCCAGGCACAGATTCAAGTCGATCTCTTCTATGACTACCGCACCAACGTCGGTGCGTATCCCAAGTGGCAGGCATGGATGCAAAAGACGCAGCCAAAGCTGCTGGTCATCTGGGGTAAGCACGATCTATCGTTCGATTCCGGCGAGCCGGAACGCTACCGGAAGGACGTGCCAAACGCAGGGGTCCACGTACTCGAAGCGGGACACTTCGCGCTCGATACCAAGGCGGATGAGATTGCGGAACTGGTGCGGGAGTTCATGAAAACGCAGAAGTGAGCAGAGCTCAGAGCCGAGCAGAAGAAGGGATGACATTTCACTGACAACTCGGTGACAAGTACAGGCGACGCCATCCGTACCCTAGCTTCATCAGCATAGGGGCGTGCCTTGAGTAAATCCCGAAAGATCGTCTTCTTCTTTCCGTCGTTCGCCAGCTCTGAGGCTACCGCGCCGCTGGGCATCCTGGCGGTGGCCACCCCTCTCATCCGAGCCGGCTTTGAGGTGGTGCTGATCGATTCCACCATCACTCCGAACTTCAAGCAGCGTGTTCTCACTGAGGTTCGCGACGCGATTTGTCTCGGGATCTCTCTCGTCACGGGCCCCATGATTCGCGAGACGGTGGACATTGCGCGCGCCATCAAGGCATGGAACCCTGACTTCCCAATCGTTCTAGGCGGGTGGCATCCGTCGCTGTTGCCCAAGCAGACACTCGAAGCACCCTACATTGACTACATCGTGCGCGGGCAGGGCGAAGACGCGTTCCTCGAGCTGGTCCAGCATATTGCAAATGGGTCTGCGCCAGACTTTGTCGCGGGCATCGGCTTCAAGCGCGACGGCAAGATGACGATGACCCCGGAGCGTCCGCTCAAGCCTCTCGTCGAGATGCCGCCCAAGGCTTATCAGATTGCCGACTTCGATGCGTACGAGCGCAGCTGCGGAAGGCGCTGGGCGATGTATACGTCAAGCCTTGCGTGCCCGTTTAACTGCTCGTACTGCACCAATGCCGGTGTATACGGCCGAAAGTGGAACGCGTTACCTCCCGAACAGTTTGTCGAGGAGACGGTGGACCTGAGCCGGCGCTATGCACTCGAGATGCTTTGGATCGTCGATGACAATTTTCTGGTTGATCTCGATCGCGCGCGCGGCATCGCTGAAGGCCTGGTGCGGGAAAAGTCGCACTACCGCTGGAGCATTCAGGCAACGACGAATCTGACCTCGCGGCTTTCCCCGGCAGACCTCAAGCTGTTACAGCAAGCTGGTCTCCACCAGATCTGTCAGGGAGTGGACTCCGGCTCTACGACCATCCTGAAGGCCATGCATAAGGACTGGCAGGATTTCGAATCGATCTATGAGAGCGCGGCGCGCTGCCTGGCGGCGGGCATTCGCCCTTCGTTCAATATCATCTTTGCTTTTCCAGGCGAGGGGAAGAAAGAACGGCGCGAAACCATCAACTTCATGATGGACGTCTGCCGGCGTTTTCCGGGCGCAGAATTCTGGACCAACATCTTTACGCCGTATCCAGGCTCGCCTATCTTCGAGAAGACGGCGGAGCTCGGCATTGATGTCCCCGCGTCTCTCGAAGCCTGGGCCGATTTTTTCCCGCGCTATACCCGGCTGCCCTGGCTGGACGGACCGGAACATAAGCGACTGCAGGTTACGCGAGACTATCTCCGCATCGCGTTCGACCGCATTCCCATTGCCGCAGACAAGCGGGGGACGATCACGCGCCTTGCGCAAAAATGCATTTCATTTCCTGCCCGCTGGAGACTGGACCGCGACAACTATAACTTCCCGGTCGAGCTCTGGCTGAACGGAAAATTGAAGAAGTATGCGGCCATGAAGCCGGCCGTCGATGCGAAGAGGCTGGCCAATACTCCAGCGGAGGCAGCATGCTGACCCAGGGTAGTTCTATCGCGGGAACGGGAGCCCGGAACGATGTGCCTGATTCCCGGTCGGACGTGCTGCTCACGCACTCCTATCATCTTCCCTACGATGTGAAGCAGCTGCGCAAGATGCAGCCGTATCCTCCCATTGGAACGTTGTATGCAGCGGCATCCCTGCGTGCGCATGGCATTTCGGCCGCCGTGTTTGATCCGATGCTTGAGCATCCTGAGAGCGGGATCCTTCGCGCGCTCAAGATGCATCGCCCCCGCATCGTGGCCATCTACGAGGACGATTTCAATTTTCTTTCTAAGATGTGCCTTACGAGAATGAGAGAAGTAGCTTGGGCCATCGCAGCGGCGGCAAGGAAGGTCGGAGCAGTCGTCGTTGCGCATGGGTCCGACGCGACCGACAACACCGCACTTTTTTTGCGGAACGGCATCGACTTCATCCTGTGCGGAGAGGCCGAGCAAACGCTGGCCGAGCTTTGCACCGCGCTGCTCCACTCTGAGCCTGTCGGAGATATTGCGGGCCTCGTTCGCCTTGGCCCAGATGGGCACCTGGAGTATGGCTCTCAGCCGTTGTCGAGAAACCCCGATTGGGCTCTGCTTCCGAGCCCGTCGCGCGAACTTATCGATCTCGAACCGTATCACAATGCCTGGATGAAGGCGCGCGGATACTTCTCCACAAATATGGCGGCGAGCAGGGGCTGCCCCTATCGCTGCAACTGGTGCGCGAAGCCCATCTCGGAAAATAAATTCCACGTGCGACCAGCCGCCGCAGTCGCTGAGGAGATGCGCCGGCTGAAGGTAGAGACGAAGGTCGACCATATATGGTTCAGCGATGACATCTTCGCGCTCAATCATCACTGGATAAAAGAATTCGCCGCAGAGGTGACAATGCGTGATGCCGCTGTGCCATTCAAGATTCAATCTCGTGCAGATCTGATGAGCGACGAAACCGTCGCGGCATTGAAAACCGCGGGCTGCGCCGAAGTTTGGATGGGCGTTGAATCGGGCTCGCAGAGGATTCTCAATGCGATGGACAAAGGCTTGAACCTGAGCTCCGTGGTAGCTGCGCGCCAGCGCCTTCGCCAGGCCGGCATCCGCGCCTGTTACTTCCTGCAATTCGGATACAGCGGAGAAACCTGGGCCGACCTCGAGAAGACAATAGCTTTTGTCCGCAGCACGCGCCCGGATGATATCGGTATCTCATTTTCCTATCCCCTACCTGGAACCGCTTTCTATGAACGAGTGAAGACGGAGCTGGGCCCTAAGAAAAACTGGACCGACAGCGACGACTTATGTGTCATGTTCCGGGCAACTTACACGAGTGACTTCTACCGCGCCGTGCGTGACGCCCTGCATGCCGAAGTAAGCAGCTGGCTAGCTACTACTCAGCCGCTCGATATGAAATCGCATATCGGTCAACTGTGGAAGAAGGTTGATGCGCTGGAGTCAGTGAGCAGGAACGCCGAGTCAACACTTCTGCACGAGAGCGGCGAAGGCCGCGGCGATTCTCAACCCCGCTTTGTTCCTCTAAGCGAGTTACTTGCTGCAGGAGGAGCCTAGATGCGCGATCTCCTACTTACACACGGATACTTTCTCTTCGAAGACCCTAAAGAGCGCCAGATCATGAAGCCGTACGCGCCGCTGGGAATTCTTTATCTCTGTTCCCATCTGCGCAGCAAGGGCTTCGGCGTCGACGTATTCGACACGACATTCTCCAGCCGGGAAGCGCTTTTCAACTTCCTTCGCACTGAAAAGCCATCTCTGCTAGGCGTCTACGCCAACCTCATGACGCGTGGCAATGTCATCGAGATCCTTACCGCTGCGCACGAAGCTGGATGGAAAACCGTGGTCGGCGGCCCCGAGCCCGGCGCATACACTCTGGAATACCTTCAGGCGGGGGCGGATTTCGTAGTCTCCGGCGAGGGCGAGTTAACGATGGAGGAGCTTCTGCTCGCCTTGCGCGATGGCGAAGAGAACCTCTCGAAAATCGCAGGCCTCTCGTTCCTGGACCATGACGGGCACTTGTGTCAGATGCCGCCACGCGGCCAGATTGCGAACCTCGATCTGCAGCCCTGGCCGGCCCGCGATGCTATCGACATCCAACGCTATGTCGAGACCTGGCGTACACATCACGGCAGCGGTTCCGTCAACTTCATCACCGCGCGCGGATGCCCCTTTCGCTGCAATTGGTGCAGTCACCAGGTGTTCGGGCAGTCGCATCGCCGCCGCGATCCCGTGCTGGTAGTGGATGAGGTCGAGTGGCTGCTTCACCGATATTCGCCTGACATGATCTGGGTCTCAGACGATGTCTTCACCATCAATCACGCGTGGCTACGATCTTATACCGCTGAAATGCGCCGCCGCGGACTGCGCATTCCATTCGAATGCATCTCTCGTGCCGATCGCTTGAACGACGAAATGCTTGATCTACTTGCGGAGCTTGGGTGCTTTCGCATCTGGATTGGCTCAGAGAGCGGATCGCAGCGCATTCTCGATGCGATGGATCGTGGTGTAAGGATCGAGCAGGTTCAGAACGCAGTGAAGATGAGCCGCGAACGCGGTATTCAAAGCGGCATGTTCCTGATGTGGGGCTACGAAGGCGAGGAACTCGACGACATCGAGGCGACGATACGGCACGTGAGCACCTCGCAGCCGGATATCTTCTTCACCACGGTCTCCTATCCGATCAAAGGGACGCCTTACTACAACAGAATCTCCGATCGTCTTGTGCAGCTTGAACCGTGGGGCAGGACATCCGATCGCGAGCTAACTGTCAAAGGCAGGCATACAAAACGTTTCTATGCTCACGCAGACAAGTTACTGCGCGACGAGGTGGAAAAGGCGCGACTGTTGGGCTCCTACTCCAACAGCGCAGAAAAAGTGAACATGCTTGAGCAAAGTATTCGGCAATCGCGCGCCGGCATGGTGTCAACCTACCATGAGGTGGAGGGATGACAACTGAGATAGAACTGCATCACCCTGCCGGCGCAGCATTTGACAAAATCGCTGCCCAATACGATGACATTTTTACCGCTTCGCCGATTGGACAATCGCAGCGCGCAACAGTGTGGAGGCATGTGGCAGATGCGTTTCCGTCGGGAAGCCGGGTTCTGGAGTTGAATTGCGGCACCGGCGAAGATGCTCTATTTCTTGCGCGGAGAGGGGTCTCTGTAGTTGCCTGCGACGCCTCTGAGCAGATGATTGAACATGCCAGGCTGCGAAAGGCTAACGAGGCGCCCGACGCCTCTGCCTTCTTTTTCAGGCTTCCCATTGAACACCTGCGCGAGTTAGAAACCCAGTCTCTCTTCGATGGTGTCTTATCGAACTTCTCGGGACTGAACTGTGTCGCAGACCTCGCTGCTGTCTTTATGGAGCTCGCACTGCGCACCAGGGCTGGGGCAAAGTTGCTCTTCTGCCTTTCGACTCGATTCTGCGCATGGGAGTTTGTCTACTACGCTGCCCAAGGAGATTTCCGCAAGGCAACGCGTCGCTGCCGCGGCGCAGCAGTCGCGAATATAGACGGGGTATCTTTTCCCATCTACTACCCCACGATACGCTCCCTGTGCAGGGCCTTCGGGGCGGCGTTTAAGTTGCGGTCCATAACCGGCATAGGGATTGCAGTCCCGCCCTCATACCTAAACACTCTCATGGGAAGCAATCCAACAATTCTGGAAAAACTAGAACGCCTTGACGCAGCAGTTTGTGGGCTGCCGATCTTTCGCGTCATCGGCGATCACATGCTGTTGCACTTGGAGCGGGTGTGACTATGCCCCAGATGGTCCATGAAGCGTCGGGGCCGATTGCGCACACAGGCGCGGGTCAGATCGAGTTGCAGTGCCCCATGTGTACTTCGGCTCTGGGAATGCTAGCCATCGATCACGCGCCCGATGCGCTTAGTTACGACTGCTCGCGGTGCTTGTACTCTGTGACCTCGCAGAATGGAATCTGGCAGGCTGTTAGTCCGGAAAGACTGGCCCACTTCTCCCGCTTTATCGAGGACTATCAGAGGATTCGGAAGGCAGAGGGGCGGGGAAGCGCGCGACCGGAGTTCTATCTTAATCTTCCATATCAGGACGTAACTTCAAATAACTCGCAACAGTGGAAGGTCAGGGCGCGGTCATTTGATTGTCTAACTGGAAAAATACTTCCCTCACTTCGCCGCAGTGCTGAGCAAAAACCGAGAATCCTCGATCTGGGCGCCGGCAACGGATGGATGAGTTATCGCCTGGCCCTGATGGGTTACGATTCCGTGGCTGTAGACGTGATGACGAATGAGCACGACGGCCTCGGCGCGGCCGTGCATTTCGGAAGGCGGCTTCGCTCCCTTTTTCCACGGATTCGTGCGGAGATGTCCAACCTTCCATTTGCCGATGGTCAATTTGACGCCGTTATCTTCAATGCGTCGTTTCATTATGCGGAGGACTATCATGCAGTTCTGTCTGAAGCCCTGCGGTGCTCGACAACAGATGGAGTAGTGGTCATCGCCGATACGCCGTGGTATTCCTCTGACGAAAGCGGTCAGACAATGATTGCCGAGCGTCGCGCCGTCTTTGCCAGGCGCTATGGTACCGCTTCAGATTCCATCCGCAGTCTTGAATATCTGACTGACCAGCGCCTGCGTGATCTGGAACGCGCCCTGAACATCGGCTGGGAGGTGATCACTCCCAGCTACGGGCTGCAATGGACAATGCGGCCGCTGGTAGCGAAGCTTCGCGGCAAACGTGAACCATCGCACTTTCGTATATATGCCGCAAGGAAGACAGCGTGATCATTCTCTTCCATCCTCGTGCCACTCGGCCTCGTAACTGCCGCCTTCCTTTGGCGGTGCTTGCCCTCGCCGCTGTCCTGGAAGGGCGCGAAGAATACGAGATTGTCGACGGCAATCTGGATGACACGCCCGTCGATACGATCCTGTCCTTGATAGACAGCCGCAATATCGAACTTTTGGGTGTCTCCGCGATGCCCGGGCCCCAGATGGTTGCCGCGATGGAGACATCGCGCGAAATAAGGAGGCTGCGTCCGTACGTCAAGATCGTCTGGGGAGGCTACTTCCCTTCGATCTACCCCGATGCCGCTCTCAACGCGAAGTACGTGGACTTTATCGTGCGCGGCCAGGGCGAGGAGACGCTTCTCGAACTGATCGACGCACTCCGGGGCAGGCGATCGTTCGACAGCATCCTGGGGCTATCCTACAAGGACGTCTTCGGCTTGCATCGCAGCAACGCGGAGCGGCCAATGAAAGGCCCTGATAGCTTTCCGTGGTCGCCCTTTCACCGCCTTCCCGTCGACAAATATCTTCGGCCATCCTTCTTCGGCAAGCGCACTGCCGTGCATCACGCGAGCATAGGTTGTCCATTCAACTGCAGTTTCTGCGGAGTGCACGCCGCGTATGGCCGCGAAGAGCGCATGGAGTCGCCGCTGAGAACGGTGGCAATCCTTAAACATCTCATCAATCGATACGGCGCGGACTCGGTTCAGTTTTACGACATGAATTTCTTTTTGCGAGAAGATCATGCTCGCGAACTGGCGGATCTTATGGCGCCCCTCAATCTTCGTTGGTGGTGCGAAGGCCGCGTAGATATTATGTCGCGCTACTCGGACGAGACAATGGCGGCCATAAAGCGCGCGGGCTGCGCCATGATCTTTTTCGGTGCGGAGTCAGGATCCGACTGGGCGTTGAAAGAGATGCAGAAAGGGATCACCACCGAGCAGACGGTGATCATGGCACGCCGCACTCGCCAGTTCGGTATCATTCCGGAATTCTCTTTTGTTGTAGGTAATCCGAAGGATCCAGAACGCGATACGCGAGAGACGCTACGCTTCATCCGCAAACTGAAGCGGATCAATTCCGATTCGGAGATTATCGTGCAACACTATACGCCAACTCCCCAAAGAGGTTCGATGTACGGGGAGGTTGACGACAAGATGTCCTTTCCGGATTCTCCGGCGGAATGGGCAACTAAAAAGTGGATGAATTTCACTCTCCGCATCGATACCAGCGCCCCGTGGATGAAACGAAAGACCAAGAAGCTGATCGATAACTTCGAGACAGTCGTCGGCGCCCGTTGGCCGACAGTCCAGGACATTCGGGCGCCACGCTGGAGCCGGGCTTTGCTCAAGACGCTCAGCGCCTGGCGCTATGCACTATGCTTCTATAGTTTTCCATTGGAGCTGCACCTGGCGAATCAATTCATTCAATTAAGAAAACCAAAGCGGGAGAGCCTGTGACTCCACTCGTTGAATTCGCAGATACTACGCAGCGCGTGGCTGCATTTTCATCGTGGGCGGACGTCTATGATGAGCAAGACAATCCGCTGTTGATGCTAGAGCGGCGCTTTCTTCTGCGCCTACTCCCCACAGTGCAGGGACGCGATGTTCTTGATGTGGGCTGTGGAACGGGAAGGTGGCTTACCGAGCTCGGTAGAAGGGAGCCGCGGACGCTCCACGGTGTTGATCCATCTCCAGATATGTTGCGCAAGGCTGCTGCCAAAAATATCTCGACCGCGCGCCTGTCGGCCGCATCCTGTGAAGCTCTTCCGGCGGAGGCGGCGGCATTCGATATCCTGCTAGCGTCCTTTGTTCTCAGCTATGTCGATGACCTTCACTCCGCTGCTGCGGAATTGGCCAGGGTCGCCAGGCCTGGCGCCAATCTCTTCCTGTCTGATATGCATCCTGCGACTGCGGCATCCCTTCGCTGGAAGCGAACATTTTACAAGGGTGAGGATGAGATAAAGCTTCCCGCGAAACCAAAGACGCTTCATGACATTCTGACCGTGTTTGATCAAGCCGGTTTTGAGGTCAGAGCTATTCTGGAGCCTTCGTTCGGAGGCCCTGAGAAAGATATCTTTCTCGCTCACCGTAAGTTGGGCCGCTTTAGCGAGGCAGAACACCTTCCGGCTATCTACTTACTTCATCTTACGAAACGAGACTCCCTTCAATCAACTTTGGCGCCCTCCGAAGCTCCGAGGCAGGGCTATTACTTACATGGTTGTCGCTGCGCGCTGGGCCCACAGGAAACCGTCGAGACTGCGGTGGAGACTAAGTCAGAACAAATCCAAGCTCTAGGTGATCGATTCTCAGTCAACCGAGCCGTTCATAAATGGAGTATTGATCTCAGCGGCTACCTTCTTCTGCCCGGCCTCATCAATGCGCACGATCATCTGGACTTCTCTCTTTTCCCGAGGCTTGGCAGAGGTCACTATCGCAATGCGCAGCAATGGGCGCTCGATATTCAACAGACGGATGCGGCGACCATCGCCAAGTACCGAAGAATACCGAAGCGGGTACGGCTGTGGTGGGGGGGATCCGCAACTTGCTCAGCGGAGTTACCACCGTCTGCCACCACAACCCGATTGATCCATTCCTGCTATCGGAGGATTTCCCGGTACGCGTACTTTCCCGCTTCAGATGGGAGCACTCGCTTGCTTTTGCCGACGACGTACCCGCCGCACACAGCCTGACTGCTGAAGACCAACCGTTCGTTATTCACGCAGGCGAGGGCATTGATGCACGGTCGAAGACGGAGTTGCAGACGCTTGACGACCTCGGAGCGCTCGACCGGCGAACCGTTCTGGTCCATGGGCTTGCTCTAGATGCAGAGGGCGCCGCGCTGTTGAACCAGCGTGGCAGCGCGCTGATCACATGCCCTTCCTCCAATGCATTCCTCTTTGGGGAGGTGCTTTCGAGGGGGGTTCTGGAGTCGATTTCACAAGTCGCACTCGGCAGCGATTCACCACTCACCGCGGCGGGCGATTTACTTGATGAGATTCGCTTCGCCGCCGGGTCGTGTGGGATGTCGCCAGAACGGCTCTACTCCTCAGTAACGGATTCAGCCGCATCTATCCTCCGGCTCAAGGCAGGCGAGGGCTCGATGAGGCCGGGGGCGAAGGCCGATTTGATCGCGGTCAGAGATCGTCAGAGCGAGCCGGCGACCATCCTTTCGTCGCTTAGCGCAAGCGACGTTGAGTTCGTGATGCTGTCCGGCCGCGTACAACTGGCTTCGGCTACCCTCTTCGAAAGGCTTCCTGCTGAGGACAAACGCGACCTTGAGCCCCTCTCAGTCAACGGCGAGATTCGCTGGTTACGAGCGCCGATCGGGGAGCTACTATCCGAGGCGGAAAGCATTTTGGGGGAAGGAGCCGTGCGCTTAGGAGGGAAGCCGGTATGTCGACCCAGCTTGTGAGTGTGACATTAGGCCGAGTGGAGAGAACAAACCTGACCCCATCATCTCCTAATGTCAGTGATGATCATTCCCCTCACCAACTGACTACGTTGCCAATCCTGATCCTCAATATTCATGAGCGGTGTAACTGCCGTTGCCTCATGTGCGATATCTGGAAGCGTGAGAAGGGCGCGGAAATCAACCTCGTCGACTTAGCGCGTCACAGAGAATCAATCGTGAGGCTGGGTGTACGGCAGGTGGTTCTTACTGGCGGGGAGCCGCTTCTCCATAGTAATCTCTCGGCTCTTTGCGCCTTTCTCCGTGAATGTGGTGTCACAATCACTCTTCTAACCACCGGGTTGCTGTTGAAAAAGCATGCAGCGCTGTTAGCTTCATCTGTCAATGAAATCATATTGTCGCTCGATGGCCCCGAAGAGACACACGATACAGTGCGGCGCGTAAGGTCCGCTTTTCGACTTATCCAAGAGGGCGTAAGCGCCGTGAAGCAACTCCGGCCGGAAATGCGGATCCATGCCCGGTGCACAGTGCAGAAGGCGAATCACACGCGGCTTCGGGAAACTGTGACGGCGGCTTACCGGCTGGGGCTTAGCTCGATCTCTTTTCTCGCCGCCGATGTTGCTTCCCAGGCGTTCAATCGCGAATTGGTGTGGGTGGGCGAACGGCAAAACGAGATTGCCTTGTCGCCAAGTGAGGCTTCAGCGCTTGAGAGGGAGATAGAGTTGATGATCCGGGAGAATGGCCACGATATAGCGTCCAAATATATCGTCGAGCGGCCGGAGAAGTTGCGCCGGATCGTACGGCATTTTCGGGCGCAATCGGGTGAGGCTCCGGCGGAATCTCCCCGGTGCAATGCGCCGTGGGTTTCCGCAGTGATAGAAGTAGACGGGTCCGTTCGTCCCTGTTTCTTTCATCCCAAAATCGGCAGTATCTCGAACATGCTCTTAGACGAGGCGCTCAACAGCGCGGCAGCGCAATCCTTCAGAAGCAACCTCAAAATCTCTGAGAATCCCATCTGCAGGCGATGCGTGTGCTCCTTGCATTATCGGCAATAGCGAAGAGCAGCAAAGCCGTTGCGAGCCACCCCGGTGGTGTCAGTGTGACTGGCTCACACTGGCAACGAGACGCCTATAAGCCACATAGCTGCGCGAGATATCGGAACTATCCGACGTTACAAAGCAATGACAATTGACTGACCACGTCCTGACAAGCATGCGCGCGGCGCTAGCTAAGGTGAAAGACAACCCCGCCTGGAGCTGCATGCCAGTTACTTCACACCGTCGCGCAAGAAGACACAAAGCCGGGCCCATTGAAAGGTACAGCCGCGCGGTGGGCAACCCTGTCTTTCATTGCCGGGGAACGCGATGAGAGCTCACCTGCCCAACGCGATGTATGGCGTGCTGGACTATGCTGCATATCCCGTCGGAATGCTGATGGTGGCGCCCATCATGCTTCGACACCTGGGCGTAGCGCAGTACGGCGTTTGGGCTGTTGCGACAGCCGCAGTAAGCACCGGCTCGATCATTGCGTCAGGTTTTGGCGACGCAAACATTCAGCACGTAGCGACGCAGCGCAGCTTGGGCGAGTCTGCGGCGCTGCTCCGCGCAGTACGCAGCACAATGGGTATTCATCTTCTCCTAGGCGCGGCGATCGCAATGTTGGTGTGGATACTGGCGCCATATCTGGCGCAACATGTTGGATCATCCGATGCCAGCGTACGTGTTCCGTGCCTATGGTCGTTGCGGATTGCAGGGGTGATCACGCTCGTGCGCGCGATCGAAAGTGTTTGCATCAGTACGCAGAGAGCGTTTGAGCGTTACGGCGCCGCGGTGCGAGTAAGCGTCCTAGCCCGGCTTCTGGCATTGGGCGCGGCAGCGGGTCTGGCCAGCGCAAGCTTCGGCGTGATCAGCATCATGGCCGCCACGGCCCTGCTAAGTGCGGGCGGCTTATGTTTCCAGCTGGCGCATCTCAAGAAGCTGCTACACGCGCATTCCCTGGCTCCCTCGTTCGATCATGCGGCGACCCGTGCGCTTCTCGCGTTCGGTATCTTCAGCTGGCTGCAGGCAGTGTCCGGGGTCATCTTTGGCCAGGCTGACAGGCTCATCGCAGGAGCCTCTCTCGGAGCAACAGCCGTGGCTTCCTACGCACTCTGCATCCAGATGGCGCAGCCGATTTATGGATTCACCGCATCCGGTCTTCACTTCCTGTTCCCATATCTCGCGCAGCAGCGAGTCAAGGCTTCGGCGGAGATGTTGCGAAGGACCGTCCTGTTTGCGTTGCTGGCAAATCTGTTGCTTGTCGCTGCCGGCGTAACGGTCCTCCTTCTATTTGGGGGTCGTGTGCTGCAAGCCTGGGGAGGAGACGTGATCTCGGACGGCGCTAAGCGAATCTTTGCCCCTATCGTGTGGAGTTCTGCCTTGCTCGGTCTCAACGTCACAGGAACGTACGCCCTGCTTGCGCTCGGGCGCGTGCGCGTCGTCACCTGGGTGAACCTCGGCGGAGGCGTAGCCATGCTCTTGTTGATCATGTGGCTGCTTCCACGCTATGGC